>CAWESZ010000013.1:0-1229254 GCA_963811865.1 uncultured delta proteobacterium | reverse complement strand
CGCGACTGGAGCAACTTCACCTCGGAGGACATCGTCGATCAAGTTCACCAAAAACGAGTTGGACGAATACTACGGCCAGCTCAACTTCACCGACAACTTTTCGATGAAGGTGGGCAAGCAACAGGTGATCTGGAGCGAAGCCGACGCATTCTCCGGCACCGAGGTCACCGATCCTCCAGATTACCGCTACAGCAATATCGACGACAGCTCCCGCGTGAACCTGCGGATGGTCAAGTTCGACTACATCCTGCCCGACTACCTGCAGACCGCGAACAACCTGTTCGAATTTTTCTGGATTCCCGGTGACTTCCAGGGCGGCTACAAGGCCAATATCACCGACGCCCGCAATCCCTGCGATTCCGCCGGTCCCGATCAGCGATCTCACGCTGTACAACCAGGACGGCCAGCCCTTTAAGGAACAGACCCTGCTGGACCAGGGCGAAACCCCAATGTACCGCTTGCCGAACGTTCCGGCGCTGCAGACGCTGCAGCGGTTTCTCGGCAAGGGGCCCATTCCGTTCTTCGCGGATTTGAACGTCCTGTATTCGCAGAACCAGATGGGCGGCAAGATTGGCGACAGCGAGTTCGGCGGGCGCTATTCGACCCTGATCCCGATCGGCAACGGCTTGCAGGCCAGCGCGATCTGGCTGTACGAGGCCCGTTCCAACAAGCTCAGCACCTGCGTGACCTGCACCGAGCCGGCGCCGTTCACCAAATTTGCTCCCGGCATATTTCTGGCGGTCAGTCCGCAGCCGTTCGGGATCCAGGGCTTCGGTAAATCAGTTTACGACTTCGGGGCGCCGCAGGTTAAGAACAACCTCGGCACCATCAGATTGCTGCTCCGCAATGAGTACGTGCGCCAGAATTATTTCGGCCTGACCGGTACCTACTACGACAAGGACTTGACCGATATGGTCTTCCGCTACGACACCTTCTACGCGCCCAAGGTCGCGGGCGGCGGCGTGGTCGGCGGAGTCGGCGGACTCCAGAGTACCAGCGCGGTCTCCGGCGGGCTCTTTGCAGGCCAGCCGAAATGGGGCGAGGCCAGCAAAATTATCATCGCGGCGGACCGGCCTACCTATATCCCATGGATCTCGAAGCAGCACACCTTCCTGGTCGCGCAATATGTGGCCGCTTACGATCCGGATACACCGACCGGGCAGCGAGCGCTAAATAACTTCTTTTTCCTCGCGGCCAACAACTGGCTGATGGACGGCCGGTTGACCTCGCTCAACGTCTGGGGATGGGACCCCGACGACAATACCGGACTGGTGACCTCCGGCAACAATTACCGCTACTCGAGCAACATCACGCTCAGTTGCAATGCCACCTGGTTCCTGGGCAAGAGCGGCGTGTACGGCAACCTGGGCGGAATCTTGAGCCGCGCGCAGCGGACCAACGAGTTCTTGTTCAAGTTTACTTACGAGATTTGAGCCGTGGCTTGACTGCCGACGCGCGCGATTGTCAGATATATGGAGCAGACGGTGATGGGGTTCACCGCGAACCGCTCCGCTTAAGTGAGCTGATGACCCCTACTTGGTGACGGACACGGGTAGGGGCTTTCCCTCGAAGGGACCCGGCCCGAAAAGGAACGGGTCCTTTTTCATTTGCCGGCATTTTTCATCGGATCGAATCTCACCGCACCGCTTGGCGGGCGTGCGGCGGCGCTGGGGTCAGCTCGGGAGGAACCATGTTCACCGGCAGAGGTAAGCAACTCACCATATTTTTTGGCGAGACTGACCAGTATCACCATCAGACGCTGTACATGGCGATTATCGAGATGCTCCGGCGCGAGGGCTGCAGCGGCGCGACCGCGACGCGCGGGGTAGCGGGCTTCGGCGCCTCCTCGCTGATCCATACCTCGTCAATCCTCCGCCTTTCGATGGACCTGCCAATCGTGATCATGGTGGTCGATCGGCCCGAGCGCATCGAACGAATTATCGCTCGCCTGCGCGAGATGGCGCCGGGCGCGTTGATCGTCGTCCAGGACGTGGAAGTCGTCCAATCGGGTGCTCCTTTCCGCGAAGGCTTGCCCGACGTGAAGGTCGCGGAGGTGATGCGTCGCGACGTCGTGACGGTGCGCCCCGACAGTCCGGTCACGCAGGTGGTCGAGCTGCTGCTCGGCAAGAACTTCACGGCCGTCCCGGTGGTGGACGGCGGCGGCAAGCTGGTCGGCATTGTCAGTGACAGCGATCTTCTGACTCGCGGCGGGATGAAGGTTGCCATCAATCTCAAGCGCGCGGCCGGCGCAGACTATGTGCGCGATCTCCACGAATCGATCGAGCATCCCGATCGCAAACTTTCCGAGGTCATGACGTCCGAGGTCGTTACGATCACGCCGGACATGGCGCTGGGACGCGCGGCCCGCTTGATGGTGGCGAAGCGGCTCAAGCGCTTGCCGGTGGTCGACGCCGACGGCAAGCTGGTCGGAATTCTGGGCCGCCTCGATATCCTGAACACGATCGCCGCCGTGCATCTTCCCGAATGGCATCCCGAGGCGCGCAGCGCCGGCGGCCAGGCCACGGTCGGCGACGTGATGACGCGCGAAGTTCCGGTCGCGGCCGAGTCGGCGACCCTGGAGGAAATCTTCGCGCTGCTGGTGGCGTCCGCGCACAAGCGGGTGGTCGTGGTCGACGATAAGTGGCGCGTGGTCGGCATCATCGCCGACTCCGATCTGATCTCGCGGGTCAGCCGCGAGAGCTGGCCCGGGATCATGGAAATCCTGGTCTCCAAAGTCCCGATCCAGAGAATCAGCGCCGCCGCGCGCCAGCATCTCCAGCGCTTGCGCGCCCGCTCGGCCCGGGAACTGATGACGCGCGACGTAATTACCGTTCGCGACAAGATGCCGGTGGCAAGCGCGCTGGCGCTGTCCGCCGAAAAGCACATCAAGCGGCTGCCGGTGGTCGACGCCGAGGGCGAGCTGGTCGGTATCGTCGGGCGCGCCGAACTGATGCGGGCGCTCCTGACCGGAAGCGAAGCGGGCCAGGACGCGTAGCGTGCTGGGCGTGTTGTTCGTCGCCTTGGGCGGCGCGATCGGATCGGTTACCCGCTATCTGGTCGGTGGCTGGATCGCGAATCGCTTTGGCGCCGCGTTTCCGTACGGGACGTTCGTGGTAAATGTCACCGCGAGCTTCATCGTCGGCTTTTTCCTGGCGTTCGCTCAGGAACGCGTGTCGCTCAACCCGTATTGGCGGCTCTTCTTCGCAGTCGGCTTCGTCGGCGGTTACTCGACCTTCTCAACCTTCGAGTATGAGGGCATTCGATTGCTCCAGGACCGCGAGATGCTCCTCGGTTCGGTCTATCTCATCGGGAGCGTGGTCACCGGCGGTATCGCAGTCTTCGGCGGAATCGTTCTGGGTATGTGGATCTGACGGCGTGTTGCTCGGTGACCATGAACCAGTCGCACATACGAAGAATCTCGATTGTGATGCGCGCGCTGGAAGACGCACTACTGGAAATAGAGAGTGCACTGGAACCAGCCCCGAAAGCTCCCATACGTCTGATGACGATCCCTGAGGAAGACATCTCTGAATCCGCAAAGCCCGCGATCCGGACGAAGATCGAGGAACTTCGTACGGAAATCCGCGATGCGAAGAACTGCTATGACTTGCCAGCCGACTCCAGTTCGAATCGCCGGCGTTTCTCGACCATGTTGTCGATCCTGGCGATTGACGTGACCGAATGCAGGCCACAGTACATGCGCGGCTACGGCCAGGTTCCGCAGGCGGAGCAGAGTGCCCTCGACGAGCGGATGTCGCGGTTCGAAGCGCTTATGGAAGAACTCAATCGGCTCCTCCGATCAGGCGACTAGCCGGCGCTGAATCAGAACATTTCGTTGCCCTCACGACTGCAAGGAACCCCGGCTCACCCGGGATTTTGCGGACTCGCCGGAAAAAACAGGCCGGAACAACTCGGGCAGAGCATCACCGGCGTTTTCGCCGCCGCATGTGATTCGGGTATCCTCGCGGGATGCGGGCGGAACCGGGTTCATCGCTGACCGTCAACGGCCGGGCGTATCAAATACCTCGCGTGCCGGTGGTCGGGATCTGCCTCGACGGCACGGGCCGGGACTACTTCGACGCCGCCGCACCCGTGATGCCGAAGCTGCGGAAAATCCTCGCACGGGGAGGGCAGGGCGAGGTTCAATCGGTCATCCCGTCGCTGACCAATCCGAATAATGTCGCGATCGTGACCGGCGTCACTCCGGATCGAAACGGCATCTGTGGCAACTATTACTACGACGCCGAGCGCGGCGCGGAAGTTATGATGAACGATCCGGCCTACCTGCGCGTGCCGACCATCCTGTCCGCGTTCAGCACGGCGGGACGGTCGGTCGCCGTGGTCACGACCAAGGATAAGCTGCGCCGCCTGCTGGGCAAGGACATGGCGGGAATCTGCTTCTCGGTCGAGTTCGCCGATCAGGCAAACGTGCGCGAAAACGGCATCGGCGACGTGGTCGCGATGGTCGGCCGGCCCGCGCCCGGCATCTATGATCCCGAGATCAGTCTCTATTGCCTTGAAGCCGGAATCAGATTGCTCGAGCGCGGCGGGATCGATCTGCTCTATCTGAGCACGACTGATTACGTGCAACACAAGCACCGGCCCGGCAGTGCCGACGCAAATGCATTTTTCGCGCGCCTCGATGAACTGCTCGGCAGGCTCGACGAGTTGGGCGTCATTCTGGGCGCGACCGCCGATCACGGCATGAATGACAAAATCAACCCCGACGGCTCGCCGCGAATCCGCTTCATCGAGACCCTGCTCAAGCAGGAGGGCCTCGAGGCCCGCGTGATCCTTCCGATCACCGATCCGTACGTCGTTCATCACGGCGCGCTCGGATCCTACGCTACCGTTTACATCGATCGCAGCCACGTGGCCGCCGCGACTGCCGCGCTCCGGCGGGTCGATGGGATCGAGTTGGTGCTCACCCGCGCAGAGGCGGCCGCGCGCTTTCATCTTCCGCCCGATCGCATCGGCGATCTCGTGCTGCTCGCGGATCGCTCGACCGTGCTCGGCCGCACGCCCGAGTGGCACGATCTGTCGGCGGTGAAGAACGGTCTGCGCTCGCACGGCGGTCTCCACGAACGCACCGTTCCGCTGATCTGCAACCGCGCGCTCAAGCCCGAATACGCGCGCCGTCTTGAGTCCGGCCACGCCAACAACTACGACCTGTTCGATTTTCTCTGCGACGGGACCGAGGGCTGATCGGTGATGCGCGAATTCGGCAGTATCATCGGGGGCGCGCAGCAGCACAGCGGCGCCTGGATTGAAGTTCGCAACCCTTTCAGCAACGACGTGGTCGGGCGCGTCGCCGCGGTCGATCGCGCCACCACGCTGGCCGTCGTGGCGCGGACTCGCGCCGCGAAAGTCGCCCTGTCGCGCCATGAGCGCCACGATCTTCTGAACCGGATCGCAAGCCGGCTCGAGGGCGACGCGGAAGCGGTGAGCCGCATGATTACCGACGAAGCGGGACTGTGCCTCAAGGACACGAAGTATGAGGTCGCGCGCGCCTCTGACGTCCTGCGCTTTGCGGCGATCCAGACGCTGCTCGACGACTCCGAGGTCTTTCCCTGCGACGTTTCGAAGGCCGGCCGCCGGCGCCGGATCTACACGATGCGCCAGCCGCTCAAGCTGCTCGCGGCCATCACGCCCTTCAACCATCCGCTCAACCAGGTCGTTCACAAGCTCGCGCCCGCGATCGCAACCAACAACACCACGGTCCTGAAGCCGTCGTTGCTGACGCCGCTGGCCGCGTACTACATCGTGCAGCTCGCGCTGGAATGCGGGATGCCCCCGGACATGATCAACGTGGTCTGCGGGCCGACGGCGGACGTTGCCGAACCGATCGTCGCGAGCGAGCTGGTCGACATGATCACCTTCACCGGCAGCGCCGCAGTCGGCAAACGGATTCTCGCGCTCGCCGGCTACAAACGCGTGGTGCTGGAATTGGGCGGCAGTTCCGCGATGTTGATCCTCGCCGACGCCGACGTGGCGCAGGCCGCGGATATCGCGATCGCCGGCATCTTCAAAAACAGCGGCCAGCGCTGCACCGCGATTCGCCGCCTGCTGGTCCACGAATCGATCGCCGATCAATTCGCCCACACGCTGGCCGAAAAAAGCGCGGCCCTCCGTTACGGCGATCCCTACGACCCGCAGACCGATGTCGGCACGGTAATCAGCGAGGCGACCGCCCGGACGATCGAGGAGCGCGTGAACGATTCGATTGCGCACGGCGCGAAGCTGCTCGTGGGCCATCGGCGCGCCGGCGCAGTCTACGCCCCGACGGTCCTGGACTTCGTGCGAAACAGCCACGCGCTGGTCGCCACCGAGACCTTCGGCCCGGTCGCGCCGATCCTGCGCTTCAGCACGCTTGACGAGGCAATCGCGATCGCCAACGACACCGAGTTCGGCCTTTCGGGCGCGGTCGTATCCAATCACTGGCCCTCGATCCAGCGCGTGATCACCGAACTGGAGACCGGTACGGTCAACGTGAACGAGGCGCCGAGCTATCGCCTCGAATGGTCGCCTTTCGGCGGAATCAAGGCCTCGGGATTGGGTTACAAGGAAGGCGTAATCGACGCGATGAAAAGCATGACTTATGTGAAGACGTACTCATTACCCTGGGACGAGCCTTAATAGTACTTACCCGATGAAAGACAAATTGCTGTTCACTCCCGGTCCGCTGACTACCAGCGCGACCGTCAAGGAGGCGATGCTGCGCGACCTCGGCTCGCGCGACTTCGACTTCATGGGGATCGTTCGCGCGATCCGGCGCAAGCTGGTCGAATTGGGCGGTGTCGCTGATCGCGGTTACGAAGCCATCCTGATGCAGGGCAGCGGGACGTTCGGGATCGAGAGCGTGATTGGCTCGGTCATCCCGTCCGGCGGCAAACTGCTGGTCGGCGTGAATGGCGCCTACAGCAAGCGGATCTGCGCGATCGCGCAGGTACTGAAAATCGACACGGCGGTCGTAAGCTGCCCGGAGAACCGGCGGCTCGAGCCGGACGCGATTGCGCGGGCGCTCGAAAAAGATCCCTCACTGACGCACGTCGCGGTCGTCCACTGCGAGACTTCGACCGGTCTGTTCAATCCCGTGCGCGAAATCGGCGCGATTGCGGGTCGCCTCGGGCGCGGGTACATCGTCGATGCGATGAGCAGTTTCGGTGCTGCGCCGCTGAACCTCGAGGAATGCCACATCGATTTTCTGGTCTCGTCGGCCAACAAATGTATCGAGGGCGTGCCGGGCTTTTCGTTCGTCCTCGCTGGCCGCGCGGCGCTGCTCGCGTGCGAAGGTTTCGCGCGCAGCTTGAGCCTCGACTTGCTCGCGCAATGGCGCGGCCTCGAAGCCAACGGGCAGTTTCGTTTCACGCCGCCGACTCACTCGCTGCTGGCGTTCCATCGCGCGCTGCAGGAGCTGGAAGAGGAGGGCGGCGTCGCGGCTCGCACCGCGCGCTATCAGGCGAATTACCAGACGCTAGTCGCGGGCATGAGGGAAATGGGCTTCGAGGAATATCTGGCGCCCGAAGATCAAGGCTGGATAATTACTTCATTCCGCTTTCCGTCCCATCCGCACTTCGAGTTCGCGAAGTTCTACTCACTGCTCAACGATAGAGGCTTCGTGATCTATCCCGGCAGCGTGAGCGAAGCCCAATGCTTCCGGATCGGGAATATCGGCCGGATTTTCCCCGACTCGATGCGCGCCCTGCTCGCGGCGATTCGCGCCACGCTCGCGGCGATGCAGATTAAAGTTCCGCTGATGCGGCGCGATTGACCCGGACGCCGGTCCGCGCGCGCGAGCCTTGCCCGCGCCAATTTCGATGCGTTACAGTCGCCGCGGGAGATGAGGGGAGAAACCGCGTGCTGCGACGAAGTGCCCGTATCCTCGCGCTAGTCGGCGCTCTGCTCTGGGCGTTCCAGGTCGCGCCGGCGCGGGCGCAGGAGCCGGCCGACGAGCAGGTTACGGTTCGCGAGCTTCCAGCGCCCTCGCTCCATTGGGGCCTGGTCTACAGCCTTGCAACGCTGGGCTCCTTCTCGCCTTCCAGCGTGACGATTGTCGACGGCGATTCGCAGAAAGTGCTCGGGACTATCGACGGCGGCCTCGGCAGCGGCTTCGCGGTCGCGCCGGACCATAGCCAATTCTTCATGGCCGATACCTTCTACTCCCGCGGCGCACGCGGCGATCGCACCGACGTGGTGACTTTCTACGACGGCAAGACCCTCAATCCGACCGGCGAGGTGATCATCCCGCCCAAGCGCCAACTCACCGCGCAGGACAACATGACCACCAGCGTAACTCCCGACGGACAGATGCTGCTGGTCGCCAACATGACGCCCGCCACCACCGCCACCGTGGTCGATATCAGGAACCGCAAGGTGCTCAACGAAATCGAGATGACCGGTTGCACGGAAGTGCTGGTCACCGGCAATCGACAGTTCGTCTCGTTATGCGGCGACGGTTCGATGATGACCACCGACTTCGACGACGGCGGCAAGGCCACCAGCCAGAGGCGGATGCCGCAGCCGTTCTTCAGTCCCGATCAGGACCCGGTCTACGCGCTGCCCGCGATGATCGGAACGGAGGCCTACTTCCTGAGCTACAACGGGATGATCTACCCGGTCGATCTCTCGACCGATCCTGCGACCGCCGGCAAGCCCTGGTCGCTGCTCGAGGCCGAGGACACTGCGAAGCTCTGGAAACCGGGCGGCGTCCAGCAGCTCGCGGTCAATCGGAGCAAGGGCCAGATCTATGTACTGATGCATCAGGGCGGCGCGTGGACGCACAAGGATCCCGGCAAAGAGGTCTGGGTCTATGACGTGAAAACTCAAAAGCGGCTGAAAAAGCTTTCGCTCCAACGTCCGGTCGATGCGATCATGGCGACCCAGGACTCAAAGCCGCTGCTGTTCGCCGAGATGCAGTCTGTGCCGCCGCTCACGCTGGGCTACGTGCAGGTTTACGCGGCCGGCAGCGGACGGTTGATGGGCACGGTCGAGCCCGAAATCGCGATCTTCGAGCATATCTACGGAATGTAGGAACTCGCCTGACGGGCGGCGCGGCGAAACCGGATGCAATCAATCGATCCCGCAATCGGCGACCTGCTGGCAGTCGCGCTCGCGCTGATTTTCGGCGCATCGGGAGTGCTGAAGCTGCGCGATTCCGCGGTCTTCGCCGGCGCGGTGGCGAACTACCGGCTGCTGCCGGCCTGGGCCGAGCCGCCCTTTGCGCGCGCGCTTCCGCTCGCCGAGTGCGCCTGCGCGGCCGGCCTGCTGTTCGCCGCGACCCGGACCGCCGCCGCGATCGGGCTGATAGCGCTGCTCCTCCTCTTCACCGGCGCGATTACGATCAACCTGCTTCGCGGCCGCACCGATATCGATTGCGGATGCTTCGGCCCGGCGCTGCGCCAGCCGCTCAGCGGATGGCTACTAGCGCGCAACGCGGCGATGATGATGATGATCATCGCCGCTGCCGTTGCGCTGCCCGCAGGCGTGCGCGATCTCCAAGGGCTGGATCGAATCACGATCGGACTCGGCGCCGCGACTCTCACCATCCTCTACGTCAGCGCGAACTATGCGATCGGCAATCTGCCGCGCACGCGCGAGCTGGAGATGATCTGAACGATGGAGGCGCTGATCATTTCGCAGGCCGTGCTGTGGCTGATGATGCTCGTGATGGCGGGTTTGCAGCTTGCTCTGCTGCGCCAGGTCGGGGTGATCCACGAACGGATCGCGCCGATGGGCGCGCTCAATTTCGGCCGCGGCCCCAAGGAAGGCGAAGGCGCGCCGCTCTTCGAGTTGATCGATCTGGGCGGTCAGCCGATCAAGCTCGGCGGTGCGAACCCGGTCGGCCGAAGCGTCCTGCTGTTCTTCCTTTCCCCATCCTGCCCGGTCTGCAAGAAGATGCTGCCGATCCTGCGATCGATTGCGCGCGCCGAATCGCGCTGGCTGGATATCGTGCTCGCCAGCGACGGCGAGCCTGCCGAGCACGAGCGCTTCGTCCGCGCGCAGCGGCTCGAAGATTTTCCCTACGTTCTTTCGCAAGAGCTGGGCCTGACCTGGCGGGTCGCCAAGCTTCCGTACGCAGCGCTGATCGACGGCGCCGGCGTAGTTCGCGCCAAGGGACTGATCAACACCCGCGAGCATCTCGAAAGCCTGATCGAAGCCAAGGAGTTGGGCGTCGCCTCGATTCAGGATTACCTGCACGCCGAACAGCGCAGCGAGTCCCAACCGATCCGATCATCAATTCCGGGCGCAAAGGTGGCGGGCGATGGATAAATTGATCGAGAACTTGAGCCGCAAAGTGGCCGCGCGCACGTCGCGCCGAAGCGTGCTGAGCCTGCTTGCCCGAGCGTTGCTGGGCAGCGCGATGTTCCCGCTCCTGCCGGTGCGGCGGCTCACCGCCGCGGCGAATGCCGCCGAGTCCGCTAAGGACAATGAAGTTCTGGGTTGCGATTACTGGCGCTACTGCGGCTTCGACGGGTCCCTGTGCAGTTGCTGCGGCGGCAGCACTGACCGAATGCGCTCCCGGGGACCGATCATGTCACCGACTTCATGGGTGGGCACCTGCAAGAATCCCGGCGACGGCAAAGAGTACATCATCTGGTATCGCGATTGCTGCGGAAAGGACTTCTGCAACCGCTGCTTCTGCCAGAACAACAAGGGCGACCTGCCAATCTACCGCACCCAGCTCGATAACTCGGTCTACTGGTGCTTCGGCACGCAGAGCTATCTTCGTCCACTGCACGACGGCGGTGAAACTGGGACCCAAGATTTGAAGCGCGCGCTCGTGATGCTGCTGCTCGCGGCGCTCACCGGCAGCGCCCGCGCGAGCGGCAGCGCGATCTTCGCCACGCACTGCGCGGTATGCCATCAGCCCGACGGCAAAGGCGTCCCCGGCGTGTACCCGCCGCTGGCCGACTCGGTGGGAAATTATGTCCGCCTGCCGCAAGGACGCGATTATCTGGTGCACGTGGTTTCGTTCGGCATGATGGGACCGATTTCCGCGCAGGGCCAGACTTACAACGGCCTGATGCAACACTGGACGCAGCTCTCCGATGACGATATCGCCGCAGTCCTCAATCACATCCTGATGAGCCTCAACGCGAGCCGGCTGCCGAAAGACTTCCAGCCGCTGACCTCGGCTGAAGTCAAACCGCTGCGGGCCGTGAGGCGGTCGTTCGCCGAGGTCCACAGCGAGCGCGCGGCGCTGATCAAGGCGCTCGGCGCGGCCGGCCAAGCCGCGCCCGCAACGCCCCAGCCATGAGAGCGATCTTTGCCGCGCTCGCAGTCCTGCTGCTCCTCACCGCGTCGGCATCGGCTGCGCCGCCGGCCCAGCTTTACACGCTCAATTGCTGGGGCTGCCATCTGCCCCACGCCGAGGGCATCCCCGGCAGCGTTCCGCGCCTGGCGCATTCGATGGGCTATTTCCTTCGCATCCCGGAGGGACGTGCTTACGTAGTGCAGGTGCCGGGCGTCGCCAATTCGCCGCTGAGCGATCAGGAGATCGCCGACGTGCTCAACTGGCTGCTCGCGACCTTCAACCGGCGCGAGCTACCGTCCGGCTTCAAACCCTACACTGTGGATGAAATCGGTCGGCTGCGGCCCCATCCGATGACCCGGGTCCTCGACACGCGTCGCGAATTGGCCAGACGGCTCGCCGCGATGGGCCTGACGGTCGCGACGTTGCCGTAGACCCGGTTGCCGCATGACCCAGATCGCGCCTGCCGGTATATCATTCGTACAGCCGGTAGGCGCCGATGATACCGGCGACGAGGTAGATCGCGCCGAGCCCGACCGTCGCGGCCGCGGGCCAGAGGACGCTGCGCGCGGAGAGGCCGCGGACCATCAGGTCGTTGAAGGCCTGCATCGTCCAGGTCGTCGGCAGCCAGTGCGCGAGCGCGCGCATCCAGGCGGGCTCGAAATCGATCGGCCACCAGCAGCCGCCCATCGCCGACATCGCCATGGCGGCGGTCGCGCCGATCGGCATCACGGAATCGTGGGTGCGGGCGACGCACGCGATCACCAGGCCGAAGGTCGCAGCCGCGAAGGCGATCGCAGTGGCCGGCAGCAGCAGCGCGAGCGGATTGGGCCCCAGCGACGTGCCGAAAACCAGCCAGCCGACCGCGAACAGAATGATCAACTGGAGTAAGCCGATCAGAAAGCGCGAGAGGAGCTTGCCGATCAGCGTGCCCGCCAGCGGTGCGCCGCTGATCTGCAACCGCTGCAGCGTGCCCCAGTCGCGATCGTCGATCAGTCCCAGCGACAGCCCCAGCAGCATCCCGACCAGCAGAAAGGTGATCCCGAACCCGGGCACGTACTGGTCGAACGCGCTGACGGTGGTTTTGCCGCCGGTCAAAGCGGTTTCGCGCCACACCAGGCTGCCCGGAAGAGCGGGCATCGCGCCGCGGGGAGCGGCGGCGCTGAGCTGGTCGAGCGCGGCCGGGCTGAGCGCGGGTGGCAAAGCCCCAACCGGCTTCAGCGCGATTGCGGGCGCGACGAACTTCGGTAACACCGGCTTGGTCACCTGGAAGTCGAGCGGCTTCGATAGTTCGGCGAGCTGTTCCGCCGGCGGCGGAGTCGGCCAGGCCGGCGGCGGCGGAATATCGGCGCTGCGCGAGCCCGCCAGCGTCTTCAGCTTCGCAAGCCATCGATCGAAGGCGCGCTCGCTCGCGCGCAACTGCACGAGATACTGGCTGACGGCGGTGAGCGCGCTCTGACGCGCGGCGGCTTCGCGTCCGAGTGCCGCCCGGGTTTCCGCGACCGACTGATCGATCGCGGCCTGAGTCTGCGCTTCCATCTCGCGCAGGCGCTGCGCCATCGCGGCTTTGAGCGCTTGCTGCGCCGCCGCCTGGCCACGCGCAGCTTTTGCGCTGAAGCTCTGGCTTTGCGCCTGAAACTGTTTGAGCGTCGTCTGCACCCGGTCGAGGTAGGCGTTCAGCGCCTGGTTCATCTGGTCGATCCGCTGTCGCACCACCGCCAGATTCATGGTCGTGAGTCCGTGGCAAATGGAATTGAAGCGATTCTCGATGGCGTCGACTTCGATCCGCTTGAGGGGATCGACGTAAAAGATGAGGCTCGGGTTCTGCCCCTTCGCCAGTTGCGCGGTCGCATCTTTCGGGATCACGATCGCAAGCGGCGCCCGATCGCGCTCCAGCACCATCGCGCGCGCCTGATCGAGGCTGTCCACTCGGGAGATCGTCAGCGCCGATTCCTGGGTCAACGCGTGGATCAGCGCATTTGCCAACTCGCCGTGATCCTGATCCACGACCGGCAGCAAGTAGGGTTCGTCGTTGGGGTGGGAGCCGTACACGTCGCCGAGCGAGAACCCGGCCACCGAAATGATCACGACCGGCGCCAGGAGCAACATGAACAGCCCGACCCGATCCCGCGCCATCAGGCGGAACTCGTTCTGGAAGATCAGCAGGATGGTTCGCAGCATCGCGGGCTCAGCGCGGCGCGCCGGCCGGATCGCGCAAGGCGTGGCCGGTCAGCACCATGAATGCGTCGGACAGGTTGGGGCTGTGCACGCTGAATTCGAGCACCCGCCCGCCTGCGATGCGCACCCGCTCGAGCAGTTCGTTCACTTGCGCCAGGCTGGCGATCTGAAGCGTCAGCTTGCCGTTGCCGCCGGCTGCGCCCAGTTCCTTCACGCCGCCCAGTCCCGAGTACCAGTCAGCCGGCAGTTCCTCGTGCAAGCTGATCTCCATGCGGGGCTGGCGACCGCCAAGTGCGACGATTTCCGCGACAGTGCCCTCGGCCACCACTCGGCCCCGATCGATCAGGAGCACGCGGTCGCACAGCCGTTCCACTTCCTCCATATAATGCGTGCTGTAGATGATCGCGCCGCCGGCCTCGGCCACGTGGCGCACGGTCAGCAGAATCTTCTCGCGCGACTGCGGATCGACGCCGACGGTCGGTTCGTCGAGCATCAGCAAATCCGGGCCGTGAACCATCCCGCAGGCAAGATTGAGCCGCCGCTTCATGCCGCCCGACAAGACCGCGACCGCGTCGTGAGCACGCTCGGCAAGGCCGACCTCCTCCAGTACCCGCATCGCGTCGGCGCGAGCCCGGGCCTTGGGAATTCGATGCACTCGCGCGAAAAGCTCCAGATTCTGCAGCGCGCTCAATGAAGGGTAGAGCGCGATTGCTTGCGGCACGAACCCGAGTCTGTCGCAAACTCCGGCGGCGCGCGGCGCGCCGCCGGCGATCCAAACTTGGCCGGTGTCGGGCTCAAGAATCGTGGCTAGAATCGACAGCGTCGTGGTCTTGCCGGCGCCGTTGGGACCGAGCAGCCCGACCACCTCTCCGGCGCGGACGGTCAGGCTGACGCCGTCCAGCACCAGACGCGAACCGAAGCTCTTGCGAAGCCCGACCGCCTCGACCACGGGTTTACCGGCGGGCAATTGAGGGCTGCCCTGGTGCGGTTCCGACTTGCTATTCATGATGCTGAAAGGGGTTGCGCCAAGGTTGCGAGGCTTGGCGCTCATCGTAAGTTCGAGACGTTGTTTTACCCGCTTGGGTAACTGCGGAAGAATTTAGCGGCGCCCGATCGCGAGCGCAACTGCGACTCAGCCCGCCGCTACCCTTGGTCGGCGCCTCGCAAAGCGGTAGAGATATCGCGGTGACGACTGTTCGAGATCGATTGCCCGAGTAGTCAGTCTTCAGATGATCTGTCCCGAGCGCTACGAGTTTGCGCGCGGAGCTTGGAGAGGCGAGGCATATGCGGCGATGGTTGCTGCTGTTGATCTGTGCGATCGGGTTGGTGCTGGTGCGAAGCTCGCCGCCACGGGCGCAAAGCCGCGTGGCGGCCGCCGACTCGCGGATCGCCCAGAGCGATGCGGATTCCGACGACGATTCGAACGCGCAGGAGACGCCGGATGCCGACGAAACGCCGAGCGCCGAGGACACGCCGGGCGACGACGAATCACCCGATGATCAAAACGCGCCCCAGGATCAGAGTTCGCCGCAGGATCAGGACCAGAATAACGACCGTTCGTCGAGCGCAACTACAAATTGAATACGGATCCGGCCGCGAGTTGGTATTCGTTATTCGACCACGGTACGGGCGCAGAGATGGTGGTCTGGATTTTTTCTGCCGTCCAAGCCCGTGTCCGAACCCGTTAACTGATCTGACCTGAATCGCGCTGCCCAGGTCCTTCCTCGGCGCGGTGAAGACGATCTGCTTCAACCTCGACGGCTCGCAGAGCCCCGGCGTCGGATCGTACGAATAATGAATTCAGGCCCGGCCGCGGTGGACGCGCCGATCGGCGCGCTGCGCGGACTCGCCCTCGACTGAAATCCAGACTGAAGTATCTGCGCTGCGGCGCCACGGCGCGATCCGGATCGGAACCGTGCTGCTCCCAAGCCGGTGTGTCCAGACTGCAACAGCCCCGGTTGGCAGCCTGCTACACGGGCTCGGAGTGGACCGCGGCGCAATGGTACGGACGCGCTGCCCGAGGCGTGATATGTGGCGCGGACCAGCCGAAAATCAATCGGGTTTCAGGGGCCGGGCAGGCACCGTTTTTGCGCTTCCGATCGTCCGGGAGTTACGGGGGAGTGGTGGGTAATACCGACGAAAAGCGCCGGGCGCGAGGCGCATCCGCGTCCTTCGGCTCATTGTTCGCCGAAGCTTTGCGCCCCGAGTCCCGCCGCTCCGGTGCGGCGCTGCCTGAAGGTTCCAACCCGGCCGAGCGCGAGGTGCTCGATCCGTTCTGGGTCGTGCGGCTGCTCCGGCTGGGTTTCCTGTTCGCGATCCTGACCGTCCTCGGCGACATTGCTCAGTTGCTGGTCCTCCGGCCACCGGAAATGTACCGGATGCTGCCGTTCGACTTGATCGGACTGGCTATCTCAGTTGCGGCCGCAGTGACTAGCTTCGATGTCCGATTTCCCCGGCACTGGAAGATAGTAACCCTGGCGTTTTGCCTGTCGATAATCGCGGAAAGTACGGCCGGCTCGGTGATCCTCGGCGATCACGTCCGGTTTTTCCTCGCCATCATGGTGCTGCTGACCGCGACCTGCGCCCTGGTGCCATGGGAGATCTGGTGGCAGGTAATCCTGACGGCCGGATTCTTCGCCGCGGCCGCGATCAACACGGTGCTGGTCAGGCCGGTGACCGTACAGGTGGGCGGACTCTGGCTGGCGATTATCGCGACCGCGACCGTGGCGCTGGCGAGCAACCGGTTCTGGGCGCGATGGCGAAGGACGCTGATCGAGACCTGCCGCCGGCTGGAAAGGGCAGAGGCGAAATTGCGCAAGATCTTCGAGGCGTCGCCCGATACGATTTGCATCAACAGCCTGCGCGACGGCCGCTATATCGATCTCAATGCGCAATTCACCCGGACCGGCTACACCCGCGAAGAGATCATGAAGAAGCCCGCCGACACACTGACGATGTGGGCCAATCAGCAGCAGTTCCTGCTGTTCGCGCAGGCACTGGCGAGCCGCGGCAGCGTGCAGGATATGGAGGCCGATTTCAGGCTGAAGGACGGCAGCGTGCACCCGTGCCGAATCTCGGCCGCGATCGTCGAGCTGGACGGCGAGCCGTGCGCGGTAACTTTCATCAGCCCCATTGGCCAGCTCAAGCGCACCGAGCGCGAGCTGATCGCGGCGCGCGAAGCGGCGCTGGCCGCCTCGCGGGCGAAGTCCGAGTTCCTGTCGAGCATGTCGCATGAAATCCGCACCCCGATGAACGCGATCCTCGGGATGGCCGATTTGCTCGCCGAAACTCCGCTCAACTCCGAGCAGCGGATCTTCGTCGAGACCATGACCAGCAACGGCAATGCGCTCCTGGACCTGATCAACGGCATCCTTGACATGGCCAAGGTCGAGAGCGGCCGGCTGTACCTGGAAGAGACGAAGTTCGATCTCGCCGAGCTGGTCGAGCGGGTGGCCGAAACCCTGAGCGGGCGCGCGCACGAAAAGGGGCTCGAGCTTGGGATGCGGATTTTGCCCGACGTGCCGCTCCAGCTGATCGGTGACCCACTCCGGCTGCGCCAGGTGCTGATCAATTTGATCGGCAACGCGATCAAGTTCACCGCCTCGGGCGAGGTCTTGCTCACGGTTGAAAACAGCCCGCGAGCCGCGATCGATGGCGGCGGGGCCGGTGAATGCCAACTGCGCTTCTCGGTACGCGACACCGGGATCGGAATACCGAACGAGCATCTGGAGATTATCTTCCAGAGCTTCACGCAGGCCGATTCGTCGGTGACGCGCCGCTACGGCGGTAGCGGGTTGGGGCTCGCGATCGCCCGCCGGCTGGTCGAGCTGATGAGCGGCACAATCTGGGCCGAGAGCGCGGTCGATTGCGGCAGCGCGTTCTTTTTCACCGCCCGCTTCAAGCCGGCTGCGGCGCTATCAGTTGAAGTGGCCGCGCCGCCGGCCTTGGGCGGTCTGCGGGTGCTGATCGTCGACGACAACGCGAACTGCCGTTTGATCCTGCGCGAAATTCTCGGCGCGTGGGGGACGGAAGTCGGCGAAGCGGCGAGCGGCAAAGCGGCGCTGGCGATGGCGAAACGGGCGCGCGAGACCGGTACGCCCTACCAGGTCGCGGTGATCGATTGCGGGATGGCCGAGATGGACGGCTTCAAGCTGGCCAAGCGCCTCTCCCGACAGAAAAAGGACGGCCTGGCGCTCGTCATGATGCTCACCGCTGAGGGGCTCAGCCCGAAGCTGGCGCGACTGCGCAGGAGCGGGTTGCCGTACGTGGTCAAGCCGGTGAAGCGCAAGGAGCTGATGCAGGCCATCGCCGCGGCGACCGGCAAGGAGCGCGCTTCTCAGCCGAGTCCGGCCGCGGCCCAGTCTAACGAAGCCTCAAGCGACAGCAGCCGGCCGTTGCAGATTCTGCTGGTTGAAGACTCGCCCGACAACCGGATGCTGATCCAGGCGTACGTCAAAGGGTTTCCTTACAAGCTCGACCCGGCCGAGAACGGCGAGGTTGCGGTCGAGAAGTTCATGTGCGGCCGCTATGACCTGGTGCTGATGGACATGCAGATGCCGGTGATGGACGGCTATACGGCGACGCGCCGGATCCGATCGTGGGAAATCGACCAGGGCCGGCCCGCGACGCCGATCGTGGCGCTGACCGCTTCGGCGCTCGAGGAGGACGTCCGCAATACGCTGGAAGCCGGTTGCACTACGCATCTGAGCAAGCCGGTAAAGAAGTCGCGGCTGCTCGCGATGATCGTCGAGATGGTAAATGGGTGCGCGCCCGTTGAAGGCCCGGGTGTGGCGCCGCCGGATGGTTCGATCGCGTCGTCGAACGGCGATCGCGCTACAGCCAGCGGTCATGGTACTCGGGTGATCGTCCTCGACGCGCTGGCCGAAGCGAAGAACGAGTAAGTGGGAGAGCCGCGTCCGATCGCGGGCGCCCCCGGAACAATCCTCACTCGACCACGATCTCGGTCGCGCCGCCGGCATTGCGGTTGAGCAGCAGGCACCACGGCGCGAGCAAGAGCAGTATCACCGCGACCACCCGATAGACGTCGTTGTACGCCATCAGCCAGGTTGGTGACCCGAGCGTGCCGGCGATCAGATGATGGACGGGCGTAACGGCCGCGAACTGCGCCCGATGGATTTCCCAGCGGGCGGTCAGAAGATTGGTTGCGGCCGCGATTCCGGTCGCCGCGCCGGTGTTGATCATCATGCCGAGCAGGCTGGCGGCGAAGCCGATCCGCTCGCGCGGAATCCCGCCCACGCTGATTGCGGTGATAATCGGGAAGACGGCGCCGAGGGCCAGCCCGAACAGGAAAATCGGCATCAGCACCCCGCCCATGCCGACTCCGAGCGTCCAGTGCGACATCCGCCAGACTTCATAGGCGCCCAGGATGAATCCGGCGCTCACGAAGGGCCGCATATCGAAGCCGCGCCGCGACAACTGCCCCACCGCGAGCAGCGCGACTACTACGCCGATCCCGCGCGGCGCGACCGCCAGGCCCGCCTGCCACGCGTCGTAACCCAGGACGGTCTCCATGAAGAGCGGATTGAGCAGGTTGATACTGAACAGGGCCAACGCCTGGAACGAAAGCAGTAAGATCGAGAGCGTGAAGTCGAAGCTCCGGAGCAGGCGCAGATCCAGAATCGGCTCGGGAAACTTCAATTCGCGAATCACGAGCAGAACCATCGCGAGCGCCGACACCACCGAGCAGTAGCGGACCCACGGCGCCGCGAACCATCCGGCCCGGCCGCCGCGGCCGAGAATGATCTGCGAGAGTCCCAGCGCGAGCGCGATCAGGATGATCCCGGGATAATCGATGGTGCCGGTGCGCTGCTTGCGAAGATAGGGCGGGTCGTGCACGAACGTGTAGACCATCAACGCGCCCAGCGCGCCGGTCGGGATGTTAATGTAGAAATTCCAGCGCCAGTTCCAGTTCATGGTGATCCAGCCGCCCAGCGTCGGGCCGAGCACCGGCGCCACCATCACGCCGATCCCGAAGGTCGTCATCGCGAGCGTGTGTTCTTCGGGCGGGAAGGTCTCGAGCAGGACCGCCTGCGAAACCGGCATCATGGCCGCGCCCGCCGCGCCCTGGATCACCCGAAAGATCACCATCTCGCCGATTCCGTGGGCGAGTCCGCACAACGCCGACGCGATCACGAACATCACCATCGAACCGACCAGATAGCGCTTGCGTCCGAAACGCACGGCGATCCAGCCGGTCATCGGGATCATCATGCTGACCGCGACCAGATAGCTGGTGACCACCCAACTCGCCTGGTCGACATCGACTTTGAAGCTCTTCTGCATATAGGGAAGAGCGACGTTGACGATCGACATGTCGAGCGCCTGGAGGATTGCGCCGAGCATCACCGCCGCCGCGATCGTCCACTTGTGCGTGCCAGCCTGCGGCGAATCCGCGAGCGGGATGGGCGAAGGTGCTGCCATGATTCAAAGATCTTGCCGGCGCGGACGTTGGTGCGCCGTCGATTTTCGCAAGAATATCAGAATCGTCTTCGGCGGCGCGTGGTGCAAATGCGGTGGACGCGGCTGGATTTGGAGCGGCGCCCGGCTTCTGGTATTTCAATCGCGAGCGATCTGGTTCGCCGCAAATGTCCCTCGAAGCCGCCGAAATTCCGCCTCCGTCACCGCTTAAGCGGCGCAGCACCGCAGATCTGGCCGCGATCGGCCTGACGGTTTTCGCCGCGGCGCTGCGGGTTCGCTATTTCGTGCTGTTTGGCCGTCAGCCGCTGTGGTGGGACGAGGCCGAGTATCTTCTCAAGGCGAAGAGCATCGCGTTCGGAACCCCGGCCACCGGATTCTGGGCGGCTCATTCGATCGGACTTCCGGTGTTCGCGGCCTGCCTCTTCAAGCTCGGTCTGGGCGAGACTACGCTGCGCCTGATCTGGGTGGGACTCTCGACCGCGAACGTGATGCTGCTCTACCTGGTGGGAAGCGCGCTGTTCGGCGCCCCGGTCGGACTCATCGCCGCAGCGCTGCTGGCGATCTTTCCGCAGGATCTGTTCGTCACCAACCGCTTGCTGGTCGATATGCCGCAGGTTTTCTTCGTGATGGTGGCGGCGTGGCTGTTCGTGAAGGCCGAGTTCGAGGGTCGCGATCGGCGGCTGGTGTGGTTGGTGCTGCCGGTGTTGCTGATTGGCACGGTGGTTCGATTCAGCGTCGGATTTTACGCGCTGACTCTGCTTGCATACCTGCTGATTACGCGGCGCGCGCGCATAATTCGCGAAACCGACTGGTTGATTTCCGGTGTGCTGGGCTTCGTCGTGTTTCTGCCGTTCCTGATCTATTCCTGGATTGCTTATGGAGGTCTGCTCTCCTGGATGTCCGCGCGCGGCGACTATGTAGCGGCGCAAACCGACAAGCTGGAGCCGTTCCTGAGATACGCCGCCGACGTTCCCGCGGAGGTTTCGCCGATAATTCTGGTGGCCGCAGCCGCGGGGTTGATCCTGATCGCGGCCCCGGGCGGAAGCCGAATCGCCCGGCCGGCCGCGGCGCGCAAATTTCTCCTGGTCGCGCTCTGGATACTGATTCCGTGGGGATGCCTTGGAAGATTCGCCGCGGTATTCGATCCGAGACTGGCGCTGATCAGTTTCACAGCCTTGTTCCTCGCGATTGCGCTGGGAATCGAAGAGCTTGGGCGGCGTGTGCTGTCGCTCGATCCGGCGCTGGCCGCGGCGCTCGCCGGAATACTCGCTATGGCCGGGTGCTCGATGCTGTTGCGCGGGGAATCACTCATCCGGGAGAAAGCAAAAAGTTACGAATCGGTTCGAGAGGCCGGAGAGTGGATTAAGCAGAATTCACAACCGGGCGACGTTGTGATCAGCACGAGCGTTCCGCAGATAACTTTTTACTCGGAACGGGCGACCTACAACTATCCAGGCGACGAGAAGGATTTCATGGCCGAGGTCCGGCAAGGGCATGCCCGGTACATGGTCCTGTCGCGATGGCAACCGTCGCCGGATTGGGTCTATCAATGGCAGCATGACAATCCCGACCAAGTCAGGTTCGTCAAGGGGCTTGGCCAACTGAGCGGAGTATCCGTGCCGACCGCGGTTTTCGAGTTCACAGCCGCGGGTGCGGCGGCGCTGCCGGCGCTTTCACCGCCGTAAGCCCGGACATTGAACGCAGCGCCCGCCGCGCGCCGGGATCGCGCCCACTCGGCAGTCAGCCGCGGACCCGCTCGACGTTCAGGATCGCGCGCTCCTCGGCGGTCATCTTCTCGCGGATCCGCGAGCCCTTGCCGAGATGGCGCACCGATTGGTCGCCGCCCTCGGAGAAGAATTCCTCATAGGGTTTGGCGGGGATCGGCGGATCGGGCGACTTATCGGCGATCTTCTCGCCGGTCAGCTCCTCGACCATCTCGACCGGATACATCCGAATCGCATCGTAGTCGGTGAGCAGCGCGCAGACCTCGACGCAGATGTAGCATCCAATGCATTCCTGGAAGCGATCCTGCACCGGCTGAAGGCCGCGGTTGTAAACGCTGCCCGGCTGCATGTACTCGATACATCCGACCGGACAAAACTCCGGGCATTTGCCGCACGGAAAGCAAAGGTTTACGTCCATGAAGGCGACTTCGCGCGGACGCTTCTTCTTGTGGCCGAGCTCGTCCGGCGTGTCGGGGACGCGTTCTTCCTTGAGGCGGCGCTTGATAATTTCGATCGCGGGCATGGTTATAGTGAATGCGGTTTAGGTGGCGCAGGTCAAGCGCGCGGAGACCATCGAGTCAGGCAGCTACTCCGTGGCGGCTTCAATTCCGGCCAGCAATGAATCGAAATCATAGGAGCCATCATGGCGTGCACCGTTGATGAAAAAGCTCGGGGTGCCATTGACGCCGCTGCGCACTCCAGCCAGAAAATCCTCACGCACACGGGCTGCATAATGATGCCCGGCTAGCTCGCGTGTAAATCTGGCCACGTCGAGGCCGAGGTTGGCAGCGTATCCGATCAAATCTTTGTCCTCAAGCGCCGCCTGATTTTCGTAGAGGAGATCATGCATCTCCCAGAACTTGCCCTGGGCGCCGGCCGCTTCGGCGGCTTCTGCGGCATGCTGGGCGTGCGGGTGCGCGTTCGACAGCGGGAAATGGCGAAAGACGAAACATATCCGATTTCCCAGCCGCTTCAGCAGCTTATTCACGATCGGATATGCCTCTCCGCAATACGGGCACTCAAAGTCGCCGTATTCCACCACGGTGACCGCCGCGGAAGCCGGTCCAAAAATGTGATCCCGTTGGCTGATATGACTTGCTGCCTTGGACGGCATGTTCACTTCTCCTGTTGAGGCAGCGCTTCGAGGGCCCGGAGAATCCCGTCGGCGCCAGGATTGACGCCCACCGGGGAGACGTAGCTCCAGCGGATCGTTCCCTTTGAATCCAGGACGAACAATGCCCGCTCACAGACACCGTCCGCTTCCCGATAGACGCCGTAGGTGCGCGCGACGGCGCCCTTGGGCTCGAAGTCGGCGAGAAGTGGAAAGTGCAACTTGTGGTCCCTGGCGAACGCGCTGTGGCACCAACTGCCGTCGACGGAGATTCCGACCAGTTCCGCGTTGAAGCGGCGAAACTCCGACAGGATCTCGTTGTAGAGCGACATCTGGTCGCCACACACCGGACTCCAGTCGGCCGGGTAGAAGGCGAGAATCACGGGCTGTCCGCGCAATTCGCTCAATGACACGAGTTGGTCGGGCGTACTGTGCAGGCTGAAGTCCGGCGCCTGGGCGCCCGGCCCAAGCGCCGAAGTGGGATTCATAATTCCATGCTCGCTCTTACTTGTACTCATGGCAGAAGACTCTCTCGGCCGGAATTTCGATTTCGAATCCGCTTTAGATTTTCACCAACCACGTTCCGGGGCAACCGTAAAGGTCGGGCTCGCTTCGAAATTTGACCCGATTTGGCGGGCAACCCCCGGGCAGATCGGGGAGCTGAAGTAGAGCGTGGAAACTAGGCGACGTGGCGCAGCGTATCGACGACGTTGGCGCGCAGCGCCGCCAATGCGGGCGCGATGGCGGCGAACAGCCCGATCACGATCGCGGCCATGATACCCTCGGCCATCACGCCCGCCGGCAGTCCGAACGAGAGCAGCGGCCCGAGCGCCGGCACCGATCCGCGCGCCAGGCCCATCACGACGCGGGCCAGGATGGTTCCCGTGATTCCGCCGACGACTGCGATCAACACGGCTTCGACCGCCAGCGCGCTCAGGATCTGTGGGCCGCTGAAACCCAGGCTTCGCAGCACGGCGAGTTCGCTGCGGCGCTCGCGTAGCGTCATCGAGGTGGCATTAAGGACCGCCAGCGCGAGCGCGAGCACCGAGATCAGGCCGATGCCCTCGATGATCCGGGTCAGCGGCTTGAAGCGATCCACCATGTCGGTCAGGAAAGCCTTTTCCGTACTGGACCGGGTTTCGGCGCCGGAGTTCCTGAACATTTCGTCGATCGCCGCCGCGACCCGCCCGCTGGCCTCCTGGCTGGCGCATCGTACCCACAAGAGGTCGACCCGACCGGGGTTGTGGAGCGCCTCCTCGAGGTAGTCGCGATGGAACATGAAGGGCGTCAGGTCGGGGCCCTTGTAGAAGACGCCGGCGATCTTGAAGGTCAGTGTGACCGGGTAGACCTGGCTTCGGAGCGCGATATTCTGGCCGATCCGCCAGCCGAAGTGTTGCATGGTCGCAGCGCCGACCAGCGCGGCGTTCTTCGCCGATCTAAAGGCCGCCATCAGTTCCCCGTCGAGACCGTATTCGGGCCACACTACGTCGATATTGTCGGCGTCCATCGCCATGGTCGGAAATTGATCCTTGGGATCTCCGTAAACGCCGCCGAACCAGGACATCCGGTTGGCTGCCACCACGTCCGGCAACGCGGTTATCTTGGTGTAGTAATACTCGGGCAATCCGTAGGTGATGGAGGCGCTGTTGACGACCACCAGACGCGGCGACTCGTCGGCAATGTGAGCGATCCGATCGGTCACGTAGGGCACGGCCATCACGGCGCAAAAGACCATCGTCGCGGCGGCCACAGTCAGGATTGTGAGCCACGTGCGGCGTCGGTTGCGCCGCCACAGGTTGCGCGCGGCGAGCGGCAAAAGCACAAGGGTTGTCATCCGCAGATGCCGGTCGGCTCGCAGGCCCGTTCAGAAGCCAGCTACCTGATTGCGTAGATCGTACCGTCGTCGCTTCCGAGGTAGATCAGATCGGAGGCGCCCGTCGCCTGCACCGAGCCCTTGATCCTGGCGCCCCATCGGTAACTTCCGTCAGCGTTGACGCGAACGATCATTCCATCGGGGCCGGCCAGCGCGACGGTGTTGCCGCGCAGGGTGACCGGTGCGGCGTCGCCGACCTCGACCAAGTCGCTGTGCCAGATGATAGCGCCGGCGACTGCCAGCGCATAGAAGCGATCGGCCCCGAAGTAGATAGTCCCGTCCGCGCCGGCGACCGGGCCGGATCGCACTGGCGCGTCGGTCGCGATCCGGCGTAACTCCGCGCCGCTGTCGAGCGCGATCGCGGAGAGGTTTCCGCTCGACGAGCCCGCGTAAGCAACTCCGCCCGCGATCGCGATTTCGCCCGAGAAACCGCCGTCGGGCGCGAAACTCCAGCGCTCGCTGCCGTCGCGCGCAAGCGCGATCAGGCTGCCACCGGACCGGCCTGCGACGACACCGCCGGCGGGGATCGGCGCGAGCGCGGCGACCTCGCCCAGCGCGGTGCGCCAGTTCAGTGCGCCATCGGGACTCACGGAAACCAGAGCGTCATTGCCGGCGGCGTATAGCGTACCGTCGCGCGCGACGGCGAGCGGTCCCGAGCCGCCGCCATCCTCGCGATGCCACAATTCGGTCCCGTCGGCAGCGAGCGCGTGAAGCTGCGCATCGACACCCTGGATATAGACCTCACCGGTGTCGGGCGCGATCGCGACGGCGAGGGCGCGCCGGTTGAAGCGCTCGTGGCCGTGGGGACCGAGCGCGTGCATCAGGTAGTCCGCGGAGACGAAATAGACGCTGCCGTCGCGTGCGGCCGCAATCGGGCCGAGAATCGGAGCGTGAGCGTCAAAGGTCCACTGGAGCACGCCCGCCGGCCCGTCGGAGGGACCGGTTTCACTTGACGCCAAATCTGCCGCCTCGGCCGCCGGCGTCGGGATCGGAGTCGAGCAGGGCGAGCATGCGGGCGTGGCGGAGGCGAACACGGTCACGCCGACCAGGTTGCTCAGAATTCCGCCCGAGCTGGCCGAGATACAGGCGCATCCCTCGGCCAGCCCGGCGAAAGCACCCTGCTGACTCCGCAAGGATTGGAGAATGGGCGGATTGTCCGAGGTCCACAGGGTGGTGTGCGAGTCGGTGATATCTTTCACGCGACCGTTGCTCTTCTTCGCGTTGGCATGAAAGGTCACCGTCGCGCCCTGCGATACCGAGGTGTCGGGCCCACCGGAACAGATTATCGGCGTAGGCGTAACCGGGATCGGGCTCGGGGGCGGTCCGTCGCAGACCGTGATCGAATCCAGATGGGGGCCCGGGGGGTTGGGCGTTGCGACGGAGACGCTGCTGCTTCCGCCGCCGCAGCTTGGCAGCAGGGCGTTGAGAATCAAGAGAGCCGGAACGAGAAGAAACCCGAGACGCCGCACTTGCATGAGCGTGTTCAGCTTTGACGGCCCAGCCGACCGCTGTCAAGCATGCTCCGCACGAGCCTACCGTTCCGAACCGGCCAGCATCGAGGACGACTGTGAAAAAAATCGGCGGGAAAAAAAGAGGCGGGCAATTGGAGAGGGGGGAGTCTCCCCAATGCCCGCCGTCTCCAGATGCGGGCGTCACGAAGACGACCCGCGATCCGGTAGCAGGAGGAATCGAGCCTGAATTTTATGGAGCGCGGAGAATGGGCGTTTCTTTCACTCTTCGCGTTCCTGAAATTTAGACGCGACCCCGCAAAAGATATTCATCGGCCGAGCGGCCTCCGATCAGTTGAAATTCATGGGAGGCAGACAGCGTGTACAGACGCCAAGAGCACTTATATGAATCCTATCTACGATGGACCTTGAGGAGGGCCAAGGACGGCGCTGGCTCCCGCTTTCAGGACTCTTCCGAGTTACTCAAACGGTCTGCGAAATCCTGAGCAACTTGGCCGTTCCTTCGAGCGGACCGTGCTTCCCCGTCATCGTTCTTAAGCCCGATGCTCCTGTCCTGCATCGAGGCCGCACACGGTCGCAGTTCGGCAACATGCGGCGGACGCGCACCGCTCGCTGCATACCGGCCCTAGTGGCTGGAACCCGTCTACACGAGGTTCGCTGATCCTTCAAACAGGCATCTTTCTTGCTCCGTTGTAGGGCGCTGGTGCGCCAGAACATGGAAGTCCCGTCATCGGGTATCTTTCGGGAGGGGGAGGGAACGCGCAGAGGCACGATGCTTCTGGCCGTCGTGGCCGGCCTGTGGCTCGCCGCCGCGGTCGCTGGCATGGGGCTGCTGTGGGAGTATTCGGTCACGCCGGGCGCCGCCGGAGATCCTCCTTCAGGCTGGCCGGCAGCCAGCCGCATTCCGCATCGGCCGGATTCGCTCACGCTGATAATGGCGGTACATCCGCAGTGCCCGTGCTCGCGGGCCAGCATCGGCGAGTTGTCGGCCTTGATGGCTCGCACGGGCGGGCGGTTGCACGCCTGGGTGATCTTCGTTCGGCCCCCCGGCTTCGGCGACAACTGGGTGAAGAGCGATCTGTGGCAGAGCGCGTCTGCGATACCCGGGGTCACGTCACTGGTCGACGACGGGCGCGAGGCCCGCCTGTTTGGAGCCACGACTTCGGGACAAACGATGGTCTACGACGGCGGGGGGCGCTTGCTGTTCACCGGCGGCGTGACTGCCGCTCGCGGTCACTGGGGCGACAACGCCGGCGTCAGCGCGATCACGGCGTTGCTCAACGATCCGGCGCCGCGAGCAAACGAAAAGACTCCGGTCTACGGCTGCCCGCTGTTCGGCCCCAATTCGCTTGGGGTTAAAGGAAAGATGGTATGCAGGAAGTAGGGTCAGGGGCCGGCGTGCGCGAAGCTGCCAGCCCGCGGGCGTTAGCGATTTTCGCGGAGCTGCGCCGGCGCATCTTCGTACAGACCGACCGGATGTTCGCGGGGCTAATGGTTTTCCAGTGGCTCGCGGGCATCGTAGCCGCGCTGGTGATCTCGCCCAGGACCTGGATCGGCGCCTACAGCGAAACTCACATCCACGTGTGGGCTGCGGTGTTCCTGGGCGGCTTCATCTCGCTGCTGCCGGTGGCGATGGCCCTGAAGTTCCCCGGCCGGAAGCTTACCCGCCACGTGATCGCGATCGGCCAGATGCTCACCTCTGCGCTGCTGATCCATCTTACCGGCGGACGAATCGAAACTCATTTTCACGTCTTCGGGTCGCTGGCGTTTCTATCCTTCTACCGCGACTGGCAGGTTCTGCTCTCGGCCACAACGATCGTTGCGATCGATCACTTCGCGCGCGGTCTCTACTGGCCGCAGTCGGTCTATGGGGTCCTGGCCGTCGAACCCTGGCGATGGGTCGAGCACTCCGGATGGGTCGCTTTTGAGGATTTTTTTCTGATCATCTCCATCGTGCAGAGTCTCAGGGAGATGATGCGGATCGCGGTGCAACAGGCAAGCCTCGAAACGGTCAACGCCAGGATTGAAGAGGAAGTCCGCGAGCGCACCGCGGAGCTTAACGACAGCGAGTCGCGGCTCAAGTACAGCGAAGCCAAGCTGCGCAAGATCTTCGAGGGCAGTCCCGACCTGATCTGCATCCTGAGCCTCGTTAACGGCGACGTGACGGACGTGAACGACGCGTGCCTGGTCACGACCGGCTACTCCAGAAACGAGATTCTGGCGTGGGATTCCCGGCAGGGAAGCATGTTCGCCGATCTCGCGGAGCGTGACGAGTTCCTGAAAAGGGTGCGGGCCGACGCGCTGGTCCGCAACCAGGAAGTCCGCTTCCGGCTCAAGGACGGCCGGATCGTGACTTGCCTCCTTTCCGGAGTGGTCGCGGAAATCGCCGGAAACCCGTGCGCCGTCATGTTCGCCCGCGACATCAGCGAACTGAAGCGTACCGAACAGGAGCTGATCGACACGCGCGAGGCCGCGCTGGCGGCGTCGGTGGCCAAGTCCGAGTTCCTCTCCAGCATGTCGCACGAGATCCGCACGCCGATGAACGCGATCCTGGGCATGGGCGACCTGCTGGCCGAGACCCGGCTCTCTGCGGAGCAGCGCAGATTTGTCGAGACCATGACCCGCAACGGCAACGCGCTGCTGAATTTAATCAATGGCATCCTCGATCTCGCCAAGATCGAAAGCGGCCGCCTCAGTCTCGAAGCGGCCGAGTTCGATCTCGAAGAGCTGGTCGAACACGTCGCCGAGACCCTGAGCTTGCGCGCCCATGAAAAGGGGATCGAGCTGGTTACGCGGATCGAGCCCGCGGTTCCGCTGCGGCTGATCGGCGACCAGTCGCGCCTGCGCCAGGTGCTGATCAACCTGCTTGGCAACGCGATCAAGTTCACCGAGCAGGGCGAAGTCGCGCTCACCATCGGGACGGAGGCCGGAGGCGCCGGCCATCTGCTCGTCAGCGTGCGTGACACGGGAATTGGGATCACGCCTGAGAAGCTGGAGACCGTCTTTCACAGCTTCACGCAGGTCGACTCGTCCGCAACTCGCAAGTACGGCGGAAGCGGGCTTGGGCTTACGATTGCGTCGCGCCTGGTCACCTTGATGGGCGGGCGAATCTGGGCGACCAGCGAAGCCGGCCAGGGCAGCGAGTTTCATTTCACAGTCCCGCTCGCGGTCGCGGACGGACCGGACCCTCGCGCAGAGATGCCCGGGAACCTCAAAGGCATGCGGGTCCTGCTCGTAGACGGCAATCTGTCCAGCCGCGTGGCCCTTAAGGAAGTGCTGACCGCCGGGGGCGCGCTCGTTCACGAGGAAAGCCACGGAATCGAGGCGCTCCGGGAGACCGGGCGCGCCCGGGCCGCAGGCCAGCCGTACCGACTCGCGATCATCGACGGCAGGCTGCCGGGGATGGACGGCTTCCAGGTCGCCAGGCACCTCAAGCGCGAGGCTTTGGAAGCGCCTGCGATCATCCTGACGCTCAGGTCAGACAACCTCAATCAGGCGCTGGGCTCCGCGCGCGAGCTGGGGCTGGAGTTTTATGTCGTCAAACCGGTCAAACGCGCCGACCTGCTGAAGACTGTGGCTGCGGCGACGGGAGCGGCGGTCGAGCCCGAATCGGAGCCGCACGCACCGTCGGCAAACGGCGGCGCGCCCGACGCCGCTGCGCGTCCGCTCAGAATCCTGCTGGCGGAGGACTCGCTCGACAATCGCCAGCTCATAGAAGCGTATCTGAAGAATCTTCCCTATGCCCTGGACTTTGCGGAGAACGGGCAAATCGCCGTCACCAAGTTCATGCGTGACAGCTACGACTTGGTCTTGATGGACGTGCAGATGCCGGTGATGGACGGTTATGCGGCGGTACGAAAGATCAGACGTTGGGAGCGCGAGCAGGGCCGCGCACCGACCCCGATCGCGGCGCTTACCGCTTCGGCGCTCGAAAAGGACGTCGGCAACAGCCTGGAGGCGGGCTGTACCGCGCATTTGAGCAAGCCCATCAAGAAATCACGCTTGCTGGCGGCGATCCGCGAGCTGACGGCCGTGCCCGCGATGCCCTCGGACAATGGACACGGGACTGTGGTCGAGGCCGACCCCGAGCTGGTGGAACTGATCCCGGGGTTTCTCGCGCGCAAGCGCGAAGAGGTCGGCATCCTGATGACCGCGGTCACGGACCGGGACTTTCAGGAGCTGCGGGCGATCGGGCATCGGATCAAGGGCGAGGGCGCCGGTTTCGGCTTCGAGGTTATCAGCGAAATCGGTAGCGCGCTGGAAGAAGCCGGGCGCGCCCAGGACGCCGGCGCCGCGCGCCATCTGGTCCGAACGCTCGCCGAATATCTCGAGAAGGTCGAGGTCCGCGCGGCCACCAACGGCCATCCCCATCAGTAGTGCGCGCGCGCTCGTCAAACTTGTGCCTTATCCCGGTGCAGAGCCTGGGTCCCTCAGGGAACGATAGAGTGGTGAATCTGAACTTACACTCACCTAATGGCGGAGTCCAAGCGCGAGCTGGCGGAAAAGATGGACGTCATTACTTAGTCGGGCAAAGAGCTCGACGAACTAGCCCCAATTTTTATCGTCGACCAGCGATTCAGGTGTCAGTCCAGCGCGGCAAGTGCGTCGAGAAGGGTGCGCCCGACAGTGCCGCCCGAAGCTCGCTGACGAATTCTCGCGCTGCTTGTCGCCCGTTGGGGAGTTGGTCGTTTCGATCCCAGCGCCATGCTGCGACCATCGCAAGCATCAGGACCCGGCATTCGCGGAGCAGTTGTTGATCGGTGCTCCGGTAGAGCACGCTCACCTCTTCGGGCACGTAGGCGAGATCGAACTCGACGGGCCCGCGGCAACAGGTCTCGAGGTCTATGAACAGCAGGCCCTTCTTCGTCCTGAGCACGTTGCCCGGGTGTGGCTCGCCGTGCAGGAGTTGTTCGGGGCGCCCGCGAGGGCTGATCGCCTGCCGCAGACTTCGTAACGTGTTGCTGAGAAGCTCACGGTCCGCGTCAACGAGCTCTGGAGTCTGGTCGCGGCTTCCGATAAGCCGTTGGGCGTCGGTGATTCGATCCGTAAAGTGCGGTGTAGGGAAGTCGATCTGCCGCATGCAGTCATGCAGCCGTTCGAGCGCGTGCGCGTAGTCGGCTGGCGCGAACTCTCGGGACGGCACAGGTTCGTAGTAGGTCCACAGCGTGACCACAAAGCCGTCACGCACGTAGACGCCCGGCGCGACCCGAGGCTCAAGCGCTGCTACGGGGCTCCCGGTTTCCGCGAACCGTAAAGCAAGCTCGACTTCGAACTCCGCCCAGCGCTTGATGCGCTCCTCCGCGACCCGAGCAAGAACGTCGCACGGCAGCAGGCGCACAGTGAGCTTGTTCGACTCCTGGAGCACGATCGCATCATCGACTGTCAGGCCAAGCGCTGCAGCAGCGCCCATCGCCGCGGCGACCGCACGGTTACGGTTACTCGTCATCGACAAGGCTTTGAGGGTGAGAGAGGATCGCCAGAAATAGAAATACGTCCGGACTTTTGTTCGAGCCGAGCGCCGCCGTTCCTCGGCACGGGATTTTTCGATGCGATGTCATTCAATTAACTACTTTTGATTGCGGATCGTGGTCAAGCGGCGCGCGACGCACCTCACGCCGACAGTAAGCCCATCAACTGAATTGTGTTCAACGCAGCTTGGGCAGGATCTCGTTCACTATCCGCTCGTACTGACCCTTCTGATCCCATGACGTGATGCGCAGAGTGATGGCCTTGGCCCCATCGCGGTTTAGTTGCAGCAAGTCCTCGATACACTGAGCGGGGTTGCCGGCTGCGGTCCATGCCTCGACCATCGACGGTGCGAAGACGGGACCGTAGTACTCGTCAAGGAAGCGCTTTGATTCCACGAGCGCGGCCTGGCGGTCCGCGTTGACATTGATGTTGTGATACTCGATGGTCGGGAAGACCGATGGGTCTTTGCCCTCGTCTTTCAAATACTCAGTCAGCTTCGCCCAGCTTTCCCTGAGCAGCCCAGGCCACGGCTGCACCGTCATCCAACCGTCGGCGATTCGGGCCACGCGCCGGAGGGGCTTTTCGATCTGCGGAGGAATCGGGTTCGCGGCGATCCAGATCGGGCACGGTTGCTGAATCGGGCGCGGCTGGATCGTCACGTCACTGAACGATCGGTATTTGCCGTTGAACGTTACGTGGTCCTCGCTCCACAGCCGGCGACAGATCGCGATGTTCTCGGCCATCCGGTTTCCCCGCTGTCCATCGCCGATCCCCCAGACGGCGCCCTCCTTCGCGCTGACGCCGCCGGCGACTATGCCCGTACAGGCGGCGAGCTGCATTCTGCCCTTCGAAATGAGGTCCAGCGTTCCCCATTGAAGCGCGAAGAGGATCGGGTCGCGGATCGGGAAGCTTGCCATGCATCCGACCCCGAGACGGACCCGCGAGGTCGCCGAAGCGAGCGCCCCAAGCAGTCCGATCGATTCGGGGCGCGGCTTCGCCATTATGCTGTCGCCTACCCACAGCGAATCGAAGAGCGGGTTGGCGTCGACGCGGCGCGCCATTTGAACCATCTCCGGCCAGCTCGCGATACCAAAGAAAACTCCGCGCTGGGGCAGGGTGAAGCCGAATGACAGCCGATCATTTTTCATGATTCGCGGCCTTTAGATGCTGAACTGGAGCGTTCCGGCCAGAGACGGGCGTTGAGCGACTTGCCCGGATCGAACCCATCGAGGGCGCGAGATTCAGTTTTGAGCGTAGCAGCGTATGGGGAGGGTCCGCGCAGGTTCAGCCACTCCGCAAGCGGACCGCTATGTCTTGCTGGCGCGACCAGCGCACACCTATGCGGCCCGATCCTGAATCTCAATCCAACGGCGTCGAGCTCCGGCTGATCGAATGCTTCTCCCTTTTTGACCAAGGACCGTCTCATAGAATCTGCCTGGAGCTTTAAGGTCGCTCACCGCGAGAGTGATAGTTCCAACTCTGGTCACCAGGTTTCGATGTTCGGTCAGCCTCGGCACACGCTCATTCCTCGGTGTCATGTCCTCGATAAGAAACGGAATGGTCCCCGACCAAGGCGGTTGCGGAATCGAGAGCACCCAGCTCAGCAGGTAGCCGTCGGGCCGTTGGCGGCTCATAGGCATCGGGTCGTTCATCAATGCGCCAGCCTTGCGAAAACGCGCCAGATCACCCTTCAAATCATCAGTCTGGGCACAGAAATCGACGATTCCCCCACCTTTGTGCAGGAGCTGAAGCCAAGGATGTGGTGCGTCAGGTTGGGTGAATGCGATCAGCTCGAGGTAGGAGCCATCGCTGAAGGGAACCAGCGCATTGTGGCTCCCGATGGAGTGCCTTCCTCCCGCGACTACGCTAAAGCCCAGCTCAGTATAGTTTCTAATCGCGACATCCAAGTCCGCGGCGATTACGACAAAGTGGTCGATTCCAGTCAGCATCCCGGGATCCTCCGACCGTGGCAAATGAATGCCGACTGCGGCCGATCGGGCGGGTTATGCGGTGATGCCGACAGCGTCCAGATATCGGTACAAGGCCGCTAACTCGCCGGACGATACGATCGCTCCAACATAGCCGTCGGGCCGGACCAATGCCCAGTCGCCGGACGAGAGGCCATAGGCGTCGCGAACATGGCCGCCCTGGTCAATGATGTCTCCGCGCACGCCAACCGTATGGATGTGCAGGTCCCGTCGCGGCGCGATGCTGGCGCGATCGACCTCGTAACCGAGCAAAGTCCAGTGCGGGCCCTGAAAGAGTTTGAAGAGCCGCGTGGGTTGTCCCGCCGCGCCGCTGATCGGAGCATCCGGGGCGCGATCGCCCGCCATCACGCGTTCCACGGAGCGAGCCGGTTTGTTGAGAGCGAGGCTCGATTCGGGATAGCCCAAATCGAGCTGGTGCGTCTCGCGGCCGCGACGCATATCACCGCGTTCCCTGGCGGCTTGCAGCAGTTTCGTGGAGAGACCGAGCATCTCCGCCGCGATTGGGCGGCGTTCCTCCTCGTAGGTAGCGAGCAGTTTCTCCGGTGCGCCGTGGATGACGGCCGCGAGCTTCCAGCCGAGATTGTAGGCGTCCTGCACGCTGGTATTGAGGCCCTGTCCACCGGTCGGGGGATGGATGTGGGCAGCGTCGCCGCCAATGAAGACGCGTCCGACCTGATATTTGTCGGCCAGGCGCGCGTTCATGTCAAATGCGGAAGCCCACAAGACCTCGCGGATCACGATGTCCTTGCGGCCGGTGCGCGCGGCCGCCCATGCCGTCAGCCCCTCGGGGGAAAGATCGATCTCGCCCTCCATGGGGATCGGTGCTTGCAACTGGAACATATCGGTTCCGCGCAGCGGGCAGAATAACGTCTGCTTTCCCATCGAGCCTTCGTTAAACCGATGCCAGGCGCCGGTGCCGAGGCCTTCCAGCCGAACATCGGCGACCACGGCCCGGACGCCCAGGGTCTTGCCGGGAAATTCGATGTTCAGCGCGTGCCGCACGTAGCTCTTGCCGCCGTCCGTGCCGACGAGATAGCCGACCCGCAGGGTCTCTTCGCCATCCGCGCTCTTGACCTGAGCAGTCACGCCCTCGGCGTCCTGCTCGAAAGCCGTCAGTTCGCAGCCGAAGTGCGGACGGCGCCCGAATTCCGCGAGGCGCTCGCGCAGCACCGCCTCGGTCAAGAATTGCGGCACCATCAGCGGGATGAGATAAGGCTCGTCCGGCGTAGCTTCGTGTGCTTCCATCATTGCCGAGTCTTTATAAGTACCGTCTTCCCGATATTCGCGCTGCGGCGGATAGATTCCACCGACGGCCACGATCCGGTCGATGACGCCAAGATCCTCGAACACTTCCTGACTGCGCGGCTGTATGCCTTTGCCGCGCGAGCCCGCGAACGGGCCGGGCAGCTTATCGATCAACCGAAACGCAACGTTGCGGCGGGCCAAATCGATGGCCAACGTCAATCCGGCGGCCCCGGCACCGGAGATCAGAACATCGGTACTGAATTGCTGTTTCATCCAGGAACTCCTGCACCGCTTCAATTACGTGTATTATACACATAATATCGGATACACTATCAATGAGAAACGGGGCACACCACAACCGTGAGCAAAGAGATTCGCCAACTGCACAATGCCCTCATCGACTTGCTGGGGATGATGAACCGGCCGCAGCGCGACACGGCGCTCATCCAGGAAGCCGGCATCTCCCTGGACCGCGCGCTGTTTCCGCTGCTGGTCGGCATCGAACGAAAGGGACCGATCGGCGTGGGCGAACTGGCGGATCTCGTGGGCCGGGACTACACGACCGTCAGCCGCCAAGCAGCAAAGCTCGAAAGCGCGGGGCTCGTTGCACGCCACGCATCCAAAGGCGACAAGCGGGTGCGCGAAGCGGCGATCACGGCGAAAGGGCGCGCGATGACGGACGCCCTGGACGCCGCGCGTGAACGCGTGGCGTCGATGCTGCTCGCTAACTGGAGCAAGAAAGATCTCCGGGATCTGGCCCGCCTGATGCGCAGATTTGCGGACGATCTTCTCGCCTGGCGCACTTGAAATATTGCTTCGAGGGTCCGGCGTGAAACGCGCGTTTCAGCGAAGGTAGCCGCCAAAACCGGAATGTTAGAGCGTTCGTTTGAAGGAGACGCTGGCTAGGGTCAGCATCAGGACCATGAAAACGATCAGGAAGATCAGGTCGCTGCTGATGGCGGCGAGGTCGGCGCCTTTGAACAGGATCGATTTGAGCGCGCTGACCAGATGGGTTTCGGGGTTGTAGCCGGCGAAGGCGCGCAGCCAGGGCGGAAAGCTCTCGACAGGATAAATCGCGCCGCTGGGAAAGAAGAGGATCACGTTCAGGAAGCCGGAGAACATCCCGACCAGACGGGGATGGCTCGCGCGTCCCAGGATCGCGAAGGACATCGACAACAGGCCGGTGCCGCCGATGACGATGAGCGCGACGAGCATCCCGAGTGCAGGTAGGCCGCCCTCGATCGTCCCGCGGGTAATCAGCAAGCCGGCGAACATCACAATGGTCGCGGCGATGCTGGTGATGACGACGCCGCTGCTGAGCATCCCGCCCGCGATCTCCCAGCGCGAAAGCGGCGTGACGAGGTAGCATTCCGTGATCCCCATGAACTTGTCCATCACCCAGTTGAACACACCGGCCATCAGCGAGCCCATGAACAACGCCATCACGATCACGCCGGGATCAGCCCGCGATCGTAGTCGACGTAGGCGAACAGCGGGGTCGGGCGGAGCACGATTGCGTTGAGCTTGGGCTCGCGCGCGGTTACGAAACTGGTGCGAATCACGGTGGTGGCGTCAGTGAGTGCGCCCTCGATCGTGTCGGAGGATATCTCGTCGACGTTGTCGGTAAACAGTCCGACCTCGGCAAGGCGCCCCTCGGCGATCTTGTGGCTGAAGTCGGGCGGGATGACCACCGCGCCTTTGTAACGCCCGTCGCGGACGTCCTGAATCGCTTCGCCGGGATTGTTGACGTAATAGAGGTCGAAGGTTTTCGGTCCGACCGAGAGCGCCTGCAGCTGCTCGATCACCCGCCGGCCGTAGGGCCCGTTGTCCTGGCTCACCACCGCCAGCGAGAGGTTGGTGAGCACGCCGTGAAAGGCGTTACCGATAATCAGCAAGTAGACGATCGGCATCAGCACCGCGGTGATGAGCGTCATCGGATTGCGCGATTGCTTGAGCAAATCGCGCCGCATCACCGCCCATACTTTCATCGCGCTACCTCTGCTGGGGCATCCCGGCGCCCACGAAAATGCTGACCTTTTTGGGGGCCTCGTCGCGCAGCGTGCGGCCGGTGAAATGGATGAAAACATCCTCGAGCGACATGCGATGGAGGCTGATGGCGTTGACCTTGCCGCCGACGGCCTCGATCGCGTCCAGGATGCGCGGGATGGCCTGCGCGCCGTTGTCGGCCGAGCAGCTCAGATGGCCGGCGGCGCCGAATTCGACGTCGAAGGCGTAGGCCTGCGCACGCAGCGCGCCGGCCGCGGACTCGGCGTCGCCCGCGATTTCAAGCTCGATGCGATCGGAGCCCTTGACTGCGGCCTTCAGCCCGGCCGGCGTATCGAGCGCGATAATCTTGCCGCCGTCGACGATCGCGATCCGGTCGCAGAGCGATTCGGCTTCGTCCATGTAATGGGTGGTCAGCGAGATCGTGAGCTCGCTCTCGGTGCGCAACTGTTCGAGCAGGTCGTGAACGGCGCGGCGGCTTTGCGGGTCGAGGCCGATGGTGGGCTCGTCAAGGAACAGCACCTGCGGCGAATGGATCAAGCCGCGCGCGATCTCGAGCCGCCGGCGCATCCCGCCCGAGTAGCTCGCAACCAGATCCTGCGCGCGCTCGGTGAGACCGACCAGCTTGAGCAAGCGATGCGCGCGGTCGTGGCGCTCGCGCCGCGGCACGCCGTAGAACTCCCCATAGATATCGACGTTCTCCCATCCGGTCAGGTCCATGTCGGAGGTCATCGCCTGCGGGATGACGCCGATCGCTTCGCGTACGCGGCGCGCCTGGCGCGCTACATCAAAGCCGGCGACCCAGGCCTTGCCGTCGCTCGGCGGGAGCAGCGTGGTGAGCATCCGGACCAGCGTGGTCTTGCCGGCGCCGTTGGGGCCGAGCAGACCGAAGACTTCGCCGCGCCGCACCTCGAAGCTGACGTTATCGACGGCGGTGAACTGGCCGAAGCGCTTGCTGAGGCCGTCAACCTTGATGGCTAAAGAAGTGGCGCCGTCGTTTGACATCGCGTTGGAACGAGACTTCCGCGGTCATGCCGGGCTTGAGATCGCCCGTGGCTTCCAGCACCCGCACTTTGACGTAAAACGTTCGAATATCCTGCTGACCGCGGCGCACATCGTGTTCAGTGGCGAATTCACCCTCCTGGCCAATCGCCATGACCTCGCCCTTGAGCGTGAGCGGCGGATCGGTCGGCAGGTTGACGCGCGCGGGTGTTCCGATCGCGAGCCAGCCGAGGTCGGTTTCCTGCACATCGACCCGCGCCCATACCGTGGAGAGATCGTCTACGGTCAGGATGGTAGTGCCGGGCGTGACCCACTCGCCGATCTCGAGCGCCTTGTTGATGATAATGCCGTCGATCGGGGCGCGAATGTTCGTGTCGGCAACCTGGTCAGCGTAGAAGTGTACGTTGGCGTCGGCGCTGGCGACTGCGGCCTCGTCCTGCGCCAAGAGGATGCGCGCGTCGTCGTACTGCTGGGTCGAGATGATCTTCTGCTGAAAGAGGGCGCGGTTTCGGTTCCATCCGAGTTGCGCACTCTCCAGGTTCGCCTGGGCCACCTGCAGATCGGCCCGGGCTTTCAGCAACTGGTTCTTAAGATCGACGTCCTCGATCTTGCAGACCACCTCGCCCTTCTCGACGTGATCGCCCTCCAGCGGCGTGATCTCGGCAATCCGGCCGCCGATCCGGCTGGTGATATTGACCTCGGGCGCCTCGAGCATCCCGACTACGTTGATCGTCCTGAAATCGCGCGGCGGGAACAGGTAGCTCCGCCCCAGGAAGTAGCCGCCCACGCCCAGCGCGGCGATAATCGAGAGCGTGATCAGGCGGCGGAGGATGCGTTTCATTTGACCTGCGACTTGCGCGAGCTTCGCGTGCCGTTCGGCGTACCGTTGGCGAGCCCTTCGAGGATCATTCGCGCCAGCTCCCGGCTGATCTCGGCGGCGTCGCGCGGCTCGTCATAATAGAGCAGCAGCGAGCGAATCGCGCCCATTATCGTCAGCGTGGCAATTCGTGAATCGGTGCGGCGGAAGATTCCGCTCGCCATCCCTTCCTCGATCAGTGCGCAGAAGAAGTCGAAGCCGCGCTGGCGGAAATCCTGGAGCAACCGGTTGCGCGCGGCGGCCAGGCGCGGCTCCTCGGTCGCGATGAGCTGCAGAAAGTCGCGATGTGAATTGTAGAAATCGATGCTCACGGTGATCGCGCGGCGCAGCCGCTCCGCCACCTCGGCCTGGGGGTCAACCGGATTGCTCTGGGCGGCTTTCTCCAGGCCGTCGCTCAGGATGCCGAGATAGAGCGCTTCCTTGGACTCGAAATAAAGGTAGAGCGTGCCCTTGGCGACGCCGGCCTCTCTGGCCACGCTGTCCATCGTGACTTCCTGGTAGGGCTGATGGGCGAACAGCCGCAGCGCCGCGCCGACAATCCGGTCGCGCTTTTCGATGCGTCCGTTGCCGTATGGCAGCGGCGCAAGCGCAGGCGGCTCGGGATGGATTCGCTCCTGCACGGTCGCGGCTGATGCTTCCTTCATGGACTGACTGGTCAGTCATACTGACCGGTCAGTCATTATTGAGCCAAGGCGCCGAGCGAGTCAAAGGGCCGCCAGCCTGGGTAGTCGGCGGTTTTGGGGCCGGGCGGGAGCGGTCTGTGACCGGCGGGACGCCGGTCCTACTTCTGGATGCAGTAGCGCCGGCGTCTTGCCGGTGATTGTCCGGCCTCCGTGCCGGCCCATGCTGTCAAAACCGCCCACTACCTCGGCCAGTCATTCGCGATTGCGAGCGCCGACCCGTCGCAACGAAGCGGACATGGGTCTGGTCTGCTTTTCGCCGGCTGCCGAATGGAATAGAGACTCTTCCTCATGGCTTCGCCCGATACTTCCGGTCGTTCCGGTGCGCGATCGCTTACCTCCTCGGAGGCCGGCCACACGCTGCTCGCGAGCTTCCTTGGATGGACGCTCGACGCGTTCGATTTTTTCGTGCTGGTCTTCGTGGTCTCGGCGATCGCTTCGGACTTCCACCGGTCGGTTGCCGATATCGCCTTCACGATCACGGCGACCCTGATGATGCGGCCGCTCGGCGCGCTGATCTTCGGCTGGCTCGCCGACCGTTATGGGCGCCGGATCCCGCTGATGGTCGACGTGGTGTTCTACTCGGTAGTCGAGGTGATGAGCGGGCTCGCGCCGAGCTACCGGACCTTTCTCCTGCTGCGCGCGCTGTACGGAATCGGGATGGGGGGCGAGTGGGGGGTCGGCGCGGCGCTCGCGATGGAAGCCGCGCCCGCGGCCACGCGCGGGATGCTCTCGGGACTGCTGCAGGAGGGGTATGCGGTGGGCTATCTGCTCGCCGCCGCGGCCTACTTCTTTGTCTTTCCGATCTTCGGCTGGCGCGCGCTGTTCTTCCTCGGCGGCTTGCCCGCACTGCTGACGTTGTATATCCGGACCAAGGTGCCGGAATCGCCGGCGTGGGAACGATTGCGGCCGGAGAGCCGCGCGATCGGGCGCGCGATTCGCAGCAATCTTACCGCGTTCGTTTACCTGGTCGTGCTGATGACGATGATGAACCTGGTCTCGCACGGCACCCAGGACATGTATCCGACGTTCCTGCAGCGCGAGCGTGGTCTCGATCCGCGCACCGTCGCGACGATTGCCGTGATCTACAACCTCGGCGCGCTGCTGGGCGGGTTCGCCTTCGGCTACTTGTCGGATCGATGGGGCCGGCGTCGTGCGATGATCGCCGCGGCGATCGCGGGCGTGTTCGTGGTGCCGCTCTGGATCTATCCGCGCTCGCTGGTCCGGCTCACCGCCGGTGCGTTCCTGATGCAGTTCATGGTGCAGGGCGCGTGGGGCGTAATCCCGGCCCATCTGGCGGAACTCTCGCCGCCCCAGGTGCGTGGGCTATTCGGCGGACTCGCGTATCAGTTGGGCGTGCTCTTCGCCGCCAATGCCGCCTTCGTCGAGGCGCTGCTGGCGGTGCGGATGGGCTACGCTACCGCGCTCGCGCTCGTCGCGACGATCGTGCTGGTCGGCGCCGCGATCGTGATCGCGCTCGGCCCCGAGCGCCGCGGCGGGGAGCTGTGAGGGACGTCCCAAAGTCTCGTATCGTAGCAGCTCCGGGAGAATCTTATGCGCACCAATATCGAAGTCGACGACAAGCTCATGCGTGAGGCGATGAAGATCGCGCGTACCAGGACCAAGCGCGAGACGGTTGAAGAAGGGCTCAAGTTGCTCGTACAGATCAGGAAACAGGAGCGCATTCGGCAGTTCCGCGGCAAACTTCACTGGGAAGGGAACCTCGACGAGATGCGCCGCGACTGATGCGCATCTGATGATCGTCCCGCAGCCTACCTCGTTCGGGGTAGTTCATCGCCCTGCGACTGGCACTTTCACCAAAGCCGGGATTGCGCTAAACGAGCCTTAGGCCGGATCGCGCCAAGCGACCGGAACCGGGAGAGGATGGGCCCATGAAATTCGGGGTTTTTTACGAGATATCCGTGCCGCGCCCGTGGGATCGCGAAGCCGAAAAGCGCGTTTTCGACCGCGCGCTCGAGCAGGTGGTGCTCGCCGACAAGCTCGGCTTCGACCAGGTCTGGGCGGTCGAGCATCATTTTCTCGAAGAGTATTCGCACTGCTCCGCCCCCGAGATTTTCCTGACCGCGTGTGCCGTCAAAACCGAGCGGATCCGCGTTGGCCATGGAATTGTGGTGTGCGTCCCCGAGTTCAACCATCCGATTAAGATCGCGGAGCGCACCGCGACGCTCGATATCATCTCGGGCGGCCGGCTCGAAGTCGGCACGGGCCGCTCGGCCACCTGGACCGAGCTCGGCGGCTTTCGCGCCAATCCCGACGAGACCAAGAAGACCTGGGACGAGTTCGTGCATTGCCTGCCCAAAATGTGGACGCAGGAGCGTTTTTCGTATCAGGGACGATCGTGGTCGATGCCGCAGCGGACGATCCTGCCCAAGCCGTACCAGAAACCGCATCCTCCGATGTGGGTTGCGGTGACCAGCCCGGGCACCGAGATCGATGCAGCCGAGCGCGGGATTGGCAGCCTGGGACTCACGTTCGGCGGCTTCGCCGAGCAGGAGGAGAAGGTCAAGAAGTATCGGCAGATTATCCGCAACTGCGAGCCGGTCGGCGAGTTCGTCAACAACCAGGTTGCGACGGTCAACTTTCTGTACTGTCACGAAGACGAAGCCGAGGGCGCGCGGGTCGGCAAGCGGCTTTCCGGCACGTTCAATTATCTGGCGGCGCAACTGCTGGCCGCGCGCGAGGCCTATCCCGGCAAGTCGTATCCCTCGCTGGGATTGCTGCCGCAGCTGCGCCAGGAATCGGCGGGCCCGGGCGATGAATCGGGCCTGCCCGAGGGAGTAGCGATGGGTAATCCCGACCGCATCATCAAGGTGCTCAAGAAGTGGGAATCGGTGGGCGTCGATCGGGTGAATTTCCTGCTCAATGCGCTTGAAGTGGTTCCGCAGGAGCAGGTGCTCAGGAGCCTGCGGCTGTTCGCGAAGGAAGTGATGCCGCACTTTCAGCCCGACGCAACGCAGCCGGCGATGGCGGCGGTCGCGGCGGCGGGGGCGCGCTGATGCCGCCGCGGTTCGGCGCGCTCGACGTCAACGCGTGGCTCGCCTGGGCGCCGGTGATCAATGGCTACGGCACCGAGCCGTGGATTCTGAAGCAGGCGAAGATCCTCAACCTCGCGCACGAGATCGACGATCTCAGCGCCGACCATCTGATCCCGCCCGCGATGCATCCGGTGATTCCGACCTACGCCACGTTCACCGTAACGTCCTATCCGCAAAGTCCGGTCGGACCATTTGCGATCGCCGAAGTTCGCGCGATGGGACGCGGCGGAGTTCGCCCGCGGGGATTCGTGCTGCGCAGCTTCGTCAATAACGCGGACGCGCGCCGCGAGCTTGCGGCCCGATGGGGCTACCCGGTCGCGGCGGGAGAAATCCATCTCGTTGAGCGGCACGATCGCGTACAAGCGAGGGTGACCGTAGACGGCAAAACGGCGCTCGAAATCGAGCTATGGGATCGCGACGCGATTTCGGGCGGTGATATCCAGTACATCGCGAGCATGCATCTGGCGCGCAACGGACCGGATCAGAAGGGCGTGCTGGTCCAATGCGATCCTGAGTTCGTTTTTGCGAAAGCCGAGCGCGGACGGCCGCGACTGGTGCAGTTCGATCCGACCGCTTGGAGAGCGGGTGACTATCTCAAATTGACCAACCCGATCTCCGCGACGTTCACCACCTGCGACGTGACCCTGCCGAAGATCCGTTACATCAGCGATCCGAATCGGCCCGCGCTGCAGGGCACCACCAAACTCGCGGCGTAGTCGGGAGCCGCGCCCGATGCGATCGTGGGACGCGTTCGAGCCGGTGGCGCTCAAGCCCGCCGGCGCGATCACGGCTGCCTTCATTCAAGCCGACGCGCGCGACTATCAAGCGGCAGCGCGGTACATCAACCGCCTGCCGTACGGCCGCAACTCGAGCCGGACTGATCCGCTGATCGTCCTGAACGAAGCGCGCGGGACGTGCAGCACCAAGCACGCGCTGCTGCGCCGGCTGGCGACGGAGCAGGAGTCGAAATCGCGCTCGTGATCGGAATCTACGCGATGAACGGACGCAACACGCCGGGAGTCGGGGCCGTGCTCGAGAAACACCGGCTCGCGAGTATCCCGGAAGCGCATTGCTATCTCCGCGACCGGGGCATTCGCATCGATGTGACACGCGCGATCGAGGGTGCGCCGGCGGAGGCGATCGCGCGCTTTATCCACGAGGAGGATATCGCGCCCGAGTCGATCGGCGACTACAAGATCGCGCTCCATCGGCGGTTTATGCAGCAATGGATCGACGCGAACGACGCGATACGCGGCCGCAGCCTCGACGACTTGTGGCGCATCCGCGAGGAATGCATCGCCGCGCTCGGCCAGTGACTCACGATCGTTGGTGCGAGACTGAACTTTACGATGTCTGAACCCTGGCACTTCGAGAAGCTCACGCTGCCCAACGGGCTCGGGATGCGTATTGCGCGAACCGGGGCGGGCGATCGTCCGCCGATGGTGATGCTGCACGGCTTCCCGGAATGCTGGTACTCGTGGCGCCATCAGTTGCGCGAGTTCGCCGCCACGATGGATTGCGTGGCGCCCGAGATGCGCGGCTACGGCGAAACCGACGCGCCGGTCGGCGTCTCGAACTACACCATCGATAAGCTCGTCGATGACGTTGCCGGCCTGATCAACGCACTGGGCCGCCAACGCGCGATCGTGGTGGGACACGACTGGGGCGGGATCGTGGCATGGGCGACGGCGATGATGCGGCCGGAAGTCGTCGAGCGGCTGATTATCATGAACGTGCCACATCCGGCGAAGTTTCGCGCCAACCTCGCGCGCTTCAATTTCCGCCAGATGGCGCGCAGTTGGTACATTTTGTTTTTCCAGCTTCCGTGGCTGCCGGAAGCGGCGCTCAGAAGGGCGAGGGTTTGCGGCGCTGGGCCGCGACGATGCGCGACAGCGCGGTCAACAAGGACGCTTTCAGCGACGACGATTTGGCCCATTTCCGCGCCGCGTTCGCCCGCCGCTACTCGATCACCGCCGCGATCAACTATTACCGCGCGCCTGCCGCGATCGGGGCTCGGGCGCAAGGCGTCAGCGCTGGATGGACCGGAAGATCGCGGCGCCGACGATGCTGATCTGGGGTGAGCAGGATTTCGCGCTCGGCAAGGAGCTGACTTACGACATGGAAGGGCTGTTCACCGGCCCGTTTCAGATCAAGTACATCCCCGATTCGGGTCATTGGGTGCAGCAGGAAAAGCCGGAGCTCGTGAATCAATACCTGCGCGAGTTTTTGGCATCATCCTGATTGGCGGTCTTGCCCAAAATTGCGGGCTGCCGGTCGGGGCATTTACTGCGCAGTCCGAGGCCGGTAGACTTTTTTCCGGTTGTTAACACGCTCGGACGCAGACTTTCACGTAGCTCCTGTGCAGACCGCTCAGGAACTCCTGTCAGCGAAGCTCCAGCCACCAAATTAGAGGAGGGCTCAGATGCCCACCAAGCTGTACGTCGGAAACCTTTCCTATGCGGTCACGCAGGATGACCTTCAGGCGCTGTTTGCGCAGGCCGGCAAGGTCGAAAGCGCCGTCGTCGTGACGGACAAGTTCTCGGGCCAGTCGCGCGGGTTCGGATTCGTCGAGATGGCGGATGCGAACGAGGCGGCGCAGGCTATCTCGACACTGAATGATACTGATTTGAAGGGGCGGCGGATCAAGATCGATGAGGCGCGCGCGAGCACCCGTGGTCCCGGCGGTGGCGGTGGTGGTGGTGGTGGAGATCGGCGTCGTGGTCCCGGCGGTGGCGGCGGTGGAGGAGGAGGCGGCGGCGGTGGTGGTGGTGGTGGTCGCGGCGATCGGCGCTGGTAGACTCGACCTTACAATCCGCTAATTCCGCAATTCATTGAAGGGCCGCATCGCGATGGTGTGGCCCTTCGTATTTGTGGCGATCGAGCCGGCCGCGGCAATCTGAAAGCGGTCAGGGGAATATCGAGGCGGCCGAAGAGTGGTCTCGGCATCCGGCTCAGCCCTCGATCCAAAAGCGCCGACCGGAAGCCCGGTCGGCGCTTTTATTTGCGCCCGCAGCGGTGGCTACGGAGCCGTTCGCGAGCGGTTCAGTAACTCGAACCCGCCATCTCGGACAGCAGATCGTCTTCCTCATGATGCGGCACGTACGCGATGTTCGCCGCCTTGAACATCAGCTTTGCGGAGAACAACTTGTCGCCAAGCCTGCCGGCGGGCTTGAGCATCCCGCCATTCCGTTTGCATCGCGGACACGGCAGCGTACCGCTGAGCAGGCCTGCGTTCTTGGGCGTGATCTTGAGGTCGAACGTGAAGCCACAACCTGGGTTCTGGCACGCCGTCCGATAGACCACTCCTGGAGCGTCGTCGTTCTGGATCTCGTTTCTGGTTGTTTGCATTTTGCTTTCTCCTCCCTTCCCTTGGAGGTCTAGCCGGGAGCCCACTATCTCTCCTCAGCAACTTAGACGTAATTTACAAATGAACGTTTCAAGCAATCGCCATGCCTTGACCGCTGCGCGCTGTGCGGATTTCAAAAAAGCTTTAAAAAACAAGGTCCTTACCGCGTTGAGCCGACCGGGCGAGGAGTCGCCCGACCACAAAGTTCGGTGACTCATTTGAAACAATGAGGCAAAATTCCGCTTCGTATCCGCCACATTGCCGCAACAGTCGGGAGCTCCCTCTGCCCACGTACGTAAGACCACCGCCCGCCGGCAAAAATTCCCGGGTTCGTACGCCGACCGCCTCGAGACTCCCGACGGGTGCAGAGACTCGCCGCGGCCTGCGTCAATCAATTGATTGTCTGATTGTCCAGAGGCTTTCCCGCATCGGGACGCGCTTCTATACTGCGCAATGGGTAATCACGATGCGGAAGGGTTTGGGACAGCTCGAATGAGAACGCTTGCACTCGTGATGGCTGGCGGGCAGGGAACCCGGCTGCAGCCGCTGACCCGAGATCGCGCCAAGCCCGCGGTCCCGTTCGGCGGCAAGTACCGCATCATCGACTTCGTCCTCTCCAACCTGGTCAACTCGCGGAATCTACGCGATCTACGTGCTCGTCCAGTTCCGCTCGCAGTCGTTGATCGAGCATCTGAAGGACGGATGGCAGTTCGGCGCGATGTTGCCGGATCATTTCATCACCCCGGTGCCGGCCCAGATGCGGATGGGCGAGACCTGGTATCAGGGCACCGCCGACGCGATCTTCCAGAACCTCAACCTCATCGAGGACCGCAAGCCCGACCTCGTGGCGGTCTTCGGCGCCGACCACGTCTACCGGATGGACGTGCAGCAGATGCTCGACTTCCATCTCGAGCGCAAGGCCGCGGTGACGGTCGCGACCCTGCCGGTCGCGTTCGAGGAGGCCGACCAGTTCGGCGTCATCGAGGTCGATTCGGGGCTGCAGGATTGTCGGCTTCGAGGAAAAGCCCGCGCATCCGCGCGCGATGCCCGGCGCGCCCGGCAAGTGCCTGGCCTCGATGGGCAACTACCTGTTCGATCCGCAGGTTCTGACGCGCGGCGCTGATCGAGGATGCGCAGAACGTCCACGAGCCAGCACGACTTCGGCCGCGACCTGATTCCCGCGCTGATCGACCGCGTGCCGGTCTACGCCTACAACTTCATGACCAACCGCATCCGCGGCGACTCCGAGGAGAACCTGAGCTACTGGCGCGACGTCGGCACGCTCGACGCCTACTTCGACGCCAACATGGATCTGCGCGACGCGCGGCCGCATCTCAACCTCTACAATCCGCACTGGCCGCTGCGCACCGCCTATTATGATCAGCCGCCGGCCAAGTTCGTGTTCGCCGAAAACGGGCGGCGCGGCCAGGCGCTGCACTCGATCGTCTCCGAGGGCTGCATCATTTCGGGCGGCGCGGTCCGCAATTCGATGCTCGGCCGCTCGGTGTTCGTGCATTCGTACAGCGAGGTCGAGGACTCGGTGGTGATGGACTACGTCGAAATCGGACGGCATGCGCGCGTGCGCCGCGCGATCATCGACAAGAACGTCTACATCCCCGAGGGCGAGGAGATCGGTTACGACCTCGAGCGCGACCGCCAGCGCTTCCACGTCACCGAGTCCGGCCTGGTGGTGATTCCCAAGGCGCCCAAGCGCAACCGCCTGGCCGACGATCTCGCTGTAACCAACGCTTGGCGATTTCAGTCGAAACTCTGAACGGAAAACCGTCCGCCGCGCCGCGAGCCGCCGCCGCCCGCCGCGCCGTCGCGCCCGCTGCGGGCCGCGCCTTTGCGGCGGCGCGCCAAGCCGCTCGACCTCCCTCCGGCGAGCCGCGCGCTGTACTACCTGATGGTCGCGATTCTTCATGCGCTCAGCCTGATTCCGGATTTCATCCTCTATCCGATCGGCGTGGCCGGCGGATTCATCGGCTATCTGCTCGACCGGCGCCACATCAAGATTGGCCTCACCAACCTGGCGCTCGCATTTCCCGACCGACCGCTCGCCGAGCGCAGGCGGATCCTGCGCGCGTCTTACGTCAATCTGGGGCGGGCCGGCGCCGAGTACGTCCGGCTCGGCGGGTTCTTCTACCGCCGGCTCAAGCGGCGCGTGGCCTACGAGCGCTTCGACTATTGGCGCGAGCTGCAAGCCCGCAATCCCGGCCTCGGCATCCTGGTGCTGACGGCGCACTTCGGCAACTTCGAGCTGCTGCCGGCGGCGCATGCGATGCACGGGCATCAGATCAGCCTGGTGCATCATACGCAGCGCTTTTTCGCGGGCGACGCGCTGGCGACCTTTGTGCGCGAGCGTGCCGGCGTCGAGATCATCCGCAAGCACTCGGCCGCGCGCGCCGTGCTGGGCGCGCTGCGCCTGGCGACCTGGTCGGAATTCCGTTTGATCAGAACGCCAAGCGCAGTGAGGCGCTGTTCGTGCCGTTCTTCGGTGAGCCCGCCGCCACTCCCAGCCGGATTGGCGCGGTTGGCGCTGATCTCCCGCGCGCCGGTGGTGCCGGTGTTCCTGTCCGGCAACCCGGCAATCGGACCCATCGCATCGTGATCCAGGACGAGATTCCCGATCCAGCGCAGCGGCGATCAGGAGCGCGATATCGAAGTGAACACGCGCCGCTTCCTGAAGGTCGTCGAGGACATCGTGCGCGCGTACCCCGAGCAGTTCCTCTGGACCCATCGCCGCTTCAAGACCCGCCCGCGCGGGATGCCGCCGGTGTACGACGAAACCCCGCGCCATCGCCATCGCGACGCCGCCCGCTCGGCCAATTGACCCGCCGCCGCCCTGGCGGTTGACAACGACCGATGTCCCGAAAACAGAGATGGCCAAAGGCTCCGAAGGGAGAGCCGCCCACGCCGTTTTACCTGCCAGAGAGCCCAGTGAGTCGCTACTATGGGCTTTCCACTTGGAATAGTGATCGCCTCTTCCGCCTCTTGCGCCGTCTCTTCCGTCGTCCGCCCAAGCCGTTAAACTAACCCGACGCCCAAACGAGAAGAAGATAGGCGCGTCTCACCGCATCCGCTGTCGTTTGAAGAGGCGATCCAGCACTTGAGAACCCCGTCGGTCAATCCAGCAAAACGCAAGAAGAGGGCAAAACGAAAACGTTCGAGCGCGCGTTAGCTCGCCGCTTGACCGACCATCCGCTATTACGGATGATCAGACGACAAAACAGCGGAGCGTCCGTCAAAACGGACGTTCGTTGGGACGTATTTTCGCAATGGTTTCGTCGCGTCAGGCACCAGCCGCACCCGCAAGCCGGGAGAAGTTGGAAGCGGGTTCCAGCGGCAAGAAGGTTTCCGGCCGCAAGTCCAACTCGCGTCCGAGCTCGCGCCGCGCCCGGCCGGCCGCTGAGATCAGGCGAGCGCGTGGCTGCGGGAGGCTGACGACGACGCTGGCGAGCCCCGGGCCCTGCCGGAAGCGGCGTCCGCTTCGGCGCCGGCGGTCGGGCCCAACCTCCGCCGCATTCGCGTCAAATGCGGCCTCTCGCTGGAACGGCTCGCCCAAAAGTCGGGCGTGAGCCGTGCGATGCTCGGCCAGATCGAGTTGGGCCAGAGCACGCCGACCATCAATGTGGTCTGGAAGATCGCGCGCGCTCTCGACCTGCCGTTTTCGGCGCTGATCGCCAGCGTCCCGGCGGCCCGGACCAGAATCCTGACCGCCGATCGCGCGAAGTTCCTCAAGTCGGCAGACGGAAAATTCGTTTCGCGCGCGCTCTTCCCGTTTGACGAGCCGCGCACCGTGGAATTTTACGAGATCAGGCTGGCGCCGCTCGCGACCGAGCGTGCGGAGCCGCATCCGGCAGGCACGGTCGAGAACCTTGTCGTCACCAGTGGCGCGCTCGAGATGCGGGTCGGGGACAATCGCTACCTGCTCGCGACCGGCGACGCGATCCAGTTCGAGGCCGACTCCCGCCACGAGTACCGCAACCCCGGCAATCACGAAGCCGTGATGTATCTCGTGATGACGTACGTCGAAAGGCCCGGCTAGCCGTTCATTTGCGGCGCGCCAAGGGCCGGAGCAGGACGAGGATTACAGATCGCAGCGAGCCACGCTGCGGCGCCGCTCACCAGCGGGAACCTGCCGAAACCGAACAGCCACTGCGGCAGCGCAGCGCGGTCGGCAATCGCGGGCCACGATTTGAGTCCCGGTGATCATCCCCGCGTGCATCCCGATGGAAAAGTAGACCGTGCCGGTCAGGACGAACGCTTCGCCCAGCACCAGGCCGATCAGAAAAAGCCCAATCGCGGCCGGCAGCAGCGCGTGCAGATCGGCAATTTGCGCGAGCATCGCGATCAGGTTGCGCGCGCCGGCGGCGGGTTCCAGCCCGACGGTGTAGAAATGCGCCGGCGAGCGCACCAGATGGGCGAGGGCATACACGACTGAGCTGGCCGCGACCGCGCGCCGCGCGCCGAAGTCGGTCTTCATCCCGTCGAGCAGGAAAGCGCGAAAAAAGCCCTCCTCGATGATCGCGATCAGGACCGCGGCGGGAAAGTACCGGGGCGCGCGATGGACAACGCCGGTGATAGTCATCCCGCCCGGACCCTCGAGTATCGCGGCGAGCATCAAGAGCGTGCCCATCGTGGCCGTCGCGAGCAGTAGTCCGCGCAGCGCGCCCGGCAGATTCGCCAGCGGCTCGGCAAAGCCGCGCGCGAGACGGTCGCCGAGTTTGAAGGCGCGCAGGTTCCAGAGGATCGCGGCCAACAGTGTGGCCATCACAGTGCGGTCGAAGATGCGCGGGAACGGGAAGTGAAATCCAGCCGCCGCAACCGCGACCGCAACCAGCGGCGACAAGACGACCGCGGCGATCACTCCGACCGCCAGCATCGCCGCGAATCTGCGCGTGAAGGACATTGCGCCAGACGGTTACAGGCCCGGCCGCTCGCGCGCAAGCGTGGTTGCGCCGCCCACGTGTGAGCGAAAGCTTCGCAGTGGGCGGTTTGACGACACAGGCTGGCGCGGAGGCCGGGCCCTACCCAATGTAGCTTCATTCAGGGTAGTGGCCGGCGTCCCTGCCGGCCATCCGAGTCCAAAACCTCCCACCACCGAAAACTTTCGCTTCGCTAGCGCGTGCGCAACGGGTCGAATTGCGGCTCCAGCACGATCTCGACCGGACACACGGCCGGCGGCGAATTCACGATCTGCATGACCGCGGCCGCGACCTGATCGGCTGCGATCATGCGGGCGCGCTCCAGCTTTTTGTTGCGCGGAATCAGCGCCGTATCGACGAGTCCGGGAATCACCACCGACAGCTTTGATTCCGCGCTCGCGCAATTCGGCGAAGCAGGCGTGGGTGAAGGCGATCAGTCCGGCCTTGGACGCGGCATAGACCGTCTCGAAGGCCGGCGGCGTGCGGCCCGCCGCGGACGCGATATTGACGATCGCGCCGCTGCGCTGCGCGATCATCGGTGGCGCGGCGAGCCGCGTGAGCGCGATCGGCGCGCGCAGATTCACCGCGAGCATCCGATCCTGGTCCGCGCCGCTGATCTTGTGCAGCGGGGTGCGCGCGGGAGCCCATCCGGCATTGTTGACCAGCACGTCGAGCCGCCCGAAATGATCGAGCGCAGTCGCCACGAGCGTTTCGGGGCTTTCCTCGGCGGCCAGATCGATCAGCACGATCAGCGAGCGCTCGGGCTCGAGCGCGGTGAGCCGGCGGGTCTCCTCGAGTTCCTCGAAGGTGCGCGCCGCGAGGCAGAGCGCGTAGCCGCTCGCGCGCCAGCGCGATCGCAATCGCGCGGCCGATGCCGCGGCCGGCTCCGGTCACCAGTGCGACCTTCTGCGGTTCTCCATGCCGTTACTCAGCTCATCGGGCGCCCAATCCTGCCGCCGGCATCGGAGCGGACCATTAGCGCAGCGGGTCAGGAATTGGCAAGTCCGCGCCGACTCCGTCATAATCGGCAGTCACGCTCGAGCCGCGATCCGGGCGGTGGAGCAAAGTCGCGAGATGGAGTAGCGCATGAATCCGCAAGTCTTCCGCGAATACGACATCCGGGGCGTGGTCGAAGACGATTTCGACGACGAGTTCGTCGTCAGACCTGGGACGCGCCTAGGCGACGATGCTGCTCGCGGCGGGCAAGCGCACCGTCACGCTGGGCCGCGATTGCCGGCTTTCGTCCGACGCCTCCACGACCTGCTGATCGAGGGCGTGCCGCCAGTGCGGAATCAACGTGGTCGATATCGGTATCGTGCCGACGCCGCTGCTCTATTTTTCGGTCGCGCATTGGAAGATGGACGGCGGCGCGATGATCACCGGCAGCCACAACGCCGCCGAGTACAACGGCTTCAAGCTCGGCGTGGGACCGACGACGCTCTACGGCGACGGAGATTCAGACGCCTGCGCCAGATCATCGAAGCGCGCGATTTCGTGACGCGCCGGCGCGCCGGGCAAGCTGAGCGATCGTCCCGTGCTCGGTGATTACCGACGATTACATCAAGCGCGCAGTTCAAGCTCGAAGCCGGCATGAAGGTCGCGGTCGACGGCGGCAACGGATGCGGCGGCGTGGTCGCGGCGCCGCTGATGCGCGAGCTGGGTCTTGAGACTGTCGAGCTTGTATATCGAGATGGACGGCCGCTTTCCCAACCATCATCCCGACCCGACGGTCGAAGAAAACATGCGCGACCTGCACGCCGCGGTGATGAAGAGCGGCGCGCAGGTCGGGATCGCATACGACGGCGACGCGGACCGGATCGGCGCGGTCGACGAGCACGGCAAGATCGTCTGGGGCGACGAGCTGATGGTGGTCTTCTCGCGCTCGATCCTGAAGGAGCGTCCCGGCGCGGCGATTATCGGCGACGTCAAATGCTCGAAGCGCCTCTACGACGATATCGCGCGCCATGGCGGCCGCCCGATCATGTGGAAGACCGGCCATTCGCTGATCAAGAGCAAGCTCAAGGAGGAGCACGCGGCGCTGGCGGGCGAGATGAGCGGCCATATGTTTTTCGCCGATCGCTACTACGGCTTCGACGACGCGATCTATGCCTCCTTCCGGCTGCTGGAGATCATCGAGCCGCGAGGGCCGCGGCCTGGCGGCGCTGCTGGCCGATCTGCCGAAGACCTATGCCACGCCGGAGATTCGGCTCGACTGTCCCGATGATCGCAAGTTCGAGGTGGTGCGCCGGGCCGCCGAATATTTCCGCGCGCACTACGACGTGATCGATATCGACGGCGCGCGTGTCAACTTTCCCGGCGGATGGGGCCTCGTGCGCGCGTCCAATACGCAGCCGGCGCTGGTGCTGCGCTTCGAGGCGCGACAGCAATAGCGCGCTTGCCGAAATCCGCAGCGCTGTTCGAGAACAAGCTCAAGGAGTTGGGCGCGCATCTGAGCGCGCGCGGGCATCGGTCGCGCAGGCGCGCAGTGTCCGCCGCGGTCCTGATTATCGCCGGCGGACGCGGCACGCGGTTCTGGCCGCTCAGCCGCGGCAACCGGCCCAAGCCGCTGTTCTCGCTCGACGGCAAGACCACGCTGCTCGGCGAGACCGTCGCGCGCCGCAGCCGCTCATCGCGACGCGATCGCATCTTCGTCCTGATCGCGACGCGGCCAGGAGCGCGCGTTTCGCGCGCGCGCTGCGCAGACTGATCCCGGTGCGCAATCTGATCGTCGAGCCCGCAGGCGCGCGGCACCGCAGTCGCGATCGCGTATGGCGCGGCGCTGATCGAGCGGCGCCTCGGCGCCGGCAGTGATCGCCGTGATGCCCGCCGATCATCTCATCGCGCCGGCCGCCGGCGCTTCCAGCGCACGCTCACGCGCGCGATCGGGCTGGCGCGAAGCACGGCGCGCGATCGTCGTGATCGGCGTCCCGCCGACCGCGTCCCGAGACCGGCTTCGGTTATCAGAAGATCGGACGGCGACGTCGGCGCCGGCTTCGAAGTCGAGCGCTTCGTCGAGAAGCCGCCGCCGGCGGTCGCGGCAAAGATGGTGCGTTCGGGCCAGTTCCTGTGGAACGCCGGGATGTTCGTGATGCGCACCGCGACGCTCGCCGCCGAGCTGGCGCGACATTGTCCGGCGCTCGCAGCCGCGATGGAAAGGATCGCGACGCGCGCCGGCGACATTCGCGCGGGCGCTATGCGCGGCTCAATTTCGACGCCTTCGATCGCGAGGTCGCCGAGAAAAGCCGCCGCGTGATCAGCGTGCGCGCCCGATTTCGATGGCATGACGTGGGAAGCTGGGAGGGTCTGTGGGAGGCGATGCGCGTCAGAAGGGCCGCGCGGCGAGCGGCAACGTGCTGACCGGCAACGTGATCGCGCTCGAGACCGATGGCGTGTTCGCGCTCGCGCACGGGCGCCTGATGGTGCTGATGGGCGTCGATGACTTGGTCGTGGTCGATTCCGGCGACGCGATTCTGATCGCGCGCCGCTCACGATCGCAGGATCTGCGGGTCGTGACCGAGGAGCTGAAGCGCCGCCGGCTGGATCGCTATCTCTAGGCTGCGCCGCGATGCGGTGCGTCAGTCCAACGCCTGCGGATCGCACTTGAGCACCAGATCACGCAGCAGGCTCGTATTGTCGTAGTCCTCGATGTACATGGCGGCGAAGCGCTGCGCCATCGCGGGATCGACGGCTTCCCATACGACCGACTGTCGATTGATCAGCCGGCTCAGTTCCGACGCGAGCTCGAGGTCACCGCCCAGCCGCTCCCAGTTGTTCGAGCCGTCGTGCGCGGGCGGCTCGGGTGGCCGCGCCCAAAGGTCGTGATCGGCCAGAATCGCGTTGAGGGCCTTCAGATGGGCCTCCTCTTTGACTGCCAGTTGCCCGAGCTTGATCTTGATATTGCCCAAATCGCACATCTCGGCGTGCCGCTTGAGCCGCTCGATCAGCGCCTCCTTGCGGCCGGCGATATCGGTCAGTTCGTTGAGCAGAGCCTCGCGCGGCGAAGCCGACGGGCGGAAGAAGTCAAGAATTGCCATTACCCTTCACGGTCCAGGAATTTTCAAACGCCAGAGTGTTTCAAGTTTCGCGGCCCGAATGCAAGCGTCGGGGCCAGTGTAGCTGCTTCGGAAGGCGCTGCTTCGGACGGCAATTCCTCGGAAGGATAGACCGTCCGCACCAGGAACGACTCGCGCTTGAAGAAGCCGCTGGTGTGGAACGAATCGCCCAGGCGCAGCAGTGCGTAGTCGAGGTAGTGGCTCAGCTCGTGGAGCAGGGTGCGCAGGAAGGTCTTCGGCTTGACCACGTCGTGGCGGCGCGCCGTGCGCATCCAGAGCACGATCAGCGGTGCCCGTGACGGGTAGAAAATCCCGTGCAGCTCGCCGCGCGCGTTATGCGGACGAACGTCGCGCACCTCGATTCGCACCGGCGGAACGCCGAAGCGCCGGCACAGGTCGGTAATCAGGCTGTGCGCCGCCGCGTTCACCCCCGAGAGCGTGCCGTCATCGAGCGCCAGCATCAGGTTGCGCGCCGAATCCGATCGTGGTCGCGGCGGGCGCCAGCGGCAGGCGCTCGATCGCGTCGCTCTTGAGATAAGTTCGTTGACCGGCCGGCGAGAGGCGGTAAAAGAACGCGGGCATCCGCGGATTCACCGCGCGATCATCCGCTCCACCAGCCGCGCCGCGCTTGGGCTCCATCACCACCTGCACCGTTTCACTTTTCACGGGCCCACAGTTCTTCATATCATTTTCAGAGCGCGCGAAAGAGAGCGATGGAACTCATCACGATTGAGATCGGGAAGCGCGCCAACCGATTGTCTCGCTTGGGCAGGTCGCATCAGATCAGAGACGAATTTCCAAATCGGCCTCGGGAGGGGTTTCCATGACCAAAGTCTACGGAACGTCGATGTCGCGTGCGGGTCGCGCGCTCTGGTGCCTCGAAGAAGTGGGCGTCAAATATGATCATGATCCGGTTTCGTTCCAGGCTACGCGCACACCGGACTATCTGAAGGTCAATCCCAACGGACACATCCCGTCGCTCGACGACAACGGGACGGTGATCTGGGAGTCGATGGCGATTAACCTCTACCTGGCCGAGAAGTACGGCAAGGCGCCATTCTGGCCCGCGACGGTCGAGGGCCACGCCGGCGCGTATCAATGGAGCTTCTGGGGCATGACCGAGCTGGACCCCATCTGATCGCGCTTCTGATGAACAAGATGTTCCTGCCGGCGGAACAGCGCAGCGATACCGCGATCAAGAATGCGACCGAAGCGCTCAAGGCGCCGCTCAAGGTGCTGGACGAGCACGTGAAGGGCCAGCGAGTATCTGCTCGGCAAGGACTTCACGATCGCCGATCTCGAACGTCGCGTCGGTGCTGTCGCTCGCGAACTTTATCGGCTTCGATCTGTCGGCCACGCCTGGCGCGCAGAAGTGGTTCCAGAGATGCCTGGGCCGCGAGTCGAACCAGCGGGCCGGCACCAAGAAGTAGCGGGCGGGTGGGGCGCCCGCGCGCCGAGTCATCCGATCGCGAATCAAGCCTGCCGCCACGGCGGAAGCCAAGCCGCGGACCTTTGCGCTGCATTGGGGCTCGGGCGTGATCGAGGAGGAAGCGACGATCGCGGATCAGTATCGATCGGCCCGCTATCCAGCTCCTCGAATTCCTCGACGGCGAGGCGCGCGGCACCCACGAAATCCGTTTCTGCTACTACGACAATCACGGCCGTTTCCAGCGCTCGCCGCTGATCGTTGACGAAGCGAATCTGCGCGAGCTGGGCGCTGCGCTGAAGCAGACGCCCCGGCTCCGCGCGTTACTGAAGCGCTTGATCACCTGATCGCGGCGATGGCCCGGCGGCGTGGCTTAGCGCGCCGGCCACCGCACGATATACTGACATTCTGTAGTGGCGGGCTTGCGACTCCACGGGTCGCAAGCTCAACGCGTGGGGAGGCGGGAGGTTTCGGATGGCGCGTGAGGGGCGCAAGCTCGGACGCGCGCGCCGGCTCTGGCGCGCAGTGGGATGGCGCCGTGCGGCCGGCGCCGGTTTCCTGCTCTTTGCCTTCGCAGTCGGATTCTACCTGGCGGGTCTATACACCGAAATTTCCGCGCTGATTGAGCAGCGCCGCGCCGCGCTCAGTTCGGCGATCTACGCCGCGCCGCTGAAGCTAAGCGCCGGCGACGATATCGCACGGATCCGCCTGATCGATCGGCTCGACCGTCTGAGCTACTCCCGCGTCGATCGGGCTGCGAATCCGGGCGAGTACGCGCAAACTACCGGCGCGATCACGATTGGCCTGCGCGGCTTTCGGCTCGGGTCCAGGACTATCCTGCGATGGTCGCGCGGTACATCCTCGACGCCGATCGAATCAATCGCATCACCGATTCCTCGGCGCGGAGCTGCACGAGCGCGATGCTCGAGCCGGAGGTGATCGGCCGCCTGATGCCGGACGCACCCGCCGAGCGCGTCGAAGTGCATCTCGCGGATCTCCAGCCGTATCTGGTCAAGGGACTGCTCGCCACCGAGGATCGTTTCTTTTACTACCATTCCGGCTTCGATCCGATCCGAATCGTCGAAGCGACGCGTGATCGATCTCGGCGCCGGCATCGCCTCGAGCAGGGCGCCAGCACGATCACGCAGCAGCTCGCGCGCACGTTTATTCCGCCCCAGCGGCGCAGCTTCCGGCGCAAGTTCCGCGAGCTCGCAGTCGCGCTGGTGCTCGAAATCCAGCTCAGCAAGGACGGATTCTGGAACGCTACATCAACGACGTGCCGATGGGCGAATATCATGGCGCGCCGATCTACGGGATGCCGCTCGCGGCGCGTTATTTCTTCAACAAGGACCTGCGCGAAGTGACGCCCGAGGAGGCGGCGACGCTGATCGGAATGATTCGCGCGCCCACGCTGTACGATCCGCGGCGCCATCCGGACGCGATGCCGCGCGCGGCGCGACATGGTGCTGGCGCTGATGGAGCGCGCGGCGTGATCGATCAGACCGCATGCGCCGCGGCGATCGCCGCGCCGCTCGAGGCTCGCGAAGGATCGCCGGCAACCATCGCGCGCCGTATTTCACCGACTACGTCACGAACTGGTCCATGGATCCCGGGCTTCGACGGTCGCTGCGCGGACTAAAGGTCTATACCACGCTTGATCCGGAGCTGCAGGCGGAAGCCGAGCAGAGGTCGCCGACAACCTCGCGCGGCTCGAAGGCGAGCATCATAGGCTGCGCCGCGCGGAGCCCGGCAAACAGCTCGAAGGCGCGCTGGTTGCGCTCGACGCGCGCCGCGGCGCGATTCTCGCGATGGTCGGCGGGCGCGACTATGGCATCAGCCAGTTCAACCGCGCGGCGCTGGCCGAGCGCCAGCCCGGCTCGGCGTTCAAACCGATCGTGTACCTGACCGCGCTCGATCCCGAGCGCAGCCCCCTGCCCGCCGCTGACCCTCGCCTCGATCCTGCCCGATCGGCCGATGTCGTTCGGCGGCTGGACGCCGGTCAACTACGAACGCACCTATCGCGGCGACAGTGACGGTCGCCGACGCGCTCGCCGAGTCGCTCAACGTCCCTACCGCCTACGTCGGGAACCTGCTCGGCGCGCCGGCGATCGTCCGAACCGCGAACGAGATTGGGAATCAACGGCGCGTCTGCCGCGTGCTTCCGATCGCGATTGGCGCTGACGAATCGACGCTTGCTGGAGCTGACCTCCGTGTACCAGGTGTTCGCGAATGCCGGTGTCGCGGCGCCGCCGTATGCGATCGAATCGGTGGTCGACGGCAAGGGTCATGTGATTCTATCAAGAACCGCGCGCAGCGGTTCGTCAGCGCGCGCGTGGCCTATCTGATGACCGGCGCGCTGGAAGGCGTGCTGCGTACGGCACCGGCGCGGGCGCGGCGCGGATGGGACTCGATTTTCCGGCGGCCGGCAAGACCGGCACCACCGAGGACTATCGCGACGCGTATTTTATCGGCTACACGCCGACCTGGTTTGTGGCGTATGGGTCGGCTTCGATCACCCGCAAGTCTTCGGCCTGCCCGGCGCGCAGGCGGCGCTGCCGGCGTGGACGAATTTCATGGTCGAGGCGGCGAGCGGATCCGCGGACGATTTCGAGCGCCCGGCGGGAATCACGATGGCGGTGATCGACCCGGCGTCGGGCGGGCTGGCGACGACGGCCTGTCCGCGACGGATCCCGATGCCATTTCTCAGCGGCACCGAGCCCACGCGTCTGTGCCCGCTCCACAGCGGAGTTTGGACGGCGTCGGCCGCAGGCGCAGCCGCGCCGGAAAGCGGCGAAGGATCTCGACCACGATTCCGGTCGAAACGCCGCCGCCGCCCGACGTATTCAGCAAGATTGGCGCCTTCGTGAGCGGACTGTTCCGCCGGTAGGACGCGCAGGACCGGCCGCCGGATTTCAAGGAGGCGCAGGCGCGGAAGCTTGAGGGACTCCCGCGCCTGCCCGGTGGTCAGGAGGAGGCAGCAGCATGGGGTTTGCTACTCCTGAAGGGGAACCGTCCGGCCGCGGCCGAAGTTCCCGAGACAGCTTCAGCTCTGCGGGATGTCCTCTTCGGTGGCGTCACCATCGTCAGCGATGTCCTCGGCGGCGGCTGGAGACGCGGTTTCCGCGGCTAGCTGCGCATCGGCCAGGCGGCGGGCGATGATCGCGAATCCCGAATGGGCGACCATCCGATGCACTGGCCGGACGCTCAGGTCCTTGACGTGCCAGTGACGCTGCAGCGTCTCGAAGCTCTCGATTGCGCCGAAGTCGGGACGGTGCTGGAGACCTTCGACGGTCTCCTTGAGTTGCATCGCAGTCGGCACCCAGCATACCAGCACGCCACCGGGCCGAAGCGTGTGCGCGATCATGTCGAAAGCCCCAGCCGGCTCCGCCACGTCCATGAACAGGCGGTCGACGCCGGTTTCGTCGAAGCCCTGGTACAAGTCGCGAACCTTGAGCGTCCAGTTGGGCGCGGGGCCGAAGAACGTTGCGACGTTGCGGCGCGCGGCGGCGGCGAATTCCTCGCGCAGCTCGTACGAGATCACGCGCCCGGCGGAACCCACCGCGCGCAGCAGCGCGATCGTCAGCGCGCCGGCTCCGGTGCCGCCCTCGATCACGGTCGCGCCGGGGAAGACGTCGCCCCAGATCAGGAGCGGGCCGGCGTCTTTGGGGTAGATCACCTGGGCGTTGCGCGGCAGATGGGGAATCAGATCGGCGTAGGTCGGACGCAGCACGATAAAGGTCTCGCCGGAGCTGAGCTTGACGCGCGAGCCTTCCTCGATTCCGAACAGGGTATCAACGGAGATTTCGCCGCGAATTTCGAGCCGCCGGCCGCGCTGCAGAATCTTCAGATATTGCCGGCCCTTGCGATCGATAAACAGGACGGGATCGTTCTCTTTGAGTTTGGAATCCAAATTCGTGGTTAAGATACTCCTGGGTCCGATCAACGCTGAGAAGTCCCATCAAGGCTAAGACCGGCGCGAGGCGGGCGCAACCGCTGCGCGGAATCTATTGACTATCGTTCGCGCTGGAGCTTAGGTTCTTGATACACTGACGTGGATGAGGCGCGGACGGGCGGCGGAGAATTCCCAGGCGGAGCTTCCGGACGGCAAAATTTCAACGGGCGGTATCGGTTCATAATCGGCCGCGAGATCAATCATGGCGGAAAAGAAAGCCAAGACGGCAGAAAAAGGCGGCGAGGCGTCCCGCAAGCATCTGTGCCCCAGTTGCGGGGCCGAGAGCAAAGTCGTGATGTACGCCGGGTTCGGGCGGCGCGGTTACTTCTGGGTCTGCGACAAGAATTGCGGCTACACGGCGCGCACCCGCTAGGCGGAGGTTCCAGCGATGGCCAGAGTTCGCAAGACCAAATCGTCCAAGCGTGACGTTTACGCCGGTTTCGGCGACTCGGCCGACGAGGCCGAGGACGACAGCGATCTCCCCAAGGACGAAGCGGGCCGCCGCAAGATCAAGCGCCAGTACTCCGAGTTGCTCGGCATCCGGATCGAAAAGCTGCGCGGCAAGATCCTGAACCGCGAGCGGATCAACAAGACGATCGAGGGCATCTACTTTATCTGCGCCAAGTGCCTCAAGGTGTGCCATTCGCTCGATGACGGCCTGAACGAAGATCCCACCAACGAGCGCAACGTCTGCAACAAGTGCGCAAAGTCGCGCACCGCGGCCGCGTAGGTTAGCGCTTCGAAGGCGGCGTGATCCCGCGCCGCATCCTCACCCCGGCGAATTACCGTCCCTTCGCGACGCGCTCGATTTCTCGCGTTGCGTAATTTTCGATCCGGTCGCACAGCTTCTCCGCGAACGCGCTGAACTCCGCCAGTTCCGCGTGCGAAAAGTCCTTCCATACCGCCTCGATCGCGGCGCGGCGTGCGGCGCGTAGCGCCTCGAACGCGCGGCGGCCTTTCGCGGTGAGCGCGTAGCGCCGCTGGCGGCGGTCGGCCCGCGCGATCGTGACCGAAGCCAGCCCGGCATCCAGGAGCTGGCGCAGGATCTTCGAGACCGCGGCTGCCGAGCTTTCCCGCGCGCGCGCGAACAGCGAAGGGACGAAGTGCGCGGCCGCGATTTGCTCCATCACGCGCCATTGCTCGACGGTGATTCCGGCCTCGCGCGCCAGGCTTTCGCGGCGGTGCGCGAAAATTTCGGCCAGCTCGGTCATCGCCGCGATCGCGCGATGAACCCGATCATTCCCGTCAGCCCGTTGCCCGTCAATCTGTTGCATCATGGTAAATATTAACTATAGTTAAGGACTTGAGCAAGACGATTCGCCGGGAGGTTCATGATGGGACAATCGCAAAGCTGGGACCCCGAGCGCTACGCACGCCACGCCCGCTTCGTCGCCGAGCTCGGGATGCCGACGGTGGAGCTGCTCGCGCCGATTGCGGGTGAGCGCATCCTGGATCTCGGATGCGGGGACGGCGTGCTGACCGAAAGCTTCGCGCGATGGGATGCGGCGTGGTCGGCGTCGATTCGAGCGCGCCGCAGATCGCCGCGGCGCGCGCGCTCGGGCTCGACGCGCGCGTGATGAGCGGTGAGCAACTCAGCTTCACCGGCGAGTTCGACGCCGTGTTCAGTAATGCGGCGCTGCACTGGATGCGCCAGCCGGACCGCGTGATCGCGGGCGTGTGGCGGGCGCTCCGGCGGCGGACGGTTCGTCGGCGAGTTCGGCGGTAGCGGATGCGTGGCGAAGATCAAGGCGGCGCTGGTCGCCGCGCTCAACCGGCGCGGACGCGACGGCGAAGGGGTGAGCCCGTGGTATTTCCCAACCATCGAGGAGTACCGGTCGCGGCTTGCCGATGGCGGCTTCGCGGTGCGATATATCGCCTTGATCCCGCGGCCCACTCCGCTGCCCGGCGATATCACGGGATGGCTCGAGACTTTCGCCGAGAGTTTTACCACGGCCTTGCGCCCGGCCGATTGACCCGAGTTCATAGCCGAGGTTCGGGAGGCATTGCGTCCACAAATCTGCAACGCCGATGGTATATGGATCGCCGACTACGTGCGCCTGCGCTTCGCCGCCGACCGGCGCAATGAATCACGGGGCTCGGCTTGACGAATAGATAATCAGGATCGTTCTGCCAATGGTGCGAACGGACGCGACAACGGCCCGATATATTCTTCCTCAGGCCGGATCAGCCGGTTGTCCAGATGCTGCTCAGCGACGTGCGCGGACCATCCGGTGATTCGCGCGCACGCGAACATTGAGGCGAACAGGTCGGGCGGAATGCCGAGCATCGACCAGAGCGGCGCCGCGTAGAGATCGACATTGGGATAGAGCCCCTTGCGCTGATGCGCCTGCCGCTCGACGGCGTTTGCGATCAGGTAGAGCTTGCGCGCCCCGCCGCGAGCCGCGAGTTTCGCGCACCATTCCTTGAGATGAATCGTGCGCGGATCGGCCGCCTTGTAGATGCGATGGCCGAAGCCCGGGATGCGTGCCTTGGCGGCCAGCGTGCGCTTGACGAAAGCGCCGGCTCGCGCTGGATCGCCGACCCCGTGCAGCATCCGCAGCACTTCGCCGGACGCGCTGCCGTGCAGCGGTCCCTTGAGCGCTGCGATTCCTGCCACGACTGCGGCATGCAGGTCAGCAAGCGTGCCGGCCGTCACCCGGGCAGCAAAAGTCGAGGCGTTGAGGCCGTGATCCGCCTCGACGATCATTGCGACTTCCAGCGCGCGCGCCTCGTCGCCGCGCGCCCGCTTGCCGCGAACCATGTAGATGAAATTGGCCGCGTGGCCGAGGCTCGAGTCGGGGGCGAGCGGCTTCATCCCGTTGCGAAGCCGCAGATGCGCGGCGACGATCACCGGGAGCGCGGCCGTGAGCCGGATCGCCTTGCGCAGGTTCGCATCGGGGCGGTTGTCGGCGGCGTCCGGGTCGTCTGCGGCGAGGATCGAGACCGCGCTGCGGAGCGCGTCGATCGGCGTCATGTCGCGTAGCGGGCCGGCCAGCGCCTGGGTTACCCGCCGCGGCAGCTTGCGGGCTGCGACGAGCCGGCGCGTGAAATCCTGCGACTCATCAGCCGTCGGCAGCTTGCTGTACGTGAGCAGGTACGCGACCTCCTCGAAGCCGGCCTGCCGCGCGAGGCCGTGGATCGAGTAGCCGCGATACTCGAGCGCCCCTTCCGCACCCTTGATCAGGCAAATCGAGGTGCGGGCGGCGACGACGCCTTCAAGCCCTTCTCTGGCGAACATGGTTCCGTTCCCGGTCCGTTTCGGCCCTCGCGATCAGCCGCCCGGGACGAGGCCGCGACGGCTGGAAACGCTACTTTCATTTGCCGTTCTGAACGGCTAATTCTCTTGTGCGGCGTTCCGCGCCGGCAATTCTAGAGAGGCCTGATGTCCTTACAGTTTATCCGACCCGATATCAATCTGGACTTTGTCGGCAAGCGTTACTTCTTCGTTGCGCTTTCGACTGCGATCAACGTCGCGGCCCTGGTGCTGCTGATCTTTGTTGGCCTGAACTACGGCGTCGACTTCGCTGGCGGCAGCGTCGTCCAGGTGCGGATTAGCAAAGACGCGGACGGGGCCACGATTAGCCATGCCTTGGCGCCGCTGGGCTTGGGCGAGATCACGGTGCAGGACTTCGGTCAGGCCAAGCGCGAGTTCCTGGTGCGTTTCGAGAAGGCCAAGGAACCGGGGTCTGTCCAGCCGGATCGCGGACGCGCTCGATCAGGCTTACGGCGCCAAAAGCGCCGAAGTGCTGCGGGTCGAGACGGTCGGCGCGAAGGTCGGCAAAGACCTCCGCCGCGACGCGATCGGCGCGATGGTATTCGCGACCATCTTCATGGGCATCTTCATCGCCTGGCAGTTTCGCAACGTCAGTTGGAGCTTCGGCGCCGGCGCCGTGATCGCGCTGATTCACGACGTGCTGGTCGTCAGCGGGGCGCTGGTCATCGCCCAGCTCCAGTTCGACCTGACCACGCTGGCCGCGCTGCTGACCGTGATTGGCTACTCGGTGCACGACACGATTATCGTGTCGGACCGCGTTCGTGAGGACGCGGCCAAGCGCCGCCGCGAGCCGATGGGCGAGATCATGAACCGCGCGATCAACGAGACGCTCTCCCGCACCTTGCTGACCTCGGGCACCGCGATCACGGTGCTGATCTCGCTCCTCGTGCTGGGCGGACCAATCCTGAGACCGTCCGCCTTCACGTTGCTGGTCGGCTTCATCACGGGCACCTATTCGTCGATCTATATCGCGGGTCCGGTGGTGCTGTTCTGGGAGGGCCGCAGTCCGACCAGGCGGCCGGTTTCGCGCGTTGCGCCGGCCAGGCGCGGCGCGGCGTAAGCTCGCCGCGCGTCAGACCGGCGGGCGCCAGCTTGGCGGTAAGAATACAGACTGCGCGCGGCGCGTACCTCCTGAGCGTGATTGGCGAACCGGAACGGTCGGAAGCGGGCGCGATTGTCACGCTCAGTCTGGAGCGAACCGATGGCATCGAGCGGATCGCGTTTCGATGCGCGATCGATGCCGCGCTTTCCGCGGGCACTGCGCCAATCGAGGAATCTCTGGCGCCGTGGATTCAACGCCAATTCGAGACCCTGCGCGAAGCCGCGCTCAAATCGATTCGGGCCGAGGGGAAGTTGCTGATCGTGGACGGTAAGATTGTCGATGGCATCTGATCCGAAAGCGGCGCCAGTCCAAATCCGGCCCGCGCACGAGAGCGATATTCCCGAGTTGGCCCGGCTGATCGCGGCGATCGGCGCGTATCACGAAGCGATCGACGATCGCGTACGCGTCGATTGGGACGAAATTCGCGACGCGCCGAACTGGCTCAAGCGCATCCTGAACCGCGACCATCACGCGATCTGGGTCGCCGAACATCTCGCGGCGGGAGTGGGCGACGGCAAGCTGGTCGGCTACCTCTGGGTCCGGCTGCATCGCCAGCGCAACGGGTACTTGCCCAAGGTCACCGGCTATATCGCCAACGCTTTCCTGGAGGAAGCCTGGCGCGGAAAGGGCCTGATGAAACCGATGCTCGAACTGGCCTACGACTGGTTTCGCGACAAGGAAATCACAGTCGTCACGCTCGGCGTGCTCCATCGCAATTGGATCGGCTCTCGGCGTGGTACAAGCTCGGCTTCGAGGCTTGGAACGAAGAGCGCCGGATGGTCCTCAAGCCGCGCCCGCGCTGAAGGAGCTCTGGTAGTGGTAGTGATCGTGAGCAGCGCCGCTGCCGCCGGGGCCTGGACGTCTCCTCACGTTGCTGGCGCTCGGATTGCAAGCGGTCAGGCAGGCGAGCATCGAAAAAAGCTGGATTTTATGCATCTTTATCAACCACCACACAATCCTCGCTTGCCGTTCCACAGATTTGCTAGTATGAAAGCAGTGGCAAAGGGGGTTGTCGGTATGGCAGCAGAGGAAATAAAGGAAATTCAGGACGCGTTGGACACGGCTTTTGCCAGTTTCAGACAGGCGAATCCCGAAGTGGCCGAGGCGATGCGCGTACTGAACATTTCATCCGAGGAATATCTGCGAGCGATCAGTGGGCTCCGCCCAGACCTTGGTACGAGTACCGGCAATTCTCACACTCCCGCCTGATTAGGCTCGCAAGGGGGAGAGGTCGGCGTTCATAATGGTAACGTCGATCTGGGATTCCGTTCACAGCGAGTTCAACCGGCTCGTACTCCAAGAACAGCAACTTCGGATAGCCCGCACCGAACCAACCGGTTAAGGCGGCATGGGGAATTTTGGTCGAGGCCAAGGTAAAACAGGTCTTCGACCAAACAGACATCCCGCTGATCATCTACGCTTCTGCCTGCACTGCGCCCGCAGGAAAAGCACCGCCGCAGCTGTTGCAGATTGACGTGTCGGACAAGGTCGCCTTCCATAGCATGCTGGAGGCGCTTGACGGTCCGAAACTCGACATTTTGTTGCAGAGCCCCGGCGGTTTTCCCGAGGCAACAGAGACGATTGTCGAGGAAGTACGTCGGAAGTTTGGGCACGTTCGATTCATCGTACCCGCCTATGCGAAGAGTGCCGCAACCATGATGGCGATGTCCGGCGACGAGATTCTTATCGATGAAGACGGCGAACTGGGTCCGATTGATCCGCAAATGGTAATAGGCGGCGGGTAACGCCCGCCGAGGCGATCAAAGAACAATTCCAGAAGGCTCATAACGAGATTCAGGCCGACCCGAAAAAGGTGCAAGTGTGGTTCCCGATTCTACAGGCGCTGGGACCGGGCATTCTCGTTCAATGCGACGAAGCGATTCAGCAGTCGAAGGATTTCGTTGCTGAGTGGCTCGCTAGGTATATGTTTCGAGCCGACGCGGACCGCGTTGAAAAAGGTAAAGCGGTCGCCGAGTATCTGGGTACTCATAAAAACTTTGGGTCACATGGTCGCCGCGTCAAGCTGGAGCACCTTGAGCCGCTTAACCTAAATATCAAGAACCTTCGGAACGACTCCGAGCTTTATCGACGTGTTTGGGAGCTTCATTGCGCGCTCGACATTGTTCTGGCGAACACTCTAATTTACAAAATCTTCTACAATTCGGCTGGCGTCGGCATGGTGAGAACCCAAGCAGCGCAACAGGGTGTCCAGTTCCTGCTGCAACCCGGCCAACCGGGAGTTCCGATTCCGCCCTCAACGCACCCTACCGTTCCTCCGCAAACCCCGCCCAACCGAGCCGAAAGACGGCGGATGCAGAAGGGCCGCTAGCCGTCAAATTAGATCACTACCGAAGCTCTCCCCCGTTTCGGACCCCTTCCAGGCTTCCGCACCAATGTCGGCGAGCGAGCGCTGATGGGGCTCTTGACCGCGCAGACAGGCCGACTTTCCCCTTGACAACCAAGCGAAATCTCTTTAGTAGACTGAATCAGGTCCACTATTGTGGAAGCGGCCCGAACGCGCGTTGACAATTTGGGTCCCGATGCTGATAATATACTTAAGAGGTCCACTATTAAGCGGGGTTGAACCGGGCGGTGTCGGAGAGAAGGTGTTCTGATGGTCAAGCTACCGATTTACATGGATAATCACGCGACGACCCCGACTGACCCTCGGGTGATCGACGCGATGATGCCGTACTTTACGGAGAAGTTCGGCAATGCCGCCAGCCGCAACCATTGTTTCGGATGGGAAGCGGAAGAGGCGGTCGGCAAGGCGCGCGACCAGATCGCCGCACTCGTCAACGCCAAGTCCAAAGAAATTATCTTCACCAGCGGCGCGACCGAGTCGGACAACCTCGCGATCAAGGGCGTGCTCGAGTTCAATAAGGAAAAGGGCAACCACGTCATCACCTGCCTGACCGAGCACAAGGCGATCCTCGACAGTTGCCGCGCGCTCGAGCGGCAGGGCAAGGCGACGGTTACCTATCTGACGGTCGACAAGTACGGGATGGTAAATCCCGACGACGTGCGCAAGGCGATCACCGACAAGACCGTGCTGATCACGCTCATGTTCGCCAACAATGAAATCGGCACGATTCATCCGATCGCAGAGATCGGGAAGATCGCCAAGGAAAAGGGCATCATCTTCCACAGCGATGCGACCCAGGGCGTCGGCAAGGTTCCGGTCGATGTCGAAAAGTGCGGCATCGACCTGATGTCGATGAGCGCGCACAAGATTTACGGACCCAAGGGCATCGGTGCGCTGTACGTCCGCTCCAAGGGACCGCGCGTGCGGTTGACCCCGATGATGGACGGCGGCGGGCATGAGCGCGGGATGCGCTCGGGCACGCTCAACGTGACCGGAATCGTGGGTTTCGGCACAGCCTGCGAAATCGCGGGCACCGAGATGGCCGATGAGAGCCGGCGGCTGATCGAGTTGCGCGACAAGCTCCAGGCGGGAATTTTCGAGCGGCTGGACGAGGTCTATCTGAACGGGCATCCGACCGAGCGCCTGCCCGGCAATCTGAACGTCAGCTTTGCGTATGTCGAAGGCGAATCGCTCCTGATGGGAATTCACGACATCGCGGTCAGTTCCGGCTCGGCCTGCACCTCGGCCACGCTGGAGCCCTCTTACGTGATCCGCGCGCTCGGCATCGACGAGGAGCTGGCGCACAGCTCGATCCGCTTCGGGCTGGGCCGTTTCAACACCGAAGACGAAGTTGATTTCGTGACCGAGCGCGTGTCAAAGGAAGTGAAGCGGCTGCGCGAGATGTCGCCGCTCTACGAGATGGCCAAGGAAGGAATCGACCTCAAGTCGGTGCAGTGGAAGGCCGAATAACCAAAGCGGGCGGAGAACATCATGGCTTATTCACCCAAAGTACTCGATCACTACAACAACCCGCGCAATGTGGGCAGTTTCGCGAAAGATGATCCCAACGTCGGCACCGGCATCGTGGGCGCGCCTGAATGCGGCGACGTGATGAAGCTGCAGCTCAAGATCACCGATCAGGGAGTGATCGAGGATGCGCGCTTCAAGACCTTCGGCTGCGGCAGCGCGATCGCCAGCTCGAGCTACGTGACCGAGCTGGTCAAGGGCAAGCATATCGACGAGGCGATCACGATCAAGAACACGGTCATCGTCAAGGAGCTGAATCTGCCGCCGGTCAAGATTCACTGCTCGGTGCTTGCCGAAGACGCGATCAAGGCGGCGATCACGGACTGGAAGAAGCGCAAGGGCGAGGCCGGCGAGCCCGCCGACAAAGCCGCCCAGGGATGAAGAGGGCCGAGCGTGGCGAATCTTTCGCTATCTGAGCGGGCGGCAACTCGCATCAAGCAGTTGGTCGCCGACAAGCCGGGCGCCGGCCTGCGCGTGAAGGTCGTGGGCGGCGGATGTTCGGGCCTGCAGTACCGCATGGAAATCGACGCCGCGCAGGAACGCGACAAGATTTTCGAGCGCGACGGCGCGCGTCTGATTGTCGACAAAAAGAGTTTTCTGTACCTGAACGGATCGGAACTCGACTACGCCGAAGAACTGATGTCGGCGGGATTCAAGCTGGTGAACCCCAACGTCAAGCGCGCTTGCGGATGCGGGGAATCGTTCACGGTATGAGTGCTGAAGTGCAGTGCCGGCGGCGGAGACGAGCGCCAACTACGGTCCAACGATGGTCGAATGTCCTTCATGTGCACGGCGTTTCGAGCCGTGTTTAGTCTGTCCCGAGTGCGGATCGCCGGTCACGGCTGAGCTGGACTGTTTCGCCACGCTCGGACTGCCGCGCCGCCTCACGATTGATCTCAGTCAGCTCGAAACCGCTTACCACGACATGGGCCGCAGGCTGCATCCTGACCGTTTCGCTGCGAGCCCTCCGCTCGTCCGCGACGCGAGCCTGCGCAGCACCGCGCTCCTGACTCGCAGCTATCGCACGCTCCGCGACCCGGTGAGCCGCGGACTCTATTGGCTCGAACTGAACCGGGAAAAGCTCGCGGAGAACAATCAGGCCGTGCCGCCCGAAATCGCGGAACTGGTCTTCGAGGTGCAGGAACAAATCGCAGAGCTGCGCGATGCCGGCCGGCCGCACAGGCCGCAGGCGCTGCGATCGAAGCCAGACGCGTCGAACTGCTGGCGTTGATGAAGCAGGCCACCGACGAGTTGACAGAAAATTTCATGCGCTGGGACCAGTTCGGCTCCGATCCGGGCCGCCGCCCCGTGCTTATTATTGAATTGAAGAAGCTGCTCTCCAGGATCGCGTACCTGCGCACGCTGATTCGCGACGTCGATCGCGGCCTGGAGAACGCGAAGGCCGCCTGAAACGGACGGGCTCGCACCACGTAGTTTACTGACAGCCACGTAGTTTACTGACGATAGATGGATCGGATTTTCGGCATAGACCTCGGTACCACCAACAGCCTGATCGCGGTGATGGACGGCGATGAGCCGCGGGTGATTCCCGATCCCGCGACCGGCAGCCTGCTGCTGCCGTCGGTGGTCGCGCTCGCGCCCGACGGCCGTGTGCTGGTCGGCGCAGCCGCGATCGAGGTCGAGCCGCATCTGTCGGTCGAGCGCGACGGGCGCGTGAGCGCGGTCGGTTTCCCGGGGGAGAGCAGGGCGCCGTCGTCCGTTCGGTGAAGCGTTACATGGGGCTCGGCGGCGGTTGAACTCGCGGCCGCCGATCGCGACCTCTACACCTTCACCGATTTGAGCGGGCCGGTCGTGCGCTTCAGGATCGGCCAGCGTGTCTCACCCCGCCGGAAATCTCGGCCGAGATTCTGCGCGCGCTCAAGACCCGCGCCGAAGCCGCGCCTCGAGGAAGAGGTCAGGCGCGTCGTTATCACGGTGCCGGCGTATTTTAACGACGGCCAGCGCCAGGCGACCAAGGACGCGGGCCGGCTGGCGGGGCTCGAGGTGATGCGCCTGGTCAATGAGCCGACGGCGGCTTCGCTTGCCTACGGGCTGGAGCAGCAACGCGACCGGCAACGTCGCGGTTTACGATTTCGGCGGCGGCACTTTCGACATTTCGATCCTCAGCATCAAGGGCGGAATCTTCGAGGTGCTGGCGACCAACGGCGACACGCATCTGGGCGGTGACGATATCGATCGCGTGCTGGTCGATTTCATCCTCGCGGGCCAGCCCGAGGCGCTCAAGCGCGACCGTCACGTCTGGAACAGCGCGCGCCGCGTTGCCGAGGACGCCAAGCAGCGTTTGAGCACTGCGCTCGAGACCGAGCTGGTGCTCGAACTTCCCGCCGGCGCGCTTCGTAAGTCGCTGTCGCGCGCGGACTTCGAGCGCATGGCCGGCCCGCTGGTCGAGCGCACCCTCAAGTGCTGCGAGTCGGCGCTTAAGGACGCGAAGCTTGATCCGTCCGGCGATCGACGCGGTCGTGCTGGTCGGCGGTTCGACGCGCACGCCGCTGGTGCGCCGGCGCGTGCAGGAGCTGTTCGGCCGCGAGCCGCTATGCTCGGTCGATCCCGATCTGGTGGTTGCGATGGGCGCAGCGGTGCAGGCCGGCGTGCTGATGGGCAATCGCAGGGCGACATGCTGCTGCTCGACGTGGTACCGCTGTCGCTGGGTATCGAGACGATGGGCGGCGTGATGGAGCGGATGATCCATCGCAATACCACGATCCCGACCAGCGTCGCCGAGATGTTCACCACCGCGGTCGATAATCAGACCCATGTCGACGTGCACGTCCTGCAGGGCGAGCGCGAGCTGGCGAACGATTGCCGCAGCCTGGCACGCTTCAAGCTCGGGCCGATCGACGCGCAACCGGCCGGTATGCCCCGAATCGAAGTGACATTCCTGATCGACGCGAACGGCATCCTCAATGTAACCGCGCGCGACCAGCGCACCGGCCGCGAGCATTCGGTGGACGTCAAGCCGAGCTATGGACTGAACGAGGAAGAGATCGAGCGGATGCTCGAGGAAGCTATCGACGAGGGCGAGCAGGATCTCGAAGAGTCGCCTGCTGATTACCGCGCGCAACTGAGGCCGATCAGATTCTGGCCGCGGTGCGCAAACAGCTCGTCGAGTATGCGGACCTGGTGGATGCGCTGGAGCGCGTCGGGATCGAGGATCTGGCGGCCCAGCTCGAGGCCGCGCGGGCGGGCGTCGACCGCGAAGCGCTGGCGAAGCTGGTCGACGAGTTGAACGAAATGACTACGCCGTTCGCCCAGCGCATCATGGAGAGCGCGATCAAGTTGGCGCTCGAAAAGAAGTCTGTGGAGGAATTGTCATAACGGGTGTTGAGAAAAGCCGGCCAAGAGCTAGCCTCGCTATTGACAATAGGACTATCACGGAGGGCAGGACACGATGGGAGTCAAGTGGGATCAGGCCGAGGATATCGCCGAAATACTGGCGGAAAACCATCCGGGGCTTAACCCGCTCGACGTGCGTTTTGTCGATCTGCGCCAGTGGGTAATCGATCTCGACGAATTTGAAGACGATCCGGCCGCGTCGAGCGAAGCGAAGCTGGAAGCGATCCAGATGGCATGGAATGAACTTTACGAAGCGCTTACAGACGACGATGAATAGCCGGGCCTCGGCCGGCGTTGAAGAAGGAGGATGGGCTGGTGGAGAACGACGCGGTTAGGGCGGATCAGGGAGCCAAGATGCAGGAAAAAGAGACTTTGGACGAAAGATTGCCGGCGCTCTTCGAGCCCGACACCCTTTTGCCCATCCAATACTTCGAGGCGATGCGCCGCAAGCATCTGCTTGAAGGTGAGAAACGCCTGATCCTGAGCGTTTTGGAAGACGCAGTCGAATGCTTCATGAAGTGTATCGACTCGCCGACCAACAAGGGCCAGCGGCTGTTCCGCGAGGCCGAAGAGTGGATCAACCTCGAGGACAAGCACTGGGTGTTCTCCTTCGACAATGTTTGCGACATGCTCGATATCCATCCCGAGTACATGCGCCGCGGGCTGCGCGGATGGAAGCAGCGCAAGCTCGAGGCGATGGCGCGTGCGGCCGAGATCGCCGCGCAGGCTCCGCTGCTGGCAGAACAGCAGGCGCCGATCGAGCCTGTGGCGGCCGTCCGGAATCCGGAGCCGATCAAGCCTCAGGCGCGGTCAATCAAGTCGAAGTCGGCTGAGAATCAGGCGCTGGCGCGCAAGCGTCAGAAGCGGCTCAAGACCGCCGCAGTCGGGCGGCGCACGGGCCTGCGTAAGGCTCGCGCCTAGCACCTGAAGTAGGGCCGGCGTCCCCGCCGGCCCAGTTCATCGCCTGCGGTCTGGAGCCTCGCGCGTCAGAATTGAGCCGCGATGCCGATCCGCACCAAGATCGAATGCCCCAAGTGCGAGGCCGATCTGGTCGTCAAGCGCGGCGGCGTATGTCCCAACTGCGGCGCGCCGATCACCGAGCATGTCGCCCGGATGCGCTCGCGCGAGCGCCGCATCGAGCAGACGGTCGCAGTGATCGCGACCGCGCTCGTACTAGCGCTGTTCCTGACCACGAGCGGGCTCGGCCTCGTTGAGGGAATCGCAGTCTACGCGGCGGTCGGCGCAACCATCTTCTACCTCGCCCGCCGCACCTTCTTCTGATCGACTTTGTCGGCACCTGAATTCTGCACCTCTCCCGCGCCTGCGGCCTGGCCGCAGGCGCAAACCGGGAGAGGTCGCCGCGCGAAATCTATTTCGCGCGGCGGGTGAGGTCTACCTCACACGCTGATCACTCCGCGAGCTTCTCGAGCGACCGCAGGATCTTCGCGCGGCGTTCCTCGGGTGTCGGCGCGAGCGAGCTCAGTTGCAGCGCCGTGGCCGTGACGCCGGCCTGCTCGTATTCCTTCAGCCGGCGGCGGCATTTGTCGGCGCTGCCGATCAGAAAAATCGAATCGACCATCTCCTCGGGCACGGCCGAAACCGCCTTCTTGCGATCGCCCGCCTTCCACGCGTCCATCGCCAGCTGCGCCTCGTTGCCATAGCCGATTTCCTGGAAAAACTTGTTGTACTGCGGGACCGTCAAATATGCGGTCAGCGCGCGCCGCATCAGCGGCAGGATTACGCCTTCGTCCTCGTCGACGGCGGCCATGATCCGACACACGACGTCGAACCCGTCGGCGCTCCGGCCCGCGGCCTTCGCGCCCTCGCGCACGTGCGCGAGCATCTGTGGCAGCTTCGCCGGCGTGATGAAGTTCGTAATCAGTCCGTCGCCGATCTCGCCCACCGTACGCAGCATCGTTTCGCCCTGCGCGGCCAGATAGATCGGCGGCGGCTTTTCCATCGCGAGGTCGAGGCGGAAGCCGTCGATCTTGATCGCTTGGCCGGCGACGGTGGTTTTCTCGCCGCGGAAGATCGCGCGCAATGCCGCGACCGTCTCGCGCAGATGGGTCAGCGGTCTGCTGTAGGGTACGTTCATCCACTTCTCGACGATCGGGGCCGTGGAGATGCCGAGTCCCAGGATGAAGCGGCCGCCGGAGATTTGCTGCAGCGTCGCGGCGGACATCGCGATCAGCGCCGGCGGACGTGTGAACACGGGCACGATCGCGGTCCCGAGCCGCATCTTGGTGGTCGCGACCGCGGCCGCGGCGAGCGGCGAGAACGCCTCTGCGCCGAAAGACTCGTACGACCACGCGTCGGTATAGCCGAGGCGCTCGGCATGCCGCGCCAGTTCCGGCATGTGCTGGTTGATAAACGGATCGAAGGCAAAAGTTATTCCGGGTCGCATCATGATTCCGCAGCTTAACGCAGTATGCCCTCACCGGCGAGCGTATTCAGTACCTGCGCGAGGTGCAGTGGGCGGGCGCCGGGGCAGAAGGCCCGAATCTGCGTGCGGCAGGAGAAGCCGTCCGCGATCACGATCGTCCCGGATCGCGCGCGCCGATCGCCGGGATCAGCACGCGCCCGGCGATCGCGCGCGACACCTCGAAGTGCCGCGCGTCGTATCCGAACGCGCCCGCCATCCCGCAGCACCCGGCGTCCAAGACTTCGAGTTGAAGCCCGTCAATCCGATTCAGGATCGAGACTTCGCTCTCGAGTCCCGCGATCGCCTTCTGATGACAATGACCTTGGAGTATCGCCTTATCGGCCAGCGCCGGTGGAACGAACTCCGGGGCTTCGCGGGCCAGGAATTCGTCGAGCATCAGGCTGGATCGCGCCAGCGTTTGCGCGCGTGTGTCGCCGGGGAACAGCGCGGTCAGCTCGTCGCGGAAGGTAAGGAGACAGCTCGGCTCCAGGCCCACGACGATCGCGCCCGCGTCGATTCGCGGCGACAGAACTTCAAGTATTTGTTTAAGCTGCCGCTTCGCCCGGACCAGCATCCCCTGGTCGTAGAGCGGCCGGCCGCAGCACAGGTCGCGCTCCGGGAATCGTCACGCGAAAGCCCGCGCGCTCCAGCACCGCGACCGCGGCGATCCCGACTTCGGGCTCGAAGAAATTGGTGAAGGTGTCGGGAAACAGTACCACCTCGTGCCCCGCACATGCGGGCGCCTCGCGCCGGTTGAACCAAGCGCGCAGCGTGCGCGATGCGAAGCGCGGAAGGTCGCGCGCCGGATGGATTCCGGCCGCGCGCTTGACCGGCGCTGCGAACGCGCGATTGTGCGCGAAGAAGTTCACGAGGCGCGGCGCCGTTTGCGCGAGGCGCGCCAGGTCGTGAATTCGTCCGAACAGATGGCCTGCCAGCGAGCGGCGCTGCTCCGCGTGATAGTGCGCGAGGAACTCCGCCTTGTAAGTCGCCATGTCGACGCCGGCGGGGCATTCGCTCTTGCAGGCTTTGCACGACAGGCAGAGGTCGAGCGCTTCCGCGACCGCCGGATCGGTAAATCCGCCATTCAGTAGATCGCCGCTCAGTGCCTCGAAAAGGAGCCGCGCCCGGCCACGCGTCGAGTGCAGCTCGTCGCGCGTAGCCATATACGACGGGCACATCGTGCCGGCGTCGCTTTTGCGGCATTTGCCGATCCCGACGCACTTGAGCGCCGCGCCGGCAAGTCCGCCGTCCGGCCTGAAGTCGAAGTGGGTCTCGACGGCGCGGGGGCGCAGCGCCGCCAGCCGGAGATGCGAATCGAGCGGCTCGGCGTCGACGATCACGCCGGGGTTCATCAGGCCGTCAGGATCGAACGCGCGCTTGAACTGGCGGAAAGCGTCGATCAATTCGCCGCCGAACATCTTGGGCAGCAGTTCCGAGCGCGCGAGCCCGTCACCGTGCTCACCGGATAGCGAGCCGCCGAATTCGACGACCAGATCGGCAATCTCAACCATCGCGGTGCGGAAGGTCGCGCGGCCGGCGGGCGTGGCGAAGTCGAAGTTGATCCGGCAGTGAACGCATCCCTCGCCGAAGTGGCCGTAGTAGGTGGCGGCTTCGAGCTGATAGCGCCCGAGCAGATCGTTGAAGCGCCGCAGGTAGGCGCCGAGCCGCTCTGGCGGTACGGCGGCGTCCTCCGCGCCGGGCCAGGTACGCTGGTGGCCGGGGATTGCGGCGCCTGCGCCGAGGCCAGATTCGCGCAGCCGCCACACCGCCTGTTGTTCCGCCGCGCCCATGAGCAGCGTGACGCTCGTGCCGGCGCGGACCCGGCGGGCTTGCGCGAGCATCGCCTCGGCGCGCTCGCGCAGCTCGTCGTCGTGATCGGCGCCGAGCCCGACGATCAGAAAAGCGCGCCCGGCCGGCATCAGTCCGCGCGCCGCGGTCTGCGAACCTTTGGCTATGGCGAACTCGATCAGACGGTCGTCGAAGCCCTCGAGCGCCTGCGGGCGATGCTCCAGCAGCCACGGGGTCTGATCCGCCGCGAGATAGACGTCGTCGAAGCCGAGGACCATCACGCACAGTCGCTGCGGGCGCCGCGCGAGTTTCAGCGTCGCGCCCAGCGTGACCGCGAGCGAGCCTTCGGAGCCGGTGACCGCGCGCGCAAGGTTGAAGCCATTTTCAGGCAGGAGCTGATCGAGATTGTAGCCCGAGACGCGGCGCGGGATTTTCGGATAGCGTTGGCGGATGCGATCGGTGTAGCGATCGCGCAACTCGCGCAGCGTCGCGAGCAGCGCGGCGGCGCGCGCATCGCCGGTCGCGGCCGTCGCGGTCGCGGTCGCGCCGAGCGTAAGCCGCGTTCCGTCGTAGAGCGCAACCTCCAGCGCGGCGAGATTATCGACGGTCTTGCCGTAAGCCGCGGAATGGGCTCCGCACGAGTTGTTGCCGACCATCCCGCCGATCGTACATCGATCTTTCGTCGTCGGGTCGGGCGCGAAGAACAACCCGTGAGCGGCGAGCGCCGTGTTGAGCTGGCTGGGTACGACTCCCGGTTCGACCTTGGCGAGCATCCGTTCCGCGTCGACGTGCCGAATCGCGTTCATGTACTTCGAGAAATCCAGTACCAGAGCGGCATTGCAGGTCTGACCGGCGAGGCCGGTGCCTCCGCCGCGCGCCAGGATCGGAAGCGCGTGCTCGCGCGCGATTGCGAGCGCATTGAGCACGTCGTCTTCGTGACGCGGAATCACGACTCCGATCGGGACGCGCCGATAGTTCGAGGCGTCAGTCGAGTAGATTGCTTGCGTGGCGGGGTCGAAGCGTACGTCGCCCTCGATCCGCCGGCGCAATTCGGCCTCGAAACCTGCCGGCAGTCGGTTCCGCGACGGTTGCGCGAGCGACCGTGGACGCGCTTCACCTTCGAGCATGCCTCGATTATGGCAACCGACGCCGGTGCCATCGAGCGGTTGACCATCTCCGGGACGCCGGGCTAAACAGAAGGTCGCTCGACCTGAAGCCTGCGGAGGACCGCTATGCTGCGCGCCTATACCATCACTGCCGACGCGATTGCGGCCGAACGCGGACGCGTCGGCAACGATCTCTCCAAGTTCAACGTGGCCCACGTGCTCAAGCTCGACACGCTCGAGTTGCGCCCGATGGAGCCCGGCGACGTGCATCTGAAAATCCTCGCCGTCTCAGCCGAACATAATGTCGACCACGCGGCGATTGCGGATACGGTCAATATCGCGGAGCTGCGCGGCGGCAAGATCTATCCCGGTAACAGCGCGATCGGCGAAGTGCTGGCGGTGGGCGTGGAGGTCAAGGGGTTCAAACCCGGTGAGATTGTCATCACGCACTGCAACGGCGAGCCCGACATCTACGGCTATCCGCTCCGCATCTGGGCCTACGACCAGCCGGATTCGATTGGCTGGTACGGCGAGGAGGCGATGGTCCGCGACTGGCAGATCATCAAGGCGCCGCTTAACTGCGGGCTCAATCTGTGGGAGATCGCGGCGCTGCCGCTGCGCGCGCCGACTGCGTACCATCTGTGGCGCCGCGGCTACGACATTTTCCGCCTGAAAGTATCCCGCGAGCGCCTCGCGCGCCTTGACGTGCTGGGCTTCGGCGGCGGGGTTTCGGAGTTGTTCCTGATGCTCGCGAAGACCGAGGGGCATAAAGCGTTCTTCTGTTCCGGCAGTCCGGAGCGGCGCACGCATCTGGAGCGGATGGGTATTACGCCGATCGATCAGAAGGTCTTCAATCGCTTCGCCACGGCCGAGGACGTCAAGAGTTTCAACAAAGAGGTGAAGCGGCTCACCGGCGGTGACGGGATGCATCTCGTATGCGACATGCTGCGCGGTCCAGTATTCGCCGCGGGCCTGGCCGCGCAGGCGCGCGAGGGCGTGAACGTGAGCGCGGGCTGGCAGCTCGACAAGAAAATCAGCTACGACTCGGCGGGCCTGTCGGTGCGGCAGATCACGCTCGATCATACGCACTACGAAACCATCGACGGTTGCCGCGCGGCCACCGAGCTCTACGGTACGATTTTCCGGCCGACGGTTCACAAGGAGATCTACGCCTTCGAAGATCTGCCGCGCTGCATGCAGGAGCTGTTCGAGAACCGCCAGACCGGCATCCCGATCGTGCGCGTAGCCAGGCAGATGCCCAAGGCGGTCGAGGCGCTGGTGCGCTAGCGTGGCGTCCAACTTCGCGCCGCTGGGCTGATGACCATTAGTTATGCTACAGTTTGACAGAACAGAAATTCGTTTTTACTTATAGCAAAGCGCTTGGCGCGACCGAGAAATAACGGCACAATCAACCGCAATGGCGATTCGGAAAATCGAGCGCGGACACTACTTCGAGGACTTCGAGGTCGGCCAGGTTTTCAAGCATCACTGGGGGCGTACCATCAACGAAGGCGACAACAGTCTCTTCACCACGGTCACGATGAACTTCAACCCCATCTACTTCAATCGCCAGTATGCGCATACGCTGGGATTTCGCGATGTGGTCGTCAACCACATGCTGGTCTTGAACGTGGTGTTTGGCCTGTCGGTCGAGGACCTGAGCGAACGCGCCATCGCCCATCTTGGCTACGAACAGCTCAAGTTTCTGGAGACCGTTTATCCCGGCGACACGCTGACCTCGCAGTCGGAGGTGCTCTCCAAGCGCGACACCTCGCGTCCCGATCGTGGCGTGGTCAAGTTCCGAACCACCGGCTTCAACCAGGAAAGCCGCAAGGTGCTCGAATACGAGCGACCGGTGCTGGTCCGCAAAAAGGCAGGAGAGTAGGGCGCGATGCCGTTCGTTACGCCGGAGCATGAAGAGATCCGCCGCTCGGTGCGGGATTTCGTCGAGCGCGAGATCAAGCCGATCGCCAACGGCCTCGATCGCCGCAACGAGGAGATCCCGGAAAATATCCTCAAGCAGATGGCCGAGCTGGGCTACTTCGGGATCATTTTCCCGGCCGAGGACGGCGGCTTGGGGCTCGACTATATCGCGATGGCGATTGTGACCGAGGAGTTGTCGCGCGGCTGGCTCTCGGTCGGCTCCGTGATGACCCGTAATCTGATCACGGGTACGCTCATCACTGCCAACGGCACGCCCGAACAGAAGAAACACTTTCTGCCGCGGATCGCGCGCGGTGAACTGATGACCGCGGCGGCTTTCACCGAGCCCGACGTTGGCTCCGACACCGCGTCGATCAAGACCCGCGCGGTCAAAACGGGCGACGGCTATCTGCTCAAGGGTTCGAAGATGTGGTGCACGTTCGCCAATCGCGCCAACATCCTGACCGTGATGGTCCGCACCGATCCCGATCCGGCCAAGCGCCACAAGGGGCTGTCGCTGATCCTGTTCGAGAAGGAGCCGGGCAACGGCTTCATGCCGCCGCAGTTGACCGGCGAGCCGATCCCGACCATCGGGTATCACGGCATGAAGAGCTTCGGACTCTCCTTCGATGACGCGTACGCGCCCGCCGCGAACCTGATTGGCGGCGTCGAGGGGCGCGGTTTCTACCAACTGATGGCAACCTACGAGTCGGCGCGCATCCAGACTGCGGCGCGCGGCGTGGGCGTGGCGCAGGCCGCCTATGAGTGCGCGGTCAAGTACGCGCGCCAGCGCACCCAGTTCGGGCAGCCGATCGGAAACTTCCAGGTGATCCGGCACAAGCTCGCGCACATGGCGGTCGAGATCGAGGCCGCGCGCCAGCTTGCATACTTTGCCGCCTCGCAGAAGGACACCGGCAAGCGATGTGACTTCGAGGCCGGCATGGCCAAGGTCTTCGCGGCCGAGATGGCCGAGCGGGTCACGCGCGAGGCGATGCAGGTCCACGGCGGCTACGGCTACTCGATGGAGTTCGACGCGCAGCGCTACTGGCGCGACGCGCGCGTGCTCTCGATCTTCGAGGGCACCAGCGAGATCCAGCTCGAAGTGATCGGGCGGCGGATCATGGAGCAGAACGACTAGGGGCCATGGGAATCACGAGCGCAGGCAGCTACTTCGAGGATTTCACGGTCGGCGATACGTTGATCCATTCGCGCGGGCGCACGATCACCGAGACCGACAACCACCTGTTCACGTCGCTGGTGATGAACACCGCGCAACTGCATTTCAACCAGGACATGGTCGATAAGGATCCGAAGAACTACTACGACGGCCGGCGCGTGGTGTACGGCGGCGTGGTGCTGGCGTTCGTGGTGGGACTGGCCTCGGAAGACACCAGCGAGAACGCGCTGGGCGAACTCGAGATGGACAACGGCCGCCACACCAATCCGGTGTTCCACGGCGACACCGTGTTCGCGGAATCGACCGTGCTCGAGAAGCGCGACGCCGATCGGGTGGACGCCGGGATCGTCAAGTTCAAGCTGGTGGGCAAGAATGCCGCCGGCCAGCCGGTGGTCGAAATCGAGCGCACGGTGCTGATCAAGCGGCGCTCGCATTTCGGCGAGGACTAACCCCGGCGCGGCGCGCGCAATCGCTTCAGGAGATCAACATGTACATTCTCGACAAGGGCAACCGCTTCGTTATCCCGCGCACCGAGCTGACCTACCCCGGACACAGCATGAAGCTCCATCAGACCGCCGCCGATCCCGTCAAGGCGCCGGTCGACCACGTGATGGCCGATTTCGAGGACGCCTGCCCTTACGAGTTCAAGGGCGAGAAGAGCCGCAAGGTGATGGCCGAGGCGCTCAACACCCTGGACTTCGGCAAAAAGATCGTGACCGTGCGGCCCAACAATATCCATTCGCCGTTCTTCAAGGGCGACATGGAAGCGATCGTGCTCGGCGCGCCCAATCGCTTCCACGGCATCATCCTGCCCAAGGCGCGCGGGCCGGAAGATATCCGCGAGCTGGCCAAGGTGCTCGACGACCTCGAGCGGCGCGCCGGATGGAAATATCAGATTCAGATCGAGGCGCTGATCGAAACGCCGCAGGCGCTGGTCAAGGCCTACGAGATCGCGACTGCGTCGGAGCGGATGTGCGGACTGGTCTTCGGCATCGCCGACTTCGCCGCCGGCATCGGCGTGCGCGAGATTGTCGAGAATCAGAACCAGAACTTCCACTACGCCAAGCAGGCGACCGTGGTCGCGGCCAAGGCCGCCGGCCTGCACGCGGTCGACAACGTCTTCCTGCGGTTATGGCGTAGCGACGATTCGCCCGAGCGTGTGAAAGAGCTGCAACGCGGACTGCGCGAGAAAAACACCGGCGCGGCCAATCTCGGGATGGACGGAACCTGGGTAATCCATCCGCAGCAGGCCGAGATCGCCAATGCCTGCTATACGCCGAGCCGCGAACAAATCGATGCCGCGCGCCGGGTGGTCAAGCTCTATCACGAGAAGGGTGGCGGCTCGATGGCGGATCCCCAATCGGGCGAGATGATTGACGAAGCGACGATCAAGATGGCCCTGATGGACCTCGCCAAGGGCGCGCAGGCCGGGATCGTGAGCGACGAGGAACTCAAGGAATGGTCGGCCAAGAGCCGCACCGTCACCGGCTACGACATCCTGGAGCTAATGCGCCGCGTCGCCTGAGTCTGAGCCGCGGAAAACACGCTGCGCCGATTGACTTGATGTCGCATCTGGATGTCAAGTTGCATTCCAGGCTGCCCGGCGCGAAGATTAAACCATGAAGTTCGTGGTAACACTTCAGCCGGGCGAGGATGGGTTCATAATTGCTGAATGCCCGGCGCTTCCCGGTTGCATGACTCAGGGCAGGACCCGGGAGGAAGCGCTCGCCAATATCGGCGAGGCAATCGAGCTGAATCTGGAGAGCCGCAGGGAGCTGGGACTGCCGATTGAGGTTGACACCGCGGAGGTCGAGGTTTCGGTCCCCGACTGATGGCCCAACTTCCGGTCTGTTCGGGCGCCGATGCGATCCGGGCCTTCGAGCGCGCCGGATGGATGCGGGTTCGTCAGCGCGGCAGCCACGTCACCCTATACCGGGAGGGAGTAGCTCTGGTGCTCACGATTCCGCTCCATGAGGCTCTCGATCGCGGCCTCCTGCGCGGTCTCATTCGGAAGGCGGGCTTGACGGTCGATCAATTTGCCGATCTTCTATGACAGACCGCGCTGGCGGCCCGCCGTCACCGGCTACGACATCCTGGAGCTAATGCGCCGCGTCGCTTAGTGGCGGCAGAGGCGGGGCTTCCTTGCCGCCGGACTGAATGTACTTTCCGGCGTTGTTCAGCGTCGACATGAAGGTGCCGCGCGCCGCGCCGATGCGCATGAATTCGGGCGTGTCCATCCCGAGCGCCTTGCTCGGATCAGCCGAGACGCTGGTGTAGTGGATTTCCGTGCCCTTGCCGTCCTTTGACGGTGAAAGCGCGACTTCGTTGCGGAACTGAATTAGTGCCTTGCCGGTGCTCTGCGAGACAATTGTCTTCTTGTCCGGGTCAAACGTGAACTTGACCTTCAGTGACTTGGGCGCATTCGGAACCGCGATGGTTTGCCCGAAGAATTCGACCACCTTGCCGTTGGCGCTTTTGGAGACCAGCTTGGCGCTGGTGATTTGCGCGTCGTAGGTCGCGACCTTCTCGGGATTGGTCAGCGCGTCGTAGACCTTGTCGACCGGCGCGTTCATGCTCGCCGTGAGATCGAGATGGAGCGCCTTTTTGGCGTCGAGCGTGCTCTTCTGATCCTCGAACGTAGGCGCGATATCAACGTCGGCCGCGCGCACGCGCGGCGCCGCGGCCAGCGCAAGTGTCAGCGCGAACATGGTGACGGCAGTCAAGCGGGCAGAACGGTGTGACATTCGTGTTCCCCTCCGTGGAAAGTTGCGGACCCCGTACGTCAGGAGCGTCGGTCTGGAATTTTGAAAGACCGCCGCGCCGGCGTCAAGGCACTGGTGCGGTGGCGAGCAGGCCTGCCGCCTCGTCGAAGCCGAGCATCAGATTGAGGTTCTGGATCGCCTGGCCGGCTGCGCCCTTGCCGAGGTTGTCGATCGCAGTCAGGACGCAGAGCGTCTGCGAGCGGCGATCCAGTATCAGCGCCAGTTCGCAGAAGTTGGTCGCGCGCACGTTCTTCAGCTCGGGCAGCTCGCCGGCTTTCAGAATTCGCACGAAGCGCGACCTGGGCAAAGCTGGCCTCGAACGCGGCGCGGACGTCCTGCTCGGTCGTTCCGGCGCGCGGGCGCATGAAGATCGAGGTCAGTATTCCGCGCGTGACCGGCAGCAGATGCGGCACGAACATCACGGCCACTTCGCGGCCCAGCGCGGCGCCGATCGCCTGCTCGATTTCAGGCGTGTGGCGATGAGTCCCGACGCTGTAGGGACGGACGTTCTCGTTGACTTCGGCGAACAGCTGCTCCACATTCGCCGCGCGGCGCGCGCCGGTGGTGCCGGACTTGGCGTCGATCACGATCGACGACCGGATCGATCAAGTCGCGGCGAATCAGCGGCAACAGTCGCCAGCAACGCGCCGGTCGGATAGCATCCGGGATTTGCCGACCAGACGCGCCTCGCGCAGCTCGGAGCGATGGAACTCGCTCAGCCCGTAGACCGCCTCCTTGAGCAGCGCGGGAGCCGGATGTTCCACACCGTAGGTCGCGCGATAAACCGCCGGGTCCTTGAAGCGAAAATCCGCCGAGAGGTCGATCAACCTGCGCGCCACTCGCAACCAGTTCGGCGATCAGCGCTCCGCCGGTGCGCTCGGGCAGGCACGAAATCACGATTTCGGCGCGGCCCTTGATGAAATCCGGCCGCAACTCCTCGAACGGCGGGCAGATCGATTCCTGCCATATGGCGGTAGACGTCGGCGACCTCGCGCCCGGCATAGTGCTCGGACGTAAGCGCGGCCAATCTCGACGAACGGATGACCGGCGAGGAGCCGAACCGCCTCGATTCCCGGAATACCCGGACGCGCCCAACAGGGTAACTTTGACCCGGTCGTTAGAGGACATCTGGGGTTCCTTGGGGATTCCTTGTTGGTCTGCGGGAATTCAACCTTCGGTCATCTTCGAGTAACACGAATCTGCAGCCGACGCCAGTTGGCCCGCCGCGCTGGGTTTTCCGGCGGTAGTGCGCGTCACTTGCTCTCGAATTCGAAGAGCATCTCGCGCAGCGGCTCGGTCTGACCGTTGGAGAGATGATGGTTGAGATTTTCGAGGTACATCTCGATCAAATGATCCTCGTGCCCGAGTTCGTTGCGGCGCAGCTCCTTCAGCGTCAGCAATTCCTCGACCGCGCGCCGATCCTCGCCCTGCGCGATCAGCTCGCGCGCATCGGCGAAGCGCTTATAGAAGGTGGGATCGACGCCGTCATTGGCCGCTCCTATGATCTCGACGATCGGGAGCTTTTCATGCTTGCCCTTGACGCGGACGAGGCCGACCTCGCGCACGATATAGTTGGCGGCGCCGGCTTCGTCGAGGGTGTTTTTGCTGGCGAGCAGATGAACGCCGAACTTGCGGGTCAGGCCCTCCAGCCGTGAGGCGAAGTTGACCGTGTCACCGATTACCGAGTAGTCGAAGCGCGTCTCGCCGCCCAGGTTCCCGACTACCGGATCGCCGGTCGCGATGCCCACGCCGATATCGAAATCCTTGAAGCGCGGATCTTCCTTGCGCAGTGCGGCGAGATCGCTGAGCATCTTGAGCGCAGTATCGATCGCGTGGCGGGCGGGATTCTCGATATCGGCGGGAGCGCCCCAGAAGGCCATGATCGCGTCGCCGATCAGCTTGTCGACTACGCCGCCGCTGTCCAGGATCAGCCTGAGCATCCGGGTGAAATAGGTGTTGAGCTCGGCGATCAGCGCCTCAGGCGAGGCGGCGCTTTCGGCGCGGGTGGTGAAGCCCACGATATCGGCGAACAAAATGCTCAGATGACGACGCTCACCGCCCAGCTTGAGGCCTTCGGGATTGTCGACCACCGAGGCGATAACGTCGGGGTTCAGGTAGTGCTCGAAAGCGTGGCGCAGGCGGCGCTTCTCGATCTCGGTCAGGTAGCGATAGCTCGCGACAAACAGGTAGGCGAGAAACAGAGTCATCAGCGGGAAGACCACGTTCAGCACCACGCCGCCCGCGGTCAGGCGATAGTGCGCGTAAGTCAGGTAGCCGGCGCCCAGAGCCACGAAGGCACCGAAGGCGAAGGGCGCAGTCAGGTGCGCGACCGCGAGACTGATCGCAATCCCCAGCACGATCGCGGCCAGCCGCTGCTCAGACTCGCTCGCCTTGGTGCGCCGGATGAAGTCGCCGACCAGGATATTGTCAATCGCGTTGGCATGCACCTCGACGCCCGGGTAGTCGGCGCCCACCGGCGTCACCACGCGATTGCCGAGGCCGGTTCCGACGACCCCGACCAGGATGATCTTGCCGGCCAGGTCCGAAGCGGGCAGCCGATGGGCAATCACGTCAGCCGCCGAGTAGTGGGGGATTGTGTTGACGGGCCCCCGGAAGTTCACCAGCATCGTGCCCAACTCGCTGACCGCAATGTCCTGGTCGCCCACCGAGATGCGGCTCACGCCGTACTGGTTCATTTCGAGTCCGATCGGAGCGTGATGGCGATAGGCGCTCACCAGCGCAAGAATCAGCGGTACGCAGTAGCGCTGATGGAACTTGACGACCATCGGCTCGCTGCGCAGCTCTCCGTCCGCGTCGTCGTCAACGCTCACAAAGGCGCTGCCGGCGGCGGCGCTGTTCAGCGGATCGATCGAGGGCAGATAGGCGTCGGCGGCGAGCAGGTCGGGAGCCGGGCCGTCGGAACGAACGAAGTTGTACGCAAGCGGCGCGGGTTTGCGCAGCGTGGTTGTAAAGCCGCTGAGAGTTGTGAGGTTTAGTTCACCGGTCAGGTAGTGGGCCGAAAACGGATAGCCCAGGTAAGTCGTGCCCTGTGCCTTCAGGGCCGCGGCGAACGCCAGATCGTTGTCGGTCCCCAAGGTCTGCTGGATCGCGCGATCGTCCATGCCCGCGGCTTTCATGCGCGGCGCGATATCGTGGCGCTGTTTGTCAAGGTCATCGTACTCGCTGAAGATCAGGTCGAGGCCGACCACCGAGGTCTGGTAGTCTTTGAGCGCGTTGATGAGTGCGGCCATCTTGTCGCGTGGCCACGGCCAGCGGCCGATCTCATTGATGCTCTGGTCGTCGATCGCGACCACCCCAACTTTACCGGTCTGCTGCGGCCGCGCACCCAGATTCATTCTGAAGTCGGAAGCTCTGAGCTCGGCGGAAGTAAAGCCGTTTTTGTAGCGGTCGCTCAGCTCGAACATCGCCGATACGATCAGTAAGCCGATCAGGAAGGCCCTCCAACCGCCGCTGAGAATCCCTTTGCGCTTCTTCGCTGCCATCGAACGTTGCCGGCCTGAAAAAAGTTTAGCGCGCCGCCGCCTCCCGCGCTAATGATAATGGGTTGAGGCGCGTACCGTCAGGACGGGTATCGGGTCCGCGCCCGATTTTGCTACTTCTTCCTCAGCACGAAGACTCCCGGCGGTCGGTCAGCGTTTGCGCCGTCGGGAGATCGGGTTCTCGACCAAAGGGCGGAGAAAATGCCGGTGCTTCTGCTCCCACTTTCCTATTTGCTCCTCTTTTTGATCGTACGAACTCGCCATCGGGAGTTCCGCAGCGCTGCAATTCTGGCCGCATGCATCTGGGGGAGCCTGCTGGCCGTTATTACCGAACTGCTGAGCCTGCCGCATCTGCTGACGCGAACCGGATTGTCGATCGCCTGGTCCTCGGTATGCCTACTGGAGGGTGGATGGCTCTGGAGGCACGGCGGGGCGGGCGAGCGCGTGCCGCTGACCGACCCGAGCGAAACCGCCGAACCGATCGGAAACTCCGAGAAGCTTCTGTTGGGCGCGACGGCGGTGCTGCTCGCGCTCGTCGGGCTGACCGCAATTGTCAGTCCGCCGAACAGTTGGGATGCGATGGAGTATCACCTGCCGCGCGTAGCCATGTGGATCAGTAACCGGAGCATACAATTCTATCCGACGCTCGATTACGTGCAGTTGGTCTACGCACCGTGGGCCGAATACGCGATGCTCCACTTGGACTTGCTCTTTGGTGGTGATCGAATGGTGAACCTGGTGCAGTGGTTCAGCCTGCTCGGAATCTGCGTCACCGGGTCGCTCATCGCGCGGGAGCTGGGCGCGAAGGCGCGCGGCCAGGTGCTCACAACCGTCGCTTGCGCCACTATCCCGACCGCGATCCTGGAAGCCTCGGGCGCCATGAACGATGTCGTCGCGGCCTTCTGGATCTCGGCCTGCGTATATCTCCTGATAGTGTCGGCCCGCGATCCGCGCCGCGACGTTCTGATTGCGGCCGCGATCGCCTTTGGACTGGCGATCCTGACCAAAGGCAGTGCGTACTCGCTGCTGCCCCCGATCGGGCTGGCGTGCTGGTGGCTGGCGCCATCGGCGGCCCGCCGCCGGTTTATCGCGCGCGCGCCGCTTTTCGCGCTGGTGGTGCTCGTCCTCAATCTCCCGCAGTGGTATCGGAATTACGAGCTGACCGGCACTCCGATCGGGACCGAGTTCGCCGAAGGCGGAAAGCGCTTTCAGATGAGGGTAGGGCGGCTGAGTATCCGCGGGGCCGCTGCCAACGTGATCCGAAGTCTGGCGCTGCACGTGACCGTCAGCGCTGCGATCGACGACTATGCCGGGCGCGTAGCGTCACGCGCGGTGAACTGGATCTCCGGCGCCGCAGATGATCCGGACTTCCTGTGGCAGACTGCGCCGGAAGGCGGCTATACATTTCTGACCAATGCGCCGAGCCGCGACGAGATTCTGGTGGGCGAGCCGCTCCATCTGCTCCTGATCGCGCTGGCCGTGGTCCTGGTATTCGCTGCGAGGGCGCCGTTGAGCCGCGCTCCGGCGAAGTACGCAATCGGCCTGATCGGATCCTTTCTGCTGTTCTGCGCGCTGCTCCGATGGCAGCGATGGGGTGCGCGATGGCAATTGCCGCTGTTCGTTTTGGGTGCGCCCCTGATCGGGCTGATGATCCCCAGGTATCTCGGCCAGGGCGGGATCCTGGCGCTGGGTGCGCTCCTGATCGTCGCGGCGCTGCCGCTGGCGTTGAGTAATCAATTGCGGCCGCTGCTCTTCGCCCATCTGGCTCCCGCGCGGCTGTTCACCCGGCCGCTTGACCGGACGATCTGGTCGATGTCGAGGACGTCACTGTACTTCACTGAGCAGCACGAGGACCTGGAAGATTCCTATGCGGCCGCGGCCACCGCGGTCCGGCGCAGCGCCTGCGATCGGATCGGGATCGACAATTCGCTTGAACACTACGAGTATCCGGTGCTCGCGCTGCTGAATCCGGCGGATGGGCGGCGGCGGGTTTTCTTCACCGGCGTCTACAACCGGTCCGGCCGTTTATTCTCTGCGCCGGCCAGTCCGTGCGCGGTGATTTGCTTCGCATGCGCGCACGTACCGGAGAAATGGCGCGAATACCGGCCGATCGGGGGCCGGGTCTCGATCTACGGAAGAATTGCGGTGTTCTCCGGCGAAGGTCAGATACCGAACTCAGAGCAGGATTCCGCGGGCGCTGCTCGGGCGGCAGACCTGCTTGCGGTGGTTGCGGACATGAGTCAGAGCAACGCCCGGCTGGTTGATTTCAGCCGCAACGGGGAAGGTTCGCGGGACAATTCGTACGGCCGGACGGCGGGCAAATTTCCCGACCGCGAGGCTCTGATCATGCAACGCTTTCACGCCGTCGAGCGCCCGGTCTGGGATGCACGGCGAGTGTGGGAAAGCACCGAGCCTCTACGTCGCAAGGTGCTGAGCGGCGATGGGTTCCAAGTCGATCCCGCGCCGCTGATTGCCGCGGACGAGGCGCTGCGAGACTTCGCCGATGATGCGCCGCGTGAGGCCACTGAGTTTACCGCGTTTGTCGACTCCCTGGTTGAGCCGCACGCCACGCGCGCCAACGTCGAACATCACGCGGAGTGAAGGGCTGGCAGAGGTTGTCGCGCAGCGGGTGCGAGCCTACTCGCCCCAGCCGAACTGCTTGAAGAAGCTTAGCTGCGCGTATTGATGGGCGTCGCCGTAGCCGGCCTGCGCGCTGAAGCCCATCGCCCACGGGCGATAGTAGAACGTAAGGTCCGGTCCGGCCTGCCCCTCGACGCTGGTGACAAATCCGCCGCCGTAGATCGCGCCGCCCGCACCCGCGAGCAGCATGTATCGGGCCCGCGTCAGGAGCAGAATTTGGGCGTCGACCGAGGCGCTCGTCACGCGGTTTTGAGTATCATACAGCACGCTGCAGGAAAGACTCAGCGGATGCCGAGTGCGGACCAGAAGCCAACTGCTGAGGTCGCCCTCCACGATGTAGGCGTCGCTATCGGCCACGTCGTGTCCGGCCGAGACGAACAGATGGACGTTCTGGAACGGGGCGAAATCAATTCCACCCTGGATCCGCCCGAAGTTCAGCCGCGACTGCGCGCCCGCATTGGGATCCAACGGACTCTGGAAGCCGCCGCCCACCCATAGCTGGTAACCGGTTACCCGACCGAAGAGGCCGATATAGCGCGTGATAGTCTGCTCGACCTGAAAGCCCTCTTGCAGCGACCCATATTTGTCGCTGGCGAAGGCGCCGCCGATGAGCGTGACCTCGGCATGGCCGGGCCGTTCGAGCTGGAAGAAATCCGGGAACAGGTTACTGGTCTGAGCGTGCGCCGTGGCTGCGCCGAGTACCACCGCGATCGCGATCGCGAGCGCCGTCGCGCAGAACCATGGTGACCGGATGATCGAAAACACCGGCTGGAGCCTCCCTACATCCCGGGGCACACCGGGCACGATGGCGGTGGCGCGCCGACCGGAGCGGGAGCAAGCACGCCGATGCCGCCGCCATTGCCGCCGCGTCCGCTGGTGGCGATTGCGCCGGTAAGTCCCAGCGGCCCGGGCGCGAGCGGCGCTTCATCGCACGGGATCGTCGTTTCGTAGCCCGCCGTGATCGGCACTTCGCCTGCGGCGGGCACCGCGGGCTGCGATACCCCTACGGTCCCCTCGAGCACGGCTACATCGGTGAAACGATTGCAACCGGCGTAGCCCGGGCGTGTGGCGCCCTGCTGGAAGCCGGTGTTGAAGTCGGTGCCGCGCGCGGCGGCGACCGCGTTGGGGGTGTGAACCTCAAAGTTAGGCGACCCGCCCGCGGTCAAATTGACGACCGAATGCACGAAGCCGCCGAACAGGCTGACCTTGGTGCTGGCCCGGCCGCCGCCGGGACCCAGCAGATGCTGGTCGATCACCAGCGTGCTCGACTCGCCCAATTCAAGCCGGCTCGCGTCGGTCAGCACGATCGCCAGCGAGGAGTCGGCGTCGGTGGTGAGATGGTCGCCGATCTGCACGGGCAGGTTGAGCGTCACGAGCGAGGTGATGCCGCCGCGCTGCACGTGCGCCGTGCCGGTCAATTCGGCGATCGAGCCTGCGACCGTCTGCGCGCGTCCGATCGCAGCGGAGAGCGGAACGGACGCAAGCACGATCGCGAACAGCAGAGCCGCCCGGGATCGCGCCGCCGGCCGATAGCGGCCGGTCAAATGGGCAAGCCGCGCTCGAGGGTCTTCTGGCACCGCCGTCTATTGACCGCTTAAGCCCGCGTCATCTCAAGCCCACATCATCCGCCGGCCGGCCCGGGAGCGCCACGCGCGGGCCGCGGCTCGATACTCGCTTGCCCTGGGGCGTGCCTTAGCGCTTGGAGTATTGAGGCCGCTTGCGCGCCTTGTGGCGGCCGTACTTTTTCCGCTCCACTTCGCGCGGGTCGCGAGTCAGCATCCCGGCTTTTCTGAGCGCCGGCCGCAAGGCTTCGGAGACCGTGACCAGCGCGCGCGAGATTCCATGCCGGACCGCATCCGCCTGCGCTGAAATTCCGCCGCCGGCTACTTTCACCCGCACGTCGAACTGGTCCTTGGTTTCGGTGAGTTTGAACGGCTCCATGATCCGCATCCGGGAAGTGTCGCGCGGGAAGTAATCTTCGAGCGTGCGCTCGTTGATCGTAATCGCGCCGCTGCCGGGGAGCATCCGCACGCGCGCGACTGCGGTCTTGCGTTTGCCGGTCGTCCAGATCGTCTGCTTTTTCTCTGCCATCGAGCTTCGGAACCTCGGTCAGATTTTGTGAATCACGCCTTGATCGATTCGGGCCTTTGCGCGGCGTGAGGATGTTCCGTGCCGCGATAAACCTTGAGCTTGTTGAACATGCGCCGCCCGAGCCGGTTGCGCGGGAGCATCCCGCGCACCGCCATCTCGATCAGCCGCTCGGGCCGGGTCTGCAGGATTTTGCCCGCGGTCGTGCTCCGGACGCCACCCGGCCATCCGGTATGCCGATGGTAGACCTTGGTCAGGAGCTTGGTGCCGGTGAGGCGGACTTTGGCGGCGTTGATTACCACCACGAAATCGCCCATGTCCTGATGGGGCGTGAAGTCGGGCCGGTGCTTGCCGCGCAGGATACTGGCCACGCGCGACGCGACCCGCCCGAGCGTGCGACTATCCGCGTCAATCAAGATCCAGCGCCGGTCCCGAAGGGCGGCTTCATGTGAAACACTTCGAGTCTGTTCGGTCAGCTTCAATGCTCTATACCTGTTGCGTCTTGAGGGCGGTCTCGGACCCGCCCGCATCGACGCCTAACTTGGCGGGGCCGATGGGATTTGAACCCACGACTTCCGACGTGACAGGCCGGCGTTCTAACCGGGCTGAACTACGACCCCGCCGAACCATCCTTTGTTACATTTTCCGGCGGGTGGAGCAACTGAGCATTCGCGAGTAGTGCGCGGTTTTGGAGTTGGATGGCCGGCAGGGACGCCGGCCTCCTACATCGGGTAGGGGCCGGCCTCCGTGCCGGCCCGTGGTGTCAAAACCGCCCACTACGTCCCGGAGGCACGTTGACTGCCTCCGCATGAAGCCCTAATCTGCCGTTTATCTACGAGCAGAGGACCAACGGCGTGCGAAAGAACTAGCTTCTGACGATCGAGTCCCGTTCGATCAACCGCGCGTGCGCGAGCGTCTCGCGCGCGCGCCGCCTCTCAGGAGCAGTTATGCCGTCGGTTCGCCTTGTCGAAGTCTCCTTTTCGTATCGTGATTCAGTTCCGATTCTGACCGGCGCGAGCCTGCATTTCGGGCGCGGATGGACCGGCCTGGTCGGCCCCAACGGCGCGGGCAAGACCACGCTGCTGCGCCTGCTCGCCGGCGAGATCGATCCGGAGCACGGGCACGTCAAGTTCGATCCGCCCGGCCTGCGCGTCGATTTCTGCCATCAGACCGCCGAGCGGCTCACCGCCGCGATCGAATCATTCGCGGGCGCCGCAGATGGCGCCGCGCGGAGAATCCAGGGCGAGTTGCGGTTGTGCCCGCACGATCTCGCGCGCTGGAGCACGCTTTCGCCGGGCGAGCGCAAGCGATGGCAGGTGGGAGCGGCGCTAGCCGCCGAGCCGGGCGTGTTGATCCTCGACGAGCCGACCGACCATCTCGATGCGGAGGCGCGGGCGCTGCTGCTCGCGGGACTGCGCGAGTTCCCGGCAATCGGAATCATGGTCTCGCACGATCGCGCTCTGTTGAACGAGCTGACCTCATACACGGTGCGCTTTCATGAAGGCGCGACGCGGTTGTGGCGCGGCGCGTACGACCTTGCGAAACAGAGCTGGGAGGCCGAGGAGCACGAGCGCCTTGAGGCTTACCAGCGCGGCAAGGAGGAGCAGCGCCGGGTGCTGGGCAGGCTCGCGGACAAGCGGCGAATCGTCGCGGCTAGCGAGCCCAAGGTCAGCCTCAAGCATCGGATGAAGGGCATCCACGACCACGACGCGCGCAGCGGGCCGGCCAAGGGCAAGGCGCGGATGGCTTCCGCGCGGGTCTCGCGCGACGTGGGCCTGCTGCGGCATAAGTCCGATCGGATCGCGGCGGAGCTGGGCGCATTTCAATTTCACAAGCTGCCGGGGCGTTCGTTGTTCGTGGATTATGTTCCCGCGCCGGCCGCGCGCCTGCTCGCGCTCGACACGCCCGCACTACGCGCCGGCGACCATCTCGTGCTGACGGACGTGCACCTCAGCGTGATGCGGAACGGCCGAATCCGGGTCGCGGGTCCCAACGGAATCGGCAAGAGCACGCTGCTCAACGCGCTGCTTGCCGCCGCGCGGATTCCCGCGGCGCGCCTGCTCTATCTGCCGCAGGAACTGCGCGCCGAAGAGGCGCGCGCGCTGCTCGACTCAGTCCGCGAGCTGACCGGCGAGGAGCGCGACCGGGTGCTCACCCTGGTCGCGGCGCTCGGCGTCCAGCCGGGGCGATTGCTGGAATCCGCCAGTCCGTCGCCCGGCGAGGCGCGCAAACTCAAGATGGCTTACGGCCTGGGGCGCCAGGTCTGGGGCCTGGTGCTCGACGAGCCGACCAACCATCTCGATATGCCGGCGATCGAGCGCCTGCAGCAGGCGCTGATCGACTATCCGGGCGCACTCGTGATGGTCACGCACGACGAAGTGTTAGCGCATCGATGCACTACGACCGAATGGCGGTTGGAGGAGCATCGCCTGGTCGAGTGCTCGACGGGAGCGTAGCGGCGGTTTTGGAGTCGGATGGCCGGCAGGGACGCCGGCCACTACCCTGAATGAAGCTCTCACATTGGGTAGGGGCCGGGCTCCGTGCCAGCCCAATGACCGGCGGGACGCCGGTCCTACTTCCAGAAGTAGCGCCGGCGTCTCACCGGTGATTATCTGGTGTCCGGGGCGGCTCCTAATCGATGTGGGGGCTTCACGCTCCCCTGAATGCACTTGCGGTCAGAACCTCGTGAGCGGCCTCGAGTGCCGCGATGGCCTGATCCCGCGAAACCGAGGGGAAGTCGTCCAGGAATTCGTCGAGGCTGTGTCCGCCCTCCAGGTAGTCAATCAGGTTGCGCAAGGGGACGCGCGTACCTACGAAGACCGACGTTCCGCCGAGAATTTCCGGGTCGCTATGCACGACCGGACGGCTGGTGATCGAGGGTTCCATCGATGGTCGATTGTAGCGCACGAGTAGCGTCCTTTCTATTGGAGCGAACGCAAGGGTAGTGTGGCGATTTTGGAGTCGGATGGCCGGCAGGGACGCCGGCCACTACCCTGAATGAGGTTCCTACATTGGGTATGCGCCGGCCTCCGCGCTGGCCCTATGACCGGCGGGACGCCGGTCCTACTTCCAGAAGTAGCGCCGGCGTCTCGCCGGTGATTATCCTGTCTGGGCGGCGTCGTGACTCGGGCGCGTCGCGATTGCTAGGATCATGCCGCGCGGAGCGCGGAGTGCGCGTCACGGCACAACGATGAAGAAAATACTGATGGTATGCACCGGCAATCTCGATCGCAGCCCGACCGCGGCGATGGTCGCGGCGGAGATGCGCGTGGCGGCGTGGGTCGCTTCGGCGGGCACGGAGTCGTGGGCCGAGAATCCGCTGACCCGCGAACTGGTCGAAGAAGCGGACGTGATCTGCGCGATGGAGGAACAGCATCGGCGGATCATCGTCAATCGCTACGGTGAGGCACACGCCGCCAAAGTGGTGGTGCTTGAGGTGCCCGACGTTTATATCCACGGCGAGCAGCGCTTGATGGTCCTGCTGCGTCCGAAGCTACGCGCCGCGCTGGGCTTGGCGTATTCGGAGTAGGGCAGCCTATTGATTCCTGCACAGATTGCGACGCTAATTGACGCCGGCTTTCGGAAAAAGGCTGGCGAACCTGAAAGCGTCGGTCGCGCTCCACTACGCGCACTACAATTTCGTCCGGGTACGTCGGACGCCGCGCTGTAGCCCGGCGATGGCAGCGGGCGTGACGGATCGGCTATGGTCGGTCGAGGAATTGGTTGAGGTCTGTCTATGACGCCCGCGCGCCCGATGGCAACGTATCCGAAATTGCTCCCCCAACTCGCGTCCGCGATCGTCGCCCTGATGTTCACGACGGCGTCCGCGTTCGCTACGCCGCCGCTCGTTGCCAAGCCGCTGCCTGCGCCGGTGGAGTCGCAGGCGCCCGGCATCCGTCCGCTCGGCCGCGGCCGTCAGACCGTGTGGGGCATCCGCGTTTACGACGCAACCTTGTGGGTCGTCGGTATCCGGTTCACTCCCGCCGAGCCGCATGCGATCGACGTCGAGGCCGGCAAGAGCGTCAGCGCCGACACTCTGATCAAAACCTTGATGGACGAGATGAGCAGGCTCAAGCTGGGCGACGCGCCGCAGCTCGCCGCCTGGCGCCAGGAGCTGACGCGACTGATGCCAAGCGTGAGTTCCGGCGACCAGATCGTGGTTTTCTGTCCGAGCGAAGCGAAGACGCTGGTCTATTACAACGGCCGCAGCCAGGGCGAGGTGGATGACGCAACCCTATGCCCTGCGATTATGAATGTGTGGCTTCATCCCGCCAGCCAGAACAAGGAGATGCGAAAGTCACTGCTCGCGCAGTGATTGGCGCGTCATACAAGGGCACTACCCGCTAATTCTGCTCCGGCGCGCGCCCCTGTCATTCCCGCGCGCGTGTCCCGGCGTGCGCGAGGAATCCCGGATTCCGCTGGTGCGGTAGACCGGAATTCCGGGATTCTTCGCGCGCCAGGCAAGACAGACGCGCGAGAATGACACATCAAGGAAGCAAAAAGCAGAATCGTCATTAGGATATGCAAATCTCGACGGCTATGAACGCACGCCGGTGTCCGCGCGAGTTTTGAACTGTTGCTGGCGATCACGCGCCATCGGCTGGCGTCGGTCCACGAACTGGCCGGACTCTTGGGACGCAACTATAAGAACGTCAGCACGGATGTCACGCCTCGCGCAGCAATTCGGAGTAGGAGTACCGTCACCGGCGCTTGCGCTGCTCGCGCCACCTCTCCCTGGTCAGGGAGAGGCGAAGATAATCGCTCCGCGTAGATTCTTCGCCTCCGGCCGGAGGCCTCGGCTCAGAATGACAAAAAGGGGGCGCTCTTATGTCATCCTGAGGTGAGCGTAGCGGAGCCGAAGGATCTACGCGGAGCGATTCTCTCTTCCGCGAGTCGCTTGATGACAGAAAAGCTGGCCTAGCGCGAGGCGCGCTCTGTGCGGCGACGCGCTTCGAGTGGGGGTGGGGTGTCGGTTACCGTGTAGACTTCGCCGTTGCGTAGGTAGAGCTTTTGCATCTCTTCTAGCGTGAATGGGCGGGCGCCTATTCGGCCGAAGACAGACAGTTGGTTGCCGCTTTCGTCTACTGCGCGATCGCGATCGAGGCCACTGGCAATGGCCAGCGCCGGGCCGTGGGTCTTGTAGGTTGCTATCAGCACCGGCGTTGGGCGGGGGGAGAAGCCGAATTCGCCCGGGGTGTCTTCGGCGAAGTCATCTGCACGATTCGCATGCCGTTGTGGCCGTCGGCTAGATAGGCGAACAGGCTTTCGTTGGTCATCCCTAGTTTGGTGTCGTTTAGATCGTTGATTGTGCCGCCGGCGTTGTAGATTTGGTCGAGACGCGGATGCTCTGGGCGTTCGATGTCGACGATCATCAGGCCTTGCGCGCCGCCTGAGATGTAGGCGTAGGTGCGGGCTACGTAGAGGTTGCGGGCGTCGGCGATCGGTAAGGCGGCGCCATCGACGGCCTTTGGATGGTCGGGGACGGTTATGTCGATTACCTTCAGGCCTTCGCTGTCGGCTACGAAGGCGTAGCGGAACTGGATCGCGATCGCACGCGGCTTTATGACATGCGGCGCGTCGATTTCGGACGACCAATTGCGGATTGAGCGGATCGGAGATATCGACCACCACGATGCCGCGATCACACGCTATGTAGGCGTACTTGCCGGCTATCGCGATATTTACCGCGCCGTCCAGGATTCCATTTGGATTGAAGGTCGCGCCGCGTTTGAAGAAATTGTCTTCGGGATTGCCGTTGCCTAGCGTGATTACGTTGACGGTGATCAGGCCCTCGTACTTGTCGGTCACGAAAGCGTAGGCATAGAAGGACGGGACCTTCTGCTCCTGGTTTTCTGGATGCGCGATGCGAGTCGGATCGATCAGCAGCGTGCTTGGCAGCGCGACTGCGGTCGCGTACTTGGTGTGAACGTAGGTGCGCTGGCCTAGCGGGGAGACCGGCGCGGTGTTGAAGCGCTCCGAGAAATCCTTGTTGTCGATGTTGGCGATGTCGTAGACGTTGAAGCCGTCGGCGCCGTCGGCGGTATAGAGGTACTCGCCGCGCATCCAGATGCTGCGGCAATCTTCGGCCTCGTGATGGTACGACTCCTTGAGCGTCTGGCCGCGCGCCTGGAACTTCTAGCATACTCATCGGGATAGGCGAGCTTGTGGAGCGTGCTGCCGTAGACCGCCTGCGGCTCGTCGCGCTCGGTGACCACCACGGCGTCGACGCCTTTGTCGCCTTCGCCGACCCAGGCGAAGCGGCCGATGAAGTTGATGAAGCCGGTACCGAGCATCAGGAGCTGCGCCATCATCGCGTTGTTGTCGTTGTTATTCGAGATATGGCAGTCGGTGCAGTGCTTGGTCTCGGTGGTGCGGACCGTATGCGGCACCGTAGTGCTGAAGGCCTCGGCCGAGAAGCCCTCGCGCCGAGACCGGCTGCTGCTGGGTGTAGATGACGTCGCGGTCGGCGTTGTAGGAGCTGACCAGCACCGCGCATGAGGAGCGCGCCGGCGAGATGCGATTGCCGGTGACCGAGCCGTCGCGCGCCATCATGAAGACGTCGTCGCGCAGGGTCTGGAAGTTGTAGCTGGTCCAGTTGCGGGTCATGTCGCCGTCGTAACGCAGGATCGGCTTGCGCATGTTGGCCTTCATCGGCAGATGGCAGCCGAAGCAGCTCGGCACCCACGACGAATGGCAGGTCTGGCAGGCCATGTCGGAGTTCGGATGGGCGAGTTGCGATTCGGAAACGCTGAGCTTGCCCCAGCTCTGGCCGTCCTTCTGGACGGTGTGGGCGTAGGCGGCCAGATCGTAGGCTTTCTTGTACTTGGAGGAATGCGGGTTATCGACGTCGATCAGTTGCGTGACGGCCCACTTCGACCCGGCCCATCGAGGACTGCTGGCGAATCGCGCTTGCAGCTGACCAGGAAGCGGCTGCCGAAGTCGGTCTTCTTGGAATCGGAATCGGTCTTCAGGCTGATCTGCTTGCCGTCGACCACGCCGGCGTTGCCGGTCGCTTTGAACGTGGCGCGCTTGTTGAAGGTGCCGTGGCAATCTTCGCAGCGGATCGAGATAGCGTTGCGCACCTCGCCGTAGAGCATCCCGTTGCCGTGGGAGTCGCGCTCGAAGTGGCAATCCGCGCATTGCATCCCCTTGTCGAGATGGATGTCCTGGAGCTTGACGGCGCGGGTCCACTTGTCGGCGGCGTCATCGGGAACGACTTTGCCGCGTGTGTCGAGCAGATTGCCGTGGCGGTCGCGCTTGTAGACGTAGCGGAAAATCCAGCCGTGGCCGTGGAAGTCCGCGATCTGCATGTGCTTGAGCTTGGGATTCAACTCTGAAGACGCTTGCAGGAATTTGGGATCGGACCACTAGGCCGCGCCACGACGCCGCCTCGGGATTGGCCATCAGTCGCTTCGGACAATCTGGTCGGCGCTGGGATGCTTGTCGTGCTGGCGGATAGAAGTACTTGCCGTCGCTCTCGTTGTCCCACCAGATCGTGCCGTAATAGCTATTCAGGACGTTGGTGCCCGGATGCACGTGGCAGACTACGCACTGCGAGGAGGGGATGGAGTTGGTGAACTCATGTCGAATCGGGAAGCCGGAGATGTCTTTGGGGATTGCGACTTGTCGGCGATCGCTCTCATCCCTTCGTTGCCGTACTTGGCCCATTGCGCCGGAATGAACCGGGTCGCGATCATTGGCGTAGATGACGTGGCATCCGGTGCATCCGCTGGAGCGGTAGTCGCCGGATGATCGTTGGTGCCGAGGAACCAGAGCATCGGGTCGAAGAGCCGCGTCTTGTGCAGGCTCAGGAAGACCGGGTCGGTGCGCACCTTGGTGCCGTAGGCCGCGGTTGCTGAGGCGATCTTCGCCGCGCTCGAACACGCGCAGCACGTTGCCGGGCTGGCTGATCTCGAAGCGGGGCAGCGGATCGAGGATACGGCAGGATGCCGTGCTTGAGGGTGTCCTCGAGCGTCGGCGGGGAAGCGTGAGGACGCGCGCGGGGCGGCCGTCTTCGGTATAAGCCTCGCCGAAGCGGGCGATCTTTCGGGATAGACGCCGTTGTTGTAGAGGGCGGCCTCCCAGAGCATGCGCCCGGTCGCCATCATGCTCTTGCGGACCTTCTCGACCTCGTCGACGTGGCAGCCGAGGCTCCCGCAGCTCATCCGCGCGGCGCGCAGATCGCCGGGATTGACGAAGCGCACGAACGCCGGCGATTCGTCGTTGAGCATCGCGTACGAACGCACCGGCATCGCGCCGGACTGCGGCCAGTCGCGCGCATATAAAGGATGCACGTGCGCCGCTTCCTTGGTAGTCGCGGCAGCGTTGCCGCCGTGACAATCGACGCATCCGATCGGCAATCCCTGCGGATGCATATCCTCGATGCCGGCGTGGCATCCCGAGGACAGGCAGCCCTTGCTCTTGGCCTGCGCCTGCTCGTCGGTCTGCTTGGAGATGTCGGCGGGAATCACGAGCTTGCGCGGGATCGGCGGGCGATCGGGCAGCGGCCGCTCCCAAGGCATCCCGCCGGGATTCAAGGCGGGATCGGCGGGTACAGGATCGGATGCCGCAGCCGCGGCGCCCGGCTGGTCGTCGGCGCGCGCGGGAATGCTCGCGGCGCCGGGCCAGAGCGCCCAGAGGATCGCGGCCACGACCGCGAGGGTCAGAATCGCGCCGGCTTTCCTCACCCCATCCTCATCGTCGCCATCGCAGGTTTAATTGACTAATCAACTTGCTAGTCAATTCACTAATACGTCAGAGTCAGCGCGGTGAAGGCCGAATAGAGTTCCTGCGAAGTATAGTATCTGCTTGAACCCCTTGAGCGGATTGAAGACCGCAAACCCCGACTGGAGAATGATATTGTCGATCAGCAGCGGCCGGTAGGTAACACCCACGCTCATGTCCAGCCCCAGGTTGTTGCTGAGCGCGTTCTGATGGAGAAGCTGTTCGACTGCGCCCACGCGATCGAAGTTGACCCAGTTGAAATTGAACGAGGCCTTGAGCTTGGGGGTGATTTTGGCGTCGAGGCCGGCGTTGTAAAGGATCAGGCCGGGATTGACGAAGTTGGCCTGCCCCTGGGTCTTCGAGCTGCGCAGGTCGGGTATCAGGCTGTTGGGACCCTTCAGCGTCAGGCCCGTGCCGGTGAGGCCGATGCCCTGACGGGAGAAGAAGCTGAACGGCGCGCCGGCGAAATCGGGATTGTCGAGGATCGAGTCGAAGCCGGTAGCGTGACTGCTGTGGGCATTGTGGGCGCCCGACGCATAGAAGAACGATCAATTTGTAGGTTTTCCAGTCTTGATCGTAGGATAGTTCGAGAGCGCCCATCTGGGCATTGATGGTCACCGGGCGGCCGGCGATCTGGTTGTAGGAATCGCGGCCGGTGACTTCGTAGAAGGCGTTGGTGACGTTGATCCGGCCGATATGGCCGTCGCCGGTGACTCCGAAATAAGCGGCATTGATCGTGTGTTCCTTAATCGTGCCGACATACGCGGGCCGCACCAAAAATCCGTTGTCGTCGTACTTGCGGCTGCCGCCGTTGTCGTTGTTGTAGTCGAAGTCGAGCTGGGCGTTGTAGCCCGGGAAGATGAAATCCTGGCGCGTGAAGTTGCTGACGACCACGTTCTGATCGCGGGTATCGAAGATGGTGTTGAGTCCGCTGTCGGTGTCCTTTTCGAGCTGCGAGAAGTACGCGAGGTTGAATTGATCGCGGTTGGCTTCGTAGTTGGCGAAGATCTTCCCGCCCGGCTCGCTGTCGGAATAGATGAAGCCGCGGAAGTCGCTGGTGAATTCCTGGATCCCGCCGGTTACGGTCAGGACATCATAGGACGGACTCAGGTCCATCACCTTGTATTCGCCGAACATCTCCTGAATCGCGACGTGGCCGTCGGTGCGGCTGGTCCCGGCCTGCGGATTGATGTTGACGATGCCGCGTTCCTGAGTGTCGAGATAGTTGATGTCAAAGACCGGGGTGAACTTGAATTCCCAATCGAACGGCTTGAAGCCCGCGTCGCCGTGAAAGAGATCGAACGAGGTGACGAAGTTCTGCAAGACGAAAACCTGGTCGCCGCCGCCGAAGAAACCCGGACTGCCGAAGACCTGGGTGCTGACGCCGCTGGGCGTGGGCAAGCGGCGCATCTCCCAGATCGTGTCGCTGACGCCGGTCAGATTGAGGAAGGTGTGATCGCCCAGAATCGGATAGTCGCCCTTGAGCATGTTCTGGTCGTACGGATTCCACCAGTTGCCGTGCTGGTACTGGTACTCGCCGGGTGTGTCCAGCGTATAGCGATCCCAATCCGGAAAGCCGATGCGCCAGCGGTCCGGGATCGGGACGAAGTTCTCGTCCGGGCCGGTTCTGAGTACGACCGGATGGCCGGTATAACCGAGCGGTTGGAAAGTGGCGCCGCCAGTCCATTCTTCGGCCTGGCGCTTCTGCTCTTCTACTTCTGAGCTCGCGGTGGCGGTGGCGGCCGGCGATTGCGCCAGCTCGATCGGGTCCGGCGCGGAGTTGCCGGTGCTGGAGGCCGGGGACGCGCCCTGGCCGCCGAGTGGATCGAAGATGCCGATCGCGGTCGCGACGGCATAAGCGTCCGGCGTCGAGAGACCGGCGTCGCCGGCGCGGGCCAATGAGGCACCGAGCGCAAGTGCGCAGAGCGTGGCGACGGTCTGCGCCACAACACGCGCACTTGATTTCGGCCTCACCAATCAACCTCCCGCAATCGCATCGGCTCGCGCCTTACGCAACTGGCCTTCGCCGGAAAATAGTGCTACATGAAATCCCCGTCAAGTCCGGGGGCCGTCCCAACGGAAAAAGATTCCGCGTACAAGAGTTGACATCGCCGGCAAAGCGCGGACCGAGCGTTCGGCAGCACGTTTTCCGCGAACCAGAATCTGAGCGGAGCAGGAAGTTGGTTCCAGAACATGGGGTCGGGAGAATGATCCGGTTCAACGGCGCCGCAAGTCGGTGCGGGGTGCTGGTGCTGATGCTGATGATCGCGGGATGTGGCGGCGGCGGCGGCGATTCGCCCGACACCGGCGGCGTGCCGGTCCTGCCCACCGCGTATCTCAAAACCGCCGACGTGCAGACGATCATTTCGCAGGCGGTGGCCCGCGCGGTTGCCGACGGAGCGCACGTCGCGGTCGCCGTGGTCGATCATGAAGCCAACGTGCTGGGTGTGTTCAACATGGACGGCGTGCCCACCGGCACACCCCCCGACTCCGACGCGATCAACCGCAACGATCCGATGCTCAACACCGCGCTGGTGCAAAACACGGCGATCGAGAAGGCTCGCACCGCGTCTTTTCTTAGTACCGATCAGAATGCCTTCTCGACCACGACCGGGCTCTACATCGTTCAGGATCACTTTCCACCCGGCGTGGCAAATGAGGCGCAGGGTCCCTTGTTTCAGCTCACCATGTCGCAGCTTCCGTGCAGTGACTCGCGCGCGCAGAACAACCCGATCCAGGGCGTGTGTCCGTTTCCGACCGCGAACGGCGCCTGCTCCAACGGAATTACCGGGGAGCCGGGCGGTATCCCGCTCTACGTGAACGGCGTAATCGCCGGCGGAATCGGAGTTGAGGGCACCTACAGTGAGGAGGACGAAGTGATCGCGCTTGCGGGCGCCGGCGGGATCTACACCGCGCCCTCGTCGATCACGGCGAACAACATCTTTATCGGTGGCCTCCAGCTTCCCTACGCCAACACCTCGCAGCCGCCGGCTTTGACACCGATTGCGTTCGGCAGCCTGCCCGGCTCAGTGGACGATAATTTTCCGATCAATGACGCGCCGGCGGATCCGTATCCGAAGGCGACGTTTGCGGGCGTTGAAGGAGATCTGAGGTTCCCAATCATCGACGGGGCGCCGGTGACGGCGCCCGACGGCACGTCGGTCAATCTGACCAAAGAGGACGTCACGACAATTATCGGCCAGTCGGTCGATGTCGCATCACAGGTACGCGCCGCGATTCGATCTCCGATCGGAGTGCCGGCGCGGATGCACGTCGGCATCACCGATATGACCGGCGCTGTTATCGGTGAGTTCTCGATGAACGACGCGACCGGGTTCAGCTTCGACATTGTGATCCAGAAGGGGCGCACCGTCACGGCGTTCAGCGATCCCAATCAGCCGCTGGGGCGGCAGGTTCGGGACTTTCTCGGGATTCAGGGCGGACAACCGGTCGCTTTCACCTCGCGGTCGATCGAATTTATCGCCGAGCCTTTTTATCCGCCCGGCATTAACGCGAATCCGCCGGGACCGCTGAACGGCATCCAGTTGAGTTTGTACGCACCTCCGCCGCCCGCGATGACTCCGAGTTGTGGTCCTTACAATCCGGGCGACGGCGTATGTCTCTTTCCGGGCAGCGCCCCGCTATACAAGAACGGCGTGCTGGTCGGTGGCCTGGGACTCAGCGGCGACGGAGTGGATCAGGACGACTACATCACAGCGGGCGGCGCCAGGGGTTTCGAGCCGCCGTCAGGAATCACCGCCGATCACATCACGTACCTCGGCACGCCGTTACCGTATCTGAAGTTCCCGCGCCATCCGCTGCTGTAGGACGATCGCGCGGTCCGATCTCGTTCGCCCGCGACCGACGAGACTAGCCCGATCGACTCAACTGCGCGCGAATCGATTCGACGATCGCGGCCGGGCTGCCGGAGATATCGACCGTGATCGCGTCACGGGGTTCTTCGAGCGCATCGAACTGGCTTGGCAACAGCTCCGGCCGCATGAAGTGGCCGCGCCGCGCCTCGAGCCGCTTCGCGATCAACGCCGGCGTTCCCTGCAAGTAGACGAGTTGGACCCGCGACCGATCGACCAGGACGGTCTTACGATATGACTGTTTCAGCAGCGAGCAGGCGATAACGGCCTCGCCGCCGTCGGCGAGGGTGCGCACCACGGACCGCCGCACGGCGTTGAGCCACGGCCGCCGGTCTTCATCGGTCAACGGGATTCCACGGGCCATCTTGTGCCGGTTACGCGGCGGATGCAGGTCGTCGGCGTCGAGGAAGGTCCATCCGAGCGAGCGTGCCAGCAATTGGCCGATCGTGCTTTTGCCCGCTCCCGTGACACCCATGAGGATGATCACGCGGCCGGACAGCGCGCCCGCCACGGGGCTCATGTCGGCCCTACCAGAAATGCCACCAGGAACGTTTCTTCTTGCCCGCTCCCGGCGCCGGCGTAGGAGTGGCGTTCGGCGTGGCGGTCGGCGTCTCTTCCGCCTCGGGGGCGGCTTCCTCCTTGGGCGCCAGCCCGGGGTCGACCGTGGTATCGCTCAGACCGTTGAATTTGATGGGCTGCTTGCCTTCGAGCATTTTTGGTGTGAGCAAATAGTCTCCACCCATCGACTCCTGCCAGATGTATCGGGCGTGCCGCTTGTTTTGGCCGCCGGTCATCGCCCAGGTCAGCCCGCCAATCAACCCGCCCAACATCGCGTAGCCGGCTTTCGCCGGGACGTAACCGATATTCCCGACCACGGCGAGGGTCCCATAGCCGGCTTTTCGCAAAATCGTGTCGGGTGGACCCGGGTCGGGCGTGGGCAGGGGAATCGGGGCTGCCAGTGTTTCGGCCGACGCAGTATCGCCCGACGCATTTGCCGCTATCGGAGTCGCGAGCGGCGTGGGAGTCGCCGTCGCCGTAGTGGACGAGGTCGCATTCGTTGGAGTGCTAACAGGCGAGCCGGACGCACTGGCCGGACCCGGTGGTGTTATCGCGGGCGCGGCGGATACTGCGGGCGTGACGTAGGGAGTCGCGATCGGGGCCGTTGCGGTTGTGATCGAGGAGGTCGGGACCGACGGCAGCGCCTCTGTGGAGGCGGTGCTCGAGGGGGCACTACTGGCTTGCGCGGGCGAGGCCAGGCGAAGCGCGAGCACGCCCGCGATCATCAAATGTGAGGGGCGTCTGGTGCGCATCGTTCAACCGGGCCCGATTTCGAGCTTACCACGGCATCCGCCCCGGCGTAGAAGCGGTATTTCGCGAGCCTCGAACCCCGGCATGAAACCGATTAGGAGAAAATTCCGACCATTTGTGGGATCGGCAGCAACTTGATTAGGGGGGCTAAGCCGCCCGGCGCCACGGCTCCGGCCGGGCCCAAAGGAATCAGCGCCGAGCCGAGCGAGATTCTGCCTTGCGATGCAGTCCGTTCCACTGTAGTTTCACCGCGGGCTTGGCCCGAACGGTTGTTCCCGCCGTTCGTGCAATTGAGTCGGTGATCTGGCGCCAACCTTCTGGGAACTCGGGCAGGGAACTCGGAAAAGACAGGGGCGTGGCCCAATCAGGAGGGTCTGCATGTCGTCTCGCATTCGAGTCGGCGCTGGTAAGTCATGGCGAATTGCCGCTGCGATCGCGCTGATCGCCGGCGTGGGTTTGTTCTCCGGCCTGCGGCCGGTATTGCGCCCGGTACTTCGAAAGATCGCCCGCGCCACGCGCCCCGGAACCACCGCAAGCGATGAGGGCGCGGGAAATGCGCACGGAGCCGCGCCGCTCGCGACGATGCCGCTCTACTTCGAGCGCAACGAGGGGCAGACCGACCCGCACGTGCGATACCTCTCGCATACCAGCCGCTATTCGCTGTTCCTCACGGATGAGGCCGTGGTGGTCTCGATGGTTGGTGGTGGGACCAACCGAGGGCCCGTTTCCGCCGCGCTGCGAGAGGCGTCCGCGCATGACGCGGAGCGGTTGGTGGAATCACCGGTACGAATCCGGATGATCGGTGCGAATCGGCATCCGCAAATGACTGCGCTGGAACCGCTGCCGGGCCGCGTGAACTATCTGATCGGCAATGATCCCGCCGCGTGGCACAAAGACGTTGCGACTTTCGGGCGGATCCGAGTCGGCAACGTGTATCCGGGCGTGGACGTGGTTTACTACGGGACGCCCCAGACGCTGGAATACGACATCGTGGTGGCGCCCGGCGCGGATCCCGCGAAGATCAAGTTCGCGATTGAGGGGCCTGCTACCACCACGCTCGACGCCCGCGGCAATCTTGGAATCGCGACCGCCGCAGGCGTGATCATGATGCATCAGCCGCGCATCTACGAGCGTGCGGACGACGGCAGCGAGACGCCGATTGCGGGGCGATTCGTGCTCGCGCCGGACGGCACGGTCGAGGCCGGCGTGCGGCGGCGCGAAGTTGCGCTGGCGCTTGCCGACTACGATCACTCGCGCACGCTGGTGATCGATCCGGAGGTCAACGAGTTCGTCTATTCGAGCTATCTCGGCGGCCACGCGCAGACTACCGGACCGGTCAACCTCGAGCAGTTCGCGAGCTTCTTGCAGGGACAGACGCTGACTGTCGCCGATGTGGGGCTCGACGTTGCGGTCGATCAATCGCTCGATGCTTACGTGGTTGGAACCGCCTACTCGAATGATTTCCCGCGGATGAACGCTTTTCAGAACAGTGACGAAGGCGCGATCCTTGATTCACAGCAGAATCCCAACGTCTTCGTGAGTGAGTTCGACACCGCTCAGAGCGGCGCCGCATCGCTGGTCTATTCCACATACGTAGGCGGCAGCGGCGACATCAACCCGAGCGATGCCGGCGACGGCAACGGCGATCAAGGCTACGGAATCGCGGTCGACGGCAGCGGCGACGCCTATTTTGTCGGGTCAACGTACTCGAAGCAGGAAACCGGCGCGACGGGCTTTCCGAACAGTTGCGGTTCGTGGGGGCAGGGGAACAACAAAGGCGCCGAGGACATCAACAACGGCTTCGTCGCCGAGTTGAACCCACAAGGGAACGGCCTCGTGTATTCGTGTTTCATCCACGGCGCCAAGGGCGCGCCGGCCGCGCGTGTAGCGATACCGCCGAGCTGCTCCTCGAACTGCGAAGCTTATGTGTCGGGCTCGACTACCAGCTTTGCCGCGGACGATTTCCCGGTCACGAGTGGCGCCCTCCAGACGGACAACGCTGATACTTTCGGCAACAGCAATGCCTATCTGGTCGTGGCCGGCGGCGGGGGCTCGTCGGAAATCTACGGCACGTTCTACGGCGGCGCGGGTGCCGCGGAGGGCGGCGATGCGGGCCTCGGCGTAGTAGTCGACTCAGACGGCAACGGCTACATCACCGGGTTGACCTTTTCGAGCCTCATCCCGACGCAGAACCCCGCAGTCGGCACCTTTCAGGGCACCGCGGGTCAGACCAGCAACGCGTTCGTCGCGGAGTTCAATCCGACTGCGAAGGGAGCTTCGTCATTGGTCTACGGCACCTACCTCGGCGGCTCCGGCGCGAGCGCATCGGTTATCATCGCCACCTTCTCGCTCGGTGATATAGGAACCGGAATCACGCTCGACGGCTCGGGCCACATCTGGGTGACCGGGCTCACCGCCTCAACGAACTTCCAGGTACCCGGAACGGTAACGCCGGTCTTTCAGAGCATCAACGAGGCGAATGCCAACGCCGGCGCGCCCGCGTCGGCAGCGTTTATTACCGAACTCGATCCCACCAAGTCGCTGCTCAACCAGGTGCTCTATTCGACGTATTTCGGCGGGCACGGCCACGCGGTCGGCGAATTCGGCCTGAGCGCGGGACTCGGTGATGCCGCGACCGATATCCAGGTGGTCGGCGGCAACGTATACCTCACCGGCCTCACGACCTCGACTTCGGGATTTCCTCTGAGCTCGAACGGATGCCTTCAGACCAACCAGAGCGCCGGAATCAGTATCGAGGGATTCGCGGTTCCGGCAACCGCCTTTGTCAGCGAGCTCGACCCGGCCACCAACCAGGTGGTCTTTTCGACGTACCTCGGAGGAAACGGTGAAGGAGATGCGGGTGCCGGAGTGAAGGTCGATGCGAATGGCAACATCGTAGTCGCCGGGATTACCTATTCGACCGACTTCCCGGTGACGGCGACCGCGTTTCAAACGGGAAATAATGCCCGGTCGGAGGAATCGACCAACGCGTTCCTGACTGTGCTGAATCCCGCCGGGACCTCCTGCTCGCTCTCGGGTGCGACGCCGGCGGTGACCGCGACCAGCACTCCAACGCCAGCTGCGACCGTTACTCCCTCCTCGACGGCGCCGACCCCGACTCCCACTTCAACGCCGACCGCGACCGCCGCGCCTACTCCAACGCCTCCACTCCCGACGCCGACCGCGATGATCACGGCTTCGCCGACCAAGCTGAGCTTCAGCGTCGACGCATCCGGGACCGCGACCGCCAAAACCGTCACGCTGACCGATGTCGGCAAAGACGGGCCGGCAACTATCGGGACGATCCTACCGGTGGGGCGATTCCTGATCACCGCCGACCAGTGTTCCGGCAAAGTGCTCAGCAAAAAGAAGTCCTGCAAGTTCGGAGTGGAGTTCGCTCCCTTGAGCACGGGACCTGAGGCGCAAACTCTTACGATTCCACACAACGGAGCGCTGGTGTCAGTGGCGCTGAGCGGCACCGGCCTGGCGGTCGTGGTCAAGGCGTCCACGCCGGCCACATTTCCGGCGCAGGCGGCCGGCAGCACCGGCAAGCCGAAGGGAATCGCCTTCACCAATTCCGGGACGGTCGCGATCGTGGCCGGCACGGCTGATGTGACCGGACCGTTCGAGATAACGACGGACGGATGCTCGAAGTCGGCGCTGCCGGCCGGGCACAAATGCACGATCAACGTGGCGTTCGCGCCGGCGGCCGGAACATCGGGCAAGCTCGCCGGAACTCTGACGCTGCCGTTTACGTACGGTGCGAATGACGGTCAGGCGACGGTCGTGTTGTCGGGTTCGGTGAAAAAATAGCCGAAGGTTGGGGCGGTCTGGTTATCAGCCCGGGCCGCTGAAGAGCAGCCAGGGCAGCGTGCTACGCCTGATCGACGGCGTGCCGGATCGCGTTGAGGATGAACAGATAATGGCGCGGCGAAGAGATTTTGCCGAGCGTGTTGACCTGCGACAGGACCCGCAATTCGCCCTTGGTCACGTGGTAGCGCGTCAGGAGGTCTTTGTCGCGGGAGAATGTCCGCCAGGAGTGATCGGGCTCCGGCGTGGCGGCTGGCTCGCTCCGCATGAGCAAGGCTCTGGCCTCGGGATGAGTCAGAAAAAACAGCGGCTCGGTTTCCAACCCCAGCACGTCGCCGAGGCGGGCCAGCAGCGACAATGACGGACGCCGCTGCCCGGTCTCCAGATAGCCGACGTGACTGGCCTTGACGCCGAGTCTGCGCGCGAGCTCACGCTGCGACAGGCCGATCACTTCACGGCGCGCCTTAAGAACCTGTCCCAACGTTTTCTTCACAGGTCGTACTCAACCAATAATGCCCAACGTAGTTTAGCGTAATGAATCATCCCGCAAAGATAGTGGATGTTCTGCAGCGCTGGAAGCTCGGCCGGAAAGTCGAAGCCGCTGGCCTGCTTGAGCTGCACCCGGATCTGCTCGAACGAGTTGGCCGGCAGGCTTCCGATTCGGCCGACCAGGCCCCAATTCCAGGCCGTCTTGAAAAGTTTGAGCGCGAATTCGCGCGGATAGGCTCGCAAGGCCACCAACGAGTCGGCGATCAGTTCGACGGGATCGCCTAGATGCGACGCGTAGGCAGAGTCGTGAAACAGGTGCACCGACTGGCGTTCGTTCCTGAGCACTTCGGCGGTAAGGTAGTGCGCGAGCTCGTGACAGAAAGTGGCAGCGATAGCGATCGGGGCGTGAGCCGTGTTGATGAAAATCAGCGGGTGACGGAGCGTCCGCGCACCCTTGTCCGCGTAGAAGCCGCGCAGCGGCAGGCCTTCGTCACCGCCGTAGGGCTCGGCCTTGAAGTGCAAGGAACACGTTTCTGCCGCCACCCGCATCCCTTCGAGCGAGCCCCAAGCGTACCGCCCATCGTCCAGCGGCGCGAAGACCTTGTCCAGGGCCGAGAGCACGGCTTTCAGTTCGCGGTAAACGAGGTTCCGTCGTAGCGCCCGCACGTAGTCGCGTTTCGCAAGGTGGCGGATTTCCCGTTCGGGCTGCTTCCAGGCTTCCAGCTTGGTGGCGCCGGTTGCCCCGGCCGAGGCGAGGATCCGTTTGAAAACCGCCTCTATCTGCGGGTCCAGCTTGTCGGTCTTGTCCACAGTCTCTCCCCGACCGTCGGGCGGGAATCCGCTGCCAAAAATCTTTGAATTGCCGCAATTTCATTGGTGGGCGGTGCAGGGATTGAACCTGCGACCCTCGGCTTGTAAGGCCGATGCTCTACTGCTGAGCTAACCGCCCCCCGGGAGTTAAAACTTAAAGCGCGTTTCATCGATTGACGCCAGAGGGGCAGGCGGTTTTCGAATCGGACCTGACGATCGAAGACACATCCGGTAGGCGCTCACTTACCGCGACCGCTCACCGCGACCTTGACCGACGGATGGGCCGGGTCGTCGCTGGTTATCACCAGCGTGGCGGCAGCCGGCTGCGTCGAGTTCGGAGCGAACCGGACCGTGACCGGGAGCGATTGGCCGTAGGGCAGGGTGAAACTTCCGGCGCCCGAGGTTACGCTGAAGGGTGCATCGAGCGCGCCCACGCTACCCTGCAGCACTCCCGCGCCGCGGTTCCTGATTCTGAACGTTCTCACTGGCGTGAGCCCGATCTTCACCCGGCCGAAGCTCACCGTCCGGGCGACCGTGATCTTCGCGGGAATTCCGGTGCCCCTAATCGGTACGCTCACCACGGGCCTCTCGGAGTCGCCGCTGGTTATCCTGATGCTGCCCGAGAACGGCCCGGGCTGCATCGGCGCGGCCTGGACGACGACGGTTTGCCGCTCATGGCGGCCCAGGTTAAACGGTCCGGCGCCGGCCTTCAGGCTCAGGGAGGGTGGAAGCCCGCTGCCGTCGACGGTGCCGTGCAGCCTGAATTCGCCGAAGTTCCTGATCTGAAAGTTAAGCGTGCTGGTCGTGCCGGTGCCGACGCGCTTGAAATTCAGAGCGCGGGCCAAAACGTCGATTTTGCCGCCCGCCGCGACGCCGGTCGCGCCGGCGCCGGTTACCTGAGCCGGCAGGGGCCGCGAATCGACGGCCAGCAAGCCGATTACGAGCGCCGCGAGCGTCCACGCTTTTCCGCCCATGTCGTTCATTTAGGCATACTCCGCGCCGCGCGCAAATCGGCCGCGGTGTCAGTCGAAAAGAATCGACGGTCCTTGCTCAGGTTGAAAAACCCGCGGCTGATACGGCTCTGGCGTTTTCGAAACATAAGGTAGTATCGTTGGCATACGCTACGGGCCGCGCGCGGAATGCGAGCGTATCCCAGGAACAGGGGGAAAGATCCGGTGAGAAAGTTGTACAGCGAGCGTTGGTGGGCAGGCGGGCGCCCTCTGCTTCGCATAGCTGTCGCGCTAGTCGCGATGCTGCAACTATGTCGCGTCGCCGCGGGAGGCGATCAGGTCCAGATTGCATTCCCGCGTCCCTACGCGACCCCCGCGCCCTTGCCAGGGGCGCTCCAGGTTCTCATTGCGGGCGGAGCGGGCGGCGCGAACGGACAGGCACTTTCCAGCGCCGAAGTTTACGACGTCACAACCAGTAAATTCGCGGCCACCGGCGAGATGCTGGAAGCGCAGTTTGATAACACCGCCACCACCTTGCTCGACGGGGAGGTGCTGTTGGCGGGCGGAGCACAGCCAAACGCAGTCCGCCTAGCCGAGCTGTACAATCCGGTCACCGGCAAGTTCACACAGACCGGCAACTTGGGAGTGGGGCGCTCCAGCCCAACCGCGACCCGGCTTCAGGACGGCCGGGTGCTGGTTGCAGGCGGCGGCGGTCAGTTATCGAGCGCCGAGGTTTATGACCCGACGACCGGGACATTCGCGTTTACCTATCCTATGACCAGTCCCCGCGTTAACCATGCGGCGACTCTGCTGGCGGACGGGATGGTACTGATTACGGGCGGGGCGAATGACGAGACCTATACGCGCAGTGCCGAACTGTACGAGCCTGAGAGCAACAGCTTCAAGCGCGTTACAGATATGCACGACGCGCGATACGCCCATACTTCCACGCTGCTGCTGAACGGGAAGGTGCTGATCACGGGAGGGTTTGGAGACAAAGGGAATATTCATTCCAGCGCCGAGTTGTACGATCCTGAAACCGGTACTTTCTCTTTCACCGGCAACATGAATTACGCACGCGTGTATCATACTGCCACGCTGCTTCCTTCGGGAAAGGTGCTGATCGCGGGCGGACAGATCAACCATCCCAACAAAAACGGGGGTATAACGTCGAGCGCCGAATTGTATGATCCGCAAAGCGGCGACTTCACGTTAACCGGGTACATGAAGGCTCCTCGCGCCCTCCACACCGCGACTTTGCTTTCCTCGGGTGAAGTGCTGGTTGCGGGCGGCAACGGCCTTTCAAGCGCCGAGCTGTACAATCCGGAGACCGGCACATTCCGGTGGACCGGTTCGATGAATATCAGTCGCCAGCAGGACGCCGCCGCTCCTCTGGGAAATTAACGACCGTTCCCCGGTCTGGCGCGCCTCGGCAGTCCGCCATCATCTTGAAGACCAAGGTCTGAGATCGACTGCCGATCGATCAGCGAGTTCGCGAATCAGCTTTTCGTACGCGGTTACCAGCCGCTCGACGTTATAGTTCCGGGCTGATTGTCGCGCCGTTTTGCCGATCGCCGCGCGCAAGGCCGGGTCGGCGGCGACGGACAGGATCTTGGACGCAAGCTCGGCGGCGTCGCCCTTGCGGAAGAGAATCCCGCTTTTTTGATCTTCGATCACCTGGCGCGCCGCCACGATGTCGCTGGCGATCAGCACCCGCTCGCAGGCCTGAGTCTCCAGGTAGATCAGTGCGAAGGCCTCCGACTCGGACGGCATCACGACCATGTCCGCGAGGTTGATGTAGTCCGGCACGCGGTCGTGATCGACCCATCCGACGAAGCGGAAATTGGCCAGCAACGATGTCTTCGCGCACGCCTGTTCCATCAGCTCACGGCACGGTCCATCTCCGACGATGACGAAGATCGTCTCGGGCCGCTGGCGCAGGACTTCCCGTGCCGCATCGACGATGTCCAGCGGGCGTTTGATCGCCTTCAAGTTGGACACATGAGCGACGATCGGGGGGCAGGACGCGATCCCGAGTTGGCCGCGCAAAACGGGATCCTTCGGGCGCGGGAAGAACTTACCCGAATCGACCGCGTTGGGAATCGTCCTTACGTCGGCGAAGCCGAGAGTCCGCAGACGCAGAGCAAGGTGCTCCGCGACGGCCACGATCCGATCGGTTTTCCGGAACTGTTCGAGCAGGCGATCACGCTCCGCCGCCGAAAAGGTGTTGACCATCCCAAAAAAAGTTCCGCCATGGACGATCGAGAGCATGGGAAGCCCGGTTGGCCGGGCGAGGTCGGGAACATGCCAGGCAAAGGTCTCGCGTCCGACGATTACGACCGCAGGCCGGCTGTCAGCGAGTGTTCGATCCCATACGGCCCGGATCCCGTCGCCTTCCGCGCTTCGATACTGATCCGCCGCGGGCAAATCCGGCGAAGTCTCGAAGTAGGGGATCGGAAACCGGGTTACATCAATTTCGGGATGCGCGGCGGCGTAGTGATCGCCGCCGGCGATCACCTCGGGCGTCGCCGGAGCGATCGCGTGGATGCGATGGCCGCGCCGCGCGAGCCCTTCGAGCAACTGATAAGCGACTACCGCCGACCCGCCCGGATGCGGTGGCAGCGTGCCGACGTAAAGAATATTCATGCCCGCTCTACTGCTGAGCTAATCGCCCATCGAGCTAAAACATAAAGCGCGTTTTGCAGGCTGACGCCAGACGGGTAAGGCGATCGTAGACGCGGGAGAAATTCCGGGACTGGCACGCCGAGAGAGTTCCGCGCCGCGCTAGCCCCGGCCGACGTGGTACGAACCCGAACGCAGCCGGGCCAGCTTGACGGGCGTCACCCGGTAAGCAAGCTGCCGCCGGGTCAGGTCGCCCGGGGCTGAGGCGCCGGGCCGGCGCTCGTCGCTTCGTTGAGCGAATCCTTGAGCTGCTTGCCGGGCTTGAAACGCGCCGCGCGGCTGGCTGAGATCTGGATTGCCGCGCCGGTCTTGGGATTGCGCCCAGTGCGAGCCTGACGCTCGGAAACCGAGAACGTTCCGAAGCCCGAGATATTGACGCGGTCGCCGGTCTTCAGCGCCGCGACAATATCGTCGAGGATAATGTTGATCGTCTTTTCGGCGTCGGCCTTGCTGATCGCGAGCTTGTTCGCGAGCCCGTCGATCATCTCAGTCTTGGTCATCTAAGTTCCGGCTTTCCCCCGGCAGGCGGCCGGACCGGCGGCACGTCGGCGGGGACAAAATTGGGCCGCACGGGGGGTTGATCTTCGTCCTCGTCGTCGACCAGGTCGTCGTCTTTCGCTTCCGGTTCGGGGTTGAAGGCCGGCTCAGAGCCCGGCGTCGATTTCAGGAATGCATCCGGATCGGTCAGCACCAGAGCGTGGCGCAGGACCTCGTCCATATGCTCGACCGGGATCAACTCGAGGTTTTTCAGAATCTGCTGCGGAATATCCTCGATGTCCTTTTCGTTCTCCTTGGGTATCAGGATGGTCTTGATTCCGCCGCGATGGGCCGCGAGGACCTTTTCCTTGAGTCCCCCGATCGGCAGAACCCGGCCGCGCAGCGTGATCTCGCCGGTCATCGCGAGGTCGTTGCGCACCAACAGCGCGTCAGCGCCGACACCAGCGCCGTTGCCAGAGTAATTCCCGCCGAAGGTCCGTCCTTGGGAATCGCGCCTTCGGGAATATGGATGTGAATGTCGATCTTCTGGTAGAAATTGGCCGACAGGCCAAGCGAGTCGGCGCGCGAGCGCACGTAGGACATCGCGGCCTGCGCGCTCTCCTGCATCACCTCACCCAACTGTCCGGTCACCGTCAGCTTGCCGCGGCCGGGCACGATCGTCACCTCCACGCTCAGCAGCTCACCGCCCATTTCGGTCCACGCCAGTCCCGTCGCCACGCCGATATGCGGCTGGGTTCGGCGATTCCGTAACGGAAGTGCGGCGGCCCCAGGAACTTGGCCAGGCTGGAAGCGCTGACCTTGACGTGGGCATTACGATCGCTCTTGACGACCTCGACCGCGACCTTACGGCAGACCGCCGCGATTTCGCGCTCCAGGTTGCGCACCCCGGCCTCGCGTGTGTAATGGCGGATGACGCCGAGCAGCGCCTTGTCGGAGAACTCGATATTCTCCTCCTTGAGGCCGTTGGCCTCACGCTGCTTGCTCATCAAGTACTTGCGCGCGATATTGAGTTTTTCGTTCTCGGTGTAGCCGGGGATCCGGATGATTTCCATCCGATCCTGCAACGGCCGCGGGATCCGCTCCAAAGTATTGGCGGTGGTGACGAACATCACCTTGGAGAGATCGTAATCGACATCCAGGTAATGGTCGTTGAAGGTGCAGTTCTGTTCCGGATCCAGCACTTCGAGCAGGGCCGACGACGGATCGCCGCGGAAGTCGGTCGACATCTTGTCCACTTCGTCGAGCAGAAACACCGGATTGCCGGATCCCGCCTTGCGCATCCACTGGATTACCTTGCCCGGCAACGCGCCGATATAGGTGCGGCGATGGCCGCGGATTTCAGCCTCGTCGCGCACGCCACCCAGCGACACGCGTACGAACTTGCGCGCCATCGAACGCGCGATCGACTTGCCGAACGAGGTCTTGCCGACGCCGGGAGGTCCAACCAGGCACAGGATCGGGCCCTTGATCTGGCCGACCAGGGTCTGCACCGCCAGGTACTCCAGGATGCGCTGCTTGACCTTGTCCAGCCCGAAATGGTCCTCCTCCAGGATGCGCTCGGCTTCTTTGATATCGAGCTTGTCCTCGGTGTACTCGAACCACGGCAGGGACAGGAACCAGTCGAGGTAGTTGCGCACCACGGTCGCTTCGGCCGACATCGGCGACATCATCTTGAGCTTCTTGATCTCGCGCTCGCACTTCTCGCGCGCCTCGGCCGACATCTTCTTCTCGCGCAGTTTGTCTTCCAGCTCCTGAATCTCGTTCTTGAACTCGTCTTTCTCGCCGAGTTCTTTTTGAATCGCGCGCATCTGCTCGTTGAGATAGTACTCTTTCTGGGTCTTCTCCATCTGCTTCTTGACCCGAGAACGGATGCGCTTTTCGACCTCGAGAATCTCCAGCTCCGAGCGCATATAGCCGAGAATTTTCTCCAGCCGCTCGGCCGGATTGGCGGTCTCCAACAGCGCCTGCTTCTCTTCGAGCTTGATCCCCAGATGACCGACCAGCTTGTCGGCCAGATAGGGCGGGATCGTCGATCGCGGAGATCGAGGTCACCATCTCGGGCGGGACTTTCTTGTTGAGCCGGACGTAGTTGTCGAAGGTCGAGATCACCGAGCGCATCAGCGCTTCGACCTCGGTGGTGCGCTCGCACACCTCGCGACCTCTTCAACCTCGACCTGAAAGAATTCGTCCGAAACGTGGCGAAGGATGCGCGCGCGTTTCTTGCCTTCCAGGAGCGCTTTTACGGTTCCGTCGGGCAAGCGCAACAGCTGTACCACCACGCCCAGGGTACCCACCGCGTAGATGTCGTCGGGCGCGGGTCCGGAAACCTTGGCGTCTTTCTGGGCCGCGAGCAGGATCGGCCGGCGCTGCTCCTCGGCTTCCTCGAGCGCCTTTATCGACTTATGCCGCCCCACGAAAATCGGATAGACTTCGTGGGGGAAAACGATCAGTTCACGCAGGGGCAGCAGCGGAATCGACCTGCGCCGGGTCGCGGTTGTCTTTTTTATCGTTGCGAAAGAGCATCTTATTTCATCAATCTCCCCACGCGGTCTCGGCGGCTTTCTGGTAAACCAGCAAAGGCGGTTGCCCTTCTGACTTACTACCTCCTCTGAGATCAATACTTCCTTGATATTGGGCTGCGACGGGATGTCGTACATCACGTCCAGCATGATGTTTTCCATGATCGCGCGCAGGCCGCGGGCTCCGGACTTGCGCTTGAGCGCCTCGCGCGCGATCGCGCGCAACGCTCCCTGGGTGAACTTGAGGTGGACGTTCTCCATGTCGAACAGCTTCTGGTACTGCCGCACCATCGCGTTCTTGGGCTCGGTCAGAATCCGCACCAGCGCGTCCTCTTCAAGTTCGGCCAGCGTGGCGATAACCGGCAAGCGGCCGACGAATTCCGGAATCAACCCGAACTTGAGCAGGTCCTCGGGCTGCACGTCGACCAGCAGGTCGGAAATCGACTTGGGATCGCGATGGGTCAAATCGGCGCGAAAGCCCATCGTTTTGCCCGCGATCCGGCGCCGCATGATGTCTTCCAGGCCGACGAACGCTCCGCCGCAGATAAACAGGATGTTGGTGGTATCGACCTGCAGGAACTCCTGTTGCGGATGCTTGCGCCCGCCCTTGGGCGGCACGCTGGCCGTGGTGCCCTCGATAATCTTGAGCAGCGCCTGCTGTACGCCCTCGCCCGACACATCGCGGGTGATTGACGGGTTATCGCCCTTGCGCGCGATCTTGTCGATTTCGTCGATGTAAACGATCCCGCGTTGGCAGCGCTCGATGTCGTAATCGGCGTTCTGCAGCAACGACAGGATGATGTTCTCGACGTCTTCACCGACGTAACCGGCCTCGGTCAGCGAGGTGGCGTCGGCGATCGTGAACGGCACTTGCAGGAAGCGCGCGAGGGTCTGGGCCAGCAGCGTCTTGCCGACCCCGGTCGGACCGATCATCAGAATGTTGGACTTCTGCAGCTCAACGTCCCCGGTGACCATCTGGGAGTCGATGCGCTTGTAATGATTGTGGACCGCGACCGAGAGGATTTTCTTGGCCCGGTCCTGGCCGATCACGTACTGATCCAGAACGCGCTTGATTTCCGCAGGCTTGGGCACCGCTGAAGTCTGACTGAAGGCCTCTTCGCCGTCGGTCTCCTCGGCGATGATATCGTTGCAAAGGTCGATACACTCATCGCAAATATAGACGGTGGGGCCGGCGATTAGCTTGCGCACTTCATCCTGGCTCTTCCCGCAAAAAGAGCAGACCAGGTTACCGGTGCGATCATCATGCTTGGCCATATTGCCTCCCGCCGTTCACTTGGAAGACCCTCGGCTAACGATTACCTCATCAATGATTCCGTATTCAACCGCTTGCTCGGGACTCATGAACATGTCGCGGTCGGTGTCCTTCTCAATTTTGCGCAAGCTCTGCCCCGTATGTTTAACGAAGATGTTGTTGAGCTCTTCGCGCAACCGCAAAATCTCGCGCGCCTGGATCTCGAGGTCGGTGGCCTGACCCTGCGCGCCACCCAGTGGCTGATGAATCATGATTCGCGAATGGGGCAGGGCGTAGCGCCGTCCCTTTTGTCCGGCGCAGAGCAGCACCGCGGCCATGCTCGCCGCCTGACCCAGGCACAGCGTCGACACCGGCGGCTTGATGAACTGCATCGTATCGTAGATCGCCATTCCGGCGGTGATCAGCCGCCGGGCGAATTGATATAAAAGCGATCTCCTTTTCCGGATCTTCGGACTCCAGGAACAGGAATTGCGCGGTCACCAGATTGGCAACATCGTCGTTGACCTCGCTGCCCAGAAAGACGATCCGGTCCTTGAGCAAGCGCGAGTAAATATCGTAAGCGCGCTCTCCACGTCCGGTCTGCTCGATAACGATTGGAACCAGATTGCTCATAAGTCCCCGGACTGCGCGCCGCATGATCGATCGATCAGGCCGGAGTCGCCGCCAGTCCACTCCTGGATTCTATACGGTTTGAAAAATACGGGCAATCGTGATCTCGCAATAGAGATCAAGTGATTTTGCAAACCGGCGCGCGGCGCGCGGCCTTGAGTCAAGGTTCCGCGGCGCTCTCGGCCGGCGGTTCCGGCTCGACTTGCGCGCGGCTCAGGAGTAGGTCGAGCGTTTTCTCGCGGCGCATCGCGATTGTTCAGCCCGGCGCGATTCTCCTCCTCGCGATAAAATTTCGCCACCCGCTCGCGTTCGCGTCCGCTCTGGGTGACGAGCTTCGCGACCCGCTCGCCGACCTCCTCGTCGCTGACCGCGACGTTCTCCTGATCGGCCAGCGCGTCGATGATCAGCGAGCTGAGCGCGCGCTTCTCGGCGCGGGCCCGGAATTCGTCGCGATTGCCGGCGGCGCGGGCGTGCGCTTCCTCGTGCGGAGATTCCGCCCTCCTCGAGGCTCGCCGCCAGCTCGGCTCCATCGACTTGAGCTCCATTCGACCACCGATTCCGGCACCTCGACCGGATTTCGTTCCATCACCAGCTCCAGCAGGCCCTGTCGCACGCGCGCCTCGGCTCGCGGCCTTGGCGCTTTCATGCAGCTCGGCGCGCAGCTTCTCGCGCAGCTCGGCCAGGCCGCCGAATTCGCCGTGGTCCTTGGCGAATTCTCGTCCAGCTCCGGCAACTGACGGACGAAAATCTCCTTGACGTTGGCGCGCCATTCGACTTCCTTGCCCGCCAGTTCCTTTTGCGCGTAGTCCGCGCCGTAGCTCCTGAGCTTGCGGACCGGCGCGCCGACTTCAGCTCCGAGCAGCACCTCGTCGAGCCCGTGGGAAAGCAGCTTGTCGGAGACCGGAAGCAGGCGCTGGTCCATCTTCAGGCCCGCCAGCGGCTCGGTGCCGCTGTAGCCTTCGATCTCCGCGAGCACGAAGTCGCCGCGCTCGACCCGCGTGCGCCCCTCGACCTTCTTGAGGGTCGCATGCCGCTCGCGCAAACGCTGCAGCGCTTCGTCAACTTCCTCTTCGCGCACTTCGATACTCGGCTTCTGGACCTTGAGCCCCTGATAATCCTTGACCACGATCTCGGGACGCACGTCGAAGGTTGCGCTGAAGCGGAGCGCTTTGCTCAGGTCGGTCTCTTCGGTGTTGATCTCGGGCTCGACCAGCGGCTTGAGATTGTGCTCCTCGAGCGCTTTTTTGGTGTAGTCCTTGACCAGTTTCTGGATCACGTCGCCGCGGACCTGATCGCCGAAGAACCGTTCGAGCATCTTCTGCGGCGCGTGGCCGGGGCGGAAGCCCTTCAGCACGACGCTGCGCTTGAGGTCGTTGTAGGCGCGATCGAGCTCGCGCTTGATCTCGTCGGCTTCAACTTCGATCGTGAGCTTGCGGCGGAGGGTGGACGGATTCTCGATGTTAACTTGCATGGCTGCGATCAACTAAACATACGCGCGCCGGCGCGATCAATGCCGCGACCCGGCGGCGTATCTGCCGTAACCGAAGATCGGGCGAGTCGCCGGCCGATCGGAACATCTCCGGCCCGGCGCTTCGCTCAATTCGCTCCGGGCGACGAGTCCGCGGGCGCCGCGTGTGGCGCTGGATCCTTGGAGCCGGCCGGCCCGGGTTTGATCGCCTCACGGCTCTTTCCGCGCCGGCTGCGCGCCCGATGCGGATGCTTCTCCACCGGCGTGGGTGGCTCGAGGTCCTCATAGAGCGGACGAAAGTTCGCGGCGCTCGCCCGCACCTCGGCCGTGAGTTCATCGGCGCGCTCGCCAAGGTCGTCGATCTGCGCGGAGGCGCTGAACGGCGACGCCAGCAGCGCGCTCAAGATCACAAATGCGGCGATGCCCCTTGTTGCCACCATGGGGAGAAGGCGGGTCGCGAAATCGCGCCGCGATCCAAATTGTAGCCGCAGGCAACTCGGTTGCAAGGCATGATCCGAAGCCCCGGCGGCTGGGGAAAGGCGGGCCCGCTTCCCTAGACTTCGCCTTGCGGAAACTTTACACTCCGTCAGTTAATTCGGGCGCTTGCCTCCAGTCGGGGCTCATATATTGATGTCGGTAAACGAGGCGCGCGCCAAACCCCCTCATTCAGGAGACCGTACTTAGATGAGCGAGTCCAACATTGTTCTGCCTGTCCTGACTTCGGGCCAGGTGATGATTCTTTGGCTCGTCCTGCTTTCGGCGCTGGTGGCGCTGGGCTACGGGCTATATCTGGTCCGGATCGTGCTGAAGGCGGACCCGGGCCCCAAATCGATGACCGACGTGGCCGACGCGATACAAGAAGGCGCGATGGCGTATCTGAAACGCCAGGTGCAGACCATGCTCGTGTTCGTAATCGTGATCATGGTCGCGCTGTTTTTCATGTACCGCAACGTTTATGAGGGCCTGACCCTGCCGGTCGGAATTGCGATCGCGTTCTTCATGGGCGTCAGCGCGTCATACGGCGCGGGCTTTGTCGGGATGTGGCTCGCGGTCAAGGGCAACGTCCGCAGCGCCAACGCCGCGCTGACCAGCTTCAAGGATGCGATGGAGCTGGCGTTCAAGGCCGGCGGCGTCTCCGGGATGTTCACGGTCGGGCTCGGACTGCTCGGCGCGACGATCATCTTCCTGATCTTTCAGGAAAACGCGATGAAGGTGCTGATCGGGTTCGGCTTCGGCGGTTCGCTGGCGGCGCTCTTCATGCGCGTCGGCGGCGGAATCTATACCAAGGCGGCCGATGTCGGCGGCGACCTGGTCGGCAAGATCGAGGCGGGCATTCCCGAGGATGATCCGCGCAACGCCGCGACGATCGCGGACAACGTCGGCGATAACGTCGGCGACTGCGCGGGTATGGCAGCCGACGTGTTCGAGTCCTACGAAGTCACGCTGGTTGCCGCCATCATTCTTGCCGCCTATGCGCTCAACGAGAGCGACTTCCGCGCAGCCTACGGCGCGGCGGCGGGCGCGTTCGCGATGAAGATGATCATCTTCGCGCTGATCCTGCGCGGGGTCGGTGTGTTCTCCTCGATCCTCGGCATCATGGCGGTGCGCGTGCCCGCCGGCACCGCGATGCGTGACCCGATGCGCCCGATCAACGTCGGATACCTGACCTCGGCGATCGCCTCGGTGGTCGGGTTCTTCGTGGTTAACTACTTCTATATGGATGACCCGCGCACCGGCGCTCCTGACTGGCGGTTTGCGTTTGCCGCGACCCTTGGCATCGCGCTGGCGGTGGTGACGCTCTGGCTCACCAACTATTTCACCCATCCCGACCGCGGCCCGGTCACTGAGACCGCGACCGCGGCGAAGACCGGTCCGGCCACGCTGATTCTGTCGGGACTTGCCGAAGGGCTGGAGTCGTCGGTCTGGGCGCTGGTCATGATCGCACTGGCGATCGTCGGTGCGATGGTGATCTTCCGCGAATCGCTCGCGCTTCAGTTCTACGGAATCGCGCTCACCGGGCTGGGCTTGCTCACGACCACCGGCTTTATCCTCGCGATGGACACCTACGGTCCGATCACCGACAACGCGCACGGGATCTTCGAGATGGGCGGCATCCATCAGGAAGAAGCTTCGCGCACGCTGTCCTGGATGGACGCGATCGGCAACACCACCAAAGCGCTGACCAAGGGCCTGGCGATCGCGACTGCGGTACTGGCCGCGGTTTCGCTGTTCCGATCGTTTATAGATGAGGCGCATCTGGGCGCGATTGGCGTCCAGATCAACATGCCGACGGTGTTCGTCGGGCTGATGATCGGCGGCGCGGTGCCGTTCCTGTTCAGCAGCTTCGCGATCAAGGCGGTCAGCCGCGCTGCGTTTCAGGTGGTCGTCGAGGTGCGGCGCCAGTTCCGCGAGCATCCGGGGATCATGGAATACAAGGAGAAGCCAGACTACGAACGCTGCGTGGATATCGTTACGGCCAGCGCACAGAAGGAACTGCTCGGGCCCGGCATCCTGGCGGTGTTCGCGCCGCTGCTGGTCGGCTTCGGACTCGGGGCGGGCGGACTCGGCGGCTTCCTTGGTGGCGCGATTCTGACCGGCCAATTGATGGCCGTCTTCATGTCGAATGCGGGCGCCAACTGGGACAACGCGAAGAAGAAGATCGAAGACGGATTCCTGGGCGGGAAGGGCACCGACGTTCACAAGGCCGCGATAGTCGGCGATACGGTCGGCGATCCGTTCAAGGACACCGCCGGGCCGGCGCTCAACCCGATGATCAAGGTGATGAACCTCGTCGCCATCCTGGCGGCGCCGTTTACGCCGATGACGATCTCCGAAATGTCGGCCACGCGCGTAATCGTGGTCTTGCTCTCGGTCGTGCTGCTCGGCGTCGCGGTGGTGTTCTCCAAGCGCGGCTCGATCGCAGAAGAGCAGGTAGTCAGCACGACGGCCAAAGCCGCCGCGTAGTCGCGGCCGATAATTCACGCCGACGATCTGACACCTCTCCCTGACCAGGGAGAGGTCGGCGCGTCCGCAGCGGTGCTGTGCGAGCGAAGCTCGCCACGCGCCGGGTGAGGGTTGCCTGGTCTGCGTTGATCGAGGCTGCGTCGGAAGCGTGGCGTCTACCGCGGCGGACTCTGCGCCGGCTCGGCCTTCGCCTTGTCGATAACCCCGACGCAGGCCAGCCTCATTGCTGGGCTGCCGCTCAGGAGTGAGAACATGGAAATCACATGGATTGGAACCGGAATCATGGGTGCGCCGATGGCGCGCCGGCTGCTCGCCGCGGGCCATCACATGAAGGTCTACAACCGCAGTCCCGAGAAGGCGCGCGCGCTCACGGCTGACGGCGCGATTGTCTGCGCCGACCCGGCTGAAGCTGCCGCCGGCGCCGAAGCGGTCTTTATTATGGTGCCCGATACGCCCGACGTCGAGGCGGTCGCCGCGCGTATCGAGCCCGCGCTCAAGCCCGACACGCTCGTGATCGACATGAGCACGATCGCGCCGGCGGCCGAGCGCGCGATCGCACAGCGCTTCGCGGCGCGCGGCGCCGACTACCTGGATGCGCCGGTCTCGGGCGGCGAGCCCGGGCGCGATCGAGGGCACGCTGACGATCATGGTCGGCGGCCTCGCGCCGGCGTTCGAGCGCGCGCGTCCGCTGCTGGAGCGGCTTGGCAAGCGCGTGACGTTTATGGGCCCGTCGGGCGCCGGCCAGATGACCAAGCTCGCCAACCAGATCGCCGTTTCGCTTACGCTCGAAGCGACGGCCGAAGCGCTGTCGTTTGCCGCCGGCGGCGGACTCGACGCGGCGCGCGTGCTCGAGGCGATTGGCGCGGGCGCCGCGGCGTCGTGGCAGTTGAGCAATCTGGGGCCGAAGATTCTGGCGCACGATTATCGCCCCGGCTTTTTTATCAAGCTGCTGCGCAAGGATCTCCGGCTCGTCACCGAGGCGGCGCGCCAGAGCGGGCTGGCGTTGCCCGGGCTGGCGCTGGTGACCTCGATGTTCAACACCGCGGCAGCGCTCGGCCACGACCTCGACGGCACGCAGGCGGTCGCCGCCGCCCTCGACAGCGTCGCGCACCTGAAGTAGTACGGGATCGAAATCCTCGCGGAGGGCTACTCACCATGTCTGACGAACATCTGCTGACCGAACGGCGCGACGGCGTGCTGTATCTGACCATGAACCGGCCCGACAAGCTCAACGCGCTCAGCGACGCGATGGTGAGCGGGCTGATCGAGCATCTCACCAGCGCGGCGACCGACAAGTCGGTCGGATGCGTGGTGCTGACCGGCGCCGGGCGCGGCTTCTGCTCGGGTGGCGATATCGGCGGGATGCGTGCGCGCAACGAAGCCGCGGGCGCCGCCGCCAATGCCGAGCCCGCGACGCTGGAGGACTCGGTCGCGCGGCTGCGCCGCGGGATGGAATCCTCTGCGCTGCTCCACGATATCGCCAAGGTCACGATCGCCGCGGTCAACGGCGCCGCCGCGGGCGCCGGGATGAGCCTCGCGCTGGCCGCCGATATTCGGATCGCTTCAGACGCCGCACGCTTCGGCACCGCATTCGCGCGAGTGGGATTCGGCGGCGACTACGGCGGCACCTGGTTCCTGACCCAACTGGTCGGCAGCGCCAAGGCGCGCGAGCTGTATTTCACCGCTGACATCATCAATGCCGAGGAGGCGCTGCGGCTCGGGATCGCCAATCGCGTGGTGCCGGCGGCGTCGTTCAAGGAAGACGTCCACGCTCTGGCGAAAAAGATCGCGGCCGGCCCGCAGATCGCATACACCTACATGAAATCGAACCTGAACTCCGCGCAGCATTGTGATCTGCGCACGCTGCTCGACCGCGAGGCCTGGGGACAGACGCTCACCGGCAGAACGCAGGACCATCGCGAGGCCGTCAAGGCGTTCCTCGAAAAGCGCGAGCCGAAATTCACCGGCCGGTGACCCAGCCCTGTGTCTGTTATCCTGAGGTGAGCGCAGCGAAGCCGAAGAGCCTGTCCTGAGGCTTTGCGAAGGAATCTACGCGAAGCGATTTCTCAGGCGCTCTCCCTGACCAGGGAGGTGAGGCTTGCCCTGAGCTGCGAAGGGTCGGCGAGCGCGAAAGCGCTCGCCGGGTGAGCGACTGTGTTGGGAGTCAAGCAGTGGGGCGCGTTGCCCACAGGGTCCACAGGCGCTGGGATTGTGGGGAGTATCCCGCCTGTGGACTTATGGGCAACGGGCCGGTGGCTTAAGCGGGATTTGGACATGGCGGGCTCCAAGGGGTGTGATGTTTGAGCATGGCGTTGAGGATCAGCAGGAGCTTGCGCATCACGGCGACCAAGGCGACTTTGTGGGGCTTGCCGCTGGCGCGCAGATGTTGGTAGTAGGGCCGCAGCACCGGGTTGCAGCGGATGCCGCTCAACGCGCTCATGTACAGGACGCGCCTGAGTTCGGCGCGGCCGCCGGCGATCATTCGCACCCCGCGCAGCTTGCCGCTGTCATGGTTCAAGGGCGCCACGCCGACCAGTTTGGCGACCTCGCCCCGATTAAGCCGTCCCAACTCCGGCAGGCGCGCCAACAGCGCGGCGCACCGCAGCCGTCCCACCCCGGGCACGCTGGTCAGAGCCTCGCTCTTTTCGCGGAACAGTTCCGAGCCGCGTACGGCCTGATCGATATCGTGGTCGAAGCGCTTGATCTGCCTGCGCAGGTAGTCGATATGACCATTGATACCGCGGTGCAGAGGCTTAGGCGCATGCTCGAGGCGGTGGCGCTCGGCGGTCAGCATCTCGACCAACTCCGCGCGCCGCGTGCACAGCGCCTTAAGTTCACGAGTCTGCTGGTCGGGCAGTTCGCGCACCTTCAGTTCCGGCCGCTGGGCAAACTGCGCCAAGAGCTGCGCGTCGAGCCGGTCGGTCTTGGCCAGTTGCCCGACGCTGCGGGCAAAGTCCCGCGCCCAGCGCGGATTGACCACCACCACCGGCAAGCCCTCGGCGTACAGCGCGGCGGCCACCAGCGCTTCGTAGCCGCCGGTCGCCTCCAGCACGATCCGGGTGCAGCCCAGCGGCTGGAGCCGTTTGACCAGGCGGGCCACCGCCCGCTCGTCGTTGCCTTCCCAGAACGACTGGCCGCCCGGACTGATCGCTACTTCCAGTCGCTCTTTGGAAACATCCACGCCCACGTATACGCCCTGCTGCTCCATGACCGCCTCCCAGTTGGCCGCGCGAGTCCCGCCTTGCGCATTTCGACCTGGCCCGAGGCCGGTTCCTGCGACTGTTCGGACTTTCGCCCGGCGATAGTTGCGGCGCGGCGATTCCTGCTCACCCACGGCCTCAGCCGGCCCAGGGTCCCGCGATTTGCCGCGCCTGCAACTATCTTGCGATGTGATCTGTGAGATACAAGGGTATTCCGATGAACTTTGAATACATTCTGAACGAAACGCGCGACCATGTCGCGAAGATCACGCTCAATCGTCCGAAGACCTACAACGGCTATCACGAGCATCTGGTCAAGGAAGTCGTTGCGGCGATCGACCTCGCGCGCCAGGACGACGACGTCCGGGTGCTGATCATCACCGGCACCGGCAAGGCGTTCTGCGCCGGTGGCGATATCAGCGGCTCGGCCGAGAGCCGCGGGCGCTTCGGCGACCATGCGATGGGCCACCTGCTCGAGATGCGCGAGGGGTTCCATCAACTGGTGCTGTCGCTGAACCGTTTCGACAAGCCGGTGATCGCGGCGATCAACGGCGCGGCGGTCGCGGGCGGCCTGACGCTCGCGCTCTGCTGCGACTTGCGGATCGCCTCCGATCAGGCACGGCTCGGCGACACCGCGCTCAAGTTCGGCCTGCTCCCCGATGAGGGCGGCGCGTACCTGTTTCCGCGCGTGATGGGGATGGATCGGGCGCTCAAAATGAGTTTGCTCTCCGAGGTCTACGACGCCCATCGTGCGCTCGAGCTCGGGCTCGTCACCGAAGTTGTGCCGCACGATCAGCTCGAGGCGCGCGTCAACGAGCTGGCAAAGCAGTTGGCCGACGGCCCGCCGCTGGCGATCCGGATGGCAAAGCGGATGATGTACAAGCAGCGCGAGATGACGCTTGCCAACGCGCTCGAGGACGCGGCGCTCTCGGTGATGATCACCAATTCGTCGGAAGACGTGCGCGAAGGTATCCGCGCCTTCCGCGAAAAGCGCAAACCTAACTTCAAGGGCAAGTAATTGGGCGCGCCGGGCGCGGAAGGTCAAATCGCTCCGCGTAGATTCCGTGAAGCCGAGACTCATGCACCAGAAAGGTCAGAAGCAGCCGACACTACCGGGCCGCGCGTAGTCCACCCTTTACCTGAAATTGCAGGGCGTGCGCACCCGGCGCCCAGGGCGCATCCTCACCGCTTGGGGGAAGAGTCGCTGGGCCGTTGGCCGCAACGCAAGGAGCCTCGCTGCGCCGATGTATTTTCCCGGCTGGAGCACGGATTTCAGCCGCAGGTGTCAAGTTCTGGATACTCGCCTCTTAACTTTACATAATGTCTCTTATCCGAAGTCCGTCCGGGTGCGCCCCGACCGGATAACTTGCGACACCTCCCCCTTTTGCGCGCGGTTCCGGGGCCGCGGCGCTCCCGTTCTGGTCGTTAATCATCCGTCGCCGGAGACTGGCGCAATCCCGCTGCGGTCCCTATCATAGGCCGGATATGAAGGTGACTGACGAATTGCCGACCGAGTTCAAGACGTCCTTCGGCGTTGCGTTGGCGCGCGTGCTCGCTGCGCTCGTGCTGTTATGCGGAGTCCAGGTTGGAGCCTCCCGCGTTGCGGCCGCTGCGCCGGTCGACGCCAAGGACGCCCAACTGATTGCGTACCTGCAGAAGCACTTCCGTATCCCGGCGACCGATTCGATTGTCCTTACCCCGGCCATTGCGGCGCCGATTGCGGGCCTCTTTACTCGCACGATGACGCTCTCGGGCCCCGGCGGCCAGACCGCCAGCGCCCAGCTCTTCACCGATGCCGGCGGCAAGCATGTGATCGTCGGGACGCTGCTCGACGTCGCCCAGGATCCCTGGGGCCGGATCGATTTGAAGGGTATCCACCTCGATGACCGTCCCAGCGTGGGTCCGGCGGACGCTCCGGTCACCGTGATCGAGTTCGGCGATTTCGAGTGTCCATTCTGCGCGCGCGCGCTCAATATCGTCGAGACCTTGGTCAACACCACCTACAAGGGCAAGGTCCGGCTGATCTTCAAGAACTTTCCGCTCGCGGGCCATCTATGGGCCAACGCCGCCGCGACGGCCGCGGAGTGCGCGCGTCTCCAGAACCCCGACGCTTTCTGGGCCTTCGCGCGCGACCTCTATCACGATCAGGCCTCGATCGATCCCAAGAACATCCGCCAGCACATCGATCAGTACGCGTCGGCGCTGCAACTCGACAACAAGGTGCTCAGCGCCTGCATGCTGGGCCGTGCCGCCAGCGATCGCATCCAGCAGGATATGCAGGATGGCGCGGAGCTGAAGGTGCAATCCACGCCCACCTTCTACGTCAACGGCATTCCGGTGGTCGGCTTCCCCGACGAGAAATCACTCAGTTTCGTTATCGATTCGGAATTGCGGGCCAAGCAGGCCGCCGCCAAACCCTGACCGCGCGCACCCTTCCCGGCGGTCCCTCGTCCTGTTTTCAGGGTAGCGGCTAGCGGTCAGGCCGCGGAATCGAAGCGCGCCCCGGAGCGGCGACTCAATGCCGCTTCGAGCCGGACTTGTGGCGCCGCTCGCTCATCGCAGTGACCACCTTGCGTCGGCCGCGCCCGGATTCCTCGGCTGCCGCCAGATTATCGTCGATTAGACGGGCCAGGTACGCGGCAAGATCATCGTCCAGCACGCGGACCAGTTCATCGGTCTGCACGACCTGCGTAATCTTGAGAAATCCCTCCAGGCGATGGACCGCGTCGTATTCGCGAATCAGCCGCGCAATCGCGCTGCGCGAGACCGCCAGCAGCTTCTGGCGCAGCGCGGCCTTGATCTGCGCGAACAGTTCGTTGAGCGCCCCTTTCGGCGACGGCGTGCCGAGCGTGAAACCGCACCGCGGGCAGCGCGGCGCGAGTTCCGGCGCGAGCTGACCCTCGAAGTCGCAGCGCACGATCCGCGGCTCCAGTTCGACCATCGCAGGCCCAAGCTCCGCGCCCGCAGGCGGGCCGAGCGCCGCGATCGCGTTGAGCCGGCCGAGCGCATCAAGATGGCGTCGCGCGTCCTCCGCAATCGGCGCGAGCCGGTTCATTTCTGCGCGCCAGCGTTCATGCGCCGCGCGATATTCCTGCACGTAGCTCCATCGAAACTGCTGAAAGCGCGCCTGCAGCGCGTCGAGGTTGTGAGGTTCACTGAGTAATACGGTCTGGTTCAACTGACTATCCAGCAACTGGCATTCACTCTCCAGCGCCGTGACCTTGCCGTCCTTGCCGCGCTCGTCTGCGTAGTCCCATTTGAGCCCCGTCCCGTGCAGATAGTCGCGCATCGCCCACAGGCGCGGGGCGGCCGCCGCGGCGCCAGCCAGCGCTTCGTAGGCCGCGATGGTCCTGCTCACCGTATCGCGCCGGGCCGGATCGGATGCCGCTTCCAGCAGCGCGCCCGGACCGGCCGCGGCCAGCGCGATATAGTCCGGCAGCGCCGCCAGCCGTTCGGCGGGAAGCTGGTCGCGGCTCTGGCCGGCGGCCGGCGCCAGGGTTTCGTCGGTGTGATGGGCCACCTCCAGCGCGTTCGCCATCGCGTCCGCCAGCCGTTTCAGCTTGGCCTTCAACTCGGGTAATTCATGCGCTGCGGTAAGCGAGGGATCGAAGCGCTGCAAGACCGGCAGCGCCGCGTTGAAAGCGGCCAGCTGCGGCGCCCCGGCGCCGCGCGGATCGAAGCGCGCGGCCCCCGACTCGAACTTGATCGCACCGGCGGTCCGGCTCGCCAGCGCGGTGAGCAGCGTTGCGAGCTGCGCCGGTTTGCGCGCCGTCTCCAGCGCCTCGCCCTGCGGCAGGCGCTCTGCAAGCTCGGCCACGCTGAGCCGGGTCGAGCCGTCGCCGATCTGCGCCAGCACCAGGGTGTCTACGATCTGCCGGGCGAGCCGGCCTTCATCCCCGCTGAGCGGCTCCAGCGCGGTCCGCACGGTTTTCAGCGCCGCGCGCCCCGATTCGCCCAGCCGGGCCTCCACGCGCGCGCGGCCGGCCGCAGCAGCCATCAGGTCAGCCGGCATGATAAGCCGGCGATACGGGAACAGCCGCCCGTCGTCATCCGGCGCGAGCGCGGAGCGAGCTATCCGCGCCGTCTCCGAAATCGTGCTCATGCCGTCGGCGATCGTGCGCAACGCCGCGATTGCGAGCGGATGAAACGGGAAAATCGCGGGCGCCGCAAAGCGTCCCGGATCGACCGTTCGATAGAACTCACTTACCGCCTGTTCCGCTCCTTCTTTCAGGAGGCGGACACGCCCGATCGCCACCGTCACCAGCTCCTCCCAGTCAGCCGGCGCCACGTCGAACGCCGGTGCTGAGGCAGGCGGGCCGCTTCTCGCGGCAGCGATCACGAGCAGCTTCGGATGCTTGCGCTCACAGCCCTTCAGCAGCGGCGCCAGATATGCTCCCGCCGGACCGGCTTCGGCCAGACCGAGGTCGACCACTACCGTAACCGCCCCGACCCCGAGCCGCGATGCCTGGTCGAGCGCGACCGTCAGCGCCTCCGCCCCGCCCATCTGCCGCCACAGCGTCGCGTCACGCGGGCTTACCGCGAGTTCGCGGCATAGTGCCTCGAGCAGCCGCGCCGCCAGACCTTCACCCTTCGAGGATGCTCCGCCTTCCAGCCCTACCGGAAGGCGACGGGGTGAACCTTCGGCCGCGCCCGCCTTACGCTCGAGCGCCAGCACGTAATTGAGGAACTGGGTCTTGCCTGATCCCGCCGGCCCGCAAATCCAGAGCACGCCCCCGGCGTTATCGCTCAGCCGCTGCCCGATCGCTTCCCATGCCCGCTCGGCAGCCCGCGTGAGTACGTAAGAAGCCACCGTATGGCGGCCCGGCCGGGTTTCGAGCGTGCTCCGATCGACCAACGCCGGCCCGAGTTCGACAAGTTCCCGGATCGATGGTAAGCGTCCCCCGTTTGCTGCGCGCATAGCGCTATCTATTAGCAGCAAGATACCATCAGGAGAAAATCACTCGCGGCACACCGTCCACGCTTGCGACGGGGCGTTGTCATAGCCGAATCTGTAACATGGTAAACCGGCGCACACATTTGAAAGCTCAGTAGGTAGCGTGTTGGTATTTCCGCCGAACCACAGGTTCAGTTCACCGGCCATCTGGCGCGACAGGCCGTTAAGCTCCGGCACTACCTTGACGTAAAGGGCCTCTTCCTCGCGGCTGGCCGTAGACCACGCGCCCGGCTTCAGCAGCGACGGGAAGGCCTGGACGCGGCGATGCGTCACCGGGCCCTCGATCAGTTGCCAGTTGGCGGCGATCTCGATCGAGAGATGGCGTGGGAATTCGTCGAGCAGCTTGTCGCGCAGTTCGCGGTCCTCGCTCGGAATCACGCCCAGCGCGCATTGCCGCACCTCGCGCCAGTAGCGGTCTATCGTTGCCGCGGCGGCTTTGCGTTCGGCCTCGGTGTGGTATTGCCCGTTGGTCTTGACGTGGATGCCGTCGGGGGTGATCAGGTCGTAGCCTGCATCCGATGGCGCCAGATATACCGCGCGCGCCGGCTGCGCGGGTGGGGCCGGCGCTTGCGATTGCGACTGGGTCGGCGCCGCGCTCAGGGGCGGCGGAGTCGGAGTGCCGGCCGCACAGCCACACAGCATTGCGAGCCACGCGCCGCCCGACGCGCGAACGAACGCCCGTCGCAGGCGATGCGTTGGATCTCTCATCTGCTAATGTTCGCGCTTCTGCCGCGCGGGCGCGGCTCACATCACGCCGTCGCGCTTGAGTTGCTCCAGTTCGGCCGCGCCGATCCCCAGCGTCGCGAGGATCTCCGCATTGTGCTCGCCGAGCGCGGGCGGACGCGCGAGCGCGCCCGGATCGTTGGGCGCATCCGAGAGCTTGAGCGGCGAGCCGAGCACCTTGATCGGCCCGCGCGTCGGAAATTCGCTGTCGATCAGCATCGCGCGCGCGGCAACGTCCTGGTCCGCGATAATCTCCTCGATCGTCCGCACCGGCGCGCACGGAATCCCCGCCGCGATCAGCAACTCGACTATCGCCTCGCGCCCCAGCGTCCGTGTCCAGGCGCTCACGAACCCGTCGACCTCGTCCACGATCCGCATCCGGCTGCCCTGACTCTTGTAACGGGGATCGGCGATCAGCTCTTCGTGGCCGATCAGCTTCGCGCACGAATGCCAGTGCGCCTCGGTCAGGCACAGGATCACGATCTCGCCGTCGGCCGCGGGATAGACGTTGCACGGCACGATACCCCAATGGCGATTCCCCGGCCGGACGAATTTGCGACCGTCCAGGACCTGTCCGATGATACTGGTCATCGCGGGCACGGCTACGTCGAGCATCGCGACTTCCACCTTCTGCCCGCGTCCGGTGCGGCCGCGCTGAATCAGCGCCGCCAGAATCGCGCTCACCAGATGGCTGCCGGTGCCCATATCGATAAAAGTCGCGGGTGTGCGCATCCCCGGCCCATCGGGAAAGCCGGTCACGCTGATGAACCCGCCGGAGGCCTGCACGGTCGCGTCCATCGCGGCCAGCCGCTCCCAGCGGCTGCCCGATGCGTAGCCCTTGCCCGACGCGTAGATCAGGCGCGGGAATTGCGGCGCAAGCTGCTCGTAGCCGAGCCCGAACGATTCCATCACGCCGCCCAGATAGTTCTCGACGATCACGTCCGCATCCTCGAGCATCCGCAGCAGAATCTCTCGCGCGCGCGGCTCCTTGAGATTCAGCGTCACCGACTTCTTGTGCGCGTTCAGCATCAGGAACGCATAGCCGACGCCGCCTTTCGAGACCTCGGGCCGGCGCAGGAATTCGCCCGAACCGGGCAGCTCAACCTTGATCACCTCGGCGCCCAGATACGCAAGCTGCATCGTGCAGTACGGCACCGCGTAAATTGTCCCAGATCAATTACGCGAATCCCTTCAAGCGGCCGGCTCATGCGGAGGAACCTTTAGTGCCGATCATTGAAAACATCGTCGTCGGTAAGATAACCGCGAGCTGCTGCGAAGGGCACGATCTTCGCGCGCAACTGTTCAAAGCGGAGCAGCGCGAGATGGCGTCGCAATGCCTCACGCGCAATTTCGGTGCGCGTGCGCGCGGACGCCCGGCACTCTCTGCGAAGCAATAGGTCAAGGTTGCCGTCAAGCCGCACTGTGAGGTTCCGGCGTTTCATTTGAATCGACCTGCCATGCGAGCTTATCGCAACAGGTTGCGCGCGATTACCATCCGATGGACTTCCGAGGGGCCCTCCCCTATCCGGCGCACGCGCGCCTCGCGGTACCATCGTTCGAGCGGGAACTCCTTGCTCACGCCGTAACCGCCGTGAATCTGCACGGCGCGATCGATCACCCGGCCGAGCACCTCGCTGGTATAGAGCTTCGCGATCGAGGCTTCCATCCGCGCGTCCTCTTTGCGATCGGCCTTCCACGCGCCTTCCCACGTCAGCCAGCGCGCGGCGCGCAACTCGACTTCCGAGTCGGCCAGCATCCACTGTACCGCCTGGCGGCGCGCGAGCAATTCACCGAACGTGCTGCGGCGCTTGGCGTGCTCGATCGCCATCCGAAGCGCCGCCACGCCCACGCCGATATTGCACGCCGAATACGGAAAGCGCAGGCGCGTGAGCAAATCGAGACAGAGGCTGAGGCCGCCGCCTTCGGGTCCGAGCCGCTGCGCGACCGGCACGGCGCAATCCTCGAATGCGACTTCGCACGGCACCGCCGACGTGCGAATCGTGCGGAACGGCCGCGGCGTAAAGCCGCGCGCCCCCTTCTCGATTATGAAACAGGTGATCCCCGCGCGGCCCGCCTTGGAGTCGGTACGCGTGAAGACGACGCCCCATTCGGCCTCGTGCGCGTGCGAGATGAAAATCTTGGTGCCGTTGAGGATATAAGTATCGCCCTCGCGCACGGCGCGGCATTGAATCGCGCCGGCCGGATCAGATCCGCCCGACGGCTCCGTGATCGCAAAGAACGTATGCCAGGCGTTCTTGAGCGTGCCGACGGCGTACTTCTGGATCTGTTCTTCGCTGCCGCCCCAGATCACCGGCGGCGGAGTGCGGCCGAACACGCCCGCGCCCGGATTGTAGAGGCCCATCCGATGCTGGCACATCTCTTCGGTCAGCACGCACATCTCGAAGGTGCCCAGCCCGCCGCCCCCATATTGTTTCGGCGAGCCCATGCACCACATGCCCGCCGCCTGGGTCTTGCGCGCGAGCGCCTGGTAATCCTGATCGGGAATTTCGGGTGCGTCGGGATCGATTCGCTGCTCGATCGGGATAATCTCCTCGCGAATGATCTTCCCGACCTGCTCGCGCAGCGCGGCGAGCTCCGGCGTCAGCTCGAATCCGATTGCGCCATCCATCTAAAGCATCCCCTTGTCGGTTGCGGACGGATCGAGGCCGCGCCGCAACGCGTTCAGCCAGATCTCGCGAATCCACTCGAAGTCGTAGGCGCCCCAAGTGCCTTTGGCGGCGAGATCGATTCCGCGCATTCGGTCCGACGCTTTTTCGATTTTCGCGATCGCGCCCTCCCCTTTTTTGATTCGCTCCGCGCCGCGGGCTTCGATTGCGTCCAAATACTCGCCGATCGCGCTCAGAATCTCACTGCCGTACTCCCACAATTCGCGCTCGGCGCGCACCAGCGGCGCATCGGTCTCACGCACGATGCGATCGGCCGCCTCGACCGCCCCCTGAACCAGCGTGACAGCCTCGGCGAGCCCGGCGCGTGCGTTTTTGGCTCGCTGGGGCTCGCGCAACGGCACCATCACGTCGCCATAGCTCAAGACCTTGAGCGAGGCGCGTTCGATCAGCCGGTACGCCTCGGCCATCGCGGGCGCGCACGCGGGATAGCGCTCCGCGGCGGTATCGGCGAGCGTCGCCTCGGGATCGAAATCCAGCGAGCGCGTCCCGCGCACGAACGCATTGAGGTTCACGGGATACGCGAGCAGGCTGAACGCGCCGAAGGTTAGGCATGAGATGCTGGTCAGCCCCAGCCGGTGATAGGCGCGCAAGTCGCGCGCGATAATCGCAGGCGTCGCGAAGCCGAGGCCGCCGAACAGGATCGCATCCTGGTAATACTCGAAAATATGGCCGCGCCCTTGGAACAACTCGACGTAGCGCTTGAGCGACTCGAAGTAGCGCGGATTGGTCGCGCAGGCCGGATCGTCGATCGCATGGCTGTAGCAGCGCTCGCGTGGCGCCCATTCGAACCATACGTTCGCCTCGGGCTTGAGCGCGGGGTCGGGTTCGAGCGTGTCGTGATAGGCCAGATACGCGACCGGCGGCCCGTCGTTGCCCAGCGCGCGCGCGATCTCGTTGACGACCCTGAGGTACTGGAGCTGTGGCGCGAGCTGCGCGCAGTCGCCGCATCGGCACCACGCGCCCTCGAACACGTCGGCGCCCCAGATATGGAGCAGTTCGTTCTCCGGATACTCGCGCACGTAACGGAGCGCGTTGTCGCGCACCAGGTCGAGCGCCGCGCGATTCGAGACGCACAGGTTGCCGCGCTGAATCCGTTTGCCGTCGGCGCCCGCGGGAAAGAACGCGGGGTCGCTCTCGAAGCGCTCGCGCGGGAGCAGCAATTGCAGCACGTGACCGCCGTATTCCGAGGCGATTCCACGTTCGCGATAGAGCGGGGCCAGCTCGTCGATTCTCAAGCGCGTGTCGTGCGCGTGGCGGATATAGAAGAACGCGTTGATGCCACGCGCGCCCATCCAGGGGATGAACTCGCGATCGTGCGCCAGATGCTGCTCGAGACGATCGGCGTAGCCGTAGTTCCAGGTCATGATATCCGAGACGAAGCCGCGCCGCGTGAACGCCGGCTCGACCTTGCGCGGCTCGATCGTCCGCAGCATCGCGGGGTCGACGCGCGCGAACTCGGGCGCGCGACCGGCCGGAAAGCGCGCGCCCAGCCGCTCGAGGAAATCATAGACGCCATGCAGTACGGCGCGCTCGCTGCCGCCGTCAATCGTGATCGTGTCGCCGGCGCGCCCGATCGCGAAGCTGTCGCCGGTCAGCGCCGGCGCCGGCAGTCGCGCCGCGCGGCCCGCCTCGATCTGCAAGCGGCGTGGCGCGACTTCGCGGCTGCTCTCGGGCACGATCCGCTCGCCCACCATCGCATGCAGCGCCTGCGCCAACTCCCGCGCCGCGAAGCCCATCACTTTGCCGCCACGCGCCGAATGAACGATCCGCCGCGCCGCGCCTGCTTTGGTTGCCATCTAAGTCAACTCTCTCGCACTGGCCATCACGTTTTTCCGCATGTCGAGGAATGATAACATCTCGCTTTCGGCAGGGTCGAGCGCAAGCCTGTCGCTGAAAACATGCCAAACCCGAATGAAATTTTGAACGAACTGAAGAAGATCAAGTACCCCGGCTTCACGCGCGATATTGTTTCGTTCGGCCTCATTAAGGATATCGAGGTCGGACATTCCGGCGTGACTGTCATGCTTTCCGCGCCCTCGGCCAGTCCCGAAATCGTGAGCAGGATCGTGGACGAGATCCAGAAGACCGTGTCGACGATGCCCGGAGTGCCCGGCGTCAAGGTCGAAGTCGAGCGCGCCGCGCCGGCCGCCGCGCCCCGGATGACTACGATGCCCGCGAAGAGCCCTGTTCCCGGCATCAGCCGTATCGTGGCCGTCGCGAGCGGCAAGGGCGGCGTCGGCAAATCGACGGTTGCGGTTAACCTGGCGCTCGCGATGGCCGCGCTGGGTCGTCGCGTCGGCCTGATGGACGCCGACGTCTACGGGCCGAGCGTCGCGATGATGGTCGGTCGGGACGCAGCAGACGTCAAGCGTCACGCCCGAACGGCGCATCGTTCCGCTCGAGCGCTTCGGGTATGCGCTACGTCTCGATGGCGCTGTTCATCGACGACCAGACCGCCGGTGATCTGGCGCGGCCCGATGGTCACCAAGCTCGAAACCGAGTTCCTGTTCAACGTCGAATGGGGCGAGCTCGATTGCCTGGTGCTCGATCTGCCGCCCGGCACCGGCGACGCGCAACTGACGATCACCCAGCGCGTCGCGCTCGACGGCGGCGTGATCGTCACCACGCCGCAGCCGGTCGCGCTGCTCGACGTGCGGCGCGGCGTCGCGATGTTCAACGAGGTCGGCGTGCCGGTGCTCGGCGTGATCGAGAACATGAGCTACTACCTCTGCCGCAAATGCGGCCATCGCCACGAGATTTTCGCCCACGGCGGCGGGCGGCGGATGGCGCGACGCGCTGGGAGTGCCGTTCCTCGGCGAACTGCCGATCGTCCGCGAACTGCGCGAAGGCGGCGACACCGCGCGGCCGCTGGTTGCGACGCAGCCCGGACCATCCGGTGAGCGTGCGCCTTCAAGTCGATCGCCGGTAAAGTACTCGAAGCGATCGAGCATCGATCATGAGCCCGGCGGCGTCGACGGCGAGCTGACGCGATGGCGTTTGCGGTTTTCGATATCGAGACGCGGGTCGACAAGCGTCTGCTGAATCAGGTCTTTTTCGCCGGCGAACAATTGAGCGACGAAGAGGCCTATCGACAGTTTCGCGAGCAATTGACCCGCGCAGCGGGCGCGGGTTCTTCCCGACTACGCTGCATGTTCCGATTTCGATCGCAGTCGGCAGCGTGGGCGACGACTACGTTTTGCGCTCGGTCGAGAGTCTCGCTATCGACGACTATTCCGAGGAACAGCTGGTGCGCGATTTCTGGGCCCGCACCGAGCAGTTTTCAGGGATGCCTGGTGAGCTTCAACGGCGCGGCTTCGATCTGCCGGTGCTGGAGCTGGACGCGCTGCGCTAGCGATCTCGGCGCCGGCGTATTTCGGCGAACCGGCCGCGCGCTCGCGATACTGCCGAGGCGCGCCATCTCGACCTTATGCGACTTTCTCGACCAATTTCGGCGCTTTCAGGCTGCGCGGCGGGATGGATCTGCTGCTCAAGATGATCGGAATGCCGGGCAAGACCGAGCTCGACGGCTCGCGAATGGACGGTTCCAAAGTGCAGGAGTTATTTCGAGGCGGGGCGGCTCGACGAAATCCATCGCTACTGCCGCAACGACGTGATCCAGACCTACTTTCTCTTTCTGCGGGTCGAGCTGATGCGCGGGCGGATCGACGAGGCGCGCTATCAGGCCGCGCGTCGACGCGTCGGCGCCATTTTATCGGCGATCTGGAGCAAGCGGCTCCCGAAGGGGCGCTCTGATGACGCATCCGACGATCTCGCTGATCGTGATCACGCGCGACGAGGAGGAGCTGATCGGCCAGTGTCTCGAGCAGCGCCATGGTTCTGCAACGAGTTGATCGTGGTCGATTCATTCTCGACGGATCGCACGGTCGAGATCGCGCGCGGCCTGGGCGCGCGGGTTTTTCAGCGCGAATTTACCGACTATGTCGCGCAGAAGCAGTTCGCGCTCGACCATGGCGACCTCGGATTGGGTGCTGCTGCTCGACGCCGACGAGCAAGCCACGTACGATCTGGGCGCGAGATTGAGGCCGCGATGTCGTCAGCGCAATTCGCCGCCGGCTATCGGATCCATCGCGTGCTGTACCATCTTGGGCACTACTTCACCCGTCCGATTTATCGCGACCATCCGGTGCGACTGTTCCGGCGCGCGCACGCGCACATCGGCGGGCGCGATCCGCATGACAAGGTGATCGTCGACGGGACGGTCGGACGGCTCGACGCGCCGATCCTGCATTTCAGCTATCGCGATATCGCCGACCATGTGGCGACGATCAATCGCTTCAGCTCGGTCGCCGCCGCCGAACAGGAGCCGTCCGCGTTCACGCCGTTCAAGATGTTCACCAATCCGCTGTGGCGATTTTTCAATTTCTATTTTGTGCGCGGCGGTTTCCGCGACGGCGGCCGCGGCCTTTACGCGGCGATGAGCGCCGCCTTCTACGTCTTCCTCAAATACGCGAAGATTTACGAGCGACGGCTGAAAACCATCCGGCCGAAGTGACCGTCTAAATGCGCGGCGCGCTCGCGAGTTCGCTGGCCTTGACAGTGGTAACGTATAGGTGACTATAATCGATAGTCGAGGTCCTCGAGTACATCGACGCCGGCGGCCGCATTCCCTATGGAGTGTGGTTCGATAGTCTGAACGCGCCGGCGGCTGCGAAAGTAGCGACGGCTGTGATCCGGCTCTCATTGGGTAATTTTTCAAATGTCAAAGGAGTTGGGTCCGGCGTGTACGAATGCAAGATCGACTTCGGACCGGGTTACCGGGTGTATTTCGGCAAAGATGGCGAGCGGCTTGTGATTTTGCTTGGCGGGGGCACGAAGCAGCGCCAGCAGTTGGACATCAAGCGCGCTCTGGCGAACTGGCGGGACTACCAGCGCAGGAAATAGGAGAATCGGCGATGGCTTTGACTCGCGACTTTAAGGCGACGATCCGCGATCGCGCTCAGCGCGATCCCGCCTTCCGCAAGGCGCTGCTGCGCGAGGGAATCGAATGCATGCTTTCCGGTGATACCGGCACCGGCAAAACCATTCTGCGCGACTACATCAATGCCACGGTCGGCTTCGCAGAATTGGCTGAGGCCACGCGGATACCTTCAAAAAGCCTGATGCGCATGCTCGGACCGGGCGGCAATCCTCGCGCGGACAACCTTTTCGAGATCGTTGCCTTTCTCCAGGCCCATGAAGGCGTTCGCTTCCACGTAAAAGCCGCGCGCGATTGACGTGAAAGCCAGGTTTGACCGGTTCCTGATGATTCGGCGTCGGGTCCGCCCACGCGCTGTTCGTGGAGCCGCGGGTCGCTACTTTCATCGGCTGGAATTCCTGATAACGTAGGCTCTGCTCCATGAATCGGTTGCCTCCTTACATCCGGCGCCACTGGCTCGGCTATGTCTTCGGGATCACCTGCACGTTCCTGACCGGATCGCTTGCGATGGTCGGGCCGTACCTGCTCCGCGACGCCGTTAATGCGATCGAGAGCGGGCACTTCGACCTGGTGCCGTGGTACGCGAAGCTGATGGGCTGCGCGGCGTTGGCGCTCGGCGTGACGCGGTGGTTTTCGCGCTTCGTGATCTTCAACTGCGGCCGCGACGTTGAGTACGAGCTGCGCAACGATCTGTTCGAGCATCTCACGGCGCTCGGGCCCGGCTTCTACCAGCGCTTCAAGACCGGCGACCTGATGTCGCGCATGATCAACGATCTGACCGCGGTGCGCATGATGGTCGGGATGGGCGTGCTGACCTTCTGCAACACGCCGGTCTACTTTATCTATGCGGTCTCGATCATGGCGTCGATGAATCTGCCGCTGACGCTGATCTCGATCCTGCCCTACTTCCTGCTGTTTGTGGGAATCCGCCGGCTGACGCGCTCGTTGATGGAACGCAGCCTCCGGGTGCAGGAGGGATTGGGCGCGATTGGCGCCAAGGTGCAGGAGAGCCTTGCCGGCGTGCACGTGATCAAGGCCCACACCCTGGAGGAACACGACGCCGCGCGCTTTCGCGAGCTGAACGACAAGTACAACGAGCAGGGGCTCGCGGTGGCGCGGCTGCGCGGCGCGATGATGCCGATGATTCGCTCAGCGGTAACCAGCTCGACGATGGTGGTGTTGATCTTCGGCGGCTCGCTGGTGATGAGCCATCGGATCTCGATCGGCGATTTGATCGCCTTTATGGCTTATCTCGCGCTGCTGGCGTGGCCGGTCACGTCGTTGGGCTGGATGATCTCGATCTACCAGCGCGGCAAGGCTTCGATGCAGCGGCTGGGCGAGATCTTCGACGCGCCGCGTTCCACGATCGGCGCGCCAGACGGCGCCGCGCTCACGGTCGCCGGCGCGATCGAATGGGAGCACGTGTCGTTCAGCTACTTTGCGCAACCCCCGGCGCATAACGGCGCGCGCAACGGCGCGGATTTCGAACGGCGCGACGTCCAACGGCGCGGCTTCCAACGGCGCGGACACCAATAGCGCAGGCTCCAACGGCGTAGACTCGACCGGCAAAATGCCTTACGCGCTGCGCGACGTCAGCGTGACGGTGCCGGCCGGCGGCAAGCTCGCGATCGTGGGCCGCACCGGCAGCGGCAAATCCACGATGGTCAAGCTGCTCGCGCGCTTGATCGAGCCGACCGCCGGGCGCGTCCTGCTCGACGGCCGCGACATTCGCGAGTTGAACCTGTTCGCGCTCCGGCGCGCGATCGGCCTGGTACCGCAGGAGCCGACACTGTTTTCGGACACGATGGCCCGCAATGTCGCGTTCGGGCGCTCCGAGGCGACCGCCGCGGAAATCGAGTGCGCGGCGCGGCTGGCCGGTCTCGAGACTGATATCGCGGTGTTGCCGCGCGGCCTCGAGACGATCGTCGGCGAACGCGGGATGTCGCTCTCGGGCGGGCAGAAGCAGCGCGTTACGATTGCGCGGTTGCTGACCTACGACCCGCAGGTGGTCGTGCTCGATGACGCGCTCTCCAGCGTCGATACCGAAACCGAGCTGGCGGTGTTGCAGAGCCTGGCCGAAACGGTGCGCGACCGCACCACGATCGTCGTGGCGCATCGCGCCTCCACGGTCCGCGACGCCGATCAGATTATCGTGCTGGAGCACGGCGCGATCGCCGAGCGCGGCACCCACGAGGAGCTGATGGCCCGCCACGGGATCTACGCCGAATTGTTCCATCGCCAATTGCTCGAGGAGGAGCTGGCCCGCTACTGAGCGTCATGCAGGTTGCCGACGAAGAAAAACTGGGCAAGGTCTACGACCGCAAGCTGCTGAGCTGGATGTGGGGGTTCGTCCACCCTTACCGCAAGCTGTTCTGGCTTTCAGTCGTGCTGATGCCGCTCAACTCGGCCTTCATGCTCGCGCAGCCGTGGGTGATCAAGGTCACGATCAACACCTTCCTTGCGGGTCAGCGTATCCCGCCGCCGCACTGGCTCGCGCCGATCATCGCGGCGTCGAACGGCCACGGGTTATTCGTGATGGCCGGGGTTTACATGGTGCTGCTGGCGGGCGAGTTCTCGACTTTTTACGGGCAGTTCTACCTGATGATGATGGTCGCGCAGTACAGCCTCTCCGATATGCGGCTGGCGCTGTTCCGCCACGTCGAGCGGCTGCCGATGGCGTTTTTCGATCGCACGCCGGTGGGACGGCTGGTGAGCCGGATGACCGCCGACGTTGACGCGATCAACGAGATGTTCAGCGCCGGCTCGCTCACGATCTTCATCGATCTGCTCACGCTCAGCGGGATTATCGCGATCATGTTCGCAATGAGCCCGCGGCTCGCGCTGTGGTCGCTGTGCGCGATTCCGCCGCTGATCCTGATCATCAACTTTTTCCGGGTGCGGGCGCGTGCGGTGTATCGCGAGATCCGCGAGCGCCTGGCCGCGCTCAACGCCTACCTGTCCGAGGCGATCGGCGGAATCGCGGTGATTCAGCTCTTCACGCGCGAGGGCGAGACCCGGCGCGAATTCGACGCGCTCAATATCAAGAGCCGCGACATGCAGATGATGAGCAATATCTACGAGGCCGGCATCTTCTCGTCGGTCGAGATGCTCAGCTCGATCACGCTCGCGGTCATCGTATGGGCGGGCGGCGGGCAGATGATGCATCGGCTGATCAGGCTTGGCACGCTGGTCGCGTTTATCGAGTACGCCAAGATGTTCTTCATGCCGCTGCGCGACATCTCGGGCAAGTACACCGTGATGCAGTCTGCGCTGGCCTCGGCCGAGCGCTTGCAGGCCCTGATGGCCGAGACGGCCGCGATTGCCAGTCCGGTCGAACCCCGCCGCATCAGCAAGGGGCGCGGCGCGATCGTCTTCGATCATGTGGATTTCGCCTATCGGACGAACGAGCCGGTGCTGAAGGACTTGAGCTTCAGCGTCGAGCCCGGGCAGAAGATCGCGATCGTCGGCCCGACCGGCGCGGGCAAGACCACGATCATCAAACTCCTCAACCGTTTCTACGACGTGACCGGCGGGCGCATCCTGGTCGACGGTATCGACGTGCGCGAATGGGACTTGAGCGCGCTCCGGCGCGAAATTGGCGTGGTCCAGCAGGATGTATTCCTGTTCTCCGGCGGTATCATCGAGAATATCCGGCTCGGACGCACCGAACTCGGCGAGCGCGAGGTCCGCGAGGCGCTGGCGCGCGCGCAGGCGCTGCGCTTCGTCGAGAATCTGCCCGGCGGGCTTTACGAGCCGGTGAGCGAGCGCGGCGCCAATCTTTCCGCCGGCCAGCGGCAGTTGCTCTCGTTCGCCCGCGCCTTCGCCTACGACCCCCGCGTGCTGGTGATGGACGAGGCAACCTCGAGCGTCGACAGCGAAACCGAGCGTTTGATCCAGGTCGCGCTCAACGAGCTGCTCAGCAATCGCACCGCGCTGATAATCGCCCATCGGCTATCGACTATCGAGCGCGCCGACCGGATTCTGGTGCTGGGCAACGGCACGCTGCGCGAAAGCGGCACCCATCAGGAGCTGCTCGACCAGCGCGGACTCTACTACCGGCTCTTCGAGCTTCAGTATGCCGCGGCGGCGGAACCGGTTGCCGAGGCCGCGGACTGAAGCTTCGCCAACGTTGCCCGCCGTGCGCCACTGAGATGCGCGATTCGAGTTTCGCCTCGCGCATCGTGGCCCGGCTGGCGCTCGTGATCCTCGGTCTCGCGGTCTCCGGTCTCACGCTCTCGGGATGCCAGCTCGATTACCTCGCGCGGGCGGCCTATGAGGAAGGGCGCCTACTCTGCAAGCGCCGCCCGATCAGCACCGAGCTTGCGCGTGAAGACCTCGATCCCGAAACGCGCGCCAAGCTCGAGACCGTCGGGAAAGTCTGCGAGTTTGCGCAGCAACAACTCGGAATGAATGTCGGCAATTCGTATCGCACGATCACGACCGTCGATGAGGGCGCAATCGTATGGGTGGTGATCGCGGCGCCGAAGGATTCGCTCACCCCGTACACCTGGTGGTTTCCGATCGTCGGTGCGGTCCCCTACCGCGGCTATTTCGAGTCCGCGGATGCGCACGCCGAAGCCGTAGCGTTCCAGAAGCGCGGCTTCGACACGCTGGTCCGTTCCTCGGTAGCGTTTTCCTCACTGGGTTTTTTCGACGATCCGCTGCTCTCCAATCTGCTCCTGCTGAATCGGGTGCAACTCGCCGGGGTAATTTTCCATGAGCTGTTCCATCGGACCTTCTATGCGCCGAGCAGCGCGATGTTCAACGAGTCGTCGGCAAATTTCGTCGGGAATGCAGCCGCGGTCGAGTTCTTTGCTGCGACCGAGGGCCCCAACTCGACCGACGCCGCCACGGCACGCGAGATCGTGAAAAGCGATTTGCTATTTGCCGATTTCCTGCAGCGTGAAGAAGCGCGCCTGCTCACGCTGTATGCAAGCAAGCTGCCGCTGGAGGAGATCGTGAGGCGGCGCGCGCCGCTCCTGAAACAGATTCAGACCGACTACGCGCAGCTCAAGCCGCAGCTCTCAGGATTGGAGCGTTTCGATCTCGACAAGGAGCCGCTCAACAACGCGGTGCTAATCGACTACCGGCTCTACTTCCACGATCTCGACAACTTCGCCGCGCTCGATCGGCAGTACGGCGGCGACCTGCGCAAGACGATCGAGGCGATAATCGCGCTGGCCAAGGCGCATCCAGAGGATCCGTTCTTCGCAATCTGGCAGGCGACGCACCCGAAGAGCTGACCCTCGTCCGCTTCCCGATCCGGGAAGGCGGCCAGTTCCCTGCACCACGGGCGCTGCGCGGCCGCGAGACCCGAGGTCCCGGCGCCGGAGGCGACGAAGCCGGCCTGAAACCTTGCCCAGGGAGGCCGGCAGGTCTATAAAGGAGTTGACATCGGAGAGGGAAAGCGGGAATTCCGGATCCTCCGAAGTACTAGTCTTGGGATTGGCCCGGCCAGATGACTGGACGCGGCAACTCGCATCGCGTCAGAGGGCCCGATGACGCAATTTGTCTTGACTTGTCGATTCTTTGTGTGCTTTTCCCAGGTTCCATACTTGCCAGCGGCTAGGAAGGGAAACAATGACGACTAAGGCAACTCCGAACATCCTTATAATCTGGGGTGACGACATCGGCACCTCAAACCTCAGCATCTTCACCAAAGGAATGATGGGTTACCGAACGCCCAATATCGATCGAATCGCCGAGCAAGGAATTCTGTTTACCGATAGCTACGGGGAGCAGAGCTGCACCGCTGGACGCTCGGCGTTCATTACCGGTCAGAGCGTCTTTCGCACCGGATTAAGCAAGGTGGGACTGCCGGGGCTGACCTGGGTCTGCGGCCGGAAGACCCGACCATCGCGGAATTGCTGAAGCCGTTGGGCTACGCCACCGGACAGTTTGGCAAGAACCACTTCGGAGACAAGGACGATTTCCTCCCCACCAGGCACGGCTTCGACGAGTTCTTCGGCTTCCTCTATCACCTGAACGCGATGGAGGAGCCGGAGATGCCCGACTATCCTCCTGCGTCCGACTATCCCAACTTCAGGAAAAACTACGGCCCGCGGGGCGTGCTTGACTGCAAGGCCAATCCCGACGGCACTCAATCGATCGTGGACACCGGTCCCCTCGGCAAAAAGCGGATGGAGACGATCGATGACGAGGTGATAGCCAAAACGGAAGACTTTCTGGAGCGCCAGGTCAAGGCGGACGTGCCGTTCTTCGTTTGGTTCAATACGTCGCACATGCACTTCCGCACCCATGCCAAGCCCGAAATCGTGGGTCAAGCGGGCCGCTGGCAGTCGGAATACCACGACGTCATGATCGAGCACGACCAGATCGTCGGCAAGCTCCTCAAAAAGCTGGATGACCTCGGCATCGCCGACAACACCATAGTGATGTACAGCACCGACAACGGGCCGCACATGAACTCATGGCCCGATGCCGGAATGACGCCCTTCCGCAACGAGAAGAATTCCAACTGGGAAGGCGCCTTCCGCGTACCCTGCATGGTCCGCTGGCCGGGCGTGATCAAACCTGGCACGGTATCGAATGAGATTATCAGTCATATGGATTGGTTACCAACTCTGCTGGCGGCGGCGGGCGAGACCGGCATCAAGGAGAAACTGCTGAAGGGCCATCAGGCGGGCAAGAAGACCTTCAAGGTGCATCTCGATGGCTATAATTTCCTGCCGCACTTCAGAGGCGAGGAGAAATGTCCACGAGTGGAGTATTTCTACTTCTCCGATGACGGCGACCTGATGGCCCTGCGCTACGACAACTGGAAGGTGATCTTCATGGAGCAACGGGTGCCCGGCACCCTGCAAATCTGGCGGAGCCATTGGTCTCCCTACGGTTTCCGAAGCTCTTCAACCTGCGGACGGACCCCTACGAGCGGGCGGATATCACCTCGAACACCTACTGGGACTGGGTGATCAATCACATCTACCTGTTTCTCCCCGCGCAGGGGCTCGTGGCGAATTTCCTGAAAACGTTTGTGGAGTATCCACCACGCCAGAAGGCAGCCAGCTTCACTATCGACCAAGTGATGGAGAAGCTTCAGGCAACAGGGCGGGAGCCACTAGCTCCGATAGGCAATTTTGGGGGGAGGCGGTACCAGGATGGCCCTTTCAGCCGGCGGCGCGCGAAGCGACGGTTTACATTTGGACAATAGGTTCCGCAGATTGGCTTCAATCGGGAAATTCCTGCGTCGTGAGTTCGTCGCGGCCTGGCCGGTATTTCTCTTCTTTGTGGTTGGATTCCTGCTCTTGCTTCTGATCATCAAGCTGGCGCTGGCGAGCTTCTCCATCGAGGTTACGGCACTTTCCAAGGTCGTAGTCGGCGCTCTGGTAGCTGCCAAGGCGGTGCTCATACTTGACGAGACGCCGCTTGCGCGCCGTCTCGAGCAAAGTCGCCGGATCATCGCAGTCGCCGTTAAGACCCTCTTTTATGGCTCCGTTACACTGCTGCTGGGCTGTGTGGAACGATTCGTGGACGTGCTGCGTCATGGACATAATTTCGACGGGACGGTCCGATACTTTTTAGACCAGGCGATTTTGTATCGGTTGCTCTCCTGGGCAGTGGGAATAAGCCTCGTGTTTGCAATCTACTTCGCGTTGTTCGAGATCGACAGACGCATGGGCAAGGGAGGGCTTTGGACACTGTTTTTCGATTCTCCCAAAACCAACGGCAGCGCGACGACCGCACAGCTTTCGATGGACTGAAGGGGCCTTGGACGCAATGCTCGGTCGCCTGTGGGCGAATCTGATTGGGCGGATTGGCGGACCACTGACTTTCCGGCTGGTTCTCCAACCGACGGCAGCGATCTTTTTTGCGCTTCGCGCCGGGTGGAAAGATGCCCGGGAAGGCCGCGTCCCTTATGGCTGGGTCATTCTCAGCGATCCAATCAATCGGCGAGATCTCCTCCAGGAGGGCTGGAAAGACGTTGCGAAGGTCTTTGTCGTTGCCGTCGCCATAGACTTCGTTTACCAGCTCATCGAATTGCGCTGGTTCTATCCTGAGGAGGCGGTGATCGTGGCGGCGATCCTGGCTTTGATGCCGTATCTGCTGCTTAGGGGTCCGGCGAACCGGATGGCGCGGCGCTGGCAACATGCCGAAGAACTGCGATGACGATTCGTAATATTCCCGCAAATAGCGAGGATCGATCATGCTGAGGAGAAACAGGGGGCCGGCACTTTAGCTCTGGAAGCCCGCGATCAAGGGACCTTGGAAGGAGTCAAGGCGGGCGATCGGGTCGTGATTCGGTAGGTTGAAGGTGTTCACGTCCGCGATAAAAAGCCGGGAGAAGGCCTGCCGATGGCCTCACTGAAAGCAGGGATCCAGCGACGACACATGACGGTGGCGCCGGTCGGCGCGATGGACGAGACATTTCAGGAGGTCACGCTGAAGGATTCGGACGGAAGCCAGGAGACCGTCATGGTAGAGAATCCGGAAACCTTGGAACACTCGAAGGTCGGCGATCAAGTCGTGATTATGCGTAGCTAGGCGCTGGCGCTTCGCTCGACAAAGAGAGTTGATCTTAATCTTACGGTCGGCTAGCATTCGGTCTTTCGGGCACACCCTCCGGAGAAGGCAACAATGAGCTACGAAAAGATATCACGAACGGTTCTCCCGATTCCGGATCGCGCACATGTTGGCTTGACGACCTATGACGCGAAGGACCCCGACACCAAATATCCCCCGATCGAGCAACTACGTCCGCCGGAGGGCGCTCCTAATATTTTGGTGATCCTGCTTGACGACGTTGGCTTCGGCACAACCTCGGCGTTTGGCGGCCCCTGCCGTACTCCCAACATCGAAAAACTGGCCAGTGCAGGACTGAAATACACCCGATTTCACACCACTGCCCTGTGCTCGCCGACGCGCCAGGCCCTGCTGACCGGACGCAACCACCACTCAGTGGGCATGGGCGGTATTACCGAGATTGCCACCTCCGCGCCTGGCTACAATTCGATCTTGCCCAACACAGTCTCGCCGATCGCCCGGACCCTCAAGCTGAATGGCTACTCGACGGCGCAGTTCGGCAAGTGCCATGAGGTCCCGGTCTGGGAGACAAGTCCGGTAGGGCCGTTCGATGCATGGCCCACGGGCGGCGGCGGGTTTGAATACTTCTATGGCTTTCTGGGCGGCGAGACGAATCAGTGGTTTCCGGCGATCTGGGAAGGAACGACGCCGGTCGAGCCCGATAAGAAGCCTGAGGAGGGTTACCACTTCACAGATGACATGACGACCAAGGCGATTAAGTGGATTCGTCAGCAGAAAGCGTTAGCTAGCGACAAGCCGTTCTTTGTGTATTACGCTCCGGGCGCGATGCACGCTCCTCACCACGTGCCCTCGGAGTGGACCGACAAGTACAAAGGCAAGTTCGACCAGGGTTGGGACAGGCTGCGCGAGGAAACATTCGCGCGACAAAAGGAACTTGGCGTTATCCCCAAGGATTGCGAACTGACGAAACGCCATGCCGAAATTCCGGCTTGGGAGGCGGAGTCGGCGGAGATGAAGCCGGTGCTCTTGCGTCAGATGGAAATCTTCGCGGGCTTCATGGAGCATACCGACCACTACATTGGCCTCCTCGTTGACGCTCTGAAGGATCTCGACATCATCGGCGACACGCTGATCTATCTGATCATCGGCGACAACGGCGCATCCGGCGAGGGTACGCTGCAAGGCGCCTACAACGAGTTGGTGCCGCTTACCGGCTTTGCCGATCTTGAGTCGCCGGAGTTCCTGAGGGCGCATATCGAAAAGTTCGGCGGGGTCGAGGCATACAATCACTACGCGGTGGGCTGGGCGCATGCGATGGACACGCCCTACCAATGGACCAAGCAAGTGGCGTCGCATTGGGGTGGTACGCGCAACGGATTGGTTGTGCATTGGCCTGGGGGAATCAAGGGAAAGGGCGAGATTCGCTCGCAATTCCATCACGTGATCGACGTTGCGCCCACGTTGCTGGAAGTGGCGGGTCTTCCTGAGCCGCTGATCGTCAATGGCGTGGGTCAAAAGCCGATCGAGGGCGTCAGCATGGCGTACTCGTTCAACGACGCCAAGGCGGCAGAGCGCCGCGAAACCCAGTATTTCGAGATGGCAGGCAACCGCGGCATCTACCATAAGGGTTGGACTGCCGTTACGCGGCACCGAACTCCTTGGCTGACCGGCGCGGTCCAATTGCCCGCGTTCGACGACGATGTGTGGGAGCTATACGATACCAACACGGACTGGAGCCAAGCGAAAGATCTGGCGAAAGAGCATCCGAAAAGGCTGCACGAGCTTCAACGGCTATGGCTAATCGAGGCGGTCAAATACAACGTGCTGCCGTTGGACGACCGCTTCGCCGAGCGTGCGAACCCCGATATCGCCGGCCGCCCGCAGTTGATCGTGGGCAACCGACAACTGCTGTTCGGTGGGATGGGTCGGCTTACCGAGGGCTCGATCGTCAATATCAAGAACAAGTCGCACGCGGTGACTGCCGAGGTGGTCGTGCCCGAGTCGGGCGCAAAAGGAGTCATTGTCGCCCAGGGCGGATTAACCGGGGGCTGGGGCCTTTACGCCAAAGACGGCAAGCCAAAGTACTGTTACAACTTTTATGGAATTGAGCGTTACTACGTCGAGGGCGCAAACAAGATTCCAAGCGGGAAGCACGAGGTGCGCATGGAGTTCGCGTACGATGGCGGCGGCCTTGCGAAAGGCGGCACGGTCACTCTCTACGTCGATGGCAAAAAGTGCGGCGAGGGCCGCGTGGAGAAGACGGAGCCATTAGTTTTCTCTGCCGACGAAACCTGCGATGTCGGCTTCGGGGCTGGGTCTCCCGTGACCTATGAATACGGAACACACGACAACGAATTCAGCGGCGAAGTGAACTGGGTTGAGATCGACATCGGAAAAGATTCGATCAACCTCGATCACCTGATCAAGGCCGAGGACCGCCTGCGTGTTGCGATGGCGCGGCAGTAGAGCCGCATTTACGCTGCCAACATACTCCGCTCGGCCGGCTTCGCGGGCCGGGAGCACCACACCCACTCACTGAGGCGAAGTCGCCGCTGGTTCCGATTATGGAAATGGATACCTCGACCAGACTCGCCTTCGTTCGCACCCGCGCTGCATTCGAACGAACGATGTTGTCGTGGATCAGAACCGCGACTTCGCTAATCACTTTCGGCTTCAGCATCTACAAATTCTTTCAGCTCGAAGCGCCAGGCCGCGAACAACAGAATCGTCTTATCGGGCCGCGCGAATTCGCGTTCATGCTGGTGACCATCGGACTCGTCTCACTGCTGCTGGCAACCCTTCAAAACCGCCAGAACATCCGGGCCCTCGGAGCGCAATACGCCGGCAAGCAGCGCTCACTGACTGTAGTTGTAGCCGCGTTGATCTCGATTCTCGGGTTCCTGGCTCTAACCGCGATGATTTTCCGTCAATAGCCCGTCCGGCAAAGAAAGTATCGCACCAAAGGTGAAGCGGTCCGCGCTTCAGGCTCACAGAGGTCCCGCCTAAGTGTCCGCGTCGATAGCACCGCTTATCCCGCGCGAGGTGCTGCTTGGTAATCCCAGCGATCGCAGCCCGTGATCTCGTCCGATGGCGCCCGGATCGCGTATTTGGCGCCGGATGAAGGCGATGTCCTGCAGATCTCGTCCGTGCGTTGGGCCTGAGCGATGATCGGCGCGTGAGCGGCGAGCCGCGCGAGATTCGGAGCTACCAATGGGCCTGGGATTTGGCCGCCATCCTCTACAGCCGGGATAACGAGGACGACGAGAACTCACACATCTGCGCGATCGATCTTCAGACCGGCAAGACCGGCGACCTGACTCCGTTCTGTGGTCATCTCAGTCGATGGACGGCCCCCGAGCCCGGGTCGCGGCTGCCGGCGAGGCGGGCGTGACCTTTCGCGGCCTGGTTATATTCGATCTCGATGGCACCCTCCTGCGCGGCCCCACGGTGTGTGAGCTGCTGGCATCGCGCCTCGGAAAGCTCTCGGAGATGCGTCAATTCGAGGCGCTGCGCGATGAGTCTGCAATCGCTCAAGGCCGGGTTGAGATGGCTGGTTGGTATCAGGCCGTCAAGCGGGACGATCTGCTCGGCGCCCTGGAGGAGGGGCGGTCAGCTCCGGGGGCGATTGAAGGAATCGCGCACCTTCGACACGCCGGCATCGAGGTGGCGATCGCTTCGATAACCTGGAAGTTCGCGGTCGATTGGTTTGCCGAACGGTGGGCAGTCGCGCGCACACTTGGCACGGCGCTGAACGATGACGGAACCATCGGTCACATCTGGCCGGACGATAAGGCTAAATGGCTCCGAAAGCTCTCACGCGATCTGGCATTGGCTCACGGGCGGACCGCCGCGGTCGGCGACTCGTTCGGAGATTTCGCGGTGCTGCACGCCGCAGCACTCAGGTTTTTTGTGGGATCCCAGCCGCCCACTGAGTTTGAAGCGGTTCACTTGCCCGATGGCGACATCTTGGAAATCGCACAGAACATCGTCGCGCAGTGGGCCGAATGATTGCTGATTCCATGCGCGACCATATCGCCAGGATAGTTGCGGCGATTGAGCCGGTTGACGACCTCGAGCGGGCGCATCGCGATTCGACGATCGCATGGATTGGTTCAGGTGCGCCGATCTTCAGGACCAGGAGACCGGACGTTCCGCCCAAGCACCTGGTGAGCTATTTCGCGCTGGTTGATGAGCAACGCAGAAAGCTACTGCTCGTCGATCACAAGCGCGCCGGCTTGTGGCTGCCGAGCGGGGGCCACGTCGAGCCCGACGAAGACCCAACCGCGACCGTGGTCAGAGAGCTGGCGGAGGAGTTGGGGCTCGCGGCGGACTTTGTATACGCGGGCCCGCGGTTCATCACGGTGACGAGGACGGTCGCCGAAGCTGGCCGACATACGGACGTTCCGCTTTGGTATTTGATCCGAGGCGACAGCGCGCGCGCGATTGAATTCGATCACGGCGAGTTTCACGGCGTGCGATGGTTTGGATTTGACGAGATTCCGTTCGAGCGGTCCGACCCGCACATGCGCCGGTTTGTCGAAAAGTTGCGCGCCAGACTCATGCCCTGATTAGCGCGGGTCACTTGCCGCGAATGCGGTCGAGTATACCGAGGCTGAGGGTTTCGGCGTCGACCCAAGCGTCGGCTTTTGCGTGCACCGACGCAGTTACGTGCCCTGGAGCGTTTCCACCAGCGCGGCGGTTATTTCCTCTTCGTGGCCTGCGAAGAAGTGATCGGCGCCGCGCACGACCTTGAGCCGGATCGAACCGAGCAGCGCGTTGCGGAGAACTTCGAGCTGCGCGGGCGGGCAATAGCGGTCCTCTTCGCCGGCGACCACGACCAGGCGCTTTTTGAGCGCGGCGAGTTGCCCCTAACCGTCGGACAGGATTGGCGAGGCGATTGCAACGACCGTCTGTATCTCGGCCAGTTGGGCCGCCGCAGTTACCGCCGCCAGCGTGGGCGGAAACCGGCCTGAAGCCTTGCTCAGGCAGGCCGTCGGGTCTATAGGGGAGCTGGAATCGGAGACTCGAAACGGAAATTCCAGCTGAATCAGAATGCAAAAATGGAAATTCCGGTGAAATCGTCGGCTTTTGTGCGTTGGGTCGGCGCATTGTTCCTATGTGCCATCGTGGTGGTGTTATGCGTTCAGTTCGTCGACCGGCCGGTGGCACTGTTCGCGAACGCCCATTTGGCAGCGAAGAATTCGCTCGCCATGCCGTTAAATCTGGTTCTGCTATTCGTTCCGCTCGGCGCGCTGGCGGTCTTGGGCTGCGGCTGCATCGTGCTCGCCGGGCGCAGTTTGCCACGATCGGCCGAGGCAACGATGCTCGCGGGTTTCAGTCTGACGTGGGCGTTGGCATGCAATTTCTTTTTGTTACAGCCGGGGTTCGGGCGTATCGCCATCACGACCTATCTCGCGCAACCCAAGCTTTACGGCTTCACGCCGTTTCATGGCCATTCGGGCTCGGGTTTTCCCTCCGGCCATACGGCGATCGCAGCGTCTTTTTTGCTGGTGTTCTGGGTTTTTTACCCGCGCGCCAGAATTCTCATTGGCGCCGCAATCGGAGCAGTGATGATCGGGCTGGTTCTAGCGACTTGGCATTTCGTGTCGGATGTTGTCGGTGGCCTTTTCGTGGGCGCAACCGCGGCAGCGATGACGGTTGTGCTCTTCCGGGATAACAGTCCGTAACGACGCGATCACCGTAGCAATGCAGTTCACGTGCCTTGGAGGGTTTCGACGAGTGCGGCGGTTACTTCTTCTTCGTGGCCGGCGAAGAAGTGATCGGCGCCGTGGACGACCTTGAGGCGGATCGAGCCGAGCATCGCGTTGCGGAGAACTTCGAGCTGCGCGGGCGGGCAATAGCGATCCTCTTCGCCGGCGACCACGACCAGGCGCAGCCTGCCTTGCAACGAGATCGCGAAGCGGCGCGAGCAGCTCCTGATACAGATTCAGGCCGACTACGCGCGACTCAAGCAGAAGCTTTCGGGATTGGACCGTTTCGATCTCGACCAGGAGCCGCTAATCAACGCAGTGCTAATCGACCATCGGCTCTACTTCCACGACCTCGACAGCTTCCCCGCGATCGACCGGCAATACGGCGGCGACCTGCGCAAGACGATCCAGGCGATGATCGCGCTGGCCGGGGCACATACGTTGCCGAGGGGGCTGTTAGGTCTGCAAGGCGAGTTGAAACCAAGGGGGCAAAGCGGGAATTCCAGCTTCTAGCTCTCCCCGGGGCAGGTAGTGGACCGCGCAGTTAGCGCAGTAACCGCGAGTACCGCGTTTGCAGGCTCCGCAATATTCGTGCTACGACTTCCCGTTCCTGAGGAATTCGGTCGCGACATGGGGAGCCCTTGAAATCATCTCTACCGGTCGGCGCGCAGTTTCGGCGCGGAAAACTTGCAGGCATAGTGTCGCTCGTCGTCAGCCTCCTGCTGTTTGGGACGGCGCTGGCGGCCTCGAGCGCTTCGGAGGCGCCTGAGAAGAAGGCCCCGCGCGGCAAGCTTACGTTCGCGCCGAAATCGCTGTCCTTCGGCCGAGTCCAGGCGGGCACGTCCGTCCAAAGGTCCGTGAGTCTTACCAACACCACCAAAGTCGCAATCGACATAACCAAGATCACGACCACCGGAGCCGGATTCTCGGCAGCCCAGGGTTGCCTGGGAACTCTGGTTTCCAACAACGGCGCTTGCCAGGTCGTGGTGACTTTCAGCCCGGCCACTGCGAAGAATACGAAGGGGACCAAGATTACCGGCAAGCTGACAATCAAGGACGACGCGTCGAACGGTCCTCAGACCGTGGGCCTTTCCGGGATGAAGTTCGGGCCCGTCGTGATTGCAACGCCGACCCCGACGCCGACGCCAGCTCCGTCGCCGACGCCAACGCCGACGCCGACGCCGACCCAGCGCCGGTGGCCAACACCGACCCCGACGCCGACGCCGGAGGAGCCGACGCCGACCCCGGCGCCGGAGGGCCGACCCCGACGCCAGCGCCGAGAGCCGACGCCGACCCCGACGCCGACGCCGGAGGAGCCGACGCCGACCCCGACGCCGACGCCGACCCCGACGCCGACGCCGACCCCGACGCCGACGCCAACCCGAGACCCCGACGCCCAACGCCGACCCCGTACGCCGGCCCGACGCCCGCTGAGGACGCCGACGCCGACCCCGAGCGCCGAGGAGCCGACGCCGACGCCTACCCGACACCGACGCCAACCTCGACCCCGACGCCAACCGCGACCCCGACGCCGACGCCGAGTGCCGACGCCGACACCGACCCCGACGCCGGAGCGCCGACGCCGACCCCAACGCCAATCCGACGCCGACGCCGACGGCACGCCGACGCCGACCCCGCGCCGAAGCCGACGCCGACCCCGACGCCGACGCCGACCCCGACGGAGCAGCAGCGCCGACCCCGACGCCGACAGCTCGACCGCGCCGACCCCGACCCCGACGCCGACGCCGACACCCGACCCCGACGCGGACGCCAACTCCGACGCCCACGCCGAGCCCTACTCCGACGCCTACGCCAGTCCCGACCCCGACGCCTACGCCAACAGCGACACCAACTCCGACTCCGACGCCAGAGTCCCAGCGGCCCCACCGGTGAGGTGAGCGGTGGCCTGACGCCGATCGCCAGTTCCTCAGTTACGCTGTTCGCCCGGGTGCCACCGGCTATGGCTCGGGCGCTACCGCGATCGGGACGGCCACGACCAACGCCAGCGGCGCCTTTACCGTCCTCTCGTACACCTGCCCGGCTGGAAATCCGCAGACTTACATCGCTGCAACCGGAGGCAACGCCGGCTCGGGAGCCAACTCAGCCATCGCACTGATGGCGGCGCTGGGCCCGTGCGACAGCCTGACGCCCTCGACCACCGTCACTATTAACGAGCTGACTACGGTCGCGGCCCAATGGGCGCTGGCACAGTTCTTCGATTCGACTGGACATGGCATCGGCACATCGTCGACTAACGCGACCGGCTTGAAAAACGCCTACGCAGGCGCGGTCAACTTGGCCGACGTGAACGCGAGGAACTCTTCGGTGAGCGGCAATCCGTCGAGCTTCCTGAATACGGCGTGCGCGATGGATGAGCCGTAATTGCGACGGGCTGGAGCGGCTGAACACGCTGGCCAACATCTTGGCGGGATGTATGGAGAAGTTCGGGCTCGTCGTCGAGCGCCTGCGCGGCGCTGATGTGCGATGCGGCCCCCGGGTCTGACCTACAGCGGCTCCTGCTCGGGGACTTGCAATAACCGACACGCTCGGGGCGGCGCACCTGATAGTGACCAACCCGGCAAATAATGTGGGCGCGCTGTACGGACTGGCGGCGGCGAATACACCGTTCAGCCCGGCGCTGGGAACGGCGCCCGACGGATGGGAGATGGCGCTCAGCTTCACTCCCTCGGGAGCAGAACTCAGCGATCCAATATCGATAGCGCTGGATGGAATCCGGCAACGTCTATGTGGCCAACGATTTCAGTCCGGGCAGCGTGAGCCAGTTGACCGCGGCCAGCGATTTTACCCGCGCAGGGCCGCAACTTTGCGCCTGCGGCAGCAGGGTTCGACTTTCCCCAAGAGATAGCGCTGGACGCATCGGGCAACGCCTTTGTGGCGAATGATGAAGGCAGCAGTAACAACGGCAGCATGAGCGAGCTGACCGCGTCGAGCAGTTATGCCACGGGCCTCAACTTCGCCCCTGCGGCGGCAGCGTTCGACAACCCCAAGTCGCTGGCGCTGGCTGGTTCGGGCAACGTCTTTGTGGCGAATTCAGCGGGCAGCGTGAGCGAGCTGATGGCGGCGAGTAGTTACGCCACAGGCTTCAACTTCGCCCCCGCGGGCGCTTTGCTCTCCACTTCGACCTCGGTAGCGCTGGACGGTTCAGGGCGACGTTCTTTTTGTGGCGAATGGCACCAACGTGAGCGAGCTGACGGCGGCGAGCAGTTACGCCACGGGCCTCAACTTCAACAACTCGAACACCGGCTCGCCGGGCGCGTCGTTCACCAGTCCCTTTTCGCTAGCGCTGGACGGATTCGGCAACGTCTTTGTGGCGAATCTCAGCGGCAGCAGCGTGAGCGAGCTGACGGCGGCGAGCAGTTACGCCACGGGCCTCAACTTCGCCCCCTCCGCCCCCGCGGGCGCGTTGCTCTTCGAGTCCGATCTCGGTAGCGCTCGACGGATTCGGCAACGTCTTTGTGGCGAACTTCGGCAACAACAGCGTGAGCGAGCTGACGGCGGCGAGCAGTTACGCTACGGGCCTCAACTTCGCCCCCACGGGCGCGTCGTTCATGGCTCCGAATTCAATAGCACTAGACGGATCCGGCAACGTCTTTGTGGCGAATAGCGCCGGCGACAGCGTGAGCGAAATCCTGGGTCTAGCCAAGCCGGTGATCACGCCCATCCAGAGTTGCGTCGTCTATTGGACGAGCCATCCCGGCCAGAACTGCGTGCCATAGCGATAGGAGCGCCACGGCCGAGGCGTGGCGCCTGGGGGCCCCGGTGCAGGCTTCCCACGTTTGCGCGCCGGCACGCAGGCTTGGCGATAGCTTTTGCAGTTCACGTACGTTGGAGGGTTTCCACCAGCGCGGCGGTTACTTCCTCTTCGTGGCCGGCGCCGCGCAGGACCTTGAGGCGAATCGAGCCGAGCATCGCGTTGGGGAGAACTTCAATCCGGGAGGGTGTGCAATAGCGATCCTCTTCGCCGGCCACCACGACCAGGCGCTTTTTGAGCGCGGCGAGCTGGGCAAGACAATCGCGGCGATAATCGTGCTGGCCGGGGCGCATTCGGAGGATCCGTTCCTCGCGATCTGGCGGGCGACGCATGCGAAGAGCTGACCCCGGTCCCCCTCTCATTGCCGATGAGGCAGGGAGCCGTTTCCTCGCGCTAGCGACTCTCGTCCCGGCGCCCGCTCGCGTGGCGGTAGCGCACTGGGTCTGGCTCTACAATTTCCACCGGGTGCATGAAACGTTGCGCCGTACACCCGCGATGGCGCTGGGCGTCACCAATCACATTTGGCGCATCGCGGACCTGCTCACAGAGGCGCTGGCAACGCCAGGGACGAGGGGTTAGATCCCACAGGCATCTCACCTCGCGGGAGAATCCTGGGCTCCCCCAGGAGAATCTTTAGCCTCCCTGAGTTCGATAGGTATACCCTCGATGGTGTCCGGCACTTTGCCAGACAGTGCGGGGGTCAGCCGCTTGAACGTCCAGCACGATTGCCCAACGGCCGTTGCTGATCTCCTCGACTGAGCTTGTACTGAGGTTACGCGGCCCCACGAGCTGAGCAAGCCGGCCGAGGTTCTGCATCATAATTCGGTGCACGGCGTCCGGCTCGGACTCTGGTCCGGTTTTTTTCGCGAAGTGACTGAAATTATCCTCCTCGATAGTTTCGGGTTTGGTCGCCATCGGTTGCCCGGGCTCGGCATCCGTCGCGATCGAACTCTGGCGGAGGTTGCCGGCGCTTCTTCGTACGCACTGCCGACCAGCAGCCGCAATATTAGAACGCCGGCCGCGAAGGCCAGGATCTGCAACCCACCGATCGCGCACGCCCACGTCTCTTTGGCCTTATGCATTTGAAACACTGCGACGCGGCAGCTCCTAAAACGCCTCAACTTCTTCTTCAACAGTGTACTCTATCGGGATGCCGTTGTAAGAGTTCTGGAACTGATTGGGAAGCAGATCTGCATATCCCTGATTTGCACACTCTATATCGATGGCCGCCGGCGTAACGGACATGTCCACGGTCACTGCCACTACCCCGCTGGCACTCAGCCATACAGAGCCTTCCTGCGCGATGGCGTTCTGAGCGGCGGCTACGTCCTTGTCGACCTCGTCGTTTTGCGATTGGTCGCCTGAGGAGGTGCTGCACGTAGATACCATGTTCAAGGTGTAGTTTCCAGCGGTTTGCAGTGCCGCAAGCACGTCGGAAATTGGGGAAATGTACGTATCGCTAGCAGTTCCGCCAATCACGATACCGATTGGCTGGGGGCAGCTCCCCTGGGTCATAACCAGGGCGCCGGAGTCGCCTGGCGAGGCGAAACCCTTGGACTTGACAATCATCTGATCAAGGTATTCCACTACCGTGTGCTGCCCGGCAGCGTTACAGTTAGTGCCAGCCGGGATCTCGTTGCAATAGTCGAGCATTACCGACTTCCCGGTTTCGGCCATTATGGTCGCCGTGGTCAGTCCCGTCGATCTTCCTACTTTCTGTATGGCGAGTCTCTTTTTCGGCAACAGGGGAACGTTGCCCACAGGACCGACTGAGTACACTGAACTGGTGATATCGCCAGCAATTGCCAGCGCTATTCCCGCGTCCGCCTTGGGCTTCTTTCAACCCGGGGGTGCCAACCACAAGGGTCAAATTCGCTATCTTGTTGGCTGGATTTTGGTAGCAGCCCGCGAAGGCCCCGTCAGGATAGGGCGTATCGGTTAGCGAAGGCTGTACCATTGCTCCGCTGGTCAGCAAGCCGGTCGGCCCAGCGTTCATGGCGTGTCCTGCGCCCAGAGCGTACTGGTTGCCGCTTTGATCCTGGACAAGTGCTCCGAGTGTTCCGAACTCGCAATTGACTCCGGTGACCTCCCCACTTGCGCTCTTGAACAGTCTGACAGACCCGATGTTTCCAAATGATACGCCGAGTGGAACCGGTCTCGGGAAATTTGCCTGTTCGGGCTGGGTCTGAGGTCTGGCAACTCCGCTCAGCGTCAGCGTCAGGAAAATGGCGACGCCTGCCGCAAGGTTGCGTCTTCGGTTCATGGTCCCTTCTTAATATGCGAGTCGGATGGACAGACTGGGTCTCACGTATCACGTTCTCCTTCGGACAAGCAAACCCGGAGACTTCTCAGGAGTGGACTGGTGCGCAAATGCTTCGCCCTCGGGCAACTGTTGGCGAGCCGTCCTTTCGATTTTGCAGTATGCGCGCTACAATACGAGCGTGAAGTTTCGACACACTGCTGCGGTTGCGCTTACGGGGTGGTACCTGATTGCCCCGCCTTACGTGCCCTCCAGCACGAAGCCCCCTCCGCCGCTGTATAAGTGGACGCGTCTCCAAGAATTCGATGATCAGGCGCACTGCGACAAGGAGTTCAGGGAGCAGAAGGCGGTGAGGATCGAGCCCAGCGCCGCAGATTCAAACAATTGGAGCGGTCGCTGGGGCGAGGGCGAGACAAAATTGCAGCAATGCGTCGCCGCCGACGATCCGCGCCTCAAAGGAAAGTGACCTGAGGGTTACGATCGCTCCCGGCGGCCTTCGGTACTACACCTAAATTGGACGATAACTGCAGCGTCAAGCGCCCCGCCGACGGTCAGAGTCCAGTTGCGTCGCGCCGATAAGACCGCATCAGAAGGCGTCCATCAGGCCGGCTACGAGCGCGGCGGGGGCCTTCTGCCGTTGTAGTGCGGGGCTGAGAAAAGCGAACGGCCAATGTATCCGCCTTACGGGCAATCCCGAGGTTTTACGGTTCACGTGCCCTGGAGAGTCTCCACCAGCGCGGCCGTTACTTCGTCTTCGTGGCCGGCGAAGAAGTGATCCGCGCCGCGCACGACCTTGAGCCGGATCGAACCGAGCATCGCGTTGCGGAGAACTTCGAGCTGCGCGGGCGGGCAATAGCGATCCTCTTCGCCGGCGACCACGACCAGGCGCTTTTTGAGCGCGGCGAGCTGCCCCGAACCGTCGGACAAAATCGGCGGAGCGATGGCCACGACCGTCTGCACCTCGGTCAACTGGGCCGCCGCAGTTACCGCCACCAGCGCGCCGAACGAGTAGCCCGCCAGAATCGCCTTGCCGGGCTGCATCCCGCGCAGGCTGGTCATGAATCGCACCGCAGCCTCGGCGTCGAGCGCCTCGCCGCGGCCCTCATCGTACTCGCCCTCGCTGCGGCCGACTCCGCGAAAATTGAAGCGCAACGTAGCGTACTCGAGCATCCTTCCCGGTGTTGGCGTGAATCCGGGCCCATTGGCTGGTCTTCAGCGATAACAGTCGCGAAACCAGGACGCGGGAAGATGAATAAACTTTGCGACCTTGGCAAGTTCAGCCCCGTAGCCGGGACTGGCCGCGTAGACCTTTTTCTTGAGACTTTTGGCGAATTCTACAGCACGCGTGAAGTCTCCGTCCGCTGAAAGGAGATAAGCGGCATCATATTCGTTACGGAAGGCCATCGCGGCCATATCGACCGCCAAGTGCACGTCCACGGCTTTCTCGACCCAGGCGAACGGGGTGTCGTGTCTCTTCGCGAGTTCGAGTAGTTCGCGAAACACTTGAGGGTCAATCTTCACTGGAAGGGCATGCAGATAGCGCCGGAGTTCTTTGGCTGCGTCATTGTCGGCGGGGCGCGGTTCTATGCGGCCGAAGTGGACAGTGATGCGCGGATCGGTCTGCTCCAGTGACGCCGTAAATCTGCGCTGATCTGCATAGACTCCAGCTCCCTGCCGCTGATCGACCTGGCCGATGTAGTAGCGGGTTCCGATCCAATTGCGCGGACCAAGCAACTTCCTGGAAATTTTCGCGTAGTCGAGCAGGAATCGATTATCGACACCGGCATCTTTCAGGTAGTGGTACCAATTGTTACCGTCGATGAAGATAACCGCCCGATCTGCCATTGCCCTGCCAAAAAAACCCCGGCGTGTGGTTGCCCAGACACCGGGGGGATCAAACGCCGCTTCCCGTAGGAGGCTGGCTCATTAAGAATCTAACAGCGATGCCGCCTGCGTCAAGGGGCAAGTACCCTTGTCCCAAGGGGCTTGGCGAGAGGTTCTGCAGTTACGTGCCCTGGAGGGTTTCCACCAGCGCGGCGGTTATTTCCTCTTCGTGGCCTGCGAAGAAGTGATCGGCGCCGCGCACGACCTTGAGCCGGATCGAACCGAGCATCGCGTTGCGGAGAACTTCGAGCTGCGCGGGCGGGCAATAGCGGTCCTCTTCGCCGGCGACCACGACCAGGCGCTTTTTGAGCGCGGCGAGTTGCGCCGAACCGTCGGCCAGGATTGGCGGAGCGATGGCCACGACCGTCTGCACCTCGGCCAGCTGGGCCGCCGCAGTTACCGCGGCCAGCGCGCCGAACGAGTAGCCGGCCAGGATCGCCTTGCCGCGCTGCATCCCGCGCTGGCTGGTCATGAACCGCACCGCGGCCTCGGCGTCGAGCGCCTCGCCGCGGCCCTCATCGTACTCGCCCTCGCTGTGGCCGACGCCGCGGAAATTGAAGCGCAACGTGGCGTAATCCAGCGTCCACATCGCATTGAGGATCGCCTGCACCACCAGGTCGAGCATCGAACCGCCGTAGAGCGGATGGGGATGGCATACGATGGCGGCGCGCGGCTCAGCAACGCCACGGGGCCGGGACATCAGTCCCTCCAGCTTCAAGCCATCGGATCGGAAGATTACGGCCTCTTCGTTCATCGCGCGGTTCGGCGCCCCCGAGCCACTCACGGCCAAGGGCGCCCCCCTGCTGCTGTCGCCGAGCCTCTGGAGCATTAGAGCAAAATCAGCTTCAATCGGAACAGACTTTATTTGCACCGGCGGGGTCGTGAAGGCAGGCGCTGACCGCGACCGCCAATCGCGGCGGCCTCCAGGGGCAGCGCCCACGATCGCGGCTGCGGAGCGGCACTCGCTGCGGTTCCCGACCGACCGCCCGAATTTTGTTACCGGCCCGAGTCTACTATTAGTTATAAAATATTACAAGTGGCTGTAGTCGGGAATAAACGGCAATCGGACGCCGCGCCGCTCTTCGCCGCCGATCGGATGGTGGCGCGGCTGGCCAGATGGCTGCGCCTGACCGGCGCCGACGTGATCTGCGAGCCGGCCCTCGATGGCGCGGCCCTGCTCAGGATCGCGCGCGCGGAGGGCCGGATCATGCTCACCCGCGACAAGCGCTTCAAGACCGCGCCCAACGTCCTGTTTATCGAGAGCAACGACTTCCGCGCACAGTTGCGTCAGGTGCTGGTCCGCTTCCGCTTCGATCCGCGCCGGCACGCATTCACCCGCTGTCTTGAGTGCAATCAGCCGCTCGCGATGGTACCGCGCGAAGCGGTGGCGCGCCGGGTGCCGCCGTTCGTATATGCGAGCGCGGCCGGATTCGCGCAGTGCGGCGGCTGCGGAAAGATCTACTGGAGCGCGACCCATCCACAACGCGCGCGGCGCGAGCTCGACGCGCTGGGAATCTGAAAGCGGTCGCGCGCTCCCAGGTTGCCTGGACACTCATGCGGAAGTATAAGCAGAGGAACGCGCGGCCTCACCAACGAGTCGCAAGGACAGTTATCGTGAGAATCAGGGCCTTGGCTCCTGTTCTGCTGGTTCTGCTCGTCGATGCGAGCAGCGCCGGCGCGGTTTCGTTGACGCTCAGTGGTTCGGGCGCCGGTCTGGTCGAGAGCGCCCAGGCGCTCTACGCCAGCAACAGCAGCGGACAGCCGATTCTGATCACTGAGGTGGGCCATCTGGCCCCCGACGGCGGCGCCTTCACCGAGATGGGCGTTCCCGATATGGCTCCCGACGGCCGCGTTCTGTTCGCCGCCGAGGAAATCGGTCCGGGCGGGCATCGTCGATGGGACATCTTCGTCGGTGATCCAGAGGCTGCGCTCGGGCGGCGTGTGAAGACCGCGCTCGATCCGAAATTGATGGTGGGAAACTGCTCGCCCAGCTTCCGCACCGATCCCTATCCGGTCGCCGATGCCGATGGCGAGATCGCCTTTATCGCCGCGGACGGCTTCGGCCACGACCGCGTATTCCTCTACGCGGGCGGCGCGCTCGCCTGTCTGGCCGCGATCGGATCGGAAACCAATACCGGCCACACGATCTCGGTCCTGAGTTACGGGACCGTCCAGATTGGCGAGCCCGGCGCGCTCGTCTTCACCGGATTTCTGAAGGCCGACAAGGCCTCGGCCACCTCCGGGGATCGGCAGGCGTTGTTCATGGCGTCGCGCAAGACCGGGGTCAGCGAGTTGGCCGTCGAGGGCGAGCTGGGCCCGAATCGCACCCGCTACCAGCGGCCGTTCGGGCTGCCGCGCGCGATGCTTTCGCCCGAAGGTACGCTGATCGCATTCACCGCGAAAACCGAGTCCGGCGCCGCGCTGTTCCTCTATCACGACGGCAACGTGGCGCGGATTCTGCCCAGCGGGACGCTCACCGCCGCCGGACCTGTGACCTATCTCTCCCCCGGCCGGCCCGGCCTGATGAGCGACGGGACGACCGCGGTGCTCGCCGGATGCGCGCGCGTGCCCGCGATCTTCCGGCTCGCGCGCGGACGGTTGAACCTGCGTATCGAGCGCGGCCAGTTGACACCGCTGGGGACCGAGCTCGAGTCGCTGGGCGATCCGGTGCTCACGCAATCGGGAGCGATGTTGATCGGGGCCACTGATTCGGCGGATCACGAAAAGCTCTACGTGCTCGATCCCGACGACGCGTTTTTCGAAGTCGGCGGCACCGCGATGCTCTACAAGATCGCGCTGACCTCCGACCAGCCTCAGGAGCATTCGATCTTCACCGGCACGTTGACCGCCAACCAACGCGGCGACTTCGCCTACCTCGGCGGCAAGTAGAGTGCGGACCCGATCGCTCTCGCGCCTTCGCCGCCGCTGATTTCCACAACCACGCGGACTGAAGAAAGGACTACCAAATGGCAGGTGCAGAGAAGTTCACCAGGATCACGCCCGAGCTTTACGGCTATCTGGTCGAGCACGGCAACAATCATGACCCGATACTCCGGGAGCTGGCCGCCGAGACCGAGAAGCTCGGCCCGATCAGCAGGATGCAGATCGCCGAGGAGCAGGGAACCTTCATGGGGATCCTGGCGCGCGCGATCGGCGCCAAGTCATGCGTCGAGGTCGGCACCTTCACCGGCTACAGCGCGATTTGCGTCGCGCGCTCGCTGCCGCCCGACGGCCGCCTGCTCTGCTGCGATATCAGCGACGAATGGCCCAAGGTCGCGCGCCGCTACTGGGAGAAGGCTGGAGTCGCCGGCAAGATCACGCTCAAGATCGGCCCGGCGCTCGATACGCTGCGCGCCCTGCCCGCCTCGACCAGCTTCGACTTCGCGTTTATCGACGCCGACAAGACCAACTACAAGAACTACTACGAGGAAATCCTGAAGCGGATGCGCCCCAACGGCCTCGTCTTGTTCGACAACGTGCTCTGGAGCGGCTCGGTAATCGACCCGGCCAATACCGGCGACGATACCAAAGCGATCCGCGCGCTCAACGACTTCGTCGCGCGCGACGAGCGGGTCGAGGCCGTGATGCTGCCGCTCGCCGACGGTCTGACGATCGCGCGCAAGAAGTAGCCGCACCGTCTCGACATCACTCTTCCCGGTGCCCTGCCCTTTTGTGCCTCTCCCTTTCCAGGGAGAGGCCGACGGCCGTCATCGGCTGGCGGGTGAGGGGTGAGGGATTGTCGCCGCCTTTCTCGAATCCATCGCCTCAAGATAAACTTCCATCGATGGACGACCGGTACGACCCCAAACAGATCGAACCCCGATGGCAGGCGGAGTGGGAACGCTCCAATCTCTACCTGACTTCCGAAGACCGCAGCCACCCCAAGTTCTATCTGCTCGAGATGTTCCCCTACCCTTCGGGCAACGGCCTCTCGGTCGGCCATCTGCACAACTATGTGCCCAGCGACGTAGTCGGCCGCTACAAGCGTATGACCGGCCACAATGTGCTGCACGCGATGGGCTGGGACGCGTTCGGATTGCCCGCCGAGAACGAAGCGCTCCTGAAGGGGCTCCATCCCAGCGAGACCGTCCCGCGCTACGCCGCCAACTTCAAGCGCCAGTTGACGCTCTCCGGATGCGCCTACGACTGGACTCGCGAGATCAACTCATCCGCGCCCGAGTACTACCGCTGGACGCAGTGGTTCTTCCTGCTGCTCTACAAGCGCGGGCTCGCTTACCGCGCGATGGGCTCGCAATGGTGGTGCGACCAATGCCGCACGATCCTGGCCAATGAGCAGGTGGTCAACGGATGCTGCTGGCGGCATACCGAGACGCCGGTGAGCAAGAAGGACCTCGAGCAATGGTACCTGCGGATCACCGACTACGCCGATCGGCTGCTCGCAGACTTAAACGGAATCGATTGGCCCGAACCGATCAAGCTGATGCAGCGCAACTGGATCGGCCGCTCCGAAGGCGCCGAGCTGAGCTTTCCGGTCAGCGGCCACAGCGGCAAAGAAGTGCGCTTCTTCACCACCCGTCCCGATACGGTGTTCGGCGTGTCGTTCATGGTGCTCGCGCCGGAGCATCCGCTGGTCGCCGCGATCACCACGCCCGCCCAGCGCGCCGAAGTCAACGGTTACGTCACGCAGGCGCGCCGCCAGACCGAGATCGAGCGGATGTCGACCGTCAAGGAAAAGACCGGCGTCTTCACCGGCGCATACGCACGCAACGTATTCACGAAGCGCGACATCCCGATCTGGATCGCCGACTACGTCCTGATGGGCTACGGCACGGGCGCGATCATGGCGGCGCCCGGGGAGGATCAGCGCGACTTCGAATTCGCGTCGCGCTTCGGGCTCGAGATTCCGCGCGTTACCGCGCCGCTCGACGGCAGCGCGCCGCCGAGCGATCGCGCGTTCACCGAGACCGGTCTCACGATCAACTCGGGCTTTATCACCGGCCTGCCGACTGCCGAGGCGATGGCGGCGATTTCCAGATACGCGCAGGAACATCAAATCGGGCGGCCGACTGTGACCTACCGGATGCGCGACTGGCTGATCTCGCGCCAGCGCTATTGGGGTGCGCCGATCCCGATCGTCTACTGCAAGCGCGAATGCGGCATCGTGCCGGTGCCCAACGAGCAGTTGCCCGTGCTGCTGCCCGAGATGAAGGACTATCAGCCCTCCGGAACCGGACGCTCGCCGCTCGCCAACGTTCCCGAGTTCGTCAACACCACTTGCCCCAGATGCGGCGGGCCGGCCGAGCGCGAGACCGACACGCTCGACGGCTTCGCCTGCTCGTCGTGGTACTACCTGCGCTTCGCCTCGCCGCATTACGATCGCGAGGCGTTCGACCCGGGCGCCGTCGATTACTGGCTGCCGGTCGATTTGTATATCGGCGGCGCCGAACACGCCGTGATGCATCTGCTGTACGCGCGGATGTGGACCAAGGTGATGTACGACGCCGAGCTGGTGAAATTCAAAGAGCCCTTTCCGATGCTGCGCAACCAGGGCGTGATCGCGGCGGCCGACGGACGGCGAATGTCCAAGAGCAAGGGCAACGTCGTCACGCCCGACGCGATGGTCGAGAAGTACGGCGCCGACCCGCTCCGGCTCTGGGAGCTGTACATCGGGCCATTCGACGAGGACACCACCTGGAACGAGGACGGCATCGGCGGGATGGCGCGCTATATCGGCCGCGTGTGGTCGATGGTCCGCCGCTACGTCGAAGCCGGATCTCCCGACGGCGCGCCCGACGCGGACACGCTCCGCCGCGTCCATCAGACGATCGGCACCGTTACCGATCACCTCGACCGGCTCCGCTTCAACACTGCGCTGGCCGCGATGATGGAAGAATTGAATCATCTAGCGCGGCTCAAGCCCGCGGAGCTGAGCCGCTTCGCGATCGAGAGCTATGTGCTGATGCTCGCCCCGATGGCGCCGCATGTCGCCGAAGAGCTGTGGCGCGCCCTAGGCCATTCGGGGTCTGTTCATCTCGAATCGTGGCCCAAGCACGATCCCGAACTGGCGAGGGAAGAGACGGTCACGATAGTCGTGCAAGTGAACGGCAAGGTGCGCGATCGCCTCGAAGTCGCGGCCAGCACGTCCGAAACGGAAGTGCGCGCGCTGGCGCTGGCGAGCGAAGCCGTCAAGCGTCATCTGGACGCCAAGCCACCGAAAAAAGTGATCTACGTTCCGAACAAGCTCCTGAGCATCGTGGTTTAGTTCCGCCTCCGGAACCCTACCCCGCCGCCGCGATTGCTTCGGCGAGCGTGAACCGCCCCTCATACAGGGCCCGGCCCACGATCACGCCGACCACGCCATCGTTGAAGTGCGGCCGCAGCGCTCGAATATCGTCGAGCGTTGCCACCCCGCCCGATGCGATCAGCGGCAGGCCCAGGGTGCGGGCCAGCGTCGCCATGCTTGGCGCGTCCACTCCGGTCTCGGCGCCGTCACGCGCGATATCGGTCACGATCAGCGCCGCAACGCCCGCTGCGCGAAAGCGGCTCGCGACCTCCGCGATCGTGGTGCTACTGCTTTCGACCCATCCCTTGATCGCCGGTTTGCCGTCGCGAACGTCGATCGATCCGAACACGCGGCCCTGGAACTCACGGCACGCCTCGTTCAGCAATTCCGGATTCAGCAGCGCTGCCGATCCGATCGAGACCCGGTTCGCGCCGGCCGCGACCACGCTCCGAATCGCGTCCATGGTGCGCAGACCGCCGCTCACGTCGAGATCGCAGCGGACCGCGGCGCGAATCGCACGCACGGAATCGAGATTGCGCGGCTCGCCCGCCACGGCGCCGTCGAGATCCACGATATGGATTAGCCGCGCGCCCTGGGATTCATAGCCGCGTGCCACTGCGGGCGGATCGTTGCCGTAGGTCGTCACACGCGCGAGATCGCCGCGCATCAGGCGCACCACCGCGCCGCCCTTCAGGTCAATCGACGGAACTATGGTGAAGGTCTCGAACAAGCGGGACTTGCTCAGGAGAGCGTGCCCTTGGTCGACAGCACTCCGCTCAGGCGGGTCTCGCGACTGGTCGCCTCGTCCATCGCACGCGCCAGCGCCTTAAAGGCCGCTTCGATCACATGATGGGGGTTGCGGCCGCTATGCCGGTTCAGATGCAGGTTCATCCCGGTCTCGTCGGCAAGCGCTTTCATGAAGTCGTGGAGCAGCTCGGTCTGGAAGCTGCCCACGCGCTCCTGTTTGATCGGAACGTTGTAGGCGAGATACGAACGGCCGCTGAGATCGATCACAGCCTCGCACAGCGCCTCGTCGAGCGGCACGCTCGCGTTGCCGAAGCGCCGGATTCCCGAGCGATCACCCAGCGCTTCCTTGAACGCCCGTCCCAGCACGATGCCGACGTCTTCGACCGTATGATGGTCGTCGACCTTGAGATCGCCGCTGGCCTTGACCGTGAGATCGAAGAAGCCGTGACGCGCAAAGCTCTCCAGCATGTGATCGAGGAACGGCACGCCGGTGCTGATTTCGCTCTTGCCACTGCCGTCCAGCACGAGCGCAACCGCGACGGTGGTCTCGCGGGTCTTGCGCTCGATCGTCGCGGCGCGCGGCGGACGCACACTCGCGCCCGAATTTGTCTCGTGGCCCGATGCCTTACGATTGATTGCCATTGTTCCTTCGCTTGCGGCTCGGCGCGACCAGCCTCAACTCCAGCGCGCGCGCATGCCCCTCGAAACCCTCCATCCGCGCCAGCCGTGCGGCCACCGGTCCGAGCCGTCGCAGCGCGCGCGGCGACGCCTCGATTATACTGGTTCGCTTGAGGAAATCGTAAGCACCCAGGGGCGAGGCAAAGCGCGCCGCCCCGCCGGTCGGCAGCACGTGATTGGGACCCGCGAGATAGTCGCCGAGCGGCGCCGGCGAGAGCCCGCCCAGGAATACCGCGCCGGCGTTCTTGACTTGCGCCAGCCATCGCGAGGGCTCGCGTATCTCCAGCTCCAGATGCTCCGGCGCGATTTGATTCGCCAGCTCGAAGGCCTCGGGAAGACCACGCACGACGACCAGCGCACCGCGCTTGCGCAGCGCGCGCCTCACCGCCGCAGCCCGGGGCAGATCAATCAGCGCGCGTTCCAGCGCTCCCGCCACGCGCTCGGCGAGTGTCGCGGAAGGCGTCAGCAGGATCGCGGCTTCATCGCCGGAGCCGTGCTCGGCCTGCGCGATCAGATCGGCGGCTACCCACTCGGGATTGGCGCTCGAATCCGCAATCACCAGGACCTCGCTCGGGCCCGCCATTTTGTCGATATCGACCACGCCATAGACCATCCGCTTGGCCGCCTGCACCCAGGCGTTACCGGGGCCGACGATCTTGTCGACCGGGCGGATACTCGCGGTCCCGTAGGCGAGCGCAGCCACCGCCTGCGCGCCGCCGACCTGGTAGAACTCGTCCACACCGGCGATCGCCGCCGCCGCCATCACGGCTTCACGGTTGCCGTCACGGCTGGGCGGCGAGACCATCACGATTTCCCGCACGCCCGCGACTCGTGCCGGAATCGCGTTCATCAGCACCGACGACGGATACGCGCCGAGCCCGCCCGGCACATAAATTCCGACCCGTTCGAGCGGCCGGACCAACTGGCCAAGGCGCATGCCGCTCGCATCGCGATAGCTGAACGGATGCTCCAGCGTGCGGCGATGGAAGTCCCGAATCCTCCGCGCCGCCAACTCCAGCGCGCGCCGGTCGCGGGAATCGAGGGTATCGAGGGCAGCGCGAAGCTCGTCGGGAGTGACGCGCAGCTTGCCGGCGCTGAGCCGCACGCCGTCGAAGCGCGCGGTCAGATCGATCAGCGCGCGATCACCACGCCGGCGCACCTGCCCGATAATCGCCGCCACCGTCGCGTCGACACCGTTGCCGCCGGACGGTTGCCGATCGAGCAGCGCGGCCAGGAAACGCTCGAACTCGGACGTACCGGACCGCAGCAACCTCATGCGCCGGCCGGTTCGGTCATGCGCTCGATTCGTGCGCCGAGCGATTTGAGCTTCGCGTCGAGCGCTTCGTAGCCGCGATCGAGATGGTACACGCGGCTGACCTCGGTCGTATTCTCGGCGACCAGCCCGCCCAGCACGAGGCTCACGCTGGCGCGCAGATCGGTCGCCATCACGGGCGCCCCGCTCAATCGCGACGGGCCCCGCACGACCGCGGTCGGGCCCTTCATCACGATATCGGCGCCCATCCGCAGCAATTCGAGCGCATGCATGAAGCGATTCTCGAAGATCGTCTCGGCGATCACGGAAGTACCCTCGGCCTGCGTCAGCAACGCCATCATCTGCGCCTGCAAGTCGGTCGGGAATCCCGGATACGGCAGCGTGCGCAGCTCGACCGGCTTGAGCGCGCCGCTTCGCGAGACGCGGACGCCGCCCTCGGCCGGAAACGTAACGACTCCACTCTTCACCTGCGAGACGCCGACCGTCTCGGCGGGCGTGACGATCGCGCCGGCTTCGCGGAGTTTGGCGATCACGGCTTCAAGATTCTCAAGTGGAGCGCCGCGCACGACCACATCGCCACCGGTTATCGCCGCGGCGACCATCAGCGAGCCCGCCTCGATCCGGTCGGGAATCACGCGATGCTCTGCGCCGTGCAAGCGCTCGACGCCCTCGATCTCGATCACGTGGGAGCCAGCGCCGCTGATTCGCGCGCCCATCGCTACCAGCATCCGCGCGAGGTCCTGCACCTCGGGCTCGCGGGCGGCGTTCTCGATCACGGTCCGCCCGCGCGCCAGCGCCGCGGCCATCAGGATGTTCTCGGTGGCGCCGACCGAAGGCGTATCGAGCCAGATGCGCGCGCCGATCAGACGATCGGCATGCGCTTCGACATAACCGCCGCGGAGCTGAATCTTTGCCCCCAGCGCGCGCAGGCCGACGATATGCAGATTCACCGGCCGCGCCCCGATCGCGCATCCGCCAGGCGTCGAGACTCGCGCCCGCCCCGTGCGCGCGAGCAGCGGGCCGAGCACCAGGAACGACGCGCGCATCGTCTTGACCAGATCATACGGCGCTTCGTGAGAGTCGATCCGCGCGGCGTGGACTTCGACCGCGTGGTCGTCGAGCCAGCGGCTCTTCACCCCAAGCCGCGCGAGCAGTTCCAGCGCGGTGCGAACGTCGCGCAGGCGCGGGACGTTGTGGATCAGGACCGGCTCGTCGCTGAGCGCAGCCGCCATCAGGATCGGGAGCGTGGCGTTCTTGCTGCCGCTGACGCCGACTTCGCCGCGCAGCGGCGTCCCGCCGTGAATGATCATCCTGTCCATTCGCTTTCCCCTCCCGCCGCCGCGCTCACCAGCGTGCCCGAATCACCCGTTCGATTCCCGCGAGGTCCGGTATCGATTCAGCTTCGCTACATCCTGCCTCGCGGCAGATCCGAAATACAGCTTCGGCCTGACCGGCGCCGATCTCAACCATCAGCTCGCCGCGCGGTGCGCTGAAAGCACGCGCTCCGCCGAAGATCCGGCGATAGAACTCGAGCCCATCGGCGCCGCCGACCACGGCGATACCCGGTTCGAAGTCGCGGATTTCAGGCGCCAGATCAGGGATTGCCGCGGCTTCGATGTAGGGCGGGTTCGAGACGATCAGATCGAACGGATCGAATCGCAGCGCCGGGTCTTCCAGCGCCTGCCAGCAATCGCCCGGCCTAATCTCGATCCGATCGGCGACTCGCAGGCGCACCGCGCTGGCGCGCGCAACTTCAAGTGCTGCTTTAGATATGTCGGTAGCGACGATCCGGGCGTGCGGCGCGTTCGCTGCGATCGCGATTGCGATCGCGCCCGAGCCTGTGCCGAGATCGAGCACCCGGGCCGCGGGGCGCGGCGCAATCGCACGGAGCGCTCCGGCGACAATCGTTTCGGTCTCGGGACGCGGAATCAGCACCGCCGGGGTGACGGCGAATTCGAGCGAGAAGAATTCTTTGCGCCCGGTGATGTACGCGAGCGGCTCGCGGCCGGCGCGCCGGGCGACATAAGCCTCGAAGCGCGCGAGCGCCGCGGCGCTGAGCGGCACGGAATCCGCGAGCAGGCGCGCGCGCGTCACGTCCGCCGCTTCCGCCATCAGGAGTTCGGCATCGAGCTGCGCGCTCTCTACACCGGCGGCTTCGAGCGCTCGGGCCGCGGTCCGTATCAGTGAGCGTACGGGTTCGAGCCGCTCAGGCTCCGCGTCCATCGCCATTCACGCGCCGAGCGCCTGGGCCTGCTCCTTGGTAGCGAGCGCGTCGATGATCGGCTCGAGGGCACCGTCGAGCACCTGATCGAGCTGATGGAGCGTGAGGTTGACGCGATGGTCGGTGACGCGCGATTGCGGGAAGTTGTAGGTGCGGATGCGCTCCGAACGGTCGCCCGTGCCGACCATCGAGCGGCGCGTCTGCGCGATCTTCGCGTCCTGCTCGGTCTGGGCCCGCTCGAGCAAGCGGGCGCGAAGAATTTTCAGTGCGCGCGCCTTGTTCTTGTGCTGCGACTTTTCGTCGCGGCAAATGATCACCATCCCGCTCGGCAGATGCGTAATCCGCACCGCCGAGTCGGTGGTATTGACGCTCTGGCCGCCCGGCCCGGACGCGCGCATCACGTCGATGCGCAGGTCCTTCTCCTCGTTGATATTCACCTCGACCTCGTCGGCCTCGGGCAGGACCGCAACCGTGACCGCCGAAGTGTGAATCCGCCCCGACGCCTCGGTCGCCGGCACGCGCTGCACCCGATGTACCCCGCCTTCGAACTTGAGCCGGCTGTAAGCGCCGCGCCCGTTGATCGAGCGCGATCACTTCCTTGATTCCGCCCAGGCCGGTGGCGCTGAGGCTCAGCGTCTCGACTTTCCAGCCGTGATGCTCGGCGTAGCGCGAGTACATCCGAAAGAGTTCGCTCGGCGAACAGCGAAGCCTCCTCGCCGCCGGTACCGGCGCGAATTTCCAGCATGACGTTGCGCTCGTCGTTGGGATCGCGCGGCGCCAGCAGCTGCCGCAGCCGCTCCTCGAGCGCGAGCTGATTGCGTTGCAAGCGTGGCAGCTCGCGCCTTGGCAAGTTCGCGCAGCTCGGCGTCGTTGTCCTCGAGTATCGCCTTGTGCTCGGCGATCTCGTCGAGCAGGCGGCGATAGTCGCGGATCGCATCGACCATCGTCTCGAGCTGCGAGCGTTCCCGCGCGACCTGGGCATACTCGCGGTTGTTGCGCGATCACCGCCGGATCGCTCAGCTTGCGCTCGAGCTCCTCGAAGCGATCTTCGATTCCCTTGAGCTTGTCGAGCATCGTCGTGTTCGTCGCGCGGGCAGACCAATCGCGTGCTGCACAACCGGACGGCCGATCGGCGCGCGCGCCGCAAGACCATCGCCCCGCACGCCCGCAGCCAGCGGCGGCTTGACGGGCGGCGGACCGAACGCTACTTCATGCCGTACTTGCGCTTGAAGCGCTCGACCCGGCCCGCGGTATCGACCAGACGATGCTGACCGGTATAAAAGGGATGGCACTGGGAGCACACTTCGACGTGTATCTCCGGCAGCGTCGAGCGGGTCTCGAAGGTGTTGCCGCACGCGCAGGTAACTACGCAGCGACGATACTGGGGATGAATTCCGGCTTTCATGATTGCCACTGACCCTGTTTAACTCTGGAACAAAAGATACCATCGCCACCGGACTCGCACAATTGACGGCGGTCCGGCAGCCCCTTACGGCCCTCTCAATAGTAATCATCGTGTCAACCCCGTGCGATGCCGCCGGATTCAGCAGCGTTTCCGGGTATTTCTAATTCGCCGAGCGCTGCGATATTACAGCGTGAGGGGTACGCCGATGGTCAAATTCGATCACATGAATCTGCCGGTAACCAACAGTCAGGCCTCGCGCGATTGGTACGTCAAGAACTTCGGCTTCAAAGTTGAGTTCGAGGTTCCCGCGCGCCAGACGGTTGCGCTCCAGGATGACGCCGGCTTTACGATTTTTCTCTACCCGGCTACCGCACCGCTCGCCGGCGCTAAGTGCGCGCTGACGCTCCAAGTCAGTGACGTTGATTCGAAATACGCGGAGCTGAAAGAGAGGGGCATCGCATTCGGCAACCCGCCGGGCAAGCACTTCTGGGGCTACGGGGCCGAGCTCCGCGACCCGGACGGGTACCAGATTCTGCTGTGGGACGAAGTCACGATGCGCGAAAAGGGCGGCAGCGCGTAGCAGCTTCCTGCATGCGATCGGTCAAGACAACTCGGCTGGGCGCGGTACTGGTGCCGGCCCTGATGATGCTCGCCGGATGCGCCGCTACGCCGGCGCCGCTGCCGGCGCCGGTGCCGGAAAGTGTGACGCGGCCACGGGTGATTACGAATCTGTCGTCGGTTTCGCCGGCCTCGACCGCCGCTGCGATTGATTTGCCTTCAGCGCCCGCACCTCAGCCCAGCGCCGCCGCGGTTCCGTTATCCGACAGCCCCAAAGACCTCGGCCGCCTGTTCACCGATCAACCGGGCCGCGAGCAATTCGTCGGCAAAGCGAGCGCGCCGGCCGACGAGCGGCTGCTCAACGCCAAGGCCGCCAAATTCGCCGAGTTCTCGCACACGCTCCTGCATCAGGTGTACATCGCGGCCCAAGGCCTTGAGCAGGGAGATATCAGCACCAAGGTTCTGCCAAATGACACCCCCGCGGTAGTCATCACGGCGATTATGGACAGGGACGGCAAGCTGCGGGAGTTGATCATTGAACAGCGCTCGGGATCGGGCGTGCTGGATCATCTGATGGTCGATGCCTGCAAGCAGGGCCTCTGGACCCGCAATCCGCCGCCGGAAGCCATGACCGACGGCGAATACCAGATTCGAATCGAGGGGCGGCTCAAGAACTTCAGCAGCACCGACCAGAAGCACTGGGAATTCGAGACCCATCTGGGCCTCGCCCTGCTATAGTCGCCGCGCCGCGACCCGCTCAACATCGCCGATCGCCATCTGCTACGATTGCCAAGCGATGCAACCGCTCGAGCGCTATACGCCCCGCGCGGGGCTTTCCGTCCCGCTGATCACGGTGCTGGATCGCAAGGCGCGGGTGCTCGAAGACGAGCAGCGTGAGGTAGTGCGCTTCGCGATCCAGGACGGCGCCGGCGCGGACATCATCTTCGCCGCCGGGACGACCGGCGAATGGGATCGCCTCGACAATCCGCGCCGCCAACTGGTTTCGCGAATCGCGGTCGAGGAATGCCGCCGCGCGTCGCGCGGCGATCGCAAAGTCGAGGCCTGGATGGGTATCACGGCGCCAACCCGCGCCGAGACGCTGGCTAATCTTGCCTGCGCGATCGAGATCGCGGCCGACGCCGCGGTGGTGGCGCCGCTCTCGATCGTGGATGTTAATGATCCGGCGGATTTCGTGACGCGCGAGATCGGAACGGTCTTCGAGCGGTTCGGGCGCATCATCCCGGTTTTCCTCTACGACAACGCCGAGATCGCCGCACCGGGCAAGGCGCCCCATCTCCATACCCGCGACGTTCAAAGCGATGAGCCGGCTCGAATACGTGCGCGGGATGAAGGTCTCGGCCGGCAAAGCGGTGCTGGGCAACTACATGCGCGCCGCGTCGCACTTCAAGCTCGGCGGCGAGTTCGCGATTTACGCCGGCAATCCCTATCTGATTTTCGATTTGTTCGCGCCGTACCACGGACTCGCCGGTACGCTGCGCCATCACTGGAACCGTTACTGGATGCAGCGTGCCCTGCCCTACGGCGTGGTCGCCGGGCCCGCCAACGCGATGCCCCGCGAGTGGAAGCGCGCCTGGCTCGTGTGCCGCGCCGGCGACAGCTCCTTGATGCGCCTCTACGCCGACGCCCTCGAGCGCTTCCGCGCGGCGTGCACTTTCGAGCGTGACGGCCGACAGTTGCGGCCGACGATCGCGTGCCTGAAGGCCGCGCTGGTCGAGTACGGCGTGTGCTCCAGCGACGCGGTCGCGCCTGGAACGCCCACGCTTGACGAGAGCGCGCGGCACGAGTTCGGCCGGCGCTTCAGCGCACTGCGGCGCCATACCGCGGAGACGCTGGAACCTGGATGGGTGAGCAAACACGAATCGCACGCCGATCGCGGTCGCGCGCAGCAGCATGGCTGAAGCTAAGCTCGACGCGGTCGGGTGCGGCAGCATGGTCGTCGACCGCTTTTACCGCACGCCGCGCATAATCGGGGCCGAGGAAAAGATCCTGCTCGACACGCATCGCGCCGGCGAAGTCGAGCGGATCCAGGTGGGTGGCGTGACGCTGAACCATCTCGGCTGGGCGCGCGTGCTCGGGCTTGAGGTCGGCATCTTCGGGAAGCTGGGCGACGATCAGAACGGCGCCGTGCTCCGCGCCGGGATGGACCGCCTGGGCATCCAGCATCACCTCACGCTGGACGGCAGCGCGAGCGCGTTCGCAAATATTTTTGTCGATCGCGCCGGGGGTCGCGCGATCTACATGGCCCGCGGCGCGACCGGCGAGCTCGAACCCGGCGAAGTTCGCCGCTGCCACGGCACCTTCATCCGTCGCGCGCATCTGGTTTCGACCGAGGTCTCGCAACTGCCGCTGGCGACCGTGCTCGCGATTCTGCGCTACGCGCGCGCGCATTCGATTACGACCGTGCTCGACGTCGACATCCCGCCCTCCGACGCCTGCGCGATACTGGGGACGCGCGGTGAGCTGGAACGGGCGCTCAAGCTGGCGACGATCCTGAAGCCGGCCAAGGCCGCGGCGCGCGAGCTGGTCGGCGATCGAGCGCTCAAAACGAACGCCCACACGATGGACGCGCTGGAAATGGCCGAGACGATTCGTGCGCATTACGGCAGCCGCGCCGTGGTCATTACCGACGGCGAGCGCGGATGCGCGATCGCGGCCGATCGCGTCGCGCTACGCGTGCCGGCCTTCCGCGCCAGACCGCTTGATACGACCGGCGCGGGCGACGCGTTCCTGGGTGCGATGCTCGCGGGTCTGCGCTGGAACCTGCCGTGGGCGTCGATCGGGCGGCTCGCCAACGCCGCGGGCGCGGTATGCGTGGGGCGGCTCGGCGCGTTCCCGAGCGGGTTTGAAGTGCGCGATGCGATCGCCAAGCGGTACGGCGAAGCGCTGCCCGCTCCCGCCCTGGCCGCACGCCCGACCGCGATCAGTGCGATTGCGCGACTCGATCCGGGCGAAGAGATCGACCGATTTTTCGCACTCTGCCTCGACGAGCTGGGCGAGTTGCAACGGGTGCGAGACTCACGCGCGCTGATGAAGGCGGTTGCGATGATTCGGGCGACCGACGCGCGCGGCGGCCGCATCCATGTGACCGGCGTCGGCAAGCCCGAACACGTTGCACGCTATGCCGCCAGTTTGTTCTGCTCGATCGGCACGCCGGCGACCTTTCTGCACGCCACCGAGGCGCTCCACGGCAGCCTCGGGCAGGTGCATCCGCACGATCTGGTGATCGCAATCTCGAACAGCGGCAATACGGCGGAGATTTGCGCCACCGCGAGCGCGATCAAAGAGCACGGCGCAGAGCTGATCGCGATCACCGGCAATGCCCGCTCGCCGCTGGCGCGGATGGCTAACTTCGTGCTGCCCTGTCCGGTCCGCCGGGAAGGCGGCGTGCTCGGCCTGGCGCCGCGGATCAGCGTGCTGGGCGAGGTCTATCTGATTGCGGCGCTCTCGGTTGGGCTGGAAGCGGCCCGGGGGCTGACGGCAGAGGACTACGGCCGATGGCATCGCGCGGGCGCCCTCGGCGCAGCCGCCCGAAGGATCGCGCGATCGCGGAGCAGCTGATCGGGTCGCAAGCGCCGGCGAGACGCCGGCCCTACTTCGGAGTGCGCTTTTCCTGAAGTAGGACCCGCGTCCCGCCGGTCATCCGCTTCCAAAGCCGACGGGTGATCCAAGCTGCGTTTCCACGCCTAAGGGCGCGGGATATTATATTTTACTGGAGTGTCAGGAGCGGGCGGTGTGAACTACACGATAGACAGCGGCGTGAATCGCCGCGAATTGATCCTCAAGTCGCTGGCGGGTTTGATTGGCGGCGGACTGGGATGGCTGCCGATCGAGATCGCGAGCCACGGCCACAGCGTCACCGATGTGCAGACCACGGGCAGCATGATCGCAAACTTCACCTCGATGGCGATCCTGTCGGGCCTGATCGGAGGGCTGGTAAACGCGGCCGAGGGGCAGAGTATCGAGTTGACTGACCAGGCCAAGCGGCGCTTCGCCCGCGGCTTCGCGATCTGTTTTCTGCTGTCGCTGCCCGCGACTTATTACTCCAACCTCGCCTTCAGCTATATCCTCGACGCCGGCGGATGGGGCATCGACCATCCCGGCTCGATGCTCTACCTGTTCGGCGGGCGCGTGATCGGATGGACCCTGATGGGCCTGATGCTCGGCGCGGGCGTCGGGTTGGCGAGCTTTTCACTTCCTAACGTGATCAAGGGCGCGGCCGGCGGATGGGTCGGCGGGTTCCTCGGCGGCGTGGCCTTCGACCTGCTCGGCGAGAGCACCAGCGGCCTGATGTCGCGCCTGTTCGGTTTTATCGCGCTCGGGCTGGCGATCGGGCTCATGATCGGCCTCGTGCAGGAGTTGACCAAGAGCGCGTGGTTCAGCGTTGAAGCAGGACGGCTGCGCGGTCGTCAATACAGGTTGGAGCGCGCGGTCGCGACTGTGGGCCGCGCCGAGGAAAACACCGTGGGATTGTTCGGTGATCCGGAGGTTCTGCCGCGCCATGCCGAAATCAGCAAGCGCGGCGACAGCTACCTCCTGAAAAGCCTCAGCCCGCAGCAGGGCGTGTTCGTCAACGGCAGCCGGATCGAAACCGCCACGCTGCGCGACGGCGATCGCGTCAAAATCGGCAACTACGAGTTGGCGTTCCATCTGCGGAATGCGCCGGCCGCAAGTGTCCTGCCCGCGGTTTTTCGGCCCGCCTCTCCGGCGCCGGCGATCTCCACTGCGACTTCGCCCAACGGCATTGTACATCTGATCGACGCCGACGGCCGCCGGATCGAGGTGCGCGGAGCGGGAGTCACCCGGATGGGGCGCGCGATCGACAACGATATCGTGGTGAATCACACGTCGGTTTCGCGCTATCACGCCAATATCCAGCGCGGCGACGGAGGCTTCGAGCTGGTTGACCTCAACAGCCGCAACGGGACCTTCCTCGGCGGCCGCCGCGTCAGCGGCGCGCAGCTTGCCGACGGCGATTCGATTCGGCTGGGCGACGCGCAGTTCACCTTCCGTGCCTGATACGCTCGAAAGACCGCGCTATTGCTCGCGATGCGGGCAGCCGGTGGTCGTCTCCGAGGCCAGCTTCTGCAAGGAATGTGGCGCACCGCTCACCAACGAGGTCTCAGGCCCGCTGCGCGTTCGCGGTTGGGCGCCAATGATCGCGGCCGGACTGAGCGCCTTGCCGGGATTGGGACATCTCTACCGCGGCCGGCCCTTCAGCGCGATCGTCTGGTTCCTCGGCGTGTCCTGTGCCTACGCCGTGGTCCTGCCACTGGGTTACATTCTGCATCTGATCTGCGCCGCCAACGCGGCCTTGATCGGGACTCGCAACGCAGGCGCCTTGCCGCCGGCGCCGCGCGCGGGCCGCTCGGGCGCATGGTCGTGATCGCCGCGGGCGGCGGCGCGTAGCGATGCTGACCGCAAACGAGATAGTCGGCGGCCGCTACAAGGTCGTCAAACCGCTCGGCGGCGGCGGGATGAAGCTGGTCTATCTGGCCGAGGACCTGCGGCTCGCGTCGCGCCGCTGCGCACTCGCCGAGATGGTCGATAGCTTCACCAGCCCCGACCTCCAGCGCCAGGCGGTCGCGGCCTTCCAGCGCGAGGCCGACATGCTCGCGCAACTCAGCAACGATCATATCCCGCGAGTCTTCGATCGCTTCAGCGAGCAGAACCATCACTACCTGGTGATGGAGTTTATCGACGGCGATCACGCTCGAGGACGCGCTGCAAACGGCGGCCAGGGCCGGCTCGCGAGGCGCGGGTATCGATATCGCGCTGCAAGTCCTCGACACGCTCGATCTACCTGCACGGCCTGGAGCCGGCCGTGGTCTACCGCGACTTGAAGCCCTCGAACGTGATGCTTGACGCCGGACGGGCAGGCCAAGCTGATCGACTTCGGGATCGCGCGCTTTTTCAGCCGCACAGCAACGCCACCATGATCGGCACGCAAGGCTATGCGCCGCCCGAGCAATATCGCGGCAAGGTCGGAGACCCGCTCCGATCTGTACGCGCTCGGTGCGACGATGCATCACGCGCTGTCGGGGCGCGATCCGACCATCGAGCCGCCGTTCAGCTTCCCGCCGGTCCGCAAGGCCGCGCCCAACGTGACCCCGGCCCTCGCCGACCTGGTGGATTTCGCGCTGGCCTACGATGTGGAGCGCAGGATTCCGACTGCCACCGAATTCAAGCGCCGCCTGATCGAGATCCGGAACGGAGAGGCGCCGAGCGCGGACGCTCGCGTATCCGCGCCGCTGAACTTCCCGGCGGGCGATTCGTCTTCGGCGCCGTTACCGACCGTGCTGACCGATCCCAGCGAGATTCGCTGTACGCGCTGCGGCACCCACGTTCCGGCCGATTCCAAGTTCTGTTCATTCTGCGCCAATGATCTGCGCCGCGTGCTCGGCCCCGGCGAAGTAATCGGTTCCGAAGCCGAGACCACGATCTTGTCGGATCGGCCGGGCGTGCCGCCCTACTCTTCTCCGAGCGATCGTCACGGGCGCCGCGAGCGCCGCCCCGGCCGGTGCCGGCTTCGCTTAGGGATGGTGATCGGCCTGGTCTTCCTGCTCTCTGCGATTGTCAAGCACTTCAACTCGCTGGACTGGAACCGGGACAATCCGTCGCCGCCGGCGGAGGTGGTGCCGCCCGGCTCCCGACGCGCCCGAGCCGATCCATCAGAATCCGCGTGAGATCGCACTGCGCCAGTTCCTCGACTTGCAGGGTTATAGTGCCGTGCATTTCCGAATCGTGGACTCCAATACGGTCGAGCTATGGGGCAGCGTGCCCACCGCGTGGGACCGCGTGGTCGTGCAGGGGATGGCGACCACGTTTACCGGCGCGTTTCAACTCGAAGATCATTTGCGCGTGGATCGTGACGAGCTCCGCTCCGACGAGCCGTGAGTGCGCGGTGCTGATCGATCTGCACGTTCACACCCGGCTCTCCGCGGACTCAAACGCCGAGCCCGAGGCCTATTTCGAGGCGCTCGCGCAGGCCGGCAATCCGCTTGGCGCGATCTGCTTCACGGAGCATCGGCTCTATCCAACGGACGCGGCGACCGATCAGATTGTATGCCCGGCTTTTGGCGCGTTTCGGATCCCGATCTTCAAGGGTATCGAGGCGGATACCGACCTCGGACATCTGCTGGTGTTTGGCGTGACGCGCAAGCTGATGAGCCGCTTCGACCTGGGCCAGCGGATGTTGCGCAGCGAACACTTTCTCGAAGCCGTTCATGCCGAGGGCGGCGCCGCCATTCCGTCCCATCCGTTTCGCGACTCGGGGTTCGGGCCGTGGCTTGAGGAGCTGCTGGCGCGAGTCGGTCCGGCGCTGGCCGCGATTGAGGCCCTCAACGGGCAGAATACGTCCGATCAGAACCGCAAGGCGCTGATGGCGGCCGAGAAGCTGGGGCTTGCGACGGTCGGCGGCAGCGATGCCCATTTCGCCAACTCCGATTGGTTCCTGACCTGCGCGACCGAATTCGAGCGCACCGTGCGAACTATCGAGGAGCTCGCGTCGAGTTGCGCGCCGGCCGCGTGCGCCCGTACGTCTTCGAGTCACCGAAGCCGGCCGCCGCGCGCTGAATCCTTGCGGTACGATTCCCGCTGGTGGACAATTTGTACTGAAACGGGCACCGGGGAAACGGCTCGGCCGAGCCTTCACGCGATTGCGCGCCGCTACCGACAATTCGCGCGAATTCCAATCACTGCACAAGGAGAAAGAGGATGACCAAAGACCGTAGCTCTTCATACCGACTCTGGTTGGTGGGGATCGTCAGTCTCGCGGCGGGCGCCGTGCTGGCGAACCTTTCGTTCATCGGAACGGTCGCGAGTGCCTCAATCTTCCATGCGAAGAAGTCCGTGACGGCCCAGCAATTCATTCTGGTCGACAAGGACGGCACCAAACGGGCAGACCTGCAGGTCGGCGACAACGGCATGGCGTACCTGGCGATTGCCGATCAAAGCGGAAAGAACCGCACCGAGATGCGCGTGTCGGCCGACGGCAGCGCGGGACTGGGCTTTTACGACGATCAGGGCCACAAGCGGATCGTGGTCGGCGAGACCGGAGGCGGCAAGGCCGGTATCGGGATCTACGATCAGAACGGCAAGCAGGTGGCCGGCCTTGCGGTATCTCCCAACGGCGAAGCGGGCCTGACGCTGATGGACAAGGACAACGGCCTGGCTCGCGCAGGCCTGGGTATCGCTCCTAACGGAGCCCCGGCGCTGGTGCTGTTTGACGATCAGGGCAAAGACCGCGCGGAGCTTTATGTGAACGCGAAAGGCCCGGGGCTCGCGCTGGCGGACCCGAACGGCAAGACGATCGCCGGCCTGCCGCCTGGAACGGAACATCCGGCCTCACCGCCGGCCACGCCCTGAACGGGCCGATTGAGCGTGAACGCCCGCTCAGGCCGCTTCGAGTGAGCGCTGGAACTGGCGCAAGCTGGCCGGGCGGCCCGCGACGATCAATCAGATCACCGGCTTTGAGGCTGGTGGCGGGATCGGCGATCACGAAACCGGTGTCGGGATCGGCGCGATCCTGAACCGCGAGCACGGTGACGCCGAATCTGGCGCGCGGGTCGAGCATGCGCAACGTCTTGCCGTTGGCCGCGGCGGGAATCGCCATCCGCGTTACGCGATAGCCGGTCGCCCAGAAGATATTGTTGTCGGGCGTCGCGAGCGTCGAGAGCGAAACCGCCACGCGGTTGGCGGCCTTCGCGATATTGCGGCGCGAAACCAGTCCCAGGAAGCGCCCGCCGTGGGGGGTTTCCACCACCGGCAATTCATCCAGCGCTTCGTGCTCCATCAGTTGGGTGGCCTCGTCGAGACTCGATTCGGGCGTCACGACCGGCGGATTACGCCGGCTGAGATCGTAGGCGTTGACCAGCGGCCCCACCTCGGTGCCGCCGGCCAGCACGGCGAGCAGATCGCGCGTGACGATCAGCCCCGAGATCTCACCTTCGCTGTCGACGACCGGGATGACGCTCTGCTCAGTCTCGCCCGCCAGCCGCAGGACATCCTGCAGCGAGGCGCTCTCCGCAGCGACGGTGACCTCCTTCGCCATCACGGAACTCACCGGAATCTGGGTGAGCACCACCCGCTCGCGGCCGATCTGCAGCGACTTGCCCTCGCGGGCGAGCGGGTAGGTGTCGATCGACTCGCGTTCAAGCCCGCGCGCGATCACCAGCGCAGTGATCGCGCTGATCATCGCGGGGAGCGTGACGGTGTAGTCCTGGGTCATCTCGGTGAGCAGGAAAATCGCCGTCAACGGAGCGTGCGTGGTGCCCGCCAGCAGTGCGCCCATCCCGATCAGAGCGTAGGAACCGCGCGGCCCGGTAAGCCGTGGCATCACCAGACTGATCACGCGGCGATACGCGCCGCCGGTCATCGTGCCAATGAAAAAGATCGGCCCGAACACGCCGCCCGGCGCGCCGCATCCGAGCGAGATGCTGCTCGTGATCGTCTTGGCGATCGCGAGAATCGCCATATGCCCGCCGGCCAGCTTGCCCCCCAATGCGCGGTCGATTATCGGGTAACCATCGGAAAGGTTTTCCGGCAGCACGATCGCGACCAGACCGACCAGGGCAAGACCCATTCCGAGCTTCATCCAGATCGGAACTTCGAGACGGCGAAAGGCGCGCGCCGTGGCGTGGAAGAAGCGGATGTAACCGGCGGCAATCACTCCGATCAGCGCGCCCATCAGCGCGTAGGTGAGAATCTCCCAGTAGCTGCGCAGGACGAATGGCTGGACCTGAAAGACCGCGCTGTTGCCCATGACCGCGCGGGAGGTGACGACCCCGCTGAAGGTCGCGATTATGAGGAGGCTCAAGTTGGCAAGCTCGGTATGGCCGAGCAGCACGATCTCCTGGGCGAACAGCAAGCCGCCGATCGGGGCGTTGAAAGTGGTCGCGATTCCCGCGCCGGCACCGGCGGCGATCAGAACGCGTCTGCGATCGGCGGACAGGCGCGCCAGTTCCGCGACCGTGGACCCGATCGCGCCGCCGATCTGCGCGATCGGCCCCTCGCGGCCGACCGAGGCGCCAGAGCCGAGCGAGAGCGCCGCGCCGGCCGCTTTGAGCACGATCCAGCGCTGCTTGATCCGCCCGCTGCCAAGATTTACCGACTCGAGGAAATTCGGGAACCCATAGCCCATCACGTCGCCCGGAAAAAAGCGGTCCAGCAGCAGGATCGCGCCGCCGCCGCTGAGCAGGACGATCGGAATCAGACTCCGAAACAGGCCGCCGTGGAGATCCCGAGCACCTGCCATTCGACCGTGCGGAACAGCCACGAGGAGAACTCGATCAAAGTGCGGAAGCCCAGATTACCCAGCGCGCCCAGCACGCCGACAACGACCGAGAGGACGATCAGCTCGACGTACTCGAGCCGATCCTTCCGCATCGAGAATGAGCTGAAGCGCCACCACGACATCCGCGTAGGCGGCTTCATCGCGCCGCCGGGCGCTTCAGAGCCCAAGGAATTCGTGCGTCACCTTGAGGAACTCCTCAAGCTGGTCGTGATGCACCCAATGGCCGGCCTGCTTGATCGTCGCGAACTTGGCGCTGCGAAACGAATTGAGCCGCCCGTCGCTGTCCCAGTCGCGCGCCCAAGATTCGTCACCGCGTACCAGCAGGCTGGGACAGGCGATCCGTCCCCAGATCTCGGCCGCATCCTTGAGGTTGAACAGATACGGTGAGGTCGCATGCGTGTAGTTGTCGAACTTCCACGAATAGGTGCCGTTTTCGTTCCGCCGCACGCCGTGGATCGTCAGATGGCGCGCCTGCGCGACGCTCAGGCGCGGGTTAGCCTGGCGCATCCGCGCCAGCGCTTCGTCGATACTCGGGTACTCGCGCACCTTGCGCCGCGAGAGGTCCTGCATCTGGTCGATCCAGCCGCGCATCCGCTTGTACGCAGGCGTCTCTTTCATCATCGCGGGCGGCGGGCCGAGACCTTCGATCGAGATCACCTTCTGCGCCCGATCGGGAAACACGCCGGTGTACTGGAGCACGATTCCGCCGCCGAGCGAGTGGCCGATCAGAGTCGGCGGGCTGGTTGCCGGTCGCAGCCATGAGCTGGGTCAGATCGAGCACGTAATCGACCATCGAGTAGTTGCCGCCGATCGCCCAGTCGGAATCGCCGTGGCCGCGCAGGTCGGGCGCGATCACGTGAAAATAGCGGCGCAGCTCCAGCGCGACCCAGTCCCAGTTGCGGCAATGGTCGCGCCCGCCATGCACCAACACCGCCAGCGGCTGATCGGCATTGCCCCAATCAACGTAGTGGAGCTTGAGCCGCTGCGAATAGAAATAGTGGGAAGTCGGTCCGATAATGTTGTCGCTCATGCGCTCGCCTGCGGGTCCGGATTTCCTGCGATGATCAGCTTAAGCATAGCGCCGCGGCGTGCGCGAGTGATCGCCGCGCTGCCACGCCGGTAATCACTCGGGCCGGTCGGGGACGAGCTTAAGGCGGCCCGGTTTCCGCGCGGCCCCCGTGGCCGCGCCGAGATCCGCCCTGGCCCCGCTTCGGCAGCGGCGGTTCGCCGGGCCCCGCGATCTTGTGGCCTTCGTGCCGGTCGCGCCCGCGCTCATTCGTGCTCGAATGAGCGCTGCCCGGCGGTTTGGACGGCGCCAGCGGGCCCTTGGGCTTGTCCAGCCCGAACGCCATGCGCTCCAGCCGCTTGATCTGGTCGCGCAATTCGGCGGCGCGCTCGTATTCGAGCTTCGTCGGCCGCCTCCATCATCTCGCGGCGCAGCTCGCGTGATTCGATCCGGACAGCTCATGCGGCGGGACGATTCTTCGCTTGCTTGGCCTGGGCGTTCGTCGATCTCGGGCACCACCGCCCATTCCGGCGAGTACATTTCGACCAGCGAGGCGTCGATCGCCTTGATGATCGTCGTCGGCGTGATGCCGTGCTCGTCGGTTGTATTCGACCTGCTTGGCGCGGCGCCGGTCGGTTTCGTCGATCGCCGTCGCATCGAGTCGGTGATCGCGTCGGCGTACATGATCACCTTGCCGTTCAAGTTGCGCGCGGCGCGGCCGATGGTCTGAATCAGCGAGCGCGCCGAGCGCAGAAAGCCTTCCTTGTCGGCGTCGAGGATCGCGACCAGCGAAACCTCGGGCAGGTCGAGCCCCTCGCGCAACAGATTGATGCCGACCAGCACGTCGAATTCGCCCTTGCGCAGGCTGCGGATGATCTCGACGCGCTCGATGGTCTCGATATCGGAGTGCAGATAGCGCACCCGCACGCCGAGATCCTGGTAGTAGTCGGTCAGGTCCTCGGCCATCTTCTTGGTCAGGCAGGTGACCAGCACGCGCTCGTGGACCGCGACGCGCTGGCGGATTTCTTCGAGCAGATCGTCGACCTGGGTGCCGGCCTTGCGGACCTCGATCTCGGGATCGACCAGGCCGGTCGGGCGAATCAGCTGCTCGACGACCAGGCCGCCGGACTTCCGCAGCTCGTAATCGCCGGGCGTGGCCGAGACGTACATCGCCTGGTTGACGAGCCCTTCCCATTCCTCGAAATTCAGCGGGCGGTTGTCGAGCGCCGACGGCAGCCGGAACCCGAACTCGACCAGGGTCTCCTTGCGCGAGCGGTCGCCGCGATACATCCCGCCGATCTGCGGAATGGTCACGTGGCTCTCGTCGATGAACAACAGATAATTGCTTGGGGAAATAATCGAGCAGGGTCGGCGGCGGCTGGCCCGGCGCGCGGCCGGTCAGATGGCGCGAGTAGTTTTCGATGCCCGGGCAGAAGCCCATCTCGGCCAGCAGTTCGAGATCGTACAGCGTGCGCTGCTCCAGGCGCTGGGCTTCGAGCAGCCGGTTCTGCGTCGCGGAATAACTCGAGCCGCTCGCTTCAGCTCCGTCGCGGATATTGTGCACCGCGATCTCCATCCGGTCGGAAGTCGTGACGTAATGCGAGGCGGGATAAATCGCGACGCTCTGGAGCTTGCGGATCACCTTGCCGCGCAACGGATCGATCTCGTAGAGCGCCTCGACCTGGTCGCCGAAGAATTCGACCCGCACCGCGCGGTTTTCTTCGTAGGCCGGGAAGACCTCGACCGTGTCGCCGCGCACGCGAAAAGTGCCGCGATGGAAATCGTAATCGTTGCGCTGGTACTGGATATCGACCAGCTTGCGCAGCACGCCGGTCGCGCTCGATAGTCTGGCCCTCTTCGAGAAAGACCAGCATCTCGAAGTAGACCTCCGGCTCGCCCAGGCCGTAGATGCATGAAACCGAGGCGACGATCAGGACGTCGTTGCGCTCGAGCAGCGCCTTGGTGGCGGAATGGCGCAGCTTGTCGATCTCGTCGTTGATGCTGGCGTCCTTCTCGATGTAGGTGTCGGTCGAAGGGACGTAAGCCTCGGGCTGGTAATAATCGTAATAGGAGACGAAATAGCGGACCGCGTTTTCCGGGAAACAGGCTCTTGAACTCGTTGTAGAGCTGCGCGGCGAGCGTCTTATTGGGCGCGATCACCAGCGTCGGCCGGTTCACCGCGCGATCACGTTGGCCATCGTGAAGGTCTTGCCCGAGCCGGTCACGCCGAGCAGCACCTGATGTTCGACGTCCGTCGAGGAGGTTGCCGGTCAAGCGCCTCGATCGCGGCCGGCTGGTCGCCCTGGGGCTGATAGCCCGAGACCAGACGAAAGATCCTTCCTTGCCGCGCGCCAGCGAAAACATGGAAGCATTCTAGCAAGATCGGACGGGAAGTCTTGAACCGGTCCAGCCGGCGATTTTACCCGGCGTCGCGATGGCCGGGGGGAGCCGGAGCGCGGGGGCCGGCGGCATATTTCCCACCGGACACCGTGGATTTTCTGTTATCCTGCCCCTTTCCGTAGGCGGGATTTTATGGAATATAGTGCCATCGTCTCGCTTTTTGTCGAGACCGGGGGCCAAGGCCAGTTTGGAACAGGAACTTCCGGGGAGGAGGATTTCATGAGGCACAGAAGCGGATTCGCGCAAGCTACGGTGGTCGCCGTTGTCGCGTTGTACATGGCGACCATGACTGGCTGTGCGTCGATGCGGCAGCCGAGGGAATGGGGAGCTTGCGCGGGCTTGGGCGCTATTGTCGGTGCCGGCGTAGGCGCCGCGTCAGGGATGGTAATCGTCAATCATGTCCAGGGGGACGACAGTAACGCATCGAACAACCAGCGGGTCTGGGCTGGAGTGGGTGGCGCCGGCGCCGGTGCTCTGGTCGGCGCCGTGGCCGGCCATTTCATTTGCGATCCGATAATTCCGCCGCCTCCGCCGCCGGAGGCCGTCGCGCAGGCTGCACCGCCGCCGCCGCCACCGCCTCCTCCGCCGCCACCGGCCAAGCAGAAACTGGTGTTGCGTGGCGTCCACTTTGACTTCAACAAGTCGGACATCCGTCCCGAGGACGAGCCCGTGCTCGACGAAGCGGCGGAAACGCTGAAGCAAAACGCCGACGTGATCGTCGATGTCAACGGCTATTGCGACGCGATCGGCGGCGACGAGTACAACCAGAAGCTGTCGGAGCGCCGTTCGGCTTCGGTCGCGAAGTATCTGGCCGGCAAGGGCATCCCCGACGCGCGCCTGTCAGCGCACGGATTCGGCAAGACGAACTTCGTGGCCACCAACGATACGGACGAGGGGCGCGCCCAGAACCGGCGGGTCGAACTCGTGCCCCAATGAGCTGAGAAGCGCCGCCCAGGCGCTCCCGTGCCGGCATTGACGCGACCTCCGGTCGCGGGCGAATCGCACGGGAGCGCTTGAGCCGCACATTTAGACAGGCTAGGAGTAGTATTATGCGACCATATGTAGCAGTTGCATGGGTGCTCGCGACCGCGGTGATGACCGCGACCTCTGCGGGATGGGCCGCGGACCCCGCGGCTGACGCTGCACAGCCCGCGGCAGCGGCCGCTGCGCCCGCTGCCGCCGGACAACCCGCCGCCGGCCAGCCCGCGACGACGCCGAAACCTCATCGGATCCGCGCGCTGTTGCACAAGCTTTCACCGCGCCGCCTGCTCGACAGCGCGGGATTGTTCAAGCAAGCGGAGAAGGAGTTCCCAGCCTTCTGCGAGGATTGGGGATCCAAGCTCAAGGACCGCGAGCGTAACAACGTTGAACACATCGACTGGAAGCCCGCTCAGGGCGGCGAGGCCGGAACCTACGTGGGCTACGGGAATATCCTGGGGTGCACGTGCAAGCAGACCGCCAAGGGCATCCCGGTCGGCAAGCTGAACTACCAGGAGTTCGAGTACGAGCTCGACGGGAAGACCACGGACGAAGCGCTCCACGCGAAGCCCAAGGAGAACGGCATCACGAACACCACCGAGATCTTCCGCTTCGACACCAAGCAGGATAAGTGGATTCTATTGAGCCGGCAAGCGCAGGCAACGCGCTCGGATGAAAAAGAAGGCTGCTGAGGAGACTCAGCAGCCTTTGTTTTTCGGACCGGGCCCGGCCGGAATGCCGGGCTCGCGCAGTATCCCGGCTCAGCCTCGGGGCGAACCGGGCATCCCTCCGGGACCGCGGTCCGGTCGGTATCCGCCGCCGTCGCGGCCGTCGCAGCCACAATCGCGATGGTGTTCCCACGGAGGCGGTCCTGGATAGGGGCCGAATTGTCCTCCGCCCTGCATCCTGGCTGCCCACGGGGCCATGCCCATTCCGCCCATCCCCATTTCGGGGCGTCGGCGATGGTGCCCGGCGACCAGAATCGCCAGCGCGACCAGCACGAGGGCGGCAATCAGGCCACCGCGCCACCATCGATTCTCGCGGATCAGCTCCTGCTCGATACGATCAAGGCGCCGCTCGAGGCGCTCCTGGGATCCTTCGTTATGACTTGCGCCGCCGGAACCTTCTTCGGCCACGAAACCCTACCTCCTGAATCCTCTTGCTGTCATGTAAGACGCTCCAAACGAGCATCAGTTACAAAAGCCCGGCCTGAGCCCCGTTGCCGGATCCCCGGCTCGCGCCTCGACGCCTGCAGGGCAGAAAAGACGAAGTCGCTAGCGACGGTCCGAACCGAGCAGCTCCGGCAGGCGTGAGGTGAACTCTTCGCGCGAGAGCGTGAGATCGAAGCCGGCGGCGCGCGCCGCGCCGAGCGCCTTCAGATCAATGTGCGAGGCGAAGCCGACGAGGCGGGCGTTACGCGCGGCCGCGCGCAGCGCCTGCGCAATCTCGTTCGCGGGCGCGGAGTTGCCCGACAGGTCGACGAGGACCAGCGCGGGAGGACTTTCCGCGCACTCCCTAAGGGCGCCGTCCAGGGTCGAGGCGTAGACGATCTCGGCGCCGATGGCGCGCGCGACCGCGTCGATCTTCGAACGGAAGAACAGATCGCGGATCAGGCCGAGCGCTCTCAATTGCCGCCTCGAGGCTCACCTCGGTCGCGGAATCGCGCCGGGGCAAAGGGCGCCAGGTCAACCGGAGACTTGCGCCCCTGCACCAGATCCGCGATTACTTCGCCGGTCAGAGCCGAAAGCAGGATGCCGCTGCGAAAATGTCCGGCCGCATACAGGACGTTAGGCACGGTCGGCGACGGCCCGAGCACCGGCATCAGATCGTCGGCGGCCGGGCGCAATCCGGCCCACACTTCGCGAAACGGGATCGCCCCAAGCGACGGAACCATCGCTCGAGCGGCGCGCGAAATCAGGTCGATTCCCTCCAAGGTCACGCTCTTGTTGAAGCCCGCCTCCTCGAATACCGATCCCGCCAGCAAGCGGCCGTCGCGCCGCGGCACCAGGATTCCGTCGCCCGAGAACAGCGACGGTCCGATCAGACCCGGCCGCGTCTCGAAGCATATGATCTGGCCGCGCACCGGGCGGAAATGGATCGCGTCACCTTCAAGTCCGCGAATCTCGCCGGCCCACGCTCCGGCGGCGTTGATTACGACGTTGGCCGCGTGCATAGCGCCATCGGCGCTGCGGACCCCGCTCGCGCGGCCGCCGCTGATCACAATCGCGTCAACACGCTCGCCCTCGCGAAAGGCCGCGCCGGCCCGGATCGCCGCATTGATATAAGCCTGCGTGAGCTTGCGATTCTCGACCCGCCCATTGGTCGGCAGATGCAGCGCGTAGATGACCTCGCGCGAAAGCGCCGGTTCCAGCTCGAGCACCTGCGCCGGCGTAAGCTCTTCGACCTGCGCTCTCGCCTGAAGCTGCCAGCGCGCCCGCTTCTTCAGTTCGTCGCGATGCGCCTCGTCGAAGGCGACGTAGAGTACCCCGTGATGGTCGTATTCCGGATCGACGCCGCTCTCGCTGATCAGCCGCTCCACGATCGTGTCGAAAGCCTGCTTGCCCTGCACGCAGAGATCGAAGAACGGCCCGGGCTCTTCGGCCTCGGCCTGTGGACCGATCAGCCCGGCCGCGGCCCACGACGCTTCCTGACCCAGCCGCGCGCGCTCGAGGACAGTGACCTGCACGCCTTCCGAGGCGAGCCGCCATGCGACCGATGCGCCGATTATTCCGCCGCCGATGATGAGGGCTTTCACGCTTTCGACTCCGTACGCAATTCATCCTAGCGAGCGACGGCGAGTCGCGGAACCCCGGCCAAATCGTGGCAGTACGATTCGGCACGACATAAAATTGCCGCCACGGAGACCGTGAGCATGCCGAAAATCGCCAAACGACTCGACACCAGGCTCATTCACGCCGGCGAACCTCAACCGCTGATCGGCGGCGCAGTGAGCATGCCGATCTTCCAGTCTGCGACTTTTGAGTCGCGCGGTGCGGCCAGCTACGACGATCTGCAGTACATCCGGCTCAACAACACGCCCAATCACATCGTGCTGCATCAGAAGCTCGCCGCGCTCGAGAACGCCGAAGCCGCCCTGGTCGCCGCGAGCGGGATGGCTGCGATCGCGACGACGTTGCTGACCGTCATGTCGGCCGGCGACCATCTGCTCGCCCAGAATTGCCTCTACGGCGGCACGCACGATCTGTTGGCCGAGGATATCAGGCGCTTCAAGATCGCGATCGACTTCATCGACGCGGACAATCCGGCGAGCTGGCGCGAGCAAATCCGCTCCAACACACGCGCGATCTATGTCGAGACGATGTCGAATCCGCTGCTCGAAGTTCCCGACTTGAAGGCGGTGGTGGAATTCGCCGCGGCGCACGGGCTGGTTTCGATAATCGACAACACCTTCGCGAGCCCGGTGAACTTCCGGCCGCCCGAGATCGGCTTCGACTTGTCGCTCCATAGCGGCACCAAGTTTCTGAACGGCCACTCGGATATCGTGGCGGGCGCGGTGATCGGCCGCGAAAAGCTGATCGGCCGCATTCGCCATCAGCTCAACCATCTGGGCGGCTCACTCGATCCACACGCCTGCTTCCTGCTCCATCGCGGAATCAAGACGCTCGCGGTCCGGGTACGGCATCAGAACGACAGCGCGCTCAAGATCGCGCGCTTCCTCGAGCAGCATCCCAGGATTTCGCGCGTCAACTATCCCGGCCTCGAAAGCCATCCGCATCATGCGCGGGCGGCCGAACTTTTCGACGGCTTCGGCGGTATCCTGAGCTTCGAGCTGAAAGGCGGCGTGGACGCGGCCGAGCGCTTGCTGGACAACGTCACACTGCCGATCTCCGCGCCGTCAGTCGGCGGCGTTGAGAGCCTGATCACGCGCCCGGCGAAGACGTCTCACTCCGGGATGCCGCCCGGGGAACGAGCACGGGCCGGCATCTCCGATGCCCTGATCCGGCTCTCGGTTGGTCTTGAAGCGGCGGAAGATTTGCTCGAGGACCTCGACCGCGCGCTGGCCTCGTGCTGAGGAAGCTGAGATCGCTGACGCCGGTGCACCAGCCATATCGGAAAAAGGCAGGTGATCAGGTCGTTGCGAGCAGCGCGCCGTGCGGCGCGAGGCCGTCCAGCGACAGGCCGCTGAAGGCCGGCTCGGACGCTGCCATCTCGGCGAACACCTGTTCCGCCCCGCCGGCCCGCGCGGCGCCATCGAGCGCATGGCCCAGCCGGGCGATCACTTCGGTGGCCGCGAGCGCCTCACCCGGAGGATCGAAGGCCTGATGGAGGCGCTGGACGCGGCCCTGGAAGTTGGTGAAGGTCCCGTTCAGCTCCGGATAGGCGGCAATCGGCATCAGCTGATTCGCCATCTGGCCGGTTTCGTTGGCGTCGGTGTCGAGCACGATCAGATAGTCGAGCGGACCGAAGCGCTGCACGAACTCCGCTTCGCCGAGCGCGCGGACCAGATCCGCCCGCAGCGCGATCAGGACCTTCAATTCGCCTGCGGCCACCGCGCTCGCGAGCCGATCGATTCCATCGGCAAGGCCCAGCGCCGCCAGCCCCCGCGTGTTCGGGTTCTTGTTGGCGCGAATCAGCAGTTGATCGTCGCCGCTCGCATTTGGCGGCGAGTAGCTCGAGCGCCCCCGATGGCTGGAGCCGATCGTCGTCGTCAACCAGCCGTTTGAGCGCGAACACCTCCTCGTTGGTGGCTTGTGCGCCGACTATCGCGCCGATTGAAGCGGCCCCGGAGGTGCGTTTGGATTCCGCGATCGTCTCGGCCGCGCGCCGGATTGCTGCCGGCCATCCTTCCGGCGCCATGCGATCCTTCGCCTGCACCAGCGGCGCGACCAGCCGGCTCTCGCTCTGCAGGGCCGGGAAGCCATGCCGGCCCTCGTCGCAAATCCAGTAGCTGTTGACCTCGGGATTGTGGCGCGGCTTGAAGCGGTAAATCCGCCCGCGCTGGTGATGAATATCGATCGCACAGCCGCGCTCGCATCCGGCGCAGATCGAGGGCGTGCGATGCAGGTACCAGACGCGCATGCGGAAGCGGAAGTCGTTCTCGGTAAGCGCGCCGACCGGGCAGATGTCGACGACATTGCCGGCATACTTGTTGTCGACTTTCTTGCCCGGATAGATATCGATGCGGTTGTGATCACCGCGCTCGAAGATCGCCAGCTCGCGAAGTATGCGTAATCTCGTCGAAGAAGCGCGTGCAGCGCGCGCACAGGATGCAGCGCTCCTGGTCGAGCGTCACGCCCGAGCCGATATCCATGGCCTTGCCCTTGCGGTTCTTCTGGCCCAGCGGAAAGCGCGACGGCAGGTGGTCGTAGTCCATGTAATAGTCCTGCGAGCTTGCACTCGCCCGCGCGGTCACAGATCGGACAGTCGATCGGATGGTTGATCAGCAGGAACTCCAGTACCGCCGCCTGCGCCTGCTTCACCCGTCGCGTTGTCGGTATGCACGGTCATCCCTTCGGCGACCTTGGTGTTGCAGGCGATCTGGAGCTTGGGCATCTTCTCGACTTCAACCAGGCACATCCGGCAGTTGCCGGGTACGCTGAGTCCCGGATGGTAGCAGTAGTGCGGGATCTCGACGCCGACCAGCTCCGCAGCGTTGATCAGATTGAGCCCGGCGGGTGCGTCGAACTGCTTGCCGTTACGGTTACTTTTGGCATCGCACTACGTCGGGTGTTGGGATGCTATGCGGCGTGGGCCGGCTCGGCGCCGTGAGCCGCCGCGGGCTTGGCGCCGCGATCGCGAAACGGGCAGCGGCCGAGGCGGATATGCTCGACGAACTCGTCCTTGAACTTGGTCACGATGCTTCGGGCCGGCATCGAGAGACTGTCGGCAAGCACGCAGATGGTGTTGCCTTCCATGTTGTTGGCGACGGAGATGATCATCTCGAGGTCGCTCAGCTTGCCGCGGCCGGCCTCGATATCGATCAGGATCTTCTCGATCCATCCGGTGCCCTCGCGACACGGCGTGCACTGGCCGCAGGACTCATGATGGTAGAACTGCGCCATGGTCCGGAGCGCATCGACCATGCAGGTGTCCTCGTTCATAACGATCACGCCGGCCGTACCCGAGCATCGAGCCCGCCGCGCTTCACCGAGTCGAAATCCATGTTGACTTTCATCGCTTCGTCGGCGGTAAAGACCGGTGACGATGAGCCGCCTGGGATGACGGACTTGAGCTGCTTGCCGTTGAGATTCCGCCGCCGACCTCATAGATCACGTCTTTGAGCGGGATGCCCATCGGCAGCTCGTAGATGCCCGGGTTTGTTGAGTGGCCCGAGAGACAAAAAATTTTGGGCCCCGGACTCTTCTCGGGACCGATCGACTCGATACCAGTCGGCGCCGCGCGCGATGATCCATGCGGCACGTTGTTCATCGTCTCGATGTTGTTGACCACGGTCGGTGACGCGAAGGCGCCCTGGATCGCCGGGAACGGCGGGCGATTGCGCGGATAGCCGCGCTTGCCCTCCAGCGATTCGAGCAGTCCGCTCTCCTCGCCGCAGATGTATGCGCCGGCTCCGCGATGCGTGTAGATTTCCACGGCGAAGTCCGTACCCATCACGTTCTGACCGACGTAGCCCTTGGCGCGCGCTTCGGCCAGCGCCGCGTCGAAGATGCGCTTCTGCACGGTGAACTCGCCGCGCAGATAGACGTAGGCCAACGTGCGAACTGACCGCGCGGCAGGTGATCAGAATGCCCTTCGATTATCCCGTGCGGGTCGTTCTCGATCTCGTAGCGGTTGCAAAGGTGCCGGGCTCGGACTCATCCGCATTGCAGCACATGTAGACCGGCTTCTTCGATTCCTTGGGAATGAAGCTCCACTTGACGCCGGTGGGAAACGCCGCGCCGCCGCGGCCGCGCAAATTCGACGCCTTGACCTCGTTGATGATCTGCTCGGGGTTCATCTCGGTGAGCGCCTTGCGCAGTGCTTTGTAGCCCCCGTGCGCCTCGTACACGTCCAGGCGCGCAGGTCGGGAATGTCCAACCAGCGGATTAGAATTCTCTCCATGAGTTGCGATGAATGATTAGCGCGCGCCGGCGGCCAGATGCTTTTCGTCGAGCCCGCCGAGCTTCTGCTTCTGGCCCTGGATCTTGCGCTGCAGCGCCATCAGGGCATCGAGCACGCGCCTCGGGACGCGGCGGACATCCGGGACATAAACGTCGACCGGAACTATCCGGTCGATTCCAGGCAGCGTCGAGTAGTTGTCGTAAAAGCCGCCGGTCGAGGCGCACGCGCCGAACGCCATCACCCACTTCGGCTCGGCCATCTGATCGTAGACGCGCTTGAGGATCGGCCCCTGCCGAATCGAAACCGTCCCGATCACCATCAGGAGATCGGCCTGACGCGGCGTGAAGCGCGGCAGCAGCGCGCCGAAGCGATCGATATCGTAGGGCGTGGCCGCCAGCGACATGTATTCCATCGCGCAGCAGGCGGTCGCGAACGGGTAAGGAAAAATCGAGAACTTCCGCGCCCACCCGATCGCTTTGTCGAGTCGGGTCAGAACCGCGGTATCGCCCAGCAGAACCTGCTCGCCCTTGCTGAACTCGCTCACCTGTCGTGCATCGGTCATGCGCTTGCTGAGCCCGACGTTAGCAAGCGCCGCGCGAGCGGGTCAATGCAGCGCGGAAGCGAAGATGGAACCACAGATGAACACGGATGGAAAAGTCTTATGAGCAGCCGCATCCTGCGCCCGCCACGCGGGCGCACGCGGGCTCCGTTGCGAAGGCTGATCGGCCGTGGACCCCGAGCCGCCAACTTAATTTCACAGAGGGGGCCGAGGATGGACGGGCACGGGCCGGATCATGGGCGGAGGGCTCCCGGTCCAAGACCCCATCCACAAAACCATCCGCGTGGCGGCCGGGGCCGATTCTTGCGGATTGTCGTTTCGTGGTTACCATTTTGTTCGACGGTAACATGGAAAACCCGAAATCTATAGTGGCCAAGATTTTGTCGGCACTACCCTGCTGTTATCGCTGCCTCGAAGACACGGTGCGTGCGCGGCCGTCCTACTTCGACCGTGAATTTCGGATCATAGAACGGGAGCGGGGCATTAAAAGAACAAAGGGTAAGTGCCGCATATGTAACGAAGAGGGACGCGAGATCTGTACAGTGCTCCCGGTTGACTGATCCGGCGGAGCGGCCCTCGATCCGTTGACCGAGGTCGTCGGCACTGTCCTAATTCCCGTTCGATTGTCCTAGTTTGATTTCACTGTCCTAAATTGCTGGGATCAGGCGGGATATAGCGGGATATAGCGGGATGCCCCCCAACCTTATCCGACCCGTAGAAAGCTCCCGCACTGAAGACCCGCTCGGAAAACAGCGCCCGACCCTTGACTTTCGGTCCCGTACTCGGTTTAATGTCATCTAGAGATGCTGAGCAGGGCTAATATAGTATTTCATTTCCTATATCTTCCCTACATAGCATCGAAACCAACATCAGGAGGTATGACAAATAAATAGGGAAGATGTAGCACAAAAGAATACCGCCACTAGCTGGTGACTAATGGCGGTATCAGATCGTGGAGAGGATGCCCAAGTTGGCTGGGGCAAGAGACTTAAAATCTCTGACTGTCGTGGTCTGAGGGTTCGATTCCCTCTCTCTCCATCACGCGCGCCAATTGGGTTGCCTATCTCTAGGCGAGCCCCGTGCGGCTCACTAAGCCTATCCCATTTCGGGCCGACCCGCAACAGGCCCAACTCGCGCCGATGATCGGGGCGCGAGCTGGAAGTGAGGTTCTGTCTATGCACGCCCTGACCCACGCTTGCAGATAATGGCGCGATGGCTAGGGTGCTTCGGGGGCTTCAGGTTCTGCTTCCCGGAGCACCTTACCAGCCTCGCGCATGGCAACCGTCCGGACCCACGGGGATACGTCCAAACCCACAACCCGCGCAGCTTTGATGAGGGTTTCCTTTTGTGAGGGCGTCACCCGGAGTCGGATCAACTCTTCCTTCCTCAAGCCCTTTGGCTTGCGTCTTTTCATATGCTCGATTATGCCCCTATTGTGAACCCACGGTCAAGCTCTTGACACAGTACCCTATTGTGAATACATTAGAACCATGCGTTGATAAACAAATGCCCCGACTCCGATTGGCGTCGAAGCCGGGGCCACAACCCCACGCGAATTGCTCCACGTGAAGCCGACAGCAAAAGCGTAGCACGTTCGCCGTGGGCCGATGAAGGGACACGGCGATGAACGTACTACCATTTGAAAAGCAGGTCAGGATCATAGGTGCTCTGACAGAGGGTTGCGGTATCCGCGCTACCGAGCGTCTGACGGGCGTGCATCGTGATAGCGTCATGCGCCTGCTGGTCAGGGTTGGCGCTGGTTGCGAGCGTCTACATGATCGCATCATGCGCGATCTACAGGTTAACCTCATCGAATTAGATGAGCAGTGGGATTTCATACAGAAAAAGCAGAAGCGTGTCCGGGTTGATGACCCTGTTGATTATGGTGATGTATGGCTTTTCGTAGCCTTGGCGCCAGTCCAGAAAGCTGTAATCAGTTACGTAGTGGGCAAGCGTACCACTGAAAACACGCACGCTCTGACGCATGATCTACGGGCTCGTATTATCAACCGGCCTCAGATCACGTCCGATGGGTATGCACCATATATCAATGCTGTGGAGGCTGCATTTGGTCGGGATGTTGACTACGCGATGCTAACCAAGCAGTACGCAACCGATTCCTCGCGTCCCGATGCTGCTCACCGCTACTCTCCCGGTCATGTTACAGGTATCGATAAGACCGTGATAAGAGGTATTCCAAACCCGGACAAAATCAGCACGTCCTACGTGGAACGGTTCAACCTGTCGAGCAGGATGCAAATGCGAAGGCTCACCCGCTTGACGAACGCACATAGCAAGAAACTACAGAATCATCATGCAGCGGTTTCGCTATGGGTTTGCTACTACAATCTGTGTCGCGTACATGAAACCCTACGCTGTACGCCAGCTATGGAGCTAGGCGTTACCGACCATGTTTGGAGCATAGGCGAATTGGTGACAAAAGCACTGTCAGCCCCCGAAACGCCAAAGCCCGTACCACCGACTATGCCGACAACCATCAGGCTGGGTACTACCCCTTTCAGACCACGGGTAATCATAGGTGGGAAGATAGGCCCGCGCAAATAAATGTCCATGCTCCCCGCTTCAATGCTCACTTTGCTGCTGGTATCCCCATTTCACGAAGGTCTGTCATCTCTTCCTCCATTTGACTCTGCATCCAAGGGCTGAAGGTGAAGTCAGGTGCGATTTTCACAAGCCTGTCAGCGTCAAGCTTCAACCAGTTGACTTTGGCATAGAGGGAACGAGTGAACTTAAAACTGTAGATGCTTTGCGTCTGTATCTGGCCATAGTCGTCGGGCATGGTCAACGCCCCTTTGACATTTATCTTATCCAGCTTGGAATCGGTTTGGTACGCACAAGCGAGATAGAAGCCCACCAACCCAATACTGACCTCATAGCAAGAGTATTCGGTGCCACGTTTAGCGCGTTTATAAATGGACCTTTGCTAAGTAACCCACGTTCTTGAAGCTCTGGAGCGGCGGCAATAAATGCGTCTCGGTCTGTTGTAAATACAAATGTCGGTGGTTTAGTTGTTTTCGTGACCGTCGTTGCGACTGTGGCCATTCCAGCATCTACATATTCACAATCGGGTAAAGGAGTTGTAGCGTATGTGAATTGTGCTAGTGTTAACTCGATAGCTAAACATAGACAACCGAGACAATGGCTAACCTTCATTTAGTATGTCCTCCCTTTCGTTTTTGTTTTTCAATACTGGCTTTCTTTTCATCAAAGGCCGTACGGCGTATTGCGTCAGTCGCGGGACCGACGATGAAGTAGTCGAACAAGCCATCTATTACGGTCAACGCCCAGTCTGCGTCTTCGGGTGATACTTCAATGACCTGCCCCTCGGAATCGGTCTTGGTATGTATGAGATTGCCCATCTCACGAAGATACGTGATATTGTCACGTAATGGAGTTGGAATCGAGCTGGTTTCAAGGAACGTGGTGATTTTGTCAGCTAGCTTGTACTCGTGACGGTCTGCATATTGAGTGAGGAGGTCATCAAGAATCTTGCGTGACATTACCGCTGATAGTCTTGCGCTATACTCTAAAGCCATACAGGCTTCGATATAGTCATGACGAAACGAATATCGGACCTGCTCGTGAATTGGTCTAGGTAACGGTCGTTTAGGTACAGCAAACCAGACCTCTTCCTCTTCACGTTCTTCGACCGTGGTGAGAGGTCGGGAAGGCGTGTATACAAGCCGGGAGACACGCAGGAGGATTTCGTAGCATGATGGATTGGGACATCTCATCCATTCTGGTGTGATCTTGACCCATTTGTGTAGGTCATCAACCAGAGGACCAGAGAGGTATGGAACGGGCATGTCGAGGTGTCTAAATCCGTAATCTACAGTCGAGTAGACTGGTTGCCAGAGCGGGGGAATATCGTGCTGGCAGAATGGGCATTTCATGAACCCGGCATCATACCCCACGTGACGCCAGACTCGTGAAGAGAATAAACCTGAACTATCTGGATTAATTTGAGGTGCCTTCACCATTTTTGTGACCTCCAATGCTGAATTGTCCTAATTTGAGTTGAGAGACGGGTGATTGTCCGTTTTAGGACAGTGCCAGGTCGTCGTGTGCATTGCGCCTCAACTGTGCCATGCTGTTGGCTGAGATCAATTCTTCGGGGTCGCACGCCATGAAAGCGATTATCGCGTGTTTTGGACTGGCTTTGGCAGCCTGCTGCGTTTCGCATCCGGCAGGCGCGCAGCCGTATCAACCCACGTATATCAGTCCGCTTCCCAACGGCGGCTACATAGTCAACAACCCACCCGGAGCATCGCCGCCGTATCAACCCACGTACATCAACCCACTTCCCAACGGCGGCTATATAGTCAACAACCCACCCGGAGCATCCCCGCCGTATCAACCCACGTATATCAATCCGCTTCCCAACGGCGGCGCGGTCATCACGCAACCCGGTGCGCGAACTTACGGCCGGGGCGAAAGCGGGTCCGAAGACGATGGAGATTCAAACTGAGCCCAGCGAACGCGACGGCGTGGTCGGCGCTTCACGGCTCTATTCCCCCTTGAGGCGCGGGTCGTCGGTCGCGATGCATTGAGCAGCCTGCGATTGCCAGAAAAGACGCTCGGCTTGCGGGTCAATGTGATCCGTGGGTCGATTTGTGAAAGCCTGGTCGAGGAAGTCGTGATAGCGCGCTTCGCAACTCGTTGCCCTATCGAAAGAGCCGTCCATCGCCCATTTCGAGAAACGAGCATGGATATCGGGTTCCCCGTGGGGCTTTATCGGCGGCACCATCAGATACCAGCCTGCGAGCGCGAGCGCGGAGGCGTGGCGGAGCCTCATGCGGGGCCGCGCGAATCGAAGGTCGTGAACGGTTTGTTGTTAGATAGCGCCGTGTGAATTCGGGGATCGCTCGGCTCGTTCGTATTCTCTGCGTTCCCACATTTTTCGTACGAGTTCGTTTCGGATCGCAATCTCCCTCTCCGCGTCCGCCGGGGTCTGTGCAGCCGTTTCCGCCGGACGCTTGAATTCTTCGAGCGCGCTCTCCAACTCCCTTATTTGGCGATCAATTTCCATTATTCGATCCTGCTGCGTCACCTGTTGGCGCATTATTCGCCTCCTTCCGTTTTCGGCTCCTGCCCCCGATCCTCCCCCTCCCCGCGCCCGAAATAAAGGGAGGGACCGGTCACCTCTTGGCCGGTTTGATCCGGCGAGAGACTCGCGAAGGATGCCTCATCAGCGTTCGCGCCCGGTGATTCCGATACCCCCGAAGAGCATGGTCACTTCCCCTTGAGGCGCGGATCGTCGCTCGCAATGCACAGCGCCGAGTGTATAGGCTCCGCCCAGTCCGATGACACCCTTTGACCCTCTGCAAGTGCGGACTGACAGCCAGCGAGCGTTTCAAAGGGATTTGCTTCATGCCATTCCGAGAGCGGAGCGTCGAGGTCAACTGTTCGGTCTAGAATGTGGCAGCCCTTTCCCCAACCGAACCACTCCCGAGATAATACGGCGCTCGCACTGTTGCCGCATACCCATCCCGTCTCAGCCAAACTCGGCGGCACGATCAAGTACCAGCCTGCGAGCGCGAGCGCGGCTGCGTGAGGCACCTTCATGGCTTTACTTTTCCTTGAGGCGCGGATCGTCGGTCGCGATGCACTCCGCAAATCGTCCCTTGTATTGATCGTAAGTTCCGCCATTGATGTCCCGGCTCGGGACAGGGTCAAACTGCTTTTTAACCCGCTCTAGAATTTTCTGACATCCCCCCGCCGAATCGAAGACCTCCACGGTATCCCACCCGGATAGCGGGGCAAGTTTCACCCAAGACATGTCACCCAATGGTTGTCCCGTTTCTTCCGCCTTTTTCGTCTGCGAAACGAACCAGTTCATCGTGATCCAATCGCCCGGGGGCGGAACCATCAAATACCAGCCCGTGAGCGCGAGCGCGGCGACGTGGCGGAGCCTCATACGGGGAAGCGCGAATCGAAGGGTCACTATCGTGATTGGGCTCGCGCTGATCGACGTTCGGCCAGCCAAACATGTGCTGGTGACCCGAATTTCCCGGCCTGTTCGTAACATTCCTCGCACATGTAGACAGTGAAGTCCCCACCCTTCCCTCCACCCGCATGCAGGCCCCCTCCGTGGTCACCGGCCCCGCGCTCTCCCACTACTTTTGCACGTACATCTTTTTTCTCTTTGCGGCAGTGTTCACAAGCAGTCATGCCCCGAACCTCCTCTGCCCACCCTAACCACGGTTCCCTCCAATGTCACCCCCTCCCTTGAAATAAACAGCGGCCCCCGACCCGTGGACCGAGGGCTGCTTGTAATCCGCAGATCGTGGCCGGTCACTTCTTCGTGCGGGCCTTCTTCGCAGGCTTTGCCTGATACCGTTCGCGGAAACACTTCGCACACCGACGATCGTTTCGGGCGACAAAGCTGGCGGAGAACCGTTCCGGGTCCACGGTCTTGCAGTACCGGCAGCCTCTTCCCTCGCGATTCTGCGGGACCCCGCCGACCGCGTGTGCGGGCTTGGGGGCCTTGGTCGCCCGGACGTGGCGCGCGCGGGTCAATGCAACGTGGAAGCGAAGCTCGAACCACCGATGAACTGAGCGTCGCTACTCAGCGTTCATGGCTGCTATCCTGATCCTCAATACCGCGGCGCCTTGCAGCTCGTCGTGCTTGAGCAGGTTGAGGGCGACGTTGGCCTCGCCGAGTCCGAACGCCGTGGTGTGAGTGCGGATCGGAATATCGCCCGCGAGCTTCATGAACTCATCGCCGTCGGCGCGGGTGTTGGCGGTCACGCTGCGCAGCTCCTTTTCGTAAAACAGATGGCGCTCGTAGTCGAGTTGCGGAATCGGGCTCAGGTAAATTCCCGCGATCGCGAGAATTCCGCCGCGATCGAGCGCTTCCAGCGCGGGCAGGACGAGATTGCCGGCGGGCGCGAACAGAATCGCGGCGTCGAGCGGCGCGGGCGGCCGTTCCTCGGCGCTGCCGATCCAGTTGGCGCCGAGACTCTCCGCCAGCTCGCGATGCTTGTCCCCGCGGCTCATCACGAACACGCGGCATCCCCAATGGTGCAGCACCTGAATCGCGATATGCGCCGAGCCGCCGAAGCCGTAGAGCCCCACCGTCGAGACCCGGTCGCACCTCGGCGCGCCTGATCGCCCGATAGCCGATTATCCCGGCGCACAGCAGCGGCGCGGCTTCGTCATCCGCGAGCGTCGCCGCAGATCGGATAGGCATACTCCTCGCGCACGACCGCGAAATCGGCGTAGCCGCCGTCGTGGTCGTAACCGGTGAAGCGCGCATTCGGGCACAGATTCTCGCGGCCCCGCCGACAATAGACACACGTCCCGCAAGTCTCGCGCAGCCAAGCGATTCCGACGCGATCGCCGGGCCGAAAGCGCGCGCATCCGGGGCCGCATCGCTCGACCACACCGACCACCTCATGGCCGGGAACGATGCGCGGGTGCCGCGGCGGGAGATCTCCTTCCGCGACATGCAGGTCGGTCCGACATACACCGCACACGCCGACGCGGATCAGAATTTCGCGTGATCCCGGCTCGGGCGCCGGCAGCTCGATCGCATGCAATGGATTGGTCTCGATCGGCGCCGGCGTATCTACGACCATCGCCTTCATAGAAGAACGAACCTATCCGAGGAATTGGAGAATCTCGCGATTGACGACCTCGGGAGCTTCGCGCTGGCAGAAGTGGCCGCAGCGCTCGAGTTTCTTGAAGGTGAGATTCTTGAAGTAATCCTTGAGATTGTCACTCCACGCCACCGGGATGATCGAGTCGCTGTCGCCCCACATCACCAGCGTCGGATGCGCGATCGTCCATCCGGGCGTCAGCGCGACGCTCGGTGCTCGGCGAAACGCGCGATAGTTGTTGAACCCGCCGCGCAAGGCGCCGGGCTGGCTGAACGCTTCGACATACTGCGCAACTTCGTCGTCGGTGAAAAGGTTCGGGTCGTGCGACCAGTGTGAAAGGAAGTGCCGTAGATACAGCTCGGTGGCGCGCCGCGATGATCCGACCAGGTCCTCGGCGAGCGGCAACTGATGGAAGCTCTGATACCACATCTCCTGCATATGTGTGATATCGAACCATCGCATCCCGACGCCTGGATACGGCGGATCGAACAGGATCAACTTGCGCAGCGCATTGGGATACTTGAGCGCGAACGATTGCGCCACGATCGCGCCGATATCGTACGCGACCACGTCCACCACGCCAAGTTTGAGCGCCTCGATCAACCCCATAACGTCGCCGGCGTGCGCCTCATCGGTGTAGCCTTGCTCGGGCGGCAGGTCGGGCTTGTCGGAGTATCCGAAGCCCCGCAGGTCGGGGACGATCACGTCGAAGCGCTTCGCCAGCTCGGGAATATTGAGATGCCAGTCGAACCAGAATCCCGGCCATCCGTGCAGCAGCAGCACCGGCGTGCCCTTGCCCTCACGCACATAGTGAATTTTGATCGCGCCGACTTGGGCGTGATGATGCTTGAACTCGTGGGTCATCAAATTTCTCCCGCGCGCCGCGTCGCTTCCAGGCCGCTCGCACTATCCTACGAGATTCTGACTTTCGGGCGCGGTTTTCAATCGCGGATGAGCGCGCTATAGACTCGATAATCGGGAGGTCGCGATGGCGGAGAGACTCGCGCTGCTTGGCGGACCGCCGGTCCGCAGCCGGCCCTTCACGCGCTGGCCGATTTTCGGCGCGCGCGAACACGCCGAGCTGGAAGAAGTGCTCCAGTCCGGGAGCTGGGGCGGCTTCCCCTCGCCCAATCGCAAGGCGCGCGAATTCGCCGCGCGCTTCGCGTCGTTCCAGGGCACTCGCTTCGCGATTCCGACCTCTTCGGGCACGACCGCGCTTGAAGTCGCGCTCAAGGCGCTGGCGATCGGCCCCGGCGACGAAGTGATCGTTCCCGCGATCACCTTCTGTGCCACGGCCTACGCGGCAATCGCATGCCTGGCGCGTCCCGTGTTCGCCGACGTGCTGGCCGACAGCGTGTGTATCGACCCCGAGTCGGTGACGCGCCTGATCACGCCGCGCACGCGCGCGATCGTGCCGGTCCATTATGGCGCGACGGTCGCCGATCTCGACGCGCTCACGGAAATTGCGCGCGCCCGCGCGATCGCGATCGTCGAGGACTGCGCGCACGTGCCGGGTGCACAGTGGCGCGGGCGCGGCGTCGGCGGATGGGGTGCGCTCGGATGCTTCAGCTTTCAGTCGTCCAAGCCGATGACCGCCGGCGAAGGCGGACTGATCGCGACCGACGATCCCGACCTGGAAACGCGCTGCCAGTCGCTGGTCAATTGCGGCCGGCGGCATCCGGGCGAAAGCTGGGAAACGCCGATGCTCGGCGCGAACTATCGGATGACCGAATGGCAATGTGCGGTGCTGCTCGCGCAACTCGAGCGGATGCCGAGCCAGATCGAGCATAAGGCCGCGATGGCCGATCGATTGACTGCACGCCTCGCGAAAATTCGCGGCGTATCCCCGATCATTCCCGACGCGCGCGTCACGCGGCGCGTGATCTACGCGTATCTCTTCCGCATCGACGCCGCCGCCTTGGGCGTATCGCGCAACCGCTTCCTCCGCGCGCTCCAGAAGGAGGGCGTGCCGTGCGGCGTCGGCAACGAGCCGGTCTACCGCTCGCCGCTTTTCCCCCTCGATGCGACGCCTTATCGCACCGCGTGCGAGCTCACCGATGCGCGTCCCGACGCCGTGTTCCACTGCCCCGTCGCCGAGCGGCTGTTCGAGCAGGAACTGGTCGCGATTCCCCACGAATACCTGCTCGGCGAGGCTAGCGACATCGACGATATCGCCGCGGCAATCGAGAAGATCGCCGCGAGCGCCGAAGAGTTGGCGAGCGCGAAGAGCGACCGGCCGCCTGAAGGAAACGCAACCACCGATGAACCCCGATAAACCTTGAGCTTCCTAACCGTGTTCATCGGCGTTCATCTGTGGTTTCTTTCTCTCCCATGATGCTGTCAGCGGGCGCCGCGCGAACGAAGCTCGAACCGAAAGTCGGTCTCGCGATGGCCGGTTACGGGAGCCGTATCGGCCGCGCCGCGGGCGCGCACGACGCGCTCGCGGTTCAGGCGCTGGTGCTCAGCGACGGGCGGATCAAGCTCGCGATCGCCGGTGTCGATCTGCTCGGGATCGGGATCCGCATCGCCGACGACGTATGCGCCCGCGTTGCCGCCGAGAGCGACATCGCCGCCGACGCCATCATCATCGGCGCGACCCACACTCATTCCGGGCCCTCGTTCAACCTCTTCGCGACGCCAAAACCCGGCTCGCAAGCGGGGCCCGATCGCGATCTCGAATGGGAGATCGATCTGCCGCGCAAGATCGCCGCGACCATTCTGGAGGCGAACCGAAAGCTCGAACCGGCGCGCATCCGCGCGGCCGGCGCACGCTTCACGCTCGGCGCTAATCGCCGCCTGCTCACGCCCTCCGGCGAGATGCGCCTGTTCCCGAATCAGACCGGAGTCAGCGATCCCGAGGTCCAGGCGCTCGGCGTCTATCGCGCCAACGGCGGTGCGCTCGCTTTCGTGCTGAACTACGCCTGCCACGGCGTGATGCTCTGTGAAGACAACCTGCTCTACTCGCGCGACTACGCCGGTTTCGCGCAGGACGAGATCGAGCGGCGCGCCGACGGCGCGATTGCGATTTTCCTAAACGGCGCGACCGGCAATATCGATCCGCGCCGGCGCGGCACGTTCGAAGCTGCGCGCGAGGCCGGCACGGAACTCGGCCGCGCCGCCTTCGAGGCGCTGGAGCACGCGCCCGATCGGGGCCAACTCGCAGTTGCGGCGCGGCAGATTCCACTCACGCTCAAGCTCAAAGATCTCAGCGGCGCCATCGCGACCGCCCGCGCCTATGCCGAGCAGACCGCGCTCGCGCTGGCGAGTCATCCCGGCGGCGACTACCGCCTCGGCCGCATCCGCACCGAGCACGAGCAGGCGCAACACGCGCTGCGGATAGTCGAGGAACTGGAACGGACCAACCTCCGCGATCGCCGCGTGAATCCGGAGCGCGGCGAACTCGCGACTCACCTCAGCGTCGCGCGCATCGGCGAAATCGCAATCGTCGGCTTGCCGGGCGAGCCGTTCGTCGAATTGGGCCTCGCGCTCAAGGCGAATCCCTACTTCCCGCACACTTTAGTCATAGGCTACTGCAACGATCTGATTCTCTACATCCCAACCCGCGAGGCCTACGCGCAACGCGGCTACGAAGTCGAGATGGCCCGCGTCGCACCCGGCTCAGGCGAGCAGATGGTCGCAGCAGCGCTCGCCTGCATGCGGGAGTTGAAGGGGGAACATGCACGAACTGGAACCGCCCTCCCCGGCTGAGCAGAAGGTCCCCCCGCCACCCGCCGGCAAGGTCGCCGAAACGATTCGCCCCGGGATGGGGCCGTCGCCGGTTAGCTCCACGGGCGCCCGCGGCGACGCCGCCATCGTCGTATCCGGTTCCCGGGTCTGCAATCCGGAGGGAATCCCCGTGGAGAAGTGGGTCAGAATGTCGCGAGCCGTAGGAGCGGAGGAGATTTGACGCCGGAAGCTGATTTGCAGCGCCGGGGTGTGCATGTTGGGGCGCTGCTCGCCGGGGCCGCGATCGCCGGGGCGATCGCGATGCTGGCGTTTGCGCCGCGCCCGGGCGCGTCGACCACGACGGCGGCGATCTTCGTCACCAACGCTTACTGCGACACGGTCACGAGCTACCCCGCCGGGGCCAGCGGCAACGTTACCCCGATTTCTCCCGTCACGGCGCTTTGTCTTCCGACCAGCGTCGCTCTCGACTCCAAGGGGAACATCTACGTCGCGAACCACCTTAGCAGCACTGTGGCGGTCTATCCGGCCGGGAGTAACGGAACCGTCGCCCCGAGCGCGACCATCAGTGGTTCCAATACCGGCCTGAACGCTCCTTGGGGTATCACCGTGGACGCCAGTGGCAACATCTACGTCGCGAACTACGACTACGTCGCGAGCTACGACGGCGGCACGGTGACGATCTACCCGGCCGGGAGCAACGGGAACGTCGCGCCGAGCGCGATTATCGGTGGTTCCAATACAGGTCTCATCTATCCCCATACCATCGTCGTGGATGCCGAGGGCAACATCTATGTCACGAATCACGGCAGCTCCAGCGGGCGCGCTGACACGGTGACGGTGTTTCCTGCCGGGAGCAACGGGAACGTAGCGCCGAGCGCGACGATCGCTGGTTCGAATACGGGTCTAAGCGATCCCCGTGGTATCGCCCTGGACGCCAACGGGAACATTTACGTCGCGAACTACGACGCCAGCACGGTGACGGTCTATCCGGCCGGCAGCAACGGGAACGTCGCGCCGAGCGAGACCATCGACTCGCCCGGCGTCACCGGTCTCGCCCTGGACGCCAGAGGCAACATCTACGTCACTAGCGGCGGCGACGCGCTGAGCGTCTATCCGCCCGGGAGCAACGGGAACGTTGCGCCGAGCGCGACTATCGCTGGTTCCAATACGGGTCTCAACGACGCCTGGGACCTCGCTGTGGACGCCACCGGCAACACCTATGTCGCGAACGGCAACGCAGTGACGGTCTATCCGCCCGGGAGCAATGGGAATGTCGCACCGAGTGCGACCATTGGCTCCAATACGGTTCTCAGCAATCCCGGGGGTATCGCGCTAGACTTTTACGCCAACATCTACATATCGAACAGGAACAACACGGTGACCGTTTATCCGGCCGGGAGCAACGCCAACGCAGCGCCGAGTTCGACGGTTGGTGGCGCGAAGACAGGCCTCAATTTCCCCACCGGTATCGCCCTGGACGCTAGCGGCAACATCTACGTCGCGAATGACGGCAGCGAAAACGGAGGCGCCGACGCAATCACGGTCTACCCGGCCGGGAGCAACGGCAACGTCGTGCCGAGCGCGACTATCGATGGTTCCAAAACGGGCCTCGATTTCCCCGCAGGCATCGCCCTGGACAGCAGCGGCAACATCTACGTCGCCAATGACGGCAGCGAAGACGGGGGCACCGATACGGTCACGGTCTATCCAGCCGGGAGCAACGGGAATGTCGCGCCGAGCGCGACTGTCAGTGGTTCCAATACCGGCCTGGATGATCCTCAAGGTATCGCCCTGGACACCAGCGGCAACATCTACGTCACGAATGACGGCAGCTCTAGCGGCGTTGCCGACACGGTGACCCTCTACCCGGCTGGGAGCACCCGGAACGTCGCGCCGAGCGCGACTGTCAGTGGTTCCAATACCGGCCTGGACAATCCTCAAGGTATCGCTTTGGACGCCAGCGGCAACATCTATGTCGCCAACGGCGGCAGCGACGCTCCGACGGACTATCCGTCAAGCAACGATGTGACGATCTACTCGGCCGGGAGCAATGGGAACGTAGCGCCCAGCGCTACGATTGCCGGACCCACCACGGAACTCGCGCAACCGGCGGGAATAGCGATCGGCCCTGAACAGCCTCCCAGCCCTACGGCCACCCCAACGCCGACCCCGACGCCTACTCCGACCGCGGCGCCGGTGGCCGCCAGGCTCACCGCGGGCCCCGCGCCGCTGACTTTCGCCGCGCGAGCCGAAGGCACGACCAGCAAGGCGCAGATCGTGACCCTGAGCAACGTCAAGACCAAGAAACAAAATCAGACGATAACTGTCCTCGGCGTGTCGGCCTCAGGCGACTTCGCAGTGCCGGCAGGTGCGTGCGTCGGTCCGCTCGGCGCCGGCGACAAGTGCAAGCTCTCCGTCACGTTCACACCGACCGCCAGCGGAACCCGCGAAGGAAGCTTGAAGATTACAAGTAACGCCAGCAATCGGTCGCTGACAGTGTCGCTCAAGGGCACGGGCAAGAAGTGAGGGATGCAGAGCAGGCAGGCAGAGCAGGAACCCCGATGAACGCTGATTAATGCTGCCAGACATCTCTTTGGGCCGCGCTCTAACGAGGCTGTTGAGAAATCCCTCTTCAGTCGGATCGACGGATCGCTTTGCACCTGTATAGTGGAGCGAGGCCAGTGCGGTTGAGGGGACGGGAAGATGTGGGGACAAGATCGGCCACCGGCCACGATGCTGACTTGGGCGAACCCCGAGCAGCAGGTACCGGCCAACCATCAGATCAGGCTGATTAAAAGATCTGAGCTGGGACGAGCCGGGCTTCGACCGCTCCGGCTTCAGCCGCAAATGGGGCAGAGCTGGCAGTCGGGGACTCAAAACGGAAATTCCGCCGGGGGATGTCTGGCTTCAAAGCGTAATTCGGCCCGCGATGGGGCTGTCACCAAATGTCTCACGGGCGCCCAGCGGCGACCCCGCCCTCGTCCTATCCGGTTCGCAGGTTTACAATACGTAGGGAATCGCCGCGGAGAAACTTGGTTAGAATGTCGCGCGCAGCAGCAGCGGAGGAGATTTGACGCGGCCGAAGTTCGATTTACAGCGCTGGGGCGGGCGCGGCGGGGCGCTGCTCGCCGGAGCAGTAATCGCCGGGGCGATCGCGATGCTGGCGTTGGCGCCGCGCCCCGGGGCGTCGACCACCACGACGGAGGCGATCTTCGTCACCAGCGCTTACTGCGACACGGTCACCGCCTACCCCTACGGGGGCAGCGGCAATGTCAGCCCGATTTCTCCCGTCACGGCGCTTTGTCTTCCGACCAGCGTCGCTCTCGACTCCGAGGGGAACATCTACGTCGCGAACCACCTTAGCAGCACTGTGACGGTCTATCCGGCCGGGAGCAACGGGAACGTCGCGCCGAGCGCGACTATCAGTGGTTCCAATACCGGCCTGAACGCTCCTTGGGGTATCACCGTGGACGCCAGTGGCAACATCTACGTCGCGAACTACGACTACGTCGCGAGCTACGACGGCGGCACGGTGACGATCTACCCGGCCGGGAGCAACGGGAACGTCGCGCCCAGCGCGATTATCGGTGGTTCCAATACAGGTCTCTTCTATCCCCATACCATCGCCGTGGATGCCGAGGGCAACATCTATGTCACGAATCACGGTAGCTCCAGCGGGCGCGCCGACACGGTGACGGTGTTTCCGGCCGGGAGCAACGGGAACGTAGCGCCGAGCGCGACGATCGCTGGTTCGAATACGGGTCTAAGCGATCCCCGTGGTATCGCCCTGGACGCCAACGGGAACATCTACGTCGCGAACTACGACGGCGGCGCGGTGACGGTCTATCCGGCCGGCAGCAACGGGAACGTCGCGCCCAGCGCGACCATCGACTGTTCCGACGTCACCGGTCTCGCCCTGGACGCCAGCGGCAACATCTACGTCACCCGCGGCAGCGACGCGGTGAGCGTCTATCCGCCCGGGAGCAACGGCAACGTCGCACCGAGCGCGACTATCATTGGTTCCAATACGGGTCTCAACGACGCCTGGGACCTCGCTGTGGACGCCACCGGCAACACCTACGTCGCGAACGGCAACACGGTGACGGTCTATGCGCCTGGGAGCACCGGCAACGTTGCGCCGAGTGCGACCATTGGTTCTAATACGGTTCTCAGCAATCCCGGAGGTATCGCGCTGGACTATTACGGCGACATCTACGTCACGAACAAGAACAATATGGTGACGGTCTATCCGGTCGGGAGCAACGCAAGCGCAGCGCCGAGCGCGACTATCGAAGGCTCGAATACGGGCCTCAACTCCCCTACCTGTATCGCTGTTGACCTCAGCGGCAACATCTACGTCAACAGCGGCGGCTATAAGGTGATAGTCTATCCGGCCGGGAGCACCGGCAACGTCGCGCCGAGCGCGATTGTCAGTGGTTCCAGCACGAATCTCGACCTTCCGGTAGGCATCGCCCTGGACACCAGCGGCAACATCTACGTCGCCAATGACGGCAGCGAAGACGGGGGCGCCGACACGGTCACCGTCTATCCAGCCGGGAGCAACGGCAACGTCGCGCCGACTTCGACTGTCAGTGGTTCCAATAGCGGCCTCGACGATCCCCAAGGTATCGCGCTGGACGCCAGCAGCAACATCTACGTGACCAACGACGGCAGCCAAAACGGGGGCATCGACACGGTCACGGTCTACCCGGCTGGGAGCAACGGGAACGCAACGCCGAGCGCGACTATCAGTGGTTCCACTACCGGTCTGCACGAACCCCAAGGTATCGCCCTGGACGCCAGCGGCAACATCTATGTTGCCAACGGCGGCAGCGACGCTACGACGATCTATCCGGTCAGCAACGACGTCACGGTCTATCCGGCCGGGAGCAATGGGAACGTAACGCCCAGCGCTCTGATTGTCGGACCCACCACGGAACTCGTGCAACCGGTGGGAATAGCGATCGGCCCTGAACAGCCTCCCAGCCCCACGGAGACCCCAACGCCGACCCCAACGCCTACTCCCACGCCAACGCCGACCCCGACGCCCACTCCCACGCCAACGCCAACCCCGACGCCTACTCCCACGCCAACGCCGACCCCAACACCTACTCCAACGCCAACGCCAACCCCGACGCCTACTCCAACGCCAACGCCGACTCCGACACCTCCCCCTACGCCTACGCCTACGCCAACCCCAACGCCCACCCCGAGCCCGACGCCTACGCCAACTCCAACTCCTTCACCGACACCGACGCCCACTCCTACCCCCTCACCTTCACCGACGCCCAGTCCAACTCCGACACCCACACGCACTCCAAGTCCTACACCGACTCCGACATCCACGCCCTCTCCGAGTCCTACTCCGACTCCGACATCCACACGCACTCCGACGCCTACACCCACTCCAACTTCTTCACCACGATCGACTGCTACGCCCACTCCTGCTCCGACCCTCACGCCTACTTCAACCGCGACCCGTACTTCGACTCCTACGCTCACCGCGACACCTACGCCCACGCCGACTCCTACGGTCGATCCGACTCCCCCGGCAAGTCCGACCAGTGCGCCTACTCCGAGTCCTACTCCCACTCCGACGTTAAACCCGACTCCGATGGCCACTCCAACCCCAACCTCGACTCCCGAGCCGACACCCAGTCCCAACCCGTCGCCAACTCCGACGCCCGCGCCAGTGGACGCCAGGATCGCCGCAAGCCCCGCGCCCCTGACTTTCGCCGCACGCGCTGAAGGCACGACCAGCAAGCTGCGCATCGTGACGCTAAGCAATGTCAAGAACAGGAAGCACAATCACACGATCACGGTTTTTGGGGTTCTGGCGAGTGGGGACTTTGCGGTAGCGCCAGGCGCGTGCGTCGGTGCGCTCGACGCGGGTCACAAGTGCAAGATATCCGTCACGTTCACACCGACCCGCAAAGGAACCTGCAAAGGTAGCTTGACCGTCACAAGCAATGCGAGGAACCGTTCGCTGACAGTCTCGCTCAAGGGCACGGGCAAGAAGTGAGCGATGCACCGGGCCGGGCTGAAGCCGGGCACCGGAAGGTCGTCGGGTCCGCGGAGGCCGAATAGGAGACTGAAACGGAAAGTCCGTCTGGACGAGAGAGCCAAAGCCGCCGCACATTTCTCTTGGCTGCGCTTTCGGCATCTGGCAGTGTTTATCCGTGTTCATCTGTGGTCTCACTCCCAGATGAATGAAGGCTGGGATGATGGACGAGCGGCTGAAAAGCAATCTTGCCCTGTGGAACGAGATGGTCCCGATCCATGCGAAGGCCGCCAGCTACCGTCTCGATGAGTTCAAGGCCGGCGCGTCGAAACTCAGCGACCTCGAGGTTCAAGAGGTTGGCGAGGTCTCAGGTAAGTCGCTGCTCCATCTCCAATGTCACTTCGGACTCGATACGATGTCGTCGGCGCGGCTCGGCGCGAAGGTTACTGGCGTTGATTTTTCGGACCAGGCCGTGGCGCTCGCGCGCTCGCTGAGCGCAGAGCTGAAGATTCCGGCCAGCTTTGTGTGCTCCGACCTTTACGCCGCGCCGCAAGTCTTGAGCGGGCTGTTCGCTATCGTTTTCACTTCATACGGGGCGTTATGCTGGCTTCCAGACCTCAAGCCCTGGGGCGAGATCATCGCTCATTACCTGAAACCTGGCGGTTTCTTCTACGTAGTGGACATCCATCCTTTCGCGCATATCTTTCGGAACGAACCGCATATCCGGCAGCTCAGTTTCGAGTCCTCATACTTCAACACCGCGATGTTCGAGTATCCGCCCGAAGCCGACTATGCGGACGGCGCAACGAAGCTTCAGAATCCGTCCCGGGTGTGGATTCACACCTTGGAGAGCATCGTCGGGGCCCTCCTCTCCGCCGGCCTCAGGATCGACTTCCTTCACGAGTTCCCCGGTTGCCGTTACCAGTTTTTCAATTTCTGCGAGAAAGACGCCGACGGGCAATGGCGCATCAAGGGGGATCCGATCCCCCTGATGTTCTCGCTCAAGGCGACTAAACCGAGCTAGCGCGAGGTCAGATGTTTGCCCGGGACCGAACGTCGCCTGGAGCGGGTAACGATCAACGGCGACAAGCCGTTTTAGGCTCGTACTTGGGTCTCCGAAGCACGCGGAACGAGGGGAAGCGATGGGCAGAGCGGTGCAATTGACTATGCTGGAACCGCGCGTTCGTCGGCATGCGCCGGCCCGCACGATTACTGCTCGGCAACCCTCGAATGGCGGATCCACATCCACCTATGAACCAATCAGTAGTGTGTGGGAGGGTACTGACGGAGAGCTACTCGAAGCGATGTTCAGCTTTTATTCAAGCATCAAACCTGAACCAATCCTCGATGCAACCTACAACGCGGGCCGATTCTGGAAGGGCTCCCGGCGGCGGGTCATTTCGATGGATATCGACCCGCAGTACAAGCCGATGATCGTCGGCGATAACCGCCGAATGACGGGAGTACCGTCTGAAAAGTTCGGGACGGTTGTATACGACCCGCCGCATGTCGGACCGCAAGGCCGGGACAAAAGCTGCAAACGATTCGACGTTGACTTTGGCGCAACGGTGGAATGCGGCAAGGACCAGAATTGGAACCTGAGTTATCTGTACCCGCCGTTTTTGAAACAGGCCAAAAGAGTACTAAAGCCCGGCGGCTTGCTGCTCGCGAAGATCACCGACATGGTGAATAACCACAAGTCTAAATGGCCGCACTGCGACTTCATGCGAATGGCCGCAGAGGCCGGATTCACGGTTTGCGATTTGATTATCAAAGTTCGCACCGGTCCGATGGTTTCGACCAGGTGGAAAGAGGCTCATCACGCGCGCAAGCGCCACTGCTTTTGGATCGTGTGCCGCAACGGCGATGACTGCGAGGGACACTCTCAGTGAGCTTTCAGGAATCGCTGATTCCATCGGCTGACGCCGGGGCCAGCAGGAACCACAGATGAACATTGATTGACGCGGCCGGAAATTTCTGTCGGCTGCGCCTTCAAACATCCGGCATTGTTTATCTGTATTCATCTCTGGTTTCACGCTGAGCTGAAACCCTTGCACAGGAGGCCGCCGCGCCTATACAGGATCTGGAGTCGGATACTTCGGAAATTCCTGTGAAACCCGCCCGGTGCTTGCCGTGCGAAGGCAATGGAGGAAGAGACCATGATCAAGGTTGGAGCCATTTGCGACAACATCGCCTTGGGCGGCCAGGAGATGGGATGCATCGGTCTGCTTCGCGCGCTGGATCGCTCGCGGTTTTCGCCTCATCTATACTCGTTCCGTGCCGGGAGTCTCCTGCCTGAGGCGCAAGCTTTGGGTATCCCGATCGTTATCGGGGCCCCCGAGCTTGCAGTTGGCGAAGGCGCGCATTCCGAGTCGGCCGCCGGCTTTGGGCCGCCCGAAAGCGGCGTGTTTCGCGAGCGCTTCCGCAACCAACTGATCCGCCATCTTCGGGAGGACGGCATCGACGTTGCCCTGCTCTACGCCGCGAGCAGCGCGGGCCAGTGGCCGGTTGAGCCCTGGAGTCTGGCGGATGGGTTGGCCGCGGCCCGCGAGGCGAACCTGGCCGCGATCATCGAGCGCACCGACGGAGTCGTGGTGGCTAACGATCCGCGTGACAACTCCACTTTTGATAAGGTCATCTGCGAATCGAAGACTATCCGTAACATGATTCTCGCCCAGCGCCCGGTACTCGGCTACCGTCGCGATCAATTGGTCGTGATTCCCAATGGCGTCGACCTGCGCCGCTTCGATCCGAACCGCTACGACCGCGCTCAATGTCGCGAAGCGCTGCAACTTGAATCCGGCGACTTCGTAATCGGCGACCATCGCTCGGCTGGCCCCGGAGAAGAATCTGGCCCATTTGCTTCGCGCGATAGAAATTGTTGTCAGGACTGCGGCGCCCTCGGGACGCCGAGTCAAAGCGGTAATCGCCGGGCCCGATCGCGGCTGCGAGGCGCAACTCAGAGCGCAAGCCGCGCGGCTCGGAATCGCCGAGCGCGTAGCGTTCTGCGGACCGCGCTCCGACGTCCCGGAGCTGCTCCGCGCATTTGACGTTTTCGCCATCACCTCGATAACCGAGGGCACGCCTTTCGCCGTTCTGGAAGCGATGGCGATGGGCCTCCCGATTGTTGCGACGCCGGTCGGCTCGATTCCCGAAGTCATCGACGGCAATGGTTATCTGGTGAGCCTGCTCCACCCCGAAGACGCCGCCAATGCGATGATCGCGCTGATGGAGAATCCCGAGCTCGCCCGCCGCCTCGGCAGGCGCAGCCGCAAGCTGGCCCTCAGGCACGACCTCGATCTGATGACCCACCGCTACCAGAAAGTTCTCGAAGAAGCATTCGGATGTTCTCGGTCGGCGCCACTCCCGCCGGGGTAGCCAGGCCTGCGAAACTAGGCAAGAACCACCGATGAACACTGATTAACCCGGCCAGAAATTCCTGTCGGCTGCGCCTTAAGCATCCGGCGGTGTTTTGTCGGTGTTCATCTGTGGTTTCACGCTGAGACGCGGATGCCGCGAACGATCGTGATGGGCGATCCGACCCACTTCTCGGTGCTCGGCGGCGCCAATCCCTATACGCGCAACGCGCTCGGTATCCGCAAGCGGGTCGATCCGGAGCTGGCGCAAATCCAATGGCACGAGATGGCGCGCGTGATGCTCGCGCATGGGACTGAGGTTTGCGTGGTCGAACCGCATCGCGGGCTCAGCGGGCTCGTCTATCCGGCCAACGCGGGCTTCCTCTACCCGCTGGTGCGCGGCGCCGAATCGCCCGACGTGCGCAAGGTGTTCCATCTCGCCAACCTGCTCCCGACGCGCGCGGCCGAGCGCGACGTTTATCGCCCGTTTATCCAGGCGCTGGGGTATGAAACGCGCGAGTTCGCGGGCCGGTTCGAGGGCGAGGCCGACTTCTTCCCCGCCGGTCCCTTCATGATCTTCACGCACGGCCGCGTCGAACGGCAGCGCTTCGTGCCGCGGGTCGGAATTCCGCCCTGGCGGCGCGTCTACGGTTTCCGCTCGGAGGCCGGCGCGCTCGATGAACTGCGCGCGATCGCCGGCCGCCGCCCGATTCTAACGCTGGAGCTATGCCTCGAAACTCACTACCACGGCGACACGGTCCTTTGCTCGTTCGGACCGCAGCGCGAATTTCTGCTCGCCTATATGGCGGGACTGACGGCGGACTCGCAGGCGCGGCTCCGCGATGCGTTCGGCGCGAACCTGATCGAATTGTCCGAAGCCGACGCCGCAATCTATGCGGCGAATTCTTTTCAGACCGACTGGAACGGCGGGCTTTACCTCTTTATGCCGGAAGGGGCGAGCGACGAGCTGAAGCGCGCGATTCGTCAGCGCTCGGTCGAGCCGGTAACGGTCAACGTGAGCGAGTTTCTCGCCAAGGGCGGCGGCTCGATCAAATGCATGATCCTGGATCTCGGACCGACATCCGAGCAGCCCGCCGATCCGGCCGCGATCGCATTCCGCGCCGAGCGCAGCTACCGGCGGGTCTACGCATCCTGAGCGGCGCAGCACCCTCACCGCTCGCGCATCGCGCGAGCCGCCTCTCCCGCAACGGAGCAGGAGAGGTGATCGGAAGTGCGGCCTCGGTACGCGCTACACGAGCGGGCGATGTGGCTTATGCGGCCCTTCGCGCGACATCAGCATCTGCATCACTTTGCCCGCTTCCTTGGGATCGGCGACCATCGGGCCCGGCTGTTCGTGATGCTGCATGATCTTGTCGTCGTCGTTGAACTTGCGAGTGGTGGCGCAATATTCGAGCAACAGCCCGTTGGGATCCTTGAAGTAGATCGATCGGCACCATTCGTGATTGACCACCGGTGTCACTTCGATACCCTTCCCCACCAACTCCGCACGCTTCTGCTCCAGCGCCGGCACGTCGTCGCACCACATCGCGAAATGGTAGAACGCGCTCGGCAATCCCTGCGCGCTGTTGATATCAGTCGCGAACTCGGTCGGCACGCCGGGAACTTTCTCCGGACACATGAAGGCGAAAAAGGTGCCGTCGCCGGTGTCGAGAAAGACGTGCTTGATGCGCCCGCCCTCGGGCGGCTCGATCACGTCGCACCATCCCACCTGCCATCCAAGCTTGGTGGTATAGAACTCGATCGTGCGATCGATATCCAAAGTTGCCAGTCCGATATGATGAACGCCCTTTCGCTGCATGCTGCGAGCCTCCCGGCTGTGTCGTTCCCTGTCACGATCAGTACCATGACACTGAACGTTCGTTCAAACCCGCCAGCCGGCGCAGCGGGCGGCAGCACCCTCACCGCTCGCGCGTCCCGCGCGAGCCGCCTCTCCCGCAAAAAAGCGGGAGAGGTGAGGATCGATCAGTCGTCGTCCTTGCGGGGCGGCGGGCCCATTCGCACCAGCTTATGGGCGATCGCGTAACGCACCATCGCGGCGGTCGAGCGGGCGTTGAGCTTGGTTTTCAGATTCTCGCGATGGGCCTGGGCGGTGCGGGGGCTGATCCCGAGCTGGGCCGCGATCTCCTTGGTGGTCGCGCCCTCGGCGATCAGCGTCAAGACCTCGCGTTCGCGGCGGCTGAGCGCGCCGCCGGGACGCTCCTGAGCGGGGCGCCCGAGACGCGCCAGCACCAGCGGCGTGATCGAGGGGCTGAGATAGCGGTCGCCGCGATGGACCGCGCGCACGGCGCTGAGCAGCTCGGCGGCGGCGTCGGTCTTGACCAGGTAGCCGGCGACGCGCGCCTCTGACAATGCCTCCATCACGTATTCCTCGTCGTCGTATTGGCTCAGCACCAGTACGCGCGCAGTGGGCACGCGCCGGCGGAGATGATGCGCCGCGGCGAGCCCGCCCGTACCGGCCATCCCGATATCCATCACCACTACGCTGGGGCGGAGTCTGGCGGCGAGCGCGACCGCTTTCTCGCCGCTGGCCGCTTCGCCGACGATCTCGCATTCGGGTTCGAGGACCGTCCGCAGCGCTTCGCGGAACATCCGATGGTCATCCGCGATCAGCACCCGGATTCGCTCGTCATCGTTCATCGCAGGGTTCATCAGGCGCTGGTCATTTTGATGGGAAGCCGCATCACATAGTGGGAATCTCCGCGGCCACCCGAGTCCGGCCCGGCCGCGATTCCACCTTGAGGACGCCGCCGAGGAGCGCAACGCGCTCGGCCAGACCGGCCAATCCCGTCTCGGCTATCGCGCCGGTCCTCCGCTCGCGTCCGGAGGCACGCTTGGGCAGGCCGCGGCCGTCGTCGGTGATTGACAGGCGCAGCCGACCGCCCGCGCGCTCGAGGCTCAACTCGACGCGCCGCGCCCGGGCATGCCGGATGATATTCGAGACTGCCTCGCGCACAATCTGCCAGCAGACGTTCTGCAGCGGGCGCGAGAGCCCGCGCACGCCGGTTAGTTGCACCAGCTTCGGCTTGAGGCCCGCCGCGGCCAGCCGCTGCAACTCGCCCCGCAGCGCGGCGCGCAGCGATCCGGCGCCAAGCGTGGCCGGGCGCAGCTCGCGCATCCGAACGCGCAGCGTCTCTTCCAGCTCGGCCAGCAGTCGCCGCGCTTTCGCGCGCGGCGCTTCGAGCGCGACCTGCGCGGCGGCGATCAACTGCGCCTGATCGTCGTGCAAGTCGCGCGCGATCCGGGCCCGCTCGCTGTCGACGGCGCCGTAGAGTTTGAGCGCGAGCCGCTGCGCCAGCGCGCGCTGCGCTTGCGCCTCGCACCGGAAGGTCGCGGCGTCGAGGATCGGGCCGAGGCGCGCCGCCAGCGCCTCGGTGCGCGCAGCGGTCGCGGCCGCGATCGCCTCGTGCGCGGCGAGCGCGATCACGCCGCCGGCGAACGGGAGACATAGATAGGCGGAAAATCCGCTGCGCGCGAAGACGCGATCCTCGCGATAGGCGGCGCCCGCCGGCGCGGCGCCGAGCCTGATAACCGGGCTCTGCCGGCTGAAACTGTCAAAGAGCGCGCTCTGCTCGTCCAGCCGGAATTTCGGCTCATCCCGATCCCAAGGCGGAGAACAGCCCTCGACGCGCAGCGCCCGGCCCTCGGCGAGCGCTACGATCCAGGCGTCGAAGGGCCCGGCCCCGGCGAGGAGCCGGGCGATCCCGGCCGGCACGTCGCGCGGCTTGAGCCGAGCGGCCTCTGCGAGACAAACCTCGCTTTGGCGGCGCTCGGCGGCAGCGTCTTCGGCCCGGTGTTTTAGCGCCGCCAGCTCGGCTTCGAGCGCCTGCGCGCGCTGGAGCCAGAAATCGCGTGACGCAACGCGCGCCTGCGCCGCGATTGCGGCAAGGGCGGCGTGCGCGAGAAGTTCAAGTATTGATTCAATTTCAGCGGCGGGCTGATCGGGCGTGACCGTCAGGATTGCGATCGTCGAGCCGGATTCCCCACTGGCCGCGGCGGCTACGAGTTCTAGGTCGACCGGCGCCTTCCACCGCAAGCGCGCCGCCAACTCGGGCCCCCGCACGTGAAAAACCCGCGCCGCGCCCGGTTCCCCAAACTGCAACTGGCTCGCCAGCAAGGCGAAGCCCGCGTTGCCCAGCGCGTCGAAGCGCGCCGCCCGCGCCGGCGTACGGACCAGCGCCGGAGCGCCCTGCTGACCCTGCCATCCGATCGCGCAGATCGCGGCAGCGCTTGCGGCCCGTGCCAGTTCAGCCAGAGTGGTAAGTTCCTTGGCCAAGGGATCAGTCTGGCGCGGCACGATGTCCGCCGGCACCGACAGGCTCTCAGCCAGCGCAGAAATGTCCTTCACGTTCCCGCCCTTGTGCCTGCACGAAACCCCTTCTTCGCTCGAGGCGTCCGTCGCCGGACAATCCCGGCGCAGCCACGCGATTTCCAGCCTCCGGGGCTGGCGTCTACGGATGCGGCGCGGCGTCGGGCTGGCCCAGCGCCTCGCCCAGCTTCTGCATCTCGGTTCCGAACTCCGGCCAGTCGCCGCCCTTCAACGCACCGAGCGCGCGACTGTAGTGCTCCGAGGCGGCCCGGAGATCGGCCGGCGCGATCGCGCCAGGCGGCGACGCGGGAGCTGACGATACTGCCGACATCGACGCGGCCGGCGCCGTCGACGCGAGCGTCATCGAGGGCGCCGCCGGAGCGCCGGTGAAGAGCGCGTTAAGCGTCTGCCCAAGGTCTTCGCCCATCACGACCCGGTCGCTGTACGCAGCTATCACCCGCTGCAGCTCGGGCAGTTGTCCGTTCTCCGCCCGGATGTAGAGTGGCTCGACGTAAAGTAGCGCATTCTGGATCGGAATCACGATCAGGTTACCGAGGATCACCTTCGAGCCCATCTGGTTCCACAGCGAGAGCTGGCGTGAGATATCCGGGTTCTGGTTGATCCGCGCCTGAATCTGGTACGGGCCGTAAAAGAGCGAGTCCTTGGAAAATGCGTACTCGAATAGATGGCCGTAGTCGGAGCCGTCGCAGCGCGCGGCCAGCCACGCGATCATGTTGTCGCGCCCGCTCGGAACCATTGGCAGCATCAGGATGTATTCCTCGTGGGCCTCGCCCGGCAGCCGCATGATCACGTAATAAGGCTGCATGGTCGTGGGATCGCCGCCATAGGTTTCACGCGGGAAGGCCCACTGATCCTCGCGATTGTAGAACACCTGCGGGTCGCTCATGTGATAGGTGCTGAAGATATCCGCCTGCACCATGAAGAGGTCTTCGGGGTAGCGGATATGGGCGTGCAGGTCGTCGGGCATCGCAGTCAACGGCTTGAACAGCGCCGGAAAGATCGCCTGCCAAGTCTGGATTACCGGATCGTTGGGATCGGAGACGTAAAAGTCGGTCGCGCCGGTGTAAGCATCGACTACTACCTTGACGGAGTTGCGGATGTAGTTGATCCCGTCCGCGTTGCGCTGCGAGTAGGGATAGTGATCGCTCACGGTGTAGCAGTCCACGATCCAGAACAGGCGGCCGTCCTGGATCACCATGTAGGGGTCGTGATCCTGGGTCAGGAACGGCGCCAGGGTACTGATCCGGTCGCGGATATTGCGCCGGAGCAGGATCCGACTCTTGGGGACGATATTGTCGGTCACCAGCAGGTTAATGTCGCGGTAATAGAAGCTGAACAACAGCCGCCGCCAGAGTCCGCTGATCCGAATCCCGTCGCCACCCGTGTAATAGGAATAGACGTTGTCGGCGCCTTTCGGATAGTCGAACTCGGGCGCCGCCGCGTCGACCACCGCGTAGTTGTCCGGCTCCTCGCCGAAGTAGATCGCCGGTTGCTCGATGTTGAGCCCGACGTTCGATTTCGCGGGAATGTTCTTTACATAAAAAATCGGCAGACCTTCGGAGTCCTTGAGATTGACCGGGCTCACCACGAGCCCGCTGCCATGCGTGAACTTCAAGTGCTGATTGACCCAGGTCTGCGCGTTGTCGGGCAGCCGGGTCGGGTCGAGCTCACGCGGCGAGAGCATCACCTGCGTGTAGCGGTCCTGAATATGGTAGCGATCGATATCGACGTCTTTGAAGTCGTAGTAGGAGCGAATCTCCTGGAGCTGGCGATAGGTCGAGAGCAGCGGACGGGGGTCCCAAATCCGCACGTTGTTGACGGTCGGCGCGTCGCTCGCCAGCGCGGCCGGGGTCAGCACGCCCTGGCCGGCGAACGGCTTCACATCGACATTGTCGAGCCCGTAGGCATGGCGGGTCATCATGATATTGCGCAACAGGTAGGGGCGCTCGATCCGCATCTCGTCGGGCTTGACCCGCAGCCGGTCGATCGTCGGTTCGAGGAAGCTCAACAGCAGCGCCGGACCGAACACGATCGCCGCGGCGACGATCGGCAGCCGCGCGCCGCGCGGATTCAGATTGGCGAGACAGATCGCTGCGGCAGTGAGCGAGAGCAACACCAGCGCCCACAACCCCGGCTGCCACAGCACCCGATCGACATAACGCAGGCCGAACACGACGCCGTTGGTATGGAGCAGCAGTCCGAAGCGGTCGAGCCACGAGCCCATCGCGCGCTGGACGAAAAACAGCGCCAGCAAGACCGAGACCTGGCCCACCGCCGCGCTACTGATCCGCGGCGGCGACTCGCGCGTATCGATCCCGCCGCGCACCCAGTAGACGGCTGCGCTGAGCGCCGTGGCCAGAAAGAGGATCACCAGGAACAGCGCGCGCAGCTCCTCGAGCAGCGGCAGCGTGAAGACATAGAAGCCGACGTCGCGGCCGAAGGCGGGCTCGGTGAGATTGAAAGGCACGCCGGAGGCGGCCTTCAAATAAACGTCCCAGTTCGAGCCCTCGCCCTGAGCCACGAACAGCGCCAGCACGGCCGCGGCGACTATGATCAGGATCCGCCAGGGGATCCGCTCGCCGAGCGTGCGGATCAGTTCCGGCAGGTTCACTTCGACCATCTCGTCGGGGCGGCGCACGACGCGCAGCCGCTCGCGATCGGGGGTCATCCGGAGCGCGATCAGGGCGCTGCCCGCGATCGCGGCGAAGGCGACGATCCATACGATCACGAACACGCCGATCTGCGCGCCCCACATCGTGCGGAACACCGAGCCGTAGCCGAGCGAATCGAACCACAGCAGGTCGACCAGGAACTGGTCGCCCAGACCGAGAATCGCCAGCACGACGATAACGATCGCCGCGAGGGCCACCAGCAGAATTCGTGGACGCATCAGCTTTGGCGATCAGGCGCCGCGCGCTACGCGGCCAACGTGGTCGCGGACGGCATCGGCAGGGCACAGCCAGACGAAGAGTTTCAGGGCGAAATAGATGATCACCAGCCAGTCGAGCTCGCCGATGAAGGGAATCGCGTCGAGTTCGAGCGCCGGCGGCGAGAGCAGCATGATCAAGCCGAGGAACGGAATCATCTTGGTGGTGAACGCCACCCGATCGTCGCTCATCAGACGCCAGAAGACCCGCGCAAACTGCGGCATGTACAGGATCATCCCGCGCAGTTTAAGCGGATCCAGCAGTTGCATCCGGAAGAACGACCGCAACATCGAGCCCATACTTGATACCCCAGCCCGGATTCTAGCACCATTGGCCGCAGCGTCTCCACGCCCCGCCTCCGCGAATAGTGCCCCGGAGAACCGCCTCTCCCCCAACCGCGGCGCGGAGACTCACCGGGCCGCTTCAGCCAGGCGGTGGGGTTCGCGCCGCGCCTCGAATCTGCATCTGCTCCCGATACATTGCGAAATACAATCCGATTCCCTTATCGGCTTCGTACAACCTGTATCGGGAGATATCTCCGGCCGGATCAAGCTGACTCATGAGCATCGGCTGGTCGCCCATGCGAAACACCAGCGTGAAGTCGAAGAACGATGCGATCCGCATCAGCAGCCGCCCAAATAGCGCGCGCGGCAGATAGTCCTGTCCGTAGCGCGCCCATAGCCAGCATCGGTTTTCATCGATCGGGGTGGCGCCGCCGATGAAATGAACCCCCGGAAAGACGTTGAAAGCCGCGATACAGGGAAACCTGACCCGCGCTTCAATCGGGAAGCCGCGGGTCTTGCGGGCGACATCGTCCTGCTTGCGGAGCGTGCCTTTGATTGTGATCACGTCGCCCTCGACGCCGCCTTCGAAGTCGTCGAATCGCGAGCCCACGCCGGGAACCGTCCAGCGATGAACAAACGGCAGGTGATGAAAATCGAGCAGATTTTCCATCACCCGCAGCCACGATACCGGGACATCGAGCTCGCGCAGGTAGGAACCGGGTTTGGCGCCTTCGGCGTTCTCCAGCCAGGGCACTTCGGCTTCTGCATGCGCCTCATCGCCGTACCAGTACCAGACGAGCCCGTGCGCCTCGCGCACCGTGCGCGGCGTCAGATCGAATCCGTTCGGCACTTTCGCATCGCGTCCGTTGGCGGGAATCATTACGCAGCGCCCGGCTTCATCGAACCTGAGCCCATGGTAGGAGCACTGGACGCAGGCCGCCACGATTCTGCCGCGGCTGAGCGGCGCCGCCCGATGCGAACAACGATCGGGCAGGCATATGATGTTGCCTTCGGCTCCGCGCCACAGCACGAGCCGCTCGCCCAGCCGCGTGATACCGGCCAGGTGGCGACGCTTCAAGCGTTCAGCATCGTAGATCGGATACCAGCAGTTGCGAATCATCGGGGTTTCTCCGCGCGCGCAGCCTGTGGCCGCACGAAAATCCCGCGCGCGACCAGCCGCACACCCTGCCGGATTTCGTCGCGCATCTGCGCGACGGTCATCTCGTCGCTCATCAGAAACGCCATCGACCACGAAAACGCGACGCTGTAAAAGGCCATCGCGGCGCGCGCTGCCGGCACCGAGGCTTCGAGCATGCCCACCGGCTTCAGCCGTTCGAGGAGCGCCGCCAATTGCGCCACCAGCCGCACATCGTTCTCGAACGCCCGCGCTCCGATCGTCAACGGCTCGGCAATCGCGGCGCTGAACAGTTCACGCCACAGCTTGCGGTCGTAACGCGCGATCGAGTCGACTAAGCGATCGAGCCACGCAGCCACCGTCTCAACGGGATCATCCCGCAGCGTATCGGCGATCGGCTCGCTCGACGCGATCAGCTCGTCGGTCTCGCGCCGCAGGATTAGCAGCAGCAGCTCGGGCTTGGACTCGACGTAGTTGTAGACTGTGCCGACGGCCAAGCGCGAGGCGCGCGCGATATGCCTGATATTGGTGCGGGAGTAGCCGCGACTGGCGAACAACCGCCCGGCGGCCCGGAGAATCCGCCGCTCCCGATCCTGCTTCTGGTGTTCGCGCCGCTTCGGCATAAAAGCTGAACCTGTTCATCTTTTACCCCCGGAGCGATCCGGCGGTCAACCACAACATGAACTGGTTCATCTTTCACTGTGACACGCGGCACGATCGTCCGACGCGCCTCTCCCTAATCCGGGAATTTCCGTGCCGATCTTTTCCTCACCTCTCCCTGACCAGGGAGGTGAGGCCTGCCCTGAGCTGCGAAGGGTCGCGCGAGCATCGCGAGCGCGAGTGAGGGCAGCCTGGGTTCCTTCCCCTGCCCACACCCGCGTTGCCGTTTTTCTGTTAAGCTTCTCTCAGGCCATAGCGGTGAGGAGTGTGATGAAACGCCGGATGACGCTTGGCGACTTCCTGGTCGCCTACCTGCATCGGATCGGCGTGACGCAGGTGTTCGGAATTCCGGGCGATCTGGCGCTGAAACTCTTCTTCGCCCTTGGCAAAAAGCACGGCCTCAAGATCGCGACTTTCTCGCACGAGCCCGGGGTCGGCTTCGCCGCCGACGGCTATGCGCGCGCGACCGGCAAGATCGGCGTGGTCTGCGTCACCTATGGCGCCGGCGGCCACAACATCGTGAATCCGGTCGCGGGCTCGTTCTCCGAGCGGGTGCCGCTGCTGATCTTTTCGGGCGGCCCGGGTGAGGAAGAGCGCAAGCTCGGCACGCTGATTCATCATCAGGCCCGCGAGATCGAATCGCAGCATCGCATTTACGAGGAGGTCACCTGCGCGTCGCGCGTGCTGACCGATCCGCGGCGCGCCGCGGCAGATTTGCATGACGTGGTGCGCGCCGTATGGGCCGAGCAGCGCCCCGGCTATATCGAGATTCATCGCGACATGGTCGATCGTGAGATCGAAGTGCCCGACGAGATCATCGAATGGGACGGGCGTCTGCATTTCCACGACTCCGACGCGCGCAAGGTCGAGGAAGCGGCGCGTGAGACCGCCGCGATGTTCAACGCAGCCGCGAAGCCGGTGGTGATCGCGGGAATCGAGATCCATCGCTACAAGGCCACGCACGAGCTGGTCAAACTGGCCGAGAAGATGGGCGCGCCGGTGATGACCACCGTGCTCGGCAAGGGCGCGTTTCCGATGGACCATCGCGCTGCACATGGGCGTCCACGTCGGGCCGATCAGTCCGGCGCCGATCGTCGCGCGGATGGACGCGGCGGACTTCGTGCTGAATCTCGGCTGCCTCAAGACCGACATGAATTTCGGCAACCGGCCCCCGCACATTATCCAGGGCAAGACCGTATGGGCGGTCGACCGGCGCGTCGACGTGAAGTATCACACCTACACCGACGTCGGCGTGCGACGATTTCGTGCGCGCGTTGCTGCGGCAGAAGCTGCGCAACCATCGCGAAGTGGTGCGCTACGCCGACAATCTGCGCACGCCACGCGCCGCGCCGGGACGTGATCGAGGTCAGCGCGCTGCTTAGCACGATCAACGATTTCTTGGCGGCGCATCGCCGCTACATGGTGGTCGCCGAATCGGGCGATATGCTGTTCGGCGGACTCGACGTGCGCGTGCCGCATGAAGGCACCTATCTCGCGCAGGGATTTTACGCCTCGATGGGCTTCGCGGTGCCCGCCGCGATCGGCGCGCAGATCGGCAACGGGCTGCGGCCGCTGGTGCTGTGCGGCGACGGCGGCTTCCAGATGACCGGCCCGGAGATTTCGCACGCCCCCAAGTTCGGCGCGAATCCGATCGTGATGCTGATCAACAACGGCGGATGGGGCATTTTTCGGCCGATCGCCGAGCGTCCGCGACCTGCTCGATATTCCACCGTGGCCCTATGCCCGGCTGGCCGAGGATTGGGGCGGCGCCGGTTTCGAGGCGAGTACGGTCGCGGAGTTGCAGAGCGCCCTTGAAGCCGCTCATCGAAGCCAAGAGCTTCGCGATTATCGATGTGCAAGTTGATCGCGACGATCTCTCGCCGGTGGCGCTCAAATATATTAAGGCCGCGGCGAAGCGCTCGCAGGCTCGCGGCCGCGCGCCGGCAACGCCGCGAACCGGTCGCGCGTAGGTTCGTCAATCGATGGATCAGCGCTTACGCAGAGCTGCTACCGCAACTTCAACTGGGACGTGCCGGAGTATTTCAACTTCGGCGATATGATCGATCACTTCGCGCACGATCCGCACGCGCGTCGCCCTGCTCTGGGAGGATCGAGCGACGGCAATCGCGCGCGGCTGACCTTCGCCGATATCCGCAACCAGTCCAATCGCGATCGCCAACGTGCTGACGGGACTCGGCATCCGGCGCGGCGATCCGATCATGCTGGTGCTGCCGCGCATCACGATGTGGCAGGCGGCGTATATCGGCGCGCTCAAGCTCGGCGCGCTGGTGATCCCGTGCACCTCGATGCTGCGGGAGAAGGATCTGGTCTATCGCGCCAACCATTCCGGCGCGCGCGCGATTATCGCGGCGCCGGCCAGCGCCGAGATGGTCGGCGATCTGCGAGACCAATGCCCGTCGCTGAAGCATTTTTTGATCGCCGGCACCGCACGCACCGGATGGGCGAGCCTGCACGATGCGATGATGCGGGCGTCGGTGCGACTTCACTGCCGCGCGCACGACGCGCGATCGAGCCGGCGATTTGCTACTACACCTCGGGCACGACTCGCGAGCCCAAGGCGGTCCTGCATAGCCACGCCTACACCTACGCGCCATCGCTTCACCGGCCTCAACTGGCTCGACCTCAAGCCCGAGCGACATCCACTGGACTACCTCCGACACCGGATGGGCCAAGGCTGCGTACGGCGTGCTGTTCGGGCCCTGGATGAACGGCGTGACGACCTTCATGTACAACGGCCGCTTCGATCCCGAAAAAGGAACTCGAATTGCTGCAGCGCTACAAGATCACCACTTTCTGCGCGCCGCCGACGGAATTCCGGATGCTGGTCAAGGAGGACCTCGCGAAGTATCCGTTGCCGGCTCTGCGCCATTGCACCGGCGCCGGCGAGCCGCTCAATCCCGAAGTGATCGAGCTCTGGCGCAACACTACAACCTGACGATCCACGACGGCTACGGCCAGACCGAAACCACGATCATCGCGGCCAATCTGCCGGGCATGGCGATCAAGCCGGGCTCGATGGGCCGGCCGTTTCCCGGCCATCGACGTCCGCGTGGTCGACGAGAATCTCAGCGAAGTCAAGGCCGGCGAGGTCGGCGAGATCGCGGTGCGCGTCAAGCCCGCAGCGCCCGCCGTCGCTGTTCCTTGAATACTGGAAGAATCCCGAGGAGAATGCCGGCGGTCTTTCGCGGCGATTTTTATCTGACCGGCGACCAGGCGTATCGCGACGCCGACGGTTACTTATGGTTCGTCGGGCGCGCCGACGACGTGATCATCTCGGCGGGCTACCGGATCGGGCCGTTCGAGGTCGAGAGCGCGCTGCTCGAGCATCCGGCGGTGATGGAATCGGCGGTGGTCGCGCAGTCCCGACCCCGATCGCGGCTCGATCGTCAAGGCGTTCGTCAAGCTGCAAGCCGGGGTCGAGCCCAGCGATGCGCTCGCGCGCGAGCTGCAGGAACACGTCAAGCGCGTCACCGCGCCCTATAAGTATCCGCGCGAAATCGAATTCGTCGACGAACTGCCAAAGACCGTCAGCGGCAAAATCCGCCGCGTCGAACTGCGCAAGCTCGAGGAGCAGCGCAAGCTCGCCGCGGCGCGTGAATAGCTTTCCTTCCGAAGTAGGGCAACAATACGTCGCTAATGCCAGGGTAGTGACGTGGCCGCTACGTGTCGGGTTTGCGGGAGACGGTGCAATTCGTTGCGGACGCTTTACTTGAGTTTTAGCGGCTCGATCAGTCTGGCATTGGATTCGGCAGTCGGATCGCCATCATGTTCCGGTAGGTGCCGATCTCGCGGAGATTCAGCCAATTCGCCTTCTTGCCCACCCAGATGTGGTCTGCCGCGCGCGCGGGAATGTCACCGTCGACGAGTCCGGCGGGAATTGCCGTTGTCGGGTTGTCGGCCATTACCGTCGGCACTTGCGAGCCGCAGGTTTTGCAGAAGGACCTGCGATATGCAGGAGGTTCGCGAAGTATCGGGGCGTCACAGAATGAGATCAGGTCCTCGCCTCGGAGCCAGCGAAACTTCTCCGCTCGCACACGGAATTCCGCCGCGAACGGGGCGCCCGTCGCGCGTTGACATCGCGAGCAATGGCAAATCTCGATATTCGTGGTCGGACCGTCGAACTCGAACGCGACGCTTCCGCAGAAACAGTGGCCGGTCATCGTTGATCCCCCTAACCGGCGAGATTCCCGTGCTTCCCAGCGCCGGGTTCAAGGGCCCTCGAAACAGCTTCATGTATTAGTGCCGAAGCGGGACCGGCGTCCCGCCGGTCATTTTCTCAAGCCTTCCGAAAGCGTGACGGGAAATCGGCTTTGAATTCCTGCTCGGGATGGAGCTTGCGGGCGCGCTCCATCAGCACTTCCTCAGTCTCGGGGATATTCGGATCGGGGATGCAGCAATCGACCGGGCAGACTGCGGCGCACTGCTCCTGATCGAAAAAGCCGACGCACTCGGTGCATTTTTCGGGGGCGATATAGTAGATGTCTTCCTTGAGCGCGGGACTGCTCTGGCCGTCGAGCTCCCACTGCGCGCCGCCCTCGTAGATCGCCGTGTTGGGACATTCGGGCTCGCACGCGCCGCAGTTGATGCATTCCTCAGTTATTACCGTCGCCATCGGCAAAACTCCGGACCTGGATATCCCTCACCCACACCCTCTCCCTGGAAATCGCCACCGGCGCGGGGGAGAGGGCTTCAAAAAACAACTTCTAGTCCAAGTTGCGTCCAAGTCGCGCCAGAATATCGGCGCGTTTGAGGCGGAGCAAGCCGCTACTCGGGCATCGCGGCGACAACCTTTCTCGCCAGCTCGATAAACTCGCGGCTCACCGGATGCGCCGGATCGCGCAGCGTGATCGGCATCCCGAGATCGCCCGCCTCGCGGACCGCCGGGTAAATCGGGATCCGCGCAAGCACGCTCATCCGCTCCGCCGCGGCCATCCGATCGACGCCGCCGCGCCCGAACAGCTCATCCCGCTCGCCACAGTCCGGGCACACGAAGTAGCTCATGTTCTCGACCACCCCGAGCAGCGGGCAATGCACCAGGCGGAACATCCTGACCGCGCGCTCGGCGTCGAGCACGGCCACGTCCTGGGGCGTGCTGACGATCACCACGCCGTCCACCGCGACCTGCTGCGCCAGCGTCAGTTGCGCGTCGCCGGTACCCGGCGGCAAATCGACGATCAGAAAATCCTGCGATCCCCAGAGCGTATCCTTCAGAAACTGGCGCACCGCACCCATCACCATCGGGCCGCGCCAGATCACCGGCGCCTTTTCGCCCAGGAAGAACCCGATCGAGATCAGCTTCAGGCCGTATTTCTCAATCGGATGGAAATTCTGTCCGCCGGCGGATCTGGGCCGCTGATCGCCGGTGCCGAACATCATCGGAATCGACGGCCCGTAGATATCCGCGTCGAGCAGGCCGACGCTGAACCCGAGTCCCGCCAGTGCGACCGCGAGGTTCGCCGCGACCGTCGACTTGCCGACGCCGCCCTTGCCGCTCGCGACCGCGACGATGTAGCGCGTGCCTTCGAGCCGAACCTTGCCGGTCTTTTCGCCCAGCTCGGGCTCGATGGTGCGCACGCGCAACTCGACCTTGCCGACGCCGAGCCCATGCGTGAGCTCATGATGAAGCCGGCTGGCCAACTCGCGCATCACCTCTTCGTTGGCGGTCGCCTGGCGAATCGTCAGCGCGAAGCCGGCGTCGTCGGGTAGTGGAGCGATGTCCTCGACGATCCCGAGCGCGACGATATCGGTCTCGTAGCCGGGGTATTTCACCCGCCCGAGCGCCTCAAAGACCGCTTCGACTGGTATGGTTCGCGGCACGGAAGCGATTATCGCAGAGCGGCGGAGAGCGCGAAACTGCGGCTACAAGACGAGCGGCGCGAGGCGATCGGCGATTACGGCGCGCGCCTCGTTCGCGATCCGGCGCACGATCTCGCCGGCGGGCGTGATCTCGCGCACCAGGCTGCACGACTGGCCGGCATAGAATGGCAGCGCCTCGATATCTCCCTCGACGTACTCGGCGGGCGTCGTCACCGCGTAGCGGACCAGATCGATCTCGACCCCGCGCCCGCGCATCGTGGCGATCTTATCCCCTTCGCCCGGCCGCTTGCCCCGCGCGGGACGTCCCGCTCGCTCCCATTCTTCCACGGCCTCGGTGCGAATCACGCGATGGGGCGCGTTGGGCCATCCGATATCGTAGAGCGTGGTGTGAAGGGTCTCCTCGGCGTGCGCGTTGATGACGCGCGCCTTATATAGAGGATGAGCCGCGGCTTCGTGCGAGGCGAGAAAGCGCGTGCCGAAGACGGCGCCGTCGGCGCCGAGCGCGAGCGCCGCCGCCAGTCCGCGGCCGTCCGCGAAGCCGCCCGCCGCGAGTATCGGGAGATCGCCGATCGCGTCGCGCACCTCGGGAATCAGCGCGAGCGTGGTCACCGTGCCGCGCACGTGGCCGCCGGCTTCGAAGCCCTGCGCGATAATCGCGTCCGCGCCGGCGCGCATCGCGGCCGTCGCTTCATGCGCCGAGCCGCACTGCCAGAAGATCCTGGCCTTTGCGCCTTTGGCCTTCGGAATCCAGTCGGCCGGGTCGCCCCAGAAAAACGTGATTGCATCGACGGGCTCGCGCAGTACCGCTTCGAGCACGCCGGGGCGGATAAACGGCACGAGCAGATTCACGGCCAGCGGTTTGTTCGTGAGGCTGCGCGCGGCTGCGATCTCCGTGTGAATCGCGTCGGGCGTGAAACTCGCGAGCGCGACCGTGCCCAGTCCGCCGGCCTCGGACACCGCTGCGGCGAGCCGCGCCAGCGCCACGCCGCCCATCCCGGCCGATACGATCGGCAGTTCAATCCCGAGCAGCTTGCAAATTCGAGTTTGGAGCACGACGATCCGGGCCTCGCGCTATGGCGCTTCCTGCGCGTAGTCCCAGGAGATCACGCGCGTGGGACGGAAACGCACGACCACGACCGTCTCTGCCGCGAGCGATTTGGCATACACCCGGCCGAGTTTCTCTCCCAGGTAGGCGACCGCCATCCGGAGCGTTCCGTCGCTGTCGTTACGTTCCTCCATCGTGACGCGCCCCTTGAGAATCACGGCCTTGTACGGCGCGACTTTGGTATCGATGCAGAATGTGACGCGCGGATCGCGCTTGAGGCAGCGGTACTTGAAGGAGTTCCGGGCGGTATGAAAAACAATTTCGCCGGCGCGATATTCGTACCAGGTCGGCACCGCGTGCGGCGCGCCGTCGGGCGCGGTCACCGCGACCACCGCGATATTGGGCTGCGCGAGCAACTCGTCGATTTTTTCTTTCGTCATAGCCATCGTCTTCTCCCTTCAGGCAGTGCCGGCTTGAACCATCGCACGCCGGGGGCGATGATCCAAGGATGTTCCGCCGCGCCGCCGTGTTCGCGATAATGCTTGCCGCGAGCGCCGGATGCTCGCTGTTCGGCAGCGGCGAAACGCCGCAGCAGAACTTCCTCGATGCGCTCAATCGTGGCAACTCCGCCCAGGCCAGCCAGATCTGGCTCACGATGACGCCCGAGGATCGCAACAGGTTCCGCCGCGGCGAAGGGCTCACGCCCGCCATGCCACCTGATCAGGTAGCGAAAGTGCTCAACGAGCAGGGTGTCAGCGGCGACGCCGGATCGGCAACGATCGCGCCGAACAGTGGCGCTACGCTGCTCGATCTGCAGAAGGCCGCGGCTTCGGCGCCGCCCGCGACATCACCTCCGGCCTCCGCCGGGCCCTGAAGAGCGCCCGCGTCAGAACACCTTTTCTTTTCCGTCGTAAGCGCATGGCCCGGTAGGGGAGTCGATGAAGCAGCCCAGGATCATGATGGATTTGGACCCGCCTCGCACGTGGGTCGAGACGGTCGAGCGCGGCGTCGATCAGCACAACGTTGCGGTGACCGGACTGTGCGACTACTACCCGGTGGGCTTTTTGATCAAGGACGCAAAGCTTGGAGTGTTGGGAGGACTGCTCGGCGACATTTGGGGTGGATGGATGCACGTGGGATCGCTGTGGGTGGATCGCAGGTGGCGCGGGCGTGGTTACGCTACAGACCTTATGGCCGCGGCAGATCGCTACGCGCTGCGAAAGAAATGCACCCATGCCTTTCTGGAGACCGGCACTTATGAGGCGCGCGGCCTGTACGAAAAGCTGGACTATGAGGCATACGCCGAGCTGAAGGACCATCCGACCAAGGGCTACGGCCGATACTTCATGAAAAAGGTGCTTGCGGCCGGAGTTCTGAAGGACAAGCCGCGGGAAAAGGCCAAGCTCGAAATGGTTCCCTATGCCTCGCAGACGACCGAGGCGATCGTGAGGCTGGGGATAAGCTACCATGCGCTGGCGGCAACCGGTCTGCCTGAACAGATCTGGTCGCCAGCCAACTTCTTCCTCAAGGACGACGACGGGGAGATTCTGGGCGGCGCGCTGGGAAATATCTGGGGTGAGTGGCTGTACGTCGCGTTCTTGTGGGTCGATCGGCAGCTCCGGGGGCATGGTTATGGTTCGAGGCTTATAACCGCGATTGAGAAACACGCGCTGGCGCGTGGATGCTCCAGCGCCTTTCTGGGTACCTTCAGTTTCCAGGCGCGCCCGCTTTACGAAAAGCTCGGCTATCAGGTCTTTGGTGAACGGAAGGATCACCCCAAAGGCCACAGCCATTACTGGCTCTCCAGGCGGCTTGCCAAATGACGTGGGCGGCGCAGCTCATGTATCACTGCGCTGGGCGGATCGCGCCGGCGACCTGGCTCAGATAGTCGCGCTTGCCGATTTCGACACCGTTGTGGCGGAGGATGTCGTAGGCGGTGACGACGTGGAAGTAGAAATGGGGCAGCGTCCAATCCCGCAGAAACTGAAGGCCATTCATCTCGAGCACCAGGTTATTGGGTAATGGAATCCTGAGGTCGCGATTCTCCGCGCCGTCGAAGGCGGCCGCGGGCGCGCTCTGCAGATAGTCGATCGTCCTGGCGATACGAACCTTGAGCTCGCCGAAGGTCTGCTCGGTATCCTCGAAGCGCGGCGGCTCCTGGCCCATCAGGCGCGCGGTCGAATTCTTGGCCTGATCGCAGGCGACTTGCACTTGTTTGACGAGCGGAAACATATCCGATGCGAGCCGGGCATTCACGAGTACGGCAGAATCGAGGTGTTTGGCGCTCGCGTGCTGGGCTCCTTTGTCGAGAAGCGCTGACAATGAGCGCAGCATCGGCACGAACGTTTCGATCGCCATGGTATATACCGAAATGTTCACGGTGACTCTCTCCTATTACAAGCAGAATGGTGGCGCCGGCGTGCCAGCTGCTCAAGAGATTACGATAAGTGACGGGTGTCCCGGAAGGCCAGACCGCACCAGGCGCACGCGGAGCGCGGAATGACGAAATCGATCCATTCCATGAAAAAGTGACGGTCACAGCGCGGACAGCGGACGGAACTCAGATACAGACGAAGACCGACGGGGATAGTGGCGACCAACAGGATGATCGATGGTCTCGGTAGCTGGGCCAGCATCAGCCATAAGACGAAAGCCGCCAGCGCCAGTTAGGTCGCATAGAACATGCGCCGAATCCGCTTGAGAGTCAGGATTTCTTCGCGCCTCAGTTCCGCCATCGCGGCTATCAGTTTGCCACTGGAGGAGGGTGCGTGTGAACCGTGACGATCCAGGGTCTGCGCCGGATGCACGCGAGCGGGATGCACACGAGCGCGCTTTCCGCTGGCTCCGGTGGCGCGTAGAATCGGCTCAAGTAGTGTGCGCGCGGCGGATTGGGTTGCGGAGGACCTCTGACATGGAGAATCACGTGGATCGGGAAGTCACGGATGGATCAAAGCCGATCTCCCCGCCCAGGGCATCGGTCTGCGAGGACTGCCGGGCCGGGGCTCATGCGCATCCGATGTTCGGGGCTTTCTCGCAACGGCGCACCAAGTGCCGCTGCAATATCTGTGCTTTGGCAGGCCAGTTCAGCTTCTTGTACTTGCTTTCGGTGGTCGGGCTGGTCGGATCTCTGCTGCTCTGGGCCGCCGGGCTCTTTGTATTGTCACGGTGAAGGTCACTCCTACGAGCTAATTCGAGGGTTCGGGAAGTTGCCATGTTCGTTCTGATTCGTGCGATCACGTACTCGGCCCTCTTTATCGGCTTCCTGCTGATATTCTTGCCGGCCCGGGTACTCTTGTGGTCCGGGATCATGCCGCCGGACAGTATCGGCGCGGCGCAAGCCGCCGGCGTGATGATTGGGGCGAGCGGTGCAGTGCTCGCGCTGTGGTGCATCGCCACCTTCGTCGTGATCGGCCGCGGAACGCCGGCGCCGTTCGACCCGCCGCGGAGCTTGGTCGTGGCCGGCCGGTATCGGCTGGTTCGCAACCCGATGTACCTTGGTGCGTGCCTCGCCCTGGCCGGGGCGGCCCTGTTTTATGAGTCGTGGGCGCTGCTAGGGTACTGCGCGGTCTTCGTGCTGGTTACGCACATGTTCGTGATGGTGTACGAGGAACCCATCCTGCGCGCCACTTTCGGCGCATCCTACGAGCGTTACTGCGAGCGGGTTCAGCGGTGGTTGCCCACGCGCTGCGAGGAGTGGCGGCGTCCGGAGCCGTCGGTCGGCGATCACTGGTCCCGATAGAAAGTTACGGGCCGAGAACGAGTCCTCGGGGTGTGCCCATGTCCGTGTCCGAACCTTGAATCACAGCAATCGGCGCAACATTGCCGTCGCTGCCGGACGCAAACTCCATGACTATGCCTGGGAGTCCTTCGGGGTTGCCGTTCGGTTCCCCACCGTTGGCCACGTAGATGTTGCCGCTCGAATCCACTGTAATCGCGAGCGGCTCGTTGAGGAAAGTATTTTCCCCGACGATCGTGGCGGTCGGGTCGGCAAACCCAGTGCTGTAGGCCGGATACTTCCGGATCTCGTCGAAACCGCTTAATTGCGGTACGGCTATGTAGAGGTTGTTCTGTGAGTCGAGCGCGATCGCAGTGGCGCCTTCGTAGGACCCGGAAATGTTGACGATGAGCCTGGACGTGGGCCGGACAGCATTGTGGATGCCGGCCCGGTAGGTATCGACCTCAGAGCCTAGAGGCGGGTTAGCAACGCCGGTAAGCGGGTTGATATTGGGGTTTCCCGACAGCACGTAAAGGTTATCGCGGCGGTCGAGAACCAGGTGCAGGCTGTTGGCGTTGCTGATAGTCGCTATGGGAGCGACATTTCCGTTGCTTCCGGCTGGATACTCCGTGACGGCGCCATTCGAGGTGCCCGCGACATAGATGTTGCCCCGCGAGTCGACCGCTACGCTCATGGGATCGGCGGAATTGTCCAAGCCGGTCTTGGGGCCGCTGATCGTCGCGAGCGGCGCTACGTTGCCGTCGGAGCCCGCGGAATATTCGATGATGCTGTCGCCGTTTGTGTTGGCGACGTAAATGTTGCCGGCGGCGTCCAAGGCGATGCCGAACGCGTTGCTGCCGCCGTAATTGTACGAGCTGATAGTCCGGATCGGATAGGAGTTACCATCGCTGCCCGCGGGAAAAACGGTTACACTGGCGCCGCAACAGGCGTTCACCACGTATAGATTGGCCTCGGACGGGGTCGGCGTTGGCGATGGCGTTGGAGTCCGAGTCGGGGTGGGCGTCGGTCTGGGTGTGCGAGTTGGAGTTGGGGCGGGCGTCGGCTTGGGTGTGCGAATTGGGGCCGGTGTCCGCCCGGGTGTATGAGTGGAGCTGGAGAGCGGGGTCGGAATCGGGGCGGCATCCTTGGCTACGGTCGTAGCCACGGTGAGCGAACCGCGACTAAATCCATCCTGAGCGGCCGCCGCCGGCACGTGTAAACTCACCGTGAACGCGACGACTCCGATCGTCAGAGGGATATAACGGAGCTTGGCACCGGACATTTGAGACGCCCCTCGCCTCGCCAGATTGCATTATCTCCCCGTTCACCACGAAGTCAAATCGAGGCAAAAAGGCTCGCGAGGCGGTCGAAGGATCAGACGGGGTGCTGACGCAAGAGCGAGCGGGCTCGGTACCATAGATAGAGAGCAATCAGCGGCGCGACGGGACTTTCGGCTGCTGCAATTTTCACGTGGATGCGCTGCGACTCGACCCCGAGATTCGACAGAACGAATATCGCGTGGCCGGCGATAACCTGCGCCATGTAAAGCAGCGCCAGGATTAGGCCCCATCGCCGGCGCGCGAGGATTCCGATCGCGAATGCAGAGAAGATGGCCGCTTGCAGAGCCATCGTGAGGCGGGCTTCGTCGCCATAAAACTTCACGCCAAGAATGACATCTTCGATCGGAACTGCCGGCGCTCCGACCGAGAGGGCGAATATCGCGCGCGTCAGAAGGACCACCGACCAGACCAGACAAACACCGGCGAAGATTCGAAGGTCGAGCGGCCAACGGTTGTGACTCGAAGAATCCATCTCAAAGTCGGATTTAGACGAAAGCCTCAACCAGGCTTGGGGAGTCGCCCTTTGATCCCAGGGGGAGTGGGACAAGTTTTGACCGCATTGGCGTCATGCTACGCTTGAGCCTACAGCGGAGGCCATCATGCAAATGAACGTGAAACCGATCCCGACGCTCGACCCCCGGATCAACGAGATCCGCGCGCTCACGGCGCAGATCGTCAACCACGATATCCTGCCCAACGAGAAGAAGCTCTGGGCGGGGTGGCGGGACGGCGCGGAGGAGGAGGAGCGGCGCAGCTCGCGGGAGCTGCGAGAATCGATAAAGGCGAAGGTGAAGCAGGCGGGCCTGTGGGCGCCCCATCTTCCGCCCGAGTACGGCGGCGCCGGTCTCGGCTTCCTGGAGCATGCGTACATGAACGAGGTGCTGGCCTACAGTATGGGAGCGGCGGCGCTGTTCGGCGTGGTCGCGCCCAACTCGGGTAACCAGCAGATCCTGCTCAAGTACGGAACGGAGGAGCAGAAACGGAAGTGGCTGGTGCCGCTGACCGAGGGCAAGATGGAGTCCGGCTTCTCGATGACCGAGCCCGATTCGGCCGGCTCGGATCCACGGTCGATCAAGACCACGGCCCGCCGCGACGGCGATCAGTGGGTGATCAACGGGCACAAATGGTTTACCTCAAACGGGTTTCGCGCCGACTTTCTGATCGTGATGTGCCGCACGGAAGGGAAAGGCGCCGACAACGGCCGCATGACGCAGATTATCGTGCCCAAGGACACGCCGGGCGTGCGCATCGTGCGCGGGATCGAGGTCTGGGGCCGGGCGAGCGACCATTGCGAGATTATCTACGACGACGTGCGCGTGCCGGCGAGTAACCAGCTCGGCCAGACGGGCTCGGGCCATCAGGCCGCACAGGATCGGCTCGGGGCGGGGCGCGTCTATCATTGTATGAACTCGATCGGGCAGATGTGGCGGGCCTTCGACCTGATGGTCGAGCGGGCCACGACGCGCGAGGTACACGGCGGCAAGCTCGAGACCAAGCAGTTCATTCAGGGGTTCATCGCGGACTCCTATATCGACATCCAGGCGGCGCGCTTGATGACGATCCACTGCGCCGAGCGGATGGACGGCGGCACCGACCCGCGTACCGACATCTCGGCGATCAAGATCTTCGTCCCGGCGGCCTACGAGCGGGTGGTGGATCGCGCGATCCAGGTGTGGGGCGCGGCGGGCGTCTCAGGCGACTTGCCGCTCGCCGGGATGTACCAGGGCGCGCGGACGCTGCGGCTTGCGGACGGCCCGGACGAGGTGCACAGGATCCTGATCGCGAAGAACGTGCTGGGACGGTATCACACTGGGGAAGGCTGGGACTTCGGGAACTGATTGCGAGCGCCGGCACGGCGCAGGAAGGAAATCGCTCCGCGTAGATTCTTCGCCTTCGCTGCGCTCAGCTCAGAATGACAGAAAAGGGGAAGCTACGAGGAGCGATTTTGGCTGGCTCTTCGGTTTGGAGGAAAGGTCGCGATCTCAGGTAGGGCCTCCGGAGTGATCGCGTCGTGCCCTACCCTTCGGCCGATCGACCTCTCCCCGGCCCTCTCCCTAAATCGCCACCGGCGCGGGGAGGGAGTGCCGGACTCCGGCGCGTAGGATTTGACCGGTCGCCGATTGTGTCGCCCCCTTATTTTCCGTCAGGCGTTGAGATTCATCATCGCGGCGAAGTTGCGGGAATAGAAGCGCTCTTTGGCGGCCTCGCTGATTCCGGTCAGCGACGACTCGAAGCGGTTGAGCGGATCGCGCGTGCCCTCGGGATGCGGGTAGTCGGTGGAAAAGAGGAACAGTTCCTCGCCGCCCTGCTCGATCAACCATCCGACCGGCTCGTTCGGGAAAGGCGTGAACTTCAACTGCCGACGGATGTAGTCCGACGCCTTCATCGGCAGGCGCAGCGCAGGCTCGGTTTTGTGAAACGAGTCCTGGGCCAGATCGAGCCGCCTGAGTAACGGAATTGTCCACATCGCGCCCTGCTCGATGCATCCGCCACGCAGACCCGGGAACTGCTCAAAGATCCCGTCGAGGACCATGCACGCCACGAAGATCTCGGGCGAGAAATGCAGCGACATATAGTCTTTCGAGCGGATATTTTCGCCGCCGCCGAGGAAGTCAGTGGTCGGCGGTTTGCCGTTGCGGTGAAACGCGGGACGGATTGAACGGCCGCCGCCGCCGACATGGGTCATAAACGGTATGCCGGTTTCCTGGAGCAGGCTCCACAGCGGATGAAAATCCGGATGAGTGGGTGATTTATCTTTGGGGGGCGCGGATGGCACCAGGATCGCGCCGCAGCCGAGCTTGATCGCCTCGCGCGCTTCGACCAGTGCCCGCGCCGCGTCGATCAGGGGCACAAATCCGACCGCGATCAATCGTTGGTCGGCCGCACAAAAGTCGGCCATCGCGCGATTGTGCGCGCGCGTACCGCCGTAGAGCAGGTCGAGATCGTCGCTGGCGAACTGGGTCGGAGCGAAGGTGCTGAAGACGAGTTGTTTGGAAACTCCGAGCAGGTCCAGGGCGCGGCTGCGCTCGGCCGGCTCAAAAGCCCCCAGCGCAGACCATCCCTTGGCGTTCATGAGATTCACTTCCAAAGCTCGCGCGGCTTCAGGGTCAGTGCGCCGCGCCTCGGCGTCTTTCATCGATTTCTCGGCCAAGGCGCCAGCGCCGCCCAGGTACAGCGGCCGTAACTTGTCGCGGATATTCGGGTCGGCATACTTCGGCAGCCACCCGTTGAGTTCCATCAGATGACTGTCAGCATCATAAAAGGTACGGCCTTCAAGGTACGGCATGGGTTTCTTTGCTCCTGGGCGTGTCGCCCGCGGGTGCTGGGCGCAGAGAATAGATCATTAGTTGGAAATGGGGAGACCGTCAATTGCGTTGATTGGGAGTAGTGGGCCACTTTTGAAGTGGTCGCAAAAAGAGAGCCTTCACGATTGTCATTCCCGCGCGCGTGGCTGCCGCGCGCGAGGAATCCCGGATCCGGAGATCGGGATTCTTCGCGCGCCAGGCAAACAAGACGCGCGAGAATGACACCGGCAGGAGCTTCGCGCATACAGCCATTCGCGCGAGGGTGACGGGCCAAGTTCCTTCGCGGCCCGATACCTCGCTAACCGCCTGGTCGATTTTGAGGAGTTCGTTTACAGCGAGAGCGATCGCCACGCGCCCTACCCTTCGGTCGCGTCCTTCAGTGAGGTATGCGCGCTACTTTGGTCGCGGTGGCGTCGAGGCGGGACAGGCGGATGAAGGCTGCTGTGGCTAGTAGCGTGAAGACGATCGTTTGCGCGAGATCGATTGCGAACCAGGCGTCGGGGCCGGTTTGGGTTACGAGCGCGCGGAGCGGGTCGGTTGGCCATATGATCGTGAAGAAGAAGAGAATGCCGCCGATGTGGACTATCAGGCCGGGCAGGATCGAGTTGGTGAGCCGGGCCATCAGGCTAAAGGTTAGGCCGGTCAGGAAGAAGAAGAGTAGCTTGGGCAGTAGTGGGGCGTGGAACGGCGGATGGGGCAGGATCGCGAACAGGCCCGAGGTTAGGACAAGCGCGACGACGGTCGGGAACTCGCGCTCCAGCCTGGTCTGGCAGTAGCCCCACAGGCCTGCCTGCTCACATATGGGTGAGACCAGGGAGCCCATCGCGAGCATCAGGAGCACGGTCGCGCGCGGGTAGGCGGAGAGATCGGGAAGGACGCTGCCGGGCATCCGGACTAGCCGGGCGATCACGATCCAGAGGCCGACCAGAGCCGCGATCGCCAGCGCGCCGGCGAGCACGGCCCAGGCGAAGACGGGCGCGGGGACGGGGCGCGCGCGCAGTGAATTGCGGCGCGCGGTGGTGGTGCGGGCCGGCGCCCATCGGCCGCCGAGGTATTGCCACGTCAGCCACAGGAGAAGCGCCATCGCGGCGACTGCCCATGGGACTGCGGCGCCGGTTTTTAGATTCACGGCGACCAGCGCTGACCAGACTCCTTGCGGGAGCAGGGCGATGAGGAGGCCGAGGATCGCGGCCCAGACGGCGATCAGACTTTTGCGGATCACCATTATATAAGGGCGCATATTCATTAAGGAAGGTCAACTTTCCAGTGTCCTGAGTTTGAAGTTCGATGACAGACAAAGCCCCGTGTTTCCTCACACTTCTGCCGAAACATAGGCTGCGAATCTCTGACTCAGGCACTAGCCGGGTGCTAAACACAATACTGATAGGCGGCTTTTTCTACTCACTTATATGGGTTGCGTTGCTTTATTTGCGGCACCATGAAAAAGAGAACAAGCCGTGCCAGTCGAAATAGAGGAATTTCCGGACGGAGCGGTCTGCCGGTGGACTTTCTTGATGAACTTCAGCACCTCGGGGAAATTGCGCGTCGGAGTCGCGCTCGAGGCCATTGGGAGCGAGGTTGAATGAGCGCCTGGCTTTGGGCGTTTTATTTTGCGGTCAAGTTGTGGCTGCATTTTACCGGCGTTATCCGCATCCACTTCTGGCCCAACTTGTTACTGCTGGTTCTGGCGATGCCCTTTGGCCGGGCGCCCACAACCGCGCCCCGACGATGGAGAACACTTAGCCAAGTTGCGGCGGTCGTGCTCGGTGCGTGCCTTTTTTGGTATGACTCTTATTTGCCGCCCTTCACCTATGCTCTGCGTTTCGCGATCGATAATGTAGGCATTCTCTCCAATGGTTTTCTGCTTGAATTCGCGCCCGGATTCGCGGCCACCCCGGTTTTCCTGGTTGTTTTAATCCTTTGCGCGGGGCTTTTCCTTTTGGCGGCCAAACAACGCTTGCATCCGAGGCCCTTGGTGTTTCTGGCCCTGGTCATCGTGTTCACTCAAGCCATGCGCGAGCCCAGCACTGAGGTCGCCAGCGCGGCGGCGCGATTTTATGCACGCGAAAACGGCCGCCTAGTGGCCTTTCCCAAGGATCCCTCAAGCTCCCCTTTCGATATCGTGATCATCCACATCTGTTCGTTGTCCTGGGACGATCTTGAGGTTGCAGGCCAGGCGCAGCCGCGTTTATTGGAAGGGGCTAACATATTGTTCACGGACTTTAATTCCGCGACCTCCTACAGTACGCCGGCAGCTTTGCGCCTGCTTCGCGCGCCGTGTGGGCAATTGGAGCACGCGGGGCTCTATGATCCATGGCCTGCGAATTGTGATTTGGTCGATCAATTGCGGGACGCCGGATATCGCACTTATGCCGCCTTCAATACCGACCCTGACTATTATGGTATGAGCGCGGACCTAAGGCGCCTGGCCGGCTTGGACGTTCCCATTTCCATCGCGGGCCTTCCCGAGCAAATGCTGAGCTTCGATGATCACCCCGTGTATAAAAACGGGCCGGCGTTGCAGCGCTGGCTAAGGGCGCGCCAAAAGGACGGCGCCCCCCGCGCGATGTTGTTCTACAACACCATTTCCCTGCATGGCGGCGGCCACGACGACAAGCCGGGCTGGTGGAAGGTGCCGCGCGTGACCTTCTATGCCAAAGCCCTGGATGAGTTGGGCGACGATGTCCAGAGTTTTGAAAAGGATTTGGCTGCCGGCGGTCGTAGCGCCATGGTGATCATTGTGGCCGAGCATGGCGCCGCCCTGAGCGGCTCGGCAATCGAGGCCGCGGACTTGCGCGATATTCCGCTGCCGCGCATCACCAGGGTACCGGTCGCGGTGCGGTTTGTGGGTCCGCTTTTCGCGCAAGCGCCCAGCGGCCTGTTGATCAAGCGACCCTCCAGTTATCTGGCCTTGGCGAAGATGCTTGCAAACCTTCTGGCTGACCCATCGCTGGCTTCGGATAAGACCAGACTGCAGCAGATGCTAGAGGATTTGCCGCAGACGGACTTTGTGTCCGAGACTCAGAGATGGAAAGTGTTCCGATTCTCGGGACGGTACTACTTGTACGGTAAGGATAAAACCTGGACGCTATTGCCCACCGAGCACGGGGAGGCGACGGGTTAAGATAATGAGCGGAAACCCGGCCTCGTAGCTATTTTGTCACACTCTGGAAGCGGCTCAGACCGGCTCCGGCCGCGGTGCGAAGTTCCAGTAGACGATGCGGCACGATACAGATGCGTCATCCGAGCCCGGCTGCTTGCGCGATCAGAAACACCCCGACCCCGACGACGACGGCTCCGATGGCTCGCGCGACGCGCTCACCGGCTGGTGCGAGGCGTTCGAGGGTGATGGCTGCCGCCAGGACGGCCATCGCGCGAAGGTCCATGACTCCGATGACCAGGAGGATCGCCATCAGACCGAAACAGCATTGGCAGCAGTGGAGGCCGAGGCGCAGGCCGTGTCGCCAGGCCGTGCCGGCGTCGGCCGGCAGCGTAAGGCCGCGCCCGGGCGCCTCCCGGCAGCAGGCAAGGCGACGCGCCTTCCACGCGGTGAGTTGGAGGGAGCCGGCGATCAGGACGACCACACCGACCGCGATCGGTACGGCGCGCGCCAGCGCCGACTGCTGCATCTCGATCGCCGCCAGCGCGATGCCCAGCGGAAAAGCGGCCATTCCGAACACCGTCCAGACGAAGAAGTAGCCGCCACCCACGAGCGCGGTCAGCCGACCGAGGTGCGTCTCGCCTGTCCTGCCAACGGACTCGCGGTAGCGCCGCAGCATTGGGAGCAGGGACGGCAGCATCATCGCCACCATCATCACGACCCACATGCCGAGGAACGACGCCGCGGCCCCGGGCCACGTCTGTCCCGGCATCCGCATCCACGCCATCGACATCCTCCAGCCGCCGGGCATCGGCATCGCGCCCATCGCCGACATGGAAGCGCACCAGACGATAGTTACCGCCGCGCTGGCAGCGAAGAGCAGCGCTGAGACGCCAAAAAACGCTTGCTGGGAAGCTCGCTCGGAAGCCATGCGTCGTGAGATCTCCAGTCCCGCAGTTACCCCATGACAATGACGATTTGGTACTGGCGATTTTGAGAGGGCGGGCCGGCACGGAGGCCGGCCCTACCCAATATAGCGGCTTCATTAGGATAGTGGCCGGCGTCCCTGCCGGCCATCCAACTCAGACTGACCCACTACCGACGATTTCGCTCAGCCCTTGTTGTACTCGTCGTGCCGGCGCCACCAGTATCTTGGCTCGTTGCGCCCCTTGGGGACGCGGTCGAGCCACTGGTACGCTCCCCAGAGGCCGTCGAGCCCGCGCGCATAGGTGGAATAGGTGTGGTAGACGACGCCGTCCTCGAGCACGAACGCGCTCATGCCCGGGCCTCTCGCGCGCGTAGGTGGCCACGTCGGTTCCGGTCATGGCAGCGCCCTTAGCGGCCCCGTCGGGTATCGGGCGCGAGGCGGCGTTGTAGTTACGCGGCGGCGAGGGGCGGTAGTTGTATTCGACGGCCCCCTCGCGCTGTTGCTCCTCGGTGATCGAGACGTTGAAATCGGCGTTGAAGTCGCTGCCGAGCGAGGACGCCCAGGGGAACGTCCACCCCATCCGCCGCTTGTACGCCTGCAGCTTCGCGAGCGGCGCCCGCGACACCGCCGAAAGCGTGACGTCGTGGTTCGCCAGGTGGACGACGAAGCCGTCGAACCCGTCCGCGATCGCCGAGCAGGACGGACACCCCGCCGTGTAGTCGGGCCCGAACATGAAGTGGTAGACGAGGAGCTGCGAACGCCCTCTGAAGACGTCTGCCAGCGAGGCGCTCCCTTCATCGGTCTCGAATCGGTACTCCTTGTCGATCCGGACCCACGGCAGCTCCTGCCGTCGCCGCGCCAGCTCGTCGCTGCGCCGCGTCAGCTCCTTCTCGTCCTTGAGCAGGCCGAGCCGGGCTGCAAGCCACTCTTCACGTGTCCCGGTCATGTGCTTGGTCATCGCGCTGCTCTCCTTCGTGTTGTTACAGCGACGGCGCCCGCCCGCCCATTTGACCGGGCGGAGCCTGCACCCCGTGGTTTCCGTCAGGCCGGCATCCGCCGGTCGTATTCTTTGTGCAGACGGCTCCAGCCGTCCCAGAATGGCGCCGGCTCTTTGCCTGTCGCGCGGGCGACCAGAATGTCGAGGTGCATGTGCCAGCCGGCTCCGACCTTCAGCAGGGTTGCGCGGTCGGGCAGGCGGCGATGGATTACGGTGAGCAGCACCTCATTGCCCTTTGGCTCCAGCTCGAAGGATACGTCGCCGCTGCCATTCCAGGCGATGGCGAGCTTGCGGGGCGGATCGAGCTCGGTGATCCGGCTCTGCATCCGATGCTCGTCGGAGAAGCCGGGCGGCCGCTGGCCGGGCGGGTTGGTAAGCTCGTCGTTTCGCCAGACCAACTCGACGGGCGCGCCGACCTTCATCTCCATCTGGCCCGCCGCCAACCACTGGCGGCGCAGTTCGCTCTCCGTGAGATAGGCCCAGACGCGCTCGATGGGGCCGGGCAGAAGGCGCTGGATCTTCAAAGTGGCAGGCTCGGTCAGCACGCCATAGGCGTCCGGGGTCGCACGTTTGGTCATTGCTCGTCTCCTTTCGGGGCGGGGGATTTGCGTGCGTCCTCCTGACGGAGGAGCCGTTCGAGCACATCCAGCCGATCGGTCCAGAAGCGCTCGTAGAAGCGCAACCACTCGAACGCCTTTGCCAGGCGCTGCGGATTGAGACGGCAGATGTGGGTCCGCCCCCGTATCGTGCGGCGGACGAGGCCGGCGCGCTCGAGGGTCCGGACATGCTTGGAGGCGCCCGCGAAGGACATGCGGAACGGCGCGGCCAGCGCGCCGATGCCGAGGTCGCGGACGGCGAGCCGTCGCAGCATCCGGCGCCGGGTCGGATCGGCGAGGGCGCGAAAGACGGTATCGAGGGAAGGGCGGCGTTGTTCAACCATTCGGTTGAATGATAGTACCGAGACCACGCCATTGTCAACCGTTTGGTTTAATGATGAGGTACCGGTTGTCGAGAACAGACGCCGGTACGGATCGGGAAAGAACGGGTATCCGGCTAGGCGCGGCGATTACGGGTTAGCGCGTCGTCGGATGGCGCGTCGGAGTCGGCGGCGGGCCGGGGATCGATCGCGGCGAGCGCGCGGCGAATCGCGGGATCATTCGGCGCGAGCTCGGCGGCGCGCTGGAGATAGCCGATCGCGGCGGCGACCCGATCGAGCTGGATCGAGACGCCGGCGAGCGCGTGCAGGATGTCGGCGCGATCGCCGGCGGCCTCGCGCGCGCGGCGCAGATGATCGAGCGCCGCGGGATAATCCTTGCGCTCGGCTAGCATCACGCCGAGCGCGAGGAACGCGTCGGGATTCAGCGGATCGAGCGCGAGCGATTCGAGGAGCATCGCGTGCGCGTTCTTGAGCAGGCCTTTGGCGCGGAATTCGGCCGCGGCGGTGACGAGCTGATCGGATTCGCCGGCGAGCCGGACATATTCGACATCGACGTGAGCCTGATTGTGGACGACCTCGACCGCGAGGATGCGAACCCGCGCGCCGAAGTATTCGACGAGGCGGCGGCGCGTATCGTGATCGAGGCCGAGGAAGATCGCGCCGGCGGGATCGCCGATATGATCATCGCGCCACATCGTAACGCGCCGGCGTTCACGCATGCGGGTATGTCGTCACGGCGCTGCTCACACGCGCTCGTTGGGATCGAAGAGCTTGCGATATTCGTCGAGCGCGAAGCGATCGGTCATCCCGGCGATATAGTCGGCGACGACGCGCGCGAGCGGCTCGCCGTCGCGCTCGACACGGTCGAGGGTGTGCGCGGGCATCTGGCGCGGCTCGCGCATGTAGGTCTCGAAGAGCTGCACCAGCACGCGGCTCGCCTTCTGGGTCATCCGGCTGACGCGATAGTGACGATAGAGCCGCTCGCGCATGATCTGCTTGAGCTCGGTGACGCGCGTGTCCATCTCGGGCGCGAAGGCGGCGAGCGTCCGCCCGGCACGGCGGACATCGTCGACGCTGCGCACGTTGGAACGCTCCAGCTCGGCGTTGAGGTTCGCGCCGAGGTCGGTCGCCATCGCGTCAATCATGCGAATCACGGTCTGATAGCGCTGCACGCGCGAGTCGGCGCCGGGCGCAGCCTCACGCGCGGCGGCGGCAGAATCGGCGAACAGGCGCGAGCCGGCGAGATCATCGAGCGTGAGCATCTGGGCCTTCAGGCCGTCGTCGGCGTCGTGCGCGAGATAGGCGATCTCGTCGGCGAGGTCCACGATCTGCGCCTCGAGGCACGGGAAGAGATCGGGATCGAACTCGCGGGCGGCCGGGCGATTGTGGAAATCGGAATGCTTGATCACGCCCTCGCGCACCTCGAAGCTGAGATTCAACCCGCGAAACCCGGGATAGCGTACTTCGATCCAGTCGATGGTGCGCAGGCCTTGCGCGTTGTGATCGAAGCCGCCGTGCGTGCGCATCAGCTCGTTCAGCGCATGCTCGCCGGCGTGGCCGAACGGCGGATGGCCGAGATCGTGGGCGAGCGCGACCGCCTCGGCCAGCTCCTCGTTGAGACCGAGCGAGCGCGCGATGGTGCGCGCTACCTGCGTGGCCTCGAGCGTATGGGTGAGCCGCGTGCGATAGTAATCGCCCTCGTGATTGACGAAGACCTGGGTCTTGTACTCGAGGCGGCGGAAAGCGGCCGAATGGATGATGCGATCGCGATCGCGCTGGAACGCGGTGCGCAGCGGATGGTCGGGCTCGCTGACGCGGCGGCCGCGGCTCTCGCGCGAGAGCATCGCGTACGGCGCCAACGTCCGCGCCTCGATATCCTCGAGCTCCTGTCTGGTCCGCAGCATCCTGATGAAGTCGCCGACGAAATTAGGCTCGATGTTATCACGGCCGACGATCACCGCCGAAGTGGTCAACACTTCGCCGGGTCACAACCCAGCCCCCGGATCTGACGCGCGCGGCGGCGTGTTCGCGATCGGAGTCACGCACCGTATAATGTTGGGTCGATGCGTGTGGTGGGTGGCGGCGGATGGTGGTGGCCCGTCGGGATCGGGCTTTGGTGCGCGATATGTGTCGCGGCCTGCTCCTCGCACGCTCCCCCTGCCCCACCGCCTGCGACGTTGGTCGGCGTAGCGTCGTGGTACGGACCCGGCTTTGACGGGCGTCGTACGGCCAGCGGCGAAGTTTACAATCAGGAAGAGATGACCGCGGCCTCGACGATCTTTCCGCTCGGGACGCATCTGATGGTGACCAACCTTGTGAATCAAAAGTCGGTCGAGGTGCGGATCAACGATCGCGGGCCGTTCCGCAAGGGGCGCACGCTCGATCTGTCGCACGCGGCGGCGCGCGTGCTCGGGATCGTAAATCCCGGCACGGCGCGCTGCCGGATGGACGTACTGAGCACGCCCGCGGGCACGATGGTCATGGCGGGCGGACTCCGCTACTTCGTGCAGGCGGGCTCGTTCGCGATCGCGTCAAACGCCGAGCATCTTCGCAACCGGCTCGCCGCGCGTTACGCCGACGTTCGCATCGACACGCTTGATGCGGGAGAACACCGATACTACCGTGTCCGGATGGGCGCGTTCTCCACTCGCGACGAAGCCATGGCGCGAGCCGCAGCTTCCACCAAGGTCGGATTGCCGATGCTGGTCGTGGCTGAATGAAGGCTCCGATCGCGCCGGCACCGTCCCGCGCCCGACGCTGGCTCCTCCGCTCGCTGCTCGTCATGTTGGTGGCGGTCTGCGGATGCGCCTACGCGCTGATCAGCGGCGGCTCGGTCAATCTCGCGAAGGCCGAGCAGATCGAGACCGGAATCCAAAATCTGCGCGGGCTGAACTTCAAGGAGCTCGGTCCCGGTGGTCGTGATGACGCCCGATGAAGCTCAGCAGGTGATCCTCGCGGAAATCGACCGCGACTACACCGACGAGCAGATGAAGACCGAGGGATTGGTCGGGACGATGGTCGGGCTGTATCCGGCCGGCATCGATCTGAAGGCGGAAACCCTGAAGCTGCTCAAGAGCCAGATCGCCGGCTTCTACGAAGCGCGGCGCAAGGAGATGATCCTGGTGTCCGGGACGGTCGATATCGGGTTCTGGAACCAGCTCAGCGAGTTCATGATCCAGCGCGACCTGATGAACGAGATGCTGCTCGCGCACGAACTCACGCACGCTCTGCAGGACCAGAACTTCGGCGTCGACGCCGCGCTGGAGAACCTCAAGGACAACGACGATCGGCAGCTCGCGCTCAAGTCTGTGGCCGAAGGCGACGCGACGCTGGCGGGTCTCGGTTACGCGACGGGAAAGATGGACGACAATACGGTCGACGTGCTGGTCGCGCGGCTGGACGAGTTGCCCGCGCAATTCGCGGCCCAGACCAGCGGCGCGCCCGAAGCGCTCAGCACGCCGCTGATCTTCCAGTATTCCGCCGGAGCGCGCTTCGTCGGCGAGGCCTTCCACCGCGGCGGATGGAAAGCCGTCGATGACCTCTATCGCAGTCCGCCGCAGTCGAGCCAGCAGATCATGCATCCGGCGCTCTACTTCACCCGGCCGGTGCTGCCCGCCGAGATCACGCTGCGCGGCTATCAGACGGTGCTGCCGGACTGGCAAAAAGTCGACGAGAACACGCTCGGTGAATTGTTGCTCAAAGTGATCCTCACGCGCACCATGAGCGCGTCGGCGCCCGAGGTGGGACTGGCTCAGTCGTGGTCGGGCGATCGGATGGTCGTATTGCGCCACGGCCACGACCTGACCGTGGTGTGGCTCGTGCTTTTCCGCGACATTCCCTCCGCCGATCGATTCACCGTGACCTACGGGACATCGCTGGATCAGATACTCGGTGCCGCGACGCCACATCACGTTGAAGTTCGCTCGGGCGCCGTGCTGACGATTGTCGGCGCGGCTGCAAATCGCTACCGCGAGCTGGCGCCGGCGATCTGGGACGCCACCAGGATCACGCAGCCATCGCGGCCCGCGCCATTTCCGGTTCGCGCGGAGCTTCAACCCGCGCCCGCCACTTTGCCGGGCTAAACGTCAGGTTGCGCGGGGCGCTCACTCCGACAGCATCGCGGCGGCCTTCGAGATCAGCTTGCGCTCGCTTTCGAAGCTCGATTTCCGCAGCGCCGCCTGAAGGTTAAACCAGACGACCTGATCGATTTCGGAATCGTGCTTGGACGTGTCGCCGCCTTCCAACCGCATCAGGAAGAAATGCACGCGCTTGAAAATCCTCACCAGTGGGGCATCCGGATTCTCATGGAAAGAATAGATGTACGAGACTTCGCCCAGCGGCCGGGTCTCGGACACGGTCAGTCCGGTCTCCTCGCGGACCTCGCGCAAGGCTGCCTGCGTGATACTCTCGCCCTTTTCGACGTGGCCCTTGGGGAAGGTCCAGTAGTCCCGGCCGGCCGGCTTGACGAGCACCATCTCCAGCGCACGGCCGCGATCGCGCCGCCAAATCAGGCCGCCGGCGGAAACTTCGCGCCGGTTCTCGACCGTCTTTTCCTCGAGGGCCGCGGCCCCTTTCTGTTTCCTTGTCGCTGCCATTTGCCGACGCCAGCGGGCGGATTGCTCAGCTCACTCGAATAGTGCTCGAACAATGCCAGATGGGCGTTTGAACGACTTTAACTGAACGATCGCACCTGAGCGATAGACCACCCAGCTTCCTCAAGCGCGTCAGCCTACGTCCGCGAGACTGAAGCCGGACTCCAGCATCCGGCTGAGCGCGAATCGAGCGCCGGCCGAGGCCGGGCCCTCCAGCCGCGGGTCGCGCTTGAGCCATTCCTCAGCTAGCGTCCGCGCGCGCACGATCGCATCTTCGTCGCCGATGAGATGTGTGAAGCGCAGCGGCAGCGGACCGGCTTGCCTGGCGCCGAGCAGATCGCCGGGCCCGCGCATCGCCAAGTCGGCCCGCGCTACTTCGACGCCGCTCATACTCGTCGCCATTACATTGAGCCGCTCGCGGGCGCGCGGATTAGTATCGCGCGAGACCACCAGACAGCATCGCGAGGGCGCCTGGCCCCGCCCCACGCGTCCCCGCAGTTGATGGAGCTGGGCGAGTCCGTAGCGCTCGGCCGCAGTCACGACGATCACGGTCGCTTCGGGTACGTCGATTCCGACCTCCACGACCGTAGTCGAGACCAGCACGTCGAGCGCGCCGTCGCGAAACTCTCGCATCACGCGGTCCTTGTCCGCCGCGCGCATCCGGCCATGCATCGCGCCCACTCTGAAGCCGTTGAGCGGACCGTTTCGCAGGCGCTCCGCGGTCGCAGTAACCGATGGCACGTCCTCGTCACTCCCCTCCTCACCCTGGCCCTCGATCAGCGGCACGATATAGTACGCGCGATGGCCCGCCGCGAGTTCGCTCCGCACCGCGGCGTCCAGCGCAGCCATCTGATCGTCGCTGAAGACCGCGGTTGCGATCGGCGTGCGGCCCGGCGGCAACTCGTCGAGAAACGACACGTCGAGATTCGCGAACAACGTCATCGCGAGGCTGCGCGGAATCGGCGTCGCGGTCATCAGCAGCAGATCGGCAGCCGGTCCCAGCGATTTGAGCCGCGCGCGATCGAAGACCCCGAACCGATGCTGCTCGTCGATAATCGCGAGGCCCAGCTTCGCGACGCGCACCTGCTCCTGGACCAAGGCCTGGGTACCGAACACGACCGCGAGTTCGCCGCGCGCCAGCGCCTTCAGAATCGCCCGCCGGCTCGCAGCACCGATCTTGCCGGTCAGCAGCGCGCTGCGTTCGGACGGCGCGGAGCATAATTTCCGGAACGTCGCGTGATGTTGCTCGGCGAGCAGCTCCGTCGGCGCCATCATCACGACCTGATAGCCCGATTCGACTGCTCTGAGAGCCGCCCAGAATGCCACTACCGTTTTGCCGCTACCGACGTCGCCCATCAGGATGCGATTCATCTGGCGCGGCCGCGCGAGATCGGTCCCGATCTCGGCGATCGCGGTGCGCTGCGCGGCGGTTGCCTGAAACGGCAGCTGCGCAAGGAACTCGTCCGAGAGATCGCCCGAGCCCTTGAGCGCGAGGCCCGTGCGCCGACCCGCGCGATTGCGCTCGATACCGAGCGCGAGCTGAAACGCGAACATCTCATCGAATGCGAGCGCCCGCTGGGCCGGGCTGGTTCCCTCCTGAAGTGCCGCCAAGTCGGCGTCGGCGGACGGCGCGTGCAGGGCGCGGAGGATCTCATCGAGCGGCGCGGCGCCGGTCGCTTCCCGCAGCTCGTCGGGCATCGCGCCGGCGATCGCGCTGTTCAGCTCATCGAGCGCGCGAACGATCACGCCGGCGAACAGGCGCTGTGGGATCGGCTCAGGCAGGCGGTAAACCGGATGTATTGCAGGCGGCGCACCGTCGCCGAGCGGATGCAACTCGGGATGCGGAATCTCCAGTAGTCCTTCGGGTGATAGTGCCGCTTTCCCGTAGGCGAGCACGTGAGCGCCGCTCGCGAAGCGCCCCCGCATGTACGACGGAAGATTGAACCACACCACCCGCACGCGCCCGTCGGGCGCCCGCAGCCATCCGCTCACCAGATGCCGCCCGCGCAGACCCGGCATCGGCCGCTCCACGATTCCTTCCAGCACGCCCTCGACTACCGCCGTCACTCCCGGCTGCAATTGTGAGATGGCTGTGCGCACGCGCCAATCCTGGTAGCGCGACGGCAGATGGAGCAGCGCGTCGGCAAGCGTCGTGATACCGCGATCGGCCAGCGCTCGCGCGCGCTTCGGCCCGATTCCGGGCATTGCTTCAAGCGGCGTCAGAGGCCCGAGCGCCACACTGGTCGATTTGGATAGTGCCATTGGCGGCAAAGATTTCCCGCATCGTACCTCAAACCCGCGGCGCTGACTCGCTTTGGATGGAGCAGAATTCCGGAGGCAAAAAGATAGCTGTTGAGATATTTCGCGCGCTATAGGTAAGCTGATGGTGAACGAATCCCGCCTCCGTCGGATCGTCGAAACGGCTCGGAGGCTGCGCAGCGAAGGAACTCGCAGACAAAAAGGGGGAAGGCAGGTGCACGATGCCGGTTGACGAATCGAAACTCAACGCACTCGTTATGAAAATGGTCGGCGATGTGGGGGCTGCGATGAGTGGATCGCTCGTCGTCGTGGGCGACAAGCTCGGCCTCTACAAAGCGCTCGCCAAGGACGGCCCGCTTACGTCAGCCGAGCTCGCGAGCAAGACCGGCACGAGCGAGCGCTATGTCCGCGAATGGCTGGCCGCACAGGCCGCCGCCGGATACGCGACGCTCGAGGACGGGCGTTACTATCTGACGCCCGAGCAGGCGATGGTGCTCGCGGACGAGGGCGGCCCGGCGTTCTTCGCCGGCGCCTTCGAAATCGTGGCTTCGGTCTATCGCGACGAGCCCAAGATCAGCGCCGCGTTCCGCAGCGGCGTCGGAGTCGGCTGGCACGAGCACGACCCGTGCCTCTTCCGCGGCACCGAACGCTTCTTTCGCCCCGGCTACGCAGCGCACCTGGTGTCGGAATGGATTCCGGCGCTCGACGGCGTGAAGGCGAAGCTGGAGCGCGGCGCGCGGGTCGCGGACATCGGATGTGGTCACGGCGCATCGACGATCCTGATGGCCAAGGCGTTTCCCAAGTCGTCGTTCGTCGGCTTCGATTATCACCTGCCCTCGCTCGAGCGCGCCCGCGAAGCAGCCCGGGAGGCGGGAGTCGGCGAGCGCGTCCGCTTCGAGCAGGCGACCGCCAAGGATTATCCGGGAAAATATGATCTGGTCGCGTTCTTCGATTGCCTGCACGACATGGGTGATCCGGTGGGAGCATCGGCGCACGTGCTCAAGAGCCTCGACCCGGACGGCACCTGGATGATCGTCGAGCCGTTTGCCGGCGATAGGGTGGAGGAAAACCTTGGCCCCTTCGGTCGCATCTTCTATTCCGCATCGACGATGATCTGCACGCCGGCGTCACGGTCGCAGGAAGTCGGCCTCGCGCTGGGGACGCAAGCCGGCGAGGCACGCCTGCGCGAAGTCGTTACGGCGGGAGGTTTTCGCCGCTTCCGTCGCGCGACCGCCACGCCGGTCAATCTGATACTGGAAGCAAGGCCGTAATTTCGGGACTCAGGCCCTGCCCGATGTAGGGGCTAATTCTGGGTAGCGGCTACCGTCCCTGGCAGCCATCCGATTTCCAACCGCCGGCTATGGCACGCAGGCTTGGCCGGGGTTGTTCTTCCAGAAGATGGTGCAGGCCTGGATGGGCGTGATCACCGGCTTGGCCAGGCCCATAATCTCGCTCACGGATTGGCCGAACTCATTCGTCACAAAGACGTTGCCCGAGGAGTCCAGCGCTAGCGAGCCCGCAGCGTTGAATGCCGCGCCGGCGGGGGCAAAGTTGAGGCCGGTGCCGTAGTTGCTGCTTGCGGTCAGCTCGCTCACGCTGCCTGAATTGCTGCTGCCCGTTTCATTTGACACAAAGACGTTGCCGGATCCGTCCACCACGATCGCCTCGGGCTCGTCGAGCGCTGCGCCGGCGGCGGTGAAGTTCTTCCCCGTGGCGTAAGTGCTCGTCGCCGTAAGCTCGCTCACGCTGTTCCCGTAATAGTTCGCAGTGAAGACGTTGGCCGATCCGTCCAGCGCGATCGAGTCGGGCTCCTCAGGTTCCCCGAATGCGCCGGTGGAGGTGAAGCTCTTGCCGGTGCCGTAAGTGCTCGCCGCGGTAAGCTCGCTCACGCTGCCGTATTCATCGGGGCCGCCATATTGGTTGCTCACAAAGACGTTGCCGGATCCGTCCACCGCGATCGTGTTGGGGCCGTCGAATGCTGCGCCGGAGGCGGTGAAGTTGTGGCCCGTGCCGTAAGTGGGGGCCGGCGTCACTTCGCTCACGCTGGAGTCGCTGGAGTTGCCGTAATTTGCCACAAAGAGATCGCCCGATGCGTCCAGGGTCAACGAAAGGGGATTGCTGAAATCTGCACCCGACGGATCAATGTAGACGTTCGTGCTGTACGGCGGACTGCTCGCGAACGTCAACTCGGTCACGCTATTGGCGTCGTAGCCGACAGCGTTCGCGGCAAACAGATTGCCGGATGTGTCCACCGCTAACGACTCGGGCGAATAGAAATCGCCGCCGCCGAGGTTGAGGGCCGTGGCGTAACCGCTGCTGGCCGTCAACTCGCTCACGCTGCCCAAAGTGTCGCCGCCACACTCTTCACCGCAGTTGAGCGCGAAGACGTTGCCGGACGCGTCCAGCGCTACCGCGTAGGGATCGTCGAAGTCCGCGTACACGGAGTTGAAGTTGAGGCCCATCTCCCATCCGTCGGGCGCCGATCCGAGCGTGGGGCTGAACGCTGCAGTCCCGGCCAGTCCGTAGAGCGCGCCCACGTTGTTCGCGGGGTTCGTGACTATCAGGTGCGCCGCCCCAAGCGTGTCGGTGATCGTGGGAACGGGAGTCGTGCAGCTTGTGCCGTAGAGGTCGCCTGGGGTCGCATCGCAGAGCAGCTTCACGCACGCGGTCGATGACGGCCCGGAGCTCTCGACGCATCCCGCCAGGATGTTGGCCAACGTGTCCAGTCGCTTCAGCGCATCGTTGTTGACGCAACTGGCTAGCGGGAATTGCCCGCCGCAGGTCACCGGGGCCGGCGACGGCAGGAAGCTCGACGGATTGCCGCTCACCGACAGGTTAGTCGCATTCACCGCCGCCAGGTTGGCCAGGTTGGTGTACGCGTTTTGCAGCCCGGTCGCGTTAGTCGACGGGGCGCCGATGGTATGCCCGCTCGAATCGAAGAACTGCGCCAGCGCCCAGTCGGCAGCCGCGGTAGTCAACTCGTTGATGGTCACGTTGGTGGAAGTCGAAAGGCTGTTGCACGGTCCCAGCGCCGCCATCAGGCCGATCGCCGAATTGCTATTGCCTCCAAGCGCAGTGATATACGTCTGCGGATTTCCGCCCGGGCAAGTGTATGAAGAGACCGTGAAGGTTCCGTCGCCTGCGGTCGTTGCCGTCCCGATCGAGCTGGCGCCCGTTCCATAACCCGTTCCCGCCGCGTACAGCGTGACGGCGGAACCCGAAATCGGCGTCAGGCCGCCGACCACCTGCCCGCATATGCCGGAGGTGCAGGGGGTCGGGGTTGGGGTAGGCGTTGGCGTCGTAGTCGGGTAGATCACGGCCGGCTGCGCCGCGACATCGTAAAGTGAGGAAGGGTTGCTGAGAGTGGCGAGTGGGTATTCGTTCAGAGTGCCGGTGCTGCTCCCCAATTGCGGAAATACGCTGACCAGGCCGGTTCCGTTATCCGCTACGAAGAGGTGGCCGTACGCATCGAGCGCGAGACCGTAGGCGTAGACAAACCCGGGGTGTTGGCCGCCGATGGTGGCGATGGGTTCCGGGGTCAGAGTGCCGGTGCTGCTCCCCAACGGCTGATAGATCGTGACCGTACCGTTAGAGATGTTCGCAACGTAGATGTTGCCGCTCGTGTCGACCACGATACCCGTGACCCCGTCAAGCCCCACGCCGTTGACGGTCGCGGTGGGAGTCCCGCTCAGAGTGACGTTGGTGTTCCCGGTGAGATCGGCGCTCGGCACCGGCGGATACACCAGGAACTGGTTGTTATCGAGGTTGGTGACGTAAATGTTCAGGTTCTGGTCGAGAGCGATATATCCCGGAGTCACGATGCTCAGCGGGATGTTGGCGACGGGCGACTCGTTCAGAGTGACGGTGGTGTCCCCGGTGAGATCGCCGCTCGGCACTGGCGGATACACCGTAATGCTCGGGGCGGTGTAAACGGCCGTCTTGGCGTCGTAACCAGCCTGGTTCACGACGTAGATGTCGCCGGCGGAATCGAGCGCGATGCCGACGGGGTCGTCAAGCTCGGTATTTGAGCCGGCGATGTAGACGGTCGGCGCCTCGTTCTCGGTGCCGGATCCCGCCAGCAGCGGCGGATAAACCGTGATGCTGTTGTTCGCGGGCGGGGTCTCCAACGGGCCCCCATAATTCGTGACGTAAATGTTGCCGCCCGAATCCACGGCGATCCCTTGCGGCTGATCAAGCAAAGTGTCGGTGCCATAGATTAAGTCGCCAACGAGGTCCGAAACCTGGGCATAGCCGTATTCCTGCGTAACCGCAGGACTGCCATTCACGGTGTAGAGCGCGGTTAGCGGGCCGACCGGAGTGGGCGTCGGTGTCGGAGAGCCGGTTGGAGTAGGCGTGCCGGTTGGAGTCGGCGTCGGGGTCGGAGGACCGGTTGGGGTTGGCGTCGGTGTCCGTGTCGGCGTGGGCGTCGGTGTCGGCGTGCGCGTTGGCGTGGGTGTCGGCGTGGGTGTGCGCGTCGGTGTGGGCGTCGGGGTTGGCGTGTGCGTCGGAGTCGGTGTGGGTGATGGGTGTCGGAGTCGGTGACGGCGTCCGCGTTGGAGTGGGCGTGGGTGACGGTGTCGGAGTCGGTGACGGTGTCCGCGTCGGTGTCGGCGTCGGCGTAGGTGTCGGTGTCGGCGTGTGCGTCGCAGTCGGCGTGGGTGATGGGGTCGGAGTCGGTGTCGGTGTCTGCGTAGGTGTGGGCGTGGGCGACGGTGTCGGAGTCGGTGACGGTGTCCGCGTCGGTGTCGGACTCGGCGTAGGTGTGGGCGTCGGCGTGCGCGTCTGGGTTGGAGAGCCGGTTGGAGTAGGCGTCGGCGATGGGGTCGGAGTCGGTGACGGCGTTCGCGTCGGCGTCGGTGTCGGTGACGGCGTCCGCGTCGGCGTGGGCGTCGGTGTCGGTGTGCGGGTCGGAGTGGGCGTGGGTGATGGGGTCGGAGTCGGTGACGGCGTCCGCGTTGGCGTTGGCGTCGGTGATGGAGTTCGTGTCGGCGTGGGCGTGGGAGTTGGCGTCCGCGTCGGTGACGGAGTCGGCGTCGGCGTGGGAGTGGGCGTCGGGGTCCCAGTCTGGGTCGGTGAGCCGGTGGGCGTGGGCGTCGGGGTCGCAGTAGGGGTCTGGGTCGGAGGGCCGCTTGGAGTTGGCGTGGCGACGGCTTCGCCGGCCGGACAGACCGCGATGGACTGGGCGGCCAGACCCAGAAGTGTACCGCTGGAGAACTGATACGGCCCGTGGACCCCCGGCGGCGGTCCGAGCCCCAAGTCGGCAATCAAACTCCCGCTCTGGTTGCCCTGAACCTCCTCACTGAACCCGTTAGGGAAACTCCACTCCGCCGATCCCGAACTGTCAACCACCGCCACGAACTCGCAACCTTCAGCGGTGGTGGTCAGGGCCGGCGCCTCGACCGTGCCGCTGAAGCTCGCACTGCCCGTCACCGCCGCAGCATCGATTGGCACTTGCTGATTCTCGCCCCGATACGTGACCTCGCCCCAGTTGACCAACCCGGTGACCGAGAGGTCGAAGGTCACGCTGGAGCCCATCGATGGAGTATAAAGGCCCCAATACGTGGCGGTCTGCTCGTTGCTGCCTAAAACCGCAGGACTGAGGTTAATGAAGTTGAAACCGCTCGGTGGAGTAATGGTCACTGAAGACGACGACAACGGCAGGATCGCAACGATCACCAAGTCGCCACTCAGCAGTCCGCCCGGCAGCGTAACCACCGCGGCACTGGTGTCGGGCTGACCCGTAGAGGAACCGACCAGGGTCAAAGGTGCGGCCGCCATCCCGTTGGTCGATAGCAGCGCCAGAACCAACCCGCATAAGCTCGCCGCCAGAATCACGCGGCAGGCTCGACGGTAGAATCTGGCGATGCTCATGTCGGTACCGCGAACCGACAACGGAAGGCATGGCCCTCTGGCCGCAGACTCGCTGGGTCTTGGACTGTTACAACACTCGGGCGCAATTTGCAACCAAGACGTGTTGCGCGACGTTAACCGAGGCTGCCTCGCTGCTCGCCTCAGGTCGCTGCTTCATAACAAGACCGGCGCGCAATTTGCTCCGCAAGCAGCGTCGCGCCGGGTTGGTCAGCGCAGTGGGCCGGTCTGGTAGTCCTGCAGGGCGCGGACTTCGAGCGGGCCGCGTTTGAGCGCCGCGATCGCCTCGACCGCGGCCTGCGCGCCCGCCATCGTAGTGCAATACGGCAGCTGCTGTTCGAGCGCGGTGCGCCGAATCGAGAACGAGTCCTCGGCGCCGCGCGCTTCGGGCGTGTTGATCACCATCGCGATTCGCCCCTCACGCATGAGATCAACAATATGCGGACTGCCCTGCGCGACCTTGTTGACCGTCGCGCATTCCAGACCCGCGTTCCGGATGAACCGCGCAGTGCCATCGGTCGCGATCAGGGCGAAGCCCAGTTCGCACAGGCCGCGCGCGAGCGGTTCCAGCACCGGTTTGTCCTCATCGCGCACGCTGAGGAAGACCGTGCCGGCGGCAGGAAGATCGGTTGACGCGGCCAGCTCGGCTTTCGCGAACGCCATCGCGAACGACACGTCGATTCCCATCACCTCGCCGGTCGATTTCATTTCCGGGACCGAGGATTGTATCGACGCCCGGGAAGCGCACGAACGGAAACACCGATTCCTTGACTGCGACGTGGCGCGGTACGCGCTCGACGGTGAAGCCCAGTTCGGCGAGTTTTTTGCCGGTCATCACTTGGGTGGCAAGCTTGGCGAGCGGCGCGCCGATGGTCTTGCTGACGAACGGAATCGTGCGTGAGGCGCGCGGGTTGACCTCCAGGATGATAGATTTCACCATGGTAAATCGCGTACTGGATGTTAATCAGCCCGATCACGCCCAACTCGCGCGCGAGCAGTCCGGTTTGCCGGATCAACTCACGCTGCACGTCGGAGGTGAGGCTGCGCGGCGGCAACACGCATGCGCTATCGCCCGAATGAATCCCGGCGTGCTCGACGTGCTCCATGATGCCGCCGACCACCACCGTCGCGCCGTCCGAGATCGCATCGACGTCGACTTCGATCGCGCCGTCGAGGTAGCGATCGATCAGCAGCGGATGCTGCTCCGAAGCTTGCAGCGCGTGCGTGACGTAGCGCCGGAGTCCCGACTCGTCAAGGATTACCTCCATCGCGCGCCCGCCCAGAACGTATGAGGGCCGGATCAGCACCGGATAGCCGATCCGCGCGGCGCCGGCGACCGCCTCGTCGAGCCCGCGCGCCAGGATGCCCTTGGGTTGCTTCAGCCCAAGCTTGTCGACCATCACGTTGAAGCGCTCGCGATCTTCGGCGCGGTCGATCGCGTCGGGCGGCGTGCCCAGGATCGGAACGCCCGCGCGTGCCAGCGGCACCGCGAGCTTGAGCGGCGTCTGCCCGCCGAACTGCACGATCACGCCGAACGGCTTCTCGCGCTCGACGATCGCGATCACGTCCTCGAAGGTGAGCGGCTCGAAATAGAGCCGGTCGGAAATATCGTAGTCGGTGGAAACCGTCTCCGGATTGCAGTTGACCATGATGGTCTCGAAGCCGTCTTCCTTGAGCGCCATGCTCGCGTGCACGCAGCAGTAGTCGAACTCGATTCCCTGCCCGATCCGGTTCGGCCCGCTGCCGAGGATGATCACTTTGCGCCGGTCGTCCGGCGGCGCCTCGTCCTCGCCCTCGTAGGTCGAATAGAGATAGGGCGTAAAGGCCTGAAATTCGGCGCCGCAGGTGTCGACCGTCTTGAACACCGGCTTGATATCACACGCGCGGCGGCGCGCTGCGATCGCGGCTTCGGTCTCGCCTCTGAGTTCGGCGATCCGCCGATCCGAAAATCCCATCGCCTTGGCTTCGCGCAACGAGTCCGCTTCCAGCGGTTCGCGCGCGATGCGCGCCTCTGCTCCGACGATTTCGGCGATCGCGTCGATGAACCAGGGATCGATTTTGGTGAGCGCGTGAATCTCCGCCGACCGGAATTCCCAGCCGCATCGCATCCGCGATGTAATACAGCCGCTGACTGTTGGGCGGTCTGGAGGTAAGTTCGCGCTTCAGCCAGCGCGGCTTGCGGCGAGAGGTGCCCTACCCGGCTCTCCATCCCATACGAGCCGACCTCGAGCGAGCGCAGCGCCTTCTGCAGCGATTCCTTGAACGTGCGCCCGATCGCCATCACCTCGCCCACCGATTTCATCTGCGGTCCCAGCTCGTCGGCGGCGCCGCGGAACTTCTCGAACGCGAAGCGCGGAATCTTGGTGACCACGTAATCGATCGTCGGCTCGAAACAGGCCGGCGTCATACGCGTGATGTCGTTGGGAATCTCGTCGAGGCGGTAGCCGACCGCGAGCCGCGCCGCGATCTTCGCGATCGGAAAGCCGGTCGCCTTGGAGGCCAGCGCCGAGCTGCGCGACACCCGCGGATTCATCTCGATCACCACCATCCGGCCGGTCGCCGGGCTCGACCGCGAACTGGATATTGCGAGCCGCCGGTGTCGACGCCGATCTCGCGGATGATCCGCAGCGCCGCGTCGCGCATCACCTGGTATTCCTTGTCGGTCAGGGTCTGCGCCGGCGCCACCGTGATCGAATCGCCGGTATGGACGCCCATCGGATCGAGGTTCTCGATCGAGCAGACGATCACGACGTTGTCGGCGCAGTCGCGCATCACTTCGAGCTCGAACTCCTTCCAGCCCTCGACCGATTGCTCGATCAGCACCTCATGATTGGGCGAAGCGGCGAGTCCCCAGGCCACCTTGGCGCGGTAGTCGTCGCGGTCGCGCGCGATCGAGCCGCCGGTGCCGCCGAGCGTGCGCGACGGCCGGATGATCAGCGGCAGGCCCAGTTCGCGCCGGATCCGCTCAGCGTCGTCTTGCGAGTGCGCGATCGCGGAGGCCGGCACTTCCAGCCCGATCTTGATCATCGCTTGCTTGAAGAGGTCGCGATCCTCGGCCTTTTTGATCGCGTCGAGCTTCGCGCCGATCAGCTCGACGCCGAAGCGATCGAGCACGCCCGATTCCGCCAGCTCGATCGCCAGGTTGAGCGCGGTCTGACCGCCGACCGTCGGCAGCAAGGCGTCGGGCCGCTCGCGCTCGATGATCTTCGCGATCACGTCCGCGGTCATCGGCTCGATATAGGTCCGATCGGCCAGATCCGGGATCGGTCATGATCGTCGCCGGATTGGAGTTGACCAGGATCAGCCGCAGGCCCTCCTCGCGCAGCGCCTTGAGCGCCTGCGTGCCCGAATAGTCGAACTCGCAGGCCTGGCCGATCACGATCGGGCCGGAGCCGATCAGCAGGACCGATTTGAGATCTTTACGCAGCGGCAATTTGGAAATCCCGGATTATCGCACGTCGGAGTCAACTCAGCGCGCGGCGGTCGCGTCCGACTCTTCCGCCGCGAGAATGCGATCCAGCGCTTCCGCGCCGTAGCGCGGAAACGCCTCGACCAATCTTGCGAAAGCGCCCGAACAGATAGCCCGCATCGTGCGGCCCCGGCGAGGCCTCCGGATGATACTGCACGGAGAAAAACGGCACGCCCGACGCCACGCAATCCCTCGACCGTCTGGTCGTTGAGATTGACGATGCGAAAGCTCGGCGCGTCCCGCCAGCGACTCCGCATCGACCGCGAAGCCATGATTCTGCGAGGTGATCTCCACCCGCCGCGTGCGCAGATCCATCACCGGATGATTCGCGCCGTGATGGCCGAAGCCGAGCTTGTAGGTGTCGCCGCCGAGCGCGAGCCGAGGATCTGATGGCCGAGACAGATGCCGAACATCGGCTTTTTGCCGAGCACGCCGCGCACCGCTTCGTGCGCGTAAGGCAGCGCCGCGGGATCGGCCGGCCCGTTGGAGAGGAATACCCCGTCGGGATTGTGCGCGAGAATCTCGGCGGCAGTGGCGGACGCCGGCAGCACCTTGACCCGAAAGCCGGTGGCAACCAGGCGGCGCAGGATGTTGCGCTTGATCCCGTAGTCGATCGCGACGACCAGCGGCGCGTCGCGCAGCTCGCGCGAATCGATTTTCCGGTAGCCGTGGCCCAGCGCCCAATCGCCCGACTCCCAATCGTAGGGCTCGGCGCAGGTAACTTCCTTAACAAGATCGCGGCCCACCAATCCGGGCGAGGCTTTGGCTTTTGCGACCAGACTCTGCGGATCAAGATCGAGCGCTCGAGATGACCGCTTCCTGCGCGCCGTGCGTCACGGATGTGGCGGACCAGCGCGCGCGTATCGATTCCCTCGATTCCGACCACGCCGGCGCTCGCGAGATATTCGCCGAGCGACATCTCCGCGCGCCAGTTCGACGGACGCGGCCGGTATTCCTTGACGATGAAGCCTTCGACGTAAACCCGCTGCCGACTCGGCATCCTCGGCATTGATCCCGACGTTGCCGATCTCGCGGATAGGTCATGCAGACGATCTGGCCCTTGTAGGACGGATCGGTGAGCACTTCCTGGTAGCCGGTCATCGCGGTATTGAACACCACCTCGCCGACCGTCTCGCCGATCGCACCGAAGGCCCGGCCGCGGAAAATACTGCCGTCGGCGAGCGCCAGGATCGCTTCACCCGCGCGCGCCTGCGTCATGATCGCCCCGCCGTGCGGCCGTCGTAAACGATCTCGCCCGCCACCATCGTGATAATTGCCTTGCCTTTGAGTTCCATCCCGGCGAAAGGACGTGTTGCGGCTCTTTGAGAGAAACCTCGCCGGGTCGACCTGTCCATCGCCAGATTCGGGATCGATCACCGTGATATCCGCGGCGCCCCCGCGCAAGCGTGCCGGCTCCGAGCCGGAGCAGCCGCGCGGGATTCAGCGCCATCAACTCGACCAGCGCGCGGGACTTGATGCATCCCGCGATGCACCAGTCGCAGCGCGAGGCCGAGCGCGGTTTCGAGCCCGATGACACCGTTGGCGCGCCGCGTCATCGCGCCGGCCTGCGCGTCGGGCAGCGGCTGCGGCGCTTCGATTCCGGGACCGAAAGCATCCGGCGAGACTCGCCATCTGCTTGGAGCCCGGATCGTGCGGCGCGTGGTCGGTCGCGATCATGTCGATCGTCCCGTCGGCGAGTCGCCGCCACGCAGCGCCGCGACATCCTCGAGCTGCGCAGCGGCGGCGACATCTTGGCGTTCGGGCCCCAGCTCAGCACCGCGTGATCGTCGAGGCTGAAATGATGCGGCGTTACCTCGCAGGTCACTTTCGCGCCATGGCTGCGCGCGGCGCGGATCAGATCGAGCGATTCGGCGGTCGACACATGCGCGATATGGACCGCCGCGCCGACGCGCGTCGCCAGCGCAAGGTCGCCGCCGGACGCGTTCGGTTTCGGCGCGAGCCGGAACGCCCGCCACGCCCAGACGCCGGGCAACGTCGCCTGCGTTGATCGCGCCGCCGGCCGACAGCGCGCGATCCTCTTCATGGAGCGAAATCGCGAAGCCGAGCCGGCTGGTTTGATCCAGCGCGCGGGCGAGAACGGCTTCGTCGTCGATCGGGATGCCGTCGTCGGAAAACAGCCGCGCGCCCGCCGCGGCCATCGCGGCGATAATCCACCAGCTCGCGGCCGAGCAGTCCCTTCGTCACCGCTGAGACCGGCACCAGTCGCGCGGCGCGGACGCGCTCCGCGCTGCGTCCAGCATGTAGCGGGCAATTTCGGGTGTGTCGTTGACCGGCGACGTGTTCGCCATCGCGGCGACGGCGGTGAATCCGCCCGCCGCGGCGGCGCGCAATCCGCTGCCGATCGTCTCTTTCTGCGGGAAGCCGGGATCGCGCAAATGAACGTGCGGATCGATCAGTCCCGGCACGACCCAGCATCCCGACGCGTCGATGGTTATCGCGTCTGCGGTCGCGCCCAAAACGCCCGGCCGCTCCAGCGCTTTGATCTCAGCGCCGCTGATCAGCACATCAAAGGCGCCGTCGATTCGGCGAGCGGGATCGATTACGCGCCCGCCGGAAATCAAGATCGGCCTCACTCGGCCCTCGCCGGTTCCTTGAGCGATTCGACCATCGAGTACACCACCACCCGATCGGAGGCTGATGCGCGCCCGGCGGATCCGACGCGGCCAGCCGAACCTGCACGCGTTCGGCGCGCGCGGTCGGGATATTCTTGCCGACGTAGTTGGGCCGGATCGGAACTGCGCGATGGCCCCGGTCGATCAACACCGCGAGCTTGAGCGCGCTGGGACGGCCGCGCTTCCACAGCGCCGCCATCGCGCGCTGCACGGTCCATCCGCTGTTGATTACGTCGTCGACCAGGACAATCGTACGGCCCTCGACCTCGACGGTTGCGCCGGCCTCAAGGGGACGAATCGTATCGGCGCCGCCGGCCACGTCGACGATCGCGCACGGCAGGCGGATTCCGGTGCGCGTTTCGATCAGTGCGCGGAGCCGCATCGCAAGCAGCGCGCCGTGGCTGACGATGCCTACCATCGCAACCCCGCCCAAGTCGGGCAGGTCTTCGATCATTTGCGCGGCGAGCGCGTCGCAGGCGCGGGCGACCTCGTCGCTGTTCATGATTTCGCGTTGCGGGCCGCGGCGATAAGGCTCGTAGCCGTGCTCTTCGGCCTGCTTTACGTTGTCGAACACGACCAGCGAGCCTTCTTCGATCCAGGTGCGGACGTAGCCGTAGAGGGCCTCTTCGAAAGGGTAGTAGCGGCGCGAGCGGGCGTGCCCAACAAACTCGGCCCGCAGCTCGCGATCGCAGAAGTCGCAGCGGAGCAGAAAGATCGAGCGACTCACGACCGGCGCCAGGCGAAAGCGCGGACGCAGATACGCGCCCTCATGGCGGGTGATGCAGTTGGGATTGGCGCAGCGCGGCGCCGGCTCCGATTTGAATCTGATCGGCGCTTCGGCGCGCGCCTGGCGCCATGAGTCGTCCGCAGTGTTTTCGATCATCCACGCGATCAGCGCCATCCGCACCGGCACGCCCGCGGCGGCCTGCTCGAAGTAAACCGCGCGCGGATCGGCATCCAGCTCGTAGGCCAGCTCGTCGGTGCGGGGCAGCGGATGCATCACGACGGCTTCCTGCGTGCGGCTGGTCTTGAGCGCCTGCGCATCGAAGCGGACGTAGCCGCCCTGATCGTTGTCGTTCTCCGCGCGACGCTCCTGCTGCAGGCGCGTGACGTAGAAGGCGTCGAGCGCAGCCGGGGGATGCTCGCTCGGCAGGGCCTTGAGCGGCATCTCGGCGGTGAAGAGCGCCATCTGATGGGGCGCGCTGGGCGTCAGGTACAGCGCGTCGAGACCGCCGGCGAGCGAGCCCGAGATCCTCCATCCCGACGGTCGAGAAACTGTAGCCGCGCTCGGCGGCCAGCCGGTCGAGCACGTAGTCGGGCACGTCCATGCCGCGATTGGGCACCGCGACGATATTCGCGCCGAAGCGCGCCAGCGCGTAGATCAGCGAATGGACCGTGCGGCCATACTTCAGATCACCGCAGATCGCGACCGTCAGCCCTTTGAGGTGGCCCTTCTTCTTGCGCAGGATATAGAGATCGCACAGCGTCTGGGTCGGATGCTCGCGGCTGCCGTCGCCGGCGTTGAGGATCGGACAAGGCGCGTATTCGGCGGCGACCCGTGCGGCGCCGTCGTGCGGATGGCGCACGACGATCAGGTCGGCGTAGGCGCTGACCACGCGGGCCGTGTCGGCGAGGCTTTCGCCCTTGGCCGCGGAGCTGGCGTGCATATCGGCCGAACTGATCACGGCGCCGCCGAGGCGATGCATCGCGGACTCGAAACTGAGGCGGGTGCGAGTCGAGGGTTCGTAAAACAGCGTGGCCATGATCAGGCCGCGCGCAAGGTCGAGGCTCTCGCCACGCTCCAATGCCGCCGCAAACTGATCCGTCAGCGCGAAGATCCGTTCGATTTCCGGGATCGTCAGGTCCTCGATCGAGACCACGTCGCATTTCGCCAGCCGCGCCATCAGGTCTTGCTCCCGCCGATCACGACCGCGTCGAGGCCGTCGACCTCGCTGAGCCGTACGTGGATCCGCTCACCGTTCGGCGCTTGCAGGTTCTTGCCGACATAGTCGGCCCGAATCGGCAGCTCGCGCTCGCCGCGATCGATCAACACCGCGAGCTGGATCGATTCCGGGCGGCCCAGATCAGAGATCGCGTCCAGGGCCGCGCGGACGGTGCGTCCGGTGTAGAGCACATCGTCGACCAGGATCACGCGCCGGCCGTCGAGCGTGAACGGGATATCGCGGCCGAGCAGCCGGGGATCTCCCGGCGCGCCCTTGCCGTCGTCGCGATACGAGGAGATATCGAGGGTGCCGACCGGAACGTCGCGGTCTTCAACCTCCTTGAGCGCCGCGGCCAGCCGCCGGGCTAGAACCGCGCCGCGCCGCAGGATACCGATCAGCACGAGTTTCTCGCCGCCACCGCTGCGCTCACCGATCTCGTGCGCGAGGCGCTTGACGGAGCGCGCGATCGCGGAGGAATCGAGCGCGACGGTGGGCTTCATCGCCGTTCGCACCCTCGGCACGGGCCAAACAAAAAAAACGCCCGCCTGCGCAGGCAGACGGGTTCAAAATCACAACCGTTCATCGCACACCTTTTTCGTCCTCGCAGGGACGAATTAAAAGGTCAGTTTTCTTTTATCCGCGCACGGGTACGCGGTCAAGCCAGCATCGGGTATTCCCCTGCGATGCGGTGGATATTCGAAGTCCAGCTTCAGCCGCGGGCGCGGCGTTCGAGCTTGCGCAGGCGCTGCTCCTGATCCTTGACCTGGACCGAGACGCGATCGTCGAAGCGGTCGAACTTCTTGCTCAGCGCCGCCAGCGATTTCTGCCCCGACTTCGACTCCCCGCTCAGTTGCTTGGTGATCGCTTCGGTCCGCCGGGCGATCTCGGAGCGCAGACCGTCGTGCAGTTCCGTGATTCCGCTGCGCATGCTCTCGCGAGTCTGCTGCGCCGAGGCCGCCACTTCCTGCGGGAACTCCTTGCGGGCTACGCCGATTCCGGCTGCGATCTGCTCGCGCATCTGGGAGACGGCCCGCTGCGCGCCGTCGGTGATTTCCTGGCGAATTGAACTGTGCGTGTCGGTGAACTGCTGTCTGAACTCGACGCGCGTGGCACCCAGCGCCTCGCCCAGACGGACCATCTCGGCGGTCAGCTCGGCGCGCAGCGCCGACAGCCCGTCGCGATTTTCGCCGATCTGCTGGGAGAGAAAACGGATCTGCTTGCCGACTTCGGCAAACTGCTCGACCATCTCGCCGCGTAGCGTGTCGATCCGCCCGCCGATCCCCGAGAGCGCTTCGACCACCAGCTCGAACCGCGAGTTAAGCTGCTCGAGCATCACGCCAACCTTCGCGACCCCATTATCAGCCACTCTACATCCCCGCGTTATCTTACCAGACTGCCAAATCTATTCCAGCGCACCCCGAACAGGCCGGGGGCGTCGCTGTCCCACGACCAATAGATGATTAGCGCACGGCCTTCCGCCTGATCCTGATCGACCAATCCCCACCAGCGGCTGTCGTAGCTCCGGTCGCGGTTGTCGCCCATCATGAAGAGCTTGCCATCCGGCACCTTGAGCGGGCCGAAAGTGTCGCGCGGTGAGGGCGTAACGTGCTCGGCCAGCGGAACTTCATAATGGGCGTGCGGATCGGGGACTTTCTGCCCGTTGAGGTAGAGGATCCCGCCGCGAACCTCGACCGTGTCGCCGGCCACGCCGATCACGCGCTTGATAAAGTCCTTGGTGGGGTCGGGCGGAAAGACGAACACCACCACGTCGCCGCGATGGACCGCTTCGATCCGGAACAGGTAGTGGCCGTAGGGAAGCCCCGGCGGATGCAGCCCGAAGATCGAATCGGGAACCCGCAAGCCGTAGATCAGCTTGTTGACCAGAATATGGTCGCCGATCAGCAGCGTCGGCTCCATCGAGCCGGACGGAATCTTGTAGGCCTGGATGAGAAAGGTGCGGATGACCATCGCGAGGCCGAGCGCGATTATCAGGGCCTCGCTATACTCGCGCAACGCGGAGCGTTGCGCCGGCACGGACTTCTGACCGGGTGCCGCGGCGGGCGGGGCTTTGGACAGGCTGCGAACGGGCTGGCCCACGGCTGGAGCTAGTCTCCCACCTTGAGCAGGGCAAGGAAGGCTTCCTGCGGAATCTCGACGCGCCCGACCTGTTTCATCCGTTTCTTGCCTTCCTTTTGTTTCTCAAGCAGTTTGCGCTTGCGCGTGATATCGCCGCCGTAGCACTTGGCCGTAACGTTCTTGCGCAGCGCCTTAACGCTTTCGCGGGCGATTATCTTGCTGCCGATCGCGGCCTGGATCGCCACCTCAAACATCTGGCGCGGGATCAGCTGGCGCATCTTTTCGCACAAGGCACGCCCGCGCTCGTAAGCCTTCTCGCGATGCACGATGATCGACAAAGCATCGATCACCTCTCCGTTGATCCTGATATCCAATTTAACCAGACTGCCCGGCCCGGAAGTCCAGAAACTCATAATCCAGCGAGGCATAACCGCGGCTCACCGACTTCAGCCGATCGTAGAAATCGAACACCACCTCGGCCAGCGGCAGCTCGTAGTGCAGGAGGACGCGTTTCTGCCCGACGTATTTCAAGTCGCGCTGCCGGCCCCGGCGCTCTTCGCACAGGCCCATCACCGGGCCGAGGAACTCGTCGGGCATGTGAACTGACGCGAGGATGAACGGCTCTTCGATCGTTTCGATCGCGTTCTCGTCGGGCAGGAATGCCGGATTGTCGACCAGCGTGGTTTTGCCGTCGGTGCTCCGGACCTGATAAGCGACGGTCGGCGCGGTAACGATCAGGTTCAGGCCGAACTCGCGCTCCAGCCGCTCCTGCGCGATCTCCATGTGCAGCAAGCCCAGGAAGCCGGCGCGGAAGCCGAAGCCCAGCGCCTGCGACGACTCGGGCTCGCACACCAGGCTCGCGTCGTTGAGCCGGAGCTTTTCGATCGCGTCGCGGAGCGCGGTGTACTGATTGGCCTCGGTCGGATACAGGCCCGCGAAGACCATCGGCTTGAGTTCCTTGAACCCCGGCAGCGCCTGCGTGGCGGGCCGATTCGCATCGGTGATCGTATCGCCCACGCGCATGTCGGCAACCGTCCTGATACCCGCGACGATGAAGCCGACCTCGCCCGGACCGAGCATCTCGACCTCGCGATCGTGCGGGGTGAAATGTCCCAGCCGCATCACTTCGCCCGGCTTGTCGGTGCCCATCAGGCGGACCTTCATCCCGCGGTGAAGCTCGCCTTCGAAGACCCGCACGAGGCCGATCGCGCCCTGATAGGCGTCGTACCAGCTGTCGAAGATCAGCGCGCGCGGCCGGCTTATCGGACAATCCCGGAGGCGGCGGAATCCGGGCGACGATCGCCTCGAGCACCTCCTCGATTCCGATGCCCTCTTTCGCGCTGGTCAGGATCGCATCGCTGGCGTTGAGCCCGATAATTTCCTCGATCTGGCTCCGCGTGCGATCAACGTCCGCGCCCGGCAGATCGATCTTGTTGATCACCGGGATGATCTCCAACCCGTGATCGAGCGCCATGTAAACATTGGCCAGCGTCTGCGCCTCGACCCCCTGGCTGGCGTCGACCACCAGCAGCGCGCCCTCGCACGCGGCCAAGCTGCGCGAGACTTCGTACGCGAAATCGACGTGGCCGGGCGTATCGATCAGATTGAGGACGTAGGTGCGGCCGTCGTGCGCCGCATAGCTCAGCCGCACCGACCGCGCCTTGATCGTGATTCCCCGCTCGCGTTCGAGGTCCATCGAGTCGAGGAACTGTTCCTTCAGCTCGCGCTTGGAAAGCGCGCCGGTGCGTTCGAGCAGGCGATCGGCCAGGGTCGATTTGCCGTGGTCGATATGCGCGATGATCGAGAAATTGCGGATCAGATCGGAGTCTGTCATTCAGGCATTCCGCCGGTTCGGCTCCGGGCGCTGGTTAGGTCCCGCTCCGGCGCAGCGCACAGACTATAGCATGCGCTCAACGGCCGCGCCCGGCCCGCTCGGTAAAGAACGCGAGCGTGCGCGCGAGCCCATCGCGCAGCGTCACTTCCGGCCGCCATCCCAGCGCTTGCGCCGCGGCGGCGGGTGAAACCACGGAGCGCTGCTGCTCGCCGGGGCGCGCGGCTTCGTACACTGGTTTAAGCTCGTAGGACGACCCGGCCAACTCCTTGAACAGCCGGTTGACGCTGGTCTCGAGGCCGGTGCCGACGTTGAGCGCGCCGGTGATGTTCACCTTCAACGACGCCAAGTTGGCCCGCACCACGTCGGCAACGAAGACATAGTCGCGAGTCTGCTCGCCGGTGCCGAAGATCGTCACCGGCTGGCCCGCGAGCATCCGGCCGCAAAAAATCGCAACCACGCCGGCCTCGCCATGAGGATCCTGGCGCGGGCCGTAAACATTGGCGTAACGCAGCGCCAGGTAGTCGATTCCGTATTCCACCTTGTAGAAGAACAGGTAGCGCTCGGTGGCGAGCTTCGCGACGCCGTAGGGACTGACCGGCTGGAGCGGATGGTCCTCGGCGCAGGGATAAGTCTCCTGATCGCCGTAGATCGCGCCGCCGGTCGAGGCGAAGATCACGCGGCGCAGACCGTTGACGCGGCCGGCTTCCATCAGGTTGAGCATCCCGACCAGATTTACCTGCGCGTCAAAGGCCGGATCGGCGACCGAGCGGCGGACGTCCATCTGGGCCGCTAGATGGTACACCGCCTCGGGCCGCTCTTTCGCGAGCACTTCCCGAACGCGGCCTGCGTCGCGGAGATCGACCTCGTGCAGGCGCGCCGCCGGGTTCACCTGCTCGCGCTTGCCCGCCGACAGATTGTCCAGCACCGCGACTTCGTGACCGGCCGCAACCAGCGCGTCGACGGTATGCGACCCGATAAAGCCGGCGCCGCCGGTGACCAGAACTTTCATCGCGAACTCCTTACACCGGGCGGCGGCCGATCGAGTAGTAGCGGAAATCGAGCGCTTTCATCAGCGCCGGGTCGTAGAGATTGCGCCCGTCGAAAATCACCGGCTGCTTGAGCGCGGCCCGTATGCGCTGAAAATTCGGATGCCGGAACTCGTTCCACTCAGTCACGATCAGCAGCGCGTCCGCGCCGGCAAGCGTCTCATAGTTGATCTCGTGGTAGCTGACGCGATCGCCGAACACGCGGCGCGCGTTGTCGAGCGCCTCGGGATCGTGCACACGCACGCGCGCGCCCGCGGCCAGCAACTCCTCGATCACCACGATCGATGGCGCCTCGCGCATGTCGTCGGTGCGGGGCTTGAAAGCGAGTCCCCAGATCGCGAAGGTGCGGCCTTTGAGATCGCCGCCGAAGTGCGCCTTGACCCGATCGACGAGCAGGCGCTTCTGCCGCGCGTTCACTTTTTCCGCCGCCTTGAGCAACGCGAAGTCCAGATCGTTCTCGCCGGCGGTATGAATCAGCGCCTGCACGTCCTTGGGAAAGCACGAGCCGCCGTAGCCGACGCCCGGGAAACAGGAACTGCGAGCCGATCCGCCGGTCGGTGCCGAGCCCGCGCCGCACTTCGTTGATCTCGGCGCCCACCGCGTCGCACAGATTGGCGATGTCGTTGATGAACGAGATGCGCAGTGCGAGCATCGCGTTGCACGCGTACTTGGACAGTTCCGCCGAACGCGGATCCATGACCAGAATCGGATTGTCGGTGCGGACGAACGGCGCGTGCAGCTCGCGCACGATCGCGGTCGCCTGCTCGCTGCTGCTGCCGATAATCACCCGGTCGGGCCGCATGAAGTCTTCGATCGCCGCGCCTTCTTTGAGAAACTCGGGACAGGAGCAGAGGTCGATGCGATGGCTAGCCAGACCCGCGATCTGCTCGCGCACGCGGTCATTGGTGCCAACCGGCACGGTGCTCTTGATCGCAATAACGTGGTAGCCGGTCGCCGCCCGGGCGACGTCCTGCGCGGCGCGAAATACGCTCGACAAGTCGGCCGCGCCCGACGCGCTCATCGGCGTTCCGACCGCGATAAACGAGACCATCGATTGAGCGACGGCCGCTTTCAGATCGCGGGTGAACTGCAGGCGCCCCTCCTTGGTATTGCGCCGCACCAGCTCCTCGAGGCCGGGCTCGTAGATCGGGATGCTCGCCCGCGTTGAGCTGATCGACGCGAGCCGGGTTGATATCGACGCAGATCACCTCGTTGCCGCTCTCGGCGAAGCAGGTGCCGCTGACCAGTCCCACGTAGCCGGTACCAATCATCGCGATATTCATCTATCGGCGACCTCAGAATTCTTCCTTGATTACGTAGATCGGCTTGTTTTGCGATTCGTGATAGGTACGCGCGAGCATCTCGCCAAGCAGCCCCAGGCTGACGAACTGGACCCCCACCACCACCAGCAACACCGCCAGCAGCAGCGCCGGCCGGTCGCCGAGCTTGCGCCCCAGGACGATCTTCTCGAATACGAGGCTGCCGGTCCATAGCGAGCCGACGCCGCTGAGCGCGAAGCCGATCACGCCGAAGACCTGGATCGGCTGCGTCGAGTAGCCGGACAGAAACATGCACCGTGATCAGATCGAGCAGCGTGCGGATGATCCGCCACAGGCCATACTTGGAGCGGCCGGCGCGCCGCGGGCGGAATTCGACTTCGAGCTCGGCAGATCTGCGCGCCCAGCTCGGCCGCGATCGCCGGGACGAAGCGATGCATCTCGCCGTAGAGCTTGAGCCCGCTGCGCCAGCTCGCCCCGGTAGGCCTTGAGGGTGCATCCGTAGTCGTGCAGCCGGACGCCGGTCATGCTCGAGATCAGCCAGTTGGCCGTGAGCGACGGCAGCCGGCGCGTGAGGACCGCGTTCTGCCAGCGCTCCATGCGCCATCCGCTGACCAGGTCGTAGCCTTCTTCGAGCTTCGCGAGCAGCCGCGGGATATCGGCCGGATCGTTCTGGCCATCGCCATCGATCGCGACCACGAACTCCCCCTGCGCGTGTTTGAAGCCGCAGGCAAGCGCGGCGGTCTGGCCGGTATTGCCGCGCAAGGCGGATCACCCGGCGTGTGCGGATCGCTTTGCTTGAGCTCGCGCAGGACCGCGTCGCTGCCGTCGGTGCTGCCGTCGTCGATGAAAATCATCTCGTAGGCGCGCCCCAGCGCCCCCATCGCGCGTCCCAGCTCCTCATGCAGCGGTCGAAGATTGTCCCGCTCGTTGAAGAGCGGGATCACTACGGAGAGGTCCATCGGGGATGCTGCGAGTCGGTCAGCTCGATAAACGCGCGATAGCGGCGGTCGACCTCTTCCCAGGTCAGTCTGGACAGCCGCTCCAGCGAAAATTTCTCGACCACGAACGAGGCCATCACGGTTCCGTAAACCACCGCCGAACGGAGCGTGCCCTCGTTAAGCCGCCCGTGACGCGCGAGGTAGCCCATCACGCCGCCGGCAAAGGTATCGCCCGCGCCGGTGGGATCGACCACCTCTTCGAGCGGATAAGCCGGAACCGCGAACATCCCGTCCCGGCTGAATTGCAGCACGCCATACTCGCCGCGCTTCACCAGCACGATCTTCGGGCCCATCTTGAGGATCGCGCGACCGGCCTTGACCAGGTTGTGCTCGCCGGAGAGCATCCGCGCTTCTTCGTCGTTGAGAGTCAGGATATCGAGCCGCAACAGCAGCTTCGTCAAGCGCCGCCCGATCGCTCTCGATCCAGTGATCCATCGTGTCGGCGGCGACCACCTTGGGACTGCTGCATCTGCGCCAGCACGTGGTGCTGCAGGGCCGGCGAATGTTGGCGAGAAAGAGGTAGTCGGCGCGGCGCTGGTCGGGCAGCAAGGTGGGCTTGAAATCGGCGAACACGTTGAGCGCGAGGCGCGATCGTGTCGCGCTTGTTCATGTCCTCGTGATAGCGGCCGTGCCAGTGAATCGTTTTGCCCGTCGCGCTGTTCCAGGCCGCGCATGTCGATATTGCGGTCGGCGAACAGCTCGCGATGCTCGGGCTTGAAGTCCGCGCCGACCACCGCGACGATACTGACCGGCGCGAAGAAGCGCGCCGCCAGCGAGAAATAACTGGCCGAGCCGCCCAGCGCGTGCACCGCCTCGCCGTGCTGTGTTTCGATCGTGTCGTAGCGACCGATCCGACTACTACGATACTCATTGGAAGTTGCGAGCGTCTCCGCCAGGTCACGCGTTTAAGATACTTGCCGATTATCGGCCGCAGGTCCGCCGCGACCTTGGGCGGAATCACCGCGCGATCGGTTATAATCGCATCCTTCAGCGCGTTAGCGCAGCTACAAGCGCGATTCTGCCCGGCGCATCGCGCGCGCCAGATTGGCAACGCGTCTGCTGCGCGAGCGCGACATTGGCGCGCATCACGCGCAGAATCTCGGCGATATCGACCGCCTTGACGCTGTGATGCCAGCAGTCGTAGTCGGTCACCAGCACCAGCGTCGCGTAACAGAGTTCGGCTTCGCGGGCCAGCCGCGCCTCCTGCATCGCGGTCATGCTGATCACGTCGACGCCCCAGCTTCGATACAGATTCGACTCGGCGCGAGTCGAAAACTGCGGCCCCTCGATACAGAGGTAGGTGCCGCCGCTCGCGAATCTCCGCGCCGGCCGCCTGGCCCGACGCGGTCAGCGTGCGCGCTCAGATCGGCGCACACGGGATCGGCCAGCGAGACGTGCGCGACGATGCCGTTGCCGAAAAAGGTCGCGGGCCGTTTGAAGGTACGGTCGATGAACTGATCGGGCACCACCAGAGTCGCCGGGCTTGATCTCCTCCTTCATGCTGCCGGCGGTGCTGACCGAGACCAGATGTTCGACGCCGAGCTGCTTCATCCCGTAGATATTGGCGCGATAGTTCATCTCGCTGGGCAGAATCCGATGGCCGCGGCCGTGGCGCGCGAGGAAGACCACCTCGATCTCGCCGAGCTTGCCGCGATAATACGGATCGGAGGGGGCGCCGAACGGCGTCTTCAACTCGATCTGCTCGACCCGTTCCAGGCCAGGCATCTGATAGAAGCCGCTGCCGCCGATTACTCCGAGTGTCATCTGCTATCCCGCGGCGTTCGCCGCCTGCCGGCCGTTCGTGCCGCTCCGCATACAGCTGCCCGCAGGCGGCCGCGATATCCGGCCCCGGCTCTCGCGAATCGTAGCGGTCAAGTTACCCTGCCGCAGGATCGCTTGAAAGCGCTCGACCGCGTCGCGCGCGCTGGCCCCGCAACGGAGACTCGGGATACCGGTTGAAAAAAATCAGATTGACCTTGGCGCGCAGCGGCGCGAGCAGCCGCGCGACCTGCTTCGCCTGCTCGGGTGAATCGTTGACCCCGGCCAGCATCACGTACTCGAACGTGATGCGGCGGCGGCGTTGAAGCGGCAGATTCCGGCAGGCTTCGATCAGCGCTTCGAGCGGATAGCGCCGATTGATCGGCGCGAGCCGGTCGCGCAGCTCGTTGGTCGCCGGCATGGAGCGATACCGCCAGATTCACCGGGATGTCGTTCAGGAGCCGCTCCATCATCGGGACGAGTCCGACGGTCGAGACCGTGATCCGGCGCGGCGAGATGCCCATCCCCCACTCTGCGGTCATGATGCGCAGCACCTTGAGCAGCCGCGGATAGTTCGCCAGCGGCTCGCCCATCCCCATGAAGACGTAGTTGGTCAGCTCCTCGCCCTCCGCCAGCGCGGCGCGCGCGGCGAAAACCTGGCTCAGGATTTCGGCCACGCCCAGATTGCGATGGAGCCCCATCCGGGCGGTCGCGCAGAACTCGCAGCCCATCGCGCATCCGGCCTGGCTCGAGAGACACAGCGTCACGCGGCCTGAGGTGGGAATGATCACGGTCTCGATCTGCTCGCCGTCGGACAGCGTCAGCAGCAGCTTGCGGGTCCCGTCGGTCGAGCGCGAGACGATCGTCGGAGGCAGCGGGCCAATCATGAAGCGTTCATCGAGATTATGACGGAGCGCGGCGGGCACGTTGGTCATCTGATCAAACGACCGCGCGCCGCGATCGTAGAGCCATCCGGCAAGCTGTGCGCCGCGAAAGCGCCGCTCGCCGACGGCGATAACGACCGCTTCGAGTTCCTCGAGGGTGAGGTCGCGGATGTCCGTGGCTGATTCCGATTTGACTAACGGGCACACTGATTCAATACTATCTAAAGTGGCGCTGCATTGCATTTTCCGACACTCGAAGTGATTGTCCGATGATCAATAGAAAGCCGCGGTATCTACGGACTCGCAAGAGAACCGATGCTAAAGCTTGGGCCCCCGAGCTTACCAGCCCCGTCGAGCGGAAGCGTGTTACTCGGTTGGAAGACCTAGTTGGAATCGCCAACTACAAAGGATCTCGCCTATCGGTCAGAGAGATGGACGAGGCTGTCGACCGATATTTCAGGCGAGAATGGCTACGGGAGAATTTCTAACCCGCTGAAAAAGAATGCGATCTCCTGTGCCGCGGTTTCGGGGGCGTCGGAGCCGTGGGTAGCGTTCTGCTCGACGTTCAGCCCGAAGTCCTTGCGAATCGTACCGGCTGCGGCTTTGGCCGGATCGGTCGCGCCCATCAACTCGCGCCAGCGCGCGATCGCGCGCTCGCCCTGGAGCACCGCGATCACTACCGGTCCCGACGACATGTAGTCGCACAGCGACTTGTAGAACGGCCGCGCTTTGTGGACGTCGTAAAAGGCCTCGGCCTGCGCGTGGCTCAGATGCATCACGCGTAGCGCGCCGAGCGTGAGCCCCGAGGCTTCGATGCGTTTGAGGATGTCGCCGACGAGCCCGCGCTTGAACGCGTCGGGCTTGACTATGGCTAGCGTTCGTTCAGACAAAGGGGAGTTCTCCTTCTGAGCGGTGCCCTCACCCGGCGAGCGTACCGCTCGCCGGCCTCTCCCTGGAAAGGGAGAGGCACGGGTCAGGAGGCGCGGGTTTCAAGCACCGACTTCATGGTTGAGCCCAGGTCGGCCGGGCTCATCGCGACGGTGATTCCGGCGGCCTTCAGCGCCGCGATTTTGTCGGCGGCGGTGCCGCGTCCCCCAGAGATGATCGCGCCCGCGTGACCCATCCGGCGGCCCTTCGGCGCGGTCTGCCCGGCGATAAATGCGACCACCGGCTTCTTAAAGTATTGCTTTATGTATTGCGCGGCCTCTTCTTCAGCCGTTCCGCCGATCTCGCCGATCATGATCACCGCCTTGGTCGCGGGATCATCGTTGAAGAGCTTCAGCGCCTCAACATGGCCGGTGCCGACGATCGGATCGCCGCCGATCCCAAGGCAGGTCGATTGCCCGATGCCGAGCAGCGTGAGCTGATGCACCGCCTCGTAGGTCAGCGTCCCCGAGCGCGAGACGACTCCGACCGGGCCGGGCTTATGGATATAGCCCGGCATAATCCCGATCTTGCACTCGCCGGGCGTGATGACGCCCGGGCAGTTCGGACCGATCAGCCGGCTGGCGGTGCCGCGCACGTAACGCCGCGCCTTCACCATGTCGAGGACCGGGATGCCCTCGGTGATGCAGATGATCAGCTCGATCCCCGCCGCGGCGGCCTCGATTATCGCGTCGGCGGCGAACGGCGGCGGAACGTAGATCACCGTCGCGTTGGCGCCGGTCGCCTTGCGCGCCTGCTCGACCGAGTCGAAGACGGGAATGCCCTCGAAGTCCGTGCCGCCCTTGCCCGGCACGACGCCCGCGACCATCTGCGTGCCGTACTCGCGGCAGGCGCGGGTGTGGAACTGCGCGGTTGCGCCCGTGATTCCCTGCGTGAGAACGCGCGTCGCCTTGTTAACCAGAATACTCATGGCTTGCCGCCGATCGCAGCTACGACCCGACGCGCTGCGTCGGCCATGTCGCTCGCGGCGATTACCGCGATTCCCGAATCTTTCAGGATCGCCTTGCCCTTGTCGACGTTGGTGCCTTCCATCCGCACGACCAGCGGCACGCTGAGCTTGACCTCGCGCGCGGCCTCGACCACGCCCTGCGCGAGCACATCGCATTGCATGATGCCGCCGAAGATATTGATCAACACCGCCTTGACGCGGGCGTCGGACAACAGGATACGGAACGCCGCTGCGACTTTCTGGGTATTGGCGCCGCCTCCGACGTCGAGAAAGTTGGCGGGCTCGGCGCCGTAGTACTTGACGATGTCCATCGTCGCCATCGCGAGTCCCGCGCCGTTGACCATGCATCCGATGTTGCCGTCCAGATGCACGAAGCTCAGATCGAATTTGGCGGCTTCGGTCTCGTCGGGGTCTTCCTCGTTGGGATCGCGTAGCTCGCGAATCTCCGGATGGCGGAACAGGCCGTTGTCGTCGAAGGACATCTTGGCGTCGAGGCAGATGACTTTGCCGTCGCCGGTGACGACCAGCGGATTGATCTCGATCAGCGAAGCGTCGGTCTCGATGAAAGCGCGGTAGAGCGCCGCGAGCAGCGTCGCGAACTGGCCGGTGAGCTTGTCGCGCAGGCCCAGCGCGAACGCGATCTTGCGGGCCTGAAAACTGGCCGGACCGATCAACGGATCGATCACCTCGGTGATGATCTTCTCGGGCGTTTTGGCGGCGACCTCTTCGATCTCCATCCCGCCCTCGGTGCTCGCGATGATCGCGACCGCTTCGGCTTTGCGATCGACCAGCATCCCGAGGTAAAGCTCGCGCGCAATCTGGCCCGCTTCCTCGACGTAGACGCGCCGCACGACGCGGCCCTGCGGTCCCGTCTGATGGGTCACGAGCGGCTTGCCGAGCAGCTTCTCGGCGAACGCGCGCGCCTCTTCGGCGCTCGAAATCAGCTTTACGCCGCCGGCTTTGCCGCGCCCGCCGGCATGAATTTGCACCTTGATGACGGCCTTCGGCTGGCCGAGCGCGGTGAACGCCTTCGCGGCGGCCTCGGGAGTCTCGGCGGGCTGCCCCTTGGGAACCGGCGCGCCGAAGCGCGCGAGAATCTGCTTGGCCTGAAATTCGTGGATGTTCATTTAGCAGCCCAGTGTCTCACAGGGGCCGGACACGACCAAATCGCTCCGCGTAGATTCCTCGCTGAGCTCGGAACGACAGAGGAAAGCTTCATTTGAAGAACAGATCGCGGAGCCATTTGCGCGTGACCTGGCCGCCGACGCGTGCGATCGCGGTCGTGAGCGGGATGCCCTTGGGGCAGACTTCGACGCAGTTCTGCGCGTTGCCGCAATCCGCGATGCCGCCGATGCCCATCAGCGCTTCCAGCCGCTCGTCCTGATGCATTTTGCCGGTCGGATGCTCGCCCATCAGGTAAACTTGCCCGATCACCGCCGCGCCCATGAATTTCGAGTGGCCGTTGACCTGCGGACAGGCCTCGAGGCAGCAGCCACACGTCATGCATCGCGAGAAAAGATAGGCCAACTCCTGCGTCTCCGGGCTCAGGCGCGGACCGGGGCCGAGGTCATACGTGCCGTCGATCGGAATCCACGCGTGCGTTTTCTTGAGCGACTCGAACATGAACGAGCGGTCGACCCAAAGGTCGCGCACCACCGGAAATTTCGACATCGGCTCGATCGTCACGCTGCGATCGGGTGAAATGAGCGAGGCCAGCGCGCTGCATCCCTGCCGCACGCGCCCGTTGATTACCATCGAGCACGCGCCGCATACCTCTTCGAGGCAGTTGGCCTCGAACACCACCGGCGCGGTGCGCTTGCCCTGGCGGGTGATCGGGTTGCGCCGGATCTCCATCAACATCGAGATGACGTTGTGATCCGCCTTGTAGGGAAGCTCGAACTCCTCCCAGTAGGACGCGCTCTGCGGACCTTCCTGGCGCTTGATCCGGAGCGTGATGGTCTGTTCTGCCATCGGAGTTACGCCGCCTTGGCGGTGGCGCCCTTGTCGACGTCGTAACGGCGCGCGCGCGGCTTGATCAGGCCTACGTCGACCGGCTCGGAGCTGAAGCGGGGACCGTCGGAGGTCCAGTGCGCGAGCGTGCTCTTGAGCCAGTTCTGGTCGTCGCGCTCGGGAAAATCGGGTTTGTAATGCGCGCCGCGCGACTCGTTGCGGTTGAGCGCGCCGAGCGTAATCGGACGGGCCAGCTCGAGCATGTTGTAGAAGTGGCGGACGAACAGCACTTCCTGATTCGCCCACTTGCCTTTGTCATTGAGCCCGACGCGGCCCCATCGATCTTTCAGCTCGAGGATCTTGTCGTCGGTGACCTTGAGCTTGGCGTTGAAGCGCACGACCGTGACGTTCTCGGTCATCAAGTCGCCCAGCTCACGCCAGAGCGCGAAGACGTTCTCGTCACCGTCGAGCCGGTAAATCTTGTCGAAAGCCTCCCGCTGGCGCGCGGCCTCGGAGTCGTAGATCTTCGAGTCGGCGTCGCTCTGGTGGCTTTTCGCATGCGCGATCATCGCGGGCGCCGCGATTTGTCCGGCATAGACGCACGAGAGCAGCGAGTTCGCGCCGAGGCGGTTGGCGCCGTGATACTGGAAGTCGCACTCGCCCGAGGCGAACAAGCCCTTCAGGTTGGTGTGCTGCGAGTAATCGACCCACAGCCCGCCCATCGAGTAGTGCATCGCCGGGAAAATCTTCATCGGCACCTTGCGCGGATCCTCGCCGGCGAATTTTTCGTAGATTTCGAGCACACCGCCGACCTTGCGGTTGAGCTCCTCGGGATCGAGATGGCTCACGTCGAGGTAGACGAGCGGCTGGCCGTCGACGCCGAGCTTCATCTCGAACACGACCTTGAAAATCGCGCGGGTGGCGATATCGCGCGGAACGAGATTCCCGTAGGCGGGATACATCTCCTCCAGAAAGTACCAGGGCTTGCCGTCCTTGTAGGTCCAGACGCGGCCGCCCTCGCCCCGGATCGATTCGGAGATCAGGCGGTTCTTGTCCTCGCCCGGCATCGCGGTCGGATGAACCTGGATGAACTCGCCGTTGGCGTAGGTCGCCCCCTGCTGGTAGCAGGCGCTCACCGCAGAGCCGGTGTTGACCAGCGATTGGGTCGAGCGGCCGAAGATGAGGCCAGGGCCGCCGGTCGCGATCATCACGTCGTCAGCGGGAAAGGCGCGGACTTCGAGCGCGCGGGTGTCAATCGCGCAAATCCCGCGGCATTCGCCGGTCTCGTCCTGGACGAGGCTCAGCATCTCCCAGCCTTCAAATTTCCGGATCAGCCCCTGCGCCTCATAACGGCGGACCTGCTCGTCGAGCGCGTAGAGCAACTGCTGGCCGGTGGTCGCGCCGGCGAAGGCGGTGCGATGATGCTTGGTGCCGCCGAAGCGGCGGAAATCGAGCAACCCCTCGGGCGTGCGATTGAACATCACGCCCATCCGGTCGAACAGGTAGATGATCGAGGGCGCCGCTTCGCACATCCCTTTGACGGGCGGCTGATGGGCGAGGAAGTCGCCGCCGTAGATCGAGTCGTCGAAGTGAATCGCCGGCGAATCGCCCTCCCCTTTGGTGTTCACCGCGCCGTTGATCCCGCCTTGCGCGCACACCGAGTGCGAGCGCTTGACCGGAACGATCGAGAACAGGTCGACCTTTTCGCCGGCCTCCGCGAGCTTCATCGCGGTGGTCAGGCCCGCAAGACCGCCGCCGACTACGATATGTTGCCCCGGCATGATGGTTCCTCAGGCGGGCGTGCGAAACGCCACCAGGATGTCCACGCTGACGATCGCGAGGATCACGAACAGCGCGACGCACGCGTAGTTAACCATCATCTGCGCGCGCGGCCCGTCGGTGATTCCCCAGGTGATGCAAAACGTGAAGATGCCGTTGGTGAGGTGGTAGAGACAACTCACGACGCCGACAACGTAAATCGCGAGGATCAGCGGATTCATCATGAATTCGTGCATCCGCGCGTAGTTGGTCTCGACGCCGGTCATGTAGAACCACGCCCGCGTCGTCAGCACGTGATAGAGGATGAACCCCAGCGCGATTACGCCGGTAGCCCGCTGCAACGTGTACTGATAATTGCGCCCGTAAGCGTAGTTGTTGGGCTGCGCGGTTGCGGTGATAACCAGCCCGTAGATCGCGTGATAGAGAATCGGAATCCACAGCAGCGTCGCCTCGACCGGGATCTGAATCGGGAGCGTGCGCGTGAACTCGGACTCCTTCCACCAGACTTCCGCGCCGCGCAGGACGTAGGAGTTTTCGAAGATATGGAAAAAGAGGAAGCCGCCGATCGGCACGATTCCCGCCAGCGAATGCAGCCGGCGCAGCAGCCAGTGCATCTGGTCGGCGGGCGTCAGGCTCGATTTTCGCGTCGCTGCTACCGGCTCGTCAGCCACTGTCCGTACCTCAGCTAATTGCCCGCGGCCAGAACCTTGTCCATCGCCTCGACTAGTTCCCGCACATGCGCCACCGAGCTGTCGAAGGCGGCCTTCTCGGCCGCGGTCAGATCGATTTCGACCACCCGCTCGACGCCCTGGGCGCCAATCACGACCGGCACGCCGGCAAACAGGCCGCGCACGCCGTATTCGCCGTCCAGGTAGGCAGCGCAGGGGAGAACTTCCTTGCGATCGAGCATGTAGGACTCGACCATCTTGAAGGTTGCGGCGCCGGCGGCGTAGTAGGACGAGGTCTTCATCAGGTTGACGATTTCCGCGCCGCCGTTGCGCGTGCGGGTCTCGATTTCCGCCAACCGCAGCGGCGCGATCAGGCGCTCGATGGGCACGCCGCCGGCAGTCGTGTAACTGCGGACCGGCACCATGTCGTCGCCGTGACCGCCGAGCACCATCGCGGCGACGCTCTCGACCGAGATTTTCAGCTCCATGGCGAGAAAAGTGCGATGGCGCGCGGAATCAAGTACCCCCGCCTGCCCCACGATTCGATTCTTCGCCAGGCCGGTCACGCGCTTGAGCTGGGTGACCATCGCGTCGAGCGGATTGGTAACGGCGATCACGAAGGCGTCGGGGGCGTGGGTCTTGATCGCGGCGCCGACCGTGCTCATCACGCCGGCGTTGATCTTGAGCAAGTCGTCGCGGCTCATCCCGGGTTTGCGGGGCGAGCCCGAAGTCACCACGATACAGTCCGCACCCTCGATATCCTTGATATTGGTCGAGCCCGCGACGCTCACGTCGATCCCGAGCACGGGCGCCGATTCGAGCATATCGAACGCCTTGCCCTGCGGCAGGCCATCGATAATGTCGTAGAGGAGGATATCGCCGAGCCCGCGCAGAAAGCACAGATGGGCGCAGGTCGCGCCGACATTGCCCGCTCCGACGAATGCGATCTTTCTTCTTCCGGCCACGTGACCCTCGCCGGGGCAAACCCGCCCCTGCTCTAAAGTCTAGCTTATATAACGGCCCTCGTTAATTGTACAAATCTTAAGTGACATTCGGAAGGGCTCCGCCGCCTTTCTGAATGTCATCCTGAGCGGAGCGAGGGACCTCGCGCCACCGCCTTCGCCCGGGGTCAGAACAGCGCCGAAACGCTGCGGCCGTCGTGAATGCGCGCAATCGCCTCGGCCAGAAGCGGCGCAACGGAAAGCACCTCGATCCTCGGCGCGGGGCCGTGCGCGGCAAGCGGAATGGTGTTAGTGACCATCAGGCTCTCCAGCCGGGATTTCGCCAACCGTTCCCAGGCGCGGCCCGACAGGACCGGATGGACGGCCGCAGCCGAGACCGACTTCGCGCCCTGCGCGAGCAGAAAGTCCACCGCCGCCAGTACCGTGCCGCCGGTGGCGATTTCATCGTCGACGATAAGTGTATGCTTGCGCCGCACCTCGCCGATCACGGCGCGAGCCTCGGCGCGTTCGTCGTCGCCCGTGCGCCGCTTGTCGATAATCGCGATCGGCAGATTGAGCAGCTTGGCGAAGCGCGCCGCATCTTTCGATTCACCCACGTCGGCGGCGACCACCACGGTGTCGGCAAGGCGACGCGCCTTGAGCGCCTCGCACAGCAGCGGCACCGCGGTGAGCTGATCGCTGGGCATCGAGAAAAACCCCTGGATTTGCGGCGCATGGAGATCGATGGTCAGCACGCGGTTCGCGCCCGCGGTCGCGAGCAGATCGGCCATCAGGCGCGCGGTAATCGAGATGCGGGGCTCGTTCTTCTTGTCGCTGCGCGCATACGGAAAGCATGGCAGCACCGCCGTGATGCGTTTGGCCGAAGAGTGCTTGAGCGCATCGATCAAAATGAACAGCTCCGTGATGTGCTCGGAGAGCGGTGGACATGAGGTCTGCACCACGAACACGTCCTGCTCGCGCACGTTCTCGCCGATCCTGACCTTGAGATTCTCGTTCGAGAACCGCACGGTTTGCAGCTTGCCGAGCGGGATGCCGAGGCAGTCACAGATCTCGCGGGCGAGCTGCGGATGCGACGAGCCGGAGAAAACTCTCAGCCCATCGGCGGTCGAGGTCATGGCGCGTCGCGGAGTCACGCGTCGGGATCAGATGTTATCGACGATCGCCTTGCCGAACTCCGAGCACTTGAGCAGTTTCGCGCCGGGCATCAGGCGCTCGAAGTCGTACGTCACGGTCTTGTTCGCGATCGTTTTGCTCATCCCGCGGATAATTCCGTCGGCGACTTCCTGCCATCCCAGATGCTCGAACATCAGGACGCCCGACAGGATCACCGAGCCCGGATTCACCTTGTCTTGATCGGCGTACTTGGGCGCGGTGCCGTGGGTCGCCTCGAAGATGGCGTGACCGGTGAGGTAGTTGATATTCGCGCCGGGCGCGATGCCGATTCCGCCCACCTGCGCGGCGAGCGCGTCGGACAGGTAGTCGCCGTTGAGGTTGGTAGTTGCGACCACGTCGAATTCGTCGGGGCGCGTCAGCACCTGCTGCAGCGTGATATCCGCGATCGCGTCCTTGACCAGCACCTGGCCGGCGGGCGGCTTGCCGTTGCAATCGTCCCATCCGATCGCACGCCCCTGATACTCGCGCTTGGTGAGCGCATAGCCCCAATCGCGAAACGCGCCCTCGGTATACTTCATGATGTTCCCCTTATGCACGAGCGTGACGCTCTTGCGCTTATGCTTGATCGCATAGTCCAGCGCCGCCTTGATCAGCCGCTCGGAGCCCTCTCGCGAAACCGGCTTGATCCCGATTCCCGAGGTATTCGGAAAACGGATCTTCGTCACGCCCATCTCGTCCTGCAAAAACTTGATGAGCTTTTTCGCTTCGGGCGATTCCGCCGCCCATTCGATACCGGCGTAGATGTCTTCGGTGTTCTCGCGGAAGATCACGACGTTGAGCTTTTCCGGATGCTTCACCGGGCTGGGGACGCCGTCGAAATAGCGCACCGGCCTGAGGCAGACGTAGAGATCGAGTAGCTGGCGCAGCGCGACGTTGAGCGAGCGGATTCCGCCGCCAACCGGCGTGGTCAGCGGCCCCTTGATTCCGACCAGGAACTCGCGGAAGGCGTCGACCGTTTCGTCGGGCAGCCAGGTGTTCAACTGCTTGTAGGATTTCTCGCCCGCATAGACCTCCATCCAGGCGATCTTGCGCTTGCCGCCGTAGAGCTTCTGCACCGCGTGGTCGAACACGTACTGCGAGGCGCGCCAGATATCGCGGCCGGTGCCGTCGCCTTCGATAAACGGGATTATCGGCCGATCGGGCACGTTGAGCGTGTGATCGGATTTAAGCGTGATCTTTGCGCCGTCGCTGGGAACCTTGGCCGTGGTGTAAGCCATCTATCTTGCCGCCTGCTTCATGGAGAATTTTCGATGCCGACCGGTCGGGTACCGATCATATAGAAATGCTTCCGCGATGCCAGCACCCGCCTAAGAGCCTCAACAGGCCGGCGAGACGCCGGCCCTACTTCGGAACCGCGGCGCCGAGTCACTCCGCAGTAGGACCGGCGTCTCGCCGGTCATTCACAGCAGCGAGCCGTCCGCGCCGAGCATCAAGCGGCGGATCAATTTCAGCGGGAGCGCGCCCTGGCGCAGGAAATCGTCGTGGAAGCGGCCCAGATCGAACGCCGCACCCTCCTGCTTGTGCACATCGTCGCGCAGCTTGAGGATCATCAGCTTGCCGAGCTGATAGCGCAGGTAGCCCGGATCCTGCGTGCCGCGCAGGGCCTCCATCGTCGCGCTATGCGGCGTCATGTAGGCGTTGCGCTCGAAGAACGCCGTCGCTTCGGGCACGGTCATCCCGCGCGTATGCATTCTGAGCCCCACCAGGAAGCGGCAGGCGCGCTGCAACGCCATCTGCAGCTCGGCGAGACGGTAGGCCGGATTGCCCCCGCGCAAGCCCTGCTCGAGCATCATCTGCTCGCAATACAACCCCCATCCTTCGACATTGGCGCCCGATCGGAAGAGCGAGCGGACCTGGTCGGAATTGCGGCGATTGTCGAGGAACTGGACGTAGTGTCCGGGATAAACCTCGTGCACCGAGACGTCGGAAATCATCGGCGGCGAAAAAAACTCGAGCGCCTGCTCCGCCTGTTGCGGGCTCCATCCGCTCTCGGGAAGCGTGACGTTGAAGTACGCTTGGTCAGACTTCTCAAACGGTCCCGGCGAGTCCATCGAGGCGAACGTGGTCGCCCGCATGTAAGGCGGCGTTTCGCGCACGATCGGGTCCGGCGCATTCGGATCGATCGTCGCCAGATGATGCGCCACGACGAAGGCGCGAATCTCCGCCAGGCCGGCCGCGACCACGTTGATCGCCTGATCAGCCGCAGGATGGCGCCGGCCGATTGCGCGCAGGATGTCGGTCGGACTATGCGTCGGATCGATCTGCGCTGCGGTCGCCGTGAAAGCGGTCTGGAGCCGCGCCAGCTCTTGCTCGCCAAGCTGCTCGAGCTGCGGGAGCGGAACGTCCACCATGTCGTCGTCGGCGAGCATCCGGCGGTAAGCATCGGCGCCGATCGCGAAATTGTCCGACGCTTTCGGCGCGGCCACTTCTGCGAGCCATTTCTGATAAGCGTGCAGCGCGGCGATCGTCTTGCCATTGGCGTCCCTGAACTGCGCCTTGGCCGGACCGTCGGGTACGGCGGCGAAGGCGGTGGGAAGCTCGACCGCGAAAAATCCGAGCGTTCCTTCCATCTCGGTCGCGACAATCTGGGCGGCAACTTTGGGCATCTTGCCGGGCACCAGATTGTCCCGCGCGGCCTGGAAGTTCTTGAGCGAGGCCTGCTCGCGCGCCGCGACGAGACTCATGCGTTTCGCGAGCGGGGCGAAGTCGCGCTCGAGGAGCGCATAGATGCCGGGGGTCGGCAGGTAGATTGCGGGCTGCCTCTGGTAAGTCCGAATCTCCTGGTCGTCGAGCAAATCGCCGTCGCAGTTAGCCAGGAGCCATTCGCGATCGGCCTCGGCCGCAGGCGAGAGCGTGGCGGGATCGATACGGCTGAAGCGCTCCTTCCACTCCAACGCGCGCTGAATTCGCGCCGCGACTCCATTGGCCGAGAGGTCGCTGACCTCGCCGTCGTAGCGATGGTCGCCCGCCCAGGTTGCCGCTTCGGGATTCAGCTTAAAGTTTTCCTCGATGAACCGATCGACCAGCGCCCGAAACGCCGGATCGCCCGACGCTGCCGCGATCGCGGGCGCCGCCACGGCGGGTGGTGCGCCAAACGTTGTCGAACGCGGCGCGCGCGCGATGCCGGCGAGCGCGGCGAGCAACGCCGCGAGCAGTGGGAAGTAACGAAGACCGAGTATAGAATGTCGCATCGGCAGAGAAACTCCTGAGCTGCACGGCTCGCTTGACGGCTGACGAATCGATCAGGACAAGGGAAGATCATGGATTTCAGCTACACACCGGAGCAAGAGGCTTTTCGCGCGCGGCTGCGCGGATGGCTTGCAACCACCACCGCCGAAGTTTTCGGCCGCGGCGACGCGATGACCGCTTCAGGCGCAAGCCTGTTCGACGTTGACGACGACGGGCGCTGGCGGCGGCTGGTCGAATACCATCGCCGGCTCCATCAGGCGGGCTACGTCGCGCTGCACTGGCCCAAAGAATGGGGCGGCGGAGGCGCGGGACTGGTCGAGCAGGCTATCTATCAGGATGAAGTGCTGAAGCTGGGCCTGCCAGTCTACGGCGCCAACGGCCTTGCGATCGATCGCATCGGGCCGACGATCATCTTCATGGGCACCGAGCAGCAGAAGCGGCGCTTCCTGCCCAAGATGCTCACCGGCGAGGAAATCTGGTGTCAGGGCTACTCGGAGCCCAACGCCGGCTCCGATCTGGCGAGCCTGCAAACGCGCGCGGTGCTCGAAGGCGATTCGTTCGTCGTCAATGGGCAGAAAGTCTGGACGAGTTTGGCGCATCGCGCGGATTGGCAAGTGCTGCTGGTGCGGACCGATTCCGACGCGCCCAAGCACAAGGGAATCTCGTACCTGCTTTGCGATATGCATTCGCCCGGCATTACCGTTCGCCCGCTGGTCCAGATGACGGGCGAGCACGGCTTCAACGAAGTTTTCTACGACAACGTGCGTGTGCCCAAGGAAAATCTGGTCGGCGATCTCAACGGCGGATGGCAGGTCTCGATCGCCACGCTGATGTTCGAGCGGGTGTCGGGCGGCACGCGCCATCCGGTCGAGCGGACGATTCGGGAGCTGATCGAGCTGGCGAAGAGCGTCGAGTTCGACGGGATGCCGGCGGCGCAGCATCCGTATGTGCGGCAGAAGCTGGCGCAGTTTTCGATCGAGGGCAACTGCATGCGGCTGAGCCGCTATCGCTCGTTGACCGCGCAACTGCGGGGCAAAGTACCGGGCCCGGAAAGCTCGTTCGGCAAGCTGTTCGCGACCGAATTGAACCTGCGCGTCGCGATGTTCGCCGATGAACTGCTCGGCGCGTACGGGATACTCGAGCCGGGATCGCTCGGCGCGGTCGAAAAGGGGCGCTGGTCGCAGCGCACGCTCTCGGCGCGTGGCCTCACGGTCGCCGCCGGATCGAGCGAAATCCAGCACAACATCATCGGCGAGCGCGTCTTGAAGTTGCCGAAGGGATAAGACCGCGCGCAGTGGTGGTCAAGTACTTTCGGTGGTTGCGGTTGTAGACTTCTTGTCGGAGCGAAGCGAGGATTTGTGGCATGAGATTCTTCGCTGCGCTCAGAATGACGTCAAGTCGGGTTCCTGGAAATTTGGTAGCCCTCGGTCCAACGCAGACCTCTTTGGCGCGGGCGGAAGATCGCCAGGATTTGATCGAGCCGAATGTTGAATGCCGTGTGCCGGTGGAGCGAGTCATGAAAGTCGTCGTGGATTTCGATCAGTGCGAGAGCAATGCGCGATGCATGGAGATGGCGCCGGAGGTGTTTGAAGTGCGCCCCGACGACAAGCTCTACATCCTGAACGAGCACCCCCCGAGGCCATCCGCGCCAAGGTCGAGAAGGCGGTCAATCGATGCCCCAAGCGGGCGATCACGATCGTCGAGGAAGGTAGCCTGCCCCCGTCCCGAAGTAGGACCGGCGTCCCGCCGGTCATTGCGGGGCCGAGCGCCTTGGGCTGGTGTCCAGACTCGGCAGTAATCGGCTCCGCGTAGATTCTTCGCCTCCGGCCAGAGGCCTCGGCTCAGAATGACAGGAACGGCGCGCTCTCTCGGCTGTCATCGCTGGAGTGAGCACCGCGGCGCGTCGGATCTACGCGGAGCGATTATGTTTTCCTGAGGGGAGCGCAGCGAAGCCAGGATTTGCGCGCAGCGATCTCTTTTCTGGAACGTACGGACGCGACGTGCCCTGAATGGGGGCGGCCCAGCGATGGAAGATCGTTTCCGTCAGATCCGGTCAGCGCGGCGATGCGCTCTTGGCTGTGGCGAGAATCTTCGTGCCGTCGACCTGCGCCTCTTCGAGTTCGGCGGCGAATTCGCGGACCATTCCGGCTCACCATTGCGGCGGTGGGTTCGATATGGAATAGCAGGCCGTAGGCGTTTGTGCCGTGGCGATAGGCCTGGATTGCGGTCTGGGCGGACGATGCGAGCGCTACTGCGCCCGGCGGCAGGTCGAAGATGTCGCCGTGCCAGTGGAGTGCGGTGAATGAATCGGGCCCGCCGCGAAACAGGCGATCGTCGCGCGCGGCGGCATTGAGCGTTACGGGATACCATCCGATTTCCTTCGCCGGCCCCTTGAAGACTTTCGCCCCAGCGTCGCGGCGAGAAGCTGGCTGCCAGAGACAGCTCCGAGGACGGGCTTGCCGAGCGCGAGCGCATTCTCGATCAGCCGCATCTCATCGCGCAGGAACGGATAGCGGTCCTGCTCGTACACGCCCATCGGACCGCCCATCACGATCAGTCCGCCGGCGCCTTTCATGTCCTTCGGGATCGGCTGACCCTCGAAGCTGCGCACGTATTGCCACGCAAGCGCGGCGCCTTCGAGCGCATCGGCGATCCGGCGAGATTCTCGACCCGATGATGTTGCAGGACCCAGATTTTGGCCACGTTATTCGCCCTCACGGCAGCGTGCCTCGTGTCCTGTCTACGCCGGGCGAAGAATTCAGCCGCCGCGGCCAGTCTGCTTGCTAACCGTTAATGCTCCGCCGGGCCGGGTTTCCCAACGCGTTGGCCGTCGATCTGCGACCGAGACCCTGAGCGTCGGCGCGAGCGCTGCAATGTAGTATGCCTCAGCGAAGGCGGTCTCGCAGCGAAAATCCCGGATGATCGGCAAAATGAACGAGAAGATTGCTTTCACGACATTCGAGCGCGGTGGCCGACGCGAGGGGAAGAGCGAGGCGTCATGAGGAACGCCGCGGTCTACATGCTCGCAGTGCTGCTCGCGGTCCTGAACGGGGGCTGCGTCCTCCAACCGCAGCTCGACCCTCACTTCTATCTGCTCCCAGGCGCCGGGCGCGATCCAATCCCTCTGAAGGTGGCTCTGATCCTTCCGCCAGACCCGCCGGAGATGGCCCGATCCTCAACGCGGATGGTGGTTTCTTGATTTGCAGCGCAATCGCTTCTTCTGGGCTGATTTCGGCCGCGCCACTGTAGGACTACGGCCCGCGCTGGCCGCGGCCGACTAAAGCCACGCTGGAGCAGGATTTCCGGACCGTGACGGTTACCGGCACTGCCGCACGCGCGGACCATGCTGATTTAGCGGTCTACCCATCGGTCGTGGCGACGGCGGCAGGTCACGAATACGTATCGGTGCAGGCCACGCTCAAGCTGGAGTTCCGCGATGCGCGCACCGGAAGCGCAATCGATCACTTAGAGCACACCGCGGTTGCCAGCGATGATGCGGCTGGTGGGACGTATCCCTGACAGGGTTAGGATTGTTGTCGCTCGGAACGCTTGCTCCAGTCATGGTGCCGGTCGGCGTCGAGCACGACGCAAGTGCTTTTCAGGGTCTGACCGGGCGAGCGTCTCGGAAGACCTCGACGCGCTGTCGGAGCAAATCCGGAACTCCCGGCGATTCTCGCTATGGCCAACGGCCGGCCGTAGTAGCAAGGCAACGACGCAATTCAACGATCCTGCTCGTACACGCCCATCGGACCGCCCATCACGATCAGCCCGCCGGCGCCTTTCATGTCCTTCGGGATCGGTTGACCCTCGAAGCTGCGCACGTATTGCCACGCGAGCGCTGCCGATTCGAGCGCATCGGCGATCCGGCCGAGATTCTCGACCCGATGATGTTGCAGGACCCAGATTTTGGCCATGTCATTCAGCCCTCACAGCAGCGCCGGCAGCGACGTCAGGCAGGACGTGGCTTGCGTGGGATCGCAACCAGCGAGGGGCGTGGACGGGGTAATCGCGCTTCGGCGTGCGGCGGCGTGAGTCGGGGCGACTTCGATATGGTCGCCCTAGTCGGGGACGTGCGCCTTCGGGCTACTGACGCTGACCGCCTTTCTCTTCGGCGCCATAGAAGCAGGTAGTAGGCCAGGGTGCGCGCGACTTTTGCGTCCGAGATGTAGCCCACTTCCCGATTGCCCGTGGCGCCGGTCTTGCTGACGAAAGGTTCACCATGCTTGAAAAATTCGATGTGCGACTTTCTGATTACCATCGTCCGCGCCAGCCTAATCGGAATCCGCGTTTCATCCATTTGTCTTTGACCTGTCCTTCGGCCGAAAAGTGCCCGCTTGCGGGCCCAAAAGAGCCAGTCTGTCCAGCTTTGTGCGCGGGTACCGGTTTCAAAAAGCCATCGCCCGCCGCATGGCGCTGCTACGGCTCGCTGCCAGCGTCACTGGGCTGGACCGTTACCGTTCCCACGGCGTCTCCGTTCGAGTCGTCGATCTCTACCCGGGTCCTCGCCGCTAGACTCAGTCATGGCTCCTGCACCGTTGTCGGTCGTTACGGTGGTGTCCCCGCTGGAATCGGTCTCGACTTGGGCTGACGCGCCGTCGTCGTCCTGAGCCCTGACCAGCGGAACGGCCAGCAACAGTGCCATAGCTGGCCAGCACGACGATGAGTGCTTCTTCATGTCTCGGCAACTCCAAGTGTCGAGCTGGTCCTTGCCAGTAATGCCATCTGTTCCGTTTCCGGGGCAACTCCCCCGTGAATCGTTTCGCACCTTTTGCTCCAAGGCGGGAGATGCGGTCAGACTTTTTCGGCCGGTCCCGTTCGGCGTTATCACAACAGCGTGCCGCGGCGGGTGCGGCCCAGATGCGTGTAGGCGCGCTGGGTGGCGACGCGGCCTCGGGCGGTGCGGGCGATGAAGCCTTCCTGCAGCAGGTAGGGCTCGTAGACCTCTCCGATCGTATCGGCTTCCTCGCCGACCGCCGCCGCCAGACTCTCGACGCCGACCGGACCGCCGTCGAACTTGTCGATAATCGCGGCCAGGATCGCGCGGTCCATCCGGTCGAAACCGCACGCGTCGATCTCGAGCAGCTCCAGCGCGCCCAGCGCGACCGGCACGCGTCACGAGCGGGGCCTCGTTGACCTGCGCGAAATCGCGCACGCGGCGCAGCAACCGATTGGCGATGCGCGGCGTGCCGCGCGAGCGCGCCGCCATCTCGTCGGCGCCGTCGTCGTCGATCTCGCACTCCGAGCAGCCGCGCCGAGCGGCGCACGATTTCGGTCAGCTCGGCGCGTCTGTAGAAATCGAGATGGAAATGCTGGCCGAACCGATCGCGCAGCGGCGAGCTCAGCAGCCCCGAGCGCGTGGTCGCGCCGACCAGCGTGAACGGCTTGACCGCGAGCTTCATCGAGCGCGCGCCCGGCCCCTTGCCGACCACGATATTGAGCTCGAAGTCCTCCATCGCGGGATAGAGGATCTCTTCGACCGCGCCGGGCCAGGCGATGGATCTCGTCGATGAAAAGCACGTCGCCCTCGTCGAGGTCGTCGACGATCGCGGCGAGATCGCCGGCGCGCTCGATCGCCGGGCCCGAGGTCGAGCGCAAGATTGACGCCCAGCTCGCGCGCGATGATATGCGCGAGCGAGGTCTTGCCCAGGCCCGGGCGGTCCCGGAGAACAGCACGTGATCGAGCACCTCGCCGCGCTGGCGCGCGGCTTCGATCGACATCCCGAGGATTTTCTTGAGGCGCTCCTGGCCGACGAACTCGGCGAGCGAGCGCGGCCGCAGCGAGAGATCGAGACCTGCGCTCTTCCTCGTTAGCGGGCGCGGCGCCGAGCGGCTTCGCTGCGCGGCTGCACGGCTCGACCGGCCGGTCGTCGCGCGATTGTTTCCGGTGTGCTTATTTTTCACCGAGCAGTACCGCCAGCGATTTGCGGATCACGTTTCGAGGTCCAGCTCGCGCGCCGCCGGTCGACCGAATCCACCGCGCGCTTGGCTTCGGCCGGCTTGTAACCGAGATTGACCAGGGCCGAGACCGCGTCGTCGAGCATCCAGCATCGCGCGCGCCGTCGCCGTCACGCCATTCGGCGGCGGAGCCGTCGCCGCTGGCCGGAGTCCGGCGCGATCAGCTTCAGCTCGGCTGCTTTGTCGCGCAATTCGCGCACGATTCGCTCGGCGACCTTGGGTCCGACGCCCGGCACCGCGTCGATCCGATCGACGTCCTCGCGCGTGATCGCGGCCACCAGTTCCTCGGGCGAAAGCACGGAAAGAATCGCCAGGGCGAGCTTTGGCCCGACATGCTGGACTCCCATCAGCAGATCGAAGGCGCGCTTTTCGGCGGCGGTCGTAAAGCCGTAGAACGCATGCGTCCTCGCGCACCACCTGGCGAATTTCGAGTTCACCGGCCTGCCCGCGGCGGGCAGCCGATAGTAGGTGCTCAGCGGAACGAAGACCTCGTAGCCGACGCCGGCGGTCTCGACGACCAGCGCGGCCGGCTCACGCAGCTGGAACCTGCCGCTGAGGTCGCGATCATGACCGCGCTGCCCGCGGCAACCGGGCGCGATTGCGGCGCGGTGGCGCCTGCGCGGCGAGCGCGATTCGCGACGAACCAGATGGCACAGGGCGATCGCGAGCGCGTCGGCGGCGTCGTCGGCCAATTCGACGGTTCGTCATCGAGGTCGAGCGTCGCGGCGCACCATATATTTGACCTGGTCCTTGTCGGCGCGGCCGTAGCCGGCGACCGAGAGCTTCACGTGGGTGGGCGTGTATTCGAAGAGCTCGAGTCGACGATGCGCCGCGGCCAGCATCGCCATCGCGCGCGCCTCGCCGAGGCGAAACGCGCTCTGGACATTGGCGGCCACGAAGCTGCGCTCCAGGCTCATCGCGTCGGGCGCGTGCTCGTCGATTACGTTCAAGCAATTGTTCGTGGATGCATGCGCAGGCGCAGCGGCCCGCGCCTGGATGCGATCGGTGCGGATCGTGCCGGCAGCGATGTAAGCGGATTCCGTCCGCGCCGCTCAACCACGCCGAACCCGGTACGGCGCTTGCCCGGGTCCACTCCGATCACCGCCGCACCATCCCCATACCCCACCGCGCTCACCATGCTCCGCCATGGCGAGCCACCCGTTCTACGCCGCGGAGAAGTGCGCCATCTCCTCGTCGTCGATATCGAAATTGGCCGACACGCTCTGCACGTCCTCGTGGTCCTCGATTTCCTCCATCAGCTTGAGCACCTGCTCGGCCGGATGGCCGGAAACCTTGACGGTGTTCTCGGGGACATCGTGACTTCGCCGTGGCGATCGGCGATTCCGGCCTTTTCCAGCGCCTCGCGCACCGCGCCGAAATTCTCGGGCGGCGTCAGCACTTGATAGCCGTCGCTGTCGCTGGACAACGTCCTCGGCGCCGGCTTCGAGCGCGAGTTCGATCAACCGGTCCTCGTCGACCGCCCCCTTTTCGACCGCGATCATGCCCGCTTGCTTGAACATCCAGGCGACGCATCCGGATTCGCCAAGGTTGCCGCCGTGACGCGAGAAGATGAAGCGCAGCTCCGCGACCACGCGATTGCGATTGTCGGTCAGCACGTCGACGATGATCGCGACGCCGCCCGGCCCATAACCTTCGTAAGTGACCTTCTCGAGCTGACCGCCGCCCAGTTCGCCGGTGCCCTTCTTGATCGCGCGATCGATGTTGTCGTTGGGCATCGACTGCGCCTTGGCGGTCGGCCACCGCCGTGCGCAGGCGCGGATTGGCGTTGATATCGCCACCGCCCAGCCGCGCCGCGATCGTGATTTCCTTGATTAGCTTGGTGAAGACCTTGCCGCGCTTGGCGTCGCGCGCCGCCTTCTTATGCTTGATCGAGCTCCACTTGGAATGGCCTGACATCGTGACCTCGTCTGGAAACTTTACCGGGCGCACTCGAACAGCCGCCCTGTGGCGAGCCTACCATAGCGACCCGGCGATGGGGAGCGCCCTGAACCGTGCGGTAAGGACAAGAGCGGAAATCTCCGGTACCATCAGCGCTATGCCGGGTCGGCGCCGGACCGTACTCGTTCTGCTCGTTTTCCCGCTGCTCTGGTTGGCGTGGAGCATCGAGCAGCAGGCTTCCGCATCGGAAGCACAATCGCATCCGCCAGCGGAGAGCCCGCTGCCTGACAGACGAGAAAATGAGGTTACCACGTCAGGGTGCGTTGAACAGTGGCCTGACGGCGAGCTTTACCTCGGCTATAACGCTGGCCGCACGGTTGAGACGTATCATCTGGTCGGCAGGGTTTCGGGCCTCAGCAAATACGTTGATGGAGAAGTAAAGATTCGCGGCGTCCAACGTAGAGAGGCGAAGATTCGCGGCATTCCACTTTCCACGCGGACGGCCGATGACAGCGCCCTGGATCTGGACGTGATCAACTGGAGCGCAGTGCCCGAACGCTTCGCGACGTTTGATTCGGCCCTCGGTAACCCTCGTAATTGGCACCGCGACTCGAGCGACACCTACGGCCTGAGCTTCTCCTACCCGGGCGCTAAGGCCGATGCAGACGAATCTCACCTGGAAACGAACCTTGCCATCCAGAGCGGAGTGGTCACACTCCATCGTTCCGAAATACCGAGAGAGATCTATGGGAGCCATCGCGAAACCAACTTCGCTGGTGGGGATTTTGCGGTCTTTGTCAACCCGGCGATCACAAACGCCGCGACCTGCAGCCGATTTGCGAGCGAATCAGGCGGTCCGCCGGATCAAGAGGGGTACGGCTCCGGCGAGATTTCCTCAGCGACGATCAACAGAATCCGGTACGCAAAGAGCAGGGGTGTGAGTGTTGCGACGGGAACGGAGTATTCCAACGACTTCTTTCATACTTTCCGCAACGGCCACTGCTATGAATTCGCTTTCGTCATCGAAATTGAAAACACTGCCACGATTGACCTTGGCTGCACGATCGCGCTCACCGATGACGAAGGGCTCGAAGCATTGGTACTTTCGCAGGTTTCATTTCGCCAGCCGAAGGCCACCGCCAGCGCTCCAGCGAAGTAATCGCGCCGGCGGATGATTCACCGCGCGAGCGGATTCGCTATCATGGCGTCCGACTATGAAAGCGAACGTCGCACGCGCCGCAATCGCTCTGGGCGTGACGCTTGGGCTTACGGGATGTTTTTACCCTTCACTCAGTTCGCCGCCCAGCGCCGCTCAGAGTCAGGTGCGGCTGACGCTCCCCTACGACCTTGCTTGGGACGACGTGCACGCGGTGATCAAGCAGAACGGCTACCACGTGCGCGCGGAGGATCCGAATCACGGAATTATCGAGGCCCAGGGCACGACCTTCACGCTTCAGGACGCCGACTGCGGCGAATTTCGGAATCTGGGCGGCAGATTTGCGGTTGACCCCGGCGCCGCGTCTTCGGCGGAGTACAACTTTCACGTCAAGGCGGACGGTCCCGAGGCGGCGATCGTCGCGGTCGAGGCGACCTTCGTCGCGCCGCTGAACCTGCCGCTGCGGCCGCCGTCGAGCGTCGAATGCGTCTCGCGCGGCGCGGACGAGGCGCGCCTGCTGGGCGCGATTGGGCAGCAGGCCGCGCTAGAGCATCGTCCGAAGTACAAGAAAACGCCGTAGACCGGCAGCACCGCGATTGCGGCTGCCCAGCGTGGGATCAGAAACTTAACCCCGGCGTTTCGCTAAAGACGGCAAGGGGAGCCAGAGCGCGCCGCCGCTAATGCCGGGTGCGGCGTTTCTTGCCGGGCGTCGGTTTGTGCCCTTCTCCGGTTTCCGTTGCGGGGGTCTTGGCAGCTTTTCCGCCGGTCGCCTGTTTTTCCGCCCGGCGCCTTTCCGCCCGAGGCTTTTCGATCGGCGTCGGAGGCGGCGGGACTCCGACCGGACGAGTGGACGGCAAAGTCGCCTCGCCGTAGAGTTGCCAGCCGTAGACCGCAGTCACGCCGAGCACGATAAACAGGACGACCAGCGTCCAGGGCCGGCCGATCGGCTTGGGTTGCGCCGCTTGCCGGATGGCCTCGAGGTCGAAGACATGCTCGGCGCCCTTGGGCGCCGCGGCCACGCGCACGACGCTCGGATTACGGAAGAACGCATGGCCGGTGTTCAGGCTGCCATAGCCGCCCAGGCGCAGCGCGATCTCGAGATCGGCGCCGAGATGGCCGATATTGAGGTAGAGGCCGATCTTCGTCCAATCGGTGGTGCCCTTGAGCTCCTTGGAGGTGATCCCGTCCTCCATCACGCTGATCGTCGCGCCGGCTTCCTTGTCGGGGACGCCCTCGGTGCGGGCTTCGACGCTGAAGTAATACCATCCGTTGCTCAGGCTGAGGCTCTGCATCCAGCGCGCGTCGTTGGGCGCGGAGCTGTCGATATCCACTTCGCCCAGATTTTGGCGCCATTGATAGTCGGTGGTGGTGGGCTTTTGATCCCAGCCCTCGGTGCGCCAGTGATCGGGCGAATTACCCGCGCCCTTGCTGAGGTCGGCATTCTGGAACAGATTGTCCGCGCCGGCCGCCGCCGCGTGCGCAAGCGGCGCGCGCGCGATTACGACGGCCATGACGATCGCCGCCGCCGCGGCGCCGATCGCGGCCCGAAGATCGCGCCGCCGGATTCCCACCCCCGCGCGCCGCATCGTCAGATCCAGGAACGCAGCCCCCCGGCTTGCAGCCACATCCGGGCGTAATATCCGCTCCGCTCGATCTGCATTCCGACCCACACCGGGTAAAAGTAGAAGAACATCGCGAGCGTGACTGCGCAGAAGGCCGCGCAGGTGAATTTCCCCGCGTAGAGCGGGCGCTGGAGCAGCGTCGCCACGTAGCCGCCGGCCAGCACCAGAAAGCCCAGGATGCCCCAGCTCGGGCCCAGCGCGAGGATGAAGACCGGCGCCAGCGTCAGCAGGAGCGCGAGATGCTCCCAGGGCTGCGCGCCGTCATTCCAGCAGTCCGCGAGCACCCCACCGAGCGCCAGGTAGGCGAGATAGATCGAGCCCATGTAGTGGTAGAGAAACAGCGTGCGGCCGATCCAGACCCAGATTCCGAGATAACTCAGGTAGCCAATCAGTACGAAATATCGCCAAGTTGACCGGCGCCGCTCGAAGATCTGCGAGGCCACGATCGCGATCGCGGTGAATCCGCCCCACCACGAGGCCGGGTTGCCGCCGAACCAGACCGTCGCGACCTTGCCAGTATTCGGGAAATTCTGCCAGTAGGCCACCGGCCGCAACATTAGCGGCCAGCTCCACCAGGGCGAAGAGTAGGGATGGGTCGCGGAGGCGACGCTGCTCTCGTACCAGATCACGTCGCTGTAATAGTGGACCAGATCGGCGACCCCGCCCCACCATCCGAGCAGGAAATGCGGCAGGAAGACGGCGATATAGACCGCCGCGCTGATCGAGCCGGTCAGCAGCATCGCGCCGCCGACCCGGCGATAGCGCTGCGGATCGTAGCGCTTGCGTGTCCGCGCGCCGCCCGGATTCCATAGCGCATAAGCCAGGAATCCGATCACGACCAGGAATATGATCTCCGGAATGTAGAGCTTCGAGCCCATGCAGAGGCCGAGCGCGACCGCCATCCCGACCAGCGTCCGGCGCCGGTCGAGCCGATCGGTGCTCTCGAGGAACCGGAACAGCATCAGGTAGGCGAGCGCGGCAAACGTGATGTAGCAGATGTCGATCACCGCGATGCGCGAATCGACGATAAATGCCCCGTCGCACAGCACGAACGCCGCAGCCAGCGTCGCGGCCAGCCGCGAATGAAACATCCGGCGGCCCAGCAGATAGGTAATTCCGACGAGCGCGATGCCGAGCGTCGCATTGCCGATTCGCCAGCTCCAGGGATGGTCGCCAAAGAGCGCGATGCCGAGCGCGATGATCAGCTTGTCGAGCGGCGGATGCGGATCGAGGAATGATTCGCCGTGGAGGTAGTGGCGCGCCTGATTCTCGACGAAATGGACCTCGTCGAAGACGATCTCGTTGGGGAACCCCAGGTGCCACAAGCGCGTTGCGGCGGCGCACGCGATCAGCACCGCAATGATGATGGTGTCGGCGCGAATCCAGGAGAGCGCCGCGCCGGCGGCCGGATCCGCCGCCGGACGCCTGACGACCGCGGCCGACGACGCCACCCGCAGCCGCGTGATCAGCGCCTGCAATCCCACCTCGGGCCGCGCCCCGTCCGCGCCGAGCGGATGTGCGATGCGCCCGCGGCCGGCGCGCTCGTTACCGGTCCGCGCCCGAACCGCCTGGGCAGGACCAGCGGACGAGCCGGTCAGTGCATGACCGTGATCCGCCTGCATCGCGCGTTCATCACCGCCGTCCGATCGACTGCCGTCGGCCGGGTCGTGGAGATGGCCATGACCGAGCGGCTCATGACTCGGGTTGTGGCCTGCGACCTGGACCGCGTCGCGACCGGGGAGCATCGCCTGCCAGTCGGCGGTCAGCTCATCATCGATCGACTCGTCGCGCACGTGCTCCGACTCCGGCGGTGCTTCCTGCACCGCGCGATCGTAGTCCGCATTGCCGTTATCGAGCGCCGGCTCGGCATAGTCCGCGGCTTCATCGTCGGGTTCGGCAAATTCGTCTTCCTCATAGTCGGCCTCCTCGATCGGGACCGGCCTCAGGCCGTAGCTGGCCGCCAGTCCGAGCGCGACCAGGTTAACGCCCGAAACCAGCATCGCGAGCGTGTCTCTTCCATCGAGGAAAATCTTCGAGCTCTCCAGCACGCGCTTGATATAGGCCAGATTGAACAGCAGCGTCAGCGTGGTCACGCCGAACACCACGAGCATCAGGGGATCTTCGAGCGCGATCGGAATCAGGAACGCGAGGCCGGGATACATGTACCGTTCATGCATCCGCGGCGCGACCATAAAGGAACCGAAGACCACCAGGAAGGTGCAGTAAAAAAAATTCCGCGTTGATGCGTTGCGCCACAGGACCCAGGCGACGAAGACATAGACGCCCGCGAGCAGCGTCATTCCGAGCGTGTAGCACGAGACGCCCAGGAGCGTGGTCGCGTCCTGGCCGCGCAGGCCGAAGATCAGCGCCATCAGGTTGAACGCATTGACCGAGGTCTCGTGATAGTAGCCGGCGGTGCTCTCGTAGAGGTTGAGCAACCAGTCCCATTCATGCGCGATCTGGAACGGCGCGGCGGTGATTACGCCCATCGCGACCATCGCGAGCGCGGAGCGCCACCATTGATCGAAGTTGCCGCGGATCAGCGTCCACAGCCCAAGCACCGGCAGGAACAGCAGGACCTGCGGCTTGACCAGCACCCCGATCGCCGCCAGCGCCCAGCCCAGCTCGAACTCCTCGTCGAGCACCGACGTGACGCACAGGAACATCAGCAAGGCGGAAACCGAATCGCTCTGCCCCCACACCACGCTCTCGAAGATCATGGCCGGATTGAGCGCGATCATCAGCATCCCCGTGTACGCGACCGCGAGGCTCATCGTGCGCCGCAGATACGCGAACATCGCGAGCGCGAGCAGGAAATCCGCGACCAGCGCGGGGCTCTCGGTAAGCTGGCGGAACGCCTCGCCGCTGACGCCGAAGGCGTGCCCGGTCGCAGCGACCAGCCACAGCGCATAGAGGTATCCGGGCGGATAGTCCAGGAAATATCCGGGCGCATACATGCGCGCCGGACCGACCGCGGCCATCTGGCCCCCCCACGCCTGGTAGCTGCCCACGTCGATACCGAACCCCGGGAGCAGCGGCAGGACGCTCTCTTTGAAGACGAATATTACGAACAGGATCAGCAGAGCTTGCGGCAGACCCGAATCGGGACGGTCAAGAAGCGGGCGGAGGCAGAGATACAGCGAATACCCGACCACGAGGGTGATCGCCAGGCCGGCGATATAACCGACGAACCTTCCGTCGGGCGCGTCGGAGGTAACCGTCGCCGCCCACGCAATCGTGTGCAGGGCAAGGATCGTCGCGGCGCAGGCCAGTGCGACCAGAACGCCGGGAAGCGCGCGTTTCGATTTGTCCAACCAGTTCATCCGGTGTTCCGGCAGCGCCAGCTACCACCCCGGGGTTTAGGATAATCAGGAACCGGCAGGTATTAACAGTGACCCCCTCGCGCCGCCGCGGCGCTCGGGAACGCCTTGGGACAGCGACGGCCGGCGCGCGGACGATCCGGTCTTTTGCCCGATCCCTTGTCGCCTCGCTACGGAAAAGGCTAATCGTTACGCGAGCAACAGGTTGGCTGCAGTCTCCGCTCGCGCGAGCCCGAGGAGTCTCAATCCGATGAACCTTATTCACGCCGCTTTCGAGCCGGTCGGCGACGGCCCCCATCCGACGATCATCGCGTTCCACGGATGGGGCGCGAATGCGCTCGACTTGCTGGGTCTTGCGCCCTACGCCGCCGACGGGCGTTTCGCGATGCTCTGCCCGCAGGGCGCGATCGAGGTGCCGATCGGACCGGTCCAGGGCTACGGATGGTATCCGATCATGATGGGTTCGCCGCCGCAGCCAGCCGAAGTCGAGCGGGCGATCGAGGAGGCCGACGCCTTCGTGCGCGCCGCCGTCGCTCGCTATCCGATCGACGGACGCAAGCTGGTGCTGCTCGGCTTCAGCCAGGGCGGGTCGATCGCGTACGGTCTCGCCGTGCGCAGTCCCGAAAAGTTCGCCGCGATCATTGCGATCTCGACCTGGTTTCCGCCGCAACTGGCGCAACGGGTCGTGGTCAATGAAGCGCTCCAGCAGTTGCCGATCCTGGTGCAGCACGGCCGCGCCGACGATATGATCGAAATCGCGCGCGCGCGCGAATCGGTCGAAGCGCTGCGCGGCCTCAGGGTGCCCGTGACGTTTCGCGAATATGATTGCGGCCACGAGATCACCGCCGAGGGGCTGGCCGATCTCTCCACATTCCTCACCGACAAAGTATTGAGCCCGATCATCCGACTGTGACCGATCGCGAGGCGCAACCGTTCCTCGAGCTCCTCGCAGTCGTTCGCGCGTTGCGCGAGCGATGTCCATGGGATCGCGAGCAGACGCTGGCCAGCGTCGGGAGGTACCTGATCGAGGAAGCCTACGAAGCCGCCGACGCGATCGGGCGCGGCGACCCGGATGCGATCGCGGACGAACTCGGCGACCTGTTGGTGCAGGTGCTCTTCACCGCGACGATCGCCAGCGAGCCGGGGCTCACAACCGTCGACCGCGTGCTCGAAAGCGCGCGCGCGAAACTGATCCGCCGGCATCCGCATGTCTACGGCGACGCGCAGGCCGCGACCGCCGAGCAGGTGATACAGAACTGGGAGCGGATCAAGCGGGAGGAGAATCCGCGCGCCGCGGAGGAGCCGACGCTGGCCCGGGTCGGGCGCGCGCTGCCTGCCCTGATGCGCGCGGAGAAGCTCGGCGAGCGCGCGCGGCGCGCCGGGATGGACTGGCGTGATGTGGGCGGCGTGCTGGCCAAGGTCCGCGAGGAGCTGGACGAAGCCGAGGCGGCCCTCGCGCGCGGCGATGCCGACGCCGCCGCCGGCGAGCTGGGCGATATGCTGCTCGCGCTCGGCAACGCGCCGCGGTTCCTCAACCGCAGCGCCGAAGAGACGCTGCGGCGCGCCTGCGACAAGTTCAGCGCGCGTTTCGAACAGGTCGAAACGCTCGCCGCCGCGCGCGGCCTCGATCTGCGCACGCTCACCGACGCCGCGATCGACGAGCTATGGTGCGAGGCCAAGAAAATCCGGCCCTAGGTATCTCCGCCGCGGCGCTCCGCGTGCCGCGGGCCTTCCTGCGCATTCCTTACAACGGTTCGCAGCATCCCGGCGCGCCATACTCATCAATCTTTGAAGCGGGCGCCAATTGCCAGCGCTTCGTGTACGAGCTGTTGAAGCACTTCGGTTACGAGTTGCCTGAGTTCCGGTCGAGCGAGCTGTGGCTGGATCGGATTTACACTCACGAAGTCCCGACTGATCGCATCTGTTTGCGGCCGCTCGATATCCTGCTCTTCAATCGACGCCGCGAATCGTGGGGCGCTCATCTGGGGCTCCATCTTGGCGGCGGACAGGTGATTCATCTTGCGAAGGCCGTGGGCTATCCTGCGATCTGGCGGATCGAAGAATTCGCCCAGCACGCACGCTATCGCGTGATAGTGGGCGCGAAACGGATCAAAGATCGGCGCGCTTCGCCGGGAAGAATACGATGATCAAACTGGTTTATATCGTTCGCAAGCGCGACGATGTCTCGGCGGCGGATTTCCATACCTACTGGCTGGAGAAGCACGGGCCGCTGGTCCGCAGCGTCGCGCAGACTTTGCGTGCCCGCAAATACGTCCAGAGCCATACGATCGCGCCGGAGGTCGGCGCGTCGATCGCGCAAGCGCGCGGGATGGGCGAAGGCTACGACGGGATCACCGAGGTATGGTGGAACAGCCTCGATGACCTGACGGCGAGCTTCGGCAGCGCGGAGGGCCGCGCCGCCGGCGCCCGGCTGGTCGAGGACGAGTCCAAGTTCATCGATCTGAAGCGTTCTTATATCTTTCTGACCGAGGAGCACACGACTTTCGATTTCGCGCCCGGCAAGCCGGCGTGATCCGTCGTCCTGCGTTTTGATAGAGCGGGCCTGCACGGAAGGCCGGCCCCTACTCGATGCGGGAGGGTGATTTGGGGTAGTGGCCGGCGTCCCTGCCGGTCATCCGACTCCACGACCGGCCGCTACCGCCTGATCGGGCATATTGAGCGCCGCGCCGCGCGCTGTTAGGTTAACTCCGCTATGCCGCATATTCCGGTTCATCCGTCCGCCGAGAAACGCCAACGCCAGAACCTCAAACGCGCCGAGCGCAATCGCGCGATCAAGAGCCAGGTTCACACCGCGCTCAAGGACGCGGGCGATGCGATCGCGGGCAAAGACGCTGCCGCCGCATCGGAGGGGCTCAAGCAGGCGACCAAAGTGCTCTTCAGGGCCGTAGGCAAAGGCACCGTCCATCGCAACACTGCGTCGCGCAAGATCTCCCGCCTCGCCAAGCGCCTGCATAAGGCGCACGCTGCCGCCAAAGCCTGATTTCCCGACGTTCGGATCTCGTTCGCTCGTCGCCCGCGTGATCGCGGGGGTTGAGATGCGGCGCGGTCCGGGCTATCGCTGCTGGAATGGGCTCGATGCGAAGCGCGCCCTCGCACTGAAAACGAAGGAGCGGTTTAATGGCCGAGGAAATTCTCAAAGTCGAACGCCATCATAACTACGTCACGCTGAGCCTGAACCGCGCCGAGAAGCGCAACGCGCTCAATCAGCCGCTGATCGAGGCGCTCGACAAGGCGCTGCGCTCAATCGAGACCGACCCGGAAATCCGTGCGGTCGTGCTGCGCGGCGAGGGCGGCCACTTCTGCGCGGGGATCGACCTGGCGGAGGTCGAGCGCGTCGAGGGCGGTCACAATCCCACCACGTTGGAAGGCACCTTCGGCCGTCTCGAGAAGCTGCCCGTGCCGACGATCGCGTCGATTCAGGGCGCGGCGCTCGCCGGCGGCCTCGAACTCGCGCTGCATTGCGACTTGAGAATCGCCGCCGAGGACGCGCGGCTCGCGATGACGCTGGGCCGCGTGGGTCTGATGGTGCCATACGATTTCACGCGCAAGCTGATCGAAGTGATCGGCGCGGCGAACACGGCCTACATCCTCTATACCGCCGACATGGTCGACGGGCGCCACGCGCTCGGGATGGGGATGGTTCACGAGGTCGTGCCGGCGGCGAAGCTCAACGAATCCGCGAGCGCGCTGGCCGAGAAGGTTGCCGGCAATGCGCCGCTGTCGTTGCGCGCGATGAAGGCGACGGTCCGCCGATGCATGAGCGAGACCTTCGACGCCTATCACGACGACTTGCTCAGGCTCGCGGGCGAGGTCCGCCGCAGCGACGACGCCAAGGAGGGCGTGCGCGCCTTTCTCGAGAAGCGCAAACCGATCTGGAAGGCGCGTTAAACCAGGGCGCGATTTTCGCGAGCGATCGCGATACGTCCCCTACCCTCGCGCCAGCGCTTTGCGCAGCGCCGTGGCGGTTTCGAGCAGCGTGCGCGGCAGATTCAGCGTGCCGGCGACGTTGGAGTACGGGTAGAACCTCGCGTTGACGTGCACGTGCAGCGGCAGACTCTGCGCCTGATGAATTTCGTAGTCGAGGGGGAGCGGGCCGAGAATCTTGAGAATCCGATGGAGCGCGCGGGCGAACGGCCGCAGCTCATCGACCGACAGCTCGCTGATCAATCCGCAGAACTCTGGCATCACGACGTCGTAGCTGCGCGGGAAGGCGCCGATCGGACTGGCGTAACTCACCACCCCGTCGCGCGCCTCGATCAGAAGTCCCAGCCGCTCGATCAGCTTCAGCAATTCGCGCCACAGGCCCGGATTCTCGGCAGTCGCGCGGATCTCGGCTTCGATTGCCGGCAGCGGCGTCGGCGCACCAATGATCTGCTGATGAACGTGCGGCTGCGAGGCGCCGGACTCGCGCCCCTGATTCTTGCGAATCACGACCGAACGCACGGCGGGGTTGGACAGTGAATGGCGCACTACGCGCGCGTCGGTGATCAGGATGCGCAGGAAGTGCTCCTCGCTGAGCGCGCCGGTGAACAGGAGATCGTTGAGCGAGCGCGGATGCTCGACGAAGTGGCGCGGGTCCTCGACGACCACGTAGGACTCGTTGCGATTGCCGGTCAGCTCATCGGGGATGCGCGGGAACAGGTTGTTGAAGACCCGAATCAGCCATGGCGCGCCGTCGCCCGCCGGGCGGTCCTGGTCGCCGACTGCGGCCGCATCGAGGCGGAAAAGCTCCTCCGGTGCGGTGCTCTCGTTGCCGGGACAGAACGGGCAGCGCGCCGTCTCGTGCGCGATCGCGGCGCGATCCAGAACCGGTGCGCCGGGATCGGGCTCCTCGCGGCCGCCGAGCGTGAACGCGAAGCTCTTGCCCCGCACGTCGACGACGTAAGAGATCACGCCGGTGATTGGATTGCGAATCCAGAGCAGATCGCCGTTGCGGATTTCGTATTCGATCGCCATCGCGGAGGCCGTTTCCCTTTAAGCATTGCGGTCGCCATGTTTCAACGCGACCGCGCGAGCGATCGCCAGGCCGCTGCTTGTGGAGGCCGCCGCCGGACGGTCACAATAGGCCAAACTGCTCCGACGGAGGCAAACCCATGCGAATGATTGTTCATGTGAAATTCCCAATCGAGCCATTCAACAGCGCAGTCCGGGACGGAACGTCTGGTAAGAAATTGCAGCGCATCCTCGACGACATCAAGCCGGAAGCGGCGTACTTCACGGAATACGAGGGCTGCCGCGGCGCGGTCCTGATAGTGAATCTGAGCGATGCTTCGGGCATTCCCAAGGTCGCGGAGCCGTGGTTCCTCACCTTCAACGCACGCTGCGAGTTTCACGCGGCGATGACTCCGGACGATCTGGCCAAGGCCGGCCTCGACGCGCTCGGCAAGAAGTGGAAGTGACCGCCGCGGCCCGGGTTCTCAGCGGCCGTCCTTGACACTTCGATAGCGGTCCGTTATCCAGATAGTGTTGAACGCAGCCCGCAAGGGCACAAAGCTGCATTCAAGGTCTGGCGCTCCGCCCTCGCGGACACCAGGCTTTTTTTGGCTGTCAGCATCGATTTTGCGGAGAGCGATCCGACGTGACTCCCCAGAAAAAGTATCTGTTCACACCGGGCCCGGCGCCGGTGCCGCCCGAGGTCCTGCAGGAAATCTCGCGGCCGATAATTCATCATCGCACGCCCGAGTTCAGCGCGGTGCTCGACGAGGCCCGCGAGCTGATCAAGCCGCTGTTCGGCACGCACCAGGAAGTGATCCTGCTCGCGTCGACCGGGACCGGCGCGATGGAAGCCGCGGTGACCAATCTGCTCGCGCCGGGTGAGGCTGCGCTGTTCGTCAACGGCGGCAAATTCGGCGAGCGCTGGGGCAAGCTGCTCGCGGCGCACGGGATGGCCGGGCACGAAATCAGCGTCGAATGGGGCCGCGGAGTTCGACCTGAACAGGTCGAAGAGGCGATCAAGTCGCGTCCCGAGGCGCGCGCGCTCTTCGTTCAGGCCAGCGAGACCTCGACCTGCGCGGTGCATCCGATTGCCGAGATCGCCGCGGTAACGCGCCGGCGCGACGTGATGCTGATCGTGGACGGAATCACCTCGGTCGGCGTGTTCGAGCAGAAGATGGACGAATGGGGAATCGATGCGCTGGTCACCGGCAGCCAGAAGGCGCTGATGTTGCCGCCGGGACTCGGGATGATCGCGCTCTCACCGCGCGGATGGGAGCGCGCCCAGAAGAACAAGACCCCGCGCTTTTACTTCGATCTCAATCGCGAGCTGAAAGCGCAGCGCGATGAGCATACGACCGCGTGGACCGCTTCGGTGTCGCTAATTTTCGGGCTGCACAAATCGCTCTCGATGATCCATGCGGAAACCCTGCCGCGCGTCTTCGCCCGCCATCGCCTGATGGCCGAGGCGACGCGCGCCGCGGCTCCTGCGCTCGGGTTGAAGCTGCTCTCGCCCGACAATCCCGCACCGGGCGTCACTGGTATTTTGACGCCGCCGAATGTCGACGGCTCGAAGCTGGTGCGTCACATGCGCGACGAGCTGGGCGTCTCGATACAGGGCGGCCAGGATCAGATGAAGGGCAAGCTGGTGCGAATCGGCCACATGGGATATCTCGCGCCGTTCGACACGCTGATCGTGGTGAGCGCGCTCGAGCTGGCGCTCCATAATCAGGGCTATCGCTTCGCGCTCGGCGCCGGCGTGACGGCGGTGCAGGAACGAATCGCCAAAGGCGCCTGACCGACGATGGCCGAAACTTTCCGCGTGCTGCTGAGCGATTCGCTTGCGCCCCAGGGACTAGAGGTCTTGCGGCGGCATCCGGGGCGAATCCAGTTCGACAGCAAGCCCGGCCTCAAGCCGGCCGAGCTGGCGGCCGCGATCGCACCCTACGACGCGCTGGTAATCCGCAGCTCGACCAAAGTCACCAGCGAGCTGATCGATCACGCCAAAGCGCTGAAGGTGATCGGTCGCGCAGGCGTCGGCGTCGACAACGTCGATCTCGATGCGGCGACGCGGCGCGGAATCGTGGTGATGAACAGCCCCTCGGGCAACAGCGTCACCACCGCCGAGCATGCGATCTCGATGATGATGGCGCTCGCGCGTCATATCCCGGCCGCCGACGCTTCGATCCGGGCGGGCCGTTGGGAGCGCGGGAAATTCACCGGCACCGAAGTCTGCAACAAGACGCTGGGCGTAATCGGCCTGGGCAATATCGGCCGGATCGTCGCCGAGCGCGCGCAGGGACTCAAGATGAAGGTGATCGGCTCCGACCCCTTCTTCACCGCCGAGGCCGCCGCCCGCGCCGGTATCGAGCTGGTGAGCCTCGACCAGGTTTTCGAGCGCGCGGACTTTATCACCGTGCACACGCCGCTGACCGACGACACCCGCGGGATGGTCGGCGCGGCCGCGTTCGCGAAGATGAAAAAGGGCGTGCGGATTATCAATTGCGCGCGCGGCGGGATCGTCGATGAGCACGCTCTGGCCGAGGCGCTGCAGTCCGGCAAGGCCGCCGGCGCCGCGCTCGACGTCTTCGTTGACGAGCCGCCGCCGCCAGACCATCCGCTGCTCAAGCTCTCAAGCGTAATCGCCACGCCGCATCTGGGCGCCGCGACCGACGAGGCACAGGTGCAGGTCGCGGTTGATATCGCGCAGCAGGTGGTCGACTTCCTGCTGGACGGCGTGGTGCGCCACGCGGTCAATATTCCGGCGCTGTTGCCGGGCGAGCTCGAAATCCTCGGACCCCATCTGCGGCTGGTCGAGAAACTCGGCAAGCTCGCCGCGCAGTTGATCAACGAAACGCCGACCGAAGTCACGATCGGGCTCGAAGGCGAGGCCGCCAAGCTCAATCACGAGCCGATTTCGGCTGCGGCGCTCAAGGGCTTGCTCAGCGGCTCGCTTGGCCAGGAGCTCAACTACGTCAATGCGCCGTTCGTCGCGCGCGAGCGCGGAATCCGCGTGACCGAAACCCGCTCGCGCGAAGCGACCGACTATGTGAACACGCTCCTGCTCGGCGTGCGCACGGCTACCGGCTCGCACGAGGTCACCGGCGCCGTAATCGGAAATCGCGCGCTGCGGGTGATCCGGATCGACGGGTTTCGGGTCGAGGTCATACCCGAGGGCTACTTCCTGATGCTGCACAATCGCGACGTGCCGGGCGTGGTCGGCGCAGTCGGCACAATGCTCGGCCAGTCGGGAATCAATATCGCGGGGCTGGAACTGGGGCGCGACCGCGTGGGCGGCACGGCGCTCAGCCTGGTTCAGGTGGATCAGGCGGTACCCGACGTGGTGCTCGAGAAACTGAAGACGCTGCCGGCGATCACGGCTGCCCAGTTGTTGAAACTCTGAAACTTGCACGGCCCGGACGAATCCGGAGCGTGGGCACGGTCGCGCCTCGATAAAATCGATCGGCGGTAAAGCACGAATGAAAACAGTGGCGGTGGTTGGTACGCAATGGGGCGACGAGGGCAAAGGCAAGATCGTCGACCTGCTGGCGCACCACGCGGACATCGTGGTGCGCTTCCAGGGCGGCAATAACGCCGCCCATACGCTGGTGGTCGACGGCGAGAAATTTATCCTGCGCCTGGTGCCCGCCGGCGCGCTCCATCCCGGCAAGATCTGCGTGATCGGCAACGGCGCGGTAGTCGATCCGTTCGGGCTGATCGACGAAATCGACAACCTCAAGCGGCGCGGGCGGCTCACCGACGACGCCCTGCTCAAGCTCAGCTACGACGCGCATATCGTGATGCCGTACCATCGCGCGATCGACCGCGCCCGCGAGGCGCGGCTCGGCAAGGCTGCGATCGGCACCACCGGTTTCGGAATCGGCCCGGCCTATGAAGACAAGATGTCGCGGATGGGCCTGCGGTTCGCCGATCTGCTCGACTTCAAGGATTTCACCGCCCGGCTCAAGCGCAATATCACGGACAAAAATCGCTACCTGAAGGCGGTGCTGAAGGCCAAGCCGATCGACGGCAAGGTGCTGCTCGAAGCGATCAAAAAGGCGCGCACCCGCCTGCTGCGTTACCTGTGCGACACCGGCGTATTTCTGGACGAGGCGATCGCGGCGGGCAAGCGCGTGCTGTTCGAGGGCGCGCACGGCACCATGCTCGATATCGACCACGGGACTTATCCTTACGTCACCTCGTCAAGCTGCGTCGCGAGCGCGGTGTTCGCCGGCTCGGGGATCTCGCCCGGCAGCCTCGATGCGGTACTCGGAATCAGCAAATGCTATACGACACGAGTTGGCGCCGGTCCGTTTCCGAGCGAGATCAGCGGATGGCTCGCCGACTCGCTGCGCGAAGAGGGCGTGGAGTTCGGCTCCGCGACCGGCCGGCCGCGCCGGATCGGATGGTTCGACGTGGTGCTCGCGCGCCATGCCGCGCGCGTCAACGGTTTGTGGGGAATCGCGATCACCAAACTCGACGTGCTGTCGGGAACCGATCCGCTGAAGATCTGCGTCGCCTACGAACTCAAGGGCAAACGCTACGAGTCGATGCCGCCCGGGCGCGATGCGCTAGCGAAGGCCAAGCCGATCTTCGAGGAGCTGCCGGGGTGGATGGAAGATCTGAGCGGGGCGCGCTCGATGAGCGCGCTGCCCGCTAACGTGCGCCGCTACCTGGAACGGATCAGCGAGCTGTCCGGGGTCAAACTCGCGATGGTCGGCGTCGGCGCCTCGCGCGACGCATCAATCGTGATCGAGAATCCGTTTTTGGTGTGAGATCAGCCCTTCAGCAGCGTTGTGAATTCCTCGGAGGAGAGGCCTGCCTTACGCAGCAGAGTGCGCAACGTACCTCGTGCGATTTCCGCATGAAGGGGAACCGTCAGGACGACTTCAGATTGGGGTTTGATCAAGGTTACGTGGCTTCCCCTCTGGCGGTCCCGTTGCCAGCCCGCGCGCTCGAACGCGCGAACCGCCTCAAGACCCGAACAGACCGGGAGCTTCGCCATGCTGCGACGCTAAAGGCGAGAGCCTGAAAAAACAAGCGAACCGCGGAACTATAACGCTTCGGTTGCTACCTCGACCTCGGCCACCTCGACCTGAGTGCGCATCCCGTGCGCGCGCCGCGTCTCGAGGCTCAACTCAATAGCCTCGCGAACGTTGCGCAGCGCTTCATCGACCGTACGGCCTTGCGAGACGCATCCGGGAAGGGCCGGGCACTCGGCGACTACCCAGCCGTCCTCGTCATGCTCGAGCGTTACCAGGAATTTCATCGGCCTATACGTCCATCGTCCCTAAGCGACAACGCTCGGTCAACGCCGATGCGCTCAGGCGGCGCAGGCGGCGGCGATGCTTGAAATCGCGACGCCGCGGCGGGCCTGCCGGTATTCGTTGCGATCGAAGCCGTTGGTGCAGTAGCCGATCGAAATGCCACTCACCGGATCGCCCCATCCGATCTGTCCGCCGGCGCCGCCGTGCCCAAAGGCCTTCCCCGACCCGGTCTTGCCGAAACCGCGGATGTTCGCGTTACCGTCGTCGCCGGCGACGCTGACGCCCAGCGCGCGATTGCACTTGAACCCGAAAATCTGATCCACGTAGTCGCCCGAGCGCACGCGCAACGCCTCGCGCAGAGTCTCGGGTTTCCAGATCTGCTTGCCGTCGTGCGCGCGGCCGTCGCTGATCAGGGCCTGGTAGAAGAGCGCGAGATCGCCCGCGGTCATCACGCCGCCGCCGCCCGGCACGCCGATTTCGCGCAGCTCCGGGATGTTGAAGCGGATGATGTTCTCTTCGGTGACTTCGCCCGGGTCGATATCGGGAAATCCGATCTTCTTTTTTTCCTCTGCGGTGAGCGGCTCGTTCACGTAAACGATGTCGGCGGCGCGATGGCTCAACTCGCGCGGCAATCCGACGCGCAGATCGGGCAGGCCCAGCGGCAGCGCGATCCGGTTGCGGATGAACTGGCGGAAATCCTGTCCCGTCCGGCGCTCGATAATTTCGGCGATAATCCAGAAGCCCGCGGTGGGATGATAAAAGAACTTGGCGCCGACCGGGAATTCGAGCCGCCACTGGCCGAAACGTTCGAGCCGCTTCTTGCGATCGGGCCAGTCGAGCGGATTGAAGGGCGCGTTGGGAAATCCGCTGACATGCAGCAGCACCTGCTCGATCGTGATTTTGTCCTTGCCGTTGGGACCGAACTCCGGAACGATATCGGCGACGCGCTCGCTCGGATCGAGCTTGCCGTCCTGCATCAGCAGCCACACCGCGGACGACATGATCGCCTTGGTGCACGAAAAGATGCAGTACACGGTCTCGTTGGTCGCGGGCTGATCGGCGCCGCCCTGAACGGCGTGCCCGACCGTGCGCATCGCGGCGATCTTGCCCTTGCGCGCGATCGCGATCTGGCTCGACGGCAGCAGGCCCTCTTTGATCTCGCGCTCGGCGCGCAGAAACAGCGCCTCGACCTTGGCGGGATCGAGTCCTACTTCTCGAGGGTTCTCGGCAAAAAAATGTTCAGCCGGCATGATTGGCATCCTCGCGGGCGGATTTTACTGAGCGACACATAGCACAGGATCGCGCCAAACGTCAGGCCACGGGATCCCGGGTGAAAGTCAAGCCGGCGCGGAATCGCTCCCGCCGCTCTTGAGCCGCATCGCCGCGAACCCGCTCAGGATCGTGCGATGCTGCTCCTCCATCCGTCGCAGGACATCAATCATGGCCTCGTCCTGTTGCTCGAGATGGCGCATGATCGACTTCACTTCCTCCTCGGCCTTGCTGTTAACCATGTAGTCCTGCTCCGCCATCAGGCGGTCTTTGGCCGCCTGCCGGTTTTGCGACATCATGATAATGGGTGCGGCGTAAGCGGCCTGGAAGCTCAACACGAGGTTGAGCAGGATGAATGGATACGGGTCCCATCGGTGCACCCAGGCCACGACGTTGACGACGATCCATGCGGCCAGAACGGCCGATTGCCCGATGATGAAGGGCCAGCTGCCCATGACAATCGCGAACCAGTCAGCGATCCGCTGGCCCCGAGTGAGGGCCTCGGCGTGCGCCTGATTGATATTGAGCACCGGCGGATGCTGATGGCTGTGCCGCATGCGCATCCGTTCCCACTTCTCGACAATATCGGGGTCATTCATGGGGGTCATTGATGCGCCCTCCCGCGCGGTCATGGTGTGTCCGCAGTAACGTTCCCAAGCTTGAGTCTCGCGACCCGTGCGGACGATCTGCGATCAGTCTACGAAGCGGCGTTCAGTTCAGACCCCTGGACCGAGATCCATCCGGAGCGGCCGGGGAGGTGATCGCGGATCACGTCGCATACGGGCAACTCGGCTGCGTTGAGGCGTGCGGCGATTTCTTCCAGCCGCACGAAACTCGCGCCGCGATCTTTGAGGCCGCGAACCAGCGCGGTGAAGCTTTCAAGCTGGCTCATCCCCTCGGTCTCCGCGTGGATCGTGTGCACGTTGAGACCCGGGGCTTTGAACTGATCGAGGTAGAAGCTGAGGATCGCCGCGGCGTCGGGCAGGTCCGCGCGACCCATCACTTCGTCCATGGTCGGGAGCGTGGTCGGAATCTCGGGCGTGGCTAGCGTCACGCCGTCGACGGCGCATCGGTAGGGCGCACGGCCGCGAGTGTCGCTGCGATAGCTGAGGCCCATCGTGTCGAGCAGCTTGAGCGCGGTCGCGTTGGTGCGCCATCCGGGGGCCGCGAAGCTGCGGGCGGCTTCGTGGAAAATCGCACGGAAGACCTCGAGCCCATCTTTGAGCTCTGCCCGAATGCCGTCCTCGCCGAGCTCGTCGATGCGATCCTGCCAGCGCACATGATCGTAGCCGTGGACGCCGACCTCGAAGCCGGCGTGCTTGAGATCGCGCACGACGCCGGTGAGACCGAGCGCAATCGGGCGGGCGGGCAGAAGCGTGCCGGAGAGTACGGTGCGCAGCCCATACATCGAGACGGCGCGCGTGCGGACCATCTTGCCCGCGAAGCCGCGATTGCGAAACACGCGCCAGATCGCCTGGCCCGAGTTGTCCGGGCCCATCGAGACGAAGAAGCTCGCCGCGACGCCCTCGCCTTCGAGCATCCGGACGAGCCGCGGCACGCCCTCTTTGAGCCCCTGATGCGTATCAACGTCGATTTTGAGTGCTACTTCCAGAGGAAACCTAACCCCCTTGCCCCCTTCCCTAAAGACGGGAAGGGGGAACCGGTTACTCGGCCTGCGCCTTGCGGAACCAATCGATGGTGCGCGCGAGCCCGTCGCGCAGACCGATTTTCGGCGTGACGCCGAGCAGCTGCCGCATCCTGCGATTATCCGGCACGCGGCGCGGGATATCTTCGTAGCTGGACCCGTAGATGTCCTGCTGCGAGACGAATTTGAGCTTCGACCTGGTCTCGCCGTAGAGTTCCAGCATCAGTTTGGCGAACTCGAGCACGGTGGTTTCTACGTCAGTTCCGATATTGATCGCCTGCCCGTCGGCCTCTGGCTTGAGCCCGGCCGCGACCGTGGCCTCGATCGCGTCGCTCACGTAGGTGAAGCATCGCGTCTGCTTGCCGTCGCCGACGACCGTCAAATCCGCGCCGCGCAGCAGCTGGCCCATGAAGATCGTGAACAGCCGGCCGACGTCGAGCCGATCGAGTCGCGGGCCGTAGACGTTGAAGTAGCGCACCACGGTGACCGGCAGGCCGAGCTTGTGGAAGGCGAAGCAGAAGTGCTCGCCCACGGCCTTGGAGGTCGAGTAGCACCAGCGATCGATCGTGGTCGCGCCCAGCACGCGATCGTCGTCCTCTTTCCACGGCACCTTGGGATTGCGCCCGTAGACCTCGGAGGTCGAGCTGAAAACGACGCGCTTGTTGTATTTGTAGGCCGCCTTCAGCATGTTCTGCGTGCCGTTGACGTTGACGTTGAGCGTCTCGTAGGGATCGGCGACGTAGTGCTCGACTCCGACTACCGCGGCGAGGTGGTAGATCAGGTCAACCTTGGCCGCCAGGCCGTCGAGCAGTTCGAGATTGAAGACGGTGTCGTGGACGTAGTGGAAGTTCGGCTGATCGAGCAGATGGCGCACCTTGGCGATCGCGCCGGTGTCGAGCACAAAGACTTCATGGCCGCGCTCGATAAACGCTTCGGAGAGATGCGAGCCGAGGAAGCCCGCGCCGCCGGTGATCAGAACCCGCATTTCAGTGTTCTCCTACTCGAATACGCCTAGTCGAATACGATCGCTCGTTCGATGGTAAAGCCCAGCACCCGATTGGCCGCGCCCTCAGCGCCGCCTTCGAATTGCGCGCGCCCGATGATCACGCTCCCCTCGCCCGCCGCAACTTCGAGCCCGCCGTCGGGCGTCTCGCCGATCACCGTGCCGGGCTGGCCCGACGGTCCGGATTCGCGCGCGATGCGCGCCTCCCAGATGATCAGCTTGCGCGCCGCGACGGAGCAGAATGCGCCGGGATAGGGATGGGTCACTGCGCGAACCAGATTGAAAATTCGCCGCGCGGGCCATCGCCAGTCGATACGGCCGTCCTCGGGCCGGCGACGGCCGAAGTAAGCGCCCTGCGACAAATCCTGCGCCCGGCGCGGCGCGCGTCCCTCGACTATGAGCGGATGGAATTCGCTGATCAATCCGGCGCCGAGCGGCACGAGCTTGCGATAGAGCGTGAGCGCCGTGTCGTGATCGTCGATCGCGACGGCGCGTTGCGCGACGATATCACCGGCGTCGGCGCGCGCGATCATATGATGGAGCGTCACGCCGGTCTCGCGCTCGCCGTTCACCAGCACCCAGTTGACCGGCACGCGTCCGCGGTAGGCGGGCAGCAGCGAGCCGTGCAGATTGAAGGCGCCGAGCGGAGCCGTGCGCAGAACCGCTTCGGGCAGCAGGCTCCGATAGTAGAAAGAATAGATTACGTCCGGGTGAAGCGCGGCGATGCGATCGGCCGATTCGGCGTCGATCGTTTCGGGCGTGTAGACCGGAATCGAGCGGCTGCGCGCGAGGTCGGCGCATGAGCGCCACCAGATCTCTTCGCCGGGCGCGTCGGCATGGGTGAAGAGCGCGGCGATCGGGGCGCGCAGGTCGAGCAACGCAGTGAGGCACGCGTAGCCCATCTCCTGGTACGCGAAAAGCAGACAGCGGGCGCTCGCGACGGGACTTAGAGGCCCGGATGGCTGCGTCTCCAAGGCGTTCGCTACTTGCGGGCGAGTCCCGAGTCGGTCGCAGCGCCGTGGACTGCGCGCACGACGTACGTCGGCCGCCGCCGCACCTCGATATAGATGCGGCCCACGTATTCGCCGATCAGACCGACCGCGAGAAAGACCAGCCCGACCAGGAAAAACAGCACCGCGAACAAGACCCAGAGCGCGCCTTCCTCCTGCGGTCCGTAGATCAGCCGATGGCCCAGCAGGATCACGGCGAACAGCGCGTCCAGCAGGAAGATTCCGATCCCGGTCAGGCTGAGCAACTGGATCGGCAACATCGAGAAGCCGGTGATTAGATTGAGACTCAAGATGGCGAGCCGGTAGAGGTTGTATTTGGATTCACCGCCAGCGCGCTGATCGTGCCCGACTTTGATCTCCTTGACGCGCTTGGCGAACGAGTTGGCCAGCGCCGGGACGAAGACCGCTTTCTCGTCGCATTCGATCAGCGTGTCGACGATATGCCGGCGGTAGGCGCGCAACATGCAGCCGTAATCGCGCATCGGCACGCCCACGATCAGCGAGGTCAACTGGTTGTGCAGGCGCGAAGCGTAGCGGCGAAACACGTCGTCCTGGCGCTCCTCGCGCCATCCGCCGACTACGTCGTTGCCCTCGTCGATCGCTTCCAGCAGCCGCGGAATTTCCTCGGGCGGATTCTGCAGGTCGGCGTCGAGTGTGACGACGATATCGCCGCGGCATTCGCGGAAGCCCGCCAGGATCGCGGCGTGCTGGCCGAAGTTGCGCGCCAGCTCGACGACCCGCACGCGCTGGTCGGCCGCGGCGAACTCGCGCAGGAGCTGGAGCGAGCTGTCGGCGGAGCCGTCGTCGATGAAGATCACCTCGCATCGATGCACGCAGGTGTCGAGCACCGGCCGCAGGCGACCCCACAACGCGCCCAGGTTGGCCGCCTCATTATAGACCGGGATCACGATCGACACGGTCTCCGTGGCGGGTGCAACGCTCTCGCGCAGCGGCGATATTTTGTTCGGCGAGCCCAAATCCTTCGATTATCAAGCTATTCTGGCAAAGCCCGCCGGTGAGTTAAAGACGAGGCACCGACTGCGCAGTAGACGCTTTTGACAGCACGGGCCGGCACGGAGGCCGGCCCCTACCCAATGTAGCAGCTTCATTCAGGGTAGTGGCCGGCGTCCCTGCCGGCCATCCGAATCTAAACCGCCCACTACTGCCGACGAAACCGGGCCGGTTGACGAGCGCGGCCCGTGACCGGAGACTTCAACGATCATGAGCGCCAGAGGCAGATGGATTCGGCTCGCGCTATGCGCGCTGGCCGCGGCGGTCGTCTATCTGCCCGCGCTGGGCGCCCCCGCGTTGTGGGAGCCGGACGAGGGGCGCTACGCGGAGATCGCGCGCGAGATGTTGCTGAGCGCGGACTACGTTACGCCGCGTGACGACTTCGTCCGCTACTTCGAGAAACCGCCCTTGATGTATTGGGCGACAGCGGCGTCGATTCACATCCTGGGCGAGAACGAATTCGCGGTTCGGCTGCCCGCCGCGTTGTTCAGTATCGGGGAGGTGATCGTGACCTGCGCGCTGGCGGAGACGATGTTCGGCGCGAGCGTCGGATTGCTGGCCGCGCTGGCGCTCGCGCTGAGCCCGCTGGTCTGGGGTTTCGCGCGCTTTATCACGCTCGACCCGGCGCTCGCCTTCTTCGTGACCGCGGCGCTCGCGGCGTTCTATACGGCCGCGACCGTACCGCGATTCCTAAGCCGCGCCGCGCGACGATGGCTGATCGTGTCTGCGATGATGGTCGCGATGGGCACGCTGACGAAAGGACCGGTCGCGCTGATCATCTGCGGCGGCGTGGCGCTGATCTACCTCGCGATGGAACAGCGACTGCGCGAGCTGGCCGCGATTCCGTGGCTCGAATGCAGCCTGATCTTCGCGGCGATAGTGCTGCCCTGGTTCGCCGCCGTCGCCGTGCTCAATCCGGAGTTCCTGAGTTACTTTTTTATCCACGAGCACCTGCATCGCTACCTCGCCAACACCGAGCACGGATGGGGCCCGTGGTTCCTGATCGTGGTGGCGGCGGCCGGCGCGTGGCCGTGGCTGTGGTTCGTGCCGCTCGGGATTACGAATCTGCGGCGTGATTCAGGGCGCGAACCCCGGATTGCGAGCGCACTGCGCTTCCTGATGATCTGGTTCCTCTTCGTGCTGGTGTTCTTCTCGATTCCCCGTTCGAAGCTCGGTTCGTATATCCTGCCCGCGATGCCGGCGCTCGCGATCGTGGCGGGCTACGGACTCAAGAGCCTCTCCGAGCTGGATCGTGAGCGCCTGGGCCCGATGCTGCGATGGTTCGCGATTGTTAACGGCACGCTGGCGGGTGCGGGCGTCGTGATGCTCGTATTCGCTGCGGCGAGCGTCGGCCGCTGGGTAGTAGTGGACGGGATTTTCGCCGCGGTTGGTCTCGCACTCGGCGGGGCTGCGGCGTACCGGATTGCCACGCGCAGCGGGAACGTTTCGGGCGCGATCGTGGCGCTTGCGATCGCGGTCGTCGCCGCGGGTGCGGCGGCGCTGAGAGCACCCGGCGACGCCGCGGCGTCCGTCTCGGCGCGGCGCCTCGCCCTGGCGATTCGGCCGGCGCTCTGGCCCGGATGCGTGCTCGCGTCGTACGGCCATCAGGTGCAATCGCTGCCCTTTTACACGCGTACGCGCGAGGTGATGGTGAATTACCTGGGCGAGCTGGGCAACGAACAGAGCAGCCCGGATGGTGCGAAGAGTTTCATGACCAAAGATGCGCTGGCGGCGCTGTGGGGCTCTGCGGCCTGCGTCGTGATGATCGCCAATTCGCGCGATTACGACGAACTGGCGGTATCGCTCAAGCCGGAGCCGTCGGTAATCGCGTGCGAGGGCAAAAAGGTCGCGCTGTCCAATCAACCGGGGCGCGGGACGACGCCGGCTTTTGATTGCGTTCCCGAAGCCGCACGGTATCCGAAGTGAGGCCGCCGGGCTTGGTTTGCCGCCCCGCCCTCGTTAACGTACTGGATGAAAATCGGCAGGCGAGGTCATTTGCTGCACTCGGGGCGATCATGAAGCGACGGTGGATCGGATTTCTCGCCGCGGCTGCGTGCGCGATGCTCCCGGCTTGCGCGTCTATCGAGCAGGGCAACGCGCAAACTGAATTGGCGCAGGGCAACCTCGACGCCGCGGTGGCTGACGTGCAGAGCGCGCTGGCGTCGAATCCGGACGACCTGCAGCTCAAGCAACTGGCCGCGCAGATCTTCACCCAGCGCGGGGTCAAGTATTACCAGAGCAAAGAGATGCTCGCCGCGGGCGACGATTTCCATCGCGCGGTCGACTACGATCAATTTTACGGGCAGGCGTGGGACTACCTGGGCCTGATCGCCTTTTCACAGGCTCGCTGGGCCGAGGCGATCGACCATGGGCACAAGGCGGCCGAACTGCAGGGCAAGCCCGATCCGGCCTATGTGCAGCAGGCCGAGCAGCAACTGGTCAAGGTCCGCACCGGCGGCCTGGGACCGCCGCACCATAACCATCCAGCCGCCGCGGCCACGGGTCCGAACAGTGGTTCGTCGTAGGAACTTGCCGCTTCGGGAGTGCTGACCAAGGTGGCCGCGCAGGACAAGGCAGCGCCGGGGCCGGGCCGAACGGGCAAGCTCGCCGCGAAGCGCGAGCCGTCGCTCGGCAATTTTCTGATCGAGGCCCGCAAGCAGCGCGGCTTGTCGGCCGACAACGTCGTACGCCAGACCAAGGTACCGGCGCATTACGTGCACATGATCGAGAACGACGACTACGGGCTGATCGCCGATCAGCTCTATCTGCTGCCGTTCCTGCGCCGCTACGCAACCTTCATCGGGCTGGATTCCGAGGAAATCGCCACGCGCTTCATCCGCGAGGTCCAGCGCACCGAGGGCAGCGTGTCGCGGATGTCAGAGCCGATCCCGGTAATCGAGAGAACCGTGCGGCGAACCTGGAGCGTCGTGGTGCTCTCGGTTGCAGCGACGCTGGTGATCGTGGCGGCGGCGTATGTCGCGCTGGAGCGCCATCGCCATCGCCTGGCCGCGGCCAGCGAGCCGACGGCGAGCACGTCAGCGTCGATGGGGGTTACAGCGGGGCCTGGCGCGCCACCGGAATCGTCGGCCGGGATCGCATCACCGGCCGCGATCTCATCACCGGCCGCAGTTGCAGTTCCCGCGGAATCCGAGGGAACCAACCCCCCGGGAGCTTCCGCGCCGCCGGCGGCCAACGATCCGGGCAACGATCAGAATTGACGAACTAACATTCAGTCGGCGTGCGCCGCTCGTCAATTCAATGCAGGGCCGCGTTCGCGATCTCTTCGGCCACCAGTTTCTTGACGTAGTGAACGTCGTCACCCGGCTGAGCCACGGCGACCACGATGAACTGATCGCGCCGCTCATCGGCGGTGACGCGCGCGATGATCACGCGATCGTAGCTCTGATCTTCCTGCGCTTCCTGCGCCGGCAGGGGCGCGCCGCCCATCCCGAGGCTTTTGTTGAAGGCCTGCTGCTGCCGGAATTCCTGCAGGGCCGGGTCGTCGGGGTGCGCAGTTTCCATTCGGGCGACGTTCTCGTACGGATCGACCGGCTGGTTACCGGTATCGCCGACCGGCGGCGGCTCGGCGCCCGCCGCCCGGAGCAGGGCGACGACCGCCGGGTCGCCCGGCGCAAGCTCATTGAGCGATACGCCGGGCTTGAGGAGGCGCTCGCTGAGCGTGACGGTGAGGGTCGCGGCCAGCTTCGAGCCGACCCCGGGACCACGTCCGGCGGCGTAGAAGTCGTCGTTGAGAACGCGCTGCACGACCGGATCGGTCGAGACCGCGACCAGGGTGGCATTCGGCGCGACGACGATCTTGCCCCGCGTCTGCACATTGGTCTCGCCCGCCAGGGCGAGGCCGGCGACTGCGGCGATATACGCGGCGGTCGCGAAAATCGTGGTCCAGCGCATGAATCTGATCTAAGCGCGCGACGATTCAGCGTTGCAAGCGGCGCTGCGCAGCGACGGCCGGTGGCCCGGAGTGTTCATCGATAGGCGCGGGCGGCGGTGATTGGCCATACGGCGATCACGTCGTCGCCGCGTACGACGTAGTATTCGCTATGCAGGTTAATTGTGGTGTCGTTGTGGCTGGGGACGATTTCGAGCTTCATGCCGGGGGTGATCTCGGCCGTGCCGACCGCGATATGCGCGTGCTCTTCGGATAGGCGCGAGACCTCGATCGGCAGGTCCTTTCCCTTCGGATGGCCGAATTCGTGGGTGAGCGATTTCATGCCGGCGTCGGCGATCGCGTAGTCGCCGCGCCGCGCGATAATCGTGGTCAGGAGCGTGAGCGCGGGCAGGCCGAGGTCGGGCCGCACGATTCGGTACGCGCCATCCATAAAGACGTATGAGCCGGCTTGCACTTCGGTCACGTCGGGCCATGAGCCGGCGATATCGTAAGTGCCGGTGCCGCCGGCGCTCACGATTTCGGGCGCGAGACCGCTTTGGCGCAGCGCCTGGACGTGGCTGCTCAGCACTCCCAGCGCCTCGCGCGCCAGCCGTTCGCGTTTCTCCTTGTCGGGTACGAGAACCGCGTGCCCCTCGTAGCCCATCACGCCGCGATAGCGCAGCGGGCCGCGCGTGATGCGCTGCGCGAGCTCGACGGTCTCGGCGGGGCTGGCCGTACCGCAGCGATGCATCCCGGTGTCCACTTCGATCAGCACGCCGACCCCGCGTCCGGCGCGCGCGGCGCCCGCTTCGAGCTCGAGCACGTTGAAGTCGCTCTCGACGGCGACGATGACCTCGAAATCGTGCGGCAGGGCGAACAGCCGATCGATCTTCTGCGGCCCGGCGATCTGATTGGCGAGCAGCACCGGACCGAGCCCGGCGTGGGCGAGCACCTCGACCTCGCCGAGCTTGGAGGCGGTGATTCCGATCGCACCGGCGTGAAGCTGGCGGCGGGCGATTTCGGGCGTCTTGGGCGTTTTGAAATGCGGCCGGAGCTTTTGTGGGCGGCGGGCGAAATACGCCGCCATGGTGCGGATATTCTCCTCGACCCGGTCGAGATCGAGAATCAGCGTGGGCGTATCGATTTCATGCTTCTTCACGGCAGCTTCTGCGCCAGGACTTCCTGCGCGCGCGCGGCGCGCCATTGCGCGAGCCGCTCGGCGAGCTCAGGATCGCCGAGCGCGATTATCTGCGCGGCGAACAGTCCCGCGTTGGCGGCGCCCGACTTGCCGATCGCCATCGTCGCGACCGGCACGCCTTTGGGCATCTGGGCGATCGCGAGCAATGAATCGAGCCCGTTGAGGGCGCTGGTCATCGGCACGCCGATCACCGGCAGCAGCGTCTTGGCCGCGATTACGCCCGGCAGATGGGCCGCGCCGCCCGCGCCCGCGATTATGATCTTGAGACCACGGTCGCGCGCGGTGGCGGCATATTCCAGGGTCTGGTCGGGCGTGCGATGCGCCGACAGCACGCGGACCTCATGCGCGATCTTCAGCTCCGCCATCACTTCGCAGGCGGCGGACATGTTCTCATAATCGCTCTTCGAGCCCATCAGCACGCCGACCAGCGGTTTGGTCGCGGAAGAAGCGGAACTGGTCCTGGAAGCCATCGCCCTGCCCTCTCGCACGCGAAGATATCAGCCAGGATTGCAGGCTGATTCGCGGGGGCGGCGTTGTCAAGGCGCGGGCGATCAGGCGTAATCTCATGCTGAACGGTATCGCAATGGCGCAAAGCAACGACCTGAATGCGGCCCACCTGCTGGTACGATGCCTCGAGAACGAGGGCGTAAGCTATGTGTTCGGCATTCCCGGCGAGGAAAACATCCGCTTCGTCGATGCGTTAAACCGCTCGACGATCCGCTTCATCCTGGTACGCCACGAACAGGGCGCCGCATTCATGGCAGACATCTATGGGCGGTTGACGGGCCGCGCCGGCGTTTGCATCGCGACTCTAGGCCCCGGCGCGATCAACCTGCTGCTCGGCGTGGCCGACGCGCACACTGACAGCGCTCCGCTGGTGGCAATTTCGGCGCAGGTCGGGCTGTCCCGAATCTACAAGGAATCCCATCAGAGCGTGGACCTGGTGGCGATGTTCCGTCCGGTGACCAAATGGGCCGAAATCATATTGCGGCCCGAGGCGATTCCGGAGATGGTCCGCAAAGCGTTCAAGCTCGCTCAAACCGAGCGGCCTGGCGCCGTCTACCTGGCCGTGCCGGAAGATGTCGAGCAGCTTTCGATCCCGCGCGAGGCGGCGCCGCTCGCAATCAATGTCGTGTACGACATGGCGCCCTCGGCCGGCCAGGTCAGGCGCGCCGCCGAGGTCCTGAAGAGCGCGCAAGCGCCGATCATCCTGGCCGGACACGGCGCCGCGCGCAATGACGCCAGCGCTGCGTTGGTGCGATTCTCAGAGCGGCTCCGCATCCCGGTGGCCACCACGTTCATGGGCAAGGGGGTCTTTCCCGACGATCATCCCAACGCGCTCGGCGCGCTGGGCTTCATGCGCCACGACTATGTGAATTTCGGCTTCGACCGGGCCGATGTAATCATATGCGTGGGCTACGATTTGCAGGAATACGCGCCTGAGGGGATCAATCCAGACGCGCGCAAGGAGATCATCCACATTCATCGTTATCCCGCCGAGGTCGATGCTCACTACCACGTCGCGGTCGGAATCGAGGGCAACATTCCGGCGTCCCTCGATGCGCTTGCGAGCGCGTCGGAGAAATCGGGCGGCGCGGCCGCAGCCGGCGCAAGAATCCGCGCCTTGCTGCGCGAGGAGATTGACCGCGGCGCGAATGACGATTCGTTTCCGGTAAAGCCGTCTCGCCTGGTCGCCGATATCCGCCGCGCGATGGGCCGCAGCGACATCGTACTGGTCGACACCGGCGCGCTGAAAATGTGGATGGCGCGACTGTACCCGACCTACGCTGCGAATACGTGCCTCATCTCGAACGGGCTTGCCACCATGGGCTTTGCGCTGCCCGGCGCGATCGCGGCCAAGCTCGCGTATCCGGAGCGCAAGGTGCTCGCGGCGACGGGAGACGGCGGCTTTCTCATGAATTCACAAGAGCTGGAGACCGCGGTGCGCGAGAAGATCCCGTTCGTCGTGCTGGTGTGGGAGGACGGCGCCTACGGACTGATCAAATGGAAGATGGAGCTCGAGCTCGGGCGCGACTCCAATTGCGACTTCACGAATCCCGATTTTGTGACCTACGCCGAGAGCCTGGGCGTGAAGGGATTCCGCGTCAAAACCGCCGCGGAACTGCTGCCGACACTGCGCGGCGCGCTCGCCGACGATTGCGTGTCGCTGGTCTCCTGCCCGGTTGATTACTCCGAAAACCTTGCGCTAACCAAGATGCTCGGCGAGATTACTGACCCATTTTGAGCCTGCCGAGCGCCTTTAATTCGTTGCCCTTGAAGCGGCCGGATCAGGAGCGAGAGCGGCTTCAGGCCGACTAGCATCTCAGCGAGCACAGCGATGGCCACGCCGATTCCCGCCAATTCATGTCCCTTCACGCTGGACGAAATCGCGCGCGCCACCGGCGGAACGATCGCGGGTTCGTCCGACGCAGTCACGGTGCGCGGCGTGAGTATCGACTCGCGCAGTATCGAGCCCGGGATGCTGTTCGTCGCGTTGCGCGGCGCTCGCGACGGCCACGCGTTTATGAATAGCGCGGTGCGGCGTGGCGCCGCCGCCGTGCTGGCCGAGGGTGGCGAGGCGCGGGTTCCGGTCGTGCGAGTGGGCGACACGCTGGCGGCGCTCGGCACGCTGGCGCGCTTTCATCTGGCGCGCGAGCGCGCAGCGCGGGTGATTCCATCGATCGCTATCGCCGGTTCGGCGGGCAAAACCACCACCAAGGAGATCGTCGCGGCGCTGGCGGGCGCGCTGTTCGGGCGCATCCTGGCGACGCCCGGTAATCTCAATAACCTGATCGGCGTGCCAATGACGCTGCTGACGCTCGAGCAGGAGCATCGCGCGATCGTGCTCGAATGCGGGACCAACACGCGCGGCGAGATCGCGCGTCTGGGGGCAATCTTCAAGCCCGACACGACGCTGGTGCTCAACGTCGATATCGAGCATAGCGAAGGGCTGGGCACGATCGATGAGATCGCCGACGAAGAGACCGCGCTGCTCAAATTCACGGCGCGGACTGCGGTCGCGCCATGCGACGATCCGAGAATCCAAGCGCGCATCCCGGCGCGGCTGCAGAGAATCACGTTCGGCGATGCGGCCGGCGGCGACGTGAGACTCGCGCGACGCACGGTGACCGTGCAGGGTCACGCGAGAATTCGAATTGCGCTCGCGCCGGCGCTGGTCGAAGCGGGCATTCCGCCACAAATCGAGGCCGAGCTGGCCTTGCTTGGCGCGCAATCGGCACTCAACGCGGCGGCCGGGGTCGCCTGCGCCGCAGCGATGTGGGCGCGCCCGTTCGGCGCCTCCGAGTTGGCGGCGATCGGCGAGGCGCTGGCCGGCGTGCGTCCGGTGGCGGGACGCCTGGCGACGATCGCGATCGGCGGCGTGATTGTGATCGACGACAGCTACAACTCCAATCCTCGTTCGGCACGGGCCGCGCTCGCCGCGGCCGGTGAAATCGCGCGCGACCTCGGCGCGCGGCTGATAGTCGCGATGGGCGACATGCTGGAGCTGGGTCCGCTCAGCGCCGCAGCCCATGCCGAACTGATTGCCGCGATCGCGACTGCCGGCCCGGCTGAATTCGTCGCCGTGGGAAGCGCGCTGGCGGCGGCGTGCCGGGCAACCCAGGACGCCGGTGATCAATTCGCAGCGCGGGCGCGGCTGACTGCCGACAGCGTGCACGCGTCGGCGATCGTCAACGCGATCGTGCGGCGCGGCGATGTGCTGCTGGTCAAAGGCTCACGCGGCGTCGGCATGGAACGAATCATCGAAGGGCTGAAAGGCTGAAGACCCGATCACGAGTCCGTTGAGATCCGCGCGGAAGGAGGAGAAGTTCGATGGGTGGCGTAATTGACGACGATCTGATGAAGGAACCGCCGGATGATTTCATCGTCAGCACGATGAACGATATCCCGGGTTACCAGGTCGAGCAGGTCTACGGCGAAGTGTTCGGGCTGATCGTGCGGTCGCGCAACGTATTTTCGAATATCGGCGCCAGCCTCCGCACGCTGTTCGGCGGCGAAGTCAGCGGTTACACGAAGCTGCTCGCGGACAGCCGTGAGCACGCGCTCCGCAGGCTGAAAATGGCGGCGATGCTCAAAGGCGGCAACGCGGTTATCGCGATGCGGTTTGACTGCAACGAGATCGCCAATATCATGAGCGAGATCGCGGCCTACGGGACCGCGGTGAGGGTCCGCAAGCTCTAGCCGGGCGCGCCGTATACTGTTCTTTTTTCATACTGCGCTCTCTTGGAGCTCGGCGCGCCGATCGTCGGTCAGACCGAGAGGTCGGCGCAGGAGATAGACCAGCGTGGGATGGAATACTCTGGTCAAGAGAGCGATTGAAATAGCGCCACCGATTACCACGATTGCCAGCGGCCGCTGAGTCTGTGCTCCGATGCGGGTGGAAAGTGCGGCGGGCAAGAGCCCCAGTCCGTCGACCAACGCCGTCATCATCAGCGCCCGGAAGCGGCGGTCGGCGCCAATCACGATTGAATCGACGACCGAGTGTCCCTCCTTCCACAGTTGATGGATGTAAAAGTTCAGTAGGATGCCGTCCATGATTGCGATTGCAAAAATCGAGATGAAGCCGACCGCGGCGGAGACGCTAAACGGCGTGCCGGTGACAACCAATGCGAGCACACCGCCCAGGCAAGCCAGCGGCACTTGCGCGATCAATATAAGGGTATTAACGAACGATAAGGTTGCAGCGTATAGCACTCCCATGATCAAGAGCAGAGCAAGCGGAATTATAATCGCCAGGCGGCGATTAGCTTGCTGAAGCTCGCTATACTCACCCACCCAATCAAGGTGAACGCCTTCGGGCAACTTGATTTGTTTGGCTACCTCACGCTTGGCATCTTCGATGGTGGTCTGCATGTCGCGGCCGCGCACGCTAAAGCGCATCGGCACGTAGCGTTGGAGGGCTTCGCGATAGATAAACGAGGCGCCTTCCACGGTCTTGATATCAGCCACTTGCTCAAGTTGGACGTAGCCGCCCGAGGGTTGCGGGATTCGGATCTGGCGAATGGCATCGAAGCTTTCGCGGTATTTCGGCTGCCAGCGGACTACGAGGTTGAAGACCCGCTCGTCCTCGAGAACCTGGGTGACCGCCTGTCCACCGATCGCCGCCTGAACCACAGCGTTGACATCGCCAACGTTCAATCCGTAGCGAGAGCAGGCAGCCCGGTCGGGCGTGATCACCAGGTTGGGCTGCCCCATCGAGCGATACACCGCCAGATCGTTCATTCCCGGCACCCCGCCGACCACCTCTTTGATCTGGTTGGCGATCCCTTCATCAACGTCCAAATCGGGGCCGTAGACCTTAATCGCGTTAACTCCTTTGACGCCCGAGAGAGCTTCCTCGATATTGTCCTCGATATTCTGGGAGAAGCCAAAGTTCACGCCCGGATAGTGTGCGTTCAAGCGATCGGCAATCTGCGCGACAAGTCCATCCTTGTCCAGGCCCCGAGGCCATTGGTCCTGGGGTTTCAGATCGACGAAAAACTCGACGTTGAAAAATCCGGTGGTATCGGAACCATCGTCGGGCCGGCCGGTTTGAGAGACTACGGTGGTTACCTTCCGGAAAGGACTGGAACACTCGCCGCACGCCGCCAGCAACCTCATCGGCGTTCGATAACGAAGTCGTCAGCGGCAGCGTAGCCCGGGCCCAGATGTTTCCCTCTTCGAGCTTGGGCAGGAACTCACCGCCGAGACGGTTAAATTGCAAGAGTCCGGCGACCATTATCAAGACAATTATCGCCAGCGTCAGTTTGGGCCAGCGCAGAACCCTGATGAAGAGATTGTGATAGAAGCGATGAAACCCCTCCCAGACGAAATTATGCGTTTCTCTCATCCCTTTCCGCAGCAGGAAAGAGGTCAGGACCGGAGTGAGCGTCACAGCCAGCAGGATCGCACTGATCAACGCGAACGAATAGGTGTGCGACATCGGCGAGAAAATCACGCCCTCCACGCCGCGCATCGTGAACAGCGGCAGGAATGCGATGATGAAAATCAGCGTCGAGTAGAACATCGGGCCGCCCACCTCGGAGGAGGCCCGCTTGATGCAGCTCAGGGTAGTCTCGCCGGGGTTTTCATCGGCGGCGGTGAGATGCCGATAGATGTTCTCGATCACGATGATGGTGGAGTCGATGATAATGCCAAAATCGACCGCGCCCAACGACAGCAGGTTGGCCGGCGTCCCAGTCAGATAGAGCAAAATGAAAGCCGCAAAAATCGCCAGCGGAATATTGATCGCCGCGATGATCGCGGTACGGAGATTACCCAGGAAAAACAGCAGCACCAGGAACACCAGCAACATCCCCAGCGATAGATTCTCGAATACCGTGTGAAGAGTGGTATCGACCAGGCCGCTACGATCATAATACGGAACGAGCTTATACCCCGCGGGCAGCATGCCTGAGGTGTTGAGTTGCTGCCGCCTTGGCCTCCACCCCGTCGAGGGTTTTGAGGGTATCGCCATACTTGCGCATCAGCACGATTCCCTCGACCACTTCGTCCTGGTCGCCCATGCCCACAATTCCGAGACGTGGGGCGTAGCCCACCGACACGTCCGCCAACTCGCGGACCCGAACCGGCGTCGCGTTGCTGGTATTGAGCGTGATGTTTCCGATGTCGTCCAGACTGTGGATGAATCCGATGCCGCGCACGTCCAGGGCCTGCTCGCCCACGTTAAGGTAGTTGCCGCCGACGTTGATGTTGGCATTCGCGATCGAGCCGTCAGCGTAGGCAGCGACATCTGGTAGTGAGTCAGCTTGTCGGCATCGACGTCGACGTGGTACTCCTTGGTCAAACCGCCGAAACCGGTCACGTCCTCGACTCCCGGAACAGTCTTGAATTGCTTTTCCAGGATCCAGTCCTCGACCTCTTTTTCCTCGAGCACATTGTGATCGGGACTTTGGACCGTGTAGCGGTAGATCTCGCCAATCGGATTGTCGGGATTGAGGCCAGGAGTAATGCTCGCCGGCAGGGGAAGGGTTATAAGCCCGAGCCGGTTAAGGGTCTCGACCCGATCCCAATAGTAATCGCTGTCCCAGCTGAAGTATAATTTAACGTCTGATAAACCGAACAGGGAAATCGTTCTTATCGCTTCGAGGTTGCGCATGCCCGCCAGACCCCACTCAAGCGGGATGGTGGCCAGCTTCTCAACCTCTTCGGCGCTGTACCCAAAAGGCTGAGTCGTAAGCTCGATCCTCGGTTGTACCGGATCGGGATAAGCCTCAATATCCATTTCACGAAATGCATAGAGCCCGGCGACCACAAGGAGCAGCGCAAGCCCCACAACGATCGCGCGCTCGCCGAGCGCCCAGTCCGTTAAGAATCCTAATCATTAGTCCTCTCCGAGCTAGGAGCTCTCTCCGTGCGCGGCATGCCAGACTGCGTTTAGCTGAAGTGACTTATGGGCGATAATGCGCTCGCCGGGTTTGAGGCCCGATACGACGCGGGCGTATCCATGCTCGTTCCACGCGGCAATTTGCACGGTCCGGCGCTCAACCGTGTTCGCGCCGGTTTGCACGAAGGCGTAGTAGGCGTCGGCGTCGAAAACCAAGGCCGCCTGGGGAACCAGCAGAGCCGCACCGGGGCGGGTCACAATCCGCACCCGCGCCAACATTTGCGGTTTGAGCTTTTCGCCCGGGTTTTGAACCTGACAGCGAAGCTGAAGGGTGTGAGTGTTGGGATCGAGGGCTGGGCTGATTCGGTCGACCACGCCCTTAAAGGTGTCGCCTGGGTAAGCGGCCGTGACCGCTTCTAAACTCTGGCCGGTATGGACCCGTGAAAGGTCGTCTTCATAAATGTCGGCGGTGATCCACACCCGCTGCAGCGTCGCCAGCGAGAAGAGCTGGTCTCCCGCGTTAACCTGCGCGCCACGCAGCGCAAGTTTGGTCACCACAATTCCGCTGATCGGCGCCCTCATCCAGCGCGACGGCGTGGCTTCCTTGATGGCCGCGATATCGGCGGGCGAGAGGCCAAGCAATTCCAGCTTTTTAACCGCCGCGGCCTTCAAGTTGGCCGTCATGCTGAAGCTGCCCTCCGGCATGCCAAAGGCCGTCGGCCTGGGTGCCGGCGCCGCCACTTTGGCTCGCCCCGGAAGTTGCCTCGAGGTACTCGGCTTCGGCCGTCATGAAATCAGGGCTGTAGATCGAAAGCACACTCTCGCCGGCGCGCACCGTGTCCCATTGCGAGACTCGAATGTCTTCGAGCCGGCCGCTGACGCGCGAAATCATCGTTGAGACCAGACGATCATCGAAGGTCACCTGGCCAACCGCCTCGAGTATTCCCGGGAGTGGGACCTCCTGGGCGCTAGTGATGGACAGGCCGGCAATCTGGGAAAGATCGATCAGCATCGATTCCGGGCGGCCGGGTTGGTGAATCAATCGCGGCACAGTGGATAACGGAGCGTCTGTGGCGGCCCGGCCCGCCGGATTGTCACATCCGCTGATCGGGCCCAGCGCCAGCAAAAGCGTGAGCAGACGCGATAAGACCGTTTCAGCCATTGTAGTTGCGGTTATGTTTTTCATCTTGCGAACGAAACTCCCATCGCCTGCTCCAACGCCACTTCGCCGGCGAAAAACTGATTGGCGTTCTGAAGATAAGTGATGCGTGCCGAGTAGGCGCCTTGCAACGCCGAAGACAACGTAAGGAAGTCGACTTTGCCCGACTGATAAGCGACCAATGACACTTTGAAGTCCTTGTCGGCCAAGGGAATCAGCGCTTCGCGGTATTCCTGCGCCGACTCGTAGGCGAATTGCGCGGACTGGTACAATTGCGTGACGGTTGCCTCGGTTTGGCTTCGGACGGAATTCATGCTGTAACGAGCGGCCCGCAACGAATGTTGCGCCGAGAGCACGTCCTCGCGCTGATGGATCCAGAAAAATATCGGGCAGATTGAATCCGATCGAGAACGTATTCCCCTGCCTAACGTTAGGCAGAGGTTGAGCACCGGATTGCAGGATGTAGTCGAACTCGTATCCGACCGTATAGTTCGGCAGATATTCCATCTCCGCCAGCTTAAGCGCCGTGGTTGAATTTTTTCGGTCAGCGCGGCTTCGAGGATCTCCTGGCGCGCGTGCGTTGCGGTGTCGACCGCTTTATCGAGCCGGATCTCCAGCGGTTTCAGCTCGATCTTCCGGTCGAGGTCCAACGGCGAGGCGGGTCTCCGATAGAGCAGTTGATTCAGTCCCGCTCGGTCGTTCAACCGATTGGTTTGGTACTGGCGCTGCTGCAACTGAGCCTGCTCGAGAGCCAGCTCGGCGCCGATGAGATCGGATTGGGCCGCCTGGCCCCCCGTGTATTGGACCTGGGTTACGTGAACGACCTGCTTCAGGTTGGCGATATTCTCGGCGTTGATTGCAATCAGACCCTCATCCAGCAGTACCTGGTAGTAAGCGGTCTCGACGCCGGCTCGCAGGTCGCGCACCGCCGCCTCATACGTCAAACCCGCAATCTCGGCGGTCCGCCTGGCTTCATCCGCCTGTAGCAGCGCTTCTCCCGGAAACTGGAAGTTTTCGCTGAATGAATGGGCATGCACCGCCGCGTTGAAATCTTTGCTGCTATCCACATTCGCGTAGGTGAAAATCGGATCCGCCGGTGCATAGTTCTGCAAGATCTGATGCTGAGCGGCGTCCCATTGTTCCTTCGCGGCTCGGACCTGAGGATTCACTTCGATTGCAACCTCGACCAACTGTTCTACCGTCAATGGCTGTTCTCTCGCCGCCAATGCGATCTCCTATCGGAAGTCAAAACAATCGTGAGAAACGCCAACGGCATGGCTTGGTACGAACGCACATCTTCCCTCCTGGTCTCCTTCGCGGCGACGGAAACATACCGACGACAACGCTCCCGTCGCCTGGAAGTACATATGCGCGACGCATCAGACCGCCGCGGGCGGGGCCGAGATGTCGCGCCTAAGGTATGTTTGAGCGAACTAGTCGGAAGGAGGTGAGCGGCCGTTCGGACTGTCTATTGTGCCCGAATCCGGGAAGCCAGGCTCGCGATGTTATGAACCCGGCCGTTGCGATCGAGGCTTGGTGCAAAAGTCGCCGAGGGCAAAGGCCCCAGAACCAGTCTGGCGGGAGCCATAAGTGAGGGAGGATCAAATGGACTAGCTGGGCGGCGATTGCAGACTCGTGCCCAGCGGCACGAGCTCGCGTAGCAAGTGGGGTCAGAATCGGCGCGCGCTCGATCCTGATGCCGGCCAACGGAAGCGCGAGCACGGCTAACGCCAGTACCAAACAACCAACTTGAGAGCATATTGAACGCCGGGTATAAGGAGGCATGCGGAAAGCCGCAATCTTTCTGGCAGTGCTGGCTTTCAGCTTCATTTCCTGCAGCCGGGAACCCGACCGCACGGTCACGCACCGGGGTCGCGACGGGCGCCCTGATCAATGGGTATATCGGATCGACAAGGACTCCTACAAGATCGCCATCGACACAAACGGTGACGGGCGGCCGGACGTTGTCAAAACCTACAAAGACGATGAGCTGGTCGAGATTGAGAGCGATCGGAATTTCAACGGGCAGACCGATCTGGTCCAGGAATACTCGCACGGGGTTCTGATCCGCGAGATCCACGATGACGATTTTGATGGCAAGCCCGAAACCATCAAGGAATTCAGGCACGGCAAGCTCGCCATCGTCGAGCGCGACCCGCAAGAGCGCGGTTATATCGATATCGTCGAGTACTATGATGATTCCGGCAAGCTGATTCGCCGCGAAGTGCGCCCGAAATAGCGCTCGGATTTTTCTGATTGAGCCCGACCTGGAGCCCGCGGTTAGGCGGCCTTTGCAGTCTCGGCCCCTCTTAGTATCCGCTGAATCGATCGACGTGGGCAGGGCCCCACTAGCCGACCGGCCGCCGGTTCGGCGCCGCCCCGCGATGCTCAGGACTGGGCGAAGGCCACGGCCACCAGTTTTATCAGCGTGGTGGCGAGCACGGTGGCCATCGCCGCGGCCAGCATCAGGGCCACGGCCTGGACGAACGGGGACTCGAAGGCGCTCAGCCGATCCATCAAGTGCAGCCCGCTGGTGACCGCCTTCGGCACATCGGTTCGCTTTGCGCCCGCCGCGGGCGCCGACGTCGCATCCATAATAACTGCTCCTTCGCTAAAGTCTCGCGCTCAATTCCCGAATTCGGTTGGCTCCGGCGCCGGTCTCCGCAGCCGTCCTTGAGAGAACATACTGTAGGGTATAATAACTGATAGGCGCAGTCCAGAGCCTGCGCGAGGCCGCCCCGGCCAGCCGGGGTTCAGCGGGCCGGCGCGCTGCCGGCGGCGGCTTCCAGCTCCAGGGCCGGCCGCAGCAGCGCGTACTCGCGCTCGAGAGCGCCGATCAGCCTGGCGACCGTCGCGAGCGCGCCGTCGGCGGCTGCGGCCTCGATCGTGGCGGCCAGCAGGCGGATCCGGTTGGCGCCGATCACGCCGGCGGCGCCCTTGAGGCCATGCGCGAGTTTCGCCAGCTCGCCGACGTTACCGCGCTGGAGCACCAGCCGGAAACCTGCCAGGCGGCAGTTCGCGTCGGTGAAGAACAGGTCCACCAGTTCCGCGGAAAGCACGGTTGACCCGGCGCGCAGGTCGGCGATTGTTTCGCCGTCGAGCATCGCGCAGTCTTCGCGCGCCGACGCCGCCGGGGTCGGCATCGCCGCGGTCGGCGTCGCGGGCCCCTCGCCCGTGAGCCAGCGCGAGAGCATCTCGCCCAGTTCCTTGACCTTCACCGGCTTGGCCAGATAGTCGTCCATCCCGGCAGCGAGGCATTTCTGGCGATCGCCCTCCATCGCATGGGCGGTCAGCGCGATTATGACGGTGTGCCGCGGGGGCAGTTCGCAGCTGCGAATGCGGGCGGTGGCCTCGTAGCCGTCCATCTCGGGCATCTGGCAGTCCATCAGGATGGCGTCGTAGCAGGCGCGTTCGATCGCGCTCAGCGCCGTGCTGCCGCTGTCGGCAAGATCGGCGTGGTAGCCGAGCTTGCGCAACTGCGACATCGCGACCCGCTGATTGATGACATGGTCCTCGACCACCAGGATCTTGCTCGCCGCCTGCTTGCTCCCCATAGTCATGAATTCCTTCTAGCAGTAGGAAAAGGAGGCGCGCAAGCCAGGTGCGGATGTGGTCGCGCGTAAGTCGGCTACGGTCGGCTTTGGCCGGCAATATTCGACCGGGCGACGATCAACGATCACGGCGCGATCAACGCGCCGACGAATCGCCGCGGCCGGTTCCGCCCAGGCCCACCAGCACGAGCAGCGCCACGATCAGCATCGCGAGCACGATCGTCACCAGCGCGGCGGTGATCAGGAATTCCTGCCAGGCGGCGCCGACGTGGCCGCCCGCGGCGATGGGCGCCAGGCTGCGCGTGCCCATGATCGCAGCGAGCAACGTCGCGGCCCAGTTCACGTAGCTGCCGTACAGCACCAGGCGGAAGACCGCGGTCAGCCGCGCGGGCGAGAGGTTCAGTCGCGGCCAGATGAGGCCCATCGCGACCAGGAAGATACCGTTGATCACGCCTTCGAGATGCGCCGACACGCCCATGCGCGGATTGGTGAAGGTCTGCAGGAGGACGCCGGTCACCAGGCCGAGCAGAAACAACAACGCGCCGTGCCAGATCAGGCGGCGCGATCGATCATCGGTGTCCATCGAGAGAGCTGGGCCCGGCCTCACGTTCGCCGTCGCGTCACGTTACGGCAGACTTCACGCGATCGAGCCAGCTCGCGAGCTTCGTCCGCCTGGCGACCTCGCGCGCGGTGGGCTGATTGAACGGGCTGGTGAGCGAAGCGATCTGCGCTGCGACCGCGAGGTCCGCGACGCTCAAATTCGATCCGCACAGGAAAGCGCCGTCGAGCAGTGCATCCAGTGAATCGAGCGCTGCGCAGAGTTTGCGCCGCTGCTCGTCGAGCGTCATACGCCCGAGGCCCTGGGCCCGGATTTGGGCGCGCGTCTGCCGCCGCGCGACCAGATTGACCACCGGCCGGATCGACGCCGGGATCGCCGCGAAGATGTGCGGCGCGAATTGAACGAATTGATCGTCTACCAGCCAGTTCTCGTAGACCGCGTGCCAGTAGAGCGATTCGTCGGCCCAATCTTCGAGCAGCAGCGCGTTGGCGCGTGCGCGCGGATCCTGCGGATAGAGGCGCGGCTCCGGATGGTGCTGTTCGAGGAACTCGACAATCGCGCTCGAGTCGGCGACCACCGTCGCACCGAAAGTGACCACCGGCAATTTGCCGCGCGAGCTCAGCTTGCGGATCGCGGAGGGCGTGGCCACGTTCACCACCTCGAAGGGCACCCGTTTGTAGCGCAACGCGTAGTGAACCTTCACGCAGAACGGCGATGCGGATTCGCGGCCCGGCACCGCACCAAATTGATAGAGCTTTACGGCGTCGGCCATGATGCTTCTCCCCGGCGCGATAACCGATCGCGGCTTGCCCGGCGGCGGCCGGAGCGGCTGCCGCAAGCTAACACAAACGCGGAACGGATTGGGAACACTGCAAGTTGCGCCGCGCCCGATTGAAAGGCCGACTGCGCGGCCGCCGGGAGCTCAGGCCTGCAAGCGGTTGATCCCGTCGAAGGCGGCGTTCTTGTAGCACTCCGCGAGCGTCGGGTAGTTGAAGACCGTGCGGATGAAGTAGTCGAGCTTGCCGTCGAGCGCGAGCACCGCCTGCCCGATATGGACCAGCTCGACCGCGCCCTCGCCGATGATGTGCACGCCGAGCAGCTTGAGCGTTTCGCGATGAAAGATCAGCTTCAGCATCCCGATGGTATCACCGAGGATTTGGCCGCGCGCGATCTCGCGATACTGGGCCTTGCCGATTTCGTAGGGAACGCCCTCCTCGGTCAACTCGTCCTCGTTGCGCCCCACGAACGAGATTTCCGGAATCGTATACACGCCGTAGGGAAACAACTCGGGCGCGTGAGTCGTCTCAACGCCGAACGCGTGGCAGGCCGCGAGCCGTCCCTGCTCCTTGGAGGTTGAAGCGAGGCTGGGAAAGCCGATGACGTTGCCGGCGGCATAGATGGTCGGGACCTGCGTCTGGAAGAACTGGTTCACCTTGATGCGGCCGCGATCGTCGGCTGCCACGCCGACCCGGTCCAGATTCAGCTTGGAGGTGGCGCCGGCGCGGCCGGTGCTGCACAGCACTTTGTCGGTCACGATCTGCTTGCCGCTGACCAGACTCACGCGCACGCGCTTGCCGTTGGCGTCCTCGAGCAACTCAACATTGTTGACCTCCTCGCCGAGGCGGATCGTCACGCGCTTCTCACGGAGATGATAGGTCAGCGCCTCGACAATCTCGGAGTCGATGAACGGCAGCAGGCGCGGGCGCTTTTCGATCACCGTCACGCGGACGCCCAGCGCCGCGAACATGCTCGCGTATTCACATCCGATCACGCCGGCGCCGATCACGCTGAGGCTCTGCGGCAGGCCGTCCATGTTCAGAATGTCGTCGGCGGAAAAAACGCAGCGCCCGTCCAGCGGCATCCGCGGATCGCGCACCGCCTCGGTGCCGACCGCGAGCAGAACCTTGTCGGTGGTGATCGTGCGGGAGCCCGCGCCATTACCGAAATTGAGCCGCACCGTATGCGGATCCTCGAAGGCGGCCTCGCCGTGCGCCAGCTCGATATTGTTGCGCTGCAACTGATGGCGCATCACATCGACCTCGTGGCGCACCACGGGCTCGACGCGAAACAGCAGGTCGGCGAGCGTGATCTTTTCCTTCACCTTGTAGGATTCGCCGTAGATCGCATGTTCGCGATAGCCGGAGAGATACAGCACCGCCTCGCGCATGGTCTTGCTCGGGATAGTGCCGATGTTCATGCAGATGCCGCCGACGATCGCCTTGCGCTCGACGACCATCACGCGCTTGCGGAGCTTGGCGGCCTGAATCGCGGCATGATGTCCGGCCGGGCCGGAACCAATCACCACAAAGTCGTATTCGAAATCGGTCATTTGACTATCTCCACGGCCTCATTGCCCCGCAACCTGCGCGCTGCCGAATCGGGAATCGGGAGCCTAGCAACGAATTGTGACGGGAAGATTGCCTGCCGCGCTCGCTCAACCAACTCCCGCGTGAAAAAAACGGGCGCCAACGGTCTTTCACTGCTGCGATTGCGATTGGCCAGGATTCGACGCAGCCTGGGCTTCTTCACTTCCGGCCGGCTCGATGTCGAGCTTGATGGTCATCGTTTGCATCCGGCCGTCGCTGCGAAACACCCCTTTGAGTGGCGGGACGTCGGCGTAGTCGCGGCCGACTGCGACCTTGAGATGGCGCTCGTCGGCGAGGCATCGATGCGTCGGGTCGAAGGCGGTCCAGCCAGACCCCGGGCAGCCATTGCACTTCGAACCAGGCGTGGCTCGCTTGCTGGCTCAAATCGACTGCGCCCTCCCGGGTCGTGGCAAGGTGCCAGATAGCCCGAGACGTAGCGCGACGGTACGCCGGCGAGACGCAGCAGACCGAGCGTCAGATGAGCGAAATCCTGGCAGACGCCGCCGCCCGATTGAGAATCTCGTTGGCGGTGGAATGACGTTGGTGCGCCGTGGTTTCGTATTCGAACTGATCGCGCACGTAACACCACGCGTCCGCACGTACATACGCTGCCACATCCTCCTTGTCGCCCGGCCGCAGCGTCATCCAGAAAAATTTGCGCAAGCGCTCGCTGAAAGGAATGAAGCGGCTCGGATTCAGGAACTCGCACTAGAGCGCGTTGCGGAGCCGGTCCTCGTCAGGAAGTCCGCGAAGGAAGTCTCGACGTAGTCGACTTTCGGCCGTGCTCGATCAGGCGCTCGACCAGCGATTCGGCCATGATCCGGAGCGACTCGTGCGGCGGGTCACCGAAAGCGATTGCACGTGGTTGCCGAAGAAGTCCTGTACTCGAGCGCGCGTGCCGGCTGATCGACGCTTAGGTCGAACTCGAGCCAGCGCTGATTCGGCACGTCGCGCGGCCGAATTCGGAGCTCGTTGTGCGACGCATATGCCGGCTCTTCGTACTGAAACCGCGTGCTATGGATGATCCGAAAGCAGCATTCCAGGCCAATGCTACTCAGCGCCACGTGCTGGCCAACACCAGGTTGGCGATGGTCGCGCATTCCTTCTGCACGACGCAGCAGGAACTCGTGCAATCCCCCGCGGATCGCCCCGGACGCGGACGCAGTTGCGAAGCTCGCCAGCAACTCGGCGTCGCGAGCGGCAAGCCGGTCGGCGGAGTCTTGCTTTCGCCCTGCCCGCAATTCGGTTCGAGCGACTCCGCAATACGCTCCATGAAAAACGCACCGATCGCGGAAACTGCCGCTTGAAGACCAGCATCTCGACTACGCGATCGACCCGGATCGCATTGCCGTATGTTCTGCGATAAGCCTCCAGCGCCGACGCGCTGCGCAACACCGCTGCCCATTGGCAGCAGGTCGATCTGCACCGCCGATGTCCTCCAGCCGCGGCAGCAGGAAGTGATATTTCACGTCGAGCATTCGGGCGACATTATCCGCGCGTTCGAGCATGGTGCCGAGCTGCATGAAATCATAGGCCAGATCGCGCGGCATCGTGCTCTCCTGATTCCGGCCATCGTGTAAAAACTCTCGCTTCAGACTCGGCAAAGAACGCGATATCGACGCCCGGCGTCTGAAAACTTCGCGGCGACCACTCCTGCGCGTTCGAGGTAAAGCCGGTGTTCAGATCGAGCCACAGCTCGGAGGAAATGTAATGCTGGAGCGCGCGGGCGTTGCTGCGCGCGAATTCGATACAGTTGCGAATCGAATTGGGATTCTCGCGATCGAACGCGAAGAAATTCAGCACCGAGGCTTCGTCGGCGGCTGGATGAGCCGGCCGAACTCCTCCAGCTCGCCGAAGATCGCCAGCAGCGGCTCCCACGGATCGGCGTCGCGCGGCGGCATCTCAAGCAGGAGCTGATAGTTCACCTGCGCCAGCCGCGCGCGCCATTCGGCGCGCTCCAGATTGCGCACCGCCCAGAAGAGATGGTCCGCGATTCGACGTAGCACCTAAGCTCAAGCACCCAGGTATCCTTGCTGCCGCCCCCCTGCGACGAGTTGACCATCATCGAACCCTCGCGCAGCGCCACGCGCGTCAGGCCGCCCGGCAATATGCGAGGCTGGGCCCCAGCATGACGAACGGACGCAAATCGATATGGCGTGGCGCCAGATGCGGCGCTGCCGTCTTCGGCCCGTCGACCAGCGTCGGATGCACCGACAGGCCACCATCGGCTGCGCTATGAACGCCGCGGGATTGCGCTGAATCTGCAGGCGGATTTCCGCCAGCTCATCCTCGCTCGCATGGGGCCGATCACGACACCGTAGCCGCCCGAAGCGCCGGTCGGCTTGATCACGTAACGATCGAGATCCTTCAACACGAGGTCGCACTCGCTCGCGATCGCGCAGCAACCGGGTCTCGACGATCGGCAGAATCGGCTCCTCGTTGAAGTAGTAACGAATCATCGCGGGGGTATAGGCGTAGACGGCCTTGTCGTCGGCGACGCCGGTGCCGATCGCGTTGGCGATCGCGGCGTTGCCGGCGCGCAACACCGCAGCCAGTCCCGCCACACCCAGCTGCGAGTCGGGCCGGAAGACCGCCGGATCGAGAAAATCGTCGTCGACCCGGCGATAGAGCACGTCGACCTGGCGCAGTCCGTAGACGGTCTTCATGTAAAGCTTTATGTCCATGCAGACCAGGTCGCGCCCTCGACCAACTCCACGCCCATCTGCTGGGAGAGAAACACATGCTCGAAGAACGCGGAGTTGTAAGGCCCCGGCGTGAGCAGCGCGACCGTCGGATGCGACATTCCGCCCGGCGCCATCTCGCACAGGCATTGGAGCAAATCCGCCGGATAATGCTCGACGCTGCGCACGCGGCAGGCGCGGATCAGATCGGGCACCAGCCGCGTCATCACGACGCGATTCTCCAGTACGTAAGAGACGCCCGACGGCGTGCGGACATTGTCTTCAAGGACGCAAAAGCGGCCGTCGGCGTCGCGCACGAGGTCGATCCCGCCGACCGTGACGTAGATTGCCCAGCGGCGGATGGATTCCGACCGCCGCGCGGCGGAACTGCGGACAACCGACGATCAGGTCGCGCGGCACGATGCCATCCTTCAAAATGCAGCCCTCGCCGTACACGTCGGCCAGAAAGGCGTTCAGCACACGCACGCGCTGGATTAACCCGGCCTCCAGATTGGCCCAGGTATCGGCGTCGATAACCCGCGGAATCGGATCGAAGGGGAAAATTCGCTCGGTGCCGCCCTCGGCGCCGTAGACGTTAAATGTCACGCCCATCCGGCGAAACATCTCTTCCGCCCGCGAGCAGAGGTCGGCGAGCCATCCGGGCGGCATCGCGAGGAGCGCGTCGGTGATCGGAGTGGAGCGGGAATCCCGATGGGTGGCGAGATGGAGCATCTCGTCGAACATCCCGTCGCGGGCTTGATACGCCGCCCAAACGGGCATCGAATTGCTCACTTCAGTGGCAGTTGCGCTCATATAACCCCGCTCCTGCACGGACTACGCGTACTTTAGCCTTTCACCCCGCGACGCGTCGCTGTCAACGAAGGAAGCCGAAGCAATCGCGATGCCCGCGCTTCGGGATCAAACCGAAGCTTGTCGGGCTGCTCCGAGTGGCCGGAAGGTGATCCCCGCGGATTCGACCGGCGGGGCGCTACTTGCGACCGGAGTAGACGGCGAAGATCAGATTTTTGTATTCGCAGGCCACTTCGCGGAAGCCCAGCTCGCGCAGCCATCCGAGTTGCGCGTCGAGCGTGGCGGCACGGTCAAGCTTCATCCGCTCGAGCGCCGCGCTCAGGTCGGCGTCCTCGATCCCGTGCTCGCGCGCCCGCGTCATCCAATGCTCGTGATTGCGCCGTTCGATTGAATCGGTCTCGCCGCGGACCTGATCGGCGTTGACGAAGATACCGTCGGGCGGAAGCGCGGTGAAGATTTTCGCGAACAGCTCGCGCTTGCGCGCGTCTTCCAGATGATGGATCGACAGCCCCGAAACGATCACCTCGTACTTTTCGTCGATCGGATTCTCGGCGAAGTCGGCGATCTCGAAGCGAAAGCGGTTGCCGCCAATCTCGAGGCGCTCGCGCGCCTGCGCGAGCATCCCGGCGGAGACGTCGACCAGCGTCACGGCCGCATTGGGAAACGCCGACCCCAGGTAGAACGACAGCAGGCCGGTACCCGCGCCGAGGTCGAGGACGCGAATCCGATCGGTGCTCGTGAAAGGCAACGCGTCGATCGCGGCCCGATAGAACTCATCGAAGCATGGAATCAGCTTGCGGCGCGCGCGATCGTAGCCGCCCGCCGCCTGATCGAAGGCCCTCTGTACGGAAGTCTCGTTCATCTTGATCCATGATACCGGTGAAACGAGCGCAGTCCATTCGCGGTTGGCGGAGGGGGTGGGATTCGAAACCCACGAGCGACTTTCATCGCTGCCGGTTTTCAAGACCGGTGCCTTCAACCACTCGGCCACCCCTCCACTCCTTGCAGATCAACCACTTTTCCTGATCGCGGGACTAAACGGAGGCTTCCTCTCTATTATCAGAACGCCGGCCTTCCGGCAGTCGGGTGAAGGAGGTTGGTGGGTTCAGAGACTCAGGCGAGCGCCTGCGAAGCTGACGCGGACTCGCGTCGCGATGCGAGCCGCTCGAGGGCTCGCGCGATCGGATCGTTTGACTGGCGCATCAGCCACAGCCACACCAGGAAGTAAGCCACGCCCGATGCCGCCTCGTGTCCAAGTGTCCATGAGACACCGTGGGCGTAGAGAAAAAAGCCCAGGGTCAGGCGGACCAGGTTGAACATAAACAGACAACTTCCGAACCCGGCTAGCGCCGAAACATTTTCGATCAAGCGCCGCTCGCGGTTCCAGAGCAGCACGGCCGCGCCGAAAAATACATCGATAAAGGTGCATGAAACCGTGTAGTGGAAAAGGTTGCCGCCGTACGAAACCGTGTCGTCTGACAGTCTGCTCATCGGCACCGCGAGCAGACCGCTCATCCGGAGGACCAGTTCAGAAGTCCACCACCGTAGCAAATCCCAGTTGAAGCGATAGCACACGAGCACCGCCAGCGTCACCAGTGCGGCGAGAGGCAACAGCTCGGAGTTGGAGTGCTCCGTCGGCGACGCGTCGCGACGCCGGTCGCGGCCCTCGACTGTTTTGCGTGTTGAGCGCGTAACAGGCATCGGCCTTATGCCGCTCGCCTCCCGGCGGCAATCAGGAATCTGAACCCGTACCAAATTGCCGAGAGGCTGAGAAATACCAGGATCGCGACGCCTCCCCCCCCGACGGGAATGGGAGACGGGATTCCGGGCTCAATAGGTGTGGAGACCGGCGTAGCCAGACCAATCAGTTGCGTTACGCTGTTTCCGGCTTGATTCGTAATGAAGAGGTTGCCCGAGCTGTCCAGAGCGATCGCAGACGGAGAGTAGAAAAATGCGCCACCGGCCGGCGCGAAGTTGAAGCCGGTGCCATAAGTGCTGCCCACCGTAAGCTCACTCACGCTGGCGCTATCGAGGCTCCCGGTGCCGAAATTGACCACCCAGGCGTTGGCGGATCCGTCCAGCGCGATCGAGTCAGGAGAAGAGAATGCCGCTCCCGGAGCGGTAAAGTTCAGTCCGGTAGCGTAGCTGCTGCTTTCGGTCAGCTCGCTCACACTGCTATTGCCAAAATTGGCTACGAAAACGTTGGCCTGCGCGTCCAAGGCAATCGAGCGCGGAGAACTGAACGACGCTGCCGGCGGCATAAAGTTCATTCCGGTAGAGTAGTTGCTTTCCGGCAGCTCGCTCACGCTGTTGCCTGCTTCATTTGCGACAAAGACATTGGCTGACGAATCCAGTGCGATCGCCACCGGCTGGTCGAACATCGCGGCCGGGGGCGCGTAGTTGTTCGCCAACGTCGAATAGTCAAAGGAAGTCAACCCGCTCACGCTGTTGCCGTCAGCATTTGCGACAAAGAGGTCGGCGGATGAATCCATCGCGATCGCGGCCGGCCCGTCGAGCGCCGCGTCCGTCGGGGTGAAGTTCGACCCGGTGACATAAGAGCTGCTTTGTGTGAGCTCGCTCACGCTGTCGCCGGCACTGTTGGTTACGAAGATGTTGGCGTCTCCATCCACCGCGATGGATGAAGGTCCGTCGAACGTCGCACCCGGGGCCGCAAAGTTCATTCCGGTGGAGTAACCGCCGCTCACGGGCAGTTCGCTCACGCTGCCGTCGTTGGCGCCCGCGCTATTCGCTATGAAGACATTGCCCGAGCCGTCGAGCGCCAGCGCAACGGGATTGTCGAACAACGCGTCCGAGGGTGCAAAATTCAGCGCGATCTCCCATCCATCGGGCAGCGCCGCAAGCAACGGGTCGAAGGGTGCATTGGGAGTCGGCAGTTCAAACAGACCGGCGACATTAATGGTCGGATTGATGGCGATCGAATGCGCCGCCGCCAGCGTGTCGGTCGGCAGCGGTCCGGAACCGGAACAAGTGTCGCCGCTATAGCTCCGTCCCGGGCTCGCGTCGCAAAAGAGCTTCTGGCATGCGGTCGAGGAAGGCCCGCTGCTGTTCACGCAGGCCGCAATGATATCGGCCAGCGTATTCAATCTCTCCAAACCATCACAGTTAAGCGGAGGCGTTCCCGACCCGCACTGCGCCGCGGTGGGTAGAAAGCTCGACGGCTCGCCGTCGACCGATAGATCGCTCGAGCGTTGATTCGCCAGGTTGGCGAAGCTGACGTACGCGTTGTCGAGACCTTGAAGGTCCGAAGCGGGTGCGCCGATATCGTGCCCGGTGGAATCGGCAAACTGCTGCAGCGCCCACTGCGCGGCGATCGTGGTCAGTTCGTTGATCGCGATCGTGGTCGATTCCAGGATCTGGTCGCACGGGCCGATCGCGGTCATCAGCGCAATCGCGCTGTTGGCGCCATCGCCGAGTCCCGGGTTACCTCCGGTCGCGGTTATGTAGGTTTCCGTGCTCGCGACGGCCGGACAAGCGAATGTGCTGATCGTGTAATTGCCGCTGCCGTCGGTAGTGGTGGTAGCGAGCTCGGTTACGTCGGATGAGCCAAAACCGTCTTCGGCCACCGCATACAGCGTTACGGTGGCGTCAACGATCGGTTCCTGACCTCCCCGCAATACCCCTGACAGGCGTTGCCGGGCCGAGGTCGGAGCAACGGCATCGTTGCCACCGCTCCCGCCGCCGGGATTGCTGCCGCATCCTGCCGCGAGGATTGTCGCGAAGATGGCTGCTACCACGGGCCCCGTCTTCCGCCGACTCCAAGCGTTCACAAATCGATCCCTCCGGGTGACGGGAAACCGGGCGGACCGGAGCGCGAGTCATAAGCAGCCGTCTCTACGTTGACTCGACGTTGCTTCCCGACGATCTCCACAGCTTAGCTACACACTCTTGTGATTCAGCGCAATCGAGTTCGCTTCGCTCAGGTACGATCACCGCGATCGCTTCGTCGCCGGTTTTCAAGCCTGGTGCCTTCAACCGCTCAGCCGCCCATCGGCCTGATCGCCACGAGGCGTCGGGACGATCAGCTTGCGGGCGATCCGATCAGTGCCCGACCCCGCTCAGTGACACGCTAAGCGGGACCGAGCTTGCCGTGTCGCCTATCGTCAGCGCGCCCGTTCGCGCGCCAGCCGCCGTCGGCTTGAACGCGATCCCGATAACGCACGTGGAATGCTCAGCGGCAGCGCTGGCGCAGCCGTTGCTGGTGAGCGCAAAGTCGCCGGCGACGAAGAAGTTGTCGAACGAGAGCGGCACGCCAAGATTGTTGGTGACCCTCACCTGCTTCGACGCGCTGGAAGTTTTCACTTTTTGATTCCCGAAAGAAAGCTGCGCCGACGAGACCGTGGCCGCGAAGATGCCGGTTCCCTGCAGCGGCACCTTCTGCACGTGCGAGACCGCGTTGATCTGGAGCGTGGCGCTCTGCGCGCCGGATGTACCCGGCGTGAAGCTCACGCTGAAACTGCAGGCCGACTGGGCCGCAACCGCCGGCACACAGTTGTCGGCTTCGCGGAAGGCGGAGCCTGCGGCCCTGGAACCACTGCTGATCACGATGCTCGAGACCTTGAGCAGAGCGCTGGTGTTGTTGGCCAGCTCGATCGACAGCGGCGCGCTGCTGCTGCCGATCGGCTGAGGCGAAAAAGACAGCGTCGGCGGCACCAGTACGACGCCGCCTCCGGAATTTGTCCCGCGCACCGTGACCGTCGCGTTGCCGCTATTGGCGGCGCAGGTCGGCGTCCCGCCGAACAAGGCCTGGATCGGCAAGATCTCCGCAGTAGCCGGCGCGATAAAGCTGGTGGTTGCCACGCCGCTGAGGTTCGAAATCCCGGTCCTGGTCGCGCCGTTGAAGACGAAGCTCACGCTGTGACCCAGAAAGCAACTGCGCGGACCCAGCGTCGCCGTCGCGGTAAAAAATCCGCCGGCATAAACCCCGACGTTGGCGACCGCCAGCGACGTGACCGTCGGCGGCAGCACGATAAGTTGCCCGCTGCTGGTGCTGGGCAGGCATCCGGGGTGTGGAACGAAGCTGCCCTCGAAAGTGGCGGTAATCGGATAGGTCCCGGGGGTGGTCGGCGCTACGAACGTTGCGGTCGCCGCGTCGTTGGCGCCTGTAGTCGTGATCGTCTGAACATTTTGCGCGGGGAAGGTAAAGACCACTCCCTCATTAGCGCCGCAGAAGCCCGGTCTCAGTTTCGCCGTGACGGTGAACGAGGCACCGCCCAGAGCGGTGACGTTCCCCAGGCTCAGCACGGTCTGCGACGCGCTTGAGCCGACTACCGACAGATTCCCGATGCCGTTGCTGGCGGCGCAACTCGCGGTCTCCGCAAAATTGGCTTGAATCGCGAAATTAGTCCCACTGGTTGGCGCTCTGAGCAGGACGGTAGCCACTCCGCTCGCGTTGGTGAAGCCGACCGTGGCCGGCTGACCCGGCAACGCGAAGCTGATCGGCTCGCCCGCCACGCAGGCTGCCGAACTCGAGGCCAGGGTAGCAATCGCAGTAAAGCTGGCTCCGGGCAAGGCGCTGACATTCTGCACCGTCAAGGAGGTTGGGGCGGCCAGCGGCGGCGGCGCCGGTGTGGGGACGCTAATCTGGCCGAACGCGCCGCTCGGAGTGCATGACGGCGTCCCGGCGAATGAGGCCGAGATCGTGTATATCCCCGGAGAACCGGGCGCGAGGAAGGTCACGTTCGCTACCCCATTCGAGCCGGTCGTGGCAAATTGCTGCAAACCCTGGAAAGTGAATCCGATTGCCTGGCCGATCGTGCATGCGCTGATCCCCAATCCGAGCGTTGCAGAAGCGGTAAATACCGTTCCTTCACTGGCAACCGCGGACGTGACATTTAGCGTGGTTGAGGCTGCGGGCGGGCTGGGGGTGGGAGTAGGCGTCGGGGTCGGACTCGGGCTTGCGGTCGGACGGAGCGTCGGAGTCGGGCTTGCGGTAGGACCGGGCGTCGGAGTCGGGCTTGCAGTAGGACGGGGCGTCCGAGTCGGATGGGGCGTCCGAGTCGGACGGGGCGTCGCAGTCTGCGCGGGGGTCGGAGTTGCAGTCTGCGCGGGCGTTTGAGTTGGAGTCTGCGTGGGCTCCGGTGTCGAAGTGGGGGTGGGCGCCAGCGTAGGAGTCGGCGTCGGGGCGGGCGTCGGCGTAGGGGTGGGAGTCGGCGTCGCGGTGGGAGTCGGAGTGGGCGTCACGTTCAGGGCCACAACGTTCAAGCCGGCACCGGCATAGACGGTGCCGTCGGCGCCGATCACCGGCGAACCGCCCGACCCGCTGAACGCCCACTTCTGAGTGACTGAGGCGCCGTTGTCGGCGAGGGCGTAGAGGTTGTCATCGGCGGAGCCGAAGTAGATGGTGCCGTCAGCGCCGATCGCCGCTGAAGTTTCGACCGCGCCGCCAGTGGTGAACGACCACTTCATGGTGGCAGAACTGCCGGTGTCGGTGAGGGCGTAGAGGTTTTCGTCATCGGAGCCGACGTACACGGTGCCGTCGGCGCCGATTGCCGGCGAGGATCTTACGACGCCGCCGGTGAGGAATTTCCACTTCTGCGTGCCAGCCGGGTTTACCGCCCAAAGGTTGTCATCATCGCTGCCGACGTAGATGGTGCCGTCAGAAGGAGCGACCGACGGCGAAGACTCGACGTTGTTGCCCGTCGCGATCATCCACTGCTGCGTACCGTCGGAAGAATTGACTGCGTAGAGGTTGTGATCCTCGGAGCCCACGTAGATGGTACTGCCGTCGGCGCTGATCGCCGGCGAAGACGCGACCACCGAACCGGTGGTAAACGTCCATTTCAGACTCGCCGACGTCCCGTTGTCGGTGACGGCGAGCAGGCTGTTGCCACCGCCTACGTAGATCGTGCCGTCGGTACCGATCGCTGGCGAGGAACCCCCTCCGCCAATGGCGAAAGCCCAGTTCTGCACGAAAGACATGCCATTGTCGGTAAGAGAGTAGAGGTTACCGACACCACCGCTGAAGGCGCTAACGTAAACGACGGGAGAAACGCCCGAACCGATCGCTGGCGCGAAGAGCGCGAAGCCACCGGGGCTGAATACCCAGTTCTGACTCGCGGAGGTGGCGTTGTCAGTGAGGGCGTAGAGGCTGCCATTAGCACCGCCGGCGTAGATGGTCCCGCTGGGGCCTATCGCCGGCGATACCTGCACGCCATTGACATTGAAGGCCCACTTCTCGGAACCAGCATTGGCGCTGGTGTTCACCGAGCTCAGGCCGCTATGGCCGAGGTCGTGCATGAACATCGGCCACGGACTCGATACCAGTTGTTCGTTGGCGGGTGAAACCAGGCCGAAGAGCAAGCTTAGAGCTATCAGCCAGACGGGAAGCGTCAATCGCTCCGCGGCTGAAAGCGAAAACGACTTGACGGCGCTAATGCCGTTGTCTGCCCAACGCCCCATCCGGCTCTCCTCCCAACCTCGGGCCAAGCCGGTCGTGACTACCGATCCCCTCTACCTCTACCCCGAAGCAGCGCCCGAGGTCTGATCGTGTCACTTCGCGAGGACTAAGGAGCTGAACCTACTTCATCAATCTCAAGATTGTCAAGGATCATTCTCCAGTTCCGCGCACGACGGAGACTGCTTGGCGGAGGGGGTGGGATCCGAACCTACGAGCGACTTTCATCGCTGCCGGTTTTCAAGACCGGTGCCTTCAACCACTCGGCCACCCCTCCAAGCCTTATAAATCAAGTACTTTTCATGGTTGCGGGGATCTTCGTGCGCGCGGGTTTGTCTACTTTTTGCCCACTTCTTTGGATCCTAAGATCAGGGCGCTCAATTTACCCACTGCCCCGCTATCCTGAGCCTTGAACCAATGCGAGTAAATCCTGAGCGTGATGGCCAGGCTGGGGCCGAGGCGAGGCTGTGCCTCAGCGAATGCATGTTTACCCGGCGCGCGCTTGCCCGCCGGAGGCCCAGCCATAGCCCCTGGCGCAGGGCATTAGATCTACGGACGTAGACCTGACGCCCGGGAGCTTCAACCCTTGTTTAGCGGAGCGGCGGCTCGCTCCTCCAAACGCTGACGCCTATTGAGCGGCTGCGAAACTGACGGCGGTGCCGGTGCATTGCCAATATCCCGCGCCGCCGGTGTCGCTATTGGAAACGTAGAATGAGCCGGCGTTGATGATCGCGTTGACGCGGTCACCATACTTGCGAACGGCCGATTGCTTGAGGCTGTCGCCCTGGAGGGTTTGGCTGTTCCCATCCGGGCTCTGCTCGCAGTAGCCCTCGACGTGTCCAAGCGTGGTGTATTGCGGATGCCCCGGGACATCCGTCCCCTGCACTGTCACGATCTGGCTGGTCCGCGCATCCATCGCGCCGGTTCTCGCGCGCACCTCGGCCGCGGGCCCTTGCACCGCCGAAGGCGCGATTGAGGCGCATCCCGCGACCATCGCGGCAAGCACTAGCAACATCGATTTCATCGGCGAACCCTCCCATAGTCGATTTTCCCGGAATTTCTGTCCTGAGTCTCCGACGTCAAAAGGCTCACAATACACCAGACAGTCATAGCCGCGTGTAACACAACAGCCGGCCACAAGGCGGGGCCGACCGGCTGCTGCCGGATGCCCGCAGCCGCAAGGATAAAAACTGCGCCGAGATTATACAGCACCATCGCGGCGACTAATCCTCTCGCGGCGCGGCTTTGCATGTCGCTGCGCGCAAGCCAGCAGGCGACGCCCAGCGTAAGCAGCCCGGTCCCGCCGACGCGCGCCGCGGTCAAGGCCGCGGGTGCCTCCAGCGGCGCGCCGACCAGAAGCGCCACCGTTGTCGAGGGCAAGCAGAGCAACGCCAGGCCGGCGCCTGATTCAATCACCGCGGTCGCAATGAGCAGAGTGTTCACGGGCGAGTAATTTTCGACCAGGAGGCAAGCAGAGGGACCAAGACGATCTTTCCCGTTCTCGTTGGTTTCCGCTCCGATCTCATTTTCTTTGCGTCGCGGCCTTGGCTTGAGGCCCTGGTTTCGATCCCCGAGTCGCGGGCGACCGCCAGCCGGCGGTGCCCGCGCATTTCATAATGCCGCCACTTGGGACTTCGTTCCAACGTGCGCCCGCCTAGTCCTTGGCGGCAGCGAGTTGTTCCGCGATGATCTTTCGGTCCGCGTCCGTCAACTGCTCGGGGCCCAGGTTGAAGGTCAGCTTGTCGAGCGTGCCGGTGAATGCGAACGGTACCTGGTAATCATCGTCGTCCACTCCCGTGCGGGTGTCCGCTCCGATATCGAAGGTTTCGCAAACCGGAACGAGGAACGGGATGGTGTGCGGAATCTTCAAGTTGGCGACTTCCTTGCCGTCCACCTTCAGCACGCCGGTGCCGCCCTTGGCAATGCCGGGACCATCGTACGTGAAGTCGAACACAATGGAGTGCTTGCCCGGCGCGAGTGCGTCCAGAGCGCGCCAGTGGAATCGCGCCAGATCGAGGAAGTTGTAGGTGAACACCGGTTTGCCCTTGAGCAAATACAAACCGTATCCACCAAAGCGACCGCCCTCGGTGACGATCATCCCGTCGCCGCCGCCGTCCGGCACTTGTACGTCAGCAGTGATCGTGTAGGACTTGTCCAGAATGCTTGGCGCGTTGCCTATATCAGTCCCGGACACCTCATCCGTGTAGGTGAACACGGTCTTCCCGGCGATCGCGCTGGGCCGCGGTGTGATTGCGCGCGCGAATTGCCGATTGTCCAAAGGCAATACGTTGTACTTCTTTGCCTCCTGCACGAACAGCGCCTGCATTGCCTTGAGCTTGTCGGGCATCTTAGCCGCGAGATCGTTGCTCTCCGAATAATCATCGGCAATGTTGTAGAGTTCCCATTTGTAATCGGCCACCGGGGGATAGGGCGCGTTCAACACCCAGGGTGGGACCGGTGGGGTCGTGGCGGCGATCCAGCCGTCGTGGTAGATTGCGCGATTGGCCGCAATCTCGAAGTATTGAGTTTTGCGTGTCGAAGGCGCGTCGGCATTGGCCTTGTCGAACGTGTACGCCATGCTCACGCCTTCGATCGGCTTCTGCTTGATCCCGTTGACCATCTGGGGCGCCCGGATGCCAGCAGCTTCGAGAATCGTAGGCACGATATCAATCATATGGTGGAACTGCGGTCGGATCCCACCGGCATCCGTGATGCGGCTTGGCCAGCTTATAGCCAGGCCTTGCCTCGTTCCACCGAAATGCGACGCAATCTGCTTGGTCCACTTGAACGGGGTGTCGAACGCCCACGACCACGCGACCGCCATGTGCGGACTGGTCGCGGCGGAGCCCCAGACATCGTAGAACTTCAGTTGTTCGGCAACCGGAATATCCAGGACGCCGTTGTAGGCGGCATAAGCGTTAGGGGTGCCAAGCAGGGTTCCTTCAGGACTGGTGCCGTTGTCTCCGTCGATGTAGATGATGAGCGTGTTATCGAACTTGCCCATGTCATCGATGGTCTGGATCACCCGGCCGATCTCATGGTCGGTGTACGCCGTGTAGGCGGCAAACACTTCCGCCTGACGCGCGAAGAGCTTCTTCTCGTCGGGGGACAATGTGTCCCACTTTGGCAGGACATCCGGCCAGGCAGTTAGCTGGGTACCCGGTGGAATGACGCCGAGCTTCTTCTGATTGGCGAAAATCTGCTCGCGCAGCTCGTTCCAGCCCATGTCGAATTTGCCCTTGAACTTGTCAATCCACTCCTTGGTGGGCTGGTGCGGCGCGTGGCTGCCGCCGGGCACGTAGTAGAGGAAGAACGGTTTATCGGGCGCGGCCGTGTTGAGGCCCTTCAAGTACTTGACCGCCTCGTCCGCGAGGTCGGTGGTCAGGTTGTAGCCGGGCTTGCCGATCCACGGGAAAATTTGAGTGTGGTCTTGAAACAGGTACGGCGTCCACTGGTCGGTCTCGCCGCCCATGAACCCATAGAAATAGTCGAAACCCATCCCCGAAGGCCATTGGTCGTAGGGACCCGCCAGGCTGAATACATAGCCGGGCGTATTATGATCCTTGCCGAACCACGACGTGGAATAGCCGTTGTCGGCGAGGATTGTGCCGATGGTGGCGCTTTCCGGCCCGATGATCGAGTCATAGCCCGGGAAACCAGTTGACAGCTCGGAGATCACGCCGAAGCCTACCGAGTGATGGTTGCGGCCGGTGATCAGCGCCGCCCGCGTCGGCGAGCATAGCGCGGTCGAGTGGAACTGCGTGTAGCGCAATCCCGCCTTGGCGATGCGATCCAGAGCGGGCGTCGGGATAACGCCGCCGAAGGTGCCAGGAACCCCGTAGCCCTGGTCGTCGGTCATGATGAGGAGCACGTTGGGCGCACCCTTGGGCGGCACTACGCGCGGCGGCCACCACGGCTTGGAATCCAGGGCGCTATCCTTGATCACGCCGCCGAACTTCATCGGCGGCGGCGGGAGTTGTTTGCCGCTGAGCGACATGGTGGCATCGGGCGAACCCGGTACGCCGTTGATTTGCTGGGCCCGCACGGCGCTTGCGAGGAGCAGCAAAGCCGCCGTCAATACTGCACTTAGTGATACGTTGCGCGGTTTACAGTGTTTAGCCCTCATATTTCCTCTCTACGTTGTTCGTGTGCCAAGCAGCGTTCCGGGCTTGGCAGGAGGCAAAACGCTTGCACCATAGCATCGGCGTGGCGTGCACCGCCAGTGAACCTCCGTCGCTTTGGTTCTTTTGGTACCAAATACCGGGGATTAGAAAAGATTGGCAATTGACTGCTGTCCTTGAGGACAACTAGGATGGTGCCGCTTTCCTTGGAGCAGCGCGCCGAAGTACGGACGAGAACCGCCCGGTGTTCGCGGCCACCCAATAAGCGCTCAGCGGTTGAACGTGGGCGAGCCAGTACGCCCGTTGAAGGCAAACGGGAAACTAAAGACCATTTCGGAGGTGGGACATGATTCCTTGCATCAGAAACTTCAAACTCGCGACGGGCGCGCTGGTGGCGATTCTGGCCGGATTTGTCCTCGCCGGTTGCTCGCAGACCGCGGCTCCCGCGCCCAACCTTATCCAGCGGGTGCAAGGAGAAACCCCGGCGCCACCGCCGTCCAGCGGCTTCCTCGGCAGTGACTACTCTCTGCTCACGCCGCCCGCAGAGGGGTCCGACCAACAGGCGATGCTGCGGTACGTCAACCCGAGCGTTACCTGGAGTAGCTATAACCAGATCATGATCGCCCCAGTCACCTTTTGGGCCGCTGATGATTCAACCGTATCCGCCGCTGACCAGCAGGCTCTGTGCGACTACGCATACAACGTGTTTGTGAAAGAGCTTGGGAAGAATTTCACTATCGTCGATCAACCCGCTCCGGGCGTGATGAAGATCTCCCTCGCCTTGACCGACGCCACCTCGGCGGTCCCGGTCTTGCGTAGCATTTCTGTTATAGTGCCGCAGGCTCGTGCGCTGAGCCTGATCAAGATGGCTGCCACCGGAACCTACGCCTTCGTTGGTTCTGCTCAGGGCGCTTTCAAAGCAAACGATTCCGTGTCGGGACAGCTACTAGCCGCCGCGGTCGACAAGCGGGTCGGCGGCACCTCGGTCAAAAACGTTACGGTGTTCCAGTGGGGCGACGCTGAAAACGCGATCGACTATTGGGCGAACTTGACTGATCAGCGTTTGATATCGTTCGGCGTTCAGCATACAGGTGCCGCAGCCAGTTGAAAAACGAAGCGAAGGGGAGCCGATACACCGAGGAGGTTCCAATGCTTGGTTGGAAAAGCAGATGTTTCGCAATCGCGCTCTTGATCGCCGCGATCATGGGGTTGCCATTCGCACACGTGGCGTGGGCGCAGAATAAGAAGCCCAACATTCTTGTCATCATGGGTGACGATGTCGGCTGGTTTAACATCGGCGCGTACCATGAGGGAATCATGTCCGGGAAGACCCCGAACCTCGACCGGCTCGCGCGCGAGGGCATGAGGTTTACTGATTACTACGCGGAGGCCAGCTGCACGGCGGGGCGCGCGAATTTCATCACTGGCGAGTTGCCGATCCGTACGGGTTTGACGACCGTTGGACAGGCCGGCGCCGACGTGGGCATGCCGGATCAGGCCGTCACCCTCGCCACTGTCCTCAAGGCGCAGGGTTATGCCACCGGACAGTTCGGCAAAAACCACCTCGGCGACCTGAACAAGTATCTGCCGACATTGCACGGCTTCGACGAGTTCTTCGGCTATTTGTATCACCTCGACGCGATGTCGGACCCCTACTGGTTCGACTACCCGCAGGATTGGATCGACAAAACCGGACCCCGCGATCTGGTGCACACTTGGGCAACGGACGTGGACGACCCCACCATAATGCCGCGCTGGGGTAAGGTCGGAAAGCAGAGGATCGTGGATGAGGGACCCTTAGCGCCGTTCCCGGACATGGCCGGACGCCAGCGATGGCAGGAGGGCCGTACGGCCAAGTACAACATGGAAACCTTCGACGACGTGCTGGTCGAGGCCTCAAAGGGCTTCATGGACAAGGCCAAGCAGGATGGCAAGCCGTTCTTCATCTGGCACAACACGACGCGTATGCACGTCTTTACGTACATCCCGCCCAAGTATCAGGCGATGATGAACGCCACGAACAACTACAACATCGAAGAGGCCGGCATGGCTCAGCTGGATGACAGCGTCGGCGCGCTCCTGAAGCATATCGAGGACCTCGGCGAGGCCGACAACACCATCGTCATCTTCACTACGGACAACGGCGCTGAAGTGTTCACCTGGCCGGACGGCGGCATGACGCCGTTCAAAGCCACGAAGGGCACCACCTTTGAAGGCGGCTTCCGGGTGCCGTGCATCGTGCGCTGGCCGGGCCAGATCAAGCCGGGCACGGTTGAGAACGGCATCTTCTCCGGGCTCGACTGGCTTCCCACCCTCGCCGCTGCCGCCGGCAATCCCGACATCACTCAGCAACTCCTCAAAGGCGTGACGCTGGGCGACCGCACCTACAAAAATCATCTCGACGGCTACAACCAGATGGATTTGCTTACCGGCGAAGGGCCGTCCAAGCGCCACGAACTCTTCTATTTCAGCGGGCCTCAACTCGGAGCCCTCCGCATTGATGACTTCAAGTTCCAGTTCCTCCAACAGCCATACGGCTGGCCCGGAGAGAAGGTCTCGACCGATATGCCCTCCATCGTGAACCTCCGGCAAGATCCGTTCGAGAGAACGACGTCTCTCCGGGGCGAGACCTTGAACGATTCTGGTGCAGGCTACGTGAATGAATTCTATGCGCGCGAGTTTTGGCGATTCGTGTTGGTGCAGAAATTCGTATTTAAGCTGGCCCAGACGGCCATCGAGTATCCTCCGATGCAGGCGCCCGCATCTTTCAACCTGTCAGCCATAAAAGCCAAGATCGACGAAGCGATCAAGCAGCACGAAGGCGAATAGCCGAACACGCGACACAAGGGCGGCCTTCGAGGCCGCCCGCTGCAAGGCCGGCGCAAGACATATCAACAGTGATTGAGGTCCTTACTATGCTAAATCGAAATTCAGGCTCGAACGCGCACAAGATCGCGAAGCGGACGGTTTCGGCGGTCGCGGTCCTCGGGCTACTGGCGCTCGCCGGATGCTCGGCATCCGAACCTTCGCCGGCCCAGCAGGCAGCAATGGCGAAAACCGAGTTGCATTTCAACCTCGGCGAGTGCCAGCAACTCGAGCCGAGTTTGTACAAATGCCCCGCCGCTGACAAGCCCATCTGCAACCCGGACTACAATGGCCAGGTCAACTGCGTCCGAATCGGGCCGAACGGCAGCGTTTATGTCCAAAGCGGATTGGCCAACTAGCAGGGGTGCAACGTTGGCCTTAGCCGGTCCACGAGAAACAACCCATGAAAGTCATCTGCCTCTTTTTCGGCGTTTGTCCGCATCTTCATACCGGGCGCCCTGATCACCATAAGCAGAAGACGATCAAGGAGCACGAGGTCGATAGTAAAAACCGCAACGCAACGGGCGGCCTTTCGAGCCACCCGCTACGCCTTCGCGCGTTGCCTTGCAGTGCGCAAAGGATTTGGAGTGAAACTGTTATGCGAACACTTGTGACTGTGACGCTGGGCATCCTGCTGCTGGCTTCAGGACTCCGCGCGCGCCCAAGGCATCGTGCTGCCTCTGCCGCCGGATGATCAGCAGAATCTCACTACGGTCCTGGGCCAGGGCGTCGTGGGTGCCGCGTTGCCAAGCAACCCGATCGGGGATCCCTCCGTCTTCTTCCCGCTTAGCGAAAGGGCGCCGACCTACCAGGTCACGGCCGGCCGCAACGCCGGCAACACGCAGACGCTCGCAGTGGAAAAGAGAAAGCGTCCAGGCGGGAATTCGACCTGGCGGTATCGGCTCTCGCCAACGCTCGCTGGGTTTATTCGTCAGACGGCGGCGGGCGATCTCGTAATGCCCGCCCTGACCGACTCGAGTGAGAACGTGGTGGTCGTCACCACGCCGGCCAATCCGTTCGTGCCCAAGGGCATGCAGCCTGGCGAAACGCGGACCTACGCGCAGCAGGTCGCGGTCAACTACCTCGACGATCCAACCGACCAGCGATTCTCGGGATCGCTGACCGCCGACTACACCTACGTAGGCACTTACCAGGTAACAGTACCGGCCGGAACCTATTCATCGGTCCTGTTCCGGGTCAAGTGCCACGGCAGGGTAGGCCCAGCCGATACGCACAATACCGGATATACCTTCTTCGCGCCGGGCGTTGGCGTGGTCGCCATAGTCATGCAGGAGGATGTGGAGGCTTTCTGGATCTACAATATCGACACCACCAGCGGAAAGGTGATGCTATCGCAGTGACGAGCCCGGTGGAGCTGCGGCCGCCCCTTCGGTCCTCCAGTTTCCGAAGGGTCGTTTGCTCTCAGCTCGGATTAGCCGCCAGGCTGAAACGGTCATTTGGAGGGCACGAGGATCGCATGGACACCAGAAAACTCGTTCCGCTGTTTGCAATGCTGTTGATCGCCGGCTGCGTTCCCCAGCAGCAGTACAACCAGGAAGTCCAGCAGGTTCAGCAGCTCTCCTATCTGGACAACACCTATCGCCAGCTGAACCAAAGTCTCCAGACCGAGGTCGGCGCTGACCAGGTGCAGATTAAGCAGCTCCAGAACCGGCTGCAGGTGACGATAGTCAATTCGATTCTGTTCCCGGAAGGCGGCTGGGAGCTCAGCCACCAGGGCGAGCAATCTCTCGCCAAGGTGGTGCCGGCTCTCCAAGGCGTGTCGGGCAAACAGATTGTGGTCGCGGGCTACACCGACAACCTGCCGATCGAAGAGCCACTGGCGCGCCGCTTCCCGACCAATTGGGATCTCGCCGCAGGCCGCGCGGTCTCGGTGGTGCGCTACTTCGAGGCGCAAGGGATCGATCCGAATGAGTTGTCGGCGGTGGCGTTCGGCAAGTACCACCCAATCGCGTCGAACGACACTCCGGAGGGCCGGGCCCAGAATCGGCGCATCAACATCGTCATCCAGGACCAGACCCCATAGCGAAAACTCCAAAGCGATCTGGCGGCAAAGTCCATAATATGAGTACTGGAAATGCTTCCCCTATTTTTGAACCGTGGATCGGAAATAAGATCGGCGCGGAGTTTGTGGGCCTCGCGATTGATTGCGCCAAACCTCTTGTGCGCGACACCGCAATGGAATTCTCGATCGCTTCTCGCTTGAGCCGTGTAACCGCCTCAGTGCTATGTATGCTGCTGCTCGCAGGCGCAGTGGCGCACACCCAGACCGAACCTTTGCCGTCATGGAATGAGGGGCCGGCCAGGAAGGCGATCGTCGAGTTTGTGCGGGCCACCACAGACAAGGCCAATCCGAAGTTCGTGCCGCCGGAGGAACGGATTGCCACGTTCGATCAGGACGGGACTACCTGGGTCGAGCAGCCCATGTATACGCAGGTGATGTACTGCCTGGAGCGCGTGCCGGCAGTGGTGGCGAAGAAACCTGAGTTGAAGAATGTCGAGCCCTTCAAGACCGTGCTGTCCGGCAACCGGGAAGCCATGGCGAAGCTCACGAAGGCCGACCTCGTGAAGATCGCCGCCGCCACGCTCACCGGCATGACCGTGGAAGAGTTCAGCGCCGACGTAAAGAACTGGCTGGCGACCGCCAGGCATCCGCGCTTTAAGCGCCTGTATACCGAGCTGACGTATCAGCCGATGTTGGAGGTGATGAAGCTGTTCCGCGACAACGGCTACAAGACATACATCGTGACCGGCGGGGGACAGGACTTCGTGCGCGTGTATTCTGAGGATGTGTACGGCATCCCGCCCGAACAGGTGGTCGGCAGCGCCGGCGCCACGCAGTTCGGCTACGACCAGAACGGCAAGGCGGTTCTGACCAAGGTGCCGAAGCTGATGCTAATCAACGACGAGGCGGGCAAGCCTGAAGGCATCTACCTGTTCATCGGGCGACGTCCCGTCGCCGCCTTCGGCAACTCGACCGGCGACAAGCAGATGCTCGAGTACACCCAGGCCGGCGACGGCGCGCGCCTCATGCTGCTCGTGCACCACGACGACGCCGAGCGCGAGTACGCCTACGGGCCGAAGTCCAAGGTCGGAACCTTTACGGATGCCCTCATGGACGAGGCGAAGACCAAAGGCTGGATCGTCGTCAGCATGAAGAACGACTGGAAGCGCATCTTCGCGGGCGACTGAGCAGTCGTTTTCATGACCGTTGGGAAGATTCAACTATTCGTTCTCGTTCTCGCGCTGACTGGTAGCGCGCAAGCTCAAAGCGTCGTGGCCAATTCAACTGGTGCCGAATCTGAGGAAGATTTCCTGGCGCGCGAGGTCGACGACCCCACCGCGATTCTCACGCAGTTGAAGTTGCAGGATCTGTATACGCCGAAGAATTCTCAGACGTCGGCCCAGACCAATACGATTCAGCTGCAGCCAATTGTCCCGGTAGAACCATTTTCACTGGTTCCGTTTAAGCAAGTCATCAGGCCAACGTTCAAAGTTAGTACTCTCGCCACATCGGGGAGCAGTTCAACGATAACCGAGTTCGCTGACATGCAACTGCTCGATTTGTTCATCGCCAACTGGCCCGATCCGAAGGAGACCGGATTCGGCTGGGCCGTGGGACCGACGTTCGTGTTCCCCACGGGAAGAGATCCCAAGGCGGGCAACCATGCGTGGGAGGTCGGACCTGCAGCCGCAGCCAAATACCTGGGCGTTCCGGATCTGATGGTCGGATTCTTGTTCCAGAATCCCATCTCGTTCGCGTACACGAATTCCTCGGCGACTCCTCAGAGTCAGATGCAGTTCCAGCCGCTGATTTCGTACACGCTCGGTCATGGCTGGTACGTGAAATCGGCGGACTCCACGTGGACCGTCAATTGGCGCCACGGCAGTTCGACCACGATTCCAATCAGCCTGGGCTTCGGGCGCGTATGGAAGTTCGAGGGGCCTGAGCTCAATACCTGGGTCTCAGGCGAGTGGACAGCCTATCGCCAGTATACGAAGATCGCACCGATGTACACCGTCAGATTTGGTCTGACGCTGCTGTTCCCGACACTTCAGCTTGGAAGTACGTGAGGTTTCGTGAAAGCCCTTGAACTGTTTCGGCCCCAACCTCTGTCCGTGCCGCCGCTAGCCAGACTAGCCCGAAGTGCGATTGGATAGCCCGGTGTACAATCAGCCGCTCGCCGACCCGGCCCTCATCGCGTGCCTGCACTGCGACCTGCTGCAGCGCTTGCCTGAGCTTGCGCCGGGCGCGTCGGCGCGCTGCCCGCGCTGCAACAAGGAGCTGTGGCGCCACCGCGAGGACTCGCTCAACCGGACGCTGGCGCTGACGCTCGCGGCCGTGATCCTCTACGTGATCGCGAACTCTGTTCCCATGCTCGGTCTCACGATCGTCGGGCGGGGGGCCTCGACCACGGTAATCGGAGGCGCGATGCATCTCTGGAACGACGGGCCGGCGATCGTCGGAGTGCTGGTGCTCTTCACCGCCGTGATCGCGCCGGCGTTGCAGATCGGCTTCATGCTGGCGATCGTGCTCGGGGCCCGGCGCAAGCACCCGCCGCGATGGGTGGGGACGCTGCTGCGCCATCAGCCGACCACCCGGACCTGGAGCATGATCGAGGTCATGATGCTCGGCGTGCTGGTCGCGCTCATCAAGATCGCGGACTACGCGACGGTGATCCCGGGCGTGGCGCTGTTCGTACTCTGGGTGCTGGTCTTTGTGCTCGCCGGGATGCAGGCAAGCTTCGATCCGCGGGAAGTGTGGGAGAGGATCGTCTGGGCGGGAACCGGAGCGCAGGACGCCGTTGCCAGGGGCCGGACGGCCGAGGAGACATCGTGAGTTCTACCGACCGGACCGCGATGCAACAAGGGCTGCAGAGCTGCGAAGCCTGCGGCCTGCTCTCGCGTCCCGTGCGCGGCGAGGACGAGGGGCGTTGCCCGCGCTGCGACGAGGAGCTTGAGTTCCGCAAGCACGACAGCGTCAATCGGACCTGGGCGTACCTGATCGCCGCGGCGATCTGTTACATTCCGGCCAACCTGCTTCCGGTGTTGACGACAACTACGGCCGCCGGCGCCGAATCCGACACCATCCTGCAAGGCGTCGTGTTGCTGTGGTCGCCGACCGGCTGGCCGCTGTCGCTGATCGTGCTGTTCGCGAGCATCATGATTCCGAGTGCGAAAATCCTGGCGCTGGCCTACCTGCTGATCACCACGCAGCGGGGCTCGGTCGAGAACAACGAACAGCGTGTCCGGCTCTATCGGATGGTCGAGTTTATTGGACGCTGGTCGATGGTCGACGTGTTCGTCGACACCTTCACCGCGGCCCTCATCCAGTTGCAGCCGCTGATGTCGGTCGAGCCGGGGCCCGGCCTGTTTTTCTTCGCGGCGGTAGTGGTGCTGACGATGCTCGCGGTCGAGTCGTTCGATCCGCGGCTGATCTGGGATGCTGCCAGCCGGCAAGAGGTGCGTTATGCCTGATCACGATCCACCGCTTTCAGTCCCGACTCGCGGGCCGTCCCCAAACGGCGCACGCGGCTCTCTCTGGTCTGGTTCATCCCGATCGTAGCGGCGGTAGTCGGCGCCTGGGTCGCAGTGACGAGGGTCTTGGGCGAAGGCCCCAAGATCACGATCGTTTTCAAGTCGGCCGAGGGCCTGGAGGCGGGCAAGACCAAGATCGAATACAACGGGGTCGAAATCGGGACCGTCACCACGATCCGGCTCTCGGATGACCGCCGGAGCGTGATCACCACCGCGCAGATGGCGCCCAAGACGGAAGAGTTTCTGGTCGACGACACGAAGTTCTGGGTGGTGCGGCCGAGGATCTCGGGCGCCAACGTGAGCGGGTTGGGCACCCTCATCTCAGGTGCCTATATCGGCCTGGAAATCGGCGCATCGAAGGAGGGGCGGAGCGACTTCGTGGCGCTCGAAACGGAGCCGGAGGTAACCGGCGGCACTCCCGGCCGCTTTTTCATATTGAAGACCCCCGACCTGGGTTCGCTGGACACCGGTACGCCGATTTTCTTCCGGCGGTTACAGGTCGGCCAAGTCGCGTCATACGAGCTCGACAAGGACGGCAAGGCCCTGACCGTCAAGGCGTTCGTGCAGACGCCCTACGACCAGTACGTTAACCCGAACACGCGCTTCTGGCACGCCAGCGGCATCGACGTGTCGCTCTCGGCGAGCGGCCTCACCGTGCAGACCCAGTCCGTTTTGTCGATCCTGACCGGCGGCATCGCGTTCGAGACGCCCACGTCCGGTCCGGTCTTGCCGCCGGCCGAGGCCAACACCACCTTCGCCCTGTACGCCAACCGCACCGAAGCCTTTGCGCCACCCGCCCGGAATCCCCAGACCTTCCAGCTCGTCTTCAAGGACTCGATGCGCGGGCTGGCGCCCGGTGCACCGGTCGAGTTCCGCGGCATTCCGATCGGCGAGGTGACGGAGGTTCGCGCGCAAGTTGACGCGAAGACCTTCCAGTTCTCGGTGCCTGTGACTATTCAGTTGGACGCTCAGCGACTTGGCGTCAAGATCCTCGACTTGAAGCCCGGCGAAAGTTTCGACGTGATGCGCAGGAAGTTCTTCGATGTCCTGATATCTCACGGGGTCCGCGCGCAGCTGCAGACCGGGAATCTGCTGACTGGGGCCGCGCTCGTTGCGTTCGACTTCTTTCCCGGCTCCCCGCCGATGACGGTGGACTGGGCGCAGAATCCACCCCAACTGCCGACCATTCCGGGGCAGCTTGAAGCGACCGAGGCCAAGGTGAACAACATCATCGACAAGGTCAACCAGATGCCGCTCAAGCAAATCGGGGACAACCTGCAGAAGTCGCTCGCGGACGTTGATCAAACTCTGCTCAGCGCGCGCAGCATGCTCGACAATGCCAACAAAATGATCCAACCGGAGTCCCAACAACGCGAGCAGGTGAACACCACCCTGCGGCAGATGGACAGCACGCTCGAGGAGTTGAACCGCACGGTGCGGTCGGTGCGTGTGCTCGCGGACTATCTGGAGCGCCATCCCGAGGCGCTGATTCGCGGCAAGAGCGGGGAGGCGAAGTGATGGAACGCCGGATCGCATGTCTGATCTCGATCGCGTTGGTCGTCGCCGGATTGGCCGGATGCGGCACCTCGGCACCAACGCGGTTCTATACCCTCGACTCCACGGCGACTCCCGCCGGCGCGCCGATAGTGGGCGGCGCCGTCATGGTCGGGCCGGTTTCGATTCCGGCCGCGGTCGACCAAGCGCAGTTCGTGGTCCAGGTCGCGCCCAATCGCGTCGAAGTCGACGAGTTCAACCGTTGGGCCGCGCCGTTGAACGACGGCATCGCACGGGCCGTCGCCGGCGACCTTGTGGTGCTGCTGGGCGCGCCGGACGTGGCCACGTCACAGCTCGCGAACTTCAATCCGGACTACCAGGTCACGATTGACGTCCAGCGCTTCGAGTCGGTTCGGGGGCAGACGGTACTGGTCGAGGCCGTGTGGGCCGTGCGCAAGACCGCGACTGGGGAAACCCGCTCGGGCCGCACGGTCGCGCGCGAGAATGTGCAGGGTGAAGGCTTTGACGCGCTCGCTGCCGCGCACAGCCGCGCGCTCACGACCTTAAGTGGCGACATCGCCGCGGCGATCCGGGCGGAAGCCGCGGAAAAACCGTAGCGCCGGTACTGCGCGCATATGGCAACCGAGCGCGGCCCGTTCGAACAATTGCGCGGAGCCATCCAGCGGCATTTCGCGCCGCGCAGACACAGCGCCCTGCTCGCGGCGATCATAGCTGCGTTCGCGGTGCGCCCATTGGTCGGCGACAGCGGAGCCGGCTCCGCGGTATTCGGCCTTGCCTTGGTACTTCTTCTGCTCGTGGCCCTCTACAACATCAATGTCGATGAGTTGGTCGGTGAAAGGGAACGCCTACTGGCTCAAAGCCGGAGGCGCCGAATTCTAGGTTGGGCGCTTGCCGTGGCGGCAGCCGTGGAACGAATATTCTTGGTGTTTGTGCAGAGCCGTATGCTCAACCTGGTCGGTTCGATTTGTTGGCTGCTGTTCCTTGTGTTTGTCACCTTGAGCGAGTTACGCAGCGTTCTGAAGCAGAGAGAGGTCACCAGCGAAACCATCTGCATGGCGATTTCAGTTTACCTGCTGATGGGTGTTACCTGGGGTTTCCTGTATGTTGTTATGTTTCAGTTGCATCCAGAATCATTTGGGGGCCTCCCGGCCGCAAACCCCGGTCATCCGACCAACCTTCAGACCATTTTCCCCGTTCTCGGCTACTTCAGCCTGACGACGTTGTCCACCATCGGATTTGGCGACATCACTCCGTTGACTCTGCAAGCCCGCTACGCGGCGGTGGCTGAAGGTATCACTGGCCAGTTTTATCTCGCGATCCTGGTCGCGCGGCTGGTGGGAATGCAGATGACTCAGTCTCCTAGTCGCCCCGCAGACAAAACTGGGATCTCCGACGCAAAAGAGGCGGCCCGCGAGCAGTCGTGAATTCAGACTTCTGTTCTGTCGCCTTAGTTGTGACATGCGCCTATTGCGTGGTTTTCCAACGTCAGGAAGAACTGGCCGTCGCGATATCGCCAAAGGGGTTTGGGAATCGAGATAGGAAGCACCACCCCCATGAGTGATCGTGCAGCAGTGTTGGTGCTGGCCATGTGGGTCGGATTGGGTGTCGCAGCGGGCACAGCGCGGGCTGATAGCGCAAATGTGACGAGTCCGGCGCAGTCAAATCTGGTCAGCCAGGGGCAAACGCTCAGTCTGACCGCTGAAGAAAAACTCATCGCAGACTTCACTGATCCTCTCACAACGCTGCCCCAGGTTTCCCTCAAGGACGCTTTCACGCCGGCGAATTTCGGCACTCATGTTCAGACCAATGCGCTCATCTTAAGGCCGATCATTCCGCGGGTGCCACGATTCTCACTGCTTCCTCTCATCCAGCTGATCCGGCCGACTTTTTCGCTGGTGACGGTCCCCAGTGCCAGGGGCGGCACGCGCACCGAGTTCGGCGACATGCAATTCCTCGATCTGGCCGTACCGCCCTGGCCGTCCAGGGAAACCGGATTCGCGATTGGAGTGGGTCCAACCTTTGTGCTTCCCACCGCGACTTCCAGGAGCGCCGGGCAGGGGGCGTGGCAAGCCGGCCCCGCGATCGGAGCTGTTTACAAGGGCATACCCTGGCTTGTGGCGGGCTTTATTCTACAGAACCCGATTTCTTTCGCTTACACCTCGCGCAAGCGCCCGCCTCAGAACACGCTCGAGTTTCAGCCAGCTCTGGCGATTCATCTCTGGGAAGGCTGGTACTTGCGATCCGCCGAGGCGACCTGGGCGTGCGGGTGGCATCATCATTCCGCAACCGTACTGCCGCTGAGCCTCGGAATCGGCGATGTGATAGTTCGTCCCGGTTTGCCGCCACTCAACTTTTATGTGACCGGGCAGTGGACGGCCTATCGACAATTTGCGACCATCGCACCCCAGACCGGCGTCAACTTCGGACTGATCGTGGCCTTTCCGGACTACAAACCATGGTGAGGCGATGGTGAGGCGTTGCAATGCGGGGAAGCGGCGCAACTGAGAGGAGCGGACGTGGCTGAGTCCCGGAGAGATCAATATGGTTAGCCCGATGACCATCAGCTGGGTCGTGTTCGCCTGCGTGTTTGGTGGCGCTCTAGTCGGGATGCTTCTTCGCGCCACTCTGCCCGCGCATCATTTGAACGCCGATTCCAAAGATGTCGTAAAGTTGGGAATGGGCCTGGTGGCGACGATGTCCGCGCTCGTCCTCGGCCTGTTGGTGGCTTCTGCGAAGAGTTCGTTCGACGCGCAGGGCACCCAACTAAAGCAGATGTCGGCCAATGTTGTATTGCTCGACCGGGTCCTCGCTCATTACGGACCAGAGACAAAGGAAGCCCGCGCCGCGCTCCGTGCTACCGTCGCTAGCGCGATCGATCAGGTCTGGTCCAAAAGCACGTACCAATCTGAAAAGCTGGACTCGGCTGAATCAAGAGCCGCCGCGGCAGGCTTTTACGAGAAAATTCAGGAGCTTTCACCGCGCGACGACATCCAGCGCTCGCTGCGGACCGACGCGTTGCAAATCAGCCTGGACATCGGACGAGGGCGCTCGCTGTTGTCGGAGGAGCGGAGCAGTTCCATCCCCATTCCATTTTTGGTGGTGCTGGTGTTTTGGCTCGCCATTCTCTTCATTGGGTTCGGCCTGTTCGCGCCGCCGAACGCTACCGTCGTCGCATCCCTGTGTGTTTGCGCTTTGTCGGTTTCATGCGCGATTTTTTTGATCCTTGAACTGGATCGACCGTTTCAGGGCTTGATGCAAATCTCCAGCGCCCCGCTCCGCAACGCCCTGAACCACCTCGGGCAGTAGAGCGTAGGTGCGACGGAGAGTCATCCGAAAAGGACCAGCCTCGCACCTCGGTCAATAAACGTCCGGGACCAGATTGTAGCGGCGGACGGGCTCCACGTACCCTTTGGGCTTCTCACGCTCCGGTAGCTTCACTTTCTCGCGGGGTATTTCCCGATACGGGATCCGGCCAAGCAAGTGCGCGATACAGTTGAGCCTGGCGCGCCGTTTATCATCCGCCGGAACCACGTACCACGGCGCAACCTTGGTATCGGTCACGGCAATCATCTCGTCTCGCGCCCGCGAGTAATCATACCAGCGTCGATGTGACTCGAGGTCCATCGGACTGAGCTTCCAGGTCTTGCGGCCGTCATTGATCCGCGACTGGAAGCGGGCGGTTTGCTCTGCCGGGCTGATCTCGAACCAGTACTTGATCAATATGATCCCCGAACGCACGAAGGCATCTTCCGCTTCGGGGCAAAGTCGAAGGAAGTACTGTGCCTGATCCTCCGTGCAGAAACCCATTACCCGCTCGACCAGCGCACGGTTGTACCAGCTTCGGTCAAAAATCACGATTTCGCCGGCGGCCGGAAAATGCTGGATGTAGCGTTGAATATACATCTGCGACTTCTCGCGCTCGGTCGGCGCCGGAAGGGCCACGACCCTGAATACGCGTGGGCTGACGCGCTCGGTGATGTGCCTGATTACACCGCCTTTGCCGGCGGCGTCGCGCCCCTCGAAGACCACGATTATCTTGAGGCCCTTGCGCTTGACCCATCCCTGGAGTTTGACCAGCTCGACATGAAGCTTTGCCAGGGCTTGCTCGAAGTCCTTCCGCTTGAGCTTTGGGCGCTCTCCGGCGGTCTGCGCGGAAAGAGTGCGCCTGGTATTGGGATTGGCGGCTTTAGGCATGGGATAGTCGCTCCTGGCGGGGTATCAATTTCAGTACAGCCTCGCCGTTTGAGCCATACCAGCCAACCCGACTGTCTGATGCAGAGCGCGGACGGTGCTTCACGCGAAGTTACCTGGGTATCGACGACAGCAGGCGCTGGATCGGTTCCTGGCTTACGGTGATCAGACCGGTGCGGGGTTGGTTAAGGTCCAAGGTCACGTAAATTGCTAAGGTCACCAGCAAAACAAAACTTAATGTTCCGGCAAGTTCCGTCTCGCCAGCCGCGCCTTGTTCGCGCCCTACCAGCATCGATGAGATCACCGCAGACGCGAATAGCAATAGAACGATGCTGGCTGGCAGACGGTCCCTGACTGCCGCGAGGCGCGCGGTGTTGCTGCTGGTTAGCTCGTTGAGCGTATTGGTCAGCGATACTGCGATTGGCGTACCGTCCTCCACGGCGGCCCTCACGAGGACAGTCATTTGGTCGTGCATCTGACTGAATTGGGCAAGCGCGCTTTCGAAAGCAGCCTCGTCGAGCGGTTGGCGTGTGACTTCGAGACGGAACTCCGCATACTTGCGGATGACGCCCTGCAATTCGGTTCGAACGGGTTCCTTGAGCAGGCTCGCGCAGGTGTAAAAGTCTCCGATCGCGTTGCTGTCGGCCACGACCATTAATCTTCGCTGCTCGTGCTTGCTTAGCGAAATCCCGAACGTGAAAGCGAGCAGCAGACCAAGGATCGCGAGGCTGGCGTCGTCGAACTTGGAGATGGCCGGTCCGCGTCCGCGGGCCTGAAGTCGGCGCCCCGTCGACCGCCCGACGCCCCACGCTACCAGCATCGCCGCCGCGACCGGCAGTACCGTCAACCAGGCATCATAGTCAGAAAAGATGTTGTCCATCGCTTCATCCAGCTTCAGCAACCCGGCAAGTTACTCCATTCAAGCGACTCAACACTAGTCAGGTGAACTCGCGGGAACCTACCGCGCGTGTCTTTCTGCTTCGGATCGAAGTTGGTTCACAAGTTGTTGCGCCTGCGGACTGTCCGGCTCGAGCTCCAGCAATCGGTCGGCGTAGATCAGGCCGTTCCCGGGGCTTCCGAGGCTCATATAGAAGCTCCCCAGCGCGGCAAGTGAGTCGCGATCGTAAGGATACGTTTTGATTTCGGTCTCGAGCACATGGATTGCCTCTGATGTCCGCCCGGCGTCGCCCAGTGCAATCGCGTACACATATTCGAAACGCGCGTTGGCGGGTTCGAGTCGTGCCGCTTCCGCCAGATACACGAGCGCTTCCGGCTTGCGCGCCTGGCGCACCAGCAGCAGACCGATTGCGTGCTGGAGCGACGCGTCGTCAGGGGAATGAGCGATAGCATCGCGCAATACGCGTTCGCCCTCAGTCTCGCGGCCAAGCTCGCGATCGAGGTCGGCAAGATTCACGGCGGCCGGTGCGAACGTGGGATCCAGCGCCAGTGCATCGTTGAGTTCCGACTCGGCATTGCCGAACTGTCTTTCCCGGCTGAACAGCAGGGCCAGATTGAGATGTGCTTCTGGACGGTCCGCATTCAATTCTTGCGCGGCGATGTACTCATCGGTCGCCCGCTCAAGTGCGGCGGCGACGTCCGCAGGCAGGTCGTCGTTTGGCGTGCCCGCGAGCGCCTCGGCCGCTTCGATGCGCACCGCCCTTACGGGATCGGCCAGCAGTGGTGACAACGTACTGACGTTCCCACGGGTGTCTTCGGACATCGCACGGCTTGTTGAACGCCGGACCAATGAAGATGCGTCGGTCCGACCCGCGCTCGCAGCGGCAACCGCAAGCGGCCCTGGATCGCGGCCCATGAGCGCAAGAGCGCTCGCGCGGGCGATCGCCGGCTGCTCGCGATCGGCGACCAGATCCGCGAGTGACTGCTGCGCGCCTGGAGAACCAATTGAGCCCGCGGCGAGGCTCTCGGCATACCGCTGGAAGCCGACCGGTGCGTGCCCGTACCATTTGACGACTGTCTGTGCCGCCCACTGGACGGACTTGTCCTGGTGACACTGGTTGCACGCGTTCGGTACGCCGAGCTTCACCGACAAATCCGGCCGCGGAATCCGGATGCTGTGATCGCGGCGCGCGTCTACAACCATGTAAGTCCTGGTGGGCATGTGGCATTCGACGCATCGAGCGCCGGCCGTTCCCGGCTTGTGGAAATGATGCCTCGTGGAGTCGTACTTCTGCGCGGCGTGGCATTGCAGGCAGACGTTGTCGCCCTCGCCGCGCAGCTTCCCGCTGTGGGGCTCATGGCAGTCGGTGCACGTCACTCCTGAATGAAACATCCGGCTCTGGATGAACGAGCCGTATTCATAGACCTCCTCCTTGATCTGACCGTCGGGGAAGTAAAGGTCCGGATCGAGGAGCGCGACGCGATAGTCGTCTTCGACCGGTTGACCATGGACGTAGTCCTCGTGGATCTGACTGCGCCGCGCGTGACATCGGGCACAGGTCTGGATCTCGTGCTCAGACGGCCGAGGTTCGCTGCGGCGGGCATTTCCAGTCGCCGGGTCGATCTCCCAGCCGGCTCCGCGACGCTCATCAAACGCGATCAGGAGTCCATGATTTACCTCGAACTCTCGCCACTGGCCTGGGTTTTTCGCCCATGCCACGTGATTGGAGCCGGGTCCGTGGCACGCTTCGCAGGCGACGTCGATCTCTGCGTAGGAAGTCGCGAAAGCGCGGGTACGAGAGTCATAATTTCTGCGCAGGTTAGTCGAGTGACAGTCTGCGCACATGAAGTTCCAGTTCTGATCGAGGCCAGTCCAGAAGAGCGGACTCTGGCGCACAATCCTCTGGTCTGGATAAAGATGGAACCAACGCTGTCCACCCTGTTCGCGCGGCCTGCTGTCCCACGCGATCCCGAGCGCCTGGAGACGGCCAGCGGGGAACGACACCAAGTATTGCTGGAGCGGCGAACAGCCGAACGTGTACTCGATCTCGTAATCGTGAAGCGCGCCGTCCGGACCGTCAGTGCGGACCATGAACTTACCGGCCCGGCGAAAGAATTTCGAGGTCGTGCCGTAGTAGTCGATCGTCGCGTCCTTGAAATTGCCCAGCACCGTCGAATCGATCGCGGGCTGCATCGCGAGCTGATGATGCGAGCCCATCCAGAGCTTCCACTCCGGCGCGTGACATCCGGCACAGGCGCGAGCGCCCACGAAGCCAGCCTTGGGGGCCGAACCAGACGAGCTGTGGGCTTGAGATGGATCCTGACGACGGCTAGACCAATAGCCCGATCGGATGACCAACGCGGCGCCCGCGACCAGAACCGCGGCGACGAGAATTCCAGCTCGCCTCGTCACATCTCTACGTCACATTCATACTGTCACGAGGTCCATCCATGCTGGGCGAAATACTGCGTCACCGAATCGACGATTTGGGTGGAAGTCTTGTCGACGAGAAACCCGTTGGATGAAGTGTAGTTCTTCACACCTCCGGCGGCAGCGTTCACGGCCACCACCGAGGCCGCGCCGGCGCCTGCGGCAGCTCCGGCCGGGCCCATGATCGCCGCCCCGGGCATCTTGCCGCTGTCGGCGTGGGTCGTGAAGCTGAGTAGCTGGTAAGACGCGCTGCCGGACCGCTGCCACATCGCGACATTCGTGTCGAGGGTCGACGCTCCCGCACCCAGTCCAATCACTAGTCGCCGCAGGCGGTTCCCTTCACTGATGTCGGTGAATTCGCCGTCCACGAGCAGCACGTTGTCACCCGAAACCGGGATTCCGCGCTTCTGGCATACGGCGTTATATCCCTTTGCCGTCAGCGCCGTGACGACTTGCAGGCACAGGTTTTCGGCGGTGTCGTGAGCGATCTTGTCCTGCTGCGTGCTCTTGTCTTCGCCGGACACGTTCCGGTAGACCCTTTGTATGATGCTCTGGTTCAGTGTGATGTCTGACGGATCGACGCTAAACGGGTAAACCACTATCTGAGTCGGACGGGCGCTGGTGCTCGGCGCCATCTGCGATTGCTGGGTCGCAGACGCCCCCGCGCACCCGGCCAAACCCACGGCCAACAATATGTATATTGGAGTAAATTTACTCATTGCTTATTCCCCGTCCCCCGGTCGGACCCAACTACGCCAATCTCACACCGACGCGTTTGCTGGTCCAACCCGATGTGTTAGTCCTCGGCCGCCCGATCCAGCTCGAGGATCTCCTGGTCTCGCTCTTCTACATTTTTGTCAACGGGTTTCATGTCCTGGACCGTGATAGTCACCGCCGAGATCTTGCCGGTGAATTTGTTGTCACCCAGCTTGTAGTCCTCAGTCACGGGCGTTTCCAAATCCTCCCCGACGTCGGCGCCTTCGTCCGCCGAGAAAATCATTGCGTTGGTATGTTCGATTCGTCCTTCGGCGACCTTCCCGCCGTTGACGAAAATCGTACCCGTACCACCCGCACCCATCCCGCCGTCATAAGCGAATTCGTAGCGGACGGTTGCCTTGCCAGGAGCTATCGGTTGCTTGGCTGCAATCGTGTAGCGCTTGAGGCCCACCCAGTTGTAGGTATAGATGGGCCTGCCGTTCTTGAGGTACAGGGTCCATCCGCCGAATCGCCCTCCCTGACAAAGGATGACGCCGTTCGCGTTCTTCTTCGGTATCTCCACTTCGGCGGTAATCGTGTGCGACCTGTTTTTCACATTGATGAAGACGCTCTCCATCATCCCGGTCATGCCCTCATAGACCGTTAGCGATTTGCGGCCTGCCATCAGATCGGGTCGCCCGACGAGGGCGGGGTTCAGGCGTTCGATGCTGCGGTCATCGATCGGCAGGACGGTGTATGCCGCGGCCTCCTTCATGAAGAGGTCTTCCATCTCCTTGAGCTTGGCGGGATTGCTGGCCGCCAGGTCATTGTCGAGGCTGAAGTCGGCTTCGGTGTTATAGAGCTCCCACTTGTCATCCGCGAGAGACGCGCGAGGCGTCATCTCCCATGGCGCCCGGTGGACGGTGCCGGCCAGCCAGCCGTCGTCGTAGATCCCGCGATTGCCGAAGATCTCGAAATATTGCCTGGTGTGCCGGCTCTTCGCGCCGGGGTCGTCGAAGGTATACGCCATGCTGACACCCTGAATGGGAATCTGGGCGGTGCCGTCCACCATCTTGGGCTCGGGCAGGCCGGCGGCCTCCAGAATAGTGGGCGCGACATCGATGACGTGATGGAACTGCGAGCGGACCGCTCCTTTCGCTTTGATCCGTCGTGGCCAGTAAATGACCAGAGGGTTGCGCGTGCCACCGAAGCTCGAGGCCACCTGCTTGGTCCACGTGAATGGCGTGTCCCCGGCGACGGCCCAGCCCGCGGCGTAGTGGCCATACGACATGGGCCCGCCCAAGTCCTTCATGCGACTCAACTGCTCCTGAATGCTTTCCGGCACGCCGTTGAAGTAGGTGCTCTCGTTGAAGAGGCCCTGCATGCCGCCTTCGGCGCTCGCCCCGTTGTCGCCAACGATGTAGAAGATCAACGTGTTGTCGAGCTGCCCCATGCCCCCGATTGCGTCGACCAGGCGGCCAATCTCGTGGTCGGTCATTTCGCCGAAGCCGGCGAACACTTCCATCTGATGGGCGAATAGCTTCTTTTCGTCGGACGACAGCGAATCCCAATCCTTGATTGCCGCCGGCTTGGGCGCGAGCTTCGCGCCCTGTGGTACCACACCGAGCTGTTTCTGCCGCTCGAGCGTCTGCTCACGCAGTTTGTCCCAACCCATATCGAACTGGCCCTTGTATTTGGCGATCCATTCTTTTGGGACGTGATGAGGCGCGTGAACAGCGCCCGGCGCAAAGTAGATGAAGAACGGCTTTTCCGGCGTGAGCGATTTCTGGGTCCGCATCCAGTTGATCGCCTGATTGGTCATGTCGGTCATGAAGTGGTAGTTAGGGTCGTGCGGCGGCTCGATCTTGACCATCCCGTCGTAAATCATGGGCGACCATTGATTGGTCTCGCCACCGATGAAGCCATAGAACTTGTCGAAGCCCGAACGAATTGGCCAGCGATCGGTCGGGCCAGACGGGCTGAGTTCCCAGGTCGCGGTTTCGTGCCACTTGCCGAAGGCGGCGGTGCTGTAGCCGTTGAGCCGCAGCATCTCCGTCAGCGGCGCTACGCTCGCTGGGCGCACCCCGGTTTGCCCGGGAAAGGCCGTGGCGGTTTCCATGATCGAGCCCGTGTTCACCACGTGATGGTTGCGGCCGGTGAGCAGCGCCGCGCGCGTCGGTGAGCACAATGCCGTAGTGTGGAACTCGTTGTAGCGCAGCCCGCCGTTGGCCAGGCGCTCCAGCGTGGGCATGTGGATCGGTCCGCCAAACGCGCTGGCCTGACCGAAGCCCATGTCATCAAGCAAAATTATGAGCACGTTCGGTGCGCCGGCCGGCGCCTTGACCTCGAAACGCGGCGGCGGCGTGGCCTTCCGTGCATCCAGCTCGGTGATCGGTGTGTACTTAGGTTCCGGAATCGGTAGCACCGTGCGGTCGAGGTTGCCCTCAGCCAAAGCTACCGACGTCAAACAGACCGCCAGTGAAAACAATGCTATCGCGATATGGGCGGCTGATTTCCTGAGAAGGATCTTGTTCACGTTACTTTCCTATCAGGCTTTTCTCACTTTGTGCCGCGCGGAATCTCCTTAGGCTCGACGGGCGCGCAGTGGCACCAGCGCCAATCTCAGGGCTGTCGCCTCGACGCAAACTCAGGCGCCGACGTTGCCGGTGCTGCGCAGTGCCTGGAGTCGTTCGGCCAGAGTCAGGGCCCAGAAGTCCATCACATGCTCGGTGTCGCCCCATTGGAACACTGCCACATTCTTGAGATTGGAACCGCCGACGCGCTTGTCCACGAAAGCCGCCATTCGCACGCCGCTCACGGAATCAGTGATCTGGCCTTCGCCTTGCGCGCTGCCCACGAATGCGAGACTGCCGGAGCCGAGGCTAACGATCGCGTTCAGCACGCGAGCCTGCGGCACGATGGTCGAGACGGTCCGAAGTCCCGGGGTCGCACTTTCCGCATCAGTGAGGGCGACCGACAGTCTCATCACGCCCGGTCCCGGCTGATCGACTATCGTGATTTCCTTCCCAAGCTGCTCCGTCAGTTGGTTAAAGAAATAGTTGGCGAGGGTTTGCTGGTCGGCGGTCGGCACCTTCGAGGGATCGACGCCGTAGAACGTCACCGGGTCGATGATGATCTTGTTGTAGTCGCTCCAGTTCACGGCCGGGTTGATGTATCTCAGCAGGGCCGCCTGATCGGGGCCGGGCGTGAGTTGCGAGTAATCACCAAGAAATCCCGATGGCTTCGGGAGATCGGCGCCTTCCCCGGAGATTCGCTGACCGATTGACGGGCCTTCATGCTGGGTCGTGGCGCAGGCGGCCAACAAGCAAAGCAGGGCGGTGGTGGCCATAATTACCGCGGGCTGGAATGTTTCAGTGATCGTCTTTTTACGCATGGTCGACTCCTCTCTTCAGTGATCCGATTAGCCCAGTATCCGATATGGTCGATGAATATCCAATGTCACCGATGAATGTTCATGATCGCCGGCACGAGGTAAATCGGACCTTGGTCGGATAGTTGCGGCCAGACCGGGAAGTCAGACCAAGGTCCGATTACGGTTCTTGATGAAATGAGTTCTGCTGGAAGGTGCGGCTCGACGCGCTGGCGATTTGGTACCCATAACAAAAGCAGTCGTAGTCCTGATCGAGGACGACCCCTCGGTGCTGCGCTCGCTGCGCCGACTGATCAGCGCGGCCGGTTTCGAGGTGCGGGCCTTCGACCGCCCCAGCGCGTTACTCGAAAGCGAGCTGCCAAAATCAAACGCCTGTTTGGTGGTCGACGTTCATTTGCCCGAGATGAACGGCGTCGAGTTGTGCGGGGCCCTGGCGGCGAGCGGGCGGCTGCTGCCCGTGATCCTGATAACGGGCCACATCGACGACGGCACGCGGGAACTGACCAAGCGCGCCAACCCGGTGGCCGTGCTTTCCAAGCCGTTCGGTCGCGAGCTGTTGCTGAACTCGATCGCTAAGGCGCTCAGCGCGGGAAGGCCCGACTAGCTCGGCACGCCGCGATCGCCACAAATCCGATCAGCCGGTCGGTAACCGAGACCCCTATTTCGCGGCGAAAAAGTTGATTTGACGACCGAGGGAGGTTGGTAGAGAATACCGCCTGCGGCCTTCTCAACCGGACGCCATCACCGAAGGCGGGAATCCTACCCGCGGCGGTCCAAGGAGCCACCGAACGATGCCCCCCAGGGTGGTAAACCGAGGCTCGAAGTCCAAGCCCGCGAGCAAGCGCAAGAAGAAGTCTGGCGTCGCGGAGCCGCGAAGTTTTGAAGAGATCCTCGGCGAGATGTCGGCGGCTTTCGTTCGTGCTGCCGCTGATGAAATTGACCGGGAGATCGAACGCTGGCACCAGCGAATCGTTCTCGCGCTGGACCTGGACCGCTCCTCGATCGGCGAGATCAGCGCTGACCAGGCAACCTTTTACATCGCTCATCAATGGACCCGCCCGGGTTTAACAGGTCTGCCGCTGAAAATGAGTCTGGAGACTCGCGCGCCCTGGCTCACGCAGCGGCTTCTCGCCGGGGAGACGGTGGTATTTTCCGATCCGGATCACTTGCCGCGGGAATTCGCACAAGACCTCAAGCGGATGGGCAGCCTGGTTGCCAAGTCCGGCGTTGTGATCCCATTGCGGGTCGGCGGCGTTACCGTCGGCGCCATCGGGTTCGATTCCATGAGGAAATTCAGAACCTGGTCGCCACAACTTCTGCGGCGCCTACGACGCGTGGCCGATATGTTTGCCAGTGCCCTGGAGAGAAAAGACGCAGCGCTGATGAACGCCAAGCTGCGCGAAGAACTCACCCACGTATCGCGTGCCGCAACGATGGGCGAACTGGCCGCGTCGCTTGCCCATGAGCTCAACCAGCCACTGGCGGCGATTCTGAACAACGCCGAAGCCGTCCAGAGCCTGCTACAAAGCGAGCGCCTCGACCTCGAAGAGATCAAGGCTGCAATCGAAGACATCATCGCGGACGACGCGCGGGCCGGCGAGATCATCCAGCGTCTGCGGGCTTTTTTCCGTCGCGAGGAGCTCAGGAAGACACCGCTGGATGTGGTGGAACTGGTCGGCGGAATCGGCCGAATGGTTCGCAGCGACGCAGTGATCCGGAATATCGCGTTCACGTTCGATGCCGCGCAAGCAGTCCCGCAAGTCGCGGGCGATCGTATCCAGCTTCAGCAAGCGATCCTCAACCTGATCCTCAATGCCTTCGACGCTGCCGCCGAAAGTCGGTCGCGCGCGGTCGCGGTTGAAGTGCGCCCGCAGGGACCGGCCTCGGTCAAGGTGGTGGTGCGCGACTCGGGGAAGGGCATCGAACCCGAGGCGATACCGAGAGTATTCGAGGCATTTTTCACGACCAAGCCGGGCGGGATGGGAATGGGACTCGCGATCTCGAGATCGATTGTCGAGGCCCACGGCGGCCGGCTTTCGGCGTCGTCCAGGCCGGGCCGCGGCGCAACCTTCGAGATCGCCCTTCCGGTGCTGGCCGAGGCGCACAACTGAAGTCCGAATCGCGGCGACGATGCGCGAGCAAACCAAAGTCGCCATCATCGATGACGACGAATCGATCAGGAAATCGCTGGTCCGGATCCTCGGCGCAGCGGGACTCGAGGTCGCGGCGTTTGCGTCGGCCCACGAGTTCCTCGCCGCCGCCGAGAGCGGGGCGGTTTCCTGCGTAGTGTCAGACCTCAGGATGCCCGGAGTGGACGGCCTCGAGTTTCAGCGAGCGCTGCATGCCAGGCAACCATATCTCTCGGTCGTTTTCATCACCGGGTACGGTGACGTTCCTTCCAGCGTTACGGCGATGAAGGCCGGCGCCGTGGACTTCCTCGAGAAGCCGGTCAGGCGCGGCGATCTTCTCAGCGCGATCAATCGGGCCGTCGAACGCAGCCGCAATTTACTTGAGGCGACAAGCGCAGTCCGTGATCTGAAACTGCGATACCAGAGACTGACTCCGCGCGAACGCGAGGTGTTTGCGCTGGTCGCGGTTGGTTTGCTCAACAAGCAGATCGCAGCTGAACTCGGTGCGGCCGAGAAGACCATCAAGCAGCATCGCGGCCGGGTGATGGACAAGATGGAAGCGGAATCATTCGCCGCGCTCGTCTTGATGGCGGAGCGGCTTGGGGTCCGTCCCACCGGAACTGATTTCTCGAAAGCCAAGGGAAAAATCTCCACCTCGTAGCGCGCGACCGATGCGAGGGGGCGCCCGCCCTTTTTCCATCCGACCAAGGTCCGATTTCGCGCTAGCGGGTGCGCTGACATTATCGCCTCGCGGCGATCGGCACGCATCCGCCGACACGCAATCCGATGAGCACTCTCGAACAGAAGCGCGAACCGGGGAAGGTGTCGCTCCAGAGGGCGAACGATTCCACCCTCGTCGTCGCACTATCCGGCCCCTGGCATCTGCAAAGCGATATGCCGCCCGCCTCGCTGCTGATCGGCGAACTCAACTCGCGTCCGCCCAAACGCGTCTCCTTCGACTCCAGGCAGCTGACCAATTGGGACAGCGGGCTGGTCTCTTTCCTGACCCAGGTCAGCGAGCTGTGCCGCGAACGCGGAATCAGCCAGGACCGCGAGGGCCTGCCCGCCGGGCTCAGGCGTCTGGTCGAGCTCGCCGAGGCCGTTCCCGAGAAGAAGGGCGCTCGCAGCGAACAGCGGCGGGTCCCACTCCTTCAGCGTATCGGCGATGCGAGCCTAGGTTACGGCACGTCGGTTGCCGAGTTCCTGACATTTCTGGGCGAGGTTTCCATCACCTTCGGCAAGTTCGTGCGCGGCAAGGCTCGCTATCGCCGGATCGACCTGCTCGAGGTGATTCAGGAGTGCGGCGCGAACGCAGTCGGAATCGTCACTCTTATTTCTTTCCTGGTCGGCGTGATTCTCGCCTTTATGGGCGCGGTTCAGCTCGCGCAGTTCGGCGCGTCGATCTACGTGGCGGACCTGGTGGGAATCGGGATGGTGCGCGAAATGGGTGCGATGATGACGGCGATCATCATGTCGGGCCGCACCGGCGCGGCATTCGCGGCCAAGCTGGGGACGATGAAGGTGACGCAGGAAATCGACGCGCTCACCACGATGGGAATCTCGCCGATGGAATTCCTTGTGCTGCCGCGCGTGCTGGCGCTGATCCTGATGATGCCGCTGCTCTGCCTGTTCGCGGACATGGTCGGAATTCTGGGCGGGATGTTCGTCGGGGTCGGGATGCTCGATCTATCGCCGGGCGCCTACATGCGCGAGACGATCTCCACGCTGACTCTGGTCAATCTGTTCGGCGGACTCTTCAAGGCCACCTTCTATGGCGTGCTGATCGCACTCGCCGGATGCCTGCGCGGCTTCCAATGCGGCAACAGCTCATCCGCGGTGGGCGACGCCGCTACGCAAGCGGTCGTGATGTCGATCGTGATGGTGGTGGTAGCGTGCGGAACTTTCGCCGTAGTCTTCAGCGTGCTCGGAATCTGAGGCACCCGTGACCCCGATCATTACCGACGCCGGACCGGGCTCGCAATCGCCATCCCCGGCCCATATCACGGTGCGCGATCTCACGATGGCCTACGGCAGTTTCGTGCTGATGCGCCAGATCAACTTCACCGTCCGCCGTGGTGATATTTTTATCATTATGGGCGGCAGTGGATGCGGTAAAAGCACGCTGCTGCGCCATTTGATCGGCCTCAAGGAACCCGCGACCGGCGAAATAATCTACGGCGATTTCAACTTCACCCAAGCCGAGCCCGAGAAACGTGAACAACTGCTCCGCCGCTTCGGCATCCTGTACCAGAGCGGTGCGCTGCTCAGCTCGATGACGCTGGCTGAGAATATCGGTCTGCCGCTTGGCGAGTTCACCGACCTTAAGCCGGCCCAGATCCGCGACCTCGCGGCGCTCAAGCTCGCGCTGGTCGGGCTCAAGGGCTTTGAAGACTTCTATCCCAGCCAGATCAGCGGCGGCATGCAGAAGCGCGCCGGGTTGGCGCGCGCGATGGCGCTCGATCCGGAGATTCTGTTCTTCGACGAGCCGTCGGCCGGGCTCGATCCGATCAGCTCGAGCCTGCTCGACGAATTGATTCTGGAGCTGCGCGACAATCTTGGCGCGACCATCGTGATCGTGACTCACGAATTGGCCAGCATCTTCGCGATTTCCAACAACAGCGTCTTTCTCGATGCCGAATCGCGAGTCCAGATCGCGACCGGCGATCCGCATGACATGCTCGCTAATTCTCAAGATCCGCGTATTCGAAAGTTTCTCACCCGCGGCAAAGAAGGAGGCGAACCGACCCATGGCTAAGCGCGTCAGTTCAACCGCGATCGGGGTTTTCGTCGCCGGCAGCTTCGCCCTTGCGGTCGCGGCCGTTGTGGTGGTCGGCTCGGGCAGCCTATTCCGCAAACCGGTTCGGTTCATCTGTCTGTTTCCCGGCGACCTGAACGGACTGAAGGTCGGTTCGTCGGTCAAGTTGAGGGGCGTTCAAATCGGCTCGGTCGCATCGATTAGGCTGCGGCTCTCACCCAGCGAAGGGAGGCTCCGCGAAGATCGTGGCGGGACCGATCTGCCGGTAATTGTCGAAATCGACCGCGCGCAGATTATGGCTTTGGGAGGCACGGGTGAGGCAGTTGAAAAGTCCGGCTTCGAGGATCTGATCAGGCGCGGGCTGCGCGCCCAGCTTAAAACCGAAAGCCTCCTCACCGGACTCTTGTACATCGACCTCAATCTTCACCCCGACGCGCCGCTGAATCTTGAAGTCGAGCCCGGCAGCGGACCCTACCCCGAGATCCCAACCATCCCCACCAACCTCGAGGCAGTTCAGGAGCAGGCTACGCAAGCGATGTCGAGATTGGAGGGGATCGACTTCGAGGCTCTGGCGAACTCGATTACCGCTGCTGCCAACTCGATCAAGGATCTCACCAACTCGCCTGCGCTCAAGGCCACGCTGGACTCGATGAAGGAGACGATCGCGAACCTGAACCAGGCGGTGATGTCGATTCGTACCGCGGTCGACAACACCAACCTCAGGATCGATCCGCTCATAGCGAGCCTCAGAAAAAGCACCGATGAAGCTGGCGCGACCATGAAACAGACCCGCGCTGCAGTGTCCGACCTGCAATCCACCCTGGATTCCGACTCGCCGCTCTCGGTTCACCTCAACGAAGCGCTCGACCAGTTGGCAGACACTACGCGTTCCGTGGGCGCGCTCACCGACTACCTGGAGCGAAACCCATCCTCCCTGATCCGTGGCAGGTACGTGCCCGACAAAAACCCATGAAACCACCGACCATCAAAGCCGGTCTGAAGCTGTTCGGCATCTGTGCGCTCGCGGCCGGATGTACGGTGCTCGCGCCGCAGCCCGATCATGCGAAATTCTTTATTCTCACGCCAATTTCCGACGATGCCGCGGCAACTCCGCCTTCGACCGCCAATTCAAGCCTCGCGATCGGCATCGGACCGATCGACTTTCCCGACTATCTTAGGCGCGCCGAGGTGGTAACGCGCACCGCACCGAACGAAATTGATCTCGCGGCCGACAGACGCTGGGCGGAGCCGCTGGACAGGAATTTCACCCGCGTGCTCGCGGAGAATCTCGCTCATCTCCTTAATACTCAGAAGATCGAAAAGTATCCCTGGCCGCGCAAGACTCAAGTCGATTACCAGATCGAAATCAACGTCCAGCGCTTCGATACGAGTTCCGACGGACAGTCGAAATTGATCGCACGCTGGGTGATCAAGAATGGCTCGGATGGCATGGACTTGTACGCCTCGGAAACTACGGCGACCGCGCCGGTCGCCGCCGGCGAGTACCGGCACGTCGGCAGCGCTGAGCGGCGATCTTGCGACGCTCAGCAAGGAAATCGCGGCGCAGGTGATTGAACTCAGCCAGCATCGCACGCGGGCAACCAGCATGATCGAGCGCTCACGCCCGGCTTCGGCAGCCGGCTAAAGTCGAAGGAGCAAAGATGAAAGGTCAGCCGTCACCAGCCCCTCAGCGTCGGCGAAATAGTGTCGCAGGCTCGTTTGCTGCCCTGATGTTTCCGATCCTGTTGTATAGCGGCTTGGCTATCGCGCAAGACAATGACATCTTCATCTACCCCTCGAAGGGTCAGAGTCAGGAACAGCAGGACAAGGATCGCTACGAGTGTCATCGATGGGCCGTGCAGCAGACCGGGTTCGATCCGAGTAAGCCTCAGCCCGCGGTCGCGGCCTCCGCACCCCAACCGAGCGGCCCATCGCAGCCTCATATCTTGAAGGGCGCGGCGCGGGGCACAGCGCTTGGGGCGGTTGGCGGTGCGATAGCGGGTAACGCCGGCAAAGGCGCCGCAGCCGGCGCGGCCATGGGCGGACTTGCAGGCGGCCTCCGCCGTCGCGACGAAAAGCTTCAGCAGTCCGCGCAGCAGAAGGCCAATGCTCAATCCGCTGCCGCGGCGCCGAACCCGAAGCAAGCCGGTTATCAGCGCGCAATGGCGGCCTGCCTCAAAGGACGCGGGTACAGCGTCAACTAGGCTTGTCTGGGAGCGGCGCGGCACGACAAACGGCGCGAGAAGGAATGCTCAGCGCCGGGCGTGATAGGCGAGTAGGCGGTGGGCGCCGTTCGGTCGCGCTCGCCGAGGAAGGTCATCACATGGAATCAATGAAGAGAACAAGAGGGATATGGTTCAACGCGGCGTCGGCCACTGCCGGCGTGGCCATCTTGCTGGTCTGCTGCGCGGCCAGCAACGTATTAGATCAGGACCCACTAAGTGAGCGTTTGAGGATTCGTCTCAAAACCGCTATCCTGCTCGACGGCGGGAACAGCGCAACGAACATACTGGCGACCCAGGCACCGGCGAACTTTCTAAAATCGGAAACCAACCAACAAATTGAGGAATGAGGTCCCGGCGGCGCTGCACGCGCGCGGTGGGGCGCACGGGCCACCAGTTGTGGTGCATTGGATGAGGCCCGCTACCAACAACTCAAGGGAGTTTTGCGATGAAGTCTCGTGGCCATATCGTTCTGTGTCTATTCGCCCTGGTCGCCGTGGCGGGGTGCGCTTCAACGCAGGTCACAGAGCGCCAGCAGCTCGTGACCGGACCGATCGCTCGGCCCAATAACATCTGGATCTACGATTTCGTTGCCACGCCGGCCGACGCTCCAGCGGACTCCAACGTCGCTGCACAGAGCACGCCGCAAACAGCCGAGCAGATCGCGACCGGCCGTGAACTGGGTACCCAAATTGCCAAGGAGCTGGTCGCGCAGATCCAGGGTATGGGACTTCCCGCGCAGGAGGCCACAATCGGAACGTCGCCGCAGGTCGGCGACATTGTGATCCGCGGCTATCTCCTCTCGATCGAAGAGGGCAGCGCCGCCAAACGCGTCGCGATCGGATTCGGTTCCGGGGCATCGGAGCTGACGACGGCGGTCGAAGGCTACCAAATGACGGACCAGGGGCTGCGTAAACTCGGGTCGGGTACTGTTCAATCCGGCGGAGGCAAAACGCCCGGGGCGGCACTCGGGGCTGTAGTGCTCGTTGCCACCGCCAACCCCGCGGGACTCATCATCAGCAGTGGGATGAAAGCGTACGGGGAAGTGAGCGGCAGCAGCAAGGTCGAGGGCCGAGCCAAGCAGACCGCCGCTGAAATCGCCGCCCAGCTCAAGATCAGATTCCAGCAAGCGGGCTGGATTAGCTGAGTGAACAGGTGTGATGGATCCAGTGGCTGTTTATCCTGAGGGACTTATTACTTGGCGGGCGCACGTGACGGCATCGGCGTCTCGGCCGGCTCGTTCCCGCGTATCGTCAGGAGCTGCACCGCCGAGCTCAGGTCGAGCTCGCTGTATCTGCGGCTGCAGTAAAGCTCATCCAGCCGCTTGATGACTTCTTCGGGTTTCAATGCCGAAACCGACATCTCGGAGTTCAATTGCCGGATGATCTTCGCGGCGCCCTTCCAATGGAACAACTCGGCCGCGACTGTAAGATTATCGACCTTGCCGACGCTAACCTGTATCGCATCGGCGTACCCGGCCACGTAGCCGGATTTGCCCGCCGGATTGAGCCCGCCCCAGTAAACCCCGTTGTGCTCGACGACGGTTGCACCCAGCGCAACCACCCATCCCGTGAGCAATCCGGTCACCACGCCGGCACTGAACGTTTTCATGATGTGTGCGGGTCGCCCCGCTGAACGGCTCGGAGGACCGACGCGTTTTACCCAAGTATACCAGAATTGAGGTACTAAGTGCGTTGCAAGTCGGCAGTTGCAGTTACCTGGAGAACACCGCCTATACCGACCATGAGATTGGCCGCGTGATCCAGGAGGTTCAGGACGAGGGCAAGCTCGACAACACGCACCCTGCCGGGTGCCGCCGAAATGCGACGCCACCTGCTTGGTCCATTTAAACGGCGTATCAAACGCCCACGACCATGCCACCGACATATGCGGGTAGGTTTGTTCCGAGCCCCACTCCGTGTAGTGCAACATTTGCACTGCCCCCGGGAGGGTCAGAATGCCGCGCCGTGGCTGCTGGCTACGGGCAAGCTGCCCGATGTCAACAGCTACAACTGGGAACTTTACCACATCGCCGAAGACTACTCGGAATACAACGATCTCGCCTCAAAAATGCCGGCCAAGCTGAAAGAAATGCAGGCACTGTTCCTGACCGAAGACGATTCCGCACACGATCCCGTTCCTCATGGCGATCGATGAATCCTTCGACATCGGAAGCGATACGCGCACCGGGGTGAACGACGACTACAAGCTCCCGTTCCGCTTCACCGGGACCATCAACAAGCTGACGTTTAAGCTCGGGCCGTCGCAGTTGCTGCCGACAGATCAGAAAGCCGCCGAGGACGCCGCGAAGAGCGCGGATAACTAAGCACTCGTCCACCACATAGCCCAACGGCTTCAGCAATTCCGCGATGGTCGGATCTTCCGGGCGCAGACCCAAGTCAACTCCCGGCAGTCCCACTTGCCTAATCCGGTGCGAAAGACGCTCTGACCGGCAAGCATGGAACCTGGGAAAAGCTCACAAGGAATCGACACGTCAAGTCACCAGGCCCTCTGACGCGGTGCGAGTTGCCGCGTCCAGTCCGCTGGCCGGGCCGGATCCCGGACCCCACTTCGTCGGATCCGGAATTTCCGTTTTGAGTCTCCGACTCCAACTCCTCTATAGACCCGCCCGCCTCTCTGGGCAAGGTTGGAACACCGCCCAGAAGATTCGGACCATACAATCAACGCCACGACCTCCGAGCCAGGCCCGGCCTTTCGCTTTTCTGAGCCTTTCGCTATAACGCCAGCATGTGCTTTCGCCACGCCTCCACGCTCGTTTTGATCGGCTGGTACCTGATGTTGCCGCCCCCCATGGCCTCTAACCATAGGCAGCCGGATACCAACGCTCCCCTCTCAGGATGGACGCATTTGGGCACTTATCATCAACCGGGTGAGTGCCATGCAGCCCGCACCAAGATTTACAGAAAGGCCGAAAAAAGCCCGCCCACGGTTTCCAACCGGTTCTTCAAAGATCAGATCGCGGCCAGTCAATGCGTCGCAACCAACGACCCGCGCCTCAAGGGAAACTGACCGCGATCCCCTCGGTCGGCGATCTGAATCCTCTACGCACCGGGCTCCTTCGCAAGCCCGATCGTGACGACCTTGGTCAACGTGATCACGATTTGATCCCCTACGTTCACACTCGCGAGGTTTGCCGGGTTGGCGACGGCAACGGTCTCGACAACGCCGTCCGGACCTTTGATCGCAACCGTATTCTTGTCTCTGCTGATGGCAACGATCGTTACGACCAGTTGCACTTGGTTGCCGAAGGCGGCGCCCGGAGCCTGCCCGGGTGCCGCGCTGATAATCCCGGCCTGAAGCGAGGCGCTGGGAATCAACTCGCCCGGCTGCTTCTCTCGAATCGTGGCGATTTCATAGAACCGCGCCACGAACGGTAGGCCCGGCTGCGCGGCCGCGAGATTGTACGGATTGTCAACCTGGATGGTGATCTTCTTCCCGCCCGGGCCTTCGAGCGTGACCAGCTTATTCGGCCGATCGACTGAAACGATCTTCCCGTGAACTGTGACGACTGTGGCCGCACCGATGCCGGTGACCTGCCCGGGCGAGCCCGCCGCAGGCAGCGGAGCTCCAACCGTCTGGGCGGGCGCGTTGGAGTAGAGACCTGCTCCAGCGGGCTGGGCAGTTTGGATTCCCGAGCAAGCCGGCATAAGGGCGATCAGGCAAAGACCTGCCAACCTGAGCGGCAGCGCAACGGATGAGCGATTGACTAGCCTATTGGCTATGGCAATAGTCACTTCTTCACACCCCTTATTATTCCACGCCCTGTTGTAGCTTAAGCTGCTCGATTTGCATCCGCTGCCGTTGGATCTCCTGCTGTTGTTGGGCGATCTGCGACTGAGTTTGAGACTGTTGCGCTTCCTGGTTCTGCATCGAGTTGCCGACCAGCGCTCCGCCAACCAACCCCAGCCCACCGCCGATTGCCGCTCCCGCGCCCGGATTGCCCGTCATAGCACCGATGATCGCACCCACTGCAGCGCCGCCGCCCGCGCCATACATGGCTCCCTTCTCGCGAGTCGAGAGCGGCTGGCCGGAGCAAGCGCCGAATGCCAGGCTCAGTAACACTGCTGCGGCGACACTCGTCAATGCGCCTCTTGCCGACCAACAGTTGGGTTTACTCATGGATCCTGGACCTCGCTTTAGTGTGAGTTTGTGCTTGGCTCATGCGACATACCGGCGACTGGCTTGCCCTTTTCGTCGGCTAGCGCGAAGCTGGGTTTGCCATTGGCATCTAAACTCAATTCCACCCGGTCTGTGCCGATTTGGTCCGTCAGGACCAGTGCTGGCTCGCCACTTGATGCCAAGCCGAGTCCGGCGCGGGCTAACCCGGTCCGCGTGTCGAACAACGTGAGCGCGATTTCGCCGTTGGGTGCTGACGTGAGGCTTGCAGCCTCCTTACCGTCAACGCGGTAAACGCGAAATCCGGCGTGGCCGTCGCTGCCCTCGCCCAGCATTGCCACCTGGTTGCCCTGCGAATCGAAGAACCCGATTGATGCGCTGCCGTCGCTTGCTACTCTGAGTTCGGCGCGGTCCTGCCCCTTTTGGTCGTTCAGGGAAAGCGCCGCCAACCCGGAGGGTAAGACCTGCAACGCACCGCGCTGTTGCCCGCTCGGATCGATCAGGATGAATTTTTCCGCTTCCACGGTTCTTACCTTCTGGAACGATTTGACCTTTCGCCCCGCAGCACTCGCGGCGGCATCGATACTCCACAGACCGTTCGAAAGGGCGCCTCCGATCAGTCCCCCAATCAATGTAAGGCATGCAAACAGCCATCGTTCGCGAGTGCGCATGATCATCTTTCTTCTCCAACGAGTGCTCGGCGAAACTCACGGCGTTCCAAAACCACCGCCGCAGGTTTCTATCTGACAGACTTGGGCCGCGTCGAATATCGGACTTTGGTCCTACTCGCGGGCGGAGACGCAGCCGACCGGAGGTATCGGACCAGAGCCCACTTGCGATCTGGTTTTGACTATGCCCCAATGTACCCGAAGCGCGAAGTCAGCCTCGAATGGGTACCGCATTATGCACCTAATTTTCGCTCGCCAGCCGTGGGCGATGCAGTTCCTGAAGCGCGGCTTGATCATTGTGTATTCATCGATCCTGGTCGCGGCCCTTCAGGGCGTCGCATTAGCCGCTGCGCTCGAGCTGTATGAAACGGGTGCACCTGATCTCGGCACGGCGAGCGCCGGGCGCGCCGCGATGGCCGCGGACGCCTCGACTGCGGCGGCGAATCCCGCCGGGATGACCCTGCTGGACCGTACCCAACTGCTGGGTGCGACTGGCGCGCTCCTGCCCTCGACCAACTTCGATGTTGCCTCACAAACGACGACGTCAGGCGGTGGCGGCGGCAATGCCGGCGTGTTTTTTCCGGTGGGGTCGTTCTTCTACGTTAACAAGCTCTCCGATCGAATCCGGCTCGGCGTGGCGGTCTTTTCAGATTTTGGTCTTGGCGGAGACTACGGCAAGACCTGGGTCGGACGCTATTACATAACCGAGGCGTCACTTGTCACTGGCAAAGTCAACCCGTCGATTGCTTATGCGGTGAACGAGTGGCTGTCAGTGGGAGTAGGGTTCAGCTTCGCGGTCGGCCGTCTTACCTTTCAATCGAAGGTTAACAATGCGTTACCGCGGGTCCCGGATGGCGGCTTCGCGCTCGAGTCCTGGGACGAAGCGTTCGGCGGTAACGCGGGCATACTGCTCAAGCCGATGTCCAAACTTCGCATCGGACTCACCTATCAGTCGCCGGAGTATTTCAAGTTCGGCTTTCGACCGCACCTCACGGGTCTCGGCCCCGGTCTGGAATTTATTCGCAAGCGAATCGGCGGGACGAAAGTCAATATCCCCATGGAAGAGCCGCAACAGGTGATGGCGAGCGCCCTCTATGAGCTCACACCGGAGGCTCAGTCTGATGGGTAACGTCGGATGGCAGAATTGGTCCGCGTTCGGAGAGTTTCCAGTCGGAATCTCCGCGGCCAACCAGCGGGCGGTCGAGGCCAACCTGCATTTCTCGGACACGTGTCAGATCGCGATCGGGCAGCAATTCAAGATCACTGATAAGTGGCTGTGGTCGGCAGGATTTGCGTATGACAGCTCGCCAGTCTCGAAAGCCAACCGCATTGCCGTCCTGCCGCTCGATCGCCAGCTGCGATATGGCACCGGCATCCAGTATCAGGTCAACCGTGACGTGACCGCCGGCGGCGCGTGGGAGTTGATGGACGCAGGCCCCGGTCCTTTCAGCGCTCACCGCGGACCGCTCGCCGGAACGCTGCAAGGACATTACTCGACGAACCTTCTTAACTTCGTCGCGCTCAATGTCATCTGGAAATTCTAGGAGGGTGCGCCGGCCTATCAAATGACAGCGGAAAGGATGATGAAGCTTCGCGGAACGGCTAATCCGAATATTTCAGTGATGGTGTTCGCCGGCGGCATGTTGCTGGCCGGTCTGCTCTCCGGCTGCGCGCAAACGGTGCAGGGCCAGCCCGAGGCAGCCAAGCAGATGGCGACTGGGCAGCCGGCGCCGGCTTCCGCCTTCGGATTCTTCGGCTCTGACGTTCTGCTGCTCCAGCCCGGCAAGGAAGGCCAGGCCGCGATGGTCTACGTCAATCCCAGCGCTCAATTCAGTCAGTACAACAAGATACTGCTTGAGCCGGTCGAATTCTGGGATAGCGCCAACTCGAGCGTGTCGCCTGCCGACCAGCACATGCTGACGGCGTACTTCTACAATCAGATCAAAGAGAACCTGCAGAAGAACTTCACCCTCGTCGATCAGGGTGGCCCCGGCGTGCTCGAGATACAGGTCGCCCTCGTCAGCGCGAGCGGCGCAACCCCGGTTCTGCGCTCGGTCTCGGTGGTAATTCCCCAGGCGCGTATCCTGAATGGTCTGCAATCGCTGGCGACCGGCAGCTATGCCTTCGTCGGTTCGGCGCAAGCACAGATGAAGGCGACCGATGCGGAGACCGGGCAGCTCCTCGCCGCGGCCATCGATGAGCGCAAGGGCGGCATGGCGCTGAGTACGGCGGCTCAATGGCAGTGGGGCGACGCCGAGAACGCCATGAACTATTGGGCCGAGAAGGTTTCGAGTCGCCTGCTTGAGATGCAGGGTCGTTCCGAAACGTCGGCCTCGAATTAGTATCGGACCGAGATCCTCCTGGATGGGTATCGTTCGACGCTATCCAGCACGTGTCCTGCCTCTCGAGGAGAGAACCCGCGATGGATGTTCGAGATCGGCGGCTTGTGAGCATCTTCTTCGCTGCGTGCTTGCTGCTCTGCTGTGGTTCTCGCGCGGTCGCGCAAGCGCCTCCGAATCCGGCGCCGGTCGCGCCGGCGACGCTAACGGAAGAAGCTGGCAAGTCCCTGACCGAGGTCAACAAGCAGCTGACCAACCCGATTTCCAGTTTCTGGTCTGTCACCTTTCAGGAGAACACTTACTGGTTGAACCTGCCGACCGGCCACGACGATCGCAATCAGATCAACACAACTTTTCAGCCGGTCCTGCCGGTGTCTTTGACGGATAACTGGAACCTGATCACCAGGCCGGTATTTTCGGTGCTGAATTCGAACCCGTACATAAATCCCGATAGCGGGAATATCCACCGGGTGACAGGCTTCGGGGACACCGTCGTGGTCTCGATGTTGTCGCCCAACGAGAATCTGGTCGGCCGGTGGCTGTTCGCGGCCGGACCCACCTTCATTTTCCCGACTGCCAGCAACTCGCGGCTCGGCCAGAACAAGTGGCAGATGGGACCTGCTGGCGTGTTTGGCTACCTGGGAGAAAAGTTCATCGCCGGCGTTTTCCCTCAGCAGTGGTTTTCGACCGGCGGCCCCGGCTCGAACACGACCAGCCAGCTCAATCTCCAGTATTTCGCGTCATACTTCCTGCCCGGCGGTTGGAGCGTGGGAACCTCGCCGAGCATTCTCGTTAACTGGTACGCGAATAAGAGCGGCAACATGCTGACGTTTCCGATCGGGGCAAGCGTGTCCAAGGTGATAAAGATCGGCCCACTCCCAATCAGGATTGCCGTACAGCCCCAGTATATGCCGGTCCATCCCGACGCTTTCGGACAGAAGTGGAATATTCAAGTCGCAGTCGCGCCCGTTATCCCGAAGCTGATCAAGGGCAATGTGCTCGACTGGTGAGGTCAGTTTGAAAAATGATCAAGTTCCCGAGGGCGGCCTAGCAGCTCACGCGGCTGCGGCCTGACGCGGCCGCCTGACGGTGGTTCCTGATCCGGGGACGCTATTTCTTTCGGGCGCGGAGGGGAACAGGATTCGGGGGCAGGAGATGGTGAAAAGTGAAGCTCCGCAATGCCGCCGCGCTCCCGCTCACGGCCTGGTACTTCATGTCGCCTGCGAATTGATCCAAAAGAAATCAACTCCTAAGGAGTGACAAAACGTGATCAGACTCAGAAGCATCTTGCGCATTGTGGGGCCGCTCGCGCTCGCAAGCGTCTTGGTGCTCGCCGCACTGCCCGCGTCCGCGCAGCAAAAGAAACCCAACATTGTGGTCATCTTTAGCGATGACGTCGGCGTCTGGAATCTCAGCGCCTACCATCGCGGCATGATGGGGGGACGGACGCCGAACATCGACCGCATCGCCAATGAGGGGGCCCTCTTCACCGATTACTACGCCCAGCAGAGCTGCACTGCCGGGCGCGCTGCGTTCATTCTAGGGCAGCATCCCTTCCGTACGGGCCTGCTCTCCGTCGGTATGCCCGGCTCACCTATTGGGGTGCAAAAGGAGGATCCGACGATCGCAGAACTCCTCAAGCCGCTGGGATACGCCACTGCTCAAGTTGGTAAGAACCACCTCGGCGACCGTAACGAATTCCTGCCCACCGTCCACGGCTTCGACGAATTTTACGGAAACCTCTATCACCTCAATGCCGAGGAAGAGCCGGAAGACCCGGACTACCCAAAAAGCCCCGCCTTTCACGAGAAATTCGGTCCCCGCGGGATGCTCCGCTGCGTCGCTTTAGCGTCAGACAACCCGGCGCCGCCCGACCCGCGTTTCGGTGCGTGGGGCAAACAGCAGTGCGAGGACACAGGCCCGCTCACTCGCAAGCGCATGGAGACGGTCGAAGAAGACCTGCTCCAGGTTTCCCTCGATTTCATGGACAAGTCCGCGAAAAGCGGCAAGCCGTTCTTTCTATGGCACAACACATCGCGCATGCACGTCTGGACCCGGCTCAGCCCCAAATGGGAAAACAAGAGCGGTTACGGACTCTACGCGGACGGGATGATGGAACTCGATTGGGTCGTCGGCCAGATCCTCAAGAAGCTCGATGATCTCGGCATCGCGGACAACACCATCGTGGTGTTCACCTCGGACAACGGCGCCGAAAAGTTCACGTGGCCGGATGGCGGCACCGAACCCTTCCGTGGTGAGAAGGGCACCACCTGGGACGGCGGATTCCGGGTGCCCTGCGTGGCGCGCTGGCCCGGCGTCATCAAGCCAGCCACGATCATCAACGACATTGCCTCGCATGAGGACTGGATGCCGACTTTTCTCGCCGCGGCTGGTGTGCCGGATGTAAAGGGGAAGCTCTTGAAGGGCTACCAAGCCGGTAACAAGAGGTTCAAAGTGCACCTCGACGCCTATGACATGACCGATCTACTCTCGGGCAAAGGGCCCGGCCAGCGCAAGGAGATTTTCTACTTCGACGATTCCGGCAGCCTCAACGCGCTCCGATACGGCGACTGGAAAATCCATTTTGCTACCAAGGACTCCTGGTGGGCCGATGTTGCGAAACCGCGTACGGTGCCGCTGGTGATTAACCTCCGGCAGGATCCATTTGAGGTGACGCCGGATTCCAAGATGTATGACCGTTGGTATGGCGATAAGCTCTGGGTCATGGTTCCGGCGCAGGCAGTCGTGGGACAGTTCCTTCAGAGCTTCAGGGACTTCCCACAACGGCAGAAATCGCGACCGCTAACATACAGCGAATCCTGGACCAAATGCAGAAGCAGAGTGACTGATGCGGTCTACGTGAGGAACACATCCACTGAGGCGAGCCGGCTCAAAAGCCGGCTCGTCCCGGCGCTGTCAGGATCGGCTCTTGAGCCATTTATTTGTTGCGCGTTCAACCGATCTCCCGAAACTCGAGAGTTCAGCCCAAAGGCCTCAGAGTCACGTTTACGAGCGGTTCGCTTACAGGGCTCCAGCCGCACGATGCAACCCTTGGACCGGCCCCGGCACAGTCCGCGAGGGCGCCGATGTCGTGGTGCCGGTTATCCCGAACCTGATCAAGGGGAGTGTTCGAGGGCTGGTGAGCAGGCTGCCGATCTATAAACATTGCAGTGCAAAACAACCAGAGCAGGAATAAGGAGGCAGGTTCGATGGGTCTAGCAAATAGAGTCTGGCGGAAGTCTGTCGTAGCGGCGCTGTTGGCGGAACTGCTGATAGCCACTATGGTCGTCGGGGCCCCGGTCCGGGCCCACGCTGCCGCTCCGACTCTGATGCAGCGGGTCGACCGGGCCCTGAGAGCCGACCGCAGGTTGAATGGCGCGGCCTGCTATACCACCGGTCCCGGCATCGTTGTCCTGTTCGGCAAGGTCTTCGACGACTCCGCCAGAGCTCGCGCCGAGACCACGGCCGCCAACGTGCGCGGCGTCAATCAGGTGATCAACACGCTGACGACCTATACCGGGCAATGGCTTGAAGAGGAAGTTCGAAATCAATGATACGCTGCAACTCAACGGCTTCCAGAACGTCTCTGTGCGGGTAATCGGTTCTCAGGCGTATCTTTCCGGGCAAGTCGACAGCGAAGCCGAGAAACGAAGAGCGGTTCGCACCGTGTCCGCGGTCTCGAACCTGCAGGTGAACAATATCATCCGCGTGGTTTCCGGCCCAGTTTTCTCGACTCCCAGCTTCTAGGCGGCGCCAGACACTCAAGGGCGCGCAACATTTGTTCATCAACGGCCGCCATATCCGCTAACTGCCTTTCGAAGGGAGCACCTGATGCAAAATCGTAAAGATGTCGTCTCTGAAGTGAGCGATCGCGGGATCCGAGTTGTTCCGGCGGTCGTCCGAATATTGACGATGATTTTGTTTCTGCTTTGTTCTGGCGTCCCTTTGAGCGCACAAACGCCGGCGGAACCTGCGCGGGAGTTCATCATCGATGTTTCTCAGAGCAAGGTCGAATTTTTTGTGGGCTCCTCAATGGGAGATGTCAACGGCACATTCAATTCCTGGAAAGGCAAACTCAACGTGGCCACTCCGGGCGTTCCGGAGAGCGCGACCCTGAGCCTGGAGATCTCAACCGCCAGTATGACAACCGGGAGTGCCGTGAACGACCGGGTGATCAAAGGGAAGAAATTTTTCTATGTGGACAGCTATCCAACGATTTCTTTCACTTCCACAAACGTAATTCCCTCGGGCGATCCCAACAAGTTCCAGGTACAGGGCGATTTAACGATGCGGGGCGTCACCAAACCCGTCATCTTTCAGGTAACCCTTAATCGCGATGGCAAAGGGGGCGGGCAAATTTACGGGGACCTGTCTTTTGACCGGCGGGATTTTGGCATGACGGAGAATGTGCCATTCGTTCGGGTAGACCACTCGGTCAGAGTACGCGCAAATCTTTATGTCCTGGCGACACCGGCGACAACGGCCCCCAATCACTAAGTCATTGGCGGAGGGGGTGGGATTCGAACCCACGAGCGACTTTCATCGCTGCCGGTTTTCAAGACCGGTGCCTTCAACCACTCGGCCACCCCTCCGCGCCCCATTACGATGCACGATAATTCTCCCACCTTCGAGATACTCCCGAACTTCTATCGATACTCCCCGATACTCTCGTTGATTGCAAAAACCGGGGAAAGTTCCGTCCTCCGATTCCGAAAGCTCGGCCGGACGAACCCGGAAACGGCTCCATGGTGGACTCGCGTGCTCAGTGAAGTCTCCGCCTACGAGTCCGTTCAAAAGACGTGCAAAGTAGGCAAACTGTGACGCGCAGCTAACGCGACCAATGAGTACGGAAGACGCGGTTGGTCTGATTCTGAGGAAGCGGGCTACTTGCCGGCGCCGCGCACTGCAACCATCGCGATGCCGTTGGGCGGATCGTCGTTGCTGATCGCGAGCATCGCGCTGGCCGCGGTCGTCGCGGTCGGCACGAACTGCACCGTTACCGAAACCGAATGGCCCTGCGACAGTACGAAGCTGCCGCTGCCGGCCGTCACGCTGAAAGGCGCGGCGAGCGTTCCGACGCTGCCGTGCAGCACCCCCGGACCCTGGTTGGAGACCTTAAACCTTTTGGTCGCGATGTGCCCGATGGTCAGACTGCCGAAGCTCAGCGTCGAAGGCGTCTTGATCAGGCCCGCCGCGGCGGTTCCCGAAACCGACACGCTTGCCGCCGGATGCTTGGGGTCACTGCTCGTGATTGCGACCGCTCCCGCAAACGCGCCGGGCTGTGTCGGTGAGGCCTCAACTTTCACGGTCCACGTGTGGTTGTGAGTCAGGCTGAATGACCCCGCACCGGCCGTCATGCTCAGCGGCGCCGCAAGCTCTGCCGCGTTGACGTAGCCGTTGAGCGTAAGAGTGCCCGAGTTCTTGATCGTAAAGGAAAGCGTCTTGACGGTGTCGGTTCCGACCGTTTTGAAATTCAGCGACTTGGTCGACATCGATAGCGTTCCGCCGGCCGGGGCGGGCGTGACCGAAGTGGTGGGCGCTGGGGTCGGCGCGGACGTGCCGCCGAGTGTAGGCGCTGGAGTCGGCACTTCCGTCGAACTGACCGCGGGTGTCGGAGTCGCGTTCCGGGGCGGCGTCGGAATCGGAACCGAGGATTGGCTCGGAGCCGGGGTCGCGGTTTGGCCCGGAGTCGGGGTTGGTGCTGCGCTGGAGGAGGTCGAGGTCGGCGCCGCAGACGGGGTCGAAGTATTGGTGGCCCGGGGCGTAGGAGTCGCGCCCGCGGTCCCAGATGAGGTTGGCGTCGGTGTCCGCGTGAGCGGCGTCGGCGTGGGCGACGTTGGCGTTCGCGTCGTGCCCGGAGTCGTGGATGAAGCCGCGGTCGACGTGGGAGTCGGAGCCGGGGTTGTCGCGGGCGGCGTTGGAGTCGTGGTCACATTCGAAGTTGGAATCCGAACCCGGTGAGGGAGTGGACGTCACCGTGGGTGAGGTCGTAGTTGATCCCGCGGCCGGAGTCGGAGTCGGCGCCAGGGTTGGAGTCGGAGTTGGAGTCGCCGTGGGCGTCGGAGTGGGAGTCGGCGTGCGGGTAGGCGTGGGGGTAGGCGTCGGAGTGGGAGTTGGTGTCGGACTGGGAGTTGGCGTGGGCGTGGGCGTTGGAGTCGGCGTTGGCGTTGGCGTCGGAGTCGCGCCGCGCTGGCTCGTCACGTACTGCGCGATATCCACCGAGCCCCAGCCGGTAGCCTGATCGTATCCGACCGCCGCCGAGAAGCCCGTGACGCCGTTGAAGTTGTTATTGCCGCTGGTGACATCGCGCACACCCACAGGCCCGCTGGTCGCGTAGAACGACGGGTTGAGTGGGCCCTGGTAGCCGCCGACCAGCGCCTGCATCGCGGCCCAGATTGGAGTTGCCAGGCTCGTTCCGCCATAGCAGCATTGGAGTATCGGCACGCCGTCGCTGTCGACGTAGAGGGGCACGCCTGGCGGTCCTGCGATCATCGCAACATCGGGGACGTCGCGCATCGAGTCGGCGGGGGTGACCCCGCCCTGGTAGCTCGGTTTCACAAAGACTGCGCTTGCTCCGCCGCCGGTGGCGCCGCCGCCGATAGCGTCCTGATTCCAGGCACTCTCGGCCGTGAAGCCGCTGTCGTTGCCGGACCCGCTCCAGTTGGGAGTAAACTGCGTCCCGCCGACCGCGGTCACATGGGGATCCGTCGATAGCTCGTTGACGTTGCGCGTTTCGCCGGGCACGCACGCGTTCTGCGACGCGCTGTAAACCGTGCCGGCCGCGCCTTGATCGTCCGACGCGATGAATACGGTTTGGCCCTGCGTGGCGGCCTGAACGAAGATCGGATCGAGCGTCGACAGATAGAATGACGCCGGCGGACCGCAGACCCCGAAGCTCACGCTGATCGCCGCGCAGGTCCCGTCGGAGACCGCCCTTTGGATCGCATCGCCGATCGAACCTTTGCCCGAAGCGCTACCATTGTTGCCGAGGTAGACGCTGATCGGCGCACCGGGCGCGACCACGTGCGCCCACTCGATATCCAGCAACGTCTCGGTCTCGTCGCCGTTGGTGCCGGGGTTGATGCTGTCGGCGAGAATTCTGGTCGTGGACGCGGCCGGCAAACCGAAGAGCGCGTCAAAATCGGCAACCGCGCTGTTCAGGAAGTCGGAGTCTTCCGCCAGCGCAATACAACTGTAGGCTGAACCGTTATTGTTGGAACTCAGAATCGGGTTTTCGTCGTAGAAGGTGTAGAAGTCGGTCGGTCCGAAGACCAGCTCGTCGCCGTTGAGCACGATGGCAGGATCGATTGATTGCGCCGCGAGATCGGCTGGCGCGCCCGCGCCGTCGGAGCCCGACGATCGCGATGACACTGATTCGTCGGGACCTCCGCCCGCCCAAGGGAACTCGCGGATCAGCGGCGTTGCAGCGCGCAGATTATCCAAGCCCTCGATTCGTGTGACGATCCCGTCGAAGCGCGCCGGTATCAAGGGATCGGCGCTGTTCGCGTGCAGCGCGCCATCGTCGGAAGCGAGGATCGCGCCACCGAAGGTCCGCTGCACCTGCGCGACCGTTCCGCTGAAGTCGATCGATCGGTTCTGGATCGCCGCCGAGGTCAGGTCGAAACCTTCGGCCCGCAGCCATCCTGCAACCGCGTTGAAATCCTTGTCAGTGGGACCGAACTTGATCGCGAATTCGCGCGGCGTCAGCCACTTATGGTAGCGCAACGACCGCGGGTTCTGCTGATCGGCCAGCAATTGATCCAGCGCCGCCCGATTGCGCAGCGCGAACTCGATCTCGAGGTCGAGCCGACTGTCGAGCGCCGCCGCCTCGAAGTGCACGCCGCCGACATCCGGATGATTCTCGCGCAGCGCCACCTGCGGCTCCGCAGCGATCGCGACGCCCGATCGCGCGGTCGTCACGATCACTATCGCGATCGCAACCGCCGCCAGCGCAAGCCGCGATACCCACCTATTTCCGACTGCCGTAAACTCCCCACTCACCCCGATGGCAGCACTCCCCGCCCCCGCAACGTCCGTGCGAGGAAATCTGAATGTAACTAAATTATGCTATTTGTAGAGATGAGTAAAATGACCGGGCCCAGGGCGGATCGCCCGGTTCGGTCCTAACGGGGGGATAACGGGACTCGGCGGAGAAGTCCGCGCGCGCTAGGCCGCGGCGGCGCTGCGCAATTCCTCGAACGACGCGGCAATCGCGGCGGTGAGCGCGTTCAGGTCCGGCAGCACGTCATAGTCGGCGTTGAAGCCCCAATGCAGCCGGCCGTCGTAGCTGAGCAGCGCGATATTGAGCGCCTGATTCTCGAACAGCGGCCCCAGCGGGTATGCGGCCTCCATCTTCGCGCCGACCAGGTAGAGCGGAATCTGCGGGCCCGGCACGTTGGTCACGGTCAGATTGAACGAGCGCGCCCGCGCCGCCAGCCGCATCGCCAGCCCCAGCAGCGTCGGCACCGTCCATTCGGAGACGGTCGCGAGCGCCTCGGCGCCCATCGCCTGCCGCGAGCGCTTCAGATCGCCGGTGACCTCGCGCACGGTCTGCAGGCGCCGGCGCGGATCCACTTCCGCGATCGGCAGCTTCGCCGCCCACGACGCGATCCGATTCCCCAGCGTGCCGCGCTGCGAAACCGCGCGCAGGCTGACCGGCACCAGCGCGCGGAAGTCCAGGTCGGCGACCGCCTGCGCGCCCATCCCGCGCTCGCGCAGGAACGCTCCCACCGCGCCGGCGACGGTCGCCAGCACCACGTCGTTCACGGTCCCGCCCAGCTTGTTCTTCACCCGCTTCACTTCCGCCAGGTCGAAGACCGTCCAGTCGAACCTTCGATGCGGCCCCGATCGGCTGATTGAACGGCGAGTCCGAGGCCGGCGAGAATCCGGCGCCGAGCGTCTCCGTCACCGCCGAGACCTGCTCGGTGAAGTTCATCACCATATCGACCATCTCGCGCGGATTCCGAATCGCCGCGAGCGCGGCCCGGCCGGCCGTGACCGGGCCCCAAAGCCGCCGCGTCGTCTCGTTGAGCATCAGCTCCCGCCTCGACGGCGCCGGCTCGGGCTTCCACGGCGCGGCCGCGACGAACTCCCCGTCCGGCGACGCGCTGAGCAGTACCGTCGCCAGGTCGACCGCCGCGACGCCGTCGATCATGCAGTGATGAGTCTTGCTGATCGCAGCGAAACGATCGCCCTCCAGCCCCTCGGCGATCCACAGTTCCCACAGCGGCTTGCCGCGATCGAGCTGCTGCGACACGATTCGCCCGGCCAGCCGCTTGAGCTGCTCTTCCCCGCCGGGACGCGGCAGCGCCGTATGGCGCACGTGGTAGTCGAGGTTGAAGCGCTGATCGTCAACCCAGACCGGATGGTTCTCGATCGGCACGCGCGCGATCCGCTGCCGATAACGGGGAATCTGATGCAGCCGCGAAGCGACGTAGCGGCGAATCCGTTCGATATCGATCCCGCCGCCCGCGGTCCGCACCGGCTTCGCGTCGAAGATCATCACCCCCGCGACGTGCATGTGAGTCTCCGGACTTTCAAGGTCCAGAAACGTCCGGTCCAGAATGCTCAACCGCTCATATTTGGCCATCGCGAAGCAGCTCCCCTACCCCGATATGCGCCGGTTCTATCAGGAAACCCGCCACGCTGACCATGCTCGGGAGTCGCTCAGAAACCGGCTCGTCGATTGCCGCAAAACAGCGCTGGGGAACTCGAGCTGTTGAAGACGCAGGCGAGCAGTAAACGTCCGCTGCGCGAGATTGTCATCGCAGCGGGCAGGGGTTGATTGGCGTCCTGAAAAAGTCGGGGAACTGGCGGAGTTCGCGGCGCTGCTCCTCCCTTCCCGAACCGGAGCCTGTCCCGAGCTTGTCGAAAGGAAGGTGGGGTAGCCCTGAGCGAAGTCGAAGGGTCGGAACGCCTTGGCTCCCCTTCCCGTCCCTTCGGCCCCGCTCAGGGCAAGCTTAGGAAAGGGGGGCCTGCGGTTAGGTTCCTTCCTCGTCCAGGACTGCTCTAGAGCCCGAAGAAGAGGCTGATTCCTTCCGTTGGAGGAGGCGGCACGGCGTACTCCGGCTGAGGCGGATAGTAATAGTCGGGCTCGGGCGCATAATAGTAGTTCGGCTGAGGCGCATAGTAGTAATCCGGCTGAGGGGCATAACCGACCGGGCCCCTGGCCTGAGCACGCCCCCGCTCGCCGCCCCCGTTGCGATCACCGCCGCCACCATGATGGTCGTCGGCTAGCGCCGTTCGCCCGGCCGTACCGAACATTACGAAGCTGAACGCGACCGCAAGCGCGATCTTACTGATCTTCGTAAGCATAGACTTTTCCATTGTAGCTCTCCATCTCCTGAAGCGATGTGCGTGTAACTCGATGAGCGGGCTGCGTACCCGCACTTACGCGTGTCACTCGCCCGCTTTTTCCACCGCGGTACTCACGCGGTTTCGAAACATCGAATCGGCGATCTTCCGCTGCGTCTCGGACATGCTCCCGTACAGAGCTTCAAAGGCCGGAACGAACCTGTGCATGCCGGCTTGATGTGCCTTGATAACTGAGGCGTAGGACTTAATCGCGTCAACCGCGGTCATCGCGTTTACGTCCTGAGATCGCTCCTTTTGCAGATCCATCATGGTCTTCGCGTTTCCCCGCATCACCTGGACCAGGTTGTCCCATTGGGTCTGCTGGGCGGCCGTGATCTGAAGCCGGTTGTGCAACTCCGTGATGCGCGCCTCGACAGCATCGGGCCTGGCGGCTTCGGGCGCCGGCGCCGTAGTTGCCGGTTGCGACGCGGCGTCCGCCAGGATCTGTGGCGCGACCAGCGTCGCCGCAGGCGCCTGCACAACGTCGGCCGCGGCTGATAGGGGGTTGCCGAGAATGAAGGCGCCGAGCACAGTCGCTGCCGCAACTCCGCGCACAACTGAATGTTTGAATGAGAACATTAGTTATCCTCCGATTTGGATTGCTATCATCGTCAAGGTGAGACTCGGACACGATCCATCTGCAGTCTCACTCGACACTACAGTAGCCACGATCGCGAACGCAATTTCGTTAGTTCGTAATAGTGACCGATGTGTCGCGAACGGAACCAAATGGAGCGATCGCAAATGCTAATCGGGCAGTCTTGCGTTTGCCCTCGTTCTGCGAAATCTTAACCGCCATGTTGTGGGCCGTCACATCGTTCTTCAATCCGTCGAATTACAAGAGTCGGTTGACCACCTATCGGACGTTCAAGGAGCATTTGCGCGTTCCCCTCATCGCGGTCGAATTGTCCTACGGCGGCCGGTTCGAGCTCCAAAGCGATGACGCGGACATCGTCGTGCAGCTCGTTGGCCGAGATGTGCTCTGGCAGAAGGAACGCCTGTTGAACCTGGCCCTGCGCTCGCTCCCGCCGGAATGCGACGCTGTCGCGTGGCTTGACGCTGACATCATCTTCGCCAGCGATGACTGGCCCGAGCGTGCGCAGGCGGCCCTGGAGCGGTTTTCGATCCTTCAGCTTTTCAGCGAGCGCTGCAATCTGGCGCGAGGCGCCGTGCCCGACGGGCCGGACTGGGGCCCGGTCGAGGTGACCGCTCCGAGCGCGGGGTACGCGCTCGCCACGGGCAAAGTTAAGCCTGATGACCTGCGAGTCGCCGGTTCTTACCTTACCGGAGGCTCGACCACCGGGCTGGCGTGGGCGGCGCGAAGATCACTGCTCGATCGGCACGGCTTGTACGACGCACATATTCTTGGTTCCGGAGATTCGGGCGATCGCCTGCGCAGCCCTGGGAAGATTTGACTACTGGATCGACGCCATTGCCGGCAATCGTCGCCAGGAAGAGCATTACCGGGCTTGGGGCGAACCATTCTTCGCAGACGTAGCCGGAGGAATTGGCTTCATTCAAGGGCGAGTTTTTCACCTCTGGCACGGTGATACTAAGGACCGGCGATACGCAAAACGCCATCCGGAAGTTCAGCAAATTCGGGTTTGACCCCTTTAGCGATATCGCTCTCGATGCGAACGGCTGCTGGCGGTGGAATAGCGCAAAGCCTGAGATGCATCGATACCTGCTCGACTACTTCACGGCCCGCAAGGAAGACGGCTAGAGGGCCGGACCGCGGCGTTCTTCGGAGCCATCGCATTGTGAGTTTCGGCGCCCGATTCCGGCAGGCCGGTTAGACCGGTAGATCTATGAACCCCGATGCGCGACGCCGCGAACGAGCTGTTCATAAGCGTCGATGAATCCGTCCAAAGCACGGGTCAGTATACTTCGACGCGCGCGCTCGCCTAGCGCCGTTCTAAGCGGCCCGTCCCCCAGCATCAGGAGGGTCTTTTCACTAAGATCGGCGATGTCACCCTTGCGGAACAATAGTCCCGTCTCACCATCATCGATTACTTCTCTGGCGGCCGGTATATCACTGGCGATCAGCAACTTGCCGCATGCTTGGGTCTCCAAATAAGCCAAAGCGAGCCCTTCGCGCTCGGAGGGTAGGACCACCGCATCCGCCAGATTGATAAAGTCAGGCATCCGGTCGTGATCTACCCATCCGACGAAACGGAATTGGCGCTCGAGACCTCTGCGCCTGCATTCTTCTTCCATCTTCGGCCGGTACGGCCCGTCTCCGACGATCACATACGCTACTTGTGCTCCGTGTCGGAGCACCTGTTCCGCCGACTCGATTAGATCAAGTGGCCTCTTGGCCGGCCTCAGGTTCGAGGCGTGAAGCACTATGGCCTGGTTCAAGCCGATGCCAAGCACTTCAAGCAAAGCCGGGTCCTTCGGACGTGGGGCGAATTTGTGGTGATCGACCGCGTTGGGAACCACCTTGACGGCGGCAAAACCGAGCCCTTGCATCGCCACACCAAGATGATTTGCCACGGCAACTATGCAGCGGGCCTGGCGAAACTGTGCGAGCAGCTTCTCTCTGACCAGCGCGGAATAGGCTTTAGCGAGCCCGGATACAATCGAACTGTCCTGAATCAGCACGATGAACGGAATCGCTTCCGCCACGGCCAGATCGGCCACGTGCCATACAAAAAGGCCGCGACCGACGATCACCACATCCGGCCGAGCTTCCGCCACCGCCGCATGAAAGCCGCGCCGAATGCCTTCGCCTTCGATTTTAAGGCTCTCCGCGGCCAATGGATGGCCGGGGTCGAAGTAAGGGACCGGGAATTCCCGGACCGGAAACCTTGCGATTGAAAGCTCGGGATGCGCGCTCGCAAACCTATCGCCGGCCGCGAGGACCTGCTCGGTGGCTGGCGACAAGGCTCTGACTTTGTGACCGGAGCTGGCAAGACCACTGAGGAGCTGGAAGCCAACGATCGCTGTGCCGCCCCCGCCGGAGTCGGGAGGGAGCGCGCCGATATAAAGGATTCTCAGACTGGTACCCGGCCGGGACCGCGAATGCGAACTGTCGCCCAAATTCGGCACGCTTTCGTAGTATCAGGGCCCCGGCGGTTTCTCAAAACCTGATCCGGCGATGTCCTGAAATCGCTCAAAAGCCCGGCCCCTCGAGCACCGCAAAGCGTCCGTTGCGAAACTCCAGCCGATACACCGCCGGCATCGGCATCGCCGCCCAAAAGTCGAAGTTGACCTCCGGGCGGATCGCGTTGAGCGCCAGGCTGATGAGATTACCGTGGCTGCCGGCCACCAGCGTGCCCGACCGATAGCGCCGGCTCAGTTCCGCGAGCACGGCCATGGCTCGCGCCTGCGCCACGGCGCTCGACTCGCCGCCCGGCAGCGCGTAGTCGAACTCCCGCCACGTGCGCTCCAGATGCTTTTTCCAGTCGCGAAGGTTGTCTTCCGGTGACAGCAGCCGTTCGCGCAGATCATCGATGACTTCGACCGCGATTCCCAGTTGGCGCGCGAGCGGCGTCACAGTCTGGATCGCACGCAGATAGGGACTCGAAACGACCGCCTGCGCCGGGACGCCGCTCAGCACGCGCGCCAGCTCCGCGGCGTCGCGATGGCCCCGCTCAGTCAGCGGCCGCTCGCCTTCGGCGAGCTTGCCGTCCTCCGGCCGCACCGGCTCCGCATGCCGGATTAAGATGATGGTCAAGCCGTCGCTGTACATGGCAGCCACTTTACACCTTCGCCGGACCTGCCGCGCCGGGTCCCTTGCGCCTGCCCGCATGTAGCAAAGCCGCCACAGAAATTGTTGCAGTTTCGGGATTGGCCGCGGCGGATTTCGCCGCGCGCGCCGTTCTATGGCTTCCTATAACTCTCAGTAGTATACAATAACATCGAGTTATTGCGACGCCGATCCCCGTGGCACGCTCTTGGCAACGGCATGCACCAATGAGGATGGGCCTGACCGCCCGCATCGCAATCGATCGGTACGGTCCGGCGGCCGTGAGGAGGGGATAAAGCTGTGAAACTTCCGCGCGTTGGCTTTGCGCTCGCGTTTCCGCTCGTGTCAGCGGTGGCTCTCGTTTCCGCGCTGGCAATAATCTGGCCGCTCGCCTCTTCCCGCGCCGACGACGCCGCTGCCAAAGGCGCGCCGGTCGCGACCACCGCGGCGACACCCGCGCCGACGGCCGCACCTACGCCCACCCCGTTGCCGTATGGAACGCCTGCCGGCGCCAATTGCAACACCGGCGCGCAGGGCCGGCCCAGTACCTGGGGCGTATCGGGCGGTAATATCAACAGTATCAGTTCCGACAGTTGCTGCACCGGCACCTTCGGCTCGATGGTCGAGGACGCCAGCGGCAACGACTACATCATGAGCAACAATCACGTGCTGGCGCGGACCAGCTCGACCACCAAAAGCGCGAAGGTTGGCGAGGCGCTGGTCCAGCCGGGCCTGGTCGACACCGGATGCTATGTGGATTCAGGCGACGCCGTCGGGCAGCTCTCGCACTGGATGCCGCTCAACTTCGACAGCGGCTCGCAGAACACGATCGACGTTGCCATCGCGAAAATCAGCCCTGGGGAGATGGATCCGACCGGCGCGATCCTCAACATCGGCCCGATCAGCGCCTCGCCGTATACGTTCGCGGACGTAGCGGTCGGCATGTTCGTACAAAAGAATGGCCGCACCAGTTGCCTGACCCTGGGACAGGTTGAAGCGACCGACACGCTCGGCAAGGTCCAGTACGAAAAAGGCTGCGGCGCCATGGCGTCGGGTATCGCCACGTTCAATCATCAAATTTTGATCCAGGGGGTCATTGCACCCGGGTCCACGCCGATCGTGCTTCCCCTGTTCCCGCCCGCGCCCATCGGGCTGCCCATCGACGCCGCAACGGCGTTCGCCGCGCCCGGTGATTCCGGTTCGCTGGTGGTCACCACGGAGACTTGTCCGCGCCCGGTCGGCCTCCTTTTCGCGGGCGGCGGGAGCCTCACGGTAATAAATCCGATCGAGCGCGTGTTGGACGCGATGAACGTCTCGGTAGTCGGCGGATGCACCAACACCGGCAGCTCTTCCGACGCCCAGCCCGATTTCATGGAAGCTGCCGGAGCCGTAAGTACGGAGTTGAGGAAATCGATGGCCGCCGTTCGCGCGGTCAAGGAGCGGCATGGCGACGAACTATTGAAACTCGATGAAGTGACCGCGGTCGGGATCGGAGCGGGCGCGGATTCCGATTCGGCCGGCTTGATCATCTACGTGAAGAAAGACACCCCGCAGGTCCGCAAGCTGCTGCCCACGAAGATTGACGGGGTCGCGGTGCGAATCGTGCAGAGCGGCGTCTTCCACGCCTTCTGATCGGACCTCCGATCACATCGCTTTACTCGTAAAAGCGAAGGCCACGCGGCTGATGCCGCGTGGCCTCTCCTTAAGCGCGATACGGGGCGGTAACTGCTCGCTCGCGAATGCGGCTAGGCCGGGTTACGTGGCGCTCTCGCTTCAGTCCGCGCCGGACGAGCCATCGCCCGCGCGCCAGCTCGCGCCGGAGTGGCCATCGCCCGCTCGCTCATCGCCACCGGACGGTGCGCCGCGTAGGCGCTTTCGAACGGAGCACGTTCTGCGTATCCAGGGAAACGATAGGCCGGCGGCGGGGCGAACATCGGGGCAAACATCGGTCGCGGCGGTGCGTACGCGTATTCCGGCGGCGGCGCATAGCCATAGGAGGGCACCGAACCATAGGACGGCGCGTAGCCGCCGCCATAGTTGGATCGGCCCGGTCCGGGTATGAAGCACGCCTGGAGGCCGAACATCCCGAGACCAACCAGAGACGCCTTCAAACCCCAAAGAATCTTGCTGCTCATCGCCCCATACCTCCAACCACAGCATGGAGCATTACGGATGCCAGCCAGGAACCTCATTGATCGCTGGCGAATTCGAGCCACACCCCCCGCAACCGATAACCAGGTCCGGCGTTCTGCCGAACGCAAGCCCTGCATAACGCCCTGACGGCTATCCTTCGCGATCCTGCCCCTGACGCGTCGGTTCGCGGGCTCAGCTCTTCACCGCCTCCACGTCAATCTCGATATCCACCTCGTCGCTAACCACCGCACCACCGCCCTCGACGAGCTTGTTCCACACTAGTCCGAAATCCTTGCGGCTGATCGAGGTCGTCGCGGAAGCGCCGACCCGCTTGTTTCCCATCGGATCGGTAATTTGAGCCGTCGGACCGCTAACGTCGAGCACGACCTCTTTCGTGACGCCGTGCAGCGTCAGATCGCCCGTCACTTTCCACTTGTCTGCACCCGCGGCCTCGACTTTCGTAGACTTGAAGGTGATCGTCGGGTACTTGCCGATATCGAGGAAATCCGGGCTAATCAGATGATGGTCGCGCATCGCGACCCGCGTGTTGACCGACGAGGCGTCGATCGTGACGTTGATCTTCACCGAGCTCGGATCGGAGCCGTTGGCGCTGATCTTTCCCGCACACTTGTCGAATTGTCCGCGTACGGTCGAAATCATCATATGGCGGACACTAAACTGCACAGCCGTATGCGAGGGATCAATCTCCCAATCGTCGGCCCGCGCCCACCCCGGCGCCGTCATCAGCAAGACACCAAACACCAACATCGCCAGGCATGCACGCTTCATTCGAGTTCTCCTGTTGTCATGTCTTCCGGAAGCCCCGGATGCGACCGCTAATCATTGTAAGGTTTCCCGGCGCGCGCGCCAGATGGGTCTTTCAGCCAGTCCGATTAAGACAGATGGCGTCCGCCGTCGACGCGGATACATTCGCCGCTGACGAACTCAGTCTCGATCAGGAACAGCACCGCTTTCGCGATCTCGCCGGCGCCGCCCCATCGTCCCAGCGGCGTCGCCTGGATCACGCGCGCATTCTGCTCCGCGCTGAAGTCCGGTGGGGCCAGAATCGGTCCCGGCGCGATCGCGTTGACCAGAATCTCGGGCGCGAGTTCGAGCGCGAGGCTCTCGGTGAGCGCCGCGACCGCCGCTTTGGCGGCATAGTACGGAGTGTAGCCCTGGTAGCGCGGACGCCCGCTGACCGGTAGCCAGTCGCTGAAATTGATAATCCGCCCGGCCCCGCGCGCCTTCATGATCGGTGCCGCGTGGGTCGCAAACAGGAAGGCGCTCTTCGCATTGGCATCCATCGCGCCCGACCATTCCGCCGCGCCCGGATTCGGCGTCTTTAAGTAGGTCGAGGCCATGTTGATCAGGATATCGACCCCACCCAGCGATCGCGCGGCTTCGCTCACCGCCGCCGCGACCTGCGCCTCGTCGGTCGCATCCGCTTGGATCACGATCGCGCGCACGCCCGCGTTTTGCGCTGCCGTCGCGCTCTGTTCAGCCGCCTCGCGCGAGCCGCGATAGACCAGCGCCAGCGCGCAACCGCGTTCCGCCAGCGCCTGCGCGACCGCCTGCCCGATGCGCGCGCCGCCCGTAATCAACGCTACCTTGCCCTTCGGATCCATTACTCCCCTACCCTCCACTGATCGCGCAGATGATGTGCACCTCGTCATCCGGCCCGATCGGACATGCGATCGTGCGAATCAACTCGCGATTCACGAAGAAGCGGATATGCGGGCGAATCCGATCCTGCTCATCGATAATCCGGAAGCGAAGCCCCGGATATGCCGAATTGAGCGCTTCGAGCAGCTCGGCGATGGTCCGCCCGGTGCCGTCAAGCTCGGCGCAACCGTGAGTGTACGAATGGAGCTGCGATGGAATCCGAACTCTCATCCCACGATATCGCTCTCACGCCGCGATCTCGATCTCAGGCTGCGATGACCGCGGTCTCCAGCGCGAAGATCTCCGGCAGATGTGCCGCGAGCTGGCGCCAGCTCCCGCCTTCGTTCGCGCTCAGCCAGATTTCCCCGCCGGTCGTGCCAAAATAGAGTCCCACCGGATCGAACGGGTCCGCCGCAAACGCCTGCCGCTTGACGGTGAACCATCCCTGCTCGCGAGGCAAACCGCGATCCTGCCGCTCCCAGCTCGCGCCACCGTCGCGCGTCCGGTACGTCGCCGGACGCCCGCCCGGGCTGGTGCGCGGCCACACCGTCGTGCCGTCCATCGGGAACACCCAGCAGGTGTCGGGATCGCGCGGATGAAGCACGATCCCAAATCCGATGTCGCCGACCTCCTTCGGCATCCGGTTGCCGATTCTATCCCACGTGTCGCCCGGCCGATCGAGCCGGTAGATACCGCAATGGTTCTGCTGATAGAGCCGATCCGGCCGAATCGGATGCATGCATACGCAATGCGGATCCTGCCCGTACTCGGGATAGAGGTCCGGTCCGAAGTCGACCACGACGCCCTTGTTGAGCGCCCGCCACGTCGCGCCCTTGTCGAGGCTCTCGAACACCCCGCCGCCCGACATCCCCAGATACAGATGCGACGCATCGCGCGGATCGATCAGAATCGAGTGCAGCGTATTGCCGCCGGGAGTCTCCTCCTGGGGCGGCGCCCACTTCGGCAGCATCGGATGGTCGTTGAATCCCGCGATGCTCTCCCAGGTCTCGCCGCCGTCGTCGGTGCGGAACAGTGCGCGCGGCGAGGTGCCACCATACCAGGAGCACGGCTCATCCGGATGGCCGGGCGTCAGCCAGAACGTGTAATCCACCGCGCGCTGCGGCTCACCCTCGGCCGCCTTGGGAAAGGCCGGCGGATGCGTCGCTTCCTTCCAGCTTTTGCCGAAGTCAGATGAGCGAAAGATCGTCGGCCCCAGATGGCCAGTCTTCGCCGCCATCAACATCGAGCGCCCGTCCCTCGGATCGATCACGAGGTGATTGATGATGTGGCCGAGAAAGTGCGGGCCGTCGACGCGCCATCCCTTGCGCGCAGCGTCGCTGTGATAGATGAACGCGCCCTTGCGCGTGGCCACCAGGAGCATCAGGCGCCGGGCGCGCGCGCCGCGCGTGGCTTCGGGGTTTCGCGGCCTGCACCGTCCGTCGCTTCAGTTTGAGGCCTGATGCCGTCGCCATTCACATCCTCCTGACCAACGTCGTGGCCGCACGGCTAGTCGAGCGACAAATCGGCGCGCGTGGTTTTATGCTGATCCTTGATTCCGCTCGCATCGAGCTTCGGCGCGATCACAAACAATCGCGCCGGGTCGATCTTGGCGCTGAGCGCCTGACGAACCGCGCTGGCGCGCGCACCCGCCAAAGATTGGAGATCCTTGTCGCTCACCTCGGTATTGGCGACCAGCAGCTTTTTCATCTCGTCACTCGGCAATGACTTGTTCATCCCGATAAAGTTGGTCGGCTTGGGAAAGGTCGCCGCCGCATAGACGCGCGCCAGATACTTGTCGTATTCCGCCGGCGTCAGAGTGACAGCGCTGGTACTCGCTCCAGCGTCTTCGCCCTCGCTCTTGAGCTTCTGCGCCTTGATCTGCCGCATCAGCTTCGCTTCGCGCAAGCCGGCGCGATCAAACGCCGGATCGACCCGCCCCGAGATATCCAGCCGCACTGACGGCCGTCCCTGCAACGCGACCGCGATCGCGTCGAGCTTCTTCTGGCTGTCCGGGGTAACCAACGCGTATCCCGGCGCGAACTCGATTACGCCCATCGCCCCGCCCCCGCCGACCACCCCGCCGATCGCGGCGCCGAGCAGGCTGAAAGGCGACGTGGCCGCCTTGGCGATCAGGTTCATCACCGTGCCCAGGATTAACCCGCCGACGCTGAATTTCGGATCCGACAGCGACCCCGAGATCGGAATCTTCAGATCGATCTTGCCGTCCGCGTCCTTGAGCAGCGCGACCGCCAGTCGCACCGGCAGATTGGTGGCGGTCGAGTTCGCCACGCGATCGCCGAACGTGAGCTGATCGATCACGATATGGTTGTCGGCAGTAAGCTTCTGGTGATCCAGCAGGTAGTGGACGTTGACCGTCAACGTGCCCTTGACGATCGGGTAGCCGGTATATTTCGTCGCGTAAGGCGTCAGGCCGGTAAGCTCGACGCCGTTCGCCTTCGCATTGAGATCGATAAACGCCGCCGGCGCGAGCGGATTGACCGAGCCGCTGATTTCCACCGGCGCGCTGCCATTGACGTTGGCCTGCAACGTAACTGCCGCCGGCGTCGTCGAATCGGTGCCGAATCGACCCACGCTGCCGCCGATGTCTTTCAGGGTCGCGGCGTAGTTCGGCTGGATGAAATTGTCGGTGTAATCGACCTTGCCCCCTTGCAGCGTAATCCGCCCCAGCGCGATATCCGCGCCGACCGGCTGGCCGCCCGCCATGCTTGACGGACTCGCCGCTGGTGCGGCAGCCTCGGCAGCCGGTCCGGGATTCGCGCGTGTCACCGACGTGGGCGCGGATTGCGGACTCGCTACGATATCCTTCAGATTCAGCTTGCCGCCGCGATTGAGGATGATCTTCGCGTAGAAATCAGCCAGCGCCAGCCCGCCGATATGCACTTTCGTCGGACCGGAGCCCAGCGCGAAATTGATCCGACTCACACTCAGCGATTTCCAGCGCAGGAACTTGTCGCCGGTCAGCTTGTCGTTGATATTCACGCGGCCGAGCGTCGCGTCGCCGCGATAGCTCGCTTTGAGATCGTGCGCCGCGATCGCTACCCCGAGCGCGCCATTCATGGTCAGCGCCGCGCCCGCAATCGTGACATTCAGGCGGCTGCTCACGTATGGGTCGACCGGGGCCAGTTCGAGATTCTTCGTGCTGACGTGCAATTTGGCCGTCAGCGGGACCGGCGCGACCGTGCCCCCGATCGCGAAGCCGCCCTTGCCGTTGAGCGTCCCGTCGAGATCGACCGTGATCGGCTTGCCCAGATCGCTCGAAATGTCCTTGAGATGAATGTTGAGGGGCGCAACGGCGATTTGCGCCGGGCGCGGTGTGGTGTCGTCTTTCGAACCGCGCCTCAGTTTTTTCCATCGCTACAGATTCAACGCGGTATTGCCACGGCGGCTTGGCCAGCGTGGACGGCTGGAGATGCGCCTGGCGCCCGCGCTGCGCGGCGCGCGGCGGCGGGCGGTCAGTTTCGCGCGGGGGCGGCGCCGATTGCTTCATCAGCGAGGCCAGACTCAGCGCGCCGTTCGCCTCGCGTCGCACGAATAGATGTAAGCCGTCGGTACGCACCTCATTTACGAGCGCTCGACGCCCCGCCAGATCGACATTCGCGATGTTCACGCTCAGGCGGGTCCATCCGACCGGTTGCTCGCGCCCGGCCGAGTCACGCAAGTCGAAGTTGTCGATCGACACGCTCGCGGGTTCGGCATGCACGTTGAACGGCGCACCGCCGAAGCGCGCGCGGACACTCGCCTTCGCGCTCAACTTTCCCGACTTAAGACTCGCCACGAGGAACGGCTGCGCAAACCCTTGCAACGCCGGCAGATCGATCTGGTCGAGCGAAACCTCGGTCGTGACCTGCGACCCCGCCAAATCGAGCGCACCCTTGAGCGCGATCGCTCCGCCACCGCCGAGCTTCGTTCCGATCTCAAAAGTAGCGGGCGGCGGCCCGCTCAAGTGCAGATTCTTGAGCCCAACCCGAATGTCACCGAGCACCAATACCTGGGGCGGCGCGACCGCGTTGTCGGTCAGCTTCACTGAGCTGCCCGCCAGCTCGAACGATCCCAGCGTGACGTCCGGCGGCGGCTTCGCTGGTGTCGCCGTTGCCGCGGCCTGCGGTTGCGCGGCGGCCGGTCCCGTGTTGCCGCCCGAACTGCCGCCGATAATCGGCGTGAGATTGGTCGTGCCGTCCGCATTAAGCGCCAGGTTCGCCGCCAACCCGTCGATCCGGATCCTGTCCAGATGCACGACGCCGCCCAGCGGCTCCACGTCGATAAGTTTCACCTCGGCGTGCGCGAGTCCGAGCAGCGGCGCGTCGGTGCGATCGCGGGTCTCGATCGAATCCAGCGCGACCGCGCCGTTGAGCCGGATTATCGGTTGCGACTCGGCCGCCACGAAATGGATTTGCACCGCGCACGACAGCGAGCCGCGCGGAACCTTGAGTCCCAGCCGCGCCGGCAGATACTGCGCATAGCGGGAAAGATCCAGGCGATGAAGATTAAGGTCGAGCAGCGACTCGGGCGGAGAGCTGAACGGTTTGGCGTTGCCGTCGACCTTGAGCGGGCTGCCGTCGATCACCATCTGCACGAGTGGCTGCACGTAGGTATCGACATCGGCCGGCAGATTCGCGATGAACGGCACCGCGATCCGGATCTGCGTAACCGCGTGATGCTCCTTCAGCACCTGATCGTCGAAACGCACGTCGCCGTCGTTGAGCCGGATATTTGAAACCGCGAACTTGAACGGCTTGCCCGGCGGTTTCGGCGTCGCCGGCGGCGGGCTCGAACTCTCGATCAGATCGGAGAAGTTGAAACGCTGCTCGGTCATCCGCACGAGATGAATCACCGGTTGGTCGATCGCGACTTCCCGCACGATCGGCGCAAACCGCAGGATCGAGGTCCACGACGCACGCACACCCAGGTGGCCGATATCGACGAACGGCTCCGAACCCGACCCGGAACCCGCTGGCTCGCCGATATGGAGCTTCTCGATATCGAGTCGCAGCGTGTACAGGTTGAAGCGAATCCTGCCGACGCTGACCGGCCGATGAAGCGCCGCGGCAACTTGCCCGTTGATCACGTGGCGTAGTGCGATCGGCACGCCAATCCAGGTCGCCACGCCGAGGAACAGGATAACGGCCACGATCGTCGCTGCGATCCGGCGCAGCCGCCGCGATCGTCCGAACGCGCTCACGCGCGAGATCCACGCGCGAGCGTGTTGCCCGACAGTCTTGCCGCTCTCCGCCATCTCCCTATCGTGTCAGCAGGCCGGCGTCGATCACGAACTGCGAGCCGGTAACGAAGCGTGCCTGCCGCGAGGCCAGAAACACCACCGCACCGGCCACGTCCTCAGGCTCGATCCACGGCACCGGCAGCAAGTTGCCCGCCGAGCGCTCGGCAATCTGATCCGGCGTGGCGCCTTCCAGCGCCGCGAGACCGTCGTTCATCGGCGTGTTCACGCCCGTCGGATGGATCGACACGACGCGAATTCCGTGCGGAGCCAATTCAAGCGCCCACGACTTGGTGAGCCCGACCAGGCCCCACTTGGACGCCGCGTAGTGGCTGAGCCGCGCCATCCCCCGCATCCCGGCCACCGACGAATTGTTGATAATCACGCCCGCGTGCTGCGCGATCATCTGCGGAATCACGTGCTTCGCCACGATCCACGCGCCCTTCAGATTGATATCGAGCATCGCGTCCCAGGCTTCCTCGCTGAGTTCGTGAGCCAGGCCGTAGGCGCAGATCCCGGCGTTGTTGAACAGCACATCGATCCGCCCGAAGGTCGCGATCGTCTGCGCGACCGCAGCGGCGACCGCGCCCGCGTCGCGAACATCGGCAGCTAGCCCGAGCGCGCGCACCCCGAGGTCTTGCAGCTCTGCCACCAGGGAGTCCAGATCTTCCGCGCTGCCGAGCGCATACCCCGGATAGGCGAGCGGTTTCGCGACATCCAGCGCGGCGACACGCACGCCCTCACGCGCGAGCGCGATCGCGGTCGCGCGTCCCTGCCCGTGCGCCGCGCCGGTAATCAACGCCACTTGGTCTTTCAGATCGTCATACACGATCGGTTTCCGTCAGGAAGTTTCTTTGCGCCGAAACGCAAACAGGTACTCGTCGAGGTCGACCCGCAGCGCGTTATTGAACACGTTGGTCGCGATCATGATCCCGCCGAACGCAGTCAGCTCGACGATCTGCGCAGGCGAGAGAAATTTCTCAAGGCGCGAGTACAACTCGTCGCTGACGCGATTCGTATCAATGGCAAGCTGCCGGCCGTAGTCGATCAGCGCGCGCTCGGTCTCGCTGAGCGCGAGCGAATCCGGATCTTCGCCCGCCTCGATCAGAATCCGGCGGAAGAAGGTCGAGCAGACCAGGCAATCGCTCTGCGTCGAAATCGCGTGAACGAAGAGCGTGGTCGCGCGCCCGCCCAGAAATCGCGCGACCGCGTCGTGCAGCGGATACCATTGCATCAGTGTGGCCAGCGCGAGCGGCGAATGCGCCAGCGTCAGCTTCATGTTGGTCACACGCCCGTGCGCCAGACGCTGGCGCGCCAGCTCCTCGCGCGCGAGCGGCTCGGCCTGCGCTTCGGAAATCGGCGGTATGCGACTCATCGCGGCCTCCGTACCGCCTATTTATGACAGCCGCTGACTACATTGGTAGTCCCCGGCGTCGTACTAGCTGACTTGGGTATCGAAAGCCGCAGTCTCGACCTGGCCGTGGCGTTTGATCTGCAGGATGATCCGATAGGTGCCCGGCTTCGGGAAGCCAAAGGGAATCGAGATTTCCGGCGGGATTTTGTCCGACTCCATCACCATTCCCGGCATCATCACCATTCCGGGCATCGAAGACGAATCGCTGGCGCTCGAGTCGGTCGAGGCAAGCATCAGCGACGCCATCGGCACGGATCCCGACGGATGGATATGCGCGAAGACGCTCAAGTCGCTGCGCACAATTGCGGCATGCGCGGCCATCATCATGTACGGTTGCAGATCCGTCGCCGGCTTTCCCGCCGCATCCTGCACCACGAAACGCAGATCGAGGGGCACCCCGGCCAGAATCGGTTTCGCGTCGCGCTCCCATACGATCCGGTCGCCGTCGGGCAGCACGTAGACGTTGCTCTCAGCCGAGCCGGCCGGCGCTACCGGACCGCCGCTGTCATCGCCGGCCATCGGCTTGCCCGCGATATCCGGCAGATCGATCGCTCCCACCAGCGTGAACGGAAACCCGCTCTTGTGAACGATATCAGCAAAGACGGCGTACTTCCCGGCCGGCATCGAAGGCAGATCCTTGACGAAGCTCCCGTCCGGCATCCGATCGGGATGCAGATGCCGGACCTGATCCATCGCGGGCATCCTGATCATGTACAGATGCATCAGGTGGCCGTGGTCCGGAATCAGGTCGACCATGTTGATATTGCGCCGGAACGCGGAGTCGGCGGGTTTCAGGATCAGATGGTTGCCGTGTTCCAGCGTGAGATCGAGCTTCGCCGGCTTGAAGAAATCCACGGTTGCCTGATAGCTGCGCGCGTCCGCGCTCCACCATCCGTAGCCGAGGTAGAAGACCGCCGCCATGATAGCGGCCGTGATCGCCATCGCGCGCATGCCGCGCCGGCGATATTCGGGCGCCGGTGCGGCGCCGGGCTCGACCACTGCTTCACGCACCGCCGCGCCGACGATCGCGATCAGCCCGAGCGTGAGTCCGAGTACCAGCACGAGCAGGAAGGCGCCGAGTTCGGGCGGCATTTTGAACGTTCGCTGCGCGAACGAGGGCACCGGCACCGCCATCTCGCCGTGGCCGCGCGCGCCGTCCGCCAGCACCTTCACTTCGAGCGAGCCGAACTCCATCAGCCACAGGCTCGAGGTGAAAAAGCGCGGGTCCTGCGCCGAGCGCTTGGCCAAATCGGGCACCGGGGCGTACTTGGAGCCCGCGCCGGTGAGCCTGGTGACGGTAGTGTGAATCTCACGCACATCATCCGAGTTGGCGCGCACCTCGATCTCGGCGACCCCGGGAATTACCTGCGGAACGCGCACCGTGACGAACAGATGGTAGGGACCGGCGTCGCTTTCGAGAAACACGTTGGGACTGCCAACGTGCGCGATCGCCGGCGCGGCCCGAAGGAGCATCACCGCGAGGAGCACGACGACCGCACCGCACCGTGGATATGAACTAAGCGTAGCGGGCGGTTTTGGAATCGGATGGCCGGCAGGGACGCCGGCCACTACCCGGAATGAAGCTCGTACATTGGGTAGGGGCCGGCCTCCGTGCCGGCCCGTCCTGTCAAAACCGACCACGCGCGTGCCTGCGCTAGCGCTGGAGCCGGCGCATCCAGTTGCCCAGCAGCATCCCGATCGTCGCGACGATCATCGCAGCGACCAGCGCCTCGAACATCCCGGTCACGAACGCAGCGGGCGTCCTTTCCGGCAAATAGAAGCGATACGGGTTGTACAGAACATTCGCCGGGTCGCTGTAGGGAAAGTAGATCCGCCCGAAGATCGCGTTGCGCGCCAGCGGCGAGTTCAGGAATTCGCCGAAAAACCACTGCACCGGCACGAGCGTGGCAAAGAACACGACTCCCGCCAGCGCGGCTGATCGCAGGCTGCCCCATCGCACGCCCATCCAGTGGTGCAGCAAATCAATCGCGAAGGCCGGCACGATCAGCAGCAGCGGAAAGCCGAGCGGGACAAAATGCGTGACGTGCTGGTAGACCGGGCCGAGCTTCGGCACGGCCGGAAACAGCGGGAAGATCCACAGCCCGGCGATAAACAGCGCCATATAGATCGACGCGATCGTGGTCGCGGGCCATCGCGACTGTGAGACTCGCGTGACCAGCACCAGGATCAGCGGAAATGCGGCGCACGCCGCGAAGTAGAACTCGGAGCTGTGCGCCAGCGTCGGCCAGGTTTTCTCGAGCGTAAGGACCCCGTTGCCGGTCAACTCGACCGACGCGACGTACAGCAGCAGGCGGTCGAGCTTGACGCGCGCCAGTCCCGACGCGCGATTCGCCTGCGCGCAGACCAGCATCAGCGCACCGAGCTGGACGGCGCCAATACCCATCCCGAGCATCGAGTGCGGCAGGCTCAGGATTTTCACGTCCAGCCCGTAGGCGCTGTGCCACCAGTTGTCGAACGGCGCCGAAGTCAGCATCAGCACGCCGCCCCACGTGGCGACAAAACATCCGAGCGGCCCGCGAAATCCCCAGATCTTCACCGACTCCGCTTTGGCTTGCGCCGATGACCCAAAAGTGGTCGCCAGGATCGTGTAGCCGCACGCCACACCCGCCAGCACGCCCGTCAAATAGATCGCCATATGCGCGGGCGTCCAAAATGTGTCACGGCCGATCGAGATATGCCACGAGATATCCCAATAGCCGCCGACCATCGCCGAGGTCACGCCGGCCACCAGGCACCAGACGTACCATCGAATCGCCGCAGCGGGCGCCGCCACGCGCTCCGCGGCACGGACGCGAGCCCCAATCGTGCCGGCATTGAGAATTGCGTTCGCCATAAGAACACCCCGTCGCGTCCGGTAGCAGTAGTTTAACGACTACCAGTCCCGGCGATCACGGGCAAGTTATCGAAACTCGCGATGCGACGCGGCAGGCGGCAAAGGCCCGGCGTCCGCAGGGGCTTGCATGAGCACCGAAACTAATGCTATTAGTATATTCACTATGAACAGTAGCCACGCACTCTTGCCCGGCCTCGCGAGCGCCCCCGCGGCGCTAATCTTGATCACGTTGCTGATTATGGCGGTCCGCGCGGCCGCTCCAGCTGCCGAGCCGGCCCGGCCGGTCGCCCCCAATGCGACCCGGTTCCTGCCGCTTGCCGGCGGCACGATCGCCTACGACGACACCGGCGGCGCCGGCCCCCTGGTAGTATGCGTCCCCGGCCTCGGCGACCTGCGCACGCAGTACCGCTTTCTCGCGCCGATGCTCCAGCGCGCCGGATACCGCGTCGTGACCATGGATCTGCGCGGGCTCGGCGAGTCGAGCGTACCGTGGCCGGACTACTCGCCTGCCGCGGTGGGCGCAGACATCGTAGCCTTGATTCGTCATCTCGGCGCGCCGCCGGCGATCGTAATCGGAAACTCGATGGCGGCCGCGGCGGCGGTCTGGGCGGCAGCCGAAATGCCCGATCGGATTACCCACATCGTTCTGATCGGCCCGTTCGTCCGTGACATTCCGCCCTCGTGGCCGACCGCGATGTTGCTCAAGGCCGCGCTGCTGAGGCCCTGGGCGATCGCATTCTGGTCGCGCTACTACGCGTCACTTTATCCCACCTCGCCGCCCGCCGACCTCGACGACTATCGCGCGCGGCTGCGCGACAATCTCGCCCAGCCCGGCCGCCTCGACGCACTCAAGGCGATGATCTGGGCGTCGAAGGATCCCTGCGAGGCGCGGATTCCGGAAGTTCGGGCGCGCGTGATGGTCGTGATGGGCTCGCGCGATCCGGATTTCACCGATCCGGCCGCGGAGGCTAAATTGGTGGCTGACCGGCTGCATGCCGAGACGTTGATGGTGAAGGACGCCGGCCACTATCCGCACGCCGAGATGCCGGACCGCGTGGCCGAACCGATCACCCGCTTCCTCGCGGGAGTCGCACCGCGAAACATTGCGGGAACTCGCGATGCCGGCCAGAGCGGGACTTAGCCGCGAATCCGTGCTCGCTGCCGCGGCGAAGCTCGCTGATCAGAACGGATGGGAGCGGCTGTCGCTCGCCGAACTGGCCGCGTGCGTCCGCGTCAAGCCGCCCTCGCTCTACAATCACCTCGAGAGCCTGGAGGCGCTCAAGCGCGATCTGTCACTGCTGGCGCTGCGCGAGCTTGCGGCCACGCTCGAAAAGGCGCTGATCGCCAAATCCGGCGACGCCGCCGTGCGCAGCCTCGCCCAAGCCTATCGGGATTTCGTGCTGGCGCACCCGGGCCTCTACCAAGGCGCGCTCCGCGCTCCGGATCGGACCGACTCGCAATTGACGCGCGCGGCCGACGAAATTGTCGAGCTCTGTCTGGCCGTGATCCGCGCCTATGACCTCCCGCGGCGCGACGCGCTTCATGCCCTGCGCGGCCTGCGCAGCGCGGTCCACGGCTTCGCCACCCTGGAGGCGGCCGGCGGCTTTGGCATTCGCCTCGACCTCGACCGGAGCTTCGCCTGGCTCGTCCAGTGCTGTATCAATGGCCTCCGCTCCGGCCCGTCGCGAATCCGGACCCGCAGGGCGTAGACCTTGAAGCGTGTCTTCCTCTCAAACACAATGAGCGCAACGCCGAAAGAGTAGCGTACCCTCGGGAGTTGGAAAGATGGCTCATACGACGCGACTGATTGACGAACTGGATCGGATGGTCGAAGAGCGGAGCCTGCTCAAGCATCCGTTCTATCTCGAATGGACGCGCGGCACGCTCGCGCCCGAGCGGCTGCGCAATTATGCGGTCCAGTACTATCCGCACGTCGAAGCCTTCCCGCGTTACCTGAGCGCGATCCATTCGCGATGCGCCGATCTCGCCACGCGCCAGGCGCTGCTCGAAAACCTGATCGAAGAGGAACGCGGCGCGGAGAACCATCCGGAACTCTGGCTGCGCTTCGCCGAAGGCTTGGGCGTCGCCCGCGAGCACGTGCTCGACGCCACCCCGCTGGCGGCGGCGTCAGAACTGGTCGCCACGTTCACCCACCTTACGCGCGATCTCCCGATCGCGGCGGGACTCGCGGCACTATACGTCTACGAGTCACAGATCCCGGCGGTCGCGAGCGCCAAGATCGACGGGCTCAAACGCCACTACGGCATCGAAGACGATCGCACGCTCAGCTTCTTCAAGGTTCACGAGCAAGCCAACGTCTGGCACGCGCAAACCGGCGCGCGCCTCATCGAGCATCACGCGGACCACGACGGAACCGCGCCCGCGGTGCTCGAAGCCGGCCGCGACGCGCTCGGCGCGCTCTGGGCGATGCTCGACAGCGTGTAGTTCCGCCTCGCGACGACTCCACGCCCTAAGGCGTCGCCAATCAGCGGCGAGACGCCGGCGCTACCGCATCCAGAAGTAGGACCGGCGTCCCGCCGGCCATCCGCTTCAGAAACCTCCATCCGCAGCCATTGCTTCCCAACCGCTTCCGGCCTAATTGTTGTTAACGGTGTTAACCGCAATCGCTAAAGCGCACCCGCGCCAGTCACGCCCCGCCGACCTTCGCCGGGCGATCTTCAAGGCCGCGCGGCGGTTGTTCTTCAAGCACGGTCCCGACGGGGTCTCGGCCCGCAAGATCGCCGCCGCGGTTGGATGCAGCCCCACCGCGATCTACCTGTACTACACCGATTTGAGCGACCTGCTCCATCACGTGCGGATGGAGGGTCACACGATCCTGGCGCGCTATCTGACTTCGGGCCGCGGGGCACGCTCCGCGCTGGCGCGAATCGAAGCGATGGGCCGCAGCTACTTTCGTTTTGGTCTTGAGAATCGGGCATTCTACGACCTGATGTTCCTGGCCCGCGCGAGCCGCACCGCCGCCCGCGAAGTGATCAAGCAGGAGATGTTTCCGCTGCTGCTGCTCCGCGACGCCGTCAAGGACGGCATCGACCACGGCGAGCTCCGCCACGAGCTCGATCCGATGCTCACCGCCAACGCGCTGTGGGCGCAGATTCATGGGGTCACCTCGCTGGCGGTGCAAGGCCTGCTGTTCGAAACCGCGCCCGCGAACCATCAGAACGTGCTCGAGCAGGTGCTTTCGACCTCAACGTGGTTGCTCTCCAAGCCAGAGGCTCGGACCTTTAGCTTAACGGCGTCAACACGAGACCGAAGAAAGGCCACCAAATGAAGCGAACGCAAACCGATGACCATCCGCCCGAGGTCCCGACTACGCCGCTTGAGCCCGCGAGCGCCGCGGCCTGGAACTTTCCGTTTCCCGCGCCCGGCAGGACCCAGCCAGAGAATCCGAATGGCGTGCAGCCGCTCACGGCGCATCGCTGGCCGTTTCGCAATCTCGATACGCCGGCTCTGCCGAGCCGCGGCGTAGCCGCACCCATCGCACTGGATGAATTCAAGCGACAAGTCGCGAGTTGGAGCGACGACGCCGGCGTGATCTCGATCGACGATCCGGCGATCGCCCACGAGCGCGCCGAGATCCTCTATGTCTATCCGCACACGCGCTCGCTGGTGTGCCTGATTGGCGAGGAGAACAAGCCGTCGCTGCAGTCACGCTACCTGCCGAGCGCCAACGGCGAGTTGTATCGCACCGAAGAGCGGCTGTGGGAGATGGACCGCCGTACCGTGAAGTATATCCAGTCGCTCGGCGGCGAAGGCCTGACGACTACCATCGGATGGCCGATGGAGGTCGGCCAGCGCTGGGCCGACAAGATTTGGCCGCTCAGTCACAAGCTCGTCGCGCAGGCCGCCGGCCTCGGCGTGATCGGCACGAGCCGCAATTTCCTGCATCGGAAGTTCGGCGCCTATTGCCTAATCGACACGGTGCTCACCAACCTCGAGTTCGCGGCTCATGATCAGCCGATCGACTGGAACCCGTGCCTCGAATGCAATCTCTGCGTCGCTTCGTGCCCGACCGACGCGATCAAGGCCGACGGCAACTTCGATTTCTTCGCCTGCTATAACCATACCTATCGCGATTCGATTCCGGGCTTCCTCGATCTGGTGCGCGATCTCGGCGCGAGCAAGCCGCGCCGCTTCCGCCAGCGCTGGACCGACGGCGAGATCGCGGCGCTGTGGCAGGCGATGGCGTTCAAGGTCGAGTACCGCTGCTTCAACTGCGTCGCTACCTGCCCGGCGGAGATTCATGCCGCGTTCCACGCCGACCGGCGCACCCGCCGCGAATACGTCGAAGAGATCCTCAAGCCGCTCACGCATGCGCGCGCCGAAGAGGACGAGCAGTTCGTGATCGATACCCCGAAGGCGCGCGAGCGTTATCAGATTCCGCCCGGCCGATGGCGCACTCCGATCGAGGCGGTGACGGCGCCCAATCGCAACGTTCGGCTGGTAAGTCTCAGGCGCATCCGTACGCAGAGCGCCGAGGCGATGATGCGCTGGCTGCCACAATATTTCCGCAGCGGCGAAGCTGCCGGTCTCGCCTTCACGACCCAATTCGAGTTCAGCGGTCGCGGCGGTGGAAGCTGGGCGATGCGGATCGCGGATCAGCGCTGCGAAGTATGGCCTGGGACGATCGAAAATCCGGACCTGACGATCGCGATGCCCGCCATCTTGTTTCTGCGGATCCATCGCGGCGAGGCGAGCGCGGTGTGGGGCCTCGCAACGCGCCGGATCAAGCTGAGCGGCCAGTGGCGGCTCTTCCTTACCTTCCCGCGCCTGTTTCCGACCGAGCCGGGCGCGACGATCTTCCATCGGCTCGCGTACGAGGCGATGCGTCGGCTGCGCCCGCGCCGCCCGATCGCCTCGAACGCCAGGACCCGACCGCGCTGAAATTCGACTCGCGCTGAATCAGCCTCCGAAGGCGGCCTTCTCCTTATCGATCACCGCCTTGAACGAGGGCCGGCCGTGGACCTTGGCGACGTACGCGTTGAGCTTCGGCCAGCGTTTCGCATCGACGCCGTAGCCGGCCAGCATGAGGTTTACGAACTGGGTCGCGACGCCGATATCCGCGATTGAGAAGCGGTTTCCAACCAGCCATTCCTTGCCGCCGAGCTCGGCTTCGAGATAGTCGAACAGGGGCGGCAGGTCTTCCGCCACGGCCTTGTCGATCGCGGCCAGATCGGGTTCGCGCTTGAAGAACCGCGGCCCTACGATTTTTGGGAAAAAAATCTTCGGGCCGACTACCGGCGCGAGACCGCTGTCGCCGTACTCCTCGAACCATAGCGCGCGCGCATAGTCGTACGCGTCGGTGGGGTACAACGGCGGCTCGGGCCGGGTCCGTTCCAGGTACGCGATGATCACCGAAGAATCGGCCAGCGTGCGATCACCGTCGCGGTAGGAGGGGATTTTTCCCAGCGGACTGATCTTCTTGTATTCGGCCGACACGCCGAACGGGATCACCTGCTCGTGATCGAAGGGCGCGCCCTTCTCGGCAAACGCGACCAGCACTTTCCTTACGAACGGCGAGCCGAGGGCTCCATAAACGGTCGGCATGTTGCAGCTTCCTCCCGAGATGATTTCCTACGTCAATACGCTCTTCGCGCGTGCCAGGAAAGGCGTCGCTTCGTCCTCGCGAGAAGGCGTTTCGCAATCGGTCGCGTCGGCAGAGGCGGTCTCGGATTTCGGATGGCCGGCAGGGACGCCGGCCACTACCCTGTATGAAGCTCTTACATTGGGTAGGGGCCGGCCTCCGCGCCGGCCGGTCTTGTCACAACTGCCCACTACCATCGGGTCGCGGCTGGTTGCTTCGACCAGCGGAACTTGGCAATTCAGATTCCGATGACTCAGAAAGCCAAAGCCGTTCTGCTGCGCAAGCTCCATCACGGGCCGCGCATCCTCGTGCTGCCCAACGCGTGGGACGCGGCCAGCGCGCGCATCTTCGAGGAGGTCGGATTTCCGGCGATCGCCACCAGCAGCAGCGGCGTGTCGGCGTCGCTCGGCTACGCGGACGGTGAGAACACGCCGCGCGATGAGATGATCGCCGCGATCAATCGAATCGCGCGGCGTGTCGGCGTGCCGGTCACTGCGGATATCGAGGCGGGCTACGGCGCAAAACCGAAAGATGTTGCGGCGACTATCAAGGCGGTAATCGCGGCCGGCGCGGTCGGGATCAATCTCGAGGACAGCACGCGCGATCCGCACCGGCCGCTGCGCGAGATCGATGAGCAGGTCGAAAGGATTCGTGCCGCGCGCGCGGCCGGCTTGGCGGCGGGCGTGCCGCTCGTGATCAACGCGCGCGTCGACGTCTATGCGCGCCACGTGGGCGAGGAATCCGAACGCCTAGAGCATACGGCGCGCCGCGCGCAGGCGTATCTCGCCGCCGGAGCGGACTGTATTTTCCCGATTCTCGCCACGGGCGACGCGACAATCGCCGCGCTCGCCCGCGCGATCCCCGGACCGATCAACATCATGGTCGCCGGATCAGGCGTCCCGCCGATCGCCAAACTCCAGCGGCTCGGTGTCGCGCGGGTCAGCTTCGGCTCGGGCCCGATGAGAGCCTCGATGGGGCTCACCCGCCGAATTGCGCAGGAACTGCTCGCTCGCGGCACCTACTCGACGATGCTCCGCGCCGCGCTGCCGGGCACCGAGGCGAATCGCCTGTTCCCGCGAAACCGCTAGCCCTCTTCCTCGGACCCGGCGGCCATCAGGGAGCCTGGGCGGCGCGTCGTATGCTCAGGTTTGATCGCGAGCTTGCGGGTTTGCTCGTTATAGAGCTGCGCGTATACGCCGCCGCTCGCGAGCAATTCCTGATGGCTCCCGGTTTCGACTACGGCGCCCTGATCGAGCACCACGATTATGTCGGCGCCCACCGCGGTGGCGAGCCGATGTGCGATCAGCACCGAGGTGCGCCCGTGCATCAGGCGGCGAATCGCGTCGTGAATCAGATTCTCGACCTCGGAGTCAAGCGCCGAAGTAGCTTCGTCGAGGATCAAAATCGGCGGGTCCTTCAGAAAGATCCGCGCGAGCGCGAGGCGCTGGCGCTGACCGGTTGAGGGCTTCACGCCGCGCTCTCCGATCATCGCGTTCAGACCCTCGGGCAGCGCATCGATAAAGTCGCGCACATTGGCCTGTTCGAGCGCATGCCATACGGCCCCCTCGGTCGCGCCCGGCCGCCCGTACAGCACATTCTCGCGCACGGTGGCGCTGAACAACACGGCGTCCTGCGGCACGATTCCGATCGCGTCGCGCAGCGACTTGAGCGTCACGCCGCGCACGTCCACACCGTCGATCAGGACGCGGCCCTCGACCGGATCGTAAAAACGCGGGATCAGGCCCGCGAGCGTGGTCTTGCCCGCGCCCGAGCGCCCCACCAACGCGACGGTCGTGCCGGCCTCGACCTTGAAGTCGACCGCGTGCAGCACCTCGCGCAGCTCGCCGTTGCCGTGCGCGGGATAGCCGAAGCTCACCCGGTCGAAAACAATCGCGGCGCGAGTTATCGCGAGCGGGACGCTATTCGGATTTTCGGCAACTTCCGGCTGCACGTCGAAGAACGCGAACAGGCGGTCGATCGCGGCCAGCGAGCTCGAGACGATAATCGACAGCTCCGAGAAGCGTTGCAGCGGCAGATAGAGCGCGCCGATGTACGCGTAGAAGGCGACCATCGTGCCCAGCGCCATATGGCCCCGCAGGATCATCAGCGCGCCGGCCCAGATCACGATCAGCGGCGCGACCCGGGTGATGAACTCGGTGAACATCTGATGCAGCGAGGCGAGCTTTACGTTCTTGATCGTGACGTTGTAGATCTCGCTGGTGCGCTCGTGGAAGCGGCGCGCCTCGTGCTCCTCGCGCGCGAATGATTTGACCGTGGTCGCGCCGGCCACCTGTTCATGCAGCTCGCCGGAAAATTCCTCGACCACCGTCTGCAATTCGTGGCTGGCGGCGCGGATCCGCGGCGAGAGCGCGCGAATCAGCACCACGTAGAAAGGAATCACGCAGAGCGAGATCCAGGCCAGGCGATGGTCGAGCACGAACAGGATCCAGATCACGAAGCCCAGCGACGCCCCGTCCATCCAGATATTGATCATCGCTGCGCCGACAAAGTTCTGCGCCTGCTGGATATCGTTGATAAAGCGCGAGACGATCGCGCCCGAGGAATTGCGGTCGAAGAACGAATGCGACAGCCGCTGCATATGCAGGAACAGCGCGTAGCGGAGATCGAAGATCAGGCGATGGCCCGCGGTGCTCGCCCAATAGTTGCGGTAATAGGTCGCGACCCCTTGCACCAGGAACAGCCCGACCAGCGCGATACTCAGCGCCGCGAGCTTGCCGGGCCCGGAAGCTTCCATTCGGAGCGCGCCCGCCAGCGTGACGCACCATCGATTGATCAGCGCGTTGACCGGCTCGAGCCTGGGCTGCGGGACCAGCAGGACGTTGAAGACGTACTTGAAGGCAAGCGGAAAGGCGAGCGGCAGCACGAATTTCAGGATGCCCATCACGGAGCCGCCCGCGACCAGCCCCAGATGTGGCCGCACGTAGCTCAGAAAGCGCAGCGTCGGCGAGTTGCCGACGAGTCGCGTCCGAAATTTGGTGATGCTCTGAATCGCCCCGGATTCCATACGAAGGTTCCCCGCCCTACCCCGCTCGCGCCACGGCGCGATGCCACCGCCGCCGCCAAAAGGAAAAGCGGTCCGCCATCGAGGCGCGACCGCAAAAGCGAGAGTTTATTGTGCCAGAGCGATCGCGCTCAGGGAATAGCGCCCGGCGGGGGCGTTCAACCGGGCTACGTTGCGATGCGCGCGACGATCGCGGGGAGGCGGCTGCGGGTGCGGCGGTCCGAAAGGCCCGCGGCTTCCAGGCGCTCGAGGTATTCGCCCACGACGAGCCGGATGAACTTTGCGGCTGCGATGCGCCCGGCTTTCACCTGTTCGGCGCCAAGTCCGCCGCCGCAAATCACGATCATTGGTTCGAGCAGCTCCGGACTCCCGAACAGGGCGACCATCACATGCTCGCTGTGATCGAGATATTCGTCCATCGCGACTTTCTGGGCGGGTCGATGGCTGAGCAGATAGCGGAGCTGGCCCGAGCCGTAGGCGGCCTCGCGCGCCGCGTCCTGCATCGCGAAGCGCATCAGGGTGCGATCGATTTTATTCGGCGCGAACGCGGCGACCTGTCTGAAGACCGCGAGCAGAAAGCCGCCGAGCGAAAGATTGATCGAGAGCGATCCCTGCGGATACGTTTCCGCCCAGAGCCACTCCTTGAGCCCCTGCTCCGCGCTGGCGCTGGCGCGCTTGAGCCCCACGCCGCCATAGAGCGCGCGCTTGCGAAACGCCTCGAGCAGGCGCGCCCAGTCGAGCATCTGGGCGCACATGTAGCTCTTCACTTCCAGAAAATCCTGGTTCACCAGCGGAACCCAGCGCGAGGGAAAATCCAGCGCGACGATCGCGCACTCCTGCAGGAAGGTATAGAGCTGCGCGCAGGCCGCCTCGACTTCCGCCGTGAGCGGATGCGCATCGCCTTCACTCCACGGGATATCGACCGCCGGAGCCCAGCGCCGCGCCTTCACTTCCTCGTACAATTCCGCGACGTTGTCGGACCAGACCTCGGACTTGCGATTGACCACGTAGCCCATGTCGGGCAGCTTGCCCCACTTCTCGCTGCCGCGCGCGACCATCGATTGGCTCAGGCGGTTGTCCTCGGGAATATCGGTAAAGCCGTAGCTGCCGACGTTGAGGTCGCGATACGTCAGCCCGCGGCGATAGTCGCTGGGCTTGCCCTTGATGCGTTCGGTATTGGCTTCGTACCAGTGCAGGGTGAGATGACCTTGCATCACCTCCTGCATGGCATTGAGGACTTCCTGGTCCTGGCTGTAGTCCTTGTCCGCGTAGAACGCCATCGCCGCCTCAGAGCTTGATCCCGGCCTGCTCCGCCGCGGCCTTGCCCATCTCGAACATCATCCAGAGCTTCGAGCGATCCTTGCGCTCGGGCATCCCGCACTTCTCGAGCCGCTCGAAATGCTCCTGCATCTGCTTGAGCTGGAACTGGGTCGTGATCCGGATCCCCTTCTCGATGTTCTCGGGCTTGAGTCCGCCGCCGGCCAGCACGATGAAACTCTCGGTCAGCTCGGTGGCGGCGCCGCCGGCAAACGAGATGTTCTCCGCTTCGTCGAGATGCTTGTGCAGAATCTCGCGCTTTTCGGGGAAGTTCTCCAGCACCCACTTGAAGTGCTGCATCCCGTAGCCGACGTGGCGCGCTTCGTCCTGCATCACGAGCCGGAAAATTTTCTTGTCGACGTCGGTCGGTGAGAGATATTCGCTGAAGCGAAACATCGTCAGCACGTTGCCTTCGGCGACCAGATGCAGCGCGAGCGACATTTCGCTGAAGGAGTCGGCGTCGCGCAGATGCTTGAGCGCCATCTCGTTCATCGGGCTGGCCTTCATCAGGCCCCATCCGGTGGTCAGGGCGCGCTTGCGGAAGGCTTCGGTGTGGCGCGCCTCGTCCATCGCCTGCGCGGCGATAAACGCCCGCACCTCGATAAATTCGGGATTGAGGCGCGGCAGCCATTTGGCCGGCGTGTCGGTCGCGATCATCTCGACTTCGGTGAGGAAGGTCATCAGTTGCGACAGCGCCTTCCCAATCGACTCGGGCAGTTCGACGCCTTCCAGCCGCTCCCACGGAATGTCGGTGGTCACATTCCACTGGCGGGTGACGGCTTCTTCGTAATAGCTCTCGGTGTTGAAGGCCCACAGCTCGCTCTTGCGCGAGACTTCGGGCTGCGAATCGGGCAGGCCGGGCGGAATCGCGGCGCCGCGCGGCGCGTAGGAGCGGTTCTCGCGCACCTTCTCGGGCACGTCGCTGAAGCCGTAGCTGCCCAGATCGAGATCGCGATAGGTGAGTCCGCGGCGCACGTTCTGCGGACGCGGCTTGATCTTCTCGGTCGCGGCGTCCATCCAGGACAGATCGAGCTCGCCGGTGCGCATCGTATAGAGCCACTTGTCGACGAACGCGTGATCATCAAGGAAGTTGGTCGTTGCCAGATAACTCATGGATCTCCCTCCCGCGACTGACCCCTCTCAGCTCCCCCGATGGGGCAGAAGATTATGGAACGCAGCCATCTCGACTAATTGAAACTCACCTCGACGCCGCTGCTCAGATCGAAGAACTCCTGAATCGATTGCATAAAGCGGTAGAGCTTGTCGTGACCGTCGGGGTCGTCGTAGCTGACCTTCAGTTGCTCGCCGAAATGGGTGAGCGTGTTGATGTCGTGATCGGAATCGGCCTCGCCGTGGCGCTTGATATTCTCGATCATCTCGCGCCAGACGCGCGCGTCGCCCTCGATCGCAAAATCGACATGCTTGAGATCGATCGAGTCGACCTCGCGCACGTTCTGCAGCTCGAAGACCTCGAACTCCAGGATGAAGTTCCGGGAGCGGCCGTTGTCGGAGACCCGGATCGCGAAGGCGGTATCGATAAAGCCCAGGCGGCGAAAGCGTTCCCGCTCGGCCGCCATCCGCGCCTTAAGGGTCTCGAAGTACTCAGTGGACGGAAACTTGACCATAAGTTCTGCCTGGTTCAGTAGCGATCTTCCGGATCAGCAACCCGACTTCAGCAAATCGCGGCCCGGACCGCAAACGTCCCGTTCGGGCATACCGGCTCGGTGCGCCTACTTGCTCGCCTCCCGGGTGTTGCCGACCGCCAGCTCTTCAACGATTATCTCGTCGAATTTCGGCAGCGGCTGGGGTCCGAACAATGGACGACCGTTGACATAAAAGGCCGGCGTACCCGCCACGCCCAGTGCCTGTCCCTCGGCCACGTCCTTCTGGATCTGGGCATCGTACTGATGCGTATCGAAGCAATTGTTGAACTTCGTGGTATCCATCTGGAGCTTCGCGGCCATCTCCTTGAGACTGGAAACCGCGAATCTGGCCCCCGGTGCATACAGCGCCGCGCGGAACTGCGTGAATTGCCCCTGCTCACCGGCGCAACGTGCCGCCCGCGCGGCGTCCATCGCGAGGCTGTGGCTCGGCGCGGGATAGTCGGCAAAGACCACGCGCACCTTGTCGCCGTATTTGGCGCGAATCTGTTTGAGCGTGTCTTCCGAGCGCTGGGTATAGGGATCCTGGTAGTCGCCAAATTCCACGATCGTGACCGGTGCGCTGCTCGGGCCGAGCGCAGGGTCGGCGGCGGCGGCTCCGACCTCGAACCGCGGCGGCTTGAGCAGGATCTTGATATCGTGCTGGCCGCGTAGCTTCGCGGTTAGTTCAGCCCGTAGCTGCAGCTCCTGCTGACCCTTGAGCTGGGCAGCCAATTCGGGCTTGGACTGGTCGTAGGGTTGCCGGAACTTGGGATCGATCTGGTTGTAGGCTTTCTGGAGATCCGCCTCCGACGGCTCCACAACCTTGCCGTCGACTTCGCGCTTGAGGTAGGCGTCGACACTGAGCCCGGCGGCTTTGGCGGCCCGCTGCAGCAGGTAGTCGTCCGCCATCTGCTCCGCGGCGGTCCTCTTGAGCTCGTAAACCTGAATCTCCAGGGACGCCAGTGATCCCTTCACCTTGCCGTCCACTTCCTGCTCGGTGATGTTGTACTTCCCGACCGTGGCCAGGACGTTGCCCGGGACTGCGGGCGCGGCTGGCGCTGCGGATGCGGCGTAAGCGCCGCGGGCGCACATCGCGCACAGCGCTGCCGCCACGAACTTTCGGCCAATTGATACCATCTCGCGAATTCCTTTTCCTTATCCGAATCTTAGCGTCGGGCCACGCCAATCACGATTTTTGCGGCGCGGGCTCCGTTGCGGTCCCTTACGGATGCGCCCGGGCTTCCTGGCGGTTGGCGGACGTGGAAAGTTCCTCGTCGACGATCTCCTCGAAATCGCCGGCCGGCACCGCCCCGGACAGAAAACGCCCGTTGACAAAGAAGGCCGGTGTGCCGTCCACGCCCAGCGACGAACCCTGCTGCTGATCATGCTGCACCGCACTCAAGTACTTGTGCTGGTCGAGGCAGGCGCTGAATTTCTTCACGTCGAGGCCGAGCTTGCCCGCGGCGGCTTTCAAATCGGGCGCAGCGATATTGGGCTGCGCGTCGAACACCGCGTCATGGAACTGCCAGAACTTGCCTTGATCGCCCGCACAGTGCGCGGCCTCGGCGGCCGGCATCGCGTTGGGATGAAACGAGAGCGGGAAATCCATGTAGATCAGCCGAACTTTGTCGCCGTATTTGCCGCGCACTTGTTTGAGCGAGTCCTCGGCCTTCTTGCAGTACGGACACTGGAAGTCACCGAACTCGACGATCGTTACCGGCGCGTCCTTGGGTCCGAGTTCGGGATGGCCCTCGCTCGCAACATGAAAGCGCGGCGGTTTCAGGTTGATCTTGATCTGCTGGCTGCTTTGCAGGCTCGCCAGCAGTCTATCCCGCTGATCGGCCCACGCCTGCTGCTCCATATACTGGACGATCTTTCCCTTGATCTTGTCATACGGATCGGAGATCTGGCTCTTGTGCGCGTCGTAAAATTGCTTGACCACGGCGTCACTGGGCGGGGGTACCTTGTCGTTCACTTCGCGCTTCAGGTAGTCCGTGACGCTCAGCTTGGCCTTTTTGGCGGCTTGATCGATCAAGTAGTCATCGGCCATCTGCTCGATCGCTTTCCTGCGGAGCTGGTAGATCTGGTTGTCGATGGAGGTCATCTGGGATTTGACCTTGGCGTCCACCTGCTGCTGGGTAATCGGATGGGTTCCGACGAAGGCGATTACGTGACCCTCGTCATCGGCGGCAGCGAACGCCGGCACGAGGGCAATCGCCAGCAAAGCCGCAGTTAAAATCTGAAGTCGTTTCATGCCTACCCCGTTCGTAATTGAATAGACGCAGCGTATCATGGAGGCGAACCGATGTCTGCCGTCCATTTTAGCGTGCGCCGCCGGTTTTCGCGCTCCGGCGCGCGCGTCGCGGTTCCGATTTCGCCCGGTCTTTGCCTCGGACTGCCACTCCCGAATGGCCTCAGCCAATTGACCTCATATTGATAGACGGCGCCCGCCGCGCTGAATTCGCGCGTGCTCGGCCCCTGCGTGCTCTTATGTCGCGCGTGGTTCGTGCGCTACATTGCGACGCCCGCGCACGACGACGGTGTTTGCTGCTGCATAGGTTCCCGACGCGCATAGAGCGAACCAGGCTCTGAAATGACTATTTTTCACGCCGGATTCAGATTAAGGCCGGCGGGTGTGATGCTGATCGCAGCGTTGCTCTATGGCTTGATGATTGCGGTCCGACTCGCGCGTTTCGATTTTGATGCCTCGTCCTTCATCCGCGCAGGAATCGAGTTCTGTAGCATCGAGCAGATGCCGACGCCCATAACGTTGGTTCCCGATTCAGGATACGACGGCCAGTTCTATTATCGCCTGGCGATCGCTCCCTTTTCCAATCAGCGAACCGCGTTCGGTATCAGGATCGACAATCCTGGTTACCGCCAGCAGCGAATCCTCTATCCGGTGCTCGCTGGCGCTCTCTCGCTGGGCCGCCTGACATGGCTCCCCTGGACGATGATCCTGGTAAATTATCTCGCCATATGCACCCTGGCTTTCGTGGCCGGCTTGTTCGCGTGCACATTCAACAGGAACCCGCTCTGGGGCCTGGCGATCGCATTTTATCCGGGGCTGCTTCTGAGTCTCTATCGGGATCTGACTGAAGTACTCGCGGTTTCGCTCATGGTAACCGGCCTGTTTCTTTTGCATCGTCGGCGAAATCTCCTCGGTTCCGTCACGCTTGGGCTCGCCGTCCTGGCGCGCGAGACCAACGTAGTGCTCGCCGGTGCGATGTTGGTGGCATGGGCGTGGCGGATGTTCTTCAAGCGGGCCCGCTGGAGTGAGGGTGCGTGGTTCATCATCCCACTGGCGACTTTTGCCGCCTGGCAGCTCTGGATCGCCGCCACTTGGGGCTACGCCGGCGTTCTGTCTGGCCGCGGCAACGATCTGGGGTCCCTGATGAAAGCTGTGAGCGCTTTCGTCGCCGGGCTGCTACGGGGATTTCCGACCACCGATAAGGTACTTGGGCTGGCCGAAATTGTCCTGCTCGGTGGCACGACGTTACTGACGGCGACGGCGATACCGCGAGCGCCGATCGACGGCGGCGTCAAGCTCGCATGGGCGGCCTACTTCGCCCTGGCCTGCACGCTTTCAGGGGCAGTCTGGGTCGAGGACTGGGCCTTCATGCGCGCCACCACGGAACTGATGGCGCTCGGGTTTCTCATCCTGCTAAGCTGCCGCGAATCGAGACTGTTCGGCGCGCTCTTCGTCCTGGAGTTTGTGATTTGGAACATGATCGCGCTGACCCGGTGACCGAGGTCGCTGGGGCCGTTCCTTCCCTCCAATCGAGACTACTGCGTGCCGCCGGCGGACTCTGAATGAACCTCGGTGTCGTAACACCGCAGCTCAACCACTACGGCGGCTCGGAGGTTTACCTGCTCGAATGCCTGCGCCGGTGGCAGGACGTGATCGATGTCACGTTGTATACGCCGCTCTACCGGCGCGACCTGATGGCCGAATTCGGCGTCCGCTCGCGGGTCAAGGTCGTCCGGCTGCCGGGCGGACGCACCGGCCCCGACGCGTTCTTCTACAACACGGTGGTGCTGCCGAGGGTCTGGGAGCAATTGATCCGGCCTCATGATCTCTATTTCCTCTATTTGTTCCCGACCCACTTCATTCAGCGACGCCCCTCCGTTTGGTTCGCCGCCGAGCCGCTGCGCACCCTCTACGACCTGCGCCGAGAGCATGACGGGGGCGACAAGGTCACCATTCATCTTTATCCGAAGATGAGTTACGACCGCGTCACCGTGTCGGAGCTGGACGTGTTGCTGCACCTCATTGAGACGATCGACTCCTCCGCAGGCATCGATCGGCTCGCCACCAACAGCCGCACCACCGGCGAGTACCTGCGAACGATCTACGGCCGCGCTCCCGATCGGGTGGTCTATCCGGGGGTGAGCCTGCCCACGACGGTATCGCCGCCGTCGTCGTCAGATCCGCTGCTGTTCGTCGGCAACCTCTGGCAGCACAAGCGCGTCGCGCTGGTGATCCAGGCGCTGGCCCGGCTCCCAAACGGCAGTCTCCGGATCGTCGGCGAAGGGCCCGAGAAGCAGAACCTGCGCCGGCTGGCGCGCGGTCTCGGCCTCGATGGGCGAGTGGTGTTCAGCGGCCGCGTCGACCAGAACGGGCTGAGCGAGGTCTACGCGCGGTCTTCCGTCTGCGTCTACACTCCTCAACGCGAGCCGTTTGGAATGGTGCCGCTCGAAGCCGCGGCGGCCGCCCGGCCGGTGATCGCCACCGAGGGCGGCGGATACAGCGAGGTCCTGAACGACAGCTGCGCCCGCTTCGTGCCCGCTCATCCCGACAAGATCGCGGAGAGCATCGCTACGGTGCTGGGCGATCCGGATCTCGCCCGCCGCATGGGAGCCGCGGGACGCGAGATCGCTGCCAGCTATAGCTGGGAACGGACCGCGACTGAGCTGCTCGATCTCTTTCGCGAGACCGTCTCGCGTCGCACGGCCCGGCCACGGCGGCCGCGGCTCGGTGCGCACTACTATCCCTGGTACCACGCGGGCGACCAGCCGCAGCACTGGAACGAGAACCGGGAGTTCGCCGCCGTCACGGATTTGCCGCTCGGCGGCGCCTATTCCTCCGGCGATCCGGGCTTGATCGCCAGTCACTTGCAGATGGCCGCCGATGCGCAGCTCGACTTCCTGGTGGTCAATTGGCAGGTCACCTTTGCGGGACTGAACCCGACCGAGGTCGAGGCAACGCGAAGGCTTTTTGCCGCCGCACAGAAAGCGCAGCGGCCGCTGGCGCTCGCCATCCTCCTGGCGATCAATACGGAAGACGCGCGGATGGTGGAGGCCGCCTTGAACACGCTCCGAACGGAGTTCATGCCGTCGCCCGTCTATCAGCGCCTGCGGAATCGTCCACTGCTCTGGTACTATGTGAGCGGCCCGTTTCTCGGCTTCCTCTTCTATCATCGCGAGCTGCTGTCGCGGCTCACGCGCGGCTGCCACGCGATCGCCGCGGGCCAGCTCATCTTCAACCAGTTCGTTCCGCGCCCGCTGCGGGAGTTCTTCAGCGGCTGGTGCGTGTACTCGCCGCTGCAGGTCGGCCGCAGCACGGTGCGCGAAGCGATCTGGACCAGCAGCTACCGTTCCTTTGCCGAGGACGGCGGCGCCGTGCGCGTCTTCACGGTTTGCCCTGGCTACGACGACACGCGGCTGGCCTCACCGCAGCGCAGTCAAAGCCGTTACCGACTCACCGCGCGGCGGGGAACGCGCACCTACGAGCATATGCAGCAAGTCGCCCTCGACCTCGAGCCGTCTCCAGACCTGGTCGTGATCACGAGCTTCAACGAGTTCCACGAGAACACCCACATCGAGCCATCGCTGGCGTTCGGCGATGCGTTCCTTCGCTCCACCCGATCTTTCAGGGAAGCGCTGCGACACCGCCGAGCGAGGCCCTGATCCATGGGAGGATGGCGGCGTTGGATTAGATCGGGAATCATCCGCAGCTCGCGACTGCCCTGGATCCGCACCCTCTATCGAAAGGGATGCCAGCTCGCCACGTGGTTGGTGGGCCGCCAGCTCGCGAGCCTACCGGGAGTCGAGGCGGTCTACACCCGACATAGCCATCCCCGCTCCGTCACGTTCGCACCCGGCGAGAGCGATCTCGATCTCACCCTGGTGCTCGACGACGGCGCCGCGCAGGACGCGGCGCTGGTGCGCGCCTGCACGGACCGCGTCGACGCGTTGAGCCGGGTGTTCTGCTTCGTCTGGCCGCAGGACGCGCGCTTTGTCGCCCGGCGCGAGCTCGCGCAGATCGAGGCCTGGCCCGGCGCGGCCGAGATTCTGACCGCGCCAAGCGGGTGGATCAGGATCGGCGGGCGAGAGGTGAGGCGAGAAGGCCCGCTCCCCGCCATCGAGGGGAATCGTATTCCGATGCACCCGGAGTTCAACGCCGGATGGCAGAACGTGCTGCAGACCCACGTGCTGACGCCCAATTCGAGCCTCGCCGAGGGTCACATGCGGCTCTGCTTCCGCGTCGCGATGAAGAGTCAGCTCCACCTGCAAGTCGGCCGTGGCCGCGTGGCTCCTCCGGCACAAGCGTACCTGCCCGATTCGGACGCGGCGTCGTTGTTCGCGGAGGATCACCGAGATGGCGCGGGCTGCTCGGCGACCTCGAGCGCAAGGGCTTCTGGGCCCAGGATGGCGAAGCGCGAAAGGCCAAGATACTCCATCACTCGCTCGCGCGGGCGGCAGAGTTCTACCGCGACCTGCCTGTCCCCCCCGACGCGGCGTGGATGGCTCCCGCCGCCGGTCGATCGGCGGCGCTCACCGAGGCGCATCGCTCCGAGTTGCGCGATCGGCTCGACGGCGAGGCAGCGCTGCGCTCGATCGCCGGAACCATCATCGTCTATCCAACGCCCCACTGGGCTCGCTGCGAGTATCAGATCGACCTCCTCCTCCACGATGACGTGCCGCCGGCAGCCTTCGCCGATGCGGTGCGTGCAATCAAGCGATCGTTCGGGGGCCGCACGTTCGGCATCGGCGGAACGCACGCGCAACTGACGATGGTGCCGCGCAGCGCGTTCGAGCATCCCTGGTACTTCCTGGGCACGCCGTTTCCTTTCCTTCACGAGCACGTCGCCACTTTCGCCGAGACGCTCTTCGGATCGCCGCCGCGCATCCCCGCCCCCCCTCCGAGCGCAGAGCGCCTACGATGGTGCGCGCAATACTACCTCTTTCATCGTTTCACCTTGCACTACCGCCCGCGCTACGTCTCGAAGGATTGCAACTTCTGTCAGCTCGCTGCCCTTCGCCTCTTTCTGGAGCACGGCGTGGTCTTGACCGATGCAGCGCAGGCCCGGCGCGCGTATCTGGACGCATTCGTGAAGCGCAGCGAAGAAAGCCCGGCGCTGGACTCGCTCCTGCGCGGCGACGATGAGTGCCCCGACGAGATACCGTTTGCCGCCGCCCTGCAGCTCCAGTCGCGAGAGTACGACTCCGTCGAGGCTCTGCTGCGCCGCGCTGGGGCGCTTTCTTGACGCGTCGCCGGCGATGGGTGTTGCCGTTATCGTTACCGAAAATCAGATCCGAACGTATTGATGGTGCAGGCGCTAAATTCGCCCGCGTGAAAGCTGGCCGCAAATAGTGGCGTCCCCGACGGGATTTGAACCCGTGTTACCGACGTGAAAGAACGAATTGACAGGAAAATCATACAATATGAATGAGTGTCGTCGAGTGCCACCAAGTCCAACGGCGCACAAAGCTTTTCTACGCATTGAGCATCAGCTAATGGCGTCGAGCGATACCGGTCGAACGGCATCCATTTGGCACCGAAGATGGCACCTATTTGGCACCGGAGCAAACCGGGGGGCGAGCGAGCGTGGGCTTTGCGCCCGTCCTTTGAGGCTCGCCGTACCGTTCGACCGCGAAGCCAATCGCCCCGATGACGGACGGGACGCGCGGCGCTGGCAAAACGGCGCTCCGGTCGGTCCGGTTCCCCTCGCGAAGTGGGCACCGCCCGTGCAGACCCCCCAAGGGGTATGCGCAAACCCGCCGAAGGCGCGCAATTGTGCGAACCAAAAATTTGGGAAAAAATGAGGGTCACGTATTGCGATTCGGGATCAGGGGCGGATTCTTGCGGTGAATAAATTTCCGAACGGCGGCGCTCAAGTCCAGTTCTTCACAATCCACGCACCCAGAGCGATTCCGAACCCAATCCCCAGCGCGATCTTGAAGGGGAGACTGAAGTAGGCGATGACAATTTCGGCTCTGCGTCTGTTCTCTTCCGGCGAGTCCGCGATGACAGAAAAGACGACCGTAGCGGGCAAGGCCAAAACATCGCGAGCCAAAAGTTGGTCTGCGTGCTCTCTGTTCCAAGTGTCGCAGGCGGCATCCGCAGCGGCGTCGGCTTCGGGCGTGGGGCCGCCGTAGCGCGCCTGCCATTCTTCTAATGTGGACGGAATACCGCGCCCGTTTCTCGGCTCCGGCTTTGCCGGCGGATGCGCTCTGTCGTAAGCGGTCGCCGCTCGCTCCCTCACCGATCTAAGTTCCTGATCAATGTGGTCGTCAATGTAGCTGTGCGCCACGGTCAAAAGCGCCATAGTCGTGAAGACCATGCCGCCGAGAAGTGCTCTCCGCAGCCACAGTCGGGCCGTCGTCCTCAGCTTCCACAGGAACAGCACAACGTAGGCAATAAGCGCGACCTGAACCAGAGCAAATTTCGTTGGTGTATAGGGAAGAAAAAGGCTCACGAGAACCCACGTGATGAGAGCCAAGCCTAGCTTCTCATATAGGTTCATCTTCCGCCTCGAAGGCAGGGACTAAGCCGAGCGGACTAACATGGACCGTCGGGCGCAAGACCGGGTATCGCGCCTGTCGCGCAACCTGCCAGCGAAATCAGAAGCGCGCAGCGCGGCGGCGTGGCGGAGCTTCACGTTACTGGCGATCCATGCCGTCTACTTTTCGAGAACGCCCGTCATGTAACAGTCGGTCGGGGTAGCCGCGCCTCCATTGTTGCAGTTGCCGTTGCCAGTCGTGCATTGGACCGAAGCACCCGGCGGCAGCGCGAGGCCGGGATTGAAGGTGAGGGCGAAGGGTCCAGAGGCAGAGTTGTTGACAGTTCCGAGCGGGCCGAAATTGGTCACGCTGAACGCCAAGTCCGTGCCACCGCCACCGCAGGCGCCAGTAAACGCCGAGCCTACCTGCGTTGCACCAAGTGCCCGTGCTTCGGGGTCGTGAAGACGGTCGTGGTAACCGTGCAGTTTTCGCCGCCGAAGCACGGACCAGCGAAGAAAGGCGCTTGCACCGAGACGCTCATGAGGGTGCCCGACACACCGCCGTTTACCACGGCCTGCGCGCGCGCCGCTGCGCACCAAGAAAGGCACAGCATAAGACAAATCGAAGTGATCTCGCGCGTCATGTTTCTCCTCCGGGGTGGCATTTGCTCCCTTTGGTGCGGAGTTGCACTCTAGCCGCTCTTGAGTCAGCAAAGTACGGGCCAGCGGAGAAAATAGACCACCGCGCTTCTTGGCGCAGGTCCGGCTGTCTCGGTTCGGCGGAAAGTTTCGCCGCCGCAACACCGCGACGCGCTGCGGAGCCCGCAATCCACCCCCTCACCCCGCTCTAGGTTTCTTCGGTTCCGTACAGCTTCCGCCGCGCACGGCTCGCCTTTTGGAGTCGTCTACGGTGTGTCAGCGAGCGCCGGGGAGGAAGCTGGCGGCGCAGCGCATGCGTGCGCCCGAATCGTTGCGATCCGTAAGTCAAATTCCAACACTTCCGGCAGCGCCAATTGCCGACAGGCTCATAACGCAGACGAATGCGAGCCTGCGGCCCGGACATCGCGCGGCCATGCCGTCCCGATGCCGCTGCTTGCTCTCTCGCTATTGCGCGGGCCACTACCGCGAACCAGCCGCCTTCCGCTTCTGCCCACGCGAGGTCGGCTGGCGATGGGCCGCCGGGATACACTTCTGGCGCTGGCTCAACTGTGGCGTGCGGTTCGCCCGCCTCGCCCGGCGGCAAGTACAAATACTCGCACGGTCTGTGACAGGTCGGGCAGAGGAAGTGCCAGCGTCGCGCGGAGCCGCATTTTCTCGCTACGAGCACAAGGCCGGATTCAAGCGTGATGGTGGGGAGAGTCCGGTGTTGCTCGTCGGTGAGCCAACAAACGACTTCGCGCACGTCCAGCGCGCGACATTCCTGAATTGTGAAGTCGTGCCGCTTCGGAAATCGGCAGCTTTCAAGAGGATCGTACACGTTCATGTCCAACCTCAGCAGAGGCGATCTGCGCGTGGATTTCGGCGAGAGTGCATGTGCGCCTGCCCCAACGGCTGCGAGGCGACAGCGGCGGCGATTCGCACCGCTCACTCGATTCACCCGATTCACGGGTTCTTCTCACTCGAAATCAAGGTGAGAGAAGCTAGTGAGTAGAGATAGAAAAAAGCCGTGAATGCCGTGAACAGCGTGATGTCTCCCCCTCTCCCCCACTACGCGGATACCTGCACCGTCGTGTATTCGCGCCCTTGCGTTGACTTCAATCGGATACCGATCCAGCACCAACTAAGCTTGCCCGCAATTGTGCGCTGTTTTTCATCGAGTCTCGGACGGTGATGCTTGAGCGCCGAGCCGAATGCTTTTTCTGTCATGACTGGCCGCCCGCGTTCCTCGGCATCGCTGTTGAAGGCGAGCATCAACGCCTGCTTCGGAGTGGCTGCATTCGGATCGTCAACGGTGTTGCGGTCTAGCCAGATGGCGACTGGATCGGTGACTTGACGGAACGTCGCCCAGACCTCTCGCATCGAGCCTGTTTCTGTCAGCCCGCGCTCTCGGAGTCGAGGTAACACTTCAAGAGCGTGGTTCAGCACGCCGCTCAGTTCGCGCGGTTCCGCAAGCAGCGCATCAAGTTTGTTCGAGTCGGCTTCCGCGCGCGTCCCCCGAAACACTCGGTCGAAGGGCAAAACGACCCATCGCTGGTAAAATGCGTTGCTGGCATCGCCACTTCGGGGCGGCTGATTTGCGCTGAAGACGAGGCGCGCGAACGGCGTGAAGTCGAAGCCCGTGCCGTACTTGTATTCGCCTGCGATCCGGTCGCCGCCGGTGATCGCCTTGAAGATCGACGAAGTTTCTAGATGCGTGGATGGCAAATCTGCGCAGATGTTCGCGAGCTTGCCGACGAGTCGCGCCGCCGCAAAGCGGTCGCCTTCGAGCTTATGCAGCGGCAGAGTCGAGACGTTTTCTTTTCCGAGAAATGCGGTGAGCGCCTTGAGGAAGGTCGATTTGCCGGTCCCACCCTCACCGAGCAGCAGCAGCGCCTTCTGGATTCGCGTGTCGGGAGTCATCAACCAAGCGATAATCTCCCACGCGATCCCCGACTTGCGCCGCATCCTCTGGGAACGTCTCGGTTACCTGACGCTCCCACGCAAGGCACGTCGCAGCCGGATCGAACGTCACCGGAAGCTGAATCGGGCAGAGAAAGTCAGGGTCGTGTTTACGTACTCGCCGTGTCGTCAGGTCCAGAATGCCGTTGCGGACGTTAATTTCGTCAAGTGACGGTCGTTCGAGCAACTGAGGTGCGCCGACACGGAGGTACTCAACGACCTCTTCCGCCAGACGACGCGCCCATTCATCGCTCCGGGTGATATCCCGCACGAACCGCCGGACGCGCTCATCTCCATAGGGCCGATAGACTCCGCCGTCGAACCAGTACAGTTTGCGTCCGGCGTCCTGTGCGAACCGTTCGTGTCTATCCAGGATTGCTTGCGCAATCTCCGGCGGCTTTCAGCTGCCGGAAGATCGAGCCGAGACCGCCGGGCGTTCGGGTTCGATTATTTCACCTGCTGGCATGATTCGACTCCCTGCTGCCGCTTTGCGCCGCCAAGGCTTCGGCGTCGCCGTTTTCCGCCACGGAGATGCCGGTCGAAGGCAACGCCTTCCTGCCCGCACACGGAGCAGTAGCCCAACTCCTCATTTTGTACGTGCATCCGAGAGGTGCCGCTCCGCACGTCGTCGCCCATACGGCGCAAAACTTCACGCCGCTGTTTCGGGTTCAGGTCTTGGAACAGCAGGTGGTGAGCGAGTTGGTGCAGGCAGCCGCGTGGAGCGTGTCGGAACAGCCACTTTGCTGCGACCAGTGCGGCACGCAACTTCTCAGTGTACGTAGCCTCCCCATCGAATGATGATTCGTCGATCTCCGGCAGGCGCGGAGCCAAGCCTTCTTCGGCTTCGAGCGCGGCCTGCTGCCGCAGCGCCGCTATCGCCACGTTGATTGAGTAGCGCGTCGGCTCAAGCCGTCGCAGCAATGCGAGTGTGCGCTCGAAAACGGCCTCCTCTTGGACGGGATCAGCGGCCTCAAGTTCGGCTTGGTATTCATGGAGTAGCGCGAAGGCGTCGCGCAATATTTCCGAGGCGGCGGTACGCTGCCGACGCTCCCCGTTCTCTGCGCGCTGGGGTGCGCGCAATGTCCCTGCGTTCGCCGGATGGGTCGGCGGCAGGTACGGATTGAGCGGCTGCGGGCGGTCGTCACCGTTGTTGTTGTCCCTGCCCGCCTTCACGATTGCACCTCGGTTGCGCGAGTGTCTGTGCGCGCCGCGAGATAGCCCGCCAGCTCGGATTGCGAAATCAGCACGCGACGGCCAAGCCGAAGCGGACGGAGCGCGCCACGCGCGATTTCCAGCCGAATGAACCCCGACGACACGCTGAGCCGTTCCGCGATTGCAGCAACGGAGAAGGCTAAGTTATCCCCTAATCTATCCCTTACGTTTGTAATATTTTGTAATTCCACACCGTTTACTCCTTGCGCCAAGTGGCGCGACTGATTACACTGGCGTTAGACGCTTTTCATTCGGCAATTCATCAATCACATGAGCATCGAGCGTCCAAAAGTATGAGCAGGAAACAGCCCTCGAAACCTTACACAAGGTCGGAGTTGCTGGCACCGCGGAAGGCACAGGAAGCGCTTCAGCCATTCCTCGACTTCGGCAATCTGCTCGAACCGTCTCGCGAGCTACTGCCACCGTGGATGCTTCCAGATCAAGGATTTGGCGGACGGCTCTGTGAAGAGTTGTCCGCGAAGGTGCGCGAGCAATTCCCGGTACCACCCGATGTTATTTCACAGATGAAGCGTCGAGGGCGGGTAGCTGGTTGGCTTCCCGACTTCGCCTTCTCTGGTGGTGGCTGGCGGCTCGACATTCTTACTTTGTACGAGCAGTTCCACGCGATTCGCGACACTCTGCGCCGGATCGTTGACTGGCTATCAGAATCGCTGGCAGACCGCCCGCAACGGTCGCTCACGGTCCAAACGCCTAGCGCGCGGCAATTGAAAGTCCGGCAAGACGGAGGCGTACAACAGTCGGGCGATGTGTACGACGGATTCCTTGCGCTGCTTGAATACGTCGAGGTAAGGCGCATCCGCGCCTGTCCCGTATGCCGCAAGTTCTACTATGCGTGGCGCTCGACAAGGAAGCCTGTTCCCCAGGGTGCTGCAACAGATGGAGCGTTCGGAAGTCCCGCGCGCCAGAGAAGACGGCTCAATACAAAATCAACCGAATCAAAAAAGCGGAAGCGCGCGAGCAAAGGTCATCGCGTTCGCGAACCTGAAATCGCGAGCGATTTGATGCGCGTAAAATTGAAACGCGAGACGAAGGAGCAATACGGACATGGCGAGAGTATTTCAACGGGATGGCGATTGGTGGATCGACTTCAAGGACGCACAGGGCGTGCGGCGTCGCAAAATGATCGGACCGAGCAAGCGCATCGCACAGGAAGTGCTCGACGGCATCCTCGGCAATGTCGCGCGACGCCAATACTTCGGCGTGATCGAGAGATCGCCGATCTCGTTCGCCGAATTCGCCGACGAATGGAAACGGCGCGTTGAGCCGACGCTAAAACCCCGCAGCCGCGAGCGCTGGTTCGGGATCGTCGAGAAGCACCTGAAACCGGCCTTTACGGGAGCGCTCAGGGCAATCACGCACGCGAGCATCGAAGCCTACATCTCAAAGCGCTTGGAAACCCCCGTTTGTCGGAAGCGCCGCAAACCCCAAGAGCCGACTACCGGCAGCCCCGAAGCGCCCGCAGCGAAGCGCGTTGACCCTTCAACGGTCAATCGCGAAGTCACGGTCTTGAAGCACATGCTCAAGCGCGCGGTCGAGTGGGAATATCTGGCGGAAAATCGGGCAAAGAAGATGAAAGCTCTCAAAGAATCGCCAGGCCGCACGCGCTTCTTGTCGCCAGAGGAAATTACGCGCCTGCTCGAAGCTTGCGAAACGGAAAGTCTGGTTTCGACGCTGGCGCGCGTCTACGTCAAGCCGTTTCTGTTGATCGCCCTGAACACCGGCATGCGACGTAACGAAATCCTCGGACTCACGCGCGGCGCGGTCGATTGGCAAAATCGGATCGTAAAACTCGAATCGACAAAAAATGGCGAGGCGCGACACGTCTATCTGAACGACAATGCCGTCGAGGCGCTGCGCTCGATACCCGCGCGAATCGATACGGACCGTTTCTTTCCCTTCGGTCCGAATCAGCTTTCGATGGCGTTCCGCCGGGCCGTAAAGCGGGCTGGCATCAAAGATTTCAGGCTGCATGATGCCCGTCACACATTTGCGAGCTATCAGGCGATGGCGGGCATCCAATCGCGCGGGCTGCAAGCCCTCCTCGGCCACAAAGACGCGCGCATGACGATGCGTTACTCGCACCTCGCGGACGCCTATCTTCGGGCCGCCGTCAATCGCGTCAATATCGGAAGCGAGACGGGCAGAATTTCAGAAGATGGCACTCATTTGGCACCGGCAGTCGGTGCCGTGACCGTCCGAGCCGCGAAGTGATTGATTTTATTGGCGTCCCCGACGGGATTTGAACCCGTGTTACCGACGTGAAAGGCCGGTGTCCTAGGCCGAGCTAGACGACGGGGACCTGAGGCGAAACCCAAAACAGCAGAGTGCGCTATCAACAAATCCGGCGCAAGCCAGTGGCGGAGGCAGAACTGCGTCCGGTTAACGCGACGCCCTAACCCTCCCGATTGAAGCGAATCCGGCCGACAATCTCGGACACCGACCGCTTGCCGTTGGCCGCGAGCAGCGCGTCGAGTTCGCGATCGATTCGTCCCAGCGCGCCCACACCTTCCTTCATGATCGCCGAACCGACCTGGACCGCTTCCGCGCCGGTGAGATGCGCGACGTACGCGTCGCGTCCGCTATTCACACCGCCGACCGCGACCACCTCGAGCAGCCCCTCGCTCTCCTTGTAGAACCCATGCGCCTGCGACAACGTCCGCGGCGATCCAGCGGCCACGCCCGACGCGATATCGATCGCCAGATCCTTCGGAAGATCGTTCGCGCATACCACGATCGCGATCCGGAGCGACTTCATCAGGTCGGCGATCGCGCGCGGCTCAAAGGGCAGCTTCGGCGGCAGCTTGACCGCGAGCACGGCGCCGATCTCCCCGCGCACCCGCCCCAGGAGCGCCTTCAGCCGCTCGAAGGCGCTGAATGGCGCGATCGATCTCAGCACGTAATCGTCGGCCAGATTCAGCTCGACGATCGCGACGCCGGCGCGATCGAGCGCCGCGGCCACGCCGACGATCTCCTCCTCGCTCGCGCTCACCACGCTGCCGACGATCACTTTGCCGCGCGCCTTAAGCTCGCGGGCGATCGCCGTGAAATGCTCGACGCCGCGGTTCTTGAGACTCTCGGGCGCCTCAAGTCCGGCCAGGTTGCACGACTTGAAGACCAGCGCGCCGTTGTGGACCGCGCACAGCGCGTAGATTTCGTCGCGCTCCGCCGAGCGCGCGCCCGACGCATTCGCGATCGACGAGCCCACCTCGACACCGCCCAATCGGATCGCCGTCCGTTCCATGCGCTTAGTTCCTAGTCTAATCTGTCCGTGCAATGGAAGGTCCGATACTGATCGCCGGGGCCGGCGCGCTCGGGTCGGTGTTTGGCGTGATGCTCCGCGCCGCCGGCCATCAGGTGACGATGCTCGGCCGGCGCGCCCATCTCGAGGCGATCGCTGCGCGCGGTCTCGAGCTGAGCGGGCTCTTCGGCAACCGCTGCGCGCAGGGCTTCACGCTGACAGACAATCCCGCGCGCCTCGAGGGCCGCTTCCCGCTGCTCCTGTGCACGGTGAAGAGTTACGACACCGAGGCGATCGCGCCCGCGATCGCCGGGCGGCTGACGGACGACGGCACGATCGTCTCGATGCAGAACGGGCTCGGCAATCTCGAGACGGTCGCGGCGCACTTCGGGGTCGATCGCGTGCTCGGCGCACGCGTGATTTTCGGCGCCGAGATTCCCACACCCGGCGCGGTACGTGTCACGGTGTTCGCCGAGCCGGTCGCGATTGGGCCTGCGCCGGCGATTCAGGGTAAGGCGGCGCCGGCGCTGGAACGGCGCGCGGCGCAAATCGCAGAGCTGATCGCCGCGGCGGGAATTCCGTCGCACTCGTGCGTGGATATCATGCCGATCCTGTGGACCAAGGTGCTGTACAACGCGGCGCTGAATCCGCTCGGCGCCCTGCTCGGACTGCATTACGGCGCGCTGGCCGACGACCCGGACCTGCGGCCGATCATGGACCAAGTCATCGACGAGGCGTTCGCCGTCGCGCGCCGGATCGGGGTCGCCCTGCCCTTCGCGGGCACCGCTGAATATCGCGCGTTGTTCTACGGCAAGCTCGTCCCCTCGACCTACGACCATCGCCCCACGATGCTCACCGATCTTACGCGCCGCGGCCGCACCGAAATCGACGCGCTCAACGGGCGTATCGTGCAACTGGCAGAGAGCCTGGGACTGCCCGCGGACATCAACCGCACGCTGACTCGGCTGATCCACGCCAGCGAGCGGGCGCGGCGGCGTAGTATGATCGCGGAGCAACGATGAGCACCGTCAGCATCAGGCGCGCCGCGATGGACGCGATTGTCGCCCAGGCGGAGCGCGAGTTCCCCCACGAGTGCTGCGGGTTTGTAATCGGCGACCGCACCAGCGACGAGGTGCGCCCGATCACCAATATCCAGAACCGGATGCATACCGAGAACCCCGGGGCTCATCCGCGCGACGCGCGCACCGCCTTTCTGATGGAACCGAAGGAGCATCTGGCAGTGCTCAACGAAATCGACCGTCGCAAGCTGCAACTCAAGATCGTTTATCATTCCCATCCCGATGCTGACGCGTATTTCTCCGCGACCGATCGCGCGCAGGCGTGCTCGTTCGATCCCGACGAACCCGACTATCCCGATACGGCCTACGTCGTGATGTCGATCCGGGCCGGCAAGTTCGTCCGCGCCGCAGCATTCGTCTGGGACGCGGCGCGCAAGGAATTCGAGGAGACGACCCTGCAAGTCGAATAGCCCGCGGTTCGCCGCCGGATCGATCGCCGCACACCCAAGCATCATGAGCCGCACGCCGCGCGAATCCCAACTCAAGGCCGAGGTCGAGATCGTCGAGGGAATCGGAAAGCTCTCCCGCGAGGTGTGGAACTCCGTGCTCGATCCCGCCGACTCGCCATTCCTCGATTGGGACTTCCTGCGCGCGATGGAGGAATCCGGGTGCGCCACGCGCGACACCGGATGGGCGCCATATCACCTGATCGTGCGCGATAAGGCCGGCCAGCTCGCCGGCGCCTGCCCGCTCTATTTGAAAACCCACAGCATGGGCGAGTTCGTGTTCGATCACGGATGGGCCGACGCGGCCGAGCGCGCCGGAATCCGCTACTACCCCAAGCTGCTGGTCGGCGTGCCGTTCACGCCGCATACCGGACGCCGCTTTCTGACCGCGCCGGGCGCCGACCGCGACACAACGATGAGTCTCCTCGCGCAGGCACTGATCGGGTTATGCGTCGAGAACAAGCTTTCTTCGATTCACGTCAATTTCTGTGCGCCCGACGAAGCCGTCGCGCTGAGCGCAATCGGCTTCGTGGAGCGGCTCGGGTACCAGTATCACTGGCGCAACGCGGGTTTTCACAACTTCAACGATTACTTGAACAATCTCAAAAGCAAGCGGCGCTCGGCCGTGCGTCACGAGCGCGCCGAACTGGAAAAGCAGGGCGTGACGATCCGGGTCTACGCCGGCGACGAGATTCCCGACTCGATGTTTCCCCCAATGTTCCAGCTTTATCGCTCGACGATCGACAAGCTCTACTGGGGACGCCAGTATCTGACCGCGAAATTCTTTGACCTGATGCGCACGCGGTTCAAACGCCATCTCTGCCTGGTCGGCGCGTTTGCGGGTGAGGAGCTAGTCGCCGGGACGTTCAATCTGCAGAAGGCGGGCGTGGTCTACGGCCGGTACTGGGGATGCTTTCGCGATCTCAAGTACCTGCACTTCAACGTCTGCTATTACGCTGCGATCGAGCATTGTATCGCCAACGGTCTCACCCGCTTCGAGCCCGGCGCGGGCGGCGAGTACAAGTGGCTGCGCGGCTTCGATCCGGCGCTGACCCGCAGCGCGCACTTTATCGTGCATCCGGGGCTCCGCAAGGCGATCGCGAATTCGGTCGCGCACGAGCGCCGCGAGGTCGAGGCCTGGATCGCGATGGGCCGCGAGCACAGCCAGCTCAAGGCGCCGCCGCCCTCCGACGCCGAGCAAGCGTAGCGAGCTCCGCTTAGCACCATCTTCACCGCCAGCACCAACTGGTGCTAAAGTCGTAAACCATGAGGCGCGCGACTGTCACGATACCGGATGATCTGGACGAGGCCGTTCAGAATTATGTTCGCGCTCATGATGCACCGCCGGCACTGACCGCGGTGATTCAGGCGGCCCTGCGCCAGTACCTGCTGGATCGAGGATACCTACGCCCCTCCGGCCCACTTCGGATCACGCCAGCACGCAACGGCAGCGGACGTTGCGACATCAGCCGATTGCACGACCGATACCTCGCGGCAAAATGAAACGCACGTTGATCGCCGACACCGGCCCGCTCTACGGTTCGGTCAGACGGTAGCGGCTCAGCCCAGCCTCAGAGCAGTTTTTCCTGGACGCCGTTCGGCACGTCCGGCTCCATACCGGGTTCGAGCTCCGGCACCGGCGTGCCGCTCAGGCTGGCGACGCGGCTGCGGTAACGCCCCAGATGCCCCGAGGCAACGCCGTAGGCCTCCTGGGCCTTCACCAGCGACTTGCCGATCTCCTCGAACTTGCCTTCGAAGAATCCGAACAACTTTTGCGCCTTGGCCAGTTCCTCGGTCGCCTGCTCGTAGCTCTTGGCGAACTCGTACATCTTGAAGACCATCGCGATCGCTTGCAGCGTGACGATCAGCGTGTTCGGCGAGACCGGAAAAATCCGCTGCTTGTTGAGCCATTCGCTCAGCTCGCCGTTGAGCACCGTCTCCATGTAAAGCGTCTCGCTCGGCAGGTACATCAGCGCCATGTCGGTGGTGCCGTTCTCGGGATGAATATAGCCCGCGATCCTGCGGCCCTGCTCCTTGATGACGCGCGCGAACTGCTGGCGCGCCGCAGCCAGTTCGGCCTCGCCGTTGCTTTCGAACAGCGGCAGCACCTGCTCGCGGGGGAATTTCGCGTCGATCGGCAGGACGCGGCTGGGAAATTTGATCACGGCGTCAGGCCGGCTCTGGCCGTTCTGCCCGGCGTGCGGCTGCAGCTCGTACATCGTGGCGGGCAGAAAGTCCGCCAGCAGCCGCTCGAGGCTCGCTTCACCGAAGCGGCCGCGCAGATGAGGCAGCTTGAGCAGGTTGTTCAGATCGTTGATCGAAGCGCCAATCGCGCTGACGTTCTTGAGCTGATCCTGCGCGGCCTGCAGATGCTGCTGGACCTTCTCGAACTGCTGAAAGCCCTCGCGAATATTCTGGTCGAGCTTGCCCTGCACTTCCTTGCCGATCGCGAGCAGCTTGGTATCGACTTCCTGCCGAATTCCGTCGAGGCTCGTGCGCGTCTGGACGGTAAGCGCCTCGATCTCCAGCTTGAGCGTGCGCGCCTGCTCTTCCCGTCCGCTGGCAAGCTGCCGTTCAAGTGATTCGCGCAGGTCGCCGAACTCCTTATGCGTCCGATCGCTCAACTCCTGGCGCAAGCCGCCACCGGTTTTCTCCAGCCGCTGCGCCATGTCCGCGGTCGCGCCCGCGAATTTACCGGACAAGTCGTCGCGCATCAAATCGAGCCGCTGCGCGAGCGGCTCGACCGCCGCAGCCGATTCGCCGGCGCGCCTGCGCAATCCGAACACGACCGCGAGCACGACGACCGTTAAGACAATCTCGCCGGCAATTAGATACTCAACCATCCGCACCCCCTCCCCGATATGAACATTCTAGACCTGCATCAGGTCGGTCGAAAGGAACCGTGGCCGGTCTCTTCACAGCCGGGCGAACTGTCGGCAGCTGCGCGATCGATGTCTGAAGGGCCTCGACCTGCTATGTTGGCGCGCGAACTGTGTCGCGGACTGTGCGAAGGTCGGCTGAAGTGAAGGAATTGCTCAAGAAGGGATCGGTCGTGATCATGCTCGGCACCGGCGGAGTCGGCAAGACGACCGTCGCCGCCGCACTCGGAATCGCCGCCGCGCAAGCGCAGATCAACACCGCACTCATCACCGTCGATCCCGCCAAGCGGCTGCGCAACGCGCTGGGGCTCGAACGGCTGGGCGGCCAGCCCAAGGGCTTAGGCAAGGCGCGCCTGAAGGCTGCGGGACTCGATCCCGCACTCAAGCTCGCCGCTATGGTGCTCGACGTCAAGGGCGCCTGGGACGGCCTGGTCGAGCGCTTCGCGCCTGACCCGGTCGCTCGGCGGCGAATTCTTGACAATCCCTTCTACCGGAGTCTCACTGAGCAGTTCGCCGGTTCTGAGGCCTACGCCGCGCTGGAGCAACTCTACGATCTGCATACCGCCGGCGGCTTCGAGCTCGAGATCGTCGATACGCCGCCCGCCGCGCACGCGTTCGAGTTCCTGCAGGCTCCCGCGCGACTCGCACGCCTGCTGGATACGCGCGCCGCACGCTGGCTGTTCCGCCCGTATATCTCGGCGGGCAAATTTGCGATGAAGCTCGCGAGCCGCGCGGCGCGCTTCGTGGTCCGCGAGCTGGAGCGGTTCGCCGGCGCTAACGTGCTGACCGCGATCGCGGATTTTTTTGCCGCCGCCGCCGAAACCGTCGATGCGGTGGTGGAACGCCTGCACAAGACCGAGGCCCTGCTGCACTCGCCGGAAGTCCGCTTCGTGCTCGTCACTACTGCCGAGGCCGATCGGCTTTCACAGGCGCGTGATCTGATCGACGAGATGAAGTCCGAGCGCCTGCGCCTTTCCGCGATCGTAATTAACCGCTTTCTGGATCAGGCCGCCTGGGACGAGGTGGCGCGCAGCGCGAACGGGAGATTGCCCCATCTGGAGGAGATCGTCACGCTGCGCTCCGCACTGGCCGGAGACCTGGGCGCCGACACCGGCGTCGGCACGGTGGTGGATTTCCTCGAACTTTATCGCGCGCACGCCCTCGACGAGATCGGGCGCGTATCGCGTTTCGCGCGGGATCTCCCGCGCGAGGTCGAGCTGATCATCGCGCCGGAAATTCGGATTGGCGTGCGCGATCTGAAGGCGCTGGCCCATCTGGCGGAAATCCTCGCCGGACCAGGCTCACCACTCGAACGGTTGGAGAAAGTGTCGTCGGCCGCGGCCGAAACTTGATCCGTGGCCTACGCGCGCACCGGCGAGGGCTCGGCCTGCGCACCGCGCTTGAAGAATCGCGCGCCCGCCAGGCGCAGGCGGTCCATATAGAGATAGACCACCGGCGTGGTGTAGAGCGTCAGCACCTGGCTGACGAGCAGGCCGCCCACGATCGCCAGGCCCAGCGGACGGCGCAACTCGGAGCCGGTGCCGGTGCCCAGCGCCAGCGGCAATCCGCCGAGCAGCGCGGCCATCGTGGTCATCATGATCGGCCGAAAGCGCAGCAGACAGGCCTGATAGATCGCGTCCATCGAGGACTTGCCGTCCTTGCGCTCGGCCTCCAGCGCGAAATCAATCATGAGGATGGCGTTCTTCTTGACGATCCCGATCAGCAGGATGATTCCGATCAGCGCGATCACGCTCAGATCCATGCCGCACAAGAGCAGCATCAGGAGCGCGCCGACGCCCGCCGACGGCAGCGTGGAAAGAATCGTCAGCGGATGCACGTAGCTCTCGTACAGGATTCCCAGCACGATGTAGACCGTGAACAGCGCTGCCAGGATCAGCATCGGCTCGCTGGACAGCGACGACTGGAACGCTTGCGCGGTGCCCTGAAACGTCCCGTCGATACTGGCGGGCAGGCCAATCTGCCTGGCGGCGTCGGAGATCAGGTTGACCGCGTCACCCAGCGCGACGCCAGGCCCCAGGTTGAACGAGATCGTCACCGCCGGGAACTGCCCCTGGTGATTCACAGCCAGCGGCGTCGTGGAGGCTTGGTAATGGGTGAACGCGCTCAGCGGCGCCTCTGTGCCGGCCGGGGTCTTCACGTAGATTTCCTTCAGGGTGTCGGGATTTTGCCAGAACTGCGGCGCGACCTCCATCACGACATGATATTGATTCAACTGAGTATACATAGTTGACACTTGGCGCTGCCCGAAAGCGTCGTACAGAACATTGTCGATGAGTTGCGCGGTGATGCCGAGGCGTGAGGCGGTTTTGCGATCGATCACCAAGCCGGCGTCGAGGCCGCTGTTCTGCTGATCGCTGTTGACGTTGGTCAGTTGCGAGATCTTGCGGATTTTGGCCAGCATCTTCGGCGCCCACTCGTTGAGCTGGGCCAAGTCGTCGCCCTGCAGCGTGTATTGATAGAGCGCGCCGCTCTGCCGGCCGCCGATGCGCAAATCCTGCGAGGCCTGGAAGTAGATGCTCGAACCGGTGACGCGGCCCGCCTTGCGCCGCAAGCGTGCGATTATCTGGTCGGCCGTCACGTTGCGCTGGTCGGGCGGCTTGAGCGTTATGAACATGCGCCCGGTGTTGGTGGCGCCGCCGCCCGAGCCGCCAGTGAAGGCGATTACGTGACTCACCGCCGGGTCTTGTCCGCAGATGTCGACGTACTGCTTGAGCTTCTGCTGCATCGCCTGGAACGAGGTGTCCTGATCAGCCTGGATCGCCCCGATCAACCGCCCGTTGTCCTGCTGCGGAAAAAAGCCCTTGGGAATGATGACGAAGAGGTAAATGTTGAGGGTGAGCGTGGCGAAGAAAATCCCCAGCGTCAGGCGCGAATGGCGCAGCACCCAGGCCAGGCTGGTGCGGTAGTGGGCGAGCAACCAGTCGAAGGCCGCCTCGCTGGTCTGCTGGAAGCGGTTTTTCGCCTCCTCGTGTCCGGACTTCAGCAGCTTGGCGCACATCATCGGCGTGGTGGTCAGCGAGACCACCATCGAAACCACGATCGCCGCGGACAGCGTGACGGCGAATTCACGGAACAATCGCCCGACGATCCCGCCCATCAGGAGCAGCGGAATGAACACCGCGATCAACGAGATGCTGATCGACATCACGGTGAACCCGATTTCACTCGCCCCTCTGACCGCGGCTTCAAAGGGCTTAAGTCCCTGTTCGAGATAACGGGAGATGTTCTCGACCACCACGATCGCGTCGTCGACCACGAACCCGGTCGAGATCGTCATCGCCATCAGCGAGAGATTGTCGACGCTGAAGCCGAACAGGTACATCACGCCGAAAGTGCCCACCAGCGACAGCGGAACTGCGATGCCCGGGATGAAGGTCGCGCGCAGATTGCGCAGGAACAGAAACACCACCATCACCACCAGCGCGACCGAGAGCAGAAGGGTCAGTTCGACGTCGCGGACCGACGCGCGAATGGTAGTGGTCTGATCGAGCACCACCGAAAGATGAATCGCAGGTGAAATCGACGCCTGCAAGCTCGGCAGCTCGCCGAGCACGCGATCGACGGTCTCGATGATATTGGCGCCGGGCTGGCGGAACACGATGATCAGCACCGACGGCCGGCCGTCGACCAAGCCCGCGTTGCGTACGTCCTCCACCGAATCGACCACCTCGCCCACGTTGGACAGGCCGACCGCCGCGCCGTTCTGGTAGGTCACGATCAGCGGCGAATACTGGTCCGCCTTGAGGAGCTGATCGCTGGTGTTCAGCGCCATCGAATCGTTGCCGCCCCCGATCTCGCCCTTGGGCCGATTCGCATTGGACGCGGCGAGCATCGTGCGCACGTCCTCGAGGCCGATGCCGTAGCTGTTAAGCTGGGTCGGGTTGAGCTCGACGCGGACGCCGGGCAGCGCGCTGCCACCCACGATCACCTGGCCGACGCCCTCAATCTGCGAGAGCTTCTGCGAGAGGATCGAGGACGCCGCGTCATACATCTGCCCCGGGCTCTGGGTCGCGGACGCCAGCGCCAGAATCACGATCGGCGAATCCGCCGGATTGACCTTGCGATAAGTAGGATTGCTGGGCAGATTGCTCGGCAACTGGCTCCGCGCCGCATTGATCGCGGCCTGCACGTCACGCGCGGCCGCGTCGATATTGCGGGTCAGATCGAACTGCAGGACGACATTGGTCACCCCGAGTGAACTGGACGAGGTCATCTCGGTCAGCGAGGCGATGCGGCCGAACTGGCGTTCCAGCGGCGTCGCCACCGACGACGCCATGGTCTCGGGACTTCCGCCCGGCAAGGTGGCGCTCACCTGAATAGTCGGGAAGTCGACCTGCGGCAGCGGCGACACGGGCAGCATCCGGAACGCGATCAACCCGGACAGCGCGAGCGCGATCGTCAGGAGCGTCGTCCCGACCGAGTTCCGGATGAAAAGCTCGCTCATGAAGCCGGGGCCGGGATCGACCCTTGATGCTCGGCGGGGGCCGCGGCCGGCGACCCGGCCACTCGCGCCGCCAGCCGATCGAAAGCCAGAAAGATTACCGGCGTCGTATAGAGCGTCAGCACCTGGCTCACCAGCAAGCCGCCGACAATCGCGATTCCCAGCGGGCGGCGCAGCTCCGCTCCGGTGCCGGTGCCGAGCGCCAGCGGCAATCCGCCGAGCAGCGCGGCCATCGTGGTCATCATGATGGGTCGAAAGCGCAGCAGGCACGCCTGGTAGATCGCGTCGAGCGAATTCTTGCCGTCCTTGCGCTCGGCCTCAAGCGCAAAGTCGATCATCATGATGGCGTTCTTCTTGACGATGCCGATCAGCAGAATGATGCCGATCAGTGCAATGACGCTCAGATCCTCACGGCAGATGAGCAGCGCGAGGATCGCGCCGACGCCGGCCGAGGGCAGCGTCGAGAGAATCGTGATCGGATGGATGTAGCTCTCGTACAAAACGCCCAGCACGATGTAGACCGTAATCAGAGCGGCGAGGATCAGCAGCGGCTCGTTGGCGAGCGAAGCGCGGAACGCCTGCGCCGTACCCTGGAAAGCGCCCTCGATGCTGATCGGCATCGCCAGCTCCCGCGTGGCGATGTCAATCGCGTCGACCGCGTCACCCAGCGCGTAGCCCGGCGCGAGATTGAACGAAACCGTGACAACCGGGAACTGGCCCTGATGGTTCACGACCAGCGGCGCGGTGCCCGACTGGTATTGCGTGAACGCGCTCAGCGGAACCTCGCCGCCGGTCGTGGAGGGAATATAGATGGTGTTGAGATCGCGGGGGTTCTTCTGAAACTCCGGATCGACCTCCAGCACCGCGTGATACTGGTTCAACTGCGTGAACATGATCGACACCTGGCGCTGGCCGAAGGCGTCGTAGAGCGTGTTGTCGATCAGTTGGGGCGTGATCCCGAGCCGCGCGGCGGTCTCGCGGTCGATAGTCAAACGCGCCTCCAGGCCGGCGCTCTGCTGATCGCTGGCGACATCGCGCAGCGCCGGCAGGGTCTGAAGCTTCGACACGAACCGGGGCGCCCAGGTGCGCAACTCGTCGCCGTTCGCATCCTCCAAAGTGTATTGATACTGCGTCTGGCTGACGCGATCCTCGACGGTCAGGTCCTGCACCGGCTGGAGGAACAGGGTGATGCCGTCGACTTTGGCCAGCTCCGGCTGGAGCCGGTCGATGATCGTGCTGACGTTGACCCGTCGCTGATCGAGCGGCTTCAGGTTGATCAGGAACCGCCCGCTGTTGAGCGTGGTGTTGGTCCCGTCGATACCCACGAATGACGACAGGCTCTCGACCCCCGGATCGCTCAGGATTACGCGCGCCAGCGCCTGCTGCAAGTTCACCATGTTGGCGAACGACACACTCTGCGGCGCTTCCGACACGCCCTGAATCACGCCGGTGTCCTGAAGGGGAAAAAAGCCCTTGGGCACGATAATATAAAGCACGATCGTCAGCACCAGGGTGCTGACCGCAACCACCAGCGTCGCGGTTTCGTGACGCAGCACCCAGAGCAAGGTGCGGTCATAGAATTTGGTCACCGAATCCCAGGCGCGCTCCGAGATCTGATAGAGCCGGCCCTGCTCCTCGCGCGGAATATGACGCAGCAGCTTCGCGCTCATCATCGGCGTCAGCGTCAGCGACACGATCGCCGAGACCAGGATCGTCACGCTGAGCGTGACGGCAAATTCGCGAAACAGCCGCCCGACGATATCGCCCATGAACAGCAGCGGAATCAGCACGGCGATCAACGACACGGTCAACGACACGATCGTGAACCCGATTTGCTGGGAGCCCTTCAACGCCGCTTGCAGCGGGGGTTCGCCTTCCTCGATAAAGCGCGAGATGTTCTCGATCATGACGATCGCGTCATCGACCACGAAGCCGGTCGAGATCGTCATCGCCATCAGGGTGAGGTTGTTGAGGCTGTAGCCCAGCAGGTACATCACGCCGAAGGTGCCGATCAACGAGAGCGGGACCGCGACGCTGGGGATTACGGTGGCCGAAAGACTGCGCAGGAACAGAAAGATGACCATCACGACCAACGCGACCGTGAGCATCAGCTCGAACTGCACGTCGGCCACCGAAGCGCGAATCGTGATCGTGCGATCGGTCAGGACCACCACCTGCACCGAAGCCGGCAGCGTGCTCTGGAGCTGCGGGAGCAGCTTCTTGACGCGATCGACCACCGTGATGATGTTCGCGCCGGGCTGGCGCTGGACATTCAGGATCACGGCCGGCACGGTGTTCATCCAGGCCGCCTCTCTGACGTTCTCGGCGCTGTCGACGATCTTGGCGACATCACGCAGCATCACCGGCGCGCCGTTACGGTAGGCCACCACCAGCGGCCGGTAATCCTTGCTGGTCAGCAGTTGGTCGTTGGCATCGATGGTGTAGGCCTGAGTCGTGCCGTCGAAGTTGCCCTTGGCCTGATTGACGTTGGCCGCCGTGATCGCAGTGCGCAGATCCTCCAGCGTCAGACCATACGAAGCCAGCGCGGTCGGGTTGGCCTGCACGCGCACCGCGGGCTTCTGTCCGCCGCTGATGCTGACCAGCCCGACTCCCGGCAACTGCGAGATTTTCTGCGCGAGGCGGGTGTCGGCGAGATCCTCGACCTGCGGCGAGCGGCATGCACCTGCGAAGTCGAGCGCGAGCGTCAGGATCGGCGCATCGGCAGGATTGATCTTGCTGTAGATCGGCGGATTGGGCAGGTCGGTCGGCAGATAGGTCGAAGCGGCGTTGATCGCCGCCTGCACTTCCTGCTCGGCGACGTCGATATTCGAGCTCGAGCACGAACTGCAGCGTGATCACCGAACTGCCGAACGAGCTGTTCGAGGTCATCTGGTTCAGGCCGGGCACCTGGCCGAACTGGCGTTCGAGCGGCGACGTCACCGAAGAGGCCATCACGTCCGGGCTCGCGCCGGGATAGAAGGTCAGCACCTGGATAGTCGGATAGTCGACCTCGGGCAGCGCCGACACCGGCAGCATGCTTGTAGGCAACCATGCCCGCGAGCAGGATCCCGACCATCAGCAGCGAGGTGGCGACCGGCCGCAGGATGAAGGGCCGGGACGGGTTCACTGATTCCCCTGCGTGACCACGCTCGCCTGCGCCGCCGCGGGCTGCGCCTGGACGCGCACCTTCGAGCCCGCTTGCAGCTTGTCGACGCCGTCCGTTACGACAGTTTCACCGGCTTGCAGACCGGAACGGATCGAAGCGGTCTCGCCCTGGATGGCGCCGACCGTGATATCCCGCACCGCCACGGTCTGATCCGGCTTCACCACGAACACGAACGCGCCTTGCGGGCTTCGCTGGATCGCGCTCGCCTGGCACGATCACCGCCTTGCGGTTCGGTATCGACCAGCAGCCTCACGTTCACGAACTGATTCGGAAACAGCGCATTGTCGGTATTCGGGAACGAGGCCTTGAGGCGAATCGTGCCGGTGGTCGGATCGATCTGGTTGTCGAGGGTCAGCAGCGTGCCGTCGGCGAGCCGGTTCTTCATGTCGCGATCGTAGGCCTGAACCGTCATCGTCCGCCCGGTCTTCAGAGTGCTCAACACTTTGGGCAGATCGTCTTCCGGCGATATTGAACAGCACCGCGATCGGCTGCAGCTGGGTTATCACTGCGATCCCGGTGGTATCGGTGGCGTGGATGATATTGCCCGGATCCACCAGCCGCAGCCCGATCCGGCCGCTGAGCGGCGACGTGATATGGCTGTAGATCAGATTGAGCCGCGCCGTGTCGATATTGGCTTGGTCGGTCTCGATCGCACCCTCATACTGGCCAAGCGTCGAAGTCTGGCTATCGAGCGCGTCCCTGGAGATGACGTTGTGATTGAACAGAACCTGATCGCGCTCGATCGTCACACGCGCATAGGCGAGCGACGCTTTGTCTTTCGCGAGCTGGCCCTGCGCCTGCTCGAGCGCGGCCTGGAACGGACGCGGGTCGACCTGCGCCAGCAGTTCGCCCTCCGCAACCATCTGGCCCTCCTTGAAGTTGACCGTGTCGAGCTGACCGTCCACCCTGGTCTTGACCGTCACGGTATAGTACGGAGTGACCGACCCCAGCGCCGTGATGTAGCGACTGAACTCGCCCTGCGTCGCCGGCGCCACGGTGACCGGCACCGCTTGATGGCCCATCGCCGACGATGCCTGCGAAGCCGATCGCGCCGCGCTGTTTCGGACCAGCAACCAGTACCCGATCATTGCCAACAGGAGCGCCCCCGCCACCCACACCCACCATCGCACGCCGGTAATGCCGGTGCGGATGGTGCTTCCCTCGCCTTGCCCTGAATACATTGTTTCGAGCCCCGCCGCTGGAGTTTCAAGCTTCATAGTTCCACGCTTCAAGCTTCATAATTCCACGCTTCACCTCCGCCGCCAACGTGCAGTTCGGCGGAAGCTTCAGAAGTGACGCCCACGCGCAACAGCAGAGATGCCGCAGCGCCTCTGGTCAGGCCCTGACAATAATTATCACGATTGTGGACCCGTGAGTCCATATGTGCCATGTTCCCGGGGGGACCAGGGCACAGATCAGCCCGACTACCCCGTATAGACGCCGAACAACTCCAACGGATACAACCACAGAAACCTGCAATCGATGAATACCGTTCCGGCCAAGCGCGCGCTTCGCCCGTCGCCCCGTCGCACCGACGCGCCGCGCCGCGGCCGCCATCCGATCCCCCGCCTGCGCGAACGCATCCTCAGCAGCGCCTCCGAGCTGTTCGGCGAAAAGGGTTTCGACCACGTGCTGACCGAAGAGGTCGCCGCGCACGCCGGCGTCGGCAAGGGCAGCGTCTACCGGCAGTTCCGCTCGAAAGAAGAACTCTACGCCGCGGCCGTGATCGAGGGCTTCATCCAGCTCCGAATGCAGATCGAGGCCGCGCTGGAGCACGGCGGCTCGATCCCCGCGCGCGTCACCACGATCGTCCGGCTCGCGATGTCGTACTTCTGGACCCGCCGCCAATTTTTCGTCCTGCTCCACGATCCGGCGTCGCTGCCGCGCCGCACCGAGAGCCGCTACTTCAAGGAGCGCGAGCAGCTCTCGAGCCTGATCAGCCAGGTGCTGGCCGAAGGCGCCCGCGGCGGCTTCGTGCGCGCCGATCTGGATTTCGCGCTCGTGGCCGAATCGATGCTCGGCATGATGCGCGGGATTCAGCGCTACAAGCGCGACGGCATCAGCCTCGACGAAGCAGTCCGAACTGTAGTCGCCCTTTTCCTCGACGGATGCCTCACCGACGCGGCCACCCGCGATTCGCGCTAGCGCCGTCCCGGCTTCTCGCCTTATCGGTTCAACTCATCCAGCACCGCCCTGCCAAGATCACCCGGTCTCTTTCGCCAGCCGGTCGGCGGGATCGGGGGCGCCCATGACGCGGTGCATGACCTCAGCTTCGCGCAGTCCCGATGCCAGCGCGGTGCGGCCTTTGCGCCCGGCCAGACGGGCTCTCGTTCACCAGCGCGCGGGTTGCAGCGATCACCGGGGCGATCTGGGATTCCAGCGCGCCCGTATGAAACAGGGCGCCGGATCAGCGAGGCGCGCGCGCGCGCAGCTTGAAACCACGCCCCGCCTGCATCCGCGGCCCGCGCCGCGTGCGCTCGCAAAATTGGGTTTTCGGGTTTTTCGCGAAGCAGCCGTTTGAAGTCGCCGGCACACTCGACGGCCGGGCGGGCGGAGCCGGGAACCGGTTTTCTCGAGTGCCGGTATGTATATATTATAAACTAGCTGTAGAATCGAGGAAGAGTGGAGGAGACGCCAGGTGACCGCTACTGTTCCCGCGCGCTCGCATGAGTGCGCATCGTCCGATGGCCGCTAGCGTTGGGGCCACCGGCCGCGTCGGCCGAGGCATTGTTGTAATACTCATAGTTCTCGCCCTGCCGATCGGTCTGGCCGGCGCGTCTTTCGCCTTGCTCAACATCACGCTCCGGCTACCGCCGTCGCTACGCCACGCTGCATTCCTGCTGGGCGGCCCGATCATCTTCGCCATCGTCGCCGCACTTCTGCGTCGATTCAGCCCCACCACCGACGCCATCGATTTCCCGGCGAACGCCCCGACTGCACAGGCGGACGCACCGTGGATGGCGCGCGCGGATTGGGCGTCCGGCGAGATTCGCGCCGGGGCCCGGGCCGGCGCGGTTACCGCGTGGGTGGTTGCGATTGTTTGGGGCCTCGGGTCTTCGCCGGCGACTCTGCTGATGCCGCGGGCGGTCGCGGCGCACGGCTACGGGTCGTTGTGGCTGTTGGTATTTCCCGCCGCCGACCTCTGCCTGCTGGTCTGGGCCGCGCGCCGCACGATTCGATGGCGGCGGTATGGCGAGTCGCGATTCAGCCTGGCGTCGCTGCCCGGGCAAGTCGGGGGGACCTTGGAGGGCACGCTCCATATCGATCGTCCGCCGCCCGCGACCCGGCCGGTGAACCTCAAGCTCACCTGCATCGATCGCACCCGCAACGCCGGCAACGACTCGAACGTCGATCGGATCGTATGGAGCGACGATTCGAGCGCGGTCTCAGACGGTAGCGGGGCAATTCCGGTCGCGTTCTACATACCGGAAAATTGCCTCCCGACCGACGCTTCCAACTCGCGTGATCGAATTGCCTGGCGGCTGAGCGCGACCGCCCCTGGAGAAGGCGTGCCCTATGCGGCCGAGTTCGAGGTGCCGATCTTCAAGGTCAACGAGACCGCCGCGCAGATCGCCGAGGCTGCGCGGGTACGCGCACGACGCGACTACGATGTCGAGAACCATCAGGAGGAACCCGGCTCGCGGATCCGAATCGCGCCGTCCGCGGACGGCGCCACGGAGATCTATTTCCCCGCGTTTAGAAATCCCGGCCCGGCGCTTTTCGTCGGCGCCTTCTATGTGTTCTGGACGGCAGTGCTGGCCGTGATTCATTACGGACACGCGCCGCTGATTTTCCCGATCATCTGGGGACTCTTGGACGTCATCCTGCTCTTCTTTCTGGTTTCGTTGTGGGTCGGAACCACGCGGGTGGTGATCGGAGACGGCGAAGTCACGATCCATTCGGGTATGCTCGGCGTGGCGCTGCGCACACGCCGCGTGGCCGCCGCCGATATCGAAGTGATCCGCCCGGACGTGGGAATGACGATGGGTTATACGGCCTATTTCCGACTGCAGATCCGTTGCCAAGGGGGTCGCACGCTCAATTTCGGCGACGGATCCCGACCCGGATCGAAGCCGACTGGCTCGCGGAGCGTATGCGCGAGCAATTGGGAGTCGGGAAGGGGCCGGCGCCGCGCATGGCGGCTGCCGGATAGACCGGCGCTGGCTAAGGGTTCCTTGCAGGCTTCCACAGAAGGCCGCGTCGGACTGATTCTCGGTCTGGCACTTGGGGAACTTCCTTCTGAGTGGAGCCGGGGGCCTCACGCTGAACGCAGATCGACTCCGGTATCGATAAATACCCGCTCATCGAGCTTCGACCGATAGGCCGCGTAAGCCTTCCAGTCGGCATTCTCTACCACCACCGCGATCGCTCCGGGTCTCGGCCCGGAGTTCTCGTTCCACGCCCGCATCTTTCCGCCTGCCCGCTTCACCGCCGCGTTGACCTTTCCGAGGTCCTTCAGGAACCCCTCCAGATGGCCGGGTCGTGGCTTGATTATGAACACGTGTGAGACTGTTGACATTTCTTCCTCCGATAAGCCTGTGACAGTAATTTTGACCCCACTCTCGTGCGATTAACTCAGTCAGACCTACCCCGCAGAGATTGCCCTTCTTGGGCTCAGCTCTGCTCGAAAAGCTTCCCCTTCCAGGACCGCGCGGCCAGATTTACCTCGCCCTCGGCCGAGATTCTGCGGCCATCGGAGATCTGAGCAACGTTCGCCGTCCGCCACTTGTGTTTCCCCATACTCTCGTAGGTCCCTTGACCGGCGCCGTTGAGAAAGCCGCCATGGTCCAGATATGAGGCCCAACAGAAGCTGAAAGGCCCTTCCTTGCCGCCGCCTGCGTACGTAGCCGTCAGGAAGGTCGCCCAAATCCGGTCCCGGTCCCTTCCCAATTCACCTGGTTGAGAAAGCTAGATTCTGGTCCAGGAATGACTGTGGCGGTGATCGATTTCAGTGAAAATTCCCGATCGGTTTACCTGATGCCATATGCATGTACTCCTTAGGTCAGATTCGTTACTACGCAATGGGCCAAAATTGACCCTCTTTGCAAAGTTTTAGATATACTCTCGACCGTCGCACGGGCGGGCTAAGGCTGCTTCGACATCAGGTCGGCCTTCCCGCTGGCCAAATTCACCGGCACCGAATTGTGCTCGTGGACGATCAGCCATTTCCCTTTGATCTTCTTCAGGCAGTCGGTGGTCCGCAGCACCATCTCGGTCTTCCTGCCGCTCTTGTCAGTCGTGACCATATGACTGGTGTAGTGCGCGAAAGCGAGCTTGCCGTCGGTGGTGATGGCGAGGTCGCTGATCTCGTTGGTGGTCGGGCCGGCCGCGGCGGTCGCGAAGAAATCCTCGAAGTCCTTGCGGTAGGCGGCAGCACCAACGTACTGGCGCGGAGGAATGACGTTGAAGACGGACAGATCCTCACCCTGGCGCGAAGGCCGACATAATCTTGTCGACATCTTTGGCGGCGAATGCCGCGGCCACTTGTTCTTCCAGCGCCTGGATCTGCGCCTTATCGTCCGACTTTGCCGCAGCGTTGAATGCGCTACCCAATACGACGACTGCCAAAACTGCCGACCCCAGAGCGAACAACTTCCTCGCGTGACTCGAATTCATGCAACTCCTCTCCGGTCTTTGAACGATCTTTTTTGGATTCCAGCCGAGCGGCGCGCGGCCGGACCTACGAAACAGTCAGCGCTCTATGGAAACACAAGGGAGACGAATGGATGACTGCGCTCATCGGCAGTCTCTTTTCTCATCAACCTGCAGCTTATTTCAAGGCTGCGTGGCGCCGCGTGCATGGCGCTCGCCCAGTTCCTCCAGCAGCGCCTTCGCGCCCTTCAGTCGGCGGTGTCGAAGCCCTCGGTGAACCAGGCGTAGAGCGGCGCGAGGAGGTCCCGCGCGGCGGTGCGTTTGCCCTGATCGCGCCACAGGCGCGCGAGCCTGATCGCCGGGCATTCACCCACCGCACGGACAGCGCCGGTAATCATCACGGCGCTGTCCGCCCCCGTCCCCGACCGCTCTGACTCGCCCTCCTGCTCATGACAATCACCAACGGTCCGTCGGTGGAAGAGCCATACGGTTTAAGATGCGCTCTGACTAGGCGACCGATTGCTCCACGTACATCGCGGTACTGATCAGGTCGGCGGCCGGTTCACGCTCACCCTCGATTCCGGCCAGAAACGCACGCCACTCGGTATCGGCCTCGAGTTTCCCGGCGTACTCACCGTAGTTCTTGAAATTGGCGGTTTCGATCCCGATCACGACCGTCCCCGGCTGACCGCCGTTGGCGGTGTTCCAGATGCGGACTTTTCCGCCGTCACGGTTCACGATCTTGGTGCCCTGGGCCACGTCTTTCATGAAACGCGCAAGCTGTCCGTGTCGGGGGCGGTAGACAAAGGTTTGTAGAATTGTTGACATTGCAGAATCTCCAGCCTCAAGCCATGTGGCCTGAAGCAATGTAAAACGCAAATAAGGGGGTTGGTCTAGCGAAGGAGGCGTTGCAGGGCGCGTCGGGCTAGGCTCAAGTCGGACTCGATCCTTATACCGCTCCCGACGCTCTGACCCTGTGCTCAATCGGGACCGAAGTCAAGTCGTCGCACAATCTGGTAGTGGGTCAGTTTGAGTTGGATGGCCGGCAGGGACGCCGGCCACTACCCTAATGAAGCTGCTATATTGGGTAGGGGCCGGCCTCCGTGCCGGCCCGCCCTCTCAAAATCGCCCACTACCCACAATCTGGCCCCGTCGCGGCCCCTATTCGTACTCCGCGATCACCATCGCGAGCAGCTCCAGATGATCGAGCTCGGCGTGGATCACGCCGCCCGCGCCGATCGTGAAAGCCGGCGCTCGATCTTGCGGGACCGACCGCAGCTTCGTGAATCGGCGCCCCGCCGGCGGCCGGATCGAGAAGCGGACCGGCACCGGCACCGGCGGTAACTCCGGCTGGTAGTTGAGAAAACTCGCCATGACCCGCGAGCGATCGTTCTGATCGAACGCCGACATCCACACCGACGGATGGGTCTCGGCGCTGAACGATTGACGATCGTCAAGCAGCATCCGGATCAGTCCCAGGAACGTATGCTCGGCCGCCGCACCCTCGAGCGATTCGATACCGGCCGCCGAATATACGGCACGGCCTTTGCCAAAATCGTTACGCACGATCATCGGCGCGTCGAGGTCCTGCCACGGCGGCGACGAGTGGATACTCGCCCATTGATGGTCGAGCACGGAGCCGCGCGAGGGATAGCCGTAGGGAACCGTCAGCGTCGCGAGCACTCGCCCGCTCGCCGCCATCAGCCGCGGGATCCCGCATAGCGGACGCGGCGGCCCGAACGGCGCAGCGGTAGCGGCGCAACTCAGGAACTGCTGCGGAGCGATCCACTTGGCCACGGACGCATCCGCGGGCTTGAGGTACACGAACGCACCGGCCTCCTCGCCCGCGTAGTTCGCGCCGAACACATCCGCGAGCATGAAGTCGGGATTTCTCGCGCCCGCGGTCTCGACCAGCGAGGTGTAGCGGCTGGCGTACAGCCGGCCGCCGTTGCGCACGTAGCCCCGAAGCGCCTCCGCCTCTTCGCGATCCATCCGCAAGACGTTGGGCAAAACAACCGCGCGGAAGCGATCGAGCGCGCCCAACTGCTTGCGCGTGATCACGCCGAACGGCAGATGCGCGCGTTGCAGCGCGCGGCACGCGCCGCGCATCGCCTCGAGATGCGGCCAGGTCCGGGCCGGCAATCCGAGGTTGCCGAGCGGAGTGCCGTTCTCGGCGAAATCCATCTGCGAGTCCCACGAAAAGTAGACCGCGACATCTTCGATCGGCTCGCCGCCGATGAATGATTCATAGGGTTGGGTCGCGGCGAACACGCGGCCGACGCGCTCGTAAGTGGCAGGATTCACGGTGCCGATTGGATCGATCGCGTCGATAAACAGAAAGGCCGACGAATTCGCGATCGCCGCGCTAGCCTGCGCGCGCATCTGATTTTCGTCGCGCAGCCGCACATGATCGCCCAGGTTCACGCAGCAACTGGTCATGAATTCGGCTGGTCGCGTCTCCGTGAGATGGAGCATCATCCGGGACACGATCAGTTGCTCGACCCGATCGCCGTAGAGATCGCCGGCGACGAAAGTGTCGTGCTTGCTGGCTGACAGCGGCTGGCCGAGCACCCAGTTCGCCAGCGCCGGCGCCAAATTGTGCGTGACCGCGATTCCCGGCGCAGTCGCTTTCGCCTGCGCCATCAGTTGACCCGTGAATTCGGACGCCCAACGCTCGCGCGCCGCTTGAAATTCGCACCACACCGCGGAGGTCCAATCGACGGTCTCGGGAATCTCCTTGCCCGCTTCGGCACGGAAGCGGTCACGGCAATGTTCACAGGCGCAAACGATCGGCCAGAAGATCATGTCGAGGAACAACGCGTCGAATTGGTAGCGGGAGAGCAGGTCGCCAAGCTGCGCCATCTCGTATTCGCGGTACTCCGGATGGTTCTGGCAGCACCAGCCGTAACGGAGCAGCCCCTGATAATCATTGCCGGCGATCGTGCGCTGCCGCCAGTCGGGATGAGTCTCGACCGCCCAGTTGTCGAACACGATGCTGTAATAGGCGCAGACCGCGATGTCGCGCCGGCGCAGCTCGCCGGCCAGTTCGCCCACCACGTCGCGCCCGTGCAACCCGGCGTGCAGCCGGCCCGCCTTAGTCGGCCAGTAGCACAGTCCCGCATGCGACTTGCAGTAGATCATTACTGCATTCAGGCGCGCCTGCTCGAAACGCTCCGCCATCGCAGCCGGGTCGTATTTGGAAAGGAACGCCGCGTCCCAGTCCGGAATATGCATATCCACCAGCATCCGGCGCAGCCCCGGCTGGTATTTCGATGTCGTCACCGCAACTCCTGTCTCCGCCATGTTTTTCCGCGGGTCTTGATCGGCGGCCCGTCGCACGGGCCACGGAATCGATAGCTGGAGATTCTCCCGAAGTATTTACTTGGCGCAGACCCGGAGGAATCGCAATGACTCGCGCCGCGCGGATTATCGCGGCTGACGACGATCGGGAGCCGCAGGCTGCAAGGCCCGCGTCCAAAACGGCTAAGCGCAAGCCGCAGCGGAGCGTTCCAGAACTGAGATTGAGGAAAATCGAGATTGGCGGCAGGGACCCGATCCAAAGCTTGGTTCGGAGCGAGTCCCCGCCGGAAGATGGTCCAGACCCGGGCTCAGCTACAGGTCGGTGACGATGTTGCTGATCATATTGCTGATCGAATTACCCAGGTTGTCGTAAACCGCGAACGCCACCACGGCCACCGCGGCCAAAATCAGCGCGTACTCGGTCATCGACTGGCCCTTAAGCTCTCGCATCCGAAGATAGATTCTGCTGATTAGCGGCATGGTTAGACTCCCCACTCGCGTTTGGATTTGCACCATTGGAGCAGGGACTGTACCGAAGTGTAGACACGTGCTAAAAGATGTATACTCAGTCCATTAGGTCACTCTTGTAGCAATTGCGCAACACGTTGGCGTTCGTGCAACTACTGCAACCCTTGAATCGTTAACCAAAACCTGGCCTACGGCACCTCGTTTGTGCTTCCGTATCCGATCGCGCGGATGAAATCGAGCACCAACTGGTTGAAGACCTCGGGACGCTCGAAGTAGATCGAATGGCCGCAATGCGGCACGGTCGCGAAGCGCGCGTCGGCGAGCACAGTCTCCGCCATGATCTTGAGCGCCGCCGGCGGAATCAGCTCGTCTTCTTCGCCGGCCAGACACAGGATCGGCATCGTTAACCGCTCGCGCACCTGGGCCGGATCGTAGCGCCGCGCGCCGACCCGCATCAGCCCGTCGGGTGGCGGCTGCGCGCCGAGGATGCGTAGTGAGTCGTACAGGAAGGCCAGCTCGGGCCGCCGCGCGAAATAGTGAGCCGCATAGGTCGGCATCGCGCCGATCGACACCGGCGGGATAAGCGGGCGCATCGTGCGCCGCGCGAATGTCTCGGCCATCGCGGGCGTGACGATTCCGCCGTGAGTGTCCGCCATCACCATCGCCGCGACCCGCTCCGGATGCTCCAGCGCGTAGCCCACGATCGTCCACCCGCCCATCGATTGTCCCACCAGCACGGCCTTTTCGATTCGCAACTCATCGAGCAATCGCGCGAGGTCGCCGGGATGCGCGTCGTTAAACAGCCCTTCGGGATCGGGCGAGAGGCCGAAGCTGCGCTGATCGATCGTGATGCACTCGAACCATCGCATGAAGTACGGCACCTGCTGCCACCATGAGAGATGATTCCCACCCAGCCCGTGCAGGAAGACGAGCGCCGGCCCGCGGCCCACGCGTTCGTAGTAGAGCTGGAAGTCTCGAATCTTGAGCCGGCCCGGCGAGATTGTGCATTCCATCGAAGGCGCCTCCGCGTCGCGAGTCTGCGGCCTCAGATGAAACCACAGATGAACGCCGATGGACACTGATCGCCGCGGCGGCTTTAGAGGAACCGGCGCCGAGACGGCGCTACGCGCGGAAAACGGGCTGAACGAAGGGCCCGGGAACTTCGCGGCCGAGCTACGCGATCTTGTTGGGGCGCGCCAGGAGAATCTGGTCGATGAGCCCATACTCCACGGCCTGCACCGCGGTCATGAAATTGTCGCGGTCGGTGTCCTTCTCGATCTTTTTGACGTTCTGGCCGGTATGATGCGCGATAATCCCGTTCACCAGATCGCGCTGGCGCAGCGCCTCGCGCACCTGGATCTCGATATCGGCGGCCTGGCCCTCGGCGCCGCCGTGCGGCTGATGGATCAGCAGTCGCGCGTGCGGCAGCGCGTAGCGATGGCCCTTGGCGCCGGCGCAGAGCAACACTGCGCCCATGCTCGCGGCCTGGCCCACGCACAGGGTTTCCACCGGCGGCCGCACGAACTGCATCGTGTCGTAAATCGCGAGCCCCGCCGTGACCGAACCCCCCGGCGAGTTTATATACATGTTGATCGGCTTGTCCGGATCCTCCGACTCCAGGAACAGGAGCTGCGCGGTCACCAGGTTCGCCAGATCGTCGCTGACCGGCCCGCCCACGAATATGATCCGATCCTTGAGCAGGCGCGAATAGATATCGTACGAGCGCTCGCCCCGCCCGGTCTGCTCGACCACGAAAGGCACCAGAATACTCATGGCCTCAGGATACTACTCGGGGCGGGCGGGATCGAGGTTTCAGCGCAGCCGGAAGCGATCGCCGAGAAAGACCTCGCGCACCGCCTCGCTCTCGACGATCTCGCGGGAATTCCCTTCCAGCAGGATTTTGCCGGAATGAATCACGTAGGCGCGGTCGGTGATCGAAAGCGTCTCCCGCACGTTGTGATCCGACATCAGGACGCCGATCCCGCGGTCCTTCAGGTATGAGATCACGCGCTGAATCTCGACCACCGTGATCGGATCGATTCCCGCGAACGGCTCATCCAGGCACAGGTAGAGCGGATCGAGCACCAGCGCACGCGTGATCTCGACCCGCCGCCGCTCGCCGCCCGAGAGCACTCCCGCTTTGGCCTTGGCGAGCTTCGCGATCCCAAGTTCGTCGAGCAGCGACTGGAGGCGCGCATGCCGTTCCTCCTCGGTGAGCGGCAGCGTTTCGAGCACGGCCAGCAGGTTCTCCTCGACGGTGAGTTTCCGAAACACCGACGGCTCCTGCGGCAGATAACTGATTCCGCGCCGCGCGCGCCGGTAAAGCGGCAGCGTCGTGATGTCCTCGCCGCGCAGCAGGATACGGCCCGCATCGGGCTTGAGCAGGCCGACCAGCATGTAGAAGGTCGTGGTCTTGCCGGCGCCGTTCGGACCGAGGAATCCGACCACTTCGCCCGGGTTGATCCGCACGTCGACATTGTCGACTACTACGCGGCCGCCGTACTTTTTGGTGAGCCCCCGCCCTTCCAGCCAGGCGTCTTTTCGCGAGGCCTCGGGCGCCGGCGCAATCGCCAGTGGATTGGTAGTCGCAGCTTTGATGCTCATCGTGAGCGGCAGGATTGGCCCTCCACGTTTTTAGCGGCTTTCGCGACCGAGTTAAACCCTGAACCCGGCCGTGTCGCCGCGCATCCTTTGGCCGGCAGGCAACTTTGTGATTTAACTCCTCTATGCGCAACGTGCCGGTCGGAGCCAAGGGAACCTTCACGCAGACCGTCGGCGAAGATGACCTCGCAAGCCGGCTCGACGCGACGCTGCCGCCCGTGATGGCCACGCGGGTGATGGTCGGGATGATGGAGCTGGCGGCGATGGACGCGACTCGCAGCTACCTCGACGCCGGCGAAAGCTCGGTCGGAATTTCGATGGACGTGAATCACATAGCCGCGACACCGCCCGGCCATCGCGTGCGCGCCGAAGCTGAAGTGATCAAGTCCGAAGGCCGCCGTCTCGAATTCACGGTGCGCGCCTTCGACGAGACGGAGGAGATCGGCTCGGGCACGCATCGCCGCGCCGTGATCGATCTCGCCAAATTCAACGAGCGCCTGAAGCCCAAGCTGAAGAACAAATAGAGCGCGAAGCAGGAATTACCGCGAAGCAGGAAATACCTATGGGCAGCAATCCATTTGAGAAGGACAAGCACTACGTCGGCCGCGACATGGGCGGGCGCGAGGTGGAAATCACGCCCGCGCTGGTCGAACAGTTCACCGCAGGAACCGGCGACGACAATCCGTGGTATCGCGGCGCGACCCCGCTCGACGGCCCGCTCGCGCCGGCCCTGATTCTCCATTCGGAAGTCTATCGCGACCTGACCTGGTACCTGCCCAACATCTACGGCAATCTGCACGCCCGCCAGGAATGGGATTTGTTCGCACCGATCCCGCTCGGCGCGCGCGTGCGCACGCGCGGCACGATCGTCGAGCGTTACCTCAAGCGCGACCGCGAGTACGTCGTCAACGAGGCGATGGTCTTCGACGCGTCGGGACGGATGGTATCGCGCGGCCGGACCCATCAGAGCTTCCTGATCGCCAAGGAGCAGCGTGGCGAGGGATTCGTGGTGGATCGCTCACGCGAGCGCGACACCTCGCGCAAGTTCAACATCGGCGAGCGCGGCGGCGAGGCGATCGACGCTCCGATGCGCAAGATCACCGAGGAGATGTGCATGGCGTTCTCGGGACCGGCGCGCAACTACCATACCGATCGGCAGGCCGCGATCGACCTGGGTTTTCCCGATATCGTGGTCCAGGGGATGCTCTCGGTATGCCTCGTCGCCGAGATGATGACGCAGCGGTTCGGGCTGGGCTTTCTAACCGGCGGCAAGCTCGACCTGAGGCTCGTCAACGTGCTGTGGGGCAACGACACCACCGGCGCGCAGGGCAGAATCGTGGAGCGGCGCCCGGAAGGCAATCGCACCCGCGCCGAAATCGAAGTCTGGTGCGAAAAAAGCGACGGCACGAAAACGACCGTCGGCTTAGCCAGCGCGATCGAACTATAGCTTCGTGAAGCCGTCCGCGCTCCACTGTTCCGAGCCAACTCCGTTGTGGACGAAGAACAGCCCGTCCGGATCGTATTTTCTCTTGATTTCAGCGAGGCGCGGATAGTTGCTCCCCCAGTACGAGTCGCTGCCATCCCTTCTCGAAGTAATTGCTCTCGCTCACGTACGCGCCCGTTTCGCCGGCGACGGCGCGAAGTTGATTCACGCATCGATCGATGCGCTGCGCAGCTTTCCGGCCTTCCTGAACCGATGGCTCATGGCCGGGAATTCCCGGATATGCGGGTCCCTGGCCGTCGCCCACGATCGCCAGAGCGAAGGCGGTCAGGACGGCTGGATTCGTTGCGGTGTCCTTCGCCAGCGGCGATCGCATCGGGTGGCGCTCCGGCGAGTCCCTTATTGAAGTGCAGTTCGACACCTGAATACCGAGAGCTCGCAAACAACGCGTCGGCGAGGCGCTGCTGCGCGTCATTCTCGAGCAGTGACGCCGGCAACCACAGCGACTCGAAGCCCCAAATGAACCAACCGACCTGCCCTCCGTCTCCCTTCCACCACGCGTTATTGGGTCCCGCGCCGGGCCGATCGTCGAAGTCCATAGCGGGCTGGGGCATCACGTCTACGAGGACATCGTCGAGCAGTGCGTGCAGAGATTGCCATTTCGAGGAAAAGCGACTTCCGGCCAATGCTCCTTCCACCATTGCGCGTCCCACCAGTGCCGGGCCGGAATGCTGCCGATAACCACCCGCCCTTTAACCGAATATCGCCTGGGGCGAACGCGCCACCCAGTCCAGAAACGGCTGCCAGACCTTTTTCGCCTGCTCGGTGTCCAATCCGTAGGAGCATCATTGCTGATCTCGAGCGTGTTGTCCGGCTTCACATGGACCTGCTCGCCCCAATGGTCGTTGAAGAGATTCTCCCGGTAGAAGCTCACGAACTCGCGGATCAGGCGTCGATAGGCATCATCCGACGCCGCTTTGATCTTGAAGTTGGCGGCGCCGAAGAACTCGGGAAGATCGTGAACCCGCAGGGTCATCTTGCTCACCACGCCGAAGGTGCCGCCTCCGCCGCCTTTGAGCGCCCAGAACAGATCGGGATTGGTGCATGCATTCGCGATGCGAATCTGGCCGTCGGCAGTGACGACTTCGGCTTCGAGCAAGCTCCCCGCGGCGGTGCCGTAATGCTTCGAGAAACTTCCAAAGCCGCCGCTTTGAACCAGGCCGCCCAGGCATACCGTCGTGCATCCGCCGCCCTGAACGTATTTCCCGCCCTTGGTCGTAACCGCGTCGTAGGCCTGCATCCCGATCGTTCCGGCGCCGAGCGTCACCGCCGGTTGCGGCTGCAGAGTACGCTCGCATCCCTGCGGAACGAATGCGGTATGCATCGCGATATCGTGCATGTGCCGCGTCCAGATCAGAAGCGAGTCGGGCGCATTGGAAGTGCCCTGGTAGCTGTGGCCGCCGCCCTTGACCACCAGGCGCAAGTTATTTTCGCGGGCAAAATTCACCGCCGCGGCAATGTCCTGGGCATTTCTTGCGGCGACCGCGTAAACGCTTGGTTTGGTAGCCCATGCATCGACCCATCCCAAGGTCTCCGTGAGCCCGGGCTGATCGCCGATGTAGTACGGATTTCTTATATTCTCCGCGAGCAGCTTGGCTGCGGCGCTTTCCGGATCGGTTTTGAATACCGAAAGAGGAAAGTCCACCGGAATCAAATTTCCGCCGACTGCATCATTGAGCTGCTTCCACGCCGCCGGCGATGGCCAGGCGGCATCGGAAGGACGACGCCGGCGAAAATTCGTACTCGCCGACAGGCGGCGCGGCAAAATCGGCAGCAGCGCGGCCGATCCGATTACTTTTAAGAATGCTCTTCTGTTCATTTAACTAAAGTAGACTGGTTGTCACGCTAGATATGCTCGCGACAGCTCGAGCGCCAGTCACAGCGCGCGATTGACGGATCTCTGCGTTAAATCGCTGATGGCGACGGCGTCTGAATCGGGCTCAACCACGCTCTCCAGCCGCTCGATATTCCTCTGATGCGTGGAGCGGTCGATGTCATAAAACGTCAGGACCGCGATCGCAATCGCGCTGAATGTCGCGACTATCGGAAGGAAGACCATGCCGAGGTGGCGCAAGATCGCCGGGTCCACCTGGCCCGGTATCGCATGTTGCGGAAAGCTCACCCACGCGAGAATGAGTCCGGCAAAGAAGGTACCAACTCCCGTGACGCATTTCGATATGAGGCCGTTGGCGGCAAACAGCAGGCCTTCCGAGCGTTGTCCAGTCGCCACCGCCGCATCCTCCACCACGTCGGCCATCATCGAGCTTACAATGATGAATCCGCTAAGCCCGAGGGTAGCGGAGATGAATTGGAAAACGAATACGATCGCGAACAATGCGCCGGTGCCGTTGGACGGCAGGAGCCCGAGCAGGCGCATCGCGATGGGCGCGACGGACGCGAACAACGAGGCGAAAAAAACCCCGATCATCGCCGGCTTCTTTCCGAACCGCCGCGAGATTGCCGGCGCCAGACCAACGCCCGCAAAGGCGGCAACGAGCCCGACTGCGGCCAGATACGACATTTGGGCGGGCGTGAGCTCCCAGAAATACGCCGAGAGGTAGAAGTCGAGTCCCTGCCTCAGGCCGGTTGAAATGGCGCCGATTATTCCCGAAACCGTCAGCGCGAGAAACGATCGATTCGTCAGCGTGCCGCTGACCTCGCCGAGCTTCTCCCGCCACGAGCCCCGTACTCTCGGGGTCTGAACGAGGGTCGCTATGAAGCGATGAGTGCCCACGCATGAGATCATGATCGAGAGGAAAATCGCGATGCTCGCGGCCAGCGCCGTCTCGCGGTACCCGGCGCGGTACAGCAGGCCCAACGGATGAGTCGCGTCCTTGCGCAGGAAGACCTGGAGAGCGAGTACCGAGATCGCCGCCCCGCCGAGCGTTCCGAAAAAGAAGCGCGAACTCATCAAGCTCGTGCGCTCGTCATAGTCGTGAGTGAGTTCCGGTCCCAGCGCCGAGCTGGGAATTTCATAGAGGCTCAGCAGCAATCGCACCGTCACCAGCATCGCGACCATGTAAACGAGCAGATGGCTCTTCGGCCATCCGAGCGGGGGATCAAACAGGAAGTAGAATGCGATCGCGGCCGGAACCGCAGAGGCGTACATGAACGGATGGCGCCGGCCCCATCGCGAGCGCGTGTGATCCGACCATTCGCCGATCAACGGATCGCAGATCGCATCGAAGATCAGCGTCACCATCATCGCTCCGCCGACCCACGCCGCGGGCAGCCCCATCACCTGATTGAAGAACAGCAAGAGGGCGGAAGTGAGCGTGGCCTGGTGCACGCCAAAGGCGATCGATCCTATGCCGTAAAAGATATTGGCGGACCGGGTGAGCGGCGGACGGCCTGACGTTGATTGGTTCCCTGCCACGGGCGATCTCACCGCCAGCCGCCATCAAGTTTCAACCGGCGGTCAGCGACTCGACGTTGGCGACCGATTTTGGGATCGCGGCGGTAATCACTTCGTGGCCGTCGGGAGTCACCAGCACGTCGTCCTCGATCCTGATCCCGATTCCGCGAAAGCGCTCAGGCGCTGAGTCGTCGTCGGGCGCGACGTAGAGTCCCGGCTCGACCGTGAGAATCATCCCGGGCTCCAGCTTCCGCGATTCGCCGCCGATCCGGTAAAGCCCCACGTCATGTACGTCCATCCCGAGCCAGTGGCTGGTGCGATGCATATAAAATCGGCGGTAACTCTGGTTGGCGAGAATCTCCTCCGTCGAACCGTTGAGCAGTCCGCTCGCGCGCATCCCGTCGGCCAGCACGGTCAGCGCCGCGTTGTGAACATCTTCGACCCGCACGCCCGGCTTCACCGTTTCGATTCCCTTGAGCTGCGCGTTGAGCACGATCTCGTAAAGCTCGCGCTGGAGCGGACTGAAGCGCCCACCGACCGGGAAGGTGCGCGTTACGTCGGAGGCGTAAAAGTCGTACTCGCATCCGGCGTCAACCAGCAGCATATCGCCCGACTCGATGCGGCGATCATTGCTGATGTAATGCAGCACCGTGGCATTGAGGCCGGAGGCAACGATCGACGGATAGCTCGGCCCGGCCGCGCCTTGTGAACGGAACGTGTAGTCGATAAGAGCCTCGACCTCCCATTCCATCATCGCGGGCCGCGCGTTCTTCATCGCGCGGCGATGCGCGTGATTGGAAATCTCCGCGGCCTGACGCATCGTCGCGATTTCCGCCGGCGACTTGAACAGCCGCATCTCATGGATGACCTGGCGCGGATCGATCATCCCGCTCGGCCCGTCGCCGCTCTGCGGCCGCCGCTGGTACGACGCACGCAGCATCGCGAGCATCCGCTCGTTCATCGCCTGATTGCCCCCGAGCGGATAGAGCACGCGCTCGTAAGCCGGCAGATAGTTGGGGAGCACGCGGTCAAGCTCTTCGATCGTGAAGGCCTTGTCGGCGCCGTAATCGATCATCGCGCCTTCGACGCCGGCGCGGCGGCCGGTCCAGGTCTCGCGCTCCTTGTCGCGCGGGCGCACGAACAGCACGAATTCGCCGTCTTTGTGGCCCGGCGCGATCACCGCGACCGCTTCGGGCTCTGCGAAGCCGGTCAGATAATAGAAATCGTTGTCCTGGCGGTAGACGAACTCGACATCGTTGGAGCGCACGGAGACAGGCGCGCTGGGCAGAACCACGATCGCGCCGGGACCGATCTTGTCGATGAATTGCCGGCGCCGATCGTGGAAGGTTTCGTTCTTGCCGTTGGATCCCACTCTAACAGCTTGCCGGATGCGCCGCGCGGTTGGTAGGGGGCGGATGGCCAGCGGCGAAAGCAGAATACCCTCACCCGCGCTCGCGTTGCTCGCGCGACCTCTCCCTGGTCAGGGAGAGGTGGGACCGGCGCGCTACGCAAAGGTTCGCCTTCCCGCGTCGGCAAGGGGACGGGGGTTAAGTCCTTCTACGGCAGGCCCGCGCCGGGGACCTCTACCGGTGTCGTCTCGATGCGACCGGTCGGCTTCGCTCGACAGATTCCGGATCGGAGTCCTCCGCGGTCAGCACGAACAGCGTGCGGCGATCGGGACCGCCGAGCATGCAGGCGTAGGCGTGATTCGCGGTCTTGATCCGCTCGGCAATCGCGCCGCCTTCTTTCACCCGGACAACTTCATCCGTCAGCGGTGACGCGACCCAGACGGCATTTTCGGCATCGAGCGCGATTCCGTCCGGCACGGCGGGCGCGATCTCGGCCCACACCCGCCGGTTCTTCAGCGATCCGTCGGCTTCGATATCGAAGGCGGTCAGACGCGCTCTGGTCGATTCACCCACGATCAGCGTCTTGCCGTCGGGCGTGATGACCGTGCCATTGGGAAAGCCCATCTCGTCCGCGACGACACGGGCCGCACCGTTCGGCTCGACGATCACGATTTCGGCGAACTTCGGCGTCGCCTGCGCGTGCAGATCGAAACCGAAATTGCCGACGTACGCGCGGCCCTTAGTGTCCACGACCATGTCGTTGCAATGATACGAGGCGAGCTTGCTCAGGTCGGCGACCAGTTTCAGCCCGTCGCGATCGAGGCGCAGCAGCCGCCGATCGTTCATCGAGACGACCAGCATCCGCCCATCGGGCAGCCAGCCCAGACCCGAGGGCGCCTGCGGCACCTCGCAGATCGTCTCGGTGCGGCCGGCGAGATCGACCGCGATCACCTTGCGCGCGTGCATGTCGGAGAAGAACAGGCGGTCGTTATGCCAGCGCGGGCCTTCGGGGAAATTGAGCTTGTCGAGCAGCGTGGCGAGCTGGCGCATCGCGAGACCTCCTCTGCTAATCGAGCGCGTGCGCGTCGCGCAGCTTTTTCACGTCGGCTTCACTGTAACCGAGGATACCGGTCAGCACCTCGTCGGTATGTTGCCCGAGACACGGCGCGGGCGCGCGCACCGCGCACGGCGTCGCGCTCATCCGCCATGGGATTCCGGCGTGCTGCTGCGTGCCGACCTCCGGATGGTTCAGGCGAACGAAGAAGTTGCGCTCTTCGAGATGCGCATCCTCGGCGACATCCTTGTTGCTCGCGCATACTGCGGCGGCGACGCCGCGAGCCTGAAGCTCGCGCGCGGCCGCGTGCGCATCGCGCTGCGAGGTCCACGCAGTAATGATCTTCTCCAGCTCGTCCTCGTTGCTTTTGCGCGCTGCGAGCGTCTTGAAGCGCGCGTCAGTGGACAACTCGGCGCGGCCGATTGCGCCCGCCAGACGCGCGAAATCGGCGTCATCGACACACGCGATCGAAACCCACATATCGACCACGATATCCATGATCTTCTCGGGGAGATCCTTGCACCTGAAGACGCCGTGTGGAGACATTCCCGGGTCGCGATTCCCGTCGCGCTCCGGCTCGCGGCCGTTCATCGTGTACTCGAGCGTGCCCTCGGCCAGCAGGTCCATCGCGCATTCCCACTGGCTCATGTCGATGTACTGCCCCTCGCCGGTCTTCGCGCGATGGTACAACGCGCCCAGCACGGCGAACGCGCCGTGGACGCCGCCGTTGGGATCGGCATAGCTGAACCCGGCGTGCATCGGCGGCCAGCCCTTGTAGCCGGTCAACGACGACAGCCCCGACAGCGGTACCTGCGCCGGACCGTAGGCGACATATTCGCTGTAGGGGCCGGTATCGCCGTAACCGGAGAGCGAGATCATCACGATATCGGACTTGAGCTTGCGGCACTGTTCGTAGCCGAAGCCGAGCCGATCCATTACGCCCGCCGCGAAGTTGTTCACTACCACGTCGCTCTTCGCGATCAGCCGCTTGGCGATTTCGAGCGCGCCGGGAATCTTGAAATTGAGCGAGATCGAGCGCTTGCCCTGATTGTACTGATTGAAATAGCCGGAGCGGTTGAGGCCCATCCGGTTTTCCGGCCACGGCGGCAGCATCCGCGTGACGCACGGCCGCGTCTTCGTTTCGATCCGGATCACCTCGGCGCCCAGATGGGCAAGCTGGAGCGTGCAGAACGGTCCAGCCCAAACCCAACTGAAATCAGCGACGCGGATTCCTTCGAGCGGCGGCTTGCGAGTCGATGCCATCAGATGACGCCCCGGCCCTGCAACTCTTTCAGCCGCGCCGGCGCGAGTCCGAGCTGGCGGCCGAAGATTTCATCGTTATGCTGTCCGAGCGTCGGCGCCGGGATGCGAATCTCCCACGGGGTGCGGCTGAACTTGACCGGCGCGCCGGGATATTTCTGCACGCCTGCCACCGGATGCGCGATCTCGACGAAGAAGCCCCGCGCCTTGAGATGCTCCGAGTTGATCAGATCGCCCATCGTCGAAACCGGCGCGAACGGAATCCGCCGCGCCTGCGCCTTGCGGTAGAGATCGAGCACTGTCTGCTCGGCAACGTACTCCGCGATAAACGGCTTGAGCGCGTCCCAATTCAGCCCGCGCTGGAGCCGATCGCCGAAAATCTCCATCGTGGACCATTCGGGATTCCCCATCAGGTCGATGAACGCGCGCCACTGATGCTCCTCGATGCAGCATACGTAGATGTAGCCGCCGTCCTTGCACTCGAAAATTTCGACCGGCTGGAGCGGCTTCTGCCCGAGGCGCGACGCTATCATCCTGATATACGGCCAGTACTCGAACGTCATCTCGAGCTCGGCCGCGACCGACTCCTGAACGGAGACTTCGACGAATTGGCCCTCGCCGTCGCGCAGCCGCGCCATCACGGCGCCCATCGCAGCCACCGCGGCATGCACGCCGCCCTGGTATCCCGCCTGATCGCCGAAGGTCTTGAGGGGCGGGAGATCGCGCGCCTCCGGTCCGCCGCCGTTTAAGTAGCAGACGCCGCCCGCGCACCACAGGTTGAGATTCTCCGCCCGCCAGTCGCGCTTGGGCCCCGAGAGGCCATACGGCAGCACTGCGGTTACGATGAGATTCGGATTGATCTTTCGCAGTCGCTCGTAGTGCAGGCCGACGCGATCCATGTCGGGCGGCGCAACGTTATGGATCAGCAGATCGGCGCCCGCGATCAGCTTCTCGAAGATCTCAAAGCCGTCGGGCTGCGCGAGGTCGAGCGTGACGCCGAGCTTATTGGCGTTGAGATACAGGAACAGACCGCTCTTGTCGGGATGGCTCAGGCCACCGGGAAACGGTCCGCGGGTGCGAGCGCGATCCCCGGCGCCGGGCCGTTCGATCTTGATCACTTCGGCGCCCAGATCGGCAAGCAGCTTGCTCGCGTATGGCGCCGAAACCATCTCGCCCACTTCGACAATTTTCAGATCTGACAACGGACCAGTCATCGATACTCCGTAACCGGCCGGCGCTACGCGCGCCGTCCGAGCCCGATTTAATTATCACGCGCCCCCGGATGCGCAAAACGGACTGGCCGATAGCGACGCGGGCCAATGACCGGCGGGACGCCGGTCCTACTTCTGGATGTAGTGGCGCCGGCGTCTCGCCGGTGATCGGCGGTGCGACCCGGCGGCGATCTCACTGCGTCAGGATTAGCCCGAAACCCGTCCAGTACATCATGAAATAGCCTGCGCCCAGCGCGACCAGGAATACGCCGGTCGCGACGTTGGGCGGGCGCACCGGATATTCCACGTAGCTCGTGGGATGCGGGTTCATCCCGAAGCCGCGCGCTTCGAGCGCCATCGCCATGTTATTGGCCTTGCGCAGCGCGCCCATGAACACCGGAATGAACACCGGCACGTAGCGGCGCACCCGCTCGGTGATCCGGCCCTCGCTGAAATCGAGCCCGCGCAGGCTCTCCGCATCGACCACCGTCAGGTACGAGTCGATAAACAGCGGCGCGAGGCGGAACGAAAGCGTGATCGCAAAACGCGCGCGATACGGAACTCCCAGCCGCGCCAGCCCGACCATGAACTCCTCGACCTTGGTCGTCGACAGAAACAGCACCGAGCCCGCGAGCAGCTCCGCGAGCTTAAGGCCGCGCCCGACGCCGATCATGATCGAAGTCTCGGTAATCCACGCGCCGCGATGGCCGAACACGAGCATCCAGGAGATCGTGGTCGAGGTCACGATAATAATGAACAGCCAGCGCAGCGAGTAGAAATTCGGTCCCGAGCCGGTGAGCAGCGCGAGCGTGAGCAGAATCAATCCGAGTGGCACGAAGGCGAGCGGACGATCCACCCAGTAGACCGACCAGAAGATCACGAAAAGCGCCAGGACCTTGACCGTCGGATGCAACCGATGGACGAAGCTGGACCGGTCGATATAGCGATAAATCGGCATCAGGCGCGGCCCTGAATCCAGCTCACGAATTCGTCAACGCTGAGCGTGCTCACGCCGAAGCGGCGGCCCAGCGCCACGATTTCGGGCGGACGGAACGACGACTTGAGCAGCAAGTCCTCCTGCGCAAAGAACTCGCGCACCGGCCCGTCGAAGAGCTTCTGCCCGCGCCGCATCAGGACGACGCGGCGCGCGTATTCGGCTACCAGCCACGGTGTATGCGTGATCATCACGATCGCGATTCCGGAGCGGTTGAGGTCCGCGACCAGCGCCATCATCCGGCGCTGCTCGCGATAGTCGAGGCCGGTGGTCGGCTCGTCGAGGATCAGCAGGCGCGGCCGCAGCGCGAGCACGCTCGCGACCGCCAGCCGCTGGCGCTCGCCCTTGCCGAGCAGGAACGGATCCTGCGCGCGCGCGCCGTCGAGCCCGACCGCGTGCAGCACCTCGGCGCAGCGCCGCTCGACTTCGGCCGCATCGAGGCCGAAGTTGCGCGGGCCGAAGGCGACCTCGTCTTCGACGGTCGCGGCGAAGATCTGATGGTCGGGATTCTGGAAAACGTAGCCGGCTTCCTGCGCGGTCTCAGCCGGACGCATCGCCGCGCGATCGCGTCCTGAGAGCAGTATTTTCCCGGGCGCGGGCTTCAAGAGCCCGACGATATGCTTGGCCAGCGTAGTCTTGCCCGAACCGTTCTGGCCGATAATCGCGACGAACTCGCCGGGCGCAATCGTGAGCTCGATCGCGTCGAGCACACGCGGCCCCTCCGCATACGAAAAACTCAGGTCGCGAATTTCCACCAGCGGCGCGACCGGCTCAACCGTCGCGCCCGCAGCGGGCTGCACTTCAGGAGGATCGCGATGCTCCACGGCCTTGGGAAAGAGCTTCCTGATCAGCGCCTCGGCTTCGGCGACGGTCCGCAGATGCGCGGGCGCACCCGAGCTTGGCGGCGAGATGATTCAGATCCGGCGGATGGACGCCGCATTGTTCGAGCAGATCGAGCTGGGTCATCAGGCGCTCGGGCGGATCGTCGGCGATTACGTGTCCCGCGCGGATCAGCAGCAGACGATCGCAATTGCGCAGCTCCTCGGCCTCGTGCTCGATAACGATCAGGCTCACGCCCTGCTGGCGGAGCGTGCGCACCAGCGCGAAGACTTCGGCGCGGCCTTCGGGATCGAGATCGGTGGTGGGCTCGTCGAGCACGATCACGCCCGGCCGCAGCGCCATCACGGAGGCGATCGCCAGGCGCTGCTTCTCGCCGCCGGACAATGAAGTCGGGTCGCGCGGCTCGAAGCCCTTGAGCCCGACAGCTTCGAGCGCGGCGCCGATTCGCGTCACGATCTCCTCACGGCGCATCCCGACCTGCTCCATCGCGAACGCGACCTCGTGCGCGACGTTGGTGGAGAAAAGCTGCGCCTCGAAATCCTGAAAGACCATCCCGACCAGCGGCGCGACATCGCATACGCGCATGGCTTCGAGCGAACGTCCGCCGATCCTGACTACGCCGCGGAACTCGCCTTCCTCAAAGCCGGGGACGATCCGGTTGAGGCACTTGGCGAGCGTGGACTTGCCCGCGCCCGAGGCGCCCATGATGCCGATCATCTCGCCCGGAGCCTGGCGGAAATTCGCATCGATCAGCGCCGGGGAGTCCGCACCGTGATAGGTGAACGTGACGTTCTCAACCACGATCGCATCCGGGGAGCGATCGGGCACCGCGGGCGCATTGGTCACGGGTGAATCGGGTTTCACGCGGAAATACCCTCACCCGCGCTCGCGTTGCTCGCACGATCTCTCCCTGGTCAGGGAGAGGTGAAGAAAGGCGCGTGCCAACGAGCTCGTGCGTTCCATCACAGGATCCAGACGCCGAGCATGGCTAGCGCCATCATCGGGCTGACGCAGATTGCGATCGCGCGGTCGTACGGCGGACGCGCCATCGAATGCGGCAGAAACGCCGGCAGCCAGTAGCCGGTCGAGACCAGATTCCCGAGCAGCCACGCGCCCGACTCACCCGCCGCGATCATCAGCACTCCGAGCAGCCGCCGAAGCGACGGGCCGTGCTTGAGCGAGGGCATCACGTCGTCCCAGAGCATCCGGCCTCGCTTGACGCGCGGATAAATCCCGATCAGCAGGAACGGCGAGAGCGCCATCGCCGCGACCATGTTGTTGAGCACGATCACATTGCCGAGCATCCAGAACGGCCGCACTCCGATTACGTTCTCGCCCCACGCCACGAAGTCTGCGCACAGCACACTCGCCATCAGGCAGACGACTACGTACTTCGCGATCCCGAGCGGTGATCGGCTCATCGGACTCTGATTCGCGCCGATCACGTTCCAAATCTTGTAGGGCAGATAGCCGTACACCAGATTGGCGAAGAAGCCGAAAATATCGCCCGGGCCGACGCCGCCGAAGAAGTCGCCGATCATGTTGCCGATCGCGGAGCCCCACGCCGCCGCCGGCCCGAACAGGAACGAGCACACGATCGGAATCGCATTGGCCGGGCGCAGCTCCGTCACGCCCGGGATCAGCGGCACGCCCTTGAACGGCACCAGCACCGCGGCGTAGAGCGCGGCCGAGATCGCGACCAGCACGACCATCCGCGTCTCGCGCCACATGATGCGCAAATCGTTCATGGTTCGGAGGCGTCCCTTACCCAGCTTCAAGCGGTCGGGGAAATATTGATGGATACTGGGGCTATTGCCTAGTCCCCCGTGGTTGCGGAAAATTTACCGAACGCCGCGATGTGACCGCTGATGCCGATCTACGAATACGAATGCGAAAAGTGCCGCAAGCGCACCAGCTTCCTCACCATGCGGGTGAGCGAGAAGGTGGACGCGAAGTGCAAGCATTGCGGCAGCCCCAAGATGCAGCGCCTGATGTCGCGCTTCGCGATGCCGCGCAGCGAGGAGTCGCGGCTCGACCAGCTCGCGGACCCCTCCAAGTTCAGCGACCTCGACGAGAAGGATCCCAAGAGCGTCGCCCGGATGATGCGCAACATGGGCAAGGAGATGGGCGACGAGTTCGGTGGTCAGGAGTTCGACGAAGCGATTGACGAGCTCGAAGGCGGCGGCGATCTGGACAGCGACGACGGCGGCGATTCGGGCGACGACCTGTAAAGCATAGTCAGTGCGCGCCGAGCAGCACCAGAAAGTGGCGCAGCGCGCGGCCCGCGAAGTTCTGACTGGGAATAGAGAGTCGAACGAGCCGCCGGGCGGTGAGCGCGATACCGAAGGTGGCGCAGCGCGCGGCCCGCGAAGTTCTGACTGGGAATGGAGAGTCGAACGAGCCGCCGGGCGGTGATCGGGTTCAAATCGCGATCCGCAGCGCGATCTCTTCGAACGGGACTTCCGGCACCTTGACCTTGCGCCCTCCCCGGCGCTGCCGCGTGATCCGGACCAGTCCATGCCGGTCGAGAATCCGTATGTCTTCCTGCACGTTCTTCAGATCTCTTTTGACCGTTTTGGCCAGATCGTAAATCGAGTGCGGATGGTGCGTTCTGATCGCTCGCAGCAGGGCCAGGCGTTCGCGAGTCAAAAAGTTGCGCGCCGCCTCCAGGCTGGTAAAGCCGACTAGCTCCTGCGGCTTGACGCGCTTGCCGGCCTGCGCGGCCTCAAAGGCTCGGCGAAAGCGCTCCATGCCATCGGCAAAAGGTTCTACGGTAAACGTCACTGTCTTCATTATCTAATCATCTAATCCGCGCCCAGCAGGACGACTGCGGCGGCGGCGATACCTTCGCCGCGGCCCAGCGCGCCGACTCCCTCGGGGCTCGAAGCCTTGACGTTGAGTTGATCGGGCTGGGCGCCGAGCGCACGCGCCAGCCGCTCGCGCATCGCGGCCAGATGGGGTGCGAGTCGCGGCGCTTGCGCGAAGATGGTGAGGTCGGCGTTGACCAGGCGCCAGCCGCGGCTGCTCGCGAGCTTGAAGACCGCGGCCAGCAGCGTGAGGCTGTCGGCGCCCTTGTAGCGCGGATCGCTGTCGGGGAAATGGCGGCCGAGATCGCCTTCGCCGATCGCGCCCAGGATCGCGTTGGCCAGCGCATGGGCCGCAGCGTCGGCGTCGGAATGGCCGCGCAGGCCCGCTTCGTGCGGAATCTCGACGCCGCCCAGAATGAGCTTGCGTCCCGCTTCCAGCGGATGGAGATCGAAGCCCTGTCCGATGCGAAGTTTCACGCCGAGGCCCTCATCCGTCGCGCCGCGAGTCCGCTGCGTTGACACGGCGCGGTGAACCTTTCAAGCTCATGCGTGGAGGATTTGTCGCGATGCCGCAGTTTGCCAAGAATCCGAAGTTCATCATCGGTACGATCGTGGTGCTCTGGCTCGCGTACATCATCTACCAGAATTTCCAGCTCGATCCGGTCAAGGTTCATCTGATCCCGTTCGCCGCCACCCTGGACTTCAAGGTTTCCGCGGTAATCATCGGCTCAATGATCTTCGGTTCGGCTGCGACGCTGGTCATTCAATGGCTCTGGAAGCGGCGCTCCTCGAAGCACGGCTCCGAATTCTCCACCGCACCGGTATCCAACACCAGCACCGTGGCCTGAGAGCCGGCCTTCAGGACCGTCTCGCTCGCAGGACCGATCAGCAGCCCGTCCGCCCGCGACAGCGAACTTAGTATTCCCGAGCCCTGACTGCCGGTAGGCGCGGCGAGAAGTTCGTCGCCGCGGCGCTCCAGCCGAACCCGCACGAACTCGGTCAGATCTTTCGAGGTTTTGATATCGACCGCGCAGCGCGCAGTGACGCGGGGCAGTCCCAAGTCGCGACGCCCGCCCATCTTGAGCAGCGCGGGACGCGCGTAGAGATAGAAGCAGACCATCGTCGAGACCGGATTCCCCGGTAAGCCGAACATCGGCCGCTCGCCGATCAGTCCGAATTTGAGCGGACGGCCCGGCTTCTGCGCGACGCCGTGGAACAGTTGCCGCAGTCCGAGCTCATCGAGCACTTCCTTGACGTGATCGAATTGCCCGACCGAGACGCCCCCGGTCGAAAGCACGGCGTCAAATTTGAGCGCCTCCGTCAGCCGCGCGCGAACTTCCTCGCGCTGGTCGCGCGCGACCTTGAGCACGATCGGCTCGCCGCCCGCTTCGAGAATCGCACCGTGCAGCGCATAGGCGCTGGAGTTCACGACCTGCGCGCCATGCGGAACCTGATCGACATCGACCAGCTCGTCGCCGGTAGCCACGATCGCGACTCGCGGCCGGCGATAGACCTCGACCATCGAGCGATTGAGCGACGCCAGCATCCCGAGATCGGCGGGCGTGAGCCGGCGGCCGGGCGCGATCGCGAGTTCGCCCTCGCGCAGGTCCTCGCCACGCGGACGAATGAAGGCGCCGGCCGCTGACGCGGCAGTAATCTCGACTTCAGCGTCGTGGTCGCGGGTGCGCTCGACCGGCACGATCGCGTCCGCGCCGGCGGGAAGCGGCGCGCCGGTCATGATTCGGGCGGCCTCGCCGGCTCCGATCGACCGCGACGGCATCGCGCCGGCCGCGATCGTCTCGACCACGCGCAGCCACGCCGGCTTCGACTCGCTGGCCAGCGCCACATCCGCGGCGCGAACCGCATAGCCGTCCATCGCGGAGTTGTCGAAGCCAGGAATATCGCGAGGCGAGTGAATCTGCTCGGCGAGCACGCGCCCGAGCGCGGACACGATCGGCGTCCGCTCGACGCCGAGGACTTCGACGTTCGCAAGCACAAGTTTGAGGGCGTCGTCCGCGCTGATCATGGCAAGACCGGCAGGCAGATTCCCGCCGCGACCAAGAATACGCGGCTTAGCGGCGCGAGAGAATCACCGGGAGGATAGGAGCGAACAGAGCAGGCGGTCAGTTTTCGAGGAATTCGATCGAGAGCGGGTCCGCGTCGGCCTGATCCGGAATGCGCGGCACCCAGACCTCGTAGGACACCACGTCGGGCGGCACCCGATCGCGCAGAATTGCGGGATTCAGGTCGCGCACCATCGTGACCGTGGTCCCCCACGTCCGCGCCACTTCGCTGAGCAGCGTACCGCCTGGAACTCCAACCCGCTGGAACGGAGCTTGTGAGTAAACGATCGGGTCAAAGCCGTAAGTGTCGGCATTGCGGGCGATGAACGCGACGGCCATGAAGCGGTTGAGCAGGCTGCGGGTGCATCGCGGGAGCTTCTTCATCAGGCGGCCGTAATCTGCGCCGCGTAGAGCCCAAAACCGGTCAATCGAGGCCTCGCCGCGGTTCCAACTGGCCAGCGTAATCCGCCAGTCGCCGATCTCGTCGTGCAGACCAGCGAGAAACTGAGCCGCCGCACGTGTAGATTTTACCGGATCGCGGCGCTCGTCAACGTAGCGATTGATGTGCAGGCCGAAGCGCCGCGCCGTCGCTCGGCTGAGCTGCCAAGGTCCCGCGCCCGCCTTGGAGAATTCGCTCTCGGCAAAGGCCAGATAGATTAGATCCTTCGGCAACCCCCGATTCTCCAGCTCGCCTACCATCTCGGGCATATAAGGCGCGACTCGATTGAACGAGCTTTCCAGGTATTGCGGTTGATTGAGAAACGAGTCGATATAACGCTGGACGGTGCGATTCAGGGTCAGCGGGAAAGGAGGCACCCGGCGCGGCGGATTGTGCTCGAAGACCAGGCGGCCTGCGCTCCGGGAGGGGTCGAATCGCTGCGCTGGCGTCGCGACAGATTGAGCAACCGGCGCCGGGACTGCGGGAACCTCGACCTGATGGGGCTTGGTGGCCGGTTGTGCGTGCACGGCCTGAATCCCGGTAATGGGGCCTTCCAGACCCTTTGCACCCCAAACCCACGCGCCGGCGGCGGCCGGGAGGGCAAGAATCAGTAACAAGACCGAATATAGAAGGCGCTTAAACATCCACACCAAGTTTCGGGATTTCCGTCAACCCTAACCGCTGACCACCCCTTGGTCAACCTCGTTTCGCATCAAAAAGTCTAATCCTTCCACAAGTAGCGACTTATACGGCCGGGGGAACACAAGAAGCAAAACTTATGCTCGCGCCTTAGTTGGCAGCGCCGTTTGTGGTAGCTTCCTCAAGAGCGATGACTTCCCTTTCGCCAAGGCCTCTCCGATGCGAATAGCTGTTTGGCGCGACATCGTCGATAGCTTGGGCGATGCAATACTTGTGCTTTCGGCTGACCTTGAGCCCGTGGCGCTGAATCCCGCCGCTGAGACTCTGCTAGGTGTCTCGAAACCCAGTTCAGCGTTTATGCACGAATTGCTCGGGCATAACGATTGGCTGGCGCGGATGATTGGATCTTGCCTAAAGAGCGGGCAGAATCTGTCGGATCCCGAGGCGGAATTGCTTTTGCAGCGCAGGTTAGTAGTGGTCCGGGCAGAGGCGTCGCCTTTGATGAAGGAGGACGGGCGAATCCGCGGCGCGGTCATTCTGATGCAGGATCTCTCTCACCAGAAGAGTGCCGAACGGACGCTGGAGGGCAGCGAAATCGGGATGCGACTCTCGCCCGCGGGGTTGGCTCACGAGGTCAAGAACCCGCTGACGGGCATCAAGGGTGCGGGCGAGCTGTTGGCCGCGATGTTCCGCAACGACGCGCGCGCGCAAGGCTATTGCAACGTCATTCTCGAGGGCGTCGACCGGATCGCGGCGCTGGTTGAGCAGGTGCTGGCCTTCGGCACGCCGCAGCGCTTCTCAATGCAGCCGGTAAATATCCATCGCGTGCTGCATCAGGCCCTCAAGCTGGCCGGGCTGTATCCCCACACGCCGCCGGGGATAGCGCTGGAGCAGCTCTTCGACCCGAGCCTTCCCGAGGTCGCCGGTGATGCCGGCGCGCTCGAGCGCGTGTTCCTGAACCTGATCCGCAACGCGATCGAAGCGATCGGCGCGCGCGGCACAATCAGCCTCAGCACCCGGATGGAGACGCAGTTTCGGATGACCACCGACGGCCATCGCCGGCACTTTCTGCGGGTCGAGGTCAGCGACAGCGGCAAGGGGATGACCGACGAGGAAATCGCGCAACTGTTCACGCCCTTCTTCACGACCAAGCCGCAGGGAACCGGGCTCGGGCTGGTGATCAGCCAGCGGATCGTGATGTTGCACGGTGGGAAGCTCTGGGCCGAGCCCGGCGGAGTCCGCGCGCCTGACCACGCTGACCAGGGCGGCCAGGAAGCACCGACCGCGGAAATCGCGGCCGCGAGCGGGATGACGTTCAAGGTCACGCTGCCGGTCAAGACAGACTCGCCCGCGGCTTAGACTTACTGTTACGATTGCGCGTAGCGCTCAGGCGCCGAAAGCATAGCCAATGGCGGCAAATCCAAACATCATCGGATCCGGCGAGAGCAGCCCCACGACGGTGCTCGTCGCCGACGACGACCAGGCGATCCGGCTCGTCCTGCGTCACAGCCTCGAAGCCGCCGGCTTCGAGGTCGAAGAGGCGGCTGACAGCCAGGGCGCGCTGGAGGCGCTGCGCAGCGGGCGCTTCGACGTCGCACTGGTAGATATCATGATGCCCGGCGTGGGCGGGCTCGAAGTGCTGTGCGACCGCCCGCAGCGAGGAAATCCGCACCGTGATCATCGTCATCACCGCCGCGAGCACGATGAACAACGCGGTCGAGGCGATGAAGCGCGGGGCGCACGACTACCTGACCAAGCCGTTCGCCAATCTCGATCTGGTCGCCGCGGCGGTCGCGCGCGCGGTCGAGGTCGCGGCACAGAGCGCCGAGCTTCGACCGGCCTGCACAATGAAGTCAGCCGCAGCCTGGTCGGGCGGCGAGATCGTCGGCCGCAGCGCCGGCGATGCAGGAAGTCTACAAGCTCATCGGCCGGATGGTTAACAACGACGCCACCGTGCTGCTGACCGGCGAGAGCGGCACCGGCAAGGAGCTGGTCGCGCGCGCGATCCATTTCAAATCGGCGCGCTGGCGCGCGCCGTTCGTCGCGGTCAACTGCTCGGCGATTCCGCCGGGCTTGCTCGAGAGCGAGCTGTTCGGCCACGAGCGCGGCTCGTTCACCGGCGCGACCGAGCGCCGCGCGGGCAAGTTCGAGCTGGCCGGCACCGCGGCACCGATCTTCCTCGACGAGATCGGCGACCTGCCGCTCGAGCTGCAGCCCAAGCTGCTGCGCGTCGCTCCAGGAGCGCGAGTTCACGCGGGTCGGCGGCATCCGAGACGCTGCAGCTCGAGGCGCGGGTGATCGCCGCCACCAACCAGGACCTCGAAGCAGCGGTGCGCGCAGCGGCGCTTCCGCGAGGACCTCTACTTCCGCCTGCGGCGTGATCCCGATCCAGCTTGCCGCCGCTGCGCGAGCGCCGCGAGGATATTCCCGAGCTGACCGACTATTTCGTCGCCAAGGCGGCGCGCGAGATGGGCGCGCGGGCCAGCGGTCGCGGCCGAGGCGCGTAGACAAGCTCGCCTCGTATCACTGGCCCGGCAACGTCCGCGAGCTCGAGAACTGCGTGTTGCGCGCGGCGCTGCTCGCGCCCGGCAACACCATTCAGCTCGACGATGTTGCACTCGGCTCCGGCACCAGCGCTCCGCGCACCGCGCCGTGACGGCAGCGCGACGCTTCGCCGATATCGTTTCGCCGCCGGATGGGCGAGCTGGCTCGACGGAGGGCCGCAGCGAGGAAGTCCGCGGACCTTACCAAACGATGGTCGCGGAGCTGGAGCGGCCGCTGATCGAGCTGGCGCTCGACGCGCCGGCGGCAACCAGGTGCGAGCCGCCCGGATGCTCGGGCTCAATCGCAACACGCTGCGCAAGAAAATCACCGAGCATCGGATCGTGCTCCGCAAGAGCCCGCCGGAATGAGACTGCCCTCCCACTTTCTACGCGATGGTCGATCCGTCCGGCGGCCACGATCCGGTCGAATTGGCGCGGATGCTGCTCGCGGCGCGGCGCACGCATCCTGCAGTTGCGGCTGAAGCAGGCACCCGCGCGCGACTTCGCCGCGGCAGCGCGCGCGATCGCCCCGCTATGCCGCGCGGCCGGCGCGATCTTTATCGTCAACGACCGGGTGGATATCGCGATGCTGGCCGAGGCCGACGGAGTTCATCTCGGGCAGGACGATCTGCCGATCGAAGCCGCGCGGCGCCTGATGCGCCCCGGCGCGATCATCGGCATCTCGACGCACAGCGTCGAGCAGGCCGCATCGCAGAGGCGGGCGGCGCAGACTATATCGGCTTCGGCCCGATGTACCCGGGCGGGCTCAAGAACGTTCGCGACGGCCAGGGACTCGACCAACTGCGCGCGGTTCGCGCCGCGGTAAAGATTCCGATCGTCGCGATCGGCGGGATTACGGAAGCCCGGATCGCCGAAGTGCTTGCTGCCGGCGCCGACGCCGCCGCGATTATCACCGACGTCGTCCACGCCCCCGATATCGCCGCGAAGGTCCGATCGATTCTCGCCGTCGCCTCAGGCTAGACCGGGATCGCTCGCTGCAAACGCGCCTGCTGGGATTCCAGCGGCAGGCAGGCGAAGTTGCGATCCCGCCCAGCAGCAGCAGCAACGAGAACAGCTCGAAGGCCGAGGCGTAGCTGCCGGTCACGTCGAAAATCCGCCCGGCCAGAATCGGCCCGATTGCGGCGCCGACCGTATTGAACAACCCGGTCAGGCCAGCCAGCGACCCGAAGCGCTTCATGCCCAGCGACTCGACCATCACCAGCGGCATCAGCACCAGCGGCGCGCCCAGCGTCAATCCGACGACCGCGACCGCCGGCACCAACGCGACCGGATGCCGCGCGCCCAGCATGAACAGCGCGCCCATCGCCGCGATCAGAAAATTCAGCGTCAGCGCGATCCGGCCGCTCACCCGATCGGCGAACTGTCCCATCGTGATCTTGCCCAGCGACGTGCACAGGAAGGCCACCGTCATGATCTCCGCCGCGAGCGGCGCCGCGTAGCCAAGCCCCACCAGGTACGAGATGGTATGCGCGACGATCGCGCCTGCGCTGACCGCGTAGCAGAACTGGGCCAGCGCGACCATCCAGAAGGATCGCGAGCGGAGCGCCGCCGCAACCTCGACCCCCGGCAACGCCTGCGCCTGCTCGGCCAGCGTGAGTTTCTTGGTAGAGACCGACGGCGGCCGGGTCCGGACGATGAGCAGGAGCACTGGAATCACCACCACGATCATGGGCAGGCCGAGCACCAGATAGGCGCTGCGCCAGCCGCTATGTGTGATCACGCGGCTGGCCAGCAGCGTCATCGTCGCGCCGCCGAGCGAGGTCCCGGCCATCGCCAGACCCATCGCGAGCCCGCGCCGTGCGCCGAACCAGTTCGTAACCACCATCGAGGCCGGCAGCAGCGTGCTCGCCGTCACGCCGAAGCCGAGCAACGCATACGCCGCGACCATGGGCGGAAATGCGACGACCCGGCTGGCCATGAAAAAGGCTACGCCGGCCGCCGCCGCGCCCGCGGTCATCACAATCCGCGCCTCGACCCGGTCCAGCAGCCATCCGATCAGCGGCACGCTGAGTCCCGCCGCAGCCGCCAGCACCGAGGGGAGCGTCGAGACCTGCGTGCGGCTCCATCCAAACTCCGCGATCAGAGGCGGGAAGAACACGCCGGCACTGTTGTACCCGCCGCCAAAGATGATCAGATTGGTAACGAACAGGCTCGCAACGATGAGCCACCCCTGACGTTCCCGCGTGGTCATGCGGAGAGAGTTATAGTCGGCTAGCGCGCCGGCGTCGAGACGCCGGGAAGGCGGCTCACAGCGCGAATGGACGGCAGAGAGCCGACGCGGCGCCCGACGGAATGAGCCTGTTTCGCAACCCTGTCTGGTAGCGGCGGTTCTGAGAATCGGAGGGCCGGCAGGGACGCCGGCCACTACCCTGAATGGGATCACTTGCAGGGTAGGGGCCGGCCTCTGTGCCGGCCCTCTTCGCAGAACCGCCAATCACCGCCTGGCCCCTCCCCTTCTGTCTCGAGGCAAAAAGGGCATGTGGCTTGCCGTACCTCAGTAGTACCCACAACAACGGCGGGCGACGACAGTGCGGCCAAGCTTTATGTTTATTGATGGTCTTGACGTACGTGGACAGAGCTATAGTTCGGCCGCGCGCAAAGCCGGGAAGCTGGTTCGGACCGCGATCGACGAACGAACCGCGGCAACCGCGATACGGGAGGCGCAAATCTACAGGCAGCCCTTCACCCGGCGCGTGGCGAGCTTTTGCTCGCACGCGCCGACCTCTCCCTGGTCAGGGAGAGGCGCGCAAGACCGCGATGCGAAAGGTCTAGCCGCTTTCCTCTTCGTTATCCGTTGATCCGAGCTTGCGGTAGACGTTGCGTTCGTCGTCGTAGCGGCGCTGGCTGCGGGCTTCGCGTTCCTGATCCTGCTGGCAATCGCGGCACAGGCGCGTAAACGGCATCACTTCGAGCCGTTCCTCGCCGATATCGAGCCCGCACGATTCGCAGATGCCGTAGCTGCCATCTGCGAGCCGCTCCAGCGCGTCGTCGATCTGCTTGATCTTCACGCGCTCGCGATCGGACAGGATGAAGCTGATCTCGCGGTCGCGCTCCTCGGAGGCGAGGTCGTAGGTATCCATCCCCTCGTCCTTGTTGCCTTCGCGCTCCGCCTTGAGCTCGGATTCCATCTCGCTGAGCAGCTTGATTTTCATCTCGCCCAGATTCTCAACGACCTTGGCGAGAAATTTCTTGCGGCGCGCGTTGGGCTTTGCCGGTGCGGGGGCTGGTCGCGGCGCAACCGGTGGTGCCGCGGCCGGTCGCGGCGCGGCTGGTGCGGCGGCAACTGGCGGGGCGCAGCCGGGGTGGCGGCGGCCCGCCGTGGCGCGGCCTGGGCCGTAACTTTCTTTTTCGTCGTCGGCATGGTTTTCGTCACCTTCTTCTTCAATTGATTGCCCCCATCGCCCGCCCATGCAGATCGTAGGTAAGCGCTTTCTCGATTCGAGCCCGTACGAAATCACCCTCCTCGGCCTCGCCGGTCAGGAACACGGCGCCGTCGATCTCCGGCGCCTGCCCGGCGATGCGGCCGCGCAGCCGCGCCCGGGCCGGCAGTCGCCTTCTATCAAGTACCTCGACTTCACTACCGATCAGCGCGCGATTCCGATTGCGCGAGATTCCGGCCTGGGTCTGCATCAGCTCGGCGCGGCGGGCGCGCTTGACGCGCTCCGGCACCTGGCCCGCAAGCTCGTGCGCGGCGGTGTTCTCCTCGCGGGAATAGGTAAACACGCCCACCCGGTCGAACTGCTCTCGCGCACGAATTCCTGAAGCCGCGCGAACGCCGCTCGTCCTCGCCGGGAAAGCCCACGATGAACGACGTGCGCAGCGTCACCTCGGGAAGCCGCGTGCGAATCCGGTCCAGCAGCCGGCTCAGCGCGGCGCCCGAGCGTTCGCGGCGCATCGCGCGCAGCATCCCGTCGTCGGCATGCTGCAGCGGCATATCTATGTATTTAACCACGTTTGGCAGTTCCGCAACCGCGTCGAGCAGCTCGCTGGTGACGAAGTTCGGATAGCAGTACAGCAGCCGAATCCAGCGCAGCTCCTCGATCCCTGCCAGATCGCGCAGCAACGCCGCGAGCGTAATCGGCGACTCGAGGTCACGACCGTATGCAGTTAAATCCTGCGCGATGAGATTCAGTTCCCGCATCCCGCTCTCGCCAGCGCGTGCGCTTCCGCCACCAGCTCGGCAGGCGGGCGGCTCTGATGCAGTCCGCGGATCTTCGGGATGATGCAGAACGAGCACTGGTGATTGCATCCCTCGGAAATCTTGAGGTAGGCGGAAAACACCGCACCGGTCCGCGCGCGCGGGATCTCCAGTCCGGGCAGCAGATGCGCCGCGCCGGGATAGGGAATCGGCCGCAGCTCGGGCGCTTCGGTGCTGCGCAGGAGATCGGGCAGATCGAGGAAATTGCCGGTGCCGACAAAGATATCGACTTCCGGGAGCTGTTACGCAACTCGGCGCCGTAGCGCTGCGCGAGGCATCCGGCGACCACCAGCCGCCGCCGGGCCGCGCAGCCTTGACCGCGGATGCTTCCAGGATCGCGTCGATCGATTCCTTCTTCGCCGACTCGATAAACGCGCAGGTGTTGACCACCAGCACGTCAGCCTCGGCCGGGTCGAGCGTCAGCCCGTAGCCGGCCGCGCCGAGCGCGCCGAGCATCAATTCGCTGTCGACCAGATTCTTGGGACAGCCCAGTGTCAGTAGGTGGACCGTTCCATCGCCCCGTCCGAGGGCATATATGTCTACTAGTCGGCATCAAGCGGCGCAATCGGGGTACGTCAAATGGTACGCCCGTCGGGCTGTGGATAGTCTGCCACGCGCCTCAGGGCGAACGGGCGCGGTCACTACGTCGGCCCCGTCCGGCACCTTGAATCTGAATAACGCTATCATCGAGCGAAATATTCATTCGCAGGTCGCTGAAGCAGGCGGGTCACGTTGCCGAGTGGGTCGGTCAGGTGATTCACGAATGTCGTACGTGGCGGGATCGAGTCCCAGCGCAACTCGGGTGCCGTCGGCACGGCCCTCAGCGCCAGATGCACCAAATTGTCGGCCGGGGGAGCGATGGGCATCGAGGCCACGAAGTCGCGTTCGATATCACCCATCCCGAGCAACAGGGCCGCCGGCGCCGAGGTTCTGAACGCGTGTTCGAACGGCGCCTCGACCACCTGGTTCAGGTCGGGCTCGTATACGTAAAGCATGGTGCCGTCGCTGACGATCGTCTCCTCTTGCGGTGGCGCGAAGTCCCAGCGCATCCGGCCGGGCTTGCGATATTTGATCATTCCACTGCGCTCGCTCCGGGCGCCCACCCGCGCTCGCGATCGATCTCCTTGAACTTCGCGTCGAACGATTGGGTTTCCTGGTAATGGCGCTGGAGCCGCGCGACGACGGTCGCGAGATCGCTCGCTCCGGATGCCCCGGCTGACGAGTCGGGCTCGGCAGCGATTGCCGGCGGCGCCATCGCCAGCCATCCGGCGCACAGGACCAGAACCAAACCGCCGCGCGCTAGCCTCTTTCCCACATCACCTCTGATGATCAATAGACGAACGCGGACGCCGCGAGTTTCACGGAGTGGTTGATGCGCCACGGCCCGCAGCCGGCGGCCACATCGGGAAAAGCCCGCACGTTCGCATTCGGCTACCGGCGCCGCGCAGCCTGACTTCGCGCGGGCGCGCGCCGTCGGGTGGCGAAACCAGCCCCTCGTGCTCCATCCGTTCGACCATCCGGGCAGCGCGGTTGTAGCCGACGCGCAGCCGCCGCTGGATCATCGAAATCGACGCCTGATTGGTCTCCATCACGATTCGCACCGCCTCGTCGTACACCTCTTCCTTCTCGTCGGCGAAGCTCTCGTCCTCGGACGGGACCTTGGTCTCGAGGATCTCCATCTTGTAATCGGGCGAACCCTGCGCGCGCAGGAAATCGACCACGCGGCGGATCTCCGCTTCGGACACAAACGGCCCGTGCAGCCGGCGCAGCTTGGCGCTGCCCGGCGGCATGAAGAGCATATCGCCCGCGCCCAGCAGCCGCTCGGCGCCGATCGAATCGAGGATCGTGCGCGAGTCGACCCGCGAGGTCACTTGCAGCGAAATCCGGGCCGGCAGGTTGGCCTTGATGAGCCCGGTGATCACGTCCACCGACGGCCGCTGCGTGGCCAAAATCAGATGAATCCCCGCGGCCCGCGCCTTCTGCGCCAGCCGCGTAATATCGCGCTCGACGGTCTTGCCCTCGGAGAGCAGCAGATCGGCCAGCTCGTCGATCACGATGACGATCTTGGGGAGCTTGCGATGCTCGATCGGAGCGGCGGGCGGCGCACTGGGATCCTGCGGCGGCGAGACCTGATTGACCGGCTTCAGCTCGACCACCGCCTTGCCGCTCAGCACCTTGTTGTAGCCGTCGATATTGCGCACGCCCAGGTCGCGCATCATGCGGTAGCGATCTTCCATCTCCTGGGTCGCCCACAGCAGCGCGGCCGCGGCCTTCTCGGGATCGACCACCACCGGCACCAGCAGATGCGGAATGTTCTCGTAGACCGAAAGCTCGAGCATCTTGGGATCGATCAGGATAAAACGCACATCGTCGGCGGTGGCGTTGAAGAGGATCGAGGCGATCATGGTGTGAATCGAGACCGACTTGCCGGTGCCGGTCGCACCTGCGATCAGCAGATGAGGCATCCGGGCCAGATCGGCGGCGACTGGATGGCCGACGATATCCTTGCCGAGCGCGATCGTAAGCTGGCTCTGCACCGCGAGCGTCTGGAACTCCTGCGCCTCGACGATCTCGCGCAGGCAGACGCGCTCGCGCTTGCGATTGGGTACCTCGATTCCGACCACCGCTTCGCCCGGCACCGGCGCCTGGATTCGCACCGCGGCCGCCCGCAGCGCCATCGAGAGGTCGTCAGCCAGGTTCACGATCTGGCTCACCTTGATTCCGGAACCCGGCTCGAACTTGTACATCGTGACGACCGGCCCGGGCTGAACTTCGGTCACGCGCCCGTCGACGCCGAAGTCGCCGAGCTTCTGTTCGAGCACGGTCGCGCCCTTTTCGAGCAGGTGCTCGTCGATTTCGGCGTGCTCGGCGGGCGGACTTTCGAGCAAATCCAGCGCCGGCAGCTTCCAGCCGCCCTTGCTGCGCGGCTTTGCGGATTGCGCGGTCTTCTTGCCGGGCGCGAGGCGCTCTGCGATTCGCCGCACGAACGGCGGCGCCGAATCGGGATGGCCGTTCGCCGCGATCTCGCGCCCGACGACCGCGATTGCGGGCGCGCGCCGCGGCTCCTGATCGTCGGCGGGCGGCTGGGTTGAACCCGAACGGCCCGGAATCGGGACGGCGCTGAACATCGATGCCAACAGATCGGTCGGAGCCCGGCCCGACATCAGCGCGAGCGCGCAGATCAGGGCGAAGATCACGACCAGATAGCTGCCACCGAGATTGAGATAGGCGAGGAGCACGGTCGCAAGGAATTGACCGAGCATCCCGCCGCCCGCAAGCGTCCCGCCGTTCCACAGCGCCGCCGCGATTGCGAGCGTGACGACCAGGATGATGCCGCCGCCGATCTCGCGGCCGAGCCGGACGGGTCGCGCGCCGCTCCAGATACGCTGCGCGAGCGCCAACGTCAGCGCCACCAGCGCATACGCCTGATATCCCAGCCCGAGATGCAGACTACCCGCCAGCTCGTATCCGATCGGGCCGCCCAGATTGGGCCGGCGGCCGAGATCGAGCGACACCAAACTCAACGCCGAGAAGGCCGCGAGCGCGACCAGGCTGAACGCGCCCAGCTCGCGCGCAATCGGGCCCATCGGGTTGGCGACGGGTTTAAGCGGCACGGTCTGAAGCTGCGGCAGAATTTTCGATTCGCGGGCTATGGCGCTTCCCCAACTTCCATCACACACGGCACGACCAGCGGATGCATCCCGAACGCATCGTGGAAATAATCGCTGAGCGTGCGCACCACCTCTTCCTTCAGGCGTGCCGAGTCCGCGCGCATCGGCCCGTCGAACTCGAGCAGCCGCTGCCGCAGCCCGGCCTGTGCGCGGCGCATCAGGCTCGAAGTCCCGTTGCCGGTAATGACGCCGCGCGAGAGCAAATCGGGACCGGCCACGATCGCGCCGGTCTTCGCCGAAATGGCGATCACTGCGAAGACCGTCCCCTGGCGGGCCAGCGCGCTCCGCTCGCGGAAGACCTCGGCCTCACCCTCGCCTTCCTCGAACGGCTCGCGGCCGGCCACGACCGCGGCCCCGCGCCGTGCGCCCGCCGCGGACATCATCAGGGTGTCGCCATCTTCGAGCAGAAAACAGTGATCTTCGGCGACGCCGGTCTCGATTGCGAGCGCGACGTGGCGCGCCAGATGGCGATATTCGCCGTGAATCGGCACAAAGTAGCGGGGCTTGGTCAGTTGCAGCATCTCGATCAGCTCGTCGCGGCTGGCATGGCCGGAGACGTGCACGGGCGCGACCGTCTCGTAGTAGACTTCCGCGCCGCGTTTGTAGAGATGGTTGATCAGCGCGTGGATGGTGCGCTCATTGCCGGGGATGAAGCGCGAGGACAGCACCACCGTGTCGCCGGGATCGACCCGCACCCGGGCATGGGAATCGGTCGCGATTCTGACCAGCGCGGACAGTGGCTCGCCCTGGCTGCCCCCGACCAGGAAGGTCAGCCGGCGCGGCTCCAGAAAATCGGCTTCGGCGGAATCGATAAAGGTCCCGGGCGGGAAATTCAGTTGTCCCAGTTCGAGCCCCAGCCGCGTGCTTTCCGCCATCCGCCGCCCCTCCGGCACCACGTGGCGGCCCACTTCGCGCGAGACCTCGGCGACCTGGCTGATGCGATGCAGGTGCGAGGAGAAGGCGGACAGGAAAAACTTGCCGCGCGTGCGCCGGATGATCTCGCGCAGCGTCGGCATCAGGGAGCTTTCGGAGCCGGAGCGGCCCGGCCGCTCGACGTTGGTCGAGTCCGACAGCAGCAGCGCGACGCCCTCGGCGCCGAGTTGCGCGAACCGCTCGCGATCGAAATGCCGGCCGTCAACCGGGGCGGGATCGATCTTGAAGTCGCCGGTATGAACGATCAGCCCGGCCGGCGTCCGGATCGCGAGCGCATAGGAATCCGGCGTGGAATGCGTGACGCGAATGGCTTCGACGATGAAGGGGCCCAGCTCGAACGGCTGGCGCGGTGCGATTGCGCGCAGGTCGGAGCCGCGCACGATTCCGGCCTGTTGCAACCGGCGGCGCGCGAAGGCGAGCGCCACTTCGCTGCCGAAGACCGGCGCGGGAAAACGCTGCAACACGCGGCCGATCGCGCCGATGTGATCCTCATGGGCATGCGTCACCACGATGCCCCGGATTTGCGGGCGCGTACGTTCGAGATGGGTAAGGTCCGGCGCGACGATCCCGCCGACCGCGCGGTCCTGGCCGAACATCACGCCCGCGTCGATCACGAGCGCCTGGCCGCCGCATTCCAGCACCATCAGGTTGAGCCCGATTTCGCCGAGTCCCCCGAGTGCGGCGATCCGAACCGGACCCGCGCTGGAACCACCAGTGGCCATCTTTCAACCCTGCCTCACGTCCAACCCTGCCTACCGTCCTGGCAAACGATTATATAGGCTGAAAAATCGAGGCGAAAGCGAACCCCAGGCCGGCGCCGCCCCTGTGCATCCGCATCGAGACCCGGCTTGCGTCCGAGCCGCAGCGGGTTTAGTTATCGCAGGCAGGCGTAATGCGATGTCAGTCAACAAGGCGATTCTGATCGGCCGTCTCGGACGCGATCCTGAAGTACGCTACCTGCCGTCGGGTCAGGCGCTAGCGAAATTCTCGGTCGCAACCAGCGAATCATACACCGACCGCAACCAGGCCAAGCAGGAGCGGACGGACTGGCACAATATCGTGGTGTGGGGCAAACAGGCCGAACTCTGCGGCCAGTACCTCAAAAAGGGGCGCGAGGTATTTATCGAAGGCCGCATCTCGACCCGCTCGTACGAGGCCAAGGACGGCAGCGGTAAGCGCTATACCACCGAGATCGTCGCGCAGCGCGTGCAATTCCTGGGCGGCAGGCCCGGCGCGGGCGGCGAAGAGCCTCCCGACTCGATGGGCAGCGGCGGTGGTGGTGGCGGCAGCGGCGGCGGCGGCGAATCGCCACCCCCGATGGACGACGAAGACATTCCGTTCTAGTCGATCTGATCTAACCCTTCGCGCCTACGCTCGATGACGGTGGACGGGGGTGGTCGTCACAATGCCCGACAAATCCTACGAGCTCCACGGCGTGCGGATCTTCGAGTGCGATTCGGAGGGGGCACAGCCGCGCAATGAGCGTGACGCGGCCGACTTGATCAACGCGGCGTGGGAGCACCACGCCCGCTTGATCGTGCTTCCGGTCGAGCGGCTTGGCGATGGTTTCTTCCAGCTCAAAACGCGCATCGCCGGCGAGATCATCCAGAAATTCGTCATCTACAGGCTGCACCTGGCGATCTTCGGCGACATCTCGCGGTACGTGGCCGAGAGTTCCGCCTTGCGAGATTTTGTGTATGAGTCGAATCGCGGCGATCAGGTCTGGTTCGTGGCAACTATCGAGGAACTCGGCCAGCGACTGGAGCGAGCGCAGCCCCGCAGCACTTGACGCGCGCGAGCCTCAGGCGCGGGCCCGCTCGAGTTGCGGCGGATCCGGCAACGCCGGGTGCTCGGCTGACAAGGCAACCGCGAAGAACTTCTCCAGCTTCACGCGCAGCTCTCCGATCGCGAGACCGTGATGCTCCGCGGGAACCCGATCGAGCTTCGCGCGCGATTTCGCCCACAGCGTGCGCGCGCCCGGGCGATTGCCGCGCTGCGCATGCAGAATCGCCACCGCGGCCTGAATGAGTCCCTGGTAGAAGAGCTTCTCGGCGCCGTGGCTGCGCTTCCACACTTCCTCCCAGGCCTCATGGCATTGGAAGAAACGACCGTGATTGAACAGGTCGATTCCTTCTTCGAAGAATTCGGCCGGGGTCTTGTTCGTCATCGCTGCCTCATTCCGCGCGGAGCATAACGCCGCGCGCCTTGACGGCGAAAGCGCAGCCGCGCGACTATCGCGTCGAAGACGAGCAACAACGGAGAAAGCGATGCCTTACGCGACCGCCAACAAGCTCGTCGCGCTGCCCGGCGCGATGCTCTCGATGCGTGAAGCCGACCTGATGCTCGGCGGCTCCGATCGGATGCTCGAAATTCCGGTGCCGTCGTTCCTGATCGAGCATCCGCAGGGCCTCGTGCTGTTCGACACCGGATGCAATCCGCGCGTCGCCGTAGAGCCCGAGGCCTACTGGGGGCGGCTCGCGAAGCTGCTCAACGTGCGGATGACTCCGGACCAGGCGGTCGACGCGCAGCTTCGCGCCCACGGCTACGATCCTGCCGACGTGAAGTTCGTCGTCGTCTCGCATCTCCATCTCGATCACGCGGGCGGCCTCGCGCTGTTTCCGCACGCGAAGTTTTTCGTGATGAAGGGCGAGCTGCCTTACGCCTACTGGCCGGATCGGCGCGTGCGGCGGTCGTTCATCCTCGAGGATCTGCTGCCAACGCGCCGCTTCGATTGGAACGAGCTTACCGAAGACACCGACCTGTTCGGCGACGGCAGCCTGCAGATGCTCAAGACCGCGGGACACACGCCCGGCGAATGCTCGCTGTTCGTTCGGCTCAAGCGGGACGGGCCGATCGTGCTGACCGGCGACACGATCCATATCCGCGCGCAACTCGATTCGCTCAAAGGGACGGCGACCGACTACGATCTGGCTCAGGCCGGCGAGTCGATTCGCCGCTTAAAGCAAATCCAGGACCTAGGCGAGGCGCGCCTGTGGGTCAGCCACGACCCTGGCGATTGGGCAAACTATCCGCACCTGATGGAGTGACCAGCGCTTTCCAGCACGACCGCCAGTGGGCCGAGTGGCGGCAGGAGGCTCGCCTACCCGGACCCACCGGCGTCGATGGCAGCCGATGGAACCGTCAAGCGGTTCCCGCACCGCTGCCGCCCCTCTTACCAAACGAGGGTGCAGATTGAGCTGATCAGGTATGTCAGCGTGACGATCCCCACGGCCAAACCGGGTAGTTCGTCGAGAAAGCAGGTTAACTGAAGCCTCGAGCCCTCAGACAAATCTGCCGGCTGCTGAACTCGCTCGACTCTCGCCAAAGCCGCTTCATTGATCATCGAAGCCATCGTCGTTTCCTCCTAATCTAGTTCGGACCTTCCACCTACAAGGCGTTAGATCCGACTGATCGGAGCGATCATTCCGATTGAACGAATCCGGCGAAGCGGCCGGAGTTGTTGTATCGCGAGACTGGCGAGGGATGTCGCGGCGTTAGAACTGCCAAGATGGCAGGTTGGCCGTTTCGACCACGTAACTGCAGAAGATCCCGGTCCTGATGGCTTCATCGAGATGCTTTCTCAGTGGGCCATCTTGTTCCCCAAGCTTTTCTATAGCAGTTCTAATTGCTCTGCTGACGTTTACACGTGCGCGTTCGGAGATCTGCGCTGCCCGGCGATCGCGACCACCGAGGCCCACGGCTCGGGAAAGCTCCCGGCCAAGGGACTCGATTTCTGCTCGCGCCTGTTCCGCCCGTTCGCTATGGCCTGCTTCTGTCGCGTCTTCCAGCTCCTCGCGGAGTTCGGTCAGGCGGCGGCGGTACGATGCCTTGGCCTGCGCGTCGAGCATCTCACCCGCGTCGTCAGGTATACCGCGACGCAGACCAAGCGCGGTGATTTCCTGACTGCTGAGCCCTTGGGCGGTCCTGCCGCCCAGCGAACCGGCGCTAGGTTCTTCGGCTCCCAATGATGCCGGGCCTCCGAGCAGCTCCATGCAGTGGAACTCTCGCCCGGGAAAGCGGAGGAGTTGCGCGATATATCCGAGGCCTTTGCTGTCTTTGAGGCGTTGGACTCGACCTTTGAACGCGACGGTCCAGATGTCGGCTTCGCGCCGGAACAAGGTTTCGGGCTTCGATTCGGAGGGGATCAGCGGCGAACAAGGACCACTCGCCAGGGACTCCTTTGAGGACGTGAACGCCCTTCTCCGAAAGCGTGAAGTCAGCCCCCAAAGCGAGGTCTCTTACGGTACTCGAGATTACGACTTCACCCGGCTCGGCGCGCCGCACGATCCGCGCGCCGATATGGATCGCAACCCCTGCAATCTTGCCCTCGGGAGAGAATTCGCACTCGCCGGTGTGCACGCCTGCACGGATTTCAAGTCCGAGCTGGCGGGTCGCGTCGCGGATCGCGCAGGCGCATCGAACCGCATCCGCGGGCGCGTTAAATAGTGCGAGGAAGTCGTCACCGAAAGTGTTGACTTCTCGACCGCCGAATTTGCTCAACTCACCGCGCACCACTTCGTAATATCTGTTCAACAGTTCCGACCATCGTCGATCACCGACTTTGATCGCGTTCTCGGTCGAGCCGGCGATATCGAGAAAAAGGATCGTCGCAATAGTTCGTGACGCGGTTGCCGGTGCAGCAGCTACCGGCGCGGCCACGGCAAAGTCGCCGGTGGAGCGATCGGCCGCACGCGCTTTGAGCGCCTGCGCCTTGTTCGCGGTTGCAGTCAGTTCCAGCGAGGTGGCTGTGGCGAGCGCCGAATCGAGCAGCTGGAGCGCCTTTTTCAGATCGTCGGGATTGGCCCGACCGAGCAGCATGGCGGCATATTCACATTGCGTACGTGCGACCCAGGCCCGCGCCCCAATCCGCTGCGACATTCTGAGCGCGGTCTCGAAGTGCTCGTGCGCTTCGTCGCGTCGCGACATCGCGCTGGCCAGCATTCCAAGGTAAAGCGCCACCGGCCCGTAGAAGACCTGTGAGCCGAGCATCGCATTGCGTGAGCTCCACGGCCGCAAGCGCCGGTAAAGAAGCGCAGCCCGGGACGTGTCACCGAGGTAAGCGCAAACCTCGCTCATGAACACCGCGGCGGCTACGCCGGTTGCATCCTTGGGCAATTCGGCGAATTCGTCCTTCGCCAGATGCTCGAATTGCGCGCGCGCATCTTCCCTCCGGTCGCCGTCGACGTAGCACAGCGCCAGCGCGCAGCGCGCCATCACGAGAGTAGGATTTTGATCGATGAACGCCCGGATCGAGGGTTCCATCTCCATCATCCGACTCTGTTCGCGCCGCACCATCCCCAACTGCGTCGCCAGGTTCGAGGCGGCAGCCGGTTCAAATTCGCTACCGAGCGCAAACGACTCGAGCGCGAGCCGCTCCGCTTCCGTCAGACGCCCGTCAATCAAAGCTCGCATCGCCCGCAGCAGCTCGATGTAACCCCTGCGGCTCCTCCGCAGGTTCTCTGCCAGGCTCAGGTAGGTGTCAATTTCTCGATCAGCGGCTTCAATTTCGTTCAATTCGAGTAGGTCGCCAATACGTAGAAAATGCGCGCGCATCTGAAAGTTGCGCAGTTCACCCCGCTTGTCCTCATCGGCCAGACGCGCCATCTCGGCCGAAACCGCGATGCGTTCCTCCGCGGTGTCGGGCCCCCACAAGGCCAGGTATTTTGCATAGAGGGTGACCACGAGCGTGCGCGAATCACCGGCTCGGCGGGCGACCTCAACCGCCTCGCGGCTCAAGGCCGAGCGGCGCTCGGCTGCATCGGCCCAGTAGTACTCGGCTGCCAGGCGCGCCAGCAGCATCGCGCGCTCGGGCCTATCGGACGGTCCGAGTTCCGACAGAACTTGCTCCAGCATCTGGATCAACGCGCGGTCCACCTTTCCGGTCCCGCTGAACATGGACGCGTAGCCGAGCACGGCATTGGCTTGAAGCGCCGGCTTACCGATCTTTTTCGCGATTTCCGCGGCCTGGACGAAGGTGCGCTTCGACGCTTCGACCTCGCGGGCGAAAAATTGCGCCTGTCCCATTTCCAGCAGCAGCCGGCATCGCCTCTCCGGATCGGCTACCCGACCCAGCTCCATCGCACGCAAAGCCATCGCATGCAGCCGCGACGCGTCTTCGAGTGCACCTACTTCCCAGGCGCGGCGCGCGGCGCGCTGCGAGTATTCAACCGCCTTTGAAGCGTCGCCCCCGGGAAGCGCCAACAGATAGTGACTCGCAATCGCGGGCAGCAGATTGAGGTCATCAGCGCTCGATTGCTCCATCACCTCGGCGATACGCAAATGAAGCGGGGTTCGTTCCGATTCCGAAAGATCCCCCGCCAGGGTCTCTGCGATGAGCACGTGGCTGAAACTGAATCGGCCCGGTGTCGCGGCGCGTTTCACCAAGCCGCACCGAACCGCCTCGTCCAGCGCCTGCACCAGGGTCGAATTGTCAAGTTCCGAGGCGGCGCGCAAAAGCTCCGTGTCGAAGTCGCGTCCGATCAGCGAGGCAATGCTCAAAACGCGATTGGCCTGAGCGGAAGCGGCCGCGAGGCGTCGGCGGATCGCGACGCGAACTCCTTCGGGAATCTCGAAGCCCGTAAGATCTCCCCCGGCTCCGGCCCCGGCAAACGTCCTTCCGCGAGAATCAATTGCATGATTTCAGTGAGGAAAAAGGGATTGCCTTCAGTGACGCGCGAGAGCGCCGCAATCGTTTCATCTGCGGCTGCCGAGGTGGAAGTGGCTTCAACAAACTGCTTCACGTCTTCGGCGCTTAACCCGCGAAGCGGGATGCTGCTCCCTTCGCGACCCAACAGCCCGAACAACTCGGCCAGACGCGGGCTCTGTCGGACCTCCTGGTCGCGGTAGGTCGCCACGATCATCACCTTGGCCTGGCGGAGATCGCGGGCGACGAAATGGAGCAGCAGCAGGGAGTCGTGGTCGGCAGCGTGACAGTCGTCGAGGATAAGGACCAGCGGCGCGCGCTCCGCGTACTGTTTGAGAAAATCGACCGTGGAACTGAATAAACGAAAACGCGCCTGCTCAAACTCATCGGGACCGGAGGTCGTCAGCGGCGCGATTGGCGAAGGGGTAAGCGTCGAGTCCGGCTCTCCGGACCCGGCGCGAAACTCCGGGAGCAGCGCCGCAAGGTCTGCGGCAGCCGGACCCAGTCGTGAGAGGATCGTCGCGGTAGCGGGGTCTCGAGCGCACGCCCGCAGAATCTGCATCCACGGCCAGAACGCAGGAGCGCCACCACCTTCCCAACACCGCCCCCACATGACCGACGCTCCGCGGCGGGCCGACTCGGCAGCGAACTCGTCGGCGAGCCGGGTCTTGCCGATTCCGGGCTCACCGTGAAGCAGAACCATCTCCCCGCGTCCCGAAACCAGTTGATCGAGCCGGGCGCTGAGAACCTCGAGCTCGCGCCGTCGTCCGACGAACGCGCGATCAGCTTGCGGGTGCGGCGCGGCTGGTTCGGCTGAATTCGCGGCTGGCGGAACGGTCATCGCAAGTCACACTGGCCGCGAAGCCTTAGCTGCACGCTCGCGAACGGAGCTTCGCTACGACAACCAGAGCGATAAATCCTAGCCACCCGCCAGCGCGCGTGGCAAGAACGGAGCACGCGGCTCAATTGGAAGCGCCTGGAGAGCGCGAGGCAACCTTCGACTAACCCTGACCGGATGAGCGCCGCGCCAGTTTCCTATGCCCAGGTGCACATCTGTTTGGTGATTGTGGCCAGCGTGCTCATAACTTTTTCGTCCAGGTAGCTCGGAAAAGGGGGATTGAAGCCGGCTGTATTTCTTCCCCTGATATTACCCACCAGAATCGCTCCGTTGACGAGGCACAGTCGCGCGTAGTCAGCCCATGGTTGGTAAGCGGGGCTGGGAAAATCGTACCCGTACTTTTTATCCGGGTCCGGCGCAACGCCCGGGTCAGTGAGCTCGGGCCGTTGTATCTCCGGTTCGCTTCCAGGACGAATTGACAAAGGTAACGTACGATCATCTTGTGAGGATTCTCGTTGGTGGTGCCGTCATCGGGAAATGGGTCAGATGGAGGACCGGAATCTACCGGCGGCAAACCCTGAAAATCTGCGAGCGCTTGCTGGATGTTCCCCAGCAACGCGTTCAGCTTCGGAAATTTTGTCTGATCCCATGGGGTCTGGCCCAAAGTTCCTGGTTGTGGCCCGCCCCAGTTCGGCCAATGAACGAAGTAGTCGTCGAGGAGTGCTACATCCGCGCTCAACTCGTTCACCCAATCGTCGTGGGTTTTTACAAGGATACCAGAAGCACCTTGCGGCATGATTGTTCCCCTTTGAGGAATTTGTGCGCATGTGGTGCGCACCGCGTTGTGCATACAAGCATGCGCAGGTTTCTGCAAGTCCCGCGCACAGGATTCTGGGCTATCTCGACATCGAAGCCGGACGCGGTATCTATCGCGGCGCCGGGGTGAGCGCGAAGCGGCGGGCACTGCGCAAGGCAGGCGGTCGGGATGACGCGGCCTTTACGCCATCGTGATATCTTCGCATGGAATGGAACGCGGGAACCTGAGATGTCCGGGACGCCGAGTGCAAATTCGACCCGCGAGCGTGGAGAGTCGCGATGAGCGAAACTGACGTAGTGCGGATTAGACGCACGCTCTTTTTGATCGTCGTTCTGGTCTGTCCAGCGATCGCTCTTGCTCAGCCGGCGTCACGGTCCGAGCCGGTCCTTCGCGTGAGCGGAGCGACGGGGCATCAGATCGTCTTCACGCAGCGGGATCTTGCGCAGTTGCCCCGGGTTAGTGCGAATGTCGTCGACGAAAAGGGCAACCAGGCCGTCTACGAAGGCGTTCCGGTCGCCGAGATTCTGCGCCGGGTGGGCGCGCCGCTCGGCCCACTCGGCAAAGATCTGCGTGGAAAGGCAATGGACCTCTACCTGCTGGTGACGGCCTCCGACGGCTATCGGGTGGTGTTTGCGCTGCCGGAACTTGATTCCGGCTTTACCGACCGGCTGGTCCTGGTCGCCGACCGTCGCGACGGCAAAAGCCTGTCAGCGGCGGAAGGGCCATTCCGAATCGTGGTGCCCGGAGAAAAGCGCCACGCGCGATGGGTCCGAAACGTCATCGAGCTGAGCGTCCGGCACGCCAATTGAGGGCAATCCGCGCCGGGTGGAGCGATCGGCGCTGCTCAAACGAACCGCGCTTCCTCGCTGGAGGCAAAGTTCGGACGTCGAGAGCGGCCGAAAAAGGTTCCTTGCCAGCTCCCGACGAGCGCCTGTAGTCTTGCGGTCCAGCCAGTCAGGCACTGGGGACTAGAGATGGCTCGAGAATCATCTGTTATCGGTCAAGTGGTGACCGAGATCCTGGAAGCGACGGAAAAATCGGCGCGCCCACGTCCGGGCGGGGCGGGCACTCTTCACGACGATTTCGCCACGATCATGCGGCGCGATTATGCGCGAGACCTGGACCGGCATTTCAGCAAGCGCGAAATGCGGGCAATCGTCATGGCGCTCCGGTTCGCAATGCCTGGTCTCAATCGCGAGCAATTCAGGCCGAAGCCAGTTCACGAGCTCGTCGACCTGGCGTCAAGCTTCGGCGCCGACTTCAGAGCGGATGCCTTTACCGGACCGGAAGGCATGGCCCTGCTCGGCTTTTATGCAAAGGAGCGAAGACGGCCGCTGATCTGCGTGAACACCGCGCACCATCCGGCGGCTATCGCCGCAGCCTTCTTGCACGAGGTCGGGCATCATCTGACGAGTCGCATATTCAAGATGGCCCAGGAGCCCGTAGAACTCTCGCTCAACTCAGACTTCGACGATCACCTTGATGATCCGATGGAGCTTATCGCCGACATCGTGGTCAGCCTCGGCGCTTACCCGCAATCCGTGGCTCGATGGATGTCCGGAAATCTGGCGGCGCGACCGCCGACAAACAGAGTGGCACTGCTCACCGATCAAGCCTTCTCGAGGACCAGAGCGCATCTACGAAAGCTGACGGGATTCGATTTCGGAACTCAGATTCCGCCGACCGAGAACCTGAATTACCTCGCCGGGATGATTCACTTCGCCAAGCTACGCCTGGCCCTGCTGGCCGGCTACGGCTTGTGATCAAAAGCGCTCGGGGCAGCTCGTGAGGGCGCTTCCTTATCTTCCCAGTTCGTCGAGCAACGCTTTCGCGTCCTTCAGGTCGGCGGTATCGAAGCCCTCGGTGAACCAGTTGTAGATTTCGGCGAGTATCGTGCGGGCTTCGTCGCTACGGCCGCGCTTCGCGAGCATCCGGGCGAGGCCCCTCGTCGCGCGCAGCTCCCACCAGCGGGCGCTCTGGCGGCGCGCGACCGCGATCGCCTCGATGAAGCAAGCCTCGGCCTCGTCGAGCGTCGCCGGATCACGAATCAGGGTCAGCTCGCCCTTGAGCCGATGTATTTCCGCGTCGAACTGGTGCTCCTCGGTCCTTTCGACGATCTTCGTGATGGTGCGCAGAGCTTCGAAACCTTCTTCATGCCGGCCGAGCGCGGCATAAGCTTGAGCGAGCGAGCAGTAGCCCTGGGCGAGCAGCCCCACGCCGTTCGCCTGGGCGCCGGCTAGGGCGAAGCGCAGTTGCTCGATGGCCTCTTCGTACCGCCCGAGCTCGACCAGTCCGCCGGCCCGGATCGACGCCACGCGTCCGACTTGAGACACGGCTCCGATCTCGAGCGCACAGCCGATCGTAGCATCGGCCTGTTCGACGCTCCGCGGCCCGTTGCGAAGCAATTGCTGGAGCTCACTGTCGAAAGCCAAAGCGAGCACCAAGCCGAAGGGCCGGGAATCTGTCCGCGCGATCGCGATGGCGTCGGTGGCTGCCTTGCGGGCCTGATCCGGAAAGCCCAGAGCGCACAGCGCGTGCGACCAGGTGCAAAGCATCACTGCCCGCGGCTCGACCGCGATGAAGGTCGCCTTGCCGCGGACGGTTTGCGCCGCGGCGAGGCCCTGCTCGCAATGCCGCGCGGCGGCGGCGAACTCGCCCAGACTCACCAGGTTCTGCGCGATCGCGAAGTGGGACGCGGCGATCTCGGCAGAATCGTGATGGCGCTCGGCCACCGCGAGCATCCGCTCGCCGACTTCGCGCGCCCGTCGGAGCGCGCCGCTGATCGTATAAGTGAGCCGGAGTCCGAACAGCGCGCCGAACAGCTCGGTTTCTTCGCCGGTCAGGCGGCAGAGCTCCAGCACGCGGGCGTGATGCGTCTCCAATTCAGGCGCGCCGGTGCTGCCGGTAACCACCTGCAGCGGCTGGCTCAGCGGCCCCCTGATGGACAGTTCGAGGCGGGCGCGCTCGAGGTCGTCGGGCAGGGTCTGCAGCAGGTGCAGCGCCCGAGTGAAGTCGGCGTACGCCTCAGTGTGGGCGGAACGCTCGGCGGCCTGCCTGCCGGCGCGGCCGAGGTATACGATCGCTTTGCGGGTGTCGGCGCTGAGACCGTAATGGCGGGCGAGCGCACTCAGATGGTCGTCGAGGCGATCGGCGAAGAGGGCTTCGATCGCGGCACCGATCCGCTGGTGCATCGCGGTGCGGCGCGCGGTGAGAATCGAGTTGTAGGCGACCTCCTGAGTCAGGGCGTGCTTGAAGCTATACTCGATATCTCCCGCTGCGGGTTGTTCGTAGATAAACTCGCCAGTTTGTAAATCGGAAAGCATCGCGTCCAGCGCCGCGCTCGTGCCGCTGGCGGAACCGGCGGCCGACTGCGGGAGCAACACCTGCCGCACCAGACCGAGCGAAAACTCCTTGCCGATCACCGCCAGCGTTTGAAGTAGATCCTTCTCGGCCGCAGGCAAGCGATCGATACGCGCGGCGAGAATCGCCTGCACGGTCGGAGGAATCTTGAGTTCCGCCAGCGGCCGCGTGAGCCGCATCGAGCCGTTGCGCACCAGCGCGCCCTCGTCGAGCAGCACCTGTACCGTCTCTTCCATGAAGAAGGGATTGCCCTCGGTGCGTTCGATGATGAGGCGTTTGAGGGCGGCGAGCTCGTCCTGCACCCTCACCCGGTCGGCGACCTGAAGGTCGCCGCCCGACCTCTCCCGGTGCGCGCCTGCGGCCGAAGCCGCAGCCGCGGGAGAGGTGAGTAAGGCGGAGAGCATCTCGTCGGCGCTCTCTTTGCCGAGCGGGTCGAGCCGCAACTGCGTATAGTAAGTCTTGCTGCCCCACCCGTGTGAGTATTCGGGCCGGTAGTTAACCAGCAGCAGGATCTTCGCGGTGCCGATCGAGTCCGCGAGCAGATTGAGCAGCGCCTGGCTTTCGTCGTCGACCCAGTGCAGGTCCTCGAAGACGACCATTAGCGGCTGGTTGAGCGACTCGCGCAGCAGGAGCCGCTTGATCGCCTCGAGCGTGCTCCGCTTCCTGATCTGCGCATCAGATCCGAGCCGCGGATCTGCGCCTTCCGCGATCCCGAGCAGGGCGAAGAGATAGGGCAGCGTGTCTTCCAGTGCGCGGTCGAGCGCGACGACCCGGCCGGTGATTTTCTCGCGCCGGATGCGTTCGTCGTCTTCGGAATTGATCCTGAAGTAATTGCGCAGCAGATCGATCACCGGCAGATAGGCGCTCGCCCGGCCGTGCGAGACCGAAAAGGTCTCCAGCACCATCCAGCCGGATTGAGCGGCGGCCTTGAACTCGAAGAACAGACGCGACTTGCCGACGCCCGCCTCGGCCATCGCGGCGACGATCTGGCCGTGGCCCGCGCGCGCCTGCTCCGCCGCGTGGTGCATCGCGTCCAGCTCGCGATGGCGTCCCACGAATTTCGTGAGTCCGCGGCCGGCGGCGCGTTGCAGGCGGGTGCGCAACGGACCCAGCCCGCTGACCTCGAAAACATTGATCGGCTCGCTGGCGCCTTTGACCCGGGTCGGGCCCAGCGCCTTGAAGCTGAAGTATCCGGCGCAGAATTTCTGCGTGGCTTCAGTAACCGCGGTCGATCCGGTCGGCGCCAGCGCCTGCATCCGCGCGGCCAGACTGATCGAATGACCGATCGGCGTGTACTCAGTATGTTGATCGTCGGTCCTGATCGAGCGCACTACCACCTCGCCGGTGTTCACTCCGACGCGGGTCTCGATCGGGGGGTTGCCGGACTCGCGTAGCGTAGTGGAATAACGGCGCATCTCGTCCTGCATCCGTAACGCCGCGTAGAGCGCGCGCTGCGGATGGTCCTCATGGGCGAGCGGCGCGCCGAACAGCGCGAAGATGCCGTCGCCGGTGGACTGCACGATATAACCATCGTAGCGATGGACCGCGTCGATCATCAGCTTGAGGGCGGGATCGACGAGCGCGCGCGCCGCTTCGGGATCGAGGTCTTCCATCAAATCCATCGAGCCCTTGATATCGGCGAACAGCGCGGTGACGGTCTTGCGCTCACCGTCGATCGGCGAGTCGGTCGGCGGCTGCACCCTCACCCGTTCGGCGACCTGAAGGTCGCCGCCCGACCCTGCGGCTGCGCTCAGGGCAGGCTCTCTCCGGTTTGCGCCTGCGGATGGCCCCGCAGGCGCGGGCGAGGTGGTCAGTGTTGCGCCGCAATCCGCACAGAAGGTCTTGCCGGGTTGCGATTGAGCACCGCAGCTCGGGCAACTCGCCGGCAGCGGGGCACCGCAGTCAGCGCAGAAGCGCTTGCCCGGCGCGCTCTCAGTCCCGCATTGGGCGCATCGCATACCGCTTCATACTATACGGTCTGGGCGCGCCCCCTATAGTTTCGGCTCCAACCCGCGAGAGCCCACCGTCTGCCCGGATCCCATGATCGGCTGGCGGTGGATCGGCTAGTCGCCGGTGCCGAAGACGTCGACCGGGACCGGAATTCCATTCGCCGCGCTGTCATCGCTGGTGATCACAATCAAGCCGGCGACCTCGGCTTTCGCGCTGGGCGCAAAGGTGACCGTGACGTTGTGGGTTTTGCCGGGTTCCAGAGTGAACTTGCCGGCGCCCGAGGCGCTGAACGGATTTCTCAAAGCGCTCGCGTTGATATTGCCGTGCAGGACGCCCGGCCCGGTGTTCTTGATCGCGAGCTTGAGCGACTTGCTGTGATGGACCTTCACCGTGCCGAAGCTGAGCGTAGCCGGCACGCTCAGAGTGCCGGAGACTCCAATCCCGCTCGCACCGACCTTAACCGAGCCGTTGGTCGGGTCGTTGCTGGTGATCGTGAAGCTGCCCGAAGAGGCAATTGGCAGCACCGGCGTGAACTTCACTGTGATCGATTTGACCTGGTTCGGCTTCAAGCTGAACGCGCCGGCGCCTGCCGTGATAGCGAACGGCGTCCCGCTCAGTCCGATTTTGTTCACGTTGCCGGTGACCTTGGTTGGGCCGAGGTCCTTGATCTTGATCGTCGCGCTCACAGTGATGTCGATTCCAACGACTCCGAAATTGAGCGAGCTGGGCGTGATTGAGAGCTTCGACGGCGCCGGAGTTGGCGTGGGGGTGGGCGTCGCAGTCGGCGTGGGAGTCGGAGTTGGAGTTGGAGTCGGGGTCTGAGTCGGCGTTGGCGTCTGGATTGGCGTTGGCGTCTGAGTCGGTGTCGGAGTCCGAGTCGGTGCTGGCGTTGGCGTCGGAGTGTCAGTCGGGGTTTCGGTTGGAGTCGCGGTCGGGGTTGGAGTCTCGGTCGCGGTTGGTGAAGGAGTAGGCGTAGGGGTTTCAGTTGGTGTCGGTGTTTGGGTCGGCGTTGGTGTCTCAGTGGCGCTCGAAGTCGGGGTTGGCGTCGGTGTCTGCGTGGGCGTGATTGTCGAAGACGGTGTCGGGGTCTCAGTTGGGCTTGCGGAACCGGTCGGCGTGGCGGTTGGGGTTTCAGTCGCACTCGAGGTCGGGGTGGGCGTCGGTGTGGGAGTCGGTGTGGGAGTCGCCCCGCCCGCAGAGTAGGCGGCGAGTGATAACAAGCTCCCGTTCTGGCCGGTGGAAAATGGCGAACCCGCCACCGCGGTCAGCGATCCATTAAGGCCAATCGTAAACACGCTGATCGTATTGTCCAGGCTCGCGACATAGAGCGTGCTGTCTGTAGCGTCGGTGTCCATCCCGGCGGGCGTGGTTGAACCGGTTTGAGCGACGCCTTGCTCCGTTAGCGATGGATTGCCGGCGGAGGGAGTGTCGTTGTAGCTGTAACTGATCACGGTGTTGCTGGCTTGATTGCTGACGAACAGGAGCCCTTCGCGGCGGGCCGACAGCACGTAATTGGAATTCGCTCCGTCCTGGGAGATTACCGGCGACGCCGGAAGCAACGACAGGTCGCCGGTTGAGCGCGCCAGCGAGAACTCATCGATTGTGCTCTGCGTGGGGTTGGCGAACCCGGCGAAAATATAGGCGCTATTGGGGTCCGTGGTGACTCCGGCGTCCCCGCAGCCAATGCACTCGTCGGGAATCGGCGAGCCGGAGAACGGCGAGTCGTCGATCTCGCTGAGGTCTCCGTCGCCGAAACCGATTTCGAACACCGCGATATCGTCAAGCCCAAACAGATCTACGATGAGGTAATCCGTCCCAAACGGGATCACCATCCCGTCGGGCTCTCCGCCGGTGTCGATCGTGCCGACCGGTGTCAACACCCCGTTACCGCCGACACTATACCCGGCGATTTCGCCCGAATCCGCGTCGCCGGCGTATAGAAAGCTGCCGGTCGGCTGAGTGGCCGCAAGGGAGACCGAGTTCTCGCTGTCGAAGGGAAAAGCGAAACCGGTGTCGAACGGGGAACCCGGTACGGCAGTCAGCGTTCCAGTGCCCGGATCGATCGCAAAGACCGCGATGTCCTCGCTGCCGGCGTCACTGGCAAACAGGAGGTTTCCGCGGATTATAATCCGGTTCGACGCGTAGAGTCCGCCGCCGCCGCCGTCGCCACCGGTTGAGAATGGAGAACCGTTGACCGGTGAAAGGGTCCCATTCGCCGCGACCGAAAATCCCGAAACGGTGTTGCCGCTGACGAGATCGTCGTTGGTGTATACGAACTCTCCGATCGGGCCAGGACCCGAGGCAGATGCACGCGGCGGGAAAAGCACGCGCGAGGCCACCGCGCAGACGGCAACCATCGCGAACGCGCCTACCAGCGTCCAGACCGCAGGTGCTTTGACTATCGATTGCCCTTGGGAGCGCATCGTCGATTCAATCAGGAATAGCTTGGGCCATATAACACCTGACGGGTTCTTTGACAAGCGATTGCTTCCTGATGGATGCTGATCAGTTGCCGATGCCGCCAGCGCCATCCGGCGGATGCTGCCGCAGCCTAATTCAGTCAGTGTGCACTAACGAGGCTTGAACGTGACGATTCCCGGATGCCGGTTCCTACGGTTCGGTCAAATCGGTAGGATGATTAGTTTGGCAGCAATTCGCGATGGCGGTCTGACAACGTGCTTGCGCTTGATAATCTCTCCAAATCCTTCGGCGCGCGGATCATCTTCGATTCCGTAAGCTGGGCGATGCTCGACGACGGGCGGGTCGGCCTGGTCGGCCTCAACGGCGCGGGCAAGTCCACGCTGCTCAAGATGATCGCGGGCGTTGCCGCGCCCGACTCCGGCCGGATCGCCCGCCCGCAGCGCACGACCGTCGGCTATCTGGCGCAGGATGCGCCCGAGATGGGCGGCCGTCCGGTGCTGGCGGAGACGCTCTCGGCGCTGGCCGAGATGCAGGCGCTGGACGTGCGCCGAATCGAACTGGAACAGATGCTGGCCGCGCAAACCTCCGGACCAGAGCACGACGCGGCGCTGCATGAGCTGGGCGAGGTGCTGACCGAACTGGAGCGTCACGAGTTCTACAACGCCGATAGCCGCGCGACCGCGGTGCTATTCGGGCTGGGATTCAAGGCGGATGACCTCGCGCGCGATGTCGCCGAATTCTCGGGCGGCATCCGGATGCGTATCGCGCTGGCGAAGCTGCTGCTGCGGCGCCCGGAATTCCTGATGCTCGACGAACCGACCAACCATCTCGATATCGAAGCGCGCAACTGGCTCGAGGACTATCTGGCCGCTTATCCCGGCGGGATCATCATGGTTTCGCACGACCGCTACTTTCTCGATCGCGTGACCCGGACCACGGTCGAGGTTTCGCGCGGGCGGCTGACAGAGTACGTCGGCGGCTACTCGCGCTATCTGGTCGAACGCGAGAAGCGTTTCGAGTTCGAGCTCGCCGCGTATCAGAACCAGCGCGAGGAGATCGAGCACATCGAGTCGTTCATCAGCCGCTTCCGCTACCAGGCGAGCAAGGCCCGCCTGGTGCAGAGCCGGATCAAGCAGCTCGAGAAGATCGAGCGGCTGGAGCTGCCGGCCGGCGCGGAGACAGCGCCCGCGATCCGGTTTCCGCAATGCGAGCGCAGCGGGCGGCGGGTGTTCGAGATGACCGGCGTGGTCAAGCGCTACGGCACGCTCGCGGTGTACGACGGTATCGACCTGGTGATCGAGCGCGGCGCACGCGTTGCGCTGGTCGGGCCGAACGGATCCGGCAAATCCACCATGATGCGGCTGCTGGCGGGAGTCGATACGCTCAGCGCCGGCGCGCGCGTGGTCGGACATAATGTCAGAATTGGCTACTTCGCGCAGGACTTGGCCGAGACGCTCGACTATCAGCAAACCGTGCTCGACGAGCTGAGCGCCGGCGCCGAGGGCATGACCACCAGCGAGATTCGCAGCCTGCTGGGCGCGATGCTGTTCTCCGGCGACGACGTGCTCAAGCGCACCGGCGTGCTGTCGGGCGGCGAGCGGGCGCGGCTCTCGCTGGCCAAGGTGCTGGCCCATCGCAACAACTGCCTGCTGCTCGACGAGCCTACCAACAACCTCGATATCATCGCCAAAGACACGCTGCTCGAAGCGCTGCGCCGCTTCAGCGGTACGGTCGTGATCGTGAGCCACGATCGTTACATCCTGAACGAGCTGGTGAACGAGGTGATCGAAGTCGGCCAAGGTCACGCGATCCGCTACCTCGGGAACTACGACGACTATCTGGTGAAGAAGGAGGCAATCGAGGCGGAGGGCGGGGCGGATGGAAAACCCGCCGCGACTCCCGCGGTTGCCAAGCCGGATCGCGTGCGCGCCGAAGGCCAAGCCGCTGCGCCGCCGCTGCGCAAGCCCGACCGCGACCGCAAGCGCGGGCCGAGCCCGCGGCAGCGCGAGGCGCTCGAGGCCGATATCGAGAAGAAAGAGGCCGAGCGCGCCGCGCTGGCCGGCGCGATGAACGATCCCGACTTTTATCTCGTGCGCAAAGACGCCAACGAATTGATCGCGCGCTATGAACTTCTGGGCGGCGAGGTCGAGCGGCTCTACGCCGACTTGCTCAAGCTCGACGACTCCCGCGCCGCCGGCAGCGATAGCTAGCCCACCGCGCGTCGCAGCCGCGGGGACCGCGACCTTGCTACGACGCTGTCCCGCCGAAGATGACGCCGGCCGATAGATCAGCGGGATCGTCGCTCTTGATCACGATCGATCCCGACGACCTGCCGGCCGTGGTCGGCGCGAATTGCACGACTATATTGCTGGTCTTCCCAGCGGCCAGCGTGAACTTGCCCAATCCCAACGGGATCGAGAACCCGGGGCCGAGCTTCTGCGAGCTGACCGCGCCGCGCAACACGCCCACGCCGGTGTTCTGGATTGTAACCTTCTGGCTCTGCGTCGAACCGACCGCGACTTGGCCGAAGTTTATCGCGTCGACCGACAGCGTCAGCGTTCCGGACTCAGCCGTCGCCTGCACGAGTACGGACGCCGAGCCTTTGGGCGATCCGGTGGTGACTTCAATGTCCCCCGCAAAAGTGCCGGGAGAAGACGGCACGAAGCGCACATGAACAGTCTTGCTTTTCTGATGGCCGAGCGTAAAGGCACCCGCACCGTTGACGGTGAATAGCTTGGCTTTCGTGAGCGCGCTCGCATCGACATTACCGCTGACCTTGTCGCCGGGGTTGGTGATGGTGAACTGGCTCGCTACCGGCGTCGCGCCGGCTGCGACGGTTGGGAAGCTGATCGAGGAGGTGGAGAGCGACAGATGGCTGATCGGCGTCGGCGTCGGGGTCGCAGTCGGGCTGGGCAAGACATCGGGAAAGCTCGAAACCACCGTTATCGCCGACGGCGCCAGCAGCCCGGTCGCGGCCCCCGAGAGGGTGACTGTCGGCGTGGCGTCGCCGCTGCTGCCGGCCGCATATTCCGTGATCGTGACCGCCCTGAGGTTGGCGACGTAGATATTGCCCGGCCGATCGATGGCGATTCCGACCGGCCCGCCCAATCCGGTCTCCGGCCCGCAATCGTCAGAGCAGGCGCTACGTTACCGGTGCTTCCCGCCGGGTACTCCGTCAGGCTGTCGTTCGCCGAGTTCGCTACGTAGATATTTCCGGCCCCGTCCAGGGCCAGCCCGCTGGGATCGTCGAGCACGGTATCGGCGCCGGTGATGGTCGCGATCGGCGCGACATTGCCGTTACTGCCCGGCGCGTACTCGGTGATACTGGCAGCGTCGGGGTTGGCAACGTAGATGTTGCCGGTTTTGTCGACGGCGATACCGGCCGGGCTGTCGAGCCCGGTCTGATCTCCTGAAATCGTTGCCACCGGGTTCACGTTGCCGGTACTTCCAAGCGAATATTCAGTCACACTGTTGGTAGGGTTGCTGTTGCTGACGTAGATATTGCCGACGGCGTCCAGCGCGACTCCCACCGAGAACGCGAGTCCGGTGTTGAGGCCGGCGATCTCAGCGATGGGAGCAGTGTCGCCCTTCGCGGTGACCGCGAACTCGACGAGGCCGCTGCTGATGAGATTGCTGACGAAGACATTCTGATGGGCATCGACGAACACTCCGCTCGGGAAGCTCATCTCGGTTAGGGGGCCATTGATGGTCTTGGTGGGTTTCGCGGTGCTGGAGCTATGGGCCGCAAATTCCAGCACCGCGGTCAGCTCCTCGTCCGTGACGTAAATCGTCGTCGCGGTGACCGGAGTCGTCGACGGGGTTGCGCTCTTGCTTGAGCCGGGCGTGCGGGTTGCCGTTGTGGTCGTCGTGCTCCCGCTCCCGGTCGGGGTCGGGGTCGGCGTGATGCTGGACGCGGGCGTCGGCGTAGCCGTTGGCGTGGGCGTGATCCTCGGGGTTGGAGTTGGCGTAGCCGCGGACGCGGCTGCCGCAACGCCCAAGAGCGCGAACAGGGTAGCCAGGAGCAGGGACCAGAGGTCTGCTTTGGCCACACGTCTAGCCATTTTGGCGGATTCCACTCACCGATTGATGGACCTGAGGGTCCTTGAGTCTGACGACCAAAACTTACATTTGATTCAGCTATGGGGCGAGAGAGAAAATCAGCCGGTTCCGGCCCGAAACGGCGCGGTCCGGGCGGCCGTTGATGGCGAGGTTCAGTGCGTCGAGTTGCGGATCAACTGCGTGAAGAACGCGATCGATCGTCCGTAGGCGTCGACCGACAGCCGCTCGTTGGTGCCGTGGATTCGCTCCAGGTCCGTCGGCATCACAACCACGGGCGTGAACCGATAGATATTGCGCGCGACGATCTGGTAGCTGCGCGAATCGGTCGCGCCGAGCATCAGGTACGGACTCACCGCCGCCACTTCGGGAAAAACCTGCCCAATGGTGTCGCGGATGGTGCGGAAGTCGTCGGTATCGGTCGGCGAAACCTCCGAGGGATCCTGCGCCGCCCGCTGGACGGTGAGGGTAACGCTCGGATCGTCGATGGTCAGCCGCACATGCTCGGTTACGCTCGCCACGGTATCCCCGGGCAGGATTCGGAAGTTGACGATCGCGTGGGCCTCGCTCGGCAGGACATTGTCCTTGATCCCGCCCTGCACGATGTCCTCTGCGGTGGTGGTCCGAATCATCGCGTTGCTGGTCGGCGCCCGCGCGAGCTGCCCGGTGATCAAGGGGCCGAACAACCAGGTGTTCGCATAGATCGCGCGAAACGGCATCGCCGCGGCGGGCGCAAGCTGCGAGAGCATTTGTTCGGGCAGGCCTGCGAACCGCGCGGGCATCGGATGCGCCTCGAGGCGAACGAGCGCGCGGCTCAACTCTCCGATCGCGGTATGCGCGGGAGGCGTCGACGAATGGCCGCCTTCCGCCAAGACCGCCAGCTCGATACTCGCGTAACCCTTCTCGGCCGCGCCGATCAGCGCAACCGGCGAGCTCACTCCGGACCAGCCCTTGAACGATCAAGCCGCCCTCGTCCATCACGTATTCAAGCTCGATCTTGCGGGCCGCGAGCAGCGCCGCGGTCTGCTTGGCGCCGGTGCCGTCAACTTCCTCGTCGTGCCCAAACGCCAGCATTAAGGTGCGGCGCGGCTGGAAGCCCTCCCTGATCAGCGACTCGACGGCTTCCATCAGGCTCATCAGGTTGCCCTTGTTGTCCATAGTGCCGCGGCCCCAGATGAAGCCGTCGGCGATAAGGCCGCTGAACGGCGGCTCGGTCCAGCGGTCTTCGGTGCCGGGCGACACCGGGACCACATCCTGATGCGCCATCAGCAGAACCGGCTTCAGACTCGGGTCGCTGCCCTTCCAGGTGTAGAGCAAGCTCCAGTCCGCGACCGATTCCTGGGTGAGCGTCTTATGCAGATTCGGGAAGGTCTGTTTCAGGTAGTCGTGGAAGGCCGCCAATATCTGATGATCATCCTGGGCCGGATCCTGATAAGAAATCGTTCTGAACTGGACGGCGCGTGAGAGGCGCTCCGCGACCGCATTCTTGTCGATCGCGGGCAACTGGATCGGCTGGACGCCTTCTGGCGTGGAGGTAAGGAGTTGGGTGCGAACGATCACCACCGCCGCCAGGATCAGCACGATCGCGGCCAACGCCAGAATCAATCTTTTCAGGATCTTCAACAGTCAGCTCTTCGCATCATGGCGGCCCTGCCGGGGAGGCGCCGCGCTCGCTACGTCTATCCGATAACGGCGCCAGCCGCGGCTATTGCAGGTCGCGGAAGAAAGCCCGCACGTCGGCGGCGAGCAGCGCCGGCTCTTCCATCGCGGCGAAATGCCCTCCCGACGGCATCTCGGTCCAGCGCCGGACGTTGTAGACCCGCTCGGCCCACTCGCGCGGCGGGCGGACCATCTCGGCGGGAAATATCGCGACGCCGGTCGGCGCCTCGATCCTGGTGTTGGGCGCGGGCCGCCACGGATGGTGTCGCGCCTCATAGTAGAGCCGGGTCGACGAGTTGATGGTCTGCGTCACCCAATAGATCATGATGTTGGTGAGCAACTGGTCTTTGGTGAAGCGGCGCTCGACGTTGCCCTGGCAATCGCTCCAGCTCCGGAACTTTTCGACGATCCAGGCCGCGAGACCGGCGGGAGAATCGTTCAGGCCGTAGGCGAGGGTCTGTGGCTTGGTGCCCTGAATCCATTGGTAGCCGGTCTCTTCGCGGCGCCAGCGGTCGGCCTCGGCAATGAAGGCCTGCTCGGCGGCGCTTAACTGCCCCGCCTCGCGCCCTTTGGCCGGCGCGGCGATCACCAGGTTGAGATGAATTCCGTACAGGCTCGCGGCGTAGACTTCGCCGATCCGGGAGACGATCGCAGCGCCCCAGTCGCCGCCCTGCGCGCCGAAGCGCGCGTAGCCCAGCACGCCACTCATCAGCTTGAAGAAAATGTCGCCCAGCGCCTGGATATTCATCACGCGCCGGCGCGGATGGTCCGAGAAGCCGTAGCCGGGTAGCGACGGCGCGACGACCGTAAATGAATCGGCGGCGTTGCCGCCATGCGCCGCCGGATCGGTGAGCATCGGGATGATTCGGCTGAACTCGTAGATCGAGCCGGGCCAGCCGTGCAGGAGCAGCAGCGGCTTGGGGTTGGGGCCCCTCCCCTTTTCATGGATGAAATGGATCTTGAGGTCGTCGACTGCGGCGCGGAAATGCGCGAAGCGATTCAGCTCGCGCTCGTGCGTGCGCCAGTCGTAACGCGTGCGCCAGTATTCAATCAACTCGTTGAGATAAGCGAGATTGGTCCCGTAGTCCCATCCGCTGTCGGGAATTTCGTCGGGCAGGCGGGTGCGAGCGAGCCGTTCGTGCAGATCGGCGAGGACGGCGTCGGGAACCGCGATCCTGAATGGTTCGACATTGGACATGAAGACCATTAACCACAAAGGCGGCGGAGAATAAAAGCCGGCGCGAATCAAACCGGTTGTTTCGATGCGCACGAATCGGGAAACTCGCTTCTCCGGGAGGCGTGCGATGGAAGGCAAGTTGGTCAGGCTCAGGGCCTACGAGTCGTCGGACGTGGACGCGACGCTGAAGTGGGTGAACGACGACGAGGTCAGGCAGTTCCTGGAAGGTGGAACGCTCACCTATCCGGTGTCGCGAGCGCAGCAGGAGCAGTTCGTCGAGGGCGCGTCACGGCCGGCGGACAATCGCAAGACGTTCGCGATCGAGACGCTGAACGGGGAATATCTGGGCAGCATCAACCTTCACGAGATCGACTGGATCAACCGCCGCGCCGAGATCGGGATCGTAATCGGGATCAAGCAGCATTGGGGCAAAGGCTACGGCACCGATGCGATGCGGGTGCTGCTGCGGCTCGCGTTCGACAAAATGAACCTGCATCGGGTCTATCTGCGGGTCTATGCGTTCAACAAGCGCGCGATCGCATCGTACGAGAAGTGCGGCTTTCGGCGCGAAGGCGTCCTGCGCGAGCAACGCTACCATAACGGCAAATATCACGACGCGATCCTGATGGGGCTGCTGGAGTCGGAGTATCGGGCAATGCGCGGGTGAGATGCGGCATTGATGAGGGAGGCCGGGGTCCCGTGTACTTGAAGCCGGCCGCCGTATGACCGGGTCGCGCGGGATAAGCATCGCCATCGGCCTCTCGATCCGAACTTGCAGAAACACTTGGGCTTATCGAGCAGGTCCTTCGCGCGTCGCTTCGGCTTCCTTGCTCGCAATCGAACGCTGACAATTCGCCCCAGTCATAATTAACCGGGGCGTCAAAGATGTTTCCGAGCGAGATTAACAATGAGTAGGACTACAGATACGGTGAGTAATTTTCCCTAAGAGTGCCCAAAAGCTAGCATCCATCCGGTGACTTGTGAGGGTTTGTGACCTGCCGGAAAAAAGGGGCAGGCGTAATTGGCCTACAGATACGGTTGCATAAGAGGCGCCTCTGTTCGGTCGTCATTTCATTCACCATAGTTGCCGCCGCGGTGCTCCAGTCGGTTGGTCTCGCCGGGCAAGCGGACGCGCAGTCGCGAAATCGAGCGGCAGCCGTACTACCGGACGCACACGAACGACTGGGCGGCGGAGAGCTTCCCCTATCCGATCGACCCTCGCGTCGGAGTGGGTCGAAGAGCGCTGTCGCGGCGCTGAGTGGCGCATACCAGGGAACGTTCACCTACCACAATGACATCGCGCGCACGGGCGAGAATCTCGGCGAGACCATACTCTCGCCGGCCGGCGTAAAGAGCAGCAGCTTCGGCAAGCTGTTCGTTTACAGCGTGGACGGCGATCTGTACGCAGAGCCGCTCTACGTACCGAACGTCGAGATCCCCGGTCAAGGCCAGCACAACGTGGTCTACGTAGCTACCGAGAACGGCAGCGTATATGCGCTGGATGCCGACTCTCAGGAGCTGCCACTCTGGAGCGTGAACTTCACCGACGCCGAAGCCGGCGTGACTACCGAACCTAACTCAGACGTTGAGTGCGCGTCGATTAGTCCCGAGATCGGAATTACCGGCACCCCCGTGATCGATCCGGTCAGTGGCACGCTCTACGTCGTGGCCAAGGTCAAAGCGAACGGGCTCGCACAATATTACCTTCATGCGCTCGATATCACGACGGGAGCGGAGAAGTTCGGCGGACCGGCGACGATCGATTTTTCGGTTACGGGCTCGGCTAGTCCGAATGACGGCAATGGTAACGTGCTGTTCGATCCGCTTCACGGCAACCAGCGCGCTGCGCTGCTGCTGGACAACGGCGTGGTGTACATCGCTTTCGGTGCGTACTGCGACGTGGGGACTTATCATGGCTGGCTCGCGGCGTATGACGCTGCCACGCTTGGGCAGTTGGGAGCATATAACGACACTGCCAACGGCGTTGCGGGCGGAATCTGGCAGAGCGGCGTGGGACCGGCCGCCGATGCCGACGGCAATGTCTTCGTCACCACGGGCAACGGTACGTTTGACGGCGAAACGGATTTTGGAGACAGCACCCTTAAACTTGCTCTTGCCAACAACTCACCCGCGCCCGGGTTTACATTCGGATTGCTCGACTGGTTTACGCCCTTCGACCAGGCGAACATGGATGCGAACGATGTCGATTTTGGCGCGGCCGGTCCGCTGCTCCTGCCCGATCAGAGCACGGGTCCAACCCATCTTATGGTCAGCGGAAGCAAGGCGGGCAACATTTACCTTCTGAACCGCGACGACCTCGGGCAATATCAGTCAACCAGCAACAGCCAGATCGTTCAGTATCTCCCCGCCGCGGTTGGCAATTCGCACGGAGTCCCAGCCTCCGGCAACTTTTTTGGAAGCCCAGCCTACTGGGCTGGCAACCTGTACTTCGGAGGAGTCAGCGACTATGTGAAAGCCTTCCAACTGAGCGGCGGTCAGCTCTCGGCTTCGCCGATTTCCGAAACGACGCGTTCCTTCAGTTGGCCGGCCTCGACACCGGTTATTTCAGCCAACGGCACCAGCAATGCAATTTTATGGTTCCTCGACAATTCGTTATTTTCCAGCTCTGGGTCTGCGGTTCTCTATGCCTACGACGCGACCAACCTGTCAAATCAGCTGTACGACAGCGCGCAGCAGGGAAGCAGAGATGCAGCGGGTCCCGCAGTAGTCTTCACCGTGCCTACCGTCGCCAACGGAAAAGTGTATGTAGGCGGGCATCAGCAGCTAACGGTGTACGGGCTTTTCCCAACACCTACCCAAACCGCAACGCCAACCCCGAATCCTACATCGACTCCCACCCCAACGCCGTCGCCAACGCCGACTCAATCGGCGACGCCAAGTCCAACTCCGACTCCGACAGTCACCGCCGCGCCAACAGCGTCACCGACTCCGACACCATCGCCAACCCCAACGCCGACGCAAACTCCGAGCCCTTCGCCTACCCCGACCCCAACGCAGTCGCCGTCGCCAACTCAATCGGCGACACCAAGTCCATCGCCGACTCCGACTGCCACTCCAGTGCCGGTAGCGACAGCGTCACCGACTCCGACACCATCGGCGACCCCAGCCCCGACGCAAACTCCGAGCCCCACGCCTACCCCGACGCCGTCGCCGTCACCGTCGCCAACTCAATCGGCGACGCCAAGTCCATCGCCGACTCCGACTGCCACTCCCGTGCCGACAGCGTCACCGACCCCGACACCATCGGCGACCCCAACCCCGACGCAAACTTCTAGCCCCGCGCCTACCCCGGCACCGACGCCGTCGCCGACGACAACTCAATCGGCGACGCCGAGCCCATCGCCGACTCCGACTGCCACTCCTGTGCCAACAGCGTCACCGACTCCGACACCATCGGCGGCGCCACCGCCGACGCAAACTGCTAGCCCCGCGCCTACCTCGGCACCAACGCCGTCGCCGACGCCAACTCCATCGGCGACGCCAAGCCCATCGCCGACTCCGACTGCCATCGCAGTGTCGACAGAGTCGCCGACCCCGACTCTCTCGGCGACGCCAAGCTCGACTCCGACAGCCACTTCAACCTTGATGGCGACACCATCGCCAACTCCGATCCAGTCGCTGACGCCAACCCCGACGCAAACCCCGAATCCTACCCCTACCTCGACCCCAGCAGCGCTGCCGACGCCGACTCAAACTACGACTACGGCGCCTACGCCAACTCCTACCCCTGCTCTTCCGGTTTCCGAGCCCGCAACTGCGCCGACTCCTATTCCGACTCAGACGGCGACTCCGAGCGCGACGGAGACTTTGGCGGTTACGCCATCCGCAACTCCGATCCAGACTGCCGCGCCGACACCGACAGCGACGCCTACACCTCTTCCGGCAGGCGGGGAGTTCTCACTCTCGACGCGGGTTCTGAACTTCGGATCGGTCAAGATGGGCAAGCGGCCCAGGCTCTCGTTCACGATTGAGAACACCGCCAAGACCATGCTTTATGTCGACGTGGACGACAGCGCGCTTCCCACGCCGCTGAGGGTGACCGTCGGGGCGGGCTCGTTCGCTTTGCACCGCAACAAGCTTCATCGGGTGACCGTCGAGGCTGCGCCGACCGAAGCGGGCGCCTTCGCGGCGACAATCACCATTCGTTCCGGCGATCCCAAGCGTCTGACGGTCAGCGTGACGGTCAAGGGGCATGGCAAAAAGTGATCGCCGGCGCGAAGTCCACAAAAGGAGGATCGCGGCTATCGAGGCTGTGAGGCCCCGGTTTGCGACCGAAAGAACTCCCACATCATCTGGTTGGCCTCGATATCGTCGTCGACCGGCCCTAGAAACATCGTGACGAGCGCGTTCTGATGCGCGCCCGGCCAGGTATGCCCGCCGCCTTCGATAATCACGTGCTCCAGGCCTTGCCCGGGGGAACATGAGTAGCTCTCGACCGTCACCCGCATCGGGTTCGACTGATCTTTCGGCGGCAGTTGAATCCGGCTGACGGCGCCGCAGCCATTTTGCTTTTTCCAGATGGCGACGGTCTCCCGGTCGCCCAGCGCGGCGCCGCGATTTCCAAATCCCTTCGCGATTGGACCGCCGTCGAACGGAACGAACTTGTCGGCCGTGCCATGAAAGAAGATCGCCGGTAGCGGACGCGGCGACGGGCAGGCCGCATCGACGGGCTGGTCCGCCGCAATCACGCCGATGCCAGCGATCGCAGCGGGCATCACGCAGGCCAGATGTAGCGACATAAAGCCGCCGTTGGAGATTCCCGTCGCATAGACTCGCTTCGGGTCGATGATTCCCTCCGCGGTCAGCTCGGCGAGCATCGCGCGAACGAACGCGACATCGTCAGCGGAAGATTCACGGCCGTTGACGCGCCCGTCGTTCCAGTGGTTACCCACGCCTTGCGGATAGACGGCGGCCAGACCGTGGCGGTCGGCAAACTGGTCGAAGTTGGTGTAGGTCTCGGTCCGCACGGCAGTGCTGCCGCCCCCATGGAAGATCATGAAGGCCGTCAGATGCTTCCCGCTCCCCGGCGGGACGTACAAAAGATAGCTGCGGCTCACGCCGTTGACGCTGATCGTGCGCTCGACCGATCGTGCCGCCGCCGCGGGCGCTGCCGAACAAAGCGCCGCGGCAACGACGACGATCGATGCAAGGCGCATAGCGCGGGCGGATCTGAATTCGGGCAATAGCATCGGATTACCTTCGCATGATCGATCTATTCTCAAAGTTAAGAGCTTGGAAGTCTGCGCGAGACTGGCCGGTAGACGGGCTGGACTTAGGATTCTCACCACGAAGCAGCGATTTACTCACACCGGGGCGTTGCCCAGGAAAAGCGCGGCTATTTTGGGTAGCGCTGTCGAGAGTTTGGCGCCAAGTCGGTGCCAGTTTTTGGGAAGAGACCCGGGTCCAGCGCATCGTCAGCGGCGAGAAGCCCAAGGCGACCGATCTGCGGCCCGCCGCGGTGGCGTAGGCGACTCAGCTTGCACGCGACTTGAATCTCGGGCCGATGTACCGGACCGGATTGGCCTCGCCGGGCTTTTTCTCTGGTGCGCGCTTGTCTTGATAACGGCTCTGCAGGTCGGTTGGCGCGTTATGTCCGTCGAAGTAAAACGGAATCGCTGCCCCGGCAACTTCTGCGTGGCTCTATGCTTCCCGCGCCCGCTCAAATTGTTCGCCCTTCGACGCGCTTTGTGGCGGGCGGGTGAGGCGCGGATATGTCCCGACCACTCGCCCGATAGCGAAGTGTCCGAGTTGCTGGGCGGTCTCCTGAATGCTCGCGCCTGCCGTGACCAGTTAGTTGGTATTGAGACCTTTGCTCTAGCCCCGGAGCCGGGCAAATCGCTTCGCGTAGAATCTTCGCCTTCGGGCGCCTCAGCTCAGAATGACAGGAGTGTTTCCTAACCTTCGTGAGCCTCGGCTCAGAGTGTCCTGATTATTTTCTGCCTGACCCTCACCCCCACCCTCTCCCGGATGGCGGGAGAGGGCTTAGAGGCCAGGCGAGTTGGTTGGACACTGGTCGGGCGGCGGCTGCATATTCGGGGAATATGAACGAAATACGCACCCGGGCGAGGCGGATTGACTGTGACCGCGAATGAGCGGAGACTACGAATGCGTTCGGAGTTGACATAGGAATCGCGTCCGAACTTGATCCAGCCCGACGGTGGCCCTTCCACTCGCCTTTCGACCACGTTTCGCTAGACCAACCCAAAATGTGAGAGAGGAAGGCTTGAGGAGGTCCCCATGGGGCACCCTCGGTTCCGTCCGTTCCGTGACACGTTCATTTCAATCGCGTTAGCCGGCACAGTTCTTTTCGCAGGCGCCGGAAGGATGCCCCATCGCCAGGCCCATCCGCTCGCGGGCGCAGCCTTCGGCGGAGTTGTGCAGGCGGGGGCGGGAATGGCGATTCGGAAACATCTGCTGAATCGGGAAAACGGCGATGCCGGCTGTGTGGTTGGAGTCAGGCTTCCGACAATAGTGACATAACTGGCGGTTGCGTCCGTCTGAATTGGTGGGCTTCTTGCGCGGCAGGCGAATCGCGCTGCTAGGCGGTCCCTAACTCTTACCCTCTCCCGGTCAGAGAGAGGGCCTGCAAGCCAGGCGCCTTTGGGGGGGACTTCCAACTCGGGACATGCGCGAAATAGTCTGAAGCCGGAGGTCCAGATGAAAATCTACGATTACAAGCTTGCGCCCAATCCCCGCCGCGTGCGGATCTACCTGGCCGAGAAGGGGATCAGCGTGCCCTTCGAGGAAGTCGACATCATGAAGGGCGTCAATCGGCAGCCTGAATACATGCGCAAAAACCCGCTGGGCGGAATCCCGCTGCTCGAACTGGACGACGGCAGGCTTATCGCAGAGAGCGTTGCGATCTGCCGCTACTTCGAGGAACTCCATCCGCAGCCGGCGCTGTTCGGCAGCGGCGCCTTCGAGCGCGCCGCCGTCGAGATGTGGAACCGGCGGATGGAGCTCGCGCTGTTCGTGCCGGTCGGAATGGTCTGGGCCCACCTGCACGAACTGACCCGCATGCGGATCAAGCAGATTCCCGAGGTCGGCGAGCAGCAGCGCAAAATCGTCGAGGCGCGCTATCGTTGGCTCGACGAGGAACTGGCCGGGCGGCCCTTTATGGCCGGGGACAAGTACTCGATCGCAGATATCACCGCGTTGTGCGCGATCGATTTCGCCAGGTTCAACCAGATCGCGATTGCGCCGGAGCAGAAGAACCTTGCGCGTTGGCACCAGACCGTTTCATCGCGCCCGAGCGCAACCGCATAGGGTCGGTAGCCGCAAGGCTTGGGGGTTCAGGTTCCCCGCTCGCGCTCGAAACGCACCGCGCGGCCCGACGCTGAGGCTCTTGCGTCTCGCCGACGGATGGTATTCTGCTTCAGATGCTCTCCGCGGGCAGCATCGTGGAATTGGAAATCCTACCGGTATATGCGGCGTTTTCAGCGCTCCGGTCGTTCGGCTCGCCGCGGCATTACCAAGCGTCGTGTTCTATAGATAACCGAGATCGTCAACTGTCACTTGGTTGACACTGCCTGCTACACTGCGCCAATGCGTCATGCAAAAGCGTCAGGAGTCAGGATGTTGAGGGAACTCAAGAACATCTCCTGGCTTTCAGTGCGGCAGATTCGCAAACTCGTCGAGGTACTGGTCGCGAAGACGATCGCAGAGGGCGGCATCATCTTCGATGAAACAGATGCCGCCGAGTCCGCCCATGTCCTGCTGTCGGGTGTGGCGCGAATCACCTGCCTAAACCGCAAGGGTAAACGCGCACTGGTGGTCATGGTGGCCCCTGGAATGATGCCGGGGTTTCCACCGCCGGCAAACGGAATCAATTACGGCTTCCAATGTGAGGCGGTCACGGACTGCAAGATTGCGACGGTCGATCTGAAAACATTCATTGAAGTCTCTCTGGGAATAGAGGCAGAAAAGTTCAAGCGGATGGCCGTCAACTATCTTGGGCGATGGAGTTGGGTGCAACTGCGCTGCTCCAATTTCATGAGCTGCTCGCTGCAGGAACGGGTGGCACTGGCGCTGCTCGAATTGAGCGAGAACTTTAGTGTCGGCGATTCGCCGGACGAGTTGCGATTGACGGTGGCGGCGCGACACATCGATCTGGCCCAATTGGTGGGCGCCACGCGCCCGCGAGTAACGGAGAATATAATCGATTTTGAGCGCCGGGGCATGATTGCGCGGCACGCCGGACAGATGATCGTGAGACGCGATCAGCTCGAAAGCTTTCTCGCGCAGGCACGTTCGGTGAGCTGACACCGACCTGCACTTGCCCCGCGGCGGAACGGGCGGCCGCTGACGGTCAGCGCAGTCGAAGAGGTTGAGTTCATTTTCGAGTTGCGAAGACCTTGACCATTTCGAGGGTTTCTACTGGTTCGCCGCACTCTTTGGCTTGATACCGGCGGCGTTCCGACCAGCCGCGCTGCTGGTAAAACTTGATAGCGCCGGTGTTAAAGGCTCGCACCTCGAGTCTTGCCTCCGGATGCTGCGCGCTGATTCGGCGCTCTACCTCGTCCATCAGTCGGGAGCCGATACCTTGACGCTTGTGCTTCGGATCGAGGTGAATGGCGTTGAGGCAGTTGCCCTCGACATGAAACATGCCGATCAATGCGCCGCCGTCTTCGGCTACGATGAACTCGCTCCACATGGTTTCCGCATAGTGGCGAGCGGGGTCCTCGGCGGCGAACCGCTGAACTGTGGCAAACGACAGTTCCGGCGCCCAGGTGGTCAGCCATGAATTCCGCAGCAGTGAAATCAATGCGGGAACGTCGGCTTGAACCGGAGACCGAAGTTTCATTCGAGCGCTCTCCTTTTGCCGTCAAGACGTGCAGCGCGCGGCGGAACGGACGGACGCTGATCGTCAGCGCGGGTCGAAGAGGTTTAAACCCTCGACGGTGCTGACCTTGCCGCGGCGGCCTACGAACTCTTCGTGTTCCATCGCGGATAAGACCTCGCGGGGCGTGCGCGCGAGGAAGCGGGCACCGTCGTTTAGGCGACCGATCACTACGCCTTGAGTGGGCTCGCCTTCGCGATCGTGGGTTACGCCGTAGGTTTCGATCGTGCCTTGGCCCTCGGCTTGCTCGGCGATGCGAATCGGCGGCGGGTCGTTGGGAGTTAGGGCGCCGTCGTCCTTGTCGTGAGCGAAGGGGCGGCGTGGCTCGGCGGTGGAGAGCAGCGTCGCGCCGTGCTTGGTGAAGAACCAGCCAAGGCCGGTGACCATCCCGATTTTGCCCGGCTCGGCGCGCAGCCGCTCGACCATCGCAGCGGTCGAGTGGGTGACGTAGTTGCTCGCCGGCCCACCCGCATAGGGCAGCCCGCCGGTCATCGTGACGCCGCGGGGATCGTCGTCAGCGATCCCCAGCGCATCGAGGGCGAGGCCAATCGCGGCGGGAAAGCAGCTATAAAAGTCAAAGTATGAAATTTCAGAGGTGCTGACGCCCGCCAGCTCGAGGCATTTGTTGTGGGTATGGTGCATCGCCGGCGAACTGTGGAAATGATCGCGTTCGTGGACGAAAAATCGATGCTCAGTCGCGTCCGCACCCGCCATCACATAGACCATCTTGTGTTGCGGCACTTTGAGGCGGCGCGCTTCTTCCTCGCTGGTAATGATCAGCGCCGCGGCGAGATCGACGTCCATGATCGCGTTCATCAGTTTAGGATAGGGGAAGGAGATGATCCGGTTGTCGGCGGTGGGCGTGGTGATTTCGTCGGCGGTGTGCTCCTCGGGAAACCAGGCGTAGGGATTTTTCGCGGCCACGCGGGTCATCGCGGCGCATAGCTTGCCGAGCTTCGCGCGATGGGTCTCGATGGACCATCCGTGCTTCGCGCGCCGCGCGTTGTCGAACATCGGATAGATCAGCGTCGGCAATCGCACGCCGTAGCGCTCCTCGAGCGGATGCATCCCGCTGCGCGGATCGCCGAGAATCTCCGGCTTGCCCTCGCCCGAGATCGCGCCCCATTTGACGCCGCCGGCTTTCATCGCGCGGCGGATGGTATGGAACGCCTCGGCGCCGACGACCATCGCGGCGCGAACCCGGCCCGCCGCGATCTCCACGGCGAGATGATTCAGCGCATGGACCGGTGAGCTGCCGCTGATCGTCGTATAGAGCTGCGTGCGCGGTGCGATCTTGAGCCGGGTCGCGAGCGCGTTGGGCGGATTGTTGTAGTTGAACGACAGGATATTGATCGCGGCAAGCGCGTCGAGCGATTTGAGCACGTCGGGCGCGCCTGAATCCTCGGCCGCGGCCTGCGCGATGTGCGCCATCATCTCGAGCGGCTCGGGCGCCTGCGCGAGTCCGGCGCGGCGCGGGTTGAACTGTGCGACCCCAATGATTACTGGCGAATGCTGTGACATCTGAGTTGCCTCGGTTCCGTTTACCGGGTTAAGTGTGCCGCGCAGAATAGCATCGAAACCGCCCGGATGGGGAGATGCGATGAGTGACATAGAAATTCGGCCCGCGACCCGCGATGACCTCGCGCGCCTCACCGAGATTTACAACCATTACGTGATCAACACGCCGGTCACTTTCGATATTGAGCCGCGCACGGTCGAGCAGTTCGCGCCGTGGTTCGAGGAGCATACGCAGGGCGGGCGCTATCACCTGCTCGTCGCTGAAGAGGCCGGGTGCGTGCTTGGCTGGGCCGGCACCGGCAGGTTCCGCGACCGGGCGGCGTATGACCCGAGCGTTGAAACGACGATCTACCTCGCGCCCGAGGCGACCGGCAAGAAGATCGGTACGCTGCTCTACACCGCGCTGTTCAAGGCGATCGCCGGCGAGGACATCCATCGGGTGGTGGCGGCAATCACGATGCCGAACGACGCGTCGGTCGCGATCCATCGCCGCTTCGGCTTCGAGCAGGTGGGGCGGTTCAGCGACTGCGGCCGCAAGTTCGGCCGCTATTGGGACGTGATCTGGCTGGAAAAGCGGATGGAGTGACGATCAGTTCACCGCGCTCGCGGGCCGAATCGTAGCCGCGCGCGGCGCGGCGGTGACGTGAGTCGCGAAGCGGCCGCGTGAGAGGACCATCGCGACGATATAGAGGATCATCCCGAAGAGCGACACGGTGATCCACGTCGGCCAGCCGTGACGCGTCGCGACGATGAGACTCAGCGGCGCCGAGATCGCGACCCATCCGCGCGCCATCAGTCCGAAGAACGCCCAGCCGGTCGCCTGCAACGCGGGCGATACGTCTTCGAGGGTCTCGGAAAATTGCGCTGCCCACGGCACGTAGGCGATCCCGAGGAAGCAGCCCATCAGGGTGGCGATCCATGCGACTGTGCGCTGCTCGAGGTGATAACCGAAACTCACGATCCAGATCGCCATCAGGGCGGAGCTCAGGATGCCGCCGATGATCGCGATCGGCTTGCGCACTTCGAGCCGATCGGAGACGTATCCGGTAATCACCAGCACCGCCATATTGGTGAGCCAGAAGTTGGCGTTCATCCGCGCCGCAAGCGCCGGACTGTAGCCGTAAGCGGAGGTGAACAGCAGCGAGCCGAAGGCCTGGATCGCGAAGTAGAGCGTCAGATTGGCGGTGATGCCCAGCACCAGCAGCCACACTTCCGGATGAGCCAGCAGGGCGGCGAACGCGGCGCGGGTGCCAGCCGGGATTTCGGCCGCGGTCGGCAGGCGGCGTCCCTCGGCCTGCATCGAGGCGATCTCGTTGCGGAAGATCTGCAGGCGCAGTTGCGGGCTCAAATCCTTGAGCCAGAGCAGGATCGGGATGTAGATCAGGATACCGAGCCCGCCCATGATCCAGATTCTGCGATTGCCAGGTGTGGTAGATCGGCAGTGTCGCACCGGCGATCGCGTTGGCCAGGAAATTCGCCCCGACCGGCCCGATCGTGAAAAATCCGAAGGCGAGCGCGCGGCTCAATCGAGGTGACATGTCGCGGACCAGCGCGGCGCCCGCGCCGGCCATCATGCCGCCCATGATCCCCATGCCGGTCCGAATCACGACGAAAGAAACGATCCCGGTGATCAGCAAGTTGGAGAAAGTCAGCACCGTCACCACGCCGAGACAGATGTCGATCAGCAGGACGCGGCCGTAGCGATCGGCGAGCGGTCCACCGAAGAACGCTGAGATTCCCGAGATCAGCACTACGTACGACACGAAGATGCCGTAGCCGACCTGGCTCATATGCAGGTACGGGAGCAGCAGCGGGAGCAGCGGCGAGAGCTGGAATTCGTACGAGGCGAGAATCGTCGCCATCACGGTCAACCCCAGCAGCGCCCAGCGGTAAGCGCCCTTGGGGTAGACCTCGAGCGTGCGCGTCGCGATAAAGCTGCTCATGTTCCGCCGTTGGCCCCGCGCCGCCTAATTACGCCGAAAGGGGGGTCAGAGACAAGCCGGAATCGAGCGACCGTTCGGTCAATTCCGGTTAGAGAAAGCTAGAGCATTCCGCGTTCGCCCCAGCGCTGCCAGTAAGTCACCTCGCTGACGGGACGGCGATCGGGCCGGCCCCAGCGGCCCTTCGGGTATCCCAAAGGAATCAGCGCAGCGTTCGAGTACTCGGGCGGCACGCCGAGATGTGCGTCGATTTCGGCGCCGAACACGTGGTGCATGGTCGTGATACAAGTTCCCAACCCGTAGGCGCGCGCAGCGAGGCAAAGGTTCTGGATCGCCGGGTAAAGCGCGCCGAACATCGGCTCTCCCTTGCGCGCTCGATCAGTGTAGAGCCTGACGCAGGCGAAGATCAGCACCGGCACTTCGGCAAGATGGTTCGCCAGGTAGCGCGCCGACTTGAGATTGCGCCCTTGCGGACTATCGGGCTCGTTGTCCAGAATCGCGTGCGCCTCCGGCGTGAGATATCGATCCCACGCGCGCAGATAGCGCGTCCCGACAAAGTCGCGGGTTTCCTGATCGGTCACGACGATCCATCGCCACGGCTGGCGATTGCCGCCGCTCGGGCCCATCGTAGCCGCCTCGATAAGCTTCGTGATCACGTCCGGCGCGACCGGGTTGGGCTTGAGCCGGCGCATCGAGCGCGTGGTGTAGATCGCCTCGAACAGATCGAAGTCCGGATGGCCATGCATGAGCCGCACGCTACGCAATCTGGCCCGCGCTTATCAACCCCGCTCGGCCGCTCGCATACCCGCCGGACATCAGCTAAAGACCTGAATCACGCGGAGGCAGCTATGGCCGAAATCGCCACCGAGATTATTTTGCATCAGTATGTGACGTCGCCGTTTTCGGAAAAGGTGCGCAAGGTGCTTGCGCACAAGAAGCTCGCCTGGCGCTCAGTCGAGCAGCCGGTGATTATGCCCAAACCCAAGCTGACGCCGCTGACCGGCGGCTACCGGCGTATCCCGGTGATGCAACTCGGCGCCGACATCTACTGCGATACCGGAATCATCGTGCGCAAGCTGGAGGAACTTTGCCCCGAGCCGACTATCTATCCCGGCGCGAGCGAGGGGCTGTGCCAGATGGTCAGCCTGTTCGCCGATCGGCGCTTTTTCTTTTCGACCACACCCGCGATCTTCGAGAAGCTCGCCGCCAGCGTGCCGAAGGAATTTATCGAGGACCGCTCGAAGATGATGCGCGGTGCGAATTTCACCGAGTTGATCCAGACCGCGCCCGATGCGCGCGCGCAGATCCGCGGTTTCGTCGCGATGCTCGATCAGCAACTCGCCGACCGCCCGTTCCTGCTCGGCAATGCCTTCAGCCTGGCCGACGCGGCCTGCTTCCATTGCGTGTGGTTCATGCGGATCGAGCCGGGCACGTTCGCGCTCGCGCAACGCCACGCGAACCTGATGCGATGGTTCGAGCGAATCGACGCGATGGGTTACGGCGACGTGCGTCCGATGGATCCCGACGAGGCGCTCAAGATCGCGCGCGAGTCCCAGCCGAAGACTCCCGTCGCCGCAGACCCTTCAGATCCCAACGGGCTGAAGCCGGGCATGAAAGTGAGCGTCATCCCCGACGACTACGGCTTCGATCCGGTGACCGGAACGATCGTGGCGACGTCGACGTACGCGATCGCGATCGAGCGCGAGGAGCCGTCACTGGGGAAGCTGGTAAATCATTTCCCCAAGGTCGGTTTCGGCGTCCGGGCGGTGTAATCGGAATGCAATGGAATACGTGTCTTGATTGGTTACAGAGTCAGGCTGAACCAATAAGATGAAATAATTCGTTGACAGCGAGCTCCCGCGCGTGGGACAAGGAATTATCTTCCTCACTTCGATGGGGTCTGGCAGGGGGACTTAGCCGGGGAGGGGAGATTGCGACACGCTGGGCGTCAAGGATCGTTGATCCTCAGGGGTTTGCTGCTGGCGGCGGTTGCCTTGGCGGTACTCGCGGGTCATTCGGCTTCGCAAGTTCCCGCTAAAGACACGAACCAGGCGGACCTTGATTGGATTAAGCGGGGGAATGCAGTCGGCACGCCCGACTACGCCCGGATCGCTGAGAAGCTCCATCAGCTAAGCCTCGCGGAACGCGGACGCTTCGCTCCTGCGGGCAATGCCACTTCATCGCCGGCTTGGACCTTCATCGGTCCGGAGCCGATTCTGAACGCCGCACCGAACTTCGGCGGGGCCTTGTTCACGCCGACTCCGGGCCCGGCCGCGGCACCCACTCCCACGCCTTCCGTGATCGGCGTGCTGCCGGGCAGCTACAATGCGACCGGCCGCGTGACGACGGTCGCTTTTGCGCCGCCGTCGACGATCTTCGTTGGCACCGCGAACGGCGGACTCTGGAAGGGAGCCGTTGGCAGCTCGACTTACCAACCGGTGACCGGCCTGCCGGCCCAGGCGATCGGCGCGATCGGAGTGAACACCGCGACGACGCCGCCGGTGGTCTACGTCGCCACCGGCGAGGCCAACAACGGCGCCGATTCCTACTACGGTAGCGGAATCTTTGAATCGAGCGATCTGGGCTCGACCTGGCGGAACCCGGCCTGCAACTACAGCTTCGCGAAAGCGGCGTTCACCAAGATGGTGGTGGTGCCGAACGCGGTGAATTCGCCGACCATCTTCGCGGCCGCCGGCCTGGGATATACTGCCGGTCGCGGCGATCCGGATTTCCAGGAGACCTCCGCTTCACTGACCAGCGGTCTCTTCAGGTCTGACGATGGAGGTTGCAAGTGGTTCCAGTATAGCGTGCAGGCGTTCGGAATCCCCAAGCCGACGCCGACGCCCGCGCCGACGCCAACCATGATGCCGACCACGACTCCCACACCCGTACCGCAGACGATCCCGTGCAGTCTGCCGGGCGCAGTTAACGAGCCCTGTCCAGCCAGCGACGTGGTCGTAGACCCCAGTAACTCCAACTTTGTCTACACCGCGATCCAGACCGACGACGTGTTCGGCTCGAACGATGGCGGCAATACTTGGACAGCCGCCTGTTTCAGCAACGATGCCGCGACCAACTGCACCTTCCCCCATAACCTCAACGAGATCGGGCGTTCCAGCCTCGCGATCGGACCCCGGCCGCGCCGCTCACCTGCCCGGTCGGGATGTCGATGCAAACCTGCGGCACCGTCTACGCGATGCTCGGGGCGCCCGATGGCGTCGAGTATCTCGGCCTCTACAAGTCGATCAACGGCGGAGTGACTTGGTTGGCTGCGACCGTGCCGAGCTTCCTCAACCATAATTCCAGTGTCGCGATCGACGGCTCGAGTTCCAACGATCTGTCGCTTTCCGCCAACGATCAAGTCCTGTTCGCGGATCCGTCCAACAACTTGCTCTTCGGCGGTGTCGGGATTTACGGATCGACGAGCGGCGGCGCGTCCTGGACTCCGCTGTTCGCGGCGCTGGGTGGCACCCATTCCGGCCAGCACGCGATCGCCGAGGACGCCAGCAACAACGTCTACATCGGCAACAACGGCGGCATCTTCTCGTTTCCGCTGCCGCTCGGCATATCGACGACCTTCAATTCGCTGAACGCAACGATAGGCGCGGGACAAATCCAGTCAATCGCGCCCGATCCCGTGAACAACAACAAGGTGCTCGCCGGCTTCCAGGATAACGGCGTCCAGATGTTCAACCTCAGCGCCTCGCCGGTGCTGCCGCTGCCGCCGAATGTATCGCTGCCGCTCAGCTCGCTGGGATGGAATTCCGTCGACACCGGCAACGCCGGCATCACCCTGATCGACCATTCCAACTCAAGCCTCGCTTACCATACCTTTGCGACCACCAATTTCGGTCCGTCGTTGTCGGTCTCGAGCGACGGCGGCTTTACGTGGAATTCGCAGGCCCCCACGAGCTCGATTCAGGGCACGCTTGGCGGCTCCCATGATCTCGGCGCGAACGTCTATCCCGCACTCGCCAGCGATCCGTCCGTGGCCGGGCGCGTCCTGTTCGGCGCGCATTCGATCTATGTCTCGACCAACGGGACGCTCACCGCCTGGCAACAGCAGGAGAGCGAAGACCTGACCGGCGGATGCCGTGACGGCACCTGCGGGCTGCAGGACATCGAGATCGCGCGCTCGGATCATACCCGCGGCTGGGCGCTGTCGACTTCGAGCAACTCGAACCGCTTCGCGAGCGAGCCGGCGCCGAATCCGTACACGGCGCCCTACACCCTTCCGTATACGACGCCGTTTGCGACCGCCTTCCAGGTCTTCAACACCACCCAGGCCAACTTGAACAGCGGCGCGGTCTGGAAAAATGTGACCCAGAACTTCACCTCGAATGTCAGGTTCTTCCTGTCGAGCTTGCAGGCCACGGGTATCGCCATCGATCCCAATAACGCCAGCAACGCCTATCTGAGCCTCTCCGGCTCGAGGGCCGCGACCGGAGTCGGCCACGTCTACCGCACCACCGATTTCGGCGCGTCGTGGGCGATGCTCGACGGGCCGCTGCTGGGCAGTACCTCGCTTCCCGACGTGCCGGTGCTGAAGGTTCTCGTCGATCGCTCGGATATCAGCGGCGCTACGCTCTATGCCGGTACGGATTCGGGCGTCTACCGCACCAGCGATGGCGCCCTGACTTGGGCGCCGTTCAATGGGAGTACGCTGCCCGCGTCGCCGGTCTTCGATATGGCCGAGAACGACAACAACCTTATATTTCTCGGTACGCATGGCCGCGGCGCCTACGTGATGCAGGCGCCGGCGCCCGGTCCGGTCTCGCTGACGGTCACGCCGGTAACGGAAAGCTTCGGCAGCGAGTTGGTGTTCGGCAGTAACGGCCAGGCCGCGACTCCCAAAGTGATAACCGTGACCAACCCCAAGAACTCCTCACAGCAACGACCGGTGCTCCTCACCAACGCGCCCGCGATTATCGGCGCACCCGATTTCACCGTGATCAGCACCACCTGCACCGCCGGCCTGCTGCTCGCGCCCAACGCCCAATGCACCGTGAAGGTGGGCTTCCAACCGACCGCGTCGGGCGTGCGCACCGCCACGCTTACGCTCGTCAACAGCGCCAGCAACAGCCCGCAGAGCGTAGGGCTGAGCGGCACCGGCGTGACCGGCAAGGTCTCGATTAGCCCCACGACGATCAACTTTGGCGCCTGGGTGGTGAACAGCGCCGATCCGCGTCCTTCAAGCGTCACGGTCAGCAACAACAATCCAATCTCGATGATGTTCCAGAGCATCACCCTCACCGGCGCCAACCCGGGCGACTTCAGCCTGACGACCACTTGCGGTGTGACGCTCGGTTCCAACAAGAGCTGCAAAGTCACCGTGGTCTTCAAGCCGATCGCCAAGGGCTCGCGCACGGCGAACCTCCAATTCGCCGACAACGCAGCCGCAAGCCCGCAAACCGTGAACCTAAGCGGCACCGGAAAGTAGCCGGCGGCCGGACTTCGCGGCCTGCGCGCCCTGCCGCATCGCTTACACCTTCGCGGCGTTTATTCGTCCGGCCTTGACCGCCTTTACCAGCGCCGCGTGGTCGCGCTCTGTTTGGTCGCCGTAGTCGCCGGCAAACCGCGCCAGCGCGTCATCGAAAACGTCGCCCGATCCCAAATACCCGGCGATCATCGCCGCATCCCCCGACCGGGCGTGCGCGCGAGCCAGCGCCCATGCGCAGGCTTCTCCGTAATACCCAAGGTCCGCAGCGTTCATCGTATCGATCACCATCGACACCTTCATGTCGCGCAGCTGGCGAATATAGAAGTGACGATTCCCGTCGATGCCGGCCGTCCAGCCCAGAAAGATATCGCTCGCCGCCTGCATCAGGCGTTGGCCCACGACTACGCGTTCGCCATGATTCGCGTACGGGCTCCTGCCCGCGTATTTCTCGAGCACCGAAGCCGTCGCCTCCTTGAGTTGGAGAAACAGCGGCTCGCGATCGGGCGCCATAAAGAGCGCGACCGCGCAAAACGTTCCCACGCTGCCCACACCCACGACCTTTATCGCCATGTCGCAGTACTGGAACCGATCGAAGAGCACGCGGTAGTGCGCCGGAAGCGACTCGCGATAGTGTTTGAACGCGCCTCTCACCTGCTCTGCGTAAGCGGCTCGATGCCGCGCGGCCGGATGGTAGATCAACGGCGGATCGTCCCTGATTCGCGCCAGCTCCCCGTTTCGGCCGCGAAGCATGGGGCGAATATGCACCGGGAAGCTCTGCCTTTTCGCCCGCTCGATTTCCGTGCTGGTGAATTTACGCGCCGCCCGTTGCGGGATTTTTTTCACCAGCGGTTCGAATTCGATGCGCTCGTACCAGACCTCGAGCGCGCGCGTGTGAGCATAATCCGCCATATGCTTGCGGTAAGATCGGACCGCTGGAGCGGACGCCAGACTCACGATCCTTCGCTTTGAAGCCCGCCGCTCGGCCCGCCACTTCGACGCTTGCGACCAGACGCTTGAGATCCCACTCCCACGGCGCACGCAGGGTCTCGTCGAAATCGTTGACGTTGAAAACCAGGTTGCGCTCGGGCGTGGCGAAGGCGCCGAAGTTCATGATGTGGCAATCGCCGCCCGCCTGCACGCGAATTCCGGTGGTCGGCGTGTGCTCCAGATCCGACGCCATGATCGCCGCAGCGCCGCGCAGAAAAAAGAACGGCGACTTCAGCATCCGGCCATAACGAATCGGTAGCAGCGACGGGATACGACCCCGATTGGAATCGATCAGCAGGCTGATCGGATCCGGCCGGTTGCGCGCCGCCTTCCATCCGGAATGGCGCTTGCGCGGAACCTTGTCGCGTATCGCACGTCCGGCTTTGAGCCGTTGGGCTGATGAGCTAAGGCTCAAGGCATCAGCTTGATTAGGCTCCCTTGAGACTCTGCTTCTTCCTCGCAACATTGCGACTTTTTGGGCGACTTTTTGAGTGGCTCTCCGGGTTCGCGCCTAAGCTTGGCGCAATCGTTGATAGGCCGCGCGCGCATCATGGAGGCGAGAGAAAATTCGCTCCGCGCCGATCACTTCCGTCAGATGGTGCCGGTCCAGGTCAGCCTTCAGCTCCCAAGGTACCCGAGCCAACACCAGCTCGACGCCGCCGCGGACCAAATCCTGTTGAAGCTGTCGCACCGCGTGCGCGGCGGTGTAATCCACGTTGGTGATCGCTTCGGCATCGACGACCAGCCAGCGCACCGGCGAAGGCGCAGGTCCCACCAGCTCTCGAACCTCATCCGAAAATCTACCGGCATTGGCGTAAAACAGTGCCGCCCCGAAGCGATAGATCACCAACCCAGGTTCGGTGACCGCGCCCGCGACCGCCGGGCTCGACCGCCATACTCCGTTTTCTTCTTCGACCAACACCCCGGTGTGCGGCTGATAGCTGTGCCGCACCACGCGGAGCAGAGACAGCACCATCGCCAGCAAGATGCCCGGCTCGACGCCGATCACCACGACCACGCCCGCAGTCGTCAGCGCCAGCGCAAATTCGCCAGGACTCTCACGGCTGATGCTGTGCAGGCCGCGCAGATCGACGAGCCGGATCGCGATGATGAACACGATGGCGCCCAGCACGCATCGTGGCAGATACTGCAGCGGCTCAGTCAGAAAGAACAGTACGACCGCAACCACCGCCGCGGTGATCACCTGTGCGAGCTGGCTTTGTCCGCCGGAGCTTTCGACCATCGCGGTTTGGGTGGGACTTCCGTTCACCACAAACGTGCCGCTCAACGCCGCCGCCGCGTTCGCCGCGGACAAGCCGACCAGGTCGGCATTTTCATCCAGGCGCTGCTCGTGGCGCAGCGCGTAGACCCGGGCCGTGGCCGCGCTCTGGGCGACGATCATCACGAAGCATGATCCCGCCACGGAAATCAGTGGTCTAAGGTCCGCCCAGTTCACCTCGGGCAGCCCCAGATGCGGCAGGCCTCCGGCTACCGGCCCGATGGTCGCGATGCCCTGCCCCGCAAAATCCCAGGCCGCGCTCGCGGCCACCGCGCCCACTACCGCGATCAGGGCGCCGGGGACTCGTGGCGCAAACCAACCGAGAGTAAAGACGCATCCCACAACCAACGTGGCAAGCATCGCGGTCGGCATGTGCACCTGGGGCAGACGCTGGAAGACCTCGGCGAGTTGTCCAACGGTTCGATGGGCATGAACCTCTACCCCGAGCATCTCGCCCAACACCGCGATCCCGACCTGAAATCCGACCCCGGTGAGAAACCCTACCAACACGGTCTGCGAGAGAAAGTCCGCCAGGAAACCCAGCTTGAGCATCCGTGCCAGAAGCAGAAATCCGGCCGTGAGCAGCGCGACCATCCCGGCCAGCGCCACGTATCTTGCGCTGGCCAGCGGCGCCATGCCGGAGATTCCGCCGGCCAGGATGGCGGCCGTGGCGGAGTCGGCCGCGACCACCAGGTAGCGTGAAGAGCCGAACATCGCGAACGCCAGCAGCGGCAGCAACAGCGTGTAAAACCCGGTGACTACGGGCATCCCGGCGATCTTCGTATAGCCCAGCGCCTGCGGGATGTTCATCGTCGCCAACTCGAATCCGGCCAAGGCGTCGCGGATCGCTCCGGCGCGGCTGAATGGCCGCATGCCTTGCAGCAAGCTGAGCCGACTTCCATCGGGGCGCGCTGCGTTGCGTGAAGCTGTCGACATGGCGCGAATTCGCTTCCTCATCGTACCTGCACAGATCGTAGAAAAGCACACCTCATGTGGATGTTCGAGCCGGTAGCGCTGTTATTCTCCGGATCGACGAAGACCATGTTGTCGAGGTCATGGAGAACCGCGAAACTTTGTCATATGCGAGCAAGGCGCTAGCACGCTCCATCGCTGAGAGTAAGCGCGGCTCGCAAAACTAGACGTTGGCTCGCCTCATGGCTAAGAGTGAGCGAGGTTCGCGACCCCATTTGAACGATTTGAAGGACGGAGATTTCGATGGCAGTTGACCGACTCTTTCTGCTTACCGGAGCAAAACGGGTCGTTGATTCGCGCCCGATGTACGCTCAGGTGGTCGTCACTGATGACTGCAACCTGACGTGCGACTACTGCGACGAGTACACCCCTGGGGCTCCGTCTGTTCCACTGGCTGATTTAAAGAGCCGGATCGACAAATTGGATGATTTGGGGGTCCTCGTATATGACCTTCTCGGTGGTGAGCCGCTTCTCCATCCGGACGTTCCTCAGCTCGTCGCGCACATCAAGTCAAAGCGCGGCGGCTCTAACCTGACCACCGTCATCACGAATGGGTTCTTTCTGAACGAGGCCATCGTCGAGCGTCTCAATGCTTCCGGCCTCGATATCATGCAGGTCTCGGTTGACTCGATAGAATCGACGGCGCGCTCCCACAAGTCGCTCAAGCCGCTGCTGCCGCGCTTGAAGCTTCTCGCCAGGCAGGCCAGGTTTAAGGTTGAGGTCCAAACCGTATTGAATGACGAGACCCTGCCGGACTACGAACGCTTTCGCGATCTCTTGAAAGAATTCCCTTTTGCATTCGGCTTCTCGATTATGCATGGACGCGGCGGTCGCATCGCGATCAGAGGCGAACAATTCGTGCACGCCCTTGAGCGCCACGGACTCTTCGAGGGAATGAATTTTTATGGGAAGCACCTCCAGGAGATGTTGCGCGGGGATTTCTCAAGGCAATGGAAGTGTCTTGCCGGGTTCAAATTCCTGTACGTCAATGCCAAGGGCTCGGTGCAATGGTGCGCGCAACAACGCGACTACACCTTCCCGCTTGCGACTCTCGACCTTACCGAGCTTCGAAGAAACGATCGCCATAAGCCCTGCGAAGCTGGCTGCTGCCTCGGTTGCGTTCGAATGGTATCGCATTCGCTTGGCGAGCCTCTGAAGAGCTTGCGGGGTAGCATCTCGCTGGCCTCTGGTTTTGGTCGCAGCGGCGGGGGCCCGTCCCGGACGCTTCCGGCTGACGCTCAACCACAAAGACTTGGTCCCCAGACGCCGTGACCGCCAATTCAGCGGTCAGCAAACGCCTTGCTGGATTCCATCGGCCGTCCCGTCGATCTTTTCGTCCTCGATACCTTTCCGCTGCCGATCCCGCAGCTCACGGCTGGTGTTGCCGATGTATTCTGCGCGCTACGATGTGGCAGTGTCCTTCGAAATGGGACTCGGCGTCTGCTCGAGTACGTGAGCAATAAGGTCTTGGGCTTCGTCCTGGATTCGTTTGAGGTGGTCAGCGCCCTGAAAGCTTTCGGCGTAGATTTTGTAGATCTCCTCGGTACCCGACGGCCGTGCAGCAAACCATCCATTGTCAGTGACGACTTTGAGCCCGCCGATGGCAGCGCGGTTGCCTGGGGCGTTGGTGAGAATCGATCGGATCGGGTCGCCGGCGAGCTCGTTGGTATGGATCCGATCGGGCGCGAGCTTCTTCAACAGCTCCTTCTGCTCGACCGTTGCGGGCGCATCGATCCGTTCGTAGACCGGCGTTCCGAACTCGCGGGTGAGTTCCAGATAGAGTTCGCCGGGGTCGCGTCCGACCTGCGCCGTTATTTCCGCGGCGAGCAGACCAAGGATGATTCCGTCCTTGTCCGTGGTCCAGACCGTACCGTCGATGCGTAGCATCGAGGCGCCCGCGCTCTCCTCACCGCCAAACCCGAGCGATCCATCGAGCAGACCGGCGACGAACCATTTGAATCCGACCGGCACCTCGAACAGCCGCCGTCCAAGTCCCGCGGTCACGCGGTCGATCATGCTGCTCGTTACTACAGTCTTGCCGACCACGGCGTCCTTCGACCACGCAGTCCGATGCTTGAAAAGGTACGATATTGCGACGGCCAGGTAGTGGTTGGGATTCATCAATCCCGCGGTTGGTGTGACTATTCCGTGTCGATCGTGGTCGGTGTCGTTCGCGAACGCGATATCGAAGCGGTCCTTCAGCTTTACTATCGGCACCATCGCGTATGGCGATGAACAGTCCATCCGGATCTTGCCGTCCCAGTCCACAGTCATGAAGCGAAAGGTTGGATCCACTGCGTCGTTGACGACGTTAACCGAGATCCCATAACGCTCGATGATCGGTCCCCAGTAGTGCACGCCGGCGCCGCCCAGTGGGTCAACGCCGATTTTGACGCCTGCGCCGCGGATCGCCTCCATATTCACCACGCCGGCGAGATCGCTTACATAGGAATGAATGTAGTCGTGACGATGAGTGCTCGCAGACCCGCAAGCGCGCTCGTAAGGAATGCGGGTCACAGCGCGCAGACCGTCGGCCAGGATGGTATTCGCGGTCTGCCCAATCCAATCGGTAATGTCGGTGTCGGCCGGCCCGCCGTTGGGGGGATTGTACTTAAAGCCGCCGTCTTCAGGCGGGTTATGCGAGGGCGTAATCACGATCCCGTCAGCCAGCGCCGTCTTGCGGTCGCGATTGTAGGTCAGAATCGCGTGCGAGATGACCGGCGTCGGCGTATAGCCACGATCGCGGTCGATCATTACCTCGACCCCGTTGGCGGCCAGCACTTCGAGGGCGCTGACAAAGGCCGGCTCCGAAAGCGCATGAGTGTCCATCCCGAGAAAGAGCGGACCCTCGATCTGGTGCTTCTTGCGATACAAACAAATTGCCTGAGTGATGGCCAGAATGTGGGCCTCATTGAAGCTGAGCTCAAAGGCCGAGCCCCGGTGTCCCGAGGTCCCGAACGCCACCCGCTGCGCGGCGATCGACGGGTCGGGTCGCTCCGCATAGTACGCAGTCACCAGTTTCGGCACATTCACCAGCATCGAGGGTGGGGCCGGCTTTCCTGCCAACGCACTCACTTTCATGATTCCGATTGAACCTCTTCCAGTCCGTGGTGGCGGCCAGGCGGGACTTCGCCAATCCGGCCTATATCACCGAGCAGGACGCACACCGGAGGGATCGCGCCGTCATCTGACAAGGGGTTTCCTTGCAACGTTTTATGCCTTACGAGATATTACTTCATGCCCAGCTTCTTGCTCTCAGTTTTCCAGCTACATTTCAAGGCCTTGCGGCTCAAACCCGTTCCAGTAGCGGGGCCGAATTTGGAGCGATCATCAACCCATTGATCACTTTTTTGGCAGCCGGTAGCGTCTGTAAGTCAGTTTCCCGCAGCGACGGACCGTCGTGGAAGTCTGAAATATAGCGTTCAACCCTTAATTGCTGGCAGGAGCCAACATGCTTGAATTCAACGCTGCGCTGTCCACGGTAGTGGAAAGTAGCGGCAAGTCGAACATTGCCAAGATCAAGCCGGATGGTCCGCTTTCGGCGGATCTTCTGAGCAGGATGCATCGATACTGGCACGCGATGAACTATCTCGTTGTCGGTCAGATCTACCTGCTCGATAATCCACTGTTGCGGGAGCCCTTGATGAAGGAACACATCAAGCCGCGGCTGCTCGGGCATTGGGGTACCTCTGCGGGCCAGACTTTTATCTATGTGCATCTGAATCGACTGATCAGTCAAGCCGATGCCGACATCATCTTCATATCCGGTCCCGGACATGGCGGTCCGGCGCTCAATGCCGGGGCTTACCTCGAAGGTACGTATACCGACGTGCACCCGGAGATTACGCGCGACGTCGCCGGCATGCGGCTGCTCTTTCGTTCTTTCTCTACGCCGGGTGGAGTGCCGAGCCACTGCGGACCGCATACACCCAATTCGATGCATGAGGGAGGGGAACTCGGCTATTCGCTGGCACACGCCTTTGGAGCGGCCTTCGACAATCCTGACCTGATCGTGGCCTGCATCGTCGGTGACGGCGAGGCCGAGACCTGCCCACTCGAAGGAAGCTGGAAAAGTGTGAAGTTCTTGAATCCTTCCAGAGACGGGGCGGTACTACCTATCCTGCATCTGAATGGCTACAAGATTTCTGGTCCCACGGTCACGGCTCGGACCAGCGATAAAGAGTTGATTGCGCTCTATCACGGCCACGGCTATACGCCTTATTGCGTCGAGGGTGACGACCCCGAGATCGTGCATCAACTGTTCGCCGATGCGCTCGATCGTTGTTACGCGCAGATAAAAGCTATCCAAAACGAAGCACGCGCGAAGGGCTCGCAAGCTCGCCCGTCATGGCCGATGATCATCCTCCGCACACCCAAGGGATGGACCGGCCCGAAGGAGGTGGATGGCGTGCCGATCGAGGGCACCTTCCGGGCGCATCAAGTTCCGCTCGCCAATGTGCGCGAAAACCCGGAACATTTGAAGCTGCTGGAAGCCTGGATGCGGAGCTATCGGCCGGACGAGTTATTTGATCGACAGGGACAACTCGTTGCTGAGCTGGCGCAGCTAACTCCCAAGGACAGCCGGCGGATGGGTGCAAGTCCCCATGTCAACGGCGGGCGAGCGTTGAAAACACTCGACCTGCCCGACTTTGCCCAGTACGCGCTGGCCGTGCCCGGTCCCGGCCAGGTGGTCGCGGAAGCGCCCCGCAAGCTCGGCGAATATCTGCGCGATATCATCAAGCTCAATCCATCCAATTTTCGGCTCTTCTGTCCCGATGAGACCAACTCCAATCGGCTCAACGCCGTGTTCGAGGAGACTGATCGTTGCAGCATGGAAGAGACCGTATCCATCGATGATCATGTGGCTCCGAGCGGGCGCGTGATCGAGGTACTCAGCGAGCATCTTTGCGAAGGGTGGCTCGAAGGCTATCTGCTGACCGGCAGACATGGCATGTGGGCAACTTATGAGGCCTTTGCACAGGTGGCTGACTCGATGGTCACGCAGCACGCCAAGTGGCTCGAACAATGCTGCGAACTTCCGTGGCGCCGGCCGCTGGCCTCGCTGAACGTCCTGCTGACCAGTCACGCGTGGCGCAATGACCATAACGGATTCAGTCACCAGGCCCCGGGCTTCGTCGACAATGCGCTGCAACGGCGTAGCGAGGTGATCCGCGTCTACTATCCGCCGGATTCGAATAGTCTGCTCAGCGTCTTTGACCACTGTCTGCGCAGCCGCAACTACGTCAATGTCGTGACCTGTGGCAAGCAACCGGAGCTGCAATGGCTTAACTTTGACGAGGCGCTCGCGAACTGCTCCAAGGGCGCATCGATTTGGCAATTTGCCACTAACGACGGGGGAGCCGAGCCGGATATCGTACTGGCCTGCGCCGGCGACGTCCCCACGACCGAAATTTGCGCAACGTCCTGGCTACTGCAGAAGCACGTCCCGGGCATCAAGGTGCGCGTTGTAAATGTCGTGGACATCGGCACACTGATGAGTCCCGACGACTATCCACATGGTATGGACAATATTTCATTCAATGCACTTTTCACGGCCGACGTTCCGGTGATCTTCGCATTTCATGGCTATCGCTGGATCGTCCATAGCATGGTGCATGGTCGGGCCAATGAGGCCCGCTTCCACGTGCGTGGCTACAATGACTACGGCACGACCACTACTCCGTTCGACATGGTGGTCCTGAACAAGATGAGCCGCTACCACCTGGTTATCGATGCACTGAAGCACGTGCCGCGCTTGCGCTCGCAGGTGTCCGAGACGATCGATCTTTTCAGCCGCAAGCTCTACGACCACAGCGTGTACATCCGGCAGCATTTCGAAGACCTGCCGGAAATTCGGAATTGGCATTGGACCACCGACTTTAGCGAGCCTGCTGAACCGCCGCCGCTGGCGAAAGGACAACCTCGCGGTCAGGTATTCACCGACTCTTGAGTTCCGTCGATCAGGCGGGGCTGACGGATGAGTGGTCCACACGAGGCCTCCTTCGAATCCGCGCTCTTTTGAGGCCGTCACGCGAACCATTCAACTCACGGTCCAGTCCTTTCCTTCACGCCCGGCGATGTATGCCTGTATCCCCGGAGCGCAGAAGCTCCAACAAGCACTTCATCGCGATCCGCACTTCGATGGCAAAAGGTATGGTCGCGACAAGATATATGAACAGCGTCATCGCGAGCAGCAACATTCGGGCGCCAAACGCCCCGGCCAGGCGTGAATGAACGGCCACGGAACTCCACGCCAGGAACAACACTATGCCGAGCCAAAAGGGCATCACCGGCCAAACCAACCGCATGTTGAGAGTCACAAGGGTTCCCCAGCCGTCGCGCCGGAAGTTCCCTTCAATTATAGGCCTGAATGAATTCTGATAATTGATGATTCGATGAATTGTGAAGCGGCTGCCTGCAACCCGGCCCTCAAAATATCCCCGCTTCGTTGAAGTCGGCCATCCCCACTTTCTGGGTGGTTCGACGATTTCCTGGAGAACGCGGGCTGCATGCGCGGTGCTCATGGGCGTCGAGAATTCAAATTTGCGAAATGGCGGCCGAAGAAACTCGATCAGTCGATCAGGTTCGAAATCAGAGCCGGCGATTCGTTCGGCTTCAAACATTGCGCGAGTTACGACGTGACAATCGTAACGGAAGCACCGCGTTAAAGCACGACCCATGCCCGGGCGGATGCTGCTCGGAATCAAGAAAGCCAATGATTTACTACTGAATGGGCTCCCCGTGGATGCTCAGTTGAACTTAAGATCCGCCTGGAGCAAAAGCTCGGTGCCGGTTCGAAGGTCGCCCCGGCATCTAGGCCGGTCTGCGTGACGCCGGCGATTCCGTCTCCCAGGGTGGGGCGAAGGGACGGTTGAAATCGGGGCGCGGAGGATTCTTGTAGTCGGGCACGGTCCCGGCCTGATCGGCATAGTCAGCGTAGTACGAGAGGATTCCTGCCCGCTTCAGAATCGAATCGAGCGCGGCGCAGCGATGCTCCACGTAGCGCGAGAGCAGCACCCGCCGCGCTTCACAGAGAAAGGGCGTGGCCTCGATTTCCACTCGCTGGCCGCTCGCGAAGACGAGCTCGGCCTTGCCTTCAACCGCCGCGCGGCTTACCCACGGCAGATAGAGTCGGCCCAGGTCCGCGAGGATCGCGATGAGCGTTTCGGGCGGGTCGCCGGGCTTCGACCAGTCGCCGAATTCCTGATCTTCGGGTTCCATCAGGCGATGGGTGTGGCCCACGATCGCCGGACCTTCGCGGTCGACCCAGCGCCGACACTGTGGATCGTTGATGAAGTGCGCGGCATTGCCGCCGAAGAACGCAAAGTCAGCGAGCGATGGGCGGGCGCCAAGAAAATAGTTACGCGTGGCAAGATGCGCGCCCGTCACGCGCAGCCAGGGCTTCAGGACTTCCTCGATCCAGGCCCCGACGTTCGCGGCACTGACTCCGAACGGCTCACAGGTGGCCGTGACGTAACTCTGGACCATCGCGTAAGCCTGGTCAGCCGAAGACGGGGGTCTCGTGCGTGGCGTCGCGAGCCAGCTCCCATCCGCCGACGCGATGATTCTCTTCGTAGAACCATCGCGAACCCACCGCGGGACGGTAGAACCATTCGTCGATCACGTCTTCGAGCGCGTAGCAGAGGAAGCGCTGGACGGGATCGTCGGGCAGCACTGCGGGCTTTGGGAAACGCAGTTCGAGGTGGTGAATGATCGCGGTGGTATCCCACATGTATTGTCCGTCGGGCGTCATCACCACCGGAATTCCGCCATGCCAGCCCGCGGCGCGCGCATTCGGGTTGGCGCCGGCGAAGCGGCGTAGGAGGTGGGGAATGCCCTTATAGTCAAGGTAGCCGGTCAGCTTCCGCGTGAAGTAGGACTGGCTCATCCCATAGACTCGGTAACGCGAGGGACTTGAAAGCTGCGGCATAATTTACTCCTGCGACCGCGCCTGGATCGGACTATGGAAGTCCGCCGTCGTACTTGAAGCGCGTGCCGGATGGAAAGGATACTTCGAAACGATCCGCCAAGACCTCCAGTAACGCATCGTCGTCTGGCACGATGGTCGCCTTCCTCCCGTCCGGCGTGATCTCGAGCAGTTGGCGGTTGAGGAGCATCCAGCGAACCTCGGGTTCTACCCGTGCTACTACGATGCGATTGACGAACGGGGAGTGCGGGTTGGTGGATGTATAGTAATTGGCTACTTCATAGTCGACGGCGGACTGCTTCTCGAAGGTGAAGCTATGCAGGTCCATCCAGCCCTCGGGGGTCATCGTCTGCAAGACATTCACCGCGCCGTCTTCGCGCACGCGATAACTCCATGCGAACTGGCGGGATACTTCGCCAAGCCGATGCGGAATCGGCTGCATCAGCCCGGACCCGAATCCCACGTCCGCCAGGTATCGTTCTGCCTCCAAATCGACGCCGAGCAACATATGGCTTCTCGGCCGGGGTGGGGCCGCCACGCCCATCCGAACGCGGGCCGCGAGCCGCGTCACGCGAAAGCCGATCGCCTCGAGCACGGCCGCGAACAGCGTGTTCTGCTCGAAGCAGTAGCCGCCGCGCCGGCCGGCGACGAGCTTCGCCCAGATGCTCTCAAGGTCGATCCGGATGGGGCGGCCAAGCAGGATGTCGAGGTTTTCGAAGGGGATATGCGTGGCGTGCGCCAGATGCAGGTTGGTCAGCGTGTGGAGCGTCGGCTCCATCTCGCCGCAGTAGTCGATCCGCGCCGCGTAAGCCTTCAAGTCGAAGGTCATCAGCTATGCCTGATTTAGACTCGCACCGAGAGCGGGCGAACTGCAAATGGAAATTCAGCCCGGTTTTGATGGTCGGACCGGCGGCGGCGGTCTATACTTCTAGGAGGTAAATCATGATGAGGCTTGAGTTGTGAGGGCGGAAATCGTGCGACTGGAGGAGTCGCAGATCGAAGCGGCGGGCGCGATGTTTGCGCGCGCGTTCCATGACGATCCGCTGATGGTATACACGGTGCCGGACGCGGCCGAGCGCGCGCGGCTGCTGCCGGGATACTATGCGCGCATGCTGCGCTTCGGCTATCTCAGCGGCGAAGTCTATACGACCGCCGGCGCGATCGAGGGCGCGGCGGTATGGCTGCCGCCGGGCGTGCGATGGACTCGCGAACGGGTACAGGCCGCGGGTCTGCACGAGCTGTCAAGAATGCTCGGTGAGGCCGCGCTCGCGCGCTTTCGCGAGGTGGTTGGATTTGAAGCGCAGGCGCGCGAGCGCGACATGACGGAACCATACTGGTACCTGCTGCTGCTCGGGGTCGAGCCGGCGCGCCAGGGGCGCGGGCTCGGCGGCGAACTGATGAGGCCGGTCCTGGAGCGGACGCGGAAGGAGAAACTCGCCTGCTATCTGGAGACCGAGCATGCGAGCAACGTGCCGTTCTACCTGAGGCACGGCTTCGAGCTGATCGTCGATGGGGCAGCCGCGGGCGCCAGCGGCGTCCGCTTCTGGACCTTTCGACGGCTGCCGAAAAGTTGAAGGACGCTCGGTAGTCGATTGCGATCGAGGTGGCGCAGCTAACTTGCCGCGCTGCCTTGATCGGGGGCAGGGATCGTGAGGCGCGCGCCCGGATAGTATGCGCGATCGAATGAGGGCCGCGACTGGATCCGCTGATACCAGTTCTGAAAATGCGGCAGGTCGGCCCAGATGCGCTCGAGGCGAAGATCGGCCATCCGGACGATCGAGGGCAACACGCAGAGGTCGGCCAGCGAGAGTTCCTCGCCGGCCAGCCAGGGCGTCCGGGCTGCTGCCGCGTCGATGCGCTCGACGGTCTGGCGCAGGCGCTCCATCGACTCATCGACCTCGGCGCTGGAAAAGCCCGTGGTCCCGAAGCGCCGGTAATGCCCCTTGCGGAGCGGCGTGGCGGCGACGTATCGCGCGCGCGCGGTTTCATCGAGGCGGCGCCATCCGTTGAGAAACAGTCCATTGAAAGAAGGGATGCGGATCGCGGCCGTCGGTACCTCTTCGATGTAACGCAGCCAGGCGCGAACTTTCGCACGGCCGTAGGGAGTCGGCGGCATCAGGGCGGTTCCATGGTCCGGCGCGATTTCTTCGAGGTATTCGCAGATGACCGACGAGTCGATCACCGCGCGCCCGTCATCGAGCAGCGTCGGGACGACGCCGTTGGGGTTCAGCGCCAGATACGCGGGAGTGAGATGCTCACCGGTCGCGAATTCGATCGGATGACTGGTCCACTCGAGGCCCTTCTCGGCCAGACATAAGCGGACCTTCTGACTGCAGGTCGAGATGTGCGCGTGGTAGAGTTCGAGCATATGAGGCTACTCCCGGCGATAGTCGGCGCAATTGTGGCACAGGTCATGGTGGTCACAGTATAGTTGATCATGTCGCCCAGTCTGTTGCCGCCCGAACAGCGCCCGCCGCACGTCATCGTGCGCAATCTCACGATGGCGTTCGGCAGTTTCGTGGTCATGCGGAACCTCAATTTCACGGTTCGCCGCAGCGATATCTTCGCGATCATGGGCGGCAGCGGATGCGGCAAAAGCACCTTGCTGCGCCATCTGGTCGGATTGCTGGAGCCCGCCCAAGGCGAGGTCTGGTACGAGGATTTCAACTTTACCCGGGCGGACGAGCTGGCCCGCGAGCAGATGTTGCGGCGCTTCGGAATCCTCTATCAGCAGGGCGCGCTGTGGAACTCGATGACCCTGGCGGAGAACGTGGGCCTGCCACTCGAGGAGTTCACCGATCTGGCGCCGGCGGAGATTCGCGAGGTCGCCTGCCTCAAGCTCGCGCTGGTCGGCTTGAAGGGCTTCGAGGACTATTACCCAAAAGACATCAGCGGCGGGATGCAGAAGCGGGCGGGCTTGGCGCGCGCGATGGCGCTGGATCCCGAGGTGCTGTTCTTCGACGAGCCCTCGGCGGGTCTCGATCCGATCAGCTCGCGGCTGCTCGACGAGCTGATCCTTCAGTTGCGCGAGAGCCTGGGCGCAACCATCGTGATCGTGACTCACGAACTGCCCAGTATCTTCGCCGTGGCGGACAACTGCATCTTTCTGGATACCGACACGCGGACCATGACCGCGACCGGCAATCCCCGCGAGTTGCTCGCGCATTCGAAAGATCCCACCATCCGCAGATTTCTCACCCGCGGCGCGGAGGGCGAACCGGCGCGACCGGCCAATGGCTGAACGCATCAGTGCCGCGACCGCGAGAGCGGTTGAAGCGGAGGTGAAAACGACCACACCGCCCGCAGTTCCCACGCTACCGCTGCATGATCTGATCAAGACGGCGCGCGACCTCGCCAAACCGTACTGCGTAACCAACGGACGGAAATTTCGCCTCAAAGACTTCGATCCTGCCGATACCGGTGGACTCAAGGACGAATTCAAGCCCCGCGCCAGGGAAGTTCTGCAGGCCGGCGTGCATGCGCTGGCCAGGCTGCAGGACTTGCTCTACGCGCAGAACCAGTGGGCCGTCCTGTGCATCTTTCAGGCGATGGACGCGGCGGGCAAGGACGGCGCGATCAAGCACGTCATGTCGGGAGTGAATCCCCAGGGTTGCGAGGTGACGTCATTCAAGGCGCCCTCGCCCGAAGAGCTTTCGCACGACTATCTGTGGCGCAGTCATCGCCGGATGCCGGAGTGCGGTCGAATCGGGATCTTCAATCGCTCCTACTACGAAGAGGTGCTGATCGTCCGGGTCCATCCCGAGCTGCTGGCCACGCAGAACCTCCCGGACCAGTTGCGCGGCAAGCGCGTCTGGAAGGACCGCTATCGCGATATCCGGAGCTTCGAGCGGTACCTGAGCCGCAACGGAATCGTGATCCGCAAGTTCTTTCTTTACCTCTCACGCGCCGAGCAGAAGCGCCGCTTCCAAAGCCGCCTCGACGATCCCGCGAAGAACTGGAAGTTCTCGGCCGCGGATATCCGCGAGCGCGGCTTCTGGAAAGATTATATGCAGGCCTATGAAGAGTTGATCCGCGAAACCGCGACCGAGGCCGCGCCCTGGTACGTGGTGCCGGCCGACAACAAGTGGTTCACGCGGATTATCGTTGCGTCAGCGCTGGTCGAGGCGTTGGCGTCGCTCGATCTGCGCTATCCGAAGGTGGGAGCGGAGAAGCTCAAAGAGCTGGCGGCGGCCCGCAAGGCGCTGCGCGATTCGTAGACACGCCGGTCAGAAAATATCCAGCGTAGGAAACTGCGCGGTCGCTCGAATACAGTCCCATAGATAGATCGCCACGCCGAGGTCTCCGGTCCATAGCGAATACTTGCGCTGTCCATATTTCTCGAGCGCGCGGTCACATTGAGCGATCGCGTGCATCGCGAATTTACGCGCCCGAGCCAGCCACCGGCCGTCTCCCGTGCGTCCATAGAGCTTCAAGAACGCGTAGCCGCTGCCCGCCGCGCCGTGACAGAGCACGGGAAATTTGACGGTGGGCCCGGCGTCCCACACCAGTTCGCCCGCGCGCTGCAATAGGGCCTCGATGGGCCACCGCGAATCATCCGGAAATTCCGCCATACAGGCAACGACCCCGGGCGCGCCGTTGCAGAACTGGACAACCAGAGGCAACGGCTTGGCCCGAGTCGTCCGTCCGACATGGTTGGGCCAGTTCGTGTGATTCCCTTCGGTCAGCGCGGTCAGCCGAAGCGCCTCCCAGATCCGCCGCAGGAGTTCTTCGCGGCGATCCGGCGCAAGCAGATGACGCCCCCTGAGCATGGCAAAAGCGTTGCCGACGACCCCATGCAGCGCACCCAGGCGCATCTCCGAGACGCCGTAGAGATCGTGCGTCCACAGATGGCAGCCGACTTCGTCCGAATACTCCCACTGCTTCCACAGCGCGTCGAAGTGTTCGAGAAAAAGCTCCTTCCAGCGCGGATCGCCCGTCCGCTCCAGCATCGAGAGCGCCACGAGCATCGAGCCGGCTCCTCCCCACGCCAGTCCGCGAGGATCGCCGATCTTTTCCTCAACCGCGGCATGAATCCGCTGCGCGAGAATCTTCGGACGGCTCCAGCTTCCAGTTGAGCAGAAGTATCCCGAGTTCGCCCAGCATATATGCCGCGCTTTCGTGACCCAGGTACTTGCGGACGCCTTCGTAGGAGCGGATGTCGTCGCGATGACGCCCGAGCAGCTCGCGCGCGGTCGGCAGATAGTCGCGTTCAAGTTTTACGGCGCCGGCCTCATCAAGGTATTTGAGCGCCCAGATCACGCCCGCGGCGCCGAAGTAGATCGGTTTCATCGGGGGCGGACGTTCCGGGGAAATATCGAGGGGATGGACTGCCCAGAGACCTTCCGCGCTGAAATTCCGATGGGTGTCCGCTACAATTTGTTCGATCGCCGCTCGCGCCCGCCCTTCGCTCCAGTCCGTATCGATCACCTTTTCGTGGCGGGCGGTATCGTAGAGGGCCATGAGATTTTCCTGGGAATGGCTCTGGAGAGGTCGCTTCGCCGCGGCAAATTCCGGAGCTTAGTGATGGTTTTTGTACCGTTTCGGAGTGTGGATTCGCAAATGGCTTAAGGGCGACCTGACGGAGCGAGCCCATAGCGCTTGTGGCGCCGGGCCGCGCTCGTCCTATGATAGGCGATGGCCGGGAACCTCGCGAAGACCAAACGAGTGGACAAGACGCCCCGCACGCCGGCCGCCGCGGCCGCCCCGAGAGCGTTCGCGCTTTCGATGGGCCAGTTCAGCGAACTGGTCGGGATGATCTATCAAGGCCCGCTCGAGGACGTGCCCTGGAAGAGCGCCCTCGATCTGATGCGCCGCCATCTGAAGGCCATCTACGTTACGCTGATGCTGCGACCGCCGACGTTCGATCGCGCCGGCCTGATGGTCAACGCGTCGGGCGATCGCCCGGTCGAGCGCGAGGCCTCGTACAGTAATTATTTTTACGCGCTCGATCCGTTCGTGGGACTTCCGCCCGACCGCGTCGTTACGGTCGAGGAGATCGTCGGCGAAGCCAAGCTCCGCAACAGCGAGTTCTACAAGCAGTTCTTGAAACCGGTCGACGTATTGCACGTGATGGGCGCCGATATCCGCACCGACGACGGCATCGAGTGCCGCTTGCGCGTCTGCCGCTCGCATACGGGCGCGCCATTTTCCGAGAGCGACAAGGCGCTATGCGAGGCTTTGCTGCCTCATCTTAAGCGCGCCGTCCAGTTGCATTCGCATCTCGACTTGATCGAATCGGAGCGCAAGCTTTACGCCGGTACGGTCGACCGGATGCTGGTCGGCACCGTGATTCTCGACGAGCGCGGCGCCATGCTCAGAACCAACGGCGTCGCGGACGAGATGCTGCGTGAGAACGACGGCCTTCGCCTCGCCAAGGGTGGGCTGGTCGCCGACTACGGCAATGAGAATCGGGAGCTGCAGCGGCTGATCGATCAGGCCGTCACCGGTCACAGCGGCGGTACGCCGGCCGTGATCAAGGCCATGTCGATCACGCGCCCCTCGGGGCGCGGCAAGCTGGGCGTGCTGATTCGCAGCATCCCGCCGGAGCAATGGTCCGAGGGCCGCCGGCTGCCCTCGGTCGCGGTGTTCATCCGCGATCCCGAGCGCAAGTCGGAGGCCTCGCACGAGATGGTGCGCCGGCTGTTCGATCTGACGCCCGCCGAAGCTGCGCTCGCGCTGCGGCTCGCCAACGGGCTCACCCTCGATGAGGCCGCCGAACAGCTCAACATCCGCAAGAACACCGCGCGCGCCCATCTGCGCTCGATCTTCTCGAAGATCGGCGTAACGCGTCAGACCACGCTGGTGCGCGTCCTGCTGAGCAGCGTGATCTGGTTGGGTTAAAAGGTGGCCGGTCTGGATTAACTGCTTCGCAGTTAACGCCCGCCGAATTCGCGCACTATTGCCAGATAGTCTCTTCGGACGATTGAACGTCGGGTATCGAGGTGAAACCATCCCGTCGATCAAGCGACGGGGTCTGCGCAATACTGGAGCCATCTGACGCGCATCAGGAGAAGCCATGCAGCGGGAATTCGATAGCGAACTGGAGAAATCGCTCGTTCAGCGCGCGCGCGAGATGGTGCCGATTCTCGCCGAGCGTGCACCGCGCGCCGAGCGTGAACGCTGCGTCCCCGCCGAGACGATTGCGGACCTCCAGAAGGCCGGCTTTTTTCGGATCCTGCAGGCCAAGCGCTACGGCGGCTACGAACTCGACCCGCAGGTCTTCTATGAAGTCCAGATGACGCTGGCCGAAGGCTGCATGTCCACCGGCTGGGTCTACGGCGTGCTCGGCGTGCACAACTGGCAGATGGCGCTGTTCGACCTCCGCGCCCAGGAAGACGTGTGGGGCAAGGACACTTCGGTAATCGTAAGCTCGACCTACATGCCCAAGGGACAGGTCAAACACGTCGACGGCGGGTACCGATTCAGCGGGCGATGGGGATTCTCCAGCGGCGTCGATCATGCGAAATGGATCTTCCTGGGCGGAATCGTGCCGGCCAACGACGGCAAGGGGATGCCGGACTATCGAACCTTCCTGCTGCCGCGCGCGGACTTCGAGATCGTAGACAACTGGCACGTGATGGGCCTCAAAGGCACGGGCAGCAAAGAGATCGTCGTCAAGGACGCGTTCGTCCCGGAATATCGCACCCATCGCATGTTGGACGCGTTCACCAACACCAGCCCGGGCAACAAGCACAATCCCGCACCGCTTTATCGCCTGCCCTTCGCGCAGGTCTTCGTGCGCGCGGTCTCCTCGGGGTCGATTGGCGGTCTGCAAGGCGCGCTCAACGCCTTTGGCGAATACGCCGGCAAACGGGTCAGCTCCAACGACCTGGGGCGCACCGCGGACGATCCCGCGGCGCAGCTCGCTGCGGCTGAGGCGGCGCGCGCGGTTCGGGAGATGAAGCTCGCGTTGTTTGCCAGCTTCGATTCGATGATGGCGACGCTGCGGCGGGGCGAGGCGCTCGATCTGCAGGAGCGGATCGCCTGGCGCTACGAATCGGCCCGCGTGTCCGAGCGATGCTCGGCGTGCGTGGCCCAATTGATGCGCTCGTGCGGCGGACAGGGAATCTACACGGACAACCCGATCCATCGGTTCTTTCTCGATATCCACGCGGCGCGCAATCACTACGCCAACAATCCGGACAAACTCGCGCGCAATTTCGGCGGCGTTTTGTTCGGGCTCGGGAGCTCGGACTTTTTCGTATGAGCAGCGAAGCGGGCCGGGCGATGGGCGAGGCGCGCAGCGGTTCCAAGTGGGACCACCAGTTCGACGTGGTGGTGGTGGGCTCGGGCGGCGGCGGCATGACGGCCGCGATCGCCGCGCATGATCTCGGCCAGTCGGTGGTGCTGATCGAGAAGAGCGATCTGTACGGCGGCACGACTGCGATCTCGGGCGGCGGAGTATGGATTCCGTGCAACCATCAGATGGGCAAGCTGGGTGGGTCCGACGACTACGACGACGCGCTCACCTATCTCAAGGCGGCCACGCAGGGGATGGTTGCCGAAGCACGCTTGCGCGCGTACCTGGATCACGCGCCGCGGATGGTGCGTTATTTGGAAGACAAGGCGCGCGTGCGCTTCCGCGCGATGCCCGGTTACTCCGACTACTATCCCGAGATGCGCGGCGCCAAGTCCGGCTATCGCACGATGGATTCGGTGCCGTTCAACGCCGCTCAGCTTGGCGAGGAATTCGCGCATCTGCGCCCGCCGACCCCCGGCACACTGATCGCGGGGCGCGTCCAGATGACCGCCGGCGAGGCGCACACGCTGCTGACCAAGGAGCGCGGCTGGATTCTGCTCTTCATCCGCAAGCTGGCGCGCTACTGGCTCGATCTGCCCTGGCGCTTTCGCACCAAACGCGATCGGCGCCTCACGCTGGGCAGCGCACTGATCGGCTCGTTGCGCCGCTCGATGATGGATCGCGACATCCCGCTATGGCTGGAGACGCCGCTCGAGTCGCTAATCTCGGACGGCCGGCGGATCACCGGCGTAACTGCGGTCCGCAACGGCAAGCTCATCCACATCGGCGCGAATCGCGGCGTGATCCTTGCGGCCGGCGGCTTCGAGCATAACCAGGAGATGCGCGAGCAATATCTCCCTAAGCCGACCAAGGCCGAATGGACGATCACGCCGCCCGCCAACACCGGCGACGCGATTCGCGCCGGAGCAAAGATCGGCGCGAAGCTCGATCTGATGGATTGGGCGTGGTGGGCGCCGACGGTGGTGGTCGCGGGCCGCGAGAAACGGCGCGCGCTGTTCGTCGAGCGCGCGCTGCCGGGATGCGTGATGGTCAATCAGCTCGGCCAGCGCTTCGTCGACGAGGCCGCGCCCTATCAGGATATCGTGACCGCGATGTTCGAGGATCAGAAGAAGACCGGCGCCAACTTTCCGGCCTGGCTGATCTTCGACGCCGACTTCCGCCGCAAGTATCCGGTCGGGCCGCTGCTGCCCGGGATGGTCCGTCCCGACTCGTCATTGCCCAAGCATTGGGCTGACAATGTGTTTTACAAAGCCGACTCGCTGGAGGCTCTGGCCAGCCGGATCGGAATCGACGGCAAGGGTCTGGCCGAAAGCTGCAAGCGGATGGGTGAATACGCCGCGAGCGGCAAGGATGCGCAGTTCGGCAAGGGCAGCAATACCTTCGATCGTTATTATGGCGATCGCAACGTCAAGCCCAATCCGTGCCTGGGCCCGGTCGCGAAGCCGCCCTTCTATGCGATGCGGATCGACGGCGGCGATATCGGAACCAAGGGCGGCCTGCTGACCGACGAATATGCGCGCGTGTTGCGCGAAGACGGCCAGCCGATCCCCGGCCTCTATGCGACCGGCAATACCTCGGCTGCGGTGATGGGCCCGAGCTATCCCGGTGCGGGATCGACGATCGGTCCGGCGATGACGTTCGGCTACGTCGCCGCGCATCATCTGGCGGGAGTCTGAACTCTCCGGAGAGGCTGACATGCTCAAGGACACGCTAAAAAACAAGGTCTGTGTCGTAACCGGAGCAAGCCGCGGAGTCGGCAAGGGAATCGCACTCGCCTTCGGCGGCCAGGGCGCCACGGTCTATATCACCGGCCGCAGCGCGCGTGAGAGCGACAGCCCGATTGGCGGGACCGTGTTCGCGACCGCCGCGGAAGTCACCAAGCGCGGCGGACACGGAATCGCCGTGGTCTGCGACCATAGCAAGGACGATCGGGTGCGCGCGCTCTTCGAGCGGGTCAGCAAGGAATCCGGCCGGCTTGATATCCTGGTCAATAACGCCTGTGCGATTCCCAATCGCCTCGCCGATACGGGACCGTTCTGGTCCAAGCCGCTGGACCTCCAGCAGATTCTCGACGTTGGGATGCGCTCGAACTACGTCGCGTCTTACTTCGCGGCGCCGCTGTTGAATCGGCAGGGCGGTCTCGTGGTCAATATCTCGTCGCCCGGCAGCCGCTGCTATTTGCACGGTCCCGCCTACGGCGCCGGCAAGGCTGCAACCGACAAGATGGCGCACGACATGGCGCATGATTTCAAGCCGCATGGCGTGGTCGGGGTCTCGATGTGGCCCGGGTTCGTCAAGACCGAGCGCGTGATGCAGGGAATCGCGGGCCAGCCCAATCATAAGTACGCGGCGTTCCTTGAAATGGGCGAGTCGCCCGAGTTCACCGGGCTGGTTATCGCCGCGCTGTTCGCCGATCCCGAGCGGATGTCGCGCTCCGGGCAGGTCCATATCGTCGCCGAGCTTGCGGAACATTACGGCGTCAAGGATATCGACGGCAAGACGCCCGGCTCGCCGCGCGCGTTTCTGGGCGGACCGCCCGAATACTCGACCGCAGTTATCGAATAGGGGGCGCGCGCCTACGGAACAGCCTGCGCCATCCGCGATTATCCAAGATTCGGACTCACTGCCGATCGATGCGCCGTTGCGCGTAGCTCACCCGGATGCGGCCGCCTGGGATGATCAGTGCGACGTGCTGGTGGCCGGCTTTGGCGCCGCCGGCGCATGTGCGGCGATTGAGGCCGCGCGGGCCGGCGCGTCGGTGATCGTGACCGATCGCTTCGGCGGTGGCGGCGCGAGCGCCAAGAGCGGCGGCGTCGTTTACGCGGGCGGCGGCACGCCCCAGCAGAAGGCGGCCGGCTACAACGACACGCCCGACGCGATGTACGAATATCTGCGGCATGAGGTCGCCGACGCGGTCAGCGACGTAACGCTACGCAGCTTCTGCGATCAGAGCACCGCGCTGCTCGCCTGGCTGGAGTCGCTCGGAGTCGAATTCGATTCCACGGTCCCGCCACGGAAAACTTCTTACCCGGCCGACGGCTTTTATCTCTATTACTCCGGCAATGAGGCCGTTAAGGAGTACGCCGGCGCGCATCCGCCCGCCCCGCGGGGCCATCGTGTGAAAGGCTCGGGTCTATCGGGCGCGGTCTTCTTCAGGACGTTGCGCAAAGCGGTCGCCGATGCGGGCGCGAAGGTGATGATCCAATCCGCCGTGCGCCGCTTGGTCGTCGACGCGCGCGATGGCGCGGTGCTCGGCGCGGAGGTCTGGCAGATCGAGCCCGGCAGTGACACCGCCCGGCGCCATCGCCGGCTCAGCCGCTGGGCGGAGCAGTTGTTTCCGGTCCCCGGCCTCGGCGATCGGTTACGCCGGCGGGCGCTCGCGCTCGAGATGGCGGCGGCGAAACCGCGGCTGGTGCGCGCGCGCGGCGGCGTCGTCCTCAGCACCGGCGGCTTCATCTTCAATCGCGCGATGGTCACGCGTCACGCGCCGCAGTATCTGCGCACTTTCCGGCTGGGCACCGCCGGATGCGACGGCAGTGGAATCCGGCTCGGCCAGTCGGTGGGCGGCGACGCGGCGCACCTCGAGCGCGTCTCAGCCTGGCGCTTCATCAATCCGCCGCTGGCCTGGGTGCGCGGTATGATCATCGACGCGCAGGGCCGGCGTTTCTGCAACGAGGAAGTCTACGGCGCGCGCCTGGGCTACGAAATGTGCGAGCATCACGACGGCAAAGCGTGGCTCGTGATCGATTCCGCGATCCGGCGCGAGGCGATCCGCGAAGCGCTGTTCGGCAAGTTGTGGGGATTCCAGAGCGGCCCGGCGCTGATCCTGATGCTGTTTGGCGCCAAGCGCAGCCGCTCGATCGAAGATCTGGCGCGGCGCCTCAAGATGGATCCGGCGACGCTACGGGAGACCCTGCGGACCTACAACGAGGCCGCGCGCGGCGCCGGCGATCCGCTCGGCAAGTCACCCGACCTGACTCGAGCGCTCGATGCGCCGCCGTTCTATGCGATGGACGTGTCCGCCGACCGGCTGGTGTTTCCGTGCCCGGCACTGACGCTCGGCGGCCTGCGCGTCGATGAAGAAAGCGGCGCAGTCAAAGCCGCAGGTGGCAACGCCGTACGGGGTCTCTACGCGGCCGGCCGCGCCGCAGTCGGGATAGCGTCCAATCACTACGTCAGCGGACTCGCGCTCGCGGATTGCGTCTGGTCGGGCCGTCGCGCCGGCCGCGCCGCCGCGCTGGCGACCGCGAGCGCGCCGGCTGCGCGAGCGATCGCATAGGAAGAACTTTCGCAATTCTTTGGTATAGTCGGACAGAGGGAACCAAATGGGCCGTGTGGAAGGAAAGGTAGCAATCGTAACCGGCGGCGCGAGCGGGGTTGGCCGGGAAGATTGCCTGCTGCTGGCGCGCGAGGGGGCGCGCGTGGTGATTACCGACATCAACGAAGACGGCGGGCGCGCGCTCGCTAAAGAGATTGGCGAGTCCGCGATGTTCATGCGGCACGACATCGCGTCCGACGACGACTGGAAGACCGTGATGGGCGCGACGCAGGACCGCTTCGGCCGCCTCGACACGGTCGTCAACAACGCCGGCATCCTGCTGCTCAAGTCGATTGAGGACACCTCATTCGAAGAGTGGCAGAAGATCCAGCGCACCAACGCCGACGGCTATTTTCTCGGTTGCAAGCACGCGGTCGCCGCGCTCAAGAAGAGCGGTGGCGGCTCGATTGTCAACATGTCGTCATCCGCGGCGATCGTCGGGATGCCGATGTGCACGGCCTACAGCGCCTCGAAGGGAGCAGTGGCTGCGCTGACCCGCAGCGTCGCGGCGTGGTGCAAGGCCCAAAACTATCGCATTCGCTGCAATTCCATCCATCCCGACGGCATCCTGACGCCGATGATCCTGCCGAATTTCGCCGGCGTCGATCCCAAGACCCTGACTATCGACGCCATCCCCTCGACGCGCTTTGCCGAGCCGAAGGAAATCGCAAACCTGGTGCTGTTCCTGGCCTCCGATGAATCGCGCTTTATCAACGGCGCGGAAATGCATATCGACAACGCGATGACCGCGACGAATTTCTAGCCGATGCGCGAAGCGATCAGATTCCCCGCTCCCCCTTGAGGAAGGGGTCAGGTTGACCGAACCGACTTACCACTCGCTGCGGGTCCGCGCGGTAATCGAGGCGACCGCGGACGCGAAGTCCCTGGTCTTCGAGATTCCGCCGGAACTGGCCGAAACCTTCCGCTATCGGCCGGGTCAGTTTCTGACACTGCGCATCCCGCGCGACGGGCGCCATCTGCTGCGCTGCTACTCGCTGGCCAGCTCACCGCTGAGCGACGAGCCGCCGCGCGTCACGGTGAAGCGCGTGGCGCAGGGCCGGGTTTCCAACTGGATCTGCGACCGCATCGCCGCCGGCGATCGGATCGAGGTCAAGCCGCCGGCCGGCCACTTCACGCCGCGATCGCTCGACGGCGACTTCCTGCTGTTCGGCGGCGGCAGCGGAATCACGCCGCTTTGCTCGATCATCCGGTCGGCGCTGATCAGGGGCCGCGGCCGGCTCTGCCTCATCTATGCGAATCGCGACGAGCACTCGGTTATCTTCCGCGACGAGTTGAAGGCGCTCGCGAGCGCCAATCCGACGCGGCTCAATGTCATTCACTGGCTCGATTCGGTACAGGGTGTGCCGTCGGTCGCGCAACTCGCGGAACTGGCGCGCGCGTGGCGCGCCGCCGATTGTTTCATTTGCGGGCCGGAGTTGTTCATGGACGCGGCAGTCGAGGCGCTGCGTGGGCTCGAAATCGAACCGTCGCGGATTCACGTCGAGCGGTTCGTGTCGCTGCCGGACGAGGAGGACGTTTCGTCCGCGCCGATTGAATCTGGCGCAACCACCGCAGATATTCGGCTCGAAGTGGAGCTCGACGGGCAGCATCACGAGTTGAGCTGCGCCGGCAACGAACCGCTGCTCGACGCGATGTTGCGCGCGGGCCTCAACGCGCCGCATTCTTGCCGCCAGGGCGCGTGCGGATCGTGCATGTGCACGCTGGTGGAGGGCGAAGTCCATCTGCGCCACAACCAGGTGCTCGACAAGAACGATCTGGCACAGCGCTGGATCCTCGCCTGCCAGGCGATCGCCGACACGCCTCACGTTAGGGTGCGCTTTCCCGACTAAGCCGGCCCCGCGTTCGCTACCCGCTGCGCGGTGCTTGCGATAGTCTCAATGGACGATTGCGGGCGTACAGCGTCGCGGATAGACCAATTCGCGACAGCTTCTTCGCAAGAGTGTCCATGGAGGAGCGTTCATGATCGATATCAGGGGACTTGCATATATCGTCGCCGAAGCGGCTGATCCGACCCGCTGGAAGGACTACGGCGAGAAGGTGCTCGGGATCGCGGCCTCCGATGCGGCTGACGGCGGCATCTACCTCAAGATGGATGACCGGCCGTATCGAATTGTCGTGCAGCGCGGCGCCGACTGTTATTTTGCCTCGGGCTGGGAAGTTCCCGATCAGCCGGCGTTCGAACAGGCGCTCGTCGATCTGAAGCGCGCCGGCGTCGAGGCGAATCGCGGCACCGAGGCCGAGCGCAAACTGCGCAAGGTGCAGGACATGGCGTGGGTGCTCGATCCCTCGGGCAACCGGCATGAACTGGTGTGGGGCGGCCAGCTCGACGGCGCGCGCTTCATCTCGCCGCAGGGCGTCTCCGGTTTCGTCACCGGCGATATGGGGATGGGCCACGCGGTCCTGCCCGCGCCGAACTTCGACGCGACCTGGAAGTTTCTGCACGATGTGATGGGCTTCGGCCTCACCGACATCTTAAAGCTCCGCTTCACGCCCGATCCCAACGAGCCCGAAAAACGCATTTATTTTCTCCACTGCAATAACAGCCGCCATCACAGCATGGCGCTGTTCGAGTTCCCGATGCCCAACGGCTGCGTGCATCTGATGCTCGAAGTCGATTCGGTCGATGAAGTCGGACGCGCCTACGACCGGATGCTCAAAAACAACGTCAAGCTGATGGCCACGCTCGGCCGGCACGTCAACGATCACATGATCTCGTTCTACCTGGCCACGCCGTCGAACTTTCCGATCGAGTTCGGCTACGGCGGACTGGTGATGGACTGGAAGCGCCACACGGTGGTCGAGACCACCTCGCCGAGCTTGTGGGGGCACGATTTCAGCGTCGGCTTCAAGATGTAGCCGCACGCTGCACGCGTCATGAACAAGACCATCACGGCGGCCGACGGCGTCGCCGGTTTGCGCAGCGGTATGACGCTGGGGATCGGCGGATGGGGACCGCGGCGCAAACCGATGGCGCTGGTGCGCGAACTGGTGCGCTCGAACGTGACGGATTTGACCGTCGTCGCGTACGGCGGACCGGACGTCGGCATGCTGTGCGCGGCCGGCAAAGTGAAAAAGCTCGTCTACGGTTTCGTCTCGCTCGATGCGATTGCGCTCGAACCTCACTTCCGCAAGGCGCGCGAAGCGGGCGCGTTCGAAGCGCACGAGCTGGACGAGGGCATGCTCCAATGGGGGCTGCGCGCCGCGGCGATGCGGTTGCCGTTTCTGCCCACGCGCGTCGGCCTGGGCACCGACGTGATGACCTGTAATCCCGACTTCAAGACGATCCGCTCGCCGTATGCGGATGGCGAAGTGCTGCTCGCGATGCCTGCAATCCATCTCGACGCCGCCCTGATCCACGTCGACTACGCCGACCGGCTCGGCAATACGCAAATCCTCGGGCCCGATCCGTATTTCGACGATCTGTTCGCGCGCGCGGCCCAGCGATGCTTCGTGAGCTGCGAGCATCTGGTCGATCGGCTCGACCTGACGCGCAGCGACGCGGCCAAGGCCAACTTCTTCGAGCGCTACCTGGTAAGTGGTGTCGTCGATGCGCCCGGCGGCGCCCATCCAACGTCGTGCGCGCCGCAGTACGGATGGGACATGGAGCATCTCAAGCGCTACTGCGCCGCGGCGGCGGAGGAAGGCGGCTGGGCGCGTTACGCGGCGGAATTTCTAAACGGCACCGAAGCGGAATATCAAGCCAAGGTCGGCGGCCTGGAGAGGATCGGCAAGCTGCCGCTGCCGGTGTTTTAAGTTCATGAGCGGCGCTGATTTCACTCTCTGCGAGTTGCTGATCGTTGCTGCCGCTGAAGCGTGGCGCGGCGACGGCGAGATTATCGCGTCGGGAATCGGTATCGCGCCGCGCCTGGCGGCCAGCCTCGCCAAGCTCACGCATACGCCGGAGTTGCTTCTGAGTGACGGAGAAGCCTACCTGGTGGAGGAGCCGGTTCCGCTCGGGCCGCGCGGCGATTACCAGCCCCGCTGCGCAGGCTGGCTCCCGTACGCGCGGGTCTTCGAATGCCTGTGGCGCGGGAATCGCCACTCGATGACCGCGCCTACCCAGATCGATCGCTGGGGCCAGACCAATCTTTCCTGCATCGGCGACTTCCGCAAACCCAAGACGCAGATCCTCGGCCCGCGCGGCTTTCCCGGCAACAGTATCAACCACGCCAACTCGCTGTTCGTGCCGGGTCACAGCCCGCGCGTGTTCGTCGAGCGCGAAGTCGATATGGTCGGGAGCGTCGGCTACAACCCGGCGCGATGGCCCGAGGGCGTGCGGCGCGACTTCGTCGATTTGCGGATCATCGTGACCGATCGGTGCGTGATGGATTTCGGCGGGCCGGAGCATGCGATCCGCGTCACGTCGCTGCATCCGGGGGTACGCTTCGAAAACGTCGCAAAAGCCACGGGTTTCCCGCTGCTCAAGGCGCCAGACATGGGCGTCACGCCCGCGCCCACGCTGGAGCAGCTCGAAGTCATCCGCCGGCTCGATCCGCACAACCTGCGCGCGAGCGTGATTCGCGACAATCCGCCGGGCATCCGCACGGCCGGATGAGCGGCGCAATTTCACGCGACTGTCGAATCGAATGGCCTCAGGAACGGTGCTCACGATATAATCACCGTGGTCTTTCGTTCCTGAAACTCGGAGGTGGCCGCGTGCCGCAGTATCAGTACACTGTCGTGTTCGAGCCGGCCGAGGAAGGCGGTTATGTCGTAACCGTACCGGCGCTTCCAGGGCTGGTCACCGAAGGTGACAGCCTGGAGGAGGCGCGAGCGATGGTGAAGGACGCCATCCGCGGCTATTTGGAGAGTCTCGTGAAACATGGGGAAGAGATCCCACTCGAGACCGGCATCGCGAGTGTCGAGCGCGTCGCAATAACCATCTGATTCATGCCGCGCCTGCCGCCCTGTACAGCCCCGGTTGTCATCCGGGCACTCGGGCGCGCGGGTTTCTTTCTCGACCACAGCACCGGCTCACATCGCTTTTTCCGTCACCCCGATCGCGCTGGCCTCGTGACCGTTCCCTTCCATCGCAAAGACCTCAAGCGCGGTACTCTCAACAGCATCCTCGACCAAGCCGGCCTCTCCACAGAGGAGTTTCTCAAGCTCCTCTAGCGCACCCGCGAGTCCGCGCAGCGGCGCGAGGGTTCAGCGGCGGCTGGTTGCGATCGCTTGCGTGGCTGGGTTCGGCAGTGGCGGGCCGTAGATTTGGTAGACCAGCACGTAGACCAGCACGCCGGTTACTGACACGTCAGATCCAGATCGGCCAGGTCCAGAGTGCGATGCGGCGGTGCGAGACGAAGCGGCCGCGCAATGCGCGCGAGAGTGTGATGATCGCGAGCGGCACGATCGCGCCGGCCAGCGCGATATGCGAGATCAGCATCGAGAAGTACGCGGGCCGGATCCAGCCACGGCCCGAGAAGCGCACGTCGCCGACTTGATAGTGATAGGTGAGGTACGAAGCCAGGAAAACGGCCGAGACCGCGAACGCGGAGATCATGCAGGCACGATGCGCGCGCACCCAGCCGCGCCGGATAAAGACGTAGCCTGAGAGCAGCAGGACGAAGGCGATGCTGTTGAGCGTGGCATTGAGCGGCGCGAGTGACGAATAGGAAAGCAAGATCCCTCACCCGCGCGCGCCGCTGCGGCGCGCTTGCCCTCTCCCTGGAAAGGGAGAGGGATTAGAAGTGGCGAGCGCTAGCGTTTTATACCTCTCCCGGACCGGGTCGGTGTATCGTCATGACGATGGCGGCGGCGTGGGAGCCGATTCGCCGGCGGGGGCGGCTACGTGCTGATGGGCGTCGACGCCCGCCCAGATCCGCGCGGTGATATCAGGCATCAGCATGAAGGTCAGGAAAGTCACCAGCAGCACCGGAATGAACGCGATGATCGCGAGCGTGCGGCGCTCGAACCGCAGATGCATGAAATACATCGCGACCAGGGCAGCCTTGGCCCACGCCAGCGCGACCAGGAACGCGACCTTCACCAGTCCCGGGACGTAGCCGTAGACGAGCAACTCGACGCCGGTCAGCACCGACAGGTAGATAAAAATCGCAATGTAGTTGGTCTCGCCGTGCTCGTGCGAGGCCGTCGCCGCTGATGAACTCATAGTAGGGTTCCGCTCCGTATCGTTAGTCGAATGATCAAATGAGGTAAACGAACGTGAAGATCAGGATCCACACCAGATCGACGAAGTGCCAATAGAGGCCGGCGATCTCGATGTGGTTGGCTTTACTCTGATCAATCTTGCCCGCCAGCCCTCGAAACCAGTAGACCGCGTTGTAGATCACGCCGCCGGTGACGTGACAGCCGTGGAAGCCGGTCAGGATGAAGAACGTCGCGCTGAATAGGCTGGTCTTGATCGAGAGGCCCTTGATGAAGATCAGCTCGTGCCACTCCCGCGCCTGCATCCCGAGAAAGGCGAGGCCGCCGAGCACGGTGAGTCCCTGGAAGAGCTGGAACTTCGACATCTGGCCGTGCTTGATCGCCGAGAGCGACTCAACCATCGTGACGCTGCTGACGATCAAGATGAAAGTCATGAGGGCAGTGGAGGTGATGCCAAGATATTGCGCCGGGTCCGGCCAGTTGACGTTGTTCATCCGGAGCGCGGCGTAGGCCGCGATCGCCGCGCCAAAGGTCATGGCGTCGGCGGCCAGGAAAACCCACATGCCGAGCTTGCCCCAGCTTTCGGGGGTAAGCGGAGATTCAGCGAGATCAACCTGCGCGGCCGCGTGAGCCGCGTGAGCGTGTTGGTCGATTGCCGCAGCCTGGCTCATATCCGATTCCTTTCCTTTACTTGATCCCTAACGGGCGTGCTGTGCGCGCTACTGCGTCACCGACAGCGCGCCGCTCCTTGATCGCGGCCCGCCAGGAAACGTAAACGATCCCGGCGACGATGCCGAAGATGACGTAGGGCGAAAACAGCATGAACAACACGCTGGTGTGGAAGGCGAAAGTCGCGTGATCGCCGGGCGGCAGCCCGCACATCGCGCAGGCGTGCGCGACTCGCGGCGCCACGACCAGAATCGCGCCCACGAGGATCGCCGTCGATCTCAATTTCAAGCCTAATTTCAGTCTCGAGGACTTCATGTCGATTCGCCCCATCGAGTCAACTTACATCAAGTAGACCAGGCCGAACAGCAGCGGCCAGATCGCGCAGACGAAATACCAGTAGATCGCGCAGAGCTCGACGCCCGCGCAGTGCTTCGCGCTGTAACGTCCGCGCATCGCGATCGCGCAGACGCAGGCCAGCCAGGTCACGCCTGCGACTACGTGCAACCCGTGACATCCGATCAGGATGTAGAACGTGCCGCCGTAGGCGCCGCTGGAGAGCCGCAGCCCGTGCGCGACGAGCCGCACCCATTCGGTGCCCTGAACGCCCAGGAACGTCACGCCGAGGACCAGGGTCGTGCCCAGCCATTGTCGGAGCAGGCGGCGTTGGTTGCGATGAATCGCGCGGACCGCGAGCGTCATCGTGATCGCGCTCGACAACAACACGCAGGTGTTGGCCCAGGTGACCTGAATCGGGAGCCGCGGCAGTCCCGGCGGCGGCCAGAACGCCGAGGCCAGCCGGTAGACCAGGAACGAGCCGATCAGCCCGCTGAAGAGCATCAGCTCCGATGCGATTACCATCAGGATCGCGAGCCGGCCGCTGCTGATTAGCGGCTGCTCGCGCTCGCCGTCACCGCTCGAGGCGTAGCCGGCATAGGCGGGTTTGCGGATCGGAGCCAGCGGCCGAATCCTGGCGGTGGTGGGCGGCATCAGTTCTTCACCAGGATAGTCATGAGGGAGACCACCATCAGGAAGACCATCACGCTGATGAGCACGATCGCGGTCTTGCGATTCCGCTCGCGACGGTCGAGTAGCGAGCCGATGCTCCTTACCGGCGCTCGCAAATTCGCTCGAATTGGGATTGGCGATCTCATCGGCGCGGCTATCTCCGGTCGATCGCGAGCACGAGCAGCACCGCGGGGAGATAAACCACCGACGCGAGCAGCAGGTGACGCGCTGAAGCGCAATCGTGGGCGTACTCCAGAGCCGAATCGCGAAATACAGAAAGCCGAGCCCCAGCATCGCCGAAGTTGCCAGGTAGATGATTCCGGCGAAGCCCATCAGCGTCGGCAAGGCGCCCGCGATCAGCAACGCGATACAGGCACCGACCACGAACTGGCCGGTCGGATTACCGAACTTATCCTCCGCCGGCAGCAGATGGATTCCGGCGCGTGCGTAGTCCTCGCGTACAGTCGCGCGATCGCCAGCGTATGCGGCAAGCTGCCAGAGGAACATTATCGCGAACAGGACCAGCGGCTCGGCGCTCGATCCTGCCGCGCGCCGCGGCCCATCCCGCGACCGGCGGCAGCGCGCCGGGAATCGCGCCGACGAGGCTGCATACGCGACGAGACCCGCTTGAGCGGCGTGTAGCCGAACAGATAAACGACCGTGATCGCGGCGCTCACCGCGGCGCTCAGCGCATTGACCGCGACCCACAGGTATGCCAAGTCCCGCGACGGTCGCGGCGATGCCGAAACGCAGTGCCTCGACGGGAAAGAGCCGGCCGCCGGGAAGCGGACGCGATGCGCGTCCGATGCATCAGCGCGTCGAGGTCGCGCTCGATGTATTGATTGAGCGCCAGAGTGCCGCCTGCCGCGAGCGCCGTTCCGATCACCAGCTTGAGCGCGACGCCCAAATCGAACGACCCGTCGCTGCCGAGATAATAGCCCACCAGGGTGGTCACCAGCACCATCGAAACCACGCGCGGCTTGGTGAGCGCCAGATAATCGGCGAGGCGGCTGCGCACGCGCGTGAAGCCGAGCTCGATCGTGCGGCCTGCGCGCTCACGCGATCGCCCCGTGATCGAGTACGCGATCGCGCGCGCCGATTTGCGAGGTCACCGACGATCGCGAAACTTCGGCGCCGCGCAGCGAGACGGAACGCGCGCAGCGTCAGCGTCAGGCTGGTGGCCAGCACCGCGGCGCCGATCGCGACATGAGCGGTGGTCGGGAATCACGGCGCGCCCGCTCCAGATCGTGATCGCGCCCAGAGTGATCTGCGCTGCGAGCAGGAGAAGCAAGCCGAGCGCCGGACGCCGCAGCCACGGCTGATCGCGATGCGCGCCGAGCACCCGCGCCACGGTCCACGCGACGAAGACCGTTACCACCAGCGCGCCGCATCGATGGGCAAAATTGATCGCTACGAAGTCCGAGTCGAGCGGCGGCACGAGACTGGCCGATAGGAGAGCGGAAAATCGGGAATCGCGAGGCCCGCGCCCATGTGGCGCATCACCGCGCCGATCAGGATTTGCACATAGATGACGAGCGGTGGTGATCGCGGCCAGCGCCGGCAGCGCGGGGCGGCCGCGGTCGCGCGGGCCCGCGGCGCGACTGTCTCCCAGCGCGGATTCGTGAACAGCGCCAACGACACCATCAGGCAGAAGAAGGCCTGCGCGGTTGCCGCATGCGCGACCGCAATCGGCAGCGGCAGCAGGAGCAGCACAGTGAGACCGCCGAGCACGGCCTGCACGATGACCAGCCCAAAGGCGACGGTCGCGATATTGCGGACCCATTTACGCGCGCTCGACGTCGCCACGCCCAGACCATCAGGACCAGAGTCAGAATCGTGACCGTAGCGGCGACCATGCGATGGCCGTGCTCGTAGAGCACGCCGCCCTCCATCTTCGGAAAGAATTTGCCGAACGACAGCGGCCAGTCGGGCACCGCCAGCGCCGAGCCGGTCGAAGTCACCAGCCCGCCGACGAAAATCAGGACGAACGTCGCGCGACCGCGGCGAACATCGCGAAGCGATGCAGTCGCACGATGCGTACGCACGGCCGCTCGCTACGCTCAGTCGGCCGACGGCGACGTGCGCCTTCAATGCGCAGCCGCGTTCGTTCGGCGACGTCATGCGGCAGATAGTCCTCCGCGACTTCGGGCGAGCTGTACTCGTACGGGCCGCGGTAGACCTCCGGCAGAGCGCCCGGCCAGTTGCCGTGGCCCGGAGGCGACGGCGCGGTCCATTCCAGAGTGTTGGCGTGCCACGGATTCTCGCTGGCCTTCTTGCCCCTGGCCAGGCTCCAGATGATGTTCGCCAGCAAAAGGAACTGCGCCGCGCCCAGCACGAAGGCGCTGATCGAGATGAAGACGTTGATCGGCTGGATCGGCTTCAGAAAATCGTACTGCGTCGGATTGTAGATGCGGCGCATGTGGCCGTCCATCCCGAGGATGTGCATCGGGAAGAAGGTGCAGTTGAACGCGACGAAGGTGATCCAGAAATGAATCTTGGCCAAGCGTCTCGTTCATCATCCGGCCGAACATCTTCGGGAACCAGTACGTGATCGCGGCGAAGATTCCGAACAGGCTGCCGCCGAACAGCACGTAATGGATGTGCGCGACGATGAAGTAGGTGTCGTGGATGTACATATCCACCGGCGTGCGAGGCCATGAAAATTCCCGACAAGCCGCCGATCACGAACATCGCGACGAACGCCAGCGCGTTCAGCATCGCGGCGGTGTAGTGGATGTCGCCCTTGTAGAGCGTGCCCAGCCAGTTGAAGGTCTTAATCGCCGACGGCACCGCCGATCACCATCGTGGTCGAGTCATGAAGCTGGTGCCCAGCGCCGGATTCATGCCCGACTGGAACATGTGATGGCCCCACACGATCCACGACAGAAAGGCGATCGCGGCCATCGCGTAGGCCATCGCGCGGTAGCCGAAAATCGGCTTGCGCGAGAAGGTCGCGAGAATCTCCGACGTGATCCCCATCGCGGGCAGGATCATGATGTAGACCTCGGGATGGCCGAAGAACCAGAACAGATGCTGCCACAGGAGCGGCTCGCCGCCGCCGGACGGAATGAAGAAATGCGTCCCGCCCAGGCGGTCGAACAGCAACAGCGCCAGCGCGGTGGTCAGCACCGGCAGCGCCAGCAGCAGCAGAATCGCGGTGATGAACAGCGACCAGATCACCAGCGGCAGGCGGAAGAAGGTCATCCCCTTGGTGCGCATGTTGATGATCGTCGTGATGTAATTGATCGAGCCCATCAGCGACGAGACGCCGAGCACGATCAGGCTGATGCACCAGAGGTTCTGGCCCCAATCGACGCCGGTGTAGATCGGCACGGCGCTCAGCGGCGCGTATGAGGTCCATCCGGCGGCGGCCGCACCGCCCGGTACGAAGAACGACGACAGCATGATCACGCCGGCTACCGCGCCGACCCAGAACGAGAGCATGTTGAGCACCGGGAACGCCATGTCGCGCGCGCCGATCATCAGCGGAATCAGGAAATTGCCGAAGCATCCGACCAGGATCGGCATCACCACGAAGAAGATCATGATCGTGGCGTGCATCGTGAACATCGAGTTGTAGGTGTTGGGCGGGATCGCGCCGTCGTACATGTAGGGTCTCGGGAACCCAATGGAAGCCGGCACCGCGCTCTCGGGCCACGCCAGCTCCCAGCGCATCAGCATCGCCATCAGGCCGCCGATCGACATCATGAACAGCGCCATGAACAGAAACTGGCGCGCGATCATCTTGTGGTCGGTGGAAAAAATATAGGTGCGGATGAACCCGTGCTCGTGATGCTCGGCGTGGGCGGGAACCGCAACTGCTGCGGCTGCTCATATGATCAATCTTCCTCTTGTGCTGCTCGGGCTGCGGCGCGCGTCACTTCGTTGGCGATAATTGTCTTTGAGCCACTTGTCGTAGTCTGCCTGCGACTGAACGTAGAGCGTGCCCTACATCCCGGAATGGCCGAAGCCACACAGCTCCGCGCACGGAATCTCGTACTCGCCGATCTTCGGTGGCCTCGAACCATACGTGAATCACGCGGCCGGGAACCGCGTCCTGCTTCAGGCGCATGTTGGGGACAAAAAAGCTGTGGATCACATCCTTTGAGGTCGAGATCCAGACGCACCACCTTGTTCACCGGCACGTGAAAGTCGTTCTCGACCGTCACGTCGTCGGCGGTGCCCAGTTTGCCGTCCGGACCCGGATACGTGATTTCCCAGTTGAATTGCTTTGCCGTCGACCTTGTAAAACACATCGCCGGGAGGTCCGTTCTCCTTGATGTCGGCCCAGGTGGAGCGGCTCGCAAAGGCGAGCGCGACCAGGATTACCGCGGTCGCAGTCGTCCAGAAGACCTCGAGGCGCGAGTTGCCCTCGATATATTCCGCCTTGCGGCCGGGGCGATGGCGATATCGGACCAGAAAGACCACCATCGCGACGGTCACCGCGATCCAGGTGACCATCACGACCCAGAAGATGACCTCGAAGAGAAGATCGATCGTCGGCCCGAAAGTCGAAATGTCGTGCGGAAAATAGAGATGCTCCAGCATCGCGAACCCTTACCCCTATGCCATTAACCGAGAGCCGCGCGCTTCACGCCGTCGCCGATCCGCAAGGCCGACCCGACGTGGGCGCGTCTCTCGATCGGCGATTGTGAGCCGATCATCCGGTGCGTGCAACCATTAGCCGAATGAAAAAAGTTTCCCGCTTCAATCAACCTGAGCTAACGCAACATCGCAGAGAAACATAGCAATCTCGGCCCCGGTTTGTCACTATTTGCGGGACATTTGGCCGAGCTCACCGAAGTCGCACCGGGGCGGCGACGGATTCAGCATCGCAGGCAGATCGGAGGTTCGTATGGCGGTCACGGCCGCAACGATCGGACAGGCTTTTGAGCAGCAGGCGCGGAAGTACGGGGATCGGACCCTGCTCAAGGCCAAAGAGAACAAGGTCTGGCGCGACTATTCGTGGCGCGAGATTCGCAGAGGCCGCCGGCCGGCTGCGCGCGGGATTGATCGGGTCGGGAATCAAGCCGGGCGATCGGGTCGCGATTCTCGCCGACAATTGCCCACAGTGGGTGATCGTCGATCAGGCGGTGCTGGGCCTGGGCGCGGTGGTGATCCCGCTGTATACGACTAGCGGCCCGGAAGAGACCAGCCATGTGATCGCCGATTCCGGCGCGCGGCTGGTCGCCGCGCGCGGCGAGGAGGCGGTGCGCAAGGTCCTGGATCTGGCCGGCTCGATGCCCGCGCTCGAGGGGATCATCGCGATCCATCCGGAGGCGACGCCGCGCGATCGGGTCAACGGCGCGCCGCCGGTGAGGACGCTCGATTCGGTCAGCGCCGGCGATCCGGCGGGAGTGACGGAAGGGCGGCGCGAAGACGTTGCGACGTTCATCTATACGTCGGGCACGACCGGGCCCTCGAAGGGCGTGATGCTGACGCATGGGAATCTGCTCTCGAACTGCGAGACTCGCTCGATGCGCTTACGCTTACGGAGCAGGACATCACGCTTTCCTTCCTGCCGGTGGCGCATTCGTTCGAGCGCACCGCCGGCCATTACGCGGTCATGATGGCCGGCGGCACGATCGCTTACGCGGAGGGTCTCACGCAGATCGCGCAGAACCTGCTCGAAATTCAGCCGACGGTCCTGCTGACGGTCCCGCGGCTGCTCGAAGTGATTTACAGCCGCGTGATGCGCACCGTGGAGAGCGGCTCGCCGCTGCGTCAGGCGATGTTCAACGCTGGGGTCGCGGTCGGCAAGCAGGCGGCGGGTATCGCCATCGGGGCAAGACGGTGCCGCCGCATCTGGCGATTTCGATGGCGTTGTTCCGCAGTCTGGTGTTCGCACGCGTGAGCGCGTTGTTCGGCACACGTCTGCGCTATCTGATTTCGGGCGGCGCGCCGCTGCCCGCCGAAATCTTCGAGTTCCTCGCCGCCGCCGAAGTTCCGATCGTCGAGGGCTACGGGTTGACCGAAGCCGGCCCGGTCGTTTCGGTCAATCTGCATGGCCGAACCCGCTTCGGCACGCGTCGGGCGTCCGCTCAGGGATATCGAGGTGAAGACCGCGCCTGACGGCGAGTTGCTGGTGCGCGGCCCCAACATAATGAAGGGGTACTACGGCGCGAGCAGGAGTCGCGCGAGACCGATCGACGCCGAAGGATGGCTTCACACCGGCGACATCGCGCAGCATCGACGCCGAAGGATATATCGCGATCACCGATCGCAAGAAGGAGATTATCGTGCTCTCGGGCGGCAAGAACGTGTCGCCGGCCAACCTCGAGACTCGGCCTGACCAGTGACCCCTATATTTCGCAAGCCTGCGTGATCGGCGATCGGCGCAAGCATCTGGCGGCGATTCTGGTGCCGAACTTCGAGAACCTTGACGACTATCTGAAGAAAAACGACCTGGCTGGAAAGTCGCCCGAAGAACTCGTGCAGGAAGCAAAGCTGCGAGCGCTCTACCAGCAGAAGCTACGCGACTTCAACAAATCGTTGTCCGACGTTGAGGCGATCGCCGCGTTCACGCTGATCGCGCAGCCGTTCTCGCAGGAGAACGGCGAGCTAACTCCCACGCTCAAGGTGCGCCGGCGCATCGTCCAGCAGCACTACAGCGAGCAGATCAACGGGATGTACGGAGATTAGGGCACAATCAGGAAGCGCCCAAGCCGCGACGGGCGGTAGATCGAGAAGTCGCGCCGGTCGAGCGTGAAGATTCTGCGGAGGCCCTCGCGCTCCGCGACGCGGACCAAGGCGGCGTCCGCCAAATCCATCGGCAGATCACGATACTTCCGCATCAAGGCTCGCAGCCGCGGGCAGTCCGCGGTGTCGAGCGGGAGAAATGTGATAGCTCCCACCTCGACCATCTCCAGCAAAGCGTCCTGACCGGGAGGAAGAGATCTCAACAAATACATGGCCTCGGTGAACGCCGGCCAGACCGTTGTCAGCGGACAGTCGAGCGATTCGAGGGTACGGCGACAGGCTTGGTGAAAGGCGTCGCGGCGGTTGATCAGGGCGACCAGCGGACCGGCGTCAACCAGAACGCTGGACACGTGAGGCCCTTTCCCGCTCGAGCAATTCGGCGAACTTCCGGCCGGTGTCCTGCGAGAGATCCGCGGGTCCGCCGTCGACACATCCGATCAGGTGCTTGAGCTTGTCGTATGCGGTAGCGTGGGTCTGCGCACCGTTCTCGTGTTCAAAGAGCAGACGCAACGCGTCGCGCACGACCGCCGACTTGCTCTGACGGCGACGGCGCGCCAGCCGCTCAACAAGCGCTTCGGTTTTTGAATCGACTCGAACGTTAATCATGGCCGCCTGCCCGTAATACGCGAGTGTATTACAAACTTGCAAGGGCCGCAATCGAGACCGTCATTCCCCCTTGCCGTTCTCCGTGGCGAGAAGCGCGTGAATCGTGACCAGCCTCGTGATCGTGTACGAGCGCTTGGTGGCCTTGGGCGTTTGCACCTCGATATCGTCGTCCTGCGCCTTGCCGATCAGCGCCCGCCCCAGCGGCGAGGAGAGCGAGATCCGATGGTTTCGAACCGTCGACCTCTTCGGGCACGACGATCTCGTATTCGACAGTGCCACCCTCGTCGAGGTCTTCCAGCCGGACGCGGCTGCCGAGCCCGACGGTATCGCGCGGGATCGAGTTGAGATCGATCATGGCGAGTTCGGCGATGCGCGCCTCCATGTTGCCGAGCCGGGCGCGCAGGAACTCCTGACGCTGCTTGGCCATCGCCCACTCCGCGTTCTCGCTCAGGTCGCCATGGGCGCGGGCGCGTTCCAGTTCCTTGGGGAACTCGATCGTCAGCTCACGGTTGATAGTCTCCGCCTCTTTGCGCAGGCGCTTGATTACCGGTAATTCGGCCATAGCGATCCTCCTTTGAACGCGCCTCAACCCGGGTCTTTCGATCCCGCGGCCAAGGCTCACCAGTCGGCGACGCGCCTAGTCGGCGACAATCGACGTCAGGCTTCGATTCACTCCCACCACGCTCTGGATCTTCTGCACCACCAACTCGCCGAGCGAGGAGACATCGCCCGCCTCGGCCACCGCGATAATATCGTGCGGGCCGGTCACGGCGTGCGCGGCCGACACGCCCGCTACCTGGCGGATTTTGGTGGCGACTTCCCTCGCCTTGCCCGGCGAAGTGTCAATCAGAATGTAGGCCTTTACCGGCATGGCATTACCTCATCGGGGCTAGATGAAACGAATGTAGTGCTTGAGCGAGAGCAGCAGCGCCGTGACGTTGGCCTGATCGGCCAGATCGCGGCAGAGGATCGTATTAGGCCCTTGATCCGGCCACGGTCCTGATGCTCTTGCGGCGCCGCGAGCAGCGCCTGGAACTCCTTGAGCACGGCCTGGACCATCCGGTTCATCACGGCGAAATCGCTTCGATCTTTTTCCATGACGGTAGCGCGCGGCGGCGGACGGTCTGCCTCATTCAGTGTCCAGGCGGTGGTTTCTCGCCGGGGAGCCAGGTGCCGGTGCCCGCGCCGATGGCCGCTGCGATTCGGACCCGGCGCACGTCCTCGGGAGTCTGACGGCCCGGCATCCCGAGCCCGCGCATCAGGGAGTTCGCCATCCTGGAGGTGAGTTGGTCCCGGATCGTCGGCTGCTGGCCGATCTGGGCATCGAGAACGATATCGACCTGCGCGCGAGTCAGCCCTTCCGCCACGAATACATCGACCAGGTCGGCGAGCCCGACCTCACCGCCCGCTTTCTCGACCACCGCAATCACCCTCGCGCAGGTGACGCATACGCGGCGCAAGAGCCCGGCGCGCTTTCGGCAATAGAGGCAGCGCATCGCTTCCCCGGGTCAGAGTCGGGCCCGTTTCTGTTGTTCCCTCGGCCTGCGGAGCCTTGTGCCCCGCTCCAAACCCCAATAAACAGATGAAGCGGCCGTCGCGCCAAAGCCGCGCGGCCCGCTTCAATTCTGAAACTACACCCGAGCGCCAAGTTGGGGCAAGCGCCTGACGCGCGCGGAAGCCCGGATCGGCCGGCTGGAGTTGACAGCGAACGATACTGGCCGATAGTCTAACAACAGTTGAGAATGATTCTCAATTTAGCCCTTCGATGCAGGCTACCGTCGTTCCATATTTCCTCTATTCCGCGGGAATCCTCTTCCGCGAGGGCCTTGAAGCCCTGCTCGTGATACTAGCGCTCGCGGCCGGCGTCCGGAGCACGGTTGCGTCCGGTGCGACCCGCACCGGCGAGGCGCGTAGAACCCGCAGCATCTATCTCGGCGCACTCGCCGCACTCGGCGCGAGCATCGTCCTGGCATTGCTGGTTTACGATCTGATCGGTGATAACGCCGGCGACACGCTCGAGGGCGTATTCCAGGTGTTCGCGGCGGCGACGCTCTTCTACGTCAGTTCGTGGCTCACGTCCAAAAGTCAGGCTGAACATTGGCACCACTTCATCAACGGACGGGTCGAAAGCGCGGAGAACAGCGCGATGCCCTCGGTCGCGTTGGGCCTGACGGCCTTTCTGGCCGTGATGCGCGAGGGCGCGGAGACGATCGTCTTTTTTCAGGCCCTGATGGCGGGCGCGACCGAAAGCGCGGAGAAGCATGCGGTCGCGATCGGAATCGCGATCGCGGCCGTCGCGCTGGCGGCGACTTTCCTGCTGCTGCGCCGGATTGCAGCGCGAATTCCGCTCCGGATGCTGTTCTCCACGACCTCGTTCCTGCTCTATGCGATGGCGGTGGTTTTCGTCGGGCAGGGAGTCGCGAGTTTCCAGGAAGCGGGCGTGGTCAGCGCGACTTTCGTCAGCCACGTGCCGGAAATCGCCGTGCTGGGACTTAAGCCTACAGTCGAGACACTGGTCGCACAGTCGGCGCTGGTGCTGTTCGCGGCGGCGGCGATCCTCCGGCCGCGCACGAACCTCCCACGCGAAGCGGCCGCCCGCACCGCAACCCGCACCGGCTAGCTACTGCGATCCGTCGTCCAGGTGCACCAGCGGCTCGCCGTGGGCCTTGGTGAGAATCCGCTCGACCTCCGAACCGACCTTCTCCGAGGCGAATAGCGACTGGTACCCGAGCCGCAGGCATTCGGACACCGACGGATCGGCGCCGAGACGGCTGGCCCGCACGCGGCGCAGGATCTCGCGCAGGTCGCCGTCCGCCTGTTGCATTCGCTGGTAGCGAACTTCGACCATCGGCAGCTCCCCCCCGCGCGAGAACAACTCGAGTGCGAAGGCCTGATCGTGCTCAGCCTGACCCAGCTCACTCAGAGCGTGGCGGATCGCGGAGCACGAGCCGCCGGCTGACCCATCGAGTTGAACGGGATTCCCCGGCTCGGCGGCGCGCGCCGCGATCGCTCCGATCGATACGATCAGCAGCGCCGCGAGCAGCGCGAGGCTTTTCGAGTGGCAGCGGGAAAATCTGGGCGGAGCGTGGCGAACCGACCCATGAGTCGGCCCCGGATGGTCAGTTCCCGTCCGGGTCAGGCCGCGTCTTCGCTCGAATAGCCGAGCGAACTGAGGAAGACCTCTTTCTGTGCGGTGGGCATTATGCAAATACCGTCCCATCCGCAGACCTCTTCGCAGAGTAGACATCCGACGCAGGTCCGTTCGTTCTCGGCTACGATCGTAAATGGCATCGGCGGGTCCTTCCAGTCTGCGCCCGCTACTTGCGCATCTCGTCGATGATCTGGTCGCGCTTGCCGCGCTCGATTAGCCGGTCGTTGCGCCGCGCCTGTCTGAAACCCACGAAGGTGAAGAACAGCACCAGCAGCATCATCCCCATAATCGGGATGTTGTCCGCCTGGGTGAGAATATGGACGAACTGCTGTAGTCCGGTAACGTGTTCCATTGCAATTTTTACCGTGAACTCTGAAGAGCCAACCAGCTAATATTCGTGTAGCAACCGCATTCAGGCAAGTCAAACTTTCGCGGCGGATGACGTTCGAATCGACCCCGGCGAGGCCGACAGCGTTTGGCGCGCGCGCCCGCTCCGGCTAGACTGACACCGGTGTCAGTTGATTGGTCGGGCATCGTCGCAACCGCGACGGAGAGCACACGCTGATGGGTAACAATGCTCAGGCTCCGGGACTTGAGATCGGCGCGCCAACCGGCCCGTTCAAATTCGTGTGGGGCGTTATCGCCACCGCGCTCTCGGTGCTTTACACCGCGGTGCTGGCGCCATTCGCCGCACTGTTCGCTGCGCTTGACCGCCCCACTTGGGTCTGCGCGGTGGGCCGCTTGTGGGCCTGGCTGATCATCCGCACCTGCGGAGTTACCGTTGAGATCGAAGGGCTCGAAAATCTCGCCGGCCTCGATTCGTGCATCCTGGTCGCCAACCATCAGAGCTTTTTCGACATCTTCGCGGCGATCGCTTTTATTCCGGGCCAGGTCCGCTTCGTGGCGAAGCGGGAACTGCTCAAGATTCCCGTACTGGGCTACGCGCTCAACAATTCCGAGCACATCGTAATCGACCGCCAGTCGGGCGGCTCGGCAATCCGCAAGGCGCTCAAGGTGATGCGCGCGGGGCGCTCGATCTTCGTCTTCGCCGAAGGGCACCGCTTCAGTGACAACTGCGTCCACGAGTTCAAGGACGGCGCAGCGTGGCTCGCGATCGCGCTCAAGGCGACCTGCATACCGCTGACCTTCAGCGGCACCGCGGCGTTCTTTCCGCGCAAGGCCAAGGTCGTCGTGCCGGGCGGCCGGATGCGGATGACGCTGGGCAAGCCGATCTCCGCCGCCGGTCTGCGCGATCGGGCGGAACTCACCCGCCGCCTCGAAGAGGCCGTGCGCGCCGGATTCGTCACCGAGTTGTAGCCCTTGCCGGAGCGGCGGCCGCGGCTGGTAGCGAGCGATCCCGCTGATCCTGGGACGCGGGAATTCCCGCTGCCGGAGGCCGAATTCGCAATCGGCAGCGGGCACGGTAACGACCTCGAGCTGCGCGCTACGGGCGTCTCGCGCCAGCACGCTCTGATCAGCTTTCGCGGCGGCCGGTACATCGTCCGCGACCTCGATTCGACCAACGGCACCTTCGTTAACAACCGGCGGATCACCGGGTCGAGCGCGCTCGCGAACGGCGATCGCGTCCGCTTTGCCGGCGTGGCGTTCACCTTCGTCGATACTGTGCCAGCTGCGTCCGTCGCTCCTGCGCGGCGTTCGGTCGCCCGCAGAACTCTGATCCTGTTGCTCCTGTTTGCGGCCAGCTTCGTGCTCACGATGAGCCTGCGGCACGGCGAACTGATCAACCTGGCCGGGCGTCCGGGGCCGCAAGCGTCGCTTGAGCCGACTGCCAATGAGATCGCAGCCGCGACAGAACCCAGTCCAGCCGCAACGAGCGACGAATCTTCAACGCCGGAGGCGGATTGGCTGGCGCGCCTGAACTACTACCGCGAGCTGGCGAAACTGCCGCCGGTCTCCGAAGATCCGGTGCTGAGCCAGGGCGACTTCAACCACGCGCGTTACATGGTCAAGAACAGCGTGCCGTTGAACTCGAGCGCGCACGACGAGGACCCGGCTACTCCGTGGTACACGCCGGAGGGCCGCGCCGCGGCGCGCGACGGCGATCTGATCCCGGGCTGCGAGGGATGCCCCAAGCTGACGGACGCGCAGGCGATCGATCTCTGGATGGTCGGCCCGTTCCATCGCATCCTGCTGCTCAATCCCGAGCTGCGCCGCGTGGGCTTTGGCGAGTTTCATGGAAACAAGCGGCACGCGTATGCGATCAACCTCGGGCTCGCGCCGAGCCAGCGGTTCGAACCGCCGATCGCGTTTCCACCCGACGGGACGACCATCGCACTCCAATCGCTGCGCGGCGAGTGGCCGGACCCGCTGGCGAGCTGCCCCGATTACTCGGCCCCGGCGGGACTGCCGATAACCCTCGAGCTTGGTCCGCACATAAGCCCGGAAGTCTCGGCCTACTCACTCAGCGCCGACGGCAAGGTGCAGGAGGTCTGCGAATTCGATCAGACCAACTACTCCAACCCCGATGCACGACAGCAGGCCTGGGGAAGAAACGGGCTGGGTTACTTCGGCGCGATCGTGCTGATTCCGCGTGAGGAGCTGGTGCCGGAAGAGCGCTACGTGGTTTCCGTCACGACCAACGGACATACTTACGAGTGGATGTTCGACGCCGCCGGCTCGCCATAGCGGCGCGCTTCGATGAGTCGGGCGGATGAACCGATCACAGCTTGCGATCGAAGATGAAGAGCGGGACCTGGTTGGCGAACTTTGGATCGATCGCGAGGATTCTGCGGCCGTCCTCGCGACGCGGCGGCGCCGATGCGATGCCCGCCTGCTTGAGCGCCGCTACCACCTGATCGATGTCCTCGGCTTCGAGCCACAGCGCGGCCATCCCCTCCGCCACGCCTGGCGCCACTGACTTGAGCTGGATTTCCGCGTCGCCGATCGCGATCGTGGCGGAGTTCCCGTCGGACGCTTCGCGGACCTCGAAACCGAAGCTGCGGCGGTACGTTGACGCAGCGTCTTCGAGGTCTGAAGTGGCGATATCCAGGCGGTCGAGTCGTTTCATGAGCGATGATCTATGCGCGCTGCGGGCCGGGTAACAGCAGCACCGTCGCCCGCCGAGCGACCGATGGTCGCTCGGCGACCTCTCCATCATGCGTCTGAGGACTGGCCGCGGGCGGCTCAATCCTCAGACGCGGAGAGGTGTTAACCGGCTGCCGGCGCGATTACTTCGGCTTCAGCGCGAAATCTACGGTGGCAGGTGCGCCGGCCTTTACCGAGACCTTCTGGTCGGTGGTGCCGAGCTTTTCCTGCCAGGCCTCGATTGTATAGTCGCCCGGCGGCACGTCCTTGATTGTGTAGTGGCCGGCGTCGTCGGTCACGGCGTAGTAGGGATTACCGGCGACGAACCACCAGCCTTTCATCCATCCGTGCGCGTCGCAGGTGACTTTGATCAGCTCGGGCTGACTGAGTTGATCGCCGGTGACGGTGATCACCTTTTTGAACTTCGGCTGCGCCATGTTGAAGGACGGATTCTTGGTCGAATAGGTATGGATATTGTGCAGGATGCCGTCAGAGTTCACGACCTGCACGGTACTGCCGGCCGGGAACGCGAGCACATGCGGCTGGTACTGGCATCCCTTCTGATCGAACTTCACGGTCTCGGGCGTGACCGCGCCCTTGGCGTCGGTCAGGCTCACGATCGCGTACTGGATTCCGCCGCCGCTGCCGACCATCAGATCCTGATTGTAAATGGCCTTCAGCCCGCAAACGTCCTTGTCCTTGCTGACCTCAATCTGCTTGGCGGCGGGAGCGGGTCCGTCAAACTTGACGGTGCCCGTGATCGTGCTGCCGTCCGCGCGGGCCGGCTGATACGCTCCGGCGGCGACCACCAGCGCCGCGGAAATGATCGTTAATATAGTCAGTTTCCTCATTTTCCCCTCCCAGATTCCTCGATATAAGCGCAAATAGCTATTTCGCCAATCAGTTGCTGCTCACCTTGGTGGGCGCCCCGGTTTTGCCGGGCGCGGGCGCAGGCGCAAGCGGCGGCAGAGTCTCGCCCGGATGATCGCCAAACCAGAAGATGTAATCGCGGATCGCGCGCACCTGCTGATCCTCGTTGCCGCCCAGGATGTCGTCGGGACCACCGGGATAGAACGACGGCATTTTGGTACCCGGCTGCACCAACTGCGGATTATGCAGCCACTTGGGAATCCAATTGGGATTCAGGCGGCGGTGCGCCAGGCCGAGAGTCGGGCGCCCATCCGTCGGGCGTGCCCTCGGGATGCTGGTCGCCCTGCTGATGGCAACTGAAGCAGTTGAAGTAGTCTTTCGACATCAGCTTCTGGCCGGCCTGCAGGTCCGGCTCGGGAAGAGTGCTGGTGTTGACGAAAGTATAGGGCACCGCGACGTTCCGAGAGCGCGGTTAAGTAATTGACGAGCGTATCATCTTCGGGCGCGTTGAAATGGAAGGTCGGCATCCGAATCTTCAGCCACGGCCGGATCGGAGTGGGCCCTTGCAGGAAACCGAATAGCCACTGCGGCTGCACCTTCTCGCCTTCGCCATTTAAGATCGGCGGCGCGAAGTTGATATTGTCCTGGTAAAAGCGCCGGATGTAGCCGCCGCGGTTCTCGATGATGTGGCAACCGACGCAATTGTAGTAGTTGACCATCCGCCGCCCGTCGACGATCTGATCCTGGCGGTCGCCGCCGGGACTGCGATACCGCTCCAGCACCTTTCCTTCGATCAGGCTCGCCAGAAAGACGCGCAGGTCTTTGATGTCCTCGGGCTGAAGATCGAAGTTCGGCATCAACTGCTCAACGTCGGCGGTCGCGTAGACGCGCGGAGTGTAGAGCTTGTTGTAGGTCCAGTCGTCCCAGGTCTCCGGAATGTCGGTGCGATTGCCGAAGAACAGCTCATCGAGATGTTTGGAGCCGAAGGTGGTCAGCTCGACGCCGATTCGCGACTCGTGCTCCATCCCGTTGATCTCGTGGCAGCCGAAGCATCCATACTTGCGCACCAGCGACTTGCCCTTGGCTGATTTCATCGGCATCGGCCAGCGCCGCGTCGACGTTCGGCGTCTATCCTTCTTCGTCCCGAGCGTCGAGAGGTAAGCGGCCAGCGCAGCGGCCTCATGATCGGAAAGGCGCAGCGAAGGCATCGCCGTGTGCGGCGAGAAATCGCGCGGGTTCTTGAGCCAGTAGTAGATCCAGCGCGGAGCGGTCTTTTCCGCGATCGCGCTCAGGTTGGGCGCAAAGTCCTTGGTGGTGCGCGCCTCGTTGGGCTTGAAGTCAACGTACGAGCCGACCGGCGTGCCGAACTGGCCGGGATCGACGGCATGGCAGCCCTTACATCCCACGGACTCGAACAGGCCCTTGCCCTCTTCGACCATCGCGGGATTCTTCAGGTCGGCGGCCAGCGTCGCCGGCTCAGGATGGTCGTTCAACCACTTTTCCGAATCCGCTTCGAGCTGTCAAAGAGGAAGGCCGCGATCGCGGTTGCCTGATCGCGGGCTGAACATGAAGTTCGGCATCCGGGTGTGCGGCCGGAACTCGTGCGGGTTGGTGACCCATCGGACGGCCCACGAAGGATCGAGCTTGGCGCGAGGCCAGCTTCAGATAGGGGCCGATTTTCGGCATTTCCTCGTAACCGGCAACCAGATGGCAACCGTGGCACATGCCAATCTGCTGGAACAGCCGTTCGCCCTGTCACCCAATTGACGCGATTTGCTGGCCCTTGGAGTTGCGCAGCGAGCCAACATCGATATGGCACTTGATGCATCGCGACTGCATCTTGGTGCCGCGTGAGCAGCGGTTGCTCCCAGTGCTCGATGTCGCCGTGGGCCATCGGCCATCGAATTGACCGCCGCGCCCTGGCCCTCATGACAGGGTGTGCAGCCGAGCTTGTCAGCCGGATGCTGGTCGATGATCTGGTGGAAGTTGGAATGGGTGCGGAACGGCTCGGGCGCGTTTTCGAAGCCCTTTTTGTCCTCAGCGGCGTGGCAGCTCTGGCAGCGATCGACGCGCGCGATCGGCTTCGTCGAAGGAGTTGCGATCGAAGTCGTCGATCGCGGTCTGCTGGATTTTGGGGATCTTGGGTAGCGGAACAGCATCCGGCCCTGAATTTCGACCGGGATCATGTAGCTGTCGGCCTTGTCGAACAGATCGTCGCGAGTCTTGGTGAGCTTGGCCAGCTTCTCATTCAGGTCGTCGACCTTGGAGTTGAGCGCGTCGATCTCGCCCTGGAGCTGCAGCACCCTGTTCTTGGCCTGATCCGAGATCACCTGCTCGCCATCGAGACGATGGTTCAGATCATCGATCATCGCCTTGAAGGGCGCGGGATCGCCGATTCTCCTGGATCGCGTGATTGTAGTCGTACCAGCGCTCGGTCAACTCGGATTTGGTGAAGCGGACCGGCTGATCCTTGTCGTCGGCCACCACCTTGGCCGGCTTGAGTTCCTCGCGCAGGTCTCGCGAGATGCTTCGCGGTGGTCGACCCGGAATCGAGTGCCGCCTGCGCGGCTTCCAACTCCTTGCTAAGCTTGACGTACTTGGGATCCTTGACCGAGCCGCGCCTCCTCGCGGCGGCGTCTTGCATGTACTTCTTGTAGGCGCGGTTCGCTCGAACTCGACCTGGTACTGCTTCCACGGGCGGCGCGAAATGTTATCGTCCCAAATCGCCCAGACCGCACCCACCATCAGCAACGCCACCATCAGGACGAACAGCGCGCTGAAGGACTTGCTCTCTTCAGTGGGGTCCAGTCCGAGCCGGCCAGCCATCTACTTGCCCAACTCCGTTTTCATTCGCCGGCGCCGGACCAGCGCTCGGCCGCGTAGCCCAGCCCGAACACCAGCATGCCAATCGCGGCGAGCTCAATTTCGCTTGCCCATTCCACGTTCGCTGGGTCATGCCGACGTACAGTGCGAAACCCACGTCGGCGAAGCCCAGGGCCTCGAGAACTTTGGCAAAAAAGAACACCCTGGGGCACCGTCAGATGTTAATCCAGGGAGTGACCAGGATGTACTTGATATTGAACGCATGGCGCAGCGCCATCTTGACGAACACGCCCAATCATGGCGATGAACAGGAACCCCGTGATACCGAAACGCACCATGCCCCATTGCTTCGAGCATTTCCTTGCCGCCACCGGGAAACGATGACCACGGATTGTTGGGCGGCTGCGACCGCACCCACCAATAGAATCCCGCGTAGCCGACCACAAAGTACGCCCCAATCGCCACCAGGCCGAAAATCGCCGACGCAGGTAATCGCGAAAACCGAGCAGGTAAGGCAAATCGACATTGGTCAGTGACTCCACCAGATGCGGATCCCAGACCTGGCCGGGCCAGAACCAGTTCCATCCGGGACCGCGGAAGAAGGTGCCGATGATTATGAAGGACACCCACAGCGCTGGAAGCCCAGGAAGAAGGACATCAGATCTCGAACCTGCGCTCGCTTGAAGGTGTAATAGCCATTGCCCTTCGGATTGATGTCCAGGATACGGGATCAGCATCAGGCCGACGATTATAAAACTCGGCAGCACCACACCCGCGTACCAGGGATCGAAGAACACCAGCATCTCCTGCAGTCCCAGGAAGTACCAGGGGGCCTTGGAGGGATTGGGCGTGCGGGTGGTGTTGGCCGGGCCTTCCAGCGGGGCATTGATGGTCAACGACCAGATGGTCAGCAGACGACCATGGCAATCGTGACATGAGGAACTCGCTGCGGATCAGAAAGGGCCAGGTGTGGAGCTTGTCCTCGATCCCCGGACCGGCCTTTTTGATCGGCACTTCGATGCGCCTGGCCGGCGGCTTGGCGGGCGCGCTGCGCGCCGCGCCGCCGCCCGCCGCGGCTTGCATCATCATCGATGGACCATTGCCGCTCGTTGGGTTTGCCATGGCTCGTCCTGAGTGGCCCTGTCGATGCCGCCGCTTCGGCCAGCGGCTTTCCGTTTCCTTGTGGCACCCAGGGGCTGTGAATGTTCAGGGCCGCTGGTCTCTCGTTGTCATCGCCCAGATCGTCGGGCGGCGAGCCAGCACCACAGCGCATACATTATCACGACCCATGCACGGCGGCACCGACAGGCGACGCGGACGATTCCTTGACGCAAAAGATAGGAAAACATCGAGCTGTCCGATCACATCATCTACAGCGGACCCGGAGATGCCGTCGCGGCGGATACGCCAGAAATGCACCGCCATGAACAGGCTCGCCAGCAACGGAAAAAAGATGCAGTGCAGGATGTAGAAGCGCAACAGGGTATGCGGCCCGATTTCGGCGCCACCGAACAGGAAGGCGCGCGCGTCGTAGATCGGGTTCACGCCCAGAATCTCGTGGAACGGACCTTCATGCCCAAAAGCGGCGTGGCGCGCGCCATGTTCGATCCGACCGTCACGGCCCAGATTGAAAGCTGATCCCACGGCAGCAGATAGCCGGTGAAAGAAAGCAGCAGCGTCAGCACCAATAAGATCACGCCCACCGCCCAGTTGAACTCCCGCGGCGGCTTGTACGAGCCGGTCATGAAGACCCGGAACATATGCAGCCACACCGCGATCACCATCCCGTGCGCGGCCCATCGATGCATGTTGCGCATCAACATCCCGAACGGGATATCGAATTCGAGATACTTCATGTCCGCGTAGGCGTACTCGGCGGTCGGGCGATAGTAGAACATCAGGTAGACGCCGGTCACGACCGTGACCAGGAACAGCAAGAAGGTGATCCCGCCCATGCACCAGGTGAAGCGCAGCCGGGTGGCATGGCGCTGGACCTTGGAGGGATGCAGATGCAGCCAGATATTCCCCGAGACCATCAGGATGCGGTTGCGGGGAGTATCCTCGTAGCCGTGACGGAAGATCGATTGCCACGCCTGCGACTCCGTTATCTGCCGTTTGGTCTCCTTCCAGTCAAACTTTGCCATCGAAACCGCTAAGCTCCATCACGCGCACGCGCGCGCAACTGCAATCATGATCGTCGGCCCGTAAAATAATCCGGCACCAAGGAATCGCGAATCTGGGCCGGACTGCCAATTAGATTAACTAATTGAAAACTCGATCTGCAACAAGATGCCCTCATTTCCAACCGGTCTGGAATCATCCGGTTGGCGGCCTGGGTTCCTTGCTTGCACCGCCCCGGCTGAACAGCGCCATCACCAGCCCGTAGAGGCCCATCAGAGCGGCGATCCCGATGATTCCGAGGCCGGGGCCGGTCAGGATGCCGGTTGCGCACAGCACCGCGCCGACCACGAACAGCGGGATCGCGAACGCGATCGGGTTGAACGCATCGCCCCGGGCGGCCGTGTCGACGCTGGCGCGCGCCTGCTCCGCCTGACTGGCGTCTTCGGAGCTGTCGCGGAGCAGGCCCACCGCGTAATCGGTAAGTTCCACGCGATTGGGCATCGCGCGCAGCCGATCGGCCAGCTCCTTGGCCAACTCCTCGACGCGCTGTTCGTCGCGGGAAGCTTCGGCCGAAGCTTCATCGGGACTCTTGATCGGGGAATCAGCCATGACTGCCAGGGCGCGGGCGGTGCGCGCGGGGTAACAGCTAATCCAAGGCGCTGGGGGGTGTCAACGCGAGACGCCGGCAGCCGGTACTTTCTGAAGAATTCGGCCGCGGTTCCGATCGTATCGATCGTACCGTGCGTACCGTGCGCGTCGTGGGCGTCTGGGCGACCGGCGGCCGCTCGGCTCAGGATTGCTCCTGTATCGCGGCGACACCATCCTCGTTTCGCGACTCGAAGTAACGTCTCACATACTCGTGCAGATCGGGCTTGTCGGAATTCCATCGCCAGCAGCCGCCTGCGTCGAGCGCGATGTCGGTAAACGGATCGAAACCCAGAGCGGCAAGATCCCGTTGGCGCTGACGATGCCTGCGATCCTCATGGCTGCCGTGCCAGAGATGGAAGACGATTCCCTCTATGTGCCCAACGCGTCCGCCGACGTCGGTAGAAAACTGCTCGGCCCAGGCAAGGTAGTGTTCAGCGGCGTGGCCGGTCATTGCCTGGCGGGCCACGCAATATTCGGGTCTCCCGATCGCGGCCCATACAATCGCTCCGTCGCCGCCGCCAACAATGCGGGCGTCATACAATCCGTGCCTGTCGAGCAGGGTTCTTCGCGCCGCCCACGCCAGTCCGGTGCTCAAACCGCCAAGCTGGAAGGAGGCTCCAGCGATGGGCAAGTCGTCCGCCTTCAACCGGCCGGTCGCGATTGCGGACCCGATCGCCTGACGGCGCGACTCGATGGGGCTCCAGCCTGACGAACCGAGCCGGGCATCCCGGGCCGGATTAAATCGCTCGCTGAAGAGCTGTACGAGCGCGAACGTGTTCAGGGCGTCGCGCGCTTGTCGAGGCCATTGGTCGTTCGAGAACACCACATCGCAATCCGCCCACGCGATGGTGTCGCAATCGTTCGGGAGATGGCGCAGGGCCACGTTCAGCAGCCGCTCCTTCTGCCAGAGGACAGCGCCCCCGGTGAGTTGCACGAGAATGTCCGCGTCGCCGGGTTGCAGCTCAAAGCTTCCGGTGAAGGACGACTCCACCGCGAGCAGCGGGGCAGCCAGATGCTTTTTGAATGTCCGGTAGTTGGCCAGCCGGCTCTGGTAGCCGGCCGGATTGAAGTAGGAGGTGATCGTCCACAACATCTGAAATTGATTTGGTCCTGAATCCGGCGCGAAAATAACGCGCCAGGCGGTCCAAAACGCGCGGGGCGCGAGAATTGGGGATTTGCGTTCTTGCGTCAAACCGTACCTTTTAGGTAGCTTTCGGCGCAATGCCCAAAGGGCCGCGCCAGCTTCGAATAGCCTTTGGTTCGAGAACGCTGACGCAGTACCGGAGGAATCCATCTCCTTTATCGGTTCCTGACCGGCATCGGCTTCAAACGAACTCTCGGTCAGCACCTCCACCTCGCGGGGCGCAACAATCGGATTTTTCAGGACAGCGACAGGCGCAATTGCGAAGGCTGATCATGGTTGTGTTGGGCGCGTTGCTTATCGCGCCGGGGGTGACAGTCGACTGCCACGTCACCTCAGGCACAGCAGCGCACACAAGGCCGCTCGATGGTCATCTCGCGCGGCGGGATTGTGGCGGCGGAAAGTCCGCTCGCGGCGCAGGCGGGCGCCACAATCCTGGCCAGCGGCGGCAATGCCGTCGACGCGGCCATCGCGACCAACGCGGCCATGGGCGTCGTCGAGCCAATGATGAACGGCATGGGCGGCGACCTTTTCGTTATGGTCTACGACGCAAAGAGCGGAAAAATCTACGGCCTGAATGCGAGCGGCTGGGCGCCGGCGAAGCTTTCCATCCAATTTCTCAAGAGCAAGGGCATTACCGAAATGCCGAAGTATGGGATTCAATCCGTGACCGTCCCAGGCGTCGTGGATGGCTGGGCGAAGCTGCTGTCGCGCTTCGGCACGAAAAAATTGTCAGAGGTTCTTGCCCCGGCGATTTACTATGCGCGCGAAGGTTTCCCGGTCCCCGAATGGGCCGCTACCTATTGGGTTGCCGACGAAGAGAATCTGAAGCAGGACCAGAGCGCCGCGACAACGTTCTTGATCGACGGACACGCGCCGCGGGTGGGCGAGATTTTCCGCAATCCCGATCTCGCGTACTCGCTGGAATCCGTCGCTGCGGGCGGTCGGGACGCATATTACAACGGCGCGATCGCCGCTCGCATCGTGGCGCTTTCTGCGAAGCTGGGTGGGACGATGACCACCGAAGACCTCGCCCGCTACTCGAGCGAATGGGTCGAGCCGATTTCCACCACCTATCATGGTTGGACGGTCTACGAGCTTCCGCCGAACGGGCAGGGAATCGCGGCGCTCCAAATGCTGAACATCATGGAGACCTTTCCACTCGCGCACTTCGGCCACAACTCTGCCGATACCCTGCATGCCATGATCGAAGCGAAAAAGCTGGCCTACGCCGATATGCGCCGCTACGTCGCGGACCCCAAGTTCAGCCGGGTGCCAGTGGCGGGCATGCTCTCAAAGGATTACGCAGCGCAGCGCGCAAAATTGATCGATATGGCAAAAGCGAATTGCAAGGTCTCGCCCGGCGAGCCCGCCCTCCCGGTGGAGAGTGATACGACTTATCTCACGGTTGTCGACCGCGAAGGGAACATGGTTTCGCTCATCCAGAGCAACTGTAGCGAGTTTGGCTCGGATCTCGTCGCGGATGGAACCGGCTTCGTGTTGCAGAATCGCGGCGCGACTTTCAGCCTCGACCCCGGCTCTCCCAACGCTCTTGCCGGCCACAAGCGGCCACTGCACACAATCATTCCGGGCTTCATGACCAATGACCACGAGCGGATCGCTTTCGACATTTTGGGCGGTCTCAATCAGGCGCAAGCGCAGGCGCAATTCGTTTCGAACATTGTCGACTTCGGGATGAATATCCAGGCGGCGCTCGAAGCCGCGCGGTTCACCAAGCTCACCTCTGCCGGATGCGATGTCGAGATCGAAGACGGCATCCCGGCAAGTGTCCGCGAAGAGCTTGCAAAACGTGGTCACCGGATCGAGCTTCTCACCGGCTACCCGGCCGACATGGGCGGCGGGCAGGCCGTAAGGCGCGATTTTTCGACCGGAGTGAACTACGGCGCCTCCGATTCACGAAAAGACGGCGAAGCGATTCCCGAGCCGCTCCCTCTAAAATAATTAAGTTGACTGGGCCGGCGCTGGTGGCTAGCCTCAGCGACGATGCGAAGAGCGCTGATCGCCGCTTTGACCCTCGCGATGGCCCTCCAGGCCGCGTTCGGCTGCGCCTTTGCGGCCACGCAGACCGCCGAGGCCGCCTGCTGCGCGATCAATTGCGGCCACAGCACGATGCCGACCCATCAACAGTGCTGCAAGGCTTCGCCCCTTCCGGACAGTGCGGAGGTCGCCTCCGCCGCTTCGACTCCGCCACCCTTGCGCGCGCTCGGCGCGATCTCAGTGGCCCGGACCTCGGCGCAGCCGAGCATGTCTCTCACGGCATCATCGCTCGCGTCCCGCGCCGGGCCGTCGAGCGCCCTTCTCGATCAACTCTGTTCGCTCCAGATCTGATTTCCCTCACTTCAGTTTTTCGCCCGTAGCGGATCGTCCGCGACGCGCCAAGTCTCGCGCGCGGCGGCTCGCGATCCATTAACTGCGCGAACTGATCGCAGGCCGCTCCCGAAATTGCCGGGGCGGCGAGGGAAATGCAGGTCTTGAACATGCCGTTTTTCAAATGCCGCGGGCTAGCCGCGGCAATGCTGGCTGGATTCGCGGCCCTATCCTTCGGGGCCGGCGGAGTGGCGCACGGGGATCAGGCCGCGTCCACCGACGTATCAGAAACCGCCGCACACGCTTCGCCCGACAGTCGCCTCGACGCGCTGGTCGCGGAGGCGATGGCGCAGAGTCCAACCGTCGGAGCTGCACGCCGGCGCTGGGAATCGAGCACCAAAATGCCCGTGCAGGTATCTACGTTGCCCGATCCGCAAATCGGTCTCCAGGAATTCACGGTCGGCGGGCCGCGCCCGCTGGAGGGCTACGAGACCAGCGATTTCTACTACACCGGCTTCGGCATCTCGCAGGACATCCCGTGGCCCTCCAAGCTCGGTTTGCAGAAGGCGCAGGCCGAGAAGGATTCCGAGTATGCCCATCAGTCCTACGAAGCCACGCGCCGCGAAGTTGCCGAGAAGGTCCGCGAATCGTACTTCGAGCTGTTCTTTCTGAGAAAGGCGGCCGGCATCCTGGGCGAGACTCGCGCGGAGTTGGATCGCGTCGCGAAAATTACCGAGGCGCGCTACCGGCTCGGTCAGGCGCAGGAACAGGACCTGACCAAGGCGCAGCTCGAGAGCACCGCGATCCTCGAGCAGGTCGAACTGAACCGCGAGGAGACCGAGCAGCGCCAAGCCGACCTGAAATCGACCCTCGGACGCGGCATCGATTCTTCCGATATCGAAATCAGCGAGGTTGAGCCGAGCGATCTCGATGCGCCGGCGGCGCTGTCGGAGCCGCAGTCCGCGCAGCTCTCCGTCGACCACGCGCCGGAACTCAAGATGGCGCAGGTGATGGAGGCGCGCAGTGCCGACGCGCTCAAGCTCGCGCGCGCCAACTACTTTCCCGATTTCAGCGTCGGCTACACCTACGAGAAGACCGGGCCCGGCCAGCGCGACTACTACATGCTGACGCTGGGCGCGAAAATTCCGCTCTACTTCTGGCGCAAGCAGACCCCGGCGGTCGAGCAGGCCGTGCTCGACAATCGCGCCGCGCACGGCGATACGCGCGCGCGCGAGCTTGAGGTCGAATCGGCCGCGCAGAGCCAGGCGCTCGCGATCGGCACGACCAGCCGGGTGATGACCCTTTATCGCGACGGGCTGCTGCCGCAGGCGCAAGCAACCCGCGACGCGGCGCTGAATGCATATCGGGTCGGCAAAGTCGATTTCCAGACCCTGCTCTCGGCGGTGATCGACGTGCTGAACATGCACGAGGCCTACTACCGCGCGCTCGCCGATCATGAGATCGCGGCCGCTAAGCTTCATCAGATCATTGGAGATACACCATGACTATCGCGCAGAGAATTCGCGTCGTGACGATCGTGCTCGCGATCCTTCTGACCGCGCCGCGAGCGCAAGCCGAGCAATCACAAGCGCCCCAACTCGCTGCGATTCGGGTCTCGCCGGAGCGGCGACAGATGATCGGGCTCAAGCTCGCGACCGTCGAAGAACAGGAACTCACCGATCAGATCGATGCCTCCGGCACGATCGAGCCCGACGAACAACTGCAAAGTTACGTGCAGACGCGGTTCGCCGGATGGATCAAAACCGTCTTCGCCGATCAGACTTACGCGTCAGTAAAAGGAGGCGCGCCGCTGTTCACGATCTACAGTCCGGACCTGGTGTCTGGCGAGCAGGAGTATCTGCTTGCGCGTAGCGAGGGTCAGCGCGTGGCGCACAGCAGCGTGCCGGGAGTGAAGGACGGCGCCGACTCGACCGCCAGTGCCGCGCTCGATCGGTTGAGGCTGTTCGGCGTGGCGCCGCGCGAGATCGCGCGCCTGGAACGCGAAGGCACCGCGCGCGACACGATCGAGATCGACGCGCCCGCCAGCGGTTTTGTCACCGAACGCGCCGCGCTGCCCAACCTGTACGCGCAACCCGATATGCGCCTGTTCACGATCGCCGACCTCTCGCGGGTCTGGGTCTATGCCGCGGTCTTCCAGGACGATATCGGCAGAATCAAAGTCGGCGATCCGGTCGCCGTCAGTATCGACGCCTACCCGGGCCGGAGCTTCGACGGCCGTATCGATTCCATCTGGCCCGCGATCGACCCGATGACGCGCACGGCGCGCGTGCGATGCAGCTTCGCCAATCCAGGCGGCGTCCTGAAACTCGGCATGTTCGTGAACGTCGCGCTGAAGCCGAAGCTGGGGCGCGGGTTGGTGATTCCCGATTCCGGCGTGCTCCGCACCGGCCTCCGCAACGTCGTGTTCGTGAGCAGGGGTGACGGCTACCTCGAACCGGTCGACGTGGAGTTGGGCGCGCATCTTGGTGACAGATTCGAAGTTCTCAAGGGACTTCGCGCGGGCCAGGAGATCGTCGCGTCGGCCAACTTCCTGATCGACTCGGAGAGCCAGCTCCAGGCCGCGCTCGGCACTTTCGTCCCGCCGCCACCCGGCGTGGGTGCGAACGCTTCACCGGCGAACGCCGCCAAGATCAATGCGACGGTCGAGGCGACGATCGCGATGACCACCGAGCCCGATCCGCCACAACGCGGCAGCAACACGGTTCGAATCGCGCTCAGCGATTCGTCGGGCAAGCCGATCGCGGGCGCGGACGTTTCAGTTGTCTTCTTCATGCCCGCGATGCCGGCGATGCAGATGGCCGCTATGAAGGCCGTCGCCACGCCACGCGAAGAGAGCCCCGGCCATTATGTCGCGACGATCGAGCTGCCGATGGGCGGGACCTGGCAGGTGACAGTGGCCGCCAGCAAGGGCGGTGAATCGATCGCCAGCCGCGAGCTGTCGGTTTCGGCCACCGGCCCCATGATGTGACGGGAGACCCACGATGATCGAACGAACTATCGACTGGTGCGACAACAATCGCATCCTGGTGTTTCTGGCGCTGGCGGCGCTCGCGATCGGCGGCGGATGGTCGCTCGAGCGGATCCCGCTCGACGCGCTGCCCGATATCTCCGACGTGCAGGTGATCGTTCATACCCAGATGATGGGGCAGCCGCCCAACGTGATCGAAGATCAGGTCACCTACCCGATCGTCACGACGATGCTTTCCGCGCCGCACGTCAAGGCGGTGCGCGCGCAGACCATGCCCAACGATTCGTACGTGTTCGTCGTCTTCGAGGACGGCACCGACATCTACTGGGCGCGCAGCCGCGTGATCGAATATCTGCAGCAAATCGCCGGCCGCCTGCCCACTGGCGTCAATCCGATGATCGGCCCCGACGCGACCGGCGCCGGATGGGTCTACGAATATGTGTTGATCGATCACGGCAACACACAGAGCCTCGCCGATCTGCGCAGCTTGCAGGATTGGAAAGTGCGCTATGCACTCGAAACCGTGCCGGGCGTCGCCGAGATCGCGACGATCGGCGGCTTCGTCAAGCAATACCAGGTGCGGCTCGATCCGAAGCGGCTGCTCGCGCTGCACATTCCGCTCGAAACCGTGATCGACAAGGTCCGCGCGAGCAACAACGAAGTCGGCGGCCGTATGCTCGAAATGTCGGGCGCGGACTATTTGATTCGCGGCCTCGGCTATATCCATTCGGTCGACGACCTGGAGCAGATTCCGGTCGCCGCCAATAACGGCACGCCGGTTCTGATCCGCGATCTCGGCGTGGTCAGCCTCGGCCCCGACTTGCGCGATGGCGTCGCCGACTTCAACGGCGACGGCGAGGCGGTCGGTGGAATCGTGGTGATGCGCTACGGCGAAAACGCGCTCAACGTGATCGATCGCGTGAAACGCGCGATCGCGGAAGTGCAGAAGAGCCTGCCCGCCGGCGTCGAGATCGTCGCCGGCTACGATCGCGGAGCCCTGATCTCGGCGTCGATCGACACCCTCCAGCGCGATCTGATCGAGGAAGCAATCATCGTCAGCCTCGTGATCATCGTGTTCCTGCTGCACTTCCGCTCGGCGCTGATCCCGATTTGCAGCATCCCGCTGGCGCTGCTGGCGACCTTTATCCCGATGTACTTCCTCGGCGTCAGCTCCAACATCATGTCGCTGGGCGGGTTCGCGCTCGCGATCGGAGTGCTGGTCGACGCGTCGATCGTGATGGTCGAGAACGGCCATCGCCAGCTCTCCGAGGATGAAGCCGCCGCGCGCGTTGCGGGCCGCACCCTTGGCGAGCCCGAACGCCGCCGAATCCTGCTGGGGGCCGCGAAGCAGGTCGGCCGCCCGCTGTTCTACTCGCTGCTGATAATCGTCATTTCGTTTCTGCCGGTCTTTTTGCTCGAAGCGCAGGAGGGCCGGATGTTTCGCCCGCTCGCGTGGACCAAAACGCTGGCGATCGGATTTTCCTCGATGCTCGCGGTCACGATTGTGCCCGTGCTGATGGTCCTGCTGATCCGCGGCAAACGGCTGCGCGCCGAGAACGAAAACCCGCTGTCGCGACTCTTCCAGGCGCTCTACCTGCCGGTGATTCGATGGTGCCTGCGCCATCGTGCGATCACGATCGTGGCCAATCTCGCGTTCCTGGTCGTCACGCTGCCGCTGGCGCTCAAGATCGGCAGCCAGTTCATGCCGCCGCTGTTCGAGGACTCGATGCTCTTCATGCCGACCGCGCTGCCGGGAATCTCGATCACGTCGGCCGTCGATCTGATGCAGAAGCAGGACCGGATCATCCGCACGTTTCCCGAGGTCGAGACCGTGTTCGGCACGGTCGGCCGTTCTGACAGCGCGACCGACAACGCGCCGATGGACATGTTCGACACCACCGTGATGCTGAAGCCGCGCGCGCAATGGCCAGCAGGCATCACCTACGACCGCCTGCTGCAGGACATGGACGCGCAGCTCCACATTCCAGGCCTCGCGAACACCTGGACGATGCCGGTGGAAAACCGGCTCGATATGGAGTTGACCGGAATCAAGACGCCGGTGGGAATCAAGGTGCAGGGGCCGGACCTCGGCGAAATCCAGCGGATCGGCGCGGAGATCGAGGAGCTGCTCGGCGGCGTCGAGGGCACGCGCGGGGTGTTCGCGGAGCGCGTCGCGCAGGGCTTTTACGTGAATATCACGGTCGACCGCACCGCCGCGGCGCGCTACGGCCTGACGGTGGGCGACGTGCAAACCGCGATCGCCTCGGGAATCGGCGGTGAGAATATCGCGACCGCGATCGCGGGACGCGAGCGCTATCCGATCAACGTCCGCTACCTCGCCGACTACCGCAACAACCTCGACGCGCTGCGCCGCGTGCTGATCATGACGCCGGAGGGCGCGCAGATTCCGCTCGGCGAAGTCGCGAAGATCGAGCTGGGCCCCGGCCCCACGATGATCCGCGACGAAGACGGTGAGCTGACCGGGTACGTCTATATCGATCTCGCGAACAGCGACTACGGCGGCTATGTCACCCGCGCGCAGAGTGCGCTCGATCGCGGCCTGCATCTGCCGGCCGGATACTCGCTCAAATGGTCGGGCGAGTATGAGTTCCAGCTTCGCGCGCGCCGGCGGCTCGCAGTGATTATTCCGATCGTGTTCGCCGCGATCTTCTTCCTGCTCTACATGCTGTTTCACTCTGCTGCTGAAGCGATGGTCCTGATCTTCCCGTGCCTCTACGCGATGACCGGCGGGCTCGTGCTCCAGTACCTGATGGGCTTCAATTTCAGCGTCGCCGCGTGGGTCGGCTATATCGCGCTGTTCGGAATCGCGGTCGAAACCGGCGTCGTGATGGTGATCTACTTGCACGAGGCCCTGGACCGGCGGCTCGCCGCGGGTCCGGTCAGCCGCGAGGATATCGCGGAAGCCGCGGTCGAAGGCGCGGTCAATCGGCTGCGGCCCAAGCTGATGACGGTGACGGTCGTGATGCTGAGCCTGGCGCCGATTCTATGGTCGAGCGGGATCGGCTCCGATGTCATGCGGCCGATCGCGACGCCAATTGTGGGCGGGATGGTTACCTCGACGATCCACGTCCTCATCCTGGTGCCCGTGTTCTTCGCGATGATGAAGGAACGAGCGTTCCGAAAAAGCGAGGGGCCAAACCGGCAAGCGACCGGCGATTAACCCATGATCGCCGACGCCTATGCCGGTCTTTGCGGAAGGCCTGGCAATTTGAACCCTTGCCGGGATGGACCGCCATGACTAAAACGTCAAAAATAAAGAGATGCGGTCGCATCGGGCCCCGACTCGATTGACGAGGGATGCTGATCGGAAGCTGCCGGATTTCATTGCGGTAGGGCCGCCCCGGACCGCGACCACCTGGCTCGATCAGGTTCTGCGGGGTCAGGTGTCGCTGCCCCGGATCAAGGAGACCGATTTCTTCGGGGCGAACTTCTCGCGGGGCCTCGCCTGGTACGAATCTCACTTTCGCAACCCGCCCGCCGGAAGGCCGAGGGGCGAAATCTGCCCCAAATACTTCACCAACCCCGAAGCGCGCGAAAGAATCGGCCGTTACATTCCCAACTGCAAAATCGTCTGCACGCTTCGTAATCCCGTGCAGCGGCTCTATTCACACTATCGGCTTTCGCGATCCATGGGATGGCTGGGGCCGGTAGAGATCGAGGAAGCCCTGGCCCGGTATCGAGGGCGCAGCACTGCGGGCAATATGGTTGCCGCCAGTTTGTATTCAACTGCCGTCAAAGCCTGGCAGGACAGGTTCGGCAAGCAGAACGTGTTGGTGCTCCTTGACGATGACCTGGTCGGGGACGCGCAGAAGTTTCTGGATCAGGTCTGCGCCTTTGTGGGCATTCCAATGATCGATCTGGCGCATTCGCCGTTGCGCAATCGCCGGGTCAACGCCAGGCCGAGCGCACCCAGGAGCGTGTGGCTGGCGTTTGGCGCGAACGCACTCCGCAGGTTCCTGCGGCGGCGTCGCCTGTTTGCACTGAGCGAGCGCTTCGAAGCGTTCTGGGATTTCTGTTACAGCGGGGGCGAGGAATTCGCGCCCCTGGATCCTGCCATTGAAGCGCGCTTGACGGATTATTTCCGGCCCCACGTGGAGGCGCTCGAAGCGCTGCTGCAACGCGACCTGTCGGCCTGGAAGTGAGTCACGGTCGAGACCGAGACTGCCGTTTGCGGACCGGATCGGATATATGCAGCCAGCATGACGGTGCTTTTTACGCTCGCTGGAGCACTACCTCGCTATCTCAGGTTGCTGCGATCCCAATATTGGGACCAGGAGACGCTGGAGAACAACACGCGCTCACGAATCGGCGCAACGCTGCAGGCGGCGGCAAGGATTCGTTTTTATGCTGAACGTTTCGGCGGCGCTGGCCAGATACAGGACTTCCGGAGCTTGCCGGTACTCCGGCGCGCGGAGATCCCGCAACTCAACCAATCAGTGAGGTCGCTCTATCGGCCGGCGACGCGCTTCTGTGCGGATTCTTCTTCGGGGTCGACCGGAATGCCGGTGGAGCTTCTCTTCGATCGGTCGCATCAGCGCGGCCGCTTCGCCGCGCGCGGGCGTTACCTGAGTGAAAATGGCTGGAGCCCGATCCAACGCAACGTGTGGCTTATCTACCTCGGGTCATACACCGGGAGCGAGGATCAAACCCTGATTCACAGCCGTTGGTTATTGCGGACCCGTTTTCTTACGATCCCGCCGGATTTTCGCGACCTTGCAATCGAACTGCGGCGCCTTGATCCCGTCTGTCTCTACGCGTATCCAGCTTTCCTGGACGCGCTGCTCGACGCATTGGAGCGCGCGGGGTGCGGGCTGCCCTCGCTGCGACGGGCGTTTACCGGATCGGAAGTACTGGACGATCACGTCCGCAGTCGTGCGAAGCGGCTGCTCGGCGTCGACCTCGCCGATAACTACGGCTCAACCGAGGCCTTCATCGCGTGGCAGTGTCCGTTGGGGAAATATCACCTTAACGCCGAGCACGTATTCGTGGAAATCGTGGACGAAAACGGGAACCCGGTGGCGCCGGGCGAGATGGGGCGGGTGCTGATCACCACGCTGGAGAATCATCTGATGCCCCTGGTGCGCTACGAAATCGGTGACTACGCGGTCGCCGCGACCGATCGATGCAGTTGCGGCCGGACGCTTCCCACTATCGGCCGGATCGTGGGGCGAGGGATGAACCTGTTTCGACTCAACGGTGGCCGGCTGCTGTCCCCGTGGCTCCTGGTCGCAGCGCTGAGAGATCGCGTCGAGCTCCGACAGTTCCAGATTGTGCAACCGGCGATCGATCGGTTTGTGGTGAAATTTGTAGACGATCAGCCCATGCTGCCAACCAGGCAGGAACTGATTCGGGCCGACTTCGCGAAGCTGGTCGGACCGGATGCCCAGGTGGCTTTTGAAAGAGTCGCCGAGATTCCGCGCACTCGCGGGGGAAAATTCATGACCGCGCTTTCAGAGTTAGCCCCGGCTAGCTGACAAGCCGATGGCCGAGCGATTTCGAAATCGAGCGGTATGGCAAGTCGGATCGCGATCGCGTGTTTGATCTGATCCGCGCCGCGAACCCCAATTTTGCGCCCACGCTGATTCGGAATTGGGACTGGAAGTACGATGCCAATCCGTTCAACCGGGAAGCGGCGCGTTATCGAAGAGCACGTCACAATGAGTTGTTGGCCTTCCTGCGCAACGCCCGCTCCGCAGAACGAATCGATAACTTTGCCCGCCGATGGGGACTGACCAAACGGGAGGACCTTGCGGCTGAGCGCGACGACGAGCCCTACATTCTTCTGATTAAGAATGACGGCCATGAAGTGGTCGGGATGGAAGGCTCGGTGCCGCAGTTGTTCGCGGTCAACGGCCAGGAGCACTGGACATCGGTTGAATGCGATCTGGCCGTGCATCCGGCGTACCGGAATCGTGGACTTTCACATCCGTTGGGAAACCGGATTCGCACCGACCATTCGGTGTGTTTCGGTTGGTATACCGTGGCCACGCAGAGACTTATGAGCAAGTGGCGCAGAGCGAGCGCGGGCCGGATAGGAACTTCCGAATCGACCGAAACGGCCGAAGCGCGCGTGGCGCGATGGGTCAAGCCGATCGACTGGGGCGTGCTGGCAAGTCGTCTCACCGGCAGTCGCGCGATGGGCGGCGCCGCGGCGCTGCTGGGCGCCTCTACGCGTCCGCTTAGATGGGCCTTTGGCAGGCCCGTTTCGGTGCCCGGCGTCCGGGTAGTTCGGATTGATTCGTTCGATCAGGGCATCGATAAACTGGGCCGGGAGGCCAGCCGCGACTATGCCGTGATGGCGCTTCGCGATCAGCGCTATCTGAACTGGCGATTCGTCTCGCGCCCGGACGCGTCGTATACACGGATCGCGGCCATCCGTGATTCGCGTACGTTGGGCTATCTGGTCTTCCGCATCACCGACGACATCGGCGTCCAGTGCGGTTTCCTGGTCGATTATCTGGTTGAGGGCCGCTCGACCGCGATCTTCTCGCTCCTGCTCCAGCACGCCGAGGAGTGCCTGCTCCGCGAGCACGTCAAAGTGATCGTGTGCAGTGTCGCGAGCCCTCCCTATCGGAGTGTGCTTCTCCGCCATGGCTTCTACCCGGCCACCTTTCCCACACGTTGCTACCTCATGGCTTCGGTCCACTCGTCGGATCCGGCCTGCAGGTCTTCATCGATCTACGGAAGTGGTTCGTAACCATGGGCGACGGCAATCTGGAAATGAGTTTCTAGATTCGCGGCCGAAGTATCGAGCTCGGCGAAAGCGCCTTCACGGAAGCGACCTAACCTCTATCCCCTTCCTCTAAAAGGGAAGGGAAATCGCATGCGTGAGCACGGCACTTCAAATTCCAATTTCAGGCCAAAAATGGGCAAACATTCGAGGCGGATTGGGTTTTGAGCTACAGGGGATGCGCCCGCAGTGGGTATTTCCTGAAGAATTCGGCCGTGGTTCCGTCATAGAATATGGACTGATGCGCCTCACAGGCTTGAAATTCCGGCAGTTCGTGGGACTTGCCTTGGCCGTGGCCTGCGCCGCGACCGCGACGGTTGGGGCACGATTGTATCTGATCGTGCCGTGCGTGCCGTGCGTGCCGTGGCGCGGCCGGTGGCCGCCCTGCCCTTTCCAGCGTGCCGGCAGCGTCATCGGCCAAGCTGACGGATCCGGGCCGGGCTCCGATGGGCGGCAAGAGCAGGCTGCCGCTGTACTTCGAGCGCAATGCCGGGCAGACCTCCGGGGACGTGCGCTTTCTCGCGCACGGTCCGGGCTATGCCCTGCTTCTGACCGAAACCGGAGCCGTGATTCGGATGAGCCAGCCGGCGGGGGAAGCACCGGCAACGCGCTGGAACCGGGCTATCCAAACAGCGCGGATTCGTGCGCGTCGCCACGCCCCGCAGGCGGGCCGCTCGGCCACCGTCAGGATCGCGTTTGCGGGCGCGCGCCCGTCCGCGCCGATCGAGGGACTCGATCCGCTGGCCGGCCGCGTCAACTACTTCCTGGGCAATAATCCGACAACATGGCATCGATCGATCGCGACCTATGCGCGCGTCCGCTACCGCGACGTCTGGCCCGGTATCGATGCGGTCTACTATGGAAGCGCCGACGCGCTTGAGTACGACCTGGTCGTCGCTCCGCGTGCCGATCCCAACGCGATCCGGTTGGAGATCGACGGCGCACGTCCCGTGATCGATCGCGCCGGCGACGTCGTGCTTCAAACCGCCGCCGGCAGGTTGAAGCTCGGCCGGCTCCGTCTTTATCAGGATGGCGCGGATGGGACACGGCAGCCGGTCGCGGGAAGTTTCGCGATCGTCGGCCCGGCGGCCTCAGGGCGGGCGACGGTCGCGATCAGGGTCGCGAGCTATGATCGGTTGCGGCCGTTGGTGATCGATCCGCAGATCGTATATTCGACGTATTTGGGCGGCAGCGGGGGCACCTCGTTGGCGGGCAGTTCTTTCGGCGACGCCGCGGCGGATATCGCGATCGATTCCACGAGCAAGGTCTACCTGATCGGCACCACCTACTCGACGGACTTTCCCGTGACCGTCGGCCCGTCAACCGACCCGGGCAGCGCCACCGATACGCCGGTGGTCTTCGTGGCCAAGCTGAATCCCGCGGCGAGCGGCGCCGCTTCGCTGATCTATGTGACTTACCTGGGCGGCACGGGCAATCCCAAAAGCGATGGCGCCGACGGCGACGAGGGCAACGCGATCGCGGTCGACGGCGCGGGTGATGCTTACGTTGCCGGTTTGACGTACTCCGGCGATTTTCCGACCTCGACCGGAGCCCTCCAGCGCAACAATCCTCAATCCACCCCCGACTCCGATTCGGGCTTCGTCGCGGAACTGTCTCCGGACGGGTCGACGCTAATCTACTCGACGTTCCTGGGTGGCAACAGCGACTCGGAAGCCGAGGGAATCGCGCTGGCGCCCGGCTGCGCATCGGGATGCCAGGCCTACGTGGCGGGCGACACGCTGGCGACCGACTTTCCGACCCAGAATCCGTACCAGAGCTCGTTCACCAGCCAGTGCGACAAGGCCAGCCCCCCCGACTGCAGCGCAGTGGCCTTCGCCGCGGTTCTGGCCGCGGACGGCAGCGCGCTGACCTATGCAACTTTCCTGGGCGGAACGAACATTCCACTGGCGGGCGACGGTGCGGAGGGAATCGCGGTCGCAGCCGGCTCCCAGAACCAGCTTTTCGCCTACGTCACCGGCTTCGCCTCGTCGAACAACTTCCCGGTCACCAGCAACGCTGCGCAGACCTCGAACCGGGCGTTCGGCAATGGCGAGGAAAACTGCTTCATCACAAAGCTTGATCCGGCCGCCGGCGGCAGCGCATCGCTGGTATATTCGACCTACTTGGGGGGCACCGGCACTGAAGAGAACCCGGGCGACTTTTGCAACAGTGTCGTGGTGGACGGCGCCGGCGACGCGTTCGTAACGGGCCTCGCCAGTTCGACCGATTTTCCGGTAACCAGTGGCGCCTTCCAGCGAACCAACCGGGCGGCGGCTCGGGGTGGCGTAAACGGGTTCGTGACCGAGGCGGCGCCCGACGGATCCTCGATCGTGTATTCGACCTTGCTCGGCGGCAGCGGCGGGCCGGGCGGCTTCCTCGGCGACGCCGGCGCGGATCTCGCCCTCGATTCCGCCGGCAACATCTACGTCACCGGGGCGACCGCCTCGACCGATTTCCCGACCACGCCCAGCGCCTGCCAGACGACCAATCGGAGCACGACCAAAGCCTACAATGCTTTCATCTCGGAACTGGATCCGGCCGCGGCGACCAACGCCCAGTTGGTCTTCTCCACCTACTTCGGCGGGAGCGTCGCGGACGGCGGCAACGGCATATCGCTCGATCAGTCCGGCAACATCTACGTCGCCGGCTATGCCCAATCATCTGATCTGGAGATCACGCCGCTGACCGCGTTCCAGCCGATCCGAAAGGCGCGCGGTGGTAATGAGGCCAATGCGTTCCTGGTCGAGGTCGATCCGACCTCCGGATGCCCGCGCGTCAAGCTGAGCACCGCCCAAATCAACTTTTCCGCGGTCGGGACCGGTAATCCGCCGGTGACTCGCATCTTCACGATCAAGAACATGGGCAAAGGTGCCTTACAGGGCTCGGTAGGATCATTGACGGCGCCGTTCGCCGTCACCGCCGGGGTGGGCAATTTCAATCTCTCGCCCGGCCAGACCCAAAACGTACAAGTGCAGTTCGCGCCGGTCTCCGCGGGCAAGTATCAGCAGCCGCTGCAGATTATCAGCGACGACGTTGAGAATAGCACGATGGCGCTCAACGTGACCGGCACCGGCGAGCCCGGCATCCTGTCGGTCAAATCGCAACTCAATTTCGGCAAAGTTGCGAGTGGCAAGCACAAGACCGCCAAGTTGACAGTGAAGAATGTCGGACTCGGAATACTCGTCGGCCAGATTCAGGGCGGGACGTCGCCACCGTTCGCGATCATATCCGGCGGTGGCTCGTTCTCGCTGAAGGCCAATGCCGTCCGGACGGTGGCTCTCCAATTCTCCCCCCAGTCGGCCGGCACGGTTTTCAGCTCGCTGCTGATCGTTCCGAATGGCTCCGCTGAAGAGATCGTGACTCTGAAAGGAACGGGAATGGGGAAGTAGCCGCGCGGCCGCGGCGAGTGATCGCGACGACTTCGCACGCTCGCGCGAACCCGATCGCGCCGGCAGACGCCGGCCAGCCAGGACCTTCAGCTTTCTTTGCGCGCGACCAGGATGAAGTGCACGGAGATCCGCGAGAAGCGCCGGAAGTGCTCGAGCTTTATCGGCTGGCCCTTCAGCACATCGCGGACCCGCAGCCGGCAGGTCCAGCCGAGCAGCTTGGTGAGCGGCGTGACCAGCTTGCCGAGGAAAAACAGCACCGCATTCTCGCTGGCGAAGTGATTGACGATCACGACCCGGCCACCGGGCTTACAGACCCGCACCATCTCGTTCATCATCCGCACCGGGTCGGGCACCACCGTCATCACGTGGAAGGTGGTCACATCGTCGAAGCTGTTGTCGGGAAAGTCCAGGTTCAAAGCGTCGGCCTGGCGCAACTCGATATGGCGCCAGTCGTTCTCCTTGGCCTTGGCCGTGGCCTGCGCCAGCATCTCGCGCGACGGATCGATCGCCACCACATGCACATACGGCGGGTACGCGCCGAGCGAGATTCCGGTGCCGACCCCGACCTCGAGCACGCGATGGCCGGGGCGCAGGTTGAGCGACTCGATCACTTCATGTTCGCGATCGACGAACGCGCGTCCGAAAACGGAGTCATAAAATCGCGCGAAGTCGGAATAGACGCGGCTTTCATGCGGCTCGGCCATAACACCTCACACCTCGCAGGTCTCCCGCAGCGCGACCCGTTGTTTCCACCGCCACCACACCACCACGCCGGGCCGTGCATCCTAGGCGGCTGCGTTCACGCCTCGCGCTTGCCGTTGGAAGGAAGTGATGTCGCGTTTGCGAAAGCGCCACTGCCGTCCTTTCTTGAAAGCTGGCAGGACACTTCGCCGCGCGAACTCATTGACAGTATCGGGACTCAAGTCCAGAAGGAAAGCGACTTCGCGGGAATTCAGAAGAATGTCGTCCTTATCGGCCATCGAAGTCCACAAAGACGCCTTTCCGGATCAAGATTCAGGGAGTCGCGAACTTTTAATATGCGCCTCGCGTTCAAGTCAAGCCCATTGTTGCAGGACGGCCGAATTAAATCACCGCCGGACCCGAATTAATCCGCCGATCGCACTCGTGGCCTCAATCGCGCTTAAACGCTGATCGTCTGGAGCCTGCGCGCTCCGATTAGGTAATCGTACCAGGCGCGGGTTACGACGATACAAGAGAATAGGCCCGTAAGCACGCCTACACACAGCGTAACTGCAAATCCCTTAACAGGACCCGTGCCGAACTGGAACAGGATCAGACCCGCCACGAACGTCGAGATATTAGAATCTCGAATCGCCGACCACGCCCGTTGATACCCCAGCTTGACCGCATCGCGGGTGCTCTTGCCGTTGCGCAACTCCTCGCGCATCCGCTCGTTCACCAGCACATTGGCATCGACCGACATCCCCAGCGTCAGGACGATCCCGGCGATACCGGGCAGAGTCAGCGTGGCCTGCAAGGCCGCCATCACGCAGATCAGCAACAGGATATTCAACGACAGCCCGAAATCGGCCAGAATTCCGGCGCGGCTGTAGTAGATCGCCATGAAGATCAGCACGGCCAGCGCGCCGACCACGAATGAGAATTCGCCCTGCCGGATCGAATCGCGGCCCAGCGACGGCCCCACGGTCCGCTCCTCTTCGATATCAACCGGTGCCGGCAGCGCGCCCGAGCGCAACACGATCGCGAGGTCGTGCGCCTCGTCCATCGAGAAACGGCCAGTGATCTGCACGTGCCCGCCCGGGATGCGCTCCTTGATAACCGGCGCCGAGTAAACGGTGCCATCGAGCACTATCGCGAGCCGCCGGCCGACATTCTCCGCCGTAAGCGCATCGAAAACCTGCGCGCCGCGCGCGTCCAGATCCACCGCTACGTAAGGCCCCTCCAGCCGCGCGCCCGGCCGCACTCGCGCATCGGTCACCACGTCGCCGGTCATCAGCAGCGGGCTCTCCACCACGTACGGGGTACGGCCGCCCGCTTCCGCCGGACCGTAGAGAATCTCGTCGCCCGGCGGCGCGCCCTCCTTGTCGGGATCGGTCACTGGATGCGAATCGTCGACCAGCTTGAATTCCAGCACCGCGGTCTTGCCAATCAGCGCTTTGGCCCGATCGGGATCCTGGATTCCCGGCAACTGCACCAGGATATCGCGATCGCCCTCGCGCACCACGGTCGTCTCGCGCACCCCGAGCTGGTCGATTCGGTTGCGGATGGTTTCGAGCGCCTGATCCATCGCGTTGCTGCGCACCAGTTGCTCGTCGCGATCGGTGAACCGCAGCGTGTACGCGGGGCCGCCCGTGCCGCTTTCGATACTCGTGGCGATCAGGTCGGGAGCAACCTTCTGCACCAGGTCGAGAAATGGCGTCTGCTCGTCCTGGGTTTTGAGCTTGACCGTGAACGCGCCCGCCGCCGCGGCGGTGACTTCCCCGAAGTCGAGCTTGTTCTTCTTCAGCTCGCCCTTCAGATCGTCGCCGCGTCGCGTCAGCGCATTATCGACCGCATCGTCCAGCTTGACGCCCATCAGCAGATGCGTCCCGCCCTGGAGATCAAGCCCGAGCTGGATTTTCGTGGTCGGCAAATAGTCCTTCCACCAGTCCGGCAAGTCGAAGTTCAGGCTGGGAACCAGCAGGACCAGCGCGACGACCACCAAGGCCGCGGCCAGGTAGATTCGCGTCAGGCCGGGCCCATTGGTGAAATGCAGATAAAGCACCCCGCCGGCCAGCGCCAGCAAGATGAGAATTGGTGCCGAGTTTTCCACAGATGTTTAACGCCTCGTACTATTGATTCCCGCTCGATAGGGCGACGTTGACTCTGCTCCGTCGCAGCTCCCGCTGTCATTCCCGCGCGCGTGTCCGGCGCGCGCGAGGAATCCCGGATTCCGCGGCCGTGGCGGACCCGCAGCCCGGGATTCTTCGCGCGGCAGCCACGCGCGAGAATGACGCAGCAAGGAATCGAGCAAAACCGGAATCGTCACTATGATACCCAAAACTCAAGAATCTCTATCCCTGGCCGCCGCCTTTAGGCGAAGCCTTGGCGTAACTGGAGAGCGACTGGATCTGCGACCGCTCGATCCGCACGCGCACATTGGCCGCGATCTCCAGCGTCACTACCTTGTCGCCCAACTCGACAATCCTGCCGATAAGCCCGCCCTGTGTCACTACCTCATCGTTGCGCTTGAGCGCGCCGAGCATCTTCGAATGCTCGCTGGCTTTCTGCGATTGCGGGCGGATCAGCAGAAAGTAGAACACCGCGAACAACGCGACCAGCGGGATAACGGTCGTGAAAATCAGTTGCTGGCCGCCGGCCTCGGTCCCACCCGCAGCCGCCTGCGCCCATGCGATTCCTTCAAACCCCATCGATCTTTGCCCGCTCCGAAGTTCCGGCGTCGCCGGCCGCAGCCATGAATGCCTTGGCGAACGTCGCGTAAGTCCGTGATGCTATAGCGGCTTGCGCCTCGCGCATCAAGCGGCCGGGCTATGAAGAAACCGGGTCGGGCGGGCGGCGCCCGAGCGTCTTGTAGACCTCGCGCACCGGTTCGGCGTTTAGAAAACTGCGGCTCAACGCGGGCGTGCGGAGCTTCCCAGCGATACCCTCGATCGCTCCGGCGGCCCGCTCATACTGTGCTTCCGCATCTTTGTCCCTGCCGAGCTTGACCAATACGTTGCCAAGCGCTGACCTGGCCATCCAGATTTCGCGGGGCGTTTTCAGTTCCTCGGCGAGCCTGGCAGAACCGTCCAGCATCCGCACCGCCTCGTCGAGCCTGCCGCCGGCGGCCTGCACTTCGCCCTGCAACCGCCAGGCTCGTGCGACGTGCTTGCGCGAGCAGGTCTTGATCGCCTCCTCCAGCGACTCGGCCGCGAACTTCCAGGCTTCGTCGCGCTGCTCCCGGACCAGAGCGAGTTGCCCGCGGGCGTGAAGCAGCGGGATGTGCCAGCGGAAGCGCGTGAAGTCATCGCCCTCCAGCAGCGCCCAGGCGCGCATGTAGTATTCCTCGGCGCGGCCGTGCTCTCCGCGTTCGAAGTGGGCGAGGCCCGCTTTGAGCAAGGAGTGTCCCCGGGGTTCGGGCCACGGCGAGAGCTTGCGCCCGGCTTCCTCACCTTCCAGGTTAAGCCTCAATGCTTCCTCGAGGTCATAGAGCTCAAGATGTACCCCGCCGAACAGATTCGGAATCCTGGATAGGAAGAACCGATCGCCGGCGCCATCTGCATACTCCGACAACTGCCGCAGGAGTTTCAGCGCATCTTCATATTCTCCGCGTGAAAAGTGGGTCAGAGCCAGCCAGAATACGCCGGTGCCGAAGCAGTTTCCCGAGTGCGCGCTACGCGCGAGTTCCACTCCCCTCAAAAGATGCGGTAGGCTGCGGTCGAACTCGCCCCGCCACTGCAACACTCCGCCCAGACCGGCTTCCGCAGTGGCTATGATTCGAGCGTCGGCGGTTTCGCCGGCCAGGCGCACGGCCTCCTCAGCCTCCGCGGTAATTTCGTCGGTCGCCCCGCGATAGCAAGAGGTGGGAAAGATGGTAGTGGCCGCGCACAGGGCCTGAAGGGTTTGGTCGCCCATTTCGCGCGCGATCGCGAAGGCCTCGTGGTTGCGTTCGATCAGTAGTTCGATGAGGTGGGCGTTGAAGTATGCCTGGCACAATCCGAGCAGGATCCGGCATTCGCACCCGCGATCCTTGACGGCGCGGGCGATCTGGAGCGCCTCCTCGTATTCTGCGATCGCTTCGTCGTGCCGGCCGGTGACGCTGAGAATCTCGGCGTGTTTGCCGTGCAGATCCGCGACCGCAGCGCGGTCGGCAAGCGGCAGCTTTGACGCCGCCTGCAGCGCGCCCGCGTAGTGCTGCTCCGCTTCCGTGTTGGCGTAGGAATGAGCGGCTTGCTCGCCTGCCAGCGTGCCGTATTCCATCGCCTTGGACCAGTGCTCGCCGAGGGTAAAGTGATGGGCGAGTTCCGCATGATGCTCGGTAAGGCGATTGCGGTACAGCTCCTCAATCGCTTGGCCGACCGCCCGGTGGAGTTCCTTGCGTCGCTGAAGCAGCAGGCTGTTGTAGGCAACGTCCTGGATGACGGCGTGCTTGAAGATGTACGCCGGTTCGGGGAGCATCCCCTCCTCGTAGATTATCTCCAGCGCTTTGAGTTCCCCCAGCACGCCCTCGAGCTTGCCCGTAAGGCCGGCGATCCGTTCCAGCAGACGCGCCATGAATTGCCGGCCAATGACCGACGCCAGTTGCACGGCACGCTTGCCGTCTTCGCCCAGGCGGTCGAGCCGCGCCATGATGATCCCCTGGATCGTTTCCGGGATCGTCATCTCGCCCAGCGCTTTGGCCATCCGGTAGCGGCCGTTCTCGCGTCTGAGGAAACCCAGGTCGAGCAGCGTCTTGGTGACCTCCTCGACAAAGAGCGGCACGCCCTCTGCCTTCTCCGTAAGTGCCGTTTTGAGCTCTTCGGGGAACTCCTCCGCTCCCAGCACGCGGGTCGCCATTTCCAGCGCCTGAGCGTCAGTCAGATGCCGAAGGTTCAAAGAGGTGTGGAAGCTGCGGCTACCGAATGGGGGCTGGTGGCCGACCCGATAGGTCAGGACGAGCATGACGGCCGCGCCGGCGATCGAGTCCATGAACAGGTCCAGGTATTCCTGCGTGCTGGTATCCACCCAGTGCAGGTCCTCGAACACAAGCACCATCGGGCGAAGAGCGGCACCGCGCAGCGCGAGGGTGCGGAGCGCCTTGAAGAGCCGATTGCGCCTTTCCGCGCTGTCCATCGCGGTAATCGCCGGATCGCCGGGATCGACGGAGAGCAGGTAGCGCACGAACGGGATCTCGGCCGCCAATCCGCCGAGGCGTCGCATCCCATGTTCCACCTTGGCGATGATCTCCGGCTCGCCATCGGCCTCCTCGATACGGAAGTTCTCGCGCAACTGATCGATAGTCGGAAGCATCGGCATCGATTGGCCGAACGAGACGCAACGTCCCTCGAGCCAAGTCACATCCTCGCCGGCGTCGGCCAGGCGGCGGCGAAACTCGACCAGCAGGCGCGACTTGCCGATTCCCGCTTCGCCCGCGACAAATGCCACTTGCCCGTGCCTGCCTTTAACCTGCCGGAAGAGATCCTCCAGCGCCGCCAGCTCCCGCTCCCGCCCGACCAGCGGTGTGAGCCCGCGCTCCGCGGCCGCTTCGCCTCGGCCACGCCTGCCATGTTCGCGGAGCACTTCGAACGCCCGCGCCGGCGCATGACCTTTGACGGTCAGATCGCCGAGGTCGAGCGCCTCGAAGTAACCTGATACCGCCTTGTAAGTCGCCTCGCTGATCACGACGCCCCCCGGCCGGGCCGCGGTTTGCAGTCGCGAGGCCAGGTTTATCGTGTCGCCGATCGCGGTGTAGTCCATGTGCAGGTCATCGGCGATCTTGCCTACCACCACCGTCCCGGTGTTCAGGCCGATTCGCATCTGCAGGCGCAGCCCGCGCTCTTGCTGCAACTCCGCGCCGTATTCCCTAAGCGCGCGCTGGACACCGAGCGCCGCGTGCACGGCGCGCCGCGGCGCATCTTCGTGAGCGATCGGCGCGCCGAATAGGGCCATCAACCCGTCGCCGCTGTAGTGGTTGATCGTCCCCTCGAAGCGATGAATCTCGGCCGTGACCAGCCTGAAGGCGCGCTCGACAATCTCGCGAACGTCCTCGGGGTCGAGCTTTTCCGACATTGCGGTGAATCCGGCGATATCGCCAAAAAGGACGGTCACCTGGCGGCGCTCTCCCTCCAACGCCGAACGCCCCATCAGGATCTTCTCGGCAAGATGGCTCGGCGTTTGAAGGGCGAGCGTAGGCGGCGGTGGCGCGGGCGCGGATGCAGTCGCTGGTGCGGCTGACGGGGCGGGCTCGCCGGGCGCGATCAGGCGTTGGCCGCAGGCGCCGCAGAAACGTGCGCCTTGCCGGACCGGGGCTTTGCATTGCGGGCATCGCGCTTCGAGCGCCGCGCCGCATCGCTCGCAGAATCGGTTCTCGGAGGGATTGTCAGCGTTACACGCCAGACACGTCATGGTTGCCCCATTCGGGCTCGACGTACCCATCGTATCCCAATTGAGGCAGCGCCCTCAAACCGCGGAATATGACTAAGCCGTGTCACTACCTGATTTCTTTGCCCGCCCCGAGGACCCATCGTCGCCGGCTGCGGCCATAAACGTCCGGGCGAACGTCTCGTAAGTCCGTGATGCTAGAGCGGCTTGCGCCTCGCGCATCAAGCGGCCGTAGAAGAACAGATTGTGCTCGGTCAGGGCCCGCGCCGCCAGAATCTCGCCGGCAACATACAGATGACGCAAATAGGCGCGGCTGAAAGTCGTGCAGCAGCGACATTCGCAAGCCGGATCGAGCGGTCCCGGGTCGCGAATGTAGCGCGAATGCTTGATCGAGACCCGCCCCTCACTGGTGAAGGCCCCGCCGTTGCGCGCGTTGCGCGTCGGCAGCACGCAATCGAACAGATCGTACCCCATCGCGATACACGCGAGCAGGTCCTCCGGCGTCCCGACCCCCATCAGGTAACGCGGCTTGTCTTCCGGCATCTGCGTGGCGCTCAGCTCCGCCATCTCGAGCATCGCCGGCTTGGGCTCGCCGACCGAGAGGCCGCCCGCCGCGAAGCCGTCGAACGGCAGCGCAGTGATCTGCTCGGCGCTCGTGCGCCGCAGATCCGGATATACGCTCCCCTGCATGATTCCAAACAACGCCTGCGTGGCGCTGCGCCGAGCTTCGAAGCCGCGCCGCGCCCATCGCGCCGTAAGTCCCATCGAAGCCTGCGCCCGCGCCCGATTGGCCGGATACGGCGTGCACTCATCGAGCGACATCATCAGATCCGCGCCGAGCTGCTCCTGAATCTTAACCGCGCTCTCGGGCGTAAGTTCCAGCCGGCTGCCGTCCAGATGCGACCGAAAAACGATTCCGCGCTCATCAATCGAATTGATTTTGGCGAGGCTCATCGCCTGAAATCCGCCCGAATCAGTCAGGATCGCGCCCTTGAACCCCATGAATCGCGCGACGCCGCCCAGCTCCTGAACCAGCTCCGGGCCGGCCGCAGCGCCAGATGGTAGGCGTTGGCCAAGACCAGCCGATAGCCCATGGCCCACAGCTCATCAGGCGCCATCGCCTTGACCGCAGCGCGCGTCCCCACCGGCATGAACGCCGGAGTGGCAACCTCGCCATGAGCCGTGACCAGCGTGCCCAACCGTGCCGCACCGTCCCGCGCGCGGATGTCGAATCGAATGGCCGCGCTCATCAGACGATTATCTGCTGGATTCATCTCCGCACTGGCAGCGCATACCTTGTCCTACCATCACTGATGATGGTCGGAATCGCGCCGGCTGCTTGGACTACGTGCCGCTTTGCGTCACTTCTCGCCGCGCCCCTTGGCCTTCGCGTTAACCACCAGATGCTTGAGATCGCCGGAATGAATGGTGATCGTACCCGAGAAGGCGCCCCTAGCGGTTGGCGCAGCCTCAACCGTCACCTTATAGGTCTTGTTGTGGCCCAGCGCGAACGCTCCCGCACCCGCAGTCACGCTCAGCGGCGGAGGAAGCTCGCTCGCGTCCACGTCGCCATAGAGCGTGGTCTTCTTCTTGGTGTTCTTGATCCTGAAAGAAAGCTTATGGCGCTTGCCCATCTTGATGGCGCCGAAGACCAGCGTATGCGTCGAAAGTGAGAGCTTTCCCCCGGGTGGAATAGGAGTCGGCGTCGCGGTCGAAGCCGTGATCGGCGATGGAGTGTTGGCCGGTGCCGATGTTGGAGCCGGCGACGGGGTCGCAGCGGCGCTCGGCGTCGGCGCACCTGTCGGCGGCGAGGTCGACGTCAGTGACGCCGCTGGAGTTGCCGTTGGCGTCGATAAGGGCGATGGCGTCGCGGTCTGAGTCGCGGCGCTGGTTGCAGTGCTGGTTGGTGTTGGCGAGATCGGGAGACCCGACGTCGGTGTAGGAGTCAGCGTGGGCACTGCTGTAGTTGTAGCAGTGGGTGACGGTGCTGGAGTTGCCGTTGGCGTTGGCGTCGGCGCCGCTGCGGGTGATGGCGTCGGTGTCCGAGTCACGGCGCTGGTTGCGGTTGGCGAAGGCGAGAGACTCACAATTGGTGTAGGAGTTGGATTAGGAGTAAGAGAAGGTGTTGGTGTCGGCCCGAGGTCGCTTTGCAGATAGAACGTCGGAGCCCACATCCACATATTCATCACCGACAGCACGCCGCCCGTGCTCGAATCGCAAGCTGCCCCGCTCTTCGGCGACGGCAGAGTGCCAGTCCCCGGCCCGTTGCATTGCGCCCACGGGGTGAACGCCGCGGTACAATTGCAGTTGTTCAGCCGCGATACGTCGGTGTTAGTGTCGCGCAGATTCCCACGCGGCCCAGCGGTCGGTCCTAGCCCATCGTAAGGGTAGTTTGCATAGGCCAGCCAGCAAGTGCCGACCGGCGTGCCCGACAGCACAAAGTTGACTACGTCGAGGTACCCGTCCGAGCCTATGGAAAGCGTCGGCGTGGCGGCGATCCCGACACCGCAGCCGTACAGCTCAAAGCCCAGGCACGCGCCACCCGACGCGAGGCATCCAGTGCCGGAGCTTCCCGTCGGCTCGGTGACATTCGTCGTATCAAAGGTCAGATTGGTGCCGAAGGGATTGCTGAACACCGCCGTGAGGGTCGCGCCGCTCTGCACAATCGAGATCGGATGCGGCGGCGATGGCCAGACACCGGTTGTGTCGAACCAGTGAACCGCGCGCCCCATGTATTCGCCGATTATTTCCTCGGCATAGTTACTAAGATGGTAGCCGAACTGCACCGCGAACGGGTACTGTGGCATCAATAGGTAGGTGTTCGGGCAAGTTCCGGTCGGTCCCAACGCCGCAGTGTATTCCGCCAACGCGACGTTTGAGCTGTAGCCATCGCCCCATGTCGCAAGCTGGGAAAGAATCAAGCCCACTCCTTGGGATTGCCCGGTCGCGCCTTGCGCATAGGCCTGGACCGTCGATTGCAAGGTGCAGAGATCGTTTAGATAAGTCGCCTCAGACTCTGCATAGTCCGATTCACCCTGATCCCAATACTGCCAAGGCACGATCACCGACTCGAGCGCCGCGCCACGCGTGATTGACGTTTCGAGATTGGTAAGCGGTTGGCCCATCAACTGTGAAAAAGCCGCCTCGCCAACACCGTTGTTCACAACCAGCGTCGGATAGCTGCTGTAATCATTGATTCGCCGAGCGAAGCCATCGGCCGGCGTTTCCTCATCATAATAGAAGGTGAGCGCCGGCAGATATAGCAGGTCTTCGTGCATGGCTTGAACGCCGATGAGGCATGACCCGGTCAGCACGATGGTGGGGTCGCCGTTATCCGGCACCACGTTGATGCCAAAGTCGGGGTCGGAGCCCGAAGGCGGGGGCGAACATCCCGTACCGCTGTTAGCAACCTGGAACATCTGAATCAGACCCGTATACTCGGTAGCGGCAGCATCGATAAGCGGCCCGGAAGTGAAGCCCTTGCTTACGGATTGGCCCCATTGCGGTATCAAATAGGTCGGGCCTGCGCCCAGGATTCGTGCGTCGAGGTACACCGATAGAAACAGCACCATCCCCGCCAGTGCAAGCCACGGTTTCATTGGCTGGATTAGTGAATGCCCAATCTTTCGAGACGTTGGTTCTTAAAGGATCACCAAATGATGAAGACCAAAAGGTTGAGGACGAATAGATTTGCGAGCTTCAATAGACGATCCATTCTGAATAATTCCATCCTCATTGGCTAGTGGTTATAACGACATCCAGCGCGATTGCGCGTTTCGACCGCGAGCCCGGCATAAAGGCCGCGCAACACGCGGCTCGTGACTCCGCGCGTCACTGCTATTCTCGCCATGAGCCGTTACCAGCGTACCCACCCGCGCCGTCGCGCGCGCGGACGCCGAACCGGAATGGCGATTGAGTCGCGGCGTTCATCAGACGATCAACATCGCGTCGCCGTAGCTGAGAAAGCGGTAGCGATGGCGTATCGCGTCGCGATAGGCGGCCAAAATCACGTCGCGGCCTGCCAACGCCATCACCAGCGCCAGCACCGTGCTGCGCGGCATGTGGAAATTGGTGATCATCGCGTCCACCAGCTTGATGCGGAATCCCGGCGCGATGAACAGACCGGTGAAGCCCTCCGTTTCGCGCGTGATCGCGAACGACTCGAGCGCGCGCACGCTGCTGGTGCCCACCGCGATCACCCGCCCGCCGATCCGGCGCGTATGCTCGATCGCATTCACGGTCTCGGCCGGCATCGTGTACCACTCCGCTTCCATCGTATGCGCCTCGACTTCGGGCGCGCGCAGCGGCGTGAACGTGCCCGGGCCGATATGCAGGGTCAGGAACGTGTGCCGGATTCCAACCGCTTCCAGCTCGGCAAGCTGGCTGGAATGGAAATGCAATCCGGCGGTCGGCGCGGCGACCGCGCCCGGATGCGCCGCGAAGACCGTCTGGTAATCCGCGCCGTCACCGTCAGCAACCGGGCGGCGAATGTAATGAGGCAGCGCGAGCGTCCCGGATTCGGCCAGGATACTCTCGATAGTTACCGAGTCGTCACTCGCTACAATCGGGCGCCCGGGTTTCTGGTAGCCGACAACTCTGAGCGCGTGCTTGCTGAGGTTGTCGTCGATCATCAACCGCGTGCCCGGCTTGAGCGGATGACTCCGCATCAGGGCCAGCCACGCGCCGGCCGGCTCGTCCAGCGCGCGCACCATCAGCAGCTCGACCTTGCCGCCCGACTCCTTGCGCGCGAACAGCCGCGCCGGGGAAAACCCGGGTGTCGTTGAGCACCAGCAAGTCGCCGTCGCGCAGATGGCGCGCGAGCTTGTAGAACCGCGAATGCTCCAGCGCACCAGTGCGCCGATCGACTACCAGCATCCGCGCCTCATCGCGCCGCTCCAGCGGATGCTGCGCAATCAGCTCATCAGGCAGCTCGTAGTCAAGCTCGGAAAGCCGCATTGGTCTGTAGGGGAACCGGAGGCTCGGGAAGAAACTATCATCGCCGCTCCGGTTGCGCGAACGGCTTCCAGACGGGTTACGCGCGTTTCATTCGCAGGTAGTGAGCGGTTTTCGGATGGCCGGCAGGGACGCCGGCCACTATCCTGAATGAGCCTCCTACATTGGGTAGGGGCCGGCCTCCGCGCCGGCCCGTGATGCCAAACCCGCCCGCCACAAACTCGCCCTATAGCCGGTCGCATGATAGGCGGTCGCAAGATATTCGGTCGATTGACCCGGCGCTCAACCTGAAAATCACGTCCCGCGATATTTCCAGCGCGATTGCCGCTTCGACCGCAAGACCCGCATAAAGGCCGCGCAGCACGCGACTTGCAACGCCGTGCGTTACTGCTATTTTCGATTGACCGGTCTGGCCAACGTCGGCAAGCCAGCCGCGCAACCGCTCCGTCAGGTCCGCGAGCGTCTCGCCGTCGGGCGAGCGGAAATACCAGTCGTAACGGCTGGCGCCATCCAACATCCGCGGCCAACGCGCCTCGATTGCGGCCCGCGTGAGGCCGGACCACGATCCCAAATCGAATTCGGCCAGCCGCTCATCCAGCTCGATTGCCCCGGGCTCAATTCTCAGCGCGTCGCCGACGATCCCCGCAGTCTCGCGCGCGCGGCCGAGCGGACTACTCGTGAGAATCCAGGTGGTCGGGTTGTCAATCAGCCGCGCGAGGGTCTGTCCCGCGCGACCGGCTTGCTCGCGGCCGGTCGGCGTGAGCGGCGAATCCAGCCGCCCCTGAAATCGCCGCTCGCGATTCCACTCCGTCTCACCGTGCAACACGAGGTAGATCACGCGGCTCACTCCGCGGACTCGACCGCCAACTCGGGTCCGGGCGCGCGCGGGCGCAAGGCCCAGTAGCACGGCACCGACAGCATCGAAAGGATACCCGACCATCTGCCAGGCGACGCCGATTCCGAACCGGTCCGCGACGCGGCCGCCCGCCGGCAATCCCGCAGCGGCGCCGAAGGTCGCGAACGTGGTCTGGAACGAGAGCAACGTGGCGCGGTACTCACCGTCAATCTGCTCGTTGAACCAGCTTTGCTGCACCGGCTGGATCAGCCCACCGCAGAAGTTGGTCAGCGTGAACATCAGCAGCGCAACGTGCACGTGCCCCGCGCCCGCACCTGCGCCCCACATCAGCAGGCTCGCCAGCGCCGTCAGGCCGGCCATGAAGATCCCGCGGCGCGCGCGATCCAGCGCGATGCGCGCGGCAATTTCGGAACCCGCCAGACCCGCCAGATTGAACAGGCAGAACAGCCAGCCCACGACCTGGATCCCGGAGTTAAAGTGATCGTTGAAGTACGCCGGCCACTCGAACCACGACGGCCCATAGGCCGCGAGCTGAATCCCGCCCGCCAGTGCGAGCAGGAACACCACCCGCGTGCCGAATCCGATTCGCATCCCCTGCCCGATTCGCTCTCTGACCCGATTGGCGATCACCGCCGGCCGGAAGCGATCCGGATGGTACGGCTCACGATCCATCAGCCGCCCGCCGACAAATCCGCTGAGCGCGAGACCACCCGCGCCGAGCAGCCACGGGATCGCGAGGTTGTGCGCGCCGACGTATGCGCCGATCAGCGCGCCGCACATGCTGCCGATTCGCATCAATTGCGAGACCCGCGAGAACACCCGGTCCTTGATACCGGCGTAGCCCGCCGCGTCGAGCGCATCGACCGCCCACGCATCGACCGCGCCGTTGCGGAAGGTGAAGCCGACGCCGTCGAAGCACTCGCCGACCAGGAACATCGGAAAGCTGTGACTGAAAAAGTAGATCGTGAAACCAATCGTCGAAATCGCGCTCCCGATCAGGAACGCGGTGCGCCGGCCGATCGCGTCGGCGAACGCGCCGGTCGGAATATCGGTCGCGAAGGTGACCAAGAAGAAGGTCGCCGCCACAGTATTGATCTGGAACTGGTTGAGCCCGCGCCAACGCATGAATAGCGGGTAAATCGCGAAGATGAACGACGGCCCGAAAGCCTGGAACCACCAGACCGTGTAGTAGCGCCGAATTATCGAGCGAATCGAATCGCTTTGGTTGTCGTGTATTGCCATTAACGTCCCGATCCTGCCGCGCCAAAAAAGAAAGAGCCCCGGGCCTGCGAAGCTCGGGGCTCTTTCTCGCCAAGTTTCGAAGTCCGCTTCAACCCTTGCGGGTGCGATTATTCTCCTGAAAACGAAGCATCTTTTCTCCGAAACTTGGTCTCGCGAAATTATTCCGCGCCGCGCCGCAAGTCAAGCGCGCCGGGCCGATGCTGGCTGAATTCGACGCTGAGTGTCTGAATTTAAGCGCGCGAGTGTCTTATCTTCGCGGGATGGCGCGGGTATGCCGTGATGCCTACAAGCGGCCGCCCAGGCCACCACTACCCAAGCGGCCACCCAAGCCACCACTCAAGTTCGGAATGGTGACCGTCGGAAGGCCGGGGTAGTTCGGTTGGTCTGAGTTTGTGTTGGCCGGGCTTGGTTGTGCCGCCGTCACTTCGGGCATCGGCTGCCGCTGCTGCGACGCACAGCCGAAGCAACCGAGGAGGATGAAGCAGAATGACAAGCGGAAGATCACGACTCTAAGTTTCCCGCCAGCCCGGCGAACAAGTCAAGCACCCCCGGTGCGGGCTTGACTCGGGGCCGGAGTCCGTAAGCTAGGCGCTGAACCCTCCATCGATGGTCAGGCTGGCGCCGGTGATGTACGCGGCCTCGGGGCCGGCGAGATAGGCGACCAGCGCTGCAATTTCGTCGGCCGTGCCGTAGCGCGGCAGCGCCATCAGCGACAACATCAATTTCGCGAAGTCCCCGTGGGCCGGGTTCATGTCCGTATCGATCGGGCCAGGCTGAATATTATTGACCGTAACCCCGCGCGGGCCCAAATCACGCGCCAGGCCTTTGACGAGCCCAACCAGCGCGGCCTTGCTCATCGCATAAACGGATCCGCCGGCAAACGGCATGCGGTCGGCATTGACGCTTCCGATATTGATGACGCGGCCGCCGGCCGTCATGTGTTTAGCGGCCGCTTGCGTTGCAACAAAGACCGCACGGACGTTGACGGCAAAGGTGCGGTCGAAGTCAGCGAGCTTGATGTCTTCGATCGGGCTGATCACCAACGCGCCGGCGTTGTTGACCAGGATATCGATGCCGCCCAGTCGAGCAACCGTCTCCTCGACCGCGGAAACTACCGCGCTCGCATCTGCGCTGTCGGCCCGGATGGCCAGCGCTTGCACCCCCAGCGCCTGCGCCGCCTGAGCTACGGCGTTGGCGTGATCGGCTGAACTCGCGTAGGTGAACGCGACATCCGCCCCTTCGCTCGCAAGCCGTTTAACGATTGCCGCCCCGATCCCGCGGCTGCCGCCGGTGACCAGAGCATGTTTGTCCTTCAGAAGTTTGTCCATACGGCTCTCCAGGGTAAGCGCCGGAGCAAAGAGTCCGGCGATTTTTTCGGGTCAAGCATCAAATGAGACAGAGCCGGCCAATCAGTGGCTCTGGTCCCAATCCGCGGCGCAACTCAGGATATCGATCTTCTGGCCGCTCGCGACCGCCCGGAATTTCTGCCAGAACGAGTTGTCGATGAACCGCTCTTCGCGCGGCTCGCGCCCGCGCCAGCGCCGATACGCGCCCGGCCCGCCGTTGTACGCGGCGTAGACCGAGCGCGCCAGCTCGTCGGGCTCGCCGGGACTCACCGCACCGCGCTTGCCCTCGTCGGCTTGCAGAAGCTGGCCGAGAATCTCCATGCCCGCGCCCGCATTGTAGAGGATGTCCCACTCCAGACGCTTGACGCTGTAGAGCCCGCGCCAGACGTAGCGATTCACCTGCATCAGGCCGACATCGTGCGTCGATGATTCAATAAAAACGACCTGACCGCCGCGGCGGCGGAACTGGCGCCAGCAGCTTTCCTGCCATGCCACCGCCTTGACCAGTTTCGCATAGAGCGGCCGATGCGGCGGATCGATTGATGCGTCGTCCATCACGCGCCGCCCGCTCAGATCGAGCAGCTGATCCAGCTGGTCCCGATACTGCGCGGCGTTCTGGTCGGTGACGACCACCCGCTTCAGCTTCCCGCCGAGCTCCTGAAGGCTGCGCGCCACATCAGGCGCGGCGGCTACCTCGCCTGCGTCGGCGCGCGCGAGTTCCAGCGGCGACTCCAGAATTTGCAGCATCGAGCGCGGCCCGGAATCGCCGCCCTCGCCGCGATCGTGATCATCGCCGGCCGAACTGGCCGGACTCGCCGCGGCGGTCGGAGTGACAAGCGGCGCGGCGACGGGCGTCGCTGACTCAACGGCAGTGGCCGGCGCGGCGAGCGGCGTCGACGGCGGGCTCGCGATTGAAGTCGGGATTCGCGCCGGCCTCCAGCGGCCCGGCCCGACTCGAGCGGCTGCTTCGTGCCGAAAATCTTTTGCAGCTCAGGATCCTCGTCGAAGCTGAAGCTCAACGGATCGCCCGAGGCGAGCGGCGCCATGATATGTGCGAGGCGGCGCAGGTCGTCGCCCGAAACCCGCATCCCGAGTGCAGGCGACGCCTGGTCGAGCGCGAAGAGCGCATCGCCGGCCGAGATAAACGAGAGGAACTCCAGCGAATGATCGCCGAATCCGCCCCGCGTCGCGGCGTCACGGATAATCCGGCCAAGCTGATTCCACTCGTCGAGAAACAGGATCCGCACCGGGTCGGGACCGCCGGTCTGCGGATGAGCCAGCGCCTGCACCAGCCGATAGCGGCTGTCGAGCAGAAGATCGAGCAGGTCCGAGCGGAACTGGGGATCGGGGTTGGTCACGCCCAGTTGCTTGATCGCGAAAACCAGAAACGCATCCCATTGATCGAGTTGGGTCTGAAAGGCAGCCAACTCGGCCGGGCTCAGTTGCGCGGGCGCCGGCGCTGCGCTCGCCGTCGGGAAGACCGGCAGCGTCAACTCGATTTTCGCGCGCACGCCGTCGTCGAGCGCCTCGAGCTTCGGCACAACGCGCAGACTCGCAAGCGTCGCGTTAATACGCTCGGCGACCTCGGGCGGGCTCGCGGCTGTGGCCAGCTCCTTGAGCTGCGCCGTGACCGGATTCAGATCGAACGCGAAGGTTTGAATCCGCGGAATGAAATACTGCTTGACCAGGTCGAATCCCTGGCCGGCTATCAAGGTCTTCTGATGCTGGCGGTCGAGCAGATTGATATCCTCGATCCGGAACTTGAGCACGTTCCCGGCGACGTAGGGCTCGGACTCGGCCTCGATTATCCCGCTCCAGGTGATCGGGCTCAGACACTGCGAGCCCACCGCCACGCCGATACTGAGCGTGCCGTCGGTCTCGAGGCTGACGCGATCGCCGGCACGGGAGAACGCCGGATGCTCGGCGTAGAAGTATTGGCAGACGTCCGAGCCGGTCCAGAGTTCCGCACGACCGTTCTGCGTGTAGACCTGCTGCTTCAGCGCTGCGCTCAGCGTCGCGTAATCAATCGTCAGCGGCACGTCGACGGTCGGTTGCGCGCTGGCGAGGTGCGCGATTCCAACCACAATTAGAACCGTCATGGTGCTTAGCAGCGCTCTGCGCATAAAACCCCGTCCTGGACCGAGACCGCCTCGCCCTCAATTCACGCGCAGCACGATCTTGCCGAAATGCTCGCTGGCCTGCATCATGCGATGTGCCGCCGGCGCATCGCCCAGCGGCAGCACCTTGTAGATCGCCGGCTTGATTCTGCCGGTTTCGACCGCTTCACCGAAGCGTTTGAGGAACGACGCAACGATCGCGGCCTTCTCCTCGACCGGGCGGTTGCGCAGCGTCGAGCCCACGATCCGCAGATGGCGCCGCAGCACCGCCATCAGATTGATCTCGGTCTGCGCGCCCTTCATCAGGCCGATCAGCACCAGCCGTCCGTTCTGCGCCAGCGCTTCGAGATTCTGCCCGAGATAGGCCGCCCCGATACTGTCCAGAATAACGTCCACGCCGCGCCCGCCGCTCGCCTCGATCACTTTGGGCGCAAACGGGCCCGAGTTGTAGTTGATCGCGACGTCCGCGCCGAAGCGCAGACATTGCTCGCACTTGGCGTCGGTGCCGGCGGTTACGATCGAACGCACGCCTGCGATCGTCAGCAGCGTGATCGATGCGGTGCCGACGCCGCTGCCGCCGCCGTGAATCAGCACGCTGTCGCCAGGCTTCGCGTCGGCGAGCATGAACAGGTTCAGGTACACGGTCAGGAAGACTTCGGGAATCGCCGCGGCTTCCTCGTCGCTGAGCGCTGCCGGTACGTGCATCGCAGAGCCTGCGTGAACCGCGACCTTCTCCGCATACCCACCGCCGGGCAGCAGCGCCATCGCGCGCTCGCCGACGCACCATCCTTTCACCGCTGCCCCGACCGCGATCACCTCGCCCACGCATTCCATCCCGATAATCTCAGACGCGCCGGGCGGCGGCGGATAAAATCCCTGCCGTTGCATCAGGTCGGCGCGATTCACACCCGCGTATGCGACCCGGATCAGCAGGTCCGCCGGGCCCGCGACCGGATCGGCCGCCACGCCGAGCTTAAGCACGCTCTCGTCGCCCGGCTTCTCGACGATGATCGCTTTCATGGCTTCACCTTTACCAAGCTTTGTACCGAACCTTGGTACCAGGCCTTGGAGCTTACCAAAAAAGAGAGGGCCCACCGGGGCCCTCTCGCGAGCGTCAGATTCGGCGCAACTCAGTATTTGTTGATGATCGTCACGCCGACGTTCTCGAAGTTGGTCATCGCGATCAGCGTGTCGGAAGCCTTCTCCAGCGGCACGGTCGAGGTGACCATGGTCTTGGGCGTGAGCTTGCGCGACTCGACCATCTGCAGCATCTGCGGATAGTGCGCGCTCTGCATCCCAAGCGTGCCGATCAATTGCAGCTCGAACAGCACGATCCGGTCGATCGGCATGCTGATCTCGCCCTTCTCGGATGACAACGTCAGTCCGATCTGCAGATGGCGTCCCTGCTTTTTCAGGCTCATGATCGCGTTGCGGCAGGTCGCCGTAATCCCGAGCGCATCGACCGCGACGTTGGCCCCGCCGCGCGTGATATCGAAGATCGCGCCGACCGGATCGGTCTTCTTCGCGTTGATCACGTGATTGGCGCCGACCTTCTTCGCCAGCTCGAGCTTGCGATCGTCCAGGTCAACCGCGATTACGTTGGCGCCGACCGCGGCCGCGACGTGAATCGCCGACAGCCCGATTCCGCCGCATCCGTGGACCGCGACCCACTCGCCCGCCTTGACCTGCGCGCGATCGACGATCCCGTGAAACGAGGTCATGAACCGGCAGCCCATCGAGGCCGCTTCGACAAAATCGATATCGCCGGGCAGCGGCACCAGGTTGTAGTCCGCAAACGGCACTGCCACCAGCCGGCCGTAGCCGCCCCAATAGGCGAACCCCGGTGTCAGCGGCGTGTTGCAGATATTCGAGAAACCATTGCGGCAATATTCGCAGGTGCCTTCGCCCTGGCTGAACGGCACGACCACGCGGTCGCCCTTTTTGAAATTCTGGATCTCCTTGCCGGTCTCTTCGACCACGCCGGCGAATTCATGACCCAGCACGTGCGGCATCACGGGCGAAATTCCCAGCCAGCCCCAGTCGCCGGTCCACGCGTGCCAGTCGGAACGGCAGATTCCGTTCGCCTCGACGCGGATGATCGCGCCGTTGGGCGCGCATTTCGGATCGGGCATCTCCTTGACGACCAGCGGCTTCTGGAGCGCCTCCATTACGGCAGCTCTCATTGCAGAACCTCCTTATTCAGCCCGCGCTTCGCGGGCGCAGCATGCAAATGCGTAGGGAACCTCGCCGAGTAATAGCGCCTCGCGGAGATCAGGGCAATCGAAATTTACGCCCGCTTGCGCGCACTAGTGGGCTTTGCCGCGCCGCAGCCTTCCAGAAAAACAGTCACGGCGTTCATGAAACGCTCCTCAAGGGGATCGGACCGGTTCTTCCACCATCCCACGGCCCAGTTGCCCGCAATGATTGTGACCATCCCTTCAAGCATCTCTGCGAGGTGTAAAGGTTTCCGGTCCTTGCGAATCTCTCCGCGCTTTTGGCCTTCGGAGAAAAGTTGTTCGTACAGCTTGTAGAGCTGAAGCGCCTTCTCGCGCAGCAGCCCCTCCGGCTCGGAGAGCATCCGGGACCGGGTCGCAATCAGCGTAAAAAACTCCGGGTTCCGAGTCCCAGGCCCGCGCCCATTGGCGCATCAGGCTGCGAATTCGGTCGGGCACGCTGCAATCGTGGCGTTCGAGTTCGCGTTTCACAGACGCGATCGAGAAATCATGCTGCTCGAGGGCGAACGCCGTTATCAGCGCATCCTTGCTGGGAAAGTAATTGAAGAAAGTGACCTCGCTGATGCGCAGCCGCTCGACTATGTCGCGCACGCGGGTCTGCTCGTAACCGCGCTTGCGGAACAGCGCCGCGCCCGCATCCAGAATCGCGCGGCGCTGCTCGGCTTTCTTCTCCTCGCGTAAGCCCATCGTCCGATTAATTACCCGTCGAGAGCGGCGAAGGGAACGTCCAGGCGCCTCCGATCATTCGCCCGATGGCTGGGACGTGCAGCCGAACCCGCTGCATTGACTTAGTTAACCATATTTCTTTAGTACACTTAATCAATATGCCAGGAACTGATCAAGACTACGGGGCCAGTTCGTACGATGAATCCAGGCGCATTGCGGCGGCGCGCCGCGGCCGCGATCGCGGCGGGTCTGAAGCACCGCCGGTTTCCGTTGGTGGTCGCAGTCCTCGCGGCCCTGGTGTTGGTATCGGCGCTCACCGGAGGTTGGCAGTTCGACGATCACTTTCAACGCTCCACGATCCTGGGCTACGGCGACGCGAGTCCGATCCAGATTTTCGTCCCCTACGACGGGAACCCCCGGCACATCGAGCAGCAGATGGAGTTCGGCACGCTGCCGTGGTGGGCCTCACGGGACTTGCATCTGGCGTTCCTGCGTTACACGAGCACGCTTACCACGTTGCTCGACTACCGGCTCTGGCCCGACCATCCCGAGCTGATGCACCTGCACAGCCTGCTCTGGCTGTCCGCAGCCGTCCTGGCGGCGGCTCTCCTCTATCGCGAAATATTGGGAGCGACCTGGGTCGCTGGGCTGGCGGCTCTACTCTATGCGCTCGACGGCGCGCACGCCGATGCCGGCGGCGTATCTGGCGAACCGCAATGCGTTGATCGCTTCCTGCTTCGGATTCTTCAGCATCCTGGCTTTCGTTCGGTGGAGGGAGCACGGACGGCGATGGATCAGGTGGCTCAGCGTCCTCCTGCTCGCCCTCGCTCTGTCGGCCGGTGAGATGGGTCTGGCGACCGCAGCTTACCTCCTCTCTTACGCGCTGATTCTCGACCGCGGGACGATGCGGGCGAAACTCCGCCCGCTCCTGCCCCACGTCGGAGTGCTCGGCGCGTGGGCGTTGATCTACCGCGTCGGCAACTTCGGCTCCTCTGGGTCCGGCTTCTACCTGGACCCGCTCCGCGATCCATTCGGCTTCGCCGCAGGATTCTGCCAGCGCGCTGCGTTCCTGCTCATGGGACAGTGGACGCCGATTCCCGCGGAAATGAGTCTGGTCTTCGCACCAGACACAGCATCAGCATTGCACCTCCGCGTCTTTAGCCTGGTGGTCATCGCCGTGCTGGCGGGCCTCTTCATCCCGCTGACTTTCCGCGATCGGGTCGCGCGCTTCTGGGGCTTAGGTGTGCTGCTCTCGCTGATGCCGATCGCCGCCGTTGGCCCCGAGAATCGCTTGTTGGGCTTCGTGGGCCTGGGCTCGATGGGACTTCTGGCGCAGTTGGCCCAAGCGGCGTTCGCGGGCACTTCCGCCGGGCCGGCATCTCGTGCCTGGAAGGGACTCTCGCTGGCGGCCCTGGTGATCCTGCTTCCCCTTCATCTCATCGCCGCTCCGAGACTCGGGATCGCGCGGGTCGCGTACCAGGCGAACGTGAGCTCCCGGATGCTGCGTGCGATCGCGAGCGTTCCGAACGATCCGACGATCGCAACGCAGGACTCTGGTCCTGGTGAATCCGCCCGACCACATCTACCTCGTAACCGCGATTCCGGTTGTAAAGCAGCTCGAGAAATTGCCAGTGCCGCGGCGGATGCGGGCGCTTTCGTCAGGGAGCGCGATGGAAATCACGCGCGTCGGGCCTCGGTCGCTTAGCGTACGCTTTCCGAGCGGGTTCTTCCCGAGCGTGTTCAGTCGTTACGTGCGCAGTCAAAACGATCGCTTTTCGTCAGGGCAGCGCGTCGAGCTGCCGGGTCTCTCGATTCTGGTCGAGTCCCTCGACGCGCAAGGCGACCCGGAGCAGGTGCTCTACGAGTTCTCGGTGCCGCTCGAAGATCCTTCGCTGCGCTGGATGCGCTGGCAGGACGGCGTGTACGTCCCCTGGAGCCCGCCGGCGGTCGGCCAAACGGAGAGGCTGCCCGCCGCGCGCGGAATCTTTTAGCTGACCTCGCTGGTCCAGCTTCGCGGCGCGGACGGTCGCCGATCAAACCAGGTTGACCTTGGAAGATCGCGTCATCCGGTCAGCGTCGCGATCGTGCGCTCGAAAGCGGCGGTGTCGGAAGCGTCAACGTCCACCTGATGCAAATCGATGCCGGCTTCTTCCTGCGCTTTGAGCCGTTCGACCGCGCCCTTCACGTCACCGATATAGGCCAGCTCGTCGGTCAATCGCGATGACACGGCTGCGGTGCCGGCTTTGGCGCCGCCCTGCCCCCACGCTTCCTTGATTTTCCGCACGTCGTCGCCGAAGCCGAAGCGGGTCAGTTGCTCCGAATAGAAGGTGCCCATCCGCGCGGCGTAAAACGCGGTCGTGCCGGCATGACCTGCGCGCGCCCGCTCGATCTGATCAGTAACGTGCACCGCGCCGGGAGACTTTACCGCGACGGATTTCGGATCGCGCCCGGCCTGCTCCGCGATCGCGCGGAACTCAGCGACGGTCTGCTTGAGCGCGTGCAGCGGAACCATCACCGGCATCCACCCGTCGGCCTTGCGCGCCGTGAACTCGACGCTCTTGCGGTTCAAGGACGCGACGAAGATCGGAATGTGCTTGCGGATCGGCTCGAAGCGGATGGTGAAACCGCGCTCCAGCTTGAAGAGCTTGCCGTTGTAATTCAGCGGCTCCCCGGCGATCACCATATTGATGATATCGACGCACTCCTTCATCCGCGTGAGCGGTGGATTGAACGGCACGCCGTGGAAATGCTCGATCACCTGCGGGCCGCTGGTGCCGAGCCCGATTATCATTCGGCCGCCGCTGAATTCATCCAGCGTGGCGAAATGCTGCGCCAGCGCCGCCGGCGTCCGCGAGTAGATATTTACGATTGAGGTGGCGAGCTGGATCTTCTGGGTATGCTCGGCGAGCAGCGTCAGCAGGGTGAACGCGTCGCGGCCCCATGCCTCGGCGACCCAGATCGAGTGCACGCCCGCCTGGTCGGCGAGTTTGGCGCGCTCGATGAGACTCTTGAAATCAAACCTGCCCTGCCAGTTGACGCCAATCGTGAGTTTGCGCGCCATTGCGATCCTCCTGCGAATGTTTTCTGCGAGTTATGGGCTTGCGATAAACAGCCCGGAGTCCTTGCTCATATGAATCTTGCCGTGCGCGGCCAGTTCCGCTTCGAGATGCTGCCGCAGCGCGGCCTTGCGCTCGTCAGACGCATTGGCGTGTCCGGTGGTTGAGTTGATGTAATCCATCACGGGCTGCGCCTCGGTGACTTCCAGCGAGTCGGGATAGTGGAGCAGATCGACCTTCGCAAAGCTCGCGCGCATCAGGTCGCCGCCGTTCTCCAGCCCGAACCGCTCAGCGGCTTTGTACAAGCGGGGGCCGATGAAACGTTGGACCATCTCGTCGAGCTCGCGCAGATTGTTGAGGCTGAGCGTCGCCGCGTAACACCTTCCGCCCGCGGCCAGCACGCGCCGAATCTCGCGCAGCGCACGCGGGATATCGGGGACATGATAGAGCATGTGATTCGCGATCACCGCGTCTATCGAGTGATCGGCGAATGGCAGCGCCTGTGCGTCGATCTGCATCGCGGCGAACGGATGCGCAATCTTCGCGACGGTGCCGCGCGCCTCGGTAAGCATCCCGAGCGAAAAGTCCGAGACGACGATCCGCCATCCTGACGGAATTCGATTGGCGTTGGTGCTCCACAACCGGCCGGTGCCCGTTCCCAGCTCGAGCACCCGCGCGTTCTCCGGAATCGCGAAGTGGTCGAAGATCCAGCGGAACATCCCGTAGCGATTGGTGCTGAAGCGGGTGTGCAGCCGGATCCGCGCCTCCAGATTGGAGCCGTCCTTGTACTGCTCGCGAAGCCGGTGGGTAGGAATCACTGCCATGGGATCAAGCGTGGCCGTGGCGCAGCACTTTGCCGGGGAGCGGACCATCAGAATCGACCGAGTCGCGACCGTCGTGGCGGATCACGACGCCGTTGACGATCACTGTATCGATTCCGGTGGCGTCGGCGACCAGGCGGTCGGCGCCCGCCGGCAGATCGTTGACGCGGCGGAGCTTGCCGGCTGCAACCGTGGCAGGATCGAAGATCGTCACGTCGGCGGCCATGCCCGTTTCAAGCCGGCCGCGATCGGTGATTCCGAATACCTCGGCCGGCCGCGCTGTGAGCATCCAGATGGCGCGCTCGATCGACATCGCATTCTTCTCGCGCACCCAGCGGCCGAGCAGGTAGGTCGAAAAGCAGGCGTCGCAGAGCTGACTGGCGTGGGCGCCGGCGTCGGAAAGCCCGAGCACCACGCCGGATGCGTTGAGCAACTCGGCGACTTCGTCTTCTTCGTTGTTGAGCACCGCCATCCGAAAGCGGGCCTTTAAGTTCGAGGCGAGCGACAAGTCGAGCGCGAGATCGATTGGATCGGCGCCCCGCTCGCGCGCGACGTCGGCCAGCGAGCGTTCCTCGAGCGCCGGCTCGACGGGACTGTGCGAAATCCACGTGCGCTCCCATCGCTGGGCGAGCGGTCCAGTCGTGCTCCACGCGCTCCGCTCTTTGAGCGCGCGGCGAAACTCGGGATCGCGGTAGATGCGCATCTTGCCGTCGAGGTCTGCCGCCGAAACCGGCTTGAACAACGGCATGCTCTCAAAGATAAAGGGTTCCTTGAAGTTGAACTCGAAGTTGAGCGGCCGGCAGGCGACCTGCGGGATTACGCGCGCGCCGTCGCGGCAGGCCTCGCGGTTGCGTTCGAGGAGTTGGCGATGGCTCCCCGGGCCCATCATGCCCGCCAGCAGCGCGGTCCAGGTGACCGGCCGTCCGGTCGTGCGCGAGATCTCGGCAAATTCGTTGAAGAACAACTCGCGGCCGACTGTCGCCTGCATGATCCCGCGCCCGGCTTCGCCGAGCGCGCCCGCGAGCGCCTTGATCTCTTCGAGATCGGCGGCCCGGCTCGGCACCGGCTTACCGCCGTAGCCGATGTGGGTCTGCGATTTCGAGGTGGCGAAGCCGAGCGCACCGGCGTCGAGCGCCTCGCGGACAATCGCGCGCATCGCGGCAACCTCTTCCGCAGTCGCGACTCGTTCGGTGGACTCCTCGCCCATCACGTAAAGGCGCACCGGCGTGTGACCGACCAGCGCACCGGCGTTGATTGCAATCCCGCGTTTTTCGACCGTGTCGAGGTATTGCGTGAAAGTCTCGAACGGCCATTCGTAGCCCAGCCCGCTCTCGAGCGCTTCGAGGCTCATCCCTTCGACTTTTTCGAGCGTGCGCATGATGAGCCCGCGATGCTCGCGGCGGGTCGGCGCGACGCCGAAGCCGCAGTTGCCCATCACGACGGTCGTGACGCCGTGCCACGGCGAGATCGTCATCATCCGATCCCACATCACCTGCGCGTCATAATGCGTATGGATATCGACGAAGCCGGGCGCGACGATCCTGCCGTCGGCATCGAGCGTGCGCGCGGCCGAGCCGTCGGCCTTGCCGAGCGCAACGATTTTGCCGGCGCGAATTCCGACCTCGCCGCTGAACGCGGGCGTGCCGGTTCCGTCGATTATCGAGCCGCCGGTGATCTTGAGGTCGTATTCCATTGGCGCACCCCGCAGAACGATTGGCGCAGCAACTCAGATATAGCGAAGACCGATTCCAACCACAAAGCCGAATGTCGCGCAGCCGTTTGAATAAGCCTGGCCCGGCGCTCGTCTTGAGCTAGCGGACTGCAACATAGCGGAGACTGCAAACGACCGCCGCCCGATAGGGGCTCCGTTAGTTTCGGGGGCCGTGGGGGATTGGGAGGTGGTCTTTCCGATGCGTGCAGCCTGCTATGCCGCCGGCAGAGTTCCCCGTCTCTGCAAGCGCCGGCGCGTTCTCAATCGTAATCGCAGTCCTCCGTCTTAGTCCCCAATCGGCCGCAACCCCGGATGATCGCCCGGCGCAAGAAGCTGGCGGCGAGACAACGTAATCCGGCGAGCGATACCGGCGCGGCCGAGCTCAATCATCACCCATTTGCGGCAAGTGCTTTAGTCTCGACTCTTCGATGAGTTGGTGGCGAGGGAGAGTTTCGCCTTGCAGCGATGGTCTAACAGTTCCTTTGCCGGGGGTGAAGGCGAGAGCTGAATATGACCACGCGACAAATTGCAGGATTCACCTGCATTCTGATTCTGCTGACGCAAAACGCCAGTGCCGGACCCGCGAACCGGAACGGACGCCAGAACGGGCCGCAGCAACCGAACGTGCCGGTCAATCTGATCGGCTTCGGCGCGCCGCTGTCCGGCGTGCTCCAGAATTCCTCCGACCTGAATGTGTTCGCGACCGGCCAGATCAATTTCAAGGAAATCGAGACCCTGCCGCAGGTGGGGCCGGTCATGAACGGCGTGTCGTGTGCCGGCTGCCATTCGCAACCGGCGATCGGCGGCGGCGGATTGTTCATCAATGAGATTCGGGTGCGCGACAATACGCAGCCCGGCCCCGTGCACATCTTCGCGGTGGATAATTTCCTGCGCAACGGCGCGCAGACCCAGAACGGCACGCCGATTTTTCAGTCCGGAATCGAGGCTGAGCCGCTGGGCTGTCAGATTACGACGCCCGGATGCCAGCTTTCCGCCTGCCAGATCCAGGAGGAGCAAAAGACCACGTTCCAGGCCGGCTTGCCCACCTGCGATACCTCCAGCGCGAGCTTTCAAAACGGCGGCAACTGCGTAGTGGGTCGCGCGGCAGTGCCGGTCTTCGGCGACGGCCTGGTCGAAGCGGTTTCCGATCAGACGCTCGAAGCGATCGCACAGAACCAACCGCCGCAGATTCGCGGCACCGTAAAGATGGTGACCGAGAACTTCACTACCGTGCCGCACGTCGGACGCTTCGGATGGAAAGATGATCACGCGATGCTGCGCGGTTTTGCGGGCGACGCATACCTGAACGAGATGGGCATCACGAACCCTGACAATCCAAACGAGGTCAGTCAGTGTGCGGCCAACCTGACCGCTTTCGGAATCGCGCTGGAGACTCCGCCCGCGCAGGAGCCTGAGGACACCATCGATCCGGACGACCGCGCCGATATCGATCGCTTCACGGACTTCATGCGCGGGTTGGCGCCGCCACCGACGCTCCCGCCAAGCCCGGCGGCGTCCATGGGCGGGCGGCTGTTCGTCGCGATGGGCTGCGCGGGCTGTCATTTGCCCGCGCTGGTCACTGCGGCCAATCCGGCTTCGTTTCTCCCCCCGACCACCGGCGGCGTGCCGATCAGCCAGACGCTCAACGCGACGCTGGCCAATCAGACCTTCAACCCCTACTCCGACTTCCTGTTGCACGACATGGGCTCGCTGGGTGACGGGATCACGTCGGGCGCGGCGGGTCCGACGCAGATGCGCACCGCGCCGCTATGGGGTATCCGCAGCCAGTCGCTATTTCTGCACGATGGCCGCGCGGGCGATATTCCAACCGCGATTTCGCTCCATGACGGACAGGGCAAGGCGGCTGCGCAGGCCTTCGAGGCGCTCACCACCCAGCAGCAGCAGAATGTCGTCAGCTTCCTCAACACGCTCTGAGCCTCCGGCCGGATGTTGGACAGGGCCGGAAGCGCGCGGCGATCGCGCCGCCGCTTCCGCCCCTTAGTGTCGCAGGATCTTTATGGTAAGGATCAGGAGCAAACCACCCTAACAGCCGTTAAGGAGTCGAGCCGTGGAACCAATCACGTCGAAGCGAATCATCTCTGCCGATTCGCATATCACCGAGCCGCCCGGCACCTATGTCGACCGGATCGACCACAAATACAAGGACACCGCGCCGCATATGGTTCGCGACGCGAAGCTCGGCGACATGTTCGTGATCCAGGGGATGTCGCGGCCGGTGATGATGGGGCTGGTCGCGGCGGCCGGTAAATCGGCCAAGGAGCTGGCGGCGTTCGGCGTCAAGTTCGAGGAGCTGCATCGCGGCGGATGGGACCCCGAAGCGCGGCTCGCCGATCAGGACCGCGACGGCGTCGACGCCGAGATCATTTATCCTACCGTCGGGATGCTGCTCTGCAACCATCAAGGACTTCGACTACAAGAAGGCCTGCTTCGACGCCTACAACCTGTGGATCGCCGAGTATTGCGGCGCGCATCCGGACCGGCTGATCGGGCTGGGGCAGACCGCGATGCGCTCGGTCGAGGAAGGCATCGCGGACCTGCGCAAGATCAAGGAGCTGGGGCTGCGCGGCGTGATGATGCCGGGCAATCCGGCGCTCGAAGACTACGACAGCAAGATTTACGATCCATTCTACGAAGCCGCGATCGATCTGGAGATGCCGCTCAGCTTCCATATCCTGACCAGCGCGCGAAGAGACGCTGGTGCCAACACGCGGGCCCAAGATCAACGGCTTTCTTTCGATCATCCGCGGATGCCAGGACATCATCGGCACGTTCGTCCTCGGCGGCGTCTTCGAGCGCCATCCCAAGCTCAAGCTGGTGTGCGTCGAGGCCGACGCCGGCTGGGTGCCGCATTACATGTATCGGATGGATCACGCCTACAATCGCCATCGCTACTGGCTGCCGACCGGCACGCTCTCGAAGATGCCGAGCGAGTACTTCCGCGAGAACGTCTACACCACGTTCCAGGACGATTGGGTCGCCTTCCAGATGAAGGACATGTGCAATATCCGCCGCCTGATGTGGGCCAATGACTTTCCCGCATAGCGATTCGACCTGGCCGTGGTCGCAGGAAATTTTGCGCAAGCATACGACCGGATTGTCGGAAGCCGAGCGGGATCTGATCCTGCACGACAACGTCGCGGAGCTGTATCGGCTCACGGTTTAGACGGCGCCGCGCTTCATCACCGGTCGCGGTTGCGATAAAATAAGCGCGTGGCGAAGGCGCGCGAATTTTCACCGCTTCGATTTGTGCTCACGCTGATGGCGGCGCTCGCGATCGCCCGTCCGACGTTCGCCGCGAGTCTGCAATCCTTGTTGAGCAACGATCCGGAGCCCGCAGGATACAACGTCATTCACGTAGATGATCTGGTCCAGCTGATGCACGATCGGAGCCTGCACATTCACATTTACGATGTGAACCCGGCCGATGTTCGCGCGCAAACCGGTTGCATCCCGGGCGCGGAACAGCTGGCATCCTACGTCTACGATGCCAGCGTCGAGTTGCCCTCTCACAAGGACGCCACGCTGGTCTTCTACTGCCGCAACACCGCGTGCAAAGCGGCGGATATAGCTGCCAATCGAGCGCTCCTGGCCGGCTACACAGATGTAGACGTGATGGAGGACGGGATCGAAGGCTGGATGAACGCCGGGCTGCACACTGAACCGGCCAACTAACCCCGGCATGGCCACGCATGCGGGCTCGGTCTACAAGACCAGCACTGACTAATCCGAGCGCTGTGGTCGATTCGCGGCGTTTCCTCGCCCGCGCTTACGCGGTAAGCTCTGAGCCATGAAAACGAGCTTACGATCGGTGTTCGCAATAGCGGCGATAATTGCGATCGCGTCTCCCGCGTTCGCAGTCGACATGCAGTCCGTAATCGGTGGTTCGCAAGCCGACAAGCTCAACCTCATCCACGTGCAGGATCTCGCGCGCGAGATGAAGGATCCGAACGCGCATCTGTACATCTTCGACGCCAATCCGCCCGACGCCCGCGCCTCGACCGGCTGGATTCCCGGCGCCAAGCTGATCGCGCCCTATGACAAATACGACGTTGCCACCGAACTGCCGCCGGACAAAGGTTCCGACCTCGTCTTCTACTGCCGCAACACTCAGTGCATGGCGTCGCACGCGGCCGCCAAACGCGCGATCAACGCGGGTTACACCGACGTGAGCGTGATGGCGGACGGGATCGAGGGCTGGAAGAACGCTGGGATGCCGGTGGAGATGCCGCACTGACCGATTGGCGCGCTCCGGTATTTTCCTCGCTTCATCATCAACTGATAGGATTCGCGTAGCTCGCGATAGCGCCGCGTAGGCGCCTCGGCTCGCGAGCGAAGGCCGCGAGTGTTCCGCACTTCCGATCGCATACCGAAGCCGGGGGACCATCGCGAATCGCCGCGAAGCGCGGCGCGCGCGTGGGGTCTGCACTCGCTCGCGCTCGCCCTGCCCTTATTCGTGCTGCTGCTCGCCGGATGCTCGCGGGGCGACAGCGACACCTACGGCGGCTTCGGCCACGAAGCCGTACCGGTGACGGTCGCCGCCGCGGTGCAGGAGCCGGTGGCGAAAGAGCTGCACGCGATCGGTACTGTGCAGCCGTATGCGACGGTCTCGGTGAAAGCCAAGGTCGGCGGCGAGCTGACCGAAGTCCACTTCCGCGAGGGCCAGGACGTGAAGCAGGGCGACTTGCTCTTCAGGATCGATCCGCGGCCTTTCCAGAGCGAGCTGGATCGCGCACGAGCCAACCTCGCCAGCGACGGCGCCCGCCTCAAGCAGGCCCGGACCGAGGAGCAGCGCTGGCAGTACATGTTGAAGGAAGGGATCGGATCGCAGGAGCGCTACGATCAGTCGCATGCCGACGCCGACGCGCTGCGTGCCGCAGTCGAAGCCGACCAGGCCGCGCTGCGGACCGCGCAACTCAACCTCGACTACTGCACGATCAGTTCGCCGATCGACGGGCGCACCGGCAACCTGGTGATGAATCGCGGCAACCTGGTCAAGGCCGACGCCGACTCGGCGTTGGTGGTGATCAATCAGGTCGAGCCGATCTACGTAAGCTTTTCCGTCCCGGAAAAGGAGTTGGCCGAAATTCGCGCGAAGTTGTCCGCCAGCGAGCTTGGGGTGACCGCCGCGATTCCCGGGCAGGACCATGGCGCGCAGGGCGTGCTCAGCTTCATCGACAACGAAGTGGACAACACCACCGGCACGATCCAGCTCAAGGGCACCTTCAAAAACCAGGATCGGCTGCTGTGGCCGGGGCAGTTCGTCAACGTCGCGCTCAATCTCGGCGAGCGCGCCGACACGATCCTGATTCCGTCGCAGGCGCTCGAGGTCGGACAGAACGGCCAATACGTCTACGTGGTCGGAGCGGACCTGAAGGTCCAGAACCGCGCGGTCGTGTCAGGCGACAGTATCGACGGCAAGACGGTGATCGAACGCGGCCTCAAGCCCGGCGAGCGGGTCGTGACTGACGGCCAGTTGCGTCTGATGCCGGGGGCGACGGTCAAGATCAAGCCGGTGGTTGGCGGCGGGCAGGACGCGGCGTCGTGAACCTTTCGGAAATTTTCATCCGCCGGCGCGTCATGACCACGCTGGTGTCGCTGGCGCTGGTGATGTTCGGCGCCTTTGCCTACCGCTATCTGCCGGTCAGCGACCTTCCCAACGTCGATTTCCCGACGATCGTGGTGGATGCGAGACTGCCCGGCGCGAGCCCGGAGACGATGGCCTCGGCGGTGGCGCTGCCGCTGGAGAACCAGTTCTCGACGATCGCCGGGCTCGATCAGATGACCTCGACCAGTATCCAGGGCGGCACCACCATCACGCTCCAGTTCGTGCTGACCCGCAACCTCGACGCGGCCGCGCAGGACGTGCAGGCCGCAATCGCGCAAACGCTCTCGCAACTGCCCCAGGGGATGCCCAGTCCGCCGTCGTACCAGAAAGTCAACCCCGCCGACCAGCCGATCCTCTACCTCTCGCTCAGCTCGAAAACGCTGCCGCTTTCGCAGGTCGACGAGTACGCTGAAACCTACCTCGCCGAGCGCATCTCGATGATCAGCGGCGTCGCGCAGGTCCAGGTCTACGGCTCGCAGAAGTACGCGGTGCGCATCCAGCTCGACCCCAAGGCGCTCGCCTCGCGCGGGATCGGCATCGACGAGGTCGCGCAGTCGATCCAGGACGCCAACGTCAACCTGCCCACCGGCACGCTGTACGGAGCGCATCGCGCTTTCACGGTGCAGGCCAACGGCCAGTTGATGAACGCCGCGGCCTACCGCCCGCTGATCGTCGCCTATCGCAACGGCGCGCCGGTGCGGCTGGACGAACCTCGGCAGCGTGATCGACGGCGTACAGAACGACAAGGTCGCCGGATGGTACCGCGACGAGCGCGCGGTGGTGCTCGCGATTCAGCGCCAGCCGGGCACCAATACGGTCGAAGTGGTCGACGCGGTGCGCAAGCTGATGCCGAGTTTCCGCGAGCAGTTGCCGGCCGCGGTGAATCTCAAAGCGCTCTACGATCGCTCCGAATCGATCCGCGCCTCGGTCAACGACGTGCAGTTCACGCTGCTGCTGACCGTGATCGCTGGTCGTGATGGTGATCTTCCTGTTCCTGCGCAACCTGTCGGCGACCGTGATCCCGAGCCTCGCGCTGCCGTTGTCGATCATCGGCACGTTCGCCGTGATGTGGGCGCTGGGCTACAGCCTGGACAATCTGTCGCTGATGGCGATCACGCTCTCGGTCGGGTTCGTGGTGGACGACGCGATCGTGATGCTCGAGAACATCGTGCGCCACATGGAGATGGGCAAGAGCGCGATGGAGGCGGCGCTCGACGGCTCGCGCGAGATCGGCTTCACGATCCTGTCGATGACCCTGTCGCTGGCGGCGGTGTTCATTCCGGTGCTGTTCATGGGCGGGATCGTCGGCCGGCTGCTGCGCGAATTCGCGGTCACGATCGCGGTCGCGATCCTGGTCTCGGGCTTCGTCTCGCTCACGCTTACGCCGATGCTGTGCAGCCGCTTTCTGCGGCCGCCGCAGACCGAGCGCCACGGCCGCCTCTACCAGCTAACCGAGCATTGGTTCGACCGGCTGCTCGGCGGCTACCGGCGCAGCCTCGCGGTCGTGATGCGCCATCGGCCGGCCACGATGATGGTCTCGCTGCTGATTCTGGTGCTGACGGTGTGGCTGTTCAAAGTGATTCCCAAGGGCTTTCTGCCCAGCGAGGACACCGGCCAGCTCCTGATGTTCACCAAGGCCGCGCAGGGGATTTCCTACGACGCGATGGTGGCGCATCAGGAGGCCCTGATGAACATCGTGTTGCAGGACCCCAACGTGCTGGATTTCTTCTCCAGCGTCGGGGCGGGCGGGCCGAGCGGCGCGCCCAATAACGGCATCCTGTTCATGCATCTGGCGCCGCGCTCCCTGCGCCTGAGCGCTGATCAGATCGCCAACGAGCTGCGGCCCAAGGTGTCGACGATTCCCGGCCTGATGGTCTTCATCCAGAATCCGCAGACGCTCTCGAGTCGGCGCGCAGTTCACAAGCGCGATCTACCAGGTCACGCTGCAGAGCCCCGACACCGGCGAGCTTTACCATTACGCGCCGTTGCTCGAGGCCGCGATGCGGCGGATTGCCGGGACTGGCCGACGTCGACAGCGATCTGCAGATCAACAATCCGCAGGTCAACGTCGACATCGATCGCGACAAGGCGCACGTGCTGGGCGTGACCGCCCAGGCGATCGAGAGACGCGCTCTACGACGCCTACGGCTCCCGCCAGATTTCCACGATCTACGCGCCCAACAACGAGTACTGGGTAATCATGGAGCTCGAGCCGGAGTACCAGGCCGATCCTGCGACGCTTGCATCTGCTCTACATCCGCTCATCCAGCGGCAAGCTGGTGCCGCTCGACACCGTCGCACGCCTGATCCCGACGGTCGGGCCGCTGGCGGTCAACCATACCGGCCAGCTCCCGTCGGTGACGATCTCGTTCAACGTCGCGCCGGGCGTGTCGCTGGCCAAGGCCTTCGCCGACGTCAGCGCGCTGGCGGCGAATACGATGCCCGCGACGATCACGACCACCTTCCAGGGCGCCGCGGAGGCGTTCCAGACCTCGCTGACCGGGCTCGGGATGCTGCTGGTGATGGCGATTCTGGTCATCTACCTGGTGCTGGGCATTCTGTACGAAAGCTTCATCCATCCGATGACGATTCTGTCCGGCCTGCCCTCGGCGGGCTTTGGCGCGCTGGTCACGCTGATGATCTTCCGGATGCAGCTCGACCTGTTCGCCTTTGTCGGCATCATCATGCTGGTCGGCCTGGTCAAGAAGAACGCGATCATGATGATCGACTTCGCGCTCGACGCGCAGCGCACCGGCAACGAGAGCGCGGCCGAGGCGATCTTCGAAGGCTGCATCGTCCGCTTCCGGCCGATCATGATGACCACGATGGCGGCGCTGATGGGCACGCTGCCGATCGCGATCGGGCTGGGCGCGGGCGCCGAAGCGCGCCGGCCGCTGGGCGTCGCGGTGGTGGGCGGGTTGTTTTTCTCGCAGTTGCTGACGCTCTACATCACGCCGGTCGTATATACCTATATGGATTCGTTCCATCAGTGGGCAACCGCGCCGCGGGCGGCCCGGCCGGAACTTTCCGATGCAGCCGCGATCGCCGGTATCACCGGCGGCCGGTCGCCAGCGCCGGTCCGCGAGGACGACGGCGCGATCGCGGGCGACGAACGTCCCCGCCGCCGGGCCGCGTCGTAGCGGCTGCGCTCCGCGCCGATTGACCGATCAGAACGGCGAGAATATCAGGCCGATCAGATCGTCGATCAGGCGAAACGGGTAGAAAACCGTGGCCTCGCTAAAGTCGTAGGTCTTCTCGCCCGCGTCCAGGGCCTTCTGCGTCAGCGGTACGGCCGTTGCGGAGGGATTGGCAGTCTTATTTTCGTCGGGGGCGATGGCGCCGTCGGAAGCGGTGCCTTCCTCCGGAGCGGCGTATCCCGCGTAGTGGCTCTGCAATGAGGCCCACAGGAATCTGACGGGAGCCAGCACGATACTCTTGGCCACACCGGGAGCCGCCTGGACAGTACGGCTCGCCAGCGAACCCGGAATCGGGGTAGGCGTCGGCGCAGCGTTCGACCCCAAAATGGCTGCTCCGGCCAGATCCTCGTCACTGGAGGAAGAGCCCGAGACGAGCCCGGAAGTCGCGGCGGCCGGCGGTGCAGAATCGACTTCCGGGGGATCGCCCGGCGGATCGCCTGCGCCGGCGGACGTTCCCGCTGACGGTGTGACCGCCGCCACCGGGCCCGCAAGGGCTGCGGGGGCCGGGGGCTGCGCGCTCGCCTTCTGGCGGCTCGCGCATCCGCCGGCGAACGGAATCGTGCTCGCGACGATCAGGGCAATCAGCGGGAGCGCGAGTCTTCCCATTGCGGTGCGGTGGCTCCCCCCTGTACTCCTGCTCCTGATGCTACGCGCGACTGCGAGTCAGTGGAAACGCCCGTCTCAAGTGACGCGCGACGACCAGCTTGAATTCATAATCAGGGCTTGAAGTAGAAGAAGGCGGCTACATTGAGTCCCGCAAAACGCCGGAAACGGTGCCGGAAGCTTTATGATGAAACGATGCCGATGGGCGGTCGGTGAGCTGATGATCCGCTACCATGACGAGGAATGGGGCGTTCCCCAGCACGACGACCGCCGATTGTTCGAATTGCTCAGCCTGGAAGGCGCGCAAGCCGGGCTGAGCTGGCAGACGATCCTGAACAAACGTGAAAATTATCGCGCCGCATTCGACAATTTCGACTTTTTAGCGATTTCCCGATACCGCGCGGCGCGAGTGAGGAAGCTGCTCGCCGATCCGGGGATCGTACGCAACCGGCTGAAGATCAACTCCGTGATCAAGAACGCCAAGTGCGTGATCGCAGTGCGCGAGGAGTTCGGGAGCTTCGACGCCTATATCTGGAATCTCGCCGGTAAGCCGCGGCTGAAGCGGCCGCGCACCCACAAAGAGATTCCGGGGCACACCCCGGAGTCAGACGCTATGAGCCGCGAACTGAAGCGGCGTGGCTTTGGATTTGTCGGCTCGACGATCTGTTACGGGTTCATGCAGGCGGCCGGGATGGTCAACGATCACACGATCGATTGCTTCAGGAATTCGCCGATCACGGGGGAAATGAAGTAACGACTCCGATACCGCCCGCGTTTACGGCCGGGCAGTTGCCGGTGGTGGTAATAGTGTTGATCGGGTTGTCGATAGTGCTGGTCAGCCCGATGATAAACGCTCCGCTGTCCGAACTCCAAGGGAGAATTGCTCCGCCGATCAGGCAGCCCGCCAATGGCCCCGAGGTAGAAACTGAGAGGACTTCACCGGGGGTGGTCGCGCCCTGACCGCCGCAGTTAGCGGTCTCGGCGATAACCGTGGTGGTCCCGCCAGTGATGATGCACGGATTCTCGACCACGTTATTGACGGTGCAGGTGCCGTCATAAACCGTAGTCGATGTACCGTTCTCAATCAGACAACCCGGGCTTTGCGGCGGGAGCTTCGAGCTAGATACACCAAGAGAGACAAAATGTGCGTTGCTGGGAACTATCCCGCCGGCGGGAATTGTGTTCGTCTCGCCTTCCTCCAGCACTACCGCGCCTGCTACTCGCGGCGACGTGACGGTTGCGATTGCCAGCGCGAGCGTCGTCGCACCCAGAAGAAGAACGCGTCCTTTCTTGTGCATTATCGTTCCCATACCCATCGGAATTTTTCCTGCCTTCCGTAATTCATGTCGGCGCCTCCAGGCCCCGGGAGCCTTACGAATTGATCTCCTGACATGAAACCACGATGCTCGTGCCGGCCGGGACGCACTGGTCGGCGCTTGACGTTGGATCCTGGATTAGCGGCCCCGTGCTGACAAAGTACGCCTGTGTGTTCTTGGAGTATGGGAGGACCTGGAAGCTCGCCCGGCATCCGTCCAGCACGTCATCAGATTGGTTCCACGTCAAGGTCATCGGGTTGGCGCCGCCGCTCGTGCCCAGCGTGATGCTGCCATAGAATTCCCCCTCTTGAGCGCAGGGAGGGCCGTCACCTTCGAGACCACCGTCGCTGCAGCTGGCATTTATCGCCATCAGATAGAGACCGGTGATCGCGACCGGTTTCTTGGCCGTCGGGAGAGTGGCGGGACTTCCCGAAAAGAAGGCCATCTCCATATACATATCGGCTGCGGGCAGGTCGCCAGGGTCGGGGGCGGCACCGATTGTTCCGCGACACAGAACGGCCCCGGTGATTGAGGTGGAAGCCGTGATTTTTGGTGTCGGCACTGGCTTCGGTGTGGGCGTGGGCTTGGGCGTGGGTGTCGGCTTGGGCGTAGGCTTGGGGGTGGCCGTAGCCTTAGGCGTGGTCTGGGCGGGTTCATCCGTGGCCAAAGGCGCGCCGGTTCTGCGTCGAGGCTCCGACCACGAGAACCAGCGCCACGATTGCAGTCAGCAGCAGCGGGCCCAGCGCCAGTTTGCCGGATTCGAAGGTCCTTATTCACGTTCTTCACCCTCCGTTGGAGGCAGCCAGCCTTCGTGTAGCGCAAGCCGGCTAAAAGTATGGCGGATTGCCCCGCTCACTGGGAGTACGAAGTACATATGGTGAATCCGCCCGTGCCCGCCGCTTTGCAGGTGGAAGAGCCCGCAGTCGTCGGCGTGAGTATCATCGTGTAAGCTCCGCCATTGGAACTGAAAGTGTCCGCCACAGAGGTCTGCGAACATCCGATCAAATCGGGATTGGAGGAAGCCGTGATGTTCGAGACCGTGATACCGAGAGTTGGCGCGCCGGGCAGCCCTTGCCCGAGAGCGGGACGCTGTTGGTCTCGGTCAGCGTAACGACGCATGGGGCCTGACCGTTGCACCCAGTAGTATTCTGGGTCACCTGCGTGACGGTCGTGACGGTAGTCGTGCAGGTCGCGTTGGGGTTCGTTATGGCCACATTGCCCACCGAGAAAACCGGGCCGGTCGGCACGCTTGGATCCGTACTCGTCGTTATGGTGCCTTGGCAAAGGACGGTCTGGTTGGTGAGCGCGAATGCGGTTCCCGGTCCGGACCAGATAGCGATCGCGAACCACAAGGCGGTCGCGGCGCCGGACACCGCCAGACGCCCGATTCCAGTTCCGATTCTCATTGCGGGTCCTCCCGCGGTTGCTGATGCATGCGCGTGCTTCATCGCGGACCTCGTCACATATTGCTCGCGGTACACGCGAGGATCAGGCGGGTACCGGTAAGCGCGCAGGTCGGAATTTTGGGCGCGTTCTTCGCGGTGCTCTGGGGGGTCTGCGTGAAAAGGCTGGTACCGATAAATGCGGCGCCGGTATTCTTTTCGATCGGCTGTTCCAGGAAGACCTGCGTGCATCCGCCGAATACCGGGGTGCTGGCGCTGGCGGCATCCGAATAGTTCAGGGTCAAGTCGCCCAACGAGTCGATAGTGCCGGCGAAGGTGCCGCTGTATACGCACGGAGTGGCACCTTGGCAAGCCTGATCGACCGAGATGTAGAACGAACCGCCGACCGCGGAGGTCTTGCCCTTCGCCGGTAGAGCGGCCGTTGGGGTCCCGGTTGCGAAGCTCATGGTCATCCCCGCGTTAGCGGTGATGGGGGGCTGGCGGCCGAATCGCTGGCCGGCAAGACCGTGGTCTTGGGACTGGAGCCGACGACTCCTTGACACTGCGCGACGGCGCCTTTCGCGTGCACCCGCGCGGCCGGGAGCATAACGGCAATCAGCGCGGCCAGCGCGACGATCTGCGCGAGCCGCGGACTCGGCCCGGATCCCCCGAACAGAAATCGCGTCCTCACGTCGTGTCCCTCCTGCTACAGAGCTAAGAACGTTGTAGTTCACTTTCGGGCGAAACTCAACCGACAATTTGTGCCGCCCGCTGTTCGTCGCTGCCCCATGGCGAACCGTGCGCGCGATCGGCGGCTCTGGAAATTCGACCGCCGGACTGCGATAAAAAGAGCAGGACTCGTGTTTGGAGGTCGCATGAGAAATCGCCGCTTTTTGCTCGGTGCGAGCGCGTTGGTGATCGCGCTCGCAATCTCCGGCTGCTCACACAACCTGGTCGCCGACCAGGGAGCCAAGACCGTCACAGTGTTCATGGACGAGGACGTGTACAAAGCGCTGCTGGACACGAGACAGCGAATCGAAGATCCGAATTACAACGCGGGGGCGAAAAATATTTGCAGATCGCGGTGGGCCTTGCGTACCGGGAAGGAAAAACTATCGACGGCGGTACGAAGGTCAAGATTCTTTCCTCTGATTCTCTTGGCTCCCTGGTCGAGGTGGAGGAAGGTCCCTACTTCGGATACAAAGGCTTCGTTCCGAAGGAGAACCTGCGCTGAGATGCGGCGCCAGCGCCGGCAACTCGGCGCGAAGCCGGGCTACGACGATTCGGGTCGGGTTTGATCTCGGCCACGATCGCCTGCGCACGTTCGTCATCCGTGTTTATGGCGAGCGCCCGGCGACACTGCGCCAGCGCTTGCTGATCCTGGGCGGTCGCATGGAAGATCATCGCGAGAGCAATGTGCGGCGACGGCTCGTCGGGCCTGAGTTGCGCCGCCGGCCGTAGGCCGCGATTGCGTCTGGATAGCGCTTCTGGTCAGCGAGCGCCGCACCCAGCTCGCTCCATACCTCGAACTCGTCGGGATAGCGCTTGGCCAGGTCGCGCAAGATTGCTTCGGCGCCCGCGTTGTCGCCGCGGATCATCCGGATTTGCGCGCGCGCCAGGGCCGGCTGCTGCGCGGCCCCGGGCAATCCCTCGGCGTACTTCAGCGTGGCCTCGCTCTGAGCCGGCTGGCCGTCGAGATCATAGAATTCCGCCAGCATCGTGTAGTCCGAGACGAGCGGCCATGCGGTCAGCTTCAGCGCGCGGTCCATCTCATGGGTCGCCTGATCGATCCGTCCCTGCATCGCGTGGGTCTTGGCCAGCTCGCGGAGCGCGTGGCCGTCCGCCGGATCGAGGCGGACCGCGGTCTCAAGCTCGGACTCGGCTCCGGAGATGTCGCCGGCGCGTTTCCGGGCGACGCCGAGCTGGCTGTGACAGGCCGACGATTCGGGAAAGTACCTCACGCAGTTCGCGAACAGTGTCGGTTCATCGTGCCACAGGTGTTCGTCGCGCCATAAAACGCCCGCGTATACGGCCAGCATCGCGACCGTCGCCGCCTGAACGAGATTTCGCCGCGCGGCGCTACCGGCCCGGGCCAAGCGAACCGTCCAGTCGGCGAGCATCACGCACCATCCGACCGACGCGAGATAAAGGTAGTCGTCCTGAATCAGGAGGGTCCTGGCGATCCCGGCGCGGCGTATATCCATCATCGGAGCCACCGCGATCACCATCCAGGCGGCACAGAATAGATAGAGCCGGCGGCGAGGGTGATTCCTGAGCGACACCCCGAACGCCGTCACGAGTAAAATCAGGCACGCGGCCGGCACGTAAAAGTCCGGCGCCAGCGCAGACCTCACGATGTCAGGCGAGCGGGGATCGCTCACGATGAGCTGCCGATGCGCGAAAGCGGTCGACGAGGGAGCCGCCAGCAGAGCCAGGTCCGTGGCAAGTATTCTGGGCAGGGTCATCAGCAGTTGTGCAGCGCCGATGGGCGGCCCCTTGAACACCCCGTTCACGAAGAAGCCCAGCGCGAGCCGGCGAGCCAGCAGGTAGGGAACGAGCACGATCGCGAACGGCATTGCGCCGATCATCGCGCGCCGCAGTCGCGGCCGGATATCGGACGATTCGATCGGGGACGATGAAGCTGCGGCCGGGCTCTTCGAGCAGGAAGACGTATGTGCCGACGAGCGCAGGAAGCGCCACCGCGATTTCGTTGGCTAGTAGCGCGAGGGCAAAAAGACCCAGGGCTGCCGCGGTTCTCCAGCGCGATCGCGCCCGCTCGATGAAGAGATAAAACGCCCCGAGCTCCAGAACCCCAGCCAGAAGGAGCCCGATCGCCGCGGTCCATACGACCGTCTGGACGTGCACCGGATGCACGGCGAAAAGCGCGCAGGCCAGCAGCGCCGCAATGCGATCGCGAGTCAGGCGCTCCGCGACCTTGAAAACGATCAGGACCGCGGCCAGATGCAACGCGATCTCGGCCGCGTGGGAACCGGCCGGGTTAAGGCCGAACAGGTGAAACTGAAGCGCATACCGACGTCGCTCAGGGGGCGATAGCGCGAACTCTGAGGAAGCCGCGACGGGGTCGAAGAACCAAATCTCGTCGTGGACAAAAGCCTTCCAGAAGTACGACCACTTTCCGATCTCGCGATTGTCGACGAGCAGCAGCCGGTCGTCATAGATCCAGCCGTTGCCCAGCGAGCGCAGATACAGCAGGACCGTGGCGATCGACACGCCGGCCAGCAACAGCCTGGCATTGCCGGCCGAAGCCGAGATCGTCACGGGGGTTGGAGGGCTCCGGTGCGAGCGGCGTTGAGCGCGGGGCTTCCGAGCGGCGGGCATCCTAGTCGGTACGCAGGCTGCGCTTGAGGTCGGCTGCGAGCGCCTGGGCATCCCCGTCGTTCGGCTCGATCGCGAGCGCGACGCGGCATTGCTCCAGCGCTTCCCGATCGCGGCCCATCGCGTGAAGCACCCTCGCGGCGAACAAGCGCGGCAGCATCTCGTTGGGTTCAAGAATCGATCGCCCGCTGGTAGGCAGCCAGTGATTCAGCGTAGCGTTTCTGATCGGCCAGGGCGCCGCCCATCTCATCCCAGACCTCGTAGTTACCTGAATCGCGGGCGGCGAGATCGCGCAGGATTGCCTCCGCGCCGGCGTCGTCGTGATGCCACATTCCGATTTCCGCGCGCGCCAGCCCGGCGCGCTCGATGCCGTTGGGTTCGGCTTCGGCGCGCTTGAGCGCCGCTTCGCTCAGCGCGGTTTGGCCGGCGAGAGCGCGAAACTCGGCGAGCATCACATAGTCGCCGGCGTCGGGATCGGGCGACATTGTTATCGATCGGTCCAGCTCGGCGCCGGCCTCGGCGAAGCGGCCTTCCCGGGCATAGGTCTGGGCGAGCTCGAAGGGCAAGGACCAGTTGCCGATTTGATCGAGGCGGATCGCTTCGGTAAGTTCGCGCTCAGCCGCGGGCAAGTCCCCTTCCAGCTTCAGAGCCACGCCGAGCGCGCCGTGGCAAACCACGGCTTCGGGCACATCCTCGATGCAGCGTGCGAACAGCGCGCGATTGTCATGCCAGACCGGCTGCAGCGACCAGATCGTCGCAAGATATACTGCGACCATCGCCGCGATCGCGGTCCAGGCCAGGTTTCGCTGCACCGATCCTCCTGCGCGGACGAACCTCACAACGCAATCCGCGAACATCACGCACCAGCCCGCCGATGCGAGGTAGAGGTAATCATCCTGGACTTCGAGGAAGTGGGTGATCGCGGCGAGGTTCATCATCGGGGCGATCGCGATCAGGATCCATCCGGCGCAGAACAGGTACAACCGCCGGCGAGGATGGTTCCTGACCGACCAGAGAAAGACCGCGACAAGCACGGCCAGCACGGCTATCGGTCCGAGAAAATCCACGGAAGCCGGACTGCGAACGAAATCAACCGAGCCGGAACTCGAGACGAAGAGCTGCCGATGAGCCAACCCGGCGCTCGACGGAACAATCATAGCAGCCAGATCGGTGACGACCACCCGCGGGATAGTCATCAACACGCGGGCCGCGCCGACCGGCAAGACGGTGTTCGCCGGGTTGATGACGGCTCCGAGCACCAGGCGGCGCACGATCAGGTAGAAAAGCATCGCGGCCGCGAAGGGGGTCATCGCGGCCAACGCGCGGCGCGCTCGCGGCCACGGCGAATTGATGCGCGGTCTTCCGTGCTCCGCATCGCCCGCCGATTCGAGCAGAAAGACGTAAAGTCCGATCAGTCCCGGGAACGCCACGGCGCTCTCGTGGCTCAGCAGCGCCCCGGCATAGAGCATGAGCGCCAGCGGTAATTTGAAGCGTGAGCCGGCGCGCGCGACGAACAGGCAGAGCGCTCCCATCTCGAGGGTAGCCGCCAAAAGCAGGCCGATTGCGGAAATCCAGGCCACGGCCTGCACATGCACCGGCATCACGGCGAACAGCAGGCACGCGAGCAGCGCTACCGGCCGATCCCCGGTCAGACGGAGCGCGAGCCTTAACAGCAGCCACACCGCGATGAGATGCACGCCCAGCGTGGCGACGTGCCATCCGGCGGGATTCAAGCCGAACAGATGATAGTTGAGCCCGAACCAGATATCGCTGAGCGGCCGATAGCGCGAGCTGGGCGGCTGATCGCCGGTGCGCTGGAACCACCATTCGTCGTGGAACAGCGAGTGCCACAGAAACGACCATTGCCCGATGTAATCATTGACGCGAATCTTGCTTCGATCGTCGTACACAAAGCCGTTTGCCAGGGAGCGCAGATACACAAGGGTCGTGATGAACAGCACTCCGCCGAGCATCACTGTGTCGGTGAGGGTTCGCGGCGCCGCGGCCGGTAACGGTTCCCGCCGGCGCGGGCTGCGCTTTGCCGCGGCACGGGATGCTGCTCGCGCTGGCATGTTCGAGTGGGTCGCTTCTACCCGCGCCAACGAATAGGGGATGCTCCGAACGTACAGCGCCGCGCAGACTTTCGGCAAGCCGCAGAGTCTCGCTGCTCCCGAGGCGGGATCAGAAAAGCCGACGGCCGCCTGTTGCCAGGCGGCCGTCAACTCATATCATAATCGCCACTGCGCTCTTCGGAGCGCTGGGCTATTCTGAGCTTGCCTCAGCTTATTGCGCGTACCCGTGGGTAAGACCGCCGTCGCCCTGAGAGGACACGATGCCGAGGGTCGAGGGGGCACTGCCCGTCGTGCCATCGTTGGTGGTGTCCGTGCTCTCAGTGATGATCACCAGCTTCGGGTCGTGGCAGCAGTCGGCGAGCGTCTCGCCCGGAGTGTTGCACAGATCGCCCGCGAGCGGATAGACGAACGTGTTAATGTACTCGGTCTGGAACCCTGCGGCCGTAGTCGACGTTTGGCCGGCCGAAGAGCATTGGGTTATTTTGGTCGGATCCTTGACTGTTGTCGCCAATACCGCCGAAGTGCAGTTGTACGTGCTGCTGCAGGTGCCAGCGGTGGAGCCCGACGAGTTTCCGCCACAGATGAGGGCCGCAGAGGACGTGTCGGCCGCGTTAAGGATGTCTGCGTTGGTCAGGCCTGAAGCCCCCGACCACCCCCCGAAATACGCAACGCCGCTAACCGCACCGGCGCCGCCCGCACCGGGCGTGGTGATAGTCCCCAGCGCATAGGTCGTGTCACCGGGCTCCGTCGCGAGCTTCTTGAGCAACCCGTCGACGCTCGAGGTGAACGTGCTGGCCCCCGTGCTGGAAAGGTCGGGGCAAGACTTCGCTCCCTTCGCGGTATCAACGGCCAATTCGGCGTAGATCTGGAGCACGCCGAACTGGTTAGTCGGGGATGCGGCCAACGAGCTTACAACGCCGCTGCCCGAGGCAAAATAGTCGAAGTTGTATTTAGTATTGGCCGCCATCGCGAGTGACGGCGCCAGCACGCCTACTGCTAAAATAGATAACCAAACCTTTCTCATCGGAAGTTCCTCCCTGCTAATTAAGGCACGCTTTGCGCGCTCTTTAGCGCGAACAATATCACGGATGGAATGATTGTCAAGCCGGGAAAAAGCGCCCGGAACGAACCGGAGGGCGGGTCGGAGCGCAGTCGCGTAAGCCCGCCATAAGATGCCCAAACCTGCCACAACATCGGAAAATCACGCCTCGGTCGGGAATACCGGACCGGCGCCTGGACCTGCCTACAATCAGATGCGAATATCTACAATTCATAAACTCAGTAAAAAGCCACCACCGCCACGGAGTCGCGGAAAATCTGGCCGGCGGGCGCGCGCCGGCCAGCCGGAATGAAGCCGAATACAGGCACGGTGACCGTCTGATTCCTGGGCGGATGAGCGTTGTAATAGACCTGCGTGCCGTGGCTGCCGTCACCCCACGGCGCGCGGCCGTACTGGTCAAGCGACAGGATGTAGGGCAGCCGGGCGTCGCCGGCGATCATGGCGCGCTCTGCGATCGAGCCCGACCGGCCGGCGCCCATCACGATCTTGATTCCGGTGGGAACCGGTCCGATGCAGGTATATGAGACCGACCCTACCGACACAATCACGCTCTCGCTGATCTCCGGATAGGAGCCGAAATTAATCGACGTGGCCGTCACCACACACGCCCCCGATGCCAGCGCCGGTGTGGCGGCAAGGGCGGTCGCGACTATCAACCGGAACAGCGCCTGCTCAAGAACGGACCGCCGGAAGGTCGGCTTTACATCGCGCAACTCAGTGTGCCCAGCTTGATGAACGATTGATCGCTGTCCTGGATGTCGATCGTAAAGCTGCATGTTCCCTGGTCAAAGTCAATCGTCGCGGGAAGATGTCCGGGCGGAGGACTATCGAGGAAAAAGGTACCGTCGCCGCCGACCGGCGATTCGAATTTCTTGTCGTGCGCGGTCACGGTCAGGGTGCCGAAGGACGGGATAATTACCCTCCCGGCCAGTTGCACGCGCAGCTTGCCGACTATCGAGCGGACCTTCCGGACCGGAAAGATCACCACCGCTCCGCCACGGTTGGGCGGGGCCACGACCTCCTTGGTGGTATCGATGAGATAATTCACCGGAACGTCCTGATAGTTGATCGAGAACTGGTTGCCGGTGTTCGCCGACACCAGCCTGGAGATCAACAGGTCTCCATTCGCATCGGTGCGGCCTGCGGGTTGATTGTAAAGGTAAGTTTCGACGTTGGGTACTCCGGGAACGCGCAGCAACGCAAACGCGTTAGTGATCGGAGGCCCTGCCAGCAGACGCCCGCCCAGCGCGGTCACCGAGCCGGCAACGGTCAGGGAGGCCGTTTGCTGGCCGTTCGCGTCGCTCAGGTCGAGTTCGCTTGTGCTGTGGTAGCCGTGATAAGTGAGGTCGGCGATTTCCTGGGTCAAGTTGGGCGCCTTCTCGGCCTGGAGCGAGTAGCCAAAGCCGGGACCCGACGGGGCTGAGTCGGAGAACACGACGCCATAATTGGGTCCGCTGTTTGAACCGGCGCCCTCCGTATATCCTGCCGTAGTGGTGACAACTTTGTTCTGGCCGAAAGCATAACTAAGGCCGAGGGACACAGATTCGGTAGTGGATCCGCTGTCCCCCCCGCTGAGGTCCGCGGTCACGAACGACACCAGGCTCTCGGTCAGCCGGATATTACTCTCAAGGTCCACCGAGAAACGGTCGCCATCGTCGCGGTCCTTCGAATACGTGAATTCAGAGGTGAGTGTCGTCCTCCGTGTAAGGGGATAGCTGGCTCCGAGTCCAAGCTGGTAGGTCGACCGATCCGCGGCCGGCGTAGTCGACAGGTTGGAGTAGCGCGAACTCTGGTAAATCGCCTGAAGCGAAGCGGTAAACCCGTCGAGCTGGAGGTAATATTGCGCCGCGCTTGCATAGCCGGTTACCGGCCGGCTGGGCCCGGTCGCGACCGGATTCTGCGCCATCATCTGCGTCAGCCCGGACCCGGCAACGCCCGTCTCGTTGGTGGGAGTGGTCGTGGTGGTCGTAGGCTCGAGCAGGCCGCGGCTCTGCGGAACCCTCAAGGGTCAAGCCACTGCGGCCGATGGCGGTGGTGAATCCGCCGCCGCCACTGAGCACGTCGCGGTCGGCCTCGATGCGGACGAGCGGGGTCAGCCAACTGAGCCAGCCGTGTCGCCAGAAACCGCTCAGAGCCGGCTGTCCATAGCTGATGCTTGAGCCGCTCTGACTTCTCACCGCGCCGGCCGTCGCAGCATAGTCATTCACTCCCGGGGCCAGAGCGCTGCCGGCAATATCGTAGCTGGAGCTGAACACCTGCTGTTGGCCAAATGCGTTTTGCACTACTACCTGAGTGTTGCCGGTTCCGATTGGATTGGGGATATCGTGCAACGTAAATACGCCCGGCTGCAGGTTTATAGTCTTCACCAGCACGCCGTTGACGTAGACTTTGGCGGTGGAGGGCGTGGTCGCCGTTCCGCTCAGGGAGCCCTGGGGCAACGAAATGAAATAAGGATCCAGCTGGAAGTCACTGCGCAGGGTGAGTCCGCCGACTGTCGCCGAGCCGGCCAAAAGCGACAAAGACGGAAAGACGAAAGTGTCCCCGACGATGAGTTCCCGCATCGTCGAGCGATTGTCGACGGTCAAGCTTGTCAGCCCCGGCAGGATCGTTCCATTGCTCTCAACCGACGCCGTACTGTCGAGCAAGGCGTTGCCGAACAGACTAAGGCCGACCTCAACAGAAGCCCCGGGCGGCTTCAACTGCTGGTTCATATTGAGCCCATAGTTCACGAACAAGCTGGGGTTGGCGCTGAAGACCCCGGTTTCGGCCCCTAAACGGCGCAGCGAGACGTCATGCGAGCCCAGCAGCGAGGTCTCCGAGGTGAGCTTGAGCGAGACCGACTTCAGATCGATTTCATACTTGATTCCCGGAGTGAGCGAGGCCAGCGAAACGAACACCCGTCCGCCGATGATCTGACGCTTGCCCGAAAAACCCTTGATTCCGGCGTCCTCTATGTCCTTGACCGGAAGCAAAAGGTCGTTCGGACGAATCACCGCGACGATGTCGCCCTTGGGGACTTCATTAACGATGAGTTTGAATATGGCCCGCTGCTCAGCCGCCGCGGGCCCCATCGCAGCCAGAAGAAATGCCGAGGCGAAGATCGCGGCGCGCAGGGCTTTGAGTGAGAGGCGTTCGTGAAGACCCCACGGTGCGATACCATCATCGCGCCGACGCCGCTCCTCCCGCAGCGCACATGTCCGGCGTGACATCGAGTTCTGCCTTCAGAGCGGCGAGTTTCGAATCGTACTCGCTCATCATCCTGCTGACGGGCACACTGATGGTCAGCTTGCGAGCCTGCGGGCAGGTCGGAATGATCATCTGGTATTCCCGATATTCATTCGGCAGAACGTAGCCTACTCTTCCGACCCCATGCTGGAACACTACTTTGCCGCCAGCATCCATCGCGGCGATGTTGCCGGCGACTATGTTGAGGTGAGTGTTGCCATCGTTCCGCACTTTGAAGGAGAGCACACCGCCACGAAGAACCGCATCGCTGATAGTGTCGGAGTGAACGACGCGCGCCGCCTGAAAGAAGACCGGAATTGAAAGCTTGGTCAGAACCAGAACCTTGGGTTTGCGGCCAGTCTCCGCGGCCGACTGGGGCTCCGGCGGCGGAGGCATCTCCTCGGCCATCATCCGATAGGACTTTTCGACCAGCGCGAACGGGACTGCCGCTCCGACCCGAACGATGCTGTCAGCGTTGGGGTCAACCGAGAGGATCGGCGGATAGAACACCACGTCGTCGGTGGGAGTCAGCTTCGACGTTCCGTCCGGAGCCTGAGCCCAGCTGTAAACGCTGAGTTGCATCCGAACCGTATTATTCGCGTTGTTGTGGATGGTAAGGAGGTTGGTCGGTTTTTGGGGAGTCAACAAAACCGATACCGGGATCAGGGTGAAGTCTGCGTACGCGAGCGGCCCGCAGAGCATCCAGAAGGTGAACGCCAAGGCGCCGGCGCCGACTCGGGCAATTCTACGCATGTGGGAAATCACGCTTATATGACGTTGTAAAGCGAGGAAAATTCGCCGCTTTTGAAGGAATGTGTGGAGTGGCGCAAGCTCGGAAGAGGGTCGGAGAGGAGGGGCTGCTCGAAGTACGATTCGCGTGCTCCGAGCAGCCCGATTCAAGTCAGATCAATCAGAACTAGAAGGACACCGTCGCGGTCACAGTATCCGTGTAGATGCCGGCGCCGAGAGGCTGAACCTGGTCGCCAGAGATCGACGCGCAAACCGGAACCGTACAAGCCGGAACCTGGAAGGCCGCGGGTCCGATGCAACCAGCGTACGTGGGGAACCCACCAACGCTAAGCGTGCCGCCCAGCAACTCAAACGATCCGCCGCTCGCCGCTGTCGTGCCGTTAGCTCCGGTACCGTTGGTCCACTGAGTCGTCGCATCGGTGCAGGTGAACGTCTGAGCGCTCGTGCCGGCTCCCGTGGTGACGGGCAGGAACAGGTCATAGGCCAGGAAATCCGTTCCGTTGGTCATCGCACGGATCGCCGTAGCTGACGTCCCGATTCCGAGGATCGGAGCGATTGCGCCATTGGCGCCGGTGTCCAGAGCAATGGTCACATCCGAACCGACAGTCGGACCGTTGGTTCCGCAAGCCAGAGTGATCGACCCCGTAGCCGTGTACGGCTGGGTGGCGAGGTCTTCCTCGATCAGCAGCGGGCTGATCGCTCCAAAGTTAACACCAGTGTCGCCGATGAGGCAGCCACTGGTAACGCTAGCCTGTACCGGCAGCGTGATGGTCTCGCCCGTAGCACCCGCCATGGCCCGCGTAGAGCCAAAGGCGAAGGCGATCAGCGCCGCAGCCAGTACGATTTTTGAAACGCGCTTCATACAGTCTCCTCCTGCCAAATTTTGGTCCGTTGAGTCGAACCAAGGCTTTTGTAGCACTTCTCCAAAAAATGTCAAGAGCCGCAAGTCCCCGATTCTGGGGTGCGCTTGCAACCCCCTCCAGCAGAGTCGATTCCCGCTATATTGGGCGATGCCTGCCCCACCGACGCGCGGGCGCCGAAACAGCGCCTAATGTCGCGTCTGCCGGTCCGTTTTTGGCACGATCTGACCGGCGCCGCGCCGGCCGAGGAGCCGATGGTCTCGTTCTCGTACATTCACGTACTGGGTTCCGAGCCTGAGGCGGTAGCAGAGCCGGTTTGGCCCAGTTCGTCAAGACCCCGCCGGGCGGTGTGTGTCGCCCCGCGACGATTTCGCCCGCCGGCAGGGGCGCTGGCTTCCGCGCGCCCCTCGCGGGCCGTCCTTTTCGCGCAGCGCCGATTCAGCACGAAACCGAGTGAGCCAGACCGCAATGAGTTGGCGAGTACCCGGAGCAGAAAGACTCCCGGCTGACTGCGGATGACCGATTTGGCCCCTCTCAACGTCTAAGCTGAACTGAGCACCGACGCGCCGACGCGCCTAGGACCGCGTGGTCACGTGGTTGAGTTGGTTTTGAAGGGCATATTGCGTTTGCAGTTCGTCGCGTAACTGCGCTATGAGCTTGACAGTGCGGCCCCGGCGGGTGATTGAGGGCGATAAGCACCGCCGGAGGGGACAGGAGAAATCAGTGTTTTCTGGCGCTACGCGTGTCACATCAATCATCCTTGCGGTAACCTTGGCCGGCTTTTGCTTGGCCGCGTGCGATGAACCCGGAAAGGCCGCTCCGTCCTCCGCGATATCGACCGCAGCGCCGACCCCGGCGCCGCCCCCGCATCACACCCCGACGCCGCCCCCGCCGCCAGTAGAAACGCCAACGCCGTTCTCCGGGACGCCTACCCCGATCTCGGCAACCGCAACCCCGATCTCGGCAACCGCAACCCCGACCCCGATCTCGGCAACCGCGACGCCTGCGGTCAGTGCAACCGCAACGCCTGCGGTCAGCGCGACCCCGACGGCTGCGGTCAGCGCGACCCCGACGGCCGCGGCCAGTTCCAGCGCGACCCCAACGTCATCGCCCACCGCGGCGCCGTCCTCTACCTCTACGCCTTCGCCGACGAGCACCCAGGCTGCAACGCCTACGCCGACTAGCGCTCCGACTCCGACCGGAAGCCCGACGGCGACTGCGACTCCCACGCAGACCGCCGCGCCGACCCAGACGCCGAGTCCCACCGCCACTCCGTCTCCAACTCCGGCGCCGACCGCGACGCCCAGTCCGACGGCAACTCCTTCGCCCACGCCTACTCCTGAACCGCCGGCAACAACAGGTTCTCCGGTCGGCTCAATTGGACCACTGGTGACCGGCAGCTATCTGCCCAGCATTTCGTGTCCGGCCACGGTTCCGGCCAATCCGACCGGCGGCCTGGTCGCGGTGCTGGGCAACGGCGACTACACAACAATGATTCAGAATATCCAGGTAGTGCCGATTGAGGGACCCGGTTTCAATTATGCCACGGTGGTCACGCCGCAAGTCCCGAATGTCGAGGGGTCGGGCATTGTTAATTCCTGTTCAGTCGACCAATCGACCGACTTGGCGGTCTGTACAGATAACGCCTACGACGTCTATGAATTCGACGTTGCAGCTCCGAGCACTTCCCCGGAAGCCACTCTGACGGACGGTGGGACGGGCTTCACCCAGTTCAGCGGAGGGTTCTGTGAGACTTGCGGCGTTGTGGTGGATTCGGTCCACCATCAAGCCGTTCTTGGCGTCGGCCTTGACGGCAACAATACGGGCTACCAATTGCTGAACCTGCTGAACAACCAATTTGGCAAGCCCATCGTTGCGCAGACCATTGGAATTGCCGAAAACTGGGAGGTCGATCCGGTAAACTCGCGGATCCTGTCTGGGACCGAAGGCGTCGGTGGGAACAATGGGATGTTCCAGATCTTCGACATCAGCAACCCGAGCGCGCCGGTTATATACGATTATCTGCAAACGGCGGAGTTCGGCCCGGTTGAAAATTTCGACTCGTTCGCCCTGGATTCCACGGGTATCGGGGTGGGTACTGCTGAGTTGCTCCCGGTGGTCTGGACCGTAGATCTGAGCCAGGCCGCTTTCGTTCCTCCTGCGCCAGGCTCCAACGTCGGCAGCATTAATGCGCCGTCGCAGGCAGTGACCTTGGGGCCGGAATTTGCGAGTTTCCTGCATGGCTTAACTGCGATCGCGGTCGCTAACGGGTCGCATCTGGCATTGGTCGCCGACGAATTCGGCACTAACGCCTTTGGCGCATTGCAGTTGCCCGCAACCGCCGGCCTCGGGCTGCCCACGATTATAGATTCCGTGACTGCGACGATGCCGAGTGATCCGCTCGGCAACCTATGGGAGATGACTAACGACCCCCATGGCATAGCGGCCTCCGATGTATGTCTGAATGGGAACCGCGCCATCGGTTTGATGGTGAACCGGGCTCGTAGTTTCATCGCTGAAATCGACGTGGGGAAACTTCTTGCGGCCCCGCGGCTGGCAACAACTCTCGCTGTCGATCCGACCTACGATTTGGTCGGAAACGGAGTGGTGAGATTCGTCGCAGTAGTTCCGGGAAAATTGCAGCTCGCACCGCCGTCGGTTGCCTTCGGTACAGTAAAATCAGGCACCAGCGTGTCGACGTTTATAACCATCCACAATAACAGCACGACCGGGATCCTGACCGGCAATCTCAACCTCAACGGTCTCTTCCTGCCCTTCAGCATCTCGGGACTTAACGGCACTTCGTTCGCCATCGCACCGTCGGGCTCCTTGAGCTTGCTGATTAACTTCGCGCCGCCGACTCCGGGACCGTATTCCGCAAGTATCGTGATCACTACCAACGATCCGGCTAATCCTTCGACCACGGTTGGAATCAGCGGAACCGGGGGTTGATCACTGGCCGGATCGCGGCTGATCCCGATGCCGTTAAGATTTGTCCGCCCGCGGCGCGCGGATCGAATCCCCATCGGGCGGTCGCTGGTTGAGGCTGGAACGGGCATTCAACCACCGCCCGGCGCCTCTGGTCCGCCGCGGCTCGCGCGAGCGGGCGCCTCCAGTTTTGGCTGGAGGGGAAGTTCTCTCGCACTTGTAAATCTCCAATAACCTGGAGGCGATCCCCGGGCCGCGGCTGGGCGTCTCCGGACAATAGAGCGGGCCGGGCCCAACTTCCGGATTCCCGGTAACTGGCCGCGAACAGCCGGTGGATCATCCGGGCTAGCCTGGGTTTTATGGCATCAATCTCCACGTCGCCCCGACCGGCCCGCGATCGACTGGCGCTCGTGGCCGTGATGGCGGGCACCACGATCATCTACCTGCGATCACTGCGCAACGGTTTCGTCTACGACGACATCGATCTGGTCCTCAACAACCGGTACATCGGGCAGTGGTCTTTTCTGTGGAGAGCGTTCACTGGCGACGAGTATTGGTTCGTTGATCCGTTTCATATCCCGCAGACCAATCGCTACCGCCCGCTGCTGCTCGATTGGGTGGGCGTGCACTACCGGCTCTTCGGCGTCAATCCGCTCGGATGGCATGCGACGATGGTTGCGCTGCATCTGATTGTCGTCGCGCTGGTGTACAAGGTCGCGATGCGCCTGACCGATCGCTCGGGCGCCGCAGTGCTCGCGGCGGCGATTTTCGCCCTGATGCCGATGCACGCCGAAGCAATCGTGTGGGTCGCGGCGGTGGGGCTGCCGCTGGCGGCGGCGTTTCAGTTGGCAGCCTTCGCTCTATTCATCGATGGAGAGACCGGCGGAAAACGCTCGATCGGCAGATTGGCAATTTCGGTGGCCTGCTATGCGTGCGCATTACTGTGTCACGAAACTGCCGCGACATTCCCCGCGCTAATCGCGTGCTACGTGCTGGTCTTCGCGGACCGGCGCGAGAACCCAGTCGATCGCATCCGCGATGCGATCCTGCGCGCGGCGCCGTTTGCCGTCATCGCTGCCGTGTATCTGATTGTCCGCCGCCTCGTGCTCGGCTTCGCGACCCTGCCCGGCGCGGTCAATCACGCCAGTTTCGCCCAGCGGCTGATGACGCTTCCGTGGATAATCGCCACCTATCTCGAACTGACGGTCATTCCGTGGCTGCCCGGCCCGGCCCATCGCGTGCTGTTTGTCAGCAGTCCGCTCGCGCTCGAATTCTACCTGCCCGCTGCGGCGCTGGTCGCGATTGGGGCTGCGTTGGTGCTGGCGCTTGGTTCCCATCCCGATCGCCGGCTCTTGCTCTTTTGCGCGCTCTGGTCCGCGATCACGATTTCCCCGGTGATGTATCTGCCGGCGCTGCTTCCCAACCAACTGGTCCACGACAACTATGCGTACCTGCCGTCGGTGGGACTCTGTATCGCCCTGGCAGATTGGGCGGCCGGTATTGCAAACGCGAGTGCTCGTGGCCGGCGCGCCGTCGCGATCGGCGCCGCCGCGATGCTCGCACTATTCGCCGCATGCCTGTGGCGCGTGCAGCCCGTCTGGCACGACGATCTCGCGCTGTTCTCGCGCTGTATCGCGGTGTTCCCGGAATCGGCGGCGTGTCACGGTGAGCTCGGCACCCGGCTCGAAGCGGCGGCCGACTATCGCGGCGCCGAGCGCGAGCTGTCGCGGGCGGTCGCGCTGGAGCCGCAGGACGGAATGTTCCTCTACGATTTGGGCGTGGTGCATGCGCGGATGGGCGACGCGGCGCGCGGCGCAAGCGAAGCCGCCGCCGGGCTCGATCGGCTCCCGGAGCCATCGCCAGCCGCCTATGTCGGGTTGGCTAACCTTTACCTTTCGGCGGGCGACCGCGCGCGCAGCGACGAGGAGATGAAACACGCCGAATCGCTGCCCGGCGGCGAGGTCGAGCTGGCTTTCATCCGCGCGCGCCAGATGATTGCGCAGGGAGACGCGCATGATGCGATCGCGCTGATGCAAGCGTTGGCCGATCGGTATCCCGACGACTATCGAATCTGGAGTGCGCTCGGCTCGGCTCTGGGTGCAGCAAGTCGATTTGACGAGGCGCTTGCCGCATACGATCGCGCGCTTGCGATCGCGCCCGCCGATGCCGGTCCGCACTTCATGACCGCCCGACTTCTTCACGCGATGGGCCGCGACAGCGAGGCGATGGCGCAATGCCGCCAGGCCCTGGAGTTCTCTCCCGCCGACGCGGGAACGCTATCTCTGATGGAAGCGATCAGCGGCGCGGCGCGAAATCATCCGAGCTGAAGGGCGACGCGCGCGGGTGTTCGCGATGACGGTCGCGATCTTCAACGGCGGTCTGTTACCGCCGCACGGCTCGCGCGGCCGGGCGCCTCTCAGGGGCTCGCGCTCTGCCGCTCGATCTGGGCCATCAGCGCGCGAGCGTTCGGATCGTCCGGCGCTGCGGCCAAAGCGAGGCGGCATTGGTTCAGCGCTTCCGGATTACGGCCCAGCGCGTGCAACGCCCCGGCCATGAGCAGATGAAGCGACGAATCATTTGGCGCGAGTTCGAGCGCTCGACCAAAGGCCGACAGCGATTCGGCATAGCGGGCCTGCCCGGCCAGCATCACGCCGAGTTGCATCCAGGGCAGGACATCGTCAGGAAACCGACGGGTGGCGTCGCGCAGGATCGTTTCGGCGCTCTGCGGGTCGCCATGTCGCATAGCCATCTGCGCACCAGCGACCGCCGCGGGCGCCTCGCCTTGCGGCCGGGAAGCGGCCAGACTCAGCGCCGCTTGGGCCGGCGCCGGCTGATTCTCGGCATCGTAGACTTTGGCGAGCAGAATATATTCGCGAGGCAGCGGACGTGGGTCCGCCGCGATCGCCGCCTGCGCTTCTCTGGCCGCTTGATCAAGCTTGCCTTGCTGCATGTGAACGAAAGCCAGCTCGAATAGCGTGTCGCTGTCGCGAGGGTCGACCGCCTGTGCTTGCTCGAGTTGGGCCAGCGCACCAGTCAGATTCCCCCGTTCCTCGAGCGCCTTGACCAGACCGCCCCGCCATTTTGTTGACTCTGGAAACTTCTCGACGCAGGCAGTGAAAAAAGTGAGGTTGTTGCGATAGCAGTCCTCGGTTTGCCAGAGCAGCGCGGCGTAGATCGCCAGCAGCGCCCCGGTCGCGCCCCAAACCATCGTGCTCCGGCGCGGATGGCCAGCCAGACCTGACACCCAATCTCCGACCATCAGACACCATCCGAACGACGGCACGTAGAGGTAGCGATCAGCCACCAGCCCCCAGTTCGGAAGCACCTTGAGATCCAGCACCGGCGCGAGCTCGAGCCCCATCCAGACCGCGCAGAAAAGATACAGCGAGCGGTGCGGATGGCGCCGGATCGCAAGATAGAAAATGGCCGCAGCGGCGACCAGAGCGGCAACCGGCAGGTAGAACTCGGGTGAGGCCGGGCTTGAGACGTAAAGCACCTGATGGGCTGGGCCGGCCAGCCCCGGGATAACCAGAGCCTCCAGATAGGTGACCAGCGCGAGAGGGGTGGTCATCAACGCCTGCGCCAAGCGCGGCTGCACGGCCGTTTGGGCCGGATCGGAGAATAGAAATCCGAGCGCGAGGCGGCGGATCACCAGATACGCCGCTACTTCGAGCGCGAACGGCAGCGCGGACACTGTCGCGCGGCGTACCCGTGCCGGCCCCGCGGCGCCTGCCTTCCGGTCGTGATGCAAATCAAGGAAAAAAGCCGCCGCCGCGACCAGGCCTGGAAATGCCACCGCGCTCTCGTGGCTCATCAGCGCCGCGGCGTAGAGGACCATCGCCAACGCCAGCCTTGTCGGCGTTGGGCGAACGCGATCGATCAGTAAATAGAACGCCGCTAGCTCGAAGAACGCTGCCAGCACATAGGGAATCCCTTCGGGCCAGGCGATGACTTGGCCCCGGACCGGAAGCACCGCGAAGAGCATCGCCGCAGCCAGCGCTGCGCGCCAGTCAGCCGTAACGCGCGCCGTAACCTTGAAGACCAGCCCCACAACGATCGTGTGAAGGCCCACGATCGCCAGATGCCATCCGAGCGGGTTGAGTCCGAACAGGTCGTAGTTCAGCTCCAGCCAGATACTCTGCAGGGGACGATAGTAGGAACCGTTCGGAGCGTGCGCCGGATCAAGAAACCACCAGAAGCCGCTGGTCGCTGATCGCCAGATGAACGAGGCGCTGCCAAGGAAGTGATTCTGAACGATCATAATGCGATCGTCGTAGACAAATCCCGCGTTTACCGACCTTAGACAGACCAGTACCGCGGCTGCCATGACCGCCGCGATACTCAGCTCTTCGCGGCCCCAGAGCGGCATCGCGGCGAGCTGCGCCGGCTCTGCGGCATGCCGCCGACCCCGGGAAGCGGCCGGTTTGCCTTTGCCGCCAGGCATCAGAGTCGATTGCGTGCGAGGTGCGAATCCGCCCCGCGCCGCCGGCCAAGCCGCCGACGAACGGTCACCCTCCCCTCCTTGCTGCTTTGACCGGCTTCGCGGCGCTCATCGGTTCTGCCGATACCATTCGATCGTGCGCTTGAGACCGGTCCTGAAATCGGTGGTGGCGCGGAAGCCCAGCTCGCGTTCAGCCCTTGAGACGTCCAGGCAACGGCGGGGCTGCCCGTCGGGCTTTGAGCTGTCCCAGACGATTCTGCCCTCGAATCCTGTGAGCTCCGCGATCAGATGCACGAGGTCCTTGATCTTGATCTCCATCCCAGCGCCGAGATTAACCGGCTCGGGCTGGTCGTACTTCTCGGTCGCCCTCACGATGCCCCGCGCGCAATCCTCCACGTAGAGGAACTCGCGGCTGGCCGAGCCGGTGCCCCATACCTCGATCTGGCCGGCGCCGCTCTCGACCGCGTCGATACATTTTTTGATCAGCGCCGGAATCACGTGCGAGCGGGCGGGATCAAACATATCGAAGGGGCCGTACAGGTTCACCGGCAGCAGATAGATGACGTTCTGGCCGTACTGCTCACGATACGCTTGCGCCTGCACCAGCAGCATCTTCTTGGCCAGCCCGTAGGGCGCGTTGGTCTCCTCGGGATAGCCGTTCCAGAGGTCGTCCTCCTTGAAGGGCACGGGCGTGAACTTCGGATAGGCGCAAACCGTGCCGAGTGCGACGAACTTCTCTACGCCGAAGAATCTGGCCTGCTCGATCAGCTCCACGCCCATGATCAGATTTTCATAAAAGAAGCGGCCCGGATTTTCACGATTGGCTCCGATTCCGCCGACCACCGCCGCCAGATGGATCACCAGGGCGGGCCGCGCGTCCTGGTAGAGGCGGCGTACCTGCTCGGGCTTGCGCAAGTCGTACTCGCTGGAGCGCGGCACGAACAGCTTGGAGCAGTTGCTCCGGCGCAATTCCTCGATCACGTGCCGGCCCAAAAATCCGGCGCCGCCGGTAATCACGATGCGCTTGTCGGCCAAGGTCATGGGTCGCGAACCTCCGCGAGCCTAATTCGGTCAGCCTTCCTTTTCGAATACCACCAGCATCCGCAGCGCGATCAGCGATGCCGGCAAAACCGCCGTAACTGCGTCTTCCAGCTTCATAAGGAAGGAAAGACTTTTGAGCGGGATCAGGCTGCGATAGCCAAAGCCTCCGTTGAGCGGATAGAGCAGGAAGGCGAACTTGCGCGCCACGATCATTCGCGCCTGGGGCAACATCGCGAGCGTCCGCTGGCGGCCCTTGAAGAACAGCAGTTCGGGAATCGCGCTATTGGCAAAGGTCCGTCGCGAATTATTGGGCAGATCGCCATTGGTGCTGAACGGGTCGTACTTGGGATCGAGCGGTTCGTGGTGAAATGTTCCGTAGATCAGCCGCGACCAGAGCGACAGCGCGGGCTCGCAGATCACCAGCCGGCCGCCCGGCTTCAACGCGGCGATCGCGCGCCCCAGGAATTCAAGCGGACGCGGCAGATGATGCATCACGTCGAAGACCAGCAGGTTGCCGGTGGCGTTCGGCTTGAGCGGCAGGGCTTGGGCGTCCATCACGAGATCGATCCAGTCTCCGCTGTGGAACACGTCCGAGGTGATCGCCTCGGGAAAGAACTGCTTAAAGTTACCGCATCCGGCGCCCACCTCCAGCACTGGCCGCAGCGGCGAGAACCATCGGGAGCAGTCCGCGTACCAGCGTCCGTACAGCTCGCGCAACTGCGGCTTCTTCGCCCAGATCTCCCGCTGAAATCGAATCTCGTCGAGGTAATTGTCGAAAGTCTGCTTGGCCATCGCCCGGTCACCGATCGCGCGGCCGGCAGCCCATCACAGCAGCCGCGTTTTCGCCGCGCAAGGCAGACCGGCGGGAACTGCCGACGGCGTAGCTCAAGTAAATTTCAGCCGCCTGGACGCGAAGAGCGCCATTCGGATCAGCGCCCAGCCATGTTTCCAGCGGCGGATATTAGTCGCCCCGTAGGTGCGTTCCTGGTAGCGGATCGGGATGTCCGCGAGCTTCAGGTTGAGTCTGGCCGCGCCAAAGATCAGGTCGAAGTCGCCGAACGGATCGAAGTCGCCGAAGTAGGCCCGGTTCTGCGCGATAACCTCGTAGTGGTGGCGGCTCAGCGCCTTCGTCCCGCACAGCGTATCCTTGATCCGCTGGCCGAGGAGCCATGAGAACGCCCAACTGAAGAACTTGTTTCCGATCAAGTTGAAAGCGCGCATCGCCTGCCCTTCCATCGGATAGACCAGCCGCACGCCATTGGCGAACTCGCCCGCACCCGAGCGCAGCGCGGCGTAGAAGCGCGGCAGGTCTTCCGGTGCAACCGTCAGGTCGGCGTCCAGGATCATCAGCAAGTCGCCTTCCGCTGAAGCGAAGCCCAGGCGCACCGCATCGCCTTTGCCCTCGCCGGTCTGGCGAAGCATCTTGCACCGCCGCTCCGGATGCCGCGCGATACCGCGCTTGATCGCACCCCAGGTGTCGTCGCGCGAGTGACCTTCCACGAAAACAATCTCGGTCCCGCGGCCCATCTCCGGGACCCGCTCGAAGACCGCTTCGATATTTCCCTCCTCGTTGCGCGCCGGGACAATCACGCTGACCAGTGGTCCCTCCTCGCGGGCCTGCTCCTGGCGGCGCGCGGCCGGCCGCGCGATCATGAAGTTCGCCAGCGCGAGCAGCCGAAGCGGCGAAATCCGCACCAGATATTTGTTGCACAGCGCGTCGATTGCGGGCAGGCGAACCGGACACAGTACTTCCTGCCAGACCCGAATCACTTCAAACCCCGTCAGGTAGAGCAGATTCTCCAGGTCCTCGGCGGTAAGCCAGTTCTGCCCGATCGACGGTGAGGCCAAACCCAGCCCGCTGGCGGCCGCCAGCGGCAGCTCCCACAGCCGGCTGTAGCTGTTGATTATGACCCTCGTGGAGGGCGAGCTGGCGGCGGCGACCTGCTCCAGCACGCGCTGGACGTCCCACAGATCGTTGACCAGATCGGAAAGGATAATGTAATCGAACTCGCCCTGTACGCAGAGTTCTTGCACGTCGGCGAGCACGATGCGCAACTCGGGATGCTGTCGCGAAGCGATCTCGACGGTCAGGGGCGAGAAATCGATCCCGACTCCGACCGCAGGCTTGAGCGCCGCCAGCAGGTCGCCGCGGCCACATCCTAACTCGAGCACGCGCTGATTCGGCGGCACGAGTACGCGATAGATATCGGCCAGCCGGCGGTGATAGTAGCGCGCCGTTGCAGTCGGATTCTGCCGGTCGAAATGGCCGATTCGCGCCTGTCGATGGCGCTCGGCGCGGTCAGCCGATCCCCGATCGGGTTGGGAATGTGCCGACGGCGTGGGATCGTAAGGCAGCGGCGCTGGGGAGGATGATGCGCCAGCCGCCTCCGCTAGAGGGAGATCGGCGGTGCGACTTCCTCCCCCCGCGCTGGTCTGGAGTCTCATGCTCACCTCGGGTTTTGTATCGCAGGTTCAGCATATATGCCAATCGCCAAAAGCGTCGGGTAAAGTGACGAACCCGGTTTTCCCTCTTGCGAAGACCTGGCCAACGCAGTAGATTTCGCCCGCTGGAAGCAGGCGCAAGCTGGCGACATCCAGACTGGCCCGACCCGAATTTACCCTCCGGTACCGTGGCTGACCGGCAATCCTTGGAGGCGGTTGAATCCTTGGAGTCCGCGAGTACACTGGCTTCGACCGCCTTCCAGCCAATCGAGCCGCGCCTCGGTCGCGAAGGCGCCCTCGCCGAGCGTTTCTACCTGCCTGAGCTCGACGTTCTGCGCTTCTTCGCCTTTCTTTCGGTATTCATCACTCATGTCGCTTTCTTCTCCCTGTCCAGGGGCGCAGGTGGCGCAGGTTTGGCGGGATCTTTCGGCGTCGATCTCTTCTTTGCGCTTAGCTCGTATTTGATTACCCGCCTCCTGCTGAGAGAACGCGACTTGACGGGCCAACTCGGCATTCGCGCCTTTTACCTGCGGCGGATTCTTCGGATCTGGCCGCTGTACTTTTTTTACCTAGCCCTCGCGTTCTGCGTGTCGCGGCTGGCGCAGGCCCACGGCGATCGCCTCCTTGTCAACACGGCCGGGACGCTGAGCTTCGGCTACCTTTTCGCTTTTCTCTTCCTCTCCGGCAACCTCGCGATCACGTTCTGGGGCGAGCTGGGCTTGATGCTCAATCCGCTCTGGAGCCTTTGCGTGGAAGAGCAGTTCTACCTCCTCTGGCCGCAGATTGTAGGCCGCGTGCGGAGGTCTGCGATCGCCCCATCGCGGTAGCGATGTTGCTCGTCGCGGCAGGTGCCCGGGCGCTCGCCGCTTCGCTCGGCTATCATGGCGGCCCGGTGTTTTTCTTCACGCTGACGCGGCTGGACCCAATCGCGGCAGGCATTCTGCTCGCAATGGTACCGCAGAGCTTCTGCGCGAACCTGGGCCGGGCGCCACGCGTTGCGCTGGTGGTGCTGGGCGCCGTCTGCTGGGGGCTCGCCGCCGGGGTGTGGAAAGTGACTGCACCGACCGCTACCGGGCTCGACATGGGACTGGGATACCCGGCCGTAGCGCTCGGCAGCGCAGCGTTCCTGGCCGCGACGCTCGGCGCCGGCAACCCCGACAGCCGCTTCTTCCTCAAGCGATGGCTGGTCTATTTAGGCAAGATTTCATATGGCTTGTATGTCTACCACGGGTTCTTCATCGTGATGAGCCGCGACCTGATTTACCATCTGGTAATCGGTTGGCCCGCCCGCTTCGGCGGACCCTTCCCGCTCGGTCTGGCCTTCGTTCTATATGTGCTGTGCAGTCTTTCCTTCACGGTGATCGTGGCCGCGTGCTCCTATCGATGGCTCGAGGCGCCGTTCCTGCGGCTCAAGCGGCGGTTCACCGTCGTGGTCTCGCGGCCGGTCTAGTTCCAGGAACTTCGCCCGGTGAACTCCCTGCAGACCCAACACGCCGCGATGCCCATCCCCGGCACGGTTCTCGGCCCGGTGATACCCGCGGCTGCGCCGGAGCCGGTACGTTCATCGTGGCCGGTCGACGGGCGTGGCGCGGCGATCTACTTCCTGCTCCTTAGTCTTCCAGTCGCGGTCGGCAGTTACTATTCGATCTTCAACGGATTTCCGACCAGCTACGACGACGAAGGGATGCTGATGATGTCGGTCAAGCAGTACCTGGCCGGCTTCAAACTGTACGACCAAATCTTCAGTGGCTACGGTCCGGTATACTATTTTTACAACTGGCTTATTCGATTCGTGACCGACACTGCCGTAACGAACGACACCACCCGCATGACGTCGGCGGTGGTCTGGGTCCTGTGCCCGCTGATTGGCGCCTGGATCGTTTTCCGCTATAGCCGCTCGTTGCCGCTTGCTGCCGTCGCGCACGTTCTGGTCTTCCGCCACCTGGCGGTTTTCCGCCTTGCTCCCGGACATCCGCAGGAATTGTGCGTTCTACTGTTCACCGGCTTGGCCGCGACCAGCCTGCTCGCCGACCGGCCCCGCGGCGTTCGGACGGCGATGATCTGGCGGGAACGATTGCCGCCGCGCTGCTGCTCATCAAGGTAAATGTCGGCATTTTCGTGATCCTCGGAGTTACCCTCGCGGCTTTGTCCGAGTCGCCCCTGACGGTCCTGTCGGGTGTCGCCCGAGCCGCCGCGGTCGCCGCCGCGCTGGCGCTGCCTGCGGTGCTCATGAGGGTTCACCTCGACGATCCTCCGGAGCGCGTCTTCTGTCTGGTGGTGATGGCTTCGACGGCGGCGTTGCTGCCGGGTCTGTTTGGCCGCTCCAGGCGCGCCTCTCTGTCGTTTGGGGATTGCTGGACGGCGCTGGCCGCCTTTGCCGCCACGATCGCCGCCGCCTGGCTCGTCCTCATCGCGCAAGGCGTATCTTCGTGGGCCATCCTGGATTCGCTGGCCTTGTCGAATCTCCGCAACGTTCAGGGTCGGTATTGGTATACATCGCTGCCGTTCACCTGGATCTGGATTCCATGGGCGCTGGCTGGATTGGCCGCGGCCCTGCTATTCGCGCGCGCGCCGCGCCGTGTGGATCGACTGATCGGACCCCTGAAACTGATAATCGGCGCCGGCAGTCTGCTGGTCGCGGTGATACGGTTCGAAATTTCTGGCGCCCTTCGTCGCGCCGTATTGCTGGCTGCTGTTGTATCCACCGTCGGCCGAGGCACAATCCTCATCGGCGGATTTCGCCTCATCGCCGGGGTTTGCCCGCAGCGTGCTGGCCGCCACCGCGATCCTGCACACGCTGTATTCTTATCCGGCCAGTCTGCAGAATCCGATCTTCGTCCTGCTCACGCTGGTTGGAGCGGTTTTGCTGGGCGACTTTCTGACCATGGTGGCCGCACGCGCACCGCCGGCGCCCCGCGGCTGCTCCGTGCGAGCACCCTGGTCATCCTCCTGGCTATTCCATTATATTACTCAAGCCAAGACTATGTTATGATTCGGGAATATCGTCGGTTGCCTTCGTTGGCGCTTCCGGGCGCGGAACGGATCCATCTTTCGGCGCGACAGGCCGACGACTTCCAGTGGCTGACGAGTAACCTGCGCGCCCATTGCGATGTCTTCATGGGCATGCCCGATCTCTTGAGCTTGAATTTCTGGACCGGGATTGACTCCTCCGACCGGCCTCAACGACGGCGACTGGATGGAGGTTTTCAGCACGCCAGCAACAATTGGAGGTGGAAGCGGCTCTCGACAAACATCCCGACGCCTGCATTGTCTATATCCGTGGGTAATCTCGTTCATGGGACGGCGCAATCCGACCATAATGAGCCAACCGCTGGCGCAATATATCTCCAGCACTTCAAGCCGGCTGGCGTGATGGACGTTTATTATCTTCTGGTCCGCAAGGAACGCGATCTGAGTATCCCGTCCGGGCCCTGACCGGAACGCGGCGGTCTGCCCGTTGCCCAGGATATTGCGACGAGCAAGCTAATGATCGCCTCTGACGTAGTGCTGGGATCGAACGTCCGCATTTTCCAGCCGGACTTGGTGAATCTGTACGGCTGCGTGATCGGAGACAACGTCAGGATCGGAGCGTTCGTCGAGATTCAGAAGGGCGTGCGGGTCGGGAGTGACTGCAAGATCTCCAGCCATTCATTCCTGTGCGAGGGCGTATCGCTCGAAGACCGGGTGTTTATCGGGCACGGCGTGATGTTCATCAACGACCTCTACCCGCAAGCGACCAATCCCGACGGCAGCCTTCAGCAGGAAACCGACTGGAAGGTAACAAGGATACACGTCAGGGCGGGAGCTTCCATCGGAAGCAACGCGACCATCCTTGGCAACGTCACGGTAGGAACCGGCGCCCTGGTCGGCGCCGGCGCCGTGGTTACTCACGACGTGCCGGACTATGCAATCGTAACCGGCGTTCCGGCCCAGGTGGTCGGCGACGTGCGCGACCGGAAACCGCGACTTTGACGGGCCGGCCGTCTCACCCACAAAAGCTCGAAGTCTGCGCCTCCGGCAGACTCGGCCGGACAACGTTTCTCGGAACCGAGGACGATCGCCGTGCTGCGCCTTTGACGAATTGGCCGGCTTCCGTTCATACTGGCGGCAACCGCCGATGGCCGGCCCTGCGACATCGGGAAACAAGGAATGCTGCGCGTCGGAGTGATCGGCTACGGCTATTGGGGACCCAACCTGGTTCGCAATTTCGTCGAGTCCGGGCGTCGCAAGTCACTTGCGTCAGCGATCTCAATTCCAAACGCCTCGCGCTGGCCAACGCCCGCTACCCAGGAATCAAGACGGCCACCGACGCGCTTGAACTGATCGGCAACCCGGCGCTGGATGCACTGGTTATCGCCACTCCCGTCTCCAGCCACTTCGATTGGCGATGGCCGCTCTCAGGGCGGGTAAGCACGTGCTGGTCGAAAAACCGATGACCGCGACCTCTGGGCAGGCCGTGACGTTAATCGAACAGGCGAACCAGCGCCGGCTCACGCTCATGGTGGATCACACGTTTGTCTACACCGGCGCGGTTCGGCAAGATCCGCGAAATCATTGTCGGCGGCGAGCTCGGCCAGCCCTATTACTTCGACTCGGTGCGGATCAACCTGGGGTTTTTTCCAGCACGACGTGAACGTGATCTGGGATCTTGCCGTGCATGATCTCTCGATCCTCAACCATGTTCTGCCCGGGGAGCCCTGGCGGTCTCGGCCACCGGCGCGAGCCATGTCGGCAGCAAAACCGCGAATATCGCCTATCTCACGCTGTTCTTCGCCAGCAACTTCGATCGCGCATATGCATGTCAACTGGCTGGCGCCCGGTGAAGATTCGGCGCACGGTCATCGGCGGCAGCCGACAGATGATCGTGTACGACGATCTGGAGGGCAGCGAGAAGGTCAAGATCTATGACAATGGCATCAAACTGGACGGCGACCCGGAGGATCGTTTACCGCACGCGAATCAACTATCGGGTTGGAGACATGTGGGCGCCCAATCTCGAGAATACCGAAGCACTGAAGGTAGAAGTGGACGATTTCATCGACAGCATCGAACAGGGCCGTCGTCCGTTGACCGACGGCGAAGCCGGATTGTCGGCGGTGCGCGTCCTTGAAGCCGCCACCGAATCGATGGAACTGCAGGGCCGGTTGATAGAGTTAGGGAAGGCCAAAGGGGCAGGCGCGTGATTCCTCTCGCCGACCTGCGGGCGCAATACCACAGCATCAAGGACGAGATTGACCGTGCGATCTTCGAGGTTCTGGAGAGCAGCCAGTTCATCCTCGGCAAGGAAGTAGCAGCATTTGAGGAACAATTCGCCTCCTATTGCGGCGCCGCCCACGCTATCGGCGTAAATTCCGGGACCAGCGCATTGCATCTGGCGTTGCTGGCGGCCGGCGTCGGTCCCGGCGACGAAGTGATCACGGTTCCGTTCACATTCGTCGCGACCGTGGCCGCGATCCTCTACGCCGGCGCGACTCCGGTCTTCGTCGATATCGACCCGGCGTCATTCACGATGGACGTCACCCGAATCGAGGCTGCAATCACCCCCAAGACCCGCGCCATTTTGCCGGTTCATCTATACGGCCAGTCTGCCGAGATGCACCCTATCCTCGAGATCGCGCGGCGCCATCACCTGGTGGTAATCGAAGATGCGGCCCAGGCCCATGGCGCCGAGTACCAGGGCCGCCGCGCCGGGTCGCTGGGCGCTCTGGGCTGCTTCAGTTTCTACCCGGGCAAAAATCTTGGCGCTTACGGCGAAGCCGGCGCAATAGTCACAAGTAATCCTGAGTATAATCGCACTATACGTATGCTGCGCGACTGGGGAGCCGAGGATAAATATGAGCACGGCTCAAGGGCTATAACTATCGCATGGAGGCGATGCAGGGCGCGATCCTGAAAGTGAAACTTCGCCACCTGGACGCCTGGACCGACGCCCGCCGGCGCCACGCCGCAACTTACAACCAGGTGCTCGCTCCGGCGGGGGTGCAGGTTCCGCTCGAATTGCCGTACGCCAAACATGTCTATCACGCCTACACGATCCGAACCGCCAGCCGCGCGGAATTGCAGGAGCGCCTGCTGGCTTCCGGCGTGCAGACCGGCACTCATTATCCAATTCCGGTTCACCTTCAGCCCGCCTATTCCGATCTGGGGTACGGGCCGGGAGATTTTCCGATCTCTGAACGGGCAGCCCACGAAGTCCTGTCGCTGCCGGTCTATCCTGAATTGACCGACGATCAGATCAATCGCGTTACCTCGACTATTCTGGAGTGGGCTGGAGTGGGGGTTTGTCACGATCACTGAGTTGCTCATCATCCGCGCAGGCGCCACGTCACGGGTGATCGCCGGCGGGCGTGGCCGCACGATCGAAGGCACGCATAGAGGAAATCGCTTGCAAGAGCCGACTTCGGTCTGACGCGGGCCATTCCCAATGCTTAGACTTCTCGATCAGATTATCGCTCGGCCGGCAATTTACGATTGGATACAGCGCCTTGCCGGCTGCGAACGCGTTGCTCGGCATTTGCAGCCCCTCTTTCGAAGGCCTTGATGGTGAAAGCGTTCTGGACGTGGGCGCAGGCACTGGAAACTACAACAAGATCATGCCCGCCGGGATCGGCTACATATGGCTGGACAGCGATCCGCAAAAGCTCCGGGGATTCAGAGCCAAGCGTTTGCCTGGCATGATGATACTCGGCGACGCCGCGCGAATCCCCCTTCGTGACCGTTCCGTTGATGTCGCGTTGTGTTTCGCGATGTCGCACCATCTGACCGATGAAGAGGTCAGTGCGCTGTTCCGCGAATTGGCTCGTCTTTGTCGGAAAACTGTGATCTTTATGGACGCCGTTGACGAACCCGGATCATTCGCAAGCCGACTCCTATGGAAGTACGACCGTGGAAGTCGCCCGCGAACGGTCGCGACCCTGCGCGAGTTGATCACCGGATCGTTTAATCTGACCTACACTGAACAGTTTAAGATTTACCATAGCTATGTGCTTTGGGTTGGGGAACCCAAAAACCCGGTTCCCGATTATAATAGAAAGAGATGACTATGCTGCGTTCGATCAACCAGAGCGCCGTGGAGTAGTGTAGACCGAGGTTAAGCGCGGATCACGTGGCGGTGAGCGCCTCGGTCAATGCGGCAACGACAAGGTCGGGTTGATCCGCCATACCATACCAGAGTGGCAAACGAAGCAGGCCATCGCCCGCCCGCCGGGTCGACTCCATGGACCCCGCGGTGCGGCCAAAGCGCCGGCCGGCGGGACTGTCGTGCAATGGCACGTAGTGGAAAATTGCCTGGATACCCTTCGCCCGGAGTCCACTGATCACGCGGCTGCGCTCTGCCAGCGACGATAATATCACGTAGTAGATGTGGGCATTCGGCGTTGCGTACTCAGGAACGCTGGGCGAACCAGCAGCCCGGCCTGAGCGAGAGGTTCCAGGGCAGCATGGTAGCGGCGCCAAGTAGCTCGCCGGTTCTCGGTAACTGCTTCGGACGCCTCGAGCTGGGCGAGAAGAAACGCCGCGCTGATCTCGCCAAGCAAAAAGGAGGAGACCAGATCCACCCAAGTGTACTTGTCCACCATGCCCCGGAAAAATTGATCGCGGTTGGTACCTTTTTCCCAGATAATTTTGGCGCGGTCGACGAACGAGGGATCGTTAACGAGCAGCGCGCCGCCTTCGCCGCAATGAATGTTTTTGGTCTCGTGGAAGCTGATTGTGCCCAGATGGCCTACGGCGCCGAGGGCGCGGCCGTGTGAACGCGCGCAGATCCCTTGCGCCGCGTCTTCGATCAAGATCAGGCTGTGGCGCTCGGCCAAAGCGCGGAGTGCCGCCATATCGCACGCGATACCTGCGTAGTGCACGGCTACTATCGCGCGCGTCTTGGGCGTGATGGCAGCTGCCACTTGTTCCGGATCGATGTTTTGAGTATGGGGATTGATATCCACGAAGACCAGGGTTGCGCCACGCAGCGCGAAGGCCGAGGCGGACGTCACGAAGGTGAAAGAGGGTAAAATAATCTCGTCGCCGGGTTGAAGGTCCAGCAAGAGAGCGCACATTTCCAGGGCGGCCGTGCACGAAGGCGTCAGGAGCACTTCAGCCGAACCAGTGGCCGCTTTCAGCCAATCTCGACATCGGCCGGAAAAAGGACCGTTACCGGCGTAAACACTCCCAGCCAGCACTTCTGCGACGTAAGCTGCTTCTCGATCGCCTCGCCATGGACGGTTGAACGGGATGGTCGCCGGCATTACTTTCAGCATAGCACTGAGCGCATTGACGCGACGAGACGGACCATCACAGGCCGGAAGCTGTTTGATGCCGCGAGCGGTTCGAGAATTCGGTTCCCGCTATCCCGCAAGTCTCCCGAACCAAAAACGGTGGGCGATTGAAAGACTGGAAATAGAGGCGTCCCAGGTATTCGCCGATGATTCCCAAGGCGAAGAGTTGTACCCCGGAGAAGATAACGATCACACACGCCAGAAACGTGAACCCCGGGGTTGCTACGCCATAGATCATGCGTGCCAGCAACACCCACCCAAAGGCAAGGATGCCAAAAAAAGTGAAGGCAAAGCCCACCACCGTCGCGATCCTGAGTGGCAGCGTGCTCAAGCCGGTAATGATATTCCAGGCATGCCCCACCAGCTTTCGGAACGTATAGCCTGACTTGCCGGCGGCCCGTGCTCTGAATGGAGCCTCGACGCTTGCAAACCGCTGAGTCGTCCAGGCGAGAAACACATCGACCGACGCGGACATCCCGTTATAGTGCTCGAACCCTTCCCGTAATGTGGTTCGAAAAGCCCGAAAGGCGCTGGCTTCGCGCGCTGTCTCCAACCCCATAACGCTGCTCAGCATAAGTTTCGTCAAAACCGACGCGGCGTTGCGCATTGGGCTGTGAGCTTCGGCTTCGGGCGTCCCATAGACGACATCATACCCTTCCTCAAGCTTGTCGATGAGCCGCCGGACGTGATCGACCGGATGCTGCAAGTCATCGTCGACGGTCACAATGACTTCGTAGCGCGCAGCGATAATCCCACAAAGCAACGCGTGGTGCTGTCCGAAGTTTCGTTGAAACCGGAAGCCGCGCACTCTCGCGTCCTGAGTAGCCAGGTCACGAATGATTCCCCAGGAGCGATCCCTGCTGCAGTCTTCGACGAAAATGACCTCGAACGTGTCGGTTATGCCCTCGATGGCGGGTATCAGCTCCCCGTAAAGGGCTCGCAGGTTCAGTTCGGCCTGATACACGGGCACAACAACCGAAATCGACGGCATCACGCTTGATCCAGTTTACGAATCGCACCAAGTTCAAGCGCCGATCCGGCTCCAGGCGTTGATGCGGACACTTCGTCAGATTTGACGCGAGAAAACATTCCAATCTTGTCGGCCTTGCGCGCCACCAGGAATAGCGAGCCCCCGAAGGGAAACGTTACGCCGGATTTTATCAGGAACCGCTCGAAGCCGAGGATCCTATCAAGCACAAAATTCACCCAGCGTGGGATCAGGAATTGCTTTAGAACCAGCTCCTCAGGCGTGCCCCGGTGAGCGCGACGAGAGAGAACCATTATGGGTAAGAGCAAAGACGAAAAGGATGTCACGAAGAGTATTTCGAATCCGCAGCGCCGTAACTTGTCGACCAGTTCGCTGGTAGAGTAACGTCGCACATGTTTTGCAACTTCATCGAACTCACTCCACAAGGACGCATGATGCGGGACGGTGACCAGCAGCCCGCCTCCGGTTTTGAGTGCCTTGGCGATTTCTCTCAAGACCTTCTCGTCGTCTTTGATATGCTCGATGACGTTGAAGACGCCAGCGACCTCGAACTCGTCGCTGAACGGCAGCGACGTCGCGTCGAGTTGGACGAGTTCGGTTCGCGCAGTTACGCGCCGCCTGGCGACCTCCAGCCCGCTCACATGAACTTCGGTTCCGACCAACCTGCCTTCGGGACGTGAATCCTCGAGCGCTTTGAGTACAAAGCCGGTCCCGCAGCCAATCTCCAGCATGGTTTGCGCCTGGGGGAAGAACTTGTTTAGGCCCCAAAGTATCAGCTCATTCCTGGCCTTGAACCAGAAATTCCCAGCTTCGAGTGCAGCCAGCCGTCCGTGGTGCTCGGAACCAAAATAAGCGTTGTTTTCGGCCAGTGCGGGAGCGAACGCGACAAACCCGGCGATGCTTTCGGGCATCCAGCTGCAGGAGGGGCATTTCCAATTGGCGCCCCTAAACGAGGAGCCACAATGCAGGCACAACTTGCTCATTCGTCAGACTGCCCCCGTCATCCGGTGCCGACTATACGGTAGTGGCTTGACCGCGGGAAGTGTGCGAAATTGCGGTACGTGTCGTGATGCGCAGATGCGCGTCCTTCGGAGACGGCCGATCGAGGTTCCGCGGCACTCAGTCGCTAGGCCCTAAGGTTGGCACGAACCACGGAAGCAAAGATGAAACTCGGCGAAGCGCTCCACATCCTGCACCAGGCGCCCTCGGACGAAAGTGCTGACCCTCTGCCGGCCTTCCTCGCCTGCGGATTCACCCCGCTCCATTTCCAAACCCTGCTGGCCGCCGAACTACAGACCCGATTTCCGCAAAGACGAGTGCAGATTGAGACCGGTCTCTACGGCGATCTGGTTGGAAGCGTCAACCGTATTGCGATCAGGCGCCCCAGCTTCGCCGCAATCATTATCGAGTGGCCCGACCTCGACCCCCGGCTAGGTATTCGCAGTCCTCGCGGTTGGTCGCCTTCCGATCACGAGGACATCATCGGCACGGTCGAACTCAAGCTCAGGATACTGGCCGACGCTCTAGACCGCGCGGCTGCGGTATGCCCGGTGGCGTTCGTCCTGCCGACTCTCCCGCTGCCTCCGGTGGCGTTTACTCCCAATCGTCTCGGCTCGGGACTTCAGCTCCGCCTTGAGGAACGCCTTCTCGCTTTTGCCGGTCAGCGCCAGGCAGGCCGGCTTTCTGCTCAAGAACTGGATCGCATTTCGCCCCCCGGCAGCCGATGGGATATCGGGGGAGACCTGTTCAGCGGTTTTCCGTACAAGCTCGCGCACGCCGCCCAGATGGCGTCGCTGGTCGCCCAGATTCTGTGTCCGCCGGCTCCGAAGAAAGGAATTGTTACCGACCTCGACGGCACGCTATGGAACGGAATCGTAGGGGAGATTGGAGAGGCAAATATTTCCTGGAACCTCGATCATCACAGCCAGCATCATGGCCTCTACCAGCTTCTACTTCGCTCGCTGGCCGAGACCGGCGTGCTGGTCGGAGTGGCCAGCAAGAACGATCCGGAGACGGTGCGCAGGGCATTCACTCGCGCCGATCTATTCATTCCGGCTGACCTGATCTTCCCGTTCGAGGTTCATTGGGAGCGCAAATCGCTTTCCGTTTCGCGGATTCTGCAGCGCTGGAACGTTGGCCCTGAGAGCGTGGTCTTCGTCGACGAAAGCCCACTGGAAGTTGCCGAGGTGCAAGCCGCATTCCCGGCAATGGAGTGCATTTGTTTTCCTCAGAAGAACCCGGCCGAGGTTGTCGAACTGCTCTACCGGCTGCGCGATCGGTTCGGGAAACCCGCGCTTTCGGTTGAAGATACGCTGCGCCGGCAGAGCCTGCGCGACTCGCAACCTCTTCTGCAGGACCTTGAAGCAAACGGGGGGACCGCCTCGGACCTGTTGCGCGACGCGCGCGCCGAAGTGACGATTTCTTATGACAACGACTTGAACGACCCGCGGCCCCTGGAGCTAGTCAACAAGACCAACCAGTTCAACCTCAACGGACGCCGATGGACACAAACTGAATGGCGCGCCTTGCTCGACGGCCCGGGCGGGTTTCAGATGGCCGTGTCCTACCGGGACAAGTACAGTGTATTGGGGAAGATCGCGGTCCTGGCCGGGCGCCGTGAGGGCCCGGAATTGCGCATAGCGGTATGGGTGATGAGTTGCCGAGCTTTTTCGCGTCAAATCGAATACGGGTGCTTAGCTGCTCTGCTGGGCCACTTCGGAGCTGACCGTATCGTGTTTGACTTTGCCGCCACCGAGAGAAACGGACCGATGTGTACCTTCCTGGACCAACTCGCCGGCCCCTTCCAGAACGGCACGGTCATACTCACCGCGGTACAGTTCCGCGTCAGAAGTCCGCGGTTGTACCATCAGGTTTCGGAGACGGCGGATGACTGATGACGTCCGACAGCGGGTTGAGGGCTGCTTCGCAGTGGTCTTTCCGGAGTTGAGTCCCGAGGAGATCGTTCGAGCCAGCACAGCGTCGGTCGCCAAGTGGGACTCGGTGGCAACGCTGAATCTCATAGCTCTGATCGAAGAAGAGTGTGGGGTCGAGGTGCAGCCCGACCAATTGGTGGCCGGCGACCCTGATGGCCCGCTTTCTTTCGAGCTTTTCGTGGATTATGTGGAGAGCCTCAAGAATGCCTGAAGCCAAGGTATTTTCGATTGAAGAATTGAGAGCAGGCCTTACGGCTGAGTTTGAGCGAAGCATCACCGAGGAAGATATTGTGGCCTTCGCCGCAAACTCCGGTGACCACAATCCGCTTCACATCGACGCGGCCTACGCCGCAACCACCAATTATCAGGGCCGCATCGTCCACGGAGCTTTTCAGGTGGGACTGGCCTCGGCCATGGTAGGAATGCATCTACCCGGCCGCGACGCGCTGCTCTTGAGCCTCAACGGTACCTTCCCATCACCGCTCTACTTTCCCTGCCGAGTAGTTGTCAACGGCGAGATCACCTCGTGGAAGCCGGAAACCGGGAGCGGCAGGCTGCGGGTCCTCGTGCGGGAGACAACTTCGCGCGCCACAACGGCTGACATCCAGATGGGATTTTCTCTGCATCAGACCCGTCACAATGAGTCCGCACGCGCTGGCAAGCCGGTGCATACGGCTCCCAAAACACGCCGGAGCAGAGTGCTCGTGACCGGTGCCTCCGGGGGGCTCGGAACAGCCATCGCTGCGGCCCTCAGCGAGGACTACTATGTCTATGGGTTGGTAAATCGAAACCCCCTGGACGCGAGCCTCAGAAATTCCCCGAATGTGTTCGAATTGCAATCCGATCTCTCCGATGCCCGCTGGTGCGACACGCTGACCGCCGCTCTCGACGGCGCGCCGCTTTACGCGATAGTGCATGCCGCTTGGCCCGGCTTGCCTCACGGCGGACTGCTCGAAGCTCCAGACGATGTAATCGAATCGCAGCTACTGTTCGGCAGCTGCCAGACCATTCGTCTGGCGCGATACCTTTTCAGCAACGTTGAATCCGGAGGCGGGAGATTGGTCGTGCTGGGGTCGATCGTCGGTTCGGCCAAACCCAACCTTAATGCCGCAGCATACTCGCTGGGGAAAGTGGGACTGGAACATACCGCCCGCTTGCTGGCGCCCGAGCTTGCCCGCAAACGGATCACCGTCAACGCCATCTCTCCGGGCTTCATCGCTATCGGTACAAACAAGCAGACCACCGATCGCCGACGACTGGGAGAAACGGCGCGCGTTCCCTTAGGTCGTCTCTGTCAGCCGCTTGATGTGGTTGCCATGGCCAGGTACCTGCTCTCCGGCGAAGCATCGTTCGTTTCCGGCCAGGTGATTGGCCTAACCGGGGGCGAGCTTTGACACCGGGCTTCAGTTCTCTCTCGCTTCTCACAACTTGATCCGCTTCGGCTTGACCGGGATCTTAAATGTCACGACCATAGCCGCTTGATATTTTATAAGCGGATCTAAGGCCGAGCGCACCCCGGATTCACGCAAGCGCTGGCGCTGTGCCGCATCACAACCTCCCATCCTCCATAGAGCTTAAAGGCGGGATGGCGGGTGTAAAGGCATTCGATGTGCGCCGGCAACTTGAGACAATACGCGGCAAGCGTGTGAATCAGGTCCTGCCGAAAACCTGACTCGACGATTGATGGCTGCGAGAGAACGATGTCGATTGGCACCGAAAACCATTTCGGCAGGTTACCCCAAAATCGGTCGCCCAGATCATGGACATGTCCCGGGTAGACCATCTCGAAGCCAAACAGCCGCATGAACGGCAGTAGATACGGAGTGCGCGCGTAGAGAGAGCCCGCAGGACCCAACTTGCCGACGATCTCGGTAAGTACCGCAGCGAGGTTCGGGATGTGCTCAAACACCGCACTAGCGATGATTAAGTCGCTACCATCCGGGGCGTCTTTCAGTTCCCGGACATGCTGAACATCGAGGCGCTCGCCATGTGACGGTTCTCTGACAGCGCAATCGTAATCGACCACATGAACATAAACCCGACGCTGCGTCCGCTGTGAGATTAACCCGGCCAACGAGACTGAGACCGAGCCATCACCACCGCCAAAATCGACGATCCGAATGTCGTGCGATGAGTCGATTCGGATCTTTGACGCAAGATGGCGAGCAAGGCGGGCGGGCTTATAGAATGTCACGCGCTCTCGTTCGCGTTGGGCATAGAAAGATCCGTAGTAGCGATCGAGCGCTTCGCGCTTAGGCATCTGTGACGCGGACAGACCGAAACACCGCGGGCAGAGGAGCAGATAGACATCCGGATCCTTCTGAATAGTAAGGCGCTGATCGCGGTGTCCCATATAGCCGCAGATCGGGCATTTCTCCTCCGCCGGGTAAATTTCAGATCGCAGCAGACGCTTACTGGACATCCATTTCCCGATTTTCATCCTGCGATGCTCCATCTCACAAAGGCGATCATCTTGTGGCTCCCGATTCGCTCGCTATCATGGTTGAGGGAGCAACCGCGCGGGATTGCCTGATACCGTGCGGCCGGCGGGCACGTCGTTCAGCACTACCGAGCCGATTCCCGCCAGAACTCCCTCATTCACAGTCACTCCAGACAGGATTGTACAACCAGCTCCGATATAGCTGCCTGACCGCACACGCACACAGCCGGTAATCGTAGCAGCGGGCGCGATGATCACAAAGTCCTCGACGACCGAATCATGTGCGACCGAGCCGTTCTGCATGATCAAGACGTGGTTCCCAATCACGGCTCCAGACGTGATTACCGCGTTGTGCAGGATCGCGGTGCCTCTTCCGATCGCGGCACGCGAGGAAATTGACGCCGAGGGATGAACGAGCGTGGCATACCGTTCAATGGGCAGGGCAAGCCGCTCGATAATTGGGCGTCGGGCACCGACATTCTTCCAATGAGCAACGCCGACAATGACTTGCGCCGAGTAGCGGCCTACCGACTCAAGCGGTCCCAGCACAGGCAGGCCGTCTACATTGGTCCCCTGTTTGGCTGGAGTGTCGTCCAGAAAGCCAATCAGCTTCCAGCGCAGTTCCCGACGGTTGATGTCATTCACCACATCAACGAGCTCGCGCGAAGTGCCGCCCGCGCCGATGAGTAGCAACTCTTCAATCATAAAGCGCCCCGCACCGAAGCGTAGTGGGAATGCCAAAACGCAATAGCACCAGGTCCCCGGCCGCCGCGCTCAATCCTCGTTCAGGGTTTTGCCGCCACGTGAAATGTCATGGGCGAGCTCGCGCACGTAATCGCCGTAAGTCGATTGGCCCAGTCTCTCCGAGCGTGCGATGAGTTCGGGCTTGCCGATGAAGCCGCTGCGGAAGGCGATCTCTTCAAGACATGCGATCTTCAAGCCCTGCCGTGACTCAAGCGCCTGCACAAAGGTGGCGGCGGAAAGTAGCGCATCGGGTGTTCCGGTGTCGAACCAGGCGTAACCGCGGCCGAAGTTGATCACTCTGAGCTTTTGCTGCGTGAGATAGACGCGGTTGACGTCGGTGATTTCCAATTCGCCCCGCTCGGACGGTTTCAATGACAAGGCGATTTCAACCACGTCGGTATCGTAAAAGTAGAGGCCGATCACAGCAAGGTTCGAGCGCGGTTGTTTGGGTTTCTCCTCGATTGCGAGTGGGCGGCCTTGAGGGTCCAGCGTGACGACACCATAACGTTCCGGGTCGCGTACGGGATATGCAAAAACCGTTGCTCCCGAGGTGGTTTTCGCCGCTTGCCGAAGTATTTCGGAAAGGTTGTGCCCATAGAGGATGTTGTCGCCCAGGACCAGCGCGACCGGGGAGCCGGCGATAAAGTCCCGGCCGACCAGGAAAGCGTCGGCCAATCCTCTGGGCCGCTCCTGGACAGCGTAATGCAGTTCAATTCCCCACTGCCGTCCGTCGCCCAGGAGAGCACGGAACTGGTGCTCATCTTCGGGACGAACGATTACCAAAATGTCGCGGACTCCGGCGAGCATCAGAACCGACAGCGAATAGTAGATCAGCGGCTTATCATAGACTGGGAGCAGTTGCTTACTGATCGCCAAGGTTACCGGATGGAGCCGGGTTCCGGTACCTCCGGCAAGGATTAGTCCTTTCATCAGAGATCGTAAGTCTTAACCAGGGTAGGCCGGCCGCGCGGTGGCAAGGCCCAATCGGTCACCGCGATAGCGATCGGCCATCAGCGACTGCCACCACGAACGATGAACTATATACCATCGCACGACCTCGGCCAGTTGCTCTTCAAATTCCTGGCTCGGCCGCCAGCCGAACTCTTCGCGAACCCTGGCACCATCGAGCGCGTATCTGAAATCGTGACCGGGCCGATCGGTAACGAATGAGATCAACTCTTGGTGCTGCTGCGCGTGCGGCTGCGGAGCGGTGCGATCGAGCTCGGCGCAAACGCTCCGCACCAGGTCGAGGTTGCACCGCTGCGATCCGGCGGAAACGGTGTAGGTCTCGCCGGGGCGCCCTTGTTCGGCGATGAGCAGGAGGGCAGCGACGTGATCGTCTACGTGAGTCCACTCACGCACGTGCCGGCCGTTGCCGTAGACCGGAATTGGCTCGCCCGCAAGCGCCTTGGCGATGGTGAGTGGAATGAGTTTTTCGGGAAACTGCCAAGGCCCGAAGTTGTTCGATGCGATCGAAGTAATGGCCGGCAAACCGTAGCTGCGCACAAACGCGCGCACCAAATGGTCGGCCGACGCTTTGGTTGCGGAATAGGGGGAATTTGGCCGGTACGGGGCTGTGGCTACGCAAGGAGGATCGTCAGCGGCAAGGGCGCCAAAGACTTCATCGGTGGAAACATTAATGAAGCGGAATCGTCCGCGAGCTTCAGAATCGAGCGCTCGGAAGTACGAGAGTGCCTCTTCAAGCAGATGATAGGTACCCACGACATTGGTCTCGACAAACGTCGCGGGACTATCCAGGGAGCGGTCGACATGGCTCTCGGCAGCGAGATGAAACACAATCTCCGGTTCATGCTCGGCAAAAAGTCTCTGGATCGTCCGACGGTCCTGAACGTCACCTTTGACAAAGAAATACCGAGGATCAGAGGTGCATTCATAAAGCCGCTCCAGATCGGCGGCATAGCTCAGCACGTCCAGGTTGACGACCTTGCGGGCATAGCCCGGTCGAGATAACAGGGCGCGAATCAGCGCTGATCCGATGAAACCCGCGCCCCCAGTGACGAGTATTGATGCAGCCATGCTCTCCTGCTACCGCTCGGCTCGTTATAACGCAGTTGCCGAGAATCTGTACAGAGGCATGTTTCCTGGCCTCTACTTGGCAACCCAGTCGCAGGCAGATATGGATCGGAATTTGCGATTTGAGTCTCTGATTTCCGGCAGCCGGAGCCGGCCACCTCGCATATCGGAAGTGCGGCCCGGCGATGGACTGCGGCTCTGCGCCAACCTCACGCGCGCGAGTATGACCATAGGCACAGTTCCGGCTGATTGTAGGTCAGCTGGGGAACTGTGCTTGTGTTTGCCGCGGTCGGTTCGTATAGTCTGCACACGAAACGCTGAGCGCGCCAAATCGCCACTTTTCGCCGGCGACGACGTGGTTAGGACGGTGAATTTTGTGCCGCGTGAAGACTTCCGGGAAAGGACTTCTATGATAGTAACCGCCGGCGCCGGTTTTTTGTCAGTTCCGACTGGGGCTGCAACTGGCGGAGTTCGGTGGGCAGACCCCTCGAGGTTCTCGCGGCGGCCATTCACCAGATTGTCGACCACCACGACTTCGGCCTCGGATGTCTGGTGGAGCGAATTGAAATCGAACCCGTAAGCCTCGGGTGAGCGCGGGTCCGTCATCGACGTAAGGTAAAAGGGGAGGCTCCAGGCAATGCCCAATAGAGATTGCTATATTTGCGAAAGATCGCTTCCGGAAATTGCGTTTCTCAATGCCATCTATCCCGTGGAGTTTGCTCCACCCGGGCGCCCAATGAGGAACAGCGAGCCGCGGAAGTTAATTGATCTGGTTAAGGTTGGAAAGTCGCGAGTGTGGATTTGCAAAGACTGCTGGCCGTCAAGCTAGCTCATACTGAAAAGGCAACACCCCTCGCGAGCAGACTCTGCCGGCGGTTATCGTCGCGCGCGTTGAGGCGTGCGGAACTGTGCTTGTCTTTGGCGCGGTCGGCTCGTATCGTCCGTGCTTCTCGTTTCCCCGGCAAGCTGCTGGCGACGGCGAGATGTTGACCACCGCCAATCCGGAGTTCGACCAGAAATTCCGGCGCTGGCGTCAGCACAGCACGAGCGTGTCCGACGCAGTCCGGCACGAGTCCAGCCGGGTGACCGTCGGGGGATTCTCGGACCTGGGGCTACAACCACCCCCTGACGGACATTCAGGCCAAGGTGGCCTGCGAGCAAGTGAAGCGACTGCCGGCCGTCTGACGGAGAGCGCGGCCGCCCAGCACCGCACGATCATCCCGCTGCGCTCTCCATCAGACGGCCGGCAGGATCAGGAGCGCGTGGCGGCGACTCTGGCCGCTGCGATCGCTTTTGGGTAACAATCCCGACTAGTGACGCTTCGCACCAAAGATAAAATTCGACTCGCGCGAGCCGCTTACATCGTGGTTGGCTGGGCCCGGCGGCTGGGAGGCGCGAACGACGTAGTGGGGGTCCGGCGCGACGGACTGCAATGGCAGCTCGATCTCAGAGAAGGTATCGACTTTTCGATCTTTCTGCTGGGAGTTTTCGAGCGCTCTACGGTTAACGTCTATCGGCGGCTCATCAGGCCGGGCGACGTGGTGCTCGACATCGGCGCCAACATCGGCGCACATACCCTGCAGTTCGCGAGACTGGTCGGCGGCGCGGGCCGAGTCTATGCCTTCGAGCCCACCGCTTTCGCGTTCGCAAAGCTGGCTCGCAACCTTGAACTCAACCCTGAGTTTCGCGATCGGGTGATCGCCGCGCAAGTCATGCTCGCAGCGCGCGACGACGCCCCGGTCGTGGCCGAGATCTATTCGAGCTGGCCGCTGGAACGGGCAGCCGACCTGCATCACAACCATCTCGGGCGACCCAAAGCGACGACTGGCTGCCGCGTCATGACGCTGGACACTGCCCTGGCCGCCGCACGCGTAACCAGGGTCGATTTCGTCAAGCTCGACGTTGACGGCTTCGAGTGCGAGGTCTTGCAGGGCGCCGTCCGATCGCTCTCGATCTTCATGCCCACGATTCTGATGGAATTGGCTCCTCACCTGCTGCCGGAGCGCAACCGCTCGATTCACGAGCTGCTTTCGATCCTGGCGGAAGCCGGGTTTCGGCTAGTTCGGCTGAATGGCCGGCCGCTACCAATGGACCCCGAATACCTGCTCGCCGCAGTGCCGCCCGGCAGAACGCTCAACGTACTGGCGATGGCGACGGAGCACAACGGGGCCCGACCGGCCGGGCGCTAACGCGACGCGCATCGCGATTCGGATAAGACCCCGATCTCGCCGCCTGAACCAGGGCGCGAGCGAAGCCGCCACTGAGGCGCCACAGGTACACGATCGCGGTCGCGATCGCCTTCAAATTGGGATCTGCGGGTCACGGGGTTATTGGCGTCCCGCGGTAGCCACGATCTGATCGCGCAACTGTTGGGCGTCGGAATTGGCTGGATCGATCGCCAGCGCCTGCCGGCATTGCGCCAATGCCTCCGGATCGCGCCCCAGCCGGTGCAGCGCCCGGGCCGCCAAGAAATAGGGTCGTGCGTCGCCGGGTGCGAGTGCGACCGCGTGCGCGAAAGCCGCGGCCGCATCCGGGTAGCGATTCTGGTCCCACATCAGCAACCCCAGCATCGTCCACACCTCGTAGTCATGCCCGGATATCCGGCCGCCAACTCGCGCAGAATTTTCTCGGCGCCGGCTGCGTCACCGTGCCGCATCCGGACTCTGGCGCGCGCCAGCTCTACCGCCTCGGTTCCTTGAGGAAGAGATCGCGCGTAGTCCAGCACCGCGTCGGCTTGCGCTTGATCGCCGTCCTGGTCATAAAGCTCGGCTAGAGCGATATAACCGGCGGCAGGCGCGCTGCGGCGCATCAGCTTGAGGCTCGCGGTGATTTCCTGCTCGGCCACCTTGGTCTGTCCCAGCCGCCTGTCGAGCAAGCCTTTTTCATACAGCGCGACGGCATCGGTGCGCTGAAACGTGAGCGCGGCTTCGAATTCGCGTTCCGCCCCGGCAAGATCACCACGCGAGCGCAGTAGGTAAGCGAGCTGGTCGTGGCAGTGGTACGATTCCGGAAAACTCGCCACGCAATTGCTGGCCAGCGTGAAGTCATCATGGAAGAGGAATTGCGTTTTCCAGAGCGCGACTGCGCATGCCGCCGCGAGCGCGAGTCCGGCGGCATCCGCCGCCAAGCGCAGCGCCGGCCGTCGGCGCCCCAGCGCCGTCAGCCAGTCTCCGACCAGCATGCACCACCCGAAGGAAGCCAGATACGCGTATCCGTCAGGCACCAGCGTGTCCTGGGGCATCGCGAATAGACACATCAGCGGCGCCAGCGAAATGAGTACCCATCCGGCGCCGAACAGGTAAAGCCGCCGCCGCGGGTCGTTCCTGACCGCCAACAGGAACGCCGCGCCCAATCCGGCAATCGCGGCCAGCGGCAGGTAGAAACTCCGGCGCCGCCGGACTCCTGACAAAAAGCACCCGGTTGTGAAAGAACCTGGCGTAGGGAATAACCACCCCGCTGAGGTAGGCAGTCAGCGCCCACGGTATGGTCATCAGGACCTGCGCCACAGTCGCATCATTGAGGGGATTGTCCGGGTTCGAGAGCCAGAAGCCGAGCGCGTATCTGCGCAAGAGGAAGTATAAAAATAATACCACTGCGAACGGCGCCATGCGCAGGATTGCGCGGCCGACACGCCGACCGGCTTCGCCGGCCGCGAGCGCTCCGGTCAGCGTTCCGTCCGCAGATTCGCACAGCAATGAATACAGGCCGATCAAGCCGGGTAACGCGACGACCAGCTCGTGGGTAAGCATCGCTGCCCCATACAATAGCGGCGCGAGCACGGGATCGCGGCTGCGAACTCCGCCCGGGCGGGTGTAGAGGAGGAAAGCCGTCATCGCGAGCACGCTGCTGAGTACGTTGCTGGTGGCCGCGGACCAAGCCACAGCCTCGGCGTGGCCCGGCAGCAGGCCGAAGAGCAGCGCACCAAACAATCCCGCATGAAACTCGCCGGTCAAACGAACGGAAATCCTGAACGCCAGCCACACTCCAACCAGATGCACTACCACACCCGTGGCGTGCCAGCCGATCGGATTGACTCCCCACAGGTGATAGTTCAGAGCTAGCCAGATCAGCAGTAGAGGACGATAGCGCGCCACTGTGAGCGCTTCGTTCGAGTCGCTGAACCAATATTCGTTTCTGGTCAGCGACTTCCATAAGAAGGACCACTCACCGATCCGGGGGTTGAGGATAATCAGCGCCTTGTCGTCCCAGACGAAACCGTTGCCCAGGCATCGCAAGTAGACCAGCGTCGTCGCCGCCAGGACACCGCCTAGCAACAGGTAGTCGCGATTTGCCGCGACTGGAGAGCTCTCGATGGCCACCAGCTAGTGTTTCCCCGTTTCGCCGATCGCATTCTTTAACTGCTGCGCCTCAATGTTACCCGGATCGATCGCCAGCGCCTGCCGGCATTGGTCCAAAGCGTCGGCGTCGCGTGCCTGCAGGTGCAGCGCGCGGGCGGCATACAGATGAGGCCGCCAGTCGGCGGGCATGATCTTGGCCGCTTGCGCAAACGCATCCGACGCCTCCTGATAGCGGTTCTGGTCGAACATTTCCAATCCCAGCATCGTCCACGCGCGCTCCTCATGGGGATCGGTGGCAACCAGCGCTCGCAGGACTTTTTCGGCGCCGGCTCCGTCGCCTTCCGTCATGAGCAGCCGCGCACGCGTCATCTGCGCAACGCCGTTGCCGCCGGGCAGCGATCCCGCGCGGTCCAGGGTCGCCTGGGCGCGCGCTCGGTCGCCATCGGCCTCATATAATCCGGCCAAAGCTACATAGCCTGCCAGCGGCGCGGTAGTCCCCATCATATCGAGGCTCGTCGTCAGCTCCGCTTCAGCCTCTTTGACGTGCCCCAGGTCCGCATCGAGCGTGCCCGCCTCGTACAGCGGCTGCGATTGGCGCGAATATGCGAGGCCCGCCTTGAGTTGTTGCGCGGCTCCCGCCAGGTCCCCCTGTGTTCTCAACTGAGAAGCCAACTCCCAGTGGCAGTGATAGGCTTCCGGAAACTCGTCGACGCATTTGCTGAAGAGCGTATGCTCGTCGTGAAAAGTGTATTGGGTCTTCCACAGCGCCACTGCGTAGGCCGCGGCCAGCGTCATAGCCGCGGCCGTTGCCACCACCCGCAGGAGTGGCCCCCGCGAGCCGAGTCCCGCCAGCCAGGCGCCGGCGAGCAGGCACCATCCGAATGAAGCCAGGTACGCATAGGCGTCGGGCACCAGCGCGTCTTCGGGCAGCGCAAACAGATACAAAGCGGGCGCCAGCGCGATCGCTACCCAACCCACGCCGAAAAGATACAGCCGGCGCCCGGAGTGGTTCCGCACCGCCAGTACAAAGGCAATCCCGAGCAAAGCCAGCGCCGAAAGCGGAAAATAGAAATGCGCCGAGCCTGGGCTGGTGACGAACAGCACGCGCCGCTGGAGATCACCGGGTTGCGGAATGACTATTCCCGCCAGGTAGGAAGTCAGCACCCATGGGATAGTCATCAGGACCTGCGCCACAGTCGCACTATTGATCGGATAGTCGGGGTTGGACATCGAAAAGCCCAGCGCGAACCGACGCGCAGCGAAATACAGGGCCAATACTGCCAGGAAGGGCAGCATCCGCTGCAACGCACGGCCGGCGCGGTCGCCGAGCGCGCCTGGCGCAGCTTGTCCATCGGCCGACGGCTCGAGCAGAATCGCATACAGCCCGATCACGCCGGGGAACGCCGCGACTATTTCGTGAGTCAGCATCGCCGCTCCAAACAGACCCGGCGCGAGCAGGCGATAACCACCGCGAGCATCAGGCCGGCGTATGTAGCAGTAGAATGCCGCCAGCGCCAGAACCGCGCTGAGGCTCTCGCTGTTCGCAGCCGGCCACACCACGGCCTCGGCGTGCCCCGGAAGGAGGCCGAAAAGTAGCGCGGCGATCAGCCCGGCGCTCGACGCGCCGGTCAAGTGGGCGGCAATCCTGAACACGAGCCAGACCCCGGCCAGATGCGAGATCGCGGCCGCGAGATGCCAACCAGCCGGCTCAAGGCCGAAGAGGTGGTAGAGCAACCCGACCCAGACAAGCAAAACCGGCCGGTAGCGAGCGATCCGGAGCCGGTTGCCGGGATCGGCAAACCAGTATTCGTGCCTGGTCAGGGACTTCCAGAGAAATGACCACTGAGTGATATAGGGATTAAGGACAATGAGCTTCCGGTCGTCCAGGATAAACTCATTGCTCAGCGATCGCAGGTATACGACCCCGGTCGCGATCAGCACGCCCGCCAGCAGCAGCCGTTCGCGCTGCGGGGTAAGGCGCAGAGGGCCAGGGCGCGGCCCAGCCAGCGGGCCGGCGGGCGTCCGGGTATCGGACAGACTGCTCACTAGCGATTCCCGATAGAGGTAGGCGCTAAGGCCGCGCCGCTTGCGGGGAAAGCTCGTCCTGCAAAAGACGGGCGTCGGCGTTGGCCGGATCAATCACGAGCGCCTGCCGGCATTGGTCGAGCGCTTCCGCGTCACGGGTAAGCATGTGTAATGACTGCGCCGCGAACAGATGGGACCGCGCGTCGGCGGGCGCAAGGCTCGCGGCGCGCAAGAAGGCGGTGGACGCCTCCTGATAGCGCTTCTGGTCCGACATCAGCAGGCCGAGCATCGCCCAAGGTCGCGCGTCATCCGGATCGCCGGCCATCAACTCGCGCAGGCTCTGCTCGGCTCCGGCCGCGTCGCCATGCTTCATGCGCAACTTCGCGCGGGTCATTTGCACCACCGCCTCTGCGCCGGGCAGCACTTGTGCACGGTCGAGGGCGGCTTCGGCGCGCGCCCGGTCGCCGTCGGCATCGTAAAGCCCGGCGAGATCTTATATAGCCCTCCGGTGGAGCGGTTTTTCGCATCATCCCGAGCCCGGTCCACATCTCTTCTTCCGCCGGCCCGGTGCGCCCGCGAGATTGATCGAGCCTGCCCTTCTCGAACCACGCCACCGGATCGGCGGGCTGAACCGCCAGCGCGGCGTTCAGCTCGCGCTCGGCTCCGGTCGGATCATTGCGCGCTTCGAGTTGCTTGGCGAGCAAATCGCGACAGTGAAATTGCTCCGGGAAAGCCTGGACGCAGCGTGTGAGCAAAGTGAAGTCATCGTGGAATAAGTACTCGGTCTTCCAGAGCGCCAGCGCGTAGCCGGCCGCGAGCGCGAAGCCGGCGGTTTGCGCTGCTATCCGCAATGAGGGCGCCGCGCGCCCCAATCCGGCCAGCCAGTCGCCCGCCAGCAGACACCACCCGACTGAGGCCAAGTACGTATACCCGTTGGGTGACAGCGAATCCGGTGGCAGTCCGAACAGATCAATCATCGGCATGAGCGCAATTGCAGTCCATCCCGCGCAGAACAGATAGAGCCGGCGGCGCGGATGACTCCTGATCGCGATCAGGAAAGCGGCGGACAACACCACCAGTGCAGCCAATGGCAGGTAGAAATGCGGTGACGCCGCGCTGGTGACGAACAACACGCGATTGTGGAAAAACCGCGCTTGCGGAAGTGTCATCGCGATGAGATAGGCGGACACCACCCACGGTATAGTCATCAGGACCTGCGCCGTAGTCGCATCGTTGAACGGAATATCGGGATTCGACATGAAGAAACCGAGCGCATACCTGCGCGCGGCAAAGTACAAGGCCAATACTCCCAGGAACGGCAGCATGCGCAGCAAAGCGCGGTGAAGGCGCGCGCCCACTTGACCGGCCACCGCATCATTTTCCGGCGCGGCACCTGTGGACCCTGGCTCGAGCAGAAATGAATGCAGCCCGATCAGTCCCGGAAAGGCCGCCGCGCTTTCATGACTGAGCATCGCAAGTGCGAAAAAACCCGGTGCGAGCAGCCGCCGGCCAGCGCCGGCCGGGCGCAAATAAAAGTTGAACGCGGCCAGCATACAAACGCCGCTGATAGGCACCCCCGCCGACGCCGACCATGCAATCGCCTCGGCGTGAGCGGGAAGCAAACCGAAGAACAACGCCGCCCACATCGCGGCCGCGGCTCGGCCGGTCAGGCGGGCGGCGATCTTGAAGACCATCCAGACCCCGGCCAGATGCAACATCAACCCGCTGGCGTGCCAGGCCGCGGGATTCAGACCAAAGAGACGATAGTTGAGCCCGAACCAGATGAGCAGCAGCGGCCGGTAGCGCGGAACCCGAGCCTGGTTGGCCTGATCCCAAAACCAGTACTCGTGCCTGGTCAACGACTTCCAAAAAAAGGACCACTGGCCCAGCGACGCGTTCTTGACGATCAGCCCATTGTCATCCCAGACGAATCCGTTGTTCAAAGATCGCAGGTACACGACCAGCGTCGCGATCAATACGCCTGCCAACATCAGGGTGGTATGATCGACTACCGCTACGGGGAAGCGCCCGATCGCGACGCTCGGGCTGGCGACCGCGTCGGAGGAGCGGCGTGCACTTTGTGGACGATTCAGCACCGGATCGTCAGGTTCGCGCGGCTAACCGCGGAACCCGGGCTTCAAACAAAGCTGAACCCGGGAGTGCGAATGTCCACGACCAAGCCAAGCAACCGAAAAAAATACCACTTGAGCCGCTATCCGACCAGTCCCAAATTGCCGGTGGATGCGAACGAAAGTCGGCGAATATCTACCATTTGCGGAAGTCGCCGGAGCACGTCTTGTCGGCCTTCAGGCGTCCCTATAACGTTATTATGGTAAAAATCCATGAATAGATCAGGCTTGGCCGCTCCCATCGCACTCGATCCCGCGGGTTCCGGATTCATCCCGCAAGATCTGCCTTTAAGCTGCAATTCCCCCGCGGCTCACCGGTGCAAATGATGAGCGACAACGACTCGAAGCCGGATCCAGCGGGGCTAGTCGTCCCCGAGGCCGCTCCGGTCGACGGCGGGAGCGGAGCGGTGCGCCTGGATGTGTCGGTGGTGCTTCCGGTCGTTAACGAACGCGACAACCTGGTCGTGCTCATTCCGCGTCTTAAGGCGCTGCTCGATCGCGAGGGTCTAAACTCCGAGATCCTGGTCGTCGATGGCGGCTCGCGCGACGGGACTCGCGAGGAAAGCGCGCGCCTGGGCGCGCGAGTAATCGACGAGGGTCGCCCCGGTTATGCGGGCGCGATCGAAAGCGGATTCGCCGCGGCGCGCGGTCAATACGTCCTGGTCCTGGACGCCGACCAGTCGCACGAACCCGACTTCGTCACCAAGATGTGGCGCGCGCGCACCACGGCCGATATCGTAATCGCCTCGCGTTACGTGCGCGGTGGAGCGGCCTACGGGTCGCGCATCCGGATTGCACTCAGCCGGATCCTGAACCGTGCGCTCAGGCGCCTGCTCTCGATGCCGGTGCAGGATCTCTCCAGCGGATTCAGACTCTACCGGCGCGAGGTAGTCGAGGGGATCCAACTGGAGAGCCGCAACTTCGAAGTCCAGGTGGAACTGGCGGTCAAGGCTTACTCGCGCGGCGCCAGCCTGGTCGAGGTGCCGTTTACCTACTTCCCGCGCGCGAGCGGCCGCTCGCACGCGCGGGTGCTCCGCTTCGGCTTTGACATGTTCCGCGCCGCGTTCAAGCTCTGGCGGCTGCGCAACTCGACCGAGTCCGCGGACTACGACGAGCGCGCCTTCTACAGCATCATTCCGATCCAGCGGATGTGGCACCGCAGCCGGCATCGCATCATCACTTCCTGGGCGCGCGCGGCCGGCCGCACGCTGGACGCCGGATGCGGCTCGAGTGTGATCGTGCAGAGCATCAACAACGTGGTCGGGATGGACTTCAGCCTCAAGAAGCTGCGTTTTTTGCGCCGCTATCAATTGCCGCTGGTGAACGGCGCGGCCGGGGCGCTGCCGTTTCGCGACTGCAGCTTCGACTGTGTAATCAGCGCCGAGGTGATTGAGCATCTCCCGTTCGACGAAGTTCTGTTCAGCGAGATGCGGCGAGTGCTGCGGCCGGACGGGATACTGATTATTGGCACTCCGGACTATGCGACGCTGGGCTGGCGGATAATCGAACCGATCTATGGATTGCTGATGCCGGGCGGGTACAAGGACGAGCACATCACGCACTACACGCACCAGAGTCTGGCCGAGATCCTGAATCGCTTCGGATTCGTAATCGAGGAATTCGAGTACGTCGGCGGCAGCGACCTGACCATGCGATGCCGGCTGAGCGGGCGCAGCGTCCGGCCCGCTGCGGAAGCGATCGCGAGCGCGGCCCAAACCGCCGTGTGAACGTGCCCCGGGCGCGTTCGAGACTCCCCAAAGTCGTTGTGCCTGGTTCGCGGCTTATCGGCCGGCGCCGCTTTCTCCGTAACGGCGTGCTGCTCAGCGCGGGCCTGCCCCTGGCGATCCGCCAATACTGCCGCAGCGGTTCGCTGACCGGGACGGAGTACGCTGCGGGACGCCATCATCGGCTCGACTATCGCTACGGCCGTGCGCTCTTCGACCCGAGCCGCCTGGAACCGTTCGTCGATCCGCTGCCGGTAATGAGCACGGCTCAGCCCAGCGGCTTCGGCCCGGCGCCCGACGGCAGCTCGGACCGCGTGCCACAATATCGGGTGACGATGAGCGAGTTCGATGCCCGGATGCATTCCGACCTGCCGCCCACTCGAGTCTGGGGCTACAACCAGTCGATGCCCGGACCGACGTTCGAGGTGCACAGCGATCAGGGCATACTGGTGGAATGGAAGAGCGCGCTGCCCGCGAAACACTTCCTCCCGATCGATCACACTATCCACGGCGCCGAGCGCGACAAGCCCGAAGTCCGCAACGTGGTCCATCTTCATGGGGCGAAGGTGCCGCCCGAAAGCGACGGCTACCCCGAGCACTGGTTCACGCCCGGGCATTCCGCGACTTACTTTTACCCCAACCGGCAGCGCGCAGCGACGCTCTGGTATCACGACCACGCGCTCGGGATCACGCGGCTGAACAATTTCGCCGGACTCGCCGGGGTCTACGTAATTCACGACGAGTTCGAGGCGGGCCTCGGCCTGCCGAGCGGCAAATTCGATCTTCCGCTCGTGCTCCAGGACCGGAGCTTCGACCCTGACGGAAGGCTCAACTACCCGGTTTCCGGCGATCCAGAGGCGCCGCATATCGCGGAGTTCTTCGGCAACGCGGTGCTAGTCAACGGCAAGGTGTTTCCGTTCCTGGAAGTCGAGCCGCGCAAATACCGCTTCCGGATCCTCAACGCGTCGAATGCCCGGTTCTACGGCATGACGCTTTCGTCCGGACAGCCGTTTATTCAAATCGGGACCGATCAGGGCCTGGCGCCGGCACCGGCGCCGGTCGACTACCTGCTGCTGGTTCCTTCGGAACGCGCCGACGTAGTAATCGATTTCTCGGCGCAAGCGGGACGATCGATCGTGCTCAACAATGACGCGCCATCACCCTATCCTTTCGGTGGGATGTTCGTGCCGTCGCAGATTATGCAGTTCCGGGTGATGAGCAACGCTTCGAGCAAAGATACGACCGTGGTTCCGGCAACTCTCCTCCCCTACCAACCGATTAGTCAGTCGAGCGCAGTGCGCACGCGCGAGCTGGTTCTGGCCGAGTACGACGACGCTCTGGGCGACACGATCATCGACTTGCTCGGCAACGCCAACTGGGACGACCCGGTTACCGAAAATCCGGTGCTCGACACCGTCGAAATATGGGATCTGATCAATACCACCGATGACGCGCATCCGATCCACATTCATCTGATCGCGTTCCAAATCATCGAGCGCCGGGGCTTCGATGCCGAATACTTCCTCAGAAGCGGCAGGCTGATTCACGCCGGAGCGCCGCGGCCGCCCGCGCCCAACGAGGTCGGATGGAAGGACGTGGTGAATGCTCCGCCGGGAGTCGTCACGCGCCTGATTGCCAGGTTCGAGGGCTACAGCGGCCGTTATGTCTGGCATTGCCATATCCTCGAGCACGAGGACAATGAGATGATGCGCCCTTACGACGTGCTGCCGGCGAAACCGCTTTCGAGCAACGATCGGGCTCAACCTTCGGGACCTTCGCGGGGCATTCTCGCTTTGCGCAGGTGAGCCGATTGCAAGCGCCTGCGACCCACTGTGCATACTCAGTGCAATAGCGCATCGCGCCGGTGGAAGAGATGAAGCGTCGGCCACTCCCATACTTGCGATGCGCGACGATTCTGCTTTTGGTCATGATCCTGCCGGGCGCCGTCCGCTCGGCGGGCGTGAACGGCGATGTCCGCGCCCCCTCATCTGGAGCGCGCCTCACGCCGCTTGGGCGGCGGCGTCTTCTTCCCCAGGCCTGCAGCGGGCAAAGCCTGATTAGCATCGACCCGGTCCGCAATCTGGCCTACGTCGCGATCTATTCACTGGACCGCAGCGGCAACGCGCAACTGGCGGTGGTCGATCTGGCCGCGGGCGCTGCCCGGCCGGTGCTCAAGACCATTTCGCTGATCGGCTCGGTGCAGCCGGTGGCTCTTGCCTATAACCCTGGCAACCGCATGATGCTGGCCGAGGCGCGCGACGTCCGCGAAAGCGTCTCGGTCTACGAGATAAATACGATTACCCAATCGGTAGCTAATCGAATCCTCGTGACCGGCCTCACTCATTGGGGAATGGCCGGCGGAATTGTCGAGGACTTCAAGACCAATCGCGCGCTGGTTGCGGGCACCATGACCGTGGGCATCCTGGATACTTCGCAGAGTCCGCCCATTTGGTTGCCGCGGTCGGCGATTGGCTTGGCCATGCGCACGGACTCGATGGCGCTGAATGTGAATACCGGTCTCCTGTTCATCTCGAGTCTGGGCGACAATCTGATCGTCGACACCGACCTTAGCCCCTTGCGGGCGCGATATTTTGTCTCCGACCCCAACGGAAGCGTATCCAGTGGAGTAGCATTTGATATCGGCACTAATCTATTGATTCAAGCTCAGGAAAACGGCTCGGACTCCAGCTATGTATTCAACGGTGCGACTCTGGATACCCATTCGAGGCTGGCGTCCGCCGAGAGCATCTACGTACCCGGACTGGGAGTCACGCCACCGGTCGGCCGCGGCCCCGGCGGACAGGCGATAGTCAATTGCGCTACGCATCAGGCGGTGATCGCCGATGATTGCGGACACAACTTCAAACTCATTCAGTTGCCGGCTGCGCCGGTGAGCGGCGCGCTCAACAACCACGGGCAGCCGGGTTCGGGAACCCGGCGGGACGCCGGATCGGCGTACACGGTAGCGGCGGCGACGATACCAAAAGGTAATCTCAACGGAGCGCCTGCCCAATTGGCAATAGTCGACGATCCAAGCTCGCTCGCAATCGATCCGCTGCACAATTTTCTTTACATGCTCGCCGACGCCAATCCCAAGCTCCATCAATGGATCATCGGCTCCCCTACCCCGCTGTTTCTGGTCCGCGAGGACCTGTCGCGCCCGGTGTTCGGCGCCAGCGCGACCGGCGGCATCAACGGCAAGACGTTTTGGTCGCCGTCCGCCGCGGCGATCCGCCTGCCGTAGCGGCCAGGCGAAGGGTCCCGATCGTCGCTTGCGAATCAACGCTCGTCGCGGGATCGGGCGTAGGCTAGAGTTGCACGTCGGAGATGCCGAGAAGGCGATGGCGGACTTCTTGTTGTCTGGGACGGGTACGTGGCGCGCGCCCGGGTCGCGCAAGGCCGGGCCTCGCGCTGCGGTCGCGCGGCCGGTCCGGCTGGCGATACTGCTCGCCGCGCTCGCACTGACGGGCTGCGATCCACTCGCCTATAACTCGGAGGTCCAAATACTTTCGCTCACCGGTGACGCGCCGCTCCCGTATGGAATCGATCGGGAAACCTTCACTCGCCAGACGCAATTCGAATCGATCGAGCAGGAGGTTTCGGATATCCCGGAGACTCACGGAAGCACCGACGGCCTCGAGTTGCTGCGCGATGCGATCAACGTGGACGCAACGATTGATGAGCTGGTTGCCAGGGATGGCGTTCCCGACGCGATCCAGTTGAGTTCCGCGAGGATGCCGCGATATTTCGCCCTGTTTTACCAGAGTCCGCCCCGCACCACGGCGATAAGGGAGACCATCGACGACCTCACCGGCTTTCCCAACCCGCGGCATCATGGCGAACTCGTCCTCGACATGAACAAAGTGCCGCGCTCGGTACGCCGCCTTGCGATGGGCGTGGGGCCGTTGCCGCCGCCCTGGCCGGTAACTATCGGACGCGGGGGCCGGGAGGTTTTCGGCGTGCCCGCGTGGCCGCAATTTCTGCCCGCGCGTGTCGACGGCCGGTCATGGTCCTTCATGGCGCGGACGCTCACCTCCGATATGAAGGCCGGGCGTCCGGACTCCGCGGCGCGCATACAGGTCCAGTTAGACCTCCTGACGAGCGCCGACCAGACGACCGGCTTGAAGTGGCAGGCAGTTCTTTTCCGCTCTGACGTTCCGACCGGATTCGGAACACCCGACGGCACCCTGTTCGTGAGCGACGCCCTGGTGGCGGCGCTCAATGATTCCGAACTGGTGGCGGTGCTGGCCCATCTGATGGGCCATGAACGCTATCAGCATTATCCCGACAATCTCGACAAGGCCGAGGCGATACGACGGGCAACATCGCCCAGCAGTCCCGTTCCGGAGGTTCCGCGATACCCGGACGCTCTCATCGAGCCGCAGTATGCCTACACGCGGGCGCAGGAGGTCGAGGCCAACGCGGTCGCGCTCAACTACCTGGCGAAGATCGACCTCCCGCCTGACGCGTTGTTCGACGCGCTAGCGGCGCTGCAGAAAGTTCAGGTTGGCGAGGGCGATTGGCCGAGCTTCGCGGAGATCCATCATCTCCCGCTTAACACCGCCGATCTCGGAAGGATGCTTGACGCCGGGCTGAAGGGGTCGCGCTGAGTTCCGCCTCAAAATCTCGGTCTACCCTGATCTGGAAATCTCACAGAATCCCCACTGACATTATACTAGACGGAACTCAATAAGTACTTAGTCAGAGTTTTGAGTAGGCATAGCCGCTGGAACCCACGCGAAACCGCCCAAGTTTGCCATGCGTGATCGGATATGCGATTCTAATCTCCGGCGCCGCGGTGTGGGAGCACGTGTGCCGATCGGGGCCGTGTTCCTGCCGGTCCGAGTTTCGATGAAGCGCCGCGCCGACGTAAGATCGCATCCGAAAGTCGCGAGCCGCCCGGCGTTCGCTCGTGATCAGATCGTCATCCTCGGTGTGCTGCTCGTCACCCTGATCGTCTATCTAAGATGCGCACGCAACGGATTCGTCTCCGACGACCAGGCGCTGATCGTCGGCAACGACCACCTGCGTCACTGGTCCTTCTTGTGGAAGTCGCTATTCAGGGATGAATACTGGTTTCGCGATCCACTCCATTTACCAGGCAGCTCGCGCTACCGGCCCTTGCTGCTGCTCTGGTTCGGGTTGAACTACCAGATCTTCGGGCTCGATGCCGCGGGATGGCATCTGGCGATGATTGCGGCGCACCTGATGGTTGTCTTCCTGGTCTTCAGAGTGGCCGAGCATCTGACGAGCGAGCGTTACGTCGGATGGTCGGCGGCACTACTGTTCGGTGTGCTGCCAGTTCACGCCGAGGCGGTGGTATGGCCCGCAGGATTCGGCCTCGTGCTGAGCGGCGGCTTCGAGCTTGCTGCGCTTTATCTGTTCATGGAACGCGGCCGGATCGGGCGGCGCGGTTGGATTATCGCGATGGGGCTGTACGGCGCGGCGCTCTTTAGCCACGAGTGCGCGGCGTCGTTTCCCGGACTGATCGCGGCGTATGTCTTCTTGATCGAATCGCGTGGTGAAACGGCCGGAGCGCGATGGGCCAAACGCGCTCGCCGGACGATGGCATGCATCGCACCGTTCGCAGTGGAACTGGTCATGTACTTCGTCGCGCGGCGCCTGGTGCTCGGCTTTCTAATGACCGATCCGACGATGCCCTCCAACCAAGCGACGCTGGCGTCGGTCCTCATGACGCTGCCGCTGGTGCTTGCGACTTACCTGGAGTTGCTCACGGTGCCGTGGATGCAGGGCCCGCAGCATCAAGTCCTGTTCGTGACCAGTGCGGCCTCACTCGACTTTTTGGCACCGTTAATCACGCTCGGAGTGCTTGGCCTGGGCTTTTACCTGGCGGTGCGCCGCGACCCGCGCCGGCCTCTCTACCTCTTCTGCGCGGCGTGGATGGGGATCGCGCTTGCACCGGTGCTGTCTTTGGGATCGCTCCTGCCGGAACATCTCGTCCACGACAATTATCTTTACCTGTCGTCGGTCGGATGGTGCGTGATTGTTGGAGATTGTGCGCTGCGTCTGGCTCGCCGCGGAACGAGCGCACGCCGACTGGTCTGGAGCGTCGGGGGCGCAGCCATGGTGGTCTACGCCGCGACGCTGTGGAACGTCCAGCACTTTTTCTACGACGACTGGGTCTATTACACGCGCTGCGCGGAGATGTTTCCGCGGGCGGCAGGCCCTCACGTTCGGCTTGCGATGATGCTCAGGCAGCGCGATGACCTTGCCGGAGCAGAACGCGAGCTCGAGGAAGCATTAAGCCTCGACCCGGACAACGGTGAGGCGCTCTACCGGCTAGGCTTCGTGCACGCCAAGATGGGCCGGGTCAAAGAGGGCGCCGGCGAAACCGCAGAGGGTCTTTTGCGGTGGATGCCGGCGCACCAGGAACTCGAGACCTACCTTGCGGTGGCGCGGCTCTACGATCAAAGCGGCGACCGGGCCCGCAGCGAGGCGGCGTTAACCCACGCCCAGTCGCTGCCCGGAGGTTCGCCAGCTACCGAGCTGACCCGCGCGAGTCTCAAGATCACGGATGGCGACCCGGCCGCGGCTGAAGCGATTGCGCGTGACCTCGCCGGCCGTTATCCCTACGACCCCAGGGTCTGGGTCGAACTCGGTCTCGCGCTGGCTGGTCAAGGCCGCAACGACGAGGCGCTCTCCGCCTACCAGTCCGCGTTGAAGCTGGCGCCAGCCGATCCGGCGGTGAATTCTGTGACCGCAGCGACGCTTCACAAATTGGGACGCGACAGCGAGGCCCTCCAATATTGCCGCACAGCTATAGCGCTTGCTCCCAACGACCAGGGCGCGCGCTCGCTCATGGCCGAGATCCAGCTGGATCTCTCGAAGCACTAGCCGATTGCCACCCGTCACCACTCGACCAGCCGGTGAAGATCGACCTCCGGCCTGCGCGCGGTTCGACGCGCGGGTCGCACCGAACAGAACCGAGATTAGCGAGCGCGAATGGCCAGCTTCGCGGCGATACATCATCTCCAACTCAACGCCCGTCGATCTCGGGAGCATGCTTGACGCGGGCTGAAAGCGTCGCCGCAAGGAATCCAGCTAATCGCCGGCCTCGGCGGTGCGCTTTCCGCCGCCGCGCAGGTTCTCATCGATGAGCGTGGCCAAGTCGTCGTAAGACACGGAGCCGAACAGCAACTCGCCATTGACATAAAAGGTCGGCGTTCCCTCGATTCGCAGCATCATCGTTTCTTCTTGATCCTTCATTAGATCATCTTCGTGCTTGTTGGCATCGAAGCATGCGTTGAATTCTTTCATGTTGAGCTTGAGTTTGGCCGCCCTGTCCTTCAGCTCGGGAGGCTCGAGCTTTTTCTGATCGGCGAACAGGGCGTCGTGATACTGCCAGAACTTTCCTTGATCAGCCGCGCAGCGGGCGGCGTCGTCCGCCACGAAGGAATGCATATGTAAGCCCAGCGGATGGTTGATATAAACCAGCCGCAGTTTCTTGCCATATTTGGCGCGCGCCTTCTTGAGGGCGTCCTCGGCCTGTTTGGTGAAGGGACACTCGAAGTCTCCAAACTCGATAATCGTAACTTTAGCGTTCCGGGGCCCCCATGACGGATGGTTCCCGACGGCAACGTCCACCCTCGGCGCCTGCAGGTAGATCTTCACGCCGATCTGCTGGCGCAGCCGAGTCACCAGATCCTGCCGAAATTGCGGCTTCTCCTCGTCCTTGATATACGCGATGAGCCCCGGCTTTTCCTGCTGATAAGGATGGCTGAGCTGGCTCTTCATTGAATCGTATACCCGCCGCACCTGGTCTTCGGTCGGGTCGGGAATCTTGTCATCGACTTCGCGCTTGAGGTAGGCGTCTTCACTCAAGTGCGCGTTCTGCGCCGCCATCTCGATCAACTTTTCGGCGGCTATCGAGCCGATCGCGTGCGATTTGATCTCGTAGATCTGGGAGTCGAGGGTGGTGATCTGGTCCTTGAGTTTCTGATCCACCTCCCGCTCGGTAATCGTGTGATTATCGACCGTCGCCGCCGCGGCGTCGGACGGGTCGGAAGACGCGGCCCGGCCGGGCGCGGGGTAGACCGCGAGCAGCATCGGAACCAACACCGCGGCGGCTATCCAGGCCGCAAGCGGCAAGCCGATCGCCTGGCGCGCGGACGGCCGGTTGGGTCGCCCGCTGGCGAGCCGCAATCGCGGCAATGGCGCCAGCACGGCAATGGTTTCGGGAATCAGCCTCATGCGGTATCTCCGGATTTAGAATTCGTACGTGAAATACATAGGCACACCCGCACCGATGTCGCAAACCGCCAACGGACCGGGCGTGCGCCTCGGAGCGTCCCGCCCCGCCGCTTCGCTCCGATCGCGCGCCTGCGCAGGCGAACCTATACTATCCGACGACCAAATCGTCGGGTTCATTCAGTCCGATCGCCGTTGTTTCGTGCCTGCTCCAGGACCGCCTGCCGGCCGCGGATGCGATCGGCCATCAACTCGGCGGCCATCACGGTGCTCAGATGGGTGTTGGCGCGCACGATCTCGGGCATGATCGAGCAATCGATCACCCGCAAACCCTCGACCCCGATCACGCGGCAATCCGGATCGACCACCGCGCGGCGGTCCGACACCGGTCCCATCCGGCAGGTCCCGGCGGCGTGCTGCGAGTCGTAGCAGTCCGCGATCATCCAGTCGTCCAGCGCCGCATCCTCGGGCGGGTCGCCGGCCTGACCGATCCGGAGCGGGCTTCCGAAGGCAACCCGCTCGGCAACCTGCCGAATGGCCGGATGACGCGCGAACTCCCGCAGACGCCGCATCCCGTCGCGCATCCGGATCAGGTCGCGCTGATCGGTGAGCATCCGGAAGCGCACGTCGGGATCGATTTCCGGTGAGGGCGAGGTAATACGCAACCGACCGCGTGAATGTGTCTCGTAGGCAGCCATCCAGATAAAGCCGTAGCGAAGCGTCTGCGCGCTGAAACCAAGCAGGTTCATCGCGAGCAGGAACATGTCGTTGCGGCCGGCGCCGCCCAATCCGGAGCTGTAACGTACGACGCAATTGGTATGGCGGGACTCGGGATTGGGCGCCTGCGCCGCGGGCTTGAGGATCATCCCCAGCGCGATCATCGGATGGTCGATCAGATCGTCGCCGACCGGCAATTCGGCGATCAGCCGGATTCCCAGCTCCTTGAGCTCGACGGCCGGCCCGATTCCCGACCGCATAAGGATCGCGGGCGAGTGAATCGCACCGGCACAAAGTATGATTTCACTACCTGCGATCGACCGCGCACCGGCGCGCGTATGCACGCGCAGCGCCACCGCCCGCCGGCCGTCGAATTCCACGCGGTCGGCAAGGGCGTCGCCGAGGATTTGCAGGTTGTCGCGGCCGCGCGCCGGCTCGAGGTAGGCGTCGTTGGTCGAGACCCGCGCGTCGCTGCGGCGGTTCATCGCGTAGGGCGAGACTCCCGTGCCCTCGGGCGCGTTATGGTCGTCGCACCATCCGTAATCCAGGTCGACGCAGACATCGCGCAACGCACGGTCCACGCCGCCCCACTGCTCCTGCGGTGCGCGCCAGACCGGAATCGGGCCGCCGCGGCCATGGTAGGGCCGATCGCCGAAGTCGAGATCATCCTCAAGCTTGATGAAGTACGGCAGGACGTCGCGACCGGACCACCCGGCGCACCCCTGATCCGACCAGAGGTCGAAATCCTCGAGCATGCCGCGAATTGCGATCTGGCCGTTGATTGCGGAGCTCCCACCGACGCCGCGTCCGCGCCAATACGGCAGCGGGTCTTGCGCCTCGGTGCGCCGCGCCTTGAGCGCGCTCCAGAAATATCTCTGCACGTGCTCGGGCGTCAGGACCATCGCGGCCGGGTTCGCGAGCCGCATTTCGGCAGGCGCCGCGGCCGAGCGGTAGTCCGGTCCGGCTTCGACCAGCAGAACCCGCCGTGATCTATCCTCGGACAGACGCGCGGCGAGAACCGCGCCGGCCGAACCGGCGCCCACGATGATCACGTCATACTCGTGCGGTCCCATCGCAGTTCGCTTTTCCCACAGAACTACGGCGCTTCACAATGCCGCGCCTTGACTGCGCACGGTCAAACATCGATGCTCACTTGTCGCGGAGAGGTTCGGGAGTCTGGTTTAACCGGCGTGACTCGAAATCACGTGTCCCCTTGTGGGACCGGGGGTTTGAATCCCCCCCTCTCCGCCCTCAGTCATCGATTCACACTTTCCCGTGATCCAGAGGCGCGGAATTCGCGCGTGCGTGGGCCCGTTTTGGACACTCGGCACCCCCGGAGAATCCGAGCTTGCCGGCAAAGTCCGCAGGAATCGGCAATTTGTCTCTCGGCGCAAATTTCGCGGTCCAGGGCGAGAACGGGCTTAATTTGGGGAGTTGCCGAGGCCCGCGCTTAGCACCTGCTGCTGGTCGGTCCATCGATAGGGTATTCGCGTTCGTCTCAACCGTTCGGCGGTAAGGTCGGGAGGCTGGCGGCCCGCGCAGATCGCTTCGACAATCGCTGGGGCTAGAAACGCCAGCGGGATCAAACGTCTGACGTAGCGGTCGTCCAGACCTTCGCGTTGCGCGATCTCCCGGGTATCGGCGGCACGGTGGGAGGCGAGGTCGGCGAACCAGCGCCGGCCGCGAGCTAGCGCTTTCAGGAGGAGCGGATCGATCTTCGGCTGGTCGGCGGCAGCCTCGTTCGGCAGTACAATTCGCAACTCGACGCCGCGTCGCCTCAGCTGGAGCGGCACTAGACGCTTGATTGTGAACGATGCGGGGTCGCACACAATGGAGGCCGCGAGCAGCGGCTTGAGGTCAAGCATCAGTTCAAAGCCGTCCTTGCGCAAATCAATTCGTTGAAGCGCGGCGATAATCGCTTTGGGGATCTCACCCTCGGACTCCAGAGCCCGCCGCCGGGCATCAAGCGACTCGATTGCACCGACCAGGTCTTGCGCCGAGCAGCCCGCCTCATGCAAGAGCGCGCCAATCGCGGCCTGATCCTTGAGCACTTGACCTGCAGCCGCCCTCACCACCCTTTCGATCTCGGGCGCGGCCAGCCGCCACCCGTCCCGGCTCTGCTCGGCTGGACTTCTAATCAGCCGGCGGGAAACGTAGTAGCGGTAACGTCGGCGCCCCTTGGTCGCGCCGCAGGTATAGAGAGGTTCGCCCGCTTCATCAAACAGCTTGCCGGTGAGCGGACTGGGAACCGTGATGGTCGGCCGCCCGCGCGGATGGGCGGCCTGCTGGCATAGCCGCCGCTGAACCCTCTCCCATAACTCGCGGTCGACAATCTCCTCGTGCTGACCGGGATAGCGGTCTTGGTGGTGGCGGATCTCACCCACGTAGAGCGGGTTGGAGAGCAGTTCGTGGAGTGCGCCGCGCGAGAAGGATTGTCCGCCTGATCGCGTTCCCGCCTTCGATACCCGAAGCTTGGAGACGATGCCGCGGCGGTCGAGATCCTCCTTCAGCAGGCGAATCGAGCCCCGTTCGAGATAGCGCGCGTAGATCTCCCTGACAGTTGCGGCCTCGGCCGGGTTGACCACCAGGCGCCGCTCAACCACGTCGTACCCGATCGATACCGTGCCGCCCACCCACATCCCCTTCTTTTTCGAGGCGGCGATCTTGTCCCGGATTCTTTCGCCGGTCACCTCACGCTCGAACTGCGCAAACGAGAGCAGGACATTGAGTGTGAGCCGCCCCATGGAAGTCGTCGTGTTGAACTGCTGTGTAACCGCCACGAATGACACGCCGCGCGCATCGAAGACCTCGACCATCTTGGCGAAGTCGGTCAGCGCGCGGGTCAGGCGGTCGACCTTGTACACTACCACCACGTCGACCAGCCCCTGCCGGATGTCCGCAAGCAGCTGCTGCAGCGCCGGGCGTTCCATGCTTCCGCTTGAGCGGCCGCCGTCGTCATAGGCGGTCGCGATCAGGCGCCAGCCCTCCCCCGCCTGGCTTTTGATAAACGCTTCGCACGCTTCGCGTTGCGCATGCAGCGAGTTGAAGTCCTGTTCCAAGCCCTCCTCCGAGGACTTGCGCGTATAGACGGCGCAGCGCTTGAGCGAAGGCTCAGCCATGGCTGGCCTCCCTAGTTCGCTGCTTGAGGCCGAAGAACCGCGGTCCTGACCAGCGCGTGCCGGTGATCAGGCGGGCGACCTCGGAAAGCGACCCGTAGCGTTGTTCGCGGTAGATGACGCCGTCGGCGAGCACGGTGACGCGGTGGCTCGTCCCCCGCCACTCTCGGACCAACTCCGTCCCGGGCGCAGTTTTCCGATGCCGGGCAAGCCACATGAGCCGGTGCGATGAAACGCCCTCGCCGAAACGATCAAGTAGTCGTCGAGTGGACGGCTTAAGGCCGCCGAGCGCACGCTCCTGCAGTCGGTAGGCGAGCGCGCGGGTCAGCAACTCGCGGCTGATCCTATGCGGCGGCTCGGTACGATACATCGATCGCCAGCGCTCTTTGAGCTGCCTGACGCTGAGGGCGGACAGCGCGGCGAGTTCCCCCTGGAGTTGCTCAGGGTAGGTCGCGAACGAGCGGTTTCTCATAAAGCTACCGGCTCCTTCTCCCGGCATCTCACGTACATGGCTCGATTCTCCCGACGCATCCAGTCATGGGGGTTCGCCAGAGCTTCGCCGCTTTCGCTGCGGCCAGAGACCCATTCGCCTTCCAATCGCCCGATCGCGCCGACCCTCGATCCAAGCCGGCCTCCCCCTTTCCGCTGCGAATGAGATCGGGAATGGGTAATCACTCGCTTCATGCACCGAACAGAGCAAACATCCCAGCGAGCCCTTACGCTCAGGAGATTTAGAGCGAATGGAACACGCGAAATTGGCGACCGGAAACGGGCATAAACTACCGATCGGACACTCCCCATCAGCGGCCCTGCGACATCAGATGCACGCGGCGCAGGCGGGCGGTGAGAAAGCGGCTCGTAAGAACGCTGCCCCGAGAAAGGCCACGCCGCCGCGGCCGCTTCGCAAGGAGATGGGCGGCAAGGCGAAAGCAGAGAAACTGGTGTGCCGCTATTGCGGGAGTGCTGACTTGGCTCCGAGTTTCATCAAGCGGCGAGATCGCCGCTGCCGCAAGCGCTTTAGTAAACGCTATGGGTCGGCGGCACGCGAGAGGACGGCGAAAGTCAAGAAATAGCCCGACCACGAGGTGAGCTGAGGCACCGGGCTCGCGCTTTAGCGTCTCCGGGGACGCGCAAGGCGCAAATGGAAGGTCAGGAGGCTTTGTTTGGCTTCGCGCCGTGGAGCTTGTCGAGCAAATAATTGAGATCGTCTACTTTAAACGGTGCTACGTGAAACAGTTGGCCTTCGCATGCCGCTGAATACCGGTTGAGAACTTCCTTCAGGACTCGATCGCGCTCTCGAGATCGGACCATTTCAAAGGGCCGCCGCTTAGGTGATCTCGCCAACTATCTGTTCTGTTTCGGATCTATCCCACCCCATTTGCCGTACACGTGTCTGCTTGCAAGCCACACGCTGCGCGGGTAACCGGCTTATCCGCCGGCCGCGCCCGGCCTCAATCGAAGCGGTAACGGACCCAGCGGAATCGGCCCGAGTGCTCCGCGGCCGCGGTTTGTCGCCCGTGGCCTGGATTCCGAAGTTGGAGTCCTTGGACGGTCGCCGGCATTTCTCTTCATCCGCTGGAACTTCTGCGTTGCTGATGCTGCCAATGTGGCAGTAGACTGCCGATTCGTGAGCCGTTCCCGCCTCGATTTTGACAAGTGTATCGCCCGTTTCCAGCCTCTCCGGGTAATTGCAGCGGTTGCACTTGTCGCCAGTCTCCTGCAATCGGGAGTGGCTTTAGCGGGCGCGACTGCCGCTCCGGACCACAAGCCTGCGCGCGGCCCTCTGAAATACCAGCCGCACTCGCTCTCCTTCGGCAGAGTCCAGGTCGGGACTTCAGCAGTAAAGACGGTTACTCTGACCAACAAGACCAAGGTCGCGATCAATATCACCCATATCGCAATCACTGGAACCGTCTATAGCGCCAGCCACAACTGCTTGACGGTACTGGCGGCAGGCGGTGGCACTTGCGAGGTCTCGGTCACGCTCAGCCCGATCAAGGCGAAGAAGGTAAAGGGAACCACACTGACCAGCACCCTGACGCTCAAGGACGACGCCACGAATAACCCCCAGAAGGTGTCATTGTCCGGAACAGCGTTTGGCACCGCGCCGCCTGCGGCTCCAACCCCAACCCCAACGCCGACGGAAACCCCGAGCCCGACTCCCACTGAGACGCCAACGCCGGCACCGACTCCAACGCCGACGCCAATTCCGACACCCACACGCACTCCAGCGCCCACTCCGACTCCAACGCCTACCCCGACCCCGAGCCCGACTACCACGCCGACGGAAACCCCGACCCCGACGCCCACTGAGACGCCAACGTCAACGCCTAGCCCGACTCCGAGCCCCACGCGGACGCCAACTCCAATTCCGCCTCAGGCGCCGACGGCAACTCCGACACCGACTCCATTACCGGAGCGGACGCCTACGTTCACGGCGACCCCGACCGCGGCGCCGACTCCGACACCCGGTGCTACGCCTTTCCCGCCGATTCCGTTTATCGAGGATTTTCCCGATCAGTCGCTTGGAAACGGGACTGGGGCTGCGCCGCTTGAAAACACTTCACCAAGCTATCCGATCGAAAACTTTCCCCAGTCGGCGTCGATGTTCACCGCTGGCATACGTGGAAGCGGAGACCCGGTGGCTTACTGTCCGACGGGAATTCCCAACGCGAACTGCCCGGCCCTTGGCGGCGCTATAGGTTCAAACGGTACCTTTCCAGCTACCTCGACTCTCCAGTCAGCGTTTGAACAGCTCAATTCTCTGGAGAGCACCTTCGTCGTCGATGAGACCACGGCGATGAGCGAGATGGGCTTTGCCCTCGCGGCAAACTTCAACTGGGCTGGCCAACTCGGGTATCCCGGCGTGTACGATGTCTCAGGTTGGGGCGGGGAAGGTTACAACCCAGATAACCAGTGCTCGTGTCCGGCTCTCGATCCAGAGTGTGCTGACAACGCTGGAGTGGATGGAACCAGCATCGGCTTAAACTGCTTCAACTTTCTGCTTAAGGCGGATCGACTGGCTAACGTGCTGGCTCCCGCGATGGACCTGTGCGGCATATCAGGCACCGCACCCTGTACGGCGGCGCTGACGGCTCTAACCTCGATTTTCGGGCAGAATGATGCTCTCAATCCCTATTTCGAATACGACAACGAACAGGCTTACGGCGATATCAACGGCGGCCTGAACTTCAACGACCTCTGCTCCTTTCATAGCTTTTCGTGCTGCCCCGACAATTGCACGCACGGCGTCTACTCCGTGATGCCCGCGATGAGCGCTCCGGCACCAATGCTTACGAACCAGGCCAGCGGCCTCTGGCTGGACGGGAGCACGGCGACGGTTGGCTCCATAGCGCAACTCCAGGCGTGTATCGACAACCCGGGCGAAATCTATTGCGTGAATCCCGATTTCTACCTGACACAAGCCCTGTCGGGCGACTGGCCGCACATTACCGGCCAATCCGAGCAGCAAGTAGGACTTGCTCGCTACTACGCCTTGGTTCGCATCCTTCAAGGATATGGCTGGGCACCGTTCTACCCGACCAGCGCCTGCTTCGCCGATCCAACCACCGGCGCGTGCACGTCCGAGACCGACAACCCGACGACCATCGCGGTCACCTTCTCGATTCCGGTCGGGAACCTCACCATCGACACGACCGATGTCACCGATCCCGGCATTCCGAACACGCTGGACGGGCTCGAATACTGCGACGGCACGACCAACTGCGTCGCGGTCGGCACCTCTATATCGGGCGCGCCGGCATCAACTGCGCCCACCGATCCGATCGTCAGTGTATCGGTCCTCGGCCCGGCCCAACTGCTCGTGACGCTCGCGAACGATGCCGCAACAGGGCCGCACTACATCCGGCTGGCGTGGACCGCCCCGTTGGGCACGTCGTCCACTTCCGGCATCGGGGCCTACAACGTTACCGCCGGTTGTGGCGGCGCCGGCGGTCTCAACTGCGGCGGCGCGCGTGATTGTATCAGCTCCACGCAGACGGTCACTTTTGACGGGGTGACGACGGGATTCTGGGCGTTGGCTTCGTATGTGCAATTCTAGAAAACGAGGGAGTAAAACCCTCTCTCTTGCCTCTGTAGAGCCGGCCGGTCGATCGCGCGTGCCCGGTGCGTTTGGCTTGGCCCAGGCGAACCCGTCTTCATCGTCGCCCCTCAAGGACGCCGAGCGCGCTCTCAAGATTACCGGGATTTTGGGAATCGTGTATCGGCGCCGAACGCCAAAAAAGAACGGGCAAGGAATTGGCAAGGGTCGGTCGAGTGGAGTGCTCTATGGTATCCCCCAAGGCGCTCATGTTCACACCCGTCATCGCGAGGATCTGGGTCGTCGTGGCGCTTGCGGTCTCAGTCGAATACGGGGTGAGCGATTGGGACACCTAACCAACCGCGACATCGATTCCGAGCGCGACACCGCCACAGCTTCATCTTCCCCACTCCGCCACTGTTCACGAAACCGGTCAACTTCAGTTCGCGCCCGAATTGACGATCGGCCGCTTCTTTGAGTTCCGCATCCAAATTGTGCCGACGATTGGTGGAGCACTCGCCTCGGAGCACTCGCCTCAAAGAGAAGCGACCCGATCGGCCCTCCCGAACCTACTATCGTCGTATGGTGCTAATTATGTATGGCTTTATTTGGCATTGACAATTTGTCGTTCAATGTTACACTCCGCTCGGCCTAGCCAAGATTGCGTCTGGGCGAGGGTGCGGTACTGAACGCGGAGGCGGCGCCCGGCTCTTGCCGCGGGTTGCGAAAAGCAAAAGGACCGGATGGTACATCGAATAGCGACCGCTTGCGACCGGGTTCTAGCAATTTTCGCGCGGCCCGTACCCCTGGCGGCGCTGCTGATACTGCTCGCACCGGTCTCCCCCGCGTCGATTCAAGACACCTTGGAGGCAAGCGGGCCGATTATCGTCAACACGCTCAGCGATGTGAGCACTTCCGGCGACGGGCTTTGTAGCCTGCGCAAGGCGATCACCAATTCCAACAGTCCGGGGACCGACACCACCGGCGGCGACTGCGTAGTTGGCACCGGAACGGACATCATCAATTTCAACGTGACCGGCACAATTGCGCTGGGCAGCGGTCTTCCCGCAGTTCAAAACAAGCTAACGATTGACGGCAGCGGGCGAGTGGTCACGGTCGACGGCGCCACGGCCAGTCAGGTCTTGCTGGTGAATGGGACGCTGAATCTGAACAATCTGACCATTGCGCACGGCAGCGCGGTTGACGGCGGAGCCATCGACAACAACGGCGCGCTGACCGTCACCAACAGCACCTTGTCCGGCAACAGCGCAAGCAGCGGCGGAGCTATTTACAACAACGGCGCGCTGACCATCACCAACAGCACTTTTTCCGGCAACAGCGCGGTGGACAGCGGTGGCGCCATCTTTGGCGAAACCGCACTCACCGTCAGCAACAGCACCTTGTCCGGCAACAGCGCGAGCAGCGGCGGCGCAATCGCGACCGGCGGGAGCTCGGCCACGCTGTCGGCTTCCATTCTGTCCAACAATTCGGGTGGAAACTGTTCCGGCACCGTAGAGAACGGCGCCTTCAACATCTCGGATGACGCTTCATGTGATTTCGGCAACAGTACGGGCGCCAGTGGCCAGACGATAGGTGATAGCGTCAATCCACTGCTGCAGCCCGCCGGCCTGCAGAACAACGGCGGGCCGACGCAGACGGTCTCGCTCCAACCCAACAGTCCGGCCATCGTCGCGATTCCTGCATTTCTATGCCCAGCGACCGACCAGCGTGGCAGCCCGCGGCCTGCTGCCGGGCAAAGCGCGTGTGATATAGGCGCGCTCGAGTTGAACCATATAATCGTCAACACCACCAGCGACACCAGCGCTTCCGGCGACAAGCTCTGCACTCTGCGCGAGGCGATTAACAACTCCAACAACCCGGGGACCGATACCACCGGTGGTGACTGCGCGGTAAGCACCGTCGGAGAAGTGATCAATTTCAGTGTCGGCGGTACGATTGCGCTGGGCAGCGCTCTTCCGAGCATCCAGAACATTACGACGATCGATGGGACCGGGCAAAACATAACCATCGACGGTGGTAATTTTCATGCGATCTTTGTGGTTAACTCGGGCGCCACGCTCAACTTGAATGAAGTGGCCGTGGCCGACGGCCAGGCAAGCAGTCCCAGCTTCGAAGGCGGCGGCGTTCAAAATGCCGGCGCGCTGACCGTCACCAACAGCACGTTCTTCGCCAATAGTGCCGTTAGTGGTGGCGGCATCTTTAATGCCGGCACGATGACCGTCCTCGACACCACGTTCTCGGGCAACAGTGTGTCGGGGTCCGGCGGCGCTATCTTCAACACCAGCGGCGTACCGACCGTGACCATTTCCGGCAGCAACTTCCTGGGCAACAGCACTTCGGGATCCAGCAGCGCCGGTGGCGGCATTTTCAACAACTTGGGGACGGTGACCGTCACCAGCAGTACTTTCTCGGCCAACAGCGCTTCGGGATCCGGTAGCGCCGGCGGCAGCATTTTCAACAACTTGGGGACGGTGACCGTCACCAGCAGTACTTTCTCGGCCAACAGCGCTTCGGGATCCGGTAGCGCCGGCGGCGGCATCTACAGCAAAGCCACTCTGACCGTCTCTGGCAGCACTTTCTCAAGCAACGGTGCCAGCGCTGGGGACATAGGCGGCGGTGGGATCTTAAATGATGGCGGCACTCTGACCGTCACCAACAGCACTTTCTCAAGCAACAGTGCTGGTGCCTTAGGCCTTGGTGGTGGTGTTTTCAACGAAAATGACGGCACGGTAGCCCTCACCAACACCACGTTGTCGAGCAACAGCGCGGAATTTGCCGGCGGTATTTTCACAAGTGCCAGCACGATCACGTTGACGAACTCCATCCTCGCCAACAGCTCCGGCGGAAACTGTCTGAGTTTTAGCGGCGGTACGATTACCAACGGTGGCTTCAATATCTCGGATGACAATTCGTGCGATCTGGGTACGAGCAAGGGCGCCAGTAGCCAGACCCTGGGGGACAGCGTTAATGCGCTGCTCGACCCCAACGGGTTGCAGAACAACGGCGGTCCCACCGAGACGATCGCGCTTCAAGTGGACAGTCCGGCCGTCGATGCGATTCCGACTGCTCAATGCCCGCCGACAGATCAGCGCGGCGCGCCTCGGCCCGCTCCGCGCCAAAGCGCCTGCGATGTCGGCGCGTTCGAGTTGAACGGCGTCGCACCGCCTACGCCGACTCCATCACCGACCCCATTCCCAACTTCCACGCCCACTGTTACGCCGACTTCAGCTTTCACGCGGACCCCGACTCCAACGGCAGTTCCGGCCCAGACTCCGACTCCCACACCCACCGCGGCCGGACCGTCGCGCACACCGACCCCAACGCCGACACCGGTAGCTATCCCCTTTGTTGGGTCGACCACCACCGGTGCCGACAACGCCACCCAGACGGTTCCGGCCAATGTGCAGAGCGGCGACCTGCTGCTGGCCTACTACTCGTACTTTGGTGAAGCGACCGCGACGCCGCCTTCGGGTTGGACTTTGCTGCGCACGGCCGCGGGGGCCACCGGCCTTGGCGAGCTCACGGTCTGGTCGCACTTCGCGACGGCGGTCGACACGGCTGGGAGCCAGTACGCATGGAGCTTCAACGGGACCGCCTACGAGAGCGGCGGGATGCTGGCGTATCGGGGGGTAAGCAGCAGCACCCCGGTGGACGCGTTCGCGACCAACTCGGGTGCCAGCACCACGCCGACCTTGGGGGCGCTGACGACCACGCAGAGCGCTGACCTGTACCTGGGACTGTTCGGGACTGGGGCGAGCGGCTTTGCGCTGCCGGCTGATCTGAGCAGCCGCAGCGTGACGCAGTACGCCGCCGGATTCAACTACGGCCAGGCGGCGGGCGACAAGCCGCTGGGGGCGGCGGGCGCGGTCGGAGCTGATTCCGGCTCGATGGACAGCGGGGGATGGGCGTCTATCGCGTTGGCATTGAAGGCCGTCCCCCCCAGTCCGACCCCAACACCAGGACCGACACCAACGCCTGGGCCGATAGTCGTCAATACGCTCAGCGATGTAAGCACCGCTGGCGACGGGTTCTGCAGCTTGCGCGAGGCTATCAACAACGCCAACAGCGCGGGGACCGACACCACCGCAGGTGACTGCGGGATCGGCATGGCCATGGGTTCGGAAATCATCAGCTTCAGCGTCAGCGGCAAGGTTACGCTGGGCGCTGCGCTTCCCGCTATTCAAGGCGCCGTGACGGTTGATGGGAGCGGGCAAGCTCTCACTGTCGACGGAGCCGGCCTTTACCAGGTGTTTGCGGTGAAGTCGGGCACCGTGCTCAACCTGAACAGCCTCACTATAGCCCACGGCAACGCGGAGGCCGGCGGAGCCATCTTCAACTCCGGCTCGCTGAACATCAACAATACCACCTGCTCCGGCGACACAGCAGTGGACGGCGGAGCCATCCTGAACGCCGGCTCGCTAACCATCAACACCAGCAGCTTCTCGGGCAACAATGCGGACAGCGGCGGAGCCATCTTGAACGAGGGCTCGATGACCGTCACTGACAGCACTTTCTCCAACGACAATGGGGACGCCGGCGGAGCCATCGATAACTTCAGCGGCTCACTGACGGTCACCAATACCACCTTCTCCGCCAATACGGCGCCAAACGGCGGCGGTATCCTCAGTTCCGCCCTGCTGGCGGTCACCAACACCACTTTCTCCGGCAACAGCGCGGGCGGCGGAAGCAACAGCGCCGGCGGAGCCATCTCTGTCAACGCGGGCTCGCTGACCCTCACCAACAGCACCTTGTCCGGCAACAGCGCATCGACCGGCGGCGGTATCGAGGTACCCATTCTCGATTCCGGCACCGCCACCGTAACCAATTCGATCTTGTTCAATAACTCCGGCGGAAACTGTAACGGTGCGGCTGTCAGCGGCAGCCGCAACATCTCCAACGACGCCTCCTGCAGTTTTGGCACGAGCAAGGGCGCCAACGACCAGACCATCGGAGATAACGTCAATCCTCTACTCGACCCCCATGGGTTGCGGGACAACGGCGGGCCTACCGAGACGATCGCGCTCCAGCCTATCAGTCCGGCCGTCGCCGCGATCCCGGCAGGTCAGTGCCCGCCCTTCGATCAGCGTGGCGACCTACGGCCTGCTGCTGGACAAAGCGCGTGTGATATCGGCGCGGTCGAGTTGACCTCGCTACTCGAGGTGAACCCAATAATCGTCAACACCCTCAGCGACGCGAGCACCTCCGGCGACGGGTTCTGCAGCCTGCGCGAGGCGATCAACAACGCCAACAGCCCCGGGACCGACACCACCGGCGGTGATTGCGGGCTCGGGACTGGCACGGACACCATCAATTTCAGTGTCAGCGGCACGATCGCCCTGGGCGCTACCCTTCCCGCTATAGAAGACAATTTGACGGTCGACGGAAGCGGGCGCGCACTCAGTGTCGACGGCGCCAACCTTTACCAGGCGTTCGCGGTGAGTCCGGGCGCAACGCTCAACGTGAGCAATCTGACCGTGGCTCACGGCAACGCGGAGTTCGGCGGCGCCATCTTCAGCTCCGGCACGGTGGCCGTCAGCGACAGCACCTTGTCCGGCAACAGTGCGGTCAACGGCGGGGCCATCTATATCAACACGGGCTCGATGGCTGTCACTGACAGCACCTTCACCGGCAACAGCGGCAGCCTCGGCGGAGCTATCGAGAACGTCGGCATGTTGACCGTCGCCGACAGCACCTTCTCCGGCAACAGCGGTGGAGCGATCGCTAACTTGAGTTCGCTGACGGTCACCAACAGCACCTTCTTCGGCAACAGCAGCAGCACTGGCGGCGGAGCCATCTCGACACCAGCGGCACGCTTACCGTCACCAACAGCACTTTCTCCGGCAACAGCGCGGCAACCGGCGACGGCGGCGGCATCGCTATCGTCAGTACCGGCGCCACCGTAAGTAATTCCATTTTGTTCGACGACGCCGGCGGAAACTGCGCCGGCGACAAAATCACCGACGGCGGCGACAATATCGCCGACGACGCCTCTTGCGGTTTTGGCGTCAGCCATGGCGCCAGCGGCCAGACCCTTGGAGATAACGTTAATCCTCTGCTCGACCCCAACGGGCTGCAGAACAACGGCGGGCCCACCGAGACGATCTCGCTACAAGAGACCAGTCCGGCCGTCGCCGCGATCCCGGCTGCTCAGTGCCCGGCCACGGATTAGCGCATCTACTCGCGGCCCGCTCCCGGGCAAAGCGCGTGCGACATAGGCGCGATCGAGTTGACTCCGCCTAGCCCCACTCCAACACCAACACCGACCCCTACGCCAACACCGACCCCTACGCCAACACCGACCCCTACGCCATCACCGACCCCGACGCCATCACCGACCCCTACACCATCACCGACCCCGACGCCATCACCGACCCCGACGCCATCGCCGACGCCTACGCCATCGCCGACCCTTACGCCATCACCGACGCCTACACCGACGCCAACGCCGACTCCAAGCCCAACTCCGACCCCGACCCCAACGCCGACACCGGCTCCCACGGCGACTCCAACCACCACCCCGACACCAACGCCCACTCAGACGCCGACCCCGACCGCAACTTCCACAGCGACATCGACTTTCACGCCCACAGCCACCCCGTCACCAACCGATACACCGACGCCTGCGCCACCGCCCACACCAACGCCGGCCCCCGCGGCAACTTCCACGCCAACTCCGACGCCCACCCCGACAGCGTCCCCGACACCTACGCCAAGCCCAGCCCCGACGGCGGTTGCGGTGAAGCTCAAAATAGTGCCGACCTCTCTGACCTTCGCCAAGCGGAAGCTGGGCACCACCAGCGCCAACCAGAAGATTACGATCACTAATCCCAAAGGCAAGAAGGCCGTGGAGGTAACATTCGAAGGGATGCCCTCGACGAGTACTGACTCATTCACGGTCACCTCAGACAGTTGTCCGCAAGTTCTCGAACCTGGAAAATCGTGCGTTCTGAAGGTGAACTTCTCACCCGAAAGCGCGGGAAAGCAGAAGGACGCGGTCCTGATCATGGACAATGCGAAAGGCAATCCGCAAACGGTTAAACTGTCTGGCACGGGTAAATAGCTACTTCATTTGTTTATGAGATTCCGCATCGAAAGAACGGAGGATGCTTTTAGAAGCGGGCTCGGATCATGGGCATCACAGAGGTCGTTACGGCGCCCCAATCGCCGTGACTACCATAAATTCTACGACTCCGAAAATACTGAAGGTTTCGCTACCCGCGGCCAGTAGATCGGTTTCCCTGCTCAGCCCTGAAAATTCTCGGATCAGCCGAAAGATTTCCCTGCCGGGCGATTAAAATTCCCTGTTCCGTTGCGTAGGGAATTTGGCGACAAAGCCCTTGTAGATCCTGCGTTTTTCGGCGTGCTCTGGCCCCGATCTAACCCTAAGATCGCTAAATTCCCTGTATTTTCCAGTTGATCGGGAATTCGGATGCCAGAGAGCGGTTCGCTCTCGAGGGCGGTGGACCAAGTCTGTGGCGCGTGCACGGGCGTTTGGATACTGCGACACCCGGAGAATCCGAGCTTGCCGTCAAGATTCGGTAATGGTGCTCAATCCGAAATTGTACAAGTCGAGGGGATTTACGATTGTCAGTTTTCTCAAGCCCGTGCCGCCGATCTTGACCGAGCCGAAATCGACGGTCTGGGGTTGGAATACCAGCGGCGGGCCCGCTTGCCCATTACCCCGTAGCTCCACGGTCTGAGGCGCGTTGTCTGCCGGGTCGCCGACCAGGAGGCTCCCCGTGTTCTTTCCGAAGCGGTCCGGAGTGAAGGTCACCCCGATGCTGCACTTTTTCCCCGGATGGAGCACCATGCCGCTGGCGCATGAGGTGGTACTCTGATCGATCGCGAAGGGCCCGGAAGGCGCGATAGCGAAGATCGGGAATGGCTCCCCGATCGGGTTCTTGGAGCCAGACGGCGGAACGCTCAGGGTTATCTTGCGCGGGTGGCTGGAACGGGTCTCGGCGCCGGTAAACAACTGTTGAAAGGTGAGCTTGCCCGGAGCCACGCGAAGCGCAACCGGTGGTGGCGCGCTCACGGGTCCCGGCGGGGGGAGCGGGACATCGTATCTCAGCACACGATTGTTGCCCCCGTCCGCGACAAAGAGATTCCCGGCCGCGTCCGTAGCCAAGCCGGCTGGCCCACATAACCCATCGGCGGTCGCGGGCGGATCCTTGTACATCCCGTCGGCGCAGAGGCCGGTACTAAAACCCGGCTGACCGAACACGTTGTCTGCAGTGTTATCACCAGTCCCGGGCTCTGAAGTCTGGAACTTGAGCGGGCTGTTGTACTCCAAGACGCGCGAGTTCACTTCGTCGCTGATATACAGGTTCCCGTATTGGTCGACCGCTATGCCATCAGGCTGGCAGAACGTGTCGGGAGTCACGGGCGACAGCGGAATTCCCGTTCCGGCACAGACGTTTGCGGTAAACGATTGCTGGCCGAAGACGCGATCGGCGGTCGTATCGCCCGCGGATCCCGGAACCTGTGGTGTCCCGCCGCCGGGCGCAAGCGGATTGTCATACTCCAGAACGCGATTGTAGCCACCGTCGCCGATGTAGAGATTGCCCGCTTTGTCCACTGCGAGAGACTGGGGATTGCACAGTGCGTCTCCTGGCACCCCGGGAGCACCGTTTCCGGTGAGATGGGTGCACGGGAAGTCGGTCGTACCTTCACTGTTGCCGAAAGTTCGGTCGGCCGTGGTATCGCCGGCGGAACCCGGGACACCCGGCGTGCCGCCCCCCGCCGCCAGCGGCTGATCGTACTCGAGTACATCGCCGTTTCCCGAATCCGCGACGTAAAGATCGCCGGAGGAATCGAGCGCGACTGAGCGGACGCCACACAGTCCGTCGGGGCCGGCGCCGCACACGCTGCTGGTGAAATCGGGCTGGCCGAAAACCCGTTTCGCGGCAGGACCTACGCACGGGAGGCTGATACAGGTCGCAAATGGATCGTCGTATTCCAGGGCCCGATAGGTCCCCGAGTCCCCGACGTAAAGATTGCCGTTCCCGTCGACCGCCACCGCGAATGGAAGGCATAGAGTACCGGCGGTCGGAGGAGGATCTCCTAGACGGCCGTCGCTGCAAATCGTGGTATTGAAGTCCGGCTGTCCGATTACGATGTCTGCGGGAGCGCCGTTCGAGAATGACGCTGCATCCGCCCACCCCAGAACCCGGCTGTTCTGCGTGTCGGCAACATACAGCCGCTCGGGCGAAGAGCTCGAGTCAATCGCAATGCTTATAGGCCCGTACAGTCCGGCCGGACCTGATCCATTGGCGTTGGCGGTCATCGAGGTCTGCCCCAGGACCGCGTCGGCGGTCGCATCTCCGGGAGAGCCGGGCGTCCCCGCGCGGGCTACCCCTACACAGACAAGTCCGATCGCTAGGAAGAAATAGCGCACAAACCGAGGCGGTACGGGAGCCGCTGACCGGCGATATGCGATCATCACACGCAACACCACCGCTCAAAGAGTCTGTAGCAAGGAGTTGATCATGGTTTGGCAACCATTGCGATTAGGGGGTGTCGAACAACAATTCCGCTATGAACGCGTTTCCGGGGAGCAGGCCGCCGGCGAACAGATCGCCGAAATTGCGACACGCCAGACACTGCCTCTGCAGCGCGTTGGACGTTAACGGAAAGTCGCCCGACGTGGACCCGGCCAGCACCACGTGGCCCGATGAATCGACCGCCATGGCCTTGACAGTCTCGATTGCGCTCGCCGAGCCGAGCAACGTCGAATAGACCAATCCGCTGGGACCCGCAGCGGAAGGATCCAGAACGGTCAGATAGGCGTTGGCTCCGACGACCTGATTTCCCACCATGCAAGTGGGACAGGTCGCCTGGAGCGCATTCGGGGTGATCGGAAAATCTCCCGAGGCCGCGTAGCCGGCCACATAGACCAGGCCGCCAGCGTCGACGGAAATCGCGGCCGGCGTATCGCCGCTGGAACTGCCTCCGAGGTAGGTCGCGAAGGAGAGTTGCGCCGACGGCGCCGCCGACCGATCGAGTTCTGCGACGAAGCCGCTGTCGCAATCACCGAGCGTCATGCACTGGGGCTGCAACGCGTTGGCTGTCGTCGCGAGGTTAGGCGAGGTCGTCTCTCCCGCAACGTAGATGTTCCCGTTGCCGTCCAGGGCCAACCCGGTCGGAGCATCCGAATACTCGCCCCCCAGGTAGCTTGAATATACAAGTTGCGACGAAACCGCCGCGCCAGGAGCAATCACCGAGACGAATCCCGTGTCGCATGCCAAGGCGATACTCGGCGTGCTTGGGCAGACGGACTCAAAGCTGTTGCTGGTTATCGGGAAATCGGTTGATGTCGTAGTTCCGGTCACGACCGCGTTGCCCGCGCCGTCCAGGGCGAGTCCGGCTGGCTGATCGCCCGCCAAACCGGTCGGTCCCCGGCCGCCGCTGCCCCCCAGATAGGTCGAATAGACGAGCGAAGCGGCGCCGCTCGCGCTGGGATTAATCTCGGCAACGAACCCGTCAAGGAGCGCCCTCGGACAGGCCGGGCAGCTCTGCTGAAAAGCGTTCGATGTGACCGGGAAGTCCGAGGAACCGGTACTGCCGGTCAGAACGGCGTCGCCCTGCGAATTAATCGCGATCGCGATTGCACTGCTGATGGACTGCTGTCCGTTGAGGAACGTCGAATAAAGAAGGCTACTCCCGGTGGGATCTAGCTTTGCGAAAAACGCGGAGCTGAAAGCCATGGCTCCGCTGAATCCATTGGCCGTGATCGGAAAATCGGGTGAGTCGGCATAGCCGGCGACGTATGCGTTACCTGCCGAATCGAGCGCCATAGCGTTGATCGCATCCTGGCCGGTACCCCCCAGGTAGGTCGAGTATATCAACTGGTTATCCGGAGGAGCGGCTGGATTGATCTCGCTCACGAAACCGTCGTAACCCCCGGCTTCGCCAGGATAGCCCCCGGCGGACGCGCAGCCGAGGCATGACCGCTCGAGCGCCTGCGCCGAGACTGGAAAATCGGTCGAGCCGGTCAGTCCCGCGACGTAGATGTTTCCCGAAGGCCCGAGCGCCACCGCATTGGCGATGTCGCCCAGCAGCCGCGGGCCGCTGCCGCCGACGAACGTTGCGTATTGAAGCGTCGCTCCGGAGAGGGCCGGATCCAGCTTGGCTACGAACCCGTCGGCGCCGCCCGTCGCACAGGCGTCGCATTGCGATTGCGACGCGTTGGCCGTGACGGGAAAGGCGGCCGAAAAAGTCACTCCGGCCACGTGCACTAGCCCCGCGCTGTCCAGCGCGATTGCGTGCGCGGAATCGGCGTACGGAAACGAGTTCGAAGGCAACGTCGGTTGCGGTGGCGGAGTCGGGACTCCGCCGAGGTAGGTCGAATATATCAACTGCGGTTCGTCCTTCGCGCCGGGCTCGAGGACCGTAACGAACGCGGCGGCGCTGCCTTTAGCGCACTCGGTACACGGCGTGAAAGTCGCCTGCGCCGCGTTCGGCGTTACTGGGAAGTCAATTGATGATGTCTGCCCGGCAATGTAGGCCCGTCCGGAACTGTCGATAGCCAGGCTGTTCGCCGTGTCGCTTCCGCTGCCGGACAGAAACGTGGAATAGAACAGTCCGCGGCGTGCCGTGAAGGACCGATCGAGTATCGACAGAAAGGCTGAAGTGCACGCCGAATCTGAACTACAGTTCTTTTCGGTCTGAAATGCTTTCTTGGTCGTGGGAAAGTCAAAGGCCGAGGTTGTGCCCACAGTCCAGATTCGTTTGCGCCGGTCGACGGCGATCGACTGCACTGAATCGTCCGATGTGCTCAGTCCATATAGGTAGGTCGAATAGATCAGACTCTTTTTCGCGGTCGGCGCCGCGGGATCAAGTATCGTGATGAAACCCCCGCTGTAGAGCTGACAAACTGAACAACGGGGCAGGTATGCTTCGCCGGTAGTCGGAAACCTGGCGTCACCCGTCCATCCGCCGACATAGATTTTCCCCTCGGCAACGGCGATGGAGTTGCCCTGGCCCCTGATACTTCGGAGCACGGCGGAGTACTTCAACTTCGAGCCGGATCGATTCACGACCGATACGAAGATGCCGCTGACGAGCGTTTTGGAAAACGAACCGTTCGCCGTCTGGGGGAAGCTTCCGTCCTCCTGGCCTGTCACATAGGCGAGGCCGGATTTGTCGATTGCAATTGCAGCCGCGGAACTGGAGCCGTTCTTGCCGATTATCAATGTCGAGTATCTCAATCCGCTTCCGTCGGCTGTGAGGCTTGCTACAAACGCCGACGGTTCCGGGCATCCGACGATCGGCGATGCGCCCGGGCACACGGTCCGGAAGCTTCCGGGCGTGGTGGGAAAATCGACCGAATAGGTGAAGCCGGCGACGAAGGCCTCACCGGCAGCGTCCACGGCAATTCCGTTTCCGGAATCGCCCGATCCGACGTTGCCGCCGCCGCTGCCGCCCAGGAACGTCGCGTATGTGATCGCGCCGGTAGAGTGGTCGAGTTTCGCCACGAACGCCGTCCAGCATCCGTGCGTTGTTCCGCACGTGGCCTGCAACGCATCGCGAACGGGAAAGTCGGGCGAAGTCGTAACCCCGGTGATGTATTCATTGCCTGACGCGTCCAGCGTGATCGCGTTGACGGCGTCCCCGGTACCCGTGATCAGGCTCGATGCGTTCGGCTTGCCACTGCCGCCCAGATAACTGGAGTAAACCAGGGTCGGATCGATCACGAGCGGCGCGCGGCGGTCGTAGCGCGCGACCTCGAATCCGACCTCGACGGGCTTGACGCTCACGCGATCGCGACCGGACGCCTGCGGATGAATCACGAACCCGGCCTGAACATCGGTCTCAGTGCCGGCGGCCCGCGCGAAAGCGCGCGGCCTCAGAAAAGTCACTTCACGGCCGCCCACCAGCATCGTTAGATCCCCGCCGTGCGTGATGTGAACCCGCTCCGCGCCTTCCAAGCCGAGTCTTATTGCAGAAGCATCCGCCCCCGGCGCGAGCTCGAAGTCGCATTCCAGATTGCCCCGATTGCCGTTATAGAAGAGATCGATTCCGCGCCATACGTTCCGCGCTATGACACTTCTCCAGGTGGGAATCCCGATCCGCCATCGGCGGGGATCACGTCCGATGAAATAGTTCACTCGCGCCGAAAGCGCTTGGCGCCCTTCGACATTGGCGTTGCCATTCGCGCCAAGGTATCGAATTCGAAGCGATGAGCCGACGCTGGCGGCTCGGCGAGCGCTTTTGAGCGCGTCGTGGCCCGGACGCGCTCCGGCGACCGCCAGTATGGCCTGTTCAGCACCGATGAAGAGGGTGGAAGATGCTCCGTGTGCCAGAAACCTCACGGCAGGATCGGACTGCCCAGCATTGCGTTCGAAAACAAGGGGGAGTTGGCGGCCGACGATCGCGCCCGGTCTTGATGCGGGCCGCCCCGCAGCCGCCGCGACCATCGCCGGCGCCGGCTCGCGACCTCGGGGAGCCGGATTCGGTACGAGAGCCCCAATTGCGGCACCGAACAGGAGTGCACAAACTTTCAAGGTGGGCCGAAACACGTGTGCCGGCCTCGCCGGCATGAGCAAAACATTCTATATCGAAAAACCCGAGAACGACATCCAAAAGTTGACGCCGTCTGGACTTGAAGTTGGGACTCCACACCATGACCCTCTGCTGCGCTCTTTTGCGTGGAGATACAGAGATACAGAGAGAAAAGGTTGAGTTGCGGATCGCTCGCCAGGGCACCGAGGCCTTTCCGTGGGACGAGGCGCGCGTGCGCGGGCCAGTTTGGACGCTGGACACCCGGAGGATCCGAGCTTGCCGGCATCGGGGCCCGACAGCGATCGGGGTTGATTCCTCGTCGATTGGCACCTTACCTGGCGCCGCGCTTCGGTCACTAAATTGGCCGTTGCCGTGGTGGCAGAGCGCGGCCCTTTGACTTGAGACCGAGGCTTGAAGTTCGCGTTTGCAGACCGCCTCGTGTTGGTGCGAGTCTGAATCGTGATTCGGAAGGAAAGCCCCGGAATGACATCGTTTTCGATCGCGCTGTTTCTGATGAGCGCGGGCACTCTCATGTACGAGATCGTGCTCACCCGCCTGCTGAGCGTAATTTCATGGTACTACCTGGCGTTCGTCTCCGTCTCGATGGGTATGTTCGGGATGACGGCGGGCGCGCTCGCGGTCCAGCTCGCACCCGGCTATTTTGCCGAGCGCCTGATCCCGAAACGGCTCACGCAGGCCGCGTTTTTCACCGGGGTCGCGATGCCGCTGACGCTGGTCACAATGCTGGCCGTGCCGATCGAAGTCGCCTACTCGGCCGAGACCATCTTCAGTTTCATCATATTCAGCGCCGTGATCGCGGTACCGTTTTTCTTCTCCGGCGTCGCGGTCTGCCTGTCGCTGACCCGCGTGCCGTTCGCCACCGGCAAGGTCTACTTCGTCGACCTGATCGGCGCCGCCGCCGGATGTATCGGGGCGATCGCGCTGATGGAACTGATCGACGGCTCCAGCGCGATGCTCGCGATATCCGCGCTGTTCTTCCTCTCCGCGGCGGGCTATGCCGGCTATTCCGCCGACTCGCGACGCCCGCGTTTTTTCGGCTGGGCGATCGTGATGCTGGTCCTCGCGGGCCTCAACGCCGCTACCCCATACGGCCTGCAACCGATCTGGTGCAAAGGCAAGCTCGACCGGCGCGATGATCTACTCGCCGAAATCTGGAATCCGATCTCGAGGGTCCGGGCGCGCCGCATGGTTCCCGCGGCCACGCCGTTTCTATGGGGGCCAAGCACGAAGCGGCCGGTTCCGGGCCGGATCGATACCATCATGATGGATATCGACGGCGACGCGGGCACGCCGCTGTTCAGGGTCGGCAGCGACTTGGGCGTCTTCGATTTCCTGCGTTACGACGTAACTTCGATCGGCGCGCAACTGCGCCAGGGAGGCAGCGCCGCGATCATCGGCTTCGGCGGCGGCAAGGATGCGCTCGCCGCGGCGGCCAACGGGTTTCATCGTATCGTCGGGCTCGAGCTGAACAGCGCGATCCTCACGTTCGACCTCAAGCGTCTCAATTGGTTCGCCGATTTCAGCCAGGTCCCCGGGCTGGAAGTGCACAACGACGAGGGGCGCAGCTACATGACCCGCACGCCCGAGAAGTTCGACCTGATCCAGGCCTCGATGGTCGACACGTGGGCGGCAAGCTCGGCGGGTGCGATGACCCTGTCGGAGAATTGCCTTTACACGCAGGAGGCGTGGCAGATTTTCTATCGCCATCTCAAGCCCGGCGGATTGATGACGTTCAGCCGATGGTTCGTCGGCGCGGAGGCCTACCAGACCATCCGGATGTTCTCGCTGGCGTGGGGAACTCTGCTCGCCGAGGGGGTCGCCAATCCGGGCGACCATCTCGCCCTGATCGGCGCCCAGCGCGTCGCGACCCTTTTGATCAGCAATCAGCCGCTGACCACGGAAGATTTGAAGAAAATCCGGGCGATCGCGGACGAAATGGGATTTCAGATTCTCTTTCTCCCCGGCCAGCCGGTGCAGTTCGGAGAGTTGCAGAAAATCGCCGCGGCGCGCACGGCCGCCGACCTGAATCATCTGGATGACGCGGGCCTGTTCGACTATTCGCCGGTCTTCGATTCGTCGCCATTTTTCTTCAATTCGTTGCGCATGAGCCACCTCAGAGAAGCGCTGCTCTTGCTAGGTCTGGCCGGCAATCTGCGCGCGACGCTGTTTCTCCTCTTGTTCATGCTCGCAAGCCTGGTGCTGGTAATCGCCACGATCGCGCTCCCACTCTCGCGATGGGGCCGGCTTCCCGCGGCCAGCGGCTCCATCCTCACGGGCGGGATCACCTACTTTGTAGCTATCGGCATGGGATTCATGCTGGTCGAGATGGGAATGATGCAGCAGCTCTCGGTCTTCCTCGGCCACCCGATTTACTCGCTGGCCGTGGTTCTAAGCGGCCTCATCTTTTCAGGCGGGGTCGGAAGCCTGGCTTCCGAGCGGCTGAGCCTGCGCTCGCCCGCGATCGGCAGGGTTCCCGCCGCGATGGCCACGCTCGCCATCTTTGTCTACATGCTGGTGGTTATTCCTCTGATTCATTCGCAAGCCGCGCAGACGCTCGCGATCCGCGTGCTGATCTCGCTCGCTCTGGTCACGCCCTGCGGATTCGTGATGGGCTTCTGTTTTCCGGTCGGCCTGCGATGGATGAGACAACTCGGCCAGTACGACAGCCTGCCCTGGATGTGGGCGCTCAACGGCGCCGCCTCGGTGCTGGCAAGCTTCGTCGCGATCGTCATCTCGATGGAAGCGGCGATCACCGCCTCAATATTGGTGGCCGCACTCTGTTACGCGACCGCGGCGCTGGCACTGCCCTGGCGCGTCGCCGCGGCTGAAAACGCAACCGAAAAAGCGGCCTCCATTTTCGAGTCTTCGCCCAAGGCGCGCCGGGCGTCGGGTCGATCAGCCAATCGGAGACGATGATGAAATGGGGCAGAGAACGAGCGCGCCGCAGGCGTTAGAATCCGCCCAGGAATGAGGACGTAGGCGTCGCCGCGGGCGCCGCGGTCGCAGTGGCGGGCGACGAGCCCGCACCGTTCATCGTCACCGACGAGGGAGACACGCCGGTCTGCGCGTTGGTGACGAAGGTCAGGATCGCCTCCTCGGGCGCAGCGATGGTCGGCGTGAACGTGATGTCGACCGTACAAAACGCGGACGGCCCGAGCGGAGCTGCGAGGCAGTCGTCCGTCTCGGTAAATTGAGCGGCTACAGCACTGCCAGCCTGGCTCGTGATGTTGATCGCGGAGACCGTCAGCGGCAGCGACGCCGAGCTGTTGGTCAGCTTCACGCTGGTGGGCGCGCTGGCGGCGCCGAGCGGAATCGCGCCGAAGTTGTAAGAGTTGGGCACGATCACGGGTGCGGTCGGCGCCTGCCCAGGGGGCTCGGCAGTCGGAGCCGGCGTGCTGTTCGATCCAACTCCCCGCAACTGCACGTTCTGCGGATTGGTGGGAGTGCTCTGTGCATTGTCGCTGAAGCTGAGCAAGCCGCTCAAGTCGCCCGCGCTCTGCGGAGCAAAGGCTACCGACACCGAGCAGCTGCCCTGGGCCTGGAGCGTCAAACCGGAGCAACCGTCAGTCGCCAGCACGAACTGGCCAGTGACCGTCGCATCAGTGGTCGCCATCACCAGCGGAATACTCGAATTGTTGGTGACCTTCACGGTTTGAGCCGCACTCGTAACGCCCACCGACAGGGTGCCGAAAGTCAGCGTCGATGGCCCGATCACGGGCGGCGGCGGCAAAGAGCCCGTTCCTGGCGCCGGCGTCGGCGGCGGCGCGGTTGCCGAGCCGAAGCCCTCCAGGACTACCGATTGCGCCGGACTCAGGGCGCTGGTGGGTACATTATCGACGATATCCAGCACACCGGTCTGTGTTCCCGCGGCCGTTGGAGTGAGATCAACCATGATGATGCAATGGCTCGGCACGGTCAGCGACACCCCGGCGCAACCGTCGTTAACGATTGCGAACGGCGCAGCGGTGGTCGAGGAGCCCATGACCAGCGGATTCTGCGAAGTCGCGGTCACCGTCACGCTCATGGATGAGCTGGTGGCGCCGACCGCGACCGTGCCGAAATTCAGCGTCGACGCCGAGAGCGTTGGCGCCGACGGTTGCTGCCCGCCCGGCACGGCGGTCGGTGCGGGCGTACTGGTGGTTCCGACTCCCTGCAATGCCACGGTCTGGGGCTTGGTTATGGGACTGGTCGAGGCATTGTCGATGAACGTCACGGAGCCGGTCTGCGGGATTGTCGCGGTCGGCGTATAGACGATCGTGATCGAGCACTGACCTTCCGCCAACACGGTCGTACCAGAGCATCCGTCCGACGCGACCGAGAACGGGCCGGAAACCGTAGTGCCGGACATAACCAGCGCGTCGCCGGAGGTGTTCTTCACGGTCACGGTCGAAGGCGCACTCGTGCCGCCGAGCGCAACCTGACCGAAATTGATGCTACTGGCCGACAGCGTCGGTGGCGGAGGCTGCTCGCCGCCGCTGTTGGCCGGGGTCGGAGTGGCGCTGCTCAAGCTCCCTTGTCCTTGCAACGTCACGGACTGGGTCTGCAAGGGGACGGTGGCCGCATTGTCGCTGAAGACGAGCGACCCGGTTTGCGGACCCGCTGCGGTCGGATTGTACGTCAGCCCAACGACGCATGAACTCTCCGGTACGACCGTCATACCGGAGCAACCGTCACTTGCAATGGCAAAGGGCCCGCTGATCGTGGAGGTGCCCATCACCAGCGGAATCTGCGAGCTGTTGGTGACCTTCACGCTCTCTGTCGAGCTGGTGCCGCCCACTGCCACCGTGCCGAAATTGATACTGGACGGCGCGATTTGCGGCACCGGCGGCTGCTGTCCGGGGGCGGCCGGCGTCGGCGCCGGTGTCCCGAAGATCCCCGATCCGCGCAACTCCACCGCTTGCGGACTGATGAGGCTGCCCGTCGCGTTGTCGCCGAAAGTCAGCGCGCCGACCTGCACCCCGGTGCTCAGCGGCGTGAACTGTACCGTGACGACGCATGTGCCCAGCGAAGGAATGGTCATGCCGGAGCATGCGTCGGCAACGATCGCGAACTGGCCGGTGACCGCCGCTCCCGCGATCGCCGGGGCATCGGCCGGCGTGGCGTTAAAGACCAATTCCGAACTCGATTGGTTGGTCACCGTCACCGCGATGGCGCTGCTGGCGCCGCCCACCGTGATGGAACCGAAATTGATGCTCGACGGCACGATCTGAGGCGGCGACGGTGCTCCCGGCTGGTTGCCTGACGTCGAGCTCGAGGTCGGCGTCGGGGTGCTGGGCGACGAGCCGTACAACTCCACGGCCGGCGCCAGACCGGTGAAGTCACTCTGGACCGAAATCGAGTCCTCCTGCACGCCGCCGACGGCGGGAGTAAACGTCACGGTGATCATGCACGTCTGGAGCGGATTCAGAGCCGGCGAACTCAGGCCGGTGGGGTCGTTGATGCCGCAGTTGTCGGTCTCGGTCCACTCCGGAGTCGCTCCCAGCGGAGCGACAACCGTGATCGTGATCGCAGAAATGTTGAGCACAACTTGCTGATCGTTGGACAGCGTCAGCACCTCCGATGCGGTATTCCCGATCTGGATGCCGAACTCCTCGATCATGCTCGGCGCCAGCACCGGCCCTCCCGAGGATGTCGGTGTAGGTCCCGCCGCGCCGGGCACGCAGGCGCTCGACGAGCAGAAGGCGCCGCTCGGACAGACGTTGCCGCATTCTCCGCAGTTGTTGGAGTCGCTGGTGGTGTCGGTACATCCGCTGCAATCGGTCTCGCCGCTGGCACTGCACAGGCAGGAGCCACTTTGGCAGGTGGTACCGGTGTCCGTGCAGTCGGTGTTGGTATTGCAGGTCGGCGGGGTTGGAGTCGCAGAGCAGGCGCTGAACGAGCATTCTTCACCGTCGCAACTCGCTCCGCATACGTCGCAATCGTTGGGATTGCTGGTCAGGTCGACGCATCCGGTCGACGGTCCGCAATCGGTCTGGCCGCTGATGATGCAGGCGCAAGTGCCGTCCTGGCAATTGGTGTTGGGGTCGGTACAGTCGGCGTCGGTGTTGCACGATGTGGCAGCGGTGCACGTGCTGGCCACGCACGCTTCGCCGTCGCAGCTATTTCCGCAGAAGTCGCAATTGTTGGGGTCGCTGGTGGTGTCGGTGCATCCGGTGAAAGGACCGCAATCGGTGAGGGTTGGATCGCTGCACGCGCAGGTGCCGCTCTGGCAAGTGGTGCCGGTATCGGTGCAGTCAGCGTCACTGGTGCACGTGGTCACCGGGGTCGGCGTCGCAGTTGAAATCCCGGTCGGCGTTGGAGTCGGAGTGGCGACCGGAGAGCCGAATGCCTTGGCCGCCAGCTTGATGATCTGCGGGCTTTTTGCGGCGTCGTCGGCGACCTGGATCTCGGCATTGTCCTTGCCGGCGCCGGTGAAGGGATCGAACGTCACCGTGAGCGTGCAGGGCCCCTTCGCCATCACGGTCATCGTCGCGCAGTTCGCGGCGGGGACGACCGTGTATTCCCCGTTGGGAGTCACGCCGTCGGTATCGAAAACGCTGATGCTGGAGATCGTTGACGGTATCTTGTAGGTGCTGGTCACCTTGACGTTCTTGGGCTTGGACGATGCGCCGTTGGCGGTCTTGGGAAAGGTGAGCGACTTGGTCGAGAATTTCAGCGCGCCGGCGAAGCTGGTTCCCGCCAGCTTGACGGTAGCGTCCGTGTTTCCGGTGCTTGCATCTTCGATGTCGAGGATGGCCGTGCGTTTGCCCGTATCGGTCGGGGCGAAGCTCACCGTGATCTTGCAGCTTTTCTTGGCCGGGATGGTGCCGTTGCATTCTTTGGCGGTCGCGTTATCGACCGCCGTGAAGTCGCTGCCGTCGACGCTGGCGGGGTCGATCGCCAGCATGTCGCTGATGTCGGTCGTGGTCGTATTGGTCAGCGTGATGACCTTGTTCACTGTGGCGCCGCCGGTGGAAGCGAAGAAAACCGCCCGGCCGAAGCCGAGCTTGCCTGAGCTGACCTTGACGGTTGGAGCCGCCTGCGGGGCAAACTTCTCCTGATCCGCGCTCGGCGCGGAGCCCTCCCCCGAACCGGGGCAGGGCGACGCTTGCGGAGTCGCGCTTGGCGACGAAGCCGGGGTGATCGTGCTGGCGGGAATCGACGCGCCGTTGTATGCGAGCACCCGGTTGTTGCCGGTATCGGCGATGTACACGTTGCCTGCGTCGCTGATCACGACCCCGGTCGGTGAGCTCAGGCTGTCGGCGCTCAGTCCGCCGTCGTTGGGGCCGCTGGCGGTAAAGCTCCCGTGATGGCCGAACACCAGGTCGGCGGTCGTATCGGCGGCCGAGCCGGGCGTGCCGGACGTGCCGGCGCCGGAAGCCAGCGGCTTGTCGTATTCCAGTACGCGGTTATTGCCGGCGTCCGCGACGAACAGGTTGTCGTCGCCGTCAACCGCGACGCCCGCGGGAAAGCAGAGCCCGTCGGCACTCGCGCTCGCGCCGGCGCATCCGCCGGCAGCGTTGGACGTTAAACCGGGCTGGCCGAAAACCAAATGGGCGGCCGGACCGTCGCTGCGTGGCGCGTCATATTCCAGCACGCGATTGTTGTTCTGATCCGCAACGTACAGATTGCCGCTGCTGTCGATCGCGACGCCGGCTGGCGCGCAGAGGTTGAAAGCGCCGGGCGTCGCGCCCTGGTTGCATTTGAAGGACGAGAAATCCGGCTGCCCGACGACCAGGCTCGCGGCGTTATCGGCCAGCGGACGGGCATAACTGAGCACGCGGTTGTTGCCCGCGTCCGCTATCCAGAGTGCGTCGTCGTTGTCGATCGCAATTCCGCGCGGGTCGCACAGCGACTGATTCGTCGGAGCGCCGGCGTCGCCCTGATTACATTGAGTGGCGGCGAAACCATTCTGTCCGAACACCCGGCCGGCGACGAAGCCCGCCGACTGTCCGTCTTCAGTGAGCGCGCTGAACGGATCGTTGTATTCCAGCGCGCGATTGTTGCCCGAGTCCGCGACGTACACGTTGCCGGAACTGTCGACCGCGACCGCAGACGGCGAGCACAGGGTTGCGCCGCCTGGCGCGCCCCCGGCGTTGCATTCGGTCGAGCAGAAGTTTTCCTGGCCGATCACCAAGTCGGCTGGCGCGCCGTTTAAGAATCCGCTCGCGTCCCGATAGCCGAGCACACGATTGTTCTTCGTGTCGGCGACGTAGAGGTGGCCCGGCGTAACGCTCGAATCGAGCGCCACCGAAAGCGGGCCGGAAAGCCCGTCCGCACCCGCCCCGGCCAGACTGGCGGCGAATCCGCCCTGTCCGAGCGTCCGTTCCGCCGTAGTCGTTCCGGTCGTCGCAGGCAACCAGGTCGCGATCAGCAGGCCGGCCGCGATCGCGGCCAACAACATGCCAAACCCGTGCTTCGGCGCTTTTCTATCGTTGTTTAGCGGCATACAGACAAGAAGCGAGCATGAAAAACTGACGTTCCAGCAAGCAATTAATTCAGGCTCTCAAGCCGGTCTGGCTGCGCGCCACCCTATTGCTCGCCCTCAGGCTGGCAAATTCTCGACGGACCGTCTCACGCCATGCGATAACCATCTTACCTACGGTGTGGCTTCATGATGGTGCATGCTTGGAGATCCTATCCAGCGCCGACCAAACCATACGTAGGCGTGACTATACGATGCAGATGCGGCAATTGCCAAGCCAGAATTAAATCGGGGCGGGACGTGAATCGAAGCTCAAGCAGTATGCCCGGGCTCGCGGATCGAAAATCGTTACTGCCGCGAACTGAGCGAAGCGAGAGCGAAATCGCGGCACGCCGCGATGAGACAGCAGCCGTGGATTCTCTTCGGCGGAGTCGGATCTGCCGTGTCTCCGACTGGTTGAGGGCACCGATCCGGCTTTAGGGAACCGATCGAGAGTCAGTGGGCACACGTGAGATGAGGGCCGAGCCCGAAAGGGCTCGGCCCTTTTTCGTTCAGGCCTACGTCAACGGGCAAGGCTGAACGAAACCCTGACCCCTCCCAGGCGGAAGCGCAAAAGACTGCGGCCTTCGGTTTGAAAGCCGGTTTCCGCCGGAATGGGCATTTTCCCCCGGCACGACCACAAGAACGACCGGCGGCTCGAATCCACCTGCAGTAAAATCCTGCAAGCGGGTCCGTCCGTTGTTACCTAGGGGTTGCCGCGCTTTTTAATGCCAAGTCAGCTGATTTCTTATCGCGACAACGCCTGGCGCGCTGGCCGCTATGCTTCCGGCGCGTTTTGCATCTCCAGACGACTTCATTACCCCGCTCAATAGGATCTTTCCATGATCGCAGTCGACCACAATCGGAGAATCCTGAGCAACTCCATCGTTCGCCAGCGCGCGCTTAACCTCGGTTATAAGAAGGGCATCGTTAGCCCGGTCAGCCTCGGATTGGTAATGGTGGTGGCCCTCGAGGTTCACACTGTCGTTTTCTGTGAGGGAGCTCGATTCTACTGCTTTGGCCTCTTGCGCATGAACCGGACCGGCGCGCATTTCAGTTCCCGCGAATATACCGGTCACGGCGGCCAGTAAAACCATCCTTCCACACTTCGCGACCGAATCTAGGCTACACATAATGCTATAGGCTCATTGTCCCGGAGCGACGGCTCAGCACAAAATGTCGATTAGTTGCTGGGTGTGACTGTCGTGGACTCGCTATGATGGCTGCTGGTTGAATCTTCAGTTCCCGCGGCCGGATTGGAAGTGGTTGAACTGCTTGTCCGGTCACTGGAAGTACTCGAGGTGGTGGTTGGGGGCACAACCGGAAGAACTGCCATCGGGGCCTGCACGAGAACCTGCGGCGGCGGCACCGGCACATAGGCAGTGGTGGTCTCCTTAGTGGTGCTGGTGGTGCCGCAAGCGCCAACCAGGATAACGAGTGCGAGACCCAGGGTGCTGATTGCAAAGCTGGGTAAGCGGTTCACTTGTTTCATATCTCTCGGCGAGTTATCGGCAATTGCTGTGTTGTTCTTCATACTCATCAGTGTAACATACCGAGCCTCGCACCACGCACTGTGAGATCAGCGCTTATGGTTATCTGCGGAACTGAAAGAGCGCAAAAGCTTGAAACCCCGGATTGCAGGGCTCTGCACGCCACAAAGCCCGCCGGTGTTGAAAACGTTGGAGGTTTTTGCGTAGCCGCCGTAGCGGCTTCAGCGCGCACGCTCTTTTTTCTCCGCGCTCTCTAACGCGATCGCGTGCGAGTTCCGCAGCCGCGCGGAGCTTGCGCTTGAGGTCACCGCGCTCCGCCATCAGTTGACGGTCCGGCGTCGCCAGCGTCGGGGACGACCTTGGCCGACCGCGGCCGACGGTGTATTCCAGGTTCTCCTCTGCCAGATATGGCCCGATACCTCGACGCGTTCGTGATAATGAAGGCGGCGACCGTGGTTGGCTGCCGCCGTCGCCGCTGCCGGATGTTCTGCCGTTGGCGCTCGCCGGCGGGGCGAGCAAGAGCGGACCGTGAGGGCTGCTATCTGATTCGCCAGATACGCGTCGCCATCCCTCAGTTCATGCAGCTCAACGTGCGCGGCAGCGAGTAGCTATAGTCGCGGCCCTCGTATGTAAACCTGCCGACCGGTGCGCCGAAGCACTTCGCGAACGCGAGGTAGCGACCCTGCGCGGACGGGGAATCGGATTCAGCGGCCAGATATGTTAGGTAGCTGGTGCCGCTCTCAGGCGGAATTCCTTCCATCGGCGGATCGAAACTCATTCGCGGAAGATTCAGTGCCGGGCGCCATCCGTCTGCGTCGGCGTTGTTTTCATCGACCACCGCCACCCACTGCGGCTCATCGAAGGAAACGTCAATCCGCAGATCGCGATATTCGGTAGTGCCGTCCGCTCCTTTGCGTAGCTCGATCGCTCCGGCAGAAGGAATCTTTTCGGTCTCCACCAACGACAGAACCGCGATACTGGTATCTTCGGCTGCCTCGAGAGCGACTGGCGCGAGTTGTAGCGCCGCGACCCAGCATCCGCTCACGCATATCGCGAGCACCACCGCCGCGATCGCGATGCCTGACCGTGCCAGATTTGCTCTCATCGAAGTCTGATAAATTTATCATGGACTAATAAGCGAGTCTTCACGTCACTCTTTTGCACGCCAGGGGCCTACTTTGTGACAATGTCGATTAACAGCATGTTCCCGGCACCGGGTGAAGTTACGACGGGCTCATGAGAAGACGCAGGATGCGGCACGCCGATCATTCCGTCGGCATCCCGCTGACCTATCTATGGAGAGGAGCATGTCGCTCGCGGAGATCACGAATTGTCGGCAGCGACGACTATATCGCTTTATTCTCGACGGTAATCAGCAGTCCAGGCATCACTCGCAGAATTCCGCGCAGGGTTCGTTATCGCCGACCAGGAGACCTTGCTCGCACCGCAGTAGGTCCATCAATCTGTTGGCCAAACGTGGGTTACGGTTGTAGATCACGCCGACATGCCAAGGCCCCACCGCGGCCTTGAATACGTGAGTTGGTCCGGCAGCTGAGCGCGGTTTTTGCGCAGGCCGCCGCCTAAAGAGTCCATCGAACAAAATCTGCGGTCAAGGCCTGCGCTGTTATCTTGAGCACAGACTGTGCAAAATCTTCGGCTGTTGTTCTAGCTTGAAAGGCGTACTCGGGATTAATCTCCTATTATCCAGGCGACGGCGAATTCGAGCCGCCGAAGCCGCGCCTAGCTGGCAATTGCTCCGTTTGCAACGACTCGTAATGGGACTTTCGGCCAATATAGACAAATACTCATTGAGGCAAGGCCAATTGACTTTGTTTTCCAACGTATGTATATTTAAAGTGTATTCGGAGTCGAGATAGGAATTCGCCTCCGGATTTGATCCAGCCCGACAGTGGCCCTTCTACTCGCCTTCGACCACGGTTCGCTAGACCAACACCGATGTGACATAGGAAGGCTTGAGGAGGCGCCGACGGGACATTCTCGACTTAGTCAGATCCGTAACGCCTTCGTCTCAATGGCTATAATTGCGATGGTACCCGGGGCGGAGGCTTGTTTCTTCCCGGGCGGCGGTGGGCACGGCGGATCGCATTACGAATACTCGAGCCGCCCCAGCTGGCGTTGACCGAACCGCCAGGGAGGGCCGATGGTGGTCCTTCCGCTCGAGTTTCGCCACAGCCGCGCTAGACCAGGACCGGCTTTTGCCTGCGAAGGCGTCGGGGAGTCGCCTCCGCGACGCGTCGAGCATTTCGGGGAATAATGAGCGTCATGATTCGCGAAGAGATCAGCGGTCAGTATTTGCAGCACATCATCGCTGCGTCGCATCGGAAGTCTTTCGATCCTTACAAGGAGATCGATTGGAGCGTTCCCTTCGACTGTTCGCATTTCTACATGCCGCAGGACATGGTGTCGCTGTACGGGACGACGCTGTGGGACCGGATGACTCGTGAGCAGAGGGTGAAGCTTTCGATGCACGAGGCATGCAGCGCGTTGGCGACCACGATCTGGTTTGAAAACCAGCTCTCCTTCAAGCTCATGGATTACTTGATCGATGTGAGCCCGCTCGACCCGCAGTTCGATTGGCTGCAGATCGAGGTGGCCGACGAATGCCGCCATTCGATGATGTTCGCACAAGCTATCAAGCGTTGCGAGGTGCCGTGGTACAAGCCACGCTTCTCGAGCGCGATTACGTTTTTCAGCAAGTACCTGACCTCGAGAGTTGCGATGATGATCAGCACGCTCGCCGCCGAAGACGTCATCGGGTATTTGAACAGCCGCACCGCCCAGGATCCAGAATGCCATCCGGTGATGCGTGAATTGTCGAAGATTCACATCATCGAGGAAGCGCGGCATCGCGGTTATGCGCATCAGTATCTCAAGCAAAACTGGCCGCACCTCGGAAAGTTCCGACGCTCGATGGCGCGGCGCTATGGGTTGCTCTCGACCTTGACCATAATCTGGCAATTGGTGCACCCCGAAATTTACAACAACCTCGGTTTGCCGCCCCAGGCGATGAAGATGGCAAAGAACAACCCGCATCGCGCACGACTCAAACGAGAGATGGCGGCGGGACTCGTCGAGTTCCTGACCGAAATCGATATCATCGATGAGAGCGTCGGGCCGAAGTGGCGTGCCGCCGGCCTTATGGCCTAATCTTCCCGGCCCGCAACCCGTGTGCAACGACGAACGGTCGTTCTCGTGCTTTCGGACGGCGGAGCTTCACCGCTGATCTTCCCCAGGCTTTTTCCTGGCGGGCGCCGTTTGAGGCGGGAGCAGGTGTTTCCGCTTAGCGCGTGACAGAGGGAGACGTTATCGTGAGTATCTGAAGGACCTTGGCCTCGACCGCCCGCCGACAGCCAGGACTCACGGTAGCAAAACACGTATCGCCGTCGTTTTCCGCCTGGTCCATGATGCTATCCTGGACCTCAAGACCGCGCATCTGCTCATCAAGCTGAGTGGCTCCGCGGTCCAGGACCGTGTTCTCAGCTTCGCCGCCGTGGGTGAGGATCCGATCGGCTTCAGCTCCTCTTCCGCTTGCTGCCGCGATGTCTTCGCTTGCGCGATAAGCATTCGCGTACCTCTCTCTGGCGGCGGCGAACCGCTTAAGAAGCAGCAGATCCTCTGTCGAGCATGACCGGTTACCCGACAACGCCGCCGCCGTAGCCGGTTGCGGGGTTTCCCACGTCAAAGCTGCTCCAATCCATATCGAGATAGACGCCACCAGCAGAGTGCCGACGACAATAAACCGTGTCATTGCATTCTCGCTTCTAAGCCTGAAAAGATAACCGCCGCCGCAAATGTCAACATCCGGCTCGCGCCTATCAACATGTTAAGCGAACCCGGTTCAGCCTCGAGTTCACAACTGACGGTCGAATGCGGCCGGGAATTCGTCTCAGGCCAGATTCGGCTAGTGCTCGTCTGAGAGCAACAGGATCGAATTTGAGTATGTAGCACACGTTTTCAAACGAAAACGGTGCGTCTGACTCGTCCTCGAACAACCACCATTTGGCGTCCGCGAATTCCTGTGCACGAGATCCTTGCTGCACGCCGACATTAGTCCGAAAGCGCTGAAAGCACTGAATCGCGTCGGTAAGTACCGCGAGCATCAGATGCCTTATAGGTTCCGAGGCAGAGTCGTCGAGCGAATCGCGTTGGCGAAGCTTTTCATCACTGAAACTGAAACCAGGCGTACTCATGATTACCTTTTTTGCGGCCGTTCGCGGCGCTGCCGATCTTCAATCCCGAATTGTGCTGCCGCGGATGTCATATTAACGTCGAGCTAATGCCAGTAACAGCAGGACCACCAGACGCGCTGGCACAGTAGTCTATTGAACAGCCGGAGCGACGGGCTCGGGCAAGCGCGAATCTCTCACCGGCCGAATCGCCGGTGTTGGGGTCATCGCAACCCCCACGGCCCCGGACGGCTTACCATAGGCGCGATCCACAATGGCTTCGGCTGCCGTGACTGAACCAGCGTTCTTGAAAATCCCCTTGACAAGATCGCGCCCGGTTTTACTCGCAGTGAGGACAGAGATCAGTATGTTGCCGCCATCCATCTTCCCCAAATACTGGATCGCTTCAAATTCCGCGATTCTCCTGCCGATGCCAGCTCCGACTAGGCCCCCGGCCACGGCGCCAACCCCGGCGCCTGCGAGCGCGACGATGAGGGAACCTGAGGCCACAAAGGGTCCGAACCCTGGGATCACCAGCATGCCGATCCCCAAAAGCCAACCCAACGCTCCGCCAAGGACCACGCCGCTGCCGCCTCCGATCGCCGCCCCTTCAAGCGCTTTGGTGCGTCGCGTGTGAGCGAAGCGTCTGTTACCCGCCTTATCGGGAAGTAGAGTTGAAATGTCGTTGTCTGAAAAACCCGCTCCCTTGAGTTGGTTGACAATACTGGCTGCCTGATCTTCGCTGTTGGCCAGACCAAATAGTGCTTTTTTCACGGCCGTCTCCTTATCAGCTTTTTGCCTTATCGCATCACGCCGCTCTTAGGTCTGTTTCAGCCCGCGCGTGCAAATCCGGCGCGTTCGAAGCCGCCACAGTCGCCGTTCAGATTAGGCCTCCGCTGCCTGAGAGACGCATATCGTCCTGGACTGCGCGTACGCCCGGGACGGAGCGCGCCTCGACGGCAGCCTCCAGGCCTCGCGCTCCGGTTGGCACGGTCCCGGTCAGCCGCGCAACGCCGTTCCTCACCTCCAGACCGACGTTCTCTGAAGTCATGCTCGTCGAGAGCGATCCTGACTCCGCGCTGCAGCTCGTCGTCGCGTGCGTTCACAGAGTTTTGCTCGTCGCGCGCCACCACCTGCAGTTCGTTCTCCACGCGCTTTACTCCGTCCACTTTTAGGACCTCGGCCTCCGCCTCGGCCTTGGCATCCTGCGAGGACACGATCCCAAAGAGCGTCACCACGCCGTTCCACGAATCCAGGTCGATTTCGAGCCCCGGAAGCTGGGTATCGGCCAGCAACCGCATCCTCACGTCCGATGTGATCCAGATGTCGCTGGCGGTGTCCCAGACTCCGCGCCCGGCCTTGGGCTGCTCGGGTGTGGGCTCGCGCCAGATCTCCCCATCGGCAAGGGCCTCAGGACTCTGGATTTCACTGGTGATCCGGCGGACACCCGGTACCGCAGCCGCAGTCTCGACGGCGCGCAGATGGGCGCTCAAGGTCTTGGCCATGCCGCCTAGTTGCACCACGCCATCGTTCACGGACCGCACAGCGATGTCGCTGCTCTTGAGCGAAGGATCAGCCTGTAAGGCCTGCTCGACCCGCAGCTTCAGGTCGTCATCAGACAGCCGCAGCGCCTTCTCGCGCTCGGGGGCAACCACCAGAAGGTTGCGCACGTCTTCCACGCCGTCGACTCCCCGGGCGATGGTTTCAGCCTTCGCCTTCTCCTCAGCCGAGTACGCTTTGCCATACAGAGTGACCCGGCCGATGACGGTGTCCACCTTGATGTCTGTCCCGCTCACGCCCTCCGTGGTCAACAGAGCGAGCTTAACTTTGGTGGTAATCCAGGCATCGGGCGGCGCCGCCCAGGCCGGAGCAGCCAGCGCGATACCCAGAACTACCGCCAATATGCTGCACTTAATCCAACTCCACGATAGTCCATGCATGATATTTTTTCCTGATTGAGAAGCGTTCACCGGATCACCACTGCGGGCCCGAATCCGCCACCCATCACCAGCCAAACCACCAGGACGATCACCACGATAGTCATCAGGCTCATGCCACCTCGGCCATAGTAGCCGCTGCGATAGCCATAAAAGCCGCCGCCGCCGAACAGCAGAATCAACAGAATAAGTAGAAGCAACATATGAACTATTCCTCCGGTTTGTCTGAAACAGTACTATTCAAAACAAGACCCTCCGCGCCTGGTGCTTTCGGTCTGAGAAAACCGTCGGCGCGCGGCCCGGTGCGGGTGATCCTCACACCACGCCGAACAGCCAGAGCACGATCACGACCAACACGACGCCCCCAACAGAAATGTACATATCAGCCTCCAGCGCAGGCCTCTCGTTCGGTCTTCGGGGCGGGTTGGTCTAGCGGAACGTGGTCAAAGGCGAGCGGAAGGGCCACTGTAGGGCTGGATCAAATTGGGACTCGATTCATCTGTCGATCCCGACTTTCATAAGCTACGTCAACCGTGACGCGAGCGCCACTCCGAAACTAAGTAACTGGTTCTGTGGATAACCGAGACCGTCGATCCAAATGCAGATGACAGACTAATCCGGTCCATTTTTCTCCACTCGGGGGCAATCGCGAAGTAGGTGCTTGACCGATGGCGCTCCTTTGCTCCACGATGAACACGCATCCCCGGATTGACCGTGCGGAGCATTCCTAACGGAACCGGCAAGCACGGAGTCGTCGACGGTGCCTTGTGGCCAAGCGCGGGCTTACACACCAACCGTGAGAATATGGCGCGGCTCTCCGCTGAAGCCGCCCCCGGCCGATTGCCGGAGACGCTCGCACATCCGCTACATGCCAGGGCCTCCATCAAACCAAAGAACGCGCTGCCCTCCTTATCACTTTTAACGCGCAGGTTGCCCCTTTAGGCGGTTTACGCTGCCTCTCCTCGCTCCCCAACGAGCGCGTTTTGGTTCTTTGCGTGACATAATTTCACTTTGCCCGACTGCATTCTGTTCCGCCCGGCCGCTGGCCGGCGTAAGCTTATGCGCGTAGAACGGTAGTTGCGCGGACCGGTGTGCTTGGGACCGAAGTTCCGGCGCTTTCAGTCCGCGTCAACATCCCTGTCGGGACGCCGGAAACGGTCGTGTAACCGAGCTCTGTCAATGTAATCCATTTGCCAGCGATGAGCCGCAGCCGTGCTCAAAGTGTCGAATCTGGTTGAGGGGAAGGGCATTACGCATTTTTTGGAAAAAGAGACTGCGCAAAAGGGTCCGCTGGAACCAGTCGCCGCCGGCTCAATTGGGGAGTCTTCTACGATCGTCGAGGTTCTTCGGAGGCGAGCGCTCCAGCAGCCGGATCAGTGGGGCTATACCAACCTACTCGATGGCGAAGCTGAAGGGGACCATCTAACCTACGCCACGTTGGACTACCAGGCCCGCACGATCGGCGCGCTACTCCAACGCTCTCGGGCTCGCGGAGAGCGTGCGCTCTTGCTCTATCCAACGAGTCTCGAGTTCATAGCCGCATTTTTCGGTTGCTTGTATGCGGGGGTTATTGCTGTGCCATTGGCCCCACCCCATCCCGCCCAACCGCAGCGAACCCTTCCCAGGCTTCGGGCGATCACAAACGATGCTCGACCAACGATTGTGCTTACCACCTCATCGATCCTCTCCAAGGTTGAGGGTCTATTCACACAGGCTCCAGAGCTGGCGACAATGCAGTGGCTCGCTACCGATAGGCTTACCGGAGAACTGGCGGCGGAATGGAAAGAGCCCGCTCTGAGCAGCCACAGCCTGGCTTTACTGCAGTATACTTCGGGCTCGACCACCATGCCCCGGGGCGTAATGGTCAGTCACGGGAACCTTCTGCATAATTCAGCCCACATCAATCAGGCTTTCGAGCTTACGCCGGACCGGGGCGTATCGGTGTCCTGGCTACCGGTGTTTCATGACATGGGACTCACTAATGGAGTCGTTCAGCCGATGTTCATAGGGCGTCCAAGTGTTCTGTTGCCGCCCCAATCCTTTCTCCAGCGCCCGGTGCGGTGGCTCCAGGCAATTTCGCGATACAAGGGCTTCGTCAGTGGAGGTCCCAATTTCGCCTATGAGCTGTGCGTCCGTAAAATTACTCCGGAGCAACGCGAGAATCTCGACCTCAGCAGTTGGTATGCGGCTTACACTGGAGCCGAGCCAGTCCGGGCCGACACGCTGAAGCGGTTTGCAGAGATGTTTGCGGCGCATGGTTTCCGCCCAAGCTTCCTGTATCCCTGTTACGGACTCGCCGAAGCCACTCTCATGGTGTCAGGCGGACCTTTGAAAAATGAGCCTGCCCTGTTCCGGGCTCAGTCGGCGGCGCTTGAACAGAACTGCGTCGCGGAGGCCCTCGACCAGCAACAGAATGCGCGGACGCTGGTCGGATGTGGCCAAGCGATGCCTGACACGACGATTGTCATCGCTCATCCCGAATCGTTGACTCGTTGCGCGCCGGAACAGGTAGGCGAAATCTGGGTCGCGGGTCCGACCGTGTCCCCGGGCTATTGGAACCGGCCCGAGGAGACCGAGTGCGCCTTCCGGGCCTACCTGGCGGACAGCGGCCAGGGACCATTTCTGCGCACCGGGGATTTGGGATTCCTCAAAAATGGAGAACTTTTTGTAACCGGTCGTCTGAAAGATCTCATCATCATTGCCGGCCGCAATCTCTATCCCCACGACATCGAATTGACCGTTGAAGAAAGCCATCCGGCGATACGATGGGGCGGTTGCGCGGCGTTTTCGGTCGATGCCGCCGACGAAGAGCGTCTGGTCGTCGCAGCCGAGGTGGAGCGCCACTACGAAGCCCGCCCTCAGCACAATCGGGCAGTGCACAATGGGATGCCGCATTCCTATACCAATGGAAATGGGCGTTCGCCACTCGATGCTACCGCGACGATTCGGGCCATTCGACGAGCGGTGGCGGAAGAGCATGACGTCCGAGTGCATGCCGTGGTGCTGCTCAAGGCCGGGAGCCTGCCGAAAACATCCAGCGGTAAGGTTCAGCGCAAAGCGTGCCAGGCCAGCTTCCTGAACGGCACCCTCGCCACCCTGTAAAGAAGTGCTTGATGTCGGAGAATTCTACTAACAGCGCGTCACCGAGTTCTGCCGATCGGAACAGACATGATGCGCAAAATTCACCAGCGGCCTCGCGGACCGCAGAAGTCATCGAATCCTGGTTGGTTTCCAGGCTTTCCGAGGAAGTGGGAATTGAGTCTCGCGAAATAGATGTCCGCGAGCCGTTCGCCAGCTACGGTCTCGGTTCAACCGAGATGGTCGGCCTTTCCGGCGAACTCGCAGAGTGGCTTGGGCGACAACTCTCTCCCGCCCTGGTATATGAGTTCTCTACCATCGAGACTCTCGCCAGGCATCTAGCCGCCTCCCCGGATACGCCAGAGCCAACCGCCGCGGTTGACAACGACCGGGAGACAACCACCGAACCGATCGCGATCATCGGCATCGGCTGCCGATTTCCCGGAGCCAATGGACCGCAAGCGTTCTGGGAGTTGTTGCGAGACGGAGTGGATGCCATCAGAGAGGTCCCCCCGGATCGCTTCAATCTTCACGACTTTTACGATCCAAACCCGGCAACTCCAGGCAAAATGACCACCCGCTGGGGCGGCTTCCTCGAGAACGTGGATCAATTCGATCCCCATTTCTTTGGCATCTCCCCTCGAGAGGCTGCGCGCATGGACCCCCAGCAGCGCGTTTTGCTGGAGGTGGCGTGGGAAGCACTACAGGACGCTGGGCAGGTGGCAGAGCGTCTGGTCGGCGCCCAAGCCGGTGTATTCATAGGTATCTCCAACAACGACTACGGTCGAATACAGTTCAATGATCCCCATCGTATCGATGCTTACGCCGGCACCGGCAACGCACTGAGTATCGCGGCCAATCGCATCTCCTACCTGTTTGATTTCCGCGGGCCGAGCATGGCAATCGACACTGCCTGTTCCTCGTCATTGGTCGCGGTCCACCTGGCTTGCCGCAGCCTTTGGAACGGAGAGTCCAATCTTGCGCTGGCCGGGGGAGTGAACCTCATCCTGTCGCCGGCAATTACCATCAATTTTTCCAAGGCTGGGGTCATGGCTCCAGATGGACGCTGCAAAGCCTTCGATGCCCGAGCCAACGGTTACGTTCGAAGTGAGGGCGCCGGTCTCGTCGTTCTGAAACCGCTATCGAGAGCCTTGGCTGACGGCGATCCGATTTATGCCGTCATTCGAGGCAGTGCGGTTAATCAAGACGGACGTAGCAACGGACTCATGGCTCCAAGTCCGCTGGCCCAGGCGGCGGTCCTGCGCGAAGCTTACCGGCGCGCCGGAGCCTCGCCCGGTGATGTCCAATACATCGAGGCCCACGGCACCGGCACGCTCCTGGGCGATCCGATTGAGGCACAAGCTCTGGGCGCAGTGTTAGGCATCGACCGTCCCCCCGGAAGCTTTTGCGCCTTGGGCTCGGTCAAAACCAATATCGGTCACCTCGAGGCCGCGGCCGGGATTGCCGGCTTGATCAAGGTGGCACTGGCGCTTAAGAATCGAGAGATCCCCTCGACCCTGCACTTCAAAGAGCCAAACCCCCACATTCCGTTCGATGCGCTGCCCTTACAAGTACAGACGGTTCTAAGTCCGTGGCCCGCGCGACCGGGTCCAGCGCTGGCCGGGGTGAGCTCATTCGGTTTTGGTGGAACCAATGCGCATGTGGTCCTGGAAGAAGCTCCCCGCTCAAACTCAGTGATCCCAGGTGCCGCTTACGGAATGGACGACATTCGCAAGCCCACGTCCGCTCATTTGTTGCCAATCTCGGCCCGTAGCCCGCAGGCTCTCCAGGCTCTGGCTCGAGCGTACCAGGACTTCCTGACAACCCCGGAGTCCACGCTGTCGCTGCACGACATCTGTTACACGGCCAGCGTGCGGAGCAGTCATCACGACTACCGCCTCGCCCTGACAGGCAACTCGCCCGAACATCTGGCTGAGGGGCTTCAGGCTTTTCTTCATGGAGAGGCTCGCCCGGGTCTGTCTTCCGGCCGCAAGGATTCAGGTCACCGGAGAAAACTTGTTTTCGTGTTTCCGGGACAAGGATCCCAATGGCTTGGCATGGGGCGAGGCCTCCTGGAGCAGGAGCCCGTTTTTCGGGAAGTCGTGGAGCGCTGTGACCGGGCGATGCGGCCGTACGGAGATTGGTCTTTGCTCGCTGAGCTGACTGCAACCGATGCGGCTCGGTCCCGCTTAAACGAAGTCGATATCATACAGCCGGCGCTCTTTGCGATTCAGGCGGCCTTGGCAGCCCTCTGGCGCTCCTGGAATGTCGAGCCGCAGGCAGTGGTCGGCCACAGCATGGGAGAAGTCGCGGCAGCTTACGTCGCCGGTTCGCTGAGCCTCGAAGATGCGGCGCGGGTCATTTGTTCTCGCAGCCGTTTGGTCAAGCGTACCGTTGGACAAGGAGCCATGGCCGCCGTCGAACTTTCCATAGAGGAAGCTCGCCCAATTCTCGCCGGCTACGAAGATCGCGTGTCAATCGGTGCCAGCAACAGTCCCGGCTCTACCGTGTTGTCTGGAGATCCGGCAGCGCTGAAGGAAATTCTGGATCAATTGCAGCGCAAAGACATCTTCTGTCGCATGGTGAATGTGGATTTTGCTTCCCACAGCCCTCAGATGGATCCTTTACGCGCCGATTTGTTGCACGCGCTGGAAGGGCTTGAACCTCGACCTGTATCCCTGCCCGTCTATTCGACTGTGACCGGGCTCGCCGCCGACGGTCCCGAGTTCACGGCTTCCTATTGGGCGAGAAACCTGAGAGAGCCCGTGCTTCTTTCCGCCGTGGTCCAACACTTACTGGAAGATGGATATGACACCTTCCTGGAAATCAGCCCGCACCCGATTCTTCTCAGTGCCATTCAGCAGGGGATTAGTCAGGTCGGCCAACAAGCCGCCGTGCTCCCTTCCCTGCGGCGTGAAGAAGAAGAACGCACAGTGATGCTGGGATCCCTCGGCGCGTTATATAGCCTGGGATACCCGGTCGACTGGAGCCGGATCTACCCGGCCGCTGGCCATTGCGTCCGACTTCCGTACTACCCGTGGCAGCGAGAGCGTTGCTGGCTCGAGACTGCAGAAGGCAGCTCTCGATGGGAGCAAGTCCCGGCCAATCGGACGGGAAGACATCCTCTTCTCGGCCGGCATTTCAAATCGGCACATCCTGCTGGAACCCATTTGTGGGAAGTCACGCTGGATAAGGAGTATCTGCCTTACCTGGATGACCATCGTATCGAAGGAGTCGCGGTGCTGCCGGCCTCGGCTTACCTCGAGATGGCCTTGGCCGCCGCAGTCGAGATGCTCGGAGCGCAATCCTTCGCCCTGAAAGATATCGAATTTCAGCGCGCGCTTTTCCTGCCCGACGGCGAAGCCCGCACGATTCAACTGATCGTTTCTCCCCTCGCCGAGGGAGCAGCGCGTTTTCACATCTACAGTCGCGCTCCAGGGATCAGGCAATCCATTGAACCATGGACGCTGCACGCGCGAGGCAGGATTCTTCCCCAACCGCTCAACGGCGTCAGCAGTGTATTCTCCTTAGATCAGGAAGTCCTCGCGGAGATTCAGGCTCAGTGCCCGGAGAAGGTCTCTGGACCGGACTATTATGCGAGACTGCGTGAAAGCGGCATCCATTACGGTCCTTTTTACCAGAGCATTGTGCAGCTGTGGCGGCACAACGGAAATATGCTCGCTGAAGTGCGGATTCCCGATCAGCCTGCCGCTGACTTCAGCGCCTATCAGATTCACCCGGCGACCTTGGACGCGGGCTTACAAGTTCTGGGTGCTGCCGTTGCTAGTGAGGCATCAGAAAACGGCAGACCGGGTATCTACATGCCGACCCGCGTAGATGAGGTCCGGGTCCATGGTCGACCGGGAACGCATCTCTGGAGTCGCGCCCGTCTGCAAGAACGGTCCGCCGATGCCGTGAAGGGAGAGGTGCGGCTTCTCGATGAAACCCGCAGCGCAGTAGTAGAGATTCTGGGACTGCGTTTCGAATCTCTCGGTAGCGACACCCGGCGCTCGGCTGAAGAGAATCTGAACGACTGGCTATATGAGTTCCAGTGGCAAACGAAGGATCGCCCGAACGAACAGAAGGCATCGGAATCTTCGTCGCCTGTTAGTCAGGGAAGCTGGCTCGTCTTTGCCGACCGCGGCGGCGTCGCAGAAGCGCTGGCGGCATTGATAGACGCGCAGGGTGCAAGAAGCGTTCTGGTGTCGCGCGGCGAATCGTACGAGGAATCAGATCATCGGCATTTTCGCATTCGCGCGGAACGACCCGAAGACATCCAACGGCTCTTCGAGACAGCCCTGGTATCCAATCAATCCGGCTGGCGTGGGATTGTTCATCTATGGAGCCTTGATATTGCCCCTCCACAAGAGACCACTGCTGCGTCGCTGACGACGGCTGAGACTCTGGGCTGCGGAAGCGTCCTGCACCTGGTCCAGGAACTGGCCAAGGTGCAGGGGCGTGACCTGCCTCCTCTGTGGCTGGTCACGCGAGGAGCTCAGGCAGCCGGGGAAGCGGCACTACCCGTGAATGTTGCTCAGGCGCCTCTTTGGGGGATGGGTCGCGTTATTGCGCAGGAACACGCCGCATTCTGGGGAGGACTGATCGACCTGGAACCCGGGACCTCGCCGCATGATGCCGATAGTCATCGGTTGTGGGCGGAGATCTCCGACCCAGACGGAGAGGACCAGATTGCGTTTCGCCAAGGACGGCGACACGTGGGTCGCTTGGTGCGCAAGCGCCAGCCCGCTGTGCAACCGCCTCCGATCGCGTGGCCGACTGATGGCAGTTATTTGATCACCGGGGGACTGGGAGACCTTGGCCTCGGGGTCGCCCGCTGGATGGTAAAGCAAGGGGCTCGGCGGTTGATCCTTTTGGGCCGCACGAAGCTTCCGCCACGCTCGAGCTGGAACACCGTCGAAACCGGGAGCCGTTTAGCCCGTCAAGTCGCTGCCATTCGGGAACTGGAAGCCTTGGGAGCGAGCCGTGCATTTGGCCTCGGTGGATGTTGCGGATGAAAAGCAGCTAAGCGCTTTTTTGAACGAGTTTCGCGCCGAAGGCTGGCCTTCAATCCGCGGTGTAGTACATGCGGCCGGAGTACTGCAGGACGGATTGCTATCGCAGCTTGATGCCGGCGCGTTCAATACGGTTTTGCGGCCCAAGATGATGGGTGGCTGGCTCCTGCATCGCCTCCTCGAAGACGCTCCCCTGGATTTTTTCGTACTTTTCTCTTCCGCGGGCTCTCTCCTGGGCCAGCCCGGTCAGGGCAACTATGCTGCTGCCAATGCCTTCATGGATGCTTTGGCGCATCACCGCAGAGCACTAGGTCAGCCGGCTCTGAGCGTCAACTGGGGAGCATGGGCCGAGCTGGGCTTTGCAGATACGGCCGGCGGCAAGCGTCTCGCCGCGCGTCTCGCGCTCGTCGGAATCAGGAGCATGGCGCCCGGGCAAGCACTCGAAGTACTGGAACGGCTGCTGCGGCAAGACGCGACGCAGGTCGCAGCGGTGCCGGTCGACTGGCGGCAATATCGCCAGTTCTATTTCAGCGGGTACTGAATCGCCGTTGCTATCTGAACTTGCTCGAGAGGAGACCGACCTCCCGCCGCAAGCGCGCCATCCCGGGAGAGAAGCGGGACGCCCTCCTTGCCGCAGAACCCGCGGCTCGCCTCGGGTTGCTCCAGTCCTACCTGAGCGAACAAGTAGCCCGCGTGCTAGGGCTTTCCGTTTCCAGGCTGGACGCAGAACAACCGCTCAGCAATCTGGGACTGGATTCCTTGATGGCGGTCGAGCTGAAGAACCGGATCACGGTTGACTTGGGCGTGAACGTGCCGATGGTGAAATTTCTCCAGGGACCGAGCGTTGCTCAGGCTGCAACCCAGATCCTCGATCAATTGACCGCCGAGCTTTCTACCTCATCAGTGCCGCCTGCCCCGGTAGTCGCGCTGCGCCAGGAGCACTACACGAACGGCGATGCCAATGGACAGCTGTTGGCAAAACTCGATCAGCTTTCGGATGAGGAAGTGAATTCATTGCTCACCGATATGTTGGACAAAGCGGAAATTAGTGAATGAGCAACGCCTCTCAGCGAATCGCCGATCTTTCGCCGGAAGAAAAGCGCACCCTGCTTGCCACGCTCCTTCGGCAAAAGAGGCGAGCGAATCTCAATCGTTTCAGCCGCTATCCTACAATCAGCAGGGGATATGGTTTTTATACCAGCTCGCGCCGGAGAGCATGGTCTACAATGTCAATTTCGCCGCGCGCATCCGCTCAGATATGGATATTCCGGCCTTGCGGCGCGCGTTTCAGGCGCTGGTTGATCGCCATCCGGCCTTGCGGACCACGTTTCCCGTGCGCTCCGGCAAGCCGGCTCAACAGGTCCATCAACAGTTAAGCGTCCACTTCGTGGAGACCGATGCGTCAGCTTGGGACAGCGAAGTCCTGAAAACCCGCCTGCTCGAGGAAGCCTATCGCCCCTTTGATCTGGAGCGAGGGCCTGTACTGCGGGTGACACCTGTTCACATGCTCGGCACAGGAACATGTTCTTCTTGCTGGTAGTACATCACATCGTGATCGATTTCTGGTCGCTTGCGGTGATCCTGAATGAGACTCGGTGCGCTGTATTCGGCGGAAAAGGCCGGCGTCCAGGCGCTGCTACCTCGCCTTGCTTCGCAATACTCGGACTATGTTCGCTGGCAGGCCGAAATGCTGGCGGGCCCCGAAGGGGAGCGGCTATGGGCTTACTGGCAGAAACAATTGGCTGGACAGTTGCCCTTGCTGGAGCTTCCCACCGATCGGCCGCGACCACCGGTGCCGACATATTGCGGCGCCTCGTACGATTTCCATTTGACGATGAACTGTGCCGGCAGCTCAAGGCGCTCGCGAAGCGCGCAGGGAGCGACCTTGTACATGGTTCTCCTGGCAGCGTTTCAAGTGATCCTGCATCACCACACCGGTCAGGAAGACATCCTCGTGGGCTCTCCGGTGCTCGGCCGGAGTCGGGCCGAGTTCGAAGGCATCGTGGGCCTCTTTACCAATCCCGTCATCTTAAGAGCGAATTGTTCCGGAAATCCCACCTTTGAGGCGTTTCTTGGCCAAGTGCGCAGCACGGTGCTGGCCGCGCTCGAGCATCAGGATTATCCAACCCTGCTCCTGGTCGAACGACTCCGTCCGGCCCGCGATCTCAGCCGCACGCCACTGTGCCAGGTAATGTTCGTCCTGGATAAACCGCATCAACTCGCCGAACAGGGAGCACCTGCATTCGTGCTGGGCGACGGCGGGCTGCGCATGAATCCCGGGGGGCTCGAGCTGGAAGCCCTTCCCCTGGAACATCGGGCCGCCACTCTCGACCTGGTGATGTTGACCATCGAAACGGCGCGCTCGCTCTCCGTTTCCATGCGTTACAACAGCGACCTGTTTGATGCCGCTACCATCACCCGGATCGCAAAGCACTTCGAAACGTTTTGCACCATGTCACTAGCACAACCCAATGCCAGGTTGAACGCCCTAAGGGATAGACTCGCCGACGTGGACAGGCAACAAGAGGCGGCGATCCGACAACAGTGCAAAGAGGCTAACCTCCAAAGCTAAAGACGACCAAGCGGATCGCGATTAGCGTATCCCAACTGAGCAGTGATGGTGCGAACGGCTATGGAACGCCGCGCCACTCAGGCGACCGGCGGCATCTACCCTTGAACGGAACCTCTCCGCAATGAGAGGCGCGGCGAGATGATTGAAGGGTTTCGCCTTTCTCCTCAGCAAAGGCATCTGTGGTCGCTGCAGCAGACCGGCCAGGCCTCATCTTATCGTGCCCAATGCGCGGTTCAAATCGAAGGACCACTTGACATAAAGCTGCTCGAAGCGGTCGTGCGATCGGTCTTCGCTCGACATGAAATTCTTCGCACCACGATTGCTTGCTTGCCCGGAAGCAAACATTCCAGTTCAAATTGTAACCGATGGCAGCACACTATCGATCGCCACTCACGACCTGAGCGGTCACGAGTCTCGCGAGCAGGCGGCCGGACTCGAATCGCTTTGGCAAGCTGGCAGCGAGCTGCCCTTTGACAGCGACAACGAGCCCGCCTGCGCACATATCGCTGGCCACTTTGTCGGCAGACAAGCACCTGTTGTTTGTTACCGTGCCTGCTCTCTGCGCGGATATGGCGACACTCGCGATTGTTGTTCGTGAACTAAGTCGGTTCTATTCAGTCTGCCAGCGCGGTGAAACATTGGCTGCTCCAGCGCTGCAATATGCCGAGGTCGCGGAATGGAGGAATGAGCTGCTGGACTCGGGAGGTACGAGCGCAGGACAGAGAGTACTGGGCGCAAACACAATATCGCCTCCGTTCCCGCTCTGGCCCTCCCTTCTGATCATCGCCGCTCCACAACGCCGGGCTTCGATGCCACAGTGTCAAAGCTTTGAGCTTGGGTCGGATTTGAGCGGCGGCAGTCAAAGCGGCGGTTCTGAATGTGTGGCACGTCAACTGCGGTATTCCTTTTGACCTGCTGGCAAACTTTGCTCTGGCGTCTTAGCGGGCAACCGCACTTCATCATCGGCATGGCGTGCGACGGTCGTACGTACGACGAGCTAAGAGAAACGCCCGGACTGCTGGCGCAGTCTGTACCGCTTCAGTGTCATCTGGAGCAGCAACTCCGTTTCCGCGAGCTCTTGACGCAAGTCGATAGGTCGGCGCGGGAAGTGCTCGAATGGCAGGAGTACTTCGCCTGGGATCCTGATTGCTCGAATGCGACTGGCGAGACTCGCGGCATTCTTCCCGGTTAGTTTCGAATTTGACGAACAGCCCTGGCGATATTCAGCGGGCGGCGTGACATTTGCGATTCAGAGACGACGCGTCTGTACTGAACGGTTTACGCTGAAGCTTTCCTGTGTTCAATCGGCGGACCTTCTGAACATGGAGTTTCAGTACGACGGCAACGCAGTCCGCGTAGACGAGATCGAACGGTTGGTTGGACAGTTCCGGACGTTGCTCGAAAGCGTTACGGGCGCTCCCGAAGCGTCGATCGGTGAGCTGGCGATTCTGGGCGAAGCTGAGCGACAGCGAGTATTGGTTGAGTTCAACAAGACCGAGGCCGACTATCCAAAAGGTAAGTGCATTCATCAGTTGTTCGAAGAACAGGTCGAGCGTACGCCGAACAACGTGGCGATCGCTTTTGGGGACCAATGTCTGACATACGCCGAGCTCAACGCGCGCGCCAATCAAGTGGCTCATCACCTGCAAACTTTTGGCGTAGGGCCGGAAGTGCCGGTGGCTATTTGCATGGAGCGCTGTCTCGAGATGGTCATCGGACTCTTCGGTATTCTCAAGGCCGGTGGAGCTTATGTGCCGTTGGATCCGGCGTACCCCGCGGAGCGCCTGGCATTCATGCTGGAAGATACCCGGGCTCCAGTGCTGTTGACGCAAAAGCGGGTAGTGGAAGACCGCATGGCGGCGCCAGCGGTCCCCGTGGTGTGCCTGGACTGGGACTGGGAGGCGATCGCTCGGGAGAGTCAAGAAAACCCGGCAAGCACGGCGACCAGCAAGAATGCTGCGTATGTCATTTATACTTCAGGCTCAACTGGACAGCCGAAGGGGGTCATCGTCGAGCATACGGGATTGGTTAATGCCGTCCATTGGTTGACGGAGACGCTTGAACTGTCGGCCAGGGACAGGTGTGTTTTGAAAACGCCGATCACCTTCGACGCCGCGGGACGTGAACTTTTCCCTACTCTGATGGCCGGAGGAAAGCTGGTAATTGCGCAGCCCGATGGTCATCGTGATAGCCGTTACTTGGCGGAGACGATCCGCAACGAGAACATCTCGATTCTTCACTGCGTTCCGTCCTTCTTGCGCGTCCTCATTCAGGAGCCGGCTCTCCAGGACGCTCCCTCCCTGCGTGCCGTCATGTGCGGTGGAGAAACCCTCTCATCTGAAGTGGTAACGCGCTTCCACCAGCGCTCGAAGGCGAAGCTGTATAACGTGTATGGACCGACCGAGACCATTATCGACTCGGCATATTGGTTGTGCGAGGCCGATAGGGTCGAATCTACAGTCCCTATCGGACGACCTATACCGAACGCGAGAATGTACATTGTCGATGACCTGCTTCACCCCGTGCCTATCGGTGTCGCCGGTAATCTGCACATCGGCGGGGTGGGACTGGCGCGAGGTTATCTCAACCGGCCCGATCTAACGGCAGAGAAATTCATTCCGAACCCCTTCAGCGCCGAACCCGGAGCACGCCTGTACAGAACCGGCGACTTGGCCCGCTTTCTGTCCGACGGGAATATCGAGTACCTTGGCCGCAGCGACTATCAAGTGAAGATCCGCGGGTTCCGCATCGAACTCGTGGAAATTGAAGCCGCGGTTCGCCAACATCCGGCGATACGAGAGGCGGTCGTCCTTGCCCAGGAGGACGCCGCTGGAGATAAACGGTTGGTGGCCTATGTGGTCGCCGAGCGAGAGCTCCGGCCCACGAGCAACGAGCTGAGCAGTTTTCTGAAAGAGAAGCTGCCTGAGCACATGGTGCCGGCCGTTTTCGTGCCGCTCGATGCCTTGCCGTTGATGCCCAATGGAAAGGTGGACCGCCGCGCACTTCCGGTGTTCGACCGACCACCACGCGAACTGGAGCAAGGGTTCATAGCACCTCGAACCCCTGCAGAAGACCTTGTGGCCGAGATCTGGGCTCAGGTCCTGGGAATCGAATCGAGTAGGGATCTACGATAACTTTTTTGAGTTAGGTGGACACTCGCTGCTGGCGACGCAGGCTGTTTCCCGAATGCGCGAGGTTTTTGCGGTGGAGATACCGCTGCGGCGTCTGTTCGAGATGCCCACGGTGGCGGGCTTGGCTGAAAGCATTGAGGTCGCCCGTCGGGCTGGGCAGCATCTCCAAGCTCCACCCATATTGCCCGTTCCACGAGACGGAGATTTGCCACTTTCCTTTGCTCAGCAGCGACTATGGTTCATCGATCAGTTGGAGCCGGGCAACTCAGCATATAATTTTCCCGCCGCTGTCCGCCTGAAGGGCCCGCTCAACGCGGTGGCGCTGGAGCGGAGCGTCAACGAACTCATCAAGCGCCATGAAGTGTTGCGGACCACCTTCGTGACGGTCGATGGGCGGCCTGCCCAGATCATCGCGCCAACGCTGACTGTCAAGCCCCAGGTGGTGAATCTTCGGGAACTACCCGAAGGCGAGCGAGAGGCCGAGGTCCGACGGCTGGTCATTGCGGAGGCCCAGCGGCCGTTCAACTTGTCCCGGGGCCCGCTTTTGCGGATCACTCTGCTGCGGCTGGCCGACGAGGAGCATGTAGGGCTCCTGACGATGCACCATATCGTCTCCGACGGTTGGTCGACCGGAATACTGATTCGAGAGCTGGCCGTGCTCTACGAGGCCTTCTCTTCCGCGGAAGATCCTCGCCGCTGCCCGAACTGCCCATCCAATACGCGGACTTTGCTCATTGGCAACGGAAGTGGTTGCAAGGCGAAACCCTGGAAACCCAGCTTGCCTATTGGAAGCAGCAGCTACTTGCCGCTATCTCCTCTGGAGTTGCCCACCGATCACCCACGGCCCGCGGCGCAGAGTTTCCGCGGCTCGCACCAATCGTTGTTGTTACCGAACTCCGTGAGCGAAAGGTTAAAGGCGCTCAGCCGACAAGAGGGCGTTACACTGTTCATGACCCTCCTGGCGGCCTTCACGATTTTGTTGCACCGCTACACAGACCAGGACGACCTCATCGTCGGCACTCCGATCGCCAATCGTAACCGGCTGGAGATCGAGGGATTAATTGGATTCTTCGTCAACACGCTGGTCATGCGCACTGACCTGTCAGGCAATCCCACGTTTCGGGAGCTCTTGCAGCGGGTCCGCGAGGCGTGTTTGGGAGCCTATGCCCATCAGGATCTGCCCTTCGAGCGGCTGGTGGAAGAGTTGCACCTGGAACGGAACCTGGGCCGCAATCCGCTCTTTCAGGTGATGTTCGTGCTGCAGAATACGTCGCCTGCAAACGATCGAACTGCCAGGCTTGACTCTAAGCCCAGTCGAGGTCGACAGCGGGACCGCTCACTTTGATTTGACCCTGCATATAGCGGACACCGAGCAAGGACTGGTCGAAACATTGGCCTACAGCACGGATCTCTTTGAGGCCGATACGATTACCCGCATGCTCGGCCATTTCGGGACCTTACTGGAGGCTGTGGTCACTAATCCTGAGCGACGGCTTTCGGACTTACCGATCCTAAGCGAAGCAGAGCGGCAACAGCTGCTGGTGGAGTGGAACGACACCCGAACCGACTATGCGGCGACGCAATGCATCCATCAGCTCTTCGAGGCGCAGGTGAAGCGAACACCTGACGCCCTGGCGGTCGTCTTCGACGATGAGCGACTGACGTATTTGGAGCTGAACCGTCGGGCCAATCGAACTGCGCATCACTTGCGAGCTCTGGGAGTGGGTCCTGAGGTGCCGGTCGGAATCTGTCTGGAGCCCTCGTCGGAGATGGTCGTCGGGTTGTTAGGTATTCTGAAGGCAGGCGGTGTGTATCTGCCTTTAGACCCGGTATATCCAAAAGAGCGCCTGGCCTTTATGCTGGAAACGGCCCAGGCGCCGGTAATCCTGACGCGGGAGCGCTTGATAGCGTCGCTGCCGCAATATTGTGGCAGAGTAGTCTGTATGGATTCAGATCGGGAGCCCATCGATCCAGAAGACGAGGAGAACCCGGAAAGCTCAACCAGACCTGAAAACCTCGCTTATATAATCTACACGTCGGGATCGACGGGTCGGCCGAAGGGAGTTCTCGTTTCGCATCGCTGCGATCTCGGGTCACTGCCATGACGTTCAAAGTTACTACGAACTAGACTCGAACGATCGCGTGCTCCAGTGTGCGTCGCTGAGTTTCGATCTATCATTGGAGCAAATCCTGCCTACACTTATGGTTGGAGCCCGGTTGGTTATGATGGGTTCGGACCTATGGCACACGGCAGAGATTCCATAGAAAGATATCGGAGTTTGAACTGACTGTACTCAATCTTCCAACCGGCTATTGGCAGGAGCTGGCTCGAGAGTGGGCCGATCGTCCGGAACTAGCGTCGAGCACTCACCCCAGACTGTTTATCGTTGGCGGGGACGTCATGCTGCCCGAGGCTCTCGCCCTCTGGCACCGAACACCGTTGAAATCGGTCCGTCTACTTAATGCCTATGGCCCGACAGAGGCCACTATAACGGCAACTGCTTTTGAAGTTCCTCCGCAAGCTTGCGAAACCCCGACCTTGCAGAGCGTGCCCATTGGCCGGCCCCTCGCGAACAGAGAGATATACATTCTTGACAAATACGGCAGTCCTGTTCCGGTCGGAGTTTCCGGTGAGCTGCACATCGGCGGGTCGCGACTGGCCCGGGGCTATCTCAACCGACCGGATTTGACTGCTGAGAAGTTCGTTCCGAATCCTTTCGGCACCGAGCCGGGAGCACGTTTGTACAAGACCGGAGACCTGGCACGCTACCGGCCCGATGGGAACGTCGAGTTTATCGGCCGCGTCGACCACCAGGTCAAGATCCGCGGCTTTCGTATCGAACCAGGAGAAATCGAAGCAACCCTCGGGCAATATTCAGCCGTCCGGGAATCAGTTGTTCTGGCTCGGGAGGACGTACCGGGAGAGAAGCGGTTGGTAGCCTACATTGTCACTGAGCGGGATCTTTCCACCACGGCCAACGACATGCGTAACTTTCTGAAGCAGAAAGTACCCGAGTACATGGTTCCCTCGGCTTTCGTGATGCTGGAGACGTTGCCTTTCATGCCCAACGGGAAGGTAGATCGCCGCGCGTTGCCAGCGCCCGATCGAACGCGGCCGGAGTTCGGCAACGCTTTCGTCGCACCTCGAGATGCTGTGGAACTCGCACTCACCAGCCTCTGGGAGGAAGTGTTGGAGGTTCGGCCCATCGGCGTGAGAGACAATTTCTTTGAGCTCGGAGGGCACTCTCTGGCTGCGGTGCGTCTGTTCGCCCTGATAGAGAACAGAATGGGCAAGAAACTGTCTTTGGCGACGGTTTTTCAGGGAGCGACGGTCGAACATCTAGCCAGCATGCTCCGCCAAGCGGCCAAGGTGGCACCCCGGTCATCTTTGGTGCCGATTCAACCTCATGGCAACGCTCGGCCCTTGTTCCTGATACATCCGGCTGGCGGCCAGGTGTTCCCCTACGTTCATTTGGCGCGCTGTTTGGGCTCTGATCAACCCTGCTATGGGCTACAAGCGAGAGGTTTGGAGGACGGAGAAAATCCACACGCGCGGATCGAAGACATGGCGGCTTCTTACATCGAAGCACTGCAGACGGTACAGCCGGAGGGTCCGTACTGTCTGGGGGGGTGGTCGATGGGCGGCACGGTAGCCTTCGAGATGGCCCAGCAACTGGACGCGCTCGGTCAAACAGTGCCTTTGCTGGCGTTACTTGATAGTCGGCTTCCCGCGCCCGACGAGAAGTTTTCAGACCAGGATTTTGAGGCGACGCTCTTGGTCGATGTTATCCGCTACTTTGGTCTTCCCATGGATGCCGGGGTCCTTTCGCTGCTTCCAAAAGGCGACGTATTGGCACTTGTCCTGGAGCAGGCCAAAAAAGCCGGTTTGGTACCTCCGGAGGTTGAGGTTTCCCAGGCTCAGCGGTTTGTGGAGCTCTGCAAAGCCGACTTTCGCGCTACACGGAACTACGTACCGCATCGCTATCCAGGCCGACTCACTTTATTCACGGCGAGTGAGGATATTGCAGGAACGTCCAGTGACCCGACCTTGGGGTGGCGCCAATGGGCTGCGGGAGGAGTCGAGGTTCATGCGGTTCCGGGCAACCACGCCAACATGGTTTACGAGCCGCATGTTGAAGTATTGGCTGTGAAGCTGAAGACTTGCCTTGGTCAGGTGCAGCCGGTCGAACAATGGCTCACCGATGGCCTCGGGCCATGAACCAGCGCAATGAAGGACTCTGAATGAATAGCGACAACTCTGAAGACGCTGCAAACTATAGGGTCGTGGTCAATCACGAAGTGCAGTACTCGATTTGGCCTGTTGAACGAGGCAACCCGGTCGGATGGAGGGATGGAGGAAAGAGCGGCTCAAAGGCGGAATGCCTAGCCTACATTAGAGATGTCTGGACTGACATGAGGCCGGCCTCGCTCAGGAAACACATGCAGAACCCGGATAGATAGGCAACCGATTCCTTACATGCGGCAACCCACGACAGCCCCTCCTGCTCTTGGCCTTTGGATAGCAGGGCCCCGACCCAACCCACGGGCCCGTCTCCGTTTGTTCTGCTTTCCCTACGCGGGAGGTAGTGCCTTGATGTTCCGCACCTGGTCGGATGCTTTACCAGCGGATGTTGAGGTCTGTCCAGTTCAACTGCCGGGACGCAGTCCTCGCTTGATGGAGCGTCCTTTCACTGAGGTTTCGTCGCTTAGTCGGGTTTTAGCCGAAGCCCTAGCCTCACTTCTAGACAAGCCCTTTGCCATCTTTGGCCACAGCCTGGGAGCGTTGGTTGGCTTTGAGCTCGCGCGCCAGCTCCGCAAACAGCACGATGTAAATCCCGTTCGCCTGTTTGTCTCCGCTGGCTGTGCGCCTCAAGTCCCTCGTCGCCGCTCGCCCATTCATACCTTGCCAGCCAAGGAATTCTTAACCGAAGTTCGTCGCCTGAAGGGTATCCCCACGGAGGTGTTAGAGCACGAAGAACTGATGGAGGTCATACTTCCTCTTTTGCAGGCCGATTTCGCACTCTACGAAAACTACGTTTATTCGATCGAGCCTCCCTTGAACTGCCCCATCTCGGCCTTTGGCGGCTTGCGGGATGACACAGTGAACCAAAGCGACCTTGAAGCCTGGCGCGATCAGACTACCGCCTCCTTCTCGTTGCGAATGCTTCAGGGTGACCACTTGTTCTTGAACACGACTCAGCCTCTTTTAGTTCAGATGATTTCCCAGGACCTACACTCAGACTGCTGAGAACGGCCACGCGAGGCTAGGGTTTGTCACTTCTTCCAGGTGAACACGCCGCCGCTGATATCGCGGTCGACGCAATTCCTCAAGCGAGCGCCTCAATCGGACCGTCGCCCCCGGAACATTCTCTGGTTCCATGCGATCCCTCCTTACCGACTATTCAGGCAGAACGGTCCGAGGCGCCACGACCTTCGGTTCGTTAATCGATGTCTGAATGAGGATTTCCATAGTCAGACCGTGTCCCGCTTACCGCTCGCATGAGCCTCCTGCCGGTCACGCGCCTCGTCACTTGCTACCTGACCGTCTCGCAAACGGATCAAGCGATGAGCCCGCTCCATAACCTGCGGATCATGAGTGGAGAAGATAAAGGTTGCCCCAGTGGCACGATTAAGGTGCTCCATCACATCCAGAAGCGCGATAGCGGTAGCAGAATCCAGATTCGCCGTGGGCTCGTCAGCGAGGATTAGCGCAGGCTCTGTGACCATCGCCCGGGCCACTGCAACGCGCTGTTGCTGCCCGCCCGATAACTCCGCAGGACGACGATGTTCAAGGCCCTGCAGGCCAATCTCAGAAAACAGCTTTTGTACTTTTTCTCTCCGAATGGGCGCGGGCACACCCTGCAGAAGGAGGGTAAACTCAGTGTTTTCCAGAGCGGTAAGGACAGGCAGAAGGTTGTAAGTTTGAAATACGAAGCCGATGCGCTTCAAGCGGACAAGCGCCAGTTCACTTGAAGACAAAAGCTGAAGGTTTTGGCCAGCCACCCATACCTCCCCGGCGTCCGCCCGATCGAGCCCGCCGATGATGTTGAGCAGGGTGGTTTTGCCGGAACCTGACGGCCCGGCGGTCGCCACGAATTCCCCAGGCCCAATCCGTAGAGAGACCCCCCGGAGCGCCGGGACCTCGATCGGGCCCGTGCGGTAGGTCTTGCTGACGGCGCTCAGCTCTACCGCCGGCTGGATCATAGTGGGCTCCAATTCATTTTATCCAGTTCCAGACACTCGCCCGCCTAAAGCACCTTTAAGGCGTCAGGCAGCTCTGTCCGCGCCGCCTTGAACGCTGGATAAAACGATATTAGAGTCGCCATCACGAATACAATGCTTACAGACCATACAATTCGCGCCACGCTCAAGCGCGAGTAGAGAATGGGGTCAAACACGAGCGCAGGAGGAAGGCCGCTTCCGAACAGCCACCGCAGATCCAACCCACTGGAAGCAAAATAGTGCTCGACGCCCAGACCCAGCGCGAGTCCGAAGGCCAGGCTGATCGCCGTGAGAGCCAATGACTCGGAGATAATCATTACCGCAAGCTGTCCCGGCCGAAGACCAAGAGCTTTACAGACACCGAATTCATACCGGCGTGACAATACCCTCATGAGAATCGTATTGAGTATTCCCAACCCCACCATCGCCAGTACGACACCGTTCATGACGTAGTTGAACGCGTGGTCCAGCCCGAGGATCTGGGCCAGCATAGGCATCGACTCGCGCCAGGTCAGAACTTCAACCGGGTCTTCCGCCAACTGCCTGCGCAAGCTTTTTGCTACCATCAGGGACTCGCCCTCCTGCCGAAGAAAGAGTGCTACTTGAGTCACCTGATTGTCCGGCACTCCGAGCAGGGTCTGCGCCACGGGCAGCGGTAAATGGACGACACCGGCATCCACCGCTTGTATACCGGTGCGAAACACCCCGTCCACCCGCAACAAAGTACTTTGCATTTGCCCGCCGGTTGCGTCTTTGGCTTCGGTGCCGGGCGGACGAATCGCCTGCGTCATGAGCACTACTTTGGAGCCTGGTTTCACCTCGAGCTTGCCGGCCAACTCCGCACCAATAACAACGCCGGAGGGTTGGTCGTCACTCAAATATGGCCCCGCGGCCATGCGTTGCGGGATCAGGGAAACCGCCCGCTCGTCCCGCGGTATCACGCCAATAATGGTCACGCCGACGGAATTCGCCGCGGAACTCAGCAGTCCAGTGGCCAGAAGCCTGGGGCTCACGCCGAGCAGAACGCGTTTCATCGGCCCGGTTCGCAGGAAAGCGTCGATCGCTGACACCACCCGGGCCGGAATCAGCAGCTCTTGCGAGCCGCTGTCTTGGAACCCTCTTGCCTGAATGACTACGTGTCCCGGACCGAACCGCACTCCATCGGCGATCGCCTGCTCGTGTCCACCGTCAAGCAGGCCCAAAGAGATGAGCAATAGAGCAAGACCCAAACCCAAAGCCACCGCGGTCAACAAGGTGCCTCGGGGATTTCGCCAGAGATTGCGCCAGCTGACTTTCATCAAAAGCCGGAGGCTTGTCACTGCTAGACCTTCCGGATCGCTTCCGAAGGCCGAAAATGAGCGGCTCGCCACGCGGGATAAAGAGCGGATACAAGAGCCGTGACTGCCAGGCCAGCGGCCGCCTCACCATACGCGGGAAAATCCTGGCGACCGTACCAGAGATGGCCCACTACCACTCCAGCGACAGAGACAACCTCGCCTGCGGCGCCACCCAGGTCCAGGCCATGCTCCTGCAAATACCAGAGAAGCGGAGCGCCCATCGCTCCGCCCACAATCAGAGCGGCGCCGGCCAAGCCGACCGCCTCTGCCATGATAAGAACAACCACCTGTCCGGGACGCATTCCCAAAGCCATGAGCATCCCCAACTCACGGGTGCGGGCAAATACAGCCATCAGCATAGTGTTCATAATGCCGATGACCGCCAACAGGAAGAAAATAAAAAACAGAACAAACGTGACGCCCTGATTAAACTGCACATACGCAGCTAACTCCGGCGCCAGCTCCGGCCACGCCCGCGCCCGGACGGGAAGCAGTCTGCTCAGTCTGACGCCAAGTGCCGCCGCCACCGTCGTTGCCTCGGTAATATCATAGAGCTTGATACCAACTTCATGGATCCTTCCCGGTTCCAGCTGCAACAGGTCCTGTAGAGAAGAGAGCGACATGAGCACCAGGCCCCGGTCCAGAGCATCAAGACCGGTGTGAAAAATCCCCCCGACGGTGTAGAGGTCATTGCCCATCGAGCCATCGGCCGCCTGCGTAAGCAGAACGATTTCCGACCCTACCTGGACGCCAATGACGCCTGCGAGTTTGTCTCCCATCACGACTCTTTTAGGCGCCAGTCTGCTCAGATAGCTTCCTCTCACCACCTGCGTGTCCAGGACGGTAACCTTCGGCTCTTCATCGGGGACAACCCCTAAAAGCGCCACGCCTGCGGAAGATCCATGTGAAGCGCTTGCCAAGCCGTAGCCGTACACCCGAGGAGCTGCTGCATAAATTCGGGGGTCAGCGGTAATGGTGGCAAGCAAGGCGCCGACATCGGTTCCTTTGGCGCCGCCCAAGGTCTTTTGAATAGAACGGTTGGGATAATAACCCGGAGCGTGCACCTGAATCTGAGAAAGGACGAGGCGCGTGCCGTTCTCAATCATCTGCCACCTGAGTCCGGCCATTAGGCATGCAACGAACAGCAGCATGGCATAGCCCAAAGCAATGGCAGCCATGGCGATGAAAGTACGCCGGGGATTGCGCCAGAGATTGCGCCACGCAAGCTGGAAAAGCCGTCTGCTCATCGCTTCGCGAGGTTGGGCAAGGCAAACGTCTCCGGGCTGATCGGCACGTCGAAGACAACATCCTTGTATTCGATCGTGGTTTGCTGATCAGGCTTATCAATTAGTTTCATGTCTATGCGTGCGGGGATAAGCCTCCCGCTCATCGTCTGGTACTCGGAGAAGTCCAGTTCGCGGACCAGCTTTCCGTCCTCATCATAGTAAAGCTCGTATATCGGCATCAGGTCGGCCTGGCGAATCCGCAATACGATTTCGCCCCACACGACCGCCGCCGCCGGCCTGGGTTTCAAGGTATATTCAGACACGGCAACCCCGTCGCGGATTCCCTCGAATGAAGTCGTGATAGAGTAATCGTGAACAAGGGAACTGCCCTTCACGAGATCATCAACCGTGAAATCACTCCCCATCCAGGAGGTCATCGTCATCGCACCGGGAGTTTTGATTGTGCGGTTCGCTTTGGGCAGATAGTACCAGACGTCGCTCCCGTGTTTCAGGATCGCGGTGCCCGCGTCCTTTTCGGGGCGCAGGATTCGGACCAGCGCGCTTTCACCTTGCGTCCAGATCTTCATCGACAGATCGCGCGTTCCCTCTTCACCGGCGACCCGCATCTGAAGCGTCGCGATGCTGGATTTGCTGCTATAGAGGTGGGCCACCCGGTCCACTACTTCCGGCGCGCTTTGCGCGTCTGTGGCTTGTGAAATCCGGCCCGAACTCAGCAGTGTCAGCCCGCAACACACCGCTACGGCTATTTTGTGCCATCGCATAGTGGAACTCCTGTCCGGAGAACAGAAACAACGCCGAGGCCGCGGTCAGTCTGCCAGAATCGCTGCGTCGTGCGCTTCCGAACTCAAGCGCCTGGTCCTCAATTCGCGTGTGACTTCGACCGCTTCTTCCGCAAGTGGCGCTCCCATCGCCAGTCCCATCGGCGCCCGGACCAGAAGGTTAAAGGCGCTGACGGCCAGCGAGAGCGCGAACAGATCACTCTTGCCGGCAAAGCGGGCGAAGGCGATCGTGAAGAGCAGTTGAGTCGTTCCGATTCCCCCAGGTGTGAATGGCGAATTCCCTATCGCCACAATCAATGGTGTCATTGCCAGCGCCTGCACCAGTGGGACCCGGATATGAAAACTGACCAACTGCCCATACAGCGCGAAGCCTGTCCCCACAACAATCAAGAGCCTGATGGAGAGGAGCTTGATGAAGTGCGAGGGCCGCGCCATCCGAAACGTCGTCATCGACGGCCGTTCGTAGAGCCAGCGCAGCCAATTGCCGTCACGCAGGTGCGCCCCCCACATCAGCCAAAATGAGGCGATTACACAACCTGCGCCAAGCACACCGGCCGCGTAATAGCGGCCGAGGCCAATCGCTGAGGTTGGCACCAGGGCAGCGGCCAGGAGCGAAAGTGCCGACAGCAGCATAACGTCGACATAGCCCTGGAACAGCAATGTGCATCCGCCCGTTAGCCAGGGCACGCGTTTGCGTGTGTGGAGGAAGAGGACATAGGCGCTGCTTGCGACGTAGGAATTGACGATCTGAAAAAAACAGAACGCGGCCATGGTCGGAAGCAGCTCGCGCGCTCGGGTCGGACCGTGAAAGTAACTGAACAGGCGAGAGAACAGGATATCCTCCCCGAAAAACCAGCATAGAAAGCCGCCAAGGCTCGCGGCGACAAAGAGCCATAGGGTGGCCTGACTCGAGGCGTCGGCCACTTGAGTCCAGGAGACGCTGCGCGCGGCGTATCCCACGATCACAGCCGCGAGCGAATAGACGATAAAATTTTGCAGCACTCTCTTGCTCATCAGACTTTCAGTCACTCGCGCGCAAGAGCGACGGACTCCGGTATCGTGACGACTGATTTGCCGATCTTCAACGACCGGTAGCGCTGGCCAGTTGCCGCCATCATCGAGGTCCGGGTGAACCGGTGAACGCTGCCACGGCCCGTCCTTGTCGTTGTAAGTTTCTCTCAAAAGAAGAGATCCTCTGGGTAGGTTGCGGACCATTCGCCACGTCAGGCCTTAGATCATATCATGCCGACCCGCAAACAGACGAACCGAGTGTAAATCCGCGGGAAAAAGATGTTCTTTGAAGAACTGGAAGTGTCGATATGTCGCTGAATCACTTGATGACGGATCCCGATTGTCATAGTCACTGCCCGCCCCCCCCCCGATACCGATGCGCGCGCCCGGCAACTTCAGCAAACGGTCGCCCCGCCTCGACGATTTCCAGCGCGTCAGGCGAAGCATCTGCCCGCGCGGCATGCCGTCATCGGCGGAATCTCGCTCCTCGCCAGCCTTCTTCCCGGCATCGCGTATTTCCTGGAAGTTTCATTTTGCGCGCGTTCGGGACTTCGGAGCACCAATTTTGAGCCTTTTCGGTCACGTGGATAACCAAAGTCGCCAAGCCGAACCGTATGCAGGCTGATAAAGCGCGGGTTAAATTGGGCACAGTCGTATTGCACGCTATAGGGTTTGCTGATTGGTATTTCGGATTAGCGAACTCGCGACATGATCCGGCTGTTTTGACCGAGCGACCCAGTGACAAACCCTAACCTGCCCGAGGTAAGTTGTGGAGGTCGAAATGTTGGCTAAGTCAGAATCGGTAGATGCGCCAGTTCTCCCGCTCGAACGCTCAAACGGGCCCGACCCGGTTGCGCTGAATGCGATGCCCTTCGTGACGTTGCCGGCCCAGTTCAACGACCTCACCGGCGGCAGTTATTTTCAGGACGGCGAGCGCAGGCTGATGGTCGCGGTGCTCGAAGCCGGGATGCGCGACTATCTGATGAACGCGAATCCGGAAACCTCCGAGCAACGAATGCGATTCGCCGAGGTTACCCGCTGGATGGATCTCAGCAGTCCGCGGCCCTATCTGTTCAGCTTCCAGGGGCTCTGCGACGCGCTCGGCATCGACCCGCGCGCGTTGCGCCGGGTGCTCGACGCGATGCGGCGGCGCGGGACGCGGGACCGTCCGTTCGCGATCGGGTCCGCGGCCGGACGCTGCCGGAGCGTACGCCGGATCGCGGTTCCCAGGAAACGCATGCCCCTCCGCGCGTGAGTGGCGACAGGCGAGTTTCTAGGCTGGCGTCCGCATGGCGATGCGCCCGGCCAGACTGACGAAAGCCCGACGGTCGGAATGCCTGAAGGCCTCCTTGATTCTCACGTCGGAGTCTCGGGCATTCAAAGCGGAGTTCCTATCCAGGTCACCCAATCGACGCGGTAGCCTCGATATCCTGGTCAAAACCGGCATCTAATCGTCGCGATCAAGGCCATGATGCTGCGATAAGTGTCGTTCGCCGGGGACCTCCTTCGCGCGCCGTATGCGCGGAGGAGACTTCCCGGCCTTCTTGCCCGCGCCCATCCTCGACAAATTCCTCTCTGCCTCCGCTGCTGGAAACCATCGCGAGAAGTGTTTACCGCGAATCAACGGTCTTGGTTATCTACATGACCAATTGGCCGCGTGTCCCGATAGCTCTTTAGCGCATAGTTATGTAGTGTGATGATATACAAATGACACTAGTGTGATGATTCGGGCTAGTATCAGGGAGTGGCCGTCATATGACTCTGATCAATATCGCGGTGGTTCTGGTCGTGGTCGGGTTGGTGCTCTGGCTAATTAATACCTACATTCCGATGGCGGGCAGCATTAAGAGCCTGCTTAACGTCGTTGCGTTCGTGGTTGTGCTGGTGTGGCTCCTGCAGGGCTTTGGGCTGGTTGGAAACATTCCGGGGTTGCATATTCCCCCGCTTAGGTAAACAGCGCTGCGGATGTGTTCGTGCGAGCGCCACGGCCGTTACGTGGAGCCGAGGTCCCGCTCACGACGGCCTGCCACTGGATAGGTGGTCCCGCCCCGTGGTCATTGAAATTTCCCCCACGCGCGCCTGGTCACGCGCCGCGTGTCGCCATCGAATTCCCGAGCTGAGCCGTGCGCACAACCATTTGGCGCCCTTGACGAACCACCATGCCTTCGCGTTCCAGCTGGACCAGGTGTTCAGTGACTCTTGGCCGCGAAGCGCCCACCAGATTGGCAAGTTCCCGATGGCTGAAGGAAACCCTCAGCAGCGTGCCGCGAGTTTCCTCAATTCCAAAGTCCGCACATAATTCGAGCAGCGCGATCGAGATGCGCTCATGAAGATCGAGACTCAGAAAGCTCGAGCCGCGGAGCAGCAGCCGATACCACTGCTTGAGATTACCCTCATGGAAGTTCATGAATGCCGAGTGCGGCGCAGTCGACGTAAGGGCGTTGAAGCGCTTCCAGCTCAGCCGGCCAACCCGGCAATCGCTATGCGCCTCGCTTTGGAAGTCATATACGCTGGTTGGCATAGCGGGAAACTTGGGGATCGGGCCCGGTGCAAGCAAGGCCACCGTAACACGGTCGCCTCGAGCGTTCAGGCAGGTGATGCTCGCCACGCCGCTCAATAGAAGATAAGCGTCCGACGCCAGCGTCGCTTCCCGAGCGATAATTTCGTGCTTTTTGAAGTTGGCGAGAACAAGCCCGGCCGCGAGGCCCGCAAACTCGGACGCCGACAGCCACGACAGGCTCTTGAGACGTTTCAGCCTGTCAAGATCGCTTTCACGGTTGGAGGCCAAAAAATCACTCTTACGGATCTACTCGGAGTCTATATCTGTATACCTCTGAGGGCCGAAATGGAAACGAAATGTTCTCCGGCGCAGTAAATGGATGTTCTACAGAGAACAATTGAAAGCCGCTGACACCCAAGAGAACCGTCGCAGAGCTCGGTGTTCTTTAAGCAATCTACGATATACTACGACGCATCAAACAAGGTCATGGTTCGCAGCCTCGCCGCATGAGAACTGTGCCTGCCGAGTTGGCGGTGGAGCGCGCGCAGTCCCTGGTGAGCGGGAACCGGATGATGCCGAGGTGTCGACGAAGCGCCACGCCCGCCGGCAGGAGTTGCCGGGCACGTAGAGATCGCGGCATCGTCAACCGCTGCCGCGTCGCCGACTAACGCACGATCGGTCCACGCGTTCTCGACGCGTTCATCTTCCGCCGCGCGCGCTCACGGACAAGTGCAGCCGCCAATAGTATTGGAATCCAAGGTGACCGATCCATTCTGCGCCAGCGCTCTGCCCTCCGGGATCGTTGCGCCCGTAGTCAACGTGATTGACGTAGTGGCCATTAAGTTTCCATAAAACGTGGTATTCGTTCCCAGAGTCGCGGAACTGCCGACCTGCCAAAAGACATTGCAACCGTCGGCGCCGCCCTCCAGGACAATATTTCCGGTGGTCGTGGTCAGGGTGGAGGCCATCTGGAAGATCCAGATCGTAGATGAGTCGCCGCTGAGCGTGAGGTCGGAGGAAATTGAAAAGGCGCCACCAGTATTGGGGCTATAGACGCCTCCGACCAGAGTTTGGCCGCCCAGTTCCGGGTCTATGGGCATGGAGGGGGTTCGCCCGGCGGCATCGGTGATCGCGCCACCGAGGATGTTCTCGCCGTTGAGCGAGTTCGCATTGCTGTCGTCTGTAAATCCGGTCACCACCGGGGCTCCAGTCACGTTCGGGGGCGTCGTCGCGCCGGGACTCACGCCCAGATTGCCGTCGATCGTTGTAGGGCCGGTGTTTGTGACCGACTGGCCAGCGAGGAGCGTGTAGTTGCCTGAACTGCCTGGACTGGACGCCGGGGTAGCGCCCTCACTCGGACAAAGCACTACCGCTGCGACGTCTTCTGGGGTCGCCGTTGGGGCAGCGGTGGCAGTTGGCGTCGCCGTCGGCGTCGGGCTGTCCGTCGGGGTCGGTGTCGGAGTTGGGGTTTCTGTTGCGGTCGGCGTCGCGCTGTCAGTTGGGGTCGGTGTCTCAGTTGGGGTCGGTGTCGGAGTTGGGGTTTCCGTTGCGGTCGGCGTCGGCGTCGGCGACGGGGTTGGAGTTGCCGTTGCAGGGGTGTCGGCGGTCGGGGTGGGCGTCGGGGTTGGCGAAGGCGTGGGCGTCGACAGACTTTCCGGCGCGCATACGCAGGTGCCGCTGCCGCTGCCCAGGTCTACGGCATCCGCGCAGAGCCCGGCTAGAGCTGCCGCATCGGACTCACTGCTGGTGGGGACGTTCCGCGAATTCCTCCTCGGTAATGTTGGTGTTCTGAACATGCCCGGCCCAGGCGCGGAGCGTCGGGGTAAGCACCAACGCGCCTGCCGAGCCGGTTGGGTCGCAGCACACTCCGGCCCCGGGACCGGTGGGGATAACCGGCGTGCAGAACTCACCCGCGAGAGGTCCACCGGATTCATTCGCGACGGTGTCGTTGGTCCTCGTCGACAGAATCTCGATGATGCCGTCGGTGATGACATTTCCCGAATTGTTCTGGTCCGCGACCGGATTCGACGCGAGGAGATCATCGATGTCGAGGGTCAGCAGGCCCTCAGCTGAGACCGGGCAACCGCAGCATTCCTGCAGGGCCTGATGAGTATCGAACACGTAGATCATCGCGCAGAGATCTTCGGGCTGCAAGCCAACGGCTTCAAACGGATCTATGATCCGGAGTGAAGCATGACCTCCGGTGGTGTTCGCATTGCTGAAGTAGTTTATCTGCTCCGTGTCGGGCACTGGTTGGGCCTGTGCGGTTGGCGAGCCGATCAACGCCAGCGCCAGGAGCGCTACGGCAATCCCCGTGCTGCGCGTGGATAATCGAGAGCAGATATATTTCATATCGGATTCCCCCTGAGCGCCGCATTCCGCGCTCCCACCTCGTCCGTTTTCGCAGTCCCCGGGCGGCTACGTTCTGTAGGTATAATTAACTAATTGTAGGTACTGCTGTAAAGCCAGAACCCGTTATCCAAAGAACAGATGATCGTGATTCTCGTCTCAAAACGAGGCGCCTTCGAGTTTACCCGGGCTTAGCGGTCGGAATTCGCGCGATTCCCGACCACGAAGGGTGAAACCGGGGAGCATCCTCGTCACCGCCGCGAAGCAGCGATACCAGCGAATCACGCCTGGCGAATTCGAGGTACAACGCCGGCTCAGCGACTTTTTCGCAATCAATAAACCCGGTTACCTGGAGAACCAAAATGGGCAGAAGCGTAAGTGGTAGGACGGCCCACGGCCATGTTACGGTGGGGTCGTACGGCGCCGTTTTCGAGGCCTGAACTTGGAAGCGGGGCCCGGGTTGAGGGCGCGCCTGATGGAGCCCAACTCAGCTACCGAGTCTCGCAACGGAAGCTTTACGTGGGGAAGAAGTCTTCGAGGAATCCGTAAGAGCATCGGGCGAGGGAGCGCGGAAGTCCTCCTGCCAAAGACGCGGCAGCCTGCTATCTGCCGAAAGTACGCGCTCCCTCGGCCCAACTCTATCTTTTCGCGCGGCGTCGAACTTCGCTAGTTCGTCGTGTCACCGGGATTCCAAAACTCGCAACTTTCCGGATGGGGCCTGAGATGGTGACAGTTCCGGCAGCGGCTCCCGCTACTCCCGAAGCTCAGGCCCCGCAGGCGGTGCGGCCCAATCCGCGGGCGCTGCGCAGCAATCTGGACCTAATGAAGCACCTGGGCAGCCTCCAATGGCTGTCGGCGGCTCAGCAGAAGCGGCTGGCCGGGGCGCTGGTAGTCGGCAATGTCGAGCGTGGCGGCGGCATCTTTCGCGACAAGGGGGTAATGGAGAACACGTATATCCTGCTCTCCGGGATCGCCCGCATTGCGCATGTCCACGCCGGTGGACGCCAAGTGCTGGTCGCGCTGATCGGGCCTGGTGTCATACCCCATCTGCCGGCCCTCCCTGCCGAAGTCTCGCGCCACTTCGTCTGCGAAGCGGTCAACGCGTGCCGAGTCGGCAAGCTGCCTACGCAAGCCTTCATCGATATCATCCTCAGAGTACAAAGCACCGATTTCATCAAACTGATGGACATGATGGTCGGTCGCTTGGGGCGCCTGATCGGGCGCTATCCCTCCTTCATTGGTCTCGATCTCGAGCATCGGATTGCCGTCGCATTGCTCGAACTTGGCTCCGAGTTCGGGACTCGCGACGCCCGCGGCATTCTGCTCACGCTTCCGCTGACCCGTTCAGACCTCGGAAACCTGGTCGGCGCGTCGCGGCAGAAGATCTCGCAATATCTGGTCGACTTCGAGCATCGGGCGATGATCATTCGCCAGGGACGGCAACTCGTCCTCGTGACGCCGAAGTTGGAAGAGTTCGCCCGCGAAACCCGAAAATAGCGTCCCCACCTCTCGGGCCAAACGGCCGCCGGAAGAGTGCCGCCGATCAAGCCCTTGGTCGAAACGTCAGTCTCTCGTTGCCCTTGGACCTCGGAACAGGCGAGCCGTTCTCAATCAACTGAAACTGCAACTCGAGATATAGCGTGCCGATCTCTCAGATATTGAGGGTCCCCGGAGCCCGCGACCGCTTCATAGGCATGTCCGTCCACAAGACAGGACCGCTAGTCAGTCTCGGCTCGCCTGGTCGCGTGTGGACAGCCGCGCTGGGATTGCGGATGAAGCGGCCTCGCCGGAGAAGGCGCCAGCCCCTTGCGCTGTCCGCGACGACGATTGTCTGTGACGCGTTTGGGGCCACATTACTATCGTTTGGCAGCTGCCATCTCGCTATGGATTCGGATTACCTCTTACGCTGGTGGCCAACCAATCGCTCAAGTTCGTATCTCAGGTAACTACTCGGGCGTTGCGAGCGCGCCTGTTCGGTGTTGAAGTACTCACATGCCGACTCAGGACGCAGCGTCCATTCTCGACACATTCCAGAGGTTGCTTGAGGAATTACCGCAAGCTTCGCTCGAGCGGCAGAGCGAAATCCGGAGTGAGTTGGATGACCTTACCTTCGAGGTGCACTTGCTGAGCCGGCGCCAACCTCGAAACTGAAATGAGTCTTCGGGAACTGGTCTGGGCAAGCTAGCCGCCGCTGCGAAAGTTCTTCTCCGCCGGTTCTCTTTTCTTGCTCCCTCGGGGCGCTGAATGGCGGCTCCCGGAGCCTTGGTGAGCGCCCTTCTCTTCGGGTTTCCTACCTGGGCCTTCGAACCGGCTTGAAACGTGCCTCATCTCCCCGACCTGCTTGCTGGCCCGCTTCATCTGCGCCCGTAGCAGGGCCGCTCCCTTTATGAGTTCTGGACTGGAAACATGCAAGTTGAGATCTGCGATGTCGGCGGCGATCAGCTTCAGTTCGGCCTGGATCCCGCCCGCGTAAACTCTGGCCCATTCCAGATCGATCAAAGCGCCGCTGATCGGCTTTCTTGTCCCTTGAAAATCAACGCGTCGCGTCGAGGCATGCTCATTTCCCGAGGTTGATGACTTGCTGGCCTCTCCCATGCGCGCTCCTTGCGGGACAACCCGAGTCGTTTTCAAGACACTATCCGGCATCTGCGTTCGCCCTTCAACTTTGTAGCAAATTTTCGTGAGCTTCCGCAACGCATCGCGCTTCATTATCCGAACAATCCACGGACTTCAGCAGTGAAACACCCCGTCGCCCGCATCTTCAAGGATGGAACAGTCACCTGGAGAACCAATCAAGCAGATCCGCCACGTCGGCGACCAATCATACCCGGACCGCGCGCGAGAATATCCTCCTGAGTATCCTCAAGTCTTCCTGCCTCAGAATGTGGGTTGGTCTAGCGGAACGTACTTCTGCGGGCAGCGACACCACTTACGCACGTAACTGTGCTGCCGTTCGATGGAAGCGGCGCCCGCCTGGCGCTGATCCGGTCGAACATGATCTTTGCGCAATTATTCGGCTGTTCGGCGTCGCCGGCGGGCGCCCGACGTGCGGCATCGGTCGGCTCGCGGGAGTGCAGCCGAGTCACCGGAGCGCGCCCCGCGCGCCGCTGAACAAAAACAGGAATCCGGTCTCTTGCGAACGCGGCTAATGTTTGTCTGAGACAGCCAGGGTCGAGCGCGAGGACGGAGCAGACCCGTTCAAACGAAAACGGTCCGTCGGCCTCGTTTTCGAACAACCACCAAAGAACGTCGCCGAAATCTTCCGCGCGGAGCCCGTCCTGCGCGCCGAAGTTGGTCTGAAAGCACTGAACTGCATCGGCCAGTACCGCGCGCATCAAACACTTCATCGGCTCAGAGGGACCATTCGCGACCGACAAGCTGCAAGTGCAACTTTCGCCGCCGCGAACGAGACTCGGCCCACTGACTGGGATCTCGTGCAGGAGATCGTCCGACTGCTCAAATTCGCTCTCTAATCGTGGTACGGGGTATTTCATATGACGCCCAAGAGGGCGAGCACCAGGAGGACCAATAGGACGCCGCCGATCGAACCCGCGGGCCGATATCCCCAGTTTGAACTGTGAGGCCAAGCCGGCAAAGCGCCGACGAGCAACAAGACGACCACTACCAGCAGGATCGCTCTCACGCTGTCTCCTCAATCAAGTGGTATTTTCGGTAATTAACTCAGAGTGTCCTCAAAGTTGGTCCTCAGGACCATTACTGAATTCGTTTGTACCTCTGGATCCGGGGTCCCTACAACGAATCGCGGTTATCCAGGGAACACATTTGTGATTTCGCGAAGCTCACACAATTATGCCGACCATCGCGTTCGCCGCCTCGACGGATGCCGGATTGCTCACTTGTCGCCGCAGTGGCGTCGGCGGGGCTCGAAATCACAAAGGAACTGCTTTTGTCATGCGGAGCCGGTGTCCGGGAGGAAGGCCGCGTTGATTCTCGCCAGGTGGCGCTGGTGGCTTGCGGTTCCCAGACGCATGAGACGGTAAAGTTCAACCTTCGCCAAGTCGTTGATGAGGAACCATACGAGTGCATAACTCCACACCGCCAGCGAATATTCCCATCCCAGCGGCGTCATGCCCCACCCGTAGACCGCGGCCAGGGTTCCGATAACCTGGGTTGTCTCCGTGGCAACGATTAGGCGCCAATTGGGCCACGGGCGCTGCCAGAACGTTCCCACGCTTCGCGTGATGTAAATGGTGAGGTGCCCGGCGACCAAGAGCTTGAGGAACATGAGGCTTTGAACGGCGGGCCGGGGAAGGTGCAAGTATTTCTCGGCGATCCAGAAAAGGCCGAATGCAGAGATAACTCCCATCACACCGAGAACTGAGCTGACCGTGAGTACGCGTTCCATGTCCCAGCGCACGGGGCGCTGAGCTACGATGGTGTTGTCGTAGGCGATCATCATGATCGGAAAGTCATTGAGGACCGCGATGAGAACGATCATGACTGCGGTCACCGGGTAGAAGTTGAACACCACAATCGCAAGCGTCATGAAGAGCAGTACGCGGATGGTCTCGGAAATCCGGTAAATGGCGTAGCTGTTCATGCGCTCAAAAATCTTGCGCGCCTCCGCTATCGCAGTGGTGATTACAGAAAGACCAGTCGCGGTGAGGACGAGATCCGAGGCCGCACGCGCGGCGTCGGTCGCGCCGCTGACCGCGATTCCGCAATCGGCCTGCTTGAGCGCGGGAGCGTCGTTGACGCCGTCTCCGGTCATTCCGACGATATGTCCACGGGCCTGAAGGGATTTGACGATCTTGAACTTGTGTTCGGGGAAAACCTGTGCGTAACCGTCGGCCGCGTCCAGCTTGTCACTGTCCTCAGCCTTGGCGTCAGGAAAAAGATCGCCCGCAACCGCGATGTTCGGGCCCAGCTTGAGTTCGAGCGATACCTGCCGGGCAATTGCAAGGTTGTCGCCGGTCACCATGCGAACCTGCAGTCCCATTTTTCGCGCGGTCGCGATGGTGGAGGCTGAATCGTCGCGGGGAGGATCGGACAGTGACAACAGTCCAAGCAATTCCCACTTTCCCTGAGCATCGGTCCGGGCGACGCCCAGCGTACGATAGCCTTTGATCGCCAGAGCGTTGACCTGGTGTTCAGCTTTTTCACGGGCGGCCGAGTCGGGTTGGACCAAATCCAGAATGACCTGCGGGGCACCCTTCGAGACTTTGAAAGTCGCATTGTCGTGTTTGACCTCGGCCTCAGTTCGCTTACTGACCGGGTCAAAAGGTGTGAAATGAGCGATTTGATAGGTCTTTAACGCCGCGTGATCGCTGAGGGCTTTCAGGACGGCCTCGTCGATGCCATCTCCGCCCTCCGCGCGCGAGGCCAAAGCCGCGCCCAGGATCAGGTCCTGCGCGTTGCTGGCGTTGAAAATCACAGGACTGCCCAACTTGAGCTGGTTTTTGGTGAGCGTACCAGTCTTGTCCGAGCAGAGAATATCCATACCGGCCATCTCTTCGATCGCGGCGAGGCGCGAGACGATGGCCTTCATCCTGGCGAGCACGGATGCGCCAACGGCCATCGTGACGGACAGGACGGCGGGCAATGCGACCGGGATTGCAGCTACGGTAAGAATCAGTGCAAAGAGCAGAGTTTCGACCAGCGGGTCGCCGCGATATAGCGCGACCGTCAGGATCAATGCGACCAGGCCGAGAGTGATCAGAATGAGGAAATTACCGATCTTGAGTACCGCCTTCTGAAAGTGGGACACGGTCTGTACGGTCTCGACCAGTCGAGCGGTGCGGCCGAAGAGCGTGTTCATTCCGGTGGCGACGACGAGCCCATTCATTTGGCCCATTCGCACGATCGAGCCTGAATAAGCGACGTCATTTTGTCTCTTGTCGACCGGCAATGACTCTCCGGTCAGCGCCGACTGATCGATGCTGAGGTAATCGCCATCGACCAGCTGCAGGTCGGCAGGGATGACATTGCCGAGCTTGACCATCACAATATCCCCGTTCACCAGACTCTTTGCATCGACATCAGTCCACTTGCTGTCGCGCAGCACTCTTGAATGCAGTGCGAGATTCTTTTTCAGTGCCTCGATCTCGTTGTCGGCCTTGAATTCCTCCCAAAAGCCGACGACCGCATTCAGCGCCAGCATAAAGATGATGATGACAAAATCTTCCCAATGCCGAACCACAGCGGAGAGTGCCGCGGCAATTTCGATCATCCACGGAATAGGTCCCCACAGGAACGTCAGGAACCGCGTTAGGGGGCTGACGTGCTTTTCTTCGATGGCGTTCGGACCGTCCTGCTTGAGCCGGCGCGCAGCTTCTTCCTGGGTCAGGCCAGTTTCGAGACTCGAATGGAACTTGGTGAGCGCCTCCCGGATAGTCCCGGTATCAGCTGGTGTCTTCGCACCTTTGGGCGCATCTGCCTTGGGCACATCTGGCGAGGCATTCGCGCCCGAGGCCTCCGCTTTCTGCCAGTCCTCGAGCGCACTTCCGGGCCCGTTGTGGCGCGCCTGGAATATTTCGTAGGCGCGCTTGCGGATCTCGTCCACGCTGGACTTCGAGCCATTGGATTTGGCGACACCTGCCTTGACCCCGTTTGGCGCGGAGCCATTTGAATCGTCCAAGATCTTCGCATCTTGCTCGGAACTTTTCTGGGTAGCCATCTTTCGACTCCTGCAAATTCCTTCTATAGGGCGATGACCGACAGTGTTGGGAGCTCAATAGTCGTTGAGCATCTGACCCTTGGCAGGGTTCGGTTTTCCACTGCACTCCTGCGACGGTAGAAATGATCCACGGACCTCCGGATTGGCCCCCGGCTCGGAGTGCTTCGCACGCGCATCGTACCAGATCAAGTGTTCGGTTTAGCCTCCGATCGACATTATTTGTTCCTCAAATAACCGACCGGCACTTGTTCTAATGGCGTCGCGCGAACGCTCAGCATACAGTCCTCATTAGAGCGTACGTCCAGAGATTCCTGACCGTGGGCTCGGCTGCAACTCGTCACGAAACAATTAGGTTTGGGGAAACAGCCTTATGAAAACAGCACTGTCGCGAATACTTCAGTTCCTGGTTGGCGGTAATCGGCGCGAAAACGACCCTCAAGCGCATCACAGCTACTGTGCCTGTGGCGCGCTCAAACCGGACACTGAGCCGCGGGAACGCGAAGCGTCACCAGAAGACTGAAAATCGTTTGCCCGGGAGCGTTGAATGAACCCGGCCTGAAAACAGGCCTCGGGCCCCAAAACGTCGGAAGGAGATTACAAATGCGCAACATTCACCGTGCACTTCTAACCAGTCTGCTAATCGTTTTCGCTGCTGGAATTGCGAGAGCCCAGACTGCGGCATTCGCGGCGTCCACTGCCACTTCCGAAGGCCAGCCGGGCATCGTTGTGGTTCCGGAGGACGTGCTTACTCCGCTGATGGACCAGCCCGAGCATCACTTCCACATGGCGAGCAAGTATTTTGCGCAGGGCGACCGTACCCAGGCAGCCGCGCAGATCCGGATTGGAGCGGCGCTGCTGAAACTCGAAGCTGGCCGTCATGACGCCACGAACAAAATCGGCCTGGAAGACGCAGCCAAGCAGCTCGACGACCTCGCCGCAAGGATCGCGAAGGGTGTCGTTACGCACCCGAAAGATCTCAGCGACGCTTTTGCTCGCGCTGACCTCGCGCTCGCGCGTCATTACAACGAAATGGCCAAAGCCTCGACAGCACAAAATGAGCATGACAAGACCGGCTACTGGTTCAGGGGTGCGGCCGATTCGGTTGAGGACGCCGCCGGATGGTCGGGACACAAGCTCGTGGCCGGGGGCAGGTCAACCGTGAATAACGCGCGATCTTTGGGCGCGAAGCTCGAAGGCGGCGCAACGTGGTCAGCCGACGAGGTTGCAAAGTGCGTTAGTGATCTCGGTAGCGAAATCGAGAGCCTCGGCGGGCGAGTCTAGGGTTTACCGCATCGACCAGCGCCTCAGCGTCGTCGCGTTGTAAAGGAACTGCAGAGATCTGGGTTTGACGTGAAGAAACTGTCATCGTCGGCAAGGACTACCACACCGACCAGCAAGATGTGTCGTCGGGAGTGAAAACGTCTGAGGGATGACATCAACCTGAGCGAGTGCAGAGGTCGGAAATGAAACAAATACTTAGTATGCTGGCGGTGCTGGTCATCGCGACCATGATAACGAGTCTCACGTTTGCGCAAGTTAGTGGCGGGAGTCCGCGCGTCAACGGCATCGCGGTAGACGGCAATACCACTATAGTGTTCGCGGCAGCCGACGATAGCGACCTACAGATGGACTTACTGCGCCAATGGAGTGGGTTCGCGCAGCAGCATCCGAAGATTGCATACCAACTCGGCAACAAGCCGATCTTGATGGGCGATGCCGGCTACCTGCGGAAGCATCCGGAACTGGCGAAGCTGTTCGCGGACAATCCCAATTTACTTGCCGCAGATGAAGCGCAACCCAGGCAACTTTGTTGCGAACCCATCGAGATTGGAAGATTAGCGCCGAAACAGCCACATCAAAACTGCGATTTTCCGAGCGCAGCCACCGATCGGGTGGCTGCGTTGTTTCAGCGGCGGCCAGATCAGGCGCCGCTCTTTCGGTTAAGATGAGGGTGTCGCCGGCTAAGTCACGGCGGGTCCGCCGAGTTGAAAGGCAGTTGTGAAGAATTTTATCTCGCGCGCTTTCGAGGGTGTATTGGCAGGTTTCCCTCCGGAAACAGACGAGCCGATTCGCGCGGAACTGTTCAGCATCGAGCGCCTCGAGCAACATGCCGAAAGCCTCGCGGAGGCTCAGCACATCACGACCAGGCGCGGCACTGGCCGAGGCCTGGCGAAGCGGCTGCGGGATAACGGCCGGGTGCTGCTCGAAGCGTATCGCGCCACCGCCAAGGCAATCCGGGAGGAACGCGCCATCACCCCGGCGGCCGAGTGGCTGATCGATAACTTCTATGTCGCGCAGGAGCAGATTCGCGAGATCCGCGAGGATCTTCCGCGCGGCTTTTACCGCGGGCTGCCCAAACTTGCGGAAGGGCCGCTTAAGGGTTATCCGCGCGTATTCGGAGTAGCCTGGGCGTTCGTCGCGCATACCGACAGCCGCTTCGAGCCGGAGATGTTGTGCCGGTTTGTGCAGGCCTATCAGCGCGTGCAGCCTCTGACGATCGGCGAACTCTGGGCGGTCGCGATAACGCTGCGAATCGTGCTGGTGGAGAATTTGCGGCGCGCGGCGGAGCGGATCGTGAACGAGCGGGCCGCGCGCCAGGCGGCGGACGCACTGGCCGACCGGCTGCTGGGAGTCGGCGGCCGTGAGGCCGAAGCACCGGAGGTCGTGCTGCGACGCTTCGACAAGAAACCGTTGCCGAGGGCCTTCGCGGTTCAGTTGGTCCAGCGCCTGCGCGATCAGGATCCGAAGGTGACACCGGCGCTCATCTGGTTAGACGAACGTCTGGCTTCCATGGGAACGACCGCCGACGAGGCCGTCCGCAACGGAGCATCAGACACAGGGCGCGATGAACGTGACCGTGCGTAACGTGATCACGAGCATGCGCATGATATCCGCAGTCGATTGGGCGGAGTTCTTCGAGAGCGTGAGCCTCGTCGATGCTGCGCTCCGCGCCGACAGCGACTTCGCCGAGATGGATTTCCCCACGCGGGATCGCTACCGGCATGCGATAGAAGAGCTGGCGCGAGGCTCGGGCCAACCGGAACTCGAAGTCGCCCGTCGCGCGATTGCAGCCGCAAAGCGCGCAGCAGCCGAGCCGCGGCAGCGGCGGCGCCGAGACCGCACGTGCCGAGCAGGAGCCCGGCTATTACCTCATCTCGAATGGGCGGCGCGTCATCGAGAAGGAGATCGGATTCCGTGTTCCGATCAGCGAATGGCTGGTTCGCGCCAACGCGGCCGTGGGAATTCTGGGTTATGTAGGCGCGATCGCGATCATCGGCGCGTTCATTCTGGCCCTGCCGCTGTTGGGCGTGGCGGAGTTCGGCGTCAGCGGATGGATTCTCTTCCTGCTGGCGCTTCTCGCCGTGGCTACCGGCATCGGATGCCGCGGTGGCGCTGGTCAACCGCGGCGTTACCAATGCCTTCGGAGCCAGAACTCTGCCGGCTATGGAGCTTCGCGACGGAGTGCCCGCGAGCCTGCGCACGATAGTCGTCGTGCCGACGCTCTTGACGACCCGAGCTGAACTCGAAGAGCAGATCGAGCGCCTGGAGGTGCACTACCTGGCGAGCCAGGACGGCGATCTCCGCTTCGCGCTGCTCTCGGACTGGACCGACTGCGCCACCCAGAATGCGCCGGATGACGACGAGCTTCTCGGCGCGGCCGCCGAGGGAATCGCGCGCTTGAATCGACGCCACGGACCGGCACCGGAAGGCGCTCGTTTCTTCCTGCTCCATCGCCGGCGGATCTGGAACGAGGGGCAGGGCAAGTGGATCGGATGGGAACGCAAGCGCGGAAAGCTGCACGAGCTGAATCGCTTGCTTCGCGGCGCGACCGACACCACCTTTGTGGCGATTGACGGCTGCTCGCCCATCGTACCTTCCGGCGTCCGTTACGTGATCACGCTCGACGCCGATACTCGGCTGCCGCGAGGAACCGCCAAACGCCTGATCGGGAAGATGGCGCATCCGCTCAACCGTCCGCGGCTGGATCCGGATAGCGGCCGGGTGGTCGAGGGGTACGCGGTGCTGCAGCCGCGAGTTACGCCGTCGTTGCCGAGCGGCCGTGAGGGGTCGCTGTTCCAGCGCATCTTCACCAGTCCGAGCGGACTGGACCCCTACGCCTTCGCGGTCTCCGACGTCTACCAGGATCTGTTCGGCGAAGGTTCCTACAGCGGCAAGGGAATTTATGACGTAGACGCCTTCGAGGCCGCGCTCGACGGCCGGCTCCCCGAGAGCATCATTCTCAGTCACGATCTGCTGGAGGGAATCTTCGCGCGGGCCGGACTGGTCTCTGATATCGAGGTCGTCGAAGAGTTTCCCTCACGCTACGACGTCGCCGCGGCTCGCCAGCATCGGTGGGCGCGCGGCGATTGGCAACTGCTGCCCTGGATTTTTGGCCGCGGGCGGGATTCCAGCGGCGATCAGCGACCGAACCGCGATTCCCTTGATCGGCCGCTGGAAGATGCTGGACAACCTGCGGCGGACGCTGTCGGCGCCGGCCGCGTTCCTCGCGTTGCTGGCGGGATGGACGCTGCCCTTGCCTGCCGCCGCGGTCTGGAGCGGGTTCGTAGTCGCGACGTTCGCGATTCCCACCCTTTTGCCGGCTTTCATCGGGATGGTGCCGCGAAGGCTCGGGCTCTCGCAGCGCAGGCACTGGCACGCGGTCGGCGCCGATTTCGCCCTTGCGCTGTCGCAGGTCGCGCTTCTGGTCACACTCCTTGCGCATCAGGCGTGGTTGATGACCGACGCCATCGTGCGAACCTTCTTTCGTCTATTCGTGAGGCATCGGCGGTTGCTCGAGTGGGTAACCGCCGCTCAGGCGAAGGCTCAGCGCCCAGCTCGATCTCCGCGGATACTATCGGTGGATGGCCGGCGGCATCGCGCTCGCTGGGGCGGCCGTCGTCGTGATCGCGTGTATCGGGCGAAGGGCGTGGCCGATCGCGGCGCCATTCGTGATCCTGTGGATGCTCTCCCCGGCCGTCGCACGATGGGCGAGTCTTCCGCCCGCCATGGCCGGCGCCAATCCGCTATCGGACACGGACGCACGAGCACTGCGGCTCATCGCGCGGCGGACCTGGCGCTTCTTCGAAACCTTCGTCACGGCGAACGATCACATGCTTCCGCCGGACAACTTCCAGGAAGAACCGCAGCCGGTGTTCGCCCATCGGACTTCCCCCACCAACCTCGGACTCTACCTGCTGTCGGTGGTCGCCGCCCGCGATTTCGGATGGCTGGGTAAGATTGAGACGGTGGAACGGCTGGAGGCCACGCTCGCGACCATGAACGGGCTCGAGCGTTTCCGCGGCCATTTCTACAACTGGTACGACACGCATGACCTTCGTCCGCTGGAGCCGAAATATATCTCTTCGGTGGACAGCGGGAATCTCGCCGGTCACCTGATCGCGCTTGGAAACGCCTGCCGGGAGATGGTCGGCGCGCCCGTGACGGGGCTGGAATGGCTCGCCGGAATCGATGACGCGCTGGAAATCACGCGCGAGTCTCTGCGCGGGCTCCCGGATGATCGGCGCACCCTCACCGTGACTCGAAAGCATCTGGAGGACGCGCTGGACGCTCTTTCCACCGCGGCGTCAGCTTCGCTCAGATCCGCGGGAATCAGGCGTTCAGGCGAAAGCGGACGCGGGCTGCGGCGACTCCGGCAGGTCTCATAGGGCGGCTGGCGGAGCTGGCGCTGCACGCCGACACGCTCGCCGACATTGCGCGAACGCTGAGTGCGGAACGCGGCGACGACGCCAGCGCTGAAGTGCTGGCCTGTGCGGAGGCGGTGAATGCTTCCCTTCAGAGCCATCAGCGCGATTTCGATCAGCTGATGCCTTGGGCGAAGCTCGTCGCTGCCGAGGCCGCGCTCGCCGCCCCGGCGAACGGGACTATGGACATTTCTCCGGAGCAGGCGCTTGCGCGCATCTTCGACTCGGTCCCGACCTTGGCCGATCTGCCCAATCGTTGCGAGGCCGCCATGCTCATCCTGACGCAGCGCCGGGCGGAGCTTGCTGCGCAAAACGGCGCCGCGGGCGACTCGCTCAAGATGCGAGTGGATGTTTTGGTCGACGCTCTCAAGCGCTCGGCAAGCGCCGCGCGGTCGTTCGCGGGGACGTCTCGAGGCGCTCGGCGAACTGACGCAGGAAAATGTTCGACGCGATGGAGTTCGGTTTTCTCTTCAACCCGGCGCGCCAACTCCTCTCGATCGGCTATCGGGTCACGGACGGCAGCCTCGATCCCAACTGTTATGACCTGCTCGCCTCCGAGGCGCGCCTGGCGAGCTTCGTTGCGATTGCCAAAGGCGACGTGCCGACTCGGCACTGGTTTCGGCTCGGGCGGACCGAAACCCCGGTGGGCAGCGGTTCGGCGTTGGTCTCATGGTCCGGATCGATGTTCGAGTACCTGATGCCGAGCCTTGTGATGCGCGCGCCGGCAGGGAGCCTGCTCGAGCAGAGCAACCGATTCGTCGTCCAGCGGCAGATTGAATATGGCGCCGAACTTGGCCTCCCGTGGGGCGTATCGGAATCCGCGTACAATGCGCGGGATCTGGAGCTTACTTATCAATACTCGAGCTTCGGCGTCCCGGGCCTGGGGCTCAAGCGCGGGCTCAGCCAGGACGCCGTTATCGCTCCGTACGCGACGGCGCTGGCGGCGATGGTCGACCCGCAAGCCGCGGTGCGAAACTTCTCGCGGCTTGCCGCGGCGGGTGGCCGCGGCCGGTATGGCTGGTATGAGGCGCTGGACTACACGCCGGCGCGCCTCCCTGAGGGCGACAAGGTGGCGATCGTCCGCTCCTACATGGCGCACCATCAGGGGATGACCTTGATTGCGATCGCCAACGCTCTCCACGACGGCGCGATGCGCGCCCGCTTTCACGCCGAGCCGATTATCCAGGCGACCCAGCTTTTGCTGCAGGAACGAATTCCGCGCGATGTGGTGGTTGCCCACCCTGGAGCTGACGAGGTGGCGGCAGCGGCCAACGTCCGCGAACTCGTTCCGCCGATGCCGCGCCGGTTCCAATCGCCTCATCAGCCGGTTCCCCGTACTCACCTGCTCTCCAACGGCAGGTATGCGGTCATGATCACCGCGGCGGGCTCAGGATACAGCCGCTGGCATGATTTCGCGGTCACGCGGTGGCGGGAGGACGCTACCTGCGATTGCTGGGGCACGTACATCTTCCTGCGCGACGCGCGCAGCGGCGACGGTGTGGTCGGCAGGGTACCAACCAACCGGAGTCGAGCCGGATAGTTACGAGGCGACATTCTTTGAGGATCGAGCCGAAATCGTCAGGCGCGACGGACTGATAGAGACCAAGATGGAGATCGCAGTGTCGCCCGAGGACGATGCTGAGGTTCGTCGAGTCTCGATCTCCAATCTCGGAACCGGGTGCGGGAGATCGAGCTGACCTCGTATGCGGAGGTGGTGTTGGCGCCCGATGCGGCTGACGCCGCTCACCCGGCCTTCTCCAATCTGTTCGTACAAACGGAGTTCGTCGCCGACATCGGCGCTATTCTGGCTACGCGGCGGCTGCGGTCGCCCGCCGACCACTGAGCTCTGGGCGGCGCACATCGCCGTCGTCGAAGGCGAGGTCGTGGGCGGCCCACAATTCGAGACTGATCGGGCGCGTTTCCTGGGACGCGGACGCGGCATCCGCACGCCGGTCTCGGTCATTGACGGCCGACCGCTCTCCAACACGGCCGGCGCCGTGCTCGATCCGATCTTCAGTCTTCGCCGCCGCATCAGGCTGGCGCCCGGGGCCACGGCGCGGATCGCGTTCTGGACGCTGGTCGCGTCCTCGCGCAGCGAAGCGCTCGACCTGGCCGACAAGCACCACGACCCGGCGGCTTTCGAGCGCGCCATCACCCTCGCGTGGACCCAGGCGCAAGTGCAGCTTTACCATCTCGGCATTGACTCCGACGAAGCCAACCTCTTCCAACGTCTGGCGGGTCATGTGCTCTACTCCAACCCGGCGCTGCGGCCTTCATCCGCGGTGCTTGAACGAAGTGAGGGCGGACCGGCGGCGCTCTGGGCGCACGGGATCTCCGGCGACCTGCCGATCGTTTTGGTTCGAATCGCCGACATCGAGGGTCTGGAGATGGTGCGCCAGTTACTCCGCGCGCACGAATACTGGCGGATGAAGCAGTTGGCGGTCGACCTGGTGATTTTGAACGAACATCCCCCTTCCTACGCTCAGGATCTGCAGACCGCTCTGGAGACGATGGTTCGGGCCAGCCAGTCGCGACCGGCCATCCGGGAAAGAAAGTGGGCGCGGAGCGGTGTTCATCCTGCGAGCCGAACTGGTTTCGGCCCAGACGCGCAGCCTGCTCCAGAGCGCCGCTCGAGCGGTGATCTGGAGCCGCCGCGGCAGCCTCTTCCAACAGGTCAAACGTCTGGAAGAATCCGCCAGCGGCCGTCGCGCCGCCGCCAAGACGCCGGCCAACGACGGAGATGCCGAAGACCGTGCCGCCCCTGCCGAAGCTCGAATTTTTCAATGGCCTTGGCGGCTTCGCAGCCGCCGGCGGCGAATATGTAACCATCCTCGGCGAAGGGCAGTGGACGCCCGCGCCGTGGATCAACGTCATCGCCAACCCCTCCTTCGGCTTCCAGGTATCGGTCGAGGGCGGCGGTTACACGTGGTCGATCAACAGCCAACAGAATCAGATCAGCCCATGGTCCAACGACCCGGTCAGCGACCGGCCAGGCGAAGTGTTCTACGTTCGCGACGAAGACAGCGGAGAACTCTGGGGTCCCACGGCGCTGCCGATTCGCGAAGAGACCTCGCCCTACGTCGTCCGGCATGGCCAGGGCTATAGCCGTTTCGAGCACACTTCGCACGGGATCTCGCTCGAGCTTCTGCAATACGTGCCGCTCGAAGACCCGATCAAGATCTCCCGGCTGAAGATCCATAATCAGTCGCGGCGATCGCGCAGGCTCTCGATCACCGCCTACGTGGAATGGGTGTTGGGCACTTCCCGCGCCGCCTCCGCGCCGTTCGTCGCGACGGAGATCGATCCGGAAACCGGCGCGATGCTGGCAAGGAACCACTGGAGCGCCGAGTTCGGCAGCCGCGTCGCCTTCGCCGACCTCGCGGGACGCCAAGTCGCCTGGACCGGTGACCGAACGGAGTTTCTCGGGCGCAACGGCACGCTCGATCATCCGGCCGCGCTGGAGGGGGGAGCGCCGCTCTCCAATCGCGTCGGCGCCGGCCTCGACCCGTGCGGCGCTCTCCAGGCGCAAGTCGAGCTCGCGCCAGACGAGGCGACCGAGATCGTCTTCTTTCTCGGCGAAGCATCGACGAAGGCGGAAGCGGTCGCATTGATCACGCGCTACCGAACCGCCGATCTCGACTCGGTATTGCGCGCGGTGACCGGGCTTTGGGATGACGTCCTCGGCACGGTTCAGGTGCGGACGCCCGATCGCGCGATGGACATTCTGCTGAACCGCTGGCTCCTCTACCAGACACTCTCTTGCCGGGTGTGGGCGCGAGCGGCGTGCTATCAGGCGAGCGGCGCTTACGGCTTTCGCGATCAGCTCCAGGACGTCATGGCGCTCAGCGTGTCGAAGCCGGAGGTAACGCGAGAACATCTACTGCGCGCGGCCGCGCGACAGTTTGTCGAGGGCGACGTTCAGCATTGGTGGCATCCGCCGTCGGGCCAGGGGGTCCGCACGCGGATCTCCGACGACCGGATCTGGCTGGCGTACGCCGTCGCCCACTACGTCGAGGTCACCGGCGATAGCGGCAGTTCTCGACGAAATGGTTCCCGTTTCTCGAGGGGCCAGTCCTGCACGCCGACCAGCTGGAGTCGTACTTTCAGCCGACGGTCTCCGAGGAACACGGCACTTTATTCGAACACTGCGCTCGGGCCCTTGACCAAAGCCTTGCGGTCGGTAGCCACGGCCTGCCTCTGATCGGCACGGGAGACTGGAACGACGGCCTCAATCTGGTCGGCGCCGGCGGCAAGGGCGAAAGCATCTGGCTCGGCTGGTTCCTTCATCGCCACGCTCTCGGCTTTCGCCAAGTTGGCGGAAAGTCGGGGCGAGCAGACGCGCGCCGCCGCCTGGCGGCAGCACGCAACCGCGCTGGCGGAATCGCTGGAGCGAGAAGGCTGGGACGGCGACTGGTACCTGCGCGCTTTCTTCGACGACGGAACGCCGCTGGGTTCCGCCTCGAGCAGCGAATGTACGCATCGATTCGATCGCGCAGTCGTGGGCGGTGATATCCGGCGCCGCGAACCAAGCTCGCGCTGCGACCGCGATGGCGGCGCTGGACGAACACCTTGTCCGTCGCGATGACGGACTGCTCCTGCTCTTAACCCCACCGTTCGATCAAACACCGCCCGACCCCGGCTACATCAAAGGCTACCCGCCCGGCATCCGGGAGAACGGCGGCCAATACACGCATGGCGCGATCTGGTCGGTGATCGCCTTCGCGATGCTCGGTGACGGAGACAAGGCCGGTGAGCTGTTTTCGCTGTTGAATCCGATCAATCACGCCAGCACGCGTGCCGGCATTCATCGCTACAAGGTTGAGCCGTACGTTGCCTGCGGCGACGTATATGCCGAGCCCGCACATGTCGGGCGCGGCGGCTGGACCTGGTACACCGGCTCGGCCGGATGGATGTATCGGGCGGGTCTCGAGTGGATACTCGGATTTCGTCTGCGCGGCGCGACTCTCCTCATCGATCCCTGCATTCCCGAAGGCCTGGCGACACTTCGAAATCGTCTTCCGGTACCACTCCGCGCGCTACGACATCGCGGTCGAGAATCCTCACGGAGTCAGTCGCGGCGTTACTCGCGTCGAACTCGACGGCAAGTCGCTGCCGGGAACTCCAGCTCTGATCCCCTTGTCGGATGACGGCGCGACCCATCGGGTACGAGTCACATTGGGTGAGGTAAACCAGGTTGGCGAAGTATCTCCCGGCGGCCACCGCTCTCACAATCTCATTGATAGCGAAGGCTAGTTCATGTCGAGCCTATCCTCGAATTCTCTTTCACCGGACGAGTCCAAACCCAGGGCCGCATAGGCCCAACTCGCAGTGGATCCGAATTCCGTGATCCTTGTTATCTAAAGAACCAAGCTTGCGAAGGCTCTAGTGGTATACGCGCCGAGGCCCATGTTAGGATCGTTTTCGCACGGAAACGCGAAGAGAGAGTTTCGAGGATCTGTAAGGACATTCGGAAGAGCATTGGGCCGAGGGGGCAGCGGAAGTCCTCCTGCCAAGAAAGACGCGGCCCTGGCCGTCAAAACGCGCGCCATCCTCGGCCCATCCACATGTTCTCGCGCGGCATTGAGCTTCGCGAATCCGTGGAGTCACCTGGGTTCCAAAAAAGTCGCCCGATTCTCTCAGAAGATTTCGCTGTGGAGGCTATAACATGGAAACTATCATGATGCTTGATCGTTTGATCGCCACGTGCGTCGACTCCGAAAAGCGCTATCACCGCGCCGCCAAAGACGTTGGGAAGGCAAACTTCGGAGAATTTCTCGAACGGCAGTCCGAGATCCGGAAACGCGCGGCCGACGAACTTCAGGCCGAGCGCACCCGCCTCGGCGCAGTCGGGGATGAAGCCGGAACGTGGGCTGGCGTCGCCGATCGGCGCGCGATGGATTTCAGCGTGGTCATGAGCATGGGAGACACCGGGGTAGTGAATTGGTGTCGCGAGGGCGCTGAGGCTACGGCAACCGAGTATGAGAATGCCCTGAGGGAAGACCTGACGCCTCATTTGCGAGGCATAATTCAGCGACAGCTCGGAGAGGTGCGTACCACAATAGCCGGCCTCGATAACGTCCTGAATGTTTATGGCGGCCTACGATCCTGACGAGTATCGGCGCGACGTTGGTTTGAGGAAGAGCCGAGCGGCTCTCCCTCGAGCTTCGTTTACTTCATATTCGCCGCGACAAATTGCCAGTTGACTATATTCCAGAACGCATCGACATAGTTGGCGCGTGCGTTGCGGTAGTCAATGTAGTAAGCGTGTTCCCACACGTCGCAGGTCAGAAGGGGTTTCTCGCCACGCGTTAACGGATTCTCCGCATCGGGCGTATGTTCGATGGCGAGCGAGCCGTCGCGTTTCAGCACCAGCCAGGCCCATCCGCTGCCGAACGTTGAGAGGGCGGCTTGGGCGAACTGTTTGCGGAACTCGTCGAACCCGCCGAAAGCAAGCTTGATCGCATCGGCCAGGGCGCCAACCGGTTTGCCGCCGTCCCTGGGCCTGAGGCACATCCAGTAGAAGCTGTGATTCCAGTGCTGAGCCGCATTGTCGAAGATCTCGCCGGCGCCGGCGGTTCTGATGATCTCCTCGAGCGGCAGCTCCGCGAAATGGCTGCCGGCGATCAATTCATTGAGCTTTTTCACGTACGCGGCATGATGCTTTCCGTGATGGAACTCAAGGGTCTCCTGGGAAATGTAGGGCGCGAGCGCGCTCTTCGCGTACGGTAACTCGGGCAATTTGAAAGCCATCACGATGACTCCTCTCCTGCCATTACGTCGTTGGCACGGGTCTCGAGCCTCGGATGGCCGTCACATGGCGTGAACTCGGCGCCGAACTCGGGACTGCAACAAAGCCTATGACTGAATGCCGGCGCTTCGCTCCGGGTGCTTACCCGAAGCCGCCGCTAATAGCTGCTGCTGTTCATCGTTGTGGTCTTTTGGCTAGTCGTGGTCACCGGGGGAGCCGGCACAGTGCTCTGGCTCGTAGTCGTGGTCTGCGACCGCTCCGACGTTTGTGGCGCGGGATCGGAGGCTGCGCATCCAGCACCTAGGCTGCCAATCAAGAGGGTAGCGGCGATATATACGGCTGTAGTTCTTAGCTTGTTGTTCATAATGCTCAACTTAACATGGCGAGCCTGACGCTGGATACGGTTTTACCGCGATTGTGGTTATCCACGTGACTGAAAGGTCTCAAAGTCGTGGCCCCGAAGTGCCGAACGTTCGCAAATGGAAGATCCGGGGAGTGACCGGATCGCGGATACTCCCGGCTGCGGCCCTACCGTAACGGGTATTGCAGCAGGCCGTGCTACTTACAGGCCCGCACGGTCCGGCCGCGCTCCCTTCGTTTCGCCAGCCACACGAGCCCGCACCTGATGATAGGCGTCTCTGGGAAAACCACAATCGTGTTCTCTGGAGCACTGCGGTTCGTTGTGGCGCGCGGATCCCGGACGTACAAATAATTTAGTAATTGGAGGCCGAGGTCAGCCGGGCCTTCCGACCAGTTTGCCGGGCTGAGCGACCTTCCACCGGGAGCGATGCACGTGAGACCTAACACTGCGGCGATAATTCTTGCGGGCGGCGACGGGATGCACCTTCTTTCGTTGCGCCGATACTTCGCCGACCGGGCAATACCGAAACAATTCTGTTGCGTCACCGGCGAGCAGACCCTGCTCGAAGAGACCATCCATCGCGTGCATCAGGTGATTCCGCTGGAGCGGATCGTGGTCGTGGTAAGTCGCTTGCACGGCGAGTTTTACGAACCGTTGCTCGGCGGCCTGTCGAGGTCGCAAATTGTCCGACAGCCGTCCAACCGGGGCACCGCGGCCGCGATTCTCTATGGATTAGAGCGCCTGGCGAAAATCGCCGCAGACGCCAGCGTGACGATTTTTCCCGCCGGTCACTTTGTCGGACACGACGCGCGCTTCATGACTCATGTGGCCTTCGCATTGGACTCGATTGCGAAATTTCCCGAGTTCGCGGTAATCCTCGGGATGGCGCCGGTGTCGGCCGAAACCTCCTACGACTGGATCGAGCCGGGGGCTCCGGTTTCGCCCTCCAAACCGCCGGTGTATCGCGTCCGACGATTCTGGGAGAAACCCGAGCTCGAAATGGCGCGGACACTGTGGCGTCAGGGCTGTCTGTGGAACAGCTTTGTGATGGTCGCCCACCCGTCGGTTCTGCGTGGCATGATCGCCGACTACGCGCCCAGCCTGTTCGCGGCCTTTAAGCTGGCCTCGGCATCGCTCGCTTCAGGCGACGAGGAGGCGGCGGCTGAAACCCTGTACGCGAAGCTTGAAAAGGTCAAGTTCTCGAAGCAAATCCTATCGCGATGTCCGCGCAACCTCGCGGTGCAGCGTGTGGACGACGTCAGATGGAGCGATTTGGGCGAGCCCAAGCGCGTGCTCGACGTGCTGTCGTCGTCGCGCCATCGCCCCGCCTGGGTGGATTCGTTCGAGCACGAGCGCGCCATAGAGCGCCGGCAATAGTCAGGCATGCGGTTCGACTCCTGGGACCGGCTGGAGCGGTGCTTGGGCGTCACAACCAAATGGAAACAAATGGAGCTGAGGATAAAATGAAAGCGGAAGATCAACTGAGGCTGGAATTGATGCACGCGCGCACCGAGCTGGCCTTCCTGCTGTCCGATCAAGTTCCGGCTCACGCCGACGAATTCGGCAACGTGCGGCGACATATCAATCAGCTCCTTGAGGCGATCAACGGCAATCGATACCACGTCTCAGGTGCGGATCCGTTGGTCTCACACCGACTGCTCGGATAGCGCAGGTCTTTAGCACGCGAAGTTTAGTGAAGAGGTAAGGTTATGAATCACACAAGCAAGATACTGGCGATGGTTCCGGCGATGGTGTTGGGAATTGGGCTGGGGATTTCTGCTCACGCCCAGGACACGAGTACCAGCCCTTCCGTTTCGGCCGGCACTTCGATGCATCAGGCAGGCGAAGACACCACCGGGGCCGTGAAGAACGCCTATACCGGAACGGTTACGGCGTTGGATGATACGAAAATCACCACCGAGGTGAAGGCCGCTTTCGTAAATGGCAAGGATATTAAATCCGGCGATATCCATGTCAGCACCACGGCCGGCGTCGTCACGCTGGATGGCCAGGTACAGAATTCGGACATGGCAGCACGGGCTGAAGCGATCGCTCGAAATACGGCGGGCGTACGAGGCGTTACCAATGATCTGACAGTGTCCGACGCAGGTTCTCAGAACTAGAAGAGCTTGGTGTCCGGGCATTGTGCGGCAAGGCCCGACCAGCCGTTGAAGGGAGGCAGCGCCTGCATAGTCAGTCAGGCGGCATTCGGCTGCGCGTCAGGGTATTCTTGAGCATCGCCTCATAGCCCGATCCGTCGCGATACCCTCGACCAAGGCGCCCGGCCGGTGCCTTTGCGACGTCGGATGCCGCGAACGGACGATTGCGTCTCGCGGAGAACAGTGACCTGCTGGCGCGCTCTGGCATCTCGACTGTACGATTGACAACGCCGGCGAGCGCTAGTTCAGCGGCAGAGAACCGACTGCCACGAAATGTCTTGCGCAGGGTAGTTAGTCACATTCAGCGATTTCAGATGAGTGAATAAGGAAATCAAGCCCATGACCAAAAGAAAGGCTACGAGCCGCGACCAGTTTCTTGCAAAGATGCACGTGCATCTCACGGAGATCAAGACGCGGCTGATTCAGGAAGCCGAGTCGGCGAACCGGACGGTGCGTGAAGGCCGTCGCGAAGAGTGCATGGACAGTTGCGACCTTGCCTCCGAAGATAACGAGCGCGAAATCAGCACCATGCTAGCCGAACGTAATCGTCTCAAGATCGGGCAAATCGACGACGCACTCCGGCGAATCGCATCGCTGAAATACGGCTTGTGCGAGACGTGCGAACTCGAAGTTACCGAGGAGCGCCTCCATGCGATGCCTTTCACCCGCCTCTGTTGCGACTGCCAGCAGGAGCGGGAGCGTGAATCCAGGACTCGGCCCCGCTACGACGAACCGTATTCCGAGGGCACGCTCAGCTCCATCGACGCACAGGAAGAGAGCAGCCACGACCCCCTCAAAAGCCCGGGGATTCGATCTGCCGACTGACGGGTGGCCCAGACATACCGAAGGTGGGACTCAGCCGCGATCACATTGATCTGCCATCGCCTCATCGCGCGCCCTGCGCCTCGCTCCACCTGATCGAGCTGCAAGCCGGATTCTCTGCCAATATCGCGCTGACAATTCGTCACGGGCGACGCCGTTCGCCAACCATCCCGCCAGGCGCGACACTCTCGTCGGCTTGCGGGTCCGGAGCCATCCAACGTGTTTGCTGCTGACCAGGCATTCCCAGGCGGTTCAGTGCCGCCAAAACCGACTGTCGTAGTCGATGTGACTTAATCCGTGAATATTCCAGCGACATATGCGAATACCAGTTCTCCAGAGTACTCAAACCGCGATTAGCAGCGCATCCGTCCTTGCGCCCAGGCCGAATACAGCCTTACTCTTGAATCGAATCCCCTATCTCGAGATCTAATGGAGACATCATTGTGAAACACTCATTGGCAACTGCATCTTTGTTTGTTGGTCTTGCGGTGCTGGCCGGAAGCGTAGCCGTCGGCTTCGCTGCCACTACTGACAGCACCACCTCGAACACCACCAGCGACACCACAACTACGGCGCCCGCACCGGCGGTCGTCACGGTTTACCCGGCCCCGGTAATGGTTGCGCCTGCCCCGGTAGTCGTGGCTCCGGCTCCAGTGACACCGCCCACAACCACTGAACATTCATCGTCAGTGTCGAATTCGAACGCCGCCTCGCCTGGTAGCAACTCGAGTGAGCATTCCTCAAGTAACACCACCAGCAGCTACTAGGAAGCGGACGCGTTCCCCGTTTGTAATTGAGCGCGTAAACTGTCATACCCGAAAGTAGGAGAGTGCGATGAGTGGAAAGAGTGAAGAAGCCAAAGGACGCGTGAAAGAAGCAGTCGGAGTTCTCACCGGCGATAAGGATTTGAAACACTCCGGAAAGCTCGATCAAGCATCCGGCAAGGTCAAGCAGGCGGTCGAAAAAGTGGTGGACAAAGCCAGGGGCGCGGCCGGGGACCGGACCTAGGTCTAACTCACCCCGGCTTTTGTTTTCGAGTGGGAGCGGGGAGCGCGGCGAAGACTCGGGCCCGCTCCCACCAGGAACCGAGCTGATCGCCGATCGCGTTGGTCAGTCCGGGCAGTTGGTATATAGAGCTCGGTCCCCTCGATTTGCGCGAAACCCCACGCCTTGTACTGGCCCTCGTTGGCAGGGACGAGCGCTGAAAAGACTTCCTCAAATTCCTCAAAGGGTACGAACAGGGCTCTTGTCGGTCGTCCCAGCAGAGGTGGATGACGCTGTTGTGCCCTTCAAGCAATTGAAGATCGATTCGTTCGGTAAACCAAGCCGCAGTCAGAACTCAAACTGCTCGGCCCCCGATCGCGATCAAAAAGCCTACGGTACAGAGATCGTTAGACGACGGCATACCGGCCGCGGCAAAACCATTGGTGAGCAGGAATCTGGGAAAGAGTCAGGCGATGATGCAGGCCGCCGGACCTGAGTTCAGCCGGAGACGAAACAATCGAATTTAACCTTCAGTAACGACGGGTCCCGATCAGGATCCTCGCTGTCGTGGATGGGCCAACGCGGCGGGGTTCGCGATCCGGATCGGCGCATCATCCGCAAACGCGACCACTGCCTCCAGCGTGTCGACATAAAAGGCCGTCAGGGTCTCACGCGTCACGTAGCCCAGGTGCGGGGTAAGGGTGACGTTGTCCATGGTTCGCAGCGGATGGTCCGCTGGCGGTGGCTCGTCATCATAGACATCGATTCCCGCGCCGGCGATGCGGCCTGCTCGCAGGGCCGCCACCAGATCGGCTTCGACCACAATCGGCCCGCGCGAGGTATTGATCAGATAGGCCCCTGGCTTCATCAAGGCGAGTTCGCGTGCCGCGACCAGGCCCTGGGTGCGATCGCTGAGACGGACGTGGATCGAGAGCACGTCGGCGAGGCGGAACAGATCTTCCTTCTCCACCCGCCTGACCCCGACCGCGGCGGCCGCATCGTCGGTGAGGTTTTGACTCCAGGCGATCACTGGCATGCCAAAAACGCGTCCATATTCAGCCATCCGCCGGCCAATCCGCCCCAGCCCCAAGAGCCCGAGCGTGCGACCGGCGAGGTTCACTCCCACCGTATTCTGCCAGCCGCCCTGGTGCATCCGCCGGCTCTCAAGGCCGATGTGGCGTACGGTTGCGATCATCAGTCCCCAGGCCAGTTCCGGTGTAGCGTCGGCGATGTTGGCGTAGACGGGATTGGCGAAATTAGAATGAGCGACGATCACCCCGTGCTCCGTCGCCGCCGTCATGTCCAGATTAGGCAGAGACATCCCAATGATGGTGACCAGCTTGAGATTCGATAGTCGCTCGAACAGGCTCCGCGGCATACTCATCCGTTCCCGAACCGTGCAAAGCACGTTGTAGGGCTGCAGTGCGATGGCCGCCTCCTCCCGAGCGAGGTGCCGGTTAAAGACGGTGATCTCCGCCTTGCCGTCAAGCACCGACCAGTCGGCACATTGGAGCGCAATCTTAGCGTAGTCGTCCAGGATAGCGATCTTGAGCATGGGACTCGTATCCTGGGGCTACCTTTTGCTGATTTCTCAGGCCCGATGAGTGTCTCGCGCAATCGCCGCGTACAGCTATTCGGCGCGAACGCCGGGCAGGCTGCCTTGATCTGCCGCTGTCGCACTCGCGCAGGATCAGGATTCGGGCGGCTTTGGCGTCTGGGGTGCCTCGCCGACGGTCTCAGTGGACGCCGATTCGGTTATGATCGCTCGGGCGCGCTCGGCTGATTCCACCGCGAGCTTCGCTAGCTCTGCTGATTTGCGCTTCACTTCCGCAGTCTTGAGCCCGAGCTCCTTGCGAAGCTCCTCCACTTTCGCAAGCGCCTCGGTGCGCGCCTGCTTCTCTTTCTTCTCGCCTTCGGCGATCGCTGCGCGCAGTTGCTTGGCGAGCGATTCTCCGCGCGCTTTGAGCACCGCGACCTGTTTCGCGATTTCGGTCCGCGCCTTTTGCGCCGCCTGAGCCAGATCCTTGTGCAGCTTGCTTTGGCGCGCCTCCTGCTCGAGTTTGTCTCGCAGCTTGCGGGCGGTGGCGCGGAGCTGCTCGATCTGGCTGCGCTGGCGATCCGGTTTCTTCGCTGCCATCGGTTCCTCCCTCCGACTGGATTATTCCTGATACATCACATAGACCCGCGCCGGCAGAAGTGAAAGAGGCTTGCCCGGAATCTCTATATATAGCGTGAGTCCCGCACCGGCAGAGGTGTTCCCGGTCTTCACGTAGCAGTTGTGCGCCGCCCTTCGCGCTGGCTCGCCGGCTCGAAAACCCGCTCATGCCCAAACGACCAGGACAGGAACGAGGGGGCCGTGCGCGCGCGCGATAGTACGGCGACTACCCGCAGGCCGTCGGTAAAGTACGGATCGCACGTCAGGTTGCGGCGTGGCGCAACGGCGGGCGCGGTCTCCACCCCGGGGACGAAGCCGAGCCGGGCGACACGGCCGGCGACCAGCAGGTCATCCAGCACGTAGTCCCGCGCTTCATCAACGTCCGGATCAATCTGATGAGTTGTCAAGTTCCAGGTTCTCAGCGTAAAGCGCACGCCGATATCGCGGCTGACCTGGCCGATCCACACCGGCTGGCCGTCAAAGCGGACGCGCGTAGCCCACAAGCGCAGGTGCAGGCGCTGGTTCAGGCTCGCGCGGGCGCGTTGCAGCGCGAGATCTTGCTGGTGTCCACTGATGTACAGCGGGCTCACCGGAGAGTAGCGGTATTGCGACTCCAGCAGGAAGGCCTTGGCGGTCTTCCAAGCGGTACCAAGTGTGACCGACTCGGTCTCGTCCCAGGCGCCGAGGCACTCCTGAATGCTGGCCCGGTCGCCCACAATGACCAGATTGAGCGGGTCACCCTCAACGGTCCCCCGCGCGTTCCCGGTGCAGCGCGGCTGCCGTTCCAGCCAAACCTGGAACGCCGCTTCGTCAAGTTCTTCGGCCTTGCCGGCTGGTTCCGCTTCTTCTGCCGTATGTGGCAACACCAACCCCGGTACCTCGACCGTGAACGGGAAATCCAGGGCCTGGCTGCGGCCCAGCAACCGCACGTCCATACGTTTCGTCCCTTCGTCCAACGGGGTGAACACGAAACCGCTGACCTTCTTCTCCGGCGGGATGATACCCGTGGGAAAACCCACCGTGCGGAAGAGTTTGTTCAGATGCCGGTTCGCGGCGCGCGCGGCCAGGAGCTTGAGTGGCACGAGTGGGAGAAGTGGAAGGAACAGCCATCCGAGCACCCCGAATGCCACCAACCGCGTGCCCATACGGAAGTGCACGAGGTGGGCGGCCTCCAGCGGGGTGTAGTAGTCAGGGTCAAGTTGGACCCGGTCCAGCCATAACGGCTCCCCACCGCCATTCGCTACCTCCAACCAGACCGCCTGCAACCTGTGGCGCGCCAGCCGAACCCCAAATATCCGCTCGCTCTCCCGGTCGCTTGGCACTGCAACCGTGGTCTCAACCTTACCCTCTCGGCGGGTTTGGGCGCGCTCCAAAAACGAGCGCTCCTCGGGATGCGGCGCATAGTCTATGGTCAGCCATCTCAGCGGCGTGAACACCCGGTGTAACCTGTCCGTTGTCGCTATCGAAAACTAGTCTAATCTTCGGTAACGAGAGGCGCAGGGGGCGCCTATGGGTCTGCTTTTTCTTCTCGGCCCAGCGCTTCTTCATCATTTCTGAAAGCCTCCTCCGGCCGGCAGGGGTTAACCCGCCGCTTTTCTTCTGTGGCGCCACGCTGGCGGTCGTCTTTGCCGATACGACGCCCGTGCGGCGTCGCGCCGCCCAGCGCCGCTTCATTGATTCCGATAGGCGCCTCCTGCCGGCCGGCGTGAGGCCTCTCCCCCGCCCCGGCGCTGTGGTACCGCCTGACAAACGATCTGCAGACTTTCCGCTGCCGCCTATTGATTCCTGCTCAAGCGCTGCTATGGCGCGGGCAATCCGGTCGCGCTCGCTCTTCAACTCCGAAACAATCGACTGTAGGTCCAAGATTGGTCTCCTATGGGGGCAATCGCCCCCAACTTAAATAGCAGGAAAGGAGACGTATCGCGAATAGAGGTACAATCCCGGCGCGGCGTAGCGCACAACACCCCACGCTCTGTGTACGCAGACCAACGGCGTGCGATCCGATCCTGCTCATTGTCCGAACGTCATCACCTTCCAGCATCGTGCATGATATTCGAGATCTCCTCCGCCCTCGATATATTCCGAATTCGGCTCGATCTCTTTGCCGCATTTTGCGCATTGTTGCCGAAAACGCCGCCGATCGTAGTTCTCCTCGGCCCCGCGCCGGCGCTGCTGCTGTTTTCCAATCCACTCCTGAATTTCGGCGGGCGTTCGAATTGACCGCAGCCGTCTCCAAGGTCCAGCCCTGCTCTACGTGCATGCGGGCCGTCTCCATGCGATAGAAACCTATGAGGCCGAGAGTTCCTTCTACTCTCGGGAGGACCCTTCGACTGGTGGCGTTCACGCCTCGCGCACGATGGGTATACCCTAAGGCTGGTCGCAGCCGCGGAAAACCCAGTCTATGAAGTGACTGTGAGGCCCTAAGGTTTTGGCCGCGGCTGCTCGGCGATAACCCGTCATTACTGAAAGTCGATTGGATGCGAAAATCGGGCGGCCGCAGAGTGTCCCTTCGGGGGACCGGGCGTTCGAACCCTCCCCTCTCCGCTAGCCAGCCGGGGCGCCGCGCCGGCTGTTTACAGACCTATTGCGATGACCTCGATTCCGGTCTACATCGGATCAACCATGCCTGCCGGCGATCCGCGCCCGACGCTCGCGCTGCCTGACAACGATCCCTATCTTTGGCTCGAGGAGATCGAGGGCTCACGGGCGCTGGCCTGGGTCGAGGCGCAGAATGCCGCGACCTTGAAGCGATTCGGAAATGCGTCCTTTGCTGCTGATCGGGATCTGCTCGCGGCGATCTTCGATCGACCCGACAACATTCCGCTCATCGCCCGGCGCGCCGCGCGGGTTTTCAATTTCTGGCAGGATGCGTCCCACGCCCGTGGCCTATGGCGAACGACCTCGCTGGAAAGCTTCCGCAGTGAGTCCCCGGAATGGGAGGAAATGCTCGACCTCGACGCGCTGGCTCAAGCGGAGGGGCAAGATCTGGATCTGGAACGGCGCTGCGACGATCCCGCGCACGCATGACCGGGCCGTTCTGAGGCTGTCGCGCGGCGGCGCCGATGCGGTCGAGTTGCGCGAATTCGACCTCCGGGCGCGCGAGTTCGTGCCGAACGGCTTCCATCTGCCGGAAGCCAAGGGAGTGGCCGCCTGGCTTGATCGCGACACGCTGCTGCTCTCCTCGGCGCTGGGCGAGGGGATGTCAACTCGGGCTGGGTACCCGCGCACCGTGCGGCGATGGCAGCGCGGCGCCGACCCGCTCGCAGCTCCCGTGATCTTCGAGACGCGCGACGACTCGATGGGCGTCTGGGCAGATGTCGACCGCACGGCCGAGAACGAGCGCGTCCTGTTCGTGGAGAAGCCCGGCTTCTTCGATGCGATCGTCTGGATCGGCGATCGCACCGGGCCGCAGCAAAGGATCGATCTGCCAACCGATGCGTGGCTGAGCTGGCATCGCGGCTGGCTGGCCGTCAAGCCGCGCACTGCGTGGACGGTCGGCGGTAAGAGCTATGCGCCGGACACCGCCGTGGGCATTGCTTTTCCGGCCTTCCTGGATGGCGATCGTCAATTCGAGACTCTCTTCGAGCCGGGCGCGCGCCGCGCTCTGCAAGGCTTCTTCTGGTGCGGTGGCCGCCTCGTGCTGTCGATTCTCGACGAGCTCAGGCCCGTCTTCGAGATACTGACACCGTCCGTACATGGATGGTCGCGCGAACGCATCACCGGGCTGCCCGATATCGGCGGCGCTCAAGTCTGGCCGCTCGATATTCACGAAGAAGAGTCGAATGGCGATCTTCTCGCCAGCGCGCAGGATCCACTGACACCTCCCGCGCTGTTTCTCGTGCGTCCGGCCACGGCGCCGCAGCTCCTGAAGCGCGGGCCGCGGGCATTCGACCCCACTGGGCTGGTCGTGACGCGCCACGAGGCCGTCTCCACCGACGGCGCCAGGGTGCCCTATTTTCAAGTTGGTCCGCCGGGTGAAACTGGCGAAGCGCCCGTCCATCTCAGTGGTTATGGCGGCTTCGGCATTTCGCTGCTGCCTTACTACGACGCGGCCATCGGCAAGCTCTGGCTCGAGCGCGGCGGCACCAATGTCCTCGCCAACATCCGCGGCGGCGGCGAATTCGGCACGGCGTGGCACGAGGCCGGACGCAGAGCGGGCAAGCGGCTCTCGCATGACGACTTTGCCGCGGTCGCCGCCGATCTGGTCCGGCGCGGCGTGACGCGCCCCGGGCGGATCGCCGCCGAGGGCGGGTCGAACGGCGGCATCCTCATCACCAACATGCTGACGCGGTACCCCGAACGCTTCGGCGCTCTGTTCTGCACCATCCCGCTCATCGACATGCGTCGCTACACCAGGCTGCTGGCTGGAGCAAGTTGGATTGCCGAATACGGCGACCCCGACAATCTTGACGATTGGACATTCCTCTCTGCGATGTCCGCTTACCACACGGCGGCGCCCGGCCGGGCTTATCCGCCAATACTCATCGCGACGAGCCGCCGCGACGATCGCGTCCATCCGGGACACGCTCGAAAGATGGTGGCAAAGCTGCAAGCGATGGGTTACGCGGCGCACCTCTACGAGCCGGCTGCGGGTGGGCATGGCTACGGCAAGGACAACCGCGAACGCGCGGCTTTCACTGCCCTCGGCTACGTCTTCCTTCGGCGCGCGATCGCCTGGGAGCCGCAAGGCGAGTTGAGCGCGGCGCCGTAAGCGCATCCATGTCTCTCAATCGCGTACGCTCTCGCGATCCGTCGCGCTGTTGATAACTCCGGCCGCGCGACCGCGCTCTGCAATTGTCAGGCACGGCCGGCTTTTTCAAGCTGACGATTTCGGAGAGAATCCGGGTGGTGAAAGTGCAAGCGAATGTTTTGAAGCAAGAACCGGCGTTGCAAGGCCTGCCGGATGGAGCAGGCCGCGGGGTGCACGAGGAATCAAGCGCCGCACCGATCCTGCTTCACGGCGCGTTTGCGGCCGAGCGTCTCATGCTCTGGGGCGAAACGCGCGCTGCCTCATCCGCTTCCGCGTCACCATCCAGGCGTCGCGAAGCCCCGGCGCTTGCTCATGCAGCGGATCAGAACCGATTGGCGTTCTCACCCTACGACGCGCACGAGGCGTTGGTCGCCGCGATTCACGCCAGTGGTATTCCGACCGGGGGCCGCCGGACGGAAGGCGCGGTCATCTTGCTGCCGTCTCTCGAGCACCGGCCGCACGCGTCGAGTCCGCTGGTCGCCGAGCCGCTCGCGAGCACTGACCATCTGGTCTTGCGTCCGTGGCAGGTGACGGCGATCACGCTCAACTGGCCTGCGACGATCGACTTCCTCTGCGCTTGCGCCGGCAAGCGGACGCTTGCCCCGGGCGTGGTCGTGGCTGCCGATCTGGCGTACTGGGTGGAGGCCCTGCGGCTAGCCGGGGCGATGGTTGCGCGCCAGCATTTCCTGCCGGAGGTCGTCGAGGAGCGGGGCAAGTTCGTGGCGCGATGGCGCCCGGTGCCGTCGCACATTGAATCCAGGGCGATGGCGGAGCTGGCGGCGTCGATGCCGGACGCATGCCGCGCGATCGCCGCGGACCCAGCTACGCCAACGCCGTCGGCGGAGATTTTGCTCTCGAGGTTTGTCGACGGCGCGTTCGACCATCTGGTGCGATCGGCAGCCATGCCTGCGCAGTCAGCATCGCTTCGCGCGCCGATCGACAGCCTCGACGAACAATGGCTGGCCGCGCTGACCCAGTCCGACGGCAGGCTCGAGGGCGATCGAGCGGCGCTCGCGCAGCTCAGGAATCGGGTCCGGGATTGGTGGCGCCCGGTTGCCCTCAACGCGTCCAGTCCTTTCCGACTCTGCTTTCGCCTGGAGGAGCCCCAAGCGGCGCGGCCGGATGCGAATGGCGAGGGCGCAAACGATCGCATCACGCCCGCCGAAGGACCGTGGCGCATCCGCTATCTCCTGCAGGCGCATCGCGATCCCAGCCTCCTGCTACCGGCTTCCGAGGCTTGGTCGGCCCACGGGCAGGCGGCGAAGCTGTTCCGTCAGCAGAGCGGATTCAACGTTCAGGAGTATCTGTTGCAATCGCTGGGCGAGGCGGCCCGGCTCTGTCCGCTGGTGGAGAAAAGCCTGCGCGGCGCGATGCCGGAGAGCGCAGAAATCGACGCCGCCGACGCGGTCAGGTTCGTAACCGAGCACGCGAACTTTCTGGACCAGGCCGGTTTTGGCGTAATGCTCCCGGCCGGCTGGACCCGCAAGGGATCGCGGCTGCGGCTTGGTGTACAGGCCAAAATAAAGTCGCCCGCGATGGCGGGCGGGGGCGGACTTTCGCTGCACGAGATCGTCGCGGTTGACTTCGAGGCGGCGCTGGGCGGGCAGGTAATCACGCGCGACGAGTTGCGGGCGCTGGCGAAACTCAAGGCGCCGCTGGTCCGGGCGCGAGGCCAATGGGTATTGCTCGACGCCCAGGAGCTGGTGCATGCGATCACTCTGCTCGAGAGCGGGACCCGCCGGATGACCGCGCAAGAAGCGGTGCGGATGGCGCTGGATATGACCGCCGTCGACGGCGTCGAGGTCGGCAGTGTGACTGCCGACGGCTGGTTGAGCGAGCTTCTCGATCAGCTCAAAGGCTCCGCGCGCATCGAGAAGCTGCCGACCCCGTCCGGCTTTAGCGGAGTCCTGCGCCCATACCAGGAGCGCGGCTACTGGTGGCTGGGTTTCCTCGGCCGATGGGGGTTGGGCGCGTGTCTCGCCGATGACATGGGGCTCGGCAAGACTATCCAGACGCTCGTTCACCTCCAGCGCGGCCGCGAAGCATCCCCGGCGCGAAGAACACCCGTGCTCCTGATCTGCCCTACTTCGGTAATCGGCAATTGGCAGCATGAGGCGGCGCGCTTCACACCCGCGCTGTCCGTGCTGGTGCATCACGGTACCGCCCGCGCCCGGGAGGAAGCCGGCTTCCTCGAGGCCGCCGGCGCGCACGATCTCGTGATCACCAGCTACAGTCTCCTCTATCGCGACTTCGCGACGCTGGCCAAGCTGGTCTGGTCGGGAATCATTCTGGACGAGGCGCAGAACATCAAGAATCCCGAGAGCAAGCAGGCGCGCTCGGCGCGCATGCTCAAAGGCGGCTATCGCATCGCGCTTACCGGCACTCCGGTCGAGAACAACGTTGGCGACCTGTGGTCGCTGATGGAGTTCCTTAATCCGGGCCTGCTCGGCACGCAGGCGGAGTTCAAGCGGAATTTCTTCGTGCCGATTCAGGCCTCGCGCGACCAGATGGCCGCAGAGCGCCTGAAAAAGCTGACCGCGCCCTTTATCCTGCGCCGCCTCAAGACCGACAAAGCGGTAATCGCGGACCTGCCCGACAAGCTCGAGATGAAGGTCTTTTGCACGCTGACCCGGGAGCAGGCCTCGCTTTATGCCGCCGTGGTCGAGGAGGCGATGCCCGAACTCGAATCCGCCAGCGGCATCCAGCGCAAGGGGATGGTGCTCGCGACGCTCTCCAAACTCAAGCAAGTCTGCAATCATCCGGCGCAGTTCCTCAAGGACAACTCCGCGCTCCCCGACCGCTCGGGCAAGCTGGCACGGCTGGTCGAGATGCTGGAGGAGGTAATCGAGGCCGGCGAGCGTGCGCTGATCTTTTCCCAGTTCGCCGAGATGGGCGAGATCTTCAAGCGCCATCTCGAGGCCACCTTCGGGCGCGAGGTGCTGTTCCTGCACGGCGCGGTGCCCAAGGCGCGGCGTGATGAGATGGTCGCGCGCTTCCAGAAGGAAGACGCGGCGGGACCGCCGATCTTCGTGCTGTCGCTCAAGGCGGGCGGTACCGGGCTCAACCTGACCGCCGCGAGCCGGGTCTTTCATTTCGACCGATGGTGGAACCCGGCAGTAGAGCAACAGGCGACCGATCGGGCCTTTCGCATCGGGCAGCGCCGCAACGTCTTCGTCCATAAGTTCCTGTGCGCGGGAACCCTGGAGGAAAAGATCGACGCGATGATCGAGCGCAAGCGCGCGCTCGCGGAAACGATCGTCGGCGGAGGCGAGGATTGGGTGACCAAGCTCTCGACCGCCGAACTGCGCGATTTGTTCGCGCTGCGCCCCGACGCGGTCGCGGATCAGTAACGCTTCGAGGAGCTGAGCCAAGGAGCTGAGAATCGATGGCGCGCTGGGACCGGCCAAGATCGCGACGGGGCAACTCTCAACGTTTCTTTGCGCCCTCGAATCCGCTTCCCGCACGCGGAGGCATCCGGGCGCACAGCCGGATTGGCGACTTCGCAACCAATTGGTGGGGGCGGCGATGGATCCAGACGCTCGAGTCGTTTCAGGTCCACGCGCGGCTTAACCGGGGCCGGTCGTACGCGCGGCGCGGGCAGGTGCTGCATCTCGAGATCGCCAACCAGAAAGTGACCGCTACGGTTCAGGGCTCGATCCCGACTCCCTACAACGTGACGATCGAACTACGACGGATTCCGATCGCCCAATGGCGCAAGGTGGGCAAGGCGATGGCGGCGAAGGTTGCGATCGCAGCTCGGTTGATGGCCGGCGCGCTGCCGCCGGAGGCGGAGAAGAGCTTCGCCGAGGCGGGAGTCGCACTGTTTCCTGCACGGAACGCAGATTTGATCACCCATTGCGACTGCCCCGATCCCTCCAATCCATGCAAACACATCGCGGCGGTGTACTACCTGTTGGCCGAGCAGTTCGACCGCGATCCGTTTCTGCTGTTCAAGCTGCGCGGGATGGAGCGCGAGCAATTCGTGGCGATGCTCGGCAAGAGCGGAGGGTCTCAAACCCAACCCGCGGCCGGCGGCGCCATCGAATCCGAACCGGCTCGTGAAACTCGCGCTCTATCGGCCAACCCGGAAGTATTTTGGCGCGGGCGTCCGTTTCCCGACGATCGCTATGGACAAGTTGCGATTTCCGGTGAGGCGGCGCCGCTCACGCGGCGGCTGGGAAGCTTTCCCTTCTGGCGCGGCCGGCGCGATTTTATCGAGGCGATGTCGGACTTGTCGAGCAAGGCCGCCGAGGGCGGGTGCGCCGTCCTCGTAAAGTCCGCCACCCGAGGGTGACCCAAGGAGGACCGCCCATGCTCACGCTCTACTTCGCGCCGGGATCGAGTTCGATGGCGCCGCATATCGCGCTGCACGAGATCGGCGCGCCGTTCGAGAGCCGGCCGATTTCGCTGGCAAAGAAAGAAAACCGCACGCCCGGCTATCTCGCGATCAATCCGGAAGGCCATGTGCCGACCCTGCTGATCGACGAGCGCCCACTGACCGAGGTCGCCGCGATCCTGTTCTATCTGGCCCGGCGCTTCCCTGAGGCGAGTCTGCTGCCTGAAGGCGATATCGAAGCGCACGCGCAGGCGGTCTCGTGGATGTCGTTCATCGCCTCGACGGTGCATCCGGCGCGACGCCAGGGTATCGACCATGCTCGCGCGGTATACGCGATCGCCGATCGGCGATTAGGGAATCGGGAGTGGGCGCTGGGACGCTACTCAATCGCCGACATCCATCTGTTCCGGCTGTTCTGGCGCTTCCGGAATTCGCTTAACCTGGCGCCCAGTGAGTTCCCGAACCTCTCCGCCCACTATGACCACATGATGGCGCGCCGCGCGGTCCAACGAACGTGCGAAATCGAAGCCGCGATCGGATATGAGCTGCCTGCATAGCCGGGTGCCGAGCTAGTCCGGGCGCAGATCTTCGGCCAGTGCCAGCGCCAGCAGGCCGCTGATCGGCGCGGTAGCGTTAAGCTGCGGATGATCGACCACGATCGCAATCTGGTCTGCCTGGGCCAGTTGCATAAACGCGTCCGAATCCATTCCGACCGGCAGGCGGACAAACTGTACGGAGCTGATCCGCTCGGTCGACATCTGTCCTTGGTCGAACGTCACTGCGACTCGACGCTCGCCGAGCTTCAACCACACGTGACGTTCCAGACCCACCAGGCTTTTGAGCGCCGGGTCGCGCTCCGCGGGATCGGGAAATTCGATCAGCATGGTGGCCGAAAGCTCGCCGGCTGCGGGAATCAGGCCGTTGTAAGTGTCGATCTCCGCCTGAATCGCCTCCGGCGCGGTGATCCGCTCCGTGCGAAGCATCTCCTCGACCTGATACCAGAGCGTCTGCGTATTCTCGAAAAGAAAGGTGAGATGCGATCCCGCGCTCAGCCGGCGGCGGTCCTTCTCATGGATGAATAAGGGGCGCAGCGCTTTTCTGACGCGCTCCCATTGCTCGAACCCGAGCAGGTCTTCTTTACTGATTCGATCCATCGCAGTGTTCGCTCATGAGGCTGGCCCGGCCGGCGCCGGCTCGGGAAAGCCATCGTCATCGTAGGCGCGCGCCAGCACTTCGAGCGGATGCATCGGCCGCGTGCCGATGGCCTGCTCGATCTGAATCGCGGAAAGCGGACAGTCGGTCGCCATCACCCTGGCGCAGGCGTCGCGCATCCCGTTGAAGGCTTTTTCGCCCCATTTCATCGAGAGCGCGAAGTACTCCTTCTTCATCGCCCAGGTGCCGTCGTGCGCGGTGCAGGCGTCGACAGTGATGACCTCCGCGCCCGGGATCGTGCGCATCAGATCGCGCGATCGAAAACCGATCTGCTGCGCTTTCAGGTGACACGGCAGATGGTACGCGATCTTTCCCGGGGTGCTGCGAAAATCGCGGTTGAAGGCGCCCTGTTTTCTGAGCTCGGACAGCAACTCGCCCGGATCGACCACCGCGGCCGCGAATTCCTTGACCTCCGCGCCGGCGAGCAGCCGCGGATATTCACGCCGCATGGTCAGCGAGCAGGTGGGGTTAATTGCCGCGATCCGATAGCCCTGGCGCGCGTACGGCAGCAGCGAGTCGATATTGGCGCGCGCCTGCTTCTGCGCGAACGCCACGTCGCCGCCGTCGAGCGCGGGCATCCCGCAGCAGTTCTGCTTCGGACACGCGATCGCGCAGCGGTTGCGGTCCAGCACCTTGATCGCCGCCTTACCCGGGCCGGGGTCGTTGTAGTTGATGAAGCAGGTCGGAAACAGCACGACCCGGGCGGCCGGGTTGGCCGGCTCCTTGGGCAAGCCGACGCGCGCGATCCACTTCTCCAGCGTCTCGCCGGCGAACTCGGGAAGCTTCTTGTCGCGATGAATCCCGAGCAAACGCTCCATCACCGCGCGTTGCAGCTTGTTGCGGCATCCCAGGTTGGCGAGCCCGGCAAACATGCTGCCGAGCTTGCCGAGCCGATCGGGATTGCCGAGCACGCGATCGCGCAACCGAATCCCGGACTCTTTGGCGGTCACCGCCTTCGCGCGCTGCATCAGGCGCGGGAAGTCGAGCTGGAACTCGTGGCCGTCGCGGGGCGTGTAGGGGCAGCGCAACTCGCACAGCTTGCACAGATAGCAGAGTCGACCACGTGCTGCTTTTCAGCGGACGAAAGATTTCGCACGTCGGCGTCTTGGTCCTGGAGCCGGTCGAACAAGGCCGGAAACGACGGGCAGAGATTGAAGCACAGCCGGCAGCCGTGACAGATGTCGAACACGCGCTCGACTTCCTGGTCGAGCCCGCGGCGATCCCAGTACGCAGGTTCGCTGGGATCGTAGCACAGCCCGGCGGTTGGCTTGGCCTCGATTCGGCTCATCTGGAGAATGCCTCGCAGCGGCGCAAGCTCTTGCGCGGCCGGTGAGTTGCACGCGGCTTCGGCGAGAAGATCCCGCCCGGCCTACGCTGCCATCGGCGCGCGCGCCGGGCTGATCAAAGCGCCGACCGCCGTCCTCGCAAGGAGCTACTTAAGCGTATCGGCCGCCTTGGAGAAGCGCCCGGCGTGCGATCGCTCGGCCTTGGCGAGGGTCTCGAACCAGTCCGCGATTTCGGCGAAGCCTTCCTCACGCGCGGTCTTGGCCATCCCGGGATACATATCGGTGTATTCGTAGGTCTCGCCATGAACGGCCGACTGGAGGTTCATCATGGTGTCGCCGATGGGCTTATCAGTGGCCGGATCGCCGACCACCTTCAGATAGTCGAGATGGCCGTGGGCGTGGCCGGTTTCGCCTTCCGCAGTATCGCGGAACAGTCCGGCGATTTCGGGTTGCCCTTCGATATCCGCCACCTTGGCGAAATAGAGATAGCGCCGGTTGGCCTGGCTCTCACCGGCAAACGCCTCTTTGAGATGCTGGTGGGTTTTGGTTCCTTTCAAGTTCTTCATCGTCATCCTCCGTCTTCTTCTGTGCCGGCCAATCAGTGCGACGACGCACGTTTGCTCCGGCGCGTAGCGCCATTGTGGTTGCAGCGGGCGCAGATTGCGCGGACCTCGAGCGAGGTGCCGAGCACCTGGAACTCGCCGATTGATTCGCGTCCCGCGAGCAATTGCTCGAGCTCCGGCACTTCGATATCCCGCACCCGGCGGCATCGGACGCAGACCACATGATGATGCGGTGTGACGTTGCCGTCGTAGCGAGCGCTGTCGTGGAGCGTGGTGACCTTGTGGGCCTCGCCGATCTCGCACAGGGTCTCGAGCGTACGATGGACCGTCGCCTGCGAGATGTGCGGATGCTCGCGGCGAACCATCGCGTAGATCGTCTCGGCGCGCGGATGTTCGGCGGAAGAGAGCAGCGCCCGCACGATCGCAAGCCGTTGCGGAGTGACCGCGAGCCCGCCTTCGCGGCAGCGCGCCTCGAAGTCCGCCAGGCGCCTGGCCGCATAACCCGTGCGCCGTCCGTCGCTGATCGTCTGCAGTTTCATACTACCTGATAATTATTACCATCTAATTTGCAGACCCGTCAAGCTCTCACTAGTAATCGTGGATGCTCCGCCGGCAGTTGTGCGAGCGCAGGCGCCTTGGCTATACCAGTTCTTGCCGAGAGGTGCCCAAATGAGCGTGGTGAATGCGAGCGATGGCGGCAGCAGCGTGGATGTGCGCACGCGGGTGGACGGACCCGTCGCGGTCGTCGATGCGCGGCGATTCTTTGGGCAGGAACTGCCCGCGGCGCTCTCCGCCGCCACGCCGCTACCGGCGCCCGCGATCCGGGCGCTCAAGCCCGCGCCGCTCGCAATCGAAAGTGGCGGCGCCGCGTGGACGCTGATTGCCGAGGGAGACCGGATCACGGTTGCAGCCGGCGCCATCGGCGGTGCCGCGCGGCTCAGCCTGGATCCCCAGCAGCTCGCCGATCTGGTGCACGATCAGGTCGCGCCGATGGGCTGGTTCGCCAGCGGCAAACTAAAGCTGCACGGCAGCATCGACCATTTGCTGGACTGGTGGATGCTGCTGCGCGGAGCTTTGGACGGCGTGCAGCCGTACCTGCCTGGATCGATCGACGTTCAAAGGGCGCGACGGCTCGCCGCTTGATTTCGGCCGCGCCTTTCGCTTCGACGATCGTGACGAGGAGTTGCGCGACTTCCTGATCGAAGCTGGGTACCTACACGTCGAAGGCGTGTTCACCGAGGCCGAGATGGCCGCGATTTCCGTCGATATGGACCGCGCCGCGCCCAGCTACTCGCGCGGCGACGGGCGCTCGTGGTGGGCTCGCACCGCCGACGGCGCCGACCATCTGGTGCGGATGCAGCGCTTCGACGAGCGATCGGCGGCGGCCGAGGCGCTGCTGGCGGACGGCCGGCTCGCGCGTTTTTCGCGCCTGACCGGTGACGGCCACGCGCTGGGCAACAAGCTCGAGGGCAATCGGATCGAAGCGCTAGTCAAGCCGCTGGGTATCGTGCAGGGAATTTCCGACGTGCCGTGGCATAAGGACTGCGCGCTCGGCCGCCACAGCTACGATTGCTGCTCGATCACGGTCGGAATCTCGGTCACCGGCGCGGACGAACGATCGGGACAACTGAAAGTCGTCGCCGGATCGCATCGCGCGCTGATGTGGCCGGCGATGCTCCAGCCGGGGCTCGATCTGCCGGTGATCGATTTGCCGACTCGCACCGGTGATATCACCGTGCATCTGAGTTGCACGTTGCACATGGCGCAGCCGCCCGTGGATCGCGAGCGGCGGGTGCTCTACACCGGATTCGGGTTGCCGCCGCGTGACCTTGCGGCGACCAAGGCCGCCAAGCGCCGTCTGCTCGCAGTGCGCGAAGCCGCACCCGTGACAGTATCGCAGCCGTCAGCCGCCGACGTGCCCTCGCGGGCCTGAACCACGCGCCCCCGACGACACGGAAGCCCCCTAAATTTCGCTCGATCTTTCTGACGAGCGGGCGGGCGCCAGGTTGACGGCCTGCGCGATCGCCTCGAGCAGGGTGGCCCTCTTGACCGGCTTGCTCAGATGCCGATCGCAGCCGGCCTCGGCGGCGCGGCGGACATCGTCATCGAGCGCAGAGGCAGTGAGCGCGATTACCGGGGTATGCGGGGCGCCGTGGTCTTGCTCCCAGGCGCGGATCCGGCGCACGGCCGCGTAACCGTCGAGAACCGGCATCTGGATGTCCATCAAAACGAGGTCGAAGCTGCCTGCCGTATACTTGCCGAACGCGATCGCGCCGTTTTCGGCCTCCTCGAGTTGATAGGGAGTCTGCTTGAGATAGGCGCGTACCAGCATCCGGTTGTCCGGGGAGTCATCGGCGAGCAGGATGCGAAGCTCGCGGCCGAGAATCTGCGGCTGCGGCTGCGCGGCCCCAATGGAGCCGAGGCTGGCCGGCACCTGATCAGCGGATGGAGACGCGCGGTCCGCCATCGTCTGCGCGAGCGCGGCGTAGAGTTCATCCGGCTTGACGGGCTTCACCAGGTAGTGCCCGATCCCCGCCTGCCTCGTTCTGGCCAGGGCCGAGTTGAGCTCATCCGCCGTCAGGATCACGATCACGCGGCTGGCTGGGGAATCCAGGAGCGCGCGTTTGACCATCTCGATCCCATCCATTGATGGCATATGGTCGTCGGCCAGGATCAGGTCGAAGGGCGCGCCAGTCTGGTGCGCATGCTCGATCGCTTCAAGCCCGGCGCGTCCTGAGTCAGCTTCGGTCACGACCGCACCGGTCTGCGCGAGCATCTCACGCACGATGGTGCGGTTGGTCGCATTGTCGTCCACGACGAGCACGCGCCGGCCCGCGATCTCATTTGCCACCGGCGCGGTCGTTGCCTGGCTCAGGTCGGCGGTGTTGAAGCGCGCGGTGAAGCGGAACGTGCTGCCCTTGCCGGGCTCGCTTTCGGCCCACACTCGCCCGCCCATCAAGGTGACCAGCCGCTCAACGATCGAGAGTCCGAGGCCGCTGCCGCCGTACTTGCGGGTGGTGGAGGAATCAGCCTGGGTAAATGCGGCGAAGATCCCGCCGAGCTGGTCGCCGGTAATGCCGATTCCGGAGTCGGCGATCGCAAAGAGGATCGCGCCGGCGGCTGAGTCGGAAGGATCGCGGGCCACGCTGACCAGGACCTCGCCCTGCTCGGTGAACTTGATCGCGTTGCCGATCAGATTGGTGAGCACCTGTTGCAGGCGCAGCGGGTCGCCGATCAGCGCGCGGGGCAAATCCGGTGCGAAGCGCACCATCAGCTCGAGCCCCTTGCCGTGCGCGCGCGCGGCGAGCGTGTCGGCGACTTTGCCGGTCAGGTCGACCACGTCAAACGCCACCGACTCGAGGCTCAGGCGTCCGCTCTCGACCCTGGCCAGGTCCAGAATTCCGTTGATCAGTTCGAGCAGCGCGTTGCCGTTGGACACGATCCGGTCGAGGTAGCGGTGCTGGTCGGCATCAAGGCTGGTTTCGGACAGCATGTCCGCCATCCCGAGCACCGTGTTCATCGGGGTGCGGATCTCATGCGACATGCTGGAGAGAAACGCCGACTTGCTGCGCGAGGCTTCGAGCGCGGCCTCGCGGGCGTGCTCGAGCTCGCGCTGGGCCTGCTTGAGCGCCGTGATGTCGCGCGCGATCGACAGGATGCGGCGTTCGCCGCCGAGGTCCAGCACCGAGGAAGAGAGCAGTACCGGGATGGCCGCGCCGGCCTTGGTGCGGAAGGTGGCCTCCATATTGCGCAGCTCGCCGCGCGTGCGAAGCTGGTCGAGGAACTGGTGTTCCTGATCGGCTTCCAGAAAGATGCCGAGGTCGTGGAAGGTCTTGCCGATCACCTGCTCGCGGGCGTAGCCGATGGCGCGCAGAAACTCGTCGTTGACGTAGAGGTAACGGCCGTCGGGGAAATCGTTGACCGACAGCGGATCGAGCACCGAATCGAAAGTCTTGCGCAGCACCGCCTGGTTGTAGCGCAACTGGTCTTCGGCGGCCTTGAGTTTGGAGATGTCGCGCTCGACTGCCACCGCGCAGCGCTCGCCCTCGATCTCGACCACGACCGCGGAGAGCAGCGTGGGCACGATCGCGCCGCCGCGCTTGCGCCGGTCGATCGCCATGCTGTTCACCTGCCCGTCACGCGCGAGGGTCGCGATGAAATCGTCGTATTGCGCGCGATTCGGCCACAATTCGAGCTCGTATTCAGGCCGCGCCAGCAGGGTCTCGCGCGCGTAGCCGTAATTGAGAAAGGCCTGGTTCACGTCGCGGTAGGTACGATCGGAAAGGCGGCTGATGGAAATCGCGTCGAGGCAACTGTCGAACACGCGGCGGAATTTCGTCTCGCTCTCAGCCAGGGCTTTCACCCGGGCTTTGAGGTCTTCGCGCGCGCCCAGCAACTCCTGTTCAGCGAGTTTCAGGACGGTGATGTCGCGCGAGCTCGAAACGATACAGGTTTCGCCGTCGATTTCGGCGAGCGAAGCCGACACCAGCCAGATTCTTTCGCCGCCGGGCTGCGCGACGCGCGTCTCAACGTCCCGCACGAAGCCGTCGCGGCGCAGCGCCTTTTCGACCGCCCTGAGGCTGTCGCGGCTGAAGGGCGCAATGGCGCCGATGGGCTGTGAAGCGAGTTGCCCGCGGGTGAAGCCGGCGCGCAAAAAACTCTCGTTGACTTCCATGAAGCGGCCATCCGACAGGCGGCTGATCGCGAGCAGGTCGGGCGACGCCTCGAAGACTTTGCGCAGGGTCGATTCGCTCTGGGCCAGCTTGCGGTAGGTAGCCTCTTGCAGACCCATCGCCGCGTGCAGGTGGTCGCGGCTGGCTTCCAGCGCCCCCAGGTTGCGCGACAGCGCAGCGCGCAATCGGCCCTGAAGAATTACTCCCGCCTGCGCCCCCGCGAACCCCATCACGAGCCCCAGGCAGTGCAGCCATACATCCGGGTCCGCGCCGGGATGCTGCCACAAGGTCAGGCCGAAGGTCAGCAGGCCCGCCGCACCGAGCGCGGCTTGCCAGATTGGCGACCACGGAGCGAGCACCGCGGCGCCGAACATGGTGAGCAGCGTGCCGACGAATGAGCCCTCGAAGCTAACCGTATGAACGCCGAGCTGGTTGCCGGACAGCAGCACGCCGCACACCGCCAGCACCAGCGGCCGCCAGTACCTGAGAAACGAGTGCGTGAAACTCAACGCGAAGAGCGTCATCCCCAGCGTCGCGTTGAGCAGATCGACGCGCAAAGCCCCCCACGATCGCGGTCCCGGCGCGCGCAAGTCGTAGACCGCCGCTGCGACGTTGAAGATCAGAATCAGCACGCCGCCGACCCGAGCAATGCGAATCGCGACGCGTGCCGGATCGCCGGCGACAAAAGGATCCGTTACCGCATCGCTGCGATTCAGGCGACTGGGGTCCGCGCCCGCATTCCCCGGCGATCGCGCGGGCTCCGCCTGCTGCGGGGCCGGAGCGGGAGAAGGCAACTCGGTCGATTCGCGTGGCTGGTCCAATTGGTCTCGCCGGGTCCGGTCGCTGACGGCTCGTGGAGGCGAAGAACCCCGAATGGATCAAAGCAATCGCCATGCCCGAGGGACCGGCGGGCTGAGCAATGTATCAAATAGCCAAATTGTCGATTTTAGCGACATTCCGGCGAAGGTGCGGCGCAGCGCGCAGGAGCATTGAAGCATTGTGGCGCAGATGCGACTGTGCCGGCCAACGTCCGGCTCGCCAGGCGCGTGGCCGGCGCGCGTGGTTGAGGCGGCGTGATGCAGTTCCTATACTCGTCACGCGGCGGCAACGGCTGTGCGCCCGCGTTGGGCAAACCACCGCTGTGCCGCTGGTCGGAGAACCGCATCATCAACAAGTTCGGGTCTAATTTTCATAACGACAAGGCCAAGGGACGCGATGAGCAAGCCGCTTGCAGGAATCAAGGTAATCGAGATCGGACAGGAACTCGCAGGCCCGTTCGCGGGGCTTTTCCTCGCCGACTTGGGCGCCGAAGTCGTCAAAGTCGAAAACAAAACGACCGGTGATACCAGCCGTTGGCTGCTCCCGATCACGATCGCAGGACCCAGCGTGAAGAACGCGATGGTGCCGCCGATGTTTGTCGCGGCCAATCGCGGCAAGCGCAGCATCGCCGCGGACTTGAAGAATCCCCGGGCTATCGAGTTGGTCAGCAGGATGGCGCAGAGTTACGACGTGCTGATGACCAACTATCGCCCGGGGGTGCTCGATCGGCTGGGCCTTGGGTGGGATGCGATGCGCAAGATAAATCCGCGGCTGGTTTACGCGCAGACCAGCTCGTGGGGACCCGCCGGTCCGTGGGCCAAACGACCGAGCCGCGACCCGCTCGCGCAAGCATCGGGCGGCCTGATGGCGAAGACCGGGATGCCCTCCGACCCGCCGCTGATCGCCGGCACCTTGGTTGCCGACAACTCCGGAGCACTATGTTTCGCGGGCGGAATCCTTGCCGCGCTGGTCGCGCGCGAGCGCACCGGCGAGGGCCAGCGCGTCGACACCTCGATCTACGGCACCATGATCGCTATCCAGGCCACCGAGATTAACTACACCTCGTTCACCGGCGTGGAACCCGAGCGCACCGGCCGCGGAGCCAATCCGCTCCTGCACGGCATTTGGGGCGCATTCCGGACTCGCGACGGGCATATCTGCCTGGCGGGCGTGGACGCCAAGCGATGGCATGCGTTCTGTCGCATCCTAGGTATCGAGGATCGCGAAAACGATCCCGCTTTCGAGGTCGCCAAGCGGCATGCCCACGGCGAAGAGCTGATGGCCGTGCTCGACGAAATCTTTCCCAAAAAGACCAGCCAGGAATGGCTCAAGGAACTCAACGAGGCCGACATTCTCGCCACCGAGGTCGTCGATTACCGCTCGATGCTGAAAAGCGAGCAGGCCCGCGTCAACGGCTATCTCCTGGAACTGGATCATCCGACTGCCGGACGCGTCCTGGTGGCGGGAACGCCGGTGACGATCAACGGCGAGATTCCGCAGGTGGCGAGTCCCGCGCCTGAACTGGGACAGCATACCGAGGAAGTGATGCTCGAGCTCGGCTACTCGTGGGACGAGATCGCCGCGATGCGCGAGGCGGGCGCGATTCTCTAAACCCCCGGCCCCTTCAATACGTTCGGGATCTAATTTTCGGCAACGACAGCAGCCTCGGTCCCCTGCCCCACACTTTGTTGTAGCGTGCCTGTACCCGCGCCGGCCGCGCGTCCCGCGCTGCGTAGTGGCGATGCGCCCGGTGTTGCACGAGTGCGACCGGCAGTCCCGCCAGAAGATGGCACAACGTAGCTTGGCGCGCCTCGCGTCGAGGCACGCGCCTTGCGAAGGAGGTATTCCAGCCTGGTTGGGGGGGGAACCCCGGAAAAGCACGATGGCTACGTTTGAACCGATTGCATCGAGCGAGACCGATCAGTTCGCGCGCCCCCGGCGAATGCGCGATCCACGCCCCGGCGAGGCCGTCGCGCTGACTCCCGCACACAGGGAAACGAAAGAATCGCTCGTCGATTCGGCCGTTAGCGCCGGTCGCCTGTTCCGGGCCGGTACGCTTTTCGTGGCCCTGTTCAATGTCCTGGTGATGGCTTCGAGCTTGTCGGGAAATCTCACTCGGGAGGGATACCCGGTCCATATCTTCAGTATCGTCACCGCGGCGTTGGGATTTCTGCTCACGTTCACCGCCATGTTTCGCCGCAACTGGCGTCCGTTCGCGTTTGTCCTGGTCTGCACCTGGGTGATCGCGAGCGTCTGGATCGCGGCCGGCGACCATAACTTCGATCTGCTGTGCTACGAGATCGTTCTGCTGATGACCGGGGCGGGCGCTCTGGTCCCGTGGGAGATGGCCTGGCAGGGCGCGTTGTTCGGCGGCTCCATCATTTCATACGCCCTGCTGGCGGGATTGCCCCGGGCTGGAGACACTCACGGATCTACACGCTGGGTCGTGCTGCTGATCGCGGGCGGTATCGCGCAGGTCTGCGTCGTACTCAACAACCGGCGGCGGCGCGAAATATCTTCCGCCGTGATCCGGTTGCACGACGAGGCGGCGCGGCGGGAAGCCGCGTTCGCGGAGCTCGAGCGCACCTCGCGGCAGCTAATCGCCGCGCGCGAGGCCGCGCTGGCCGCGTCGCGCGCCAAGTCGGAATTTCTGTCCAGCATGTCGCACGAGATTCGCACCCCGATGACGGCGATCCTCGGGATGGCCGATCTGCTCGGCGAGAGCGAACTCGACGAGGAGCAGCGCAAGTTCCTCGACGTGATGACCAACAACGGCAACTCGTTGCTGCAACTGATCAATGACGTACTCGATCTCGCCAAGGTCGAGAGCGGGCGCCTGACCCTTGAAGAGGTCGGCTTCGATCTCGGCGATCTGATGAATCAGGTCGGCGAAGCACTGGCCGTGCGCGCGCACGAAAAAGGCCTGGAATTGGCGATTCGCGTTTTACCGGAGGCGCCGGTCGAGTTGATCGGCGATCCGCTGCGCATCCGCCAAATCCTGATCAATCTGGTCGGCAACGCCGTCAAATTCACCGAGCGTGGGTCGGTCACTGCCAGCGTCGGTCTCGAGCCGGGCGACTCCGGCCGGCGCTTCCTGCACTTTTCGGTTGCCGATACGGGCATCGGAATCCGGCCCGAGTTGGCCGAATCGATTTTCTCCGATTTCACCCAGGCCGACGCTTCGACCACCAGGCAGTACGGCGGCAGCGGTCTCGGGCTCGCGATCGCCAAGCGCCTGGTGGCGATGATGGACGGGCGGATCTGGGTCGAGAGCGAGCTGGGCCAAGGCAGCACCTTCCATTTCACCACCCGCTTCGAGCCGCGCCGGGGCGACGGCGTCAAGACCGGCCGCCCGGTTGCGGACGTCGATCTGCACGGCGTGCGAACCCTGGTGGTCGACGATACTCCGATCAACCGGCTGATAGTCCGCGAGATGCTCTCCGCGAACGGCGCCGAGGTCAGCGAGGCTGACACCGCGCTAAACGCCTTGGCCGAGATCGAGCACGCTTCGCTTAACGGCCGGCCGTATGCCTTGCTGGTGCTCGATTACCGGATGCCGGCCATCGACGGCATCGAGCTGATGGGCATGCTGCGCGCCAAGGGTCTGGCCCATCACATGGTGGTCGTGATGCTGACTTCGGACGACCTGAAGATCCAGTTGTCGCGCGCGCATCAGGTCGGGCTCGACGCCTACCTGGTCAAACCGATCAAGCGCGCCGAGCTGCTCGGCGCGGTGAAGCTGGCGCTGGGCGCGGCTCACGCTCGCCGCCAGACGGCTGCGCCGCATCCCGCACGCCCAATGGCGGCGGTGTCCGTGGGCGACGCGCGCACGATCCGCGTCTTGCTTGCCGAAGACTCACGCGACAACACGATGCTGATCGAGTTGTTCCTCAGAAATACGCGCTTCCATCTCGACACCGCCGAGAACGGCGAAGTCGCAGTGGCTAAGTTCCGGGCCGGCGGCTATGACGCCGTGCTGATGGATATCAATATGCCCGTGATGGACGGTTACGCGGCGCTGCGCGAGATTCGCGAGTGGGAGCGCGAGCAGAAGATTCGCGAGACCCCGGTGATCGCGCTCACCGCGTCAGCGTTCAGGGAAGATGCACAACGGGCACTCGCCGCGGGCTTCCGGATGCACGTCGCGAAGCCGGTCAAAAAGGCGACCCTGCACGAAGCTCTCACCGAAGTAACCGGGAGCGCCACGACTCGCGTCTCCATCCCCGACGCGGAACCTGACGCCAGACGTTAGCCCGCACAAGTTGGTCCGCTAAGCTTACGCGACGCCGAGAATCCATCCCTCGATCGTGGCCGCTTCCCGCTCGGCCGGTGACATTTCGGGCGCGAAGAACTTTGCCAGCGTGCCGTCGAGGTCGGCGCGGCGTAGCCATTCAGCTACCGCAGTAGGCGTCGTGTTGGTCCGGGCTGCGTCGCTGGCGCGGAATACGCCGGCTCCAGAGCGACGGATAAACCTCGGCCACGACTGAGCGCCCCGCCGGCACCATCCAACCGTCGAACGGCCAGAAGTGCACGCGTCCGGCCGAACGCCGGCGGAGATAGCGCAACCAGGGCAGTCCGGCATGAGTGGACTTCGCCACGGAGCCTTGGACATCGAAATGGAAAACGGACTTGGCAGTTCTGGTCCGCAATTCCGTAATCCGCCGCCAGCGAGAATTGCCGAGGCGGTCGGCGCCATTGCCGCAAGCGCCCTCGCGTACAAAGTCGACATAGATATGGTCCTCGTCGGTCGGCCAATGGCGCTGAAAATCGTCGAGGAATGCCGGCCAGTCGTGGGGAAGGCGATGCTGCTCGAAATACGCCAGCGGAAATGAAAACCCGTGGTCGATGCCGATCAGCGCCGGCCGATCTTCGGCGAGCACGTCAGCCAGCCATTCGGCGATGCCCCGGCGCGTCCAGTATTTGCGCGGGCTCGGCGGAGGTGGAACCTCGACCGGCGGAGACCTCCAGTCCGCCGCATACACCCGCAGGCCCTTGAGGCTCGAGGTCGGCGTCTTAGCCCCCGAATAGTCGATGCCGACGTAACGTCCGAAGGCCGGCATCGCTCAGTTCACCGCCGCCATACAAGGCTTGCAATGCAACCAGACTCGCCACGATGATCGGTTCTCCGCAACTCCAAAACAGAGGACCTGGCCATGACGATAGAAGAACTCGAAAGGCGGATCACGATCGTCGAAGACATCGAGGCGATCAAGCAACTGAAAGCGCGCTACTGTGCAGTCTGCGACGACAATCACGATCCCGACCGAATCACGCAGTTGTTCACGGACGACGCGGTGTGGGAAAGCGAGGGTATCGGGGTCCATCAGGGGCACGCGGCAATTCGCGCGTTGTTCCAGAGCTTCCAGGAGCGGATCAGCTTCTCGCAGCACAACGTGATGAATCCGATTATCGAGGTCGCGGGCGATCGTGCCAAAGGCACCTGGTATTTTCTCGGGCCCTTCACCTTTCGCAAAGGGAATCGCGCGATGTGGCTGGCCGCGCGTTACGAAGAGCAGTACGTCAAGATCAACGGCGAGTGGAAGATCAAGCACTTGCAGGCGATCGGCCGAATGTCGGCGCCGTATGAAACGGGCTGGGCCAACCAGGACGCAGCTCGAAGCGGCTGACTATTGCCACTGTCGGGGCACGGTCTTGAGTCGGGCGACGCCGAGAGCTCGTCGCACCAGCGCTCGAAGCGCGCGCGAGGCACGCCGCCGAATCTCAGATCCTCGAGCGAGCACTCGAGCGCAATGGTGTCGACCAGCGTTGCCAGCTTCCGGTAGAAGAGTGCGTCGTCGCGCTGCTCGACCAGTGTGGCCGCGAGCTGCAACGCTCCGCGCGGCTTGACCTTCCACTGGAACGGGTCCGCGGGAATCCGCTCGAGCTGCTCGTAGGCGCCGATCAGCATCGACGCGCTCTTCTTGCCGAAGCCCGCCAGGCCCGGGATGCCGTCGGCCGTGTCGCCCGTGAGCGCCAGGAAATCGGGCATGCTACGGGGCCCAAAGCCCCGCTTGGCGCGAAACGCGTTTTCGTTTACGACGTTTCGCTGACGCCGGTCGACCTGGACCACCCGATCGCCTTGCAGACACTGGCCGAGATCCTTGTCCGGCGTGAGAATCCGCACCTGCTCGACCTGATCGCGAAACTGGCGCGCCCCGCTGGCGAGGCCGTCGTCGGCTTCGTACTCGCGCATCGACCAGACCACCACGCCGATCGAGCGCACGGCCTCCTCGACCGCATCGAACTGCGCACGTAACTCGGGCGGCACGCCCTCATCGCTCTTGTAGGGCGGGAACAGATCGTTGCGGAAGGACCGGATCGGGTTGTCGAACGCCACCGCCAGATGGGTGACGGCTTCGTCCGCGGTGTGAAGCAACGACAACAGCGACTCGACCACTCCGACGGTGGCCTTTGCGTCGCGACCCGAGGGCGCCAGGTGGCCGGGGCGCGGCGCGTAGTGCGCCCGATAAAGCTCATAAGTTCCGTCGACGAGGTGCAGCCTCACCCCGCCACTGTAGCATCGGCGCGGTTTTGCCCGAGACGGCTGCGCTCATCGAAGCCCGATCACGCCTTTGGAGACCGCGGCTCCGCCCTGGTCGTTGAGCACTTCGAAATGGACGTCGTCGACGCCGTCAGACCTCTGGTGCGACAGAATGCGGATCGTCAGGTCCGAAGGCATTGCGACCATCGCTCTGAAGCTTCCTGAAATCGAGGCGACACGGAGGGGATCGCCGTTCGCTTCCGTGGCGACAACGTGAGAGACCGCCAGCGCAAGCGTCGCGGTGCCGTGGAGGATGAGACCGGGCAACCCGGCAGCTTCTGCAACCTTGGGGTCGGTGTGAATCGGGTTAAAGATCCGCGCGCATTCCGTATAGATGTGCGACAGGCCCGCGCGGAGATGCACTACTTTCGTAGAGCGTGGACCGGGAGCAGGACTGGCCGATTCAGGAGCCGCCGGACGATTCTCGAGCGCTCGGTCGGGACCGTCGATTTGAACGCCACGGTAAAGCGACCCGTACCATGAAGAGCAAACCGTCGCGCCGCTATCATCGGTAGTGTCCAGGCGGATTACCTCGTATGCGCCCGATCTGCGCTGTTCCATCGCGACAATCTGGCCGCGCGTCGCGAGGCGTTGCGGAGGACGAATCGGCCGATGCAGCAGCAAGTCATGCGTGGCGTGAACCCCGCGCATCGCCTCCTCGGGACGAAGGTTTCCGCCGAGCATTTGCCGTCGCATCGCGACGAGGACCGGCCATTCGAAGCATACCGGGAAAAGTGGATGCGCAAGGAATCGCGCGGTGTCGCGCGTGTCCATGTAACCGGGGAGCGGGTCGTCCAACGCGGCCGCGAAGGCCATCGACCAGCGCGGTTCGACTTCGACTACGGTCACTTCCGAGCAGGTGCCGACCAGCGACGATGCGAGGGGCATGGCATCTTCTCTACGCGCATCATCCAGGCGCAGGCAAACCCGCCAACCTTTCCGGACCTCTCGTTGGATCGAGGTGACGTTCTAGCGCTGCCGCGGCTTGAGATCAAAGGCTTCGGCCAGAAGCTGATAGGAGCGCAAACGCGCCTGATGGTCGTGCACAATCGTGACGATCATAAGCTCGTCGACGCAAAGTACGCTGGCCATATCGAGCAGTTTGTCGCGGACATCGTGAGGCTCACCGACGAAGTAACGCGGGAACTCGCTGTCCGCAGCGACCGGATCGGGCTCCGGACCCAACTCGCGTTGCGCCTCTTCGGGCGTCGGCACCGGGCGGCGATCGCCTTGTCTGATCCGGCGGATCAGCAACCGCGAACTCGCCGACAAGCGTTCGGCTTCGGCGCTGCTGTCCGCGACGATCGCGCCCAGCGCGACAAGTGCGCGCGGCTCGGAAAGATCGTCGGACGGCGTGAAGTGCGACCGGTAATATTCAAGCGCCGAGCGGGTCGGACGCTGATCGATGAAGTGCGCGAACGCGTAGGGCAACCCGATCTGTGCGGCCGCCGCCGCACTCCACAGCGTGGAGCCGAGCAGCCACACGTCGGGTCCGCCGGGCATGTCCGGCGAAAGCTTGATCCGGCTGAAGGGATGGTCGGCGGGAAAGGTCTGGTTCAGGAACGCCATCAACTCCATCAACTGTTGCGGAAAATCGTCGGCGAGTTCGCGCCGGCTGCGATCGCGCATCAGGGCGAAGGTCTCGAGCGAGCTCCGCCCGGCGCTCTGCCGATACCCAGATCGATCCGATTTGGATACAACGCGTGGAGCATGCGGAAGCTTTCGGCAACCTTCATCGGACTGTAATGGGGTAACATCACGCCGCCGGAGCCGATGCGGATCGCCGAAGTTTCGGCGCCGATCCGGCTGACAAGTATTTCCGGCGACGGGCTGGCCAGCGTTTCCATCGCGTGATGCTCCGCGATCCAGTAGCGTTCGTAGCCCAACTGGTCCGCCAGGCGCGCCAACTCGATCGTGTTGCGGAGCGCGTCCGCCGGGGTAGAGCCGGAAGACACGGGAGACTGATCGATTACGGAGAGTTTCAATTGAGCGTTCTCTTTGCGATGAAGCTCTGGAGCATCCAGCGCCGGTCAGTTTCCAATTGCATGCGCACGCGGCAAAATGAATTCGAAAGGGGCTCGTCATTTCCCTCGTACTGCCCCGCAGCCTGCGTTGCAACCATCGCGATGGGCGTCATCGTGACCTGCATCAAGGGCGGTGGATGTGATACCGGCGCAGGACTCGAAACGGAGCGCGCTCACCGCCGGGCTGGTTCTCACCGTCGCGTCGATCGCCTTCGAGGCTCTGGCGGTCCCGACCGTGATGCCTGAGGTCGCGCGCGAGTCTCGGCGGCCTCAAAGCATATGGATGGGTGTTCAGCGCATTCATGCTTGCCAACGTAGTCGGCATCACCGCGGCGGGCCAACGCACCGATTGCGACGGTCCCCTAGGCTCGTTCGGTGTTGGCCTCGCGCTTTTCGGTCTGGGACTGGCGATAGGTGGCGCCGCGCCCTCGATGGCAGTGCTGATCGCGGCACGGGTTGTCCAGGGGCTCGGCGGCGGTGCGCTCTCGGCCGTGGTGTATGCGTGCGTGGCGCGCGCCTACCCGAACGAGCAGCAGCCCCGGATGCTCGCGATGATTTCAACGGCGTGGGTGGTGCCGGGGCTGATCGGTCCGGCGCTCAGTGGACTGGTCGCCGACCATCTCGGCTGGCGGCTGGTATTTTTCGGTCTGCTGCCCCCGCTCCCAGTGGTCGCGATACTCACGCTCCCGATCCTGCGGCGCCTGCCTCGTGCAGATCAGGCGGCTCCGATCAAAAGCCAGCTCGGAGCCGCCGTCCTGCTGGCGGCCGGGGTCGTCGCGATCCTGATGGGACTCCAGAGCCATCAACTCCTGCTGATACTCGGATATCTGATTGCGGGAGCGGCAGCTTCGGTGTACGGGCTGCAACGCCTGATGCCGGCGGGAACGCTCACGGTACGCCCAGGTCTGCCGGCCGCGATTCTCGCGATGGGACTCGTTAGCGTCGCATTCTTCGGAGCCGAGACAGTGGTCCCGCTCCTTATCACCTCGCGTCGCCATCAGTCCTTGTCCGTCGCCGGCTTGGCGCTGACGGCAGCGACACTCACCTGGACGGCCGGCGCGTGGGTCCAGGCGCGACTCGCCAAGTCGCGCAGCCGCCGCGCTCTAGTCGCGGCCGGTGCAGTGCTGATCGCGGCCGGTGTCGCCATGATGGCGTCGGTGGTGCGCGAGACGACCCCCATCGTGACGGCGTGGATCGCCTGGGGTGTCGCCGGCCTCGGCATGGGCATCGCATACGCGACCATCACCCTGACGGTGCTCGAGCAAGCGCCGAAAGGAGGCGAAGGCGCCGCGTCGGCGGCGATGCAGTTGGCGAATGTCGTCGGCGTCGCGCTCGGCGCGGGCATCGTGGGCGCCATCGTCGCCCGGGCTGCATCGGCGGACGGAGGATTCACGCTCGCATTTGGTCTGATGACCGTGGCCGCGCTTTTGGCGCTAGCGACTGCGCTTCGGCTGCCGGGTCCCAAGCCGGCCTGATTCCCGTTCGCCTCCCCGACGAAGGTTTCTGCGGACCCGACGAACGATTCGACGCTGCCGCGCGCCCTACCCCTTCGGCGACGACTAGAGCCCCTTCAAAAACTCGATCAGCAGATCATTCACTTCCTTCGGGCGCTCCTGCTGCGTCCAGTGGCCGGCGCCTGCAAGCACCGCCTTCTTCCTCAGATTAGGAACGTTGGCTTCCAGAGCATTGAATTCCTCGCCCCAGAATTCGATCACTGCGTCCCGGTCGCCGGCGATGAAAATTGTCGGTTGCAGGAGCTTCGCACCATCGAGAAATGGCGTGAGCGCCCAGTTGCGATCGACGTTCCGATAGTAATTGAGACCACCCCTAAAGCCGGTCCGTTTGAATTCGCCCGTCAGGAAATCCAGGTCTGGTTCCGTGAGCCAGGGCGGCAGCTTGTTCGGCACCGCCGGCGCCCGCGGCGGCGCGCTCGGATCGATCACCGGATTCCATCGTTCGTTTCCAGCCGCGTCTCCCGAGGCGGCGTACAGGCCGTTGAGCAGACCGCCTCTGACGTCCGCCTGGAAAAAGCTCTCGGCGCCGGGAGATCTGAACATCGCCTGGTAGAAAATCTTGCCGGGATATTTCTGCCGCTCCCATTCGCTCGGACTCACGCTCGAACGTGGAAAGTACGGAACGCTCAGCAACCCGACCGCTCGGAACAGATCGGGACGAAACAGCGCGGCGTATGGGGTAATCCATGCACCCCAATCATGCCCCACTATGACGGCAGGTTTCTCATTCAGCGCGTTCACCAGCCCGACGATATCGCCGGTGAGCTGAAAAATGTCGTAAGCCTCGACGGGCTCGGGACGATCACTCTGTCCGTACCCGCGCATATCAGGCGCAACGACATGGTAGCCGGCGTGCGCGAGCGCGGGAATCTGATGGCGCCACGAGTACCACGACTCCGGGAAGCCATGGCACAGGACTACCAGCGGGCCGGAGCCGGCCTCGACATAGTGCATCCGGATTCCGTTGGTTTTGACGAATCGATGCTGAAGCTCGGACATAAGCAGAACCTCCGCGTGATAGACTTACATACATTGGATCGGCTCGGGAGAGTAACGGCCGGCCGATCGAGCCCGCGCCGAGTTGCTTCAAGCCCTGCCGGATGCGGCTGAGGCTTTGCTATAGTTCCGATCGTGAGGAAATGCCCACTCGCTATGGCGGCGTTGCTCGCCGCGATTGCCGGCGCCTCGTGCAGCGTTCAGCAAGCGGCCGTGGCGCCGCAGGCCGCCGTGGCGCCGCGCGCGCAGGCAACCGAGGCGCAGGCAACCGCGGCGTGGTCAATGCCATTCAAGGGCCGGCTCGCTGAGGGCGACGCGGACGAGCTTCCGCCGGCGGTGGCAAAGTCGCTGTCCGATACTTCGCCCGTGACCTTTCACTATCGGGAGGAGCTGGCCCACGACGACTATCACATTCCGCTGCTGTTCTCGGCGATCGATCCCGTTACCTATGTAGGAGCGCCGCTCGGCGATATTGACGTGACCGCGTTCGCGTCATTGTCGATCTTCGAGGGCGACAAGGTGCTGGGTGACTATACGGCGAAGGCGCACGTGTCGAAATCGTACAACTTGTACTCCGGACCGACTCATCGGGAAGTGGAGCAAGCCGCGCGCGCCGAGGTGCGGGAGAAAATCGATCAGCAACTGCACGCAGACCTGGATCGCCTGGCGGCCATCGTTGCGGTCGCCAAGGCTTCGCCTGCGCCGGGCGGAAAGTGAAGCGCCGATTCGCGACCGACCGGCTTTGCGGCGCTCTTGTCTTGACGGCTGGATTCCTGATTTCGGGATGCGCCGTCCAGGGCCCACCGTTTGAAAAAGTCCGCTCGTCAGCATCTACGCACGACGCCGTGATCTACGTATACCGGCCGTACAGCTATGCGGGTTCGCTCTTGCGTCCGTCGGTCACGTGCGGGGACGAAAGCGCGCGGATTGGTCCGGGTGGATACCATGCCTTCGTCGTCGCGCCCGGGAAGGTCGTATGCAGTGTGGAGAACGAGGAGGCTGCCGACGAGGTAGAAATTCACGCTCACGCCGAAGAGTACTACATCCGGGAAGAGATTGGGTGGGGCGTTCTGACCGGGCATCCGCACCTGAGCCCGGTCGACACCGATATATCTCAGACCGAGATTGCGACCTGCGTTCAGCAGCCCTAGATCGGGTACTGCAATCACAAGTACCAAGACCTTGTCGCGCAGTCACTCAATAGTTGCTTGGCTCGGGCTGGCGCTGGCCATCGGTTCTGGACCCATCACGAATGCGATTGGTGGGACGAAAACCGAGGTTGCCGCCCCGACCAGCATTGCGATGCGACACGTCGATCTGCGGATCGATCCGCGGATTGTCTTCCATATCGAAACCCTGCGCGGGCAATTGCTTGGCGCCGAGCCTTCCAGGCTGCCCACCTTCGATGACAAACACTCGCTGCTGATCTCGATCGACGCGGCCAAGTTGGCGCTTTCATCAGCTAATCTCGCGGACCTGCTGAACGACTACGTCTTCGCCTATCCGGGCGCGCCGATCACCGATGTGAAAATCGCCTTTGACCACGGGACCATTGCGCTGAACGCCGTGGTCCACAAAGGCATCGGAATCCCGGTGCACATGAAGGGGAACATGTCGGTCGACGCTGACGGAACAATCCGTTTTGGAATCACCGCGATCCGCGCGGCGGATCTGCCGGTCAAAGGCTTGCTCGATCTGTTGGGAGTCAAAGTTCAAGGCATCCTCGCGCTCCATCGCGACCGGGGCGTGGATATCCAGGGCAACGATCTGCTCCTCGACGTGAATCGGATCCCTATTGCGCCGCAAATTCGCGGGCGCGTGACCGCGGTGCGGATCGCTGGGGACCGGCTTAATTTGGTCTTCGGGAGGAATACGCCAACGCCGCCGCCGTTGCCCGTAAAGGCTGATAATTTCATATATCTGCGCGGCGGCATGGTGGCCTTCGGCAAGCTCACGATGCGGGACGCCGATCTGGAGATCGTGGACATCGATCCGAGCGGTCCGTTTGAGTTCTACATCGACCGGTATAACGTACAGTTGGTTGCTGGCTTCGTTCGGAACACCCCTTCATACGGCCTGATAGTATTCATGCCGGACTTCAGCAAGGCGTTGGCAAAGGCGTCAGCCGCGCCGGCGCAGTCCAGGCCGAAACACTGAAGTCGTCAAGGAAAGCGTTTCAGCGAGTCTCGCGCCTTCAGTATGTTTTCGGAGCGATTTAGTTCTAATGAGTAGGCACGTCATTGAGACGCGGAAATGAGGGCAAAGGGTAGTTCATCGCGCGGGGGCGGCGATGCGTCGATGATCGTGAACGGCGCTAAGGACGCGCCCGTTACGCTGGTGCTTGCGCACGGGGCCGGCGCTCCGATGGACCATCCCTTTATGAACGCGATCGCTGGAGGCGTCGCGCGAAAGGGGCTGCGAGTCGTGCGCTTCGAATTTCCTTATATGGCTGAGCGTCGGACCATCGGCAAACGGCGCGCGCCTGATCGCGAGGCGGTTCTGATGCAAGCGTGGCGCGACGTTGTGGCCAAGGTCGGGAAGGCCACAGCCCTGGTAGTCGGCGGAAAATCGATGGGCGGGCGCATCGCGAGCATGATTGCCGACGAAGTCGGCGCGGCCGGGCTGATCTGCCTCGGGTATCCGTTTCATCCTGCGGGCGATCCGACCCGCACCCGCGTGAAGCATCTGGAGACGCTTCGCACGCCCGCGCTGATCCTGCAGGGCACGCGCGACTCGTTTGGCCGCCCCGACGAGGTCGCCGGATACAGTCTAGCGGCGAAAATTCGGATCGTCTGGATCGAGGACGGTGACCATTCGTTCAAGCCGCGAGCCAGCTCGGGCCGTACCGAAGCGCAGAATCTGGCGGCGGCGATCGAGGCAATGATCAGGTTCATCGACGCGCTGAGAGAGATCTGATCGTTGAGATGAAAACAGGAGACTCGAATTGGCAGCGTATACGCGAGCTGGCGTGATCAGAAGCGCGAATGTGGGTGCGATTGCGCTGGTCATCGTTTTGAGTGCCGCATCGGCTTGTATGCGCGAGGCGCCGCTCGTGTCGCGTCCAGCGCAAGGGTCACGATCGCTGGTCCTCCGCAACGTCCGCGTATTCGACGCGCCCAACGCCATACTGCTTGAGGGCCTGCGCGACGTGGTGGTGCAAAACGGTCGTATCGAAGCTATCGGACTGCCCGGAGCGGCGGCGTCCGGGATGCTCGAAGTCGATGGCCACGGTGAAACGCTGCTGCCCGGGCTGGTCGACGTTCACACGCATACCTCGGCGGCATCCGATCCGCCCTGGAAGGTGTCGTTGCCCGACGTGGATGCGAACCTCGCGGCCTTTCTTTATGCCGGCGTGACTACGGTGCTCGACCTTGGCGGGATGAGCCCCGCGATCTTCCGTGAACGCGAGCGCGTGGCGAAGGGCGAACTCCTGGGGCCGCAGATTTATGCCGCGGGTCCGATTTTCACCGTTCCCGGCGGCCATCCGGCCGAGGTTCTGCGTGACGCCCTGCCCTTCTACCTTCGATGGTACGTCGTGCCCCGCGCGACCCGCGAGGTGTCCACCCCGGACGAGGCGCGGCGCGCGGTCAGCGACCTGCTCCCCGAGCGGCCGGACGTGATCAAACTCGCGCTCGACGCCGGCGGCGACGGCGATGTTCCACGACTCGACCGGAATATGATTGCGGCTATCACCGAGGCCGGCCACCGGGCGGGCGTCAGATCGATCGCGCATATCGGGAGTTCGGCCGAGGCGATTGACGCGGTCAAGGGCGGCGTCGATGCGCTGGCTCATTCGCCGTGGCGCGAGGACATCTCCGACGAGGCGGTGGCCACGATCAAGGCAGCTCACGTGCCGGTCGTAATCACGCTCGCGGTCTGGGATGTTGCGGGAACCCCGCGAACCAGCCGCGCGGATTTTCTGCCGATTGAGCTGGAGGTCGCGGGGCCCAAACTCATCGCCGAATTTCTCGAACCTCCGCCGCCGCTCGATGAGATGACGGCCGCTTTCATGCGGGCCGCTACGGCCGCTCACGACGCGCGGCGCCGCAACGTCGTGAAACTGCGCGCCGCCGGGATTCCGATTCTGGCCGGCAGCGACGCGTGCAACCCGTTCGATCTACCCGGCGCCGGACTTCATCTCGAGCTGGTGAAGCTGGTCGAGGCGGGTCTGACGCCGGCCGAAGCCCTGCGTACCGCGACGTGGGATAACGCCCGCTTCCTGGCCGGTGAAGATGCGGACTTCGGTGAGATCGCGGTCGGCAAACGCGCTGACCTCGTGCTCGTGGCCGGCGACCCGGTTTCACGCATCAGCGACCTCGGGATGATTACGCACGTGATTCTAGGGGGAACGGTACTCGAGCGCCGCGCGGCGCGATGAATACCCAAGTCGGCTGCTGAGCTGCGGCGAACGGCGCGTTAGGTTCGGGCTTTGCCTTCGGCGCTGTTCACGCGCTGACGCGCGAGTTCGAAAATGTGCCAGTTGCCCGTCGTCCAGGTTAGGGTGAGCTTGCAGGCCCGAATCCTCCAGCCGTGCGGAGTGCGCACTAATCGATTGGTGTAGTAGCCGCCCATCGTCTGGGTACTGTCGCCTTTGTCGTTCGGCAGGTAGTGCTGGGCCTGCACGTAAGCGACGCACGTCGCCTCATCGCGATCGACCGTGATTACGTGATTGGTGATCATGTGCTGCGTGGCGGCGAGGCCGCCGACCGTGCGGCGGGCCGCCTCGGTCCAGCGGTCGGCGCTGACTTTGCGCGGACTTCCGCCGAACACGGAAGTGAAGTCCACCTCGATCTCGTCGGCGAAGCAGGACCGGAAAGTCGCCCAGTCGCGCATATCGAGGCCGGTTGCGTAGCGCAGTTGAACGTCGCTGATCTCGGCCCGATTGAGCAGGAGTTGAAGTTTATCTTCCATATCGTTCCCTCCTCCGTGCACCTAACCGAGTTTCGAGGTTACGTCGTCGAGCCGCAACTCAGCCTCGCGCGTTTGCCCGCCTCTTTCGAGGAACTGCTTCATGCGATGGCGCGCCTCTATAGTCGCGGCCGAGCGCATGAAGCAGTGCTCCTCGTCAATCAAGCCTTCGACCGTCGGAGGTTCGCCGGCGATTAGCGCCTCCTTGGCCAAGGCGATCGCGTCGGCCGGGAACGAGGCGATCCGATACGCGAGGCGCTCGACAAACGCGCCGAGTATCTTCGGGCCTTAGCGCACGATTGACGTAACCGTAGCGCTCGGCCAGATCCGCCGGAAAATCCTCCGCGCCGAGGACTACTTCGAGCGCGCGGCCCCGGCCCATCACGCGCGTCAGGCGCTGCGTGCCGCCGCCGCCAGGGATGATGCCGAGTGCGACTTCAGGCTGGCTGAGGACGGCTTTGCTCAGAGCGGCGAAGCGCATGTCGAGCGCAAGCAGGAACTCGCTGCCGCCGCCGCGCGCGCGTCCCTCGATCTTTCCGATCGTGGCCCGGGGCATCGTGCGAAACCGCTCGACCATCTGGTGAAACGGCCCCAGCGCTTTCCCTCTGGGCGGGGCCTGTTCCGGAAGCCGCAGGATCAGGTTCACGTCGGCATGGGCGATAAAAAACTCCGGATTCGCGCTTTGGAACACCGCGACTCGCGCGTCGCCGTCGGCCTCGAGTTCGCGGCCGATGCGGTCGAGTTCCTGGATAAGCTGAAGATCGAGGAGGTTGATCGGCGGATGATCGATAGTGACCCACACCACGCCGTGATCGACACGGGTCTTCAAGCACTGATAACCGTCGTAGGGCATCGCATATCCTCCGGGTCGGCGAGAGTTTCACGGATGATTCGCTGCTTATCAGGAGCCCGTGGCGTTTGTCGATCCGCCACGCGCCATGCCGACAAATCCTCGCACCTGAGCGCCAAGCACGCTATCGTCGGGAAGGTTTCGCCGAGATGAACCCATCGGAAACCCAGCTCCGCATCATGATCGATACCATCCCCACGCTGGCGTGGAGTTGTTTTCCGGATGGCACTACCGAATTTCTGAACAAACGGTGGCTCGAATACACGGGGCTCTCACAGGAAGAGGCTGTCGGCTGGGGATGGCAAAGCCCGGTTCATCCGGAGGATCTGGGCCGGCTGGTGGAGACCTGGCGCTCGATTTTGGCTTCCGGTGAGCCGGGAGAAGCCGAAGCCCGGCTGCGGCGGTTCGACGGGGAATATCGGTGGTTCCTGTTCCGCGCGGAACCGTTCCGCGACGAGCATGGCGCGGTCGTCAGATGGTACGGAACGAATACGGATATCGAAGAGCTGAAGCGAAGAGATAAGGAGCTTCGCGACCTCGTTGACTACGTTCCTCAGCTCATCGTTATCCGCGAGCCCGATGGACGCAGTGTATACGCCAACCGAGCTACTCTTGAATATCTTGGCCGCACCTTCGTGGAATTCCTGGAACCAGGCTTTGATCAGTCAGTGATCCATCCGGACGATTGGGACAAGGTGGCGAGCACGCGCAAGCAGGGCTCTCGCGCTGTGGCGTTCGAACTCGAAGCGCGAATGAAGGGGAAGGACGGCCTCTATCGCTGGTTTCTGTTTCGCTTCAACCCTCTTCGGGACTGTGACGGGCGCATCCTTCGCTGGTTCGTGACCGGTACTGAAATCGAAGCTCGGAAGCAGGCGGAAGAGCGAGCGCAAAAGGAAAACCTGGCGCTGCGGGAGGAAATCGACAAGGTCGCGATGTTCGAGGAGATCGTCGGAGCTTCGTCCACACTGCGCGCGGTCCTGGCTCGAGTCGCCAAAGTTGCACCGACTGAGTCCACGATTCTCATCACCGGCGAAACCGGAACGGGCAAGGAGTTGATTGCCCGGGCGATTCACAAGCGATCGTCACGAGCGTCGCGAGCCTTCGTCGGTGTGAACTGCGCGGCGATCCCGCAGTCGCTGATCGCTTCGGAGCTTTTCGGCCACGAGAAGGGAGCGTTCACCGGGGCCTTGCAGCGCCGGCTAGGGCGCTTCGAGATCGCGGAAGGCGGCACGCTGTTCCTTGATGAGGTCGCAGAACTCCCGGCTGAAACCCAAGTGGCGTTGCTGCGCGTCCTGCAGGAGCGCGAGTTCGAGCGCGTCGGCGGTAGTCAGCCGATTCGAGCCGACGTGCGCGTGATCGCCGCCACCAACCGTGACTTGAAGGCCGCGATCGCATCCGGCGCTTTTCGGAGCGACTTGTTCTATCGCCTGAGTGTATTCCCGATCGAGATGCCGCCGCTGCGCGAACGCAAGGACGACATCGCGATGCTGGTCGAGTACTTCATCGACCGTTACGCCAGCGACGCGGGCAAAGAGATCCGGAATATCAACAAGAAGAGCATGGAGCTGCTTCAGTCATATCCATGGCCCGGCAACATTCGCGAGCTCCAGAACGTTATCGAGCGATCGGTAATTCTTTGCGAGACGGACACTTTTTCAGTCGACGAGAGTTGGTTGTCGCGTGAAACTCCACCGACGCTGTCTGCGGGCCAGCCGCTGGTCCAAACGCTGACGACACAGCAGAAGGCGATGATCGAGGCCGCGTTGGCGGAAACGCGCGGTCAAGTGTCCGGCCCATCGGGGGCCGCGGCCAAGCTAGGGATGCGTCCGTCTACGCTGGAATCCAAGATTAGATCGCTGAAAATCAACAAGCACGGGTTCAAGAGCCCTCAGGGTCCTTCTGATTCCGGGCCTTCGCGATCCAATCGCGGAGGTATGCCGGGCAGTTCTCGAGCCTGATACCCTCGGAGTTCCAGCGCGCGAGAGTCGGCACGACCTCTCGGTCGACGCGCCTCACCTCTCGCATGTCCACCATGATGGCGAAAGTCTCTGCATCGAACGCCGCCTGCAACAGTGCGGTGTGCTCCAGGTCGATACGGCCGCTGAGAGAGAAGACGACTGCATCGCGATTCGTGGACCTTACGATCTTGAGCATCGGTTTTGACTGACGGCCCTGCTTTGCGAGGGACGTGCCAGAGCGCCGCGCTGCGTAAACAAGGCGAGCACGGCGAAAATCGCGGCATCGCGACGATAACGAACGGGGCCGAGTCGCGACTCTTCACGAATTCGCGAAAATTCGCGAGCGCGCAGTGATCGACTTTTTCTGCTGAAACCTCGACGCACCGTGGAAAATCACGCGAACGTCCATTGGGAACGGAGCTTGCAGAAGGCCCGTGCATTCGTCAGCTCACTCGAAACGGAGGAAGTCATGTCTCAGACCAGCGGTCTTGCCAAACGCAGCGAGAAAGGCCTGCTTACACCGGACAACTGCGTCGTAGCTCTGATCGATCTGCAGCCCCAGATGCTTTTCGGGGTGTCGAATTTCGATCGCCAATCGATCATCAATTTCAATGTCGCGCTCGCCAAGGCGGCGAGGGTATTCGGCGTCCCGGTCATCTTGACCACGGTCGAGAGCAAGAGCTTCAGCGGCAACATGTGGCCGCAAATCCAGGCCGTCTTTCCGGGGCAGTCGCCAATCGAGCGTTCCTCGATGAATTCCTGGGACGACAAGAACTTCGTCGCGGCGGTCGAGAAGACCGGGCGGAAAAAGATCGTGCTGTCCGGACTGTGGACCGAGACCTGCGTCGCGCTTCCTACAGTGCAGGCGATCCACGACGGCTACGAGATCTATGTGGTCGAAGACTGCTGCGGCGACGTAAGCCAGCTGGCTCACGACAACGCGATGAAGCGGGTGATCCAGGCGGGCGCGAAGCCGGTTACCTCGCTCTCGGTGATGCTCGAGTGGCAGCGCGATTGGGCCCTGACCGACACGTATGACGCGGTCATGGACATCGTGAAGAGTCACTACGGAGCATACGGAATCGGCGTTGAGTATGCCTACACGATGGTCCACGGGGCGGCGCCGACCAAGTTCCCGGAGTACGCCGTCCCGGCCGCGGCGCACAAGTAAACGCGCGGGCCGAGAGTCGGCCGTCTCAATTGTCAGCGTCAGCAAGGGAGTCGTGTATGCAGCCGGACAGCATTCTTCATAACGGCAAAATCGCCACGAACAACGCTCCGTCGTTGGTCGAGGCGGTCGCTATCAAAGACGGAAAAATCACCGCCGCCGGCGCCGATCAGGAAATTCTGCGGCAACGCGGCACCGCAACGACCGTGATTGACTGCGGCGGCCGTACCGTAATCCCGGGGCTCAACGACTCGCACATGCATCCGATCCGCGGCGGGCTCAACTACAACATGGAGCTGCGCTGGGACGGCGTGCCTTCGCTGGCGGATGCGCTACGCATCCTGAAAGAGCAAGCCGCGCGGACGCCGGCGCCGCAATGGGTCCGAGTAGTCGGCGGATGGACGGAGTTCCAGTTTGCCGAGCGTCGGATGCCCACGCTGGACGAGATCAACGCCGCCGCGCCGGACACCCCGGTCTTTGTGCTCCATCTGTACGATCGCGCGCTTCTGAATGGCGCAGCGTTGCGCGCCGTCGGCTATACGAAAGATACGCCCCCGCCGCCGGCCGGTGAGATCGAACGCGATCGGCACGGGAATCCAACCGGGCTGCTGATCGCGAAGCCGAACGCGATGATCCTCTACTCCACGCTCGCCAAGGGGCCCAGGCTTTCGCGCGAAGACCAGATCAATTCGACGCGCCTGTTCATGCGCGAACTCAACCGTTTCGGTATTACGAGCGTGGTTGACGCCGGGGGCGGATTTCAAAACTACCCGGATGACTACGGTGTCGTCAGCGAGCTTCATGAGCGCGGTGAACTCACTGTCCGAGTGGCCTACAACCTGTTCACTCAGAAGCCCAAACAGGAACTGGGAGATTTCCAGTCGTGGACGCGGCTCACGAAGCCTGGCGCGGGCGACGATTTCTACCGGGCGAATGGCGCCGGCGAGATGCTGGTCTATTCGGCCGCGGATTTCGAGGATTTCCTCGAACCGCGTCCGGAGTTGCCGGGCGTGATGGAAGCGGAACTCAAGACGGTCGTCCGCCATCTTGCCGAAAGCCGTTGGCCGTTTCGCCTCCACGCTACCTACGACGAGACCATCACACGTGCCCTCGACGTTTACGAAGCAGTGAATCGTGAAGTTCCATTCGACGGCCTGCACTGGTTCTTCGATCACTGCGAGACGATCTCCGATCGCAACATCGAACGGGTCAAAGCGCTCGGCGGTGGTATCGCGGTGCAGGACCGGATGGCCTTTCAGGGGGAGTATTTCGTTGATCGCTATGGCGCAAAGCAGGCGCAGCGCACGCCGCCGATCCGGCGAATGCTGGAATTGGGCGTACCGGTCGGCGCCGGGACGGATGCGACGCGAGTTTCGAGCTACAATCCTTTCGTCTCTCTGTACTGGCTCATCACCGGCAGGACCGTCGGAGGCACCGCTCTCTACCCGGAAAGCAATCGTCTCGATCGCGGCGAAGCGCTGCGTCTCTATACGGTCGGAAGTAGCTGGTTTTCCTCCGAGGACGGCAAAAAGGGTTCCATCGCGCCGGGGCAATTGGCGGATCTCAGCGTGCTCTCCGCCGACTACTTTTCGATTCCCGAGGATCAGATCAAAGACTCGAGTCGGTGCTGACGATAGTGGGCGGCAAGGTGGTGTATGCGGCGGGATCTTTCACAAAGCTGGCTCCGCCGCCGCTGCCGGTGAGTCCAGACTGGTCGCCGGTCAAGAACTACGGCGGTTACTTTCGTGCGTCGGCCGCACAGACCGGAGCCAGGCTTCGAGCCGTGAAGCTCGCCAGCCGACTGCGTTCGCATCTTCCGCATCCTGATTCACTATGGGACTTTGGTTGCGATTGTTTCGCTTTCTGAGGAGGAACATCATGACCGCCGCCGTTATTGGACTCGCCCTGGGATTGGTAATCGGCGCTGGATGCCGGTTCTTCGACATCCCGTCGCCGGCGCCGCCGCGACTGATTGGAGCATGCCTGCTGCTGGCAATGACCGTGGGCTTTGTCACCGCCGATTATATCCTGCCGCCGGGAAAGACCCTGGTGCAGATGGATAAGCAATGAAAGCCGTGATCGGCATCGTGCTGGCCTTCGCGTTGGGTTTCGCCTGCCGCGCGTTCGGAATTCCGTCGCCGGCGCCGCCCATGATCCTCGGCGCGCTGCTCGTGATGGCGATGACGATCGGTTATATCGCGGTCGATCGGCGGGTGTCGTCGCCGGCTCAGCATGCTCCGGATTGCGCCGGACCGAGCGGCTTGGCCCCGTCTCAGACGCCATCGCGGCGAGCGGAGCCGTGAGCGATGCGCGCACTGCAATTCAGCGAATTCGGCCCGGTCGCGAACCTGCGTCTGGTCGAACTCGCTGATCCCAAGGCCGATTCGGGGACCGCTATCGTCAAGGTGGCGGCAGCTTCGATCAGCCCAAGCGACGTTAAGAACGTCCAGGGCAAGATGGAACATACCACCCTGCCCCGCGTGCCGGGGCGCGACTATGCAGGAACCGTCGTCCAGGGTCCATCGGAATGGATAGGGGCGGAGGTCTGGGGAACTGGCGGCGAAATCGGCTACTCGGTCGATGGCAGTCACGCCGAGCTGATCGCCGTCCCGATCGCGAGTCTGCGCCGTAAGCCCCGCGCGCTTTCGCTGCAGCAGGCCGCGGCAATCGGAGTAACGTACCTCGCGGCCTGGCTCGGGCTGATCGAATACGCGCAGATCGCTGCCGGCGAGACCTTGCTGGTAATCGGCGCGAACGGAGGCGTTGGCGGCGCGGCGGCGCAGATCGGAAAGTGGCGCGGTGCCCGCGTAATCGGAGTGGACCAGCGGCCGCTCGCCCGCGGATGCGCCGGCAGCCGGCGCGCTGGATGAGTACTTTGTGCCGGGTGGCGAGCCGCTCGAATCGATCGTGCGCGGTGCGACGCAGGGAAAAGGCGGCCGAAGTCATTTTCGACAGCGTCGGCGGACCGATGTTCGAGCCGGCGCTGAAAGCGCTCTCCCATCGCGGCCGGCTGCTGGAGATCGCGTCGACAGGCGATCGCCGCGTAAGTTTCGATCTTATCGACTTTTATCACAATGAGAGCCGGCTATTTGGCGTGGATACCCGCGCGCGCGATGCGATCGCGTCGGGTGTGCTGCTCGAAGCTCTCACGCCACTTTTTGACCAAGGCACATTCCGAGCACCTTCAATCGACGGGGTGCTTGCGCTTTCAGACGGACCTGCGGCCTACGGAAAGGTGGAGCGTGGCGAAGTGCGCGGGCGACTCGTCCTGGCGCCCTAGCAGGCTGTTGAAAAAGGATTTTCACAGCCTGCGCCCTCACTCTTATCTCTCCCAGAGGGAGAGAAGGTTAAGGAAGGAAGCCAGTTTCATGCAGGGTGTTGAGCGCGCACATTTCTCCAACTCATTTGGTCTTACTTTCTCAACACCCTGCTAAGCAGCAGACCTGACGGCTCCTCCTGACAGAGATGATGCGCCGCCCACGCCGGAAACTGGTCGCATCGAGTGTTTCCGCGCTCGTCATAGTACTGATGTCGTCTGGTCGGACGTTGGCCCAGACTCCTCAGCCGATGCCGCCGGGACCACCGTCCAATCCCGCTCGGCCGCCGCTGACACCGGTCGATCAAGCCGACGAGAATTTCAGTTTTCTTAAGGATCCTGCGAACCGCACGGACTTGTGGGATCCGCTCAAGTATGTGCCGCTCGACCAGGCCGGGAACTTTTATCTGACCCTCGGCCTGGAAAACCGTACCGAATATGAATGGTTCCAGAATGCGATGTGGGGCGCGGGGCCGCAAACTATCAGCGGCTACTGGCTGCAACGCGTCATCCCGGAAGCAAGTCTGACCGCCGGGTCCGCACGTGCGCCTGTTTGCTTCATTTCAGTACGAAAAGGAGATGGGCAACAACGGCGGGCCGCGCCCGGGGATCGACGAGGACCAGGGCGACTTCCACGAAGCCTTTATCGATCTAAGCAGCGGACTCGACGACCAGCGCTCGGTCACCGTGCGGCTCGGCGAGCAAGAGCTGGTCTATGGAACCGGCAGGCTCGTGGACAACAACGAAGGCGTGAATGTGAAGTCCAGCTTTTACGGCGCGAGAGTTATCGCTAAAACGGAAACGCTGCGGCTTGAAGTCTTCGGCGTCAAGCCGACCGAACAGAACACCGGAACGTTCGACGATCGTCCGACCTCGCAACAGACGTTCTGGGGAGCTTATGGCACGGTGCCGCTGCGTCTGATCGATCAGAACGGGCAGGCGGACCTCTATTACCTCGGAGTCGATACGACGCGCGCGACCTATCAGCAAGGCAGTGGGCGCGAGATTCGCCACAGTATCGGCACGCGATTGTTCAATCATCCGGCTGGGGCACCATTCGAGGCCGGCTTGGACTACAATTGGGAGCTGGTTTATCAGCTCGGCACGTTCGGGAATAACTACATCAACGCGTGGACGGTCGCGACCGAAACGGGCTACACGTTGCCGGTGCGCTTCGCGCCACGGCTCGCCCTGCGCGCGGATATCGCCAGCGGCGGGGACCATCCCAACGGCGGCACGCTGAACACATTCAATCCCTTGTTCCCGCGCGGAGCGTATTTCGGCCCGAAGCTGACCATGTTCGGACCATACAATTTGTTTGATGTGCATCCGGTGCTGATGTTCGCCCTCCTGCCGAACGTCACCTGTGCTTTCGATTGGGGCTGGTTCTGGCGCCAGAGCCTTGACGACGGCGTGTACCAAATCGGCGGTGCGCTAATCCGCCCCAGCGATGGCAGCAGAGCGAGGTATATCGGAAGCCAGCCGAATTTCGAGCTGCGCTGGGCGCTCGATTTGCATACGACGATCGCAATAATCTGGCCGGCTTTCTCACCGGAGGTTTCCTTAAGGACACGGGCCCGGCGGGAAATGTGGCATTCTCCAACGTCGGCGTTACGTATAAATTTTGAACCCCGCCGGTTGGCCGATCAGGAGCGGACCTGTGCCACTTTCGTTCGGTCAACTCCTACTTGGATGCGATACTGACACCGGTCGGGCGATCAGGGGCCGGCGGCGGCCGGCATCTTCGCGTCCGGTGGAATCTGCTCATGGTATGGCCATATAATGGCTCTGGTATGGCCCGAACCTCGATCAAATCGACCTACGCTCTGGATGTGGAAACGATCCGCAAACTCGACCGGGTGGCCGCCCGGTGGAAGGTCTCGAAATCGGAAGTTTTGCGCCGCGCGATTGACGTAGTCGCCCGCGATCAGCTAGGCCCGGCGCCGTCCCCCTTGCAAGCGTTGGACGAATTGCAGAAGAGCGTCAAGCTCACCAGACAACGGACTGACGAGTGGTCGCGCAAGGTCCGCATCGAGCGCGCAAGGACGTTGGCTCGTCACGAATGGCGCAAGCGATAGTTCATCTCGATACGAGTTTTCTGATCGGGGCGCTGAAGGCGAATTCCGGCGAAGACAAGCAGTTGCGCCGCTGGATGGCGGATGGCGTCAAGCTCGGCATGAGCGCCATCGGATGGGCCGAGTTTCTCTGCGGCCCTCTGGACCAGCGGCAGCTTGCGCTGGCGGCGGCGATGGTCGGCGAGCCGGAGCCTTTCGTGGTGGAGGATTCGATTCAGGCCGCGGAACTGTTCAACCATTCGGGACGGCGCCGGGGCTCGCTTTTGGACTGCATGATCGCCGCGACCGCGATCAGAGTAGGCGCCAGCCTCGCGACCGCGAATCGCGATGACTTCCGGCGATTCTCCGGCCTGCGCCTCGAATAACGGCCGGGAGTTCCGGCGAGCGCGGCGCCAATGTAACTACAGATGAACACAGATAAACTCTGCCACCGCGGCCGCGGTATATCGGAAGCCAGCCGAATTTCGAGCTGCGCTGGGCGCTCGATTTGCATAAGACGATCGCTGTCAATCTGGCCAGCTTTCTCACCGGAGGTTTCCTTAAAGGCACTGGCCCGGTGGGAAATTTGGCATTCTCCAACGTCGGCACTACGTATAAATTTTGAGCCTCGCCGGTCCGACGATCACGAGCGGACCGGAGTTCCTGCCGTCCGCCGCGCTGGTGAGGTAGGGCGTGCGCCGGCTTGGTAGGCGCTATCGTTGCCAGGGCTGCGTCAGCGGCCCGAGGATTCACGCTCGCATTTGCTCTGATGACCGTCGTGGCGTTTTTGGCGCTCGCGACCGCGTCTTGGCTGCCGGTTCCCCGCGAGCCAACTAGGCCGGCAAGGGCCCGCCGACCTTGCCGGTCTGGGCGGCGCCGCCGACCAGACCCTCAGGCGGTCGAACAGGACGAGCCCTCGAGCGCCCGCATCGTACGAGAAGGGCGGTTTTCGGCGCGACGGCGTGCTGCGCGATCAGCGCCACCGTTACGGGAAGTATCGCGACGCAATCGTGGGCTGCTGGAGTCGGGGCATCGGGCCACGGGCGAGTGAGGTGAGGTACCGGGCGTTACTTTCCGGTCCCGCCGAGCTTCGCGGTCTGCGGCTGCCGGGCGCGCCGGGTGGCCATTCAGGGCTCTTTTTGGGTACGCGAGTGTTTGGCGAGGGGCTGACGCCCCGCTTCGAGGCGCTCTGCGCCAGCACGGTCTCCGGCGTGCACCATCGAAAATGCTGATTCAGCGGTGGTAGCATGTTCGCTTCTGCGAGTGCAAGAGTTTGAAGGTGAACCGTAGAGTGGAAAGTGAAATTCGTAGATCGTTCCGGCCACGGGCCAGGCTGCTTCAGTTGCTTGGTGACGAGTTGATAGGGAGTGCGCGGCTTGCGGTCTTCGAGTTGGTGAAAAATGCTTATGATGCCGACGCGAATGAGGCAGTTGTGACCCTCGATCTTCGGCAACGCCAACCGACCATCACTGTCCGCGACGACGGCGAGGGGATGACATCGAGCAGCTAGAAAATGTATGGCTCGTGCCCGGCGATGATTTCCGGATGAAGCAGCGTCTGTCGCTCGCACGCTCGAAGAAACATCGGAGATTACCGCTCGGCGAGAAGGGGCTTGGGCGGTTTGCCGTGCACAAGCTCGGCAACAGAATCCGCCTAATTACACGCGCAAAGGGTGCTGACGAGTGCGTCGTCAAGATCGACTGGCACAAATTAATCGCGAGGCCCTTTTTGTCCCAGGCTCCGGTCACCATACGGGTTCGTTCACCCGAGCTATTCACGGGAAAGACGACCGGAACGGTGGTGGAGATCAGTGAGCTTCGACAGAATCAGTGGTCGCGCAATGAGGTTCGTCGGCTGCAGAGCAGATAACCTCCATCTGCTCGCCGTTCAGAGAACCGAGCGGTTTTTCCGCGAGGCTGGAAGTCCCCGGGGAAGAAGACTGGATTGCCGACATTCCCGATGTCGAGAAATTCCTCGACAGGGCGATTTGGAAATTTGCATTTCGGCTCGACCGGAAGGGGTTCGGTTGGAAATATGAATTTAGGCAGGTGCCCGGCCTCAAGCTCGAGCCAAGGTTGGTGCGGAAACGCGGCGACAGACTCAAGCTCCCGCCGGCATCCGGCGACGACCGAATGGAGAAAAAGATCGTAGCGGACGGGAGCACATTACGTGGGATCGGGCCCGTTACGGGAGAATTCTATGTGTACGATAGAGATCGGGAGGTGTTGCGGCGATTGGCGGATGTACAGCTTCTAGCCGACTACCTCGATGAAAATGGGGGCGTGCGTGTATATCGGGATGGTATTCGCGTGTACAACTACGGCGAAGCCGGGGATGACTGGTTGGGACTGGACCTGCGACGCGTAAATGCTCCGACGCGTGGTATTAGCCGCAACATCATCCTGGGCGCTGTCCATCTCTCACTGGAAAGGTCTAATCTACTGGTTGAGAAAACTAACCGCGAAGGCTTTGTCGAGAACGCTGCGTGCGCTAATCTTCGTCGCATTGTATTGGGCGCCATCGCGGCGCTCGAGTCCGAGAGGCAAATCGATAAGGATCGAATTCGGAGGGTAACCGGAACCACGGGCAACTCCGACACGGTCGGAATTAGAAAGCCTATCCAGGATCTTCGGAAGGCTCTGAACGACAGAGGTATCCTCAAGACGTTCGAGCCGTATGTAACGAAAATCGAGCACGACTACCGGGATATGCAGGATACGCTCTTAACCGCGGGAATGTCTGGACTCAACCTTGCCGTCGTATTCCATGAGGTTGAGCGGGGCGTGCGCGCTCTTCACCAAGTGATCGTGGAGAAGCGGATCCGGATGCCACGGAGCGCCAAGCGCGCGATCTCATGCATCTGCTTGACGGCTTCTCCGTCCTACTACGTCGCGACAGACAGGAGAAGCATTCAGCCCGAAAGCTCGTCGAGGCTGCGCGGCGGTTCAACGTTTTGCGCTTTCGCCATCATCGCGTACGGCTCTACTGTCCGCTTCTAGAAACAAACGGTTCGGGATTCGAGGCGAAGTTTTCGTTCAGCCTCGTTTTGGGCGCCGTCAACAATCTCATCGATAACTCGCTGTATTGGATGAGGGTGAGGTGGCCGGACGAACCGGCTGACGATGGCTCCAGCCCGCGAAAGTTGTACATAGGGGCCAGCGACGAATTCGACCTCGGGCCAGCCATGGTCGTGGCGGACACCGGCCCAGGATTTCAAGGTGATGATCCAGAACTGCTCGTGCGACCGTTCTTTACACGCAAGCCCACTGGGATGGGGCTCGGGCTGTATTATGCGAACTTGGCGATGGGAGCTCAGTGGGGGAAAGCTGGTCCTACCGCATGCCGGGGAGGTCGACTTGCCAGACGGGTTTGATGGAGCGGTCGCCGCCTTGGTTTTCAGGAAGGGTAAATAAATGCTCCCCGCACCGCGGATCATCATCATCGACGATAACGAACTGGATCTCCGAGGGCTTGCGGATGCCCTGAACCGGTTTGGCGCGGCCTGCCTGCCGATTTTGTTTACTGGCGACGTGAGTGAGTTGAAGAGCTGTCCGCGAGTTCGTGTCATCTTTGCAGACCTTCATCTCAACGAGAGCGGCGCTGGAAACGGCAATCATGCCAGACACTTCGCAATGATCGGAGGCCTCATCGAGGAAAGTCTTGCCCCGACCGGTCCCTACATTATCGTCCTCTGGACCAGGTTCGCGGGCCAGGCAAATGCTCTGCGAGAGTTTCTCGACAAACATGTCGTGGGGGTACGGAAGCCGTTCGCGGTAGCATCGCTCGATAAGACGAAACATCTCGACTCAGCGGGAAAAGTAAGGAACGTTAGCAAGCTCGTGGCCGCCATTGAAAAGATAGTCAGCGAGCGGGCTCAAAATAGCGGCGCTTTTCAATTGGGAGGAGCGCGTACTCGATGCAGCCGCTGAAACCGTGTCGGCTGTTATTGATCTGACCACTGCCGTTGCCGATCCGAAGCACGATCGGGAACTGGGACGCCTGCTGTGCAGGCTAGCTGTTGAGGCCGTTGGGGAAGCCCACGTGGAGAGGGATCGGTTCCAAGCTGTCAATGGGACGCTGCTTCCTATTCTGGCGGACCGCATCGCCTTCCTTGAAGGCCGGCCTGCCGACGAGAGGGTGTGGAGGGGCGCGTTCGGGCCCGAAGACATCCGCAGGGAACTGAAGGCGGAGGAGGCGGCCAGATTAAATCGTCTGCTTCAGATTGCGGAAGGGGAAGGCACCTCGTCTACACGATCGCGGTGCGGTTATTGGACTTCCGCCATCGCACGCAGCGAAATTCGAGAATCGCTTCGGCACGAAGGCGAAGGAGCTCGCGTCGGAGCAGTTCGCTTGCAAGGACTATGCGGACACCGACGGCCGGTTTCGGTGGATTCTACGTCCAGATACAAGCCGCCTGCGACTTTGCGCAGCAGCAGCCAGGGCCACTGCCCTATTTGCTGGGATTAGAAATGCCATTTGAATCGAAATCGAAGGGGACGGCCCCGGGGCCCTGTGGATCAGTCCACCGGTCGCCATCGGGGGCAAAACGCGACTTCTGGTGGTCAACTCGCGGTTTCAGGTGTCATTGTCTAGGGGGGAAGCGAAGAAATCCCCCGTCCTATTTCGTGTTCGCGAAGCGTTGCTGAATGACCTAGCATATAGATTTCACAGCTACGGTGCCCGACCCGGTATTATCTCGTTTCATGAGAAAAAGGCTTTGCAGACGCCGCCAAATGAGACCGGGGAAAAGAAGCCGAAGTGACGATCCCCGGGGGCTACCCGTGCTTGGTCAATGCCCTCACGACTGCTTCCATGACGGGAGGACAGACCGCATTACCAAGCAAACGGACGCGCTCGCGGCGGGTGCCAGTTGGCAGCGCGAAGCTGTCGGAGAACCCCATCGCACGCTTCAGTTCGGGTACCTGCAGCATTCGGAATCCGGGGATTGTTCCGGCAAGGCTGGATCAGCGCGAAACGATCAATAGTGGTAATGGTGCGAAGAGGGCGCCCCAAAGGTTGCCAGCCGCCGCTCCCGTCGGTTCCGTAATACACAAGGAGAAAAGTCGCGTGATCACCCAACGCAGCAAAGGCGCGCCGGGCTCTTTCGAGCGTCGCGGGCGCTCTCGTCGGTGCAAATAGCGGTGTGGTGTCCCAGGTGCCGGGCGGATCGAGGATAGATTTCGCTGCCCGACGCCGACCGCGTCGCTTCTCTGTGACGACCGTCGGTGGGCGTTCGCGATCTCCCACAATGAAAAGTCTGCGGCGGGTCTGCGCGACGCCGAAATCGGACGCGTCGAGTATCTGTTCCGTCACACTGTACCCCAACCGGCGGATTTTTTCCTTCAATTCAGCGTAGCGGGACCAAGGGCGCATGTGGATCACGTTTCTCGAGTACGAGCCAGCGCGGCAGTAGGGCGCTTGCATATCGGACTACTTGCATGGCCGTGGCACGGCTCTGCTCGTCGCGCGGTGCAGAGCCCCTAGCGCACGTGTGATTAGTGCATTCTGGGGAGGCGAGCAGTAGATCGATTTTACCCAAGCGTCGGCCTAAATTACCCGGATGCAGGCCTTCGAGGCGCTCGGTGAAAACCTGGCTACTCGGGAAGTTTGCTTTAAACGTCTGCGTCGCAATTGGACACATATCGATGGCGGCGATCACGTCGAAGCCCGCCGCGCGGGCTCCCGCGCTGCCGCCTCCCGCACCGCAAAAAAGGTCCAATGCTGTAGCCACGTGGCCTCCCCGAATCGGATCTGGTTGACCAAGTTACCACGTTCGTTCAGAAACGCCATGCCTCTATTATCGCTGGAGCCGCAGCGGCAATGAGCGACGTTTTCACCAAAGAAAAACGCTCAGAGGTGATGTCGCGAATCAGAGGACGCGGCAATCGCGCGACGGAGTTGGCGCTGTTGGAGCTGCTTCGCGCGTCGCACATCTATGGTTGGCGGCGTCATGCGCGCGTCGAGGGCAGGCCCGACTTTGCATTCAAGACTGCGCGACTTGCCGTATTTGTAGACGGGTGCTTCTGGCACTGCTGCCCGAGGTGCGGTACACAGCCGTCAAACAACCGCGGGTTTTGGGAGAAAAAGCTCGCGGCAAACCGCAAGCGCGACCGAACGGTGAATCGCATTCTTCGCGGCGACGGCTGGACGGTACTAAGGATATGGGAGCACCAGCTCGGAAGCCCTCAACGTGTCATCAAAAAAATACGCCTACTCCTCGGTACAATGACGACCCACGACCAAACAGAAGACTAAATCATCGAGAGCCACGAATGCGGGGAGCCGGCAGACACCGGGAGCTACGAGCCCTTTGAGTGCCCGGCGATGAGCATCCTCATCGGGCGATTTCCGGCATTCCGCAGGCACTTGCAAATTGTTCGGCCCGGAAGTTTGGGTCGGCGCTTCCGAAACTCAGAGCCAGACAATGGGCGATGTCGCGAAGAAGGGGGTAGCGCTCTGCAAAACGCCCGTGTGAGAGCGCCGGAGAGAAAATCCCTCAGTGAAGCGGCCGGGTAGTCCGGTCGCGCCGGAGCAAAAGTCCGGCAGCGGCAGGCCATCTGCCAAGATGGGCAGAGGGCGGAGGGATGAAAGGCGTGGAACTGTATGGGCAGGTGCGGCGCGCGGTTTTCGTTGAGGGGATGAGCCGGCGGGAGGCGGCGCGGCGATTCGGTATCGATCCGCGGACGGTGGCGAAGATGCTGGCGTTCTCGGTACCGCCGGGATACCGGCGGAGCCAGCCGCCGGCGCGGCCGAAGCTCGATCCGTTCATCGGGATCATTGACCGAATCCTGGCGGACGATAAGGGACAGCCGGCCAAACAGCAGCATACCTCGAAGCGGATCTTCGAGCGGTTGCGGGACGAGCACGGGTATAGCGGCGGGATCACCGTCGTCAAGGACTACGTGCACGAGCATCGGCAGCGGCAGCGCGAGATGTTCGTGCCGTTGCGGCACGATCCGGGGCACGCGCAAGTAGACTTCGGCGAGGCGCGGGCGGTGATCGGGGGAGTGGAGCGAAAGATCCACTTCTTCGCGATGGATTTGCCGCACAGCGACGGCTGCCTGGTACAGGCCTATCCGGCGGAGAGTAGCGAAGCCTTCTGTGAAGGGCACAACGCCGGCTTCGAGTTCTTCAGCGGAGTACCGCGCTCGATCCTGTACGACAACACCAAACTGGCAGTGGCGAGCATCCTGGGCGATGGCCGGCGGCTGCGGACCAGAGTCTTCAGCGAGCTGCAGTCGCACTATCTGTTCGCCGACCGCTTCGGGCGGCCGGGCAAGGGCAACGACAAGGGCAAGGTCGAAGGGTTGGTCGGCTACGCGCGGCGCAACTTCATGGTGCCAATCCCACGAGCGACCAGCTTCGCCGAGCTCAACGCGCAGTTGCTGGAGCACTGTCGGCGCCGGCTGGGCGACCGGCTGCGTGGTCATGATGAGACCATCGGCGAGCGGCTGGTGCGAGACCGCGCCGCCTTGCTGGCGCTGCCGGCGACTCCCTACGAAGCCTGCGAGAAGAAGGTGGCCCGGGTCAGCTCGTTGTCCCTGGTGCGCTACCGGAGCAACGACTACTCCGTGCCGACCGCCTACGGCCACCGCGAAGTGCTGGTCCGCGGCTACGTCCACGAGGTGGTGATCGCCTGCGGCGCCGAGGAGATCGCTCGTCATCCGCGGTCCTATGAGCGCGAGGACTTCGTCTTCAACCCCTTGCACTATCTGGCGCTGCTGGAGCGGAAGATCGGCGCACTGGATCAAGCCGCGCCGCTGGCCGTCTGGCAGTTGCCCGAAGAGTTCGCGACCCTGCGCCGGCTGCTCGAAGCCCGCATGGGCAAGCCCGGCAAGCGGGAGTTCGTCCAGGTCCTGCGCTTGATGGAGGTGTTCCACCCCGACGATGTGCTGGCCGGGGTCAGAACAGCGATCGCCCGTGGCGTGATCGGCTTCGATGCGGTCAAGCATCTGGTGTTGTGCCGGATCGAGCGCCGCCCGCCGCGGCTGGACCTCAAGATCTATCCCTACCTGCCGCAGGCCACGGTGGCGACCACCTCGGCCCGGGCCTACCTGAGGCTGCTGGCGGGAGCAGCATCATGAGCGATACCCCGCAGGTGCTGCTCGCCCATCACTTGAAGGCGCTGCGGCTGCCGACCTTCCTGCGGGAGTACGACAAGCTCGCCCGCCAGTGCGCCGCCGAAGGTGTCGACCACGCCCGCTACCTGCTGCGGCTGGCCGAGCTGGAGATGATCGAGCGGGAACGGCGGACCGTCGAGCGCCGGATCAAGGAGGCCAGGTTCCCGGCGGTCAAAAGCCTCGACAGCTTCGACTTCACCGCCATCCCCTCGCTCAACAAGACCCTGGTGCTGGAACTGGCCCGTTCGGAGTATGTGGCCCGCCGCGAGAATGTCATCGCGCTCGGCAACAGCGGCACCGGCAAGACCCACATTGCGCTGGGGCTCGGGCTGGCCGCCTGCCAGAAGGGTCTTCCGGTCGGCTTCACCACCGCCGCCGCCCTGGTCAACGAGCTCCACGAAGCACGCGATGAAAAGCGTCTGCTGCGCCTGCAACGGCTGTTCGCAGGTTACAAACTTCTGATCGTCGACGAGCTGGGCTACGTTCCGCTCTCACCGATCGGCGCCGAGTTGCTGTTCGAGGTCTTCAGCCAGCGCTACGAGCGCGGCTCGATCATCGTTACCAGCAATCTGCCCTTCGATGAATGGACCGGCGTGTTCGCCTCCGAGCGCCTGACCGGAGCGCTGCTCGACCGCCTCACCCACCACGTTCACATCCTCGAGCTCAACGGCGACAGCTTCAGGCTCAAACACAGCAAGCGCCGGATCAGTGACGATCAGCCACCCCAGGAACCCGGATAAGACTGCTCCGATCACGTCGCGACGAGACTAGCCACTCGCGGCAACAGCGAGGGGGATATCCCCCTCGCGCTCCCCCTGCCGGAAGTCAAACCACGATTCCTCTGCCCCTCTAACTGATGCATTTTCACTCCGGCCCACTGATGTACTTTCGCTCCGGCGTTGACACCCGTGGGTTTCGGCCTTGTGAAGCTCGGTTTCGAGTACCTGCGCTGTCAGACGGTAGACTCGTTTCATCTCGCTTGCCTCCGGCCCCATCTTCTCCAAATTGGTTTGGAATCGGCGCCTTCGATACCGAATACCCAGGCACTCTTGATGCCGCAATCTTGGCACACGCCGTCGGCCGCGAAGTTGTGCCAGCCGCCGCCGGTATAACAGGGCCCTGCTATCAGCTCGATTATATGCGGCCATTCCGAAGCTCCGCATTTGCGCGTCCCGTTCGGTTGCACGGTATGACCGATGAAATCGTTGTAGCCACGTAGCTTCAGTGTCTCGATCGAATGTTGCGTTCTCGCTTCCGGCTTCTGGGGCCTCATACACTCTTGCGACTTGAATCCGCCTTGGGCGTGAACCTCGCACGCCGGCCGCGCTCGGACACGTAATCGCGGAGAGCGCGCCGCACTACTTGCGAAAGCGTTTCGTCCCGCTCGGCGGCCTTCTTCTCAGCCTCCTGCTTGAGCGCCGCGTCTATCCGGATGGTCAGCGTGCCTTGCATCGTGCTACTATGCACTAACAATGCGCGACAGTCAAACGCAGGGGAGCCGGATTGGCAGGGACTCGAAACGGCGGGCGAATGGGCCTGGCGCATAGCGGGCGCGATCCGGGTCGGCGGCGGAATCGGGGGGGCCGGGTGGGCGCGGGTTGCTCAGTACCGGCCGGCTAGTTTGGAGTGATCCCAGCTTGCGATTTTCTTTGGGATCACCTTGAGCACGACCCGCTTGCGTGCGCTCGCTAGCGGGCCGCGCGGTAGGGCGGCGCCGCCGGCATCTTTCTCGCGAATTGCGTGCATGGTCGCCTCGACTGTGGCGGTGTCTGCGATAACCTGGCATTCGCCGCGAATCATTACTGCGCGCAGGTCTGAATAGGTTCTGCCGGTCTCGACCATCACGGCCACCTTGGGATTGCGCTGAATGTTGATCACCTTTTGCGCCTTGCCGTACGAAGTCATACGGATCGCGCCGTCACGGGCCAGGAAGTTCATCGCGACGACGCGGGGAAACCCGTCCTTGTCCAAGGTCGCCAGGGCGGCGTTGCGGGCGTCGCGGAGAAATATCGCCTGTTCCTCGGGTGTCAGCTTGATTTGGTCGCGCCTTTTCATTTTCGCCTCCGTAGGGGCTGGTCCGGTAACCCGCCGCCCCTTGCCGGACAATTTAACCACAGATGAACACAGATGAACTCTGCCAACGCAGCCACAGGAATTGGCTTCGGCTCGGCGCGTCGATTGTAATGCATTCGGGGAACAGGCTGAGGCGCCAGAAATAAGCTAACCACGGATGAACACAGATGAACTCTGCCAACGCAGCCACAGGAATTGGCTTCGGCTCGGCGCGTCGATTGTAATGCATTCGGGGAACGGGCTGAGGCGCCAGAAATAAACTAACCACGGATGAACACAGATGAACTCTGCCGCCGCAGCCGGGGGAAATGGCTTCAGTTCGGTGCGTCGACGTAGCGGTCGAAGGCAGGTATCGCTTGCGGCGGGGGGGCGATCAGGGGCGACCTGTGCCGTTTGCGCTCAATCAACTCCGAGTCTACGCTCACGATCCGGGGCGAACAGTCGGTGGGTCAAGGCGAAATTTCGGTCGGCACGGAGAAACGAAGGCGCGGGGGTCCGCTGCCGGGTGGTGGAGCATCGGCGGGCAAGTCAGCGAAGGCGAACCAGTAGGGGGATTCTGTGGCGAAGCGCTCGGTTTTGAAAAGGGCTCAAGGGCAGTCGGCCGCACAAGGCAGCTTGGCGCCAGAGAGGCGAGCCGGTGGCGATGTACTGATCGTCGACAATAGCGACGCGGAATGGAAGGTGCGCGATTATCTCCGGGAGTGGACCGAAATTGCGCACACTTTCGATATCGCCACCGGCTTTTTTGAGGTCGGGGCGCTTCTGATACTCGATGGCCACTGGCAGAAACTGGACAAGATCCGCATTTTGATGGGCGACGAGGTCTCCAAGCGGACCAAGAAAGCAGTACTCGAGGGCGTGCTGTCCGGTGTTCGCTCGAAGCTCGATGAGAGTATCGAACGGGAGAAAGAGGGCAATGACTTTCTTGCGGGGGTTCCCGCGATTGTGGATGCGCTGCGGCAGAAGAAAATTGAGTGCCGCGCGTACACGAAGGACCGATTTCACGCCAAGGCATATATAACGCATGCGAAGCTGGCGGTCGTGGGCTCGTCTGCACTCGTGGGTTCGAGCAACTTCAGCGCGCCGGGCCTGGGCCAGAATGTTGAACTCAACGTTCAGTTGAGACGCGAGGTGGAGCTCCTACAGGAGTGGTTCGAGAGGCATTGGAAGGAAGCGGAGGACATTTCGGCCGATGTGCTGAAGGTCGTCGAGCGGCAGGTTCACGAATACCTGCCATTTGAGGTCTACGCGAAGGCCCTGCAGGAATATTTCCGGAATCACGAGGTCTCGGCCGGGGAGTGGGAACAGCTTCACTCGCGAATGTTCCCGGTGCTCGACCAGTATCAGAAAGAGGGCTACCAAGCCCTGATGAAGATTGGCCGCCAGTATGGCGGTGCATTTCTTTGCGATGGCGTCGGTCTTGGAAAGACGTTTGTCGGCCTAATGTTGATTGAGCGGCTAGTGATGTACGAGCGCAAACGCGTGATGCTCCTGGTGCCCAAGACCGCTCGCGAGCCCGTCTGGGAAAGCGGGTTGAAACGGTATCTTCCTCATTTACTCGGGGATTTCAGCAACCTCGTCGTGTTCAATCATACGGACCTGAACCGTGCGAACGAGTTCCCAGCTCGCTTTGAGCGGATGAAAGAGCTTGCCGACGTGATCATCATCGACGAGGCGCACCACTTCCGAAATCCGGGAGTTAGAGGCGGGGGCGAACTGATTCCGGGCATCCGGGGCAGAGGCGATGTTCGGCCTTCGCGCTATTGGCGCCTGTTCGAGATCGTCGAGGGCAAGACGTTGTTCATGTTGACCGCGACGCCGGTGAACAACAGCCTGCTCGATCTGCAACATATGATCGAGCTCTTCTCGCGCCGTCAGGCCGACTACTTCAAGGCTGCCCCGCTTGCTATTCACTCGCTGGTTGGACACTTCAGGAAGATCGAAAACGACCTGGAGCAGGCACTCGGCGAAAACCAACGCGAATCTGACGGCGCTGCCGCCACCAATGAAGTCGAGGCTGAGCAGGTGCTGTTCAATGACAGCCTATTCCGCGCGCTTGTGGTTCAGCGGAGCCGCGGCTACGTCCGCGAAAGCCAGAAGCAGAGCGGTGGGTCTCAGACAATCTTTCCGACTCGCGAAGATCCAACCGTGGTCGCGTACTCGGTGAAGAAGACCTATGGGCGGCTGCTCGAGATGATCGAGAAAGCGTTCTCGAAGGAAAAGCCCCTCTTCTCGCTTGCGATGTACTATCCGCTTGCTTACTACAAGGGTGACGATAAGACCATCAATGCGTTCGAGGAAAACCGCCAGAAGCAACTGGTCACTTTGATACGTACTCAGTTTTTGAAGCGGTTCGAGAGCTCGGCGGAGGCGTTCGAGCTCTCGTGTGAGGCATTACTGATTAAGCTTCTGGCGTTCATGACGAGGAACTCCATCAGCGATTCCGAAAAGCGCAGGCTGGAGAGGTGGAAGGCGCAGAATGCTGAGCTCCTGGGCATAGTACAGGAGCACCAGTTGGAACTGTTCGGAGACGATGAGGAGCCAGATGAGGACGTAATCACGGAGGAGATGCTCGAAGAGGTAGAGCTGCTATCTCGCGATGATTACAAGGTCGAGGAGATTCTGGACGAGACGATCCTCGATATGGACCAGATCGGCAAGTTCCTTCAGGAGTCACAGAAGCTCAAGCCGTCTCAGGACGACAAGCTTCGTGCCCTGATTAATCTCCTCAAAACTGATAAAGTCCTCAAGAAGCATAAGGTACTCATTTTTTCCGAGTTCATGGCGACGACACGCTATCTGAAGCGCGAACTTGAGGACGCCAAGCTCGATGGTGTGGATGAGATCGACAGCACTTCCAAACGGAATCGAGGCGACGTTATTCGCCAGTTCGCGCCGTACTATAACGGGTCCTCCAGTAGGGAGCTGGCTGAGGATAGTCTACCTGAGACGCGCGTCCTCATTTCGACAGACGTTCTTTCCGAGGGACTCAATCTGCAAGATGCAACCCGCCTAATAAATTACGACTTGCATTGGAATCCTGTGCGGCTGATGCAGCGCATCGGCCGTGTTGATCGCCGGATGAACCCGGAAACGGAGGCAAAGCTAATTGCCGATCATCCGGAGGAAAAGGAAATTCGTGGACACGTAGTGTATTGGAACTTCTTGCCGCCGGACGAGCTGAATCTGATGCTCAGTCTATATCGGACGGTTTCCCACAAAACGCTCCGAATATCGAAAACGTTCGGGATTGAGGGGCGCAAGCTGCTGACGCCACAGGATCAATACGATGCTCTGAGGGACTTCATCCATGCTTACGAAGGCACGACTACGCCTGTGGAGAAGATGCACCTGGAGTTTCAAAAGCTGCTCGCTGATTTTCCGGACTTGAACGCAAGGCTCGGTGCGCTTCCTGGTCGGGTGTTCAGCGGCAAGGAAAATCCGAAGAAGGGCGCTCGAGGCGTGTTTTTTTGTTACGCCCTCCCCGCTCCTCCTGGACCAGCGGAGGAGAAAGGCGCAGAAGACGGCCACGGTTGGTCTGTGGAGCGTGGCTACACCCGTTGGTATCTGATGGACCTGGAGAACGGCCGCATTCTCGAAGAGCCGGCCGAGATCATCGATTTTGTCCGCAGCGATCCCGATACCCCGCGACGAGCCATCCTGGACAGACCGCTGCTGACTGACGCGCGGCTCCAGATCGAGAAGCACATTAAGAACACATATCTCAAGCAGGCGCAGGCGCCCGTCGGTGTAAAGCCTCTCCTCAAGGCCTGGATGGAGCTGAACTGATGGCGACAACGGTGGTGGCAGACGGCAACCGGCTGCGAGAGATCAAAACATTTCCTTCGCTCGTGAGATATCTTCGAGATGAACTGGACTGGCCGATTGAGAGCGACGACTTCGAGGAGGTAGTCTTCGACTACGAGCCCGAGGAATTGGGGATCGATCCTGAGAACGCGGCCAAGATTCAGGAAATCAAGCAACTGCGGCCGCTGGCTGACGGCCAAGCTTGGGGGATCTTCTTTATCAAGTTCGAACCGCGCAAGCTGCCGGTTGTCGCGCTGCGGCGTATTCTGAGAGCCTCTTGTTATCCGAAAGCGAAGTTCGGCGAGAAAGGCTCAACAAAGGTCCTGGGAGCTTCACGACCTGCTGTTCATCTCGCTTTACGGGGGCTCGGAGCATCGGGAAATCGCGTTCGCGCACTTTGCCGAGGAGCCCGATCTTGGCGATCTGCCGACACTCCGGGTTCTCGGCTGGGACGACCAGAATACGCCACTTCATCTGGATCACGCCGACCGCGAGTTGAGGGAAAAGCTCACGTGGCCCGACGAGGGCGATGTGGAAAAGTGGCGCCGGCGGTGGTCATCGGCGTTCGTACTGCGACATGGCGAGGTCATTCGAACATCGAAGGTGATGGCCGAGCGCCTAGCCGAGCTGGCCCAAAAGATTCGGAAGCGTGTCAACGCGATCCTCAAGATCGAGTCGGATCGAGGTCCCCTGAGACGGCTTCACGCGTCTTTCAAAGAAGCGCTGATCCGCGATCTGAGCGAAGACGACTTCGCTGACATGTATGCGCAAACAGTCTCGTACGGGTTGCTGACCGCGCGCATCTCTAGGCCAGCCGGAATCGTCCGGGACAATCTGCGCGACATGGTTCCGGTCACAAATCCTTTCCTTAGAGACCTTTTGGAAACCTTCCTCACGGTTGGCGGCCGCAAGGGAAAGATCGAGTTTGACGAACTTGGCGTCGGGGAGGTCGTCCAAATGCTCCGGGACGCGGATATGGAAGCCGTGCTTCGGGACTTTGGCGACCGCAATCCACAAGAAGACCCCGCGATCCACTTCTACCAACTATTTCTCCAGGAGTACGACCCGGAGAAACGCGTCAAGCGCGGGGTCTTTTACACACCGCGTCCTGTCGTCTCCTACATCGTCCGGAGCGTTCACGAGCTTCTACAGAGCGAATTTGGCCTTCCCGAGGGATTGGCCTCGACTGTCACTTGGGGTGAGATGGCGGAGCGGCACGCCGGGGTCAAAGTTCCCGAGGGCACGGGGGCCAGCTCCCCGTTCGTTCAAATCCTCGACCCGGCCGTAGGTACCGGAACGTTCCTGGTTGAGGTGGTCGACATCGTCCACAAGACTATGTTGGTCAAGTGGCAAGAAGAGAATCGATTGGAACTGGAGATCCCTGGGCTCTGGAACGAATACGTCTCGAGCAATTTGCTTCCGCGTCTACACGGCTACGAGTTGATGATGGCCCCATATGCCATCGCGCACATGAAAATTGGCCTCAAACTTCATGAAACTGGCTACCACTTCGGCAGCGAGGAACGCGCACGCATCTATCTGACGAATTCGCTAGAGCCCTCGCAGGACTTTTCGGATCGTCTCGCCTTTGACGCTCCGGCGCTCGCTCACGAGGCGGAGGCGGTGAACGCCGTGAAAGCGCGTCAACACTTCACCGTGGTGGTCGGAAACCCCCCGTATTCAGGTCACTCTTGGAACCTTACGCCAGAGTTGCGCCAACTTGTAGAGCCGTATCGATTCGTTGACGGCGAGCGAATCAGGGAGAAAGGTGCTCTCCAATTAGAGAAGAGTATTCAAGATGATTACATCAAGTTTGTGCGTCTGGCTGAACTTCAGATCGTTAACAGCAAGATTGGGATCGTGGGATTGGTGACAAGCCACGGCTTCCTCGATAGTCTGTTCCTTCGCGGAGTGCGATCGTCTCTTCGTTCCACTTTCAGCACGATCTCGGTACTCGATCTCCACGGGAACGGGCTCCGGCACGAAGTCTGTCCGGACGGGTCGCCGGACAAGAATGTGTTCGACATTACACGCACCGGAATAGCCATTTCCTTGTGTCGACTGCTTCCAAGTGGCGCGCTCGGGGAAGTCTGCCACGCCGACTTGTGGGGAGATCGCGACCCGATCAAGTATCCGTGGCTGATTGCTCACAGCCTCAATACAACCCAGTTTCATTCGATCAGCCCGGGGCCTCCAACATACCTGTTCATTCCTCAGGATTCCGCCAACATAGCGGAGTACGAGAAGGGCTGGTCCGTCGGCGAAATCATGCCGATTCATAGTAAGGGCGTGGTGACGGGGAGGGACGCCTTTGTCATTGATTTTGACGAGACTGCGTTGTTGAGGCGCATGCGAATCTTTGCCGGCCCCTCAAAGTCGGATCGCGAGCTGGTCCAGGAGTTCAGCTTGAATCCCAGCGATTGGTGGGATGTCCAGAAGGCGCGTAAGGGCATGCCACCAAGCGCGCGCTTGAGCGCATTCGTGCGGCCACTACTCTACCGTCCGTTCGATGTGCGGCCGTGCTTTTATCATGCCGCGGTTTTCATGTCGCCTCGTCGGCCAGTCATGAAACACATTGAGCCCGGGCTTGAAAACGTCCTCCTGGTTACCTCACGGATGACGAAGGGGGAGAGTTTTCGACATGTAGGTATTAGCAGGGGGCTTGTGGAAGCTATTTTTTTGTCGTCGAAGACCTCAAATAATGCGATCGTGTTTCCGCTGTATCTTTACGCGGACGAGAACGAGCTGTCGGGCGACGGGAGTCGTAATCGCCGGGCAAACTACATACCGGCTTTCGTGAAGGCCGTAAGCGGCGTCTCAGGCTTGCAGGTTGTTGACGGACGGGGGGACTATGAAGGCAATTTAGGAGTCGAAGATATATTTGACTATATAGTCGCCATTCTGCAATCGCCGGCCTACCGCCTCCGCTACGCTGCGCCACTTACGCGGGACTTTCCACGGATACCGCTGACTCAGCGATCGCCAGCTCTTTCGCGACGTGGCGGCACTCGGCAAGGAGCTTGGCGCTTTGCAGCTGTTGGAGTCACCTAAGGTAGACAGGCCCATCACCACGTATGTCGACAGTGCCGGCTCCGAGGTAGAAAAGGTTTCATACGATCAAGGGACCGTTTGGATCGACAAGAGCAAGAGGAGCGGCTTTCGGGGCGTGCCGCATGCAGTCTGGGATTTTCACGTGGGCGGGTACCACGTCTGCGAGAAGTGGCTCAAAGACCGCAAGGGCCGGGTGCTTTCGAAAGCGGATATCGGGCACTACCAGCGCATCGTCGTTGCTCTCGCCGAGACGATTCGCCTGATGAAGGAAATCGACGAGTTGATCGACAAGCACGGCGGCTGGCCCGGCGCATTTTCCACGCGGAGTGCGGATTCAACCAGGCTCGCAGAAGCGGCGGATGGTCCTGCCAGATAACATAGCGAACTAGGGCGGGCATCGCTCGCGGAGGGCGGGCGATCAGGGGCAGGCCCGGATGGGCAGGGACTCGAAACGGCGGGCGAACGGGCCCGGCGCATAGCGGGCGGAATCCGGGTCGGCGGCGAGATCGGGAAGGCGGTCGTGCCTTGGGCCGAGTGGGCGCGGGTTGCTCAATACCGGCCGCCTAATTTGGTGTGATCCCAGCTTGTGACTTTCTTCGGGATCACCTTGAGCACGACCCGCTTCGGTGCGCTGGCCAGCGGACCGCGCGGCAGGGCGGCGCCGCCGGCGTCCTTCTCGCGAATTGCATGCATGGTCGCCTCGACGGTGGCGGTGTCTTCGATAACCTGACATTCGCCGCGAATCATTACTGCGCGCAGGTCTGAGTAGGTTCTGCCGGTCTCGACCATCACGGCCACCTTGGGATTGCGCTGAATGTTGAGCACCTTTTGCGCTTTGCCGTACGAGGTCATGAGGATAGCGCCGTCACGGGCCAGGAAGTTCATCGCGACGAGGTGGGGAAACCCGTCCTTGTCCAAGGTCGCCAAGGCGGCCTTGCGGGCGTCGCGGAGAAATATCGCCTGTTCCTCGGGGGTCAGCTTGATTTGGTCGCGCCGTTTCATTTCCGCCTCAGTAGGGCCGGCCCGGTAACCCGCCGCCCCTTGCCGGATAATTTAACCACAGATGAACACGGATTAACTCTGCCAGCGCAGCCAAAAGAAACGGTTTCAGCTTGGTACGTCGATTGTAATGCATTCGGGGAACGGGCTGAGGCGCCAGAAATAAACTAACCACAGATGAACACAGATGAACTCTGCCGCCGCAGCCGGGGGAAATGGCTTCAGTTCGGTTCGTCGGCGACGTAGCGGTCGAAGGCGGGCATCGCTCGCGGAGGAAACTAACCACAGATGAACACCGATAAACTCTGCCAGCGCAGCCCAAAGGAATGGGTTCAGCTCGGTGGGTCGGCGACGTGGTGGTCGAAGGCAGGCATCGCTCGCGGCGGGGGGCGATCAGGGTGAAGCACGGATGGGCAGGGACTCGAAACGGCGGACGAATGGGCCTGGCGCATAGCGGGCGCGATTCTGGTCGACGGCGAAATCGGGAAAGCGGGCGAGAAGTTCTTCGAGCGTCACGCGGGCCTTGAAGACGGGCGGCCGCGGCGCCGAGGCAGTAATGAGGTCCGTGGCCGAAAGTCAGAATCCGGCTGAGTTGGCGCGTCACGTCCAGCTCGTCGGCGTCGGGGCCGAACTCGCGCGGGTCGCGATTCGCCGCCGCGTAGAGCAGGTGCACCTTGCGTCCCGCCGGGATGGTGGTGGCGTGGAGCGTGACCTCGCGGGTGGTCGTGCGACACAGACCTTGAACGGGCGAGGTCAGGCGTAGAAACTCCTCGACGGCATCGGCGATCAAGCCCCGATCTTTCAGCAGGCGTGCGCGCTGGGCGGGATACTCAGTCAGCAGCATCGCGGCGCCGCCGAGCAGACCGGTGGTGGTGTCGTTGCCGCCGGCGATCATCACGAAACAAAAGCCAAGGATTTCGTCGGTCGTGAGGCGTTCGCCGTCCACTTCCGCGGCCAGCAGCGTGGAGAGCATATCGTCGGCGGAGTGAGCGCGCCGGTAGTCGATCAAGTTGGAGAAATACCGGTAAAGATCGGCGATGGCTTCGCCGGCATGGAAAACTGATCCTGCGGCGTTCGCCTGCACGATCGCGTTGCTCCAGGAGTCGAATCGGGGTTGATCCACTTCCGGCACGCCGAGATAGGTACCCACGACCAGCGTGGGAAGCGGACCGGCAAGCTCCGCGATGAAGTCGGCCTCGCCCGCGATCGCGATACGCTCGAGCCGGCCGCGCACGAAGGCGCGCACCACCGGCTCGAGATTGGTCACCTGCCGGGGCGTGAAGGCTGCGCTGACCAGACGCCGAAAGATCGTCTGGCGCGGCGGATCCATCATCACGATGTTAGGGGCCAGACCGAGCTTGACGATCTCGTTTTCTTCGAAGGTGAGACCCTGCGCGGACGAGAAGGTCTCGGGGTCGCGCACGGCCTGGAAGACATCTTCGAATCGCGACAGGACCCAGAAGCCGCGGCCCGCAACGAAATGAACCGGGTCCTCATCGCGCAGCCGGCGATAGATCGGAAACGGATCACGCTGCGTTGCCGGATCGAACGGATCGTAAAGTACCCCGGCGACTGAATCGGCAGTTCCCATGATTATTTTCCCGTCGTATCCGTAGGCGGTGGTTTCAACGCACTACCCATCGCACCGATACGTCCCCGCCGATCCACGCGGTGATGTCGTGTATTCCGCAACTCATTTGCTGAGACACCACGGTACCGTGACGATCACGATCCGATGTGCACCCTGCACCAGACGAGCTGAAAGCACGATGCCACGCTGGTTGTGAAGGAAATAGTTGTACCAGTGCGGCTCGACCAGCTCGGGAACCAGCACCGCGATGGTGCGGCCCTCGTTCTGCCGCTCGACTTCCCGCACATGATCGATGATTGGTTGCACCACGAACCGGTACGGCGATTTGATAACCGTCACCCGCGGCACCGCCTGCTTCGCTTGGCGCGCGAGCACCTCGAGGGGCTCCGAACATTGCCGCTTGAGCGACACGTCGTCGTCCTCGCTTTCGATATGCAGGACCTCGACCTCGTGAGATAGCGTCAACGCCAACCGCAGCGCGTTCTCCGCCAGCGAATTCCACTCGATGATCGGCACTATCACCATGGGTTCCTGGAGACCGTATGGCTTTAGCCCGCCCGCGGCCGAAAGTTGGCGATCGATTCTTCGATAGTGACGATGCACCGCCAGCATCAGAGCGATCAGCAACGGCACCAGCAGCACTACGATCCACGCGCCCGCCATGAACTTGACCATCGCCACGATCACGACCGTGGCGGCAGTGGCGCCGGCGCCGAGCCCATTGACCGCCATGCTGCTCATGGCTCCGGGCTCCCGGTTCTTCCACCAATGCGCGACCATCCCGGCCTGCGACAGCGTGAAGGCGAGAAACGCTCCGACCGCGAATAGCGGAATCAGCCGGTCGGTCACGCCGCCGAACCCGATCAGCAAAATCGCCGCAAGCACGGTGAGTCCCCAGATGCCCTCGGTGTAGACCAGCCGGCGGCCGCTGTTGGCCATCGAGCGAGGCAGATAATCGTTATCGGCGATCGCGCGGCACAAGCGCGGGAAGTCGGCGAACGAAGTATTCGCCGAGAAGCACAGCACCAGCACAATCGAGATCATGCTGATCCAGTAAATGATTCCGTGGCCCGCGACCGCGCCGGCCAACTGCGACAGCACGCTTTGATACTGCGGCGTCCCCGGTTCAGTCGCGCCGATGCCATAGACTCGCGCGAGATACGCGATGCCAAGGAGCAACACCACCAGGATCGCGATAATCGCGCTGAGAGTGCGGCGTGCCGCCGGCACCCTCGGCTCCTGGAACGCCTGCACGCCGTTGCTGACCGCCTCGACGCCGGTCATCGCGGTGCAGCCGCTAGCGAACGCGCGCAGCAGGATCCACCATCCCACCGCCACGGTGGCGCCAGGCGCGGCCGGTGGCGACACCAGCGCATGCGGATGGCCGCCCGAGGCAATCGCGGCATAGGTTCCCCACCCCACGAGCGTGAACAGACTAAGCACGAACAGACAGGTCGGCAACATAAACAGCACGCCCGCCTCGCCAATGCCGCGCAGATTCACCACGGTGAGCAAGACCAGGATCACCAGACACATGGTGAGCGTATACGGCTGGAGCCCGGGCGCGGCAGAAATGATCGCGCCGACGCCCGCCGAAATTCCGACCGCGACATTCAACACATAGTCGGTCATCAGCGCAGCGCCGGCGAGCAGGCCGGCGCGCGGGCCCAGGTTCGTGCGCGCAACCGTGTACGATCCGCCGCCGCCCGGGTACGCCGCGATCGTCTGCCGGTAGCTCAAGTACACGATGCCGAGCAGGATCACGATCGCGGTGGTGATCGGAAGGAGATAGGCCAGTCCCGCGGTCCCGAGCGGCAGCAGCACGGTCAGCGCCGCCTCGGGTCCATATGCGGCGGAACTCAGCGCGTCGAGCCCGAAGGTCGGAATGCCTGTAGCCGTGCTGAGCCGTTGCGCTCCGCCTTCGGAGGAGGCAAGCGGGCGGCCGAAGATCACGTCAATCAGTGACATGCCAGCCCGATCGAGCATTGCCGTGGAACATCAACCACGTCCTCGAAATTAGAGCATCGCTGAATCGCAAATCAATCGATCGCGGTACATAGGAGCGCTTGTGCCGGTAACGACCGCGGATGCAGGTGGAGAGACAGCAACGTCTCCGCGCGATAAAATTCGACTCAGGTGGCTTCTCGGGCTCATCAGTTCTATGCGATTGCCTTTGAAGAGAACCTCTCTCTAAAGCAACTGTCGCCGTTCTTCCCCCGCGCCCGGATCAGCGCCCACGAACTCTACCTGCCGCTGGAGCCTGACGGTGGAATCTATATTTATCCGTTCGGGGCAGTCGTCATGCGCGACGTCCCGCCAGAGCGCCGGGACGCGGAATTGGCCCCGCTGCGTCAGGCGAGTCCCAAGCTCACGACCAAGGTGGTGCGCGAGGACTATTCGGTCATTGAAGACTTAAGCTTCCAAACCGGAATCGTCGACGGCACCTTGCACGTCGATCGCATGACCGCGGCGCGCGAGGCGGTCGTCGCATTGACGGTCGCGCAGAGCGCCGCGATGGAATACTACGAGCGCATCGTCCAGGACCTGTTCGCCCGGACCAACACGCTCGTGAAGCAACTGGAGGAGCAGGGAACCGTCCCGTTCCGCACCCGCCCGCTGCATCGATTTATCGGTGAAGCCATTTCCACGCGCACCGAAGTGCTCTCGGTGTTGCACCTGCTCGACAAGCCGGACGCGACCTGGGACGACCCCGCGATGGATCGGATCTACGTTGACCTGCGCGAGGAGTTCGACCTTATCGATCGGTACGCAGCGCTGGAATCCGAGCTGCGCAGCATCCAGGAGGCGCTCGAACTCGTGCTCGACGTGGCTCGAGATCGCCGGCTGGTGCTGCTCGAAGTTGCCGTCGCGCTGCTGATCGTGCTGGAGATAGTCTTCAGCGTAGTGCGGTTCACAGTATAGGTTCGGAGCTTCTTGCCGATCGCGTATCCGTCAGTAGCGGTTCAGTCGTGCCAGCCGGTCGGCGTGGAAATTCGCGTCGCCGAAAAGCTCCTGGCCGACACGGACGCGTTTCATGAAGAAGCCCATGTCGAACTCGTCGGTCATGCCGATCCCGCCGTGCATCTGGACCGCTTCCTGCACGGCAAGCGTCGCGCTGGCGCCGGCCTTGGCCTTCGCCACGGAGACGATCGCGCTGGCGCTCTCGAATGACTGATCGAGGGTTTGCAGCGCTTTCAACACCGCCGAGCGGGTGAGTTCCAGTTCGCAGTAGAGCTGGGCGGAGCGATGTTGCAGGGCCTGGAACTCGCCGATCGGGCGCCCGAATTGTTTGCGTTCCCTCAGATAGTTCACGGTCCGGCCGAATGCTTCCTCGCCAGCGCCGAGAAGTTCCGCCGCGACACCAGCGCGGCCGACGTTCAGGGCGCCCTCCAGCGTGTTCCATCCCGCGTCGACCTCGCCAAGGACGGCGTCGGCGGCGACGTTCACGTTCTCGAAGCTGAGCCGTGCAGAATTGTGGCTGTCGACCATCGGCGTCCGCTCTGCCCGCAGTCCCTTCGCCTTTCCGTTCACGAGCAAAAGAGTCAGGCCCCGAGTTTCACCCGGCGTGCCGGCGGTTCGCGCGGCGACAATTAAAAGATCGGCCACGTGACCGTCCACTACGAAAGTCTTGGCGCCGCTGAGGGTAAAGGTGTTTCCGGCGCGAGTCGCAATCAGCGCCGTCTTGTCCGGCCGGTGTTTGGAGCCTTCATCGACCGCCAAAGCGGCGATCAAATCGCCCGCGGCGATTCGCGGCAGATACTCGCTCTGCTGCGCCTTACTGCCTGCCCCTGAGATCGCAGTGGGGGCGAGCAGTGCCGTGGACAGAAAGGGCGAGGGCGTCAGCGTGCGTCCCAACTCCTCCATGATCACGCCGGCTTCGACATGGCCTGAGCCGAGGCCGCCGGAGTCTTGCGGAACAAGGATTCCCGTCCATCCCAGCTCCGCGAAGCTCTTCCAAAGCTGACGCGAGAATCCCTCCGCGTCGCGGCTGTCGCGGAGCTGGCGCAGATGTGCGATCGGTGCATTCTTGCTCAGGAAGCCGCGCGCATTGTCGCGCAGCATGCGCTGCTCGTCGGTGAGGACCAGAGCCATATCAGATCAGAGCCTAGGCGCCCGGCAAACCCAGGATGCGTTTGGCGATGATGTTGAGCTGAACCTCGCTGGTCCCGCCTTCGATCGAGTTGGCCTTGGAGCGCAGCCAGGCCCGCGCGGAAGAGCCGTCGCGAGATCGCGGACCTTCCCATTCGAGCGCGTCCGACCCGCCCGCCGCCATGTGCAATTCGAGCCGGCGCTTGTTGAGCTCGGTACCGTAGTACTTCAGCATCGAGGATACCGCCGGATGCGCCTGGCCGGCCTTGGCCATGTCGCCGACCCGCTCCATCGTCAAACGGAACGCAGCGGCATCGATCTCGAACGATGCGATCTGGCCGCGCAACACGGTGTCGGCCAGCAGCTCATTCTCGGTTCCCACCGTCTCGCGCGCCATCTGGCCCAACGAGCGGCCCTCCGACGCCCCACCCATCCCGCCGATCATGTCGCGCTCGTGAGTGAGCAAGTACTTCGCGATTGACCAGCCCTTGTTGAGTTCGCCGACGAGGTTGTCCTTCGGAACCAGCACGTCATCAAAGAAGGTCTGGCAGAAAGGAGACTTGCCGGAGATCAGCAGGATCGGCTTGGTCGAAACTCCCGCGCTCTCCATGTCGAACAGGACAAAGCTGATGCCTTCGTGCTTGGGCGCAGCCGGGTCGGTGCGGACCAGGCAGAAAATCCAGTCGGCATGGTCGGCATATGAGGTCCAGACCTTCTGGCCGTTGACGACGAAGTGATCGCCCTGGAGTTCCGCGCGCGTCTGCAACGAAGCGAGGTCGGAGCCCGCGCCGGGCTCGGAATAGCCCTGGCACCAGCGGATTTCGCCGCGGGCGATTTTGGGCAGATGGTCGCGCTTCTGTTTCTCGGAGCCGTATTTCAGGAGCGCCGGCCCCAGCATCCAGATGCCGAAGCTGTTCAGTGGCGAGCGACAACCCAGCCGGTGCATCTCCTGGCGCAGGATCTTGGCCTCGTCGCGCGAGAGTCCGCCGCCGCCATATTCGCGCGGCCACTCTGGTACCGTCCAGCCTTTTTCCGCCATGCGTTCGAGCCAGATCCGCTGCGCATCGGATTGGAAGACCCAATGCCGGCCGCCCCAGCAAGCGTCTTCTTCGCTCTCTACCGGACGGCGCATCTCAGGAGGACAATTCGTTTCGAGCCAGGCCCGCGTTTCTTTGCCGAAGGTTTCTAAATCATTCATAGCTACGTCTGGTCCTATTGAATCTCGAAGTATGTTTCAAGCGCTGATGCCGGGCCGATTTCACCCGACGCACCGCTTCACCTATGGCCCAAGGCGCCTGTGTACCCGCGTACTGCCCTATCCTTTCGCCAGTTCGCGCAGCATATACGGCAGGATGCCGCCGTGGCGGATGTACTCGATTTCCTCGGGCGTATCGACACGCGCGATCGTCTCGAATTCGCGCGCCTTGCCGCCATCCTCGACGCGCACCTTGAGCCGCTGGCCGACCTTAACTCCCGCGCTGAGTGGCCCGATCGAGTAGACCTCGCGGCCGGTCAACCCAAGGGTCTGGCGATTCTGCCCGGCGACGAACTCCAGCGGCAGCACGCCCATCCCGACCAGGTTGCTGCGATGGATCCGCTCGAAGCTCTCCGCGATCGCCGCGCGCACGCCGAGTAATTGCGGCCCTTTGGCCGCCCAGTCGCGCGACGAACCCGTGCCGTACTCCTTGCCCGCAAGCACGATCAGCGGCACGCCCTCCCTGCGATAGCGTTCCGAGGCCTCGAAAATCGTGGTCTTCTCCCCGTCCGGAAGATGGATCGTGAAGCCACCCTCGACGCCGGGGACCATCAGGTTCTTGATCCGAATATTGGCGAACGTCCCGCGCACCATCACTTCGTGATTTCCGCGCCGCGCGCCGTAAGAGTTGAAGTCGCGCGGCTGCACGCCGTGGGCGATCAGATATTTTCCGGCCGGCGTATCGGCCGCGATCGATCCGGCGGGCGAGATATGGTCGGTGGTTACGCTGTCGCCGAGCACCGCCAGCACGCGCGCGCCGGTGATATCAGTCATGGGAGGAACCGCGAGGGTCACGCCGTCCATGAACGGCGGCGCTTTGACATACGACGAATCGGCCGCCCATTTGAACCGATCGCTCTCGGGAATCGCCAGCGCGCGCCAACGCTCATCGCCCTCGAAGACCTGCGCATATTCAGTCCGGAACATCTCCGCATTAACCGATTCGCCCATCGCGACGTTGATTTCCATCAGGGTCGGCCAGATCTCGCGCAGGTACACCGGCTTGCCGCCTGAATCGGTTCCGAGCGGCTCGTGATCGAGATCGATATCCATCGTGCCGGCGATCGCATACGCAACCACCAGCGGCGGCGAGGCGAGATAGTTGAAGCGCACCAGCGAATTGATGCGCCCCTCGAAGTTGCGATTCCCGCTCAGCACCGCGCACACCACCAGATTGCCCTGCTTGACCGCCGCGGCGATTCCCTCGGCAATCGGGCCGCTGTTGCCGATACAGGTGGTGCATCCGTAGCCGACCAGGTTGAAATGCAGTTGCTCCAGGTATTCGGTCAGGCCGGCCTGCTTGAGATATTGCGTCACGACTTTGGAGCCCGGCGCGAGACTGGTTTTGACCCACGGTTTGACGCTGAGGCCGCGCTCGACCGCCTTTTTCGCGAGCAGCCCAGCGCCGAGCATCACGGAAGGATTCGAGGTGTTCGTGCAACTGGTAATCGCCGCGATGATCACGGAACCGTGGCCCAGCGCGAAGCTCGCGTCCGTGCTCTTGACCTCAACCGTATGGGCGAGCGGGCCCAGCTCCACGCGCGGGATCGCATCGTGCGGGGCGACCGCGGGATTTCCGCCCTCGGTGATCCAGCGCGCCACCGCCGCAGGATCGACGCCATTGTGGTTGCTGACCTCCTTGGCCAGCTCGCGACGGAATTCGGGCTTGGCGGCGGCGAGCGCCACCCGATCCTGTGGTCGGCGCGGGCCAGCGAGACTGGGCTCGACGCTGTCCAGATCGAGTTCGAGCGTATCGCTAAAATTCGGCTCGGGCGACGACTCGGTGTGGAACAACCCCTGCGCCTTGCAGTAAGCCTCGACCAGTTTCACGCGCTCATCCGAACGACCGCTCAGCCGCAGATATTTGAGCGTCTGCTCATCGACCGGAAAAAACCCGATCGTCGCGCCGTATTCGGGCGACATGTTGGCCAGCGTCGCGCGATCGGCGACGCTCAACGATCCGATTCCCGAGCCAAAGTACTCGACGAACTTGTTGACCACGCCCTTCTTGCGCAGCATCTGCGTGACGGTCAGAACCAGGTCGGTCGCAGTCGCGCCGGAGCGCAACGTGCCGCTCAACCGAAAACCGACGACTTCGGGGATCAGCATCGGGATCGATCGGCCGAGCATCGCGGCTTCGGCCTCGATTCCGCCGACCCCCCATCCGACCACGCCCAGGCCGTTGATCATCGTGGTATGCGAGTCGGTGCCGACCACGGTGTCGGGATAGGCCTCGCCGCCGGGCGTGCCGAACACCACCGGCGCGAGATATTCGAGATTCACCTGATGGACGATCCCGGTATCTGGCGGCACGACGCGGAAGTTGTTGAACGCGCGCTGGCCCCAACGCAGGAACAGGTAGCGCTCCTGATTGCGCGCGAATTCGATATCGCGATTTCTGGCGAACGCGTCGCTGCTGCCGAAGGCGTCGACCTGCACTGAATGATCGATCACCAGATCGACCGGCTGGATCGGATTGATCCGCGCCGGGTCGCCGCCCAGACGCTGAATCCCGTCGCGCATCGCGGCGAGATCGGCCACCACCGGCACACCGGTGAGATCCTGCAGCAGCACGCGCGCCGGCACGAAGGCGAACTCGCCGTGCGCGTCCTTGCTCCATCCCGCCAGCGCCTCGACCTGCGCGGCGGTCACGATCGCGCCGTCCTCGCGCCGCAGCACCTCTCGATCAGCACCCGAATCGAGTAGGGGATACGCGCGAGCGCGAAGCCACGCTTCTCCAGCGCCTCAAGTTTGTAGATCGTGTAGTCCTTGCCGCCGACGTGAAGTGTGCTGCGCGCTCCGAAACTGTTTTTGTTCATGGCTCCTGCTCCTGAAACACAGACACGCATTCGGCCACCCGATCTTGGCGACGATGATTCTGTTCCTCGATCGGTATTTTGAGAAAAACGATACGCGCTTGCGCAGCGGCTGGCGACCCCCGCCGCGGCGCGAATTGCCTGCGACGACCATCGGCAGCGCCGTATCGGTGCAAACTCGAGGGCCGTTGGGCGTTCCAGGTCGCGCGTTCGTGCGGTGGGAAATCAGGAAAGGCCGACGTGAACGCCGAGGCTAGCGGCGTTCACTTTTGGGGCGCCGCTGTCCGGCCGCCAGCCACCCAGAATCATCGGCAGCGGTTTCAGCTCGCGGCGTAATGGATCCAGTGACAAGCCAAGCGCTTCGAGCGTGAGCGCACCGAGCAGGGTGCTGTCGCCCGGCTCGCCGAAAACGACATCGGCGCCGCCAATTCGCTTGCCGTACCTGAACACCGCCACGCCCTTTCGACGGACCACCTTGCTGCCGTCGGCAAGAACAAATTCTTCCTTGCTGATCGAACGGATACCGAGCCGGCGCAATTCCGGCGCGGGGACCACTGAATAGATTGCGCCCGAGTCGACCAGTAAATCGATCTTCACCCAGATTCCGGGTCTAGCCGGATTCCCAAGGTCGATTGTGAGTGTGGTAAGCCCCAAGGACATAGACCGTAACACGCGCCGAGGAAGCGCGAAACCAACCGCACTACTGATTGATCGGCTGCGCTAGCGCGCGGTGGCGCGGGCGGGGGCGGGGCCGGGCAAGCCGTCGTAAACCAAGGCGCGGCCGTTCGGAATGAAACCGCATCGCCGCCATCAGTCCGACCCGCGCGGATTCGAGCGCCGGCCGGCCGTCGATCGTCTCGACCACGATTTTCGGCCGGATCGCGATCAGCGCCGCGAGCGCGGCGCTGATCGCCTCGTCGTCGAGCTCGCCGCTACCGAGCAGGGCGCGTCCGGCGAGCCCGAGCATCACGCGCCCGGCACGGATCACGATCAGATTGCCGGCGTCGCGCGTGATACCGCATCCGGGCAGCAGCGCGCCCCAGGGATTCGCCGGGTCCGCGGCGCTCATCGCGATAGGCCGCTCCCGCGCCGGATTCAACGCTCGCGCCGCGCGCAGCATCTCGATTGCCTCGGGGAGCGCGTACTGCTCGCCCGAGAGCGCGCGCACGAACCATCCGCGCCGGATCGTGCCGGCGTATTCCATGCGCCGGAGCGCAAACGAAATCTCGCTCCATGAGACCGGAATCGATTCAAGTGCGAGCATTTCACGGGAGAGAATTCCGTTGCGCCTGAGCAGCAGCATCGCGAGTTCGCGCGCTTCATCAAAGTCCGATTTATCGCGGCTCGGGCGAGCGAGCGACGACCAGCGGCCCGACAAACTCGACTTGAGCCGCGCGCGGATGGCCGCGTCGTGCTTGGTCAGCAAACGGCCGCGCGCCGGCTCCAGCGAGTGCTTCGCTTCCGGCACCGACGACAGCATCCGCAGCGGTGCGAAGCTGTCGTTGGAGACGCGGCCGCCCGCGGCCAAGCGCCACAACGCGCCGAGCGTATCGCGCTCGGACAATCCGGCGCGCTCGGAAATCTGGTCGAGGTACTGCGCGCCGCCCGCAAGCAGCGCGTCGTAGACGGCGCGCTCTCTCGAATCGGAAATTTCGCCGTCCGCGGCGGGCCAGAGCAGCGTCTCGCGGCGGGCAAGAAAAGCCACCTTCACGGGAAACTCGCGTTCCGCGCCGGACTCCGCGACACCCGCCCAAATCACCGCGCCGCCGAGACACAAGAGATCAAGATATTCGGGGCGATAGCCCGCCACGCGGGCCGGAAGGATCGCCTGCTCCCACAGATTGGGCTCGAAGGCGAGGCCGGAGAGTTGTTCGAGGACTGCGCCGGCGCCGTCCTGTCCCGCAGAAAGATCGGCGCCGCCGAGATGGTTCCATCTGAGGCGAAACGCCGCGAACTCGTGATCCGCGCAGGGTTCGATTTCGGCGCGCACCCGGGCCAGCGTCATGCGATGGATCTTCTCGAGCACGTAGCGTTCGCACCATTGCTCGGTATCGGCGCGGGTGAAATCGACCGCGGAAGATCGCACCCCCGGCCTCGAGCGCGGCCAGTGCGGCCTCAACCTGAGCCGGCGCGAAGCGCAGCCGCGCCGCGAGTTCCGATCCGGTCACCGGGCCGGAGGTTTTCAGCGCGCGGCGGACGAGCTCTTCGCGTGCCGCGTCGGGCTCTATCGCGGTCGCGTCGGCAGCGCGATCTAAATTCAAAGTGCTCGCGTGAAACGTCACACCTGGATATGCGGCCTTGAGCAATGCGCGATCTTCCGCGGCAACCAACAGGTCGCCGGCGTCGGGATCGAGCCGCGCGCGGATCAAGCGGCCCTGCGCTTCGAGATCGGCGGCGATCGCGCGCGCATCGCCGCGCCCGCGCTCCTCGATCGCGGCCGGCGCCAGCGCGCCGTGCGAACGGATCAGTTCGTAAAGCTCATCAGCATCGCGTGCGCGGCGATTGATCGCGGTGCCAGCGGCCTCAGCCGCAACCGCCTCGACCACTTCCAGCGCCAGCAGCTCGGAGAGATCTTCCTTGCGGAAGACATCCTCGGCCATCCCGCGGTTCATCGACACGGTGCGGCTGCGGCGATTGCCGCGCTCGCCGTCGTCGAGGAATGAGTAGTCCCACGCGAGCAACAGCCGATGGGCGAACACTGAGGGCGTGATCGCATCGACGAATACCGTTCGCACCGAGCCGTCCTCGATTCCGCCGAGCAGCGCGGTCATCCGCGCCAGATCGGTCGATTCTTCCACGCACTCGCGAATCGTCTCGCGCACGATGAAGTGATCGGGAAGCGGAATCGCGGGCGGCCGATTCTCGAAGCACGCCTGCTGGCCCGGAAAGATCGCGGCGACCAGCTCCTGAGTGCGCAGCCGCTGCATCCAGGCCGGCACCTTGCGGCCCTGATTCGAGCGCATCACGATGAGCGCGCGGGTCGCGACGTGGCGCAGGCGCACCTCGAACATCGGCGCGGCGAGCAACGCCTGCACCAGCACATCGCCGGCCGCGCGCGCGCTCAGCATCGCAAAGGTCTCTTCGAGCGCGAAGCTGTGGCGCGAATTGAGCGCCAGCAGCACGCCGTCATCGGTCGCTGAGGCCTGGATTTCGAAATCGAACGACTGGCACAGCCGCTTGCGCAGCGCGAGGCCAAGTCCGCGATTGAGGCGGATTCCGCGCGGCGAATGAATCACGATCTGGGTACCGCCCAGGCCGTCGAAGAAGCGCTCGACCACGATCGTGCGGTCGTCGGGGATCGCGCCCAAGGCGTCGAGCCCGCGCCGAACGTATGCAACCGCCTGCACCGCCGCACGTTCCTCGACCGCACCTTCGCTCACCAGCCACGCCGCGGCCGCGCCGGGATCATCGAGGCGCGCCGCGATCTCATGACGCAACTCCCACAGCGCGGCGGAGAGCGCGCGCGAGCGGCCGCCGGCCTCGGTCTGCCAAAACGGCAGCGAGGGCGCCATGCCGGGTGCCGGCTCGACCATCAGGCGATTGCGCGAGATGCGCTGGATCTGCCACGGCATCGAGCCGAGCGAGAAACGTCGCCGCGCACCGATTCCTGCGCGAAATCCTCCTCAACGTCGCCGACCTTGCGGCCCTGCGATTCGACCACGACGTCGTAGTTGCCGCTCTCCGGAATCGTGCCGCCCGAGGTGATCGCGGCGATTCGCGCGCCGCGCCGCGCGCGCACCCGCCCATTGATCCGATCGTGGAAAATCTTCGGATAGGCGCCGCGAATATTGTTCGGCAGCTCACGCGCCATCTGTTCGAGCAGAGTGCGCAGCGCACCGATATCCATCGCGGAGAAGTTGTCCGCGCCACGCAGCACGCGCAGCAACTCGGCCTCCGCGATCTCACCCTCCTCGGCGGCGATCGCGACGATTTGCTGCGCCGCGACATCGAGGCATCCGGAGGGAATTTCGACTTCATCCAGGCGGCCCTGCCGGATCGCGCGCACCGCAGCGGCGCATTCGAGCAAGTCGTCGAGCGTGAGCGCGAACAGCCGGCCCTTGGGCGTCGCGCCGAGCTGATGGCCCGAGCGGCCGACGCGCTGAATCGCCGCCGAGATCGATTTGGGCGAATCGAGCTGGCACACCAGATCGACCGCGCCGACATCGATCCCCAATTCCAGCGAGGCGGTCGCGACCAGCGCCTTCAACTCGCCGCGCTTGAGCCGCTGCTCGGCTTCCAGGCGCTCCTCGCGCGCGAGGCTCCCGTGATGAGCCATCACGGCGTCGGCGCCGAGGCGTTTTTGAAGATTGAGCGCAACGCGCTCGGCCCATCGGCGCGAGAGCGTGAAGATCAAGGTCGTGCGATGCGCCTCGATCAGCTTGGCGACCGCGTCGTACATCGCGTCCCAATGCGGATGGGTCGCGAGCGGACCCAACTCCGGCCCGGGCGCGATCACCTGCAAATCCAGCTCGCGCGTGCGATCGTCGGCGCGAACGATCCTGACCGGGCGCGGTTCGCGATGACCGCCACGATCAACTTCGCCGCCGCCGAGAAATTCCGCCAGCCGCTCGATCGGATTGAGAGTGGCCGAGAGCCCGATCCGGGTCGGCCGGGGCGCGCCGGACTGGCAGACCATCCGCTCCAGCCGTTCGAGCGTGAGCGCCAGATGGGCGCCGCGCTTGTTGCCGGCCACAGCGTGAAGCTCGTCGACGATCACGTAGCGGACGGCGCGCAGCTTTTCGCGAAAGCGCGGCGAGGTGATCAGGATGTAAAGCGACTCGGGCGTGGTGACCAGGATATGCGGCGGCCTGCGCAGCATCGCGCCGCGTTCCTTCACGGTCGTGTCGCCGGTGCGGAGCGCTGCGCGGACCGCGGCCAGATTCGTGCCCATCGCGGCCGCGGCGCGGCGCACGCCGTCGAGCGGCTCGTCGAGATTCAGGCGGATATCGTTGGCCAGCGCCTTGAGCGGCGAGACGTAGAGGACCGAAACTTCGTCGCGCAGCGCGCCGGATTCGGCTTCACCGATCAGCCGGTTGATCGCCCACATGAAGGCGGCGAGCGTTTTGCCGCTGCCGGTGGGCGCGCAGAGCAGCACGTCGTGACCGATTGGATTTTGCGACGCGCCGATCACCGGCCAGCCGAGGTCCTGCACGCGCGAGGGCGCGGTGAAGCGCTGCTCGAACCAGGCGCGGACTGCCGGGTGGAATTGCGCAAGCACGTCCATGATGCGCTTATATCATTGCGCGCAAGAACTGCGGCAAGAAAGCAGCGGCCGGCGCTAGTTCAGTTCTTTCGTGCTGTAGCCCAGAATTCGGCGGGCGACGATCAGCATCTGCATCTGCTGGGTGCCTTCGTAGATATCGTTGATTTTCGCGTCGCGCATCCATTTTTCGACCAGCATCCGGCGCGAGTAACCGAGCGGCCCCAGAATTTCGACCACCTTCTGCGTAACCTGCGTCACCACCTGGCCGGCCTTGGCTTTGGCCATCGAGGCTTCGAGATTGTTCGGCCGTCCGAGGTCGAGCAGCGCGGCGGAGCGCCACGCCAGCAGGCGCAGGGCCTTGAGGTTGGCTTCCATCTCCATGAAGTCGCGCTCGAGCGCGCTCAGCTTATGCAGTGAAATTCCATAGCGAATCGGGATGCCGTGCTCGGCGAGGAAATCACGCAGGCAATCGAGCGCGGCGCGGCCGACTCCGAGCGACATCGAGGCGACGATCGTGCGCGTAGTATCGAGCGTCGCCTTGACGTCCTTAAAACCGGCGCCGCGTTCGACCTCGGCATCGCCGAGCAGATTACCGAGCGGCACGCGGCAATTTTCAAACACGATCGCGGCGGTGTCGGAGGCGCGGATACCGAGCTTGTTCTCGACCCGAATCACCGTCATGCCGGGCGTATGATGCTCGACCACGAACGGCTTGATTCCGGCGCGCCCGGCGCTTCTGTCGATCGTCGCCCAGACCACGACGAAACCCTCCGATTTCTCGACCGCCATCTGGCCGGAGGTGCAGAACATCTTGGCGCCATTGATTACCCAGTCGTCGCCGTCGCGAGCCGCAGTGGTCGCGATCGCGGCCGAGTCGGAGCCGCAACCGGGCTCCGTGATCGCCATCGCGCTCCACTTCGGCTTGCCCGACTTGAACGGCGCCAGAAAGCGCTGCTTCTGTTCGGGAGTGCCGGACGATGTGACGACCGCGCCGCCCAGGCCGGAGTTGGGAATCGAGATGAACAGTCCGGCGTCGCCCCAGCATAACTCCTCGGCGGCCATCACCAGGTCGAGGTTATGCGTGCGATGCTTCTGCGCGCCGCCGCCGCCACCCTGACGCGGGTCCAGTTGCAGGTCGGCCTGCGACGCGGACCACATCGTCTCGTAAAACTGCCAGGGCTTTTCGTGCTCGCGCTCGTCGTACTCGCGCGAGATCGGGCGCATCATGTGCTGCGCCACCGCACGATACATCTGGAGGCGGTTCAGGACTTTGGGTTCCAGCTCGAAGTCGATCATCGATCGCGCCTTTGCCCTCACCCGGCGAGCGCTGTTGCGCTCGCCGACCTCTCCCTGGTCAGGGAGAGGTGACTGAATCGCTTCGCTAAGAATGACCCGAAATGAGCTACGCAAGGATCCGGGTCAATTCAGTTCCTTGCTGCTGTAGCCCAGGATGCGGCGGCCGACGATCAGCATGTTGATCTGCTGCGTGCCTTCGAAGATGTCGTTGATCTTCGCGTCGCGCATCCACTTTTCGACCAGTTCGCGGCGTGAGTAGCCCAGCGGCCCCAGAATCTCGACGGCCTTCTGCGTAATCAGCGTCACCGCGAGGCCGGCCTTGGCCTTGGCCATCGAGGCCTCGAGGTTGTTGTGCTGACCCATGTCGAGCATCCAGGCGGCGCGCCAGGTGAGCAGGCGCGCGGCCTTGAGATTGACCTCCATGTCCATGAAGTCGCGCTCGATCGCGGCGAGCTTGCGCGGCGCGATTCCATAGCGGACCGGGACATTGTTGTGCTTCAAGAAGTCGCGCACGAAATCGAGCGCCGCGCGGCCCACGCCGAGCGCCATCGCGGCCACGATCGGCCGGGTCGCGTCGAAGGTGGCCATCACGTCCTTGAACCCGCCTTCGGCCCGGACCTCGGCCGTGCCCAGCAGATGATCGGCGGGCACGCGGCAATTGTCGAAGATGATCGCGGCGGTGTCGGAGGCACGGATGCCGAGCTTGTTCTCGACCCGCGCAACGGTCATGCCGGGCGTGTGATGCTCGACGACGAACGGCTTGATACCGGCGCGGCCGGCAGTCTTGTCGACCGTGGCCCATACGACGACAAAGCCTTCGGATTTCTCGACCGCCATCTCGCCGGCGGTGCAGAAAATCTTGGTGCCGTTGATCAGCCAGTCGTCGCCGTCACGAGTCGCGGTGGTGGTGACGGCCGCCGAATCGGAGCCGCAGCCGGGCTCCGTAATCGCCATCGCGCCCCACTTCGGCTTGCCCTCGCGGAAGCGCTTCAAGAAGCGCTCCTTCTGTTGCGGCGTCCCGGCGGCCATCACCGCCGCGCCGCCGAGGCCGGGGTTGGGAACCGACAGGAACAATCCCGCGTCACCCCAGCACAGCTCCTCGGTGCTGAGGATCGTGGCGAGATTGCGCATCGGGCGCGCGCCGTTCGCGCGCTTGCCGTCGGACGGCTCGCGGCCGGCGCCGGGCGTGATATCGCCCTCGCGCGAGGCCGCCCACATCGTTTCGTAAAATTGCCAGGGCTTCTCGTGCTCGCGCTCGTCGTACTCGCGCGAGATCGGGCGCACGACGTGCTCCGCGACCGCGTGATACATCTGCAGCCGGCTTATGACCTGCGGTTCCAATTCGAAGTCGATCATCTTCAATCTCCGTCCGGAACTTTGATTTCAGTCAGACCGTCGCCAGCCCCTCGAGGGTCGAGAAGCCGCGCGCGTTGCGCAGCCACATCTCCACCGGATGCTCGCGAATGTAGCCGTGCCCACCCAGCGCCTGCACGGCATTATCTGTAATCTTCAGGGCCGCGGCCGCGGCATAGTTTTTCGCGAGATAGCTCTCCTGGAGCGCGTCCTCGCCCTTGTCGAGATGCCACGCCGCTTCCCATACGAGCAGGCGGGTCGCGTCGATCTCGATCGCCATGTCGGCGAGCATGAATGCGATCGCCTGCTTGGTCGCGATCGGCACGCCGAAGGCCTTGCGCTCCTTGGCGTAGTCGCGCGCGTACTCGAACGACGCGCGGGCCACTCCCACCGCCATCGCAGCCAGCGCCACCCGCCACTGGCTGGAGATGCGCACGAAGTTGCATCCGCGCTCGCCGCCCAGGCGCGCCTCCGGACCGAGTCGGCAGCCCTTGAGCTCAAGCTCGTAAGTCGCGATGCCCTTGAGTCCCATGTTCTTTTCGCGCTCGCCAAGCGTGAGGCCGGCGGCGCCGCGCTCGACGATAAACGCATCGACGCCCGCCAGGCCCGCATCGGCGTGCGACGCGGCGAACACCAGCAGCGCTTCGGAATCCTGCGCCAGCGGCACGAAGCACTTGGCGCCGTCGAGTACGAAGCCGGAACCCTGCGGCTTCGCGACCGTCGCGAGCGCCGCCAGATCAAAGTCGAACTTCGGCTCCATCACGGCCGCGGTTGCGGCCACGAAATCGGGCTTGCTCAGGCGCGGCAGATAGCGCTTCTGTTGATCGGCGGTACCCATCTCGATCAGCGGGTAGGCGAACAGGCGCGGCGCCAGGACGTGGATCGCAGTCGCGAGATCGCCGTAGGCCAGCTCCTCCGCGATTACTGTGCCGGTCACGGCGGAGCGCGCGTCGCCGTCGCCGCCGAACTGCGCCGGAATCGCGCTGCGCACCAGGCCGAGGGCCGCCGCTTCCGCGATCAGCGCTTTGGGGATCTCGCCCTGTTCGTCCGCCGGGCGCGCCGCCGGGCGCAACTCCTCGCGGGCGAAAGCGCCCACGGTGTCGCGGATCATCTGCTGCTCTTCGCTGAGTTCGAAACTGATCATCTCACCACCGGTATCATATGGAAGGCATACTAGTGAGATAAGTACATACCTACCAGCTTGCCGCTAAGTCCAATCATCGGCGGAGCGTAATCGCGGTTCCCGACCGCGCCGAATGGTAGGCCGCCTCGACCAGATGCTGGACGGCCACGCCCGCGCCGAATTCCGGGTCGGGCTCGCAATAGCCCAGCAGCGCCGCGACGAAGACCGCATCCTCGACCGCGTAGGGCACGGCCAACCAACTGCCCAGCGGTTTCAGATACGGCCGCTCCGCAAGAATTTGCGCCTCGAAGCGGTCCAGCACCTGCTCGGCCGCAATGGTCTCCTCGGGGCCGTCGCCGCGCTGCACGATAATCGGTCCGAGCGTATCGTGATCGGTCGCGACAAAGATATTCTCGGCGAACACCTCGAAGCGCCGGTTGCTCGGGCGGCCGATCATCCGATGCCAGACCGAGGTCAGCTGCCCGCAGAAGCCGGCTTCGAATTCGAGTTCGGTCGCCGCAAAATCCTCGACTCCGCGGGCGCCGTTGAAGTTGCGGTCAACGCAGAACAGGCGGGCGACCGGACCGAAAAGCCAGGTAAACAGATCGAAATCGTGGACGCTATGCTCGATCAGCGTGCCGCCCGCGGTCAGCCGCGGATCGTTGCGCCAGGCGCTCGCATGGACGCCGCGCGTGGGAAAATCCTGGTCGTCGCGCATCGTGGCGGAGAGCAGCTTGCCCACCCCGCGCTCCGCGAGCATCGCGCGCATCACCGTGTAGACCGGCGAGTAGCGCAGCACCAGACCGACCTGGCTGAGCACGCCGGCGGACTTGAGCGCGCCATCCATCTGCGCGGCTTCGGGACCGTTCATCGCCAGCGGCTTCTCGCAGAAGACGTGCTTGCCGGCGCGCGCCGCGGCCACACAGATCTCCCGATGGAATCGCGTCGGCGTGCAGATCCAGACCGCGTCGACGGACGGCGATTCGAGGATTTTCTGAACCGACGGCGCGACGCTCGATTCGGGCCAATGCGAGGCGATCCGCTCCGCCGCGCCGGCATCGACATCGTGCACGGCCACGATCCGCACCGATCCCTCGGTGTGCTCGGCGACCTGCTTGAGCATCAGCGAGTGCGTCTGGCCGATCAGTCCGGCGCCGATGAGCCCGACTTTGACCGGAGGCTTCACCACTGGCGCGGCCATCAGGATGACTCCGCATCGCGGGCGAGTTTGCGTTCCCGCGCGCGGCGATATTTCTTCAGGTCCAACTCGACTCGCAACGGCGGCGCCATGGGCTTGCGCACCTGCGCGATCACCTCGCCCGGCGCCGATCGCGTTCTTTTGCGCGGCTTCTTCATGGCCTCACCCGATCGGCAAAGCCGATATAGCTGAGCTGGAGCCCGGTGATATTTCCCCCAGCGGCGCGGCGCGAGAAATACCGATCATTCCCGCACCGCGTGCACGGTCCCACGCTCGCGATCGCGCCGCGATCGAGTCCGCAGCGTTGCAGCTCGTCGCGGATCAACCCCCGCAAGTTCAGGTAAGCCTTGCCGGCGCGGCCAGCCTTCGAGTGCCGCTCGGCGCCGGCGAAACGTGCACCGAAACGCGCCGCCAGTTCCTGATCTACCTCAAAGCAGCACGCCCCGATCGACGGGCCCAGCGCGGCGCGGATGTGCCCCGGCTTCGCGCCTATCGCGACCATCGCGTCGACGCCGGCCGCGGCGATCCCGGCGAGCGTGCCACGCCATCCGGCATGGAGCGCCGCAGCGACACGCCGCTCGGCGTCGACCATCAAAACGGGTACGCAATCGGCGGTGAGGATCGTCAACACGATCGCGGGTGAATCGGTCACCAGCCCGTCGCCCTCCAACCGTGCACCGGAAAAATCGGCGCCGACGCTCCGCACCGTCGCGCCATGAACCTGATTGAGCCCCGCGATCCGCGTCCCGGACCGCATCGCCTGGCGCGCGACGGACCAGTTGCGATCAACTGATTCGGCGTCGTCACCAACGAAGTAGGAGAGATTCAGGGTCGCGAACGGTCCGCGGCTGACGCCACCGAGACGCCCATAGAAGCCGTGCGAGAGGCCGTCCACCGTCCACTGCGCATGCAGCAGATTCGGCCCGGGCGCCGAGGCTAATTCCGTCAGTTGTTCCATCGAATCAATTCGACGTTGTTCGGTCGCGACACAATAGCCTATAATGAAATGTTTTGGAATTTGCCGCTGTACGAGGTGCTGGAGCCTATATGGACGGCTACCGTTATCTTATCGAACGCAACCGCCTGATGCAGAAGCTGGAGGACGACCTCGGCGCGCTGTCGAGTCTGCCCGACGAGCAAAGGCAGGGCGAAACCAGGCGCTTGCAGGCTGAATTCGACCGCCGGCTTAGTGAGATGTACGCCGAAGTGGCCGACGAGTTCCCGGGCGAGCGCCGCAAGAAGGCGCGGCCCCTGACTGACCCGCATTGAATCGAGGAGACCCCGTCGCGGCTTCCAGACGCAATTCCCCGGTCCCGACCCCATCGCGAGCGATCAGCATCCGCGGCGCCCGCACGCACAATCTCAGGAACATTTCGCTCGACCTGCCGCACGGCAAGCTGACCGTCGTTACCGGCGTTTCGGGTTCGGGCAAATCCAGTCTGGTTTTCGACACCCTCTATGCCGAGGGGCAGCGGCGCTACGTGCAGAGTCTCTCGACCTATGCGCGCTTGTTTCTCGAACGGATGGATCGGCCCGACGTCGATTCGATTTCGGAAATCCCGCCCGCACTCGCGCTGCGCCAGAAGAACAGCATCAAGAATGCGCGCTCGACGGTCGGGAGCGTCACCGAGATCGGCGACTATCTTCGATTGCTGTTCGCGACGGTGGGCGTCACTGTGTGTCCGCGATGCGGCCTCGAGGTCACGCGCGACAGCGTCGAGAGTGCAGCCGCGCGCGTGCTCGGGACGCCGGGGGTCTATATATTCACCGCGCCGTTCGAGATCGGCTCGCGCTCGTTGAGTGAGGTCGCCGCCTATCTCATCCAGAACGGATATCATCGCCTGTATCGCGACGGCGTACTGATCGAGACCGGCGACTGCCTGTCTGCGGCGAGTAACGGTGCCGCGCCCGGCGCGCCGAGCGAGCCCGATTCGCTGCACGGTCCGCTCAACGTGGTCATCGACCGGGTGTCGATACCAATCGCGGGCGAGGGGGAAGCTCCGCATGCGCGCGTGCGCGAGGCGCTTGAAAAGGCCTTCTACCTGGGCTCGGGACGCGCCCGCGCGGTGCGAGTCGAGCGCGACCACGAGCTGTTCAGGACGCTTGGCGATTTCGACTTCGATCGCCGGTTCAACTGCTCGCGATGCGCCACGGCGTTTCCCGAGCCGGCGCCGGCCATCTTCTCGCCCAACAGTCCGCTCGGCGCGTGCCCGCAATGCGAGGGCTTCGGCCGCGTGGTCGAGCTCGATCTGGACAAGGTCCTGCCCAACCCGGCGCTCTCGTTGCGCGCGGGCGCGATCGCGCCGTGGCGAACGCCCGCCTATCGCGAGATGAACGACTGGATGCTCAAGTGCGCGCGCAAAAATCGCGTCCGCGCGGGCGTGCCCTACGGCGAGCTCAGTGACGAGGAGCGCGGATGGGTAATCGACGGTGAACCGCACTCCGACAACGGCGCCGAAGGCGGTAAGGACGACCGCTGGCCCGGGATACGCGGCTTCTTTCGATGGCTCGAACGGCGGCGGTACAAGACCCACGTGCGGATTCTGCTCGCCCGTTATCGACGCTTCGTTCCCTGCCCCGGCTGTGGCGGCTCCAAGCTCAAGCCCGAGGCGCTCAACGTCCGCGTGAGCGGCAAGACGATCGCCGAAGTCGGCGCACTCGCGGTGCGCGACTTCGCGACGTGGGTGGACGAACTCTCTCGCCTCCCCGAGCTGCGCGCGAAGGCGGCCACGCTCTTTCGCGAGCTTACGAACCGAGTCGGTTATCTCAACGAAGTCGGCCTCGGCTATCTTACGATCGAGCGCCAGGCGCGGAGTTTGTCCGGCGGCGAGGCGCAACGGATCCATCTCGCCAGCGCGCTCGGCAGCCTGCTCACCGGCACGCTCTACGCGCTGGACGAACCGACCGTCGGCCTCCATGCGAGCGACACGCGCCGGCTGCTCGAAGTGCTGCGCCATCTGCGCGATCTCGGCAACACCGTGGTCGTGGTCGAACACGATCCCGCCACGATCACCGGCGCGGACTTCGTGGTCGAGCTCGGTCCCGGCGGCGGACGCGAGGGCGGCGCGGTGATGAGCGCCGGGCCGCCCGACCTGGCCAGCCTCAACGGCTCGCTCGTAACGCCGGGCCGCGTGCTTCTGATGCGCGCGATGGCGCGCCATCGCCGCTACAACCGGCGCGATCCGGCGATCCGGATCACGGGCGCGCGCGAGCACAACCTCAAGAATCTCGACGCGTGGATTCCGCTGGGACGGATGGTCTGCGTCACCGGCGTCTCGGGTTCGGGCAAATCGACGCTGGTCGAGGACGTGCTCTACAACCACTGGCTGCGGCGCAGCGGCGTGGCCGTCAGCGGCGTTGGCGCATGCGATCGCATCGAGGGTCTCGGCCTGATCGGCGCGATCGTTCATATGGGGCAGGAGCTGCCGACGCGCTCGATGCGCTCGAATCCGGTGACCTACCTGAAAATCTACGATGACATCCGCGCGCTGTTCGCGCGCGTTCCGGAGGCACGCCGGCAGGGTATCACCGCGCGTCACTTCTCGTTCAATGTTACGGGCGGGCGATGCCAGAAGTGCCACGGCACCGGCACGGTAACGGTCGAGATGCATTTCATGGCCGACCTCGAGGTGCGCTGCGAAGCCTGCGACGGCCGGCGCTTCCAGAGTCACATCCTCGGGATCAGGCTCAACGGCCGTAACATCGACCAGGTGCTCGATCTGACCGTCGATGAAGCGCGCGCATTCTTCGCCGGCCATCAGGCGATCATCGCCAGGCTCGACGCGCTCGCGGCGGTCGGGCTCGGCTATATCCAGCTCGGACAGGCAACTTCGACGCTGTCCGGCGGCGAGTCGCAGCGGCTCAAGCTCGCGCGCTTTCTGCTGGCCGACCTCGAACCGGTGCCGCTCGACGCGCGCGCGAAGAAACTCCCGCGGATGTTCCTGCTCGACGAACCCACCACCGGACTCAGCTCGCCCGACGTGCGGCAATTGCTCAAGGTGTTGACGCGGCTGGTCGCGGATGGAAATACGCTGGTGGTAATCGAGCACAATCTGGAGTTCATCGCGCATGCCGACTACGTGATCGACCTTGGTCCGGGCGGCGGCGACGAGGGCGGCCGGCTGGTCGTGGCGGGCTCGCCAATCACCGTCGCCGAGTGCCAGCGCTCGGCCACCGGGCGCGAGTTGCGGCGCCTGTTCGGCCTCAAGAAGCGCGGCCGACGCGCCCGCGCCGCATCGCTGGCGCCGGACGCGACGATCCGGCGCCGGAGCCGGCCGCGAGCCGGGGTTCGCCGCACTGTCGGCGCTGAAGGCGACGCGATTCGGCCGTAGCAAGTTGGCACTCGGCGCGCGCGAGCGCCAACGCGCGCACGCGATTTTGATCTCCACGCGGAATTTTTTTTCGCGCGAAACCCTTCTGCGTATTGCTTTATTTCCTGACCCTCGCGCTACAATCTTAATCAGCGATCGTGCAGCACGCTGGAAGGATCAACCATGGCGCTTGAGAAATGGTCTTCCGGAAAACTCGGCGGCTTCTTTCTTTCATTGATTCGCAAAAGCTTCGGGCAGTTGGGCGTCGGCGATCAGCAGATCGTCGAATACGTCGCGTCGGTGCTGACCGACTTCAGCCGCACCGATCACCTGCTCGCGATCCGCGACGCCGAGGGGCGCCGGCTCAGCAGCGTGGTCGAGATGTTGCTCGCGCAGCTCGGGCCGGACGCCCGGACGCGCGTCCACGGCGAGCGCGCGCTGCGCAAGCACGTCGGCGACTATACGCTCTTCATGTCGGGGCTGTTCCGCAAGCACGTCGAGCGCAATGGCTACCTGGATTATTACTTTGAAGAAGGCGCGCGCTCCTATCGCGCGGTGTCGACGCTCGATCTGTCGCTCTATCGGCCCGGCTTTTTGGTCTTCGAGGAGCTGAGCAAGGGCTTCGAGCATTACTCGGGCGCGCTTGATTACATGTGCAAGTGCTGCTTCGCACCCGCGCCCACCGAAGATCCGTTCGCCGGCTTCTTCGCGCAGATCGAGGGCTGGGCGCACCTGACTTGCAACTAGACCCGCGATCGGCTTGAAATCCCGTCCGAACGCTTGCGCCGTGGCCGGCGTGCAATTGCGGCCGTGAATAACGGCGAACGCCTCGACGCGCACCTGGTGCGCCTGGGACACGCCGCGTCGCGCCGCGCGGCGCGTGAGTTGATCGGGCAGGGCTTGGTGCAAGTCAACGGTGCGCCCGGCCGCAAGGGTGCGCTGGTCGTGGCGGGCGACAGCGTCGCAGTCGAGTCGGCGGGTGCGGCGATGGGAATCGAACCGAATCCCGACCTCCCGCTCGAGGTGCTCTTCAACGACGCCGCCACGCTGGTGATCAACAAGCCGGCGCCGATGCCGTGTCATCCGCTGCGCCGCGCCGAACGGGAAACGGTGATGAACGCGGTCGTCGTACGCTTTCCCGAGACCGGCGTGATCGGTGACGACCCGCGCGAAGGCGGACTGGTTCATCGACTCGACAACGGCACTTCCGGCGCGCTGCTGATCGCGCGCGAGGCTCGCGCCTTCACGGCGCTGCGCGACGCGATTCGCAACGGACTCGTCACGCGGCGCTACGAGGCGCTGGTGGCGGGTGAGCTTGAGACGGGACTGCGCCTGGACGCGCCCATCGCGCATCATCCGCGCAACCGCCGGCGGATGATCGTGCTCGATGAGGACCAACCGCCCGCGCCGCACGGCGCGCGTCCGGCGTTGACGATCGTCGAGCCGATTTCGCGCGAGGGCGGGTTCACGCTCGTCGCCGTGACGCCGAAGACCGGCAATCGCCATCAGATTCGCGTCCATCTCGCGACTCGCGGCTATCCGCTGGCCGGTGACTCGCTATACGGCGGACCGGCGCTCCCGACGCTCCGCGCCGGCCGCTTCTGGCTTCATCTGCGCAAGGTCGAATTCGATTCGCCGGTCTCGGGCCGGGTCACCGTCGACGCCCCGCGGCCGGCCGATCTTGTGCAGACGCTGACCCGGCTGCGATCGCCTGGCTAGCGTTCGGCAGCGATAGCATCCGCTCTGACCGGCAACCGCTTGCCGGTCTAGCCGCACATACTTGCTCGGGCACATCGCACGGCTCACAATTTCGCGAGGCGCCGCGCGCGCGCCGCCGGATGCTCACGGAGGGGTTACTCATGACGGTCAAAGAATGCATTGTGGTTCCGCTCTACGCGCTCGCCGCGCTACTGATTCTGTCCGCCGCGCCGGCCAGGGCACAGAGTCCCGCTTCGAGTGGGCTGCCCGGCGAAGAAGGTCCGGTTGCGCTCCCCAGTCCCGGATACACCAGGATGCCGACGGAACGGCTGCAGGTGCCCAGCGTGGACATCGACAGTGCGATCCCACTCGCGGCGGAACCGATCAGCCCGCAGACCGCGCCGGACGTCAACGTGCCGCCGGCGGAACGCAAGCGCTTCGAGCATTCCAAATTGTCCGCCGAAGTCCTGGTCCATCAATGGTCGCCCACCGAGGAAGTTCCGCCGGAGAGCGTGATCTCCGAGCGCTATATCGGGACCAGCGATCAGAGCGCGCGCGCCGTCAGCCTGAAGGAGGCGGTTTTTCTGGCGCTGAGCAACAACCCGACGATCGCGGCCGCGCAGCTTAATCCGCTGCTCTCGCTCGAGAGCGTGCGGGAAAGCGAGGCGACTTTCGATCCCAATCTGACCTCGAGACTCGATGAGGAGAAAACCGTCACGCCCGCGACTTCGATCCTCCAGACCGGCGGCGCCTCCGCTTACGCCACCAAGGACTACGACTGGAATTTCGCCGTCAGCAAGACGCTGGCCACCACTAACGGCACGCTGGCCCTGACCTTCGACAACAACCGCCTGCTGAGCAATTCGGCGTTCGCGTCGATAAATCCCGCGTACACGCCGTCAATTACCATGTCGCTTTCGCAGCCGCTGCTGCAGAACTTCGGGCTGAATTTTGCGACCATCAACGTGCGGATCGCCGAGATCAATCAGGAATCCGCACAATTCAACTATGAGCAGAACCTGAGCGATTTCATCCTCAAGGTGGGCGGCGATTACTGGAACGTGGTCGGCGCCGAGGAGAGCCTCGCGGTCGCACGCGAAGCCTACAAACTCGCCGCGGATGTGGTGCGGCAGAACGAGATTAGCGTGCGCGTCGGCACGCTCGCGCCGCTCGACCTGCAGGAGGCCCAGTCCACCGAGGCGACCAACGCCGCCGGCGTCTATCAGGCCGAAAATACGCTGCAGGTCGCGCGCGCGGGCCTGCGGCAGGACCTGATGCTCAATCCTTCGCACGTGTTCCTGCCCGAGCAGATCCAGCCGACCGACAAGCCCACCGGCGCCAGCGATATCAAGGACGACGAAGAGCAATCGCTGGAGTACGCGATGGAGTATCGGCCCGAGCTGGCCTCGATGCGGCAGTTGATTCGCAGCCTGCTTTTGCAGGTGAAGTTCGCCGAGAACCAGACCCTGCCGCAACTCAACCTCGGCGCGCAGATCGGCCTGACTTCGGTCGCCGGCCTCGCCAAGTGCTCGGAGCTGCTCGGCGGTTCAACCGAGACGCCGAACTGCACGATTCCCACGGTTCCACCCACCGAGGGGGTCAAGCTTCCGTTCGGGCGCAACTATAGCGACGCGCTCAACAACATCTGGTCGTTCGGGTTCTACAACTACGCGATCGCGCTGAGCTTCCAGCGCCCGCTGACTAACGACGCGGCCACGGCCGCGCTCGCACAGGCCAAGATCGAATATGAGCAGCAGCGCCTGCAGTACCGCGCGCTGATCTCACAAATCGTACTCGACGTGGAGACTCAGTTGACCACGGTCAACAGCGATATCAAAACGGCGCACGCCAACAAGATCGCCTCGGATTACGCGCGCGAGTCGCTGCGCGCGGAGGAGGAGCGCTTCCGGGTCGGGCTGGCTACCACCCACGATCTGCTGCAATACCAGGAAGAGCTGGTCGCGGCGCTCGGCAACGAGGTTTCTTCGGACGTAAGCCTCGAAGTCGCGAAGCTCGCGCTGCGTCACGCGCAGGGGATGCTGCTGCATCATTTCAACGTGACCTTCGAGCCCCAGAATCCCCATCAGGGCCGCTGGTACACCGCGTTCTGAGTGATCGACCAGCGAGCGGGGGCTCATCGATCGATCCGAATCCGGAGTAAGGGCCGGCTGCCGTGCCGGCCCTGCGATCGGGCGGGCTGATCGCCGCATTCGCGGACTAATTTATGCGCGGCCGTCGACCGAGACGCGGCGGCTGGTGTAACGCCAGCGGCCCGCGACCTTGCGGAGCTGATCCTCGTATTGGCCGACTGCGGAGACCTCGGTCTTTCCGTCCTTGGAGTGAAAGTACGTGAGGTAGCATCCGCCGGCCGCGTGATCACCTTCGATATCGAAGTGCACGGTGGTGATCACGTGGCGAACCTGCGCGCCGGCGAGCGAGTCCCGGTAAATTTTGACGAACTTGCAGAGCCCCTCGCGCCCGACGTGGCGGCCGAAGCGCTTGCTCTCAAAGACCCCGTCGTCGGTGAAGCAATCGATCCAGTCATCGTAGCGGCCGCCGTCGAGCGTGACTGCGTAGTGGGTGTAAAGGTCGCGAATCGCTTCCCGATCTTCCAGTGTCCCGCTGAACGTTCCCATCGTATTCTCCCGGGATCGTCGATGATCGCCTGCTTCTAGATTACACCCGCTTCCCGCAGCCGGGCGACCTCCTCCCAACTGTAGCCAAGCTCTTCCGTCAGAAGGATCTCCGTATGCTCTCCGAGCTCGGGCGCCGCGCCGCGCGGGCTGCCGGGGGTCCGGCTGAACTTGATCGGAACTCCGACCACCTTGGTCTTGCCAAGCGCGGGATGCTCATAGTCCGCGATGTACTCGTTGGCGATCACCTGGGGATCGTTGGGCAAGTCGGCGACCGCATTGACGATGCCGAAAATGAAATCGCCGCCGGCCCGAAGGATCTTGAGCCATTCCTCGCGCGGCTTGGCCGCGAACGTGCGGTCGAGGATCGCGATCACCTCGCGCGCGTTGCGCCCGCGCTCGCGAAGCTCCGCAAAGCGTGGATCGGCGACCAGCTCCGGCAGACCGAGCGCGATGCAGAAGTCCTTCCAGTAGCGGTCCGACTGGAGCATCGAAAGGCACAGCCACTTGCCGTCGCCGCATTGATAGTGGTTCCAGAGCGGATTGAAGGCTGCCTCGCGCGCGTTGCGCGGTATCTCCCATCCCATCATCGCGCGCGATGCCACGTTGAGTCCTTGCAGCATCGTCATCGACCCCAGATGCGAAACGTCGAGCTCCTGGCCGACACCCTGGCGCTCGCGCGCGAGCAGCGCCGTGATCACGCCGAAGGCCAGCATGATCGCGCCGGCCTGGTCGGCGACGCCGCCGGTGATATAGGTCGGCGGCTGATCGGGCCCGCCGATCGCGTTCATGATCCCGGACCGCGCCTGACCCAAATAGTCGAACGACGGATCGCCGCTCTCGGCGCCCAAGGGACCGTAGCCCGACGCGTTCGCATAGATGAGCCGCGGGTTGCGCGCGCTGAGCGCGGCGTAATCGAGGCCCAGCCGATGCGCCACGCCCTGGCGAAAGTTCTGGATGAACACGTCGCTCTTCGCCGCCAGCTTGTAGACCACTTCGAGCGCTTCGGGCTTCTTGAGATCGAGCGCGAGACTCTTCTTGTGACGGTTGTTGGCCTCGAAATACCAGTTGCGCGCCGCCTTGTAGGTCGAGCCGCCGGCCACCGCCAGAATCCAGCGCGCCGGGTCGCCGCTCTCGCGCTCCTCGAGCTTGATCACCTCGGCGCCCAGGTCGGCCAGCATCACGCCGGCCACCGGGCCCTGCTGCCAGATCGTCCAATCGATGACTCGAATTCCCTTCAGCGGAGCATCCATGGCTTCATCCACCTGAGCGCGTGCATGCTTCGGCGTATATAGCATATGAATGACCAAGTGGCGCGCGCTTGCAATCCGTTCTTGACCGGGAGGTCGGTTTCGAACGGCGCCCCCCGGTCCCGTCGAAGAGAGTTCCGCCACGATAAGATCGGCCACGTCCATCATGACATCCTCCGAAAAGCGTCGGCGCCCAAGCTCGGCGAAGCGGGCCGCAGCGCTCTCACAACGGCCACCTCAGGTGCTCCAGGAGCTCGAGGCGCTCGCGCGCCGTCCGCATACGTTGCCGGGTGAACACGATCAGCGCGAGAGTCGCGCCGACGCCCGTGAGCGGCGAGATGGTCACCACCGCCTCGGGCGTCAGCACGCGGGCGAGCCCCACCTCAATCAGCACCTGAGCGATGAAGACCACCCCCCACGTCGCCGTGATCAACCGCATCGCCGATCGAAACTCGATGTAGCGCCAAAGGCCGTTCCAGATCTCGTTCCTCGAAGCGTCCTCTCCGGTCACGAGTGGCCGGATGATGAAGAACATCAGCGGCCTCCTGATGAACAGCGAGGCGAGGAACACCAAGCCCCACGCTCCATTGAGAAACGCGTCCGTAACGACCCGGTAGAAGATGTTGCCGGAGACCAGCGACGCCACGGTGCCGCTGGCGATGGAGGCCATCATCAGGATGCCGACAGGATCGAGGCGACGGGACCCTGTCCAGGTTCGCAGGCTGTTGAGCGCGGGCGCCACGCAACCCCCTGCGAGCGCCCAGATCGGAGAAACACCGAACCATTCCAGCGTCTTAAGGATTCCGATTGGGGCGACGACGTCAACCACAAGGGTGGGAACGAGCATCGCGAAGCGGAACGGTCTGGCGGTCGGGTTGGCCGGCGTTGTTTGAGAGGCTACTGTCATCGGCGCTCCTCCTCTTGAGCCGCTCGGTCAACGTCGCTTGGACCGCCGAGGGGCCGGAGCGCTCCCCGCACCATGTCTTCGATTGATTTTGCGGTCAGCGCAGCGTCGAAAGTTCCGTCCCATGCGGTCTGCAGCGTCAGCCCTCGGAAGAGAGCAATCAACGAGCGCGCGATACCTTTTGGATCGGCATCGGCCCTGAACTGTCCGGTGCGCTGTCCACGCTCGATAAGAAGGGCGACCTCTTGCTCGACACGCGACGTATTGGCGACCAAGCGCTGACGGATTGAGTCGTTGCGCAGCGCCTCTGCCCAGCCTTGGACGGCCACTCGTCGTTCGTCGGCGCGCCGAGCGTCGGCGAGTGTCCGACCGTGCAGGTCAAACAGGATTTTAAGCCCAACGAGAGGGTCAGCCTCTGCTCCGGCCATCGCACTGATTAGCGCATCGCTCTGGCTTCGATCGTCCGCCAGACCGGCGATCACGTCGTCCTTGGTGTCGAAGTAAACGTAGAACGTGCCTTGGCAGACGCCCGACTCCCGGACGATGTCCGCTATCGTGGTGCTGTGGAAGCCGTTGCGCGCAAAACAGCGCAGCGCAGCCGCGAGGATTTCCTGGTGACGGCTTTCTTTGTGAGCCTGAGTGAATCTTGCCATGGCCTTATAATGACTGACTAGTTAGTCATTTACCGCACATGCGGCACGGCTGTCAAACCCTTCGAGCGGCGCCGATCGAGCGGGGAAAAATCGCGGAACATTCAGTCACGCGAACGATCTTCGTGCTTCGTGGCGAGGAATTTTAGCCGTTGCCGGAGCGCGCAGACGCCGGCGTTGCGCGCGAGCCGAGTTCGGATGACGATAAGAGTGATGCTTCGCTACCTGCTCAACTTCCTCTACCCGCCGCGATGTGCCGGCTGCGGCGCGCGTTTTTCGATCGCCGCCGTCGATCGGGTCTGCGCGCCCTGCTTGCTTGGAATCGAGCGCCTGCATGAGCCGCTCTGCGCCCGCTGCGGGATGCCGCTCGAGGAAGCGCAGGCCGGCGGCGGCAGCATCTGCGTGCGATGCGCCAGGTCGCTGCCGCGCTTTCGCATGGCGCGCGCCGCAGCACGTTATCGCGCGCACGCGGACGATCGGGGCGGCATGCTCGCCTCGATGATCCGCCGCCACAAGTACGGACTCGACCAGTCGCTCGGGCGCGCGCTGGCGGAGTGTCTGGGGACGGAGCTGCCGATGCGCCGCGGCGACTACGACCTGGTAATTCCGGTCCCGCTCCATCGCGGGCGGCTACACTGGCGCGGCTTCAACCAGGCCGGCCTGCTCGCGATCGAGGTCGCGCGGCGGCTCGAGTGCACACTCGACGTGACGAGTCTGACGCGGACCAGATCCACCGCGCCCCAGACCGCCAATGATCTCGATACGCGGCGGCGCAACGTTCGCCGCGCGTTCGCTATCAGGCGCGCGGATGCGGTGCGGGAACGACGCGTGCTGCTGGTGGACGACGTGATGACCACCGGCGCGACGGCCGACGAATGCGCCCGCACTTTGCTCGCCGCCGGCGCGCGGACGGTCGACGTTTTCACGCTCGCGCGCGCCCTCTGATCCGAACCCCAATGAATCCGCGCCGATGAATCTGGACGACCGCGCAGCCTGGGACGAGCGCCATCGTGGACGCGACGCCCCGGGCGAGCCGGAGCCGTTCCTGATTGAGATGCTCCCGCTGATGCCGCGCGGGCTCGCGCTCGAACGTCGCCGCCGGACGCGGCCGGCACAGCCTCGCGCTGGCGCGCGCCGGAAATAAGGTCGCGGCACTCGATTACTCCGAGACCGGTTTACGAACGCTGCTGAATTCGGCGCGCCCGCAAGGTCTGCCAGTCTGGCCGGTAGTGGCAGACGTAATGAGCTTTCCGCTCGGCAGTGAGCGCTACAATGTGATCGTCAATGTCAACTTTCTCGAACGCGATCTGTTCGCCGCCTTCAAGACGGCGCTCAGAGCCGGGGGCATGCTGCTGGTCGACACGTTCCTGGTCGATCAAGCTGCACTCGGACATCCGCGCGACCCCCGCTATCTGCTCGGCCGTTACGAGTTGACGGAACTGCTCTCAGGACTGGAGATCCTGCGGCATCGGGAAGGAATCGTCACCTACCCGAACGGGACCAAGGCCGCGCGCGCCGCCGCGCTGGGACGGCGAAGGAGTCGATAGTCTGCCGCGGCGTTGGACTCGACGCCCGGCGCGCGCAACAATAAACGCGGAGACGCACCGTGGCCAAAATCGAGCCTCTACACCACCACTTATTGCCCGTTCTGCGTGCGCGCCAAGTCGCTGCTGCGCACCAAGGGCGTCGCGTTTCAGGAAATCGACGTAACCGACGACGCCGATTTGCGCGAAAAGATGGTCGAGCTGGCGGGCGGCCGGCGCACCGTACCGGAAGTATTCATCAACGGGCGGCTGGTCGGCGGCTACGACGAATTACGCGCCCTGGACCGATCAGGTGAACTCGACAAGCTGCTCGCCCAGCCCGGCTGATCTGCTCGCCGCGATCGCTTTCCCCAATCACAGCACGAGAAAAAGCTCGCGGGAAGGAAGCACCGCGAGCCCGTCACGGAGTTGAAGGCCGCTCTAGTTGCTGTCAGAGGGCGACGCGACCAGGCCTTCATTCATGTGATGCATCGCCTCGCGATCGGTGGATGAATCGAACTGGATCGCGGTGCCCGTAACCGTCATATGCGTGCTGTCATCGGACACGTCGCTGTGCGCCTTGATCACCATGTCCACCGAATCGGGATACTTTTCGTTGGCCATCGCTTTGAGCTTCTCGTTCATCTGGTGCGCATCGATGGCGTCGGCGACGTTGTTCGGATCGATCTGCTGAGTGTACGTGAGGTCTCCGAGCACCTTGTAGGGCTTGTCGGCGGGAGCGTCGTCGGGCGTGACGAAGATGTGCGCGATGTCCATATGCTGCACAAATTGCTGCTGCTTCTGCTCTTCCGCCTGACGCTGCGCCTGGATGGCCGCGCAAGCCGAGAGCCCGAGCGCAAGACCGATTGCAAGCAACTTCGACAAATGCGATGAGCGCATGTTAGCCTCGCGAAAAATGAATCTTGTTCGGACCAAATTATAGCGCACCCGCTTCATATGTCTAACCGCCGGCCGGGTGCCGGTTCGATTTGGCGCCCGGGCCGTGGTTTAGCCGCCGTTTCTACGGCTGTCCGGTTTGTCAGCCGGTTCGATAGGATAGTCGCGTGACCAGATTCGGCGTCTGCTTCCTGATGGTCTTCGGCGAGCTCGCCTTCGGCGGGACGCTCGCGCTCGCGATTCCGCCGTTCTTCAAGATCGAGCGGGGCTTCTACAAGTCGACGGGGGCGGTCTACCTGAGCGCCGGACTGACCAACGCGATCGGCCTCGCCTTTCTGGCCTGGCGCGGCGATCGTCCCGGCTCGCCGGCGGCGCTCTCGCTATGGGCACTCAGCGCGCTGTGGGGGGCGTTCTGTCTCGTGCTCGCTCTGTACCTCTTCACCCTTTGGACGGACAACGGCTGGTTGCGCGCGCGCGCCTACACAATTGCGCTGGCGCTCGGCCTAGTCGCGGTTTTGGCCAATGCGTTGATGCTCAAGCCGTCCGCTTTCGGGGTCGTTGCCCTGCTCGCCTACGGACTGAGCGCGGTGCTCTCCTCGATGGTGCTGGGAATCGCGAGCGGCGCCATGATGTTCGGTCATTGGTACCTGATCGATCCGAATCTGCCGGTGGACTATCTGCGCTCGTTCGTGCGGCTGCTGGGCGGGGCGCTGGTCGCCGATCTGGCCGTGCTCGGGCTGGTGATGGCCGTGCTGGCGCTGCTCGGCGGCGGCGGCGCCGAAGCGGTCCGCGATCTGGCCACGTCCGATCTGGCGATCCTCACGTTTCGGTTGCTGATTGGTCCCGCCGCGTCGCTGGTGCTGGCCTGGATGTGCTGGCAGACGCTCAAGATCCCGCAGACAATGGCGGCCACGGGATTGCTTTACATTACGGTGATGTCGGTGCTGGTCGGCGAGCTGCTGGGCCGGTTCATCCTGTTCCGCACCAGCGTCCCGCTGTGAGAAATTACGGTTTCGTCTCCGCGGGCAATCGCGCCAGGACGGCCTCGAAGAGTTCGCGCGCCAGACGTAACGCCTCCCTGCCTCGTCAACCGAGGGATCCGCGAAATCAGCCGGGATAGCGGGGCTCGACAGCGTATCCGCTAATTGGCGCAACCCGGCTCGAAACGTCCTCCAGTGTCCGTCGATTTCTACGCATGCTTTCCCCAGCGACAGGAGTTGTGGGTTTTGCCGAAGTGGCAACTGTTCCAGACAGAAAGGCTTTCAGAGATTTTTCCGCCGCCTGCTGGGCGTGAAACGCAACCTGCGACGAGAGAAGCGAATTGGCCTGAAGCAGCAGTTCAGCGGCCCGTAGATCCTCCGCGCCTTTCTTAGCCAAGCCTGGTTTCGGCGGTCAGCTCCGGGTCATCCGGCATAGAGCAATTTTCCTTCCCGCATGACCGTGGCGGGCAGAGAAGCGACCACGTGCAGACGCGACTCGAAATATTGTTCGGTGCAGACCACAACGTCGGTGGCCGCACCGTTTCCCCACAAGCGTTTGTACGCCAGCCGGTTCTTCGACGCCGGTCGGCGGGCGCGTCATCGGCGACCACGATCAGTAAATCGTAGTCGCTGTCCGGGCCCTCGTCGCCGCGCGCTTTGGAGCCGAACAGGTAGACTCGACGCGGCTGGTAAGCATCCACCAGACGGCGCACTATCTCGGCGAGTACGGAATCGCGCTTGAGAAGTTCGCTTTTCGGACTCGCGTCCATCGTGGTTTCCCGCCGATCTGATTGTATCATAGCACCCACGTTGTTCAGGCACCTTCCTGCGTCAACCCAGCCGTGGTAGTCGATAGAGGGTGGCCGACGAGTACGACAGCGAGCAGTTTCCGGGGAATTTCTATCACGGCATAATCGTTCGTCTCGATCGCGCGCGCGGGCGCGGGATCGTGCGCTCGAATCGCGGCCGCGATGTCACCTTCCAGTTTCCATTCGTCACGATCGTGGGCGCGGAAATCGGCGGCAAGATGCCGGGTATCGAGATGCTCCGGGAGGGTGCGCGGGTCGGCTTTGACGTCGGATGGACTTCCAGCGGGCTCCGCGTCACGACGATCAAGCCGCTCGAGCCGGCCGACACGCCGGCCTGAGCGCCGTGCCGCCTCAAGTTCTCCGTCGCGGCTGCATCATCCGCCACATCCTGACGCCCAGCGGGAACAGCTCACCCAGCACTTCGTAGCCCGCGCGGCTGTAGTAGGGGACGTTGGCCTCGGTCGCGGTTTCCAGGTAGACGCCCGCGAGGTTGCTCCTTACGGCGGCCAGGCCGCGAAGATGGTCCAGCAACGCGATTCCGAAATGCCGCCGCTGATAGTCGGGATCGACGCCAAGCAGACTGAGATAGAGATGCGGTTCCTTGGGCCGATTCTTGTACAGCGTATCGGCCAGGCGCAAAGCCCGATTGGTGCCGCCGAGTCCGACCGCCCTGATCATCTGTGGCGTCTGGCGGAGACCGGCCAGCACCGTCTCGCTCATCGAGGGCGCGTGCGCTCCTTCGATCACGGCGGCGCCCACCACGGCGTCATGATCCACGACGCCCAGCACAGGCTGGCCAAGCCGGCGATTGATCTGCATCATGACCGTGAAGAGCTGCGCGATTCGCCGGGCCCGTGCCGCCGGTTCCATCACATCGGGCAGTATCGCCCACATCACGGGATCGTTGATGAACGCGCGCCCGAGCATCGTGGCCGCTTCGGCATGCTGCTCGGGAAACAACAGAACGGCTTGGGGTCTCGTGTCCTGCGCCACTGATTTTTCCACTCCTGATTTTTCCATTTCTGCGCGAACGCGCGATCAGCGGGTAAGCACGCGTCTGACCGCGTCACGCCATCCGTTGATCAATCGGTCACGCTCGTCGGCCTGCATTTTAGGATGAAACGTGCGATCGATCTTGCGCAACCCGGCGAGACGATCGGCCGAGCGCCAGACCCCGGTGGCGAGTCCGGCCAGCATCGCGGCGCCGAGCGCGGTGGTCTCCGCGATTTTCGGCCGGCGCACCGGTCGCGCCAGCAAGTCCGCCTGGAACTGCATCAGGTAGTCATTGGCCGACGCGCCGCCGTCAACGCGCAGCTCGCTCAGATGCCGGCCGGTGTCGGCCTCCATCGCGAGCAGCACTTCGAGCACCTGGTACGCGATACTGTCCAGCGTCGCGCGCACCAGATCCGCCGCCGTGGTCCCGCGCGTGATACCCAGGATCGCGCCGCGCGCGCCGCTGTCCCACCACGGCGCGCCCAGCCCGACAAAGGCCGGCACGACGTAAGGCTGATCGCGGTGCTTGCTCTGGCGGGCGAGCGCCAGCGTTTGCGAGGCCTTGTCGACCAGCTTCAGACCGTCGCGGAGCCATTGGACGGCCGCCCCGGCGATGAATACCGAGCCTTCCAGCGCGTAGGCCGGCTCGCCGCCGGCGCCCAGCGCGGCGGTCGTCAGCAGCCGATTGCGCGATCGCACCGGCGCCGCCCCGGTATGCATCAGGAGAAACGCGCCGGTTCCGTACGTCGATTTGGCGTGGCCGGCTTCGACGGCGCCCTGCCCGTAGAGCGCCGACTGCTGATCGCCGATCGCGGCGCCGATCGGATCGGCCGTGCGGCGATCGTCCCCGCCGCGGCCTCGGCCAGTGGTCCGCGCGAGCTGACCGGCGTGGGCAGCATCTCGACCGGCACGCCCAGCATCGCGAGCATCGCCGCGTCCCACTGACGGCCTTCCAGGTTGAACAGCATCGTGCGCGACGCGTTGGTGTAGTCGGTGACGAAGGCGCTGCCGCGCGACAGCTTGTAGATGAGCCAGGTTTCGATAGTGCCGAAGCAAAGCTCACCGCGCGCCGCGCGTTTGCGCAGCCGTCGGCTGCTCATCGAGCAACCACTTGAGCTTGGTGCCGGAGAAGTACGGGTCGAGCAGCAGGCCCGTGCGCCGGGTCACTTCGGCCTCGTGGTCGCGTAACCGGTCGCAGATTTCCGCGCTACGCCGGCATTGCCATACAATCGCGCGATGGATCGGGCGGCCGCTCTTGCGCTCCCATACCACGAAGGTCTCGCGCTGGTTGGTGATTCCGATCGCGCTCAGGTCGGCCGGCCGCGCCTTCGCCGCCACGATCGCTTTGCGGCTCAGCCGGATTACCGATCGGTAGATTTCCTCGGGATCGTGCTCGACCCATCCGGGCCGCGGATAAAACTGCCGAATCTCCCCGTAGGCGCGGCCGCGAATCCGGCCCGTCTCGTCGAGTACGAAGACCGTGGTTCCGGTCGTGCCCTGATCAATCGCGAGCACCGTATGCGCCATCGGCTCTCTCACTCGCCTCCGCTTCCGCCGGATGAAGATGAAACCACATATCGAAACCGATTCGTAGTAGGGAGCAAGCGCGATATAATCGTGGTCAGTGGCCGGGGCGGCTCGAAAAGGGGGCGCGGGAAACAATCTTGCCTCGTGCCGGGCGCGCGTCCATGATGGCCGGGCGCTGGCGGAAAAAAGAGCCGTTAGGGCGCGTGTGCGCTTATGAGCAAACCGGTTGAGAGCAAAGACGATCTGATCCGGCATATCCAGAGCGGCGGCAAGCCGCGCAAGGATTGGCGGATCGGCACCGAGTACGAGAAGATCGCGGTTTCGGCTCGCGACGGCCGCGCCCTGCCCTTCTCCGGCCCCGGCGGCGTCGAGCACGTGCTGCGGCGGCTCGCCGAGCGCTTCGGTTGGCAGCCCGAACAGGAGCACGGCCGGATCCTGGCGCTTAAGGGCGAGCGCGCCGCGATTACGATCGAGCCTGGCGGCCAGATCGAGCTTTCCGGCGAGCAATGCGAGACCATCCATTGCGCGCATCGCGAATTCACCCAGCATATCGAGCAACTGATCAACGTCGGCAACGAATTGGGCGTAACGCTGCTGGGGCTGGGCATGCAGCCGGTCAGCACGATCGACGAAATCGAGCTGTTGCCCAAGGCCCGCTACCACATCATGTATCCCGTACATGGCGCGCAAGGGACGCCTCGGCCAGCGCATGATGAAGCAGACCGCCGGCGTGCAATCAAATCTGGACTACAGCGACGAAGCCGACGCGATGCGCAAGTTGCGCGTCAGCATGGGGTTCGTGCCGCTGGTTTATGCGATGTTCGCCAACTCGCCGCTGAGCGACGGCGGTCTCAACGGCTACCATGAGCTTTCGCGGCCATATCTGGACCGATACCGATCCCGACCGCTGCGGTATCCTGCCGATTCGCCTTCGATTCCGACGCGAGCTTCGCGCGACTACGTCGAGTATGCGCTCGACGTCCCGATGTACCTCCTGATCCGCGACCACGAATACATCGATCTGACCCGGCCGCCCGGCATCACCTTCCGCCAGTACATGGAGCGCGGCTTGGGCGGTAGCGCGCGACCGAGCGAGGACTGGGCCAATCATCTGACCACGATTTTCACCGAGGTCCGGCTCAAGAAGTACATCGAGGTGCGCACCGCCGACAGCCAGCCGCCCGCCCTGATGCTGGCGCTGCCGGCCCTGCTCAAGGGCGTGCTCTACGATGACGATTGCCTGGGCGCCGCCTGGGACCTGGTCAAGCGCTGGAGCTTCGACGAACGCCTCGAGCTGACCGGCTCGGCCCATCAGATCGGACTCGAGGCGCGCGCCGGGCCGGATCAACTTCAGGGAACTGGCGCTGGAATTACTGGGTATCGCGATGGAGGGCTCTGGCGCGACAAGGAGCATTGAACGAGCACGGCGAGGATGAGAACATCTACTTGGTTCGGTTGCTCGACCTGGTCCGCAGCGGCCACAGCCAGGCCAGCCTTATCATCGAGCGCTGGAAGGGCCGCTGGAACCATGACCTGAAGCGGATGGTCGAGGAGTGTTCTTACGAAGCCGAGGCTTGGGCATAGATGGGACTTAACCTTTCCGAGCGCTATCTGACGGCTTTCAATGTCCTTCTGATCGCCGGGATCGCCTACTTTTCCGCGCTCTCGGTGAACGATGTACTCAAGTCACGGTCGTACAACATCAGCCTCGGGGCGTCCTTGCCTGCCGCACGGCTCGCTGCCGAGGTCACGAATCCGCGGCCATTTTACGATCAGATCGTCCAACGCAACATCTTCGTTCCGCCGCAGCAAGAAGTTGCTCCGGCGCCTCCGCCGCCGGTCGACCTGCACCTCAAGCTGCTCGGCACCTCGTTTCAGACCAAGGACAAGCCCGAAGCGATCATCATGGACGAGCGCAGCAGCGAGCAGTCGCTATACCGCCTGGGGGACGACATTCCCGACGCCGGCAAGCTGGTCGCAGTCGAGAAGAACCGCGTCTACATCGACGTCAGCGGCAATCGAATCGCGCTCGAGATTCCCGCCGACGCGATGACCTCGCCGGAGTCATCGCCGATCTTCTCCCCCGCCGCGCGCATCGGGCGGCGGCCTCGTGGTGGCCGCCCGGTCCGGCGCCGCCGCGCCAATCACTACGATATCGATCGCTCGTTCGTAAACAGCAGCCTGCAAAACATCACGCCATTCCTGGGCGAGATGCGCGCCTTGCCCGACCAGAGCGGCCACGGCTTCAAGCTGTCGGAGATTCAGACCGGTTCGGTCTTCCAGCAGTTAGGGCTGCGCGACGGCGACGTTGTTCAAACCATCAACGGCCAGTCCCTGTCCGATCCCGCTTCGGCGATCCAGTTGCTCAATTCGCTGCGCGGCAGCAACTCCGTCGGGATGGTCGTCAGCCGCAGCGGAATGCCGATTCAGTTCACCTATGAAATTCAGTGACCATGGAGCTACGGCCCGTCCGGTCCAGCGAGCGCGGCGAGGTTCTGGATCTGCTCGCCCACTGGTTTGACAACCGCGAGTTTTTCGCCCGTTACAACCTCAACGACCCTTCCTTGCGCGACGAGTTATGCCTGGTTGCGGTCGACCGCGGCCGGCTCGTCTCGACCGTCCAGATCTTCGATCGCAAGGTAAACCTGGCCGGGCGGGCGATCGCGATGGGCGGGATCGGCTCGGTCTTCACCTTGCCCGAATATCGCAAGAGCGGGGTCGCGTCGGCCCTGATGCGCCTGTCGGTCGAGACGATGGCCCGCGAGGGCTTCGAGGTTTCGCTGCTGTTCGCCGAGCGGCTCGACTTCTACGCGCGCTTCGGATGGAGCAGTTTCACGCGCACCTTCAGCCTGATCCAGAACGCCCACCGGATTGCACCCGACGACCGGTTCACCCTTACGCCGTTTGATCGCGCGCGTGATCTTGGCGAGGTCGCCACGATCTACGCCTCGTACAGCGGGCGCTTCGATTGCACCGTAGTCCGCGATCCGGATTACTGGCGCGGCAACCTGATCTACGCGGGAAATCCCGAAGAGTACTTCGTGCTCTGCCGCGCCGGCGGTGGTGCGCTCGCCGCCTATGCGCGCGCGATCCGCTTCTACGGCTTTCCGATGATCATGGAATACGGTTATCTTCCGGACGCGCAGCCGGCGATGCTCGCGACCTTCCGTCACCTGGCCAATTCGGCCGCCAAGCTGCCGAAGGACTTTTACCTCGAGACCGCCGCGGTCGCCGCCGCGCCGCCGGAGCTTGACCAGGCTCAGCCGCTCACGCCCGTGACTCACACCGCGCACGACCCGGCACTGGAGCGATCGCTCACTGCGGCCGGATGCTCCGTGGTCCATCACCAGGACAACTACTACATGTGGCGCATCATCTCGCCGGAGCGCCTCGGACGCAGCTTCGATCTCGCGCCGGCGGCCGCCGCCGCGAAAGTGACCGCGATGGTCGCCAGTTCCGGCTCGGTCTTCTGGACCGCCGATCGGTTTTAGTCTCCGGCGCCGCATCATGAGATCGCTCGCGGCATCGTGGTCCATCCGGCGCGAGCGCAGGCCGACGGTCCCGGCGATCGCGATCGGGGCGACGCTGGTCCTGATCGTCCTGGCGGGCACCGCGGCCGCGCGCCACCGCCAGCCGCACCTAGCGCCGCCCGAGGGCATCGGGTTCGCCGCCCCCGAACTCACCGATCCTTACGCAGCGGCCTGCACGATGGAGCCGACGACCGGCACGATCGTTTTCGACCACGACATGCACAAACCGTGGCCGACCGCCTCGCTCACCAAGATGATGCTGATGCTGATCGTCGCTGAAAAGCTGCGTGACGGGAGCCTCAAGCTGACCGACCGAATCACCGCTTCGCCTAATGCCCAGCGGATGGGAGGCTCACAAATTTATCTGAGCGACGGCGAAGTGTTCTCGCTGGACGACCTGATGAAGGCGGTGGTGGTGCACTCGGCCAACGACGCCACCGTCGACGTGGCCGAATACATCGCCGGCTCGACCGAGAGTTTCGTCCAGATGATGAACCGGCGCGCCGCCGATTTGGGCATGAAAGACACGCACTACTACTCGGTGCATGGCCTGCCGCCCGACTTCGGACAAAGCGCGGACGTATCGAGCGCGTACGATTGCGCGCTTCTGGCCCGCGAGCTGGTGAAATACCCCGACGTGATGCGCTGGGCCGCGATCGATACCGCGACGCTCCGCCAGGGCGGTGCGCTTTTCCTGTTGCGCAATACCAACCATCTGGTGCGGACATTTCCGGGCTGCGACGGGCTCAAGACCGGCTTCTACAGTGCGGCGGGCTTCAACGTGGTCGCGACCGCGCATCGCAACGGGCTCAGACTGATCGCGGTGGTGCTCGGCTCGCCGCGCAAGGCGCGCAACTTCAGTGAAGCGGCAGCGCTGCTCTCGCAAGGGTTCCTCGACTACGAAATGTACCAGGTCGCGAAGAAAGGCGCGCCCGCGCCCGAGAGCATCCAGGTCACCGGCGGGACCGCCGCCAGCCTCAAGCCGCGCTGGAGCGGCGATGTCACCCTCTTCCTGAAGCGCGGGCAGGAGAACAGCGCGCTGAAGGTCAGCTATAGCCTGCCGGCGGCGATCGCTGCGCCGATCAAGGCCGGCCAGCAGATCGGCACCGCGAAAGTGACTCTGGACGGCAAGCCGGCCGCGACCGTAGCGCTCATCGCACCCGAAGACGTGGCGAAAAAATCGCTGGTTGGCCGGCTGTTCGACCTGATTTAGAGACCGCAGCGCCCCCGCTGCGTTTACATTCTTTCCTCCCCTCGGTCAGAATAACCCTAAGATGAGACGCGTCGGCATATGGCTTGGAGTCGTCCTCGCGGCCTGGTTCGCGATTATTCTCGCGCTGCATTTCGGCCAGAAGCACCACGACAATCTGGGTTACGACATCGCGAAGGAATTTCCGCCCGATCAGCCGTTCGTACCCGGCGAGATTTACGCCTCGACTCTGACTGCGATCATGGATCACGAGCTCCACACGGGCTTCGGATGGCGCCCCAACGACTTTTATCTCTGGGGTCCCCACGTGATGGCCGACAACAACGCCAACCGCCAGCTCGGAATAATCCTCGCGGTGCGCGAGACACTGCGGGTGTTCAAGGATCATCTCACCAAGATTTCATCCAATGCGTACGATCCCAATCTCGTGATCGCCGACACCGACTTCCGCAACGACGCGTCGCGCTGGATCCTGCCGGCGGCCGAAACCAGGTATCAGGACGGCATCCTGCATCTGCGCGCGTACATCGCCGGACTCCATACGACGCCGGAAACTTCAAGCGAACTCAACCAGCGCAACGTGGAGCTGGGGCGCCTGTTCCAATCGTGGGGTGACATGCTCGGCGACGCCCACGCCAACCTCTATCGCACGACCAACGACGACGGCAGCCCGATCCGTGCGTGGGAGGACGATGACTATTTCTACCACGCCCAGGGCTACGCGCACGTGCTGTACTACATGATGCAGGCGGTGAAGCGCGAGTATCACCAGCCACTGACGATCAAGCCGGTGCTCGGGCAGCTCTTCGACCAAACGATCGAGCCGCTGGGCGAAGCCGCGATGATGAAGCCGCTGATCGTCCTGGATGGATCGCCGGAGGGAATTTTCGCCAACCATCGCCACAACCTGGATGCGTACATCAACGAGGCCCGCCAGAAGATGTACTCGATTCGCGAGGAGCTGTCGGAATAGCTTCCTGAGCGCGGTCTTCCCAAAGCCTCAAAAGAACGGACACCACAGCAGCGCGTGCGCCTCGCCGACCAGCGCAAGCATCGCGGGCGCCCATTGCGCCGGGATTCCCAGCGCCTTCGCCGCGAGCGCCATCCCGACTGGCATCTCCGTGGACATCAAGGCCGTCCGCAGCCCCGACAGCAGCGTGGGCTCCGGAAACGCAACCAGCTCGTGGCGTTGATCCGGCCGCATGCCGGCCTTCTCGCGCGCAATCTGAATCGCACGCGCCAGGCCGCCGAGGTCGTCCACCAGCCCAATCTCGCGGGCCGCCACGCCGCTCCATACCCGACCGCGTGCGATCTGCTCGGTGCGCTCGGCGCTGAGCCGGCGCCCTTCGGCGACCTTGCGGGTGAAGGTCGCGTACAGTTCACCAATCATCTGGTTGAGCTGCGCCAGCTCCGCTTCGGTTAGCGGGCGCGACAGCGAGAGCGCGTCGCTCAACTCGTTACTCTTCGCATAATCGACTCGAATACCCAGTTGCGCAAACAGATCGCGCGCGCTCAGCCGCGAATAGACCACGCCGATCGAACCCGTGATCGTGGCCGGCTCGGCGACGATCGCATCCGCGGCCATCGCCACGTAGTAGCCGCCCGAGCCTGCAACGTCGCCCATCGAGACCACCAGCGGCTTGCCTCGCCGTCGCGCCTCCAGTGTCGCGCGCCAGACCAGCTCCGATCCCACGGCCGAGCCGCCGGGCGAATTCACGCGCAGCACGATCGCACGGACGTTCGGCTCGCGCGCCGCCCGCTTGATTTGGGTCGCGATCACCTCGCCGCTGAGCGCCTCTCCGGTCAGCGGCGGCGCGCCCGCGACCACCGGGCCGATCCCGTGCACGATCGCGATCCGGGCCTTCGCCGGACGCCGCGCATAAGCGGCGTGACGCAGATAGCGCCCCAGGCCGATGAACCGCTTGCCCTTGCCGTCCGGGTCGAGCTCCGCCTCGACATCCTCGGCGTAGCCCACGCGGTCGATCAGGCCCGCCTCGCGCGCGGCTTGCGCGCTCATGAAACCGCCGCCCAGCAGGCGGCGCGCAGTCTGCGGGTCGAGCTTGCGCGACTCGCCGACCTTGGCGGCCAGCGTCGCCTGCCAGTCGGCCACGATCGCTTCGATACTTTCGCGCAGCGCGGGCGACATCGCGTCGCGGGTGAAGGTCTCGGCTGCGCCCTTGTATTCCTTCCATTGCAGCGTTTGCGCCTGGAGATGCAGCTTTTCGAGCGCGCCGCGCAGAAAGACGCCGCCGGCCGCGACGCCGAGCATCATCATCGCGGTGTCAGGATTCGCGATCACCTCGCCGGCGCCGCTCGCGGCCAGGTATTCGCGGATCGAGGTGTTGTCGCCCGCGACGATCGTCACCACCCGCTTGCCGGCTTTGCGGACCGCGCTCAGCAGGTCATGAATCTCGCACGCCGTGGCAAGACCAACCTCCAGCCCGGCGAGCTCGAGGATCACCACGCTGACTGAACGATCGCTTTGGACGGCCTCGAGCGCGCGGCGGAGCTGGTAGAGCGTGGGAAAGCCGCGGCCCATGAGCTGATCGAGTGTGGAGCGCTGCGAGTGCTCATGAAGCGTGCCCGCCAGGCGAATCTTGAGGACTGCATGGCGCGGGATCCGGGCGGGAAAGTACACGAATCCCAGGAACCCGGCGGCCATCAGCACGGCCGCAACCAGCGGCACTAACGCAACCAACCACGCGCCGCGACTCAGCGCGAACAGACCGAGCAAAAGCAGCACCGCCGCAACGATCGCAAACCGTCTCATCCGAATCTCTCCCTGGAACGTGACTGCATTGTATCTTTCACCTTTTGCGCAGACAGTTGAAACAGTATTAGCCTCTTCATCGATGACCAGGTCCGCGTATTTCGCGCCCATCCTGGCGCTGACCGTCGCGCTTGCCGGGTGCGCGGCGCGAAATCCGGCGCCGCCCGGCGAGCGGGGCGGCGGAGTCCTGACCGTCGCGACCGGAGTTCCGATCGTGGCGCGATTCCCGATGCCGCCGGGGTTCGAGCCGATCGCGTTTCGCCCGCCGCTATGGCTTAGCAACGGCCGCGATCTCGCGGTGGTGGGGTCGTTTCATGGCAACACGACGCTGTTGGGCGTCGGACTCGGCCGGCCGGAGCCGATCGTGCTGGCAGCTGATCACCCGCCCGAATCACCCAACGCGACTTTGGCCGATATCGCCGCCAGTCCCGATCACTCGTCGCTGGCGATCGCAGTTACCGGCGCGGCTCCCAACCGGATTGATGTCTTTCGCTACGATCTCGCCAACGGCAGCCGGGACCCCATCGCGTCGATCGAAACGGGCTTCGAGTCGGTGAGCCTGGGATGGCCCCTCGCTGACACCCTCGCTCTCGCGATCCGGCCCGATCCGGCGGCAGCCGGCGCGCTCGGCGCCGGGGCGGGCCTGGTCCTGTATCTGATTCCGGCCAACGGTCCCGAGCCGCGCGCGCGGCTGCCGTTCGATTGCGCCTTCACGCCGCTCAGTTGGAGTCCCGGCGGCGCTTACGCCGTGGGTCAAGGCGACACAGGCACTCAACCGGTGCTCATCGATCTGGAAAAAAAGACCTGCCTGCCGTTGAACGTCCCCGGCCCGATTACGGTTCTCCAATGGTCGTCCAGGGGCACGAGTTTCATCTACGCGGGCCCGACACCCGGCAACCCGATCGAAAGCGTTTTCCAATTCGATATCCCCACCGGGCGCGCGGATTCGATCGCGATTTCGTCTTCCGCGGCGGCCTATGTTTCCGACAATTCAATCCTGGCGCTGGGGAATCGCCAGCTCGCGCTGCCGCGCGTGCTCGCCAATCCGCAAACCCTGGTGACGGCCGAAGTCGCCTTGCTCACTCCGGCCCAGGGCTCGATCCGGATCGAAACGCTCGGCGTGCCGACGCTGCCCGAGATGATGGCTTCCAGCACGATGACCTATTCGGCGCGCTCGCAGATGGGCGCGATCGAGTTGTTCGCTCCCAGCGGCCTCACTGCGTTGCGGCATCTGGTCGTGTTCTCGATAAGCACCGGGCGCGAGGTTCTGCTGGCGAGCGGACCTGCGATCGGCCTGTCGTTGATGAGCTGGTCACCCGACGGCCAAGCGCTCGCGGTGTTTGACGGCGATGTGCACGGCAGCGAATTGCTCGTGATCGCACCCCAGGCCGCGCGCGGCGGACCGCCGTCGGGAGTCACGTTCGTACCGCCACGCTGAGCCGCCGGGTCAGCGGGATGCCGCGATCCGCCCGTAGTCGGCGGCGACCTTGAGCGCAGCGGCGGCGCGCTCGAAGCTCTCGAAGGCGACCAGCCCCCGTTCCCGCGCCAGCGTCCGCGCACGCGCCACAATCGCTTCGACGTGCGCCGGATGCAGTATGACAGCGAAGGTCTTGGCCGAGTTGCGATTGAACTCGGCGAGCCGGTCGAGCATCGCGATGACCTCGCCCTCATGCGCCGCCCATCGCGCCGCGCGCAGGCCGGTTCCGACGTCGAGGACGATCGCGTCGATAAGCGGGTCGCGCTCGAGGATCTCAAGGATCCGATCGAGGTTGGCGGGATTGTGGCCCATCCCGATCGTGCCGCCTGCGTCGAGCGGATTGCGATAGCTCCCGCCGACGACATTGAAAAATCCCTTCAGCTCCTCGTAAGACGCCGGTGAGAGCGCCGGCACCTCGAGCCCGACACTGGCGAACGTGTCGGTGATCACCACCGATTGCCCGCCGGTCATCGCCACCAGCCCCAGGCGCTTGCCGCCCGGTACCCGCCCGCGCGACAGCAGCTCGATCGCGTCGAGCATCGCGTCGAACCCGCCGACCTCGACTGCGCCGCAATGGCGAATCACCGCGCGCCAGACCGCGTTCGCGGTCGCGAGCGACCCGGTATGCGAGAATGTCGCGCGCGCGCCGGGATCGGTCGTGCCGCCACGCCAGATCACCACCGGATACTTGCTCGCGGCGCGCTTGAGGCTCGCCGCGAAGCGCGCGCCGTCGCGCACGCCCTCGAGATACATCCCGATCACGCGGGTTGCCGCATCGTCGCTCATCAGGTCGAGATAATCGGCGGCTTCCAGCACGGTCGCGTTTCCGATCGACGCAGCGCGGTTGATTTTGATTCCGCGCGCGCCGGCCTGGTAGCAGAAATTTATCGTGTGCGTGCCGCTCTGCGAGATGAAGCAGACCTCGCCGCTTTCGCCGACTTTCTCGTCGGGAAAATTGCAGAGTCCGACCGCGGGATTGTAAAGCCCCATGCAGTTCGGACCGATCAGCGCGATCGCCGAGTCTTCTGCGACGCTTTTCAGCTCGGCTTCGAGCTTCACGCCGATCTCCTCGCCGGTTTCGCTGAAGCCCGAAGTGAACAGGCTGATCGCGCCGACCTTCGCGGCGACGCAATCCTTTACGATTCGCGGCGCAACCTGGCGCGGCACCGCGCTGACTGCGTAGTCGATCGGTTCGGGAATTTCAGCAAGGCTGCGGTAGTTCTTCACGCCCAGCGCTTCGATGCCCGCAATCTCGTTCGGATCGATTTGCACCGAATAGAGCTTGCCGGTAAAGCGCGCCAGCGCGCGTAGCCACAGATATCCGCCCATCAGCTTGTCGCCGATCACTGCGACCGCGCGCGGATTGAACGCGCGCTCGAGATTCTCGAGCCGCTGGCGGTGATTCGGCGGCAGCCCCGGCGGCTCGCGCCTGGGACCGAGCTTGATCCGCGCGTCGACCACTTTGAGACCGTGCCGGTAGGCGATCACCGGGTTGAGATCCATCTCCCGGATTTCACCGAAGCGCACCGCCAGCTCCGAGAGCTGCGCGAGCAGCGCTGCGAGCGCGGCGATATCCACCGGTTCCGATCCACGGAATCCGTGCAGCAGCGGGGCGCCGCGCAGCTCGGCAAGCATCGCACGCGCCTCGATCGCGGTGATCGGCGCAAGGCGAAGCGCCGTGTCCTTCAGGATCTCGACCAGCACGCCGCCCAGACCGGCCATCACCAGCGGCCCGAAACGCTCGTCGCAAGTGATCCCGGCCAGAACCTCGACGCCCGGCGCAGCCATCGCCTGTACCGCGACGCCCTCGAATCGCGCGTCCGGCAGCTTCTCGGCAAGAGTTCGCTGAATCCGCTCGAACGCCGCGCGCGCCTGCGCCTCGGAGCCGATATTCAACTCGACGCCGCCGACGTTGCTCTTATGCTCGACGTCCGGCGAGATGACTTTCATCGCGGCCGGGAATCCGCATTGTGCGGCGAGTTGTACCGCCGCGTCCGCGCTGCGGGCCGGCCGCGCGATCGCAGTCGCGATACCGGCGGCCGCGAGCAGCTCTTTCGATTCGATCTCCGAGAGCGATTCGCGGCCGGCCGCGATCGCGTCGGCAATTATCCGCGCAATACTTGTGTAATCCACGATGAGGCGTATACCAAAGATCGAGGCGGATAGGACACCAGTGAACGGCGTACACGATCTCGGCGGGATGCACGGCTTCGGGGCGATCGTGCGCGAGCCCGACGAGCCGGTTTTTCACGCCGAGTGGGAGCGGCGCGTGTTCGCGATCAACGCCGCGATCAGCGCGCGAATTCGCAATACCGACGCGTTTCGTTACGCGATCGAGCGGATGGAGCCCGCGCGCTATCTTTCGACCAGCTACTACGAACATTGGCTGCACGCGATTGAAACGCTTCTGATCGAACGCGGCCTTGTCACGCGGGCCGAGCTGGGCGAGGCCTGCATCGTCGAGGAATCGATTCTGCAACCGCACGCCACGCGCGCCGCGGTGAAGGCCCGTCGCGCGCGTGCGCGTGGCCGCGCGCGCTTCAAGCGCGGCGATCGCGTCGTTACTCGTAACTTGAACCCGACCGGGCATACCCGCTTGCCACGCTACGCGCGCGGCAAACCCGGCGTCATTTGGCGCGACCTCGGTGTCTTTACGTTTCCCGATACCAACGCGCACGACGCGGGCGCCAACGCGCAACACTGCTACACCGTGCGTCTCAAGGCGCGCGACCTGTGGGGCGAGTCCGCAAGCGCACGCGAATATGTGCACCTTGATTTGTGGGAGGACTATCTTACCGCCGCGCTCACCGGCGCGCCCGCTCGGGGCGCATCGCGAAAGAGGAGACCATGAGCGGTCGTCATCACAACGAGCCCGACTCGGAGATCGAACTGCGCGTCAAAGCGCTCGAATCAATTCTGGTTGAAAAAGGCTTGATCGATCCGCAGGCGCTCGATCTCGTGGTCGACAGCTATGAGCACAAGATTGGCCCGAAGAACGGCGCCAAGGTGGTCGCGCGCGCCTGGACCGATCCGGCATTCCGCAAGCGGCTGCTCGATAACGCGCCCGCGGCCGTGGCTGAGTTGGGATTCGGTGGTCCCGAAGGTTACCATCTGGTCGCGCTGGAGAATCAACCGCGAGTCCACAACCTCGTGGTCTGCACGCTCTGCTCCTGTTATCCGTGGCCGGTGCTGGGGCTTCCGCCGGTATGGTACAAGAGTCCCGCCTATCGCTCGCGGGCGGTCAGCGATCCGAGAGGCGTGCTGCGCGAATTCGGCCTGGAGCTCGACGAGGACGCGGAAATTCGCGTCTGGGACAGCAGCGCCGAGATTCGCTATCTGGTCCTGCCGGAGCGCCCGCCCGGAACCGACAATTTGACCGAAGAAGCGTTGGCTCTGCTGGTCACGCGCGACTCGATGATCGGCGTGGCCAAAGTCACGGCGCCCGGGCGAGCCGCGCCGCGCGTTCCGCGTTCGTCCGCGAGGTTGAAGTCGTGACGGCGCGCACGCTCGAAGAATTGATGCGGCTCGCTGCGCTCGAATCACGCGACGTGGTGTTTCACGCGCCGTGGGAGGCGCGCGCATTCGCGATCGCATTGAGCCTGTGCCAGCGCGGCAACTATGACTGGGAGGATTTTCGCCGGCTGCTGATCGCGGAGATTTCCGACGCCGATCACGCACATTCGCCCGACGACTACTATCGACAATTCGTGCGCGCGCTGGAGAAGCTGCTCACCGCGAAAACGATCGTGCGCATAGATGAAGTCGAGCGCCGGATGCAGCAACTCAGAAATCCCTGATTCGCAACGCGCCGAATGCCGAAGCGAAAAGTTTTCGTTACCCTCCGCGTCGCGGAGCCGGCGCTGCGGCGCCTGACGGCCGCGGCGCGCGTCGATCTCTGGGCGGGCGACACGCCGCCGCCCCATCGCGAACTCCTCCGCCACCTCAAGGACGCCGACGCGGTCCTGAGCATGCTCGCCGATCGGCTCGACGCCGCGACAATCGCCGCCGCGCCGCGCCTGCGCGTGATCAGCAACCTGGCCGTGGGCTTCGACAATATCGATATTCGCGCGGCTACCGAGCGTGGAATTGCGGTCGGCCACACGCCCGGGGTTCTGACCGAGACTACGGCCGATCTCGCGTTCGTGCTGCTGATGGCGACTGCGCGGCGCGTCGTGGAGGGCGATCGCTACGTTCGCGCCGGTCGCTGGCGCACCTGGGGACCGGAGATCCTGCTCGGGCACGACGTTTGCGGCGCGACGCTGGGGATCATCGGCTTCGGTGCGATCGGCCAGGCGATGGCGCGGCGGGCGATCGGTTTCCGGATGCGCGTCCTCTACGCCGCGCACGCGCGGCGCGCCGTCAAATCGCGCGCGCCAGGCTCAGCGCCGGAGGCCGAACGCGTACCGCTGGCGCGCTTGCTGCGCGAATCGGACTTCGTCTCGCTGCACGTGCCGCTGACGCCGGCCACGAATCACATCCTCGGGGCGCGCGAGTTTGCGCTCATGAAGCGCGGCGCGATTTTGATCAACACTGCGCGCGGCGCCGTGATCGATCAGCGGGCGCTGGTGGCTGCGATCCGCTCCGGCCATCTGGGTGGCGCAGGCCTCGACGTGACCGACCCCGAACCGCCGGCCGCCCGCGATCCCCTGTTGAAGCTGCCGAACGTCGTGATCACGCCGCATATCGCCAGCGCGAGTTATGCGACCCGGCTGCGGATGGCGGAGATCGCGGTGGATAATATCCTCGAGGTGTTCGCCGGGCGGCTTCCGCGCTGCTGCGTCAATCCGGCCGTCAAACTACGCCCCGAGTAGGAGGGCGGTCGAGCTACGCCGGCGCGGCGGCGAAAAACCTCACCACCGCCTCTTTGTAGCGTTTGTCGCCCGGTGCGTTGAGATGGTCGCGCCCTTCGAGCGTGACCAGCTCCGCTCCGGGGATCGCGCGCGACAGCGGTTCGGCGCTGCCGACTATGTCGTCTTTGGTGCCGACCACCACCAGCGTGGGTACGCGAATTTTGCCGAGCGTCGCCGGATCGAGGCCGATGCGGCTCCCGCGCATACAGGCGGCGAGCGCCTGCAAGTCGTTGCCACTGGCCTCCGCGAACAGCCGGAATCCGCGCGCCAGCGGCTGGGTCACGTCCGCGGCGCGCTCCGCCAGCAGCGCCTTGGCGATCACTTCGCGCCGCTCCGGATCGGCCATCCCGCCGCCGTTTCCCGCGCCGATCCCGCCCAGCACCACCGCGCGCAGCCGCTGCGGATACGAGGCCGCGACGTTGAGCGAAATCCACGCGCCCATCGAGTAGCCCATCAGCAGCGTGCGTTGAATCCCATGATGGTCGAGCAGGCGGATCACGTCCGCGGCCATATTCGCGGTGCCGTAGGCCGCCGGATCGTGGGGCTTGGCGCTCTGGCCGTGTCCGCGGCAGTCTATCGCGAGCACGCGATAGTTCGCCGCGAGCAGATCGATCCATCCGACGTTGCCCCAGTTGTTTTTCAGATTCGCGGCGAAGCCGTGAACCAGCACTACCGGCGCGCCCGTGCCGCGTTCTTCGAAATGAATCGCAACTCCGTCCGAATCGAATGATGGCATCTGCGATCTCCCGTTCGCTCCGTAGTATCAACGATGCGCCCCGCCGGCAACTTGCGACGCCGGCCCGATCGCGGCACAATCCCGCTGCCGAAATCGCACGCGGAGGCGCTCATGGCGGAGAAGAAGGTCGGGTTGCATCTGTCGGGAATCGCGCAGACTCCGGCGCTGCTCACGGAGGCCGAGGCGCTGGGCTACTCCTCGTTCTGGATCGCCGAGGTCGCCGGTCCCGACGCGTTCGTGAGCCTCGCCGCGGTCGCGCTGCGCACTACCAGCGCCGAGCTGGGGCACGGCGTCGTGCCAATTCAGATTCGTACGCCGGGCGCGATGGCGATGGGCTATCTGACGATCAACGAACTATCCGGCGGGCGCGTGATCGCAGGGCTCGGTGTCTCGAGCCCGATTATCGTCGAGCGCTGGCATGGCGCTTCGTATCGCAAGCCGCTCACCGCGATGCGTGAGTGCGTGACGATCATGCGCCAGCTCTTCACCGAGGGCCGCTCAAAATTCGCCGGCGAAATCTACAAGTCCGACTTTCGCCTCGCGATGCCGCGCACCGCGAAACGCCCACCGAAGATCTATCTGGCGGCGCTGAACGCGCCGATGCTCCGGCTCGCGGGTGAAATCGCTGACGGCGTGCTGATGAACTACTCGCCGCCCGACGCGATTCCCACGATGGTCGCCGAGATTCGGCGCGGCGCCGAGCAGGTCGGGCGCAATCCCGCGGAGATCGACGTCGGCATCTACGTGCGGATGTGCATCACGCCGGATGAAGACACGGCCGTCCAGTCGTTCAAGCGCGAGCTGGCGAGCTACGCCTTCGTCGATTCCTACAACAAGATGTTTGCGCGCTACGGATTGGCGGATGAGTTCGTGGAGGTGCGGCGGCTGTGGAACGAAGGCAAGCGCGATCAGGCGCCGGCCGCGATCAGCGATCGCTCGGCGCGCAAGATCGCGCTCTTCGGATCGGCACAGGCCGGACGCGATTTCGTCGCGAGCTTTCGCGCCGCGGGCGTGACGCATCCGGTGGTCTTTCCGATCGGTCCGGCGGCCACCCACGCGCGCGACTATCCGACCACGATGCGCGCGCTGGCCGGCGCGTAGCTCCCGGCGTGGCCGGCAGGGTCTGGATCGGCGTCGATATCGGCGGCACGAAGACCGCGATCATCGTGTCGTCCAGGCCGCCCCGGATCGACGGCCGGATCGAATTCGCGACCCGTCCCGCGCAAGGCCCGGCGCGCGCGCTCAAGCTAATCACCGACGGCATCCGCGAGCTGCTGCACGGGCCGGCGGCGGCCGCTATCCGTGGAATCGGCGTGAGTTGCGGCGGTCCGCTCGACCGCGTGCGCGGGATTATCCAGGCCCCACCGAATCTCGCGACGTGGATCGACGTCCCGATCAAGTCGATCCTCGAGCAGGAATTCCATACTCGATGTCACCTCGAAAATGACGCGAATGCCGGCGCCGTCGCGGAGTATCGCTTCGGCGCAGGCCGCGGATGCGATCATATGATTTTTCTCACGATGGGCACTGGCTTCGGCGCGGGAATTATCGCGGACGGCCGTCTCTACCGAGGCGCCAACGATTACGCGGGCGAGATCGGACACGTGCGGCTGACGCGGCGCGGGCCGGTCGGTTACTACAAGGCCGGCTCGATCGAAGGATGGGTGAGCGGCGGGGGAATGGCGCAGGTCGCGCGACGCGCCGTGCTCGCGGCGCGCAAGCGCGGGATCGCGACTACGCTCGCGCGGCGTGTGCAGGCCGGGCAAAGCCTCAGCGCGCGCGACGTTGCGATCGCAGCGGATCGCGGCGACGCGATCGCGATACGGGTGATTCGCTCGACCGGCGAGCGGCTCGGCGCAGTCCTCGCGATCCTGGTTGACCTGCTGAATCCGGAGCGCATCGTGATCGGCGGGCTCGCGATGCGGATGGGCGAAACGCTGCTGGCGCCGGCGCGAGCGGTGATGAAACGCGAGGCGCTCGCAGCCGCGGCCGAGCGTTGCACGGTGGTACCCGCCGCGCTCGGCGAGCATATCGGCGATATCGCAGCGCTCTGCGTAGCGACCGGACTGTAGTGGCTTGCGCGCCAGTTGGCGCTGCGTCGATTGCAGTGATCCGCCGCTTCCGCTAATTCGCCTTCATGGATCAGCTCTACTTCGTCGTTCATACGCATTGGGATCGCGAATGGTACCAGCCGTTTCAGCGGATGCGATCGCGGCTGCTGACGATGACCGACCATATGCTCGCGATGCTCGAAGACGGCGCCCTGCCCTGCTTTCACTTCGACGGCCAGACGATCGTGCTCGAAGACTACCTCGAAATCCGGCCCGAAAACGCGCGCCGGATTAGTAAACTCGTCAAGGCCGGCAAGCTCCAGATCGGTCCGTGGTATCTGCTCGCCGACAGTTTCATCCCTAGCGGCGAGGCGTTGATCCGAAATCTCGAGATCGGCGCGAAGCTCGCGCGCCGTTTCGGCAAGTCCGCCGAGATCGGCTATCTGCCCGATCAGTTCGGCCAGTCGGCGCAGGTGCCGCAGATTCTTGCCGGCTTCGGCCTGAAAGCCGCGGTCGTGTTTCGCGGCGTGCGCACCGAGATCCGCCGCAACCGCTTCGTGTGGGAAGGCCTCGACGGCACCGGCATCGCCGCGATCTTTCTCCCCTTCGGATACTCCAACGGCGCCAGCCTGCCGGCGGATTCGGTCGAGGCTCTGGTGACGCGCACCAACGAGATCGCCGAGCGCGAACGCCAGTTCGCCGCCGGCGCGCCGATTCTGGTGATGAACGGCAACGATCACGCCGAGCCCGACCGGGTGGTGTTCGCGCGGCTCAAGGAGGCGCGCGCACGCGGGCTGCTCAAGTTCGAAATCGGCACGCTCGATAACTATGCGAAGCTCCTGGCGAAACTGCTGGCCGAGCTGCCACCCGACGGCACGCCGCGTTATCGCGGCGAGTTGCGCTCGCCGGCGCGCTCGAACCTGACTCCTGGCGTGACCTCGGCACGGGCATGGATCAAGCAGCGCGATTTCGAGAATTCCTATCTGCTGGAGAAGCTCGCCGATCCGATCGCGGCGCTCGCCGGGCGGTCTCCGGGCGGCGCGGATCCCAACCTAACCGCGATGCTCGACGAAGCGTGGCGGATCGCGATCCAGAACCATCCGCACGACTCGATCTGCGGATGCTCGATCGACCAGGTCCATCAGGATATGCGCTACCGCTTCGACCAGGCCGCGATGATCGGCGCGATCGCGCTACGGCGCGCGACCAGCGCGATCCTCGCCTCGCGCGGCGGCGCGGCGGCGATGGCGGTCTTCAATCCCACGCTCGCGCGCGTCGCGCTGGTCACCGGCGAGGCCGAGATCGCCGATCCCGACGCGCACTACGTCGTGGTCGGCAGCGGCGACCGGCGGATCGCGGCCGCGATCGCGGTGTCGCGGCGCGCCCGCCCGTTCGATATCGAGTTGAAGGCGGGCGACTTCAGGGGCTTGATGACCGGCACGCAGGTGATGGGCCAGCATGTCAACGGTTTCGAGCTGCGACGCGTCGATCCTAATCGATTCGAGCTTGACCTCCTGATGGCGCGCAGCCCGTCGGAGGATTTCGACGCGCCGGGCTTCCGCCGCGAGATCCTGGCCGTGCCCGACGCCGCCGCGCTCAAGATTCATGCGACCAGCGCGGCCCGCGCGCGGGTCGCGTTCGTTGATGATGCCATCGCGCAGGCCGGGTTCAGCCTTTATCGTCTGGAACGCGACGAGCCCGCATCCGTCGCGCCTTCGGCAGCGTCCGATAGCCAATCGGTAGAGAATGAATACTACCGCCTGGAGGCGTCCGCGCGCGGTCTGACGATCCAGGATCTGAAGAGCGGCCGCAGCCTCGAACTTTATCTGGAAGACGACGGCGATCGGGGCGACGAGTACAACTTCGATCCGGTCGCCGACTCGCCCCCGATTGCGGCGCCGGAATCGATCGCGGCGCGTGTGCTCGAACGCGGTGCGGTGCGGAGCCGGCTTGGACTGTCGCTGGTCTATCGGCTGCCGGCCGCGCTCGCGAGCAATCGGCAGTCGCGCGCGGCGGAAACCGTCGAGGTGCGAGTCGAACTCGTCGCGACGATTTACGCCGGGCTGGACCGGATCGATTTCGAGGCTACGGTCGATAATCGCGCGCGCGACCATCGGCTGCGCGCGGCGCTATCCACGCCGGTTGCTGCCAATGAATCAGTCTCGGACACCAATTTCGGCGTCGTGCGGCGGCCACTCGATCCAACCGAGCCGGCCGGCGTCACTGAGGATGTCTACGCGCAGGCGCCCCATCGGACGTTCACCGCGGTCGAATCGCCGGAGCTGTCGGTCGCGCTGATGAGTCGCGGCATTTACGAGACCGAAGTGCGGCGCGACGCGCGGGGCGCGACGATTCTGCTCACGCTGCTGCGCTGCGTGGGCTGGCTCTCGCGCGGCGATCTGAAGATGCGGCGCGGCGACGCCGGCCCTGAGATGGAAACGCCGGATGCGCAAGAGATACGCAGCCATCGCTTCGAGTTTGCGCTCACGACTGCGCACGGCGCCGATGCGCGCACGGAGCTTGTGGAGCGCAGCCAGAGCTACGCGTTCCCGCCGCGGATGTTCGCGGCGCGCGCGGGCCTGGATTTGGCCGATCTGCAACTCTGCGCATGCGACAATCCGCGCATCGTGTTCTCGACCGCGCGCGCCGGGCGGCGGGCCGGCAGCTATATCGTGCGGGTCTTCAGCGCTTCGGAGGCGCCCGAAACGGCGCGGCTGAGTTTCGGCACTGATCGCCGCGTGCGCGCGGTTGATCTCGCGGGCCGTCCGAGCAAAGACACGAAACTCCGGCGGCGCCGCGCCGGCGCAATCGAAGTCAACTTGCGGCCGTTCCAGATCGCGACCTTCGAGGTGCGGCCGCGCTGAACCCTTTATTTCTGTCTGGCCCCACACCGTCTCCAACACTCGAGACCGTAACTCCGGGGTCGGGTAAAATCGCTTCGCGTAGATTCTTCGCCTCCGGCCGGAGGCCTCGGCTCAGAATGACAGGACCGGGTGCGCTCTCTATATGTCATCCTGAGGCGAGCGAAGCGAAGCCGAAGGATCTACGCGGAGCGATTTGCCCGACCCTGGAGTTGCGCAAAGCCGTCCATACCTGTGAGAAAGGGCCCGGACCTCTTCACGTATTTTCAAGTCGGGACCCTAGCGTCCTTTGTAATTCGGCTTGCGCTTTTCCATGAACGCTCGCGGGCCCTCTTTCGCGTCTTCGGAGCGCATCACCTCGGCCGCGACTTCGTTTTCGATCTTGAAGCCTTCCTTGAGCGTGACGCCGGAGCATCGCTCGACTCCCTCCTTGATCTTCCGCACTGCGAGCGGGCCGTTTTCCGCGATAGTGCGCGCGAGTTCCAGAGCCTTCGCGATCACGTCGGCCGGCGGCACGACGTAATTCACCAGACCGATTCGATAAGCCTCCTGCGCGTCGATCCGGTTGCCGGTGAGCAGGATTTCCATCGCCTTGCAGTACGGAATCTGGCGCTGGAGCCGCGCGATCGATCCGGCGGCCGGCACGATGCCCCATCTGACTTCCTGCAGTGCGAAGCTGGCGGTTTCGGAAGCGACGCGGAGATCGGTGGCCTGAATCAGCTCCATCCCGCCCGCGATGCAAAAGCCGTTGATCGCGGCGATGACCGGCTTGCTGACGCTGTAGCCGCGCAGCATCGCGATATCCGCCAGGCGGCGATTCTCGAGCAGCTTGCGATCCCATTCGTCCTCGGGCGCGCGCGCACGGGTGAAGAGCGGAATCAGCCGGCCCAGATCCGCGCCCGCCGAAAACGCGACCGTGCCGGCGCCGGTGATGATCACGGCGCGGACGTTGTCATCGTGATCGATCTCATCCCAGGTTTCGGCCAGGCGCACCAGGATCTCGGGCGTGAAAGAGTTGCGAACCTCGGGACGATTGAACGTGAGGTAGCCGATATGCTCACGCTTCTCGTACAGCAGTGCGGGCATCAGTCCTCCTTGGGCGTCGCGATCGCGAATTTGATGTGCAGTGGCGCGGCTGCACTGCCCGATACATAGCAGCTTTACCGGCGAGTTCGCATGCCGCTATCATCGCTGCGGAAGTAGCGAAGCTCGTGCCCATCACGCGTCCCTTTCCCACGCCGGAAAAGCTCCGCTCGCGCGACATCCTGCGCCTGCTGACGCGAACGTGGCCCTTTATCCGGCCCTACCGGCGCCATCTGCTGTACCTGTGGCTGGTGCTCATGGCGGCGATGCCGGCCGGGTTGCTCGCGTTGTACTTGTTTCCGATTTTCTTCGACGTGATCGGCAACGGCCATCCGTTGAGCCATGGGCAGGCGTGGCTGCTGCGCGTCCCGCTCGACGCGAGCCGCTACCTGGTCTTGTGGCGGGCGTGCATCGTCGCGGGCGCGGCGGTGATGATCGCGCTGCCGGTCGCGCTGATCGCAGTCGGGTACGCGGTCTGGATCCTGCAGCGGATCAGCAATCTGTTTCGGGTCGATCTTTACACCCGGATGCAGGAACTGAGCTTGCGCTTTCACGCCGAGGAAAAGATCGGCGACGCGATCTTCAGAATGTTCCAGGATTCGGCCGCGATCCCCCAGGTGATCAACGCGATGGTGGTCGAGCCGCTGCGCTGGATCCCGCCGGCGATCGCGATCCTGCTCTGGTTCGCATACCAAAATTACGTTATCGCCTTGATTGCGATCGCGCTCACGCTGGGCGATCTGGTTCTGGCCGCGGCCTTCGGCGGGATGCTGCGGCGCGCATTCCTGCACGCTCGCGAAACCAGCGCCAAGGCCACGACCACGATCGAGGAAACGCTGGCCTCGATCACCGCGGTCAAGGCTTTCAGCAGCGAGGGCGCCGAGAGCGCCCGCTATGCGCGCGACAACTGGGAATCGTTCCTCGCGGCACGGCGCGCGCGGATGCTGATGGCGGTCTATCGCGCGCTGACCAACACCATACGCGGAGGAGCATATGCGGCCGTGCTGTACATGGGAGCGCGCCAGGTGCTCGGCGGCGAACGCGGCGGCGTGGCGCGCGCGATTATCACGCTGGGGCTGTTCCAGGGCTTGCTCGCCGCCTTCGGATGGATGAGTGCCGGCGCGCGCCATCTCTCGGATTTGTGGGGCAGCCTGCAGGACGTCGGGATCGCGCTGGCGCGGGTCTTCGAGATGCTCGACAAGGCGCCCGAGCGCGAAGTCGCCACCGGACACGATCCGGCGCCGCCGGTGCGCGCGGCGCTGGTCTTCGAGCGTTGCGGTTTCAGCTACGACGGCCGCGCCGACGTGCTGGCGGACGTGAATATCGAAATTCGGGTCGGAGAGTTGAGCGCGATCGTCGGCCAGAGCGGGGCCGGCAAGAGCACGCTGATCGGACTCGCGCTGCGGTTCTTCGATCCGACCGCGGGGCGGATTCTACTCGACGGGCGCGACATCCGCGAGCTGGACCTGGTTTCTTATCGCGCGCAGTTCTCGGTCGCGCTGCAGGAGAATCCGCTGTTCACGGCGACGCTGCTGGAAAATGTCACCTATGGGCGGCCGGACGCGTCGCCCGCCGAGGTGCTGGCCGCGCTCGAAATCGCGCAACTTTCCGAATTCGTGCGCACGCTGCCGGCCGGGCTCGAAACGATGCTGGGTGAGAAAGGCGCCAAGCTTTCGGAGGGGCAGGCGCAACGGATCGGGATCGCGCGCGCGATCCTGCGCGACGCGCCTATCCTGCTGCTCGACGAACCGACTTCGGCGCTCGACGCGCGCGGCGAGGAGCGCTTCCTGGCGGCGCTGCGGCAATGGGTCGCGGAGCGCGCGGATCGGCGGATGGTGCTGGTGGCAACCCATCGCGAGACCACCGCCGCGATGGCCGATCGGACGTATCGGCTCGCGGCCGGGAAACTGATCGATGCGCCCGAGGCGCCGCCACGCCTTGCGGCCGAGAGCGCCCACTGATGGCTGCCGCGATCGTCAAGTCTACGGCCGCGCCGAAGGATTCGCGCGCCACCAGGCTCTACGCATCGGAGCGCCCTTCGCTGTCGGCGCGCGAGGCATTCGCGTTGATCGTAAAGTCGTGGCCGTTCATCGCGGCGCAGCGGCGGCTGCTCGCGCTCAAGTTCGCGCTGGCTCTGACCTCGGTGACGTTCTTTTTGCTCACGCCGTGGCCGCTCAAGATCGTGATCGACAATGTGATCGACGGCCATCCGCTGACCGGCGTGGCGCGGACCGTGCTCTATCCGCTGGCCGGCGACAATCGCGTGACGCTGCTCGCGATCGTGACGGGCTTCCTGCTGATCACCGCGATTTTGAACGGGCGAGTTGATGATCGCGCCCAGGAGCTGAACGCGAGCGTCGACAGCGGCGGACTCGATCAATCGGGCTTTACTTCCAACGACGCCAACAACGGCTGGAGCCTGAGCAGCGGGCTGTTCGGCCTGCTCGAGGTGTGGGTCACGATCAACCTGACCCAGCGAATCAATCAGGCGATCCGGACCGAGCTCTACGAGCGTTTCCTGCGCTCGCCGCTCAAGCTCTACGCCGACCAGAAGATCGGTGACGCGGTGTTTCGCGTGATGCACGACAGCGCGGCGATCGGCGGCGTGCTCTACGACGGAATCATGGCGCCGGTGCTGTCGATAGCGGCGTTCGTGATGGCGCTGACAATTCTGACGCTGCAATTTTCCAACGAGCCGCTGATCCCGATTCTCGCGGCGCTGATCCTGCCGGTGGTCGCGATTGGCAGCGGCCTGTTCGGGCGCGCCTTTCGCGATCAGGGGCAGGTGATGCGCGAGCGGGGCAGCGACGTGATGGCCGCGTTCGAAGAACGGATCGCGCAAGTGCAGCTGATCAAGGCGCTCGGCCAGGAGGATCGCGAGCGGACCGCGGTCGACACGGCCAGTTGGCGCTCATTCGCCGCGACGCTGCGGATACTCATCATCGTGTTGATCGTGATTCTGATCCTCACACCGGTGACATGGCTGCTGGTCGGCGCCGGTCTTTACGGCGTGCTCGGGCAGGTGATTGCCGGCAAGCTGATGCTCGGCGACGTTGCGCTGCTGGCGACTTATGCCGGGATACTCGCGCGGCCGATGTCTGTGCTGGGCTCGACGTGGGCGACGATCCAAGCGCCGATCGCCGGGCTAAGGCGCGTGCATAGCGTGCTCGATCGGCTCAACGAGACCCAGCCGGACGGCACAGCAAGGGCGCTTAGCGGACCGATCACCGATGTGCAACTGCGCGACGTGAGCGTTGGCTATGACGCCGCCGTTCCGGTGCTGCAACACGTTATGCTGAAGCTCGGCGTCGGCGAACTGGCGGCGCTGGCCGGGCCTAACGGCGCGGGCAAGAGCACGCTGATTTTCTCGATCCCACGCTTCATCGAGCCGTCCGCCGGAGCCGTGCTGTTCAACGGGATCGACGCGCGCGAATTACCGCTGGACGCGATTCGGGAGCGGATCGGTTTCGTCTTTCAGCACGAGGCGCTGTTCTCGAACACGATTCGGGAGAACATCCGCTACGGCCGGCCGGCGGCGAGCGATGCGGAAGTCGCGGATGCGGCGGCGACGGCCGGGGCGGCGGAATTTATCGAGCGGCTTCCCGACGGCTACGCGACGATGCTCGGCCGGCGCGGCACGCGGCTGTCGGTGGGCCAGAAAGAACGGATCGCGATCGCGCGCGCGCTGCTGCGCCATCCCGACGTGCTGATCCTCGACGAGCCGACCGCGCCACTCGATCCCGCAACCGAGACGCAACTGATGCAGACGCTGCGCACGATCGCGCGGGAGCGAATCGTCCTGCTGATCGCGCATCGCCCCGAGACGCTGGCCGCGTGCGACGTGGTGCACTTTATCGACGGCGGCACGATCGCGGCTTCGGCGCCGCATCCGGAGCTAATGCGGACGTCGGCGGCGTATCGGAATTATCTGGCGATCGCGCCAGTAAGACCTAACCCCTAACCCCTATTTCCTGGCCCCTTCGTCTAGAGACGGGTCAGGCAGATCATAGTCCTGCAACACTGCCCTAATCTCCCGGTAAGCCACGGCGCATATAAATGCCCGGCGTAGAGCCAGATCGGCTCGCGGAGGGAAAACGCTGTGGCAGCCACCGTCGAAAGTGCAATTCCGGTCAAACGTCCACTAGACGAAAAACTCGCCCGGAGCCCGGGCCTGGGCGGAATGATTATCTTTGGCCTGATTCTCGCCGCAGGAATGTTCTACGCGGGCAGCCATCTGGCTTCCGACCTGTCGGTTGAAAAGGCTACCTCGATCCGCCCGTTCCTGATGCTGGGCGGCGCGCTGCTGATTGCGCTCGGGTTCGAGTTCGTCAATGGGTTCCACGACACGGCCAATGCGGTTGCGACCGTGATCTATACGCACTCGCTCGAGCCTCACGTCGCGGTCGCATGGTCGGGGCTTTGCAACTTCACCGGAGTGTTGCTGTCTTCGGGCGCCGTAGCGTTCGGGATCCTGTCGTTGCTGCCAGTCGAGCTGATTCTGCAAGTCGGCAGCGCGGGGGGCTTCGCGATGGTGTTTGCGCTGCTGGTCGCTGCGATGATCTGGAACCTCGGCACCTGGTACTTGGGCCTTCCCGCCTCGAGTTCCCATACGCTGATCGGATCGATCATCGGGGTCGGGATCGCCAACCAGTTGATGGCCGTAAAGACCGGCACCAGCGGCGTCGACTGGGGACAGGCCTTGAACATCGGCAAGTCGCTGCTGGTCTCGCCACTGGTGGGATTCGCGGTGGCCGCGCTTCTGCTGCTGCTCGCGAAGGCGATGATTACCGACAAGCGTCTCTACGAGGCTCCTCACGGGACCGAGCCGCCGCCGTTCTGGATTCGTGGCCTGCTCATCCTGACCTGCACGGCCGTGAGCTTCGCGCATGGTTTGAATGACGGTCAGAAGGGGATGGGTCTTATCATGCTGATCCTGATCGGCTTGGTGCCAACGGCCTACGCGCTCAATCGCGCGGTGCCCCCGGGAGCAACTGCGGACTTTGTCGCGGTGTCAGCGCAGGCCGACAAGATCTTCAGCAAGTATGTAACGGCCGGTGCGGTCGTAGCCGATCCGCGCGACGACATTCAGGAATACATCAGGACTAAACAATTCACTCCCGACACGATGCTTGCGCTGCGCCAGATCGTTAATGACATCGCCAATGAGCTGAACTTGTACAAGGCGATGGCGAACGTTCCGCCGCAGAACGCCCGTAACTTCCGCAATGACATGTACCTGACCAGCGAAGCGCTGCGGCTCATCAAGAAGCAGGGGAATCCACCGCTTACGATCGAAGAATGGATGACTCTCGACAACTATAAGTTTCATATCGATCTCGCGACCAAGTTTATCCCGGGCTGGGTTAAAGTAGCGGTCGCGATGGCGCTGGGCCTGGGGACGATGGTGGGCTGGAAGCGAATCGTCGTGACGGTCGGTGAAAAGATCGGCAAGGACCACCTGACCTATGGGCAAGGTGCTGCCGCCGAGATCACTGCGGCGGCGACAATCGCGGCCGCCGACTACTACGGACTGCCCGTGAGTACAACCCACGTGTTGTCATCGGGGGTTGCAGGCACCATGATGGCCAACAAGTCCGGGCTGCAACTCGAGACGGTGCGCAACATAGCGATGGCCTGGGTTCTTACGCTGCCGGCTTCGATTATGCTGGCGGCGTTCCTGTTCTGGACGTTCCGCCATCTGTTCTAGGCGCTCGCGCACGCAACGGAGAGATTAAATGGCTTTCCCATTCAAACGCATCCTGGCGCCGGTCGATTTCGACGAGGCCTCGCTGAAGGGCCTCGAGATGGCGGCGAAACTGGCCCAACCGAATGACGGCACGGTCTTCGTTCTGCATATCGTTCCGGTCGACATGGACGTGACCGGGATGCCGAAGTACGTCGACCTGATCAAGAGCCAGGAGAGCCTCGATCACGAGAAGCTGACCGCGATCGCGAAGCAACATCTGTCGGGAGTGAAGTGGGAAATTCTCGACGAGATGGGCCAGCCGGCCGACGTAATCGCCAAGGTGGCGACGAAGCTGGCCGCCGACTTGATTGTGATGGTCACGCATGGGCGGCGTGGGCTGGCGCGGCTGGTCGAAGGCAGCGTCGCCGAGAAGGTCCTGCGCGAGGCTCCCTGTCCGGTCCTGGCCGTCCGTCAGTCGCAATGACGGGTGGAAGTCCGGCGACCCGTCTCAATAGTTGTACGCGCCGATGTCCGCCGGGCTATCGAGTGTCTCCCCGGCCTGGTCGGTAGCGGACAGCCCGAAACGGCTCGTACCCGTCCCCGCTGCCGGACTATCAGCCTCGATGTGAAAGTCGGTAGTCGGTCTTATCAAGAGGGGCCTTTGCCCTACGATATTGCCCGAGTGCTTTCCCGGTATATTTGCGCAGGAGAAGCCGACCTCAGGCTTACCGCGGCTGCTCAAGCAAAGCGTGAGATTATTGTCCCAGATGTCGCCGTAGTTCCCGCCGTTACTTGCCAGCGCGAGGTTGCCCGAGTTAAACGCAAGACTCGCGACGCCGAGGTTGTTTACCCAGGTGTTGCCGGTAGAGCAGGTCGAGGCGTCTATCGTCTCTCCGAACTCGGCGCGCGGCGTCTGACAAGGTCCGACCGCATCCTCGTAGGCAGTATTGTTTCTCACGGTGACGTTACAAGATTCGAAGACGAATACTCCGCGCCCGCCGTTGTTGTAGACGAGATTCTCGTCGATCAGCCCTTGCTCCGCGTAGGGCGTGTTCCCGCAGATGTCCTGCGTGTCATTCCAGTCGTCGAAAATGATGCCGTTACCGTCGCCGCAATCCGACAGCCCCGCGTCAGTGTTACCGTGGCTGATGTTGTGCGAGAAGTAGATGTGGACACCCGCCCTGGTGTCGGTTGCGATCGGCTCGTAGTCACTGAGACCCGATCCGCAGTATGCCGCGTAGCGGCTGTTGTTGTAGGCGACATTGTTATATACGGTGTGATAGTCACTGCATGCGAAGCCGACCCCGTCACCTTCGGCATCATGAATATAATTGTTCCTCACGCAGATGTGGTTGCCCTCGCTGCCGACTCCCGAACCTCCTCCCGATATTTCAAAGCCGTTGAGGTCAAGGTAATTAGTGGATGAGCCACGATTGGGCGAGCCCAGGTCGAATACGGGACTGTCACCGCTTGATCCGGTTGGCTGTGTCACAACCGCGCTGTTCCCGGTGAGTTGGCCTTGACTATCTACGGCCGGGTTTACCGATCGGAACTGAATGAAATGGCCCGCGCTGCCCGAAGGCGGATTGACCGACTCGTAATAGGCGCCACTCGCCACGCAGACGACGCTGCCCGCGGTCGCAACAGACGCGGCCTGGCCGATGGTGAGAAATGCGTTGGCGAGGTCCCGGCCTCGGCACGTACCGTCCCGGCTGGCTCCACGGTTGGAATCGCTACCAGTCTGGGCGACGCAAATCGTGCAGGGTTCAACTGCGGGGCATCCAAGAATGGTCGGCTGCGCGGGTGGCATCGGAAGATCCCGCAACGGCGGGGGTGTGGCGAAAAGCCACGATGGCGATTCGCCGCCGACCACTGGTGAGGCACAGCCTAGAACCATCGCAATGGAGACAGCCAGCGCTGCAGCCCGGCGAACTGAAGTCACCCGTCGGGCGTAGCATAGTTCGGTTAACGAAATGTGTCGGGCAGGTTTCCTCGGTTCTCGAACAATGAAGCTCCGAGATCGCTCCGCGGCGGATCGGAACTACCTGGCAATCGCGCCGGCTGGCGTCTTGTCCAAAGTCTGGGTCTGGACTCTCACGAACGGACTGGAGGATCATGCCCAAAGCAATTCCGGGTAAGGAGACGCCGTTAGCCCGTCATGTCATTTAATGAATACGCTTCGTTCGACGGCCTGGCTTTGGGCCGGATGGTGCGCGAGCGCAAGGTCACGCCGGCCGAGCTGATGGACGCGGCGATTGCGCGCGCGGAAAAACACAACCCCAAGCTCAATGCGATCGTCTTCAAAGACTACGATCGCGCGCTCGCAGCGGCGCGTGAACGCAAGGCCGGCGTGGCACCGTTCGAGGGCGTGCCGCTGCTGCTCAAGGACATCATGGGGGACTGCGCCGGGATGCCGACGCGCTCGGCCTGCGCATTCGTTCCGGCCATCCCGATCGCTGAAGACTCGGAGGCGGTGGCCCGCTACAAGCGCGCGGGCTTTATCCCGTTCGCCAAGACCAACGCGCCCGAGCTCGGAATCCCGCCGGTAACCGAGTCACGGCTTTACGGCCCGGCGCGCAATCCGTGGAACCTCGAACATACGCCCGGCGGCTCCAGTGGCGGCTCGGCCGCGGCGGTCGCAGCCGGGATCGTGCCGGTCGCGCACGGCAACGACGGCGGCGGCTCGATTCGAATTCCGGCGGCGTGCTGCGGGCTGGTGGGACTCAAGCCGACGCGCGGGCGGGTCTCGCTCGCACCGAATCTCGGCGACGCCCTGGGCGGCTTCGTCGTCGAGCACGTCTTGAGCCGAACCGTTCGCGACAGTGCGGCAGCGCTCGACGCGACCGCGGGTGCGATGCCCGGCGATCCATACTTCCCACCACCGCCGGCGCGGCCCTACTTGCAGGAATTATCGGCGCCGCCGAAGCGGCTTCGAATCGCGTTCTCAACGCAGAATCCGCTCGGCGGCATAATCCATCCGGATTGCGTCGAGGCGACCAGGCAGGCGGCCAAGCTCTGTGCGGAACTCGGACACGAGGTTGAAGAGGCGACGCCCGAACTCAACTACCAGATGCTTGGACAGTTCTTCCTCACCGTGTACGCGGCGGGGGTCGCGCTCCAAATCGAGGGTATCAAGCTGATGACCGGCGCCGAGCCGACGCCGGAAAAGTTCCAGACCTTCACCTGGAACATGTACCAGCAGGGCCGGCAGGTATCGGCGGCGCAGTATCTGATCGCGCAGGTGCTGCTCCAACGCGCCTCGCGCCAGTTCGCGGCCTTCTTCGAAGCGCACGACCTTTTCCTGACACCCACGATAGGTCAGCCGCCGCTCAGGGTCGGCGCTATCGACTTCATGAGTCAGAGCACGGCGCTGCTCGACGAGCCGATCTCGAGCTTCGGGGTGCCGTGCCCGATCTACAACATCACCGGGCAACCGGCGATCTCGCTGCCGCTCTATTGGAATCGCGAGGGCTTGCCGATCGGCGTGATGTTCGGCGGGCGCTACGGCGACGAAGCGACCCTGCTTCAGCTCGCGGGTCAGCTCGAACAGGCGCAGCCGTGGATCGGACGGAAACCGGCGGTGTGGGGTTGAGAACCTAACCCCTTCCCGACACGGGACGGGGAACCTACTGCGGTCACGCCGGGCGGACCTAATCCCGGGTGGCCAATACGGACGGACCTATGAAGCATATCGGCATCGTCGCGGTTAGCGCCGAAGGCGCCGCGCTTTGTTACCGAACGGTCTGTCTCGAAGGCGCGGAATTGCTCGGGCCTCATGATCATCCGGAGATCAGCCTGCACGGGTTCTCTCTTGGCAGTTATCAGCGACTTATCGACGATGACCGATGGGATGCGGTGGGTGAGATGCTGCTCGAGTCGGCGGCGAAGCTCGTCCGGTCTGGAGCACAATTGCTGATCTGCCCCGACAACACGGTTCATCAAGGGCTCGATCTTATTCGCGATCGTTCACCGGCGCCGTGGATCCACATAGCCGAGGAAGTCTCCCACGAGGCGCGGCGGCGCGGCTTCAAGCGGCTCGGCATTCTCGGAACGCACTTCCTGATGGAAGGTCCCGTCTATCGGTCCAAGCTGGCGCCGGCCGGGATCGACTACCGCGTCCCGAACAGCGAACAACGCACGCGTATCAATCAGATCATCTACGATGAGTTGGTGAACGCGCGTTTCCTTCCGGAGTCGCGCGCGTACCTCCAAAATGTAATCCGTGAGCTTGGAGACGACGGCTGCGATGCGGTCGCATTGGCCTGCACCGAGATTCCGTTGCTTATCGGGGCTGCCGACTCTCCGTTGCCGATCCTGGACTCGACGCGCATCCTCGCTCGCGCCGCTCTGCGTGAGGCGACTTCAGGCGAAAAGGCGGAATCGTGACGATTGTAGAGGCTGAGTCCCGTATAGTTGCGGCGCTCTACTCTGCCGCCGCACGCCACGGGCTAACGAGCCGGTACGCAGATGCCGGTTAAAGGGGTCAGCTCGGTCGGAAAAGCGAATGGCTACTTAGGCGTTGCGTGCCCACCAGATGCGAAACGAGCCCCTCCCGGCGCCGCTGGAAACCCCGTGGACGAAACCCGGCTAAAACCTTGCAAAGAGGGGTCTGCGGGCCTATATGGCAGTTGGAATCGGAGAGTCAAAAACGGAAATTCCGGTTGACATTGATCAGCAACCAGCGCCCGGGATTTCGGTCGTGATTTGCAGCCACAACGGCAGCGCGCGGCTGCCTCCGACCCTGGCTCATCTCGCGGCGCAGCAGCAGGCAGGCGCGCTCAAATGGGAGGTGGTTGTGGTCGATAATGCTTCCACGGACTCTACCGCGGAAACCGCCGCCCGACTCTGGCCCGACGCGGCCCCGGTTCCGCTGAGAATCGTAAGGGAACCACGGGTTGGGCTATCGTACGCGCGCGCGAGCGGCCTGGCCGAGGCGCGCTACGAAATCGTGAGCTTCGTCGATGATGACAACTGGGTAAATCAGCGCTGGATAGCTGGGGTCGCCGAAGTGATGGAGGAGCATCCGGAGGTGGGCGCGTGCGGCGGTCCGCTCGAAGCCGTGATGGAGGCCGCAGCACCCGCATGGGTGTCGCGTTATGAGGACTACCTTGCAATCGGGCAGGAAACCGAAGCGGGCGAATATAGGGGTGTGGTTTGGGGCGCCGGACTGAGCACCCGGCGATCCGTCTGGCACCAGCTAACAAGTAAGGGATTCAAATTTCTGTCGACCTTCTCGCGCGGGGACCTGGAGCTGTGCTACGCGCTACGCCTGGCGGGCTGGAAAGTGTGGCTGGATCCACGACTACGGATACGGCATTTCATGCCCGCTTCCCGGCTCATCTGGGGTCATTTCCTAAAGCAGCAGCGCCGCCGCCATATGGAGACGGTCAACATCGACCCTTATCTTTTAGCCCTGAATGAGCTTGGCGGCGCACCCTCATTCTGTCCAGCAGCGTGGCCTTATCGATTGGCTCGAACGGCGGGGTTTGTCCTTCACAAGCTGCTGTTGCGACCTCGCAAGGTGTTGGGGTGGGACAGTCCGCGCTGGGTGGGAGACGACGAAGTGTTCCGCATCGTGGGTCATTTGGGGAGACTGCAAGGGCTGCTCAGCGTGCGGCGCGCCTACGATACAAACGTCCGGGCGATCGCCAACGCGCCCTGGCGCGCTCTCACGCCCGCGCCCGCCACTCACTAGAGTGATGGTTTGGTTCGCCTTCGTCGCACCGTGCTGGAAAGAGACCGGTAATCCGTTAACGGCAGATAGGTTTGAAACTGCCACAGTGAACTGGCCTGACAGAGATGGTCCCCCTCCGAACTGAGAGGCGGTGGCGTTCAGTCTTTCTGTTGTCTGATCCGATGGAGTTTCGTTCGTCCTTGTTCCCAGTCCCGTAACGTGCCAACGGGTATTTGATAGCGCGCCGCGAACTCTTCCTGGGTCAGGCCCAGAGCGCGCCGCAACGTTTTTACTCGCGGGACGCGCCGAAGCTTTGCGAACTCGGCTGGTCTCGACGGTGGGTTGTCGCGGTCGTCCGCGGCGGCAGCCTCAATCTCTCCGCGAGTCCGGGCCGCGATCGGTCCGGCGGGCAGCGTCTCTTCGCTGCCATCAGCCTGGACGCGTACTATCCTGCCGTCAGGACGGATTCTGGCTATAGTACTGTGCTTGCTCATATTTGGTTGCCCTGCGGGCAGAGATAATCGCGGCCGCCCGCTAGCACCGCGTAAGCGACGGTCGGTAATTGTCGTTGGCTAGTAGTGGGCCATTTTAATCCGGCCGCAGAAGGGGCTCCGCGATTGTCATTCTCGCGCGTGGCTGCCGCGCGAAGAATCCCGGATTCCGGCTGCAGCACGCTACTCCTCGCTTAGGTCCTTCCACTCGGGGTTCAGCGATTCGATCAGCCTAGTCTTCCACCTCCGCGTCATCTTTTTGATCTCCTTCTCGCGCGCGATCGCTTCGTGAATGTCAACGAACTCCTCGAAATACACCAGGCGGTTGACGTGGTATCGGGCCGCGAAGGAGCCGGGCCGCCCTTCCTTGTGCTCGAAAACGCGGCGTTCGAGATCGTTGGTGACGCCAGCGTAGAGCGTACGCGAGAGGCTGCTCATGATGTATACGCAATAGGTCCGGTCGCGCATGGAAGCAGCTCAGCGGAGCAGATCCGGGATTCCTCGCGCGGCAGCCACGCGCGGGAATGACAGCAGCGGGGCTTCGGCATACAACTACATTGAGGTGAGCCGGCTCCGGACGTGGAGATTGGCCGGTTCACTGCTTATCGGCTGCTTCGCCGCTGCGGCCTGGAATTCAAGCGCGCGCTAACGGAGTGAGGACCCGATTTTGGCCTCGGCTACGGGGCGGGCGCTGCGTTAACTAAAGCGAGTCTCTGGCGTACTCGCCGCACTTAAAACACTTCCCGTCTGATGCGAGACCTTGATTAGAGCATTCGCCTTCGGCGTCATGATGACATCCGATGTTCCCGCATTTCTTGCACCGATAAACTGCTGACCCGCATGACTTTGGACACATTCCCATTTCGGATTTCCCCACTTTCGCGTTATGCAACCCGCGCGCACCGCGGACAGACTATGCGGCAGGGGGGAGCGCTTGCCAGCGATCTTTGAACTTCTCGAAATTGCGGTAGCAAATGCCTACCCAACCAGGGGCGTATGGCTTGTTCGTCTTCGGATTAATCGCTGTCTCTGGTTCTGCCGCCGAGAGGTCTTTACGCGTCGCGATGAAGAACTCGAACTCGGCGGGAAGCTGGGGCACGTACACAATGACGATCAGATCGGCTCCGTTGCCGGTGCGCAGATCGTGGATTGGCACGTAGTTACCCTTTGCAGTTGGGCTCTTCGGTTTGGCCCAGGAGAAGCCCTTGATCTGAACTCTAAAGTCTTTCTCGCCCTTGCAGAGTAAATCGTGCGCCGGCTGGTTGCCGAGAAAGAAGGCCGCCGAATATCTGCGTCGAGCCAATTCGGCGGCCATCGCAAATTGTGCGGCCCATTGAACCTGATCCCTGGTGAGTTTTTCCATCGGCCCTGTTACCTCTGATAGCGCAACTCAATGCCCGCGTTGTAGCGCACGCCTCGGAAGATAGGAAGGGAACCGCGTGGTGGCCTGGCGCGGTCGTCAGGCTTGCCCACCCACTGAGCTGCACAAAACCGCGCTATCGAGACAATCAGCACTGGATTGCTTGCCATCGCGAAATCGCAGAGTAAGGGGAGTAACCAAGCCCGAAATTCCGCCGCGAACCGTATTTCTAGCGTATTTCTTGCGGGTGGCGTAACAGGCAGTAACCTCAGAAACCCTTGATTTGATTGGTGGGCAGGGAGTGAATTGAACACTCGACACAAGGATTTTCAGTTCTTTGGCCGAGGTTATTCGCCTGCCATGCCATCATAGGCCGTCCAATGAAGTCAGACCTCTTCGTTCCCCGCGCTCTCCCTCGTTGCCACGCTGATCACCCTTTTCCGGCAGCAGACCGGCGGCAAAATCTCGCCCATGGAAGGGGCTGGGGTTGAATCTCTCGATCGGCGGCCCTACGTTCGGGCGGGTTCGGGGGTGGGTGGGGGCATTGAGGGGATTGGGGTTGGGTGGGACTTGCGGCGGGTTGCTCGGCCTAGGGTGGCTATCAGCGAGCGGCTTAGGATTGGTGGGGTGAACAGGGCGGAGGGGGGTTTTAGCATGTTGAAGACTTCGCCGAAGCGGTTGCGGACTACTTCGTCGTCGTTCGCGGCGGCCATTATGCGTTGCATCACCGGGCCGAATAGCCAGGCCAGGCGCGGGCGCTCGCCTTCGGTTTCGGGGACTGCGAAGTCGGCGCCGGTGGCCATCGACCAGGGGCCTTGGGCGAAGCGGGCTAGCGCTTTGAAGAACTTCGGCGGCAGTTCGGGGCTGGACGTGCCGTGGAGCTTGAGGCAATCGCGGAGAATCGTCGCCGAGACTGCGCCGCTGGTCATCCCCTGGCCGTAAACCGGATTGAAGGCGCACACGGCGTCGCCGAGCGCGATGAAGCCGTCGAGGCGCGCGGTCCATTTTTCGTAGTGACGCCAGCGGTTCGCCATCGAGCGGTTCGAGTAGACGGGCGAGATCGGTTCCGCCAGGCGGACCGCCTCCGCGAGAATCGGCGAGCGCAGCCGATCGAGCATCGCCATGAAGCCGGCCTCGTCGTTGGGCGGATATTGCTTGCCGATGCCGGCGAGGGTGATCAGCCAGCGGTTGTTTTCGAGCGGAAAGAGCACGCCGGCGTTCATGTACTCGGGGATTTTGGGGTCGAGCCAGATTCCTTTCCACCACCAATCCGGCGGCCGCCGCTCGGGCGCGGGCGCGTTGAACCATCGCGAACTGTAACCCGCGTAGGAATCGACCACGGTTTCGGGCGGCGGCTCGAGGCCGAGCCTCGCGGAGCCAGGCGGGCGACTTGGAGGTGCGGCCGCTCGCGTCGACGACCAGGTCGGCTGCGATTTCGCGCTCGGCGCCGCCGTCGCGCGGGCGGGCGCGCACGCCGCGCACGCGCAACGCGCCGTCGCGGGCCGCGACCAGGCCGACCACGTCGGTGCGCTCGAGCTCTGCGACGTTGGGAATTTTGCGGAGGAGCTCGCGGATGATCGCCTCGATCAGCAGGCGGCTCGCGAACAGGAGGTTGATACGGTCGGGCCGCCGCGGAGCCCATCCGTCGGCGCGGAGCGCGGCGAAGTCCATACTGAAGTTGATCGGGTTCGCGCCGCGTTCGAGCATCGTGCGCTTGAAGCCGTTGAAAAGCGTGTCGAGCTCGAGGAGCCCGCGCGCGAGCAACGCGTGCACGTGGCGGCTCTGCGGCACGCCCGGGCGCTCCAGCGCGCCGGCGGGAAACGCGTCGCGATCGATCACGGTTACGCGCGTGAAGAAATCGCTCAGGACGCGGGCCGTGCAGAGGCCGGCCATGCTGCCGCCGATCACAATCGCATGATTGTTCGCCATCAGAGTCGCGCCTTTCCCGCGCGGGTTGCGGACCGGCGCGGATGCGCCCTGGACTCGCCAAGGCCGTTTAAGATTACGTCCAAAGTCTGCGCGATCGCGCCTTCGATATCGAGTTCGCCGCCGCGCCGCGACCATTCGTAGACCAGCGCAAAAAATGCCGAGCCCAGCGCTACTGCCGCGATCAGCGGTTCAACCTTGCGGCGGAACTCGCCCTGCGCCTGGCCGCGGCGAATCACCGCGCCGAGCAGTTGCACGAAGGTGCGGGTCTGCTCCTCGTGCTCGGCGAAGACGACCGGGCGCATCAGGACTTCGCGGGTGAGGAGAGAGATGAGCTCGGGCTGGCGCGCGGCGCGCTCGGCGAGGGTCTTCAGCGCCAGGCGCAGCGCGGCGGTGGCGCTGCCGCGCTGAACCTGGAGCAGCGCGGCGAGCTCCGCGTTGGCGCGCTCGCCGTACTCGTAGAGCAGCGATTCCTTGGCCGGAAAATGGAGGAAGAAGGTGCCACGCGCGACGTCGGCGGCGTGGCAGATGTCGTCGATCGTAACCGCGTCGAAACCGCGGCGTAAGAAGAGCTTCATCGCAGCGGAGTAGATCTCGCGGCGGGTGCGCTCCTTCTTGCGCTCGCGGCGCGAGAGCGGAACCGCGGCGGAATCCGCGGTGGCTTCGAGGACATTCATGTACTTCAGTCTAGTAATTGACCACGGTACACGAATCAAGAGGGGCGCTCTCGCGGTCGGCTTTGCCGCGTCGGTCACGGTCGGATAAGATCGGGGTAATGGAGCAATCGTGAGCAGCAAAGGAAATCGCGATCGCGATGAGTCGCGGCGCGTGGTGGTGGACTTCGATCTGCTGCGCAAGGTCGGCGGCCTGAATTTCCGCGACCTCGGCGGGCATCCGGCGCGCGATCGCAAACGGGTGCGGCCTGCGATGATCTACCGATCGGCGCATCTCGCGGAGCTGCCGGTGGAAAGTCCGCTGCCGGGGCTGGGTCTGCGCACGCTGGTCACGCTCCAGAGCCGGGTCGAAGTATCGCATCTGGGACCGCCGGCGGAGCGGATCCGCAACGCGGTGCGATGGGAGCATATTCCGATCGGCGATCGCTGGTTCGACGCCGACAACCCGGCGCCGCTGGCCGAGGAGCCCGGTCAGGAGCATCTCGCGCTGGTGATCCAGTTCTTCTCGGTCTGGCGCGCGTTTTTCAAAATCCTCGCCGAGCGCGAAGTCTATCCGCTGCTCTTCCACTGCTCGGCCGGACGCGATCGCACCGGCGTGGGCGCCGCGATGCTGCTCGAATTGCTGGGCGTCGATCGCGAGCGGATCGTGGGGGACTTTCTGCGCAGCAACGCGGTGTTCCACGAGATGCCGCTGCGGCCGGCGCAGCTCCGCCCGCTGTTCGAAGCGATCGACGAATGCGGCGGTATCGAGGCGTTCATGTGCGAGAAGATCGGGCTGAGCACCGCCGACCTCGACACGATCCGGCAAGACTTGCTGGACTAAGCGGCGCGGCTACGCGGGCAGGTAGCCGTCGCGCAGCAGCGACTTCGCGATTATCATCCGCTGCACTTCGCTGGTGCCTTCACCGATCTCGGCGAGCTTGGCGTCGCGCATGTAGCGCTCGACCGGGAAGTCGGTGATATAGCCGTAGCCGCCGTGAATCTGGACGGCGCGGTTCGTCGACCACATCGCGGTCTCTGACGCGAACAGTTTCGCCATCGAGGCTTCCCGCGCGAACGGCTGCGCGCGATCCTTGAGCGCCGCGGCGCGGCAGATCAGGACCCACGAAGCTTCGATGCGTGTCGCCATGTCGGCGAGCATCCATTGGATCGCCTGGAACTCGGAAATCTTTTTGCCGAACTGCACGCGCTCGCTCGCGTAGCGTGTGGCTTCTTCCAGCGCGCCACGCGCGATGCCCGCGGCGAAGCCGGCGATTCCGATCCGCCCGCCCTCGAGCACCTTCATCGCCTGGCGATAGCCGTCGCCGGGTTTGCCGATCAGGTTTGCCGCCGGCACGATCACGTTGTCGAGGATCACTTCGGCGGTATCGGAGGCGCGCAGGCCGAGCTTCTCGATCCTGCGGCCGGTCGAGAGCCCGGGCACGCCGCGCTCGACGATAAAAGCTGACACGCCGCCGTGCCCGGCCGCCGGATCGGTTGAGGCCATCACGACGTAGACGTCGCCGACGGTGCCGTTGGTGATGAACATCTTGCTGCCGGTGATCGCGTAATTATCGCCGGAACGCACCGCGCGGGTCGTGAGCGCGCCGGCGTCGGAGCCCGAGCCAGGCTCGGTGAGGCACCACGCGCCGAGCTTGCGCGCGCGAATCATATCGGGCAGCAAGCGATCGCGATGGTGGTCCGAGGCGAACAGCGCCATATGACCGCTGCCGAGCGACATGTGCGCGGCGCAGGTGAGGCCGACCGAAGCGTCGTAACGCGAGAGCCCCTCGACCACCAGCACTTGCGAGAGCGTGTCGGCGGCGCCGCCGCCCCATCGCTCGGGAAACGCGACGCCGAGAAAACCCAACTCGCCGATCGACTCGATGATGTGACGCGGGAAGGTCTCATTCTTGTCCCACTTTGCCGAGTGAGGCTTGATCTCGCGCTCGGCAAACGCGGCGAGCGTGTCGCGGATGCGTTGCTGCTCTTCGGTGAGATCGAAGTTCATTGGCGCGGGGCGACGTTCTCGCGCACCCACTTGATGATGTCTTCGGTCGAAGCGCCGGGCGTAAAGACCTCTTTCACCCCGGCCTGCTTGAGCTTGGCGACGTCTTCGGCCGGGATTATTCCGCCGCCGAACACGGCGACATCGCCGGCGCCCTTCTCTTTCAACAATCGCATCACTTCGGGGAAAAGCGTCATATGCGCGCCGGAGAGGACGCTGAGTCCAACCGCGTCGACGTCTTCCTGCAACGCGGCTTCCGCGATCATCTCGGGCGTCTGATGGAGCCCGGTGTAGATCACCTCGAAGCCGCCGTCGCGCAACGCGCGCGCGATGATCTTCGCGCCGCGGTCATGGCCGTCGAGGCCCGGCTTGGCCACCAGAATTCGCAGTCGCTTTTCCGCCATCGCTTAAATCCACCCCGGATCGCGGTACACGCCGAACTCGGCGCGGAACACGTCGCTGATCTCGCCGACCGTGACGTCGCGGCGCACCGCTGCGCAGATCGGGTCCATCACGTTTTCACCCGACCGGCATGCTTCCGCCACGCGCTGGAGCGCTTCCTGCACCGCGACCGAATTGCGTTCGCGTTTTACCTTGCGCACGCGCTGGATTTGCAGTTCCTCGATCGCGGGATCGATCTTGAGCATCGCGATCGGCAGCTCCTCGGGCGTCGAGTACTTGTTGACGCCGACCACGGTCTTCACACCGTGTTCGAGCTGGCGCTGATAGAGGAACGCGGCCTCCGCGATTTCACGCTGCGGATAGCCGGTTTCGATCGCGCGGACCATCCCGCCCATCTCGTCGATGCGCGCGATATATTCCATCGCCTCGCGCTCCATCCGATCGGTGAGCGCCTCGATCGCGTAGCTGCCGCCGAGCGGATCGACGGTGTTGGTCACGCCGGTTTCCTCGGCGATTATCTGCTGGGTGCGCAGCGCGACGGTGACCGCCTCCTCGGTCGGGAGCGCGACCGTCTCGTCCATCGAGTTGGTATGCAGCGACTGGACGCCGCCGAGCACGCCGGCGAACGCCTGGAGCGCGACGCGCACGATATTGTTCAGCGGCTGCTGCGCGGTGAGCGAGGCGCCGGCGGTCTGCGCATGCGCCCGCAGCATCATCGAGCGCGGATTGCGAGCGCCGAAGCGCTCGCGCATCAGCCGCGCCCAGAGCCGGCGCGCGGCGCGCAGCTTGGCAACTTCCTCGATAAAATCGTTGTGCAGATTCCAGAAAAACGAGAGCCGCGGCGCGAAGTCGTCAACCGCAAGACTGCGCTTGAGCGCCTCCTCGACGTAGCAAATTCCGTCCGCGATCGTGAACGCCAACTCCTGCACCGCGGTCGAGCCGGCCTCGCGGATGTGGTAGCCGGAGATCGACACCGGATGCCAGCGCGGCGCCCGCTTGGCGCAGAACTCGATCATGTCGGTGACTATCCGCAGCGACGGGCGCGGCGGGCAGATCCATTCCTTCTGCGCGATGAACTCCTTGAGCATGTCGTTCTGGATCGTGCCGCCGACCTGCTCCCACGGCACGCCGTTGCGCTCCGCGACCACCAGGTACATCGCGAGCAGCACCGAAGCGGAGCAGTTCACCGTCATCGAGGTGGAGATGCGCCCGATCGGAATCCGGTCGAACAGCCGCGCCATGTCGTGAATCGAAGTGACCGACACGCCCTCGCGCCCGACCTCGCCGCGGGCGCGCTCGTGGTCGGCGTCGTAGCCCATCAGCACCGGCATGTCGAAGGCGGTCGAGAGTCCGTCCTGCCCCTGGCCGAGCAGAAAATGGAAGCGCGCGTTGGTATCCTCGGGCAAGCCGAAGCCCGCAAACTGGCGCATCGTCCACGAGCCGCCCGCGATACATCGAGCCGTAGACGCCGCGCGTGTAGGGATACTCGCCGGGATTCGCCAACGCGGTGGCGTAGTCGCTGGCGGCATCTTCGGGCGTGTAGAGCGGATCCAACTCCATGTCCGAGACGGTCGAGAATCGCGCGGGCCGTTCAGCGGCCTGCTTGTACGTGGTGTCGAGCCATTTCTGTTTGGTGCTCACGAGCGTAGTCCTCAGCGCGACTCCAGCAGCATCGGTTCGCGATCACGATCCGCTGAATCTCCGACGTGCCTTCGTAAATCTCGGTGATCTTGGCGTCGCGGAAATAACGCTCGACCTTGAACTCCTTGGTATAGCCGTAACCGCCGTGAATCTGCACCGCCTCGGTCGCGGCGCTCATCGCGGCCTCCGCGGCGAACAACTTGGCCATCGCGGATTCGCGCGTGCATGGCCGGCCGGCGTCCTTGAGCGCGGCCGCCTTGAGCGTGAGCAAGCGCGCCGCGTCGATTTCGACGGCCATGTCGGCGAGCTTCCATTGAATCGCCTGATAGCTCGCGATCGGCGCGCCGAACGCCTGGCGATCGGCGGCATACTTGAGCGAAGCTTCGAGCGCGGCGCGGCCGATCCCGACCGCCTGCGCCGCGATTCCGATCCGGCCGCCGTCGAGCGTCTTCATCGCGACCTTGAAGCCGTCGCCCTCATTGCCGAGCAGATTCGCGCGCGGCACGCGCAGATCGGAGAGGCTGATCTGCGCGCTGTGCGCGGCATGGATTCCCATCTTGTCTTCGATTCGCGTCACGCTCCATCCGGGCGCGCGGTATCGACGATCAAGCGCGCTGATCCCGCGATGGCCGTTCGTCGGGCGCGGTGTTGGCGAACAGGATCGCAACCGCCGCTTCGAGGCCCGTTGGTGATGAAATTCTTGGTGCCGTTGATCACGTAGGAATCGCCATCGCGAAGCGCGCGAGTCTTCTGCGCGGCGGCGTCGGAGCCGGCTTGCGGCTCGGTCAGCGCGAAGCATCCCAGATGCTCGCCCGAGGCCATCTGCGGCAGAAAGCGCCGCTTCTGATCCTCGCTGCCGAGACCGAGAATCGGCCACGACGCGAGCGAGGAATGCGCCGACACGATCACCGCGGTCGCGGCGCATTCGACCGCCAGTTCCTCGATCACCAGCGCATAGCTCACCTGATCGAGGCCGCGCGCCGCCATACTGCTCGGGAATGAACACACCGAGCATCCCGAGCTTGCCCAACTCGGCGATCGCTGCACTGGGATAGCGATGGGTCCGGTCGGCCTCAACGCCAACGCGCTCGAGGCGCTCGCGCGCGAAACGGCGCGCGGTATCGCGTACGCGGCGTTGATCGTCACTGAGTTCCAGATCCATCGTTCTTCAGCTTAGCAAAACGGCGGCGACTAGCCACAAAGGGGCGCGGTCGCAACTGGCCTCGAGTTCAGTCCTCCGCACCAGGCGCGGAGGTCACTTCCTCGGCCATTTGGGCGCGCGTTTTTCGAGAAAGGCGGTCGTGCCCTCGACCCGATCGGGGCTCGCGAAGGCGACGCCGAACGCCTCCTGCTCGAAACGCAGACCCACGTCCTCGCCGACCGTCGCCGCGGCGCGCAGCGCCGCCTTGGCCTGACGCAGTGCGAGCGCGGGCTTGGCCGCGAGCTTTTCGGCGAGCTTGCGGGCTGCGGGCAGCAATTCGTCGGGAGCGACCACCGCGTTGACCAGCCGCCATTCGAGCGCGGTTTTAGCATCGATCGGATCGCCGGTCATCACCAGCTCGCGCGCCCGTACGTGGCCGATCCGATGTGGCAGCCTTTGAGTGCCGCCGAAGCCGGGAATCAGGCCGAGGTTGATCTCGGGCTGGCCAAAGCGCGCCTTTTCGCTTGCGACGATCAGGTCGCAGGCGAGCGCGAGTTCCAGTCCACCGCCCAGCGCGAAGCCGTTGACCGCCGCGATCACGGGAATCGGCAAGTCCTCGAAGGTCTGCATCACGCGATGGCCCAGGCGGGAGAACTCGAGTCCTTCGAGCGCCGACATCGCGGCCATCGCGGCAATATCCGCGCCGGCCACAAAGGCGCGCTCGCCCGCGCCGGTCACGATCAGGACGCGAATCGCCGGATCGTGGCGCACGTCGCGCAGCACCTGGGCGATCTCTTCGAGCACGCGGCGGTCGAGCGCGTTGAGCGCGGCCGGCCGGTTGACGGTCAGCGTCGCGATCGCGGCGTGATCGAAAAGCAGACTTTTCAGTTCCATCGGCGCGCCTCCCGTCATCTTTGGCAATCGCCCAGAGGGTCCGCCGCTCCCGCCCGCCCTGTCAAGTGTCCGGTGAAAGGCCGCAGAAGTTACACATTGTAGAGTCGATCGGCAGGCGGTTTTCCAGCCCTTGCGTCAGGGCAGCGCGCAGACGTTAAGTCTTTGGCGCCTAGCGTGCGTGAAAACCGGGCTTAGGACAGAGGTTCGCCAAGCGGCAGCGAGCGGAACGAGCCGTCGGGCTCGCATGGGAAATCGACCACGTGGGTAACCGCGTCAAGGTTGAGCGCGCCGTACAGGTGCGGGAAGAGACCCGCGCGGCGCTCATCGTGAGCCATGGCAGGCGCCTCATATTTGAGCGGCGCGGCCAGCCGCCGCTCATCGATACAAAGTACGACCAGATCGCTGCGGCCGCGAAAGAACCTATTGGCGGTATCGAGGAGCTGCGCGGGAGTGGAGCAATGGATGAAACCCTCCGCGCGCAGGCTGGGCGGCGCATATGCGCCGCTACGCAGCGCGGCCTCCCACTCACCGCGCGCGGTGAGATGCAGAATCACGAATTCACGCCCAACTGCTTCTCGATCTCGGCGCGGGTTTCCTCGACCAGGATGAAGTCCTGGAAATTGAAATAGATCTCGCAGTCCTTGCCTTCGTATTCGTCGTCCACTTCACGCAGATACAGGACCAGATCGGTGTTCACCAGCAACGGACCGCGCTTCTTGTGCGTCAGTTTGATCCACATCGTCCGATTCCTTCACTTCCTTCGATTCACCGCATTTTCATTGCAAGCGCGCGGGCTGCGTGGATTCCTCGCTCGGGGTCGCGCGCGGCGCGTGATTCGGTTCGCAATTGGCAGGAAGAAGTGCGGCTTAGTACTCGGGCTTGAAGTCGAAGTGATGGACGGCCTCGATGAAGCGGATGGTGCGGGTCTTCGAGCGCATCACGACGCTGTTGGTCATTGCGCCGCCCGAGAAGAAGCGCACGCCGCGCAGATAGTCGCCGGTGGTGACGCCGGTGGCCGCGAACATCACGTTGTCGCCGGCCAGCTCCTCGAGCGTGTAGCGGCGATTCAGATCGAGAATCCCGAGCGCCAGGCAGGCTTCCGACTCTTCCGGATTGCGCGGCACGAAGCGGCATTGCATCTCGCCGCCCGCGGAGCGGATCGCCGCGGCGGCGAGCACGCCCTGATGCGCTCCGCCGACGCCGATCAGTAAATCGATCTCGCTCTCGACCCGGGTAGTGGCGATCGCCGCGGACAGGTCGCCGGCCGTAAGCAGCTTGATTCCGGCGCCGGCCTTGCGGACCTCGGCGATCAGTTTCTCGTGGCGCGGGCGGTCGAGGATCGCGACCCGCAAATCCTCGACGTAGACATTCTTGGCGTCGGCCAGCGCGCACAGATTTTCAGTCGGTGAGCGGTCCAGATCTGATCACGCCGCGGCCGAGCGGACCGCAGGCGATTTTGTCCATGTAGGTATCGGGACAGCGCAGCAGCTTGCCGCGCTCGGCGAGCGCCACGCACGAGAGCGCGTTGGGCGCGCCGGTGGCGCAGATGAGCGGGCCTTCGAGCGCGTCGAGCGCAACGTCGATCGCGGGCCCGGCGCCGGTCCCGACGATCTCGCCCGTGTAGAGGATTTCGGTGGAACCCTGATCGCCCTCGCCGATCACGATCTGCGCCGTCGATCGGAATCCAGTTGAGCGCCTTGCGCATCGCCTCGCAGGCGCTGTGCTCGGCCATCCGCTCGTCGCCTTTGCCGATAAACCGGGAGGCAGAGAGTGCCGCCGCTTCGGTCGCGCGAACCGCCTCGAGGGCGAGATTGCGATCCATTCGCTTATAATCCCCCTTCAGTTGGCTGGCGGCGGGAAGCTCCCGACCGAAGAGCGATTCGATCAGGCGATAGCCCTCGCGCACCAGCACTCCGGTTTTGGCCGCGTCGGCCTCCGTGTAGCGCCGCGCCGGCGCGTCGACGCCGGCTGAGACGTTGGTGAGAATAGCAAACGGGACCGGCTCGCTGGAATGCGTCTTAAGCTTGCAGGGCGTCGGATGGTCCGGCATCAGGAGAATCGCTGAACTCGCCCAGCGCCGCCAGCCCTTTGAGCATCGGGCCGATGATCAACTCGTCGATCCGCTCGATCGCCTCGCTGCTTCAAATCCGCGCGGCCCATGTGTCCGGCCTCGTCGGGCGCCTCGATATGCAGCAGCAGAAAGTCGCGCGCCTTGAGCGATTCGAGACCGTAGCGGGCCTTGGCTGCGTAGTCGGTGTCGAGAAAGCCGGTCGCACCTGGCACGTTGATTCGTTCGAGGCCGGCCAGACGGCCGAGTCCATTGACCAGATCGACCGCAGAGATAACCGAACCCTCGACGCCGAAGCGCTCGCGGAGCGTCGGCACCGCCGGGCGTGTCCCCTGCCCCCAAAACCAGATCGAGGTCGCCTCGGGCTTGCCGGCTTCGCGTCGCGCGCGGTTCACCGGATGGTCGCGCAGAATGGCCGTCGCTTTCTCCATGAGCGCGCGTATCCGCTCCGCGCCTTCGCCTTCCGGCAGATGGCCCGCGACCGGCTTGCCCGTGATGTCGTGCGGGGGCGTGAGCCGGGTGGTGGTGATTCCGTCGCGCCAGATCATCAGATGGCGATAGCTGACGCCGTTGAAGAACTCGATGCCGCCGCCGTTAAGGCTCGCGGCGAGATCCTTGACGATCGCGGCGGCCTCGTCGCTGCCGATATGGCCCGCGGTGAAGTCGAGCATCGTGGGCACGCCATTTTCGCCGGGGCCGACCGCGACCAGATTCATGCGGAAGGCGACGTCGCGCGGGCCCATCGCGATCCCCATGCTGGCCGCTTCGATCGGCGAGCGGCCGGTGTGGTAGCGCGCGGGATCGTAGCCGAGCATCGTCATCGTGCCGATGTCACTGCCCGAGGGCATCCCGTCGGGGATCGTCGCGACCAGGCCGAGCTTGCCGCGCGTCGCGAGCAAATCCATGTTGGGCTTGTGCGCCGCTTCGAGCGGAGTCTTTCCGCCCAGTTCGTCGCACGGCCAGTCGGCCATCCCGTCGCCGTGGATGATAACGTGCTTCATCGCGGCCGAGCCTCAGCGCGCTTCATTCCGATTCCAGCACCTTGGCGATTTTGTCGAGGTCGGGCTCGACCACGATCGTGTTGCTCAGGTTCTTGAGCGCGGTGTCGGGATCCTTGAGGCCGTGGCCGGTAAGCGTACACACCACGGTCGATCCCGGCTTGAGCCCGCCGCTCGAACTGTACTTGAGCACGCCGGCCACCGAAGCCGCCGAGGCGGGCTCGGCGAAAATTCCCTGCGCCGCGATCAACCGATAGGCGACGAGAATCTCGGCGTCGGTGACCGAATCGATCACGCCGCCCGATTCATCGCGCGCGGCAACGGCCTGCTTCCAGCTCGCGGGATTGCCGATCTTGATCGCGGTCGCGACGGTTTTGGGATCGTCGATCGGATGGCCGCGGACGATCGGCGCCGAGCCCTCGGCCTGGTAGCCCATGAGGATGGGCAACCGCGAGCAGAGCCCGTGCTCCGTATATTCCTGGTAGCCCGCCCAGTAAGCCGTGATATTGCCGGCGTTGCCGACCGGCAGAAAGTGATACGCCGGCGCATCGCCGAGCTGATCGCAGAATCTCGAACGCCGCGGTCTTCTGCCCTGCGATCCGGTCGGGGTTGATGCTGTTGACCAGCCGGATTCGGATCGGGTCGCGCTCGGCGATGTCGCGCACCATCTTGAGGCAGATGTCAAAGTTGCCGATTACCTCGACCACTCGCGCGCCGTGTATCACGCTCTGCGAAAGCTTGCCGAGCGCAGTGGCGCCCTTCGGAATCAGCACGAAGGCCTTCAGACCCGCGCGTCCCGCGTAGGCGGCCGCGGAGGCCGCGGTATTGCCGGTCGAGGCGCAAATCACCGCGCGGGCGCCCTCGCCCAGCGCCTTGCTGATCGCGACCGTCATCCCGCGGTCCTTAAACGAGCCGGTCGGGTTGAGGCCGTCATACTTCAAGTAAAGCTTTATGTCCCCGCCAAGCCGCATCGCCAGCTCGGGACTCTCGATCAGCGGCGTGTTGCCTTCGTTGAGGGTCACCACCGGCGTGTCGGCGTTGACCGGCAGGAAGCGCCGGTAATGCTCGATCAGCCCCGGCCAGCGCGTGAGCCGGGAATAATCGGGCGTTCCCTTCGCAGATCCGCCCTTGGCCTTGGCAACCGGCTTGGTGCTCACAGGTTCTCCTCGATTCGGATAAACGCGGGCGCGGCGCCGGCCAGTTTGCGCCGGGCGATAGCGGCGAGCGCGCGCTTGAGATTGCGCTCGCGCGCCTGATGGGTTCGCATCACAATCGGCACGGTCCGCTCCGCTTCGCGCCCCTGCTGGATTACCGACGCGATCGAAATTCCGCTGCGTCCCAGCACCGAGGCGATCGCGCCGAAAACGCCCGGCTTATCCGCGGCCTTGAAACGCAGATAGTATTCGCTTACCACGTCGTCCATCGGCTTGACACGGGCCTTCTTGATGGACGCGACCGGGAATCCGAGCCCGTGGCGCCGCACGGACCTGCCGTTACTGACCAACTGGCGAGCGGCCAGCCGCTCGCGCGCAATCTCCATCACGTCGGCGATGACCGCGGTCGCGGTCGGCATCTGGCCCGCGCCGAGCCCGAAATACATGCTCGCGCCCAACGCCTCGCCGTGGATGTAGATGGCGTTGTAGGCGCCGCCGACCGCGGCCAGCGGATGGCGCTTGGGGACCATCGTAGGATGTACCCGCGCCTCGATGCGGCCGTCGTCGTCCTTGGCGATCGCCAGCAGCTTGATCGCGTAGCCAAGCTCGTTCGCGTAGGCGATATCGGCTTGCGTGACGCGCGCGATGCCCTCGGTGTAGACCTGCGCGGGCTTGAGCATCGCGCCGAACGCGAGCGTCACGAGCAGGCAGAGCTTGTGCGCGGCGTCGTGGCCCTCGATATCGAGCGCCGGATTCGCCTCGGCCAGGCCGTCGCGCTGCGCCTGCTTGAGCGCGTCATCGAACTCGACTTCGCGCTCGCTCATCGTGGTGAGAATAAAGTTGCAGGTGCCGTTGACGATTCCGTGCACGGCGCGCTGCCGGTCGCCCGCGAGCGCCTGCGTGAGCGTGCGGATAATCGGCACGCCGCCGCCGACGCTGGCCTCGAAGCCGACTGAGCGCCCCAGCCGCTCGGCAGCGCGGAAGAGCTCCTCGGCGTGCTCGGCGAGCATCGCCTTGTTCGCGGAGACCACGTCCTTGCCGGATTCGAGCGCCTTCAGGAGCAGGCTGCGCGCGGGCTCGTGGCCGCCGAACAGCTCGATCACGATATCGATATCGGGCCGAGCGATCAGCGCTGCGGGATCAGGCGTGATCAGCGCTGCGGTCAGGCCGAGCGAAGGTTCGGGAGTGAGGATTTTGTCGGCTACGCCGGCCAATTCAAGCGGCACGCCGAGCTTGTGCGCGAGCATCTCACGATTGTTGCGCAGGAGCTTGATTACGCCCGTGCCGATCGTGCCGCGTCCGAGCAGGCCGATTCGGATAGGCTCCAGTCGTTGCACGTGGGGACCCGCGGTGCGCGGTTTATACGGCCGCCGCGCGCGACTCGGTCTTGACGCCGCGCGCCAGCGCATGGCGGATGCCACGAATCGCCTGGCGGGTGCGATGCTCGTTCTCGATCAGCGCGAAGCGGACGAAGCCGTCGCCGTCCTGGCCGAAGCCCACGCCCGGCGATACGGCGACCTTCGCTTCGGCGAGCAGGAACTTGGCGAACTCGAGCGAGCCCATCGCACGGTACGGCTCGGGAATCGGCGCCCATACGAACATCGTGGCGCGCGGCTTGGTGAGCGGCCAGCCTGAGCGATTGAGCCCGTCGACCAGCACATCGCGCCGGCTGCGATAGGTCTCGCAGATCTCGGCGACGCAATCCTGCGGCCCGTTGAGCGCCGCGATCGCGGCCACCTGCACCGGCGCGAACATCCCGTAGTCGAAGTACGATTTGAGCCGCGCCAGCGCGGCGATCATCTCGCGATTGCCGACCGCGAACCCCACCCGCCAGCCCGGCATGCTGTAGCTCTTCGAGAGCGTGAAGAATTCGACGCCGATATCGCGCGCACCCGCCACCTGCATCATCGAGGGCGCCTGGTAGCCGTCGAAGCAGAGATCGGCGTAGGCGAAATCGTGCGCGACGATAATTTCGTTCTCGCGCGCGAAGGCGACCACCTTTTTCATGAAGCCGAGATCGACGGTCGCGGTGGTCGGGTTATGCGGGAAATTCATGATCAGGAATTTCGGGCGCGGCCAGCATCGGCTGACGATACTCGTCATCTCGTCGAAGAATTGCTCGCCGCTGGCGCTGAGCGGGACGCCCTGCACCTGCGCGCCCGCGATGACGCATCCGTACTGATGGATCGGATAGGTCGGCGTCGGCGCGAGCACCACGTCACCTTGATCGAGGATCGCCAGCGTCAGATGGGCGATGCCTTCCTTCGAGCCGATCGTGACGATCGCCTCGGTATCGGGATCAAGCTCGACGCCGTAGCGGCTTTTGTACCAATCGCAGATCGCGAGCCGGAGCTTGTAGACGCCGCGCGAGACCGAGTAGCGATGGTTCGCCGGCTTGGTCGCGGCCTCGACCAGCTTGGCCACGATATGCGCGGGCGTAGCCTCGTCGGGATTCCCCATGCCGAAATCGATAATGTCCTCGCCGGCGCGGCGCGCCTGCAGGCAGAGCTCGCCGATCGCGTTGAACACATAAGGCGGCAGGCGCTTGATACGGGGAAAATCCATGGTTGCCTATTTGCTCCGTCGCTCGCCCGCCGCGCGCGCGGCAAGCCCTTATTTTGTAACCGACTGCTGGCCCGTAACGCTAGTAGCCGCTTTTCCTACTTCGCCACGCCCACGATGACCTCCGGCTCGGCGGCGCCCGACCGGAGCGCCCAATAGCAGGCGGCCGTGCCGAGCGAGATTACGCCTGAAACCTGCCATCCCAGCGAGATTCCGTACGCGTCGGCGATCCATCCGCCGAGCAGCACCCCGATCGCGCCGCCCATCGTGCCGAGCGTGCTGTTGAATGAGAGCAGCGTCGCGCGGTTACCGGAGCCGATTTGCTCGTTGAACCAGCTCTGGGCAAGCGGCGTCATCGCGCCGGTGCAGAGATTCATCGCGAGCAGGATAACGACCGCGAGGTTGGCGCGCTCACCGGCCGCACCCGCCAGGAAGAGCATCGAGGCAGCGCCGAGCGACAGCGCGGTCAGGATCGCGGGGCGCCTGGATTCGTCGCCCCTGAAGCGCGCGACCGCCTCCGCGCCGATCATCCGGGCGATGGCGAACAGCGACCAGAGCCAGCCGATAATCCACACGCCGACGCCATAGCTGTGGTTGAAGAACACCGGCCATTCCATCCAGAACGGCGCCCACGCCGCAGTCTGGATCGCGGTGGCCGCGCTCAACAGGAGAACCGTGCGATGGTTGAAGCCGCGGCGCAGCCCTTCGGCCACCCGGCCGGAGATCAGCGCGGGAAACGCGCGCACCTCGACGTGCGCGTCGCGCGGCTTCTCACCGCGCATCAGCCTGCCGCCGATCACGGCGCACAAGAGGTAGCCGGCGGCGCCGAGTATCCATGGCCACGCGATGTTGACGTTCGCCACGTAGGCGCCGATCACCGACGACATCATGAATCCGACGGTCGAGAGCTGCGAGATGCGCGAGAACAGCCGGTCCTTCACCTCGCCGAAGCCGGCGGCGTCGAGCGCATCGACGCCCCACGCATCGATCGCACCGTTACAGAAGGTCGTGCCGATCCCGTCGATCGCTTCGGCGATCAGGAACACGAAGTACCGATGCGCCGTGAAGTAAAGCAGAAACGCCACGCAGCGGCCGGCGCATCCGACGATGAGTGACCGGCGGCGCCCCAGTGCGTCGGCGAAGGCGCCGGTTGGCACGTCGGTCAGGAAGGTGACCGCGAGATAGGTCGCGAGCACGCTGTTGGCCTGGAACTGATTAAGGCCGCGGGCGCGCAAGAAGATCGGATAGATCCCGAACAGAAAGCCGCCCGCAAACGCATACGTCCACCACACGCCGTAGTAGCGGCGGGTGATCGAGCGAATTGTAATCGAGGTCGCGTTGGTCGATTCGTTCATCACGTCACTTCAATCATCGGGCGCGCTAACCGCGCCCGAAAAGAAAAAGCCCCGAGCCTTCAGGGCTCGGGGCTTTCTCAAGCCGAGTTCCTGGCTCCGCTCATCCGGTGGCGCTCGTGCCGGCGGCCTTGGTACCTGAACTCGACATGATGCTGGCAGGGTAGCGAGGCGCCGTAGCGCCAGTCAAGCGCTCGCGATTCGCGAGCAGTGGGCGGTTCTGGACAGCACGGGCCGGCACGGAGGCCAGCCCCTACCACAAGGTCGGAGCTTTATTCAGGGTAGTGGCCGGCGTCCCTGCCGGCCATCCGAATCCAAAAACGCCTACCGCCAAATCCGGGCCACTGCCGCATCGCGGCTTTACCGGCGCACGTCCACTGATTAGGCTCACGAATTCGATTACCCGATCGCGATTGCTCCGACCAGCAGTCGCCGGAAAGCTGGAGAGAGCCAACCTGATGTCCGAGAAGCAGCATGAGCTTGTGCAACTGGCCGCCGAGCTCGCGGCCGATTTCGCCACCCGCGCGACCGAGCACGATCGCGCCAATTCATTCCCGGTCGAAAATATCGACAAAATGAAGCAGACCGGCTACACGGCGCTGATCGTGCCCGAGCGTTACGGCGGTCTGGGCGGCGACCTGATGGATTACGTGCTCTGCCAGGAGCAACTTTCGCAGGGCGACGGCGCGACTGCGCTCGCGATCAACATGCATCTGTTCGGCATCGGCAGCATGAGCGAACGTGCGGTTCACACCCGCGACCAGGAGTTCTTCTTCGAGATGATCGGACGCGGACGTCAAATTCTCGGCGGCGGAATCAGCGAGCCCGAGACCGGCGGCGATTGGGGTTACTTCGCGACCAAGGCGCGGCGCGACGGCGAATTCTATATCCTCAACGGCCGCAAGACCTTCACCAGCCTCGCGCCGGTGATCGATCTGTTCATGGTGATGACCACACTCGAAGATCACGTGCCGATTTCAGCCGCAACCTTTATCGTGCCGCGCGGCACGCCCGGCCTGGAGATCATCGAGACCTGGGATGTGATGGGGATGCGGGCGACGGCCAGCCACGACCTGGTGATCAAGAACGTGCGCGTGCCCGCGATCGCGGCGACCGAGGCGCGGCCGATCGGACCGATCGACGAGCAGGGCATCTCGCTGTTCGCGTGGTTCTCGCTCTCGGTCGCCGCGGTCTACACCGGAATCGCGATCGCCGCGCTCAAGTTCACCAAGGAGTTTTGCTCCAAGTTCAAGCCGATGACGCTGCCGCGCCCGATCAAGTATCTGCCCGGGATCCAGTTTGCAGTCGCGGAAGCAGAAGCGCTGGTCGCGCAATCGCGCGCCCTCTACCTGAGTACGACCGCGGACTACCTGCGTGATCGCGCCTCGTTCAGCGGCGAGGCCGGGCTGGCGCGAGTCGTGATGCCGAAATATGTCGCGACCAACAACGCGATTCGCGCGGTGGACTATTGCATGGAGGCCGTTGGCGCTCACGGCATCATGCGGCGCTATCCGATGGAGCGCTACTATCGCGACGTGCGGGCCGGCGTGAACCATCCGCTCTCCAACGCGCGCGCGCGCGAACTGATCGGCAAGCTCGCGCTCGGAATCTCGCCCGCCGAGCAGCCGCGATGGTAGTCGCGTGACCGCGGAGATCGAGAACGTCGCGATGCGCGCCGCGCGCGCCGCCGGCCGCGTCCATCTCGCGTGGCTGTTCAAAACCAGCGTCACCAGCAAGTCGAATGCGATCGATCTGGTCACCGAAGCCGACCGCGAATCCGAAACCGCGGTGATCAAGGTAATCCGGCGCGCGTTCCCCGATCACGCAATCCTGGGCGAAGAGTCGGGGCTGAGCGCCGGCCAGAGCGCACATCGCGGCGGGAGCGATCACGGCAGCGATCATCGATGGATCATCGACCCGCTCGACGGGACGACCAATTTCGCCCACGGCTACCCGCAGTTCTGCGTCTCGATCGGATATGAGCGGCGCGGCCGGATCGAATTCGGCGTGGTCTACGACGCGTTCCGCAAGGAGTGTTTCGTGGCGCAGCGCGGCAAGGGCGCGAAACTCAACGGCCAGCCGATCCACGTCAGCCGGACGCTCACCCTCGCCAACGCATTGCTCGGCACCGGCTTTCCGTACGATCGGCGCGAGCGCCGCCGTTTCTATCTCTGCTTCTGGGAGAATTTCATGACGCGTTCGCAGGGCGTTCGTCGCGCGGGCGCGGCCGCGCTTGATCTGAGCTACGTCGCGTGCGGGCGGGTCGACGGCTTCTGGGAGTTCGGCTTGAAGGCGTGGGACGTTGCCGCAGGATCGCTGATCATTGAAGAGGCCGGCGGCCGCGTCACCAACATGGACGGCTCGCGCCTGGACCTCGACGGCCTGCGGATCGTGGCCAGCAACAAGCGGCTCCATAGCGAGATGCTCGGCGTAATCGCCGAAACCTTCCCCGAGGCCACCCACCGCCACGCCGAGATGATCGCGTCGGAGTCGAAGATGCCGCGCGGCTGACACTTCCGGGTCGAAGTGGCTTGGCCGGTCTGCTTGTCCGCGCCGATTCCGTAGGATATTGGTTGCTTCTGCGCTCGCCCCGGTAGTGAAAAGGACATCACGGAGGTCTCCGGAACCTCAAGTCCGGGTTCGATTCCCGGCCGGGGCACGTCGCCTGCGATTAGGTTGCGAAAATCTCGACGCTTTCTCGAACTCACCGGAGCCGGCATACGTGGCCACCATCGAAGGTGACCAAGGTTCACTCGCAAATGGAAGATCGACCACCAAATCCGCGTAAGCTTGGGCCCGCAAAACCTCAAAGTTTATGCGCGATCGGCGCAATCCTAGAACCCGCCCGCGCTTTAGCGGTTCGCTACTACGAGCTCACCGGGAAGCCGCTTGGGTTGACCGGCGAGGTTGGCGAGTATGAGGCGGCCAAACGCCTTCAGCTCACTCTGCTGGACGCTCGCAATCCGGGATACGACGCAACCGACACGGCAGGGCGCCGGATTCAGATCAAAACCCGCTGCTTTCCAGCAAGCAAAGCCTTCACGGGCCAGCGAATCGGCATAATTAAAGGAGATCACGAGTGCGACGCGGTGTTGCTCGTGCTGCTGGATGAGCTGCTCCGCCTTCGCGCGATTTACGAAGCGCCGTGGTCCGCTATCGCGACCGAATTGCAGAGGGCTGGCAGCAAAGCTCGGGAACGCGGCGCGCTAGCCGTAACGGCATTCGTCAAATTAGCTCGCAAGCGCTGGCCCTCGCCGCCCGGCTCCGATGCTTCCCAACAATCCTGAGTCGTCTTCGTAGAGCGCCCGGAGGAAGCTAGCCGGAGATTTTGTGCGAGACTTCTGGCAAAGCGCTCCGCGCTTTCGATATCGCGAACGGCGGTAGCGCTCTGAAGTTTCGGAAAAGTGCAACTAGATCGAGTTGCTTGTTCGGCAGCTTGTTGCACCGTTTCCGGCGGCCGTAGACCTCGTCGATCTTCTTGACCCCACGCGACGAGCTGATCGGCAATCCACTGGGCGGCTTTCCTGAGGAGAGCATCAAGATGCGTATGCCTGAGCGTATACAGCGGACGGCATCCGAGATCTGCAGGCGTGGCCACTCGACGCCAAGGATCATCTTCTTACGTGCGCTCATTCAGAGGCTGGCCTTTGCGGTTGGCGAATACGCATTGAGGCGATGGTGCCCCGGCCGAGAGTCGAACCTGGAACTTGATGTCCTTTTCACTACGGGGCTGACGCGCTCAAGGCACGCGGGCTACCAACTCTCGACTTTGAGTCCGCGGACTCGCTCGAACTCGTGGCTGTTTCGCGTCACGAGGGTCGCGCGTTCGTGGACGGCGTGGGCCGCAATCAGCAGGTCCATCGCGCCGATTGATTGGCCTTTCGCCTCAAGCTCGGCTCTGATCTCGCCGTAGACCCGAGCCGCCGCCACCGGCCAGTCGAGAACCTCGACGAAGGCGAGGAATTCTGTCAGCGCTGCTTCATTGCGCTGCCGCTCGCTGGATTTCATCACCCCCGTCCACAGCTCGGCGGCGACGACGCCGGAAATCGCAACATCCTGCGGGCGGGTCCTTTCGAGGTGGTGAAGCACTTCCGGCGCGTTGCGCTTGATCGCATGGATACAGATGTTGGTGTCGAGCATGAGTCGGCTCATCACGGTGTCTCGCGTCCATGGGCGATAGTTTTCCTACGATCGCGCATCAAAGACCTTCCCGCGCCCGGGGCGGCCGATCCTCGATGCGGTCGGGATAATCGCCGCTGAAACGCGGCGCACGGGCAAAGTAATCGCGCCACGATCGCGGGCGCGGGGTCAGGATCACGTGCTCACCCTGGCGCTCGATGAGCACTTCGCCGCAGGCGAAGCGGTATTCTTTGGGAATTCGAACCGCCTGGCTGCGCCCGGTCATGAACACTTTGGCGGTCGCTCGTCTGCCCGTCTTCTTAGCCATATATCAGTGATATATAGCATTTGGCAGACGAACAAGCCAAAGCTCGCGACCGGGCTTCGACCGGTGCGCTTAAACGGTGACCGCCATCGAAGCCACCCCGCTGACGGACAGGCCCGGGTGGCCCATATTTTCGCATTTGTAGCTGGTCCCACCTCGTGCTACAGCGCATGATCGTGGCAGCAGCGGGGGAACCCGAAATTCAGGCGAACGCCCGTCAGGGACGTTAAAGGAGTGTCGATTATGGGAGCCGCAGCGCAAATCGAACTCGAACGCAGTGTCACCAACTTTGTCGCGAAGCCGAGGAATCTGCTGATCGGCGGAAGGTGGGTCCCGGCAGCCTCGGGCAAGACCTTCGAGACGCTCAATCCGGCAACCGGCGACGTGCTGGCTCGTGTCGCCGAGGGCGATCGCGAAGATATCAATCGGGCGGTCAAGGCGGCGCGGCGCGCTTTCGACGAAGGGGCCTGGCCGAAAACCACGCCCTCCGAGCGAGGCAAAATGATCTGGAAGCTCGCCGAGCTGCTCGAGAAGCACGGCGAGGAGTTTGCCGAGCTCGAATCGCTGGACAACGGCAAACCGATCGCGGTGTCGCGCGTGGCCGACGTGCCGCTCGCGGCCGATCTGTTTCGCTACATGGCCGGCTGGGCGACCAAGATCGAAGGCAATACGATTCCGATTTCGATCCCGGGTGCGCAGTTCCTGGCTTACACCCTGCGCCAGCCGATCGGCGTGGTTGGCCAGATTATCCCGTGGAACTTCCCGCTGCTGATGGCGGCCTGGAAGCTCGGCCCGGCGCTGGCCGCGGGATGCACCGTGGTGCTTAAGCCCGCCGAGCAGACGCCGCTTTCGGCGTTGCGATTGGGCGAGCTTATCCAGGAAGCCGGATTTCCCGACGGCGTCGTTAATATCGTGACCGGCTACGGCGAGACTGCCGGCGCGGCGCTGGCCGCGCATGACGATGTCGACAAGGTTGCCTTCACCGGCTCGACCGAGGTCGGCAAGCTGATCCTGAAGGCGGCCGCCGGCAACCTGAAGAAGGTCTCGCTCGAGCTGGGCGGCAAATCGCCCAACGTGATTTTCGACGACGCCGATCTCGAAACCGCGATTCCCGGCGCCGCCTCCGCGATCTTCTTCAACCACGGCCAGTGCTGCTGCGCCGGCTCGCGCCTGTATATCGGTCACAAGATCTACGACAAGGTGGTCGCGGGCGTCGCCGAGCAGGCCAAGGCGATCAAGGTGGGACCAGGGCTCGATCCGAAGACGCAGATGGGCCCGCTGGTTTCCAGCGAACAATTCGATCGCGTGTGCGGCTACCTGAAGTCGGGATTGTCGCAAGGCGCCAAGGCCGTGGTCGGCGGCAAGGCGCGCGCCGGCAAGGGCTACTTCGTCGAGCCCACCGTGCTGGTCGACGTCAAGTCCGACATGAAGGTGGTTCAGGAAGAGATTTTCGGTCCGGTGGTGGCCGCGATGCCCTTCAAAGATGCCGCCGAGATTCCGCCGGTGGCCAACGACACGATCTATGGTCTTGCCGCCGGCATCTGGACCAAGGACATCGGCAAGGCCCATCGGCTGGCGGCGCAGCTCAAGGCGGGTACGGTCTGGGTCAATTGCTATAACATCTTCGACGCGGCGCTGCCCTTCGGCGGCTACAAACAATCCGGATGGGGCCGCGAGATGGGTCACGAGGTGCTCGAACTGTACACCGAGGTCAAGTCGGTCTGCGTGGCGATCTGACGGAGCCCGCAAGCCTGTAAGTCGGAACGCATCGGGGGAGCTTGACGCTCCCCCGAGTTTTATCGCGCGCGGGACGGTGTTCCCGGCGTCCAGGAGGATTCAAGCATGGGACGGCTTCAGAACCAGGTCGCGATCGTCACCGGCGCGAGCCGCGGAATCGGCAAGGCGATCGCCGAGCTGTTCGCGAAAGAAGGCGCGAAGGTCGTGTGCAGTGCGCGCACGATGCGCGAGGGCGAGCATCCGCTGGAAGGATCGCTCGAGACCACCGTGGCCGGAATCAAAAGCGCCGGCGGTGAAGCGGCCGCGATCATCTGCGACGTTTCCTCAGAAGAAAGCTGCGATCACCTGGTCGCGGAAACGCGCCGCCTCTATGGCCCCTGCGACGTGCTGGTCAACAACGCGGCGCTCACCTACTTCGGCCCGATCAAGGACTATCAGGTGAAGCGCTGGATAAGGTCGATCGCGGTCAATCTCCACGGACCTTTCATACTGAGCCATCTCGTGCTCCAGGACATGGTCCCGCGGCGTCACGGCGCGATCGTCAACATCTCTTCCGGCGCCGCGATCGGTCCCGGCAAAGGCCCCTATTCCGCGGGCGGATTCTTTCGCGGCAGTTGCTGCTATGGGGCCGCGAAGGCGGCGCTCGAACGCTTCACGCAGGGACTCGCCGAAGAGGTCTCTGAGTACGGCATCGCAGTGACCTGCGTGTCGCCGTCGCAAGTGGTCGCGACGCCGGGGACGATCCATCATCACCTCGTGACCGGCAACGACGATCCGAACGGCGAGCCGCAGGAGTACATGGCCAAAGCCGCGCTGATCCTGGCCAGCGAGCCGGTGGAAAAAGTCAGCGGGCGGGTGACGTACAGCCAGCCGCTGCTCAAGGAGTTCGGGATGATCGACAAGGCGATCGGAATCGGCGTGGGTATCCCGGGCAGCGGCTACAGTCGGATATGATCCCGCTACTCGCGGTAGTCTTCCGGGAGAAATCGATCAGCCGCCCGGAGGGACCGCCGACTGGTAGCCGAAGGTCTGGCCGGGATAAGCCATCTCGGTGACCGGGTCGCCGCTCGGATAGCGCGCCTGCACCCATACGTCCTTCAGCCGGTTGTTCGGTCCAAACGCGTTGCCGGAGTCATCGACGAAGCTCTTGAGCGTCAACTCGCGCACCTGGCCGGGCTCCATATCGCCCGCTGCCTGCCGAAAGTAGCCGTCGTCCGTGTCGAGCGTGATATGCACGTCCTGCCAGGGATTGGCGTCGTTGCTGCGCACGAAGATATCGCCGCCGCTGATGCTGAACGCGGCCTTCTCGATTTCCTTGATGACCTTTTTCTCGTACTCGCTCTGCTGCCCGCCCAGCGGCAGCATCGCACTGTTCACGCATCCGCAGAGTCCGATCATCAGCGTGAAGCCTAAGGCCCGAATTGCGATGGCACGGCGCGGCGCGATCATCCAGTGCCTTCGCTTGCACTGCCTTCGCTTGCACTGCCTTTAGTCGAGCTGCCTTCGATTCGCCGCACCGCTTCGCGCAGGCGCGCGACGGTGCGCCGCGCTCCGAGCACCGCGATCACTTCGTAAATCCCGGGGCTGACGGTCCCGCCGGTCAGCGCGACGCGCACCGGCTGCGCGAGCTGCCCCAGCTTCAAACTGTGATTCGCGAGCACGCGCTCGAAGACGCTTTGAATCGCGCTCTCGCTGAAGCCGGCGTCGAGCGATTCGAGGTCGTCAGCGAGAACTTTCAGCGGCGCAGCCACCTCCGGCTTCAGGAACTTCTCCGCCGCCTTGGGATCGATCTGAATCTCGTCGCTCAAGTAGAACTGCGCGAAGTCGACTAGCTCGACCAGCGTCTTCGCGCGTTCCTGCAAGCTGGTTACCATCTTCTCGAGCCATCCGGGGTCGGCCGGAATCGTGTAGCCGCGCTGCTCGATAAATGGGCGCACCAGGCTTGCCAGCTCGGCCGGCGTCTTTTGCTTCAGGTAGTTAAAGTTGAGCCACAACAGCTTTTCGGCGTTGAAGATCCCCGCCGACTTGCCGCATCCGGCGAAGTCGAAGAACTCGATCAGATCCTGCTTCGAGAAGACCTCCTGGTCGCCGTGCGACCATCCCAGGCGGGCGAGATAATTGAGCAGCGCCTCGGGCAGGAAGCCGCCTTCGCGATAGGCCGCGACCGAAGTTGCGCCGTGGCGCTTGGAAAGCTTGGCGCCGTCGGGCCCCATCACCTGCGGCATATGCGCATACTCCGGCGGCTTCATCCCGAGCGCCTCGAACATCAGAATCTGGCGCGGCGTGCTCGGCAGCAGATCGTCGCCGCGCACGACGTGAGTGATCGCGAACTCCGCGTCGTCGATCACAGTTGCGAAGTTGTAGGTGACGCCGCCGTCCGAGCGCAGGATCACCAAATCGTCGAGCTCGCTGTTCTCGAACACCGCCCTACCCTTCACCAGGTCCTCGACCACGGTCTGCCCTTCCTGCGGCAGGCGAAACCGGATCGCGTAGTTGCGCCCGGCGGTCTTATCGGGCAACAGCACGTCGGGCGCGAACGGCTTGCGACGACAGGTACCGTCGTAGCCGGGCTTGCGATGCTCCTGCTCGGCCTGCTTGCGTCGCGCGGCAAGCTCCTCGCTCGTGCAATAACACGGATAAGCGTTGCCCTCACGGAGCAGCTTGCGCGCCGCGGCGTGGTAGATTTCCAGCCGATTACCCTGGAAATATTTGGGGTCCGGCGGACCCGCGTCATATTCGAGTCCGAGCCATCGGATGCTTTCGAGAATGTCGTCGAGCGCCTCTTTCGTCGAACGCTCGCGATCGGTGTCGTCGATGCGCAGGATAAATTCGCCGCGATTGTGGCGCGCATACAGATACGCGAACAGTCCCGAGCGGACATTGCCGATATGGAGCAGGCCGGTAGGGCTGGGTGCGAAGCGGGTCCGGACGGTCATGCGCTCACTCCCACTCGATCGTCGCGGGCGGCTTGGAGGTGATATCGTACACGACCCGGTTCACCCCTTTCACCTCATTGGTGATTCGGGTTGACATCCGGGCCAGGACCGCCGGATCGATTCGCGCCCAATCCGCGGTCATCCCGTCGGACGACTCGACCGCGCGGATCGCGATCACGCTCTCGTAGCTGCGCCCGTCGCCCATCACGCCGACCGTTTTGACCGGCAGCAGCACCGCGAAGGCCTGCCACAGGCTTGCGCCGAGGCCCGCCGCAGCGATTTCCTCCACGACGACCTGATCGGCGCGCCGGAGCAGGTCTACGCGCTCAGGCGTGACCTCGCCCACGATCCGCACCGCCAGTCCCGGGCCGGGGAACGGCTCGCGATCGACGATCGCGGGCGGCAAGCCGAGCTCGCGGCCCACGGCGCGGGCCTCGTCCTTGAACAGCTCGCGCAGCGGCTCGATCAACTCCAGGCGCATCCGCTCGGGCAAGCCGCCGACGTTGTGATGACTCTTGATCACGACCGACGGCCCCTTGAACGAGACCGATTCGATCACGTCAGGATAGAGCGTGCCCTGGCCGAGGAAGCGCGCGCCGCGGACTACGTCTTCCGACTCGAAGACGTTGATGAACGTGTGGCCGATGATGCGCCGTTTCTCTTCCGGATCGACCACGCCCGCGAGGCGTTCGAGAAACAGTTTTGCGGCGTCCGCGATCTTGAGATCGATTCCGACCTGGCGGGCGAAGACGCTTTCCATGCGCTCGCGCTCGCCGGCGCGGAGCAGGCCGGTATCGACGAAGACGCATTTGAGGCGGTCACCGACCGCGCGATAGATCAGCGCGGCGGCCACCGCGGAATCGACCCCGCCGGAGAGCCCCATCAGGACACGATCATTGGCCCCGACGCGCGCACGAAGCTCGGCGGTCTTGCTCTCGACAAAATTCGCCATCGTCCAGTCACCGGGCTCGCCGCAGATGCGCAACACGAAGTTGCGCAGCACCTGAGCGCCGCACGGCGTGTGCACGACCTCGGGATGGAACTGGATGCCGCGCAAGTACCCATCGCGGCTGCGCACCGCGGCGTAGGGCGAGTTGGTGCTGTGCGCGATCGCGCTAAGTTCCGCCGGAATCGCGTCGACCCGATCCCCGTGGCTCATCCAGACCTGATGCTCGCGGCCTTGCAGACCCTCAAAGAGCGGATCGGGTTGGTCGATAACGAGCAGCGCGGGCCCGAATTCGCGCGCTCGGGCGCCGCTGCTGTTGCCGCCGAGATGCTGCGCGATCACGAACAGCCCATAACAGATGCCGAGGATCGGGCAGCCGAGCTTCAGCACCTCGGGAGCGATATCGGGCGCGCCCGTATCATACATGCTGGCGGGACTGCCGGACAAAATAATTCCGCGCGGCTTGAACGCGCGGATTTTTTCCAACGGCAGATTGTACGGATGGATTTCGCAATACACCCGCGCCTCGCGCACGCGCCGCGCGATCAGTTGCGTGTACTGGCTGCCGAAATCAAGAATCAGGATCACTAGAATCGAGCCTTGGCAAAATAATAGCTGAGGCCCGCGAGCCGGCGAAGTGCGCCGCGAAGCGCGATTTCCACAGCCCCGTCAGCGGCGCACCCGCACCGGACGCTGGGGCCGGCTGCGTTCACGATTGGAAATCTTGGGTCCGAAGTGGGGACGGCTGGTGGCGCGCTTGAACTCGAAGCGAATCGGCGCGCCCTCGAGTTCGAGCGCGGCACGGAAACGCGTCTCGAGAAAGCGGACGTAATGGGCCGGAATGTCGCGCTCCACATTCGAAAAGAACCGGAAGCGCGGCGGCGAGCTGCCGACCTGGGTCACATACATGAGATTCAGCCGATGGCGATCGACCAGCGGCGGATCCATCGCGGCGGTAAGCTCGGCCAGCAACCGATTGAGCCGCGCGGTCTGGAACTCGGCGCGAAACGCGTCGCCGACTTTAAGCGCGGCCGGGAGAATCTTGTCGACACCGTCGCCGGTCAGGGCCGAAGTGAAAACCACGGGTGCAAAATCGAGGAACGGATAGCGCTGAGTGAGGTCGCGCGCAAAGGCGGGAACCTTGCGCTTGAGCTTCGCCGCGGCATCCCACTTGTTTACGACCATCACGAGCGCGCGATCGTTGGTCTCGACCAGTCGCGCCAGCCGCGCGTCCTGATCGGTGACTCCCTCGACGGCGTCGACGACCAGCGCGAGCACTTCGGCGCGCCGGATGGTCTCGATTGCGCGGGCAACCGAATGGCGCTCGAGCTCGCCGCTTACCCGCGTCGGGCGGCGGATTCCGGCGGTGTCGATCAGGAGCACGTCGCGATCGCCGACCTGCACACGCACGTCGACCGTATCGCGGGTGGTGCCGGGCGAGTCGTCGACCATCGAGCGGCCGAAGCCGGCGAGCCGATTCAGCAGCGACGATTTACCAACGTTGGGCCGGCCAATCAGCGCGACGCGCAGATCGGGTAGCGTAGCGGGCGCGGATTGCGCGGCCGGCAGGCGCGCCAGCACTTCGTCGAGCAGCTCGCCGATCCCAAGGCCGTGCGCGGCGGAGATCGGGAACAGATGCTCGGCGCCGAGCGCGTAGAACTCCGCCGCCGCACCTTCGTGTCGCGCTTGATCGACCTTGTTGACCGCGATCACCATCGGGCGGCCGGTCTTGCGGATCAGCGCGATCGCCTCGGCGTCGGCCGCGCTCAGGCCCGCGCGGCTGTCGAGCACGAAGACCACGACGTTGGCGATCGCGACCGCCCGCAGAGCCTCCGCGACGATGCGCTCGGTTATCGGCTCGCGTCCACCCAGCTCCAAGCCGCCGCTGTCGACCAGGGCGAACTCGCGACCTTCGTACGCGGTGCGCGCGACATTGAGATCGCGCGTGGTGCCGGGAATCGCACTGGTGATCGCGCGATTGCGTCCCACGAGCCGGTTGAACAGCGTGGATTTACCCGCGTTCGCGCGGCCCGCCAGCAGCACCACCGGCAGACCTTCGACGAGCGCCGCCGGCAGCACGTTGCTCGCAGCACCCGGCTTGCGGATCGGTTTCACGTCAGAGCCCCATCTCGGCGAGCTTGCGCGGGTCGCGGGTCCAGTTGCGTTCAACCTTGACCAGCAACTCGAGGAAAACGTGCGCGCCGAGAATCGCTTCGATCTCGAGCCGCGCGGCGGTGCCGATCGCTTTGAGCATCAGACCGCCCGCACCGATTATCATGCCCTTGTGCGCGTCGCGCTCGACGACGATCACCACCGAGATTTTAATCAGGCTGCGCTCGCGCTCCTCGCTCCAGTCTTCGACCCGCACTTCGGTCGAGAACGGCACTTCCTCGCGCATCGCCAGAAAAATCTGCTCGCGCACCATCTCGGCCGCCAGCGTGCGCTCGCTCTGGTCGGTGTACTGATCGGCCGGCATCAGCGGCGGCCCCTCGGGCAGCATCTGCTTGATGACGCGGACCAGCTCCTCGACGTTTTCGCCGCTGACCGCGCTGACCGGAACGATCTCCGCAACCGGCGCGATACGGCCGCAGTGCTCGAGCAGCGGAATCAGTTTGGAGCGCGCGAGCAAATCGATCTTGTTGATCGCCACGACGGTCGGGCGTTTGAGCGCGCACAGCTCGGCGATTGCCGCCAAGTCGGCCGGGTCGAGCCTGGGCCGCGCCTCGACCATAGCGAGGATGACCTCGCCTTCGGCGAGCGATCGCCGCGCCGTCTCGACCATCCGGCGGTTCAGCGGCCGGGCCGATTCATGGAGGCCTGGGGTATCGATCAAAATCATCTGCGCGTCCGAGTCGCTCCGGATTCCAAGGATACGGCGGCGGGTGGTCTGCGGGCGCGGCGTAACGATCGCGACCTTCTGGCCGACGAGGCGGTTGAGCAGCGTCGATTTACCGACGTTGGAGCGCCCGCCGATCGCAACGAAGCCGGCGCGATGGCCACCAGGCTGAGCGTCGGTGTTCAGGGAGGTCTCGTGCGTCGGTCTCATTCGCGACGCTCTTCAATCCGCGCCAGCGCCACACGCGCGGCGGCCTGCTCACTCTGCTTCTTGCTCCCGCCCTCACCAGTGCCCAGCTCGCGCCCGCCGATTCTGATCCGGGTGGTGAAGCGCTTGGCGTGCTCCGGCCCGCTTTGGGTGATCAACTCGTAGATCGGCTGAGTGTGGAAGCGGCGATGGGCCAGCTCCTGCAGCTCGGTCTTGTAATCGCGCTCGACCGCGGGTCCGCCGATATCGTCGGCGAAGAGCCGCTCCACGACCCGCTGGGCAGGCATCAGCCCACCGTCGACGTAAATCGCACCAATCACGGCCTCGAACGCCGCGGCCAGAATCGAGGTCTTGTCGCGTCCCCCGCTTTTCTCCTCGCCCTTGCCCAGGCGCAGCATCTCACCGAGTCCGACGCTCTGGGCCTTCGCGGCCAGCGTGCGGCCGTTGACAATCGAGGCGCGCTGCTTGGAGAGCGTGCCCTCGCGCGCCTCCGGCAAGCGGCGCATCAGCAGATCGGCGATTGCGAGATCGAGGACGGCATCACCGAGAAATTCCAGGCGCTCGTAGTCGGCGCCGCCGCCGGTGCCCACGGCACTCGGGTGCGTCAACGCAGCCGCCAGATAGTCGAAATTTCCGAACGAGTAGTCGAGTACGCGCTCGAGGACGGCGGCGTCCTGCTCAGAGCGAGTGCCCGGCTGCGGTTGCGGAAGAGTCTGCGGCTTGCGGCGCCAGAGGCGCCGCAACAATCTCGCCAGCCAGTCCGGCCCCATCGATAGAGGATACCTCCACCTCCACTTCCTGGTTCTTGAGCTCGTCGGGTCCCGGCGCGGCGACCCGAATATAGTTGCGGCTGTATCCTTCGAGGTTGCCGGCGGCGTTGCGCTCCTCGAAGAGCACCCGCAGCCGCGCGCCCGCAAAGCGGCGGGCAAACGCGCGGCGGTGGTCATCGCCCAACCGGCGCAGCGCTTCGGCGCGCTGTTTGATCTCGGCGGGTCTCACGCGGCCCGCGAGCTTTGCTGCGGTCGTCCCGGTGCGGACCGAATATGGAAAAACATGAAAATAGGCCAACGGCAAGCTTCGAACGAAGTTAAAGTAACGCTCGAACTGTGACGCGGTCTCGCCTGGAAAGCCCACGATTAAATCGGTACCGATCGCCGCGTCGGGCATCGCGTCCAGCACGGCCGCGACTCGCTCGCGATAATATTCCGAATCGTAGCGCCGGCGCATCGCAGCCAGCACCTGATCGTCGCCCGACTGGAGCGGCAGATGGAAATGCGGGCAGAACTTGTCGCTCTGCGCAACGATCGTGATGATGCGATCGCTCAGCTCCTCGGGATCGAGCGAACTCAGCCGCACGCGGCCGATCGGGCAGCGCTCGGCGATCATCTCGAGCAGCGTCTCGAGGCTGATCGCAGGACTCAAGTCCTTGCCATAGCCGCCCAGATGCACGCCGGTCAGGGTCACCTCTTTGAATCCGCGCGCGTGGAGATCATCCAGCGTAGCGAGGATGCGCCGCGGCTCGACGCTGCGCGAGATTCCGCGCGAGAACGGCACGATACAGAAGGTGCAGAACTGGTCGCAGCCCTCCTGGAGCTTCAGGAAGGCGCGGGTCTGGCCCGCGAGCGTGACCGCGCCCAGCTCAATCGCGGCGCGCTCCTTGCGCAGATTCGAGACCATCACGCGCGCGCCCTCGCCTTCGCGGACGGCGCGAGCCAGATCGTCGAGCCGGCCGAGACCGACCACCCAGTCGATCTCGGGCACGCCCGCCAGCACGTGCGGACTGGCCTGCGCGAGACATCCGGTGGCCACGATACGCGCGTGCGGATTCAGCCGACGCGCGCGGCGCGCCAGCCGGCGGCTCTCGGCATCGGCGCGATCGGTAACCGTGCAGGTGTTGACGATATAAACGTCGGCGACTTCGTCGAACTCGCCGCGTTCCATCCCCGACGCGCGCAGGCGATCCTCGATAATCGCCGAATCGTATTGATTCACCTTGCAGCCGAGCGTTGCGATCGCAAAGCGCATTGGTCTAAACCTCGATCGCCCGCTCGATAAAGCCGCCGCCCAGCACTTCGTCATGCCGATAGAAGACGCAGGCCTGGCCCGGCGTGACACTGGACCGCCCGCGGCGGACGTGAAACGCACTTCGGCGCGGTCACGCGCGACCATCTGGAGAATCGCGGGGAGCGCCGGATGGCGATAGCGGATCTTCACCTCGACGGCCGTCGGTCCGGAAAGCTGGGAGTCAACGAGGCTGACGTTTGCCGCGGTGAGCCCGCGCGCGATCAGCTCTTCGCGCCGGCCCACAGTGATATCTCCGGTCACGGCGTCGATCGCGCGCACGTAGAGCGGCTCGCCGGTCGCGATGCCGACGCCGCGGCGCTGGCCGATCGTGAAACGATGAATCCCGGCGTGCTCGGCCAGCACCTTCCCGAAGCGGTCGATCACGCGCCCGGTGCGAACCCGACCGCGATCGGCCATCGCTTCGACGGTGCGCGCATAGTCATTGTCCGGCACGAAGCAGATTTCCTGGCTCTCGGGCTTGTCGGCGTTGGCCAGGCCGAGCGCGCGCGCCCGCTCCCGCACCTCCGCCTTGGTCATCGTGCCGAGCGGAAAGAGCGTCCGCGCCAGCTCGGCCTGGCCGAGCGTGAACAAAAAGTAGGACTGATCCTTGGCCGAATCGGCGGCCCGCAGCAGATGGCAGCGGCCGTCGGGATCCCGCTCGATCCGCGCGTAATGGCCGGTCGCGACGAAGTCCGCCTCCAGCGCGCGGGCGCGCTGCCAGAGCCGGTCGAACTTGATCTCGCGGTTGCACATCACGCACGGATTGGGCGTCCGGCCGCGCAGATATTCGGCGACGAAATTGTCGATCACGCGGGCGGTGAAATCGGCACGCAGATCGACCACGTAAAATGGAAAGCGCATCCGCTCAGCGACCCGGCGCGCGTCCTCGAAGTCTTCGTGCGAGCAGCAGGTACCGCGACGCCGGGGCGCGGCGGCGGGCGTCTCCGACGCGAGCCGCATCGCGACGCCAACCACGTCGTAACCGCGTTCGCGCAAAATCGCGGCGGCAACCGAGCTGTCGACGCCGCCCGACATCGCGACCAGCACCCGCGTGCTCATAGTGCCGCCTCTGCCACGGCGGGTTCGGCCGCCATCACGCGGCGCCAGACCAGCGCGATCGTTGCGGCCGCCGAATCGATCTCGGCGGCGGTATTGCTCCAGCCCAGGCTGAGACGCAGCGAGCTGCGCGCCTCGGCGGCGCTGCGGCCCATCGCGAGCAGAACGTGGGAGGGCTCGACGGCGCCGGCCGCGCAGGCCGAGCCCATCGAAACCTCGACGCCCGCCAGATCGAGCGCGATCAGCAGACTCTCGCCGAGCACGCCGGGGAAGGTCAGGTTAAGCGTGTTCGCGAGCCGCGCGTCGAGCGAGCCGTTGAGACGAAGACCGGGAATCGAGGCGCGAAGCGCCGCGAGCAAGCGGTCGGCCAGCGCCGCGACTCGCGCTGCCTCCGCATCGCGATGCGCGAGGGCCGCTTCAGCCGCGGCGCCAAAGCCGATCGCGCCGACGAGGTTCGGCGTGCCGGCACGCAAGCCGCGTTCCTGCGGTCCGCCGAGCATCGCCGGCGCGATCGCGGCGCCGGCGCGTACGTAGAGCGCGCCGATTCCCGCCGGCGCTCCGAGCTTGTGTCCGCTGAGCGTCATCAGATCGCATCCGAGCGCGCAGACATCGATCGGCAGCCGGCCGACGGCCTGGGCCGCATCGATATGGAAGAGTGCGCCAGCGTCTCTGATCGGCGCGGCCAGCGGCGCGAGATCCTGAATCGTGCCAACCTCGGCGTTGGCGAGGCCGATTGTCACGAGGCCGGTGTGCGCGTCGAGCGCGGCGCGGATCGCGGACGGAGCGATGCGTCCGTCGGGGTCGGGCGCGATTCGGATCACCTCGCGGCCGCGGCGCACCAGTTCGCCGAGCGGCGCGAGGATCGAAGAATGCTCGATGGCAGACGTTACTGACCCGGGCGCGATCCTTGATCACTCCGAGCACGCCGAAAATTGCCAGGTTGTTGGATTCGGTGCCGCCGCTGGTGAAAACGATCTCGCGGGGCGAGGCGCCAATCAGCGCCGCGACACTCGTGCGCGCCTCTTCGAGCATCCGGCGGGACTGCTGGCCCGCCTGATGCACCGACGCGGGATTGCCGTGCGCGTCGCGCAGAAATCGCTCCATCGCCGCGCGCGCCTGGGGTCGAAGCGGTGCGCCGGCGTTATTATCGAGGTAGATTGTCATCGTTGATTCGGCGGTCAAGCGAATCTAGTAACTTAGCCTACACCAGCGGCGCGCAAAAGACGCGCTTGACGGCCGGTACCGGCTGAATTTCCACGATTCCACTCAGCCGCACGCCGGGCAAGCATGCTATAAACCGCGCATGAAGCTCCGTCACGCCGCCGCGCTTGCGCTCGCGAGCTGGTACCTGATGGCGCCGCAGGTGAATTTGCCCAGCTCGAAGATTTCGGAGTGGATACACCTGGAGACTTATGATTCCTCCCGGGAGTGCGAAACCGGTCTCGCAAAGATGATTAAGGCGGCCGACGCGACAGCCGCAACTAAAATGAACGACCCTGCGATCGGTTTCGCGATCTCCTTCCACCTCGCAGAGTGTATCGCGAGCGATGATCCGCGCCTGGCAAAATAAGACCCTGCGTCCTGAAATTCAGACACTCGGGCCCGAATTCAGGCCGGATACGGGATACGGGCGCTCGGTGGTTTGCAGAACGCCTGGGATGGAGGAACGATGGTGAAAAGCCCCGACATTGTAGTGATCGGTGCGGGGGTGGTCGGATGCAGCCTGGCGTTCCATCTGGCGCGGGCTGGCGCGCGGGTCGCGGTGCTCGACAAGGGGAACATCTGTGCCGGAATGACGGCGCGATCAGGCGCGCTGGTCCGGATGCATTACACGTTCGGGCCCGAGGCCGAACTGGCCTGCAAGAGCTTCACCTATTTCACCCGCTGGCGCGACAAGGTTGGCGAGGGCCGCGGATGCGGCTTCGTGCGGACCGGCTTCGCGATCGTGGTCGGGGCTGAAAATGTCGAGCGGTTGCGAGTCAATGTCGCGATGCTCAAACGGATCGGCGTCGATACGGATACGGTCGATCCGAAACAGCTCAAGGAACTCGAGCCGGAAGCGAACGTCGATGATGTCGCGCTGGCGGCCTACGAACCGCGCAGCGGTTACGCGGACCCGGTTGCCACCACGCTCGCGTTCAGTGAAGCAGCGGAACACGCGGGCGTCGAGTTCATTCTCGACACTCGCGTCGCCGCGATTGAGACGCGCGGCGGGCGCGTATCAGGCGTGACGGACGCGACGGGCCGCCGTCACGAGGCGCCGGCGGTGTGCGTGGTCGCGGGGCCGTGGACGGATCAATTGCTGAAGCCGCTGGGCGCAAGCATAGGGATCAAAGCCGAGCGCGCGCAGATCGCTTTCTTCCGACGTTCCGGCCGGGATGCGCCATTGCGTGTTCATCGACACGATCGCGGGCAGCTACTTCCGCCCGCACGGCGGCGATCTGACGCTCGCGGGACTGGGCGCCTGGAAGCCCGAAGCGGAGGCCGACCCGGATCGCTTTCGCGAGACGAACGACCCCGAGTTCATCGCCTCGGTGCGCAAGCGGCTCGCGCAGCGCCTGCCGCGGATGGCCGCGGCCGTATACGAGCGCGGTCACGCCGGAATCTACGACTTGAGCCCGGACGGGCGCGCGGTGCTGGGCGCGGTGCCGGGCGTGAGCGGACTGTTCGTAGCCGCGGGTTTCAGCGGGACCGGTTTCAAGACGTTGCCGGCGGTCGGGGCCGCGATGGCGGAGTTGATTCTGACCGGCCGGAGCACGATCGTTGATCTGAGCCCGTTTGCGTTCGAGCGTTTTGCGGCAGGCCGGCCGATTCGGAGCGCCAACGAGTACGCGATGGGCGCCGACTTCGGGCACACGCTGTAGAGGTTTCAGGAGGTGCCGGTGGGCGGATTTTTCGCGGCCAGACTATCGGTCGGGGCCGACCGATGTTGCTCGCCGACCTTGTCTTCGAGGCAATCCTGACGCTCTTCGACCTCGGTCACTCGCACACTCAGACCATTCATCTTGTCAACGAGCTGATTGATCGCGCGCGCGAGCGGATCGGGGATCCGCGCGTGCTCGAGCGTCACGAAGTCCTGCTGGCTGCTCTCGTTCTCGATCACCTTGCCGGGGATTCCCACGATCGTCGAAAACGGAGGCGCATTTGAGACCACCACCGCGCCGGCGCCGATGCGGCTGCCGCGGCCCGATTCGCACCGGCCCGATCACCGCCGCGCCCGCGCTGATCATCACGTGATCCTCGATCGTCGGATGGCGCTTTTCTTTCTTGAGGCTGGTGCCGCCCAGCGTGACGCCCTGGTAAATCAGCACGTCGTCGCCGATCTCGGCGGTCTCGCCGATCACAACGCCCATCCCGTGATCGATAAACACGCGCCGGCCGATGGTCGCGCCGGGATGAATCTCGATGCCGGTGACCAGGCGGGTAGATTCGCTGACCATCCGGGCGAGCAGCTTCAGGTCGCGTTGCCAGATCCAGTGGGCCACCTGATGCATCCAGATGGCGTGCAAGCCGGGATAGGCAAGGACGACTTCGAGCGCGGTGCGCGCGGCAGGATCATGGTCGAAGACCGCCTGGATGTCCTCGCGCATCCGGGTGATGACACTCATGCCCCGTTCTCCCTCGATTATCCGCCGCCCTCAGGCGGTCGGCGCCGCCGGCCTGGTGTTCCCCTCACCGGCCTTGCGCGCGGGCCGCGCGCCGTTGCGTTTGAGCGGCGGCGTGACCCGTGGCTTCACATTATCTTTGTGGAGCTTGTACTCGACCGAGTCAACCGGGCTCCGGCGCGGCGGCCCTCGGTCAGCGGATCGGGGCCGCTCTTTAGTTTGGGCGCGGCGGGGAGCAGGATCGGGGAGGAGAAGAAGGTGAACCTCCGGCACACCGCCGCGCTCGCGCTCACGGGCTGGTATTTGATGGTCTCCCTATTGGGCAAGATTCAGACTCCGCTTCCCGCGTGACGGGTATACAAGACTTTCGATACAGCCGAGGCGTGTCACGCACAAAGAGATGGCTTGACGGGATGGATCGAAAAAGACGTGACCCCAGAGGGAGGAACCACCGCTCTCATACTGAGCACTCCGAGATATTTGACGTTCCACGGTATGGATGCTCGGTGCATCGCGAGCGACGATCCACGTCTCAAAGGCAAATAAACGCATGAAGCTCGGCCACATCGCAGCGCTCGCGCTCACGGGCTGGTATCTGATGATGCCGCCCGCCCCCGAGACAAAACCTGTCCCGCCGTTGTCTGGGTGGGTGCACCTACACGATTTTAATACCAAGGCGCAGTGCGAACAGCAGAGGGAAGAAGACAAGCATCCTTCGATGATCTGGAGCGGCCGATGGGGTTCCTCGACCGGCGAGGATGTTACGCCCACGGAACAAGAACTCTCGGTGTCGGTGGAGGAACGATGCATCGCGAGCGACGATCCACGTCTCAAAGAAAAATGAACCCATGACGCTCCGCCACGCCGCCGCGCTCACGCTCATGGGCTGGTACCTGATGGTTACGCCTGCGCCCGGCACAAAGCCCGTTCCGCCGTTGTACAAGTGGGTGCGGCTGTACAAGTTTGATAGCGCGTCGCAGTGCGAACAGGGGGTAGAAGAATACGAGCATCCTCTCAAGGCGGGCCCCTATCTGGGCTGCCTAACCGCCAACGGGGCGGCCTGCCCGCCGAGTGCTACGCAACCAGAGGAACCACCCCCGGCAAAATGCATAGCGACCGACGATCCGCGGCTTAAGGAAAAGTGACCACGATCCCATTCAACCATTCCAGCGGGAGTATCGGTTCGCCGGGCGCGAGTGTCCTCTGAGGCATCCTCCGCGAGTCTCCCGCTGTATCGGATCGGGCCGCCCGTAACGGCCGATCAGAAAGCGACCCAAGGCCCCAGCCGAACCCTGATCGGGGTCACACGGCCCGTCTGGCAGCTCCGGTCGCCAATTCGAGGAATCCCGGACGGCCGTGGGCGGGCTCCCCCGTCTCACCCCTGAGACTTAGGTTTGGATTGCAATCTTCGCTGCGACTGGAGTATCAGATCGCGAAATGCCCCGTTAAACGCGCGATTCCGGCGATTTAGATTTTTTCGGCTTCACATTATCCTTGTGGAGCTTGTACTCGACCGAGTCAACCAGCGCCTGCCAACTGGCCTCGATGACGTTGGCGGAAAGCCCCACGGTACCCCAGCGGCGGCGGCCGTCGGTCGATTCGATCAGCACGCGCACGCGCGCCGCGGTGCCGGCGCCGTTGTCGAGCACGCGGACCTTGTAATCGACGAGTTGCATCGCCTCGAGCCTGGGATAGTACGGCAACAACGCGCTACGCAGCGCCTGATCCAGCGCGTTGACCGGTCCGTCGCCCAGCGCCGAATTGCGCGTGCGATTGCCGTCCGGTCCTTCGAGCACGACCACCGCCTCGCTCAGCGGCTCCTGATCCTCGTGCCACTTGTCGTCGAAGACGCGGAAGCTGATGAAGTTGAAGTGCTCCTTCTCGAGGCCCAGCGTGCGCAGCATCAGCAATTCGAACGAGGCGTCGGCGCCGTCGAACGCGTAGCCGATCCCTTCCAGCCGCTTTAGCTCTTCGAGCAACGCCGCGATCTTCTCCTGATGCTGCTCGAGATCGATGCCGAACTCTTTGCGCCTTGTAGACGAGGTTGGCGCGGCCCGCGAGCTCCGAGAGCAGCACCCGGCGATCGTTGCCGAGCAGCGTCGGATCGACGTGCTCGTAGGTCTTCGCGTTGCGCTGGATTCCCGAGACGTGCAGGCCGGCCTTGTGCGCGAAGGCGCTGCGGCCGACGTAGGGCTGCCGCGCGAAGGGCGTAATATTCGCCAGCTCGTAGACCAGGGTCGAGGTCGTCGCGCAGGGTCTTGAGCCGGGCCTGCGGCACGCAACTATAGCCGAGCTTGAGCTGGAGATTGGCGATTACGGAAATCAGGTTGGCGTTGCCGCAGCGCTCGCCGAGGCCGTTGATCGTGCCCTGGACCTGGGTTGCGCCGGCGCGCACCGCGGCGATCGAGTTCGCGACCGCGACCTCGGAATCGTTATGGCAGTGAATTCCGAGCGGGCAGCGCACGCGTCTCGCCGGCAGTGCGGACCGCGGCCTCGATCTCGTGCGGCAGCCGTCCGCCGTTGGTGTCGCACAGGCAGATCAGATCGACTCCGGCGGCGTCGACGGCCTTGAGGCACGCGAGCGCGAAATCGCGATTGAAGTTGAAGCCGTCGAAGAAATGCTCGGCGTCGAAAATCACCTCGTCGACGTGCTTCTTCAGATACGCGATCGTGTCGTTCAGGATTTCGAGGTTCTCCTCCTGCGAGATGCGCAGCGCGTCGCGCACGTGCAGGTCCCAGGTCTTGCCGACGACGGTGGCGACCGGCGTTGCGGCGCGCAGGAGCAGTTGCAGGTTGCGATCGGCCGCGGCCTTGACGCCCGCGCGCCGCGTCGAGCCGAAGGCCGCGACTTTCGCGTGGTGCAGCTCGCAGCTTTTTGACCTCGGGAAAGAAGGCGGCGTCGCGATCGTTCGAGCCCGGCCATCCGCCCTCGATATAGTCGACGCCGAGATCGTCGAGCCGTTCGGCGATCTGAAGCTTGTCCTCGATCGTCAGCGAAACGTCCTCGGACTGGCATCCGTCGCGCAGCGTCGTGTCGTAGATCTGAATCTTTTTTTGTAAGGCCATCTTCAGTGTAGCTTCTCTAATCTGCAGCTTCTGCGCTAATGCCGCTCCGAGGGCGACGCGCCGCCGCCCAGAAATGCGTCGTGCAGGGCGCGGGTCGCCAACTCGCCGTAGCGCGAATTGACCACGACTGACACCTTGATTTCAGAGGTGGCAATCATCTCGATATTGATGCGTTCGGCGGCCAGCACCTGGAACATCTTGGCCGCGACGCCCGCGTGGCTGCGCATCCCGATGCCGACGATCGAGACTTTCGCGACCTGCTCTTCATGGCGCACGCCCTGCGCGCCGATCTCGCCGGCGACGCGCTTGACCAGTTCGAGCGCGCGGCGCGAATCGTCCTTGCCGACGGTAAACGTCAGGTCGGTGCGGCCGTCCGCGCTGGCGTTCTGGATGATCATATCGACGATAATTCCGGCCTCGGCGATCGGGCCGAAGATTCGCGCCGCCAGGCCCGGACGATCCTCGACGCCGGTGAGCGTGATCTTGCTCTGACCCTGGTCGAGCGTGACGCCCGAGACCAGAACGTCTTCCATCGATCGGTCTTCCTGTCCCACCCAGGTTCCCTCCGCGTCGTTGAAGCTCGAGCGCACCACCAGCGGCACCTTGTAGCGCCGCGCCAGTTCCACCGAGCGCGATTGCAACACCTTGGCGCCGAGTCCGGCCAACTCCAGCATCTCGTCGTAGGTGATGCGCTCAAGCTTGCGCGCCTGCGGGCAGATGTTCGGATCAGCGGTGAAAACGCCGTCAACGTCGGTGTAGATTTCGCAGCGGTCGGCATTGAGCGCGGCGGCCAGCGCGACCGCGGTGAGATCCGAGGCGCCGCGGCCCAGCGTGGTGATATCGCCGCGCTCGTCGATTCCCTGGAAGCCCGCCACTACCGCGACGTGATTTTCGTCGAGCGCGCGCGTGACGCGGTCGCGATCGAGCGACTTGATCTTCGCGCGGCCGTGATTGGAATCGGTGGCGAGTCGCAACTGATGGGCGAGAAACGAAACCGCCGGGCATCCCAGCGCCCGCAACCGGATTGCGAGCAGCGCGGCCGAAACCTGCTCGCCGGTGGAAACCAGGACGTTGGTCTCGCGGGGGTCGGGCGAATCGCTGATTTCGCGCGCGAGACCGAAGAGCCGGTTGGTCTCACCCGCCATCGCAGAGACGACCACGGCCACGCGATCGCCGCCGGCGCGCGTCCGCGCGACGCGCTCGGCCACGTTCTTGATCCGCTCGACCGAGCCGACCGAAGTTCCGCCATATTTTTGAACAATCAGGGACACCACGCTGCCGCCGTTAAATTAGTTCAGGTAACCAATAATTATGCGGCCAAGGCGGCTCCAAAACCAAGCCCCCGCCGTCAGGGGCCGCGGGAGGCTTGACAAACGCGGGCCGGCAGGGAGGCCGGCCCCTACCCAATGTAAGAGCTTCACCCGGGTAGTGGCCGGCGTCCCTGCCGGCCATCCGACTCCAAAATGGAACCCCATCCGATCGGGCGGCCGCAGGAATCACCCGAAGTGCGCTTTCAGATTCTCGATTATCGAGGCGTAGCGGCGGCCGAAGGCCTGGAACTCGATCCGGCGCAGGCTCGCGCCGGCGTAGCTCATCCGGATCAGGATACAGTCCAGTTCGGGCGCTTCGCGCAGGCGCTCGAACCATTCGACTGCCGCGACCGCATCAGAGAACAGGTACTCGCGCAGTCCCAGGTCGTCGAGCATCGCCTCGTCGAGACGATAGAGATCGATATGGTACAGCGGCAAGCGCCCGCGATGCTCGCGGATCATGGTGAAGCTGGGGCTCAGCACGTCCTCTTCGCGCAGGTTGAGTCCGCGCGCGAGACCCTTGACGAAGACCGTCTTGCCCGCGCCCAGCTCGCCGATCAGGCCGAGCAGCTCGCCGCCCTCGAGAATCGAGGCGAGGCGCCGGCCCCAGATCTTGGTCTCGTGCGCCGAGCGCGTCTCGATTACGAACGTAGTGCGCGGCCTGGTAGTAATCTCGGTCATGAGATCAACGCCGCGATCGAGCGCGGCAATTCGTCGATCAGATCGCCGGCCAGATATCCGATCGGCCCGAGGCGGCGCGCGACGCGATTGGCCGCGTCGCCGTGAAGGAATGCACCGAGCGCGAGCGCGTCGAGCGGATTCATCTTCTGGCCGAGCAGCGCGCCGACGATTCCCGAGAGCGCATCGCCCATCCCGGGCGTGCCCATCCCGGGATTGCCGGTCGAGTTGATATAGATCACGCCGTCGGGAGCCGCGATAACCGTGCGCGAACCCTTGAGCAACACATATGCGCCGGTGCTCTCGGCAAGCCAGCGCGCGGCGGAGATTCGATCGGCGTTGATCGCTGCGGTGGAGACACCGAGCAGGCGGGCCATCTCGCCTGGATGGGGCGTCAGGACCACCGGACCGCGCGCCCGCCGGAGCGTGTCGCGTCCGATTTCCGCCAACGCGTTCAGACCGTCGGCATCGATCAGCAGCGGCCGGTCGGGCCGCGCACCATCGGTTATCAGCCACGTGATGAGTTGGCGAGTGTCGTCGCTGACGCCGATTCCTGGTCCGACCACGAGCGCGTCTTTGCCCTCGGCGAGCGCGGCGAGACGCGCGATCACCGCGGGGCCGTCGAAATGGCCGTCGCGATCGGGGATCGGCTCCGTCATCAGCTCCGCTTGCGCCGACGCGACTATCGCGGCGACCGACTCGGGAATCGCGGCGGTGACGAGCCCGGCGCCCATCCTGAGGGCGCCGCGCGCGGCCAGGATTGCCGCGCCAGCTTTGCCGAGACTGGCCGCGATGATCAGCGGATGGCCGTAGAGGCCTTTGTGAGAATTCGCCGTGCGCGGACGGAGCAGCGGCGTTATATCGTCGCGCTCGAGGAAGCGGCCACGCGGCGCGATCTCGTCGAGCGCCTGCGGCGCGAATCCGATCTCGGTGATTTCGAGATCCCCGCACATCGCGGCGCCGGGATATGAGACGTGGCCGAACTTCGCGAGGCCGAAGGTCACGGTGAGCGAGGCTTCGATCGCCACGCCCATAATCGCGCCGGTGTCGGAATTCACGCCCGAGGCGATATCGACTGCGACGGTCGTCACACCCGCGTCATTGACCAGTTCGATTGCGCGCCGTGCCACGCCTTGCACCTCCGCGTTGAGGCCGGTGCCGAAAATCCCGTCAACGATGACGCCCGCATGAGCCGCGAATGCCGCGGCGAGCGCGCGCTCGTCGACAGTTTCGGTGATCGCGCCACCTTGTGCGACGAATTCCGCTGAGGCTCTGGCGGCGTCGCCTTTGAGTTCGGCGCGTGGCGCGAGAAGGATTGCGCGGACCTGCGCACCGCTTTGCGTGAGCTGGCGCGCCGCGACCATCGCGTCGCCGCCGTTGTTGCCCTTGCCGGCGACGACCAGCACGCCGGCGCGAATCGCATCGGCGAAGCGGCCCGCGGTCGCATCCGCGACCGCCTCACCCGCGCGCGTCATCAGCGAGTACGACGGGACGCCGTACTGGTCCTGGCTCAAGCGGTCGAGTTCGCGGCTTTGCGCGGCAGTGAGAAGTTTCACGACGCTGGTCCCGATCCGACTTTATCAGAGCGGTATGCGGCAGGCATCGAAGCCAGCGTTCACCTGGCGCCGCGCGGGCCCTTGCGGGTCCGGCGGCAGCACCCTCACCTGGCGGGCGCTTCGCACCCGCCCTCCTCTCCCGCAAAAAAGCGGGAGAGGTGGGGACGGGTTAGCGGCGGTTTGACTTGGTGCGCGGGCCTTTCGATGGGGCGGGCTTGGCGAGCAGCGCGTTCATTTCGCGGACCGCGCGTTCCATCCCGACTATCACGGCGCGCGCGACGATCGCATGCCCGATGTGCAGCCACTTGATGCCCGCGATTGCGGCGACCGGCCCGACGTTCTGATAGTTGAGTCCGTGGCCGGCGTTGGCCTTGAGTCCCAGCTCGCGCGCCGATTTGACCGCGGCGCGAATCGCAGCGAGCGCGGCGAGAGTCTCTTCAGAGAGTTGCGGCTTGCCACGGCCGCGGATCAGTGCGAAATCGCGGTCGGCGAGATTGGCGTAGGCGCCGGTGTGAATCTCGACGAAGTCGGCGCGCAGTTTGGTGGCGGCTTCGAGCTGTTGCGGCACGGGATCGATGAACAGACTCACGCCGATGCCGGCGTCGCGGTAGCGCGCGATGATCGGCGCGAGCCGATCGTGCATCGCCACCACGTCGAGTCCGCCCTCGGTGGTCAGCTCCTCACGCCGTTCCGGGACGATACAGACTTCCTCGGGCATCAGGCGCAACGACAATTCGATTATCTGATCGACCGCGGCCAGCTCCTGGTTCAAATGAACGCTGACGGCCTCGCGCAGGCGGAACAGATCGTGGTCCTGGATATGGCGGCGATCTTCGCGCATATGAACCGTGATCGCGTCGGCACCGGCGCGCTCGGCCGCGAGCGCGGCCACGACCGGATCGGGATAGTCGACGCGGCGCGCCTGGCGCAGCGTCGCGACGTGATCGACGTTCACCCCTAGCTTGGGCATTGGACCTAACCCCCCGCCCCTTCCCTAAAGACGGGAAGGGGAGTCAGAGCGCGACGCCGCCGCACCGCTGCGCGCCAGGCTGAAGGCTGCGAACCGGCTAGTCGGCGCCCGGCAGAGGCGCCGACCTTCTTGCGCAAGCAGGAGAGTTGCTCAGATTGGATTGGCCGCCTCGAGTGCCAGCGCGATCGTGGACCATCCGCCGCTACTCATCGTGCCGCTGTCCGCGCCCACCGTGCCGGAGGAGCCGAGCAGCTTATTGCCCGCGGCTTGGCCGAAGGTGACTTTGTTCGCCCACGGCGTCGCCGCGACGATGCTGGTCAGGTCGGACGGCAGCGCGAAGCCGTCCGCCCCGGTGCCGAACATGCCGACATACATGTCCTTGGCGTGCGTAGTGTTCAGCGACGCGAGGGTCGGCGTGGTGCTGGTCCCCGAGTCGGTCGAGAACGTGTCGATCGGCGTGCTCGTGTTGACCCCGCTATACGCCAGCATCCCGCCCGACTCAAAGGCCTGGCCGCTGAAGGTCCACACGTATTGCGTGTGGAGATTGTCAGCCGCAGTGGCGATCCGGTACCAGACGGCGATTTCGACCCCACCGCTGCCGACGGTCGCCGAGTACGCGAAGGTCCAACCCGCCGGCGCGGTCGCGGTCACGCCATCGATGAACGAGTAGTAGGCCAGCAGCAAGTTGCCGGTCTTGACTGCGGCGGGATCGGACTGGGTGTTCCGATTGGCGCCGGTGCCGGTGGTGGTCGAGCCGACGAAGGCGATGTTAACGGGGGTCGGGGTCGGCGTTGGAGTTGGCGTCGGGGTGGGGGTTGCGGTTGGGCCTGGAGTGGGAGTGTGGGTCGGCGTCGGCGTCGGGGTGGGCGACGGCGTAGGAGTCGGCGTCCGCGTCTGAGTGGGGGTCGGTGAGGGTGTCGGGGTTGGGGTGGGTGTCCGGGTTGGGGTTGGCGTTGGAGTCGGGGTGGGAGTTGGAGATGGGGTTGGGGTCGGGGTTCGCGTTGGCGTCGGGGTACGAGTTGGGGTTGGGGTCGGAGTCGGCGTTAGGGTTGGAGTCGGCGTCCGGCTCGGGGTGGGCGTCGCAGTGGGCGTGGGCGTCGGCGCAGGCCCGGACTCCAGCGTGACTACTTCCGCAGACCACGCGGTCTCCTCGCTCGCGGTCCATCCGGCTGCGACAGCCCCAGTAGATGACAAGACCTGAAATGCAGGAAATATGGTCACCTCGTCGTCGGCCGCGCTTTCAACGGTCAGGCCGGTAAAACCGCCAGTTGGACCGGACGATAGGGTTAGGGTTGGATCAAGACCAGCAACGGCGAGCGCCAGTTCGCTGGCCTGCGCGGTCGTTGCGGTCGTACCGGTGCTAACCGACTTGCTACTCCCGGAGTTGTTTTGCGTTTGGTCCACAGTCACAGAGCCCATGCCCGACCACTCTGAGAGGTCTGCGGCTACTCCGCAGAAACCACTCCCAGAACCTGCCGTATAGTTGACACTTACGATCGTGGAACCGCTCTGGTGATTCGGCGCGACGCAGATGTCGGTTTCTATTCCACTAGCTTCTGACACTACCGCTGTAGTGCAGCTCCACGAACCACCATTGTTGTCAGTTGGCGTACTGATGCCGGGGAGGCCGTTGTTGCCTTCCGTAGCAATCTCCAGCGCGAGCATGCTGCCGGCCGCGACATTGCGCGAAGCGAACTGGATGCTGCCACCTGAACAGCTTGAGGAGGTCGATGTCGCGCCGACCTGGTCAGTGCCGACCTCCGCGATCTGGGATTCAAATGCGCCGACGTTGCAGGCGGTCTGTTCGGGGGCCGGTCGCGGATCGCCGCGCTGGTCGGTGGCCGGGCATGAGGCCGGCGGGATCGCGCCGATCGCGGGACCGTTGCCTTGCAGCGCGATCGTTTCGGTGGGTCCGCCGTTGTTCGCAAGCCCATTGGTGGAGAGCAAGGGATTGACGTTGTCGCCGAGGGTAGCGCCGTTGGCGCCGGTGCCGCTGAAGCCGCAGGAGGTGTCGGAGCCGGAGGAATCGTAGTCGATGTTGTAGCCGCCGTCGGTGATTGTACTCGAGCTGGCGCAGTTTGTGCTGTTGCTGTCGGATAGAATGGAGTTGCTCACGGTGGCAGTGTCGGCGATGTAGATGCTGTCGCCGAATTCCGCGCTGTTGCCGGAGAAAGTGCTATTGGTGATGGTGGTCGGCGCGGTATTGCTATAGATGGCTCCGCCGTCGCCGCTGATTGCACCGTTGCCGGTAAAGGTGCTGTTGGTGATGGTCAGCGGGCCGGGGCCAGTACTATTGATGGCTCCGCCTGCGCCGCCGCCGGTCGCGTGGTTGTCGACAAAGGTGCAGTTGGTGATGCTCAGCGTGCCGGGGCCGTAAATAGCTCCGCCGCCGGGCGCGCCAACCTGGGCGTCGGCGAGAGTGAGATCATTGAGGTTGAGTGTCCCGTTCACGTCGAAGATCTGGTAGGAGTTGGCGCCGTCCACCGTGATGGTCTGCCCGGTGCCGTCGATCGTCAGAGTGTTCTGGATGGCGGGAAGTGCGCTGCCCAGCGTGATCGTGCTGCCCGGGCTGAGGTTGAACGTGATGGTGTCGATACCGGTGCCGGCCGGGCATCCGTTCACCGGAGCCTTGGTGTTGGCGGCGGTGATCGCGTCGCGCAGGTCGCAATCTGCGGTCGGGCCTGGGTCACCCGTCGTGTTGACGACTATCGGGTTCAGCTTGATTGCGGCCTGGGCACCGGCCCAGGCATTATTGGACGTGGAAGTTGTCGCGTTACTGACCTCGTAGGCTAAGGCTGAACCAAGAGGCTGATGGTACATGTTGTAGGCCAAGGTGAAACTGGGTGAGAAAACGCCTACCAAGTCCTGGGTCAGGTTGGTCCCGTTGGGGTCGGAAGGTGAGCCGGACCAGGAGAACCCGGACGGGACCGCCCTTACAACCGCTAACCCTCCGACCAGGATATCATCGGCGCCAGTGGTGGTGACGGCGCCGGAATCGACGGTCGGGCTGGTGCTGTCGCCGTTATCGCTGCTCGCGGCGCCGTCAAGATTGCAGCCGTTGCCGTTGGCGATGTCGAGCACGTTCATCTGGAGGTTGGGAGTATCAGCGCCTGCGTTGGCAGTGACCTGGCAGCTTCCCGCGCTCGTGGTCGGCGCACAGAAGACGTTGACGTTCACATAGTCAACGCCGGAATGGGTATAGTTTCCGCTCGCGATCAGACCCCAGGCGCCACCGCATCCAGTGACTGAACCATTGGCTAAAGAACCGGCGCTGGTACTGCCCTGCTCAAAGACCGCAACCATCGTCTTGCCGCTGCTGGTGATGAATGGGCTGGTAATGCTGGCGGCAGTGGTTGCCGTTGCGTTCGCGCAGTGCGTGACCTGCGCATCAGTTGTGCAAGCTACCGGAGTAGGACTCGGAGTAGGGCTCGCGGTCGCCGTCGCAGTTGGCGTTGAGGTTGGGGTTTGAGTTGGGATCGGAGTCGGAGTCGGAGTCGCGGTTGGACTTCCGGTTGCAGTCGCGGTTGGGGTCGGCGTTGCAGTTGGAGTTGAGGTCGCAGTGGCGGTTGGGGTCGGCGTCCTGGTTGCAGTTGCGGTCGCGGTCGCGGTTTGCGTCGGCGTCCCGGTCGGCGTCGCCGTTGGGGTTGCGGTCCCGGTCGGCGTCGGACTTCCAGTTGGAGTCGCGCTCCCGGTCGGCGTCGGCGTTGGAGTTGCGGTCCCGGTGGGCGTTGCCGTGGGGGTTTGCGTTGGCGCCGGGGTGGGTCCGGGCTCGAGGGTGATTACTTCCGCGTCGAACTGACTGGAGGTGCTCGCGGTCCATCCGGCTTCGAAGGCTCCAGTCGATGACAAGACCTGAAATGCCGGAAATAGCGTGTCCTCGAAGGCCGCGTTTTCGACCGTCAAACCGGTAAAGCCGCCGGAGGGACCCGATGACAGGGTTTCGGAGCTGTCGGCAAGACTGGCGGCGGCCAGCGCCAACTCGCTGGCTTTCGAGGTCGTGTCGGTCGTACCGGTGCTAACCGAGGCGCTGTCCCCGGAGTTGCTGGCCGTCTGGTCTACGGTCACCGGAGTGCCCATGCCAGACCATTCCGAGAGGTCTGCGGCCACCCCACAGGTGCCTGAGCCACTCGTATAATGGACAGTTACGGTCGTGGCGCCGCCGGCGTGATTCGGCGCGATACAGATGCCGACATCGGCGCCACTAGCTGCGACCGCCGTAGTACACGTCCACGAACCATCGTTAGTGTCAGTCGGCGTACTGATGCCGGGGTTGCCCTCCGACCCAGCCGTAGCAATCTCCAGCGCAAGCATGCTGCCGGACACGACATCGAGCGAATCGAACTGGATGGAGGCGGCCGTACAGCTTGAGGTCGCGGTGGCGGCAACCTGGTCGGCGCCTATCTCCGCGATCTCGGATTCGAATGCGCCGATGTCGCAGGCAGTTTTTCCGGCCGCCGGCCTCGGATCGCCGCGCTGATCGGCGGGAGGACACAAGTCCGATGGAATGGCGGCGATCGCCGGACCGTTCCCTAGCAGCGCGATCGTCTCAGTAGGGCCGCCGTTGTTCTCGAGCGCTGCAGCGAGCGATGGATTGACGTCGTCACCCAGGGTATCGCCGTTGGCGCCCGTGCCGCTGAAATCGCAGGAGGTGTCGGGGCCGGAGGAATTGTAGTCGAGATTGTAGCCGCCGTTGGTGATCGGCTGCGGGCCGCAGTTGGTGCCCGCACTGCTCACGAGAATCGAGTTCGCGACCGTAGCCGAGCCATTGTTGCCGATGGCGCTGCCAGCGGTGGAAGCGCTGTTGTCCAGGAAGGTGGCGTTGGTGACAGTCAGCGCGCCCCGGTTCTCGATGCCGCCGCCGGCGAGGCCGGTAGCGGTGTTACCCGAGAAGGTGCTGTTGGTGACGTTCACTGTACCGTTGAAGTTATAGATGCCGCCGCCACCGGTGCCCGCGGTGTTGCCCGAGATGTTGCTGTCGGTGACGGTCAGGCTGCCGCCGTTTTCAAGGATGCCCCCGCCAGCGTCGGTAGCGGTATTGCCCGACAAGGTGCTGTTGTTGACGGTAAGCGTTCCAACGCTGTAGACCCCGCCGCCGCCGGGGAGGAGGTCGCGCTGCCGCCGGTAATGGTCAGATTATTCAGATTAAGCGTGGCGCCTGAATTAACCACGAAGACCTGATACAGGCTGTCGCCGTTGACGGCGATCGTCTGGCCGGTCCCATCGATGGTCAAACTGCCCGGCGAAGCGTTCGCGATTGCGGGGAGAGTGCTGCTCAGGACAATCGGTCCGCTGAGGTTAAAATTGATCGTGTCCGTGCCGGTGCCGGCAATGCATCCGTTGACGGGGAGATCAGTGTTGGCTGCGGTGATCGCGTCGCGCAGGTCGCAATCTGCCGTCGGGCCTGGGTCCGCCGTCGAGTTGACGGTTATCGTATTGGTTGGAAGCGCTCTCGGCACCGACCGAATCAGAATGACGCAGACGGGCACGAGTACGAGTAGCGCGACGATGAATGCCGGCCGGGCGGCGCCCGACCAGGCGCGTTTGCAGGTTCTCGCTAGCGCGCGTCCCATCGGCTCTCCCCTATCGGCGGTCTCGGACCGGCGGCTCAAGACCCGCCAATCGTTTCAATGATGACGGCCCGTGGCGCGAGAACGTGCGCGCCCGGCTCGGAGCCTCGCGAGGCGTGAACTGAATCGGCGGCTCGCGTTCGTGCGGCAGAGCCGGTGAGTAAGGTAGGCCGGGCCGCGGCGAAACAGAACGCCGCGATCCGACGAATCTCCCGATGGCTTCCCGTTCGGCGTTTCAAGCGATCGGCGTCGCACTCGGTCCCCATCCCGCATCATCCCCGTGGCGCGATCTTCGGTTCAGAAGCTGAGCGGAGGGTAAAGGAGTACCGACGGGCTTGTCAAGAAAGATAGCGACGGCGACCCGCACGCGCGCGAGTTTACCGCTACAGTCGCAGACTCTGGAACGCCGCGCGATCTCCACCGGGAGACACGCATGAGCGACTATTCGCGGACTATAACTTCGGAATCGACGCTACGATCGGCTATGAGCCGGGCGGACTCCGCTGAAAAAAATCTGCCGGCAGGATCCTCACCCTACCCTTTCCCACTTCGTGCGAGCGGGATCAGACTTCTTCAACGCGCTTCCGGTTCAGCGCGCTTCCGGCTCAGGATCCTACCGGCGCTTCTGCAAGGGCGCTCCCATCGCTACGGCACGCAGGCCTGGCCGGGATTGTTTGACCAAAAGATGAGGCAGCTTTGGATCGGCGTGATCACCGGCTTGGCCAGACCCATGATTTCGCTTACAGCGGTTGGATTGGCCACAAAGACGTTGCCCGATCCGTCCAGCGCCATCGATAGGGGACTGCTGAACGACGCGCCTGCGGGGTTGAAGTTGAGGACCGTCGCGTAGCCGCTCGTCGCCGTCAACTCGCTCACGCTGCCGCCACTGCCGCCTTCATTCAGCGCAAAGACGTTGCCCGATCCGTCCAGCGCGATCGAGTCGGGATCGTTCAACTCCCGCGAGGAGGCGTAGTCGAGGCTGGTGGCATAGCTGCTGGCCGCCGTCAGCTCGTTCACGCCGGGGATGAGGAGTTGACCCTGCGTATGGAGATAGAACGAAAAGAGGTCGGCAAATCCGTCCAGCGCCAGCGGCGTCGCATAGCCAAAAGGCACCGGCACCTGGGCGGGAAAATTGAAGCCCGCGCTGTAACTGCTCGTCGCGGTCAGCTCACTCAGGCTAGGACCGTTGGAATTGGACACAAAGACGTTACCAAAGCCATCCAGCGCGATCGCGATGGGACTGCTCAACGACGCGCCCGAGGGGGTGAAGTTGAGGCCCGCGGTATAGTTGGGCGCCGTCAGCTCGCTCACACTGTCTCCGTTTTCATTCGCCACAAAAATGTTGCCGGATCCATCCAGCGCCAGCGAAGTGGGAAAGTCGAACGACGCGCCCGAGGGAGTGAAGTTGAGGCCCGTGGCGTAACTGCTCGCCGCGGTCAGCTCGCTCACGCTGCCGCTGTTGCTGATGCCCTCCAAGTTCACCACAAAGACGTTGCCCGATCCGTCCAGCGCCAGCGACTCGGTATCGCTGAACATCGCGCCTGAGGGAGCGAAGTTGAGGCCCGTAGCGTAACCGCTCGCCGCGGTCAGCTCGCTCACGCTAGCGCCCTGATAATTCGCCGCAAAGACGTTGCCGGATGCGTCTACCGCTATCGAATGCGGGCTGCTGAGCTCCGCGCCCGTGCTGTTAGTGAAGTTGAGCGCCATTTCCCATCCGTCGGGAGCCGTTGTCAATGCCGGGCTGAACGGTGTACTTACTGCCGCCAGTGCGTACAGCGCACTCACGTTGTTCGACGGGTTGGTAACTATCAGCTCTGCCGCTCCCAGCGTGTCGCTGATGGTCGGAGTTTCCGAGCAGGAGCTACTGTAGGTCAACCCGGGGGTCGCATCGCACAGCAGCGCCGCGCAGGCGCTCGACGACGACCCGGAACTCTCGTCGCATCCCGCCAGGATGTTGGCCAGGGTGTTCAGGCGCTCGAGCCCGTCGCAATTGTTCGCGCCGGGGCACGACCCTCCGCTCGGCAGGAAGCTCGACGCATTGCCAGTCACCGAAAGGTTGCTCGCATTCAGGGCCGCCAGGTCGGCGAAGCTCGCGTAGGCGTTGATCAACCCGGTCGCGTTAGTCGACGTTGTACCGATGTTATGCCCGCTCGAATCGAAGAACTGCGCCAGCGCCCATTGGGTTGCGGCCGTGGTCAACTCGTTGATCGTGACGTTGGTCGAGGGGGTCAGGCTGTTGCACGGACCCAGCGCCGCCATCAGGCCGATCGCTGAGTTGCCGCCCGAGCCCGCGTCGCCGCCACTCGCTGTGATGTAAGTCTGCGGATTTCCCGCCGGACAAGTGTACGAGGTTACCGTGAAAGTGCCGTCGGCGGCAGTCGTGGCCGTACCAATCGCGGTGGCGCCCGCACCGTAGCCGGTGGCGCCCGCGGCGAACAGCGTGATTGAGGAACCCGAGATCGGCGTCAGACCGGTGTTCACCTCACCGCTGGGGCCGCTGGGAGTTGGGGTTGGCGTAGGAGTCTGAGTCGGGCCCGGCGTAGGTGTCGGGGTTGGGGTCGGTGTAGGCGTAGGAGTCGGGGTCGGCGTGGGTGTCGGGGTTGGCGACGGCGTGGGTGTCGGAGTCGGCGTCGGGGTAGGCGTCGGCGTGGGTGTCGGGGTCTGTGTAGGTGTAGGAGTCGACGTTGGAGTTGGGGTTGGGGTGGGCGTTGGAGTGAGTGTTGGAGTCGGGGTCGGGGTGGGGGTCGGCGTTGGAGTCGGGGTCGGGGTGGGCGTGTCGGTCGGCTCCGGTGACGGCGTCGGGGTTGGCGTTGCCGTCGGGGTGTCAGTCGGGATCGGCGTGGGTGTCGGGGTCGGGGTCGGTGTTGCCGTCGGAGTTGGGGACGGTGACGGACTCGGGGTCGGCGTTGGCGTTGCCGTAAGAGTTGGAGTCGGGGTTGGCGTGGACGTTGGAGTCGGGGTCGGCGTCTCGGTCGGCGTTGGCGTTGCCGTCGGGGTGTCAGTCGGGATCGGCGTGGGTGTAGGGGTCGGGGTCGGCGACGGGGTTGGAGTTGCCGTCGGAGTTGGGGACGGTGACGGACTCGGGGTCGGGGTTGGCGTGGGCGTAAGAGTCGGAGTTGGGGTTGGCGTCGGCGTTGGAGTCGGGGTCGGCGTCTCTGTCGGCGTTGGGGTTGCCGTCGGGGTGTCAGTCGGGATCGGCGTGGGTGTAGGTGTCGGGGTCGGAGTCGATGTTGGGGTTGCCGTCGGAGTTGGGGACGGTGACGGACTCGGGGTCGGCGTCTCGGTCGGCGTTGGCGTTGCCGTCGGGGTGTCAGTCGGGATCGGCGTGGGTGTAGGTGTCGGGGTCGGCGACGGACTCGGGCTCGGCGTTGGGGTTGGCGTTGCTGTTGGAGTCGGGGTCGGCGTCTCGGTCGGCGTTGGCGTTGCCGTCTGGGTCTCAGTCGCGGTCGGCGTGGGTGTCTGGGTTGGCGTCGGAGTCGGAGTCGGCGACGGTGATGGTGACGCAGTCGGGGTTGGCGTCTCAGTAGGCGTTGGAGTCGGGGTCGATGTGGGCGTAGGAGTCGGGGTCGGCGTGTCAGTAGGCGTTGGAGTCGGGGTCGGGCCAGGCGTCGGTGTTGGTGAGGGTGACCGACTCGGCGTCGGTGCGGCGGTCGGAGTTGGCGTCGTTGTCGCTGCGGTCGGCGTGGCTGTGGGTGTCCGAGCGGGCGTTCCGGTAGGCGTTGGGGTTTTGGTCGGAGTCGGCGTGGGTGAAGGTGTGGGCGTCGGAGTTGGAGTTGGAGTTGGCGTCGGGGTCGGGGTCGGAGGCGGCGGAGTGCCGAAGGCGGTTCCGGACAATGACACCTTCTGCGGGTTATTCGTGCCGTTGTCCTTAATCGTGAGCGTGCTGGTTAGTTTGGTTCCCTTAAGCTTCTTCGCCTTGATCGGAGCGAACGTGACCGAGACCTCGCAAGTGCCAGTGCCGGGCGCCAGCACCCCGATGCAGTTCTGGCTGGCGCTATAGACGATTCCGGTAGTTGCGATATGGGTGATATTGATCGCGACCCTGGTCTTATTGGTCAGAGTCACCGTTTTGGTGCTTGAAGTGCCGGACTGCACTCGGCCGAAGGTGAGCGTGTGCGGCGAATATCTCAGCGGGCCGCGCTTGAGCTTACTCGCTGGATCGTCGGAGTTGGTTGCGATGCCGGCTGCATCGGGGACGCTCAATACGTCGCTGTGCGAGCCGGCCAGCGCCGGGATAGCTTGGGCCATCGCGGCCGCGCCAAATGGCAGGAGGCCGACGACAATCGCAATCGCGGCTATGGTCCTCAGACATCCGAAGGGGACGCCCGAGTTGTTAGATGGCGCCATATATCGCATTTTATATCTTGCCGCTGCTGTTCGTTGACGAAATCTGGCTTCCTGTCGGCGCGCAAAACTGCCGCTCCGTCGGGGCATTCAGATGCACGCCCGGCTGCGCGCAGCTTTGAGCGCGTAAACGCTTAGAAACTTCCAGCTAGGGTATAGGGTATATAGAAACGTCAGGCTGGGAAATAGGGATCTTCCGGCGGGACTTTGCGACCGTGACACGAGCAACGCCAACCTGGGACGGAAGGTGCGGAGCTGTGCACAACCTCTCGAAGCCGACCGACGCAGCCTCGGCGTACCTGGGCCGATTCCGTGATCGGTCTATAGAGGCTCAGGATGCGTGGCTGGCGTGCCTATCGCGGCGCCGATTTCGCGGATCAGCACGCCGACCGCGGCGGCCTGACACCGAGCCCCTGCGAGTCCGGCCGTAGGCTGTGGATAAGTTAGCGGGCTGTTGATAAAAGCCCGAGCCGCCTGCTCCCGCGTCGCTTATTTCCCCCAGGACCTGGGGGCGCGGAACCTAACCCCCGCCCCCTTCCTTAAAGACTAGAAGGGGAAGCAGAGCGCGCCGCCCCTTCGACTTCGCTCAGGCCAAGCCTCTCCTCCGGCGCTTCTGCACGGGCGCGCCCATCGCTTATGGCAGGCAGGCCTGGCCGGGATGGTTTGACCAATAGATGAGGCAGCTTTGGATCGGCGTGATCACCGGCTTGGCCAGACCCAGGATCTCGCTCACAGCAGTTGGATTAGCCACAAAGACGTTGCCCGATCCGTCCAGCGCCATTGCCAAGGGTTCGCTGAATGACGCGCCCGCGGGGTTGAAGTTGGCGACCGTCGCGTAGCCGCTCGCCGCCGTCAACTCGCTCACGCTGCCGCCGCTGCCGCCTTCATTCAGCGCAAACACGTTGCCCGATCCGTCCAGCGCGATCGAGTCGGGATCGTTCAACTCCCGCGAGGAGGCGTAGTCAAGGCTGGTGGTGTAACTGCTCGCCGCCGTCAGCTCGTTCACACCGGGGATGAGGAGCTCACCCTGCGTATGGAGATAGAACGAAAAGAGGTCGGCGGATCCGTCCAGCGCCAGCGGCGTCGCATAGCCAAAAGGCACCGGCACCTGGGCGGGGAAATTGAAGCCCGTGCTGTAACCGCTCGCCACCGTCAGCTCGCTCAGGCTAGGGCCCTGAGAATTGGAGGCAAAGATGTTACCAAATCCATCCAGCGCGATCGCGACGGGACTGCTTAACGACGCGCCTGAGGGAGCGAAGTTGAGGCCCGTGCCGTAACTGCTTGCCGCGGTCAGCTCGCTCACACTGTTGCTGCTTTGATTCACCACAAAAATGTTGCCGGACCCGTCCAGAGCCAGCGAAGTGGGAGAGGCGAACGACGCGCCCGCAGGGTTGAAGTTGAGGCCCGTAGCGTAACTGCTCGCCGCGGTCAGCTCGCCCACGCTGCCCAAGTTGCCGTTGCCGTCCAGGTTCAGAACAAAAATGTTGCCCGATCCGTCCAGCGCCAGCGACTCATTATCGTTCAGCATCGCGCCTGAGGGGGCTAGGTTGAGGCCCGTAGTGTAACCGCTGGCCGCGGTCAGCTCGCTCACACTGTTAAACAGGTTCGCGGCGAAGACGTTGCCGGATGCGTCTACTGCTATCGAATGCGGGCTGCTGAACCCCGCGCCCGTGCTGTTGGTGAAGTTGAGCGCCATTTCCCATCCGTCGGGCGCCGTGGCCAGCCCCGGGCTGAACGGCGTACTCACTGCCGCCAGTCCGTACAGCGCGCTCACGTTGTTCGACGGGTTGGTAACGATCAGCTCCGCCGCTCCCAGCGTGTCGCTGATGATCGGAGTTCCCGAACAGGAACTGCTGTAGGTCAACCCGGGGGTCGCATCGCACAGCAGCGCCGCGCAGGCGCTCGACGACGACCCGGAACTCTCGTCGCATCCCGCCAGGATGTTGGCCAGGGTGTTCAGGCGCTCGAGCCCGTCGCAATTGTTCGCGCCGGGGCACGACCCTCCGCTCGGCAGGAAGCTCGACGGATTGCCACTCACCGAAAGGTTGCTCGCATTGAGGGCTGCCAGGTCGGCGAAGCCCGCGTAGGCATTGATCAACCCGGTCGCGTTAGTCGACGTCGTACCGATGTTATGCCCGCTCGAATCGAAGAACTGCGCCAGCGCCCATTGGGTTGCGGCCGTGGTCAACTCGTTGATCGTGACGTTGGTCGAGGGGGTCAGGCTGTTGCACGGACCCAGCGCCGCCATCAGGCCGATCGCTGAGTTGCCGCCCGAGCCCGCGTTGCCGCTGCTCGCTGTGATGTAAGTCTGCGGATTTCCCGCCGGACAAGTGTACGAGGTTACCGTGAAAGTGCCGTCGGCGGCAGTCGTGGCCGTACCAATCGCGGTGGCGCCCGCACCGTAGCCGGTGGCGCCCGCGGCGAACAGCGTGATTGAGGAACCCGAGATCGGCGTCAGACCGGTGTTCACCTCACCGCTGGGGCCGCTGGGAGTTGGGGTTGGCGTAGGAGTCTGAGTCGGGCCCGGCGTAGGTGTCGGGGTTGGGGTCGGTGTAGGCGTAGGAGTCGGGGTCGGCGTGGGTGTCGGGGTTGGCGACGGCGTGGGTGTCGGAGTCGGCGTCGGGGTAGGCGTCGGCGTGGGGGTCGGCGTCGGCGTGGGGGTTGGCGTCGGGGTCGGCGTGGCGGCGGTGGGAAAGATGGCGACCTGAAGCGGCGTAACGACCGGCTTGGCCAGACCCAGAAGCTCGCTCACGCTGTCGTTGCCGAAATCTGCCACAAAGACGTTGCCGGATCCATCCAGCGCGATCGAGTACGGGGTGTCGAACGCCGCGGCCGAGGGGGCAAAGTTGAGGCCGGTGGCGTAGCTGCTCGCCGCGGTCAACTCGCTCACGCTGTTGCCGAATCGATTTGCCACAAAGACGTTGCCGGAGCCGTCCAGCGCTATCGAATCGGGATCGCCGAATGACGCTCCGGAAGGAGCGAAGTTGAGGCCCGTGGCGTAGTTGCTCGCCGCGGTCAGCTCGCTGACGCTGCCGACCCCGACGTTGCCGCCCAGCTCATTTACCACAAAGACGTTGCCGGACCGGTCCAGCGCCAGCGAGTTAGGGACATCGAAAGACGCTGCTGCGGGGGCGAAGTTGAAGCCCGTGGCGAAACTGCTCGCCGCGGTCAACTCGCTCACGCTATTAAAGAAATTTCCCGCAAAGACGTTGCCGGACCCGTCCAGCGCCAGCGAGAAAGGAGCGTCGAACGACGCGCCTGCGGGGCCGAAGTTGAGGCCGGTGGCGTAACTGCTCGCCGCGGTCAGCTCGCTCACGGTGCCGGCCCCGACGCTGCCGCCCAGCTGATTTACCGCAAAGACGTTGCCGGAGCCGTCCAGCGCCAGCGCGCTGGGGACATCGAACGACGCTGCTGCGGGGGCGAAGTTGAAGCCGGTGGCGTAACTGCTCGCCGCGGTCAGCTCGCTTACGCTGCCGTTGCCCACTCCCCCGCACGCGGACCCGCAATTCGCCACAAAGACGTTGCCCAATCCATCCAGTGCTATCGAGACGGGAGTGTCGAACGACGCGCCGGAGGGGGTAAAGCTGAGGCCCGTGGCGTAACTGCTCGCCACCGTCAGCTCGCTCACGCTCTCGCCGTAGTAGTTCCCTACAAAAACGTTGCCCGATCCGTCCAGCGCCAGCGAAAAGGGAGCGTCGAAGTCTGCGCCCGAGCTTGCGAGGTTGAGCCCGATCTCCCATCCGTCGGGCGCCGTTGCCAACGCCGGGCTGAACGGCGTACTCACTGCCGCCAGTCCGTACAGCGCGCTCACGTTATTCGACGGGTTGGTAACTATCAGCTGCGCAGCCCCCAGCGTGTCGCTGATCGTAGGAGTCGCCGAGCAGGAACCGGTGTAGGTGTCGCCGGGGGTTGCGTCGCACAGCAGCGCCGCGCAGGCGCTCGATGACGACCCGGAACTCTCGTCGCATCCCGCCAGGATGTTGGCCAAGGCGTTCAGGCGCTCGAGCGCGTCGCAGTTGGCCGGCGGCAGGTCCGACGCACATGCTGCGCGGGTGGGCAGGAAGCTCGACGGATTGCCACTCACCGAAAGGTTGCTCGCATTCAGGTCTGCCAGGTTGGCGAAGCCGGCGTAGGCGTTGATCAACCCGGTCGCGTTAGTCGACGGTGCGCCGATGGTATGCCCGGTCGAATCGAAGAATTGGGCCAGCGCCCATTGGGCTGCGGCCGTGGTCAACTCGTTGATCGTGACCGTGGTGGAGGGGGTCAGGCTATCGCACGGGCCCAGCACCGCCATCAGGCCGATCGCTGAGTTGGCGCCCGAGCCCGCGTCGCCGCCATTCGCAGTGATGTAAGTCTGCGGATTTCCCGCCGGACAGGTGTACGAGGTTACGGTAAAGGTGCCGTCGGCGGCAGTCGTGGCCGTACCGATCGCGGTGGCGCCCGCGCCGTAGCCGGTGGCGCCCGCGGCGAACAGCGTGATTGCGGAACCCGAGATCCGCGTCTGGCCGGTGTTCACCTCACCGCTGGGGCCACTGGGAGTTGGGGTCGGCGTAGGGGTTGGAGTTGCGGTCGGCGTGGGTGTCGAAGTTGGCGTCGGCGTAGGAGTCGAGGTTGGCGTTGCCGTCTGGGTCTGAGTCGGGATCGGCGTGGGTGTAGGTGTCGGAGTCGGAGTCGTTGGGGTCGGCTGCGGTGACGGGGTCGGAGTTGGCGTTGCCGTCGGGGCCTGAGTCGGGATCGGCGTGGGTGTAGGTGTCGGAGTTGGAGTTGGGGGGTCGGCGTCGGTGAAGGTGTGGGCGTCGGAGTTGGAGTCGGAGTCGGGGTCGGGGTCGCAGGCGGCGGAGTGCCGAAGGCGGTTCCGGACAATGACACCTTCTGCGGATTATTTGTGCCGTTGTCCTTAATCGTGAGCGTGCTGGTCAGTCTGGTTCCCTTAAGCTTCTTCGCCTTGATCGGAGCGAACGTGACCGAGACCTCGCAACTGCCCGTGCCGGCCGGCAGCATCCCGAGGCAGTTCTGGCTGGCGCTATAGACGATTCCGGTAGTTGCGATATGGGTGATATTGATCGCGACCTTGGTTTTGTTGGTCAGAGTCACCGTTTTGGTGCTCGAAGTGCCGGACTGGACTCGGCCGAAGGTGAGCGTGTGCGGCGAATATTTCAGCGGGCCGCGCTTGGGCTTACTCGCTGGATCGTCGGAGTTGGTTGCGTTGCCGGCCGCATCGGGGACGCTCAATACGTCGCTGTGCGTGCCGGCCAGCGCCGGGATAGCTTGGGCCATCGCGGCCGCGCCAAATGGCAGGAGGCCGACGACAATCGCAATCGCGGTTATGGTCCTCAGGCACCGGGCGGGGATGCCGGAGTTCTTAGATGGCGCCGGATATCGCCGCTGTGTTTCGCCGCTCATGATCGTTGACAACATCTGCCTTCCCATCAAACCCGCCGCTTCGTCGGGGCATTCAGATACACCCGGCGCCGCGCAACTTTAGAGCGCGTCTAACGTTTAGAAACTTCTGATTAGAATACATAGGAACGTCCGGCCAGGAAATAGGGTTTCTGGCGCAACTCTGCGCCGGCAGAACCGGAACAAGTACCTGCGACTGGAGGTCGACGCTCGAGGCGTTGGCCGCACCGGTCAGGGAGGAGGAGGATTGGCCGCCTTGAGGGCGAGGGCGATCGTGGCCCAGCCGCCGCTGCTCATCGTGCCGCTGTCCGCGCCCACCGTGCCCGACGCACCGAGCAGCTTATCGCCCGACGCCTGACCAAAGGTGACTTTGTTGGCCCACGGCGTCGGCGCCACGCTGCTGCTCAAATCGGCCGGCAGCGCGAAGTCGTCCGCGCCGGTCCCGAACAGGCCGACGTACATGTCACCGGCGTGGTTGGTGTTCAGCGACGCAAGGGTCGGCGTCGGGCTGCTGCCCGAGTCGGTCGAGTCCGCGTCGATCGGCGTGCTCGGGTCGACCCCCCGATAGTCCAGCATCGCGCCCGACTCGAACGGGGTGGTGCTGTTGAAGGTCCACACGTATTGCGTGTGTTCATTGTCGGCCGCAGTGGCGATCCGGTACCACGCCGCGATTTCGACTGAACCGCTGCCGGCGTTCGCCGAGTACGCGAAGGTCCATCCCGCCGGCGCCGTCGCCGTCACACCGTCGAGGAACGAGTAGTAGGCCACCAGCAGGTCGCCGGTCTTGACCGTCGAGGGATCGACTTGGGTGTTCCTCATCGCGCCGGTGCCGGTGTCGGTCGAGCCGACGAAAGTGATGTTAGCCGGGGGCGGGGGCGGAATCGGCGTGGGCGTCGGAGTGGGTGTAGGAGTTGGCGTCCGGGTGGGAGTCGGAGTTGGGGTTGGAGTTGGCGTCGGACTCGGCGTAGGTGTCGGGCTAGGAGTGAGAGTTGGCGTGGGCGTGGGAGTCGGAGTCGGGGTGGGAGTCGGAGTCGGACTCGGAGTGGGGGTTGGCGTCGGCGTTGGCGTCGCGGTCTGAGTTGGGGTTGGAGATCCGGTCGGCGTGGGTGTCGGAGATGGCGTCGGGGTTGGGGTTGGAGTCGGCGTGGGTGTCGGAGATGGCGTCGGGGTTGGGGTTGGCGTCGGAGTGGGTGTCCGCGTCGGAGTTGGGGTCGGAGTAGCCGTCGGCGTGGGCGTTGGAGTGCGCGTCGGGGTCGGAGTTGGCGTTGGAGTTGGCGTCGGGGTTGGCGTCCGCGTCGGCGTGGCGGTCGCAGTAGGCGTCGGGGTCGGAGTCCGCGTGGGCGTGGGAGTCGGAGTGCGCGTCGGGGTGGAAGTTGGAGTTGGGGTTGCTGTAGGTGTCGCGGTCTGGGTTGGCGCCTGCGGGTTCATCTCAATTGCGGCCTGTGCGCCCGCCCACGAATCGTTGGAGTTGGTATTGGTCGCGTTACTGACGTCGTAGGTGGAAACCGCAGTCAGGGGCTGGTGGTACAGGTTGTAGGCCAAGGTGAAACTCGGTGAGTAGACGCCTACCAAGTCCTGCGTCGGGGTCCCGTTCGTATCGGAAAGTGAGCCGGACCAGTTGAAGCCCGACGAGAGCGCCCTTGCGTCCGCTAACCCTCCGACCAGGATATCATTGACGCCCGCGGTGGTTACGGTGCCGGAATCGATGGTCGGGCTGGTGCCATAACCGTCATCGTTACTCGCGCTGCCGTCAAGGTTGCAGCCGTCGCCGTTGGCGATGTCGAGCACGTCCAGCTCGAGGTTGGGCGTGCCGGCGCCGGCCGTAGCAGTGACCTGGCAGCTTCCCGCGGTGGTGAGCGGCGCACAGAAGACGTTGACGTTCACCAGATCAACATTGGAACGGGTAGTATAGTTTCCGTTCGCGACCAGACTCCAGACGCCGCCGCATCCAGTGACTGAGCCATTGGCCAAGGTACTGCCGCTGGCACTGCCCTGGTCAAAGACCACCACCATCGTCTTGCCGCTGCTGATGATGAACGGGCTGGTGATACTGGTGGCAGTGACGGCCGTGCCCGTTTCGCAGTGCGTGACCTGTGAGTCAGTCGCGCACGCGCCGAACGGCGTCGGGGTGGGAGTGGCGGTCGCGGGTTGGGTTGAGGTTGGCGTCGGCGTCTGAGTTGGCGTTGGGGTTGCGGTTGGCGTTGGCGTCGGAGTGGGTGTCGGCGTTGGGGTTGGTGTTGGCGTTGCAGTTGGTGTCGGTGGTTGCAGTTGGGGTCGATGTTGGCGTTGCAGTTGCGGTCGCGGTTGGCGTTGCAGTTGCCGTTGCGGTTGGCGTTGCAGTTGCCGTTGCGGTCGTGGTTGGCGTCGCAGTTGCCGTTGCGGTCGACGTTGGAGTTGCAGTCGCGGTCGTGGTTGGCGTTGCGGTTGCAGTCGCGGTCGTGGTTGGCGTTGCGGTCGACGTTGCGGTCGACGTTGGAGTTGCAGTCGCGGTCGTGGTTGGCGTCGCAGTTGCCGTTGCGGTCGCCGTTGCGGTCGACGTTGGAGTTGCAGTCGCGGTCGTGGTTGGCGTCGCAGTTGCCGTTGCGGTTGCGGTTGGCGTTGCAGTTGCGGTCGGCGTTGGCGTTGCCGTTGCAGTCGACGTTGCGGTCGCGGTTGGCGTCGCAGTTGCCGTTGCGGTCGACGTTGGAGTTGCGGTCGCAGTTGCCGTTGCGGTCGACGTTGGAGTTGCGGTCGCAGTTGCTGTTGCGGTCGACGTTGGAGTTGCGGTCGCAGTTGCTGTTGCGGTCGACGTTGGAGTTGCGGTCGCAGTTGCTGTTGCGGTCGACGTTGGAGTTGCCGTTGTGGTCGCAGTTGCCGTTGCGGTTGCGGTTACAGTTGGCGTTGGAGTTGCCGTTGCGGTTGCGGTCGGGGTCGGCGTTGGAGTTGCGCTTGTAGTTGCAGTTGGTGTCGGCGTCGCGGTTGGAGTCGCGGTTGGGGTCGGCGTGGGTGTCGGAGTTGGGGTTGGCGTAGGTGTCGCCGTTGGAGTTGCGGTCGGAGTTGGGGTTATCGTAGGCGCCCCGGCCGGGAGATTAGCCTGGAGCGGGGTGACGACCGGGACGCTCAGGCCCAGGAACTCCGCCACGGTGTCGCTGGTGTAGTTCGCCAGCCACACGTTGCCCGATTCGTCCAGCGCTATCGATTCGGGGGCGTCGAACGCCGCGCCTGAGGGATCGAAGTTATAGCCGGTGGCATAGGTACTCGCCGCGGTCAGCTCGCTCAGGCTGCCGTCGTTCCCGGAACCATCGCATCCGATGCCGCAGTTCGCTACGAAGACGTTGCCCGCTCCGTCCACCGCTAGCGCGACGGGCGCGTCGAGAGACGCGCCGTCGGGGGCGAAGTTGGAGCCGGCGCCGTAGTCGTCGGCCGCCGTGAGCTCGCTCACGGCATAGAGGTCAACGGCGTCGTCCGCCACGAAGATATTGCCTGATTGGTCGAGCGCCAGCGCGGCGGGGGCGATCAGGGCCGCGCCTGAGGGGTCGAAGTGGGAGCCCGAGGTGGCGTAGTCGGGCGCGATCAGCTCGCCCACGCTGGTGTCGCCCGTATTCGCCACAAAGACGTTGCTCGATAGGTCCAGCGCGATCGACTCGGGAGCATCGAGCGAAGCGCCCGAGGTAGTGAAGTTCTGGCCGGTGGTGTAGCTGGACGCCGTCAGCTCGCTTACGCTGTTGTCGAAGCCGTTCGCTGCAAAGACGTTGCTGGATACATCGAGCGCGATCGAGTCGGGGTGGTCGAACGAGGCGCCGGAGGCGTTGGAGTTATCGGAGATGGAGGCGGCGGTATAGCCGGGCGCCGACAGCTCGATCACGCTGCCCTTGTCATCATGGCCGCCGATGGAATTTGTTACGAAGACGTTGCTCGATTCATCCACCGCCAGCGCGGTGGCAAGGGCGAACACCGTCACGTCATCGCCGGAGCCGGTGACGTTGCTGTTGTCGAAGTTGCTGCCGGCGAGGTAGTTGGCGACCGCCAGCTCGCTCACGCTGCCAAGGTTGCCCGAGCCGCCTTGGTAGTTGGACACGAACACGTCGCCGCCTGCGTCCAGGGCTATCCCGTCGGGAGTGTTGAACGACGCGCCGGTGTTGTTGTTGTTGAAATTCAGCGCCAGCTCCCAGCCGTCGGGCTGCGAGGTTAGCGCGGGTGCGAACGGCGTACTTACCGACGCGAGTCCGTACAGCGGGGTCACGTTATTCGGTGGATGGGCGACGATCTGATACGCCGCGGCCAGCGTGTCGGACGTTGGAGTTCCCGAGCACGAAACGGTGTAGGTGTTGCCCGGGACCGCGTCGCAGAGCAGCGTGGCGCAGGCGGTCGACGCCGGTCCGGTGCTCTCGACGCATCCGGCCAGGATGTTGGACAGCGTGTTGAGCCGCTCGAGCCCGTCGCAGTTCGGATTCGAGCCCGGGCACGATCCGCCGATCGTCAGGAAGGTCGAGGGGTTGCCGCTCACCGACAAGGTCATCCGATTTATGTCCGCCAGATTGGCGAAGCCGATGTATGCGTTCGGCAGTGCGGGCGCCGAGCTGGCCGGCGCGCCGAGGAGGCGCCCGGTTGGATCGAGGAACTGGGTCAACGACCACTCGGCCGCGGCGGTGGTCAGCTCGTTGATCGTGACGGAGGTCGCATCCGACAGGTTGTCGAACGGACCGAGCGCCGCCATCAGGCCGATCGCCGAATTGGCGCCCTGGCCAGCATCGCCGCCGGTGGCGGTGATATAGGTCTGCGGATTTCCCATCGATGCGGCGTACGTCAAGGTAAAGCTGCCGTCGGCGGCGCTGGTGGTCGTGCCGAGCGACGTGGGGCTCGATCCGTAGCCGGCGTTGCCCGCCGCGTAGAGCGTCACGGTGGAACCGGAAATTCCGGTCGTTCCGCCCGTCACGATTCCGGTGAGGATGTTGCTGCCGCCTTCGAACGCGCCAACGTCGCAGGCCGACTGTCCGGTCGCGGGCCGCACGGCGCCGCGCTGGTCGGTGGCGGGCGGCGGACACACGCCCGACGGAATGGCGGCAATCGCGGGACTGTCGGCCTGCAGCGAGAAGGTCTCGGTGGGTCCGCCGTTATTCGCAAGCGAGTTGAGCAGCGGAAGGACGCTGTCGCCGAGGGTCTGGCCGCTGGCGCCGAAGTCGGTTTCGACCCCGAAACCACAGGAGGTGTCGTCGGAGATATTATAGCCGTTGCTGACGAACGTGCCGGGCTCGTACGTGTTGCAGTTTCCGCCGGTGGGGCTGTTGGCCAGAATGGAATTTTTGATGGTCGCGGTCTGCCCTTCGGCCACGGAGATGGCGCCGCCGTCGGTGGCACTCGCGCTGTTGCCGGAAAAAGTGCTGCTGGTGACGGTGAGCGAGCCGGCGCCGCCCAGAGCGATGGCGCCACCGTCGTCCGCCGCGCTGTTGCCGGAGAAGGTGCTGTTGGTCACGGTCGTCGTGCCACCGTCTATAAAGATGGCTCCGCCGTAGTTGACCTCCACGGAGTTGCCGGAGAAAGTGCTGTTGCTGATCGTCAGCGAGCCGTTATCTTGTTCGATGGCTCCGCCGTAGTACTGCGCGAGGTTGCCGGTGAAGGTGCAGTTGGTGACGGTCACTGTGCCGAGGCTGTGCGCGATGGCTCCGCCCGCCTCGGCGTCGTCTTCTTCGGTGTTTGCGAGGCCATCGGCAAGGGTCAGATTATTCAGGTTGAGCGCGCCGCTCTCAAGAAACACAAAGAATATCTGGGAGGCGCCGTTGCCGCTGATGGTGACGTTCTGCCCAATCCCATCGATCGTCAGACTGCTACTAACGTTCTCGATCTGGAGGTAGGTATCGGCGGCCAGCTTGATCGTGCCGCTGACGCTGAAATTGATAATGTCGGTGCCGGTGCCGGCGATGCAGTTGTTGTCGGAGGGGTTGGTGCTTTCGCTTTGGGCGTTCTCGATGGCGCCGCGCAGGCTGCATTCGCCGGAGTTGCCCGGGTCGTCGAGCGTGTTGACGATTATTACGTTCGATGCTCTCAGCACCGAATGAATCAGCATGACGCCGACGGGGACCAGGATGAGCAGCGCGACGATGAACGCGGGCCGGGCGGCGCCCGCCCAGGCGCGTCTGCAGGTTTTTACTAGCGCGCGTCCCATCGGCTTGCCGCTCGCGGGCGGTTGAGGAGAAGAGACCTGACCCCCGGCCCCTTCCCTAAAGACGGGAAGGGGAGCCGGAGGGCCGGGGCGAAACCGGGCGCGGCGATCCGGCGAAGCATCGGATGCCTTCGCTTGGGACGCCTTTCTGTTCGCGGTTTCGAGCGACCGGCGTCGCTCTCGGTTTCCATGCCGCATCTCCCCGGGGTGCGAGCTTGAGCTGACGGATTCATCGGAGAGTAAGGCGCTGCGCGTTGGCATGTCAAGGAAAATGTTGAGGAAGGCGGGGAAGTGGCAAATTCGAGAGGAGCGGGAAAGCGCGAGGCGCGGATCGGAGACGCTCGCGAAGTGAAGAACCTGACGCCCGGCTCCGTCCCGACGCGGGAGGGGGCGCCAGAGCGCGATCGGGAATTGCTCGAATGACCGGCGGGACGCCGGTCCTACTTCCGGGGGCAGGCTGCTGACCTTCGATCTATAAAACTCGCGCCCGACCAAATTCGCGCTAGCGACGATTGGCGCATGATCGCTACGGCACGCAGGCTTGGCCGGGATTGTTTGACCAATAGATGAGGCAGCTTTGGACGGGCGTGATCACCGGCTTGGCGAGACCCAGCATCTCGCTCACGCTGTTGCCGCTGGCATTCGCGACAAAGACGTTGCCGGACCCATCCAGGGCCAGCGATTCGGCAAAATTGAACGCCGCGGCCGGGGCGAAGTTGAGGCCCGTGGCATAACTGCTGCTCGCGGTCAGCTCGCTGACGCTGTTGCGGGACGCGTTCCCCACAAAGACGTTGCCGGACCCATCGAGCGCGATCAAGCGCGGGCTATCGAACGCCGCTTCCAAGGGCGCGAAGTTGAGGCCCGTGGCGTAAGTGCCGGCGGTCAGCTCGCTGACGCTGCCGTCGTTGCTGAGGCCGGTCTCATTCACCACAAAGACGTTGGCCGAGCCGTCCAGCGTCAGGAACGCCGCATCGTTGAACAACGCGTCCAAGGGGTCGAAGGTGAGGACCGTGCTGTAACCGCTGCCCGCGGTCAGCTCGCTCACGCCGCCAGTGGTCACCACAAACGCGTCGCCGGACCCGTCGAGAGCGATCGACGAGGAGGCATACAAGTCGGGGGAGGCGAAGTTGAGGCCCGTGGCGTAACCGCTCGCCACCGTCAGCTCGCTCATGGTGTCGCCGTAGTAGTTCCCCACAAAGACGTTGCCGGTTCCGTCCAGCGCGATTGAGTCAGGGGCGTCGAACGACGCACCCGAGGGAGTGAAGTTGAGGCCGGTGGCGTAGCCGCTGCCCGACGTTAGCTCGCTGACGCTGTTGCCTAACGCGTTCGGCACAAAGACGTTGGCGGATCCGTCCAGCGCCAGCCCGTAGGGAAGGTCGAAGGACGCGCCCGAGGGCGCGAAGTGGAGACCCGTGCGGTAAGCGCTGGAGGTCGTGAGTTCGCTGACGCTGTTGCCGCTCGCGTTCGCGACAAAGACGTTTCCGGATGCGTCCAGCGCGACCCGGAAGGGATTGTTGAACGACGCGCCCGAGGGGGCGAAGTGGAGCGCGATCTCCCATCCGTCGGGGGCCGCTCCGAGCGCCGGGATGAACGGCTTACTCGCCGCCGCCAGGGCGTACAGCGCGCTCGCGTTATTCGACGGGTTGGTGACAATCAGGTGCGCGGCGCCCATCGTGTCGGTGAGCGTGGGAGTTTCCGAGCACGAACCGGCGCTATAGGCGTGGCCCGGGGTTGCGTCGCACAGCAGCGCTGCGCAGGCGCTCGACGACGATCCAGAACTTTCGATGCATCCGGCCAGGATGTTGGCCAAGGTGTTCAGGCGCTCGAGCCCGTCGCAGTTGGTCGCGAGGGGGCACGACCTTGCGTTCGGGAGGAAGCTCGACGGATTGCCGCTCACCGAAAGATTGCTCGCATCGATGTCGGCCAAGTTGGCGATGCCGGCGTAGGCGTTTTGCAACCCGATTGCGTTGGTCGATGACGTACCGATGTTATGCCCGGTCGGATCGAAGAACTGGGCCAGCGCCCATTGGGCCGCGGCCGTGGTCAGCTCGTTGATCGTAACGCTGGTGGAAGGGGTCAGACTGTTACACGGACCCAGCGCCGCCATCAGGGCGATAGCTGAGTTGGCGCCTGAGCCGGCGTCACCGCCAGTCGCTGTGATGTAAGTCTGCGGATTGCCCGCCGGGCAGGTGTATGAAGCCACGGTAAAGGCGCCGCCGGCGTTAGTCGTGGCGGTCCCGATCGCGGTCGCGCCCGCGCCGTAGCCGGTGGCGCCCGCGGCGAACAGCGTGATTGAGGAATCGGCGATCGGCACCAACCCGCCGTTCACCTGACCGATGGGGCCGCTGGGAGTCGGGGTCGGGGTCGGAGTTGGGGTCGGCGTCGGCGTAGGTGTCGGCTGCGGGGTCGGGGTGGGGGTGGGGCTCGGAGTCGGGGTTGGCGTAGGTGTAGCTGTAGGTGTTGGCGTCGGTGTAGGTGTAGGCGTTGGCGTAGGTGTAGGTGTTGGCGTAGCTGTCGGAGTTGGGGTTGGGGTTGGTGTCGGCGTCTCAGTGGGCGTTGGCGTCGGGGTTGGCGTTGGCGTCGGCGTCTCAGTGGGCATTGGCGTCGGGGTCGGCGTTGGTGTCGGTGTAGGTGTAGGTGTCGGAGTTGGGGTTGGCGTTGGTGTGGGTGTCGGCGTCTCAGTGGGTGTTGGAGTCGGGGTCGGGGTCGGAGTTGGTGTAGGTGTAGGCGTAGGTGTCGGAGTTGGGGTCGGAGTTGGCGTTGGTGTCGGCGTCTCGGTGGGCGTTGGAGTCTGGGTTGGTGTCGGCGTCGGGGTCTCAGTGGGCGTTGGGGTCGGGCTTGGCGTTGGTGTTGGAGTCTGAGTTGGCGTCGGGGTTGGTGTCGGCGTCGGGGTTGGTGTCGGCGTCGGGGTTGGTGTCGGGGTTGGTGTCGGCGTCGGGGTTGGCGTCGGGGTTGGCGTTGGTGTCGGGGTTGGGGTTGATGTCGGCGTCGCCGTCGCAGTCGGAGTCTGAGTTGGCGTTGGTGTCGGTGCCCCGGTCGGCGTTGGAGTCGGCGTGGGTGTCGGTGTCGGCGTCCGCGTCGGAGTTGCGGTTCCGCTTGCCGTCGCCGTCGCGCTCGGAGTCTGCGTTGCCGTGGGTGTTGGCGTTGGAGTCGGGGTTGGTGTTGGTGTCGGCGTCGGGGTTGGGGTTCCGCTCGCCGTCGCGGTCGCGGTCGGAGTCTGCGTTGCCGTGGGTGTTGGGGTTGCCGTGGGTGTTGTCGTCGGAGTTGGCGTCGGGGTTGTCGTCGGAGTTGGCGTTGGTGTCGGGGTCCCAGTGGGTGTCGGCGTCGGAGTTGCGGTTCCGCTCGCCGTCGCCGTCGCGGTCGGAGTCTGAGTTGGGGTTGGGGTTGGGGTTGGGGTTGGGGTTGGGGTTGGGGTTGGGGTTGGGGTTGGGGTTGGGGTTGGGGTTGGGGTTGGGGTTGGGGTTGGGGTTGGGGTTTGGGGTTGGTGTTGGGGTTGGGGTTGGGGTTGGGGTTCCGCTCGCCGTTGCCGTCGCGGTCGGAGTCGGCGTTGGCGTAGGTGTTGGCGTTGCCGTCGGGGTTGGGGTTGGTGTCGGCGTCGGAGTGGGCGTTGGACTCGGGGTTGGCGTTGGCGTTGATGTTGGACTCGGACTTGGGGTTCCGCTCTCGGTCGCAGTCGGGGTTGGAGTCTGCGTTGCCGTCGCGGTTGGGGTTGGCGTCGGCGTCGGGGTCGCGGGCGGCGGAGTGCCGAAGGCGGTTCCGGACAATGACACCTTCTGCGGGGTGTTGGTGGCGTTGTCCTTAATGGTGAGAGTGCTGGTCAGTTTGGTTCCTTTAAGCTTCTTCGCCTTGATCGGAGCGAACGTGACCGAGACCTCGCAACTGCCACCGCCGGCCGGCAGCATCCCGAGGCAGTCCTGGCTGGCGCTATAGACGGTTCCGGTAGTTGCGATATGGGTGATATTGATCGCGACCCTGGTTTTGTTGGTCAGAGTCACCGTTTTGGTGCTCGAAGTGCCGGACTGGACGCGGCCGAAGGTCAGCGTGTGCGGCGAATATTTCAGCGGGCCGCGCTTGGGCTTACTCGCTGGATCGTCGGAGTTGGTTGCGATGCCGGCCGCATCGGGGACGCTCAGTGCGTCGCTGCGCGTGGCGGCAGGCGCCACGGTGGCCTGGGCGGCGAAGGCCGCCCCGGATTGCAGGAGGCTGACGAGAAGTGCAGCCGCGGCAATTATCCTGAGGACCTGGAAACAGGCGATAGACTTGCCAAAATGGCGGCTTGAGCGGCGCACGAATCGGCAGTCTACTGCTGCGTTGGCAGCATGAGCAACGCACAATTTGCAATGGGAGGGGCGAAGCGCCGGCGAATGTCCGGTACTGGTTCAGTTTGAATCGGCGGGTACGGGTTTTCAGCCGCGCGTAGCCACGATGCCCCACTTGGCCAACACGGCGATGGCATGATCGGCGTCGCCATCGCGGTCAATCAGGATCACAACGTAGGCACCGATGCGCTCACCCCCGGCAGCGTCAATACCGGCCGCACGCAATTGAACCAGTAAATCGTGAACATCGCGCGGGGCCTTGCCGTCATGAACCAAAAGTCTCATGGGAGCACCACATTATCCTCAGGAACCCGCCCGCCGTCAAAAGCGAAAACGCGCGGCGGGCGATTATCGCTTCGCGTAGATCCTTCGGCTTCGCTGCGCTCACCTCAGGATGACAAAAAAAAGCGGATCTGCCTCAGAATGACATAGAAAAGCGGATCTGGCGGTGGGCGGTATTGGAGTCGGATGGCCGGCAGGGACGCCGGCCACTACCCTGAATTGAGTCCCTGAATCTCCACTGCCGGTCATGGGCGCGTTGCGGCGAAGCGCGCTCGCCCGGAGTGAGAAAGGCCGGCATCTCTGCCGGCCGGTGACCGGCGGGACGCCGGTCCTACTTCCAAGCGTTGTCAAAGCCGGCGGCCACGGGGGCTCAGGATCGGGGGCCGGCGTGTTTCTGGATTGCGGCGCTGATTTCGCGGGCGAGGACGCAGATCGTGGCGGCGTCTTCGCCTTCGGCCATCACGCGCGCCGTTGGGTTGGGCGGCTCTCCCCTTGCGAGTGCGCTTCCAGTAGCAGCATCCGGCTGCGCAGGGCGGAGAGACGAGCGGATGAGTGGCTACCGTCCCTTGGGCCGCTTCAGCGAGGTTTCCAAAGCCTGGCGGATGTAGCGTTGATATGGGATGCCGTGTCGGCGCGCGGCGGTGCGAACGGCACTCAGCAGCTCCGCGGAGATTCGTAGATTGACGGACTTTTGCTTGGGTCGATACTCGAACGGATATGGAGCGAGATTCTCCGCGCTGAGGTAATCAGACAAGTCGTGAGCGAGGAAATCCTCCGCTTCTTTATCGCTTCTGAGCGCGGGCAATTTCCTGCTCATATTTGCTGATCTCCTTCCCGTGCATGTAGCGAGCGCTTATCGGCCGCAGCAGCGCCGCGCCAGCGCGCTGTCGAGGCGTGAAAACGACAAAAGTGTAGCGCCCCTTTTGCGTTTGGCCGATGGCGAGAAAGCGTGGCTCGCCTTGCGAGTTCCTGAGATCGGGCATGATCAGAGTTTCGGCGTGTGCAAGGACATATTCGATTTCCACGATCGAGACCCCGTGCTTTTGGCACTTGTGACGATTGGCGCCGTCCCAGGCGAATCCCGAAAAGGCTGTCCTTTGCATGCACGGAGACTCAGTGTAGGCGAACGCCTATACAAACGTCAACCACGTTCGGATCGCTCTTCAGGCGGCTTGGCGGATTTGTTCCCAGACGCGTTCGCGGCGGCGGGCGATTATCGCTTCGCGTAGATCCTTCGGCTTCGCTGCGCTCACCTCAGGATGACAAAAAAAACCGGTCTGCCTCAGGATTACATAAAAAGCGGTCTGCCTCGGGATGACATAAAAAAGCGGATCTGGCGGTGGGCAGTTTTGGAGTCGGATGGCCGGCAGGGACGCCGGCCACTACCCTGAATTGAGTCTCCCACATCCACTGCCGGTCGTGGGCGCGTTGCGGCGAAGCGCGCTCGCGCCGGCGGGGACGCCGGCCACTACCCTGAATTGAGCCCCCACATCCACTGCCGGTCGTGGGCGCGTTGCGGCGAAGCGCGCTCGCGCCGGCGGGGACGCCGGCCACTACCCTGAATTGAGCTCCCACATCCACTGCCGGTCGTGGGCGCGTTGCGGCGAAGCGCGCTCACCCGGAGTGAAAAAGGCCGGTATCTCTGCCGGCCGGTGACCGGCGGGACGCCGGTCCTACTTCCAGGCGTTGTCGAAACCGGCTGCTGCGGGGGCTCAGGATTGGGGGCCGGCGTGTTTTTGGGTTGCGGCGCCGATTTCGCGGGCCATGGTGTTGATCGTGGCGGCGCCTTCGCCTTCGACCATCACGCGCGCGATCATTTCGGCGCCTGAGTAGCAGCAGGCGGCCGGCAGTTGTTCAGGCGGCTTGGCGGACTTGTTCCCAGACGCGTTCGCGGCGGCGGGCGACCTTGATCTCGACCGCGCGAAATCGCATCTCGACGGGCTTTGAGGCCGGGCGGACTCTCTGGATACGCATGGAAGCGATACGCTGTCCGTTGACCTCGATAGCCGGGGCCTTTTCGCCCAGGAATTCGGCGACGATCAGCCGCAAGAGCTTTTCGCTGGTCGGTCCGACCGGTTCCTTGCCATTTTCCCATCGCGAGACGGTTTCGTCGCGGACTTCAAGTTTTGATGCGAGTTCCCTGGAGAGCCAGCCCAAGGCCTTACGCAAAAACCGCACGTCGCGTCCGCTCAGTTTCTGAGGCGCGGTGACCCGCGCCACCGCGACTGCGGCAAGCAGCCCTTCGAGATTGGAGAAACCAGTAGCTGCCACGTGGCCGCATTTCCGGCATCGTATTTCCTCGACGGCGTTGAGAATGACCACGCCCGGGAGCCCCATGAGCGCGTCGTTACGATATTCGGGCAGCGTGCGGGTGACGAGAACTCCGCCGCACTTTTCGCACTTGTCATTACGCGCTGGAGCTTTCATCGCTTGATTACCTTCCAGACCGTGATGACGAAGACGCGCCGAGCGGCGGTGCTTGTTTCCTGGAGCTGGCAAACGGCGACCACCAGAATGCCGTCGCTCGTGTGTCCCTCAACCTTGTATTTCGCGCCGGGCTGCTCCTCGACGACGTGGCAGCCTTTCATCACGGCCAGCATGTCAGAGAGGTCAAGGCCATCGTGAGCCATTTCCGTCATCGCGTGATTGCTAAAGAAAACCGCGCTCCGTCGCGCGACGAGACGGATTTGTGCCGAGATCTGTGCCCGCGATGGTCTGTGCTCGACGGGCATTTGGATAGTAAATGCTTCTTGAGGTAATGTCAATTACGCTCAAGGCTCAGGATTGGGGGCCGGCGTGTTTTTGGATTGCGGCGCCGATTTCGCGGGCCATGGTGTTGATCGTGGCGGCGTCTTCGCCTTCGACCATCACGCGCGCGATCATTTCGGTGCCTGAGTAGCGGACCAGCAGGCGGCCGGCGCCTGAGAGGCGCTGTTGGGCGGCGGCGATGAGGTGCTCGACCGCGGGCATCGTGCTGAACGGGATGCGCTCGCGGACCGGGACGTTCTCGAGCACTTGCGGCACGCGGCGCATCGCGCGCAGCGCGCTCAGGGGCCGGCCGGTTTCGACCATATGGGCCAGCACCAGCAGCGCGCTGATGAGACCGTCGCCGGTGGTCGAGTAGTCGGTCAGGATGAGATGGCCGGACTGCTCGCCGCCGAGGTTGTAGTGGTTGGCGCGCATCTCGCGCACGACTGCGGGATCGCCGACCTCGGTGCGGACGAGCTTGATGCCGGCCGGGGTCAGCGCCTGCTCGAGGCCGAAGTTACTCATCACGGTGGCGACGACGGTGTTGGAATTGAGCCGGCCCTCCGCGGCCAGCTTGAGGCCGAGGATCGCCAGCAGGTCATCGCCGTCGAGCAGCTCGCCGCGCTCGTCGACCATCACGAGCCGATCGCCGTCACCGTCGAGCGCGAAGCCGGCGTCGGCGCCGGTCTGCCGGACGGTCTCGGCGAGGTGCGCGGGATGGAGCGCGCCGCAATCGAGGTTGATGTTCTTGCCGTCGGGATCGACGCCGATGCCGACGACGTCGGCCCCGAGCTCTTCCAGTGCGCCGGGACCGACCTTGTAAGCGGCGCCGTTGGCACAATCGATCACCAGCTTGAGGCCGTCGAGAGAGACGGTGCGCGGCACGCAGGTCTTGAGGAAGACGAGGTAGCGGCCGATCGCGTCGTCGATGCGTGCGGCCTTGCCGATCTCGCCGGGGGCGGCGCGCAGATGAGCGAGCTGGCCGTCGTCGAAGACCAGATCCTCGATGCGGCGCTCGGTGTCGTCTTCGAGCTTGAAGCCCTCGCGCGAGAAAAACTTGATCCCGTTATGCTCGAAGGGATTGTGGGAGGCGGAAATCACGACGCCGGCGTCGGCGCGCATCGTGCGGGTGAGAAAGGCGATGCCGGGGGTCGGCAGCGGACCGACCAGCCATACGTCGACGCCCATCGAGCAGATCCCGGATTCCATCGCGGTCTCGAGCATATAGCCGGAGAGGCGCGTGTCCTTGCCGATCAGGATGCGATGATGGCGGCCGGCGGCGCGCTTGAAGACGCAGGCCAGGGCGCGGCCGAGCTTGAGGGCGGTCTCGGAAGTAATCGGCTCGACGTTGGCGAGCCCGCGCACTCCGTCGGTGCCGAACAATCTGCGATGCGGCCGGCTCAAGTCCTGCTCAACTTCTGGCGTCCACCTTCGATCCCAGAATACGGAGTTTGACCTTGTCGGGCGAGGCGCGCACGACCTGAAAGCCGTCGGGCAGGTCGACCTGCACGGGTAATACGTAAGTGCCCGGGCGCTCGCCCTTGGCGGTGACGTAGACCATCCCGTCGAGTTTCAGGGCCGGCAGCTTGCGCGCGGGACCGTGCACGGTGACGCTCACACCCGGCGTGTAGAGCCGGTAGTGGTAGTCGGGATCGCGGACCTTGACCGTTACGGTGCGGAACTCGCGATCGCCCATCACTTCGTCGATCTTGATGTGGGCCTCGACTTCGGTGGCAGAGAACTTCAAGGGGCCGGGCGGAAGATCGAGCAGCACGGTGCGGTCGAGCGGTGCGGTGAGGCCTTTGACGTCGAGGGGTTCGGTATCGATGCGCTGGAGGCGGGAGACGTTGCGGCTGGGGCCACTAACCGTCACGGTGGTTAGATTCAAGTCGACGCCGGCGATCGCGAAGCCGGCGGCCGCGGAGCCGATCAGATCGGGATAGATCGGGATCTCGTGGGTAACGATCCGGTCGATATCGAGCATGATCTGGGAGGGCGAGATCTGGGTTACGTTGGTCTCGCGCGGAACGTTGAACATCTCGGGCATAATCCGGAATGAAACCTGGCCCACCGCGGCGTCGGCGAGATCGAGCCGGACCTCGAGCCGGTCCGGATCGAGCAGCGAGAGCAGCGTGCGCGGCCCGGATACTTCCACTCGCACGAAGCCGGGATGCTGGTTAGTGATCACCATGTCGGACGGGAGTCGCCGGTAGTTGACCGGAACTTCGAGCGAGGTCTGCTCGTCGTGCTGGCCGGCATTGACGAACAGCCACAGTCCGAGCGCCAGCGCCAACGCGATCGCGCGCAATCCGGCGTTACGCGTCGCGAAGTTTTTGAGGTCGGCAAACTGCATCGGTTCCGCCCGGCGCAATCCAACCGGCGCTAAGCCGGCAACTTCTCCAGCGCCGCAATCAGGGCGGCGGGTTCGAGCTTGCGCCGGAGCTCGCCGCGGCGCGCCAGCGAGATGGTGCCGTCCTCCTCCGAGACCACAATCGCGAGCGCGTCGCTATCCTCGGTGATCCCGATCGCGGCGCGATGGCGCGTGCCGAGCGAGAGGGTGGCGTTTGGATTCGAGGACAGCGGCAACACGCAGGCCGCCGCGATCACCTGGCCGTGCGCGACGACCACGGCACCGTCATGCAAGGGCGAACCCGGCATGAAGATCGTCTCGAGCAATTCCGCCGAGAGCCGCGCGCCGATCGCCTTGCCAGCTTCGACATACTCGCTCAGCCCGACCTCCTGCTCGACCACGATCAGCGCGCCAATCTTGCGGGCCGAGAGCCAGGCGGCGGCCTGCGCCAACTCGGAAGCCGCGCCGGTGGGAGTGGAGTGGAGGCCGATGAACGAGCGGCTTCCGACCCGGGTAAGCGCGCGCCGGATATCGGCCTGGAAAATCACGACCAGAATTACGATCAGCGAACCCAGGAAGTTGTTGAGCAGCCAGTTGACGGTGAACAGTCCCAGTACCTGCGAGCTGACGAAAGCGACCCCGACCACCGCCAACCCCAGCACCATCTGCATCGCGCGGGTGCCGCGAATCAGGAGCGCGATCCGGTAGATCACGAAGGCGACGATCAGGACATCGAGCAGGTCCTGCCATCGCGGCGACGGTATGACGCTGAAGTAGTTATGCATCGCCCGCAAGCCCCCGCCTCGTCCGCCCGATCATCGTCGATCTGAAACCCCTGATTAAGGGTTATCCCAGCGCGCGGATATCGGGCAAGACAGGCCGCGAGCGCCGGCAATTCCGCCTGGAGTCATGCCCGTGGCGCAATATGCGTCACGCAGTAGGAAGGAGATCGCGGCGGAACGGCTCAGGCCAGGACGGGCTTGGGTGGCAAGCCGGGAACCGCGGGCTGTTCCTCGGCCTTCCGGGGCTTCTCGCGCAACGCATCAGCGGGTTGCGCCGGCGCGTCGCTGGCGGGAGCAACCTGCACGGAGGGCGGCATCGGACGCCCTTCGCGGAAAGCCTCTACCATCGCTCCGACCTCGCTGCCGTCGAGCACTTCCTTCTCGAGCAGCCGCTCGGCGACCGCGTGCAGAAGCTGGATATGGTCCGCGAGCATCGTGCGCGCCTTTTGGTAGGCTTCCTCGATTATGCGCCGCACTTCACGGTCGATCTCGATCGCGGTGTGCTCGGAGTAGTCCTTGTGCAGGGCGATATCGCGGCCGAGGAAAACCTGTTCCTCGCGCCGGCCGAAGGTCATCGGCCCGAGCTCCTTGCTCATGCCCCATTCGCAGACCATCTTGCGCGCGAGCTCGGTCGCCTTTTCGATATCGTCGCCGGCCCCGGTGGTCATCTGGCCGAAAATCAACTCTTCCGCCGCACGCCCGCCGAACATCATCGCCAGCCGCGTCATGAGATATTCTCGCGAGTAGGTATAACGATCATCGAGCGGCAGTTGCTGTGTGACGCCCAGCGCCATTCCGCGCGGGATAATCGTGACCTTATGCACCGGATCCGCGCCGGGCAGCAGCATCGCCACCAGCGCGTGGCCGCCCTCGTGATAGGCGGTATTCTTCCGTTCGCCCAGCGACATCACCATCGAGCGCCGCTCTGCGCCCATCATGACTTTGTCCTTGGCCAGCTCGAAGTCGATCATCCCGACTTTTTCCTTGGCGTTGCGGGCGGCGAGCAGCGCCGCCTCGTTGACCAGGTTCTCCAGATCGGCGCCGGCGAAACCAGGCGTCGAGCGCGCGAGCTTTTCGATCGAAACGTCCTCGTTGAGCGGAACCTTGCGCACGTGGACCTTAAGAATACCTTCGCGGCCGCGCACGTCGGGGCGCGGCACCACGACCCGGCGATCGAAGCGGCCGGGCCGCAGCAGCGCCGGATCGAGCACGTCGGGCCGGTTGGTCGCGGCGACCAGAATCACGCCCTCGTTGGCCTCGAAGCCGTCCATCTCGACCAGTAACTGATTGAGGGTCTGCTCGCGCTCGTCGTGACCGCCGCCCAGACCGGCGCCGCGATGGCGCCCGACGGCGTCGATTTCATCGATAAAGATTATGCAGGGCGCGTGCTTCTTGCCCTGGACGAAAAGATCGCGCACCCGCGACGCGCCCACGCCGACGAACATTTCGACGAAGTCCGAACCCGAGATCGAGAAGAACGGCACACCGGCTTCGCCCGCGATCGCGCGCGCGAGCAGCGTCTTGCCGGTACCCGGCGGGCCGACCAGGAGCACGCCCTTGGGGATCCTGCCGCCGAGGCGGGTGAAGCGCTTCGGATCCTTGAGGAACTGGATTATCTCTTCGAGCTCGTCCTTGGCCTCATCGATTCCGGCCACGTCGGCAAATGTTACTTTGTGCGTGTTTTCGGTTAACAACTTGGCGCGGCTCTTCCCGAACGACATGGCTTTACCGCCGCCGATCTGCATCTGCCGCATGAAGAAAATCCACACCGCCACCAGCAGCAGCATCGGCATCCACTGCACCAGCGCGACCATCCACCACGGATCGCCGTCTTCGGGTTTGGCCGCGATCTTCACGCCCTTGTCGCGCAGGGTTTTCACGAGATCCTGATCCTTCGGCGCGTAGGTCTTGAAGCGCTCGCCGGCCGAGGTATGGCCGTGGATCAGGCTGCCCTGAATCGTGACTTCGCTGATCTGGCCTTTGTCGATCTGATTCAGGAAGTCGGAGAAGATGATCTCGGGTTCGCGCGTCTGCTGCCTGCTGAAAATATTGAACAGCAGCAGGAACATCAGTCCCAGCACCAGCCAGAGCGCTATGCTGCGTGAAAACTGGTTCATCTCTCAAAACGCTATCATGCGTGTTTAAGCTCACGCAACTGAGCGCTCATAAAATCCCGAGCTTTGCGGTCAGCCGCACCACCCGGACGGTCCGCGCAGTCACGAGCGCTCCGCAGCCGCGGACCAGTCCCGGAATCCACAGCACCTCGCCGCCGTTGACCACCAGCGGGAGCGCGGCGCGGCGCGCGCGCGGCACCTTTTGATCGATGAAGACCTGCTTGACCTTGCGCGTGCCCTCCATCCCGAGCGGCCGGATCCGATCGCCCTCGACGAAGCTTCGCGCGGCGAGGCCGGCGGCGATTTGGTCGGCGTCGAACAGCGCCACGAGTGGATTCGGCGGGAGCGCGGCGTCCCCGGCACTCAGTGAGGCGCCCTCGAAGATGAAGCCGGCGGCGGGCAACACGGTCGTTCCCTCGAAAGCGATCGGGACCAGGAATTCCGGTCGCGTGCGCGGCGAACTTTCGCGCAAGCGCAGCAGTCCATATTCACGTTCGGCGCGCCATCCGCCAGGGAGATCGACTGCGCCGTTGGGCGGCCCTTCCAGCGCCAGCCGCCGCATCGCCTCGACATGAGACCGCGTCAATCTCCGCAGGCTTCCGGTCCGCCGCCGGACCAAAGCCCGCATCACCGCGCCGGCGAGCGCCGGATGGAGCGTCGCGAAACGGGCGAGATCGAGCTCGCCCTCAGCGGCGAGCGAGCGGTCGAGCTCGGCGTCGGCCATGGCGGTCAGTAAATCGTCGAGCGATCGCATCTCGGCCGCCAGTTCGCCCAGCCGCCTGCGCAAGCCGGGCGCATAGTCCCGTTCGAGCGCCGGGATCAGCTCGGCGCGCAGCCGATTGCGCACGATCGCGAGCGACGAATTCGTGCTGTCGGTCACGAAGCCGGCGCCGATCGCGTTCAGGTAGGCAAGGATCTCCACGCGCTCGAGCGCGAGCAGCGGACGAATCAGCCGGCCCGGGCCCGATTCCGCCATCGCGCCCAGACCCGCGGCTCCTGCGCCGCGCAGCAGGCGATACAGCACGGTCTCGGCCTGATCGTCGCCATGATGCGCCAGCGCGACGCGGCGCGCATCGAGGCGATCGGCCGCACCCTGAAGAAACTCGTAACGCGATTCGCGCGCGCGCTCCTCTAGATTGGAACCGCCGAGGCGGTCAGCATGTCCCACAATCAGCTCGACGCCGGCCCGCGCGCACAACGCGCGCACGAAAGCCTCGTCGCGATCGGATTCCTCCGCGCGCAGGTGATGGTTGAAGTGGGCCGCGGCGACCCGGTAGCCGAAGCGCTCGCGGAGCGCGAGCAGCGCGTGGAACAGCGCAACCGAGTCCGCGCCGCCCGAAAGCGCGAGCAGGATCAGCTCGCCGCGCTGAAGCCCGATTCGATCGAGCGCGGCAGCGACGGTATTTTCGAGGCGCGACCCCATCGGCGGCCCCATCGTAGCATGGCGCCTGCGTCGAGGGGCGATCGTGGGCACGGATCGGTTCAGCGCGAGAACTGATCGAGCAGATGCAGGATCACGTCGATTCCGGGCAGGTTGACGTCCAGCTCTTCGGCCAGTGTGCGAATCAGGCGCACGCGGCGCAGCGTGGCTGAATCGTAGAGCGGCGCGCGGCGGCCGGCCCGCTCTTCGAGCTCAGCCGGGGCAATCAGCTCCTCGCGCTCCCAGAGGCTCAACTGCCGATCGCTGACACCTGTGATGGTGCAAAGCACGGTACGGCTCACGAGCGTCCGCTGGCCGGTCGATCGGGTTTGTCCGGCGGCGGGCTTCCTGCTGGCGGCGATCTTGCGGGGCATCGGGATCAGCTCCGGGGGCATCAACTCCGGAACAACTCGGCGCGGGGATCGGCGATCTTCCGCGCGCGCCGGTGCTCGGCGAATTGCTCCATCAGCTTGCGTTCTTCATCGGTCAGTTCGGTCGGGGCGAGGACCGTCAGCTCGAACAGCAGATCGCCGGCCGCCGCGCTGCCGCGGCCCGGCAGGCCGCGTCCTTTGAGCCGCATCACGCGGCCGTTCTGGCTGTTGGCCGGGATTTTGAGCGCGATTCGTCCGACCGGTGTCGGCGCCGTCACCTCCGCGCCGAGCGCCGCCTCGTAGTCCCAGACCGGCAGCTTGCAGCGCAGGTCGCGGCCCGCGAGGGTGAACACCGGATCGGGCTTCAGGCGGACCGTGAGATAGAGGTCGCCGTTATGCTCGGGACGCGGCGCGCGGCCGCCCTGCCCTTTGAGGCGCATTTTCATCCCGTCGGTAGCGCCGGCCGGAATCGCCACTTCCAGCGAGCGGCGCGACGCGATCACGCCGCTGCCGCCGCATTGCGGCGCAGGGTTCCGCGGCGCGAATCACGCGCGCGTTGCCGCGCCTCTCCTCGCGCGCGATCATGCCGGTGCCGCCGCAGGCCTCGCATTCGTCCTGCGCGGTAAGTTCGAGCCGCCGCTTCGCGCCTTGCATCGCTTCTTCAAGCGTCACTTCAACTTCGGCCTGCAGGTCGGGCGCCCGCGCCGGGCGGGGCTCGAAATCAAAGCCCGAGAAGCCGCGCGCGCCGCCGCTACGCCGGCCGCCGCCCAGCCCGCCGAAAAAGCTCTCGAAGAAGTCGCTGAAGTCACCCCCGCCGGCCCCGGCGAATCCTTGTGCGCCGCCGGAGCGGGCATAGCGTTGGCGCATCTCGTCTTCGGAGGCGCCGCGTTCCCAGTCGGCGCCGAGCGCGTCGTACTTCTTGCGCTTTTCGGCGTCGCTCAGGACCTGGTAGGCCTCGTTGATTTCCTTGAAGCGCGCCTCGGCTTCCTTGTTGTTGGGATTGACGTCCGGATGGAACTTGCGGGCGAGCTTGCGAAAGGCGGTGCGGATCTCCGTTTCGGAGGCGGCGCGCTCGACGCCGAGCACCTTGTAGTAGTCGCGGAATTCCATCTACTGGTCCCTTCAAGATGCGCACGAATCGCGCCGATGCAAGCGCCGCAATCGGCCCGCCCAGGATCGGTCTAAGTCGAACCGGGCGCGGGCGGGTCGTGCTCGGCGAGCCTGCCTTCCAGCGCCTTCAACTCCGCTTCGAGCGCCGCCTGCCGGCGCCAGATGAACACGACGTAGAGAAAGATCACGACGAAGATCGCGGTGTAGGCGGCGAACAAGTAGCCGAGGTGTTCCACGCTCCCTCACCCTCACCCTCTACCTGGAATGGGAGAGGGAACAAACGGACCTGCGTCGGCTTCGGCGAGCGCGACGCGCAGGCGCAGGCGCGAGATTCGCGTGCGCGCGCGCAGAGTCGCGAAGCGCAGCCACAGGAGCCACAGGAACAGCGCCGTGAAGGCCGCCATCGCGACCAGCAGCGTCGCGATCATGCGCGGATCCTCCAGCCCGTGCGAACCCTGACGCGTGACCAGCACCGCCGGATGGATCGTGCGCCAGAGCCGCACCGAGACGATTATCACCGGCACGTCGAGCGCGCCCACGATTCCAACCACCGCCGCGAGTCGCGCGACCTCGGACGTGTCGTCCGCCAGCGCGCGCAACACGAGGTAGCCGCCGTAGAGCAGCCACAGGATCAGCGAGGTCGTGAGCCGCGAATCCCAGGTCCACCAGGCGCCCCAGATCGGCCTGCGCCCAGATCGATCCGGTCACCAGCAGCAGCGTGCAGAAGACCATCCCGGTCTCGACCGAGGCGTAGCCCAGATCGTCCCAGACATCCTGACCCATCCAGAGGTAGAAGACTCCCGAAATCGCGACCAGGCCGAAGGCGGCGAAAGTGACCCACGCGATCGGGGCGTGGAAATAAAAAATCCGCTGGATAATCCCTTCCTCCGCCTCGGTCGGAACGTACATGAAGACCATGTACAACGCGGCGAGCATCAGCGCGCCGGTCACGATCCCAAGCCAGGTCCTGCCTGCCGATCCCATCGCAGTCGCCTCTAGTCAGTCCTCGCCCGCCACGTATTCGAACAGCAGATAACCCGCCGTTACGAACAGCGCGTCGAACGCTATCAGGATTTTGACCCACACGGCGAGCGCCGCAAACGGCTCGCCCGCCAGCGCGCCGGCGCTCGCCTTGACGCCGGCGATCAATGCCGGAACGAACAGCGGCACGATCAGGAGCGGCAGCAGCAGCTCGCTTGCGCGGGTGCGGCCGGCGATAGCGGCGAGCAGCGTCGCCAGCGCCGCGAAGCCGAGCGCACCGAGCAGAATCACCGGCGCCAGGCGCGCGAGCCGTGGGTCGAAGTCGAGATTGAAGAACAGCACCAGCATCGCGACCGCGGCGACCTCCGCGACGGCCATGAAGATGAACGAGGCGGCCAGCTTGGCAGCGTACAGCGTGGCCGGATCGAGCGGGCTCAGCAGGAGCGCCCGGATACAGCCGTTTTCGCGCTCGGCGAGCAGCGTGCGGGTCGCGCCGAGCATACCCGCGAAGATCATCGCGACCCACAACGCGCCGGCGGCCGGCTCGGCGCCGCGCGCGCCCGCCGGCAGCGCGAAGACCAGCACGACCAGGATCAGCAGCGACAGCGAGATGAGCGCGATCGTGCTGAGTCCGCTGCGCAGCTCGAGGCGCAGATCCTTGCCGACCATTACGCTAAATCCCGTCATCGCGTTATCCGCCGAACACTATCCGCCGAACAGAGAGCGCAAGCGCGCGGTGCGGCCCTCCCTGCGCTCCGGTTCAATCACCGGCGGGCCCAGGCGGCCCCGGTTCAGCTCGAGCCGCTCGACCTCCACGCCTTCGATCGCGGGCGCGCCATGCGCGGTAATCAGCACCGCGCAACGGCGCGCGACGACTTCCCGGATCAACGCCGCGACAATCGCGACGCCCTGCCCGTCCAGACCGGCGAACGGTTCGTCCATCAGAAGCACGTCGGGCTCGGCAAGCATCGCGCGCGCGATCGCGAGCCGCTGCTCCATCCCGCGCGAGAGCGCGTGCACTCGCTCGTCGGCGGACGCAGCCAGCCCGACCCGTTCAAGCCAGCGGTCGGCGAGCGCCAGCGGCGACGCGAGTCCGTAGAGCGAGGCGTAAAACTCGAGGTTCTCGCGCGCGGTCAGGTTCGCGATAGAGAAAGCTCTGATGGGCCGCGAGGCCAAGGCGGCGGCGCTGATCGGCCGGCAGGCGGCGGCTTTCCAGGCCGAAGACCAGAGCGCGGCCCGAGCTTGGCGCCATGAGCCCGGCCAGCAGCTTGAGCAGCGTCGATTTGCCCGCGCCGTTGCTGCCCGTGATGATTGTGGCGCGGCTTGGTTCGAGCTTCAGAATCGACGCCGCGCAGGACCGGCGTGACGCCGAAGTTCTTGCCCAAGCCAACGGCCTCGACCACGGGTTGCAGCATCACTCGGCCTGCATCGCGAGGCTCTTGAGCGGACTCAGCGAGGCGCCGCATTCGACGCAGAAGTTGGCCTCGGTCCGGATCCTCTTCCCGCATTGCGGACAGTAGGCGACGCGGCGCACGCGCCGCTCCACAGGCTGAATAGGCCGCATCACCGGGCGCGTCGCCTCGCGCGTGCGCGCCACTTCCGCGCGCAGCTCGGCTCGCAGCCGCTCCATCTCGGTCATCGCGCCGAGCGCGCGGGTCTCGAGCGAGTCGTACAGGACGCGATAGTCCTCGGCCGAGAGCTTGTTCATCTCGCGGTCGAACTCGAGCTCGCGCAGCGCCTGGACCGCGAGCGCCTGCTCGTGCGTCGCGCGGTCCAGCTTGAGATTCAGCGCGCGGGTGGCGCTGCCTGCGCCTCCGGTGGATTGCGAAGGGCTCTGGCGCTCACCGACCAGCGGGGCGGCTACGTACAGCGCCACTCCCGCGACGACCAGCAATGCCGCAATGTAGACCACGGTTCAGATGCGATCGCGCAACTCGCGTTCGAGCAGCTTTTTCAGGCGCGGGTCGAAGGTCGGCGGCGGCTGCGGCGCGGGCTGCGGGCCGGAAGGAGCGACAGGATGCCAGCGACCGACCGCGACCAGAATCAGGATCGCGCCGGCGATCAGGGCGATGAACGGCATCGTCCAGGCCAGGATATTGAAGCCTTCGGTGGTCGGCGCGGAGAGAATTTTCTCGCCGAATTTGGAGCGAAAATCGGTGATGATCGCGGCGCGGGTCATCCCGCTTTTGATCATCCCGTCGATCTGCGTGCGCAACGGAACCGCGAACGGGCACGTCGGATGGTTGCAATTCGCGACCGTGAGACCGCATCCGCATTGGCAGGTGAGCCCCTCGCACACGTCCTGCATGGTCGTTGGACCGTGCTGGGGAGCGGCGCCGAACAGCGACATTGCCCCAATCGAAGTGAGCAACCGGCGCAAGGTGCGAGCGAAGTACGATTGTGTTGCCGGAGTCGCGGGCGCCGTCGAGGTAGCGCGCGCGCGGCCTGATGCGACCATCAGGGCAAGCATGAGGACGCCGGTAAGAACCCCGGCGCGAGCGACGCCGCGCATCACGGCCGCGCCGTTCTTCACGCGTCGATCACCACGCGTCAATCGCCCCCGGACGCGGTTTGACCGATCAATTCGTCCTCGGTGGCGCGCCGGACCGCCGCGGCGATCGCGGCGCGCTCGCGCACGTTGGGCCACATCGTGACCACGGTCCCCACCGCCATCAGCAACCCGCCGGCCCACAGCCAGAAAACCATCGGGGTCAGGAAGACGTCGAAGGTTACGAGCCCGCTCGCGTCGTCGATACCGGCCAGCACGACATACAGGTCGTACTCGGGCGTCGAGCGAATCGCGACTTTGGTGGCAGGCTGCTGCGGCTTTTTGTAGAAGAGCTTGCCGGGCTCCATGATCGCGATCGAACGGCCGTTCTTGAGCAGCTCGAGCCTGGCGGTCGCGCTCTGGAGATGGGGCGTATCCGCCGAGTCGAGCCCGAGATAGCGCAGTTGATAGGCGCCGATCGTCATCGTCTCGCCCGGATGCAGGCTCTGCTTGACCTCGTGCCTGAAGAACGAGGACGCGACCACCCCGACGAACGCGGCGACGACGCCGACGTGGATGATATACCCGCCGTAACGCCGATTATTCTTCGCGACCAGATTGACCAGCGCGACCGGCGGCGACTCGCCGACCAGATGACGCCGCGCGTCGATGCCGCGCGCGAACTCGACCACCACGGTCGCGAGCACGAACGCGGCCAGTGAGAAAGCGCTCAGCACGTACCATTGCTGAACCAGACCTGAGAAGTAGAAACCCAGCCCGGTCGCGACGCCGACCATCGCGGGCGCCGAGAAATTTTTCAGCAGATTCGAGAACGAGGCTTTGCGCCACGCGATCAGCGGGCCGACGCCCATCAGGAAGATCAGCCCCAGCGCGAGCGGCGCATTGACTTTGTTGAAGAACGGCGGTCCGACCGTGATCTTCACGCCGCGGACGGCCTCGGACAGCACCGGAAAGATCGTGCCCCAGAACACCGCGAACGCGATTCCCACCAGGATGAGGTTGTTGAACAGGAAAGCCGCTTCCCGCGACAGATAGGATTCAAACTCCGCCGGGCTGCGGAGCATCCCGACCCGCGAGATCAGCAAGGCCGTGTAGGCCAGCGCAACGACGATCAAAAACGCCAGAAAGTACGGTCCGAGGCCCGACTGGGTGAACGAATGAACCGACGAGATCACGCCGCTGCGCGTGATGAACGTCCCGAACAGCGTCAGCAGGAACGCCAGCCCGACCAGCGCCAGGTTCCAGACCTTCAGCATGTCCTTGCGCTCCTGGATCATCACCGAATGCAGATACGCGGTCATTACCAGCCAGGGCATGAAGGCCGCGTTCTCGACCGGGTCCCAGGCCCAATAGCCGCCCCAGCCGAGAACTTCGTAGGCCCAGCGCGCGCCGAACATGTTGCCCAGCGACAGAAAAAACCACGAGAAGATCGCCCACCGCCGCGTGCTGCGAATCCAGTCGTCGCCGAGCCGGCCGGTGATCAGCGCGGCGCAGCCGAACGCGAACGGCACCGTCGTGCTGACATAGCCGGTATAGAGCGACGGCGGATGAATCGCCATCCAGTAGTTCTGCAGCAGCGGATTGAGGTCGGAGCCCTCCAGCGGCGCGGGATTCAGCAAATCGAACGGGCGTGTAACGAAGTTAAGCATCCCGAGGAAAAACAGCGCCACTACCGCCATCACCGCCAGCGCATACGGGGCGATCTCCTGATTGCGGCGGCGATTTTGAATCGCGACCAGCGAGGTGAAGATCGAAAGGAGCCAGGTCCAGAGCAGCAGCGAGCCCTGCTGCCCACCCCATAGCGAGGTGATCTTGTAGATCGTCGGCAGTGTGGTGCTGGAGTACGAAGCGACGTATTCGAGCGAAAAATCGCTGTGCAGCAGGCCGACCCAGAGCGAGACGACCGCGATCGTGACCATCGCGCACATCGCCCACAACGCATGGCGCGCACTGATTATCAGCTCGCTACGGCCACGGCGCGCGCCAAAGACGTTGGCGCCGATTGAATAGACCGCCAACGCCAGCGCCAGCGCCAGCGCTAATCTTCCCAGCACAGGCACCTAAAGGCTCACCTCCCCAATCGCTACCCCGCAGAAAAACATATCAGGGTTTGGCCGGAGTTGAGAGAACCCCCGCACGTGAAAAAACGCTGAAAAAAGCGCCGACAGTCGAGGCGCGGACGGCGCGGCTAACCAGTTGGAAGCTTCGGCTGCTTGGGAACGTACTTCGACGGGCAACTAGTGAGCACCTGACTGGCCACGATTTCGTCGCCTGCGCCAAGCTGCCCCTCGACGATCACGTCGCGCCCTTCGGCGAACATATCGGGCTTCGGCTGGCCGCGGCATACGACATGAAATGATAGCGGCGTGACGGCCGCGGCCGGCTGGACCCCGCCCGCGTCGGGATCGGGAATCGCCATGATTGCGAAGGCGAGCGTAAGGCTCTGCGGATCCCAACTGATACTGCCGGGCTTGACGCGGCCCGCGATTCGCAGCGCCTGTCCGCCCAGCTCGGGGCGGCGCGCGCCGACCTCGTCAACCGTAAGATAGTACTCAGCGGTGTTGCGGATCGCGGTCACGATCAGGTAGCCGATCGCAGCAGCCATCACGCATGCGCCGACCAGGAATCGCGACCTTACGCGCATCTCTGTTACTTATCGGGGTGCCGCGGGCGTCGCAAGCCGGAGTCTCAGTTCGGAGTGCCTGAGGTCGCGGAGCCGATCGATGAACGCCGAATGCAAGGTGCTGAACTACAACATTCTGCACGAACTGCCGGTCTGTCGCCGGCTCGAGGATCGGCTCGATCTGATCGCGGATGAGATCGCGGCGCAGCGTCCGCACGTGGTCGCCTTGCAGGAGGTATCACGGACAGCGACCTACGGTGATACCGGCGCGGCACTGTGTGCGCGCGTCAACGCGCGCGGCGGCAATCTCTACCGGCTCGACTATGCGCGGGCCGACGGCGCCGGCGAGGGCGAATATGCCTTCGAGCACGGCCTCGCCCTGATGGCCCGGCTCGACCCCTTCGGGCCACCCGAAACGTTGAAGTACGAAGCGCAGGTGCGGCTGACGACCGAGTTCGCCGGCCACAGCTATCGGGTGCCGGACGATCGCATCGCGATGCGCGGCCGCTACCGCGTGGCGAACGGAATCGCGCTGGACGTTTGCGTGACCCATCTCACCGACCGTCGCGAGGCGATCGATGGCGTCCCGACTCGAGTGAAGCAGGCGCATGAACTGGCTCGCTGGCTCGACCGCGATCGGTCGGCGCCGATCGTGCTGGCCGGCGACTTTAACGACGTCCCCGAATCCGCAACGATCGGCGCGATCACGGATGCAGGTTTCATCGACTTATGGGCGAAGTCCGGAACAGGCCCGGGCTTTACCAACGATCGCGATGATCTCGATCTCGAATCAGAGAGCGGCTCGCCTAATCAACGTATCGACTATCTCTTCTTCCGGCTGGGCCAGGCGAGCAGTTTCGAGATCGCGGACGTGCAACTGTTTCTCGATCGTCCGCGGGTGCAGACCGACGGCGGCTGGCTGTGGGGTTCCGATCACATCGGAGTGCTCGCCACGATTCGGCTCTGAGTCCCGCGATCATGAACTTACGCCGGGCCGTGCCGTTCGCACTGATGGCCGCGCTGGCGATCGCCGGGGATGCGCGGGCCTTTCCAAATTCGATGGGATTCCCGAATTCGCCGACGCTCCCGAACGGGCCCGGTTCCCGAATTCGGGAACCTTTCCGGACGTCGGCTTCCGATGTCCCGGCGGCGGTCACGAGGACAACGCCGCCACCCAGCTCGACCCGGTGCCGCAGTGCCGCCGCAATGCGTACCTGGTCGGCGGCTGCTACAGCGTCCACGGCCGCTATCACGTCTATTCGGCCGACGGGACGCCCACGATTTGGATCACCGGCACTCATCACGAACTCGGTGTGGCGATGCTCTCCGATCCGCGCGGCAGCAAATTCGTGCTGTGGATGCCGAAGGAAATCGCGCGGATGGGCGGCTGGAACGGACCGCATCCCGAGCCGGATCAATTCGACGACGTGTACGCGGACTTTCTGGTTTGTCCACTGGAGAAAGAGCGGCCGGATGCGATGGGATGCGTGTGCGTACAGTCGGTCTCCAACGTAGTGGTGCAGACGTTCACCGTGCAGGGTGAGCGGAATCTGCCGCAAGGATCAAAGCCGATCGCGGGCTCGTGGTCGCTGCGCGATCAGACGCATGAGTGACCTCGCGTCCTGATCAGTCGTCGGAGTCGGCGGCGCCGGGCTGCGCCAGGCCGAATGCGACCCCGCGCTTCGAGGCGCGGATGAAACCGATCAGCTCGGCAACTTCGGGCGTATGGGGGCCTCGGCTCTCGAGGCGCCCGATCGCAAGCTTTAGGTTCTGGCGCGCGCCGAACAGCGCGCGGTACGCCTTCCTGAGCGCCATGATCGCGGGCGTGCTGAAACCGGCGCGGCGCAGCCCGATGACATTGATTCCGCGCAGCGTGTGCAGGAAATCCGCGTTACAGAACGGCGGCAGGTCGCGGGCAGTGCGGCTCCCGCCACGCATCATGACGAGCCGCCCGACCCGGACATATTGATGGACTACGCAGTTGCCGGAGATGAAGGCGCGATCGCCGACTTCGACCCATCCGCCGAGCAGCGCGCCGTTCGCCAGGATAACCGAGTTGCCGACCCGGCAGTCGTGCCCGACGTGCGCATTGCTCATCAGAAAGTTGTCGTCGCCGACGATCGTCGATCTCGCCGCGCTCGGACCCACGATGCACCGTCACGCCCTCGCGAAACACGTTGCGGTCGCCGATTCGCACCGCGCGCGACGCGCCCGAGTACGTGAGATCCTGCGGCTCGTCGCCGATCACGACATTGGGATGCAGCACGTTATGCGCGCCGAGCTGCGTGTCGCCGAGAATTGTGACGTGAGCGATCAGCCGCGTGCCGGCGCCGATCCGAATCCGCCCGTCGAGGAAGCAGAACGGCCCGACTTCGACGTTCGCACCGAGCTCGACCTCAGGGACGACGACGGCGCTGGGATGCACGCGCGGGCCGCCGGAAGCATCGCCGGAACGGTCGCTCAATTGAGTAGCTTCTTCTTTTTCAGATCGTCGGTCAGATCGTCAGAATCTTCGCGGTCCTCGACCTTGCCGCCCTCGATCCGATAGTTCTCGCCGGCCCACTTGCCGAGGTCGATGTCGCGGCATCGTTCCGAGCAAAAGGGGCGGAAGGGATTGGAGCGCGACAGGTCGGTGGCCTTGTGGCAGATCGGACAGCGCATCGCGGGAGCACCTGCCGCAGAACCTGCCAGATCAGCGCGATTCGCGCAACGCGACCGAGGCCCGCTTCAGTGCGCCGGTAAATTGCGCATCTCGGGTGCGAAGCAATCCGTCGTCCCGCCGCTCGAACCAAACCAGGCCGAGCGGAAATCGTAAGTGAAGCGCTCGTAGCCGCAGAAGCTCTCGCCCGCCGGACCACGATAGTTCGCGTGGAGAACGACTATCGCCTCCGACTTGCCGGCCAGGATCGCCTGATACAAATCTTCGCCGATATAGGAATAAAGGTGGTTCGGTACCTCCGGCGAGATTACGCCGGCTCTGACGATCCGGCCCCGCTCATCGCTCTGGCCGACCAGCTTCCCATCGACCATCACCTCCGCGGTCATCACGGTATCGATCGCCGGCACCCGGCCGAAGTTCCGGTAGTCGAGCAGGATTCGCGCGCCACCGTGATCGGGCCGTTCCAGCACGACGCGTTCGACTCCGATATAGGGCCGCTCGGACACCAGGAACAACAGATTGGAAATTTTCGCCGAGCGCCAGGTGGCATAGGCGCTCAAGGCGGTCGCGCCGACCATCATGATCGCCATCACGTCGGTGATCGCGACGATGTTATTAACGCGACCGAGTAGCGATTCGTTCGGCTTTGCTGAGACGCTGCGGCTGTTGGCCCTCCGCCATCGACCTTCCTCCTCGCCTGCCCTGACGAAGACCACTTCGTCAGGCCACTTCCACCTCCGCAAGGTTAGCGCGCGATACGCGCGCCGGACAGTGGCCGCGCTACGCGGAGATTCCGCTCAGGCGAGCTTGTCGCGATGGTACGCGAGGTAGAGCGCCGTCCCGATCGAGCCGGTAAGCGCGAAGGTCAGATACATGAGCATGAAACCGAGCGGCGGAATCTGCGGGCCGACGTCGCGATACCAGAACAGCACCAAGTTCACCGGCACGTAGAAGGCGTACACCACCGAGAGCGGGATGACCCACGATTGGAGATTCCAGATTCCGTAGGCATACGCGCCCGTCACGACGCCCATTATCGGAGCCATGATCAGATTCGAGATGAAGCGCTGGAGGCGCACGCCGAAGATCACAATCCCGTAATGGTCGGGCTGGCGCAGATGCTGCAGCGGCTTGGTGAAGTTGGAGAGCGTGAGGAGCGCGAGCAGGATCGCCATCACGGTCAGAAACGGGCCACGTTCGCGTTGTTCGTCCATCTTTTAGTCGGACCTCCAGGTTATCCGCTCAGCTATACTTGCGTTCCGGCCACCAGGGGAAGAAGGACGGCATGTCGCTCGACACCCGATTGGCGAATTTGGCCGAGCGCTTTTCAAGAAATGAGGTGACGCCTTCCTTGGCGTCGGCGGACGCGCCGCGCGCGAAGATCGCGCGGCTGTCGATCTTGTGCGCTTCCATCGGATGGTCCGCGCCCAGCATCTTCCACATCATCTGGCGGGTCAGCGCGACCGAGACCGGCGCGGTATTGTCGGCGATCTCGCGGGCGAGAGCGCGCGCGGCCGGGAGCAGCTCCTCCTTCTTATAGAGCTTGCTGACCAGGCCGGCTTCCAGCGCCTCCTGGGCCGGGAAGACGCGGCCGGTGAAGGCCCATTCCAGCGCGCGCGAGATTCCGACCACGCGGGGCAGAAACCAGCTCGAGCACGCCTCGGGAACGATTCCACGCCGGGCGAAGACGAAGCCGAAGCGCGCGTCCTCGGCGGCGAGGCGGACGTCCATCGGGAGTTGCATCGTGACGCCCACGCCGACCGCGGCGCCGTTCACCGCGGCGATAATCGGCTTGAGGCACTCGTAGATTCGGAGCGTGAGGCGCCCGCCGCCGTCGCGTATCGACTCGTGACTCCAGTCGACGCTGCCGTCAGCTTGCATCGCGCCGTGCCGATCGGGCCGGTCCTCGCGGGCGCTGTAGTCAAACGCGCGGCCACCGGCGGAGAGATCCGCACCGGCGCAAAAGCCCCGTCCCGCGCCGGTCACGATTATGGCGCGCACCGCGTCGTCGGCGTCGGCCCGGTCGAGCGCGTCGATCATCTCGAGCATCATCTGGTTGGTGAAGGCGTTGAGCTTCTCGGGCCGATTGAGCGTGATGGTAAGGATGTTGTCGGCGACCTCGTAGAGAATCATTTCGTAGGGCATTGGTTTCTCCGTTGTGCTGCGTCCGGCCGGTTATAGCCTTGTGAAGGCCGGCGGGACGCCGGCCCTACTTCAGACATTTCCGAAGTAGGACCGGCGTCCCGCCGGTTCCGAATCACCGCTCAGCGCGACCGGCCTCTCGCCGGCGCTTACTTCACGAACAGGGTGAGACTCTCGTAAAGGAACGCCGGACGCTCCTGGCCGACCACGCTGACCTCGGTCTCGCGCGTGATCATCACGCCCTGCGGCCGCGGCTCGACCGCGATCAGCCGGGCGCGCGCTTGAACCTTGGCGCCGGCCGGAACGGGCGAGATGAAGCGCAGCTTGTTGGCGCCGTAATTTACGGCGTTGCGGAAGCCGGTGAGCGTCCAGTCCTCTTTGCTCCGGAACGCCGGCAGCAGGCTCAGGGTCAGAAAGCCGTGCGCGACCGGGCCGCCGAAGGGGCTCTCTTTCTTACATCGCTCAACGTCGATATGAATCCATTGATGGTCTCCGGTCACGTCGGCGAACTGGTTGATCTTTTCCTGCGTCACTTCGATCGGCTCGCTCCACGGACCCCATTCCTTGCTGATCTTCGCGCGCAGCGCGTCTACTTCATCGATCCGAATTGCTGTGGCCATAGTCGCTCCCTATTGTGGTTATTTCTCTTAGCGGAATTCGCGCCTGCCGTGCCAGTGGATCCACGCGCTGGTAGTGCGCGCGAATTTTGAGTCGGATGGCCGGCAGGGACGCCGGCCACTACCCTGAATGATGCTCCTACATTTAATGAAGCTCATACATTGGGTAGGGGCCGGCCTCCGTGCCGGCCCGTGCTGTGAGAGCCAGCCATAACTTATCCGCCGAGTTGGTACATCGAGCGGTCGCGCGTCGAGCGGCCTTGCAACAGATGATGCCCGGTCGGCTTGTCGCCCACGGCGCGGAGCAGAATCTTGCCGACTTCGTCGAGTGCCCGCGCCCGAGCGTAGCGCGCCGCGCACGTCGAGTTCGTCGTCGTTGAGCAGGCAGAGATGGAACTTGCCGTCGGCCGTCAGCCGCATCCGGTTGCAGGTGCCGCAGTAGGGCTCGCTGACCGGACTGATGAACCCGATTACTCCGCGCGCGCCGGCAGCGCGATAGTTGCGCGCCTCGTCGGCCGGCGTTGATGGCTTCGAGCTGGACTGATCGGTCCCAACTCGGACTCGATTCGCCGCCGGGTTTCGATATTCGAGACGTAGCGCTGAATCGAAAGCCGCGCGCATTCGCCGCCGCCCAGCGGCATCAGCTCGATAAACCGCACGTGCCAGTCGCGCTCGATCGTCAGGCGCGCGAGATCGACCACGTCGGCTTCGTTGTAACCCGCCGTCACGACCGCATTGAGCTTGATCGGACGGAGCCCGGCTTCCTCGGCACGCCATGATTCCGCGCCAGATCTCATCGAAGTTGCCCCATCGCATCTGCCGTTCGACGGTCTGCGGATTGAGGCTGTCGAGATGAACGTTGATTCGCTTGAGACCCGCGTCGCTTGAGCGGGCGCGCGAGTTTCGTCATCAAAATCGCGTTGGTGGTGAGCGCCAGATCGCGCACGCCAGGCACCGCGGCGATGCGCGCGACAATTTCGAGCAGATCGGCACGCAGCGTCGGCTCGCCGCCGGTGAGACGAAATTTGCGGAATCCCACGCCGACCGCGGCGCGCACGACGTGCTCGATCTCCGCCGCGCTCAGCATCTCCGGATTGGGCAGAAAGCGCAGGCCCTCGAGCGGCATGCAGTAGACGCAGCGCAGGTTGCAGCGATCGATCACCGAGATGCGCAGATAGTCGATTTCGCGATCGAAGCCGTCTTTGGGCATGGGCTAACTTTCCGGCATCCGCTGCCGCGCCGTCTCGCGCCCGGCGGGGCTCACGCGCAAGCGCCGCACGTCGAGCGGCCGGCCGGTGTTCTCATCGACCATCAGCGGACGCACCTCGCGGCCGGTCTCGTGATCGAGGAGCATCAGGCGCGGTTCATTCTCGTCCCACAGCCAATCGCTGCCCCATCGCCACATCGCGGCGAGCACGTCCCAGAATGCGCGCCCTTTGTCGGTGAGTCGATACTCGAAGCGCTCGGGCCGCTCCGCGTAGGCGACCTTTTTCATGATGCCTTCGTCGACCATCCGGTCCAGGCGCTTGGCCAGGACCGCGCGCGGCATCTTGAGCGCGCGCTGAAAGTCCTCGAAGCGGCGGCGGCCCTGGAACGCCTCGCGCATCACGAGCGGCGTCCACCAGTCGCCGACCAGATCGGTCGCGCGCGCGATCGGGCACGGCCAGCGGTCGAAGCGCGTCCGGCGCATCAGGCCACCGCCTCGATTCGCGCTGCGACGTGTTTGTGCATCGGCGTGCCGGCGATCGGGTCGCGATCGCCCGATGCGGTGAGTTCGTTGGGCGCGATCCCGTGCACGACCGCGCGGCCGTCAGCGTCTGGATAGGAGAGCCCCTGCCCGTTGGGCAGGCTGACATGGCCGGTTTGCATGATATCGGTGACTTCGACCACCGCCTCGACGCTACCGCGCCGCGTGACGATCCGGACCCGGCCGCCGTCGGCCACGCCGAGCGACTGCGCGTCGCCCGGGCTGATACAGAGCGCGCCGGATTCGTTCTTGCGCCAGGCCGGATCGCGGAAGAGCGTATTTCCGGTAGTCGTGCGACGCTCGCCGGCCATCAGGACGAATGGAAATTCCGGATCGCGATCGGGCCGTTCGTCGCGGAGCCTGTTGAACTCCGCGAACAGCTCCGGCACTGCGAGATTCACGCGATTGTCGGGCGTCGCGAGCCGCTTCCACGTTTCATCGTACTCATCGACGGTGAAGGTCACGCCTGAGCGGCGCGTGAAGATCGCCTCGAACAGCGCCTCACCGAGCATCGGGCCGTCGCCGGTGAAGCCGGCGCGGCGAACCGAGTCGGGATAAGTCATCGCGCAGGTATGCGCCACGCCCCAGAGCAGCGCCGCAGCCTCGGCGCCGCGGCCGAGCGTCGGGCCCAGCGTCTCGTAAAGGATCACCGGCACCAGGCCCGCGAGATCGCGACGCTCGGAAGTCAAGCGCAGAAACGCTTCAGCGAAAGCCAGTCGGCTCTTCGCGGCGGCTTCGTGCAGCGGCGCGAGGTCCTCGTCCTTGAGCGCGCCCATCGCGCGGACCAGACGGCGATGAATCTCCGGCTCGGCGAGCGTGCCCGGCAACGGCTCCATAATCGGCGCGCGAAGGTGGAAGGACATTAGTCCGGGAACTCGAAGCGTGAAAAAGGCCGCCTCCCACTTCTCGTACTGCGACGACGCGGGCAGGACGTAGTTCGCGCACTGCGCAGTTTCGGTCATCGCGACGTTGATCACCACGACGAACTCGAGCGCGGCGAGCGCCTCGCGCATCCGATGGCTGTCGGCCAGCGAATGGGCCGGGTTGGAGCTCTCGACGATCATCGCGCGATAGCGCTTGGGATGGTCGGTCAGAATTTCTTCGGCGATCACGTTGCAGGGGACGAGGCCGGTGATCAGTCGATGGCCTCCGACCGGGCTCGTCTCCCGCCTTCGGGCCGCCGCCCAGACCGGCCATCCGGGTGTGAAGATTCATCGCGCCCGACTTCGCGAAGTTGCCGGTGAGCAGGTAGATCAGCTTCTCCAGGTAGGAATTGAGCGTGCTGTGCGGGGCCATCTGGATGCCGAGATCTTCGTAGATCGAAACGCTTGCGGCGCGCGCGATCCGCCGCGCGACCTCGCGCACCAGATCTTCGGCCACGCCCGACCTTGCGCAGTAATCGGCGATCGGAACATCGCGGAGCATCGCGAGGAGCCGCGCGCCGTTGCTGGTGCGATCGCGGAGGAAATCGTGATCGACGAGATCCTCCTGCACCAGCACGCCGAGGATCGCGCTCAGGCAGAAAGCGTCGGTGCCGGGACGCACCTGAAGTGATAGTCGGCAAGCTCCGCAGTCTCGGTGCGGCGCGGATCGATCACGATCAACGCGCGGTTGGGGTCGGACGAGAGCGCGCGCAAAATCGGACGCGCGCGGGGAAAGCCGTGCGACTGCCACGGATTCTTGCCGACGAACATCGCAACCTCGGCGCGCTCGAAATCGCGCGCGGTATGGCATCGCGGGCGGCCGAAGAGCTGGCCGTCGACCCAGAACTCGCCGGTCTTCTCCTGCGCCAGCGCGTTGGAGGTGTAGATCGAGCCGAGCGCGGTGCGCGTGGCGCGGCTGTAGGCGCCGCCGAGATGGTTGGCCTGTCCGCCGCCGCCGTAATAGAAGATGCTCGCGCCGCCGTGGGTGTCGCGCACGCGCATCAGCCCCGCAGCGACTTCCGCAATCGCGGTGTCCCAGTCGATCGGCTCGAAGCTTCCGTCCGCCCGCCGCCGCATCGGGGTGGTCAGGCGATGCTTCCCGTTCTGGTAGTGGTCGAGCCGCTGCGCCTTCTCACAGGCGTAGCCGCGCGACCCGGGATGGGCCTTATCGCCGTGAACGCGCGCAATATGGCGCCCGTCGAGCTTGACTTCGATTCCGCAGTTGACGGAGCAGATGATACAGGCGGTCTTTTGCCACTCGTCGCTCATGGCTCGTTCCCTCCGTTCGTCTAGCGAACTATATAGTTCAACAAGAGAATGCACCGGAGCATCGAGGGAGGCAAGGGGTCCTGATCGGTCCTCTTCACCCGTACCGGAGACACGGCGTGGTTCCTTCAGAGTTCCGGCTCAATCCTACATTTGATTCCTACTCTGTTATCCTATAGGCTCGTCCTAGGTACTAAGCCACCAGTTTGCGAAGCTCTTTATGCACGCTGTAAACGTCCATCAACTGAAGAACAACCCCTCCGAGGCTTTGCGCAAGGTCAAGGATGCCCCGGTCATAGTGCTCAAGGGCGATCGACCGACCGCCATAATGTTGAACCTCGACGACGATACTCTTCTGAACCAGCCGGACGTAAAGCTCGCGCTGGCAACGGAGCTGTTTCGATGCGGGCATCTGTCGCTGGGCCGCGCCGCAAGGTTAGCGAACATGGCCATCGTCGATTTCATGCGCCATCTCTCTGCGCGGGGGATTCCCATAATTCAGGCCACTGCGGACGAGGCGAAGGCTGACGTTGAAGCGTTGAGCAAGTGGCGCGCCTCGTCCTGAGCGACGCCGCTCCCCTGATCTGCCTTGCTCAGGTCGACGGCCTGTCGTGGCTCAGGACGCTGTTTGGCCGCGTGCACCTAACCCGCGAGGTTCGCGACGAAGTCCTCACCGGTCTGGGCAAACCCGGTGAAGAGGCTGTGGCGCGAGCCATCGAGGGGCGCCTGTTGCGCATGCATCCGGAGTGGGATTGGCATGAGCCTCAATTCCCGAGTCTGGGCAGGGGTGAAGCGAGCTGCATTCGTGCCGCGATAAATCTGCTGAAGCGAGGGCACGACGGTCTGCTCCTGATCGACGATCGCGAAGCGCGGCGGGCCGCTTCGTCGGCGGGGATTACTGTCACCGGAACTGCTGCCGTGGTCGGCGCCGCGAAGCGGGCCGGGCTTTTTCCCTCGGCTCGCGCGGTCTTCGATCAACTTCGGCAAGGGGGCTTCCGAATATCGGAAGCGGTTGTACAAGGCATCCTGGAAGGCGTCGGGGAAGAGGAGGCTAGTGAGAAACGGGTTCACAGGACAGGAAAACGGCGCGGCAGGAAACGCGGGCCGAAAAGCTAAGGGCCCCCAGTTCGCCTGGCGCGCGCACGACCTGCTCCTCGCGCTTCGTCCACGCGAAGCGATTCCTTGATTGGCGGCGCGATGCGGTGCCATCTTGGGGTACGAACGCTTTCGGGGGCGATGCTTCGCATATCAGGTCCGAGCGGAAACTCCATGAATGTATTGGCGAGGTTTGAGGCGGCATTCTTTGAGCGGCTCAACGGCGTCATCGAGCCGCTGGTGCGGGCCGGATTCGGATCGCCTGGGCCCTGCGCAAGCGGCGTGATTCTGGTCGAGACCATCGGACGCCGGAGCGGACGCACGATCAGCGTGCCGCTGGTCGCGGCGGCGCTGGGCGATCTGGTGATCGTGAGCACGCTGCGCGCGCGGCGCTCGCAATGGGTCCGCAATCTCGCGGCGACGCCACAGGTGCGCTACTGGGCGCACGGACGCCCGCGCGCGGCGACCGCGATCGTAATCGGGGATGGCCGCGACGGAACTGGTCACTTGGGATCGCCCGCCGAATTGCCTCTGACGATGCACGCGTTAGCGTCATTGCTGGAGGCGGCCGCGATTGGGAACGATCTGGCGTTCGCGATGCTGATCCCGGCAACTCAAGTGAGAACCATATGATTCGACGCTTTGAGTTCGAGGCTGAAATCTACGATTCGCTGAGTTGCCTGCCGATGGCCGCGCGGCGGAAGCTCGACCGGCTGGGAATCAAGGTCGGCCTCGAGCAATGGCAGCAACTCGGGCGCGGCGAGCGGCTGATGATCTGTCATGCGCCCGCCCAATCGGCCGACGAATGCGACGCGCTGCGCTTGTTTATCGAAGAGGTGACGCTCGCCAAGTCCGGCAGCAAGCCGAAAGAGCTTGCGCAGGAAATCCGGCTGAGCGCCGAGCCGCCAGCGGCCGTGCCCACGGCGTTGATCGCCAGCGCGGCCGCCGTGGGCGTAAATCTCACTCAGGCGGACTGGAACGCGCTCGACGACGACCAGCGTTATGCACTGATCAAGCTCGGCGGCGGGGCGAAGCAGAGTCATAATCTCAAGGTCGCGCTGGATGAGTTCCTTACGCCGGGTGCGGCGAGTGGCGCGATCGAGTGCTCGCGATCCGCGCCCGTGCGAACCGCATCAAACTGATCCGACTTCAAGCGAGGAAAAATCGATGGCAGAAGTGAAGAATCGCCAATGGCTGCTTGCGGCGCGGCCGCAGGGAATGATCAAGGAGAGCGACTTTCGCTGGAACGAGACGACGGTCCCGGCGCTCGGCGACGGTCAGGTGCTGGTGCGCAATCTGGCGCTCTCGTTCGATCCTACGCAGCGCGGATGGATGTCGATGGATACGTACATGCCGGCGATTCCGCTCGGCGAGGTGATGAGAGCGGGCACGATCGGCCAGGTGGTCGAATCGAAACGGGCCGGCTTCGCGAAGGGCGACCTCGTGCAGGGGCTGTTCGGATGGGAAGACTACACGGTCAGCGCCGGCGACCGGCTGATGGGCTTGCAGAAGCTGCCGCCCGGACTGATCCGCTGATCGCGCTCTCGCTGCTCGGCACCACCGGACTGACCGCGTACTTCGGCACACTCGCGGTCGGGCAGGTGAAGAGCGGCGAGACCTTCGTGGTCTCGGGCGCGGCCGGCGCAACCGGCTCGGTCGCGGGGATGATCGCGAAAATCAAGGGCTGCCGCGTGATCGGAATCGCGGGCGGACGCGCGAAGTGCGACTGGCTGACCAAAGAAGCGGGCTTCGACGCCGCAATCGACTACAAGAGCGAGAATGTCGGCGACGCGCTCACGCGCCACTGCCCCAAAGGGATCGACGTTTACTTCGACAACGTCGGCGGGGAGATCCTCGATCTCGCGCTGTTGCGGCTGACGCTGGGCGCGCGCGTCGTGCTGTGCGGCGCGATCTCGCAATACAACGAAGCGCGGGGCGTGGCCGGTTCGGGACCGAAGAACTACTTCAGCCTGATCCTCCACGGCGCGCGGATGGAAGGCTTTTTGGTGTTCCATTTCGCCAAGCGCTATCCGGAGGCGATCGCCGAGCTGTCGAAATGGCACGCGGAGGGCAAGGTCAAGAACCAGCTCGATGTCGCCCACGGACTCGAGAACGCGCCGAAGACCATCATCCGGCTCTTCACCGGCGCGAACTTCGGCAAGCAGTTGCTCAAGCTCGCCGATCCGCACTGACGATCGCGCGATGACGAGCGCGCCCAAGTGGATCGAAAAGAGATCAAAATGTATTCGGACTACAAGAGTCCGTTTGCCTATCTCGCCTTCGATCCGGCGTTCGCACTCGAAGCGCGTTTCGCGGTGCGGGTGCGCTGGATTCCATTTCAGCTCAGAATCAAGGGCAAGGGCGAGCGCAGCGTCTACTCCGAGCACAAGGCGAAGTATTCGTACCTCGACGCGCGGCGCTGGGCGAACTCGCGCGGGCTAGTCATTCGCGGGCCGCTCAAGGTCTACGATACGAGGCCGGCGCTGATCGGCGGCTTGTTCGCCGATGCGCAAGAGCGGCTCCACGACTACAGCCGCAAGGTTTACGAGCTGTTCTTCCGCCGCGAGCTGGAAGCCGATCAGCCTGAGGCGATCGCGGGAGTGATCGCGGCGCTCGGGATGTCGGCCGACGGGTATCGCGAATACCTGGCCGGCGCGGGAATGCGCGCCTATGAAGCGGCGCAGGCCGAAGCGGTCGTCGATCACATCTTTGGCGTACCGATCTTCCTTTTCGAGGGTGAACCGTTCTGGGGCCACGATCGGATCGCAGTCCTGGCTGAACGCCTCGCCGAACGCGGGCTCGCCATCACGTAGTAGATTGCTACCGCTCGACTAGCTACGCGCCGGCGGGAACGAGCGCCGCACGACCTCGGTCCGGGCCACCGCATCGGCGACCATCTGCTCGATCTCGAAGCGCGCCTCGACCGCGATTACCTCCTGCAAATCGGCGCGGGTCTCGGGATGCGGCGGGACGAACAGCGTGCAGCAATCCTGATCGGGAATGATCGAGGTCTCGAAGGTGCCGAGCTTGCGCGCCTGCTCGATAATTTCGTTTTTGTCCATCCCGACCAGCGGCCGCATGATCGGCAACGCGGCGGCCTGCTCGATCACGCACATGTTCTCCAGCGTCTGCGACGAAACCTGGCCGAGACTTTCGCCGGTGATCAGCGCGCGCGCCCCGCTGCGATCGGCGAGCGCGCCCGCGATCCGCATCATGAAGCGGCGATAGAGGACCACGCGCAGCGGCCGCGTCGTGCGGCTGACGATTCGCGCTGCACGTCCGCGAACGGCACCAACGCCAGGGTCGATTGCCCCTGGTAGCGCGTCAGATGCGCCATCAGCTCAATCGCCTTGTCGCGGCTCGCGCCCGAGAGCAGCGGCACGCTGTGAAAGTGGACGAAGTCCAGCCGCATCCCGCGCCGCATCATCCGGTAGCTCGCCACTGGCGAATCGATTCCGCCCGACAGCAGCGCGAGCCCGCGCCCGGTGATTCCCGCCGGCAGACCGCCCGCGCCGGGATATTTTCGCGCCGAAATGTAGGCGACATCGGGCATCACTTCGATCGCGATCGTCAGGTCGGGATGCTCGAGGTCGACCGCGAGTCCGGTCGCCTCGCTCACCGCGGCGCCGGCCTCCCGATCGATCTCCATCGAGTTCAGCGCGAAGCGCTTGTCCGAGCGCTTGGTGCGAATCCTGAAGCTGCGCGCCGTCGATCCGTCCGCGGCTGCGACTGCGCCGCGCTTGAGCGCCTCGATTTCGAGCGGGACCGTGCGGCCGATCGAGAAGTTCTGGAGCCCGAACAGCAGTGCCGCCCGCTCTTCGACATCGCAGCGGCCAACTCGTCGGGCAACTCGACGATGATACGCGGACCCTCGCCGCGGATCGCGCCGATGCCGCAGTCGGCGAAAACGCTCGCGCACGTTATGCTTGAGCTGCTCCACGAAGCGCCATCGATTGCGCCCCTTCAGGACGATCTCGTGGTAACGGCCGATCAGATAGCGCATCGTGGGCCCAAGCCTAGGCTCAAGCGCTGTCGGGATTCCAGCGGCTTGCGCGATACGCGCCGGCCCACGATGATGCTGAAGAGTTGTTCGTACTTCGATGGTTATCCCACGCTCAATCAATCGTGATCTCGACCGGCTGCGGCGCAAGCTCGGCAAGCCCGGGCCGCGCCCGCCCCTTCCCACCGGCAAGGCTGCCGCGGTGCTCGTGCCGATTTTCGAGCGCGCCGGCGAGAGCCACCTCTTCTACATCAAGCGCTCCGAGACCGTGAGTCATCAGGGACAGGTCGCGTTTCCCGGCGGACGCGCCGAGCCGACCGATCGCGATCTCGGCGAGACCGCGCTGCGCGAGGCGCACGAGGAAGTCGGCATCGTACCCGCCACCGTTGATCTGATCGGCTACCTGCCCGCTCATAACACCACCGTCAGCGGCTACATGGTCGCGCCGTTCGTCGGAGCGATCCCGGATCCCGAGCGCCTGAGCCACGATCCGCGCGAAGTCGCTGCGGTCTTCAGCGTGCCGATCCGCGCGTTGCTCGATCGCAAGTATCGCGGCGACTACGAGTTGCGCCGCGACACCGGACGCCCGATGAAATTTCCCGCGATCCTGTACGACGGCCAGACCATCTGGGGCCTCACCTACCGGATCACCCTCGACCTGCTCGATCTGCTCGCCGACTGATTCGTCCCGGATTCCCGATCTTATCCGCCCTGCGCCCGATCGTTTCGCGTTTTGCGCTTGTATTGGCACTCCGAGTGCAATAATATCCGCACCGCGATGGACGCGGGATCGCAAATCGAAATCGACGCGCTCAAACACGTCCGGGCCGTCGGCGTTTTCGCAGTCGCTCCCGGCCAGATCCCGAACGGCGCGCAACTCGGAGGGCAACGCTGATGGGCCGCAACATTTTATTCATCACCACCGACCAGCAACGCTACGATTCGCTCGGATGCAACGGCGGCAAGATCGCGCAGACGCCGGTCGCCGATCGGCTCGCCGCCGCCGGCATCAACTATCACCGCGCGCATAACCAGAACGTCGTCTGTATGCCCGCGCGCTCGACTATGATCACTGGCCAGTACGTGCGCACGCATGGCGTGGTCGCCAACGGCGTCGCGCTGCCGCCCGACGCACCGAGCATCGCCGGCTACCTTCACGAAAAGGCCGGCTATCGCACCGCTCTCCTCGGCAAGGCGCACTTCGAGCCCGCCCTCGACATGCGCGGCCGCTGGTTCGAGAACCGGATGGCGGCCGAAGATTCAACCGGCCCCTATCGCGGCTTCGAGCGGATGGAACTCGCGATGCACGGTCCGCTCGGCCGCTGGCATTACTCACTGTGGCTGCTGAAAAACCATCCCGAGGCGATCGGCGGTTTCTCCCAGGTTCTTTCCGCCGCGCCCGGCGGCGATACTGGCGCGCCCGAGGTCAAGTACAACCCGATTCGCGCGCGAGAACTATCACACCGACTGGGTCGCCGATCGCACCATCGCGTATCTCGATTCGCTCGATCCCGACGAGAACTGGCTCGTATGGATGAGCTTTCCCGACCCGCATCATCCGTGGGATCCGCCCGAAAAGGAGGCGCGCCGCATCAACTGGCGCGATCTCGATCTGCCCGCCGGCTACCCCGGCTCGCGCGACAAGATCGAGCAGATCCTCCGCCAGAAGCCGCGCCACTGGATGGAATGGTACGAAGGCCGCTTCGGCAATTTCGAGGGCGGTCCGAGCACCTTTGTGCCCGCCACGCTCACCGAAGATCAGATTCGCGAGGTCAACGCGACTGGTCCACGTCGAAAACGAGCTGATCGATCAGGCCTGCGGGCGCGTGCTCGCGCGCGTTGCGGAGCGCGGATGGGAACCGCGCACCGACGTTTTCTTCACCACCGATCACGGCGAATTCCAGGGCGATTTCGGCCTGCTCTACAAGGGGCCCTATCATATCGACGCGTTGATGCGCCTGCCGTTCATCTGGCGGCCGGCACCGTCGGCCAACGTCCCCCACGCCGACATCTCCGAGCCGGTCGGCCAGCTCGATCTCGCGCCGACCTTCTGTACGATCGCGGGCGTGCCGATTCCCGACTGGGCCCAGGGCAAGCCGCTGCCGACCGCGCCGGGCTCCGGCCGCGAGCGCGTGCTCACTGAATGGGACAGCCAGTTCAAGCAGCTCGGGATGCATCTGCGGACCATCTATCGCGACGGCTGGGTCTGCACCGTCTACGAAAAATCGACCCGCGACTACGGCTTCGACTTCGAGCAGGTGCCGGCTTTTCTGCGCGGCAACGCCCAAGCCCCCGATATCCGCTACGATGGCACGGAGGGCGAGCTGTACAATTTGTCGGAAGACCCGCTCCAATGGCGCAATCTGTGGAGCGACGCCGGCTACGCGAAACGCAAGTCCGACCTGATCGCCGATCTGTACGACCATCTGCCCCCAGAACGAAACCCAAAGCTGAAAATCGAAGCCCCAGCGTAAGGCCAATGGAATTCCCTCCGCCACTTCCACCATCTCTCCCGCTCTGTCGCAGTACAGGTCGCGCCCCGCAAGGATCACACCATGAAAGAACTCAAACTCGTCGGCGGATACGGCTCCCCCTACTCGCGCAAGATGCGCGCCGTGCTGCGCTATCGCCGGATCCCCTTCCGATGGATCCTCCGCGACTCAGCCTGGGACGTTGGCATTCCACCGGTGCCCGTAGCGCTGATCCCGGTCCTGGTCTTCCCCGGCGACGGTTCGGCAACCGACACCGCCGACACTGCAATGATCGACTCGACCTTCCAGATCAAAAAACTCGAGACCCTCTCCCCCGAACGCTCGCTGATCCCGAGAGATCCCGCCGCTCGCCTTTCTCCACTCGATGATTGAGGACTACGGCGACGAATGGCTCACCAAGCCGATGTTCCACTATCGGTGGTCCTACGCGGCCGACATCCACAAGGCCTCGCACGTCCTACCGCTCGACCGCAACGTGAGTGCCCCGCCCGAGGTCTCCACAAGGCTGGCGCGCATCTTCGCCGACCGCCAGATCGGCCGCCTGGGCGTGGTCGGCTCGAACGAAACCACCAAAGCCCTGATCGAAGACAGCTATCGCCGCCTGCTCAAGCTGCTCGACGCCCATCTGATCGGCGGCAACAAATTCCTCGCCGGTGAACGCCCAGGAGTCGGCGACTTCGGCCTGTTCGGCCAGTTGTCACAACTCGCGCACTTCGATCCCACGCCCGCCGCAATCGCAGCCGAAACAGCGCCGCGCGTAGTCTCGTGGGTCTCCTGGATGGACGATCTGAGCTGGCTCGACGTAAGCGGCGACGAAGGCTGGCTTAGCCGCGACGCGATCGGCGCGACACTGCGCCCCTTCTTCACCGAGATCGGCCGCGTCTACGCCCCATTCCTGATAGCCAACGCCCGCGCACTCGCCACGAACGCGACCCAGGTCGAATGCACAATCGACAACCGCCGATGGGTCCAAAAACCGTTCCCCTACCAGGGCAAATGCCTCAAATGGCTACGCGAAGCCCGCGCCGCGCTGACCGCACCCGATCGCGCCTTCGCCGACGAGGTCCTGACCAACACCGGCTGCGAACCGCTGTTCGCGTAGAGCGCAGCTTTCCGGCCACTCAGGTTAGGTCCCCATCAACTCAAAATACGAAGCCTCGATCAGCTCATCCTCCGTAAGCGCCGCCTGGGAATCCGGTCCTTCCGGCGCCGCTCGAAAGGCCGGGGACCAAAAACCGCATTGCGCAAGGAGGTCGTCTGGCCTATAGGAGGGCTGGAATCGGGGACTCAAAGCAGAACTTCCGGCCGGGATGCGTTGACGCGAGATGAGGCGGATTTTCGTAGCGTGGGCATGGGCGGCGGCGATGCTGTCCATCGCGAGCCCTGAACTCGCCGCGGCCGAAATCCAGGTGAGCGTTCACCCGCGCGCGGTGGCCGTACGGGTCAACCTGACGGTTCAGTTCAGCGCGACCGTAAAGGGCATCGGCAATCAGAGCGTCAAATGGTCGGTCGACGGTATCGCGGGTGGCAACGCGAGCGTCGGATCGATCTCGGTCGGCGGCCTGTACACCGCTCCGGCCGCCTCGGGCAAGCACCGGATAACGGCGAAGAGCGTGGGCCATCCCGGCGCCGTGAGTACGGTGGTCGCCTTCGTGACCGACTACGCCGGAACCTTCACCTACCATAACGACAACGCCCGCACCGGTCAGAACCTCGACGAGATCGCGCTCTCGCCCGCGACGGTCAATCGGCAGCGCTTTGGCAAGCTCTTCGCCGATCCGCTTGACGGGTATGTGAACGCCCAGCCGCTGTATGTTCCCGACGTTAACATTGCGGGGAGGGGCGAGCATGACGTGGTCTACGTCGCCACCCAACATGACAGCGTTTATGCGCTGGACGCGGACGCGTCGATGGCGCCGCTGTGGCAGGTCAGCTTTATCGATCCGGCGGACGGCACCACGACCGTCCCGTCGGCTGACACCCACTCGATCGGGATCGTTCCCGAGATCGGAATCACCGGCACACCGGTGATCGATCCGGCGAGCGGCACGCTCTACGTCGTCGCAAGGACCAAGGAAAACGGCGCGTACGCGCAGCGGCTCCATGCGTTGGATATCGGCACTGGAGCCGAAAAATTCGGCGGTCCGGTCCTTATTCAGGCTTCCGCCCCGGGCTCCGCCGCCCCCAACGACGGCAACGGCAACGTGCTATGGGACCCGCTCGTGCACAACCAGCGCGCCGCCCTGCTCTTGAGCGGAGGCGTAGTGTACATCAGTTTCGCGTCGCACGACGATTTGGGGCCGTATCACGGCTGGGTCCTTGGTTACGACGCCGCCACGCTTGAGCAAGTCGCGGCGTACAATGACACTCCCAACGGTACGAAGGGCGGCATCTGGCAAACCGCCGGCGGTCCTGCCGCCGATTCAGATGGCAACATCTTTGTTCAAACCGGCAACGGCACCTTCGATGGTGATAGCGGCGGAGACGACTTCGGCGACAGCGTGCTGAAACTTGAACCGGTAGCCGACGCGTTCACTCCCAATTCCGCCCTGTCGTTGGCCGATTGGTACACGCCTTACAATCAGCAGTTTTTTGCGGATCACGACCTCGATCTTGGATCAGGGGGTCCGATGATCCTGCCCGATCAGACCAAGGGCCCGCCGCATCTTCTGGCCGGCGGAGACAAGCAGGGCAACCTTTATATTTGGGACCGCGATGACCTCGGGCACTTCACGCCCGACCAACACAAACAGGCAGTGCAGTATCTCCCCAAGGTGATCGGCCCGGTCTTCGGCACGCCCGCCTACTGGCGGGGCTTGGTCTATTTCTGGGGTGCGGGTGATCGCTTGAGGGCTTACAAGCTGCGCAACGGCCATCTGTCCAGGCCGCCGGCGTCGATCGGGCCGCGCAATCTTGGCGGTATTTCGTCGCCCACGGTCTCCGCCAACGGCGCGACCGGGGGCATAGTTTGGTTGTTGGAGTTCTTCATTCCGCCCGGCGGCACCACCCCGCAAGTACCCGCCGTCCTCGATGCTTTCGACGCAGCCGACGTTTCGAGGCAGCTCTATCGCAGCAGCAATAGTCCGCGCGACGCAGCCGGTCTCGGCGTCAAGTTCACCGTCCCGACCGTCGCCGACGGCAAGGTCTACGTAGGCGGCCAGTATCAGTTGACCGTCTACGGCCTGCTGCCGTAGCTCCGCTCCCCGGAAAGGGAGAGGCTCAAACGGCCCAGCCTAGCGGCGCAACATCAACTCAAAATACGAAACCTCGATCAATTCACCCTCCCCGATCCCCAACTCCTCCAACAGCCGCGCGACACGATCGCGATTCGCGGCCTCTTCCTCACCCTCGATAAGCACTGCCTCGATCTCGCCGAAGCTGCCCAGCCCTTCGACGCGATCGAGATGCAACCGCACGTTGTCGCGGATGAGAAGCGTGCGATGCTTGCGCACCTCCGCCAGGATGCCGAACGCTTCGGCCAGGATCGCCCGGGTCCTGCGCGTGCTCCGCGATCGCCACGATCTCGTAGTTGCTGAGCTGCAGCGCATCGATCTCGTGGCGGCGGTAAAATATCAGGTGCGCGCCGCTTTCCTCTTCCCGCAGCTTGAGCTTGCCCGCCTTCGTGACGAAGAAAGTGTCGCGCTGCGTGAGTTCGGCGCACCGCGTAAAGCCAATCGCGAGCGCACGCTCGCTCGCCAGTTCGATATTCGCGAGTCTGAACTTCGCCTCAACGTTGCGCATCGGGCTATAGTAGATGCGCCGCGGCGGCCGCGTCGAATCCTCGCCGCTCGCGGGCTTGACTGCGCCGAATCCGGGGCTTAGTTTTTCTCGACTTCAAGCGGCAACCAAATGGCGACTTCCGCAGACACCGCAAAACTCCGCGACCTGGGCTTTGATCCTTCCGCGCCGCCGGATCAGGCGCTCGCGACTTTGCGCGCGCTGATCGGACGCCCGGATGCCGACCCAGCCGCGATCGCCCGCGCGCTCGGCGAGTTCGCGATCGTCGATGCGGCCGATCAGCTCGTCGCGATGGAACGCGACGCGCGCGGCCCGCTCCGGCGCGAGATTCGCCGCGCCTTGTTCAAGCTTCGCCAGCGCGGCGTCGAGCCTTCGCCCGCGACCGCGCAGCCCGAGCGTCCCAAGCCGCCACCCGCCGCCGAAGCGGACGGCCTCTTCGCCCTGATCTCGCCGTTCGATCCCGGCGACGCGCGCCTGGTGTGGATTATGAAGCCGCGCCTCCAGGGCGGCCTGACTCAGCTCACCGCCGTCGTGTCGGAAAGCGACGGCCTGGTGCGCGCCGGTGTCGCCGAGCGCTCGCGCCGCGACCTGCGCCAGCGCCGGGCGGAAATCGAGCGCGAGTTCGACTTGAAGATGGTCGAGAGCGACTGGCGCCTGGCGGACTTCATCGTCTGCGAAGCCTACCACCGCACGCCCGCCTCCGGCCGCCATGACATCGGTGACTTCATCGCCCAGCGCGCGGAGCTTATCGCTGCTCCGCAGCCCACCGCTTTCGCTCATCCCGTCTATCACGAGTTGCTCACTGAGCCGATCGAATTTACTGACGAGCTGGTTTCGCCCGAGCTGCTGAAGGAAAAGGCGATCGCCGGCTGGACCTTTCCGCCCGAATCGATCAAGCCCTGGGTCGACGAGATCAATGAGCTGCAAAGCAGCACGCTGGTGCTCAATCCGCTTCAGCAGCAGGATCGGGTCGAAGCCGTGATGAACAAGGCATTGGGATCGCAGGGCCTGTTCGGCGGCGAAGCGGGCGAACGGGCGCGCCGCCGGCTCGAGGATACCGCCTACTGCATGGCCCGCACGGGCCGCCCGCAGCCCGCGCGCTCGGCCGCGGGCGCCGCCGCCGCGATTCGCGACCACGCGGATCTCACGCGGCTCGCGTTTTTCCGCAGCTTCATCCGGCTCGTGCTGGGTTCCACGCTCGCCGCGCAGGAGGAGCAGGCCAAAGCCGAGCCGCATCTGATCGTCACGCCGGCCGAGGCGATGCGCCAGCAGCAAGCGCGCGCCCGGCCGCGCTGAGAATATGCCCACGCTGAACCTATGATCGATCAGAAGCCGCTCGACGGCATCCGCGTGCTCGACCTGACGCCGCGTGCTGGCCGGCCCGTTCTGCACGATGAACCTGGCCGATCTTGGCGCGGAAGTTATCAAGCTCGAATTGCCCGGCCAGGGCGACGATTCGCGCGCGCTTCGCCCCGCTGCTCCCCGGCTCGACGGACTCCGGCTACTTCTACAGTGTCAATCGCGGCAAACAGAGCGTCACTCTCGATCTCCAGCACCGAAGACGGCCGCGCGATCTTTCTGGAACTGACCGCGCGCGCCGACGTTGTGGTCGAAAACTTCTCGCCCGGCACGATGGAGCGCTTCCAGCTCGGCTATCACGGCCCTCAACGCCGCCAATCCGAAGATCATCCTGTGCTCGATCTCCGGCTTCGGCCAGACCGGCCCGATGGCTGCCGGCACCCGCGTATGATATCGTCGCGCAGGCGCTCGGCGGCACCATGAGCATCACCGGGCATGCCGGTGGCGAGCCGGCCCGATGCGGCGTCTCGATCGGCGATCTCGCCGCGGCGCTCTACGGCGTAATCGCGATTCAGGCCGCGTTGCGCCTGCGCGATCGCACCGGCTCGGGACAGCATCTGGATATCGCGATGCTCGATTGCCAGGTCGCGTGCTCGAAGACGCGCTCGCGCGCTTTTCGGCCTCCGGCCAGGTGCCCGGGCCGATCGGCTCGCGCCATCCGTCGATCACGCCGTTTCAGCAGTTCAAGGCCGCCGACGATTACTTCGTCGCGGGCGCCGGCAACGAAGCGATCTGGCAGAGCTTCTGCGACGCGATCGGGCATGAGCGATCTCAAGGCGACCCGCGCTTTGCTACCAACGCCGATCGCACCGCGCACCACGCCGAGCTCGAAGCGCTGCTCACCCGCCATTTCGCCACCCAGCCGCGCGCCTGGTGGCTCGAGCGTCTGGCTGCCGGCGGCGTGCCCTGCGCGCCGATCGCCAACGTGGCGGAAGTCGCGCAACAACCCGCATCTGGCCGCGCGCACGGATGATCCTGCGCGCCGGACATCCCAGCTTTCCCGACCTGATCGTGCCGGGCTCGCCGCTCAAGCACGCCGGCTCGGCCGCCGTACCCGATACGCGTGCACCCGCACCTCGGCGAGCATACCGACGCGTGCTCAGTACGCTGCTAGGGTACGATTCGGAGCGGCTGACTGCGCTCCGCCGCCGTAGTATCATATGAAGGTTTATCTTGCCGGCGCGTTGGCCGGTTCCCGGAGGATCATATTGTGCGCGAAGTTGTAATTGTCGACGGAACCAGAACCCCGATCGGCCGCGGCGGCAAGGACAAGGGCTATTACAAGGATATCCGCGGCGACGATCTCGCGACCATCTGCGTCCGCCGCCTGCTCGAACGCAATCCCAAGGTCAATCCCGCGGAGATCGAGGATTCGGTCTGGGGATGCGCCAATCAGACCGGCGAGCAGGGCCTTAATGTCGGCCGCATGATCGCGCTGCTGTCGGGATTGCCGGTCGAAGTCGCCGGCACCACGATCGACCGCCAGTGCGGATCGAGCCTGCAGGCCGTCAACTTCGCCGCGATGGAAATCATGGCCGGCAACGGCGACGTGATGATCGCCGGCGGCCTCGAGCATATGACCCACGTCCCGATGGGCTCCGGCATCGAGCCCAATCGCAAGCTGCTCGACCTGTTCCCGCAGGACATGTTCTTCATGGGCCTGACCGCCGAGCGGCTCGCCGCGATGCACAAGATCACGCGCGAGCAATCCGACGCCTTCTCGCTGCGCTCCAATCAGCGCGCGATCGCCGCGCGCGATCGCTTCAAGGAAGAGATCACGCCGGTCAAACTGCCCGACGGTACGGTCCTCGAGGTCGATCAGGGGCCGCGCGCGGAGACCACGCTGGAAAAACTCGCCGGCCTGAAACCGTCCTTCAAGCCGGACGGTCAGGTCACCGCGGGCAATTCCTCGCAAATCAGCGACGGCGCCGCGGCACTCATCCTGATGAGCGCAGAGCGCGCCAAGTCACTCGCAATTCGCCCGCTGGCGAAGATTCGTGCGATGGCGGTCGCGGGCGTGCGGCCGGAAATCATGGGATGGGGTCCGGTGCCGTCCACGCATAAGGCGCTCCAGCGCGCCGGCCTCAAAATCAGCGACCTCGGCCTGTTCGAGATCAACGAAGCCTTCGCCGCCCAGGTTCTGGCCTGCAACACCGACCTCAAGATCGACGAGGAGAAACTCAACGTGAATGGCGGCGCGGTCGCGCTGGGCCATCCGCTGGGATGCTCCGGCGCGCGGCTGGCCGTGACGCTGACGCACGAGATGCGCCGGCGTGGGACGCCGCTCGGCCTCGTGACGATGTGTATCGGAATGGGCCAGGGAATCGCGACCGTAATCGAGCAAGTATGACGACGCCGGCTCGCACTGCTGTCCTTCGCCCGTTCGCGCGCCGCGCCGGATGCGTCGCGTTTGCGATCGCGGTCGCCGTATCCGCGCTCATACTGGATTTGCCGCGCGCCACGATGTCGCTCGGCGTCGGCGATCCGGTCACGCTCGCACAAGCCGCGGCCACCCTCGACTTCACGCTCAAGGATTTGCAGGGGCGCCCGGTCAAGCTCAGCGACCTGCGCGGCCATCCCGTGATCGTCGATTTCTGGGCGACCTGGTGCGGGCCCTGCCGCAAGCAGATTCCCGAGCTCAAGGCGATCTACCGCGAATATCAGTCGCGCGGCCTGATCGTGATCGGCGTTGCCTGCGACACCGTGATGGGCGACGGCGTCGGCGCGATCACGCCCTACATCAAGGAAATGGGCATCACCTACCCCATCTTGTTGGCCGACAGCGCGCTGGTTGACCGGCTCGACCTCGAATATATTCCGCTCACGTTTTTCGTCGACCGTTACGGCAGCGTGGTCTCGCGCATGAGCGGCGCGCATCGCCGCGGCGAGCTGTCGCAGATCGCGCGCGCGCTGGTCGAAAACAACCAGCAAAGTCCGCCCAAGAGCAACAAGCCCAGCCCGTGGATTTAACCGGCCGGGACTCGCTAAGATACGCAGCGGATGGATCCCAACGAGATCAAGCAGATGATCGAGCACGGCCTGCCGGGCGCCACCGTCGAGGTGCGTGATACCACCGGCGGCGGCGATCATTTCGAGGCCCTGGTGGTGAGCGAGCGCTTTGAAGGCATGGGACTGATCCAGCGCCATCAGGCGGTCTACGGAGCGCTGGGCGATGCGATGCGCGCGCGCGTCCACGCGCTCACGCTCAAAACCCTCACGCCCGCGCAGAATCAAAATCGGAGGTAGGCATCAATGGCGGAAGTAGTCGAGCGCATCCAGTCGGTAATTCGGCAGAACAAGATCGTGCTCTTCATGAAAGGCAACCGCAGTTTTCCGCAGTGCGGCTTTTCGGCCGCGACTGTGGAGATTTTCGAATCGCTCGGCGCGCCGTTCGAGACCGTCGACGTGCTGGCCGATCAGGAGCTGCGCGAGGCGATCAAGCGCTACAGCAACTGGCCGACGATCCCGCAGGTCTATATCGACGGCAAGTTCGTCGGCGGATGCGATATCATCCGCGAGCTCCACGAGAGCGGCGAGCTCCAGACGCTCGTCAAGCACGCGCTCGGCGCCAGCGCCACGCAGTAAGCCGCCGCCCGCCTTATAGTTCCGAACCGGCGATTCTCGCCGCGTGGAGGTTGTTATGGCTTCGGACCAGGAGCGCATTCTGGAATTGATGTCCGGCTTCAAGCCGCCCAAGAGCGTTGCCGAGCTGCGCCAGACGATCGAAGGCTTCTCGCCGATGCTCAATGCGAACCCGCCCGCGATCGGCGCGCTGCATGAAGATCTCGAACTGCGCCCCGGGCTGCGCGCCGACATCTGTGTGCCGACCGGCGCCGGACCGCATCCGATGGTGGTGTTTCTGCACGGCGGCGGATGGGTCGCCGGCAACACCAAAACCCTGCGCAAGCTCGCGATGCAGTTCGCGGCGCAGGGCTATCTGACGATCAACGTGGACTACCGGCTCGCGCCCGAGCATCCTTTTCCCGCCGGGTTCGAGGACTGCGCCTTCGCGATCAAGTGGGCGGGCGAGAATGCGCGTCGATGGAACGGCGACGCGACCCGGCTCGCGGTCGGCGGCGATTCCGCCGGCGCCAACCTGACTGCCGCGTCGCTGCTCACGCTCGCCGCCGAGCACCACGCGGGTCCCAAGCCGCGCGCCGCCCTGCTCATGTACGGCGTCTTCGATTTCGCCGGCCTGTCGGCGGTCGATCCGGCCAACACCGGCATGGCTGAACTGATGGCCCGCGCGTACCTCGGCAATCAGTACCCGGCCGCGATGGCCGACCCGCGTGTCAGCCCAATCAAGGGAGTTAAGGCCGGCGCGCTGCCGCCCTGCTTCATCATCTGCGGCACCGCCGATCCGCTGCTCGCGCAGTCGCGCGAACTCGCCGAGGCGCTCCGACGCGCCGATATCCGCCACGAACTGCACGCGATCGACTCGATGCCGCACGCGTTCATGCAGATGGACTTCCTGCCCGGCTGCGTCGAGGGCCACCGCCTGATGTTCGATTTCCTGAAGCGCACGCTCTAACCGCGCGCATCGCTTCTATGGCGCCGGCCGCACCTCGTGGCCGGCGCTTTTTTCACCCGCTACAGATGCGCCGATCGCACGCGCAATCGCTCAGCTCCCTGCGCATCGAGGCGGTGCAGGGCCGGTTATGCGCCGGGCTGCTCGTTCCGCGCGGCTATCAGCACGGCAATTGCCAGGACGGCCAGCACCGCCGCATTGAAAGGCGCTCCCGGCACGGCCACCGGCAATGTTCGGTAGAAGTACAAATTGACGACCCCGAGCAGAGTTTCCGCCGTCTGCAGAACCAGCGCGACCAGCACCAGATCACGCCGGAACGCGAGCACGTAGAGCTGAAACCCGCCCGCGACGAGCTGGTGAAACCCCAGAATCGCGAACAGGCGCAGGATGGTCTGCCGCGCACTCGAAATATCGAGACCGGCGATCGAATGAGCGCCGCCATCGGGCGCGAAGGCATGGATGCACCCGCGTCCGAAATTCGTCACCATCATCAGCGCCAGCACGACGCGCGGAATTAGTCGCATAACTGTCGACTCCGCCCGCTGGTCAGCGCGGCGCGACGGCGATCAGAAGTTGACCCTCGAGGCCGGCCGCGCGATGCACTCCGACCTTGGCGACTTCGGGCGAGGTCGCGATCTTCGCGAACGCCGCGCCCGACGGGTATTGAACCAGCCCCACGACGTCCCAGAGGCTCTCGACTACGCCGATCGGCAGATGCTTCACGTCGCCGGCAAAAAGAAATTTTCCGCCCTCGCCTTCGACGATCGTGCGCATCGCCTCCGCGTAGATCATGTAAGCCTGCGCGCCCGTAAGGTCGGTCTTGCGCCCATCCGGATACTGCGCCCGGGCGCGAAACTTGAGCAGGTTGAGCATCACGATCGGTTGCGGCGAGGGATCGTTGCCAAGCACCTTGATCTGTTCGGTGGTCGGGTAGAGCGCGTTTTCGACTTTCACCTTCGTCGTTCTCCTCAAGGCGTTCGCGGGCTCTCAAGCAAAGCAGCCGGGTAAATGTATTGACATGACTAATGTCATTTTATTTCCCTCCGGTCAAGGCGGCAGCAACGGCGAATTGCGGCTACGATGTGCCAGCCGCGCGCCGGATTGATTTCGACGCGCTATGGTCAGCGATTTTCCGGCCGCCGAGGATGCGTGAACGATCGATCGGCGATCAGATCCTTCCGTGCGGCCCGGTCGCCGTTACCCGCGCATAGAGGCGGGGCAGGAAGCCGGCCAAATGAGTCATCTCGGTCCAGCAGTGGTCGAGCATGGGCGGTCCGATAAATTCGACGGTGCCGGGCGGGAAGATGAACCGGCTACGCATCTCGCTGCCCCATGGCGTGCGCCGGACGGCGTGGATCAGCCGCGCGAGCTGGTGGCCGTGGTCGCTATCGGCCGTGGTCGCGCAGACCACCGTGCCGTAGCCGGCCGCGGCGAGCTCGGCATGGCCGAGACCGATCTCGGCGGGATCGTGAAAGGTGATCGCGAGCCGAGACGGGAAGGGTCCGATGTACTCGTCCACCCACGACGTGTTGCCGAGGTACCGCTCGCGATCGCTGCAACCCGGGCAGGTCGGACCGATCGAAGCGGGGCTGCGCGAAGAAGTGCGCTTGTGGGTGCCACAGCTTGTAGCGCTCGGTCCGGGCGAGGTGCCAACCGAACCACCAGTCGATCATCTCCGGGGTGGTGCCCGGCCACCCTGTCCACACCGCGACGCTCAACCCACCGTCGGCGCAGCGCGCGATGCCGGTCTCGAGCGGCAGGTAGCCGGGCCGCAGCAACTCGGTGATGTTGCCCAGGTGCATACCCCTGAGGTCCTGCCGGACGCCGGCCGCCATGGCGGCGAGGCATACTTGCGGCAGCGCCGGCAGGTCCCACCGGAAGAACTAGCGAGTGATATCGTCGTGCTCATCACGCCAGATCCCGAGATGCGTCTTGCGATCGGGATCCAGGACGGTTTCGTTCTTTGACCGGCTCGGCGCACTCACGGCGCCACCTCTGCAACTCGTGTGCGGTCGACCTCGATGGTGGTCAGGTCGCGGCCGACCGTGACTCGGCCGGTGTATCCGCCGGAACGAACGTCCTGGGCGAACGCCTTCTCGTCGGCCTCGCTGTGGGGCGCCGGGATCAGGTGCGTTAGGACTAGGTGCCGCACACCGGCCCGCTCGGCCAGCGCACCCAAGGGCACGGTGTCAGCATGATAGCTCAGAATCGTCTCGAACAGCGTGCCCTTGGTCAGGTCGCGCAGGGCTGTGGCGCGGCAGGCCTCATGAACCAGCACATCGGCATCCACGCTGAGGCGTTCGACCTCGTCACACACGCGGGTGTCGCCTGAGATGACGACGACTGCGGTGGGCGTGGTAACGCGGTAGGCCACCGCCTCGGGCACCGGCTCATGATGGACCGCGACCGCCTCGACGATTACCGCGCCGTTATCCGATCGCCAGACCACAATCGGGGTGCTCTTCGCTTCAAAGGCCCGTAGATCGATCGTCGGCGCCTCGCTCCGCGTATGCTTCATCCGCAACGCGATGTCGTCCTCGTAAACGTCAAACATCCGGCGGACGAACCTGGCCACCCCACCCTCGGCGGCGATCACCGCGAGTGGCCCGGAGCGGTGGAGCTGTTGCTCGATCCATCGCGTCATCGCCACGTCGGCGAGGTCGACTAGATGGTCGCTGTGAACATGGGTGACAAACTGAGCCGTCAGCGCAAAAGGAGGCGTCCCGGCTTCCGCCAGACGGATGACCGTGCCCCGCCCGGCGTCGAATTGGAGCGCGATGCCGCCGTGACGTACCAGCGTGCCGGCGCCAGCGCGGCCCGGCGACGAGTGGGGAACCCCGGTGCCCGTGAGTACGACGGTCGTGGAAGAATTGGTCATCGGCTACCGCGTGTTTTGATCGAGCGAACGCACCAGCGAGGTTGCCGAGCGACAGCAAGTCTGGCGCGCGGCCACAAGGCGTACCTGGCGCACCTTCTCGTTAGGGCGCCGCGGCGGCCAAACATACACCATCAACGACTTTGACCGCAAATCCATTACTCCGACGGCCCGCGACCTCGTTTTCTCGTGCCCTGCATGACTGCCAAGCGCTTGAAAACCCTCGTCCAGGAAATCCCTCAGTCATTTCTTTTTGGGAATTCGTCCTGCGAGTTGAGCCGGTACCGGCCGCGCACCGGATTAATTTCGAGCCGCCGTGGTCAACGACTTTCCAGCCGCCGGGCGCTGGATCGTGCGAAACCCAAGATGACCCGCCGCGAGATCGGCCTCCTCCGGCTGGCGCGCGCCCGGCCGATATCGCGTGCAGTAATTCGGTGCGCACAGATACGAGCCGCCCTTGATCGTGTAGAACGGAACCTCCTGCGCATCCGGTTTCGCTGCCGCGCCGCCGTCAGGGATATAGGCCTCGGCGGCGCTGTGATCGGGCGTGTACTCGCTCGCGGTCCACTGCCAGACATTGCCGATCATGTCGTAGAGGCCAAGCCGGTTGGGCGCATAGCATCCCACCGGCGCGAGACCCACAAAGCCGTCGGCGCCACTGTTAGATACGGGAAATGTTCCCTGCCAGGTATTGGCGTTCACCGGCTGGTCGTCGCTGGGTCTCGCCTTCGGGTCGGCGCCGCGCGCTGCCCATTCCCATTCCGCTTCGGTCGGCAATTCGCGGCCCTTCCATCCCGCGTATGCGATCGCATCATTGTACGTCACTGCTACGACTGGAAAGTCCTCACGCCCGATGATGGACGATCCGGGGCCCGCCGGGTGACGCCAGTCCGCGCCCACAACATAGCGCCACCATTGCGAGATGTCGGTGATGCCGGTCAGGGCGCGCGGCATCACGAAGACCATCGCGCCCGGCTTCAGCATCTCGGCAGGCAACGTCCGATGCGCCGTCGCGCTTACGCCGCGCTCGGCTTCGGTGACATAACCCGTGGCGCTAACGAACTGCTCGAACTCACGATTGGTCACGTCATGGCGGTCCATCCAGAAGCCGTCGACATGGACGGTGCGGATCGGCCCTTCTTCGGGATAGATAGTATCGCCCATCGGATAGTCACCCGCCGGGACCCATACCATGCCTCCATGCTGCAAGCTTGCCTCGGAACCGGCGCTCAGACATTCCGCGCGAACACGCGCGGGCGGCTGCGTGTGCGCGGCGTACGCGAGCAGCACCGACAGGACCAGCCCCGCGAGCACCGCTCGCAGCGCGAAGTAGGCGGGGAATCGGTTCATCGCCTAAGGCCACGCACGATCCCAGTTCGACCAGAAGACGTAGTCATCATTGTCGCTTTCCGGGTAGGACAGCGGATGGTCGATATCGATCGGGCCTCGAGCAGCGAAGGCCACAGCGGCTTGGCCTGCTGGGCGTCGATCTGATCGAGGTCTTTCATCAGCACCTGGACCTGCTGCGGATTGCTTTCGGCCAGATTGTGATGTTCGGTGGGATCGTCCTTAAGATTGAACAGCCAGATCTTGTTCGGCTTATCATCGATCTGCAGCTTCCATCCGCCGTCGAGCACCGTCTTGTATGGACCCGAGCGCCAGAAGAGCGTGCCGTGCGGCGTGCGGGCAGATACGCCCTCGATAAAGGGGAGCACGTTCACGCCGTCCATCACGCGATCGGTCGGTATTGGCGCGCCGGCCGCTCCTGCCGCGGTCGAAAACATGTCGACGTGAGCGACCGGCAACGGGTAGATCGTGCCCGCGCGGATTTTCGCCGGCCACTTCATGAAGAACGGCACGTGAATTCCGCCCTCGAAGAAGGTCGCCTTCCATCCGCGATAGGGGCGATTGATATCCGGCAGACCGATATAGTTCGCCCCGCCGTTGTCGCTGGTGAAGAACACCAGCGTGTTTTGATCGAGCCCATCCGCTCGAAGCGCGTTGAGCACCTGGCCAACGTTGCGATCGAGCGCGCGGACCATCGCGCCGTACACGCGCAGCCGGTGATCCTGTAATCTGCGGCAGCGCGTCGTAGTCGGACTTGAGCGCCTGCAGCGGCGTGTGCGGCGCATTGAATGCGAGGTAAATGAAGAAGGGGCGGTTGCGGTTCGCATGGATGGCCTTCACCGCCTCGTCGCCCAGATAGTCAGTCATGTATTCGGAAGGATAGAAGCGGCGGCTGCCGTTATTGATCACCGCGAAGGACAGATTCGCCCAGAGAAATTTGTCGATCGGATCGAAGTCCTGATACGAGTTCTCAGCGTCAGGGTCGTGCTTGCGCAGGTACATCGACGCGCCCGCCAGAAAGCCCAGCGACTCATCGAAGCCGCGCGCATTCGGAGCCGCCTGCGGCGTTTCGCCCAGATGCCACTTGCCGAAAAACATCGTGTGATAGCCCCGGGTCTTCAAAAGCTGCGGCATCGTGATTTCGCTGGTCGGCACCGCCTGCTGGGCGAGCGGCGGCACCTGACTCACAAGCTCGGAATGAAAGATGGCCTTGTGGGCGCCTTGGTAGTAAGTCGAAATCAGCTTCATGAACGCGACCGGAGCAGGCGTGAACTCGAAGCCGAAGCGCGTCGCGTAGCGCCCGGTCATGATCGCTGCGCGCGACGGCGCGCAGGTCGCATTGCCGGCATAGCCGTTGGTGAAAGTCACGCCCTCGTGCGCGATCGAATTGATATTCGGCGTGGGCACCGCGCCACCGGCGACGCCGCCACCGTTAAGCGAGATATCGTTGTAGCCGAGGTCGTCGGCAAGAATGAGCACGATGTTGGGTGGGCGCTGGCCGGGCGGAGCCGCGGCGGTCGCCGGACCCTCCTGCCATTGCACCGGTTGATTGGGCTGAATCGGATCGCGGATGCTCTGGAGGATGCCGGGAGCGTAGTACCAGTATTGCGAGAAGAGATAGCCGCCGATCGCGAGCATCGCGGCCACCGAGCCGATTACGATTTTGCCGGTTCTGCCGATCTTCATTCAGTCCCCCTCCGGGATCCCTTGCAGCCTTCCCAAACGACGCAGAATGTGGCAACTATAGTGTCAATTGATTTCAGGAGCAACCGCGGCGGCGCGGACATCTGGAAACCCTGAGTCAGCAACGGATGAATGACGTTTATGCGCCCCGCCATATCCACGCAGCAACTGGACGGCCGCCGTCAGCGCAGCGAAACGAGCCGCAAGCGCATCGTACGCGCGATGCTCGAATTGATCGGCGCCGGCGATATCTCGCCCGGCGCGGACAACGTCGCGGCGCGCGCGGGCTTGGGCCTGCGCACGGTCTTTCGCCACTTCGAGAACATGGAGACGCTCTACCAGGAGATCAACGCGGCGATGACTGCGGAGCTTCGGCCGGTGCTGGCGGAGCCGTTCAGAAGCGCGGATTGGCGCGGGCAGCTCGGCGAGGTGGTCGAGCGCCGCATCCGTATCTTCGAGCGGATCATGCCCTTCAAGATCGCCGCCGATGTGCATCGACATCACTCGCCGTTCCTCGCCCGCAAGGCCGAAGAGATGACGCGCGAGCAGCGGGCGGCGCTCGTGCGCGCCGTTCCGGCCGACCGACGGGTCGACCATGCCTTCTTCGAAGCGCTCGACTTGCTCCTGAGTTTCGAGACCTGGCGGCGGCTCAGAAAGGACCAGAAATTGTCCGCGGCCCGAGCGCGACACACGCTCGAGCGGTTGCTCGACGGGCTGATGAAGGACCGCTAGAGGTGGAAGCGCCGCGAGATACGGTTGCGCGGCGCTGACTTCGATGTCGCAACTGTCACGAAGATTGATGCTTGCCGGCGCCGCCCTTGCGATCCTGGCCGCGGCCGCATGGTGGCTGGTTCACGCGCCCGCGGTGCAGGACGCGGTGTTCCGGCGCGCGATCGACAGCGCGCTCGCCGCGACGCGCAACGACCTGCTCGCGCCCGATGCGCTCCGGGTGGTGCTGTGCGGCACCGGAAATCCGCTGGCCGAGCGCGATCGCGCGGCTGCGTGCACGGCGGTCTTCGCGGGCGGCAGCTTCTACCTGGTGGACATCGGACCCGGCGCGTGGAAGAACCTTGCGCTGTGGCATATGCCAGCGGCGCACATCGCCGCGGTGATGTTTACTCATTTTCATTCGGATCACATCGGCGATCTCGGCGAAGCCAACCTGGAGACGTGGGCGCAGGGGCGGGACCATCCGCTGCGCGTGTACGGTCCGCCGGGCGTCGAGCAGGTGGTGGGCGGATTCGAGCAGGCATATTCGCTGGACGAGGGCTACCGCGTCGCCCATCACGGTGCGTCGCTGATGCCGCCGGCGAACTGGCAGATGGTGCCGCTGGCCGTAAAAATCGACACGCCGCCGGGCGCGTCGCCATGCGCGGGCGGTTCCGCGACGGTCCTCGAAGAGAACGGGCTCAAGGTCACCGCCTTCACCGTCGATCACGCGCCGGTCGCGCCCGCCTACGGCTATCGATTCGACTACAAGGGACGCTCAGTCGTGGTCAGCGGCGATACCGTGAGCTGCGCCAACTTGGTGGCGCAGGCACGCGGCGCCGACGTGCTGATCAATGAAGCCCAGTCGGCGCATTTGGTGAAGCTGATCGAGGATGCGGCGGAGCGGATTGGAAACGCGCGCGTTGCCAAAATCATGCGCGACATTCGCCGCTACCATACGACGCCTGTGGAAGCCGCCTCCGAGGCGAATGAGGCCGGAGTTCAGATGCTCGTGCTGAGCCATATCGGTCCGCCGACGCCCAACGCGCTGGCGCGGATCGCGTTCATGCGCGGCGTTGCGGAAGTCAGGCCGGACGGCGTCATGCTCGGCTACGACGGGCTGCTGCTGACGCTCCCGGAGGGTTCGAAAGCCATCGAGACTTCCCAAGTCCGGTAAGAACTTCTCACAAGCTCCTCTCCTGGGCGCGAAAAACGGCCGCGCGTCGGTCGCGTGAGCAGATCACAGCCGTTGCGCGGCGCGCGCCGGCAATCTAATGATCTGACTCGCCGGTGCCGAGGTGGCGAAACGGCAGACGCAGAGGACTCAAAATCCTCCGTGCGCAAGCACATGCGGGTTCAAGTCCCGCCCTCGGCACCATTGAAAAATAAGGTTTTATAGCATCGAGCCTGCGGACCGTTACTCGCCAACGCGGGCGAGCATCACGTGCCGGCAATCTTGCCGCGGCGCGGCGTGATCGCCTGCCGGACAATTCCCGCCATCAACTTCCTGGCGCGCGGGCGGAATAATGCTCGCGCATAGCGCCGATCAAAGAGATGCAACGGGCGCAATCGGAAGAGCCGGATCCAGCTCTGCGCGGCGCCCCGCCAATCACCCGACGCCATTTGCATCGCAGCCCTCAACGTCACGCCGTCCGCAAACATTGACGTCCAAAAGCGGATCAGCGGTTCCGCCGCGGCCCCATAGCGTTGCCGCACCAGGCGGTTGAAAATCTCCCGGCCGGGCTCGTACTTGTCGACTGCGGCCGGCCAGTCAGGAGCACGGCTGACCATCAATACTTCGGGAACGTATACGAACTCGCCATGCTCGCGCACCCGCAGCCACATGTAAGTATCCTCGAACCCCATCCCGACGAACTCCGCGCAAAAGCCTCCGCACAAATCGAACACCCACCGGCGCATCACTTCGGCGCTTACGTAGATTCCCATCCGCGGGTTGAACAGGTCTTTCATGGTCGGCGCCATTCCAGCGCTACGGCGATAGTGCGGTCGGCCCTGCCGGTCGATTTTTTCGACGTCCGTGAATGCCAATGCAGCGTGCGGACTTCTATCCAGCGCCGCGCAGGTCTTGGCCAGAAAACCGGGCAGCCAGATGTTGTCGGCATCGAGGAACGCCAGGTACTCGCCCCCCGAAACGGCCACGCCCGCGTTGCGCGCCGCGGCGACGCCGCGGTTCGGCTGCGTGACCAGCGTGATTCTCGACGCGTACGCTTCGAGCACCTCCGCGGTCGAATCGATCGAGCCGTCATTCACGACGACTAGCTCCGCCGTCCCGTCAAAGCTCTGCGCCAGCACGCTGTCGATCGCCTTCGCGATCGTCGCCGCGCCGTTGTAAACTGGAATGATAACCGAGACGCGCGCCATCACCGGACCGGGTCGCGCCTCGTTCGAAGTTCCGGCATCAGATTGGGAAGGCGGTCTTCAGGAGTCAGATTCATTCGCTGGTTCAAAGCGGTCGGCACGCAGTCCACGACATACCGGGCGCGAATGAAACTCAAGCGCCACATCTGCGACTTGGCGTATGTCTTTCTTCCGGAATTCCCGTTTTGACTTTCCGATGCCAAATTCGCCGTATAGACCAAACGGCCTCCCTCGGCAAGGTTTTAGCCGCTTCTGGTCCGCGGCGTCGATCGTCAAAGCCGCCGAGCGCCTGGTGTAGGTCAATCGATTTGACAAGAGCGACCTGGCACGAAAGATTATCCAGCGACCCTTTGAGGAGCAGCTTGTGAAGATTGGAACAGACGACCAGACGCCTGCGCTCAGCGCCGGCGTTCGGCGCCTCCTGGTATTCAGCCATCCCAACCATGAAGCGGCGATCTTCGGGATGGTCCGGCGCTTGCGGCCGAAGCTGGTGCTGATGACCGACGGCGGCGGCGAACCACGACCCGGACAAAGCCGGCAAGGGCTTGGCCGGATTGGACTGCTCGAACACGTATCCTTCCTCGGCTTTCGCGAGCAAGACTTTTACACCGCGTTGCTGGATCGCGATCACGGCTACTTTCAGGACGTGATCGCCAGGGTCCGCGCCGAGATCGATGCTTATGCGCCCGAGCAGGTGTGGTGCGACGCTGTCGAGTTCTACAACCCGGTGCACGACCTTTCCTTGCCGATCGTGCGGGCCGCGCTCGGGACCACACCCAAGGCCGCGATCTTCGAAGTGCCGCTGATCTATCAAAAGACTGGCGCTTCCGAGAGTTACGATGTGCAACGCTTCCCGGCCAGCCGGCGCACCCCGGTCTTGCGCTTTCAGCTCAATGCCCAGGAGTTCACCGACAAGCTCACGGTTCGCGACCAGGTTTACGATTCGCTGCGACAGCAACTGGGCCCCCTGCTCGCGACCCTGCCTGCTGATCATTTCGCAACCGAGATGGTCGGGCCCGCGGTCGAGGCATTGCCGGAGCCGGCGAGCGATCAGACGCTGCGCTACGATTGGCGTGCGAAGCTCCTGCTTGATCGCGGCCTGGTCAAGCGCGCGATTACCCACGCCGAGCACTATCGGCCGGTGGCCGAAGCGATGCTACCGAGCCGTGAACCCGGCCCGGCCTGAAGCGCGTATCGCGTTGGCCCCGGGACCCGGCTTAATTCGGATCCGGTTGATGTTCCGTGGCCGATGGGGCGCGGCCGGCGCACGCTTACGATGCACGCGCTTTCGTGGCACGATCAGCCGCGATGGAGCGCCTGCCGTATATCGCGATCGATCAGGCTGCCGTCGCGAGACTGTTTCGGCGCTGGGAACCCGGACGAACGGCAGAAGAATTCGCGCTCCTGCCGAAGGGGCGAAGAAATACCAACTATCGGGTGACGAGCGGCCGCGACCGGTACCTGCTCCGACTGTACGCGGCAGTGGATGGTTGGCAGAAGGAGCGCCCGCTTTACGCTCACCTGCGCAACCTCCTGCCGCTGCCGAAACTCCTGCACGCCGAGTTCGATCACGCGCTATTTCCCACGCCCTTTGCGATCTTCGGGTTCGTCGAGGGAGAGACTTTGGATAATCTGCTTGAGCATGGCGACGCGCTGCCGCCGGCCTTGTTCGAGGAAATCGGCGGATGCCTCGCGCGGTTGCATGAGCGCAAATATTCGAAGGTCGGATTCCTCGACGGCAACCTTGAGGTTGCCGAGGAGCTGCCGCCACTCGCATCGTGGTACGACCTTTTTATGGCGCGTGCGGCGCAGAGATTGGGCTCGGAAGGCGTGGATCGAGTGCGGGCCTACGTCGCCGAGCGCGCTCCGATGCTGCGCGAGATCGAGCGCGCCGTGACGCTGGTTCACGGCGACTTCCGGCCGGAGAATCTGCTGGTGCGCGACGGGAAACTCGCCGCCATTCTCGATTGGGAATTTGCGATGGCCGGCCACAGTTGTTCCGACCTCGGCCAGTTCGTGCGGGACGCGGAGCTGATTTCCGACGCGCCGGAGTCGCATTTCGTCGAGGGCTATCAGCGGGCCGCCGGGCGGGCGCTGCCGGCCAACTGGAAACAACTCGGGCGCTTGCTGGATCTGGTGAATCTGCTGCAGATGCTCGACGGCCACGACGAAAGGCCGCATCAGTACGCGGGACTCAAGCACCTGATCATGCGCACACTCAACGACTGATGAGCGCGGTAGCCGGGAGCGTCGTCAGTTGCTGGCGGTCTTGGCGGATGGTTCGGTCTTGCGCGCCGCACGGATGATCTTTCCGGGAGCGGGTCGCAGCGGCTGCTGGGCGGTGGCGCCCACGCGGCTGCTCACGGCCTCGACGATCCGGGTTCCCACGCTCAGGAAAAGATCGGTTGCGCTCGGGAACAACGCAGCCAGTTTTTCCACCACGGCCGCGCCGGGCGGCACGTCGACCTCGGCCATCCCCAGCGCCGCGGCCGCGAGCACGGCCCACGTGACCCATCGCACCGGCATCGCCGCGATTGACGGCACGCCCCGCAAAAGCTTGTTGTTGCGCGCGTCCTGCGCCATCGGCGTATCGATCACGCCGGGCATCACGAGCGACACCCGTATCCCGCTGCGGAACAGCTCGACGCGCAGCGCCTCGGTGAGACCGACCAGCGCGAACTTGGTCGCGGAGTATCCGCCGAGCGGGCTGATTCCGCGCCGGCCCGCGAGCGACGCGACATTGATAATCCGGCCGCCGCGATTCTTTTTCATTTCGGGCAGCACGGCCTGGATCGTGTGGAGCGTGCCGAAGAGGTTCACGGCCATCATCCGTTCGAGGTCTTCGGGCCGCAGTTCGTCGATCGTGTCGGGGATCAACAGGCCGGCGGAATTGACCAGAATATCGATCGGGCCGAAGCTGCGGCGGGCTTCCTCAATCGCCGAACGAACATCGGCGCGCCGTGTCACGTCGCATTGCAAAACCAGCGGATGTCCGCCGGCTGCGGTGATTCGCTCCGCAAGTTCTTCGAGGCTCGCCTTACGCCGCGCGAGCAACCCGATCTGGGCGCCCTGGCTCCCAAACGCCATCGCAACGTCATAGCCGATTCCGCTGGAAGCGCCGGTCACCACGATGGCGCGGTCGCCGAAATATCCTCGGCGCTTGCCGGCTTCCGGACGCTTGTTGTTCTGCTGATCTTCGCTCATCCGATCCTCGTAAAAAACCTCAGCCCAACCTCGGCGGCCGGGAAAGGGCAAAGCGCGATTCGATCCGGCCGCTCGTGCGCGCCGACGTTTGCGGATATCGCCGGCTTACCAGAACATCCAGCGGCGCTGGCCGAGATTGTCGTCGAGCGCCTCCTGGATTCGCATCCTGACCCGCTCGGTCAACTGTTGAACGACCAGCGTGTCGAGCGCCGCCTCGGGTCCGTAGGATGATATGTCGAGCGGCTCACAGAACTGGATTCGCCACTTGACCGGCAGGGGCAGCAGATTGAGCAGTAGCGGGAAGCTGTCGGCCCGCTCCATCGGCATCAGGCGGTTGACGATACTCGCGAGCACCCGCGAGTTGCCGAGCGAGAAGTGCAGCTCCTCGCCTCCGACCACTGCGACCGGGATAATCGGCGAACGCGTGGTCAGCGCCAGTTGGACAAAGCCGCCGCGCCCGAAGCGCTGCACGCGATAACGCCGGTCGCTGGGCTTGAGAAAGCCCTTAACGCCCTCGGGGAATACACCGACCAGACGATCATGCTCGAGCAGGCGCACGAAGTCCTCGCGGCAGGCCAAGGCCGCGCCCTTCTTGCGATTGTCGTAAGACAGGAAAGGATAGTCGTAAAAAAACTCGGTCGAGACATAGCGGACCATCCGGGGCCGCGGATGTTCGAGATGAATCGCGGTCGAGATCATCACCGCGTCCCAGGCGTAGGTGCCACCCGAGTGATTGGAGACGATCATCGCACGGCCGCGATCGGGAATGTGCTCGATGCCGGTGGTCTCGACGCGCCAGTAATTCCGGTAGAGGCGGTTGAAGACCGGCCACCACATCGCGCCGTAGAGCGGATCGCAGCCGAACTCATCAACCTCGTAGTCGCCCCTCATCCGCCGCTGAAGCATCTCGAGAAATCCCGACAGGCCGGGCTTCTCGGTCTGCGGCAAATCAGCGTCGAACGGATCGACCGCCGGGGCGCTGTTGAGTCCCTCTTCCTTCTTCGCTTCGGCGACCAGTTGCGCGACGTTGCCAATCCATTCGCGCTCGTCGTGCGGCCGCTTGGCCAGCGCGGCACCATTGTCGGCCGGAGTGGCAACCGGCGGACGTTCCTTTTCCAATGCTGCTGATTGTCGATCCATCACATCCTCCAGGTCGAGCCGCAGCTCGGGCTGAACCCCCCGATTTTGCCCGGCGGGTACTGGGCACCGCAGGCCTCAGGCCGCGGCAACCTTCTCCTCGTGCGAGTCTTCCGCATCTTCCCAGGCGGCGCGCTTCAAGGTGCTCTTGCCATGCAGATCGAGCACCGCTTCGACGGTCGAATAGCGCGGCGTGAAACCGAACCGGCTCGTGAGCCGCTTGGTGTCCACCACCCGCCCGTAGCGGAGCATCAGCAGATGGTAGGGCTGCATATCGGCCAGGCCGAGCGCGCGCAGCGTCGCGAAAGCCGTGGGCACCAGCGCCGGCACGATCGGAATTTGCACCGCGCCGCCGAGCCGGATCGCGCGGCTGAGGAAGATCACTCCTTCGCCCGCGCAATTGAATACGCCGGGCAGATCGACCAGCGCGGCGCGCTTGAGCACGCCGACTGCGTCTTCCTCGTGGCAGAACTGCAGGCGCGGATCGAAGCCCATCACGGTCGGCACCACCGGCATCCGCAGGTAGCGCGAGATCACGTTATTGACCTTCGGCCCCAGGATATCGGCGAAGCGCAGCAGCGTGAGCACCATCTTGCGCCCGGTGCGGGCCAACTGGTTGAACGCGGCCTCCATCTCGAGGAGATCGCCGGCGTACTTGGTCTTGGCCGGCACGCGGGGCTTGATATCTTCGGTAAGGACCGCGGGATCGAGCGGATCGGCCCCGTAGACGTGCAGGGCCGAGGCGACCACGAACTTGCGCACGAAGGGCAGGCTTTGCACCGTCGCCGCCAGATTGATGGTGCCCATCACGTTGATCTCGTGGGTCTCCTCGGGAGTGCCGGCGCCTTCCTGATCGGAGCGCAGCCGCTGGAGATGAAGAATCGTATCGGGTTTGATTCCTTCAAGCAGATGCTTGAGACCGGTGCCGCGCAAATCCGCGCTGATCACCTCGGCGCGTTTGAACGCCCGCCGCGGCTCGCGAAAGTCCAGTCCTGCAATATGCTCGACGCTTTCGTCTTCCTCGAGTTGGCGCACCAGCTCGCTGGCGGCATAATCCGCCACGCCGGTGACCATAATCCGCCTGCGTTCCGTTTCCGGTGCCATCATCCTCACTCCGCGTTCCAGATCAGATTCGGTCAACTACCATGCGCGCGCCCTTGACCCAGTACTCGAAAGCCTTGCGCGCGAAAGTCTGCTGGAATTCGATCAACGGATAGAGCGGGGTCTCTTCGACTCGCTCCGCGATCTTCTCGCCCGCGTCGAACAGGCGCGTTGCAACCTGCTCGTTGAAATCGATATAGCCGGTGGCGGCGCGCTTGACGACGGTGCGCACCTGTCGCGCGGCGTCCTGCGCCCGATCGGCCACCTTGGTGTGATCCGCTGCGTGATTCACTTCCGCTTTCATAACAATCACCAACCTCCCAGTCCGGGTTTTTAATTTTCCCCGACGCCGCGCACTGGCGGCGTTCGAGAGCCCTCGATCATAAAGCTGAGCGCCGCTGCCCTGGTACGCAAGCCGCGTGCCGGAACGCTGGCGGCGTCTAACTTCCTGTCGGGAATATCAACACCATAAGCACGTCCGCGATTGGAGACAAGACCTTTTGCGCAGCCGGTAGAAATTTCTTCGACGCGTCGCTGCTGATCCGCAACTCCTCGCTGCAGATTAGGGCTCATGATCGAAAGCCCTGATGCCTAACGCGTTAGCGGTTGATTAAATCCCGCGCAATGCGATTTTACGGGCTCTCGGCGCAAGTTGCCGTTCCAGAGACTACGTACGCCGGCGCCTGCGTTCTGTTACCGGTTTGTGAACGTCGACGTGAACATCCGATCGTTGGCGTGATGCCTCAGCACCGAACCTTCGCTTGCGGAACGATTCCCCGCCCCATCGCGAGGCCTCTGCTCTAACGGACGAACTGCATATCATCTTGGCGGATCATCCGTAATAACGGAGGGTGAGTCAAGCCAAATTTTTGGCGGCGCGCTGATCGGCCACGCCACTTTTTCAACGGGCTTTCCTTGCCGTGCGACGAATTCACGCCTAAGTTGGGAAGGCGTGGCCAAATCCAACCCGCGAACCCGCGCCTCCGCCAAAACGGTATTCCTGCTCGGCGGCGGCGCTGCCTTCGGCGCCCATCAGGCGGGCGCACTCGACTATGTTACCCGCACCGGAACGCGTCCTGACGCCATCATCGGCAGCTCGGTCGGGATCGTCAACGCATTGATGTATCTGTCCGGCGGATCCGACCGGATGCTCGAGGCCTGGACCAGCTTGAACTCGCTCCAGGTCCTGCTCGGCCCGTCGCTGACCCGCAACCCGATCGTCGGCAATTCGCTGATGTCGATGGATCGGATGGTGCGATGGGTCGAACGCAACGTCGACTTCCAGCGCGTGTTCGAGAGCCCGATCGAGGTCAAGTTCGTCGTGCTCGATCTTTCCAGCGGCCGGGTTTCTCTGCGCGGCAACCGGACCGAGAAGAGCGTCGACGATTTCCGCCGCGTGGCGCATATCGGCTACCGGATTCCGATCCTCTATCCCCCGATCAAGTTCGAAGGCCATTACTGGTGCGACGGCGGTTTCGCGTGGAATATCCCGCTCGAAGCGGCAATCGAAATGGGCGCGGCCGCGGTCTACATCCTCTCGGTAATCCGGCGCCATCTGCCCGAGATGCGCAATTTCCCGACGCTGGCGCATGTCTCGTATCGGATGATGGAAGTGATGTGGGCCAGCCAGGGCAATTCGACCCGCGCGCGCGCCCTGATCGATGACGGCAGCTACCACGGCGCGCGGATCGTCGATATCGAGCCGCGCGAGTACCTCGGCACCGATCCGGTGAGTATCCTGTGGACCTCCCCGGGCAAAGCCAAACGGCTCATCGAGATGGGACGCGAGGACGCCGCGCAAGTGCTGGGGGCAGTCGGCCCGAATCGTGCTCCAAAACGGGCCGCGCCGGAGGCTCCCACGGCGCAGGAAATCGGATGAGAACCCAGACGCTATATCGCGAACTGACTGCGGCCGGGATTCTGATCGCGTCTTATCCGCTGAATTGGGTCGCGGAACGGGCGGGAGTATGGGGCCAAGGCGACGGGAAGCCGGTCATCTTCATCCACGGCTTGGGTGGGAACCGCGCCAACTTGCTGAGTCTCGCCGCGTACGTGCGGATGGCCGGGTTCTGCAATATCGTCTACTTTCAGTACCCGCGCACCCAGACGGTGGCGAATTCCGCCGAGGCGCTCGCCGATCTGGTTGAGCGCGCGGGCGGTGGTCACGGCGTGCATCTCGTTGGTCATAGTCTCGGTGGAGCGATCGCGCGCCGTTTCTCCCATCAGTGCGAGCCCGGTACGATCCGGTCGCTGATCACGCTCGGCTCGCCCTATCGATATGATCAGCGCAGCCCGCAGGAGCTGGCGATTTTCGGCGAGGACGACTCGATCGTACCGCCGCCGGTGGCGCGCCGGATGCGCCTGGGAGCAGTGAAACAGGCCGTGGTGCTGCGCAAGACCGGTCATCTCGGTGTGCTTTACCACGGCGCCGTTCTTCGTCTGGTCGCGGAAGAACTCTACGAGAACGGCGAAAGCCACTGATCATTCCTCGCCGCTCCGCAAAAATCTCCAGAACCTAACCCCCTGACCCCCTTCCCGATGCCGGGAAGGGGGAACCCCAAGCGTTACGAATCTGGCTCCCCTCTCCTGTCTGGCTCCCCTCTCCTGTCTGGCTCCCCCTTCCCCCCTCCTGTCGGAGAGGGGCCGGGGGCAGGTTTATTCGAGACCGATTATGGACTGAACTTAATCATATTAATTTTCATCTTGACTAATTTAATTTTAGTGCGTATAAAACTAACATGCGCCCGATGCTCCTTAAATGCCCGTCATGCTCTGGTGCATTGACAGTTCGTCGGCTCGAATGCCCCTCATGCGCCCTTTCGCTTGAATCGTCCTTTGAATTGCCCCCTGTCTTGAAGCTCAGCCAGGCGCAGCTCGACTTCGTTGAAGTCTTCATCAAGAACCGCGGCGTGATTCGCGAGGTCGAGCGCGAGCTGGGCGTTTCCTATCCCACCGTCCGCGCGAAGCTGGACGAAGTCGTCGCCGCCCTGGGATTCCACGCCCGAGACGCCGCGGTGGACGCGCCCGACGGCGAAGAGCCTGCCGACCAGACCCGGTCGCGGCGCGCCTTGCTGGATGAACTGCGCGAAGGACGAATCTCACCCGAAGATGCGTTGCGCACGCTGCGCGACCGCGGCTCCCGCGGCCGCTGAATAACGAGGAGGTCCACATCGATGATCGAAGGCCACGTCACCAGCGACAAGCTCGATGGAATCGAAGTGCTGCGCGTAGTCGCGGCAGGTAATCTCGCGATCACCGGCATCGCGGCATCTCCGCTCCGGGTCGGCTCCCGTGAAGAACCCGAGGTCCGCCGCACCGCGGCGACGGCCGAAATCCGCTTCGCCGGCGACGCCGAACTCGGCATACCGCCCGGCGTGGCGGTCGAGGTGGTCGAGTGCGCGGGCCATCTCGAAGTCGAAGACTTCAACGGCAACCTTACCCTGAACCGGGTCGCCGGACATTTCAGCGCCAGCAACGTCGGCCCGGTTGCGATCCGCGGCAGTATCGAGGGGCGCTGCGATATCGAAGGCGCCGGCGCGATCGCGGGTAAGTGCGTCAAGGGCGACCTGCTGGTCGAGAAGGCGCGCTCCGTCAGCTTCGATCTGGTCGCCGGCAACGCGGTCTGCATCGAGATCGCCGGCGACGCTGCGATCGAGCAGATCGGCGGACACTGCCGATTCGAGGAGATCGAGGGCGAGGCGCGCGTGCTCACGGTCGGCGGAAAATTCGAGGCCGAGCGCGCGCGTTCGCTCAAGGTCGATACCGTCGGCGGCAAGCTCCGCGTCACGCGCGTTACGGCCGGCGTGACGATCGGCAATGTCGGCGGCAAGGCCAGTATCGACGGAGCGGGCGACGTCGCGATCGCCAACGTGGGCGGACAACTGAGCCTGCGCTCGATCACCGGCAACGTCACGGTTGAGCGGGTCGGCGGCGCGGCCCGGCTGGGCGGCGACTTCGCCCCGGGCAGCAACTGGACGGTGCGGACCGCGGGCCGGATGCTGGTCGAGCTTGGCAGCGCTAGCTCGGTCACGCTCGAAGCCGCGGCGCATCACGGCCGCGTGCGAGTCTATGGAATCGAGGGCGAGCTGCGCTTCGCCGGCCGCAATCGGCTCTCGGCGCGCTTCGGCGCGGGCGAGTGCAAGCTCGCGCTCGAAACCCGCGGCTCGGACATCATCGTCGAAGGCGACCGGGTGCGCGGCCACGCGGGCGCGCGTTTCCGATGGCGCGATATCGGCGCGCCGTTCGAGAGTCTGGCCGAGAACCTCGGCGACGAGATCCCCGATATGGTTGCCGATATCGTCGGCGCTGCGGGACGGATCGTCGCTGAGACCGGCTCCTTTTCAGGCGGGTTGGTGCGCGGCGTTACGCGCGGTGTCGGCGAGGCGATGCGCGAGGTCGAGCGCGAGATCGGAGACCTCAAGCATGAGGTTCCCGAGCAGGCGGCCGACAAGTTGGCGAAGCTTGGTGCGCAGATTCGCGACCTGGTGAACCAGGCGCTGGCCGAGCGGCGCTCGCGGTCGAAGGCCGACGCCGAGCAAATCCGGGCGCGAATCCGTGAGGAAGCGCATCGGATGCGCGACGCCATCCGCGAGGCCCGGCGCGCGCGCGCGGCGTCTCGAACCAATCGCTTCCACGATGACGCGACCGCAAGTTCGCAGCCGCATTCTTCGGACCCGCCGGAGCCCAATCCGGCCGCGACCGCCGATGCCCATCCGCATTCGCCGGATCCGTCGGGCGCGACGCGCCGGCTCGAGCCCGACAAGGAGATCCTGAAGATCCTCGCGTCGGTGCGCGCCGGAGAGATCGATCCCGAGGAGGCCGATGACCTCATCCGCGCCCTGATGGAAGTTGAACGGGCCGAGCGCGGCTCGGCCGCCTGATCTGCCGCGCGGAGAGGAGAGGAGTATGGCGACGAAGGTTGCAGAACCAGGCGCGATGGTCCTCGCCGGCGGGCGTAGCCAGCGGATGGGCGCCCTCAAGGCGGAACTCAAGTTCGGCGAGGCCACGCTGCTCGACGTGATCGTCGGGCGGCTCAAGAAGGCGTTTCGGGAAGTTGTGGTGGTCGCTCCGCCGGCGGCGCTGGCCGAGCTGAAGCTCGCGGACCCCGCCGGCGTGCGTATCGTCCATGACCCGGTCCCGTTCCAGGGGCCACTGGCCGGACTCAAGCGCGGGCTCGAGGTCGCCACGGGCGATCCGCTGTTCGTATGCTCGTGCGACCTGCCGATGCTGAGCATGCCGGTCGCCATCGAGCTCTGCTCGATGCTGGGCTACTACGACGCCGCGATTCCCGAGGTCGGCGGCATGCTGCAGCCGTTGCACGCCGCCTACCGCAAGCGCTGCGCCGGCGCGATCGACCAGTTGATCGACCGCGGCGAGCGGCGCGCGCTGGCGCTCGCCGAGGTGCTCAAGGTCCGCAAGATCGGCGAGCATCATCTCCGCCTGCTCGATCCGGGCCTGATGAGCTTCTACAACATCAACACGCCCGACGAATATCGCGCCGCCCTCCAGATGGGCGGGTTTCCGCACTGACGGGCGCGGCGCGTCCTTCTGCACCCTCCCGCTCTTTCGCGGGAGCGGACGGCGGGGGCCTTGCGCCCGCCGGGTGAGGGTGCCTGGTCCGCGGCGCGCTTGACCGGAATGTAGCATCACCATACACAATGTAATGTGGGCGGTGGTATGCAGGGCGGATTTCGAAGGCGGCCGGCCGGCGGGAAGCAGGCGCCGCAACCGCCGCGCCCCGGCGCTACTCCATCGCCAAGACCGACCGCCTGGCCGCAACCGGCCCCTGCCGGTGGCGCCGGACCAACCTCCCGGCGCGAGGCGAGCCTCCGGCGGCCCAAGCCCAAACCACTCTCCGGCGAAGGCCTTCGGGTCCACACCGAGTGGGTCCTGATCTTGATCACGATCGCAGGCTTCGCCCTGCTCGCCTATCATGCCTTCGGCGGCGCGGCCGTCGTTGCGCTCGATACGATCGTCGCGGGCCTCTGAAGCGCGAAGCGCAGACCCTCATCTTTCGCATCACCCGCCAGCTTTGATGAGTTGAACGCCTCCTCCCGGCGCGCCGGCCCCGGCGGCAATGCGCACTGCTGCTCGCCGAGCCCGGAACAAAGCGCTATAAACACTAAGCTCGCCCGACTCTGACCGAGCGGGCCGGGCATCAAACCGGGCGTCTGGCACGCCCAGGAGGTCTTTGATGTTTGCGCCTTTCAGGCGATGGTTGTTCGCGGCGGCAGCCGCGCTGCTCCTGATGTTTCCGATCGGCGCGCGGGCGGAGGTGAAGCCGGGCGACAGCATCACCGCGGCGAACGCCGCGCAGGTAAAGGATCTGGTAAGCCCCGGCACGTATGTGGCGGTAACCAAGGGGATGACGATGAATATCGTCGCGCCCGAGCGGGTCGATTTCCCGCCGCCGTACTTCGAGGCCACCGAAAAATACTCCGCCCAGGTGCGCCTCTCGCCGGACCATCGCAGCCTGGTCGGCTACGCGGCCGGACAGCCCTTTCCCTTGCTCGATACCAACGATCCCGATATCGCGACCAAGATCATGTGGAACACCCAGTTCCGCCCGATCACCACTGACGATTACGACCTGCGCTTCTTCGAATGCCGGGTCAGCTATTTCAATCCCGGCGCCCCGCCCGCCGAGCTGCTGGTCGCGGAGATCGGGCATCTGGCGGGATACTCCAATCTGGGACGCACCGAAGTCGAGCCGATGCCGGTCGATCCGGATTTCAAGCGCACCGGGGTCTGGCGCCTGGCCGCTGCTTACCCATTGATCGCGCCTTCGGAGGATAAGGGGACCGGCGCGATCCGCTACCGCTACTGGGACGCCGGACGCGGTGACGACGCCTGGGTCTATCTCTCCGGCAGCCGGCGCGTCCGCCGCCTCAACGAGGTGATCATGAGTTCCTCGGCGGGTCTCAGCACCTGGGACGCCGATCATGCCGGCGGCTTCGCGGCCAAGCCCGAAGAGTATGACTACAAATTTCTCGGCACCCGCGACATGCTCGCCTCGGTGCACGCGATCCATTCGCCGGCGGAAATCTGCCCGACCGACGGCCACGTGACCTCGTGCCCGGAGAACTGGGAGATGCGCCACATGTATATCATCGAGGCGACTCCGCGGCCGGAACGAATCAGCGGCGTGCTGCAATCGAAGACCGTCATCTATGTCGACGCGGAGGAGTGGTTCAATCCGTACGTTGACAGCTACGATCGCCGCGGCCAGCTCTGGAAGACCCAAATCTACTGGCTGACCTATCGCGATCGGCCGGTGCCCGATGCGCGCATCGCGATCTACCCGTTCAAGCGACAGTTCGTGCTGGCGGCTTCCAGCATCGACGTGCAGAGCGGAATCGCAACTACCTGCTATCTGCCCGGGCACGATACGCCCGAGCGCGAATGCTGGTACATCAACATGGGCGCGGTCCATCGCGACTTTTTCACCACCGACGCGATGGTTCGGGCCGGCCATTGAGCGAGTATCGCGATTGACTCGGGCAGCGCGCCGAAGCGTTGCCCGCTCGAGAAGCCGGAAGCCGCGACGAGCGCCGGCGCTCGTCGCGGCTTGGTCTTTTTCGGGTTGCATCGCGCCTACGCAAAAAACCCTATTGTGTTGGCTACCGCAGAGTATTAATCATACTGTCTGGTAGAATTGATGTTCCGGGGGAGTAAACACCCGGCTCGGAAGACCGCGGGAGTCAGAGACCGTCGCCGGGCCAGGAAGCGCGAGGAAATACTTAAGGCGGGCCTCAAGGTCTTCGCCGAAAAGGGTTACCGGGCTGCGACGATGGATGACATCGCGCTCGAACTCGAAGCGACCAAGGGGCTGCTCTACTACCACTTCGATACCAAAGAGCAGATCCTCAACGCGATCCTCGGCCAGAATCAACTCATCGCCGCGGTCGAAGCGGAAATGGTCATTGCGCCGGGCGTGCCCCTGGCCGAAGCGCTGGCCCTGATGGTGAACCGGTGGCTCGACCTGATGGAAACGAACGGCGCGCTGATTCGCTTCCTTCACGTGCAGGCGCTGGTGTCGGGCCCCGAGAACGAGTTCGTCTACACCCAGGTGCTGGAGCATCTCTACGAAGTGAGCGCGCAATGGATCGACGCGTACAAGCGCACCGGCGAAGTGCGGCCCGACCTCGAGGCGCGCACTTGGGGGCGCTTGGTCGTCGACTTCATGAGCAGCTATTTCTTGCGCAAGCAGGTTTTCGGCGAGCGCGGCCGGGCCCCGAGCGAATACGTTAACGGCGTGCTGCAGATCCTGCTCAACGGGACCGCCACGGACAAGGCGAAGTCCCTTCGCCGGCCGCCGGCGGTAATCCGGGCCAGAGCGTCGGCCGCGAGGCGCAGCCGATGAGCGCCGCACGCATGTTATCCGGCGCGCGCTGCGCACCGATCGCGCGCGATCGGAGCCGCGGCGAGACTCGCGTTCGAATCGGGATTAGTCATTCTAGTCATCAGCGCCGCTTGAGCGGCGTGGCCGGCGAGCGCCGGCGAACAGAATGGGTGAGGGGACGCGCGGAAGTCCTCCTGCAAGACAACCGTCCGAGCGACCTGCGCAGACGCCGCGTCGGCCGAGAATCGCGCCCCCTCAACCCTGCCTAATATCCTGCCGCTCGGTTGCAAATTGCAAGTTCACGGTACCACCTAACGCGCGCGACGGTGCCTGAGCAACCTCTAGCTTGGACTCGATCCGCGGGTACGGTCCGTCCTGATGCCATAATCACGGCGGTAAATCTCCTTGAGAATCGGGTGCTTCGCAGGGATGATGAACCGGCCTTGATGAATAATACTAATCGCGCCGCCGAGTCATGAATGATTTTCTTATTCTCGCTGGCTGCGCAGTTATCGCGATGGGCGAGTCGCTTTACGAATCGCATTCGGGCGATGAATTCCGCGCGGCTGAAGCTGCTGGTGTTTCTCACCAGCGCCGCTGCGCTCTCATCGTTGTGGGCGATAATCCCCGACCGCTTCTTTTTCTCGACGAGCTGGGACTACGACAACGCCTACAAGCCGCTGGCCGACACAATTCTGAACGGACACCCTTTCATCTGGATGGGGACCCCGGCGTTCGTCAAGGATCCAAGTCAAACCTTTTCCTTCCCGCCCCGGTACTCCCGTCCTGCGCTTTCCGCCCGGCTATCCTCTGCTGATCGCTGCGACTTGGCCGCGGCTGAAAAGCTCAACATCCCGGAACCGGCCGCGATCTATATACTCAATCTCGTGGCGACTGCGATTTGCGCAGTGTGCCTGTTCTCAATAGCTGCCGCCGTCTTCGGGCGGATCCGCTCTGATAGCTCCGCTTTTGTGGATCACCTATCCCCCGCTGCTGCTGACGACCAGGGGGCCGGCCTCCGAAATCCCGTTCTGCGCATTACTATTTGCGGCGATCGAGCTCGCATGGATCGCGCTCAACTCACGCCACCGGCAGGCTGCGGGATTTTTTGGCGCCGGACTGCTGCTCGGTTGCGCGATGCTGGTGCGGGCGCAGGGAATCGGTCTGGGGCTCGTTCTTGCCGGCGTCATCTGGGTGCTTTCTGCGAGAACTCCCCGCGCGGGTTCGGCTGAGCTGCGCCGCGCTGCTACTGCTGGGCAACCTGCTGGCCATCTTCCGTGGGAGGCGTGGGCGTATCGCCAAACCGGACGAATTGTCGTGCTGGCCACGGAGGGGATCGGCCAGCTTTTGCGACGGTCTGACCTTCGCCGTCAATCCCGCGCGGCCGGATCGGCAGGCGGTCGAGCTGCCCGCAAATCTCGAGGAGTTGTCACTCGATTTCCTGGCCAAGTGCAAACACACGGCCTCGATCGGCGAACGGATGGCGTTCGTCGCGACCGAGCTCTGGCAGCGGCCGCTGGCCGGCGCGGAATTTATCGCGCTCAAGGCAACCCGGAGCTGGTATGCGACGAACCACGGCCTGATGGATCACTACATTTTGTTACTCCAGATGCCATACGGGGTGCTGTTGATGTGGGCCAGCGTGGTAGCGTTGCGACGTCCCGGGCGCGCGCGGAGGCTCACGCTGATCGTGTGGAGCGTCGGAGCTTACAGTTGGGCGCTTACCACCATGTTGCTCTCGTTGCTGCGCTACATGGTGCCGGCGATGGGACTGCTGTTTGTGCTGTGCCCGGCGGCGATTGCCGGCGAACAGGTGGAGAATTGCGGCGATGCGATTGCGCGCGGTGCTGTTCGATATCGGCGGACCAATCGACACTGAAGTCGAACGCGAACGCCTGATTGATGCCGACATTCGGTCGTGTTTCGCGGACGCGGGCCGCGTGATCGATGACGCCGCGTACGCAGAGTCGTGCCGGATGGCCGTGGAGAGCTTCGCGCCCAACGCTTATCAGGCGATTGTCTGGCGCCTGGCCCGCGAGGATCGCGCGCTGGCGGAGCGGGTCTGGCCTGCGTTCATTGCCCGCGCGAAGGGCCGCACGATCTTTCAGTTCCGCGACGGGATCCGCGAGCTGCTGGGCGATCTGGCCGGGCGTGGGGTGCGGCTCGGGATCGCGGCGAACCAGCCGCAGTCGGCGCTCGCCGTCCTTGAAGCGGCGGGACTCGCCGGGGTCTTCCACTATCAGGAAGTCAGCGGCACGACGGGCTTGTACAAGCCTGATCCGCGCGTTTTCATTCAGGCCTGCGCGGCGCTGGCCGTCGAGCCGGCCGGCGCGATCATGGTCGGCGACCGGATCGATAACGATATCGCGCCGGCGCGGATGCTCGGGATGGCCGCGATCCGGTTCGTGACCGGCCGGCATGCGAAGCAGCGGCCGCGCGCATGGCCGGAGCTTCCCGACTACGAAGTCACAACGATACCGGCGCTGGCTGCGGCGCTCGACAAACTCCTGTCGCGCTGACGGCTACCGTTCGTAGCGATTTTCGATGATAAAGAAAAGGCCGGCTACTGCGCCGCGGGATCTGCGTACCGGTCAGGGCCAGGTCTGCGGCGCCCGGCCGCTGGGGCCGGCAAGTGGCGTCTGAATTTTGCCAGCGCGGGTTTGCGCCGGGGCTTGAGGGTGGCCAGCCAGTCCCACAAATAGTACTTGCGGGACGGCGGGTTCACCTTCTCCAGCACGTTGACGCCGCATCCGCGACAGAACACGATCGGCTCACGCGACCCGCCCCGGATCTTCGCCATCACCACCAAGACCTTCTCGCCGAAGAAAGCGACCGAGGCCTCCAGCAGCGGAGCCAGCCGGGCGCTTACCGCCGCGACCAGAACCTTGGTGCCGAAGAACAGCCAGGTAGCCGCCCCGTTGGACGGCGCGGGCGCTCTGGAATTCGCCATCGGCGCCGCCAGCATGAAGGCCTCGCCGCTGCGATCAGGCAGGTCGAGGTCCTTGCCACAGATGCAGCAGAGCGGCGTTTCGACCCGGAGACCCTCGCCGAGGATAAAACAGGGTGACGGCCTGCGGTTGAACAGCCGGGAGAGCATCCCGGTCCCAGACCCGCGCGCCAGAAACCGCTCTGGCTTGCTCATGTCCGGAGCCACGGCCATAAACGTGGTACCCTCAGCCGGATCTGTGACCGTTGCGCAGCGGCACTGTCCAGTCCCATAGGTAACGTTTGCGCGCCTCCTCCGACTCGACCCGGCTTACGATATTATCGCCGCAGCCGCCGCAAAAGAAGTAGGTGCGCTCGGCGTTGCCCAGCGTCAGCACCAGGGCCTTTTCGCCCATCGGATTGGTCGAAAATCCGCGTCCGCACGAGGCACAGCCCGCGCGGTCGAGAACTCGACCCGGTTACCACCAGGTAACTGGTCACTTCAGCGTTCGGATCCATCAAGGTCCTCCCGGTTGAGATTCTCCAGAACATTTCCAGCCGTCCCGAGCCTGCCCCGGCCGCTTGCGAAACTACTCTTTGTAGGCTTAGTCGCCGCCAAGCCGCATCACCGCGCCGATTTTATGCGAATTGGCGCGCTAGCGTCAAAGGCGATCCAGGCGGGCGCACCCGCGGCCGGCTGGTGCAGACGCGGCCGCGGCGTCGATCCGCCTGCTACGGGCAGGCTCCGGGGCCGCCGGGAGGCGGCGCCAAAGGGCGGCGCGGCCGCCGTCAGCGGGGGCCGCGGCCGGTCCGGACTTCAGCCAGTCCGAAGCGGCTGATCATCCGGTACACGGTGTAGCGAGAGACGCCCAACAGGCGGGCGGCGCGGATGCAGTTCCCCTCCGATCGCTGCCAGGGCGCGGACCAGGGCGTCCTTGGCGGCGTCGTTCACCGCCTGATCCAGCGACAGCGGCGCGGGCTCCTCGGACAGCGCCGTGGTCGCTCCCGCGCCCATCCGTCCGGTGAGGCCGGGCCGCAGCATCGTGGTGTCGCCGCTGCCCTTGACCAGATAGGCGGGCAGGCTGCCCACATCGACGCAGTCGCCGTCGGTCAGCAACATCGCGCTCTCCACCACGTGCAGCAGCTCGCGCACGTTGCCCGGCCAGTCGTAGCGGATGAAGGCCTTGAGCGCGCGGCGGGTGACGTACTTCACCTGCTTGCCGAGCAGCTGGTTGTAGTGCGCGACATAGTGACCGACCAGCGCTTCGATGTCGCCGCCGCGTTCGCGCAGGGGCGGGATCGCGACCAGGCTGGTGTTGAGCCGATAGTAGAGGTCGTCGCGGAACTGGCCCGCGCGGACCATCGCGCGCAGGTCGCAGTTGGTGGCGGCGATCAGCCGGATATCCACCAGGTGGCTCTGTGCCGAGCCGACCGGCTGCACCTCGCGGGTCTCGACCACGCGTAGCAGCTTGGCCTGCAGGCGCAGCGGCAGCTCGCCGATCTCGTCGAGAAACAGCGTGCCGCCGTCGGCCGAACGAGAAGTACCCGAGCGAGGTCTCGCGGGCGTCAGTGAACGCGCCCCGCATATGGCCGAAGAGCTGCGATTCCGCCAGCGTGTCGACCAGGTTGGAACAATTGAAGGTTATGAACGGGCCCTTGGGAGTCAACCCCATCGTATGGAGCGCGCGCGCCACCAGCTCCTTGCCGGTGCCCGAAGCGCCCTGAATAAGGACCGTCGACTTATGCGGGCCGAGCCGGGTAGTGGTGCCGAACAGCTCGCGCATCGCCTCGCAACGGCCGATCATCGCGCCCTGGCGGTTCGCGCCCGCCTCCAGTGCGGCTACTTCGTGCCGCTCGGCGCCGGCCTCCTCGGTATACGGTTGGACCGCCAGCAATTCGCCGTCCAGCGGCCGATTCAGAGAAATTTGTCCTAAACCCATCGTCCTGCCCCTCCCAAGTGAAAACATACAATCCGTTATTAAATCCAACTACAAGTTGTAGTGCGGTATTTATTGGGGAACGCCCACGAGTGTCAAGTAGGGACAACCGTTGCCGGGTAGAAACTGCCAAAGCACAACCGCAACAAGGGTCTCGGCCCGCCGCATAAGCGCCTCTTGGCCAAGCTCGGCACATCAGGCGCTAGCAGGACGAGCCGCCCCCGGACACCAAAAAAAATTAGGAAAATCCTACAAAATGTCGGATTGGGACCGGCAAAAATGACCGCCGGGGCGCGATCCACGTGCGGTGTGCGAAATCGCGACACCCGTCGACGATGCGCGCGACGCGAGGGGCGATTCTGCGACAGCGCCGCACGGGGCGTCGCAGTTGTGCATCACGCGTGCGGCAAGCCGTTGATCGCGACCGCGTTCAATGATTGGTTCTTGGCACCTCCGCGGTGAGCCGTTAGCTCAGGCCGGTAGAGCATCTGACTTTTAATCAGAGGGTCCCGGGTTCAAGTCCCGGACGGCTCACCAACTTTTCCCTGGTAGGGAGAAGGACTTTCTGAATTTGGCGAATATCGCCGGGGTGGCGAAACGGCAGACGCAGAGGACTTAAAATCCTCTAAGGGGAAACCCTTGTGCGGGTTCGAGTCCCGCCCCCGGCACCATCCACAGACTTTACGAGGTCGTCCTCTTTCGGCTTGGTCACAGAACCCTCCTTCGTCAGAAGGTTCGGCGTATTCTGGCGTACCGTCGCTCCGCCGAAGAAGAACCCGGCACCGCCGCGCTGTTTGCCGTGCAATCGAAGAACGTCTACCGGAGGGCCAGCCTCCCGGGTTGCGTGATCGCCGCTAAATGCGCCGCGCCGCCTGGTCGGGATTGGACCGAAGTCGATAGACCAACAGGTCTGCCCGGAGTATATATCGCGCAGACGGACACCGCCGGAGGATTTTTATGTATTTCACGAGCGATTCTTTGCTGCCCGAGAATCAAGAGCCTCTGATCATTACGGTCGCGCCCTATGGGCCCCAATGGCTGCCGAGCGACTATCCCGAAGACATCGCCGTTTCCTGGGACGCGCAGGTTCAGAAGGCGGTAGACTGCTACAACGCCGGCGCGACGGTGTTGCACCTCCATGTGCGCGATCCCAAAACCGGCCATATTTCGAAGAACTTCAGCGAGTACAACGATATGGTTGGCCGTCTGCGCAAGGCCGTACCGAAGATGATCATTCAGATCGGCGGTTCGATCTCCTTCGCGCCGGAGCCAGGGAAAGAGGCGCTGGCAGGGATATGACACTCGGCACATGTTGGCGGAGATTAATCCCAAACCCGATCAGGTTACCGTCGCCATCGGCTCGACTCTGATGGATATTCTACCGCTCACTACTCCGGACGATGTCGTGGCGACTCAGCTTGCGAATCCTGCAATGCAGGCGGCGTATCAAAACATGGTGGGCGACGCGACTCCGGAGTTTTACCTCGAACACTTGAAACGTCTGCGTCAGCACGAGATCCAACCCTACTTCCCCACTGCTCACGTTCATACCCTCGAGGCCATCGAACATCTGATTCGCACCGGCGTCTATCTAGGGCCGTTGAACCACACTTTGACTGCGATCGGCGGCGCTGGTTTCGCTGGCCGCAACCCATTCGATTTCATGGAGTATGTCCGCCGCTCACCGCACGGGTCGGTGATGACGATCGAATCTTTATGGCGGACGGTGCCGCAGTTTGGGGCGATGGCAATCGCACTCGGGATTAACGTCCGCGTTGGAATCGAGGACAACCTCTGGCACCGCAAGGGCGAGCGCATGACCTCGGTCAAGCAAGTCGAGCAGATCGTTCGGATCGCGAACGAACTCGGGCGCAAGATCGCAACCGGCGACGAGGCACGTCAGATCCTGAAGATCGGAACCTGGTATAACAGCCCCGACGAGACGCTTGCCAACCTCGGTCTGCCACCCAATCGCAAGGGCGGGCAACTTGGTTTCATCGTGAAGGAGACCGACGGAAGACTGCATCCCCCGGTGGCCGGATCGGACGGGCATCCTTTGGCGGGGCAGGTCGCGGCGAAGTAGTCCTGATCGGGGACGAGAGCGCATTCACGCGGCATCCACAACGTCTGCGCGGCAGCGTCTTCCTGCTCCGAAGACGCTGCGGCAGGGCGCGCTACCTAGCCGCTCGCCTTCGACCCTAACGGATGCGGGCTTCTGGCTGACACCAACCGCGAGGCTCGTGATCTCGATAGAGAATGCAACCTGGGTAAGGAATGATGGCGGATTTTGTTGACGTGGCGCGGCTCGATGAGATTCCACTTGGAACGAGCAAAGTCGTCAGGATTGTGGATAAAGACGTGGCCCTCTTCAACGTGGACGGGAATATATATGCCATCGCCGATTCATGTGCTCATGCTGGGGCATCCCTGGGAGCGGGGAAACTGAACGGGACGATCGTGACGTGTCGCGCGCACGGCTTGCGGTATGACGTTACGACGGGTCAGGTAACCACAGGCGGATTTGGGGTTGCCGCGTATCCGGTGAAAGTCGTTGATGGGAAAATTATGGTCGCCGTGAGCTAGGGAGATTGGACTATCGTCTGCGTCTCGCGCCCTCCGATCCTCATCGAGGGGTTTGCGAGTTAGAGGAAATTCAACATGGCATCTGAAGACAATATTGGAACGGTGGCTGCGGGCGATCGCGCCTATGAAACGGGCCTGTGGGATGTGGCGGTGCGGTTCGGACGACGGGTTCTGTAGCGGGCAATCGAAAGATCTTTGAACGAAACGTTGTCGCGGTGTTTCCGCCCGATCCCGCGGCGATGCCCGGATCTTGAGTCTGACTGAAGCCGCAAAGGCGAACCGAGGCGAACTTTAGGGACAGTCGCGGGAAGCTGACCTAAAATTAAAGGAATCAAAACGACCGCCTTCTGAGAGAACTCCGCCGACGAAAAATCCCCGCGCAAGGCGCTATGCGCGGCGTAGACGTAAGCCACGATGTTTGGCGTCTTGACGGTTTTTGGCATCTTGATGTGTTTTGGCGTCTTGACGTTGTTTGGCATCTTGATGTTTTTTGCCATCTTGATGTTGGATGAGAGAATCCAGCGTCGCTTCATATGGAGGCGGGAAGTGGTTCGTCGCATCAAAAACTTCAAACTCGAGACGGGCCTGCTGTTGGCATTGGCCGGATTCTCTTTGGTCGGCTGCGCGCAAACTGCCGCGCCCGCACCCGACATCATCCAGCGTGCGCAGGGAGAAACGCCGGCGCCACCGCCGCCGAGCGGCTTCCTGGGTAGCGACTATTCGCTGCTCCAGCCGGGTCCCGCCGGGTCTGGTCAACAGGCGATGCTCGCCTACACCAATATGACGGCCAACTTCACTTCGTACAACGCGATCACGATCGCCCCAGTCACCTTTTGGGCGGATGAGAATTCCCAAATCTCCGCCGCCGACCAGCAGTCCCTCTGCAACTATTTCCAGACCGTGCTGGTCAAGGACTTCAGCAAGAATTTCACCGTTGTCGACGATCCCGGTCCGGGCGTGGCAAAGCTGACCGTGGCCTTGACCGACGCCAGCGCAGCGATTCCGGTCTTGCGCACGATCTCAATACTCGTGCCCTAGGCTCACGCCTTGAGCCTCATTAAGCAGGCTGCGACGGGAACCTTTTCATTCGTCGGTTCCGCGACCGGCGAAGCCAAACTGACCGATTCGGTTTCCGGCCAGTTGCTGGCTGCCTGGTCCGACAAGCGCTTCGGCACCGGCGCGATCAGAAATGCAGGCGTGTGGCGATGGGGCGACGCCGACCATGCGATGGATTACTGGTCGAACGGGCTCGACCAGCGCTTGGTGACGCTTCGCATCCAGCATACCACTTCGTCGGCCGCCGCCAATTGAAAAGAGAAACTAGGAGCCGACACCCATAGGAGGGTTACTAATGTTCAGTTGGAAAAGCAGATATCTCGCAATCGCGCTCTTGATCGGCGTGATCGCCGGTTTGCCGTCCGCAAAGGCGGTATGGGCAGCGGACAAGCCCAACATCGTGCTTATTGTGTCCGACGACTTCGGATACGGCGACGCCGGGGCTTACGGCGGTGGGCCAGGGCGCGGCATGCCAACACCCCAACTCGACCGTATGGCAGACGAGGGAATGACATTCTTTTCGTTCTATGCCCAGCCGAGCTGCACGCCCGGCCGGGCTGCGATGCAAACAGGGCGCTACCCCAACCGCAGCGGCATGACCACGGTCGCCTTTCAGGGCCAAGGAGGGGGCCTCCCCAAAGGGGAATGGACCCTGGGTTCGGTGCTCAAGACGGCGGGCTATCAGACCTACTTCACCGGCAAGTGGCATTTAGGCGAGTCAGACTATGCGCTTCCTAACGCGCACGGGTATGACGAGATGAAGTACATGTTTATGTATCACCTCAATGCCTATACGTACGGTGACCCAAACTGGTTCCCGGACATGTCGCCGGAGCTTCGAGCAATGTTCCAAAGGGTGACCAAGGGTGCAATGTCAGGTAACGCCGGAGAAACGCCGCACCAAGATTTCAATGTCAACGGCGAGTATGTCAACACACCCGACAAAGGAGTCGTAGGCATCCCGTTCCTCGACGAATACGTCGAGAAAGCCGGGTTGGAGTTCCTGGACAAGGCAGCCAAGTCCGACAAGCCGTTTTTTATTAACATCAACTTTATGAAGGTGCATCAGCCGAACCTTCCGCATCCGGACTTCATTCACAAATCGCTCTCGAAGAGCAAGTACGCGGATTCTATAGTCGAGGCTGACACAAGAATCGGGCACGTGATGGACAAAATCCGTCAGCTCGGCCTTGACAAGAATACCCTCGTGTTCTGGACGACGGACAACGGTGCCTGGCAGGACGTTTACCCCGACGCTGGCTACACGCCGTTTCGCGGAACCAAAGGCACCGACCGCGAGGGTGGCAACCGGGTCCCCGCCATCGCATGGTGGCCCGGAAAGATAAAAGCCGGATCGCGCAACTACGACATCGTCGGAGGGCTCGACTTCATGGCCACCTTCGCGTCGCTTGCTGGCGTCAAGCTGCCGGCAAATGATCTCGATGGTCAGCCAACCATTTTCGACAGCTACGACATGTCGCCTCTGCTATTCGATACCGGTAAGTGCGCTCGCAATACCTGGTTCTACTTCACTGAGGATGAGCTGATGCCCGGAGCGGTCCGACTCGGAAATTACAAGTTGGTATTCAACCTTCGTGGAGATGACGGTGCGCAGACGGGCGGCCTCGCCGTGGACTCTAACCTGGGCTGGAAGGGTGCAGAGAAGTATATTGCCACGGTGCCGCAAATCTTCGATCTGTGGCAAGACCCGCAAGAACGGTACGACTTATTCATGAACAACTTCACCGAGCGATCCTGGATGGCAGTGCCAATGGAGGCCGAGTTGAAGAAGGTAATGGCAACTTACATTAAGTATCCGCCCCGCAAAATGCAGGGCCTGGGGTACTCCCAGATCACGATCAGCCAATACCAACGTTTCAAATGGCTTCGTGACCAGCTGAAGGCTGAGGGTTTCCATCTCTCATTGCCGACGGGCAACTAGCTTCATGGTTTGCCGGTCCGGGCGCGCGGCTTTGGGCGACACTCGGGGCCGAGCGCAGAGATCAGGGGAGGAACTGTTGTGCGAAGGCTTGTGACTGTCACGCTGGGCGTGCTGCCGCTGGCCTCAGGTTCCGCCCACGCCCAGGGAGTTGTATTGCCGCTGCCGCGGGGCGATCAGCTAAAGGTCGCCGCTGTGTTGGGCCAGGGAGTCGTAGCTGCCATATGGTCAACATTTCCGTCTTCGCGCTCGACGCTCGACCCTCATGCCGCTTGGCGATGATATAGCGTAACAACCAGCAGGCACTCTGCAACTATTTCCAGACAGTGCTGTCCGCCAAGCCGTTTGAGAGCGTGGAACTGTTCAAGTAAATTTGCTAGCCGTCGCGCTTTTGAGTGGGGGCCGCCCACTGCTACGCGGATCCAAGATATATCAACACTGATTGAGGGTACTTATTATGCTAAATCGAAACTCAGCCTCGAACGGCCAAAGCATCGCGAGGCGTAGCGTTTGGGCGATCTCGGTGCTCGGGCTGTTGGCGCTCGCCGGATGCTCGGCGTCCGAACCTCCGCCGGCCCAGCAGGCAGCAATGGCGAAAACCGAGCTGCATTTCAATCTCGGCGAGTGCCAGCAACTCGAGGCGAATCTGTACAAATGCCCCGCCGCTGACAAGCCCATCTGCAACCCGGACTACAACGGTCAGGCCGAGTGTGTCCGAATCGGTCCGAAGGGCAGCGTTTATGTCCAAAGCGGCTTTGCGAACTAGCAGGGACGCGACGCTTAACGATTTACGACAGGACTGAACCTTCCGACGAGATGCCACAAATAACGGCTACAGACGGCACCTGGATGCCGCCGAAAGCAGAGGGCATGCAGTGACCGCAACAATCACAATTTCAACTACGACGAAAACCACACACAAACGGAACCTCATCGTCGCCACGCTCGTTTTCGTGATGGCATTTACCACGACTCTAGCCGGAGCGCAGGAACCTCTTGGCGGACGGCCCCGGATTGGATCAAAGCCGTCCGTGCCCGACCTTGACGTGCAGGTAGCCTACCAACGGGCTTTCGAAGCTGTGTTGTGGGCTATGCCTGCATCGGCGATTTACCGATTCCGGGTCGGCGTGTTTGAAGTGCCGGGCATGGCCGATAATGTCGTAATAGCTAACCCGGGGCCTCTAACGCAATCGACCGAGTTGATCACGGGGAATACAGTTACTCCTTACATCTCCGATTTTTCCGATCTGCGGAAGGGCCCGCTCGTGCTGGAGCTTCCGGCCAAGACCGATAAAGCAAGCCTTTACGGGCAGATCGTTGATGCTTGGCAAATGACGCTGGCAGATGTCGGACCGACTGGCTTGGACAAGGGAGCGGGCGGCAAGTTTCTGCTCCTCCCGCCTGGGTATGACAAGCCGATCCCGAGCGGTTACTTCATCATCCGATCCACCACCTACCGAATTGGAATGGCGTTCCGTTCGGTGCCTGCACCAACTGCCTCCGATGCGGGTGCCTACGCCTATAGCAAGACGCTGAATTTATATCCGTTGTCGCAGGCCGCCAATCCCCCGCCGACAAGGTTCATGAACGTGCTTGGCGTTCCTGTGCATACGCTGCCGTTCTACGACATCCGCGCGCTGCGGGACATCAAAGACATCATCGATGTGGAGCCCGTTCGTCAACAGGACAAGGTGATGATGGGCATGCTGGCGACCATTGGAATCGAGCGGGGCAAGCCATTCAATCCTCAAGGCAAGATCAAGGCTGCGATGGAAAAGGGCGTCAAGGATGCATACTTTTACATGCAGCAACTCGATACCAAGTTGTTTGCATCGAGCCTGTATTGGCCGGATCGTCACTGGAGTTTCGTGATGGTGCCGGACGCGAAGCGTGGCTTTGAGTTCGTGACGGATGATGCCGTGCAGGTCGACCAACGCGCTGCGGCGTGGTTCTTCTTCACTTGGTATCCGAAGGTGCTCACCGACCAAGCGGGCACGGTGTATCTCGCGCCGATTGCCGACAAGACGGGGCAGCCGCTCGAGCCCGGCAAGACTTACCGGCTGCGTGTGCCCAAGGACGTGCCAGCCAGACAATTTTGGTCGCTGACGATGTATGACGCCGCGACGTGGTCTTTCATCATAAATCCACAACAACGAAATGGCCTGGGTTCCTTGAACAAGGACACCATGAAGATGAACGCCGATGGGAGTGTGGATTTATATTTCGGCCCCAACGCACCCGCTGGCTTCGAAACAAACTGGTTGCCGACGAGGGGCAAGAAACCCTATCTGTGGTTCCGGCTCTATGCCCCGGGAGAGGCATTCTGGAACAAGACTTTTGTATTGCCTGACGTCGAACTGCTCAAGTGAGCGTACGTGAACCGACTTATCCGCCGACAATTGTTGAGACTTGTCTAATGAGTATGAGGATGGCACTGCCCCTTTTCGCGCGGCCAAAAAGGAAGATCGGTGCGGCGTTTGGCTGCCTGGTTGTGGTTCTTTTTCTGGCAACGCCGGCGCGCGCTGAGCACGGCGACTGGCTCCTTGGCACGGACGGGTTGCTCAGTGGTCAGCAAGCGCCGCAGGGCTTCTATTATTCGAACATCTGGTCCTACTATCATGCGTCGGGCAGCGACTTTGTCCAGACCAGTCCGTTGAAGTGCGGCCCGCGCGGCCAGGTTTGCCTGAGTCTCAATCTTAGTGTCAATGGCAGTCTCGACCTATTCGTTGACCAGAACATTTTTGTTTGGACCTCGCCCTACAAGATCCTGGGCGCCAACTACGGCTTGCTGGTCGACATACCATTCGCAATCGCCGACGCGAGCGGAGCCGGAAACCTCGAACCGGTGCTCAGCTTGGAACGAACCACTTTGACCGGATCGGGGTTGCAGCCTTCTGCCGGTACCACCAAAGGCAGCATCGGGGACATGTACGTGGAACCAGTCGATCTAGGCTGGCACTTCAGCCATCTGGATGCGATCGTGTCTTCGGGCTTCTTCGCGCCCTCGGGTCCCTACAATGCGAGCTCGAAAGTCAACATCGGCTATGGTCACTGGACCGGGGTGTTTGGGCTCGGAGGCGTTGGATACGCCGATGAGGCCCGAACCTGGTCACTTTCCATCTATGCTCATTACCTGCTTTACGGATCGCAGATGGGGCGCAACTATACCCTGGGCGATGTCATGCCCTTTGAATGGGGCGCGGCAAAGAGCTTCGACTTGAGCAATGATATTTTTAAGACGCTTACCATCGGCCCGGCAGGTTATGCGCAGTGGCAAGTGACCAACAACTCGATCAACCTGAACCCTACGACCAAAATCGGGTCGTCGGCTTTGAATAGACTCGAGAACGTCAGTTCTGCGATTTACGCGGCCGGACCGGCTTTCAACCTGCTGACCAAATACGGCCTTTTGTCTCTCCGCTACTATGAAGAGTTTGGCGCGCATGCCACACCGTGCGGTAGGCAATTGATGTTCAGCATTACCCTTTGAAGGAATCTCGGGTCTGCGAAGACTTCGGTCATCCGGAGTTAAACGGTAAAAAGACGCGACCATGAAAATTGCCTACAAACAAAACCTTCTCGCCGCCGCGGTCGTTGGTGTGATGGCAATCAGTGGCCTTGCAACGCAAGGCCTCGCCCAAGAGACGCACTTCGACAAACTCGCCAACCTCCAGTTCGCGGAAGGCCGTCCCACGCAGGAGACAGCGCAGACACTGCGCGACGAACTGCTCTTCCAACGGGCGACGCAGACCTACCTTTGGGCGCTGCCGTTGATCAACACGCTCGGCATGCAGGTCGGGTCCGAGAAGACCTTCGGTGCCGGTTACAACGTCCTGCCAATTTGGAAAGAACGCCTAGACGCCAAGACTCTAGTGACCACGCCTAACTCCGACGTGCTCTACGCCATGAGCTACGTGGATCTTGGAAAGGATGGTCCGTTGGTGATGGAAGCGCCGCCCGGGCTGCAAGGCATCTTTGACGACTATTGGCAGCGTCCCATCCCGGTCGATGGTGGCAAGTTCTTTGGTGACATCGGTCTGGCTGGACCGGATGGCGGCAAGGGCGGCAAATTTCTGCTATTGCCGCCCGGCTATCAGGGAACGGTACCGGAAGGTTATTTCGTCTACCGTTCAGCAACCAACAGCGTCTTTGTTTTCCTACGCGGGTTCTACGAGGATCCAAAGAATCTGACACCAGCCGTCGCGCATCTCGAACGAACAAGGATCTATCCGCTGAACGGCGAAGCGAGCGCGAAGCCGATGAAATTCCCTGATGCCTCCGGCGTCCCGGTCAATATGCTACCGATCAGCGACGGCAGCGCGTTTTTTCAGCTCAAGCTGCTCCTGGACAGGGAGGGCGCCAACCTTGCCGGTCCCGACCGGCTCGGCGACTTGGCGACAATCGGCATCGTCAAGGGGCAGCCGTTCACACCTGATGCGCGCACCCGCAAGATCCTCGATAAGGCCGCGAAGACCGGGTACGAAATGAGCCGCGTACTGCTTTTCCAAAATGTTGTCGGTGGCGTTTCATATTTGATTTTCCCGGACCGTCAATGGTCCAACCCGCTGGCCAACCAGACGCCGGCGAAGCCCTCAGCGGCTGTCAATGAGTGGCCCTGGTTGAACGCCGCGGGGGTTCTGACAACTGACTCGCGGATCAACTATTTCACCGGCTACTACGCGATAAGCATTGGCATGGCCTCACGAATACCTGGCAAGGGAGCCAATTACTGGATGGCCTTTTTTGATAGCGAAGGCAAGCCGCTCGTGGGTGGCAGCAACTATCGCCTGCACCTGCCGCCCAACGTCCCGGCTGCCATGTTCTGGTCGGTGACCCTCTATGACGCTGAGAACGCGTCAGGTCTTGCCAACGGCCGGCCTTTCCCATCGCTCGGTACTCGCGATAGGCCGGCGCAAAATGCCGACGGGAGCACAGACCTTTACCTCGGCCCCCACGCGCCCGAGGGCAAGGCCGGCAACTGGCTCGCGACAGTGCCGGGCAAGGGGTATTTCGCCATCCTCAGGCTCTACGGCCCGACCGAGGCAGCTCTCAATAAGAGTTGGAAGCCAGGCGACATCGAAGAGGTGAAGTAGCAGAACTTCGTAAAGTATCATTTTCTGATACTTTACGCGCGTGAATATCGCTCAGGAGCAGGATGCGAAATCCATGCCCCCCGAAAACTCATCGAATTTGGGCCGATTTTCAAAAACTTACACATAAAGTTACACATTTTCACATTGTCAGAAATTAAACCCAATAATATCAAATACTTAGGATAATACCAAAACGACTTAAAATCCTCTACGGGGAAACCCTTGTGCGGGTTCGAGTCCCGGCATACAAAAGGCAGCTAATCGGCTCGCGTCATCGTCCCTGCGGGCGCACGAGCACATAGCGGACGCCGCGTTCGGGATCGAACGTCGCGATCTCCATGGCCTCGGCATTGTGAGCGGAGCCGAACTTGCCCTTGCGATCGATCACCACGATTCCCGCGTCGGCGTTAGGGATCCGGCTTATCGCCGCGATTGCGCGGGCCGCGGCCGTGGCGGCGGTCGCGCCGCGCAAGCCATCGATCGCCGCGCGGCATAGCCCGAGCTTGATTATCGCTTCGCCCAGCCCGGTCGCGGAAGCCGCGCCGGTTTGCGCGGCGAAAAAACCTGCGCCCAGGATCGGCGAGTCGCCGACGCGGCCGGCGAGCTTGCCCGGATAGCCGCCGGTCGAAGTTGCTGCCGCCAGCGTCCCGCTGGAATCGACCGCCGCAGAGCCCACGGTGCCATGACCGGTGAGCGCCGTCGCCTTCAGCTTGCGCCATCGTTCGAGTGCGTAGGAAGTCTCCAGATCGCGCGGCCGGCACATTGCGAGCCGCGCGACACGCGCCAGGCGCTCCGCGCCCGCACCGACCATCAGGACGTGCTGCGTATGCTCCATCACGGCGCGCGCGAGCAAAATCGGATTGCGGACCCGGCTCACCGCCGCGACGGCGCCGGTGCCGAGATTGGCCGAGGGCGCGACCATCAGGCCTGCGTCCAGCTCGATTTTTCCAGCCGCGTTGAGCATCGAGCCGTAACCGGCATTGAAGTGGGAATCGTTCTCGAGCGCGACGACCGCGGCGATCACCGCGTCGAGCGCATTGCCGCCCCCGCGCAGGATTGTAGCGCCCGCATTCGCGGCCGCAATCATTCCGCGCTGGCGCGCGGGCCGGTCGGGCGCTGCCGCGCGCCTACCGGCGCCGCCGTGAACGATTAAAGCGGGGACGGGCACGGCGCCCCTTGGCTCATCAGGACGGGCGGGATGCCCACAGGAACAGCCGGCGGAAATAGAAGGTCATCGCACCGTCGGTGCCGTAGGCCGACCTGAGCCGCTCCGTCAGCGCGGCCAGAAATCGAGGCTGCTCGCCTGATGCCAACGCTTGCAGATAGGGGCGCAGACCGGTCGAGCTATACCACTCGACGACCTCGGCCGGACTGTTCATCGGATGCGCGAACGTCTCGTAATAGCAATCGACGCCGACGAACCCGAGCTCGGCGAGCATCTGCCGATAATGCTCGGGCAGCGGCACCGGTTGGAGCGAATCCTCGGCGCCGGCCAGCTTCGCGCGCCACGGCTCTTCCTCCGCCAGTTGGCGCATCGCCAGCTTGGCGATCTCTTCGTCATTTGCGGGCATCTGCACGACCAGCTTTCCGCCCGGCGCCAAGGCCTGAAAGAGTCTCGCGAAGACTCGGCGATGGTCACTGATCCAATGGAGCGTCGCGTTGCTGAATACCAGCGTGTATTCGCCGCGCCCGTCGAAGCTGGGAACGTCGCCGAGGGCGAATCGCACCCGCGCCGCGAGCGCCGGCTCGAGCGTCGCGCGAAGCTGGTTGGCGCGATCGATCATCGCCGGAGAGGAGTCGATTCCCAGCGCCGATCCCTCCCGCGAGCGACGCGCCAGCTCGATCGTGTTCTCGCCGGGACCGCATCCGAGGTCCACGATCCGCTCGCGGTCCGACAACTCGAGACGTTTCAGAATCGCCTCGACCGGCTCGGCGCGATAGCGCCGGAAACGGTTGTAAAGTTCGGGATCCCAATCGGCTGCATGTTCTTTAGGCATGTCGCTTTGAGCATAGAGACGCCGTCGGAGGCGAACAAGACGCTTGACATCAACTTATAACTGGCGTTGGCTTGCCGCTTTTTTCTTTCCGGGGCGACTCGAATAATTTCGAGTGCGCGGCGTCCAATGATCAGGCGATCTACCTCCTGCCAGGTCGCCGCATTCCGAATGGAGCCGGGAGTCGATTCGAGAAGCAAGCGCGAGAGCATACTGAAGGCCTCCTCCTGCCAGTATGCCCGGAGCGGAAAGGATCCGCTCTTAAAGCGTGGGAAGTGCTTCTGATCGCTCCCGGCTCTTGCACGATCTCCACCGATAAGCGAAGGGATTCCGATGGCCACTGCGGGTGCGCGATCGGGACTTCCGTCCGGCGAGCGACGGATCGTCAAGCGCCGCGCGTTGCTGGCGGTCGGTGCGGCGCTCCTCGGCACCGTGATCGCCCTCTGGTTCGGCCTCGCGACGCTGGTTGCCCGTCGTCTCGTCCTTGAGACCTTCTACCCGCCCCCGGATTCAAGCGGCGCGCCCTCGACCTGGCCGCCTGCGCTAGCCGATCCAGGTCAGGCTTGCGGCGCCGAGTTCCAGAACCTCACCCTGAAACGCCGCGACGGGCTGCACCTCGCCGCGTGGTGGGTACCGGCCGACAAGCATGCCGCGATCATCCTGATGCATGGAGCGGGCGGCAGCCGGCATGCGATGCTGCCGTTTCTGGTATTTCTCCACGCCGGCGGCTGGCCGGTTATGATGGTCGACGAGATCGATCACGGCGATTCGGACGATATCGGCCGGGGCGTGGGATTCGGATGGCGAGAACGTGAGGACGTGCTCAGCGCAGTCGCCGAGCTGCGGGCGCGCGGTTACACACGCATCGGAGCGCTCGGCGTGTCGCAAGGCGCGGCCGCCGCGATTCTTGGGCAAGCTCAAGCGGGCGACGCGCTCACGGCGATCGTGAGCGACAGTGCCTACGTCAGCGTTGGCGCCCTGCTGCGGCGGCTGCCTTCGATCAACTCGCTCAATCCGGCATTCGCCGCGACGATCCTGTGGGAGAGCGGCTTCTGGCTGGGCCGTTCGCCCGATCGGATCGATCCCGCAGCGGCAGCCGCGCACCTCGGCAACTGTGCGCTGCTGGTCATCCAGGGCGACGCGGACTGGCTCGCTCCCGAGTCGGACGGCCGGGCAATCTATGCTGCGGCCTGTGGCGACAAGGAAATCTGGATCGTCCCGGGCGCCGAGCATGCCCGTGCGCTGGCGACTGCGCCCGCCGAGTATGCGCAACGCGTAGACGCATTCTTCGATCGATATCTCGACGCAACTCCGGCCCCCGGCGCGGCAATTCGGTAAGCATCAGGGTCAGACCGCGGGCCCGGTTTCAGATTACGTCGCGTGCTACATCCGCGGCGGCGCCAAATCCACGCCCAGCGTGTTCTTGAAGATCTCGAAGAGCCGATCGATTTCCCACGGACCCGTGCCCATGATCACGCGCTCGGGAACGATATGCGAGTAGCGCGTGAGCCGAAACCCGTTGGCGCCGAAGCATTGGCCGTTGACGAAGGCCGCCTCTTCGCTCGCCAGGAAAACCACGATCGGCGCGATATTCGCGGGATCGCGGCTGGTGCCTTCGGCGGTCGCGCTGGCTGGAAGACCCGCACCGCCGCCGGGCATCCGGCCAGCGGGAATCGTATCGGTCATACGCGTGGCCGCGCCGGGCATAATCGCGTTGCAGGTGATGTTGTACTTGGCGAGCGAGTTCGCACAGCTATATGTGAGGCCGAGAATACCAGCCTTGGCCGCGGCGTAGTTGGGCTGGCCGGGACTCCCGAGCGCGGAGTTGGACGAGAAATTGACAATCCGACCGTACTTGCGCTCGCGCATGTGCGCGGAGGCCGGCCGAATCGTGCAGTAATGACCCTTCAGATGGACGCGGATCACGTCGTCCCATTCCTGCTCGCTCATGTTGAAGATCATCCGATCGCGGAGGATACCTGCGACGTTCACCAGGATATCGAGCTTGCCGAACTCCTTGATCGCCTGATTGACGAGGCCCTCGCCGCCCGCGACGGTCGCGATATCGTCGCGATTGACGACCGCCTTGCCGCCCGCGGCCTTGATTTCGCGGACCACCTCGTCCGCCGGTGACGCTTGTTCCTTTTCTCCCGCGACCGTCACGCCGACGTTGTTGACCACCACCGACGCACCCTGCGCCGCCAGCGCCTTTGCGACTCCGCGTCCGATTCCGCGACCGGCCCCGGTCACGACTGCTGATCTACCGTCGAGCTTGCCCATGGTTCCGAATCTCCCTGTATTCGCTCTCGCGCTGCACGCGCGATAATCAGGCTTATAGCGCAAATCCCCGCGCGGGCGACAGTCGAAACAGGCGCGGGAATCTTCAATCGGCCTGGAATACTGGGAGCGGAAATTCCTTCACGGCGCCCGCCGGAGTCATCCGTCCGATCATCCCGCCGCCCTCGGTGAACCAAAGATTCCCGTCAGGTCCGGCGGTGATAAATCCCGGCCGTACACCGGCCGGCAGTTGGACCGCCGTGATCTCTCCGGCCGGCGTGACCCGATAGATGCCGGCGCCCCGCGCGACGATTACCCATAGATTTCCGTCGGGCCCGGCCGCGATCCGGTCGACGCTGGCCGCGTTCGGAATCGGGAACTCGGTGATTTCCCCGGCAGTCGTGATTCGTCCGACGCGCCCGGCTTTGAATTCGGTAAACCACAGGCACCCGTCCGGGCCAGCGACGATCTCTTCGGGCCGGGCGCCGGCAGTGGCGAGCGGAAATTCGGAGATTTGGCCCTGCGTAGTGATGCGCCCGATCCGGTTGCCCTTCTCTTCCGCGAACCAGAGCTTCGCGTCGGCGCCGGATACGATCCCGGCGGGACGGCTGTCGCGATCGGGCAGCGCAAACTCGATGATCGCGCCATCGGGTGAGATTCGACCGATGCGGCCCGCCTTGATCTCGGTGAACCAGAGATTCCCGTCGACCCCGACCGTGATTCCGGTCGGTCCGCTGGGCGGCGCCGGCAATGCGAACATCGCCACGCGGCCATCGGGCGCGATCGATCCGATTCGATTTCCCACCGGATCGGTGAACCAGAATCTTGCCGTCCGGACCGGACACCAATCGCACTGCGAAACATTGCGCCGGCAGTGGGAACTCGGCGACCTCGCCCGTGATCGTGAAGCGTCCGATCCGGCTGGAGAACGGCTCGCTGTACCACAGATTGCCGTCGATCCCGCGGGTCAGATCGAGCGGCGGATTGAGCGGCCCTGACGGCGGCATCGCGACTGGCGCATTACGATTCGGGTTCGATACTGATCGCGTCGCGCAGGACGCTACGATCAGAGTCATCGCGAGCAGAATCGTCGCGTGCAAAGTCAGCGCGGGAAAGGTCGCGGAGCGAGCGGCTTTTGCCCCCAACTTCCGGCTCCGCTATTTCACCACTTCGTCGGAGCGCAGGCGGGCGATCTCCGCGCCGGAGAAGCCGAAGTCCGCCAGGATCTCGTCGGTGTTTTCGGCGAGCGCGGGCGCATGCCGCCACAACTCCGGCGGCGTCGCCGAGAAACGCGCGGGCGAGCGCACTGCGCGCACCCGCCCGGCTCGCGGATGCTCGTACTCGAAGAACGTCTGATTCACCACGTATTGCGGATCGCTCCAGATCGAGTCGTAGTCATTGACCCCCCCGCATGGCACGTCCGCGGCTTCGATCACCGGGAGCCAATGCGCTGAAGGCTGGGTCGGGAACAGCTCGATCAACGCCTTGATCGATCGGCGCACGCGCTCGGTGCGCGGCTCCTCACCCTGGAACCATTCCGGATGGCCGATCGCGTCGAGCAAGCGCGCCCAGTGATCGTCGCGCAGCGGCGCGATCGTGATGTAACCGTCGGCGGTCTTGAACGGCTCCAGGGTCTGCATCGCGGGCGGCGTGCCGGGCGTATCGGGCAGGAACGTCCGCGGCGCCATCGTGTCGGGCATCAGGAAGTACGCCATCGCGTCCATCATCGCGAGCTCGATATGCTGCCCCACGCCGCTGCTCTTCGCGGCGACCAGCGCCGCCGTGACCGACAGCGCCGCAGTCACCGCCGTAACTTTGTCCGCGATAATATTCTTCACCGCGCGCGGGCGTCCCTGCGTGCGCTGCGAGACCATCACGCCCGCCAGCCCCTGGATAATCGGATCGTACGCGGGCTTATCCGCGTAGGGACCGGTGAACCCGTAGCCCGCGATCGAGCAGTAGACGATCTTCGGATTGCGCGCGCTCACCGCCGCATAGCCGATGCCGAGCTTGTCGACCACGCCGGGCCGAAAATTCTGCACCACCGCGTCGGCCCGCTCGGCCATCCGCAGCAAGACCTCGCTGGCGCCGGGGCGCTTCAGATCGAGCAGCATCGCGCGCTTGTTGCGGCTGTAGTTGAGAATCCCGACGCTGATCCCGTTGCGCGCCTCGGCCTGCGATCCCCGCGACATGTCGCCTTCGGGTGGCTCGATCTTGATCACGTCGGCGCCGAGATCGCCGAGCATCAAGGTGCAGAACGGCCCCGACACTACGAGGCTCAGATCAAGAATCCGGATTCCTTTGAGCGGTCCCATCTCGCAGTGCTTATAGCAAACCAGCGCCGATCGAGAACACCTGCTTCGCTGCCGCGCCTTTCTGGCCGATCATACCCAATCGATTCCGTCTGGCCCGAGCGCTGGACGCTGCCCTGGCAGCGTTCATCTGTGTTCCTCTCTGGTTACTATCTGGCATTTCTGACAGGAGTGGCATAAACTGAATCTATGTCAGCAACCAGACAAATGTACCAACTCAGGCTCGAACGCCAGGGACGCCTGGTGATTCCCGCTGCGATTCGCAAAGCGATGGGCCTCAAGACCGGCGACACGCTGGTGTGCAGCGCGGAGCCTCACCGGCTCACGCTCAAGGCGCGCGCCGCAGTCGAGCAGGAACTGCGGGCGAGCTTCGCCAAGGTCAAGGGCAGCCTGGCGCAGGAGTTGATCGCGGAACGACGGCGGGAGGCGCGACGTGCGGACCAAAAGTGAGGCGCGCTTCGTCCTCGACGCTTCCGCGGTGCTCGCCTACCTGCAAGGCGAAACCGGTCATCAGCGCGTCGGGGCAGCGATTGCCGCGGGCGCCGCGATCAGCGCCGTCAATTCCGCTGAGGTCTATGCCAAGGTGATCGAGCGCGGCTTGCCCGCCGGCGAAATCGCGGCACGCCTGCGCGCCTTGGGCCTCGAAACGATCTCCTTCGACGACGATGACGCCCGGCAATCCGCCGAGCTATATCCAAGGGGCCGCACCCTCGGGCTAGCTCTCGCGGACCGAGCTTGCCTCGCGTTAGGCCGCCGCCTAAGCCTGCCGGTCCTAACCGCCGATCAAGTGTGGAAGCGGATGCCAGGCATCAAGGTAGAATTGATCCGCTGAAAGGCTGTGCCAGCTGCCAGGGCCGGAGCCGCAGTCCAAGCATTGGACGCTGCCTGGCAGCGTTCATCTGTGTTCATCTGTGGTTACTATCCGACCTTAGCGGCCGGTGAATTTCGGCTCGCGGCGCTGCAAGAACGACTGCAAGCCTTCTTGACGGTCCCGGCTGATCTCCTGCGGATGGGTGAACAGGATATATTCTCGTTCATCGACGCGGACTTTGTTATCCGTCGTCTTATAGTGTCCGTACTTGACCGCCTTGATGTAGAGCGGCGGAATCTTCTTCAACAGCTCGGCCCAGCGGACCGCCTCGTCCATCAGATGCTCATCCGCGACGACCTTGTTGACCAGCCCGACCTCATAGGCGCGTTGCGCGTCCATGATCTGCCCGCCCTTCCACGCCAGCAGCATGAACTCGAGGCTTACCTTGAAGGGCATGTACGGCAGGTACTCGATCGGCGGCAGCGGCGTGCCAATCCGTGCTTCCGGAAAACCCATTACCATGCTCTCGCCGGCGATCGTAATGTCGCAGCCGCGCACGGCCAGTGCATAGCCGGCGCCGAGCGTGTAGCCCTGAATCGCGCCCACGATTGGCTTGAACAGGGTGATGCCGTTCTGCGGATAGCCTTGATGGACCTGAAATGGCACTTCGCGATCGATCGCACCGGGGCTCACGTCCGCACCGGCGCAGAAGTGCTTGCCGGCGCCCGCGAGGATGGCGACCTTCGCGGACCGGTCGGCCTCAAACCGGACCCAGGTCGCGCGCAAAGCGTCGCTGAGCGCCCCGTTGAGCGCGTTCAACTTTTCCGGTCGATTCAACGTGATGAAGGCGATTTCATCCCTAACCTCATAGAGCAGCACCCTCTCCGACTTAGCCGCCCTGGGCCTGGCGTTCCGCTTCTCCCGCGGCCTCAAAACACTGGCCATAAATTTCTCCCCTGATTGATCACGCGGCCCAAGCACCTGCACAGTCCGACTCCGCAGTCACGCACGCCGCAATGGTGTAGGCCACAATTCTCATTTTGAAAACCAATTCAGACTGCCACCAGGACTAGGTAATTCGCAAACGCAACGCGCAAAGGCAAAACTCAAGCCCGCAATGTCCTGCTATTGAGTCCTGCATATCACAGTGGCAATTCTAATTTTACTCGATTCCTCCCTGTGTCATTCTCGCGCGTCTGTTTTGCCCGGCGCGCGAAGAATCCCGGAATTCCGGACTCCGGGATTTCGGTAGTGGGTCAGTTTGAGTCGGATGGCCGGCAGGGACGCCGGCCACTACCCTAATGAAGCTGCTATATTGGTAGGGGCCGGCCTCCGTGCCGGCCCGTCCTCATTAATCGCCCACTACCGGGATTTCTTTGGGCGGCCTCGGGACAGGCTCTCGCACGCGCCATCGCCACCGGCGCAGGACCCGCGCGCAGGAACGACGAGAGGATCTGCGCCGGAGCAGAATTGGCGTCACTATTTTGTGCAGGAATCGATAAAGGCCTGGACGGGGAGAAAGGGACCTTACTTCGCCGGCTTCAGCGCCCTTCGGGAAGATAGCGATCGTGCGACCGAATTCCGATGTATCGCCTACAAATCATCGGGCAACCGAACTACGGCTGCGTGAGACAGCCCGCCGGGAACGATCCGGCCCGCCGCCGCGGCCTGCCGGGTGCTAACCGCCGACCAAGCGTCGAAGCGAATGCCGGGCGTCAAGGTGTAATCGCTCCAGTGATGGGCTGTGCCTCGGGCTGCCTTTGTTCCCTCCTGAGGAACGGGTACCCTATCGATTCGGAGGGGCGGAATCGAAAGTGGGCAAGAACTTCACCTACGTTGATAACTCGAACGTCTACATCGAAGGTTGTCGCGCGTCCGCAGTGAGAAAAGGCATGCCGGGCGCGGCCACCATTGTTGAGGCGATGAATAAGAAGGTAGTCGACCCCTCCTGGCAGCTCGACTACGGCGCCCTGCATGCGTTCGCGTGCGGCGATCCCGCCGAAATCGGAGCCGCCAACTTGTGGGGCTCGCCTCCCCCGGGCGACTCCTTCTGGCAAATGGTCGAGCGCCACAAATTCAAAGTGACCAAGTACGATCTAAATGCGGCAAGAAAGGAGAAAAAAGTCGACGTTGCGATTGCGCACCGAATGACGAAAGATGCGTATTCGGGGGTTGTAAGAAAGGGCGAGGATGAGATGACCCTAGTGGCAGGCGACAAGGACTACGTGCCGATGGTGGAAGACCTGGTCGCCAACGGCTTCATCATTCACGTCGTCTTCTGGGATCACGCTGCCTCCGAGCTGAAGAGCGCCGCTTCCAAATTCATAGGCCTCAATCCGCACTTGGATTTCCTCACCCGGAAGTGGTTGACAACCAAAAGCAGTTCGATGCCCAGACGAATGGCGTAGCCCTCATGCGCGGGGAGGCCCGAACACGAGGCGCGTGCCTCTAGCGAATGACAGCGCCGATCCCAAAGCGTGCCCCGTCTTCGATCTCAAAGATGTCCATCTTGCGTGGGCCGAGCGGTACGCCATCACTCTTCATATTCTGCCGCATACGCAAAGCTGCTTCTGCTTCTTCCTTCCGGGCCGCGACGATCAACCGTTCAGCTGAGCAAACGCGAGCGCCATTGATAGCCGCGACAATCCCATCGTCGACTTGACCAAACGCATCGTTGCCGCTCTCCCAAGTACCCAACAGCGCAAGCTCAGGACCAATCGGAAACGTCAGGATCGTGCCCCGGCTGGCGAGACCGTTACACAGCGGCGATGGGACCGTAGGGTCACACCAGAAGACCGGGTTGTCGCTCGTCAGGAAATACTTCCCGCGCGGAGGGATCGCGTAGAGCCATTTCATGTTGAACACCATGCGAGCGACGGTATCGGTCACATTCAGCACTGACAAAAGCGAAAACTCCGGGATCAGTCGACACCGAACCCTGCGCTTCAGAAACAACTGCCGAAACTCCTCGATCCGGCTGTCGGAGATTTCGTGCTCCTTGTTCCTTTCGCGCATATTACTCGCAAAGTCAGCACGGCAAACGAGCCTCCTTGCCCTTACCTCCAGCATCTTCGCGGCCAAACCTTCCACGGCGTCTCGGCTCCCCGGCGTTCGCGCGAAAAGCAGGGCGATGAACACAGCCAAGCGACTCCGTTCAGGATCGGAGAGCCTGAAGTTGCCGCTACGAAGCTTAACCAATATCGGCGCGGCTTCGTCCTCAATACGGCCCAAAAAGTCCGTCTCGAAACATTGGGGCGGCAAACTCTTAAGATTATGAACAGCGTAGTAATCCGGCCGCTTTGCTATCCCTCTCGGGGACTTGCGGCCCAAGGTCTCCCACTTCAGATCAACCGCCCACACTCGCGGACCCATCTTCACGTCCACTCCCGGATCACTCCATGCACCGAGATAGCACTGCGGTATGATGTGGTGTTCCACGGCCGCCAGTTTATCAGGAAGCCCGCCAGCGCGAGAATGCGTACCAGGTTCGCCCCTTCGTTCGCGATCGCGCAGATGCTCGATCCGTGCCCGGATCCCGGGGCCAGCGGCGAAGGGCTTGTGTTCGAGCATCGCGGCCGAGAGCGTCCCCCGGCGCGCGGACGCTTATCGCCCTAGCAGAAACGACCTCAATATTCGCAACGTCTCCTCCAGCTCCTCGATAAAGAACAGATGCCCCGCGCCCCCGATCGTCGCGATCTCCGAATTCGGAATCTCCTCCTGCAAGACGCGGCTGTTCTGCGCTGGAATCACTGCGTCGGCCGTTCCCGTAAGTACCAGCGTGGGCGCCGTGATTTTGGCGAGCCGCGCGCGCGTGTCGTGTCGAATCACCGCGCCGATCTGGCGCCGATAGGCGAAGTAGGGTTGCACGTCGAGGCTCTTCTTCGCGATGAACTCGGCCAGCGCTTCCGGCCGCTCCCTTCCAAAGCGCTCCGAAAAAGCAAACGGCGCGAGCTTGCGGGTGCGCACGGCCCAATCTTCGGTCTCTAGCGCAAAGGCCGCGTCGACCGACGGTGCCGGCCGGATCACGTCCGGGCCGCCGCCGTGCGTGCATCCCAGCACCAGGCGCTCCACTTTTCCCGGAAAGTTGATCGCCAGCTCCTGGGCGATCATGCCGCCCATCGAGACTCCGAACACGTTCGCGCGTGCGATGCCGACGCTGTCGAGCAGCGCCGCCGCATCCGATGCCATCAGCGCCGTGGTGTACCATTCCTGCGGCTTGTCCGACCGGCCGCTGCCGCGATTATCGAACAAGACCACCTTGAAGTCGCGGGCCAGATAGTTTGCGAACGGATACCAATCGGGGACCGTAGCCGGAATGCCCTCGATCAGCAGCAACGGAACTCCGTCGCCCAGCGACTCATAGTAGATCTGAATTCCGTTGATTCTCGATACCGGCATTTTTATCCCCGCTGGCTACGGCTCGAAGCGGCCGGTGGCGATTGCGATCGCCCGCAGATGCTCGATTCGCGCCCGGATCGCCGGGCCCGCGTCGAAGGGCTTGAGGCTGAACGGTAGCCGATAGCTCCAGTTGCGGCCGCCTACCGTGCCCGGCAGATTGATCCGCGTGCTCCAGCCGAACAGATCCTGAACCGGCACCAGCGCCAGGATCGACGGCGACGCGTAGAGCGCGCGCAGGATCGCCTCGAGCATCGCGGGCGAGAGCGTGCGCCGGCCCGGACTCAGATCGCTAATCGCCAGCGCTTCGCAAACCATCCTCCGGTCCCGCTCGGACGCCTCTCGCCACCACGTCGCCAGCGTATCGGTATCGTGCGTGCCGGTGGTCGCGACCGACAGCTCCTGATACGCCGCCGGCGCCACGAAGCGCTCCTCGGGCGTGTCCCAGTGCTCCTTCTCCCAGCGGAAGACCTTGAAGCCCGGCAGGCCCAGCGCCGTGAGCGACTCCCGGACCCACGGCGGCACCGAGCCGAGATCCTCGGCGATCAACGTGGACTCGCCGGCGGCTTCCTTGATCGCGCGCATCACCTCTTCGCCCTGCTGGCGCTGCGCCCATTCGTCGGCGGGTGAATAGTAGCCGGGCTCGTCGCGATTGAGGCCGAACGAGAACGTGCGATAGAGCCCGACCACGTGGTCGACCCGGAACAAGTCGTACAGCTCGGCGGCGTGGCGGGCGCGCATCCGCCACCAGCCCAGCCCTTCGGCGCGCATCCGATCCCAGTTCGGCATCGGCAGACCCCAGCGCTGGCCCTCGGCCGCAAACGCGTCGGGCGGCGTGCCGACGGTGCGATCGAGGATGAACAACTCCTGATGCGCCCACACGTCGGCGCTGTCCTGCGCGGGCGAAAACGCCAAGTCGCCGCCGAGCAGCGCGCCGCGCCGCGCCGCCTCCGCACGGATCGCGGACCATTGGCGATGCGCCACGAACTGGAAGTAGCGGAACTTGTCGATTTGTTCGCCGTGCTCGCGGCGCGCCTCTTCCAGCGCCGCCGGATCGCGATGTTTGATTCCGTCGGGCCAGGTCGTCCAGCTGGCGAAGTCGAAGCTATCCTTGAGCGCGCGGTACAGCGCATAGTCGTCGAGCCATTCGCGATTGTGCTCTGCAAAAGCCGCCAAGGCGGCGCGATCGTCGGCGCCGGGCTGAGCCTGAAACCAGCGGAAGTTCTGCTCGAGCAGCTTGAGCCGGGTCGCGTGCATTCTGGCGCGAGGCAACACGCGGCTCGCCGCCGTCCGCGCCGCGTCGAGCGCCGCCGGCTCGATCCCCTCCAGCGCCGCGACCGAGATATAGAGCGGATCGATCGCGAACAACGAGAGCGCGCTGTAAGGGCTCGTTTCGGAGGGCGAGGTCTCGTTGATCGGCAGGAGCTGGATCACGCGATGGCCCATCGCGAGGGCGAAATCCATCATCGCCGAGAGCCCCAAAATTTCGCCGCGGCCGAGGTCGTCGCTCGTGGGAATCGCGAACAGCGGAATCAGTACGCCGGCAGACCGCTTCAGCATCGGCGCAGAGATGGAAGCTGCGTCAGATTTCGACGCGCGCGTCGATCGAATCGTAGCGCATGTTGGTGAGCGTCGCCGCGCCGTCTTTGCGGCCTTCCAGAGCCTCCGGCGAGGCCATCGCCGCCTTGAAACTGTCGGCGTTGTCGAACATCATCAGCGCGATCCGCTGGCGCTCGCCGCCCAGCCGCCCGACCAGATAGCCCTTGAGTCCGGGCAGCTTGCGCGCCAGCTCGACGTGATGCGCGCGATAGGCGCGCTCCGCGGTTTCGAGGTTGCCCTGCTCGGGCTTGAAGTCGAACGCGACCGCCCACACGAAGCGGGGCGTGCCCGGGTGAACCTTCTCGAACGGCATGACGACTTCGACCTCGAATGCTTCCAGGCGCATATCGGTGAGGCGTTCCTGAGTGTCGGCGATCACCTTCATGCTCGCTTCGGTGCCCATCCCGGCCGCGCTCGCTTCCAGACCCGGAAAGCCGATGATCGCAACGCGGAAGTGCGCAGGCTTCGCGCCGTTCACCGGCAGCAGCCGGCCCGTCAGATAGAAGCTCAGGCCGGGAAACGACTTGGCCAGCGCGACATGGTAATCGAAATAGTGCTTCTCCTCGGCCGCGAGATCCGAGCCTTTGAAGTTGAACGCCACGAAAGTGATATGCATTGACTATACTCCGTCGAAGTAGTGACAATTCCGGGCTTGCTCGATTCCTTGCTCCGTCATTCTCGCGCGTGGCTGCCGCGCGAAGAATCCCGGTCTCCCGGCTCGCCGCGGCAGCGGAATCCGGGATTCCTCGCGCGCGCCAGGCACGCGCGCGGGAATGACAGCAAAAGTTTGCCGCGGGCAGAATTGGAGCCATTGTCTTGCACAAGAATCACTAGATCACGAAGCCGCCGTTGGGGCTTATGACTTGGCCGACCATATATGATGAATCGTCGCAGGCCAGGAACAGCGCCGCAGCCGCGATCTCGCGCGGCTCGCCCCATCGGCCGGCCGGAATTGTTGTCGTAATCTGATCCCGGATCGGACCTTGAATCGGCTCGGTCATCGGCGTGTTGATAAATCCCGGCGCGATACAGTTCACGAGCACGCCCTGCCCCACCACCTCGCGCGCGAGCGCCTTGGTGAACGAGATAATCCCGCCTTTGGCCGCGCAATAGGCGGTCGCGAACGCGAGCCCGGTGGTGCCCGCGATCGAGCCCATATTGATGATGCGGCCGGAGCGCTTGGGGAGCATCACCTTGAGCGCCTCACGCGCGCAGAAGAAAGTCGAGTCGAGATGCGTGGCGAGCATCTGATGCCACTCGTTGTCGCTCACCTCGCTCGTGCCGCCGAATCCGCCGCCCTCGCCGGTGCGCGCGATGCCCGCGTTGTTCACCAGCACGTCAATCGTGCCGAAAGCCGCGACGAACTCGGCCATCATCTTCTTCACCGCCGCGCTGTTCGACACGTCGGCCACCAGCGACACGGCTTTGGCGCCGGCGCGCGTCAGCTCGGTGGTGACGTTCTGCGCGGATTCGGGGCGGATATCATTCACGCCGAGCTTCGCGCCCTCGCGCGCAAACGTGAGCGCCATCTCACGGCCCAGTCCCGAGCCCGAGCCGGTGATAAGTATCGCCTTGTCCTTAAGTTTCATTGCGATCGCACCTCGAGCGCCGGCCGGCGCTCGGCGAGCAGGCTGTTGATGTCGCGCTCGACCCGCGCGGGATCGAGGAAGGAGACCGAGTAGATCTGCCGGATATTCCCGGACGGATCGATCAAATAAACGCGACTGACGTGCTCGAAGTCGCCGTCGGCCAGCCTCGTGACGTGGAAGTCGTAGCCATCGAGCACCTGCGTCACTTGCTCCTTCGATCCGGTCAGAAAGAGCCACCAGCGCGGGTCCGCGCCGACCGAGCGCGCGTACGTCGCGAGCCATCCGGGCGTATCGCGCACCGGATCGAACGAGATCGAGACGAAGCGGATCCCGTCCCCGAGCATGCCGTTGCTCTTGAGATGCTTGGCGAGCGACTCCATCCGCTCGGTGACCATCGGGCAAACGCTGCCGCAGTGGGTATACATAAAGGCGAGCAGTACCACGCTGCCCTTCAGGTCGGCGGAGCTGATCGCACGCCCGTCCTGATCGACGAGCGCAAACGCCGGCGCCCGTTCGATGATCGGAAGGTAGCCGGCGGACGCGCGCGCGGCGCTGAGGGCGAGCATCAGCGCAAGCGCGATGATGGACGAGCAAGAGCGGAGCGCTAGAAAACGCCTCTCCCTGACCAGGGAGAGGCCGCGCGAGCAACGCGAGCGCGGGTGAGGGTTGCCTGTGAGCCCAAGAGATTCGCGGCACGGCAGCCAAATCGCTCCGCGTAGATTCCCTTCCGCAGCCCTCAGGACATGCTTCGCCTTCGGCGACCACCTCGGCTCAGAATGACACTGAAAAGGACGTCTCCTTTTTGTGTCATCCTGAAGTGAGCGCAGCGAAGCTGAAGGACCTACGCGAAGCGATGAGAATTTGCCTGAGTTACGCAAAGCGCACCCTCTTCAATTCTCGAGCATATCGTGCGGGCGGGCGGGACCGTCCGGCAGGTTCGTGAAATCGACCATGAAATTCGGATCGACGTGCATCGCGCCCTGATCATCGATACGCACCAGCTTGAGCCAGAACTTGTCGGGGCCGAAGTCGGCGGTCGAGAGCAGCGAATTGGTCACGTACATCCGTTTGCCGTCGAACGAGATGTTCATCATGTTCGGATGGTTTCCGATCTCCACCTCCGAATGCAGCGTCACGTGCGACGGATCGGAGATATCGAACTGCTGCAGGTAGCCGCTGCCGAAACTGGTGGAATAGATAAAGTGGTCGGCGGCGTCCTGGCGCAGGTCGGCGGGCAGCGGCCGGGTCTTGGTCGCGAGCTTCGCCTCGAATCTGCCATCGCTCTTCTGATCCCACGTCCAGATCGAATCGCCGAGCAGGCAGTTTACAAATCCGTAGTTATGATTGGGCTGGCGAGCCCAGCGGATTTCGAGCGGCGACTTGTCGGTATGCAGGACCTGAATCGGTTTCATCTGATCGAAATCCCAGAACACCAGCGTATCGCCGAAATGGCCTTTGTCCATCTCGGGGAACGGCTTGCGGAAGTTGTCGAGCGGCGTGAACGCGGAGGTGACCATCCGATGGATCTCCGGCTTGACCCCGGCGTCGTAACCGTACGGCGCGCTCTGCGGATTGTGAACGGTGCGGATGTACTTGCCGGCGTTGGTGAACTCGGCGAAGCCCGCGGGAACGTCGCCGTCTTTGCCGCCGAGCGACGTGATCAGCATCCGGCCGGGCAGCGCATAGAGTGAATGGGGTGACGTCAGGCCGGTCACTTTCTTGAAGTTGATCGTTTTGAGCAGCTTCGGTGAAACCGGATCGGTCGCGACATCGAAGACGAAGAGCTTGCTGGTGAAGAGCGTCGCGCCGAAGATATAGCGCCGATCGTCGGTGAATCCGAAGTGATGGGTTTCGTTGCCCTTTGAGCCGAGATCGATCGTGTGCAGGATTTTGCCGTAGGTCTTCGAGGCCGGATCGACATCGACCACCGCCATCGAGTCGTCATTCTTGCCTGTGCCGAGGCACCATACGTAGAGGATCTTCTCGGGCCGATCGAGTGTCTTCTCGAACGGCGACTGGCAGATATCCGCGCTCGCAATCGCGCCCAACGCCGATATCGTGAGAGCGGCCAGCGCCACCATCGCGGCGCTTTTGAAACCGGATTCGCGAGTGCGCAGTGTGCTCATTTCTTGCCTTCCTTGAGCTGTCGTTTCCAATCGAGGCGGCGCGCTTCGGCACCCGCCTCTTCGGCTTCCTTTATCATGCCCTTCTTCTGGTAGAACATACTGAGATTCGTAAACGCGAGAATATCTTCGGGCTGTTGCTTGATGTAGCCCTTGGTCAATTCGATCGCCGCGTCCAGATCGCCCTTGGCCTGGTAGCACATCACGAGCCCGTGGATCGCGTCGGTGAACGCCGGATCGACCTCCAGCGCCTGCTTGTAGAGCGCGATCGCCTCGTCGAACTTGTCGTCCGCGTAGGCGTCGACCGCCTGGTCGTAGAGTTCATCCTTGTCGGCCATCTCGAATCTCCTGCTCCCGCGCCAGTCCGGTGCTATGTCGCCCGGCTTCGCTCTTATATACTACAGTCCGCGGCTGAGAAATTCGCCCGCAACCCCCTCAGATGACCGAAGAAGAAATCTACGAAGTTCTGCGCGAGTGCTACGACCCGGAGATTCCGGTTAATGTCGTGGACCTCGGGCTCGTGTATGGCGTGACGCTCGAAAATGGCGTGGTCAATATCCTGATGACGCTGACGGCGCCGGGCTGCCATATGGGCGCGATGATCACGCAGGATATCACGGACAAGCTGCTCGGCATCCCCGGATGCGAAGACGCGCGCGTCGAGCTGGTGTGGGATCCACCCTGGACCCCGCATCTGATGAGCGACGCCGCGAAGAAAAAGCTCGGCATCGACAGTTAACTCGATCCCCTGTCTGGGCGGGGCTCGCGGTCAAGCCTTCTTTTTCGACTCACCCTCCGTTTCGATTGGCACCCATTCGTGGAAGTGCCGGTAATCGATCTGCGGGGTCCCATCGGCCAGGGGCGTGAAGACGTCCACCAGGCGCGCGTCGGGGATGATATCCGCCGAAGCGTACGAATGCCGCGCGTGGATCGTCTGGGCGAAGGTCAGGTCCAGCCCGGTCATCGAGACGATCAGCTCGGCTGCAACTTCGGCCAGCGATTCGGGCGTCGCGCCGTAAAGCATGCTCTTTTCGGTAATCGGATGGACGACGGTCCACGAGAGCGCAAAGATCGAGCTGTGGTCGCGTTCGAGCTCAGATCGTACGAGCGCCGCATGCGCTCGCCTTCCTTGGTGACCTCGTTGCGAACCAGCGAGACGCGCACCTGCGCCTCCGCGATCCGGGTCGCGCGCTCGTTGGCCATCCGGAAGACCAGGCAGGGCTTGCCGTTGCGCCGTGAGATCACGGCCACTTTGCTGAACATCACGCGCGCCGTGGGCCGCGCGAATTTCGAGAATACCAAGCCCGTCCCGACCGCCAGCCCGAGCAGGCCCGTAAACGCTTCGAGCGAAACCAGGACGTTGGCCAGCGTCGTGCGCGGGACCATCTGCCCAAAGCCGATCGTCGCGATAGTCTGCACGCTGAAGAAAAATGCGTCGAGCAGATTGCCGCGCCGCGCACCCTCGATACAGTCGCCGCAGCCGAGGTAAAGCGTGGCGAACACCAGGTTCGCAAGGATGAATGCGCCGCCGAGCGCCGCCAGCGCCGCAGGCCACGACGCTTCGAGGAATGCGTAGTAGAAATCGGTGAAGCGATGTGGCTCCAGACCGATCAGGACCGCGTTGAGCGCGCCGCGTCCTCTGGGACGGCGGGGGCGATCGATTCTCCGACGATTACGGGCCATCGCGCCGGAGTATAAAGCAGGCGGACGCCGCTACAAAGCCGCGCGCGTGCGGCTCAGAACTTCTCCTTGAACGGTCGCACGTCGAGCTCCTGGGTCCAGGCGCTCGGATCCTGATGCGCCACGTGCCAGTAGGCCTCGGCGATCGCGGCGGGTTTGAGCATGTCCTCGTCCTTGAGCTGCGGGAAGCGCTCGCGGATGAACGGCATGTCGATCGCGCCGTCGACATTTATGTACGCGACGTGAATTCGGCTTGGCCCCAGATCGCGCGCCATCACCTGAGCCAGGCCGCGCAGCGCGAATTTCGCCGGGCCGAAGGCGGCCGAGGTCGCAAACGGCTTGATGCCGGCGGTCGCGCCGGTGAACAGGATCACGCCACGCCCCTTCGCGAGCATCGCGGGCACCACCTCCTGCGCGCTGAGAAATGCACCGAACGTGCTCGCGCGCCAGGTGTTCTCGAACGTGCTCGGCTTGGTGTCCATCAGCTTGCCGAACGGGCGCATCGCGGCGTTGTAGATCAGAACGTCGGGCGCGCCGAGGTCGGCGCGAATTTTCTCGAAGGCGGCTTTGATCTGCTCGGCCACGGCGACGTCCGCGGGAACGGCGAGCGCCTTGCCGCCCTCGGCTTCGATCTCCTTCGCAAGCGACGCCAGGTAATCGTGCTTGCGCGCGATCAGCGCCACGTCGTAGCCCTTGGCGAAGCGGCGCGCGAGCGCCGCGCCCAAGCCGGCGCCAACTCCCACGACCGCGGCGATTTCGCGAGTTTTCGATTCAGCCATCGGATGTCCTCCTCAGCACGGCAGGGTGCTTGCCGGGTCGAGCAATCACGATGCCAGCGCTAAGTGCGTCAATTGGGGAGCCTCACGATAACGCGCAGTCGGATTTTGGATCGCCATTTGCGAAGCGGTTCTCACGGTGCGAAGCGCGAACGCTTCACGGATCGAACAGCACGCCGGGATTGAGGATCGCGTGCGGATCGAGCTCGCGCTTGGCGGCGCGCAGGGCGCGGGCGAACCCATCGGGGCGCTGGCGATCGTACCAGGCGCGATGGTCGCGACCGACCGAATGGTGATGCGTGATCGTGCCGCCGAGCTTCATGATCAGGTCCGAGACTGCGGCCTTGATCTCGTCCCACTGTTCCATCTCGGCGCCGCGACGGCCCGGCGCGATCACCGTGTAGTACGGCGCGGGCCCGTCGGGATAGACGTGCGTGAAGCGGCAGGTGAGCGTGCCCTTGCCGCACACGCGCGCGATCGCCGCGCGGCCGGTCTCCATCACCTGCGCGTGAAAATCCGGGAAGCGATCCCACGTGATCGAAGTCTCAAAGGTGTCGCTCACCATCCCCATCGCAACGACGGTGTCGCGTAAGTACGGAGCATTGAGGAACGCCTGACGCCACGCGCCGGCGGCGCCTTCGTGGGTCGCGTCGGCGTCGGTGCGGGTCTTGGCCGCATCCTTCGGGATGATGCCGCCGTGATCGGCACAGCATTCGAGCGCACGCGACATCCAGGCTTCCAGCGGATGGTCGGCGGACTCAAACGCGAGCACCAGCACGGACTCATCTTTGGTGGTCGCGCCCGAATTGGCTGCTTCGCCGGGATCGAGCAGGCGGCAGTTAGCCGGGAACAATCCGGCTTGCGAGATGGCGCGCACCGCTTTCGCAGCATCAAGAAAGTCGCCGAAGGGAACCGAAGCGCCGGCGCGGAACGTCGGCCGATCCTGCAATCGCATCCAGGCTTCCGTGATGATCCCGAGCGTACCCTCAGAGCCGATAAACATCCGATCGGGGCTCGGGCCGGCGCCGCTGCCGGGCAGGCGCCGAGATTCGACGATTCCGGTCGGTGTCACGACGCGCATCGATTCGACGAAGTCGTCGATATGCGTGTAGTTGGTCGCGAAATGGCCGCCCGAGCGCGTCGCGATCCATCCGCCGAGCGCGGAGAACTCGAACGATTGCGGAAAGTGGCGCAGCGTGTAGCCGTGCGGACGGAGCTGATCCTCGAGCGACGGTCCGAGCACGCCCGCCTGGATTCGCGCCGCGCGCGAGGCCTTATCAACTTCGAGCACCTTGTCGAGATCGTGCAGGTCGATCGAGACGGCCCCGCGATAGTTGCCGCCGGTCGGCGGCTCGACGCCGCCCATCACGCTCGAGCCGCCGCCGAACGGCATCGCGGCGAGTCCCGCGCCGTCGCACCATTCGAGGACGCGGACTACGTCCTGCTCGTGGCGCGGATAGGCGACCACGTCGGGCGGATTGGGATAATGGCGGCGCAGCGCGCGCACGGTGTCGCGGAAGCTGCGGCCGTAGCTGTGGAAGGCGCGCTCGTAGGTGTCGCTCTTGCAGATCGGCGCGAGCGCATCAGGCGGATTCACGCGCGGCGCGCGGAGCTTCAACTCCTCGATTCGGGGCGGCGGCGTGATCGTGATTTCGCCGAGGCCGAAGCGCGCCGCCATCCGCTCGGCCATCCGCTTCTGCTGCTCGGCAGTGGGACCCTGGTCCTCGTAGCCCCATCCCCAGAACTTGCGCCTGCGCTCAGCCATCGCGACCTCCCGCGACCTTCGATGATGCGGGAATTGTGCGCCCGACGACAGGTGATGGGCAAACGCATCGCGAGATTGCCCGTGGGCCGAGATCGCAATATCTATCCTGACGTTCGAGCAAGGGGATAGCGGCGTGAAACTTCCGAATCGGGAGAAGGCACTTGTTCCGGAATCCAAGATCGTTGGCTACCTGCTGGCCGGCGCGCATCCTCACGGCCAATACAAGGCAGCGTTTTTCGTTAGCTTCGGATTCTCGCTGGAAAGTCCAAGCTCACTGGCCTCGGCACTCAAAAGGCACGCCGCCGATCAGGAGGTGGCCAGAGTCGAGGACTCGCGCTTTGGAACGCGATACATTATAGAAAGTGTTCTGGAAGCGCCCGACGGCAGAAAGCCCGCGATCCGTTCAGTCTGGTTCGTCGAAGCGGGCGAAGAACTTCCTCGATTTGTGACCGCATATCCACTTGGACGGCGAAACTGGTGCTCCGCGAGAGAGACAGCGCGGTTCTGGTCTGTGACCTGAGCGAATACGGTCTCAAGCGAGGGGACGTGGGCACAATCGTGCTGGTACACAAAAGCAAAGGTTACGAAGTGGAGTTCATGACGCTCGACGGCGAGACCCTCACGGTCGCGTCTCTGTCTCGCGATCAGGTCCGGGCAATCCGGCGTCGCGAGATCGCGCACGCCCGAGCGGTCGAGAACTCAGCCTCCCGCTCCTGATTCGTCGTTTCCCGATTCGGTCCGCGATCGCCTCAGTTCTAGCCGCCGCGCAACTCTCGACCTTGACATCGGGTAGGCGGCGGAACTTGATTGGGCAAATCCGCCGCGATAGGGCATTACCCATGCAATACACCAAACTCGGCAAGACCGGCATGACCGTCTCGCGCATCTGCATGGGATGCATGAGCTACGGCGACAAGAAATGGCGCGACTGGGTACTCGACGGCAACGAGGCGCGCGAGCATTTCGGCGCGGCGCTCGAGGCGGGAATCAACTTCTTCGACACCGCGGACGTCTATTCGACTGGCGTGAGCGAGGAGATCACCGGGCGCTGGTTGAGCGAGATGGCCTCGCGTGACCAGATCGTGATCGCGACCAAGGTCCACGGCCCGATGGGCAGCGGGCTCAATCGCGCGGGGCTTTCGCGCAAGCACATCATCGAGGCGTGCGACGCGTCGCTGCGCCGGCTCAAGACCGACTTCATCGACCTCTACCAAATCCATCGCTGGGACTACACGACGCCGATCGAGGAAACGCTCGAGGCGCTCGATTCGCTGGTCCGCGCCGGCAAGGTCCGCTATCTCGGCGCTTCGAGCATGGCGGCGTGGCAGTTCGGCAAGGCGCTGTTCATCGCGCGCGAGCACGGATGGCATCGGTTTGTCACGATGCAGAACCACTACAATCTGGTCTATCGCGAGGAAGAGCGCGAGATGATTCCGCTGTGCGTCGACCAGGGCGTGGGCTTGATTCCGTGGAGTCCGCTCGCGCGCGGCTTTCTGTCGGGCAATCGCAAGCGCAACGCCGCCGAGCCAACCGCGCGCGCCAAACAGGACGATTTCGCGCGCGACATGTACTTCCGCGAGTACGACTTCGAGGTGCTCGACGCGGTCGAGAAGATCGCGGCGAACCGCGGCGTCACGCCCTCGCAGGTGGCGCTCGCATGGATCCTGCAGGCGCCCGGCGTCACGGCGCCGATCGTCGGCGCGACCAAGCTCAACCATCTGACCGAGGCTTTTGCCGGCGCGGACGTGAAGCTCAGCAAGGAAGAAGTCGCCGAACTGGAGAAGCCCTACCGGCCGCATCCGATCCTGGGCCACTTGCAGCCCAACGCGGCCCTGATGGTGAAGTAACGGCACACACGGCCGGGCAACCGCATAGCGCGATCAGAGGACATGCGGATGGAAATCAACGGCATCGCACACGTGATATTGACGGTGAACGATTTCAAGACCGCGCTGCCGTTTTACTCGAAGCTGCTGCCGTTCCTCGGGCTCACGCCCGTGATGAACACCGAGCAGTTCTACTACTGCGTCGGCGGGCGGACCGCGATCGGGATCATGCCCGCGGCCGCGCAGCATCAGGGCGAGCGCTTCGTACAGCAGCGCACCGGGCTTCATCATGTATGCCTGCGCGCGCGCGAGCGCGCCGATATCGATACGGTCTTCAAGTTCGCCCAGGAGATCGGCGCAAAGATTATTCATGCACCCGAAGACGGCGCGTGGGCACCGGGCTATTACTCGGTGCTGTTCGAGGATCCGGACGGAATCCGGATTGAGGTCAATCACGTGCCGGGCAAGGGCCTGCTCGCCGCGGACGCGCCCAAGCTTGAACGATATTGAAATGTGACGAGACGGTTATTGTTCCGATCTGTTAGTGCATCATCTGCTCCGAGTTGGGTACTATGTTTCTTAGCTGGCCACCTTCCGCATAAGTCGTCCGACCCGGCCGCCGAGGAGGCGAACCGATGCCTGATCCGGACAGTACGAAACGTGGCGGTCGCTTTCATCACTGTGTAGTGCAGCGCTCTTAGCGATCAGTCGGGGGCAGAGATATGGATAGGTCAGCGGGAGCTGGGCAGAAGGCCAGCCTCAGCGATTATTTGGCGGCTGAGCGGACTCTCCTTGCGTGGATTCGTACGGGCCTGGCCTTGATGGGGTTCGGTTTTGTGCTGGCGCGCTTCGGGCTCTTTCTGCAGCAACTCCAGGTCATGCAGAGCGCTCCCTCAGAGCGGGAATCGGGGTTGTCCCTGTGGTTCGGTACAGCCCTTATCGCAGTTGGAGTAATCGTGAATGCTTTTGCCGGATGGCACCACCTCCTATTGGTCCGGGAGTTGGACCTCGGTGAAACGTCACACTCTCGTCCTTCGACCCAGGCCGTCGCGATTGCTTTCTTTCTGGCACTGTTCGGAATGGCAATGGCGATCTATCTCGTTTCGGTCCGAAGGTCCACGCGTTTGTAGTTCGGAGACAGTAAGGAGATATCTATGACGATCAGTGGAGGCAAGGGGATCATTAACGCACCCAGCAATCTCTCGGTGGACCAGACGGTGGAGAAGCTCAAGGGCATCCTGGCAGCGAAGGGGGTCACCGTGTTTGCGCTGGTCGACCATAGCGGAGAAGCGGAAAAAGCGGGATTAAAGATGCGTCCCACCAAACTGTTGATCTTCGGGAGCCCCAAGGCCGGCACTCCGGTCATGCTTGCCGCTCCGAGCATCGCGATCGATCTCCCGCTTAAGATTCTGATCTGGGAAGATGGCCAGGGAAAAGTCTGGGTTTCCTACAACAGCCCGACGTATTTGCAGGAGCGGCACGGCGTACCGCAGGAGTTGCTGCAAAACCTCGCGGTAGTGGAAACATTGGCAGCCAAGGCGGTTGAGTAGTAGGGCTTTATCTCGCTGGAGTGTCGCTTTGCCAGGCAAGTCGAAAGCATCGACAGATGGGCAACCGCCGTCGGTGATCGGAGTTAGTATGCCGGTCCGCTTGGCAGCGATCGGCGCCGTTATCGCGGGTATCGTCGCGGCCTTTGCCTACGCCGGCGGCTGGTTATCTCCAAATCGCCTCACCCCCGCCCGGTTCATCGACACCTTGGAGCAAGTGAACGGGATCCATCCCGGCTTCCGCCGCAATCACGCCAAGGGCGTATGCGTCACCGGCTTCTTCGCGAGCAATGGCAACGGTGTTCATCTCTCGAAAGCCGTCATCTTCCAGCCGGGCCGCGTGCCGGTGATCGGCCGTTTCGCTTTGGCCGGCGGCCAACCCTACGCTGCCGACACGTCCGGAAATGTGCGCAGCATGGCGATCCTGTTCCGGCTGCCTGACGGCGAAGAATGGCGGACCGGGATGAATAACATTCCGGTATTTGTGGTTAGCACCCCGGAAGCCTTCCGCGACCTGTTGGTCGCTTCTCAAGCTGACCCGGCGACGGGAAACCCTGATCCGGTCAAAATGAAAGAGTTTTTTGCGAACCATCTCGAATCCGCCCGCGCGATACAGACCATCCGCGGCAATCCGGTGTCGTCGGGCTTCGACAACAGCACCTACAACAGCCTGGACGCATTCCGCTTCGTCGATGTCGCCGGCAACTCGACTCCGGTGCGCTGGGCGATGGTCCCGGTGCAGCCGTTTGTGGAAGCCGGCGCCGTTCAACCCGCGCAGCAGGACAAGAACTACCTCTTCGACGCGCTCATCAGCCGCATCAACCAACCGTCGCTACAACCGTTGCAATGGCATCTGATGGTCACGCTCGGACAGCCGGGCGATCCCACCAACGACGCCACGCTCGCCTGGCCCGACAACCGCGAACAGGTCGACGTCGGAACCCTAACCATCGACCACATTGAGAGCGAGGAGACCGGGGCCTGCCGCGATATCAATTACGATCCGCTGGTCCTTCCCTCTGGCATCGCGCCGTCCGACGATCCCTTGCTGAGTGCCCGATCGGCCGCTTATTCACAATCCTTCACCAGGCGCGCCGGCGAAACCAAGGAGCCCAGCGCGGTCACACCCGCCGAGATCGCCAGGCGAGCAGGCAACTGAGTAACGCAATGACTAACAGCGGGCAATTCACGCTCCTCTCGCGGCTGCTGCACTGGACCATGGCGGCGATGATCCTGACTATGCTGTTCATCGGCGTCGCTATGGTCGCCTCGCTCGCGGATTACCATCTCCTCGTCTCGATCCATCGACCGCTCGGTATCGGGATTCTGGTACTCGTCATCGTTCGCTACGTGAATCGACGGATCAACTCGCCGCCTCCGTTCCTCGCCAGCATGTCGTCCGAAGAGCGGTTTGTGGCCCACACTTCGGAAATGATGATGTACGCCATGATGTTTGCCTTGCCGCTGATCGGCTGGGCAATGTTGTCGGCAGCACGCTATCCGATCGTGCTATATGGCCCGCTGCATCTGCCGCCCATCCTTCCGCACAACGTGATGCTCTATGCGATCTTGCGCAGGGCGCACACCATCGTCGCTTACCTGTTCTTCCTGACTTTCATCGGCCATTTCAGCGCGGTTCTCTTCCACACGCTGATTCTGCGCGACCATCTGCTGGACAGAATGGTGCCCTGGAAGGTCCGCAGACCTGAAACCACTTCCGCCAATTAGGACGGGGAAAACTCCTTGTTATGAAAACAGCGACGACATTGAATGTCTTCTGGCCAGGATGCCGCACGCTCGGCGAATCCCACCGGCTATCGACAATAATTTCGGGATGATGATTGAGCCATGCCCGTCTCTGCCGCAATCAATCTCATGATGGAGTGACTGACTATGCCAAAGATGCGTGTTGTGCAGGTTTCTCGTCCGAAGGAGTCCCTTGAAATAGTCGAGCGTGAGATTCCGAATCCCGGTCCCGGAGAGGTCCGAATCAAGGTTCAGGCCTGCGGGATCTGCCACAGCGATTCGATAACCAAGGAGGGGCTCTTCCCAAATATTCAGTACCCGCGAGTGCCGGGACACGAGGTCGCCGGAATAGTCGATGCCGTCGGTTCCGACGTCGCCCGATGGACTGTGGGCCAGCGGGTTGGAGTAGGCTGGCACGGCGGCAACTGCGGATATTGCGACTCGTGCCGGCGGGGCGACTTTTTTGCGTGCCAAACCGAGACCCGGGTGACCGGTATCGCGTACGATGGCGGCTATGGCGAGTACATGATTGCTCGGGCTCAGGCTCTGGCAGCGATTCCCGACGAGTTGGACCCGGTGGAAGCGGCGCCGCTGATGTGCGCCGGAGTCACGACCTTCAACGCGCTGCGCAACAGCGGCGCGCGGGCCGGGGACCTGGTCGCCATACTGGGGCTGGGCGGACTGGGCCATCTTGGGGTTCAATTTGCCGCCAAGATGGGATTTCGGACGGTCGCTATCGCCCGCGGCGGGGACAAGGAGGCGCTGGCGAAGAAGCTGGGAGCATGGCGCTACATCGACAATCAGGCGGCGGACCCGGCGGTTGAACTCGGCAAATTGGGCGGCGCCAAGGTCGTCTTGGCTACGGTGACCGAGGGTGCAGCGATGGGCGCGACGGTAGGTGGTCTGGCCGCCAATGGAACATTTTTGATCCTGGGTGCGGCCGGACCGTTTCAGGTCTCCCCACTGTTCCTCCTTACAGGATGTCGGTCGGTTAAGGGCTGGTACTCGGGCACTTCAATCGATTCTCAGGAGACCCTCGCCTTCAGCGTGCTCGCCGGTGTGCGGTCAATGAATGAAGTTCTGCCGCTGGAACGCGCCGCCGAGGGTTACGAACGGATGCTGAGCGGCAAGGCTCGCTTTCGCGTGGTTCTGACGACTGGGAAGTAAGCGCCTCGCCTGGCGAAGCATCGGTCCTTAAGAAGCGGATAAAGGAGAGTATCTCATGGCGACTATCACGACGAAGGACGGCACACAGATTTACTACAAGGACTGGGGCATGGGACAGCCGATCGTGTTTTCTCACGGTTGGCCGCTGACCGGAGACGACTGGGACGGCCAAATGCTCTTCTTCGGGCAGCATGGCTATCGAGTGATCGCGCACGACCGGCGGGGTCATGGCCGCTCCAGCCAGACGTGGGACGGTAACGAGATGGACACTTACTCGGATGATCTCGCGGCGCTATTCGAAGCGCTCGACCTCAAGAACGTCATCATGGTTGGGCATTCCACCGGCGGTGGTGAGGTCGCTCGCTATCTGGGCCGTCACGGCGCCAAGCGCGTTGCCAAGGCCGTGCTGATCAGCTCGGTGCCGCCGCTGATGCTCAAGACCGCGGCCAATCCCGGCGGCTTGCCGATCACGGTCTTCGACGGCATCCGAGCCGGAGTCGCAAGCAATCGGCCGCAGTTCTACAAGGACCTTACCCTGCCGTTTTACGGCTACAACCGGCCGGGGGCAAAGATTTCCGAGGGCGTCCGGGAGCACTGGTGGTTGCAAGGCATGGTGGGCGGGATCAAGGCCCATTACGACTGCATCAAGGCCTTCTCGGAGACTGACTTCACTGAGGACCTGAAGAAGATCGACATACCCGTACTGGTGATGCATGGCGACGACGATCAGATTGTGCCGATCGGCGCCGCGGGTCTCATGTCCGCGAAGATCCTGAAGAAGGCAACCCTGAAGGTTTATCCGGGCTTTCCGCACGGTATGGCCACGACCAACCCGGACCGAATCAACGCGGATCTCTTATCGTTCATCAAGGGTTAGCCGCGGTAGTGAAGTCCTGGAGCCTGGTCCAACGTTCACGATTCTTCAGATCGCGCTGATGTCTGGTGGGCGAGCGCCAAGCGCCCTTTCCGCTCGCCGGCCGTGGCACAATTGCGGCCCTTCGCATTCGTTGTCATATTAGCTATGCGGACCGGTTGTGCGGTTTTGGCGGGAGGCAAAAGCAGCGCCAATGATTCTCCTGGGTAAGGTCCTGATCCTCCTCGGAACCATCACCCTGGTCTTGTACTTATGGCTGGTGACGGATCCGCGGACTGACGTGCTGAGCCCGGCGGTCATGGTCGGGCTGCCGCTGTTGATCGTGAGCTGCTACGTGGTGGGCTTCTTCGCGCGCTTCATCCGGATGCCCAAGCGCTGACCGCACGCGTTTCCCCGCAAGCTGCCGGACTCCGCCGATCGGTCACTCTCAGCTCTTGAGCTCGCGCGCGAGAGTGGCGCCTTCGCGCTTCCTGAACGCGACCGCAACGCTCAGGCGTTCGAGGTGCTGGTTGATGGTCTTCTCGCCGATCTTAACCTTGTGCGCGGCGAAGAAGGTCCGCACTTCGTTTTCCTGCTTGAACAATCCGACGATCCCCTCGCACATCCGGGGCAACGCGGCATCCGGGAATTTCGTGACCAGCGTGTCCCAGTTGCGCTTCATGAAATCCCACGCGTCGTCGCGGGAGGTGGTGTTCATCATCAGCGATTGCAGCAGGTAGGGCGCGTTTTGCGTCCGCACCTCGCCGTTGACGGTCATATCGAGGGTTTCGCGCAGCAACGGCAGCTTGCGGAAGCTTGCCAGCGAGTACAGGTAGCGCTGCTCTTCCTGCGGGATCTTCGCCGACTTGTATTTTTGCTTGAACTCCTTGTAGCGCGCGTCGTCGCCGGAATATGCGACGATCGAAATAAGCGGCGGCACGAGGTCGCGATCGACCGAGCCCGGCGAATCCTCGTAGCGATGGTAGAGCTCGCGAGCGCGCGCCTGGACGCCGGGCTCGTTGCCGAGCGTGCCCAGCGCCCCGATCAGCATCCCGCGCATCTGGCGCTGCAGCTCGTCCTCGCCCGGGCGCGGATCGTAACCCATCCGCGCGACTATCGGCGCGAGCATCTCCCGCGCGCGCGCCGCGAGCGCCGGCCGGTCGGCGTCGTCGATCACCATGTCGAGATAGCTGAAGGCGCCGGTGAAGACGCGCCACACGTTGATATCGGTTTCGTCGCCGAACAGGCGCGACAGCTTGAGGAATTCGGAAAGCGGCGTGAGTCCCGCGACGGTGGCCGTCCAGGTGTCGCTCACCAGGCCGAACCGCTCGACCGGTTTGAGCGCGCCGAGATTGCTCGTCAGCGCGGCGAGCATCGCGGGCTCGTAGCGGACGCGGTAGTAGCCGCTGCCGCCTTCGTTGATCACCGCCCATTCGACTTTGCCGCCCAAGTCGACGGTGGTCTCTTTTTCGGTGAGCAAGAGCTTGCGCGAGACGACGCCGTGCTCGGTCTTCGCACGGACCATCACGGGCACCTGCCACAATTGCGTGTCGGGCTCGCTCTGATCGTCGAGATAGAAAAAGCGGCGCTGCCTGAGCTTTATCCCGCGGCCGTCGGCGCTATGCGCCACGTGAACCATCGGATAGCCCGGCTGGAAGATCCACGAGTCCATCACGTTGCGGACCGGTTCGTGCGATGACTCGGCGAGCGCGTCCCAGAGATCGCCGGTTTCGGTATTGGCGAACTGATGCTTGCGCAGATAGAGCCCGATTCCGATGCGGAACTTTTCGGCGCCGAGGTACTGCTCGAGCATCCGGAGCACCGGAGGCGCCCTTCTCGTAAGTCAGGACGTCGAACATCCCGCGCGCGTCCTCGGGGCTTTTGACGGTGTACTCGACCGGCCGCGTGCTGTTCAGTCCGTCGACGGCCATCGCGGCCGAGCGCGACAGCGCGAAGCTGTACCCAGCGCCGCCATTGCGGCTTCCAGGCGTCGACCGCGAGCATCTCCATGAAGGTGGCGAAGGCCTCGTTGAGCCAAATCCCGTTCCACCACTTCATCGTGACCAGATCGCCGAACCACATGTGGGCGTTCTCGTGCGAGACCACGTCGGCGACGCGTTCGAGCTCGGCGCGCGAGGCCTGCTTTTCGTCGACCAGCAGCGCGGTTTCGCGAAAGGTGATCGCGCCCAGGTTTTCCATCGCGCCCGCCGCGAAATCGGGAATCGCGATCAGGTCGAGCTTGTCGCCCGCATACTTCATGCCGTAGTAGTTGGCGTACCACTTGAGTGAAAATGCGCCAATCTGTTCAGGGCCTAGCTCGTGACGCCCGCCTTGCCGGGCACGTGCATCACGCGCAGCGGCGACGCCGCCCGCATCAACTGGTGTGGTCGCCTCAAATTCGCCCACGATGAAGGCGACCAGGTAGGTGGACATCTTGATCGTCTCGCTTGAAGACGACCTCCTTTTTACCGTTGCCGAGCGGGCGCTCGCGCTCGATTACCCGCGTTCGAGATCGCGGTGAGCGCCGCGTCGATGATCAGCGTGACCTTGTAGCGCGCCTTGAACGCGGGCTCGTCCCAGCACGGAAAAGCGCGGCGCGCGTCGGTGGCCTCGAACTGGGTCGCCGCGACGATATGGGTCTTCCCCGCATCGTCCTTGTACTGGCTGCGATAGAAGCCGTGCAGCTTGTCGTTCAGGATGCCGCGAAACGCGATCTTGAGCGTCCACTCACCGGCTTCGAGCGGCTGCGGAAAGGTGAACTTCGCGCGTTCGGTGGCGGACAGCATCTCGATTTTGCCGGCGAACGTCTTGCCGCCGCGCTCGGCGCTGACGCGGAGAATCTCGAGTTCGAGCGCGTTGAGCTGAATCTCGGCGGTCGGCGCGTGAACCTTGATCGCGACCGTCTGTTCGCCGTCGAAGGTGAAGGCGCTCAAGTCGGGCGTGAGCTTCAAGTCGTAGCGCTCGGGGGTGACGTTGCTCGGGAGCCGGTAGTCGTGAATCGCCCCGGCGGCGGCCTCTTGCTGATCGAACATCGCGGGTACCTTTCCTTTTATTCGGGCGAACGCCCGATTCGTGAATCGAAGATAGAGTATGTCAATCGAGGGGCGCGATTGAAGCGCTGGCCCGTTTGCGATTGTTCGAGAAAAAGGCCGGCACGGAGGCCGGCCGCTACCCCGCGAGCGAGTGTCGGCCGCTTCAGGGTAGTGGCCGGCGTCCTGCCGGCCATTCGATGCTACTCAATTTGACAATTACTCATCGCCGTACGATATATCGCGGACCGCCAAGACAAGAACGACCGGGGAGGTCGATATGATCCAACTATTGATCCGTGGAAAGTGGCTAACCCGTAACTGGAACGTGTCGATAGCGGCGTGGATGGCGATTGTCGCGAGCGTGATGCTACTTGGTCCACTCGCCACCCATGTCTTCGCTCAGCAGCAGATCGATGCGTGCGTCAACAACAAATCAGAGGTCGCCCGGTTCGCGCCCAAACCCACAAAAACCCCGGGTGGTGGTTGCAAGAAGGTAGAGACCGAGGTCACGCTGGATGTCCCCGGACCGGCCGGTCCATCGGGTCCCGCCGGTGCGACCGGTCCTGCCGGGCCGGCGGGTCCGACCGGGCCAGCGGGAGCGGCCGGCGCGCAAGGCCAGTCGGGCGCGATGGGTGCGGTCGGACCGCAGGGAATCGCCGGCGCAACGGGCGCTACCGGACCGCAGGGAACTCCGGGATCGGCTAACGCGTGGTCGCTCACCGGCAATTCGGGCACGACCGCGCCAACCAATTTCCTGGGAACCACTGACAACAACGCGCTGGACATCCGCGTCAACAACGCGCGTGTGATGCGCTATCTTCCGGCGGCCGAAAATTCAAACTCGGACGCCAGCCCCGATGTGCTCGGTGGGGACGCGAGCAACAAAGTCGGCGCCGCAGTTCAAGGGGCGACGATCGCGGGCCGAGGAGGAACCTCTGACACCACTTTGTCGCCCAACTCGGCGCAGGCTGACTTTGGCACGATCGGCGGTGGCTTCAACAACACCATCAATGGAGGCCTTGGCGCCAGCCTCGACGGCGCTGGCGCCACGATCGCGGGCGGTAGCGGCAATGTCGCGGGCGCCACGGGCTCACCGTCAGGCACTGGCTTCTTCGGGACTATCGAGCCCGGCCTGGCGGCAACGGTCGGAGGCGGCCTTGAGAACGAGGCGAGTGGTGTCGCAGCCACCGTGGCTGGCGGGTTCACGAACCTCGCGCAAGGCAATGGAGCCACCGTCGCCGGCGGTGAGAGCAACAAGGCCACCGGAGACTTGAGCTTCGCGGCAGGGACTGCCGCATCCGCGGCTAACACCGGCGCATTCGTGTGGAGCGATACCAGCGGGGTGCCCTTCGGTCTGAACTTTCCCTCCATCGCCGACAACGAGTTCGCCGCGCGCGCGACGGGTGGCGTGCGTTTCGTCACCGCGTTCGATGAGATCACCGGCGCCCCCACTGCGGGCGTGACCCTCGCCGCGGTCGGCGGTTCCTGGGCATCGATCAGCGATCGCAACGCCAAGGCCAATTTCGCGCCGGTCGATGGCCGCAAGGTCCTTAAGCAATTGGCGGCGATTCCGATCGAGACCTGGAACTACAAGACTCAGCAGCCCTCGATCCGCCACATGGGACCGATCGCGCAGGACTTTCACACCGCCTTCAAAGTCGGCGAGGACGACAAGCACATCACCACTATCGATGCCGACGGAGTCGCGCTGGCCGCTATCCAGGGACTCTATCAGATGGTCGAAGCCAAGGACGCCCAAATCGCCCAGCTCAGCGCGCGGCTCGAGAAGTTAGAGCGCGAAACCCAAGCGAGCCGCGACGCGGCCGCGATGCGTCCGGCAAGCGCGCTCCAACCGCCGCGCCCCTCACAGGTCAGCCGCTTCTGAGCTAATCCCGCGCGGGCGATCGAGGAGCGGGATCGAAGCGTTTTGGCCCTTAGCGGTGCGCGAAAAAGGCCGGCACGGAGGCTGGCCCCTACCCTGCCAGTGATCTAAATTTGGGTAGTGGCCGGCGTCCCTGCCGGCCATCCGACGCTGCTCAATTTGACAACTACTCACGGCTGTACGATATATCGCGAACCGCCAAGACAAGAACGACCGGGGAGGTCGATATGATCCAACGATTGATCCGTGGAGAGTTCTTAGCCTGTAATTGGAACGTCTCGATAGTGGCGTGGATGGCGATTGTCGCGAGCGTGATGCTGCTTGGTCCACTCGCCAGCCATGTCTTCGCGCAACAGCAGATCGATGCGTGCGTCAACAACAAATCAGAGGTCGCCCGGTTCGCGCCCAAACCCACAAAAACCCCGGGTGGTGGTTGCAAGAAGGTGGAGACCGAGGTGACGCTGGACGTGCCCGGACCGGCCGGACTGCAAGGTCCCATCGGCGCAACGGGTCCTGCCGGGCCGGTGGGAGCCACGGGACCGCAGGGACTAACCGGTGCGACGGGGCCCATCGGACCGCAAGGTCCCGCCGGGGGGCCCGCTGGACCAACCGGCGCGACGGGACCGCAGGGACTCATCGGTGCGACTGGGCCCGCCGGCCCAACCGGCGCGACCGGACCGCAGGGACCGCCGGGATCTAGTAACGGATGGTCGCTCACCGGCAATTCGGGCACGACCGTGGGAACCAATTTCCTGGGAACCACTGACAACAACGCGCTGGACATCCGCGTCAACAACGCGCGTGTGATGCGCTATCTTCCCGCGGTGGAAAATTCGAACGCGGACACCAGCCCCGATGTGCTCGGTGGGGACGCCGGCAACACCGTCGGCACCGCGGTTCAAGGGGCGACGATCGCGGGCGGCGGAGAAACTCAAGGTGAGACGATCGAACCCAACTCGGTGCAGGCCGACTTCGGCACGATCGGCGGTGGTTTCGCCAACACCGTCGTTGGAGGCCTTGGCGTCTCGCAAGACGGCGCCCTCGCCACGATCGCGGGCGGCAGCAAGAACATCGCAGGCAACAACACGGGCGCCGCGTTGACCACCGGCCCCTTGGCAGGTACCTCTCCCGGCCAAGGCGCAACGGTCGGAGGCGGCGCCAGCAACGAGGCGATTGGTGTCACAGCCACCGTAGCTGGTGGTTTTCAGAACCTCGCGAGCGGCACTGGAGCCACCGTCGCCGGCGGTGTCTCCAACCAGGCCACAGGAGACTTCAGCTTCGCGGCGGGCCTTAACGCAATGGCGACCGGCAATGGAGCCACCGTCGCCGGCGGTGAAGAGAATCAGGCGACCGGAAACTTCAGCTTCGCGGCGGGCATTAACGCAAGGGCGCAGCACGAGGGCTCGTTCGTATGGAACGACAGCACCGGGCAGAACGGGTCCTTCGGCGATGACACCGCCAACCAGTTCGCCGTGCGCGCTACCGGCGGTGTGTTTTTCACCACCGCGATCAATCCGACCGACAACCAGTCGACTCAGGGTTGCGACATCGACACCAGTGGCAATCTCACTTGCACCGGAACCGTCATGGGCTCAAGCGATCGGGGCATGAAAGCCGGCTTCGAGCCCGTCGCTGCGAGCGAGGTTCTGAAGCGGGTCGCGGCCTTGCCCCTGACGAGCTGGACCTTCAAGGGTCAGACGGTGCGCCACATCGGACCGATGGCTCAGGACTTCTACGCCGCCTTCAAGGTGGGAGCGGACGACAAGCACATCTCGACCACGGACGCTCAGGGCGTCGCGCTGGCCGCTATCCAGGGGCTCTATGAGAAGCTCGAAGCCAAGGACGCCCAACTCGCCCGGCAGAACAAGCAAATCGAATCGCTCAGCGCGCGGCTCGATAAGTTAGAGCGCGAGACCCAAGCGAGCCGCGGCGCCGCCGCGATGCATCCGGCGAGCGCGCTCCAACCGCCGCCGCCCTCGCCGGTGAGCCGCTTTTAGGCTGGTCCCGCGCGCGCGAGTTCGGCGAAGGTCGTGAGGCGCACGGCGCGGGCAGCGAGTGCGTCGCGAATCGCTGCGCTGGTGAGGAGTTCCACTTCCTGCTGTGCCGCAGCGGGCGGCGGCGTGCTGCCGATGTCCAGCGCGGGATGGAAATAGATTTCCGTCACGCCCTCGGGCAGACGATCGATCAAGCCGAGCACGTAGCGCTCGCTCAGATGGCCGCTCTGATGGAGCCCGAAGAGCCAGTCGGTCGACTTGAGGCCGCGCGCGTCCATCAGGCGGCGCGACCGCGCCGAGAGCGAGCGGAAAATCACTGACTCAACCAGCTTGCGCGCCGCATTGTCGCGGGCGAGCGCGAGCGTGGTGAAGACCGGCTCGCGCGGCAGCCGCAGGCACGGCACGCGATACTCGGCGGCGAGTTCGACCAGGATTTCGGCGAGCACCGGATGCGCATGTAAATTGAGATGCCCGTCGATGTGGTTGAGATAGCCGACCAGCTTCAGATGCAGCTCGATCTGCGCGCGGCATTCGTCGCGCAGCCGATCGCGAATCGCGCGGTTGAAAAAATAGCGGAGGCCGCCGAGGACCGGATTCCGGATGAAACGGCCCTGCGCGTCGACCACGCCGGCGAGCCGGTCCGGCGGCAGCACGCTGCGTCCCTGGCAAACCACCAGATGGAGGCCGACATCGAGCGCGGGATTCTCGCGCGCGGCTGCCACGGCCGCGTCGCGCGCCGTCTCGGCCACCATCAGGCTCGCGCTGTTGAGCACGCCCTCGCGATGGGCTCGCATGATGCCGGCGTTGACCTCGGGCGACAAGCCGAAGTCGTCGCCGTTGATGATGACGGCCTTCAATCGCGCTACCGGCGACGAGCCGGCCGGCAATTCGCCCGCGAGCCGGGTGGCGCTTGATCGGGACTCATGTGCAGGCAATTGTGCTCGGAAGCGAGGCCGCCACTCAAGGCTTCGCAACCGATGGTAGTGCGTCAGTTTGAGGCGGATGGCCGGCAGGGACGCCGGCCACTACCCTAATGAAGCTGCTATATTGGGTAGGGGTCGGCCTCCGTGCCGGCCCGTCCTCATCAAAATCGCCCACTACCCGACAAATTGTGATCATCATCTTCTATGCGTTCAGCCGCGAAGCCGCCGCACTCAAGCGGCGGTTCGAGAGCCGCGCGCCGCTCGAAATGGCGGGGCTCAAGGGTTTTCGCGGCCGGCTGGGCGAAGTCGAGGTTACGGCGCTCGCGACCGGGATCGGGATCGAGCGGGCGCGGCAAGCGGCGCGGCGGGCCTTTGAGAAAATTCCCGAAGCGAAGCTGGCAATCTCGACTGGCGTCGCGGGCGCGCTCTCGGAAGGACTCGCGGCCGGCGATTTGATCGTGGCCGATCGGCTGATGCTGAACGCGGCAGACCGCGGCGACAGCGCGGCGCACACAATAAACGTGGACGGGCGCGAGCTGGAGCGCGTACAGGAATCGCTGCGGGCGGCCGGAGTCCGCTTTTCGACCGGCGCGATACTGACTTCGGCGCGCGCGCTGGCAACTGCCGCCGACAAGCGTCGCGCGAAGGCCGCGACCGGCGCGATCGCGGTGGACATGGAGAGCGCGGCGATCGCGGACGAGGCGCGTATCCGCGGCGTTCCGTTCGCGTGTGTGCGCGCGATCCTGGATACGGCGGACGAAGACGTGATCGGGGCGGAACTCGCGAACGAAGACGGCAGCGTTGCGCCGCTGCGAGCAGCCGGGTTCCTGATTCGCAATCCGGGGGCGATCCTGAAGCTCTCGCGGCTCGGGCGCAATTTGGGCATCGCTGCGAAATCGCTGGCGGACGCGATCGAGGCGATCGTTCGTCGTTCGGCCTGAACAAGCCTCCGCGACCGAAGCTTGAAAATCATTCGTGAGTCGAGCCGCCCAAGTGCCAATACTCGAACGGCGCGAACGGCTTGACCGGGGTGCATCATTTGTGATGCACTCCAAAATATCGGCCCCCAGCCAGAAACACCCGTCGTCTTCTATCGCACCGCAGCTGGCGCCGAGCCGATCCGTGATTGGTTGAGGGCCTTGTCCCTGGAAGATCGTCACCGAATCGGCAAAGATCTGGCGCTGGTTCAGTTCGGCTGGCCCGTCGGGATGCCGCTCTGCCGTCCGCTCGGCAACGGGCTGTGGGAGGTCCGAAGCAGTCTCCCGGGCCGTCGTATCGCGCGGGTGCTGCTCTTCTTTCATGAGGGCCGGATCGGCGTCGTACACGGACTCATCAAAAAGACGCAGAAGACTCCACAGGAAGACCTCGACCTGGCTCGCAGACGGATGAAGGAGATGATGTCTTGACCAGGACCAGGAACCCCCACTGGGGATCGACCCTCAATGACTTCCTCCGGGAGGAAGGCATCTACGAGCCGGCGACCACGGCAGCGATCAAAAGCGTCATTGCCTGGCAGCTTGGCGAAGAGATGAAAAAGAAGAACATGAGCAAGAAGCGTCTGGCCAAACTGATGCACACCAGCCGGGCTCAGGTTGATCGGATCCTCGATCCTGAAAAAGGAAACGTGACAATCGAGACCTTACAGCGCGCCGCTTCGATGGTCGGTCGTCAGCTTCGCCTGGAACTGGCGTGATCCGGTCGCTGCGGTGGACAACTTCGGTATGAAGACCGACGCGGACCAACCCGCCAGGCGATCGCTCAAAGCAATCCTCGCGCAACGTGAATTCATCGTCGCGCCTGGAGTCTACGATCTGGTCTCGGCGCGAATCGCCGACCGGATGAACTTCGCGGGGCTCTACATGACCGGCTACGGCGTGGCGGCGTCGAACCTGGGGCTGCCCGACGCGGGACTCGCGACTTTCACCGACATGCTCGACCGCGTGCGCCGGATCGCCGAAGGCACCACGACGCCGCTGATCGCCGACGCCGACACCGGCTACGGCGGGTTGGTGAACGTGCGGCATACGGTGCGCGGCTACGAGGCGGCAGGCGCGCAGGCGATTCAGCTCGAAGATCAGGAGTTCCCGAAAAAGTGCGGCCATACGGCGGGCCGGCGGGTGATCGAAACGGACGAGATGGTGACGAAGATTCGGGTCGCGATCGACAGCCGGCCCAGCGACGCCACGCTCATTATCGCGCGCACCGATGCGCGCACGGCGCTCGGGCTGGACGAGGCGATCCGCCGCGCGCAGGCCTACAAAAAGGCGGGCGCGGACGTGATCTTCGCCGAAGCGCCGGAGAGCGAGGACGAACTCGCGCGGATCGGAGGCGAAGTCGAGCCGCCGCTGCTGGCCAAATATGGTCCAGGGCGGCCGGACGCCAATCGTCGGCGCGGAGCGGCTCAAGGAGTTGGGATTTGCGATCGGAATCTATCCGGTGCTCGGGCTGCTGGCTGCGGTGGAAGCGATCCGGCTCGCGTACGAGCATCTGCGCGAGCACGGCAGCTCAGCCGGGGTGGGGGCGTTCCGGCATTCGGGGGCGAGGCTGGACTCGGGGCGCTTCACGAGCTGATGGGTTTTCCGGAGGTGTGGGAGTTCGAGAGGAAGTACGGAAGGACCTAACTTGAGCGGCCGGATACATGGGTAACACTTTAGACCGGCAACATAGGTAACACTTTTCGCCGGTTTGGGTTCGGGGAGGAGCGCGAGGGGGGCTGCCCCCCTCGCCGCTGTGGCGCGCTTGCGAATCATGCGGGTTCTCGACGTTTGAGTTTGAGCGTGAGGCCGTCGATGATGCCCAGTGGGACCGGCCCGAAATAGACTGCGGCATCGCCGCGGTCATTTTCTTGCAGACCGATTACTTCACTGATCAAAGCCTCGGCAATGAAGACCGGTTCGCCTTGCCATTTGATCTCGCCGCGGTTACGGACCCGGCGCAGCTCGAAGTCGGCGGGATAGTGCGGGTCTTCGAGCTTGGCCGGATAGCGCCGCGGCGAGGAGGCATAGTGGCCTGCGGGCGGGGTCTGGCCCAACGCTTCGTGCGGGCGCTCATGATTGAATTCTTGGCGGAACCGGTCGAAGCGCTGTTGCTGTTGATGCAGGTTGGTGGCCGGCGGACTGGCGGTCTCAGCCTTGAGCGTTTTGTGCATCCGTTCATGCCGGCCGTTCTGTTGCGGCCGGCCGGGCGCGATCCGCTGCGGAGTGATCCCGAGCTTTATCCACCAGGCGGACAAGCGGCTTAGTCCGCCCGCGCCGACCGAAGCGAAGGGCGCGCCATTGTCGGAACGGATCACGCGCGGGAGCCCATACTCTTTGAAGATCCGTTCGAACTGGCTGCGACAGCCCTGGTAATCAGGTGGAGTTACGATCGTGGCACACAGCAGATAGCGGCTGAACCCGTCGGTCGCGGTCAGCGGATCACAACGCGCTCCGTCCGCAGTGCGGAACCAGCCTTTGAAGTCCACGCCCCAAATGTCGTTGGCGCCCACGGGCGCCGCCAGCCGCGCGCTCGGAGTGGCGCGTGGGCGCCGCTGGCGTCGGGCGGTCAAGCCGTGGCGGCGCAGCAACTCCCCGATGGTGCTGTGCGCGGGCCACTGCTGCGCGGGCGCGTGGCGCTGTAAGATCGTGCGCAGTTTCTTCGGGCCCCAGCTCCGATGCGCGCGGCGCAGGCCCAGGATCGCCTCCGCTTGCGCCTGGCTCAGCGCCCACGGCACCCGCTGCGGCGCGCGCGAGCGGTCCACCAAGCCCGCCGGTCCCTGCGCCTGATAGCGGCGCAGGAACTTGTATCCGGTCTTGCGGCTCACGCCGAACTCTTCGCACACTTCGCTCATGCTGAGCTCGTCTGCCAGCACCGCCGCGATAAACTGCATCCGCTTGTCCATGGGACAGATCTCCTGCCACGGCATCTCATCCACCTCCTGCCGTGACTGTATAATCTGTTACCCATGTTGCCGGTCCATTCTGTTACCCATCCTGCCGGTCCGTACCACTCCTGTCCCCTTCCCTAAAGACGGGAAGGGGAACCTGAAGCGTAGGTGCGAGGGCTATCCGCTACGGGGCGAAGCGTCGCCTTGAAGCGTTGCTCCTTTCTTCCGGGTTGCCCAGGAACTCCTCATCGTAGGGGAAGTCTACGAGGTGGCGGGTGAGGGCGGCGGCGTTGCCGTAGTTGTCTTGGCGCGTGACGATGTGGATTACGAGGAGGAGGAACGGCAGGTGGATGAAGACGCTGGCCCAGGCGATTTCGCTTGCGCCGATGCGGAATAGCATCGTGATGCCGAAGGTTACGATTCCCGCGTAGAGCAGCGGGCCGTAGAGGGCGCGGGACGGCAGCCACGGTATCACGCCGGCGGGTTTTGATTTTGCGTTGCGGTTCAGGCGCGAATCGAGTTGCTGGAAGACTGCGATCGTTATCGCGGCGACGAAGAACCATCCGAGGTAGTTGCTGATCGGCACGCCGAAATGGGGGCCCGGCGGGTCGTACCAGAAGATGTGGCCGAGGAACCAGCGGTCGCCGAGCACGCTCAGCGGATCGACCACCAGATCGAGCATCACCATGAACAGCGCGCCCATCAGCCATACGCGCGGCGCGCGGCGAATCGCGCGAGTGTCGAGCAGGTGAAGATCGATCCCGCGGCGCCAGAGCGGCGAACTGACGAGCAGCGCGACGGTGTAGCTCGCGAAGCTCAAGAACGTGAACGAGAGCGAGTCGAAAAACGGCACGCCGAAGAGCCAGATTTCGCGCCCGCGCGTGGCCTGGACGTAGTGGTAGAGACCGAAGGGGAAGCCGTTGTTGATCGAGCTCCACTCGCACGCCAGCGCGATGGTGTAGGTCAGCGCGGTGAACAAGAGCGTGGTGCGCAGGCCGAAGGTTACGATCGCGATCAGGAGGTAACTGGCGAGAAAGACGAAGACGTAGGGGCGGAGCGCGATCGTCGCGAGCAACAGCATCGAGGGATCAGGCTGCCGCGCGGACTGCGCCGGAGGCGCGGAAGAACGCGATGGCGCGGTCCAGCGCGCCGTCGATCGGGCGCGGCGCGTAGCCGAGCTCGCGGCGCGCGCGGGAAGAATCGAAGAACATTTTCTTGCGGGCCATCCGGACTTCGGTCAGGCTCGCGCGCGGCGGACGGCGGGTGGCGCGGGCGAGCGCTTCGGCGCCGAGCGCGAAGCCGTAGGCGATCGGCCAGGGAATCTTCACGCGCGGCGCGGTGCGGCCGGCGAGTGCGGCGAGGCGCGCGAAGAATTCCGCCAGCGTCAGGTCTTCGCCGCCCAGAATGTACTTCTCACCGGATTGGCCGCGCTCGGCGGCGAGCAGATGGCCCTGCGCGACGTCTTCGACATCGACGAGGTTGAGCCCGGTATCAACGTAGGCGGGCATCCGATGGTTCAGGAAATCGACGATGATGCGGCCGGTCGGGGTGGGCTTGTAGTCGCAGGCGCCGATGGGCGTGGAGGGATTTACGATCACGACGCGCAGGCCGTCGCGGGCGGCGGCGATTGCCGCCTGCTCGGCGACAAACTTGCTCCGTTTGTAGGGTCCGACCATGTCGGCGAGCGCGACCGGGGTATCCTCGCGGCCCGAGCCGCCTGTGGGAATGCCGAGCGCGCCGACGGTGCTGGTGTGAACCACCAGCTCGACGCCCGCGCGGCGTGCGGCGGCGAGTACGTTGCGGGTGCCGTCGACGTTGGCGGCGTACATCGGGGCGGCGTCGAGGACCCAGAGCCGATAGTCGGCGGCGACGTGGTAAATCTCGCTGCAACCGTGTGCGGCGCGCTCGACCGCGGCAGCGTCGCGGAGGTCGCCGAGCGCGCGCTCACATTCGAGGCCGGCGAGCGCGCGGAGGTCGGCGCCTTCGCGCACGAGCACGCGGACGCGATCACCGCGCGCGAGCAGCGCGCGGACGACGTGGCATCCGACGAAGCCGTTGCCGCCGGTGACCAGCGCGGTTCGATGCGCCATCGCGCGGAGACCTAGGCTGCGGCGGCGGATGATCCGCCGACGCGGGCGACGATCGCGGCGGCGGCGGCACGGCCCGAGATGACGGCGCTCTCGATCGTCGCGGGCAGGCCGGTCTGAATCCAGTCGCCGGCCAGAAAGAGATTGCGCAGCGGAGTGACGGCGGGCGGGCGCAGCTGATGTGAGCGCGGCGCGGGCGCCATCGTGGCGTGTTTCTCCTTGAGCACGATCGCCTTGACGACCTGGGCGCGGCGCGCGGCGGGAATCATCACGCGCAGGTCTTCCATCACGAGGTCGAGGAGCTCTTCGTTGCTGCGATCGATCAGCGCGCGGGCACCGCTGATCACGAAGCTCAGGTAGCCCGGATGGCGTTCGCCGTGCTGCGCGAAGATCTTGCGTTTGTTGAAGAGCCACTGGGTGGCGCGGCCGATGAAGCCGACGAAGGCGAAGTCGGTCACTTCGCGATCGAGCCAGACGTGGACGCAGATGATCGGGGAGGTGCCGAGCTCGGTGAGGCGCGCGAAAAATGGATCGGCGGCGACGGCAGCCGGGAGCATCGCGAGGAGTTGCGGGGACGGGACTGCGGCGATGAAGTTGGCGGCTTCGAGCTTACGGCCGTCGCGCAGTATCACGCTCTTCACCGCGCCGTCGCCGTTAAGATCGAACTCCTGAATGTTGGTATGGGGCGCGACCACGCCGGCGTTGCGTTCGATGAAGGCGGTCGCGGCGTGACAGTAGAGCTCGCTCAAGCCGACGCGGGAGTAGACGAAGGCGGAATCGGAGCGGCGCGAAAAGAAGCCGCGCTTTAGGACTTCGGCCAGCAGCGCGGCGGAGGCGAGTGCGGGATCTTCATTCAGGGTCGCGATCGCCATCGGATACCAGAAGCTTTGGCGGGCGGTCTCGCCCTGGTGCAGGACGTCCATCAACTGGGCCACGGTCAGACTTTCCAGGCGGGCGCGATCGTGCCGGCGCATCCGCAGCAGTTGTCCGCCGGCGACCATCAGGCGCAGGCGCTGCGCGGGGCTCAGATGGCCATAGCGCAGGAGGGCGGCGCCCATGTGGAGCGGGCCCGGGACATGCGCGGTGTAGAGGCGGGCGCGCGCGCCGCCTTGGGCCAGCATCTGGATTTCCAGGTTCTGGTGGAAGACCAGTTTGTCGCGGGTGCCGATCTGGTCGAGGAAGCTCAGCGTCTCGGCGTAGCAGCCCATCAGGACGTGCTGGCCGTTGTCGACGGAATCGCCGGTTTCGGGATCGACGAAGGAGTAGGCGCGACCGCCGAGCGCGGGCTTGCGTTCTAGGAGGGCGACGCGGAAACCGCGCGCGGCGAGCGCGACACCGGCGCTGAGGCCGGCGAAGCCGCCGCCGATAATGACGACGTCTTTGGGATCGACGGTGGGCACCGGAGGGTTTACCCTCACCCGCGCTCGCGTTGCTCGAGCGGGCCTTCGCAGCTCCGGGCAAGCCTCACCTCCCTGGTCAGGGAGAGGCGCAGAGGGGCGAGCCTCGCGGTCCGGTGGGAGAAGGAAGATTCGCGGCGCGGCAGCCAAATCGCGCCGCGAGAATGACCCTCACCCCCACCCTCTCCCATACGATGGGAGAGGGAGCCAGAAAGGTCGACCATCGCGCTATGAAGAATCGCGGCGCGGCAGCCGAATCGCGCCGGAAGAACCCTCACCTCCACCCTCTCCCTGGAATGGGAGAGGGAGCCGGAAAGAAAATCCGGCATCCTAATTGCCTCGGGGCAGAGGGAGGCGGGCGGTGGCCCAGGCTCGGCCTACCAGGAGGAGTTTGCGCGGGGCGGAGAGGCTGTGGCGGCGGCCGAGCACGTGGTAGTTCGAGCGGACGATTCGTTTCAGGAGCGCGCCATAGATCAGGCGCATCGCCTCGGCGGTGAGCAGCGTCGAGCGATCCTCGGCCGGCAGCGCGCGCTCGGCGGCGGCGTAAAATGAGTTGGCGCGATTGGCCTCGAACTCCATCAGACGCTCGAAGCGGTCGCTGTGGACGCCGTCGAAAATCTCTTCCGGGCTCACGCCGAAGTGGGCCAGGTCTTCAAGGGGTATATAAATCCGACCACGTGACGCGTCTTCACTGACGTCGCGCATGATGTTGGTCAACTGAAGGGCGATGCCGAGGTTTTCCGCATAGATGCGCGTACCGGGATTGCGGTAGCCGAAAATCTCGATGCAGATGAGGCCGACGGTCGAGGCGACGCGATAGCAATAGAGCCGGAGATCCTCGAAGGTCTGATAGCGCACACGCGCGAGATCCATCTCGGCGCCGTCGATAAGCTCGCCGAAGTAGCGGCGCGGAATCGCGAAGTGGCGCACGCTGTCGGCCAGGGCGCGCGAGACCGGATAGGTGGGCGCGCCGTCGAAGACGCGGTCGAGCTCTTCGCGCCAGCGAGCCAGCAGCACGGCCGGGTCGCGCGTGGCCGCGTCGTCGGCGATGTCGTCGATCAGGCGGCAGAAGGCATAGACCGCGTGGAGCGCGCGGCGGCGTTCGGCCGGCAACAGCATGAAGGCGTAGTAGAAGCTGGACGAACTTTCGCGCGTGACCTGCGCGCAGCGCGCGTAATCGGCGTCGAGGCCGGCGGGCGGCGGGCCTTCGATTGATCCCGCCATTGGCCTTACCTGATCGGTCTCAGACATCGAGGCGTCCCCGCCATACGCGTCGGCTTTCGGATGGGAGTGGCATGAAGGCGTAGTAAAAGCTCGACGACTTCTCGCGCGTGACCTGCGCGCAGCGCGCGTAATCGGCGTCGAGGCCGGCGGGCGGCGGGCCTTCGATTGCCCCGGCCATTGGCCTTACCTGATCGGTCTCAGACATCGAGGCGTCCCCGCCATGCGCGCCAGCCCAAGCGCAGGTAGTCGAGCTTATGCAGCTTGGGGCGGGAGCGAAAGACATCGTAGCCGACGCTTTCGATCGCGCGCAGGATCGCCAGACCGCCGCCGGCGAACATCAGGATGTCGCGCGCCAGGCGCCGATCGACCATGCGGTTGAGCGCGGCGCCGGCCACCAGCAACTCGCGCGCGGCGCCGATCTCCTGGCGCATCAGGTCAACGAAGCCGCGGTTGACGATTCCGTTGCGCAGATCGACCGGGCTGTAACCGACGCGCGCGAGGTCGCGGCGCGGTAGATAAATCCGGCCCTTGCCGAGATCAATCGCGATATCCTGCCAGAAATTGGCGAGCTGAAGTCCGCTGCAAACCTGATCCGAGAGGCGCTGGCGGTCGGCGTCGCGATAGCCGAACAGGTAGAGGACCAGGCGGCCGACCGGATTGGCGGAGTAGCGCGCGTAGCCGAGCAGATCGTCGAGCGTGTCGAAGCCCTTGAAATCGAGATCGGAGCGAAAGGCGCGCAGCAGATCGGCGAAGGGCTCGCGCGGGATATCGAAGCGGCGCACGGTGTCGGCGAGCGCGACGAACACCGGATGGCGCGGCGCGCCGGCGTAGCAGAGATCGAGCTCGCGCTCCCATTGATCGAGCTTGGCGAGATCGTGGTCCTCGTCAGCGAAGTCGTCGGCGATGCGGGCGTAGGCGTAGATCGCGTGCATATGGCGGCGCATCGCACGCGGCATCAGGAAGGACGCGATCGTGAAATTTTCGTAGTGCGAGTTCGCCAGGCGCGCGCAGAAGGCGTAGGCGTCGCGAAGAGCGGTATCCCGACCTCTGCACTTGCGCCGGGTAAGGCTGCTGCCGATGCGCTCGCTTCACGATATTCGGCCATCACTGACCCGCGTTGATCAGCTCGCGCGCGGCGGCGCGCGCCCAGGCGTCGGCCTCGAAGAGATCCTCGAGACTCTGCGGAGCAGGGTTGTGATTACGATTCATCACGGCTTCGATATGGTGCGGGATATCGAGGAAGCGCAGTTCGCCGGCGAGAAAGGCCGCGACCAGCTCCTCGTTGGCGGCGTTGAGGCACGCGGGCATCGTGCCGCCCGCGCGCAGCGCCTCGTAGGCCAAGCGCAGGCAGGGAAAGCGTTCGAGGTCGGGCTGCTCGAAGGTGAGCGTGGCACAATCGACCAGCGAGAGCGGGCGCAGATGGTCGAGCGGCAGACGTTCGGGGAACGCGAGCGCGTAGGCGACCGGGATCGCCATGTCGGGAATCGCCAGCTCGGCGATCACGGAACCGTCGATCAGCTCGACCATCGAGTGCACGACGCTCTGGGGATGAATCACGACCGAGATCTGCTCGGGCGCGACGTTGAAGAGCCAACGCGCCTCGATTACCTCGAGCCCCTTGTTCATCAGGGTGGCCGAGTCGATCGTGATCTTGTTGCCCATCCGCCAGGTTGGATGGTTGAGCGCGTCGGCGATGCTGATGGAGGCGAAACGCTCGGGTGCGAGCTTGAGGAACGGGCCGCCGGAGGCGGTCAGGATCAGGCGTTTGAGCGAGGAACGCGGGCGACCTTCGAGGCATTGGAAGATAGCGTTATGTTCGCTATCGACCGGCAGCAGCATCACGCCGTGCTCGGCGGCGGCGCGGGTGACGATCGCACCCGCGACAACCATCACTTCTTTGTTGGCGAATCCGATATCCTTGCCGGCCTTGATCGCGGCGAGCGTGGGAGGGAGTCCGAGGGCGCCGACCAGCGCGGACATCACGATCTCCGCCTCCGGATGGGTCGCGACGGCGAGGGCACCCTCCGCACCGTGTAGGATCGTGACGCGATGCTCACCGAGGCGCGCCGACAGCTCGCGCGCGTGCTCGGGCGTGGCGACCGAAACCAGCTCGGGGCGAAAGGTCGTGACCTGGGCGGCGAGTCGATCGAGATTGCGACCGGCCGCCATCGCAACCACTCGGAAGCGATCGGGAAAGCGGCTCACCACGTCGAGCGTGGTGACGCCGACGGAACCGGTCGACCCGAGGATCGCGAGCGATTTCATCGCGGCTTTAGTGTCCTTAGACCGAGGTTCTTGCACGAACCCGCGTGGTTTGTAAGCCCTCTCGCGCAGGCCGGGAGGGCGTTTGGATAAGAACAAGACGTAAAACAATGTCGAAACATTCTCTGTCGGACCCTCACCCACACCCTCTCCCATACTATGGGAGAGGGCTCAGACATCTTGTGCGCACTTCCAGCTCGGCACACTAAGCGCGGGCGGCCAGATCGACGAGGCGGCTGCGGAAGCGGCCGAGCGCGATTAGTGGAAAATAGTGTGAGTAGAGCTGGTAGCGCAGATAGAAGTGATTGGGGAAGCCGTTGCCGGTGGACTCCGGCTCGTCCCAGTCGCCACCTTCGACCTGACGCTCCATCAGCCACGCCGCGCCGCGCATCACGTTTTCGCTGAGCGGATCCTCGCCGGCCAACAAGCCGATCACGGCCCAGGCGGTTTGCGAAGCGGTGCTGGGACCCTTGCCGTGATAAGCCGGGTCCTTGTCGCTCAGCGGGCTTTCGCCCCATCCGCCGTCCGGATTCTGTACCGACTTGAGCCATTGCACCGCGCGCTTGATCCACGGCTGGTTCAGATCGACGCCGACCGCGCGCAAGCCCGGCCAGCGCCGAGAACGTGCCGTAAATGTAGTTCACTCCCCAGCGTCCCCACCACCCGCCGTCACTCGATTGATTGCGCTTGAGCCAGCGGATGGCGCGGCGAGCGACCGGATGATCGGCGCGATAGCCGACCGAGCCCATCATTTCGAGCGCGCGGCCGGTCAAATCGGGACAGGTGGGATCGGTGACGGCCTCGACGTCGGCGAGCGGCACATGGTTGAGCCAGTGCGAGTCGTTGTCGACGTCGAAGGCAGCAAAGCCACCGTCCGCCGACTGCATGCCCATCACCCAGTTCGCCCCGACCCGCACCGAGTGCTCTTTGGCGAGCTCGTCGTCGATCGCCACATGCGGGCAGCACGGTGAGGATCATCGCGGCATCATCGATGTCGGGATAGGTAGTCGTTAAAGAACTCGAAGGCCCAACCGCCCGGCTCAAGATTAGGCCGCTTTATCGACCAGTCGCCGCGTTTGAAGATCTGATGGTCGAGCAGCCAGTGGGCGGACTTCTTGAGCGCCGGATGGGCAGGAGAGAGTCCCGATTCGAACAGCGCCTTGGCCGCGATCGCGGTGTCCCAGTTGACCGAGACACAGGGCATGCAGAGCGTATTGTTGCCGACCTCCCAGAGCAGCTCGCGGGTCGCCTCGTAGCCTTTTCTGATCACCGGATGGTCGTTGCGGTAGCCGAGCGCCTTGAGCGCCATCGCGCTCAGCAGGTAGCAGGGCTGAATGCCGCCCCAGGAGCCGTTGGCCTCCTGACGTTCAAGGATCCAGCTTTCGGCTTCGAGCAGTGCGCGATGGCGGACGGAATCGAGATGATGGCGATCGTAAAAGGCGAGCAGCCGGTCGGCCAAATTGAAGGCGTTGCGCAGCGAGAGCAGGCGGCGGCCCTTGCGGATGCCTGAATTTGGTGAAGTGCGGCGGCTGGATGTAGAGCTCGAGCGCACCCTGGCGGTAGTCAACCTTGCGTGTCACGCGAGTGGCCTGCAGGACCATCAGGGGCACGACGGTGCCGCGCGCCCACGAGCCGAGCTCGTAGATATTGAGCGGGAACCAGTTCGGGGCAAGCATGAACTCGACCGGCAGCGAGGCGGTCGACGACCACGGCACCTGGTCCATGCAAGCGAGATAGAAGCGCGCCAGCGTGCCGGCGCTGGCGATCCCACCGTGGGCGAGAATCCAGCGCCGCGCCGCCATCATCGGCTCGTCTCCGGCGCGCATCCCGGCCAGCTTGAGGGCGAAGTAGGCTTCGACGGTGCTGGACAGGTAGCCCGCGCCGCCGGCGTAAAGGTTCCAACTGCCGTCGGACTGCTGGGTTTCGAGGAGGTAGTTCTTGAGCCGGACTTCGAGCTCGGGATCCACCGCCTCCATGAAGTGATTGAAAATGATGAACTCCGCGTTCATCTCGGCGTTGGCGTTGAGCGAGCCGTACCAGTAGCCCTCGTCATGCTGAATCGCGATCAAGGCGCGCTGGGCGCGATTGATCGTGAAGTCCAGCTTGGCCGCGAACTCGTCGCGGGCCAGAGACGGCGGATGGGTATGACTGCCTTCGATTTCGATTGGCTGGTCCATTGGATTTAATCTCTCGGCGTAAGCTGTGTGGCAGATGGGGGGTTGGGATCTGCACCCTCATCTGGCGGGCGCGGGCGCCCGCCGTCCTCTCCCGCAAAAAAGCGGGAGAGGTGATGGAAGCGGCGATCGCTGAACGGCCCATGAGCCTAAGGCACGATCGCGCATTTCAGGACGGCGCCGCGTTCGAGCATCGCGAACACTTCGCGAAGCTCGCTGAGCGGACGCCGATCGTTGACGATTCTTCCCGCACCGGACTTTCCATCGCGCAGGAGCTCGAAGGCCTGCTGGACGTCGCGCGGGCGGAAATGAAAGGGCGCGAGCAGGGTGAGGTTGTCGTAGTGCATCCGGCGCGTATCGACACTCAAAGCCGTGCCGGGCAGCACATCCGCCGAAGAAGACCACCCGGCCGCCGCGGCGCACGCGTGAAAACGCTTCCTGCCAGGCGGTAACCTGGCCGGTGCATTCGATTACCAAGTCGGGGCCGTGACCGCCGTTGAGCTTCGCGATCTGCCGCGACCGGGTCATCGCGCTCGATGTCGATCACCTGATCGGCGCCGAGGTCGGCGGCCCATTGGAGGCGCGCCTTGCCGCGTCCCGCCACGACGACGGCACGCACGGACGCGCCTTGAGCGCCATCATGTGAAGCAGGCCGAACGCGCCGGCGCCGATTATCAGAACGGTTTCGAAGGTCTCGGGACGCGCCATCTGCTGCGCGTGCACGACGCACGCCAGCGGCTCGAGCAGCGCGGCTTCCTCGAACGGGAGAGCGGCGGGCTTCTTGAAGGCGTTGCGAGCCACGACGTGGGCGGGCAGCAGCAGGTAATCGGCGTAGGCGCCGAGCACCATCTTCTCCATGCACATCGGGCAGAGATTTTCGTCGCCGCGCTCGCAGTAGAAGCAATTGCCGCAGGGCGCGGTCGGCGCGGCCATCAGCTCGTCGCCGGGGCTGAAACGGTCGACCCCCGCTCCGATCGCGGCGACGACGCCGGAGAATTCGTGGCCAAACGGCGTCGGCATCGGCCACATCGGATGGCCGCGGCGGAAGGTCTTCAAGTCGGTGCCGCAACTGAGCGCGCAGCGGACTTCGAGCAGGATTTCGCCGGGGCCCGGATCGGGCGGCGCAAACTCCTGCAGCGCGAGATTGCCGGGCGCAAGCAGGATCGCCTGGCGGGCCGGGCGAGCGGATGAGCAGCGCGCTGCGGCCGGCGCGCTCGGTTGACGGGCGCTAGTCATGCGCGGCGCTCCACGGTGAAGCTCGCCAGACGGCGCAGCGGATCGGCCCGCGAGTCGAACGAGGCCAAGGCCGTAAGCGCGCGGTCTTCGAGCCGGCGCGCGAAGGCACGCGATTCTTCCACGCCCAGAATCGCCGGATAGGTGGCCTTGCCGTGGGCATGATCCTTCTGCGTGCGCTTGCCCAACTGCTCGGTGGACGATTCCACATCCAGCATATCATCGATCACCTGGAAGGCCAGGCCCAGCGCGCGGGCGTATTCGGTGAGGGCTTCGAGCTGGGGGGGGCCGCCGCCGCCCAGGCGAGCCGCCGCCGCGGACCGCGGCCACGAACAGCGCGCCGGTCTTCTGGCTGTGAAGGTACTCGAGCTGGGCCATCTGATCGGCTGACCTTCGCCAAGCAGATCGATCACCTGGCCGGCGACCATGCCGGAGGAACCGGCGGCCTCGGCCAGCTCGGCGAGAGTCTCGAGCAGGATCGACGCGGATCGGCGCCGGCGGAACGGCGCACCGCGACCTTGAACGCGTCGGTCAGCAGGCCGTCGCCGGCGAGCGTGGCCATCGCCTCGCCGTAGACCTTGTGGTTGGTGGGCCTGCCGCGGCGCAAATCGTCGTCGTCCATGCAGGGCAGATCGTCATGGATCATCGAGTAGGTGTGAATCATCTCGATGGCGCAGGCGAAACCGAGCGCGTCCTGGAGCGGCCGCCAACCGCCTCGCACGCGGCAGGGCAAGGATCGGGCGCAAACGCTTGCCACCGGCCAGCAGACTGTAGCGCATCGCTTCCAACAGGCGGGAGGCCAGGCCGTCGGACGTGCCAGCGACTCACGATCCGGCGCGCAGTACCTCGATACGTCTCGACGCAGCCGCAGCGCGCGCGGACCTTCAAATCATCGGTGGCTTCCGTCAGAGTCGGAAGCTGATCTGGCAAATCTTTCCCGGCCAGGCTCGGCCTGACCGTCCGACTCTGCGGCCGCTCAGGCCTAGGAACGTAATAGCGCACCATCTTCCACGAGTCGCTTGAGATTCTTGCCGAAATCGAGCGCCACCGTTCCCTCGAAACCCGAATGCAGCTTGCAGTCGCGGCAGCGGAATATCCTGCTTGGTGCGATAGAACTCCCAGTCCGTGGCCGCGTGCAGTTCACTGAAGGTTTTGTAGTGGCCGTTAGTGATCAGATAGCAGGGGCCCTTCCAGCCCTGCGGATTGCGCGTCACCGTGGTCCAGGGACTGCAAAGCAAGTCGCGCTCGCCGGTCAGGTATTCGAGATAGATGGGCGTGTTGATGATCTTGTAGTCGTCGGCGAGTTTTTTGACGCGCTTGAACTTGACGCGGCATCTCATCCTTCTTGAGGTAGATGTCGTTGCTCAGCACCTGGTAGTGATAGCCGGGCGTCAGCAGCATCCCGTCAACGCCGAGCCCGCCGAGCATCTTGATCAATTCCTCGATTTCGTCCGCGCCGGTTTCGCGGAAGATGGTGCTGTTGGTCTGCACCCGATAGCCCTTTGCCTTGAGCATCTTGATCATCCGCACGCAGGTGTCGAACACGCCGTTGCGATCGACGACCCGGTCGTGGGTCTCGCGCATCCCGTCGATATGAACGTTGAAGCTCAGGTAGGGGCTGGGCTCGACCTGCTTGACGAAGCGCTCGAGCAGCAGCGCGTTGGTGCAGATCTGGACGTGGCGGCGGCGCTCGATGAGCCCCTTGGTCAGCGGCACGATATGCTTGTACATCAGCGGCTCGCCGCCGCAGATCGAGACGATCGGCGCGTCGGCCTCCTCCGCCGAGCCCAGCGCTTCCTCGAGCGGCATCTGATCGCGGATGGTGTCCTTGTACTCGACGATCCGGCCGCATCCGACACAGGCCAGATTGCAGGCGTGGAGCGGCTCGAGCATCAGGACGAGCGGAAAATATTTCTCGCCCGCACGCTTCTTGCGCGCCATGTAGCGGCCGAGATCGATCATAAGTCGCAACGGCATGCGCATTTGGTCATCCGCTCCCCCGTAACTAACGTAGATTCAGTTGACGGCCTGGCTGCCGCCGTGGTTGCCGTGCGCAGCGTCGTCGAAACAGCCATCCGCGCAGCATCGCGACCGCACTGTCGGTGTCGATCGCGGAGTTACCCATGAAAAGAAGCTCGACCAGCATGCCGTTCAGCGCCGAAAGCAGAAAGCCGACGGCCGCTTCGGGCGTGAAATCGCGCGCACAGAGTCCCTTTTCCTGCGCACGGCGCACCAGATCGGTCAACAGGCGCGGTAGCCGTCGTAAAGCCGCAGCACCTGGTCGGTCAAAACGTCCGGATGCCGCTCGCCGTGCAGAAGCTGGACGATAAAGAAGCGCACCGAACTGGCGTTCTCACGGACAAAGGACAGATACATCTCGACCAGCTTGAGGATTTGGTCGGGCTCGCCGAGCGCAGCCGACTTCCTCGGCGAAATCGATAAAATAGGGCGCCAGCAGGCCGTTGAGAACCGCCAGGAACAGCTCCTCCTTGGTCTTGAAGTGCCAGAAGATCAGGGCCTTGCTGACGCTTGCCTCACGCGCCACCTCGGACATCGAGGTTTCGTGGAAACCGCGGCCCGCGAACAGGCCGGTGGCGGCCTTAAGATTTCGTCGCGCGAATCCTGAGCCTGCGCGCGAGCGGCTGAAGAACTCATCCTAGAATCCAAGCCCCGTTCTGCCTGACTCAACGACCCAACCTCCACCCGAGGGGGGGCGAGAGCATCGAAAGTACTTGATTCGAGCGACCACTGACGCCAAGCAGTTCCCCTCCGCTCGGCGCGACCGCCTCACAACCCTCCCTAACCTAGCGGTCAATGGCAACTTTGAACGCGCCAGATTGGGAAGTCAAGAGCCCAGTCCGGTCGGTCAGGCGGGCATATCCACCGGTGCGCCGGCCCTTTGGTGGGACCGGCGGGCGCCGACGATCAGGGAGAGCGCGGTCCTGGCTTCGGCGAGGTTGAGCCTGGCGATTTCGGTTCCCCCGGGCACAATTGCCGCCTCGAAATCCGCGGCGACGGCGGCGAACCAAGCCGCGTGGTAGGAGTCATCCGGGGGATCGGCGACGGGGAAGACTTCGGCCCTGCCTGAGCGATCGGTCAGGCGGATATGATCGGGCAAAACCTCGAGTACGCCCTGGTGGCCATAGAGGATCGCGAATCGTTCGACGTTGGGGCGCTCGCCACGAGAGATGGCAGTATGCGATCCGATCGCGCGGGAAGCGCACCCGGAGATCGGCGGTATCATCGACGGCGGTGTCGCTTGCGAAGCCGAGATGCGCCGCGACCTGATTGACGGGCTCGCCGCCCATCAGCCATCGCATCAGGTAGAACACATGCCATCCGTGATCGATAAGGATGCCGCCACCGAACTTCGGATCAAGCCGCCATCCCGCGCCCGAGGCGGGCTCGGTGCGCGATCGCTCGAACCCTACGTATCGCAACGCGCCGAGCCGGCCGGAGGATACGATCTCGTGCGCGAGCCGATAGGCGGGTGAATGCTTCCAGTTATGCACGCACATCAGGACGCGCGACTTCGCCGCGGCCAGCGATGCGAGCGAATCGAAGTCCGCGGGATCGAGGCAGAGCGGCTTCTCGACGATGACGTGAGCACCGGCTTCGAGCGCGGCGCGCGCAGCTTGCGCATGAAGGGCAGGCGGACTGGCGATATCGAGAAAATCAAGCCGCTCGCCGGTGAGCATCAGCTCGAGGTCATCGTAGACCCGGACGTTCTTGATCAGGCGGAGCGCCAGATGCCGTCGCTCTGAAACCGGATCGTGAACCGCGACGATCTGAAGGTCGCTGCGGCTACGCCATCCGGGCAGATGCGCCTGCGCGGCGACGGCGCCGAAACCCGAGATTGCACCGCGCAGTCTCACCGCCACGCGCGTCTTACTTCCAGCCGAAGAAATCCGCGGCGTAGACGAACTTGCCCACGCGCGCGGAGCGCGCGGCCAGCTCGTCGACTTCCTGATCGCCCACCATCGTGGAGGCGGCCAGATCCACGCCGTACATCTTCGGCCAGTTCGGTGATCATCCCGCCTTTGCGGCTTGCGGCATTCGCAGCCGATCGTCATCGGTCATGCGGACAGATCTGCCACGCGGTCAGGATCCCGCCGAGCTGCCGATCGAGTTCGGCGATCGCGGCCTCGACCGCTTCCATCGGTGAACCGCCCGCGCTTGATCCCGGCCTGGTTGGTCACGACGAAAATCAGATGGTCGCGCATCGGCGCGAGCTTCTCGGCGACGCCGGGCAGCAACTCGATTATCGATCTTGCCGCGGCGTCGAGCGGCAGCTCGCGCGTCTCGTCGAGCTTGACCAGCGTTCCGCCCAGATCGAAGAACAATCCCATGTTTCCGGTCATCGATCCGCCATCGTGACCATGCTCAGGACCACTCCGTCGCGCCAATCGACATGTCGCGCACATAGGCGAAGACTTCGTCGAGGATCGCCGCTCCCGCCTCCGCCTGTTCCTCGGTGATCACCAGCGGCGGATTGATCCGGATGCGCGGGAAGTAGCCCATGCATCAGCAGGCCGCGCTTGAGCGCCTCCTTGAAGATGATCTCCGTGACGCTGCGGCTCAGCTCGCTGCTTGGTGCTGCCGATCGCGCACCAGGTCGATTCCGATCAGCAGGCCGCGCCCGCGCACGTCGCCGACGAACTCGATATTTTTCCTTCAGCCCCTGCAGACGCGCTTGAGCAGCACGCGCCCACTTTGCGCGAGTTCTCGACCAGATTCTCGCGCTGGATGCTGCGGATCGTCTGGCCGACCGCGACCGCCGCCAGCGGATTGCCGCCATAGCTCGATGACGACGCGCTGGGCTTGGAGAACGGCTTGGCTCTGCGCCACCTCCTCGCTGAGCAGCACGCCCGAGACCGGGAAGCCCGACCCCATCCCTTTGCCGACGGTCATGATATCGGGCTCGACGCCGCTGTGCTCGACGCCCCACATCTTGCCGGTGCGGCCGAAGCCGGTGATCATTTCGTCGGCGATCAGCAGCGCGTCGTTTTCGCCGCGCGATCTCCTTGACCGCGGGCAGAAATCGTCGGGCGGAATCACGTTGCCGGCGGTGCCCTGCATCGGCTCGACCAGCACCGCCGCGATTGCGCCGGCCGAGCTGTTCTTGATCTGCTTGCGCGCGAACTCGACGCAGAACATCCCGCAAGCCGGATATTCCAGCTTGAACGGGCATCGGTAACAGTCGGCGTAGGGCACCAGGTAGCTGCCGCCGGGCAGCGGACCGTAGCCCTGCTTCGATTCGTCGCCGATAAGCCCGATCACGCCGCCGGTCTTGCCGTGGAAGCCGCCCCAGAAGCCGACCACCTCGTGCTTTTTGGTAACGGAGCGCGCCAGCCGGAACGCCGCCTCGACCGCCTCGGCACCGCCGCTATAGAGATGGACAGCGCTTGAGCTTGCCCGGCGCGGCCTCGCTAGCAGCCTGAACGCCTCGGCGCGCTCGGGCGTCGCGAAGGTCCCGACCATCAGGCGCGCGGCCTGCTCGGCCAGCGCCTGGGCCAGCACCGGATGGCCATGGCCGAGGCTGGCGACCGCGACGCCGGCAAAAAAATCGAGGTAAACGTTGCCGTCGACGTCGGTCAGCGTCGCGCCTTCGCCGTGATCGAAAGCGACCCCCGCGAGCGACGAAATTCGCTGGCGGCCCGGCGCTACGTAGCGCTCCTCTTCCTCGAAAATCCGGCGCGATTTGGGCCCGGCCCCTTCAGTGATTATTCTCGGCAGCTTCTCTTCCATGATCTCCGTCGCGCTACGGCGAACCCACCCGCGCCGCGCTCTGGCGAGCGCGATGCAACAGCCATATCGCGCGACGTGCTATAGCACGCGCGGCGGGCTCGCGCACGCGGCTGAAGCTGGGCCAGTCGTTGAAATCGATGATTTTGATCGCGCCGGCGCGATCGATCACCGCGTCGCCGCCCCAAGCCTCCAAGCCGATCGCACCGGCCGCAGCCGCGGCCGCATGCGCGAGCTCGCGATGCTGCGCCTCAGACAATTCATCCTGCTCCCGCAGCGCGGTGAAATACTCGCCGCCGCCGACGCCATAGAATTTCACCACCTCACCCTCGACTTCCTGCTGCACGTAGGCTTGGCTGACTTGCCGCGTAGCAAAGCTCATCAGCGCCGCGCGCAACTCGGCCAGGGTCTCGACCCGCCGGACATCGTCGGGACCCAGCGCATGCAGGTCGCCGCGCTTGACGTACAGCGGCAACGCGATCTCCACGCCGAGCAGCGCACCCGATTCGAGCGGCAGCGCGGTATCGACCAGCATCCCGGGCGGAATCGGGACGCCGGCGCGCGCGAGCCCGGAGTCAGCAGATCCCGATAGCAGTTGCGGATCGAAAGCGCCGAGTTCACCGCGATCGCGCCCGACTGCTCCAGTTCGGACAACCGCCGCAGCGCCTCGGCGCCCTGGCACATCGAAAGCACCAGATCGACGCCGCTTCCGGACCACTCCGCGAAACCCGCGGCGGCGAAATCGGCCGGGGCGACCGCGCGCGTCTCGAAGCCCTCGCGCCGCAGCTCCGCCAGCGCGGCGTCCAGAATCGCGGCGTCGGCCTCGACCTTGCCCGGAGAAAAGGCCCGCTCCCGATAGATTCCAAGCGCACGCATCACGATCACCCACGTCCTCCGCGCGCGGCGCCATGCCTCAACTGTCCGGCGAGCATCGCGCGCGCCGCCTCGAGGTCCGGCCCTTCGTCGACATCGATCGCACCGCTCACCTCGAACGCCCGAAACCGCATCCCGCGGCGCACCAGATAACCAAGAAACTCTCGCAGCGCGCCGAGCCCGGCGTCTCGCGCCTGCGCGACGCAGCCGAATATTGAGGTCGAAAACATATAAACGCCCGCGGTTACGAGCGGCCCCGCGTCGCCGCCCAATGATTTGATCAGCCCGTCCGGGGCAACGTCTGCGAACAACGGACGGCGGTCGCCGCGCCATCGCGCGACCGCGAGCGCGCCGTCAAAGCCGCCCGGGCTATCGGGCGCAGTAGACTCGAACGCGCCGGCCACAAACCGCATGAACTCCGCGCGCGGCAGCATCGCGTCGACGGTCGCGAGCAGGAAGCGTCCGGCGGGCAGTCGTTCCCCGAGCGCGAAAAGCGTCTCCATCGAGTTGGGCGTATTCTTTACCGCCAGTTCGAGTTGCGCCGGCAACCTGATGCCACGCGCACGGATCAGCCGGTCGGTTTCCGAGCTGACCACCGTCAGGACCGGACTTGCGCCTGCTTCCATTATCGTCGTGGCCTGAAGCGAAAGCAGCGTCTGCCCGTTAATCTCGACCAGGGGTTTGGGCAGCCCGCCCGCCGCGGCACGCAGCCGCTCGCCGGTCCCCGCGGCGAGAATCGCACCCGCTATATTGTTAACCATCAAAGTTTCAGAAGCTCGTCGAGTGCGTTAATTTTCTGATCCGCGAACTCCGCAACCGGACGCGGCCCGATACGATCGGGCGGATTGCACAGCCAGATCGTCTTCATTCCGGCGCGGCGGGCCGGCGCGCAGTCCTTGTCCGGCGAATCGCCCACCATCGCCACGTCAGATGCCGCGACGGACGGACCAAGGGCCGCAAGCGCCCGCTCAAAGATTCGCACGTCGGGCTTGAAGATCCCGACCGACGACGAGTCCACCGTCACCTCCATCAGTTCCAGCATCCCGCTCTCGTCGAGCACGCGATCGAGATTACCGTAAAAGTTCGAAACTACGCCGAGCCGAAAGCGCGGCTGCAGACCCTGTAGAATCTTCCGGCTGCGGGCCATCCCAACTCGCGACTCTTGAGCAAAAGCCGCACCAAGGCGATCGCGCAGTTGTGCGAGGCCCGATGGCCCAAGCTGCTGAAGCTGTCGGCGCAAGTGCTCAGGACCAAGGCAGCTCAGATGCTCGATTTGCAGCCGCAAGAGGAAATCGACGGTTTCGCGCAGCTTCATCTTGCGCAGCGCGTCGGTTGCGCGGTACGCACTGCGGGTCGCATGGTCGAAAGCGGGATCCAGCTCCTCGCGATCGAGTTCGACGCCGCCGGCCCGATAGTGGCCCACAATTTGATCGAGCCAGTGCCGCGGATCGTCGAGCGTGGCTCCGAAATCGAACAGGATCGCTCGCAAAGCCATGGATGATTCCTTAAAGCCACCGAGCGTAGCGTGAGCCCGGTCTCTGAAGCCTGGCAATCGTCAATAGCTCGTCCTGCCGCGCAAGCCGCAAACCGAGCGGTCGGTGATTCAGACTTCGTAACCCCACGTTGACTAGCCGGACCGATTGGTTTAGTAACCTACTCTTAACGAATTCTTCCCCGATCGGGGGATTAACTGTTTGTTAGATACGGTCGTCATTCGTGCGCCATCGCGCGCCGCTGAACTTATCTTCGGGCGCCCCTTGCTGGAGCGTCTTATTCTAATCTGTCAGCGCGCGGGGGTTAAGCGGTTCTTCATCGAGCGCGCGCACGGACGCGATCTGCGCGACGCGCTGGGTGATTTCCGCGACGACCCGAAAGTCGCGTGCGTCGACTCGCTGGACGAACTCTTCGCGAAGCCCTTCGAACTGGAGCGCGGACAGCCGTGCCTCGCACTCACCGGCAATCTGGTTTTTGCGCGCTCGCAACTCAACCGTGCAATCGCCAACTATGCGGCCGAACCGAATCGGGTGGTCCAGGTGGCCAGTAGCGGCGACGGCGTGCTCGCAACGGGACCGCTGGGTGAACTGCTCGAGGAACTCGGCAGGCACAGCCCCTCACCCAGCGCCACGACCGCCCTGCCCTACGCTCTCGACGGCCGGCCCGAGGACGGGCGCGAGGCCGAGCTCCGGCTGGCTCGTTCCGTACGCTTCGAAACGGCGCACAAAGACGGAGTGCTCGCCCGCACCTTCGACCGGCGGGTTTCATGGCGGATCAGCTATCGGCTCGCGCGCACGACGATCACGCCCAACCAGGTCACGCTCTTCAACACCGTGCTGGGCTTCGCCAGCGCCTCGATGCTGACCGTACCGGGCTACTGGTGGCGGCTGGGTGGCACGCTCCTGTTTCTGCTCGGGGTCACGATCGACGGCGTCGACGGCGAACTCGCGCGCCTCAAGATGCGCGAGACCGAATGGGGCGGCAAGCTCGACATGATCACCGACAATATCGTGCACGTCGCACTGTTCGTCGGCTTGATGGTCGGCTGCTATCGGGCCAGCGGCAGCGTGGCGTATTTCTACCTGCTGGCGATCCTGCTGGGCGGCCTCGCGCTGTGCTGGTTCGCGGTGATCCGGGCGCTCAATGTCACCGACGCGGCCCAAGCGTGGATCGAGCGGGTCGAGCAGATCACCGGGCGCGACTTCGCGTACCTGCTCGTGATTCTGGCGGCCTTCAATCATCTGGAATACTTTGCGTGGGGAACCGCTTTCGGCACCTACGTCTTCGCGCTGGGCTTGTGGACGTTGACCGACCGTCACGGGCGCGCGGCGCGGTTCGGTTCGAGTGTCAACCAGGCGAGCGCCAATCAGGCGATTGTCAATCAGGCACGAATCAACCAGGCAAACGTCGACAAAATGGAGCGGCAGATATCATGAAGAAACCACGATTACTGCTGGTGCAACCGACTACTGTTCATCTCGACGGCACGCCCCACAAGACCCGCTGGCGCCTGATCATGGGGTTGATGATTCCGCTGATGGCGGGGCTCACGCCCGACGATTTCGACGTGACGCTATGCGATGAGCGCCTCGAGGACATCAACTTCGACGGTGGCTGGGATCTGGTCGGGATGACCACCACGATCGGCGCCTCGCTGCGCGCTTATCAACTCGCCGACCAGTTCCGCAAACGCGGCACGCCGGTCGTGATGGGCGGTTTTCACGCCACGCTGCAGACCGAAGAGGCGCTCAAGCACGCCGACGCCGTGGTCCAGGGCGAGGCTGATCTGGTGTGGGAGCCGCTCCTGCGCGACTGGCAGGCCGGCCGGCTCAAGCCGGTCTACAAGGCGGACAAGCTGCATGACCTGAAGAATCTGCCGCGCCCGCGCCACGAACTGCTCAAGCTCAATCGCTACCTCTTCAAGGCGGTGCCGATTCAGGCGAGTCGCGGATGCCCTTATCGCTGCTCGTTCTGCGAAATTCCGGTCTTCTATGAGGGCAGCTATCGCACCCGTCCGATCGGCGACATCGTGGAGGAAATCAAGCAGACCATCGCCGCCACCGGCTTCCGCCGCTTCCAGTTCATCGACGATCAGATCACCGGCAAGCACAAGTTCGCGCGCGAGCTGTTCAAGGCGCTGGCGCCGCTGAACATCCGCTTCTCGGCGCTGTGGACCATCAACTCAAATCACGACGAGGAGCTGCTCGACCTGGCGGCCAAGGCCGGCATCTTCCACGTCAATATCGGCGTGGAATCGATCAGCCAGGACAGCCTGCTCTCGATGAACAAGATCCAGAACCACACCAGTGACTACAAGAAGCTGCTGGCGCGGCTCAAGAAATACGGCATCTACTATTCGCTGAATTTCATGTTCGGGCTGGACGAGGACCATCCGAAGATTTTCGAGGAGACGCTCAAGTTCCTGCACGAGGTCCGCGCCCCCGAGGCGTTTTTCAACACCGTCACGCCGCGGGTCGGCACCCCGATGCGCACCAAGCTCGAAGCCGAAGGACGCGTCATCATTCCCGACGCCGACCTGTATACCAACAACTTCCGCTGCATGTTCGTGCCCAAGAATCTCTCGCCGATGGAAGTCGAAGAGGGCGTGTGGAAATGCACGACCGAGTTCTACTCGCTGAAGTCGATGTTCAAGCGGCTCCTGATGCCGCCGAGTCGCTACACCTGGCAGGGGCTGACCGAGAACATGCTCTTCTACTGGGGCGCCAAGCGCCAGATCGATCCAGTGGACTATTACTGAGAAAGCGGCCTCTCCAGTGGTTCCTTCGCGGAGCCGGGGCGGTTCGGATTAAGGCCGTCGCCGAGCCTGCGCTTGATGAAGGCGCGGACGTGCTGCGGCGCGAGCTTGGCGAGCCGATGATGGCCGAGCAGGGGCATGCGCGCCGGACGGTCTCAGCGGCTGGTCTGTCAAACGGATCAGGCCTTGGATGGCACCCGAAGCGCAGCCTCTGCCCGTCTCTGTTGTAACCCCATCAAAGAGCATTTCCAGCACTGCCATCAGCGAGCCGAGTTGGATCTCGCCATGCTCACCCGACGTTGGCTTTTTCAGAATGACATTGGTAAAGGCATCGACCAGTAACTCCCCCCAAAGGCGTGAGTCCACCTCGGGCCTGATCTCGCCGGTCCGCTTGTAGTGGTCCAGCCACCGCGCAGCCATGTTATACAGCCGTTCCAGCATTTTCTTGAATGCGAGTTGGGTTGTTTCTCCAGAAGCTATCGACTGCAAATAGAGGACGCGCACCAGGTGAGCGTTGGACTGGAACACCATGGACGAACGGGCGATCGCCCAGCTAAGGGCTTGGGCCAGAGGCCCGTCGAACGGGACCAACGGAGCCTCAAGCTGAGCAATTAGCTCTTCATCGTTGAGGATGGCCTCGAGAACCTGTTCTTTGCTTTTGAAATGGCTGTAGAGCAGGCCCTTGGTTGCCTCGAATTCCCGCGCAATGTCTTCCATCGTTGCGCTGTGGTATCCAATTTCCGCAAACACTTTGACCGCCGCCCTTACGATTTGCCGGCGTTTCTGATCTTTCTGCTTGGCCCCGAGGGAGCTGTGCTTTGGCCGTTTCTTCCGCTGTTCCATTGAGACTCCGCGAAGGGAGATCCACCTTCAGATCAGTTTGGAGAAGTATCAAACCGCGGGAAGGCAGGCCAGCCGAGGCATAGTCGAATTCTCCCGATCCGGGGCCGCCAAGCCCGGGCCCTCATCGCGTGGAAGCCACTCGCACGACTGCGCCGACGAAGAATTTTCCGGTCACCCACGCTTCCAGCACCTGGCCCAGCGGCGCCAGAGTGGCGCCAATGGTTTCGGGCGAGTGATCGATCTTCAGCACCCGATGGCGCGAGCCGTCGTTGAGAATCCGTTCCCGAATTTGCTCCTGCCCGGGCTCGGAGCGATTGCTTTCCCCGAGTGCGGCGCTATCGACAACCATCACCAACCCGCCCGGCTTCATTACCCGACGCACTTCGCCGAAAAATTCGTGCAAGCGCGCGAACGGAACGTGACTCAGAAAGAAACCCATGAAGCATGAATCGAAACGTGCGCGGCCGAGCGGGAGCGCATAAGCGTCGCCGCGAATCCTGCGCGCTTCGAGTCCAACGTCGCGCAGCCGCGCCGCGACCTGCGCCAGCATCGCGGGCGCATAGTCGACGACCGTGACCTGCGCGCCCGGCGCGAGATGCCGCGTCCACCATCCGGTGCCCGGCGCGATTTCGAGCAGCTTCCCGTTGGCGAACGCGCTCACGCGCTCGCGCAATATTTCGAGCTCGGCACGCCATTGCTCGGCCTCGGGCCGATCGGCGAAACTGCCCAGCCGCAGATACCACTCGTCGTACTCGCCGGCGCGGCGCTCGTAATAATCACGCATCACGGCGTCGAGTTCGGCACTGGCTGTAATCAGCTTGTCCATCGCAAAGAGCAGCGGTTTGGATACTTTCTTAATCCCGCATGCTCAGCCGATCCAGCGATGTCGGCGCGCCCGCTTTGACGCCGCGCGCCGCGGCTCGCATAATCATTCGCAGGCGGAATCGGATGGGAGGAGGAAGGCGGCATGTCGCGACATCCTGACCTGCGTCACGAGCGCAAGCTCTGGAACGCCGGTATCGAGGCGGTTGCAGGCGTGGACGAGGTCGGCGTCGGGCCGATGGCCGGTCCGGTGGTCGCGGCGGCAGTGGTCTTCGCGCCCGAGACTTTCATCAAGGGCGTCCACGATTCCAAACAGCTCACCCCCGAAAAGCGCGAGGAGCTCTACCCGCTGATCCTGGAACGCGCGCTCGCGATCGGGCTCGGAATCGCCGACGTGGGCGAGATCGATCGCATCAACATTTACCGCGCCTCGGTAACGGCCTGTGCGCGCGCGGTGCTGACGCTCCGGCGGGCGCCGCAGCATGTGCTGGTCGACGGCCGGCGCAACCCCGTGCTCGGGCTGCCCCAGACCGCGATCGTCGGCGGCGATCGCAAGAGCTTCTGTATCGCCGCGGCGTCGATCGTCGCCAAGGTCGTGCGCGATCGGATGATGGTCCACTACGACGCGCGCTTCCCCGACTACGGCTTCGCCAGTCACAAGGGTTACTGCACCGCCGCGCACGTCGCGGCGCTGGAGCGGCTGGGCCCCACGCCTATCCATCGGCGCTCGTTCGCGCCGGTCCGCGCCGCGCAGCAGCTCAAGCTCGCGGTCTAGCCGAAGTAGCGGGCGTCGACCGCGCCCCCAGCCCGATTTATTCCCCGCCAGCCTTGGCTTATGATCAAGGCAGGACGTCAGATTTCGCGAGTTTTCCGACGGTGTAACGATGGCGCTGGATCGCGACAGGCATACGGCGGAGCGGGCTCTGCTGACTCTCAGCGAGACCGAGCTTACCGAACTCTACCAGCGGATGGTGCTAATCCGCCGGTTTGAGGAAAAAGTTGCCGAGATGTACAGCCGCGGCAAGATCACCGGCTTCTGCCATCTCTATGCCGGCGAAGAAGCGGTCGCGGTCGGCGCGATCAACGCGATCTCGAACAAAGATTACGTCGTCTCGACCTACCGCGAGCACGGCCACTGCCTCGCCAAGGGCGCCGCCCGCGGGTGGTGATGGCGGAGCTGTTCGGCAAACAGACCGGAATTTCGCATGGGCGCGGCGGCTCGATGCATCTGTTCGACGGCAACCTGCGCTTCATGGGCGGTTATGCGATCGTCGGCGGGGGTCTGCCGCTCGCGGCCGGACTCGGACTCTCGATCCTCTACAAGGAGGAGCCCGAAGTCGTCTGTTGCTTTTTCGGCGACGGCGCCCTGCCCCAGGGCGCCTTCCACGAGAGCCTCAATATGGCCTCGCTCTGGAACCTGCCCGTGATCTTCATCTGCGAGAACAACTTTTACGGGATGGGCACGCTGGTGCAGAACGCAATCTGCCAGGAAGAGCTCTACCGTTTCGCCGAGCCCTACAAGATGCCCGGCGTGCGCGTCGACGGGATGGACGTGCTCGAGGTCTATGGCGCCGTCACCGAGGCGGTGGCGCGCGCCCGCGAGGGCGACGGCCCCTCGCTGATCGAGGCGGTCACCTATCGCTTCCGCGGCCATTCGATGTCCGACCCGGCCGAATATCGCTCGCGGCGCGAGGAACGGATCTGGCAGGAGCGCGACCCGATCAAGCGCCTGCGGCAGCGGATGCTCACCGAGCATCGCGTGAGCGAGCATCGGCTCGAGGAAGTCGACGCCGAGGTCGCGGCGATCATCGAAGACGCGGTCAAGTTCGCCGACGAGAGCCCCGAGCCCGCGCTCGATACTCTGACGAAGAATGTGTACGTGGAGGAATAGTCGCAGGCGCGCTTGCCGTCGGACGAGAGTGGCCTGACTTTCCATGCCCCAGATTCAATACCGCGAGGCTCTCAACCAGGCGCTGCGCGAGGAACTCGATCGCGACGAGCGCGTCTTCATCATGGGCGAGGAGGTCGGCTACTTCGGCGGCGCCTTCAAGGTGACTGACGGCCTGCTCTCGATCTACGGTGAGAAGCGCGTTCGCGATACGCCGATTTCGGAGCTCACGATCGTCGGCGCGGGAGTCGGGGCTGCGATGGGCGGTCTCAAGCCGGTGGTCGAATTGATGACGATCAACTTTGCGCTGCTCGCGATGGATCAGATCGTCAACCACGCCGCAAAGATCCATTACATGTTCGGCGGACAGGCCAAGGTCCCGCTCGTGATTCGCGCGCCGCAGGGCGGCGGCCATCAACTCGGCGCTCAGCACAGCCAGAGCCTCGAGGCCTATTTCCTCCATTGTCCAGGGCTTCGGGTCGTAATTCCGGCGACTCCCGCCGACGCCAAGGGGCTGCTCAAGACCGCGATTCGCCAGGATGACCCGGTGATGTTCCTCGAGCACGAGTCGCTCTACGGGATCAAAGGCGAAGTGCCTGAAGGCGAGCATCTGGTGCCGTTCGGAGTCGCCCGGGTGGCTCGCGAGGGCAAGGACCTCACGATCGTCACCTACTCGAAGTGCCTGTACGACGCGCTCAGCGCCGCCGAGGCGCTGGAGAATGAAGGAGTCGACGCGGAAGTGATCGATCTGCGGACGCTCAATCCGCTCGATCTGAAGACGGTGGCCGAATCGATCCGCAAAACCGGCAAGGCGATCGTGGTCTACGAAGGATGGCGCACCGGCGGCGCCGGCGCGGAGATCGCGGCGCAGATCTACGAGGCGGCCTTCGACGATCTCGACGCGCCGGTCGAGCGCGTCGCGACGCTCGATGTCCCGATGCCGTACAACAAGCACCTTGAAAAAGCCGCGCTGCCAGGCGCGGGCGAGATCGTCAAAGCCGCCGAGCGCCTGATGTAGGTCAATCGATTTGACAAGACCGCGCAGGCGCTTAATGGGGTGCGGGCTTGCTCCGTCTCCGCGCGTCTGCTCAGAGTCGTTGGCGTGGCTGACGAGCGCATCGTACAACCTGCGAGTCCGAACTCGAACCCGACCGCGAATCTGACCTCGAATTTGGGCTCGAATCTTGTTTTGGCCTCCGCCTCGCCCCGACGCCGGATGTTGCTCACCAAAGCCGGGCTCAAGTTTCGCGTGGTGCAGAGCGACGTCGTCGAGGAGTCCGGCGCGGGCGAGTGCGCCGCCGATTTTGCGCTCAGGATGGCGCGTGAAAAGGCGCTCGCCGTCTCGGCGCGGTTTGGCGACGAGGTCGTGCTCGGGGCGGACACCGTCGTCGAGTGCGCAGGGCGTATTCTGGGCAAACCCAGCGGCGAGGCGGAGGCGCGAGCGATGCTCACGATGCTCTCGGGACGTACGCACATGGTGCAGACTGCGTTCGCGATCGCGCGCGCGGGCGCGATCCTGGAAAGCGCATGCGTGACCAGCCACGTCACGTTCCGGACTCTGAGCCACGCCGAAATCGACGACTACCTCCGCACCGCGGAACCTTTCGACAAGGCGGGAGCGTACGGAATCCAGGGCCAGGGCGCCGGGTTTGTCGTCGCGGTCGAAGGCTCTCGCGATAACGTGATGGGCTTGCCGACCGCCGAGGTGCTCGCCGCGCTCCAGCGCCATGGGATCAGCGCCCCTCCGACCGAACCCTCGACGCCCCGATGAGTATCGCGCTTAGATGAACGACCGCGCCGCGGATGAGATCGCGCAACGCCTGACCCGGGTGCGCGAGCGGATCGCGCTGGCGGCAGAGCGCGCCGGCCGCGCGCCGGCCTCGGTCCGGCTGGTGCTCGCGAGCAAGACGCAGCGGCCCGAATCGATCCGCGCGGCCTGGCAAGCCGGCGCGCGGGAGTTCGGCGAGAACTACGTGCAGGAGGCGGCTGGCAAGCGCGGCGTGCTCTCTGATCTCGTCGATGCGCGCTGGCATCTGATTGGCCATCTGCAAACCAACAAGGCCGCGGTCGCAGCCGAAATCTTCGACCTGGTCCAGAGCCTCGACTCCGAGCGCCTCGCGCGGGCACTGGCCCGCGCGCGGCGCTCGCCGCCGATGCCCGTGCTGATCGAGGTGAATCTCGCCGACGAGGCGAGCAAGAGCGGCGTCGCTCCGGCCAGGGTCGAGGCGCTGATCGACGCGATTCGCGCCCATACCAGCGTTGCGGGCCTGATGGCGATCCCGCCCGCTTCCAGCCCAGGTGACGAATCCCGGGCGCACGAATACTTCGCGAGTCTCCGCGAGTTACGCGACCGGCTTGCAGCGGCGACCGGGCTTGCGCTAAGCGAGCTTTCCATGGGCATGAGCGACGACTTCGAATTCGCGATCGCGGAAGGCGCGACGATCGTGCGAATCGGGAGGGCGGTTTTCGGCGAGCGCCATCCCGCCGCGCCTGAGTCGCCGGCGATCAATAAAAAGCGGCCGGCAATCAACCAATCATGAAAAAGCTCGGCTTCATCGGGGGCGGCAACATGGCTGAGGCGCTTGCGCGGGGCCTGCTCGCGCAGCGAATCTTCACGCCCGCGGACCTGATCGCGTCCGACGTGGACGCCAAGCGCAGAGACAAGCTGGCCCGCGAGCTTCGGATCACGGCCACGGCTGACAACCGTGAGGTCGTGCAGGAAGCGCGCGCGATCGTGATCGCCGTCAAGCCGCAGACGATCGATGCCGTGCTCAAGGAACTGGGCGCCGCCGCGCGCGGCGCGAAGCCCGCCGTGCCGGCGGTCGGCGGCAAGGTGCGCGGCACGCGCAGCGAGTCGGGCGCAGCCCGGCTGTTCATCTCGATCGCAGCCGGGGTACCGATCGCGCGGATGGAGCGCGCGCTCGGCGCGGGTGCGCGGTTGATCCGCGTGATGCCGAACGCGCCCGCGATGGTCGGTCATGGCATGGCGGCGCTGGTGCGCGGCGCCACGGCGACCAACGCCGACGCGGCCTTTGCGATTCGGATCTTCAAGGCGGTCGGCGATGCTCTGGAGCTCGACGACGAGCGCCTGCTCGACGCGGTAACGGCGCTTTCGGGCAGCGGCCCGGCCTACGTCTACCTGTTCGTCAAGGCGCTCGCCGACGCCGCGGTCAATGAAGGGCTCGACCCCGAGCTGGCGCTGCGGATGGCGCTCCAGACCATCCATGGCGCGGAGGAGAATATGCGCCAGTCGGCGCTCTCACCCGCCGAGCTGATCCGGATCGTCGCCTCGCCCGGCGGCACCACCGAGGCGGCGCTGCGCCGATTCGCCGAAGCGGGTTTTTCTGATATCGTGGCCGCCGCGGTTCATGCCGCAGCCGCGCGCTCGCGCGAGTTGGGCCGGGCGGGATAGTCGTAGGAAAAGCGCCGGATTGCCTGATGTTCGTCTATACAAATCTCGTCGTCTTCATCGCCCAGACCATCAACCAGATCTTGTGGCTCTACAGCCTCGTGATTCTCGCGTCGGTGGTGATGAGCTGGATCGATGCGAGCCCGTATAACCCGATCGTGCGCACGATCTATTCGATCACCGAGCCGGTCTTCAACTGGGTGCGCAGGCGCCTGCCGGTCTTCTTCGGCGGCTTGGACTTCTCGCCATTCATCGTGCTGATCGGAGTCCAGTTTGCGCAGCAATATCTCGTGCCCACGGTCACGCGCCTGCTGATCTCGGGCCTCGCCTGATGGCCGGCGCGGCGCGGCCCGCGCAGTATCCGTCCTGGCTGCAAGTGAGCGCGAGCGCGATTTCGGTGCGCGTCCGCGCCAAACCCGGTTCGTCGCGGCGGGGTGTGATTCGCGTCGACCCGGACGCCCTCGTGATCGGGCTCCACTCCCCGGCCCAGGCCGGCCGCGCGAATGACGAACTGATCGAGCTGCTCGCCCGCGCAGCCGGGGTCCTGCGCTCGGCGGCGACGATCGTGCGGGGCGCTGGAAACCGCGACAAGCTGATCGCGATCACGGCCCGCGATCCGGCCGCGAGCGTGTCCCGGTTGATCGAGTTCGCGCGGCTGAGTCCAGCGGGCGGGCGTTGACGGCCCGGCCCCCGTGGTTACGTAAGTCTCAGGAACGAGTATCGTTGGATCATGCCGATTTACGAATATCGATGCGCAAAATGCGGAGTTTTCGAGGTTACTCGACGCATCACGGAACCCGCTCTGAAGCGCTGTCCGACTTGCAAGGGCAAGGTCGAGCGGCTGATGTCGGCAACCTCGTTCGTGCTCAAGGGCTCGGGATGGTACGCCACCGATTACGCGAAGTCGGGATCGCAATCGAAATCCGAGAGCGCGAAGCGAGACCAAATCCGAGACCAAATCCGATACCAAGTCCGACACCAAGTCCGAGAGCAAGTCCGACAGCAAATCCAACGGCACCACGGCCGCGACCGCGAGCAGCTCGGATTCCGCAAGCAAGTCCTCGGACAGCTCGTCGGGTTCGTCAGGCAAGACCAAGACTTCGACCAGCAAGTCCGCCGACTGAGCGGCGCTTACGCCGCGGGGTAGCAACCTCGGCGGCGTTTTGTTTCAATCTCCCGATGCGCGCCCTGACCCTCGATCGTGAGTTGCGCATGCGTCACGACTATCCCGATCCGCGAGCGCGTACCGGCGAGAGTATCGTCAAGGTGCGGCTGGCCGGAATCTGCGGCACCGACCTCGAACTGGCGCGCGGCTACATGTCCTATCGCGGGGTGCTGGGGCATGAGTTCGTCGGCGACGTGGTCGAAAGCGCAGACGGCGGGCTTCGCGGGCGGCGCGTGGTCGGCGAGATCAACGCCGCGTGCGGCCGCTGCGATCGCTGCGTCGCCGGGCTGGGCCGCCATTGCGCCGATCGCACCGTGCTCGGGATTCTCGGCCGTGACGGATGCTTCGCCGACTACCTGACGCTGCCCGATGAAAACCTGTTCGTGGCGCCCGACGCGATTTCCGACGAGCTGGCGGTTTTCACCGAGCCTGTCGCCGCCGCGTACGAAATCCTCGCGCAGACCCGGCTGGCGCGCGACGAGCGAATCGCTATTCTCGGCGACGGCCGCCTCGGCGCGATCGTCGCGATGGTCCTCAAGGCAGAGGAGTACATCGCGATCGTCGGCGGCCATCATCCAGACAAGCTCGCGCGCCTCGCCGCGTTCGGTATCGCCACCGTGCTCGAAACGGAGCTTGCACCCGGCTTCGACGTGGTAATCGATTGCACCGGCGCAAGCGCCGGTTTCGCGCGCGCGATCAAGCTGGTGCGCCCGCGCGGCAAAATCATCCTCAAGAGCACCGCAGCAGCCGGAGCCAATCTGAACCTCGCGCCGATCGTGATTAACGAAATCTCGGTGGTCGGCTCGCGATGCGGCCGCTTCGCGCCGGCGCTCGCCGCGCTCGCCGCGCGCCGGCTCGACCCGACCGCGCTGATCTGCGCGGTCTATCCGCTCGAAGATAGCGTGGGCGCCTTCGGCGCTGCGGCCGATCCGTCCAACTTAAAGATTTTGTTGAAGTTATCGTGAACGCCGATCCGGGCAAGCGCGGCGGTCGCGCCGTTGGCCGACGCGACGCGGCGTCCGCGATAGTCGTAGGCGTCGATACCGGCGGCACGTTCACTGACCTGGTCGCGCTGGTCGGCGGCGAGATCCGTGTCCACAAGGTGCTCTCGACCCCCGACGATCCGGCGCGTGCGGTAATCGAGGGACTGAGCGCGATGCTCACCGGCGTGACCGCGCGCGTCGTTACCTACAGCTCCACGGTCGCGACCAACGCGCTGCTCGAAAAAAAGGGCGCGCGCGTCGCGCTCTTCACCAACGCCGGCTTCGAGGACCTGATCGAAATCGGCCGCCAGAACCGAACCGAACTCTACGCGCTGGCTCCGACCCGGCCCGAACCGCTGGTCGCGCGCGCGATGCGTTTCGGCGTGGCTCAGCGCACGCTGTTCGACGGTACCGAGGCACTTCGGCTGACGCGCGCTGAACTCGCCCGTATCGCGCGCGTCGCAGCACGCTCCGGCGCTGAAGCGTTCGCGATCGGACTGCTGCACAGCTACGCGAATCCGCGCGCAGAAGCTGCGATCGCGCGCGCGCTCGGCGCCGCTTGGACGTCCGGTGTCGGTGTCGAGTCGGATTCTCCCCGAATATCGCGAATACGAACGCCTCTCGACGACGGTAGTCAACGCGTACGTCGGCCCCCGGATGGTCACTCATCTCGAGAACCTCGAGCGCCGGCTCAAGGTATCTAGGCTGCGCGTGATGCAGTTCCGGCGGCGCCGCGATTGGCACTCGGCTCGCGCGCGACGAGCCGGTCCGCACGATTCTCTCCGGCCCGGCGGCGGGCGTGATTGGCGCCGCCGAGCTCGCGCGCGCGATGAGCCTCGATCGCTTCATCACTTTCGACATGGGCGGCACTTCGACTGACGTCTCGCTGTTCGACGGCCGGGCGCAGATCCGCACGCTCAGCTATCCGAGCGGTTACGCCGTGCGCACACCGGTAATCGATATCCATACGGTCGGCGCGGGTGGGGGCTCGATCGCGCGAGTCGATGCCGGCGGCTCGCTCCAGGTTGGGCCTGAGAGCGCGGGGGCGAATCCGGGCCCGGCTTGCTACGGGCACGGCGCCGATCCGACTGTGACCGACGCCGACCTCGTCACCGGCCGCCTGGTTGCGGAAAATTTTCTCGGCGGCCGGATGCGGCTCTATCCCGAGCGCGCGCAGCGCGCGCTTACCGCGCTGGCCCGCGCGATGCGCGCCGGCGACGCTCGACGCCGCGCGCGGCGTAATCCGCGTGGTCAACGCCAACATGGAGCGCGCGATTCGCGTGATCACGGTCGAGCGCGGTTTCGACCCGCGCGACTTCGCTCTGCTCGCCTTCGGCGGCGCCGGCCCGATGCACGCCTGCGAGCTGGCGCTCGATCTCGGAATCGCGCATATCGTGCTGCCGCGCAATCCCGGCCTGCTCTGCGCGTGGGGCGCGCTCGGTGCGCCACTGGGCCGCGAATACTCGATGACGGTGCGGGAAGTTGCGCCCGCCTACGCCAAATTGGTGGGCCGCGCCGGCCCGATGGTCGCGCGGGCGCGCGCCGAGCTGCGCGCCGAAGGCGCGAGCGCGAAACGCATCAGGCACGAGTTGTGGGCCGAGCTGCGCTATCGCGGGCAATCGTACGAGATCGAGGTGCGGCTCACGCCGGGCTTCATCGGCGATTTTCACTTGGCCCATCAGCGGACATTCGGCCATTCGGCGCCCGCTGCACCGGTCGAAATCGTCAGTCTGCGGCTGCGCGCCAGTGCGCGCGGACTCGAACTGCGTCCCGAGCGGCATGCGCGTTCGCGCTCCCGCCCCGAACCGATTCGCCGCGCCCCGGTGATGGTCGGCGGGAAGCTCCGCCAAGTTCCGATCTATGCTCGCGAGGCGATCGGCGCGGGCACGCGCCTGCGCGGGCCGCTGGTCGTGATCGAGCTTGAGCGCCACCGCCTACGTCGCGCCGGAGTTCTCGCTGCGCGCCGACGAGTGGGGCAATCTTCATCTGGAGGCGGATCGATGAAGCTCGACGCCGTTGGTCTGGCCGTGATGAACAATCGCCTCGCAGGAATCGCCGAGGAGATGGGCGTGGTGCTCGGCCAGACCGGCTTCTCGCCCAATATCAAGGAGCGCCACGACTTCTCGTGTGCGCTGTTCGACGCGCGCGGCGAGCTGGTTGCGCAGGCCGCGCATATCCCGGTGCATCTCGGTTCCACGCCGCTTTCGGTCCGCGCCGCGATCGAACGCCTCGATCTACAGCGCGGCGACGTCGCCGCACTGAACGATCCGTTCGCCGGCGGCACCCATCTGCCCGATGTCACGCTGGTGGCGCCGTGTTCCTGAAGTCGCGAACCGCGCCCCTTCGCCTATGTCGCCAACCGGGCCCATCACGCGGATATCGGGGGGATGGCGCCCGGCTCGATGGCGCTCGCGACGGAGATTTACCAGGAAGGCTTTCGGATTGCCGCCGGTCAAGCTGGTCGTAGGGTCGCGTCCCGCGCGCGACGTGTTCGAGTTGTTTTTCGCCAACACCCGGGTGCGCGAGGAGCGCGAGGGCGACCTGCGCGCGCAACTCGCCGCGCTCGCGGTCGGCACCGAGCGGCTGCGCGCGCTGGTCGATTCCGCCGGCCGCGCGACGGTGGCGTCCGCGATGGAAGCGCTCAAGGACTACGCCGCCCGGCTGATGGCAGCGACGCTACGCGCGCTCCGCCCGGGCATCTATCGGGCACGCGACTGGCTCGACGACGACGGCTTCGACAGTGGGCCGATTCCGATCGCGGTTGCGATTCGGATCGCGAAGGGCAGTGCGGTCGTGGACTTCACGGGCTCGGCGCCGCAGGTGCGGGGCTCGGTCAACGCCAACTACGCGATCACGCTGTCGGCGACCTTCTATGCGATGAAGTGCCTGGCTGCCGAGGCGGTGCCGGCGAACGAAGGCCTGCTGCGCCCGATCAAGCTGATCGCGCCGGAGGGTTCGATCGTCAATGCACGGCCACCCGCTGCAGTTGCTGGCGGCAACGTCGAGACCTCGCAGCGAATCGTCGACGTGCTGTTTCGCGCGCTGGCCAAGGCCGCGCCCGATCGGATTCCCGCCGCCAGCTCGGGTTCGATGTCGAACCTGACGGTCGGTGGCTACGATCGTTTTCGCAACCGGCACTTCTCTTATTACGAAACGATCGCGGGTGGCGCCGGCGCGTCACCTCAAAGTGCCGGCGTGTCGGGAATTCACACGCATATGACCAACACGCTCAACACGCCGATCGAGGCGCTCGAAGCCTACTATCCGCTGCGCGTCACCGAGTATCGGATCCGGCGCGGCTCGGGCGGGCGCGGACGCTTTAACGGCGGCGACGGGCTGGTGCGCGAGCTGGAATGCTTAACCGAGTCGAACGTCAGCCTGCTGACCGATCGGCGCAAGCTCAGGCCCTATGGGCTGGCGGGCGGCGGCGCCGGTGCGTGCGGCAAGAACTACCTGACGCGCAGCGGCCGGCGGACCGCCCTCCCCGGCAAGACCAATGTGGACCTCAAGCCCGGCGATCGGGTCCGCGTCGAAACTCCAGGCGGCGGCGCCTGGGGCCCACGCCGATGATAGACTCGTCGCGAGGCTCTCGAACCGATGGCTGAAGTACCGTTCTTCGTCGGCGTGCACGGCGTGATTGCCAATCGCGGCCGGATAATCCTGCTCAAGCGCGCGGAGCGGATGCCGTACAAACCCGGCACCTGGGATTTGCCGGGAGGCCATCTCGCGCTCGGCGAGGCCTTCGAGGAGTGCCTACTGCGCGAGGTCAAGGAAGAGACCGGCCTCGACGTTGCGATCACGCGCCTGCTCGGCGTCCATAAAGTCCCGGCCGATCCGTATCTGCAAGTGTTTTACGCCTGCCAGATGGTGGTCTACCAGAAGATCACGCTACAGCCCGGCGAGCACACCGAGTCGCGCTGGGTGACGCTGGAAGAAATGGTGGACCTGGAGCTGATCCCCTACCTGCAGGCCGCGCTGCGCCGGGGCCTGCTGACTTACGTGACGAAGGGGCCTTAGCCACTCCGACGCGGGCTGGCGACGGGCTCTTGCAAGTGTGAAGGGGAACACGAGCGTGGCGGGATTCTCGTTTTCCTTTCGTTTTCTACGCGACTTGCAGGAATGGCAGAATGGCGCTTCGGCGCGCGATGAGGAAGTGCTCGAAAGACTGCTCGCCGCGATTGCGGCCAACCCCAGGCTACCGGGGCGAACACACAGCTACTACGATCCGAACCGTCCGAGCTTTCTCTTTCGCGTCGGCCCGTTGGTTATCCATTACCGCGTGACGAACGACGAGGTCGAATTCCTGAATCTCTTCGTCCGTTGACGGAATCAACTCGCGCGCTCGCGATCTTCAGAAGCTCGCGAGCGTTGGGAATCCGTTTCATTCTGACCACTCTTCCGGCCTTCACGTCCTCGAACGCCTCTCTCATCCCGGCCATGGCGTCCGCGTCCTGCCACAAGCCTGCCAGAGCTTTCAGAGTCTGAAGCCGCTCGAAGTCAATAATCGCGACGGCGGGCGTGCCACCCTTGGTCACTATGATCTGGTCGCCGTCGATGATCTCGTCCACCAGCTTCAGGAAGCGCTGACGAGCCTCGCTGACTGTGAGGTAGCGTTCCATCGAAAATACAGCCTCTCACAGGCAATTGTACAAAGATTTGTTAGAACTGGATAGCGCCGAGGTTTTCGTCAAATCGCGTCAGTTGCGGCTTGCGGTGCGCTCGGCGATTAGCTTGTCCAGCTCGTGGCGGAGCTTGGGCAGCACTTCATCGTAGGGAAAGAAGCCCAGCTTCGAGTCCTTCTTCTTGAGGTTCACGGTCGTCGGACCGCACCACAGGCCGAGGTCGGCGTCGTCGGTTTCGCCCGGCCCGTTCACGCGGCATCCCATGATCGCGATCGTAATCTTGTGCTGCGCCGCGTAGTGGGTCAGGACCTTGACCTGCTGCGGCCAGCTCGACGAACTTCTCGTTCTCGACCCGCGAGCACGACGGGCACGAGATGATATTAAGGCCGTGGCCGAAGTCGGGCACCGAGATGAAGCGGCCGGCGGCGACATCTTCGATAATCTGATGGCCGACGATCGACCTCTTCATGCTTGCGCTCGTTGGGCAGGGTGAGTGAAACGCGGATGGTCTCGCCGATGCCCTGCGCGAGCAGCTTCTCGAACGCCAGCCGGGTCTTGATGATTCCGTCGGGCGGCAGGCCGGCCTCGGTCACGCCCAGATGGAGCGGAACGTCGGGACGGCGCGCAGCGAAGCGGCGATTCGCGTCCAGCACCTTGGCCGGATCGGAATCCTTCAGCGAGACCACAAAGCGCTCGAAACCGAATGAGTCCATCAACTCGCAATGAAACACCGCCGACTCGACGATCGCGCCGAACTGATCGCCGGGATATTTCGCCAAAAAGGCGGGCGCGACCGAGCCGCAATTGACGCCGATCCGGATCGCGAGGTTGTGATCGCGCGCGATGTCGGCCAGCCATTGCACTTTCTGCTCGATAGTCTTGCGCTTCTCGATATGATGCAGATGGCCGGGATTGTAGCGAATCTTGTCGACGTGCGGCGCGACCTTGTCGGCGATCTTGTAGTTTTCCTGCAGGTCGACCGAGAGCACCGACGCCTTTGGTCTGCGCGCGAATTTCCTTGCAGCGCCGGCACTTCCTTTTCGTTGTCCAGCGCGATCCGCACGATGCCGGCGCCGGCGCGCGCGAGTTGATGGGTCTGCGCGACGGTTGCGTCGATATCGATGGTCCGGGTGGCGCACATCGATTGCACGACCACGGGCGCACCGCCGCCGACCTTGATTCCGCCGATAGCGACTGATCGCGTCTTGCGATTGGAGTTCGCTGCTTCCACCTTGGTCCGTCTCCGGTCCGGCGGCGAGGCCGCCGGTTTATTTGTGTTCTTCGGCCTTATGTTCCTGGGTCGCAGCCATCGCGATCACCCCGTGACTGAACGCGGCCCCGGCCCGCATCGCCATCGCGACGAACATCGCCTCTGCGATCTCTTCGTCACTGGCGCCCTTTTCCAGCGCCCGTTTGGTGTGGACGTCGATACACCAGGGGCATTGGGTCACATGCGCCGCGGTTATCGCCATCAGTTCCTTGGTCTTGCCCGCGATCGCGCCGTCCTTGAAGACCACCTGATCGAAGTCGACGAAGCCCTTGAACATCTCGGGTTTGAGCTGGCGTAGCTTGCGGAGGTTTTTCGCGCCGTCAACCCCGTGGAAATCCGCCATTTTTCGGCCCTCCCTGGATCAGGAACGTCAAGGCTGCCGCCCTCGCGGCTCGAACGATCGCAGCCAGTATATCAGACCGGCCGGCTGCCGCCATTTCGATCCGGCTCCGGCCCGCCGACCCAACTCAGCTTATACGTTACCGCCGAATGAGCAAGCGCTTCTTATAGACGCATGACACGCCTGGCCGCGCCTTGAAGATTTTACTTGCATGACTCGCCGCCCGACAGTATTCTGACGTAATGTAGCGTTTTGCGTCATTGCGGCGAACTATAAATCGGGGAGAGCAGCTTTCGCGTTGCGACGTAGGTCGGATCGAGCGCAATCCGCCCGCTGGCCCCGGAAGGGAGCGTTGAGTCATGGGAGAAGCCTCTGCGGGGAGCAGCGCCTGGGATCCGTTGGCGGCTGCGGACATCATTCTGCCGAGCCAGTATTTCGCGCTGACGGGTCCGCAGGCACTGTGCAGCGAGCAACGCCTGATGCTGGCCGTGCTGGTCGATGCGGTGAACATCATCCGCAGCTGCCGGCCCAACGGGTCGCTGCGCAAGCGCGGCCTTTACGACGAAGCGCATGACTGGATCTTCACGCGCGGGAGATCGCGGGCGTTCTCCTTCGAGAACGTGTGCGACGGACTCGGGATCGAGCCCGAGTTGCTGCGGCAGCGCCTCTCGGAGGGCAACCAGCGCAGCGCGCCCTTCCGGCTGCGGCTCAAGGAGTCCGGACGCGCGCACAACGTGACCATCAATCGCGTCCGCCATCGCGCGCGCCGGATGCGCCGCCAGGCGCACGAGCGCTAAACCCGCGCTGACCGTTCCGCCCGATCTCGGCGTCGGATATTGGGTAGCGGGCGGTTTTGGAGTCGGATGGCCGGCAGGGACGCCGGCCACTACCCTGAATGCAGCTCCTACATTGGGTAGGGGCCGGCCTCCGTGCCGGCCCGTGCTGTCAAACCCGGCCACTACCGGATAGTCGATAACGTTCCCCTACGGCGCGCCGCGAGTTAGACGCTTGCGGCGCACCGATTTTTCCCGGGCCAGGAAAAAGACCGGCAGGTCGGTCGATTTCGCGGCCGAAGCTTGCTACCAACATCAGGGCGGCCTCAAAAATCCCGGCGCAAGGAGATCAATCGTGCAAGGACCGCTGAGCGGCTTTCGCGTCGTCGAAGTTGGAATGTGGGTGGCGGGACCGTCGAGCGCGGCAGTGCTGGGCGACTGGGGCGCCGACGTAATCAAGCTCGAAGACCCCAAGGGCGGCGACCCGATTCGCGGCGCGACCACGCGCGCCACCTGGAACAGCGATTTGCGCGTGCGGCCGGGATGGGAGCTGGATAATCGCAACAAGCGTTCGGTCGCAGTCGACCTGCGCGGTCCCGAGGGCCGCAACTTCGCGCTCAGGATAATCGATCAGGCCGACGTGTTCGTAACCAACCTGCGGCTCGACGCGCTGGCGCGGATGGGGCTCGACTACCCGGTGCTCTCCGCGCGCAACCCGCGCCTGGTGTACGCGACCCTCAACGGTTACGGCCATAAGGGACCCGATCGCCTGCGCCCGGCCTTCGACTACGCCGCGGCCTGGGCGCGCTCGGGCCTGATGGCGACCGTGACCGAGCCGGGAAATCCGCCGCCGGCGCAGCGGCCGGGGATGATCGACCACGCGGCCGGGCTGGGACTCGCAGGCGCAATTTCCGCCGCCTTGTTATCCCGCGCGAAGACCGGCCGCGGGCAGGAGGTGCGGCTGTCGCTGTTCGCGATGGGGCTCTGGATGAACGCCACCGACCTGACGGTCGCGATGCTCGCCGGCCAGGCGCCGCAGCCCGAGAGCCGTAAGGAACGCGTGAATCCGCTGTGGAATTCTTACCAATGCAAGGACGGCCGCTGGATCTATTTCGTGATGATCCAGAGCGACCGCCATTGGCCGGATTTCTGCACCGCGCTGGAGCACGGCGATTGGCGCGCGGACCCTCGCTTCGCCGACTTTCAGGGCCGAATGCGCAACAGCCGCGCGCTCACGGCCGCGATCGAGGAGCTGATCGCGACCCGCACCCTCGAGGAGTGGGCGCCGATCTTCGACCGTCACGGCCTGTTCTGGGCGCCGGTGAACACCAATGCGCAGGTGCTCAACGACCCGCAGGCCCATGCGATCGAGGCCTTTGTGCCGATCGAGCATCCGCAGGTGCCGAACTGCCGCGTGGTGCGCAGCCCGATCGAGTTCAGCGCGGTGGAGGGTGCGTATGCGGCGGCGCCGGAACTCGGGCAGCATACCGAGGAGGTCGCGCGCGAGGTCGGCGTGTCGTGGGAAGAGATAGCGCATCTCAAGGAGATCGGGGCGCTCGGTTGAGTGGCAGGTCCCGGAGTGCCGGCCGGGCAGCCTCCCCAGCCTCGGACGCGTCCCGGCCGGCCGAAAACGCCCGAAATCCCTGCATTTTCGGCCCTCTGGAAAAGGGTTCGTTGACTGTCGGCTCTCCCGCTCCGTATGATCGGTGGTCGTCTGGAGGCCGATTTGTCGTGCGCATGATTGTTCCACCGCTAGCCCATCGCAAATCCATCGACCGCAGTCTCGCGGTCTTCTTTCAAACCCATCGCCCAGCCGCGTTTCGGCGCGCGATTTCGGATCTCTGCGACTACTACCACGTCAAACGCCCGCGAATTGAATGGTACGAGTACCTCGATTGGGGCAAGACCGCCGGCAAGACCATGGAGGACGGCAGGATTCTGCTGGTCCATCCCGAGAACTGGAAGCGCGGGCGGATCTACAAGAGCGAGCGGATGTGGGTGCAGATGATCTACCACGAGATGGCCCACTATCTGTTCTGGACCGACGCGGAGCGCAAGGCGGAATCGTTCACGCGGCGGATGGTGCTCGGGCTGGGCGACCGCGCGACCCGCAGCGCGTCGCGGCGAAGCGCACCGGCATCACGGCGGACGGGCAGGATCAGCGCGCGCGCCGCAGCCGGCAGGGTTCGGCGACGCCGCAGCGCCGTCGGGCTGCGCCGGCGCAGACGCGCCAAAGGCGCGTAAATTCGCGATGGCGCACAAGCCCAATGTCGAAAATCGATGGTGGGTCGAGACCACCGTCAAGCGGCCCAAGCAGCAGAACAAGCCGACCGACGCAGACTTGCCGCAGTTACCGGTGGCGATGGCCTTCTATGCAGTCGCGCGCGACTACGAGCAGGAACGCGCCAAAGAGGACCTGACCGACAACAACCTGCGCATCGCGCGCGAGGCCAATCCGGAGCCCGGCCAATGGGCTTACGTCGCGATGACGGAGGAGCACTACCCGCCCAACCTGATCAAGCGCATCAAGGAGCAGTACCGAATCCCGCGCGAGGCGCGGGGAATCGTGCTCGACCACGGACGCGTCGTGCGGTTGTTGGTCTGCGGCCCGCAACTGGAAGACTGGATGATCGACATCACGCTCGGCGAAGAGCCGTCGGTGGACGTCTACGTCTGGAGCACGATGTATCGCGAGCGGCTTTTCAAACGCGCCGAAGACGCACTGCGTCAGGCCCATCTGTGGGCGCTCAACCTCATCCATTATCCCCCGCAGCGCGACGAGCCGCTGCGCGGCGCCCTGCTTTAGGATCTCGTCCCGCCCTCCCCTCCGTTTCGGGTTGCGCCCGCTATTGCGGGATCGGCGCCGGGCACGGATTGTCGGACAGGATCGTTCGGAAATCGTCGAAGTGCGTGACCGCCGCGGGACGGCCTTTGGCATTCGTCGTCGCGACCGTTAACGCGAGTGGTTGCGTGCCGAACTCGGTTCGCGATGAGCCCCCGAAGTCGTTGGTCGTGCCGGAAATGCCGGCCGCCCCGAACTGCCATGCGCACGCGCCGCCGCTGGTCGCGCCGATACTGTAGAAGGGATAGAAGGCCGCGCCCTTCGGAGGATTAGTACAACCTTTGCCGGTGAGCTTGCGGCATCCGTCTTTGAAGCCGGCCTCGAACACCGGCATGTCGGTCTCGAAGGCAACCGAATCATAGTTCTGCGCGGCGCCGGAAGTCTCGGGCTGAAACAGCGGACTGGTGAAGAGCGTCGTCGAGGGATGGACCTGGCTGTCGGCCTGAGCACTGCTGATACTGCCCGGCCAGTCGTTCAGATAGGAAGGTCCGTCGAAGTCGCTGTCTTCGCCGATGCATCCGCCGACCTGCACGCCAGGCGAGAGGCCGGCGCTGAAGCATTCGGTATCGTCGCTGTCCACCTGCTTCTCGTTGTTCTTCTTGCACTTCCCTCCTTCGCTGGCGACTTTGCTGCACAGCTCGAAGTGGCCCAGCTCCCACGAGACTCCGATATTGAAGGTATGCGCCGCCCACGGCACGCTGGTCTGCAAGCCCGAGGTCGCATACATCGGACGAAACGCGTAGCGCTGGCTGGTGCACTCTTTAGCTTTGGGATCGAATACGACTTGCGCGAACCCGTTGGCCGGACCGGCCATCATCGAGCCGCTGGTACCCTGCGTCACATCGTTGATCGTCGTCTGAACGCCGCCCGGGGTGTCGGTGATCTGCACCGTCAACGTGTCGCCGGGATTCATCAGCAGGGCGGTCGCCAGATCGGGCTCGACGATGAACTTGGTCCCGTCGAGCGGATCGGCCGGCGCATCCGCAACGCCGCTGGTGGTGATGAAGGCGATGTTCACCGGCTCGTCACCAACCAGCTTGTTGCACGATTTGTTGTTGGCCTTGCCGTCGTTGGGATCGGACAGCTCGCTGTCGATCAGCGCGGCGCACCAATGAGTACCGTCGCAACTGGTGATCCATCCCGGGGGATAGAATTGCAGTTCCATGAACGCGCCACCGGGATGATAGCCGATATAGTCGGCCGCATTGGGATCGGACCCGGCAAAGATGTTCGCGTCGCTGTCGGGCGTGCAAGTTGTGGTGAACTCCGGGAAGGACTGCGTGTCGCACAGCGCCATCCCGAGCCAGAACGTGGGATAGAGTTCGAAGTTGTCGATGCCGCCCTTGCCGTTCTGGATGGGCAGCGTGGGCGGCTCGGTCGGCAGTTGGAAGGTATAGGTCAAGGAATTGCCGGAGCCGGGCGTGGCAGAATAGAACGCCAAGGCCGGCTCGTCGTGGCCGACGTACTTCCCGTCGTGCAACAGCACACTGTCGGTGCAGAGCTCGGGCCGCCGCGCGCAGAAATCCAGCGTCCCGTAGCCTTCCCCCCAAACGCCCAATTGCAGTGGTGGCGCGGCTGACGTTTGCGGCCCGGCCAGCAAAACAATCAGCGCCGCGATCGCGAGGGTAAATGCCAACGGAAACTCGCTCAGCGATCGGCAACTGCTCTTCGTCCCGCCACTCACCCTTCTCCTCCTTTCACTAGCCCCGGAATCTCGATCTCGCCTCGTGCAATTCGGATCAGCGTGTCGACGTAAAGCTCGTGCTCCACCTCCAGCACGCGCGCCGCGAGCGTATCGGGCGTGTCATCGGCACGGATCGTAACTTCGCGTTGCGCAACGATCGGTCCATGATCGTACTGCGCATCGACGAGATGCACCGTCGCGCCGGAGATCGTCTCGCGCGCAGCGATCACCGCCTCATGGACGCGCCGCCCATACATCCCCTGGCCGCCGAATTGGGGCAATAGCGCCGGATGAATATTGAGCACGCACCCGCGATAGCGCTCGAGCGTGCGCGGCCCGAGCTTCTTCATATAGCCGGCCAGCACGACGAGATTCACCGCGTGACTTTCGAGCGTGGCCATGATCTCAGCGTCGAGCCGATCGGGGACCGGATGGGTATGCGAACTCAGATGGAACGCGGGAACGCCCGCGCGGCGCGCGCGCTCCAGCCCCGGCGCATCCGAGTTGTTGGCGATCACAACGCCGGGATCGGCGGCGAGCCGGCCCGTGCGGCAGGCGTCAAGAATCGCCTGCAGATTGCTCCCACCGTGGGAAGCCAGCAATCCGAGTTTGAGCCTCATCGACTGGCAGAATTATACGGGCAAGCACGCACCGGTTCGACGTGGAATCGGACGTGCACGAGATGGCAAGTCGCAGCTAATCAGGCGCTGAGGGCGAAGGGCGGCGGCAGCCGTCGAGGTCCTGGTCGCGCTCGATCACCGCGCCCTTGAGCAGCTCGACGCTGGCGGCGTAGGCGCGAACGGTGTCGGCCGGCGCCGAGTCGGGCTTGAGCGTCGCGAGCGGCAGCACCGGCTTGGGCAATGCGGGTGCGTCGCAATAGACGGGCGTCGGCACCGGCACGTCGACGGTCACCGGCAGCGGCAGCGGCGGATTCGAGGGGGCAACGGAGCAGGCGCCCAGCAGCGCGAGCGCCGAAGCCAACGCGGCGCGGCGCTGCGTCACCATCCCGCCAGCCCCACAGCCTGCGCGTTGCCCCATCGAATCGCCGCGTCGCATCCGGACGCGATCGGCGTGCCGGTGAGCGTAGCGGCGCGCGCGGCGGCGGCGTCAAGCGCGCCGGCGCCGGTCCGCGCGGCGGCCTGCTCGCGAACACTCGCGAGTGCCGTCGCGCTCGCGGCCTGGACCTTGAGCTGGGCTACCGCGGCGTTCTGCGCCGCGATCGCGGCGGTCAGCGCCTGATTGCTGGCGTTGAGTTGCGCGGCCTGCGCGCTGAGCTGCGCTACCTGGGCGTCGGCCGCGTCGCGCTGATGAATCAGCACGGCGCGGTAGGCGACCGCCCCGGCCACAATCGCCGCCAGTGTCAGCGGCTTCCATAGACTGGCTAGCGCAAGCATTGCGGATGACCGCGAGCCGCGAATTCAGTTCTTGCCGGAAGGCGCACGAGTCGCCGCCGGCGCAGCTGCGGGCTGGCGACCGCCATCGCCGGCGTGCGCGGACTGGTCGCGACGTGATGGATCACCGCGATCTTCTCGCGTTGCCCGTCGATCGTCTGCTCCACCTCGTGGATACGCTCGGCCAGCGCAGTGTAGAGCTGGTCGATCTTGCGATGGAACAACGCGAACAGCACCACCAGCGCGACGATCGTCAGCATCGCCGCCGCCGCCACCGCAACCACCGTCGTCTCGACAGAATTCATCTGTGATGTCCTCCCTTCAGCATTCGCACCCCGCTCAGGCGTAGGCGCGGTTGAGCCATCCGTCCAGGAAGTCGCGGCCTGATTCGGTCGCGCGCTTCGATGCGGCAATCAGGCGGTAGTGGCCGGCGGCCTCGCTGCGCAGCGCGGCCCTCAGAACGCGTTGATCGGCCTTCGCGACCGCGGTGCGCGTCGCCGCGCCGAGAATGCCGGTTTCCTCGACCTTCAGATCGCAGGCACGCAGCGCCCGCTGCAGACATCGCGCGGCCTCTCGCGGACCGATATTCACGGCCAAGTCGAGCATCTTCGCCGACAGCGGCGACGGCAACGCGTCGTAGCCGAATCTCCGCCACCAGTCGCGCCAGTAGATTGCAATCGCCTGCTCGCGCGTGAGGTGCGCGATGTCGAGGTCGGGATATTCGCGCTTCGAGATGCCGAACCGGGTCTCGCCGCCCGGGTCGGATTTCGAATCGGCGTAGCCGCCCTCATCGCCGAGCAAATGTTCGACGGCGGTCAGAAAGACGGGGTCGTACTGCGAGAGGGCCACGTTCGACGGATAACACGTAGCGGCCCCCACGGCGCTCTCTGCAATTTCAGGGACGCGTCGGAGTGGGCCTGGCGCCCGTCACCTTCGCGCCAGGTAGGCCATCCCTTCGCGCGCGGGCGTGAGACGAATTCCGAACTCCGCGACCAGCGGCGCGATATCGCAAGCGTTGTCGGCGGTCACGAACGTGACCGCGTCGCGCGAGAGCAGCGGATGCGGCAGCTTCTCCGCAATCGCGCCGACCGCGCGCATCAGGGATTCGGGGATATGGACGATCGGCCGGCGGCGGCCGGTGATTTCCATGATCAGCCGGATCAGACCATCAAAGGTCATCAGCTCGGGCCCGCCGATTTCAAAGGTACCGTTGTGTCCGCGACCTTCGAGCGCGAGCGCCACGCATGTAGCGAGGTCGTCGACCAGCACCGGTTGAACTGTCTGCCGCCCGGTGCCGGGGACGGCAAAGACCGGCGCGAATCTGAGCAGGCGCGCAAACCCGTTGACGACTTTGTCTTCCGGACCGTAGACCAGCGACGGCCGCAGGATCGTGAACCCGATTCCCGACTCGCGAATCGCGCGCTCGGCGCGTCCCTTGGCGCGAAAGCCTGGATGGCGGCTCGATTCGTCGGCGGCGGCGCCGCTGATGTATATGAACTGCTCGACGCCGGCCGACTTGCCGGCGCTGAGCAGCGCGACCGTGCCGCCGTAATCGACGCGCTCGAAGGTGAGCCCGCGCGCGGGATTCTCGATCGGATAGCCGTCGAACTGGACGGCATTCACTACTGCGTGTACGCCGGCCAGCGCGGCGGCGAGAGAATCGGGTTGGGTCATCTCGGCGCGCGCGAACTCGATCGCGGTCCGGCCAGACGACGGCGCGCGGCGTCGGGATCGCGCGTCAGGATCCGAATTCGGGTTGCGGGCGCCGTCGCGAGCCGGCGCGTGATCGCCCGCCCGATAAAGCCCGAGCCGCCGGCGATTGCGACGATCGTTTCGTTCACGAGCTACCCCGCCTGCGGACGGCCGCGCTCCGCGCGACGGCCCAATCGATACCACCCCTTCGTGGCCGAGCCGCGCCTAGTTGCGAAGCGCGTTGGTGGCGATACGCAGCGGGTCCTGGTTGGTCGATAGATCGGCTCGCCGCGTGAGATGAAAGCGGGAAACCTCGGGCCGGCAGTTAATCCTGATCCGCACCCAGAACGTGCCCAGGCCCCGGTTGGTATAAATGTAAAAGTTGTCGTAGCGGTTGAGCCCGGCGTAGAACCGCACACCCAGGCGCAAAATCGATCGAATCGGCGAGCCGTAAAACGGAATCCGCACCACCCCGCCGTGCGTGTGCCCCGACAGCATCACGCCCGGATTGAGATGGCGCAGGTAGAGCGCGGTGTCGGGATTGTGCGCGAGCACGATCGTGCAATCGTCGCGAGCCACCTCGGCGAAGGCGCGCGACGGTTCGGCGCGCCGCGACCACAGATCGTCGATGCCCACGATCACCAGCGATTGGCCGCGGATGGCGATCCGGCGGCTCTCGTTGGCCAGCAGGTTCACGCCCGCCCCCGTGAGGGCCTCGGCGATCGTATCGAACGACGACCAGTGATGATCGTGATTACCGGCTACCGCGAAGGTGCCGACCACCGGCCGCAACTGGCTCAGCGCGCGCCGAAACGCGCCGATATAACGGCGCATCGTGGTCGGACCCGAAAAATAGTCGCCGGTCAGAAAGACGAACTCCGGGCGATGGTGGTTGATCAGCGCGACCGCGGCCTCGAGCCGCTCCAGATCCTCGTCCCGATCGACATGGAAGTCGCTGATCTGGCATGCGATGAGCCCCTCGAGCGGGGGCGGCAATCCCCCCACCGGCAGCATGATCCGGGTAACGTTGAGATCGTCGATCGTACGCCGCCAGGCCCGATGCAGCGGGCGCAGCGCCAGCGGCGGCTTGCGGCGCCGGCGGCTCGAACGAAGCTGTCGCGAAGGTTCGGGGTTGGAGCGGCTGGAAGTCAGTTCCGTAATTCCCATCTGGGCCTCAGTTTAGAACATATCGAGCAGGCCACGAAAGCCGGCTAGCGAAACGATGCGCTCGTCGCCGTGATCGATCGCCTCGTGCTCGAGCTCCCAGGTATGCGGATGCGGAATAAAGACCGCGCGCAGTCCCGCTTTGACCGCGGGATTGATATCCGAGCGGGGGCTATTACCGATCATATAGCTGTACGCGGGCTCGAGTCGCGCGGTTTCGATGAGCATCCGGTAGGCGGCGGTGTCCTTCTCGGCGGTGACCTGAACCACACTGAACCGCGGCGCGAGTCCCGAGCGTTCGAGCTTGCGCAATTGCTCGTCGCGCTGTCCTTTGGTGAACAGCAGTAGGCGATGACGCGCAGCGAGCTCGGCCAGCGTCGACTCAACGTCCGGCAGCAACTCGCAGTGGCGATTCGTGAGCCGTTCCCCGATCTCGGCTACCCGCGGAAAGACCCGATCGTGCAGATGCGGCGGCGCAAGCTCGGCGGTCACCCGATGCAATGCGATCACGTACGGCCGCCGACCGTAGCCGTGGCTGCGGATGATCTCCACCTCGCAGCGGCGGACCGCGGCTCGCACGCACGCGGCGTCAGCCTCCACTCCGACCGCGGCCAACGCAGCGACAAACGCTTCCTCGGCCTCGAGGAAATGGACATTGGAATCCCACAGCGTATCGTCGGCGTCGAAGATCAGGCTCAGCCCGTGTGCGCGCGCGCCCATCGCCTACCGAGCGTAGCGGCGCTCCTGGGTGGGGGCAATTCCGCATAACTCTGGCTTTTCGTCGCGTTTGGAGTTTTGATTAGAGCCGGTCTGACGGCTTCGACGCAGCGGCTCGATGACAGACGACATCTCCGGACGCGCACTGGAGAGCGAGCACATGGCCATTCGAATCGGAACCGCCCCGGTGAGCTGGGGAATCATGGAGGTCGAGAACGTCCTGGGATCGCCGGCAAACCTACCAGTCCGTGCTCGACGAGATGGTGTCAGCGGGCTACGAAGGCACCGAGCTGGGACCATGGGAGTTTCTGCCCACCGATCCAAAGCAGCTCACGGCCGAGCTGGCGCGCCGAAACCTCCGCCTGATCAGCGCATTCGTTCCAATTCCACTCGCGCAACCCGAGCGTCATCAAGCCGGAATCGAGTCGGCGCTTGCGACCGCGCGCCTGCTCGCCGCTTGCGGCGCGCCAGTGGTGGTTCTGGCCGATGAGATGGACGAGCGCCGGATGGCCGTCGCCGGCGTGGTCGACGAGCAACGCGACGGCCTCAGCGATCGTCAGTGGGACGCGGCGGCAAAGCTGCTCGACGAAGTCGCGCGCGAGGTCACTGCGTTGGGCGTCCGCGCCGCCTTCCATCATCATGCGGGAACCTATGTCGAAACGCCGCGAGAGGTGGAGCGTCTGCTCGCGAGCACTGATCCCTCGCTCCTCGGCCTGTGTCTGGATACCGGACACTATTTGTACGGTGGCGGCGACCCGGTCGACGTGGCCCGCCGCTACGCCACGCGCATCTGGCACATTCACTTGAAGGACGTGCGGCGCAACGTGCTCGATCGCGTGCGTCGCGAACACATCGGCTTTCTCGATGCCGTCAGTCAGGGCGTGTTTTCGGAACTGGGCGCGGGCACAGTCGATCTGCTCGGTGTCATTCGCGGCCTGCAAGCCAGCGGCTTCGACGGCTGGGCGGTCTTCGAGCAGGATGTCGATCCCTCGCAGCCGGGTGTCGAGCCACTGAAAAGCGCCGCGCGTAGCCGGCAATATCTTCGCGACGCCGCCGGACTCTAGCCATAGGCCGATGCTCGGCATTAGGCATATACAATGGAGGCTGTAGTGGAGTCGTCCAGTATCAACGATCGCCTGATCCGGCCGCGCCTCTCAGCCGGCACGCCCTCCGAGATCCTCCGGCTCGATCAAAGCGTATCCGGCTTCGAGTATCTGACCTTCTCCGTCCGCCGCCTGAAGAAAGGTGAAGCGTTCGAGGGCCGCACCGATCAAACCGAACTCTGCATAGTAATGCTCGGCGGCGCCTGCTCGATCAAATCGTCGGCCGGCACGTGGGCGGGAGTCGGCAAGCGCCCCAACGTGTTCGCGGGGATGCCACACGCGCTCTACCTGCCGATTCGCACCGAGTACTCAGTCATGGCCACTACCGATTGCGAACTCGCGCTGTGTTCCTCGCGGGCCCGGCAAGCCCATCCCGCGCAGTTGATCGTTCCGGAAGCAGTCGAGATGGAGGTGCGCGGCGGCGGCAATGCCACGCGCCAGATTAATCACATTGTCAAACCGGAGTTCGACGCTGATCGGCTCTTGATAGTCGAGGTCTATACCCCGAGTGGTAACTGGTCCAGCTATCCGCCCCATAAGCACGATGTACACAATCCGCCCGCTGAAGTGGATCTCGAGGAGATTTACTACTACAAGATCGACCGGCCCGAAGGATACGCACTGCAGCGGCTATACTCGGCGAACCGGAGTATTGATACGGCGGTAGTCGTGCGCGACGGCGAACTGGTACTCGTTCCCGAGGGCTATCATCCGGTGGTAGCCGCCCACGGCTACAATATCTACTATCTCAACGTCCTCGCCGGCAGCGCACGCTCGATGGCTGCGTCGGACGATCCGGACTACGCGTGGGTCCGCGACCGGTGGCGCGATAAGGACCCGCGAGTGCCATTGGTACGGTGATGACCGAGTCATCCTACGATGTGGTCGCGATCGGCCGGAACTCGATCGACCTGTATTCGAATGACATTGGAGCGCCCTTCCCCGATATCACCGGCTTCGCCGCGTACGTCGGCGGATGCCCGACCAATATCTGCGTGGGCGCGCGCCGGCTCGGGCTCCGATCCGCGCTGGTGACGGCGGTCGGCGCAGACCTGGTGGGCGACTTCATCCTCAAGTTCCTCGAACGCGAGAACGTGGACGTTCAATTCATCGCGCGTAAACCTGGCCGCCGCACCAGCGCTGTTCTGCTCGGAATCGAAAGCGATCGGTTTCCGCTCGTCTTCTATCGTGACAACTGCGCTGATATTGAACTGACTATCGACGATGTATTGAAGGCTCCGCTCACGCGCACCCGAATCCTGGTCATCACCGGCACTGCGCTCAGCCGCGAGCCCAGCCGGAGCGCTACCCTCTATGCCGCCGAACTGGCTAAAGCGCACGGCGTAAAGGTATTTCTGATCATCGACTTGCGGCCCGATCAGTGGCACGATCCGCGCGCCTTCGGAGTGGTCATGCGTTCGGTGCTCCCTTCCGTCGATATCGCGATCGGCACCAGCAACGAAGTAAAGGCCGCGATGCTGACCAGCGCGGTTTCGGTAGCGGTCGAGCACTCGCAAATCTCGGACGCTCGCGTCGAAGGCGATCTGAATAAGGCGATTCACGCGGCGCTGACCGCGGGTCTCGAGGCTTTGGTCGTTACCCGAGGCGAGGAAGGAACCGTCGTCTACACGCGCGAGGGAAAAGTCATCCCGGCGGAGCCTTTTCCGGTGACCGTCACGAACCCGCTCGGCGCCGGCGACGCGTTTGCCAGCGGCCTCATCTACGGCTACCTGCACGAGTGGGACTGGAAGCGAGCGGCGCGCATGGGTAATGCCTGCGGCGCGATCGTCGTGACGCGCCACGGATGCGCCAACTTCATGCCCTCCGAGCATGCGGCGTTGGCGTTCGCGGCCGAGCACGGAGGATTGTGATGGGTCGTTTCCACGCGGCTCAAATCCTGCCGCTGGCGCTCTATCGGCAAATCACGGATGTGCGGGTCTCGGATCCCGACCGTTCGCTGCGTGCCGCTCGCCGCCGCAGGCGCCGCGCGGAGCTGGCCCCGGACGGCCGGCTCAACATCGTCGCCGCCGACCATCCCGCACGCGGCGTGCTCGCAGTGGGCGAGAATCCGATCCGGATGGGCAACCGTCACGACTATCTGGCCCGCGTGCTCCGCATTCTGTCGAGCGACTTGATCGACGGCGTGATGGCGACGATGGATGTGCTCGAGGACCTGCTCGTTATCCACGATCTGTTGCTCGAACGCGGTGGGCGCGGGATTCTGGATCAGAAACTTCTCATCGCCAGCCTCAATCGCGGCGGGGTTGCGGGCGCGATTTGGGAGATGGACGATCCGATGACGGGCCCATCGCCGCAAAACTGTGTCGATTGGAACCTCGACGGAGCGAAGATTCTGTTGCGCCTTTGTCCCGATGATAGCGGCTCGCTCAAGACGCTGGTCGCCGCCGCGAACGCGATCACGAGTGCGAATGCGCTTTCGCTGCCGACCTTCCTCGAACCGCTGCCCGTGGTTAAGAGCGCCGCTGGATTTCAGGTCCAGCAGTCCAAAGTGCCGCTCGTATCGGCCGCATCAATCGCGTCGGCGTTGGGCGACAGCAGCCGCAATTTGTGGCTCAAGCTGCCGTACTGTGCGGAATACGAGGCCGTCGCCGCCGCGACCTCGCTGCCGATTCTGATCCTCGGCGGCCAGTCGGCGACGGAGCCCACGCGCTTCCTCACGCAGGTCGCCGACGCGATGGCGGCCGGAGCCAACGTGCGCGGCGCTTTGGTCGGACGCAACCTGCTCTATCCGGAGCATGAGGATCCTCTGATGCTCGCCGAAGCGGTCGGCGCGATCGTGCACAAAGGATGCACCGTCGAACAGGCGCTGGATGCGGCCCGCGCGAGCGGGGCCGGCGTAGCGGCGAGCCTGCTACTTTCCGAGGGTCGCTAAGATGAAATCGACGCAGACCCGGCGACTGACGATGGCCCAGGCGCTGATCGAATTTCTCAAGAATCAGTACGTCGAGCGCGACGGGGTCGAGACCGCGTTCTTCGCCGGCGCGTGGGGAATTTTTGGTCACGGCAATGTCGCGGGTATCGGCCAGGCGCTCCATCAGAATCCCGACTTTCGGTATTATCTCTGCCGCAACGAACAGGCTGCCGTGCACATCGCGACGGCGTTTGCGCGGGCGAACAACCGGCTGCGCACGTTCGCCTGCGTCTCCTCAATCGGCCCCGGCGCCACCAACATGGTGACCGGCGCCGCCGGGGCCACCATCAACCGGCTGCCCGTTCTGCTCCTGCCGGGCGACATCTTTGCGCGCCGCAATGTCGCTCCCGTGTTGCAGCAACTCGAGACTGACTATACGCAGGATATCTCAGTCAATGATACATTCCGGCCGGTCTCGCGCTATTGGGATCGCCTCAACCGGCCGGAGCAGCTCCCGTTTTCGATCATGGAAGCGATGCGCGTGCTTACTTCTCCGGCCAACACCGGCGCCGTCACGCTCGCGCTCCCTCAGGACGTCCAGACCGAAGCGTGCGACTATCCGGTCGAGTTCCTCGCCAAGCGCGTGTGGCACATCGCGCGGCCGCTGCCGGAGCCGGTCCTGATCCAGCGCGCAGCGCAATGGATTCGCGCCAGCCGGCGCCCACTGATCATCGCCGGTGGCGGCGTGATCTATAGCGGCGCCACCGCCGAACTGGCTCGTCTCGTCGAATCCAGCGCCATTCCGGTCGGCGAGACACAGGCCGGCAAAGGCTCGCTGCCTTTCGACCATCCGCAGAACCTCGGCGCGATCGGCGTCACGGGAACTCCGGGCGCAAATCTCTGCGCGCGCGACGCCGACCTTATAATCGGAATCGGGACGCGCTATACGGACTTCACAACCGCGTCGAAAACAGCGTTTCAGCATCCCGACGTCAGGTTCATCAATCTCAACGTCGCCGAGTTTGACGCGTTCAAACAATCCGGCCTGCCTCTGGTCGCTGACGCACGCGTCGCCCTTGAGCAACTCGCGACCGCGCTCGGCTCGTACCGGGTCGGGGTTGAATACGCGCAGACTGTCGAGAACCATCGCCGGTTCTGGCAAGCGGAAAGCGATCGCATCTTCGCGGTTCGTCACGGTCCCCCCGTCAGCCAGGGCGAGATAATCGGCGCAGTGAACCGCGCCGCACGGCCGCAGGACGTGGTGGTATGCGCCGCCGGCAGTCTGCCCGGTGATCTCCACAAGCTCTGGCAGACCGCGCGGCCCGGCGGCTATCACGTCGAGTATGGCTACTCGTGCATGGGTTACGAGATCGCCGGCGGACTCGGCGTCAAGATGGCCGACCCGGCGCGCGCGGTTTACGTGATGGTCGGCGACGGCTCGTTCCTGATGATGTCATCCGAAATAGTCACATCGATCCAGGAGCGGTATAAACTGAATATCATCCTGCTCGATAATCACGGCTACAGCAGCATCGGCGGCTTGTCGCAGTCGCTCGGCTCGGAGGGCTTCGGCACTGACTACCGATTTCGCAGCGTGGAGACCGGCCAGCTCGACGGCGATCCGGTGCCGGTGGATTTCGCCGCCGCGGCCCAGGCGATGGGCGCGCATACGGTACGGGCCAGGACGCTTCAGGAATTCGAGGCGGCGCTCAGCGCGATTGCCGCGGTTCCGCGCACCAGCGTGATCGTGATCGAGACCGACAAGGAAGCGCGCGTCGCGGGTTACGAATCGTGGTGGGATGTCGCAGTCGCGGAAGTCTCCGAGCTGCCTGCGGTACGCAAGGCGCGGGCCGAATACGAAAAGGCGGTTATCAAGGAACGGATCTTGATTACGCCGCCGCGGAGCTAGCCATCTGACTACCGAAGTTCGCAATTGCATCGGTGGGAACTGGAGCGTCCCGCGCGCGGAGCAGTTCACCGCAGTCACCAACCCCGCAACCGGCGAGACTATCGCGCGCACGCCGGAAACGGATGCGGCGGGAGTCGCGCAGGCGGTCAAGGCGGCGGCGGCGGCATTCCCGGCGTGGCGGAAGACGCCGGCCGGCGAGCGGGTCCAAAGCCTGTTTCGCCTCAAACAATTGCTCGACGCGCATTTCGAAGAGCTGGCCCGCATCATCACGACCGAGAACGGAAAAACCCTGGCTGAGGCTCGCGGCGAGTTGCGGCGCGGAATCGAGAATGTCGAGGTCGCTTGCGGCACGCCGATTCTGATGCAGGGCTACAATCTCGAAGATATCGCGCCAGGGATCGACGAAATCATGGTCCGGCAGCCGCTCGGAGTGGTCGCTGTGATCACGCCGTTCAATTTCCCGGCCATGATTCCACTCTGGTTCCTCCCTTATGCGATCGCATGCGGTAACACGGCGATCCTTAAACCGTCCGAGAAGGTCCCGCTCTCGCTCCAACGCATCGTCGAGTTGATTTACGAGGCCGGTGTTCCGACCGGCGTCGTCAACCTCGTCAACGGCGGCCGGCTCACGGTCGACGCGATTCTCGATCATCCCGGTATCCGCGCGGTCAGCTTCGTCGGATCCACCGCGGTGGCGCGCCATGTCTATGCGCGTGGCGCGGCCGCGGGCAAGCGGATGCAATGTCAGGGCGGCGCCAAAAACCATGCGGTCGTGCTGCCCGACGCTGAGATGGAGAGCGCGTCGCAGATCATTGCGGACGGCGCGTTTGGGTGCGCGGGGCAGCGCTGTTTGGCGATCTCGGTGGTAGTCACTGTCGGCGAGGCACAATCACGTTTTCAACACACTATCGGCGATCTCGTCTCTGACTGGCAGGTCGGCTCCGGCCTGGAGCCGGGCGTCCAGATGGGGCCGCTAATCACTGCGGCCAGCCGGGAGAGAGTCGAGCGGCTTATCGCTCAGGGCGTCGGCGAGGGCGGCAAGCCGCTCCTTGACGGACGCCGCGCGCGAATTCCCTCATGCGAAGGCGGCAACTTCGTGCGGCCGACTCTGCTGAGTGGACTTCCAGCAAGTAGTGATTTGATTAATACCGAGATTTTCGGTCCCGTACTGAGTATTGTACAGGCCGCCAACGTTGACGACGCGCTCGCGCTCATCGCGAACAGCCCCTACGGGAATCAAGCGTCGATTTTCACCACCAGCGGCGCCGCCGCGCGCAAGTTCAAAAGTGAAGTACCGGCCGGCAACGTCGGGATCAATATCGGCGTCGCCGCCCCGATGGCCTATTTCCCGTTCAGCGGCTGGAAAGACAGCTTCTTCGGTTCGCTCCACGCACAGGGCCGGGACGCGATCGAATTTTACACCGACAAGAAGGTCTCGATCGAGCGCTGGCCGAAGGAATGGTCGCGGAAGTTTTAACCGGCCATGACGATGAGGAACCGAATCGATGAGTAGTCGCAAACTTTGCCTGGGAGTCTTGGGAGTGGGCCGAATCGGCAAGATTCACATCGCCAATCTGGCCACCCGAATCCCGGCTGCTGAGGTCATAGTTCTGGCCGACGTTTTTCCGGATGAATTAGCAATCGTCGCCGCGAAGTTCGGTGTGCGGCGAACGGTGGCAGACTACCAGGAAGTACTGAGGCTCACCGAGATCGACGCGGTTGTAATCTGCACGCCGACGAATACTCACTATCAGATGATTCTGGACGCGGCCGCGGCGGGCAAACATATCTTTTGCGAAAAGCCGATTGACATGTCGGTCGACAGAATCAAGCGGATCAACGAGGTCGTAACCAGACAGGGCATCAAGCTCATGGTGGGCTTCAATCGCCGGTTTGATCCCAACTTTCTCAAAGTGCGCGAGATGGTCCAGGCCGGCAAGATCGGCGAGCCTCAGCTCTTGAGAATAACCAGCCGCGATCCGTCGGTGCCACCCGAGGAGTATCTACGGGCCGCCGGCGGCCTGTTTCTCGATATGACTATCCACGACTTCGACATGGCGCGCTATCTGGTCGGGAGCGAGGTCGTCGAAGTCTATGCCAGGGCGACTGCACTTACCGATCCGGTTTTTCAGAAGCTCGGCGATTGGGACACCGCGGTAACGACGCTGGCATTCCGCAACGGCGCGCTGGGCGCTATCGACAACAGTCGCAAGGCAGTCTATGGGTATGATCAACGGGTCGAGGTGTTTGGCTCCGAAGGCATGCTCACGGTGACCAACAACACGCCCGATAATCACATCTATCTGGATCGCACCGGCACTCACTCGGCGTTGCCGTTGAACTTCTTTCTCGAGCGCTATCCGCAATCCTACCTGAACGAGATGCAGGCCTTCGTCGATGCGGTGCTTGACAACCAGCCGGTCCCCATTTCGGGCCACGACGGCCTGATGGCGGTCGCGATAAGCCTGGCCGCCGCGCAATCGGTCCGCGAAAACCGTCCCGTCAAGCTGGACCAAGTCTCGTGACAAGTCCGATAGCTGGAGCACGCACCAGGTGAAAACTCGGTTAAAGGTAGGACTCATCGGTCTGGGACGCATGGGCGCGGTCTATGCGGCCAATCTGGCGCTCAGGGTTCCCAATGCGCAACTGATCGCCGTGGCGGATGTGAGCGCTGACCTCGCTCAGGCAATCGCTACCCAATATGGTATTTCCAAATGCTATAAGAACTATCACGACTTGCTGGATGACAAGGATATCGATGCGGTCGTAATAGTTACTCCAACCAGCACCCATTGCGAGGTGATCGGCGAGGCTGCCAGGCACGGGAAGGCCATCTTCAGTGAGAAGCCAATCTCCCTGGCGCTCGAAGAGGCTGAGCGAGCGCTCCAGACCGTCGGGAGCACCGGCGTCTTCTTCCAGATGGGCTTTCAGCGCCGTTTTGATGCCGGCTACGTGGAAGCCAAAAAGAAGATTGAGGCCGGCGTCATCGGGACTCCGGTGGTTCTGACCTCAACGTCCCGCGATCCGTTTCGCCCGCCGCTAGAGTTCTGCGATCCGAAGGTCAGCGGCGGATTGATCGCGGACTGCGGGATTCACGACTTCGATGTCGCTCAGATGTATATGGGCCGCATCAAGAGTGTCTATGCCACCGGCGGGGTTCTGGCGTATCCCGAAATGAAATCGGTTGGCGACATCGACAATGCGATCATCAATCTGGTTTTCGAGAGCGGCATGCTCGGAGCTGTACATCTGAGCCGCAATGCCGTTTTCGGTTATGACATTCGCGCGGAAGTCTGGGGTACGAAGGGCTCGTTGCAGATTGGATACCTTCGGCAGAACCCGATCCTGGTAATGACCAAGGAGGGAATAACTCACGACGCGGTTCCCTACTTTATGGAACGCTTCGCGAATGCCTACCTGGTCCAGATCCAGGATTTCGTCGACAAGGTGCTGAACGACGGCGAACCGACGATCACGGGAGCGGACGCGGTCGCAGTGCTACGCGTCAGTTTGGCCGCCACTAAATCTCTGAAAGAGAATCGGCCCGTCGAAGTGCTCGGCTGATTCAACTCCCGCATGTTCGAACTTGATAAGTACGACGCCGGGCTTCATAAGTATGCACCCGCAAGACCGGTGTCGGCTTATGAGCCGGTTCGCGACGTAGTGGCTATGTCATTTCTGCATTGGGGAGAACACTGCGTCGAATGCGCAGCACCCGAATGCTATTCGAGTTGCGATCTCTTCCAGCCGCGCTCGGACTTCCGATGTCGCCGCTTTGTGTTCGGCGCGTATAAGAACCAAGCGTTCCCGTCGCTTCGCGGCTATGGCGTGGAAGTCGGGTTCAAGAAATGGGCCAAGCTCGAGACGCTCGGAAACCTCGCCACCTTCCCGGTAAAGTCCACTCTGCGCCTGGAACGTGCACTCGAGGCGGCCGCACCGCTCGTGAACTTCGCTGGTCGGACCATCAGCCGGATGAGCGGACAACGCGGTTGGGCTGAACTCAGCTATCAGGCGGTCGAGCGAATCGAGCGCCGGATCATACGCAGCATCGAGCGGCGGCCGCGGCCCGAAGCCTTTCTTCTGGAAGTCTACAATCCCGGCGACGCACCGATCCGGATGCAGCTTGTCTTCAGTATCTCGGTTCCAGAAGCGATCCGGGCGGGTCGGGAGCCGCGGCCGATCGAGCCGATCTTGAATACGCTGTCGCTGGCGCCTGGCTACTCGCGTCACGACTTCCGGGTGAGTGCGTTCGAGCGGATTTTCGACCAGGAGATGCCGTTCAAGATCACGATTCTCCCCGAGGGCGATACCTACCCGCATCTGGTTTTTCTCACTGCGGATCTCGTCGTGTTCGGAGCTGCAGACCGGCCAGGGCCCAGCGATCACAAACTAAAGTGCATCGCATGGGATCTGGACGACACGCTCTGGACAGGCACGCTGGTCGAGACCGATGAGGTAACGCTCCGGCCGGGGATCGTCGAGCTACTGAAGTCGCTCGACGAGCGCGGAATTCTGCTGAGTGTGGTCAGCAAGAACAACTTCGACCGCGCCTGGAGCAAGCTTGAGTCCCTGCAAGTCGCGGACTACTTTCTCTATCCGCAGATCGACTGGCTGCCGAAGAGCCGGCAAATCGCCCGGCTCGCGCGCCAGCTCAAACTCGGGCTCCAGAGTATCGCGTTGGTCGACAACGACTCCTTCGAGCTCGACGAAGTATCGCGCGCCTTTCCCGAAGTGGCTTGCATCAACGCCGATCGGATCGGCGCGCTTTCATCCGATCCCAGATTCGAAGGCGCTGTCACCGCCGAGTCGCGCCGGCGCCGGCGCTACTATCAGGAGCAAAACGTACGGGAGGCGGACGAGGAAGCGTTCGCCGACGGCCACCTTGAATTTCTCGCCGCGTGTGAAATCGTCCTCGAGATCGCGCCTTACGCTGAAGCACAGGCCGAGCGCATCGCGGAGCTGGTGCAGCGCACCAACCAGCTCAACTTCTCGGGACGCAAGTACTCGCGCACCGAATTGGAACAGCTCATCACCGACGCCGCACTGCACAAATTTGTCCTCAAATGCTCCGACCGTTACGGCTCGTACGGAACCATTGGTTTCTGTGCGATCAGGAATCCACCCGGAACGCTGGAGGTGGTAGACCTGATGTTCTCGTGCCGGGTCCAGGGCCGGTTGATCGAGCAAGCCTTGCTGGATCATTTGTACCAGCATCACAATTCCGACCGGGCACAATCGATCTGGGTGAATCTCGGGAAGACCGCAGTCAACTCGCCGGCCGGCGACGTACTCCGGGCGCTCGGTTTTCGTCCCGCTCGCACCGCCGGGGACCAGCCGGCCGCCGGTGTAATACTACATTCGCCGACCACTCTGCACTGCGAGTTTATCACAGTAGTATGCACTGCCGGCCATTGCCTATCGTGAGGCCAAGCCTGAAAGCCAAGGTCAAACTGCCGGTCCTTATGTATCATCGTGTTGGTCCCAGGCGGCCCGGGGTGAATCCCCGGTGGACCGTTTCGCCCGCACATTTTGAAAAGCAAATGAAGTGGCTAATGAACCATGGCTACACCCCAATCGGAACGCGCGATTGGGTTGCGGGCTGCGCGGGCGAGCGGAGCCTGCCGGATAAGCCGGTCCTGATTACCTTTGACGACGGTTACGCCGACATCGCCGAATCCGCCTTGCCCTTGCTGGTGAGCTATAGATTTGCGGCGGTCGTGCTGATTGTCACCGATTTCATCGGGGGGACGAATCTGTGGAAGGGAGAGGTCGGGCTGGGTATGCAGTCGCTGTTGAGCGCCGCGCAGATCCGCAGTTGGTCTGCGCAGGGAATCGAGTTCGGCTCGCATACCCGCACGCACCCGGATCTGACTACACTCTCTCCGCTCGAACTGTCGGAGGAGGTTGGTGGCAGCGTTGGTGTCCTCGAGCAACTGACGGGATCTCGCCCGACCGCCTTCGCATATCCTTACGGGTGCTGGAATGAGGCGGTTCGGGAATATGCGCGGGGGATATTCGACGTTTGCCTGTCGACGATTCCCGGCTTCAACTGGGCCGCTACCGATCACTCTTTGATGCGGCGGCTCGCGGTTTCTCCGACCGACGGCATTTTCAATTTCGCGTGCCTGATGCGTTTCGGGTTCCGGCCCGGAACGCGGATTCGCAATTGGCGGGGCCGGTGGCGACCACCTGCGGAGGCGTCGGAAGCTTTGTCGCATCGGCCATGATCTTGCCCTCGGTCTCGGTGATTATTCCATTTTATGACGATCACTCTTGTCTGCCTGACTGCCTCAGTTCACTCTCTCAGCAAACTTATCCGGCCGCCAACTATGAAGTCATTGTAGTAGACAATTCCGCCGACGCCCCGCCTCTTCAAGTTCCCTCCTTCCCGTCGGTGCGAGTGCATCAGGAACGCCGCCCCGGGTCCTACGCAGCACGTAACAGGGGCATCGCGATGGCGGCCAATGAGATTCTCGCCTTCATTGATGCCGACTGTATTGCGAAAGCTGATTGGATCGAGAAAGGAGTGGCGCAACTCAAGTCAGTCGGTGCGCCAGCCGTGGTTTCGGGCCGGGTCGAATTTACTTATCGCAAGGCCGGCGCGCCCAACCTTTTCGAACTCTATGACGCGATCACCTCCTTCCGCCAGCATACCTACGTGAACAAAGATCATTTCGGCGGAGCTGGCAATCTGTTTACCCCGAAATGCGTATTTGAAGAGGTGGGATTATTCGATGGCGCTCTGAAGAGCGCCGGCGATTGGGAGTGGGGCCAGAGAGTACACGCGCGGAAGATACCTCAACTCTATGCCGACGATGTAGTGGTGTCGCATCCGGCGCGCACTTCGCTAAGGGACCTGGCAAGCAAGCACATGAGCGTTGCCGGCGGCCGGGCCGATATTGATCGAGCGACGCCGCATCGACGCGTCGGAATCCATCGCGAGCTACTCTATGAGTTGCGGACCGCCTATTGGAATTGGTCACTGATGGGCGAGTTCCCGGCGGCCTCCGGCCGGCGTGCTCGCCTAGGCGCAGTTCTCACCGTCCTCACGCTGGCGCGAACGCTCGAAAGAGTCAGGCTCCGCTTGGGGGGTACTTCGCGAAGGTGAGGAGCGGCTGCGGTCGCTATACTGATTAGCCGCGGCGCTTCGCGCAGTTTCTCGTAGAGCTGCAAAAGCTTGCGCTCCTCGGTAGACCAGTTGTAGCGCTCTTCGATCGCCTGGCGGCCACAGCGGCCCATCTCTTGCGCCTCGCACGGATGGGTCAGGACATATTCGATAGCCTGTGCGATAGCCTTTGGACTCAGAGGGTCCACCAACAGACCGCACGGAGGCTGGCCAAGAAGCTCTCTATATAGTGGAAAGTCGGCGCCGATCACCGGGATCCCGGCTGCCATGTATTCGAATAGCTTGATCGGATATGCGGTCTGACTATGCGGTAGCGGGTGAAACACTATCAGCCCGGCTTTGACCCGCGCCAGAAGGTCACTCACCCCTTTGCGGTCCAACACTCCCAAGGTTTGCACGCGTTCGCGTCCGGGCAGGCGCGCGATCGCGTCGCGTATCGGCACCGGTATCGGCCCGGCGAGCAGAAGGTGGGCGTCAAGCCTCTGCGGCAGTTGCGCCATCGCAAGGACCATCTCCTCGACTCCCCGCCATAGAGCGAAAGTTCCTACGTATGCAACTGCGGAGGATCGGTTCTCCCATTTGGACGCGACCGGCGATATCCACTCGCCGGTTTCCGGAAAGTTGTGTACTACCACGCAATTGGGATTGAGGGCGGCGAATCGCTCCGCCAGAGCCCCGGTGGTGGTTACGATCGCCAACAACCGGGGAGCCGCGAAGTCCTCCAGGCGGCGAATGATCCCTGGAATCGGCCGCCGCAGGGGGCCGGGAAATATGGCGTAACGGTGATGGACGGTCAGCGCCGGATAATCCTCGTGCACATCGTAGATTACCTGCTTGCCTCTCGATCTGAGTAGTAACCCAATAGGTATTAGTTCCGGTTCGTGAAAGTGGTAGAGGTCCGCATCGAAGCGCAGCGCCTCGCGACACACCTGCACCAGAGCGACCCCCAGGCGCGACCACCGGCTGGCCGCTTTGCGGACGGCCCGGATCTTTACGCCGTCGATGGTCTCGTCGCGGTCGTGCGCGCCGACGACCGTGACCGCGTAACCCGCGCGGGCCAGCGAGCGGCATTCCTTGTGGAAGATGCGGACATCCAGCGCCGAGGGATGCAAGGTCAGATGCGTTACTCGCATGCTCCGCATTTGGTGCGCCCACTCAGAGTTGGGTCGGCTCAACACGTCGCGATATCGAACTAGCCGGCGGCTGAGCCGCAGAGCCGGCGGCGCAGAGTGCTGAGAGTTCCCGCTCGAAGTCGCAGGCGATCATTTGCCAGTCGAGATGCTCCAGCGCGTAGCGGCGACCGTTGAGGCCCAGTCGCCGCGCAAGCGCCGGCGCTTCGTAGAGGCGCAGGATCGCCGCCGCCAGCGCCTGCGGATTCTCGGGCTCCACGCAGATCCCGGCCTCCGCTTCTTCCGTCAGCCGGCGTGCTTCGCCGTCGGCGGACAGTACTATCGGCACCCCGGCTGCCATCGCTTCGAACATCTTGGCCGGCAACGTGCCCCGGGCCAGATCATATTTCCGCAAAGGTACCAGCGAAACGTCAAAGCCTCTGAGAATTCCCGGCATGAGGGACTTGGGCTGCGAATCGCGAAACTCCACCTGGGTCAGGCCAAGCTGCTCGCGCAGGCGGAGCAGCTCGGGCTTTTCCGGACCGTCTCCTATCAGGCGGAAGCTGATCTGTCGATTGCGCCCAAGAATCTGCGCAGCCTGCAAGACGGTGCCCAGATCATGATTGCGCTTGAGGGTCCCGGCGTACCCGGCAACGAAATTCATCTCGGGGTTGCGCCCGTCGCTATCATCTTTAGTTTCTCGCCCAGTTGCTCGCACTTGATAGTCACTTAGATTGGCGCCGCAGGTCACGAGAACTGTGCGCTTGCCGCCGGACCGCGGCTTGATATCCTCCATCAGGCCGCGGGTCTGAGCGCTGATGAGATCCGCCTTCCGGTAGAGGAAGCCGGCCAGCCACATTCCGAGGCGAATCGCCGTGCGGTTGTGCAATTCGCCGAGCTCGACGAGGGTCTCGGGCCAAAGATCCGAAACGTTGAGGACAAACTTTGCCCGCCTTAAGCGCGCGACCAGAAAGCCCGCGAGGCCGGCGAACAGCGGCGGCGACTGCGCAATCAGGACATCGACCGGTCCGGTCTTCCGGGCGCCTTGTATTACCGCGGAAATAACGAATGAGGTATTACTGAGAAAGCGCCGGCCGAGGCGAAACCTTTTCGTGGGAAGGACCCAGGGCCTGATTATCCTGAGACTAGTATCCGCGCGTTCGGATCCGGAACGGCTGCGGAGCTCCGCGAACGGATCCCGGTAGGGGTCGCTGGGCGCCGCGATGAGCAGCGACACCTGATGGCCAAGGTCGCTCAATTTGACCGCGAGATTATATACCAGGTTCTCGGCTGCTATCGTCTCCGGCGGATAATTCAGCGCGACAAATAGAATACGCATTCGAGTCGGTCAAATAGCGCGAAAAATTCTGCCTGGCGTTTTTCCCTCTTGCCGCGCCCGCCAGAGCGCGGTCGGGGCGTGCTTTCAAAGCTCGATTGGAACACCGTCGACCGGGCGGCCGGGCTCGATGGCGAGGAGCCGCGTGACGGTCGGATGGATATCGATCATGCGTGCGCCCCTGATTTCACGGCCGCGCGCGATGCCGCGGCCGTACGCGTAAAGAATCCCCTGGATTCCCGGTGTCTCGGGAGGATAGCCGTGATTCGACACGAGTCCCACGCCCAGGAAGGGACTGGGATAGATGTCACGCCCGTAAGTCCCCAGCGGCCGCAGATACCAGGGCGCCAGATCCGGATCGACCATGTAGTAATTCGGATGGGCTGAGACGATCAGATCGCCGACTCGCTCGCTCTGCCCCAGACGCGCGAACGGCGGCTGACTATCGCGGCGAAAGACGTTGAATTCGCGATACGCAGCGAGCGCCCGACAGGCGCCATCGATCTGCGACTTATCATCGAAGTAGATAAAGCTCGTGGTCCCGGTAGTCACATCACGCGCGCGAATCCGGTTTCGGCTCAGGATGCGCCGCATATTGATGAGATGCGTGACCGGCAGATGGCCGTGGTCCGACATGATCAACAGCGTGAGCTGGTCGCGGTACGGCAGCCGGTCAATCGTATCGAGCAGCCTACTGACTTCGGCGTCGGCGGCGATGATCGCCTCACGCGCGGGCTGCGAGTGGATCCCGTGAGCATGGACGACTTCATCGGGCTGGGCGAAGTAGCCGAGAATCAACCCCGGGCGGGTGTCGTCGGGCATCTGCAGATAGCCGAGCATCTGGTCCATCCGTTGGCGCTCGGTCGCATACTCCGAGAGCGTCCACGGCACCTTGCGCTCATGCGAAACGTAGGTGGCCTGCGCTCCGCGGCTCTGCGAGTAGCGCCCGAACCAGCCCAGCGCCGCGGTCCGGACGCCCTGGCGCTCGGCAACCTGATGCAACAACTCGCCGCCGCCAATCCAGTCGGCGTCGACGTCGTGATTGAACAGCCCGCGGCGGGAATCGATGAACTGCGCGCTGACCACGCCGTGATTCTGCGGCCAGCATCCGGTCGAAGCTGAAACCCAATTCGGCTCGGAGATCGACGGGAAGACCGGCAGCAGATGGTCGGTCCATGCGCCTTCGATCCGAATCCGGGCAAAGCTCGGAGTCGGGACCGAGTCGAGCATCGTGCGCGACAGGCCGTCGATCATGAGGACGATTACGGTGCGCTTATCCAAGGTACTGGCTCAGGATTCTGCTCGAGGTCCGCGGTACTCGCGCGATCATTCTCCGAGCAGGACTTTCGCCGCGCAAGATTCAGACGACGGGAAATCGCCGGTCAAGGGTGCGAAGGCGATCCGCGCCATGGGATTCGATTCGGCGGCCGGACCGCGTGAACCGCTCAGCGGGCGAAGTCTTCGGTCACGTAGGCCTCGCCGACCGGGCCGGGGCTGCGCTCGATAGCGATACCGGTTCGTTCGAAGTGCGGTGAGAGCAAATTGCGGCGGGCGGCGTCCTTCGCCATCCAGGTCTTCACACCCTCCTCCGCGAGCTCGGGGTCAGCGACCGGAATACTGAGCACGTTTTCGCCGATCGCATCGCTGCGGGCGGCCGCGCGCTCGAACCGCTCGACGAGCGACGGCTCGGCGGCGCCTTTCAGGCTCAGGAAGCCGCCTTGCGCCATCGCGTCGCTGTGCGCCTGGGCAGAGAGCTCCAGCTCCTTCGAGATCGCGAGCGGCTTCAGTCCGTTCTGCGCCCGCTCCTGATTGATGAGGTTCAGAAACTGCCGCTCGACTTCAGGCTTGCTGAGCGTAACCGACTGGGCGCTCTGCGCCGGCGACTGGTTTGGACCGGAGGGTGACGGAGCTGCGGCCGCGATAGCTGGTGGCGGCGCGAGTGCGGGTGGCTGCGGCCGGCTCGAAGCGCAGGCGCCGAGCGTCACAGTCACCGCTATAGCAACTGCGAAATACCGGGCAGCAATGGTGATTCGAGCCGCAGCGCGCGCGGCGACTCACTCCCACAGGGAGAAGGTCTTGTAGAGGGTAAGCTCGCCGTATGCACCGGGCGATCCATAGCCGGCCTGCACGTCCGCTCCGAATCGCCAGTTGGAGTTGTATACGCCGAGGATTGGTCCGCCCTGTCCATCGACACCGTGGATGAAGCCTCCACCATAGACCGCGCCGCCCGCGCCGGCCAGGATGGTCCAGTCGGGAGTGCGCGTCGCGACCACCCGGAGATCGATTTCGCTGCTGGTGATCTTGTTTTCGGTATCGTAGGTCGGCGTTACGAACAAGTTGACCGGATGAGCGCTGGACTGGAACAGCCAGGTTGACAAGTCGCCTTCGACGACAAAGGCGTCGCTGTCGCCGATATCGTGACCGCCCAAGAGATAGAGGTTGGTCCCCTCGAAGGGACTGATATCCAGTCCGGCCTCGAAGCGGCCGAAATTCAGGCGCGCTTCGGTCTGGCTGCTCGAGCTCTGAAGCGGGCTGACGGCGTTGGTCTCCAGGAAGAGCTGGTAGCCGGTAGCGCGCGCGACCAAACCCAAGCCTTGCGTGAGGCCCTGCTCGATCTGAATTCCCTCGTCGGTGTCATAGTAATCCTGGCTGGCGAAGCCGCCGCCGAAAACCGACAAGTCCAGACGCGGCGTCGTGGGTGCGAACAAGCGCTGGAGCGGAGTCTGAGTCGAAGGAGCAGACGCCGGCGGCGGCACCTGAGCGACGGCCGTCGCCGCCACGCAGACCAGCGCGGCAATTCCGCTCAAAGCAGCAGCAGCTCTCATCACGCGCACCTCCGGGAAATTCGCACGAGGCCTGACCGGCGGCCGGGTAGAATCAGCGGCCGCCGCAGACTCACTTGGTGACGGATTCGTGGAACTCTTCCTCCATCGACTCGACCGCGCTGCGGGCCCGATTGACGGCTTTGGTTGCGGCTTCGGCGGCCTTGTTCGCGCGCTCGGCGGCAGCTATGGCGGTGTTGGCCGCGGCCTCGGCATTGGCGGCCGCGGTCTCGGCGCGAGTGGCGCTCTGTTCCGCGCCGACCAGAATCGGCGTGAGCACCGGTCCCGGAGGGGTCACGAAAGTCGGCGGCGGAGAGCTGACGCTGGGCGGCGGGGGTGGCGGACCAACCGGCGGCGCGGGCGGCGGCGCCGGAAAGCCGCAGACCACTCCGGCCAGGGCGCGGGGCGCGGCGACGATCAAAGCCAGCGCGACCGCCGGCAGCAGCCGGGCAAGGCGCCGCCCCATCTCAAGCTCAAAACCTGCGCGCATGCGGACCAGCATAGCGAATAGCCAGTGCACAGGTCAAAGGAGTTTCCAGTAGGTATATACTACTTTTTGTTAAATGATGATTGCGACGCGCGCCTCCCGCCGATGGGCGGAACGCCGCGATTCCGTTCGCCTTGCGGGGGTATCGAGGGCGCTCCGGAAAGTGCACCCGGGCGGCCCAATTTGCCGTATCTCACTCTTCTACCAGTTATGTTTCTATACCTACAGTGTAATGCGGATTGACCCAAGCGGGATTTTGCCGCTACAAGTGTGATGAATCGCCGTGGTCCGGGTTCGCGATCGTTGCGGACGCAGCCGCGGCGCCGTCTGTATACATCAGATGCACGCTGGCGCGAAAATCTTTGGGGCCGGGCTGACGGCTGCGTTAGCCGCGATCGTGGTGCTGACGTTGCTCACGCTCCGCGGCGCGGCATTGGCCGGGGCCACGGCCGGCGAAACTCCATGCCCGACGGCCACGTCGACCCCTTGTCCCACGTCCAGCCCTTGTCCCACATCGACTTCGACTTTTTGTCCGACGACTCCGAGCGCGACTCCGACGCCGACGCCGTTCCCGACTCGCGCGCCGACGCCGACCCCCGTCCCCGGCGCCTGCCAACTGGTGAGCCTGCGCGACATACCGGTAGTCTCGACTAACTTTGGCTCGAGCCTCACCGTGAGCTGCCCGGTGGACGTGGAGCCGGGAGACCTGATTGGGGTATGGCTGGTCGCGGACGATACGCCCGCGCCGACGCCGCCGGCCGGCTATACCGAGGTCATCGGCGGCAGCGACTTCAACGGCAACGGACATTTCTTCTACGATCATGTTTACCAGTCCGGTGATCCAACAGTAGTGACCTTTGGCTATAGCGAGCCGGTGACCTTGTCGGCGATTTGCGCCGGCTACTCCGGCGTCAGCCCGACTAACCCCATCGATATCGCAGCCGGACAGACTAACGGAATCGACAATACGATTGTGTCGCCGTCGGTCACCACCACGGCGCCGAACGACATGCTGCTGATGCTCTACGGTCTCAACACGTTCGGGACGGTCGGCTCGCCCAGCCTGGGAGCGATCGAGCAGCAGGAGGCGTATGGCGACCAAACCCTGGCATGGGCGGATCAATTGCTCTCGAATGCGGGCGACACCGGTACTCAGTCGGTAGCGCTGGTGGGAGGCCTGGAAGTGGACAGCGTGGGTGTGCAGATCGGGCTGCTACCCGCGGTGAACTGCGCAACTCCGACGGCGACTCCAACCGCCAGTCCAACGCCCACGCTGACACCACCGTCCGAGACGCCGACTCCGACGCCGCTGTCCGAGACACCAACTCCGACCCCGATCGCACCGACCCCTACTCCGGCGCCGACGCCGACACCGACGCCACTGTCCCAGACACCAACTCCGACCCCGATCGCACCGACTCCTACTCCGGCGCCGACGCCGACACCGACGCCACTGTCCCAGACACCAACTCCGACCCCGATCGCGCCGACTCCTACACCCGCGCCGACGCCGACCCCGACGCCGCTGTCCCAGACGCCAACTCCGACTCCGATCGCGCCGACTCCAACACCGGCGCCCACACCCACTCCGACGCCGTTGTCTCAGACACCAACTCCGACCCCGATCGCGCCGACTCCAACACCGGCGCCCACGCCCACTCCGACGCCGCTGTCCCAGACGCCAACTCCGACCCCGATCGCGCCGACTGCAACACCGGCGCCCACGCCCACTCCGACGCCGCTGTCCCAGACGCCAACTCCGACCCCGATCGCGCCGACTCCAACCCCGACGCCGCTGTCCCAGACACCGACTCCGACCCCAATCGCGCCGACTCCTACTCCCGCGCCGACACCGACCCCGACGCCGTTGTCTCAGACGCCAACGCCGACCCCGATCGCGCCAACACCAACCTCGACGCCGCTGTCTCAGACGCCAACGCCGACCCCGATCGCGCCGACTCCAACTCCGGCGCCGACCCCGACTCCAACCGCGACGCCGACGCCTCCGCCGTCAGCGGTGACCGTCGGGATCACCAATTCGTACGCCTGCACCTTCGCCCACGTGTACATCACAGTGAGCGACGTTCGCGCGCTGTCCACGTCAGGCGGTGAGCTGGTTGATCTGACGCCGGGGATCAAGCCGCGGCAGGTCGACCTGCGCCACAAGCCGAGTTCGCCGACCCAGGGATGCTTCGTCGCCGCGCCGCTGGCGACCACCGAGGTCGGCACCGGCGCGATTCCGGCCGACAACTATCAGGAAATCGATTTGCAGCTCGATCCGAACGGGAGCGGCAGCGCGCCCAAGAGCAACGCCTGCGACAGCGGCCAGTGCAGCCTTGGGAAGACCGTCTACAACTGCGTGGTCGACGCCAGCGAGAACTGCCACAAGTTAAACCTGAGCTCGGACTCGGCCACGGGTATCCCGATTCCCGCCGCGATCTCCTTTACCGGCGCGCCGGAAAAGCTCGCGATCGATATCGACGCCGGACTGTCGGTCGCGCCGTCGCAGTTCGTGCACCATCAGTACGATTTCAAACCGAACGCCACCACCAACCTGCAGGCGTTCCTGATCGGCGCGCAGCCCGTGATTACCGGCCACGTGGTGGCGGCCACGCTGAACGGCAGCACGATCACCCCGCACAAAGGCAGTATCGTGACCGACGCGAGCCTCTTTCTGGAGCAGGACGCGGGTAGCCAGATTCCGGTTCAGGGCGGCGGATCGAACCTCGTGGAGAGCGTGCTGCGCAGCACGATGACCGACAACTCGGGCTTCTTCCGCTTCTGTCCGATTCCCGACGGAACCTACGAGATTATGGCCGACGCGCGGCATCTGCCCAACGGCAATCACGATCCGACCGACGCGACGATCGCGACCGGGATCGACGTGTCCGGCTCGACCACGGAAACCGGGTTGATCATCCCGCTGATTCAGCAGACCGGCGGCAAGGCGATCGCGAAGGCGGAAAGCGTGATTCATACCCAGAACAGCACGACGACCGGCGACGACGTGACGTTCTTTGGCGAGCAGCCGTTCCTCAACGGCTCCGGCGACACCGTGCAGGCGCTGATTCCGTTCTTCTCGGCGAACGATCCGATACCGCCGATCACGACCACGACCGCCGACGGAACCCATCCGGTGCCCGGCGACAACTGCAACCCGACCGGATGCAACGGACAGCCGAACTGCGCGTGCTACATCTTCGCGGGTCCCAACGGCAACCCGATCATCGGGACCGCGAACACCAGCGGAGACGGCTACCAGCTCACGGTCGAAGGCAACAACGTAACGTACGGAATCGACGCCAGATCAAACGTGCATGACGCCTCGCCGCAGGTCTGCTCGCCGACCCAGCAGGACACGACCGGGTTTACGATCGACGATGCGGAGAAGTCGACGAGCGCGCCGGCGTTGTTCTTCAACGATTGCGATTGAACTGCATCGCGTAAGCAGCCAGGCGGCGGGCATACATTTCTCCCCTCAGTTGTTTCGCATCGCTCGGTACGGCCATCAGAACTAAAAAGCGTCTCCTCGCGGGCAACGACCGCGGACGACAGCGAACGCAGCGCCAACGCGATGATCAGAGTCGCGAGCGCAACCAGGTAAGAGCTATAAACTTGGACATATGCGAGTCTGCGGATTCGGCATCGCCAACAACGCCGTCCGTTTTGGCTATCCCATTGAGGCGAGTCTGCGTTCCATGCTCCCGCTGGTGGACGAGATTGTCCTCAATATCGGTGAGGGAGACGACGAAACCTGGGACCTCGTACAATCGATGCGCGAGCCTAAAGTCAAACCGTTTCGGTCATGGTGGGATCCCAAGCTGCGCCATGACGGGGAAGTCCTGGCCCAACAGACCAATCTGGCCCTGGAGCGCTGCCGCGGCGACTGGGGATTGTATCTTCAGGCCGACGAAGTTCTCCATGAGCAAGACTATCCCGTAATCAGGCAGTCCATGGAGCATCATTGGAAGCGCTCGACCGAGGCGCTCCGGCTTCGCTACTACCACTTCTACGGTTCGTTCCAAACGATTCAGGATTACCCCCGGCGCTGGTACACGCACGCGATTCGCGCCATAAAGCTCGGGATTGGAGCGGCTTCGTGGGGCGACGCGATGGATTTCTGTCTGCGGCGCGATGGAAAATCGTGGTATCTCCGTTACGCTAACGTCGACGCATTCGTCTATCACTACGGCTGGTCGCGCCCGCCGGAGATGATGCGAGCCAAGCAAGCAAACTTCGAGCGTCTATATCATGATGACGCCGAGCTTGCCCGGAGTGCCAAGGCCGGTATTCCGGAAGATATCTACTGGCGGCGCGGAAATCTCCGGTTCTTTCGCGGAACGCACCCGGAAGTGATGCGCGAGGTGGTCGCGCGTCAGAATTGGACCTTCGATCACGGAATTGACCAGCAGCCGCCGGACTGGCTTCGCCATGCAGCGGTCTGGACGGAGCTCTGTCTCCGCCGGGCCCTACCGTTCGGAGCAAAATTGGGCCAACGCGTCTGGCGGGGTCTGAGGGAGAGGAGCGCGCGGAGGTAGATCTCTTGGGGCGGAGTGAAGAAGTCGCCAGCTTAAGGTAGACGCTCTGTTCAGTCGGGAGACACCGCCCAGGCTCTGATCCCGTTCTTCTCGGCGAACGTAACGTGCGGGATCGACGCCAGGGCAAACGCCCATGACGCCTCGCCGCAAGTCCGCTCGCCGACCCAGCAGAATACGGCCGGGTTTACGATCGACGATGCGGAGAAGTCGACGAGCGCGCCCGCGTTGTTCTTCGACGATTGCGATTGAAACGATCGCGATCGAAGCGATCGTGACCTAACCGCGCCTCCGCTGACGATCAGGCGGTGCCTGCGGGCCCGGCTCTTCAGCGGGCGAGATCTTCGGAGTGGGCATCTGCATCGGAGGAGCAGCCGATCCTCCTCCGCCATCGCACCGCAGCGGGGCACGTAAGCGCACTCCCGGTCGAGGCGACAATCGATGAGGCCGCCGACCAACTTGGTTTTCTATTTCGCGAACTCAGTGCCCGCCAATATGACCTTATATGACGGAGGCGATCCTAGCTTGCTCGATTCCTTGCTGAGTCATTGTCGCGCCCGGCTGCCGCGCGAAGAATCCCGGTCTCCTGGTCCGCCACGGCAGCGGAATCCGGGATTCCTCGCACGCGCCAGACACGCGCGCGGGAATGACAGGAGGGGCTGGGCCGGAGCAGAATTCGCGTCGCTTATATTGCGCGGGCATGAATAAGCGTTCGCATGAGAGTACTTCGGGCGTTGAACAAGCGCGCTGCGCCGGCGCTTCAGCGGGCGAAGTCTTCGGTTATGTAGCTCTGGCCGTCGGCGGAGCGGCCGATTGCGATGCCGGTTTTCACGAAGGCCGGATCCAGCAGGTTGATCCGATGGCCCGGGCTCCACATCCACATCGTGATACAGTCGCCGGCGAGTCCGTCGGCTGGCGCGGCCGGTGGACTTGAAGATGTTCTCGCCGATGTGATCGGTATGCTCACCCGCAGCGCCGACTCGCTGCGACAATGCCGGCTCGCCCGCGCCGCGATGCTCGAAGAATCCCCGTTCAGCCATCGCGCGGCTGTGCCCGAGCGCCGCGCGCGCCAGCGCCGGCGAAAATCGCAAGGGCTGCAAGCCGTGGGTCTGGCGCTGATGGTTGACGAGCTCGAAGACCTGAAGTTCCAGGGCGCCGGTGTCGAGCGGGCCGGTCCGGTCGTCTGGAACGCTGCTGGGGGGAACGCGGCCGGGCGCGAGCGTATCGAAGGCGCCGCCTGGCGCGCGCAGGGCCACCGGCAGGAAACCCTCGCGGCCGTCATCGACGACGACCGGGTCCGCGGCCGCATCCGGGTCGGACGCGGCATCGAGGTCAGCCGCCGCGGGCAGGTCCGGAGCGCGCGACTCCGGCGAGCGCGCCAGGTATCCGCACGAAGCGCCCGTCATGATCACGCAGCCGATGAACAGCCACCGTGTGAGCCGCGTCACGATCCCCACCTCCCCCGCAGCGGCGCAATAAATCGGTGTCATAGCCCCAAAGCGGGTTGGCGAGCAAGACGCGTTCCGCCGCGGCGGTCCATGAAGCCGCGTCAATTTGTAGGATTGGTGTAATTAAATGTAGCGAGGGCGACACACGAGCGGCAGACGCGCACGGCAAAGCGGGACGCGGTCGCGAGCCGGGGCAACGTTGCGCGGGGGCGGCTTCTGGTGAAGTCTGGTATTTTCGTGGCACGCAACAACGTGCTATAGGACGCCTAGATTCGGTTCCCACCCAGGCATCAATGCGTCGCGAGCGTCGGATTAGATCGGGCATCGGAAGGCATCTGTTGTGGGCCTTGCTGGCCGGTGCGATCGGCCTTGCGATTGTTCCGGTAGTCCGAGTCGCCGCGGCGACGGCCACTGTTCTGCGGCCGGCGATCGGTATCATCCGTCCGATCATCTCGGTCACCGTCAGCGGGATAGTTGCCACCGGCGTGACGACCGCATCGGGCGCGGCCGCGGGCGATGCGATCGCAAACAGCAACGTGCAGCTCTTCGCAGCCGGCGACACGACTGCGGTCGCGTCAGCGACCAGCGGCTCAGACGGCAGCTTCTCGATCACGTTCACGACCTTCGAATTTTCCAACACGGTCTACTACCTGGTGGCGAGCGGAGGCGGTCTCAGCGGCAAGGCCGCGAACGGCGACATCAGACTGATGTCGATCCTCGGACCGTACTCTGGCTTCCCCCCATCCGTCACGGTCAATGAGCTCACCACGGTCGCGTCGGTGTACGCGGCCGGAAATTTCATCAGCCCGAGCAACGACACCGCAATCACCGACAATGCGTTTTCGGGATTGGCGGACGCGGCGACGGGTGTGAACAACCTGGTCAATCTGCAGACCGGCGGGCCAAGCGGCGTCGTCACGGGCGGTATCAACAATCCCGCCAAGCTCGATACGCTGGCCAACGCGGTGGCGAACTGCGTGCGGGCCACCTCGTCGTCAGCGGCGTGCTTCAATCTCCTCGGCGACACCGGCTCGTCTGAGACGCTCGGCGCGACCACCAGTATCTACCGGAATCCGAACGCGGGCGTGAGTCTGATTTTCGAGTTGGGAGCGACCGGCCCGTATTCTCCGTCGCTGGCCGCGACGCCCACTGACTTCACGCTGGCGCTGAATTTCGGCGGCTTCAACGCGCCGCAGGACGTTGCGGTCGACGGCAGCGGCAATATCTGGGTAGCGAATTGCGGCGCCGAATGCGGTGGGACCGGCAGCGGCAGCGTCACGGAGTTGAACCTGTCGGCCTCGCCGCCGTCGTTGTCGAACTTCACGGGTGGTGGCCTGAACGCGCCGATCGGGATCGCGATCGACAATCAAGGCAACGTCTGGGTGAGCAACAGCAGCGGCAACAGCGTGACCGAGCTGAACGCCTCGGGCCAGCCGGCGGCCGGATCGCCCTTCGCGGGCGGCGGCCTCGACCAGCCTGAAGGAGTTGCGATCGACCAGTCGAGCAACGTCTGGGTCGCGAACCATCTCGGCTCCAGCGTGACCGAGTTGATTCCCTCCGCCAGCTCGACGCCATCACTCGCGTATTTCCCCGGCCTGAACCTGCCGGTCGGGGTCGCGATCGACGGTCTGGACAACGTGTGGGTCACCAATGAAGCCGGCCAAAGCGTGTCGGCTCTGAGCGCCCCCACCGGCCTGAGCCTTGCGGACTCGCCGTTTGCGGGCGGTGGCTTGAGTGCACCGTTCGGCGTCGCTATCGATGGCTCGAACGACGTCTCGGATCGCCGACTGCGGGCACTCGTGCCAGGCAGAAGCCGCCAGCGCTGGCGCGGTCTCCGAGTTGAGCGCGGAGCAAGGGCTCGACGTGGTGGTGTATCTCTTCGCCAATTCTGCGTTCACCGGCGGTGGGTTGAGCGGCGCGACCGGTATTGCGATCGATGGCAACAACAACGCCTGGGTTGCCAATCTCGGCGACGGCGTGAGCGAGCTGAACTCCTCGGGCTCCCCGCTATCGCCCGCCAGCGGCTTTACGGGCGGCGGCGTCGACGCGTCGAACGGAATCGCCGTCGACGCCGCGGGCAGCATCTGGGTAACGAATCAGGGCAACAACAGCGTGACCGAGATCATCAGCCCCGGTGCTCCGGTCCAGATTCCGCTTGCGGCTAGAGCGGCCAACCTACCCACGCCGACTCCGACCCCAACGCCGAACAACTCATGCCCCGAGCCGGAGCCCCTCGCCTCCGGTTTCCGGTCCGCGATCCAGCCGCCATGCATAGTCACACCGCCGCTCTCGGCCAACCCGCCCAGCTACAATTTCGGCACCGTACCGATCGGCACCACCGTCCAGAGGACGATCACCATCGCCTGCTCGAGCGACGGTACCAGCGGCGAGGTGAGTAGTTCGCCGTCGCCGCCCTTCAGCTTGCAGGGCAGCAGCACCTTCAGCCTCAATGCGGGTGGTCAGCAGATCGTAAGCGTAACCTTCGCGCCGACTTCGCAAGGTCCATACTCGGCTGGATTCGAGGTCGCGAGCAGCACCGATAGCGTCTCGAATAGCACGCTGTCGGTATCGCTTTCCGGCAGCGGCGGCGCGGCGAATCCGACCAACACGCCGACGCCCACTCCAACGCCGACGCCCGTCGCGACACCTACACCGACTCCGACGCCGTCACCCACCGCGGCGCCATCGCCGACGGCGGCTCCGACCGCAGCCACGACACCGACATCAGCGTCGGCGCCGACTAACACGCCGACTCCGTCACCAACTCCCACGCCGTTGCTGTCGAGTGCGCCGCCGACGCCCACTCCAACCGCAGCGCCCACCTTCCTGTCGATCTCAACTGACACGGTGGATTTCAACAACGTCGGCATCGATACCGCGGCTGTCGCCAAAATCACGCTGAAGAATACCGGCAAGACCAAACTCCATGGCAGCGTCAAGCCGAGCACGACGGACGAGACGCCATTCAGCCTGACGGCTGGCCGGGGCGCGTTTCATCTGGCGCACAATCAAGCCCGGACCATCAAGGTGAAGTTCGCGCCGACCGCGCCGGGCGGCTTCTCCGCCGGTATCACGATCACGAGCAACGATCCGACCAATGGCGCCGTGCAGTTGAGCCTGAGCGGAACCGGCGTGTCGGGCACGCTAGATATGCCCGCAAGCGCACTCGATTTCGGGACGGTGAAGAGGCACCAGAGCAAAACCCTCGGGTTGGTGATCGAGAACACCGGCCTCGGCGTCCTGCACTGCACTATCGATAAAAGCAGTCTGCGAGGCGAGCCGTTCAGCGCTCCGGGCGCCGGTAAGTTCGCGCTACGGCAAGGCAAGCATCAGACGGTGAAGGTCAGTTTCACACCGCAAGCGAGCGGCACTTTCAGCGCTGTGATCACGATCAGCTGCGATGACACCGCACTCGGCGGCGCGCCGGTATCGGTTTCGCTGACGGGCACCGGCGACTAAGGCTTTCGATTTCCTCGAACGAGCAATTGCGTGTTATAGGCGCTTAAGTGTAACTCCCGGTCCATAAGCGCCGATGAGTATCTCTGGCAACGCGACCTCAAGACCCGGCAAGCTCGTACCGTATGCGGGCTTGATACTCGCGCTGGTTCTCGCGGTCACGACCTACGCCGGGCGGGGACTGGCCCTGCCGCCGCAGATCATCCCCCGTCTGATCTTCATCAACGTCACCCTCAACGGGATCGTCGCCAGCGGTGCGACGACCGCCTCGGGCGCAGCCGCAGGCGACGCAATCTCCGGGAGCGACGTGCAGCTCTTCACGGGCGGCGACACCACTGCAGTGGCGTCAACGACCAGCGGGTCGGACGGGAGCTTCTCGATCACGTTCACGGTCCTGCTGGGCTCCAGCTCGGTCTATTACCTGGTGGCGAGCGGCGGCGGTCTCAACGGCCAGGCCGCGAACGGCGACATCAGACTGATGTCGATCCTCGGGCCGTACTATGACTTCCCCTCAACCGTCACGGTCAATCGAGCTCACCACGGTCGCGTCGGTGTACGCGGCCGGAAACTTCATCAGCCCGAGCAACGACACCACTATCGCCGACAATGCGTTTTCGGGGTTGGCGGACGCGGCGACGGGCGTGAACAACCTGGTCAATCTGCAGACCGGAGCGTTGAGCAGCGTGGTCACGAGCGGTATCAACAATCCCGCCAAGCTCGACACGCTGGCCAACGCACTGGCGAACTGTGTGCGGGCAACCCCGTCGGCGGCGGCCTGCTTCAATCTCCTCGGCGACACGGGCTCGTCTGACACGCTCGGCGCGATCACCGGCATCTACCAAAATCCGTCCGCAGGCGTGAGTATGATTTTCGGGCTGGGAGCGACCGGCCCGTATTCACCGCATCTTACCTCGACGCCCACTGACTTCACGCTGGCGCTGAATTTCGGCGGCTTCAATGCGCCGCAGGACGTCGCGGTGGACGGCAGCGGCAATGTGTGGGTGGCGAATTGCGGCGCCGGATGCAGTGGGACCGGCAGCGGCAGCATCACGGAGCTGAGCCCGTCGGCCTCGCCGCCGTCGTTGTCGAACTTCACGGGCGGCGGCCTAGGCGCGCCGGTCGGGATCGCGATTGATAGTCAGGCCAACGTATGGGTGAGCAACAGCAACGGCAACAGTGTGAGCGAGCTGAACGCTTCGGGCCTGGCGGCCGCGGGATCGCCCTTCACCGGCGGCGATCTCGACCAGCCGGAGGGGGTTGCAATCGACCAGTTGAACAACGTCTGGGTCGCGAACGAAGCCGGCAACAGCCTGACCGAGTTGATACCCTCAGCCGCCTTGACGCCGTCGCCGCCGTCACTCGCATACTACACCGGGCTGAACCAGCCGGTCAGAATTGCGACCGATGGTGTGAGCGACGTGTTGGTCACCAATGAAGCCGGCCAAAGCGTATCAGTCTTGGGCGGCACAACCGGCCTGAACCTTTCGGGCACTCTTGGCTTCAGCGAGTTTGCAGGCGGTGGTTTGAGCGAACCATTCGGCGTGGCGATCGACAGCTCGGACGACATCTGGGTCGCCGACTGCGGGCTCTCGTGCCAGGCGGACGCCACCACCGCCGGTGCAGTGTCGGAGTTGGGCGCGGAGATCGGCACGTATGCTTTCAAGAATTCGGCCTTTACCGGCGGGGGGCTGCAGGGCGCGACCGGTATCGCGATCGACGGCAATAACAACGTCTGGGTGGCAAACATGGGCGGCAGCGGAGTCACCGAGCTGAACTCCGCGGGCCTGGCGAGGTCCCCCGACACCGGCTTTATCGGGGGCGGCGTCAACGCGCCAATCGGAATCGCGATCGACGCCGCGGGCAATATCTGGGTAACCAACCAGGGCAACAACAGTGTGACCGAGATCATCAGCGCGGGTGCTCCAGTCCAGGTTCCGCTGGTGGCCAGAGCGGCTAACATTCTTCCCCCGCCACCGATCATACACATCGTGGAACTCGTCAAAGCCAACCCGCCCAGTTACAATTTCGGGAACGTCGCGCTCGGCTCCAGCGTCCAGATAACGGTCAAGATCACCAGCTCGATTGACACTAACGCAACGGTGAGTCCGACTTCATTGCCGTTCCTGCAGCAAGGCCTGGCCAGCCTCGTGGTGAACGAGAATGACACGGAAACCGTAGCTGTGACTTTCGCGCCCACTTCACCCGGCGCGTTCCTGGACAGCTTCCAGATCGCCCCCGTCGCGGGGGACTTCACTCCAGTAACAGTGACGCTCTACGGCAATGGCGTGGCGCCAACGGCCACGCCCACTCCCACGCCGACACCGACGCCCGTCGCGACACCTACACCGACTCCGACGCCAACGCCGTCACCCACCGCGGCGCCATCGCCGACTCCGGCTCCGACCGCAGCCCCGACACCGACACCGGCGTCGGCGCCGACCAACACGCCGACTCCGTCACCAACTCCCACGCTGTTGCTGTCGAGTGCACCGCCGACGCCCACGCCAACCGCAGCGCCCACCTACCTGTCGATCTCGACTGGCACAGTGGATTTCAACAACGTCGGCATCGATACCGCGGCTGTCGCCAAAATCACGCTGAAGAATACCGGCAAGACCAAACTCCATGGCAGCGTCAAGCCGAGCACGACGGACGAGACGCCATTCAGCCTGACGGCTGGCCGGGGCGCGTTTCATCTGGCGCACAATCAAGCCCGGACCATCAAGGTGAAGTTCGCTCCGACCGCGCCAGGCAGCTTCGCCGCCGACATCACGATCACGAGCAACGATCCGACCAATGGCGCTGTGCAGTTGAGCCTGAGTGGAACCGGCGTGTCAGGCACGCTAGATATGCCCGCAAGCGCACTCGATTTCGGGACGGTGAAGGCGCATCAGAGCAAAACCCTCGGGCTGGTGATCGAGAACACCGGCCTCGGCGTCCTGCACTGCACTATCGATAAAACCGGCCTCCGAGGCGAGCCGTTCAGCGCTCCCGGCGCCGACAAGTTCGCGCTGCGGCAAGGCAAGCGTCAGGTGGTGAAAGTCAGTTTCACACCGCAGACGAGCGGCACTTTCAGCGCCGTCATCACGATCAGCTGCGATGACACCGCACTCGGCGGCGCGCCGATCTCGGTCTCACTGACGGGCGCCGGCGACTAAGGCTTTCGATTTCCCCGCAGCGGCGGTCGCGTGTTATAGGCACTTCAGCCTGACTCCGCGCTGCTCAGAATGTAGCAACGGCGGCGGCCCAAGCAGCATCTTTGCAAGACGATTAATGTGCTCCTCTAATGTGCTCCTCACCGGATAGTCACGCCCAGCGCAAGGCGCGGAGCTACAGAATATTGCGGATCCACTCGCGGCGGGAACAATTTGCCATCGTCGCGATGGCGCTGATTCTGACGCTTGCCACTGCGAGAGCTTCCATAGCCGCCACCGGCGATACCAGCGCGACGGGGATCCTGGGGGAGACGGATTTCTACCACAACGGTCCGAACCACACGTCGGCCTCCGGTTTGAACGGCCCAGCGGCGGTCGCGACCGACGCCCAGGGACATCTGTATGTCGCGGACAATAACAATAGCCGGGTACTCGGATGGAAGAATGCGCCGTCATTCGCGAACGGCGCACCCGCCGACCTGGTGATCGGCCAGCCCGACTTCGGCCAGTCAAACCTGGTGCTCTCCGGATGCTACGACGGCACTGATGCCGATGACTCGTTCGGCCTCGGAGCGGATAGCCTCTGCCAGCCCGCGGGCCTGGCCGTGGACAGTGCCGGGAATCTCTATGTGGCAGATACGGTCGACGACCGCGTCCTCGAGTACGACCAACCCTTTATGGCGTGCAGTTCCTTTCCCTGCGCAGGCGTCGCGGCGAATCGGGTCTTTGGCCAGTCAGGAGACTTTACGAGCGTCTCCAATGGTTGCACTCCAACGTCTCAGCCCGGCCGCGACAACCTCTGCGCCCCAACCGGGATTGCGATCGACGGGCAGGGAAACCTCTACGTGGCTGACAGCACCAACAACCGCGTGCTGGAGTACAACACTCCGCTCAACCCGAACAGCGGCGAGGCCGGCGCCGGCGATACCACCGCCGACTCTGGTCTTCGGCCAGGACGGAAGCTTCACCGCGAGCGCGTGCTACAACGGCACTCCCGCTGAGGTGGGCGTCGTGAGCGCCGACAATCTCTGCAATCCCACCGGACTCGCGCTCGACGCCGCCGGAAATCTGTTACGTAGTGGATACCGGCGACAATCGCGTGTTGGTATACAATACGCCGCTCAATTCGCGCAGCGGCGAGCCCGGCGCGGGCGATACCACCGCTGACTTGGTATTCGGCCAGGATGGTTTCTTCACTCATGGAAGTTGCGACGACGGCTCCGCGGCGACTGATGTGAGTTTCATCGATGCATTTAGCGTCGGTCCCGACAGCCTATGCCTCAATGACAACCTCGACGAGGGTTTTCAGTTGTTGGGCGAAATCGGCGGAGTGGCAGTCGACTCGGCCGGTCACGTTTACGTCGCCGACTTCTTCAACAATCGTGTACTCGAGTACGACCTGTCATCTGGCGCGGGTTCGGGTTATGCCACCGCCCAGATGGTCTTCGGGCAGGATGGGAGCTTCACGACCGGCATCGGCATTGCGCAACTCCCTGGCGGATGCGATGACAGCGCCTCGGGCGATGACGTATACGGCCTTGGTCCGGACAGCTTATGCTATCCCACCAGTGTCGCAGTTGACCCGGCCGGCAATCTCTATGTAGCTGATTACGGCAACAATCGGGTGCTTGAGTATCCTTCGCCCCCGGCTTCCAATACTACTACCGCCGCCGGCGTGCTGGGAGAATCCGACTTCACTCACAATGGCCTGAACAACCTTGACGGAACCGGACTCGACCTGCCCGATGCGCTGGCGGCCGATACGCAGAATCGCTTGTATATAGTCGACACGGACAACAACCGGGTGCTCGGCTGGCGCGATGCGCCATCGTTCGCGAACGGCGCAGCCGCCGACCTGGTGCTCGGCGAGCCGGACTTCGGCTCCACCGGCACGCCCGGCAATTGCAGCAACGGCAGCATCGGGCCGGAAACCCTGTGCGGACCGGATGGAGCCGCGGTGGATAGCGCAGGCAATCTCTTCGTCGGCGACAGTGGCGACAACCGGGTCCTGGAATACGACACTCCCTTTGCCGCCTGCGCTTCCTTTCCGTGCGTGGGCGCGCCGGCCAATCGCGTCTTTGGCCAAGACGGCAACTTCACGACCACGGGATGCAACAAGGGCAAGGGGCGCGGCGATCTCAGAGGCGTGGGCCGGGACAGTCTGTGCGACCCGCAGGGAGTTGCAGTGGATACTGCCGGCAATCTGTACGTGGCGGATGTCGGCAACAATCGCGTGCTGGAGTACAGCACGCCACTGGCGGCGCATCGCGGCAAGGTGGGCGCGGGCGGCGACACGCTCGCCGACGCCGTCTTCGGCCAGAGTGGCAGCTTCACGACCAACTCGTGCAGTGGCGGCAGCGCGCCGGGCGATCTGGGGGGCGAAGGTCCCGACAGCCTGTGCTTTAAGGCCGCCTTCGGGGCCGCTAGCGGAACCGTCGCGGTTGATGCGATTGGCAACCTCTACGTGGCAGACGCGAACGACAACCGCGTCCTCGAGTACAACACGCCGCTCAAGGCGGGCAGTGGCGAAACAGGCGCCGGCGACACGACCGCCGATCTGGTCTTCGGCCAGAACGGCAATTTCACCAGCGACGGATGCAACGTGGGGACCGCTGCGGGTGACTCAGGCGGCATCGGCCCGGACAGCTTGTGCGATCCCGTGGGGGTCGCGGTGGATGGCGCAGGCAATCTCTATGTCGCCGATCGCCGGAACTCGCGCGTGCTTGAATACAACGCGCCGCTCCAGTCTGATAGCGGCGCGGCCGGAGCCGGCGACACCGTCGCCGATTTCGTTTTCGGCTCCGATGGAAGCTTCATTCGCGGTAACAGTCCGAGCGTCAGGTGTTCCACCAATCCGGCCGGCAATCAGGGCAACGCGTCCGGCGACGTGAATGGACTCGGGCCGGATAGTCTGTGCGGCCCGGGCGGGGTGGCGACCGACGGCACAGGTAATCTGTACGTAGCCGATAGTGGGAACAATCGCGTACTGGAGTACGACACGCCGATTGTGGCGCTGACTCCAACCTCGGCACCGACTCCGATCCCCAGCGCGGTTCCCGGAGAGCTGTCGCTGAGCACGCACGACCTGAATTTCGGCGCGGTGGGCGTGGGAACTACGGCCACCGAATCGATCACCATAAGGAACTCGAGTTCCGCCAGTTCGGTCACGGGCACGGTGGCTGGCACGAGCAGCGCGCAGTTGATCACTACGGCGGGTATGGGCCCGTTCGTTCTGACTCCCGGACAGGCGCTGACAATCGCGGTAGAATTTGCGCCGACCGCGCTCGCGACGAGCACGAGCGCGCTGCAGATCACCAGCAACGATCCGCGCCATAGTTCCGAGCAAGTGTCGATCAAGGGCAAGGGCGTGCCGGGCACGCTCGCAGTCAGCCGCAAGGTGACTTTCGCGGCAACCACGCGCGGCCAATCGTCGGCTATCACCTACCTTAACATGACCAACCGCGGCCCGGGGATTCTCCACGGCACGGTGGACGCGCCGGCCGCGCCGTTTTCGATTGATGGCGGCGGAGCATTCAGGCTCGCGCAGAACGAAAGCCTCCGCGCCGCTCTCACATTCGCGCCCGTCGCGGCGGGCAGGAGCTTCACCGGCACCTTGACGATCACCAGCGATGACCCGGCGCATAAACAGGTTCTGGTCACGCTCTCCGGCAAGGCGAAATGAGAGGCTTGCATCCAACACCGAGCGGTCAGCCGCGGCCTGCCATTGGGACGCGATTGAGCATCGCGCTGGCGTGCGGCGCGATTGCGCTGCTGCTGACTTATGCCGGATGCCTCGATCCGTGCACGATGTGCACCTCCTCGACTTCGAGCTCAACCGTGTTCACGCCCGGCGGACCGTTGAAGATTTCACGCGGGCTGCATACCGCGACCCTGCTTGACGGGGGACAGGTTCTGATCGTGGGCGGCATCGGCTCGACGGTGCTGAGTTCAGCGGAACTCTACACTCCGGAATCCGCCTCATTTTCCTTCACGAGTCAGATGAATGAGCCGCGTGTGGGTCAGACTGCGACGCTGATCGCCGGGGGCAACGTTTTAATCGCGGGCGGCCGCGACGTGACGGTCTCGCAAACGGCCGAGATTTATCAATTCGCCGCGGCGAGTTTCGCCTATACGGCCGGCATGATGACCGCTCCACGCACCGGGCATACCGCGACCCTGCTGCCCGACGGCACCGTTCTGATAACCGGCGGGAGCCCGGCGTTGTTCAAACGTACGCTGCTCAATCAGGGCGCGCTCAACACCGCGGAGATTTATGGCCCTTCCACCGGAACCTTTGTGGCCCTGGGACAGTCGATGGCATTCGCGCGCACCGAACAGGCCGCGACCTTGCTGCCGGACGGCAAGGTTCTGATTACGGGAGGAGCCGACGCGAAGGGCCGCACGCTCGCGAGCGCCGAGATCTACGATCCGGCCGGCCACTCGTTTACCAAGACCGGCCCGATGCGCTATCCACGCCGCGATCATGCCGCCGGGCTTCTGAACAACGGACAAGTCCTGGTCACCGGCGGATGGGGCGCGGACAAGAATCCCGTCAACAGTGCGGAACTCTTCGATGAATCTTCCGGGACCTTCAGCGACGCGCCCGACATGAATGCGGCGCGCGCTTATCAGTCCCTGTCGTTGTTCGGCGACGGATCGGTGTTGATTGCCGGTGGCGACGCCCTGCAGGACGCAGAGATCTACTACCCAGACCATGACCTGTTCTCGACGGTGATGCGCAGCGATTCCACGGCCGGGGCGGCCGGCGCCGCCGCGACGCTGCTCAATGGCGATGTGCTGGTGACCGGCGGTGGCCCCCCGGTGAGCAAGAACTTCGGCTATACCAAATCGCTCGACCAAGCTTACCTATTCCTTTCCGATGGCTCCGCGCCACTCAAGGTCGGCTCCATGACCGTCGGCCTCATGAGCGGCCTGCGATCCGGGCACACCGCGACCACCCTGACCGACGGCACGGTGCTGGTGGCGGGCGGCGAGAACGCCGGATCGAGACCCGGCTTCGACGAGTTGTACGATCCGGTCCGCAACGTTTCGTCTCCGATCATGCAACTGTCGTACGGCCTCTATTCACTCACGGCTACGCTGTTCAAGAGCGGTCCTAAAGCCGGTCAGGTCCTGATCGCCGGCGGGTCGATAAACCCGCCGTTGGCAACCGATAAGAACGTCTGCGATGCGCAACCAGCCTTCGCGCCGATCGCCGGGTTTTACGATCCAGTGGAGATGACGGAATCCCTCGCTGAAAACCTGCCCCTGAGCGCCCGCGCCCGTCACACCGCAACCCTGCTCGCGAATGGAACGGTGCTGGTCACCGGCGGCCTGGATCAGAATAGCCACGCGCTCGACACGACCGAGATCTATGACCCGGCGACCGACAGGTGGTCTCCGGGCGCTAAAATGCATTTCGCGCGGCAGGCGCAAGCGGCTGCACTACTGGACACCGGCGAGGTGCTGATCGCGGGCGGCTGTGGTGGCAATCGACTCCCGCTCGCCAGCGCCGAACTATACAATCCCCAGACCAACAAGTTCACGCTGGTCGGCTCGATGCGATCCGCGCGCGCCGCGCTGACCCTGACGTTGCTGGCGAACGGCCAGGTACTGGTCGCGGGTGGCGCGACGAACACCAGCGCCGAGCTGTACAATCCCGCGAGCCGACGTTTCGTCGCCACCGGCGCGATGGTCGAAGTCCTGTCCGGACCGACGGCGACGCTCCTGAACGCCGGTGCGAACAGCGGCCAGGTCCTGATCACCAGCGGCGGTTCCATCAACGCCGAACTCTACAATCCGTCGGCGGGAAGCTTCTCGCTTATCGGCCCGATGAATATTGCGCGTAGCGGGGACACCGCTACGCTCCTGCCCAATGGCAACGTTATGGTGACCGGAGGCCTGGTAGGTTCCGTCACCGCGACGACCCCGAGCACCGAGATTTACCCGGCCGGCACTGCTACGGGTGTCGCCACACCGGCCGCGACGGCCACGCCCGCGATGCCCTGACCCAGGTTGACGTTCGCCAATCGTGCTGAGTACCATCGCCTCCGAATCAGGCAATCGGAGAAAGTTACTCCACGCACGTCGGGGCCAGGCGGCGGATGCGCGGCAAAGCAGGAGGCTTAGATGGAACATTCAGGGCGGGGCGCGATGCTTACGATCTTCGCATTCCTGTTCGTAGTGCTGGCGATCTCGAATTTGCTGAAGCCGTTCCATATTGATCCAAGCGCCGGATTGGTGTTCTTCGGGGTCAAGACGGCCGGGCTGGCCAACGCGATCCTCGGACCGCTGTTCGGGATTTTTCTGATCGTCTACGCGGCGGGAATCTGGCGGCTCAGGCGCTGGGCGTTGCCCGTCGCGTACGTTTACGCCGCGTATGTAATCCTGAACATGATCCTGTTCAGCGTCCGGAACGCGGGGGCGCCCAATCCGCCCTCGGCGCTGTTCGCGATCACGGCGCTGGTGGTCGGAGTCGGCGTTCCGATGACCACCGCGATCCTGCTTTCGCGCCGCAAGGCGCAACTGGTCTGACGCAACTCGCCTGATCAGCATGACGCGGCATCGCCGCGGCGCTGCGCTCATCGTCCCGCCGCGCCGATCAGGCCGGCCCCGCGCCGCTCTGGACCACGACCAGACACCGCGAGCCGCCGCTCGCGTGGGAGATCGCGACTGTCGTGTGCCCGCGCTTTCTGAGCAATGACGGATCGAGCTCGAGCCCGACCAGGAACATGTACAGGACTACGCCGAACTCCGAGATCAATTCGAGGAACGGGGCCACCGCAGGCGGCAGCAGATAGTGCGACGCGCCGGGAGCAATCCGGCCCAGCAGCGAGGGCCCCAGCATGATGCCCGCGATAATCTCACCGACCACCGGCGGCTGCCCGATCGAACGAAACAGCGTGCCCAACCCGCGCGCCATGACGATCACGACGGCCAGCACGAGCAGGACATGCAGCAGGGCGTCGATGCGAACTTCGGATACCGCGGCCGGCCCGATGGACGCCGCGGCCAGCGGGGCCTGCAGCGTATCGCCGTGCTAACCGATCAGTAGATAGACGGCGACCGTGGCGGAGATCATCGCCATGTAGCCGAGCAGGACAGGCGCGGTGGCGGCGGGTGCGCGAAGGGCGGAATCGGTCATGGGCGAACTCCGTGGCAGAAGAGATTTAAGGCGTTCAACGATCGTAGTCCGACCGGCCAGCGACTTCCGACGATCGCCATACGCGCGTCGCTCTGGCCATGTCAAAAGTTGTCGTTGCCTCTGCCCGGTCGGGCGAGATGGCTGCTAACGATGAGTCTCACGCGCGCGATGCGCGTGAGACTCCTTACATTTAGTACCGTTGAAATTTCAGAGCCCAGGACTCGTTACGGAGTCACGGTCATCGAATGCTCGTAAGTCGATGAGCTCCGCGATTGGGTCTGGCTCTGCTGCCCTTCGTCCCTCTCCTCACGGTCTCTCAACTCCTGCATCTCGCGCCGTTGTTCTTCCAGATCTTTCTGCTGATCTCCCAGAAGCTTATTGGTCTGGTCGTTTTCAGCCTCGACTATCTGGATCTCATCGCCAACGCCAGCGCCAGCGACCAGCCCAAGGCCGCCGCCGATACCGGCGCCGATAGCAGGACCCACTGGCGAAAGAACTGAGCCGATCAGTGCACCGGTACCAGCACCGAGCATTCCGCCGGCTATGGTCGCAGTCTCACGCGGCGTAAGGTCCGGGGATCCGCAGCCGGCGGTAAAGAAGGCCAAGGTTACCCCCACCAGAACCATCGAGAACGTTTTCGCGGACGTTTTCAGAAGCGTATCCATAGTGCACCTCCATTGGGCCTGCGTTGGCCGGTCGAAAGCGCGCTCGACCAACGCTCACGAACCGAATTCATTTTCTACCGTGCCTTAGTCGTCAGCGTGAGCTTCTTCGATCTGCCTCATCCGATTGATTTCAAATCGCTCCCGCTCCAGATCTTCCCGCTGGGCTTCAATCTCAGCCAGGGATCTGGCTCTTTCGCGCCGGACGTCCTCCGCGCTGAGCTGCCGCACCGCCTCAATCTCGGCCTGCTGCTCTTGCAGTTGCGCCGAAAGCCTGGTCGCCAGCGCCGCGGTCCGCGTTAGTTGAGCCCGGGCGTCGGCCAATTGATCTTCGCACATCTTTTGAGGATTGAGCGCCGCGCATCCGCCTAGCCCGATCGACCACACCAGCAATCCCACCGTGAGTAAGCTTTTCATACTTAACGACTCTTAATGACCGGTCTCCTACTCCGGGAATACGAACAATGAAGCGGGTACAGGGCAAACGGCGTGCCGCCGCCGATTGTCTCGCTGGGGGCGCGACTTCACGGTTTGATCTCGCCGCGAAGCTGTTTCAGCTTTCCGCCTGCTACGTTTTTTTCTTGCCTCCACAAAGATTGAATGCCGCGCGCTATCGCGCGAGTTCAATAACTTGGTATCGAGAAGCAATCCCAGGACCATCGGGAAGTTCGTGAGGTTTCGCGGGGCTACCGCTCCCGGGAGATGGCTGAGGTCGGGTGGCGTATCGACGAAAAACATGGACTATTCATGTCCGCCTCTGCGGAAAAGTCGCATGTCTACGCGACGCGGCTTTGCGGGCAGGAAAAAGTTACAGGGTCGCGGGCGTAGCCGACCTCGGAGACATCACGGGTAATCAAAAGAAGGACCGTGGGTATCGGGCTGGCATGGCCTCTGCTTCAGACACTGGTGATCTCTGCTCGACGCGGTAACTTAAGAGCCGGGCGAGTCACGACGGCGTGAGCCTAGGACCTCCGGTCGAAGTCGACGCCGATCACGGCGCCGTTCTTCTGAGCGGAGTCGTCGCCTCGCCAGCGGCGGCGAACCACGCCGCGGGTTGCCCGCAGCATCGACGGGGTGACCGGCGTGGACAACCGGCTGAGCTGGAGGTAAGCAGACAAACTTCGATGCGCATACCTTATGGGAACACCGCTTCGGTCGTGCAGCTGATTCGCCTTCGACGAGGTCCGCCGGCGTGATGTTAGACGCTGGTCGGATTATGGCCGCGCCGTCGCGCCCGTCGCGACGAACCGACCGGCCTGCCCATGACGGGATGTTGGCTGCGGCGTAGCCTGGACGCGCACAGCAGGATCACTCGCCGCGTTGACAGCTGCGACGGTGCCGTAGGATCGTCATGGCCGGAGCGGGCTGGCTGAAACACTCCAAGCCGACCCGCTTTTCGGCCGGAGCAGGAACAGCGAATGCTGGAAAGGCTGACGCGCGATTCCGGGGCTCTGCGCTCGTTCGCAGCTCGCTGCAGCGGCGCATTGCTCATTGCGGTCGCCTCGAGCCTGTTGCGGCACGTTCTGGATCCGATCCTCGCTCTGCGGGCGCCGCGCCTGACGACCAACGTCGCGGCTGCGATCAGCGCATGGCTTTTCGGCTTTGGTCCGGGTCTGCTTACCACGGCCTTATGTGAAGCGGCGGCCGCGTGGTTTTATCTCGCTCCAGCCGGCGCTCTGTGGACCACGCCCGCCGATCGGATCGGGCTGGTGGTTTCGATCACCTCCGCGATCGCCGTGGTCGCGATCGTTTCGTCGCTCAAGCAGACTCGGGCGGAACTGCAACAGGCGAAGGAGGCTGCTGAAAAGGCGAACGACGCCAAGGACCGTTTTCTTTCGATGACCGCGCACGAGCTGCGCACGCCGCTCAATTCGATCGTGCTGTCGACTTCGCTTCTGCGCAGCGGGTCGCAGGCGCCGGAGCGGGTCGCCGCGGCGGTCGAACGCATCGATCGGGCCGCCAATACCATGACCGAAATGGTGGACGAGCTGGTCGATTCGGCGCGCATCTCCAGCGGCCAGTTCAAGATCGCGCCGGCGCCGATCGATCTCGTCGCGGTAGTTCAAGCGGCGGTCGAGCTGATGCGGCCGAGCGCGGACGCCAAGCGGATCATGCTGGTCGCGAACACCGGCAACGGACCGGCGACCGTGAAGGGCGATCCACAGCGCCTGCAGGAGAGCGTCACGAACCTGCTCGACAACGCGATCAAGTTCACCCCCAACGAGGGACAAATCGAGGTCTCGGTCACCGTGCGCGATCGTCGGGTGCAAGTCAGCGTCAAGGACAGCGGGATGGGTATCGAGGGCGAATTCCTGCCGCGCGTTTTCGAACGGTTTGCCCGGGCAGATCCGGAGACTTTGGGCCATCGCCAGGATGGACTCGGATTGGGGCTCTCGATCGTCAAGCACATTGTCGAACTGCATGGCGGGACGATCGCCGCTCACAGCGAAGGCCGGCAACGCGGCGCGAGGTTTACGATCGCGCTGCCGATCGCTAACGGGGACTAGCAGGCGGTCGAAAAAGGATTTGCCGGGCCTGCTGCCTCACTCTTGATTCTTCCGATGCGACACCATCGACCCACTTTTTTAGCCACGAGGGAGTGCGCGGCCCGGCCTCGCGCCGCTATGCTTTCCATCGCTGACGACTGCGCTTCCATTAACGAAGACGTGCACGATTCCCGTCGGATAGCGCCGCGGATCAGCGTAGGTCGCCGTATCGACGATCGTCGCTGGATCGAACACGACGAGATCGGCGAAGGCCCCAACGCGAACCACGCCGCGGTCGTCAAGCCGGAACTTGCCTGCCGGCATTCCGGTCATGCGATGAATCGCCTCTTCGATCTTGAGCAGCCCCAGGTCACGCGCATAGCGACCCAGCACTCGAGGAAAGCATCCATACAGCCGTGGATGGGGCTTGCTGCCCATCGCCAGGCCATCCGAACCGATCATGGTCGTCGGATGACGCATCACGGTCCGCACGTCCGTCTCGTCCATCGATTCGAACACCGCGATCGCGCCGTTGCCCTCCTCCTCGACGATTCGTCGCGCGGCACTCATCGGCGCCAACCCCAGCATCAGCGCCAACTGCTTGAGGTTCCGGCCTTCGTACTCGGGATGATGCGGGGCAGAAGCGAGAAGAATCTTCTCGGGACCGAGACCGCCCACTCCGCCTTCGCTTGCATGGCCGCTCAGCGCGTCGTTCTGGAGCACTGCGGCAAGCGCAGTGCTGCCCGCGGTGTAAGGGTATTGGTCGGCGGTAACGTCCTGGCCCTGAGCGCGAGCCTGCTCGATAAGCTTAAGCGAGTCGCGCACCCGTCCCCAGTTCTCCTGACCCGAAGCTTTGTGATGCGAGATCTGCACCGGTACCCCCGCTTCCACGCCGATCCGAATCGTCTCGCGGACGGAGTCGAGGAGCCGGCCGGCCTCGTTTCGCATGTGGCTAGCGTAAAGAGCGCCGCTCCCGGCCATCTCGCGAGCCAGTTCGATGATCTCTTCGGTCCGCGCGTAACGCCCGGGCTCGTAGATGAGTCCGGTTGACAGGCCGACTGCGCCGGCGTCGATCGCCTCACGAATTGACCGTCGCATCGCGGCGAGTTCGTCCCCGCTCGGAGCGCGTTTCGCATTGCCCATCGCGGACAGGCGGATCGAGCCGTGCCCGGCGAGCACCGCGACATTCAGGCTTGGGGGATCGCGGTCGAGCGCCTCAAAGTACCCGCGATAACCCTCCCACGTCGGCACTTTCGGATCGGAGTGAAAAGCTCGAAACACGGCGTGCGCCGCGGCATAGGGCGCCGCGCCAAGCCCGCAATTGCCGACCACGTCGGTCGTCACGCCCTGCATCACTTTGAAGTCCATTTCGGGTTCGATGAACACGATGAAATCGTCATGGCTGTGAACGTCGATGAATCCAGGCGCGATCGCGAGGCCGCGCGCATCGATTTCGCGGCCCGCGCCGGTCACCGTACCCACGGCGGCGATCCGGTCGGCTTTAATCGCGACGTCACCGGCGAAGGGCGCGGCGCCGCGGCCGTCGTAGATCGCGGCGTTGCGAATGATCAGGTCGAATTGATCAGCCATGTTCGTTCTCCGCGCGAGGCAGTCCCCGCACCCGACTGAGAATATGCATCCTTACCGAAAACTCGGGTGCGACGGTAGTAATGATGCGAAGGTATCACGATGGCAGGCAGGTCGCGCATCCTGATCGCCTGCTTTGCGCGGTCCAAGAGAGGCTTGCCGCTTCGAACGCAGTACCCCTCCGGCGAGCGCGCCCCGAAGCGCTACCCTGTTTCTGGACCGCTGTGATACTGCACTCGCAGGTCGGGTCGCCGAGGACCGTACAAGATACTCACTGAAATGGTTTTTGACGAACTGAAGTTCAAACGCGCAGGACAAGATAAACGATGAAAGTAACGGAGCCGGTTGATCCGCCTTTGCGGGAACAATGCCAGGCGCAGGCTGCGGGCACAGGCGGACGGCAGTCTGATTTCGGCACGGCCAATCCTCAGCCCGATCCGACCCAATACATCGCGGCACCCACCAGCCTGATCGAATTGGGAAGCGCCGACCTTTCCGAGGGGCGCCTGATCAAGCCCTTGCGCTCGCTGGCCCAAGCCATGAACCCGGTCGCGACGCCGATCAACACGGCCAGCGCGCTGAGCGCGCTCGAACAGGCGGCAATCCAATTCCTGCCGGGCGAATCGGGAAAAAACATGGGCGCAGTGCCTCCTCTCGCCTTCGCCTTGGCCGATCTGGCTGTGACGGGCCGTCACGCCTTGGCGGCTTACCTCGCCAACACTCCCACCGCGGCCCAACTCACTCCTTTAGTCTCGGCGCACCCAACTGCTCGAGGTTTGTCCGTCGCGGACATCCAATGGGCGGTCAGTACCGCGCTTACGCGCGCGCGAAATGTGCTGCAAGCATTGAAAGGGGACACTGCATTCCGCCAAGCCCACCGGCAGGCGTTGGGATATATTGCCGTTTCGGGCGAGGACGACTTGCCACTGCGCCCGGTCAACGTGCCTGGCGCGCTTTTTCCTCAATACGACCTGACGGTCAGCGTTCCGTTTAACGTGAGCTACAGCGGCGGTGGTCCAAAGATAATCGAATACAAGATCCAGACGCGCTACATGATCGCTTCCAGCATCATGGCGGGCACCCCGGTAGTGGACCCGGCCTTGGGCTTTCCCACCGATCGGGCGCCCACCCTCCCGTCTAACGGTCTGGTCTTCCTATACGTGCATGGGCACATGTCGCGGTTGGAGGAAGCCTGCGACCTGGCCCGCGCCTTTCATGGGCTGGCCACGGCAGATTTACCAATCACGGTGATTTCCATGGACCTTTCCGGGATGGGCTACGCCACTTCCCCGATCGACCCGGGCCAGTCCGGTTTTCCTTCGGCCGCTGCAACCAACTATCCGAGTGCCTTTCCCAACCTGGATTTTATCGAGCAATTCATCATTGCCTTTGTGGACGCACTCGATCCGCTGATCGCCCTGAAGAGCAGGTTGACTGCGGTTGTAGGCGGAAGCCTTGGCGGCCATATGGGCCTGCGCCTTTCCCGGCGCTCCCGCGAGTTCCCATGGTTGAAACACGTCGTTACCTGGTCACCTATTTCCGTGGGACCTTCCCTCGCCAATCGATGGATTATCGGGAGGCTGGCAAAGAGACGCGCAGGCAGTCCGGCCGACGCGGCAGAGGTGGTATCCGACGACACCTCGATGGATTCACGGTTCCGATACTTCAATCGCGTCTTCAATAAGCCGACGGCGGCCATTGGCGGAGTCACGATTCTTCCGCCTCAGCCGCGGCTGTGGTACCGCGAGGATTGGCAACCCTGCAAAGAGCTTTATATTGCGGGATCGCGTCTGGAGCGACGTGAAATCTATCGTGCCGCATTCCGCCAATGGCATTGGCGCGTAGGGTTGGAGTGCACGCTTTTCAGTTTTCTCGATCCGGACCCAGGGCAGCCCAGCCCCCGTTACCTGTCCATGTCGATCCCGACGCTTCTGGCCGCAGGATCCGAAGACGACGACATTTTCGTCAAAATCTTCACGAACTCACGCGCGCTGGCGCGTCTTATGGTGAATACCCCAGGCGCCACGCTGTTCCTGTTGAGCACGGGCCACTCCATCCACAATGAGAGACCCGGAGACTTGGCTCAGGCCATCCTCAATTTCGTTCAGGGCCGCGGGTGACCCATCATCCGCCGCCGTAAAGCTCTGATTCTCGAGTTCGGCAAGTCCTGATTTTCGGTAACGACAACGGTACCATCGAGGCATTGCCGCATCAGGCATACTCTGGCGTCATGCAAACCACAAACCCGCCCCGCCGCCGGCCGCTTCTGATCTATGACGGCGATTGCCGGTTCTGCATCTACTGGGCGCGCTATTGGCAGAGACTCACCGGTCATCGCGTGACTTACGCGCGGTACCAGGACGTCGCCGCACAATATCCGGAAATCCCTCTGGCCGCGTTCCAGCGTGCCATCCATTACATAGCGCCCGATGGGAAAATCGCGAGCGGCGCCGAAGCCGCTTTCCTTACCTTAAGTCATGCAAGCGGCAAAGGCTTCTGGCTCACGCTTTACCGGCATCTTCCCGGTTTTGCGCCAATCGCCGAACGCACGTACGCTTTGGTCGCTTCGCACCGTTCCGCGTTTTACCGCCCGAGCCGGTGGTTATGGGGGCGCGATTTTGAGCCGCCGCGTTTCGAGGTGGTTTCCTGGCTGTTTCTAAGGGCCATAGGGCTGATTTATCTTGCCGCCTTTGTTTCATTTGGCGTGCAGGCGTTGGGATTAATCGGCAGCCACGGCATCCTGCCGCTATCCGAATTCGTCGACGCCATCCGGAGCCGGTTCGGCTTGGAACGCTATTGGCGGCTTCCGATGGTATTCTGGCTGGACCAAAGCGATTTTGCCATTCAGGCCACATGCTGGGCCGGGGCGGCGCTGTCGCTGCTCCTGATTTTCAACGTCCTGCCGCGTTTAAGCTCGTTCCTTCTCTATGCGCTTTATCTCTCGCTCTTTTACGCCGGTCGGATTTTTATGGGCTTTCAATGGGATGCGCTTTTACTCGAAGCCGGCTTCCTTGCGCTTTTCCTGAGCATCGCGACAAAGCCAGGCATATGGCTGCTGCGCTGGCTGCTATTCCGCGTCATGTTTCTTTCGGGTTCGGTCAAGCTTCTGAGCGGCGACCTCACATGGGCTAACCTCTCCGCGCTCTCCTACTATTTTCAGACCGAGCCGCTACCGACCCCGCTGGCCTGGTACGCCCATCACCTGCCGCCGGGTGTACTCACAGCGTCAACGGCTGCGACCTTTGTCATTGAATTGGGGCTGCCGTTTTTGATTTTCTGCCCACGCCGGCTGAGGTTCGCCGCGGCGTTCGGCATCTTATTCCTGGAAGTGCTGATCCTTCTGACCGGCAACTACGCTTTTTTCAATCTCCTGACCATGGCCTTGTGCCTGGTGCTGTTTGACGACGCTGCGCTGCGCAAGGTTCTTCCGCAACGCCTGACCCGGTTTGTGCAACACCACGTTCGGGATATCAAGCCGGGAAAAATAGTTGCTTTTGCCGCCGGAGCGTTCGCGTTTTTGATCGTGCTCGACGGGCTTGTACAGATGCATGCCACGTTCGGCGGCCGGATTTCTGCTCCGGCCATGTGGCTCAACGAGGAAATTGCGCCGCTGCGTATCGTCAATACGTACGGTCTGTTTGCGGTGATGACTACCACCCGGCCGGAAATCATCATCGAAGGCTCGGATGATGGCGTTCACTGGCGCGAATACGCGTTTAAGTACAAACCGGGCAACGTCATGCGGCGACCGCTATGGAACATTCCGCACCAGCCGCGCCTCGACTGGCAGATGTGGTTCGCCGCTCTCGGAACGTCGTCGGAAAATCCCTGGGTTTCGCGGTTCCTGGAGCGGTTGCTGGAAAATTCGCCGGAGGTGACGGAGCTGCTCGGGAACAATCCATTTCCTCATAAGCCGCCACTTTACGTGCGGGCCTTGCTCTACGACTATCGCTATTCCAGCCGTGAAGAAAAGGCAACCACCGGCGCGTGGTGGGTCCGGCAGCCGGAGGGAATTTATTATCCCGTGACAGCGCTCCGGTCGTGAGGCTCTCTGCGCATACTGAGACCTCCCGCAAGTCCGAAAACGCTAGACCTCCAACTTGAGGTCAAACTTCTGCACGTCAACGGGCTTCGCATGGCGAAGATCGGCTTCCTCGATCGGCGTCGCCCCGAGCGCCACGCGTGCCGCAACGCCGATATTGTGAATGATGTCGGCGATTTCCTCGGGTGTGTGTTCCGGGTGAGTTGCGACCATGACCGTGCGGTCGAGGATCTCAAGCGACTTTGCGCACATGTCCCTGGAATAAGTCTTCCGGCAGTCGGCGTTAGCCGGCATGTTGAACGGGTTCATAGCCGGGTGCGCGGCGCCCGCGCCCATCAGCACCTGGTCCCATTCCGTATAGGTGTGACGGCCGGTCTTGCCAATGATCACGCTCGGGAAGAGGGCCACGAAGCGCCTGGCCGCATCGGCCGAGGGCAGCGTGTACATGACCTGCGTGGCGCAATCGTGATCGGGGCTATTCATCGGCGTCGTCTTCAGCCCGAGATCGCCGAGGACACGCGTCGCGCCAAGGATCATCTGCTTCTCGGCGCGCATCGCCTGGACCATGCCGTCGATGCGGTCGAGTTGCACGTTGAGCATGGCGCCCATCAATTCGGACGCGCGGGCGCCGTTGCCGGAGAAAGGTTTGACGTCGTCGTTCCGACCCTGCCAGTAAAAGTGGCAGGGATCGATCGCGCATCGCGCCCGTTCGGCGAGCACGTCGTCATTGACCGCGACGCCGCCGCCTTCGCCACAGGTCATGTTCTTGTAGTAGTTGAAGCTGAAAGCGCCGATGTGCCCGATTGAGCCAAGTTTGCGGCCTTCGTAGCTACCGCCGACGCCCTGGCAGGCGTCTTCTATGACGATAAGATTGTAGCGCTGCGCGAGCGCCATGATGGCGTTCATGTCGCACGCGGCGCCCCACATATGGACTGCCACGATAGCTCGCGTACGCGGCCCGATAGCGGCCTCGATCGCCTTGGGATCAATCGTTATGGTTTCGTCGATGTCGACGATGAGCGGGATCGCGCCGACTGTGAGCACCGAAGTTGCGGTCGCCATATAGGTGTGCGACGGGATGATGACTTCGTCGCCCGGTCCAAGGCCGACGGCTGTCATCGCTGCGGTGAGCGCATTGCTTCCACTCGCGGCGAGCGCGAAATGCTTGACGCCGAGATGCTTCGCGTAGCGCGTTTCGAATCTCTCGCATTCGTTGCCGACGCCGTAGCGGAAAAGCGCCTTGGCGCGGATCACGCGGGTGATCGCGTCGATCTCTTCTTGCCCGAGCTGGTACACGGCGTCCCTCCCGGAAGTCGCGCCGAAAAGCGACGCTTCCCAGTCCGATGCTAGCATCGAGACAGGTCGAGAAAAACGACTGAGGCTGTTGCGCCTTCGAGCCAACCCGCCCGTCGCGTGCGATTCACACGCGGCGAAGGTCGTACCAGCCGCAGACTCGATGGCGGAGAGGGAGGGATTCGAACCCTCGGTACCGGTTACCCAGTACGCCAGATTAGCAATCTGGTGCCTTCGACCACTCGGCCACCTCTCCGCTTTATTTTCTAGGCACTTACGCGATTCGTACCGTTGCTGTCCAGCGCTGAGTGCCCACTTGCTGCCCACTTTTCCACGGAAGCCCGGCCCTGTCCATCCCGCAGCGGCGCCAGAATCACCTTCGCCAACGCATCGGTCCCCAGGTTTTCGTCCGAGGGCAGGAAATGCGCGTAAACCTTCAACGTCACGGTCGGCGAGCTGTGGCCCAGAAGATGTTGCACCTCGGTGATCGGCCGGCCGCTGGCCAGCAGCGCGCTGGCGAAGCTGTGCCGCAGGGAATGCATGTTGACCCGGCGCAAGCCGGCGCGCCTGAGAGCGGGCCACAGTCCGTAGCGGAGGGCGTTTGAGCGTCGGATGAGATCGCCGTCCGCATTTGGAAACACCAGATCGAGTTGGGCCTTCGGGCACTGCAGTTTCCACGCCCTCAAGGCTGCTACCAGTTCCTCGGGAAGCGGGACCGAGCGCAGCCCGGCTTTCGTCTTCGGCGGATAGAAGCGCGGGCGCACCTCGACATCTTCGCCGTGGACGCGCGCCCAGGAAAGCGTTCGCCGCACCTGCGCGCGTCCGGGGCCGTCCGTGGGAAGTTCAAGATCGGACCATTGCAGCCCGAATAACTCCCCGCTCCGAAGTCCCGCCGCCGCGGCCATCGCGAGCAACATTCGGTACACCCCCGGCTCGGCCGCTGCCAAAAGCCGCCCAATCTCTTCCAGCGTAAGAATGTCTTCGGCTTTGACCGTCCCGTCCGGCTGCGAATCTCTATCGTCCCCGGTCAGGTCAATCTCCCGCGCTCCAACGAAGGCGCGCTCAGTGCGCTCAACCGGATTGACCGCACAGACACCGCGCCGGATCGCAAGCTTGAAGACGCCCGCCAGGTCCTGCAAAAAGGCGTTGATCGTGACCGCCGCATAACCGTCACCGCGCAGCTTGTCGCGAAATCGTTCGATGCTCTCGACACTGATATAGTCAAGCCGCGTGCTGCCAAAAGCGGGCAGCAGATGCAGGTCCAAGGACGAGCGCAGGTTGGCGCGGTGCCCCGGCCGCCGGTCGGCTTTGGATCGAAACCAATCCTCCGCAATCTCTCCGAAGCTCGGGATCTTCGCGGGCGCAACGTATTCCCCGCGCGCTGCTTTGTGCGCCGTTTCGGTCAAAAACCGCTCGGCGGCCTTTCGGGTCCTGAAGCGCACGCGCCGCCGCGGCCCGTGCAACCCCAAGGGCCGATAGTCGACGCACCACCGGCACTCGCACGCGCCGCCACTACAGCTGGCGACGTGAAACTTCTTGATGCTTGCCATCGCTCACCGGACACGTGACTAGCGTGACCGCGCGCCTCACATCCAGTCGCCCGGTAGGCAATCCTGCCTAGCGGTTTTGCGGCATCTGGCCTGCTCTTTCGGCCAGCGCCTGCTCGACATCGGGCGCTCTGAATCTCACGTATTTGCCCGCCCGAATGCTTGGAATCCGCCCCACGCGTTCCTCCGATCTGAGCCAGCTCTCTGGGAGGTTCAGGCGCGCAGCAAGTTGGCCGGCCGTGACCAATTTCTCCGATTCGCCCGCGGCTCCCCGGTTGCGCTCACCATCGCTTGTATCGTCACCCTCGGCCAAAAGCCGAGCCGCGAGAAGAACTAAAAGACGGGGAATCTCATTGACCGGGACGCGCTTGGCCCACTCCACAACCGCAGCATCCGTCCGCTCTCCCATCTCAGCGCACGGTTCAGCCATCGATCAGCTTTGGCTCCAGACCGAGGTCAGCGAGCCGCTGCAGGCACACCTCCGTGTAGCCCGGATCGATCTCTGCGCCGTAGCCAACGCGCCCTAGCTGGTGCGCAGCAACGAGCGTGGTTCCGGAGCCCAAGAACGGATCGTAGATAATCTCGCCAATGCGGCTGCTGTTGGCGATCATCTGAGCGACTAGCTCCACGGGCTTCGTGGTCGGATGCAGCTCCGCCACATGCGGCTTGTCAACCTCGAACACCGAGTCGTGGGTCCGGTCGTTTGTGAAGTAGTGGGGGCCATTGCCAAGCCAGCCGTAGAGGATGGCCTCGTGGCGGTAGTGATAGTCGCTCATCCCGATCACGAATTGCTGTTTGACCCACACCAGCAGGTGGCGGAACCCGAAGCCGCTGCGATTGAGAGCTTCGATGAATCCGGAACAGCGGGCCCGAAGGCACGGTTGCGTAGCAGGTCGCGCCCTCGATCGCGTAGTCTCTTGCCCTTTTCAGAGCTGACGCGAAGAGCCCGTGGACGTTGGCCCCTTTGTCGTTGACAATGGCTTTCTGGATGCGGTTCCCGCGGTCGCTCCGGTTTAGGTATTCGTTCTTGCCGGCGTAGTCGACCCCGTAGGGCGGATCAGTGCATATCATCCGCAATTTTTGCCCACCCTCGGGCCACAAGCGGCCCACCACGCCCTTTCCCCGGCAGTCCCCGCAGACGAGCCTATGAGGCCCGGCTTCCCAGCCTTGTCCGGGCGCTGTGCGCCATTTCGCCTGAAGTTCGGCTGCGCGATCGATCTGCGCTGGAACCTCGACTACTTCCGTGGGCTCGTTGAGCGTTTGCCAAGCGGATTCACCGGCGATCCGCTCCAGCATCAACGCGACCGCCTGGCTGTCAGTGCGAACGGTTTCCAAGAGCGCGTTAACTTTGGCCTGATCGCTCTCTGCCATGGTGGCCAGGGGATCGAGGGTGAGCAGAATCTTGTCAGCCTCTTCTTCGGTTAAATTAGGACGAGGACCGGCACTTCCATCCCGGGCGTCGTCTCGGCGCGGAGATGGCCGTCAATCGTCATCAAACGACCGTCGGGAAGTTCGCGAGCCAAAAGCGCATCTGCATATCCGATCTCGGCCAGCAGGCCCTTGAGCGCAGCGGTCTGTTCCTTCGGATGCCGCCGCCAATTTTTGGGATTGGGCACCAGCTCCGAGGCTTTGATCCGCCGAAAGTCCTTGATGCGATCGCGAATTTTCATTGCTCCGCGTTCCCGCTACATTCGTTGAGGTTCGGCCTTAACCACGGGCAACGGCATTGCGCCTCTCGAATCACGCAAAACACTTCGCGAGGTTCCTCGGACCTGTAGAGGAGTCGAGATCGCGCTCGGTGACCGGCGGCTGAGCGCATCGAGGGGCGGCGTTCACTTGTCAAGTTTCCGAGCATATATGGAGCCCCTGCACCCCCTTCCGAGACTTCGCCCTCGAGTCGCGCGACGAGACGAGGCGTGACCGGGAGGCCTGGCGAGGCGAGCGCGGGTTGGATAGACGCAAAGCGGCCAGTCCTGGCTGATGGTCTGCCGCGTAGTCTGCACGCCAAGATCGCGGAGGCGACGCTTGATCCTACCCAGTGACGGAACTCCATCGGCGCAGATCTCCAAAATTGCGCTGCGCCGTGTCGCCATGCTTTCCTTCCGAGGTGATGCGGGTTGCAACGGCTTGGGTTTCAGATAGTCGCCCTCTATTCTGTCGTTTTCATCCGGCGTGATGGGTAGCCAGTCGCCGATCTTGAGGTCGCCGATTTTGAGCGGGCGCTTGTCGGCTTGGCGCAAGGCTCCCCTGATTTCGGTCGGCTGCAGCGGCGGGTTGCAGCATTCGCGGCCGAAACGCTCAACTGCCTCGGTTCTCCGAGGATCGCCCCGCAGCAACTACGCGAGTAGGAGTGCGGCGTGATTGCGGCTGCCTTCGTTCATCGCTCCGCCGCGAATCGACAGAAGCCGATTGAAATCGCGTCTACGGCGGTCGCGCAGTACTCGCCAGCCTCGCGTTTTCTTGCGATCCGGGCTGCGGCCGATATCGCGTGCCGCCGCGCTTGCGGGGGCAGGCACTTGTGGTTGCGATTTAGAATTAGGGTGCCGCCCTGGCACACCCAACGCTTCTGCCAGTTCGCGCAACGTGTAGATGAGGGGGTGGCCGTTTGAGCCGGTGCTGACGGTGTAGGAAACACGGCGGCCGGCCTTGCTGTTGAGCGAGTTCGGCACCCGTGTCACTCGTGGGAGATTGAGGGCCGCGAAGTCGGGAGTGATGCCGTACGCTTTGAGCGGCTCGGCCAGCGCGCGCTGGCCTTGTTGCCATAGAGCGCGATTGTTCTGAGTACACGCGACCGCTCGTTCGGGGTCGTCCGGTTCCCGAAGCAGCCAAAGCGGCCAGAACCCGCGCCCTGACCTCACGATGATACTGGGCATGGCAATTTCGGCTTCGGGGGCCAATTCATGAACCCGCGCTATAAGGGTCTCAATGTGCTCCGCCAGCAGAGCATCGTGCACGTCGACGTTAAGGAAACAGGCGGTAAGATGGCTGACCAGAGCTGAATTGAGCCACGGCTGCCATAGACCATTGATTGAGAAGTACGCATCTTCGAGAAGTTGATCGGTGTAGCCAAGCATCGTGTCGAGATCATTCGCCCGCGGCGCTGCGAAAAGCTTAAGATTGCTGCCTCGGTGAAAACTGACGAAATTGGAGTGCCGATGAATTCGTTTGATCAAATTGATCGCGTCAACGACTTGGTTGAACTGTGCCACCGGCACCCAGCGTCTCAAGCTGTGCCACGCAGAAGGGCGATGCCGATATGGCGGATATGCATTCGCCCTAACCGTCGGAAAAACCTAAAGCCGGCAGGCACTACGATCTGCAGATGCAAAGGCGACGACCTGTGAAACGATCCTGCGCGGGCTTGGGAGGCGACTACGACGGGCGATCCGACTATCAGCGCACCGGATCCGGGAGTCTCGATGCGCGCCCGGCGGGTGTTCTTCGACGCTGTCAACAGTGTGCAACCCGAAGCGCTTGCGTCACTCCGCAAGCTCAGTGAGAGCCAACCGAACCAGCCGATCGCCGCGGCACTGCGAGCTTGGGGGCGGGGGTGGAACCTCATCGGAGCTTGGTGCGTCGACTGGGCAAGGCACACGATCAAGTGGCAGCGTGAAGGACCGAGTAGAAAATGGCGGCAATTTTATCACCGAGCCTATGCGCCGCGAGAGTTGCAGCGTGAGGCCCAGAGGCTCGGCTTCGATCAGCGCTTTTCATTTGAATTAGACTCTTGGGTGCCCACTGTGCGGCCATGGAGGGAATACGAAAAGGAAGCCCGAGCGAGCTTCGATTGCGCGTTGAAGCGCTATCACGACAAGACAATGGTGGGCGTCAAGGCGAGCGGACTGGTGCCGACGCGGGCGCGGCGTCCTCGCGGAGGCCGGTCAACCTCTCATCGGTTTCTCTGGCTCGCGGGTCATCAAACGCGCGGCTGGCCCATCGAGAGGATTGCGGACGCGCTAAATTTGGCCCGCAGCAGTGTGCGGCAACAGCTTCAGGAGTTGGCCGAGTTCATCCGTCTCGAACGGCGAAGGCCCGACACCAAGCTGCCCAAATCCGACTCCCGAGACACTGTTGTGGACATCAGAGGGATTTTGAAGCGGGCAAGAGGCCCGTCCTCGCTAAGCGAGGCACTTGGCCCTTGGCGCTCAGCCCGCAGCGAGAGACGCTGGAAGCTTGCGATGGCGATTGACTCGTCGAATCGCACCAAGGCAAAGGACCCGCGCGACCAGCGGGAAAGACGACAGCTCGAGGTTAATTGGCTGGCCAGGTTGGGGCCGGAGAACTATTCGCGGGAACTGAGACGCTCCGCACAAGAACTCGACATGTCACCCGCCGAGCCCGATCGGCTCGTCAAAAGACAGCGCGCTCTGTTGGCGAAGAGCGGTGTCCTCTAGTCGAGATGCGCGGGTTACCTCCGGAAGGGTATTGATCTTGATTAGTTGGAGTTAGTAGCCAGAACGTTTTGAAGCTGGCCATCCCTTTGATAGAGTGTGTCCACATCAGTTGCTGGTCAATGCAAGGACGATCAAGATGAGGCGCGGCAACGCGAGCCCGATTTCGGTTCAGAACCTGCGCGCGCGGGAGCGCGAGGCGCGCTGTTTGGAATTGCTCAAGGCGGGCGCTACTTACGACCAGATCGCCGACGCTCTGGCATATAAGGACGCCTCGGGTGCCTGGCGCGCGGCGATGAGAGCGTTGGCGCGGATTCCCGCGCCGGCCGCCGCGGAGTTGCGCAGGATCGACGGCGAACGCTGTGAGCGGCTGTTGTTTTCGCTGAGGACCCGCATCGAGCGGGGTGAGCCTCGCGCGGTGGAGGCGGGGATCAGAGTGCTTCAGCACAAGGCCCGACTCATCGGCTATATGGCGCCTGAGCACCACGAAATTTCCGGTAGCGTCGACAAGGCGCTGGGCTACGACGACGCCCAGGATCCGCTGCTCGCAGCGGCGATGCAGGACCCGGAGGTACTCGAAGCTTTCCAAAAGTTCTTCGGCCGCCAGGAAGCGCTCGCGAACGCCCCAGCCGCGCTGCCAGCGCCGCCCTTCGACCCGGACGCAAACGGGCACGGCGGCAACGGCGGACCGCCGGCCGACAGCAAGGGAGCGAATAATCCTGGCACGCTCCAGTGATGGGTGCGCCGACGCTTCAATTCCGAACCCTGCGACTCGGGGTTGCTGCCCGCCAGAACCCGTACCAATGATGCGATGCGCGCCTCTATCTGGAGGCCAGGAAATGCAGCAGGGCTTCGTTGAATTGAACGGACCCGGCAAGAAGGCGAAATGGCTTACGTCGGGTAGGATGAGTTCGCCGGCCTCCGGGATGAGCGAAGCCATGTGATCGGTGTTCTCCCGCTTGATCGCCTCGTCATGGTCACCATCCACGATCCAGGTCGGCACCTGGATGTGGTGCAGTTGCTCGTCGGTAAAGTGCGGCTGCGTCGCCCACATGTTCTGGATATTGGCGAGGAAGTCCTTGAACCGCGACGGCGTGAGCGAAGTCCGGTACTCGTGGGAGGCGCGTTCCATGTAGGCCGTGAATTCGGGGTCGTGATCACGTTCCAGCACTCCGGAGGGAATCCGAATTGGCGGCAAACGCGAAGAGCTTGGTCAGGCGCTCGGGATGATGTATCGCGATGTCCAGGCCGATGATCGCGCCGTCGCTCCATCCAACCAGCGCGGCCCTACGGACGTGCAGGTAATCCATCAGCGCAAGTACATCGGATGACATCGCGTCGTAGGTAATCTGCCCGTCGGGGCGCGTACTACGGCCGTGACCGCGGCTGTCAAGCACGATGACTTTGTACTTGTGGGCCAAGACCGGGACCTGCAGCGCCCAGTAGTCCGAATTGGCAAGGCCGCCGTGCACGAGGATCACCGGAGTGCCGTCACCGTAGACCGCGTACCACAGCCGCACGCCGTTAACCGCCGCGATTCCGCTCCGTTCAGGTTTCGGCAGCGCAGGTGTAGGCGGCAAGCGCAGCCAGATCGGCTGCGCCTGGACCGGCGAAGCAACAGCGAGCGTGGCGACTATCAGAACAGCGACAGCGAAATCACGCATCGAGCAATCTATACTCTGATTAAAGTCAGATTCCATCTTGAAGGATCCCCAGTGTCCAGACCCAGAGTCGAGCTTTGCTTAAGCCGGCACTTCCATTTTGAGTCTTCACCGAGACTCTCACTAACCGCAGGACGTTTGCAGAGGCAAAGTGCAGACCCGGCTTTGAATCCTGCGACACATCGCCCCCTGTCCGGAAAAACGCGGTCGGCCGCGCACATGTCCCTGCCTGTCAACACAGCGACTTGCGGAGTAGTTTCGGCAGGATGATACGCCGCAGGCTACGCTATCGCTGAGCCGCCGTGAAGGCAGAGCGCGAACGAGCAAGCGCTGAACCTCTGGCGGGTTGCCGCGCTGATACTCGCGGCGGTCGCGGGTGGGACGCTTTGCGGGACCTTTGAATCCGAGACCGCCTTGGATGTGGCTGTGCGCCCTGCTCGCCGCGATTGCGGTCGCGGCGCTGATGTCAGCCCGGTGAATTCGGGCGGCGCGGGTTGGCGGACGGGGGCGGGTACGGAAGATGTGGGCCGACTGGGGGAGGGAGTCAGACGGGCCGATTGGGAAGGGCGCGTGAATCGCGTCGCTTGTATCTGAAGCTCGCCTGAACTTTCAGGGTTTGACCGCAGGGCCTGTTCGGCGGATTGATAGAGCGTGCATGCTGGCGCCGGCGGGTTGGGTTTGCCCCCCCCTTTCCGACCCGCCGGTTGCCTTTCTGGTCCTGCGAACGGGCGCACGTTCGGTCGAGAGAATGCTGGCGACCATCGGGGGCCGCGAGCAAGGCTGGAAGAGTGTGCCGCGCGTTCACGGGCCGTCAACGAAATCTTTATTACCCGGAGAACAATACAATCGGGTCGCCATGGCGACCTTAGCCCAAAATAAGCGGTTCTTGGCGATTAAATCCCGCTCCGCGCCATTCCTGTTCACCGTTAGTCTACTCATCTGGACAGGAAGTCTTGACTCCTGAACGCGATTTCGGTCATATGCTTTATGTTCTTTGGGGGACAATGCATCAATGCGCTCGCCGAACGCCGGGTTGGGCAGGTTCACCGCAACCGGGATGCCTTCCAAATCGATGCTGGAACGATTCGGCACTGCGGGCGTGCTGGCGCTGATTCATGACGCCATCGGTCACACGATCGGGCCGATCCACAAAGCAATCCCGATTCTCGAACGGATTGCCGAGGCCCTTGAAGACAGGCGCGATGTCTCGGATGAAGCCTCGTCCTGGACGGGCTTTCAGACGCTTTTCAAGACGGCTCCGACACCCTTTGCGGTGATGCGCCGGGATCAGAGGCTTGTAAGTTTCAGTGATTCCTTCCGCAGGCTGTTCGAGCGTACCGCTACGCAGTTGAACGCACTCCGTTGGAACGATCTGGTGCAGGAGCAAGACCGGGAACGATTGCGTGCGGCCAACAGGAGCCTTTTCAGAGGCGAGGTCGAGTCCTTCATTTTCGCGGGCCGATGGGTCACCGGAAGAGAGAAGATACTTCTGCTGAGAGCCACGGCGTGGGGCATTCGTTCGGACGGCGGCGCTGAGACGGGGTACGTGGCCGTGATGCATGAGCGGATCGAGAGCGGCGACGAAGCTCCGAAGCTGCCGACTAAACTTAGATTGGCGCCATCGAAAAATGGCGACCGATTCGTCCGCAAATCTCGGGTCCGACGGCCCGCATAGTCATTCGGCTTACTCTGCCGAAGACCACAAAATCAGAATTTCGCGCCCGCCGAAACTGAAAGCGGAGAGCGGCGGTCGAAATTAAATGGACCGCCGCTTCCGGATTTTCGGCTCGCCTTCAATGGCGCACGAGCATCGACGCGCCGCGCTAACCTAAGAGGCGGTGGTTCCGTTGACCTGTTCTCTGTCCGCACTCGAAGCCGCCGTGGCAGCAACCGTCGCCTCGGCCGGCCGGTCTGCGGCCGGAGACGGTCGCATCGAAACCGGGGTTTCAAAGCGCAGCGCACGGGTCCCGTCCGAGGATTGCAAAACCACTTCCCAGCCCATGCGAATCCACGCTTCGAGGCGCTCGCCTTCGGCCAGCATGGGCTGGACCCAGATTTTCCCTCCGTCCAGAGTCTTGGCGAATGGCCACTCCACCGGGTCGCAGGCGTCGGCGAAGTGCTGCTCGCGGTAGAAGCCTGTCATGTCGATCGGTCTCAGAAGCGGGTGGATCAGGACGGCGCGCGCCCGAAGCATACCGGCCATCAAGCCGCAGAGACGGCTGGCAGTTCGGCCCGCGCCGCGAGACAAGGACCAGAGTTCGCCGGCTTCCAGCACAAACTCTGGCGGAAGATGGCTCATGTCGGGCCTCGGATGACTCTGCGGCAAGGTGGCCAGATCGTGGATTCTGAAGCCAGCCACCATTTTATCCGCCGCCTGTCCGGCTCGCTCGAACACCGCATAAAGGCCGCCCAAGAAAAGATGCGCTCTGCCAAGCTGCGAGCGGGGCGCGTCCTTGAAGCCGGTGCCGCGCGTGGCCCGCGCTTGTGCAAGGCAGTCGGCGAAAACTTGCCGCTCGAGAGCTGTCGTGACTTGACGTAATTCCACTTTTGATTCTCCTCGTTTCGGGGTGATTGTCCGCCTGAGGCAATGGCCGGTCGGCGAACCTCTGAACTGTCCGATGGGTCTTCAGACATTCCGGCGCGACCTGGAGGAGCGCGGACACGCCGGCGATGAAGGCGGGTTGATGGCACCACGACACGCTCTGCCGCAGAGGTCGAACCGCGGAACCTCTGGCAACGGCTCGGAACGGGGTCGGTGGCTGTGGCGATTGGTCGGAAGCGAAAAGGCTCTCTGTTCCCCCGTTCAGAAAAAGCAAGCGCCGGTCGGTTCTCCGTTCACCAATTGTCCAACTAGCACAGTCTGCTTGTTCAGACGAAATCACAATGCCGCTCTCCCTGCGGTTCAATCGTTTTGGCTTGCGCGTCGATTCCGGACAAGCTGTCGTGCCTAGAGCGCTATGTTGCGATACGAATCCGGCTCTTGACTCAAAAGCTGCGCTTCCTTCGAGAGCGGGTCAGTTCGGATAATAGAGACCGACCCGGGCGAATCTCTTGCCAACCGGCAGCGAACGGCAGTAATCTCCCGGTCCAATCGGCCAAGGGCCGCCTAACCCGAAGATGGCTGCGAATCAGGAATCGTCCGTTGTCGGTCAACTGGTGGTCGAGATCCTCGAAGCGGCGGGGAAATCGTCGCTCCCGCGCGCGAGCCGGTCCCGCGGTCCCGAGAACGATTTCCAGACGATCTTGCGGCGCGACTATGCGCGTGCCCTGGACGCGCATTTCAGCAAGCGGGAGATGCGGGCAATCGTGATGGCACTTGAGGTGACAATGCCCGGCCTCAATCGCGACTCATTCACGCCGAAGCCGGTTCACGATCTCGAAAAGCTGGCGTCGATCCTCGGCGCCGACTTCAGAGCGGACGCCTTTGCCGGGCCGGAAGGGCTGGCCGTGCTCGGCTTTTATGCCAAGAAGCGAGGACGGCCGCTCATATGCGTGAACAGCGCGCACCATCCGGCAGCCGTCGCCGCCGCCTTCCTGCACGAGGCGGGGCATCATCTGACCAGCCGCTTATTCGACATGAGCCAGGAACCTGTCGAGCTCTCCGTTCGGCCAGGACTTCAATAGTCACTTTGACGACCCGATGGAGGCTCATCGCCGACATGGTGGTCAGTCTCGCCGCTTACGCACCGCCGGTGGCAAGGTGGCTGGCCGGGAGTCCCGCGCAAGCGCGGCCGATGACAAACGCAAGCTTGTTCACCGATCAAGCCTTCTCGAGGACCCGGACGCATCTGCGAAAACGGGCGGGATTCGATTTCGGAACCGGGATTCCGCCGAGCGAAAGTCTTCACTATCTCGCCGGAATGATTCACTTCGCCAAGCTGCGATTGGCCCTGTTGGCCCGCTACGGCTTATGATCAGGAACGCTCTCGGGCAGCTCGTGAAGAAGCGGCGCACGGCGATGGCGCTGTCGCAGCGCCAACTCGCGGAGCAGCTCGGGATCCAGGCGAGCCACGTAGCCTATATAGAGAGGGGGGTGCGGAAACCGTCGCTCTCGCTTCTAGGCCGGATGGCCGAAGCGCTTGGCCTCGATGGTGCGAAGCTGTTTTTTTCCCTGTATCCGGAGTCCAAGGCGTTGCTTGGTATCCGCCTCAAGCCCGAGCGTCCCAAACCGTTTGACGAGTCATGGCGACAATTCGTCGGCAACCGTGCTTTGCTCAAGCAGCACGGCATCACGCGCGCTGAACTCGGGATTAAAGACAGGTCGGCCTCCTCAGACGGGTTTCGTCGCCTCGTGACTTTCTGTTCGTCCTAAACTCGATCCGTCTGACCGGCGAGCAGGAGTAGGTAGCGAGCGCCCGAATAATTCGGTGACGAGGCCGCCAACCACTGTCCACGGAAGCGCGGCGGCGTTACGCGCGCGAACATGGCACGATGCGGCGTCAGGCTGGATCAAATGCCGGTTCCGATTTGCCGTCTCTCACGGTCGCGGGAGTCGGCATGGGCGTGTCGGGTTGCCGCTGGCGCCGCGCTACACGCGAGCATGGTTTCGGCGCTGAGAAAGGCCGCATGGTCCGCTTGCGCGGGTGTCGTCACTGAAGCGAGCCGGGAGGGCGACGGTTCGGATTCCGGCGGCCTCAATTGTCTCGCGAGAATTTCGCAATAGGGGAGCGCGATCTCAGCAATGTCTT
>CAWESZ010000012.1:0-482013 GCA_963811865.1 uncultured delta proteobacterium | reverse complement strand
CCTTCCAACCGCCGCACGACTTCGTCAAGCTGATCGAGGCTGCGATAACGGATGCTGATCGCGCCACCGCGCTCACGATGATCGATGCTGACCGCGAGCCCAAGCGCATCGGCAACGCGCTTTTCCAGTGCGAGTGTGTCGGTGTTTTTTGCTGCGCGGGCGCGCGCTTTGCCGTCGTTTGTTTGATCCTTGCCGCTTCGCTTACCGGTTTCGCGCGCGATCTCCTCGACCTGGCGCACATTGAGGCCGCGCGTCACGATTTCTTCCGCCAGCCGCTCCGCATCGTGATGGCCGATCAAAGCGCGCGCGTGACCGGCGCTCAGCCGGCCGGAATGGATGTGCTCCTTGACACGATCGGGCAGCGTCTGAAGCCGCAGCATATTGGCAACATGGCTGCGGCTTTTACCGACCATGCGGGCGACATCGTCCTGGCTGTGGCTGAAATCGCGGATCAGTGCGCGATACCCTTCCGCCTCTTCGAGCGGATTGAGATCGGTGCGCTGGACGTTCTCGACGATCGCAAGCTGCAACGCTTCGCCGTCAGTGGCCTCGATGATGACGACCGGAACCTCGTGCAGCCCGGCACGCTGGGCCGCCCGCCACCGCCGTTCGCCGGCGATGATCTCATACATGTCGGGAACGCCACGGAGCGCGCGCGTGACGATCGGTTGAATGATGCCACGTTCGCGCAGCGAGCTTGCCAATTCATCAAGCTCAGTATCGGAAAACATCCGCCGCGGGTTGCGCGCGTTCGGCTGCAACGCCGAAATCGGCAAATGCCGTTGACCGCGCCGGCGGTCGTTTGAACTCTCGGCGCCGACATCGCCAATCAGCGCGGCGAGCCCGCGTCCCAATCGCGATCGTCCTGCTTCTTCCGCCACCGCAGGTTCTCCAGAACTTTCACTCACGGGCACTTACTCGTCATCCGGCGCATAATTCTTTTTCGCGTTGGATGATCTCAGTCGCGAGCCGCAAGTAGGCTTCGCTGCCGCTGCATTTGAGATCGTAGACCAGCACCGGCTTGCCGTAGGACGGCGCTTCCGAGACGCGCACGTTGCGCGGAATGATCGTCTCGTAGACTTTCTCTTTCATGAATTCGCGAACGTCGGCGACGACCTGGGCGGACAAGTTGTTGCGCGAGTTGTACATCGTCAGCACGATGCCGTGGATCGTCAGGCCAGGATTGAGCGTTTGGCGCACTTGGTCGACGGTCTTGAGCAATTGCGACAGACCCTCGAGCGCAAAGAACTCGCATTGCAGCGGCACCAGAATGGCGTGTGCCGCCGCCATGGCGTTGACAGTCAGCAAATTCAGCGACGGCGGACAATCGACCAGCACGTAGCTGAAATTGGTCGCGCCTGGCGCGGGCACGTTGAGTGGCGCCAGCGCGTTGCGCAAACGGTAGGCTCGATCGCGCTGCTGCCCGATCTCAAGTTCAAGTCCTGACAAGTCAAGCGTCGACGGGGCAAGGTGGAGCCGCGGCACGGCCGTCGCCACGATTGAATCGCGCAGCGTCGCTTCGCCGATCAGAACATCGTAGGTGGAATGCAGCCGGCTGCGCCGGTCGATGCCGAGACCGGTCGAGGCATTGCCCTGCGGATCGAGGTCGAGGATGAGAACCTCATCGCCAATCGCCGCAAGTGCTGTGCCAAGATTGATGGCGGTGGTGGTCTTGCCGACGCCGCCCTTCTGATTGGCGACGGCGAGGACACGCGGCGGCCGCACCGGTCCGGTCGACGGTTTCTGCTCCGGCGCGGATTCCGGCATGACGCCGGGTGATTGCTCCACTAGTGGTGCATCGCTCATTGCAGCAGGCCTATCGTTGCACGTTCATCGCTTTTTCGATTCTCGTCGCACGGTCGGCCCGCATATCGGCTCAGCACCGCGCACGACCACAACGCGCGCATTGGAATTGGTTCGACTCGGCACTAAAGTCGCCTGAAGCCTCCAACATTTAGTGGCTTCGGTCAATTCAGCATCTACCCCTTGTCCCTTCGGGAAAAGGCCAACGGCGCCCCTTTTCAACAACGGATACGCCTCCGCCAAGAGCTTGGAAAGCGGGGCGACCGCGCGGGCGGTCACGACCTCCACATTTCCCGGCGATGCCCTGGCAAAATCCGCGATTTGCATCGCGTGGACGGCAGCCGGCGCTCCGGTGGCCTGGATGGCTTCGCGCAAAAACGCGGCCTTCTTGGTGCTGCTCTCGACAAGTTGCACGCATGCCCCGTTAGTCTCGGCGAGCGCGCAGGCAACCGGCAGCCCTGGCAAGCCCGCGCCGGAGCCCAAATCGGCCCAGACACCCGCGCCGGGCGCAAGCGCCAGAAGCTGCAGCGAGTCGGCAATGTGGCGCGTCCATAGCGCCGGCTCAGTCGAGGGCGCGATCAGGTTCACGCGACGCTGCCAGTCGAGCAAAAGTTCGACGTAGTGGTCGAGGCGATCCAATGTTTCACGTGAAACAGGAGTGAGTGCCAACGCGCGGTCGCGGTCTTGCGTGAATTCTTCTGTGGTGACGGTGGGCGATCGCGAAACGGCCGGACGCAGACCCGAATGCTCCCGCCCCGCCTGCCCGCTCATGCCGCCCCGCGGGCCAGCCTGCGGTTCTTGTCTCGCCGCAAATGCGCGACCAGCAAAGCCAAGGCGGCTGGCGTGATGCCATCGATCCGCCCTGCTTGCCCAACCGTGCGCGGCCGATGGGTCTGTAGCTTGTGGCGGACCTCGTTGGAAAGTCCAGGAAGCACCGCATAATCGATATCGTCCGGCAGGACGAGATTTTCATCGCGCCGATAGGACTCGACGTCGGCTGCCTGACGGCTGAGATAGACCGCGTATTTGGCATCGGTCTCGATCTGCGCCGCGATCTTGCTGTCCAGCGCCGCCAGTGACGGCCAGATCCGCGAACATCGGCAAAGCCAATGTCCGGATAGGACAAGAGATCGAAGGCCGAACGGCGCTGGCCATCTTTCCGTAGCGCCAATCCGTGTCGGCCCGCTTCACTCGGCGTAAGGCTCAGCTCGCACACCATCGTTCTCGCCGAATTCAGTGCCGCCATCTTCGCGCGATGCAGTCGCGCCCGTTCGGGGCCGACACAGCCGAGCGCGATGCCTTTGTCGGTCAGCCGCTGATCGGCGTTATCGGCCCGGAGCGTCAGACGATATTCGGCCCGCGAAGTGAACATGCGGTACGGTTCGCTCACACCGCGCGTCACCAGATCGTCGATCATTACGCCGAGGTAGCCTTCGGCGCGATCGAACACGATCTCACTGCCGCCCGCTGCCCGCGCGGCGGCATTCAGTCCGGCGACGAGACCCTGCGCGGCTGCCTCCTCGTAGCCCGTGGTGCCGTTGATCTGGCCGGCAAGATACAACCCAGCGAGCCGCTTGGTCTCCAGCGACGCCTTGAGTTCACGTGGATCGACATAGTCGTATTCGATGGCATAACCGGGTCGGATCACGCGCGCTTGCGTGAGGCCCGGAATCGATGCCACCAGCGCGCTCTGCACGTCTTCGGGCAGCGAAGTCGAAATCCCGTTGGGATAAACCGTGCTGTCGTCGAGACCCTCGGGCTCGAGGAAAATCTGGTGCCCATCCCGCTCGCCGAAGCGCACGATCTTGTCTTCGATCGATGGGCAGTAGCGCGGTCCGCGGCTTTTGATCTGGCCGGAATACATCGGCGAGCGATGCACATTGGCGCGGATGATGTCGTGAGTTGCCGCCGTGGTCCGTGTGATGCCGCACTGAACCTGCGGATTGGAGATCCGCTCGGTCAGCACCGAAAACGGCTCCGGCGGATCATCGCCAGGCTGTAGCTCAAGTGCGCTCCAGTCGATGGTGGTGCCATCGAGCCGCGGCGGAGTTCCAGTCTTCAGGCGGCCAAGCGTGAACCCATGACGCTCCAAGGTCTGGGAAAGACCCATCGCCGGCGCTTCGCCGACGTGTCCGGCCGGAATTTGCCGCTCGCCAATGTGGATGAGCCCACGAAGGAACGTCCCCGTGGTGAGAACAACCGCCGCACTGCTGAACGCGCGGCCGTCGGTCAGCCGGATGCCGGTGATGCGGCCGTCGATCACCAGGTCGTCCGCCTCGCCTTCGATGACCACAAATTGGCCGTCGCGCCGATCGCTTGCTGCATCGCCGCGGCATAGAGCTTGCGATCGGCCTGCGCGCGCGGACCGCGCACTGCCGGTCCCTTGCGTCGATTGAGCACGCGGAACTGAATGCCCCCGGCGTCCGCCACCCGGCCCATCAGGCCATCGAGAGCATCGACTTCACGGACGAGATGCCCCTTGCCGAGTCCGCCGATCGACGGATTGCACGACATGGCGCCAACGGTCGCGAAGCGATGCGTCACGAGCGCCGTTCGCGCGCCCATGCGCGCAGCGGCGGCAGCGGCTTCACAGCCGGCATGGCCACCGCCAACCACAATCACATCGAACGCGCTTCCATCGCTGCCATATAGACCTGATCGCATCGCATCTCCATCGCGCGATGCGCCGAGTGTTTCACGTGAAACAGAGTGTCGAGGCCGACGTTCGTTCTTCGTTAACCATGATTTTTAACCACTCATTCCCGATGCAGAAATCGCGAAAGATAACGTCCAGAATGTCCTCCACATCGACCCTGCCCGTCAGGCGGCCGAGCGTCGTCGCCGCGGAACGCAATTCCTCTGCAATCAGCTCTTCCCCGCCGCTGGCGCGATGGCTGAGCGCACGATCCAGCGCTGCGATCGTTTCCTCAAACGCCTGCCGGTGACGGCCCCGTGTGACGATCACTGATTGGTGGCGCCGAAATAGCTGTAGCAAAACCGCAGAGCGCCCCAACAGTTTAAATTATCCCCATGCCGGACTGCGCCGACATGGCGAATGAACGGTTAACGGACCGGGAGCAGGATCTCGCTGATGATCACCAGCGACGTCTCGATCAGCAGATCGAGCGTCAGCGTCACCGACCCGTCGGTCGAGTTCTCCACCGGCACCACTGCCACGTCGGCGCGACCGTTCTCCAGCGCCTGGAACGCCGCCGCCACCGAAGGCTCCGGTACGAAGATCGCGCTCGCGCCGAAATGGCCGCGCGCCGCCTGATGCGAATAGGTATGCGCGGGGCCGAGGTAGGCGACGCGCAACTCGTGCTCAAGATCGCGGCTGGCCGAAATGAGCTCGGTGAAGATGCGCCGCACGTGATGCGCCGTTAGGGGCCCGGCGTTCGCCGCGATCATCCGCTCGATCACTTTGCGCTCGCGCCCGGGCTGGTAGACCGCGATGCCGTTGGCATGCTTGAGGCGGCCGACCTCGACCACCAGCTCGGAGCGCTGGTTGAGCAGCCGTAGCAACTCGAGATTGAGCGCGTCGATCTGCGTGCGCAGCTTCGCGAGCGCCGGCGCGGCGGCGGAGGGTTTCGTCGGTCGCGAGGGCATAGCGGTGAAATGGCTAACTGATTGAGTCCGGGTTTTCAACGCGGGCGGTCGGTTTCCCGCCGGCTGCTCGCCTGGCCGCCCCAGACGACACCGGCGGATCCATGCCGGTCACGAACGCCGCGCCGAGCGCGGCCAGACGGCGCTCGCGTCCCGCGCGCAGCTCGTGCGGCGGGATTTTGAGCAGGGTTCCCAGATGCCTTGTAAGCGCTGCACCCAGCGCGCGCGCGGCCTCGGCCGGGGCGTGATGGGCGCCGCCGGGCGGCTCTGCGACAATCTCATCTATAACTTTAAGTTCGAGCAGATCGGACGCTGCCAGCCGCAGGGCCGCGGCGGCCTGCGCGACTTTCTCCGGACCCGCTTCGCGCCACAAAATCGCCGCGCAGCCCTCGGGCGTGATCACCGAGTAGCAGGCGTACTGCTGCATCAGGACCACGTTCGCGACGCCGAGCGCGAGCGCGCCGCCGGACCCACCCTCGCCAATTACGCAGGCGATCACCGGAACTTCCAGGCGGGCCATCGTCTCGAGGCTGCTCGCGATCGCCTCGGCCTGGCCGCGCTCCTCGGCGGCCAGTCCGGGCTCGGCGCCCTGCGTGTCGATAAATGTGATCAGCGGCAGGCCGAAGCGGTTGGCGAGATCATAGACCCGCGCCGCTTTGCGATAGCCCTCCGGATGCGGCTTGCCGAAATTGCGCTCCAGCCGCTCGCGCGTCGAGCGGCCGCGCTGATGCCCCACGATCGCGACCGGATGAGATCCGAGATAGCCCAGCCCGGCGACGATCGCGCCGTCGTCACCATAACGGCGGTCGCCGTGAAGCTCGAAGAAGTCGCGGATCAGGAAATCGATGTAGTCGAGCGTCTGCGGGCGCATCTGATGGCGCGCGAGGCGGACCCGTTCGATAGCGCTCAGCCCGGCCTCGAACTCGCGGGCCTGGCGATCGCGCTCGGCAATCAGCTGTGCCCGCTCGCGGGGGCTCTTCGCCGCGGCGATTTGCCGTCCGAGCGCCTCGAGCCGCTCAGCCAAGTCCGCGCCGGGGCGCGGCCCATTTGATCCGTCATTCATCTGTAGCTCCGCGCTGCGGCCGGCGCGAGAAAATCTTGCAACCGCTTCAGAGCTTCTTCCCGGCCGCGCTCGGCATCAAGCCATGCAATTTCAGGGTCGCGGCGAAACCAGGTGAGTTGGCGCTTGGCGAGGCGACGTGTCTCGCGCTTGGCGAGCGCGATCGCGTCGGCCAGCGGCAGCTCGCCGCGCAGGGAACTGGCGATTTGCCGGTAGCCGATCGCGTGCAGCGGCGGCGTGTCGACGCGATAGCCCGCGGCGATCAGCGCGCGCACTTCCTCGACCAGCCCGGCCGCGACCATCGCGTCGAAGCGGCGGTCGATTGCGGCATAGAGGCGATCGCGCGGCATCTCCAGGCCGATAGTCAGCGTGTCATACTCGGCGGAATCGAAGCCGTGGCGGCGTTGATGGGCGCTGATCGGGATGCCGGTCAGACGGAACACCTCGAGCGCGCGGATGATTCGGTAGAGGTCGTTGACCGAGATTCGCGCCGCCGCTTCGGGATCGATTTCGCTCAAACGAGCGTGCAGGCTCGCCACGCCGTGCTCGGCCGCCTGCGCCGCCAACTCGCCGCGAATTTCGGACGAGGCCGGCGGTCCGCCGAAAATGCCGCCGCGCAGCACGCGCAAGTACAGTCCGCTGCCGCCCACCACGATCACCGGCCGGCCGCGCGCGGCGATTCCGTCGATCGCGCGGCGGGCCAGCTCGCGGAAACCGGCCACGTCCAGCGGCTCGTCCGGCGCGGCAATATCTACCAGATGATGCGGCACGCGGCGGCGGTCTTCAGCCGACGGCTTGGCCGTCCCGAGATCCATCCCCCGGTAGAAGAGCCGCGAGTCCGCGTTGACGATCTCGGCGCCCATCCGCTCGGCGACTGCGAGCGCCAGCGCAGACTTGCCCGTGCCGGTCGGTCCGACGATCAACCCGAGGCGGATTTTGCCACCTTGCGCGCCGCCCGCGGGGTGGAGCGCGGCCGCTTTGGTCGTGGTGCTGGTTTCGCTCACGTCGATCATCGGCGATTGACTATCGGCAACAGACTTAACGTCGGAACATCCGCTCGATCGCGCCGCGCCGGAACTCGATATGGACCGGGCGGCCGTGGGGGCAGTTGGTCTTGAATTCCGTGCGATCCAAATCCGCGAGCAGCTCGACAATCTCATGCTGCTCCAGCGAACGACCCACCCGCACCGAGCCGTGACAAGCGAGTTGTTTCAACCAATTCTCGAAAGCCGATTCGCCGCGCAGGCCGAACCCGTTCTCGCCCATGCTCTCGATCATATCAGAAAGCAGCTTGCGTCCTCCGCGCGCGCCGAACACCGCCGGCGTGCCCTTGAGGACGAGCGTGGTCGCGCCGAACGGTTCGACCTCGAAGCCCAGCGCATGCAACTCGGTAAGTGCGCTTTGAATCTGCGCCGCGCGGGCCGGGTCCAATTCGAGCGTCTCGGGCGTCAGCATCGCCTGGGTCTTGATCCCACCGGCGCGAAGCTCCGCGCGCAGGCGCTCGAAGGTGACGCGCTCGTGCGCAGCGTGCTGATCGATGAGGAGCAGCCCTTCGTCGGCTTCGAGCGCGATATAGCCGGCGAAGAGCTGGCCGATAATGCGGAGGCGCGAGTAGATCGGGACGGTGGCGATGGGAGTCGGGACGGGAGCGGCGGCCGTCGCGGCTGCCGCTCCCGTCCCGACGGGGGCAGCGGGTGCGTGGCCCAGGCCGAGCGCGCGCTGCTCGGCGCGCGCGGGCGCGGCGTCGGGGACCAGACGCAGGGGTCGCGGCGCATACGCGCCGCCAGCCGGGGCGGCGGGTGCTTCAGCCGGACCGGCCGGGGATGCGGCGGGTGCTGCCGCGCCCGCCGCATCCCCTGCTAGCCCTGCTTCTCCGGACTGCGCGAGCGCAGCACGCTCCCCGCCGCTGGCCGCCGACGGGCCGAAGCGCCCGGTCGCGTCGCTCGCCGCCCGATTCGGTCTGATCGGCGAGCCGCAGGCGTAGCGCATGATGAACCAGCTCAAAGACCGCGCCGCTCCGCTTGAAACGCACTTCGGTCTTCATCGGGTGAACGTTGACGTTGACCTCTTCAGGCCGCAGCTCGACGAACAGCGCGACCGCCGGATAGCGCCCGCGCGGCAGCATCGTTTCATAGGCCTGAGTGATCGCCCGCGCCAGTATGCGATCGCGGACCGTACGCCGATTGACGAAAGTGAACACCATCCGCGCGGTCGGGAACGACTCCTGGCTGAGCGAGGCAAGGCCGCTCGCGCTCATCTCGGGGCGCGCCAGCTCGAAGGTCATCATTTGGGCGGCCAGCTTGGGGCCAAAGAGCTGGCGCATCCGTTCGAGCAGCGAGTTCGCGCGCGGCAGATCGAACAGCATCCGGCCGGCAGCGGACAGCGCGAACGCCACGCCGTGGTTGGCGAGCGCCTGCCGCTGGATCGTCTCCGCGATCGCGGCCTGCTCGGTCGCTACCGTCTTGAGGAACTTGAGCCGCGCCGGCGTATTAAAGAACAGGTCGCGGACTTCGATCCGCGTCCCGGGCGCCATCGCGCACGCCCGGTTTTCCTCGATCTCGCCGCCGGCAATGATCAGCTCGGCCCCGTGAGTATCGTCGCTCCGGCGCGTGCTCAGCCGCACGCGTGCGACGCTCGCGATTGAAGCCAGCGCCTCGCCGCGAAAGCCCAGCGTACGGATCGCGGTCAGATCGGAGGCGTCCCGAATCTTCGACGTGGCGTGGCGCCGGATCGAGAGGACCGCGTCTTCGCGGCTCATGCCGCATCCGTCATCGGCGACGGCGAGCAGATCGCATCCGCCGCGTTGGATCTCGACGCTTACCGATCGCGCGCCGGCGTCGAGCGAGTTCTCGACCAGCTCCTTGACCGCCGAGGCGGGCCGTTCCACCACCTCGCCCGCCGCGATCTGGCTTGCGACCTGCTCCGGCAAGATGTGGATTACGCGATTGGCCATCGGCGGCGCTGACAAATCTAGACAATGGAGACTTTGTGGCGGATTCTCAAGCGGTGTCCCGATTTCGATTCCCCAAGTTCTTCCGCAGCAGCATTTTCACGCTGACGATGCTGGGTGTTTTGCTCGGCGCCGGCGCTTCATTCGCCGCCGCGCCGGTCAGGATCGGGGTCGGATCGCAGGGGCCGATTTCGCCGCAGGCGATGGCGCAAATCGAGCAGGTCGTCGGTGAAGTTCCGGGGCTGAAGGTCGTGCCGATCGTGCCGCCCGGCGACGTCGCAGCATGCGTGCGCCGCTTCGTCGCCGGCGAACCCGATGATCGACTGGACGGAATGATCGTCGTCTCCCTGCCGCCCGATTCCTTTCATGTGCAGCGCGACGCCCAGGAGGCCAGCTTTAGCGGTTCGTACGAAATTCACACGCTCGATCTCTCCACGCTGGCGGAAGAACGCCATCAGTTCACCTTCTCGGACAGCGAGCCCGTGACCGGCGGGATGACAGCAATTCTGGCGATACCCGCCAATCTCCTCGCCCAGCGGACCACCGGCACGCAGTTGATTTCCGGCAACGCCTGGGAGGCCTTTCAGGCGGTTCAGGCGCGAATCGAGGCGAAGCTGGTCGCGGCCACGCGCTTGTATATGGCGACCGCGCCGATTCGCGACACGCAGCCGCTGGCGCCCTTGCAATGCGCGCAGCATCTGCTGGAGGCTGGCGACGCCGAGACCGCACTGGCGGTCTTCAGAAGCGCAGGCACCGAGAATCCCGGTCTCGAAGCCCAGGTCAACGCGATGATCGCCGACTCGCGGAAGAAGATGGAACTGGTTCGCGCGCAAGCGACGCTCGGCCGAGTGCTGGGCGCGATCGCGGGTGGAGACGCGCCCGCCGCGAGCACGCTGCTGGCCGCGTATGAGAAGGAGCCTGTGGCCGATGGCACGAGCGCGCAGGGGCTCAGAAATGCGATCGGTGCGCTGGCCGCGAGCGCGCCCGATTCGCCCGGCGCGGCGATTCTGCGCCACGACATTCCGGGGCTCGATCGCGGTGCGTTCGTCGCGACAGTCAAGCAGATGTTCAGCGCGCAGACCGGAACTGAGCCCGCCGAGGTCGAAATCTCGGGAAGCAATCTCGATATAGCGGACCAGAGCGCGCCGGAGGGAATCAAGACGCAGCTCGACAGTTACGCGGCCGCGCTCGCGAAGAGCGCCTGGCTAATGAGTCTGCGATGCGGCTGCGACGCGAGCGCCTTCCTGAAGGGCGACCCGGCCGGGGTGCTCCTGCTACAGGCCCATATCAACCCCTCTTCCAGAAGGCCTCAGGTCGGGATACCCTAGGGCGGTTCCAACTCACCGACCGTAGAGTCCGACCGGGACCGGATCAGGATTGCGCCGTGCGGGTTGAGCGGACCGAGTTGGAACAGCATCGGGGATCGGATTTCAGAGAGTACGGGTAGTCGAATGCGACAGTGCGAGATTTGTGGGAAACAGCCGTCGGTCGGCAACAACGTCAGCCATGCCAACAACAAGACCAAGCGGCGATGGCAGCCGAACCTGCAGGAAGTGCGGGCGGCGTTCAGCGGCGGGGTGAAGAGAATCCTGGTCTGCACCCGCTGCATCCGCAGCGGCCGGGTCCTTAAGGCTGGTAAAACCCCGCGAGCCGTGGCTTTAGCGGGCAAATAAAGAGAGGTGGGAAGTATGAAAGGAATCAAAGGCCTGGCTCTGGAGCGATCGCGGTTGCGGGGCTCTCGCTTTCGAGTTGTATCATGATCCACTCAAGCTCGATCTCCGACATGACCGGCACTGGGACCGCGATCTCGGCCACAGCCGATGACATGGGCATTCTGCACGTGGTGATACCCGACAACTTGACGCAGAAGGCCAACTCCGAGCTGACCACTCAATGCAAGAGTGGCAAGATGACGGAACGTCACGACCGAGCTGACGATGCGCGATATACTGATCGTGCAGTTGTACGAAATCTCGGTCAGCGCACTTTGCCAATAGCAGCCTTGAGTGCGGTGCCGCTCGCGACTGCGAGTGGCGCCGCGCGTCTTTTAAGGCCGCGGAACTGATTCCCCGCATGAGTTTCAGGTGTGGAGCCGTCCGCCCTATGACTAGCCGGCTGATGCGCAGGCTCGGCGCGATCACGATCCTCGCGCTCGCTGCGGCCGTTTCGTTCGGTGTAGCGGTCCGGGCGCGGGCCGCGACCGTCAGCGGCGCGCTGGTCGGTCCCGATGGCCGTCCACTCGCCGATCGCGAGATTCACTTCGAGGGCAGCTTCACCAACGATCTCTTCCTGGTCGAGACCGGCGGCGACGGGGCGTTCGCGGTTGATCTGCCGCCCGGTACGTACCGCCTGCGCGCCGATCGCGGCGCCGTGATCGATTCGGGAATTGAAGTTGACGAAGCCGACCTCGCGCTCGGCAAGGTCGTCGGATCCGCGTCGAGCACTCCGCAATTCTGCAATCGCGAAGGCGTGGTGGGCGGAATCATGACGACGCCCGCCCCGGCCACGTCGAACATTCCGGCGGTCGAGACGGGTAACGCGCCGGCGCCCGGCGCCAGGTAGCAGCGCCGCGTCCCTGCGCTGCGATCGATCAAGCGTCGGCGGCTCGCGCCGGACTGGCCGCTCCCGACCCCAGACAGCTTTCGAGCACTGCCGCCAACTCGTCGGTCTTGATGGGCTTGGTGACGAAACCGTCCATCCCGGCGGCCAGACAGCGGTTGCGCTCGCCGTCGAGCGCATGACCGGTCAGCGCGACGATAATCGTATGGTGATCGCCGCCCTCCTCGCGGCGGCGAATCGCCGCGGTGGCCTCATAGCCGTTCATGTCGGGCATCGAGCAGTCCATCAGCACGAGCGCGTACGAATTGCGGGCCAACTCCACCAGGGCCTCGCGCCCGTTCGACGCAACACGCGGCTCGTAGCCGAGCTTGCGCAGTTGGAGTGTCACGACTTTGCGGCTGACCGCGTCGTCCTCGACCACGAGCACCGGCGCGCGCGGATGCCCGGCGGTCTCCAGCGGTTTCGCGACAACTGGAGCCGGCCGATTGCTGTGTGCGGACTTGCCGAAGCGGGCGGTGAAATGGAAGGTCGAGCCGTGACCGCTTTCGCTCTTCAGGCCGATCTCGCCGCCCATCAGGGCGACCAGCTTGGCCGAGATCGCGAGGCCCAGTCCCGTCCCGCCATAGCGGCGCGAGCTTGAATCTTCGATTTGCGAGAACGGCTGGAACAGGAGCCCGGTCAGATGCGCGGGGATGCCGATGCCGGTGTCGCAGATCTCGAAGCGCAGGACAATCTGGTCTTCGCTCTCGGTCAGCTTGAGCACGCGCACGGTCACGCTGCCGCGATCGGTAAACTTCACGGCGTTACCGACCAGGTTGTTCAGCACCTGGCGCAATCTCACCGGATCGCCATTAAGATGCGCCGGAACGTCCGCCGCCGATCTCCAGAGTCAAAGTGAGTCCCTTGCGCCGCGCCTCGACCGAGAGCAGCGTGGTCACCGCCTTCACCACCTGGGCCGGCTCGAATCGGCTTGTGCTCGAGCACTACCTTTTCCAGCCGAGATCCGGGAGAATTCCAGGATGTCGTTGACGATTGTGATCAGCGAGTCCGCGCTGGCGCGGATGGTCTCGGCGCACTCGGTCTGCTCGGCGTCGAGCACGGTGTCGAGCAGCAACTCGGTCATCCCGATCACCCCGCTCAGCGGCGTGCGGATCTCGTGGCTCATGTTGGCGAGGAAGGCCGACTTCAGGCGCGAGGTCTCGAGCGCAATGTCGCGCGCCTTGACCAGTTCGTCCTCATAGCTCTTGCGTTCGATCGCCGCCCCCAGCACGTTGGCCGCCGACTGGAGAAAATTGAGGTCTTGTTCGTCGAACTTGCGGAGCGCGGCCCCGAATACGCCCAGCGCGCCCACGGGACGCTGGCTGCCGAGCACGGGCACGAATGCGCCGCTGGCAACGCCGCGCGCGCGCAACGCCGCCGAAACCTCGAAGCGCCTTTCGGTGGCAAAGTCGTCGACGATCACGGGTCCGCCCTCGCGCATCGCACGGTCCGCGAGCGCGCTCCACGCCACCGGCTCCGCGGATAAATCGCGCCGGTCGGCGTTGTGCACCGCGGGCGTGCCGGCGCCGGTGGTGGCCCGCAGCACGATCGCGCCCTGGTCCGGCGACGCTTCGACGATCTCGCAGGACGGCACGCCGAGATTGCCGGCCACGAGCGTCGCCACCTTGCGCATGAAATCCTCGAGCGGAAGATTGCTCAGCGCCTCTTCGCCCAGGGCCGCGACCGTGGCGCTCTGCAGAGCGCGGGCGCGGATTTCGTGCTCGGCGCGCTTGCGCTGGATCGCGTAGCGCATCGCGCGGGTCAGCGACTCGGCGTCGAGGCGGCCTTTTTCGAGGTAATCCTGCGCACCGTTGCGGACCGCTTCCAGCATCACGGACTCGTCGCCGAGCCCGGTCAAAACCACGATTGGGACTTGGGGCACACGACCATGCACGCGCACGATGGTCTCGAGGCCGCGGCAGTCGGGCAGCGACAGATCGAGCAAGACTACGTCGATTCCCCCCGGTTCCAGGCGTTCGAGGCCGCCGGCCAGGCGATCGGCCCACTCGATCTCGAAGCGCGCGCCGCGCGCTCCGCGCAGCAGCTCCTTCACCAGCCGCGCATCGGCGGGATTGTCCTCGATAAGCAAGGCGCGGATTTTCTCGGGAGTCATCGGCTTTTCACCGGCCCGGCAGCTTGACGATCGTGAGCCAGAAATCCTGGATGTACTTGACGACGTTGATGAACTGCGGGAGGTCCACCGGCTTCACGATGTAGCAATTGGCGTGCAGGTTGTAGGTCTTCAAGATATCGGCCTCGGCCGCCGAGGTGGTGAGGATCGACGATCGGGATGCTCCGCAGCTCGGGCGACTGCTTGATCTCGGCCAGCACCTCGCGCCCGTCCTTGCGCGGCAGGTTGAGGTCGAGCAGGATCACGTCGGGCCGGGCCGCACTGGCGTATTGGCCCTTGCGGTGCAGGAGGTCCATCGCCTCCTCCCCGTCGGACGCGACCGACATGTGGTTGCTGCATCTTGCCGTCGCGGAGCACCTCGCGTGTCAGGCGGACGTCACCCGGATTGTCCTCTACCAGCAGGATCTCGATCGGTCGGCTTCGATGGCGAGAGGGTTCATGCGGCGACAGCCTCCTCGACCGCGGCCGGCAGGGTGAAGGAAAAAGTTGACCCCCGCGCCGGGCGAGGACTCGACCCAGATTCGCCCGCCGTGGCGGGTCGACGATCTTCTTGCAGATCGCCAGGCCGATGCCGGTGCCCGGATACTGGTCGCGGCCGTGCAGGCGCTGGAAGATGACGAAGATCCGCTCGTTGAATTGCGGATCGATGCCGATGCCGTTGTCGCGCACCGCAATCATCCATTGCTCGCCGCGGCGCTCGACAGCGACGTGCGACCTCGGGCGCGCCCTTGCGCCGGAACTTGATCGCGTTGCCGATCAGGTTCTGGAGCAGTTCGACCAATTGCGATTCGTCGGCCCATCACGGCCGGCAGCCGATCATGCGTCACCTGCGCGGCGCTTTCCCCGACCGCGATCGTCAAGTTGGCGAGCGCCCGCCCGAGCACACCTTGCCATCTCTACCCGCTCGGGCGCTTTGCCGCGGCTGCCGACGCGCGAATAAGCGAGCAGATCAGTTGATCAGGGTCTGCATCCGGGTGGCGCCATCGACGGCAAAATTGATGAATTCGTCGGCGTCGGCGTCGAGCTTGCCCTGGTAGCGCTGCGCGAGGAGCTGCACATAGCTCGCGACCATCCGCAGCGGCTCCTGCAGATCGTGCGACGCGACGTAGGCGAATTGCTCGAGCTCGGCGTTGGAGCGCTCGAGCGACTCCCGCCGCTCCGCCAGTTCGCGCTCGGCCGCCTTGCGCGCGCTGATATCGGCGATCACGGTCGAGACCATTGTCCCCTGGTCGGTCTCGACCGGCCCGAGGCTGACTTCGATTGGGAACTCGGTGCGGTCTTTGCGCAGGCCGGTGATATCCCGTCCCACGCCCATCGAGCGGATGGTGGGACTGGCAAGATAGCTCTCGCGATGGCCCCGATGGGTGTGGCGCAACCGCTCGGGTATCAAATCCTCGATTGGCCGGCCGATCAGCTCCTCGCGGCTGTAGCCGAACAATTGCTCGGCGCGCGCATTGACGATCACGATTTCGCCCCGCCGGTTCGAGATAATCATCGCCTCGGGTGAGGCTTCGAGCAGAGTTCTGAACCGCGTGGCTTCCAGCGCGCCGCGCTCGGCCAGCCGCGCCTGCGAGCTGGCCAGATTGTCCAGGCTGCTCCGGAAGGCCCGGATCATTCGAAGCACGAAAACGGCGGCGAGCAGGATGAAAAAGAGTGCCGTAAGCGAACCGACGACGATCGGCCAACGCTCCGTCACCCGATCGGCGCCGATCCGGTTCGGCCGGGTCAGCATCCAGGCGCTGCATCCGGTCAAGACCGTCGCGACGATCGCGAGCGCCTTGGCGACCCAAATCCGGATGCCGTAATCAGTCGCGTAAGGCGCCGGCGGGCCGGGGTGGGCATTGGCGGATGCTGATAACTGTGCTTCCAATTCACCCCCCATCGTTCGCTCCCGTCGCGTTCCCCTCGCTGGTTTGAAAGCAAAACGAGTACCGAAAGCGTGGGCCAAGCCTGGAATAACTGGAGCAAAGGGAAGTCTCGAATTGACACAGCACGGGCCGGTCGGTGGCGCGATAGTGGCGACGGAAAAGTGCCGCTGCCGAATTCGCGCCCGGACGCGTGCACCTAAGGCGCGGGAGACTTTCGCGCCGCGCGGGTAGCGAGCGGTTAGACGCCGGCGGTCAGCTGGATCGAAAGCGTCGTCGGGAAGGCGAGTCCGCGACGCGCGGTCACTTCCAGGGGAGCGGCACGCCGAGGCTGTGAGTCAGCGTCTCGGTGTCCTTGGGCGTGTTGACGTGTCGCGGCGGCGTCTCGAAAGTCTGGTAGGGGCGCAGGCGCAGCACCACGCGCTGTTCGTTGATCGCGCCCTGCTTGATATTCGGCCGTACCGAGTCCGGCATCGGCTGACCCGCCATCACGCCCGCGATGCGCATCATCAGGTCGGTCGCGGCCTCGAGGTCGGTCTCGATCGTCGCGTCGCAATAGACTTGCAGATAGGTGGGCGGCCATTTCTCGTCGAGCACGCAGAGCGAAATTTTCGCGCTGCGGCGGACCGCCTTGGCCTTGCCCCGCTCGGCCATCGTAGAGACCAGGATCTCGTCGCCGTCCATCACGTAGTAGATGATCGACATCGAGGGGCCGTCGTTCTTGCGGTTGTAGCCGAAGATCGCGGTGCGATGGGATCGCACGAATTCCATCCGTTCCTGCTGGTTCATCGCGTGGAGCCCTCCGGGCGTCGCTGGAGAGGAATTGTACCGTAACGTCGATCGTTTCGCCGCTGCGATGAGGCATCAGGCGCCGGTTAGATTTTTCTCCGAAAGATCGTAGACTCAAGGGCTAAATGTCGCCAGCCGTCGTGACAGTGAGGTCAAATTGAAGCTCGCAACTTTCACTTATCAGAATGCGACCCGAATCGGGGTAGTCGTCGAGAACGCGATGGTCGATCTGGCCGCCGAGGCGCCCGAGCTGCCGCGCGAGATGACGGCCTTTCTTGCGGCGGGGCGCGACGCGCTGGAGCACGCGCGCAAGGCCGCCGACAAGAGCACGCGGCGGATCGCGCTCGACCAGCTCCGGCTCGAAGCGCCGGTGATGCGACCGCCCGAGTTCCTCGCGATCGGGCTTAACTACAAGGATCACGTCGCGGAGACCGGTGGAACGGCGCCCGCGTTTCCGCTCTTCTTCAACAAGCAGATCACCTGCGTCACCGGTCCGTACGATCCGATCCATCTGCCGCGAGTCTCGACCGCGCTCGACTACGAGGGCGAGCTGGGCTTCGTGATCGGCCGGCGCTGCCGCCACGTGCCGCGCGCGCGGGCGCACGAGGTGATCGCGGGTTATATCGTGGTCCATGACGTGAGCGTGCGCGACTGGCAATTCAAGGCGCAGACCATGACGCTGGGCAAGTCGTTCGACACGCACGGACCGATGGGCCCGTGGATCGTCACGCCCGACGAAATCGGCGATCCGCACGCGCTCGATCTCCACACCTGGGTGAACGGCGAGCAGCGCCAGCACTCCAACACCAAAAATCTGATCTTCGACTGCTTCGCCCAGGTCGAGACGCTTTCGACGGTTTGCACTTTGCTGCCGGGCACGGTGGTCTCGACCGGGACGCCGGGCGGCGTGGCGGTCGCGATGAAACCGCCGCGCTATCTCAAGGCCGGCGACGTGGTGCGAATCGAAGTCGAGCGGATCGGCCGGATCGAGAACCGGGTGATCGACGAACCCGCCGAGACCGCCCGGGTCTGAGGGACGCCACGGGGGACGCAAGGCGCGATCGCGGGCCGCGATCCGGGGCGCGACTCGGCCGGCAACGACTTCAGATGGCACACGCCAGATGATCGATCTCGTCACCAGATGACCCGTCGCATCAGCCGCAGAGAGCTTCTCAAGCAGGGCGCACTCGCGACGGCAGCGATCGCATCCGCGCCACTCGACGCGCTGGCCTTCATGAAGAAGCGCCATGGCGGCGTCATGGGAGCGGCCGATGGAGCTGCGACAATCGCGCAAATCCCGCCCGCCGCGATCCAGCAGTTCAGCGCCGGCCTGCGGGGCCGGCTGATGCTGCCGGGGAGCGCCGCATACGAGTCGGCGCGCGCCGTCTACGCGAGCTACCAGCCCAGCAACAAGCGTCCGGCGCTGATCGTGAGCTGCTCGCTGGCCGCCGATGTCGCCGCCGCGATCGAATTCGCGCGCCGCTACGAACTGCCGGCGTCGGTGCGCGGCGGCGGTCACGACGTGCTCGGCGCCTCGGTATGCGACGGCGGCCTCGTGATCGACCTCTCGGAGATGAAGCGGGTGCGGAGCGATCCTAACCGGGGCATCGTCCACGCCGACGCGGGCCTGACCGCGGGCGACCTCGACCGCGCGACCGGGCCGGTGGGATTCGCAACCGTGACGGCGAATTGCCCGGCGGTCGGAATCGCGGGCTTCACGCTCGGCGGCGGACTGGGATGGCTGTCGGGTAAGTACGGCGCCGGATGCGACAATCTGCTCGCGGCGGAGGTGGTCACCGCCGACGCCAAAGTGGTCACGGCCAGCAAGGACGAAAACCCGGACCTGTTCTGGGCGATTCGCGGCGGCGGCGGCAACTTCGGCGTTGCGACCTCGCTCAGCTACCGGCTGCATCCGGTCGATCAGGTCTTCGGCGGAACACTGACCTATCCGATGACGAAGCTCGGCGCCATCCTGAAGATCTATCGCGCGTATATGAACGAGGCGCCCGATACGCTGGCCGCGACGGTCTATGCGCCGGCGCGCGACGGCAGGTCTTTCGGCGTGGTGCTGTGCGATTGCGGAGCGGTGAACTCCGGCAAGCGCCTGCTAAGGCAGGGGCTCAGGCAGTACGGCCGGCCGCTGGCGAACACGGTGCGGGGCCGGCACTACGCCGAGCTGTCCACGATTCCCGAGTTCACGGACGCCGCCGGGCGCGGCGTGCAATACGCGCGCAGCGGCTATCTGGAGACGCTGAGCGACGGGGCGGTCGATGCGATCGTCACCGCGGCGTGGAAATCTCCGTCGCGCATGTGCCGGATCAGTCTCGATCACTACGTGCACGGCGCGGTGTGCCGGACTCCCGCCGGCGAGACCGCCTTCGACTTGCGCGAGCCGGGCGGGATCACCTATCGGCTGAGCGCAGGATGGCGTGACGAGTCAGTGGCCAATTCGGCGCTGGAATGGGCCAACCAGACGTGGAAGACCTTGCAGCCTTTCGCGGGCGGCAAAGGCTATATCAACTATCTCTGCACCGAGGACGAGGCGGATCTGAAGGGAATCTACGGCGCGAACTACGCCCGGCTGGCCCAGCTCAAGCGCCAATACGATCCCGACAATTTCTTCCGCTTCAACCGCAACATCAAGCCGGCGCCGAACGGGGTGGCGTCAAAGCCGGGATAACGCACGATGAAGGTCAGTCCGCTTCAGGCGACGCTCGTCAGGATGCTGAGCCAGTTTCACGGCGCGGTCTATCGAACGGGGAGCCTCTGAGTTCCAAGCCAGGCTCGAAGTTTCGCGTTGGTTAGCCGCCGAGTCCGTGCTACGCTGTGAAAGTCCGGGTCCGATCGCATGTGTTGCGGCGGGTTTCTCGCAACACGGTCCGCCTAATCACGACCTAGCCGCCTTCGAATTCGGTTTGGCTGCGGTCCGTTCCAGGCATTGCTCAGGAGGTCCGTAAGCCATGAGTCTGTCAGTATGCGCCGGCCGGCGTTGGCCGGTGGTGTGCCTTGCGTTCGCCGCGATGTTGCTCCCGATGTTGCTCCAATTGACCGCGCTGGGAGCCGACCCGCAAACCAGTCTGATTGCCGGAAACCATTCTCCGACCGTCGCAAAGCTCGTCGCCGCAGAGGCCGCGCCGAGCGGCCAAATGCTGACGATGCGGGTCGATCTTAATCCCTCGCATCGCGACGCACTCGAGCGTCTGCTGGCTGCCCAGCAGGATCCGAACTCGCCGAGCTACCATCGATGGCTCCCAACCGGCGAGTTCGATCGCCGTTTCGCTCCCGACCCGGCCGCGCGCGCCGCAATCGCACAATGGTTGAAGGAGCAGGGCTTTGAGGTTGCGGAAGCCCCGAATGGACGCGCGATCAAGTTCACGGGCACCGTCGCACAGGCGCAGCGCGCATTCAGCGTCGCCATCTATTCCGCCGACGACGGGAAGCATTACGGCAACCTGAGCGATCCCGCGGTGCCGGCCCAATTCGCCCCGTCAATCGCTTTCATCGATGGGCTCGATAACCTGCGCGGATCGCATACCGCGATGCATGTCACGCCGGGCTCACCGGCCGATACCAACGCGGCGGCGGCCCGGATAGCCGCGGCCAGCACCTTGCGGTTAGCGGCAAACGAACCGATCGGGGAACCGGACGTGGAACTCGATGGCCGGATCGGGTTCGGACCGGCGGACTTTTACACCTTCTATGACGTAAATCCGGTTCTGAAAGGAAACGTAACCGGCACGGGCGGCGGATGTATCGGGCTTATAGAGGTTTCCGATTACCCCAACGCGGCAATTCAGAACTTCGACAGTACATTCAAGCTTGCCCCGGCCGCGATCACGCGCGTGATCTCGCCCGACAGCGACAATCCGGGAGAGAACGATCGCGCCGGCGAATCGGTGCTCGATATCGAATACTCGCACACGTTCGCCCCGGGCGCGGCGATAAACTTCTACCTCTCGGATCCCGCCACCTTTAACGGCAACGTCATCGCGGCCACCGTCGACGCGCTCAATACCGCGGTCATCCAGAACTCATGCAGCGCGCTGAGTATCAGTATCGAATCATGCGGGTTCCCATCGAATTACTACACCGGCGCGCTGCATACGACCTATATGAACGCGGCGAGTCAGGGCCAGACGGTCTTTATCGCCGAGGGCGACCAGGGCGCGGCCGAATATGACGTAGACCCATCGACCGGCAAGTGCGTCGTTGGCACGACCCGCAACGTCAACGAGCTGGCTTCCGACCCGAATGTCACCGCGATCGGCGGGACGCAGTTCACGCCCGACTACAAGAATGGCGACGACGTAGGCTTCGTTGCCGAATCAGTCTGGAACGAGCCGGAATTTCTACCCCAGGAAATCGGCTCAGGCGGAGGGGGAGCCAGCGTAGTTTGGGGTAAGCCCGGTTTTCAGGACAGCGGTACCCCGGCCGACGGCGCGCGCGACGTACCGGACATTTCGATGGAAGCGGCATGCAAGACGCCGGGCGCCTTTTCGGTCTTTCCCGGCCAGGCGACCGGCAACAATGTCTCATGTTGCGCATGCGGGACCAGCCTGGGCGCGCCGGTCTGGGCGGGGATTGCCGAGCTGATGGTTCAGAGCAACGCTAATCAGCGACTCGGATCCATCAATACCAGGCTCTATGCGCAGGGACTCTTACAGGACACGGCGACGACCGGAATCCGCAACGTCACGAGGGGCAACAATGATTACAACGGAGTGACGGGCTACGATGCGGTCCCGGGATTCGATCTGGCGAGCGGATGGGGTACGCCGGATGTCGCCACCTTTATCCCGGCGTTTCTCGGGAAATCCGCCGCAACGCCAACTCCTGAAAGCACCCCTACCCCACTGCCGGGCAAACTGAAGGTTGCGCCGGCAACGCTCAATTTCGGCAAGGTCGCGCTCGATAGCAGCAAGACCCAAACCGTTACGCTCAGCAACGCCGCGAAGGCCACCAAAAAGATAGTGGCGATGGCAATCACGATCGAGAGCGTAGGCACACCGGCGGACTTCACCGTGACCAATCGATGTACCGCGCCCATCGCGGCCGGGAAAACCTGCACCATCGCGGTGACCTTCACGCCAACCAGCACGACGCCGGTGGCGGGAACGTTAACTATCACAGACAACGTGGTGGGCGATCCGACGGCCAGTGTGGCGTTGAAAGGCGCCGGCAAGGCGGGCAAGAAGTAGCCTGTGCGCCCGGCGGGAAAACGAAGGGTGGGCTGAGCTTGCCTGTTAAATGCCGAGCTGTGGTATGGGGTTAGGGAAGGCCATCGACCCATGCGGATGACGCTGGAACAACTTACCGTTCCCGGGCTACCCAAGGTGGTGATCATTGGCGGCGGATTTGGCGGTATACGCGCTGCGCATGCGCTCAGAAATGCCCCGGTGCATGTCTTCCTGATTGACCGCACCAACCATCATCTGTTTCAACCTCTGCTTTATCAGGTGGCGACTTGCACACTGCGGGCCTCCGACATCGCCTCGCCGCTTCGCGAGATTCTTCGCAACCAGAAAAATGTGACAGTCATCCAGGCCGAAATGACGGGTGTGGATGTCGCCGCCAGGAAATTATTCCTGGATGGAGATCCGGTCCCGGACCCTTACGACTATTTGATTCTGGCTACCGGCGCCACGCACAGTTACCTGGGGCACGACGAGTTCGCCAATCATGCCCCCGGTTTGAAGTCGCTGGCCGATGCCGAAGCCATCCGGAACAAAATTCTGAAGGGGTTTGAGCTTTGCGAACGAGCCATCGAGCCCGCCAAGCATCCGGACCTGATTACGTTCGTGATTGTCGGCGCCGGACCAACCGGCGTCGAGATGGCCGGGGCGATCGCGGAGATGGCCAGGCGCACACTGGCCGCTGAGTTCCGGCGCTATGACCCACGCTCGCTGCGCGTGATCCTCGTGCAATCCGGACCGCGGATCCTGCCTTCATTTCCGGAGAAACTCGCGCGCAAAGCGCACGCGCGGCTGGAGCGGTTGGGCGTGGAGGTGCGAACTAATTCCCGCGTCGAGTCGGTGGACGCGGACGGCGTCGTGATCAAGGGCGAGCGCATCTTGTGCGCCAATGTGTTCTGGGCCGCCGGCGTCAAACCGTCGCCGGCCGGACAGTGGCTGGGCGTGGAGACCGACAAGGCCTGCCGGGTGAAAGTCAACCCGGATTGTTCGGTGCCAGGACATCCGGAAGTCTTTGTCCTGGGTGATACGGCAAGCTTCGATGAGGGCGGCAAACCACTACCGGGGGTTGCCCAGGTCGCGATGCAGCAAGGTTCGTATGTCGGCGGGCTGATCAAGCGACGCGTCGCGGGCCAGCCCCAACCCCCACCCTTCAAGTATTTTGACAAGGGGGGCATGGCGGTAATCGGGCGCTGGTTCGCGATTCTGGACGGCTTTGGGATGCAGATCGCCGGCTTGCCGGCTTATCTCGCGTGGGCGTTTATCCACGTGCGGTTCCTGCCCGAGCGCGGTAACCGTTTGCGCACGATGGTAATTTGGGCGTGGTCAGTCCTGACCAACAAGAAGGTGGACGCACTCATCATTGAACCGCGGATGCCGATGGGAAACCAGCAGCCCGCAGCCGGCGGTGTTGCACAGCGCTCTAAGACTTGAATCTGGACGGTAGTCGAAAAGCATCGATGGGGGCCGGGACCGGCGACGCCATCACCAGATAAGCAACAGCAGCGCCCCGCCGGTGTACATCGGATGGCGGACGAACCGGTACAGGCCCGGTCGATATCACCTGTTGTCCCGTTTCAGTCCTGATCGTGGCCGCCGCGTAGCTGTTGTGTTGGAAAACGAGAGCGATGAAGGCCATCGCCAGCACGCAGAGAGCATTCGCCACCAAAACGACCGGTACCGGCACGGCCGACCAGTGAAAGCGATGGTCGAGTCCCGGAATTATCATAAGGCTGAAAAACAGGATCGTGGCCACGAACTGGATTATCTTCTGGCTGGTCCGCGATTCGGCACGCGGCCCAGCAGCGAGGCGGCGCTCGATCAGAGCCGGGTCATGCCTGATAAAATACAGCGTGATCGCAAGCACTGAGCCGGAAAAGAGCGTCCAGTAAAGCCGCGCCTGCCAGAAGCGCAGCGGACCCGGCCGGCACAAACATCAGCAATGCCATGGTGCTCGAAAGTTCGATCGCGCCGGCAAAGGCCCGCTTGCGAAGGCTGCTCACCTATTTCTCTTCTGCTCGCTCGGGTCCTCTTCGGCAACGCCCGCATCCGCCCCGCCGGTCTGCCCGGCCGCGATTGCCTCCGTCTAAGGCGCCTATTTCTTGATCACTCCGCGCGGGTTGTCTGAAAAGAGAAAGGGCGCTCGGTCATTTGTTACCGTCGCCGATTGTTCTCCGCTACGCTTCATCCGGGAGAGCCAGAGATCCGGGCTGTGAAAAAAGCGCGCGAATCGTTTCAGGCTTGGTCCGGCCCGACAGCATCAGCCGAACGAGGCGAAAGAGATCCCACGTTGTCGCAAGGACGATCTCTGTCCCGCAAAGAGTCTGCAACGATTGTGTCGCCGAATGCCTTTTGCCGCGCTCTGGCCGGGACTAGGTCGGAGTGATTTACGATTAGAACGCCACGCAGATTAAGGTTACTGAACTCGTCTCGTCGACGATTGAGATATTTAATCAATTGCGAATAGTCGCGCTCGCTAGCCGCACCCTTTTCGCTGGATTTAACCTCGCCAAGAAGCACGCCGGCCTCAGATGGTTCGACCTTGCCGCTCTCGGCGACCCAGAGGTCTTCTTCCTTCTGGCGCGCTTGACCGGTCGAACTCCAGTGGTTGTCCACATCAACGACCGAAAAGCCAAAAAACTCTAAGGCTTCCTTGACGGTTAGCTTGAGCCTCGTCGCCGGAGGAGGTCAGGAGCCTGTTCCATCTCGATTGTATAGCGATCCATTCGGCTTCGTACCTTTCCTTGAGCGTCCGACGGTGAATCTCGTACTGCCGTTCAGCGGCGAGTCGCTCCTTCTCGATTTCCGCCAGGGACGGCATCAAATAATCGGTGCCGGTTAGCCATTCGAACTTGTCGTCATAGAGCAGATTGGGGCATAGCACGGGAACGACCTCGCGAAGAATCAGCGCGGTTACCTCCCACACGTTCGCGCCAAAGGATGGCAAATACACGCATTTGCCCTTGGTCACGAGGGACTCGATGAGCGCGGCTGCCATCTGGTGCTGCGCATTGGCAAGCAAATTCGTAACCTTGGTGAGCTGGTCGGGGGAAAAGGTCAACCCCGCACTGGTTGTGATTTGGCCTCCGTTCCTTGAAAAGACTGGGTCAAAGGCGGAGCTTTCAGTCGGGCGGCAAGCATTTTGCGGCAAGTCGTGGCCGGTGAGGCCAATGGATTTCGGTATTCCGATCAGGTTGGCCAGATGAAAGGGTTGGCATCTGCCGACGAACACGACGATCAGTTTGCCCTTGTCGATCAGCCCCTTAATCTTCAGGTGTTCGTCAAAGTGCACTGCTGTCGCTGCGCCGCCCGTGAAATTGGCGTCAAAGAACAAGACGTTGGGATCTCCGAGCGGCAAGGGACCGCTCCCTCCGCCCCAGATAGTCTTTACGCTCGTAAGTTCACAGTCGGCAGTGATCTGCTTGGACGAGGGTGGAGCTGTGCCCGGGTCCGGATAATCGATTAGGGTCACACGCAACTTAGCGGAACCGCTCTTCTCTACCATGTTTTCCTCTGATGGTTGCTTGGAACGGCTCGAAAGAAGCCAGCCCGGCGGCAGAGAGCAAAAGGCTCGGGTTGGGGCCTGCCGCTCTCATCGGGGCCGCAGCGCCTAAATCTTTGCAGTATGGGCGACCCGCTGCCAGCGCAACCACGTGCATTCGCATCGGGCGGCGGGAGAGGCGGAAGTATGAGTGGTCGCATTCCCTTCGCGTTGCTTCGGTGAGATTTCCAGGGCCTGGCGGATGTAGCGTTGATAGGGGATGCCGTGCCGCCGCGCGGCGACGCGAACGGCGCTCGGGAGATCCGCGGAGATGCGCAGATTTACGGACTTCTGCTTGGGTCGGTACCCGAACGGATACGGCGCGAGATTTTCCGCGCTTAAGTAATCGGACAGGTCCTGAGCGAGGAAATTTTCCGCTTCCTTATCGCTTCTGAGCGCGGGCAATTTCTTGCTCATATTTCCTGATTCCCAAGCCATAGCTCAGTGTAGGGCGAACGCCTATACAAACGCCAACGAATTCCACATTACAGCGCCCGCTTGCGGTGTCCTGAGTTCGGGGAGCGTTGGGGATGCTCGGATTCCAAGTGTTTTCTGTCTGACCCTTGTATCTCACAGATCACATCGCAAGATAGTTGCAGGCGCGGCAGATCGCGGGACCCTGGGCCGGCTGAGGCCGTGGGTGAGCAGGAATCGCCGCGCCGCAACTATCGCCGGGCGAAAGTCCGAACAGTCGCAGGAACCGGCCTCGGGCCAGGTCGAAATGCGCAAGGCGGGACTCGCGCGGCCAACTGGGAGGCGGTCATGGAGCAGCAGGGCGTATACGTGGGCGTGGATGTTTCCAAAGAGCGACTGGAAGTAGCGATCAGTCCGGGCGGCCAGTCGTTCTGGGAAGGCAACGACGAGCGGGCGGTGGCCCGCCTGGTCAAACGGCTCCAGCCGCTGGGCTGCACCCGGATCGTGCTGGAGGCGACCGGCGGCTACGAAGCGCTGGTGGCCGCCGCGCTGTACGCCGAGGGCTTGCCGGTGGTGGTGGTCAATCCGCGCTGGGCGCGGGACTTTGCCCGCAGCGTCGGGCAACTGGCCAAGACCGACCGGCTCGACGCGCAGCTCTTGGCGCAGTTTGCCCAGCGGCCGGAACTGAAGGTGCGTGAACTGCCCGACCAGCAGACTCGTGAACTTAAGGCGCTGTGCACGCGGCGCGCGGAGTTGGTCGAGATGCTGACCGCCGAGCGCCACCGCCTCGAGCATGCGCCTAAGCCTCTGCACCGCGGTATCAATGGTCATATCGACTACCTGCGCAGGCAGATCAGGCGCTTCGACCACGATATCGATCAGGCCGTACGCGGCTCGGAACTGTTCCGCGAAAAGAGCGAGGCTCTGACCAGCGTGCCCGGGGTGGGACGGCTGCGGTGCGCCGCGCTGTTGGCGCGCCTGCCGGAGTTGGGACGGCTTAATCGGGGCGAGGTCGCCAAACTGGTCGGCGTGGCGCCCTTGAACCATGACAGCGGCAAGCTGCGCGGGGTGCGAATGATCGCCGGCGGCCGCGCCGAACTCAGGCGCGTCCTGTACATGAGCGCGTTGAGCGGCATCCGCTGCAACCCGGTGCTGCGGCCCTACTACCAACATCTGCGCGCCAGCGGCAAGCCCCACAAAGTCGCCTTGGTCGCCGTGATGCGCAAGCTCCTGCTGATCCTCAACGCCATGCTCAAACATCACACCCCTTGGAGCCCGCCATGTCCAAATCCCGCTTAAGCCACCGGCCCGTTGCCCATAAGTCCACAGGCGGGATACTCCCCACAATCCCAGCGCCTGTGGACCCTGTGGGCAACGCGCCCCACTGCTTGACTCCCAACACAGTCGCTCACCCCCACCCTCTCCCAGCTTGTGGGAGAGGGTTTACAGACCAGGCGAGTTTGCGCGGAACCGTGTCGCCGCTCGACGTCCAGAGGCCTGGCGGGCGGTTTTGGAGTCGGATGGCTTCCAGCACAATCGTGGCGTTATCAGGAAGTGACGATTTTCTCAGGCGCGGCCCAGTGCGAGACGCCCGTCAGAGGACGAATCCAATACGCAGTCTACCCTCACCCGGCGAGCGCTTTGCTGACGCAAACGCTCGCCGGCCCTTCGACTTCGCTCAGGGCAAGCCTCACCTCCCTGGTCAGGGAGAGGCGTTGGAGTTTGGCGCCGAGGGGTGGCGGTTTCGGGGGCGCGGTGGGTGGAGCTTCGCGGGACGAATGGGTGATTTTGAGGACAGGTAGGCGGTTGCCATCGCGTGGGCGGTTTTGGCGAATTGGGTTATGTCGGTGCGTTCGTCCCAGACTTGTTGGAGGATTAGGCCGTGGAACAGGGCTATCAGGATGCGGGCGGTGGCTTCGGGTTTGAGGGTTGCGGGTAATTGCTTGCGCGACTGCGCTTGGTCGATTGCGTCTGACAGTAGTTTCAGCGGCTGGTTGATTCCGCGGCGGATCAGTTTCAGGACGCGGGGATTGCACAGGGCTTCGGCCCACAGGTGAATTCCCAGCCGCCGCTCCTTGCGTACGTCGGAGTCGGCCAGCGACTCGAAGAAGGTCTCGAACAGGATGCGCATCGAGTCGGGCCATTCGCGATCGTGCAGCGCTTCCGCGATCAGGCGCTGCTCGCGTTCGTGGCGCTCGTCAGCCAGCGTCTCGATGACTGCTTCCTTGTTCTGGAAGTAGCTGTAGATCGCACCCGCGCTTAGACCGGATTCGCGGATGATGTCTTCGATAGTCGTGCGCTGAAAGCCCTCGCGCGCGAAGCAGGCTATGGCTGCATCGAGAATCTGGCGCCTGCGGCTGTGCCGATGAGCTTCACTTACTTTTGGCAATTTCCATCTCCGGTAGTGGGCGATTTTAGTGAGGACGGGCCGGCACGGAGGCCGGCCCCTACCCGATATAGCAGCTTCATTAGGGTAGTGGCCGGCGTCCCTGCCGGCCATCCGCCTCAAACTGACCCATTACCCTATCTCCCGGTCCTGAACTGCGGCCAGTGCCACGTGATAGAACTCATAGCCCTTCATCTGGGCTTCGGTTGCGCCCATGAAGCGGGCGCCATAGTCGACTGCGCCGAGGTCCTCGATCAGCTCGAGGCCGCGCGGGCGCAAGTAGGACGGAAGCTCGGCGGGATAGAAGCCGAAGGTCCAGGGTTCTCCGGCGCGCTGCAACAGCCGCGCTACGTTAGGACTGACGGAGAAGGCGCCGGAGCCGTCGAGCAAGCCGCGATGGGTGTAGGTAAAGGCAATTTGGCTACGGGTGGCGCATCCGCCGACGAAGCGCAGCGTGGAATCCACGGCGCGCTCGTCCAGATAGTTCGTCACGCCTTCCCAGATGAAAAACGCGCTCCGTTTCGGATCGAAGCCGGCCGCGGCCAGAACCTGGGCGAGGGTCTGGCGCAGGAAGTCGATCTCCACGAATACGAGGTGCGACGGAAGCGGGCGCAGGCGGCGCGACAGGCACTCGCGCTTGGCGCGCTGGGTTGCGCCGCGATCGACCTCGAAGACCCGGGCGGCTTCGATCCCTTGGATGCGGTAGCCGCGCGAGTCATAGCCGGCGCCGAGGATGACCACCTGGGTCAGGCCCGCCCGCAAGGCCTGCGCCAGGGCGAGATCGATGAAACAGGTCCGCGCCACCGCCGAGGTTCGGGCGCCCGGCCAGCGCCGATCGATCCAGGCGAGCAGGCCGCGGCGGAGCCGCGCCGAGCGCGCCGCGATTCGGGTTGCGAGGCGAATCGAGGGCGACAGGAAGCCGGCTGCGAACTGGTCGTTGAAGAGCCGCTCATGCGGCGGGCGGGCGGACTCGAGCGCGCGGAAGATCGCCATCGATTGGGCGGTGCGGCTGGCGTCGGTGTCACTCATCGGCGTCCCTTAATAAAAAACGAAGCTTCATTCTTTTTAGCGGACGCGCGAAGCGCGTGCAAGCGCCGGATTGCGAACGGCGCAGGAAGGACCGCGGCTGGACCAGCTATTTCGCGGCGAGGAAGCGGAACGAAGCGCCGTGGGTTACGATTTTGCCGCAGGTCGGCCCGCCGAAATGAGTGCCCATCACGAGCACGTTGCGGTCGGCGTAGCGCTCGCAGAAGGCCTGGCGGGTCTGCGCCGCGCGCGCACGGTCGCTGTCGAACTTGTCCTGCCAGTGGGGATAGGTGAACTGCACCGGATGATGCACCATATCGCCGGTGATCACGGCCTCGTGCCCGCGGCTCGAAATGCGCACGCTCTGGTGGCCCGGCGTATGGCCGGGAGTCGGCTCGAGACCGACCTCGTCGGTAATCCGATAAGTCGAATCGACCAGCTCGGCGCGGCCCTGATCGACCACCGGCCGGACCGAGTCACTCATCAGGTCGCGGGTTTCGGCGTCGTCGTACTTGGACCAGAAATCCCACTCGATGCCGCCGATCACGTAGCGCGCGTTGGGAAAGGTCGGGATCCATTGGCCATGATCCAGCATCGTGTTCCATCCGACGTGATCGACGTGGAGATGAGTGCAGATCACGTAGTCGATAGTCTCGCGCGCGTGGCCGGCTTTCTTGAGATCGTCCAGGAATGGCAGCTTCAAATTGCTCCATTGCGGATTCGAGCGGACCTTGTCGTTGCCGATGCAGGTATCGACGATGATGCGTTTGCCCTGCGACTCGAGCACGAGCGCGTGGATGCTCATCCGGAGCTTGCCCTGCTCGTCGATGAAATGGGGAGCGAGCCAGTCGTGCTTGAGCATGTTCTCGCCGGTCGCGTCGGGAAGTATCCAGGTGCCTCGCCAGGCGCCCTCGCTCTCGACGAGGCGGGTGATCTTCACGTCGCCAATCTGCCATTGATTCATAACGGTCTCCTGTCGCGTCGCGCTACGACTGACGAGGATATCCCAACGCGCGGATGAAATAGAAGATTTCACGCACGCGGCAATCGCGCGCGCGAAAGTTGGCGGGCACGCAGGCGTCGAGTAGGTTAGACGAATCGTGCGACGCAGCCCACAATTACGATCGGATCGCGAAGCGATCACGCGAGCGCCGATCGCGCTCCTCACCGACTTCGGCTATCGCGATCTTTATGCAGGCGCGATGAAGGGCGTGATCGCGTCGATCGCGCCCGCCGCCACGATTATCGACATCACGCACGGCGTGCCGGCGCAATCGATCGTCGCGGGCGCGCTGGCCTTGCGCGAGGCCGCGCGGTTCTTCCCGCCGCGAACGATCTTTCTGGCGGTGGTCGATCCGGGCGTCGGCACGGCACGGCTGCCGATCGCGGTCGAGACCCGTAGCGGCGCCCGCTTCGTGGGGCCCGACAATGGATTGATGTGGCCCGCGATCGAGCAGGCCGGATTCAAGCGCGCGGTCGAGTTGCGTGCGCCCCGCTATCGGCTCGCGGTGGTGAGCGCCACCTTTCACGGGCGCGACATCTTCGCGCCGGCGGCGGCCTGGCTGTGGCGCGGCCTGCGGCTGAGCGCATTGGGTCCCGCATTGAAAGCGACCGCCCAGCTTAAGCTCGCGCGGCCGATCGCGCGCGGCCGCAAGCTCGAGGGCGCTGTAATCTACGTCGACCACTACGGCAATCTCGTCACCAATATCGACCGCGAAAGTCTCGCGCACCTGGCTGCTTCCTTCCCCGGCCGGGAGCTTTCGGTTAGGATCGATCGTGGCCCGTCGATCAGGATCGTTAACGCCTACGGCGAGGCCCGAAGAGGTGCCCCTCTCGCGACCTTCGGAAGCTTCGAGTTCCTGGAAATCGCGGTGCGCGACGGCAGCGCGGCGGAACGATTCCGCGCGCGTGAGGGTATGCGCGTCTCCGTGGCAGCGTTGGATGACTGACTCTGATGGGTGACGTAACAGCCGACAAGAACTACGCGCCGGTCCTGACCGAAATTCCGCGCTACCAGATGCCGGTATCGGCGCCCACCACCGAGCTGGCGGTGCGCGTGCGGGACCGGCCGCTGATCAACCTGTCGCTGTTCTTCGCGACCCTGATTTCCACCACGATGGCGGGCGCGTACATGGCCAACGCGAATCTGGCGTTCGACCTGTCGGCAGACCATCCGGTCCTGGATCTGATCCGCAATCTTGCGACCGGATGTTCGTTCTCGATCCCGCTGATGGCGATCCTGCTCTCGCACGAGATGGGCCATTATATCGTCGCGCGCCGCAATCGGGTGGATACGTCGCTGCCCTATTTTATCCCGGCGCCCTACCCTTCGCTTTTCATGTTCGGAACCTTTGGCGCATTTATCCGGATTCGATCGCGGCCGCCGTCACGCCGCGCGATCTTCGATATTGGCGCGGCCGGGCCGTGGGCAGGCGCGATCGTCGCAGTGCCGATGGTGATTATCGGCCTCAAGCTGTCCGACGTCGGGCCGCTCGATACCAGCCCCGGGGGCCTGGACCTGGGCAACTCGCTGCTTTTCCTGGGACTCTCGCGCTGGGTGCTGGGCGTCGATCCGAACAGCGTGATGGTGAACCTGCATCCGATGGCATTCGCCGGATGGATCGGACTGTTCGTGACGGCGCTGAATCTGCTGCCGGTCGGCCAGCTCGACGGTGGCCACGTGATCTACTCCCTGTTCGGTGGGCGGCTTCATCGGCTGGTCTCGTGGATATTCGTGAGCGCCGGGGTTGTCACCGGGCTGGCGGCGTTTTTCGTGTTCCCCAGCCTGTGGGGCGGATGGTTGCTGTGGGCGATTCTGCTCACCGTGCTCGGCCTCGGTCATCCCTCGACCACCGATCCTCACACGCCGCTGAATCCGCGCCGGCGCTTGATGGCCTGGGCCACGATCGCTCTGTTCATCGCAACCTTTTCCCCGGTGCCGTTGAGTTTCAGTCCACCGACGTCGCAGAACCCCGACGACAAGGCGGTCGAGGTCCATTACGTGCCGCCCGCGTCCCATCGCCCGATTCGGATGGCACAGGCGAGGCTCTGGCGCGGGTGAAGCGGCCGACCTGGGATCAGTACTTCATGACGATCACGCGGCAGGTCGCGGAACGTTCGACCTGCCTGCGCGCCAAGGTTGGCGCGGTGATCGTGCGCGATCGCAATATCCTGGCAACCGGTTACAACGGCTCGCCCGCCGGCCTGCCCCATTGCATCGAGCCCGGCGTCGGATGCCTGATCTACGAATCGAAGACCCCGGACGGCGAGATCGAGCAGAATTGCTATCGCACGATTCACGCCGAGATGAACGCGATTACGCAGGCCGCCAAGAATGGCGCCGCGATTCGCGACGCCGACATCTACGTCACCCACACACCCTGCATCCAGTGCCTTAAGGTGCTGATCAACACCGGCATCCGCACCGTTTTTTACGAAAAGGAGTACAAGCTCCACACGGTGGAGGAACTGCTCAAGCTCGCGCGCATCCGGCTGGTCCCGATCAGCCCGGAGGACACCCATGCCGCTGGATAACGCGCCGCGCGAGTGCGGAATTTGCGGATTAATCGCGCGCATCCGCGCCGGCGCGTTTCCCGATTTCATCGCCGAGCTGCCGCATTCGTTCGTGATTCTGGGCGACCGGCAGTTTTATCGGGGCTATTGCGTTCAGCTCGCCCGCCGCCACGCGATGGAGTTGCATCTGATGCCCGAGGGAGAAGCGCGCGCGCTGTTCGATGAAACGCTCGCGCTCGGAGCGGCGATCGCGGCGGTGGTCAAGCCGCACAAGCTCAATCACGAATGTCTCGGCAACTCCGAGCCGCACGTCCATTGGCATGTCTTTCCCCGCTACGCCGATGACCCGATGCTCCTGCGTCCGATCTGGGTGCGCCCGGACGCCGAGGTCAAAGTCGCGCTGGGCGAGCGCGATCGTCGCGAGCTGATCGGCGCGCTGCAAGGCGAGTTGGGCAAGCTGATTCCGCAGGCGCGCTTAGCGCCGCAACCCTAAGGGCCATCGCGCGCGTGCTTTGCATCGTGAGGGCCTCGGGCGGTCATCGCGCGACTACGATCGGTCGGCGCGCCAGGGTTGCTGTCATGCTCGCACCGCTGCTCCTCGCGATCACCGGATGCAAGCAACCCCAACTGCCCGAGCGCGACACCTACGCGGGCCAACTCTATGCCGACCGCTGCGGCCGCTGTCACACGCCATTCAATCCGCGCGCGATGACTCCGGCGATGTGGCAGGTCCAGGTTTCGGCGATGGAGGACAAGATGCGCGGCGCTGGAGTCGCAGCCCTGACGCCCGCGCAGCATCAGACGATCCTTGACTATCTGACCCGCAACGCTGGAACCGAGTAGCCGGGAACCGAGGTAGCGACGATGGCCGAAATCACGCTGCGTCACGCCCGCCCCCAGGACGGCGCCAGGCTGGCCGCGATTCACATCCGATCGCGGCGTATCGCGATGCCGTTTCTGCCCCATCTGCACAGCGACGAAGAGACCCTCCAGTGGATGACCAGCTATGTTCTGCCCAAGCTCGAAGTATGGGCCGCGGAAACCGCGGGTGAGATCGTCGGCTACATGGCGCTCGAAGCCGAGCAGGTCGATCACCTCTACATAGCACCCGAGTGGCAGGGACGGGGCGCCGGCAAGCTGCTCATAAACCAGGCGAAGCAACTGAGATCGCGACGGCTGCAACTCTACTGCTTCGCAATGAACGCGCCGGCGCGCGCATTTTACGAGTCGCACGGCTTTGTCCCGATCGGATTCACCGACGGCGAACGCAATGAGGAGCAACTCGCAGACGTGCTGTATGAATGGACTGCGTCGCGCTGATTGGTTTTGGCAAAGCGGGTCGATTGTGCTAGCAAGCACCCGTGGGAACCGTAAACGATCCAGCCCCTGACGCCCGGATCTCCGGGGCCCAATTGTGGCCCCGCCTGGCCGCTTTCGACCTGTTCGCGCACTTCTCGGACGAGCAGCGCACCGGATTCCTCAACGCCTACCAGCGCGAAAAGGGGATGCGCCTGCGACGCTTCGCCGCCGGCCAAATCGTATGCCGCAAGGGCGAGTACGAGCTGGACCTCTGCTTCATCCTGAGCGGCACAGTCGACCTCTACGATGAAGTTCCCGAGCACGGGCGGATCAAAGTCGCCACGCTGAGCGCCGGGGCCTTCTACGGCGAGCTCGGCGCGCTGGGTGGACTGCCGCGCACCACCGACATCGTTGCGGCCCAAGCCGCCGAAATCTTCTATCAGCCGCGCCACACGCTCAAGTTTGTGATGTCGAATCTGGAAGCGCGCACCGTACTGGAAGACCGCTACCGGCAGCGCGCCTTGCGCGTGGTCGCCAACGAGCTGGACATATTCGAGGGCGTAGCGCCGGGCTTCATCGATCTCCTCATCGAGCATTCCGCGGTGCTGCGCTACGAAATGCGCGGGATTGTGCTGATCCGGCAGAACGAGGAGAGCGACGACTTCTACCTGGTTCGCGACGGGTACGTGCAGGTGGTCCGCGAGCGCGACGACGGCACCAAACGCGTCCTCGCTTACCTGCGCTCGGGCGACTACTTCGGCGAGATGGCCCTGCTCGGCGGCGGTAAGCGCACCGCAAGCGTGATCACCGCCGGCAAGTGCGAGTTGATCAAGCTTCGCGGCGAGGATTTCCGCAAGCTGTGCAAGGAGCATCCCGAGATCGAGGCCCGCGTGCGCAGCACGATCGAGCGGCGCAACGAGCAAGGAGAGCGGATTACGCCCGAGATCTCGAAGCTGCTCGAGGAGACCGGACAAGCGGGCGTGATCCAGGCCGAAGCGCTGCTCGTAATGGACCTCGACCTGTGCGTCAAATGCGACCGCTGCGTCGATGCGTGCGAGAGCCTGCACGGCGAGAGCCGCCTGGTCCGCAACGGGATCCAGGTCGACAAATATCTCATTCCCGCTGCTTGCCGGCATTGCAACGATCCCAAGTGCATGAACGCCTGCCCCACCGGCGCGATCAAGCGGCGGCCCGAAGGCGAGATCTACTTCCAGTACGAAATGTGTATCGGATGCACCAACTGCATGATCGCTTGCCCATTCGATAACATCGTGATGATCGAGACCGGCAAGTTCGACCAGGCCCAGGCCAAAAAGGCGGACGCGACCGGCAAGAGCGGATTCTTCCGTCCCTATCCGGTCGCCTCGCATGACGTCGGCGAAAGCTTGTGGGACCGGATTTTCGCGCGCCACGAGCAAGGCGATCGCGCGCAAGTCGAGCCGGGCCTGTGGCAGCGGATCTTCGGCCGCAACGTCGGCGAAGCTCAGGCCGAAGCCAAACGGGAACTGCCGAAGGTGACGCCCAGCGGCGTTCATATTCCGCCCGCCTATCCGATCAAGTGCGACCTCTGCGACGGCCTGCCGTTTATGGGCTGCGTTCATAGCTGTCCGACCGGCGCGGCCGTCCGCATTGATCCCGCCATCCTGTTCGACGAGACTGGCGCGGTCAGGGTCGGCACCACCGTGCGCAAAGCGCGCAGCGGCAACGAATAACCGGATTCGGAAAGGGTGACGGGTGTCGACGGCGAGTTCTGACGGGGCCGGCCGGCAGCGGCAACCGGGACGGGAACCAAGACGAGGCGTACCGGCGCGCTGATTCCGAACATCGCGCTGTGGGCGATCGTCTTCCTGATCCTGGTCGTCGCCGCGCACGCCGCGACCGCCGACTTCGGCCACCGCATCGGGCCTTATTGGAGCGGTCTCATCACGCTGGTCTTGTTTGTCGGGGTCGGACTGTACAGCGCGCGCAAGCGCTTCCTGTGGATCTCGATCCGCCTGGTCCGGCTCGCGACCGCGATTGCCAGGCCGCTCGCGGACTGGATGGTACTGATGGACCGGCTGGAATCATGGCGCGCGGTGCACATCACCGTCGGCGTGATTGCGCTACTGCCGTTCTGGTGGCACATGGAGACCCATGCGCGGGGGCCGCTCGAGACCACGCTGCTCGCCGGCGTGATCCTGCTGTTCGCAAGCGGCTTCTTCGGAGTCTTCCTGCAGCAGTACTTTCCGCATGCGATGACCCGGCGCGCCGAGCACGAGGTGCGGCTCAAGGACGTTGACGACCGCATCCGCGAAGTCTACGTGGAGGCCGAGGAGAAAATCCTCGGCCATCAGGAAGCGCTGATCCAGGCGTATCTCCAGGAACTCAAACCGATTTTTCTCCAGGCGACGCCGTCGTCCAATCTGCTATGGGCGACGATTCGGGGAATCGATCCCGGATCCGGCGCCTGCCGCGCAGCCGCCGAATTGGAGGCAAAGGTCGGGCCTGAGGCGCCCGTGTACCGCGAACTGATGGGGCTCGCGGCCCGCAAGGTGAACCTCGAGCATAACGCATTCAATCTGCGGCTGAGCACCGGCTGGCTCACCTTTCACATCGTGCTCAGCGCGATCGTGGGAGTGTTGGTCATCTTCCACGTCTTTGGCGCGCTCTATTTTTACGGGCTATGAATCGGCGCAACCTGCTCATATTCCTCGGATGCGTCGCGATCCTGCCGGTGGCGGGACTGCTTTCACTGCATCGCAGCTACTCGCCCGGCCCGGTTTCAGCAGGGCACGCCGTGTTCGTTTCGCAATGTTCCGCCTGCCATCAGCCCTGGCAGGGCGTGAGCAACGACGGCTGTGTCGACTGTCACGGCGACTACAAGGAAAACAACAGCCATCGGAGCGCCAAACTGAGCGGCAAGGACAGCGAGTTGCTGCCCGGCAAGGTGATCCGCGCCTTCTACGATCCCGCGGACCAGGCCGATGAGCTGAGCTGCCTCTCGTGCCACACCGACCATCACGGACGCCATCCCAATCTGGTTCGCACCGCGGCGGCCAACTGCGCGTTCTGCCATCAGCACGACGCGATCGACGACGTCAGCGCGCACACCAAAAAGAGTGTTCTGCGCCCGACCGGGTCGCGGCTCGCGTTCAAGACTGCCTACTCGCACTCCGCGGAACTCGAGCGGCTGCATGCGCAAGACCATTCGATCCGGCGCCTGCCCTGCGAGTCGTGTCATCAGCTGAAGAAGGTCGCCGACGACGAGCCGGAAACTTTCATGCTGATTCGCGCCGGCCTCGCGCTGGTGGCTCCAATCGGGCCCGCGCCCGCCTCATCGCCGGCGGCAGCTGCGCACGCGTCCAAGGCGAAGGTCGCGGCGAGCCCGGCCTCGACGCCGGCGCCGGAAGAGGACGCGTACGCAAAGCTATGGGACTCCGTCCCCGCATCGACCAGCGAAATCCCGATCTTCGCGTCGCTCAAGTACGTCAATGCCCTGTTCAGGCACTCGCCGGCCCATCTCAGTTATCGATGCGGCTCATGCCACGAAGACCTGGAGAAAAAGAGCAAGCGGCCCGGCGATCCCGCAGCGCGCGAAGTCCAGCAGTGCTTCAATTGCCACTCGCGCAAGCCCTCCGAGAAACCGGTGGTCGCGAGTTCCGGCGGATTCCTGTTCGTGAGTGCGGCTCCGGCGCTGGCGGACGAAGCGAAGGAGCCTCAATACAAAACCTGTGGCGAGTGCCACGCTTTTCACGTTCACGGTTCCAAACCCGACCGCGACTTTGCGGGCATCGCCCCGACTACGCGGCCCCATCCGTCGCGCGGCATCCGGTTCGTGGTCTGGAACGTGCCGATGACCGGCGGCCACCGGCGGTCCGCCGACGCGCCCCATCTTTGTGCAGGTCTGGCTGATCGGACTGTTCGGCCTGATGCTGACCGGCCTGAGCGCGGCAGCGTACTTCCGATGGATCCCGTCGCAGCTCGAAATCCAGCGCGCCGCCGGCAACGTGGCTCCGCAGTTCACGCCGGAAATTCCCGCGCTCGATGACGCCTACCAGAGCAGCGTCGAACGGGTATATATCGTGGGCGAGACCGGCGGGCACAGCGTCGATCAATCTCGCGATGCGCTCGGGACGGCAATCGATCGAGTTCATCCAGAACCGGTTGAACTTCGAGAAGCCCGCTCCGCAGCCGGAGGTCTACGACGTTGCGATCATCGGATGCGGTCCCGCCGGGATCTCCGCCGGCACCACCGCGAAGTCCAAAGGGCTGTCCTACCTTGCGGTCGAGAAGTCAACTCCCGCCAGCACCATCAGGAATTACCCGCGCGGCAAGTTCGTCCAGTCGACGCCGTTGTCGATCGCCGAATACGGCGAGCTGTTCATGGAGGACGATACCTCCAAGGAAGGCCTGATCAAGAAATGGGAGGAGATGCTGGCGCGGACCGGGCTGCAGGTGCTCGAACGGGAGGAAGTCGTCAGCATCACGAGACGCGACAATCTGTTCGAAATCGCGACCAATTTCGAAAAAGGCCTTCAAGGCGCGCTTCATCGTGATGGCGATCGGCGTGCGCGGCTCTCCGCGCCGTCTCAACATAGCGGGTGAGACCGCCGAGCGCGTCTTCTACAACCTGGTCGAGCCCGATGAGTATAAGGACAAGCACATCCTGGTGGTGGGTGGCGGCAACGCCGGCGCCGAAGTGGCGCAAGCGCTCTCCAATCCGGAACTGCGCAATACGGTGGGCTACTCGTTCCGCGACGTGGCGCTGGGCCCACCCGTAACGCCCGAGAACGCCGAGAAGGTAAGCGCGCTCCAACAGAAGGGCTATCTCACTGTCTATCCGTCGAGCGAGATCAAGGAGATCAAGCCCGGCAAACTGGTTCTCGCACCGCGCGCGGTCCGGGCGGGCGCTCCGAAACTCACCGCGGCGGCCGGCGCAGCGCTGCTCACCGAGCCAATCGAGATCGACAACGACTTCATATTCGCGATGCTCGGTGCGGAGCTGCCCACCAAGTTCCTCAAATCGATCGGCATCCGGATGACCAGGAAGGGCCGTTGAGGGCCCGACTCGCAAGCTGCCCGAAAGGATCGTTCTCTTCCGCGCCGCCCAAGGCCCGGAACCGATCGATCACACGGCGAGACTGCCGGGGCGCTGCAAAGAGGGTCAGCTTGACCATTTCCGGTCCGGTGCTATAGCTCATACTACGCCATAAGGCTGAAGTGTTGCGCCCGCTGTTGCCTGAACTAGCTGTGGCACGGAGTGAAGCTTGAGTCGTCGCCGGAGCATGTTGCAGCGGCCCATCCCGGTGGGACTGGTCGCGCTGTTTCTAACTTTCCTGGGCATCTCGGGATGTCCTTCGGTATTCAGGCGGTTCGAACTCCAGATTCAGGACCTTCAGGTTTATACCTATGGACATGCTGCGCCTAAGCCCTCCGGCGCGGTCGTTATCGCGGCGATCGACGACTATAGCGTCAGCAACCACGAGTTGGGGAAATTCCCGTGGCAGAGGAGCGTCGAAGCGGATCTGATAACGGCACTCACCGACTACTATCACGCCGCCGCGATCGGGCTGGACCTGCTGCTCACGGATTCGGACCCGGGCGATGCCCGCCTCGCCGCGGCCATGCGGCGGCACGGCGCCGTGTTCGTCGGGCTTGAATTTGCACGAAGCCGGGACCTGCGAAGCGAGGTCCTGGCAGACTACACCAGCACCATCGCTTCCCCCGCGCCATCGACCTATTCCATGGTAGATATGGACAAACCGATGGCCGACTCAGACGATGTCTACAGGCCGCCCGTGCCGATCATCAACTCCGCCGCCCGGGGAAGCGGTTTCGTGAACATTGACTCTGATCCGGACAACATCTTCCGCACCGTTCTGCTGGTCAAGACATTCCATGGAGAGCACCCGGTCCCGCTTAACCTGCTCCTCGTGAGCGCTTATCTGAACGAGCCGCTGGAGACTCCATCTCGCCGACTACGGTGTCGCATCTGTCTCGGTAGGCAACAAAATAGATATTCCGGTCGACGAGACCGGTCATATGATGATTCATTTCCGGGGACCCGCCGACACTTTTCCCACTTACTCGATCGCCAGCATCATCAAGCATCAGTATCCGCGGGCTGCGCTGGATGGGAAGATCGTGATGGTCGGCTCGACCGAGACCGGCAATGGCGATACGCCGGCCGTGCCCGTTTACTCCAATCTCCACGGGGTTGAGTTTCACGCCAATGTCATTGACAACATCCTGCAAGGGGACTTTATCCGGCGTTCGCAGATGACCGGTCTCGAGGAGTTGGTCGCAACGATTGTGCTCGGCCTGGGCGCGATCGCAGCCGCCTCGCTGCTGCAGGGAATATGGGCCATCGTATCGGTCTTGTTACTCGCGGCCGGCTACGTTGGTTACGCCCAGTATCGTCTCGACGAAGACCAGATCCTGCTCGGCATGTTGGTGCCGCTGGCCTGCGTCGCGGTCCCGTATCTGGTCCTGGTCGCGTATCGATACATCGGCGAACGCGCCGAGAAGGGCCGGGTGCGGTCGGCTTTCGAACAACTGGTCGATCCCAGCGTGGTCAGGACCGCGCTCGACGAACCCACCGGGCTGAAGCTCGGTGGTCAACTGCGTCACGCGACTATTCTCTTTGCGGATATAGTCAATTTCACTTCACGCTCCGAGCGTATGGCACCCGAGATTCTCGGCGAGCTGATCAATACTTTCCTGGGCGCGATGACCGACGTCATCCGCAACAGCGGCGGCGTAGTCGACAAGTTCATCGGCGACGAGGTGATGGTCTACTGGCTATGGCGCGATGACGGCGCCAACGCCGCCCGGGCCGCGATTGATTGCGGCCTCGGGATGCTGGCTGCGCTCGAGCGGCTGCGCCGCACCGACCCGCGCTTTGCCGACCTCTACATCGGGGTCGGCGTGCATGACGGGCAAGCCGTGGCGGGCAACTTCGGCGGTGCTGGTCGCTTCAACTTCTCGCTGATCGGAGACGCGGTGAACTTTGCCTCCCGCCTGCAGGGACTTACCCGCCAGTTCAAGGTCAAAATGCTGGTCAGCAGGCAGGCCTATGACGAGTCGCACGGTGATTATGTCGCGCGCCAGATCGGGTTGGTGAAGGTCAAGGGCAAGACCGAGCGCTTGCCGATCGTCGAAGTCGCGGGCCACGCCAATGACGGCGTCGACCCAGCCTTCTGCCGGCGCTTCTCGCAGGCGCTGGCGCGCCTGCGAACCGGAGAGGCCGGGACGGCGCGCGAGGAATTGCGCGCGTTGCTCAAGGAACGGCCCGATGACTATGTGACGGAACTGTGTCTGGCGAAGCTCGAGTCACCCGGTGCGGCCGAGATCCGCGAACTGGTGTTCGAGTTCGAAACCAAGTAGGTTTGTCGCGGCCCATCCGGCCGCCGGTCTTCGCGGTGCGGGCGGCTCAAAGTGTTCGGGCCACTACACGCGGGCACCAGGCCATCACCGGGTGGACGCCAAGATGACATGGGCAAATACTGCGCGCTCCTGGCTATAGCAATTGCATACTTGAGCCGCGCCGGGCTGGCTATGGCCCAAATGCCGATCGGCGAAGTCTCCGAGATCCGCGGTCAAGCCGACTTGAAGCGCGGGTCGGGCATCACTCCGATCGCAGTCAAAACCCAGATCGAGCTGCACGACCAGATCACTCTCAAGCCGAACTCGTATCTGACGATCGCGTTGGTCAACGGCCGGCAGATTCAGTATCAGGGCGCTTTCACCCAGGTCGTAGACGAAGCCCCGATCAGTGCCTCCGGAGTAATGACTAGACTTGCGACTCGCCTACTCAGTGGCAACGTCCGCGCGATCGTGTCATCCGCGCTGGGAGGCGTCTTTGACTACCAGGTCCATACCTCGAACGCGCTGATCGCGGTGAGCGGCACCGACTTCGAGGTCGCGTTCAGCGTCGGCGCGGCGCGGCCGGGCTTCTCGGGCTGCGGCGTGTTTACCGATGTGAACGTCTACACCGGCGTCGTCTCGGTCGCCAACGCGGCGGGAACCGTGATGGTCGAAGGAGGCTACGCGACGACAGTCCCCTGCCTGGGCGCGCCGCTGTCGCCGGGACCGCTGGGTCTGGCCGGCAAGGGCGTACAACCGGCGCATGCGGCCTCGCTGATCGGCGCCCCACCACCGCAATGCCCGCCGTGTGTGATGTCGAAATGAGAGTGACGCCGCTCCCGATCCTGATCGCGATCCTGTCAATCGCCGCGCTCGGGACCGCTCGCGCCCAGACGGCGCCCCAGACTGTGGTTCCGGCCTACGCGGACTTCTTTACTATCCAGCGGCCGGGCGAGTTGAGTGTAAGTCTTTTCGGCGGCGGATTCAGAAGTGACAAGTACGCCACGACGCAACAGGGCTTCGAGCTCGAGCAGAGTATAACGCCCTATATCGGCGCGGTCGGACGAGTGACCGGATATGAGCTTTACGTCGGCCAAGGGTTCGCCGATCCGCTCGATCCTGAAAACGGTCACAGCGCGCGGCTTAATTTTGTGCGCTTGCAGGGTGGTCTCGATGTCCAGCCCTATCCGCTGTGGCATCTCTATCTCCTTGGCGGTTCAGACGCCGGCGACAGCAGCGCCGCAGTGGTCGAGACGGACTTTTCCGGCTGGGTAAAGCCCTATTCGCGACATCCGGTAAATATCTCAGGCAGCGTCAGTTACGACTACGAAAACCACGTCACCAACAGTGAGATCGATCTGCGCACGGTCGTCCGGTCGCGGGAAAAGTACATGCTTTTCGCCGGCGCGGGCGGAGCGATCTTCGGCGGCGGCAATCTCGCGGGCACCCAGGGACAGGGCGGACCGGCGCTCGGCGGCTACTTTCGCCCGCTTCAGGCCGGTCTCGACGTGGAAGCGGGCTACGGAAGCTCGGGAACCTTCGTCCAAGTGGGGCTCTTCAAGGTATTCGCCTTCCAGGAGTAGCCACTCACGACGCCGGCATTCACTGAGCTTTGCGGCGTTTCGCCACCCGATCGAGCGCGATGCCGCCGGGCCCGTCGAGCCCGGAGTTGGCGCCTTCAATGGTGGCGATCGGTGTCTCGTTCAGAAGCCCGGTGCCTCCCAGCGACGGATAGAATGTTACGTGTGCCGCTGCCGAGAACCGCCGGGTAGGGCCCTCCATAGTAATTTGTTACGTAGATATTCCAGCCTGCAATGCAGCGCGACGCGTTCGGTCACATCGATTCCGACGCCAATCGTAATGGTGGGTGCCTTGTTGCCACGTAACCCTACTCGATCGCGCAAGTCAGATAATAAAACGGCCGGCGACGCGACTCTCGCCGAAACTATCGCGGCGAAACACCGAGCTTGCCAATTGCGGCCTGGCGATTTCCTCGCCGCCGCCGCGGTAGGTGCTAAGGCGGGGGCGGCGGATTCTCGCCGTGGTGGGGGTAAGGTTCCATCACGTGATGGCTGATGCTTTCGCCGTGCCTGAAGAAGGTGTCGAACTTTTTCTGCTGGTCAGGAGTCAGGATGGCGTGGATACGATCGGAGGTCTGGCTCAGCAAGTCGTTGCGCTGATGTTCGAACTGCCGCTGAAGGTCCTCCATGCCCGCGCGCGTATCCTCGAACACCTGGCGGATCTGCGCGTGCTGGGCCGGCGTGAGGTCGAGGTCCTGGTCCATGCGGTCCATGAACCCTTCGCGCGGAACGTGCAGCCATCGATAGCGATAGGCGAAGGTGCTGGCCGCGAATCCGATCAACAGTCCGGCCAGGATGGCCAGCGCGACAAACAGCCGGTCGAATCTAGCGGGCAAGGTCGTTGAACGACACCTGCAACTCCTCCTGTCCGGTCAGATCGCCGGCAGGCTCCGGATTGCTGAACGCGTCGTCGAGGGTCTGTCGCGGGACCGCCGCCGCGAGGTAAGCGGCAAACCCGGCCGCGAAGATCATCACGGCCATCGCGCAGAGCGCGCGCCAGGCGCGGCGGGGATTCTCGCTCCGCCGCCCGATCGTCGCGGGCCGTGATTCGCGCCGGCGCGACGGAATTCCACGTCCGGCCGGGGTCGTATCGGAATAGAGCAAGGGCGCCGTGAGCGCGAAGACCCGAAAGGCGCGATCGCAGCCCGCACATTCGCTCAGATGCGATACCAGCGCCGTGCGGCTCTCGGGCGCCAGCGTCCTGCGCCAGAAGGCGCCAAACCCGTTGCGGGTCTCAAAGCAGTTCACTGATACTCCTGCGTCCGCGCGCAGCCAGAATTCGCTCGGCCTGCTTGCGCATCGCCTGGCGGGCGCGAAACGCGCGGATCTTCACCTTGGCTGCGCTCCAGCCGACGATCTTGGCGATCTCGGCTACGCTCATCTCCTCGCTCTCGCGCATGATCAGCACCAGCCGGTCCTCGGGCTTGAGCGTGGACAGCAGATGATGCGCCAGATCGTGAGCTTCGCGCCGATGCTCCGCCGCGCCGACGATGTCCTCGGGCGTGGCGGTGGTTACCATCTCGGCCCAGTTGCAGACCGCGGGCGAACTGAAGTCGGCGATCGACTCCTCGGGATGGCGGCGGCGGCGGCGCAATTCGTCGTAGCAGACGTTGACCACGATCGCGCGCAACCATCCGGGGAACGATTCCTCGAGCCGGTAACCGCGCAGTCCGGTGAACGCCTTGATGAAGCTCTCCTGCGACAGGTCGCGCACCACTTCGGGGTCGGAGAAGAAGCGCCGGCACAACCGCTCGACGCGCTGGCGATGGCGCGAGGCCAGCTCGGCAAACGCCGCATGCCGCCCGCTGAGCACCTCGACGACCAGTTGTTCGTCGGTCGAGGCCGTCGGCGCCGCAGCCGGCTCGAGCGTAGTCGCCAGTGCTGAGGCTCATCTCAACTCTTGAATACGTCTCAGGCGGCAAAGGGTTACGCGTCATGCTGCTAACCGGCGCTCGGTTTGGCGAGCTTTCGCCCACCCGGTTTCAACCACGCCTGCCCGTTAGCCTACCGCGAGCACGGCGGCAACGGAAGCCTCGCACGCTCCAGGTCGGCCGGGGTGTCCAGATCGAGCACGACTCCGGCATCGTCGGTCTCCAGGTATCCGACCCGGGTGGAGTCGCGATTGACCACCGCGCGGGCGCCCTCCTCCAGCGGCGCGTCGAGCAGCTCCCGAAAGACCGAGCGGTCGAAAATCACCGGATGGCCGCGCCGGCCGCGGTAGCGGGCGATCACGATCTGCTTACCCGACCGCTGAAATTCACCGATCAAGTTCTGGAAGGTCGCGGGACTGACGGTCGGATGGTCCACCAGATGGACCAGCGCAGCGCCGGCGGCGGGATCGAGTTGCGCCAGACCAACTTTCAGTGACGACAACTGGCCCAGCGCGTAGTCGGGATTTTCGACGACCGCAATCCTCGGATCGTTCGGCGAGTCATTTGACGAGTCATTTTGCGAGTCATTTGAGATGACCGCCCGGACGCGATCGCTGATGCGCGCCCAGCACGATCACCAGCCGGGACACTGAAGGGAGCATCGTGGCACTTAGATACTCGACGAATGCGCGCCCGCCGATCTTCAACAGCGGCTTCGGAAAGCCCATCCGCCGCGACTCGCCGGCCGCAAGCAGAATCCCCTCGATACGATTCGTACCGATCGCCACGGCCGTTCGCTATGACGACGGCTTCAGGCGGCCGAGCTTGACGCCGAGCGAGAACCGGTCGCGCACTTCCTGCGCCTTTCGCGGACCATCTCGGCCACGATCGCGAGCGCGATCTCCTCAGGCGTCTCGGCGCCGAGATCCAGTCCGAGCGGGGCGTGCACGCGATCGAGCTGCTCGGCGGGAACACCACCCTCCTGAATCCGGTCAAGCGTGGCCTTGACCCGCCGCCGCGACCCGATCATGCCGACGAATCCGCACGGTTGCCGCAGCGCCGCGCGCACCGCCTCCTCGTCGAAGGCGTGGCCGCGTGTCACCGCGACCAGGTAGCAGTAGCGGTCGAGCCGCAGCGCGTCGATAGCGGGCCCGAACGGCCGCACGATGAGTTCGTCGGCCGCCGGGAAACGCTCGCGGCTGGCAAACGACGCCCGATCGTCGATCACCGTCACGTGCCAGCCCATCAGCTTGCCGAGCGTCGCGAGCGGCTGGGCGATATGTCCCGCACCCACGATAATCAACCGGAGCGCGCCCGCGACCGGATCGATAAAGACCCGCGGTGCGCCACTGGACTCAGGAGCGGATTCGAGATGCGTCACCGGCTTGAGGCCGGCAACCCGGTCGAGCACGAAGAGCCCGGGCCGGGCTTCGCGGATACGCGCGCCGAGCTGGGCGAAAGCCGCGGCCGGGATTTCGATCGGCATCACGGGCGGGTCGCCGCCGTCCGGATCGATCAGCGCGCGCACGCCTGCGCGCGCACCGCCATCGATCAACGTGAGCAGCGCGGCGGGCGTGTTACGGCTCGCCGCTTCGGCCAGCCGGCGCGCCATCGCGAGGTCCGCTCCCGGCGACCAGCGATCGATAAACACGTCCATGATTCCGCCGCAGGTGCCGCGCTGGTCCTGGTCGAAGTCGCCGGTCAGGTCGACTTCGACCAGCCGCGCGCCCGGCCCATCTTGAAGTAATACTTCAGCTTTGCGGAAGACCTCGGCTTCGCCGCAGCCGCCGCCGATCGTGCCGAACTGGCCGTCGTCGCGGATGATCATCTTCGCGCCAACCTCGCGCGGGGTCGAGCCGCGCACGTTGATCACGGTCGCCAGCGCAAAGCGCTGGCCGCGCTCAAGCGTGCGCCACGCCTCGGACCAGATTTGCTCAGGGCCGGCCATCAAGTCGTTTCCTGATTGAACCTATCAAACGGGAGCGGATCGAAGAACGACGCAGATCGTGAAGGGCACGCCGTGGACCGGCAGCCTCAGGCGTTTACAAACCGAGCTGGTCGAGCAAATCGCCGGCACTGCGGAATAGACTCCTGGCCTTGGCGTAGTCGCCAGCCTGGATCGCGGCCTCGGCGTTCTGATCGTCCTGCTGCGCTTGCAGGAACAACTTGCGTTTGTCCACCTCGACCGGCCCTTCGTCACGGGCGTGCGCGACCCGCAGAGCGACCGTCCGCTCTAGCTGCACCAGTTCTTCGGGCGGCTTCGATTCAGCCGCGGCCCCCGGCGTTCCGACCGCCAGCACCGCGGCCAGCAGAGCCGCGACCATCAGGGCCGCGATCGTGTCGCACCGCATCCGCCTCATAACTTCCGATCTAATTGCAAATTCGCGCGGCTTTCCAGCGCGTGATCGAATCCGGTGCGCCTGACGCTCAAGCCGGCGGTGGGTCGTGGTCGCGGATGAATCTGAGCATCAGGGCGTCGGCCTCCGGACCGTAGGGACCGTCGAGCAGCGCGGTGCCGTGCGCGGAGCCAGGAAAGATCTTCAGCGACCTGGGCGATCGAGCCCATCCAAGCAGCGTCTCCGATTCGCCCTCGACCAGGGCGTCATTGACCGAAGTAATCAGCAGCAGCGGAGCCTTCAGGCGCCGGATCGCTTCACTGAACGTCGAGACCGCCGAACTTGATCGGGGTCGAGATGCAAATCACGCCCGCGACCGGCTCGTGCGCGGCGACCAGCAGCGCCGCATCGGCGCCCAGGCTGGCGCCCGCCAGAAAAATCCGCGCCACGCGCGGGCGCATGAAGTTGTAAGCGGTCTCGAGATCGACGCCCGCGGCCGGCACCGTCACCGTGCCGTCGGATTCGCCGAAGCCGCGAAAGTCAAAGGTCAGCGCCTGGTAGCCGTTGGCCGCGAGCATCCGCGCGAAGTCGGTCCAGTCCTGCTGATCGGCGGGATACATATGCGCCAGGATTACGCCGCTGCGGCCGCGGCCATACAGATGGCCGCGCAGTGTGACGCCGTCGGGCGTGACGAACGAAACCGGCTGCTCGGAGACTCCCGCGTCGGCGGCGCCAACCATCGATCGCGGATGCAAACTCGAACATCCGGCGATCGCGACGATCGCAAGCAGCGCGGGCAGCGCCGCCAGCGGCGGGCGCGTCGATCCGGTCATGGAAAGCCATGATCGGGCGCACGGAGCGGGCTTGCAATGGCCCGCTCGTGCGAGCGTCAGAGCGCCGGCTGTTTTAGCGGCGCGAGCCGCGCCTCCGCGTGGCCGCCGCGCGGACTGACCAGATGCCCCAGCTCGTAGCGGGCGAGCATCCGGTAAAGCGTCGAGCGCGAAATCTTCAGAATCTCGGCAGCCCGGCGGCGATTCCCGCTGGTCTCCTCCAGCGAGCGCAGCAGGGTCTGCTTGATCACTTCATCGAGCGACAAAGGATGTGCCGGCGGGGCCCCGCGATCGGCCGGCGCCGGCGTCCAGGTCGGCGTGGTCCGGTCGCGGCCGGACGCTGCCCCGGCCGGCGCGCCGGTAGACTCCAGGACCGCGTAAGCGCCGGGGACGAGCGCCGCCTGGCGCAGGCTTTCGGGCAGATGCGCGAAATCGATCCGGTCGTGCTCGGCGAGCATCACCGCGCTCTCGATCGCGTTGGCGAATTCGCGCACGTTGCCCGGCCATTCGCAAGCCAGCAGCGCGTTGAGCGCGCGCCGCGAGAGGTATTTGACTTCCTTGCCGAGCAGGCGGTTGGAGTGCTCGATAAAGTGCGCGGCCATCGCCTCGATAGCCTCGCGGCGCTGGCGCAGCGGCGGAATCGTGATCGAGGTCGCGTTGAGGCGGTAATACAAATCGTCGCGAAACTGGCCGGCCCGCACCATCTCGCGCAGATCGCGGTTGGTAGCGGCGATCAGCCGGACGTCGACGTGGTAGGTTCGCGCCGTCCCGACGGGCTGCACTTCCTTGGTCTCGACCACCCGCAGCAGCTTGGGCTGCAGACGCATCGGGAGCTCGCCAATCTCGTCGAGGAACAGCGTGCCGCCGGCGGCGGAACGGAAATAGCCCAGCGACTCCTCGCGCGCGTCGGTGAAGGCGCCGCGTACGTGGCCGAAGAGCTGCGACTCGGCCAGGGTCTCGACCAGGTTCGAGCAGTTGAAGGTGACGAACGGACCTTTGGGCGCGGTGCCCATCAGATGGAGCCCGCGCGCCACCAGCTCCTTGCCGGTGCCCGAGTCACCCTGAATCAGGACCGTCGACTTATAAGGACCCAGCCGCGCGATGGTGCGCGCCACCTCGCGCATATGCGCCGATCGCACCACCATCCCGGCCACGTACGCGCATCCGGCGCCCAGCGTATCGAGGTCGAGCCACTCCTGGCCGGATCGGTCGGCCTCCGCCATCATCCGGACCGTCATCTCCGCACAATCCACCGCCGTCGATTCGCCTGTCATCTCCGTCCCCGCGCGAAACCTGTGAGCTTGCTGCGCAAGTCTCAGAGCAAGACACAGACCACGTCCCGCAACGCGACGGCGTGCGCGGGATAGCCCAGAGGCGTCCCGCAAAGCACCAGAATCCGTCCCGCCGGGCGCCAAGCGCTTGCCGCCCGCCCCGTCCCAAGTGACAACAATTGGTATCAAAATACTACAGACAGCAGAACCGCAGTGTCCCGGGCCCGGCCCGATCGGCCGCAGGTTTGGGGCCGGAGACGCCGGCTTACCGGCTTGCCTTGCCTTACTAAACAATATGGCGTAAAACCTAACCCAGTGACCGGGTATGGAATCAGCTCCTGAGCCTGAGTTGCGGGAGACCGGCAGCGTGGTGGACCCTGGCGCCCAAAAAATCCCGTGCGAAGCGCATCCGGATCGGTTCGTCCGCGCCGCGGCGGCCGACTGCGCCGGCGACGTGGACGCCGCGATCGCGCCGGCGGGCGGGGCGCCGGCGGCGGACAGCGCGCCGCTTGCGCGCGCCACGGAGCCGGACCCCCAGGACGAGCTCATCGCGCGGCTGCTGATCGACCTGAAGCTGCCTGCCCCGATTCGCCGGCGAATTCGACTCGGCGCTGAATGACCTGAAGACCGTGCTCGCGGCCGACTATCGCGAGGCGCCGGGCTTTCCGCCGACCCGCGTGGCTCACGAGCTGGTGCGGGTGGTCGAGAACTGGATCAAGCCATACGGCCACATCTGGCAATGCTGGCAGGATCGCCAGGATCTCCATCAACTGCGGCGAGTCTTCAAATGGGGCGACGTGGTGGTAAACGCCCAGCCCTATATGAACGACACCGGGCTCTCGCTATGGGGCTTCTCGTGCGAGGCCAAAATCCAGGACCGCAACCGGTTCGTGATCTTCCTCAATACGGCGCACGACCCGGGCGCCATCGCGGCGACGATCCGGCACGAGCTGGGCCACTACGTCTACGGCGCGATCGGCGTGGGGAAGTCCGCGCAGCAAACCGCGATGGAAAACGTTTTCGCCCAGCATCTGGCGCAGGAAGAGGAGCTGTTTGCCGACGCGGTGGTCGCGCTGTCGGCCTACAACTACGCCGACGTCGGACAGAGCATGGGCGATGCAGGCGCGGGCGCCAGCCCCTCAAAACTGCGGGATCGGATCTACGCCGCTTTCGCAGCGATCGATCCGCAGTACCGGATCGATCTGCGCCGCGGCGACCTGGCGCCTTCGTGGCGGATCCGCTACCTCACCCTGATGATTCATTTTCTGAAGCTGCGCTGGGCGCTGGCCGACGTCGCGGGAATATAGTCCGCGCCGGACCACGGGCGCGCGCGCCGGCACGCGGGCGTCCGCCGTGAGCGCAATTCCTTCACTGCGTCGGGTTCATGGTGTGGATGATCTGGAGGAGCGCCGGGCCGACGATCACGATCAGCATCGCGGGCAGCACGAACAGGACCAGCGGGAACAGAATCTTGATCGTGCTCTTCTGGGCCTGTTCCTCGGCGCGCAGCCGGCGACTGGCGCGCAGCATGTCGGAGCTGCCGCGCAGCGCTGGCGCGATCTGCGCGCCCATCTGCTCGCTCTGGATCATCGTGGCCGCCAGCGGCTTCAAGTCCTCGATCGCGGTGCGATCGGCGAAGGCGCGGAGCGCCTCGCCCATCGAGCGGCCCGCGGACATCTCGGCCGATACCAGCGCCAGCTCGCGGCCGATCTCCTGGCCCTGCGCCTCAACTTCAGTGCCGACGATCTTGATCGACTCGTGGAGGCCCATCCCGGCCTCGACGCACACCACCAGCAGGTCGAGGACGTCCGAAAGCTCGCGGGCGATCGCGGCCTGACGTTTGTGCGCGCGGCGGCCGAGGTAATAGTTGGGCGCGAACGCGCCGGCTACAGCGCCGCCGATAATCAGGAAGATCGCCGACGCGCCCGTCATATCCTCCGTCGCCGCCGCCGCCAGCGCCACCACGGTGATGCCGGCGCATAAGGCGAAGCGCACCAGTTGGAAGGTCCTGACCGCGGAGGCCTGCCGGTAGCCGGCTTGCTGCAAGGTACGGATCAGTTTGCCGGCGCTGCGCGTGTCGAGCCTAGGACTCGGCAACCGCCGCGCGGCCCACATCAGGAGGCTGCGCGCGAGGCCTTCCGATTCGCCCGGGCGAAGCTCGAAGACGCCGCGCGCGATGCGCGCCTCGAGCGCGAGATCTTCGATCTTGTCCTTGAGCTGCCGCTGTCCACTGGAAAGCGCCAGGTAGATTGCGATCGCCGCAATGCCGGCCAGAAAGTAGATGCTCAGGATTACGGACGCGGAGCTCATGTCAGTACTTGACCTGGACCAGGCGGTGAATAGTGATCAGCGCCAACGTATCCAGGACCACGGCCGCTTCGAGCATCCTGATTCCAGTCGGATCGCGGAACAGCGCCAACGCATAGTCCGGCTGGATCACACTGAAGGCCGCCATCACGAAGGCCGGCAACAGTCCGACGATAATCCCGCTCATCCGTGACTGCGCGGTGAGCGCCCGGATCTGGGCGCGCAACCGCTGGCGGGTGCGCATGATTTCGGAGAGCCGGCCGATAATCTGGCCGAGGCTGCTGCCGACCTCCGCCTGCACCCGCACCGCGACCACCAGCAACTGCAGGTCCTCCTGCGGCACGCGCCGGCCCATGTCCTGGAGCGCGCGCGAGAGCGGCAGGCCGAGGCTGGTCTGCTCGAGCACGGTGGCGAACTCGCCGCGAATCGGATCGTCGAATTCCTTGACCACCACTTGCAGGCCGCGCAACAAGGAATGGCCGGCCTCGAGCAACGACTTGAGCAGATCAAGCACGAACGGCAACTGGTCGGTGAACTGCCGGAGCCGGCGGCGACGGCGAAAGCGGATATAGGGAACCGGCAGCGCGGCCAGCGCGACGCCGCAGCCCAGCGCCAGCAGCGGGGCGTCCAGCAGAGTGCCGGCAATCACTTCGCCGGTGCCGAACAGCAGCACCATAATCAGCAGCAGGTCGGAGATCCGGGTGTAGATGCCCGCCTCCCACATGCTCTGCTCCAGCCAGCGCGTCACGTCGAGGCGATGAAAGAGTGCCTGCAAACCGCCCTCGGCGGGTCTGCGCTTGCGGGCCAGGAGCTCGCGTGGCGACAGCACCGGGCTCACTACCTTCAGGCGTTCGAGCGCGCTGCTGGCCCGCGGGGCGCGCGAGACGAACCCCGCGATCGCGAACACGGCCACGAGCGCCACCAGCGCAAAGACCTCCGCCGCGGCCGTCGAGTCCATCGGACTACGCCTCCACGCTCCGAAACGGCCGCCCGTCGAGCTTGAACCCGGAGGCTTCGATCCGGGCCGCGTAGGCCGAGCGGATTCCGGTCGCGCGAAAGGCGCCCAGGACCTTGCCCGCCGGGCTGACGCCGCCCGGCACGAACTCGAACAGGTCCTGCATCATCACCACTTCACCTTCCATCCCGCTGATCTCGGAGATCCGGGTGATCTTGCGCGTGCCATCGGGGTAGCGGTTGACGTGGACGATCAGGTTGATCGCCGAAGAAATCTGCTGGCGCATCGCGCGCTGCGGAATCGAGTAACCGGCCAGCAGCATCATCATTTCGAGCCGCGAGAGACATTCGCGCGTGCTGTTGGCGTGGACGGTGGCGATCGAGCCGTCGTGACCGGTCGACATCGCCTGCAACATATCGATCACTTCGGCGCCGCGTACCTCGCCCACGATGATCCGGTCGGGCCGCATGCGCAGGCAGTTGCGGACCAGATCACGCTGCGTGACCTCGCCTTTGCCTTCGAGGTTGGGCGGGCGGGTTTCGAGCCGGACCACGTGCGGCTGCTGGAGGCGCAATTCGGCCGAGTCCTCGATCGTGACGATCCGTTCGTTCTCCGGAATAAAAGCCGAGAGACAGTTGAGCAGCGTGGTTTTTCCCGAACCGGTGCCGCCACAGACCATCACGTTAAGCCGCGACCGCGCGGCCGCAGCCAGAAAGTCCATCATCTCGGTGGTCAGCGCTTCTTTGGCGACCAGATCTTCGATCCGGAAGCGCTGGCGGCCGAAACGGCGAATCGAGAGCGCCGGGCCGTCAATCGCCAGCGGAGGGACGATCGCGTTGATACGCGAGCCGTCGGGCAAGCGCGCGTCGACCATCGGCGACGCCTCATCCACCCGCCGCCCGACCTTGGACACGATCCGGTCGATGATCAGCATCAGGTGCTGGTCGTCCTGGAAGGCGACTTCGGTCTTGTGCAGCTTGCCCCTGGTCTCGACGTAAACCTGATCGTAGCCGTTGACCATGATGTCGGTGATCGCGTCGTCGTGCAGCAGCGGTTCGAGCGGGCCCAGGCCGAGCAGCTCGTTCTTGAGTTCGTCGATCAGGCGGGCGCGATCGTTGTCGGTGAGCAGGCGGCTCTCCTCCTTGAGCAAGTCGCCGATCGCGGTGGTAACCTTGGCCGACAGCAGCAACGGATCGACCGTTTCGAGCTGGGCGAGGTCCATCATTTCGAACAGCCTGGAGTGGGCCTTGAGCTTGAGTTGGCGAAAGCCATCGGCGACGCTGTTTTTGGCCTGGCGCACGGCGGGCGCGCCGAGAGCGCCGGGCGACGGCTGCGCGGCTTGCGAATCGGTATCGGCGAGGCGATCAAGCAGCTTCACGGGTCACACCTCAATTGCGGCCGAGCGCGCCCAGCAGGCGCGAAACCAGCCCGGTCGGAGGGGCCGGAACTTCGACCCCGCCGGCCGCCAGCCGGGTGGCGAATTCCTCGAAGGCCTGGACCAGCGGCGAGCGCGGCGCCACCTGCCAGAGGTCGCGCGCGCCCCACTGCACCCGCTCGAGATTGGCGTCGTCGCGCGGGATCCGGACGTAGAGCGGATGGGTCAGCGTCTGAGCGACTTGCTCCACGCTGATCGCATGATTGGCGACCATCGAGTTGAGCACGAACTGCGGTTCGACCTGCACCTTGAGCCGGCGGAACAAATCGACGAAGCGTAGCGCGCAGCGGATCGAGCCGAGCGACTGGTCAACCACATAGAACAGGCGGTCGGACTGCACCCACGCGGCGAGCGACACCTCGTTCGCATAACGGCCGCAGTCCACGATCACGTAGTCGAAGAGCTGGCGCATCAGCTCGAGCAGCGGCCCGACCATCCCCTCGGTCACCAGCTCGCTGTCCTCAATCCGACGCGGCGCGGCCAATAAGTAGATTCCCGACGGATGCTTGGTGAGCGCCAGCTCGAGCTGAATCGAGTCGAGCTTCTCGCTGGGATCAGTCAGGTCGGAGATGGTGTGCTCGGGCTCGAGATCGAGGAACAGGCCGAGCCCGCCTTCCTGCAAATCCAGATCGACCACGGCCACGCGCTTGTCCAGCGAATGACGCAACGCCAGCGCGAGATTGGCCGCCACGGTGCTGACGCCGATCCCGCCGACCGTGCTGGTGAACGAGCAGATCGTGCCATGACCGCCGCGCTCGCTGCGCCAGCGGCTCTCGCTGACCTTGAGCAGGGCGCGCGTCGCCTCGCCCACGTCCAGCGGCAGAAACAGGACCTCGTCGGCGCCGGAGCGCAGCACGCGCCGCATCAGGGCGGGCGCGCGTTCGGGCAGCAGCGCGAACAAAGCCGGCCGCGGCGAATGAGCGGCGCGGGACCGCAGATGAGCCAGCGCGGCTTCTTCGTCAACGCCGAAGACCACCATCTCTACGTCGGCGGGCGGCGCGGCGCCGTTGGTGCCGCTGGCGAAGCCGGGCTCGACGTTGATGATCTCGAGCTGGGGATCCTCGAGCGCCACCAGCGCCGCGCGGATCTCGATGCGCCGATCGCGCGGGTCAACGACCAGGAGCGTGCGTAGCGTGTTGCGCTGTCTGGCTGTTCCTGACGACTTCGGCACTGTGCCTTGCCCGTTACGATTGCCGTCGCCGTTCGAACTGTTCATGACGCCTTGATCGGAGCCGAGCCGAGCTAGAAACGCGGCCGGCTCGCGTCGGGCGGATTGACCGGGGCGGTACGCAACTCCGCGGACGTCATGTCGGCGCCCTCCGGATAGGCCACCTGTCCGCCGTCCGGTATCGGGCGGACGATCGTCGGCGTTACGCTCATCACCAGTTCGGTCTTTTCGTCCTGGAAAGTGGTGTTGCGGAACAGGGCGCCGAGATATGGCAGGTCGCCGAGGTAGGGCACCTTGTTCACCGTCGCGCTACGATCGCGCTCGATGAGCCCGGCGATGATCAGCGTCTGATTGTCGCGCATCTGGACCACAGTCTCGGCCCGCTGGGTGAGGAAGGCCGGGACCGTGAAGCCGAACAGCGAAACACCGTCGGCCGGATCCGGCTTGGAGACCTCGGGTTTCACGACCAGCTCCAGATCGCGCTTGCCGATCACAGTGGGAACGAAAGTCACCGAAGTGCCGAACTGCTTGAATACGATGCTGGTCGTCAAGGCCTGGGCGATTACGATCGGGATCTCGCCGCCGGAGAGGAACTTCGCCTCCTCGCCCGAGTTCGCGACCAGTTGCGGCTGCGCGAGAATCCGGGCGAGCGAATTGCTCTCCAGAAATCGAAAAAAGCTCTGCGTCTGAATATTGGAGTTCTGCGCCGCCAGAGCATAAGTCAGGTTGCTCGAAAGCAGCAGGGGAATGAGGGTCCCGCCTGACCCCAGGACGCCGCCAACAGTCGAACCCGAAGTGAGGGTGCTGGCGTTGGAGTAGGTCGACGCGACCTGGCCCGGCAAGCCGACCAGCGATACCCCGTAATGGGTAAGCGCCGCCGAAAGATCGATACCCTGATTCTCGATTTTGGTCCGATCGAGCTCGGCCACCGTTACGTTAAGCATCACCTGCTCGCGCCCGCTCTGCGCGACGCGCACCTGGCAGTCGGTATAGCGGCCCTGGTCGTTCCACACGGCCAGCGTCGTGAAACCGGGCTTGAGCCCGATCAGCATCAATTGATGTGGATCGATTACCTCGACATCCGCGACCTCGCTGTCCGCGATCGAGATCCGCCTGATGCGGTGTTCGAATTTGAACAGCCGCGAGGTGCCGAAGCGGAGCGTAATCGCGTCGTCGGGCAAGCCGCCGCCCGCGCCGTGAGATACGTCATCGGCGGGTGACGCGATCACCGGCGGGTTGGCGGTGTACTCGCGCGGCGTCACCTGCGTGCGAAGCGGAGCCGACGGCGCCGGATTTCCCACTGCCGACGGCGGGGACTGTACAGTCGCATTCGGATCTGCATTCGCGGCGCTGGACACGATCGCGCTTCCACCGCGATCCACGACCGGGCCCGTGCCGTCGTCGAGCGCTTCACTGACCGCCGCAGGCGCGGCGACCGCAGCCAGCGGATGGTTGGGATCGGTTACCGAATGGACGGTGAAAATATAATTTTCGATGCGCCCGTCGGTCGTAACGATTTGCACCGACTGAACGCCGGGATCGGCGCCGAGCACCAGCACCGCACCATCGGCCCGCTGGTTGACGATCAGCGCTCGCGGATTACTGATCGTATGAATTTCAGGCCGATTGGACGGATCCACGCCCTGGATCAGATAGGTCTCGCCAAGCTTGATCGCTATCGGTAGCTGCTCGGGACGATCGCCCGAAGCCGCCGCGGCCGCACCGGCGCACATGAGGAGCATCGCGAAAGCCAGCGCTCCCCACCTGACCCGGGGCCGGGCCCTGGTTACAAATCCTGGTGCTATGGCCAGTTGAACTTTCATGGCGCTGGTTCCCCCCTGGTATCTGATGCGGCGGTATCCGATGCGGCATTTTGCGCGGGATCGCGTTGCGGTTCCGGCGCTGGCGGCTGGAGCGCGTTCTGACTGGTCGCGTCCGCCGGGCCGCGCGCGGCTTGATTGCCGGCGCTGAAACTTGTGCTTTCGCCCGCCGGTGGGCCGTCGGATGGACTTGGGCCGGATGGCGGTTCTTGCCCGGCGGGTGACGGAGGCGTACTCCTGACACCCTTCAGGAAGGAGATGATCTCGCGGCGTTTGCCGCCGCGCATGATCTCGACGTCAGCCCGGCTCGATGGCGGCGCCTGTCCGGGCGCGATCGGAAGTTGGCCCTGAGCACCGGCGATCGGAAGTTGGCTCTGAGCGACCGACAGCGGCGCCCCGTTGCTGTAGCTCTGGAGCATGTTTTCGGTGTTGCTGCCGGCAGTGAGCACGATCTTGTTGTCCGTGTAGCCGCGTAGCGCCAGGCGCAACGCGCCCTGCTGGGCGGCCAACGCGAGGCGCTCCGCCTCTTCGGGCGTGACCAGCAGCGTCACGACTTTGACCAGTTGCGGCGTGTCTTTTTCGTTGTCGATTTGCTGCGCCACCGCCAGCACCGCAATGTTCTCCAGCATCAGCTTGGAGAACGCCTTGTCGCCGCGTAAGAACGAGACCAGCACGTCGACCTTCGCGCCCGGCAGGATGAAGCCCGCCACGTCGCTGACCTCGTCCACGGCGACCGACATCGCGCGCATCCCGGGCGGAATCAGCAGCGGCATCGCGCCCGCGTCCTTCTCGCCGGTGGCGAGCCTGGTCGCGATGACGGGCTCGTTCTCGGCGAACCGGTCCTTCACGATGCCGCCCATCAGGCTCTGCGGATCAGTTGCCGCGCCGGCGGGCAGGCTGTCGCGCGACCAGCGCGCGAGCTTGACGGCCCCGGGCTCGATTTTGCTTCCGATCGGCAGGTCGCGGGCCGCCACCACGATATCGACCATGCTGGCGCTAACCTTCTGCATCTCGGTCTCGCGCCGCCTGAGCGCCGAGTAAACCACCACTGCGGCGAGTGTCGCCGCAAGCGCCGCGAGCAGCGCGAACCCGATCGGCCGTCTCATCCCACACCCCCCTTGCGCCGCCTATGCCCGGCGGTCGATCTTCGTGCCATTCAGCACCTCGAGCCGCTTGCGCTCCGGCGCGGGCTTTTCCACCGGGCTGGACTCCGCACCTCGCCCTACAGGCTGCTGTTAATGTTGCTCAGCAGGTTGAGTATTCCGGAGCCCAGTGACTGATATGCCGCGTAGACCGCAATCGCTACCGCCGTCACAATCAGTGAGTACTCACTCATCGACTGACCTCGGCGTTTCCGCAGCCTCGACCAGATCTTCAATGCGAGACTCACGATTTCACCTGTCTCCGCGGGCTACGAGCGCCTAGAGCGAATTCGTGACGTTGCCGACCGTGTTTTTGATCGAGTTTCCCAAGGTCTGGTAGGACGCGTAGACAGCGACTGCGATCGCGGCCATGATCAGCGCATACTCAGTCATCGACTGACCCCGGCGCTCGCGAATTTTGACAAATGTACGGATGACGAAGTTCATGTTTCTCCTTCAATAGCCGGCGTTGTCGACTTAAGGGTTTGACTTGCCGGTCTCACAGATGGGTAATAGGCAGTTCTTGTGCCATGCCCAAGTTCATGAAAATGCGTGTTGCGCTGTGCATACGCGGGACAGACCGGCCATCGACGCAGGACTCGCAGTGTCCCACGTCGCGACATGAGTCACGCGCCGAGCGTGTCGCGGAATGTCTGGGCTCTGGAGGAACGGAGCAACTATGTAGAGGCGAAAGTTCGGGAGGCGGAATCGGGCGGAGGACGAACGCCTACATCCGATGGCGCGAAACGAGGGATCGCAGCGCTGCGGCGACGGCGGGCGGCTGGACCATCAGCAGCATGTGAGTCGCGCCTGCGATCGCGACCGGCTCGGCGGGCGGGAACCATGCCGTCGCAAGTTCGTGATGGCCGGCTGGCGCCGGGCCCCTGGCGGGGCCCGGCTTCAGCGAATCATTCCATCGGAACCATCTCGACGCGCCGGTTCTGGGCGCGACCCTCATCGGTGTCGTTGGACGCCACGAAATGCGTCTTGCCAAAGCCGCGCGGAACCAGGCGGCTCGAAGCGATGCCGTTGTTCTCCAGATAGGTCACGACCGACGCCGCGCGCTCGGCAGACAGTTCGAGGTTGTAGTCGTCGCCGCCGACGATGTCGCAGTAGCCGTCGACATAGACCCGCACCTGCGGCTCAGACTTGAGAACCTGGACGGCCTCATCGAGCACCGGCTCATCTTCGGGCCGAATGTCCGACTTGTCGAAGTTGAAATGTACGCCTCTAAGCACCAGTTTTTCCCTAGCCTTGGGCGGAGGAGGCGGTGGCGCTGGCGGTGGTAGCGGCGGCGGTGGAGGAGGCGCGGGCTTGGGCGGCGGCGGCGCCGGATGATAGGTCTCGACCGCAGCCCAGATGCCTAGAATCGCACCGACGCCCACTCCGGTGGAGCATCCGATTTCGTAGGCCCCTAAATTGTCACTTCTGCTATTTCTGTTGTCATCGTCGATGAACGCAGCGGTGGTGCAGCCGATGGCGCCTCCGACCAGCGCGCCCAACGCAGCGCCTGCCACGATTCGCTTGGGAGGGGTCACCAGTCGCGTCGACGTGCAGCCCGAAACCAAGATCAGCAGTGCCAGACCCAGACGACTGAACCATTTTGGCCGCTCTATCATCGCTGTCGTTAGCCTCCCAAGTTGCGCAGCCCACGCTGGGGGCGCGCGAACCGTAACCTTAGTACATTTTTGGGGTATTTTGACAACGCCCCGTACGCCATGTTTTTCGGCATTTTTCCCGCTCCTGCCGCCGCCCGGGGACGGCGGGCCGGCGTTCCCAGTGCCTTTTTCTTCCGATCGCCCTTGCAGAGAACGATCAGTCTCGGTTAGTGGTGACCACTGATCGATAAGGGAGTCGGTGAGCATCGGAGCGTTGCCTCCGGGTGGTCGATGGTTTGGATGGCCGGGCGGATGAAATGCGCGTTCCTAACGATGGCGGCATTAGGCGCGAGTGCCCTGCCCGCCTTCGCGAATGACTGGGGCATGGGTGCCGCGAACTCCGGGATTCCGCCCAGCAGCGTCTTCGCACCGGTTTCGACGCCGGCCGCCGAAGTCAACTCGCTCGCGATGTTCGTGTTCGCGGTGACCGGCGCGATCTTTCTGGTCGTCGGCGGGCTGCTCGCGTACAGCGTGATCCGTTTCCGCGCCCGCACCGGTGATGACGATCGCGAACCGCCGCAAGTCTACGGCAGCAATCCGATCGAGTTCGCCTGGACGACCATCCCGATCCTGATCGTCTTCGTGCTGATCCTGACCACCGCCAGAACGATCTATACGGTCCAGGCAGCGCCGCGGCCACCGGGCGCGATCAGTGTGCGGGTCGTCGCGCATCAGTGGTGGTGGGAGTTCCAATATCCGGACCAGGGCGTGATCACGGCCAATGAACTGCATGTGCCGGTGAGCGACCCGGCAAACCCAACGCCGACTTTCCTTACTCTCGAGTCGGCGGACGTCGCGCACAGCTTCTGGGTCCCGCGTCTGGCCGGCAAGACGGACGTTATCCCGAACCGGCGCAACTCGATGTGGATTGATCCGCACGCGACCGGCACCTACCTGGGGCAGTGCGCCGAATTCTGCGGGACCGAGCACGCGCTGATGCTGATACGGGTGATCGTCGAGTCGCGCCCGGATTGGGAAAGCTGGGTCGCCTCGCAACGGCGATCCGCAGTTGAGGATTCGTCGGTCGCGCGCGGCCGTGAGGTGTTCGAAGCGAACGCCTGTGTCAGTTGCCACACCGTCCGCGGGACGATCGCCAACGGGCGCTTCGGACCCGACCTGACTCACCTGATGAGCCGCGCGACGCTCGGCTCCGGAGTCGCGACGAACACGCCCGAGCATCTGAAAGTCTGGCTCGCCGATCCCAACGTGATGAAGCCCGGCGTCCTGATGCCCGCGATGAATCTCGAGCCGAAGGACTCCGACGAACTCGCCGCCTACTTGGCGACGCTGCGTTAGGCGCCACGATGGGTAACCTCGAACAAGACCTCCCGCTGATTCCCGAGTCCACCGATCTGGCGCTGCCGGTACTCGGCAAGCTCCACGAATGGGTCATCACCGTCGATCACAAGCGGCTCGGCCTGATGTATATCGGCGGCGGCCTGACGTTCTTCCTGATCGCGGGCCTGCAGGCCGCCACGATGCGCCTGCAGCTCGTGGTGCCCGACGCCGGCATCGTCCCGCCCCAGACCTTCAATCGCCTGTTGACGATGCACGGCACCGCGATGGTCTTCCTGGTCGGGATGCCGATCTTAACCGGATTCTTCAACTACCTCGTCCCGCTGATGATTGGCGCGCGCGACCTCGCCTTTCCGCGCCTCAACGCGTTCGGCTTCTGGCTGTGGCTGTTCGGCGGCCTGCTGCTCTACTTCAGCTATATCGGGAGCGAGGGCCTCTACGGCGCGGGCAGCGCCCCGGATGTCGGATGGTTCGCGTATGCGCCGTTGACCGAGCGCGCCTTCTCGCGCGGCAACTCCACCGACTACTGGATTCTGAGCATCTTCCTGACCAGCGTCGGCTCGACCGCCACCGCCGTGAATATCATCGCGACCGCCTTCTGCATGCGCTGCGAAGGGATGACACTGCGGAAGATGCCGATACTGGTATGGCTCGCCATCGTCACCTCCTTCCTGATGCTGGTCGCGCTGCCGCCGCTCTCCGCCGCGCAGGTGATGTTGCTCCTCGACCGCTTTCTGGGCACGCACTTCTTCGACACCCAGGCGGGCGGCTCCGCGATTCTATGGCAGCATTTCTTCTGGATCTTCGGCCATCCGGAAGTCTACGTGCTGGTGATGCCGGCGTTCGCGTTCGCCTCCGAGATTATCCCGGTCTTCTCACGCAAGGTGATCTTCGGCTACGACGTGATGGTCACGGCGTCGATCGCGATCGGCTTCATCAGCCTGAGCGTGTGGGCGCATCATATGTTCGCGGTCGGGATGACGCCTTCGGGCAACGCCTTCTTCGCCACCTCCACGATGCTGGTCGGCGTGCCGACCGGCATCAAAATCTTCAACTGGCTCGCGACCATGTGGGGCGGCAAGATCCGCCTGCGGGTGCCGATGCTGTTCGCGATCGCCTTCCTGTTCCAGTTCCTGATCGCGGGCCTGACCGGGATCATACTTTCTGTAGCGCCGTTCGACTGGCAGCTTACCGACACCTATTTCGTCGTCGCGCACTTTCACTACGTGCTGATCGGCGCGATCATCTTCATGGATCTTCGCGGCGATTTACTACTGGTTCCCCAAGGCCACCGGCCGGATGCTGAGCGAGCGCCTCGGCAAGTGGCATTTCTGGCTCTTCCTGGTCGGCTTTCACCTGACTTTCGACACCCTGCACTTCGCCGGCCTCAAGGGGATGCCGCGCCGGATCTTCACCTACCAACCCGGCCGCGGCCTCGAGACGCTCAACCTGGTCGCGTCAATCGGCGTCATCTTCCAGGCGGCGGGCGTGCTGATGCTCGTGATCAACGTGGTCCGCTCGCTGCGGTCGGGCGCTATCGCCGGCGATGACCCGTGGGACGCCTGGACGCTGGAGTGGTCGACCAGCTCGCCGCCGCCCGAGTATAACTTCGCGACCCCGCCGACCGTTCGCAGCCGCCGTCCCCTGTGGGATCTGAAGCATCCCGAGGATCCCGACTGGAGATACGAGTGACCTCCGTCGCGGCGTCCGTTGCAGCCGAACCCTGGAGCCTGCCGGCCAAAGGGCGCGCCGGCATTTTGCTCCTCATCCTGACCGAGACCGCTTTTTTCTCGATCTTCGTCGCCGCCTACATCTTCTATATCGGCAAGAGCCTGAGCGGCCCCTACCCGCGCGACGTACTTGAAATCCCGGTCGTAAATACCGTCTGCCTGCTCTCGAGCAGCCTCACGATCGTGCTCGCGGTTCGCGCCTTACGCGGCGGATCATCGGGTGGCGTTCGGCGTCTGGTGGCTGATCACTCTGCTGCTCGGCCTTGAGTTCCTCGGCGGCACCGCGAGCGAATGGCATCGCCTCATCTACCAGCACGGCCTGACCATCCGCACCAACCTTTTTGGCACAACTTACTACTCGCTGGTCGGCCTCCACGCGCTCCACGTCACGATCGGCCTCATCCTGATTGCGCTCGTGCTGATCCTCACGATGCTCGGCTATGTCGACGAACGGCAGGCCGAGCGGACCGAGCTGCTCTCCTGGTACTGGCACTTTGTCGACGCGGTGTGGGTGGTCGTATTCCTCACCGTATATGTGATCGGGCGCTGAGCGGCACGATTCCGGGACAATCATGGAAGCCAAGCGCCAAACCCGCCTCCTGATCGAAACCCCCGCGCCCACCGCCTGGCCGATGATCATGGCGCTCGGGCTGGCGCTGTCGTGCGCCGGCCTGGTGACGACCATGACCCTCAGCGCGGTCGGAATCATGCTCGCGATCGCCGGCGCGATCGGATGGTTCCGCGAAGTGCTGCCGATCGAGCATCACGAAATCGTCACGGTAAGCCGTGCCGCGGCGGCCGTTGCGCCGGTCCAGGTCGCAGTCGCGAGACTGGAAGTCGGCGAGATGGGAAATCGCGCGCGCCTGCCGCTCGAGATCTATCCCTACTCGGCCGGAATCAAAGGCGGAATTGCGGGCGGATTCGTGATGGCGATTCTCGCCGCGCTCCAGGGCATCATCCAGCACGGCAGCCCCTGGTACACGATCAATATCCTGGCCGCCACCATGAGCACCTCGATGGCCCACGCCGATGTCGCCACGCTCTCGGCCTTCAACGCGCAGGCGTTCTTCCAGGCGCTGGTGATCCACGCAGTGCTGTCGCTGCTGATGGGCCTGCTTTACGGGATCATGCTGCCGATGTTTCCTCGATATCCCGCCTTGATCGGCGGGCTGGTGGCTCCGCTGCTGTGGACCAGCGTCATCTGGGCCTCGCTCAATGTGCTCAACCCGGTGCTCGACGCCCGCATCGAATGGGGCGGATTTATCATCTGCCAGATCGCGTTCGGCCTGATGGCGGGCCTCGTGACCGCCCGCTACGAGCGCATCGCGACCTTCCAGCATATGCCGTTCGCGATGCGCACCGGTATCGAAGCCCCCGGCGTCGGCATTCGCGAGGAGCCCGAATGACCATCCTGCGGCCCTGCGCGCTCGCCGCGCTGGCGTGGCTCGCCGCGATCGCCGCGGGATGCGACTGGATGCCGGGTCGTCCGCAGCCCGCCGATCGCCCGATCGCGCCCACCGAGGTCACGGATTTCTCCCGGCTCTACGGCGAGAATTGCGCCGGATGTCACGGCGCCGATGGAACTCGCGGCGCCGCGCTGCCGCTGAACAATCCGGTCTACCTCGCGATTGCCGATGACGGCTCGCTACGCCGCGTGATCGCGGTCGGCGTGGCGGGCACCGCAATGCCCCCGTTCGCCATAAGCGCAGGCGGCGCGCTCACCGACGAGCAAATCGACCTGCTGATCAGCGGGATGCGCGACCGATGGGCGCGCCCCGGCGCGATCGACTCCTCGGCGCCGCCCTATATAAGCGCCAGTCCGGGCGATCCGATCCAGGGCGCGAAGGTATACGCGCAGTATTGCGGCTCATGTCACGGTCCGGACGGCAAGGGCGGCGGCAACGGCGCCGATTCAATTGTGGACGGCGCCTATCTCTCGCTGGTAAGCGACCAGGCGCTGCGCAGCCTGATCATCGCCGGACGCCCCGACCTCGGCCATCCCGACTGGCGCGGCTACCTGCCGGGCAAGCCGCTGACCGCCCAGGACGCCGCCGACGTGGTGGAATGGCTCGCAACCCAGCGTCCCAAGCCGCCCGAAGCGGCAGACGCGCAGTCCCCCTGAATTATGGAGACCCTTTATGTCATCCTGAGGCGAGCGCAGCGAAGCCGAAGGATCTACGCGAAGCGATTTCCTTGGCTTCGGACCAAGGTCTGACCTTGGGACAGACCTCCAAGTCGGCCGGCAACGTCAGCAATATCTTTTTCGATCTGGACGGCACGCTGGTCGATCCGGGGCTCGGGATCTCGGATAGTATTCAGTACGCGCTGAAGTGCCTTGGTGTTGCGCCTCCGCCGGCCGAGAATCTGCGTTGGTGCGTCGGACCCCCGCTGCGGGAAATCTTCTCAAAACTGCTGCCGGCACCCGCCAGGGCGGAAGACCTTGAACACGCCGTAGCTCTATATCAGGAGCGGCACTCCAGCGTTGGACTGTACCAATCCGCGGCTTATGAGGGCGTGACCGGGATGCTGGCTCGGTTGTGCCACGGCGCACGCCTTTTCGTTGTCACGTCCAAGCTTACCGCCAGCGCGGAACGGATTCTCCAGGCGCTCTCCCTACGCGGCTACTTCGACACGGTGACCGGCTCTTCTCCCGACGGCATGCTCGCCGACAAAGGCGATGCTCTCGCAACTATCCTGAAGCAGGAAAAAATCGACGCCAATTCGGCCGCCATCGTCGGCGACCGCGCGTACGACGTCCTTGCAGGCAAACGCAACGGTGTTTTTACTATCGGCGTAGCGTATGGTTACGGAACAACATCGGAGCTGATTCAGTCGGGGGCCGACCAGATTTGCGATAATCCCGCAGCCGTTACCGAATTCCTGAAGAGAAAATAACTGACGGGAATGCTTATGGGACAAACCTCCAAATCCACGGGCCCGCTGAAAGAATCCGCACTCGAGACCCCCACCACGCGGCGAAGCTTCCTGCTGCGCCTGGGCGTGCTGATCAATGCGGTCGCGGTCGCAGTTCTCGCGATTCCGATCATTGGCTACGTCGCCTCGCCGATGCGCCGCTTCGCCTGGCTCAAATGGATCGCGCTCGGGCCGCTCTCCGACTTTCCTGAAAATCAGACCCGCCTGGCGACCTACCAGAATCCGTTCGCGCGGCCCTGGGACGGCGACACGACCCGGATTCCCTGCTGGGTGCGGCGCATCGCGGGCGAGTCCTTTCAGGTCTTCGCGATCAACTGCACGCATCTGGGATGTCCGGTGCGATGGTTCCAGGAAGCGGGATTGTTCATGTGCCCCTGCCACGGCGGCGCCTTCTACGCCGACGGCCGCCACGCCTCGGGCCCACCGCCCCGCGCGCTCTATCAATACCGATACAAAGTCGAGCAGGGCCAGCTCTGGATTAGCGCCGGCGAACTCCCCACCCTCGGCAATCCCAGCGCGTAGGCACTCGCTCATACTGTCATTCCGAGCGAAGTCCGCGCAGCGAGGATTCCCATGGCACTGCAACCCGCCAATTTGACGCGCCGATCGTGATGCGGATGACGAAGGCGGGATCGGAACGATTGCGGGGCGTGGCCAGTCTTTTGGCGGCCACGCTGTTGCTCTGCGGCGCCGCCATCTACAACGGCTATCCCCTGGTGTGGCCGGATACCGGAGGCTACCTCGCTCCAGTCAACTATGGCTATCGCAGCATGTTCTACTCGCTGCTCGTCTTTCCGCTAGGCCTCACAGGCTCGCTTTGGCCGCTGGTGTTCGTTCAATCTCTGATCGTGGCCCATCTGCTTCGACTAATCCTGAGGGTCGTCTTCGCGATCGTTTCAGACACCGCACTCATCGCTATTACCGCTCTGCTCTGCGTATTGACCAGCCTGCCCTGGTACACGGGCTTCATCATGCCCGACATTTTCACTCCGGTGCTCGTCCTGTGCCTTTTCGTTCTGGCGTTCTGCCCGCGATCCCTGAGTCCCGCAGAGCTGAAGTATATCCTCGCGCTGACCGTCGTCGCCGCCACCGTGCATTACTCGCATTTCCTAATCGCCGCCGGCCTGTTCCTGATGACCGTGATGATCCGGATCGTCGGCCGCAAGTGGCGGCAGATCCCTCCGCCGAATCTGATTCTGCCGGCGCTGCCAGTAACTATAGCGCTGGTACTCCTGATCGCCTCGAACTACATCGCCGTCGGCGAAGTAACCTTCGCGTTTAACGGCTATGCGTACCCCTTGGCGCGGTTAGTGGCCGACGGGCAAGCCGGCAGTTACCTGCGTGAGAACTGCCCGCAACATCCTTATGCTCTGTGTGGCTACATTGATCATCTGCCGAAGGACGCTACCGAGTTTATCTGGTCGGCGGATAGCCCCTTCAGAAAGGTCGGGTGGTTTGATGGCTACCGCCGGGAGGGGCGAGAGATCGTCGTGGGTAGCGTCATGCGGTTCCCCCTTTGGACTCTGAAGAGCGCTCTCGAGAACACCGGCCGGCAACTCGTAAGTGTCACCACAGGTCTCGGTCTGACATCTTATCTGAACGTGGCGTCGCCCACTGCCGGGCTCCAGACTTACTACCCATCGGAATTTCGCGCGTACCAGAACTCACGGCAGAGCCGCGGCGAGGTGGAACCTTTGAACAGGCTCAACCGCCTGCATATGGCGGCTTTGATTGTCAGCCTGCTGTATGGCTGTGCCGCTGGCCTGCTCTTCGTGAAGCGCGGGCAATGGCTGTCCGCGGAACTGCTGGCGACCATCGCTTGCGCGGTGCTCGGTAATTCATTTGCGTCCGGCGCCTTGTCCGGACCATCAGACCGTTATGGGAGCCGCCTGATCTGGCTGCTGCCCTTCTTCGCCCTGGCCTCGTCTCGGCAGTTTTTTGACTCACTGCGCCGCGGAGGGGTGGCCTTTCGCTCTTCGCAGGCACGCGCTGAAACGCCGGCGCCAAGCTCCGCAATCGCCGGCCGGCCGAGGGTCTTCCGCCGTCTGAGAGCGCTTGCCGACTACCGATCGCGCCTTCGAGTGGGGCCTGCTGCGCGCGCCGAGTCAATCTGGTCGGCGTCGAATCAGGAAGGAAAGTTGCTGTCGATCGCTGATGTGAAAGCGGGATTCCGCAGGCTGAAGGAGCCCGAATATCCGGGAGCTCGCTGGCCTGACGCGGGCCCAAATCTACGACGGCAAAATGGGGCCGGGGGGTCTTTACCTTGCCGCTCGGATGGCGCGGACACTCACCCTGAAGCCGGGGATGACCATCCTGGATCTGGGCTGTGGCAGAGGCGCCACCTCGGTCTTTCTGGCTCGCCAGTTTGGCGTCAACGTCCTGGCTGTCGATTGGTGGATCTCCGCGAACGAGCTCAATTCGCGCACGCACCAGGCGGGCCTGAATATCGTCCCGCTGCACCTGGACATAACGCAGGCGCTGCCCTTCGCGGAATCCTGTTTCGATGCCATCTTCTGCATGGACGCGATCCACTACTTCGGCGCGAATCCGGGTTTCATCCCCCATTTGCTCCGCCATCTTAAACCCGGCGGCCGCCTCTGCATCGGCAGTCCGTGCTTCAACGAGGAATTTGATGCGGCCCAGCTAAGTAATCTTCCGCACGAGTATGACGACGGCACCAGGCTCTGGAACGAGGAGTTTTCCAAATACCACTCGCCCCACTGGTGGGCCGATCGGTTCCGGCAGACGGGGTTGGTGACAGTCCTCTCAGTCGAGGAGCTGCCCGATGGCGTCGTAATGTGGGAGGACGAAGTACTCTGGAACCTCGAGCGGGGCCCGAAATCGCCCGAAGAGTCGCTGGTCGATGCCCGGCAGATTGCATATGGCTACAACCACCGGCCGTATCTGACCCACTTTGTCCTCACTGTCGAAGCGCGCCCGGCGAGCGCGCGTGAGTGATCGCGGAACCCGATCCGTACGCAGCGCAGGCTCGCCGTCCCGTTATGTGGACTACCCGGCGATTCAAGAAAGTGCCGGAAGCGGCGCGACGTGACTCCCGGCGACGAAGGTTTAGCTGGAGCGACCGTTTGCAGTACGAGCGATCGACGGCAGAAACTCGTCGTCCAAAAGTTGCACCACAGTCCAGGGGCACTGATCCGGAAACAGGCGCTGCCACTCGGACTTGGCAAGGCCCATTTCGTTGCCCGCCAATGCACGAGCTTGTTTATACCCGGTCTTCAGGAATTCGAAAGCGTCACTCTTGAGCGCCTTCGACTCGAACATCAAAGCGAGATCCAGGCGAGCGCCAACACTCGAGGTTTTCCAACTCTTCTCCGACCGCCTGATGGCGGAATAGCGCCACTTGAGAAAATTCGACACTAGCCTTCGAAAATGTTTGACGACTTCGCGTCTATCGCTCGCCGCCATCTCTTCGAGTTCCTCAGCCAACTCGGCCCAATCTATAAACTCAGGTTGACGAGCGCGAAGTACGCCCGCTTGATCAAGGAGCCAGGCGTAGAAATCATCGTGCCGGCTGGTTGATGGGTGTGCCGCCACGTTACTGTGCGTCCCGAGGGACTTGCCCATCCCGCGATGCTAACGCGTTAGCCGCAAATCGCGCAAACGGGCTCGGTTGCACGGAAAATCAGGCTTGGCTATTACTCGCTAGGCAAAATCGGAGAGTTCGTCGTGCCCCTGATCGATCGCATCAAACCCATCGCCGATTGGCTCGACCGGCGGCTCAACGTCGGTTCGACGATCAGCGAAGTCGCGGCGCATCCGGTGCCGCGCAGCTCCGCGAGCTGGTGGTACGTCTTCGGCAGCGCGACGCTGACCGTCTTCATCCTCCAGCTCGTGACCGGCGTATGCCTCGCGACGGTCTACGCGCCCTCGGCCGAGGGCGCCTGGAAGAGCCTGCTCTATCTCAATTACGAGCAGCCGCTGGGATGGTATCTGCGCGCGCTACACGGATGGGGCTCCAATTTCATGATCGTCCTGATGGTCATCCACATGGCCCAGGTCTTTCTGTTCGGCGCCTACAAGTATCCGCGCGAGCTGACCTGGACCGCCGGCGTCGTCCTGCTGCTGTGCACGCTCGGGATGGCGTTCACGGGCCAGGTCCTGCGCTTCGATCAGAATGCCTATTGGGGGCTCGGCATCAGCGCCGCGATCGTCGGCCGCACGCCGATCATCGGCTCCAAGCTGGTCGACCTCGTGCTCGGCGGACCCATCATCGCGGGCGAAACGCTCTCGCGCTTCTTCACCCTGCACGTATTCGTCATCCCGGGCGTGCTGATGGGCTTCATTGCGCTCCATCTGTTTTTGGTTCTGCGGCTCGGGATCAACGAGTGGCCGATGCCCGGCCGGCTGGTGCGGCGCGACACCTATCTCGCGCAATATCACGAGATGGTCACGCGGGACGGCGAGCCGTTCGTCCCGTACGCGTTGCAAAAGGATCTCGTCTTCGCCGGCCTGATCATCCTGAGCCTGCTGGTGATCGCGGCGGTCGAAGGGCCAATCGGCCCCAACGGCCGGCCCGATCCGACCATCATCGAAACGATTCCGCGTCCCGACTTCTTTTTCCTCTGGCTGTTCTCGGTGTTCGCGCTGCTGCCGCCGTGGACCGAAACCGTCCTGATGCTGACCGGCCCGCCCGCCGCGATCGCCGTGCTGTTCGTGTTGCCCTTCATCTCGGGCACCGGTGAGAAGAGTTATCGTAACCGTCCCATCTCCGTGGTCATCGTGATCATGGTGTTCGTGGCCGTCGGCACCCTGACCTGGCTCGGCACATTCTCGCCATGGTCGCCGGTGATGGATGCATGGAGCTCCGCGCCGATTCCGGTCGCATACGTAAAAGGCCGCACGCCGCTTGAATTGCAGGGCGCGTTGCTGATCCAGGACAAGCAGTGCCGCAATTGTCATGCGCTCGGCGGCGCGGGCGGACTGCGCGGCCCCGCGCTCGACGACACCGCGACCCGGCTCACCCCCGACCAGATCGTCCGCCAGATCGTGCAGGGTGGCGGCAATATGCCGGCCTACGGAAAAAATCTCTCGCCCGCGCAGGTCACCGCGATCGTCGCCTTCCTCGGCACGATGCGTCCGGCGGGCGAGCCGGCCGCTCGCAATGCCGCCCAGCCCGTGTCGGCGCCTTCGGACGCACCTGCCGAAGCGCCGGTCGATGGCGCACCGTGAGCCCCGCCGCGCAGGCGCTCGCCGCGTGGCACATGCCGCTCGATGTGGTGATCGTGTCGATCGTCACCGGCATCATCTATCTGCGCGGCTTCATCGCGCTGCATGCCCAGATGCCCAATCGCTTCCCGCTCTGGCGCCTTGCCGCGTTCAGCGGCGGTCTCGCGGCGATCCTGATCGCGGTCGCATCGCCGCTGGCGGCCTTCGATGATCTCCTGCTCCAGGTACACATGATCCAGCATATGATCCTGATGCTTGTGGCGCCGCCGCTGCTGCTGCTGGCTGCGCCCACGATTCCACTTTTGCGCGGACTTCCGGCTGCGCTGGCGAAGGCGGTCGGACAGCTCCTCGGATCGCCGGCGTTGCGGCGACTCGGACGTTTCATCACCCATCCGATCGTCGCCTGGATCGTGCTGGCAGCAACCACCTGGGGATGGCACGTGCCGGGCCCCTACCAGTTGGCGCTGCGCTCCGAGCGCTGGCACGCCGTCGAGCATGCGTGCTTCATCAGTGCGTCGCTGCTCTTCTGGTGGCCGGTGATTCAGCCGTGGCCGAGCGTGGCGCAATGGCCCCGCTGGACGATGATTCCCTATCTCCTGCTCGCCGACGTGCAGAACACTATCCTGTCGGCGATCCTCGCCTTCTCCGACCGGCTGATCTATCCGTTCTACGCAACCGCGCCGCGCCTCGGCGGAATCACGCCGCTCGACGATCAGATCACCGCGGTGTGATCATGTGGGTGCCCGGCTCGCTCTTCTTCCTGATTCCAGCGGCCGCGATCATCTTCAGCCTGCTCGCGCCGGAAAATCTCGCCCGCCCCGACCGCAAGGACGCTCAGGTCGCATCCCGGCTGAGGCCCGCGCGATCCAAGGCCGGCTGATCTGACGACTGGTTGATTCGACCACTGCTTGATTGGATGAGGAAACCATCGATGGCAACCACGACCCCGTTGACAGAACGATCCGCCTGGAAAGCGCTACAAGCTCATCACAGCCAGATGCGCGACGTTCATCTGCGCCAGCTCTTCGCGGACGATCCGCAACGAGCCGAGCGGATGACGCTCGAAGCTGCCGGCCTCCACATGGATTATTCGAAGCATCGCGCCACCGCCGAGACCATCCGCCTGCTGCTCGCCCTGGCCGAAGAGTCCGGCTTGCGCGCGCATATCGACGCGATGTTCCGTGGCGACAAGATCAACTCGACCGAGCACCGCGCCGTGCTGCATGTCGCACTACGCGCGCCGAGCGGCGCTTCGATCAAGGTCGACGGCAAAGACGTCGTGCCCGAGGTCCACACCGTGCTCGACCGGATGAGCGCCTTCGCCATGCGCATCCGCGACGGCTCGTGGCAAGGCCACACCGGCAAGCGCATCCGCAACGTCGTCAATATCGGGATTGGCGGCTCGGACCTGGGTCCCGTGATGGCCTACGAGGCGCTGCGCCACTACAGCGACCGCAACCTCACGCTGCGCTTCGTCTCCAATGTCGACGGCACCGACTTCGCCGAAGCGACACTGGACCTCGATCCCGCCGAGACGCTGTTCATCGTTTCATCCAAGACCTTCACCACGCTCGAAACGATGACCAACGGCCACAGCGCGCGGCAGTGGAGCCTCGCTGCGCTGCGCGACGAGCAAGCCATCGCGAAGCACTTCGTCGCCGTGTCCACCAACGCCGCCGAAGTATCGAAGTTCGGTATCGATACCACCAACATGTTCGGCTTCTGGGACTGGGTCGGCGGCCGCTACTCGATGGATTCCGCGATCGGGCTTTCGACCATGATCGCGATCGGCCCCGAGAATTTCCGCGCGATGCTCGCCGGCTTCCACGCGCTGGACGAGCACTTCCGCACCGCGCCATTCGAGCGCAATCTGCCCGTCCTGATGGGCTTGCTCGCGCTCTGGTACAACAACTTTTTCGGCGCCCAGACCGTCGCGGTCCTGCCCTACGACCAGTACTTGAAGCGCTTCCCGGCTTATCTGCAGCAGCTCACGATGGAATCGAACGGCAAGCACGTCACGCTCGACGGCGCGACGGTCAACTTCCAGACCGGCCCGATCTTCTGGGGCGAGCCCGGCACCAACGGGCAGCATTCGTTCTACCAGCTCATCCATCAGGGCACGAAGCTCATCCCCTGCGACTTCATCGGCTTCTGCCGCTCGTTGAACCCACTCGGGCGGCATCAGGATCTGCTGCTCTCGAACGTGTTCGCACAGGCCGAGGCGCTCGCCTTCGGCAAAACTCCCGAGCAGGTCAAGGCCGAGGGCACGCCCGACTGGCTCGTGCCCCATCGGGTGTTCGAGGGCAATCGCCCCTCGACCACGATTCTCGCCGATCAGTTGACGCCCGAGATGCTGGGCAAGCTGGTCGCGCTCTACGAGCACAGCGTCTTCACCCAGGGTGCGGTGTGGAATATCAACTCGTTCGACCAGTGGGGCGTCGAGCTGGGCAAGGCGCTCGCGCAACGGATCGTCCCCGAGCTGGAGGCGCCCGCCGATCCCAAGCTCGCGCACGACGGCTCAACCAACGCGCTGATCACGCATTACCGCAAGCATCGGCGGAGCTAGCGAGATTGATAAGATGATGACGCGAAGGCCGGCGAGACGCCGGCCCTACTTCCGCGCCGAGAATTTTCCGAAGTAGGACCGGCGTCTCGCCGGTCCCTCAGCCCCTACTTCGCCATTTTCAGCAATCCGGCAAGGTCGCAGTCCGCCAGCACACCAATGCGCTCGATCGTGACATCGGCCGCCGGGTACTTGGCGACTTCTTTCTGATCGAGCGCGTAGTGCCCCTGGACCGGGAAAACGGTGGTCACGCGCGAGCCCCACGCCTTCTTCACCGCCGCCAGGATGCGCGCCTTGTCATCGACGAGCACATAGTGGTCGGCAGGATAGTGCTGCATCACATCGTCGAGCTCGTGTTCCTTGTGGATATAGATCAGGACGTTGTGCTGGAAGGTTTCCATCAATCCCGAGCGCTCGATCTTGAGCGGCTGAAACACCACGTCGCCGTCCGAGACGATCGCGGTGCGGCCGAATTGCTGGCAGCGCTCGACCGCGTCGAGCGCGCTGGGAAACAGCCGCGTGGCGAACGGATAGTTCACCAGGAAAGACGAAACCGCCAGGATGCGAAAGTCGCGGGGATATTCGACCCGGTAGCGTTGCAGCGCGCCCAGATAATCCGCATAGCCGAGTTGCTCGCGCAGTTCCTCGAACAAAGCGTGGTAGCGTTGCTGCCCATCCCGCCCCACGTTCTTCTCGAGATGCCGCATCAGATCGGCCGTGATCCGATCGTTGTCGAGCAGCGTGTTGTCAACGTCGAACAGGAACGCAACCTTTTTCTCGGCCATCACGATCACCTGCAACTTCGTCAGTTGCGCGATTATCAGTCGAAGCGGTCCGGCGCTCAAGCCCCCGGATAGCCCTCCTGAAAGCCGGTGTTGTATCCTCGGCACTGGCCACGAGACCACCCAGGAGATCCCCATGATCAAAGGATCGTGTTTGTGCGGCGCGGTGCGATTCGAGGTCGGCGGACCGTTGCGCGATTTCGTGTTCGATCACTGTTCGCGATGCCGCAAAGCCACCGGCTCTGCGTTCAGCCCCGAGATCATGTGTGCGGCCGCGGCCTTTCGCTGGGTCGCGGGCGAATCGCTGGTCAAGACCTGGATCGCGCCGGTGCGCGAGAAACCGCCCGGCTATCGCCGCGATTTCTGCGCAATCTGCGGAAGCATGGTGCCCAGCGTCCTTGGTGCTCGGGTCTGCCTTCCGGCCGGCGCGCTCGACGATGACCCCGGTATCCGTCCCGAGCGACATATCTTCGTCGGCTACAAAGCGCCGTGGTTCGAGATCACGGACGCCGCTCCGCAATTCCATCGCCATCCCGTCTGACCACGATCCCGCGCCGCCAGGGTGGCGCCAGGCGGGGGCGGCGGTGGAACCAGCGCATCCAGATGGCCGCCCGAAAAGATCTGAACATCCGGCTACGCAACTTCGCGGATTCGGCTATTCGGTTATATGGAGAACAAATAGCTGGACATGCCGTTCGCGGATTCTGCTAGACTAACGCCATGCGGGCTGTGCGAGTTTCAGAACTCCGAAGATTACGGGGACTTAGGAACATTTCCTGGCTCACGTCGCGCCAACTCAAGAGACTTGCCGACGCGCTCACGATAAGGCGGGTTGAAAAGCGCGGCGTCATCTTCAACGAGAAGCGCTCGCCCGAATCAGCGTACATCTTGCTCTCGGGAGTCGCACGCATCACCTGTCGCAATCGCAAGGGCGACCGCACGCTGGTGATCATGGTCGCGCCGGGCATGATCCCGGGCGTTCCTCCTACGGTTACCGGAATCAAATATCACTTCCAGTGCGAAGCGGTCACCGACTGCCAGATTGGCACCGTCACTCTGGAGACCTTCATCGAAATCGCGCTGGGAATCGGCTCGGCGGACTTCAAGCGCATGGCCGCCAGCTATTCTGGACGATGGGATCTGGTACAGTTGCGCTGCTCGAATTTCATGGGCTGCACGCTCGAGGAACGAGTCGCGTTGATCCTGCTGGAGCTAAGCGAGAATTTCGGCACTCGCGACGGATCAGGGATCCGACTGACGGTGCCGACGAGGCACAAGGATATCGCTGAATTGGTGGGCGCCTCACGGCCACGCGTAACTGAGTATCTCACCAGCTTTGAGCACAAGCACCTGATTGTACGCGACGGGCGTCAGTTGCTCGTCAGACGCGACCGGCTGGAGAGCTTTCTCGCGCGAAAACATTCGGCGCCAACCGCCGCGACCTTGGCGATTCCCTCGCGTCTTAGCTATTGAGCGCTTGTTTCTTCGGCTTGATCTTCCGCCGGGGTCCAGCTCTTGTCGGGGTTATATTCAGTCATCTTTGCAGCAAGCTGCTGCGTCTTCGGACCCAGATCCTTCTGATAGATCTGGCCGTCCTGGTTGACGACGAACGTCATCACTCCGGTGACCCGATAGTTGATCGGGTATGCCACCAGCGCAAAGCCGCCGGTCATTTTGCCATCGACGATATAATTCTTCGCGCCGCCCTTGGCCTTGGCTCCTTGACGGGTTAGCAACCGATAGACGTAACCCTGGAAGGGATGGGGTTGGTCCGCGCCTTCGTGGTGTTCGTATCCTTCGGCAGACGCCTGGGCCACCAGCGGACCGAGAGGACTCTCGGGCTCGCCCGACTTGACCTCCCAATACAGGCCGTCCTGCTTTCCCGGCGTGCTTCTGAACTTCGGAGAATATTGATGCGCCGAATCACCGTCGTGAAGCGCGTCATAATAATCCTGCTCGCCGTCGACGACCGCGTGACAAACCTGGATGACGTTCAGCTCATTGGATCCGATCCGACGATATAAAACCTCCTGCCTGCCGAAAGCGCTGTCAAAATACCATTTGGATCCGCTCTTCTGGAGCGGAATTGGAGTCGGCCAGTTCTCACCGCCCACGTAAAGGAATGTTAGTCCGTCGCCGGTAACGACGAACCGGTGCATTTCGTGATACTTCCTGGCGAAATGATCGTTGCTCTTCTCGTCCTCAACCGCATCACCCGACGAAACCAGGTCGTGCGCCGATGGGCCCAGAATCGCCAGCATCTCCTGATTGTCATGTTTGGCCGTCGCTGCGGCGAGCGCATCGCCCGCCTCGGCGGGAGAGCTGAAGGTCTTCTGCCCGGCCTCCTGTGCGAAGGTTGGTCGTGAGATGGCAAGCCCAATCGCCACACCGAGGAGTACGAGCGAAGCTCTGCGAACAAGCCGACCGGCGGTGCCTGAATTAGCGTTTGTCATTTGAAGCATTGCCCTTTCCGTAAGTTGCTGACCGTGAAGCCCTTCGCCCGAGGCGTCGGCAGGACGTTATCGATGACTGGCCAACTTCTGAATCTACTTTAATGCTTGTGATCAGCAGTCCCGCCATGAGCGCTTCCGCCGCCGCTAGCTTTGTGAGCTGCCGCATGAGTCGCTGGTCTGGCGGACGCGTGAAAGCTTGTCCGCCCGCGCGCACTCGCGAGCCGGGCCTCGCCACCGGGAGCAATTCCGGAAAATGCGGTGCTGCGCGCCGGGGCAGCGGCCGCTTTGCCGTAGCCGCGAAACGCGTTCTCGTTGGGTTTGGAACTCTCTCTGGCCGCGGGCGCCGTCGCTCGTCCGCCAGCGGCTCTCTCGTTACCGACATCTCTATTCGCAACGACCGGATTCCGGTTCGCCTCCGCCGCCCTCTCCTCAGGCGCTGCGCCGGCCGGTCGCTCGCCGCCGTTGGGTCCATAGCTCTGTCTGGCAACCTCCGAGTGAGCGTTTGCGGCCGGGCGACTCCACGTCACCGGGCGGCTTCCACCGTAGTGGCTTCCGCCGTAGAAGACCGGAGTGCGCGAAACGTAGACATTATTCTGATAGAAAACCGCGTGATGATGCCAGTCAGTATTCCAGTCGTTCCATCGCCACGCGAAACTGTCGGCCAGCACGCCGACCAACACGCCCGCGCCGAACCCTAACACGCCCGCAAGCAACAAGTCTGACCCTGAGTACCCGGGATAGACCGGAACTGGGGCGCCATATGCGGTAGCGGGATTGTATGACGGAACGTAAACCGTTTCGGGATTGGCCGGTAGAATGACCACCGTGCCGTTCTCGACGATGACTTGCTGTTGAGGTGTGGTTAGCAGCGTCCTTGCGGCCATCGCTCGCTGGCGCATCACTTGAACGGCGTTGAGCACGTCCTGCGGCTGATAGTAGTAAGCCTCGCCGAGCGCAGAGGTCCACGACAGGTTATTGCTCATTTTCGCCACTACTGAGGGAAACTGGGTTAACGCCTTGACGCTGGGGTCCCAGGGCTGGGTGTCGACGGCCGCCGCAAGGCGATCTCCAGTAAGTCCGGGGTAGGAGGCCAGCCATTGCTCGGCTTCGGTAATTTGGGACGGATAAGTCGAGCCGGCCAGCACCTGTGCGACCAGACCGTCCGGGTACAAGGCAATTGGCGCTACCAGCTCGTCGAGCTGTTCAGCTGGAAGCGGAGCAGGCGCCGCCGGGTCTTCCTGTGCCCATACCATCGACAGCGAAGGTCCATTCATACACAAAGCCGGGACCAAACAGTAGACCAGCATCCAACCGAAGAGTCGTCGCTTCAGCACTTTCATGACCATCCTCTTGAACAGCACAACGTTTACCACCGGATGCGTGGGCCGGACCCCACAGTTCCACGATGTACAGCTACGCGCTTGCTTCTCTTTAGCCGGCAAATTGGGCAAATTGGGATTGTCGTCGAACGGCTTCGCCAGCTACGTATACGTTCATCGCTCGCGGGCTTACCGCGCGTTGCTCAGCGTAGGGCAAGACCTCTCCCGGATCCCGGCCGCTGAACTCCCGAGGCATTCGTGATCGTATCGCGGAGCCCTCACAACAAGCGAACGCGCCACGGTTCTCTGCGCGACACAATTACTATCTTACCCCATCCAGCGCCGCGAACAATGCTTCTCGCAAAGCGACTGCTCGCGGAGCGTATTCCGCAAGCGCAGGAGACGGCAGCCACTGCGCCGCGGTTACAACACGCAGCGCACGCCGTTACGATCCATCTCGGCCACGCACTGGTTGCACGATGTGCATCGGGAGCGCGTCGCCGCGCCGCGCTGCATACGATTGATCAGGTCGGGATCGGCGATCAGCGCGCGACCCATCGCGACGAAATCAAACCCCTCGCGCATCGCGGTTTCCAGGTTGTCGAGCGACAGGATGCCGCCCAGCAGCACCAGCGGCACGCGCACGGCACGGCGCACCGCGCGGGCGTCGTCGAGAAAGAACATTTCCTGAAATGGGTACTCACGGATGACGCGCCGGCCGAAGAATCGGAGCGTCAGTTTCTGCAACGGGTTGTGCTCGACCTCGATCATTTCCTTGAGCGGGCGCGCGCCCCGAAACAGATAGAAAGGCGTCTTGCTGGTGAAACCGCCGCTGAGCACGAGCGCGTCGACGCCGGCGGCTTCCAGCCGCTGCGCTACCTCGACGGATTCGTTCAGCTCGAGGCCGCCACGAAACCCGTCGCGCAGATTGGTCTTGCAGAGGATCGGAAAGCCCGGGCCGACTCTCTCGCGCACGCGTCGCAACACCGCCAGCGGTAAACGCATCCGGTTATCGAGGCTGCCGCCCCATGCGTCACGCCGGCGGTTGGTCGCCGGGCAGAGAAACTGGCTCAATAGATAGCCGTGGCCGAGATGCAGTTCGACCGCGTCGAAGCCCGCCCCGGCCGCCATCGCGGCCGCCGCGCCGAACTCTTCAATCACGTTGGCGATGTCGGCCTCGGTCATCGCGCGGGCGAGCGGCACGCCCGACATGAGACCGTACTCGTTGAGCCGGAACGATGGCCCCAGCGAGCGCCGCCCCGGCAGCGCGGTGTTGCGGCTGAAATATCCGCAGTGGCCAAGCTGGATCGATACCGCGGCGCCCTGCGCGTGCACGGCGCCGGTCAGCTCGCGCAGCTTCGGCACGATCGCCTCGCGCATGTACATCTGCGCTTCGAAGGTGCGGCCGTGGGGCGAGACCGCACAGTAGGCGACCGTGGTCATCGCGACGCCGCCGGCCGCCAAATCCTGATGATGCCGAATCAGAGCGTCGGACGGGATGCCGCCAGGCGACATGCCCTCGTAGGTCGCGGTCTTGATGACGCGGTTGCGCAGCTCGAGTACGCCGAGCCGCGCGGGGCTAAATACTCTGTGCCGCATTGGCTCGCTGGCGCTCATTTCGTTCCGGATTTCCGTTTTGAACTCTGGTTCAGGCGCTATGATCGTCACGCGCTTCTTTCCTATAGCAATCAGGCGGAATGGTGTCGAAATGCCTTGGGAGAAGCCCCCGCTATATGCGTCGCGACACGAGGTGTGTTAGCCTGTTGTTAGCGTGCCGATCGGGAGTGATCGCAATTTGAGCCTCGGTCTGGAGCCTGCTGCCGCCAGGTATGTATGGTGGCGCGGAGCCCTCGCCGGAATTCTGGCGGGAGCGACCTTCGCGTTGACGCTCGCCGCGGTTCTGCCCCGATCTGCCGCCGTGCCTCAGACGTCTCGTACCCCCGTCAAGTCGGTTACGAACGATACCCCGTGGAGCGCGCCCGCCCTGGAAGATATCGGGAAGAAGGAAGTGCTCGTTCTTCCGTCGATATATGGCCCGACATATGGCCCGACTGAGCCGTTGGCATCTGCACCGATCGCTCCGTTGGCGTCCGAGCCGATCGCGCCCCCGGTTGTGGAACAATCGGCGGCGGATGACTGGTCTGACGATCTCCAGAACTGCGTCGGATGCTCGAACATTTACTCGAACTCCTCCGTGCCAAACGATGCCGGCGCGCAGCCGGATGCTGCGGGTTCCTCAGATGCACAGGCTCAAGCTCCCAACGCCGAGCAGCCCATCGAAGTTGTCCAGTCGCCGTTTGTAGTCGTGGAACCTCCGCCCGTCACCTACTTCGCAGCCGGCGCTCCCACCGCCTTTTCATTTCCTCCAACCGTGCCTCCGCCGGGAGGGCTCGGGATGATCAGCCCCGGCTTCCTCGGCACGACTCACACGCCGGCATTCGGCGGCATGCCCTTTCATCGCTAGCTGCACGAGTCACGAACTTCCAGGGGAGATTAGCCCCGGACGGATGCGTCGCATATGCGCCCCGTCATTCCTGTGTAATCGTGCGCTGGATGAGGGTTCAGACTTTTCGCCGGCTTGGGGGTTGAGCAGTCTCACTGACCAGCATCTAATCGAGCGTGGTCTTGTCGCAGCGCTGCAACACTGCCGATCCCGCAACGCCACACGGCCCGACTGATCCCATTTGGCACACTTAAGAGCATCGGAGTTGTGCGTGCCATTGGCGGAGCAGCCTTAAGCTTCAGGCACTGTACTTGCTCATCTATGCGGATCGTTGCGGGAGGGCTGGGAGAGACTTATGGCAAACCTCGGGGACGATCGCGAAGCCGCGGAGGAGCGCAACCGGGAGTTGTGCGCGCGGCGCGAGGAGCTCCTGGCGCAAATCGAATCCTTGCAGCGGACGAAGGCGGATCTGGAAAACGAAGTCGCCGGGCTTCAACCGCCACGCTCCGCCCTCGCCGCGCATCCCAGCGCCAGCGAAATCTCGCTGCGAACCATTTTCGACGCCACCTTCGACGGCATCGTGGTGCTGCGCATCTCGCGCGAGGAAAACGCGTCTGCGGCGGACGACGCGCCGGCAGCCGCGTCCGAAAACGGCGCCTTGCCCGCCGGCATAGTCGCCCGCTTCGTCGATCTCAACCACGGCTTTGAGCAGCAGTTTGGTTTCGCGCGCGAAGAGCTGATTGGCCGGAAGTTCGGCGAGCTGGCGATGTGGATCGGCGCGGAGACGCGCGATCGGACCGTGCGCGAGCTGTTACGTAACGGCAGCTTCCAGAACCTGGAGACCGATCTCCGTACCAAGCAGGGACAGCTCATCCCGTGTCTGCTCTCGGCGAAACTGGTCGAGGTCGCAGGCGAACGATACGTGGTCGGCATCGCCCGAGACATCTCGGAACTGAAAGAAACCGAGCGCCGGCTCCAACAGAGCGAGGAAACCTTCCGCAAGCTGTTCGACGTTAACCTCGATAGCATGATGCTGATCGACCTTCACACCGGCAAAATCGTCGACGTCAATCAGGAACACGTCAGAAGCACCGGTTACAGCCGTGAGGAGCTGGTCGGCAAGCGGTCGCGCGATTTCGACGCCTACGTCAACCCCGACGACAATGTTCGCCTCGTCCAGGAGCTGAAAGATCGCGGCGAAGTCAGGAACATGGAGATCGTCTTCCGTAACAAGAACGGCACAGAAGCGCTGCCGTGCCTGCTTTCGGCGACGCTGTTCGAGCTGCGCGGACACCAGTGTTGTCTTACGGTCACGCGCGATATCTCAGCGCTCAAGGCGACTGAACGCCAACTGGTCGAGGCGCGCGAGGCGGCGCTGGCGGCGTCGCGCGCCAAGTCCGAGTTTCTCTCCAGCATGTCCCACGAAATCCGCACCCCGATGAACGCCGTGCTGGGGATGGCGGAACTGCTCTCGGAGACCGGGCTCGACCTCGAGCAGCGCAAGTACCTGAACATCATGACCAACAACGGCAACTCGCTGCTCGATTTGATCAACGACATTCTCGACTTGGCCAAGGTTGAGGCCGGGCGGATCGAGCTTGAGCGGACGCCTTTCGACCTGCGCGAATTGACCGACCGGGTCTGCGAGACGCTGGCGGTGCGCGCCCACTCAAAACGTCTGGAGCTGGTCTGCCGCATCGTGCCCGGCCTCGCCACCGGCCTGTGCGGGGATCCGCTCCGGCTGCGCCAGGTCCTGATCAACCTGATCGGCAACGCGATCAAGTTTACGCAATCGGGATCGATCGTGCTCACCGTCGAGCCGGCGGAACCAGGCTTGCCGGAACAAGGAACGCCGCGGGAAGGATCGGTGCTGCTCCGTTTTTCGGTCGCGGACACCGGAATCGGGATTGCCCAGGCGCAGCTCGACAAGGTCTTCGCCAACTTCACGCAGGCCGACTCTTCGACAACTCGCAGATACGGCGGCTCGGGGCTCGGCCTGGCGATCGTAAAGCGGCTGGTCGATCTGATGGGCGGCACGATCTGGGTGGAGAGCGAGGCAGGCCACGGCAGCACCTTCCACTTCACTGCCCGTTTCGACGCCGATGCCGGAGCCGTCGCGCGCGAAAACTCAACCGCCGCGGCGCTGGATCTGAGGGGCGTTCGCACGCTGGTGGTGGACGATACGCCGGTCAACCGCCTGATCCTGCGCGAGATGCTCGGCGCCAAGGGCGCGCTCGTCACCGAGGCCGAAACCGGCGAGGAGGCGTTGGCGCAGATCACCCACGCGGCGCGCGAGGGCCAGCCGTTCGAGTTGCTGGTGCTCGATTACCGGATGCCGGGAATCGACGGGATCGAAGTCGCGAGACGGGTCGGGGTCCACCGCTCGACCACGCTGATGCTCACTTCTGACGATTTCAGTATCACGACCGCCAGGCTGCGCGAGCTCGGGATTCACGCGTACCTCGTCAAGCCGATCCGCCGCCAGGATTTGTACGAAGCGATCGCGGACGCGAGAGCGGAGGTCGGGAGCGACCAGTCCAATGGCGCACGTGCGAACGGGCAGCCTGCCGCCGAGGCGCAAGCGCAGACCGGCCGGGCGCTGCGGATTCTGCTCGCCGAGGACTCGGCCGACAACCGGCTGCTGATCACCGCTTATCTCAAGAACACGCCCCATCAGCTCGATACGGCCGAGAACGGCGCGATCGCGGTGGACAAGTTCGCGGCCGGCCGCTACGACCTGATCCTGATGGACATGCAGATGCCGGTGATGGACGGCTACAGCGCCACGCGCGAGATCCGCAAATGGCAGAGCGAGCGCGCGATGGCGCCGGTGCCGATCATCGCACTGACCGCGTCGGCGCTCAAAGAGGACGTAGCGCGGAGCCTGGAGGCCGGATGCGACCAGCACGTCGCCAAGCCGGTCAGGAAGGTCACGCTGCTCGCGGCGATCCGCGACATCATGGAAGAGGCCGGGCGCCGCGGCAACCACTTGGCCACCGACTCCGGCCGGCTCGTGAACTGAAGCTCCCGCGCGCCGAGTCCTCCGCGAATCGAGCCTCGCTCCGACCATCGAGGCGCTCAACCGACTGACGACAACGCCTCGCGATGCAGCGTGAAAGGTCTCCTCGGGCGATGTCCGAATCGGCCTTGCTGCACGATTAGGATCATCGCCCTGGAGAGACCTGCCACATTCATTGCTCGATCATAGATTAGTCAGCCATTCAGGACTTGAGTCTGGACTGAGCTGACTAGTTCATGGCGCCCGTGTTGATCACCGTGAGTTGATTGGCCACCCTTTTCACGCCCACGGTCTGTTGGGCCAGATCCTCGGCGCGTTTGGCCGCTTCCGGATCGCGCACTTCACCCTTGAGCGTGACCACACCCGCCGCGGTAGAAACATGGATCGTGTTGTTGCCGACGTCCTTGTCCTGATGCAGAGCGATCTTCACTTTGGCGGTGATGGTTGAATCCTTGACCTTGGTCGCGGCCTCATGCGCCATGCTTTCAACGGCCTGCCCGGTGCTGGAAGCCGCATCTCCACCCGACTGAGCGGCCGGAGGCGCGGGCTCAATGGCGCCAGGCGCCGACTGATCCGCCTTGGGCATCGATTGCGTAGATGAATTGGATGAATTGGTGGAGTCCTGGGCGAAGGCGGGCGCGATCACTGTCAACGCCAGCAGCAGAACCGGGACCATCATCGTTATTCCCAATTTGGTTTTCATCATGACCTCCTGATCGAAAGACGGATGCGGAATCACTCGCAGCCCTGAGCACGCAACCAGTGCTCGATCGCCTCGCGCTGTTCGCCCGTGCGCTCCTGGATGCGGCCGACCAGCTTCTCCATGTCCCCTTCCGCGATTGTGAGATCATCGTCAGTGAGCTGACCCCAATGCCGCTTGATCTCGCCGCGAAGTTGCTTGAACTTTCCCTTCGCAATATCTCGGTTCATTTCGCCCAACCTCCGGGTATTTGCCGGCGCACGCGTTCGTACGCGCGGTAATTTTCGACACCAGGAAAGGCAGCAAGACCGGGGCCATCCGGCCACGACTGCCACTTGGGGGATAATTCCGGTCCTCCGGTACGTAATTTCTCCATACTGCCTAGCCGACTTTGGCGGGCAATGAGTATGTGCGGCTACGCGAAACCCCGAGCGCGGAAGGACTGAGTTTTTCGGGGAGAAAGAAAAAGCGACCGGGCGCGGGGATGCGGGGAGCCCGCGCCCTGCGCGGACTCCCCGCCGAAGACTCAAGCCAGGTTATTCGACGTTTTGGTTCTGTTGGAGCTGCTGGATCTGTTGGCGCTGCTGCTGGATCTGGGCCTGCTGACTTGAGACTTGAGCCTGGGTGCTCTTCTCCGCGGTCTCGTTGTTTTGCAGCGCATTGCCGATCGCCAGGCCGGTGCCGGCGCCCAGCGCACCTCCGATTGCGGCGCCGGCGCCGGGCGCGCCCACCGCCGAACCGATGATCGCACCCGTGCCCGCACCGACGACGCCGCCGGCCAGCGTGCCTTCCTCACGCGTGGTGAGCGGCTGGCCGGAACATCCGGCCAAAGCGACCATCATCACCCAGAGCGTTATCACCACCAACATCGAGACAAGAAATCGGATCGTAAATTCCAGGGTGAACACGTGCCAACTTTTGGTCTCCGCTAACACCGACATCGGGAATATCCTCCTATTTGGGTTGCAAATCCGGCGACAGGTCGATTGCCCCGGCCTGCACGCTGATTGGCGGCCATCCACTCGTCAAGCGCAGCACCAACACGGGCGCGAAGGTATCACCCCCGCTAATCGAGGCCGTGCCCGGAGCCGAATCGAAGCCGCTAACGGAGGACGCCGGACCTGTAGTGCAGTCGCTGCTGTCTTGAGCGTACTCGTCGCTGGGGAGCGGATGGAGGTTCCAGGGAGCAGTTGACGTGACGGCCGGACACCCCCACGCCGAGTCCGTCGCGGCGGCGGCGGAATTGTCGCCTGGCGCGTTCGACCCTGAAATCATGAGGGCCGCGACGAGCAACAGCTCCAGACAATAGACTTTGCACTTCAAGCCCGTGTCCTCCGACGATATAGCTCAGCACCTTCCGTGCCTTCCGAGATCGCTTGAGGTTCAGGCGGTGGGATTCGATTCGAGCCTGTAGAATCTCCAGAGTTCAGGTTCGCCGCACGTGGTATGATCGCAGATTCGCTCGGTTAGTCCTGCACAGGCTTTGCCTGCCGATCGAATCCGGGCCGAATTGCCTTTACAAAGGCGTTGGCGGCGAGTTCCTCGATCGCTTGCCATAGGTTCATGTCGGGATGGTCGAGCTTTTCCGAGATGTCCACTTTGGTCGCAACCGTTGCGGACGAACGACCGGTGGCAAGCTTCGGCGGTTCTCCGGTTGTCAGCTCGAATGCTTTGCGCAATCCCGGTTGGTCGGAGTTTTTTCCCGGATTGTAAAGCTCAGATCGCTGAACAATGGTCTGACGTAGCCCCGGATCCACTCTCCGTTGACCGTGGCCTGGGAGTAGATCGACAGCGTTCCCGATTGAACGTCAAACCCTCCGTACGCAAGCAGCAAGTCATTCAGTGCTACGAGGCCTACATCGCGAACCGCCATATCCAGGCTGAAATCCGGTCCCGGCCGCTGGGGCCGAAATGTCCCGACTACGCGGAGGTCGCCCTGATCCATAGGCCTGCCATGCAGATTCAGGCTGGAAATCTCGTCGCTGGACTGGTTCGAGAGATCTGTCACCGCGCCGCCCAGCGCCGCGACGAAAAGCTTGTAGGGTTTGTCCCGGACCACATTGGTATAGGCAATTCGACTATTCGTTATATTCAGACGATCGACCTTCAACACCAGTCCGGAGCGATCGGCTGCTTCGACTCCGTGTTTGAGTTCATCGAGCCGCTCGGCATCGGCGGTCTCGGTGGTGTGACTGTAGTTGATATCGACTGCGTCAACCGCCGCTTCGTAGACCTCGGCCTTCACGACGGTCGGTGAGTATTCGAAAATCCCGTTGGCATCCAGGGTGCCACCGGTGACTTCAAGGTTGGCACGTTTCAGTTCCGGCTCGAGCTGCGCGAGCGGGAGGCGCGCGATTCGATACGTGGCGAGGAAGCGCGCCGACGGCAGCTCCGTAAAGCTGCCATGTCCGTCGATAGCTATTTCGCCCGGACCGAAAATCGATGCGGTGGCATGAAACGGCGACGGGTACGCCGCGGTGGGCGAGTCGATATTGCGAATATTATCGGCCGTCAAATTGACGTGCTCCAGGCTAAGCGGGCGGCCGTCGTCTTCGTCGAGATAGCTGACGATTCCGTCCACTACCTGGAAGCGGTTTATTTTGAAGGGATAGATCTTCTCGAGCGCGCTGGCTTGCTCGTTGACCGAGACCTGGTTGGCACGCTGCGCGCGAAACTGCGCGAGGTTGATCTGAACTTCGGGACGCGAAAGCCGAAGCTCCGCCACCACGCGCATCGAAAGCAGTTCGCGCCATTGGATCTGCGCGCTAAGGACCGGAAGGAGAACTACCGGGGTACCAGGATACGCGTCTTGAGTCACCGTCAGGCCGCTTAGGGTCAACGCGCCGTCCAGCAGCTGAAGATGCGCACTGGACAGATTGGCGTGATAACCGTTCAGCGAGGCGTTGATAGTTCGCTCCAGACGCGAACGCACGATCGCGTCCAGGAGGAACGACGCAACGAAGATCGCCATCAGGGACAGCGCGACCCCGCCGACGATCCACCACGCGAGGCGCTCATCGGCGCGATCGCCGACTGATTGCGTCGGGATCCCACTCACGACGTGGCTTTCGCCGAGGATCAGCGGTTCAGGACACACGCGCGGTGCGTCATCCGCGCGGTGCTCTTTTCTGGCCAGGCCGGTCGATCGGCCGCTTCGTCCCGTAGGCTTCGATTTGGCATTCACCTTCGGCTCCCCAAACACCCCCGGCTATATTATTAAATCCCCGTTCCTTGCCCCGCCCGTGGCATAGTGGCTTATGACTCTCCTCCGCACGAATGATTCCGCCCACGCAGGACGAACGCCCATCTGCCTGAGCACGTTCAGGACGCGATCGTCTCCGCCAGCAAAGATAATCGCCGCGCTGTTCGCCGGCATTCGACTCGGACTACCCATCACACACCTCCACATTGGAAAAACAGATAGACGAGCAAGCGCGATGCCACGGCCGCAGTCAGCCGCCACACGAGTAATGATCCGCAACTGCCGCGGGGAATTCGTGACGGAGCAAACTTATTCGGCAGCGGCTATGGATTCCCCGGCCGTATAAGTTTTGCCGACTATAGGGCTTCAATCGCACTCGCCTGCTGAGGTAGTTGGCGATCGGTCGGGACGCGCAGATGGTATGTGCCTTGCTCCTTTGCCCCTCGTCTGGCGCACCCAGAACGCTGTTTGCGGCGCGCCGTGTCCCTAAGAGGTGTCCTATGGCGAACAAATCGATCGCTCCAGTCATCGCCTTGGCGGTGTTGCTCGGCGGATCGGTGATGCTCCAATCGTGCTCGGATCAGCAAACCACCACGACCACCAGCAGCACCGCGAACCCGGACAGCGCGAGCACGGATCCGTCGGCTCAAGCGACTCCCGGTTCGAGCTCGACCACTACAACCACGACCAGCAACGAGCCTGACAGCGTAGTCGGATCGACTCTCCATGCGGTGGGAACGGTGATCCTGTTTCCCTTCCGCCTGATCGGAGATGCGATCGAGCTCATAGTCTGAGTCGAGTTCTTCGGGACCGATGCTTCCGATCGACCAAGGGCGATCCGCAGCGCTTGCGGGAGAGCCATCACCTTGGCCGGACTCGGATTGGGCCTCTCGAATAGCCAGGCATATTATCGAGCTGCATGGCGGGACGATCTCCGCACACAGCGAAGGCCGTCAACGCGGCGCGAGATTAGCGCTCGCGCTGCCGATCGCTGAAGGGGACCAGGCGGTTAAGGCTCGGGTTTCTTGCGCGCGATCAGGCCGACGTGACGGCCGACCAGCTTCCAGGCGCCGTTGTGACGGCCCCAGGTGTTCATGTAGCTGCAAAAGAGGCTCGTCGGGGACCCTTTCCGAAACCAGTTGGGAAGTCTCGCTACCCGTTGCGACCACCAGATCGCCGGTGCCGGCAAGCTTGGTGGTGTGCCGCTCGAACGTCCGCAGCCGAAGTCGCCCGCTGCGAATCCATTCCAGCAGCAACTGCTTTCCGGCAATCAGATTGACGCTGCTGTTTACGATCAGGTGATCAGACCAGAGCGCTTCCAACTCTGCGACATCTCCGCGCAGCATCGCCGTGGCCTCGCGCTGCTCGAGAGCCTCGATTTCGCCTCGATTGGCGGGCTGGATGGGCTCGCTCATACGCCTGACTCCGGTCTGACATACTTGCTCACGATGCTCAAGAGACGCTGCACGTCAACCGGCTTGACCAGTGTCTCGTTCGCATCGATGCCCTCGCCGGCAAACGCCGTGACCACGACCACCGGCACTTTGGCGAGTTTCGGGTCCTTTTTTTGGGCCGCCCGAAATTCCCAGCCGTTCATCACCGGCATCTGAAGGTCAAGGATTATCAATGAGGGTAGCGTCGACCGTCGGAGCAGATCTATGGCTTCTCTCCCGTTTCCGGCCGGTTCGGCGGAATACCCACTGATCTCGAGAACGTCGATGAGGGCTTCGCGAGCGTCCGGATCATCCTCAACGACAAGGATTTGCGGCTCCCGCTTCTTCGCACCGTCGGTCATGTTGGTCGTTCGCCGCTTTTCTCGACACTCTGTTAGAGGCTTCGGCGCCGTCGGCTTCTGGTGCTGAACGAAATGGACGGACGCGCCGTGATCTTGCGAACGTTCCGATAATGGCTCGACGCGGCCCCGATTGAAGGGAGCCGCGACGATCTGCCGCGCCGTCGAAGCGCGGCGAGCGCCTTGAGCAGCACGCACGCGTCGATCGCAAGCGCGTCGCACAGCCATTGGAAGCTGAACAAGCGGGGCTTCGCGCTCTTCTGATTCATCCAGTGATTGACCTCTGCGAACCGCATCCGCTGCTCTGCGGTTCTGGGGTGCGCGTTCTGCAGGTAGTCCCGGAGCGCAGTATCGAGCACCGCCACCATCAACCTGCGCTCACCATCCGGGTAGTAAGCGCCCCGGGTCAGCTCGCTGAACTGCCCGGGCAGCATTAGCGCTGGCAGAAATGAGTCGCATGCCATCGAATCGGCCGCGACGTGATCGTTTTGATCCACTAGCGCCGTCTGAATCGACGCGTCGGTTCGCATTGGCTGGTCTCCTGACGTCAAGTGATTGTTGCCAAGTGAATGTTGGGCGGTTCGGGGAGCGAATTGCATTTGACGGAGTCTTCAGGCGCGTTCGCCAGAGTTGCCATAAGTCCAAAGATTCAGGCCGGTTTGCCTTCAACTACGGCAGATTGAGCACGTTGCGTGCCTGAGAAAAGCGCTTGGAATAACGGTCCCGGGCACTTTGGTGGTGCCTGTAAGATTTACCGACTTCAGGGAACGTATCGCTGGAGCAGGTCAGGGCGAGCTTGGATTCTACTGCTTCATACGGTGCTGAGCGGCGGACGCCGCGATGCTGGCCGCGACTGCCATGCCCCGACCGACGGACGCGAGCGCCGCCACCATCGCATTCCGTCAGCAGGCCTGAACGCCCCCGCGCTCATCGTCCCGCTGCGCCGGCATTCGCGAGCAGTCCAGCGAGCACCGCGGCCTTTTCCGCCAGGCTTTCGGCTTTGGCGAAATCGTCCTCTCGCAGCGCATCCTGCGCGTCCTTGATGAAGCCGCTCGCGAGGTCGTAGTCGGTAGCCTTCTGCCCTTCGAGCCCGGAGCGATCCACGGTCGCCAGTTTCATGGTCGCGTCATCCATGGCGTTTTGCGCACGCTGTTTGGTCGCTTGCTGCTGGGCGGAGTCGGCGGGTGGCGCGAGGCTCAGCACTGGCGGCTGGTCCTCACCGCTGGTGGCTGTCGGGGTCGGCGCCGCCGCCTCCTCAGTTTTATGCTTGGGGTGCTTGCGATGTTTGTGCGTGTCGGCGGCGTGCGCGACCGGGGTCGGCATCGGCGTCGCAGTCGGTGATACCGGCGCGACGGTGGGCTGCGCGGCCGGTACAGGCGCGGGCTTTGAGTGGAAAAAGGTGAGCGAATGGAGAGTCTGGCAGGCTGACAGCGCCACGCCCATGATGAGCGCGAAGCGGATGGCGCGCTCGGTCAGGGGCCGTGAGCGAGGGGAAATCAAGTTGCCCGTGGTCCTTCCATCGAGGCCTTCGCCTCAGCGCCGGTCGGCAGCCGGATCCTGAACGTCGTTCCGACTCCGGCCTGCGATTCCACCTTGATCGATCCCTGATGCAGATCGATCGCGCGCAACGCCAGCGGCAGGCCCAGCCCGGAGCCGCCATCCTTGGTCGTATAGTAGAGATCGAAGATGTGCGCGAGATCCTGTTCGGGGATGCCGACGCCGCGGTCCGCGATCTCAATCTCGACGAATCCGTCCTGCAAGCGCGAGGCCTTCAACGTGAGCACGCCGCCCTGCGGCATCGCCTGTACGCCGTTCTGCACGATATTCTGGAGGGCCTCGGTGAGCAGGCCACTGTCCGCGGTAATATGCGGCAGCGCGCCGTCGAGTTGATAGTCAACTTTGACGTTGGGCTGCGCGACGCGGCCACCCAGCTGCCGCAGCAGCGTGTCCACGGCAACCTCGTCCGCTTTCAATTCCTGCGGACGCATGAAACGCAGCAAAGCCTCGATGGTGCTGTCCAGGCGGGTGATCTCCTGGCGCACGCGGTCGATTCGGCGCTGGGCCGGCGCACCGTCATTTTCGCGCCGCAGCAACTCGAGTTGCATCGTCATGACGTGCAGCGGACTCCGAATCTGATGGGCGATTCCCGAGAGCAGGCCGCCGAGGCTCGCCAGCCGGCTCGAATAGTCGACCACCGTCTCGAGTTCGCGCATCTGGGCCAGATCGCGCAGGATCACCAGCAGGCCGGCCGGTAACGACCCGCGGCCGAGCGGAAAGATCGAAACCAGAAAGCGCGCCGGCGAGCCGTCACGCTCGGGAAGCTCCAGCGCGACGTCACGCACGTCGCTGCCAACCTTGAACGCAGGCGCGATCAGTTGCATCAGGGGATGCGCGGCGCCGAGCAGCAAGCCCAGCGGTTTGCCCTCGCTCTTGCCGCCGGCCCTGGCGAGACCGAGCCGCCCGGTCGCTTCGTCATTGGCAAACAGCAACGCCCCTTCGGCGTCGAGCAGCAGCACTGCGTCCGCGATCGATCTGAAGACGTTGACCAGCCGGCCCTTCTCGTTCTCCCATTGTGTGCGCTCGGCGCGCACGCGGCGCGAAAGCTCGTTGAACTTGCTGGCCAGCGTGCCAAGCTCACTCGAGCCGCCAATCTCGAGGGGAACTTCCTCGCCGCCGGTGGCCAACTGCTCGACGCCACTGGTGATCGCCTGTACCGGTCCGAGCAACTGATTGCCGAGCGCGCCCGCCGCCAGCAGGCTCAGCACGATCGTGACGAAATCGATCACGACCATCGTGCCGACCAGCCGACGAACGTCGGCGGTTATGAGCCCGGTCGAAAGTCCGACCGCGATCGCGCCGAAGGGCTTGTCGTTGAGGACGACCGGTGTGGAAACCTCGTAGATCCGATCGCGCCACAGCGCGGGCAACAACTGCAGCGGCAGCGGAGAGCCGAGCGATCCCCGCAGCTCGGCAACACCCGGTCCGGCTGCCGCGTGCTGCCCCTCTTCCTCGGGCGCGGCCGCGACCAACACCGTGCCGTCGGCCGAGACGATCCGGACGTACACGACATACTCACCGAAGGCGCGGCTCGACTGCATCGCCGTGCGCAGCCCGCGGTCCGCGCCCAGCGCGCGCGCCGGATCGGCGCCGCCGGCGGCCAGTGCGCCGCGCATCTGCTCGAAAGTGTCTTTGGCGACGCGGTTGCCGGAGTCGAGCAGCCCGCGGACCATCACGCGCAGGCTGCGGTCGAGGCTCAAGAGGCTGACCGCGAGGATCGCGCATGACAGCAAGGCGAAAAAGCTGCCGACGAGTTTAGCGCGTATGCCCATGGCCGGGGAGAGCCTGCCCACGCGGGCGAAACTCTATTCCGTTTCGCGTCCGGACTTGCCGTCGTAGCTGTGCAGCTTGTTGTAGAGCGTCTTGAGGCTGACGCCAAGAATCTCAGCGGCCCGGGTCTTGTTGCCGCCCGTGAACGCAATCGTCCGGTTGAACAGCTCCTTCTCGACCTCTTCCAGCGACGAGCCCACGCGCACCGGGAAAGTCGCCTCGCCGCCGATCGCTTTGAAGTCGGCGGGCAGGTCGGCGATCGTCAGCAGCGGCCCCTTGCCGACAATCAGCGCGCGCTCGATCACGTTGCGCAATTGGCGCACATTGCCGGGCCACGGATGATGCTTGAGCGCTTCGAGGCATTCGTGGTCGACGCCGCGGACTTCCTTGCCGCCGGGCGTGTTCAACTGGTGGACGAAATGTTCGACCAGCAGCGGCAGGTCCTCGACCCGCTCACGCAGCGGCGCGATCTCGATCGTGAACACGTTGAGCCGATAGTAGAGGTCCTCGCGCAGGCGGCCTTCGCGAATCGCTGAGGCGAGATCGCGATTGCTGGCGGCCAGCACCCGCACGTCGAGCGCGACTTCCGTGCTGCCGCCCACGCGGCGCAGCTTCTGCTCCTCGAGCACGCGCAGGAGCTTGGCCTGCAGCTCGCTCTTCATCTCGGTGATCTCGTCGAGCAGCAGCGTGCCGCCGTTGGCGAGCTCGAAGCATCCCTGACGCCGGCGATCGGCGCCGGTGAACGCGCCACGTTCGTGCCCGAACAGCTCGCTCTCCATCAGGCTCTCGGCGATCGCGGCGCAGTTGACCGCGATATAGGGGCCGTCGCGGCGCGGCGACAGATCGTGAATCGTCCGCGCCACCAGTTCCTTGCCGGTACCGCTCTCGCCGCAGATCACCACCGACGCCGAAGTGCCTGCCACCTGCTCGATCAGGGTCATGACGCGGCGCATCGCCAGCGACTTCCCGATTAGCTGCCCCAACTCGCCCGCGCTCATCAGCCTGCGGCGCAGGCGCTGGTTTTCCTGACTGATGTCGAGCTGGCGGGTGAGGTTATTGAGCAGCACTTGCAGGTGCGGCGGATCGATCGGCTTGCGGAGATAATCGTAGGCCCCGAGTTTGATCGCCTGCACCACCTCGGGGATATCTCCTTCGCCCGAGATCACGATCGTGGCCACGTCGATGCCACGCTCGTGGATCTCCTTCAGGACCTGAAGACCGTCCCGGCCGGGCATCCTGAGGTCGAGCAGCAGGACGTGCGGCTGATAGCTCTGCAGGAGGGTGAGGCCCTCCTCGCCGTCGCCGGCAGCCTTCACATCAAAGCCCCACGATCCGAGCAGCTCGCACCAAGCCTCTCGGGTGGCGGCATCGTCTTCGGCGACCAAGATTCGTTTCTCGCTGGTCATTGGGAACCTGCTTGGTGGAACCTGTTGGGGGAAACCTGCTTGACCTTGCCAGACCTGAATCGGGCCTCTTGTTCGAGCCCCTTATGATGTCGTTAGCGACCGGGTGATGCTTTCGGATCGCGACTGCGCCCGCTCGTCGACCACCCCGGCGCCGCCCAAAACTCCGGCACCCTCGTTCACAGACTTTGCAAATTTTACCCACTGGCGCCAGCGTAAAGCCAGCATCTTATTTGAAGGCTCTTGGGCACGCCCCTTTACCCTTTTCAAGTTCTGCGGCGGTCCGTCCGGTAAAATCGGCCCGCAGCTGCGCGCAGGAGCGCGGAGACGGGATCGAGGCCGAATGCGGCCCGGCCGCAGGGCTGATAACGGCCGGCCTTGACCGGGCGAGCGGCAACCACGGACACGGCTGCGGGCAACGCCTGAATTCCGAATCTTGCTACCCGCAAAGAAATTCGCGGGCAGTGACTTCAGACAATGCAGCGAGGAACTCGGCTGAGCTGCGATGCAGAGCGGGCGAGCGAGCCATCCTGGCGGCCGGCCGACCGCCAGGAAGCTCGTTGGCAAGAGACTACTGTTCTATTCCGCGGCGCTGACTGGGATGAATCCCACGGTACCGCTGCGCAACCTGATGCGCAGCCAGTCGCCGGTGATCCCGGTCACATTCACGAGTTTGCTTCTTCGCACCTGGGCCACGACCGGACTGGTCGGCGCCGGTTCCTGGTACACTTGCGAATTCTGGCTCAACAGGAACCTTTTGTTGAGCGCCTTGATCGGCGCTCGGGTCGAAGCCTTCGAGAGCGTAGTATCGGCAGCGCCGGGAGCGGCCGGAGCGCTCGGCAGGACCAGCGCCGGATCAATGGCGCGCGCCTCTTCAAATTCCGATCGCGCTTCCTCCTCACGTCCCGATTCTGCGCTCAGCAGCTTGGCCAGGCGGAAATGCGCCTGTCCATCGCGAGGATCGAGCCCGATCGCAGTGCGCACCTCGGCCTCGGCTTCGGACGGATCGTTCTCGGAGGCGAGCACCGTGCCCAGCTCGAGATGATACTTCGACTGCCCCGGATTGAGCGCGATCGCGGCCCGATACTGCTCTTCCGCCATCGCCAGTTGAGAATCCAGCACGTAATCCTGCGCCAAGGCCGCGTGCACGCCGGCATCTTGAGGATCGAGATCAAGCACCTTCATCTCTTCCTGCTGCGCCATCGTGGGCTTTTGCTCGGAGGCATAGAGACTGGCCAGCGCGAGATGGGCGCGCGGATCGCTGGGGGCAAGCTGAGTCGCGGTCTGGTATTCACGCTCTGCGTCGGCGATCTTGCCGTCCCGCATCGCGCGGTCGCCGGTAGTCAGATGCTGATCGACCGTCTTGTGGTTACAGGCGACGAGAATCAGCACCAGGAATCCAAGCACGATCAAAGCGAGGCCAAGGCCGCGAGGCGTTTCATCCCGATCTCGACGATCGGGCAAAATACTGCTCTCCATCTCCGGCACCTCCGTAATTCACAGGTCGGGAAGCCACGAGAAGCTATCACTCGTGAAGGGTCAGCAACTCGCATGCCGCCGGGAAAGGGCCGTTTTGCGGGGTTTTTTCCGTTCCTGCAAAAGTAAGATTTACCGAGTAAGCGACTTTGCCCGCAGTACACCCTATGCGGCGGCGAAATGCGGCTACGGAAAGACGTTCGCCTCGCAGTGTCCGCGAAAAGCCTGCTATTTACGGGGCTTTCCCGGCTGGCATTCTTGATGCTTATTGGTGCCGATGAGAGGTGCAAAGGCCATGAAAATCAGGATCGCTGTGATGCTGGCTCTGCTGATGGGCATGCTTTCGATGCAAGCGTGCTTCTTTCCGGGCGGCGGCGGACATGGACACGGAGGTGGGTACTACGGGCCTTCGTACTACTATCGGCGCTAAATGATTTCTTCGCGGTGGCGTTCGGCCCGAGGCGAGTTGATAGCGCCGCAGCGGCTCTCCATATAGATCTGACCGGTATGGAAATCGCGCGGCGCACGAACTCTCTCGACGCTCCGCCTGCTTCCTGACCTCACATCCTCAATACCGGAAGGGCGGAGCGATGAGCAGAATCGTGCGGATGCTGGCGGCGGTCGCGGTCATCGCAGTGATCTCGCTGACGCTGGCAGCGCCGGCGCGAGCGCAATGGGGACCGGCGCCGCCACTCCCCTCCTGGGGCGACTACGACTCCGGTCACGTATGGCACAACGCCGGATGGTGGTGGACCAATCAGGCCGACTGGGCGCGCACGCATCATCCGGATTGGTGGGGCGACTTCGACGAGCATCACCAATGGCAGCCCGCGTGGTGGTGGTGGCATGAGAACGCCGACTGGGTGCGCGCGCATCATCCCGAATGGTGGGGTGACGTCTATGACGGCGCGTGGTATCCCGGCGCAATGGTGGTGGCAGTACTATCCCGACTGGGTCCGCCTGCATCATCCCGAATGGTGGGGCGATGTCTATCAGGGCGCGTGGTATCCCGCGGTGTGGTGGTGGATGCTCCAACCGGCTTGGGTGCCCGCGCATCATCCCGAATGGTGGGGCGCTCCCTTCGAGGGCTTCTGGTATCCCGCTCCCTGGTGGTGGATGTTTCATCCCGATGCATTTGGCCAACCATCCGGATTGGTGGGGCGCGGTTTACGAGGGTCCTCTGGTATCCGGCGCCGATGGTGGTGGCAGTTCCATCCGGACTGGGTGCGCGCGCATCATCCCGAATGGTGGGGCGATTTCGACGACGATCATTCTGGCGGCCCGCGCCCTGGTGGTGGGATGAATCAACCGGCGTGGGCGCGCGAAAACCATCCCGAATGGCTGGGCGACTTCGACGACCATCACCGTGGCATCACCGATTCATGGTGGCAGGAGCATGATCGCATCTTGGGCGCGGCAGCATCATCCGGAGTGGATCGGCGACTATGACGACCAATCACGCTGGCACGACGCGCTCTGGTGGGCCGACACCAATCCATCGTACGTGCAGCAGCATCATCCGGAGTGGACCGCGCAGGTGAAGGTGGCGCTCGAGCGCCAGCATCCGCTCGATCAGCAGACGCTCGCGCGTCATCATGCGACCCAGCTCCAATTGCTCGATCGGCAACGCGCCGAGCAACAGCAAGTGGCCGCCCGCCAGCACAGCGATCAACTCCAGACGATCGAGAAACAGCACGCCGCGCAGCTACAGAGCCGTCGAGCAGCAGCATGAGCGCAACGCAATGCGCTCGCCAAGCAGGACGAGAATGCGGACTGGGAGGTGTTCGAGCAGCATCACGACACGCAGGTGCAGGCGGTCGAGAGCCGGCACAACCAGCAGGTCCAGAACCTCGAGCGTCGGCGGATGCAACAGGAGCAGGCCGGCGCGCGCGCGCATCTCAGCCAGCAACAGAACCTGCAACGCCAGCACACTCAGCAGGTCCAGGCGCTGGAGCAGCAGCATCAGCAGCAGATGCGCGTGTTTCGGGGTCCAGCGCGAAGCGGTGGCGGCGGCGCACCGAGCGGCGGCAAGCACTAGCGATACTCTGGGAAATCCGGGTCCGCGCGACGCTGTTCCGCCGAGGTCGGGTCGGCGAAATCTTCCGGCGCCGCGCGGCCCGTCTACTACTGTCGTTCCAGCTCTACCCGATCACACCCACCCGACTTCTGGTCGACAAATGTAACATCCTGACCCTGGATGCTCCTGAATCCGGTTGAGGTCGGCATCCTCGCGCCGAGCGCCCGCCCCATCGTGACCAAACTCAGGAGAACTGCGGCTAACGCGATGCGCAGCACCATCAGTCTCGCGCGATCGTGCGCGGGACTCGGCGTCGGCCCCAACTGTAACTTTTCTGAGCTTTCGTGAGTCATTCACGACACCGCCGCGTCAGTTTTGATTCGCTGATCGATTCTTTCGCTCCCGAATTCCTCATATCCCACGACATTCGACACCGCATGCCATCTCTAAGGCAAAGTCCATGCCCGATTCCGGCCCCGTGTCGGCAGGCAATTGGCAGATCTAGCCGCGCAGCCCTTTCGCCTCTCCACTCCGCGCCGTGCTATAGACCCAAGCGAATCCGGTGCAATCGCTTGATTCGCTTTTCAGACTCGAAGGAGGTCACCGCCGATGACCACGATCACCAGCAAGTTCGCCTACACCAAGGGACTGCAGGATCTTGGCAACGGCTGCTACGCGTACCTGCAGCCCGACGGGTCCTGGGGATGGAGCAACGCGGGACTGGTGGTCGACAGCGGCGAGTCGCTGCTGGTCGATACGCTCTTCGATCTGAAGCTGACGCGCGAGATGCTCGACGCGATGCGCCGCGCCGAGCCGAAAGCCGCCGCCACCATCGGCACGTTGGTGAACACGCATTCCAACGGCGACCACTGCTTCGGCAATCGAGCTGGTCGCCGGCGCGGAAATTATCGCGTCGAAGGCGTGCGACGAGGAGATGCGCCATGACGGCGGCGCGAAACGGCTCGCGCAGATGCAACGCGGAATCCGACGCAGGGGCGCCGCCGGCGAATTCTTCGCGCGCATCTTCGCGCCTTCGACTTTCGACGGGATCGACGTCGCCCTTGCCGACCCGCACCTTCACCGGAACGCTAGAGCGCCGAGTCGGCAACAAGACCGTCCGCCTGATCGAGGTCGGCCCGGCCCATACCGCGCGGCGACATCCTGGCCTATGTTCCCGGCGATCGCGTCGTCTTCACCGGCGACATCCTGTTCATCAACGGCCATCCGATCATCTGGGCCGGCCCGGTCGACAACTGGATCAAGGCCTGCCAGTTGATGCTCGATCTGGACGTCGAAACCGATCGTGCCCGGCCACGGCCCGATCACCGACAAGCAGGGCGTGGCCGCGGTCAAAGGCTATCTCGAATATATCACCGAGCAGACGCCCGAAAACGCTACGATGCCGGCATGCCATTTGCGAAGCGGCCACAGGACATCTCGCTGGCCGACTATTCCTCCTGGGGCGACGCCGAACGAATAGTAGTAAATGTAGCCACGCTCTACCAGGAATTCGCCCAACAATCCGGTCGCACAGAACCCTCCCCGTCAATCACCGACCTCTTCGCAATGATGGCGCAAATCGACAAACAGCGCCGCGGCTAACCTGAACATTATTGACCCTTGCACAAAATAGTGACGCTACTTCCCCTCCTAGCCCTGCTGTCATTCCCGCGCGCGTGTTTGGCGCGTGCGAGGAATCCCGGATTCCGCCGCTGTGGCAGACGAGGGCACCGGGATTCCTCGCGCGGCAACCACGCGCGGGAATGACACCGCGAGGAATCGAGCCAACCCAGAATCCGGCCGGCGCGAAGGCCGGCCCCTATCAGGCTCCAGAGAAGTTGGGCGTTTACAGCTCTCCTTGGCCTACCGTCCCGCGGTCCGAAGCTTCCACTCTTCGAGCTGGATGGACAGTTGGGCGAGGGCGGACTACGCTTCTTGGAGCAAGTTGCGCGCAACAGCTGGCAGGTCCGGTCGTGCAGGTTTTCGTGCGCTGCCTTTCCGGGTGCCCCGACTGGATCATCGTGCCCAGGACCTCAGAAGATAGCCCGATAAACTCCGCCTTACGCCAGTTTGAGGCCACGGAGGCGAACTTGGCGACACTCGAACGTACATGGTCTGAGATCGAGAAACTGACTCCGAAAGGGCTCGCGTTCGGTAGCGACCCTGCATATGAGGAACATGTGCGAGTATATCAGGACGTGCTCCGTGCCCTACCAAAGATAGACGGCTGGAAACCGGAAAGTATTCCACTGGACCTCGATTCCATTGGCCAAAACCGGCTCGACGCTAAAGAGGTCGGCGAGATCAGCGCGGAGGTCGCCGTCGAAAACGAAATCAGGAGCCCCGGTCGGGAGCTTGCTGAGTACCGGCATCGCCTGAATGGGAAACGGCGGCAGCTCATTCGCAGCGCCATGTCCGATCTGATCTGCCAAATTGATGAGAGACTTCGGCCTCTGGCCGAAATCGCCGCAAGGAAGCCAGACTCAGCGGAAGAGGTCAAAACCCCTGATTGGGAAACGTTAAAAACCCGCATACGGGAGATTGAGACTCTCCTCGGTAACGCTCTTCCCCGACCCTCTCGGTGGAGTGATTTGCGAAGACATCTCCACTTTGGCGCGACGCAAGATATTTTGGACGTCATTCGCCTGGATTGGCCGGAAGTGAAGGCCGGACTTAGCAGAGGCTTATACGGTCGGAACGAACCCATTCCCGTTGATGTCGGGGACCTAGGCACTCTAGCCGCCACTCAGCCTAAGGGCCAAGTGATCACCAAGCTGCAATGGAAATCGCTGAGCGACGAAGATTTCGAACGTCTGATGTTCTCGCTAATTGCCGCCGCCACCGGTTACGAAAACCCAGAGTGGTTGACGCACACCAATGCCCCAGATCGAGGGCGCGACCTGTCTGTCTTCAGAACGGTCAACGACCCGTTGAGCGGCGTGATTAGAAGCCGCGTCTTGATTCAGTGTAGGCACAGAACGACCAAGAGCGTTTCTTCTACCGATATAGCCGCGCTCAAAGAACAGATAGGAACCTGGGAGCCACCCAAAGTCGATGTTTTCGTAGTGGCCACGACAGGACGCTTCACGAGTGATGCTGTTGCAGCTATCGAGAAACACAATGCCGGGGATCGGGCGCTCAAGATTGAGATGTGGCCTGAGAGCCACCTGGAAAAACTGCTTGCCGAAAGACCCGCACTAATCGCTGAGTTCAGACTCCGCTAGAGCGGGTTTCGCGCCCTTACCGCAGGTAATATTCTCGACGGCTAGCCCGTCTCGCTTCTCGGAAGATCGGAAAAAAGCCCGCGGTCCTGAATCTTAGGCGAACGGGAGGCATAACCGGGGCTGGAACCGCCAGACTCTTATCCCGCCCTTCGATGCCCTCGACGTACGCCTTCAGGACCGCATTCATCCGTGACCGATACCGCCTGCCGCGTGGGCCTTGAACCACTCCACGACTTCCCGGTCCATCCGCAGCGACATCGGCACCTTCCGCTCGGGCATCAGTGGCAGCGCGTCGAGAAAAGCGGCGAACGACTAAAGCGGACTTCATGGCCCTCAACACGCTGCGTGAAAACTGGCTCTGGCTCCCCTTCCCGTCTTTAGGGAAGGGGCCGGGGGTTAGGTCTCTTGTCGAGAATCGGCGCCGCGTCCGATCGGACCGGCCATCGGCCCTCCCCCGCCGAAATAATTCTGCGGCGTCTGCTCGGCTAAAGATCGAGGTGAAGGCGCATGGCCTCCTCCGCCTTATGCATGAGCGCGGCGCTGAGCCTGCCCAACGCGCTACCTCGTAAACGTTCCTTGGCGATAGTGCGAATCTGCTGGGCCTGCGCCTTCGACGGTTTGGGCAGGCCGCTGTCCCTGGGCGGTAGAAGGATCTCAAAGGGATAGACCCGGCTGACGTTGGAAGTGATAGGCAGCACCGTCAGCGTATTTGCTGCGCGGTTGTTCGCCTCGTTGCTCACGATCAGCACCGGGCGGCGCTTGTTGATTTCGGAGCCGACCGTTGGGCTCAAGTCGGCGTAGTAGATCTCACCACGTCTCATCGGCCAGCCCGTCGGAGGCCGTGGTCTCCCACGCCTTGTCCGATTTCGCATCCGCCGCCCGGTACGCCGCCTCCAGCTCCCGGCTTCTGAGCAGCTTGACCGCCTCCTCGATAACCTTGGAGCGGTTCAAGCCCCGCTTCTTGCGATACTTCTCGACGAACCCGGCCAGCGAGTCAGGCAGCGACACGGAAAGCTTCGCGACACTCATCCCGAAATTCTCCTACCGAAATTCTCCTACCAATGGTAGGAACGATAGTAGCGCATGCGGTGCGGCGTGGCGAGGCCACGATTAATAGCCCAACCAGCCGGCCGCACCGAACCCCCGCCGTCAATCGTTGACCTCTTCGCAATGATGGCCCAACTCGACAAACAGCGCCGCCACTGAGTATCGACTACCGAACCGGACCGACGGTCTGAGTTGACAGATTGGCGCCGTCACCATCGACCGGACCCAATCGGCGGGCTACTATCATCCCGAACCGGGAGGCGTTCATTGTCGAAGCGCGTAGCTGTCGTGGGCGCCGGCCCGTCGGGGTTGGTCACCGTCAAGGAATTGCTGGCGGAAGGCCACGCGCCGACCTGCTTCGAAAAGGCGGATGGCCTCGGCGGCGTGTTCCGGTTCGGCGAGACCGACGGCGTGGTCTGGGAATCCTGCCGGCTCACCTCATCGGGACTGCTGACGGCGTTTTCGGACTATCCCGTCACCCCCAATCGGACCGGCCACATGCGGATTGGCGACTACGTCGACTATCTCGCGGAGTACTGTGACGCGTTCGGCCTTCGCGGGCACCTCTGCTTCGGGGCCGCAGTCGAGTCCGTGACCCCCAACCCGGGCGGCGGCTGGACCGTACCGGATCCGCGACGCGCGGGGCCCGCGCGAGGAACGCTTCGACGCCGTCGCTATCTGCTCGGGTCTGCACCAGCATCCGCATCTCCCGCGGTTTGAGGGCCAGGAGACCTTCACCGGGGAGATGATGCATGGCGCGCAGTACCGGCGGCCGGCGCAGGTTAGCGGCAAGCGCGTCCTGATCGTTGGCGCGGGCGAGTCCGGGGCTGATGTCGCGGCCGAGGTCGCTGCGCACGCCGCTGAAGCGGTGCTTTCGTTGCGGCGCGGGGTCGCGGTCCTGCCGCGGACCATTTTCGGCCGGCCGCAGGATCTCCAGACCTCGCGTCTCCAAAACAGCGCCGCACATTGGATCTTCCAGACCAGAAACCCGCTAGACGACCGGAAACGGCGGGTTTATCGTTGGACGTTCCTGCCGTTCGTGTTCGTCGATAAGTTCATCCAGCTCGTGTTCCGGCTCTTCTGGGAGTTCCTGCCGCTGCTCTGGGCTTCGAGCCGCGCCGCGATCCGGACCAATCTCCGGACCCGAAAGTTAACCCTCCAACTGCTCGAAATGTCCGGCGGAACGCTGAACGAACAATTCGGAACCAAGACCGACGAATTTGTCCGCGCCCTGGCGGAGGGCAGATGCCGCCACGCCCCGGCCATCGCGCGCTTCGATGGGCCGCGGGTCGTATTCCAGGACGATACCGAGTTCACACCGGAGCTCGTAATCTTCTGCACCGGTTTCGATACCCGGATTCCGTTTCTCGACGCGGAGCTCGCGGCCGCGCCGCGCTTCCTGCACACGTTTAACCCGCAGGCCGGCGCCAATCTGGGCTTCATCGGCTTCCTCCGCCCGGCCTTCGGCGCTATCCCGCCGCTCGCGGAGTTGCAGGCGCGCTGGTTTGCACTGGTCCAGAGCGGCCGCTTGGCGCTGCCCTCCGCAATCGAGATGCGGCGAACGATCGAACAATCGACGCGCGTGCGCGCGCACATCTTCCGGGCGGTAAAGGGACGGCTCGATCACCTCGTCGACTACACCTCCTTCTGCGATGAGCTTGCCTCCCGGATTGGCTGCAAGCCGGCTTGGCACGACGTTCGGCGGGAGAGCCGCCGGTTCCGCCGCCGGTTCGTCGCCGGTCCTTTCGCGGCCGCCCAGTATCGATTGGTTGGTCCGCACGCCAATCCCGAATGCGCGCGCGCGGTAATCGAGAGTCTTCCGCTGGTGCATCCCTGGCCCTACTTTCTCAATCTCTACCTGCGCTGGACACTATCTCGCGCGCTGCATCGGCTGGCAGGATCTGCATACGCGCCCAAGCTGGAGTTGCAGCGATGATCCGCATCTCGGTCGTGATTCCGACGTGGAATCGTCCGGGCCCGCTCGCCGCGTGTCTCGGCGCGTTGACCGCATCATTCCCGCCGGACGCCGAAACCATCGTGGTTTCCGACGGCGGCGCCCAGGATCTCGGCCCGGTGGTCGCCCCGTTCGTCGATTCCCTGCGGCTGCGGCTGCTCCAACCAGAGCATGGCGGCCCGGCCGCGGCGCGCAATCGCGGCCTCGAGGTCGCTCGCGGCGAAATCGTCGCCTTCACCGACGACGACTGCCGCCCTCATCCGGGGTGGCTCGCGGCGCTCGCCGCCGGCGTCACGCTATCACCGCCGCGTGCAGTGGGCGGATCGACGTACAACGGTCTGCCGGCGAATGTGTACGCCGATACCGCTCAGCTCGTGCTCTTTCTGCTCGCAGCGCACGACCGCGCCGTCACGGGCCGCGAGCGTCTTCTTCCGTCCAACAACTTCGCATTTCCGGCTGCCGCACTCATCCGGCTCGGCGGATTCGACGAGCGCTTCCGGACCGCTGAGGACCGCGAGCTTTGCCGGCGATGGACACAAGCGGGCTTCGCGCTGGGCCGGGTTTCGGAGGCCGTCGTGGAACACGACGACCGCATGGATTTCAGCAGCTTTGCCCGCAAGTTCTTCGCCTACGGACGGGGTGCGGCGAAATTTCATGGCTCCGGAGCAAGCCCCACCCTGCGCGAGAGCGTGCTGTTCCATTTGCGCCTGCCCGCGCTGGTGATTCCGGAGTTACGCCGGCGCAGCGCGGCGCGCGGTGCGGCCATCGCCGCGCTCCTCATGCTCTGGGAAATCGCCAACCTGACCGGCTACGTCGCCGAACGGGTGCGCGTGGCGGTCCAAGCCCCCGCGATCGCGAACGCGAGCGCGACGAAGGTGCGATGATGCCGCGCGTCTCCGTGGTGATCCCGACGCGCGATCGCCGCGCCGCGCTGGCGCGTGCGCTGGCGAGCATCGAGGCGCAGCGCTTGCGGGATTTCGAGGTCGTGGTGGTAGATGATGGCTCGGTGGACGGCACCGCGTCGTGGCTTCGCACGAAATGGCCGGCGGTGTCTCTGGTCGAGCTCCGCAGCCGGTTGGCGCCGCGGCGGCCCGCAACCGCGGAGTTGCGCACGCGCGCGGCGACATCGTCGCCTTTCTCGACGACGATGATATCTGGCACCCTTCCTACCTCGAGGTGCAGGTCGCCCAGCTCGAGGCGCACCCGCAAGCCGATCTCTGTACCACCGGTCACCTCGAAATCGATCCCGTCGGCCGCATATCGCGACCGGATCTGCGCCCGCTGTACCATTCCGCGCAACCCCTGATTCAGCTCCTCATGCAATGTCCCATTCACACGCTCTCGGTGGTTGCCTGCCGGCGTGCGGCGTTCGCGCGCATCGGCCCGTTCGACGAGAACCTGTTGATCGTCCACGATCTTGATTGGTACCTCCGCCTGGCTGGAGCCGGCGGCAAGATGGAGCATTGTTCCGCGGCACTGGTCGAACACGCCGTCCCCGGGGGACTCGTGACCCGGCATCGTCACTGGTTCATGGAGGAGCGGGCGGTCCATCGGCGTCTTTTCGCGACGAGCCGGCTCGCGCGACGGCGCCAGCGGCAGGTTCGCGCGGCACGGGCGCTGTTCTTCGCGCGCGTCGGCCTCGCCAGGGGAGATCTTGCGTTCGGCCTCGCTCGAATTGCCGAAGCCTTCCGCGTTTCTCCACTCGATACGGTATACATCGCCGCGCTTGCGCTGCTACGGCGTCAGCGTCGCAACCCGGCGCAAGCGTGGGACGCGGGGACGCGGGAGGCGCTATGACCGGCGCTGCAGGCTCGGTTCTGGAACAAGCGCTCGCGCTGGCCATCACCACCGCGCCCGCGCCGAAACCGGCCTACATTTATAGTCAGGCGCGCAAGATCACGCGCCGGGGAATTCTTTGGCTGGGGCAGACCTGCAACCTCCGCTGCCACTTCTGCTACTTCCTCGACCGCATCGAGGATGAGGCTCACCCCGAGCACGCCTTCATGAGTCTCGAGAAGGCGAAGCAGATCTGCCGCACCCTGGTCGATCACTATGGCAACAACTCGATCGACATCCAGGGCGGAGAGCCAACGCTGTGGCCCCAGATCTACGACCTGGTAACCTTCTGCGCAGAGATCGGCTTGTCGCCGACGATCATCAGTAACGTTCAAGTGCTCTCGAACCGCGCGACCGTCGCCCGCTTCCGGAGTTCGAGCCTGCGCGACGTCCTTGTCAGCGTCCAGGGCCTGGGCGCCGTTTATGACGAACTCGTGGGGAAGCAAGGCGCCCATGTCCGGCAGATGAATGCCTTGCGCCATCTCCAGGAGGAAGGGATTCCGTTCCGCTTCAACACCGTGCTCTCGAAGCCCGCGCTGGGCCAACTGGCCGATATCGCGACGCTGGCCGTGCAAACCGGCGCCGAGGTAGTCAATTTCCTGGGATTTAATCCGTTCAACGACCAGCAGACCGGCAAACGTAGCACGATGAACGTGCCAAGCTACGCCGAACTGGCCGGGCCGCTCGATGAAGCCCTCGATCTCCTGGCGGCCGCGGGCGTGGAGGCCAACGTCCGTTATCTGCCCTTTTGCGTGGTCGCCGAGCGCCACCGGAAATCCGTCTACGACTTCAGCCAGATTCCGTATGACTTGCACGAGAATGATTTTGCGAGCTGGTCGTGGACCGACCTGCCGGCGCAGCGGATGCGCGACGCGCCCCTGACCCCGCCGATCGACTTGGGCCCTCGGCTCCGGCTCGGCGTTCTCCGCGCCCCGTTGCGGCGGCTGGCGGTCGAGCTGCCACGCGTGGGCGGCGGACTTCACCGGATCAAGCAACGGCTGGAACGGCAATGGGCTGCGCAGCCGGCCGGCGGTTCGCGCGACGCGCTGTACCGGCAAGACGCGCGAATGCGGGCGCGCGAATACACCGGCTATCGCCACGTCGCCGCCTGCTCGAGTTGCGATCTACAGTCCGTCTGCGACGGCTTTTACAGTGACTACGTCGAGCTTTTCGGCGAGCAGGAAGCTCGCCCTATCAGGCTCGGCGGCCCGGTCTCGGACCCACAGCACTTCTCCAGGCAGCAACTGAAAAGAATTCACCCGGAGGATCTCCCCTGGCTCACGGCCGAGAGTGAGCTATAGAAGCAGCAGTCCCGACTGGCGGATTTCGATCTCAATCATCAAGGCTTGGCCGCGCGCGTTGGCCGTGAGGGGATGCGCGCGTACCGCGCCATCAGCTCCTCGATAGTCGCAAATCCGTGGCCGTCACTTTCGTCGGGGTAATAGTACAATCCAGGCCGATTGCACTTGCCGACGATATCCTGCGTCCAGGGCTCGTGTCTTTCTTGCGCAAACCGGCTTAGAACCAGATTCAGCCTGGCCGTCGTCACCTCCGGCGCGATGTTGGCCAGCGCCCACGGCCTTGGATCGAATTCCGCCCAGTGCTCACGAAAGTAGAGCAGCGCGCCGGGTAACTCATGCTCAGCGATCAACCGCCCGGTCCGGGGCGTGAAATGCGTCAACGGGATGCCGATGTTATTCGCGAACGCCAGACCCGGCACGCCGGCAAAGAATCCTTCGAACAGCGAGCGGTTACTTCCCTCCTGCCGGGACAGGAGCAGATTGACCTTCGATTGGTTCAGAATCTCATTGACGCCGGCGGGTTCGAGATTCTCGAATACCGTTATCTGGCTCCCAAGGCGGTGTTCCTCGATCATCGACAGGATTGCGCGCCGAAGGGTGTCGCCTGGAAATTTGGCGACGAGTGCGACCCGGTAGGAAGGATCGGCGATGCGGTTGAGCGCGCGAAATAGCAGGTGATGGCGTTTCGCCAGCGTCCAGCGCGCGACCATCACCGCGTCAAACCGCTTCTCCTGTCTCTCCAAAGGACGGAAGACTCGCGGGTCGACCCAATCGCTGGCGCCGGTCGTGATGGGCCGCAGATTGGAGTTCAGCCGCTCAAGGAACTGATAGTCCGCTTTGCAGGATGCCATCACGACGACCGGGTAATCCCGGAAAACACAGAACGACAACAGCTTTGGATCGGCGTAGCCCGACCAGCTCGGCTCCAGAATCAAGGTGTAACGCTCGACTAACGAGGCCATCGCCACGCAGCGCCGAAAGATATCCAGACGCTCTGTGTACTTGAGCAGGAGCACGCCTCTTTCCACCACGCGGCCGTTCTCGCATCGTGGAGACTTGAGCACGAGGCCCGCGTTCCTGAAAACTCCTGGGGCAAATGCGGGCCGATCCGTTTGACCAGCCACGACCGATTCCACGAGTCCATCGGCCGCGCAGGCGCGAATCAAGTCCCGCTCAATCGTGGTGTTGAGCCGGCTCGAGAAACGGGCGCCCCGGTCGGCGTGCATCAGGGCGCGATGAGACCTGCCCAACAGCGACAGCGACGCTGTCGGCAGAAGAGGCCGGAGTATGTTCGATAGCACGAAAAGGGCGCTGGCATTGCCGGGCGCCACGGCTGGGTGTTGGAGCGCGTGGAGAGCCCAAATCTTCAGTCGATACGTGCATCTGTGGACCATGTGGCGCTTAGACGCTGGAGTTCTTCCGCCTGCGGTCAGAAGAATTCCAAGGCTGGACCCGGTAACCCTCGATCCGGCCTTTCGATGTGCCTCGACGTACGCCTTCAGCACCGCATTCATCCGTGACCGGTACCGCCTCCCGTGAGCTTTGAACCATTCCACCACTTCCCGATCCATCCGCAGCGAGATCGGCACCCTCCGCTCGGGCGGTCGGTAGGGCTTTGCTATTTTGCGACGGCGCTTGAAACCGGCTGCTGCGATTGGATGCGAGGCCGCCACGCCAGGTCATAGCTCATCACATAGATGGTTATTGCCACCAGCATCAAAGACACGGCGACCACCAAACGCCAATCATGATGCCCGTGCTTCCAGTAAGGACGATGGAAGCCATGATGAACGCTCTCGCTATCCGGACCTCCCTGCCCATAGTGATTGTGATTGTTCTTATTCATCATTTTTCTCCTCGACAGATCGGTGCGACGTTGGCGCGGTAACCCGGCCGGCCGCGACCAGCAGGACCACGGCTGCGGCAGGCTCCGTCATTCGGATGCCTCCTTGAGTCTGGGGATGTGCCAACAGCCGTCTGCGGCAATGAGCGCATCAGCCTCTTTGGGCCCCCAACTGTGGCGTTTGTAAGGGCGAGCCCGGCGGTGAGTCTTAAGGACTGGGTCGACCACCGCCCAGGCGGCCTCAACTGCGTCCTCACGGGTGAAGAGCGCTCCGTCGCCGGCCATGGCGTCGGTCAAAAGCCGTTCGTAAGGCGCCTCCTCTCCCGGCTGCTCCTCGAACAGGTAGAGCTCTCGCTGGTCGCCGACGAACTCCTTCCCGGCGTGCTTAACGCGAGCCGCGAGCGCGACGGCCGAGCTGGGCGAGAGCCGGAAGCGCAGATAGTTGGCCCTTCCGGTCGCTGGCGATGAGTCGGTGAAGAGCTTCTGCGGCGGGGGCTTCAACTCAACCAGGACCTCGGTTGCCGTTTCGGCCAGGTATTTGCCGGAGCGCAGGTACCACGGCACCCCCTCCCAGCGCCAAGAGTCGATGAAAAGCCGCAGAGCGCAGAAAGTCTCCACGTCGGAACTCTTCGCCACCTCCGGCTCCCTCCGATAGCCGGCGTACTGGCCGCGCACCAGGTCGTCGGGCTTCAGCGGACGCATGGCTTGAAAGACCTTGGCTTTCTCGCTGTGCACGGCTCCAAAGTCTCTATCGGCCGGCGGCTCCATGGCAAGCAGCGCGACGATCTGGAAGAGGTGGTTCTCGATCACGTCGCGCAGACAGCCCGCGGTTTCGTAAAACGCGCCGCGGCCGTCCACGCCGATTTCCTCGGCTAGGGTTACCTGGACGCTGGCCACGTAGTTGCGGTTCCAGATCGGCTCGAGAAACGAATTGGCGAAGCGGAAATAAAGGATATTCATGATCGCTTCCTTCCCCAGGAAGTGATCGATGCGGAAAATCGAGTTTTGCGGGAACACCGCCTGCGCGACGTGGTTGAGCTCCCGTGCGGATGCCAAGTCGCGTCCGAACGGCTTTTCGACGATGACGCGCGCATGATCGGCCAAGTTCGCGGCGCCGAGTCCTTTGATCACCGTCTCGAACAACGAGGGCGGGATGGCGAGATAGTGCGCCGGGCTCCGCGCGATGCCCAGCGCCTTTTTTATCGCCGTGAACGTGTCCGGGTCATTATAATCTCCACTCACGTACTGGAACTGCGACAGAAGATGGCGGAAGGCGCGCTGGTTATCGATCCCGCCCGATCGCTTTATGCTGTCCGTCACGCGTTTGCGCAGACGCGCCAGATTCCACTTCGGGAAAGCGACGCCGATTACCGGCGCCTTCAGAGTGCCCCGCTTCGCCATCGCATAGAGCGCGGGGAAGATCATCTTATGTGCGAGATCTCCGGTCACACCGAAAAGCACCAGCGCGTCCGAACGAGACGCGGCCATCAGCCGCTTCCCTTCCCGACGACGGCCGCAGCCCGAAAAAACCTGCGGTCTGTGCGGCCAAAGCCCCTGATCGTAACCTTGGCTGACACTTTTGTAAGTCCTGCGGATTCGAAAGCGGACCGTAAGCCCCAATGAGTTTCCCGACCTCTGAGCTGGAAACGCTCGATGCTGGTTACAAGGAACGCGTCGAACCTCCATCTTAGCAGACCCGACCTTCGGCGCATCCTGCCATCCGCACTATTTGTTCTCCAGATTACAAGCCGCCTTTCGATGCGCCTCGATGTACGCCTTCAGGACCGCGTTCATCCGTGACTGGTAAAGCCTGCCATGCGCCTTGAACCATTCCACCACTTACCGATCCATCCGCAGCGAGATCGGCACCTTCCGCTCGGGCATCACGCGGGTGGCTTGTTTGAACCAGTTCTTGTCGAGAATCGGCGCCGCGTCCGGATCGGCCTTGACGGCGATCTCGATCGCCCGGTCGCTCATGGCATCGACCCGTGCCCAGTCGGCCTTACCGCGCCGGCGGCCCGGCGTACGCCTCACGATACGCTTTGCGTTCACGGCCATCTGCTCTGCTCGCTGAAACTGGCCTAAGCCAATTCCAGCCGCTTGAGCTTGATCCGGTCGGCGCGAACCTGTGCGAGGTCGTAGTGCGCCTGCTGTGTAAGCCAGCTCTCGGCACTGCCGCCAAAAACCTTGGACAGCCGAACGGCCATTTCAGGGGAAATTCCGCGCTTCTCATTGACCAGTTCTGACAAGGTCGTGCGTGTGACTCCAAGCGCCTCGGCGGCGTGTGTGATAGTCAATCCCAAAGGCTCAATGCACTGGCGCAGCACAAAGCCGCCGGGGTATGGAGGATTCTTCATCGGCATGGTCCAGCGTCCTTTATCCCGCCCTTCGATGGGCCTCGACGTATGCCTTCAGGACCGCGTTCATCCGTGACTGGTACCGTCTCCCGTGCGCCTTGAACCATTCCACCACTTCCCGATCCATCCGCAGCGAGATCGGCACCTTCCGCTCGGGCATCACGACGACGGCTTGCCTGAACCAGTTCTTGTCGAGAATCGGCGCCGCGTCCGGATCGCCTTTGGCAGCGGTCGCGATCTCCCGGTCGCTCATGGCATCGACGCGCGCCCAATCGGTCTTACCGCGCCGGCGGCTTGGGGTACGCCTCACGATACGCTTTGCGCTCACTGCTATCTGCTCTCCTCGCTGAAATAATCCTGCGGCGTTCGCCGCGCATGGTGTAAACGACCGCCAACTCGCGGTCGTCGACGACGCCGAACGCGATGACGCGAACTTCGCCATAATCCCGGCGGTCATCAGGGCTTTCCAAAACCGGCCCGTCGAAGAATCTGGATCGCGTCCTCGAAGTCGATGCCATGCTTGGCGATGTTGGCCGCGTTCTTCGCGGCGTCCCACTCGAACGCCATCTAAGTATAGACGTATTGTATTGACGCTCCGCGCCGCTGCCAAGCCCTCCGGGCGCGCGGTTTCGCGCGGCCGTACGAGCCCGGATGCGTTGCCGGACGCCTGTGACAGTGTTCGGCGCCGCTGGTAGTATGCTCGACCGATGGAAACCGCAACTATCGTTTTCCCGCGGCCGCGCGAGGTGGTCGTCGAGTCGCGAGCGCTGCCTGAACCCGCGCCCGACGAACTGCTGATCCAGACGCGCCTTTCGCTTATCAGCACCGGCACCGAGCTGACCATCCTCGCCGGCGACTTTCCACCCCAATCGTTCTGGGCGGCCTACGGAAACTTTCCCTTCGTCACCGGATATTCGAACGTCGGGGTGGTCCGCGCGGTCGGCGAACGAACCGACCGATCGTGGATCGGACGGCGGGTCGCGACGCGGACGCCGCACGCCGCGTGGACCGTGGCCAGATCGGCCGACGCCGTGGCGATTCCCGATCAGGTTGCGGACGAGCGCGCGGTCTTCTTCGCGATCGCGGGCATCGTGATGAACGCGGTCCGCCGTGGCCGGGTCCGCTGGGGTGAAGCGGTCGTCATCTTCGGGCTCGGCTTACTCGGCCAACTCGCGGTGCGCTTGTGCGAACTCTGCGGCGCGCGCCGGGTCTTCGCCGTCGACGTAGCCGCTCCGCGCCTCGCGCTGCTTCCCGATAAGCCCGCGATCAGCGCGGTGAACGCCCGCGTCGAAGATCCGGTCAAGGTCATTCGCGATCGCAATCACGGCCGGCTCGCCGACGTCGCGTTCGAGGTCACCGGCGACCCGAATCTCATCTCGGGCGAGTTCGCGGCTTTGCGGCGTCAGGGGCGTTTCGTCGTGCTGAGCAGTCCGCGCGGTCCAAGCGCCTTCGACTTTCACGATCTCTGCAACGCGCCCAGCTTCACGATTATCGGCGCGCACGAGATGTCGCATCCGGCGCATGAGACCTTCGACCATCCGTGGACCCGGATGCAGCACTATCGGCTGTTCTTCGACTACGTGCTCGACGGCCGCCTCGATCCGGCGCCGCTGCTCAGCGACCGCGTGGCCTATCGCGAGGCTCCCGCGATCTATTCCAAGCTGCTTGCCGACCGGGCGAGTCACATGGGCGTCGCGCTCGACTGGAGTTAGACCGCTACAATCCAGGGCGGCCGTCAGCGCGCCTAAGTCTCAGCGCGCTCCGCGCGGCTCAACGACTGCGAACCGCGACGGAAACGTCTCGAGCATCTCCAGCAACTCCACGAGTTTTTCACCTTTGCCGGTGATCGCGATCTCCCTCGAATGCACCGCGGCAGCAAAGGTGGTCTTTCGCAGCGAGATCTCATCCAACGTCGCGCGGGTCAGGGTCAGCGTCGCGTCGGCATTGTCCGCCTGTGCGTCAGCGATGCAGGTTAGCGCGCTGTTCTCGAGGTTGAGCACGTAGTCCTGCTTCGTGTCGGTGAACCGCCAGTTGAGCACGATCATCTTGCCCGCAGCCTGATCGCCGTTGAGGCGCACGGCCATAAAGTCGAAGTACATCTCGAGCGGCAACGACCGGAGCATGTCCGGCGCCGCGCCGCCCGCCGGGAGATTGGGCACGCCGTTGCGCAGCTCGGACGCACCCTGCAGATAGGTGTTGCGCGCCGTTGCCGATTCGGATTGATAGCCCAACTGCTCGAACGCGTCGGCGGCCAGCTCGCGCGCTTCGCGATTGGCGGGATCGGCGAACACCAGTTGCGAGGCTACTTGCGCGACCCATCGGTACTCGGCGCGCGCATAGTCCTCGCGCGCCTTCTTGAGCACCGCTTCGGCGCCCCCCATGTACTCGACGCTCTTTTTCGCGGCCTCGACCGGCGGCAGCGCGTCGAGGTTTGCGGGATTGCCGTCATAGTGGCCCAGGTAGCGCTGGTAGATCGCCCGGATGTTGTGTTTGAGGTTGCCGTAGAACGAATGCGTCGACCACTCCTGGTTCAGGCTTTGCGGCAGCTTGACCATTTCGGCAATCTCGGCACCGACGTAGCCGTAGTTCATCAGGCGCACGGTCTGATCGTGCACGAACTTATAGGCGTCGCGCTGCTTGCACAAAAAGTTGCGCACCCGATCGCCGCTCCATACCGGCCAGTTGTGTTGCGCGATCAAGACCTCGCTCGACGCGCCGTAACGATGCAGCGCGCCGCCGATATACTTCGACCAGGCCAGCGAGTCGCGCACCAGCGCGCCGCGCATCGGCAACAAGTTGTGGAAATTCTGCGTGGCGATTTCGGTCATGTTGAGCATGCGGAACTGCGGGTAGTACATGATTATTTCGGCCGGCGCCTCGGCATCGGGCGTCAGCTCGAAGATGATCTCGACGCCGTCAATCCGATGCGTCTCGATGGGCTTTTCGATCAGGTTGGTGGGCGGAATCAGCGTGACCGTGCCGAGCGAGACGCTCTTGCCCAGGCCCGTATCGACCTGGCCGCGTTCGCCGCGCGGCAGCATCGCGCCGAACTGGAACAGCGCGCGGCGGAGCATCGCATTGCCGGCGATCACGTTTTCACCCACCGCCGCCGCCATGAACCCGGTCGGCGCCCAGATCGTCACCCGCCCGGCCGCCACGTCGTCGCCGCTGACGACTCCGCGTACGCCGCCGAAGTGATCGATGTGGCTGTGAGAATAGATGACCGCGACCACCGGCTTTTTCGGCCGATGCTTCAGGTACAGGTCCATCGCGGCTTGCGCGACCTCGGTCGAGATCAGCGGGTCGATCACGATCAGCCCGCGGTCGCCCTCGATAATCGTCATGTTGGAGACGTCGAAGCCGCGGAGCTGATAGACGCGATCGGTCACCTGGTACAGGCCGTTGGCCGTGTTCACTCGCGCATGGCGCCACAGGCCCGGATGGACGGTGTCGGGCGCCTTCTCGCTGGCGAGAAACTCATAGCCTCTGAGCGTCCACACCAGACGGCCGTCAGGTCGCGTGATCAGCTTGTCGCCCAGCTCTTCGATAAAGCCGCGCCGCGCATCCTCGAACGACTGCTGATCTGCCAGCGGCGCCTGCGCCAGCGCAGCCCGGTTTGCGGCGCGCGTCGCTTCGGTTGCGTCATTCATCGTCGTCTCCTCCGATTTCTCCGCCTTGGCAAAGTTCCCGACTGTCGGCGGACAGCGAGCCCGTAACTCCCGCAGTCATTACCGAAAATGCGACCGATATGACAGAGCGGGTGGAATCAAGACGTTTCCGAGCGAATTGGATTCGAAACCGGGCGCGGCCTTCGCGCTTGCAAATCGCCGGGTGCCGGTGCAAGTCTGAATCAGGATTCAAAATTGAAATTCCGGATATGACGGATGTGGAACATGGAGCAACCAACAGGCGAGCTGATCGAACGGCTTAGACAGCTCGAGTGTCAGCAGGTCCAACTTCAGCGCGCCCAGCGGCGGCTCAAACTGATCACGGGCGCCCTGGCGCTCGCCGCCGGCGCACTGGTTCTGATGGCGCAGGCCACGCCGCCGCAAAGCAAAAGCGTCGAGGCTCAGGAGTTCGTGCTGCTCAGCAGCGACGGCAAAGTGCGGGGTGCGATCGGCACTAACAGCGACGGCTCGGTGGGCCTCAACTTCAACGACACCAGCGGCCAGACCCGGGTTACACTGGATCTTGCCGCCAACGGATCGCCCGGACTCGACCTCTACGATCAGTCCGGCAAGGAGCGCGCGACTTTCGCGATGGGTTCGGCCGGAACGCCAGGCTTCGGGCTTTATGACGCCAGCGGCAAGCTGCGCACCAGTCTGGATATTCCGGCCGCCAACATTCCGGGGTTGGCTTTCTATGATCAAGATGGCAAACCGGCCTGGGGTGCTCCCTAACCAGCCCACGCTCACGGCCTCGTTATCGGAGGTAGAGGTTCTCCTGTGCAACGCTTAATTCAAATTAGCCTGCTGATCGCTCTGCTGTGCGGGCTGGGCGGATGCTTTGTACCCGACTACGGCTACGGCGGTGGCTATCCGGTCGGCGGTTATGCCCCCTACTCCTATGGCTTCTATGGCCGCGGCTACGCGCCTGGTTTTGCGGTGCATCATCCTTGGGAGGAGCATTACGGCGGTGGGCACCATACGAGCTTCGCTCATTACGCGCCCGCCGCCGGCGGAGGAAGCCGTGGCGGTGGTCGCAGGTAGTCACTGAGTTCAGGCGCATCGATCCGTTCGCTTCGCCTTTCCAGAGCGCGTGCGGTAATCGCGATTTAGATCTTCCCGCGCCGACGTTTCACGCTTCGCCGCCGAGTGTGGCATATAGGTTGCCGAACGCCGAGGCGCGCCTCGCCGAGGAGTAATCGATGGCTGACAAGACCTTTTCACCGCAAGAGATCATGACGTCGCTGACCTCCCTGTTCGCGGGACGCTCGCGGTACGAGCAGATGGCGATACTCGGCCGGCTCGAGTTCTCGGGCGCCGCGCTCTATCGCGGATTTGCCGCCGAAGAAAAGAATACCAAGGCTCGCGAGGCGTTGCTCAAAGCCGCGGAGCGCGAGGACAGCAACGGCGAGCTGCTGCGGTTGATGACCACGCCCAAGGATCGCTGCGAAAAATGCGGACGCGCACGAGCGGAGCATTCCGGCACTTACGTCTGCTCGTTTCAGTGCACCTTCTGCAGCGACTGTGCGGACGGACTCAAGCGCGTCTGCCCCAACTGCGGCGGTGCGCTCGAACCCGCGCCGCCCGGATGACGTCCGCCGGGACCGCGCCCCCGATAGAATTGGCTCACCGTAGCGCATTCGCGCCCGACTGTTGCGGATGTGCAACCGCCGCGCGCCGATATAGATGATGCATCGCGTCTTCAACCCCACCTAAAGGCAGGCACGTTCCTTGCCCTTGCATCGGCCTGTCTCGATATCGACTCCGGGGGCAGTGGAGGCGGTAGATGCCGACGGCAGCAGTTGGGGGCCTCGGGGGCGACGCGACGGGCGACCGCACGCGCCGGACCGAACCTCAAGCCCGACGGGGAGCGCCGCGTGAGACGATAGTTCGCTCGGCTACCGGGGCGGAAACGGCCGACTCGGCCTGGCTCGTCGAGTCGGCCGACGTCGCCGCGATTCCGCTCTTCCGCGCGGCGATGCTGCTCGCGATATTGTTTGACCTGGTCGTGATGCTGCCCGGCATCTCGGGCAATCTCACCGCCAACGTCCTGTGGCTCCGGCTCTCCATTATCGGCAGCGCGGTTTTGGGTCTTCTGCTTAGCCTCACGCCCTTGTTTCGCCGCAACTGGCGGCCGCTCGCGTTCTGTATCTGCTACTGGTGGGCGGTGGCTTGCGCGATCATCGCGGGAATCGATCACAATTTGGAACTGCTCTATGGCGAACTGATGCTGCTCCTGTCCGGCACCGGCATGCTCCTGCCGTGGCAGATGGTCTGGCAAGGCGCGTATATCGCGATGTCGCTGGCCGCGTACGGGATGGTAGTCGCAGCATCCCCCACGCACGAGGATCACACCGGGATGCGATGGGTAATCCTCTTCACCGCCGCCGGCATCGCCCAGTTCGCCGCCGTGCTCGGCGACCGCCATCGAAGATCGATCGCCCACGGGGTCATCCGATTGGAAGAGGAAGCTGCGCAACGCACCACCGCGTTGGCGCAACTCGAATACACCAATTGGCGGCTGGCACTGAGCGAGACCAAGCTGCGCAAGGTCTTTGAAGCCAGCCCCGATACCATCTGCATCAACAGCCTCGTCGACGGCCGCTATATCGACATCAGCAAGGCCTCGCTGGGGGGAACCGAACGCGGCTATCTCCGCGAAGAGGCGCTGCGCAGCCCGGCCGGGAGCCTGCGGATTTGGGCCAGCGAAGCCCAGCGCGAGAACTTCATGGAGCAGCTCCGGGCCGGCGGCGGCGTGGTGCAGAATTTCGAGGCTGACTTCCGGCTCAAGGACGGCAGTATCCGGGCATTCGTAATCTCGGGCTCGGTCGTGGAGCTGGACGGCGAGGCCTGCCTGGTCACGATCACGGGCGACATCAGCAAGCTCAAGCAGACTCAAGTCGAGCTGATCGCGGCGCGCGAAGCGGCGCTGGCCGCTCGTGAAACCGCGCTGGCCGGCTCGCGCGCCAAGTCGGAATTTCTCTCCAACATGTCGCACGAGCTGCGCACCCCGATGAACGCGATCCTCGGGATGGCGGACCTGCTCGCCGAGACCCCGCTCAGCGCCGAGCAGCAGCGTTACGTCCATACCATGACCAGCAACGGCGCCGGGCTCCTCGACCTCATCAACAGCATCCTCGACCTGGCGAAGATCGAAAGCGGCCGGCTCCGTCTCGAAGAGACCGAGTTCGACCTCCAGGAGCTGGTCGAGCGGCTGAGCGAATCGCTCGGGCTGCGCGCCCACGAACAGCAGGTAGAGCTGGCCGCGCGGATTCTGCCCGACGTCCCGCTGCGCCTGATCGGCGACCAGCTCCGGTTGCGTCAGGTGCTGATCAATCTGGTCGGCAACGCGATCAAGTTCACCGAACGCGGCGAAGTGGTGCTCACGATCGAGCATGACGAGGCGACCGCCGCGGCCGGGATGCTACGCTTCTCGGTGCGCGACACCGGCATCGGCATCGCGCGCGAGCAGCTCGAGTCCGTCTTCGACAGCTTTACCCAAGCCGACTCCTCCAGCACCCGCAAGTACGGCGGCAGCGGACTCGGTCTGGCGATCGCCAAGCGGCTGGTAGAACTACAGGGCGGGCGAATCTGGGTCGAGAGCGAGCCCGGCAAGGGCAGCACTTTCTATTTCACCGCGCGCTTCAACGTGCCCGACGGCGCGCCGCGCGAAGCCGATGACCACAGCGCGGGCCTCAAGGGACTGCGCGTGTTGGTCGTGGACGACAACGCCACCAACCGCTTGATCCTGCGCGAGACGCTTGCCCGGCGCGGCGCGAAGATCACCGAAGCCGACGGCGGCGCGGCCGCGCTGGAACAGTGGCGCCGCGCCCAAGGGTTACACAAACCCTACAAACTGATCCTGCTGGATTGCCGCATGCCGGGGATGGACGGCTTCGAGACTGCCGAGCGGCTCAAGCGCGAAGCCGGCGACGTGCGCCCGGTCATCCTGATGCTCACCTCGGACGATCTCAACGCGCGGCTGGCGCGCATCCAGGAACTCGGCCTCGGCGCCTACCTGGTCAAGCCGATCAGAAGCTCGGAGCTGCTGCGCACGATCGCAGTCGCGATCGGCCGCGCTCCCGCGCCACCGCAACCATCGCCGCAGACCCCGCGGCCGGAAGCCGCGCCCGCTCGCCACTTGAGCATCCTGCTGGCCGAAGACTCACCCGACAATCGCATTCTGATCCAGCATTACGTACGGAATCTGCCTTACACGCTCGATCAAGCCGAGAACGGCGAGCTAGCCGTCGAGAAGTTCGTGCGCGGGCGCTACGACGTGGTCCTGATGGACATGCGGATGCCGACGATGGACGGCTACACCGCAGTGCGCGAGATCCGGACCTGGGAGCGCGAGCAGGCGCGCGCCGCCACACCGATCGTCGCCCTCACCGCTTCGGCGCTCGAGACCGACGTGCGCAACTGTCTCGACGCCGGATGCACCGTTCACCTGAGCAAGCCGGTCAAGAAAGCCGACCTGCTGCGCGTCATCCACGAGATCACCGACGCGCTGCCGAGCAGCGCCGGCGCCGATGTGTCCCGCTCGAATCTCGCGGTCGACTGGCTTCCCGCCCGCCATTCCTGAGCAACTCCATTTAAAGTAAATCGCCACTCGAGCATCAGTAGCGAAGCCTTATGGCTCCTGGCACGCGTGGCCGCGCGAGAGTGCAAGCCGCGCGGGTCGAACTCAATCACTGCTAGTCTTTACCGTCCGGGGCGCGCCTGCCGCCAGTCTGAACCAGAGCGCGTGAATACCATGCTACGGAATCAGCCCCAGCACGCTGGTCGGCGAGCCGGCCGGGCAGAACGTGAGCGTGTAGCCGGTCTGGTTCGACTCACTTGCACTGCTGCAAGTGAAGAGGCTGTACGGGTCGTCGTACTGATAGCTGTAGGCCGTCGGACATGCGGTCTTAAGCGCCGACTCAAACGGCAATGCGTGCGTGGTCCAGTTCGGATTCGCCGGCAATGCCGGCGTTGGCTCGCCGATCGGATAAGGAAGCGGCTCGCCGTTGACAACCCACGGCTCATAACCGGTGGCAAGCTGACCGTTCGTGGTTCCGCCGTTGTAGAACGAAGCAGGTGCAAAGGCGGTGGCTGCATAGATCGACCACAGGTTAGGCACGCACTGTCCCGGCATCGGCGTCGGGGTCGGGGTCGCGGTTGGCGCGCCGGGCGTGGGGGTTGGCCCGCCCGGGCTGGCCGTCGGCGTTGGGCTGCCGGACGTTGCCGTGGGAGTGGGCGCTGGCGGGGGAGTGCTCTGATTGTTTCCGTTGCTGCAAGAATAAGGGAGGGACAACGGACAATCGAAATTGCTGTTGCACTCTCCGGCGATGGCGCAGACGGTGCTGCTTTGGCCGGTTACACCGGTGCAGGTGAATCCCGACGTGCAAGCCGCGTCATCCGTGCATGTCACCGGCGTATTGTCCGCACCCTCCAGGCATAACCCGCTGGCAGCGTCGGCGTAGGCGGTGGCGGGGCAGAGCTTGGTGCTCACCATCGGCACGCAATAGCCGGTCGATCCGTTGGTCAGATCGCAGACCATGCTGTTGGCCTGGTTGTCCCGGTTGCAATCACTGTTGGTGCTGCATGTAATGACCGGGAAATTGACCTGGCCTTCTGGGCAGCCGGCGGCCGGCATCTTTGCGCTCGGGAAGTTCGGGTCCGACGGCGCCGCGTTACACAGGGGCGTGGAGCACTGGAAGGCGCCGCTGATCGAACCTAGAGCGCCGTTTTGCGCGCACAGCGTCACCGGCGACCAGAAGCCGTCCTGATATCCGCAGACCCGTTCGAGGTTGCCCGTCGCTCCTGCGACTGGGGTAAATGCCAGTCCACAGATCTGCCCGGAGGCGCAATCGCTATCCACGTTACACGGGGCATTAGTGGTGGTCGTAGGCGGGAGGTACCGCATGCTGGTGGTGACAGGCCAGGGCGGCGTCGACGTAGCTGCGGGGGCGGGAATCTGCCAGGAACAGCCCTGCAATCCGGCGGAAGGATTGGCCGCGCCCGGACTGCCGCACTCGTAGGGCGACGAGCCGGGCATGGTGTAGGTTCCTGGAATCGGCACCGCCGCCATTGGAATGTTGATTCCGTTGATCACGGTTATGTCGTACCAATCCGACGGATTGCCGGGACTGTCCAACGTGGCCTCGAATTGAGTCGCGGGCGGACTTCCGCCGACGCCGGCCGGACAGGTAATGCTCGCGTCACAGTCACCAGTGGCGCAGGCGGGCACGCCGGAGCACGCCGCGGCGACGCACTGCCCCTGCTGGCTATTCGTGCATTGGCAAGAGCCGTTGCAGCAGGTGGGGCTATTGCTTCCCACCTCCGACACCGGACAAGTCTCGCCGCCGCCGGCGCATCCGTTTTCAAATTTCAAATTGGGACATCCCGACCGGCCGAAAATCGTGCCGCTCCATTGGATGGTTTGTACGGCGGTCGAAGTCGGAGCCGGCGTCGGCGCCGCCAAACAGAGCAGCGCGGAGTTCTGCCCGCTGCCCGGCGCCTTCAGCTCGGCGCTTCCCTGACTGAAAGGTGGGAGTCCCTTGAAGCAATAACCGGTCTTTGAGCACGAGTCGCCCGCATTCGGACAGTCGGCATTGACTGCACAGACACACTGGTAGGCCGGGACATCCCCGCTCTTCGACGTGTTCGCGCATGCTTGCGTGGAGCCGTTCTGGCCCACGCAGGTAGTGCCCTGGTCGCACGACACGGCGCCCCCCGCCGACCCGACCCACACCGTGTAGTCGCATTCATTGACGAGGTTGACCTGACGGAATCCCGTGCCGCACGTAGGTGCCGCCGTCGGCGTTGCCGTCGTGGTCGACGTAGCAGTTGGGGTTGGAGTGGCCGTAGACGCAGCCGTGGCGGTCGGGGTCGGCGTGCCGGTCGGAATCTCCGTGGCGATCGGAGTCGGCGTAGCCGGCGTCGACGCCAGCTTATGGGTCGCCGTGCCGTGCAGATTCACGACGGCCGCCTGGGGGCCCCGGGTCGCGTCGTTCGAGATCGCGACCGTCGCGTTCAGCTTCTTGCCCGCTTCGGGCGGCGTAAAGGTCACGTCCACGTCGACTACGTTGGCCGTGGACTTCTTCACCTTGCCCGGAATCGTGATCGTCCCGCCCGACGCCGCAATGCCGAAAGCCGAGATCGTGTAAAGCTCGGGGTCGGCGCCCCCGGGCGCACCGACCGTCACGTTCACCGGTTCGGTCCCCACGTTGGTGAGAACGAAATGCTCGGTCTGGGAAGTCTTCTTGGCCAGGTTGACGTTGAAGTTGATCGTCTTCGGCGCAACCGCCAGCTTGCTGAACGGAACCTTGGCCGACGCGTCATCGTCGTCGGACTGGGCGAGCACCGATGTCGACAGCGCCGCGAACAGAAGCAGCAGCGAGCAACTTAGCGCGGCAACTGATCGCGAGAGCGACTTCGAGTTGTGCCGTAGGCGTTGAGCCGATCGGTGAAAACTCTCGCTCCCGTGGCCGCTGCTCTCCAACATCTCCACGTCCCTCGCTTCCGCTGTTGCCACGATTTTGTACATGGTCCAACTGGGCGAAGCCAGTGCCGATCGAGCAATTGAACGTTAAATCTCAACGTGCCATGGCCCGCACACTTTGCCAACCGGCCGCGCAGAGCCTACCCTGCGCAATGGTACAAGCCGTGCCGTCCGAAACCGCCACGATCGAGCTTCACGTCGTATGCTGGAACCTGCACGGATTGCCCTGGCCGATCTCGAAGGATCCGGGCGGCCGGATCGATCGGGCCGGGGCGCGGATTCGCGAGGCGTCGCCGGACGTTGTACTGCTTCAGGAAATATGGCGCAGATGGCAGGTCGAACGGCTTGCGCGGGCGCTGCCGGGATGGACCCCGTTCTGCGTGAGACCCTCGATGGGCGCGCCGAGGGGCGGATTGCTCGGGTTCTTGCGAGCCGGCGGAGGCTGGGCGCAGTCCGCGCCGCCGCAATTTCATCAGTTCACGGCCAGCGCGCCGGTCTGGAAAATCTGGGAAGGAGACGGCTTTGGCGGCAAGGGCATCCTGATTCTGGAGGTGCAGCGCGGCGCGCAGCGGGCCTTCGTGCTCAATACCCATCTGCAGTCGCAATATCCGTCCAGCGACTATGTGCAAGTCCGCGAGTCGCAACTTCGCGAGCTTCAGGAACTCGTCCTGAAGCTCACCCGTGAGGAGGCGATAGCGCAACCGGAGCAGACCGTGCCGATAGTCATTGCGGGCGACTTCAATACTGATTCGAGCGAACCGCTCTACTCATATATCGCCGGTCTGGGTATCGATCTCACCGCCGGCGTTCGCCGCGAAAGCGGATGCGGAACCAATCTTGATCTCAAGGACGGCAAGCCGCAGTGGATCGATTACGTAGTGCTGGCCAATTCGGGGACCGGGATCGTTTCCGCCGAGCTGACGCTGGCCGCCAACGTCGCCGCGGACGATCCTTACTCGGATCACAGCGGACTCTTCTGCACGATCGCGCTCACGCCGCGAACGTAGCGAGCCCGCCCTGCGCGAGGTGCGGCGTGATCGCCCGCTCGATCTACTCGAAGCCGCGCCAAGTCGCGCTCGCGCGCGGCGCGGCGTGTGATTGCTGGCGGATCGTGATCCGGCGCACGCTCCGGTAGCGTCCGGACGCGGACCCGATCGCGTACGAGCGATTCGGCGTCCCACGCCGCCGCATCGCATCGAGCATCCGGCGCAACGCGCGCGGGTCGATTCCGAGCGCGTCGCAGAGCCCCTGGAAGCTGAACAGATAGGGGCGCGGACTGCTGAGATCCATCCAGTGGCTCACCTCCGCGAACCGCATGCGCTGCTCGGCGGTTTTCGGATTCGCGTTGATCAGATAATCGTGAATCCCGGCTTCGAGCACCGCGACCATCAGCCTGCGCTCGCCGTCCTGAAAATAACTGCGGCGGCTCAGGTCGTTGAACTGGGCAGGCAGCGTCACCAAGGGCATCGCACTCATCGTCTCACCCTCCCACTCCCCCAAGTCGGATTCGGTCGGCGCGCACTTCTGATGAACATCGTAGACCGGCGTCAGCCGGCCACGATTACCGGAGAGGAGGAAAGCAACGCCCCCGAACAGGGGTGATTCTGACCACCGATCGGGGTGCGAACCGGCGCCGGCGCGGCTACAACAGGCCGCGCTTGAGGGCTTCAGTGACGACCGCGGTCCGCGAGTGGGTGTTGAACACCGAGCAGAACTTCTCGATATGATCCTTGATCGTGTGCGGGCTCAAGTGCACGCGCTCGGCGATCTCCTGATTGGTCATCCCTTCGGACACCAGCCGGATGATCGCGATATCGGTGTCGGAAAGCGCGAGCGCGTTATGGCGGTGCGGTTCGGTCTGTGCCCCGCCGGCGAACGACGAGATCACGGGCGTGGTCACTTTGGGATCGAGTACCGCGTTGCCCCGATAGACCGAGCGGATCATGCGCTTCAACTCATCGAGCTCGACGTTCCTTGATCACGTAGCCCTTGGCGCCGGCCACCAGGCTGCGAAAGACCAAGTCATCCTGCAGGTAGTTGGTAAGCATTATCACCGCGGTCTGCGGAGCGGCGGTGAGGACGCGTCGACATACGTCCGGGCCGTCGATATCGCCCAGCCGCACGTCGAGCAGCATCACGTCGGCCTTGCATCGCCGCGCAACCTCGACCGCTTCCTTGCCGGTGCGGGCTTCGCCGACGATCGCCATATCGGGCTCGAGCTCGAGCGAGAGCTTCAGCCCGTGGCGGACGATCTCGTGATCGTCAACGACGGCGATCCGAATCTTGCGCATCGCGCCTGCTCGCTTTCACGGGAAAGGTACCGGCGAGGCGAAACCCGTGGGGATTGAGACGGTTCAGCTCGAGCCGGCCGCCGGCGGCTTCGAGACGTTCCCTCATCTGGCGCAGCCCGAAGTGGCCGGGCCGATGCGTGAGCGCGGCCGGGTCGATTTCCGCCGGCGCACCGCGGCCGTTATCGGCGACCGCGAAGCTGACTTCGCCGTCGCGCAATTCGAGCGCCACCGAGACGCGGGTCGCATTGGCATGCCGGGCGACGTTGGCCAGCGCTTCCTGAATTATGTTGCGCAGCAGCTTCTGCGCCGGTTCGTCCAGCGCTTCGAGGTCGGCGTGGTGAACAAACTCGGCTTCGACTCCGGTCAGCTCGCGGAGTTTGTCGAGCAGCGCGTGCAGCTTCTCGGACAGGCTGCGAGCGCTATCTTCTTCCTGCGATAGCTCCGAGATCAGGCGGCGAATCTGGGTCATCATGAAGCCGGCTTCGCGGCGGATCTCGTTGAGCTTGCCCCGCGTTCTGGAATCGACGTTCAAGCTGATGGACACACCAGTCGAGCTTGAGCGCCATCGAGAACAGCAACTGACTCAGAGTGTCGTGTAGCTCATTGGCGACCCGCACGCGCTCGCGATTGACGGCCAGTTGCTCGGCCTGAACGTAGAGCCGGCTGGTTTCCAGCGCGATCGCGGCGTGGTCGGCAAGCTTGGCCACGATCGCGATGTCGCGCGCGGAGAATTGACGCGGGGTTCGCTGGGCGACGCGCAGGACTCCGATCACCGCGTCGCGAAAGCGCACCGGCGCTGCGGCACTGGCGAGCACGCCGGTCTCGACGGCCGCGAGCGTCGTGGCGCTGCCGGCTCCCGCAGCGGCGCGAAGCCGGGGCTCCGACGCGGCCCCGGCGCAGGTCGCAAGGAAGGCGAGATTGGCGCCACACAGCTCACGCGCACTGTCCGCGATCCGCTGCAGCACCACGTCCTGGTCGAGCGCCGAGGCGATATCGCGCGCCACCGCCTCGAGCGCGAGCGCTTCGCGGCGCTCGCGATCGGCTTCCGCGAAACGGCGCGCATTCTCGAGCGCGGTCGCGGCGGGCCGCGCCAGCGCCTCGGCCAGCGCAAGGTCCTCGGGACCGTAGCGTCCTTCCGGACTCGGCGGTCAGAAAAGTAATCGCCCCAATCGCGCGCTCGCCGGCCAGAATCGGCACCACCATCATCGACTTGAGCGCCAAGCCTCGCAGCACTTCCAGATACTGGGGACCCAGGCCCGCGCATTCCAAGGCCGCAAGCAGCCGCTGCGAAAACTTCGGCACGAACACTGGGCACGCACTGCGCATCACGTTGGTCAGGATCGGATGGGCCCAGCTCTCGGTCGGATGACGATCGGTAATCTCGTCGAGCAGGCGCAGTTTGGCCGGCTCCGCGTGGGCGATCGAGATACGCTCGAGCAGGCCGCACTCGTCGAGGACATCGACCACGCACCAATCGGCCAGCACCGAGGTCGCGAGCTGGGCGATATGATTGAACGTCGCGTTAAGATCGAGGGAAGAGCTGAGCAGGAGACTCGCCTCCGCCAGGAATGCCGAGCGCTGGCAGGCGGACTCGGCCGCATGGCGGGCGGTTTGTGCGATCGCGAATTGCTCGCCGAGCAACTCGACTTCGCGCCGGGCGTGCACGAGCGGATCGCGATCGTCGTCACGCGGCTGGCCGGCATCCTCGAAGCGCCCATGCGGCAGTGAAATTCCACCGCCGGGGTTCAACTCGTCGAACTTATGACTCGAGTCGCCCATCGTCGCGTCGCTCCGGTGCGGGACCGACAAATCCCGCTATACCACTTGCCGCCGGCGAGCGCACGCGATTTTTCCGCGCAATTTTTTCTGGCCAAGCAGAGATACAGAAGCCGGCCCGTGCTCGCTGGCGCGGGGGAGCGACGTCAACGAGCGGAACGGGCCGGCTCGGAATCGGATCTTCTCGATAATCGCTTCCTCCGTGGCTTGCGAATTGTCACTTTTCTGAAAACGCAAGTCGTGTGCCGAGCGCGAGGGCTACGGCTTCCGCGTTTGGGCCGCCCAAATCGGGCGGAATTCGCCGCAAACGCGAAGCATCGAAAACGTGCGCCGCCCGGAATGTGGTAGGTTTTACACGACGCAGGCTTCACAGATCGGACCAACCTTCCCGAATGTAGGCCTATCAGACTAGGCGCGAGATTCGTGCCGGCCCCAAAACTTGATAGGCTGGGGCGAATTCTGATTTACGAAGGAGACCGCAAGTGGACCTGCGCGACATTAACCTGTTGGATCCGGATCGCTTCATCCAAGGCGTGCCGCACGAGTGGTTCACCTACCTGCGGCACCACGCTCCGGTCTATAAGCATCCGGAGCCGCGCGGCGGCCCGGGTTTCTGGGTGGTGTCGCGCTACCACGATCTGATCGAAGTGAACCGCGACGGCCAGACCTTCTCCTCGGAGCAGACTCGCGGCGGCGTGGTGGTGCTCGAGCAGGGCAACACTGATCTGAGCGACGAAGGCCGCATGATGCTCACGATGGATGCGCCGGACCATACGCGCTACCGCAAGCTCGTCAATCGCGGCTTCACGCCGCGCATGATCAACGCGCTGGAGCCGCACATCAAACGGATCGTGATCGAGTTGATTGATTCTGCGGTCGAGAAAGGCAAATGCGACTTCGTGCTCGAGGTCGCCGCCGAGCTGCCGCTCCAGGTGATCGCGCAGATGCTGGGCGTGCCGTTCGCCGATCGTCACAAGGTTTTCGAATGGAGCAATCGGCTCATCGGCAGCAAGGATCCCGAATACTCAGTGAGCGAGGAGGAAGCGCGCGGCGCAGCGCTCGAGATGTTCATGTACGCCAAGGAGCTGGCGGACCAGCGCCGCGACGATCCGCGCGACGATATCGTGACCGCGCTGCTCAACGCCGAGACCGACGGCGACCGGCTCTCCGAGATGGACTTCAACCTGTTCTTTTTGCTGCTCGCGGTGGCCGGCAACGAGACCACGCGCAACGCGCTGTCGCACGGCCTGAACACGCTGATCGACTATCCGGAGCAGTACCGGATGCTGGTCGCGGATCCAACGCTGGTGCCGGCGGCGACCGAGGAGATCCTGCGCTGGTGCTCGCCGGTGATGTATTTCCGGCGCAACGTGACCCGCGACACCACGCTGGGCGGCCAGCAACTCAGGGCCGGCGACAAGATCAGCATCTGGTACATTTCGGCGAATCGCGACGAGGAGATCTTTCCGGACCCGTTCAAGTTCGACATCACGCGCTCGCCCAACGAGCACGTGGCCTTCGGCGGCGGCGGGCCGCATTACTGCCTCGGCGCGAACCTGGCGCGGATGGAGATCAACATTCTGCTCGAAGAGCTGGTGAAGCGCGTGGGTTCGGTCGAGCGCGCCGGCGAAGTGCAGCGCCTGCGCTCCAACTTCATCAACGGGATCAAGCACCTGCCGGTGCGGCTTGGCAGAAGCGCGGCGCAGGCCGCGATGTGAGCGCAGCGCCGTCCTGAGCGGTGGTCAGCGGTTCGCCGAAGCCATCATCGCTTCAGGATAACGCAGCCCGGCCGCGGCGCCTCGGGATCGCGGCTCCATAGCGAATACTCAGTCTGGAGCGCCGCGATCGGATGGACCTTGCAGGCGCGGCGGAGCGTCTGCGGCCCGGCTTCCGAAAGGCCGAGATAGCGGACCTTGCCCCGCTTCACGAGCTGCGCCATCGCGCCGACCGTGTCCTCGATCGGCGTATTGGGATCGACCCGATGCTGGTAATAGAGATCGATCGTCTCGATACCGAGCCGCTTGTTTTGATCATATTCAGTTAAGCGGGAAATCCCGGCGTGGACGTTCATCCTCTCCTGGGAATGAACCCAGGGACGCCCGTGTCCACAACCGGATTGAGCCTGACTCGGATACTGATACCTTCTCTAATTTCCTTGATGGCGTCATCGGGAAGAGTCGAGACATTAAAATTTTCCTCGATGTAGCGGGCGTTGGTTGCTGTGGTGAGGAGAGCCGTGCCGCGCTGTACGGCCCATGCCAGTAGAACTTGAGCGGGGGTTTTATCGACGCGCTTGGCGATGCGTGTGATGACAGGATCGTCGAGCAACCTCGGTTCGATAGCATGACCCAACGCCGCGAAGGCCTGCATCACGATGCCATTCCTCTTGCAATAGTCGAGCAGTTCCCATTCAGGGAGATATGGATGGGATTCGACTTGAAGAACAGCAGGCTTTATCCGTGCGGATTCGAACACCTCTTTCAGCCGTCCCAGATTGACGTCCGATAATCCGATAACCTTGCACCGGCGTTCGTCCACGAGACTCTCCAAAGCCTTCCACGTATCCGTCAGGGTCGTCGCATCATCATAAATCACGTTGCCCTTCTCGTCCCTCGGGTCCTGGTCGTCGCCGGGTTTGAAAGCAAATGGGGTATGGATGCAGTATAGATCGACATAGTCTAGTTGCAGTCTTCTCAGACTTGCCTCGAAGGCGGGTCTGACGCGTTCTGGACGATGATTGTTGTTCCAGAGCTTCGTACCGACAAAAACTTCCTCGCGCTTTGCCTTGCCCTCCTGGAACACCTCCCGCATCGCTTCGCCCACTTGTTCTTCATTTCGGTAGCGTTCGGCGCAATCGAATTGACGAAAGCCCACCTCCAGCGCGGCCTTAGTTGCCTCTTTTGTTGCGATTGGGTCAGGAATCAGCGTGCCAAAGCCGAGCGCTGGAATCTCATCGGAGCCGTTGTTAAGCGGTATCTTTGTATAGCGAAGGCCGTCGGTATCACTCATAAAACCTTTACCTCCGTGGAAATCACATTCCGAGTCGATTCATCAACCGGGATTTCCATTTTGACTTCCGGTTCCAACTCGCTGTATAGCCCCGAACGGCCTTCACCGGCAAGGTTTTACCCAGTTTTGGTCCACGGCCTTTCCAGCGGCGCCGGGAGAGGCCGGTTTCGCGTAGAACCGCACCACCGCCCGACTTGAAGTCCCAAGATTGGTCACGATGAAGCCGACGCGGGGAAACAACTCCCCAAAGTGAAACTCGACTTTCGCTACCACCCGTCGCGCCGTCTTCCAACTGGCGGCACGGTAGAGAAAGCTCTTGAACCAGACTACCGGTTGGTAGCTCTGCCTTCCCACCGGCCGGGTCATGCGGCAAGCCTAGTGTGCGCATGGCGCGCGGTCCAACGCGCCGGACTCACCGCTCAAGAGCGCGATGACGCAGGCGGCTCGGATAGCATCGGAAGCAGCAGGTCGGCCAGGACTTTCGCGGTGAGCGGTCCTTGCTCGGGAGTGAGCCTGGCCCGCACGATTCCGTTGCGATCGACGATAAAGGTGATCGGCAGGATCGCAGGCGGGCCAAAACCGTTGACCTTGGCGTCATCCAACATCGCGGCCGGGTAGGCGAATGATTGCATCATCGCGCGCATCGCAGCGCGATCGCGCGGCCGATCGGCGCTGAGGCCGATCAACTCGAAGCCTCGCGCGTGATATTTGCGGTAGAAAGCGTCGAGCAGCGGCATCTCTTTGCGGCAGGGCGGGCACCAGGTGGCCCAGAAGTTGACTGCCACGACCCGGCCGCGCATCGTGGCCAGATCAAAGGTCTGGCCGTCCAGCTTGGGAACGACAAGCAGCGGGGCAGCCTCGCCAACCTCCCCGGCCACGGTCGGGCCACACTCCGCCGCCACAGCAGCGCCAGGCGCCCAGCCGCGAGGAAGGCTGCCGGCCCCTGCCCCGCATCCTCAGAAGTTGTAACTCAGACTAGCTTGATCGAACCAGGGAGCAGTCAACTGATTACCAGTCATGTTTTGGTAAATGGGGCGTTCGATATCGGCGTAGGCTCCGGAACTCCTAAACCCGTTTCAAAGCCTGCAGCAATTGTTATTTTGATCGTAACCGCTGTCGTTGAGTGTCCGCTTGCAGCCCACGGTCGTGCGGCGGCGCTGGCCAGAAACGAAAAGATGGGGGCAAGTTCGTTGAGCGGACCGACATGGCCGAAGTTGTAGTAGGTTCCAAGCGCCACTGTCGACCTCGCGGCCGGGCTTGTAGTTTCCGGTCGTTAAGCGAATGGCACGTCGTACATGGCCTTGCGCGAACCAATTGAACGGGCGACCCTGAAAAGTCCGATCCATGGTTCCCGATCGGCGGGAAACGATCCCATCTTGTAAGCGCCCAGCAGCAGGTCGGTGCTGCCCGTTCCAATCGAGTGTCACGATCGAAGCCGGATAAGTACCAGTCGCCGCTCGGCAGTTTGAGGCCGCCCAGGAGCCCAGCGACATATCCTCCGAACCAGGCCGGTATACATACCCCAGAATCCGGATGTCGCCTACGGAATTGGCAGGATCGAACTGGTCATTTGGTTGTCCGTCATCTTCGGTTCTCGAAGCGCCCCGGTAGTTTCTCTCCCAGTACGGCACCGTCCATCATCACGCCCCAACTTCGGTCGAACATGTATTGGGCTCGCCGACGGTGATGAAGTTCGGTCTTCATCCGCTTGTCGTTATTTTGGCGCCGGACCGGGCTCGTTCGCGCCAGTCTATGTATTGGTTCATGTAGTCGTACGAGGCCCATACCGTTCCCCCGGCCCCTGGGAAGCAACGAGGGCGTCGCGAACTTCAAAGACGCCGCAGCCACACGCGCACGCCCAACCGAGTCCGGGGGTCAGCGCCAGGACCAGGACTGCCGCGCATAGCAGCGCGAGCCGACGCAGATTTGACGGTGACATAGATGATCCGTTTAGCACGCACATTCGGGGCGCAAAATGCGGCTAATTGTCGCAGCGGGATCTCGCAGGAGCGAGCGGTGAAACGCGAATCGCAACCGTCGGCTGGCGCTCGATCAACGCGGCGGGAATTTCGCGAGCTTGCGCTGCAGCGAGCGCCGATGGACGCCGAGTCGTCGCGCGGCTTCGGACACGTTGCCATCGACCTCAGCCAGCACCCGATTGATGTGCTCCCATTCGACGCGCGCCAGGCTCGGCGCCTCGTGCAGCGCTCCGACGGGAGTTCCCGCAGCGGTATCGTCGCGGCCGAACGCGCGGACGATGTCGTCCACATCGGCGGGTTTGGTGATGTAGTCCGTCGCTCCCAGACGCAGCGCGGCGAGCGCCGTCGCGATACTGCCGTAGCCGGTCAGCACCACGATCCGAGTGGTCTCATCGGTGGCCGCCGCAGCGCGCACCACCTCGAGGCCCGAGCCGCCCGGCAGGCGCAAGTCGACTACCGCATACTCGGGGGTTTCCTCGGCCAGCGCGGCGAGCGCGCTCGCGCGATCGCCGACCTCCCGCACGTCGTAGCCGCGCTCGCTAAACGCGCGCGCCAGGCGGAGCCGAAAGACCGCATCGTCATCGACCAGCAGGATCGATGGGAACGTCGTCGAAGCGGCTCTTGATTGCGTCGTCATCCGGGTGCAGAAGAGAGGTTCTGGCAGCTCAACGCCTCTTCCGGTTGTTGCCACGAGGGCATGCTCATGTCAAACCGGCCTCGGACCTCGCGCCTGCGTCGATAAAGCCAGCGTTATGTCGGACAGCGACCCGGGACAACTGACACTGGCCTGGCTGGAGCGGCTGCGATGGATCGCCGTGCTGGGACAATCGGTGACGGTGGCCGCCGTCGCACTGATGGGTATCGAGTTGCCGATCGGGCCGCTGGCCGCGTTGATCGCCGCGACGGCGCTCTCGAACGTGGCGCTGCATTGGATCCGGCCGCTCGCGCGGCGCTGGTCGAACGCGCTGGTGGCCGGCGTGCTGATCCTGGACACGCTGCTGTTGACCGCGATGCTCTACTGGACGGGCGGTCCGCATAATCCTTTCACGTCGTTCTACCTGCTGCATCTGGCGATCTCCGCGCTGACGCTCGATGCCTGGTTCGTGTGGGTGATGATGGGCGTGTGCACCGGCTGCTTCGCCCTGCTGTTTTCTTTCTCGCAACCGTTGCCGATGCCCTATGCTCACGTCGGTCAGATCACACTCAGCCTGCACCTGCAGGGGATGCTGGTCGCGTTTATCCTGACCGGGGCATGCCTGGGCTACTTTGTGACACGACTGCGGCGCGAGTTGCAGAAGAGCGAATCCGAATTGGCGGAGTCGCGTGTGCGCTCAGCCCGCGCTGAGCGTTTCGCGTCGCTGGCTACGCTGGCCGCAGGAGTCGCCCATGAGCTGGCGACGCCCTTGGGCACGATCGCCGTGGTGAGCAAGGACCTCGAGCGCGCCGCGTCGCAGCTCGCCGCCGGCGATCTTGTCGCGGAGGACGCCAAGCTGATCCGGGCCGAGGTCCGGCGCTGCACCGAAATTCTGGGCAAGCTCAACCAGGAATCGACCAGCGGCGTGGGTGCGCCTCCGGAGTGGGCGAGCCTGGCCGGGCTGCTCTCGGATTTGCGGGCGCGGCTCCCGGCGAGCGACGAACAACGCCTCGAAATCGATAACCAGGCCGTTGATCAGGATCTGTTTGCGCCGCGCGAACCGCTCGTGCAGGCCCTCGCGATGCTGATCAAGAACGCCTGCGAAGCGGCGCCGGACCATACCGCGGTGCGGCTGCGGATTGTGCGTGAGGCGCTCCGGCTGCGTTTCGAGGTGCGAGACTCCGGCCCCGGCATCAATCCGGAACTGGCCGGGCGGCTCGGTGAGCCCTTTCTGACTACCAAAGAGCCGGGCCGCGGGATCGGGCTGGGACTTTTTCTGGTGCGCACGCTGGCGGAACAGCTTGGCGGCGCGCTCGAGGTATCCTCGACGGCCGGTGCGGGCAGCACGTTCACCTTGAGTATTCCGCCGGCGCAGTCGCAGCCGGAAGCCTCCGCCAACTCCCCGCGCTAGGAAATCTGCTTCAACCGGTGATCGCCCTCTTTTCCCCGGACGTGCGCCTCGCGGTCAAGGCGGGGGAGGATTGAGAGCCTTGAGGGCCAAGGCGATCGTGGCCCAGCCGCCGCTGCTCATCGTGCCGCTGTCCGCGCCCACCGTGCCGGAGGAGCCGAGCAGCTTATCGCCCGACGCCTGACCGAAGGTGACTTTGTTCGCCCACGGCGTCGGCGCCACGCTGCTGCTCAAATCGGACGGCAGCGCGAAGTCGTCCGCGCCGGTGCCGAACAGCCCGACGTACATGTCGCCGGCGTGGTTAGTGTTCAGCGACGCGAGGGTCGGCGTCGGGCTGGTGCCCGAGTCGGTCGAGTACGCGTCGATTGGGGTGCTCGGGTCGACCCCGCTGTAGCACAGCATCGCGCCCGCCTCGAACGGGGTCGTGCTGCTGAAGGTCCACGCGTATTGCGTGTGTTCGTTGTCAGCCGCAGTGGCGATTCGGTACCAGACCGCGATCTCGACTGAGCCGCTGCCGGCGTTCGTCGAGTAGTCGAAGGTCCATCCCGCCGGCGCCGTCGCCGTCACGCCGTCGAGGAACGAGTAGTAGGCCACCAGCAGGTCGCCGGTCTTGACCGTCGAGGGATCGTTTGGGTGTTCCTCTCGCATGCCGGTGCCGGTGTCGGTCGAGCCGACGAAAGTGATGTTAGCCGGGGGCGGGGGCGGAATCGGCGTGGGCGTCGGGCTAGGAGTGGGAGTCGGCGTGGGCGTCGGAGTTGGGGTTGGGGTTGGCGTCGGAGTCGGACTCGGAGTGGGGGTTGGCGTCGGCGTCGGCGTCGCGGTCTGAGTTGGGGTTGGAGAGCCGGTCGGCGTCGGGGTTGGGGTCGGGGTCGGAGTTGGCGTTGGAGTTGGAGTTGGCGTCGGGGTCGGGGTCCGCGTCGGGGTTGAGGTCGCAGTAGGCGTCGGGGTCGGGGTCCGCGTGGGCGTGGGCGTGGGAGTGCGCGTCGGGGTGGAAGTTGGAGTTGGGGTTGCTGTAGGTGTCGCAGTTTGAGTTGGCGCCTGCGGGTTCATCTCAATTGCGGCCTGCGCGCCCGTCCACGAATCGTTGGAGTTCGTATTGGTCGCGTTACTAACGTCGTAGCTGGAGACCGCAGTCAGGGCCTGGTGGTACATATTGTAGGCCAAGGTGAAACTCGGTGAGAAGACGCCTACCAGGTCCTGCGTCGGGGTCCCGTTCCTATCGGAAAGTGAGCCGGACCAGTTGAAGCCCGACGAGAGCGCCCTTGCGTCCGCTAACCCTCCGACCAGGATATCATTGACGCCCGCGGTGGTTACCGTGCCGGAATCAATGGTCGGGCTGGTGCCGTAGCCGTTATCGCTACTCGCACTGCCGTCAAGAGTGCAGCCGTTGCCGTTGGCGATATCGAGTACGTCCAGCTCGAGGTTGGGCGTTCCGGCGCCGGCCGTAGCAGTGACCTGGCAGCTTCCCGCGGTGGTGGTCGGCGCACAGAAGACGTTGACGTTCACCAGATCAACGTTGGACCGGGTAGTATAGTTTCCGTTCGCGACTAGACTCCAGGTACCACCGCATCCAGTGACTGAGCCATTGGCTAGGGTACTGCCACTGGCACTGCCCTGTTCAAAGACGACGACCATCGTCTTGCCGCTGCTGGTGATATAGGGGCTGGTAATGCTGGTGGCGGTGGTTGCGGTTCCGGTTTCGCAGTGCATGACTTGCGAGTCAGTCGCGCAGGCGCCGAGCGGCGTGGCGGTCGGGGTCGGCGTCGCGGTTGGAGTCTGGGTAGGTGTAGGTGTCGGGGTTGGGGCCGGAGTAAGTGTTGGGGTTGGGGTTGGAGTCGGCGTCGGCGTCGACGTTGGGGTTGGAGTCGGCGTTGGGGTTGGAGTTGCGGTCGCGGTTGGCGTCGGTGTCGGTGTCGGAGTTGGCGTCGGGGTTGGAGTAGCTGTGGGCGTCGCGCTGAGGCCCGGCTCCAGCGTGACCAGTTCCGCAGTCCACTCAGTGGAGTCGCTCGCGGTCCATCCGGCTCCGACGGCGCCAGTAGATGACAGGACCTGAAAAGCGGGAAATATGGTCACATCGTTGTCTGCCGCGCCTTCAACCGTCAAACCGGCAAAGCCGCCAGAAGGACCGGACGACAGAGTTTCGGAGAGGTTGTTCAGACTAGCGACGGCAAGCGCCAGCTCGCTGGCTTGCGAGGTCGTGGCGGTCGCGCCGGTGCTGACCGAGCTGCCATACCCGTAGTTGTTCTGCGTTTGGTCGACAGTAACCGGGTTGCCCATGCCCGTCCATTCTGAAAGATCTGCGGCTACCCCACAGTCGTACTCACCTGCCGTATAGTTGACAGTTACAACCGTGGGACCGCCGGGGTGATTCGGCGCGATACAAACGCCGGAGTCATCGTCACCCTCCTGGGCGATAGTGCAGGTCCACGAGCCACCGTTGTCGTCAGTCGGCGTACTGATGCCGGGCTCGCCAGAGTAGCCTCCCGTACCAATCTCCAGCGCGAGCATGCTGCCGGCCACGACATCGCGCGAAGCGAAATTGAAGCTGCTTGCTGCACAGCTTGAGGTCGAGGTCGCAGCGGCCTGGTCGGTGCCGACCTCTGCGATCTGGGATTCGTAGGCGCCGATGTCGCAGGCAGTCTTTCCGGGCGCCGGCCGCGGATCGCCGCGCTGGTCCGTGGTAGTGGCCGTGCACGAGGCCGAGGGAATCGCCGCGATGGCGGGACCGTTCCCTTGCAGCGCGATCGTGTCGGTAGGTCCGCCGTTGTTCGCAAGCCCAGCGATGGCGAGCAAGGGATTGACGTTGTCGCCGAGGGTATCGCCGTTGGCGCCCGTGCCGCTGAAACCGCAGGAGGTGTCGGAGCCGGAGGAGTTGTAGGAGATGTTGTAGCCGTCGTCGGTAATCGTGCCGTCGCAGTTGGTGCCTGAGCTGGCGGACAGAATGGAGTTACTCACGGTGGCGCCGCCGACAACACTGTCGCCGACGGACGCGCTGTTGCCGGAGAAAGTGCTGTTGGTAATGGTCGCCGCGTTGCTATTGATGGCTCCGCCGAGCCCTCCTGCGCTGTTGCCGGAGAAGGTGCTGTTGGTGACAGTCAGCGAGAGCGTGCTGTAGATAGCTCCCCCGTAGACGCCTGGGGGACCAGGCGCGCTGTTGTTGGAGAAGGTGCTGTTGGTGACGGTCAGCGTGCCGGAGTTGTTGATGGCTCCCCCGCTGCCCCCCCGCCGTTTCCGTCGGCAAGAGTCAGATCATTCAGGGTGAGCGTAGCGCCCGAGTTCACAGAGAAGATCTGATACGTGCTGTCCCCGTCGATGGTGATGCTCTGACCGGTTCCATCGATCGTCAGGGTGTTCGGCGAAGTGTTCGCGATCGCCGGGAGCGCGCTGCCCAGCGTGATCGTGGCCGGGCTGCCGATGTTGAAATGGATGGCGTCGTCGCCGGTGCCGGCTACGCATCCGTTGGTGGCGGTTTTGTTGTTGGCGGCGGTGATCGCGTCGCGCAGGTCGCAATCTGCGGTCGGGCCCGGGTCAGCATTCGTGTTGACGGTTATAATATTCACCGTCACGGGGGTCGCTCTCAGCACCGAATGAATCAGGACAGCGCCAAGGGGCACCAGCACGAGCAGTGCGACGATGAAGGCCGGCCGGGCAGCGCCCGCCCAGGCGCGTTTGCAGGTTCTCGCTATTGCGTGTCCCATCGGCTTACCCGGTATGTGACCCCGGACGAGCGGCTCACGGCCGCCAATCACTTGAAAGCGCGCGCGAGGCCCAGAGCGCCGTCATATGTGAACTGAATCCGCGGCTCGCGGTGCCCATACAGGAACTCTCTTCCAAAATGCGAGCTTCAGTAATCGGCCCGCGCAGGATAGCACTGCGGCCGGGCTTGTCAAGGAAGCTAATTGGACGAGGTCCCCGCGCAGAGCTTTGGGGCTCGCGAGACAGCATCCCTCTCATGTCTTGGCTGGCGCCGCGATTGCCTGGCGGCAGGAGGCACCTGAGGCCGTGGGTCAAGGAGGGGGAGGGGGAGGATTGAGCGCCTTGAGGGCCAGCGCGATTGTCGCCCACCCGCCGTTGTCCATCGTGCCGCTGTGAGCCGACAACGTGTGGGCGGCGTGGAGCAGCCTATCGCCCGCGGCTTGGCCGTAGGTGACTCGGTCCGCCCACGGCGTCGCCGAGACGCAACTGGTCAGGCCGGTCGGCAGAGCGAAGCGGTCAGCGCCGGTGCCGAACAGGCCCACATACATGTCACTGGCGTGCGTGGTGGTCAGCGTCGCGAGGGTCGGCGTGGTGCTGGCGCCGAAGTCGGTCGAGTACGCGTCGATCGGCGTGCCCGGGTCGACCCCGCTATACGCCAGCATCGCGCCCGACTCAAAGGCCTGGCTGCTGAAGGTCCACACGTAGTGGGTGTGCTCATTGTCCGCCGCGGTGGCGATCCGGTACCACACCGCGATCTCAACTGAGCCGCTGCCGGCGTTCGCCGAGTACGCGAAGGTCCATCCGGCCGGCGCCGTTGCCGTCACGCCGTCGAGGAACGAATAGTACGCCAGCAGCAGGTCGCCGGTCTTGACCGTCTGGGGATCGACTTGGGTGTCCCGCATGGCACCGGTGCCGGTGGTAGTCGAGCCGACGAAGGCGATATTCGCTGGGGCCGTGGCTGGAGTCGGCGTGGGAGCGGGGGTTGGAGTTGGCGTCTGCGTGGGGGAGCCGGTTGGCGACGGGGTTGGAGTCGGAGTTGCCGTCTGCGTCGGGGAGCCGGTCGGAGTCGGGGTCGGACTCGGCGTTCGGGTTGGCGTTGGCGTTGGGGCTAGAGTCGGCGTCGGTGTGGGAGTGGGGGTTGGCGTCGGCGTTGGAGTAGGTGTCCGCGTCGGAGTCGGTGTTGGGGTAGCGGTCGGGGTTGGTGTGGGAGTGCCGGTGGCAGTTGGAGTGGACGTAGGCGTTGGCGTCGGAGTCTGAGTTGGGGTTGGAGTCGGGGTCCGGGTTGCGGTTGGGGTTGCCGTCGGAGTCGGTGTTGGTGTCCGCGTCGGAGTCGCGGTCGGGGTTGGGGTGGCAGTGCGAGTTGCAGTTGGAGTGGACGTAGGCGTTGGCGTTGGAGTCTGAGTTGGGGTTGGAGTCGGGGTCCGGGTTGCGGTTGAGGTTGGGGTTGCCGTCGGAGTGGGCGTTGGTGTCCGTGTCGGAGTTGCCGTCGGGGTTGGTGTGGGAGTGCGAGTTGCAGTTGGAGTGGACGTAGGAGTTGGCGTTGGAGTCTGAGTTGGGGTTGAAGAGCCGGTCGGCGTTGGTGTTGGCGTGCGCGTCGCAGTCGCGGTCGGTGTGGGAGTGCGAGTAGCAGTTGGAGTGGGCGTAGGAGTTGGCGTTGGAGTCTGAGTGGGGGTTGGGGAACCGGTCGGCGTTGGTGTTGGCGTGCGCGTCGCAGTCGCGGTCGGTGTGGGGGTGCGAGTAGCAGTTGGAGTGGGCGTAGGAGTTGCCGTCGGAGTCTGAGTGGGGGTGGGGGAACCGGTCGGCGTTGGTGTTGGCGTGCGGGTCGCAGTCGCGGTCGGCGTTGGCGTGCGCGTGGCCGTCGGGGTCGCGGTCGGGGTTGCGGTGGCGGTCCGGGTTGGCGTCGCGGTTGGAGTAGGCGTGGGCGTGATGCTGGCGGTCGGGGTGGGCGTGGCGGTCTGCGTGGGCAGGGAGAGCGGATTGAAATATTCCAGCGTCCGATTGTTGAGCTGATCGGTCACGTAGAGGTTGTTGCCGGTGTCTACCGCCGCGCCCAAGGGTTCATTGAGACTGTCCGCGCTGATTCCTGAACAATTGGACCCGGTAAAGCTGCCGCAGGTGCCGAAGACCTGATCGGCGGTGGTATCGCCCGAGAAACCCGGCGTTCCCGCATGGCTCCCACCGGTAAAGGGAGCTATGTAGTCCAGCGTCCGATTGTTGCCCCCATCCGTCACGTAGAGGTTGCCCAACGGATCAAGCGCGAGGCCCTCGGGACCGCACAAGCTGTCGGCGCTTACGGCGCGGCAAGTATTCGTCGTGAAGCTGCCGCCTTGCCCGAAGACCAGGTCGGCGGTGGTATCGCCCGAAATCCCGGCGTTCCCGAATGGCTCCCGCCGGTGAAGGGAGCGTAGTATTCGAGCACCCGGTTGTTAGACTGGCTTTCGTTCGGGTTGATAGAATCGGCGACGTACAGGTTGCCTGAGGCGTCAAGCGCAAGACCCTCGGGAGAGGACAGGCTGTCGGCACTGGTTCCCGAGCAGTCGTTGGCGGTAAAGCCGCCGCCGCAGGCGCCGAAGACCACGTCGGCGGTGGTATCGCCGGAAAAGCCCGGCGTTCCCGAATGGCTCCCACCGGTAAAGGGAGCGTAGTATTCCAGCACCCGGATGTTAGAAGTATCGCTGACGTACAGGTTGCCTGAGGCGTCAAGCGCGACGCCCTGCGGATCGCACAGGTTGTCGGCGGTTGGTTCTCCTAAGTCGTCCTCGCAATCACGCGCGGTGAAGCTGCCACCCTGCCCGAAGACCAGGTTTGCGGAGAGGCCCGTGATCGGAGAGCCAGTGAAGCCGGCAAAGGGCTGATTGAACTCGAGTACCCGGTTGTTGCCTGAATCGGCGATGTAAAGGTTTTCCGACGTTGGATCAACGGCGATCCCCCCAGGTTCAAAAAGCAGGTCGGGACCGCTGACGCCGTATTCGGCCGTATAAAAATCCGGCTGGCCGATCAGCAGGTCGGCGGGGGCGCCGTTGGTGAGCGCGGCCGCGTCGTGCCATCCCAGCACCCGGCTGTTGAACGAATCGGCGACGTAGACATGGCCGCTCAGATCGACGGCGACGCCGCTCAAAGTGTTGAACGCCGTTAACAGTGACAGCGCGCTCGGACCGCCGAAATTCGTTATGTTGTGCACCGAGTCGATCTGACCCAGCTCGCGGTCGGCACTGGTGTCGGTGGTCTCTTCTTCCGGCACGCGGTTGTATTCCAGCACCCGGTTGTCCTGCGTGTCGGCAACATAAAGGTTGTTCGAACTGTCGACCGCGACACCCTGAGGAAGGAACAAGCTGTCCGGGCCCAAGCCGTTTACGTCGCCGGCGTCGGTGCCGGCGTTGGAGCTAACCGTGGTGAAGCTGCCGTCCTGGCCAAAGACCTGGTCGGCGATGGTGTCGCCGGCCCCAGGCTCACCGCTGCCCGAATTGAGCGGCGTGTTGTACTCCAGGACCCGGAAGTTTTGGCTGTCGGCAACATAAACGTTGCCGAGCGTGTCAACCGCAACCCCCTGGGGTCCGCACAAGCTGTCCGGGCCCAAGCCGAAGACGTTGTCGGGGTCGGTGCCGTCGTCGCAAGAAACCGAGGTGAAGCTGCCGTCCTGGCCGAAGACCAGACTGGCCGAGAAGACGGTGCTGGGGGAGGGATTGCCGGCCGTCGGGTCAGTGATTTCCAGCACCCGATTGTTATCAGAATCGGCGATGTAGAGATTGTTCGAACTGTCGAGCGCAATGCCCTCGGGTTGGCACAGGGTGTCGGGACCCACGCCGTCTACGTCGCCATCCTCGGTGCCACCGTTGCAATTAGCCGTGGTGAAGCTGCCGTCCCGGCCGAAGACCAGGTCGGCAGTGGTATCGCCGGCGGCACCCGGCGTCCCGGGCGTGCCGCCTCCTGGCGCCAGCGGATTGTCGTATTCCAGCACTCGGCCTTCGCCCGAATCGCCAATGTAGACATTGCCGTTGCTGTCGAAAGCGACACCCTTGGGACCCGCCAGGCTGTCGGCGCTAGTCCCTGAGCAGTTGTTGCCGGTAAAGCCGGCGCCGCAAGTGCCGAAGACCAAATTGGCCGGCGCGCCCACGCAAGGAAACGAACCACACGCCGCAAAAGGCGCCGTATACTCCAGAGCGCGGTTGTTGAAGTAGTCCACGACGTAGAGATTTTTCTGCGCGTCAACCCCGACCGCCATGGGAAGGTTCAGGCTGTCGGGACCTTCGCCATTGACGTTGCCCTCCATGGTGCCGTCGTTGGGGTTGGCGGTGTAAAAGTCGGGCTGGCCGATCACCAGATCGGCGGGTGCGCCGTTGGTGAACGACGCCGCGTCACTCCATCCCAGTACCCGATTGTTGTTGGTATCGGCAACATACAGATGACCGACTGAGTCCACTGCGACGGCTGCGGGGAGAGACAGCGCTGTCCGACCGCCAAAGTTCACCATGTTGTGCGTGAAGTCGATTTGGCCGAACTCGATATCGGCGGTGGTGTCGTCAGGGGATCCCGGCGTGCCCGCGATCAGGATCGAGGCGAGGACGAGCACCGGCCCGGCGAGCGCAATAAAGCTCTTGAGCCGAAGCCATCGCCTTCGCGACGTCACACTGGTTTCCATGCCGTGTCTCCGTCGCGATATCACGCTCGAAGACGCCAATTATGGGAACCGAACGCGCGTAAACATTTTTTCTCCCGAAGGCCGACGAAACTGGAGGCGCCAACTTCACAACCACACAACAACTCCGGATCAATTCACTGCGTTCAGGAGTTGGGAGCAATGGCAGAATGTGCCAAACGTTGGCACAAATTTATCCGGGCGGGAAAGTCGAGGTTGATTGGCCGGAGATCGGGATCCGGCAGTTCCGGTTCAACCAACGGCCTGGGATGAGCGTCGTCTCCGACGGGGCGTGAGCTGCGCCGGTCAGGAGGTGGATTGAGCCGCCTTGAGGGCCAGCGCGATCTGTGGCCCAGCCGCCGTTGTTCATCGTGCCGCGGTCCGCGGCCACGGTTCCGGCGGCGCCGAGCAGCTTATCGCCCGCCGCCTGGCCGAAGGTGAGTTTGCTCGCCCACGGCGTCGCCGAGACGATGCTGGTCAGGTCGGTCGGCAGAACGAAGCCGTCCGCGCCGGTGCCGAACAAGCCGACGTACATGTCCTTGGCGTGCGCGGTGGTCAGCGTCGCGAGGGTCGGCGTGGTGCTGGCGCCGAAGTCGGTCGAGGACGTGTCGATCGGCGTGCTCGGATCGACCCCGCGATAGTCCAGCATCGCGCCCGACTCGAGCGGGAACGAGTTGCTGAAGGTCCACGTGTATTGCGTGTGTTCATTGTCGGCCGCAGTGGCGATCCGGTACCACACCGCGATCTCAACTGAACCGCTGCCGTCGTTTACCGAGTCCTCGAAGGTCCAACCCGCCGGCGTCGTTGCGGTTACGCCGTCAAGGAACGAGTAGTAGGCCAGCAGCAGGTCGCCGGTCTTGACCGTGGAGGGATCGACCTGGATGTTCCGCTGGGGGCCGGTGCCGGTGGTGGTCGAACCGACCAAGGCGATGTTGGCCGGGGCCGGAGTCGGCGTCGGCGTCTGAGTTCGGGTTGGTGTCGGCGTCCGCGTCGGCGTTGGCGTGGGAGTGCGGGTGGGCGTCGGAGTCCGCGTTGGAGTTGGCGTTGGCGTGGGAGTCCGCGTTGGAGTTGGCGTTCGCGTCGGAGTCCGCGTTGGCGTTGGCGTCGGCGTTGGAGTTGGCGTCGGGGTGGGTGTCGGGGTCGGTGTAGGCGTCGGTGTTGCGGTCGCGGCGGCGGTCGGAGGGATGGGCAGATTAGCCTGGAGCGGGGTGACGACCGGCACGCCCAGTCCCAGCAACTCCGCCACGCTGCCGAAGGGGTAGGGGGGGGAATTCGGCAGCCAGAGGTTGCCCGATGCGTCCAGCGCGATCGACACGGGGGCGTACTCCATACTGAAGTCGAACGCCGCGCCTGGAGGGGCGAAGCTGTAGCCCGTGCCGTAGCTGCTAGCCGCCGTCAGCTCGCTTACGCTGCCGTCGGGGGAATAAGCGGGGCCGTCGTAATTCGCGACAAAGACGTTGCCCGCTCCGTCCAGCAGTACCGCGATGGGGGAGGCGAACGCCGCGCCCGGCGCATTGGCGTTATCGAAGATAAGGGCGTTCGTGGTGTAACTGCCGGCCTCGGACAGCTCGGTCACGCTGCCGTAGAAATCACTGCCGCCGAAGAAACTCGCCACAAAGACGTCGGCAAATTGGTCCAGCGCCAGCGAGCCGGGATTCTGGAACGGATACGGGGGGGCCGGTGAGGCGGTGACGTTGCTGTCGTTGAAGTTGGCGCCGGTGGCGTAACTGGGCGGCCCAGTCAGCTCGCTCACGCTGCCGTCGAGATCAAATCCCCCCGCCGTATTCGCCACAAAGACGTTGCCCAATCCGTCCAGCGCGATCGACACGGGTTCGTCGATGGTGTTGTTGAAGTCGTAGCTGTCGCCCGCCTCGTAGCCGTCCGCGGCGATCAGCTCGCTTACGCTGTTGCCGTAGTTCGCCACAAAGACGTTGGCCGATGCGTCCAGCGCCAGCGAGACCGGGAAGTCGAACATCGCGTACGTGGTGTCGTCGAAGCTGAGGCCGTTGAAGTAGTCGCCTGCGGTCAGCTCGCTCACGCTGCCGTATGAATCAAAGCCGCCGAGCTCATTTGCGACAAAGACGTTGCCCGAGGTGTCCAGCGCCAGCGCGGCGGGAGAGTCGAACTCCGCGCCCGGGAAGCCGGTGTTGTAGTTGTTGAAGCTGAAGCCGGTCTGATAGTCGTCCGCCGCGGTCAGCTCGCTCACGCTGCCGTACTCATCAGGGCCGCCGAATACAGTCGCCACAAAGACGTTGCCGGATGCGTCCAGCGCTATCGCGTCGGGAACGAAGTCGAACAAGCCGAACAACTCATTCAGCGAGAAGGTGTTGTAGTCGTTGAAGTTGAGCGCCATCTCCCAGCCGTCGGGCGACCCTCCCAGCGGCGGGGTGAACGGCATACTCACCTCGAGTGCGTACAGCGCGCTCACGTTGTTGGTCGGGTTGGCGACGATTGAGTACGCCGCCCCCAGCGTGTCGGTGATCGTGGGCGTGGGAGTGATGCAACTGGTGCCGTAGAGGTCGCCCGGGGTTGCGTCGCAGAGAAGCTGCGCGCACGCCGTCGTTGACGGGTCGCTCTCGACGCATTCGGCCAGGATGTTGGCCAGCGTGTTGAGCCGCTCGAGGCCGTCGCAGTTCGGGTCCGGCCCCGGGCACGACACCGGCAGGAAGCTCGACGGGTTGCCGCTCACCGAAAAAGTGGTGGGATCTATGTCGGCGAGGTTGGCGAAGCCGATGTACGCGTTCTTGAGCCCGTGCGGGTTGGAGGCCTCCGGCGCGCCCAGGACGCGCCCGGTGGGATCGAGGAACTGGGTCAGCGACCATTCGGCCGCAGCGGTGGTCAGCTCGTTGATCACGATGGTGGTCGTATCCGACAAGGTGTTGGCCGGACCCAGCGCCGCCATCAGGCCGATCGCCGAATTGGGGCCGTAGGGGTTCACGCTGCCGCCGGTCGCGGTGACATAGGTTTGTGGATTGCCCGCCACTGATTGCGGGAACGTCAAGGCAAAGTTGCCGGCGTCGTCGGAGGTGGCCGTGCCGAGCATCGTGGCGCCCGCTCCGTAGGCGCTGCTGCCGGCCGCGTAGAGCGTCACGGTGGAACCTTGTACGTAAATCGGGGCCGTGCCGGTGTACACATGCCCGGTAAGGGTGACGTTGTCGCCTTCGAACGCGCCGATGTCGCAGTTAGTCTGTGCGGGTGGTCCGGGATAAGGGCGCGTGGCGCCGCGCTGGTCGGTGAGGACCGTGCAAGAAGCAAGCGGCACCACATCGATTGCGGGACTGCCGGGCTCGAGCGAGATGGTCTCGGTCGGTCCGCCGTTATTCTGCAGCCCATTGGAGTCGAGGAACGGATTGCGGTTGTTTTGGCTCGTGCCGCTGAAACCACAGGAGTTGTCGGAGCCGGAAGAATTGTAGGAGATATTGTAGCCGTCGTCGGTGATCGCACCATAGCAGTTTGTGCCCGAGCTGGCAGACAGAATGGAGTTGCTTACGGCGAAGGTGGTGCCGAAATTGCTGATGCTGCTACCGTCGTCCACTGCGGTGTTGCCGGAGAAAGTGCTGTTGGTGATGGTCAGCGTGCCACCTTCGTCAGAAATGGCTCCGCCGTAGCCGGCCGCGACGTTGGCGACAAAGGTGCTGTTGGTGACGGTCGCGCTCCCATCGCTATAGATGGCTCCCCCGTCGGTTGACGCGCTGTTGCCGGAGAAGGTGCTGTTGGTGACGGCCAGCGCGCCGGAGTTCGCTATGGCTCCGCCGGCGCCGGACGAGCTGCCGTTGGCAAGAGTCAGATCATTCGCGTTAAGCGTGGCGCCCCCGTTCACCACGAGTATCTGATACGAGCTGGCGCCGTCGACGGTGACGGTCTGCCCGGTTCCATCGATCGTGAGAGTGTTCACGATCGCGGGAAGCGCGCCGCCCAGAGTGATCGTGCCGCTGACGCTGAAATTGATGGTGTCGGTGCTGGTGCCGGAGGGGACGCATCCGTTCACCGTAGTTTCAGTGTTGGCGGCGGTGATCGCGTCGCGCAGGACGCAAACTGGGGACGGCGAGCCGGTGTCAGCCGTCGAGTTGACGATTATATAACTCGTCGCTCTCAGCGCCGAATGAATCAGGATGGCGCAGAGGGGCACGAGCACGAGGAGCGCGACGATAAATGCGGGCCGGGCGGCGCCCGCCCAGGCGCGTTTGCAGCTTCTCGCTAGCACACGTCCCATCGGCTTCTCCCTATACGCGATCGCATCGCTGGTTAGCGTATCCGCAGAACCTCACCCCGGCCAAAGGGAGAGGGTGCCGAGCGCAACGCGGCAGGTGGGTGAGCTTTTAGCCGAGTTGGGCCGCGGCCGTCAAACATTATCGCGGCGCGCGGTTCTGAAATGGCCGAGGCTGCGACCTACATTTGGTGTCTAGCGTGCAACAAACTGACGTGTTTGGAGTGAAACGGGGTTGCGACGGGAAGGCGGGCCAAGGCTGGCCGCGGGCCCGGAAGCGACCGGTTTGCGATGCCATATCTCGGCGTAAGGCTGGCTGGCGCATCGGCGTGGCCGGGCGCGCGGGCCGCCAAAGGGTCCGGCATCGGTTTTGCGACCCTCCAGTCCGATGGGTATCGATCCTGAGAACCCGCGTGCCCTGGACGCGAGCCGAACGCCCCTGGATTTCGCGCAGCCCGGGGTGCTCGATCCGGAATGGCTGGTGCGGGTGCTGCGGCTGGGGTTTGTGCTGATCGCGATCGGGCATCTGGCCGATATCGGAAAGACCCTTTATATACCTACCTCGTTCGCGACGATCCGGCTGCACTATGACCTGGTGATCATGGCCGCCTCGCTGATCGGGGTTGGATTCACCCTGAACGCCGGATTTCTCCGCTACTGGAAGCTAGTAACGCTCTGGATTTGTCTGACGCTGGTCGCCGCCTGGACTTACGGCAGCGTGATGAGCGCGGAGCCCCTGCATCTGTTCTTCGCGCTGATCCTGCTTCAGGTAGGCACCGCAGCCCTGGTGCCATGGGGACTGGGATGGCAGGCCTATTTGACCTCGTGCTGTCTGGGGGCGGCGGTGATCAATGCCACGCTTGTGAGATCAGAGGTGCTCTCGAGTGATCTGGTCCTGGACCTGATCGCCGCCGGCGCGCTCAGCCTGGCGGGCGCCCAGCTCTGGAGCATGTGGCGGCGGGCGCTGACCGAGACCAACCGCCGGCTGCGGGTCGAGATCGCCGAGCGCGAGACCGCGCAACGGCAACTTGCGGCCGGCGAGGCGCGGCTACGCACGCTGCTGGACGCCAATATCGACCAAGTGCTGGTATGTCGGGTTCGCGACGGGCGCATCATCTATACCAACGAAGAGTTTCTCAAGCTGGGGTACTCGCAGGCCGCGGTGCTGGGCCGCTCGTTCCGGGAGCTCGGCATCTGGGCCGACGAATCCGGGCTCGACGAGTACCTGCAGGCGCTCGCCGGGAAGAAAGCGGTGCGCAACGTCGAAGCCGGGCTCCGGATGAAGGACGGTTCGATCGTACCGCATCTGATTTCGGGGGTGCTGGTCGACCTCGACGGCGAGCTATGTATCCTTTCGGTCGCACGCGATATCACCGAGATCAAGCAGACCGAGCGCGAGTTGATCGCCGCGCGTGAGGCGGCGCTGGGCGCTTCGTATGCCAAGGGCGAATTCCTGTCCAACATGTCGCATGAGATTCGCACGCCGATGAACGCGATCCTGGGCATGGGCGACCTGCTGGCCGAGACCACGCTCTCACGCGAGCAGCGGCGCTACGTCGAGACCATGACCAGCAACGGCAACGCGCTGCTCGAGTTGATCAACGACATTCTGGATCTGGCCAAGGTCGAAAGCGGCAGGCTGCGGCTCGAGGAGACCGAGTTCGACCTCGAGGAGGTGACCGAGCGGCTATGCGACACGCTCGGGGTACGCGCGCACGAGAAAAAAATCGAGCTGGCCTTGCACGTCATGCCGGACGTACCGCGCAAGCTCCTGGGCGATCAGCTGCGGCTGCGTCAAGTCCTGATCAATCTGGCGGGCAACGCGATCAAGTTCACCGAGCGCGGTGAAGTCGTGGTGACGGTCGAGAATGATCGGGATCGGAGCGTCGCCGGCATGTTGCGCTTTTCGGTGCGCGATACCGGGATCGGGATCCCGGCGGAGAAGCTCGACACGATCTTCGAGAGTTTCACGCAGGCGGACTCATCGACTACGCGCACCTATGGCGGCACCGGGCTCGGGCTCTCGATCGTGCGGCGGCTGGTCGAGCTGATGGGCGGGCGGATCTGGGTCGAGAGTAAGCCCGGCGTCGGAAGCACCTTCTATTTCACGGTGCGCTTCGGCATCCGTGATCCGGCGGTACATCACCATCACGCCGAGGGCGTCGAGGCTCACGGGGCTGAAGGTGCTGGTAGTCGACGACAACGCGACCAACCGGCTGATCCTGCGCGAGCTGCTCGCGCGTGAGGGCGCGATCGTGGTCGAAGCCGACAGCGGCGAAAACGCGCTTGCCGAGTGGCGCCGCGCCGCCGCGGCCGGCCAGGAATTCGAACTGGTGCTGCTCGATTGCCGCATGCCGCGGATGGACGGCTTTCAGGTGGCAGAGGGAATCCGGAACCAGACTCGCGGCGAGCCGATCATCCTGATGCTCACCTCGGACGATCTCCATCCCAAGCTCGGCCGGCTTGCGCGAGATCGGGCTCAACGCCTACATGGTCAAGCCGGTCAAGGCATCGGAGTTGTTTCGCGCGATCGGGGTCGCGATGGGCGCCGGCAAGAGCGGACCGCAGCAGCGTCCGGCCCGGCCGCAATCACCGCCGCCCGCCGACCGCCGTCTGCGAATCCTGCTCGCCGAGGACTCTCCGGACAATCGGCTGTTGATCAAGCAGTATCTCAGGAATCTGCCCTACGAGCTGGTCGTCGCCGAGAACGGCGAGATCGCGATCGAGAAGTTCAAGGACGGCCGTTACGATCTGGTCCTGATGGACATGCGGATGCCGGTGATGGACGGCTACACTGCGGTGCGGGGTATCCGGCAATGGGAGCGCGAACAGGATCGTTCCCTGACCTCGATCGTGGCGCTCACCGCCTCGGCGCTGGAATCCGACGTTCGCAACTGTCTCGAAGCGGGATGCACTGCCCATCTGAGCAAGCCCGTCAAGAAGGCCGCTCTGCTGCGCGCGATCCGCGAACTGACCGAGAGCGCATCGAACGCCGACCGCGACGACGAGCGGCCCGACTTCGCGCCCGATTCCGACGCCCACTGACCCGCGCCGGCGCGGGCCGCGCACAGTTCGCATGACCGCCACGCGCCGATAGCCACCGGGGCCGGTTTGCGCTAATTGAAATCGCAGGCTGAACTGTCCGCGGAGCCAACGAAAATGATCGCAACCAGTCCGTTCGGAAGCACCGGTCATCAGAGTACCCGGGTGATTTTTGGAGCCGCCGCGTTGGGCGGGATGAAGCAGGAGAAGGCCGATCAGGTACTCGACCTGCTGCTCGAATACGGCATCAACCACCTCGACACCGCCGCATCCTACGGCGATTCCGAGCTGCGAATCGGTCCCTGGATGCGCACGCATCGCAAGCGCTTTTTTCTCGCCACCAAGACCGGCGATCGCACTTACGAGGGCGCGCGCGACAGTCTGCATCGCTCGCTGGAGCGGCTGCGCGTCGATCAGGTGGACCTGATCCAGTTGCACAATCTGGTTGCGGAGAACGAGTGGCAAATCGCACTCGGTCCGCGCGGCGCCCTCGAGGCGATGGTCGAAGCGCGCGCGCAGGGACTGGTGCGCTTCATCGGCGTGACCGGTCACGGCTCGCAGGTCGCCGCGATGCATCGGCGGAGCCTCGCGCGCTTCGCTTTCGACTCGGTACTGTTTCCCTACAACTTCACAATGATGGGTCTCGGCCAGTACGCCGCCGACGCCGAGGCGCTGCTGACCTTGTGCCGGGAGCGCGGCGTCGCCACCCAGACCATCAAGTCCGTGGCGCGCCGCCGATGGCAGAACGGGACCGAGCGGAAATTCAGTTGGTACGAGCCGCTTCGCGATTGCGATGCGATTCGCCGCGCGGTGCGCTTCGTGCTGAGCCGGCCCGGATTGTTCCTCAACTCGTCGAGCGACGCGACCATCCTGCGCGACACGCTCGAGGCGGCCGGTGAAGTATCCTCGGAGCCGGCGCGCGCCGAGATGGAGGCCGACGTTGCCCGGTTCGCGATGGAACCGCTGTTCATCCCGGGCGTGTCGGACCAGATCTGAATCTGACGCCGCCGTTGCGCCAGTTCAACCGCTCGCAATCGCCTTGACGGTAGTTTGGGCCGTCCGGTAGTAATTCACGCCAGCGAGGCGTTGTGAGCAAGCACGCGATCCTGGTTTCCGACCGCGCCGGAGTAATTCAACTCTGGAACGACGGCGCCGAAGAACTGTTCGGCTATACGGCGCTGGAAGCGATCGGGCAAACGCTCGATCTGATCGTTCCCGAAGCGCAACGGATCCGGCATTGGGCCGGATTTCGTTTCGCGATGGAAAGCGGCAAGACCAAAATGGAACTCCCGGCGGCAAATCTGCCGGTGAAATGCCGCGACGGGCGCGTGGTCGTGTTCGGCGCGCGGCTGGTGTTCCTGCGCGACGCCCACGACGAAGCCGTGGGTGCGCTCGCGATCTATACCTCGCAGCAGAAGTGACCTCGCGGCGGGGATCTTCCGCAGCGATCGACCGGCTCGGACCGCCTCTAAGGCATCTGGAAGACTCCGTTGACTTCGACGCTCATCGGAAACCGCTTGGCCCATTCGATCGCCTCGGCCTTCGATTCGCACTCGATCAGGTAGTAGCCGCCGACAAATTCCTTGGTCTCGGTGAATGGGCCATCGACGACCGTACGCTGACCGTCCGCCGCGAGCCTGACGGTGGTTGCTTCGCTGGCAGCCTGCAGCCGGTTCGAGTCCACGTACTTTCCCTGCGCCTTCAAGTCGCCGGTGACCTTGTCGAATTGCGCCATGATTTTGGCGAAATCGGCCTGGCTGAGATTGGGATTGGGTCTCGTCCCGCCGACCATCAAGAGCATGAACTTCATCGCGTCACCTCCATATATATACGACGTTCGGCCGAGCCGGATTTCGACCGGCAATTCTCAGTTTGACAAATCGCGCATCGCATGAGGATGCTTGTGGTCCGAGAGGAGCATCGCGATGGCCGAATTCGATGTCGTAATCCGCGCGGGGATGATTGTCGATGGCACCCGGATGCCACGTTATCGCGGCGACATCGGGATCAAGGATGGCCGCATCGCGAAGATCGGCCAGCTCGCGGCGCATCAGGGCGCGAGGAACATCGATGCCGCCGGCCTGATCGTGGCGCCCGGGTTCGTCGATCTGCACACCCATTACGATGCTCAATTCTTCTGGGATCCGCGCTGCTCAATTTCGAGCTGGCACGGCGTGACCTCGATCGCGATCGGCAACTGCGGCTTCGGCTTCGCACCGGTGCGTCCCGAGGGGCGCGAGCGCGCGATGCTCACGATGACACGAGTCGAGGCGATTCCCTACGCCTCGATGAAGGCCGGACTGCCGTGGGACTGGAACACGTTTCCCGAATTCCTCGACAGTATCGAGCGGCGCCCCAAGGGCGTGAACATCCTGCCGTACGTTCCGGTCTCGCCGCTGCTGGTCTGGGTGATGGGCTTGGAGGAAGCGAAGTCGCGCCCGCCGACCGAGGAAGAGGAGCGCGAGCTGTGCCGCCTGCTCGACGAGGCGATGGACGCGGGCGGTTGCGGATGGTCCGCGCAATGCCTCGATCCGAACGGGCCGGCGTGCGTGCAGCGCGATTTCGACGGCTCGCCGATGGTCTCGGACGTCATGGCCGCGGACACCCGCTACGCATTGGCGCGCGTGCTCGGACGGCGCAATGAGGGCTTTATCCAGTTGACGCTGGCCAGTGCCGACGGGAGGCGAGATTTTCAGCAGTTCGAGAAGCTGGCCGAGATCAGCGGCCGGCCGGTGATCTACAATGTCGTCCAGCCACGCGATGATCACGCGTTCGTCCATCGCATGACGATCGGATGGCTCGACAGTTGCCGCCAGCGCGGCCTGCGCGTCTATGGTCAGGCGGTGACCGGCGACACCGGGATGGCGTTCACCTTTGTCGATTGGAACCTGTTCGATGAGAAGCAGGCGTGGTGCGACGCGACTACCGGCACATCGGCGGAGCGCAAGGCCAAGCTCTCCGATCCCGCCCGGCGCGCGGATTTGCGCGCCAGCGTTCCGATGGTGATCACCGAGCAGTTCGATCAGATCTTCATCACGCAAGTCGAGCGCAACGATCTCAAGGAATACGAAGGACTGACGCTGCGCGAAGCCGGCGCGCGCGCCGGCAAACATCCGGTGGACGCGATGCTCGACCTCGCGGTCGCCGACGACTTGCGCACCGAGTTCTACGCGCCCGGGCCAAATCAGAATATGGAATTCATGAAGGAGATACTCGCCAACCCGTGGCTGATTCCGGGCGTCTCGGACGGCGGCGCGCATACCAAGTTCTTCACCGGCGGCCGCTACCCCACGGAGTTCCTGGCCGGGCTGGTGCGCGAGCATGAGATGCTGACCCTCGAGGAGGCGCACTGGCGGTTGAGCGCCCTGCCCGCCTACTGCGCCGGCTTTCGCGAGCGCGGTGTGCTGCGCGAGGGCGCGCCCGCCGACATCGTGATCTACGACTACGATCGCCTCAAGCTCCGCCCGATGGAAATCGCGCACGATTTCCCGGGCGGCGAATGGCGGCGCGTGCAGCACGCGGAGGGCTACTATCGCGTGCTCGTCAACGGCGAAGTTACGCGCCATGAAGATGCGGCTACGGATACGATGTCCGGGAAACTGCTGCGTCACGGCGGCTGAGACACTATAATTGATGGTCAACTGCTGAGCCGATGACGCAAAGCCTGAACAGCTCGCATTGGGGCGCGTTCGATCCGGTCGTGACCGACGGCCGCCTCGTCGACGTGCGGCCTTTCGCACGCGATCCGAATCCGTCGCCGATCATCCGTTCGATTCCCGACGCGGTTTACCATCACAGCCGCGTAACGCAGCCCGCAATTCGCGAGGGCTGGCTCAAGCACGGCCCCGGACGCGCGAATGACGGCCGCGGCGGCGATCGCTTCGTGCCGGTAAGCTGGGAGCGCGCGCTCGACCTCGTCAGCGGCGAGCTCAAGCGCGTCATCCACGAGCACGGCAATCACACGATCTTCGGCGGCTCCTACGGATGGTCCAGCGCGGGCCGGTTCCATCATGCGCAATCGCAGTTGCGGCGCTTCCTGGGGTTGATCGGCGGCTTCACCGCCTCGCGCGATACCTACAGCAACGCCGCCGGAACGGTGCTGGCGAAGAACGTGCTAGGCAGCACGCAGGCGGTCAACGGTCCGGGCACGAGCTGGCAGAGTATCGTCGAACACACCAATCTGGTGGTGGCCTTCGGCGGTATCCCGATCCGAAATACGCAGGTCACGCCCGGTGGCGTCGGCGAGCATACGACGCGCGGATGGTTGACCAAGGCGCACGCGGCGGGGGTGAAATTCTGCAATATTAGTCCGATGCGCGACGATACCGCGGCATTTCTGGAGGCCGAATGGATCGCGCCGCGGCCTCATAGCGACACCGCGCTGATGCTCGCGCTGGCCCATACGCTCGTCGCGGAAGGTTTGCACGACCGGGAGTTTCTCGATCGCTGCTCAAGCGGCTTCGAGAAATTTTGCGACTATTTGCTTGGACGAACTGACGGCGTGGTGAAGAGCGCCGAATGGGCCGCGGCTTTGAGCGAAATTCCGGCCGCGACGATCCGCGACCTCGCCCGCCGGATGGCGCGCTCGCGAACGTTCATCGTCGCGAACTGGTCGCTGCAGCGCAGCGATCACGGCGAGCAGCCGTTCTGGGCGGCGATCGCACTGGCCGCGATATTGGGGCAGATCGGCCTGCCGGGCGGAGGCTTCGGCTTCGGTTACGGGAGCATGGAGGGACTCGCGGGCCTCGCGCGTGGCGGCCCGTACCCGGCGCTGCCGGTGGGACGCAATCCGGTCCGCGCCTTCATTCCGGTCGCGAGGATCGCGGATTTGCTGCTCAACCCCGGCGAGCCGTTCCAGTACGACGGCCACGATCTGATCTATCCGGACATCCGGCTGGTCTATTGGTGCGGCGGAAATCCGTTCCACCATCATCAGGATCTCAACCGGCTGATCCGCGCCTGGCGACGGCCCGACACGATCATCGTTCACGACCCGTGGTGGACCGCGACGGCGCGCCACGCGGACATCGTGATACCCGCGACCACCACGGTCGAGCGCGACGACGTCGGCGCGAGCCCGCGCGACCGTTTCATTATCGCGATGAAGCAGGCGATCGCACCGGTGGCTCAGGCGCGCGACGACTTCGCGACGTTTTCGAATCTCGCCGACCGCTTCGGGGTTCGCGAATCGTTCACTGAGGGGCGGACCGCGATCGAATTCATTCGCCATATATACGGCGCCGCGCGCGAGCAGGCCGCGCGGATGGAGATGCCGTGGCCGGACTTCGACGAATTCTGGGCGCGCGGCTACTTCGAGATTCCCGAAGCGTCCGAGCCGTATGTGCTGTTCGAGAATTTCCGCCGCGATCCCGAGCGCTATCATCTCACTACGCCGTCGGGGCGGATCGAGCTTTTTTCGGAGAAGATCGCCGGGTATCGCTACGACGATTGCCCCGGCCACCCCGCGTGGATGGAACCCGCGGAATGGCTCGGCAGCGAGAAGGCCAGCACGTATCCACTCCACCTGCTCACAACCCAGCCGGAAACGCGCCTGCACGGCCAGATGGACATGGGGCGCGTCAGCCAGGCGAGCAAAATCGCCGGGCGCGAGCCGATGCGGATCAATCGCGCGGACGCGAACGCACGCGGAATTCGCGACGGTGACGTGGTGCGGGTGTTCAACGATCGCGGCGCGATCCTGGCCGGCGCGATCGTCAGCGACGAGCTGCGGCCGGGCGTCGTTCAGATTTCGACCGGCGCGTGGTACGACCCGGCCGAGCCGGGCGTGATCGGCAGTCTCGACAAGCACGGCAATCCGAATGTGCTGACGCTCGACAAGGGCACCTCGCGCCTCGCGCAGGGCCCGAGCGCGCAGACCACGCTCGTACAGGTCGAAAAATTCGCCGGCGAGCCACCGCCGGTGAGCGCTTTCGAGCCACCGCTGGCAGATGCGGTTGGCGCCGCGGATCGGCGGCAACTATAGCGCGCCCGCACGGCGCGCCCCGCTCTTCGCCGTCAGGCTTTTCCGCTCTTCTTCCGCATCGCGAAGAACCCGCTGTTGCGCGCGATGATCGCGCGGGCCGAAATCTGATGCGTCACGACCGGCGGCGCACTCGCGATATGGAACGCGAAGGCTCGATCCTGGGCCTCGAGATCGGATACGACCCCGCGTTCGTGCTGGCGCATGTGCTCGATCCATGACTCGACCAGGAAGTATTCGACGAAACGTCCCGGCTGAGTCGAATCGAAGAACAGTCCCCAGAAGCTTGCGCCGTCGCGATGCCTGATCGGCTCCAGCGCGCGCATCACCTTTTCAAACTCGGGCGCGGACTCGGGGTTGATCAGGTACTCGATCGTCACCAGCACCGGACCGCTGTCAGGATCCAGTCCCGTCACTTCGAGCACCGGACGCGGCGCGGGCTCCAGGTCGAGTTCGTCGTCGGAAGCGATTCGGTAACGGAACATCGTAGCCAGCCCGGCGACCATCGCCAGCGCCGCGAAAACCAGCGACCTGGGCTCGCCCCAGCGCTCGGCGGCAAAGCCCCATAGCACGCTCCCACCCGCAGTGGCGCCCTGCTGAACAATCTGGTAGCAGGCCAGCGCGCGCCCCTGCACCCAGGCCGGCACCGACAACTGCGCCGCGATATTGAGCGAGGAATTCGCGAGCACCCACGCCACGCCGCCGATCGCCATCAGGCCCAGCGCGAGCGCAAAATTGGTTTTAAGCCCGAGGCCGGCCAACACTGCCGCGAACATCGCGGCCGTCACTCCGAGCAGCTTGTCGTGGGAGATGATCTGTTCCAGCCGCGGGAGCGCGGCCCCGCCGCCGATCGCACCCAGGCCGAAGGCCGCCAGCAAGATACCGTAGCCGTCGGCGTCGAGATGGAGACGATGGCGCGCGAGCAGCGGCAGGATCGCCCACACCGCGCTGCCGCCGAGCGTAAACGCGCCGGTGCGCACCATCACGGCCCGCAGCGCCGGCGCATAGCGCACGTAGCGGAGCCCGCTCCGAATCGCGCCCATCATGCGCTCGGCCGGCAGCAACCCGGGGTGCTCCGTACGCTTCCACACAAAGAGCACGACCATCACGCCCAGGAACGAGGCCGCGTTCAGAACGAAGGTCGCGCCAGCGCCGGCGGACGCGACGACAATTCCGCCAAGCGCGGGCCCGATCGCGCGGGCGGCGTTGAAGCTGATTCCGCCAAGGCCGATCGCCGAACTTAATTCCTCATGCGGCACCAGCTCAGGAATGATCGCCTGCCACGCCGGCGCGTTCAGGGCCGAGCCCACACCCAGCGCGAAGCTCAACCCGAGCAGCAGCCACGGCGTCATCATGTCCTCGAGCGTCAGGTAGCCGAGCGCCGCGGCCGCGAGCAGCATCCAGGTTTGCGAGAGCAACAGCAGCTTGCGCCGATCAACGATATCCGCCAGCGCGCCGGCCGGCAGCGCCAGGAGCAGAATCGGCAGGCTCGACGCGGTCTGGATCAGCGCGACCATCAGCGGCGATGGCGACAGTGAGGTCATCAGCCACGCCGCGCCGACGTTTTGCATCCAGGTCCCGATATTCGAGACCAGCGAGGCGACCCAGAGCGCGGCGAACACCCGATGCGCGAAGGTGTGCCAGAACGACTGCGTCGCGGGTACCGCGCGCGGCCCGCGACCGATCGGGCGCGGGCCACCGTATGCAATTGAACCGCCCATTAAAATCAGCGCTGACAGTCCGACGCGACAGCGCCCGGACCCGCATCAGGCATTGTGCCCGCCGAAGTTGCCCCAAGCGAGTCCGGCAACGCGCCGGAGCGCCGAAAACTTGCGACCACAAGCGTAACCTTTCTCGGCGCCGACGGTTTAGGTAAGAGGGACAAGATGAAGGAAGAGCTTAACCAAGCCCGGCGAAGAGGCGGCGTTCGGTCTCAGCCGCTGATTGCGGTGCGCGACGTAAGGGCAAGCAGCCGCTGGTACCGACAGCTCCTGGGAGTCGACGCGCTGCCGGAGCATGAGCATCGCGATAGCTACGATCGGATGCTTTATGACGGTCACCTGCTCCTCCAGCTCCATGCCTGGGACGAGGAAAATCATCCTAATCTGGTCAACGCGGACGCGGCGCCACCAGCGCATGGAGTCTTGCTCTGGTTCGAGGTCGACGACTTCGATGCGGCAGTCGAGCGCGCTCGTTCACTACGTGCGCAATTTGTCGCTGAGCCGCACGTCAACCCGCGACCAAAGCATAGGGAGATGTGGATCCGCGATCCCGACGGCTACGTAGTAGTGATCGCCAGCCCGGACGGCGAAGCATAGTGCCGCGCAACGCAAGAAGCGCCAGCGGTAACAGAGGAACCGACGGTCGATTTTGAAGCCTCGAGCGACAGCAGCCGCGGAGCGGCTCGTGATCGAAGCCGCGCGGCGCGACCCCAGCCGCTTCGCGGAGCTTTACGAGCATAACTTCGAGCGGGTCTATGCCTTCGTCATCCGGCGCACGCGCAATCGCGACGAGGCTGAGGACATCACCGCCGACGTATTCCATAAGGCGCTGGCCGGCCTGCCGCGATTTGAATGGCGCGGCGTGCCGTTCGTGGCCTGGCTGCTCAGGATCGCCGCCAACGCGATGAACGATCACTCCAACCGGCTCAAGCGGGAAATCGAGATCGCGCGACTCGAGCCGCCGGCCGAAACCGAAGTGCGCGAGAGCGAGCATCGCGCGCGGCTGTTCCGGATGGTCGATCGGCTGCCGGCCGATCAGCGGCGCGTGATCGTGATGCGCTTTGCGGAGCAGAAGGCGATCCGTGAGATCGCGCGCGAACTCAGCCGCAGCGAGGGTGCGATCAAGCAGCTTCAATTCCGCGGGCTCAAGAGCCTGCGCGCGGGTATGGCAGATGGCTAAGCGAAGACCACCGTCGAAGCACAGCCAACCGGCCAGGCAAAGTCCCGCCGAGCAACTCGATCGGGCGGTTGAGACGATCATGGCCAAGGCCGACAACCCGCGCCCGCGCGTGAGTTCCAGTCTCACGGCGCTGTTGCAAATCGCCGCCGAGCTGCGCGATCTGCCGCGCACCGGCTTCAAGGCGCGGCTTTCGGCCGAGCTGTCATCGGCGCGCGGATTCAGCCCGAGCGCCGCGCCCCGCGCCGTGAGCTTCATCCCCGAGGGACACCATACCGCGACGCCGTGCCTGCTGATCCGGGACGCGAAGCGCGCGATCGAATTTTACAAGCGCGCCTTCGGCGCGACCGAGCTGATGCGCCTGGAAGATCCGGCCGGCGGAAAAATCTGGCACGCCGAGATCCAAATCGGTGATTCCGCGATCGCGATCGCGGACGAGGCGCCCGACTACAACCTGAGCCCGGCCGTGCTTGGCGGCTCGTCGGTCGTGATGCAGATCTACGTCGAAGACGTGGACGCGTTTGCCGCACGCGCCGTCGCCGCCGGCGCCAAGGTCGTGTTCCCGATCGCGGACCAGTTTTACGGCGATCGCTGCGGGCGGCTCGCCGATCCGTTCGGCCATCTGTGGATCGTCGGGACGCACAAGGAAGACGTTACGGTCGACGAGATGCGCCGGCGCGCGGAAGCCTTTGCGAATGATCAAAGCGCCGCGGCGAAAGGGCCGGAGCCCGCCGCGGCTGCCGGCTCATATCGCGCCGAGCCCTATCTGCGGGTGCGCGGCGCGGACGATATGATCGATTTCCTCAAGCGCGCGTTCGAGGCGAAAGTCATATCGCACGATACCGAGCCGGGCGGAACCGTCGTACACGCCGAGGTCATGATCGGCGATTCGACCGTCGGCATCGGTGACGCATCCGACGACTATCCGCCGATGCCGACCGCGCTTCATCTCTACGTCAAGGACGCCGACGCGGTGTATCGGCGCGCGCTTCGCGCCGGCGCAACTTCGATGCATGAGCCGGTGGATCAGGACTACGGCGACCGCGAAGCGAGCGTGACGGACGCGTGGGGCAATCATTGGTATATCGGTACGCACAAGGCCGACGTGGCGGACGATCAACCGCGCCAGCGCGCGAAAGGCCGCGTGCCACGCAAGACGCCGGTGTCATACGTCCCGCCCGGGCTCCACAGCGTGACGAGCTATCTGCATCCGAAGGGCACGGATGAGCTGATCGATTTCCTCAAGCGGGCGTTCAACGCGAGCGAAGCGATGCGCGTGCAACCGCCGGGCGAAGTCGTGCATCACGCCAAGATCCGGATCGGCGAATCGATGGTCGAAATGGGCGAGGCACACGCCCCGTACGGCCCGATGCCGACGCTGTTCCATCTGTATGTCGAGGAGACCGATGCGGTTTATCGGCGCGCGCTGGCGGCCGGCGGCGTGTCGCTCAGTGAGCCGGCAAATAGGCCGTGGGGATTTCGCAACGCGGGCGTGCGGGATCCGGGCGGCAATCAATGGTGGATCAACGCGCCGATCGCGCGCACCGCTATACAGGAGGAACCTATGGAATCCGCGAGTCTGGAAAGCGCCCGCCAGGTGATGCCTTTCATGTATATCCGAGAAGCCGCCGACGCTGTGGATTTCTACAAGCGCGTATTCGCAGCGACCGAACTGATGCGCGAAGTCCAGCCGGACGGATTAGTCAGTCATGCTCACTTCAAGATCGGCGATGCGCAATTCATGATATCGATCCCGGCGCGCACCACTTGGCTGAGTACGTAGAGCGGGGCCTGGCGCGCACGCCGCGCGAGCTGGGCGGCTCGCCGGTGCATCTGTACATTCACGTTGCCGACGTGGACGCGGTGTTCGACAAGGCTATCGCTGCCGGCGCGAAGCTCATCGACGCGGTCGAGGACAAGGAGTGGGGCGATCGGGTCGGCGGCTTCGAGGACCCATACGGGCATGTCTGGTACGTCGCATCGTCGCTTAAAGATCGCCCCGTGAATTAATAGCCAATTGAGCCCGGCCTGAGCGCGGGCGCGCGCTAGCGGCGGATTATCAGCGGCGTGTCCTGGCGCGCGTGATTGAAGTCGAATTCATTCATCAAGTCGCCGAGCGCGGGCGCATTGGCTGGAATATACGGGTTCGCCGCGGACGGAGTTGGGTTGGGCAGGTTGTCGCGGCTGCGAGGCGAAAGCGGCGCCAGCCGCCAGTTGGCCTCGATGAACTTCAGCACCGACCCGTGATCGGAGTAGGTGTGATCGACGAAACCCGGCTTGGCGTAGGGTGAGACGACCATCAGTGGAATCCGCGGGCCGTCGCCGAAGAAGTCGATCGGCTGGATATAGCCGGAGTCGTAGTAGCCGCCACCTTCGTCCATCGTGATGAAGATCGCGGTCGACGCGAAGAGCTTGCGATTGGTGATCACGGTATTGACGACGCTGACGACGAAATCCTCGTCGGCCGAAACGGTCGAGTCAGCCGGGTGACCGCTGTAAAATTCGTAGGGCCGGACAAAGGCGACCGCGGGAAGCTTGCCGCGCGCCGCGTCGGCGAAGAAATCCGGCATGTCCCTGAAATTGGATCGCAACCCAGTCGTCATCACCGGTTTGCTGAATTCCATCGCATTGCAGATCGAGCACCAGGTGTCATCGGGCTTGCCGCCGTTCCATCCGCCGATGTAGTACTTCCACGCGATGCCGTGGGCGGACAGTGAATCCGCGATCGTCGGCAGGGTCTGCGGCGGCAATCTGAAATCCCTGGCGCTGCGCGGCGGATCGAGCGTGCCGTCGGGCTTGATGCCGGGATCGTAGTTGTTGACCAGGTACCAGGTGTCCGGCGCGCAATTGCCGTCGTGGAACGGCTGGTAGGGCAGCGACCTCAGATAGTTGCGAATCGCGCCGACGCCGGCCTGCTTCAGATCGGAGCAGTTCACGTACGAGCCGCCGAGATAGCCGTCCTGCTGGTAGAAGTTGTTGGCGCCGGGACGTGGATCAGGGTTTTCGATCTGCGGGGCGAACGGCTTTTTCGGATGGCCGTTGCCGTCGCTGAAGAAGGCCGCGTCGCCGGTTCCCAGATACATGAAGTTCGCGCCGGTCCCGCCCATCACGCCCTGATGGTAGTTGTCGCTGATCGCATAGTGATCAGCGATGAATTTGAAAAGTGGCGCATCACCGGCGCTCATGTTGTAGAAGCCCATCGCGACGCCGCCCTGGAAAGTCTGGCCGGGCGCGGGAACGTGAAAATTTTGCGGACCCGCACCGGTGGTCTCAGCCACCCACTGCAGCAGATCCGCCCTCCCCTCGTCGTACTGCTGCCACATCTGGAAGAACCGATGCACCGGGTCGCCGGTGAAACCGCCTTCGTACGGAACATAGCGGCTGATCTGATAGGGCCCGTTGGGCATCGTCGCCGGAAAGCGCGCATCCGGCACGCGGGGCGGCTGGCCGAACGCGCCGGTGGTATTGGGCCGGTCGATCGCGGGATAGAGACGCGTTCTGGCCGGGCTAATCGAATAGCGGTCGGTGTCGCTCGCTTCGCTCTGCGCCGCTTGCGCAAAGTTCGGGCCGGGCGAGCCGTCGGCGTTGACTATCTTCTTCGACAACAGATTCGACACCGACTGGCCGGGGCGCGGCACGTAAGTACCGAACAGGGTATCGAAGGTGCGGTTCTCGCCCACGATGACGATCAGATGGCGGATCGGAGTGGCAGTCTGGCCCGGCCATAGCGCCGCCCCGCTGTCGCGCGGAGCGCCCTGAGCCGCAGCGTTGGAACCGATCGCGATTCCGACGACGGCACAAATCATCGCGAGCGAGGCGCGGCTCAAGAGTCGTTCGTGGCGCATATCCGACCAAGCCTAACAGGCTTGTGTTAAGCGGGCGTTACGGCGCGCGTTCGGATTAGTCGGCGGGAGTGACTTCGACCGCGACGTTGATGGTCTGCTCGCCGCCGCCCAGCGCGACGCCCTTCACCGGCGGCACGTCGGAGTAGTCGCGACCCCATGCGATCGTGACGTGATCGCCGGCGGGCATCGCGTTGTTGGTCGGATCAAAATCCAGCCAGCCGAAGCTCGGGCAAAACACCGACACCCACGCGTGCGAGGCTTCCGCGCCGATCGAATCGGGACCGCTGCGCAGGTATCCGCTGACGTACAGCGCGGGCAGGCCGAGCGAGCGCAGGCAGGCGATCATGATATGCGCGAAGTCCTGGCAGACGCCCTGGCGCGACTTGAACGCCTCTTCGACCGGCGTCCTGACCGTGGTCGCGCCCTGCTCGTATTTGAAATCGGTGAAGATCCGCGGCACAGATCGCGCGCCGCTTCGAGCAGCGGCCGGCCCGCGGCGAAAGACTCCGCGGCGTAGGCGGCGAACGCCGGGCCGAGTTTCACGCGCGGCGATTCGAAGACGAACTGGAAGGCGTCGAAAGTCTCGCTGGATTCGTGGCGACGGACCTCATCGCGGACCTGCTCCCATGGCGGCGTCAGTCCCGGATGGATCGGATCGGCCGCCCGCCGATCGACCAAGCTCGTGGCGGTGATCGCGAGGGTCCGATGGGGGTCGTTGATCGAAAACGCGGTCACCGTCATTGCCGAAATAATCCTTGCGCGCGGCGCGGGTGTCGGGCACGGGCTCGATCGTCAGTTCGTGCTGAAGCACAGTCTGCTGCGCGCTGCGCGCGCGGCGCGAGATACACCTCGGTATGGCAGATCGAGACCGGCTGGCCGTACTGGTAGATGGTGGTGTGATTGACTCGCAGGATCATGGCTTGCGCCGGCCGGCTTGCGCCGCCAATTACGCCGACAATTGCCGGGCCGGGATCGCGTGATCGAAATAGGCCCGCGTCAGGGTTTCGGAGAGCAGTGGCAGCTCGGTGGCGAGGCGATCGAGCAGGTGCTCCAGGTTCGACCAGCGGCCGCTTCGTCCTCGCGCACCAACTCGGACAACTCGGCGATCTGAACGGCGGTGAGCAGCCGCACCCCCAGCCGCCATTCGGCGGGCCGGCGCACCGACGAGTCGCTCTCGGGCAGGCGCTCGATATGCTCGCGCAGACGCGCGAGCTGAAACGCGACCGAGCGCGGATTGGCCTCGTCGAGCAGCAGCAGGTCGAGCACCAGATCGGCGCGCATCGAGGTGAGATAGCGCGAACGATAGGTCAGCGAGCTGTCGGCGATTTCGAGCAAGTCTTCGAGTTGCCGCTCTCGTCGCGGCTCGCAGACCCAGCCCATGGCGCAGCAGCTCGACCATCTGGAGCGCGCGCTCCAGGCGCCGGCCGATATCCAGAAAGCGCCAGCCGTCGCCGCGCGTCATGCTCTCCATCACCAGGCCGCTGAACGCCGAAAGCGTCATGATCGCGTCGTCGAGCAAGCGATTGCGCGCGCCCATCCGCAGCGGCTCGATGCCGCGGGCGCGGCGGCGAATTGCTGATCGAAATGGTTGAGGATCGCGCCAGGCGTCGGCTGAAATGCGATCGCGCAACAGCCACGCCACACGGCGGAGCTGATGGAGCGTCCAGCCGAGACTGCTGTGCTCGCCCGAATCGTAGATCATCGCGAGCATCTCGCGTTCGAGCGCGGCGGCACGGATTGCCGTTGCGGCGTGCAACTCGCCGGGAGATGCCCGAGCGCCGAGATCACCCGCACACCGGCGTTCAGCCCGGCGGCGCTGGCCGGGTCGGATTCCTGATGAACCCGCGCCATCAGGATCGCGCGCGATCCGCGCACCGCCGGCTCGACGCGCTCGACGTAGCGGCCGAGCCAGAAGAGATTGTCGGCCACGCGGCTCGGCAAATCGAAAGTCGCGCGGCTCACCTCGAGCGACGCGGAAGACGGTTGCAGCAGCTGATCTGCGGCGACCGGCCCGTCGGCCAGCACCCAGGTGTCCTTGCTTCCGCCGCCGTGCTGCATCGAGACCACCAGGCTGTCGAGCGACGACGTCACGCGCGTCAGCCCGCCCGGCATCACGGCGTAGGAGCCGTCGCGTTGCGACCACGTAAACGCGCAGCACGAAGTGGCGCGGCTGGAGCTCGCCGTCGTGCCAGACCGGAACAGTCGACAGCGCAACCTGCTCCTGCGCGACATAGTCGCCGGGCGCGTCGCGAATCTCGTCGAGCAGGGCTTCGGCGTTCGGCGGCGGTCAGCTTGGCGCCGAAGATCGGCTGGCGATCGGCGCCGGGAAAGGCCGGCTTGATCACCAGGTTCGTCAAGATTCTCCGTCGACGTAGGCAAGCGGTCTCTTCCTGGCCGCACCACCAGGTCGCGACGGTCGGCATCTTCAATTCCTCGCCCAGGAGTGCCTGCACAGGCCGGGCAGAAACGCGGCCGGCGCGGCCGATTCGAGCAGCCCGGAGCCGAGCGCGTTGGCGACCGCGACGTTGCCCGCGCGAACCGCCTGCACCAGGCCCGGCACGCCGAGCATCGAGTCCTCGCGCAATTCGAGCGGATCGCAGAAGTCGTCGTCCTGGCGGCGCATGATCAGATCGACCGGCAGCAGCCCGCCGAGCGTCTTCAGAAAGACGCGATCTGTCGCGCACCGTCAGATCGCCGCCTTCGACCAGCGTGTAGCCGAGATAGCGCGCCAGGAACGCGTGCTCGAAGTAGGTCTCGTTGTAGGGCCCGGGCGTCAGCAGCACGATGCGCGGATTCTCGCGATGCGACGGCACGAGGCTGCGCAGCGTCTCGCGATAGGTCTGGAAGAAAGTCGCGAGCCGGCGCACGTGCGTCGCGCGAAAGACGTCGGGCAGCACGCGCGAGCGAGACGAGCCGATTTTCCAGCGCGTAGCCGGCGCCGGACGGCGCCTGCGTGCGATCGGCGATCACCCACCATTGCCCGTCGGGCGAGCGCGCGAGATCCGCCGAGTAGACATGCAGATAGATGCCGCCCGGGACCGCAACGCCGCAGCACGGCCGGAGAAATCCCGGATGGCGGAAGATCAGCTCGGGCGGAAACAGGTCGTCGGCGCAGCAGTTCGCTGCGGTCCGTAGAGATCGGCGAGGATGGCGTTGAGCAGCGTCGCGCGCTGGCGCATCGCGTCCTCGATCGCCGCCCATTCGCGCGGATCGATCACCAGCGGAATCGGATCGAGCGGCCAGGGACGTTCGGTGCTTTTCGGATCGCCATAGACATTGTAGGTGACGCCGTTGTCATGGATGCAGGCGCGCGTCCTTCCTGCCATCGCGAGGCCAGTCCGTCGGGGCCGATCGCAGTCAGCGAATCGACCAGCGCGCGCCAGTGCGGCCGGACGTTTCCGCCGGTCTCAGCCAATTCGTCGTGGAAAGCCGGATTGGGCGCGTAACGCTGCGCCAGCCCCGCCTCGTCGCGTTTGTCATCGGCTTCGAGATCCATTCGCTCTGCGGTCAGATTCTAGAGAATCGCCGCCGCTTTGCATATCGCGCAGCGGTGCGGCTCAGAACGGATTTCCCGCTGCCGGGGGGCGGCGCAGATCGAGCGTGAGCGGAAACTGTGCGTTCGGCTCGAGCGGCGGAATCGTTATCGAACCGGGCGTGTGACCGAACGGAAAGAAGCGCGCGCCGCGGCGGGCTTCGGCTTCGTTGGCGTTGACGGGAAGGCCTCATAGCGGCGGCCGCCCGGATGTGCGACGTGATAGGTGCATCCGCCGAGCGAGCGGCCGGTCCAGGTATCGAGCATGTCGAACACCAGCGGCGCGTGGACCGGAATCGTGGGATGGAGGCACGAGGGCGGTTGCCACGCGCGGTAGCGGACGCCGGCCACCCATTCGCCGTGCGTGCCGGTGAAATGAAGCGGTATCCGCCGGCCGTTGCAGGTGACCAGGTAGCGATCGCTCGATGAGTCCGCTCACTTTTACCTGGATACGCTCGACCGAGGAATCGACGTAACGGGCCGTGCCGCCGCCGCCCGGCTCCTCGCCGAGCACGTACCAGGGCTCGGCTGGCCTGGCGGATTTCGAGCTCGATGCCGGCGTGGTTGGCGCGCCCGAAAACCGGGTAACGGAACTCGAAGTGCGGCGCGAACCAATCGGCCTCGAACGGGTAGCCGGCGCGGCCGAGATCGTCGAGAACTTCGCGAAAATCGCGCGCGACGAAGTGCGGCAGCATGAACTGATCGTGGAGCTGCGTGCCCCATGCGATCGGCTTGCGCAGATACGGCTCCCGCCAGAACGCCGCCACCAGCGCGCGCACCAGCAACTGTTGCGTCAGGCTCATCCGCGCATGCGGCGGCATCTCGAACCCGCGCATCTCGACCAGTCCCAGGCGCCCGGTCGCGGTGTCGGGCGAGTAGAGCTTGTCGATACAGAACTCGGCGCGATGCGTATTGCCGGTGAGGTCGACCAGAATGTGTCTGAAGATGCGATCGACCAGCCATGGCGGACAGTGGCCTTCGCCGGGATTGGGTATCTGGCCGAACGCGATCTCGAGTTCGTAAATGCTATCGGCGCGCGTTTCGTCGACGCGCGGCGCTTGACTGGTGGGCCCGATGAACATGCCGGAGAACACATACGAGAGTGACGGATGGTTGAGCCAGTAGCCGAGCATGCTGCGGAGCAGATCGGGACGGCGCAGGAACGGACTGTCGGCGGGCGTAGCGGCTCCGAGCGTGAGGTGGTTGCCGCCGCCGGTCCCGGTATGCCGCCCGTCGAGCATGAACTTCTCGGTGCCGAGCCGGCACTGACGCGCGTCTTCGTAGAGCGCGGTCGTATTCGCGACCAGCTCGGGCCAGTCGCGCGCGGGATGAACGTTGACCTCGATCACGCCGGGATCGGGCGTCACGGCGAGCCGATTGATCCGGCAATCGGAGGGCGGGGTGTAGCCCTCGATCACCACCGGCATCTTCAAGTCCGCGGCGGTATCTTCGATCGCGGCAATCAAGTCGAGGTAGTCTTCGATTATCGGCAGCGGCGGCATGAAGACGTGCAGGCGGCCGTCGCGCGGCTCGACGCATAGCGCCGTGCGGACGACCCAGGGCGCGGATTCGCCGGGCGCCGGCCGGCGATCGCGCGGGTGATCGGGCGAGGGCTCACGCACCACGTGCAGCATCGGCGCTTGCGACGCCTGCGCTTGTGGGATCGGGGATTGTGCCGGGGAATCGAACGGCAACTGCCGCTGCGGCACTGCGAGTGGACCGCTATGCGCCATCGGATCGACCGGGAAGGTGGCTGGGATTTCGTCGGGCGCGGCCCACGGCAGACTCGGGAGGGGAAGGCGCAACCCGATCGACGAGTCGCCGGGCAGGAGGAAGAGATGCTGCCCGCGCAACATCCAGAGTCCGGTCTGCCATTGCGGGCCGTCGCGACCCGGTTCCCGCTTCAACGGCAGCACGTAGCCCGCCGGAGTATTCAGGCTGCGCTCGAACACGCGGCGGACACGCTCGCGCTCGGTGGCGTCCTCCAGCCGACTGTCGGACGGATCGCACGTTGATGGGCAACCGGCGTTCGCGATGCAAGTAGTAAATCGGGTCTTCAAATGCGGCGTTGACGTATTCGGGATCCAGGCCGAGGCGCCGCGTGAGGGCCGCGGAAAAGCGCTGCGCATCGGGCGGACCGAAGCCGTAGTCGCGGTCGGGACTCGCGAGCAATGCGCGATCCTGCCAGATCGGCACGCCGTCCGTGCGCCAATAGCACGACAGCGCCCAGCGCGGCAGTTGCTCGCCCGGATACCACTTGCCCTGTCCGTAATGGAGGAGCCCGCCGGGCGCGAGGCGCGCGCGCAGGCGATCGAGCAAGCGCTCGGAGAGCACGCGCTTTTCGGGACCGAGCGCGGCGATGTTCCATTCGTCGCCGTCCACGTTGTCGATCGAGACGAAGGTCGGCTCGCCGCCCATCGTGAGCCGGACGTTGTTGGCGCGGAGGTCAGCGTCGATCTGATCGCCCAGCGCCTCGATACTCTTCCACTGCCGGTCGGTGTAGGGCTGCGTGACGCGCGGGTCTTCGTGGATCCGCGCTACGGACATCTCGTGAAGAAAACTTACTTCGCAGGGATCGACCGCGCCGCTGACGGGCGCGGCGGAAGAGGCCTCGGGCGTCGCGGCCAGGGGAATATGGCCCTCGCCGGCGAAGAGCCCGGAGGTCGGATCGAGACCGATCCATCCGGCGCCGGGAAGATAGACCTCGGCCCACGCGTGGAGATCGGTGAAGTCGGCGGCCGGGCCTTCGGGGCCCTCCAGCGGTTTCACGTCGGGCTTGAGCTGGATCAGATAGCCGGAGACGAAGCGCGCGGCGAGGCCGAGATGGCGCAGGAGCTGGACCAGCAGCCAGGCGCTGTCGCGGCATGATCCGCTGGCCAGCGTGAGGGTTTCCTCGGGCGTCTGGACGCCGGGTTCGAGCCGGATCAGATAGCGGATCTCGCGCTGCAGGTACGCTGATTGAGACCGACCAGGAAATCGTTGGTGGTCCGCTCGGTGCGATCGATCACTATCGAGCAACGCCTGCAGGCGCGGGCCTGCGGGCCCACGTTCGAGGTAGGGCGTCAACTCTTTTGCGATCGCGGCGTCGTAGCGGAAGGGGAACTTTTCGGCATACGGCTCGAGGAAAAAGTCGAACGGATTGACGACCTTCATCTCGGCGACGAGATCGACCTCGACCGAGAAACTGCGCGTCTGATGCGGAAAGACCAGCCGCGCCAGATAGTTGCTGTGCGGGTCCTGCTGCCAGTTGATGAAATGCTCGCGCGGCTCGATCTTCAGTGAATAGGCAGTAATCGCGGTGCGGCAATGCGGCGCGGGCCGCAGCCGAACGACCTGCGGCGAGAGGGTCACCAGCCGATCGTACCGATAGACTGTCTTGTGATGCAGGGCGACTCGAATCGACACGATCGTCTAAACCAATGACGGACCGTACCGATCATACCCAGAGGGTCAACCGCCAAGCAAAGCCGCATCTACATGCGTGGTCGAAAACGGAGACTCACGACGGAAATTCCGCTAGCATAGCGCGTCGGTTAAGATGCCGGAGCGTTGATTTTTTATCTGGACGATTTCCGGCCAACCCAATGAAAATCATTGTCCTGGGCTCGAAGGGAATGCCGGTCGCCGAACGAGCGGGCGGCATCGAGCGGGGGGTGGATGAGACGGCTTCACGGCTGGCCGCGCAGGGACATGAAGTCATCGTCTATGAACGCGGGCGATCGTTCGGTTTACGGCACGAGCGCGGCGTCACGGTGCGGTCGGTGCCGTTTCTGGATTCCAAAAATCTGGCTGGATGGTCGCACGCCGCAGTCTCGCTGGTGGACAGTCTGGTCCATTTTCGCGACGCGGAGATCTACCATATTCACCGAGCCGCCAATGGCTTCCTCTGTCCGTTGGCCCGGCTGCTGACCCGCGCCCGCGTCATCTTTCACCTGCACGGCGCCGAGTGGCGTTCGGACAAGTGGGGGCCGATGATCAAGCGGCTGGTCTGGGCAAGTTGCGTGATGGGGGCGTTCGCTGCCCACCAGATTGCGACCGTATGCACGCAATGTTCCGGGGTGCTCGGCCTGGTGCCATTTTCCCCGCGCAAGACCGCGCTGGTGCCAAACGGCGTGCCGCAAGTAAATGGCGCCGCGCCGCTTAACGGCGCGACCCAGGCGACAAACGGCCTCGACCCCGAATCGCCCTTTATCCTGTTCGTGGGCAGGCTGGCCCCGGAAAAGCGGATCGACCTGCTGATTGAGGCCTTCAAGTCGATCGAGTCGCGCGCCCGTCTGCTGATCGTGGGGCCAAGCTCTCACTGCGATCGCTACGAGGCGAGGTTGCACGATCTGGCGCGTGGCGATCGGCGGATAGTTTTCGCGGGACCAGCGGACTTCGACCGGGTCCGGGAACTCTATCGCAAGTGCCTGGCAGTAGTGCTGCCCTCGCAGCACGAAGGATGCTCGAACGTGCTGCTCGAGGCGCTCGCGTACGGATGCTGCATCGTCACCAGCGATATCCCGGCGAATCGGGACGTTGTTCAAGATGCCGCGCTGTTTTTCAAATCCGGCGATGCTGATTCGCTGGCCGACGCCTTGTGCGAGGTCCTGCGCGACGAAGCCGCGGTGGGTCGCGCCCGATCGGCGGCGCAGATCCGCAGCCGCACGATGTGGGACTGGGACGCCGTGACCCGGGAGTTCCTGCAACTTTACGCCGCATCCGCCCCAGCTCAGAACGGAATCGCGCCCTGACGGCGTGCGCCGCGGGCTGGGGACAATTTTCGGCGTGGCGTCCGCAGTGACGATCGCTCACCCGCGCCACGAGCGCCTTACGGCTCGCTCACCGATCGCGAGCGGAAGCCGCGTGGAACGTTTGAAGCGGCGCCTCGCACGACTACCTCGCTCGGGGTCCGCCGAACGCTCATGGCGGGGAATGTCAGTGCTCGGCTTCGGTCAATTGGCCCGCGTCGCCGTTGCGAACCAGGCCGAGCGGGCGATGGAGCAGATAGACCAGCGTGGGCTGAAAGACCCGGGTCAGCAAGGCGATCGCGATTGCTCCTCCGATCACCACAATGGCGAGCGGCCGCTGAGTTTGTGCGCCGATGCGATGCGAGAGGGCGGCGGGTAGTAAACCCAGACCGTCGACCAGCGCGGTCATCATTACCGCCCGAAAGCGCCGGTCAGCACCCATGACGATCGAATCGATTAGCGAATGACCGTCATTCCAGAGTTGGTGGATGTAGAAATTCAGCAGGATGCCGTCCATGATCGCGATCGCAAAGATCGAGACGAATCCCACCGCGGCCGAGACGCTGAACGGAGTCCCGGTGAGGGCGAGGGCGAGCACTCCGCCGAAACATGCCAGCGGCACCTGCGCCATCAGGATCAGAGTATTGACCACCGACAGCGTAGCTGCGTAGAGCACGCCGGTGATGAGCAGCAGCGCGACCGGCACCACCACCGCCAGGCGGCGATTGGCGGCTTGAAGCTCGCCGTACTCGCCAGCCCATTCCAAATGTGTGCCCTCAGGCGGTTGCACCTCGCTTGCTACCCGCTCTTTTACTTCCTTGACGGCACCCGCCAGATCACGTCCGCTGACCGAGAATCGAACCGGCACGTAACGCTGCAGCCCCCCTCGGTAAATGAATGATGCACCCTCGGAAGTTTCGACCTTCGCGATCTGCCCCAGCGGCACGTTGCCGCCGGTCGGCACGTTGACGCGAATGTTGCGCATCGCCTCCAGGTCCTCGCGGTACTCGGGTTTCCAGCGCACGACCAATCCGAAGCTGCGATTGCCTTCGAGCACCTGCGTAACGGTCTGGCCGCCGATCGCGGCCTGGACGATGGCCGATACGTCGCCGGAGTTGAGTCCGTAGCGCGAAGCGGCCTCGCGGTCGGGCTCGACCACGATGTTGGGCTGGCCGAGCGACCGGAACACGAAGACGTTGGTTACGCCACGAACTTGATTGAGCACATCCGCGATCTTGTTCGCAGTTGTTTCATCCGCCTGGAGATCCTGGCCGAACACCTTGACCACGTTAGCTCCGGCCTTAACGCCCGAGAGCGCCTCGTCGATGTTGTCCTCTATATTCTGTGAATATGAAAAGCTCACTCCGGCAAAGCGGTTACGCAGCTTGGCGTCTATTTCACTGACGAGCCGCTCCTTCGTCATACCTGCGGGCCATTCCGAATCAGGCTTCAGATCCACTGAGAATTCGATCGAAAAGAAACTGGTGGTCTCGGTGCCGTCGTCCGGCCGTCCGAGCTGCGAGACGACCGTTGTCACTTCCGGAAATGACAGGAAGATCTCCCGCATTTGGTTGACGAGCCTGGCGCCCTGGGGAAGGTTTATGGTTGAGGGCATGATCGCATGCGCCCAGATGTTCCCTTCCTCGAGTTTGGGCAGGAATTCGCCGCCGAGGCGCGGAAAGAGGGAAAGTCCGGCGACCACGATTGCTGCGATCACCAACAGCGTCAAGCGCGGCCATCGCAACACTTGCACGAAAAGATTGTGATAGAAATTGTGGAACGCTTCCCAAACAAAGTTGTGCGTCTCTTTCATGCCCTTGTGGAGCAGGAAAGAGCTGAGCACCGGCGACAGCATGACGGCCAGCAGGATCGCGATAGTCAGGGCGTAGGCATAGGTGTGCGACATCGGTGAGAAAATGGCGCCTTCGACTCCCTGCATCGTGAAAAGCGGCAGGAAAGCGATCAGAAAGATCAGCGTTGAATAGAACATCGGTCCGCCGACTTCCTGAGAGGCGCTGGTGATACTGCTGACGGTGTCGCCGGTGCCCGGATTCGTCAGTCGTGAGGTGCCGATAGATGTTCTCTACGACGATGATGGTGGAGTCGATGATGATCCCGAAGTCGACAGCACCGAGCGAAAGCAGGTTGGCCGGCGTTCCGGTCAGATACAGCAGAATGAAGGCGCCGAGCATAGCCAGCGGTATGTTGATTGCGGCTATGAGCGCCGTGCGGAGGCTGCCCAGGAAGAAGATCAGGACCAGAAAGACCAGCACCATTCCAAGGGACAAATTTTCAAGCACGGTTCGCAGGGTCGTATAAACCAGCCCGGTGCGGTCGTAGTAGGGCACGATTTTGTAGCCCTTCGGCAATATTCCGGTGGTATTGAGCTGGCGACCTTCTGTTCGACGCCGCGCAGGGTCGTGAGCGTGTTGCCGTGCTTGCGCATCAGCACAATGCCCTCGACCACTTCGGGCTGATTGTTCATCCCGACGATGCCCAGGCGTGGTGACCATCCCGCCGACACCTCGGCTACGTTGGAGATCCTGATCGGTGTCGACTTATTGGTCGCCAGGACGATCTGGCGCATATCGTCGAGTGAATGAATCAGGCCGATACCGCGCACGTCGAAAGCCTGCTCGCCCACGTTCAGATAATTGCCACCGGCGTTGGCATTGGAATTTTGAATCGCGGCGATCACCTGTGAGAGCGGGATCTGGTAATGGTTAAGCCTGGCCGGATCGAGATCGACGTGGTATTCCTTCGACAACCCGCCGAAACCCGAAACGTCGAGCACACCCGGAACAGTCTTTAGCTGCTTTTCGCAAATCCAGTCTTCCACCTCCTTTTCTTTGACCAGGTCGTGATCGGCGCCTTGTACCGTATAACGATAGATTTCCCCAATTGGATTCTCGGGTGAGAGCCCCGGCTGGATACCCTGAGGCAGAGCGACGAAGGTCAGTTGGTTGATGGTCTGAACCCGGTCCTGTTCGTAGTCGCTGTCCCAGTCGAAGTACATCCGGATATCCGACAAGCCGTAGAGAGAAATCGACTCCATCGACTTGAGATTTAGCATCCCACTCATCGCATATTCGGTGGGAACTGTGACGAGTCGCTCGACCTCTTCCGCGCTGTAGCCGGTGGGCAACGTCAAGATCTCGGTCATCGGTTGGACCGGGTCGGGATAGGCCTCAATGTCGAGCTCAGCAAACGAATACAAACCTGCGAACAGGAGCAGGAGGGCCGCGCCTATGACCACCACGCGCTCATGGAGCGCAAGCGTCATCAGGTACTGAATCATTGAATTATGCTCTGAAGAGCCACGGCAGCCCGGCCGCCCCGGCTACGACCTTTCTCCGTGAGCCTCATGCCAAAGCTCATTCACCTGCATGGTTACTCCGGTAACCACTCGTTCGCCGGGATTGAGCCCGGAGATCACGCGCGCTAGGCCACTTTGACTCCATGAGGAGATGACCACCTTACGCCGTTCGAGGCGATCGTGGCCTGCGTCGACGTAAGCAAAATAGCTGTCAGTCTCGAACACGAGCGCATCGAGCGGCACTATCACGGCTTTTCCCGGCAACACGGCGATCTTCACCTGCGCGAGCATTTGCGGCTTGAGTTTGAAGCCGGGGTTGTTTACCTGGCACCGGATCTGCACCGTGTGCGTATTAGGATCCACGGCCGGGCTGATGCGCGCGATGACGCCGCGAAATACGTCGTTCGGGTAGGCCGTGGTAACCGCTTCGAGTTGCTGTCCGACGTGCACGCGGGCCAGGTCGTCCTCGTAGATGTCGCCCGTGATCCAAACATCTTCCAGGGTTCCGACCGAGTAGAGGACATCCCCTGGATTCACCGCCGAGCCGCGCAAAGCCTGGTTCTGGACGACGGTTCCGCTGATCGGCGCGCGCATGACAAAAGAGGGCGCCGCGGTCCTGATCTTTTCGATCTGGTCGCGTTCGATGCCCAGGAGATCAAGCTTGCGGCGGGCCGCTTCGACCATCGAACGCGCGAACTCCTTGTCGTCCGAGCTGCCTGCACCCAAGGCGGGCAGCGCGGCCCTGGCTTGCAAGTATTCCGCCTCGGCGGTCATGATGTCGGGGCTGTAGAGCGTGAGGATAGGCTGCCCCCGCCGGACATAGTCCCATTGCGAGACGCGCACTTCCTCGATTCTGCCGGTGACGCGGGAACTTATGTTCGCTACGCGGCGATCGTCGAAAGTGATCTGGCCTGTGGTTTCCAGAACCCCCGGCGACTCGACCTTCTGTACCGGCGTCAAGATCATATCCTGCAGTTCGTTGGGTTGCAGTTGCAGCAGGTCGGGACCCTGGCCCTGATGTACTACTGTCGGAGCTGTGATGACCGGCTGGCCATCGCCGCCTGCGTTCTCCGGACTGTCGCAACTGACGCCAAGGATCGCGACGAGCAACCCGAGCCCGCAGCGGAATGCAAGTGACCGCGCACCGGAGGTCTGCCAAATGGTCATTGTAGACTGCCTCCGGGCAGGCTGCCTCCGGGCAGGCTGCCTCCGGCCGCTTGCTCCAGGGCAACTTTTTGAGCAAGCAACTGATTTACCGCTTGCAGATACGTTGACCGCGCGTCGCTTTGCTGACGGAAGGTGCTGATGAGGCTAGTGAAGTCGGTCTTGCCGCCCTGGTATGAAACCAACATCACTTCAAAGGCCTGATGGGCAAGAGGAATGAGAGTGTTGCGATACAGGAGCGCGGTTTCGCGCGAGCGCAGGATCTGCCGATAGAGAGTGGTGACTTGTCCGGCAGTCTGAACCCGAATCGACTCCAGGTCCTCCCTGGCAGCATCGAGATCCTGACGGGCCCGTTTGATGTCCTCGTTCTTGGCCCAAAAGAAGATCGGCAGGTTAAAGCCGATTTCGAAGTTCCAGTCCTCGGTATGGTTAGGCTCCGGTGCGAAGCTTGCGATCAGCCAGTGATCGAAACCGAACCCCAACATGTAGTCGGGGGCGTATTCAAGCTGAGCGAGGGTCACGGCGGTGTCCTGATTTTTCTCCGTCAACGCAGCCTGCAGGATCTCCTGGCGGCTGCTTGCAGCTCGCTCGATTAACTGATCCAGCGTCGCTTCAAAGCTCGCCAGATCGAAATTCAGATCGACTTGGAGAGGCTCGTCGGGGCGCCGATCGAGCAGGATGTTCAGGGCCGTTTTATCATTGGCGATGGTCACCACCTGTTGTCGCGCCAGTTCGCGGTCCGCCTCGAGTGCGAATTTAGCATTGATATAGTCGCCCTGAGTCGCAACGCTGGCGGTGTAGGCGACCTTGGTGGCGTTCAAAACCTGTTCGAGGTTGGTGACGTTTTCCTTGATCAGATCGTTGAGCGCCAGATCGAGTTGGATCTGGTAGTAGGCGGTTTTGGCCTGGGCCGTCACGTCGCGAAGCGCGGCCATGTAGGTGAGGCGAGCGATCTCCGCAGTCCGCTGCGCATTTCGGCCCTGAAGCAGGCCCTTGCCTGGAAATTGCAGCGATTGAGTGACAGTCTCATTATGAAGTCCAGACCCGGCCAGAAAGCCTCTCCAGCTATCCGAGTTTGTGAAGGAGAACTGCGGGTCGGCGGGAGTGTAGTTCTGGATGATCTGATGCCGGGCCGATTCCCATCGGTAGCGCGTCCCCCGGACCTGAGGGTTGACCGTTAGAGCCTGCTCAAGCACTTGCTGAAGCGACATCACCTGGCCACTCGCGCCTGAGGGAGCGGAGGTCGCCCCAACCACCAACAGCACCATCAACAGGGTTTTGGTTCGCATTGTGCTTTCTCGCGCCACTTGGGCCACTCGGGACAGATGCGTAGGTGGTGGGCCTGGCAGCGGTTCGGGTCTGATGAGAGGTGGTGCGAGCCACCGGGGCGAGGAACCTGATGAAATCCCGTCCGCGGCGATTCAGCGCGACCGAGTCGGCTCCCTTTCGAGGCCGGACAGTTGATCGAACTGATCGAACAGGCACCTCGCGAACATCCCGGCAACCGCGTCCGAACCCTTGGCATCCATTGGATGATGTCGAATCGAGTAGCCCATCTTGGGGGCCAAGGCAACCTATGTGCCATGCCCTCCGTTCGCAGCCACGATCGCCGCTGAAAAGAGCTGGTGCTACGCAAAGTCGGAATGGCCTGATGTTAGCGAGGAAGTTCGCCAGTGATGAATCGAGCACCGGGCAGGTCCATCACCATGCAGGCGCCGGCGCCATTTTCACCGCTCGTGCAAGCGATCGAACCCCCGTGCGCTTCGATAATCTGGCGGCAGAGGTAGAGGCCGATGCCAGCACCAAGCGTGCCGGAGTGGTCGCCGGCGCCGTTGAGTTGCTGCTCGACCCGAAAGAACTTCTCGAAAACGCGCTGGCGGAAGGCTTCGGGGATGCCCTTGCCGGTATCCGTCACGGCAATATGCAGGAGCGGCGCGCCGCCTTCGCCAGCCTTTTGCGTTGACAAGACGCTAATTGTGACCGAGCCGCCGCGTGGGGTGTACTTGAGCGCGTTGCTCAGCAAGTTGGTGAAGACCATCCCCAGCCGGGCGGCGTCGCCGCGCACAAAGGCGGGCTGACCTCCGGCAACCATCCGCAGGCTCACGGCCGCATCGTCGTAACGCGGGCGCAGCGACATCATCGCGCGCTCGATTACGGCGTGCAGGTCGAAGCGATCGTGGGCGAGGCGGAGCTGGCCGGCTTCGATCCGGGTCAGGTCCAGCAACTGCTCGATAGTGCTGGCGAGCTCATGGCATCCCACGACTGCGGTGGCGAGAATCTCCTGTTGGCGGGCGGTCAGGTTGCCGGCCTTCTCTTCCATCATCATCAGGTTCATCCGCAGCGTGGTGAGCGGAGTCTTGAGTTCGTGCGAGGCGACCGCGACCAGCTCCATCCGCAGCTCGTCGAGTTGCGCGAAATCCGTAACGTCGTAGAGGATCGCAACAGCGCCGAAGCGGCCTTTCCAGAAATCCGGGATGGGCACGACGGTCAGCATAAATTTGCAGCGGCGGCCGTCGAGCGGAATCGAGAAGGCGCGACTGAACTCGGCGCGGGTTTCGGTGCTGCGTTGCCCGCGCAGCGCGGCGCGGATCGCGGCGAGGCTGGCGGTCGGGAACGGCAGGTCCTTCACTGCGCTCGCGCGCTCCGCGCCGGTCGCCTTGAGGACCGATTTGGCGAGCGGGTTGAGGGCGACGATCCGCTCTTCGGGATCGACCACCGCAACCGCGTCCGGCAGCGCCGCGATGGTGGATTGCAGGGTGTCGCGGGCGCGCAGGACCTCGGCCAGGTTCGAGCGGCGGAACTCGGCCAGTGCCTCGGCCATCCGATTGAACTCGACGGCGAGCTCGCCCAGCTCGTCGGCGGAGATTACGCGCACGCGACGATCAAAATCGCCGAGCCGGATCGCTTCGACCGAGCTGCTCAGCTCGCCAATCGGGGCGAGCACCGAACGCGCCAGGAGGAGGGCGACCAGGGTCGAAACCAACAGCGCGCCCGCCGATATCGCAGCCACCAGAATAGTGGCACTGCGGGCCCAATCGCGCACGCCGAGCGCCGCAAGCTGCATCGCACGGAAATTTGATTCGCGAATTCTGGCGCAATCGACGACCGCGCGGCGCAGCGCGGGGTTGACCCGCTGGTAGTAGAACGCCATCGGATCGGGCGTGCCGTTGGCAAGCAAGGCATCACCGGCAGTGCGATATTCGGTCGCGCGGGACTCCAGCGCCGCGGCGGCTTCCTTCTCCTCGGGCTGCTCGATGGTTTGCAGCAACGCGACATAGGAGTCCGCGAACCGCTGGCGCTCGGCGCGGAGCTTGATCTCGGCCTCGCGGCGGTCGCCGCTGACGGCCAGCAGGAGCGCGTCGTCCTCGCGTTCGAGCGCATCGGCGAGCACCGAGATAAGAGCGATGGTCTGCTCGCGGGTCTTCAGGGTCAGGCCGGCCGCCTCGCTCAGACGGGCGAAGGTCCACATGCTCCAGAGGCCGGAGACGACCGTCGTCATCACCAGCAGGACGCCGGCGAGAATGAAGCGGGTCTGCAGGTGATGGACCGTCAGGCGCCCAGACCGGCGTGTGATCGGAGGGGCGGCGACCTTAGGCGAGGCCATAGCGTTTCCGCTTGCGTTGCAGCGTCGTGGGATCGATCGCGAGGATCTGCGCCGCGGCTTCGAACGACGACGCGCGGGCCACCACCCGCGCAATATGTTCCCGCTCGACCGCCTCGATGGAGAAATCCTCGCCGAGCACGGGCGCCCCGGACCGCACGCGCGCGCCGTCGGGTGGCGCGCCTGGGCCGCTCTCAAGCCGGGGCTCAACGGATGCTCCCTTGAGCCCGAGATCATGCGGCTCGAGCACGCTGGCGGGCGAAAGGATCACCGCGCGCTCGACCGCGTTGCGCAACTCACGCAAATTGCCGGGCCATGAATGGGCGGCGATCGCGGCCTCGCAGGCGGGCGAGAAGGCCAACTGCGCGCGGCCCTGCCGGCGTTCGAAAAAGCGCAGATAGTGCAGCGCCAGCGGCAGGATGTCTTCTTTCCGATCGCGCAGCGACGGCACCGTGAGCGAAATCACGTTGAGGCGAAAGAACAAATCTTCACGAAAGCGGCCGGCCTTAACTTCGTCCTCCAGCGTCCGGTTGGTGGCCGCGATCAGGCGCACGTCGGCCTTGCGTTCGGCCGGATCGCCCAGCCGTTCGAAGCATCGATCATGCAGGAAGCGCAGCATCCGGGCCTGCGCATCGGCAGTGAGATCGGCCACTTCATCCAGGAACAGCGTGCCGCCCTCGGCAGTCTCGACCTTTCCGATCGCGTCGGCGACGGCCCCGGTAAAGGCGCCCTTCTTGTGACCAAAGAGCGTACTGCTCATCAGATCGCTCGCGAGCATCGGGCAGTGAACGGTAACGAAAGGACCTTGCGAACGCCGGCTGTGCTGCCGAATCCAGCGGGCCAGCACGGTCTTGCCGGTGCCGCTCTCGCCGCGCAGCAGAATGACCGTGTCCGATGCAGCCGCGCGCGCCGCGGTCTGCAGGAAATCGGCGTAGGCGGAGCTGGCGGTCTCGAAGGTGACCTCGTCTTCGGTCTCATTGAGGCGATCCTGCAGCTCGGAAATCTGGCGCTGGAAGACGTGGGTCGAGATCACGCGGCGCGCGGCGTGACGGATTTGTTCGGGGGTGAAAGGCTTGGGCAGATAATCGACGGCGCCGAGCCGCATCGCCTCGACCGCGGTCTCGAATGAGGCGAACGCGGTGATCACGATCACGCCGATACCGGTCTGGCGGCGCAGAATCTCGGGCAGCACTTTGAGTCCTGACTCGGCCTGGAGCCAGAGATCGAGGAAGACAACGTCAAAGCGGCTGCGTTCGAGCGCTTCGAGGGCGCCCGCAGAAGTGCCGACGCCCAAGACACGCGCGTTATCGGCCTCGAGGCAAAGGCGCACCGACTGACGAACACCAGGGTCGTCGTCGATGATGAGTGCTGACCAGTTTCGGTCCATGCGGTTATTTTATTTCACGGCACCAGAAGGATCGATGGCAAGAACGATGCCACGCGCGGGGTGTGGTCGAGAGAGGGGCGAGGCAGTCTCGTTCAGTCATCAAGGCGAGGGATCAGTGTTCTCCCTACTTCCGGTCCCTTCAGAGATTGGCGAAAAAAGGAGGACGATGTAGAGCCGGGAGTCTGCGGAGAGTTCAGTGTGTTGGAGCGGTTCGCCCCTTCAAATATCAGCAGTGCATCGCGACGGACGATCCGCGCCTTTTGTGCCGCGGCTCTTGAGTCCGGGACGAGGGTTGAGCCGTGAAATCCCCTTTTGGCTATTCGCCGCTCTTCTGAACATCCCGCTGGGGACCTAAAGCGGCACGGTTGATTCCTTCAATGCTCGACGGCGCGGCTGAGTAGCGGAAGTTAAGTTCACGTTCGTTTTCGGGAGAGCATCGAAATGCCTCGTCGCAAAGCTCCAACGAGCCTGCTTTGGACCTGCGGGATTGACCCATGAACAGATTGCATCCGGAATGCCGTCTATGGATTTGCGGCTTGGGTTCATTTCTTCTCGTCATCTGTTTTGTGAATGTATCGTGCGTACTTGTGCAACGATCCCCGTCAGGCTCTCCACCCGTAGCCGCCGATGATTTGCGCGGCAAGGTGATTGTCGGGTATCAGGGATGGTTCGATTGCCCGGGTGATGACCCACTGAATCCGAACGGCTGGGGCCACTGGTTCCGGGGTGCGCCGGATCCCGCTAACCTGCATGCCGATCTTTTGCCCTCGGTTGGCGAGTATGATCCCACGGGCCTGTGCGCCACACATATGAAACGCCGCGGCGATGGCGCGGTTATATCGCTGTTTACACCACTAAACGCCAAGGTCGTGAAGACACATTTCCGCTGGATGGCCGAGAACAATATTGATGGCGTCGCCGTGCAGCGTTTTGTCAACGGCGTCACCAGTAACAGCTTGAGGAGCCACGACGACAAGGTTCTGGACAATGTCCGGGCGGCAGCAGAGACCTATGGCCGGGTGTTTTATGTTACCTATGATGTGTCCGGTGCGAATCCGGAAACGGTCTTCAACGATATTCGCAACGACTGGAAACATCTCGTCAACGATCGGCGGGTTACTTCCAGTTCAAGCTATCTTCGCTATAAGGGCAAGCCGGTACTTGAACTCTGGGGGTTTGGCTTTGCCGGCGACAAATGTCCGGCCGACCCCGCGCAAGCGACCATCCTGCTTACAGATCTCAAGAATGGAGCTGCGGGAATGCAAGCCGTCACCCTTATCGGCGGCGTGCCGGCATACTGGCGCACTCTGGATGAGGATTCCGCCAACGATCCTCGCTGGGCCACGGTCTATCAAACTTACGATGTCCTGAGCCCGTGGACGGTTGGGCGCTTTTTTGACGCCCCTAGTGCCGACGAGTTTTTGCAAACTCTTGTGATCCCGGATTTGGCCGAGACCAAACGGCTCGGCATCGATTATATGCCGGTCATTTTCCCCGGCTATTCGTTTCACAACGCATCTCTGATGGGAGATGTCGGTGGCTGGACATTGCCGCTCAATCAAATCCCCCGCAGCTGCGGGAAGTTTTACTGGCGACAGATTTGCAATCTGCTGAGTACGCACACCGACATGCTCTACGCTGCCATGTTCGACGAGGTCGATGAAGGTACGGCGTTATTCAAGACCGCGCCGCACCAGAACGATCTGCCCTCGGGCGTCGATATGGTCGCGCTTGATCAGGACGGTTGCAATCTGCCCAATGACTGGTACCTACGCCTGACAGGTCAGGCCAGCGCTTACTTAAAGGCGGGACAAGCGCCGCCGGCCTCCCCTGCGGTTGCGTTAAAGCCCTAGCCAGCTACTCTCACTTTACTAATCTCTTTCAGGCTCAGGGGAGAGCGCGCAAGACAAGGAATTTAGCCCGCGGCCCCTTCCCTAAAGACGGGAAGGGGAGCCGGAACGCATTCCGTCTGTGCGGCGGGATTTCCGGGTGGCATCCCAGGCGGGGAATCGATGAAACTAGACGGCGCGGAGGATTGCCGAGATTTCGCTGCGGGTGGCTGCGACGGCCGGCGCCAGACTGCCCAGCGCGCCGATCGCGATCGCGACCGTGAGGCTCTCCACGAACACCGGCAAGGGTATTCGCATCAGGAGCATCAGGGGGCCGAGCGCCGACGAAGCGCGCGGGAGGAGCCACAGCGCCACCCAGGCCAGACCGCATCCCAGCAGACCGCCGGCCGTGCCGATGATCGCGCCTTCGGCCAGCAGGCCGAGAACTATGGCCGCGCGCGGGAAGCCGATCGCGCGCATCACGGCGATCTCGTGGCGGCGCTGCCGCACCGACATCGCGGCGGTGTTCGCGGCGACCAGCCCGATCGCCAGGATCACGATCGCGGCGAGCAGTTTCGCGCCGTTGAAGATCACTTTGAAGCCGCCCATCTGGCCCTGCGACAGGGTCAATTCGGATTCGGTCTCGGTCTCGGCCGGCGAATTCGCGAAGGTCCGATCGATCGCCGCGATGACGTCGGGAATCGATTGCGCGTGGTCGACCTTGACGATGAACAGATTGGCGTAGCCGATTCCGCCGAAGACCTCCTTGAGATAGTCGCGGCGAAACAGGAACGCGAAGCGCGACGAACTCCGGCCGGACATCGTACCGACGATCGTGAGCTGAATGTCCACCGGCAGGATGGTCCCGCGCAGCGTAACGCGGTCGCCGACCCGCCAGTGATATTCATTCATCAGGACGCTGCCGACCAGACTCGCGGTGCGCAGGCGCTGGAACTCGGTGAACGCGGCGGATGAGATGCCGAAGTCCGGCAAGACGAGGTCGACGTTTTCCGGATCGATCGCGGCGCTCGGAATCTGATCGTCGGGACCGCGATAGGTACCTATGAACAGGTTTTCGCCGATTACGGCTTCGACGTGCGGAACCGCGAGTATACGGCGGGCGTAGGCTTCGGGCAGCGAGTAGAAGATGCCGCCCTTGCTGTGGCATGCGAGCCGGAGTGAATCGGCGCGGTCGTGCAGAATCTGATTGACCGCTCCCGGCAGGCTCATCAGGGCGGCGAACACGAACAGCGAAACCGCGACCGACAGAATCGTCAGGAAGGTGCGGCGCTTGCTGCGGAGCAGATTGCGGATCACGAGCGGGAGGAATTTCATCGCAACGGCCCGTCGCTGTCAGTCTGCCCGCCCTACCGACGCGAAAACAGCGGCGGGTTTCAATCCGAGCCGGCGGGTCGCTCTCGCTGCGCCGGCGCGTTCCCGGCTAGCGTCCGACGAAGTGCGGCTCGCGCTTCTCGAGGAACGAGCGGACCCCCTCTTTGTGATCCTCGGTCCTGAACAGTTCGGCCAGGCTCGCAGCGACCCACTTGCCAAGCTCGCCCCAGTCTGGATCCAGCGCGCGGCGCAGGCCCTGCTTGATGCGCTGGACCGCGAGCGGCGGGTTCGCGGCGATCTTGCGCGCCATCGCGGTCGCGGCAGGCATCAGGTCAGCATGCGGCACGACCCGCGAGACCAAGCCGATTCGCAGCGCTTCGGGCGCATCGATGATATCGCCGGTGAAGAGCAGTTCGGCAGCCTTTTCGCGTCCTATCAGTTGACACAAGCGTCCTAGACCTGGCACGTCGCAGCAAAGGCCTCGCTTGACGAACAGCTCGCCGAAACGGGCCTTTTCGGAGGCGATGCGAAGGTCAGCCATCAGGGCGAGTTCCATCCCCATCCTACGGCGGGTCCGTTTACGGCTGCGATGATCGGAATGTCCGTATGGAGAATCGCGTCGGCGGCAGGCGTCAGCCGAATGGCAACCTCCTGGCCGGGCGGGCGCTCCCCCACCGCTGCCATCACGCGGCGAACGTCGTCGCCCGAGCAGAAGGCCGGATCGGCGCCGGTGATCACCAGGCATCGCACGGCCGCACGTCGGACCGCATCCTCGAGCTCGGCATAGGTCGTGAAGGTCAGCGCGTTGCGGGCTTCGGGCCGATTGAGCGTGATAACGCCGACCTCGTCGCGCGCTGCGTAACGGAGTTCGCTGTACATGGATGGGGACTCCTGGGCGTTGGGGTGCCTCGAACTTACAACGGGGACGGGTCGCCCCGCCACGGCTTTTTGCGGCGCTTTTGCGAGCGCCGCGAATAGCGGCGCGCACTAAAGTCACTGCTCGCGAAGCTCCCGACCAAAACGACACGCAGCTTGTTTACCCGTGGGCTTTACTTGCAACCCAACGTTACGCTACTTTTGCGACGCTGAGGAGTCAGGGGACGCGCCACCAACGAGGGGAACCAGGGCGCTCCCGAGTATTCGTCATTCCGGACGGGGCGCGCACGACACGCTGCGCATTCCCAGGACGACGACCGAGTCGCCCCCTTGCTTCTCTTTACCTTATGACGGGGTGGGAAACGCCTGGAGCCTGGATCTCACGGGAGGGCGGACGCGTGCCCGAGAGGTTTCGGGCGAGTCATCTTCTTCGCGACGTTCCCGGTCGACATAACTTCACTCCGACATCTCTGGCAAGCCGCGCACCGTACAGCCGGGTTTCACCTGGTTTCGCGAGTGTCCCTGACGGCGCATCGGGCGGAACGCAGCACGAGCAGCCGCCGCCACGTGCTTAATTCGCCACACAATACATCGGGTTGGATTTACTGAGTATACTTTGTTGCTCATCGAAGAATAGGCATTGGGATAGCAAGTCTTGAGAAATCAAATCCGACGAGGATCGAGATGAACGTTCCAGTCAGAATTGATCCTTTGGATCCGGCTACTGCCGAGCGTGCTCCGGGGCGGCGCCTGAGGCTCGTCGGCGGAGTGTGCAGGATGCCGGCGAGTGAGTATACGCTTCGGCCAGCGATGCGTACTTGGGTTGCGTTGCCCGCGCTCCTGGTCGCGGCGTTCGTCACCATACTGGCTGCGGTTCCGGCGCGAGCCCAGATCGGAAGTCAGGGGGGCGGCCCCGAAAACAGCGGAATCGAGAGTTCCCTCGGCCCCAGCGACATCGAGCAGCTCAAGTCCGGCGGGGGACTGTCACCCGACAAGACCCAACAGCTCTGCGCTTCAATCGCGGCCAAACACATCTCGCCCGCTGAACTCAAGTCCCTCGGCGCGTCGCTGGGACTCAACGGCGACCAAATGACGAAGTTGCAGTCCTGTTCCGAATCTGCAGCGCCAATGCCGGCAGGCGGCGTTGCCGGCCAAACCGCACCGAGCCCCCTGACCGTCGAACCGGGTACGCCCAACCCGGTTGCCGAGACCGGCGTGTCGTCAATCGAGACACGTTTCCGCCAGCTTGAATCCCCCTCCTCGTTCGCGGTGGAGCCTTCGGCTGCCGGGCTTTCTCAATTCGGTTACGAGTTGTTCTCCTCCAAGGTGTCGACCTTTGCGCCGGCCGGCAACCCGCCGGTCAGCGCGGACTACATCCTCGGTCCCGACGATACGCTGAACCTGCTGCTGTGGGGTCGAATCAACCAGACGCTCTCGCTTCAGGTCCAGCGGGACGGGACGATTCTGATGCCCCAGATCGGACCACTGGAGGTGGCGGGACTCAGCTTCGACCAAGCCAAGAAACTAATCGAGCGGCGCGGCGACGACATCACCGGTCTTCAGGTGGACGTCACGATGGGCCAGGTCCGCGCGATCCAGGTGTTCGTGATTGGCAAGGTGAGCCAGTCGGGTCTCTACACGGTGAGTTCGCTCTCGCATATCTCCAACGCGTTGGTCGCCGCCGGCGGAATCGGCAAAATAGGCAGTCTGCGCGATATCCAGTTGCGCCGCGACAACCGCCTGATCGGCACGCTCGACCTTTATGACATGCTGCTCCGCGGCGACACCTCGGCCGATGTCGGGCTGAGACCGCGTGACGTGATCTTTGTGCCCGTAATCGGTCCGGTCGTCGGGATCACCGGCGACGTGAAATCTCCTGCCATCTACGAGCTCAAGCGCAGTGAGGGTCTGGGTAATGTGCTCAAGATGGCGGGTGGCGTCACGGCCTTCGGCTATTCGGAGCGCGTACAGGTCGAGCGGGTGGAAAATCACCAGCGCCGAATCGCGCTCGATCTGAACCTCGCTGATCCGGGAGTCTCGCAGTACCCGGTCAACGACGGCGATCTGGTCCGAGTCTTTACGGTGCTGCCACGCCAGCGTAACGTGGTCAAGGTGCTGGGCAATGTCAACCGCCCCGGCAAGTATCAATGGCATCCCGACATGAGAGTCTCTGACTTGGTGCGCGAGGCCCAGGAAGTGGCGGACCGCACCTTCTTCGAGTACGCGCTGGTGCGCCGGCTCGAAGGCCCGGAACGGCGGGTTCATATGATCCCGGTCAATCTCGATGCCGCGCTTTCCAATGAGTCGGACTCCAGTAACTTGCGACTCGAGCCCGAAGACGAGTTGACCATTTACAAGCTCGACGACATCGCGGATCTGCCCAATGTCGAGATTCAGGGCGAGGTTCGTAAGCCCGGCACTTATCCGCTGACGCCCGGGATGAGGGTTCGCGACCTGATCTATGAGGCCGGCGGGCTCAGGGATGATGCCGCCCGCGATCGGGCGCAGCTCTCGCGAATCGAGGTGGAGAACTCCGTTGCCCACTACATGCGGTCGGACATCGACCTGCAATCGGCAATCGATGGAGCGCAGGACAATGTTGCGCTCAGGAGCCGCGATCAGCTGTTGGTGCAGCAGGCCTCGAATTGGCACGCATCCTGGCACGTGTCCATGGCAGGCGAAGTCATGAGGCCGGGCCCCTACGCGATCCAGGAGGGCGAGCACCTGTCGGAGGTGCTGCGTGAATGCGGCGGCTTCCGGTCTGACGCCTACCCGCCCGCGGCGGTCTTCATCCGTAAGGGCGTCAAGAAAATCCAGCAGGAACAGCTCGACCGGGCCCGAAGCCGGCTGCAGGAAGAAGTCGCCCGGCTCTCGGTCATGCCCCGCCAGGCGGGTCAGGCCGAGAACACTCCCGACGCCCTGATCTTGCTGAAAAACGTTCTGTCGGAAACCGAGTCGCAACAGGCGGTCGGAAGAGTCGTGCTGAACCTGACCTCGGTTGACGCACTGGAGCGCTCGACCGACAATGTAGTGATGCAGGACGGTGACACGCTGGTCATTCCCGAGCAGCCGTCTTCGGTTCAGGTGCTGGGGCAGGTCTATAATCCGACCGCAATCGTCTACAAGCCCGGCATGACGGTCGCCGACTATTTGCAAAGCGCCGGCGGACCCACCGAGGGCGCCGATGCCGATCACCTTTACGTGATCCGCGCCAATGGCGCGATTCTGACCGAGGAGGGCGTGCGGCTCGAAAACCACAAGCGCATGTTCCCGCTACTTTCGGTGATGTCAGCCGGACTGATGGAGACCCGCCTGCAATCGGGCGATACCATCTACGTACCCGAACAGCTCATATACGTGAGCTCTTTGCAGTACGCGAAAGATATAACACAGATAATAGCCAATTCCATGCAATCACTCGCGATCGTGGGCATACTGGCAAGTAATTTGTAAGGCCGGCGATCGCAACTATACATCCAGAGATGCAGTGAGTAGTACGCCAAAATCGTTTCAGGTCACCGAGCCGGCTGACAAGCGCCACAGCCGAGTTGAATATGACATGAACCCGGTGCTGCTCACGCTGCTGCCGGCCTGGAAATACATAGCGGCGCTGACCGTCGCAGCCTTCGTGATCGCGGCGCTGCTGGCGAAGTTCGTGATGGTGAAACAGTACCGCGCCGAGGCCATCTTGCGCCCGGTCTCGCAGTTGATGCCAAGCGGGGTGGGCTCTGCGTCATCGAATCCAGTCGGAGGCTTGTCCAGCGCCCTGCTCGGCAACACGTATGAGTACCGGCCGCTCGCAGGAGATCACGACGATCATGCAGAGTTTCGACTTCAGCCTCGCGATGGTCCAGCGGCACCATCTGCAGGATGAGCTGCTGTCCGAAGCGGGCGGCTGGAAGGGGGACTCGGACCCGCAATGGACCGTATTCCGGCTTCTGCAGGATCGTTTTCTCGCAGATTTCTCATTGCGTACGGGCAACGTTACCCTGGAATACCTGGCCCCCAGCCGCGCTATGGCGCAGCAAATCCTCGGCTACTACATCGACGACCTCCGGGAAATGCTCCGCGACGAGCAGATCCGGAACACTGGCGTTGCGGTAAAGTCCCTGAAGGAAGAGGCGAAATCGACCCGGATTCGCTGCTCGAGGCCCAGCTCTATCAAATGGTTGCCGAGCAAATGCAGCAGCAGAAAACGGCGATCGTGGAAGCGGACTTTGCCTTCAAGGTGCTTCAGAGTCCGGCGGCCTCGGACCGCCCATACTCTCCCAAGCCGGCGCTGGTCGCCGGTATCGCCGGAATCGTCGTGCTCTTCATGTCGTGTCTCGCGCTGCTGACCCGCGATTGGCTGCGTCGATTACGTCTGGCCTACGAGCGCGGCGCGACCTCTGCGCCCAGGCGACGCGACCCAGGCGCCGACCCGATAGAGCGACGCTCCATTCCAGCTCGTATGCGTTCCGGGCAGGATGCCTTCTCACGTATTAGCAACCTCGGCAGAGGAGTCTTCAACCGGCCTGTCGGCGAGCCTGCTCAGAGGCACGATCCTGGTCGGCGCGATACAGGTGATCGCCGGCGGACTCCGTTATGGCTCATCAGTTCTTTTCGCTCGCTGGATTGGGCCGAGCGACTACGGCAATTATTCCTACGCGATAGCCCTCTCGCAGGTGCTCGTAGTCGTCGGCGTGCTGGGACTGCCGACCGGGGCGATCCGCTTCGTTCCCGAATATGTGGAGCACCAGGACTGGCCACGATTACGGGGCGTGACGCGTCGAAGCCGGCAGCTCATCGCCGTGGCCGGAATAGTGTGCGCGGCGCTCTCGACCGGTATCCTGATTCTCGCCAGGCCTGCCAACTTCAGTCTCCCGGTGCTGATCGCAGGCGTCTGGCTCACCCCGATAGTCGCGGCCTCAAATTTCGAATCCGAATTGAGCCGCTCGCTCCACCGGCTGGCAATCTCATATGCGTTGCCCCTGCTGGTCGATCCGCTTTTGTCGATCGGGCTTGCCGCCGTTCTGATGCGAGAGTCCGGCTACCTCACTGCGGCGCTGGTGATGGCCGCGCGATGCATATCGCTCGCGCTCACGCTCGGCTTGCAGTTCGCGGGTTCGCACGCGGCGCTGCCCAGGCAAGCGCGCGACTCTGAGCCGGCCTACGATACGACGCTCTGGCTGCGCGTATCGTTCCATCTTCTGCTGGTGGGTGCATATGCGATCGTTATCGCCCGAGCAGACATACTGATTCTGGGCCTGTTCCATCCGACTCGAGAGGTGGGGATCTATTCGGCCGCCGCTGCGACCGCATCGCTCGGCAGCCTCGTACTTGGCGCCGCGAATGCCAAAGGCGCTCCGATGATGTCCGCGATGTTCGCCAGCGGTGACAAGCCCGGATTGGAACGCGTGGTCCATACGGTGACGTTGTGGGCGTTTTGGCCGTCGCTCGCGATTGCGTTGATAATGTGGCTCGGCGGCTATCGCGTCTTGTCAATTTTCGGACCGGGGTTTTCTGCCGGTTATGCCGCGCTCGCTATTCTGATGGTCGGCCACGTGATTAATTCCGGGGCCGGCCCGGTGTTTTTGCTCGCCGCCGTCACCGGCCATCAGGCGGCCGCGGCGCGTGTACTCGGATGGAGCGCGCTGGCAAACGTGGCAATCTGTCTGCTTCTGGTCCCTCCCTTCGGACTGCTCGGTGCGGCGTTCGCGTCGTCGGCAACCGTAGCGCTCTGGAACATCTGGCTCCATCAAGTCATGGCGCGAAACCTCGGCATTCGCCCCGTAGCCGGTCTGACAAGCTTCCAAAGTCTGACCGATCTTTTCCGCGGCGAAGTATGACCGTGGAAGGCCCCAGGCTCAGCTACGTCTACATCATGGGCGACGGCCGAAGCGGCAGCACGCTGCTCGGCCAGATGCTGAATAACCTGCCGGACTTCAACTACGTCGGGCAGTTCAGGGGCATCTTTAACGACCACTACACGGATAACTATCCTTGCGGCTGCGGCCGACTTTTTCGCGATTGTGAGTTCTGGCGCAGAGTGATCGAGGGTGCGTTCGGTGGCTTCGAGAATATCGACCGCAAAGTGCTCGCGAATTGTAACTTTACAATCGCGCGAGAGCGATTTACGCCCTTCCTGATGCTCTTCAACCGCTTGCCCTCGGAATTCTTCAGCAGCAAATGGCGCCGCGCCTTCGAGCACGTGATGCTCCCGCTGTTGCACTCGATCGCGCAAGCATCCGGCAAGAATGTGATCGTGGACTCCAGCCATGAAGCGGCGCAAGTCTTTGTGCTGGCTCGGCTCTCGCGCATTGACCTGAAGGTGCTTCATCTCGTAAGGGACAGCCGGGCAGTTGCGTTCTCGAGGAAGCGCGACAAGTTACTGTTCAAGAGCGGGAGCAACCTCGAGTTTTACGAGAAGAAAGGGGCCTTCAGGAGCGCGCTCGGATGGGACTGGAGGAATCTCTGTGGCGCGCGGATCGCGCGCCTCCATCGCAACGACCTCAGGTATGCCCGGCTCCGCTATGAGGATCTGATTCGAACCCCGGCCCAGGCGCTGGCGGGCACGCTGACCCAGCTCGGTTTCCCGCCACAGGATCTCTCGTTTATCGACGCCGCCACGGTAAAGCTCAGCGGCAATCACGCCATCAGCAGCCACACTGTCAAGCCCGACCCGGGCACCGTGACCTTGCGGTTGGACGACGAATGGCTGCGTGCGATGGCGCAACGCGACAAGCGGATAATCACTCTGCTCACGCTGCCGCTCATGCGCCATTTTGGCTACATGGGCTGACCCAACGCGAAACATCTCTTCCTGACCCGGATTTCCGTTTTCGCCGTAAAATACTAATTTGATAGAGCGGTCGAAAAGCCTGATCTCTGCCAGCCCCGGTCCTTCTGCCGAGGAGGATGGGAGCGTTGCGATCTGAGCGCGCCAAAACGATCCGGATTCAAACCACAATGGGAGCCTTGCAGAATGGGAAAACTGATCATGGTGCGTCACGGAAGAACCGTCCTCAACTCGCTGGACGACTCGGAGCGGTTGCGTGGCTGGCTGGAGGTTCCTCTGGACCAACAAGGCCTGCAAGAGGCAGTCGAGACGGCCGAGCGGATTGCCCGGCATCCGGTGCAGAGGATTTACTGTTCCGATCTTCCGCGGGCACGACAGACGGCTGAGGCCGTGGTGAAAGCGACCAAGGCGCCCATTGTTCACACTTCGGACCTGCGTCCCTGGAATCTCGGCACCCTCGCCGGGCAGCGAGTGGTGGACATTCTGCCGGTCCTCAAGGAGCTCGAGCTGGACTGTACTCTGGCCGCGCCGGGCGGAGAGTCGTTCCTTCAATTCTATGAACGATATTCGCGAAAGCTGTGGAAATTGATCCAGATCGCAACTCGCTCCTCAAAGTGTATCGTCGCCGTCACCCACGCGCGGAACCTCCTGACGCTTCCGACCATTCTCTTCGACGGCGACAAGACCAAGGTTCCGGTTCGCGGCGGCCCCGGGACCGGGGCTCTGGTGTGGGTGGAAAAGCAAGGTAAGGGGTTCACTTATCGGGTGGATGAAGCTCCGCAGATTGCCGGGGCAGATAGTATACCCCGCGCTATTCCCGCTTTTTCCTGAGAATGACTATGTTACCGGCCATGGACGCATCAAACGCTCAAGCTCGACAAACTTAGCTTGAGTACTGCTTGCGATAATCCGCCGGACCCCGAATAGATGGACACTACTTGGCCCGCCTCTGCGGCCGTCGTCGCGCTGATGGTAGCGCAGGCCCACCTCGCGAAACGGCAGCTTGGTGGTTGGCTCGCACCGGGCGCGCTTTTTTCGCTCGCATGGACCACGGGCGGTGTGCTTTGCCTGCTGGCGGCTCCGGAACTTCGAATCTGGCCGGGAATACTGTGGATCTTTTTCATGACCTGCACGGCGCATCTGGGCAACTTTCTGATTTTGCCGACTGCGAATCCCGCAATCGACGATCAAGAGACACCCCGCCAACCGCCAGCCTTTCCCTATGCGCTACCCGCGCTGTTCATTTCGACGATTCTTGGAATCGTTGGAGTGTTGTACCTCGTTTCAACTACCGGCGAAGATCTGTCGTCGCTTCTTTCCCTGAGCGGCCTCGGTCGAATCGCGGCGACCTTTGCCGGCGCAAGATACGCCGATCCCGACTACCGGGAGCCTCCGCTGTTCCTGGCGCTGGAGACATTTACCTATTTGTCAGGTTACTTCGGCGGGCTCGTTTTCGCACAGTCGGGCTCCCGGCCGCGCGGATACGCCGCTTTCGTACCGGCAGTTCCGGCAATCCTCACTACGCTGGTGCTGGGCGCCAGGACGGCTGCCGGCAGTGCGGGGTTGAGTTGGGTGGCTACCTATCTGGCGCTACGGGCTTACATGGGAGATCGGGCGCCCTGGCACAACTTCCGACGACTCATCCTCGGCATGTCGTTGTTGATAGCGGCCTTCACCGCGTTCTACGTTTTCGTTCAGGCGGTTCGAATGGATGTCTTTAATCCGATCTACGACAACTTGCCGGGCGGAATCGAGGATCGCGAAGCGGTAGTGATGGAATATGGTATCGGCGCGGCGAGAATACAGTACGTCGGCTATATAGCCACGTTCTCAGAATGGCTGTCGGAAAACTGGGACGTATGGGAGCCGCCGCATCTCGGCGTCTACAGCTTCGACGGGCCGGCCGGTTGGCTCGGCTATAAGGTAGAACGGAATTTCGACGAGATTCAGATCTCGCCCGATCCCAATGTCCCAACGACGAATATCTACAGTCTGTTTCGCACGATGGCGTTCGATTGGACGATCCCGGGCTCGGCCGCTGTTCTGCTGCTGATTACCGCTCTGGCCGGCCTGGCCGATCGCAGAGTCCGTGCGGGAAGTATCGCATTCGTTCCCTTGCTTGCGCTGTTCTACCAGCAGGCACTGTATCTGACGTCCTCCGTCATGCGTCACACTGTGACCGATGGCGCCTGGCTGATGTTCGCGATCTACTTGTGGATCGACTCTTCGCCGAGGAACGCGCCGGACGAGAATTCCTAGCGGCGCTGGGAAGCCGGACGCGACCAGGGGCAGGCTCCCGAAGATCTATCCACAGGATCGGGACAAACCGCGAGTGGCGTGCAGGCAGAAATCGTTCACGCACGGGAATCGGTAGGGGCCGGTTGGAAAGACGATGCCGACTCTGGATCAGGCGAAGCGAATACTGATCTTCCGGCCAGGCAGCCTTGGCGATACGATCGTCACGCTGCCGTTCTTCCATCTTCTGGCACGGCGATTCCCGGACGCCGAGAAACGTGTGTTGAGCTACCGCCCGCCAGCCCGGTCTACGCCTCGCTGAAGTCAGTCCTTGAGGGTTCGGGGTTGATCCAGGGATATTTCGAAGTGGATTTCAAGCGGGTACGATACAAGCTTCGCGATCAGCTCGCGCTCAGGAGGCTGCTGCGGAGTTGGCGGCCCGACTTTGCCGTCTACATGACGATGCCGAGAAACTTGCCGCGCCTGCTCAGCGAAGCGCTGTTCTTCAAAAGCTGCGGCATCGACCGAATCGTGGGCGTCCCCTATAAAACGTCGCTCAGGGAATATCGCTGGGCACCGGAGAAAGGTCTCTTTGAGCATGAGGCGGAGCGAATCGCGAGATGTACCGCTGAATTGGGCGATCCGATGCTCGACGACCCCGCGAGCTGGGATATCAGGCTCACCTCGGCGGAAAGAGCCGGCGCCGAGTCGATGGTGCGGAGTTCGATGGGTGGTCGGGACTTCCTTGTCTTCGCGACCGGCACGGCGATGGAAGTGAAAGATTGGGGCGAACATAACTGGCTGCGGTTCACGGAGCAGATGACCCGCGTGGCCGGTGGCTACGGTTTGGCATTGGTTGGAGCCCAGGCCGATCGCGCGCGCTCGGAAGCTCTCAGGCGCGTCTGGCCCGGCCCGACCCTGAACCTGTGCGGGGAATTCGCGCCGCGTCAAAACGCCGCGCTCATGGAATTGGCGACGATGTTCGTGGGTCACGACAGCGGTCCGATGCATCTTGCGGCGGCGACCGGGCTGCCGTGCGTCGCGATCTTCAGCGCCCACAACAAACCCGGCCCCTGGTATCCTTACGGCGTCGGCAATCGGGTCATCTATCACCAGGTTCCCTGCTTCGATTGCGGGTTGGAGAAGTGCATCCGCTATGCTAAAAGGTGCATCGCCTCGATCACGATCGACGAGGTGCTTCAGGCCGCGACCGAACAGTTCCGCCGAGCCGCCGGGCGCAGAAACACGGTGCACCACGCGGAAGCGACTTGAATATCAGGCGGCCTGACGCCGAAAACATGCCTGGGTAAAGCAGACTGAAGTCGCGGCCTGGGGGCAGTGAGCCTGAACGGGATCCCGCCTTAATTTCAGGAATGGAATCTGTGCGAAACACTGCTATTCACGAAAGTTTTGACCGCGGAGAAGAGGTCCGCGGCTTATCGGATAAAATCTTCGGACTGGTTCTGGCCGGCTTTTGGCTCGTGCTCGGATTACGACCGCTGCTGTCCAGGCGCGAGCCGCGCCTGTGGGCACTGCTCCTCGCCGGGCTGTTTTTGTTCATTGCAGCGCTGAGACCGCAGCTCCTGCACCCGCTCAATCGGCTGTGGGCAAGGGTCGGGAGGCTGCTCCAGCGGCTGACGAATCCACTTATCATGGGATTGTTATTTGTCGCGGCATTCATACCTACCGCGCTAATCATGCGTCTCCTCAGACGGGATCCGCTTCAAGTGCGTTGGGACAGCCACGCCAAAAGCTACTGGATCACCCGTGACCCCCCCGGCCCCTCTCCGCAGAGCATGCGAGAGCAGTTTTGATTGCACGAGGTGCTCTTTTTCATAGACTTTCTGGCTCAGGGAACTTATATCCGCTCTCCCGATCAGGCGACATGCGAGTACTCGGACTGTCCGCTTTCTATCACGATAGCGCGGCCGCCTTGTTGCAGGACGGCCAAGTCGTCGCCGCAGCGCAAGAAGAACGATTCACGCGTAAGAAGCACGATTCGCGGTTTCCGCGACATGCGATCAACTACTGTCTGGAAGCCGGGGGCGTTAGCCTTGACGAGGTCGAGCACCTGGTTTTCTATGACAAACCGCTCCTCAAGTTTGAACGGCTATTAGATACCTATCTTGCCTTCGCACCGCGCGGGTTTCGCTCGTTTCAGAAGGCGATCCCGGTCTGGTTGAAGGAAAAGTTGTTTCAAAAGCAGTTGCTCGATCAGGAACTCAGGAAATGCGGTGGCAGCGGGATCGGAGAACGGCTGTTGTTTGCCGAGCATCACCAGAGCCATGCCGCGAGCGCGTTCTTCGCTTCACCTTTCGAGGAAGCGGTCGTACTGACCCTCGACGGAGTCGGCGAGTGGGCAACCGCATCGGTAAGCATTGGCAGGCGCAACCGCCTGGAGATGATCAAGGAGATCCGCTTCCCGCACTCGCTCGGCCTGCTTTATTCCGCATTCACCTATTACACAGGATTCAAGGTTAACTCCGGCGAGTACAAGCTGATGGGGCTGGCGCCTTACGGCACACCGAAGTATCGCGATCTGATTTTCAAGCATTTGATCGACCTGAAGGAGGATGGTTCCTTTCGGCTCGATCTGGACTACTTCGACTACTGCGTCGGTCTTCGCATGACCAGCGACAAGTTTCACGATCTCTTCGGCGGTCCACCGCGAAAACCCGACGACCGGCTGACGCAGCGTGAGATGGATCTGGCCGCGTCGATTCAGGCGGTGACCGACGAAGTCGTGCTGCGCATAACGCGTTCGCTGGCGGCCGAGACCAAGCAGGAAAACCTCTGTCTGGCGGGCGGCGTTGCGCTCAATTGCGTGACCAACGGGCAGATCCTGCGGGACGCGAAATTCAAAAGACTCTGGATCCAGCCCGCGGCGGGTGACGCGGGCGGAGCGTTGGGCGCCGCTTTGACGGCTTATCATTTGTTCTTGGACCAACCGCGGCGTCTCAACGGCAACGACCTGATGCGCGGGTCTTATCTCGGACCGTCGTTTCCCCAAGCCGAAATCGAGCGTCGCCTGCGCGCGCTTCAGGCGCGTTTCGAGGTCTACGACGATGAGACCCTTATTGGTGCGTGCGTGCGAGCGCTGGCGGAAGGTAAAGCGCTGGCATGGTTCCAGGGACGGATGGAATTCGGCCCGCGGGCTCTTGGCGCAAGGTCAATCCTGGCTGATCCGCGCCAGCCCGCGATGCAAAAGAAACTCAACCTGAAGATCAAGTATCGCGAATCGTTTCGTCCCTTCGCGCCGTCCGTGCCACGCGAGAACGTACACGACTGGTTTGATCTGGATTGCGACAGCCCGTATATGCTGCTGGTCGCTCAGGTCAAAGAAGCCAAACAGCGCGCACTCACGACCGAGGAACAGTCGCTCTTCGGAATCGACAAGTTGAACACGGTGCGTTCGGAAATTCCGGCGGTCACTCACGTCGACTACTCCGCCCGCATTCAGACCGTTCATCGTGAAACTAATCCCCGCTATCACGCGCTCCTGCGGGCTTTCCACACTGCGACGGGATGCGCGGTGCTCGTCAACACCAGCTTCAACGTTCGCGGCGAACCGATTGTATGCACGCCGGCGGACGCTTTTCGATGCTTCATGGGTACCGAATTGGATGCGCTGGCAATTGGCAACTGTTTTCTCAACCGAGATGCGCAGGATCCGGCTCTCAGGCGTAACTACAGCGGTGCTCTTGAACTTGATTAGACGGTGCAGGCCGGTCGCTGCTCTCATCGGGGACCAGTTGGAGGGGTAGCGTGCAGCGGCCTCGCGGTGATCACTTGAGGAACTGATTGCGCATGCATAGATTTGCGGTTATTGGAGAGGTCTGGCGCTTCTTGCGGGCGAAGAGGAAGTGGTGGCTTTTTCCGATCATTCTGATGATGTTGATTCTGGGGGGGCTCGTCGTCTTCGCTCAAACTTCGGCCTTGGCGCCGTTCATCTACACCCTCTTCTAAAACACCGCATGGCGAATGGGTCGAATCGGCAGTATGGATTGCTGCGCCGCCTGATCGAGGTTGCGGGTGTGTTCGCGATCGCGCTCGGATTGCTCGCTGTCCTGGACTTCGCCGTCCGAGTGTTCGCTCCGCAAGCGGACCGAATGATCGTGCTGGCCGGGGGAACGCTTGGACTCTACGATCCTGTCATCGGCCACACGCTGCGGCCCGGCGCGGACGTCCGTGAGGTCAGCCCGGAATTCGACGTGGAATATAAGGTGAATGCCGTCGGGCTGCGTGATAATTCGACTCATGAACATCGTCCGAACGCCGGGACTACCCGCATCCTCCTGGTGGGTGATTCGTTCACATTTGGCTGGGGCGTCCCCTACGACAGAACCTGGCCCGTTCTGCTCGAGCAGGGACTTCACGAGCGCGGCGAAAACGTCGAGATAATCAAAGCCGGAGTACCGGGATATTCAACCGATCAGGAGCTCGAGTATCTCAAGCGGCTCTCAACCAGCTTCAAGCCCGATTGGGTGTTCCTCGTTTTCGCGGCCAACGATCTCTTTGACAACGCGCCGATCGGCCAGAGGTCCTCGAGTCTCCCTGGAATCGGCAATGCCGAGAACTCGAAGGTTCTCGTCCCGTTCGAGATCGATCTGGTGACGCTCGCCGAGCGCTTGCTGATGCATTTCGATTTTGCGTACTTGCGGCTCTATATGTTGACCCCGCGCGTTCAGTACTTCGAAGAGCCCGCCAATGCGCGCCTTGCCAAACAATTGGATGTAACGAAGGACCTGCTCGGGGAAGCGTTTCGGTACTGCCAGGCGAACAAGCTTGGCTTTGCGGTGATATCGCTGCCCCAGGAGTTTCAGGTGCTGGCGCATCAGGCCCACCTAAAGCACGTTAACGTCGATTCTACCGATTCCGTGCTTTCGAACTTCGCGAAGGAAAGCGGCTTTCAGTGGATTCCGGGCCTTGATGCGCTGGAGCAGGGCTACGAATCGACCGGCAGGGATACTTTTTTTCGCCGCGATGGACACATGAACGCCTACGGAAACCGCTTAGTTGCTGATTGCCTGATACCGCGGGTTGCTGAGGTGGTCCGATCGGTCCCGTTCTCTGCGTCGCACGCTCGGTTCGGAATTAGTCCAAGGGCCGCCGCATTCCGCTTATGTATGATGGTCTCGACTTTTGGGCCCTCCCGGCACCGTTGGCATCTGGAACAGGTCGGCGCGCTAAAGCTTGCGGAGCAGTTTCAATCGTATCGGCGCGCGGAGTTGGCCGTTCGTGGCGCCCTGGTGATCCTGAAACCTGACCGCCAGTGGGGCGCGGAGCAGATCGCCGCCAATGGCTAGAGCACACGTGGCATCGCAATATCTATCCGTTCGCTCTCCCGGCGGCCGAATTACCGTATCAATGTGCGGGATAGTCGGAAGCATGTCGCCGTGGTTGCGCAACTTCCGGACCGGCCCGCACAAGCCTGCTGTTCTCGTATCCGAACCAATCGAAGAGTGCTTTTCTCCAGATATACTATGCATTATCTAATTACGGGCGGCGCGGGCTTTATCGGCTCGCATCTGTGCGAGACGCTGATCCGCAACGGACACAGCGTGACTGCAATCGACAACCTTTCGTCGGGCTCCCAGAATAACGTGCAGGGCCTGCTGGGTAAGGACTCATTCAAGGTCTGCTACCGTTCCTTGCTCGATATAGAAGAGGAGGAACTCGCCGCTCTGATCTCCGACGCGTCGGTGGTAGTCCATCTGGCTGCGTCAGTCGGGGTCGAAAGCATATCGAGAAACTACATCAACACCATAAGAAACAACTTCATCTCGACTGAGACGATGCTCCGCATCTGCGCCCGGCAGAGGAAGAGGTTCGTTATGAGCTCGACCTCCGAGGTTTATGGAAACCTCGGAACGATGGACTCATTCAACGAGGAAAACGCCATTTCCCTTCAGTCGCCGTTGAGGTCCAGGCGCGGAGCGTATGCCTGCTCCAAGGCTTTGGGCGAATATCTTGCGCTCTCGTACCATGACACCTCGGAGCTTCCGGTTACCGTCGTGCGGATCTTCAACGCGACCGGCCCCAGACAGTCCGCCGACTCCGGCATGGTGGTGCCGCGGTTCGTAACCCAGGCTATTAAGAATGAGCCACTGACTATTTTTGGAAACGGCCTGCAGTCGCGATGCTTTTCTCACGTCCAGGACGTATGCAACGGGATCATCGCGCTGTGTGAGAATCCTGATACCGCGGGCGAAATTTACAATATCGGCAACGACCGCGAAATCAGCATTCTGGACCTCGCCCGGTCAGTAGTGGAAATCACCGGAAGCAGTTCCACAATCGGGTTCGCTCCGCAGACCGAAGGCCGCATCTCGGAGATTTATCGGCGCGTTCCCGATTTGAGCAAGATCAAGAGCGCGACCGGATACCAGCCTTCTTTGGGAATTGCTGAGATCATATCCGACGTGTCTGAGTATATGAGGCAAAAGCTCGGAACGACCGAGTGAGTAAAGGCTTCGGCCTGCCGAAGGCACGTTCGTCCCTTCTTCCATGTGCGGGATAGCCGGAATCGTTACCGCGTCGGCCGGAGAGGATTTTCCTCTGCGTCTCGAGCGCATGCTGCGCGCGCAGGAGCATCGCGGACCCGACAGCGAGGGTTCCTGGTCGGGCCGGGTCGGCGGCTTCCAGGTCGGATTGGCGCACAACCGGCTTGCGATCCTCGATCTCAGCGACGCCGGCCGCGAGCCGATGTTCCTTCCCGACGGCAACCAGGCGCTCATCTACAACGGCGAGGTCTACAACTACAAGGAACTGCAAAGCGAACTCGAATCCGAAGGCGTGCGCTTCCGGACCCAATGTGATGCCGAAGTGGTGCTCTGGGCGCTTGCCAGATGGGGCGAGCGCGCGGTCGCGAAGTTCAACGGCATGTGGGCGTTTGCCTGGCTGGACCTGCGCGAACGGCGCCTGGTCTTGTCGCGCGACCGTTTCGGAATCAAGCCGCTCTACCTGTACCGGGGACCGAACGCGCTCTTTTTCGCGTCCGAGATCAAAGCGATTCTCGCCGGCAGCGGCGAACGCTTCGGGATAAATCCTCTCGCCGCCGGGCGTTTTATCGATCAGAGCCTGCTCGACGCACAGGCCGAGACCTTCTTCTCGAAGATCGAGGCGCTGCCGGCGGGACACAATTTGGTCGCCGGCCTCGACGGCGCATCAAGCCTCGAACCGCGAACGTACTCGTACTGGTCGCCTTCGACGGAAGCAGCCGTCAACGGCGATATCGCGGGACGAATCAGCGAGGTCCGCGAGACCTTCACCGACGCGGTCCGTATTCGTTTGCGCAGCGACGTTCCGGTCGGGGTGTTGCTGTCCGGCGGCGTCGACTCGTCTTCGATCGCGGCGGTGATGCGACGGGTGCTGGGGCGCGACGCTAACCTCCACGTCATTTCGGCGGTCAGCGACGACGGCACCTTCGATGAGAAGCCGTTTATCGACCAGATGACCGCGCACCTCGAATGTCCGGTCCATCTGATCAAACTCAGGAGCGATCCCTCTGAATGGTTCCGGCTGGTCGGCGACGTCACCCACTCGAACGACGAGCCGATCGGCAGCTTCTCGACCGTCGCGCATCATCTGCTGATGAGGGAAGCGAAGCGGCTCGGGATTACGGTGATCCTGAGCGGTCAGGGCGCGGACGAGCTGCTGTGCGGCTACTTCAAGTACACCGGCTTCTACCTCCGGCAGCTCATACAGCAAGGGCGAATCGTGGCGGCAACGCGGCTGCTCGGAGGTTTCGTCCGGCGCGGTACGGTGCTGCGGCAATTTGAATTCAGCGAGGCGCGCCGCTATCTCGGCGGCCTGTCCCGGCGCGTCGCGATCGACATCCGCGGTCCCGCGCTCAAGGAAACCGACTGCGCGCTCGCGATGGGGCTGGCGGGAGGCACCGTCGTCGAGCGGCAACGCGCGGACCTCTACCGGTTCTCGGTGCCCGCGCTGGTCCATTATGAGGACCGCAGCTCGATGGCGTCGTCGCGCGAAATCCGGCTCCCGTTTCTCGACTACCGACTGGTCAACCTGCTGTTGCCGCTTGACCCGCAATGGAAGCTCCGCGACGGATGGACTAAATGGATCTTTCGGCAGGCGATCAAGGACTGGCTCCCGCCGCCGATCGTCTGGCGCAAGGACAAGCAGGGCTTCATCAATCCGGAGAGCGAATGGCTCAAGCACGAGCTGCGGCCGGCAATCGAACGATTCCTCAAGGAAGACTTGTTGACCGTTCAGGCCGGGCTCGTGGATCGCGAGGCGCTGGCGCGGCGCTACCGAGCCTACTGCGATCAGCGGCCGCAGAGCGGCACCTACTCGTTCAAGGACATTTTCAATCCGATCCGATCGAAATCTGGGTAAGACGCTTCAACGCCGCCTGCGATTTGAAGTAAACTAACCGAGGCTCCTCCGGGCGCCGCCCCCGCCATCCGGTGAGCAGACGAATCCCGGGCACTGGCGTGGTGATCCGGGCAGAAGCGTGTGAAGAGGACGAATATGGACCGAAGGAAAGGAACGCGAATTTCACGATGCGTTGCGAGGAGAATTTTCCTCTGAATGTTCAACATCACACGAACGAGAAGTTCTATGTACTCTTTGAGAGCACTGAACAGTTCATCGATCAGATCGTCGGGAACCTGATCCGGAAGGGCGGCGGCGAGACAAAGATTCTCGACGACCGTTGTGGACGGCGTGAAGGCCCGTGAAGTGGGCAAGGCCGGCGCCCACGGCTATGGGATCGACATATCACCGGTATCGATCGAAAAATCCCGGCAGTTGGCGCAGCAGGAAGGGGTCGCGGATCGCGCCACTTTCGCCGTGATGGACGCCGAAGCGATGGAATTTCCCGATGGCTTTTTCGACGCGATTCTGGTCAACGGAGCGCTGCACCATCTTGACCTCGCCAATGCCTATCGCGAACTTGCCCGGGTACTCAAACCGGACGGCATAGTAGTGGCGAACGAAGCTCTGAAGCACAATATCTTCATCCATTTGTATCGAAAGATGACGCCTCACCTGCGGACGGCGTGGGAAGCGGAGCACATAATGGGCAAAGGCGAGATTGAGAGCGCCCACCGGTATTTCAACCGCGTCGAGGTACTGCGCTGCTTCCATCTCGCAACGTTACTCGCAATTCCCTCCCGGACAGTCCTTCTTGTTTGACCCGATGCGCAAGGCGCTGGCGCGGTGGATTCGGTGCTGCTTCGCCTGCCGTTTCTCAAGTGGCAGGCCTGGGTGGTGGTCTTCGGGCTGTCGATGCCGATCAAGGATGTCCGCGCGAAAGATTCCGCCGCTCGCGCCTAAGCAGGTAGAGCCATTAATCTCACTTGCATCTCGCTCGCGATCGCGAATTACAGCAGACGCCTTGGACAAAACCCTGACACCGTCCGCGCAATCAACCCGATCCGATAGCCCGGCGACACGGGAAGTTGCCGAGACCGGCGGGATCGTCGTCTCCATCGTCATTCCGTGCCGCAATGAGCGCCAGTTCATCGGCATGTGTCTGGACAGCATCCTTGCGAATGAGTATCCAATGTCCTCGCTCCAAGTCCTGGTCGTCGACGGAATGAGCGAAGACGGGGACCCGGGAGATTGTCACCCGCTATTCGCAACTCCATCCATTCATAAGGCTGATCGACAATCCCCGGCGAATCACGCCGTGCGCCCTCAATATCGGAATCACCGAGGCGCGCGGCGAAATCGTCATGCGGATGGACGCTCACGCGACCTACTCGCCGGAATACATCGCCCGCTGCGTGGACGCGCTCCAGCGCTACGGCGCCGACGACGTTGGCGGCGTCTGGCGATCATTCCCCAGGAAAATACCCTGCTCGGCAACGGCATCGCCAGGCTGATGTCGCATCCGTTTGGTGCGGGTAACGCGCGCTATCGGTACATCAATCCGACGGTTCCGGAGTCGGTTGACGTTGTGCCGTATTTCTGTTGCCGCCGGGAAACGCTTGACCGAGTGGGGCCCTTCAACGAGGGCCTTACGCGCAGCCAGGACATGGACTTCAATAACCGGCTTCGCCGGAGCGGCGGTAAAATTCTTTTGGTGCCGGGAATCGTATCTTACTACCATTCCCGTAGCAGTCTGCCGGTGTTCGTAAGACGGTACTTCGTGGACGGAGCCTGGGCGGTGATGGGTTTCGCGTACACGGATCAATTGCCTCTTTCGCCGAGACATTGGTGCCGCTCGCGTTCGTGCTCACAGTTCTGGCTACCGCACTGGCCAGCCCGGTTGTTCCGGCTGCGCGTTGGCTCCTGCTGTTGTCGGTCGGCAGCTACGCGCTGGTCGATCTCGCGGCGTCCCTCGACATCGCGTGGAAGAACCGCGACGCCCGCTACGCGCTGGTCATGCCGTGGGTGTTCCTGGCCTTTCATGTAGGCCACGGCTTGGGTTCGCTTTGGGGCATTATCCGGTTGGCGGCGATGCCCGAGTTCTGGCGAAAGCTGGCGCGACAACCATCACGTGAGGGACCGCCGCGTAACCAGGACTATCGCTGCGCTGCGAACACATAGCGGAGGCAGTTGCCCGGTCGGAGAGGAGATCAGCCGGCGCGTGGTCACTTTCGCCGTTAATCCGTGCGAGCGAAGCCGAGAGCGATCGCAATCTCTCATTTTGTCGGCGACCGGTTGCCGTCGGAGCGATTTGATATTTCCCCGCTTCGGTTGGATGCTCAAGCGCGGATTCGATCTGGTGTGCGCAGTCGCAGGTCTAATCCTGCTTTCGCCTGTGCTCCTGATCATCGCGCTGATGATAAAGCGGGAAGACGGCGGACCAATCTTCTATCGCGGCACGCGAATCGGAAGAAACGGCCGGCCGTTTCGTATTTTCAAGTTCCGGACGATGGTGGTTGACGCCGAACGGGTCGGAGGTCCGTCGAGCCCCGACGGCGATCCCCAATCGACGCGGCCGGGCCGGTTGCTCCGCAGGTACAAGCTCGACGAGACCCGGAACTGATTAACGTTCTGGTTGGAGAAATGAGTATCGTCGGGCCGCGCCCCGAAGTCGCGCAATACATAGCGTTGTTCAATGACGAGGAAAGAGAGATTCTCGGATTGCGGCCAGGGATAACCGATTGGGCGACCCTCTGGAACAGCGACGAGGTGCGCTGTCTTCGCGGGAAGCGACGATCCCGAGAAGTTCTACCTGGAAAAGATCAGACCGACAAAAGTTCAGCTCCAGCTCGCGTACCTGCGAAAACATACGTTCCTCGTGGATCTCCGATCGTCGCCCAAACTCTGCTCTCGATCCTTCTGCGCAGGAAGCCCGCAGCCCTCGGTGTCCTTAAGGGCTAGTGTCCTGGGTCGGAAGTGTGTTGAAGATGTCTGAGCCCGCACCCGTCGCCCGGGCTTGCAAACCGGGCGAGCCTCTGTGGGAGCATCCAACTCGGGACATTGGCCGCCGACCGCAAAGCGGTGGCGCCTATGACGTTCACCGCGTATCGGCGGGAATCATCTTCCGATTTTTTTTCCGATTCTTTCCGACCGTGTTGCTATTCGCGCTCGCCAGCTCGCCAGCCCTGCGGCCAAGACCGCCGCGCCTGGCAATGCGGCCAGCGCGCAGGCCGCACGGACGGTCGGCGGCACGTCAACGGCGCGGCGAACATCCGCGCCTTCGGCGCGGTGTCCAGCGCGTCCATCCTTTCGTGCATCGCGGACCGCGGCTCTCCCAAGCTCAACTGCTCGAACCCCGGTGACTACATAAACGGCCAGTACGTATTCGTCCCCGGAGGCGGGGCGACACCGCAAGGCGCTCTGGCTGACGGACCCGACAACCTGAGTGTCACAAGCACGCGATCTATCGGCGGCGGCGCGCAACTCAGTACCGTATCGCGCACCTACGAAGTCACCAGAGTAGATTTCGCCCTCGGTGAGAGCGCTGCGACCCTGCCGGTCACCGTTACCGACGGCTCGATCATGTTGGGCGGCGACGCGTGGGCAGATGTCGAATGGACTTGCGACTCCCACGCGCTGGGATATCGCGTCTACGGATGTCAGGGGGCGGGTTGCGAGCCGAGATTCCTGGGATGGGTGAAACAGCCCACCCATGTGCAGGTCTGCGGCTACGATGACATGGGTTTCGCAGATGCCAGCGAGATGGTGGCGGTGGGACCGAATCAGCTTCAGCCGGGCCGTATAGCAGAACCCTGCTCGGCCAGCCGATCGTTCCGCGAAGTGCGTATCTATTCGATATCAGCCGCTCCACCAATCCCGCTCTTCGCTCGGCAGTGATGACGGTAGTGGGAAATCTCCCCGGAAGCGGAATTTCCTCCGGCAGCATAGACTATCTGGCCGGCAAGGGCTCCGTACCTGAACTCGCAGATCGACAACGCCTCCGAACTCTGGCTCACGTTCACCCCGGACAACCGCGCAACCTCGTGCTGAGCCGGCCCACGAACGACTTCCTCTACGCAACGATCGCGTCGGGCGGTGGAAGCTCGAACCTCTCACTCAACAAGAGCCTGGAGGTGAGCGGTTCAGTCCGGGTCGCCACGATAACGGCCCGGTCTATCGCGACGCGCTCGATTCGCTGATCAATGACGATCCCAAGGGCGGTATCGCAATCGTACCCAAGGGAAGGTACTCGATCGGTTTGCTGAATATCGATCCCGGACCAGGTCAGTCTGGAAGGACAAGGCGGTGGCGTCGAATACGGTCCCTCCTCCGTTTCTCCGGGAAACGTCGATGCCGGCACCGCGTTCGTATGGAACGGCCCTGACAACATGAGCATCTTCGACGTTCGCAATGGAGTTCGGCAGGCAGCGCGCCGATTCACTATCGATGCCCGGTACGTCAATGCGGGCGCCTCAATCTCGACCGGACTGACGGGCATCCACGTCGACGCGGACTGCGCGCCGCGGGACGGTGGAGCTGACAAGACCAATCTTGAGGATCTCTGGTTATCCAGGCCCATCATGGAATCGAGTTCGGGGGCAATCTTCAGACGCCGCATATCGTGGCCGCCGCAGACGTGAGCGAGACCAGAATCAAGCAAGTTCATTTCCTGCACAGGATCGACCTGACGGACCTGACCAGCAAGGGGTTCGTGCTCAATTCGGGCAACATCTTCCTGATGAAGATCTACCCACAACACCTGCATCTGCGTGAACCGATGCCTGGACGATGCCAACTCGGGTCCGATCATGGTTGATACGATGTCCGGTGGCGGCTGCGCGGGCGGAGGAAGCAACCAGACGACGATTTACAACGACAGCGGCGCGGGCGGACTGTATGAAAACATGGAAGACGAGCCCGGCAATGTCGACATTCCTTTCTACTCTGTATGGCTGCCGAGAACTGCTCCTGCAACGGGAAACTTCAGTCCGACCACGCTTCTCAGTAATGCGCTCGGCGGTCATATTCTGATCGGTGATATTTCATCGGTCATATCACAGGGCAATACGACCGCGAAGCACATAAGCGGTCATACCTGGAGGTCGACGGCAACATGGCCGGCGGCTCGATCATGCCGAATCTCAGTGGCGGCGCGGACGGCGGCCCGGATGGACGATTGGTCCGGTGCCTGGCGGGATGACCGGGCACTACTACAACGGCGGCGTCGCCGTGGACGGAGCCGTCTCGGCCAAGAAGATATTCACCCAGTTGAACCGCCTGGTAGTTCAGGCCGCCGACGGCACCGTATCGCGCCGATGATCACCCTGCGCCCGGGACCGGGGAGCCGCCGCCGGCGCGGCCAGCGATTGCTGGTCTTTGTCATACGGATCGAATATCGCCCCGACCATGGGCGAATTCGGTTTCGGCTCCGGAACAGAGCCATCAGGTTACCCGGCAGCGAACGATCTCATCAAATGGACGCGCGACGGAATCGAGTCCAAGGCGGTGAAAAACGATTGCTCTGGATCGCATGTGCTCTCGGCCCCCTATCCGCCGGACATGATCAACAGTCTGGTGCATCACCGGCATCCAGCCGGTGCTGTGCTCGGTAAAGAATGCGCCGCACGTCTTTTCGTGCAACCCGACTGAGGCGGGCAAGCTGATAATGAACGGCACCGCCGGCGACACGCTCTATTGGTGGCAGGGCTAGGCGCAATTCGCCCGAGTGACTACCGCGTCGAACAAGTCGGAGAGTATGCAGAGGAGAGAAGTGGAAGTGAGTGAGTATGCCACTGACCTGATGTTGCAGATGTATCGGTGTATGGTGTTGATCAGGCTCGCCGAGGAAAAACTGGCTGACCTGGTGGAGGCAGGCGAAATCGGAACGCCGTGCCATCTGTATATCGGCCAGGAAGCAATCGCGGCCGGTGTATGCTCGGCGCTCAGCAAGGCCGACTACGTATGGGGAGCGCATCGGTCTCACGGCCACTATCTGGCCAAGGGCGGCGATCTCCGGGCGATGATGGCCGAGATTTACGGTAAGACGACCGGTTGCTCGAAGGGACACGGGGGCTCGATGCATTTGTGCGCGCCTGAGGTCGGTATCCTGGGCACGGTCCCGCTGCTCGCCGCGACCATTCCGCTCGCCACGGGCAGCGCGTTCGCCTCGAAGACGCGCGGCGATCAGCGCGTATCCGTATCTTTCTTCGGCGACGGCGCTACCGAGGAAGGTCACTTCCACGAATCGCTGAATCTGGCGGGACTGTACCGCCTGCCCCTGGTTTTCGTGTGCGAGAACAACCTGTATGCGTGTCATATGCACATTTCCGAGCGCCGTTCGGAGGATAACATCGTCAAGTCCGCCGAAGCTCACGGGATAAACGGCGCCGTGGTGGACGGCAACGACGCGCTGGCGGTCTATCGTGCAAGCGTCGAAGCAGTGGCGCGGGCACGCGCCGGCGGCGGCCCCACTCTGATAGAATGCCGCACCTATCGCTGGCGGGGACACGTCGGCCCGTCGTGGGACACTGATGTCGGCGTGAAGCGCCGGGGGGAGTTGAAGGAGTGGCTCCCAAAGATCCCGATCGTGCGGCTCGGCAGGCGATTGATTGAGCGGGGAGTCTCCGAGGAAGTATTGGAAACCGCAAAACAGGAATGCGAGATCGAAGTCAGCGACTCGATCAAATTCGCCCGCGGGAATCGCCCAGCCCGGACCCCAGCGAGATGCTCGCACATGTCCGTTGATCGGAGTTCGCAACCGGTGACTCAAGGGCGCAGGCTTACCTACACGCAATCGATTCGCGAGGCGCACGCGCAAATCCTCGAGCAGCGACCCGCGGGTGTTCGTGATCGGGCAAGGCCTCTGGAGTCCCTGGTATGCCGGGCGGAGCTTGCAGACCTCGAAAAGGAGTTCGGCCGCGACCGCGTGGTCGATTGCCCGTCGTCGGAGAACGCGACCACTGGGCTGGCCGTCGGGGCGGCGCTCGCCGGAATGCGGCCGATCGTGTTTCATCCGCGCATGGACTTCATGCTGCTCGCGATCGACCCGATCGTCAATCAGGCTGCCAACTGGTCGTACATCTTTTGGCGGGACAGGTGAGCGTCCGCTGGTGATCCGCGCCGTTATCAACCGCGGCGGCGAGCAGGGCGCGCAACATTCGCAGGCTCTGCACGCGATGTTCATGCACGTGCCGGGCTCAACGTCGTCATGCCGAGCACGCCGTACGACGCCAAAGGCCTGCTGATTGCCGCGGTCTATAACGACGGCCCGGTGATGTACATCGACGACCGCTGGCTGTACGACGAAACCGGCGAGGTGCCGGAGGAAATGTACCAAGTGCCGCTCGGCAAGGCTGCGCTGCGGCGCAAAGGCGCCGACTTGACCATTGTCGCCACCTCGGTGATGGCCAGGGAAGCGCTCAAGGCCGCCAACGAGCTGGCGCCGCGGGGGATCGAATGCGAGGTGATAGATCTGCGAACCATCAAGCCTTGGATTCCGAGCTGGTGCTCGAATCGGTGCTCAGGACCAAGCGCCTGATAGTGGCCGACGCGGCCTGGCGCACTTGCGGCGTCGCGGCGGAGATCGCTGCCACGGTGGAGCGCAGGCGTTCGGCCAACTCAAGGCCCCCATCGCAAGGGTCACGCTTCCTGACGCGCCAGCGCCAACCAGCAAGGCCCTGGAGAGCGACTACTGGGTGAGCGCACGGCAGATCGTTGACGCCGCCTCTGAGATGTGTGGGATCAAGTGAAGTAAGAGGAGCCGAAATGGGCTATAAGGTGCCGTTCGTAGATCCGCGCACACACTATCGCAGACTGAAATCGGAGATTGATGACGCAATTGTCGATTGTCTGACCAAGGGCGACCTTATCAGCAGGCAGCAGCTCCGCGATTTCGAGAAAAGCTTCGCCGAGTTCGTCGGCGTCAAATACTCAGTCGGCCTGAACAGTGGCTACCATGCGCTGCTGTTCGGCCTGATGGCGACCGGGGTGGGACCGGGCGACGAGGTAATCACCGTAGGGCACACTTTTGTGGCCACCGTGTCGGCGATTGTGCATTGCGGCGCCGTGCCCGGTGCTGATCGATGTGGCTGCCGATTACAATCTGAACCCGGATCTGATCGAGCGGGCGATCACGCCCAGAACCAAAGTGCTCCTGCCCGTGCATCTCAACGGTCGCATCTGCGCGATGGACCGCGTCATGGCCAGCGCCGAAAGGCACAACCTCAAGGTGGTCGAGGATGCGGCGCAGGCGCTCGGCGCCACTTTCGACGGCCGGATGGCCGGCAGCTTCGGAATCGCCGGATGCTTCAGCTTTTATCCGTTCAAGGCGCTGGGCGGAATCGGCGACGGCGGCGCGCTCACGACCGACGATCCGAAAGTCGCCCGCATGGCGACTCTGCTGCGCTACAACGGCGAAGATCGCGAGACCGGCGAGTATCACTATCACGGGCAGACCGCGTTGCTCGACAACGTTCAGGCCGCGATCCTGAGCGCCAAGCTGCGTCACCTGCCCGGTTGGATAGAGGATCGGCGGAGAATCGCCGAGCTGTATCGCGACGGGCTCGAAGGCGTCGGCGACCTGCGCCTGCCGCACTTCAAAGCGGAACGCCACCACGACGCCTTCCAGAATTACGTAATCCGCACCCGCCGGCGCGACGAGTTGCGCGCGTTCCTTACGCGGGAAGGAATCGAGACGCTGGTGCATTGGCCGCGGCCGATGTGGGAGCACACGGGCCTCGGGCTCAGAACCCGGGCCTGCCCGAAACCGAAGCCATCTGCCGCGAGGTCGTCTCACTTCCGATGAGCGCTGAGACCACGCCCGAACAGGTCGACCTGACGGTGCGCGCGATTCGCGCTTTCTTCACGGCCTGATTTTACGGCATCGATGGCCCTATCCCTCAGCAAACGCGCGGACCGGATCACGCAGGCGGAGATTCGGGTGATGACGCTGGAGTGTGAAAAGGCGGGCGGGATCAATCTGGCGCAGGGCGTCTGCGATACCGAGGCGCCGCCGCCGGTCAGGCGCGCGGCGCAGACCGCGATCGATCTGGGTATCAATAGCTACACGCGCTTCGACGGGTTACGCGAGCTCCGTCACGCGATCGCGCTCAAGCTGAAGGAGTATAACGGGATCGAAGCCGACCCCGAGCGCCAGATAACCGTCAGCGCCGGCTCGACCGGTTCTTTCTATTGCGCCTGTCTGGCGCTGCTCGATTCCGGCGACGAAGTAGTATTGTTCGAGCCGTACTACGGTTACCATCTGAATACCATCGAAGCGGTGGGGGCCGTCGCCTCGTTCGTAACGATGCGCCCGCCGGATTGGTCGTTCACGGCCGAGGATCTCGAGCGGGTCATTACGCCGCGTACCCGGGGCATAATGATCAACACGCCCGCCAATCCCTCGGGCAAGGTCTTCACGCGCGACGAGCTCGAAGCGGTTGCAGCGGCGGCGGCCCGGCACGACCTGTTCGTCTTCACGGACGAAATCTACGAATATTTTCTCTACGACGGCCGGCGTCACATCAGCCCGGCGTCGCTGCCCGGGATGGGCGAGCGAACGATAACCATTTCGGGCTTTTCGAAGACTTTCAGCATCACCGGATGGCGGATCGGCTACAGCGTATGCGCGCCGCAGTGGGCCGAGGTCATCGGCCACATGAACGACCTGGTGTATGTCTGTGCGCCGGCACCGCTCCAGTATGGAGTCGCGATGGGGCTCACCGAGCTGACGCCCGCCTTCTACCGTTCGCTTTCCGTCGAATACCGGAGGAAGCGAGATCTGATTTGCGGCGCGCTCAGCAAAGCCGGACTCACCCCGTTCATTCCGCAGGGCGCATACTACGTACTGGCCGACGCATCACGCCTGCCGGGCCGGAGCAGCAAGGAAAAGGCGATGCATCTGCTCGCGCAGACCGGCGTCGCGACCGTGCCCGGCAGCGCCTTCTACCACGGCGCGGACGGCGAATCGCTGCTGCGGTTGTGTTTTGCGAAGGACGATCGCGAGCTCGACGACGCCTGCCGGCGTCTCGGCCGGCTCGAGTGAACGGCGGAGGGTCTGGCGGTGACGGCTCGGGCGCGCTAAAAACCCTCTGACGGGTTGAGCGGCCCGATCAGGGCTCGCAACCCAAGTGAATCGGCGGGCACTTTTGTCGGTCGGCGAATCAGTTCCTGCGCTTGCGAGCTTTTCGCGCTAGACTTGGCGTCGGGAGAATAGACAGACGATGACCGAACTTGCAGCGGAAGCTATAGAAAAGTTCCGCAGCCACCGTGCGCGAGTCGGCGTTCTGGGCTTGGGCTATGCCGGCCTGCCGTTGGCCTGCTGTTTTGCGGAAGCCGGTCTGGTCACGGTGGGGTTTGATGTCGACGAGTCGAAGGTTTGCGAGCTTCGCTCCGGCCGGAGTTATATCGGCCATATCTCTTCCGACCGCCTGGGGGCGTGCGTCAGGAGCGGCAAGCTGATTCCGACCAGTTCCTTTGAGGAGCTGGCGCGGTGCGACGCCGCGATCATCTGCGTTCCCACCCCGCTCGGCGAAGGGCGCGCGCCCGACCTGACCTTCGTAGTGGAAACGACCAAGCAGGTCGCCCGCTATGTGCATCGCGGCCAGTTGGTGGTGCTGGAGAGCACGACTTATCCCGGCACGACCGAGGAAGTCGCGCAGGGGCTGATCGCGAAGACCGGAATGGTGCCGGGGAAAGACTACTTCCTGGCCTTTTCACCGGAACGCGAGGATCCCGCCAACAGCGATTTTCACACCCGGACCATCCCCAAGATCGTCGGTGGCGTGACCAAGGATTGCCTCGACGTGGCCTGCGCGGCCTACGGCCAGGTGGTCGAACAACCGGTGCCGGTCTCATCCGCGCGCGTCGCGGAAGCGGCCAAGCTGCTGGAAAATATCTACCGATGCGTGAACATCGCGCTGGTCAATGAACTGAAATTGCTGTTCACCCGGATGGGCATCGACGTATGGGAAGTCGTGGCGGCCGCTTCGACCAAGCCGTTCGGCTTCAGCTCGTTCTATCCGGGACCCGGGCTGGGCGGACACTGCATCCCGATCGACCCGTTCTACCTGACCTGGAAGGCCCGCCAGTATGATTTCCCGACCCGGTTCATCGAGCTGGCGGGCGAGATCAACGGCGCGATGCCCGCGTACGTGGTGGAGCGGCTCGCCGAGGGCCTGAACCTGCAGGGCAAGGCGCTGAAGGACTCCGAGGTTCTGCTGCTGGGAGTGGCGTACAAGCGCGATATCGAGGACACCCGCGAATCCCCGGCCCTCGCGATCATCAAGTTGCTCGCGGCCAAGCTGGCGCGGGTGCAATACCACGATCCGCACGTGCCGATGCTGAGATCGAGGCACCTTGCTCACGACATGCACTCAGTGGCGCTTACCCCCGAAACGCTCGAGCGATCGGACGCGGCGATTATCGTGACCGACCATCGGATCGTCGATTATAGGATGGTCGTCAAGCACGCCAAGCTCGTAGTCGATACGCGCAATGTGACTGCGGGCTGCAGAGGCGACGGTCACAACGTCATCCTCGCGTAGGCCCCTGCCCCGCAGACCGCGCCGGACCCATCCGGGGCTGAAGAGTCGCACGTAGTCCTGCCTGCAAGACACCGTAACGCCGGCCAAGGCTTTACGGCCCGCCCTGACGCTCTGACCCGTTCCCGATTCTCTCACATTCTGGGCGCGCACCAAGCTACAGACCGTCAAAGACTTGCGGCCCGGCCGCAAAACCTTTCGACACGGTCGTCATTTTGGCCGACCCGCGGCTATTTCGGATGATGAGGCCTCGAAAGTCCAATCCCGAAGCTGGGCGGCGGCCTCTTTGTGTATCCGGCAGGAGCCTCGAACTCCGTTGGAGGAATCGCTTGCGCAGTGATACTCACCACGGTCTTTTCCAAAATCACCTCCCGACCCCGCTTGCCCGGGGTCGGGCCGAGGACGGTCCTCATTGCGAGCGGCACGCCGTCGGGCTGGCCCTGATCCTTAAGTGCGTCCGGATCGTTCGCCTCGAATTTCGCGAGGCTCGCCTTCACGAATGCCGCATAGTCGGCCGCGCCCGGAGCGTCGGTGGAATAGCATCCGACGGCGCTGGAAACAGCCCCCTTCGGGCTGGTGGCCGACCCGGAGTATTCGTCGCAGTGGTGGTCGAGCAGCTTCTTACTCTTCCCGGTCTTGGTCATGATGTCGGGAAAGGGCTCGAGCTGCCTGCGAATGAGCGTGCCGATTATGCCCGGTGGTGGAAATCGAGAGCTCGAAGTAGCTTTTGGTTTTGGGCCGGATCATCAGGGTCTTGCCGCCGTCCAAATCCAGAATGACCACGTTGTCGCCGTTGGTCATCTTCTCTTTGTGGCCTTCGATCATCACCGTCCGCACGCCCTTGCCGAGGGCGGTTGCGGCCGGATTGGCCTCGTCCTGCCGAATGACCACGCCGGCCTGAGCGGCACCGACACCTGACACCAGCAACATCAAACCGACGATCTTGACGCTCATCCTCATTGTTTACGCCTCATCGTTTACGCCTCATCGCGCCGCAGCGTCTGATCGTGCTGCCCGACTTCCCCTGCGGGCATCTCGGTGCCCTGGCGGGATGTTTGAACAAGGATTTCGACAGCCTGCTCCCTCTCCTTTATCTCCCGCGGAACGGGGGAAGAAAGATGCAGGACGGCGGCCAGTTTTCACGCGGCGTGTTCCGAGCCGCGAAATCCACTTTGGTCGTTCGCCGCTTTTTCTCAACACCCGGCTACGATCCAAACCCGCAAGTACAGCTACCAGCGCCGCTGCCGAGCTGGCCCAGAGCCGCACAGATCACCGGCAGGTTTGCGGCATCACTGCTTGCGATGTCGGACGCGATCCCTACAAACTCTTCCTCGGTCACACTGGTGTTGTGCGCGTGGCTCGCCCACGGCCGGAGGGTCAGGACGCGCTTGTCTCCAGCGGTCGGGTCACAACAGACGCCAGTCGCTGGATCGCAGCCAATTCCGTCGGAGCCGTTCGGGTTGCCGACGCCAGGAGTTATCCCGTAGTAGACTGGCACACCGGGATACTGCCGCGCAAAGCCCAGCGACGGCGACGTGGTGTAGGAGAATCCGGTTGAAAGGAGCCGGATCAGACCGTCGGTTAGACCGCCCGCGCTGGCGGCCACGCCCGATGCGGTGAGGTCACTGTTGATGTTCAAGGTGAGCAGGCCGTCGGACGAAACCGGGCAGCCGCAGCATTCCTGCATCGCCTGCGTGGTATCAAAGACGTAGATCATCGCGCACACTTCTTCCGCCGGGTCCGAAAGTGAAGCTGGAACCAGGGGGTAGACAATGTGTACGACGCCCTGCCCGGCGGTGGTGTTCGCGTTCGCGAAATAGGTGGCCCACTCGGTCACCGCCCCGGCGGCGCCTACGCCCCCCGCAAACGCACTGCGCGTCGGGCCGGCGATCAGCAACGTCGCCACGAGCGCGGGCACGATTCCCCTGGAAAGTCTGCGTTTCGGCTTCATTTTCGGGACTCCGTAGTTCGCGGCGCGCCCAGGCTGGCCGCCGGCAATACGACGACAGCGCCTGAATTAAAACTTTTCGTAGACTTTAACTACCATAGCGATTACCCGGAATCTCCCCCTGAGCTACCTGCAAACATCTCGCGCTCAAACCGACGTGCTCCGCCGCTCGATCGTGCCGGGCGGACGAATCCCCGGTGAGAATCCAGCGCGGGCAGCATGAGCGAAGATGAACGCCCGCTCATGCCAGCGGAATCATGCACCGCAAGCGTGCTTTTTTTCAAACGCAGGCGCGAATTTACGGCAAGATTAGCGTGCGCGTCAAGTCAAAAACGCGAAGCGGGGGTTGATTCCAAACGCGAAGCGGGGGCTGATTTTGAAATCAACCCCCGCTCGCTCAGCAGACTGAATAGAAAGGCGCGGGGCCGAAGCCCTGCGCCTCTCAGGTTAAGGCAGAACCGTCATCAATCCTCAGCCGGGCAGGTGCACACGCCGCGCTTCGTTTGCGCGCCAATCCGTTGCACGTTCGTGCAGGTATCGGACAGGTTGACGTAGTCATTGTTCTGCGTGCCGGTGTCCGCAAACACCTCTTCCGTCACTGTCGCGTTGTTGTACCTGCTCTGCGCATGAGTGATCCAGGCGCGAATCGAAGGCGACGGGCTGAACGAGTAAGGTGAGCCGGTCCCGCCGGAATCGGTGGGATCGCAATGCCCGGGCACTCCGGTTACGAGGGTCAGGTCTGAAGTGGTCGACACGAGGTGGATGATCCCGTTGTTCAACGGCCGGGTAGGACCAACCAGCGGGTTGGAGGTCAAGTTGCTACCGACCAGGAAATCAAGCCGGCCAGCCGCAGTGATCGGGCAGGCGCAGCACTCCTCCATCTCCTGATTCGTATCGAACACGTAGACGTTGACGCAAAGGTCAGCGGGTTCAGTTTCGCCCGGTACGACCTGGGGATCTGTGTCGGTAACCCGGACGTAGTCGTTAAAGCCGCCTGAACCATCAATTGTGGCATTGACGTAATAGTTGATCTTGAACGCGTCGTCGAGGCTCTTCAAGGGAGGAGCGGCGAAGGCGACCCCGGAGACGGTGAAACCCGCACCGAGGAGCGCCAACGCCATCACCGCCGCGCCAAGCACTCTCTGTCTTCTAACCATAGCGTTTCTCCTACTTAGCAAGGCATTCACTCCTGTGCCTCAATTGCCTTCCGCCGGGGTCGGGCAGGTGCAAGTTCCGCGTGGGGGCACTGAGTCGGCGCCTGTTCTCTGGGTAACTGTGCACTGAGACGCCAATGAGTGGTTGTTTACGGCGTAGCTGGGGGCATCGGCATAGTCGCTATCCGGCTCGCCGGTCAGCGCCATTTCAACTTCGCCCTCCGCACGCGGGGTTGTCCGCGTTCAACGAATGAGTGATCCAGCCCCGCATGCTGGCCGTGGGCACGTAGGAATTCGGGCTGTTGGTGCCCCCATCATCGGTCGGATCACAAGTGACGGTTGGTACTCCAGTGATGGGATTGGTGACCACAACCGAGTTGGTCACCACGACATGCACGACGCCATTTGGCACCGGGCCGCCGTTGGCAACCGAATTATCGCTCAAGTCGTAGTTCACCGAGAACAGCGAACGTTGCACCGGCGTGAGCGGACAGGCGCAGCACTCTTCCATTTCCTGGGTCGTATCGAAAATGTAGACATTCGCGCAAAGCGTGGCCGCCTCGGCTGCCGCGGATACGTTCGCCGGGAGGTCATTGGTAAGCACGAGCTGATCGTCATAAGGGACCCCGATGTCCTCGAGCGCAGGTTTCCCCAATGTGTTGACGTAATAGTTAATCAAGAAAGCATCGGTCTGTGCGTGCGCGTTTCCCGGGGCGCCGGCAAGCAGCAGGGGCAGCAGCACCAAAGCCGCGGCCAGCCCGCCCGCACCCACCGAGCGGCGCACTCTTTCTAATCTGAGCATAGAGACATCTCCTTCATCGTTACAGCGTCCCGAACTTGAGTTCCTGCGCCTGGACATTGCGTCCTTTAGGAACCGATCCCGCAGCGGCAAGGGCCATTACCGCTACCCAAGTAGATGATATCCGTGCAGAGGTCCGAGAGATTCGAGTTGTCGGTCTCGGTCTCGTTGGACGTGATGTTCGCGAACGCATCTTCCGTCTCAGTGGTGTTGAGCACATGGGTCACCCACGAGCGCAGCGTCGGGGTCAGGTCGGTATCATAGGTCGGATCGCAGCAATTGCCGGTGGCCGGATCGCAGCCGATTCCGTCCGTCTCGTAGCCGCCATATGAGGCGATGGTGCCCGGAGTGATGCCATAATAGACCGGTACGCCAGGATTCAAGCCGGCAAAGCCCTCGGACTTGGAAGTGGTGTAGGAGACGTCGGTCGAGAGCAGCCGGAGCACGCCGTCACTCAGAACTCCGCCGGACGGGAAAGCAACCGCATTGATGCCGATGTCGCCGGGAGGGGGGGGCGACCCCGCGGGATTAGTCCCGATTTGCAAGGTCAACAAGCCGTCGGATGTGACCGGGCAGCCGCAGCACTCCTGCATTCCCTGGCTCACGTCGAAGACGTAAAGCATCGCGCAGGTTTCGCCGTCTGACGGGCTGGAACTTTCCAGAGGATCCGTGATGTGGATGTAGCCGATGCCGCCGGTGGTGTTGGCGTTAGTGAAATAGTTGGTCCACTCTTCCTCTGGGGATTGAGCGAACGCGCTTCGTGACATGCCGGCCACCACGAACAGGGCCATCACCAGCGCTACGAAAATTTCTCTGTGTACTCTCTTGCCTGCAAGCATTCCGAATTCCTCCGTGACTTTGGATACGTGGCCAAAACATTTGCTCTCGCGCACTTACCGCTTTCATCTCATGCCGATACCCCTCCTTTCCGACCTTCCGCCAACCGACGCCAAGGAAGCCGCGCGAGATCCGGACCCAAGCACAACCTCCACCTCACCGGCGACCTCGCGACCGTCTTCGGGCGTCGCTTTTCTCCTCCTAAAGAGCATAGGGCCATATTTAACGACTTGCGAACGCGTATGTATCACGTCTAAGCGAGACACGTCAAGCCAAGAGCGCCATCTGGTTCAGAGCCCGCCCCCGGCTTTCAGGGACGTGGTAACGCCGCTTGACCATCGTTCGAACCGTGCCGGTACGTCCTCCGTCCGTTCGATTGCGCTAGAGTCGCTGTTTTCCACCCCCATAGTCAAGTCCCCGGCCCCTCAAAACCGCTCGAAGCTCGGGCGAAGGGCGGTCGCGGCGGCCGAACGCAGCCGGTACAACCCACGCTCAATTGCACCACCATAGTACGTTGCTGATGCTATTACAAGTAGGCAACATACCCTACTATCCGGCTATGGAAGGGCGCGGAGATTACCGCGGCGCCCGGCCGGGCCCGACGACGGGGCGGTTCGCGGCCAGTTCGGGGGCAGAATCAATTGTGGACCGGGCCGCATCCACGGCATCTCGAGCGGCGCCGGAGAATCCGCAAGCGCAGCGGCGCAGGCCGCTTGCGGACGGTCCCATCGACTGCGCGCGGGGCGGGCGCCAGGGCAAGGCGCGGTGGCCCGCGGGTCGCAACCGAACCCGCCGATACTCATTTTCGCTTACTCTGCGTTGACCGGGACGCGCGCGCCCGAGCGGACGCGCACCGCCCCGCCGGGCCGCGGGCCGGCCCGACGCGTTTACTCCCCGGTTCGAGACAGATACACTGTGGGCGCGCGCGGCCGAGCATCAGAACGGGCTTGGGCCGCGCCCGCATATTCGGACCCGGATGAGACGAAACAACCTACGCAACCTGGCAATAATCGCCCACGTTGACCATGGCAAAACCACCCTGGTGGATGCCTTGCTGCGCCAATCGGGCGTCTTCCGCGCTAACGAGACAGGTGATGGAGCGGGTGCTCGACTCGTTTGCCCTGGAACGCGAGCGGGGCATCACGATTCTGGCCAAAAACACCTCGATTACGTGGGGCCCGGCTGCGGATCAATATTGTCGATACCCCGGGCCATTCGGACTTCGGCGGCGAGGTCGAACGCACGCTCTCGATGGTCGACGGCGTGCTGTTGCTGGTCGACGCCTGCGAAGGCCCCTTGCCGCAGACCCGCTTCGTGCTCAAAAAGGCGCTGGAGTCGGGACTGGTGCCGATCGTGTGCATCAACAAGATCGACCGCCACGACGCCCGGCCCGCCGAGGTGCTCGACGAGGTCTACGACCTGTTCATCGATCTTGACGCCAACGACGACCCAGCTCGATTTTCCAGTGCTCTATACCAACGCGCGCGAAGGGATCGCGCTGGACCAGCCGCGCGGGCACCGGGGCGGACCTCAATCCGCTATTCGAGGCCATTGTCCGCCATCTCCCGGGCCCGACGTCGATCCGGACCAGCCGCTGCAGTTCCAGGCCAACAACCTGGAATACAACGAATATGTCGGCCGGCTGGCGATCGGACGCGTGGTTTCCGGCTCGATCGTTACCGGCGAGAACTACTCGCTGTGCCGGCTGGACGGCAGCCGCATCGTGGGCAAGATCGCCTATATCTACGGCTGGCACGGGCTCAAGCGCGTCGAGCTGGAGCAGGCGCGCGCCGGCGATATCGTTGCGGTGGCCGGCTTCGACGATATCGCGATGGGCGAGACCATCGCGGCACTGGAAAATCCGCGCCCGTTGCCGCTGATCACGATCGACGAGCCGACCGTATCGATGACGTTTTCGGTCAACAACTCGCCCTGGGCGGGACGCGAGGGCCAGTACGTAACCTCGCGCAAGCTGCGCGAGCGCATCGAATTGGAGTCGCGCCGTAACGTCAGCATCCGCATCGAAGAGACCAGCGTCGATTCCTGGCAGGTGGTCGCTCGTGGTGAACTGCAGCTCGCGGTGATCGTCGAAACGATGCGCCGGGAGGGCTACGAACTTCAGGTCTCCAAACCCACCGTCATCACCCGTCGCAAGGACGGCGCGCTGCTCGAGCCGATGGAACTGGTGACGATCGAGATCCCCGAAGAATACATCGGCATCATCACCCAGCTATTGTCGCCGCGGCGGGGCAAGATGCTCAGCATGGTGACCCATACCACCGGCCGCGTGCGCCTGGAGTATGCAATCCCGTCGCGCGGGCTGATCGGTTTCCGCAGCCAGTTTCTCACCGATACCCGCGGCAGCGGCATCATGAACACACTGTTCAACGGCTTCGCGCCCTGGTGTGGACCGATCCAGTCGCGCACCAATGGCGCGATGATCTCCGACCGCGAAGGAGTCGCCGCCGGCTACGCGCTGTTCCATCTGCAGGAGCGCGGCCGCCTCTTTATCGGTCCCGGCGACCCCGTTTACGAGGGCATGATTGTCGGCGAGTACTCGCGCGAAATAAATCTGCCGGTTAACGTCTGCCGCGAGAAAAAACTGACTAACATTCGCGCCGCCGGCCACGACGAGGCGATCCGCCTGACCCCGCCCCGAGTGATGTCGCTGGACCTGGCGCTGGAATGGATCGACGAAGAGGAACTGGTCGAGGTCACCCCGACCTCGGTACGGATGCGCAACCGCGTGCTCAAGACCACACAGCGCAACAAGCATCGCGGCCTGACGCCCGAAGCCCAAACCGCCGCCCCAAACTGAACCCCGCTCCAGTTTTCAACGGCCGCCCCAAGCGATCGCAGCCTGTTGAAAGATCTTTTTGAAGAGCGCACCAGAGCACCTCTCCCGCTCAGTTGCGGGAGGGGGCGGCGCCGCTCAGCGGAGCCAGGTGAGGGTGGTTACTTGCAGGACGCCGGCCGCTTTCCATTGCGACCGTCACCCTCGCGCGTCCTCTTGCCCGGCCCGCGAAGGGTCCCGGATCCGGGATTTCCCTCGACGGACTGGGGACGGGCTCTCGCACGCCAAGGCCGAAGACCGCGACCCCGAACCAGCGCTTGCAGAAGCGGACCCGGATGGCCGGCAGGGACGCCGGCCACTACCCTGAATGAAGCGCCTATATTGTAGGGGCCGGCCTCCGTGCCGGCCCGTCCTTTCAAAACCGTCCGCCACGTAAGCGAGGTCGGAGCAGGCTGCGAAAATCGACCTGCTCAGCGATTGCTACCGCACGGACGCCCTGAATCAGCACTTGCGGTCGTTACAACGCCGATCCAACCGAGCAACAGGACCCTATCCTCAATTGCTGATCCCGCCCCTCCGGAGATATCTTATTTACTTGAGAATCGCCGCGCGCGACCATATCGCGCGGGCAGGGCGCGGCGCCACAAGGAGGACTGCGATGACTACGCCATCGGTCGCGAGACTCGGGCACGTCGGAATCCACGTCAATGATCTCGAAAAGGAAAAAGTCTTCTACCGGGATATCGTCGGCCTCAAGATCACCGACGAGGATGCGCGCGCGGGCATGGTCTTTATGAGCGCGCGGCCCGAGGAGGAACATCACGAGTTCCTGCTCTGCCGAGGACGCGACGTCGGGCCCGACGCGCGAATGCTCCAGCAGGTATCGTTTCGCTGCAACAGCCTCGAAGATCTGATCGCATTTCATCGGCGCTTCCGGGATAACGCGGTGCGCATCGACATGGTTGTGTCGCACGGCAACGCCATTGGGGTGTACTTCTACGACCCGGAAGGTAACCGCTGCGAAGTGTACTGGGGAACGGGCCTCAAGGCGCGGCAGCCGTATCTGGAGAAGGTCGATCTGACGCGACCGGCGAGCGAGATCATGAAAGACGTTGAGGAGTCGGTGCGCCAGCATGGCAAAACCGGGATCGTCGATGCGTCCGCGATGGGCGCGCAGAACCTGCCGACTCAACGTTAAGTCCCCGTCCCGGATGAGACTTCAACCGTTCCCGGAGCGTTCGCCGTTCGACTCAGCAGCCAGACAGAGCAACGCATGGGTCGGGAGAGAAATTCATGACACGCACCGACCTGCCCGAATTGTCGAGGCTGCCGAGCGCTACCAAAGCCGAACTCCTAGCCACCTGGGCCGCAAACTTCTGGGAGTCACCCGCTTTCCAGGGCAGCCGGCGCCGAGCGCGCGGTCGGCTTCACAGATTTCCCCAACCTGACCAAACCCCCATTAAGTGCTGTTTTTCTTCCATCCAAGCGCTCCAGAGCCAGCGATTCTAGGAATTAAGTGAAAGCGACGGGACATGAATCTCCCCATTTTCTGCTGACCAAGGACCTTCTTCGAGCTTCGGATGTCAGCTGGCACCGAGTGATGAGACACAGTTTATGAGATAGCGGACTGATTCTACTATATTGTCGATGGCACTTAGTCGTGCGACAAATGTCACGAAGTCATGAGACTACGGCAGTAACTGTGAGACAACATGGCGCGCCAGACATCACGTCGCAACAATGAAGAGTTTCACCCTGCGGTTCTGGAAACCCCGAAAACCCGCTTTTCGATGCTTGAAGAATTCCTTGTTCGAACAAGGGACGAACCAATAGAAGTTCAGGACCGGTCACGACTGGCGGACCAATACGCAAAGCGGCTCGATATATCCCGCGCAACTTTTTACAGATTGACATGGTGTGGAACAGAGCCGCAGCGAATACGCTCTTGCCCGTGTTGTTGTAGAGCCAAACCATCAGGATCCGCATTGCCACCGTGAAGAGAGACCAGCAGGCGATCCATGCCGGCGATCGGTGCTTATATACAAAATCGACATTCCTGCGGGGTGCATCGAGAGCCCGGCGAGATGGCTGGACCCTGGCAGAAACACACGAGTTGAGCGGCGAGACCCGCCTTAGGGTCGAACCGTCAAATGCTGCCTATGCCCGCGCCGAACAATCGCTCCGCAACAGCGCCGTGGCGCTCACTAGTGCGTGGATGCATCAAGAGATACAGCGTATCGAGGCGGCAGTTGACGCAGATCCCGCCCTGGCTATCGGAACCGCCAAAGAACTGGTGGAGACCTGCTGCAAACACATCGCGGGGAAACTTGGAGTCACGGTCCAGCCAAATGCAGACATGCCGGACATCGTGAAGCCAACTTTGAAAGCACTGCGATTGGTCCCGGAAGACATTTCGGAGAAAGCGAAAGGCTCCCAGACCGTCAAGCGGATCCTGAGCAACCTTTCTCAGATCACGCAGGGTCTGGCAGGGTTGCGAAATCTGTACGGCAGCGGACACGGCCGGAACTCCCTTCATCGTGGTCTCCAGCCCCGGCATGCCCGCCTAGCCGTTGCTTGCGCAGCCGCCTTCGTGGAGTTCGCAACGTCGACTTTCAACGCACGGGTCGCAGAGCTCGATCGTAATGTCGATCAACAACCTTGAGACCGGCACCAATATCGTCGCCGAACTGATTCAACCAAATTTATAAGCCGGGCTTGGCCGCGATCACAACCAGATCGGCCAGCGTCGCCAGCTGCAGTTGCTCGAAGTCCTTCTGCGGCACCTTCATGTATCGCCAACGCGTGCCGGTAAGGGCAGTGGCGTCCTCACACCAGCGGCGTGCGGCTTCGTCTTTCCGCTGCACCTCCGGCGTTTCCTGCCCCTTCGTTTCGAGCAACCAATGCGTCCCGCCCTCCTCCACCGCCACGAAGTCGGGGTAGTAAGAGCGGAGGTTCATGTTATGGTCCGTAGCGCCGGCCCGGGGCGTGGGGGATCCTGCATGTAACGATTGAGGAGCACCCGGGCAATGGCAATTTTCGGCAAAGGACAAGACAAGAATTCACGCGTCAACAAAACCCTAAAGACGCCGCCCTCTGCTGTGGCCACTCCGCAGACCGCCGAGGAGCGCACTCCGACTCGCCTGGCTACGCTGCCCCCAAATCCCGTGCCCGCTTCGGGGAATCGTCCCCTCCGCCGTCAAGCGATAAACCCGGGCCGAACCTCACTCGCGACGACCTGCGCCTGATCTGCTTCGACGTGATTTCTAGTTGACGGAAACCATTCTTGAAATTAGGGATGGCCGCAATCAGCGGGCTGGCCGGCACAATCTGAAACCTCCACGGCCCTACTCCTCGCCAAAGAACCTGCGCCTGATTTCTTCGCCGCTCGGGCCTTCCGGGCCGATCGTCGCTACATCCGGGATGCGGTCCGGGTCCTGCGCGATTAGCGGCATCGCGCGCGCGCGCGGCGGGCGTCGGCCGCGGGGCCGATCTCGAAAAACAGTTCCGCCATCCAGCAGTCGGTCCGATGCACCGCGCCGTAGTGGCGGTCATGTTCGGCGGCGTAGGCATCGCAGGCGACTCGCCAGTCGTTATCGGCGATCAGGCAATCGCGCAGCACACGCACGTCGCGCGCGGTGAGTGAGAGCCCCTGACCCCAGGTCGGATCGCTGGTCGCAGCGGCGTCACCCACCAGCACCACGCCGTCGCGATACGGATGCGCTACCCAGGTGTCAGCGCCGTCGAAGCTCGCGAGCGGCCCGGCGGCCGTCGCTCCCGCAAAGTACTCGCGCGGGAGGCCGATATTCTCGGCCGCCTCAATAAAGCGCGCGACGTCGGAGTCTCCCTGGATGCGCCGCGCGAGCGTGTCCTTGTGGTAGCCGAAATAGGCCCGGACCCGGCCGCCTCCCTGCGGGAACACGAACGCCGTATGCCCGCGGCCCGGCATCATGCCGATATGGAAAGTGTCTTCCGGAAATGACATGCCGTCGAAGATCAAGCCCGCGAGAATCATCCGGGGGGCGTCGTGATCCGGCGTGAAGCCCGCCCACTTTCGCACCATCGAGGAGCGTCCGTCGACGCCGACCACCAGCCGCGCCGCGATTCGTTCAACCGCACCGCCGCTCTCGATTTCCACGCTCGGCGGCGCGCCCGGCGTGACCGATGTCACTTTGACCCGGCGCCTGACTTCCGCGCCGGCTTGCGCGGCGGCCTTAAGCAGCAGCTCCTGCATCGCCGGATGATAGAACGTGAGCCAGCCTGATCGTTGCGGCGTGGTCTCGATCAGATCGCGGTGCTGTACGACCTGCCCGCCGATGTAGTTGTCGGCCCATCGGAGTTCACGGCCGCCCAGCCCCTTCAGGAGTTCGTAGATTCCGAGCAGTTTGGCGTCGGCCACGCCCCACGGCGCCATCGCCTCGCCGCGCACGCGATCGCGGAAGCGGGTCTCACGCTCGAGCACCAGCACCCGCGCGCCACGCTCGGCCATCGAGCGGGCCAGACTTGCGCCGCCCAACCCACCCCCAACGGTTATGATGTCGTATGCGATCGCCGGCATGTCAGACCGCTGCCTCCAGGCGGATAGCGCCTTCCTTTGGTGAGACCTCGCGTCCCTGGCGACGAACCCACACTTGAGTCAATTCGACTCCCAAAAGAAAGATGAGGGCGGAATAGTAAGTCCACAGCAGAATCAATGCGAGGGACCCGGCCGCTCCGTACGCGCTGGCTTTCCCGGCGTGCGCCAGGTAAATCCCGATCAGATATTTTCCGATGACGAACAACACCGCGATAAACAGGCCGCCCACCCACACGTCACTCCAGCGCAGCCGAACGTCGGGCACCACCTTCAGGATCGCTGCGAAAACTATCGCGAACATTGCCAAAGACGTAAGCATCTCGCCAAATTCAGCAGATCCGGAAAATGGCAGCACCTCGGCCAGTGACGAAATCGCGGAACCCGCCGCCACCGAAACCATCGCCAGAACTCCGGCGCCAACCAGCAGCAGGCCTGACCGGACGCGCTGCATCGCGAAATGCCTGAGGCCGGAACCAATCGCTCTTACTTTCCACGCCCGGTTCAGACAGCGCTGAAGTTGTAGCAGCACGCTGGTCGCGGAAAGGATCAGCCCGGCCACTCCAAGCGCAGTCGCGACCAACCCGCCGGTATGGTTGCGAGCCACGCTGCTCACCATGGTCTGGATTTGCGCGGCCGCCTGCGGGCCCATCGCGCCGCTCAGCTTTGACTGGATTTGGCCGCTTGCAGCCTGCGGACCGAGAACGAGGCCCGCGATGTAAATGACGATCAGCAGGAGCGACGGCAGCGAGAACAGAGTGGCGTATGCCAAAGCGGCAGCCATCGACGGGCAGTCGTCCTTGGAGAAATCGCTAAACACCTGCTGAAGGAACTCTTTTGAAGTCGCTAGCATCTAAGGCCCACCTCACGAATCTCCGTAGCACCGCGAGAAAGCTACTCTCAAACGTCGTCATCGGTTATTTCAAGCGCCGATTCCAGGACTGTCAGCGCCGGAGTCAAAGTATCCCACGTGGCGGAGTAAAAGTCAGAGTGAAGCGCGAGCGGCCCCCGCTGTGGACTGATTTCTCAAAACTGGGGCTGCCGACGCTCTTTCGGATCCTGAGCCCCGGCAGCCTGGACCTGCCCTGAAATTTCCAGGCTACAAACTCTCGAACGGCATCGCTGGTGCGGCGCCGCTCAGAAGTCTCCGCCTCGATTCGTTGAGACCCTGAAGCTTTGCAAGGTCGTAGCAGTACGGCGCGTACGACGCGAGTTGGTATGGCGCGTACTTGTAGAAAAGGGTGCGCCGCTCCGATGCGCTCGTCCAGGGCGCGCTGCCATGCGTCAGGCCCGAGGTGAAAATTATCGCGCTGCCCGCCGGACCGCTTAGCACCTTCAACGGACATTGTGATGGATGGGTCCGTCCCCAGCTCTCGGTCGCGCGGCAGCTCTCGGGGATCGTGAGGTTGCTCTTATGACTTCCCGGGATGCAAGCGAAGCCTCCATCGCCGGGATTCACGGCCTTGAGATTATAGGCAACCACGGTCAACCCGCATCGCGGCGATCCTTGCCGGAACTCGTAAAACCTGAACAGGTCGAAAGGCGTTCCGCCGTTGTGCAGCCGGGCGGCGGGGGCGCCCTGGCGCTGAACCTTGCAAAAGTCCTCGACCATCCGAAACTCAGCATCGAGCAATTGAGAGAGGATCGGCACGACTCGCGGATTGTCGATCAGATCGACAAACGGTTTGCCCAAATTCAGCAAGCCCCGAAGTGGCGCCCGATCGCCGTTTCGATTCCCGGCGAATTCCCGGTCGAGAATCCTATTCAACTCATTCAGTTCGGACTCGCCGATCGCGTTCTCGATAACCAGAAATCCCTGTACATCGAAAAGGTATCGCTCTTCTTCCGTCATCCGGTTGGTTCCTCGATAAAACTGGCCGTAGCGGGCGAGCGCCGTGTGGAGATGAGAACTCAGGTCCGGCCGGCTGCGCGTCTTGCGGCCTCGGCGTCGGAGGGCGACCCGAGGCCTCGCTGCTTGGCCAAATCGGGCCGCACGACTTCGATCGGATCGCGCACGTCGTCCACGTAGCCCAGCGAATAGGCGCCGCGACGGTAGCCCATCAGGCGCAGCAGATCGAGCGGCAGGGTGCGCGCAATTTCGAGCGGCACCGAGAGATACTGATTCTCCTCCTGGCGGAGCCAGGAAACGTTGTAGGTGATATTGATCCCGCTGCGGGTGGCGTCGGAGCGGTTGGCGCCCGCGCCGTGATAAAGGCTGCCGGTGTAGAGCAGTAGCGACCCCTTCGCCATCTCGGCGGGTTCGGTGTCCTTCTCCTCAAAGTGCATCCGGTCCTCGTAACGATGGCTCCCCGGCATCACCCGGGTCGCGCCGTTGTGGGCCGTGAAGTCGTTCAGCGCCCAGATGGTGTTACATTCGACCTCGTAGCCCTTGGGGAAAGGGAAGAAGTCGAAGGCCCACTGGTCGCGATGGATTAGCTGCATCGGCTCGCCGGGATCAATCGCGATCACCTGGGTGAGCTGCAACTGATAGCTGGTGACATGGCCGAGCACCTTGCCGACCGTCGCGAGCACCAGCGGATGGGTCACCAGGTCGCGGCATCGGGGCGCGCGGCCGATCAGTCCGCCAGTGCGGCGGGTGCGCCGGCCGCCGAACTCGTCCACGCCATAAGGCGTTGCGTCCATCCACGGGCGCAGCTCCAGCGCGATCGCGTCGATCGATTCCGGAGCGATGACGCGATCGACCACGGCGACGCCGTCCTGCTCGAGGATCGCGGCGACTTCTTCGCCGACCGCGGATGCGGGCAGATGCCTGATAGCCATCGAATTAGATCCTCCGTGCTGCGCCTATCGTCGCAACGCGGCTTACGATAGATCACGAATTGCACGAAGTCGAATGATGGGAAACTACGACTTGATCGGCGGCGGATATGCGTTCACCCGCCGGCCCGATCCGCGCGTCGCGCATCAGATTCTCGCCGCGCTGGGCGACGCGCGCACGATCGTCAACGTCGGCGCCGGGACGGGTTCGTACGAGCCCGCCGGGGCGATCGTGGTCGAGCCCTCAATCGAAATGATCCGCCAGCGGCCCGTGCGCTCTGCGCCGGTGGTGCGCGCGATCGCCGAGCGGCTGCCGTTCGCCGATCGTTCGTTTGACGCCGCGCTCGCGATTCTGACGATCCATCATTGGAGCGATCGGGCGCGCGGACTCGCGGAGCTGCGGCGCGTGGCGCCCGAGCGGGTCGTGATCCTGACCTACGATCCCGATTGCAGCGACTGGTTCTGGCTGGTGAAGGACTATCTGCCCGAAATTGCCGAACTCGATCGCAAGCGCCTCGCGCCGATTGGCGACCTGGGCCGCGACCTCGGCGCGATCCGGGTCGTGCCGGTGGTGGTGCCCGCCGACTGCGTCGATGGATTTCTTTGCGCGTTCTGGCGACGCCCCGAGGCCTATCTCGATCCGAACGTCCGCCGCGCGATATCCAGCTTCGCGTTGCTGCCCGCTGACACGGTGCAGCGCGGAGTCGATCGCCTGGCCGCCGATCTCCGCTCCGGCCGCTGGGACGAGCGCTTCGGCGGTCTGCACCGGATGGAGAGCATCGACCTGGGCTATCGGCTCGTGATCGCGGAGCCGCGCGGGCACGAGTAACCACGGCGGCGACGCGAGGCCGCATCGCCACCGCGTACCTTTCACCTCAGCAGTGCCCTGCCCTGCGCAGCTACTTCGCGCTGCAGTACGCCTCCATCCGGTAGCCGTCCGGATCGACCACGAACGCGGCATAGTAGTTCTCGCCATAGTCAGCTCGTAGTCCCGGCTTGCCGTGGTCCTGCCCGCCCGCTTTGAGCGCGGCCGCGTGAAATGCGTCCACGTCCGCGCGCCTGCCGGCGTCGAAGCAGAAATGCAATCCCGACGCGTCGTTCGCCGGGACCGGATGCTTCACCACGAGCAGCCATAGCGCCGGGGCCTTGGCGCCGTAACCGAGCGCTTCCGTGCTCTCGTGCAGGCACTTGTAGCCGAGCGGCTGGAGCGCGGCGTCGTAAAAGCGGCGCGCGCTGGCGAGATCCTTAACTCCAATCGAAACGTGACTGAGCATCTGCGTTCCTCCTATGCGCATGAGCGGCGTGCTCGCGCAAAAAAATCTGGCTTCTAACCAGTCTGCTGGTTAGATAGCAAAGCGGATGGTTCCAGTCAACCGTCATGATGGTTAGAATGATAGGTGCGATGACTCGAACTCCCAAAGCTGCGGGCGCGACGCTGGTGGTCGCGCCGCGGCGCGAGCTGTGCCTCGACTTCGCCAACACCGTCGCGTGGCGCGGTAGTGAGGCGGCCGAGAGTCTGCACGGCTTCGCCGAGCTGGTCGGATGGTGCAAAGCCAACGGCGTGCTCGGCAGTGACGCCTCGGAGCGCGCCGCGCATTGGTCGTTGAAGCGTCCTGAGGAAGCCGCGACGGTTTTCCACGATGCGATCGCGCTGCGCGAAACCATGTATCGCCTCTTCTTCAAGCTAGCGGCGGGCAAGGCGCCCGACGCGCGCGAGGTCGCCGAAGTGAACCAGGCGCTGGAGCGCGCGCCGGCCCGCCGCGTCCTTGCGCACGCGGAAAAGGGCTTCGGATGGCGCCTGGACACCGACGGGCGATCGGCGGCGACGCTGCTGGCGCCGGTGTTATGGTCGTCCGGCGACTTGCTGGTCAGCCCGGATGCCGCCCGCTTGCGCCACTGCGCCAACGACAAGTGCCTGTGGCTGTTTCTTGACGACAGCAAGAACGGCAGCCGGCGCTGGTGCTCGATGCAGGCGTGCGGCAATCGCGCCAAGGCCCATCGCCACTACCTCAAGCAGAAGCAGGGATGAGTGCGCCGTCCCCGCCCACGCTGCGGGCGGGTTTACTTTTGCTCGTCGGCCGGGCGGATCGAGCGGAACTGGACCAGCAGCAGAAGATCGTAAATCGTTTTCAGCCCGCCTGCGCAGATCAGCGGCCAGCCGAAGGTGGTGTAATCGAGCAGCATCCCGGAGGGCAGCGGCGCGAAGGCGCCGGCCAGGCTGCGCGGCACGTTGGTGACACTGGCGGCTGCGGCGCGCTCTTCCGGCGGGACGACCGCCATCACATAGGATTGGCGCGCCGGCACGTCCATGCTCGACAGCGACGCACGCAGCAACAGGCAGATGATGGTCAGCGTCGCATTCGGCATCAGGGCGGCCAGAATGAGGAATGCATTGGCCGGCAAGTGAGTATAGACCATGGTGTTGATCCGGCCGATTCGCGCCGCCAGCCACGCGGAGGCGAATTGCGAGAGTGAGTTGAGAATCCCGGCGGCAAAGAAGAACGAGCCGGCGGCGGCGATCGAGAAATTGAAGCGCCGGAGCAGCCAGAGCGCCAGCAGCGACTGGATCGTGAACCCGCCGCCGAACGAGTCGATGCTGAACAGCGCCGCGAGCCGGATCACTACGGCGCGCGACTTGGCCAGCGGCACCGCGTTGGGCAGCGGCGGCTCGGCTTCCACCGCGGGTGAGAGCGACCGGTAGACCAGCGCCGCGAGGACCGCGATCGCGGAGTAGGCAAAGAAGCCGGAGCGCAGCGCGGCCTGCGCGCTCCATCCGTTGCGCGCCGCGAGCGCGGTCGGGACGCCGCTCAGCAGCGCACCGACTGCGCCCGCGAACGCTCCGGCAACATTGTAGAGCGCGAAGATCGCGGTGAGATCGCGGGGCGCGACAGTCTCGGCCAGCGCCGCCTGTTCCAGCGGCAGAAAGAGGCTCACGTCGCCGGCGGAGGGATTGAGCGTGCCGACCACCGCGACGATGAACAACGGCCAGAAAGCGGTGACGAGTCCGAAGCCGAGTCCGGTGGCGGCCATCAGCGCGCAGGAGGCGAGCAACACCGTGCGCCGGCCGAGGCGATGACTCGCCAGCCCCACCCACAGCGTGAGCGCGGCCGAGCCCGCCAGCGTGCCGAAGACGATCGCGCCGATGCGGGTCGAGGAGAATCCGATCGCGGTCAGGTAGCCGGGCAGGATGACGCTCACCGCGCCGTCGGCGAGGCCGCGCAGTGCGCGCGACGCGAGCAGGCGCTTGCCGTCGGCGGTCGCGCTGGCCGGAATCAATCGCGGCAACGGAGGCATCCCCGGATTAAGTATGCTTCAAAAGCGCGGAGGGAAACCGGGCCTCGCGCTCTGCAGCCTCAGCGCGCATCACCGGTTCGCAGCGGCGCAGACTTTGCCCGGAATCAGAGCTGCGGGAACGGCACGAGGCCCGCACGCGTCGATCGTCAGACGACGGTGAACGCTTTGTGCAACCCTACTTGATGTAGTACCCGGACACGCGCCACTGGCCGTCCTTGTCGAGCATCGGGGTGACGGTTTCGATCGCCAATTGCTTGTTCCTGAACGAGTCTCCGGTACTGGATCACGACATACTGGCCGTCCGGGGCGCCGGGCAGGGTGGTGGCATATTGCGCGTGCCTGACCTTGCGCGATTCGAGCGGGCCTAGCGGCCGGCGGACCACGCCCACCTGTTCCGCCCACTGCGCCTCCGTGACCGCGTTTTTGAACAGGCTGCTGGCCTGATCGTAGCTCACCTGGTAGTTGCCGCTATCGACGAGCTTGAGCCAGCTTTCTGCCGCGATCGTGGCCTGATCGATCAGAGGCTGATTGTAAGGCGCCGCCGCACAAATCCGGGCACCCCCGGTCATTTCAAGTGAGAGCATGGCAAGCAGGATTATTGAAGCGAACGCGCTCTTCATACCTTACTCCCCCGAGGCGGAACGGCCCGGTCCGGATCAGCTTAGCATGAAGCCCAAATCGGTGGTGGAATAGTTGGCGAGGTTCAGGAACACGCTGTTCAGATCGGACGGCGCGACGCCGAACCAGCTCGCGAGCGTGGCCCCGTACTGGTCGATCGCGGTGGTCGGAATCCAAATGCCCCGATCGATCGCGTCGTCGGGGCCGCTCAACTCGAGCGTCGGGAACTCGCCGTACAGATCGCCGCCATTGACGCCGCCGCCGATCACCAGTTGATGGCTCCCCCAGGCGTGATCGGTGCCGTTGGTTGAATTGGGCTGGAAGGTGCGGCCGAAGTCCGAGGCGGTGAAAGTCGTCACCTGGTCCTGGATGCCCATCTCGACTGTGGCGTTGTAGAACGCGTCGATCGCCTGGCTGACTTCGGGGAACAGCGCGGCCTGATTGTCGAGCTGCGCGTTGTGAGTGTCGAAGGAGCCGAGCGAGGCGAAAAAGATCTGGCGCGTGACGCCGAGTTGCGCCCGCACCTGGATAATCTGCGCGATCTGCTGGAGTTGCGCGGCGAGATCGGTGGTTGGAAAGGTGGTCGTCAGCGCGGTGACGCCGGTGAAGGCCTGGCTGAGCAGCGCGTCGATCTGGAAGCCGTTGATGGTGACGGTATTGGCGGCCTGCACCAGTTGCAGCCCCGAAGGAAACCCCAGCAGCGACTGCACCGCGGTGTTGCGCGCCAGCGCCGACGCCGAGCCCGAGAGCCCGGCTACGCCCAGCGGAGCGCCGGGCACGACGGCCGCGGCGAGAGTCTTCTTGCCGGTGGTGAAGAGGCTGTTGCCGGCCGCCGAGCACGCGATCGGAAACGTCGAGCCGGCGCTGGCTTGCAGCACGTCGGCGGTCCGGCCGCCCCATCCGGTGCTCGCGTCCAGACTGTTGGCGATCGAGCTCTGCCATTCGAGCTGCTGATCGGCATGCGAGAACAGCGAGGTCGGCACCGGCACGCTCGACTGCGTGTACTGGTTGCGCGTAGTCGGCTGGATCAGGATGCCGACGTTGGCGACCACCGCCGCGACCTTGTTGTTGTAGAGCGACTGGATTTCCGGGAGCTGGGGATGGAGCCCGTACGGGACGTTCTGCCGAGGTCGTGATCGGCAGCAGCGAGGACTCGGGGAGCGCGAGCGCGCCGCGCACCTGCTGATACTGGGCGTAACGCGAATCGAGCGGCACGATCACGTTGTTGGTGTCGTTGCCGCCGAACAGGAAGATGCAGACCAGAGCCTTGTAGTCGGAGGTGCTCTGCGCCAGCGCGCTCATCAGGCCGAAGCGGTTCATCGCGGCCATCGCGGTCATCGTCGCCACGGAGCAGCATCCCAGCCGGATAAATCCCCGGCGCGATATGATTGTCGTCATTGCTGTACCTGGAAGAGGCTCGAACTGGCCGTCAGGCCGAGCGCATCGTAAGCCATCACGTCGGCGGCGCCTGCAGAGCTCATCGCGGTCATGATCGTGCTGCGCATCGCGGACGACATCTGTCCGCCCATCAGCGCGTTATTGACTGCGTCCATCAGGGCGGCGGGATCGGCGGCGAGCGTCACGAACGGCGCGAGGCTCACCGTAGTGCCGGCGCCGAGCTTCGAGAGCAGCAGCGCGACTACGAAATCGCCGCGCAGCAGAGCGGTCGCGGGCGAAAACAACTGGAACTCGGGACCGGCCGCGGCGCCGCCGGGAATCCGATAAAAGGGCGAGTAGTAATTGAAGACACTCGGCGGCAAGAGCAACGTCTGGCCCATCACGGCCATCGCCTCGGCGAGCTGATTGGCCGGGGTGACCCCGGCGCCGAGCGCACGCAGCATCATGGTGGTAAATAGCACCGGCTCGCGCAGATGGCCGCCGGTGGCGGGCTCGTTGGCGGCGATATCGCCCTGGCGGGCCTCGGGATCGGTGAGAATCGCATTCACTACCGCGCCGATATCGCCGCGCGTGCCGGAGCCGTCGTTGTCGAAGACCTTTGCAATTCGCGTGACGTATGCGGAGCTGGGGTTGCTCGTCACCAGATGCTGGATCAATCGCAGCGCGACGAACGGTCCGACATTGGGATGGTTGAAAATGACTTTGAGCGCCTGTGTGAGATCGGTCTGTGCGCTCTGGCCGCCGGGCAGCGTCGTGCCGAGGAAAGTCTTGGGATTGGTGTCGTGCGCGATCGCGATGAGCGGGACCATCTGGCCGATGAAATAGGCCGGGTTGCCTTTGCTGGGGGTGCTGGCCACGCCCGGCGTCGGCGGATAGGTCCATCCGGTGAAGACCCGCGCCATGTTCTGGATATCGCTTTCGCCGTAGAGCGGAATCGTGTTGCCGTCGGCGTCCAGCACGGGCGTCGCGTCCGGATTGAGCTTCACGGTGCCGATCGTGAACAGCTGCATGAACTCGCGCGCATAGTTCTCGTTGGGCAGCGTGCCCTTGGTCGGGTTGGGCTTCACGTTGTCGACCATGTCGAGATAGTGGCCCATGCTCGGACTGAGCGTGACGGCCTGCATCAGGGTGAAATAGTTGCCGAAGGCGTTATCCTGAAGCAGTTGCAGATAGGGCATCATCCCGGCGAGCGGGATCTTGTCCTCGGAGATCACGAAGATCTGACCGAGCGCGAAAGCGATCCGCTGGCGAAGCTGATCCGGGCCGTTGATCGCGTTGTTCATGAAGGTGGACTGCGCGTAGTCCTTGGCGGAGCTGGCGGTGGAATTGGGAAACTCCGATTCGGTTGCGGTGCGTTGCGCGCTCAGCCATGGCGTGAAGCCCATCTGCTGAAGATTGATCAGATCCTGGGTGACCGGCCCCCAAGTCGCCTGCTCAAGAAATCGAAACGCGGCCGCGTAGCTCATTTTTGGCGCGTTGACACCGAGCGTGATCTCGAACGGCGCCGACGATTGGCCGCCGGGGTTGGTCACGACGACCAGGGCGACGTTGCCGATAACGGGCTGCACCTTGACGCTGGCGGAGATGTGCGTCGCCGACTGAAAGCTGGCGTTCACCGCCGTCCCGTTGAAGACGATCTGCGCGCCGTTGATGAAGCCGGTCCCGGTCACGCTCAGGCTCTGCGGCAGGACGGTCGGGCTGTAAGAGAGTTGGCTCGGCGAGACGGACTTGATCGTGGGCGGGCCGCTTTGCGGCCAAGCCTCGGCGCCGAGCGCCAGGAGAGTGGTCAGAAGAACGATAAGGGCCGAGAGTTTTCGCATCGCGAGCAGTTGGCCGGAGTGTAGCATAAAAATGCGGCATTGGGGATTGGGGAAATAAGCAGCGGCTGGCTTCGTAGCCTGATGCGATTCGCTCGGTGGCTTGAACTTTGTTTCTTGACAGCACGCGCCGCGGGGGCGTCCAATCAGCGGCAGGCGGCTCGCTTCGCTTCGTGAGGTCGTTGGCGACGACGATCTCATTCCAGCCAGGACGCTTCTTCCACCTGCCGCCGGGGGGAATTGCGGCATCGCGCAAAAGGAGCCTGGCTGCCATGCAGACATATTCGGTGATTCGCGGGTGTATCGCGGCGGTGGCTGTCTCGATGGTGCTGGCCGCGAGCGGCAGCGCTGGCGCGGCGAGTCCGACGCCCACGCCGACTCCGAAGCCGCCCAAGATCACAGTCGATGAGTTCTCGCTCGCCGGGGCAGCCACCGGGTTTGCCACCCCGGTCTCCGCCGGATGTCCGAGCGGCGACGTTCTGCTACGCATTCACCAACGGCTCGGCGGTCGGATCGCCGACCGGCAGCGCGACGTTCACCGCGATGATCGACGCGGTCGCGCCGCCCACGATCGCGAACAACGGCAGCGACGGGACCTGCACTCAGGCGACCGGAAGCATGACGGTCAAGTTCGGCGGCAACGGCTCGATCAGCATGTCGTTCGCCGGCACGCTCTGCGACGTCGGCGCCTTGCCGGTGAGCCCCAATGTCGGGCCGCTGGTGATGGACGCGGGCTTTGTAATTATCGGCGGGACCGGCGGCGCGTTCGGGCTGCTCAACGGCAACGCCGGGCGCGGCTCGGGCGGTTCGGGAACCGGCCGGCTGACCTTCAGCAGCGATGCGGCGGGCAACACGCTGCTGTGGCTCTCCGGGATCATCACGTTCTCGCAGCCTTAGGATCTTAGCGACAGCTCGAGTCAGTCGCTGACCCATTCGGCTTCCGGACGGCGCCGGTAGAGTCCGCGCTCGCGCTGGAGCATCCGGGCTCCGATCAGCTCGCGGCGCAGCGTGGCGCAGTCGCCGTGATGCCGCTTGATGACCTGGTTCACGTCCGCCTCGGAGTACGTCGCGCCGGGCTCGAAACGGTGCGCGAGCCAACGCAGAATCACCGATCGCTTCTTGCGGCTGACCGGGATTTCGATCAGGCGCTCGCCGTCGAGGAAGTTGGCGAGCACCTTGTGGTCGTAGCTGTGCGGCTCGGCGCGCGCGGGCGGGGCCGCGGGGCTTTGCCCGCTGAAGACGCCGCGATGAAGCGCGTTGAGCGCGTCCTGATCGAGCCGATACCAATGAGTGTTGCCGTCGGCCCGCAACTCGACGAGCCCCTGCACGCGGAGGATCGCGAGGTGATGCGACACGGTGGGCTCCTTGAGCCGCAGCCGCGTCGCGAGGTCGCGGACGTTGCGCTCGCGATCGGCGAGCAGGCCGACGATCCGCAGCCGGCTCTGGTCGGCGAGCGCCTTGAAGAACGGGAGCAGATTTTCGAGGCCGGTCTGCCCTACGGGTTTCTCCGGTGACTTCCCCATCGATCTATCTTGACAGATATCTAATTAGAGCGCTATCAAAATAGGGTCTGACCACGCGGCTAACTGTCCCAAGTGAGCGGGCTGATGATTAAAACTGCGGGCCTTTGCCATCTCAATCTCAATGTCCGCGATCTCGAAGCCTCGACGCGCTTCTACCAGGAAGTCTTCGGCCTCGAGCTTCTGCATCGCTACGAGGGCCCGATGGGAAAGCATCCGCACGGCCGGCAGGTGGCGCTGAGCACGCCCGGCCAGCGCGACATCCTCGCACTCTCGCAGGTCGAGGGAGAGCCGGTCGGCCCCGGCGGCCTCAACCATCTGGGATTTCTCCTCGCCAACGACGACGATCTTGACGACGCGATCCGGCAGGTGGAACGCGCGGGCGGAAAGCTGGTGCGCGCCGAGACCGTCGATTGGGACGGTATCCGGGAGAAGCTGGCGTACGTGACCGATCCCGACGGCTACGTGATCGAGCTCAACGCCCAGAAGATTCTGCTAAGCAAGAAACGCGAGCGCTGAGCGCCGGTCCGGACCGCGGCCGCTACGGTTCCAGGCGCGTCACGTCGCGGGGATAGAGCGTCGCCTCGCGGATGTTCTTGAGCCCGAGAATCTGGGAGGTCAGCCGCTCGAGGCCGATCGCGAGTCCGCCATGCGGCGGCATCCCGAGATCGAACATCCGCAGATGTGACTCGAAGTCGGCGGGATCGATGCGCCGCTTGCGCAGCGCCGCCTCCAGATCGGCCCGGCGATGGAGCCGCTGGCCGCCGGTAGTAATCTCGACGCCGCGGAACAGCAGATCGAAGCCCGCGGCGTGGACGCCGTCCGGCTCCGGATGCGTATAGAACGGCCGCTGCGCGAGCGGGAAGCCGGTGACGAACACCGCCGCCACGCCGGTCTCATGCTCGGCCATCGCGCACAGTTGCCGCTCGGCCTCGGGATCGAGATCGTCGACAAGATCGGTGCGGCCGTGCGCGGCGCCAATCCGCTCGAGGCAATCGGTGAACGTCCAGACCGGCACGTGCTCCAGCGCGGGCAGATAAGGATCGAAACCCTTGAGCGCGTCGCCGAACTGCGAGCGGATCGCGGCGAAGACTTCGCCCAGGACTTCGCGCTCGATCTCGATCACGTCGCGCGGTCCGTCGATAAAGCCCAGCTCGAAATCCAGCGAGAGATACTCGGTGAGATGGCGCGACGAGGCGTGCGGCTCGGCGCGATAGACGTGCGCGGTCTCGAACACGCGCTCGAGTCCGGCCACACCGTGCTCTTTGTAGAATTGCGGACTCTGCGCGAGATACGCGACGCGGTCGAAGTAACGGATTTGAAAAAGATTGCTGCCGCCCTCCGTCCCGCGCGCGACGATCTTGGAGGAGAAGATCTCGACAAACCGCCGGCGCCGCAGCGCCGCGCGAAACGCCTCGACGATCGCGGCCTCCACGCGAAAGATGGTCCCGCCGCGCTCGGTGCGCAACGAGAGCGGCCGGTAGTTGAGGACGATCTCGGCGAATCTCCTCGAGCTTCGAGACCGCGCCGAATGGCAGATCTTCCGCCGCGGGCCCCAGGACTTCGATCTCCTCGAGGTCGACCTCGAAGCCGCCGGGCGCGCGCTCGTCGCGGCGCAGCTTGCCCGCGATCGCCACCGCGCATTCCGCGCGCAGACCGAGGCCGCGGGTCCGCGCGGGATCGGCGACCACCTGAATCTCGCCTGAGCAGTCGCGCAGGATAATGAAACTGGTCGATTTGGTCTCGCGCAGCCGCCGGACCCATCCCTTGAGCAGGATCCGATCCGACGACGACGAGGAAAGTTCCGCGATCAGGGTTCGCTTCATCCAGGCTCCGTTCGCGCCAAGTCTGGAAAGAATTTACTCATATGAACGCGCGGATTCGAGACGACGGCGCCCGCAGCGAGGAAGGCCGTCAGAGTCTGATCTCACGCCAGCGCCGCGAAGATCTTGAGCCCGTCGCGCAGGGCGGCGACGTCGTGAGTGCGAACGTAATCGGCGCCCTGCAGCGCCGCAAACAGCTCCGCCGCGAGCGTCGCCGCACCCCGCGCGCCCACTTCGCGGCCGGTGATCGCGCCGAGGAATGATTTCCGCGACACCGATACCATCACGGGCAAGTTGAAATGCTGCTTGAGCTGCGGAATTTCCCGCAGGACCATCAACGAGACGTTGGCGTTGCTGCCGAGAAAGTAGCCCATCCCCGGATCGAGAATCACCCGCTCGCGCGCGATTCCGGCGCGCTCGAATTCGCGCAGCCGCGGTTCAAAAAATCGATAGATCCCGGCGACCACGGCGTGCGGGTCGGCCGGCGCTCGCGCAGGCCGCGCCCGGCCCTGCACCGAATGCATCACGACCAGCCGGCACTGAGCGCGCGCGAGCTCGGCGTAGACACTCGCGTCGGGAAATCCCTGGACATCATTTATATATGCAACCTCGGACCGTCGCGCGCAGTAGCGTTGCGTTTCGGGATGGAACGAATCCACTGAGATTGAGATCGCGCGCGTCGCCAGCGCCGCGATCAGCGGCTCGATGCGCCGAATCTCCTCATCGGGCGAAACTTCGCGCGCGTCGGGATTGCTCGCGACTGGGCCCAGCTCGACTACGCCGGCGCCGTCGCTCGCGAGCTGCAGCGCATGTTCGAGCGCGCGCTCGGGCGCGAGATAGCGGCCGCCGTCGGAGAACGAATCTTCGGTGACGTTGACGATCCCGACGATTTTGGGCGTCGCGAATTTCACGCGCGCAAATCTCAAGCCCGATGGGCCGCGATGATTTCGAGCACTTCAGGCAGCAGCACGCCGTTGGTCGAGATCGCGTTGCCGCCGCGAATCGTGCGCGCGCCGCTCCAATCGGTGAACGTGCCGCCGGCCTCTTCGAGAATCGGCATCAGTGCGGCGTTGTCCCACACGTGCATCACCTGATCAATCGCCGCATCCGCCCGCCCGGTCGCGACCAGCACGTGCCCATAGCAATCGCCCCAGGTGCGATACGCGCGTGCCCGCTTGACCATCTCGGCCGTCGCCGGACCGAACGGAGCTGCCATTTTCATCGCATGGCCGAAATCGGTGGCGACTATCAGGGCTTTGCTGAGCGGCTGCTTCGCCGAGACGCGCGCGCGGCGGCCGTTGAGGAAACATCCCAGCCCGCGCGCCGCGTGAATCATCTCGCCGATCGCGGGCAGATTCACCACGCCCACCACCGGATCACCGTCGACTTCGAGTCCGACCATCACGCCGTACAGCGGCACGCCGCGGACAAACGAGTAGGTACCGTCAATCGGATCGATAATCCAGCAGCGGCCCGACGAACCGGCGCGATCGCCTGCTTCTTCGCCGATAATCGCGTCGTCGGGAAATGCCTTCAGGATCCGGTCGCGCAGATAAGCCTCCGATTCGCGATCGGCGACCGTCACCGGCGAGCCGTCGGCCTTGCGATCGATATCGAACGAGCCGTGAAAGTGGCGCAACGTAATCTCACCGGCGCCGCGCGCGATCTCGACCGCGAACTCGGCCAACGATTTGAGCGTCGAAGCATCCAGATTCATTCGTGGTTCCTCATCGAGCTAACCCCAGAGTTAAGCTCAAGACCGCGCCGGTCGCTAGCGTCACTCCAACTGGTTGACTCAAGGAGTCGGATGGCCGGCAGGGAGGCCGGCCACTACCCTGAATGAAGCTCCCACATTGGGTAGGGGCCGGCCTCCGTGCCGGCCCGTGGTCAAAGCCGGCCACTACTCCAGCCAGCATCACTGCAAAAACAGATGCGCGGCCGGATTCGCGCTCTCGTCGCGATAGACGAATCCCAACTCGCGCAGCCGCTCGCGCAAGTCGGCGCGCTCCGAGGGCGGCGCCTCCAGGCCGCAGAGCACACGGCCGTACGCTCCGCCGTTGTTGCGATAATGGAACATCGAGATATTCCACCGCGCGCCCAGCGCCGACAGGAACTTGAGCAGCGCGCCCGGCCGCTCGGGAAACTCGAAGCTCAGGATCAGCTCGTCCCTTACCTCGGCCGATCGGCCGCCGACCATGTGGCGCACGTGAGTCTTGGCCAGATCGTCGTCGCTGAGATCGTGACACTTGAAGCCGCGCTCGTTGAGCAGCCGCACGATTCGCAAGCCCTCTTCGCGGCCGTCGATCTCGACTCCGGCGAAAACGTGGGCCTCGGCGCGCGAAGCCAGCCGATAGTTGAACTCGGTGATATTGCGCGGGCCGAGCGCGCGCAGGAATTCCAGGAAGGCGCCGGGCCGCTCCGGGATAGTTGCCGCGAGGATCGCCTCGCGATGCTCCCCGACCGCGGCGCGCTCGGCGACGTGGCCGAGCCGATTGAAGTTGATATTTGCGCCTGAGGCGATCGCGACCGTGGCGCCCGCCGGAATCGAACCCGCCATCCGCTTCAGGCCCGCCAGCGCCAGTGCGCCCGCCGGCTCCAGCACCGAGCGCGTGTCCTCGAACACGTCCTTGATCGCGGCGCAAATCTCGTCGATCTCGACCGCGATACAGTCGTCCAGGTAGCGGCGGCAGAGCTCGAAAGTATGCTCGCCGACGCGCCGCACCGCGACGCCGTCGGCGAAAATCCCGACGTGATCGAGCGTGACGATCGCGGCCGCGCGGAGCGATTGGCGCATCGCGTCCGAATCGGACGGCTCGACGCCGATCACTTTAATCTGCGGGCGCAGCGCCTTCACCACCGCCGCGATCCCGGCCGCGAGACCGCCACCGCCCACCGGCACGAAGATCGCGCTCAGCTCGGCCCCGGCCTGGCGCAGTATCTCAAGGCCGACCGTGGCCTGGCCCGCGATCACGTCGGGATCGTCGTAAGGCGGGATGACCGTCATGCCGGTGCTCGCGGCCAGTTCGAGGCAGCGCGTGGCGGCCTCGGCGTAATCGTCGCCGCTCAGATCGACGCAGGCGCCGAAGCGGCGGACCGCATCGACTTTGATCGCGGGCGTCGTACGCGGCATCACCACGCGCGCGGCCAGACCCAGCCGCCGCGCCGCCCACGCCACCCCCTGCGCGTGATTCCCGGCCGACGCTGCGATCACGCCGCGCGCCTTCTCGGTCTCGCCCAGCGTCGCGATTCGGTTGTACGCGCCGCGCAGTTTGAACGAAAAGATCGGCGTCAGATCCTCGCGCTTGAGCAGCACCGGACGGCCGAGCCGCTCCGAGAGCCGCGGCGCGTGATCCAGCGGCGTCGCGACCGGCATCACCTCGGGCACGCGAGAATTCAGCGCCGCCTTCAACACCTCGTAATGATCCATCGATACTCCCACGCCCTCGCGCCGCGACGGTCGGAGGAGCGACGGTTCCCAAAACGAAAAACCCCTCCGGCCGATTCGGCGGGAGGGGTCGCTTTATTCTCGTCTGAGCGCCCGCGCTATCCGCTGCGCTCGCGACGGACCCCACCCGCCTCGGTAATAATAATGATGTCGCGCATCATCATCTCGGCGAAGCTGTGAAAATGGGTCCGCATAACGAGTGAAGTTATCCTAAGGGCGTGCGGGCACGCCGGTCAAGCGACGCATCGGTAGTGTGCGGCTCTGGGAGCAGGGCCGGCACGGAGGCCGGCCCCTACCCAATGTAGTAGGTTCACTTAGGGTAGTGGCCGGCGCCCCGCCGGCCATCCGACTCCAAGATCGCCGCCCGCTACCGCCGCCCGCACTTATCGCCCGCAAGCGTCGATTATGCGTCCGGCCAAATTAAAGTAGTACTTGACAATCGCCTGATCATGCTTGCGAATCGACCAGTCGATTTGCCGGAGAATCATATGCGCCAGGTAGACCAGCAGCGCACCGCGCGCGGATTGCTCCAGCGCCCGGCGCCAGAGCCGCGCGCGAACCTCCTCCAGATCGTAGGTGTAGAACATCAACGTCATCAGATCGAATGAGCGATCGCCGGTTCCGGTCCCTTCCCAATCGATCACAGCGCCGACCCGCGGACCGTCGACCAGAATGTTTCCGGTATGGAAGTCCCAATGCACCACGTCATGCGCCTCGAGGCACTCGTGGGCGTGCTCATCTCCGATCGACTGGAGGCGGCGCAGAAGCTCGCGGCTTTCGACGCTATGCGTGCGCAGCGTTTCGGGAACGCAGTAGCCGTCGCATCCTGCGGTCAGGCTGTCGATCACGCGGGCGGGCCATTCGGCGCTCGGACCGCTTCCGCGCCCGGCCTGCAATTCGTTGAGCTCGAGAATTCGTGACAGATACGCCTCGACCCGATTCCCGATCGGCTCGCCGGGCAGCGTTTCCTGTACGCAGTAAGCGGACTCATCGATATCGCCGGCGAGGCGATATACCGGCGCGGGATACCCCGCCGCGCGCAGGCGCGTCGTCGTCTCGGCAGCCAGCGCAACCCGCATTCTGAACTCGCCGCTCTGGCTCCATTTCAAAACCAGCGGAGTGCCGGCGTCGTCAACGATCCGCCACGCGCCCTGCTCTCCGCCGCGATGGGCCCCGCTCAGCGTGAAGCGCGTGCCGCAGCGTTCATTGATGATTCTCAGGACCTCGGCGGCAGTCATGGGATCGTGCTCACCTGCGCGTCACGAGCCACACCAGCGCGAGCGGCGTGCCGAGCATCGCCGTGCGAAACGAATCCGGCGCTGCGGCAGCCGTCGTGATCATTTTGACTTCGACCTCGCTCCAGCGCGGCTCGATACACTCGCGAATCTCGAAACCCGCCGCCACGAAGGCCGAAACGTATGCGGCGTGATCGTGAAAGTAGGAGCGCACGATACCCATCCGGCCATCGTCGCTGCGAAAGAAGGCGCCGCCATTGAACAGCCGGTTCATCGGATGGAAATCCGATATGATCGTCGCTCCGCCCGGCCGCACCACACGCGCGAGTTCGCTGATCGGGCTGGCGAGATCGGGCGTGTGCTCGAGCGCGAGCGAGCATACCGCCAGGTCGAAGCTCTCCGCGGCGAACGGCAACTCGGTCAGGCTGCCCAGCGCGAAGCGCGCCTCGGGAACCTTGACGCGCGCCTTGCCGAGCATGCCCGGCGTCATGTCGATCGCGGCGACCTGATGGCCGCGCGAGTGCAGATACTGCGTATGCCGTCCCGTGCCGCACGCCGCATCCAGCGCGCGGCCGGCGGGCAAGCGATCGATCAGTGCCTGCACCACAGGCTCCTCGGCGCTGATCAGCGGATTACCGCCCGTGTCGTACACCGACGACCAGGCCGCATAGCCGTCGGCGACGTCCATCTCGAGCATCTCCAGCGGAACATTGAGCTGGCTCTGCTCGAGGCGGCCGAGCGTCCGCGTCAGGGCTTCAACCAGCGGCAAAGCGGTGTCCTCGCCGCGAAACCAGTTCCGCAGCAACGCGAGTCCCTGCACTCCGAGCAGATAGTGCGCCGGACGAATTTTAGGCATCGAGATATTATGCGCCGCGTGCCGCGCGGCGGCCACTCGGGAGCGGACGGTTTGACAGCACGGGCCAGCACGGCCGGATAATCACCGGCGGGACGCCGGCGCTACTTCCGGAAATAGGACCGGCGTCCCGCCGGTCATAGACCATCCTTACCATTCAACTTGGCGCGCGCGTTTTCGCTGGTGTAAAATCGCCGGGAGTCACGCAATGAGCACTCGTTCCAATCGTTCCCGATCGATCGATCGCGCGGCCGATTTCACGTGGCGCAACGCGCGATTGCTGGAGCGCGCGCTGTTCGCGCATGCGTTTCTCGAGGGCCCGGCTGAAGCGGTTCGTGCGGCGGTTGCCGCCTATCGCAATCCCGACGGCGGTTTCGGCCACGCGCTCGAACCCGATGTGCGCGCGCCGGAGAGTATGCCGCTCCATTGCGAGATCGCGCTGCGTGCGCTCCGCGACGCCGGGTTTCGCGATGCCGCGCTCGCGACCGGTGTCGCAGAGTATCTCGGCTCGATCGCGGAACCCGACGGGCGCGTGCCACTCGTCACGCGGAAGATCCTCGACTATCCGCGCGCCGCCCATTGGAACGATCCGCAGCCGCCCGGTGATTCGCCCAATCCGATCGCGGCGCTGGCCGGACTCCTGCTCTATCAGGGAATCACCCATCCGTGGCTCACGCGCGCGACCGCGTGGTGCGGGCAAAGGCTCGATCATCCGATCGGCGAAGCGCACGAAATTCTTGCCGCGCTCACGTTCCTCGACCATGCTCCCGATCGGCCGCGCGCGCGGGAACTCGCGATTCAAATCGCGCGGCAGGCCGCGCACGCCCGCTGGTTTATCCTGAAGCCGGGCTCGTCGGACTACGGGCTCACGCCGCTGCATCTATGCCCGCGCCCCGATGCGATCGCGCGCCGGCATTTCCCGATGATCTGCTCAACGCGCATCTCGACGACCTGGCCGCGCGGCAGCAGGACGACGGTGGATGGCCGATCGCATGGACCGCGCCGAGCGCCGCGGCGGAGATGGAATGGCGCGGGCGCTGGACGCTCGAAGCGCTCGCCTGCCTGCGCGGCTGGGATCGCATCTGATCGCGCAACATTTCCCGCATCGCCGAGAATCTGCCACCGTACTATGAGGTGCGCGGCGAAACTTCGCCGCGGGAGCGGCAATGGCGTCAGGCGTTAGGATCGTGCTCGGCAACAACTCGCTCGCCAAATATCCCGACGGCGGCGGGCATTGGACCTGGTTCCTGCAATACGCGCTGGGATTGACTGCCCTTGGTCACGACCTCTTCGTGCTCGAATCGCTGTTGTCCAGCGGCAACGAACGCCGAGGATCGCCGCCGGATCGAAATCTTCTTCAACCGGATGGACCAATATCAGCTCCGCGAGCGATGCGCGTTGCTGCTCTATCCGAAAACGCTCGACGTGCAGGAGATCGAAACGGCGCAGCCCTATGGCCGGAGCCGCGAGCAAATTCTGGAGATCGTTCGCAGCGCCGACCTGATGTGGAATCTCGCCTGCTCGGTGCGCCAGCCGATGCTCTCGCGGTTCAAGCGCCGGGTCCTGATCGACGTTGATCCCGGCCATCTGCAGATCTCCGCGCTGACCTGGGAGATGGATATCCAGGACCATCAGGCGCTGCTCACGGTCGGGCGCAAAATCCACGACCCGGATTGCGGCGTGCCGACGCTCGGGCTCAAGTGGCAGAGCTTCGCGCCGTTCGTGTACCTGCCGATGTGGCAGGCCGAACCCGACCCCGGGCGCGAGGCGCCGTTTTCGTCAGTGACGCACTGGACGTGGGAAGAACTCAACTATCAGGGCCGCGTGGTCAGCGTCTCCAAGCGCGCCGCTTATCTGCGCTATGCCGAGCTGCCCAAACGCGCGCGCCGTCCGTTCAATCTCGCCGCCTATATTATCGCCGAAGATAAGACGGGCGATCGCGAGCTGCTCGAAAACAACGGCTGGACAGTGCTCGATCCGCGCCGCACCGTCGCCACGCCCGAGGACTATCGCAAGTTCATCATCGGCTCGCGCGCCGAGATCCAGTGTCCCAAGCCGATTCATCCGCAATTGCGCACCGGCTGGTTCAGCGATCGCAGCGCGTGCTATCTGGCCAGTGGGCGGCCGGTGCTCGCCGAGGATACCGGCTTCGGCGAGCATCTGCCGACCGGCGAGGGTTTACTCAAGTTCGGCAATATAGATGAGGCGGTCGCGGGCGTGGCCGCGATCGACGCCGACTATGCGCGCCACAGCCGCGCCGCGCGGCGAATCGCCGAGGAGCAGCTCGACTCGCGCCGCTGGCTCCCCGCGATGCTCGCCGCGTCGGGCGTATAGCCGCTACGAAATCTCCTGCGAGAATCGAATTGAGCCGTTAGCGAGGCCATCGCGCACGATGTCGCCACCGCCGACGCGCATCATCCATTCGAGGCGATGGTCGCGATACTGGCGCTTGAAGAGGCCCGACTTGAGCATCTCCTTGAGCATCTCGATCCCGCCCACGAACTGCGCCGCCGCTGCGATCGTCTTGCGCACGCTCTCGCGCCCCTCCACGCGGCCGGCCCACGCCGCCAGCGGTGAACCGGCGCGCGGTGCATTGCCGAACACAATCGAGCCACGCACGAACGGATAGACCGACAGGTCGCCGTAGCCGAACGCGTCGCCGTTGAAGTACGGCCGCGAGCCCAACTCGCGCTCCAGCCACGCGAACACCCCCAGGGTCTGCTCTTTGGCGCGCGCAACGATCGTCGCGGCGAGCTCGCCGCTCGCGCGGCCCCACGCCGTCACTTCCATCAGGCCCCAGTTGATCGGCTCGTAGTAGGTGTCGCACAGCTCTTCGATCATGCGGACGCGCGCGCGGTCCTGCGGCGACTTTGGCAGCATCGCGGGCTCCGGCCAGCGGTCCTCGATGTATTGCAGGATGATGGTCGAGTCGAAGATCGGAAAGCCGTCGACGACCAGCGCCGGCACTTCGAGCCGCGGGATTGGTCTTGCCGTATTCAGTCGCGCCGCCGGCGAACGCCTGCGGCACTTCGAGATCGAATGGGATATTCTTTTCGTACAGCGCGATTTTTACCTTCTGCGCGTACGGCGAGAACGGATGTTCGTAAACCTTGAGCATCGCTTTGGTTCCTTTCGTGATTAGGTTGCCCTACTCTATCCCGATTGTGCCGCGCCGAGAATCGCTTGAGGTCCGATCATAAGGTGATTGAAGAGGTCGAGATGGATCGTCCACAGCCCGGACAAGCGCTCAAGCAGCGGGGCCGCAGCCTCCGGATCGCCGGGCTCGCGGCCCGCGTCGGCGCCAGCTACGGCAAATCGCTGGTCGCGCGCACGCTGGGCCTCACTTCGGACGATCAACTCGCGCTCGCGCACGAGAAGAACGCCGCGCGCATCCTCGAGACCGCCATCGCGATGCGCGGTCCGTTCATGAAGCTCGTGCAGTTGCTCTCCTTTCAGGGTGAGATGCTGCCCGATCAATACCTTGACGCGCTCTCGACCGTGCAGGACAAGGCGCCGCCGCTGCCGTGGGACCAGATCGAACCGGTGCTGGAGGCCGAGTTCGGACGCCCGCCGGCCAAAGTTTTCGGCTCGATCGAGCCCGAACCGCTCGCGGCAGCCTCGCTCGGCCAGGTCTACGCCGGCACGCTTCCCGACGGCACGCGGGTCGCGATCAAGGTGCAGTATCCGGGCGTGCGCGAAGTCGTCGCGCAGGATCTGCGCGCGATCCATCGGATGCTCGCGACCCAGAAGTTGATCGGCGGCGGCCTGTTGCGCATCCCGGGCCTGAATTATGACGATGTCTTCGCCGACCTCTCAGATCGGCTCCACGAGGAGATCGATTATCGGCGCGAGGCGTCAAATCTCGAGATCTTCCGGCGCATCTACGCCGGCTGGGACTATGTCGCGGTGCCGCGTGTCTATCGCGAGTTCTCGACCGGCAGCGTGCTGACGATGGATAGGATGGACGGCGTGCCGCTGTCGAGCCTGATGCGATCGGAAACGCCCTACGCGCAGCGCGAGCAGCTCGTGCTGCGGATGGCGAACATGTTCGAACACGAATTTTCCGGAGTCGGCGTGGTGCAGGCGGACCCGCATCCGGGGAACCGGCTGGTCGGGCTCGATGGCACGATCAAGATGCTCGACTTCGGCTGTATCAAAATCATTCCGCGCCGCCTGCGCGACGGCTACGTAAAGATCGCGCGCGCGGTGCTGGACGGCGACGACGCGCGCGTGTTGGAGGGGGCGCGCGAGGTCGGCTTTTACCGCGACGGGCCGCCGGAACCCGTGCTTGCCTGGTTCAAGTTCTCCAACTATCCGCGCACGATCGACGGACCTTACGATCCTTCGCGAATCGACTACGGCGGCGAATTTTATCAGCGCATGATCGATCTAACGCGCCACGGCTACGTCAATTTCCCGCCGCACACGCTCTTCATGATGCGGATTTTTCTCGGCGCCGCCGCGATCCTGCGCGCCATGAAGGTCACGACGATCAACGAGCGCCGCCGCTCGCTCGACTTCTTCGCCAACCGCCTGGCGGAAGGAAACCGGATTCGCGACGATCTCGAGCGCGACGGATTGATCTCGACCGACCCGTGAGATCACCCGCTTCGAGCGGCTGCGGGAACGGCTCGGTCAATTGAGCAGCATCAACGAATTCGCGTCGTCGTTCACAAAATATATGCCGGTACCGCCGGGCACCACGGCGAGGCCGAACAGCGCTCCGCCGCCGTTCGGGACCAGCGTGAAGGTCGCGACCTGAGCACCAGCAGGCGTGGTCTCGACGATGTTCCCGTCGACGGCGTTGACGGTCAGGATGTCCCCGTTGGGCGCAATTGTGAGTCCCAGCGGCTGGTTCAAGCTGCCATTCGCGGTTACGTCTTCCCCGCTAAATGCAGACGTGGTGCGGGTGGTCGCGTCGGGAATCGCGGCGATACGGTTGTTGAGCGTGTCGGCGACGTAGAGGGTTTGGGCGCTGAGCGCCACACCCGTCGGTCCGATGATCAGGGCCGCGGGATCGGTTCGGGTCGAGAAGCCCGACCCGATCACGGTGCTGGATTTGAGTGAGGGCTTGGCCGATCCCTTCGCCTCCGGCACGCTCAGCGCCAGCCGCACGACGCTGCCCTGATTGATCACGCTTCCGCCGGCGGCTGCCACGTTGCCGTTGAGCACGCTGGTGACGAACAGCGTCGCGGTCGCGCCCTTGTCCAGCGCGGCCATGTCCCACGGGCCGTTGATGTCGGCTCCCGTGAAGGTTTCCACTTGCTGCCCGTCGCTGTTCAGTACGATCAGGCATCCGGCGCCGGAGAAGCTCGCGCTGCTGCCGGTGGTGGGCAAGCTTCCGACGATGACCCAGCCTCGGGTCAGGACCGCCAGCGCCGTGGTCAATCCAACGCCTCCGGGGCACGAACCGCGGAGCGCGCCGGCGCTCAGGGTCGCGAACGTGCTGATCGCGCCGGCCGGCGTGATCTGAACGATCGTGCTGCCCTGACCCTGCAGGTTGGCGCTGTTGTTGAAGTTGCTGACGAGGATGTTGCCCTGCGTGAGATCGCCGATCGTGGCGGGAATGACCGCGACTCCGTAGGGATTCACGTCGCCATTGGCGGGCACGGTCGAGACGATCGTGCTCGCAGAGGTGAATGGGCCGAGGAACGCCGCGGCGGCCCATGCCGGCGACGCCGCAAGAACTGCGGTTGCGATCGCCAGAATTGTCACGCGCGTCGAAGCGGAGTCGCGATACCGTCTGATTCCGTTGGTTGCCTGAAGAGGTGCCATGCCGAAGCTCTCCTTACTGCCGTAAAATCGGCCGCGCGGGGGCGCAGCCTGGATATGTCAACCTGACGGCGGCGGAAAAGGTTCCCGAAGCCTGATGCGATCGCGGACCGGAGCCCCGCCCGCCCGACTGTCCGCCCAGTATCGGAGTATTGAATCGAGGCGCGTCGAATTGCTACGCAGACTCTATCGTCTCTGGTTGGAAGGTCTTGCCAATCGACCGGGAAGGTCGGACAGGCGTTGCTTCCATCAGGCAGTTTAATCTTTCGGGGAACTTTTGAACGGCGCCCGCGATTGTAGAATCGGCGAGTGCCATGGGTTTGACGCCTCCAATATGGGCGCCCACAGCGGCGACGACGGCAAGCGCGAGCGATTCGAGCGTGAGGCACTGCCTCATCTCGACGCGATGTACGCCGTGGCCATGCGCTTTACCCGCAATCCTGACGACGCCAATGATCTGGTTCAGGAAACCGTGCTGCGCGCCTTCAGGTTCTTTCATCAGTATGCGTCAGGCACCAATTGCCGGGCATGGCTCTTGACCATCCTGTACAACGCCTTTCGCAACGGCTACCGGCGCTCGTCGCACGAGAAGGTCGTAGCCCATCAGGAGGATTACGAGCGCGAGCTCGACCGCGCGGTCGCAAAGTCCGGCGAGCTGCCGAACGACCCGGAGACTCTGGTTTTCTCGCAACTGCTGGACGAAGAGATCCAGAGCGCGCTCGACGGCTTGATCGAGGAGTTCCGCACGCCGATTCTGCTGGTCGACGTGGAAGAATTGACCTATCAGGAAGCCGCCGAGGTCTTGAAAATCCCGATCGGCACGCTGCGCTCGCGCCTCTCGCGCGGGCGCGCCACGATGCGCCGGGCGTTGCATAATCTGGCTACCACCCGCGGCCTGTTGCGTACCGCGGCGGGTTCACGAAAGTAAAATGGATTGCCACGAGTACCTCGAGAATTATCTGGCTGCGCACGCCGACGGCGAACTCAGCTCCGCAGAGCTGATCGCCGCCGAGAAGCATCTGGAGGGATGCGACCGGTGCCGCGCGATGCTCGCGGACGAACGAGCGCTCAAGACGCTGCTCCGCGAGCGCCTGCAGAAGGTGGCGGCGCCCGCTCAACTGCGCGCGGCGATTCGCGCGACGCTCGACCGCGCCGACGCCGAGCGTGATGATTCGGCGGCGTCGCCTGATCGGGCGTACCCGGATCGAGCGTACGATGATCGCGCCCGCAAGATCGCGCCGCGGCGCTCTCGCGCGCGATGGGCGGGTCTCGCCGCGCTCGCCGCCGCAGTCGTGATCGCGGTGATCGTGCGCGGATGGAGAAACGGACATCAGCCGTCCAGCGACCTCGACGTGGCGATCCAGGAATTCAACACCACCGAGCAGCACTTCGAACCTGACCCTTCGACCGGGACTTACGGCGGCGTCGCCGCGGATTACCATTCCGCGAAAGTGCCGGACTTCATTTGGAACTTCGAGCCGGTCGGATATCACCTGGTGGGCGGGCGCGTCGGCACGCTCCCCGACGGCCGCGCCGCATCGTTCACGCTCTATCGCGGGCCCGACGGCGCGATCATGTGCATGCGCGTGCAGGTCCCGAACGTCACGATTCCGCCGGGCGGACATCAGATGGCGCCCGACCGCTACTACTACAACCATCAAGGCTACAGCGTGGTGCTCACCGTAGAACCCGCCCCCCATTGGCTGTGCTTCCTGGTCTCGCGCATGCCCGAAGAACAGTTCGAGAAAGACATCAACCTGCTGGGTGGCTGATCGCCTGCCAGCGCCGCCAGACGGCGTGGCGCGTGCGCGTTGGTATACTCGCGGCTTTAGTGCTTAGATCGTTCAGACGCTGAGGCCGCGTCGAAGCCGCCATGCCGTTCCCGATCACCCGCCCGCGCCGACTGCGGCGCACTGAGACGCTGCGCCGGATGGTGCGCGAGACGCGCCTAGCGCCGGAGGACTTTATCCAGCCGCTCTTCGTCTGCCCCGGACGCGAGGTGCGCAACCCGATCGAATCGATGCCGGGTGTGGCGCAACTTTCGGTCGATATCGCGGTGCGCGAGGCGCGCGAAACCTTCGAGGCCGGCGTGCCGGCGATAATTCTGTTCGGGATCCCGGCGGACAAAGACGCGTCCGGCACCGAGGCCTGGAACGATTCCGGCGTCGTCCAGACGGCGATTGCCGAAATCAAGCAGCACGTGCCCGACCTCGCAGTGATCACCGACGTCTGCATGTGCGAGTACACCGACCACGGCCATTGCGGGGTCGTCAAGGACAACGACGTCGACAACGACGCGACGCTCGAATTGCTGGCGCGCGAGGCGCTGTCTCACGCGCGCGCCGGCGCCGATATCGTCGCGCCGTCCGACATGATGGATGGGCGGGTCGGCGCGATCCGCACGGCGCTCGATCAGAACGGTTTCAGTCACGTGCCGATCATGGCCTATTCGGCCAAGTTCGCGTCCGCCTTTTATGGTCCGTTCCGCGAGGCCGCCGAATCGACGCCCAAGTTCGGCGACCGCCGCTCCTACCAGATGGATCCGCCCAACGGCGACGAGGCGCTTCGCGAGGTAGCGCTCGATCTGGAGGAAGGCGCCGATATCGTGATGGTCAAGCCGGCGCTCCCCTACCTGGACCTGATCTACCGGGTGAAGCACCGAATTCAATTGTCCGGTCGCGGCATACAATGTTTCGGGCGAATACTCGATGATTCGCGCGGCGGGACTCAACGGATGGCTCGACGAAGAGCGCGCGACGCGATGGAAGTGCTGACCGCAATCAGACGCGCCGGCGCCGACCTGATCCTGACCTACTTCGCCAAGGCCGTCGCCAGAAAACTCTGAAAACCACAGATCAACTTGAAACGGTTTGAGTATCAGAAAATCTATCAGCTCGAGGAGCGGTATTGGTGGTACGAGGCCCTTCAGCGACTGACAGTTCGCGCTATCGAGGACTACAACCCGGCATTTCACTCGCTGTTGGATGCGGGTTGCGGAACCGGCGGGTTACTGCGCGTTCTGCGGCAGAAGTTCGGCGGGGCGAGTGTCGTCGGACTCGATCGGTCGGAACATGCGGTTGGATTTTGCCAGGCAAGAGGCTTCGATCGGCTGCTGCGAAGCTCAGTCCTTGATATCGGGTTGCGCTCGCTGAGTTTCGACATCGTGGTCTGCCATGATGTACTTTCCCAGCCGATTGACCAGCGGCGAGCCCTGGACGAGTTAGCCAGGGTGTTACGTCCCGGGGGCTTGCTGGTACTCAATACTTCGGCGTTGGAATTCTTGCGTACTCCCCACGACCGGTTCGTGAGTGACGGCCGGCGCTTCACGCGCCGAGAGGTAGCCGAACTCGCTGGCGCTAGTGGACTTGAGGTCTTGCGCGCAACCTATTGGAATGCGCTTCTGCTTCCGGTGATTATGGCGATCTGAACCGCGAGGGGATTGGGCAAGGGCGCTTCGCACTCCGCTCTGCCGCCCAACGTGCCGTATTGGAACGGGCTCCTGGGCTGGGTCATAGGACTGGAGACTCGATGGCTGCGCCATCATACGCTTCCTTTGGGTATGTCGGTCTTCTGCGTGGCCCGTAAAGATGCAGCGCATGTTTTCGGAGCAACCTCGGACGACCCAAGCCACGTTGAAGCCGCTTCCGATTTTATGCCAGGTTCGCGCTCGCAACGCGGCCGGTGACAGATGTCAGTCTTGAAACAATTGATGGCCTCAGCGCCGCGCTACGCGCGGCTTCTGCGCAGCCAATACCAAAGTTCCGACGATCTTGCGGCCCGCACCCAGGCGCAGCTCGCGGAGACGTTGCGGGTCGCATCGTCGATTCCTTTCTACGCGCGGCTGCGTGGAAGCTCCCGACCGAGCGATCTGGAGAGCTGGCCGGTCCTCAGGCGGTCGGCGATCGCCGAGCTCAACCACTCGGTGAGACAAGTCCGGCCCGGCGTGCCATTTGCCGCCGGACGCTCCTCCGGCTCCGCCGGCGCGCCGGCGGAATTTCTCTTCGATGCCCCGCATCAGCGCGGCCGTTTTGCGGCCCGCGCCCGCTATCTGCGCGCGCATGGATGGAGCCCGCTGGTTCGCAGCGCATGGACGATCGCGATGCCCGACGATGTAGGCGAGGGTCAATTCGTCCGCAGCCGGCTCTTCCCGCGAGCTGAGTTCTTGAAGAACTACGCCGACTTCAGCGACTACGTCGCGTGGTTGTGCAAGGTCGATCCCCTCTACCTGTGCACGCTGCCGTCGGACCTCGACGGCCTGATCCGCGTGTTCGAACGAAAACGCCTGCGGCTGCCATCGCTCAGGAAAATCCTCTGTGGGTCGGAAGTGCTCGACGATGCGCTTCGCGAACGGACCCGGCGCGTGCTCGGAGTCGAAATCGCGGAGTACTATGGTTCGACCGAAGCGTTTCTTGCCTGGCAGTGCCCGGCGGGCAGCTATCACGTCAACGCGGAACACGTCTTGCTCGAGATCGTCGACGATGCGGACCGTCCGGTGTCATCCGGGCAACTGGGCCGGGTCCTGGTCACGACTTTGGAAAATCATCTGATGCCTCTGGTGCGATACGAGATCGGTGATTGCGCGGTAGCCTCTTCATCGCCGTGCGCGTGCGGCAGAACTCTGCCGACCCTCGGCCGCGTCGAGGGGCGCACCATCAACCTCTTCCACTCGATGGACGGCCGCGTCCTCTCGCCGTGGCGGTTCATTCACCGCCTAAGTGAGTGCGCCGAGCTGGCGCAGTTCCAGATCGTGCAGAAGAGCCTTGACCGCTATCACGTCCGCTACGTGGCCGACCGGCCATTGGGTGCGACGCTTACCGCGTCGCTTGGCGATTCGTTCTGCGCCATGGTGGCGCACAATGTGACGGTAACCTTCGAACGGGTCGCAGAGGTCTCCCGCACCCGGAGCGGTAAAATCCTGAGCGCGATCTGCGAGTGGGCGCCGCAAGTTCGACCGGCGCCAGCGGACCTTCCCGCGGGCGCGGACTCCTCAGGATCGCGAAGCGCCTGACGCTAAGGGCTGCTAGTGGCATCAATCTCGCGCGAGCAAATCGAGGCAACGATCAAAGACATCCTGGTTGCCGAGCTGGAGCTGGATCCTCGTACCTGTAGCGCGAACGGCTCCGCCACACCTTTGCTGGGCCGCGGCATCGGACTTGATTCGATCGACGCTCTCACTCTGGTTGCGGCGCTGGAGAAACGATTCGACATTGAAGTCTGCGATTCCGACCTGACAACCGGTCTCTTCAAGACCATCAGAACATTGGCCGAATACGTAGTACGCAGGACCGCGGAGCGGCCGATCTCGCCAGGTTGAAGCAGCCGATTGATGAAGACCCTCGGCGAGATGCTTGCGGCAGTGGTGAAGGATAACCCCGGCCGCATAGCCATAGTCGACGGTGATCGAGTCCTCAGCTATGCCGATTTAGGGGCGCAAGTAGCGGCACTATCTGGGCGACTTTACCAGTGTGGAATCCGCAAAGGCGACCGGGTGGCCTTGTTCCTGCCCAATGGCACCGACTTCGCGATCAGTTACTTCGCCACGGCGGCGCTGGGCGCGATCATCGTTCCTCTCAACCACGGCTACCAGAAGACCGAGTTGCGCTACTTTCTCGAGCTCACAGCAGCCTCGATGCTGCTTACCTCTCACGCTTTGGGGGGGCTCGCGAAGGAAGTGTTGTCGGCGCTGCCGGAACCGTGCGCGCTGGCGATGGTTGAGGACCAGGCGGCCGCGCCGGCATGCCCGGAGACCGCCGTCAATCCGAACAGCGCCGCGATGTATCAATTCTCTTCCGGCTCGACCGGCACGCCCAAGCGCATCGCCCGAACGCACGCCCAGTTGATGCTTGAACTCGACAGTCTCATAAGCACCCTTGGCATCACCGCGGAAGACCGCTTTCTCGGCGTAGCGCCGTTCTCTCATGTGAATGGCTTGATGCGCACGATGCTGACCAGTATCCGCGCCGGAGCTTCGCTCTATCCGTTGCCGGAGTATGAACGGCGCGCGGTCGCCGCGGCAATCGAAGCTCATCGCCTGTCGGTCTTTATAGGCATACCGTTTATGTTCATCATGCTTGCAAAGACCAACTTCCGCTCGCGTCCCGACCTGTCGTCGCTGCGGCTTTGCATCTCAGCCAGCGCCGCGATGCCGGCCCGGCGGAATCATGAATTTCATGAGCGCTTCGGATTCTACGTTCGGCAGCTCTATGGCTCGACCGAAACCGGAAGCATAAGTGTCAACCTCGACCATGACATAGCCGGCTCGCTGGAGTCGGTCGGCAGGCCACTGGCCGGGGTCGAGGTGGAGTTGCTGGACGACAACGGCAAAGTGGCGAAGGCCGGCGCCCTGGCAGAGCTGGCGATAAGAAGTACCTTCGCGATAACCGCCTACGATGGACTGCCCGATCAAGCGGCCTTCAAGGACGGGTACTTCCTCAGCGGCGATCTGGGCCGGAGAGATGCCGCCGGCCGGCTCTATCTTGCCGGCCGCAAGAAGTTCTTCATCAACCGGGGCGGTTACAAGATCGATCCACGCGACATCGAAGCGGTACTCGAAGCACATCCCTCAGTCGAAGAGGCGGTAGTTGTAGGTCTGCCTACGCCCTACGGCGACGAGAAGGTCAAGGCCGTCGTGGTCCTGCGCGGGCCCTGTACCGAAGAAGAGTTGGTGTTGTTCTGCGGCGGGAAGATCGCGAATTTCAAGATTCCCAGCCTGGTTGAATTCAGGGACGCGCTCCCCAGGACGCCTACGGGCAAGGTCCAGCGGCGGATGCTGATCCAGCCCGGCTGAATGTACCGGATAAGCGGGCGCGACTTCTACTTTCCATCGGTGATCGCGCTGTTGACGATCAGCCGCCGATTTCCGATCTGGCTCAGGCGGCTGATGGTCCGGGCGGCCGCTCTGGGCGCCTACTGGATCTCTGGCCGCAAGCGGCGCCTGACTTGGTGTGCGATTGACGCGGCCTTCGGCGAAGAGCTCAGCACGGTTCAGAAACGGAACATAGCACAAAGCGCCTTCTATCAGTTCTGGCGGGAGACCTTTTGGATGGCGCCATCACCTGCCGAGCTGGAACAAGTCGGCAGGGTGCCGCTGCGTGGCGAAGAACACCTGCGCGCCGCATTGAGTCGCGGTCGGGGGGCCATTCTCATGGAGACCAGCTCGTTCGGCGGCCGGTTCCTTGCCCGACGGGTGCTTCACGCTCGCGGCTACACAATGCATCAGGTCCACGAGGAAAGACATTTGGGAAGCGGGTTTGACCCCGGTTCGCACTGGAACTGGGCCGCCCGCTGGCTCAGGCGTTTCTGCGAAGCGTGCGAGATGGAATGCCTCGCCGAGATGATCTATCTGCCAAGATCGGACTCCCTGGCCTTCACCCGGGTATTGCTCAACCGGTTGAACCGGAACTCCGCCATTTGCATCACGGGCGATGGGAAATACAGCCACCGCTTGATCGGCCTGCCGTTCCTCGGCGGCGAAGAAACATTTTCGACCGGGATAATCAGCCTGGCCCGTGCTTCAGGCGCGGCAGTTCTCCCGCTATTTTGCGTCAGCCGGAGCAACCCCGAGATCGAAGTGATCATCGAACCGGCTATCGAGGTCGAATCGGCAGCCGGGCGGGAGGCTAGCCTGATCGGCGGCGTGCGTCAGTACGCAAATCTCCTGGAACGGTATTGCCGGATGTATCCGGAGCAATTCTACGCCTGGAGCGAGCTCGCGGGTAGGCCCGCTTCGTGAGGGCTACTTTTTGTAGTACGGGCGCATCGCGCGCAGCGCGCGCATCTGATGGTAGGCGAGCGCGTCGTCAGGGTAGCGATGCTCGGGGCCGAGCACGCATCCGACTCGCGCGTGGCAGCGTGGCGCGCAATCCGGCTCGACCTCGACGCGATGCTCGAGGCAGCGCGTAATATCCCATCCGGTCGGAAAACTTACCGCATTGACCGGGCAGGCCGGGATGCAGCTTCGGACAGTGCATCCGGGGCACGGGTCGAAACCGAGCGCTTCACCGGGACGGTCAACTTCCGCGTCGACCAGCAGCGCGGCGCGGAACGCGATCCACGGACCGAACTTCGGATTGACCACGACGCCGATGATGCTCGGCCCGCCGATACCGGCAAGCTTCCCCAGCGCCATGAAATTAATCGTGAGGCCGGTGCTGAACGGGTAGACGGGACGGCATCGGATTCCCGACGCGGTGAGCGGCGGAACTAATTCGTCTTCGACGACCTCGCGCGTGAAATCATCGAGCGGGTTTTCCCGCTCCCACCATCCGGGATGAGTGGCCGCGTGCGCTTTCAGAGCCATCCAGAACGCGCCGCCGCCGTTGGCGACGATTATTATCGAACGAGCCTCGGGCGCGGCCGTGCTCAATTGCGACGCAGGAACCGCAAGCTCATAGCGCGCGACGGGAATCGCGGCGATCAGGTTGAGCCCGCGCCGCTCGCCGGCACTCTGAATGGTTTCGAGCAGATCGATCGAGCTGGAATCCACTAGTGAGCACCGATGGCGTTCAACTTATCTTGTACGTCACCAGCGCGTCAGCGACGAGCGCGCCGTGCGTGTCGCGAACGTCCACGGTGAGGCTCGCGACCTTCGTGCCCGAGCGCCGCACCCTGGCGTGCGCGACGAGATCGGTGGAAATGCCCGGTCCGGTGTAGTTCACCGTCAGCGCGATGGTCGCGCTGCGTTTCGTCTCGGGCAGACTCCAGATCGCGGCACAGGCGGCCGTATCGACCAGCGACGCGATCGCGCCGCCATGAATTGGCACGTCGGGCCCGCCCGCGTTGAGCATCTTGGGGTTGAACGGAAGGCGCACGATCGCTTCACCCGCGCCGGCCGATTCGATCTTGAGGCCGAGCAGCGCGGCGAAGGGCGCGTGCTCGATTAGGTCATGGGCGGGACTGCGTCGGGATTGATCGGCCATCGGTCAGTATCCGAGGACGGCCGGCAGTTCGGTGAGATTCTCGATCACAAAGTCGGGTGCGGCGAGCCCCTCAGGCCACGGCCCCTTGCCATTGGTGATCCACGCGGTGCGCATTCCGACCCGCGCGGATCCCGCGATGTCATGCTCGGGCGTGTCGCCGACAAAGAGCGTTGCCTCGGGCGCCACGCCGAGCATCGCGAGCATCTGCGCGAAGATCCTCGGGTTCGGCTTGCGGATTCCAACATCCGCCGAGATGATCACCGCTTCGAACAGCTGCCGCACGCCGGTGTCGGACAGCACGTGATATCCGGTTTCCGAATCGTCGAAGTTGGAGAGCAGGCCGAGCCGGAAATGCGGCGCGATCCGGCGTACCGCAGCGAGGTGCTCCAGCGGCGCGCGGGTAATGCGCCGGACCTGCCCCATGTGAATCGCGCGTAATTCCTGCGCCAGCGACCGGATGCGATCGTCGGACGCGAGCCCAAATCGCCTGAGCGCGCGGACGAAACGCTCATCGCAGGTAATTTCTATCTCGTCCCGATCGCGCTCGACGATGATCTCCCCCACGGTCGAATGGTACGCGTCGAGCCAGCGCTCGCGGTCGAAGTCGGCGCCGAGCCGCGACGCTAGCATCTCGATCTGGAACGGATCGGTGCTGCGAAAGCGCTTGCCGCGCCATTCGACCTCCGGCAGCCGCGTCGGATCCCATCGCACCAGGGTGTCGTACAGATCGAGCACCACCGCGGCGAACTTGCGTCTAGCCATGTCGCGACAGTGCGCCGGCGGTACTCGCCAGCGCGAGCAGATCGAGGATCAGGACGGCGCCGTTCAAAATGACGGACAGATGATGCAAGCGGTCGAACTCGGCCTTGCGCGCCGGATCGGGACTCGTTTCTTCCGAAACACTGCGAACCGCCTCGACCCCGGGCCGCACGACCATCCCGGCGTAGAGCGTGAGCACGAGCGCGATCGCCAGCAGGAATCCCGCCCCGCTCCACCATCCGCGCGCGCCACGCGCGGTGGCGAAGTAAATCGACAGGACGAGCGCGATCGTGCCGGCCACGTAGCCGAGCACGTAGTAGCGCGGGAACATCACGCCGACGACCTTGCCGGCCTCGGCGACCGGCAGTTGCGTAAAGATCACCGGCGCCACGAACGCCGAGAAAAAGATGATCGCGCCGAGCCAGCATACGATCGCGAGCAGATATACGAAGAGGGCTACCATCGTCGTCAACTTGGCATGGGGCTCGCGCGGAACTCGTGCGCGGTTCGCTTCAATTCAGGTATGGCTTGGGGGTTCCCTTGAGCGGCTGGCGCGAACTGAAACCGCTCTCCAGGCCGTGCCAGGCCAGCACCCGGGGCTCGCCGAACTGCCAGCAAAGGAAGACCAGCTCGCCGTCGACTTCGCCCGGAAAGTCGACCAACCCCTGCTCGATATCCTTGAGAAAGCAGCCGAAGCTTTCGATCTGCCCGGCCAACTCCGCCATCCGGCTCGTCAGTTCCTTGAGCTCGGGATGGCGGTCGATGATGTCCTGCAGGCCCATCCCGTCGAGTTCGCTGTCGCTGCGGGCCAGGTCGGTGACCTGCCGGCGCAGCTCGTTGGCGTTGACCTGCAGATCACGCATCAACAGCTCGAGCCGCGGCACCAGCTCGTTGGCTTCCTGCTGGCTGAAAAGCTTGTCAAAGCGGGACTTTTCCAATCTTGCTCCGTAGTGGCGCGGACGGCCCGGCGTGGTTAGCTTCTGATTATAAGCCGGCTTGTCTGCGCCAACCTCGTATACTACGGTAAATAATCGTGGTGGTGGAAGTGCGGACGGCCCTCCTAGCATGAGGTCTACCTATCGATGAGTGAAAAGATCAAAGGGGAAAAACGCTTCGAGACGGAAGAGGACCTAAGCAAGGTAGAGATTCCCGAAGTGCTCGCGGTGCTGCCCCTGCGCGGCATCGTGATTTTCCCGAGCCAAATTTATCCATTCCTGGTGTCGCGGGCGTCCTCGCTCAGATTGCTCGAAGAGGTCGGCGCCGCCTCCCGGATAATCGGACTCGCGGCGCAGAAAAATCCTGAAGAAGAGAATCCGCGCTCCGACGGCCTCTATCCGCGCGGCACCGCGGTCAGGATCCTCAAGATGCTGCGTTATCCCGACCAGAGCGTGCGGGTGCTGGTGCAGGGTCTGGCGCGCATCGAGTTGGAGGATTTCTCCAGCAGGAGCCTTACTTCACCGCGCGCGTCAGCCGGCTGCAGGATACGACGCCGCGCAGCAAGGAAGTCGACGCGCTCCAGGCGCATCTGGTCAGCCAGTTCTCCAAGTTCGTGTCGCTGGTTCCGTACCTGCCCGACGAGTTGCAGGTGATGGCGATGCAGGTGCGGGAGCCGGAGCGGCTGACCGATCTGGTCGCTTCGTACCTCAAGATCGCGATCGAGGAATCACAGGATTTGCTCTCCACGCTCGACGTGCGGGCGCGGATGGAGAAGCTGGCGGCGATCCTGAATCGCGAAATCGAGCTGCTCGAACTGGGCCACAAAATCCAGTCGCAGGTGCAGAGCGAGCTCAACAAGAGCCAGCGTGAGTATTACCTGCGCCAGCAGGTCAAGGCGATTCAGAAGGAGTTGGGTGAGAACGACTCGCGCAGCGGCGAGATCGACGAGCTCCAGCACAAAATCGAAGCCGCCGGGATGCCCGAAGAGGCGCGCAAGGCGGCCGACAAGGAACTCGAACGGCTCAAGATGATTCCGCCCGAGTCGGCGGAGCATACGGTGGTGCGCACCTACCTCGACTGGCTCGTCACGCTGCCGTGGAGCATCTCGACCGAGGACAATCTCGACATCAAGCACGCGCGCCAGGTGCTGGACGAAGACCATTACGATCTCGAGAAGATCAAGGAGCGGATCCTCGAGTTCCTGGCGGTGCGCAAGCTCAAGCAGGACACCAAGGGACCGATCCTGTGCCTGGTCGGGCCGCCCGGCACGGGCAAGACCTCGCTCGGCCGCTCAATCGCACGCGCACTGGGACGCAAGTTCGTGCGGCTCTCGCTCGGCGGGATCCGCGACGAGGCCGAAATCCGCGGTCATCGCCGCACCTATATCGGCTCCCTCCCCGGCCGCATCGTGCAGGGTCTGCGCAACGCCGGATCGAACAACCCGCTGTTCATCCTTGACGAAGTCGACAAGCTCGGCGCCGACTTTCGCGGCGATCCCGCCTCGGCGCTGCTCGAGGTGCTCGATCCCGAGCAGAACAACACCTTCGTCGATCATTACCTCGATATCCCGCTCGATCTCTCCAAGGTGCTGTTCGTGACCACCGCGAACGTGCTCGATCCGGTTCCGCCGGCGCTGCGCGACCGGATGGAGGTCCTGGAGCTGCCGGGCTACACCGAAGAGGAAAAGTTTCAGATCGCCAATCGCCATCTGATTCCGAAGCAGATCACCGAGAATGGACTGGCCGGCCGCAAGCTTGAGTTCGCGCCCGAGGCGACGCTCGAAATCATCCGGAGTTACACCCGCGAAGCCGGGCTGCGGAACCTCGAGCGCGAGGTCGCCCGCATCTGCCGCAAGGTCGCCCGCGAGATCACCGAGGGCGAGACCCCGCCGGAGTTAATCGAAGCGGCGGCCGTGCAACGCTATCTCGGTCCGCCGCGCTTCTTCTCGGAAGTGGCCGAGCGCATGCCGGATCCGGGCGTGGCCACCGGCGTCGCATGGACGCCCGCCGGCGGCGACATCCTGTTCATCGAGAGCACCCGGATGAGCGGCCAGAAGGGGCTGACGCTCACCGGCTCGCTGGGCGACGTGATGAAGGAATCTGCGCAGGCCGCGATGTCTTATATCCGCTCGCGCGCCGAACGGCTCGGAATTGCGAGCGATTTCTTCGAGAAGTCGGATATCCATGTCCACGTGCCGGCGGGCTCAATTCCCAAGGACGGCCCTTCGGCCGGCGTCACGATCGCCGCGTCGCTCGCCTCACTCCTGACCGGGCGGCCGGTGCGCCCGGAAGTCGCGATGACCGGCGAGATCACGCTGCGTGGGAAGGTGCTGCCGGTGGGCGGAATCAAGGAGAAGGTGCTCGCGGCGCGCCGCGCCGGAATCAAGACCATGATCCTGCCGCGCCGCAACGAGCGCGACCTCGAGGACATCCCGGCAGAAGTGCTCAAGGAGATGCAGATGATCTTCGTCGACACGGTCGATGAGGTCCTCAGCCAGGCGCTGCGCCAACCGCTTGATGGGCAGCGTCCGACCGAAACGGCGGGTTCCGAACGCACCGTGCTCAATTAGCTCCGCTAATCCGCCCATGCTTGGGGTCGGTCTGGCATTTCGCGCGCCGGCACAGTAAATGAAGATACGGGGGCTGGGGGCGTATTTTCTGAGGATGGGCGGCAATGCCTGAGCTAAGAAAGGATCCGGTCGTCGGTCGCTGGGTGATCATGTCCACGGAGCGCGGCAAGCGCCCGTCGGACTTTCCCCGCGCTCCTCAAGAGCGCAAGAACGCTGCGTGCGCCTTTTGTTACGGGATGGAGGCCCAGACGCCGCCCGAGGTGCTCTCCTATCGCGAATCCGGCACGCTGCCCAATCAGCCCGGATGGCGCGTGCGGGCGGTGCCCAACAAGTTCCCGGCGTTGAGAATCGAAGGCGGCGCCGGGCGCCGCGGCGAGGGCCTCTACGATTTGATGAACGGGATCGGCGCCCACGAGGTGGTCATCGAGAGCCCTGACCACGAGCGCGGGATGGCCGACCTCGAGTCGCGTCAGATCGAGGAGATCCTGTGGGCCTACCGCGACCGCGTGCTCGACCTCTCCCGCGATGAACGCTTCCGCTATGTGCTGATTTTCAAGAATCACGGCCCCGAGGCCGGCGCCAGCCTCGAGCATCCGCACTCGCAGCTGATTGCGCTCCCGATCGTGCCGCTGAGCGTCCAGCAGGAGCTACGCGGAGCAGGCGATTACTACTCTTTGAAGGAACGCTGCATCTTCTGCGACATCCTGAACCAGGAGAGCCATGACCGCCGGCGCGTGATTTTCGAGAACGACGGGTTTATTGTCGCCTGTCCGTTCGCGGCGCGGTTCCCGTTCGAGCTCTGGATCATTCCCAAGGACCACGGTTCGCACTTCGAGTACGCCCAGGCCAGCGAGTATCGGGCTCTGGCTCAAGCCCTGAAGGCCGGCTTAAGCGCGCTCAAGGCCTCGCTCAAAGATCCGCCGTTCAACTACATAATTCATTCCGCGCCGCTGCGGGAGGCCGAAAGTCCGCACTATCATTGGCATCTGGAGATCACTCCGGCGCTGACCAAGGTCGCAGGCTTCGAGGTCGGCACCGGCTTCTATATCAATCCGGTGCCGCCGGAAACCGCCGCTTCCGATCTGCGCGAAGCGCTCGGGGAAACCGCTCCCGCCGAGACCAAGGTCGCGTAGCGAACGGGCGCCACTGAGGTTGCGGAATCCGCCCGGTCATTGCGCCGGCGGATCGACTCAAGCGCCCACCATGCAACGTGGTGGAGGGTCGTTCCTTCCGAACGATCGAACGCCAGCACGCTCAGCCCCAGAATCAGGATGATCGCCGAAGCGCCCGCCAGGCGGCGGATGACGATCTTCTGGTGAGTCTGGTGATAGACCAGCGGCAGATCCGCCAGCGCGCTCGCCATCGAGGTGAGCACGCTCGCGATACCGGCGGTTTCGGGCGTGATTTTGCCGGCTGCGACCAGCGTGGCTGCGGTCGCGGTGGTGCTGGCGCTGCTGACCAGCCCGCCGACTATGGCCAGTATCAAAAATCCCTGGCTGCCCAGATAGCGCTCGGCCAGGGTGCCGGTGGCCAGCAGCGCAACGAACATCGCACCGAAGCGGAGCACGTGCGGCAGCGAGACCGGCGAGGACAGATGTAGTTGCGGCATCCGGCCGCCGCTGCGATCGCGATGCAGCCAGACCATGAAGAGCGCCGCCATCATCATCACGCCCAGCGGCAGCAGCGCCGCACCTACCGAGGGTGGAGCAAATATCGCCAGAATGATGAGGTTGCGCAGGAACATCGCAACGCTGGTTACCATCACTACGGCCACCGCGAGCTGGGCGGAATCCTCCGAGTTGCGGAACAGCCGCGCCAGCTCGGTCGCCGCCGCGGTGCTGTTGACCAGCCCGCCGAGGAACGCCGCGTAATAGGTGCCGCGCGTTTCGTACAGCCGCAGCAGGACGTAGTTCGCGAACCCCAGGCCGGCGATCACGACCACGATCATCCAGTCCTGGCGCGGATTCAGCAGCTGCCACGGATCGACGAACCGGTCGGGCAGCAGCGGATAGATCACAAAGCTCAGCAGGCTCAGCAGCACCGCGCTGCGAATCTCCTCGGGCTGGAGCGCGCCGGCGAAGCGGGCCAGTTCGGTCTTCCACGCCAGCAGCATCGTCATCAGGACCGACGACGTGATCGCGGTGAAGTAATGGCCCTGGCCGATCAGCGCGCCCGCCAGCAGCGTGACCAACAGCGCCGCGGAGGTGGTCATCTCGAGCGAGCGGTCGCGCATCAGGCTCTGCACGTTCATCAGGCCTACCAGTACAAAGGTGCCCGAGAGCGCCACGATCACGAGCTGGATAGAGGTAAGCGCGGTCAGCGTGCCGAAGAGCGAGATGATCGCAAAGGTGCGGACGCCGACTTCTTTCTGCGCCCACTCCCGTTCCAGTCCGACCAGGAGGCCCGTGCCCAGCGCCAGGCCGACTTTTAACGCAATATCGTCGTATGGAAAGGGTGCGAACACCTCGCAGTTCCCTACGGTCAGAGACCGGATCGGTTACAATATTCCCTTGCAAGCCGATATTGGAACCCCTTGGGCGCATTTTTGGAGTGCCCGTGCTGTCCGCGGCTCGGCGCGCCGACCCGATGCGACAGTTCCGATCGACCCGCAGCATCAGTTTGCTCTTTGCGTTACTCTAACCCCGACGCGACGGATCTTTTCCGCCTGAGATTGCGCGGCTGCTACACTATGTCGCGTTACAGAGGAGGCAGTATTCGCCCGTGATGAAGATCGCGATCGTCGCTGCTGAGATTACCCCCTACGCCAAGGCCGGCGGACTGGCGGATGTGATTGGCGCGCTGCCCGGCGCGCTCGCGGCCGCCGGATGTGAGGTCTCGGTCATCTTTCCCGGCTATAAGAGCGCGCTCAATATCCTGTCGGGGGCATTCGTCGCCGATCGCATGAGCGTCGAGGTCGGCGGGCGGGACGAGCGCTTCACCGTCCGCGGCGCGCCCGGCGCCCACGGCGTGCGCTACTATCTGATCGAGCATCCCGGCTACTTCGGACGCGACGGAATTTACGGCCAGAACGGCCGCGACTACCCCGACAATCTGCGCCGCTACGTGTTCTTCGGCCGCGCGGCCGCGGCGACTATCGCGCGGCTGATCAAGGCCGACGTTGTGCATGCGCATGATTGGCACGCCGCGGTGGTGCCGATCGTGATCGGCGCCGATCCCGTGATGCGCGAGAGCTTCGCCCGCACGCTCTCGGTCTTCACCATTCACAATCTGGCGTTCCAGGGCATCTGCGATGCCGGCGAGTTCCCGCTGCTCAATCTCGACTGGAAGTACTTTTCGATGGACTGCCTGGAGTTCCACAGCAATCTCAACCTGATGAAGGGCGCGGTGACGCTGGCGGACGCCGCTTCGACCGTCAGCCCGACCTACGCGCGTGAAGTCACCGAGAGCGCCGAGCTCGGCTTCGGGCTCGAAGGCGTGCTGCGGGCCAAGGGCGGGCGCTTCATCGGAATTCTCAACGGCGCCGACTACCACGAATGGGACCCCGGCCACGACGAGCTGATCGCGGCGCGCTACGGTTCCGCCACGCGCGACGACAAACGCGCCTGCGCCGCCGACTTGCGCCAGCGGCTGGGACTGCCCGCCGCCGACGGCACGCCGATCGTCGGCATGATCACGCGGATGACCCCGCAGAAGGGTCTCGATCTGCTCCGCGATGCGCTCGAGTCAGTGATGGCGCTGGATCTCCAGCTCGTGATCCTCGGCAGCGGCGACCCGGCGCTCGAAGGATACTTTCGCGACGCCGACGCGCGCTATCCGGGACGGCTGCGGATGGTCACCGCGTTCGACAACGCGCTGGCCCATCGCATCCAGGCGGGCTCGGACATCTTCCTGATGCCGTCGCGGTTCGAGCCCTGCGGACTCACCCAGATGTACGCGCTGAAGTACGGCACCGCGCCGGTGGTCCGCACCACCGGTGGTTTGCGCGATACGATTTCGGAGTTCGACCCGCACTCGGGCCACGGCAACGGTTTCGTCTTCCAGGAGTATCAGAGCGAGGCGCTCACCGCGGCGCTGGCCCGCGCGGTCGAGGTCCATCGCAATCGCGAGCAGTGGAGCCGCCTGATGGACAACTGCTTCGCTGCCGACTTCTCGTGGGATCGCGCCGCGCACGAGTATATCGACTGGTTCAAGCGCCTGCGCGCCGAGCGCGGCCTGAGCTGAATGAGCGCGCTCTTGCCCGTTGCCGCCAAGTCGCTGCTCGCCTATGCCGACGGCTCCTGTATTGGGAATCCGGGTCCCGGCGGTTGGGGCGCCGTGATTTGCAAGCCGGATGGCGCGCGCGAAGAGTTGAGCGGCGGCGAGCCCGCTACCACCAACAACCGGATGGAGCTGACGGCTGCGATCGAAACGCTGCGCGCGATTGCGCGCGGCGCGAGCGTCGTACTCCGCAGCGACAGCCAGTACGTGGTCAAGGGCATCAACGAAAATCGCAAACGCAAAGCGAACGGCGATTTGTGGGATCAACTCGACGCCGAGATTGCCGAGCGGCGCGTGACCTTCGAATGGGTTCGCGGCCATGCCGACGATCCGCTGAACCGCCGCGCCGACGAGGCTCGCGCATGCGCAGGCCGAACGAATCGCGCGCGGCGACGCGCCTGCGGCGGACAAGTCCGACCCGCGGGCAAAGACCAATCGCGCCGGCGACTTGGCGGCGCTGCGCCCGCTGCTCACCGCGGACGAAACCGTCCGCGAATGCGCCGGATGTGGCCGGCCGTTCGTCGCGAAGCGCGCGCACTATTGCTCGCTCGCCGAGTGTCAGCTCAAGGCCCGCCGCGCGCTGAAGGCGGTCTGAATCCGCGCGGGCCCGGCCCCATCGATCGCCGATGGCAGAATCGCAGGCTCGACTCCGTGCCCGGCGGGACGCACCGATCGTGAATCCCGTACCCGGGGTCTTCGCTCATCGCGACTATCGCCGTCAGCTGATCAGTCTGTTCCTCGGTTCGCTGGCGATCCAGATTCAGTCGATCGCGGTGAGTTGGCGAATCTACGCCATCACGCGCAGCCCGCTGGCGCTCGGCTATGCGGGACTGTTCGAGTTCCTGCCGATGGTGGTGTGCACGCTGCCGGCGGGCAGCGTCGCCGATCGCTTCGACCGCCGACTGATCGTAGTAATCAGCTACATCGTGCAGGCGGTCGCGGCGAGCCTGTTCCTGGGCCTGGCGATCACCGACCGCAGCGTGGTGTGGCCCTTCTATGCGGTGCTGGCGCTGTTCGGCGCCGCGCGCACATTTGTCGGCCCGGCGGCGCAATCGCTCGTGCCGCTGCTGGTGCCGCAGGAGCAATTTCCGCAGGCCGTCGCCTGGAACTCCTCGACCTTTCAGACCGCAGTGATTGCCGGTCCCGCGCTGGGCGGGATGATCTACGCGCTCAGCCCGACCGCGCCTTATGCGATTGGCATGGTGCTGTTCGCGATCGTCGCCGCGGTGATGGCAACCATCACCTATCGCAGCCCGCGCCATCCCGAAGAAACCGGGATGACCGGGCTCCGGCGCCTGACCGCCGGCATCGCGTACGTGAGCAGCCGCCCGATGATTCTCGGGGCGATCTCGCTCGACCTGTTCGCGGTGTTGCTGGGCGGCGCAACCGCGATGCTGCCGGTTTACGCGCGCGACATCCTGCACGTCGGTCCCGGCGGTCTCGGCTTGCTGCGCAGCGCGCCGGCCGTCGGGCGCGGCGTTGGTCGGGATTAGCCTCGGCCGCTGGCCGCTCGGCGGCAAAGCCGGTCGCAAGATGTTCGCCTGCGTCGCCATCTTCGGTCTGGCGACGATCGTCTTCGGCCTCTCGGACAGTTTTGTCGTCTCGCTCGCCGCGCTGGCGGTGGTCGGCGCGTCGGACATGGTGAGCGTCTACGTACGCCAGACCCTGACCCAGCTTGCGACTCCCGATCCGATGCGCGGCCGGGTCAGCGCCGTCAATCGGCTTTTCATCGGCACGTCAAACGAGCTGGGCGCGTTCGAATCGGGCGTGACGGCGGCCTGGTTCGGGACCGTGCCCTCGGTGGTGATCGGCGGAATCGGAACGCTGATCGTGGTTGGGCTGGGAATCGCGCTGTTCCCGAGCCTGCGCGCGATCGACCGGCTCGCGGACGTCACGCCCGACCCGTAACTTGGGTTACGTCATAGAGCTGCCGCCGGCGTTGTTGCGCAAAGCTGTCGGTGCGCGAAATTTCCCCGCCTTCCCGTCCACCCTTCGCCCCTTTCCCCACCAGCCGCACCGATCGTGATCGAGTCCGATTCCGGGCTGCGTCGCGCGGCGGCAATCCGCCTCACCTCCACACCCCTCACGCCGCGCGAGCCCAGGTCCACATCGCCATCGCGAGTCCCCCTCACGAGCGCATCCCCGGCTCCAACCACCACTCGATCCTGCACCCCATCCACTCCACAATCTCATCACCAACAACGCCGGCAGCCACAGGCACCATCCACGCCCACCGGTTCGCATGCAGCTCCGGGCCACAATTATTTATCATCTCACCCGGAATGATTTCAACTATCTGACGTAAAATACTACTCTGAGACGGTTCAAGGCCGATACGGTGACCCGGCCCCGGCGGCAGCCAGAAATCAACCTGGCGTGTGATACATTATGTAGGAGTACTGTACGAATAGACTTGGCGTGGCCGGGCGGGGACAACCGGGCCTAAAGGGACCGGCGAGCGGCGCCGAGATCGCGCGTAAACACGCGAGGACTGGCTTTGAAGTGAGATACCGATGGCTGACGCGCACGGCGCCGCGAGCGTTTTGCCGTGGCGGCGTGAATCGATAGGATCGCAGAGATTCCATTCCGGCGCCGGAGGTGCGTTGCGCGATGATTCTCAAAGTTGCCCGGCTGGGCCATCCGGCGGTGCGGACCGTGGCCCGGCCCATCTCGGTCGAGCAGATCCGCACCACCGAGTTTCAACGGCTGATCGACGACATGGTCGAGACGATGCATGAGTACAACGGCGTGGGGCTGGCGGCGCCGCAGGTGCATCTCTCAATCCAGCTCGCGGTGCTGGAATGCGTGCACAACCCTCGCTATCCGGACGCGGCGCCGATCGCGCTGACCACGATCGTCAATCCGGTCGTGACCATAATCGATCACGCGCCGGTGGAAGATGCCGAGGGCTGCCTCAGTATCCCGGATTTGCGCGGGATTGTGCCGCGCTTCACGAGCGTGCGCGTGCAGGCCCTGGATCGTAACGCCGAGCCGCTGGATTTTGTCGCGACGGACTTTCACGCGCGGGTGATCCAGCACGAGACCGACCATCTGAAGGGCGAGGTTTACCTGGATCGGATGCCCGACCTGCGCTCGCTGAGCCATCTGGCCGAGTTCCAGCGCTTCATGCTCGCGAGGAAAAGTTGAGATTTAAGCCCGCACGGGCAAGCGCAGGCCGGCCGCGCGCCGCAGCCGGTCACTTCGGCGGGTAGGGTATGACGGTGTCTTTCGGGAGCTCGCCGGTCAGCTTTTTCTGCTGGAGAATCTTGCGCAGGTCGTCGTTGTCGTGCGCCAGCCGGCTCTGCTCGTCCTGCACCGTGGCGAGCTTGTCCTTGAGCTGCTCATTCTCGGCGTTGAGCTTCTCGACTTGCGCGCCCAACTGGGAGACCTGATTGGCCTGATCGTTCACCACCGCTTGCTCGACGCGGTACCAGCGCCATCCGATCGCAATCGCGATCAATGCGACCAGCAGGCAGCCCAGCAGAAAACGCAGCATCGTCACCGCACCCGGAGCATGGAGTGTAGCCTAGCCTCTTCGAGGGCGAAATCCCGCCGGCCGGGTCGATCACCATATGCGCCACCTGTGTACTGAACGACTACATTGCCTTGCCGCTCCGATCTTTCTTTGTTACTTTTGCGATGCCGCTTGGATCGAGCGGCCATCGGGCTGGTAGGGCTGCCGAACCACCCTTGCGGAGGCGCGAAAGCGGAAGTCCGGGCCGGGCGTTCCTTCAACATCCCGAGCCTCTGGACGGTAGGTGGGGGTCTGAATTTTAGTGGTATTTAATTCGATTTTCGGCTGGTTCTCCAACGATCTGGCAATTGATCTGGGCACCGCCAACACCCTGATTTACGTCAAGGGTCAGGGGATCGTCTGCAACGAACCCTCGGTGGTGGCAGTGCAGAAGGACTCGCGCGGGTCGCGCCGGGTGCTCGCGATCGGCGCCGAAGCCAAAAAGATGCTCGGCCGCACGCCCGGCTCGATCGTCGCGATCCGCCCGCTCAAGGACGGCGTGATCGCCGACTTCGAGATTACCGAGAACATGCTCCGCTACTTCATCCAGAAAATTCACAACCGCAAGACGTTGGTCCGCCCGCGAATCGTGATCTGCGTCCCCTTCGGGATCACTGCGGTCGAGAAGCGCGCGGTGCGCGAGTCCGCCGAATCGGCCGGCGCGCGCGAGGTCTACCTGATCGAGGAGCCGATGGCGGCCGCGATCGGCGCCGGCCTGCCGATCACCGAGCCGACCGGCAACATGATCGTCGATATCGGCGGTGGCACCACCGAGGTCGCCGTGATCTCACTGGCGGGAGTGGTCTTCTCGCGCTCGGTGCGGGTGGCGGGCGACAAGATGGACGAGGCAATCATTCAGCACATCAAGCGCAAGTATAATCTCCTGATCGGCGAACGCACTGCCGAGTTGATCAAGATCACGATCGGTTCGGCTTACCCGGGCGACGAGATCCAGACCATGGAGATCAAGGGACGCGACCTGGTGGCCGGCGTGCCCAAGACGATCGAGATCACCGACGAGGAGATTCGGGAGGCCCTGATGGAGCCGGTCCATCAGGTGGTCGAATCGGTCCGCATCGCGCTGGAACGCACCCCGCCCGAGCTGGCTTCAGATATCGTGGACAAGGGGATCGTGCTCGCCGGGGGCGGCGCGTTGCTGCGCAATCTCGACGTCCTGCTGCGCGAGGAAACCGGACTGCCAGTCACCTTGGCCGACGATCCGCTGACCGCGGTGGTGATGGGCGCCGGCAAGGTGCTCGACGAGCTGTCGCTGCTGCGCGACGTCACGGTTGACTGAAGCGGCTGCGACGTCCGCCCCGCGCCGTGAGTGAACCAGCCTCTGATTCGTGTCATGCTGAAATAGAAGCCGAGGAATTAACGCGAAGCGATTCATGCATGACGCTGCCGGAAAACGCTTCGGACTTACAATCGGCTCTGCGCAGGATGACGGTCAGAGGCGGCGCCGGTAGTGAAAAGCTCCTTTCTGTGGCGCAATCGGATCATGCTCGCGAGCGGCGTGCTGCTAATCCTGTCGCTCCATCTGCTCTCGACCGGCGTGCGTCCTTCAGATCGGGCCGCGGCGCCCGAGGGACTCGTGATGGAGGCGCTGCGCCCGATCCAGCTCGGTAGCGCACGCTTGGCTGACGGGACGATCACGCTGTTCCGCGGCTATATCGACTTGGTCGACGCCGAGCGTGAGAATGCCGCGCTCAAAGCCCGGATCGCGCAGTTCAACGGCGAACAGACCGCAGGCGACGAGTTGAAGGCCGAGAACCGCCGCCTCGCCGCGCTGCTCGATCTGAAGCAGGCGCTTAAGCTCCAGATGGTCGCCGCGGAGGTAATCGGCAGCGACGCGACCGGGCTTTCGCGGACGCTGATCATCGCGCGCGGCTCGGACAGCGGGCTCAAGCCCGGAATGGCAGTGGTCTCGAGCGAGGGCGTGGTCGGCAAAATCATCGCGGCGAGCCCCCACGCCGCGCGCGTGCTGCTGATCGATGATCACAACTCGGCGCTCGACGCCTTCGACCAGCGCACCCGCGCGCGCGGAATTGTCGCCGGAGTGCCGGACGACGGGCTTACGATGAAATACGTCGACCGCGCCGACGATCTGAAACCCGGCGATCAGCTCGTAGCGTCAGGCCTGGACGGAATTTTCCCGCGCGGGATGCTGGTCGGGTACGTAAACAGCGTGCGGCGCGAGGGGCCCGGATTGTTCCTCAATGTCGACGTGAGCGCGGCCGTCAATTTCCGGCGCCTTGAGGAAGTCCTGGTCATAACCGAGCAGGTCCCCCAGGTCAGTGAGCCGGCCGCAGCACCCGGCTGATAGGCTCGTGCCACGGGCTGACACGCCGGAACCGGTTTCGTGCGCCTGCTAGCCCTGTTCACGGTCGCAACTTTCGTCGCGCTCGCGATTCAGACCATCCTGCCGCTGTGGTTTCCGATTCGCGGCTTCGTGCCCCATCTGGTGCTTATCCTGTCGGTCGATCTGGGGCTGCGGCATCCGAGTGCCGCGGGTGCCCTGATGGCGTTCGCGATGGGCTATGCGACGGACGCGCTTTCCGGTTCGCAAATCGGCCTCAACGCCTTCACCGTAACCCTGGTGTTCCTGGTTTCGTATCGATTCGGGGCGGTTGCTCGCCACCAGTGATCTGGTCGGCGCGATTACCGTCTTCGCCGGTACGCTGATCAACGCTCTGGGCGCGTTCGTACTGGCGTCGAATCCGATGACCTGGAGCCAGATCGAGGGCGCGGCGGGCCAGCGGATGCTGCTCCAAGCGCTGATCACAGCGCTGCTGGCGCCGGTGGTGTTCGCCCTGCTGCGGCGCGGCAAGGCGGCGCTGGGTCTGCCACTTAGAACCGCGCGCGAGTAGCCGTGCCGATCGCCAGGCGTAAGGAAATCATCCGGCGACGAGCCCTCGGGCAGGCCGGGGCTTGAAGTCGAGGCGAAAAATCCCCGCTTTAGTTTCCGAGCGCGGCGAAATCGTCGTTGCTGAGGCGAATCGCTGCTGCCTGCATGTTTTCCTCGAGATGATTGATCGACGACGTGCCCGGAATCGGCAACATCACGGGTGAACGCTTGAGCAGCCATCCCAATGCGATCTGGCCGGGCGTCGCATCGTAGCGCGCCGCGATTTTTTTCAAGCGGCTGCCCGGTCTCGCGAGCGATCCGATCGCGAGCGGAAAATATGGAATGAAACCGATCTTTTCGCGCGCGCAGAAGTCGATCACCGGGTCGGACGAACGTTCGGAAAGGTTGTAGGAATTCTGCACCGACACGATCGGCACGGTCGCGAGCGCACGCTTGATTTGCGCCACCGAAAAATTCGAGACGCCAACGTGACGGATCTTGCCCGCGGCGCGCAGTTCCGCGATCGCTCCGATAGAATCCTCGATCGGTATGCGCGGGTCGGGCACGTGCAGTTGGTAGAGGTCGATTCGGTCCAGCCGCAGACGGCGCAGGCTGCCCTCGCACGCAAGCTTGAGATGTTGCGGGCGGCCGTCCGGCTCCCATCGGCCGGGTCCCGGACGTGTGTAGCCGCCTTTGGTCGCGATCACGAGGCCGGCCGGATAAGGCGCCAGCGCCTGCGCGATCAAGCGCTCGGACACTTCGGGGCCGTACGAATCGGCGGTGTCGATCAGGGTGACGCCGAGCTCGACCGCGCGCCGGATAAGGCGAATCGCCTCGGCGGGATCCTTCGGTTCACCCCAGACGCCGCTGCCGGTGACGCGCATCGCGCCGAAGCCGAGGCGGCGCACTTTCAGATCGCCGCCGATAGCGAATGTTCCTTCGGGAGAGGTCATTCAAGTGCCGTAGCGATTGCGGCAAAGACAGGAGCCAAGTCAGCCGGTCATTACCCCGTCATTACCTCATCGGTCCAAACCTTGAAGCTGATGAGCGTATTGGGTCCGAAGGTCGTCGCGATGGCGACATCAATCGCGTCGCGGCCCCTTGCCATCAGTACCCGTCCAATCCGGGGCACGTTGTTGCGCGGGTCGAAGGTATACCAGCGTCCTCCGAGATACGCCTCGAACCAAGCGGCGAAGTCCATCGGACCGTATGGTGGGGGTATTCCGATGTCGCCGAGATAACCGGTGCAGTAGCGCGCCGGAATATTCATGCACCGGCAGAATGTCACGGCAAGATGCGCGTAATCGCGGCAGACGCCTCTCCTCTCGTCGAACGCTTCCCAGGCAGTTTTGGTGGCGCGGGCATGCTCATAGCCGAATGTAGATATGGTTGTGCACGAAATCACAGATTGCCTGGACCCTGCCCCAACCCATTGGAGTTTGACCGAACAATCTCCAGGCCACCTCGGATAATTTCTCGGTCTCGCAGTATCGGCTCCCCAACAGAAAAACTAGCGCCTCTTCAGGCAATTCTTCGATGGGATGCTGTTGCGCGGAGGTTGCAACAATATCGGGCGCACCAGAATCCCTGACCACCGCCGTGCTCGCTATCCTGAGTTGCCCCGCGGGGGCGACGAGACGTGTGCACCAGTTGCCGAAGCTATCACGATAGGCCGCGATGGGAATAGACGGGCTTGTCGTCAGATGATCCGGAACGACGATGTCGGATGCGCGCGAATAGTGGATGTTTAACACCAGCATCATCGGCGTTGGCTGAGGACAATCGTAGATCAATTCGTAGCCGACTTTGATTTCCAACAAACTTCTCCTCGGGTTGTCAGTGACAACACCAGTCTACCATCGGGGATATGAACGCACGGTATAACATTGATCGGCCTCGGCTCCGGGCAATCGTACGAAATCCCGAAACCAGCATGAATCTTTACCGAAATTTCCTCAAACGCCCACGAAACGGCTGTTCCAGCCGCGATTTCCAATTTGTTGCAAGCCGGCGATCCTAAAGATTAATCGCCAGGAAGAGCAACGCTGGGGCGCCGGTCCGGGTGTCGATCTCGGTGTCATGTACCCGACTTCAAGTGCTGGCGCGAAATTGGCGATTGCCCTTTCCGATTTAGCGGCGTCGGAGGTGACGGCGACTTCGACTTTCATTCCCAGGTAGTCGGTCGAACGCCCCATCCAGGTACCATGGAGTGGTATTGCCTGGCGCGGATCGCGTACCACCGCGACACGAACGAGGCCGCGGTTACCAACGATGCCATTGGATGGATCGAAATCGACCCAACCGGGTCCGGGCAGATAGACTTGAGCCCAGGCATGCGTGTTGCCGCCGCCCGACATAGCGTTCGCCGTCGTCATCGGGGATGTGCAAATATCCGGAGACGAAGCGCGCGGCTATCCCAAGGGACCGCACCGCCTCGATCATCAGCATCGCAAGGTCACGACAACTGCCGCTTCCGAGTTCGAGCGTCTGGAGCGGGCCCTGAATGCCCTTCTCATGCCTGCGTACGTGCTTGAAGGTCCGATTGATGCTGTATGTGAGGTTGATCAGAAACTCGCGGGTGTCGGTTGGCCGACCCTCTCGCAGAAATCTTCGCGTCCACCGCTCGACCTGGCCTTCCGGGTCGACAGAGTGTCGTTCAATGAAACGGGCCAGGTCCGGCATCTCTTCCGCCCTGTAGGTGAACGGATAGGTTCGGGCGAACTCCTCAATGTCGAGATCGTCGAATGTCCATGCAGGATTGATCAAGGCGGACGATGCTGTCGAACCGAAGCTCCTTGGCACGGCCGGCGAAGCGCGCGATATCCACGTGGTTGCCGAACGCGTCCTTCGTCCGGCGAATGTTTGCCGGCGTCGGGGTGATCACAAGCTTTGCGGCGATCAGACTCTGGTCGTGAGTTTGAAGCGGACGCAGCATCATCGAATGCTCGCCGAATACAACCGGCCGCCTGTACTGGTAGGTTGTGATGTGCTTTATGGTCAAGGTGGGCATCGCAACCCTCTCTCAACGTCTAATATCGCGCTAAATATTATGCAACTTTTACGCCAGTCCCGACACCCTTTTATCAATGCCGATGGCTTTGGCGAAGGGACGAACCCTAATGGATGACGCGCCGACCAGCCTTCTCGCGCCCGATGAACCGCAGCCCTTCACAGTGACCAACGAGGATGGGAGGTCGCCGTTCGTCATCGTCGCCGATCACGCCGGGAAATATTTGCCTCGGCGTCTGCAGCATGCTTGGCCTTCAGGCAAGCCGAATGCGAGCGTCACATCGCCTGGGATATCGGCGCGGGTGCGGTCGGCTGCATGATCGGAGACGCGCTCGGCGCGGTGGTCATACGGCAAAATTATTCGCGCCTCGCCATTGACTGCAACCGGACGCCGGGCTCGGAGACATCGATTGTCGAATTGAGCGAACTCACGACCGTTCCCGGAAATATCGGGCTCAGCAAGGCTCAGATCGAGGCCCGCGTTCGAGAGATATTTCAGCCCTATCACGATCGGATTGCGGGCGAGCTGGATCGGCGGCGACAAGCTGGCCGGCCGGCGGTGCTGATCGCTGTGCACAGCTTTACGCCCTGTGTTCAAGGGCGCCGCGCGGCCCTGGCATGTCGGCGATGCTCTACAACCGCGATCCGCGTTTGGCCAAAATATTGATGGACCTCTTGCGGCGCGAGCAAGGTCTCGTGGTCGGCGATAACGAACCCTACAGCCTGACTGACGCGTCGGATTATACGATCCCCATTCACGGCGAGCGGCGCGATCTGCCTCATGTGGAAATCGAAATTCGCCAGGACCTCATCGCGGACGAAGCTGGTCAGCGCAGATGGGCGGGCTTGTTGGCGCGATTGTTGCCGCAGGCATATCAGCGACTCTCTCCATCATAGTTTATTTCTCTTCATATGGGGTCAGGCGACGGACCGCAGACCGGCACTCACCCTGAGCGCTGACCGTCCTGAAACATCCCGTCGCTTGCGCCGGCGGCGTTTTGGCTTCTGAGAGCGGGCAAATCGACGCTCGGATTGGCTCTCGCGCGCGAGTAAACTGATTTGTAGAGGCCTCGACCTTGGCTGGGTTTTTCCGTCGCCGCAAAAGCAACACCGTACCGAAGCTTGAACCCCGTCTCATCGCGCTGTTTGCGCTCATGATGGTGGCGCTGTCGGTGTTGACGGCCCGCCTCTATTATCTTCAGGTCATCAAGAGCCAGGAGCTGACCGCGCTGGCCGATCGCAACCGGATCCGCACGCTCCGGATGCCGGCGCCGCGCGGGATCGTCTTCGATCGGCGCCATCGCCCGCTGGTCGACACGCGTCCGACCTTCGACGCGGTGGTGGTGCCCGAGGACGCCGAGGATCTCTCCGCCAGCGAGCAAAGGCTCCAGGAGTTGCTGGGCGACAGCCATATCGCGGACACGATCGCGCGGGCCGAAGACGAAGGGCGCCCGGAATATGATCCGATCACAGTCGAGGAGCGGCTGACCTGGCCGCAGGTGGTCGCGGTCGAGACCCATCAGCTCGAGCTTTCGGGGGTCAGCCTGCAGGTCACGCCGCGGCGCCATTACCTGTACGGCGATCTCGCAGCGCATCTGCTGGGCTACGTTGGCGAAACCAATCAGCAGGATCTCACCAGGCTCACCGGCTACCATATGGGCGACGAGATCGGCAAGTTCGGACTGGAGCGCGGATTCGAGCCCTTTCTGCGCGGCGTCAGCGGCGGGCAGGAGATCGAAGTCGATGCGGTCGGCCGGCGCCTGCGCACGCTCAAGGAAGTTCCCGACCGTCCCGGGCAGAGCCTGGTGCTGACTATCGACCTTGATCTCCAGCAGGTGGCGGAGCAGGCGCTGGGTGATCACGCCGGCGCGATTGTCGCGCTCGATCCGAACAACGGCGAGATTCTCGCGATGGCCAGCCATCCGGCCTTCGATCCCAATGTCTTCGGAGCGGGGGGAATTTCGGGTGTCGGATGGCACAAGCTGATGACCGACCCGGACCATCCGCTGCAAAACCGCGTGATCCAGGGGACCTATCCACCCGGCTCGACCTTCAAAATAGTCGATACGATCGCCGGGATGGAGGAAGGCACGCTCAAGACCGACACCAGCTATTTCTGTCCGGGCGGAATCTGGTACGGCAATCGCGAATATCGATGCTGGCGCAAGCAGGGGCACGGCAGTATCGCGCTGCATCGCGCGATCGTTGAGTCGTGCGACGTTCTACTTCTACAACGTCGGGATCCATCTCGGGGTCGACCGCCTCGCCAAATGGGCGCATCTGCTCGGCTTCGGCCAGCCGACCGGTGTCGAGCTCGACAACGAGAAAGGCGGAGTGGTCCCGTCCTCGGAATGGAAGCGCAAGCGTTTTCACGAGCGTTGGTACCCGGCCGAGACGTTGTCGGTCGCGATCGGACAGGGTTACGTGAACACCACGCCGCTCGAATTGGCGCAGCTCGCCGAGCAGGTCGCCAACGGCGGCATTAGGTATCGTCCCCATTTCGTCAAGATCGTCGAGGGCCCCGATGGCGGCGTGGCGAAAGCCTATGAACCCGAGATCGTCGGGCGGGTCGATATCGATCCCCAAGTGCTCGAAACCGTGCGCGACGGGATGGCGGGCGTGGTCAACGAGCCCGGCGGCACCGCGCACAAGGCGCAGCTCAAGGGCATCACGGTCTGCGGCAAGACCGGCACCGCGCAGGTCGTCAAGGAGGCTCAGGGCGCCCGGATGGCGGAGGACAAGGAGCCGGAGCGTATGCGCGATCACGCGTGGTTCATCGCATATGCGCCCAAGGAGCATCCGCGGATCGCGGTCGCTTGCCTGATCGAGCACGGCGGCCACGGCGGCGCCACGGCGGCGCCGCCGGTGCATGACGTGATGCAGAAATTCTTCGAGCTGTATCCGGCCGACGAAGATTCCAATCCCGTGACCGCCGGCGCCGAAGGCGCGCCATTGGTCGCGCGCGACGAAGACGATCACTGATGCCGACCTTCGATCGCCGCATCATATATCACTTCGACTGGACCGTGTTCGTCTTGGTCCTCGGCTTGCTCGCGATCGGGATGCTGAGCGTGCTGAGCGCCTCGTACGGCGGCCCGCACAGCTCGTTCCATCCGCTGGTCGTGCGCCAGTCGATGTGGATCGCGGCGGGACTGGTGGTGATGATCACGGCGGCGCTGATCGATTATCGCGCGCTGTCGAGCTATGCGTATCTGCTCTACGCAATCGCGCTGGGGCTGCTCGGGGCCCTTTGGGCGGTCGGCCACTCGACGATGGGCGCGCGGCGCTGGATCGCGCTGGGGTTCTTCCATCTCGAACCCTCCGAGATCGTCAAGCTCGGCCTGGTCTTGGTGCTGGTGCGTTATCTGCGCGAGGAGCCGCCCAAAGGCGGAATCAGGCTCCTGCAACTGATCGTCCCGGGCATCCTGGTGATGGTGCCGGCCGGCCTGGTGCTGATGGAGCCCGACCTGGGCACCGCGTTGATCTTGCTCGCACTCGCCGCCACGCTGATTTTCGCGGGCGGAATCAACCTGCGCACCCTGATGGCGCTCGCGCTGGCCGCGGTGCTGGCCGCGCCCGCCGGTTGGCACTTCATGAAGCCGTATCAGCGCCAGCGCTGGGCCAGCTTTCTGAATCCACAATCCGATCCGGTGGGCGCCGGCTACAACCTTATCCAGTCCGAGATCGCGATCGGCTCGGGCGGCGAATGGGGCAAAGGGTTTCTGAAGGGCACGCAGGCGCGGCTCAATTTTCTGCCCGAACAGTCGACCGATTTCATCTTTGCGGTCTATGCCGAGGAGTTCGGCTTCGCCGGCGCACTGGTGCTGATCGGACTCTACGGGATGTTGATCGCGCGCGGCGTGTGGGTCGCCCGTCATGCGCGCGACCGCCTGGGCGCGCTGCTCGCGATCGGCCTGGCGGCGCTGGTCTTCTGGCAGGTGGCGATCAATATCGCGATGGCGTGCGGGATCCTGCCCGTGGTGGGCCTGACGTTGCCGCTGGTGAGTTACGGCGGCTCGTCGCTGATCGCGATGATGGCGGCGATGGGCGTGTTGATCAGTATCAACACCCGCCGTTATCTGTTCTGAGGTTTCCCGCGAGCGCGGCTACTTCTGCGCGGCCAGGTCGAGCGGCGGCTCCTCACCGAGCATCCGGCGGCCGTACCGAATCAGGGCGGCCAGCTTTTCGATCCGATCGAGCAGCTCTGATTGTTCTGCGGCCGGCGCCACGGTGAGTTGCGCGGCGACCTCGGCGAGATTTTCCCGGAGCAACTGAACGGCGCGCGCGAGGTTCTCGCGCTGGGCGATCCGGCCCCGGCGCCGCTCCGCCTGAATCTCCCGCAGATAGATAATTTCCGCCATCGCGAGTGCTCACCGGCTGCGCGGATTATCGCGGATTCGTCCCGTGGGAGCCAGCGGAATGCGATTTGGCGCCGCGCTGCACCGCTCCGCTACCTGAGCTTGCGGCCGGCGCGGCGCTTCGACTCGATCGTCGCGTACCCGCCGGTCGAGAACCACGCAATCTGACGTGCGATTCCGTTCAGGATATCGCACTCGCGCGGCGTCACGCCGCTGCGCCCCAGCATCGCGCGCACGGTGAACATCAGGTGGTCGGGGTTGTCGGCCGGCAGAAATCCGATCGCGACCAGCGCGTCGGCCATCCGGGCGAGCATCGTGTCGACCTCTGCCGCGGGGCAAGCCGCGGCGGCACGGCGCCGGCGCCGGCCATCGTTGAGGCCATCATCAGCTCGTACGCGACCACCATCAGGGCCTGCGCCAGATTCAGCGAAGGATAGTCGGGCCCGCTGGGAATCGTGATCAGGCGCTGGCAGAGCTTGAGTCCGCGATTGGTGAGTCCGAAGTCCTCGGGGCCGAAGACGATCGCGATCCGATTGGCGGTGCTGAGACCGAGCAACTCGGCCGCCGCCTCGCGGACCGGCCTCGCGCTGGCGCGATAGGGACCGGTTCGGCAGGTCGTTCCGGCCACGAACCCGCAATCCGCAATCGCGGCCCTCAAGTCGGGAAAAGTGCGCGCGGCATCCAGCACGTCACGTCGTGGACCGCCATGATCTGCGCGGCGCGCTTACTCAGCTTCGGTGGCGCGACCAGGCGCAGGTCGTGGAAGCCCATGTTCTTGAGCGCGCGCGCCACCGCGCCGACGTTGCCCGACGCCTTGGGCTTGAAGAGCACGAATGCGAATCGATCGGCTGCGGAGCGCACACTTCTAGATGCGCAATTGGCGGCCCGCTGCGCAACCGGGGCCGCGGCCTTGTGGAACCGCCTGCTGGAACTCGGATGGGTGATACGACAACCGGGCAGCCGCGCCGTCGTAATCACGCCCGCCGGCCGCAAAGGCCTAAAGCGCAGCCTCGGCGTAGCGGTACTGTACTAATTTCAGTCCAGCCGTTCCTCTATTTCAAATTGAAAGAGGTAAGGCGGGTCGGTCATTTCTCCTCTGAGGCGCGGATCGTCGGTCTCAATACACTGTGCCTGCGTATACAAGAAGGCCAGACGTTGAGCCGGCGTGCCGTTGTTGGGATCGTCTTGGTGCTCGATGCGGTCTTTCGCCGTATTTCTGATCGCTCCGGCCATCGTGATCTCGCAATCATCAGCCGAATTGAAGCTCTCAAAGGCCGTCCATCTCGAGAGGGGAAGCTCGCGCTCGTAGCGGAGCGAATGATCCCCATAGGAAGTAGGCACCATCAGATACCAGCCCGTAAGCGCGAGCGTGGCGGCATGGCGAAGCTTCATGCTGGCGTTGTAGCGCGACGCCCGAAAGAGCGAAAGGCCGAGCGTTTAGCCCGGCCCTTCAAAGTCTGCTCGGTGTCTGAATTCGGGCCAGTGCCAGGCCCCGGACATTGGTCCCACCCGGCCGCGTGCGCTATCGTGAGAGGTTGTGAAGTTCGTTTCCTTCGGCGACGTGCATATGATGACGCGCAACCTCGACCGGATGCGCGCGGTGATGCGCGATACTGATCTGGTGATCATTTCGGGCGATATCACCAACTTCGGCGGCCGCGCCGAGGCCGGAAGAATCCTGAGCACGGTTCAGCGCGCGTGTCCCAGCGTTCTGGCGCTGCCCGGCAACGACGACCGCCGCGAAGTGATTCCCTTTCTGGAAGAGCGGGGCGTGGCACTGCACGGAAAAGGGCAGGTGTTCGGCGGCGTCGGAATTTTCGGCTGCGGCGGCTCGAATATTACGCCCTTCAACACGCCGACCGAGTTTAGCGAAGAGGAAATCTACGCCACGCTCCGCGCCGGCTACGAGCAGGTGCAAAACTGCCGCCCGCTCCTGATGGTCTGTCACGCGCCGCCGTTCGGCACCAAATGCGATCGGACGCGCAGCGGCAAACCCGAGGGGAGCAAGGCGGCGCGCCGCGTGATCGAAGCAGTCCAGCCCGACCTATGCATCTCGGGCCATATCCACGAATCGGCGGGCGTCGATCGAATCGGCGCGACCACGATTGTCAATCCCGGGCCCTTCAAAGGCGGCGGGTACGTCGTGATCCGAATTGAGGCGAGCCGGCTCGACGTGCGGCTGGAGTTTTTAGGCGTGCCCGCGTTCTCGCATGCCGGCCAGTCGCTGCGGGTTTACGTCGACAAAACGATCAAGGGCTGGCCGCTGATCCTGCGGAGCTGGCCCGCATTGTTCAGGCGCTTCATGCCGCGCCTGATCGGATAATTCGGACGAACCGGACCAACCGGCGGCGCGACCGTTGCCGGCGCGCACGCTCGTGGAAGGAGAATCATTGCGGATGACCTCGATGCTGCCTGAAGGCATCAAGATGCGGTTCGATCACGTGTCGATTGCGGTGCGTTCAATCGATCGCGCGCTGGATTTCTTCAAACGTTATTTCCCGATTCGCGAACGCAGCGCCAGGAACCTGAGCGAACAAGTCAGCGGCGCGCTCCACTGGCAGGATTTTTACCTGGGCGGTTTCGTGGTCGAGCTGATCGAGGACCTGCCGGCGAAACCAGGCTTCGTGACGCGAGTTTATCGAGAAGCACGGCGAGGGGATGCATCATCTGTCGATCGAGGTGAACCACCTCCCGCCGCTCTTGCAGGTGCTCAAGGACGACGGCGTACGCGTGGTCGACGAGCAGAGCTTCCCCGAGGGCGCTATGACGGCGTTCATCTCGCCGCGCGCGGCGTTCGGCACGCTGATCCAGTTCTGGCAGGTGCCGAATTCGAGGCGGGCGACGGCCTCGCGCTCCCAATGACGAAAACGCCCACTTCGATCACGTCGCGATCGCGGTCAAGGATATCCGCGCCGCGATGGAGTTCTTCTCGCGCTACTTTCCCAGCCGTATCACGCGCCAGCCGCATCTGAACCATCGCGGCAACTTCATCTGGGTCACATGGAGGTCGCCGGCTTCAAGCTCGAATTCCTTCAGAGTCCCGACCAGCCGGCAGACAACGATTTCGTCGGCCGGTTCATCGAGCGCCACGGCGAGGGGATGCATCATATGTCGCTCGACGTGCGGGGTTTCGATGGCACCTTGGCGAAGCTGAAGGCCGACGGGATCCGGGTGGTCGATGAGCGCACCAACCACCGCGGTGAGCGCGAGTTCTTCATCTCGCCCCGCTCCGCCTTCGGCGCGCTGATCCAGATCTGGGACATGGAATGAAGGCGAACACCCCTCCCGCGCCCGCGAGCACCACCCGGGAGACGATCGCGAAGCGCCCACCTCTCCCGCGCCTGCGGGTCGCCCGCAGGCGCAAACTGGGAGAGGTCGGCGAGCGCGCTAGCGCTCGCCGGGTGAGGTTGCTGCCAGCGCCGCGCCCTACGGCGACCTGACATGAATCGCGCAATTTTCTTCGACGCGGCCGGGACACTCTTCGAGCCGCGCGAGCCGATCGGCGTCAGTTATGCCCGGATCGCCGAGCATTTCGGGGTTCACGCCGATCCGGCCGCGGTCGCCTCCGGGTTTCGCCGCGCGTTCGCAATCGCGCGCGGCCTCAGTTTCGGACCGGGTCACTCGGCTAGCGAGCTGCGCCGGCTGGAGTATCGATGGTGGCATGGATTGGTTGCGCAGGTCTTCGCGGGCCTGGGCAAGTTCGACGACTTCGACGCCTACTTTGACGCGCTCTTTGCTTTCTTCGCCGACCCGACCCACTGGTGCGCAGATCCCGAGGCGCCGCGCGTCCTCGACGACCTCAGGCAACGGGGTTTCGCGCTGGGCGTGGTTTCAAATTTCGACTATCGCCTCTACGGAATCCTGAACGGGCTCGCTCTTACCCCTCATTTTGATTCGATCACGCTTTCGTCCGAAGCGGGTTTCGCGAAGCCGGCTCCGGAGATCTTCGCCGCGGCGCTCCGCAAGCATGCGGTTGAACCGGCGGCCGCGATCCACGTCGGCGATTCCGAACCGCTGGACGTGCAGGGCGCGGCTGCCGCTGGAATCGCGACGGTCCTGCTCGATCGCGACGGCCGGGGATCCGTCACTATCCGGGGCCGAACGGCGACGATCGGCTCGCTTGCCTCTGTCTTGCGAGTTGCGCAAAGATTGCGCCTTGCTTGACGGTCTTGCACGGTTTGTCGTTATCTGTCTCGTAGGGCGCGTGAGCGCTTTCACGGAGTTGGTAAAAAAGATGAATTCAGTCCCGCATAAGGGCCGCCTTGTCCCGGCAATTCTCGCACTGGTTGCGCTCGCGGCCCTGACCGGCACGGCTGGGGCGCAGAGCCTGAGCGACCTCAACAGCCAACTCAGTGATCTGTCCTCGCAGATCAATTCGGCATTGTCGAACACGACGACGGCGGCCGATGTAATCAGCAAGCTCGACAAGGCCGAATCGACCTTCGCCACACTGGCTGAGAATCCCAAGAGCGATCGCGGCGATCTGCTATCGACCTACAGCCGGCTCGAAGAGATGCTCAGCCGGATGTACACCACCTACAAGCAGAAGAAGGACGACTGTATCGCGCAGATCAGCAACGGCGCCCAGTGCGACTACGATCAGCCCGAGCAGTTGTCGCTGCAGGCGCTCTATCCGCTCTCGTGGCTGCATTTCCAGGGGGCGGTGCTCTACAGCTCCGATCCCGGGCAGGCCCAGAAGCTGCTCAACGAGGCGATCGACGGCTTTACCGAGAGCACGCTGGTGATCGTCGCGCCCGAGCTGGTCCGCGAGAACCTGTTGGGCCGTGCCTACTGCGAGCGCGAGCTCGGCAAGTATGACAAATCGGAATACGAGAAAGCGGTCGCCGACTTCAAGCAAATCATGGATGACGGTCCCAATACCCATCAATATCGCCCCGCCCAGCAGGGTCTCGCGACCACCTACGCCGCGATGGGCGAGATGGACAAGGCCGCCGACATCACCAAGAAGCTCGTCCAGGGAGCTCCCGGCGGGTCGCAGAACATGGGCATGGAGATGTTCCGCCTGCAGCAACTGTTCAAGGCCGAGAGCGCGACCAGCGACGCCGCCAAGCGCGCCGATTATCACAAGCAAGCGGTCGACTTCATGAAGACCAGGGAGAACGACAAGAACGGTTGGGCGATCGTAGTCGCGGCGGTTTCGCAATATGTTCACGATCCGGTCGCCGAGTTCAGCCACTCGACCGATCCCTTCGAGCAGTGGCTGCTGGCCAACGTGCTGTACTCCAAGAAGCAGCAGGTCGATTCGGCGAAGTACTACCTCGCCGCGGCGCGCAGCGGCAAGTATCCCAAAGCGTACAAATTCGCCGCCGATATCTACTACTCACAGCGGCGCTTCGATCTGGTCGAGCAGCTGGTGACCGAGCTTTCCCATCAGCCCAACAACCCTGATGCGCAGTGGGCCGCCTACATGCGTTTCAAGCTTCCACGCCTGCAATGGGAGCAGAGCGGGATGAAGAACGCGACGTTCGAGGCTCAATGGGTGGCGGCGGCGCAGGATTTTCTGAAGTCGTATCCACGCGGCGAGTATTCGTACGAGCCGCGGTTCCGGATCGCGGAACGCCTCCAGCAGAACAAGCAGTACCTGGATGCGGCCAAAGAATACAGCCAAGTGACCGGCAATACCGACTATCAGTACACCGCCAAATTTAACGCGGCCGAGTGCAGCTATCTGGCCCTGGTCGCGGCAACCAACGCTGCCGGCAACAAGAACGCCCCCGCCCCCGCGGTTGATATCGAGGCGCTCAAGAACACCACGATCGCCGACCTGGACGAGGCGATCAAGATGGAGCCGGCGGCCGAACGCAGCGCACCCGCCAACCAGCGCAACTTTGTGCGCCAGACTAAAGGGCGGGCAATCTACATGCTCGCCAGCCTGCTCGAGCGCGAGCATCAAATCGACTACCCGCGGATCGCCGGTCTGCTCGGCGGCTACGAGAGCCAGTACCCCTCGATGAGCGAGCGGTTCGACGAGATCGCCGAATGGCGGATCACCGCACTTGATCAGCTCGGCAAGTACGCCGACCTCGGAAGCGACGTGAAGGCGTTGCTCGAACGCACCGGCTGCATTGGGGCCGCGGGCGACTTTATCAAAGAGATTGGACTGGACTTCTGGAAGTCCAGGGCCACCAAGCTGGGGCAGGGCGACGCCGCCGGCGCGGCGGCCGACGCCCAGCTGACCGCCACCACCTATACCTGTTTCGAACAGCAGGTTCAGGCCGGCAAGATCCCCGCCAAGAATCTGACCGGCACGCTCTCGATTTTGGGCCAGGCGTATATCGCGGCCGGCGATGTTGACGCTGCGGGCGCGATCTTCGATCAGGTCGTCAAGGCCGACCCCGGCTCGCCCGACGCCAATGCCGGACTCGCGCGTATCGCGCAGGCCAAGAAGGACTATAAGAACGCGGTCGAGTTGTGGACCCGCGTTGAGCAGGTAGCCGCCGAATCCGACGACCAGTGGTACGAGGCCAAGTACAACGTCGCGGTGATCTATGCCGCGCAGGGCAATATCAAGGGCGCCTGTGACAAGCTCGCGGTCACCCGCAGCGAGCATCCGAGTCTGGGCACGCCCGAGATGAAGACCCAGTGGGACGCGCTGCAGCGCAAGATTTGCCTGAACCGTACGGCGTCGGGCGGCTGATGCTGCGGCGGATTCATCACGTCGGAGTGGTAGTGCCGAACCTCGAGGCGGGACTGCGCTTCTGGCGCGATACGCTCGGGCTCCATCTGACCAAGAGCGAGACGATCGCGGATCAGGGCGTGCGCGCGGCGCTGCTCAAGGTCGGCGAGAGCGAGATTGAGCTGCTCGAGCCGCTCACACCAGACAACGGCGTGGGCAAGTTTCTGGCTCGGCGCGGCGGCGGACTCCATCATGTGTGTTTCCAGACCGACGACGTGGCGCGCGAGCTTGCCGCGGCACGGGACAAGGGCCTGCCGCTGATCGACGAGCAGCCCCGCCGCGGCCTGGCCGGTATGATCTGCTTTCTGCATCCCAAGGCGGCGCGCGGCGTGCTGGTCGAATACGCGCAGCCGTTCGAGGAGTGAGTCCGCCATGCCGATCTACGAATATCGATGCGAGGACTGCGCGCGGCGCTTTGAGACCTTCGTAAGGCCCGGGCGCGACGAGGCCGAATGCCCCTCCTGTCACGGCGCGAATCTGGCGCGCGAGCTTTCGGTGTTCGCCTCCGGTTCCCCGTCGCGCGAGGCATCCAACGGCAACGCCGTCGCGGCCTCCGCCGACGCGCCATTCAAAGGCAGCCCCTGCTGCGGCGGCGCCTGCGGCTGCCGATAAAGCGTAGCGCCGTTCTGCACCTTCCTGGCTGCGGCTTGCCGACAACACTTGTGGTAAATTCCCTTATTCCGGCAGAGCGAAGCGCCTTTCCCCGCCTCTCCCTGACTAGGGAGAGGTCGCGCGAGCAACGCGAGCGCGGGTGAGCGACTGTGTTGGGAGTCAAGCAGTGGGGCGCGTTGCCCACAGGGTCCACAGGCGCTGGGATTGTGGGGAGTATCCCGCCTGTGGACTTATGGGCAACGGGCCGGTGGCTTAAGCGGGATTTGGACATGGCGGGCTCCAAGGGGTGTGATGTTTGAGCATGGCGTTGAGGATCAGCAGGAGCTTGCGCATCACGGCGACCAAGGCGACTTTGTGGGGCTTGCCGCTGGCGCGCAGATGTTGGTAGTAGGGCCGCAGCACCGGGTTGCAGCGGATGCCGCTCAACGCGCTCATGTACAGGACGCGCCTGAGTTCGGCGCGGCCGCCGGCGATCATTCGCACCCCGCGCAGCTTGCCGCTGTCATGGTTCAAGGGCGCCACGCCGACCAGTTTGGCGACCTCGCCCCGATTAAGCCGTCCCAACTCCGGCAGGCGCGCCAACAGCGCGGCGCACCGCAGCCGTCCCACCCCGGGCACGCTGGTCAGAGCCTCGCTCTTTTCGCGGAACAGTTCCGAGCCGCGTACGGCCTGATCGATATCGTGGTCGAAGCGCTTGATCTGCCTGCGCAGGTAGTCGATATGACCATTGATACCGCGGTGCAGAGGCTTAGGCGCATGCTCGAGGCGGTGGCGCTCGGCGGTCAGCATCTCGACCAACTCCGCGCGCCGCGTGCACAGCGCCTTAAGTTCACGAGTCTGCTGGTCGGGCAGTTCACGCACCTTCAGTTCCGGCCGCTGGGCAAACTGCGCCAAGAGCTGCGCGTCGAGCCGGTCGGTCTTGGCCAGTTGCCCGACGCTGCGGGCAAAGTCCCGCGCCCAGCGCGGATTGACCACCACCACCGGCAAGCCCTCGGCGTACAGCGCGGCGGCCACCAGCGCTTCGTAGCCGCCGGTCGCCTCCAGCACGATCCGGGTGCAGCCCAGCGGCTGGAGCCGTTTGACTAGGCGGGCCACCGCCCGCTCGTCGTTGCCTTCCCAGAACGACTGGCCGCCCGGACTGATCGCTACTTCCAGTCGCTCTTTGGAAACATCCACGCCCACGTATACGCCCTGCTGCTCCATGACCGCCTCCCAGTTGGCCGCGCGAGTCCCGCCTTGCGCATTTCGACCTGGCCCGAGGCCGGTTCCTGCGACTGTTCGGACTTTCGCCCGGCGATAGTTGCGGCGCGGCGATTCCTGCTCACCCACGGCCTCAGCCGGCCCAGGGTCCCGCGATCTGCCGCGCCTGCAACTATCTTGCGATGTGATCTGTGAGATACAAGGGTCGCGCAGCGTCCACCCGTCGCGCGGATGCAACCCCGTCCCCCGAAACGTCTTGCGCCTGCCGGCGCGGCTCTTCGATAATCGACTCAAGTGGCCTCCAGAGCGAACAAGTCCGGCTCGGTCTCGCACCTGGCGGACCGGCGCGGCGAACCCCGGCGCACCCTCCCCTCAATCGATGAATGTCTGCGCGCCACGGAAGGAGCGCCTGCCTTCGCGGGATTTGCGCGCCCGTACGTCAAGCTGATGGTGCAGCGGGCGCAGGCCGCGCTGCGCGAGACGATCGCGGCAGAGGCGTCACCAGCGCCGGATTCACGCGCCGCGAGCATCGCAGAAATCCTGCGCCACGCGGAGCGCGCCATCGCCGCCGACGCGCCGCGGCTCCAACCGGTCGTCAACGCCACGGGCGTGGTCCTGCATACCAATCTGGGGCGTGCGATTCTGCCCGAGGCTGCGATCGCCGCGGTCGAGCAGGCGGCGCGCTCGCCGCTGAACCTCGAATACGATCTTGCGGGCGGCGGCCGTGGCGACCGCGACACGCTGGTCGAGAGTGAAATCTGCGCGCTGACCGGTGCCGAAGCCGCGACCGTGGTCAACAACAACGCCGCCGCGGTGCTGCTGGCGCTCAACTCGTTGGCCGAAGGGCGCGAGGTGATCGTCTCGCGCGGCGAGCTGATCGAAATCGGCGGGTCGTTTCGATTACCCGAGATCATGGCCAAAAGCGGCGCGAGGCTGCGCGAGGCCGGCACCACCAATCGAACTCATCCGCGCGACTACCTCAAGGCGATCGGACCCGACACCGCGCTGCTGCTCAAGGTGCATCCGTCGAATTACCGCGTGATCGGGTTTACCGCCGAGGTCGGGTTGGCCGAATTGGTCGAAATCGGCCGCGCTCACGGTCTCCCGGTGATGGAAGACCTCGGCTCGGGCGCGCTGGTCGACTTGGGCGAGTTCGGGCTGCCGCGCGAGCCGGTGGTCGCGGAACGAATCGCGGCGGGGGCCGGGCTGGTCACCTTCTCCGGCGACAAACTGCTCGGTGGTCCGCAGGCGGGGGTGATCGCGGGCACGCGCGAACTGGTCGCGAAGCTCAAGGAAAATCCGCTCAAGCGCGCGCTGCGCTGCGACAAGCTGACGCTCGCGGCCCTGTCGGCGACGCTCAGGCTCTACCTGCGCTCCAATGAGATCGGCGTCGCGATTCCCACGCTGAGGCATCTGCGCCGATCGCTCAAGGAACTCGGGGCCGAAGCGATCAGCGCGCAGGCGATTCTCGCCGAGCGCCTGGGGGTGGAATTCCAGATCGAAATCGTCGCCTCGACTTCGCAGGTCGGGTCGGGCTCGCTCCCGACCGCGGAGCTCGAAACGCGCGCGTTGCGGGTAACCAATCCGAAGATGTCGCCCGACGCGATCGCCGCGCTCTTCCGGCGCGCGCGGATTCTCGGCCGCGTCGGGAACGACGCGTTCCTGCTTGATCTGAGAACGGTCGAAGACCCGGCGGTCTTCGCGGTACATTTTCTCGAATCGAAATCGTAAATCTTCTAACGTCCAACAATCGGTTCGGAGGTGAGCTTATGGCGGACAAAACTTACAAGGTGATCGAAGTGGTCGGCGTTTCGGACAAGAGCATCCATCAGGCGGTTCGCAACGCGGTCAAAAAGGCCAGCGAAACGCTGCGCAATCTGGATTGGTTCGAGGTCGGCGCCGTCCGCGGTTCGATCGACAAGAAGGGCGAACCGACCTTCCAGGTGACGGTCCGGATCGGGTTTCGTCTGGAGGGTAGTTCAGCCGCGTAAATCTCGAGGCGGAGGTTCGGGCGATGAAATTCGGCACTTTCCTGTTTCAAACCCAGGGCTCGAGTCTGGCCGCGATCGCGCGCAAGGCCGAGGAACTGGGCTTCGAGTCGCTCTGGATTCCAGAACATGTCCTGCTGCCGGTCACTTACCGCTCGCGCTACCCGTACAGCAACAGCGGCCGGATGCCCGCGCCGCCGGAAACGCCGTTGCACGATCCGATGCTGGCGCTCGCGTTCGTGGCCGCTATCACGAGCAAGATCCGGCTCGCGACCGGAATCTTCGTGGTGCCGCTGCGCAATCCCTTCGCGACGGCCAAGGCCGTCGCCAGTCTCGACGTGTTGTCCGGCGGCCGCTTCATTTTCGGCATCGGCATCGGATGGCTCGAAGAGGAATTCGAAGGCGTCGGGATGAGCTTTCAGGATCGCGCGTTGCGCACCCGCGAATATATCGCGCTGATGAAGGAGCTGTGGGGCAAGAGCGAGCCGCAATATCGCGGCCGCACGGTCGGAATCGAGGGGTTCAAGTTCGAGCCCAAACCGGTGCAGAAGCCCCATCCGCCGATCGTGCTGGGCGGCCATACCGAACCTTCGCTCCGGCGCGCGGCGCAGATTGGCGACGGATGGTACGGAATCGCGGACGACCTGGCGCAGACGCGCGCAGTGATTGCGCGGCTTCGCGAGCACGAACGCGCGAGCAATCGCGCCAGTGCGCTGGAGCTCACGGTCAGCCCGCGGCTTGGCGGGCAGCTCACGCTTGAGCAGGCGCGGGAGTTCGAGGCGATGGGCGTCGCGCGGATAATTCTCGCCGGCGGGCCGGGTACACGCGACGCGCTCGCCGCGATGGAGCACTATCACGACCACCTGATGTCGAAATGGTAGCGCGCTACGCTGTTGAAAAGGGCGGATAGTTTTGCGGGCCGGGCGTGCGTATCATTTCGCCAAGTCCGCGCGCATTGAAGGCGAGCCGCAAGCATGAAGATCTGTCCCCAATGTCTAAAGACCTTCCCCGACGCCGAGCGCTTCTGCGACAAGGATGGCAGCGCGCTGGTACCGGCCGGCACCGCGGGCCGAGTCACCGGCCGGATGGAATCCGCGGGCGCCGGCGACGCGCAACCGATTCTCTGTCCGGTCTGCGGCGGCAAGGCCGAAGCGGGAGAGCTGATTTGCAATTTCTGCGGCGCGCGCCTCGGCCCGGAAACCGCCGCGCCAGCGGGACCGGCCATCTCCACGTCCGCGACGACTCAACAAAGCTTCGACGATGAGCCGCTCGACAGCGCTGGCGGGAGGCGCAGCGTTTTCGGCACCGCCGGCTACGTAATCGCGGCGCTGCTCGCGTTGGCCGCCGGCGCGTGGTTCGCGATTCATCTGAGCAACGGCACTCCGCCGATCGGGTCGGAAGCCACGCCCACGCCGGTATCAAGTCCGGCCGCGAGCGGTCCGACGGTCGCACTTTCGGACAAGGTGGGCATACGGGTTACCGGCGAATCGGCCGCGGCGCCCGAGCGCAATCAGGATGCCGCGCAGAAGGTTTTCACCGATAACTCCCCTGCTCTGCTCGATCTCTACAAGCGCTCGCTCGCCGGTGATGGCACGCTCCACGACGGGATGGCGGTGCGGCTGCGCGTGATGCCGACCGGCGAGGTGACCGACGGCAAGGTGCTGATCTCGACCGCGCCCAACCCGGCCCTCGACGAGCAAGCGGTCAAGACCATGATGGGCTGGCGTTTCAACTCCTTCGGCGGCACTGCGGTAGAAGTCGATTATCCCGTGATATTCGCGCGGGATGGAGCCGATCGCGACGCGATCGACTCGGCGCTGGCCGACAATCTGGCTCATCTGGATCCCTCCGCGACTCCGGAATACGAGTTCAGCGAGACTTCGACGCCAAGTCCCGAGCCGACTCCCGAGCTCACTCCCACCCCGACGCCCACGCCGGCGCCGGCGCCAGTACATCACCGCAAACCGGCCCGCAAGCCGACGCCGCAGCCCACGCCGCTGCTCACGATGGTGCAGAATCGGCTCGCCGGCGACCCCAGGTTCCGTCGCGTCAAGGCCTACACCGACAATGGCACCGTCACGCTGTTCGGCAAGGTGTTCGATGATCCCACCAAGCTCGCCGCCGAGCGCGCAGTGCGCGGCGTCCCCGGCGTGACCAGCGTGGTCGATACCCTGACCACCGACAAAGAGGATTGGGCGGAAAACCAGGAAAAGATCAATCGGGAACTGCAAAACTCCGGGCTGGCCAAGGTCACGGCGACCGTGATCGGACACGATTGCTACTTAAAGGGTCAGGTCACGACCGACTCGGAGAAGCAGCGGGCCGTCATGATCGCCGAGCAGACCGCGCCCGTCAAAGTCAGGGTGAATCTGATCATGGTGGTCCCGGGGAGCATTTTCTGAACCGGGGCGATGCGGCCGGAACCGGCATCGCGACCCGCGCAGAGCCACCTCGGCTTTGGGTTTTGACCGTATCGGGGGCGTTAAACTATTGACAAGGTTGGCGATGCGGGCTTAGATGACGGAGAAATACGACACGTCTCGTTTCGATCAGGAGGTTTGCATTTCCCATGGCAGAAGCTGCACCGACTTCATGTAAGCAAGCGTTCGACATGATGCCAAGCCGTTTCAATAAGGACGCGGCAAAGGGGCTCAAGGCCGTTTACCAGTTCGATCTTTCGGGCGACGGCGGGGGCAAATGGAACGTTTCGATTGACAACGACAAGTGCGAGGTGAAGGAAGGCCCCCACGCCTCGCCGAGCATCACCATTTCGATGACCGCCCAGGACTACCTGGACATGTTGAGCGGCAAGCTCAACGGCCAGGTGGCCTTCATGAGCGGCAAGCTGCGCATCGCCGGCGACATGGGCCTGGCGCTCCGCATGCAGAGTCTGTTCCAGCAGTAGGATTCTCGCGAAATGTTGCGCCGGACCCTCCTTCGCGGGGGTCCGGTGCTTAAATCACCGCCAGACAAAACACCCCCCAAAGACGTAGTTCTCCAAAAACGTATTTCATTCCATCGGTCCCGGTATATTCGCGTAGACCGGGATCGATCCAAGGATACCAAACCACCCGCTGACAGACTCCGTCCCTGAGTGCTCCCCTGCTGCAAGCTCTCATTTTTTGAACATGCCGGGCTTTATGAATGCACATGATCAATTCAGTCGAGAGATCCACGTTCGATGAGGTGAGGAGCTAGATGAGTCTGGAAGACCGCGACGGTAATCAGGTCAGGGACGACGATGGCGGCCAAGCGGCCGAGCAGGAAAGCGATTCGGTCGCCTCGAAGCTCTCCCAGGAACTGAGCAACTGGCGGCGCAAGCGCACTTCGGCGCGGCCCCATCGAGTTGACCACAGTTCCTCGGGAAACAGCCACTCCGAGCCCGCCCGTACGATCAAGGTGCGCGGCCACGAGACCCTCGTGATCCGCAAACCGAAGCTCGTCCCCAAACCCCCGACCAACCCCGAGCCCGGCGAAGGCTGATCAATCCCCACGCGGCTGATTTCCCCGGGATTTTCGCCCCGCTGAAAATTTTTCTACCCGCGCAGGATCGCGGTCGGGACTTCGCGCGAGGCCTGATACGCCGGATAGAGCGAAGCCATCAGGCACAGCGCGAGCGAGGCCAGCGCCACCACGACGAAACTCAGTGGTGCAACCGCAATCGGCAAGGTCGAGATTCCGTACGTCTCCTTGGGAATTCTGATGAAGTGGTAGCGGCTCAGCAGGAAGCATCCGAGCCCGCCCAGCGTGAGCCCCGCGATCGTGCCGGTCGCCCCGACGATCATCCCCTTCATCACGAAGATCAACCGCACCCCTCCCGCCGTGGCGCCCATCGTGAGCAGCACCGCGACGTCCTTGCGCTTTTCCATCACGACCATGATCAGAGTCGCGACCAGATTGAAGGCGGCCACGCCGATTAGCAGCAGCAGCACCAGGGAATAGAGCCGCGCGAGCAGCGCGAATCCCGCCGACGCTGCGCGGTTGAACTCGATCCAGTTGCGCACGCGGTAAGGATGAGGGAACAGGCCGCTCAAGTCGGCCGTGACCCGCACCGTGTCGTTAAGATTCGCCAGATGGACCTCGACCCCGTCGACGCGGCCCTCACGCCCCAGAAAGCTTTGCGCGACCGGCAGGCTCAGGAACAGCATGCTCTTGTCGATATAGCTGACGCCGGAATCGAAGATCGCGCCGACCTCGACCAGCGCGCTTTTGGTGGTCAGCTCGCCGCCGGCTCCGGACAGGAGCGGAGCGACCAGCTTGGCCGTGTCGCCCGGCTTCAGCCCGAGCTTGTCGGCGAGGGTTGCGCCGATCGCAATCGCCGCGATCGGCCCGGCGTCCGGATTCGGCGGGATCGGACGGATACGCCCGGTCGAGATTCTTGAGCGCGCCGCGATCGATATAGCGGCCGAGCTCGCCGATCACCACCGGATTGTCCGGCTCGACGCCGCGGATCAACACCCCGCTGATTCCGTGCGCGGAGCTGACCATCGCCTGCCCCACCAGAAACGGGTCGGAACCCGTCACACCGGCGACGCCGTTGGCGCGCGCCGCGACGTCGGCATAGTCGGTGATCGCGCCGTCGTAGCTCAGGATCTGGATTTGCGGCGTGAGACTCAAGACCCGCTCGCGCAGGTTGACCTCGAAGCCGTTCATCACCGCCATGACGATCGTGAGCGCGGCGACGCCGATCATCACGCCGGCGGCCGTCAGCAGGGTCGTGATCGAGATGAACGCTTCCGTGCGGCGGGCGCGCAGGTAGCGCATCGCGATGCGAAGTTCGTAGCGCAAGGGACTAAGGCGCCGCCGCGGGCGGACTTGCGGGCGCGGGCGCGATCAGAAAATCACTCGCTCGCTTTTCAGTTGCTCGATCTCCGCGGCGCTCAGCCCCAGCATCCCGCTCAGCACCTCCTCATTATGCTGCCCCAGCGTGGGTGCCGGCGCGCGCAGCTCGCCCGGGGTCCGGCTCAGCCGATGTTGCAGGCCTTCGTAAACCGACGGGCCCATTTCCTTGTGGTCCAGCCAGTGCCAGAAGCCGAAGGCCTCGAGATTTTCGTCCTGATGGAGATCAACGCAATTCTGCACCGGATAGGCTGCGACGCCCGCCGCCTGCAACGCCGCGGTCAGCGCCGCCGCGTCGCGATCGCGCACCAGCCCGGCGACGAAGTCGTCGAGCTGCGCGAAACGCGCGAGCCGTCCCGCTGCGGTGGCGAAGCCGGCGTCGGTGGCGGGATTATCCAGCACCGCCAGCATCGCGCGCCATTGACGATCGTCCGCCACCGCAATCGCCAGCCAGCGTTCGGCGCCGTCCTCGTCGCGGCATCGATAGGCGCCGTGCGGAGCGAAGCGCTGCGAGTGGTTGCCCTGTGGCGCGAGCACCCGTCCGGTCGCGAAGTAGTCGACGATTGCGGGCGCCAGATTGTGCAGCGCCGCTTCGTATTGCGACAGGTCGATATACTGCCCCTTGCCGGTGCGGCGCCGGTAGTCGAGCGCCGCCACGACCGCCGCCGCCAGCAGGCGCGGCGCGACGAAATCGCTGTATGCCCCGTAGGGCGGGCTCGGCGGCTCGGCCGGCCCGTAGCCCGAGATGTAATAGAACCCCGACAGCGCCGAGGCCAGTTGTCCGAACCCCGGGTACATCGCGTTGGGCCCGGTCTGTCCCTGCATGCAGGTCGAGAACATCACCAGCTCCGGCTTGATCGCACGCAGATGCTCGTAGTCGAGACCCCATTTGCGCATCGCCTTGGGCGTGAAGCTCTCGCCGACCACGTCCGCCCAGGGGAGCAGCCGCAGCACCAGCTCGCGCGCTTTGGGCTGGCTCAGGTCCAGCGTGACGCTTTTTTTCGAAGTGTTGAAACTGGCGAAGAACTGGCTGTGGTTGATTCCAGGTTGAGCATCCTTCCACGGCGGCCCGAGCCGGAGCACGTCGAGTCGCGCCGCGGATTCAACCCGGATCACTTCCGCGCCATTGTCGGCCAGATACTTGGTCGTGATCGGCCCGACTCCCACCCATGAGAAGTCGAGGACGTGGATACCTTCCAATACGTAACGGCTCACGGCTGGTTGCTCCTGTCAGATCGCGCCACTGGTGCGAAGCTGCTCGATACGCTGCGCGCTCAGCCCCAGCAACTCGCCCAGCACGGTCTGAGTATGCTCGCCGAGCCGCGGCGCGCGGCGGGGCGCTTCGAGCGGAGTCTCGCTGAGCTTTGCGAACGGTCCCGGCAGGGTCAGCGTGCGGCCGAGCGTATCGTCGGCGACGGGCACCAAGAAGTCGCGCGCCTTGAGCTGCTCGTCCGCCGCGATATGGGCCACGTCCGCCACTGGGGCCAGCAGCAGGCGGCGCTTGAGCGCGCCGGCGTAAATCTCGCTTTTGGTCATGGTGTTGAAGAAACGCTGGATACAGTCCTCCAGCTCCTCGGTTTCCTGGATGTCCTTGGCGGTCGGTTTCATGAACAGCCCCGGCGTCCACATCGTCCATTCCTTGGCTTTCATCCATTCGGACGCAAACCCCGCCTCGATGAGCCAGCCGACCAGCGCCTTGGTGGAAGCGCCCGCGCCGATTACGGCCGAGATGTAACCGTCGCGGCATGAATAGACCATCTTGCGCCTTGCGCCCAGCGAGCCGGTGTAGACGCCCGTGCGGCCGAGATGACTCCCGTGCAGAATCGGCATCGCCTGCTCATTCATCAGGGTCCACACGATGCAGGCCTGCATATTGACGACCACGTGTTGCCCGAGCCCGTCGGTCTGGCGCGCATAATGCGCGAACATCGAGGCAACCGCAGCCTCGCCGCCGGCGTGCAACCCGGCCTGCGGCAGGCTCATCTGGATCGGCGGCTTGCCCTCCTCGCCCATCAGGTACATCATGCCGCCCGCGGCCCAAGTCACGATGTCTTCGGCCTTGTAGTTCTTGCCGGGTCCGCGATCGCCGAACGGAGTGATCGAGGTATAGATCAGGCGCGGGTTGCGCGGCGCGAGTTGCTCGTAGCCAAGGTTGATCGAATCGAGATAGCCGAGCGGGAACGACTCGACCAGAAAGTCGCATTTGCCGGCCAGATCGGCCAGTAGCGCGCGGCCGTCGGGCGATTCCAGGTTCAGCGTCAGCGATCGCTTGCTCGCTTCGTAGGCGAGAAAGTAGAGGCTGCGGTCCGGCCCGGGCTGGTCCTCCAGAAACGGCGGGATATTCCGCGTCGAGCATCCTGCCGGCGGCTCGACCTTGATTACGTCGACGCCGAGGTCGGCCATGATCTTGCCGCACAGCGCGCCCTTCTCGTCAGTCAGGTCGAGCATGCGGAACCCTTTGAGCAGCTCACATGTCATCGCAGCTTTTTTTCCCAATTTGGCGTTTCAGCGTCCGTCCAAACGAGCCATTCTAGCGTCAACGGCGTCGGGCTTGGAACGGCCGCCGCACACCGTCTGCGGTGCGCTCCTCCGGCCTCACGCCCCTCACTGGCTCGACTCCACGTATATTCCATCCCAAGATTGTCGCCTCTGTACAGGCTGTGTCCCCACCACGCAAATCCGCCGGCCAGCACGACAATCGCAGCCCCGATCAGCGTGAAGCGCAACCAATTTGGCCGGCACTGGCGAAAGAAAAAGAGCGCGACGAACAGCGCCGTACAACAACTGATCAGCATGCCCGCCACGCTGGCCGGACTATGAAAACGGAACTCTACGTCGTGCGTACCGGCGGGCAGAACAACGCCCAACTGGTTATCTTCGGTGCGACGGACCCCGTATTCCCGAGACTCAACCGCAGCACTCCACTGCGGTGAGTAGGGAGCTGAAAGGGCCAGCAAGCCCGGGGTACGAGCTTCCACCTGAAGCACCCACCGATTGAAAGAGGTATACGTGGTCGCAATCCGGGTATCAGGACCGACAAGACTTTGCGGCGAAACTCCCGCGGCAGCGGAGGGCGGGGCATTCGTTTCCGCAGGAGAGAAAACTGCAAAGGCGGCCGATGCATCGACCGAGGTCCGGGATTCCATGCCGTACCCGGGGTCGCCACGGAAAGCAAGGCTGGTTTGTTTGTCATCGTTCATCCTCTCGAGGCTACGCGTCCGAGGCCGTTTCGTAACCCAAGTCCCGTATCGCAACTGAACGACGGTTGGGAGGATCACGATCACGCTGAGGATTAAGCCGGCGAGAACTTGGGCGCGCCACCGCACAACTCGTAGCGTCAGGAGCAAGAGCGCAGCGATGCCGCTCGCAAATATAAAACTGTCCACCCACGCGGGATAGGGCTGAATAATGAACGGCGTATGGTCGCCGGTAACGGGATCTGCCAGAAGAATGAATCCAGCGCAGAACACTACCAGGGCCATCAGCGAGAGCTGCCAGGCCGCGATCGGATGCAGCTGTTGCCTGAGATTGTCGTCATCCGCAGCCCGAAAATACCAACCGACGATGAGCATCAACATCGGCGGCAACAGCATCGTGATGCGCCCGGGGACACGGAACGAATTCGCCAGGGGCAGAAACCTCCAAAACAAATAGTGGATAGGCGTTTCATCGCCCAGGCTGCATAGAAAAATGACCACCATTGCCAACCACAGCGCGATCATGATCGCACGAGCTTTCACCTCTCGGAGTGGTACAAGCACCACCGGCGCAAGCAACGCCAGCAAGATCAATGGGGAGCTGCCGAACGCACCGTGCACGTCGCTCCGCAAAGGATCGAAGAAGCTGTTCGCTGCGCCGCCCCAACGATCAGAGTACTCCAGTGACCATCGGTAAGACTGTCCAACGCGGCCGGGTGCATCTCGGAGAAATTCAACGTAGAAAGGCAGCGTGTACGCCAAGGAGAGCAACTGGCCGAGACCGATATACGCCCCTACGGTCCCATAATAGTGGAGTGTGCGCCGCCAATTCACGGCGAGCTCCGGCCGAAACGCGGCCACGGCGTGGGGGATAGCCAGACACATCAGGGCCGCGCCAAGGAGCCCCAGGTATGCGATTTGAGGATGACCGCCGCAGACCAGCAGATAGGTCGCGCCGATCACTGCAAGTGGTCGGATGAAGCGGTCCGGCGTGATGTACAAGTTTGCCATTGCCGCGCAGAGCAGCAGGAAGCCGGTGTAGTTCTCGAGCGAAGCCCCGTAGCGGAACATATCGAGCATCCGCTGGTTGTACACGGTCAGAAACGAAAGGATAAATGCGAAGTCGGTACGGAGCTTAAGTCTGCGCAGCAGATTGAACAGGACCAGTTGGACCAGCCCCAAAGATACCAGGCGCCAAAAGGTATTCCACTCGAGCGCGTAGCCCTCCCAATAGCCGGGTGAATGAGCTGCAAGATAGGACAACGGATGGTACATCTGGCCCAGCGTCAATGCCGCCGCAGAGCGGCCGCCGGCGAACCCGGGTGCATACAAGGGAAAAGTCCCATGCGCAAGCGAGTACTGCAGTTCCATCTGCTGCCGAATCGAATGTGCCGGATAGTCGTTGCCGATAGTCAGGCTGCCAGCAAAGGGCAACAGCCAGTACAAGACCGCAAACGGCAACACGCAAATTAAGCCTTTGAGCAGGTAAGTTCGATCCCAGCGCCGGGCATTCATCCGCTCAGTCAAACTTCTCGGCATCGCCGTCAACACAAAAGCCGATGGGCTACTGGCATGACATTAAGCTAACGCCAGGCAAAAAGCGCGTGTGATTGGTTGTACCGGGGCGGCAATGAAGGGAACCCTTCCGGATCTCTCGACGCCGTCTGGCACATCACGCTGGATAGAACGATGGCAGCTCACATGTCATCGCAGTCTTTCCCCCGATTCGGAATTTCGGGCGTCGGTCCAAGCGAGCCATTCTAGCGTCAACGGCGTCGGCCTTGGAACTGTGGAAGCGCGGCCCGACCACAAAACGGCGAATCCGCTTTCAGCGGCGCTGCAAGCGCATCTGATGCGGCAATGTACGGGTGACGGCTGGCGCCCATTGCGGTTTTCAGAAGCGCCCGGTCCGTGAGGTGGACTGTGAGTTGTCGGTGGCGTAAAAGGTGACGGCCGTGGGATACCGTCGCCGGAGCCGAAGACGGCGCCGGTCTACACAGGCAGGTGCGCTTGGCTGACCTCAACTGGAATTTGCGCGTGATCATCCTCGCTGCGCTGGTTATCGCGGCCGGCTGGCTGAGGTTCACGGCAATCGGCTTTGGCTTGCCCCAGCATGTTCGCCCCGATGAGGAGGCCCTGGTCAACAATGCGCTCAATTTCGATACTGGTTGGAATCCGGATCTGGCTATATACCCGGCCGGGCAGATGTACCTGCTGCGCGGAGTGCTGCGCGCGTATGCGATAGTCAATGGCGAAAGCGGGAATCTGCACCCGATTTTCGACCTGAACTACCAGGTGCAGGCCTATCTGATAGCCAGGGGGCTCTCGGCTGCGATGGGTACTGCGACCACGGCGGCAGTCTATCTGGCGGCTGCACCGCTATGTGGTCCAAGCGGCGCGCTGGCTTCAGCCGCGGTGGTAGCCTTCTCGACCCTGCACATGCGCGAGTCCAAGGTCGCCAAGACCGAAGGGCCGGCGGGCCTATGGGTTGCGCTCGCAATCGCGATGATGATGCGTATCGTCTATCGCGGCCGGCGCTCCGACTACGCGCTGGCTGGCTTGTTCTGCGGGCTCGCCGGGGCCACTCACTACCCGGCGGGCTTAGTCGCGGCGGGCGTCTTTGTGGCCCATCTCGAAGCCCGGCGCCGCGAAAATTGGGCGCTCCTCGGCGCGCTCGGCGATGGCCGGATTTATCTCGCGGGTGTGGTCACGATATTCACTTTCTGCTGTGCGACGCCTTATTTCTTTTTGGATTGGGCGCAGACCGTGCGTGACTACGCGGCTACCCGCGCCTGGGGCGGCATGCGCGAAGCACATGGCTGGTTCTGGGTGGTAAAGCGAATGATGCCAGACAGCTTTGGCATCACCTTGCTGATCTTCCTGCTGGTTGCGCTTGTATACGCGATTCTCAGCCCGCGGCCGGGCGTGATCTCGCTGCTGGCATTCATCGCGGTTACCTTTGCGAGCTTTCTGATCGGCAGGCCAGCGCTCATGTATCGCTATCTCGTAACGCCGTTGCTCCCGATGGCAGTGCTGGCCGGCGTCGCCATCGGCGATTTGAGGGGTTTTGCTTCGGCGCGGCTGGGAACCACGCGGGGCAGTTTACCCGCAGCGATCCTGATCGGGATGATTCTGGCGCCGTCGCTGATTCACGATCTGCAACTCAACCGGCTTTTGCTTCAGACCGACACGCGGACGCTTGCGAGCCAGTGGATCGCCGCTCACATCGCGCCGGGAAGCAGTGTCGCGGTGAACGATCTTAATCATGTAGCGTATGGACGGCCGCTACTGCCCGCCGGCTGCGCACTTGTTCCGATCCAGGATCCTGCGGTCCTGCGGGCAAGGAATGTCCGGTGGGTCCTTTCGGACAGTATGCCGGGGATCGCTTACTCGCCGGGACTGTCAGCCGCCCAGCTTGCCGCGCTGAACTCAGGCGCCGATCTGGTGTACGACATCAATCCGATTACGGATGGCGCCGCGGCGCCGATCTTCGACCCGAACGACGCGTTTTACGCACCCATTCAGCACATCGCAAGTATGGAACGGCCGGGCCCGCGGATTCGGATCTGGAGAATCAAGCCCGCCTGAAACGGCCCGCGGTCCTACCCCTGCGTGGCCTTGCGAGCGGCACCGATTGCGGTGGCGTAATCGGCATGCTCCGGGATCACCATCCCGGGCCCGAACAGGAACTCGAGCTCGCGCAGGCGCTGCATGAAGCGAAAGATTCGCGTCAGCTTGCCGGTCAGCACGATATCGTGCTGATGGCAGGCGCGCGCGCTGGCCCGGCTCAGCACCGCGATCACCTCGATAATCATGTTCATGATCGCCAGCGCCTTGTCCTCCGGCGTGGCGTCGGCGTTGAGCTTCCCGAAATTGGCCGCAGTCGCGTTCGGCGGCAGATCGCCGACCGCTCCGCCCGCGATATCCCGCACCGTCAGATCGACCCGCCGCAGATCGCCCCGCTCGGCCAGCGTTTCGAGGGTCTCGATCGTCGACACGCCGAGCATGTGCTTGGCGAGTCCCAGCAGCGTGCCGCCGCCGACGCCGGTGCCGCCGAAATGGTCGATCTTGTTGTTGCGCACCGTGACGATTGCGGTGCCGGTGCCGAGCGAGACCACCAGCGCGTCCTTTTTTCCGGCCAGCCATGTGCCGCCGATGCCGATCGCGGTGAACTCGGCGACCTTCAGCACCGGCCGCCCGAGCAGCGTATCGGAGAGAGCGCGCGCGCCCGCGCCGGTCGCCGCGACCCGATCGATCTGCTCCAGGCGGAGACCCAGGTCGCTGACCAGCTTGCCGAGCGCGCCCGCCGCCGCGGCCACCGGGTCGTTGGCTTCGATTGTTACGACGTGAAGATCGCCGTTGCCGGTTACGACCGCATCGGTGGTGGAACCGCCGATATCGATGCCTACGATCATAGCGGTGCCGGCTCCTGTCCGGCCCGTTTCAAAGCTAGTCAGCGCGCGGAGCTTCTGCAAATGGCCACGCCATGCTCTGCGGGCGCGCCTTGAGCGCCGCGCCGCCTCCTGTGCTACGTTCCACGCCAGTGGCGAAACGCAGGGCCGCACAGGACAGTCTTTTCCCCAGCAAGCCGCTGGCGGGGCAGCCGCTGGCGGACCGGATGCGCCCGGCGAAGCTGGACGAAGTCGTCGGCCAGGACCATCTGCTCGGCCCTGGCAAGCTCCTGACCCAGATGGTCGGCCGCGCATTCGCTCCACTCGATGATCCTCTGGGGTCCGCCGGGCAGCGGCAAGACCACGATCGCGATGCTGCTCGCGCGCGAATCGGGCGCGGAGCTTATCCCGATCGCGGCGGTCGCCGCCGGCGTCGCCGATCTGCGCGAGGCGGTCGAGACCGCGCGCCAGCGTCACCGATCGAGCGGCAAGCGCACGGTGCGTTTTCATCGACGAGATCCATCGCTGGAACCGCGCGCAGCAGGACGCGATGCTGCCCCATGTCGAGAGCGGCCTGATTACGCTGATCGGCGCGACCACCGAGAATCCGTCGTTCGAGGTGATCGTCGCCGCTGCTCTCGCGCGCGCGCGTGCTGGTGCTCATACGCTCACCGACGAGAATGTCGCGACCCTGGTCGAGCGCGCGCTGGCGGATCCGCGAGCGCGGCCTGGGCAGCTCGAGCTCATTCTGGAGGACGAGGCGATGACCGACTGATCGCGCTGGCGGGCGGCGACGCGCGCCGCGCGCTCAACACGCTCGAGGTCGCGGCCGAGCTGGCGCAGCAGGCCGGCGCCAACACGATCACGCGCGAGCGACATCGCGCGAAGCCGCGCAGCACAAGGCGCTGCTCTACGATCGCGCGGGCGAAGAGCACTACAACGTCATCTCGGCGTTTATCAAGAGCATGCGCGGCAGCGATCCCGACGCCGCGCTCTACTGGATGATGCGGATGGTCGAGGCGGGCGAGGATCCGCTCTTCATCGCGCGGCGGATGGTGATCTTCGCCGCCGAGGATGTCGGCAACGCCGACCCGCGCGCGCTCCAGATCGCGATCGCCGTCAAGGAGGCGGTCGATTTCGTCGGCCTGCCCGAGGGCGTGATCCCGCTGGCGCAGGGCGTCACCTACCTGGCGGGCGCGCCCAAATCGAACGCGTCGTTCAAGGCGATGATCGCCGCGCGCGAAGCCGTGAAACAGCACGGCACGCTGCCGGTGCCGCTGCATCTGCGCAACGCGCCCACCCCGCTGATGCGTCGGCTCGGATACGGCGAGCAGTATCGTTATCCGCACGACTACGAAGGCGCGGTCGTGCCGCAGGATTATCTGCCCGAGAAGCTGCTCGGGCAGAATTACTATCTTCCGTCCGATCGCGGCTACGAGATTCGAATCCGCGAATGGCTGGAGCGCTTCAAACCATCCAAAACGCCGGCTTCTCCGGCCCCCGCCAGGGATAAGAACCCCAAATGACGTGGCCCGGCCTGTGGCCGGCAGCGCGTGTTTCGCGCGCGCCAGCGATGGCGGGCACACATCAAGGCACACACGCGCCGACGGTTCAAACCGTCGGCGCGATGCGCTCAATCAAATAACCGGCAAATGTCAGGAGAAGGTAAACCGCGTGGCCGGAGTGCCGACTCCGGTCTGCGGCTCCGAAGACTACTTTGCGCCGAGCACTGAATCCTTCAGCGCCTTGGCCGCCGTGAAACGCAGCCGCGTGCGCGCCGGAATGTTGATCGGCTCTCCGGTGGCGGGGTTACGGCCCACGCGCGCCTTGGTCTTGCGCTTGCGGAAGATGCCGAGTCCGGCCAGGCGCAGGGCGCCTTCCTTCTTGAGTTGTTTGACGATCAGGGCGGTGAGTTCTTCGATGGCCGCCTTTGCCTGTTTTTTGGTGACTCCGACTTTTTCAGCCAAGTGAGCTGAGACCTGCGACTGCGTCATCATCCTCCTCCTTAGTAGCGCCCGGAATCGGGCTCACCAAAGGGTGAACGAGTGCGCCGGATTTTTCAAGAGTAAAGCCACCGGAAAATGGCTTTTTTCGGGGGTTTCGGCAGGAATCTGAACAGCTGCGCGCCGCGTCAGTAGCGAACCTCGACGAGAAACAGTCCGCAGGCGGGCGCCGAGGCGGGAGCGTGCGTGCGATCGCGCCGCGCGATCAGGTCGGTTACCGATTTTGGGGCGAGCCTTCCACGCCCCACTTCAACCATCGTGGCGACCATCGTGCGCACCATGTGCCGCAGGAAACCGTTGGCTTCGATCCGATACGTCAGGCGGATCGATTCGCGCGACCAGTGGCTCAGTTGCACGCATCGGAGCGTGGACTTCACGTCCGAGCCCAGGGTGCGAAAGGACGCGAAATCATGCTCGCCGACGAATAATCCGGCCGCGATGTTCATCGCGTCAAGGTCGAGCGGATCGCGAACCAGCCACGCATAGCGGTAGTCAAAGGCCGACCGCAGCGCCTGGTTCAGGATGCGATATTCGTAGACCCGCAGGCGCGCGTCGCGGCGCGGGTCGAAATCATCGCCGGCTTCGACCGCAGCGCGCACCACGATATCGGGCGGCAGCAGGGCATTGAGCGCGCGGCGCAGATCCTCGGGGTCGAAGGCATGCGGCAGCCGGAATGCCGCGACCTGTCCCAGCGCATGAACGCCTGCGTCGGTGCGGCCGGCGCCGCGCACGCGGAGCGGTTCGGCGAAGATTTGCGCCAGCGCCGCTTCCAGCCGCGCCTGGATCGAGTCCTGCCCGCTCTGATATTGCCAGCCCGAATAGTTGCCGCCGTCGTATTCGAGCGTGAGCTTGATCTGCATCGCCGCGCGCTCAGGCGAGCGTCGAGACGTGTTCCGGCAGCAGATTCTCCGCGACCCACAGCGCCGACAGCGCGGCCAACCGGGCGCTGTCGAAAAGGCACCACAGCGCGATGCCGGCCGCTTGCTCGAAGGCTCTCACCAGCACGGCGTCCTCGCCGACCGCGTCCACGACGCCGCGGAATTCGGGTGCCTCGTCGTCGATCAACAGCACGCCGGGGGCCTCGCGGAGCCTGGCGCGCACGCGCGGGCCCTGGCCGGGGAAAGCCAGCGCCAGCGCCGTGCCGTGCAGCGTCGGCGCCTGCGCGACCTGTAGCGTCAGGCACGGCGCGTGATTGAGCAGCGCGGCGGCTTGCGCGGCGATTTCCTCCGCGCGCGCCTGCCGATCCACAAAGACGTTGAAGGCCAGTTGGGTTTCGCCTTCCGCCACGTCGAGCTGCGCGTTCATCAATTCGGCCGATTGCTCAATGAGCCGGGTGATCGTTTCGCGGCCGCCGGCGCTGGCGCCGAGGATTACGGTCGCGGAGACAAATTCCGCGCGCAGCTCCAGCGCTTTCAGGATCGTGGCGAGCGCGTACGCGGCCGGATGGGGCACCGCAAGCACGCGGCCGATGGCCAATTGCCGGATCGTCTCGCGCGCCGTGAGTCCCGGCGCGACCAGCGGCGCCTGCGACCGCGCGTAGGCGGCGCGGCTCAAGTCGATCAGCACCGGTCCCGCGACCGCCTTGATAATTTCCACGGCGCTCTGCTCGGGTGCGGCCAGAAAGACGACGTCGAAATCGCGCAACTCGGCTGGATCGCGCAACTCGCTGACCGGGTACTCGCGCCCGCTGCCCTCCACGCTCTGGGCGGAGGAATCCGCCGACGCAAACAGCTTCAACTCCGCGAATGGAAACCGGCGCTCGTCGATCAACTCCACCAGGCGGGCGCCGACTGTGCCCGTGGCGCCGACGATCGCCAGTCTCAATCCGCGGCTGGCCGCCGCGCTCATCTCAGGTTTCCGCTTCCAGGCTTTCGATTCGTTCGCGCACCAGGCGTCCCATCGCCTTGCATCCCACCAGCTTGGCCGTGCCGCCCGCGTGCAGGTCGCGCGTGCGGTAGCCCTCGCGCAGCACCCCTTCGACTGCGCGCTCGATCAACTCCGCGTCCGAGCGCATCCCGAGCGAATACTCAAGCAGCATCGCGGCGGAGAGAATCGCGGCGAGCGGATTGGCTTCGTCCCGTCCCGCGATATCGGGCGCGCTGCCATGAATCGGCTCGTACAATCCGACCCGGTAGCCCCCGCTGTTGGTCTCTTCCCCGAGCGACGCCGACGGCAGCAGCCCCATCGATCCAGCCAGCATCGAGGCTTCGTCGGTCAAAATATCGCCGAACATGTTCTCGGTCACGATCACGTCGAAGTCCTTGGGCCGGCGCATCAGATGCATCGCCATCGAATCGACGAGCTGGTTCTCGAACGTCACGTCCTTGAATTGGGCGCTCAACTCGGCGGCGATTTCGCGCCACAAGCGCGAAGTGGCCAGGATATTGGCCTTGTCGACCGAAGTCAGGCGCTTGCGGCGCTCGCGCGCCAGCTCGAAGCCGAAGCGCAGCACGCGCGTGATCTCCGGTTCGGTATAGAAGCAGGTATCGACCGCCTCGCGCCCGCCCTCGACCTTGCGCTTCTCGCTGGGCCGGCCGAAGTAGATTCCGCCGGTCAGCTCGCGCACGACGACCAGGTCGACGCCGTTGACGATCTCGGGCTTGAGCGGCGAGGCCGGGGCCAATTCCTTGATCGTCTTGACGGGTCGCAGATTGGCGAACAGTCCCAGCGCCTTGCGCAATCCCAGCAGCGCCTGTTCGGGCCGCTGCTCCGCGTTGGGATTGTCCCACTTGGGTCCGCCGACCGCGCCCAGCAGGATCGCGTCGCTCTCCTGCGCCTGCTTGAGCACGTCGTCGGGCAGCGGCGTGCCCTTGGTATCGAGCGCGTGGCCGCCGATCGAGCCTTCGCGAAATTCGAGGTCGACCGCCGAGCGCCGCGCGACGATCTTGAGAACCTGGATCGCTTCCGCGACGACCTCGGGCCCGATGCCGTCACCCTTGAGAGCTAGGATTTTGTAAGCCATTTGTCAGCGCGCAACGACGAGAGCTGAAACAGGTGGGAAGTTGATAACCTTATCCGACGCGGCGTTACTGCAACCAGAGAAAGGGAACTGCGACTTTCACGTAGCAATTAGCCCAACCGCGCGACCCCGGCAAGCCCCCCATCTGCGGCTGCGAGTCATCGGCCCGGCGCCGGGCGCAAGGCTACGGTCCGTCCGAGGCGCGGACCTGCGGCGCATGGCCGCGCGCGCGCAGCCGGTTCAACCCGTTCACCAGCGCCAGCGCGCTCGCCATGATGATATCGCTATGCGCGCCGTGGCCCGCCACGGTCATCCCGTCCTCGCGCAGCAGACAGCTCACTTCGCCCAGCGCGTCGGTCCCGCCCGTGATCGCCTTGACCGAATAGCGCTCGAGGAGCGGGCTCACGCCGGCGATCTTGAGAATCGCCTTGTAGCACGCGTCGACAATCCCGTCGCCGCCGGCACTCTCGGTGCGCTCGATCCCGTTCACGCGCATCGTGACCCGCGCATTCGGCGCCGCCTTGCTCGACGAGCTGACCTCCAGGTCGACCAGCTCGAACTGATCAGCGGAATGCGCGGAACTCCTCGCTGACCAGGGCCAGCATGTCGTCGTCGTAGACCACCTTCTTCTTGTCGCACAGCGCCTTGAACTCGGCGAAGGCCTTGTCGAGATCGATCGCCGCGGTATCGACGCCGAGCTCGGTGAGGCGATTGATGAACGCGTGGCGGCCCGAATGCTTGCCCAGCACCAGCTTGTTGGAGGGGATCCCGATCTCCTCGGGCTTCATGATCTCGTAGGTCAGCTTGTACTTGAGCACGCCGTCCTGATGGATTCCGGCCTCGTGAGCGAAGGCGTTGTCGCCCACGATCGGCTTGTTGGGCGGCACCGGCTGTCCGATCACCTGCGAGAGCAGGCGCGAGGCGGGATAGATCTGGCGCGTGTTGATCGCGGCTTTCGACGCCGAGCAGGTCGCGGCGCGTCTGAGCGCCATCACGACTTCCTCCATCGAGGTGTTGCCGGCGCGCTCGCCGATGCCGTTGATCGTGCATTCGATCTGGCGCGCGCCGTTATGAATCGCGGCCAGCGAGTTGGCGACCGCCAGGCCAAGATCGTTATGACAATGGGCGCTCCAGATCACCTGGTCGGCGCCCGGCACGTGCTCGCGCATGTAGGCGAACATCCGCCCGTACTCCTCGGGAATCGCGTGGCCGGTGGTGTCGGGCAGGTTGATGATCTTCGCGCCCGCGCGGATCACCTCGGTGCAAACCTTGGCCATGATATTCCCAATCGCTGCGCGAAGCGTCCTCGGCGGAAAATTCGATGTAGTCCAGATGCTTGCTGGCGCGCGCCACCGCCCAGGTCGCCGCGTCGAGCACGTCCTCGCGGGTCATGTTGAGCTTGTACTTGAGATGGATTTCCGAGGTCGCGATGAAAATATGGATCCCGGGGTGCGCGGCCTTCTCGACCGACTTGAGCGCCTGATCGACGTCCTGCTCGCGCGTGCGCGAGAGGCTCAGCACGACCGGTTTGCTCACCGCCTGCGTCACGCGCTGTACCGACTCGAAGTCGCCGGGTGAGGACGCGGCGAAGCCCGCCTCGATAATATCGACGTTGAGCCGCTCGAGCTGGAGCGCGATCGCGACCTTCTCCTCGACGTTCATCGTTGCGCCGGGCGATTGCTCGCCGTCGCGCAGCGTGGTGTCGAAAATCCGGACGTAATCGTCCTGAGCGGCGGGGATGCGGTCTGCGTCAGCCATTCTCATTCACCTCTCGTCAACTTCCCCAACTCTCCTCGAAGGGCCGGCGGACCGCGCACAAAAGAAAACGCCTCAGGCGGTCCACTTGGCCCACCCGAGGCGTTGGTCGCGAATTTTGAGCCGTTCTCAGGCCCGCTGCGCGACGCACCCGGCGTGGGCCCCGCTAAGGGCCAGTCCGAGTAGCAGCGTAAGCAGCAGCGCGGAGAACATAGTAAATGTACTCTAGTCGCGGCCCCCGAACACAGTCAAGCCGGAGGTCGGTAGTGGGTCAGTCTGATGGGCGGGAGAGTCCGGCACCGACTCAGCTCAATTTGATTGTATGAAGCTTCGCTAGTGTCATTCCCACGCGTGGCTGCCGCGCGAGGAATCCCGTGATCCGGGACCGTTCGCGCGCCAGACAAACAGACGCGCGAGGGTGACAGACCAAGTTCCTAGCGCCGCGGGGCGGTGTCGCGCAGGGGGGCGGTTTTTTTCTGGTCGACCGCCGGCGCGATGTTGCCGTCCGCGCCCTGAGTGCTCGCCACCGGGACTGCGCGCAGGACGGGCACTTTCTTGCTCATCTTCTCGCCGCGCAGCATCAGGACGGGACCCGACAAGACGTATGCGGTGGCCGCCACGAACATCGTGAACTGCGGCATCGCGATCAGGAACGCTGCCACGATCAGCACGCCGACCAGAATCTCCACCGGCGCGGTGCGGCGCGGGTTCAGCGACTTGAAGCTGGGATAAGGCACCCGCGAGATCATCGCCGCGGCCAGCGCCAACGTGAGCGGTCCCGCGACGCCGGCCAGCACCCGCGGCGAATGGAGCTCGAAGTAGCTGTAGGCGAGCACCAAGCCCGCGATCATCAGCGCCGCGCCGGGAACCGGCAGGCCAGTGAAGCGGCGTTTGTCAGTGCTCGCGACCTGGACATTGAAGCGCGCCAGGCGCAGCGCCGCACAGACCACGAAGATGCCGCTGACCATCCAGCCCCAGACTCCGAGCGGCGAGAGCGCGAACGAATAGATCAGACCCGCCGGCGCCACGCCGAACGCAACCACGTCGGAGAGGCTATCGTACTCGACGCCGAACTGGCTCGAGGTGCGCGACATGCGGGCGACGCGGCCGTCGAGCCCGTCGCACACGAACGCCACCATGATCATCACCGCGGCCAGCTCGAAATGGGCGTTGATCGCGGAGACCAGCGAATAGAAGCCCGCCATCAGGCCGAGCGAGGTGATCGTAACGGGCACCAGGAACACGCCGCGGCGCAGCGGCGCGGCGACCCTTTTGCGCTGTTCCCGCAAGCGCCCCGAAATCAGCCGCACGCGCGCCGGTCGTTGGCCTCCGGCGCCCGGTGCTCGAAGCGACGTTTCTTCATTGCGCAAGCTCTCCGATCACGCTCTCGCCGGCTCGGACCCGCTCGCCGACTCGACACGCGACCCGGTACTGCAGCGGCATGAAATGGTCGACGCGGCTGCCGAACATGATCAGTCCGATCCGCTGACCCGCTTCGATCTTATCATGATCGCGCAGCCGGCAGACGATGCGGCGGGCAAGGTAGCCGGCCATTTGGACCAGCGCGTGGCGCTGCCCCACGGCGTCGTCGAGCACGATCAGATTGCGCTCGTTATGCTCGCTGGCTTGGTCGCTGAAGGCGGCGCGAAACTCGCCCGGCGTGTGCTGCGAATCGCGGCGACTTCGCCGGCGACCGGCGCGCGATTGACGTGCACGTTGAGCGGCGACATGAAGACCGAAACCCGCCGGAAATTTCCCGTCCAGGCCCGACGGGCGCGCATTCGCTGACATCGGTCACCTTGCCGTCGGCGCCAGATAGCACGATATCACTACGCGCCAGGCGGAGTGCGCTCGGGATCGCGAAAAAAGGCCCCGATCGCGAGCGCGAGGGCCAGCAGCGCAAACCCCAGTCCAGTGGAGTCCGATCAGCAGGACCAGAATACCCGCGGCGCCGGCGCCAATCGCGATCGTGCGCGCCCTCGGGGGCGATCCCGGCACCGTGCGGCGCCGCGGGCCAGCGTGCCGGCCGCCGGCGATTGCCCGGGTCGTTCCCCGGCGTGCGCGAAACCGTTCAAGGGTCAGTTCTTCGACTTGTCGACCAACCGCTCGCTGGCCAGCCACGGCATAAACGCGCGCAGCTTGCGGCCGACCTCTTCGACCGGATGATGCTCGCCCTCCTTGCGCATCTCGCGGAAGTGCGGCAGGCCGGCGCGATACTCGCCGATCCATTCGTTGGCGAACTTGCCCGACTGGATATCGGCGAGCATCTTCTTCATCGCCTCGCGCGCGTGCGTGCCCGACCACCCGCTTGCCGCGCGTCATATCGCCGTATTCGGCGGTGTTGCTGATCGAGTAGCGCATGTTCGAGATGCCGCCCTCGTAGATCAGGTCGACGATCAGCTTCACCTCGTGCAGGCATTCGAAGTACGCCATCTCGGGCGCGTAGCCCGCCTCGACCAGAGTCTCGTAGCCGGCGCGAATCAGTTCGGTCAGTCCGCCGCACAGCACCGACTGCTCGCCGAACAGATCGGTTTCGGTCTCTTCCTTGAAGCGTGGTTTCGATCATCGCCGCGCGCGCCGCCGCCGATCGCGGCACCCATAGGCGAGCCCGATCTTGCTGGGTGTCGCCCGACGGATCCTGCTGGATCGCCAGCAGGCACGGCACGCCGCGGCCCTTGACGTACTCGGAGCGCACCAGATGGCCGGGGCCCTTGGGCGCGATCATGAAGACGTTCACGTCCTTGGGCGGCTGCGATGAACTTGAAATGGATATTGAAGCCGTGGCCGAAGGCGAGGTACTTGCCGGCCTGTCAGATGCGGACTCGATCTCGCTTTGGTAGATGTCGGCGCCCATCTCGTCCGGCACCAGCACCATGATGATGTCGGCCTCGCGCGCCGCCTCGGCGGTATCCAGCACCCGGAGCCCCTGCTTGGCCGGCCTTGTCCCACGACGGGCTGTCCTTGCGCAGGCCGACGCGGACGTCCATCCCGCTGTCGCGCAGATTGAGGGCATGGGCGTGGCCCTGGCTGCCGAATCCGATGACCGCGATCTTCTTGCGGCTTGAGGCGCTCAGATCGGCGTCGCGGTCGTAATAAACCTTCATCGGTTCTCCTGAGATCTTACTCCGGCGGTCTTGCGCGGTGGCGGTCGTGATTAGTGTTCGAGCTGGACCGAGCGCGCCATCGCGATCTTTCCCGAGCGCACGATCTCCTTGATTCCGAGCGGGCGGACCAGCGCGATGAACGCCTTGATCTTGTCCGAGTCGCCGGTGATCTCGACCGTCACCGAGCGCGGACCGATATCGACCACGTGGGCGCGAAACGCCGTGCACGATCGAGTCGAGCTCCGAGCGCGTGCGTTCGTCGACCGCTACCTTGACCATCACCATTTCGCGCTCGACGGTGTCGACGTCCTTGAAATCGGTCACCTTGATGACCGAGACCAGCTTGTTGAGCTGCTTGTTGATTTGTTCGAGGATCTGATCGTCGCCCGAAGTGACCAGCACGATCCGCGAGACGGTCGGATCGAGCGGATCCTCGTTGACCGTCAGCGATTCGATATTGAAGCCGCGGCTGGAAAACAGACCCGCGACACGCGCGCAGAACGCCGAACTCGTTTTCAACCAGATACCGATATGGTATGACTGGGCATCTGGGTGTGAGTTCGCGCGCGTCATCGCGGAGCGCCGCCGTTCAGCGCGCCTCTTGCTGTCTGGTGCTGATGGCGCCTGAGGATCGCCATCATGCGATCCTTGGAGGCCAGCTTGAGCTTCTGAATCCGTTTCATTTCCGACTTCCTCTTCGGTCGTCAGATAGTGCCTTGTTGCGAAAGTCTTCGAGCTGGCGTTTCAGTTCCAGATGTTCGTCGTAAAGCGCCTTCAGCTCCTCATCGTGGGCGGCAAGCTGCTGAATCAGATCTTCCTCTCTGTGCTCCATAAGCCCTCCGTCTCGGCTTTCGTCGGGTTACCGCCGGCCGCCCTGAGCGTCGCCTCAGGCGGCCTGACGTAAAGCGGCTCCAGGTCGCGATGCATGCTCCGATTCGCCGCGCGCGACCCGTGCCGCGCCCAGCGCTGCGACAAACCTGCCCCATGGCGCGCAGTCGCCGATTCAGGCAGCGCCGTCGCCTCCGCCCTCGCTGGGATGAGGCGATTCCGCATCTCGCGTGCTTCGCGTCCCCCGCGAGCACCGTCCTATCCGGGATCCGTGCGATTAACCACTCGAGCGTCACCACCAGATCGTCCGACATCTTTCTAGCCCATCGGCGCCGACCCGGTAAAGAGCTGTGTAAACTTCGCCCTTGCGGGCGTCCAGCATCGGGCAAATCGTATCGCCGGGACGGCTGCGCCCGATCGCGAGCGCGCTCAGCGCCATCGCATCGAGGCTCGGGACGCCGGCGATCGGACATCCCGGCGCCGCGACCACTCCTTTCGCATAGCTGAGCGCGATCCTGAGGCCGGTAAAGGAGCCGGGGCCGATCGCGACCGCGATTCCGCGCCAGATCGCGAATCCCGAGCCCGGCGAATGCGAGCAACTCTCGACCGCGTCGGGCAGCGCCGCGCCGTGCGAGACCGGCCGCCCGCGACGGTCTCGCCAGGACCGCCCGTCCGCGACAACGGCCGAGAGCTGGCGATTGGCAGTCCCGGTATCGAGGCCGAGCACCGGGCCCGTGCGAGACGCTCTGCCGCCAGCAGCCGTCAGCCTGAACAATTCGCGAGATGTCATTGAAGATCACGAACGCCATCAGCACGACCAGCACGAACAGGCCGACCTGCATGCGCCATCTCACGATGGCGCATATCTGAGCGGCTTGCCGCGCAATCCCTTCGACCACGAAAAACAACAGATGGCCGCCGTCGAGCATCGGCACCGGCAGCAGGTTGATGATCCCGAGTTCGAGGCTGAGCATCACCGTGAACAGCACGACGTTGGCGAAGCCCTGGTGGGCCTCGCGGCCGGCCATCTGCGCGATCATGATTGGTCCGCCCAGCGCCTCACGCACCGGCGTGGCGCCCTCGACGATCTTGGCGATTCCGTAAAGCAGCATGCCCGTCATGTTCACGGTTTCGACCAGCGCCCGCCAGACCGCGGCTGCAGCGGACCCAGCCGCTCGATCGTTCGAGTCGCCGCGCGGCATCACGCCGATTATCCAGTTGGTCGTGCCGCCGAAGTCTCCTCGACGTCGGCTGGAGCCGACGATGATGCTCAGTCGATGCACCTCGCGGCGCCGGCGCCGCGCTCGAACTCGACTTTGAGCGCATGGCCGTTGCTGGCGCTTGACCGCTGTCGAAAGCGCGTCCCAGGTCGCATCGGGCTTGGTCGTCGATCGCCAGGATGCGATCGCCGGTCCGAAGCCCCGCCGCTCGCCGCGGGCATCCCGGTCTTCACTTCGCCGAGCACCGGCAGCAGATGCGGCACGCCGTACATGAAGCACGATCAGCAGGGCCACCGGCGCGAACAAGATATTCGCCAGCGGACCGGCCAGCACGATCGCGATGCGCTTGCCAGGCTCTGGCTCGGGAAAGCGCGCAAGCGGAAGCGCTTCGAGCAGCGTTTCCGATCGCGCGCGCTCAGCGCGTTGATCGCCGGCGAGCGCGGTCAATTGCCGCGGGAACCGAGCTCGTCCGCGCGACCTCCGCCTGCAGCAGGGCTTCGAGCGGGCGTCGGTTGGCGGCCGACGATGTCGCGGCGGCGTTGCCGGAGCTGCCCGGACTGTGCGGCGCGCTGTGCTAATTGCAGCAGTTGCTGCGTCCGGCGCGCGGTCGCCGCTGAGCTCGACAATCCGTGAGCCTTGCGCGGCGCCGATGCAGGTCGAAGCCGGTTTCACCGAGCAAGTTCTCGGCGTCGTAGGGCCCGGGTTCCTCGCCGACTTCGTCGCCGAGCATCCGGACGTAGCCGCCAAGCGGAGTCGCGCCGATCGCGTATTCGGTTTCGCCGCGGCGGATCCCCCAGACTTCGGCGGATAACCGATCGAGAAGCGCAGCACGCGCACGCCGCAGCGCTTCGCCATCACGAAATGCCCGGCCTCATGAACGATGATCAGAATCCCGAGGATGACGACGGCGGCCACGATTGAAATCATCATGGAATCTTGAAGCCCCTGTCCGGCAGGTTAAGGGGCGGTTATAGCACAGGGCGGGCCGCATCACCGTGAATAATAGTAAGTGAATACCGCCGCGAAGACTAGGCTACGATGTGCGATCGAGCAGTCCGCCGTGTCCGGGAAAATCCAGCCCGGAGTCCTTGACTCCGGCGATGCGCTTGTAGGCCGAATCCACCAGATCGCCAAATTGCGCCAGCAGCCCGATTGCCGCCGAGACGCCCGCCAACTGCGCCGCCGGCAGGTCCGCGGCGCCAACCAAGGCCGCGAGCAGCAATCCGGCGGCCACGGCGGCGACCAGCCCGCCCATCGCGCCCTCGACGGTCTTGTTGGGGCTGACCCTGCGGCGCCAGCTTGATCCGGCCCAGCGCCCGGCCCGCGAAATAAGCGCCGCTGTCGCTCGCGACCACCAGCAGCAACATCAGGATCAGCCGGCTGATTCCGCCGGGGCGGTTTCGCAGCAACGCGAAGTAGGGAAACAACGACTCCCACGTAGAGCGCGCCGAGGATCGGGAGCGCGCTTTCCTCGCGCGTCGCCGTCAGCGAGCGCTCAGCGCCACCACTGCGACCAGCGCGAGCATCGCCGCGATCACGGAGAGCGGCCGCAATCTCGGGCGCCTCGCGCCGCTATAGAGCATAATCGCCAGCGGGCGCGACGCCGAACCCGATCACGACGAGGATCGGCAGCGGCCGGCGCGCATCGGTCATCAGCGCGACCTCGTAGAGCCCAACCGCGCCGAGCGCGGCGATGAAGACGGTGAACAGCGAGCCGGGCGCGCAGCACCACCAGCGCGACCACCGCCGGCAGCGCGACCAGCGCGGTCCAGAATCTAGTTCGCAGCACGCAGGCGGTGGTTGGGACCGCTCTCGACCGTACCGAAGCGGCGTTCGCGCGCCTGGTAGGCCGCAAGCGCGCTCAGGAACTCGCGCTCGCGAAAGTCCGGCCACAGCGTCTCGGTGAAATAGAGCTCGGTGTAAGCCAGCTGGAAGAGAAAAAAATTGGAGATCCGCAGCTCGCCCGAGGTTCGGATCAGCAAGTCCGGATCCGGCAGTCCGGCCGTCGTCAGCCGCGCTGGCGAGCGCGTGCTCGTCGATTTGATCGGGCGCGAGCCGTCCCGCCGCGACCGTCGCGCGCGATCTGCGCGGCGGCGCGCAGCGATATCCTGCCGCCCGCCGTAGGAAAGCGCCAGCGCGACCGTCATCGTGCGGTTACCCGCCGTCAGCTCGACCGTCTCGTCCAGCGCACGCCGGACCTGGACCGGCAGCGCGCGGTATCGCCCAGCGCAACCACCCGGATGCCGCGCTTCATCAGGCGCTTGGTCTCGGTCATCAGGTAGCGATGGAAGAGCTGCATCAGGAAGCGCACTTCGGTGCTGGGACGCAGCCAGTTCTCGTTCGAGAAAGCGAACAGCGTCAGATACGGAATGCCGAGTTCGCGGGCGGCCTCGACCACCGCGCGCACCGAATCCTTGCCGCGGCGATGGCCCTCGCGAGCGGGCCAGCCCGCGCTGTCGCGCCCAGCGGCCGTTGCCGTCCATCACGATCGCCACGTGACGCGGCAGCCGCGCGGACTCCAGCGACAGATTCGGGAAATTCGTCTAGTGGAAGTGATGTGCCACAGGTGTCTGCGAACCGATCGATCAGCCGGCTGCGCGACGCAGCTCGTCAACGCGACTCAGACCTCCATTATCTCGGCTTCTTTGGCGGCCAGCACCTTGTCGAGCTTCTCGATGAATTCGGTGGTGAACTGCTGGACCTTGGTCTCGGCGGCGCGCAGGTCGTCGTCGGCGATTTTCTTTCCTTGTGCAGCTGCTTGAGCATGTCGTTGGCGTCGCGCCGATGGTTGCGCATCGAGACGCGAAAATCCTCGGCCATCTTGCGCACGTGCTTGACCAGCTCCTTGCGCCGCTCTTCGTTCAGCTCCGGGAATCGGAATCCGGATCACCTTGCCGTCGTTCATCGGATTGAGGCCGAGGTCGGAGGTCTGGATCGCCTTTTCGATTTCGTGCATCGCGCCCTTGTCGTACGGCGTGATCACCAGCAGGCGCGGCTTCGGGCGCGGCCAGCCCGGCCAACTGACGCAGCGGGGTCTTGGTGCCGTAGTAGTTGACGTGCAGACCCTCGAGCAAGCGCGGTCGAGGCGCGGCCGGTGCGCACCCGGGACAGCTCGTGCTTGAACGCGGTCACCGCCTGCTCCATCTCCTGACGGGCCAGCTCGATCACTTCGTCTTTCATGGCATGGGGCCGCTCTCGACCCGGTCCCGACGCTTTCCCCCAGCACGGCCCTTCTTATATTACCGGCTTGCGCAAATTGAAAACGATTATGGGCAGGTGATTGTCCATGCACATCGAGATTGCCGTCGAGTCCATCACCTTGAGATTGCGCTGGAGCACCTCGAGGTAGGTCAGCCGCTCGAAGCGACGGGCGTCGGCTCGCGCATCGGATCGCGATCGTAAACGCCGTCCACGTGATGGCTGGCCTTCAGGATGACCTCGGCGCCGATTTCCATCGCGCGCAGGCTGGCCGCGGTGTCGGTCGTGAAGTAGGGATTGCCGGTGCCGGCCGCGAAGATTACCGCGCGGCCCTTCTCCAGATGGCGCACCGCGCGACGGCGAATATAAGGCTCGCACACCGCCTGCATCTCGATCGCCGACAGCACGCGCGTGTCTGACTCCCAGTTGCTCCAGGGCGTTTTGCAGGGCCAGCGCGTTGATGACCGTCGCCAGCATCCCCATCTGATCGGCGGTCGCGCGGTCCATCCCGCGCGCTTCGTATTCGCTGCCGCGCAGGATATTGCCGCGCGCCGATCACCATCGCGAGTCTGAACGCCGAGATCGACGACTTGCTTGACCTCCTGCGCGATCAGCCGACCGCGTCGAGGTCGATGCCGCTGCCTTGGGCGGGCGCCAGCGCCTCGCCCGGAGAGCTTGAGCAGAACGCGATGAAAGCGGGGCCGGCCTTGTGACGCGCTCTGGCGTTCGGCCATCGCCATTCGAGACTCCTGTGCCCCCGGCTGGTGATCGTTGCACCGCAGCTCGCTAGGCGACGCTCGCGCTTGCCGTCCAGCCCCTCGCCGAGCTGGAAGCGCACGAAAGCGCCGGATTTCGATCTTCTCGCCCAGCTTGCCCACGTACTCGCCGATCAGATCAGTGATCGTTCGATTGGGATCGCGGACCCAGCTCTGCTCCATCGAGGCAGACCTCGCGGTAAAATTTCTCGAGCTTGCCCTCGACGATCTTGTTGACGACCGGCTTCGGGCTTGCCCGCCGACTGCGAGGCGTAAATCTGCGCGCTCCTGCTCGATCACCTCGGCGGCCAGTTCCTCGCGCCGCAGGCAGCGCGGATTGGCTGCCGCGATCTGCATCGCGATTTCCTTCACCAGGGTCTGAAACTCGGGCGTTTTGGCCACGAAGTCGCTCTCGCAATTGACTTCGACCAGCACGCCGAGCTTGCCGCCAGCGTGGATATAGGAGCCGATCGAGCCTTCCGAGGCAACCCGGCCGGCGCGCTTGGCGGCCTGCGCGATACCCTTCTCGCGCAGCCAGACGACGGCCTTTTCGAGGTCGCCGGCGGCTTCCGCCAGCGCCTTCTTGCAATCCATCACGCCTGCGCCGGTTTTTTCGCGCAGTTCTTTAATCAGTTTTGCGTTGAGTTCTGCCATCCGTTTGTCCGGCTCTATTCCAGGGTTCGGTTGAGGGCGGCCATGGCGCGATTGCGTCCTGGCCGCCGGGTCATGGTGCGAGGGTCAGACTGCCTGCGGCGGTTCGGGCGGCATCCCGCCGTCGCCGTTGCCGCCCAGATCCGCCTGCCCCTTCTGCCGTTCTTCCATCTGGCGCTTGCCCTCGATAATCGCATCCGCGATCGCCGCGGTGAACAGCTTGATCGCGCGGATCGCGTCGTCGTTACCGGGAATCCGGTACGAGATCAGGTCCGGGTCGCAGTTGGTATCGACCACCGCCACGACCGGAATCCCGAGCCGGTTGGCTTCGGCCACCGCGATCTCTTCCTTCTTGGTGTCGATTACCCACAGCGCGTCGGGCAGCTTGCGCATGTTCTTGATCCCGCCGAGCAGCCCCATCAGCTTGGTGTGCTCGCGCCCGTTGTCGCTCATCTCCTTCTTGGTCAGCGCCTGAATCATCTCGGGATCGGCCATGACTTCCTCGAGCTTCTTGAGCCGCTCGATGGAGGCCTTGATGGTCTGGAAATTGGTCAGCATCCCGCCCAGCCAGCGGTTGTTGACGAAGAACATGCCGCAGCGCTCGGCCTCCTCGCGCACGATATCCTGGGCCTGCTTCTTGGTCCCGACGAACATGAACGTCCCGCCCTGGGCGGCAACGTCGCGCGCGAAGTCGAAACAGGAGCGGAACAGCCGCACGGTCTGCTGCAGATCGATGATGTAGATTCCGTTGCGGGCGCCGAAGATGTAAGGCTTCATCTTCGGATTCCAGCGGCTGGTCTGATGGCCGAAGTGAACTCCGGCCTCGAGTAGCTGCTTCATGCTGATCTCGGTCATAAAACTCCTCTAGCCCTTAAACCTTCACATAATAGACGGAGCGAAGCATCTGACACAAGTCATCATGCGATGTACGAAGCAGCCTGGGCGCGCGATGTGCAAATATCAACTAACAGTTAGCGCGATCACGACTACCAGATGAGCTTGGCGAAACGCAAGCTGCGGGCGGTAATTTTCGACTACGGCGAGGTCCTGTCGATGCCGCAGGCGCCTGCCGACGTCGCGGCGATGGCGGCGCTGTGCGGCCTGGACGTCGCTCGGTTCGCACGTCTCTATCGGAAATTCCGCCAGCCGTACGACCGGGGCGAGCTGGACGGCCCGGCGTATTGGCAGCGCATCGCGGACGCCGGGATCGATCTTTCGGCGCGCCGCATTCGAACGCTGATCGCGACCGATAGCCGGAGCTGGGCGCGGCCCAATGGCGCGCTCGTGGCCTGGATCGAAAGCCTGCGCGAGGTGGGCCTACGGCTCGGCCTGCTCTCCAACATGCCGGTGGAGTTGCGCACTTACTGCCGGCGCGCGCTCCCCTGGATTCGAAAGTTCGACCACGCCACGTTTTCATGCGAAGTTGGAGCGGTGAAACCGGCCGCGGCGATCTACCGGCATTGTTTGGCCGGATTGGAAGTCGAGCCGGCGCAAGCCCTGTTCATCGACGATGTGCCCGCCAACGTTCGCGCCGCGGCCCGGATCGGCATGAATTCCATCCGCTTCGAGGGCAACGCGCGGCTCGCAGCCACGGTCCGCCCGTTCCGGCTGCCGGCTTTGAAGCTCTGAGACGGAAGCGAAGTGGCAAAGTCAGCGCAGGTCCACGTCACCGGAATCGATCACATCTACGTGACCGTGGCCGATCTGCGGCGCGCCGAGAAATTTTACGACCGGGTGATGCGCTTCCTCGGGTTTCGCAAAGGGACGGACCCCATCGATGGCGACCCGCACGTGCACTACTACAATCGCGACGTGCGGCTCACGCTCCGTCCCGCGCGCCGCGCCGGACCGCATGATCCGTACGCGCCCGGGCTCCATCACATCTGCCTGCGCGTTCCTGATCGCGACGCCGTCGACGCCGCCGCGCGCGGGCTCCGGCGACTGGGCATCGACGTGACCCGGCCGCGGCCCTATCCGCAGTATGCGCCCGACTATTACGGAATCTTCTTCACGGACCCGGACGGAATCCGGCTCGAGATCATGAACCATATCAAGGTTCGTCGGCAGATTCGGCGGGTATGGAACGAACTCGTGGACTTCGAGAATCCGCTGCGCAAGCTGCACGAACGGAAGTCGCGGGCACGTTAGGCGCACGGCTGACCGTCGTCCCGCTGCGGCAGGATCGCGGAACGCGAACTACACGCCGCTCAGACGTAGCTTATGCGGCGGCCCAATGTGGCCGGGCGCCCGTGCGGGCCAAGACGTCCATTACGCGCCGCGGCTCGCCGAGGTCGCTCCAGGCAACACCACGCACCGGCAGGACGGCCAGACCGGCCGGACAGCGCGCCAGCACCTGCTCCGAGAAATTCACCGAACCGAGCTGATTATAGAGCGTGCTTACGCTCTCTTGCTCGTAGGGCGTATTGAAAGTCGGCCGAAGCCTACAAAAAGACGTATAAAGTTCTGGTACGGCGAAGGCCATCGTGGTGAGGAGCGTGGAGACCCGCGCCACCATCACGAAGCTGTTCCACAGACACCCCTGACGCTCGAGATCGGAGGCCAGAGCCGGCTCGGGTTTCTCCCAGAAACGGCTGACGCGGAACAGGGCCGCCGATCGCGATGGGACCGGCTGCGCCGGCTCGATCCATCCGTAGCCCGTCTCGGCGGCCTGCGGCTCGATTCCAAGCAGTATCGTGAGATTGGGATGCTCCGTGACCGTTTTGAAGGCAAGGTCGACGTGCCGCATGAAGCCCGGGTCGTCGTCGGCATAGTGATCGGAGGGAAAGATGCCGACCGTGGCTTGGGGAGCGAGCTTCGCGAGTCTCATGAGCGAATAGAGGATCGCGGGAGCGGTGCCGCAGTTGCGCGGCTGGACCGCCATCCGATTGGCCGGAACGTCGGCCAGCAGTGGCGCGTAAAAGCGCTCGTGACCGCGCGTGATCACGAACACCGATTGGAGATAGTCGACCGTGAGCGCGACGCGGCTGCGGGTCTGCTCAAGCAGCGTCTCATCACCGATCACCCGGCAGAACTGCTTGGGAAGGTCTTGTCCCGAGATGCGGCGGGTCAGCGATCGCAATCGCGTTCCGTCGCCGCCAGCCAGAATGATCGCCCATCGTTCCGCCCCCGGCCCTCGACGCTCGGTCTGCCGTGATATCACCGTGTGGCTCCTTCTGCGCGCTGCTGGAGAGTTTGTTGGATGGAGCATCAGCCGTGCCAGCCAGATCACTCAGGAAAGTCTTCGATTCGGTCCGCCGTCGATCGTGTAACGTATCGAAAAGGGGCAACGCCGATCGCGCGCCTCGCGACAATTGTCCTGAAAAGGGAACCGCATTGAGAGCGCGCGACAAGCCGAACCGAATCGTCACCCATCTTGTCCGGTAAGACGTTGGCTGCGCGCCACGGATTCATCATCGGCGAGCGGGTTGGCTTCAAAGGCGACAGGAAGCGTCGTCGTTATCGTCAGACGATAATTTTCAGAGCCGTAAGCCGCCGTCGCGCGAATTTGATTCCCGCAACGCGACGCGGCGTCGCAGAAGCAGATCGGGAGCACCTTTCTGCCTCTACCTAAGAGGCGCGGGCTTCGCTAGCATCGGGACCGTTGTACGATCGAATTCAGGCGGGAGCCGGCAATGGATTTCAATTACACGAGCGAGCAGGAAGCTTATCGGCGCGGGGTCAGGACCTGGCTTGAGGCCAATCAGCCGCCGCCGCTCACCGACGGCGAAAAGGAAAACATCACCGAGGACGTACTGTGGGAACGCCTCAAGGCCTGGCACAAGAAGCTCTACGCAGCCGGATGGGCGGGGCTGACCTGGCCCAAGGAATACGGCGGCAAAGCCGCAACCTTCGTCGAGCAGGTGATCTTTCAGCAGGAACTCGGGCGCCTCAATCTGCCGATGGGCTGCAACGTCCTGGGCGTAATCATGACCGGGCCGGCGCTGATGCAGTGGGGCACGGATGAGCAGAAGCAGCGCTACCTGCAGCCGATCCTGAGCGGCGAGGAGATCTGGTGCGAAGGGATGTCGGAACCGGGCGCGGGCTCAGACCTCGCCGCGATCCAGACCCGTGCAGTCCTCGAGGGTGACAGTTTCATCGTCAACGGCCAGAAGGTCTGGACCACGATTGCGCACAAGTCTCAATTCGTCCAGCTCTTCGTGCGCACCGATCCGGAGCTGCCCAAGCATAAGGGGATGAGCTGCCTGCTGGTCGATATGCGCAGCCCCGGCGTGACCGTGAAACCGCTCAAGCAGATCACCGGCGAGTCGGATTTCAACGAAATTTTCTTCGAAGACGTGCGCGTGCCCAAGGAGAACCTGCTGGGGCCGCTGAACATGGGATGGCAGGTGCTGGTCGCCACGCTGATGCACGAGCGGTTCGGGATCGGCGAGACTCTGGGCGGCACCGAGCAGACGCTCACGGCGCTGGTTCATATCGCGAAGCAGGCCCACCTGAACGGCCACCCGGCGGCCGACGATCCGGAGATTCGCCAGCAGATCGCGCAGTTCGCGATCGAGACCGCGGCCAAGAAGTACAACGGCTTCCGCAGCCTCACCCGCCGGCTCAAGGGACAATTGCCGGGGCCCGAAGCGTCGATCGGCAAGCTCGTCTCGACCGACCTGGCGCAACGGATGGTCAAGTACACCAGCCGCCTGATGGGGCCCTACGCCTACCTGGAGCGGCACACGCCGTTCGCTCCCGAGGGCGACTGGATGAAGCGGATTCTGCAAGTTGAATCGATGACCATCGCGGGCGGCACCTCACCGGTGCAGAAGAACATGATCGGCGAGCGCATCCTCGGACTGCCCAAGGGCTGAGCGCTCCGCATCGCGATTCACAATCCGTCCGGGAGCCGGAATTGAGCGACAGGAATCGCCGGGGTGGGGGCCTTCGAGCCCGTCTGCGCGCGGCGCGGGGCGTGGCCCGCACCACGCTGATCATCGTCATGGTTCTCGCGCTCGTGCTGGTGTTCGGCCCGTGGCTGGTGGGCTACCAGACCGAGAAAATCTATCGCCAACAGATTCAGCAGTTCGCCGCGCAGGGCACGCCCTTCAATCTCGAGTCATACGAGCGGGGATGGTACTCCTCGACGGCGACCACCGGGCTGGACTGGAAGGGCCATCATTTCACCATGCGCCAGCAATTCAGTCACGGCCCGCTGCCGCTGCAGAGCGGACGGCTCTCACCGATTCCCGTCGCTGCGGTAATCGACTCGGCGGTCGATTTTCCGCCTGAGTTCAAGGACACGATTCAGCATTTCTTCGGCGACAAGGATCCGCTGAGCATCCGCACGGTCGTGAGCTTCACCGGCGCGCTCCGCACCGAAGTGCATGTACCGGCGTTCGCCGGTGAAGATCCGGTGTTGGATATCAATGCCGCTTCCGACGGCCTTGACGCTGAGTTCGTTGCCGCTGGCTCGAGTTTAAGCGCGAAGTGGAATCTGCCCAGCTTGCGGATCGATTCGGCCGGCCGGACGCTTTTGGTCAGCGGGTTTTCATCGGACAATCAATGGCATCACGATGCAAGCGGCGTATGGATCGGCAACTCGAATTTTCAGTTGGGAAGCCTGGAGGCCGACGGTCCGCCAGCGACGCCGTTCAAGCTGCTGGCTAAGGACGCGGCTTTGTCGGCCGCCGGCAATCTCAAGGATTCGGGGCTTGAGTTCGAATCGAACCTGACCGCGGATTCCGGCGAATTTCACGCCATCTCGGCCGAAAAGATTCACTTCGCGGACGAGGCTGACAATATCGACCCGGCCGCGTTGCTGCAGCTTCGCGACGCCTATGCGGCGATCTCCGCTTTCACCGGCACGCCGGCCGAGCGCAACGACTTGGCCCGCCAGAAGCTGGTGCAGCCGATCATCGCTCTGGCGAAGCACGCGCCCGTATTATCGCTGGACCTCGAGGCGACCCTGGCGCAGGGACCGGCAACTGCGAACGCCAAAGTGGCCATCAAGGACGATTTCGCCGGTTCCGCCGCGCTCACCAGTCCCGACATGGACATGAGCCTGCTCACCAACGTCTTGATGGGGCACTCAATCGCGTCGGTGAACCTGCGAGTGCCGGCGCCGCTGCCGACGGACCTCGTGCCCGACCAGTATCAGCAGCAGGCCGTGATGATGGGATTCGTGGCGCGCGACGGATCGGATTACGTTACGCAGGCCGATTGGAACAGCGGCAGCCTGGTCGTCAACAAGCGCCACATGTTCTGAGATCTGAGCGCTGAAGCCGGCGCTTTCACATCACGATTTCCTGCTGATTCACCCAGCGGCCCGAGTCGGCCATCGGATTGAGCCCGTTGCGGCGCGCTAGATGAATACTGTACACGACGTGCGCGCCGAGCGGCGCGATGATCGTCCCGCGAAACTTGAGCGGCAGCTTCATCGCGTCGGCGTGCGCGCGCGCCTTCTGCTCGCTTAGCGCGTGGCCGGGTTGCTCCGGCCATTCGGGCGCCGCCGGCGGCGCCTGGGGCGCGCCTTCGAGTTCCATCCGCGCCACGTTGGTCCATCCGTGCGCGCCGATATTGTAGACCAGCGTGGCGTCGTTGAATTCGCCGCTCTCGTCGAGATATTCGATCGGCAGCGCGCCGATATCCTCGAAATAGGTCGGTCCGCTTTGCCATACGCCGTGGCGGATCCAGTCGAAGAAATGATGCAGGGTCCAGGGGCCGTCGCCTTCGAGGTCGAGGACCAGCACCCCCTCGCGGATCGAGTTGTTGTCGCGTTGCGCGGTGTGCATGGCGAGCGCTCGCGCGTGCTGCCAGTCGGGCTCGCCGCCGATACGCGTCACCGTCCAGTGGACGGTGCACAATTCCAACCCTTCGAGTTCCGAAAATTCCTTGTTCAGATAAACCTGTGACATGCTCCTCACCCCGGCTCTCTCGCGGGACTTAAGAGCCGAAAAGAACTCATGCGGACGCCCGCGCGCTGTTGGACGCCGGCGCGGCCCCGGCGCCCGGCGCGCTGGCGCGCGGCTCGGCGGCAGCCGGATTGGCCTCGCGGACGTGGAATTTGCCGCGCCAGAACAGATCGAGCTCGAGCTCGGGGAAGACCGCGTCGCGCGCGCAGGTCTCGCGCACGAAACCCCATCCGTCGGGACCCGGCTCGTTGCCCGCCGCCATCTCGCAGGCCATCTCGTACAGCCGCTTGAAATCGTTGAAATGGGAATGGGCGCGCCGCTCGGCATGATCGCGCGTCGACCAGTTATTGATCATGAAGGTCCAGTCGGAGGCTTCGAGGATCAGCAGCTCGCGCATCGCCTGGCGCAGCACCTGGGCCAGCGCGGGCGTGATCTCGCGGCCGTCGAGCAGGTAGCCGAGATGCTGCATCATGGTTTCGGCCTCATAGATGCTCCACCACACCCACTTGCCGTCTTCGCGCACCCAGACCGTGTGATCGTTGTTCAGACCCCATGAAGATTCGCGCAGCTCGACTTGCCAGGTCGGGCGGTTGGCGTCGAAGTATTGGCCGGGGGTCTCGATCGTCAGCGGATGGTTCGCGGCCTGGCGAACGACTTCTTCGAGCCAGGCGATGCCCTCGAACCACCAATGGCCGAACAGTTCCGCGTCGAAGGTCGCGACCACCGCGCCGTGCTCACCGGTGACGTGGTGATGGTATCCCAGCGCGTCGCTCACCGAGTGCAGGAAGTGGCTGGCGTGGGTGCGCACCTGGTTGAAGGCCCGCACCGGGTCGTACTCCTCCTTGTGTTCGAGCCCGACCTGCGCGTCGGTGATGCGCCACAGGCGGAACTTTCCGCGCTCGGTTCTCTTGTGGAAATCGAGATAGAGAAAGTCGCCCGGATAGCCCTGCTCGGATTGCCAGACCAGCTTGCTCAGCGTGAAGTCGCGCGTGTAGACCCCGAGCAGGCGGCGCGGATCGTCGAACCCTCCCTGGCGATGGAGCCGCAGCGGTGAATTGTTCTCATGCCCCGGCGGACTCATCTTGACCTGGGGCTGATCGACGAAGAAATAGTCGATCCCGGCGTCACGCAGAAAATCGTCGATGCCTCGACGATCGTGATCGCCGAGCTTGCCGTGGCTGACCGGTGGCCACCAATGGCCGGCGGGACGAAAGCCGTTTTCCGGCAGCCAGAAGCCGCGCGGATTGCTGCCGAAATGGCGCCGGAAGGTCTGCACGCCCAGCTCGATCTGCGCGCGCACGTTCTCGTCCAGTCCGATCAGCGGCAGATAGCCGTGGGTCGCGCCCGAGGTCATCAGCTCGAATGCGCCCGCCTCGCCCGCGCGCCGGAGCGCGAGGGGCAGGTTCTCATCCAGCGTCTCGGTGAAGTAGCTGAGCGCATTCGCGTAGTAGTCGCGCCAGATCTGCTGCAAGCGCGCGAGCCCGATCTCCTTCTGCCGCCCGCGAATCACGCGCTCCTCCTCGGCGATCCGGGCGTGAGTTGCGAGATAGTTCTTGAAGCCGCGCCGAAAGCGCGGGTCGGCAAGCTGATCGAGCAGCACCGGCGTGAAGCTTATGGCAAAGTGCGGGCGGATTCCGACGCGGCCCAGCCGCGTGGCCATCTCGAGCAGCGGCAGGTAAGTTTCCACCGCGGCTTCGTACAGCCAATGCTCCTCCATCGGATCGTGCGCGAGTCCGTAGGGAAGATGGGAATGCAGAACGATTATGAGACTGCCGTAGTTATCCACGATAATTGCAATGACTTCTGGATGGGGTCCGGGCAAGCGCGGTTCAGCGCTGCATCGCCTGGAAGAGCAGCGGCGCCGCGTCACCCATCACTTCGGAGATAATCTCGGACAGCGGCTTGCCCGGAATCTCCAGCTTTTGCGTGAGCGACTTGAGGACCCCGAGGTAGTGCTCGCGGGTCTGATCGCTGATCGCGGGCAGTCGATCTTCCATCGCGGCGGTATAGCGGAGATGGAGGTCATGGATTTCCCGGTCTTTCGGATTAGAGAACTTATTCGCTGGCGCCATGATGATTCCCGTGACCTTATAGTGCGCGTGGCTCGGTCGGCGCAAATAGTACCAAGACTCAAACCCTGACGCGAAACCCCGCGCTTCGGGCAGTCGGCGCCCGAATTATCGTTTCATTCCGACAATGCTACCGATTGTCGGATGCGGTTGAGTCGGCGCGGAACGATCGTCACACTGGGGAAATCGCTGCGCAGAAAATCCAACGAATAAAGCAGGGAAGAGAAATCATATGCCCGATCAAATGACCCCGGAGGACGCCGAGCGCACGATGGGGCTCCTGCAGGCCTACATGGGCAGCGCAGCGATGAAGGCCGGACTCGACCTGGAAGTCTTCACCCATATTTCGCACGGCGCCACGACTCCCGAGGAACTCGCGGCGGCGAAAAAGACCACGCCGCGCGCGATGCGAATCCTGTGCGACGCGTTGGTCGCTTACGGCGTGTTGAACAAGAGCGCCGGTCACTACAGCCTGCCGCCCGCCAGCGCGATGCTGCTGGTCAAGGGATCGCCGGCCTACATGGGCGGGATGTCGAAGATCATGGCTAATCCGCTGATGTGGGAGTCGGCGGCGAAGCTCACCGAGATCGTGAAGGCCGGCCATTCGCTGCTCGGGAACCAGGGCGCGGAGGCGACCGACAATCCGTTCTGGCAGGAGTTCTCGCGCGCTTCGCGCCAGATGGCGGCGATGACCGGCCCGATCGTCGCCGAAGCCGCGGCCGATCTGTTCGGCCCCTCAGGACCCGGCAAGATCCTCGATATCGCGTGCGGCTCCGGGATGTACGGGTTCAGCGCGCTCAAGCGCTTTGCCGGCGCGCGTCTGGTCTCGCTCGATTGGGCGAACGTGCTGAAGCTCGCGGAGCCGACCGCGGCGCAGATGGGACTCAAGGATCGGGTCGAGTTCCGGCCGGGCGATATTTTCAATGACGATCTCGGCAAGGACTACGATCTCGTGCTCGGGGTGAATATCTATCATCACTTCAGCGCCGAGAAATGCACCGAGTTGACCCGCCGCCTGCATGCCGCGACCGCGCCCGGCGGCGCGCTGATGGTGGTCGATTTCGTTCCCGACGAAGGGCGCGAGCATGATCGTTTCGCGCTGAACTTCGCGCTCACGATGCTGATCTGGACGCAAGAGGGCGACACTTACACCTTCCCCGAATATCGGCGGATGCTCGAGACCGCAGGCTATCGCGATGTAGTGCTGAAAACGATCGCGGGACCGCGGCCGACCCAGGCGGTGATTGGACGAAAGTAGCGCACGCGTCTCCGATCTTTTTCCATTCACACGGACTTCGCGCCGGACTAGACTACGGGAGCGGGCAAAAAGTCGCGGTAGTCGCGCAAAAGTAGCGACGGGCCGGGGCGTTTTTCTCAATTCACTTGAGTTGTGCATCTCGGTACACTACTGGAACGATGGCGAACGGATTGAAGATCGCGGTAGTGGGCGCCACCGGCGCGGTTGGCCAGACCACGCTCAAGCTCCTTCACGAGCGCAAGTTCCCGGTGCGCGAACTGCGTGCCTTCGCCTCGGAGCGTTCGGCCGGCAAGACCGTGAAATTCGGCGATGAATCGATCACCGTGGAACGGGTCGGCCCCGATTCTTTCATGGGAGCCGACTTCGCATTTTTTTCCGCCGGCTCGGGCCAGTCGCGCGAGTTCGCTCCGATCGCGGTCAAGGCGGGAGCAATCGTCGTCGACAAGTCCAGCGCCTTCCGGATGGATCCGGCGGTCCCGCTGTGCGTGCCCGAGATCAACGCCGCGGCGGCCAAACGGCATCAGGGAATCGTCGCGTGTCCGAATTGTACGACGATCGTTACGGTGATGCCGCTCAAGCCGCTGCATGACGCGGGCCGGCTACGCCGCGTGATCGCGACCAGCTTTCAGGCCGTGTCCGGAGCGGGCGTCAACGGTGTAGCCGAGTTGCGCGAGCAGACTCTCGCCTGGGCGCGGGGCGAAAAGCTCACCCCCCATTACTTCCGCCATCAGATCGCCTTCAACGTCATTCCACATATCGACAAGTTCACCGAAGGCGGTTACACGGGCGAAGAGATGAAGCTGGTGGACGAGGTTCGCAAGATCCTGGATCTGCCAGAGCTGCTGATCTCGCCCACGACCGTACGGGTGCCGGTGTTCACCGCCCATTCGATCGCGGTCAATGCCGAAACTGAACAGCCGATCGGTGCAGCGAAGGCGCGCGCCGCCTTCGATAACTTTCCGGGCCTGCGGGTCTTCGACGATCCTGCGCACGATCGCTATCCGATGCCGATTGTGGTGGAAGGCCAGGACGATTGTTTCGTGGGGCGCATCCGCGAGGACTTGAGCTGTCCCAATGCGCTCAATTTCTGGGTCGTCGGCGACCAGTTGCGCAAGGGCGCCGCGCTCAACGGTATTCAGATCGCCGAATTGCTGATCCGATAGAGCATCACCTTAAGCTAGAAAGGTATAAGCCCGATTCGATTCAGGGGCGTGGAGGCGAAAATTCCTCCGGTCTCGCTTGGCGCCGCTGCGATGTCGCCGAGGGCTGCTTTAAATATGCCGCTTAAACTCTTCATGTATTCACTGGCTGAGTCTAATCGTCAGCGCCTCAAGAAGGAGTAGCGATGGTCCGCCGATTGGGATTCTGGCGGGGGAAAATACGGCCGACAGTCCTGCAGGTTAGTTTCGCGCTCGTCGGTCTGGCCACGGTTATCGCAGTCGCCGGCATTCCGGGTAGCGTCGGCGATACTACCGCCGACCTGGTATTGGGTCAGACTAACTTCACCGGTAATCAACCGGTCGTAGCCAGCCTGCCGCTTGCGGGCGTCAACGGGGTCGCGATCGATGGGAGCGGTCACGTCTACGTGGCGGACGGCTCCAACAATCGCGTGCTGGGATGGCAAAGCGTCGCGGTTTTCCAGGCCGAATCGCCACCTGATCTCGTGATCGGCCAGAGCAATCTGGTCTCCAACGCTTGCAGCGTCAGCATGACCGGGCTTTGCTTCGCGACCGGTACTTCCGGCGCCAGTCTGGCCGTCGATTCGCAGAACAACCTCTATGTCGCTGACACCGTCAACAATCGGGTGCTCGAATACAATTCACCGTTCGCCAGCGCGATGACCGCCAATATCCCCGCCGCGGTGGTATTCGGTCAAAACAGCAGCTTTACTTCCAGGGGTTGCACGGGTGGCGTCGACATCCACGGAAACCCGGTCGCGACTACCGCGACGGGTCTTTGCGCTCCGAACGCGGTCGCGGTCGATTCGGATGACAACCTCTACGTGGCCGACACCACCAACAATCGGGTGCTCGAATACAATGCTCCGCTGGCCAATCCCATGTCGCCCAATCTCACTGCGGACGTGGTCTTCGGCCAGAACGGCGATCCCACGACGGACCGATGCAATGACGGGACCGGAGCCAGCGACGTTAACGGCCTGGGGCCCGACAGTCTCTGCGCTCCGAGTGCGGTCGCGACCGACTCCAGCCGCAATCTCTACATCGCCGACGCCGGCAACAACCGCGTGCTGGAGTACAGTGCGCCGCTCGCCAATCCGATGACGCCAAACGTGACCGCCGATACGGTCATCGGCCAGGCTAACGGCACCAGTATCGCCATCACCCTTCAGGCCTGCCAGCGTTTGACTTCCAGCCCCAGCGCTTCATCGCTGTGCGAGCCGGCGGGAATCGTGCTCGACTCTCAGGGTGATCTGTTTGTTGCTGACGCGTTGAACAATCGAGTCCTGGAATATGGATTCCCGCTCAGCAACGGATTGGCCGCGAGCCACGTATTCGGCCAGGGCAACAGCTTCTCCGCCAACGGCTGCAACTTCCCCAACGACTCCGTCGCCGGACTCAACGGCCTGTGCCGGCCCTCCGGGCTGGCGCTCGACGGCGCCGGTGATCTGTACGCGGCGAGCACCAACGACAACGCGGTGCTCGAGTACTACACGCCGCTCAAGACTACGGCCCAGGCCGGCTCTGGAGACACCGTCGGGGACGTTTTCGTTCAGAGCTTTGTGGGACTGAACGGGCTTAGCGGTCCCACCGGCCTTGCGGTCGACACCGCCGGCCATCTGTGGGTAGCTGACGGCGCGAACAATCGCGTGCTGGGATGGACCAGCGTGGCGGCGCTTACCACCGGCGCTGCGGCCGCTATCGTAATCGGCCAGCCCAACGCCTTCTCCACTTTCTGCGCGACCACGCAGACCGGCCTCTGTCTTTCGAATCACGTGAGCTGCGAGGCAGTCGCGGGCGCGGTCGCGGTTGATTCAGTGGGCAACCTCTACGTCGCGGATAGCTGCAACAATCGCGTGCTCGAATACAATCAACCCTTCAACAGCGGCCTCGTCTCCGGTCAACCAGCCAACCTGGTGTTCGGCCAAGGCGGTAGTTTCACGGCCAGTGTTTGTCCGGTTCCCGGAGCTACTCCGCCTGCGCCCCTGCCGACCGCCAACAGCCTCTGCCTGCCGGGCGGAGTGGCCGTCGACACGGGCGGCAACCTTTACATCTCCGATTCCGATGACAACCGGATCCTCGAATACAACACCCCCCTGGTGCAGACTGGCGTACCGGGCTCAGGTGACACCACCGCCGACGTCGTCTTCGGCCAGAACGGAAGCTTCATCGCGGCCACCTGCGATGAGGGCGCGGGCACCGGGGACGTTCGAGGGGATCGGCCCCGACACCCTGTGCGGTCCGCAGGGAATCGCGCTGGATTCGCTCAATGACCTTTACGTCGCGGACTCGTTCAACAGCCGCGTGCTCGAATACAACGTCCCGCTCGCCAATCTTTCGGCGCCGAACACCGTCGCCAACCTGGTATTCGGACAAGGCGACGACTTCACGACGGATACTTGCGCCGGCAGCTACGGTGAGGAAGGACTGGTGCCCGTAACGTCAAGCGGGCTGTGTGCTCCGGACGGAGTGGGCGTCGATTCGTTCGGCAACCTCTATATCGCCGATTCAGCCGACAACCGCGTACTGGAATTCACCACGCCGGTCGCCGACGCCAGCTCGCCCAACGATACCGCCGCGAGTCTCGTCTTTGGCCAGGGCGGTGCCTTCAACGCGATCGCATGCACAGCGAGCGCCGACGGGCTGTGCGATCCGACCGACGTCGCGGCTGATTCAACCGGCAACCTCTACGTCACAGATTCCGACAACAACCGCGTGCTGGAATTCGACCAGCCGCTCGTGACCCCCACGCCGACACCCACCCCAACTCCAAGCCCGCCAACTCCGACCGCAACTCCCACCCCGACCGAAACCGGTGCGCCCGGCACCGCGACTCCGACCGCTACGAGCGCGCCAACTCCGACCGGTGCGGCAACCTCCACGGCCACGGCAACTCCTGGCGCCGGGGCTTCGCCAACGGTCTCGGCGAGTCCGGTTTCTGCGACGCCCACGCCAGCCCCGGCCGTCACGGCAACGCCGATCGTCGCAACGCCAACCCCGCCGGGCTCGGCGACATCTACGCCAACGCCAGTGCCCACGGGCGGAACCCTCTCGCTCAACGCCAACAAGGTCGCCTTCGGGAAGGTTGGTATCGGGACCTCGGCGACGCGCGTCCTGAAGTTCCACAACTCCGGCAAAGGGATACTCAGCGGCTGGGTCAGCACGACCGGTCTGCCGACGACGCTCAGCGTCACGGCCGGGGCAGTCGCGTTCGGCCTGCCTCACGGCAGTGCCGACACCCTGAAAATCCGCTTCGCACCGACTGCGGTGGCGTCCTCGGCGGGCAGTATCGATATCATCAGCGGCGACGCGAACGTGAAGCTGCGATCGGTAACGATTTCGGTGACCGGCACTGGCGCGTCTGGCATCCTGTCCGTGCCGCACAAGCTCAACTTTGGCGCGTTGACGGTCAACCAGACGAAGACTATGAGGCTGGTGATCGACAACACCGGTCTCGGCGTTCTGACCGGGAGCGTTGGGACGCTCGGCGCGCCGTTTACGGTAACGTCAGGCGGCGGCGCGTTCACGCTCAAGGACGGCCAGCATGTGAAGGTTGTGATCGAGTTCGCGCCGACCGCCAGCGGAGCAGGGAGTACCACGCTCACGATCACCAGTGACGCCGCCAAGAACTCGACCGCCTCAGTTACGGTGAGCGGAACCGGAAAGTAACAGCATCGGTGGTTTTAGATCGCGCCCGCAGGTCGCTCGTCCGTCGCTGACCGGATGGTCGGGGCGTTGACAGCGGCGGCGCGCTACTATATCGCTAGTCAGACGATAGCCTTATCGAGAGCGGCGGAGGGACTTGGCCCGAAGATGCCGCAGCAACCGCCCCCTCCGGGGGGCTGGTGCTAACTCCAGCGAGGCTCCTCCAATTGGGAGCCGCGAGAGATAAGGCGAGAAGTCTCCGAGACCCTCGTCCTTATCGTTAAGGAAGAGGGTTTTTGTTTTTCCTCCCCTCGCCGCGCTCGAAGGCTCGCCACAGGTGACGCTTGGCAGGTAGACGGATTCTAATCGTCGGCGCGGGAGGCCTGGGAGTGCCGGCGGCGATGGTGCTGGCCCGGGCCGGCGCGCACACGATCGGCGCGATCGGAATCGTCGATCCGGGCGCGGTGGAGCTGTCCAATCTCGCCCGCCAGGTGATCTACCGCGCGACCGACATCGCTACGCCCAAGGTTGAAGCCGCCGCGCGCCGGCTGGCGCAGATGGGCGCGGGAATCGAGGTCGAACCGTATCGATTCGCGCTCGAACCTTCCAACGCTGAGCGTCTGATCGGCGCTTACGATTTCGTAATCGACGCGACCGACAGTCCGGCCGCAAAATTCCTGATCAACGACACCTGCGTCGCGATTGAGCGGCCCTTCGTCTATGGCGGTGTGCTCGGGCTCAAGGGGCAGGCACTTACGGTCGTGCCGGCGAAGACCGCGTGTCTGCGCTGCCTGTTCGAGGAGCCGCCCGACGAAACCGAGATCGCAAGCTGCCGCGACGCCGGGATCGTGGGTCCGATCGCCGCAGTGATCGGCGAGCTCGCAGGCCGCGGAGGCGATCGCGTGGCTGCGCGATCGGCGCTCCAGACTGGCGGGGAAGATCCTGAGTTATGACGGCGCATCGGGACGAATCCGGATCGCGCCGATTGAACCGCGCCGCGGATGCCGCTGCGGGGCATGGCGCGAGGCGTCTGAACGCGCGACGGCGCCGTCGCCTTAGCTGGATTTAGCGCTCCCTGAGAGGGAGCGGTCGGCGAGCGCTGCGCTCGCCGGGTGAGGGTAAGCGATGAGCTACATAACGAATCTCAAGTGTCGGGAATGCGGCCAAGAGTATCCGATCGAGCCGCTGCACGTCTGCGAGACCTGCTTCGGTCCGCTCGAAGTGACCTACGATTACCCGCGAATCAAGGCCGCGGTCTCGCACGCGCTTATCGAAAAGCGGGCGCGCAATCTCTGGCGTTATCGCGAATTGCTGCCGGTCGACGGCGAGCCGACGATCGGGCTTCATTCGGGCTTCACCCCGCTGCTGCATTGCGAGCGCCTGGGTGCAGAGATCGGAGTCCGCAAGCTCTATATCAAGGACGACACGGTCAACCATCCGACGCTCTCCTACAAGGACCGTGTGGTCTCGGTCGCGATCACCAAGGCGATCGACTTCGGCTTCAACACGGTCTCGTGCGCCTCGACCGGCAACCTCGCGACGGCGGTCGCCGCTCACGCCGCGCGCGCCGGACTCAAGTGCTACATCTTCATGCCCGAGGGGGTCGAGGCGGGCAAAGTGGTCGGCTCGACGATCTACGGCGCGCAGGTGATCACGATTCGCGGCAACTACGACGACGTTAACCGCCTGTGCAGCGAAATCGCCGACAAGTACGGATGGGCCTTCGTCAATATCAATCTGCGCCCGTACTATACCGAAGGCGCCAAGACCTTCGGCTTCGAGATCGCGGAGCAGCTCGGCTGGCGCCTGCCGGATCACGTGGTGCTGCCGACCGCAGGCGGCACGATCCTGCCCAAGGTCGCCAAGGCCTTCAAGGAATTGAAAGAAGTCGGTCTGCTTCGCGGCGGCACCTGCAAGATCGACAGCGCGCAAGCCGCCGGCTCCGCGCCGGTGATCCATGCGCTGCACAAGGGCGCCGATCTGATCACGCCGGTCAAGCCCGATACGATCGCGAAATCGATCGCGATCGGCAATCCGGCCGACGGCTACTACGTGCTGCGCGCGGTGCGCGAGTCCGGCGGATGGGGCGACGCGGCGACCGATCCCGAGATCATCGACGCGATCAAGTTGCTCGCGCGCACCGAGGGCATTTTCGCCGAGCCGGCCGGCGGCACCACGCTGGCCGTTACGCTCAAGCTGATCGCGCAGGGCCGCATCCAGCCCGACGAGAGCGTGGTGGTGTCGATCACCGGCAACGGCTATAAGACGCTGGAAGCGGTCGCGCAGGCGATCGATCAGCCGTTCGTAATCGACGCGCGGCTCAAGGAATTCGACGCGTTGTTCGAGCGGCTGAGCAACGGCGCCGCGCGCCAGGCCGGCGCCGCGTGCGATGCGCCGGATTATTGTAAGCGGTCGGGACTCGGCATAAGCATCAAGTCACGCCAGAATCGAAAGAATCAGGAGGTCGAGTCGATATCATGTCAGTGCGGGTTCGAGTACCCACTCCGCTGCGCCGATTCACCGCCGGAAGCGAGGAAGTCACCGCCGCGCGGCGATTCAGTAAAGGCCATGATCGAAGATCTCGAGCGCAGCCACCCCGGGATTCGCGAGCGGCTGCTGGACGACAAAGGCGAGGTGCGCCGCTTCGTCAATATCTATTTGAACGGCGACGACATCCGCTTTCTCGATCAGCTCAACTCCACGGTCAAGGATGGCGACGACATTTCAATCGTCCCGGCGATCGCCGGCGGACGTTAGCGAAGAGCCGGTCCCGGTCGCGCGCGCCGCCACCGTGCTCGACCTGATCGGCAACACGCCGCTGCTCGAAATCACCCGGCTGACGGCCGGCCTGCTGCGGCCCGGCGTGCGGATTTTCGCCAAGCTCGAGGGCTTCAATCCCGGCGGCTCGGTCAAGGATCGCGCCGGCGCGCAACATGATCGAGCGCGGACTCGCAAGCGGCGAGCTGACGCCCGGCAAGGTCATCATCGACTCGACCTCGGGCAATACCGGGATCGCGCTCGCGATGGTCGGCGCGGCGCTGGGCTATCCGGTCGAGCTGGTGATGGCGTCCAACGTCAGCCGCGAGCGCAAAAAGATCATCGCGGCATTCGGCGCGAAGGCGATCTATTCCGATCCGCTGGAAGGCTCCGACGGCGCGATCCTGCTCTGCCGCAAGCTTATCGATCGAAAACCCCGACCGCTACTTCAAGCCCGATCAGTATAACAATGAGGCCAATCCGCTGGCCCATTTCGAAACCACCGGCCCCGAAATCTGGCGCCAGACCGGCGGCGCAAGTGACCCACTTCGTCGCCGGGATCGGCACCAGCGGCACCGTCATGGGCGCCGGGCGCTACCTCAAGTCGCGCAATCCCGCCATCAAGGTGATCGCGGTCGAGCCCGACGACCCGATGCACGGCCTCGAGGGTCTCAAGCACATGGCGACTTCGATCGTGCCCGGCATCTACCACGAGCGCGAGCTCGACGACAAAATTCCAGGTCAGCACCGAAGACGCTTACGAGATGGTCTACGCGCTGGGCCAGGTCGAGGGCATCCTGGTCGGACAGTCCTCCGGCGCCGCGATGCTCGCCGCGTTCCGGTCGCGCAGCGGGCTCGCAGCGAAGGCTGCGTGGTTACGATTTTCCCCGATTTCGGCGACAAATACCTGTCGACCAATCTGTGGATCGGATGGCAGGCGTGGCGCCGCGAACGGCTGCCGGAGCTGTTGAAACAATGGAACGCATGACGCGAGCGCTATTACCTGAGTTACCCGCGCGACCTGATCAAGCGAGCCCCTGCTCTATCAACTCGTTAAGAAATTCGACCTGGTGTTTAATATCCGCGGCGCCAGCGTCTCCGAAGAGATGGGCCTCGTCGCGGTCGAGTTCGAGGGCAGCGCCGAGCAGATCGAGCGCGCGCTGACCTGGCTGAGGCAGACCGGCGTGACCGTCGAGCCGATCGAAAAGAACGTCATCGAGTAGCGCGGCGCGCGCGCCTAGTCTGCGGCTCCAATCCCGATGGCGCTCAGCGACCCGCAAGTCGACCGTTACAGCCGCCAGATAATCGTCCCCGCGATCGGCGGGCGCGGCCAGCAACGCCTGCTCGCCGCGCGGCTCCTGATCGCCGCCGAACCCTCCGACCTCCAGCCGCTGCTGTCATACCTGGTCGGCGCGGGAGTGGGGACAATTTATTTTCACGCGCCGTCGGGGTCGCCGATGCCGGATCGCACGATCGCGGAGATGCGCGCGCTCAATCCCGACGTGACGGTCGCGCCGGCCGAGGATCTCTCCGCATCGGCTGATGCCGTCCTGATCCTCGCAGGCAGCGCGACGGCTCTGGAAGCAGCCGCGAAGCTCGCACGCCGGCTGCAAACGGCGGCGCTGATTCTCGCGCGGCTCGACTTCCCCGGCAAAATCGCCGTGATGCCGGCGGCGCCGCCCTGCCCCTCCTGCGCCGGACTCCTCGCGCCTTTCGCCGGGCGCGCTGAAACCGCCGGACTGATCGCGATGGTCGCCGCGGCCGAATCGTTCAAGCTCCTGGCCGGGATGACGCCGCAATCCGCCACGATTCTCGAGTTCGAGGGCTACGAGTCGAGAGCCCGCGATCTCAGCCGAACGCCTGGATGTCCCTGTTCCGGCGCCGCCGCGGAGCGCTCATGAGCCCGCCGCGCGCGGCTTCGCACCACGTCGGCCGACGCTCGAAGTCACGCATAGCAGCGCGCGACGCCGCCGGCGTTCGCCTCTGGCTCTTCGACTTCGACAACACACTCGCGCTGCTCGAGCCCGAGGTCGATTGGGCGGCCGGCCGCCGCGAGCTCGAGCCGTTTCTCCGCGACGCCGGCGTGGCAGATGATCTGTTCGAGCGCTTCCCGCGCGGCAACCTTCCGCTCTACGACGCACTGCTAGCCCGCGACAACGGCGAGCGTGCTGCTCGCACGCTTCTGACCCACGCCTCGGCGCTTATCGAGCGCTTTGAGCTGGCGGGCGTCGATCACGCCGCGCCGACCGCGGCGGCATTGGAGCTGTTGCGCGCGCTAGCCGCGCGCGCGATCCCGATCGCAATTGTGACGTCCAATTCCTCCCGCACCGTTGAGCGCTGGCTCCGGCGTCATCAGGTGGCTGAGACCGTCCGCACGATCGTCGGGCGCGACAGCCTGCTCCCGCTCAAGCCCGCGCCCGACATGATCGAGCGCGCGCTGGCGCTGTGCGAGGTTCCGGCGGAAGCCGCGGCGCTGGCCGGCGACAGCCCGGCCGATCTGCTGGCCGCGCGCGCCGCCGGCGTGCGATTCTATGGCGTATGTATCAAGGCGGCGGGCCGCGACGCCCTGATCGCGGCGGGAGCCAACGCGGTCTTCGCTTCGCCCGCGGCGCTGGGAATTCATTTGAATCTGCTCGACCGGCGCGCCCGCACCGTCCGGTCGGCGGGCGCGCAGAGTCGCAATGGCCATCGCGTACGCGAATAATCCCGGGTTTTTGAAGCTCGCGATCGGTCTGCGCGGAATCGCCGCCGCGGGCCGAGCACCCGGTGATTGGATCGAGCTGCTGCTCGAGGACGATGTTTGGCTGCGTGCGCGCGTCAACCCGAATTCGAGCCTGAACCTCATCGAACGGAGCGGCACGGCTGTGGTCGCCGACGGCCACAACGAAATCGCCGCGCGCGTGGTGCCGGTGGCCGATTTCGCCACCCAGAAAACCGCTAGCGGGATTCCCTTGGGCGCGATCGCCCAGATCCGCGGCAGCTACGCGACCGTCGCGCTGGGCGGTGGATGTGGCCTCGGTTTCGAAGGACGCGCCTGCGCCTTCTGTCTCGGCCGCGAATTGACCGCCAAAGCGGGCGAAGTCTGGACCGTCGACGACGTGATCGAGGCGTTGCGCGCCGCCTTCGATCGCGGCGCCGCCGAAGCCGTGCATCTGCAGGTCGGCTACTTCCCCGGCGACGGCGCCGGCGTGCCGATGCTGACTCCCTATCTCGAAGCGATCCGGCGCCATTTCGACACTGTGGTCCTGCTCACGATTCATCCCCCGGCCACGCCGCGCGCGATCGATCTGACGTACGCACTGGGGGTCGACGCGCTCAGCTACAACCTCGAAGCCGCCGACGCCGAGTCGATGGCGCTCCATTTTCCGGGCCGCGCGCGTTTTTTCGGCCGCGCGCGCTATCTGGAGGCGCTCGGCCACGCGGCCCGCGTGTTTCCCAGTGGCGCAGTGTGGTCGGAGATCGCGATCGACCTCTCGCCCGCCCCGGCGATCCGCGCCGCGATCGCAGAATTGGCCGCAATCGGCGTGCTGCCGCTGCTCAGCCTCCCGGCCTCTGAACCGGTCGGCGCGCCTGATCCCGAGGAGCTCGCGCCGTTATGCGCGGCGCTGTTCGAGGCGGCGCTCAAGTCGGGCCTCAACTTGACCTGGGCCCGTGATCTCTCAAGTGCGATCACGCCGCTCGAGGCGCGCTTCTTCGTGCCCGACGCGCCGCAGCTTCCGGTGCTGCTCCAGCAATTGTCCCGCAATCGGCTGGGCGGGCTCGCGACACGCTCGCTGGCGCGGCTGCGCCGCCGCCTGCGGGTCAAGCGGGTGCGAGCCTCGTTCGAGTCCTCCCGCCTGTGAACCCGCCGGATTATCGGGCGCGCCCGGACCGTCGCAGCTCCCGCACGAGCTTGAAGAAGTCGTAATCGACACCCGGCCGATCGCGCTGGTCCTGCTCTCGCAGAGCGTGCGGCCGTTCATGCTGATCGCCGGCGTCGTCGCCTTCGCGATTCTGGCCGAGGCCGCGCCGCCGCACGGGTTGAATCTGGTTGCCGAGCGCGCGCTGGCGGTTTTCGCGATCGCCGTCATCTACTGGGTCACCGGCGCGTTGCCGCTGATGGTCACGAGCTTGTTGGTGATCGTGCTGCTGGGCGCGTCGGGCGTGATGCCGCCGCGCAACGCCTACGCGCTGTTCGGCAACGAGACGATCTTCTTCCTGCTGTCGGCCTTCATGCTGGCCGCGGCCGTGAACCATCGCGGGCTCGGCCGCCGGATCGCCCTTGGGATTTTCAGCCGCTACGGCCGCACCCCGGGCGCGCTGGTCCGCGCGATTTTTCTGCTCTGCGCCCTGATGTCGCTCTTGATCCCCGAGCACGCGGTGGCCGCGATGGTCTTTCCGATCGTGCTCGACCTGACCGCCTCGATGAAGCTCGAAGCGGGACGCTCGCGCTATGCGACCGCGTTGTTCCTGGCGATGGCGTGGGGGGTAAATATCGGCGGTATCGGCACGCTGCTCGGCGGCGCGCGCGGCCCGCTCGCGCTCGGGATCCTGAACGAGGCGACCGGCAAGTCGATTTCGTTTCTGCATTGGTCGCTCGCGACCGTTCCGCTGGTCGCATTTCTGCTCGCCGCGGGATACCTCGTGCTCGCCCGCTACATCCGGGCGGAGGTGCTCTCGGTCGAGGAGAGCATCGCCGAGCTTGGCCGGCGCTACGTTGAGCTGGGCCGGATGAAATTCGAAGAAAAAGGCGGTCGCCGCGATTCTGTCTCTGACCGTGCTCGCATGGCTCTTTGGCAGCGAGCGGTACGGGCTGGCCGGAATCGCGATTATGGCCGTGGTCGCGCTCTTTGCCCTGAACCTGCTCTCGTGGCATGAGGTCGAGGAGTACGTCAACTGGGGGATCATCCTGATGTACGGCGGCGCAATCGCGTTGGGTTCGGCGCTCGATCACAGCGGCGCTGCCGCCTACCTGGCCTCGGCCACGCTCGGCCGCACGCATTCTTCGGTCCTGATGCTCGCGATCCTGTCGCTGATCACGCTGCTTTCGGCCGAAGCGCTGAGCCATTCGGCGGTGGTCGCGGCCCTGCTACCGGTGGGACTCGGGCTGGCGGGGCACTTCGGACTTGACCCGCGCTCGGTCACGATGATCGTCGCGGTGCCGGCCGGGCTCACTTTTGTCCTGCCGGTCGGCACGCCCTCGATCGCGCTGGCCTACTCGAGCGGCTACCTCCGCACTCGCGAGCTGCTGGCGCCGGGCGCTCTGATGTGGCTGTGCGCATGGGCCGGGCTTAACGTCATGATCTATTTCTACTGGCCGCTGATCGGGCTGGGCCCGTTCGGGCATTAAGGTCGAGGGTCGGGGTCGCGGGTCGCGATCCTCGGCGGCAAATTGCCGTTGGCTCCGCGCGGCGCGAATCGGATACGATGATTACAATTACTTCAGCGGTATTTGCGACCGGGTGAACTCTATGGCCAAGACTTCAAAGAATATTATCGACGAGGCGCGCGCGAGCATCAAAGCGATCGACAGTGACGAGGCGCGCAAAATGATGGAGCGGCCCGGCACCGTCCTGATCGACGTCCGCGAGAGCGACGAATGGCGCCAGGGCCATATCAAGGACGCGGTCTTTATCCCGCGCGGCTTCCTGGAATTGCGGATCGAAGAGAAAGTTCCCGACCACAAGACGCCGGTGATCCTGCAATGCGCCTCCGGCACGCGTTCGCTGCTCGCGGCCCGCACGCTACGCGAGCTGGGCTATGAGAATCTCTACAATCTGACCGGCGGATTCAACTCCTGGAAGGACAAGGGCCTGCCTTGGGAAGCCGAGCGCCAGTTCACCGCCGACGAGATCACCCGTTACTCGCGCCACTTCGTGATTCCCGAGGTCGGCGAGAAGGGCCAGGCCAAGCTGCTCGACGCCAAGGTGCTGCTGCTCGGCGCCGGTGCGCTCGGCTCGCCCTCGTCGTTGTACCTCGCTGCAGCCGGAGTCGGCACGATCGGCGTGGTCGATTTCGACGTGGTCGATCTCTCCAATCTGCAGCGCCAGATAGTTCACACGACCGATCGGGTCGGGATGCCGAAGACCGAGTCGATGGAGAAATCGCTCAAGGCGCTGAATCCCAACGTCAAGGTGATTCGCCATGATGTTCCGGCTCACGTCGGAGAACGCGATGGAGATCATTGCGCCCTACGACGTGGTCGTGAACTGCGGCGACAATTTCCCGGCCCGCTATCTGATCAACGACGCCTGCGTCTTCGCCAAAAAGCCGCTGGTCGATGGCGCGATCTTCCGCTTCGAGGGCAACGCGACTGTTTTCTACGCGGCCAAAGGCGGCCCGTGCTACCGCTGCCTCTATCCCGAGCCGGCCCCGCCCGACATGGCGCCGTCGTGCGCGGAGGCGGGCGTGCTCGGCGCGCTGCCGGGAGTTATCGGCTCGATCGAAGCGCTCGAGGCGATCAAGTTGATCCTCGGCGCGGGCAAGCCGCTGATTGGCCGGATGGTCTACTTCGACACGCTGTCCTCAGACTACGTGCGAGTCTTGAAGATTCAAGCGCAACCCGGAATGCCCGGTCTGCGGCGATCATCCCACGCAGACCACGCTGATCGACTACGAAGCATTCTGCGGCCTCGCCGCGGCCCCCTCGAACGGCGCCTCAGCCGACGGCGCGGCGCATCAGCCGCACCCGGCGAACGCCGAATCAGACGCGCGGTAGACCGGGAAGAGATCGCGGCGCGATTCCTACGCCTCTCCCTGACCAGGGAGAGGTCGCGCTAGCTGCTAGCGCGGGTGAGCGACTGTGTTGGGAGTCAAGCAGTGGGGCGCGTTGCCCACAGGGTCCACAGGCGCTGGGATTGTGGGGAGTATCCCGCCTGTGGACTTATGGGCAACGGGCCGGTGGCTTAAGCGGGATTTGGACATGGCGGGCTCCAAGGGGTGTGATGTTTGAGCATGGCGTTGAGGATCAGCAGGAGCTTGCGCGTCACGGCGACCAAGGCGACTTTGTGGGGCTTGCCGCTGGCGCGCAGATGTTGGTAGTAGGGCCGCAGCGCCGGGTTGCAGCGGATGCCGCTCAACGCGCTCATGTACAGGACGCGCCTGAGTTCGGCGCGGCCGCCGGCGATCATTCGCACCCCGCGCAGCTTGCCGCTGTCATGGTTCAAGGGCGCCACGCCGACCAGTTTGGCGACCTCGCCCCGATTAAGCCGTCCCAACTCCGGCAGGCGCGCCAACAGCGCGGCGCACAGCAGCCGTCCCACCCCGGGCACGCTGGTCAGAGCCTCGCTCTTTTCGCGGAACAGTTCCGAGCCGCGTACGGCCTGATCGATATCGTGGTCGAAGCGCTTGATCTGCCTGCGCAGGTAGTCGATATGACCATTGATACCGCGGTGCAGAGGCTTAGGCGCATGCTCGAGGCGGTGGCGCTCGGCGGTCAGCATCTCGACCAACTCCGCGCGCCGCGTGCACAGCGCCTTAAGTTCACGAGTCTGCTGGTCGGGCAGTTCGCGCACCTTCAGTTCCGGCCGCTGGGCAAACTGCGCCAAGAGCTGCGCGTCGAGCCGGTCGGTCTTGGCCAGTTGCCCGACGCTGCGGGCAAAGTCCCGCGCCCAGCGCGGATTGACGACCACCACCGGCAAGCCCTCGGCGTACAGCGCGGCGGCCACCAGCGCTTCGTAGCCGCCGGTCGCCTCCAGCACGATCCGGGTGCAGCCCAGCGGCTGGAGCCGTTTGACCAGGCGGGCCACCGCCCGCTCGTCGTTGCCTTCCCAGAACGACTGGCCGCCCGGCTGATCGCTACTTCCAGTCGCTCTTTGGAAACATCCACGCCCACGTATACGCCCTGCTGCTCCATGACCGCCTCCCAGTTGGCCGCGCGAGTCCCGCCTTGCGCATTTCGACCTGGCCCGAGGCCGGTTCCTGCGACTGTTCGGACTTTCGCCCGGCGATAGTTGCGGCGCGGAGATTCCTGCTCACCCACGGCCTCAGCCGGCCCAGGGTCCCGCGATCTGCCGCGCCTGCAACTATCTTGCGATGTGATCTGTGAGATACAAGGGTTCTTTGCACCCCAAGGCGGCGAAATGGACCAACCCTCCTCCGCTTGCCCCCCAGGCAGAGTTCGATCGCCTCGCGAATGTTGCGCAGCGCTTCGGCGCGCGTGCGTCCCTGACTGATGCAGCCGGGGATCACGGGACACTCGGCCACCAGGTAGCCATCTTCGCCGGGACTCAAGATGACGGGCAGTTCCATCGCGTGAGTCGAGCGTAGCACCGCCGCCTGTCGCACACATGGGATTCTGCGGAGACCCGGCCTCCCGACCATCGCCCGTCCGGTCAATCGGATGTGTTCGCGTCGCCCGGGGAATCGCCCATTTGACGCTCTGTGCCATCTGTGCTTCTATGGTGACAGGATACAATCCCATTATGGACAGTCAGCTCAACGCGGGAGTGCTTTATGGCGGCGAAGGCTGCGGCAACAACGACTGCCGTCTTAAGTGAACGATTTGAAGCAATCGGCGAGGTCAGACTCGACGAACGGAAAAGGGTTTCCTTGACGCGGGCCCTGGAATCGCTAAAGAACTTCGTCGGCGCGGCTGAAACGTTACGATTCATGGTCTATGTGAACGACGCTGGGCAAGTGCTGCTATCCCCTTCGGTATCGATGCCGCTTCACGAAGTGTGGCTTTACAAGAATCCGGCCGCACTTGCGAGCGTAAAAAGGGGGTTGGCACAACTAAAAAAGCCTGCCCGGCTGCATGACCTGGGATCATTCGCCAAATTCGCAGACGACGAGATCGACTAGGCTTTTCTGAGTGGGGTGGTTGCTCGGATGGGGTCGTTTCATCTGTTCTTCAACGATGAAGCACGGGCTGCGCTCACCGCTCTGGCAAAAGACCCCGCTGCCGCTAAGCGCCTCAAAGCCGTGCGAAAGACCCTGGGCCTTTTGGAACACAATCTCCGCCATCCGAGTCTTCAAAGTCACGAATACTCAAGCCTGACGGGTCCTAACGGCGAAAAGGTCTTTCAAGCGTATGCGGAGAACAGGACTCCTGCAGCGTTCCGAGTATTCTGGTGCTACGGACCAGGCAAGAACCAAATCACGATAGTCGCGATCATGCCCCATCCGTAGGGCAAAGATGGCTTACAGCCTGATCGTGGGCTATCAATTCTCTGCGAGAGATATCCAATGGCGCTCGGACCATTCTACGTAGCTGAGCAACTCAAGCGCGCGGCCGGAGTGAAGGGCGTGGCGATCCTGATGCGCCACGGCGAGACCGCCTGGAACCGCGTCGGCCGCGTGATGGGCCGCAGTCCCGTGGAACTCGACGAGCGCGGCCGCGCACAGGTTGAAGCCTCAGTGCCGTTCGCGCGGCTGCTCGAGTTCGATCTGATCATCTGAGTCCGCTCCAACGGGCCCGCCAATCGGCCAGATCATTGCGGCCGGCGTCGGCGCAATCTCCGTGACCGACGAGCCGCAACTCGAGGAAGTTCGCTACGGCCGCTGGGAAGGGATGACCTTCGAGCAGTTGCTGCAGGACCAGGACTACCTGGCATATCGCGAGCAGCCGCTCAGCAGCTCAACCCCGGGCGGCGAGACGCTGTACGAGGTGCAGCGCCGCGGTGTCGAGGCGATCAATCGGGTGATCGCAGCGAATCCCGGCAAACGCGCACTGTTCGTCTCGCACGGCGACATCATCCGCACCGCGCTGGCGCATTTTCTGAAGGTCGAGTTGGAACACTTCCGGCGGATCCGCGTAGACAACGCCGCCTTCTCCGCGATTGAAATCTCCGGCGACTTCGCCGAGGTAAAGTTCCTGAATCTGATGCCCGACCCGGACCGCGCCTTCGTCGCGCCGTTCTGAAGCCGGTCGGCGCGCCACGTAAGCAAGGTTACGGAGGGTCGCCGCCGCTCGACGGGTCAGCCATCGCGGCTTCGCGACTGCCAACCGTCACACCCTTGCGCACCCGCACCTCCATCTCGGGATGCTCCGGCACCTCGACGCGCAGGCTTCGATAGCCGCCGGCATCGGGATCGGGCGCGACGAAACCGACCGTATACTGCTCGCGCAGCTCGAGCGTGATTTGCTGGCAGGCGTTGCGCAACGCCTCACCGTCGCCAACCCGCGCGATAATGAAAGTCTTGGCGCCGGTTTCGCCCGAGAGCGTCTCCAGCGTCTTGGCGTCCACCTTTTCCTCTTCACCGCCCCCACCCAGCATGAACGGTCCGATTGCGATCCCGAGTCCCATCCCCGAGGCGTTGGGATCGCCGATTCCGATCGAGTAGACCAGCACGCCGAGCCGGCGCGCCTCTTCGACCACCTGTTCGAGCGAGGCCATATGGCTCGCGGTGTCCATCCCGTCGGTGACCACCAGCAGGGCTTTCTTGTCGTAGCGTCCTCGCTCGACGGTCAAGAGCCCTTCCATGATCACGTCGTAGAGCGCGGTCCGCCCGTAGGCGTGGAGCAGTGCGAGCCGCTCCAGCACCGCGTCGTGATCGGTCGTGAAGCCGGCGAGCTGGAACGGCCGATCGGAAAAGGCGACCAGAAAAATGTCGTCCAGGGGGTTGAGGTCATTGACGAATTGCGCGATCGCGGCCCGCGCCTGCGGGATCTTCGGCTGCATGCTGCCCGAGGTATCGACCAGAATCCCGATCGAGACCGGCGCTTTCAAATCGCGGCGAAAAAAATCGATCGGGCGCTGCGTGCCGTCGACGTAAAGCTTGAACTCATCCTGCTTGAGGCCGGTGACGTAGCGGCCGCCGGAATCGGTCACTGTGACCGTGACCTGCGCATACCCGGCCTGGCTGCGCAACTGCCGCGAGGGAATCTCGAGTTCCTGTCCCGGCTGCGGCGTCAGCGGACGCAGGTTCGACGGTTCGCCGCCTTCCTGCGACGCCGGCGTGCGCGGCAGCTCCAGCACCGTGCCGCCCTGCTGGCTTTGCGGTGTGAGGATTCCGGTGTTCGCTCCGCCGGACTGTTGCGCGAACGCGGCGCGGGACGCGATGATCGCGAGCAGCACCACCGCCAGGAGCGCCACCCCTCCAATCACTCTCCCGCCGCGAATTTCCTCGATCCTGTTCATGTGCGTTGGGCCAGCCCCGGAAGGATACTCTGAAATCTTCCTACTTGATTGGGTTCGGAGCAAGCCGACGGTTTTGCCCCGCTCTCTATTAGACGCTGGAACAGCGTGCGCGTTTCAACCGTCTGCACTAGGATGGAGGCGAACCACATCCCCGGGAGGCGCCAATGGACGTTCATTCAGAGATCTGCCGCGCAATCGATCAGTACAAGGAAACGGCCGCCGGAATCGGGCGCCAGATCCATGCCCGCCCGGAGCCGAAGTTCAAGGAGCATTTCGCCGCCGGACTGCTCAGGGGCGCGTTGACCGAGATGGGGCTCGAAGTCGAAGCGAAAACCGGCGGCTTGGAGACGGCGTTTCGCGTCGAGTTCGGCCGCTCGGGACCGGCGGTCGCGATTCTTGCCGAATACGACGCGCTGCCCAACGGCCATTCCTGCGGCCACAACCTCATCGCGGGTGCGGCGCTGGCGGCGACCGCCGGACTGCATCAGGTGCGCGAGCGCCTGGCGGGCCGCGTAATGATGCTGGGAACTCCCGCCGAGGAGGGCGGCGGCGGCAAGATTCTCCTGCTCCGTGCAGGCGCGCTGCGGGGCTTCGACGCCGCGATGATGGCTCATCCGACCGACGGCGAATTCCGCGGGATGCCCGCGCTGGCGACGCAGCATTTGAAGCTCACCTTTCACGGCCGGGCGTCGCATGCGAGCCTCGCGCCGTGGGACGGCGCGAGCGCGCTCGCGGCCGTGATCCAGACCTTCCAGAGCGTCGACACGGCGCGCCTCCAGTTTCGCGACGGCTCCCGCGTCCACGGCATCATCACCAACGGCGGCCAGGCGGTGAATATCATTCCCGAGCTGGCGGTCTGCGAGTTTCTCGCCCGCGCCAAAACCAGCCGGCGGGCGGCCGAGATGGCGGCGCGAATTATCCGCTGCGCCGAGGCCGCGGCCAGCGCGGCCGGGGTGCGGTTCGAGCACGAGCTGATCGGCGGCTACAAGAACATGATTAACAACGAATCGATCGCAGCCCGCTACGCCTCTCATTCGGAGTCGCTGGGCACGCCGAGCCCGGAACCACCGCCCGATCTGCCGACCGGCAGCACCGACATGGGCGACGTGAGCCATGAGCTGCCGGCGATCCATCCGGTATTCAGGATCGGCAAGGGCGGCCAGGGCAATTGCCATGAAGACGCGTTCGAGAAGCTGACCGACTCGCCGCAAGCGTACGAGGCGATGATCCGCGTGGCCAAGGCGATGGCTCTGACGGCCTACGATCTGCTCGCCGAGCCGGCGCTGCTGAGCGCCGCGAAGGCGGAATTCGCCGCGCGCAGCGAGAGCTAGCGGTCTGCCCGAGGCTGTTCGTTACTTGGTTCGAATGCGGGTGCGGCGCATCCGGCGTTTGCGTGACTTGGCCTGCACCGGGTTCAGGCGCCGCTTGCGCGCGAGTTTGAGGTTGCGGCGATTGCGTTGTCGCGACGCTTCTTTCATCTGCTCTCCTGGGAACCATCGGGCGCGGGCGCTGCTATGGCCAAGCCGGACGCGGCCGCGCCGCCGGAAGTGTCCGATGCGCCGGGCAGTTGCGCCCCGTCGCTCGGGAATATCGCGTTGACTCTGGTGAGAACCTGGCCGCCATCGAGCACGATCACCTGCCCGACCGCCGCACCGTCGGGCACCGGCTGATTAATCACCGGCGGCACGCTGTATTGAAGGCTGATTTCATTCAGATCACTCTTGGGCACCACCAGCTTGACGCTGCTGGCCGCGATCGGCTGAACCGACGGTCCCGACTCGACCTGCACGTGAACCGGCAGCGTCTGTCCCTGCCGGAGCAGCGCCACCGACTCGAAATTGTCGAAGCCCCACTCCATCAGCTTGGCCGCCTGCGTGAAACGCTGGGGATTGGACGGCGCACCAAGGATCACCGCGACCAGCCGCATGTTGCCGCGCTTGGCCGTGGCCGTGAGATTGAAACCCGCCTGCCAGGTGAAGCCGGTCTTGAGCCCGTCACATCCGTCGAAGTGCCCGATGAGATGGTTGGTGTTGTGCAGCACCGCCTCACCGTCGTCGAACATCGCGGTCTCCAGACCCGTCAATTGCAGGATGTTGGTGCGATGGATTAACTCGCGCGCGACGGTGGCGAGGTCGAGCGCGCTGGTCACGTCCGCGTCATGGGTAGGCCGCGGCGGCAATCCGTCGACCGTCTGGTAGAGGGTCTGCGTCATCCCGAGTTGGCGCGCCCGCTGGTTCATCATCCGCACGCACGCTTCGACCGAGCCCGCGACCTTCTCGGCGATCGCGACCGCGGCATCGTTGGCGGACTTGATCACCGCGGCCTTGATCAGCTCACCGAGCGGATAGACCTGGCCCTCGCGCATGCCCACGCGCGAGCCTCCGGTCTGCGCGGCGCGCTCGGAGATGCGGACCGGATCGTTGAGCGAAAAGCGGCCGGCATTGATCTGATCCTCGGCAACCAGGATGAGCATCATCTTGGCCATCGAGGCCGGCGGCCATTCCATGTCGGCGTTGGTCGCCATCAGGATCTTGCCGGTGTCGGCGTCTTCGAGCAGAGCGCCGCGAAACAGCGGCGCCGCCGGCGCGGCCGCCGCGTGATGCTTGTGATGGACGGGGCGATGCGCGGCGCGTGCAGGACTCGCCGTGACCAGCGAGGACAGCACCACTGCCGTTGTGATTATCGCCAGGTAAAAGTTACGCCATTTCGTCATACCACCACCCCTCCAACCACCGCTGCCACCGCGCCGCGCCCGTCATTGCGCATGGGTGAATCCGTTCGCGCCCTCGTCGGGGCCGGGCGCTCCGGTCTCCATCCGCTTCAGGATCGCCAGATTATCACGCGCCGGCGCGTAATCCGGCGCTTCGCCCATCAGTTCAGTCCAGACCGCGCGCGCCTGATCGTAGTTCCCCTGCTCCGCATATATCACACCGAGCGTGTTGTGCGCGTCGGCCTCTGCGGGATCCAATCTCACCGCCACCAGCATCTCCTGCTCGGCCTGCGACAGCATCCCGCGCTGCTCGTACGCGACTCCCAGGTTGAAATGCGTCTCGGGCTGGGCGGGCGCGAGCAGTGTGGCGAGTCTCAGGATTCGGGTTGCCGCGTCCAGATCATGCTCTTCGAGGTAGAGCAGGCCCAGGTTGAGAAACAGCTCCCAGTCGCTCAGCCCCAGGTCGACCGCCTTCTGATACTCGCGCAATTCCTTTTCGTGCTGGCCGATGAGTCCGTAGCAGAAACCCAGATGGTAGTGGGCCAGCGCATTGTCTGGGTCACGCTTGATCACTTCGACATGGCGCCGAATAGCCTCCGGGTAGTTTTCCATACCCAGGAAGTAATCCGCGAGCGGATCGCAGACCTGCTCGTCGGGCTCGCTTCTCGACGACGGCTGCGCCGGCGCCGGCCATTGCAGAACCAGCGCGGCAAGCAGCAGAAGCCAGAGCGAATTTCGCTTGCGTAAGCCCAAGGTCGTCAACTCCGCGCGGCGCCCCGAATTGCGCGCGTGCAGGGCTAACGAAAATGCTAGCGGGAAACCCTGACAGTGGAAAGCGCACGCTTCGCGCGCGCCATCCTGGGCTGGGACTGGAGCGCCCGCGCCCGCCTGGCCGCAGCGCCGGCGGCGGCAAAGGATACCGCCGGCGCGTCCAGGTTCGAGGAGCCGCCTGGCTGGCGGCTCCGGCCGTTTAAGGATTGCCGTTTTAGCTGGCGGGAGTCGCTTCAGCGGCCGGCTTCTTGTGATGCTTGTGATGCTTCTTCTTTGCAGCAGGCGTCGCCTCAGCCGCCGGTGCGCTCTCGGCAGCAGGCGCGGCCGCGGCCGGAGCGGGGGCCATGGCCGCCGGAGGAGCCGCAGGTGCAGGCGCAGGCGCCGGCGCACCGGTCTGCGCCAAGGCAGGAATGGCGAATGCGGTCGCGAAGGCCGCTGCCGTCAGTACCGACAGGATCCGTTTCATATCTTTCAAGGTCTCCTTTTTTCCCGTGTCTCAGGTTCGGCCCCAATGGCCGCCCTTTTTCCCTGAACATAATGCCAGCGGCGTGCCACAGGGGAAAGCCGCCCAAGGGCTCTATTTTCGGCCCCTTGTCTCGACCGCCAGTGAGCCCCATGGCGCAATCGGTCTGGGATGCACCCGCTTTGGTGTGCCGCCGAACCCGTGCCGAAGCGAAGGTGCGGGCACGAAAAGCCGGCCGTTCGCCGCGCGCGCCGGCATAGACTACTCTTTTCTGCGGCCCTCCGCTCGCAGTTCGACAAACAATCCGAACAGCTCCTTGAAGGCGCGCCCGATCACCCTGAAATTGGCGCCCGACTGCTCGCCCGTCAGCCTCGGCAGATGGCGCACATCGACCTCGGTAACTTTTGCCCCGCGTCCCACGACGCGAGCCATCAACTCGGTCGAGATCATCGCGCCCTTGGCCTGAAACTTGAGCCCCTCGACAAATTCACGCTTGAAAAGTTTGAAGCCGCAATCGATGTCGCTGGTCTGCACGCCGAACAACAGCCGCATGAAGATGGTCCACGCCTGGCCGTTGATTCGGCGCATCATGGGATCCGCTCGCGACACGCGCCGGCCCACCACCACGTCGTATTCCGGCACGCGTTCGGCCAGCCGTGCGATATCGGCCGGATCGAATTGCCCGTCGCCGTCACAGAGCAGAACGTAGGGCATCGTGGCCGCGTTGATTCCCGGAAATCACCGCGCCGCCGTAACCCCGGTTCACCGCGTGATGCACCACCTTGACGTGGGGATCGGCCGCCGCGAGCTGGTCGGCGATTGCGCCGGTGCGATCGCGGCTGCCGTCGTTCACGACGATCACTTCGTAGGCGTCCGCGACCTTGGGCAGTTCCGCGCACAGCGCCTTCACCACCCGCTCGACGTTGCCCTCCTCATTGTGAGAAGGCAGAAAGACGCTCAGCCCCGGCAGCCGCACAGCAATCTCCGCAACTTCAATTTTCCAATCCGCCGGAGCGTGTAACGATCAAGGGCGTATCGAGAGAGTGCGTACCGGGTTGTGCGGGAGCAATCACCGCGAGATTAATCACCCAGCGCCCGGTAGCCGCCGCGATAGAACACGAGCGGCTTGCCCTCAGTGGTTTCAGCTTCCTGAATCTCGCCGAGGTAGATAGTATGGTCGCCGCCGTCATACGCGGCCACCACCTTGCATTCGAGATGCGCGAGCGCCCCGCCCAGGATCGGCGCACCGTTGCCGCCCACCCGGTAGCTCACGCCCTCGAATTTCTCGCCGCCACTGACCGCGAACCGGCGCGACAGTTCTTCTTGCGCGGCGGAAAGAACATTAACGGTGAAGACCTTGCTCTCCTCGAAGCAGTGATAGCTCTCGGCCTTCTTGTCCACGCATACCAGCAGCAGCGGCGGAATGAGCGACACCGACGAAAAAGCGTTGGCGGTCAGTCCGTAGTGCCGACCGTCAGCGCCGCAAGTGGTCACCACGGTCACACCGGTTGCGAAATGGCCCATCACGCGGCGCAACTCGTTCTTTTCTATCGGCATCGGTGCTCCCGCGCGCGATGCTACCAGACGCTTTTCGGACCGGTCAAATTATCGCGGGCCGGAATTGCGAGCGATTGGCGGCTCAAGTCCATCCGGAGCGATCGCGCGGGACCACCTGTTTGCCGCCCAGGTATACGTAATCGAGGTCGAGCGAGGTGAGCGGCCGATCCCGCTCGTTGATGCGCACGCCGATCGGCGCGGCCACGAACAGCGTATGATCGCCGGCCACGAGTGTTTGCACGACCTTCGCCTCGATCACGGCCATCGCGAGCCGCAGCCACGGCACTGCAAGCCGCGGCGAGAGCTCGTAATCGAGGTCCTCGAGGTTGTTCGCTCGTTGCGCGCGCGCCGACCCGAAGTAGTCTTCGAGGGCCCGGCCGCGAACGCCCAGAATGTTGAAGCCAAAGACGCCCGCGCGCGACACCAGTTCATGCGAGTGATGCGCACTGTCGATCGCCGCCATGAACAGGACCGGCGCGCCCGACACCTGCGTGACCCACGAGGACGACATCCCGTGATGGTTTCCGCCGTCGCTCAGCGTGAGCACATAGATGCCGGTGGTGAGATTCGCGAGCACCTCGGCGAGATCCTTGTCCGACGCTGCCGCGCCATTACTCATTGTGGCTGCCTCGCTTCAAGAGATTGCCGGCCCGCTTCAATTGACCGCGACGGATCGCGCATCGCAAAATAGTCTACGAAAGGCCGTGTAGATCAATTGATTCCGAAAATCGTGTTGCTGGCCCCGTTCCTGATTATCTTCGCCGCCCCGATCGCTGCGGCTTCACCGACGCCTGCGCTCGCACAATCGAGCCCCGTCGCGACTCCCACCGCGATCTCAGCTCCCTCGCTCGCGGCCGCGACTACACCCGGTTCGGCTGCTACACCCGCTCCGGTCGCCGCGCCCGCGAAGCCAATTGACGGCGCGAGCGCGGAGACTCCCGGCGCGCGCGAATTCAGAATGACGCATGACGCCTCGGTCGTCGATCCGCGCAATTGGGCCCTGATGGCCTACAAGCAGCGCCATCAGATCATCGTGTATTACAAAGGGCGTCAGTTCAAAGCCTACCACGCGGTCTTCGGACGGAGCGGGCAGCCTGGCACCAAGCTCTGGGCGGGCGATCGCCGCACGCCGGAGGGCCTGTACGTGATCATCAGGAAGTACCCCAGCCGCCGCTTCACGCGCTTCCTGCGCCTCAATTATCCCAACAAGATCGATCGCAATCGCTACGACGATCTACGCGAACACGGCGCCGTGCCGATCGCCGACGACGGGAATCCGCTGCCGGAGGGCGGCGCGATCGGAATCCACGGGACCGACGCACGGATCCTCAATGACGGTGATATCGACTGGACAACCGGCTGCATCTCGGTCGATAACGATGCCATCGTCGAACTCAACCGGTTGATACCCGTGGGCACGATGGTCCTGATCAAACCTTGAGCGGCGACCGGAACGCGTGCGGAGGTAATTTACCAAATGGAAGCACTGACCGGCGCGTACAATTTCACCCGCCTCGAAAGTGTGACCTTCGGGCCGGACTCGCTCGCCGCGGTCAGCCGCGAACTGGAGCGCCGCGGGCTCACCCGCGCGATCGTGATCACAGGCCGAACGCTCGGCCACTCGCGGATGCTCGACCATCTGAAGCAGGCGCTCGGTCCGAAACTGGCGGGCGTTTTCACCGGCGCGCGTCAGCACGTTCCGTCCGCGACCGTCGCCGCGGCCGCGACCGAAGTCGAGCGCGCCGGCGCGGATTGTCTGATCAGCTTCGGCGGCGGCAGCCCGATCGATACCGCCAAGGCCGCCGCGATGAAGATCCTGAGCGCGCGCGACCAGGACGCGAAGACCGCGCGCGCCGCGAACGAGTTGGTACACATCGCGATTCCGACCACCCTCTCCGCGGGCGAGTTCACTCCGTTCGGCGGCGTCACCGACGAAGGCACGCGCCGCAAGGGCGGCGTTCGGCGATCCCCGCTTGCAGCCCAAGGTCGTCATTCTGGATCCGGCGCTGACGCTGCGAGAACCCCCGGCGTGGCTATGGGCGTCCACCGGAATCAAGGCGCTCGACCACGCGATCGAAGCGAGCTACTCCACGCGCCATCAGTTGGTGACCGATACGCTCGCCGCGCGCGCGATTGCGCTGCTCGACGCCCATCTGCTGCCCTCGATGCAAGACCCACGGCGCCGACGAGCTGGCCCATCGCGGCCGCTGCCAGCTCGCGGCGTGGCTCTCGATCTTCGGTGCGATCAACACGCGGCTTGGGCTTTCCCATGCGCTGGGCCATCAGATTGGCGCGCGCTGGGACGTGCCGCATGGCGTCACGTCATGTATCACGGTGCCGCATGTGATGCGCCTGATGGCGCGGCAGGCGCCCGAGCGTTTCGGCCCGATCGCGGAGGGTTTCGGCCTGCGATTCGATTCGGAATCGCCGGGCCCGGCTGCGATGGAGTGTGCCGAGCGCGCCGCCCGATTGATCGCGCGATTCGAAGTGCCAACCCGGCTGCGCGACGTGAATGTGTCGCAAGCCGATCTGGCCCAAGTCGCCGAAGCAGTGCTGGACGAGATTAATCGCTCGCGCACCCTGGAGCAGCCGATCACCATCGCTGAACTCACTGCCCTGCTCGAAGCGGCTTGGTGATGGCGATCCAAAGAGCCCTCGCGTCTTTCGGAACATAGGACTAAGAGATGACATAGCGGCCTGTATGAGGCCGCAGAGAGCGAACGGTTCCTACCGCGCCGCAGGACAGCTATCGGCGACGGTTATCGGAGACCCGGGATGCGGACGACAGTCTCGTGCTTGATGCTCGCGACGGCGCTCTGCACGCTGAACGCCTGCGGTATGATCACCAGCGCTCAACGCGGGCTCAAGTCGCTCGTCACCCCGGACCGGACCCTCGCCGTTGCCTCTTTCGACGAGAATCGCCTTCCGATCGCGACGGGCCAACATGGCGTGATGGTCGGCTACATCCCGGACGCGGAGGGCGTTCCGGTGGACGATCCCCGCGACGCGCAGTTCACCTACCTGATCAATTTCAAGGTCATCTCGAGTCACGGGATGGGCGAACTGGTCGAGGGTCGCGGCGTGCGGCGCGTGTTCTTCAGTCCGACCGGCGCGCACGCGTCGTTTGCCGACCCAGCGAGCTTCAGCCGCGGCCGCGAGGTCGAGACCGATCTGGTCAAGATCTCCGGCCGATATGACCCCCAGGACACGCGCCTGACGCTGCGGATGCGCGTCTACGAAACGATGCCCGAGCCGGTCCAGTTCGAGGGCCATCCGGTCGCCACGCCTGCCGACGAGCCCCTGCTCTTCCTCGGCCTGTGGCGCGGCAATGTCGGCGGATGGATACTAACCACTTCGCCCACCAGTTTCTGAACCTGGTTCTTTAACAATGACGCTCGCCTCGAAATTCGTGCTCGCAGCGCTCGCGATGCTGACCGCGGGATGCGGCCTGACTCCACGCAATAGCGGCGTAGTGACGCCCGCGGAACGACCGGCGGCGCTCGCCACGCTCGGCCGCTTCGCGGCGGGATCGCACGGCCAGATCTCCGGCTACTTGCGCGGATGGCCGATCGCCGGCGACGATCAACTGCTCGAAGCGCCCGATGATCCGCTCTTCACTTATGTGGTGGATTTCAAAGTCGTCGAAACCAGCCCGATCAACGGCCTGCCGATCAGGGCGACCGGAGTGCGACGAGTTTACTTTCACCCCGGCGGAGTGCGAATCGCGTTCGGCGACCCTTCACGCTTCGTCAACGGCGAGCCGGTCGCCGTCGAGCAGGTCAGCTTCACCTTCGAGTTCATGCCCGGTTTCACGGAGGTGAAAATCCGCATGCTCGTGCATCAGACCACAACCCGCCCCTTCCAGTACGAAGGCCGAACGATCACGCCAATCGCCGAAAGCGACGATACATTCGTAATGTACGGCCGCTTCTCGGCAGTCTATCGCGGCCTACTGCTGACCGAGGCCGGCGCCTAGCTGCGGGCTCAGTGGCCCAGGCGCTCCATTGCGTTGGGCTCGAAGAATGATTTGGTGACGGCGCCCATATTGATGTACCAGCTTTCGTGCTCTTCGGTCTCGTGGCCGGGCATAGTAAACCACCGAGGAGAATCCGTTCTGCAAGTTCTCGTCGACCAGCGCGGTCTGGAACATCCGCTTGAAGGGATAGATCGCGACCTTCGCATCGCGCACCGGACGATCATCGAAAGGTGTTGAAGGTCGCGATCGTCTTCCACAGCTTGCCCTGCAGATCGTATTGATCTGAGGCGGTGATGAACCATCCTTCGGAATCGATGTAGAGCACGCGCTTGGGAATCAGCAGCCGCCGCTGCCGATCTTCTGATGCCATGAGAGCGGCTTGGCGGTCGCTTCGATCACGTAGATCTGGCGCATCTCCCAGTCCTCGGGGCATACGGTGCGATTGCCGTCGAACGGACACGGCTTGGCCGGCGTATTTTTCGCATGTACGGAGGCCAGCATCGGCTTCACGCCGAGCAGCTTGTAATTGTAATTCTCGATCTTCGCGGCAAATCCGAAAATACGAGTCGGGATCGAGATTGTTGGCGTAGGTGCTCGGGCCGCCGCCGCCCGTCACTCGGGCGGATGCCCATCGAGTCCGAAAGCGTCTGCCGCAGCGCATCGCGCCGCTTCGAGTCTGCTGTGCCGGATTGTAGTACCAGGCGTTGTCCTCGACGTTCGGTTCGACGTTCCGCGTAGCGAACAAAGCCGAAGCCGCGATCTCCGCAGGCTCCAGGAACGGGAACGCGCCGAATCGGTAGCGGATGCCGGCGTCGGGCGCTTCGGGGTCGGTCGGTATCGGCTGCGACCTCGGTCCGGCCCATGCTGTTGTAGAAAGCGAAGTGCCCGATGGTGACATGCTCGACCGGCTCCGCCGCGCCCTGTTGCCGGGCGCATAGCTCGCCATCTCAACGTCGCGAACGTCGGCGTCGTCGGTGTATTGCGGACGGAAGCTGAAATTCCACATCACCTTGGTGGCGACTGCGGATCATTGGGGTCGAGCAGCGGAAACGGCTGTCCCGCGACATAGTTCTGCAACTCGCCCTTAGCCGTTCAGCCGCACCTGCGGCGAATATTTCTCGGTCGCGGTCTTGTACGGAGGGGGCCAGTCGAGCCGCCCGGTCGGCACGATCTTCATCCGCATCCCCTGCTTCACCAGCGCCAGATTGCCCGGGCTCACCAGATCGGCGACCTTGGCGGCGTTGTCGGGGGTGATCACATCGCCCGGTTGCACTGCCGCGAAAGCCGGCGCCCGCAGGATCAGGAACGCGATAGCGCTGGCCAGAACTAACTTGCAAATGATCCGCATCGAACCTCCAGAACCGAATGCGAGAGCGAAAACCGGTCCACAACCTTTTACTTTATTCTGCCGGAAATTGGTTGGAAAGCTTCAAAGCGAAAACGCGTCGCGACGAACGTCGCGCGCGCCGCTCAAGGCGCGCGATCACTTTGCGGTCTTGCGCGATTCGGGCGGCGTCCCCGGCCGGCGCAATAGCAGCGCATAGACCGGCACGCCGCTCATTACAATCACCAACCCGGGCCACGAGTAGCGCGGCTTGACCACCAGCAGATCGGCCATCAAAGCCGATCGCCGCGACCATGATAGGCGGCGGGCACCCAGGGTAGCCCCACGCCCGATAGGGCGCGGCGCATGCGGCGCGTCACGCGCATCACGAAAATCGCGCCGACGGTCAGCACATAGAATAGCAACTGGGCAAAGATTACGTAGTCCAGAAGTCGGAATAGGTACCCGACAGGGCGAGCAGGCAGCCCAGACCGCCCTGAATCATGAGCGCCAGCGCAGGCACGCGCGCGCGGTTGAGGCGCCGCGGCGGCGCCGAAAAAGACCCCGTCATTCGGCCATCGCGTAGATCACGCGCGCGCCGGTCAGAATCAGGCCGTTGGCGCAGCCGAAGGTCGAGATCATCACCAGAATCGCGGTCACGGCCGCGCCGGCGCGGCCCCATACGACCTGCCATCGCGGCCGCCGCGACCCGGTCGCTGGCGGCGTTCGCGATCCCGCGCCCAAACACGCTGAGCGCAGCCGGGACCGGCGCTGCGCCGCGGGCAGCTCGAGCAGGTAAGCCAGGTTGGTCGAGGACATAGAGCGCGATCACCAGGATCGTTGCCGCAGGCGAGCGCCCGCGGCAGATCGCGTTTCGGATTGCGCACCTCGGAGGCGGCAAAGGTCACGCTTGCCCAGGCGTCGGCGGAGAACAGGCTGCCCACCATCGCCGCGCCGAACACGCTCAGGAATCCCAGGGTGAGCGGCGCCGATCCGAAGAAAGCGGCGCGCCCGGCGAAATTCGCCTGGATCGCGTCATGGTTGGGCGCCACCACGCATCCGAGCGCGATGATCAGCAGCAGCGCGAGCACCTTGGCGATGGTGAAGACGTTCTGCACGATCCGCCCGGCATCGAGCCCGCGCGCATTGGCGGCGGTGAGCAGCACGATAACCGCGATCGCGCCGAGGCGCTCGCCCGAGAGCCCCATCGAGCCGCCGCCCGAGCCATACGCTGGCGCCCAACGCGGGCCAGATCACGCCGGCGAAACGCGCGAAGGCTACTGCGACGGCTGCAATCGTGCCGGTCTGAATTACCAGCAGCATCGTCCAGCCGAAGAGAAACGCCCACAAGCTGCGCCATAGGCCTCGCGCAGATAGACGTATTGCCCACCGGCCTGCGGCATCATCGCGGCCAACTCGCCGTACGAAAGCGCGCCCGCTATCGTCATAAGGCCGCTGACGATCCAGACGGTCAGAATCGCGGCTGGCGAACCGACATGGCGCGCGATATCGGCCGAAACGATAAAGATGCCCGAGCCGATCATCGAGCCGGCGACGAGCGTGGCCGAATCGAACAGCGAGAGCCCGGGCCTTAGCCCTTGCGAGTCCATAAGGCCGGGACCGGATCGAGACGATTCTCAACACCGAGGGCAGGAACGTGGCATGGGAGCCGCCTGCGCTAGCGCCGCCGCGGCGCATCGCAGCAGGCCGATATGAGGCAGCCGGCTCCGGCGGTTGTGGCCGGCGCCGGCTGCAAGAGCACAGAATCTTACTCGGCTTACGGGCTGGCTGCAGGGCGGGAGCTGCAGGAGCAGGAGCGGCAGCCGCCGGGCTGGCTTCAGGAGCGGCAGCCGCCGGACTGGCTTCCGCAGCGGGAGCAGCCGCCGCCGGAGCGGCCGGAGAGGCTTCCGCAGGAGCTGCCGACGCCTCGGGAGCGGCCGGAGGAGCAGCCTGCTCGGAGTTCTGACAGGCCGCAAAGAACAGAGTTACCAGGGCTAGAATCAGGACCTTGCGCATCGCTTCCTCCTTACAATTCCTCGACACTCACCATTCGCGCAGCAGTAACCGGGAACGGCGTAACAATACTTTAAGCGCAATACCGACTTCAAGCATTCCGTCATGCACCGGGTGTCCCTGAGCACAAAAGCGCAGCAGGAATTTGATTGTCACGCATTAGTCTGTAAAATCTGTTGACCAACGCATACCCCCAGGGGAGGGACGCGATTGGCGGGCAGGCGGAGTTGGATGGGCATGAGGCGAGGTGGTTGGGTCAAGTCAACCGCTGCGAGTGGTGGAACCCGAACTGGATATGAATCGGCGCGGCTCGCGTATTCCGCCGGGGATTTTCCGGCTGCGCGAGATGCTGCGCGTGCTGGTGCCGACGGTCCGTCTGACCGGGCCGCCGATGCGCTCGGTCGATCGCGAACTGCAAGAGGCCTGGCCCTCGCGCGATCGCTGAGGCGCGCGGGTCCTGATCACATAACGCGCGCGCGATACAGGAGCAGCCGATGAGCGCAATCGTACGCATCGCGACCAACGCACCGTGGGAACCGATCGTCGGATACTCGCGCGCCGTGCGGGCCGGTGATTGGGTGCTGGTCTCCGGCACCACCGCCACCGGCGAGCACGGCGGGCTGGTCGGCACCGGCCAGATGTACGTGCAGACCAAGCAGGCGATCACCAACATGCTCGCGGCGCTCGCCCGGCTGGGGCTGGGCGTGCACGACGTCATCCGCACGCGGATTTTCGTCACCGACATCTCGCGCTGGGAAGCGGTCGCCCGTGCCCATCGCGAGGCCTTCGGCGAATCGCGGCCGGCCACCACGATGGTCGAAGTGCGCCGGCTGGTTCATCCCGACATGTTGGTCGAAATTGAGGCGGACGTTTACGCGGGAGCGGCCAAAGAATCGGCGCCGACGCCTGCGCCAGCACCGAAGCCGCAAGTGGTCGAGGAGCCCAAGTCGGTCGCTCCGCTCAAACCGGCCGCTCCGTCCAAGCCAGTCGCTGCGCCCAAGCCAGTCGCTGCGCCACCGCGGCCCGCCGCGGCTAAGCCCGCGCCCTCCAAGGCTGCGGCGCCCAAGGCGCAGCCAAAACCCAAAGCCATAGCCCAACCGAAGCCCAAAGCCAAAGCGCTCGCCAAGCCGAAGAGCAAACCGCCAGCCCGCAAGGCACCGAAGAAGCGGCGCTAGAACGCAATCTACGGAAGCAGCGACGCGGCGTGAATCGGCGCCGCGCTCATCGCTGAGGCGAAGGCGTTGGAGGCCGCGGCGATATACGGCTGCGGGTAGATTCCGACCGCGAGCACGCCCGCAAGCGCAATCGCGACGGTCGCAATCAGCGCCGGCCGCTTGCGCATCGGCACGATCTCCGCGCCGCCCTCTTCCATGTACATCGCGACGATCACCCAGATGTAGTAGTACGCGGAGGCCGCGCTGTTGAGCACGGCGATAATCACCAGCCCGACCAGTCCCTGGCTGAGCGCCGCGCTGAACAGGTAGAACTTGCCGACGAAGCCCGCCAGCGGGGGCACGCCGGTCAGCGAGAGCATGAACAGCGCCATCGCGGCGGCGAGCGCGGGCTGGCGGGTCGCGAGGCCGCGGTAGTCGCTGATCTCCTCGTGTGGGGCGCCGCGCCGGCCCAGCGCGACCACCACTGCGAAAGCGCCCAAGTTGGTGAAGGCGTAGCCGAGCAGGTAGTAGAGCATCGCGCCGCCGGAGACGGCGTTGGCCGCGGTCATCCCCACCAGCAGATAGCCCGCGTGCGCGATCGCGGAGTACGCGAGCATCCGCTTGATATTGGTCTGGACCAGCGCGATCACGTTGCCGGTGGTCATCGTCAGCGCCGCGATTACCCACAGCACCGGCGTCCACTGCGCGCTCACCGGTCCCAGATGGGCCACAAAGATGCGCAGGAAGCCGGCGAAGGCCGCGAGCTTCACGCCCACCGCCATGAAGGCGGTGATCGGCGTCGGCGCGCCTTCGTAAACGTCCGGAGTCCACATGTGAAACGGCACCGCCGCGACCTTGAAGGCGAACCCGATCAGCATCAGGCCGAGTCCAAGCAGCAGCAACGGACTGTGCGCCAGCGGACCGGAGGCCGCTTCACGAATCCGATCCAGCCTGATGCTGCCGGTGGCGCCGTAAGTCAGCGCAATTCCGTAGAGCAGAAAGCCGGTTGAGAACGCGCCCAGCATGAAGTACTTGAGCGCGGCCTCGCTGGAGCGCGGGTCGCCGCGCTTGAACCCGGCCAGCACGTAGACCGCGATCGACATGGTCTCGAGGCCGAGGAAGATTACGATCAGATCGCCGGCGGCAGCCAGCAGCATCATACCGAGCGTCGCGAACAGGATCAGCGAATAGTATTCGGCGCCGGGCAGGCGCAGCTCGCCGGCGTAGGAGAGCGACATCAGCACCGTCAGCGCGGCGGTGAGCAGGATCGCAAGCTCGACGAAGGCGGCGAAGTTGTCGAGCACGAGCGCGCCGCCGAAGGCGAGTCCGCTCTGGCCGATCGTCGCGGCCGAGAAGATCATGGCGATAACGATACCGGCCAGCGTGAGCCAGCCCAGCCCCGCGCTCTCGTCGTCGTCGACGCCGACGCCGACCATCAGGACCACCAGCGCCGCGACCGCAATCGCGATCAGCGGCAGCACCGGCGGCCAGGAGAAATCGATCGCCGCGGAATTGAAAGGGCTCATTTGAATGTGATCGGCTCTCCGGCCTCGAACGGCCCCGCGATCCTGATCGACGCAATAGGCCTGATCGACGCAATAGGCCTGATCGATGCAGCGGGCGTGATCGATGCGGCGGACGGCGACGACGCGGCGGCGGCAAGTTGCGCGCGCGCGGCATAGACGCGGCCCAGCACCACGCCAACCGACGGCTCAATCCGGCGCAGCAGCGGCCGCGGATAAAGGCCCATCAGCAGCATCAGCGCCAGCAGCGGCACCATCACGGAAATTTCCCGCCCGTTCAGGTCGCGGATCGTCTCGTTGACGGCGTGGGTGATCGGGCCGAACATCACGCGCTCGTAGGTCCACAGCAAGTAGAGCGCGCCCAGGATGATCCCGGTCACCGCGAAGGCCGCGGCCTGCCAGTTGCTCAGAAAAGTGCCCAGCATGATCAGGAATTCGCCGACGAAGCCGGTGAGCCCCGGCAAACCCATCGACGCGAGCATCACAACCATAAAAATCGCCGCCAGCCTCGGCACGCTTTTCCAGAGCCCGCCGAACTCGGTGATCTCGCGGGTATGGCGGCGCAGGTAGATCATCCCGATCAGCAGGAACAGTCCGCCGGTCGAGAGGCCGTGACTGAGCATCTGATACACGGCGCCTTCGATCCCCTCGGGGTTGAGAGCGAAAATTCCGAGCATCACGAAGCCCAGATGGCTCACGGAGGAATAGGCGATCAGGCGTTTTAGATCCGGCTGAACCATCGCGACCAGCGCGCCATAGATTATGCCGACGATCGCAAGCGCCATGAACAGTGGCGTGGCCTGGATCGCGACCGCCGGAAACAGCGGAATCGCGAACCGCAGGAACCCGTAGGTGCCCATCTTGAGCATGACCCCGGCCAGGATGACCGAGCCTGCGGTGGGCGCCTCGGTGTGCGCGTCGGGAAGCCAGGTGTGAACCGGCCACATCGGCACCTTGATCGCGAACGCGAGCGCGAAGCCGGCAAACAGCCAGCGCGACTCGCCCGGCGAGAGCTGCGTATTCATCAGGTCCGTCAGGTCGAAGCTCCAGCGGCCGAATTGTGCGTGCGCCGCCCGCGCCAGGTACAGGATCGCCACCAGCATCAGCAGCGAGCCGACCATCGTGAACAGCACGAACTTGATCGCGGCGTAGACCTTGCGGCCATGGCCCCAGATGCCGATCAGGAAGTACATCGGGATCAGCATCAGCTCCCAGAACACGTAGAACAGGAACAGGTCGATCGCGAGCAGGCCGCCGAGCAGGCCGGTTTCGAGCACCAGCATAAAGAAACAGAATTCCCGCGGCCGCGACTCGATATCACCGCCGCCTGAGTAGAGTATCGACAGACTAATCAGGACGGTAGTCAGTAAAACCAGGAACAGCGAGATACCGTCCATCCCGACGTGGTACGAGATCCCCATACCGGGAATCCACCGGTACTGCTCGGTGAACTGGTAGCCGGCGAAGTCCAGCTTAAAGACGGCGAACAGATAGAAGCTGATCGCCAGCGGGACGAGCGAAAACGCGAAAGCCGCGCGCCAGATCGCGTCCTTCCCATCCTGGATCAGCACGAAAAACGCGCCGACGATCGGGGCAATAATCAGGGCGCTGAGCCAATAGCCATTCATCAGTGCGTCACAAGGTACAAGTAGTAGGCCGCAACCGCGACCGCGCCCAGCAGGTAGACGAACAGGTAGGTTTGAAGATTGCCGGTTTCGGAGCGGCGGGCCAGCTCCCCGCCGGTCTCGACCGTCAGGCCTACGCCCACTGCCGTGCCGTCGATCGCGAAGGAGTCGATCGTGCGATTGAGCACGTAGGTCGAGATCCAAAACAGGGGGCGCGTGACCAGCCGATTATAGAGCTGGTCGATGTAGTATTTCTCGAGCAGCAGCTTGTATAGCCGGCCCAGCCGCCAGGACAAAATCATAGGCAGGCCGGGCAGCCGGATATAGAAGATATAGGCCAGAACAATTCCGGTCACGCCTGCGCTGGTAGCTTCGATCGAGTGCGACAGCGGGTGGGCCTCGCGGATAGGAACGAAGGTGCCCACCACCGGCGCCAGGAAGCGGGCGAACGCATCGCCCCAGAGCATCCCGTCGGGTAGCCCGATCCATCCGCCTACGACTGCGAGCACCGCCAAAACCACCAACGGAATCGCCATCGCGGGCGGCGATTCGTGAACGTGATGCAACCGGTCGGGGTCGACGCGCGACATGCCGAAGAAAGTCATGAAGATCAGTCGGAACATGTAGAAGCCGGTAAGCTCGGCAGTGATCATCCCGATCAGCCAGAGCCAGGTGTGGCCCGAAGCATAGGCGGCCTCGAGGATCAGATCCTTGGAGAAATAGCCGGAGAAGCCGGGGACCGCGGTGATCGCGAGCGTCGCGATGAACATTGTAACGAAGGTGATCGGCAGCTTCTCGCGCAGCGCGCCCATCTTGTTCATGTCCTGCTCGCCGCCGAGCGCGTGGATCACCGAGCCCGCGCACAGGAACAGCAGCCCTTTGAAGAAAGCGTGCGTCATCAGGTGAAAGATTCCGGCCGCGAAGCCGCCCACGCCGACGCTCAGGAACATGTAGCCGAGCTGGCTGATCGTCGAGTAAGCGAGCACCCGCTTGATATCGGGCTGCACCAGCGCGATCGTGGCGGCGAACAGCGCGGTCAGCGCGCCGATCACCGCGACCACCTCCATCGCGTCGGGGGTTAGCATGTACAGAAAGTTGAGCCGCGCGATCATATAGACCCCGGCCGTGACCATGGTCGCGGCATGGATCAGCGCGCTGACCGGCGTGGGACCGACCATCGCGTCGGGAAGCCACACGTAGAGCGGAATCTGCGCCGACTTGCCGGTCGCGCCCAGCAGCAAGAGCAGCCCCGCCGCGGTCGCGGCCGTGCCGCCGAGCAGCGCGAGCGTGCGCCTTCAGCTCGGCGAAGTCGAGCGTCCAGACGCCGTGCGCGCCGAGCGCCGCGACGATCGTCAGCAACCCGAGGAGAAAGCCCGCGTCGCCAATTCGATTGACGACGAAAGCCTTGCGCCCGTTGTAGGCGAATTGCTGATTGCTGTACCAGAATCCGATCAGCAGGTAGGAGCAGAGCCCCACGCCCTCCCAGCCGACAAACATCAGGAGCAGGTTGTTCGCCAGCACCAGCAGCAGCATCGCGAGCGCGAACAGATTCACATAGGCGAAAAAGCGCGCGAAGTCCTCGTCGTGCGCCATGTAGCCGGTGGAGTAGACGAAAATCAGCGAGCCGACGCCGCTGACCACCAGCACCATCACCACTGAGAGCGCGTCCAGCCGCAGACCGAAATCGACATGAAATGGACCGGCGGAAATCCAGGGCCAGAGCTCGGCTTCGAGCGAGCTGCCGGGCGCCATGCCCATCAGCTTCAGTGACGCGATCAACGCGACCACGAAGGAGGCAAACATCACGCCCGGTCCGACCAGATTAACGGCGGCGCGGCCGAGGCGGGCGCCGAAGAAGACGTTGAAGATCAATCCCAGCGCCGGGAACAGCAGGATCAGACCAAGTGGAAAGGGCTGCGACATGCTCTCACCAGCGCATCAGGTTGATTTCGTCGGCGTTGATGGTTTCGCGGCTGCGGAAGATCGAGATGATGATCGCCAGCCCGACTGCGGCTTCGGCCGCCGCTACGGTCATCACGAAGAACACGATCACCTGGCCGTCGGTGGTACCGGTCGCGCGTCCGAGCGCGACGAAGGCCAGGTTGACCGCGTTGAGCATCACCTCGATCGACATGAACATCACGATCACGTTGCGGCGCACGATCACGCCCGCCACGCCGATCGTGAACAGGGCGGCGCTGAGCGCCATGTAGTAGGAGGTGGGCACCATTGATTGATGGGTCCGTCTACGCCTGTTCGCCCGCCGGGCGAGGCTTGATCGGCGCGGCGGCGGGACGACGCGCTATAGCCACCGAACCCACGACCGCGGCCAGCAGCAGCAACGAGGTAACCTCGAACGCGATCAGGTAGTTGGAAAACAGCAGCATGGCGAGACTATGGATCGAGCCGTAGCCGGTATTCACTTCGACCTCGCCGCCCGCCGGCGCGTGGCCCAGGATCACGAACAACTCGCTTACCAACGCCGCCGCAGCAATCGCGCCGAAAAACTTGAGCGCGAGCCGGCCCCCGACCGGGCGGGTCTCGGTCTGCACGTTTAGCAGCCAGATCACGAACAGGAACAGGACCATGATCGCGCCCGCATAGACGATCGCCTGCAGAAAGCCGAGCGTCACCGCGCCGAGCCCGATGAACAGCACCGCGATCTCGAGCAGCGTCATCACCAGCGCGAGCAGGCTATGGATCGGGTTGCGCTGCAGGACCACGCCCAATGCGGAGATGATCGTGAGCGCCGCGACCGGAGCAAACAGCCATAGCGGCATCAGTGCGTTCCTCCGAAGGCCACGATCACGAACGCGGTAGCGAGCACGTTGAGGAGGCCCAGCGGCACGAGCCCCTTCCATCCCAGGCGCATCAACTGGTCGTAGCGAAAGCGCGGCAGCGTGAAGCGGATCAGGGTCTGCAGCCAGCAGAAGGATACGAGCTTGATCATGAAGGCGACGAAGCCGAGGATCGCCACCGGCGGGTTGGACAGCGCGATCGACGCGCCGCCCGGAAAGTGGAAGCCGTCCGGATAGAGGTACGGCACCTGCCATCCGCCGAAGAACAGCGTGGTCACCAGCGCCGCGACCAGAATGACTTCGGCGAAGTCGGTGAGCATGAAGACCGCCTGCTTGCCGCCCGAGTATTCGGTGAAATAACCCGCGACCAGCTCGGACTCGCCCTCGGGCAGATCGAACGGAACGCGCTTGGATTCGGCCATGCCGGCGGTCATCAGCATAATGAAGGCGACCGGCTGGAGCAGCACGCCCCAGCGCGGCAGCCATCCGAACCACACCCCGCCCTGCGCGCGAACCAGTTGCTGCAAATCGAGGGTGCCGTAAGTCATCACGACCGCGATGATCGCGAGCCCGAGCGCCAGCTCGTACGAGATCATCTGGGCGGTCGCGCGAATCGCGCCGAGCATCGCCCAGTTATTGTTCGAGGCCCATCCGCCGAGCGCCAGACCGTACACGCCGATTCCAATCGTGGCCAGAATATAGAGCAGGCCGACGTTCAGGTCGGCGGCCTGGAGATTGATGGTCAGACCGCCGACTTTGAGCGTGTCGCCGAACGGGATGACCACGAAGGTGATCAGCACCGGAAACAGCGCGAGGAACGGCCCCAGTGAATGAAGGAAGTGGTCGGCGCCGGCGGGGACGAAATCCTCCTTGGTAAACATCTTGATGGGATCGGCAACCGAAGTGTTGATAAAGCCGAGGTTGGGCAGCCCCAGCCGCGCGCCCCAACCGGTGATCGCGGCGCGGTTGGCACCGATCCGGTCGTGGATGAGCGCGCTGCCCTTGCGCTCGAACCAGAGCAGCACGATCGCGAGCTGGAGCACGATCGCGAAAATGAAGATCGCCTTGATCGCCGCGATTAGCAGCTCAGTCGCCACGGGCGGCAAGCTCGTCGATCAGCGCCAGGGTCTTCTCCACGGTGAGATTCTCGTAGAAGCCGTCCTGGTTGAGCTGGAGCATCGGCGCCGTCCCGCACGAAGCGAGACACTCGACCGTGCTGAGCGTGAACTTGTGGTCGGGCGTGGTCTCGCCGGGTTCGAGATGGAGCCGGTGGCGGAGGCACTCGAGGATCGCGTCTGCGCCGCGCAGGCGGCAGGAGAGATTGACGCACACGTCGAGCAGGAAGCGGCCGACGGGCTTGCGATGGAACATCGTGTAGAACGTCACCACCGCGTGCACGTGCGCGATCGGGAGCTCCATCAACTGAGCGACATAATGTTCCGCCTCGGGGCTGAGCCAGCCGAACTCGCGCTGCGCCATCCAGAGCGTCGGGATGAGCGCGGCCTGGCGGGTCGGGTAGCGCAGCAGCGTCGCGCGATACTCGGCGAGGGTCGCGTCGGGAAATTTGATATCGTCGGCCTTGGGCATCAGCGTGCTATGGCATCAACGGGTCGGAGACAGACCTCCAGCGTACGCAGCATCCCGAACCTGCAAACTCAGAAAGAGTTAATCGAAATTCGCGGGCTGCGCCAGTCCATTCGGAGCGGGGATCGAATGCGCAGAAGCGCGGCTTGCGGGAGTTTTAAGAGTCGGTTATCGTCCGGCTGCTCGAACATGAACTGCGGGAAGCGCCAGGTCCATCGCATGATACGGCCGGCGGCTGCGCGATGCGTGTCATAGCGGGAGAGAAGCACGGGGCGCGGCTCAAGGCGCCGCGCGGGATGGTCACCCGGCCGACCACGGCGCGGGTGCGACATTCGATCTTTTCGCGGCTGGGCTCGCGGCTCGACTTCGACGGTATCCGGGTGCTGGATCTGTTCGCGGGCAGCGGATCGCTCGGAATCGAGGCGCTCTCGCGCGGCGCCGCGCACGTGACCTTTGTCGACTCGTCGGCGGGCGCGGCCGCGGCGATTCGCGGGAATCTTGATCAGGTCGGGCTCGCGGCGCGCGGCACGATCGTCGTAGCCGAGTTGCGCCGCGCGCTTGGCGATCTTGGCTGGCGCGGCGAGCGCTTCGATCTGGTGTTCGTCGACGCGCCGTATCGCGACGACTTCACCGCCGAGGTCCTCGAGCGGCTGGTGGACTTGGATCTGCTGAGCGGGCAGGCTTGGGTGATCGCAGAGCAGTACCATCGTGCTCCGGCGCCGTCGGGACGCTTCGCGGACGGCCTGGAGCGCGTGAGCGTCGCAAAGCTGGGCGACCATCGGATCGCCCTTTACCGCCGCGTGGAACGGACCGCATCGCCGGCGAGTTGAGCGGAAGTTTTCAGATGAGCAAGGGCAAGGAATCCCAGTCAATGATCGCGACCTACGCCGGCACCTTCGATCCGATTCACAACGGCCACATCGACATCATCCGGCGCTCGGTCGCGCTCTACGACGAAGTGATCGTCGCGGTGGCCTATAATCCGCACAAGGACTCGGCGCTGTTCACGCCCGACGAGCGCGTCGATCTGATCCGCGAGACGATCCACGACCTCGAGCCGCGCGCGCGGGTCGACAAGTTCAGCGGGTTGTCGGTGGACTATGCCGAGCGGATCGGCGCGAAGGTGATGATCCGCAGCCTGCGCGCGGTCACCGACTTCGACTACGAACTGCAGATGGCGGCGATGAACAAGCTGATGAAGCCGAACATCGAGACCGTCTTCCTGTTCGCGAATCCGCGGCTGTTCTTCTCGGCGTCGCGACTGATCAAGGAAGTCGTCGGCTACGGTCAGCGGCTGCCCGAGCTGGTACCCGAGAACGTGCTTAAGCGCCTGCGCCAGAAGCTGGGGGTGGATTGAGAGTCCGGCCGCGATTGTCTGGCGCAATCGTGCTGCGCGGTTTTGAGAGACGGGCCGGCACGGAGGCCGGCCCCTACCCTATGTAGGAGCTTCATTAGAGCTTCATTTAGGGTAGTGGCCGGCGTCCCTGCCGGCCATCCGATTGCAAAAACGCCGACTGCCGCCGCGACCGCTGCGGTTTCCTGGTTTCGGCTCCGAAGGTAGAGTTTGGGTCGTCCCGAGGGGCCCACAAATGATCAAGCTCAATCGCAGAGTTGCCGCACTCAAGCCGTCCGCCACGATGGCGGCGGAAAACCGCGCCACCGAGATGAAGGAAGCGGGCGTGGACGTGATCTCGCTGGCCGCGGGCGAGCCCGATTTCGACACGCCCGAACGAATCAAGGAGGCGGCGCGCAAGGCGCTGGCGGCCGGCAAGACCAAGTACACGCCCGCCGCGGGCGTGAGCGAGCTACGCCGCGCGATCTGCGCGAAGCTCAAGCGCGAGAACAATCTCGACTACCAGCCGGCCGAAGTGATGGCGTCGGCAGGCAGCAAGCAGGCCGAATACAACGTGATCGCGGCGCTGTTCGACGAGGGCGACGAGGTAATTATCCCGACCCCGGCGTGGGTGAGCTTCGTCGCGATGGTCGAGCTGAGCGGCGCGACGGCCAAGCTGGTGGCGTGTCCCGAAAGCAACGGGTTCCGGCTCGAACCCGAGGCGCTGCGGCGTGCGATCACGCCGCACACCCGGGGTATCATGCTCAATTCGCCGTCGAATCCGACCGGCGCGGTCTATCGCGCCGATCATCTTAAGGCGCTCGCCGGTATTCTGCTCGACGCGGGAATCGCGGTGATGTCGGACGACGCCTACGAGCATATCGCGTACGACGGGCTGCCGCCGCATCTCTTCACGATCGAGCCGGGGCTCAAAGCCAACGGCGTCGTGTTCAACACGCTCTCCAAGGCGTATGCGATGACCGGATGGCGCGTCGGATTCGCAGCCGGCCCGAAGGAAGTGATCGGCGCGGCGATCCGCTTGCAGGGGCAGAACAGCGGCAATCCCAATTCGATCGCGCAATTCGCGGCGATCGAGGCGCTGAACGGACCGCAGGACGAAGTGAAGGCGATGGCAGAGGAGTTCGGCGCGCGGCGCCGGCTCGTGGTCGAGCGGGTGCGCGCGTTGCCGGGCTTCAGCCTGCCCAATGTTCCCGAGGGCGCGTTCTATGCCTTCCCCAACGTCTCGGCGGTGCTCAAGCGGAAATTCCAGGGCAGCGCGATCGGACATGGCGATCGGCTCGCCGAGATCCTGCTGAGCGAGGCGCACGTCGCGGTGGTCGGCGGCAACGACTTCGGCGCTCCCGACCACATCCGCATTTCGTATGCGACCTCGCGCGACAATCTAAATCGCGCGTTCGATCGGATCGCGGAGTTTCTGAAGAAGCTGGAATAGCCAGGGCCAATCACTTCGCGCGCGGCGATGGGATCCGACCGCTCTTCGTGAACGCGACGTAGTCGGCCAGGATCTCCGCGTGATCGAAGGCGAGCGGCGACGGCGGATGGTCGGGCGCGAACAGCGCGACCGCTTTCGCGTCGTCGTCGGCCTTGGGCGTGCCGGTCGAGCGCCCGACGTACACGATGCTGACGGTATCGCCGCGCGGGTCGCGGCCGGGGCGCGAATAGACTCCCAGCAGCGCAGTCAACTCGACGTTCGAGCGAGGTCTCCTCGCGCATCTCGCGGATCGCGGCGTGCTCGACGCTCTCACCGAGATCGACGAACCCGCCCGGAATCGCCCATCCGGGCGGATAGTTCTTGCGCTCGATGAGCACGATTCGGTCGCCAATCTCGATGATCACATCGACGGCGACTGGAGGGCATATCGGGCGCGGCATGCGACTATCCAATCACAATCGAGCGCCTCACTGTTAAGGGACCCGGATCGGCAGCGGGCCGATATTGCCGGCTTTGTCGATTGCGCGGACCGCGTAGAAGGTCAGCCCTGAAATCGGCGTCACCAATATTGCTTCGTGAGCGCCGGCGGCTTTGGGCTTGACGCTCTTGATCGGAGTTATCGGAGTCGCGGCGGCCACGTTGCCCTGCGTGATCGGCGCTGAGGCCGCGAAGATCTGGTACGACGCGGCGCGGCCAGATTTCCAATCGTCGCCCACCGCGGTGAACTCGAGCGTGTCACCCTTGGCCGAATGGGCGACGGTCAGATTGTTGATCGCCGAGGGCGGGCGCGTGTCCTCGCCGTAGAGGCCGGTGTTGCGATCGTTCTGATGCGCGTGCCAGGCCTCGTGATTGGCCGAGGCGCGGCCGGGCGTCGCGTAGACGTGGAGATAGCCCTCGCGCGTCGTGACTGCCACGTCCACTTTGCCGGAGCCGGTGAGATCGCCGACCGCCGGCGCGGTGAGCGCGAAGCCGCCGGTCCACTTGGGCCATCCCGCGAGCGGTTTTCCGTTGAGGCCGTTGAACGCGTGAACCGCGGCGGAGTCGGTGGCGACGATGATATCGGGAACGGCGTCACCGCTCACGTCGGCGATCGCGGGGCTGGAGAAAAACGGCAGGCCCTGGAGCAGTTGCGTGTAGGCCTGCAGATTCCCGCCGGTGACCGGGTTCCAGACCGCGATCGCGGAGCGCAGTTCGGTGCCGATCCCGGGCGTATCGAGGATTCCGGTCACGAGAATCCTGCGCGGAGGTTCCGGCCTGCACGACCTGCGGCGTCTTGCCGCCCTTCAAATTTCCGATCGCGGCCGAGGTGGTGAAGTGGATCAACACCGGCGGCGTGGAGCTGCTCGAGGGCCCGGCGATCCCGGCCGGCCCTTCGGCCGTCGCGACGCCTTTGCGCAGATCGACTTTGTAGTTCAGGTAGAGGTCGGGATTGGCGATCGCAGTCGCCACGCCGTTGAGAGTCAGCGCCACGGGCGTCTGCACGCCTTCGGTGACGATATCGGTTGCGGTGCCGTAACCCTGGGCCAGCGCCATGAGCTGTACCGGATAGTTCGGCAGCAGCGCGCCCTGCGAAGAAAACGCGGTGAGAAATCCCATCACCGGCGTTCCGGAGGACGGGAAGGCAGTGTCCTGAAGTCCGAACAGCACATCGGGATGGCCGTCGCCGTTGATATCGATCAGGGTCGGCTGCGTCGCGATTTTGAAATCGCGCGCGAAGATATCGCCCGAGGGGATCGCGGACGACGGGATGTCGACCGCATCCTGAGGCCATCCCGGCAGCAGCGCACCGGACGGATCCCACACGTAGATCTGCCCGTCCCATCCGGCCATCACGATATCGAGCTGGCCGGTGCCCACCAGATCGCCGAGCGCGGCGCCGCCGAATTGCCCGGTCATCGGGTTGGTCGAGTACGGGGTGTCGGGCGGCGGCACGGATTGGCGCTGATACTGGCGATTAGTCGAGACCGGAAAATTCGGCCGCGCATTCCCGGCGCCGTCCCAGACGTAGAGGAATCCGTCGCTGGACGCGGCGACGATTTCGAGCGCGCCATCATGGTCGAGATCGCCGACCGCGATCGGCCCCGAGATCGAATCGTGAGGGAACGGAATCTGGCCCGACTGCCACGATTTCGCGCCGAGATAGTTGAACGGATAGTTGGGGTCGACGCCGCGCGCCAGATTCGTGCTCACCGGAAAGCCGGGCGCCTCACTGCCGTCAGGATGAATCGCGTGGACGGCGCCGTCGGAGCCGCCGACGATCAGATCGAGCGTGCCGATACCCTCGATATCGGCCATCGTCGCGCCAACTTCGAGCGAGGCGCCGAGGTTGATCGGAAAGCCGGCCAGCTCGGTCGAATCGTGCCGGAGATCAAAGACGCGCCGGTCCTCGCCGATCAAGCCCCGATTGTCGGTGACGACGAGGCGGAGCGTCACGTCGTATTGCTCGATCGAGAGCCGGGTCTTGGTCGGCGCGTGATAGACGCCCGACCAGAACGACGACGGAATCTTGGTGAGATCAAGCGTCCCGGCCGCGGTCTGCGACGAAGTGCCCGCGCCACTCGCGAAACTCGTGAAGGCATTGTCCAGCGGCTCGGGCCCGAGCGCGTATTGAAGCTGCCACGTGTAGGACGATGAGCGCGGCGCGGCGGCGATGAAGCTCACGGTCAGAGTCGGCGTGCGGGTAGGATCGACCTGCGTATACCAGTCGGGCGACTGGAGATCGGCGATCGGCGGAATCTGGTTCGCGTTCACCGCGTTCATCGCCTTGAGCAGGTTGGGCCGCCCGTAGCCGTACTGGATATTGAACTCGGCGCCGGCCTCGCCGGCGAAGCAGTTGGGCTTGCAGGGCTGGTAGTTGATCGGCGACGCGGTCGCGCGCACGACCTGCTCGACCTCGTTGGGAGAAAGCGGCGCTGCGATCGCGCCGCTTTGCGCGGCGTCGAGTCCGGCGCTGACGACCATCGCGGCCACACCCGCCAGTGTGGGCGTGCCGGTGGAGGTCGAACCGTCGTTGTTGGGCACGCTGAACAGATTGTGCGGTCCGTACGAGGTCAGTGACGAGCGCGAGCGGAAGGTCTGCGCCTTGGCGTCGGTGGTGCCGCCGCTGCCGCGATTGGACTGATCCGAGACGATCGAGTTACCCGGCCATACGTGCGCAAACCGCATCCCGTCGGTATGGTCGGCCGACTCGAAATCATTGCTCGCCCATACCACCACCGCGCCCTGCTGATAGGCGTATTCGGCCGCCGCGGCGAGCGCGGGCGATTGCGCGGTCGAAGAAACCGTCGCGTCGATGACCTTCGCGCCGGAGTCGGCGGCAAACGCGATCGCTTCGGCCACCCGATCGGGGCGGTCGATCGCCTCGTCGCCCGCCTTGATACTCAGCAAGCGGCAGTTGGGGCATACCCCGGCGCCGAGCAGGTTGTTGTTGGCCTCGGCGACGAACTGGTTCGATTCGTCGTCGGGATGCGCGTAGACGCTGTTGTCGGTTTGCGGGTCGTTGGTGTCGCGATGGAAGTTCCAGCCGGAGATGTCGTCGACGTAGCCGTCGTGATCGTTGTCGACGCCGTCGCTGAAGGCGACGATCAGATCCTCGCTGGTGATGCCGCCAGCGGTCGCCTGATGGATGAACGGCCGCGCGATGCGGGGGTCGTTGGCGTAGTCGTCGACGGTCAGCACGCCGTCGCCGTCGAGATCGTACAAGTTGTTTGGATCGAGACAGCCCGGCGAATTGCCCGGCATCGTTGCGCCGTTGGCATTCTCGGGCGCCGGCAGCTCGCCGCAATTCAGATACGCTTTGCGGCGTAGATCGGCGGTCTCGGTCTCGCGCCAGTTCACGCCGCCCTCGATATACGCAACGATCAGGTCGGTGCGCCCCATGCCGTATTGCGCCCACGCCTCATTGAAAAACATCCCGGCCGAGCCCTCGGGATCGGTGGCTTTGGGCGTGCTCTGCGGGATGCAATCGAACAGGTACCATTGCTCGTTGTTGAAGGTGCCCATCCCGCCGGCGAGCTCGGTTGGCGCGTAGTCGGGATCGTTGGGGCCGAGGATCGAGGTCGTGCACGGCATCGCGATCGCGGCGCGAGGCGCGAGCGCAATCGCCAGGACTGCGAGCGCGATCGCCGCGATCGTGTGCGTGATCCGAAACGAGATGGTTGTTTTCGGGCGTTTCCGACGGCGAATTGCTGCGCGCATGTATCCAACAGATGAACATACAGACGCGGCAATTTATAGAGCCCGATCGGGACGCGCGCGAAGCAGAATTTGTTAGTGGGCGTTTTGACAGCACGGGCCGGCACGGAGGCCGGCCCCTACCCAATGTGGGAGGTGCATTCAGGGGTAGTGGCCGGCGTCCCTGCCGGCCATCCGACTCCAAACCCGCCCACTACCGAGAATTCCTATCGGCGGCAGTAGTGCGTCACGTAGTCGGGCACGGCGATCGCGGGCGGCAGGCGTGGATCGGCCTTTGGCTCGCGCGGGGTCAGTGCGAGCGGAAGCTCGCCGGCCCAGACCGGAAGCGCGTAGTCGTCCTCGTCGTCGAGCGGCCCGCCGGTCCTGACCTTGGCCGACGCTTCGTCGAGCGGAATCGAGAGCACGGTCGTGCCGCGCAGCTCGGCCTCGGTCGGGCGCGCGGACGTGATCCCATCGTCCGGCGATCACGTGATCGACCACCGCCTTCAGCGCCGCGGTTTTCTCGGCGACGCCAACCACCTCCGACGCGCGGCCCGAGAATCACCACCGAGCGGTAGTTCATCGAATGATGGAACGCGGAACGCGCCAGCACCAGGCCGTCAATCAACGTCGCCGTGACACAGACCGGAATTTCGGTGCGCACCCCGCGCAGCATCCGGCTGGCCGCCGAGCCGTGGATTATCAACCGGTCGCCGACGCGCGCACAGATGGTCGGGATCACAAACGGCTGCCCGTCGACAACGAAGCCGACGTGGCAGATCAGTGCTTCGTCGAGAATCGCTTTGATCGTATCGCGATCGTACGCGGCGCGTTTGGGCAGGCGCTTGACCGTTACGCGTTCGCTGGCCGGATTAGCTTGACCTTCGTTGGCTTGACCTTGCATCTTTTTACTGCCACCATTTTGTATTAGAACAAACGTATTATTATGCCATTACAAAAATCGATCAAGGGCTCGGACGCCGGTGAAATCGCGGCCAGCGTCGAAGACGCGATCCTGCGCGGGCGGCTGCGCTCCGGGCGAGCGGTTGCCGGTGGTGCGCGGGCTGGCGACTCGCTTGCGCGTGAGTCCGGGCACGGTCGCGTCGGCCTACCGGATGCTGCAGGCGCGCGGCCTGGTGACCGCCGACGGCCGGCGTGGCACGCGGGTCAACGCGCGGCCGCCGCTGACCGGCCGGGTTGCAACGCCGGTGCCGGCGAACGTTCGCGACCTGTCGGGCGGCGGACCCGATCCGGCGCTGCTGCCCGCATTGGGCGAAGCGCTCAAGCGGCTGAGCGTGCGCCCGCGGCTGTACACCGGTCCGTACAACGATCCGGAACTGATTGAAATGGCGGCGGCGATGTTCGCCGCTGACAGTATCGCGCCCGGGCCGATCGCGGTGGTGGGCGGCGCGCTCGACGGGATCGAGCGCGTGCTCAACGCGCGGCTGCGAGTCGGCGACCGGGTCGCGGTGGAGGATCCGGGCTACTTTGCGGTGCTCGATCTGCTGCGCGCGCTGGGGCTGACTGCGGTTCCAATTGCCGTCGATGACTTCGGTCTCGTGCCGGAAGAACGTTGAGCGCGCGCTGGCCGGCGGGATCGAGGCGCTGATCCTGACGCCGCGGGCGCAGAATCCGACCGGCGCCGCGCTCGACGCCGGCCGCACTCGCGATTTGCGCCGGATGCTCCGCGCGTATCCCGAGGTGCTGGTGATCGAAGACGATCATGCCGGGCCGATTGCGGGCACGCCCGCGTTCTCGCTCGCCGAGCCGGAGCGCGCGCGGCGGGCGGTCGTGCGCTCGGTGTCGAAGTGGCTCGGGCCCGATCTGCGCGCGGCGTTCGTGACCGGCGACGAGCTGACGATCGGGCGCGTCGAGGGCCGGCAGCGGCTCGGCACTGGATGGGTGAGCCACATCCTGCAGCAACTGGTCGTGGCGATTCTGGCCGACCCGCGCGTCGCGAAGCTGGAACAGTCGGCGGTCGCGGCTTACGCGGCGCGGCGCGGCGCGCTGATCGCGGCGCTGGGACAGTTGGGAATCCGCGCGGTGGGACGATCGGGGTTGAACGTGTGGATTCCGGTGCCGGAGGAGAGCGTGGTGGTGCAGTCGTTGCTGGAGGCCGGATGGGCGGTCGCAGCGGGCGAGCGCTTCCGAATCAAAAGCGCGCCCGCGGTGCGAATATCGATCGCGACGATACGCCCCGGCGAAGCCGAGCGGTTCGCCGCGGACTTCGCCGCCAGCTTCGCCCCGCAACGCATGATCCGCTCAGCATGATCCGCTCGGCGTAAGGTGGATCACGCTAGCGCTCGCTCCTTAAGGATGGCTCCCCGTCGGTAGCTCACGACGGCGGGTGAGTAGCCGAGGCTGATCGCGAGCATCATCGCTGCGGCCGCGAGCCGCGCGGCGTCGCGCTCGGCCAGCGCGAGCGCTCTCGAGCGCGCGGACGTGCGCAGCGACGGTCGGTTCGCAGTCGCCGTTGCCACATCCGAGCGAATCGGGATCGAACAACGCGTCGATCAGCGGATTTGGATCGAAGCCGGATTCGGCGCTCGCCTCGCGAATCGCGATCCGCCAGAATTCGCGCGGCTCGAACCTGATCGAAATCGACCAGCGCGGCGATTTGCGCGCGCATCACGGGCAGGAGCGTAGCGTAGCGCGCGACCGCGCCCAGATATTCGTCGACACCTTGCGCGGCCAGGAAAGTCTCGACCGTCCCGCCCGCGCCGTAAACCCCGGCCGATCCGGCGGCGGGCGTCAGTTGCACGAAGCGTTGGCCGTCGCCGCCGCGATCGTGCTCGAGCCCGAGCGGATAGAGCCGGCACGCGAGCGGGCGTCCCGGATGCAGCGAGCATCGGGAATCCAGTAGCGCGACGCAGGAGTGATTCACGCCGGAGAATTTGAGAATCGAGCCGCGCCGGATCGTGAAGTATCTAACGGCCGCGCCGGTCGTGATCCCGGCCGCGCGGGCGATCTGGAGCAAATCATACGGCGAGAGCGGAACTACCTGGTCACGGCAGCAGAGGCCGCACGCGTTGCAGGCGTAGGAGAAGGCGCTCGCGCGATCCATTGGCATCAGGAAAGAGTATCTAATCCGGCGCGACGCCGCGTCTCGAGCGCCATTTCACGAACGTCCACGGTGGTCTACAATTCATACCGAACTCGCCATGTCTACGGCAGTGCAAAAGATGGGCGCCAAGGGGCAGGTGACGCTCCCCAAGCACGTCCGCGAGGCGCTGGGACTTAAGGCCGGCGACCTGCTCGAGACCGTGGTGGTGCGTCAGGGCGCGCTCACGCGACCCGTGGATCCTAAAGCCCGAAAAGTCGACGACCGCGGCCTCGAACTGGCGCTTGCAGACGCGGAGGCGGATGTGAAGGCGGGGCGGGTCAGCAAGCCCTACGATTCGCCGCACGCGCTGGTCCGCGATGCCCTCGCTGCGGGCAGGCGCCAGCGCCACCGTGCGCGCCCGAAGGACTAGACGCTTCGACCGGGACCTCGCCGACGCGCCGCCCGCCATTCAGCGCGCCTTCGAGAAGCAACTTGCCCATCTGCTCGCCAATTCGAGCCATCCCTCGCTGCGCGCCAAGAAATACGACGAGGCCCGCGACCTCTGGCAGGCCCGCGTGAATAATGACTGGCGATTTTATTTCACTATCGAGGGCGATGTTTATACCCTTCGCACAATTCGCTCACATCCGTAGCCCGGAGCATTTCTCGACACCCGGTAGAGGATGCCTTCCGATATCGGCGACCAGCAGGTCGAACGGAAAGCTCGATGGCCGCTGAGACCTTAAGACTCGGCATTGCGAGTTGCGACACGATGGTGGCGCTGCCGGGCCGGACTGCGAGTGGGGCTACGATCTTTGCCAAGAACAGCGACCGGCCGGGGCTGGAGTGTCAGCCGCTTTTTCAGGCGTTGCGACAGAGTCATGCGGCGGGCGAGCCGGTACGATGCCAGTACCTCGAGATTCCGCAGGTCGAGCAGACTTGGGGATTAATCGGGTCGCGGCCGGCCTGGTTGTGGGGTTTCGAGCACGGAATCAACGAGTGCGGCGTTGCGATCGGGAACGAAGCGATCGTTACCAAAGACAGCTTGCCCGCGGTCGGGCTGCTTGGAATGGATCTGGTGCGGCTGGGGCTGGAGCGGGCGGCCAGCGCGCGGGCGGCGATGGAGTTGATCGGCGGGCTGATCGAGCGTTATGGGCAGGGCGGTTCGGCGGCGCGTGATTTCGACTGGCGCTACTCGAACGGGTTTATGATCGCGGATCACGCCGAGGCGTGGATCCTGGAAAGCTCGGGTCGCCAATGGGCGGCGCATCAGGTGCGCGACTGCGCAAGTATCTCGAATTGCGCCGGCACGGCGGCCTACGAGCGCGGCTCGGCGGACGTGGAGACGCATGCGCGCGTGGAGGGGTGGTGGGACGGGCGCGCGCGCTTCGATTTCGCCGCCGCCTACGCACCCGAATCGCATCCGATGGCGCTCAGCGCGCGCGGGCGGCTGGCGCGCAGCCGCGAGCTGATCGGGCGCGCGGGACGCCGCTCGGTGCGCGAGCTGTTCGCGGTCCTGCGCGACCATCAGCAGGCTGTTGAAAAAGGATTTTCACAGCCTGCTCCCTCACTCTTATCTCTCCCGGAGGGAGAGAAGATTAAGGAAGGAAGCCGGTTTTCACGCAGGGTGTTGAGAACGTGCATTTCTCCAACTCACCTGGTCTTACTTTCTCAACACCCGGCTGGGAAATGGGCGAGCTGCCGGTGATCACGGCGCCGGCGGCAAGCGAGCGCAGCTACTCGCTCTGCATGCATGCGGAGTCGGCGGGCACGACCGCGAGCATGGTGGCAGAAATCAATTCGCCGGAGTCGGGCGCGACGCCGGTGATGTGGGCCGCGATGGCGGCGCCGTGCACGGGAATCTTTGTGCCGCTCTACGCCGCGGGCACGATTCCGGCCGCGCTCACGAGCGGCGGGATGGAACCGTCGCGCGACTCACCGTGGTGGCGGATGAAGGCGATTCAGGATCGCGTCGCGCAGGCGCCGGAGCGGCTGGCGCCGATCGTGTGGCGCAGCTTTCGTCCGCTGGAAGACGAGATGCTGGAGCGGGCCGCGACGATTGCGGTGCGCGGGCGAGATCTCGCCGCACAGGCGCGGGCCGCGATGCTCACCGAGTTTATGGCCGATAACGTGTCGCGCGTGCTCGAAGCGGTGGTGAAGGTCGAGGGGGGATTGCGCGCGGCGCAGGCCGGCTGAGCTTTAGAATCGCGGAGCCGACTTGCGGGCGGAGAGTGAGTGGCCCGGCGCTCAGGAGCGCGCGACCGGGGGCGCGTCCGGAGTCTTCAGGACCGCGCGGAGAACATTCAGTATGAAAACCAGATCAGATGGACATTGCACGTCGCCCATCAACGATACTCCGGCGAGCATCGCGGAGCTCGTCATCGCTGATATCGTGACGGCGCCGCAGTTGCGCGTCGTCGCGCAACGCGGTGAGGATGCGCGCCGCCCGGGTCCGCGCCCGGATCGGCGGCGCGGAGCCGGGCGCGAGGCCCTGGCGCGCGGTTGGCGTCTCGGGCCCCTCGCCTCGGTGCGCTTCGCCAGCGCGTGCCACGCGGTCGGTGATCATTTGATTTCGTTATTGGGCGCGCCGCCGCCCAGCTCCACGGTGGGGCCGCTGTAGGTGGCGGACAGGGACAGACGCGCCTGGGTATTGCCCAGAAGCTTGAAGGCGAGGATCGTTGCCGAGGCCAGACTGGCCAGGAGCAGCGCGTACTCGGCCATCGCCTGTCCGGAGTTCCGCTTGCGCCTCGCGACCATCATGCGGCGCCGCCCGATCCAGCGGGGCGGCTGCGGTGCGCGAGTGACTGTATACTCACTGTTATATTTATTTATCATGTTGTTACTACAGTCCGACCTGCAAGATATTCGCGACAATCCCGCGGCAATGTCAATTCAACCAATAGGCGCTAATAATAACTGCGAGATTGGGTGGCTATTGCCGCGCAGCGGTCGGGCCGGGGCGCCGCTTGTCGGCGCGGCGCGGGGTGGTCTAGTGTCGGGCGGGAGAGATCGGCGGAGATCGGGAATGAGCGGCATGTTTCGACTGGACGGACGAGATGCGATCGTGACCGGGGCGGGCTCCGGAATCGGCCGCGCGATCGCGACCATCTTCGCGCGCAACGGCGCGCGCGTGTTCGTGCTCGAACGCGAGCGGAGCGCGGGCGAGGAGACGGTCGCCGCGATCGGCGCTGCAGGCGGCGCGGCGCTCGCGATCGAATGCGACGTGGCGGCGGCGGAATCGGTCCGAGCCGCGTTCGAGCGCGTCGACGCCGCCGGTGCGAGCGTCGATATCCTGGTGAACAACGCGGGTATCGCCCACGTCGGCACGGTCGAGAATACGGCCGAGGCGGACCTGGACCGAATCTACGCGGTCAACGTGAAGGGCGTTTATCTATGCGCGCAGGCGGGCGTGAAGCGGATGCTCCGCAAGGGCAGCGGCGTGATCCTCAACCTGGCCTCGATCGCTTCGCTGATCGGGCTCACCGATCGGTTCGCGTACTCGATGAGCAAGGGCGCGGTGCTGGCGATGACGCGCTCGATCGCAGTCGATTACGTCAAGCGCGGGATCCGCTGCAACTGTATCTGCCCGGCGCGGGTGCATACGCCGTTCGTCGACGGCTACCTGCAGCGCAATTATCCCGGTCGCGAGCCGGAGATGTTCCGCGAGCTGTCCGAGTACCAACCGATCGGCCGGATGGGCACGCCCGAAGAGGTCGCTGCGCTGGCGCTCTATCTGTGCTCCGACGAAGCGTCGTTCATCACCGGCCAGGCCTATCCGATCGACGGCGGCGTGCTGGTCTTTTGAGGAAGGCGATGAAGCAGTACGGCCAGACGATCAAGCTCAAAGATGATCCGGCGGTAATCGCGAAGTATATCGAGCACCATCGCAGCGTCTGGCCGGAGGTCGAGCGCGGGCTGCGCGCGATCGGAATCAAGCGGATGCTGATCTGGATGCTGGGCCGGCAACTCTTCATGTTCATGGAGACCGGCGACGATTTCGATCCCGGCCGCGACTTCGCCCGCTACGAGCAGAGCGACCCGCGGATCCGGCAATGGCAGCGCCTGATGGAATCGATGCAGGAACCGGTGGCAGACGCGCGGCCCGGCGAGTGGTGGGCCGAGATGAAACTGGTCTACGATTTATCGGAGCGCGGCGCGGTCGTCACTCAATAGCCGCGAGCGATATTGCCGAGCAGCTCGCGGGCGACGATCAGCTTCATGATCTGGGCGGTGCCGTCGCCGATCTCCAGCCCGATGACATCGCGCAGGCGCTGCTGATGCGGCAGGTCGAGGCTGAAGCCGAGATGGCCGTGCAGCAGGAGGCACTGATGCAGGACCTGGGCGGCCAGCTCCGGCGCCCACCACTTGCATCCGGCCGCGAGCCATCCGTGCGGCTCGCCGCGATCGCGCAGCCACAACGCCTCGTAGCATAGCAGGCGCGCGGCGCGCAGTTGGACCGCGGCTTCGGCGAGCGGGAAAGAGACGCCCTGGAAGCGCGCGATACTGCCGCCGAATGCGTTGCGCTCGGTCGACGTACTTGCGCGTCTCGTCGAGGCTCTGCTCTGCGGCGCCGATGCACATCAGGCCGATCAGCGCGCGGCTGAAGTCGAAGCCTTGCATCACCTGGACGAAGCCGGCGCCTTCGTCGCCGATGCGCGCGGCGGCCGGCACGCGGACCGAATCGAAAAATAGCTGGCCGCGCCCGATCGCGCGCGAGCCGAGATCGCGAAAGCGCGTGCGGGTGACGCCCGGCGCGTGGAGGTCCACGTAAAAGGCGCTGATGCCGCGGGCGCCCATCGCGGCCGGGCCGGTACGCGCCATCACGAGCGCGGTATCGGCGACGTCGCGAACGAGATGGAACTTTTCTCACCGTCGAGTAAGTAGGCGTCGCCCTCGCGCCGCGCCAGGAGCCTGGCGTGCGCGGCGTCGGAGCCGGCGCCCGGCTCAGTGACCGCCAGCGCGGCGATCACTTCGCCGCGGCAAATCGGCGGCAGCAGCGCCGCGCGCTGCGAGTCGTCACCGCGCGCCGCCACGATTGCGCCGACCAGCGCCGAGAGCAACAGCACGTACGCGGCGTTGAAGTCGGCGCGCGCGATCTCCTCGTGGGCGAGTCCCAACGACACGTAGTCGAGCCCCTGCCCTCCGAAACGCGGCTCGACCATCGGAGCCAGCAGTCCCATCTCACCCAGTTGGCGCACCAGCGCGCGCGGCAGATCCTGGTCCTGGTCGCGGCCTGCGTAAGCCGGCAGCAGCTCGCGCGCGGCAAAATCGCGCAGCGTCGATTGAAGCAGTTTCTGCTCAGCGTTGAGAGCGAAGTCCATGGTATCGGCGTGAGCGCTAGGCCTTGGCGAGAATTTCGCGGGCGCGCCGGATATCGAGCGCGATCTGATTGCCGAGTTCCGCCGCGGATTCAAATTTGCGCTCCGGGCGGATGCGCTCGACCAGCTCGAGTTTGATTCTCATCCCGTACAGATCGCGATCGAAGTCGAAGAGGTGGGCTTCGATCGTTCGCTGCGGCTCATCGAACGTCGGGCGCATCCCGATGTTCGTGATCGAAGGATAGAGCCCGTCCTCGAGGATGACGCGCGTGGCGTAAACGCCGTCGGGCGGGATGCACTCGGTCTCAGATTCGAGATTGGCGGTGGGAAAGCCAAGCGTCCGGCCGCGCTCGCGGCCGCGGACGATGCGGCCGCCGAGAAAATGACAGCGCCCGAGCAGCTCGGCGGCGCCTTTGAGGTCGGCGGCGGCGATCAGCTCGCGCACCTTGGTCGAGCTGACCTCGATACCGGCGGCCTTGACCGGGCCGACCACCGTCACCTCGAAACCGAACTCGCGCCCGAGCTCGACCATCACAGCGGCGTTGCCAGCGCGATTGTGGCCGAAGCTCACGCTGTGGCCGACGACCACCGCGCGCGCACCGATCTTGCCGAGAATCTGGTCGCGGACGAATTCGCGCGGCTCATGACGGCTGAATTCGGGCGTGAAGTTGATCACGATCACGCCGTCGATTCCCGAACGCGCCAGCATCTCGAGCTTGTCTTCGGGCGCGAGAATCAGGCGTGGCGCGCGCGCGGGCGCCAGCACCTTGGCCGGCGACGGATCAAAGGTGAGGGCGAAAGCGGTGCCGCGCTCGGCGTGGGCGTGATCAATCGCGGTCTTCAGGATTGCGCGATGGCCGAGGTGGACGCCGTCGAAATTGCCGAACGCGACCACCGGGCTGGGGTGAGGCTTGAGCGCGTCGAGATCGCGAATAATCTCCATCGGCAATTTCCGCCGCGCCTTCGCCGCTTTCATCACGAATCACGCCCGTCCCGGTGCAGCGATCGCTCACCGCGCCGCAGCCGCGGGATCGCTAGCCGTCGAGGTCCTTCATCATTTCGTTAGCGCGTGTGGCCTCGGGGCTGTCGGCGTGATCTGCGAGCAGCTTCTGGAGGGTCAGACGGGCGTCGATCTTGTCGTTGAGCTTGAGGAACGCCGCAGCCTCACGCAGGAGGGCGGCGCTCGCGAAGCGCCCGGTTGGATAGCGCATCACGAGGTCGTTGAACTGCAGGATCGATTGATCGTAGCGGCCCGACTCGAACAGCGCGTTGGCCGAGAAGTACTCGCCGGGTTCAGTGAGCGGCGACTTGGGAAAGCGCTTCTGAAGCAGGCTGAATTTCGCGATCGCGTCCGGATACCGGCCGTCCTTCATCGCTTGCAGCCCGTCGCGATACGGTCTGGCGCCGGGACCGCTAATCGTCGCCGCCAGCTCGCGGTCGAGATCGCCGCGCCAATCCGGCGTGGACTCGGCGGCCGGCGCCGGGGCTGGGGCGGGCGGGCTCGCGGACGGAGGCGAAACGGGCGCCGAACCGCCGGCCGTGGGGGGCGATACCGTGCCGGTCTGCATCGCGCTCACCGAGGCCTCGAGCTTGCTGAGCCGATCCTGCAACGCCGCGACCTGGTTGCTGGTGTTCTGGCTGCCGCCTGGGCCGTGGCTCATCTCTTCGAGCTCATCATGCTGGCGGGCAAGCTGCTGCTGGAGCCCCAGGACCTCCTGGTTCTGCGTGGCGATCATGCTGCGGATCTGCATCTGATCGTTGCGGATCTGATCCAGGTCCGACTGCCCGACACAGCCGACGAGCGCAAAGATCGCGGCCAGCGCGGCGAACCATCGGGCCACGGAGCCCGCGGGAAAAGAAATCTGCACCGGGTTCACTCCGAGACCACAAAATGAGCGCGGCGATTGCGTGACCAGCAGCTTTCCACGTGCTCGGTGCAGAGCGGCAGCTCCTTGCCGTAGCTGATGGTCGAGATGCGGTCGGCAGAAACGCCAAGCGTCACCAGATAGTCCTTGGCGGCCTGGGCGCGCTTGGCGCCCAGCGCGATGTTGTAGTCTTCCGAGCCGCGTTCGTCGCAGTGGCCTTCGACCTGGACGTGGGCCTTGGCATGGTCGTTCAGATAGCCGGCGTTGGTGCGCAGAATTTCGCCGTCCTGGGCTTGGATAGTGAAGTCATTGTAACCGAAATGGATATCGGTGAGCGGGCTGTTCTCGCCGCCCACAGTGCCTTTTTGCTGGAACTCCTCGAGCGAGCTGGGGCCGAGCCCCTTCTCGCCGAGATTGTTGCCGTCACTGCCCAGAGCCGTGGCGGCGGGCGGCTTTTTCGAGGAGCATCCGCCGAGCACAAGCGGCGCCGCGCCGGCGAGCGCTACGATCAAGGCTGTCCCGATCAGCAGCGAAGCGTTATTCCGGTAACCACCAGGACCAGACAGGACTCGTATCATCGCCGTTATCCTCCAATAGTGCGGAAATGATTTTGCCGGTCTCGACCTGCATTAGATACAGGTGCGCGCGTCCATCGCGGGTCGAGCTGAACACTATATAGCGACCGTCGGGCGACCAGGACGGTGATTCGTTGCTGCCCTCGCCTTCGGTGAGGCGCAGCGGCTCGCCGCCGTTCAGGCCGATCGCATAGATATCGAAGCGCCCGTTCTCACGGCTCTGATAAGCGAGCCGATCGCCCTTGGGCGAGAACGCGGGCGTGGTGTTGTACTCGCCGCGATAGGTAATCCGCTGCGGGTCGCCCCCGTCGAGATCCAGCAGGTAAATCTGCGGCGTTCCGGAGCGATCGGACGTGAACGCGAGCTTGGCGCCGTCGGGCGAAAATGCCGGGCTGACGTTGATCGAGCCGCCGCTGGTAAGCGCGCGGATCTCGCGCCCTTGCGGATCGAGCAGATGAAGGTCGGTGACGCCGTCATGCTCAATGGCAGCAGCGATATGACTGCCGTCGGGCGCGATCGCGCCGCCGATCGGCACGCCAAAAAAGCTGCCGATCCGAATCTCGCGGCGCGTCGCGAGATCGGCCAGATAAAGCGCCGGCCGGCCGGTCTTGTAGGAGAGATAGAGCAGACGGCGCGTGCTCTGATCGAGCGAGGGAAACAGGTTGATGGTGGGATTGTTGGTGACTTTGAAAACGTCCTGGCCGTCGATAGCGGCGGTGTAGATTTCCTTGAAACGGCCCGCGCGGGTCGAAACGAAAGCGAGCTTCGCGTCGAACGGGCCGGGCACGCCGGTGGTCGCTTTCAGAATCTCGTCGGCAAAGCGGCGCGCCATCCGCGCAACGTCGTCGCCGCTGCCGGTGTAGCGCTTGCCCATCATCTGGCGCTGCTGCGCGACATCGAACAGCCGCGCTTCGAGCGTGATGTCGCCCTCATGGACGGTGACCGCACCCTTGACCAGAAAATCGGCGTTGAGCGCGCTCCAGTCGGCCATGTTGAAGCGGCCCAGCTCGTAGCCCGATTTCTCGGAGTCCTCGACGTAAGCGTGCGGATCGACCTCGCGGAAATAGCCCGAGAGCTTCAGGTTGTGCCAGAGCGTATCGACGAAGGCGCCGGAAATTTCGCCGGCGTCATCGCCGCCCAGATTCTTGAGCTCGGGCAGGGCGATCGCGGACAGGCGCGAGCCCGGCCCGACGATCTCCATCCGGATCCGGTCGGAAGACGGAGCCGGCGAGGGGGTGCCCTGCGCGCGGACCGGCGGCGCAACCACTGTTCCAAGCAACAGCACCAGAGCGGATAGAAACGGTTTCATTGGATCCTTGCGAACTGACTATTCATCACGCCTACGATCGGATTGCGAGCGGAGCGATCGTTCGCCCGGAGTCGCCGGTCCCCACACCGATGAGTCACGAACTCAACTCGCCCAGCTTGAACACCGCCTCCACACCCGCCCCGAACTGCGGGCGGAATTTCTCCGGTGGCGCCGGGAACGGCGCCGCGTGCCGGATCGCTCGAACTACCGAATCGTCATAGGCGGAATCCCGCGAGCTGGCGGTGACCTTGATCCCGGTCAGATTACCGTCCGCGCCGATCGAGAAAGTGACCGTAGTCTCCAGCTCGCTGTTCCCACCGGAATAGCTCCACGCCTTCTTAACCCGCTCCTGCACCGTCTGATAGTAGAGCAGAAATTCGGGGTCCTGTTGAATCCCGCCCGTGCCGCCGGCGGAGCCGCCGACACCGACGCCCTTCCCTTCGGTGGCGCGGCTGGCGGTTACCGGACCGCCGCCGGATTCGTCCTTTTCAGGTTGGTCGCCTTCGTCCTCGTCGCTGTCCGGTTTTTCTTTGGCCAGATGCTCGGCCAGCAATTGTTCGCGTACTTTGTTCAGGCGATCCTGGACCGAGGGCGTATGCTCCGCCCGCGCGATCGCGATGGACGGCTGCGACGCCGGTTTGGGCCGGGTCGGGTGCGCCTTCGCGCGCGGCTTCGGGGTCGCTGCCGGTATTGGTGCGACCACCGGGGCCTTCGCCGCTACCGTCGGCGCCGGCGCGGGCGTGGGTTGGGGCGTCGGAACGGGAGTGGGCGCCAGAGTTGGAGCGGGCGCTGCGGTTGGCGCGGCCGTGGCCGCAGGAACTGGAGTCGCTGCGGGAGTCGGCGCCGGCGTCGGGATCGGAGGCGGAGTCGGCGAGGCGAGTACATTCAGCGCGATCGCGTTCTTGTCGGCATTGGGTGCGAGCGCCTCGGGCTTCGACACGACTTTGGGTTCCACGGGCGGCGCGGGTACGGGCTTGGCCTCTTCAGCTGGATTGGGCTCATTTTCCGCGGCGGCGAGCTTGGGCAGATGACTGCCGAAATCGCCGGCGGGAAGCTCGCCCACGATATTGACCGAGTAGATCTGGTCCGGGCTGCGGCTCGGGTTCAAGTAGCGAGGGAACACGAAGAGCACCAGCGCCGCCAGGATCGCGTGGCCGATCGCGGAGATGACGATCGCCGCGATATAGCCCAGTCGCGACGGTTTCGGCTCATCGCTAGGGTCCGCCATGCTTGCCGCCGTCCGGCGTCGACGCCGCTGGCTCGCCTGCCGGCATCTCGGTTACCATCCCGACGTTCTCGATTCCTGCCGCCTTGATCGCCGCCATCGTGCGGATCACTTCGACCGTAGGCGACCTGCTCATCGGCCCGGATGAAGACCTGCAGGTCCGGACGCTCGGCCGAAATCGCCTGCAGCTTGTCGGTCAGCTCGGCGGGCGGGAGCTGGGTGTCATTGAGATAGGTCTCGCCGCCGCGCGTGATCGACACCACGAACTCCTGCTCCTTGCCCTTCAGCGCGGCGGCTTTGACCTTGGGAATCGACCTCGACGCCCTGCTGGATGATCGGCGCGGTCACCATGAAGATGATCAGCAGCACCAGCATCACGTCGACCAGCGGCGTGACGTTGATTTGCGAGACGAGCTTGCCGCGCTGTCCTGCTTCGAATGCCATGGGTTTCTCGTCTACGAGAGGAAGTGCCGTTCCGCGATATTGAGGAACTCGCTGATGAAGTTTTCCATGTCGGTGGCGAGCACATGCACGCGGCCGGTCAGGTAGTTGTAGAACACCTGGGCCGGAATGGCGGCGACCAGGCCGATCGCGGTGGTAATCAGTGCCTCGGCGATGCCGGGCGCGACCGCCTGGATGCTCGATGAATGCGCCGCCGACAACCCCAGGAACGCGGTCATGATTCCCCATACGGTGCCGAACAGCCCGACGAACGGCGACGTCGATCCGGTGGTCGCGAGGAACGTGAGGCCATACTCCAGCTTGGTCATTTCGACGTTCTGCTGACGCTTCATCGAGCGGGTGACGTTTTCGACGCCGCCGAAATCGGTGCTCATGCGGTCCTCGCCGCCGACCACCTGGCGCTTGGCGCGCGTGAGCTGGAGCAGCTCCTGGTAGCCGGCGCGAAAAACCTGCGCGACCGGAGAATGCACCAGCCCGATACTGGCGGTGTTGATCGCGGCGAGATTCTTCGATTCCCAGAATATCGTGGTGAAGCGTTCCGACTCGCGCCGCGCACGCGAGGTCTGCACGAGCTTGTAGATGATGATTCCCCAGCTTCCGACCGAGAACGCGACCAGAATCACGATGACGGCCTGGACGACGGGCCCGTCCCGAGCAGGAGCCCCACCACACTCAATCCACCCTCACCGCTCATAGGTTCTCCATAGTCCCCTCCTAGCCGAAACGAGAACGGACAGGATTTGATTCGAACCATCTTCAACCCGGTTTGATTCTATACGGCTTCCGGACGAGCAAACATCGGTCCACATCATAGAACGCTCCACCAACGGATCGTTGCGGATATTATGATAGTTTTTTCCTGGGTAGCGGCTCCGACTAAGGCGAGTCTATTAATAGAGGCTCTGGGCGCGAGCGCATCGAGGCAAGGAGGACTTGGATCCTGTGGCGATCAGGGTTGGAATCAATGGATTTGGACGAATCGGCAGAATGTTTTTCCGCGCTGCCTTACACCATAAGGATGCGCTCGAGATCGTCGCCGTCAACGATATTACCGACGCGCCGACGCTGGCTCATCTGCTGAAGTATGATTCGATTCATCGCACCTTGAGCCAGGATGTCAGCGCCGAGGGCAACCAGATCATGGTCGACGGCAAGCCGCTCAAGGTGCTCGCGGAACGCGACCCCGCCAAGCTCCCGTGGAAGAACCTCGGCGTGCAGGTGGTCGTCGAATCGACCGGGCTATTCACCTCGAAGGAAAAGGCCTCGCTGCATCTGAGCGCCGGGCGCGAAAAAAGTCGTCATCAGCGCGCCGGCCGACGGCGCCGATGTGACGCTGTGCATGGGCGTCAACCACGAGACCTTCGACCCGACGAAGCATGACATTATTTCCAATGCGTCGTGCACCACCAACTGCCTCGCGCCGGTTGCGAAGGTTCTCAACGACACCTTCGGATCGCAGCACGGCCTGATGACGACGGTGCACTCGCTACACCTCGGACCAGAATCTCCAGGACGGGCCGCACAAGGATTTGCGACGTGCGCGTGCGGCGGCGCTCTCGATGATCCCGACCTCGACCGGCGCGGCGAAGGCGATCGGCCTGGTACTGCCGGCGCTCAAGGGCAAGCTCGACGGCATCGCGATACGGGTGCCGACGCCCAACGTATCGGTGGTCGATCTGACCGCCTGTCGATGCGAAAGATGCCGACGAGAAATCGGTCAATGCCGCGATGAAAGAAGCGGCCGGCAGGTCCGCTCAAGGGAATCCTCCAGTACTGCGACGAGCACCTGGTCTCGTTCGATTTCAACGGCAACCCGCATTCGTCGATTTTCGATGCGCCGCTGACCAAGGTTATCGACAAGCGGCTGGTCAAGATTTTCTCGTGGTACGACAACGAATGGGGCTACTCCAATCGGCTGGCCGACGTGACCGCCTACGTCGCCGAGCGGACTGTAGTCGGAGCTCCAGCAGGATACCGTCATGCCCGTTCATCCGATTACCGAGCTTGAGCTCGCGGGCAAAAAGGTGCTCGTGCGATGCGACTTCAACGTGCCGCTCGAGGGCGGCAAGATCACCGATCCCGGCGCGCATCGACGCGAGCCTCGATACCATCCGCTACATCCTCGAAGCAGGGCGGCATCGCGGTTCTGTGCTCGCATCTCGGCCGGCCCAAGGAGCGCTCCGCCGACCTGAGCCTCAAGCCGATCGCCGAGTACCTCAGCGCGAGTGCTGGGGCAGAAGGTCGGCCTCGCGCCCGATTGTATCGGCGACGTGACCGGCAGGATGGTCGCGGCGCTCAAGCCGCGGCGACGCGATCCTGCTCGAGAATCTGCGCTTTCATAAAGAGGAAGAGGCCAACGACCGCGACTTCTCGCATGAGCTGGCGCGCGCGAAGAGATGCCTACGTCAACGACGCGTTCGGCACCGCGCATCGCGCGCATGCCTCCACGGCGGGCGTCACGCGCTTTATCGCCGAGCGCGCGGCGGGCTTCCTGATGATGCGCGAGCTCGAAGCGCTTGCGCGCGGTAACCGAAAATCCCGCGCGTCCCTCGGTCGCGATTCTGGGCGGCGCAAAAGTCTCCGACAAGATTGGCGTGATTCGCAACCTGCTGACCAAGGTCGATGCGATCCTGATTGGCGGCGCGATGGCCTATACGTTCCTCAAGGCGCGCGGGACTTCGCGATCGGCATATCGCGGGTCGAAGAGGACAAGCTCGACCTCGCGCGCGAGCTGATGCCGAGGCGGCAAAGCATAACGTGCAATTCGTGCCTGCCGATCGATCATGTCGTCGCGGCGGCGCCCGGAGCCGACCGCGACGGCGCAGGTCGTGGACTGAAATTCCCGCCTGACATGATGGGCCTCGATATCGGGCCGCGCACTATCGAGGATTTCATCGCGCGCCTGCGCACGCGCGAAAACCGTGATCTGGAACGGACCGCTGGGATTCTTCGAGCATCGACGCGTTCGCCCACGGCACGCTGCGGTCGGCGAGGCGCTCGCGAATCTTTCGGGCGCGAAAACCATCATCGGCGGCGGCGACACCGCCGCGGCGGTGGGGATCAGCCGTGGTCGTCAGCGCTTTACCCATATCTCGACCGGCGGCGGCGCGACGCTGGAATATCTCGAAGGGCAAAGAACTGCCCGGCGTCAAAGCGCTGACCGTGAGGCGTTCGACGATGCGTACGCAATGCTGATCGCCGGAAACTGGAAGATGAACCTCACGGCGCTCGAAGCGCGCGCGATGATCGCCGGGCTGCGCACAGGCATCGATCCGCTCGCGGCACCGGCTCGGCAGGGATCGCGACGTGCTGGTCGCGCCCGCGACGGTGGTCATTCCCGCCGGTCGCGCAGGCGCTCGCCGGCTCGTCGTTCGCGCTCGGCGCGCAGAACATGCATTGGGAGGATAGCGGCGCCTTTACCGGCGAGGTTTCGGCCCCGATGCTGAAGGCGTTCGGCGTCACCCACGTCATCCTCGGGCATTCGGAGCGCCGCCACGTTTTCTTCGAGACCGACGAATTCGTCAACAAGAAGATGATAGCCGCGCTGAAGCATCGGCTGGCGCCGATCATGTGCGTCGGCGAGACTTTGCAGGAGCGCGAGGCCAGCAAGACGCTCGACGGTGGTCATGCGCCAACTGCAAAACGGCCTGCCGGGATCGCCGGACCGAAGCCGCAGCGACGGTGGTTATCGCATACGAGCCGGTATGGGCGATCGGCACCGGCAGACCGCCACGCCTGAGCAGGCGCAGTTGGTGCACGGCGCGATTCGCGAATTGCGCTCGGATCGATTCATGGGGGACGAGCGCGCGGCGCGAGACTCGCATCCTCTATGGCGGCAGCGTCACGCCCGACAACATTGACTCGCTGCTGGCGAAACCCGATATTGACGGGGCTTTGGTCGGCGGGGCAAGCTTAAAGGCTGACTCGTGCGCCAGGATCTTTCGGGCGGCGGCGTACGTATGTACGGCGCGGCGGCGAATGGATCAGCGAAATTGATGTTCAGGCCGTTGTCGGAGTTCACGTACTGGTCTGCATCACGCTGGTGATCCTCGTGCTGCTGCAGCAGGGCAAGGGCGCCGAGGTCGGCGCGGTTTTCGGCGGCTCCAGCCAGACGGTTTTCGGCGCCAGCGGCGCGGGTAACGTGCTGACCAAGCAGACCAGCGCGCTGGCGGCGGTGTTCTTTGCGACCTCGCTCTTCCTGGCGTATACGTCGTCGCCGGGCGACGGGCAGCATTTTCGAGCGGCTCCAGTCGTATGCCGAAGAGCGCTGATGCCGGTGAAACCGGCGCCGACGAGCCGGCGAATCCGATGCCGGCGCCGACTCGCGCCGCCGAGCTCCGATCCCGGTGCCGGCGCCAGTACCCTAGCCATCTGATCGCGAGTGCGCGGGTGGTGGAATGGCAGACACGCGAGTTTGAGGGGCTCGTGGTAGAAATACCGTGCGGGTTCAAGTCCCGCCCCGCGCACCAGACGCTCTCAGCGAAGGATTGATACCGTAAGTCAGCGCTGCCGGCGCCCGGCCTTCGTGACCGGGCGGCGTCGTAATCCGAACTCGGGTTCCGCGATCCGGGAACTTCGCATCCGCGATCTGGGTTGATCGTCCATCGGAACGGCTGCCGGCGCGCTGGCGACACCCGCCTGTAAATCGATGGAGAGAGACTGGAAACTGCTGATGCGCTCGCGTACTGGAGTTCTTCTGATGCTCGCGGTGATCTGGGCCGCAGTTCTGCCCGGCCCGCCCGTGCTCGCCCAATGCACGCCGTTCGGGAATCCTCCTCAGACATTGCTTGCAGATATCAAGCCGAAGTGCAGCGGCGGAACGCTGCTCGGTCCGTGGCAGGACAGTGACGGCACCGCCCGCTACGCCTGTCTGTATCAGCCGTCGCAGGCTTCGGCCAAAGCTCCGCTTCCGCTGGTCGTCTATGTGCATCCGTCGGAAACCAATGCCGATTCGATCTCGGTTACGAACCTCGTGAGTCTCATCAAGACGGCGAACCTCAACGACAACCCCGCCAGGCCCGGCTTTATCCTGCTCGCGCCCGAGGGACGTAACATCACGCATCTTTTTGGACCCCCGGGGACCACGGACTCACAGGGTCCCGGATGGGATAACTGGTACCGCCAACTGGCGCCGGCGGGCGCGACGATCGATGGAACGTCGTATCCGGAGAACGTCGACGCGGCCACGATCGATCAATTCATCGCGCAGGAAGTCGCGACCGGCCAGGTCGATACGAATCGGATTTTCCTCACCGGATGGTCCAACGGCTCTTCGATGGCGTTCCTGTACGGATTGAGCCGGCCGAATATCGCGGCGCTCGCGCCCTACTCGGGGCCAAACCCTTTCGGCTACCTGCTCGATCCGTGCTACCAGACTCCGGTCACCGGCGTGCCCGCCGACAACACTGAACTGACGATCTCCAACCCCACGCTCCCGATAAATCACGTTCACAACAGTTGCGACATCGCGGGCAGTTGCCCGAACGCTGAGTGGTTGATCGCTCAACTGCTTCCGCTCGGGACATTTGTGCAGGACACGCTCATCAGTTCGTCTCAGGCGCCCGCCAACGGATGCGACCTGACCTGCGGAAACAGCTTTTTCGGCTCGGCCGGCACCGTTCAGGGAGAAGAGAATCACGTTCGCTGGCCAACCGACTGGAACTTGGCGATGCTCGACTTCTTCCGCCGCCATCCGCTCAACGGGCGACCGCAATGAAGACGGACCGTCATTCGCCTCGATGCCTGCGGATGATCGCCGTCATCACCGTGGTGCTCGGTGTGATGATCGCGGCACCAGCAAGATCAGCCCCGACTCCAACCCCATCAGCTACCGCAAAACCGACTCCCACTGTAAAACCGACTCCCACCCCGAAGTCGACGCCCACCGCGAAACCCACTCGCACCCCGACTCCCACTCGCACCCCGACTCCTACTCGCACCCCGACTCCTACCGCAAAACCGACTCCTACCAAAAAACCGACGCCGACGCCGCGTCCGACTCCGACGGCCACGCCGATCGTCGTGAGCTGCGGGCCGTTTGGAGATCCTCCCGAGCAGTTCGTCGCCAACGTGATCCCCAAGTGCACCGGAGGAAAGCTCCTGGGGCCGTCGAACGACAGCAATGGAACGCCGCGCTACGCGTGCCTCTACGAGCCCGCGATCGCATCGGCCAGCAATCCGCTGCCATTGGTGATCTTTCTGCACGCCTCCAACGAAACCGCCGACTCGATTCAGTCCACCCAGTTGCTGAAGCTTTTGGCCACCGCACAGGTGAGCAATGACGTAAATTTTGAAGACCTCGAGCTTGACCCCAATCCCGGCTTCATCGTGCTGGCGCCCGAAGGACGTGATATCGCGCAACTCTTCCCGATTGCCCACGGGCAGGGCACCGGGTTCGACTACTGGTACCGCCAGTTCTCACCGGCGGGCGACGTCACGATCAACGGCACGTTGTACAAGGAGAACGTCGACGCCGCGACGATCGATCAGTTCGTCGCGCAGGAAACCGCGACCGGCTTCGTCGATCCCAACAGCATCTTCATCACCGGATGGGCCACCGGCGGCGCGATGGCGAATCTGTACGCGCTGAGCCGGCCGAGCGTCGCCGCCGCGGCTCCCTACGCTGCTCCCAACGCCTTCGGCGCCTTGAGCGATACCTGCCAGCAGACGCCGATCGCCGCCGCGCCCACGCAAAATACCCAGCTAGAGATTCTCAATCCGGGATTGCCCAGCGATCAGGTTCATAGCAACTGCGACTTCGCCGGCCTGTGCCCGAATCTCGAAGCGATGGAAACCAGCCTGCTGAGCCTGGGCGTCGGCGTTCAGGACACGCTTATCGATTCCAAGCAAAATCCGGCCAACGGCTGCCTCGCCGCATGCGGCACGAACGCCAACGGCAGCGCAACCAACGCCATGGCCAACAGCACCGGGGCCACAAACGACAACCAGTGGCCGACTACAGTGACGCCCGCGATGCTGGACTTCTTTCGCGTACATCCGCTTAGCGCCCGCCCTCAGTAGCTGCGCGTTTCATTGCTGACGATCAGCGGGCGGCGTTCACGGAGCCCGGCAGACCAGCGCGAACAGGCGATGGAACGCCTGGAGCGGATCGGCGGCGAAGCGCTCGCGGAGCATGGTTTCCAACTCGCGATCGAATTCGGCGACGCGATCCGGGCTCAGGCTTGCGCCGACGCCTGCGCTGGCGCGGATCCGGCCGCGCCAGGCCTCGTGCGAGTAGGGAACGTCGAGGTCGAGGCTGAAGGTCTCGATCGCGCGAAAGCCGGCCGCGGCAACGTCGCGGAGCACTTGCGGATGAACCCCTACCCCGCCGCCGAACTTCCATTGCGGGTTGTGATGTTCGATCAGCTTCTCGGTGGCTTCGACCATGTTGCCTAGGACCGGAATCCAGTCGAAGTAGGCGATCACCAGCCGCCCCTGCGCGGTCAGCACGCGGCGCGCTTCGTTGGCAGCCCGCGCGCGGTCGAACCAATGCCAGCACTGCCCGGCCGCGACAACGTCGAAGGTACAGGCCGGCAGTCCGGTGTCCTCGGCGCGCGCTACCACGTAGCGAGTGTCGACTCCGGCCCGCTGATCCAGCGCCCTGGCCTGCTCCAACAATTCGACTGACGGATCGAGTCCCGTCACGTCGCATCCGCGGAGCGCGAAGCCGCGCCCCAGCGTGCCCGTGCCGGTGCCGAGGTCGAGCACGCGATCGCCGTGCCGGCCAATCCCGAAACCGGCCAGGCGCTCGAACAACACGTCGGGAAACCCGGCGCGATGCTTTGCGTAGTCTTCAGCGGTCTTTCCGAAATCGACTTTCATTTGATCGCCCGAGCCTGGCGTTTGAGCAGACACGTGCGGGTGGCTGCTACAAATCGCGGCGGCCGGTTAGCGCGCTCAGCAGCGTCGCCGAGTCGCTGTATTCGAGATCGCCGCCGGCTGGCAGGCCGCGCGCCAGGCGCGAGACCTTTACCCCGACCGGCTTGAGCAGCTTGGCGAGATAGAGCGCGGTGGCCTCGCCCTCGACGGTGGCGTTGGTCGCGATGATGACCTCGCGAACCTCGCCCGAGCCGTTCAGCCGCGCGAGCAGCTCGTTGACCTTGAGGTCATCCGGGCCGATTCCGTCGAGCGGCGCGAGCGCGCCGTGCAGCACGTGATAGACGCCGCCGAAAGCGCGCGCGCGTTCGATCGCCATCAGGTCCGCGGGTCCCTCGACCACGCAGATCACCTGATGCTCGCGGGCGGAGTCGTCGCAGATCTTGCAGCGCGGCGCATCGGAGAGGCCGAAACAGCTCGCGCACAGTCCGACGCGCTCCTTCATTTCGAGCAGCGCTTCGGCCAGCGCGATCACCTCTTCGCGCGGGCGGTTGAGCAGATTGAAGGCCAGGCGCGAGGCGGTCTTCTCGCCGATTCCGGGCAGGCGCGAAAGCTCGCTGCACCAGCCGCGTCATCGCGGGCGGCAGGCCGTCCTGGCGTTTGAGATTTTCGGCCATCGCGCGCGCTTCAGTCGTCGCCCATCCCGGGAAGCTTCAGTCCCGCCAGCGGCCGGCGAGCTTGCCCATCTCGCCGCGTTACCAGACTCCTGCGCGCGGCGCAGCCCGTCGTTGATCGCGACCACGATTAGGTCCTGAAGCATCGCCCGGTCGTTGGCGGCGAGCAGCGCGGGATCGATTTCGATTTTCCGCACGCGCATCGAGCCGTCCACGACCACTTTGACCATCCCGCCGCCCGCCTGCGCCTCGACGGTTTTCGCCGCGGCCTCCTCCTGCATCTGCTTGAGCTTGCCCTGCAGCGCCTGCGCCTGCTTGCATCAAGGCGGAGAGATCGAAATTTGCCACTGGACCACTCCTCTAGCCCCGGAAGGCCGGGCGCTCAATCTCTTCTTCGGATCGCCGGCCGCGACGGCGGCGCGGTGAGGTTGGCGCGTCCGCGACCTCGACCAATCGCGCGCTCAAGCTCGTCGGAGATCCGGCGCACCAACGGATCGGCGATGACCGCCTGCCGCGCGGCGCTGCCGATGCGGCCCCGCCGGTTCAGTCCCGACTCCCGAGTCGGCCGCGGCCGGTTGCGCGACCGATTCCGGCGTCCGGCCCGGGGCTCGCAATCGCCGCCGGAGCGCCGACCGAGGTCATCGGCGCCGCTGCCGCGGCGCCCAGCGTGCCGCACGGCACCTTGATTCGGCGCCCGTACAGTCGCGGAGGCCAGCTCGGCGAGCACGCCCAGATTGTCGCTGAGATAGCGCACGTATATATCGCTGCGCGGCGTGACGCGTAGCGATGTCGCCATCGATCGAGAGCGCCGCGCCCTGTTCCATGAAGCCGGCCAGCGCGGCGCGGCGGCGGCGGATATAGTCGCGCAGCTCGGGGATATCCGCCCGCCTGCGAAGCGTCGGCGGGTGCGATTCCGGCCGCCTGCGGCGCTCGCGGGTCGCGCGGCGCCGCTGACACCAGCGTCGCTGCATCGAGCGCCGCGGCGCGGCGGGGCCTGCGCCTTGACCTCGCCCTCGACCTTCAGTCGTCGCGTGCCGGCGGCGCCGCCGGAGCGGCGGCCCGCCGCGGCCGCGAGTCCGGCGCCGACTCCCAGCCGCGCCGATCGCGCGCAGCAGTTCGTCGGCGTCGATCACCGGCGCGATCGTCGCCATCCTGCACCATCGCCATCTCGAGCAGCAGGTCGGGATACGGCGAGCGGAGTAATCTCCTCCTGCGTCTCCGCCATCAGCTGGAACAGGCGCATCAGGTCGCGCAGGCTGCCGGCGGCATTCGCGAGCCGCTTGAGTTCGGCCGCCTCCTGATCGGGCAGATCGGCGAGCGGACTGTCGCGCGCTGTCGCCGGGCAGTTTGGCGACGGCGAGATTGCGCAGCGTTTCGAGCATATCGCGGCCGAGCGATTCGAGATTCGCGCCGCGCGCGTGCAGCTCGCGGATTTTGCGCGAGCGCCGCGGCCGCGTCCTGTTGCAGGATCGCCTCGGTCAGCTCGTAGACACGTGCTGCGGCTCGCGACGCCCAAGGTCGCGGCCACCTCGGTCTCGGTGACGCGCCCGCCCGCGAGCCGCGATCGCAGTCTCGAGCATCCGCTCGGCGTCGCGCATGCTGCCGCCGGCTTCGCGCGCGAGCAGGCGCAGTGCGCCGTCCTCGGCGTCGATTTCCTCGCGCGTGGCCAGATCGGTGAGCCGCGCGACGATCGTCGCGAACGGGATGCGCCGGAAATCGTAGCGCTGGAGGCGCGACAGGATCGTCTCGGGCATCTTCTGCGGCTCGGTCGTCGCCAGGATGAACTTGACGTGGGCGGGCGGCTCCTCGAGCGTCTTGAGCAGCGCGTTGAAGGCCTGATCGGTGAGCTGATGGGCCTCGTCGATGATGTAAATCTTGAAGCGGTCGCGCGCCGGCCGGTAGCTCAGATTTTCGATAATCGCGCGCGCGTCGTCGATCTTGCGATAGGTCGCGCCGTCGATTTCGACCACGTCGAGCGCGCGGCCGGCGCGAATCTCGACGCACGCCGCGCATTCGCCGCAGGGCTCGGGCGTCGGGCCGCGCTCGCAATTGAGGCAGCGCGCGAGGATGCGTGCGGCGGTGGTCTTGCCGACGCCGCGGATTCCGGTGAACAGAAAGGCGTGCGCGATCCGGCCGCTCTTGAGCGCCTGCACCAGCGTGCGCGTGACGTGCTCCTGGCCGACCAGGTCGTCGAATCGCTCGGGGCGCCATTTGCGCGCCAGCACCAGATGCGAAGTTGGATCGGAAGCCATCGGCAATGATTTACACGACGAGAGGGCTGCCGGTCGAATGATAGCCAGGCACCCCTGCGGCACAGGGAGCTGATCGGTACCGTTGCTTCCTTCCGGACCTGGCGGGGTTCGCGATCTTCCCTTGCGCAGGACCCGGCTATCAGCGGCGGGCAATTCCTCCGTCGATATCAGCGAAAGCTTGCGTATTAGATTACCACATCGCGCCCGATGCAACCCGAACCACGTGGCGGCGCGCCGCGGTTATCGGTGGCTGCCGGCCGGGGTCATCGTGACGCTGTACTGGTCGGGGTCGTACTTGAACATCGCGCCGGTTGCGAAATCGACCAGGAAAAGCGGCGGGAACAGAATGTTGACGATTCCGATCGTATCGAAGCTGCGGTTGATATAGCGCGTTTCGGATTCGTAACCGTCTTTCGTGAACTGGATCGGATAATCCTTGCCCTTGGGCATCGAGAGCGAGTACGGCGTCACGCCGCTGTATGACCCGAACTGGACCTTGGCTGTAACGGGCGGTCGGAAAACGGATCGGTGAGTTGTGAAATACGGATCGGTTGGGTAGAGGTTGGAGCGGCGGATTTGGGGCGGATTGGTTGGCGAATGTGCCGATCTCGGGCGGTTTGGGGCGTACACATCGATGACACTTCGCTTGGGGTTGGCGAAGGTGCTTGGGTGTAGGAAAGGGGCCGGTTCGTCGATGGTTTTTGGCTTATAACGGTCGTTGGGGGCGAAAACCGGCCTCGATCCGATCGATCCGTTTTTCGGCGACGCGAAGTGTCGTCGATGTGTACGCTTTCATGGGGCTTGCAAGGCCGGTGAAATAGACAGTTTTGGCGGTTTTGTCTGGCGGCGGGCTGATGCTCGCCCCGACTCCGAGTTCCGCCTCTGCGACGACTGCCGCGAGGCGCACAACCAGCGCCGCCGCGCCTAAGCGGCGCCGACTGCGACCGCCATCAGCAGCGTGCCAAGCGTGCTGAGCTTATCGATCATGTCGGGCCGATACCTCCTAGAAGATGTCGCATCGCGGGTCAGAACTGCACGTAGGAATTGAGCGCCCAGAAGTGGGCCGTGAGGCCGTTAAAGGTCGCGGTCTGCGTCGAGCTGATACAGTCGCGCGCGCCGCCGCAGTTCGGGCCGCCTGACGAGAAGAACAACGGGGACAACGGGAATAAGCTCTTCCCGAACTTGCAAGGGGCCGGTTCCTACAAATTTTTCGGCGACGAGCAAGAGGCCATGTCCTACGAGCACAGGGGAGACGGGCGCAGACTGGCCGAAAAAATCGCACTCTATACTTTGCTCGGGGTCCTGATCGTTGGAGTAATCGTGCTGGCCGCCTACGGCGAGCAGCAGGCGAACACCGTTACGACGACGTGCACGAGCAACGCCAATAGCGCGACCTGCAAGAGCAGCCCGGGTCTATGAGGATGCCGCGCCCGAAATCGGGCCTCTGAACTTGACTTTCGTCGCGGAGCCCATATACTCCGGCCCATTCTGCTCGCTATGGGGGTGCCTCATGAATCGGACCAGACTCGCGGTTGCTCTTTTCTCTGCGGTTGCGCTGTTTTCGCTGGCCGGCTGCCTCGCCGTCGATACGCCCGCCAGAGGCTTGATCTATACTCAGACCAAAGGACCGGTGACGGCAACGTCGGCCAAAGCGGCTCCGACCAGGACCGGCACAGGCTGCGATACGTCGGTACTCGGGCTCGTCGCATTTGGCGACGCCAGCATAGACTCCGCCAAAACGACCTCGGGTATCACCGAGGTGTCTTCCGTCGATGCGGAAACCTTCAGCGTCCTGGGCATCTACGGCACCTATTGCGTGACCGTCAGAGGCAACTGACCCGACCCGATCCGTTTATTCGTATGACGTTCCGCAAGACCCTTTCAATTGGGGTTCTGGGTGCGGTTTTGGCCTCATGCGCCAGCCAGCCGCCTCCTCCGCTCCCGCCTCCGGCCCGGATGGCTGACTGCGAGGACGTTCCGGGCGGTTATCAATGCGGCGGCCCACCGGTCGAATTTTCGCCGATGCGGTCCGGATCGACCTCGACCGGAACGACCGTCGCCGAGATGGATCAAGAAGAGGCCGAATGGCAGGCGCAGGCGGAAGCTCAGGGAGCGGCAGCCAAGGCGGCTCGCGCGCGAGCGGCGGCTGTGCGCGCGCGGAGATCGTCAGAGGATGCTGCGCTCGACGCCGACCTGAATCGAAGCGTCGACCGCGCCTATCGCGGCGCGCAGTGCGTGCGGACGATGACCGGCGCCGAGGTCAGTATCCGCGACTCGCTCGGCAGCGCGGCTCGCATCGTGAAGCTCAACTCCATCGGCTGCACCGCGCAGCGTGCGATGCTGAAATACCTCGCGTGTTTCGAAACCCATCGAGCGGCCCGGAAAATTCGACCGGCGCATCCGGATGGGTCATCTTGTTCCGGTCGTAGCTTCGCCGTAGTTTCGCTTTTATCGGTCGGCCATTTTGAGGCGGCAGGAGTCGCGTTCGACCGATCCGTATTTCACGACGCAAACCGACCCCTGACCGATCCGTATTTCACGACGCAAACCGAGCGGTCAGCGCGCATCAAAATTGCCTTCCGGAATTTAAGAAAGCCCAACAGAATCGGTCGAAATCAGCCGGGCCGTCCCACCCCATCCCACCCACGTCCCGCCCCATCCCACCGATCCGCCTCCCCACCTCCCGTCACATTGGCACCCGGCGGCGTCGAGTTGAAGCTGACCGTCTGTTCGGAGCCGTCAAACACCGTGGCGCATCCGAAGCTCAGACACGCGATTGCGATCAGAAGGAATTTGCCGAGCTGCTTCATCATTTGTTCCCCGTCCGGGTCGAGAATTGGGCACGATTTATCACGCCGGTCACTGGTTTGCCAGTCAGGTTCGGCTGGATAGCGGGCGGTTTTGGATTTGGATGGCCGGCAGGGACGCCGGCCACTACCCCTGAGTGAAGCTCCTACAAGTAGGGGCCGGCCTCTGTGCCGGCCCGTGCTGCCAAAACCGCGGACGACGCGGATTCGTCGGTCAGGCGCGACCAGAGTGCGCCGGCACTTCGGTGCGGGGTTCCGCGCCGTCGACCACGATCACGCAGCGATCGCCGCCGGGAACTTCGTCGATCGGGAGGCCGACCTCGTCGGCGAAGCGTTTGCCGACGATCAGCAGGCGCCCCGGAGTCTGCTGGAACAGTTGATGGAGGCTGCGCTTGGTCAGCACGTCGGAATGGAAGCGCGGGCCGATGCGGGCGCGGGCCTCGCGGATCATGTCGACCAGATCGTCCTCGGGCAGATCCGCGGTGAGCTGCGAAACGCTGTTCTCCACCAGCAGCGCGCGGAGCCGGGATTTGCTCCGGCGGGCGATCCGCGCGGCCAGCGCCAACGCCGCGCGGCCGTCGGTGCCGGCGTCGACCGCGGCGAAGATCCGCCCGAAGGGACGGTCGGTGCCCTGGATGAATGCGCCGACGTTGATCGGCAGCTCACGCGCCCGCTCGAAGACCGCGCGCACCACGCCGCCCAGCGTGTCGCTGCCCGAAGCCGCGCGATGATAACCCAACAGGATCCAGGCGACTTCAGCCGCCTGCGCGGCCGCGATTATGTCGAGCGCGGGATCGTCGGACCATACCGACTGGGTTGTGATCGCCGCGCCATGCACGCGCGCGTACTCGACCGCCGCCGACAGCGCTGGCGTGGGTGGTGCAGGTTCCTTCGCGTCGGGACGCTTGCCGGCGGGGGGGCGGACCAGCGCCAGCACGCGCGGCGGGGGATCGTCCGGCTCGCTGGCCGCAATCGCAAGCGCGAGTAGCGGCGCGACTCCTTCGGGGTTCGCGACGGGCACCAGAAGTCCCCGCCGATTTTGAGGGGTCGTGGTCTTCTCCTCCGAATCCTGCCATCCGCCGGCCGACAGCCTGCTCTACAAGGCTAGGCCGCGGTCAGGCGGATTGCCACAGGCCACGCGGCACCCCGCTACTCAGCCGCCGCGCGGTGCATCATCCTCCCTGGCTTCGCACTCGGTCAGGCGGCGGGTCAGAAACTCCCGCTCGCGCTCGTTATGGGCCATCGCGATCGCGCGCCGGTAATCCGCGGCCGCCTGCCTCCATTGCCCGAGTCGGCGCAGGAAGTCGGCCCGCGTGGCGGGAAAAAGATGGTATTCCCGGAGCGACGGCGCGTCGCGAATTGCGTCCAGGATCGCGAGGCCGGCGGCCGGTCCGTCCACCATGCTCACGGCGACCGCGCGGTTCAACTCGACGATCGGCGACGGCGCGACGCTTTGCAGTTCCGCGTAGAGCGCCGCGATGCGGCGCCAATCGGTGTCGGGCCAGGCCGGCGCGAGCGCGTGGCAGGCGGCGATCGCGGCCTGGAGGCGGTACGCACCGGCGCCGCCGAGCTTTTCTGCCGCGGCCAGATGCCCGGTTCCGCGCCGAATCAGCTCGCGATCCCATTGCGCGCGATCCTGGTCCGCGAGCAGCACGAGGTTGCCGGCGGCGTCGACGCGCGCGCGGTTGCGCGACGCCTGCAGCTCCATCAGAGCGAGCAAGCCGAGCACCTCGGGCTCGGACGGCATCAGCTCGGCGAGCATCGTGGCCAGCCGAATCGCCTCGGCGCCGAGATCGGCCCGGATGAGCGAACTGCCGGCGCGCGCGGCGTAGCCCTCGTTGAAGATCAGGTAGATGACCGACAGCACCGGGGCGAGACGCTCGGGCAGCTCGGCGGGCTGCGGCACCGCGTAGGGAAGCTTGCGATCGCGGATGGTGCGTTTGGCGCGGACGATCCGCTGCGCGATAGTCGCCTCGGAGGTCAGGAAGGCGCGCGCGATCTCGGGTGTCGAGAGCGCGCCGACCAGCTTGAGCGTCAGCGCGACGCGGCTTTCGGGCGCGAGCGCCGGATGGCAGCAGGTAAAGATCAGCCGCAGGCGGTCGTCCTCAATCACCTCAGGCTCGGCGCGATCCTCGGCGTGGTCTTGGGTTCCGATTTCCGCCTCGTGCGCGATGATCTTGAGCTTGGCCTCGAAGCGGCGCTGGCGGCGCAGCAGGTCGAGCGCGCGGTTGCGGGCGACGGTCGTGAGCCAGGCGCCGGGATTGTCGGGCACGCCGGCGAACGGCCAGCGCTCCATCGCGACCACCAGCGTCTCCTGCAGAATTTCCTCGGCCAGGTCCAGATCGCCGAGGATGCGCATCAGGGTCGCGACCACGCGGGCCGATTCCTGCCTGAAGACTTGATCAAGCAGCCCTTTTTCGCGCGCCGGCGCGTCGGTCATTTCATTGGCGCCCGCTCCGTATCGTCAACTGCTACCGCCGCGGAGGGGTCGATCTGGTATACCTCGATAGTGCCGGGGTCCGCACCCGGACAATCGGCGGCGATCGCCAGCGCCGCGTTCAGATCCTCGGCCTCGATCACGAAATAGCCCGCGGGCAGATCGCCGGTCCGCCGATCGCGCTCAGCAACGGTCGTGGCGCCGGCCCCGCGCGACAGGATGATCGACTTCTCTTCGAGCCGCGCGCCGGAAACGATCACGCCATCGACCGTCCGCGCGGCCACCCATTCGACGAACCGCCGCGTGAGCGTTCCAAGCTGGTCGGGAGAGAAGTCCGCCAGTTCGGGCCGCGCCGGCGACAGCAACAATACAAATCGGGGCATCGATGGAAAACCGGCGCGCGCTTGATGACTCCTTTGATCATACGACGTATGGGGGGAGCCGGGATCGACATCGGCGCGGAGTGCGCGGCGCGAATCGGGGGCGCGAACCGCTGTATCGCGAATCGAGGGCCGCTAAGTGGCCGGGAGGAGAGCCGTGTGGAGCGGAGCGGCGCGCGCGCTTACAATTGCCGTATGCCGCCGCTGAAGCCGCTTTCGAAAGAGCAGGCCGTCGCGCTGACGCGAGGGCCGTACGCAACCACCGTGGAGAACGCGGTATCAGCGTGCATCGCGCCGTATCTTTGGCGCGAGCGAGACGAAAACGGCGACCTCAAGATACGTAATGGGACGGCCTTCTTTGTATCAGCGGGCCGGACCTTCATGATTACAGCAGACCACGTCTTCGCTGCCTACTTGGAGGCACGCAACAAGTTCGGCGAATTCGCCCGATGTCAGCTCGGGAACCTTCGACTTGACCCGGAGGATCGGCTTGTCGCGCGGAGCACCCGTCTTGATATTGCGACTTTCCTAGTCACGCCGGGCGAGATTGCGAGGACCGCCGGTGGCAGATTTGCGATGAGCTTTGACCCAATGGCGCCTCAGAGGGGCAGGGGCGTGCTCTTCGCCGGATTTCCCGGTGTGGCAAGGCGCCGGTTAGGCGAGCGCGAGATCGAAAACGGGATCTTCACGGCTTTGACCGTTGCGGATAACGTCAGCGATCGAGAGATCTCGGGACATTTCGATCGAGAGTACCAAGTTGACAAACCCGGACGGCCGACGGCACCGCAGGGTTACGATATAGGCGGAGTGAGCGGAGCGCCGCTTGTGACAATGGTCGAATCTGCCAACCTCTGTTACTGGCGACTGGGTGGCGTGATGACTGGCTTCAGCAAAAGCCTCGAAATATTTTACGCGACGCGGGCGGATTTCATCCTGCCGGACGCAACACTAAAGGACGCGGACGTTTGATGACTGCGGCCAGTGAGAACTGGTCGAGAAGTGTGCGGCGCCATCTCGTCGAAACACCGCCTTTGATATCTGACCAAATCTCGAGAAAGGGCGCCGATGGAGCCGAGTGAGAAAATTTCTCGGGGCCTATCTTGCTTGTTCAAGCAGATCGGGCTGCTAACGCAGGCGCAAGAGCACCTTCTGGCTCAAACCACCGCACTAGGGCCGGTGCTCACCTTCATGATCTACGCTATCTCGGACTCTTGTGACACGTTAGGCGTCCTAGTCCAGAATGGGAGGATTCGCGATGCCTTCGTAACAGGCCGAACCATCTACCTGACGATCGTAAATGCGTGCTTCATGTGCGCCGAAGGCGATACTAGCGCAGAGCGTGCTCTTCGCCACGCGCAACAGAAGGCGTATCGAGACCTTCACCGGGAGGCGAAAGTCAATGAGAGGAGATTCGAGCTTCGCTACCTTGGCACTGTTTCTCCCGATCCATCTCTCCTGAAGGCTGTTCAGGAATTCACCGGGAGCAGAGGTCAGGAAGTCCGTGAATGGACATCCGAATCAGTCACCGGGCAGCTCGAACGAATAGATTCCAAATACGGTGGCATCCTGGCGGACGTCCTGATGCTTGGTTTCATCTTGATCTACAGGCATTCCTCGGAAATTGCGCACGGGACGCTCTTTGGAACTTTATGGTCGCTGGGTGTGACAGAGCCGCGCAAAACGTTGGACTATTCCAAGGCGGCCAGCGATCACGCAGTGGGCACCTTAGGCAGCCTTTTGTATCTGCTCAATTCGCGCATTTTCACGCTCGTTGACATTCTAGCGAAGGAGTTTCCGACCTTGACCGGCTTGAAGGACGAATGCTCCTCGCTGTTCGCAGATTTCAGAAAGAGCGTACCGATCTGACGGCTGTGGTTTGCGCGCGGCGCCCGTTTGGCGAATCGCGGAGGCGGCGCTACGGGGTCATCGATACGTTGGGGCCGGGCGTAGGCGTCGGCAGGATGGGTAGGGGCAGCGGCAGCGGCGCACTCGGAGTCGGCAGCGGCAAAGGAAGAGCGGTCGGCAGCGGCGGATATGGTGGAATTGGGCTCGGCGTCGGCACCGGCGGATATGGCGCCGGGACCGGGCCCGGCGAAGGCAGCGGAATCGGGCTCGGCGGCGGTGGGACTACCACGCTCGCCGGCGGGGTTTGCTGGAGGTCCATGGTCAGCGACGCGCCGTCAATCGACGTGACGGTCGAGTCGCTGGTGACGCCGCTCACGACGCACTTGAGGCTGTTCGCGCCCTCGAGAACGATATACGGCGGAAATACGATTGGCGGTACGCTGATGACTCCAGGTCCACTGCTGAGCTTGCTATCCGGCTGGCCGTCGAAGTGATGCGGCTTGCGCGAGCGCTGCGCATCCGTTGCGTTCGATACGCCCGATGCGCCCGTCGCGACTTGCGGCTCGGCATAGCAGCAGTCGGGAAAGATTTCCACGCAGCTCAAGGCGATCGTGGAGGGCACGCAGGCGTTCTGCGCGCCGACCCCCGACGCTACGGCGGCGGGAATGAAGTCGAGTTGCATCTGCGCGGTGCCGTCGCCCGGCTCGGTGACGGTGCCGGTCAACCCGCCGCCGCAGGGCGCGGAGACCGTGAGGCCAAGGGGCTCAGGAACCATTGGATTGGCGGCGACGAAGTTCAGGCTGCCGGCCAGATTTCCGGCGCCGTCGGCCGTTACGAGGCCGTCGCCGCGCAGATCGAGATGAAGCGAAGTACCGCCGGAGGTGACCAACTCATAGCCCGCCATCGTCAAGGCGAAGTTCCCGCTCAGCGCCGGCGCCGTGACGACCTGGGCCATCAGGACCTTCACCCCGACGAGCAGCACCAGCGCTATCGGTACAGCGTATTTCAGGTATTTCATCTTGATGGTCCGCGCGCGCCAGCCGACGCCCCGGCCAGCCGCCCGGATGATCGCACAATCGTCGCGAATGGTGAAGTCCCAGAGTGCGCCTGCGCATCCGGCGCGGTCTATCCAGTGAGGCGCGTAATCCTACAGTGTGTAGAATCGAGCGGGCCGCAAACCGGTAACGGCGCTGGCGCCGGATCAGCGCACGTAGACCGGATTGGACAGAATCCAGGGATGGCCGCGGCGCCAGGCCTCGGCCCGATAGGCGCCGGGCGCGCGGGGCTGGAATTCGAGGTTCGCGGCCTGCGGGGCCGAGGCGACCGGCTCGCCGTCGCGGAGGATCGCGATCGAGTCGGCCGGGTCGGAAAGCTCGACTTCGAGTTTCAGGTCGGGCGCGAGTTGCGCCTCGTCACCCATCATCACGTTGGCGCCGCCGCTTTGCGCATAGAAGGCGAAGTCGTGGACGTAGCCCAGAACGTCGAAGGCAAGGTAGACGTGGCCGCGTTTGATCGCGTCGGTCACCACGGCGACGTTGCGCTCGTCGGCCAGAACATGAACGGTGGCGACCGCGAGGAATTGCTCGAGGGTGCCGACCTTGACCCCGAGCATCGAAAGATTTTTCGCGCCGCCGACGCCGGCGAGCATCGCGACGCGGCCGCCGGCCGCCATCCGATCGTAGGCTGCGAGGACGGCCGCGGGACGCAGATCGAGGTCGGTGAAGAAGTGATCCGGGCCGAAGAACATCGCGCGCAGGTCGATGGCGGCCGGACGCGCGGCGTCCCACGCGCGCGCGAGGTTGTAGACCTCGAGGCCGTCGGCGAGCGCATAGTCGGCGGGCGAAGCGAAGCGCTCGGGCGCGACGGCGATCGCGAGTCCGTTCTGGCGATGGATCGCCTCGATCAGCGCGGCCGGGGGCAAATCGGGATTGATCGGGTCATGCAGATTCAGCGCGACGATGGCGCCGTCGTTCGATCCGGCGTTGAATGACGCGCCCGGGATGATCAACGTCTCGCCGGTGAGGCCGCCGATTCCGTAATCGCCGGGGTCTGCGCCCGATCGGCGAGCGCGACGAAATCGAGTTGCGCGGCGCGGGCCAGATCGGCGAGCTGGACCTGCGTCAATCCGTCTTGCCGCGGGCAGCAATTCAGCGCGCCGCGGTAATCGCGCAGGTCGGGAAACTCGCGGGCCGGCGTGACCTCGCGCGCGGGCGGAAGGTCAACCTCGGGCATTGAACCGCTGCATCCGGCGAGCGCCAGCGCCGCCAGCCCGATCAGGGCAATCGCGCCGGGCAATCGGATCTCGCGCCTCACGTGAAGATCAGACTGCGGGCCACTACACCAGCGAGCGGCCTTGCGCGCCATCGACGGGGAGGCAGGCGCCGGTGATCCAACTCGCGCGGGGCGACGCGAGCATCACCACTGCGAAGGCGACTTCCTCCGGACGCCCGAGCCGCCCGGCCGGAAGTTCGTGGCTCAGGAAATCGCGCTCGAAGTCGGGGTTCTGCTTGAAGCGGCGTTCCCAACTGCCGCCGGGATAGAGAATCGAGCCCGGCGCGATCGAGTTGACCCGAATATTTTTCACGGCCAGCTCGCGCGCGAGCATCTTGTTGAATGAGATCAGCGCCGCCTTCGAGGTGTTGTAGGCGAGCGGGCCGCCGACTTCGCGCCCGTAGATCGAGCTGATGTTGACGATCGCGCCGCCGCCGCGCTTTTCCATCTCGGCCGCACACAGCCGCGCCAGCTCGACCGCCGAAAAAAAATTGGCGTCGAAGGACTCGCGCCAGGTCGCTTCGGAAAGTTCGGCGAGCGTGCCGGGGCGCGCGCCGCCCGCATTGTTCACCAAGATGTCGACGCCGCCGAAGTGCTTCACCGTATTCTCGACCCAGCGACGCGCTTGCGCCGAATCGGTGATATCGACGGACTCGGCGAGCACGTCGTGGCCGAGCGCGCGCAGCTCGTCGGCGGCGGCCGCGAGCGCCTCCGCGCCGCGCGCGCAGACGCTGAGCCGCGCGCCCTCTTCCGCCAGCGCTCGCGCCATCGCGCGCCCCAGCCCGCGGCTCGCTCCGGTCACCATCGCGACCTTGCCCCTCAATCCCAGATCCATCGTCTCGCTCCTTGCGCCTCACTCCTTGCGCTTGAGTCTGCGCCGCTCGTGATCCGGCAACTATCATTAGCAGAGGCGGCGGCGGCTCCAATACCGAAGCGTTTCTACCGAAGCATCGTGACCGCGCAGCCGCGCGATTCAGAAAGGGGGTAGCAGGCGGTTTCGGCGGCGCGGGCCGGCACGGAGAGGCCGGATAATCGCCGGCGAGACGCCGGCACTACTGCGTCCGGAAGTAGGACCGGCGTCCCCGCCGGTCATTGGCTGGCGTCCCGGCGGGCCATCCGGCTCCAAAACCGCGCATGGCCCGCGGCCAAAGTGGTTGACAGTCCAAAATGCCGGACCTAAGCTCTGTGAGTTAATCTGCGGACGAACGGAGGACTATGGAAATCAGGGTTGAAGGCTCTCTCGACCAGGCGATGCGCGTGCTCAAGCGCAAGCTCGCCAAAGAGGGAGTATTCAAGGAGATGAAGAAACGGGCTTTTTACGAGAAGCCCAGCGTCCGCCGCAAACGCAAGCGTTCCGAAGCTCAGCGCAGGCGCCGCAAAGAACAGCGTCGCCGCCGCGCCTCGAATTTCTGACCAAGTTCGCCGGTAGTCTCGGTCGCGAGCGCTCTTATTCGATCGAGCGCTCGGCGCGGAGCGGTGCGCGCTCGTCCGAGCGCGACCCGTCCGCGACGGAGGGGACGGTCTCGGCCGGCGTCCCGTCGCGCGCGGGAAGCGGCCGCCAGGTAAACACCATCTGATCGTTGCTCAGATAGCAGTCGAGATCGAAATGCGCGAGGCCCGCCGCCGCGCGCCTCAGCCGGAAATCCTCGACCGCTCGCCTGAGCCCGTCGGGCCCCAAGGCATGGGCAGCGCTCACCCGCGTGGCGTCCGGATCGAGAGCGCGATTGAGCTCGATCGCCAGGCAAGCCGGCTCCAGATGCCGACCGGCCGCTTCGGGGCCGACGCCGATCGAACCGCAGCGCAGGCACAGGACGATATGCCGGTCGCGGGCCGGGATCCGCGCCAACTCGCTCGCCAGGCGGCCGAGCTGCACCGCGCATTCCCGCCAGAGCTCGCGCGCGCGCTCGGCCGAGAAGCGCCGAATCGCGCGGGCCAGCTCGCGCACCGCGCGGTCGCCCCAGCGCGGATCGAACTCCAGATTCGAGTCGTCATCGATATGCAGCATCGGGCCGAGGCGGTCGGCCAGAAAGTGGCGCAGATTGATCGGCAGCATCCCCATCAGATTCAGCCGCGGAGATTCGAGCAGGCCATAGCTGTCGTTGCGACTGCGATGGTCATTGGGGACCTGCAGCGCGCCGAGACCACGCATCGAGTGCAAGCGCGCTAGCGGGGTGGTCGCGCCATGCGTTAGCCGTGAGGTGTGGGGACTTCTACGCACCATTGGGCCGTGTCGCACGGTTACAAACCTCCATCAACAGCAATACGATCGCGGGGTCGCCGGAACGCGCGCTTGAGATCCTGCCGGCGGCGGAGCCTGGAGCGGCGGCATCGGCTCCGGCGCCGGCAGATGGACAATGCAAATCAGATCGGACGTGGAGTGACGGTATAGTCGTCGCGCCGAGTCGAAGGTACGCAGCGAAGTTCGGGCGATTTCAGCGTGACGGGATTGACGATCAGAAAGTGCGTGCGCCGCAGCGGCGCTCCGGCCGGCGGTCGAACCTACAACTACGCGAATCCGCACTATGCGCAACGGCCGTTACCAGCTTAGCGCATCGGCCAGCTCAGCAAACCCTCCCCGCAGCACCGCATCCCGCATCGGAGCCAAGCTTCGGCTCGATGGTTGAGGCAAGGTTGCGACGGCTCCGGACTTTCCACTTCGCCCGGCGTCCCGCAGCCATGCCGCGTCAACGAACGCGAATCTCCCAGACCGCACTGGTTGTACCTCGGCAGAGTTCCGGGAGCAACTATCAGGCAACTACCGGAAGAAATAATCAGCTACGAGTTGTGCTTGACAACCAGCCAACGCCGTGTGCTGAACGGCGCGAGCGCGATTCGCGATCCGCCACGATCATGAGGCGGGCTTATGGCAATTGTCATTTGCGGGACATCCCTGCGGATGCGCTCAATCGTCGCGCGTGATTCAATCCGTCAAGCGGGCGTGGGGGTTTGTTGCACGGGTGCAACGCATGCCCCCGGATCGGTCCGAAGACGAGGGATGCTCCGGGCCACTAGCGGTTGCCGGCGCGTGGATTAACCGGGCAAATCGAACCGCGGGATAGCGGAACGGGCGATGGCTCCGCTCAGCGCGCTTTCGCGATACGCCGCAGTCAATCGCGCACCGATGGGTGCCGGTCGCGCGCGCGGATCCGCCCACTGTCTATGGACGGAAAAGCGGCCTGGAAAGTTTCAGATCGAGGCGGTCTGGTATATACACCACCGGAAGCGGAGACGCGCCGGTCGATCCATCGGGCAGTCATGACAGACCTGTATCCAGAAATCGCACCATTCGAACATGGGATGCTGGACGTCGGTGACGGCCACCACGTGCACTGGGAGACCTGCGGCAATCGACGCGGTAAGCCGGCCGTCGTTCTGCACGGAGGGCCCGGCTCGGGATGTACGAAGTGGCATCGCAGGCTCTTCGATCCGAACGCCTATCGCGTCGTGCTGTTCGATCAGCGGGGATGTGGACGGAGCACGCCGCACGCGAGCGCGCCGGATACGGATCTCGCGAGCAATAACACCTCGAACCTGATCGCGGACATTGAATTGCTGCGTAAACACCTCGACATCGACCGATGGCTGGTGCTCGGCGGATCGTGGGGCAGCACGCTGGCGCTGGCTTACACCGAAACGCACCCCGAGCGGGTCACGGAGATCATTTTGTGGGGCGTCACGACCGGACGACGGAGAGAGTTTGACTGGTGGTTCCGCGGCGGCGCGGCGGTCTTGTTTCCCGAGCAGTGGGAGCGTTTGCGCGATGCGGTCCCGGCCACCGAACGCGATGCCGATATCGTCGAGGCCTACCATCGCCTCCTGCACGATCCCGACCCCGTGGTTCGCCAGCAAGCCGCGGTCGCGTGGTGTACGTGGGAATCCGCGACGCCCGCTTGGCCGCCCGTCCATGAGCTGTCGCCCCGGTTTACCGATCCCGCTTTTGCGCTGGCGTTGGCGCGCCTGGTGACGCATTACGTCCGGCACAACGCGTGGCTCGAGGACGGGAGCCTGCTGCGCAACGCCGGCGCTCTGACCGACATTCCCGGAATCATGGTGAATGGGCGCTTCGACCTTCAAGCGCCCATCGCATGGGCGTGGGACCTAAAGCGCGTGTGGCCACGCGCCCGGCTCGTCGTCGTTGACGACGCCGGCCACGACGCCTCCAACGCCGGCATCACCCGCGAACTGATCCGCGCCACCGACCACTTCGCGACGCGCTGACCGCGTCAGCTCAACTCTTCACGGCGCATCGTGAGCAGGATGGCTGAGCCAATCGAGACGGCGAGCGCGATCGTCGCGTACATCACGATGAAAGGCAGCCCGCCGGTATCTTTGCGGTCGTGCTTCATAACGAAGAGCAGCATATTGATAAACACGTAGGTCGCATACGCGTGCGACATCGGCATCGCGTAACGCTTCATCCACCAGATTCCGATCGCATAGATCGCCAGGAACGCGGCGAACAGCGGTGCGATGATCAGATCGGCGACGCCAGTCAGTTTGGTGCCGAAGAATACCAGCCCCGCGTGCGGATCGTGCATTTGCGAATACGGCTTGGTCAGGTCCGAGATGGCCAGCAGGCCGAATGCGATCGCGAATAGCGTCAGCGGTAATCCTCGTTTGCCTTGTTCCATGGCGAGTGCCTCTCCTCCTCCTCATCTCGGCAGAGCGAGTTGTTCCATGAGCGCGACCGCATGATCGAGACCGGGATGCGTGGCGACCGAAGCGGCGAATTCCCGCGCTCTCTTTTTGATCCCAGGATCAGTCAGTGCTTGGGCGATAGCGCGTTCGATCTCCGGCGCAGTGGCGTTCGGGCTGGCGACCGAACCGATGCCGAGCTGCGCGACTCGATCCGCCACCATCGGCTGGTCGCGGCCCATCGGGAAACAAAGCAGCGGCACTCCGAAGGTCGCGCCGGCCATCGCCGAACCGTGCCCGGCGTGGCAGATGAGCAGATCGGCCAAGCTGAGCACGGCTTCGTGCGCGACGAAGCGCACGACCGTCGTGTTGCTGGCGGCCTTGAGCGAATCGGGAGCAACGCCGCGGCCGGTGGTAATCAGCGCTTCCACGTCGAGATTTCCCAAGGCATCGCAAAGCCGTTGCAGGAGCGCGGCCTGGTCCTGGTAGCCGGTACTCAAGCTAACCACGACCAGCGGCCGGCCGGGCATCCGCCGACTCCAGGCGTTCGTGGATTTGCTCTGCGAACGAAGCGGGCCGACGTGCACGACGTTGGGCGGGAACGTCTCAACCGAATCGAACGATCGATAGCTGAAGACCAGGACGAGCTGAGAACCCTCGATGAGCGCCAGCGACGAGAGGACGCTCTTGGCTCCGAGCTCGGCTGCGTAGTCGTTGATATCTTTCAGGCGCGTATCGAAAACGGCCCCAAAGGCCCGAGTCATAGCGCTGTGGACCGCGTGTTGGAGAACCACCGTCGGTATTCCGGAATGGCGCGCCGCAACCAAAGCCTGAATCAGCACGACGTCGACCAGGAGAAGATTAGGGCGCAGGCGGTCGATCGCCGACAGAAGCTCCACGCCAAAGCCTTTGGCCATGCACACATTGTTGAGCATAAAGGCCGTCTCGTCCCCGGGCGGCACCGGCGGAGGAACTCCCATATCGCGTTGGAATACGCCGTGCAGGGCGTGAAACTCAGCGCCGTCATCCTCCACCTGTGATCGAAGCGAGTCGTGCGCGAGTACGTGGACCGAATGGCCGTGCGCCACGAGTCCCCGCACCAACGCGCGCTCCGGCGGGAAATTGCCTGCGCCGTCCCACGTCACCATCAGAATTTTCGCACTCGGGGGCATTGGTCCTCCTAGCCACGTCGCGGCGAAACTGTGCTCCGTAGCTTCCGGACGCGTGGGGGCTGGCTTGCAGCGAAAAGCGCAGCAATTTGCGTTTCAAGTTTCTCCGACCCGACGGTGTTCTTCTCTCCTGATCCACCCAGGTCAGCCCGGGGTTCAACGGACATCTGCTCCAGGCTAGTGTTTTCCCTTAAGCTCAGTCTCCAGGCTCTCTAAATCCGCCCGATACGACTTTCGACCAGCAACTTTCAGCCCCTGTTTTACTTCGACAAACGCTCTGCCGTCGTCGCCCCGCCGTCTGTAAAACCGCGCGAGTCTCTAGATGCATCTTTTGGCGAACTCGTTCCGCTAACATACCCCCTTGCTGCCTCGCGAGCTCCTCTGCCTTTCTATATGCCTCTTCACCCTCTTCCGCGCTTCCTTCCCAAAGTCTGAGCAGACCCCAAGTAGCGATCAGTGCCACGTCCGTGTGGTCAGGCTTAGCGTTCCGTTGAATTGATTCCAAGATGATTCTCGCGCGCTCCGGCAGCCCGGCCTGAAGATACGCGTAAGCCAGATTGTTGCGAATGATAAGATCGTCAGGGAATCTGCGATTCCCGTCTTCCAAAACAGCGATAGCTCTTTCGGGGGTGCGGAACTCGTCGGCTACTATACCGCCCAAGACGGCGTATGCCAAAGCCGATCCATTCCCCGTGCTTATCAGCTGCGTCAGTTCCCTTGCGGCCTCTGTGTCTTTCCCTTGTTGAGAAAGGCAGACCGCAAGAAGCGTCACTACTTGTGCCGCAGCTGCGGGAAATTGAAGTCGGCATACGTTCAGAGCTCTTGACGCTGCGTCAAAATCTTTTATCTCGATAGCGAGGCGAGCCGCATTCAAATACGGGATCGGGTTCGCTACTGGCGCGGACTCTATCGATCTGGCAAACCAATTGGCGGCGCCACGAGTCTGGTCCAGCAACGATGTACACACGCCGATGTTGTTTTGAATTCGCGAGCGTTGGTCAGCGTGGGTAACCAGAGGTTCGGCTTCCAACAGCTGAGCGCGAGCGCGCTTGTATTCTTCATCACGTTCGTAGACCCGAGCCAGTATCTCGCGCGCCGTCAGGTCGTTCGGGTGTTTCGACAGAGCATCGCCGAGGACCTTCTCAGCAGCGTCGGTCTCTCCCAAGCGGAATAAAACTTCAGCGAGTCCCCGTGCGGGCCTGGTTCCGTCCGGAAAAAGGTGAAGAGCGGTTCGAAAGGCTTTCTCCGCCTTTCGTAAATTTCCACTAAATACGTGGGCCATACCGAGCGCCTCGTGTAGCGCCGGCCATCGGACTTGATCCCTCGTCGCCGCTCTGAGGCAACCAATCGCCTCATGCTCTCGATTCAGTCTCAGAAGCAAAATGGCGAGATAGAAGCGCGCGATGGGCTTGTCATCATTGTTCGCAATAGCTTCCCGAAGTATGGCGATTGCTTCTACGAGCGCACCTTCGCGCACCGCAATGTTCGCGAGGCCAAGTAGGGGAGAAATATCCAAAGGGTTCGTTTGCCATTGGAGTCTATATAGTTGTCTTGCCTCGTCGAGCTGGCCCTGGAGCAGGCGAACCCTTGCCAGGCCCCCGACGGCAACACAGTTAGCGCGGTCCAAGCGGAGCGCTTCGGAGAACTGTTCTGCGGCTTCTTCAAGACGGCCTTGGCCCAAATATCCAGTTCCAAGGTTGATTCGTGCTCGGGCGCTACTCGGAAATCGCGCAAGGTCTCGCCGACAACGTAACAGAAGACTCTCTGCGAATTCGCGTTCGGCGGAGTCAATAGAACTCGTGATCTCTCGATCCTTCCAGAACCACGGACCGTGTTCCCCTTGCTGCCGAAACGTGACGGTGGTTCGGGGCAGAAGTGGACTGGCTGCCGGGAAGTCAAGACGAAATTCCGGCGAATCAGCGATAAACTCCTTGTGCCGTGTTGCGGAAATGAGTGCGTTTTCAATCATTTGCGGCCATGCCTCTTGGTGATCGTCACCGCCTCCCCCCCGCACGCCCTCGCTTGTTTTCAAGCCAACGTCGAAAGCTTTTCTCGTTTCTCAAAATGGTAAGGCAGATTTCCACTTGCCTAAAGATACGACTAAAATCGACAAGACGAAGCCGGTAGTCGAGGTCGGTCAAGGACTTGTAGAGGGCGTTAAGTCGGTCACGAACACAGGCTGGAATGGGGGAAAACGCTTCCAGATCGGGCAGCTGATAACTGCCTTTGAGCGTATCAACTATAGAGATGTATCTCCGACGCCGTTCACCAGACTTAAAGATGTGGGGAAACTGAGCAAAGTCCGAGTAGTATCGAAAGTCGAACACTTGCAATCCAAGTACAACTCCAGCAAAGAGTCTCAAAAAGGATAGCGCCCAAAGAGTAGAAATCCGACCAGTATGCGAGCCGCGCTTCCTCGTCGTGCAAACAGCCAAGCATTTCCGGAGGCGAATAGAAGCGATCACCGGGGAAAAATGAGTATTGCGAAAGGAGATGCGGAGTTTTGTCATCGATGCGGCAAGCGGCACCAAGGTCGGCAAGCTTGACCGTCCCATCCTTCAGTACGAGGAAATTGCTAGGCTTCAGGTCCCGATGGCAGATGTTGTGGCGGTGCAGGCGCTGAACTGCTCGGCACATTGAGCCAAAGGCCGTCAATTTCGCGACGGGATCCCACTTCTTGCTCTCAATCGCGGCAGTAACATCGCATTGGGCGAGTTCCAGTGAGTAGTAGGCGAAGGGGATCGACCAGGTCAGGAGACTGCCGGTAGGTACCGAGTGTATGAACTCGGAAATCGGGCTCAGACAGCATATGATATCGTTCTCCCTCGCTAGCTCCATTAGGAGTTCAGCCTCTCGCTGGAAGCTGTTCCATCGATAGACGTGAGTAGGGTCCGGAGTTCGAAGAAGTGGATGGTAAAACTTGAGCGCGACTTGCCTATTGGTAGGCTTGTGGACGGCCGTGAAGACCAGTGAAAAATGCCCATCTCCGCCGGAACGTCCCGAACCGCTGAATGCGCTCATAGGTGCCAATCAAGTGAGGGGATCCCTCGACAATCTGGAGGAGGCCCTCGCGCTGCGGATCAGGACACACGCCTCAGCCACGGATACGTTTTTGCGGTCTGGTCGATTGAGATCGCGTGAACCGCGCCCGGAGAAATTCGACGGCTTCTTCGGGATGCTCGCGAAGAATGTCAAGGACTTCCTCCGGTATCCGCCCAGCGGACATGAGCAATCGATCTTCATCGTAGCTGAAATAACGCGCGACGCGCCGAATCAAGTCCTCGGAAGGACGAACGTCCTTGTTTTCGAGCTTGCTGAGGTACGTGTAGCTGACGCCAAGCTCGGGTGCCAAGCGCTTGATCCCTAGTCCCGCTCCCGTTCGAAGGCCTCGGAGGATTTCTCCAAATTCCATGAGCTCAAACCGTAGCGCGGGTTGACAAACCATTCAACCCCCGGCGAAACTTCGCGCTGAGCGCTACCCCGGTGGAGGAAGTGCGGTTGCCTCTCATCTCTTCGGCTGCTCGTCGTTTGACTCGCGTTTCTGGCCTAACGTATGTTAGGCGCAACGTGATTCGGCGGCGCGGACCGTGAGTGCGCTGCCGGCCTGGACTGGCGGCATCAGACGCGCTGCTTCAACCCTGCGAGGTCGGATCGGATGGCACAGGAATCGTCCCTGAATTTCAGCACCGAGCAACTGCTTTCGAACGTCAAGCTGGATGCGCCGCTGATCGTCGGCGGCGTGCGCTGCCACGGCGGGTTTGATGCCGACGGCGCGTATCGCTCGCCGCGCACGTTGTGGCGCGTGCCCGCGATCGCGGCTTGGCAGGAGCAGCATCGGGCGACTTCGCCGGTGCCGCTGGTCGAAATCGGCGCCGACTTGGTGCCGCCCCATCTGCCGAGCGTCGCGCAGGCCCGGCTCCTCCTGCAAAACGGCGTGCGCGAGCCGTTGGTCCGGATGCTCACCGAGATCGCGATTATCGAGGGCTTCGGCGCGACGATCCGCGACCTGCCGGTGCCGGCGCTCGCGAGCTTTATCCGCGAGAGCACCGCGTCCACCGGTCTGGCTCATCTCACCAGCGGCCTGTTCGAGGCCCATGCGCGCGACGAGGCCGGATGGGGCGACGAGGGCGGCCACAAGCAGATGTGGGAAGCGGCGCGCGACGTGGCGCTGTCGAATCCCGAGGTGCCGCCCGACATCCTGATGGTGATCATGTCGCGGCGCGGTTCGCAGAATCGGACGATGCGCCTGCTGCCGTCGCTGGCCGAGCCGGTCGAGCGGCTGCTCGCCTTTATGGTCGGCGTGCTGGTGATCGAAGTGTTCGCACGCTCGACCTTCGAGTGGGCCGAGGAGCTGCTGGGCGATCGCGAGGTTTCCGATTCGCCGGTCGAGGCGGCCCGCCTGGTCAGCTTTATCCGCGCGGATGAGTCCCCGCACGTCGAGTATCTGCGCACGGTGCTTTCCGAAGTCGCCGCGCGCACGCTGATTACCGAAGACGGCCGGGATTTGTCCGGCCGCGAGGCCGTGGACGGGTTGCTGCAGCGCTCGCTCAAGATGATGATCCGCCAGCGGATGACCGAACGGCGCGATTATATCCGCCAGCAAATCCGAATCTCCGCGCAGGGCAAAGTCGCCGACGTCGAGGAGTTCGTGACGCGGTTCGATGCGCTCGAGACGCCGTGGGAGCCGCCCGCCTTCGTGCGCCCCGAGCCGGCGGCCGCGGTGGTATCCGGGCAGGTCGGCTACTGAAACTCGACGCGCGCCGCGCAGCGCGTGCGGGCTGATGCATCTCGCTGAGCGGCTTTATCGCACCTCGCGGACCGGGTTTCTGGCCGCGCAGGTCTACCTGAGCTACAAGGTGCCGCGGATGGTCGATCGCGCGCGCCGGCTCGATTACAAGCGGCGCGACTTGTCGCCGGTCCACGACCGCAACGCGCGCAAAATCTATCGCACCGCGATCGAGCTGCGCGGCCTGATGATCAAGCTCGCGCAGGTGATCGGTACGCGCTCCGACGTTTTTCCGCCCGAGTATATCCGCACGCTCAGCAAGTGCCACGACGCAGTTCCGCCGTGGGCCTTCGCGGAGATCGCGCCGGTGGTCGAGCAGGACCTGGGCAAGCCGATCGACCAGCTCTTCGCCAGCTTCGAGCCCGTTCCGATCGCCGCGGCGTCGCTCGCGCAGGTCCATCGCGCGCGGCTGCGGGACAGCGGCACCGTCGTCGCGGTCAAGGTGCAGTACCCGGATATCGGCGAGATCGTCCGCACCGATATCTCGAACATGACCCGGATCTGCGCGCTCTACGAGCGGCTCGATCCGCAGCCGATGGAGCTGATGCCGCTGTTGCAGGAGCTGCAGAAGTATCTGCACTTCGAGCTCGACTTCCGCCGCGAAGTCGAGAGCGCCGAGCGAATCGCGGAATTGTTCAAAGACGATCCCGCAGTCACCGTGCCGCGCGTCTATCACGAACTCTCGGCCGGGCGGGTGATCACGATGGAGTTCGTCTCCGGGATCAAGCCGACCGATAAGGACGCGCTGATCGCGGCGGGTCTGGAGCCGGCGGCGGTGGCGCAGGAACTGATGCGGGTCTACGTCACGATGATTCTGGCGCGCGGCTTCTTTCAGGCCGACCCGCATCCGGGGAATATCTTCGTCACGCCGTATCGCCAGCGCGACGGCAAGATGATCCCGCGCTTCGTGTTGATGGACTTCGGATTATCGAAGGAGCTGCCCAAGGGTTTCGGCTACGCGCTGTTCAATCTGATGTTCGCGATCATGACGCAGAACGACGCCTCCGCGATCAAGGCGTTCGGCGAGCTGGGCTTCGTAACCAAAACCGGCGACCCCGCAACGCTGCTGATCATCGCGCACGCGCTCAATCGCCGCGCTCCGGGCCAGCGCTTCGAGGGCGAATTCAGCCAGGAGATTACGGAAGAATTGTTCAAGACCATCCGCGAGAACCCGGTGGTGCGGGTGCCGAGCGATTTCGTGCTGGTGGGACGGGCGTTCGAGCTGCTATCGGGAATCGCGCACACGCTCGGCGCGCGCGCCAACGTACTGACCGCGATGGCGCCGCCGGCCAACGATCCAGGCGCTTAGCGCGTCCCTACGGTTCGATTCGTTCCATCATACGCGGGAACGGGATCGTCTCGCGGATGTGGGGGACGCCGCAGAGCCAGCCGACCATCCGCTCGATACCCATCCCGAAGCCGGCGTGCGGCACCGATCCGTAGCGGCGCAGATCGAGGTACCAGTTGAACGGCTCGAGCGGCAGTTTGTGCTCGCGGATTTTGCGCTTCAGCGTCTCGTAGTCGTCTTCGCGCTGGCCGCCGCCGATAATCTCGCCGTAGCCCTCGGGAGCGAGCATATCGACGCAGAGCGCGACTTCGGGCCGCGCCGGGTCGTCTTCATGTAGAAAGCTTTGCACTGCGACGGATAGCGATGGACCATCACCGGCCGGTCGAATTCTGCCGACACCGCGGTCTCCTCGTCGCCGCCGAGATCGTCGCCCCAATTGACGGCAAGCCCTTGGCCTTGAGCCGCGCGATCGCGTCGTCGTAAGTGATTCGCGGGAACGGTTTGGCACCACCTTTTCGAGCTTGCTCGACGTCGCGCTCGAGCGCCTTCAGCTCCTCGCGCCGGCGCTCGAGCACGCGCGCCACGATGTAGGCGACGAAATCCTCGGCGAGGTGCATGTCGTCATCGAGGTCGAAAAAGGCCACCTCCGGCTCGACCATCCAGAACTCCGTCAGATGGCGCCGGGTCTTGGATTTCTCGGCGCGGAAGGTCGGGCCGAAGCAGTAGACCTTGCCGAAGGCGAGCGCGCCGGCCTCCGCGTAGAGCTGCCCGCTCTGCGTCAGGTAGGCTTTGCGCTCGCCGAAGTAATCGAGCTCGAAAAGATTGGTGGTGCCTTCGCACGACGTCGGCGTGAGCATCGGCGAATCGAACAGCACGAAGCCGCGCTCGTGGAAAAAATCGCGGCACGCGGCCTCGATTTCGCTGCGAATCCGCAAAATCGCGTGCTGGCGCGCGGAGCGCATCCACAGATGGCGCTGGTCGAGCAGAAACGCGACGCCGTGTTCCTTGGGCGTGATCGGATAGTCGTTGGAGGGCGCGCAGATCCGAAGGTCTGCGCGCGTAATTCGAAGCCGCCGGGCGCGCGCTTATCCTCGCGCACGACCCGCTGACCTCGAGCGAGGTTTCCTGCCCGAGATGGTCGGCGGCGGCGAAACTCTCCGCGCCGATATCGGCCATCGAGGCGACGCACTGGCAGATTCCGGTGCCGTCGCGGATCAGCAGGAAATGGATTTTGCCGCTGGAGCGGCGGCTGTAGAGCCATCCCCTCAGCGTCACCTCCTCGCCGGCATGGGCGGCGAGTTGATCGATATAGACGCGGTTCATGCGACTATTTAAGCCTTTGTCGGATGAGGAACCTAACCCCCGGCCCCTTCCCTAAAGCTTGCCCTGAGCGAAGCCGAAGGGACGAGAAGGGGAGCCGGAGCTACCAGGTTAGGGTCACCGGCGGGGTCGCAGTCGGCGTGGCCGTTGCGGTGCGTGTTGGCGTTGGGGTTTTGGTCCGCGTGGGCGTCGCGATGGGCCTAGGCGTAGGGGTCCTGGTCCGGGTGGGCGTTGCAGTCGGCACCGGCGTTCGAGCCAGCGCGTACAGGTTGTCGTCATCGGAGCCGACGTAGATGGTGCCGTCGGCCCCTATCGCCGGTGATGAGTACACACTGCCGTCCGTGGCGAACTTCCACTTCAGGCTGCCGTACGGATTGATGGCGTACACGTAGTCGTCACTGGAGCCGACGTAGATGGCGCCGTCGGCCCCTATCGCCGGCGACGAGGACACATAGCCGCCCGTGGTGAACTTCCACTTCAGGCTGCCCGCGGGGTTGATCGCGTACAGGTTGCCGTCATCCGAGCCGACGTAGATGGTGCCGTCGGCGCCCACCGCCGGCGACGAGGCCACATCCAATTTCGTGGCGAACTTCCACCTCAGGCTGCCGGCGGGATCGAGCGCGTAGAGGTTGCCGTCATTGGAACCGATGTAGATGACGCCGTCGGCCCCTATCGCGGGCGACGACTCCACAAACAATTCCGTGGCGAACTTCCACTTCAGGCTCCCGGCGGGATTGAGCGCGTACACGTTGTGGTCATCGGAGCCGACGTAGATGGTGCCGTCGGCCCCTATCGCCGGCGACGAGTACACACCGCCGCCGGTGGTGAACTCCCACTTCATGCTGCCGTCGGGATTGAGCACGTAGACGTCGCCGTCACAGGAGGCGACGTAGATGGCGCCGTCGGCGCCCAGCGCCGGCGACGGCGCCACCCGGTCGCCCGTCACGAACTTCCACATAAGGCTGCCGGCGGAGTTGATCGCGTACACGCTGTCGTCATCGGAGCCGACGTAGATGGTGCCGTCGGCACCCAATGCCGGCGACGACTCCACACTGCCGGCCGTGGCAAACTTCCACTTCAGGCTGCCGGCGGGATCGAGCGCGTACACGTTGTGGTCATCGGAGCCGACGTAGATGGTGCCGTCGGCCCCCACTGCCGCCGACAAATCCACACCGCCGCCCGTGGCGAACTTCCACTTCTGCATGCCGGCGTTAGAGGAGGTGTTCACCGGGCTGAGTCCGGTGCGCCCGAGATCATGGTGAAACATCGGCCACGGAGCGGTCGCTGTCGCCGCGGCGGTCGGCCGCCCGGTCGAAACCGCAAGCGCCGCCGTGAGCACTACTGCCGCCGCGACGATCAGGCCAAGGAACGCCCCTGCCCCGGTCGTGGTTTGCCAACGCATGCGTCTCCCGCTGCGGTCGCAGCCGGAATTTCTATTCTAACGCTCCGATTCAGGCTCGCACCAAGACGACGCGCCTCGCAAGCATGAAGTTTGGAGTGGCTCTGCTCATCGTTCGGCTCCGGAAGATCACGATTGTGATGTTGTGAAGCGACGATACAGCCGTGTCCAGCGGTTTGGTAAAGCGGCTCGCGAAGGCTGAGGCTGGAGGAGGTTGGGCCCGTATTGTGCCTTCAGCGGTTCGCACTTGCCGCAGGTCGCGGAACAGACCCGGAGTCTGCCGGCCGCCTCGCTCTTCGCCGTCCAGGACTCGGGAATCGCCTTCTGAAAGAAGGGGCCCCGGACGATTTCGGCTAGCGGGCGGAGCTTCGCGTCGATCGCGGCTTTGCCTCCGCAGCGCTGCAACAGACGAAAGATTTCGTTCTCTTCAGGCGGAGCGGCGTTCGGGTAGATGTTCGCGGTGTAGCAGCAGGGAAATACCAGCCCTTCAGCGCTGACGAACAGCGTCTTGTCAGCGACGGCCTCACATGAGATTTCGGTCAGGTCCAGATACTCTGAATAGGTAGTGCCACGCGCAACGATGTCGGCCGCTTCCGATACTCCGGAATTTCTCAGATCTTCGCGACTCGGAATTTCCAGGTAATATTCGGCCTCGCCACTGGCGCTCATGACCGGACGCTGCGTGAGAAAAACCCCACGATTCAGAAAGCGGCTGGTTTTTCGGATTGAAAATCGTTCAAACCCCATCGCTTCACTGAGTCTCTGGGCAGCTTCGATCTGATGTTCATTGTGACGAAAAACAATGAATTCCCAATATGCCTTGCCGCCGGCGCCGATAAAGGCTTCCGCACTACTCATGATCCTCTGCCAGTCGGTCCGCCTCCGGTAGAGGTGGTTGGTATCGGCCAGTCCGTCGATTCCGAACTGGCAGTAATCCACGAGCGACGCCAACTTCGTCCACCATTCCGTAGTGCGCCCACTGCCATTGGTAAACAACCCGAGGCGAAGTTTGGGATTCGTGCGTCGAAAATAATCAAAAACTTCCAGCGTGTCGCGGGCGACCATCGCGTCGCCATAAACGCCGCACAGATATATGTGCCAGAGTTGCTTCAAAAATTCCTGAGGAAAGATTTGCTTCACGTCCTCGAGTGACAGCTCGGCATCCGGTAGGTTCGGGTTCTCTCTGCCGCCCGACAGGTTTCTCGGACACATTGGGCACGCCGCGTTGCATCGCGTGGTCGTTTCCAAATGTACGTTCTGGATTTCAGCGAGTTCGTACATGTTTTCTACCTGTCCGATGCCTTCGCTTGTTCGGAATTTCCATTTTGAATCCTGATGTAGATTTGCACCGACGCGAGGCGGCTGCAAACTGGAGCCCGGTTTTCAGTGCAAGGGCTTTCTACCGGCGCAACGTTCTGCTTCGTGGGCCTGAAAACGGCCGAAACTGGCGCGTTTTCTTACCGAGCCCTCAGACGCTTACACCTTCTCCACTATCTCGTCGCCGAAATCTGGCGCCTATCGCGCCGGCATACGTGTCGCGGCCGGCGCAGATGAGGTAAAATTTCGATACGGAACAGCGCGCTTTGCGCGCGGGCGGCGGAGGACGGTGCGCGAGGTGGCGCGCGGGTGGCGGATGAACACACTGGATTACGCGATCGTGGGGGCGGCGATCTTCGGCTCGATCTACGGCGTCTCGCGCGGCGTGCTCAGGATGGCGACCTCGGCGGCCTCGCTGGCGGCCGGGGTCTACTTCGCGATGGCGTACCATTCGCAGGGCGGCGCGATGGCCGAACGGGCCTTGGGAAACTCGGTGGGCTCGACGGCGATCGCGGTACTGGGATATGTCGCTGTGTTCGTGATCGTCTTCGCGGGCGTTGAGACCGCGGGGAGCATCCTGATCCGTCTTATGCATATCGTCCACCTGAGTTGGGCGGACCGGCTCGGAGGCGGCGTGGTGGGCGGAGTGGTCGCGTGCCTGTTCGCGGGCTTCGGCGTCTTGCTGATGACCGCGATGCTGCCGCCGGACACAGTGCTGCTCCGCGACTCGCAGTTGACGCCGCAGGTACTCGCCTACAATCAGGTGCTGCTCAGCTACGTGCCAGCCGAAGTTCGCGACGCCTATCAGGTGCGGCGCGACGCGCTGGTCCACTACTGGACCGAGCACTCGATCGTGCCCGGGCTCGCGCCGGCGCCGGCGCCGTCATCCGGGATGGCGACCAAATAGCTGACGTGCGGAATCCCGCTCGATCAAGCCGTGAGCGCGCTATCGACCGCGCGCACCAGATGGCCCTTCGGCACGGCGCCAACGATCTGCTCCTTGACCTCGCCGCCCTTGATAATGAGCAGGTTGGGGATGCCGCGCACGCCGTAGCGGGCGGGAACTTCGGGATTGTCGTCAACATTAATCTTGACGACCTTGAGCCGGCCCGCGTACTCGCCGGCGAGATCATCAATTATCGGAGCGATCGCCTTGCAGGGACCGCACCAAGGAGCCCAGAAATCGATCAAGACCGGCTGCGCAGACTTGAGCACTTCCTGCTCGAAGTTGGCGTCGGTTACGTTTACGATGTTAGCGCTGGCCATTGGAATTATTCTCCTCGCCGGCTCGTCTCGGATCGAAAATAGGTACGCCGGTCGGCGTAGTCAAGCCGCCTGGTCCGCACCGGCCGCGTAACCGCTTGAAAGGACTGAACAAATGAAATTCCGAACCGCGCTGAAGGCTCCAATTCTCGCGGCGATCACGATCGCGATCGCGCTGACTTCGGCGGCGCTTGCGGCCGAGCCGTCGCGGGCGCCCGCGCCCGACTTCAGTGGCGAGGCGTGGCTCAACTCGAAGCCGCTGCGCTTGTCCGATCTGCGCGGCAAGGTCGTGCTGGTCGATTTCTGGGAATATACCTGCATCAATTGTATACGCACCTTCCCGTACCTGCGCCGATGGAACTCGCTCTACGGTCCGCTCGGGCTGGTGGTGATCGGCGTGCATACTCCGGAGTTCGCGTTCGCCAAGGATCACGGGCGGGTTGAAGAGGCGGCGAAGCGCTTCCGCCTGACGTTTCCGATCGCGATCGACAGCGACTACGAAATCTGGGATGCGTTTCATAACGAGGCGTGGCCGGCGAAATATCTGATCGACAAGGACGGCAACGTCGCGTTCGTCCATCTGGGCGAGGGCGATTACGCGGAGTTCGAGCGGCATATCCAGGCGCTGCTGGCGGAGGCGAATCCGCAGCTCAAGTTTACCGATCCAAAGTTCACGCCGCTGGCGGACAACGCGATGCCGCCGGCCTCATGCGGCGCGACGACGCCCGAAACCTATCTCGGTTTCGCGCGCGGCGAACGGCTCGCGAATAGCGGCGGCTACCAGGCGAATAAAGACGCGGCCTACAACGCGCCGGAATCGATTCCGGTCGACGGTTACGCGCTCGGCGGACGATGGCTCGCGACGCCGGAGGCCGTCGCACATCGTGGCGGCGGGTCGGGTGACGCGCTGACACTGCACTATCAAGCCAAGTCCGTGTACCTGGTCGCCGGCGCGGACGGGATGTTCCCCGGCCCGCTTTACGTATCGCAGGACGGCAAACCGGTGGCGCAGGACGCCCGCGGCGTGGAGGTGAAGGTCGACGCACAAGGCCGGACGATGGTCACGTTATCGGGCAAGCGGATGTACTACCTGATAAGAAATCCCGACTCCGCGGAGCATACGCTGAAGCTCACCGCTGCCGCGGCGCCGTTTTCGCTCTATTCGCTCACCTTCGGCGACAATTGCGAGAATGCCTTCGACCATAGGTAAAGCGACCTTTGAGCCGGTTCCCGAATTGTCGATTCCGCGGGCCGTGGTTCGTCGTTCGGATGAGAAGGGCTTAAAGTCCGAACTGAACGGCGAGGGACGTATATGAAATTCGCGCTTTTGGGATACGAAGTCGAAGGCGAGTGGGACCGGCTTCCGCAGGCCGAACGAGACCGCCGCGTGCACAACCATCAGGGCGCGCTCAGCGAAGTGACCGTACAGAGGGGGATGGTCGAGCGCAAAACGTTCGTGCTGACCAGCACCGGCCTGCACGGTCCGGCCAAAGAAGCGACCACGGTGCGAATCCGGGGCGGCAAGCGTCTGACGGTCGACGGACCCTTTGCCGAGACCAAGGAAGTGCTCGCCGGCTTCGACATCATCGAGTTCGACTCGATTCAGGCCGCCGTCGAATGGTCGAAGCGATACTTCACCCACGATACTCACGTCGGCGAGATTCCGGCCGGTCGACGAGATGTGGTACATCGCGCAGGCCGCGAACAAAGCCAGCGCTAACCGCTTCATGCTGACGCTGAACCTTGACGAAGCGGCATGGGCGCGAGTCCCGGAGAGCGAGCGCATCCGGCTGCTCGCCGAACAGGGTCAGGTCGGGAGTCAGTACACGCAGGAAGCGATGGTGACCCAGGCGCCGATCGCCCTTTCCTACGTGCGGATGCGGCCGGGTGGCGAAGCGACCACGCTTAGAAAAATCGGCGGCAAGATCGTTGCGTCCAGCGGCCCGTTCACTGCGACCAAAGAGACGCTCTTCGGTTTTCTGGAACTGGATTGCGCGGCGAAGAACGACGCGATCGCGTACGCGCAGCGGCTCGCTGTCCACGAAGCCTTCGCGGTCGAGATTCGGCCGGTCTTCGGCTCCTGGTTCACTTTCCACTGCTGATCGGCGCGTGTGCCATCAGCGCAGATTCGCCGCATGCGCGGCGCCGGTCGGCCGGCTCAGCAGCGAGTTCATCCGCGCGATGTTCTCCTCGGTCTCGCGGACCAGATCAGCGAACACCTCGGCCGCGGGCTTGATCTCCTTGATAATTCCCGAGCCCTGACCGGCCGGCATGAACACGCGTTCCGGATCGGCGTGCTCGGCCGAATAGTTCATCACGTGATTTTGCTGCGAGACCATTATCTGCTGCGGGAACGGCTTGATCTTCGACGCGTCTTTTTCCCATTCGGACGCGTAAGGATTGCGGATAACGCGGCAGGGCTTGCCGGTGTAGCAGCGCGTACGCAGCGTGCTGTCGTCCTGCCCTTTCACGATCGCATTCTTATATTCGATCGCGGCCGCGGCCTCGGGTGTCGCGATAAAGCGCGTCCCGACGATCACGCCCAGCGCGCCGAGCGCGAGCGCTGCGGCCACGCCGCGTCCGTCGGCGATCCCGCCCGCCGCCAGCACCGGCAGTTTCACCGCGTCGATCACCTGCGGCACGAGCGACATCCCGCCGATCTCGCCGGTATGGCCGCCGGCTTCGGTGCCCTGCGCCACCACCACGTCGGCGCCCGCCTCTTGGGCCTTAAGCGCGTGATGGACCTTGCCGCACATCACGATCACCTTCATCCCATGCTCGTGCATCGTGGTGATGAATTCGGACGGCACCGCGAGCCCGGCCACAAAGATGCGGACCTTTTCCTCGAGCAAGACCGGCATGTGCGGACGCATCATGTCCGGGATCGGGGCGAGCAAGTCCACCGCGAACGGCTGGTCGGTAAGCTCGCGCGTCTTGCGGATTTCCGCGCGCAATTGTTCCGGTCCGAGCGAGGCCGCACCGATCACACCCAGGCCGCCCGCGTTCGAGACCGCCGCGACCAGCTTGTGCATCGATACGCCGCCCATTCCGGCCAGCACGATCGGATATTTGATCCCGAAGTAATCGCAAATCGGAGTGTAAAGCATCGCTTTCTCCACGGATGAGCCGCGCTCACAGGCTGGCTCCCCTGCGCTCCGTATACTTTGCTCGCTTCGCTTGAAGCAAGGCGGCCTCGCGCAAGCGTTAGGTAACTCTCGCCGCGCCCGGGAAACCGCGGGGGTGGTCTTCGAGACTCGGTCGCGCGCGCGATTGACAAGCTCATACGCCCGCGCTATTTGATACCTATCCTCAGAAGTAGCTCCCGATGGGTTCCGATGTGCAGCACCATTGACCACTCGCTGATCGCGCCCAGTATCGAGCGGAGCCGCCGCGGCGCATAAGCCGCGGGCTCAGGCTCGATAGCGGTCAGGAGTTCGTTCCGTCCGGTCGTGCGTGCGTCAGGACCGAAGCTTGTCGTTTCTCGCTAGCCGTCTGTTCTGATTTCGCGACCTCGTCACGCGACGACCGGTCCGGCGCCCCGCGCGCGCCGCCCACTCCGACCCCGACTTTCAGCGTACGGACAAATCCGATCGAGAGGCGGTGCAACCTATGGTGCTCGAAGTTACCGGTCTTACAAAACAATTTGGCGATTTTGTCGCCGTGAACGACATCTCATTTGGAATTGACGCAGGCGAGATCGTCGGGATGCTCGGTCCCAACGGCGCCGGCAAAACCACCACGACTCCACATGCTGCTCGGCTTGATCACGCCGAGCGCCGGCGAGGTCCGCGTGTTCGGCAAAAGCCTGGCCGCGGCGCGGGAGAGTGTGCTGGCGCAGATGAACTTCACCGCGCCGTACGTGGCCTACCCCTGGCGGCTGACGGTGCGCGAAAACCTGCGCGTGTTCGCGGCGCTCTATGAGATTCGCGATCCGCGCGCGCGCATCGATGAACTGCTCCGGATGTTCGAGCTCGAACATCTGCGCGGACAAGCCGATCGCGAAGCTCTCCTCGGGCGAAACCACGCGCGTGGGACTCTGCAAGGCCTTGATGAACGTCCGCGGCTGCTGCTGCTCGACGAACCGACCGTGTACCTCGATCCGCAGGTCGCCGCGCTGGTCAAGCGATGCGCTCGCGGATGCAGCGCGAGGCCGGAACCACGATCCTCTACACCTCGCACAACATGGCCGAGGTCGAGGCAGCATGTGAGCGGATCATCTTTCTGAGCCGCGGCCGATGCTCGCCAGCGGCACCCCGATGGAAGTTACGCAAGCCGATCCTCAAGGAGGAGCGCGACGAACCCGCGCTCGAAGAGGTTTTCCTGCACGTCGCCGAAAGGCAAGACGAATGAATCTCATCGCGTCAAAGGCGTGATGATGCGCCATGCGTACGAGGCGCGGCGCAATGTCGATCGCATCATGGACATGGTCTACTGGCCGGTCCTCGACATCATCCTGTGGGGCTTCTTCACGATCTACCTGGGCCGGCTTCGCTGCAGCCCGGATGGTGTCAGCTTTCTGCTCGGCGCGGCGATCCTGTGGGGAATCTTCTTCGGCTTTCAGCGCGACATGGCGGTCGGCTTTCTCGACGAGCTATGGTCGCGCAACCTGATCAACCTGTTCTCGACCCCGCTTACCGTGCCGAATATATGACCGGGCTCATCGCGGTGAACGTGCTAAAAGTGATCGTCGGCATTCTGCGCGCGGCCACGCTCGCGTGGGCCTGCTATGCGTTTGATATTTCGCGCCGTTCTACCGGTGTTCCTGCCCTATATGGCGGTGCTGATGCTGTTCGCGCTCGCACTCGGGATCATGATCACCGGACTGATTTTCCGCTATTCGACGCGCCTCCAGACCCTGGCGTGGAGCTTCGCCGGCCTGCTGGGGCCCGTCTCATGCGTGATGTACCCGCTCTCGGCGTTGCCGCGCTTTCTCCGGCCAGTCGCGCTGACGCTGCCGACCACCTACGCCTTCGAAGGGATGCGCCAGGCGCTGTCCGGTGGGGGCTTTTCGCGTTATCGGTTCGGCGTAGCGCTCACGCTGGACGGCGCATATCTCGTTGCGGCGCTGGTCGGGTTCCGGGTCCTGTTCGAGCAAGCGCGCAACCGCGGTTTGCTGGTCAAGTTCGAAATGATCGAGCGCGCATCGCAGCGACTTGGCGCGGCCCAATTCGGACCACGCGCGCCGCTTCAATCCGGTGGCACCCGCGAACGTCGCGATGGCATACTGGCGGCTGGTCCACCTGCGAGCAGGCCGCCGATCTCTCCCGGAGACCGGACGGCTTAGCCCCGCAGTGTGGCGTGGCGGTGGGCGCAGACCAACGCGGAGAGGTGGCCGAGCCCGGTTTAAGGCGCACGCCTGGAGAGCGTGTGGGCTCGTAAGGGTCCCGGGGGTTCAAATCCCCCCCTCTCCGCCAACGAGTCTCCGATCTTCCGGCTTCTCCGAAGAAGCTCGCGAAATTCGCGCGTGTGCGCGGGTTCCCGCAGTCGTAAGGGCACCGGAGAGGCCGCCATTCGGACTCGTTCGGGCCGATTCTGCCGATTCCTCTCCGCGGCGAGGTGACTCGGGCCCCTTCGCCGATGCGGGCCCGGAAGGGCACCCCATTTCGCCATTCCATCGCCGACCGTCGAGGCGTGAGGCCGCAGACGAGCAAAGCTGGCATTGCCACAGGTCGCGTGAGCGGCTCGAGAGCTGAGCACGTTTGGTCGGATCGCGCGGAGCGACGATCAGATTGGAGTTTTGGGGCAGGCTAGCTGGCGGCGTTCCGAACCTCATAGATTATTCCGTCTTTGTTCGACATGACCGGCGACATTGACAAGTGATAGGCCGCCGGCATCGCTTCCAACTTGGGCATATTGTCCTTTCGCCATCCGGTGGCGTCATAAAAGTAAACGATTAACCCGGTTCCAGTACCGAACCGGTCGTGCATCCTTTCCACATCCCACTTGGAGCTTGGCAGCGGCAGCTTCGTGACCGGGTCGGTAGTAATGGGGAGCGCCTCGGCCAGCCTTCCGGTGAAAAAGTAAATCGGCTCGGGCTCGTCGCTGAAAATCACGGTCTTGGGTGACACGCGGCTCAGCCAGGCCCGGAGCACAACCCCACCGACTCGAACACGAAATCCGGGAAATTCAATCGGACAGAACCTTGGTGTTGGCGGGAACCGAGAATTCGCTCGCCGGCGTCATCACGGCTTTCAGCGCTGAAAAATCCACTCCCCATTTCGTGAGGTTCGGCAGCTTGCGCACGTCAAACCCGGCAATTTGTCGCGGCAGATTTGGTGTTTTGTATGTGACCACGGCAGCGATGACTCTGGCGCCGGGACGGGGAAAAACACGACTTGCGGAAAAATTACAATCAGGGTCTTCACGTGTTTCAGGAACAACGCCTTGTCACATACAACGTTCGCGACGAATACCCCGTCATTGCTGAGCTTTGCTGCCACCATCCGATAGAATTCAACCGTCGCGAGATGAAGCGGAACCTCGGAGTTGCGCACGGCCGCGTCGCGTACAATCCAATCAAACTTCCGTTTCAAACTTCGGAGATGGGTTCGTCCGTCGCCAACGATCGCAGTTCTGGGGACCGGGACGATACTTAGTATAAGTGCGTGCGAGTTCCACCATCATGGGGTCGATTTCAACCGTGGTCAGCTTCGCGCTTCCGAACCCTGACAGGAATAGCCGGCTGAAGGCGCCCGCGCCCAGCCCGATATTGAAAAGTTTGCCCCGGGGTCTAGCTTGACCAATGCGGCTGCGAACAGCGTCGCCGTGGAGGGGAAAACCTGTCTTCTCGGATTGGAGAGATCAATCGCCGACACGGTCGCCCCATTTTCCACGCGACGAAATCTCACCACCGATCCGGCGTGGCCAATGATTACGCGATTGTATCTGGATTCGCGAATCACCTGCGCGGACTCAACTTCTTCGGGGCTTCTTCATCTATCAGTCATTCGTGCGGAGCAGCTCGGGAGTCTCACTGCCATGGCCTAGGCTAGCACCTCGGCAACTTCAGCCCAATGCCGTCACGGCTACGGTTGCCACTCCCATCAGCGCCTCGCCCCGACCGATCCGGTGGCGAGATGCAGGCCGGTACCCTTTGTGTTCTCGGTGCCGCGAAAAACCATCATGCGTACAAGCGATCCGGCGGATATCCAGACGCTCGGCGCCCGAAAGGCAGATACAAGCCGATCGCTACGGGCATGATGGACGCGCGCCATCTTTTGAGCTGCGCCCCTCGAACCATAGGTCGAATAAAGCGACTACGGCACCAAAGATTGCTCTCGTCACTATCGTGCCGAATTGGAAGACCACTCTTGAAAACTCCTCTCATTACATTCGCTATCACGAATGCCTGGGGTGCGGCGAGCTGTGTGCATTCCTGCATGTCGCGGTATCGGCTATTCCGGTCGCCGTTCATCAGCAAGTTCAAGACGGCTATGGCCGATGCTGACACGGCGGCGCCGAACAATTGTCCTATTCAAGTGCACGCGGTGTCGATCTCACATGAAGCCGACCGCCAGGTCATGCAACGAATTGCTCGTCAGCGCGGCGGTCATGTATACGACCGCGACTGCCGTGATGGCAAGCGCGGACCCTGCGCGGCGTTGCTGCCGAAAAACATCAGAGCTATCCAGATGAAGAGTAAGACGATGATCGTTATCCCCCAAGACAAGGTTGTTTGAAGCCCAGACTATTCCGGCCAGCTAGATCACGCCGAGTACGAGAGCGAGCACGCGGCTGAGTCAGAGACGGCCGTTCAGCCGGTAGCACAGCGTGGAGACCAAACAGATGCACAGGGGAAAACCGCGCTCAGGATGGCGGCGGTGGAAAGGTCGTGCTCTTCGCGCAAGTGTACGGCGCCATGCTGGCGCAGCATGCGGAGACTTTCTGCGAGTCCTTGGCCGACCGCCGAACGGAGGCGCCAGCGTGAAGAGTCCGCCGGCCAGCATCGCGCCCAGGTAACGGATTTGCCCGCTCCAGGTCTGCCGCGCAGCTTCGCTGGCGGACGCCGCCCGAAATTCGAGGTGATACACGCTCACGATTGGAATCGCTATGAGCCACGCGCAAGCGCCGCCCAGAAGACCAGGCTCCCGATCCGCGGGCCGACAATGTAGCCGACACCAACGAGGGCGGGTGAAAGATTTGCAGATCCGAAGGTACTAACGTATTGATGCTGCAGTCCTCCGAGGAGCGGCACCGCGATGATTCGAGAGCGGCCCCGGTCAAGGGCCTGGAGCGCCAACGCCGGGAAGAGGAAACGCGCAGGTGGAAGCTACAGCAGGAGCGCGCCGAGCGCGAACGTCCACGCAAATCGAGGGCGCGAGATGGAAGCACGTGCTCGATCTTACAACCGCCTCCCATCAGCCGCGGGCAGCGGCAATATTCCCCGACTCGATCGGGATATGATTGCGGCTATCACCGATGCTGGCCACCGGGCCAGCCGCCAATTTCGGCGGCCGACTCTGGAACGCATTCTGCACCAGCAGCTATAGCATCGCGACGCAATCGCCGCAGCTCATTTTGGTTGTGCGGCACGCCCCCGGCAAGGCGTTGTAGTCGGGCCGCACTTGGGCGAAACTGTCAGCGTGTCGTTTTGAAAGCCGGGGGGGTTACCCGGCGCCTCTATTCACCAATGGACACTGCTGACAAGCTCGGGCCTTGGCGCGAAAAGATCGAAGACACGATCGCCCGGGGGGATCTGCTCCAAGCGTATGATCTGGCCGTTCGTGCACTCGAACAGTTCCCCGAAGATCCGTGGTTACGTTTCATTTCGGTACTGGTTCTTGCGCGTGCGGGAGCAACCAGACGGGCGCGCGCCGAGTACGCCGAATACAAGCTCGGAAAGATCGTCGCGCCTGATAGTCCCCAGTTGCAGGTTGATCTCGTCGCGCTCGACGCACGAATCGCAAAGGACGAGGCTTTTGCCGCGCCCGGCGCCACGCGAGACGCTCTGCTCGCTAAGGCGGCGGACCGCTATAGGGCTATCTTCCGGGAGACCGGCGATTACTACCCTGGAATTAACGCGACCGCGCTCCTACTTCTCGGTGGCGACACGTTGGGCGCCGAAGCACTGGCACGAGAGGTGCTGAGAGTCTGCAGTTCCAGACCGTTTCGTCGCCTGCCGATCGCTATTACGTCGACGCGACCCAAGCCGAAGCTGCGCTGATACTGAAGGACGTGGCAACTGCCCGGGCGTGCCTTGCCCACGCGGCGTTGAATCACGCTGGCAATCTTTCGGCGCTTGCGACCACGCGGCGCCAGCTCAGGCTGGTCTGCAAAGCGCGCGACATACCGTTGGACGTTCTCGACCCGATTCGATCTCCCGGCAGTGATTCACTACACGGGCCATCGGATCGGTCCGCGGCTGCCGCAATCGGAGATGGGGAGACTTCGCGAGCAGGTGAGAGATGTCCTGGCAAAGTTGAATGTGGGGTTTGGCTACGGTTCGCTCGCGTCCGGCGCAGATATCGTGTTTGCCGAGGAGCTTCTGGCTCGGGGAGCGGAAATCAATCTAGCGATGCCTTTCGAAGTGGATGAGTTCAAACGAATTTCGGTGGCAGACGCCGGCGGTGACTGGATCGAGCGCTTCGATCGATGCTACGCGAGGGCCGCGACCGTCACCTTCGCTACTACCGACGAATATCTCGGTGACAACAGTCTCTTCGGATACGCCGGCAAAATCGCGATGGGGCTTGCGATTCTCCGCGCGCAGTTCCTGGATTCGGAGGTTTGTCAGATCGCGGTTTGGGACGGACGACCCGCGGCCGGCGATGGGCACAGCGCGGGAACCGCGGTCGACACGGCGTTCTGGGACAAGCAGGGGCTGCCGCGGGAAATAATCAAACCCGACGGAACTGAGGGGAGCGCCGCGAGCCATCCGACGGTGACGGCGACCGCAACGCAGTCGCAGCCGGCCACCTCCGCTGCTGCGCACCATGGGCGCGCGATCCGCGCGATGCTGTTTGCCGACGCGAAGGGCTTCAGCAAACTCAGGGAAGCGCAGATGCCAGTGTTCGTCAGCGAAGTCCTCGGCCGCTTCGCCAAAGTGCTCCGCAGGCACGAGGACAAAATTCTGTTTCGCAATACCTGGGGCGACGGGTTGTACGTGGTTACTGGCAACGTCGAAACCGCGGCGAATTGCGCGGCCGACCTTCAGGAGGAGATCGTCTCGCTCAATCCCGTCGCGCACGGGTTGCCGCAATCGATGGGCTTGCGGCTGGGCTCGCATCTGGGTCCCGTTTTCAGAATCAACGACCCGGTGCTGGGCCGTCCGAACTATATCGGCGCGCACGTCAGCCGCGCGGCGCGGATCGAACCGGTCACGCCGGAAGGCGAGGTCTACGTGACCGAAGCATTTGCCACGGTGCTCGCGACCAATCGCAGCAGCGGATTCACTTGCGAATACGTCGGAAAGATAGCGGCAGCGAAACACTACGGCGCGATGCGAATGTACTCCCTGCGGCGCGAGACTGCAGGCTGATCGTTGCTATGCGGGTGGTCGGATAGTCTGACGTTGAGAACCCTCGCCGTTACGCTCGTGGGATTCGCGCCTTTTGTGGGCATTTTCATCGGATCCCAATTTTCGGTAACGACAACGCTCGCAAGCCAGGCCACCGCGGATGAGCCGCTAAGGTAAGGCGACAAGTGAGAGAACTACAACGTTTGCACGGCTCACGGCATCAGGAGCGGCGACAACTTGCTACTTGGGGCAGCTCTCGCGATACGGCTGATCCGGCAGGTACTGTTCCCATTCCTGCGCGGTTAGATTTCGCGATAGGCGGCGGCAAGCTTCGTCGATCAGATTTTTGAGCCGCGCCGGATAGGTCGAGATCACTACCTGTGAGTTGTCCGAACTCGCGGACGCAGTCAGTAAATAGTCACCGTCTACACTATAGCGCACGCTGAGCAGATCGCCGAGCTGAGTCAGTCGGGTGACTTCTCTCCCAGTATTCAAATCAAATGCCCGGACGGTCTTCTCAAGACTTCCCTCGCCTACCGGCGGATAGCGGTCCCACGAGATCCCTTCAATGGTTGCGATCTGTGTTCCGTCGGAGCCGTACGTCACGTCCTGCACTACGTCGCCGTGCCGCAACCGCGCGAGTTCCTCTCCGCTGCCAGCCGCGAATATACGCGCTGTGTGGTCGTCGCTCGCGGTGGCGACGTAGCGTCCGTTGGCACTGAACGCGATCGAATTGACCGCGTTATCATGCACCAGCCAGGAAACTTGCTCCCCACTCGCCGCGTCAAACACCCGCGCCGTCATGTCGAAGCTGGCCGTGGCGACGTAGCGCCCATCCGGGCTGAATGCCACCTCACTCACGGCGTCGTCATGGTTGAGGTGCGATAGCTGGCGCCCAGTGGCAGTCTCGAACACTCGAGCTTGCCCGTCGTCACCGCCGGTGGCCATGCGGTCTTCGTCGGCGCTGAATGCGATCGAGTTCACCTTTGCGTCATCGCTCAGGCGCGACATTTCCTTTCCACTCGCCACCTCGAAAATCCGCACCGTCTTGCTCTCGTCGGCCACCGCGAGATAGCGTCCGCGCGTGCCGAGAGCTATCGCTCGAGCTTGGTCCGGTACCAGTTCGAACACCTGTTTTCCCGAATGTGCGTCGAATACCCGAACTCCGTCGCTCCGCGTGATAGTGGCGGCGTAGCGCGCGTCCGCACTGAAGACGATCGCAACAGCACGCCGGTGCTGCATAGGCAATATCACCTGGGTCGCGGCGGGTGCGGTCTCGAACATGCGCGCGGTGTTGTCGCGGCTTCCGGTGAGGACGTAGCGTCCGTCCGGACTGAATGCCACTACGCTGACTTCGCCGGCGTGGATGAGGCGCGAGACTTCCTTGCCCGTCGCCGCCTCAAAAACGCGGGCGGTATTGTCATCGCTCCCAGTTGCAACGTAGCGTCCGTCGGGGCTGAACGCCACCGCCTCCACTGGTCCGGTGTGCGCGAGGCGCGAAACCTCCCTGCCGGTCGCCACCTCGAACACCCGTGCGCTGTTGTCGTAGCTGGCCACGGCCAGCATACTACTGTCCAGACTAAAGGCCACTTTCCACACCGCGCCACTCGTCGGAAGCCGCGAGATCTGCTTACCGCTGGCCACTTCGAAGACCCGCGCCGTATTGTCGTAACTACCGATCGCCACGAAGCGTCCGTCGGGGCTGAACCCTACCGTATTAACCGCGAAACCGAGCGCCACGCGCCACATCTCGCGCCCGCTTGAGGCCTCGAACACCCGCGCGGTGCCGTCGCTGCTGCCTGTCGCGACGCAGCGTCCATCGGGGCTGAAGGCTGCGTCGCGCACGCGGTTACCGTGCGTGACGCGAGAAAGTTCCTTACCCGTCATCGCGTCGAACACGCGAGCCGTATTGTCGTAGCTGGCGGTAGCAACCCGCAGCCCTTCGGGACTGAAGCTCACGACCCGCACTACGTTATTGTGGATCAGCCGCGAAACCTCCTTTCCGGTTGCGAGATCGAACACGCGCGCTGTCCTGTCATCGCTCGCGGTCGCGAGAAGGCGCCCATCCGGGCTGAACGCCACGCTCCCCACCCGGCCCTGTTCCGTAAAACGCAACAGTTCGATTCCCGTCGCGGTCGAGAATACCCTGGCGGTGTGGTCGAAGCTTCCGATCGCGAATATCTTTCCATCGGGAGAAAACGCGACCCCTTGCACGCCGCCGGTCAACTTGAGGGTATGTACGGTTTTCGGGATGAGGCTTCCGGCGAAGCGCAGAAACGTATCATTTTCCATGAGCGGCGCGCGGCGGGCCGACTCGCGCCTCGCTGAATTGTGACCAGCGTGTGGAAGATCGCTGGCACCACCTCCTGGACCTCTGGTGCGAGCTTCGAGAAAACTTCTTCCGCGCGCCGCGCCAGCGCGCCTTCGAGCCCGCCCAGCTCCTGATAGGCCGCGAAGGTCAAGACGCCCGATTCGCTGCGCCGCTGGTATAGCTCGTCGAGCAGGAACTCGAGCAACGGCAACGCCTCGGGGGCCTGGCTCGACGCCTCGTGGATTACCGCGTCGAGGCGTTCGTCGCTGCTCGGATTGTGCTCGAATTGCAGGCCCGCGGCGTGCGCCGGCCAGTTGATCATCTGGCCGATCTCGTCGAAGTTCGGCGGCTGTAGATCGTATTGGCCAACCCCGGCCTTCAGAGCGACCAGATCGGGCAGCTCCGCACACCGGGCGTAAAAGTCGCTGCGCATCGTGCCAAGCACCAACACAACGCCGCTCTTTGCTAGGGTCGCGAGCAGGGCGACGAAGCGTTCGCGTGCGGGCGGATCGACCCGCTCCAGAGTGAAGATTTCCTCCATCTGATCGATAACGATCGCGAGGCGCGACTCGGGCGGGTGGCTCAGACGTTCGTGCTGCGCAACCGCCGCAGCCGCCTGCGCCAGCGCCATCTTGAGCGGCGCCGCGGCGCGCTGCGGAGCGTCGCGGAACAGTGCGCCCAGTTCGCGAGCATCGAAAGCGGTCGATTGCAGTTCGGGGCAAGCGGTGGGGCCGAGCAGCGCTGACGCCAAGCCGTCGAAGATGTCTGCTGCTGCGTCGCTGGCGCGAAACACACACCATCGCCACATCCCGATTCCCTCGAGCACTTCCCGGCTGGGTGATCGTCGGAATTACCCCAGCACGCACCAGCGACGACTTGCCCACGCCGCTGCCGCCGAAGACGAGAACAAACGCGGTGCCGCGCGCGGCTTGACTCACCAGCGCTTCCTTGATCGCGCCGATCGCGCGGGTGCGGCCGAAAAAGACGCTGCGATGCTCGTAATCAAACGATTCCAGTCCGCGAAATGGCGACCCATGATGCCAGCTGATCTCGGGCAGTAAGGCCGCGGCGCCCGCGGGACCGCGCAGTCGCCGCTGAATCAATTTGCGCAGATCGCCTTCGAGCATTCGCTCGAACTCATCAGTGGTCTCGAAGGTTTTGAATGCGGCCCTGAACGCACCGTCCTGCTGGAACCATCGATTGAAAAATTGCTGCAGCGCGTCGAACTGCTTGAGTTGTTCCGCAAGCCTGGCTTTGTCGGCGATCGTTGCCGTCGGCTCCTTGGTCTTGCGATATGTAAGCAAATCGGGGATTCCCTTCTTCTGGTACGAGCTTCGCTGCGGTCTCGAATTCCCATTCGGTTCCCGAGCTGAAAGGAGTTCCGTCTGGGCGGTTGAAATTGGGCGGCAAGCGCGTACCCAAGCGCGACCACAAGATACAGATGACGATGTCGCAATTTTCGGGGGAAGTTATCTGTTCCTGAAAATGCTGGGTCGCACGCAGTGGTTCGTGCTCCCATAGAATCGCTTCAAGTTGTACCGAGCGCCCAAACTCCCCGCGTAGGCGCTCGATCGTGCGCTCAGTAGTGAGACGTTCCTCGCCGACGTCGCCGGGCGAGGACACGAAAATTCGGATTGTCAGCATCTATTGAGAAATTTCATTGTGCCGCGCTTGGCGGCTCGCTCAAATGGTATCGCAACCAACTTTCCCACTTTAAGGGATTTGCTCATGCGAGACCGGGAGCTGGCGGTCTGCGCTGCCGTTGAAGGTCAGCCGAAATGTCCGGCTGGCAGTTCGGTGATTTTGTCCGCCCTCCAGACCCGAACCGGCGATTGAGAAAATGAGCGCGCGGGATCAGCTCGCTCCGACAGGCCCTTCTTCGCCGCCACCTCACGATTGCTCAGCCCCATCTTATTGTCGCGAAGCCTGTAGCGCAGGTAATTTGAAAGCCTTCTCCGTTGTCTGTACGCGCGACTTGACTAAGCAACATCGAATCCGATGCTGTACCATCGCAAAAGGAGCATTTTGAAGATGTCTAAACCTGCTTCAGTGCTGTCCAGGCCGGAGTTTGATCTCAGCGACGACGAGATGGTTACAGAGACCGATGAGGCAGCGCTCCAGAAGTCGCTTGAGGAGTTCGAAAGCTTCGACGACGCCGCGGAAAAGAGCAAGCGACATCTCGAATAGCCGCGATTGGGGTTAAAGACCCGAAGGATACCGTTGGATTCCGAAGTGGGCTCGGATCGAGTACGGTGCCCCGGTTTTCAGACGAGGGCGTGGGTCCGCCAGTCGGGCTGTCGCTTGAGCGCGTCCTCGCCCCTCACACTACCGCCGAGTTCTTCTCCGAGATCTGGGAACAGATCCCACTACTGATCAACCGGGGTGATCCGTCATACTACGACGACATCCTGCGCGAGCGGGACGTGGAACGGCTATTGGCGGATCGGTTTGCGACCAAGCCGGACGCAATCGAGATATTTCATCCGATTCCGGGGCGAAGGCGCGACGAAAGCCCGGAATCGTTGAGCACATCACGAATGCATACAGCCTTGGGGCGACGATCCGATGCTACGGCGTAGACGAGGTTCATCCTCCAATCAGAAGGCTCTGCCAACTGCTGGAGCGGCAGTTCAACGCCGAAGTCGGTGCGAATGTCTACTGTACCCCGCCCAACGCGCATGGCTTGAGACGGCATTTTGATTGCCACGACACTCTGATCCTACAAATCGCGGGGCGCAAATATTGGCACGTCGTTCCACCTACCCGGGACTTGCCGCTGGAGTTCATGCCAGCTTTTCCATTCGAGTCGCGAGCTCAGACCGACGAGCGCGTCAGTGCACGCAATGTCGAGTATGGCAAGTTGGCGGCCGCCGTCAACGCTCCGAAGCAGGAATATATCTTGGAACAAGGCGACCTCCTGTATGTGCCTCGCGGATACATACATGAGCCCAGTACGCAGGAAGCCTTGTCGATACATATCACGGTTGGAATTTACCCTATGACCTGGCGCGACGCGCTCGCGGTAGCACTGAATCAACTCGCCGACACTGATGTGCGGCTTCGTCGCGCAATCCCAGTTGGGTTTTTCACCGAGTCTCGTTCCTCCGAGGAGCAGCAATCCGCGCAGGAGTTGATCGCGGAGATTGCCCAAAAGATCGATCTGACCAAAGCCATCGACGAGATTGCACAACGGTTCGCCGCGACTCGCGCAACTCCTTCAATGAAACTCTCGCTGTCTCAAACCTCGGAGATAACCTGCGATTCGGTGGTTCGCTGCGCCGCGGGCTTGCGATTTCGCGTGATTGAGGAGGAATCCCGTGTCGGTCTGCGCTGGGGGCCTAAAAGTCTTTGGGCGCCTTTACCCATGACCGAAGTGTTCTGGCGATTGTCAGAAGCAAATTCTCTCAGAGTCCGTGAAATTGGATGCGGCCTGTCCGACCAGGCGATGCTGACGCTGGCGAAACGACTTGTGCGTGAGGGGGCATTCATTCTCGAGAGGCCGGACTGAAAACACTATGCAGCTGTTGGCCTAACCGGGTAGTGCCATCCGTTCACCTTCGGGTGGGCCGAAGGTAGAATCGCTATCTTTATAGCTAGCGCAGGCCGGTCGTTCAGGGGCAGGACATCCTTGGACACTCATCCGCCCTTTTCAATGCCTATCGCGGGCACGAAGTGCCCGGACCTCACCGTCGGAGGCGCCTGCCTGCTCAAGCAGGTTCGCTGCGGCTGAATAGTTGGGTGGATCTCGCGCGAGATAGATCCGTGCTAGCCCAGCCTTTGCGACGTTCTCGTCGGGATCGTACGCGATTATCTCGTTAAGGATTCTCAAGGGACTGTTCGGTGTATTGCCTTCCTTGGCGGCCGCACCGAGCGACTTCATCAATTGGTCTGCGGCCGGGTCGAGTTTCGGCGCATGACTCGCCTCTGCGATCATCACATAGTCGCGAAGGCCTGTCGCATATGCGCTGATAGCGTCGAAGTACTTCCTTTGCCGCACGAGCTCGTCAGCCTCGCCGAAAATGATCGGGCCAGCCTCTCTGGCCGCCTCGATCGCTTTGCCAAAGACAACCTTCTGCCTAGTTTCGCTCAGGACGTTCTCTGAGAGCGTTGACCCCTTCGTCGACCTGTCCGGCCTTGATCTCTGTGATTGCTCGGTTGGTAGCGTAGACGAGGTCATGCAAATGCTTGTAGTAGCAAGCTTTCGCGAACGCCCGGGTATCGCTCCGATCCAGTTGCGAGACGATGGCCCACTGCCTGGCCGCGCCGGAGACATCATCATCGATCTCGTCGACGTTGGCCAGCCCTCTTTGCGCGTCAATCAGTTTGGGGTTGTCTTGGATCGCCCTTTGATATTCAGTCTTGGCAGACCCATAGTTGTGGTTTTGGAGATCACGATTGCCCTCACGTAGATATTGCCCGTCCTTGGAGATACATCCGGTGAGCGCAAACATTGGAAGCAGCAGCAATGCGCAACGACGTGTTTTCGGTTCCCTCATCGGTCTAGACGCTGCGCAACAGATTCTTCGAACCGTCAAAGTCGGGATCTTCTCCAGCGGTAAAGCCACCGGTTAGATACACCCTTACCCTGCCCCGGCCGAGAATCGAAACTCTGTTGTCCGGCACCTTCAGGATCGTGCTCCTGTGTGTGTCGAATTGCAACTCAAGCGGGCGCCGGGGTCTGAAAGAGCCCGTTGCAGTGTTTTCGCCGGCGGTGTGAGTCAAGGTTTGCAATTGGATGGGCAGGTGCACCACTCCGCTGAGCCCGCGTGATTCCCGCCAGTCCAGTGTGGCAGCGATATCGGTTGTAGTAAACCTTGTAGCTGTCGAGCTTCCGTTCAAGATCGCCTTGGTTCCAAACAGAGTCTGATCGAGGTATTCGCGCCGTATGGTTGTGCTCCGCAAAAAAAAATGGACGCTCAGGCAGCGCGCGCGATCGGACGGTACTCATGGTGAAGTCCGCTCAAGACCGAGCCGCGCGACCGCCGAGGTTGGTCAGTCGAATCGATGCCGATGGCGTTGCATACGGACGGGCAGGTCTGGCGAGGGTTCGGGAATACCTAGCCCCAAGGAGGAGTGCGGTCGACCACGGTTGTAGTGGGCCATCCACGATTTCAGGATTTGCCGCAAGTGCTGTCCCTACCGAAAACTCGATCCGGTATGACCCGCCGAAGATGATCGGGCACCGTTCCGGCCGATGATCGAGTTCCTCACGCTGGTATTGTACTCGGCCGGGGCTCGGTTCAAGTCGCGCGCGCGGCTGGCGTCCGAAAAACGACGGATTTCCGGACGAACCCAAGACCAGCGGCGGCAACACTGCAGTCGGCGAGGACCTCCTCCATCCATCAGGGTCGATATTCCTCCAGATCGGCCGGGAAAATGTTCACCTGCTCAGTGCTTTCGCCTCGGGAACGGTCAGCTAAAGCATCTGTTGCTGATCCTGCCAATCCAGCGGTAGCGTGAAGCGGCCATCTCTCAACATTTGCAGGTTAATCCCGGCCAGTGCGCGTCCCCCGGCGACCGCCTCTGCGACGGTTGGCGAAACAAACGCCAGTCTGGCGAGCCGCGTGACGTAGCGCTTGGGGAGCCCTTCGCGTCGCGCAATCTCGAGCAGGGATGGGGTACGGCCGGAGGCCACCTCTTTGAACCAGCACCGCGCGCGTGCGATTGCCTTCAGCAACGCATGGTCGACCTGCTGCGGCGCCTGGGGTTGCCCGTCGATAATGATCCGCATCTCGACGCCACGGCGTTTAACCTTCATCGGCACAAAATGAGAGAGGTGAAGCACCGGAGTCGATGCCTGCTTTTCGCTGCTCGACGGAATCGGTACCTTCAACGCGATTCGAATGCCCTTGTCGGTGAGTTGCACGCTGGCGATCAATTCGCCGATGGCGGCTGGCGCTTCGGTTTCGGACAGCAGTCGGTGGCGCCAGTCCGAAGCCATCGCAATAACCTGATCGACGTTGGAGAGCTCAGTTCCGGACTCTTGCAGCGCGGCAATCATGGATGCCCGGTCGTCGAAAATCTTTTGAACCGCGCCGAGCACCGCGCGCTCAAGCTCCCGCGCGGGTACGCGCCACCCGCGTTGCCCCTCATTTGCCGTACCTCTAACCAGAGCCCGCGACACGTAGTAGCGATATCGACGACCGGCTTTGGCCGCCCCCTGCGCGTATAAAGGTTCGCCGTCCTCGTCAAACAGTTTGCCGGCCAGCGGGCTCGGAGGAGCCTTGGTCGCGGACTCGCGGTCTCGGCGGGCGTGATCGCTCAAACACTCCTGGACCTGTTCCCAGAAGTCGCGCTTCAGGATGGGCTCGTGCTGCCCGGGATGACGTTCCTGTCGGTGGCGGACGTCGCCGACGTAAATCGGGTTGGACAGCAGCTCGTACAACGCGCCCCGCGAAAAACTCCGCCCGCCCGATTTGATCCCCTTCCGCGACACCCGAACCTTCGAAACGATCCCGCGCCGGTCAAGATCCTTCTTCAGAAGCCGGACGGAGCCCAGTTCCAGATAACGCGCATAGATCAGCTTCACGGTGGCCGCTTCGGCCTCGTTCACCACCAGCCGGCGTTCGTGGACGTTGTAACCCAGAGCTGGCACGCCGCCCATCCACATCCCCTTGCGCTTGGAGGCCGCGATCTTGTCCCGGATCCGCTCGCCGGTAACCTCGCGCTCGAACTGTGCGAACGACAACAGGACGTTGAGCGTCAAACGCCCCATGGACGAAGTTGTATTGAACTGCTGCGTCACAGCCACGAACGAGACCCCGTGGCCGTCGAAGATCTCGACCATCTTCGCGAAATCGCTCAGCGCTCGGGTCAGCCGATCGACCTTGTAGACGACCACCACGTCGATCAGTCCGTGGCCGATGTCATTGAGCAGCCGTTGCAGGGCCGGACGTTCCATCGTTCCGCCCGAAACGCCGCCATCGTCGTAGGCGGTCTTGATCAGCTTCCAGCCTTCTCCCTGCTGGCTGGTGATGAACGCCTCGCAGGCCTCGCGCTGGGCGTGCAGCGAGTTGAAGTCCTGCTCGAGTCCCTCCTCCGAGGACTTGCGGGTGTAGATCGCGCAGCGGCGAATCGGATGTTTAGCGCGCTCCATCGGCGGATACCTCCCTGGGCCGGGCCTTCAAGCCGAAGAACAAAGGCCCCGACCAGCGGCTGCCGGTGATCGCGCGCGCGACTTCAGACAGCGATCGATACCGCTTGCCACGAAACATTGCGCCGCGCTCCAGCACCGTCACCTGATGCTTGGTCCCGCCCCACTCGCGGATCAGAAGGGCGCCCGGCGCGAGCTGGCGTACGGGCGCGACCCTTATTCGACGCCGGGCGCGCGCCTCCTGAGCCACGCGCTCGAACAGCCGGCGCGTGGCAGGCTTGAGTCCGCCGAGCACGCGCTCCTGCATCCGGTAGGCCACCGCGCGCATCAGCAGATCGCGGCTGAAGCGCCGGGGCGCCTCGGTTTCGTAGAGGACCTTCCAGCGCGCTTTCAGCTGGCCGACGTTAAGTGATTCGAGAAGCGCGATCTCAGCGGAGAGCTTCTGGCGTTCCTTCTCTGAGACGTTTCGGGTCATGGCCTGCCCGCCTCCGCCACGGGCAGTCACACACATTGCTCTGTGCCCGCGCTCAGTCGAGTCACGAACTCCCCGGATCCGCTTGACTGTCGACTGGAATCGAGCGTCGGGGACGATGCGCGCCGCGCCAATAGCCAGCCCCTCCTCCCTTTCCGCGCGAATGACGCTGGAAATGGGGGCTAATCACTCGCTTCACGCCCGGAACAAAGCAAACATCCCAGCGAGCCCTTACGGCTTAAGGAGACTTAGAGCGAATGGAACACGCGAATTTGGCTAACGGAAGCGGGCATAAACTACCGATCGGACACTCCTCTTCGCCGGCGCTGCGGGATCAGATGGACGCGGCGCGACCGGCCGGTGAGAAGGCGACTCGGAAGAAAGCTGCCCCGACAAAGGCCAAACCTAAACGGCCGCTCTCGAAGGACACGGGCAGTAAGTCGAAATCAGGCAAACTGGTTTGTCGTTATTGCGGGAGCGATGACCTGGCTCCGAGTTTTGTCAAGCGGCGAGATCGTCGATGCCGCAAGTGTTTTAGTAAACGCTATGGGTCGGCGGCAAGGGCGAGGAAGGCGAAGGTCAAGAAATAAGTTCGGCCACGGCGTGGGATGAGGGCCGGGCCCGAAAGGGCTCGGTCCCTTTTTCGTTTACGGCTACATCCGGGGCGAGGCTTTATCCTTCGAAAACGTAAGCGCGCTCCCGGTGCCCGGCTCCTGATCGAGTCCTGCAACTTCGGCTTCCTCGGCACCCGCGACCCTACTCCCCAGCGGACGATCCTGGCGGGGCGAGGTTGCCGGGGAGCGCGAACGCGACACTTGCGCTCGCAAACCCCGCCATTCGCGCCTATTGCTTGCCTTCTTCGGACGGCCCCCGGCAAAATGTCCGGTGTCACTTGATGCGTCGGGAATGGCGAACTGAGCATCTTCAGATCGTCGCCGGAAATGCCCATGTCGCGATGTATCTCACGCGCATGGCGCTCGAAACCCTCAGATAACTCCGTGACCCTTGAACCACACCGTCATACGCTTCCAGCCGTTACGAGCCGCAGCGGGCCGGTAGCTCGGTCGATAGTCGGCGTTGAAACCGTGCGGGGCATCCGGATAGACGACGATCTCGGAGGGTTTGCCCGCAGCCTTCAGTGCCGCGCGCATCGCGTCGACTTGCGCTACCGGTATGCCTACGTCCGCGCCGCCATAGAGACCAAGAATCGGCGCATTGATCTGCTGCACCAGGTCAATCGGATTGTCCGGGCTCATCGCGGTCTTCGGACGTTCGAGCGGACCATACCAGGCGACGCCAACCCTGAGCGCGGGGTTGTGCGCCGCATACAACCACACCTGTCGGCCGCCCCAGCAGAAGCCTGTAATGCCGAGCTTGCCGGTGTCTGCCTCGCCGGTGCTCTTGGCCCAGGCGACGGTTGAATCAAGGTCCGAGGCTACTTGACGATCGGGCACCTTCGCAACGACCTTCATGATTTCCTGCATGTCGCTCATGCGGCCGACGTTGCCTTCGCGCGCGTAGAGTGCGGGCGCAACCGCGAGGTAGCCAAGTTTCGCCAGGCGCCGGCAGATGTCCTTGATGTGTTCGTGAACACCGAAAATTTCATGAACGACCAGCACCGTGGCAAATGGCGAACTGCTTGAGGGCATCGCTCTGTAACCGGGAATGGTGCCGTCGGTGACCGGGATCTTTACTTCGCCCACGGTGAGGCCGTTGCTGTCGGTCGTAATCGTCTCGGCCGAAACGGGTAGCACGGCGAGGGCGAACCCGGCCGTGACGCCGCCCACCAGGAATGCGCGGCGCGACAGTTGAGTGTCTGGCGGCTTTCGATCCGATGGTTGATCGGTGCTCATGCGGAGTCCCTCCCGTCCCCCGCGCGCCGGTTGAGAACGTCGCTAATGGAGATAGCCCCGCTCCCGATAATATCGCGCGGCGCCCGGATGCAGAGGCACGCCGAACGCCTTCCACACGGTCTTCGGGTTGTAAGAGAGGTTGAGATGGCTCCATTCCAGCATGTCCTGGTGCTCATCGAGCGCCTTGGCGACCGTATAGGCAAAGGCGTCCGGCATGTCGTCGCGGCCGTAAACAGCGTGACCTAAGCGAGTGACAGTCGGAATCGGACGGTGGATACCGCGGAGCAGGCCGTTGGGGATATCATGCCGCTGCATGTCATAGTCCTTGGTCAGCTTGTCGAGGAGCGCATCCGGGAGCTGCAGGTAAGTGAGGTCATACTTCTGGCTCACTTCGTACCAAACGTTGAATTCGGGTGCGTTGGCCAAGGTTCCGCTGTAGATGATGACATCAAAGTTCTTACGCTCGGCGGGATCGATACCGTTGCCTAAGTGTCCGCCGGCCGCCTCGATCGTTTGCTTGCTGAGACCGTAGTTGGCAAGCACCGCAGATGCCACGTCGTTGCTATCGATCAGGATGCGGACGGGCCAACGCCTGCTCCGGATCTGGCCAAGGTCGGTGATCCCGAGGTCCGCCTTCACCGCGACGATCAAGTAGTTTGGTGACTGGATGGTGGCGATCAGCCGGAGGTTCCGTCGCGGGCCCTCGCTGGCGTACTGATGCGTCCCCTGGTAAGCCCACCAGCAGATTCTGCAGGCCGGTAGCGCCAAAATCCACTGGTCCGTTCGGCGGCGGCGGGATGTCGCTGTCGACAATGATGCCGGGCGCCATCCCGATCTTCCAAGGCGGCGGCAGTTTCGCTCCCGCAACGATCCGCGGCGCGTCTGAGCGGAAGCAGTGATAGCAGATCAGCACATCGTATCCGTAGGGCCGCATGGCGGCGCGGACAATTTCCGCGATCGCACCCCACGGACAAACCTTGCAGGCGCCGCCGAAAACCGGCCGCTTCGCGGCGATGCCGGTGTCTGCGGCGAAAACGACCTCACCCACGCCGGTGCGCAGAACCATCGTGGTTACGACCGCGGCCGCCGCGAGCACTAGAACCGGAATCACGCAAGCCCGTCGCGGGGGGGGGGTTCCACGCATGCTTGTCTCTCTATCTCGCGCGGCCAGTTTGCAGCTGTTTCACTCTTCCGGGTCGCTGCGCGTCCCGCGCCCTGCCGGTGTCGCGCACGAGTTGCCCGAGCCGGCTATTCGCTCCAGTGATTCCACCGCAATTCTGACCGCTTTGCGTTCTTTCGCGGGGAGCGCAAGCAGACGGTCCGCCATCCAGGCCCGCCGCCGCTCCGTGATGAGGTTCAGGAGCCGGTGGCCCGCGTCCGTGATCATCAGGCCAACGCGCCGGCGGTCCTTGAAGATCCGTGCATCACGTGCGACCAGTCCCGCCGCCTCGAGCCGCTTGACGCGTTCGCTCATCACCGACCGCGCGACGTTTTCGGCGGCTGCTAACTCGGAGACGCCCGCCCCTGGGCTGCGTCTTAGTTCGGCCAGCAGCATCGCGTCTGCGCCGGAGGCGCCCGCTCCCGCGCTCTGGGCCCGCAATTCCCGGTTAAGACGAAAGACCAGGCGTTGAAGCCGGTGCGCCAAGTCCTCTTGCCTGCCGCTTGACTTCAATCACCCATTCTCCCATTGTTCGTTAAACTAACTATCTGGGTGGGACGCATGTTTGTCAACTCGCATGTAAGCGCGCAGCGATGGTCCGCATTGTTCATTCTGGCGGCGCTCGCTGCCGGCGGATGCAGCCGCCATCAGGTGCGCGAGCAACGCGTGCTCGATCCGGCCTCGCGCCGAGTCACGCCATCCGGCACCGTCGTCGGCTTCGTCGGCGAATACGGCAGTCACGCCTGGCTCGGCATTCCGTTCGCCAAGCCGCCGATCGGGGCGCTGCGATGGCGGGCGCCGCAGCCGGCCGACCCATGGACCGGTACGCGCGAGGCACTCGATTTCGGCTCGCCGTGCACGCAGTTCCCGAGCCCCATCGGCGGCTTCGATATCGCCAAAGCGGGGCAGCCGCTCGGCAGCGAGGACTGTCTCTACCTCAATGTCTATGCGCCGCGGGCTGCCGAGTCCGACGTGCCGACAGGCAACGCACGGTGGCCGGTGATGGTATGGATACACGGCGGCGGTAACGCGGTTGGTGCAGGGTCGTTGTACAACGGCGGTAACCTGGCCGAGACGCACAGGCTCGTGGTGGTGACGATCAACTATCGGGTCGGCCCGTTCGGCTGGTTCCGCCATCCCGCGCTGCAAGGTGCCGGCACGAATGAACTCGACCGATCGGGCAACTTCGTCCCTGCTCGATATCATCCGCTCCCTCCAATGGGTGCGCGACAACGTGGCAGCTTTCGGCGGCGATCCCGGCAACGTCACTATCTTCGGTGAGTCGGCAGGCGCCAACAACGTGTACATGCTGTTGCTGGCCCCGCAAGCGCGCGGCTTGTTTCACCGCGCGATCTCCGAAAGCGGTGGCCTGAACATGAGCACCATCGCCGAGGCCGAGCATTTCACCGACGATCCCGAACCCGGTCGCACGAACAGTTCCAATGAAGTGCTTTTGCAGCTGCTCATCAAAGACCAGCGTGCCACCGACCGCGCCGCAGCCAAGAACCAACTCGCCGCGATGAGCGCCACAGATATCGAGCGTTACCTGCGCGGGAAGACGAATTTCGAGATCCTCTCGGCCTACATGACGACGCCGACAACGACCAATATCGACCTGCCGAAGGTCTTTAGGGACGGCGTGGTGCTGCCGCAAGACGATCCGTTGCAACACCTCGCGCGTGGCGACGGGTACAACCGGGTTCCCGTGATCGTCGGCACCAATCGCGACGAGAACAAGCTGTTCCTGTTCTTCGACCGCAGACGGGTGCGGCGCATTTTCTGGCTTGTGCCGCGCCTGCGTGACGAGGCGCGTTACAACCTCAGTGCCGAGTACATGTCTAGGCTATGGAAGGCGGGCGGCGCCGACGAGCCGGCGGCGGCGATGCGGACCAATCAGGACCACGTGTTCGTTTACCGCTTTGATTGGGACGAGGAGCCACATGTGATGGGCGCGGATCTACCGACCATGCTCGGGGCTGCGCATGGTTTTGAGATCCCGTTCGTCTTTGGCCACTACGACCTCGGACGCCAGGCCAACGTCATCTTCTCCAAGGCCAATGAGCCAGGCCGCCTGGCGCTCAGCAAACAGATGATGTCGTATTGGGCCGAGTTCGCCTATAGCGGGGCACCCGGCCGCGGTCGCGACGGTCAGCAGCCGGAGTGGCCGGCGTGGGACAATAGTGCGCCCTCCAATCCGAAGTTCATCATCCTGGACACGCCGTCCGGCGGCGGCGTACGGATGACCTGGTCCGGCACTCAAACCGTGGCGGGAGTGCTCGCCGCGGTCGACACTGATCCGCGTCTGCCAACGCAGCGCGACAAGTGCATGATCTTCCACGATCTGGTGAACCGATCGCGCACCTTTACCAGGAAAGATTATCCGACGGCCGGAAAGAGCGGGTGTGCGGCGTACCCGTTCGATGCGTATCCGTGGGAGGGCTGAGGCCGCAGCCGATTACCGTTCGCGATCCGAGGTCACCCCGCCTTCTCGGCGCGTGTGCGTTGAGTTGGTCTCGGAAAACCAGGTTCGGCCTCAAGAGTGGGGGAACGACCGAAATTGCCATTCTCCTCCCCTTACCCGGTCGTCGCTGCGATCATCCGTTCGCGAGTAATCGGTAGGTCACGGATTCGCAAGTCGAGAGCGCCCGCGACCGCATTCCCCACCGCCGCAGCCGCCGGGCCCTGCGCCGCCTCGCCCACGCCCAGCGGCGGGCACTCCGGCCGCTGGATCAATTCGACGTTCAGTTCAGGCGCCTCGCTGAAGCGAAGAATGCGATACTCATCCCAGTTCCTGGTAGTCACGCGGCAGCCGTCGAACCCGGCTTCCTCCTTGAGCGTCCAACTGATCGATTGGATGATGCCGCCCTCGATCTGATTGACGACGCCATCTGGATTGATCGCCAGTCCCGCGTCGACTGCACACCAGGCGCCCTAGTGACTCGCGGCTCCACCTGGACTTCGACCTCCGCGACCACGGCCACGTAGGCGGCCGTGTTCTTGTATCGACAGAAGCCGATTCCCTTCGACGCGTCCAGTCCCGCGCGCGGCATCGGGTCGCCACTCCGAGAGCCGCGCTGCGGCCTCGATCACCTGACGCGCGCGAGGATCCGAGAGATGGCGCAGCCGAAACTCGACCGGGTCGGCGTCGGCGGCCAGCGCCAACTCATCCATGAATGATTCGGTGGCGAATACGTTCGCGTAGCCCCCGAGAGTGCGCAGCGACGAGGTGCGGAACGGGAGGCCGGGGAGGCTATGCAGGACTATAGTGCGATGCGGCAGGTCGTAGGTCGGGCTCGGAGTTGCGCGCGCCGCCGGCGAATCCGCGCAGGTCCTCATACGCCTCCAGAAATGGAATCGGCGGATCGATGTGAGCCGCGCCCAGCAGATTGACTGCGGCGCGCGAAGGGCGCCGGCCATGCGGCCCGCTCCAGATCTCGGCGGTCCATTCGGCGATGTCGCCGGCAGGCGTCACCGCGCCCTCGATCTTCACGACCATCGGCGAACCGAGTGGCGACCAGGCGAGTTCGTCATCGCGCATCCACTGGACCCGCACGGCACGGCCAGGGATCTGACGCGCAAGCAGCGCCGCATCGAGCGCGGCATCATCGGCGCCGTTATGGCCGTAGACTCCGGCGCCTTGCACATGGATCACAGCGTTTGCTCGCGCCGTAGTCCCAGGGTCGCCGGCCAATGCATCTCTCAAGCGGGAAAACGCCCTGCGAATGGGTCCAGACAGTAAGCCGTCGTCGTCGAAAAGCGCGATAGCGCACGAGGGCGCCATCGAGGCGTGGGCAAGTGCGGCTTCGAATAGATAGCGGACACCCGCCGCGCGTCGGCCGCAGAGGCGGGCGCGGCCATCCTCCGCTCGGATTCGATCGAGCGAAACGAAGGGAACAATTCTTTCCAGTTTTGGTCTCTTGAGCCGTCTCGCTCTCGACCAGCGCGCGCCGACGCGCAGTGCTTCCAGCGCCTTGACCGCCTGATATTCCCGTTCGCAGCAGACGCCGACAAAATCGCCGCTGCACCAGATGCTGACCACGCCGGGCAGCGCCTCGGCCGCGCGATCGGTCGAGCGATTCGAGGCGGGCGCCGTACGAGGGCGGACGCAGCACGCGTCCGTGCAGCATCGCGGGCATTTCCAGGTCGTGGATGAATCCGCCGCCGGTCACCTTCGACAGCAGATCCACCCGCGCCATGCTGCTGCCGATGGGCGCTGCGGTTGGCTCATGGCGACGGTTCCGGCCATCGGGCGCTGCCAGTTCACGCGCGGCGCGACCTGCCAGTAATCCAGGCCCGAGTTTTTTCCGTCCAGCAGAATCGGGCCACCCTCGGCCTCGATCCGCGCGATCGGCCTTCAGCATCGCGCCGCCTGCGCGATGATCGCTTCGCGCGCCTCGGCACATGCGATTCTGAACGACGTTCCGCCGATCTCGATCGACATGCTGCCCGCCGTGTAACTCTCGTTCGGCGAAGACGCGTGTCGCCCGAGACCACGACGACTTGCGACATCGGCAGCCGCAACTCCTCGGCGGCGATCTGTGCCATCGCAGTAACGATGCCCTGCCCGAGCTCAACCTTGGCGGTGAACACGCGCGCGATACCGGGCTGGCTGAAGTCGACCCAGTTTTCGAGGCGAGGGGTTTCCGCGATGCTCCATGGCAGCGGGTGCTCTCGGTTCGGCGCGCTTCCTTGATATCTTCTTCCACGCCGCTTCTATCGCGCCGATGACTCGGGCATGAGCGCCGCATCGGCAGAGATTTCGATCCGATGCTTCGACGATCCTTTGCCGCGACGGTTCGCCGCCCGCTTCGATCAGTTCCACCGCCGTCATAATGATCCCGGAAAGGCAGTACCCGCACTGGCCCGGCCTGGAAATCGAGAAAGGCCTGCTGCAATGGGTGCAGCCGGTCGAGCGCGCCGAGTCCTTCGATCGTCATGATCGACTTGCCCTCCACGGACCAGACCGGGATCTCACATGAGCTCTGGGCGCGGCCATCGATCAGCACCGTGCACGCGCCGCAGTTCCCTCGCCGCATCCGAAGCGCGTTCCCTTGAGGCCCAGATCATTGCGAAGAACGTAGAGTAGCGGCGTGTCTTCGTAATCGACGGCCACCTCGCACCGCCTGTCGTTCACCCGCAAGGTGTGTGTGGTGCTCATCACACGCGATTAAAGCACATTGAGTCGCTCGTGATCCGCTGCCCCTGATCCTGAGAACTTCAATTCACCTCTGATCGATCGATCTCGACCGAGGTGCCAATACCAACTCGAGGTCCACGCCGCGCGAGCGTTGGAGAAGGAAGCACCGGTCCCTCGCACGGTTCAAGGCATCGGGCAAACCGCCGCGGTGCCCCTCTCCTCGGAGGGCTGCATCATCAGTACGTTCGGAGCTAATTTTCGGTAACGACAGGCACAGGGGGCAACCTATGAGCTCTGCCTTTTCTTCTCGGCCCAGCGCTTCTTCATCATTTCTGAAAGCCTCCTCCGGCCGGCAGGTGTTAGACCACCTCTCTTCTTCTTTGGCGTGGCGCTTGCCGTCGTCCTTACTGATACGCTGCCCGCGCGGCGCCGCGCCGCCCAGCGCCGCTTCATTGATTCCGACAGGCGCCTCCGGCCGGCCGGCGTGAGGCCACCGCCTCGGCCCGGCGTCGCGGTAGGGGCTGACAAACGACCGGCAGGCTTCCCGCTGCCACCTATTGATTCGTTCTCAAGCGCTGCTATCGCGCGAGCAATCCGGTCGCGCTCGCTCATCAACTCTGAAACAATCGACTGTAGGTCCAAGATTGATCTCCTTATGGGGGCAATCGCCCCCGACTCAGATATCAGAAAAGGAGACTTTCGCGAATAGAGGTGCAGGCCCGGCGCGGCGTAGCGCACAAGGCGTGGCGCTCTGTGTAGGCATGCCGACGCTGAAGCCTGTCCATTTGGTCAATTGCCGACCGCCCACGGTGAGGCTTGGGAAATTCGTGCGTGCGCTGCTCCCCTCACTCCTAAGCCTGAATCGGTGAATCTGATTGGAACATATTTTGAGTTCCAGCGCGTGCCCTGATTAATCAGATCGTCGCCAAGAGTGTCCCGCAAACCACGATCGTTGAACTCCTGACGAATTGGGGCGAACGCGTTGAGAAAGGGAGCCATATCGCCCTGTCACCCAGTTTCGGAAAAGGAATAACGGCGCGCTCCTTGAAGGCAATTGACTTCGGACTCAAATATCTCTATAAATATGAAAATATGAAGAAGTCAACGGTGGTCGCGGCGCTGGGCGCGCTGGCACAGGAGACCCGGCTCGACATCTTTCGCCTGCTGGTGCAGAAAGGTCCCGAGGGCTGCCGGCGGGAGAGATCGGCGCGCGGCTCGGACAGCCTTCGCCGACGTTGTCGTTTCACCTGAACCAGCTCAGGTTCGCGGGGCTGGTCACCTCTCGGCGCGAGAGCCGTTCGATCATTTACAGCGCCAACTTCAAAGCGATGACGATCTGCTCGGCTACCTGACCGAGAACTGCTGCGGCGGGCGGGCCCGAGCTATGCGGTCCCGCCGCCGCGCCGCGGCTTGCGGGACCGAATGTGCGCCGCAGCAAACATGCCACGCCAAAGAAAAATCGGAGGATATCTGTATGAAACGATTTCACGCTCATGTCGCGGGTTAATGATCTTGCATCCTCAGTGCGCTTTTACTCGACGCTGTTCGGCGCCGAGCCCGCGGTGCGCAAGCCGGACTACGCAAAATGGATGCTCGAGGATCCTCGCGTCAATTTTGCGATCACTGCGGGATCGACCGCGCCGGGACTCGATCATCTCGGGCCTGCAGGTCGAATCGGATGAAGATCTGGCGACGATTGCGCGGACGCCTCGACGCAGCCGGGCAGTCGGTCGTCAAGCAGCAGAACGCCTCCTGCTGCTATGCGCGCGGCAATAAAGGCTGGGTATCCGATCCGAAGCGGCATTTCGTGGGAGACATTTCATACGTTCGGCGAGAACACGGTATACGGCAACGACGTCGCACCGCGTCCTGACGCCAGCAAAAGCGCCAGGCTGGGACTTCGTGCTGCGCGCCCGCCCCGTCATCGACCAGCTGCCTGCTGCGGCTGTTTCGAAAGCGCAAGCCTGAATCTCGCGCCTTGTCGGGCAGATCGCGCCGTGGCCAATCGCGAATACAACGTCCTGTTTCTATGCACCGGCAATTCCGCGCGCAGCATCATGGCGGAATGCGCGATCAACCGGTGGGGCAAGGGCAAGTTCAAAGGTTTCAGCGCCGGCAGCCATCCCAAGGGCTCCGTCCACCCAATGACGCTCGAACTGCTCCGAGAGCTGAACTACGACATCTCAAACTTGCGCAGCAAGGGCTGGGAAGAGTTTGCCCGTCCCGGACAGTCCGGTGCTCGATTTCGTATTCACGGTTTGCGACCAGGCCGCAGCTGAACAGTTGCCCGGTATGGCCAGGCCAACCGATCACTGCGCATTGGGGCGTCTCCGACCCGGCGGCGTTTCAAGGAAGTGAGGAAGAGACGCGTCGCTTCTTCTTTCGCATCTACCGGGAGCTGAAAGTCGCATCAAGATCTTCACGAGCCTGAGAATCGAGGCACTCGACAGTTTCGCTCTGGGGCAGCGACTGAAATCGGCAAGATCAAACTTCCCGAGGCGCGACAGTAGATCGCCAACCGTGAACACTAGGAGTGCGCATGATGCAACGATGACGATGGTACAGACGCCGGTCGCGCGCAGGCTCTCGTTTCTCGACCGCTATCTCACGCTCTGGATTTTTCTCGCGATGGCGGCCGGGAGTCGCGCTCGGGCGATCTTCCCCGGCGTGAAGGCGGCCTTCGATCGGATGAGTGTCGGCACCACCTCCATTCCCATCGCGATCGGCCTGATCCTGATGATGTATCCGCCGCTGGCGAAGGTGAACTACGACGAACTCGGCGACGTTTTTCGCGACTGGAAAATCCTCGGTCTCTCGCTCGTCCAGAACTGGATCATCGGCCCGGTCCTGATGTTCGCGCTGGCAATTGTTTTTCTGCGCGACCGGCCCGAGTACATGGTCGGCCTGATCATGATCGGTCTCGCGCGATGTATCGCGATGGTCATCGTGTGGAACGACCTGGCCGGACGGCGACGCCGACTACTGCGCCGGGTCTGGTCGCGTTCAATTCGATCTTTCAGGTGCTGTTCTTCTCCGCTCTACGCATTTGTGTTCGTGACTGTCCTTCCGCGATGGCTCGGCCTGGGCGGTGCGATCGTGCACGTGACGATTGGCGACATCGCGCGAGAGCGTCGGCATCTATCTTGGGCATCCCGTTCCTCGCGGGTTTCGCGACCTGGAAGTTCTGACGCGGCGAAGGGAAGGCCTGGTACCGGCAGCACTTCATCCCGAAGATAAGCCCGCTCACCCTGATCTTCCTGCTCTTTACGATCGTCGTGATGTTTTCGATCAAGGGCGCGGCTATCGTGCGGCTGCCGCTCGACGTGGTCCGCATCGCGGTTCCGCTGCTGCTCTATTTTGCCATCATGTTCGCGCTTTCGTTCGTGCTCAGCCGGCAGCTCGGGGCGACCTACCCGCAATGCGCGACCCTTTCCTTTACTGCGGCATCGAACAACTTTGAGCTGGCGATCGCGGTTGCGGTCGCGACCTTCGGGATCGATAGCGGCGCGGCCTTCGCTGCGGTCATCGGCCCTCTGATCGAGGTTCCGGTGATGATCGGGCTGGTCGATGTCTCCCGCCGGGCGCAGCGCAGATATTTTCCGACGCTGCCCACGGCAATAGAGGGAGATCGGCGCGATCTCAAGCGGGCATAGCGAGATCGAAAATCGCTTTGCCTGAAAGCCGCTGGCGCTCAACTGTGGCGACGGAGTTCCACGACGCTGTGATTCCTCAGGATTTGGTCCACTTCTGAATTGGTGAAATGCCTGCTCGTTTGAAGTTCCGCATGGAACACGTCGCCCAGATGACCACACCGGCGACTGACGCCGCTCGCAGACCAGAACCCTTGACCCATGCATGTATGCGCATGTATGCTTTCGTGAGAATGAAACCGCATCCCCCCATGCCCGTTCCCACCCGCCGCAGCCGAGAGCGCGCCGCCCACGAGTTGGGAGCGATTGTCGACTCGCAGCTGTTCCGCGCCCTGTGCGAACCGGTGCGCATCGAGATCGTGAAGTTGCTCACCGCGCGCGGCACGATCGGACATCCAGCGGATCTGGCGGGAGATGCCGCAGGACCAGTCCGTGGTCTCGCGCCATCTCGCCGTCCTGCACCGGGCCGGCGTGGTGCGCAGGGGAAGGTCGGACGGCAAGTGTTTTTCGAGCTCGACGGGAGCAGCGTCGTGACGCGCATCGAGCGGATGATCGAGCAATTCCGGTCGATCATCCCGTTGTGTTGCCCACCGCGTAGTGAACCGCAACGCCAGACATGACGGCGAAAGGAGACCAGTATGAGCACCGCACAAACGAAACCGCCCGAACAGGTCCGCGAAATGGTGCGCCAGCGCTACGCCGATCGCACGCGACGGCAGCGTGAATCCCACTGCCGGCTGCTCCGGCCCGCAGCCGGCGCAGATCACCAGACGTTATCGGATACTCAGGCGAGGAAACCACGACGGTTCCGGAGGGCGCCAACCTCGGCCTCGGGTGTGGCGCGCCGCTCGCCGCGGCCGCCTTGCGCGAGGGCGAGATCGTCCTTGACCCTGGATCGGGCGCCGGCTTCGACGCCTTCCTGGCGGGGCGCGCGGTCGGCCCCACGGGGCGGGTGATCGGCGTCGATATGACCGAGGAGATGCTCGCCAAGGCACGCGCGAACGCGGCCGGGCGGGCGTGAGCAAGTCGAGTTCCGCAAGGGCTATATCGAGGCTTTGCCGGTAGAAGACGCCAGCATCGACGTGGTGCTCTCCAACTGCGTGATCAACCTGGTCCCCGACAAAGCGGCGGTGTACCGCGAAGTCGCTCGCGTACTGGCCCCGGCGGACGGATGGTAATCAGCGACGTGGTACTCAATGAGCCGTTGCCCGAGGTGGTCGCCGCGGATGTAGCGGCACTGACGGGGTGCGTCGCCGGCGCCGCGTTACGTGACCAGTACCTAGCTACTATCACTGCCGCCGGCCTGGCCGATATCGAGGTCGTGAACGACAGAGGTTACGGCGCGGTGGCGCTTACCATGGTGCCGGAACAGATGCTCCGCCAGGCCGAGGCCGCCGGGATTGACGTTCAACGCGTCGCTGACACGGTCCGCTCACTGACCATCCGGGCGCGGAGGCCGCAACGCGCCTGACCGGCGCGCAAGCCCGAGGAGGTCCGATGGAGATGGAGCACAAACCGCTACACAGCCCGGCCGCGTGGCTCGGGCGCGACCAACGGCACAACCAGGAGTGGCTCTACCAGCTCACCGAGGCCGAGGTCGCCGATCTCGACGCCGCGCTGGCGCAGGCCAAACGAAACGGAAAAACCCTTGAGACGTTGCAGCGCGACGATTTTCCCCTGCCCGCGCTGCACCCGGAGATCGCACGCTGGATGGCCGACCTGATCGCGGCCGCGGCTTCGTGCTGGTGCGCGGGGTTCCCGTGTGGCGCTATACAGAAGCCGAGGCCGCAATTGTCTATTGGGGCCTCGGCCTGCACATGGGGACCACGGTATCCCAAAACGCGGCGGGCGATCTCCTCGGCCACGTGCGCGACACCGGCGCCAACCCGAGCGACCCCTCGGTGCGGTTGTACAAGACCCGAGAGCCACTCGGCTTCCACTGCGACGGCTCGGACATCGTCGGCTTGCTGTGCCTGAAGCCTGCGAAGTCGGGCGGCGTGAGCCGCATCGTCAGTTCGGTCTCGGTGTACAACGAACTGCTGCAGCGGCGCCCAATCTGGTCCCGCTGCTGTTGAAACCATTCTACTGGGATCGCAATGAGGAGCAGCGTCCGGGCGAGCCGCCATACTTCGTGCTCCCGATTTGCTTCTTCAGCAACGGGCGTCTGCGGACGTTCTACATTGGCTGGTACATCCGCAACGCCCAGCGACACGCCGACGTTCCGCGCCTCACCGCGCAGCAGATCGAGCTGCTCGACAGCATCGATGCGATCGCTGCCGATCCTGCCTTCCATCTCGATATGGATTTTCGCGCCGGCGACATTCAGTGGCTGAAGAACGCCGTCATCCTGCACGCGCGCACCGAGTACGAGGATGCCCCCGAACCTACGCGCAAACGCCATTTGCTGCGGCTGTGGCTCACCGCGCACGAGCACTGGAGCGATGGGAGCGCCTTCCTGCAGCAGGGCATTCCGAAGAAGGACGGCGCGTCCGCCGACGCCAACGCAGTGGCGCCGGAGGATGATTGCAAATAGACCGTGAGGCGTTCGTTCCTGACGACGACAGTGAGATCTTTTTGTCGGTGCACCCTCAGGGGGGAGTTAACCGCGCAGATGGATTCCGCCCTCCGTCGCAGCCGGCAATGAACCAGACATCCGATCCGGCCCGGCTCTATACGGATAGGAGCCGAAGCTACGTTCGCTTCGTCTGCTTCGTCGGCTACCCGCAGGGACTTCGAGCCTACTTTCTGGCGTCACCGCTCCTCCGTTCCGGGCTCCGCGTTCTCGACGCGGGCTGTGGGACCGGAATCGTCACCCTCGCGCTACGAGAGGCTCTGCTCCGGCGGGGTTTCCATCCTGGAGCCTTTCAAGGCTTCAATCTCACTCCGGCGATGCTCGAAGTACTTCCGTCAGACCCTTCGCAGGCGGAAAATCGCGGGCATCAACGTCGTCCGGGCCGATGTCCTTCGACTGGATCGACTGCCGAGTTCCTGGAACCACTACGACCTCATCGTCTCCGCGTCCATGTTGGAATATCTTCCACGGGATCGGTTAGTTGAGGCGCTGGCTGGATTGCGTGGACTTCTGAGCGAGGACGCGAGCTTGGTGCTCTTCATCACCCGTCGCAACTGGCTCACGCGGCCACTCATCGGCCGATGGTGGGAGGCGAACCTTTACGAGGCGATGGAGCTGGAGGAATGCTTTCGTCGTGCAGGCTTCTCGAACATCGCATTTCGGAAATTCCCGCTCTCATGCCGCCACCTCGCTCTGTGGGGCCATATCGCTGAGGCGCGACGCTGAGCGGACAGGTATCCGCGAGGCTCGGCGGTTGACCTCCAGCGCCATCCCTCGGTTGCGCATATAGAGCCGCGCGTGAGCGCCCGAGCTTGTGCGAGCCGCTCGGCATCACGCTCGATTCTGCTCGTTAGTTAACTTGCTTCGCGCGGTTTTCTTCCCGTAGCCACTCTTCGAGAGACCATGACCCGGCTCCGACGCTGATTAGGAACAGCAAGCTCATCGTCATCGCAAAGTCCGTCCTTGCGTCGCTGACCATGAACCAGAAGCCTTGGTCGGAGTGGAACAGTTCTGGGATCTTGGTCGTCGCGATTGCCGTCAGGATTACGACCAGAAGTGGAATGCTGGCGACCCTCGTGAACAGACCCATCAGCACAAGCACGCCGCAAGCAATCTCGAAGGTTCCTACGAAGTGCGCCGTGAATTCGGGGTACGGAAATCCGATCTTCGTGAAGCGGACAACACCCATGTGAGGGTCGATGTATTTGAGGATGCCCTGCGTCAAGAAGATGAGCCCCACAGCCAATCGAAGGAAAATCAGCCTCCTGACATTCCGTCGGTAAACCAATCACTTGTTCATGGTCACTAGGATCCGTCTGCGGCGCTTCAGCCATTCACTCCTCGTGCGCGGCGGCGGAGAGCAGCAGTATTTCGGAACGGCGTCGCGTCGGATTTGCGCTCTTCCGTCTGACACTATTATCCTGATTCGATATCGAAAGACGATAATTCAATGGCGGCACCCAACGCAATCTATTCAGGCCTGATCCGGTTGCACATCCTTCACCATGCGTCGAAAGAGCCGATCTTCGGGTTGGGGATTATCGAGGAGCTGGGACGCCATGGTTACCGGCTGAGCGCTGGGACCCTGTATCCCCTGCTCCACGGATTGGAACGCGAAGGCTATCTGCGCTCATTCGAGAAAAGGAACGGCCGGCATGCCCGCCGTCTTTACAAGGCAACTTCCAAAGGGCCGCCAGGCGTTGCGGGAGGCGAAGAGCAAAGTCCACGAGTTGTTCGCCGAACTGTTCGAAGATGAGTGAGGACGCCCTGCTACCGCCACAAGAGACTGCCGACGCGGCAACCATGGCTCACGACGCTTCCGCCAGTGCGCTGAGGCAAATCGCGCTCTCTTTCCTGCGATTGGGCGCGACCGCCTTTGGCGGTCCGGCGGCCCATATCGCGATGATGGAAGAGGAGTTCGTGCGGCGGCGGGGCTGGGTTTCCCACGCGGATTTCCTCGACATGCTAGGCGCATCCAATCTGGTTCCTGGTCCCAGCTCGACCGAAATGGCCATTCATATCGGCCATCAACGAGCGGGCTGGAGAGGGCTGGTCGTCGCGGGCGTGTGCTTCATCCTTCCCGCGATGTTGATCGTGATGGCCTGTGCGTGGGCCTACGCGACCTTCGGTTCGCTTCCTCAGGTGCAGAGCATCCTGTACGGCGTCAAACCGGTCATCATAGCCGTAGTGCTGCAGGCTCTGTGGGGCCTCGGCCGCACGGCGATCAAGAATAGTTTCCTGATCAGCCGTCGGTCTTGCTCGCCACGGCGGCCGCGATCAGCCGGCGGAAATGTATTGGCGATACTTTTGGCCGCCGGCCTGGTGACTGTGTTCCAGGCCTGGATCAAGGAGCGTCGTCTCTCCAGCAATCTCCTGCGCACTTCCGATGCCTGCCAAATTCTTGATGGCATCAACTCCGGTGTTGGCCGCAGCGGTGCCAGATAAGCCTGTCGGCACTGTTCCTGGTTTTTCTGAAATTTGGCGCGGTCATCTTCGGAAGCGGCTATGTCTTGCTGGCGTTTCTTCAGGCCGATCTCGTCGACCGGTTGCATTGGTTGACTCAGGCGCAACTACTCGACGCGGTCGCCGTGGGTCAGGTTACACCCGGACCGGTATTCACCACTGCGACGTTCATCGGCTACCTGCTCGGAGGCGTTCGCGGCGCAGTGGTCGCAACCTCCGGCATTTTCCTGCCCGGCTTTCTCTTCGTCGCCGCCAGCCGTCCCTTAATTCCGCGGATTCGCCGCTCGAAAATCGCGGGTGCGTTTCTCGACGGCGTAAATGTGGGGGCAGTTGCGCTGATGATCGCGGTTACCTGGCAACTCAGCCGAGCTGCGCTGGTAGATTTCCCAACCGGCGCTATCGCCGCTCTCAGCGCGGTCGTTTGATCTATTTTCGCATCAACTCCGCATGGTTGATCTTCGCGGGCGGGCTGATCGGCTTGATGGCAAGTCTGTAGTCCGCCGGCTGAGCGCGCGCGAAGGCCACAGATTTTGGAGGTGCCATGGCATGTCTGCATCTCAGCCCGGCCCGAGCGGCATTGGTCTTGAGTCTCGTCGCGCTGAGCGGCGGCATGAACGCTCTGGCAGCCTCGCCAATGCCACCTGCCGATCGGCATTTCTATCTGCCGAGTCAGGCTGCCGCAAAGATCGTTACGGTTACGCGCCACGGCGAAGCTGCGGCCGAGATCATCGTTTTCACTCAACCGGTCGCAATCAAAGAGACCGGGCCGAAGGAAACCATCAATGCGTTTGGCGAGGTGTATGCGTTCTCACCGGCGTTTATGGCGGTCCATCGCGATGAGCCGACTCTGATCACCTTCTGGAATCTTCAGCCGGATGACGATCACGACTTTGCGCTGCTGGGTCCCGCCTTCGACATCTTGATGTATGTCGATCTGCCACCGCTCAAGAAACGTCCTATCTCTTCACTTTTCACCAGGAGGGCATCTTCGACTTCAAGTGCATGCAGCATCAGCCCGCCATGAGCGGCCAATTTCTCGTATTGCCGCCTAAATTGAAAGTGGGCACCGGCGGGTGACTTGAGCCCGGTGACGGACTCTATGTCAAACTGGGTGAGTTTTCGTAGGGCAGAGGAGAATTCGATGCTTATGTTTCGCAGTAAATGGGAGCTCGCGGTTCTTGAATTGGTGAGGTCAAGCGGAGCCTCGTCAAGCGCTCTGCCCGCGCTAACCTGTATGTGGCGAATTGCAGTTCACGCGGCGGCCGGGGTCTGAAAGAGGCCGTTGCAGTGTTGCCGCCAGCGGTATGAGTCGAGGTCTGCGATTGGATGCGCAGGAGCGCCACTTCGCAGGTCCGGCGTGATTCCGGCCAGGCCGGCGTGGTAGCGATGTCGGCTGTGGCAAATTTGGTAGCTGTCGAGCTTCTGTTCAAGATCGCCTTGGTTCCGAAACAGAGTAATTCCGAGCTGCCAAAGACGCTCCAAGGCGCATGAGAGTTGCCTCCGACCCGGGGGTCCCTGCCAAAAACCGGATCCGTAAGTAGTGGTTGCGTTTCGCGCGCCGATGGTCAAAAAGGAGGAAAGTTTTTGGTGGGCTCGTAGTCGCGACCACAAACTTGTCGCTGCGTAGCTCCCGTCGGCCCTGATCGCGCAGGATGCGCTAGGTCGGTGAAGGCGTCCCCGCTGCGGGCCTAGCTGCTGGGCGTCCATCGCGCGGAAGCTCCGGCTTTCACTGAGTCATGTAGCTGGGACCCTGTGACCGCGGCAGCACCGAGTCGCGGTCGACCGCGCGCTGGGCGGCGGCGCGGCGTTCGACGTAACCGTCCTGTACTGCTCCATAGATATCAATTGAGTAGCGATCAACTTCCTCGAAAAGCTTGAGGTTCAGCGACCGGTAGTTCACGGCATCGACGATCGCCTCGCCTCCGGCGACCGGCGTGGTGATGTACCACGGCAGCAGATAGCTCATCGGATTCATCGCGCCGTCGGCGACCCGGCCGACCGCGTCGCGGACCGTGGAGGGACCGAAGAACGGCAGGACCAGATACGGCCCGGTGGGCACGCTGTAGCGGCCCAGCGTGAGCCCGAAGTCGTCAGGATTTTCCTTGAGGCCGAACCACTTGTCGGCCGGATCGAACAATCCAACAAGCCCGATAGTGCTGTTGACTCCGAACCGCGTCACCTCAGTACCCGCCTGCCGGAGCCGAAACTGAAACAGATTGTTGGCGAAGCGGGGGAGCACACCAACGTTGTCGAAGAAACGCCCCACGCCTTGGCGCGCGACGAGCGGAATCACCTTGGCATAGCCGGAGGTCACCGGATGGAGAAAGTAGCTGTCGAGCTTCTGGTTGAACCAGAACATCCTGGTGTTGAAACCGCCGAGCGGATCGGTCAAGCCCTGCTCCTCGGAACCGGCTTCAGAAACCGGTACGGTCTGCGCGTTGAGCACCGCGGGCAAGAGCAAGCTGAAGACAAAGAGCAACGTCGGGACAAGTAGCGTCAACGGTTTCTCCTAACTATAGTAATTGACCGACGGTTCTTGCATCGAGGCCTTCTGTTTGGCCTGCATCTCGCTCGTCCTGTCAGAGCCGCTTGCGCCAGTTCTTGGGCAGGCGCCCGGAACTTTCAAGTCACCAGCAGGATAGGTTGGTCCGCATCGCGGTTTGCCATAACAAGCCGCGCCTTCGGCAAGCTGACTATTACCTTGCCCGCGCAAATACGGTGCCAGAATGACGAAGCGCCCCCAAGCCAACTCGGTGAGGGCAAACTACGGTACTGGGCGGGCTTTTGCTTCTAACTTGGCCAAGACATGTTCGAATGTTTGAACACCGGCGTTCAAATTCTTGGACACACACTTGAGACGCCTGAAGGGTACACTGCATTTGATCAAGCGCCGACCGATGGCAAGACGTTTGCAGGCTACGTTCGACTATGATCGAGTGGCGCTCTGCTCTGACCGCCAGCACGCGACACGTCCCTCCAACCGACTTCAGCACCCCGTACCACTGCACACGCAGATGCGTGAAGATTGACTGACGCAATCGCTGATAAAGGACACAAAGATGTGAGGAGCATCGCCGTCCGATCTTTTGCCTTCGCGGACCATTGCACTGATATGGGGCCCCTCGTTGGCGTTCGCCGGAACATCCTACAAAATGGCCGGTCTCTTGGAACTCGGCGGCGAAGGCGAGCGGGATTACCTGACGTTAGGCGCGGCAGGCCTCCGCGTGCTAGCGGCACCAACTTGAAACTAAACGTTGGTCATTCTATCACGGATTGATTCTGAGAGAATAAGTGAAGGATGGCCTGGCTAAAGAGGTCACAGCTAGGATGACGGTCCCCACAAAAGTGATGACGGTCAACGAGCTTTCGGATTATCTCCGTGTCCACCGATCGACGATCTATCGCCTGCTCAAGAGGGGAGGGATACCGGGCTTCAAGATCGGGAGCGACTGGCGCTTCAACGTCGAGGCGATCGATCAATGGCGCTTGCAGCAAGGTACCGGATTGCTGAAGCGTTCCATGTAGGGCGACCTGTGGCATGGCGTCTTGCTCGCTGCGTTCGACAAGTGGACGCGTCGGCTGCAGAGAGCACTGTCGAAAGCGGCCGCTGGGATCGCGCGGTTGCCTTACTATCGCATTAGTCGTACTCGGGGTAGGGTTGTTCTCCCCTTTGTCACTGTGGTGCTTGCGATCGTAAACCGGCGATGTTCTTCCGCGCACCCGCCCGAAGCCGGCGCCGGGACCCTGAGAATTGTGGTTGCGACGCGGAATTCCTAAGCGGCAGTAGCGGAGTGAAGACCGTTGCTGCATATCCAGTGCGCTCGGTATAGACGGCAAAGACCGGCGGCAGATCGAGACAAGCCTCAAGGAGAGCACCGATGTCACAGCGGCAACTTCAACTATTATTGCAGATGTTCAGAAATCGACCGGTGGTCGAAAATCCGAGCGTCGAGCAGTTGCGTGCAGAACTCGAGCTGATGGCAAACCTCCTTCCGGTGGAGGCTGATATTACCTGCGAGCCCGCCCAGGTCGGGAGTATAAGGGCGGAATGGGTCATGGCGCCGGGATCTGATGCCAGCCGCGCGATGCTGTACTTGCACGGCGGCGGCTATGTTATTGGTTCCATCAGGACGCATCGAGGACTCGCAGCACGTCTTTCACGCGCGGCCAAGGCTCGTGTGCTGCTACTCGACTATCGGCTGGCGCCTGAGCATCCGCACCCTGCGGCGGTAGAGGATACGGTCACCGCGTATCGATGGATGCTTGCACAAGGACTCTCGCCGGCCCGAATCGTGGTCGCAGGCGATTCGGCAGGCGGCGGTCTCACGGTCGCCGCTCTGGTAGCCAGCAGGCAAGCCGACGTCCCGCTCAGAAGCAAGCTCTGCTCGGCATGGCGGCGGCTTATCTGAGAGACCAAAACCCGCGGGCGCCGCTCGCCGCACCGTTGTACGCAGATCTGAGCGGCCTTCCGCCGGTTCTCATCCAGGTCGGGACGACGGAGACGCTGCTCGACGACGCTTCTCGCTTGGCCGAACGGGCGCGCAAGGCTGGCGTAAAGGTTACCTATGAGCCATGGGAAGGCATGATTCACATCTGGCAGTTGTTTGCTCCGCTGCTCGACGAAGGCCAGCAGGCGATCGAACGCGTCGACGCGTTCGTTCAGGAGCACGCACGCTGATCCCTGCTAGGCCGCGGCGTGGTCGAACGCGCATGCTCGTTCCAAGCCGAATCAGAATCGGAGCGTGGCGATCAGCCCGGCGTGATCCGATGCCCACAGCCAGCCGCCCTCCGGCGTTCTACGCGGCCGGTCCAGGAACAAACGCACCTTCGCGATCTCGGATCGGCAACCGCGGCCGGGCCTGAAAAAGAGATAGTCGATTCGCTGGTTGTGCCCGCCGTACGGCGACTCGATATCGAGATCGTCGCGATCGTTGGTAAAGCCCGGTCCCGACCCGGCTGTCTGCCAGAGATCGAGGAAGCCTGCGCCCGTTATGGCGGCGATCGTCTGGGAGTCGGGAACGTCGTTGAAGTCGCCGGCGAGCAGGAGCGGCGAAGACGGATCGGGCGCACGCTCAAGCCAAGCGATCAGCTCGCGAGCCTGTTGCAGGCGGATCGCCACTCCCGCAGCGGTCTCACGGCTGTCGGTCAGATGGGTTACGCAAACCTGCAACTCGATTCCGTTCGAAATCCGGTAGCGCGCGCGCATCGCTATCCGATCGTCCGGCAAGCGATAGCGATGGCCCGCGAACTGGCCTTCAAGCCGCACCTGCGCGTCGAACTTCACGACTTCGACTGGCGCGCAGGCTTCGAGCCGGCTCATCAGGGCGAGGCCCTCCTCGAAAATATACTCGCCGTCGCCAATCCCGTCGGCCCGAGCATAGTCGAGTCGGTACGGCGCGCTGGCGCATCGCAGATTCACGCGACCCGAGAGCGAGGCGCCGACATCACCTCCGGCGGCGCTCCGAGAAACCTCTTGCAGAGCGACCACATCGGGGCGCTCCGCACTTACGCCTGCGGCGATAAAATCGAGCCTTCTTCCGAGATGACGAAACCGTGGAACGTCGTGGAAGAGATTGCAAGTCAGCAGTTTGAATTCAGCCGTGCTCATGGTTTCAGAATCCGCCAAGCGTCTCTTAGCGCGCTCGCTCACTGAACCACCGGCTCTCCCGACACATCAGGAGGTTGGCGAGACTCCTCTGCCGCTCTTGCATTCTCGCGCAAATACGGTGCCACGATAGCGAAGCGCTCGGGGCTAAGGCTGTGAGGCAAACGAACGTCTTGGTCGCGCTTCATTTCCACTTCGGCCATGACCTGTCCGAATGTTTCAACACCAGTGTTCAAATACTCGGACACACGCTCGAAACTTCCTTGCAGTCGTGGATCGATCGATGGCAAGGCGTTTGCTCGCTGCGTTCGGCAAGTGGATGCATCGGCTGCAGAGAGCACTGCCGAAAGGGGCCGCTCACGGATCGCGTCGCTCCTGACGATCGCGGTTGCCTTTCCAATCGCATTAGTCGTGCTCGGGCAGGGTCGTTCCGCCCCCTTTGTCAGAGACGCCGAGGCCCAGTCCGCCGAGTGGATTCAAGATGTGGCGAGCGGCGGCCGTCTTCTCATACCGCGAGATTACTACGGGGCTTGGGATCGTAAACCGGCGATGTTCTTCTGGCTTTCCGGTGGATTGGCCAGGCTCGCCGGCGACCGCATGACTGAGGCTCGGGCGCGCACCGGTTCGATTATCGCTGCGGCAGCCGTCGCAGTCGAAGTCCTGATGGTAGCGGCCGCCTCGATGGGCGCATCCGGAGGATGGCTAGCTTTCCTGTTCCTGCTTGGCAGCTACGGCTTCGCTTCTCGCGCGACCCTCGCCCTTACGGACATGCTGTTGTGCCTTCTCGTGTTCAGCGCGTGGTCGCTTTGTCATCAGGCGTTCGAGCACTATCCCTCGCGATGGCGCACGGCAGCGCTCGGTCTCGTGCTGGGGCTGGCTGTGTTGACCAAAGGCCCCGTCGCTGTTGCGCTGATTGCGCTATCGGCAATCATTTACTCGCTGATCGCGGGGCGCGAGTTACACTCCCTTGTGCGTGAGCGATGGCCGGGGCAGGCGCTCGCGATTGCGATGATCATCGCCGCGGTCTGGTACGTTCCGGCCTTCGCGCTGGGCGGGCGGGACATGTTGCGGATCGCGATGTCCGAGAATCTCGGCCACTTCTTGCCAGCGAGATTGGGGGGAACCGGCGAGGCCGCGCGACCTTTGTACTACATAGGCGCGAAAATGATTGGCCAGACGATGCCGATTGCGGTACTGGTACCGGCGCTTGTAGTGGCCCCGTTTGTCCGACGCAGTCGAATCAGGGCGCAGCGGGCATTTCTGTTTCATGCCAGCCTCGTTCTGGCAGTCCTGGCGCTATTCACGGTCGCGTCGGCCAAGCGCGACGACTACATACTCCCGGCGCTGCCCAGCCTCGCGATCCTGTTTTCGACACTGTTCGCAGGCTCGAGTGACCCCTCCAATCGGCGCCGATCCCTCCCAGTCTGGCTGCGCGATGGAGGCGCGGCGGCGGCCGTGCTCGTAATCAGCTCGGGCCTGATTGCGGCAAGCTTGTGGCTTCGGATGGGTGGCGTAGTGTCGCAGCTGCCGCTTCCGCTCACTCCAGCGGACATGTTTATGGCGAACCTGCTCGCGCGATGGGCCCGCGCGCTATGCTGGCCGCATGTGGTCGTGCTCGGTGCAACTCTCGTCGCGGCGATCTACGTGCTGTGGGCCGCAGCGTCCCGGCATGCTAAGAGTGTCGGCGCCGGGCTCGGCTTCGTGAGCCTGGTCGGGGTGCTGCTCTTCACGGCGATTGTGCGCCCGAAAGTGGCCGACATGCGCACGGTCACGTATGCCGCCGCGGCTACCGCCAAAATCGTTGGTAACGCCCCCGTGTACGTGATAAATGGTCCTAACTACGAATTGTCGTTCTATCTTGGGCGGGGCGTTCCGTCGCTAGCGGTCAACGGAACTCCGCGCAAAATCCAGGAGCCCTCATACTTGTTCGCCTATGACCGCGAGCCTCGGCGACCTCGATATGACCTTTCGCCACCGCCTTCGCGTGGTCGCCAGGTTTATCGTCGTGGATAGCAGGGGCTCGCCGTCACTCTACGGGATCGCGCCCGAGACCGGTGCGGTTTTGAATCCAGTGTTGAGAACCCGACTTCTAGAAAGTCTATCCCACGATAGACTTCAGAAACAGCCCGTTGCTGGCCTGGGTAACGCGGATTCCAACGCCGACATTCAGCTCGAGCTGGGGCATGAGATCAAAGTTTACGGCCGGGGTGATGAAATGCTGCTGATGTTGCACACTCGGCATTGATCGAATGGCCCTTAGCGTGTGCAGGAAGGCAACTAGACCATCCTTCTGCCGATCGGTCAGACAGAGGTCACAGCAGGTAGTGTTGAGACTTAGCGGAACTTCGGGCAATGGCAAGCACCTGAAGCCCTCGCCAGGACAATCGAACTCTTCCTCTTACCTTTCGTAACTTCGGGCCGCTTCTCCCTTCCAGACCACGTGTCCCGTAGTCGCGATGTCGATGTCGACTTGCTTTGCCACAGTTAAGAATAAAACACTCGGATCTTTCAGACCCCAATCGACATAGGGCACTGACAAGTGTGCTGTGGCAGTCAGGTTGTCTCTGACGAGCTGACCTTGTGCCGTGAGAGCGACATCATGTCTCCCCCCGTGGAGCGTCAGCACCCCTTGTATCGTCGCTTGAAACTGACCTCCCCCCTTCGGTTCTAGAGTAAAGTGCTGAGGGTCGAAAGTTATCTCTGGATAGCGCTGAGTCTCGAGAACACTCTCTCGCATGTCTTTGTCACGCATGCCGATGCCCGAGTCGCCGCTCCTGGCGTCGACGACGATGGAACCGCCAGCTTTTCCAGTAGCGGGGTCTCCGGTGATGGTTCCTCGTTCAAGTTTGAAAGTTCCATCCGTGGTGTGTAAGTTACCCGGCAAACGAAATTCGATCACTGTCTGCGATGGGTCGAGTTCAAGCGTTCCAGACCGCAATTCCGCCGACGCCGCACCATGAACCGAGACCGCTATGGTCAGCAGGTACGCGAAGGCGCAACTGCTAATGACATTTATGACGCGGCACGCCATGCTCAAAACTTCGGCCCAGAAGCCGTTTTAGGCTTGCATCAACTCGAGGGTCGATGAGTCTTTTGCTGCCTTTAAGTTCATTGTCTCCTCATCAGCAACGATTTATTTGGTAGCGGGCCCGTGTGCAGGCAGTGCGGCCTGCGATGCCCACTTCAGCAGCGCCTGCTTCTGGTCGTCAGCCAGGCGCGCAGAGTGATCGAGCGCTGTATAGTCTCCGGGCGGCATCGAACCGCCGCTGACGGTCTGCTCGATATTCTTTAGTGCATCGGCTTTTTTCTGCGCGTCATAAGTTTGCCAATCGGAAAAATTCAGTGCCCCACGCGCCGAGTTAGCCGCGAGGTACGTCGGTGAAACCGACGCGTACCAGGGGGCGCTTCCACCGGTCGAATGGCACTCGAAACACGATTGGTCAAGGATTGCGTTCACCTGCGGATCGCTACTAACTGCGCTCGTCGAACGTTGAGCAGTCGTCTCGAGAGCGGGCGTCTGCTTCGAACTTGAACAGCTCACAAACAAGAGAGCTAAATCTATGAGCAACACCATCGGGAGTTGAATCTTGAATATCTTCATACCTTCTAATCATCGAGGCTCAGGAGACGGAGAAGTCCTGCCACGATGAAGATCATCCCTATGCCAATGGTTGCGGCCAAGGGCAGCCACGCAGCGGACGGCGGCTGGTTGCGAATCATCAAATCGTTGAACGCCTGCATCGTCCATGTTGTTGGCAGCCATCGAGCGAGGTCGCGCATCCATCCGGGCTCAAAGTCCAGCGGCCACCAGCATCCGCCGATTGCCGCCATCGCCATGCTGATAGTCACGCCCAATGACATCACCGAGTCGTGCGCGGTTGAAATAGAGGCGACCACCAGTCCTAGCGCTGCAGCCGCGAAAGAGATCCCGACCGTCGGTATGATCAAGGCTAGAGGATTGCGCCCAAGCGAGATTCCGAACAGCGCCCACCCGACCGCGAATAGCGATACCATTTGCGCGATCCCGACGAAGAACCTCCCGAATAATTTTCCCAGCAGCAGACCTGTGAGCGGCGCACCACCGACCTGGAGGCGCTTCAAGGTCCCCCAATCGCGTTCATCGAAGAGCGTCAGCGCGAGCCCTAGCATCATGCCAATCAGGAGAAAGGTGATGCCGAATCCGGGTAGATACTGATCGAATGCATTGACGACCGTCGGTTCACCTTTGATGGCGGATTGCTCGGTAAAGCTCAACGACCCAGGAAGTTTCGGCTGGGCTTCGGGACCTGGACTCTCGATAAGATCGGCGGTCGCGGAGTCTAGTTTCTTTTGCGCTTCGCCCTGTAGATGCTCCCCGATTTTCCTGCAGATCCGCAATCTTCACTTCAAGGCCGTCCACTTCCACACGTCGGACCGGATCGATATAGAGGGTCAAATTTGGTACGCGACCGCGCGCGATCGCATCGCTGGTTCCGGCTGGAATAACGATCGCGATTGGGGTTCGAGCGCGCTCACTTACTGACTTTCGGGCTTGTTCTTCATCTCGGGTGGTTTCGATCACTACAGCTGGATCTGCGCGAAGCGCATCAATTATCGCGACTGCCATTGGGCCGTGGTCGAGATCCACCACCGGGATCCGAAAAGAACCGGCCAAGCCACCGTAGATATTGCCCAGCGAATAGCCAGCGACTGCGATGATTACGATTGGCGCCAGCAACAGCATGAACAGCACGATCGGGTCGCTCAAGAGCAGTCGCGCCTCGTTCTGCATGGTCAGCCAAATCGTGCGAAGCATGAAAGTTCAGCTAATCTACTGAATGTTGTCGCGCAGCGTGTGGCCCGTGAGCGCGATGAATGCGTCCGACAGATTCGGGCTGTGCAGGTTGAAATCGACGACGTTCACATCCAGGGTCCGAAGTCCGTCCAGCACCTCCGCGATCTGCGCGAAACTGTTCATCTCGAGGATCGCCTTGCCCTCGCTGACGGTGGTTCCTACTTCACGCACCCCGGCAAGGCTGCCGAAGCGGCCATCCGGCAACTGCCCGCGATAGGTCAGCTCGATGCGCGGCCGGCTGCCTCCGAGCGAGATCACTTTTTCGAGGTCGCCCTCGGCGATCAGTTTGCCGCGATCGATTAGCAGCACGCGATCGCAAATGCGCTCTGCCTCCTCCATGTAGTGGGTGCTGTAAATCACGCCCGCGCCCGCATCCGCATAATGCCGAATCCGCGCCAGTAACTGTTCGCGCGACTGAAGATCGACGCCAACCGTAGGTTCGTCCAGCAGCAACACCGGGGGACGATGGACAATTCCACAGGCGAGGTTGAGCAGGCGCTTCATCCCGCCGGAGAATCCATGCACGGGATCGCTCGCGCGATCGACCGAGACCCACCTCTTCCAGCGCCCGCCTGCATCCTTCCTTCGCATCGTCGCGCGAGAGTCCTTGCATACGTGCGAAATGCCATACGTTCTGCGCCGCGCTAAGGGTGGGTACAGCGCGAGCGATTGCGGCACCAGCCCGAGCATCCGTCCCAGCCCGGCCGGTCGGCTTTTGGCGGCTTGCCATTGATCAGGATCATGACCGCTATCGGGTCTAAGCACAGTAGCCAGAATCGACAGCGTTGTGGTCTTGCCCGCGCCGTTGGGTCCGAGCAAGGCGGCAATTTCACCGCGCCTTACGGCGAGGCTGACATTGTTCAGCGCCAGACGAGCACCGTAACTCTTCGAAATCTCGATCGCCTCGAGAAGTGGTGCCTTTGCCGGACTCATCGAAACATTACAGCGCCGATACCATCATCGCTCGGGGTTGACGACGAAGGTCTAATGCTGGGCGAGTGCGGCCGGAGCGATGACGGCAGCGAGGGCTAAAACTGCGAAGACTTTCATTGCATCTCCCATGGAGAGTTTTGACTACGAGAGTTGTTTTGGCGTCGCTCGATTTCAGTTGGCGAACGCCTGTGGAGCAACAGCGGCGGGCTGGGTGACACGCGTGAGCCTAGCCGTTACGCGCATCGCGCCGGGCCAGACCCTGAGGCAGAACGGCAGCACAGCGCGCGCGAGTGCGTTGTTCAAGCCGTGGTCGGCGACCTCGGCAAGACGCATCTGGAGCAGCATTGCGGAGCGCAGTTTTGGCTGAAAGACCTGCGCCGGCTCCGCTGCAAGATACGCAGCGGCGGCATGGCGGGCAGTATGCAGCGCGATGGATATGCCGTCACCGGTGAACGAGGGGATGACGGCTGCCTGATCGCCAATGCAGTAGAGCCCATCCTCCGTTGTGCGACGGATGTAACCGTAAGGGATATGAGTGATGACGATCGGTTTGTCGAGCAGCGGCTCCGCACCGTCAAGCCGCATTGCGAGGTGGGGACAATCCTGCTGCATCTTCGCAAGGAGGCCCTCCCAGCGAAGACCCGCACGTGCAAAATACCACCGTTTCACCACACAGCAGAAATTCGCAATGCCGTCTTCCACCGGTTGGATACCACCGTAGCCTCCGGCATAGAGCGTCAACTCGGAGGCGTCCGCCAAGTCAGCGGTCTGGGCGGCAGACAACCGATAATACATCTTCAAGGCGACCCATTGGTGAGGGTCCTTCGGGCGACCGTGGCCGCGCAGATCGTGCTTGCCCGTGGCGAGAAAGGCGGTTGGAGCTTCGTATGTGGTGCCGTCGTCGAGCGTCGCCTGCCAGAGGTTGGCGGTCGCGCGGCTGAGCGACTGCACACTGCGACCGCGCTCGACGTGGACTCCGGCGGTGACAGCCTCGGCAATGAGCGCTGAATCGAGCGCCTTGCGCGTGAGCGAGGCTGCGGGAAAAGGTAGCGGAGCCTCCGCGGCGCGTCTGGCTGCGGCAAGGCGAACGTAATCGATGGGCACCGCGCCAAGAGAGGCCACGTCGATGCCAAGAGCATGCAGGTCTTCAAGGGCCTCACCGCTTAGGAATTCTCCGCAGACCTTATGGCGCGGCGTGGGCTCGCGTTCGATCAACGTGACGCTTCGTCCCTTTCGGGCGAGCGCGATGGAAGCGGCACAGCCTGCCACTCCACCACCGAGGACGAGAACTTCATCTTGCAAGGCATTGCTCCTGATTCACGGATGTTCCATCAATGTGTAGCTGGATTCCATATTTCTATCTAATCTGATTGACGTCCCAAAAACAGTTTCAGGCACAATCAAGCCCGCGAAAAGTATCGAAAACGCAATTTGGTTATCTCGTCCTTGAAACAGGGAAGGTTTTTAAAGGAACATCGGAAATCATTTTTTTGCGACCCGCGACTACAGTTCGAAAAGCCGAATCGTGATCAAGCAACTTGGCGCTCAGCCGTCGTCACTGGGAAACGAGACAACCTGTCTTTGGATTTGCTTTCATCGCCCAACATCCCGTCATTCTATCCAAATCGTCATTTTGGAGCCGGTAGAGCGCTGGCTGGACGGATGCACATGTCGTGGCTTATCAAAACTGCAATTGCAGCTACACCCTACTCTACGAATCCGGTCGAAGTCTGGTCCTTTATCGCAGCAGCTTGCTGGAGCCATTCACGACGTAATTGCTTGAGAATCGTGCCCGTCATCCAGGGAATCCGCGTGCTTCACCGGATGCTTACATTGATCGTTCACTGAATCTCATGATCACCATACTCAAACTCGCAGATGTTCTATCCAGAATCGCCTAACACCCCTACTCCTGTAGTTGTTGTCTTTTTTTTAAATCTACGCTGCGTTCACCGTAGATCGGAAGGCATCTGACGAGGTATTCGATGAGGCGAAACGAGTTCTTGGTAGCCGCTTTTTTGGCGATAGCGTTTGAACCGCAGTGCCGGCTGAACCAATTTCAGTAAGACACATCCAACGCCCGATGCACCTGTTTTTGGTGGCTCGCTCCTAGCCCGGAAAAATCATCGCCAGTGTTCAGTTCTCGCAGATCGTGCAGGACGATGAAGTGACGATGCGCCTGACCTATCACTTTGTGGATCTGTCTATTGATGATGAGACTACGACGTACCTGCAGCAGAGCGCGTTTCTGTTAGTGCGCAACCATCACATACAGAAAGCGCCGTTCTTTGCAAAGCCCATAGACTTTATGTGGAAGCCGCTACCTGCATAGTGACCACCGCACGACGCACAAGAATCGCAAGATATACGTCTAGAGCGAGCACATAGACCTGCCTGATCTACCTGGCTAACGGCTTTGTTGGAACGTTGCTGCTGAATATTCCGCGCAATCCGACGCCGTTTCGGTGGGATGCTGACGCCAGTCAGCGCGGGGCGATTGATTCCTATCTGCTGATCTCCCGGACGGCGAGCAGCCTTTTCACACACAAGTCAGGAACTTAGCGACTGTTTCGCATCCATCCAATTGGCCATCGTGCCTGATTGCAGGCTGATCTCTGCAGCCAAAGATGTGATTTTGTGCTGAAAGAGCCCCGTGGTGAGGATCGTTGGACAGCTGGGTGGTTACGGGCCTGTAGTCAGCTCGGATCTGGAGGGAGCCAGCTTCGGGAGATGGACAATGCGCTACCGTCAGACTGCGGCGCGTGGTGAGTTCGTTCCAGTTGAGCCCGAGGTCGACCAGAACGATGGAGGCCAGGGTGAAGGCGATGACGCCAACCGCCGACAGTACGTCGCCAAGATGGCTCCAGTAGGCGGGCACAAGGTTGAGTACACGGGTGGAGACAAAGGTAAACGTGACCGCATAGGAGCGGGCCATCCACTGGCGGTGCACGGCGATCTGTCTGTTACGCGCGGCGATCACGGCAGCGGTAGTGCAGACGATCCATGCAGCGCCTTGCATGGCGGTCCCAGGCAGCCCGGGACGTCCGGTGGCAAGGGCGATCCCGGTAAAGGCGCCGATGATGACGGAGATGAAGTACATGCGGCCTACGACGCGATGGAGCTTCAGGTGACGCTGCCGAAGGCGCGACGAGAACTGCAGAGGGCCGGCCAGCAGAGCGAAGGTTCCGCAGAGCGCGTGCGGGATGAGGAGTCCGCGGTCGGCTATGACCTGCAGGCGGTAGGCATGGTACATGGGGTAATCGATGAACAGAAGGACCTCTGACGTGATGAAGACAAAGAGCGTCGTGACACCAAGAAAGATCCAGAGAACGGCTTTGAATCTGGAACGGCTGGCACTGGGTGTAGGCAGGGTGAAAGATGCCATTATTCGCCTCTCAGATGGTTAGACGTGATGAGGTGCGCCACGAGGGCGGCCGGGGCGATATGCTTCACATCTCTTAGTCTAACGAGACGCTTCAGAATCACCGACCTCACTTCCACCGCCCCACGCACAACCGTCCCGGCCGCCAACGTTCTACCGTCACCACCTCCCGCGGAACATCAGCCGCAGCCAACAGGCGTACCCAATCCTCCTTCCGGAAGGCTCGCCGGAACGACACCGGCCCATCATGCCTCACAATCGGGTGCCACCGCACCAACCCAAACATCCGACAACTCCACTCCGCCCGTTCCAAATCGTTGATAAACCAACCCAGCTGCACGGTCGCTTCCATCCACCGCAGCAGCGCGACGATCTCTTCGTCCTCTAGATGATGTGCCAGCAGCGAACTAACGACGATATCCATCGGCTTCTCCGGCCGATACACCATAGCATCGCCGGTCACCCATGTAATTCCGAGCTCCTTCGGCGTGGACTCCGCTGCCGCGCGCGCCGCATAAGGATTCAAGTCGATTCCCGTTAACTGCACAGCGATGCCCCGTCTCCGTGCCCAGCCTGCAATCTGCCGCAGTAGATCTCCACCGCCACTGCCCACGTCGACGATGTGCATCGGCTCACGCAAGCCGCGCGGTAGCCGCTCCAGCCACGTCAGCGTCGGCCGATAGCCCAGCAGCCAGCGATTCACTTTTTCCAGACTGCGCAGGCAGTCACGGAAATCCTCATAACTACAGTCACCATCCATAAGCTCCGGCAACTCACGCGGAGAAACCCGCCGACTGAGATCGATCTGTGCACTAGACCACATGGAAGCGCATCGTCTCCGCTGTCAGTCCCGGTCCAAACGCCATCGCGCACCCGTGTTGCCCGGGTCGCGCCTGCTGCATCATCCGCTGTAGCACGAACATCACCGTCGCCGAGGACATGTTGCCGAAGCACGACAGCACTTCGCGTGACGCTGCCAGCGCATCGACCGGCAGCTCCAATCCCTTCTCCACCGCATCCAGAATCGACCGCCCGCCGGGATGCACCGCCCACAGGTCGATGCCATCACGCTCGGCCAGCAGCTCGCCCTCATGCAGCGCGCGGCCCAGCTCTGCCGGCACCTGCCCGGAGAGCAGCATGTCGAAACCAAGCCCGCGAATCTTCCAGGTCATCAGCCCACGTGTCTCCGGCACCATCACCGCCTTGAAACTGTCCAGCGCGAAACCCTGCCCCCGCGCGGTAATCAGACTCGCCGCCGCACCATCGGCAAACACCAGAAACGAGAGTATCTGCTCCAGATCCTGCGTCTCCTGGAAGTGCAGCGTGCACAGCTCCAGGTTCACCATGAGCACACCTGCCTGCGGGTCTGAGCGCACAATGTGCCGCGCCAGCTTCAGCGCATTGATCGCCGCATGGCAGCCCATGAAGCCAACCATCGTCCGCTCCACGCACGCCGGAAGCCCGAGGTGGTCGACGATCTCAAAATCCAGCCCTGGAGCATAGAGTCCCGTACAGCAGGTCACCAGCACGTGCGTAATACCAGCGCGTTCTTTCTCGCTCAACGTAAGCCGGTCGACGGCCTTCCGCATCAGCAGCGGAGCGCTCTGCTCAAACAGCTCCATACGCCGCGTGGTGTTGGGAAAGTTGCCTAGCCGATAAAACTCGTTCGCGTCATGCGATGAGGATTGGCCGGAACCTTTCTGCGGATCGAGGAACGAATAGCGATGCGCGATATCGGCCCGGCTCACCATGCGGCGGAAGACCGTGCGCAGCCGCGGGTCGTCGAGCATCTGCTCGGCGAAGACGACGAAGGAGTGATGCACATCGTGCTCTGGTACGGCAGTGGCGATGCGGTTCAGGTAAGCCGTAGTCATGCAC
>CAWESZ010000011.1:0-100701 GCA_963811865.1 uncultured delta proteobacterium | reverse complement strand
CAGGTCGTGGCACCGCACGCAACGCGTGATAGCCGAACGAACTTGGCGAGGGGCCTGATGATCTTTTACGACCCGAAAGATCCGAACGGAGAATCTCCGGACGTTACGCTCAATCAAGCGAAAGTTCCGCAAACGGGCGTCGACACACTGGAGATACACGGGCGCAGTTACGTCGCGACCACGATCAGCGACCGCTGGTTCTGATCGGCAGATGGATTGATCGCTACTCTAACCGAAAGCCTAGACCACGCAGAATCTCCGCGACAGCGGCGCCGGCGGCAGCGTGAAGAACCCTTTCAAAGGACGTTCGGGTGGCAGGTTCCGTGAACATCTCACTCTGAACTGGCACGGGCGGCGGCGGAAGGGGAAGTTGAGGCATGCCAATGACGGTCATTCCGGCTTGCCTACCGAAGTGCTGAACGCCCAGATCGTCTGAGTAAATTATTGACGCGCCATTTACTTTGGCTATCGCGACGATCTGCCGGTCGAACTTTACCTTTGCCCATGTGTCCGTGGAACCGCCACGTTTGTCGCCCAATTTGATGGCTTCACGGGTCATTAAGGCGACCTCCACAGCGGCTCGGTCATCGAACGATTTGATTTCAAAGGCAGACGATTGCTTTATACGATTCAAATAATCGGGCCCTGCGCGATCTGCGTGCACAAGAATTTCGCTGAAAGCCGGAGTGCCGATTATGATCTTTGTACGGCTCTTCTCAAGTTCTTTCAGCAGGAGATCGATACGTTCCTTGACAAACTCAACCGGCTTGCCGGTCGCTCGATCAAGTGGGCCTTGGACAACTGGCGACAACAAAGGCAACAGAAGAGTGGCGTCGAAGGCTACTGGCACTAGTCCTTCTCGTGGGGTCCATTTCTGATCTCGTCAAGCTCAGCCCAAGGGTCCTTCAAGGAGGGCCATTCGCTTCCGGGGATAGCGCGCAGTGTTTCGACCACCGATGTCAGAGGCTGATCGCTCAACACCTCGAAGTTGGCAATCGTGAAACGCTCAAGCTGCCACGCTCCGGCCTCATCGCGCAGCCATCGCCCCGTCCCGTTGGCTCGAACCTCCGATCCAAAGATATATTGCGCGAGACCCTTAGCCAGCGTGCGCGGTGCATGACATATGTAGATCTTCCCTTCGCTAGTCTCCAAATGGACAGGCACCGGATCGCGTTGCCCGCCGACAACGATTACCTGCCCATCTAGGCTGCCCTGTTGGTTGAAAGCTCCGAACGATATTGCCTCTGTCTCTTCACGACCAGGGAATTTAATGATCTCGGCTCTGGTGATGTTCTCAAGCAGCGCGCCGGTCCCGTTATCCTCTTTCAGTTTGCGATTGATGTTTCTGATTGCGTCTAAAGGTTCGCGTGGACCCTCCCCACGTTTTGCTTTGTAAACCCGTTCATCGACCTTTGGCGCTGCTTCGACTTCGACGGCGGATACCAGGTTTGTGCTTCCGTCTTCCAGGGCAACGAAATGGACGTTTTTCGTCTCGCCCAACAGAACGGCGAACTCGTGCATGTACTCCGCCAGCCGTTCCATCGGAATCGTGGCTGGAGTGTATGCGTCAATTTTGAAGCGATACTCGCGGCTGCTTGGCATTCCCCGCCCGGCGACAACCCTTCAGGTTATACACCAAATTCGATCCCATCGAGCGAGGCGGGTCAAGTGCGGCGATACGTTTTTGCGGGCGCGGGCTCCTTATCTTGCGTTTTTGGCTATTTGGCTCGCTTTTCTTGCCTTGCCGCCGCGATTTCTCGGATGTCCGCCTGCGGACAATAGCCATTGGTTCGGCAAAATCGCTCGACGGGTGAGATTGCCGCCACCGGGCGGCGAGCGTCCCACCACTGCATGAATTGAGCGCGCCCCGAGCTATGCTGCTCTGGTCGGATGATGACTTCACGGATCGGAGCGCAAGAGGATGGAAACTGAAAAGTGCCAACGCATCGGGTACGTCGCGCTCGTCGTTCGCGACTACGACGAGGCCATCGACTACTACACGCACGCGCTCGGGTTCGAGGTCGTCGAGGATACCTCGCTCGGGGACGAAAAGCGTTGGATACTCCTCGCGCCGCCCGGTTCCCTCGAAACCCGATTGCTGCTCGCCAAGGCGTCAACGCCGGAGCAGATGGCGCGAGTCGGCGATCAGGCCGGCGGCCGCGTTTTCCTTTTCCTTCACACCGATGATTTCTGGCGAGATCACAACGAGATGATCGCTCGAGGCGTTAAGTTTTGTGAAGCACCTCGGGACGAATCGTACGGCACCGTAGCCGTGTTCGAGGATCTCTACGGCAATCGATGGGACCTGTTACGACTGCGACGGGACCCTTGAAACGGTTAGCGCGCCGCCGCTTCGGATCCGCTCTCAGCGCGAGTCGTTCCGCGATGCGGATTTGAGAGCCGGCAAAACCTCGCCCCGCAGGAAACCCATCGCCTGCGCCATATCGGACGGAGGCGTGTCGGCGCCGGGCCCGACGATCACGAAGTGATCGAGGCCCAGCTTCAGCAGCGGTTCGAAGCGTCTCACGCAATCGGCAGGGGCTCCGGCGATCGCGAATCTCTCGATGAAGGCTGCATCCAGGAGTTGCGCATGTGCAGCGTCGCTGCGGGCATGGTGTGACATGTCGTAGGTTTGCCCGACTTTGCGGACTACCTCGCGATCCTCGGAGCTCATGCCCTGCGAGGCGCTGCGCGACATTCCCGAGAAATGGGCGAATATGGCGACCGTCCCGCGCGCTATCGCCCGCGCCCGCTCGACATCCGGATGCGCGACGAGGTTGATAAAGGCGCCCAGCTTCAGGGTCGAAGGATCGAGTCCCGACTCTTTGCGGCACTGCCGTGCGTGGCCCATCGCCCAGCCGATCCGTTCCGGGTCGGCGCCGACCCCGAAGGTTATCGAGTCGGCCACCCGGGCCGCCATCTCGATTACGCGGGGCCCGGTCGCGGAGACGTCCACGGGCACCTTCGGCATCTGGCCGCGCGCGATCCACTCGTTGCGCGATCGGTAGCCGTTGTCGAGGGTGACTTCCTCACCGCGCAGAAAGCCCTGGACCTGCGAAATGTAGCGCTCGAAATCTCTGGCCGAGGGGGCCGGTTCCCCGATCTTCGTTACGGCAGAATCGCCCCGGCCGATGCCGAGCACCGCCCGTCCGCCGGATTCCGCCTGGACTGTCGCGATCGCCGACGCCGTCACGGCCGGATGCCGCGTTACGGGGTTGGTGACCGCGGTACGGAGCTTCAAGGTCTTGGTCGCGTGGGCGGCTACGCACAGAGCGGAGTAAGGGTCTCCCGCCAGGTTCTGCGTATCGGTGATCCCGATGCCGTCGAAGCCGGCTTCCTCGGCCATCCTGGCGAGCTGTGTGAAAGCTCCGGCGATCGGAAAGACGATCGTCCAGAATTCAGGGAATTGAGGTTGGTTCCGCTCATTCATCACAAAGACCTCTTCGTCGGAAGTCGATCCTGAAACTTGCGCGATAGCCCGCCATTCGCGGCGACGCCACCAGACGAGCGGGATCAATCGATAGGGGACGGCGCGGCGGTAGTCGTCGTAGCCCGGGAACTCCGCCGAGAGACAGCCAGAAGAGCCAGCCCTGCCAGAAGTGAATCGTACCGACGGAGACGAAAGTGAGTGCGGCGAACGGCATGAAAAGTCCTGCCATTTGAGCGGTCGTGCTCGCTGCGATTGTGCTCATCGCGATGTGCGGCAGGCGATGCTCCGCGCTCACAATTGTCGCAGGTCGGATGCGTGCCGAGCAATCGCGTGACGCGCTGCGCACCTCCCTCGCGGGGCGATTTAGCCCTTGCGCTGGTCCTTGAGCCGATAACTCTCACCGTTGATGTTGACGATCGTCGAGGTGTGAAGGACCGATCGAGCGCCTCTCGCCATGCAGCCTCCTGTCCGATGCCGGGGCTGGTGTTCGGCCTGATGGCCCTCCCGGGGGAGTTGCGAATGTGGCTGTACGCTCTCGCGTAACTCCGATGCCGGCATCATCGCCGCGCCATCACTAGCGCGCCGGAACCGCGTAATAACCCAAACCTCCGCCCTCAGCCTCGAGAGACTACGCCGATATCGCGCACTCAGCGCCCACCGCATCGCCGGCACCCCAGAATTCCCGGAGCAGCGTGGTCACGAGGCGCGGGTGCTCTTCCTGGAAGTACAGCTTCGCGCGCGGCACGGTGATCACACGCTTGAGCCCACCGAGATTTGCGCGCAGCCACTCGAGCGAATGCTTCGCGTCGAACACTGTATCCGCCATGCCCCAGATGACCTGCGCCGGCGCGGTGAGCTTTTTGAGCTGCGGCGCGAGCGCCATCAGTTGCGGGCGATTGGTCTCGAGCAGCGCGAACTGGCACGCTTGCTCGCTGCGCAAGTCGCTTGCCACTAGCGGCTCAAAGTAAACCTTGACGGTCTCGGGCGTGGCGGCCGCCTTGACATCCTCATAGACACCGTTCAACTGCGCCTGCGCGACCGCGTTGTCCTGCAGGATTGCCTTGAACCCCTGGACGATCGCCCGGCTGCTGACGAGTTGGAAAAACTGCTTTGACATTTCGTTCGGCCACGTGTCGTGCACCTCGCAGTTGAGCAGGGTGAGACTTCGCACGCGCGCCGGATAGGTCGCCGCGAACACCTGGCTGATTCCGCCGCCGCTGTCGCTGCCGACCAGATCGACCTGGTCGATACCCAGCCGGCTGAGAAACGCAGCGAGGGTCTTCGCTTGCGCGAGGAACGAGATGTCCCGTCCCTTCGGAATCTCGCTGTAGCCGAGTCCCGGCAGGTCGGGCGCCACACAGCGCCGACAGTCGGCGAGATCGTCGAGTACCCCGCGCCACTGAAACGAGTTCATCGGGTAGCCATGCAGCAGCAGCGCGGCCGGCCCGCCACCTCGCTCGAGGTAGGCAATCCGGCCTGACGGGGTTTCGAGGGACTTTCGGCTCCGGTGGAATTCGGCAGCATCCATTTGCTAGTCTCCTGGGTAGCTTGAATTCAAAGATACATACTGCCTGTATCTGACATACAATCTGAATGACTGTCAAGCGGCGCAAAACCGAACAGACCGAGGCGACCCGCAAGGCGCTGCTAAAGGTCGCGCGCAAGTTGTTCGCGGATCGCGGCTACGCCGCGACCGCCACCGAAGAAGTGGTGCGGCGGGCGCGTGTCACGCGCGGCGCGCTGTATCATCACTTTCGCGACAAGCAGGACCTGTTCAAGGCGGTGCTGCACGAGGAGGAGGCGCGGCTCGCGCGCGAGGTCGCGGTGGTCGCGCTGGCCCAGAACGATCCATGGTCGCAGTTGATCGCGGGCAGCCGCGCGTTTCTCGACGCGTGTGTCGATCCGGCGGTGCAGCAGATCGTGCTGATCGATGCGCCGGCGGTGCTGGGTTGGGCGGGTTTCCGCGAGATTGACGAGGCCTACTTTCTGAGCGCGATGAAACAGACTCTGTCGGCGGCGATGGAGGCGGGACTGATCGCGCGCCAGCCGGTCGATCCGCTCGCGCACATCATCTTCGGCGCGACCCACGAGGCGGCCATGCTGATCGCGCACGCCACGGACGAAGCGTCGGCGCGCAACGACGCGACCGCCGTAATCACGCGGCTGCTCGAGGGTCTGCGGGGACCGGGCTGACGCTCTATTGCGGGGGCGCAGGAGCCGGGCTTGCTCTTGCGGATCATGCCGCAGGTTGAACGTTGAATGCTCGCCGATCCGGCACTGGCGGCGAACCGGCAACCGGTAGCGCTCAGTGAGAACCGGTTCTACTGCATAGGCGAGTTTCCCATTCACACCGCCGGCCACTTCTCGTTCCACGGGCGCGCCTGCTCGTACGCGTACGACGCTTGCAGCACCAGGTCCTCGCGATGGCGCTCCGCGACGATCTGCAGTCCGCACGGCATCCCGCTCTTCGTAAATCCCGCCCGCACCGTGGCCGCCGGATGGCCGCTCAAGTTGAATTCATACGTGAGCCCGGAAATGTCCAGGCCGTTGCGCACCTTGCGTCCTTCGATCTCGTCAGGCGCCCCGCCGGGCGTCTTGAAAGCTTCGGTCGGCTGGGTCGGCGTGAGCAGAATGTCGAAGCGCTCGAACACGCTCTGCATCCAGCGATTGAACTCGACCCGCGTCCGATAGGCGAGGCTGTAGTGCCGCCAGGTAAGCCGCTCGGCCGATACCGTGCCGGCCAGAAAGCCGCGTCCGAACTCCGCGCGATCGCGCTCGTTATGGATCCACTCGTAAAGCATCGCGTAGGTCTGCGTCGCGCCGATTCGCAGCCACACGCCTGACGTATCCGGCACGGTTTCATCGAGCACGCTAACCTGATGGCCTAGCTCGCGAAACGCGCCGACCGCCTTTTCGACTTCGCGCTGCACGTCGCTCTGGATGATCTGTCCGAGCGTCGGATGGAACCCGACGCGCAGCTTCTTCGGCAGCCGCTCGATTGTCGCTACGTATGAAATCCCCGGATGGGGCAGCGAGTCCGGATCGGCCGGATGGTACCCGACCACCGCGTCCATATACATCGCGGCGTCGCGCACCGTGCGCGTGAGCGGTCCCACCACCGAGCAATCTTCCCAGCCCTGCATGTCCAGCGTCGGGTCGTGCGGGATTCGCCCGAACGTCGGTTTGAGGCCGAAGCATCCGACGTAACAGGCTGGCCCGCGAATCGAGCCGCCGCCGTCGGAGCCGGTCGCCAGCGGGATCATCCCGCCCGCGATCGCGGCTGCGCTGCCACCGGAAGATCCGCCGGGCGTGCGATCCGTGTTCCACGGATTGCGCGTGACCCCGAACAGTCGGTTCTTCGTGAAGTTGGTGTAGCCGAACTCCGGCGCGTTGGTCTTGCCGACTACGATCGCGCCGGCCGCCCGCAGCCGCGCGACCTCGACCGAGTCGTTGGCCGGCATATTATTCTTGAACGGGACCGAACCGAACGTGGTCGGCAGCCCGGCCACGTCGAAGAGATCTTTCACGCCCAGCGGCAGTCCGGCCAGCGGCCCGATTTCCTCGCCGCGGGCGATTCTCGCGTCCAGCGCGCGCGCTTCCGCGAGCGCCTGCTCGGCGCGCATCGCGCAGAACGCGTTGAGCTTCGGATTGAGCGCCTCGATTCTCTTAAGCGTGGCGTCCATCAGTTCGCTGGGCTTCAGCTCGCGCTTGTGAATCAACTCGGCCAGCTCGGCGGCGGTTTTCCAATGCAATTCGGCCATGTGACCTTAACTCCTCCGGCGGTGATTCCACCGCGCCGCTCGCAAGCCTGCTCGGCTAGCGCGGCTTCCGTCCGCTTACCACAAACAGGACCCAGCACGCGAAGAACCGCCCCTGCTTTTCGCGCTGCTTGAGATCTTTCAGCCACGCGGTCGCAGCCGCGGCGGTGACGGCGCCTTCCTCGCGCGCTCGTTTCGCGACGGCCTCGAGATCGAGCATCGCGTTCGCGATCTTGAAATCGCTGGTCACCACCGGCGCGACGTGCGTGCGCACCTCGCCGATCCCGCTGGCCCGGAACAGCGCCGGGAGCTGGCGGCCGATCCAGCCGTTGCGAATCCCGGTGCAGGCCTGATCGATGATCGCGCGCGTCGTCGCCGGATCAGCGCAATCTATCGCAACCATGCCCCAGTCGCGATCGATCACCTGCACGACCGCGCCCGGGCTCGCGACCCGCACCATCTCACTCAGCGCGCGGGCCGGGTCTTCCACGTGCTGGAACAGCCGGTCGGCGCGGCAAGCGTCGAAAGCTGCCACGCGCGAGGTCGAGCCGCTCGGTGTCTCCGATCACGAACTCGACCTCCAGTCCCAGGCCGTCGGCTCGCCGGCGCGCCTCGGCGATCATCGCCCGGCTCGCATCGACTCCGATCACGAGACCCTGCGGCCCGACTTCGGCCGCCAGCTCCCGCACGTCTTCGCCGGTGCCGCAACCAACGTCGAGCACCGCATAGCCCGGCTTCAGATCGAGCAGCCCGTACGAGAAGCGCTTGAGCGCCTTGAGCTGGTCGGTGGCCAAGTCGAGGTAGGCAATGAAACTCTTCGCGTCGCCGGCATCGACCCGGGCGAAGGCCTCGCCCGACAAGTCGGCGGTCCATTGGGTCGTCGCCGGGCCGCGGCCGTTATGCCGCCCCTTGTGATTTCGCTGTGACGCCATAGCATCTCCGCCCGTCCCGGCTATTCTCCGAAACCGGCCTGCAAAGCGAAAGCCTTAAACTCCGCGGGTAGTGGGCGGTTTTGGAGTCGGATGGCCGGCAGGGACGCCGGCCACTACCCTGAATGCAGCTCCTACATTGGGTAGGGGCCGGCCTCCGTGCCGGCCCGTGCTGTAGAAACCCCCCACTACCCTCCGCACCGGACAATTTGACTGCCTAACGCTCGTTAGGTATTAGAGACCTGTATCGGCGGCGGACTCTTTTGCGAGCCATATCAAAATCCCTCACCCGGCCCGCACCGGGAGCCGGCGAGTTGCGCCGGTTCGACACGCGCGACCGCGTGCTCCAGGTTGCGCAGGCGTTGTTCGCCGAGCGCGGCTATCGCGGGGCCAGCCTGCGCGACATTTCGAGCCGGATCGGAATCAAAGCGCCCTCGCTGCTCCATCACTTCAGCTCCAAGGACGAGCTTTATCTGGCGGTGCTTGATCGGATCTTCACGCGCCTGGAAGCGGCGGCGGCCCCGATCGTGACCGGCCACCAGAGTCATCGCGAGCGGATCCGCCGCGCGGTCGAAGGCGCGATCGATTTCATCGCCGCGCGTCCGCACTTCGGCCGGATCGTATGGAACGAATGTGTCGACGAGAAGGGGGTCGGCCGCCAGATGATCAAGCGGCGCGTGCCGCCGCTGTTCAAGTCGATGGTCGATTTCATCCGCGAGGGCCAGGAACTGGGCGAGTTCCGGTCCGAGGTCGATCCCTTCCACTTCGTCATGAACCTGATGTCGGTCACGCTGGGCTACTTTACGACCGCCGCGATGGTGCGGCGAATTTGGAACCAGGACCTGCTCGAGGCGCACACTATCGAACGGCGCAAGCACGAGGTGATGGACCTCGTCGCGCGGACGCTGTTTCGCGTGTAGCGCGCAACGCACCGCAACTTTTTCGGAGGCCACGCCATGAAGTTTGGCACCTTTTACGAACATCAGCTTCCGCGCCCGTGGAAGCCTGGCCAGGAGCAGAAGCTCTTTCAGGACGCGCTGGACCAGGTCGAGCTCGCGGACCGGCTGGGAATCGATCACATGTGGGAAGTGGAGCATCACTTCCTCGAGGAATACGCGCATTCGTCCGCGCCCGAAATTTTCCTCGCTGCGTGCAGTCAGCGCACCAAGCAGATCCGGCTCGGGCACGGCATCGTGCTGCTGCCGCCCGCGTACAACCATCCGGCGCGCGTCGCCGAGCGGATCGCGACGCTCGATCTGGTGAGCAACGGGCGCGTCGAGTTCGGCACCGGCGAGTCGTCGGCCGAGGCAGAGCTGGGCGGTTTCGGCATTCCGCGCGCCGACAAACGCGACATGTGGCGTGAATCGCTCGAGGCGATCGCGCGGATGTTCGTCGAAGCGCCGTTCCTCGGCCACGAAGGCAAGTACTTCAAGATGCCGGTGCGGAACGTGGTGCCCAAACCGGTCCAAAAGCCGCATCCGCCGCTGTGGGTCGCGTGCTCGCGCCGCGAGACCATCCACCTGGCTGCGCAACTCGGCATCGGCGCGCTGACCTTCGCGTTCATCTCGCCCGAAGAAGCCAAGCAGTGGGTCGATGATTACTACACGACGCTGGAGCGCGAATGTGAGCCGATCGGCTACGCGATCAACGCCAATATCGCGATCGTAACCGGCTTCATGTGCGATCAGAACGAGGAAAACGCGCGCCGGATGGGCCAGGAGGGCGTCCGCTTCTTCGGCTACGCGCTCGGCCATCACTACGCCTTCGGCCGCCACGAGCCCGGCAAAACCAACATCTGGGAAAATTTCAAGAACAACCCGATCGAGCTGCCGCTGGACGCTTCCGGCGGATGCATCGGGACGCCCGATCAGATTCGTGAGCGCCTGCGCCAGTTCGAAGCCTCGGGCGTGGATCAGGTGGTGTTCATCTCGCAGGCGGGCAACAACAAGCATGAGGACATCTGCGCGTCGCTCGATCTGTTCGCCAAAGAGGTGATGCCCGAATTCAAGGATCGGCAGCCCCAGCGCGCCGCGGAAAAGGCCGCGCGTATGGAGCCGATTCTCGACCAGGCGATGAAGCGCAAGCGCGAGCCGCGCATTCCGAAGTCCGACCAGCCGACGGTCATCCAGGCCGGGATGCTCCCCTGAGCATCTCCGCCCCTCCGTGACAGAAAAGGCCGCCCTTCACGGGGCGGCCTTTTCATTGCTCCCATCCCAATGACGGACAAGAATTGCGGGTATTGTCAGGCATCGAGAACAGAAGGGTGGCGTGAACAAGATTCCATACAACCGGCCGGCGATCCTCGATCGAATCCCGCGCGACCGGCACGCGGTGATCGAAGCCGGCGCCGGCACCGGCAAGACTTGGCTGATCGAGCATCTGGTCGTCGATCGGCTGCTGACCACGCCGTGCACCATCGAACAAATTCTCGTCATGACCTTCACCGAGAAGGCCACCGCCGAGCTTCGCAGCCGGATTCGCGGATTGCTCGAAACGGTGCTCGCGGGCGCCGCGCCGATCGATGGGGCTGCGAACCGCGAGCCGGGTGCGATCGATGAGGAGCGCAGGCGCAAGCTCGAGGCCGCGCTGTTTTCGTTCGATCGGGTCCCGATCTACACCATTCACGGCTTCTGCCGGCGCGAGCTTACCGAGTTGGCATTCGACAGCGGCATGCGCTTCCAGCTCGACCTGGTCGACAGCCGGCGCGCGTTCCATCGCGCGTTTCGGGCCGAGCTGCGCGAAGGTCTGGCCACCGATGAATCATCGCGCCGCTTGCTCGCGCAATGGCTTGAGCGTAAGGACGCCGCGGCGCGGGAAAATCTAATCAACTCGCTCGAAGATCTGCTGCACCGCGCGCATGTCAATCACTACCAGGATTCCGGTCCGATCGCTGATCGGCCGGCTGGCGAGCCGGCGCTCGAAGTTCAAGCCGTGAACTGGCTCCTGCCGCGCGTGGTTGAGCGGCTGGAACGCGAGAAGCGCGAGCAGGGCCAAATCGACTACGACGACATGCTCGCCTGGATGTGGCGCGCGCTCGAGGGGCCGCGCGGCGCGGCGATCCTCGCGGCGCTGCGCGCGCGTTTCCGCTACGCGCTGATCGACGAGTTCCAGGACACCGACGACTTGCAATGGAAAATTCTCCGCCGCGTCTTTGTTGAGAGCGGTCGGCAGAGCTTCCTGTACGTGGTCGGCGATCCCAAGCAGGCCATCTACGCCTTTCGCGGCGCGGACGTCTTCAGCTACCTGCAAGCGCGCCGGGAGCTTGCGGCGCGCGGTGCCGCAACGGTGCCGCTGACCAGGAACTTTCGCTCGACCGCCGATCTGATCGAGGCCGCCAATCTGATCCTCGATCAGAAAGCCAGCTCGCCAATCTTCACGGGCACGATTGAATACGATCGCCCGGCCGAGTGCGGGCGCCCGGAACTCCGCGCGACCGACTCCACGGGCCCGATCAAACCGATCACCATCTTCCAGTATGCGCCAGCCGCGGGCCGCGGCTCGGCGGCGCGGATGCGCGGCGCGATCGGACGGCGGATCGCATCCACAGTGCGCCGCATTCTGTGCGACGAGCGGTATCGGATCACGATAGCTGACCGCGACGAAAAGCTGCGCCGGGTCCAGGCCAACGATGTCTACATCCTCACCCGCAGCGGCGCCGAGAGCCTCGAGATCGGTGGCTACTTGCGCGAGCGCGGCGTCCCGTTCGCCTTCTACAAGCAGGACGGCCTGTTTCAGACCAACGAAGCGTCCGACATCCTCGACCTGTTCAGCGCGATCGCCGAGCCCGCCCGGCATTCGCGGCGGCTCAAGGCCTGGATGTCGCCGTTCTTCGCGGTGCCGTTCGCACAGCTCGCACAAATCGGCGAGCTGGCACCGGACCATCCGCTCATCGAACGGCTGTTCGAATGGAAGGTGCTCGCCGACGAAGAGCGCTTCGTCGAGTTGTTCGATCACCTGCTCCATCAAAGCGGCCTGGTCGACCGCGAGCTGTTCCTCTCGAACAGCGAGCGCGAACTGACCAACTATCTCCACATCTTCGAAATCCTGCTCCAGGAGGCGCTGCGCGAGCGGCTCTCGATTCGCGAGATCATCGCGCGGCTCCAGTCGTATATTGCTGAAACCGCGCTCCCGCCTGGGGCGGACAGCAACGTGCAGCGCATCGAGAGCGAACGCCGGGCGGTGCAGGTGATGACCGTGCACATGAGCAAGGGACTCGAAGCCGACGTGGTGTTCCTGTTCGGCGGGACCGGCCGCCCGCCGGATCTCGCGCCCGTGGCAATTTACCACGCGGGAGACGCCCGGCGGCTCGCGATCGGCAAAGGCGCGAAAGACTCTGCCCGCGATGCGATTAAGTCCGAGGACGAACAGGAAAGTCAGCGCCTGATCTACGTCGCGCTCACGCGCGCGCGGGTGAAGCTGTACCTGCCGTTCCTGCCCGCCGGCGCCACGCTCACGCGCATCAACGGCTACTACACGCGGCTGAATAGTCGTCTCGAGGAACTGCTGGCTGATCAAAACCGTCAGAAAAGCGGCGCGCCAGCCCGCCTGTTTGAAGTCGAGCCAGTCCACGATCCCGATCCTGATTCCGGCCCACCCAGGAACGACCTGGCCGCGCGGCTGGCATCGTGGTTGCCGCCCGCGTCGCTCACGAACGACGATCAGGACGGCCAACCCGAGCGCTTTTTCGACCAGCTTCGCGAACGCCACGCCCCGTTCGTCACCTGTTCGTACACCACGCTGGAGCGCGCCAGATCCGCGCGCTGGGAAGTCGAGCCCGAAGACTTCAAGTACGATCTCGAAACCGTGGCCGACTCGAGCGATTTGCCGGGCGGGCGCAACGTCGGAATTTTTCTGCACGAGGTAATCGAAAAGCTCGACCTCGCGTCACTGGCGGAGCCGATCGATCTCGCGGCGTGGAAAAAGCTCGCCGCGGTCGAGCGGCTTTTCGCCGCAACGATGCGGCGCTATCAGGTGCGCGACCAGCGCTGGGTCGATCGTGGCGCGGAAGTCGTCTTCAATGCGCTACGCGCCACGATCGCGGTGCGGCCGGGTGAATCGATCGGGCCGCTCTATCGATGTCCCAGCGTGCGCGAGATGGAATTCATCTACCCGATTCCCGAGGCCGCCCACGCGCTGCTCAGCACCGGTGGCGACGGCGCCTGGACGGTCGAACGCGGCTATTTGAAAGGCTTCGTGGATTTCGTCTTCGAGCAGGGCGGCGCGACTTACTTCGCGGACTGGAAGAGCGATCGCCTGCCCTCCTACGCCCCGTCCGCGGTTGCCGCCCACGTCGCGCGCCACTACGACCTTCAGGCGAAAATCTATTCCGTCGGTATCGTGCGGCTGCTCGGGATTCGCGACGCGCGCGAGTACCATCAGCGCTTCGGCGGCCTGCTCTATCTGTTCATCCGCGGCATGCGCTCTGGCGGCGCCGGACGAGACGGGGTTTATTTCCATAAGCCGGGCTGGAGCGAGATCGTGCGCGACGAAGCCGAGCTCGCCGGCGTGGTCCGCCCGCGCGAGGCGCTCTGATGACCGCGCAGCAACTGGAGCTTCCGATCGCGTCCGCGCCGCGCGGCCCAACGGCGAAGGACGGCACGCACGGCCCCGGCCCATTCGAGGCGCTGCGGGGTGAGATCGAATCCGGCGCGCAGACGCTCAATCTCGGCCCGGGTCGGTTGATCTGGCCGCCGAGATCGCGTCGCTCGAACCCGATCTGGACAACGATCAGCGTGTCGCGCTGATTCTACTGATCGTGGTGTCTCTCGCCGCGCTGGAGGAAGGCAGCACGCGCTTGCCGGTGACCGGCCCGCAGGCGCGCGAGCCGATGCACCGGCTGCTCGCGGCGCTGGTTGGAGACAGCCGTGCGGAACTCAGCACCAACTCGATCGAGGAGCTTTTGCGATCAGGTGCGGCGTGCGGAGTAATCGGTCGTGATCCGAATGACTACAAGCCCCTGCTCTACTTGCCGCCGTTCATCTATCAGCAGCGGCTCCGCGCCGCGGAGGCAGCGCAATCGCGGAACGGCTCGCGCAACTGATTCGAGAGCGTGATGCGCATGCGGTCGACGAGGCCCGCTTGCAGGCGGCGCTTGCCGACCTCACGGCCCGGCCAAGCGTGGCGGACGGGAGGGCCTTGACACTGTCGGACGAACAATGCGCCGCGGTCGCGGCGGCGTTCCGCGCGCGCCTGACGGTGATTTCCGGCGGGCCCGGCACCGGCAAGACCTCGATTGTGTTCGCGATTGTGCGGCTGCTCCTGCGCATGGGCGTGGCCTGCGAGCGCGTGGCGCTGGCGGCGCCGACCGCAAAGGCGGCGTATCGGATGAGCGAATGTATTCGCGAAGGCCTCGCGCAGGTGCGCGATCGCGAAGCCAACGACGCCACGCTGGCTGACAACTGCCCCCAGGCCACGACGATTCACCGCCTGCTCGACTACTCGCCCGGTCGCGCGCGCTTTCGCCATCATCACAACAATCCGCTCTCCGCGTCGGTGGTGATCATCGACGAGGGCTCGATGCTCGATCTGGTCCTGATGGAGCGGCTGCTTGACGCGATCCCGCCCGGCGCGCGGCTGATTGTTCTGGGCGACGCCGATCAGCTCCCGTCGGTCACCGCCGGCGCCGTGTTTCGCGATCTCATGTCGATCGCCGACAACGATCGCGCGGCGGCGTCGGGTACGCTCGCCGGCGCGTGCGTGCGGCTGAGTCACACCTATCGGCTGAACACCAGCGATGCGGCCGGCCGATCGATCGCGATGCTGGCGCGCGCGATCAACGACGGCGTCGCCGACGCGATCCAGGCCCGCGCCGATGACGGCACTCCGGTGGTTGCGCAGCGCGCGTCGGCTGCGGAAATCGCATTCGCCGGCGCCGAGTATCTTCCCGATCCGGCCGGTTCGACCGCGGCTTTTTTGGCGCGATGGTACGACGAGCGGGTGCATGGCGACGCCGAAATTCGCGAGTTGGCGACCCGGGCTATACACGCTCGCCGAAAACGGCTTCGCGCCGCAGGACTGCGAGCGGCTGCGAAAGCTGTTCGCCCATCGCGCTGCGGCGCGCGTCCTGTGCGTCACCCGCGTCTTCGAGACCGGTGCCGATCGCATCAACGAGCAACTGCATCGCCTCGCCGCCGAGGAGTTCGCGACGCCGGCCGTCGGCGATCACTTTTTCGGCGGCGAGCCGCTGGTGGTGCTGCGCAACGATTACGAGCGGATGCTCTTCAACGGCGATCAGGGGATCGCGATACGGGTGAAGCAGCCAGGCGCGCGGCCGCTGGAAATGGCGGTCTTCCCACGCGCGGATAATTTCGCCGCGTTTCGGATCGACGCGCTCGGCGAGGATCTCGAACTCGGCTACGCGACGACCGTGCACAAGGCGCAGGGCTCGGAGTTCGACGGCGTCGCCCTGATCCTGCCGGCTACCGATCTGCCGCTACTCACGCGCGAGATTCTCTATACCGCGATCAGCCGCGCCCGCAAGTCGGCGATCGTGGTCGGCGACGAGCAAATCCTGCGCCTGGGAATCTCGCGCAAGGTCGACCGCTACTCGGGCCTGAGCGAGCTCTTCGCCGCGCGCGCTGCGTAGACGAGGGCTGGCGGCAACTACAGGGCCGGCGACGGGGCTTGCCGCTCTTCTTTCAGGACGGCCCCGTCTTTCAAAGGTGGCAATAGAAGTCTACCTTTAGTATGCGATGTCTATACCGGATTTCCAAACATTGATGCTTCCAATCCTGAGTGCAGCGGCTGCGGCTGACGGCGAAGTAAACCTGGCGGATGTAAGGGAAAAGCTTGCCAGCCAATTCAAGCTGAGCGATGACGAACGGCATCAGCTTTTGCCCAAGGGCAAACTGACTTTCGCCAATCGGGTTGATTGGGCGAAAGCCTTCTTGGTGAAAGCAGGACTGCTTGAGGCCACCCGACGGGCGCATTTTCAGATCACACAGCGCGGGCGGAAGAATTAGCCAAGAAACCCCAACGCATTGACAGGTCGTTCCTCTCGAGGTTGAAGTCCCCAGGATTTGAGGAGTTTCAACGTGGCGGTCGCGACGAACTGGATTTGCAAGATCAGCCTGCTTCGGTACTCCCAGAATCAAGGCAAACGCCTGATGAGGTTCTGAGGGCGACTCACCGTGAAATCGAAAAGGCGCTGCAAGCTGAACTCCTAGATCGCCTGTGGAACGCACCGCCTTCGTTTTTTGAAGAGGTGACCGTGTCGTTGCTGCTTGCTATGGGCTACGGTGGGTCGCGCGAAGACGAAGACCGCGGCCGCCACATTGGCAAGCCCGGCGACGGGGGGGTGGATGGCGTAATAGACCAAGACCCGCTCGGTCTGGACCAGATATACATTCAAGCGAAGCGATATAAGCGGGATAGCCCAGTAAGCGCACCAGACGTTAGCGGCTTCGCCGGTGCTCTCGAAAGCAAGAAAGCGACGAAGGGAGTCTTCATAACTCTATCGTATTTTACCGCCCCCGCTAAGGACCTTCTTCGGAGCTTTTCGCGGCACATCATCCTGATCGATGGCGACCATCTCACGCGGTTGATGATTCGATACGGTATCGGAGTCAGGATCGAAGAAACCTTTGATCTCAAGAAGATCGACGAAGACTTCTTCACCATAGACCCATGAGGCGACACCCCTCATCCCAGCGGATGGCCGCCGAACAGAATCGGATGGAACGTGACGATCAGCGCGGTCGCGGCTACGCCGATTGTGATCGGAAGCCACGGCGTATCGCTCGCGGTCCAGCGCTGGCGCCCGGCCAACAGCGCAACGCCGGGGAAGAATGAAGTATCGGCCATGAACGCGCGATAGCGGTCGCCGATCTCGCGCAGCTTGCGCCGGTCCTGATGCCATCCGCCCAGGATTCCGAGCGCCGGAAAGGTCGCGAAGAAGATCAGGTCGCCGGCGAAGCCGTTCATCAGCACGTGCGCCAAGCCGAACATAGAGAGCGCGACGAACGATGGATGGCGCGTGATCTTCAGAACGCCGCGCGCCTTGCCTGCGCTGGAGGGAGCGCCGAAGGCGCCGGGATTAGGATTGATGAGACTCGCGACGAACAGGATGAGCGCGGCGAGCATCATCAGCCACGCCAGCCATCGCACGGGTGGTACGTCGCGCAGGTTCCAGAGCATCGGGCCGGCGTGCTTGTTGCGGAAGAAGATCAGGATCAGCGGAACCAGGGTCGCGACGCTGATCAGCGAATAGATGCCGCGATAGGGAAACTCGCCGACCGCGGCCACCAGGCGCGGCCGAATTGCCGCGGACGAGATGGCGAGATGAGTAATCAGGAAGAGCGCGGCCCAGAACCCTATTAGCGCAACCGGGTCCATCGGTGTACCACCTCCTGCGAAGCCCGACAGCTAGGCAATTACCGCGACGCTCCGCGCGAAGCAAAGCCCGCAGGTTGCGGCTGGATTTTTCGACGTTGCCGGCGAATTCACGCCGGCGGGTCGTGCGGGGTTATAAGAGTTCGATGGGTCTTAGTCAAAGCTGGCAGTTGCCGCCGCCATTCGATGAGGCGGTGCGCGCTCACGAACGCGAGATCATGCGCTATCTGCTCCGGATGACCGCCGATCGGGAGGACGCGCTCGACCTGTTCCAGGAAACCTGGCTGCGCGCCTATCGGGCGTATCCGCAAATCAAAGCCGCCGCCGGGATTCGGCCCTGGCTCTACCGGATCGCGACCAACCTGTGCCGCAATCGCGCGCGCGACAACTTCAGGCGCTCGAAGGTAATGGTCTCCGCCGACCCCGCGGGCGAGCCGATTTCAGCGGTCCCCGCGCGGGACGGATGGGACGGCGTGATTCACATCAAGGCGCTCGTCGCGAAACTTCCGCCTAAACAGCGGATGGCGATCATGATGCGGAAGTTCGGCGGGCTGGATTATCGCGAAATCGGCGCCGCGCTCGACTGCTCCGAGGAAAGCGCGCGGGCGAGCGTTTATCAGGCGATGAAGAAACTGGAGGCTGCGAAATGAAAGGCACGGAACAATTCGATACGAGTTCGACGGCGATACCGGCCGACGCGATCGTCGACGGATTGCTGCATCAGGCGCACGCGCGAATCGAGCGCGAACTGGCGATCATCCGCCGGCCCGAGGTCGCGATTGGCGCGTTCGCCTCGCCGCTGGGAAGGCTCCTGATCGCCGAAGGGCCGCGGGGGCTCGTGATGGTCCACTACATGGACGGCGGCGGCGCGCAGGAGCGGATCGAGGCGCTCCGGCGCAAGTTCGATCCGATCAAGGACGCGCGGGCGGTCGAGCCGGTGGTGCGGGAAATCCGCGGCTTACTAAATGGCAACGCGGCCGCGCTGACGCGGAAAGTCGACCTCAGCCTGGTTGACAGCCCATTTCGGCGCGACGTGCTGAAGCGCCTGTGCGAGGTGCCGCTCGGTGCGGTGGTGAGTTACCAGGCGCTGGCCGCCGCCACCGGCGCTCCTAACGCGCAGCGCGCGATCGGCACCACGATGGCGACCAATCCGATTCCGGTCTACGTCCCGTGTCATCGCGTGGTGAAATCGGACGGGACCGTGGGCAATTACGGCGGCGGGCCGAGCATCAAGATCAAGTTGCTGCGCGCCGAGGGTTTCGCGATCGACAGCCACAACCGGCTCACCGCCGTGTGGGGCCATCGCGATACTAAAATCTTCTGCCGGCCGGAGTGCGGCGCCGCGCAGCGCGCGAGTCGGCTGAAGCAGGTGATGTTCGCGGATTCAGCGCGCGCGCAGCAGGCCGGAATGCGTCCCTGCAAGTTGTGCAAACCGCTTAAGTGAGAATTGCGACGGCCGCTTGTCCAGTCAGCGTCGCCGGCTGGTTACTTTGCGTCGAGGCTGTGAGTCTCTGAGGGCTTCCGGCATGCCATCATGCGGGCCTTGGGGACGCTTCGGAGCGTCGTCCCACCAACTGCTCCACGGCATGTCATTGCGACGCTGAGGATGGAGAGGGTAGTAGATGCGGCTCTCGCTCTTGTCCGCCTCACCTCCGACCATCAGCTTCACCTCGCGCTCGCTATTGTTGACGAAGGTGTGGCAGATACCGGTCCCGGCGGGAAACGCGGCGAGGTCGCCCGGTTTCATCGGGTAGAGGACGCCGTCTATCCAGGCGTCGACATCGCCTTCCAGAACGTAGACGAACTCTTCTTCCTCGGCTTCTGCGTGAGGCCATGAAGTGCGGCGGCCGGGCAGTAACCGCACGATATTGACGCCGATTCGAAGCAGCCCGGCGGCCCTTCCGGCTCGGCGAACCAATGCGCATGGTTCGTCACTGTTGGGGTATCGCGACTCCATTTCCTCGACCGTCTCGGAGGAAATGATAAAGGGTGGGCGCTCGCGCGAGTTGCTCATGCGAGCCTGGTTGTTACCACAAAAGCCGGCGGAAGGTCAGCGCGTAGCGCGAGACTACTCGGTTTCCTGCTGCTGCTTGAGCTGCTCGAGTTGCATCCGCTGGTTTTCGATTTCCTGCTGTTGCTGCTGAATCTGCGACTGGGTCTGCTGCTGGGCGCTTTCCTGATTCTGCATCGAGTTGCCGATCAGGGCGCCGCCGCCCAGACCGAGCGCGCCGCCGATCGCCGCGCCGGCGGCGGGATTTCCGACTGCGGCTCCGATGATCGCGCCCGTAGCAGCGCCCAATACGGCGCCGATGCCGGCGCCCTTCTCGCGAGTCGACAAGGGCTGCCCCGAGCATCCGGCCAGCAAGAGCAGCGCCGCGATTGCTACCGCACCGACACTCACCAACTCCTTGCGCTTCGGCACTGCGTACTCTCCCCCGATACGACCCTACTCAGTTTCCTGCTGTTGCTTGAGTTGCTCGATCTGTTGGCGCTGATTCTCGATTTCCTGCTGCTGCTGCTGGATCTGCCCCTGGGTCTGCGTCGTCGCGTTCTCCTGGTTCTGCATCGAGTTGCCGACCAGCGCGCCACCGCCCAGACCGAGCACGCCGCCGATTGCCGCGCCCGCAAGCGGATGACCAACTGCGGCGCCGATTATAGCGCCGGTGCCCGCGCCGAGGATCGTGCCAGCGCCGGCGCCCTCTTCACGAGTTGAGAGCGGTGACGACCCCGAACAGCCGGCCAGAAAGAAAAGGCCCGCCAGCATGAGCCCGATAGCTGCAAAGAGTCCCTTGCGTCTTACGAGCATAATTTGATCCTCCGTCTGATACCCCCGAATCAACAGAGCAACTCGCATGCCTGCTCCATTTTCCACAGTACACTCCGATCAGAATACGTTAAAGTGCTGGATCGGTTGCTCAAACATCCCATTTGGTGTTCTTGATGCGACTCCCCGGCTCGCGGCACCCAGATGCGCATCCAAGCGCCACTACCGGGTTCCCGCAAAATGCCGGCACACGATTCCCGCAAATTGACCCTGCCCGGAACATAAGCATTGCTCGCGGCCGTGCCACCCAGCTCGAGCCTCAAGGTAACAGGGCAAAAATTCGCGTCGGTGCTCCGGTGCCGTCACCCATTTTCATCGGGATACAAAACAGCGTCGCGCCGCTCGGCGGAAGCTGGTCCGCGTGCGCCAGATTCTCGAAGCCGGGCCGATTGGCGCCCAGCCAGAGCTGATGGACCGGGAAATCTTTCGAGACTCCCGGGTCCATGCTCGGAGTGTCGATCGCGATCGCGATGACCTGCCGATTCTTCAACAGGAACTGAACCGCTTCGGGCGAGAAACCGGGAAAGCGCAATCCGGCGACATCGCCCGGCTGGTCGGTGCCGAGGTAGCGTTTCTTGTCGGGCCAGAATTTGCCCCATCCGGAGCGCGCGACCACAATCGCGCCGGCCGGGATTCTGCCGTAGGCGGCTTCATAGCGATTGATGTCATCGACGCTGAGGGTGGTATCGCGATCGTGCGCCGCGCGCGCCGAGAAATCGATCACCGCCGCCGGGCCGATCATTTCGCTCAGCGGAACCTGCGCGACATTCGCGCCCTGCCGGTTGAAATGCAGCGGCGCGTCCATGTGCGTGCCGCCATGCTCGGGCGCCGCAAACTTCGCCGAGGCGTAAAAGTATCCGCCGGGCTCCTCGATTCCGTAATGCTCGCGCTCGTGGACCAGCGGCTTCTCGGTTGGCCAGTAGATGGTCGTCGCATCGAAGGTCCAGGTCAGGTCGATAATCTTTGCCGTATCGATTACCTCCGCGGCGAACGCCGCGCCGGCCGCAAGCACGATCGAGCAAGCCACGATCAGTATGCGACTTTTCATTGTTTCCCCCTACCATCCGATGGCCTGCGCGGCCATCACCACGCACAGTTGCCCGCGCGGATCGGCGCCGCCCAGCACGAGCCCGCGCCCGCGATCGATTTCGACCGCCAGCACGCGCCCCTCGCACCACGGCGGCCGCGCTTCGACCTTATGGCCACGCGCCGCAAGCGCCGCGCGCACGCTCTCCTCGATGCGATTCTCGATTCGCAGCACGCCCGGATGCGCGTTGTGCGGAAAGAACGTCGAGGCGAAGTGGGCGTTGGAAAACTTGGGCGCCTCGATCGCCGTCTGGAGATCCATCCCGAACTCGACGACGTTCAGGAAGAACTGGAGCGTCCACTGATCCTGCTGGTCGCCGCCCTCGGTGCCGAAGGCCAGGTACGGCTCGCCGGCGCGCATCGCCAGCGACGGCGAGAGCGTGGTGCGCGGGCGCTTGCGCGGCATCAGCGCGTTGGGATGGCTCGGGTCCAGATAGAAGGTTTGAACGCGCGTGCCGAGCGGGAAGCCGAGCGCCTCGATCACGGGCGAGCTGGGAATCCATCCGCCGCTCGCCGTGATCGCAATCAGGTTGCCGGCGTGATCAGCCGCGGCGACGTGAGTCGTGCCGGCGCCCCACGCGCGCGGCGCGCCGCCATCTTCCGCGAGCGCGCGCATATTCACCGGATCGCCCGGCCGATGCTCCATCGAGGCCTGGCGCGCATCGATCAACTCGCGGCGTAGCGCGGCGTATTGCGGCGAGAGCAGGCCCTCGATCGGGACCGTCACGAAATCGGGATCGGCATACCAGGCTTCGCGATCGGCGAAGGCGAGCTTGGCGGCCTCGGTCACGAAATGGATGTAGTCGGCGGAGTTGTGGCCCATCGCGCGCAGGTCGGCGCCCTCGAGTATCCGCAGTTGTTGCAGGAAGACCGGTCCTTGCGACCACGGCGGACACTTGAAGACCTCGACTCCGCGATAGTCCGCGTGAACCGGCAGCTCGAATTTGGTGGTGAACGCGGCGAGGTCGTCTGCCGTGAGCAAGCCGCCGTTGGCGTCCGAATGAGCCACGATCGCGCGCGCGATCGCGCCGCGATAGAAGCGCGCGCGCGCCGCCTCCAGCCCGGCTTCGCGGCCACGATTGCGCGCCGCAGCTTCCGCGTCGAGCAGGCCGCGAAAGCATCGCGCGAGCGCGGGATTCCTGAGCACCGCTCCAGGCGCAGGCGGCTCGCCGCCGGGCAAGTAGAGCCGCGCGCTCGACGGCCACTTTTCGCGGAAGTGGCCGGCGTTGGATAGAATCGACGGGCCGCGCCGCATCGCGTGCGTGCTGGTCGTCACGGCAGGCTCGCCGGCCAGTCCGGCGTGCACCGGAAATCCGTCTTCGGCCAGCGCGAGTGCTGGCTCGAGTACGTCGGCCAGGGTCTTCGTGCCGAACTTGTCCAGCGCGCAGACCAGCGCGTCGAAGGCGGCCGGCACTCCCGCGGCGAGCAAGCCCTCACCGGGAATCAACTCCATCTCCAGTGACTTGTAATGCGCGATCGTCGCGCGCGCCGGGGCCATCATGTTGCCGTTGACGGCGATCACGCGCCGCTCGCCCGCCGGATGGATCAGCATCGGCGCCTCGCCGCCGATGGTGTGCATGTGCGGATTGACCACGCCTTCGACGAAGACCGCAGCCACCGCGGCGTCGATCGCGTTGCCGCCGCGCGCGAAGAGCTGCGCACCGGCCGCCGCAGACAGGTAATGCTGGGTCGCAATCATTACCTTGCGGCCCATCAGGAGCGGGTAGAGCGTCGGCATATCAGGTACGCAGCAGCGTTGCGCGAAATGTTAGCAAACGGGCTGCATGCAGCCCACGGCGGAATAATTCCCACGCAGATGCCCATTCTGCGCAATTGGGAGTCTCATCGACGCAACAGGTGTATCGTTTGCGGCGCGTTTTGCGAACAGTGCGCGAAGACGTTAACGATCCGGTAACATCTTATGTGCTAAGGTAAAGCAGTTTCACGTTAGTGAATACGTGAATTGTCGTCGCGGTAGGCCGTCCAAATATCAGGTACGTTGCTTGCAATTGGTGGTGGGGTGGCGAGATGGTGAGCCGAGCTGAAAGAAGTCAGAGCAGCATGGAAGCGCAAACTGAACATTTGGCAGGCAGGCGCTGTCGATTGCTTAAGCCGGTGCGTGATCACGAAGGACAGAGCCGGTTCAACGAGGCACCGCGGATCGTCCGCGAAATTGAGAACCTCGGCCGCAAGATGTACCTCGTGCAATTCAACGACGGCGCTACGACTTTCCTGTTCCCCGACGAAGTCGTCCTCGAATAAGAGGGAACGGGTTTCCAACGCATACTTCCGCGGCGCGTCGCTGGCGATGCTCGCCACGATGCGCGCGCGGTTTTTGATTCTCCCTGAAATCCGCCCTACTGTTCTGTGCCCGCGGCCTCGTGCAGTTGGCGCAGACGAATCGCGTCGGCGCGAAGCTCGGGTCGATGCGCCGCGAGCGCGAGCGCGCGTTCGCAGGCCCGAGGGTCGCCGAGCCGGCACAGGAACGCGGGCGCGCGGAAGCTCTGCGGACTCTCGGCTTCGTTGCGCCGCGCCTCAGCGATCGCGGCGGCGCGATCGGCGTCGTTGAGTTGCCAATCCGGCAGCGCCGCGCGCGCCGGGAGGAAGAGGTGATATTCGTCCGCATCCGCCAGCGTGCCGAATTTTCCCGAACGGCGCACCACGATCTCGACCGCATCATCCCAATAGACCACGGCCCATTGCTCCGGCGGGAAGCGCCCGCCGCCCGACAATGCGCCGCCGTGCGCGGTCGCCAAAACGGCCCAGTCGATATCGGAGAGCAGCGCATCCCATGCGGGCTGTGATCGATAGGCGTCCTCAATCGCCTCGAAATGGCTCTGCGGATACGCCTGCAGCCGTCCGTCGGAAAAGACCCGCACCTGCGGGTATAACTCCCAGATCAGATACCCGCCCAGATTGTTACTGTTGAAGATCTTGCCGCTTAGCCCGGCCTGCCGGATGAAAGCGATTGCGCCAGTGGAAAAGTCCGCCGGCGGCGCCAAAAAGTCTGCGCCAATCCCGAACTGCGCGATCCGCTGAGCCAGCGGGACCGGCGCGAGCAGCAGCCCGGCCCATAGTCCGATCGCGGCCGTGACGGTGGGGTGGGCGCGCTCGGGAATCGCGGCCGCCAGGCGCGGCGCGATCATCGCGGCGGTCGCGCAGAAGAACAGCCCGACGAACCGCACGTGCTGAAGCGCCAGAATCGCGAACGCCGCGAAGACCAGCGCCTCCCACCACGCCAGTTTGCGCGGCTCCCACAGGATCAGGCCGGCGCCGCAAGTCAGATAGACGAAGAACGGTGCGTAGACCGGCAAGTACGCGGGGCGAAACTCCGCGATCTTGAGAAACTCCGGCACGTTGGAATTTTCCCACAGGTAGGTAAAGAGGCCGGTTCCGTATGGATTCGCCAGTGTGGCCAGCGCGCACGCCGCCGCGATCGCGAGCGCGATCCGGCACTGTCGCGCGAGCAGAGCTTGCGGGCGCAGGAACTCGCCGGCCGCGAACATCGCGATAAAGGCCGCGCCGAACAGGCACTCCGCGTGGATATTGCTCCACAGCGCGATTATCAGGATCGCCCACCCAAGCGGCGCCGCGGAGCGCGACCCGCGCGCCCGCTCGACTACCAGCGCGCACGCCGCCATCAGGGCGAGCGACACCAGATGGGGCCGCGGCGTCGCGCGCGGCTCGATCACGAACAGGCCGAAGGCTTCGAGTGCGAGGGTTGCGGCGAGCGTGCCGCGGCGCCGGCAGGCGAAGTAGATCAAGGCCAGCGTCAGCACCACCACGATCAGCTGGCCGAACTGGACGCCAGCGTCGCCGCCGATGCTCCAGAGACAGAACGCGCCCAGCTCGAAGAGCCACGAAGTGTAGGGCTGCGGGAAATCGGGATAGGCCCCGCTGAAGAGATTCGTGCGTACCAGCCGGCCTGCGGCGTCCGCGCGTCCCTGCGCGAGGTGCCACCACAGATCAGGTTCGGGAATCCATCGGAAGCTGAGTAGTGCTCCGGCCGCGACCGCGAGCAGGATCAGGCTCGCGCCGAGCGCGAAGTCCGCCGATCGCGCCGCGAGCGGACTTGGCTCGCGCCCGCCGCGGCCGTGGTCCGGGGGCCCCGTCGCGCCGGTCGCGGCACGGGACGTTGCAGTGGTCATCGTATCGTCACGGCGAAGCTGGAGTGCCCGCTTGCGAGCGGGCCTCCTTTTGGGCCGCCGCGGCGTCGGCGCGGCGGGCGCGGTCTTCGAGCCCCTTGTCCCGCAGCCAGCCCGCAATCGCGCGCAGCACGCTCGGATTGTAGTTCTGCTCCAGCACCTCGGCAGTGACATCGTACGCCGCACCCATCAGGACCGGGCTGACATCCTGCGGATTGCGTCCGTGATTCATCAAGTCCACCCAAAAATAAAATGCGCACTGCACGTCGCGATCGCGAACACATCCCTCGACGATCGCGCCGGACCGTGCATGGTCGCCGAGGTAACTGTAGGCCCAGGCGCGCTGGCCGCGGTCGGAGGGAAAATCCGGAAAGCTCTGGTCGAGGTTGACGAAGCTCTGCACCGCGCTGCCGATGCGATCGGGTTCACCAAGCTCGGCGAAAGCGAGATTGTTCAACGCGCGCGGCTCGCCCGGATATTGCGCGACGATCGCGGCCAGTGGCGCGCTCGGACGGGCCCACATCAATGACTGCGACCAGGAGAGGAGCGCAAGCACGGGCACCAGCAACGGCAATCCGGCAAGTTCAGGCCAGTACTTGGGCATGATCGTCGCAAGGACGAGCGTTATCCCCACCAGCGGCAGATAGAGGCCCGCATCGGTGATCCAGCGCTCGCCGGTGAGGGCGCCCGACGCCGGAAGGTAGGCGATCAGCAGGAACAGCATCGCCGTGCGCTCCAGCGAACGGCTGGTTGTGCCCCACACCGTATACGCCGTGAGCGCCGCGAGCGCTCCGGCAACGAGGACCATCGCCAACGCGGACGGATCACCCGCCGCGCGATAGTACTGGGCGAGCAGTCCGCGCGGCCAGAACAATTCCTCGACTCGGATCGTGAGGGCTGCCAATGCATTCGGGATCGCGTGCAGAACCCCTGTCGCCACGCCGGCTCCTGCCGGATGCGCGAGCCAGAGTGTCAGGAAAATCGCGACAACGTCTACGGCTGCGACCGGCCCTACTACCGTCAGGACGCCGGCACTCTTCCACGATGGGCAGGCCTGACGGATCACGAGCCAGAGCAGGAGCGGCGCGATCACCATCGGAGGACCTGCGCAGACCGCGAGCCCGCCCAAGATCACGGCGGCGATCTTGAATCCCGCCGACGGCTCGCCGGCGCCCAGCTTCACACGCATCGCGGCCAGCAGCGCTGCGAGCATCATCGCGGTCGCGAGCAACTCGTTGCGGCCCGAGATCCAGGATACCGGCTCTGCGACCACCGGATGGAGCGCGAACACCGCCACCGCGACGCCCGCCAGGCGGATCGCCACTCCGAATCGCAGCAGCAGCAGATAGACGAGCACGACATTGAGCAGATGGAGCGCGAGATTGATCACGTGGAACGGGGCCGGGTCGGCGCCGAAGAATCGCGTATCCAGCGCCAGCGAGAGTGCCCCGATACCGGCCGGCGATTCGCCCGGAGATCCCAGCCAGAGCGTCGCGAGGCCGCGGCCAATCGGATCCCCGGCAACCGGATTGGCGGCCATCGGATCGTCGAGGACGAATGCGCGGTCGCTCAAGGCGGACAGCGGAAATTTGACCGCGTGCGCGAATGTAACTGCGGTCACCAGCAGCACCAGACCGAGCCGCCAGTGCCGGATGAGCCCGCGTGGCGAGGCCGCGGAATCGATCGCGGCGGCCGAATCGATCGCCGGCGGCGCCGCGGGCTGCGATGCCTGCGCGCGCGCGCGGCGGTCGTGTGAACGACGGTCTGCGCGGGTCATCTGACGGGGATGATCTTTGGCATGTGAGGCGATCGCATCGGGTACTCTATCTGCGCCGTCCAGTTTACCGCCACGGCGCGATCGATTTCACCAGCAGCGCCGTTCTTAATCGGATGGCCGGCAGGGACGCCGGCCACTACCCTGAAGAAGGCTCCTACATTGGGTAGGGGCCGGCCTCCGTGCCGGCCCGTCAGAACGCTTCCGCGCCTGCGGCTTGTGAATCACCGCGCGAAGAGGATAGTGGCAGGAGATACGATTCAACCGCTACGCTGGAGGCACGCACGATGGCGAACGACGCTCAAATCACCGGCCTGGGTGGAGTGATGATCACCGGCGCTTCGAGCGGGATCGGTAAAACCTGCGCGATCTACCTCGATCAGCGCGGCTACCGGGTCTTTGCAGGAGTGCGCAAGGCGGCGGATGGAGAGGCTCTGACGGCGGCGGCGCCGCGCGTGCGCCCGCTGATTGTCGACGTGACCGATCAGCAGTCCGTCGCGGGCGCTGCCGAGCAGGTGAAGCAGGCGCTCGGAGAAACGCCTCTGGCCGGGCTCGTCAACAATGCCGGAATCGGCTTGGGCGGGCCGGCCGAGTTTCTCGCCCTGTCCGACATGCGGCGGCAGATGGAAGTCAACCTGGTCGGACAGTTGGGCGTGATCCAGGCGTTCATGCCGATGCTGCGCCGCAGCCGGGGCCGAATCGTGAATATCTCGTCGGTCGGCGGGCGGGCTGCAACGCCCTTCCTCGCGCCTTACTGCGCGTCGAAGTTCGCACTGGAAGCGCTTTCCGACTGCTTGCGCGTCGAGGTCAAGCCGTGGGGAATCAAGGTTGCGGTCGTGGAGCCCGGCGCGATTCAGACCTCAATCTGGGACAAGAGCCGCAACACGGTGGAGGAAGTGACGCGCTCGCTTCCGCCGGAAGGTCTACGGTTATACGGAGAAGAGATCGGCCGGATGCGCGTGCTGATCGCGATGCAGGAGCGGATGGCGATCCCGGCCGAGCGCGTCGCGGCGGTGGTTGCCCACGCGCTCAGCGCGCGACGGCCACGCACCCGCTACCTGGTCGGTTTCGACGCCAAGGTCATGGCGCTGCTCCACTGGCTGCTGCCCGATCGCGCCTATGACGCGGTGCTCGCGATGATGATGCGGCGGATGTCAAAGGGCGAGACGAGCGCTGGCGAAGCCCGCTCGCAAACTACTCCGTCCTGACGGCCAGGCTTACCTTGACTGCGATTCGATGCGGCTCCTATAGTGGCGCTGAAAGCCGGCGATGCTTCCGGCCGCGCTCCCGAGCCGAAGAAAAACCCAACTCTGACAAGGCTTTCGCGGCGATCCGAAGATGAAAAGACGCGAGCAAATGACCCTCTCGGAGCGGCTCTACCTGCCCGAGATTCTCAAGGGCATGCTCGTTACCAACTACCATTTTCTCCACAACCTCACGCTGCACATCGCGCACCTGATGGGGTTGGCGAAGAGCCGCCGCGCCGCCACGACCACGCAATATCCCGAAGAGCGCAAGTACTACCCGGACGGCTATCGCGGCAGCCATCGCCTGACGCTGAAGCCCGACGGCGCGGTGCGATGCACCTCGTGCTTTCTGTGTGCAACCGCTTGCCCCGCACAATGCATCTATATCGAAGCGGGAGAGGATCCCGACCCGCAGGTCGAGAAATTCCCGCTCCGCTACGAGATCGATACGCTGCGCTGTATCTACTGCGGGCTCTGCGTTGAGGCCTGCCCGTGCGACGCGATTCGGATGGACACCTACGTCCATCCGCGCATTTGGGGGTTCGATCGCAAGGACTTTATCGAGCCCAAGGAACTGCTGATGCATCGCTCGCAGGTGATCGAGGATAAGGGCCGCGACGGCAACATGCAGGAGATGCTGGCGTGGTACAACGATCAGGCGCGGCAGGTTTACAGTCCGCTCCGTCCCGAGCTGAAAACCTATACTGAGCGCAACGCGCCCCATTCGTGGGACAAGGAACCCGAGCCGCGCGCGATTGCCGCCATCGATCGACACCATCACAACGGCGACAAGTAGCAAGTCATGACGCGCGTCACGATCGGGCTCACGCTTCTGGGCCTTCTGGTCCTGTTTATCGCTTACGCCAAGGGCGTGCGGATTATCCACGGCGGGGACGTGCTGAGCCACATGTATTGGGCAACCGCGGCGCTGCTGCTGGTCGCGCTCGCGAACTTTATCGCGGTGGCGCATCTGGCCCGCGCCGAGCGGATGCTCCAGCGGCTGCGCGCGCTCTGCGCAGAGCACAACATCCCCTTCGAGGGCCTGGAGTAATATAATTGAACCGCGGGCAGCCGGCGTGCGCCGGTTGCAAGTAGCGTCGATTCGAGGGGCCTCAAATGACTCAGATTGAAGCGGCACGCACAGGAATCGTCACGCAGCAGATGCTCGAAGTTGCGGACGACGAGGGACTCAAGCCCGAGGAAATCCGCGCGCTGGTCGCCACCGGCGAGGTGGTCATTCCAAAGAATGTCCATCACGATTTCCGCGCGATCGGCGTCGGCAAGCGGCTGCGCACCAAGGTCAACGCCAATATCGGCGCTTCCAACTTTCATCATCTCGTCGAGGAGGAAGTCGAGAAGCTCTACACCGCGGTGCGCTACGGCGCCGACGCGGTGATGGATTTGTCGACCGGCACCGACCTCGACCAGATTCGCGTCGAGTTGCTCTCGCGCTGCCAGGTGATGCTCGGCACCGTGCCGATTTATCAGGTCGCGTCCGAGGGCTCGATCATGGACCTGGGCAAGGATGACTTCGTCCGCGTGATCGAGCGCCAGGCGCGCCAGGGCGTAGACTTCATGACGCTGCATTGCGGCGTCACGCGCGATACGGTGGGCCGCTTGCGCGGGCACCAGCGGATCGAAGGAATCGTTTCGCGCGGCGGCGCGCTGCTCGCCGCATGGATCGAGCGGACCGGCAACGAGAATCCGCTCTACGAGCACTACGACGAGATCTGCGAGATTCTGCGCGCGCACGACGTCACGATCTCGCTCGGCGACGGGCTGCGTCCCGGCGCCACCGGCGACGCGACCGATCGCGGGCAGATCGGCGAATTGCTGGTGCTGGGCGAGCTGACCGACCGCGCCCGCAAGAACGGCGTGCAGGTCATGATCGAGGGGCCGGGCCATGTGCCGCTCGATCAGATCGAAGCCAACGTCAAGCTCGAAAAGCGCGTCTGCAGCGGCGCGCCGTTCTACGTGCTCGGCCCGCTCACCTGCGACGTTGCGCCGGGCTACGACCATATCACGGGCGCGATCGGCGGCGCGATCGCCTCGGCCGCCGGCACCGACTTCCTGTGTTACATCACGCCCGCCGAGCATCTGCGCCTGCCCGACAACGACGACGTTCGCGAAGGCGTGATCGCCACGCGCATCGCGGCGCATTCGGGCGACCTCGTAAAGGGCGTGCGCGCCGCCAAGGTCTGGAACGATCAGATGTCGCGCTATCGCAAGGCGCTCAACTGGGAAGGGATGTACGCGATGGCGATGGATCCCGACAAGGCGCGCCGCTACAAGGAAGAGAGCGAAGCGTCAGGCTCCAACGTCTGCAGCATGTGCGGCTCGCTCTGCTCGATCAATATCGATAACGCCGCGATCCGGTTCTCGAAGAAGCAGGCGCTCACGCCCGCCGAAGTCCATGCCGGCTGAAGAAGTCCGCAAGCTGGACGCGGCGGCGACCGACTCTCGCGTTTTGACCAGCACGGCAATCCGCGCCGGCTCGCCGATTTCCGCGGCCGCAGCGTGGTGCTCTATTTTTACCCGATGGACGACACGCCCGGATGTACGGTCGAGGGCAAGGAGTTTCGCGATCTCTACCCGCAGTTCACCGCGCATGAGTGCGAAGTGATCGGCGCCAGCGTGGACTCGGTCGAGTCGCATCGCGCGTTCGCCGACAAGCACGGCTTCCCGTTCATCCTGCTCTCCGATCCCGACGGCGAACTGGCGCGCGCCTTCGCCGTGATGCGTGACGGACTCGCCGCGCGCTCGACTTTCGTGCTCGATCGCGAGCTCAAGGTGCGGCGCGTCTTCCACGATGTCACGCCGCGCGGCCACGCGCAGAACGTGCTCAACTTCGTGCGCACGATGCTCGAGTCGCACCGCATGATCGGCGGCTGATTCGCGATCGAATTTTACTCGATCGCGATCGCGTCCCACTCATCCAGCAATCCCGATCTATCCGAACCCAAACCGGCCCGCGCCGCACCCCTTGTCACGCTTCATCCGATTAAGTAACTTAGAACACTCGTCAAGTAATCTATTCTCCGGGGAGCGTCGTTTTCCGCCTATGGATGAGGGTTTTACGCTTTGGTTCACCGGCCTTTCCGGCGCCGGCAAGTCGACGCTGGCGCAATCTGGTCGCCGACGAGTTGCGCGCTCGCGGCCATCGCGTCGAGATTGCTCGACGGCGACGAAGTCCGCACCAATCTCTCCAAGGGGCTGGGCTTCTCCAAGGAAGATCGCGACACCAACATCCGCCGCATCGGCTACGTCTGCCAAGCTGCTGGCGCGCAACGGCGTGGTCGCGATCTCGGCGGCGATCTCGCCCTATCGCGAGATTCGCGACGAGGTCGCGCAAGTCGCACGACCGCTTCTTCGAAGTCTACGTGAAGTGCTCGCTCGAAAAGCTGGTCGACGCGACGTCAAGGGACTCTACAAAAAGGCGCTGAAGGGCGAGATCGCCTCGTTCACCGGCGTCTCCGATCCTTACGAGGAACCGCTCCACCCGGAGCTGGTCATCGAGTCCGACCGCGAGACGCCGCGACGACAGCCTCGGCAAGCTGCTCGGCACGCTCGAGGATCGCTGAACTACATCCGGCCACAGGAGCGCTGCCAGGAGCGGCACGATGACCGTGCGATGAGCGCCACTGATGCGGATCCATTACGGCGCACGGCGGCGGCGAGCTGGTTGATCTGAAGGCGCCCGCGCGGAGCGCGCCACGCTGCGCGCGCACGCCGCCGACGCTGCCGGCGTCACGCTCAGCGCGCGCGACCTCGCCGACCTCGAGATGCTCGCTTCGGGCGCGTTTTCGCCGCTGACCGGCTTCATGGGCGAGGCCGACTACGTGCGCAGCCGCGACGAGCTGCGGCTGGCCTCGGGCGTGCCGTGGTCGATTCCGATCACGCTCGGAGTCGAAGAGGCGCAGGCGCGTCAGCTCAAGCCCGGCGGCGACGTCGCGCTCGCGACCGACGGACGGCGCGCGCCTCGCGATCCTGAAGCTCGGCGAAATTTTCCAGGTCGATCGCAAGCGCGAGGCCGAGGCGGTCTTCGGCACCGCCGACGAGGCCCATCCGGGCGCCAAAAACGTGCTCGACGCCGCCGTATGCCTGGCGCGGCCGCGTGATTCTGTTCGACGAGATTCCCGGCCGCACCTTTCTTGGAGTATCGGCTCGAGCCGCGCGCAGACGCGCGCCGCCGTTCCGCCGAGCGCGGATGGAAAAAGATCGTCGCGTTTCAGACCCGCAACCCGACCCATCGCGCGCACGAATATATCCAGAAGGCCGCGCTCGAGATCTGCGACGGCCTGCTGCTCCATCCGCTGGTCGGCGAGACCAAGGGCGACGACGTGCCGGCGGCGGTGCGGATGGAGACCTACAAGGTGCTGCTCGAACTCTACTATCCGAAGAATCGCGCGATGCTCTCGGTGATGCCGGCGCATATGCGCTACGGCGGCCCGCGCGAAGCGATCCTGCACGCGATCATCCGCCGCAACTACGGCTGCACCCACTTCATCGTCGGCCGCGATCATGCCGGCGTCGGCAACTACTACGGCACCTACGACGCGCAGAAAATCTTCGAGCGTTTCACGCCGCGACGAAATCGGCATCACGCCGCTGATGTTCGAGAACACCTTCTATTGCCGCCACTGCGGCGGGATGGCCTCGTACAAGACCTGCCCGCATAGCGACCCGGATCGCCTGCTCCTCTCCGGCACCAAAGTGCGCGAAATGCTACAAAAAGGCGAACCGCCGCCGCCCGAATACACCCGCCCCGAAATCGCCGCGATCCTAGTAAACGCAATGCGCGTGAAGGGCTAGCCCCGACAGTTGTATCTCCCGCGCGGAGGGCCGGCACGGAGGCCGGCCCCTACCCTGAATTTGCCTACACGTCGAGAAAGCGTCTGCACCGATATCGGCCCTCCCTAAAACCACCGACTCAGGCCAATCGCAGCGACTGAGCCTGGCGAGCACGCCCAAAGGGTAGCGGCCGGCCTCCGTCGCCGTGTCTGGACTGCCGGGGTAGTGGCCGGCCTCCGTGCCGGCCCGCCGCAACTCCGCTACTTGGTAATCCAGAGACGCCAACGCCATCCCCGAATATGGCGTGGTCTCCCGGCGAACCGCAGCGACCGCCCGAACCTCGTTTGGTCTCTCCGCCAACCGCGACGACTAAATCCGGAGAGCAAGCCCAAAAGGGCAGCGACCGCCCCGTGCGGGCCATCGTGGCCTGTCGATTGGGTCAGAGCTCCAACGGTGTAAAAGGGTAGTGGCCGGCCTCCGTGCCGGCCATCCTTAACTCCACTACCACGGCAGTTCGTCGGTCACCCAAACCCACGGATAGCTTTCGATGCTCGGCCACCGCTTACGCGGATTGTTTGATACGTACTCCAGCTTGACGATCAGTTCCCGCTCGTCAACGACAACTCGCTCGAAAAACCCTCGTTGCCATAACCCGCCTTCCCTCCGATGCTCCCGCTGAAGGCGGTTGGCGATGTATGACTTCCACGACCGCACCGTTTCGGCTAACTGCCGCCCCGCACGAAGGCTCACGACCACGTGAATGTGATCATTCATCACTACGTAGGCGAACAAATCATACCGCTGGCGATCGAAATGACGGAGCACATCAACAACCACCTGCCGCTCATCGCCCGACAGTTCGCGCTGCGTCTTCAGCAGGCGCCACGTCACAAAGTAAACCGCACTCTCCACGCACGGATGACGAAGTTGTCGTCGCATCGGCGAAGCCGTTTCAGCCATGCCTTATCAGGGTACCGGCCGGCCCCGCACCGGCAATCCAATCAACCCCGCAGAGGGTACTTGCCGGATTTGCGCTGGTCGTCTCATCAATCCTGCAAAAGGGGTAGTGGCCGGCCTCCGTGCCGGCCATCCTGAACTCCTCTACCTTTGGAATCCAGAGCCCCTGGCGCCATCCCGAATCTGGCTTGGTCTCTCTCGTCAACCGCAACAACCGAATCGAGCGAGCAAGCCCAAAAGGGCTGCGGCCGGCCTCCGCGCCGGCCATCCTGAACTCCGCCGCCACGCAATCCAAAGACGTTGGCGTCTGGCCTCTCGCCAACCGCGACGACTGCCCGAATTTGGCCTGGTCTTTCCACCAACCGCGGTAGCTGAATCCGCCCGCAAAAGGGTCGAACCCGGCGAGGACGCCCAAAAGGCCAATGGCCGGCGCCTGGCCGGCAATCTCATCAACCCCCCAAAGGGTAGTGGCCGGCCTCCGTGCCGGCCATCCTGAACTCCACTACCACGGCGGCCCAAAAACGCCGACGCTATACTGAATTTCGCTTGGTCTCCCGCCCAACCGCGGCGACCTCCCGAACATGGCCAGACCTCTCCACCAACCGCGGCGACTGAATCCGGCCAGCAAGCCCAAAAGAGTTCAATCTGGAGCCGCGGAAGGCCGCCCATTTTCCCTGCGATCATCGCAGGGAATAACCGAAGCAACGCTACCGAAGATTTTTACTCGGGGCCACCACCTGCCACTACCTGAAATTCGATCCGTATGACAGAAGAGATAGAATCAGTAGGCCAACATTTTATCGTACCGACCCGACAACGCGGCGGGGCCGAACTCGCGTCCTGGGTAGTGCCACACTCGAAATGTCGATCAGTATCAATCAGGGGGAGAATTTCTATTGTCAGACCTTCGGCGGTCTCTGGGTTCCGGACGAAATCTCGCCGGGAGTAGAGATAGCGCCGAAAGTTTGGGCCGGGCGGGGTCTGCCGGTTGTACCGGGTGAGCATTGGGAGAAGTGGCTCGGCGAGCTGCCGCTCCGCGACATACGGACCGGCCTGGTGCTAACCGCCACGGCTCCTCAGCCCGCTCCGGGGCATCTCGTCAATTCAGAGCTGAACGAGAAACTCAATCACCTGGCTTTCGGTTTGATCCTCCAAGGAGTACCGAACTATCGCGAGTCTTTTCTGATCGCCGGGGCGAACGAGACCGGTGAGCCCGATGCCAGGCAGTTCGGCCGGGCACGGGTCTTCTACCCGGGCGTGACCTAAAGCCGTTGAGCGTGGGTCCGTCGGAGTTGAAGCGCGCCGTGTTTCTCGCCACAAAGCTCGAAAGTATCGACCACAAGGGCCACGACTGGCGCCGGTTGCGGCGCGCGGTGGACGCGCTCACAAAGGGATCGGCAGAGGCGTCTTTCCAGGACGAGCGAATTCATCAATTCGTCCGAAGCTTGGAGGGACTGATTTTGCCGGAGATGGACAAAGACCCGTAAACACTTCGTTCATCGTTCTCAGACCTTCGCGGTCCCCAGCCCGGACACCGCCAAGGCGCTCGGGCAGATATTCGATATTCGCAGCAAGGTGGAGCATCTACATAGCGCACTCGACGCTCTTCCCGGGGCGACAAGGCAACGGAAGGAGAGCCTACTATACCGGCGAGCTCGACAAGTCGATCGGCTGGCTCGCTTCGCAATTTCGCGCGTCCTCGAGAGCGACGACCTTCGCCAGATATTTCGAACTGACACGAGAATCGCTGATTTCTGGAAAAAACAGGACCACGAACGCGCGAAGCTCTGAGGCAGTCGCCTCGACCTTGGCGCGATCGCTTGATGACAATCATTTCGAGCAAACGGGCCAAGGAGGTACTACCGATGCGCATTTTAACCCGAAGTTAAATCCACTATATACACCGTCTGAAGAGATCTCGGTATCAATTCGTGCGTCAACCAACCAATAGAACGAAGTATGCAAGATCATGTATTTTTCGACTTCCATCCAAGAGTCACTTGGCTGTACCCGATCTGGAACGCACTTAACGCGACTAGAAGCGACACTCTACGAAAGGCCCGCTCTAAGTGCGATTCGACCGCGCTTGGCGATAGTGCCATCGCGGTCGCCACGAAGCTCGCGATTTTCGAAACAGTCGTCGGTAGGTTCAACTCGGACTACGCCAAGCTTCTCAAATTGGCCGCCGACGACGCGGAGCGGATTCAGATCAACCGAGAGACTGGCACCGTTTGGAGCTTGGCGGATGAACGCCTTGCTTATGATTTACTAGCAGATATAGACGCATTCATCTTCGAAGCGCGTTCCACCTACGAAGTCCTGGGAAAATTCCTAGGCGTTTTCTATAAGGGGATTTTCAACGAGATCCTGACCGAGGAAACTCTCAAAGCGATACTGCGTGATGCCGGACTCGATGTTGAGTGGACGGTACTCTTGCGAGGCGAACGAATTCTATTCTTTCACGAGACAGCACCCTGGCTCGCCCTGAAGTTCCATAACGCGGAGAGCGCTCCGCCCGAGCTTCTGATCGTACGAGGAAACGTGAAAACATTAGACGACCCAGAGAGCTTCGCGCGTTTGGCTGACTACAATGGCATTTACTGGGGGTTGGCGAATGCGATGGGAAGATTACAGCAGCACATCGTGGCAAGAATCGGTCAGTACGACACATCGGCCGCCTGAAGCATGCCAGAACCTGAAAACGGACTGATCCGTCCCTGCACGGGCGGCTCGGAAGGTGAGTGCGTCCGGTCGACTCGCGCAGAGCGACGATCAGGCTGGCGTTTCAGGCCAGCAAACTGGCGACGAGACACCCCCGTTCCAAAGCTGCCCGGCGTTGCAGCGGCGGCGGGATTGATGCAGAGCTACACGCAAGCTGCTAGCGCCTCAGCGTATCGATCGGGTGCGCGACCGGCGCACAGCGGTCCAACGAAACGAAGAGCATGTCCGGCCACCCAGACGAAGCCTCGCCGAGCAAAATAGTGTCTGCAGAGTCGATTGGAAAAATGGCACTTCCGGGCGTTGCGAGGGCGTGAGACGCGAAAGCGGTCCCTCCCGGCACCGTTGGAAGGGCGGTGGACGGAAAGCAGCCTGAGACCTTGCACCGGCGGGCCCGTCGGGTCTATATCGGGCTTTTAGAGGGGCTGGAATCGGAGACTCAGAACGGTCAGTGAAAAAGATGTTTCATCGGGCGTTATTTCTTGCCGCGTTCGCTGTAATGACCCTTCCCGTTCTGGTTAGCTTGGCGAACGCTGCCCCGACGGCCGTTTCCCGATACCGAAAAGGTCACTTACTTCAGCAATGCCAACACCACCGCCGGCAATGCTTCAGTCCGGATCGTAAATCCCTTTGAAGACATTGGCGGACAGCCCAAAGAAATCTGCGCGATGATCTACGTTTTCGATACCAGCCAGGCCCTGCAGGAATGCTGCGGTTGCCCGGTCTCAGCGGACGGCCTGCTGACGCTCGACATCAGCAGCGACCTCGCATCGGACGCAGTGGCTTTTCCCGAGCCGACGACGCTCAATCCCAATAGCATCCTGACCGACGGGGTCATCGAAATCCTTTCGACCCAGCCGGATCCAAACCAGTTCACGGAGTGCGATCCAACCGGTGGACCCACGAGCACGCTCATATTGGAGCCGACGCTCCGCGCGTGGGCCGGGCATCCTCAGAACACCAACATTACCGAGGAAGAGTTCTCGGACATTCCGAACAGCACGCAGGAGACAGCCAACAGCTTGGCCGCACTTTGCGGGGACATCCAGCTGCTCGGCACTGGCCTGGGGATATGCAACTGCCCGTCAGAAACCCTATTACCGATTTCAAGACCGACCGCGACCCCGACCCCGACCGCGAGTCCCACGCCTACTCCGACACCTACGCCGAGCGGGCCCCCCACCCCCACCCCCACCCCGACCCCGACCCCGACCGAAACTGCGACCGCTACCCCTACGCCAAGTCCGACGCCGATGATCGTAGCACCAGTAGCGCTTTGTCCGAGTGCGGGCAGTACTTCGGTGCCCACTTCGGGCAGCTCCGGCAACTACACGCTCCTCGCCGGCCAGACGATCACCAACACCGGCACTACAGTGCTCACCGGCAATATTGGGGTAAGTCCCGGCGCGGCGCCGCCTCATGACGTGAAGGGAGACGCCCCGCATCTTACCGGGACTACAGACGACGGCAATGCGAACTCGCTCAACGGCGAGGACATCCTGGGTGCCGCGATTACCGACGCCGCCGGGCGAAGCTTCTCCACTATCCCTGGAGAATTAGGCGGGACCACTCTGTTCGCAGGGGTCTATCGGTCCGAGATTTCGTCGTTCTCAATAAGCTCATCGGACCTCACGCTCGACGCCCAAGGCGACCCATCTGCGGTCTGGATCTTCCAGATGCCGTCCTCCACCCTGACCACGGTCACCGGAAATGTTGTGCTCACGAACGGCGCCAATGGTTGCAACGTCTTTTGGCAGGTCGGCAGTTCAGCGACCCTTGGAACGGACACTACATTTTATGGAAACATAATGGCTACTACATCAATTACGTTGACTACGCGCGCACAGATCCCGATGGGCAGAGCGTTGGCGCAGAATGGATCGCTCACGATGGACACTAATAAAATTGGCGGCTGCACTTGTCCGACGCCGTGAGCGCGCGTCCGAACATGAGAACGCGTTGCTAGCGCGCGGGATGGTGCGTTAGCCGGCGACGCGGCGGACCCGGCGCGCTTGATGATGCGGTGTCCGCCACGGCCGTTCGATCGGCGCTACCGCTTCGCCGCCAGCGCCGCGGCGGCGCGCTTGGCGCGTTCCGGATCGCCTGACCAGAGCCAGCCGACATCGGTGCGGCTGATACCGACCAGCACTCCGCAGAATGCCGTCGGATGGATAAACGCACCAGCCAGCCCGGCCGCGTCACGCCGCGCGGCCACAAACCGCGCCTTCTGCTGCTCGAGCCGCGACACGATCGCGGTAACGTCGTCGGTCTCCACGTAAAACATGTACAGCGAGTCGCCGCGCTTGCTGTGGAAGCGGCCCATCGCCTTCTCCGGCTCGGTGATCTGCGAAAGCTCGATCCGATCGAGCCGCGCTGGCGCGTCGAACATCGTGAGCGTGCCGGTATAGCCGAATTCACTGCTCGTGATCGGCACGTAGCGCGACGGATCGAGGCCGAAAAGTTTCGTGTAGCGATCAGCCGCCGCGCGCCAATCTGCGATTACGTTGGTGACCTCGTAGACCCATTTGATCAGCCCAACCGGCGCGCGCTCATGATGCGTGCTCAACACGACGCGCATCCCGTGAGTCGCCGACGGCTCGACGAACAGTTGCCCGCCTGAGGCTTTGAACTCCGCGCCCGCGCTCTTGAGCCGATCGGCCGCCGCGGCGAGATCGGCGACCGAGAAGCCGGCCGCGAACAATCCTCCACCCCAGCGCTCGATAAACTCACCGACCGGGCCCGCGCCCGCCGGTTCCAACAGTTCGATCATACTCGTGCCGGCCTGCACGGTGATGCGTTTCGCGCCGAGCGGCGCAACTTCATCCTGACCGCGGATTTCCGCGCCGAAGATTCCTCCGATGGTATGCGCGGCCGCGGCGGCGTCGCGCACCGCTATCTGAACCCGATCGACCCGCTTGAGCATCGTGTGTTCCTCGCTTCGCCGCGTGCCGCGCGGCGCTACTGGAGCGGCGGCTCCTCCATCGGCGGCTCAACGATTGGCGACCCATGATGCACGACCAGCCACCACTTGTGGCCGACCCGTTCGAAGACGTTGGTCGCCAGCACCTGGCTGCGCGCCCGTCCGTCATAGCCGCTCTGGGTGATGTTTTCCTGCACGACGGCGACCGCGATATCCCCGCTGATCATCACCGCGATCTCGCCGAGCTCGAACTTCATCTCGAAAGTGTTGTCGAAAATCCGCGCCCAGCTCTCCATCACCGGACCCCATCCCGAAAGCTTCGCCCATCCCGGATGGATACAGATGATATTCGGCTCCTTCAGCCAGACCTCGGCCATCCGCTCGACTTCGAGACTCTCGAAGGCGTCGTAAAACGCGCGATTCGCGTCGAGCACGTCCTCACGGTCAGACATGATCAAGATGAAACCACAGATGAGCGCCGATGAACACCGCTCGCAAAGGGCAGCACTTAGGTATTTCACCTAAGTGATAAATTGGGGAGATGCCGGCTGCGCGCGCCGCGGTCTCTATTCGCGCGCGTCGGCGCTCAGAAGCTGCGCGAGGCGGGCGCCGCTCGCCTGATGCCGTACCGCGTCGTCGACCAGCCGGCTGATCTGCACCGCCGCGGCGCGAATCTTGAGCCCCCCGCTATGGATGTTCGAGATCAGGGTGCGATCCGGCTCCAGCGAGCTCAGCCGCGGGCGATAGATCACGTAGGCGCTGAGGCTTTCGGAAGTCGCGAGGCCCGGCCGCTCGCCGATCAGCATGCAGATGAGATCCGGGCGGACGATCTCGCCGATATGATCCTGAATCCGCACCCGGGCGTTGCGCACGAAGAGCGGTTTCAAGAGCCGGTACTTCGGCGCCAGCCGCCGGGTCAGCTCGCGCGCGAGCGGGGCTGCGTTGGCCTCGATCGCCGCGGACGAAAGTCCGTCGCCCACGCAGATCAGGAGCGACGGCTTCTCGCCCGCGCCGGAACGCGACGGCTTTGCCGCGACCCGATACATCCGCCGCAGCCGCGCCGCGTCAGCATCGGTGAGCATCCGCCCCAGATGTGGCCGGAGCAGGAAGCCCTCCCGTGATGCGGCCCGGCTGTGGACTTCGACCAGCCGCGCGCGCGTGACCCAGCGCGGTGACACTTCCGTGATCACAGCGTCGGTTGCGCGCGCATGGTCGGCGCGGAACTGCAGCAGCGCCGCGGTCGTGTAGCGCGATCCGGCCCGTCCCACGCCGAGCCGCGCCGGCGTCGCCCGCCGCATCGCGGCAAAGTCGAGAGTCGTATCCATCAGCTACCGCGAGCCGGAATTCATCACTAGCGCGGGATCGCCGGCGCGAGCGGTAAGCTGGCCGTCCGCGATAATCCCGCGCTGCTCGCACCAGCGCTCGAACTCGGGCGCGGGCTTAAGCTTCAGCACCGCGCGCAGCGTCGCCGCATCGTGATAGCTCGTGCACTGATAGGAGAGCATCACGTCGTCGCCCATCGGGACCGCCATGAAGTAGTTGCATCCGGCCGCCGCCAGCAGGACCGCGAGATTCTCGCAATCGTTCTGATCGGCGCGCGCGTGATTGGTGTAGCAGGCGTCGGCGCCGATCGGCACGCCCAGCAGCTTGCCCATCATATGGTCCTCGAGCCCGGCCCGCGTGATCTGTTTGGCGTCGTATAAATATTCGGGCCCGATAAAGCCGACCACCGTGTTGACCAGCAGCGGCGCGTAGCGCCGTGCGAGGCCGTAGCATCGCGCCTCCAGCGTGACCTGATCGGCGTCTTCGTGCGCATTGGCCGACAGCTCGGAGCCCTGACCCGTCTCGAAGTACATCAGGTTGGGCGCCTTCAGCGCGCCGCGCTCGCGAATCGCGGCCGCGCCTTCGTCGAGCATCGCGACGTTGATTCCGAATCCGGTCTGCGCCTTTTCCGTACCGGCCAGGCTCTGGAACAGGATATCGATCGGCGCGCCTGCCTCGAGCGCGCGAAGCTGGGTGCTGAGATGGCCCAGCACGCAGTTCTGCGTGGGAACGCCGGTGCGCTCGATTATTCCCGCAGTCAGCTCCAGCAGCCGCTTGATATTGCCCGGATCGTCGATACAGGGATTGATTCCAATCAGCGCGTCGCCGGTGGCGTAGGCGAGACCTTCGTAAGTCGCGGCGGCGATGCCGGCGGGATCGTCCCGCGGATGATTCGGCTGCAAGCGCGTCGAAAGCCGGCCGGCAAGACCGATCGTGGTGCGCGCCCGGGTGACGACGCGAACCTTCGCCGCAGATCGTGATCAGAATCCAGATTCGAGCAGATTTTCGCGACCGCGGCCGCCATCTCGGCCGTGAGCCCGCGGCTTACCGATGCGATATCCTCGCCCGCGGTCGAATCGTCGAGCAGCCATTCGCGGAACTCGCCGACGCTGCGGCTCTTTACCTGCGCGTAGGCGTCGCGATCGAGTCCGTCTTCGATCACGCGGGTAACTTCGTCGCGCTCGTACGGCACGACCGGATTCTTGCGCAGCTCTTCGAGCGTCAGCTCGGCGAGCACCATCTTGGCGGCGACCCGTTCGCGCTCGGAGCGCGCGGCGAGGCCCGCCAGCTCGTCGCCGGAGCGCGCTTCGTTGGCGCGCGCCAAAACCTCCTTCACCGAGCGGAAGCCGTAGGTCGTTCCGAACAGGCGGGTTTTAAGCTTCACCGGCTGATTTCTACGGCGTTGCGAAGTCCAGCGCAATCATTTCAAGCCGACCAGGCATGCTGAATTCCTGCCCCGAAATGGCACTACATGTCTCAGAGCCATCCGCCGGATCGGTCTTCAGCCACCCTACGATCGGCATCGTTAATCCCGCGCGGGACAAGTTGTGCCTGCGGTGTCGGCATTGCTCTTGCCTGAGGACTGGGTCAGCAGCGCCGCCCGTGAGGAAAGGGAGCCTAATCGCGCTATGGAAGACGAGATCGATCGAGCCGCGGTGGAAGCCGAAGAGCTGCCGCTGGCTCCGATACCGGCCCCGATCGGCGGCAGCCTGGGCCGGCTGATCGCCGCGCTGACCAGCCCGCCAGAGTCGGATTCCGATCTGCCCCGACTGCGGAGATTGCTGCTGCTTGGCCTGGGACTGATCCTCGCGCTCGAGATTGCCAATTTCTTCCGGGTCGCATGGGGCGATCCTGCGGCGCTGCCGGTGCCCCTCGTTCTGCGAATCTTCAGCATCGGGCTGACGTGCGTTGCCCTCGGCGCGATACCTCTGATGCGGTCCGCGCGCGGCTGGCAGTGGTGGGTGATGGCGTTCTGCATCGCATTGGTAATCGACCGCACGATGGTCGCGATCGCGGTGAACGAGGACGACCCGTTGCTGCTGACGCTGCTGGTTGTGATCCTCGGTTCCGCATTGTTTGTGCCTTGGAGCGTGCGCTGGCAGGGCGCGCTGGCGCTGATTAACCTCGCCGCCGGCACGGTCCTCGTGTGGTACGGGCTGATCAGGTACCGTGACCGCGAACGCTGGATCGTACTGGCGGTGACCACTGCGTTCGCAGTAAGTTTCACCGCACTCAAGGACTACTATCAGCGCCAGAAGCTCCTGATCGAGGAATTGCGCAGCCGCGAGGAGAAGCTCCGCAGCGAAAATGCCCATCGCCGCCGGGCCGAGATCCGGCTGCGCACGGAGGTCGCCGAACGTGAAGCGGCGCAGCACGCCGCCCAGGATCGCGAGGCCACGCAGCGCAAGATTTTCGAGGCGAATCCGGATGCGGTCATCGTTACCGAACTTGCCGGCGGACGCATTCTCAACGTCAACGGAAAGTTCGTCGCCCACGGCTACCGCGCCGACGAGGTGGTGGGCAAGACGGTCGAGGAGCTGAACCTGTGGGTCGAGTCTGCGCAAGCCGCCCAGTATCGCGCGCTGCTCCAGGAGCAAGGCCACGTTGCCGGCATGGAGGCGCGCCTTCGCACCAAAGGCGGGGAGATTCTTGACTGTTTGATCTCCGGCACGGCGGTGGAGCTCAACAACCGGCCGTGCGTGCTGTCAATCGCGCACGACATCACCGACCGCAAAGCGATGGAGCGCGATCTGATCGCCGCGCGCGAGAAGGCGCTCGCGGCCTCCAAAGCCAAGTCCGAATTCCTGTCCAGCATGTCGCACGAGATCCGAACCCCGATGAACGCCGTGCTCGGCATGTCGAATCTCCTGTCGGAAACCGAACTCACCGGCGAGCAGCGCCGCTATCTGGAGGTGATGACCGCCAACGGCAACGCGCTGCTCGAGCTGATCAACGGCATCCTCGATCTGGCCAGGATTGAAAGTGGCCGCCTGCAAATCGAAAAGACCGAGTTCGATCTTCCGGACCTGATCGACAAGACCATCTCGACCTTCGGCGTGCGCGCGCACAGCAAGGGGCTGGAACTGATCGCCCGCATCGCGCCCGGTGTGCCCGAGCACCTCGTCGGCGACCCGCTGCGCCTGCGGCAGATCCTGATCAACCTGCTCGGCAACGCGATCAAGTTCACCGAGCGCGGCGAGGTCGTACTCGAAGTCAATCAGGAACCCGGGCTGGGCGGCCCGGCCGATTTGCGCTTCACCGTTTCGGATACAGGTATCGGTATCGAGGCGGACAAGCTCGAGACGATTTTCTCCAGCTTCACGCAAGCCGATTCCTCGACCACCCGCAAGTACGGTGGCACCGGCTTGGGGCTCGCGATTGCCGCCCGCCTGGTCGCCCTGATGGATGGGCAAGTCTCGGTCGAAAGCGCGCCCGACAAGGGCAGCCAATTCTTGTTCACCGCCCGCTTCGGGTTGGCCGGGCGCGTGATCGCGCCGAGTGCGCATGTGGTGATGAGTCTCGCCGGCTATCGCGTGCTGGTCGTCGATGACAACCAGGTCAACCGGTTGATCGCCCGCGAGATGATCTCGGGCTGCGGCGCGACGGTGAGCGAAGCCGAGTCCGGCCCGGACGCCCTGACGGCGATCCACAAGGCGATGGGCGACGGCCAGCCCTTTCAAATCATCCTGCTCGACATGCGCATGCCGGGCATGAACGGACTCGAAGTGGCGCAGCGCATCCGCAGCGAGCACCTGCCCACCGAGCCGCTGATCCTGATGCTCTCCTCGGACGACTTCAGGCCTCAGGCGGCGCGCCTGCATGAGCTGGGACTGGACGCCTACCTGGTGAAACCGATCACCCGCAAGGAATTGTTCGAGGCCATCTATCGGGTCCTGAAAGATGCCAACCACAACAGCGCCGCCACGCTGCCCGAGCGCCACGCGGCGCCGGCGCCGCAACCGGCCGAAGTCGAGCCGCAGCGAATCCTGATTGCGGACGATTCCCCGGACAATCGCATGCTGGTCGGCGCGTACCTGCGCCACGAGCCCTATCAACTGGACTTTGCCGTGGACGGCAAGGAAGCGATCGAGAAATTCACCGCCCAGCGCTACAACCTCGTCTTCATGGATATCCAGATGCCCGAAGTCGACGGGTTGACTGCGACCCGCACGATCCGCCAATGGGAACAGGATCAGGGGCGCGCGCCGACGCCGATAATTGCCCTCACGGCATTTGCGCTGGAAGAAGACGTGCAGCGGATTCTGGCCGCCGGATGCAACGCGCACCTCGCCAAGCCGGTTAAAAAGCGCATGCTGCTGGACGCGATCTGCAACGCCGCCTTGATGTGCAATGGCAAAGCGCCGGCCGGACAACCCGCGGCCGGGCCGGCATTGGAACCCGCAGGGACATTCTCATCGCCGCGCAGCCTGGCGGCCGGGAAGTAACTGCTCCGCCTCGGCGCTCGCATCACGACTCGCAGCGCGATCTTATCGACAATCGAAAGCCGCCTGAGCCGATCGAGCCTGAGAGTTTCCGTCGTCAGAGACTTGACAGCCGCGGCCACGCCGGCGTCGCGCTGACGATCTCCCGAACGCATTCGCATCGCAGCTTGTGGACGGCGCTTTCAGGGCCGCGTGCGGGCGCGATTTTCTCTGATCGCGGGCGTGATGGCGGAAGTGCCCGGCTCCTAAGCGCGCAGGACCGGGCGCAGTCAAAGGCATTAGCCAAGCTTATCGTACCCAGTCTGATCAATCAGCGTAGCTCAAATAGCGAAACAATTGCAAAAGGCTTATCAACAGCCTACCATAGGGGTTGTGCACAGGTTCGGCATACCACCGATTGTGGTTGTCCTTGACAGCCGGAGCCCTACGATGGCAGTTAAGCCTACACACTGACGATCGGTTTTTACACACAGGGTGGTCGTCGACACGAAACACGGACGTAACCGAAGCGCTCGATTTATCGGAGAGGCCAGCAGGCCAGGGCAAGCCAGAGAATGACGGACAGGTCGGACAACGTACGCCGGGCGGTGAGGAAAGTTGAGGGAGGTGGGGTGATGGCCGGAAGTTTGGACAGGAAGGCGGAGTTCACCGAGGCCGCGGGCAGCGGCCGCGGGCTTGCGATCGGGCGCTACTTCACGCGCGCGGGCGTCGATCCGATGAGCGAGGTCGAGTGGGAGAATCGCGCGGCCGTGATCGCGGGCGAAGACGGGCGGGTGGTCTTTGAGCAGCAGAACGTGGAAGTGCCGCGAGCGTGGTCGCAAACCGCGACCAACGTAGTGGTCTCGAAGTACTTCCGCGGGCCGCTCGGTACGAAGACCCAAACCTCCGTCCCCGGCCGCGAAAACAGCGTGCGCCAACTGGTCGGTCGCGTGGTCGAGACGGTCACCGGATGGGGCGAGAAGCAGAATTACTTCCGCACCGTCGAAGATCGCGACACCTTCAAGGCCGAACTGACCTATCTCCTGGTCAGTCAAAAGGCCTCGTTCAACAGCCCGGTCTACTTCAACGTCGGAATCGAGCCCAAACCGCAATGCTCCGCGTGCTTTATCCTGAAGGTCGACGACAACATGGAATCGATCCTCGGCTGGTACCGCAACGAGGGGATGATCTTCAAAGGCGGCTCGGGCTCGGGCGTAAATCTTTCGGCGCTGCGCTCGTGCCGCGAGAAGCTTTCCTCGGGTGGCACGGCCTCGGGCCCGCTCTCTTTCATGAAAGCGGCCGACGCCTCGGCCGGCGTGATCAAGTCGGGCGGCAAGACCCGCCGCGCGGCCAAGATGGTGGTCCTCAACGCGGACCATCCCGATATCGTCGAGTTCATCAAGTGCAAGCAGGAAGAGGAGCGCAAGGCGTGGGCGCTGATCGAAGCGGGCTACGATTCCTCGCTCGACGGTCCCGCCTACGGCTCGATCTTCTTCCAGAACGCCAACAATTCGGTGCGCGTCAGCGACGAGTTCATGCAGGCGGTGCAGGACGATTCGACTTGGAACACGCGCTTCGTCAAGACCGGCGAGGTCTCCGACACCCTGCGCGCGCGCGAGCTGCTGCGGATTATCGCCGAAGCCGCGCACGCGTGCGGCGACCCGGGGATGCAGTTCGACAGCACGATCAATCTGTGGCACACCTGCCCGGCCTCGGGACGGATCAACGCGTCGAATCCGTGCAGCGAGTACATGCATCTGGACAACTCGGCATGCAATCTCGCCTCGCTCAACCTGCTCAAGTTCCTCGACGAGCGCGGCGAGTTCGAACGTCAAGGCTTTTCGCCACGCGGTGGACGTGCTGATCACCGCGCAGGAGATCCTGATCGACAACTCCTCGTACCCGACCGACGAGATCGAGCGCAACGCGCACGCCTATCGCGAATTGGGCTTGGGCTACGCGAATCTCGGCGCGCTGCTGATGGCGCTCGCGATGCCGTACGACTCCGACCAGGGACGCAGCTACGCCGCCGCAATCACGGCCCTGATGACCGGCGAGGCCTACGCGCAGTCGGCCCGCATCGCGGAGGCGATGGGCCCCTTCGAGGGCTACGCGCCCAACCGCGACGCGATGCTCAAGGTGATCGAGCGCCATCGCGGATGCGCGCGCGACCTCGACGCCACGCTGGTGCCGCTCGACCTGCTGCGGGCGTCGCGCGAGGCGTGGGACGAGGCGCTCAAGCTGGGTGTAGTCGCGGGCTATCGCAACTCGCAGGCGACCGTGATCGCGCCGACCGGCACGATCGCTTTCATGATGGATTGCGACACCACCGGCATCGAGCCCGATATCGCGCTGATCAAGTACAAGAAGCTCGTCGGCGGCGGGATGCTCAAGATCGTCAACCAGACCGTGCCGCGCGCGCTCAAGCGCATCGGTTACGACTCGAAGGAGATTCAGGAGATCGTCGAATATCTCGACGAGCACGAGACCATCGAGGGCGCGCCGCAATTGCAGGACAGCCATCTGCCGATCTTCGATTGCGCGTTCAAGGCGCGCGCCGGCGCGCGCTCGATCCATCATCTCGGCCATCTCAAGATGATGGGCGCGGTGCAGCCGTTCGTCTCGGGCGCGATCTCGAAAACCATCAACATGCCCGAGGCCGCGACCGTGGACGAAGTCGCCGAGGCGTACATCACGGCCTGGCGGCTCCAGCTCAAGGCGGTCGCGATCTATCGCGACGGCTCCAAGCGTACCCAACCGCTCAATACCGGCAAGTCGAGTGAGGCTAAATCCACCGACGCGGTTCGCGCGCCGTTACCGACCACGGTCGCAGCCGCGCCGGTGGCTCCTACGCCGGCCGAGGAGTTCCGGCCCGTCCGGCGCAAGCTGCCCGACGAGCGCCGCTCGATCACCCACAAGTTCGATATCGCCGGCCACGAGGGCTATATCACGGTCGGCATGTACGAGGACGGAACACCGGGCGAGATCTTCGTCCAGATGTCGAAGCAGGGCTCGACGATCTCCGGCCTGATGGATTCGTTCGCAACCGCGATCTCCTACACGCTGCAATACGGCGTGCCGCTCAAGTTCCTGGTCGACAAGTTCGCGCACATGCGGTTCGAGCCGTCGGGCTTTACCAAGAATCCGCAGATTCCGTACGCCAAATCGATCGTCGATTACCTGTTCCGCTGGATGGCCTCGAAATTCCTCGACGAACGGGCGCGCCAGGAGATCGGCGTGATCGAGTCGGCGGGCAGCCCGCGATCGGATGCCGCGGTGTCGAGCTACCAGCCCGCTGCGACGTTGCAAGACGGCAAGGACTTGAACCTGCGCCAGGCGTTCATCAACCAGGCGGACGCGCCGCCGTGTCCGGATTGCGGATGCATCATGGTGCGCAACGGCACCTGTTACAAATGCCTGAACTGCGGCACGACCAGCGGCTGCTCATGACGACGCAGCGTGCGCGTTTTTCAGAACGTGGATGAGGTGAGGTGAGACTCCGGGGGAACGATTAAAGAGTGGTGGGAGGTCCAGGCCTGGCTGCGGGAGTGGTGGGATCGACGGAACCGAAGGCTGGCGGCGTGCGTTGAGGGAGTTCCCCCGGAGTCTACGAAGCCCGGAGATAAGATAGTCGTGCAAGCGGTAGCGCTTCCGCTTGTAAAGGGTGCGGCGGTGGTGGCGGATGCGGAGGAAGATAGAGGGCCGGGGAAACCCGGCCCTCTTGTTTCTGGCGAATCAGCCTCGCGACGTAGATAATCGTAGCGGGCCGCGGTTCGCGCTCACGTAACGTCGTGCCGCCGCCGGCGTCTCATCCAGACAGCGACCGGGCTGAATGCAAATCTCGATGCGGTACGTTCTGATCGGGGCGATGATCGCAGTCGCCCTGCTCTGCGCGCGCGACGCGCGCGCCCAGGACTCGGTGTTCGACCATTCGCAGACCACTCCGTGGTGGCTGTCCGGGCAGGGCAATTTCATCGCCGAGTGGCATCCGCGCTTTCACGCCGATTACAGTGGCGCGAACAGCTTCGAGCACGCTTCGGAGCAGGCCGCCTCGTACGTGCTGACGCTCTGTTCGGGCCTTCAGCTCGGCGACACCACTGAACTGGTCGTCGATCCTGAAATGGCGGGCGGGAGCGGTCTCAGCCAGGTGCTCGGGATCGCCGGCTTTCCGAACCTGGACGCGATTCGCAATCCCGAGTTGGGTTCGCAGCCGTATCTCGCGCGCGCCTGGATTCGCGAGGTCATCCCGCTCAGTGACGCCACCGAGCCGGCGCAACGCTCGCCGCTCTCGATGCTGACCGAGCTGCCCGATCGCCGGATCGACATCCATGCGGGCCGCTTCAGCCTGGTGGACTTCTTCGATTCCAATTCGGTCGCCGGCGACGATCACATGCAGTTCATGAACTGGACGGTCGACGACACCGGCGCCTACGATTACGCCGCCGACACGCACGGCTACACCTATGGGGGAATCATCGATTATGAGGACCGGCTGTGGGGGGTGCGGTTCGCCGAAGCGCTGATGCCCAAGCGGGCGAACGGATTGAACCTCGAGTACGATCTCAACCGCGCGCATTCCGAAAACTTCGAGCCTCGAGTTCCGCCCCGAGGTGATTCGCAACCGGACCGGCGCGATCCGCTTGCTCGCGTTCGCAAACGAGGCCAACATGGGCGACTACCGGCAAGCAATCGCCCAGTTTGACGCGGGCCAGACGCCCGTGCCCGAAATCACGCATCATCCGCGCCACGCAACCACGAAGTATGGTTTCATAATCAATCTGGAGCAGGAGGCTCACCGGCAGCCTGCGCGGATTCGTCCGCGCCGGATGGAACGAAGGGCAGCACGAGTCGTTTGTATATACGGAAGTGGATCAGACCGTGACTTTCGGGGCCGATCTGCAGGGCGACGCGTGGTCGCGGCCGCAGGATAAAGTAGGCGTCGCCCTGGTCGGCAACGGCATCTCGCGGCGGCATCGCGAGTATCTCGCCGACGGCGGCTTGGGCTTTCTGCTGGGCGACGGAAATCTGACCTACGGGCCCGAGAAAATAATGGAAACCTACTACAACTTTCCGGTTCCGGTTTACCGGGGATTCTACGCCGCCGTGGACCTTCAATACGTCGACGACCCGGGCTACAACCGCGCTCGCGGACCCGTGGTTATTCCGGGCGTGCGCGTGCATGTCGAGCTTTAACGGCATGCCCGCCCTGCGCGGAGCCGCCGTCACGCGCTTTTTAGCCGACGACTTTTAGGCTAGCTTGCTCGCAGGAACGCACCCGCACCGGTGACGGCAGTCCCCGAGGGGGAGAGACGACTGATGCAGTGGCCTCGCGGAATGGAGCCCGAACATTCGAAAGATCACGCCCGCAACGAGATCAAGATCGACGCCGATCCGGCCAAGAATCTGGAAGATCCTGTGCCGTGCGGCGTTGTGGCCGACGTGGTATTCCAACTGCGCCTGGCTCAAATTTGAAAACGGTCACGGTCCGGAGCTTACGGCAAACAGCGCCTTCGTTTGGAAGACTTTCGGTGCGCGCGTCCGCAGCACGGTGCGGGTTTTCGAACCGCCGCACGCACTGGAATGGGATGCGAAGGCGATGGGACTGCGGGCGTATCACGGCTGGCTGCTGGAGCAGGCGGTCGACGGCGTGTGGGTAATCACCGAGGAGACCCAGAACGGCCCGTTGCCGTTCGTGCTGCGATGGTATCTGCGGCCCACGCTCTATCGCGGCCATCAGCAATGGGTCGAAAGCCTGCGCCGGATCGCGACCACCGACTGAGCGGCGATCCGCCGCCCGATCCCGGCTCCGATGAGAGGCCGCTTCGATGCCCGAATTCATTCCCGGCCTGGATCTCAATCGCGCGTTCTATGCGGAACTAGTGCGGCCGATCCTGGAGGCAAAATTCCCCGCGCTGCGGCACTCCGCGGCGCTGATCGGCTACGGCTCGGACGTGCTCGGCTACGACTCGCCGCGCTCCACCGATCACGAATGGGGCCCGCGCCTGCTGCTCTTCCTCAGTGACGAAGATCATGCGGCGCTCGCAAAGCCAGTCTCGCAAGCGCTAAGCGAGAGCCTGCCCACCACGTTTCGCGGTTACTCCACCAGTTTCGCCGAGCCCAACTCAGAAGGCACGCGACTGCTTGAAGGCGCGGTGCCCGGCAAAGTGCGGCATCACGTCTATATCCGAACGCCGCGCGGCTTTCTTCGCGACCTGCTTGACCTCGATCTCGATCGCGCGCCCTCGACCAGAGAATGGCTGGCGATGCCGGAGCAGAAGCTGCTCGAGATCACCGGCGGTGCCCTCTATCACGACGGTCTTGGCCAGCTCGGGCGGATTCGGGAGATGCTAGGGTACTATCCCCATGAAGTCTGGCTCTACCTGCTGAGTGCCCAGTGGATGCGAATCGCCCAGGAGGAGCACTTTATGAGCAGATGCGCCGAGGCAGGCGACGATCTGGGTTCACGCCTCCTGGCCGCCCGCCTGACGCGAGATCTGATCCGGTTGTGTTTCCTGATCGAGCGCAAGTACGCGCCATACATCAAGTGGTTGGGAACCGCCTTCGCCCGGCTCGCCTGCGGGAGCGAGTTGTCGGAGATCTTCGCCCGCGCGATGTCTTCCGATTCGTGGCAGAAGCGCGAGCGCCAGATGTGCATCGCATACGAGCGCGTAGCCCGTATGCATAATGCGCTTGCGATCACGGAGCCGCTCGAGGCGAAGGTTGAACAGTTTTACGAGCGTCCCTACCTCGTCCTGAACGCGGGCCGATTTGCCAAGGCAATCGGCGACACAATCCAGGACGAGGAGATCAAAGCGATCCGCGCCGCCGTCGGCCCGATCGGTTCGATCAATCAGTTCGTCGACAGCACCAACGTCCTGGTGCGCCCCGATCTGCTGTCCGCGCTGAAAGCGATCTTCGGCTAGGCCGGCGCGCTATCCAATCGCACCCGGAAGGTGCCCCAGCGATCGGCGACCAAACCCAGGGCCTGGAGTGCCTGGACGGTCCACAAATAGGGCCGCGCGTACCAGTATTTGCGCGCGACGAGATCCATCACGTGCGCTCGTCCGGCTGCGTCGGTGATCGGTTCGACCTTGCCGCTGAAAGTCTGATCGGCGATACGCAGGGTTACATCCGGACGCTTGACCACGTTGCGCGGCCATTGACGCTCAACGCTGGCCGTCGGCAGGTAAATCGTCTCACCCTCGACCGCGAACCAGATCGTCACTTCGTACGGCTTGCCGGATTTGCGCCCATGATGAGTCAGTTGCAGGGTCTGGCTATTTTTGACGCGCGTGAGCCGCGCCGCGAGTTCGTCCCCCATTGGTGGGCTCCTTTGTTAGCGGGTTCTTTTTCAGTCCGGCGCTTTGAGATCCAGAAAAAAGTGATGGCTCGAGATCGCCATCCGGTTGCGCAGGTAAAAGCGATGGGCGGCGAAGCGTTGCACGCCCGAATCGAGCGTGAGCGCCTCGCATCGGTTCGCCCGCGCATGATCGATCAGCCAATCGAGCAGAAGCTGTCCGTAACCGCGCGAGCGCTCGCGCGAATCGGTCACGATATCGTCAACGTGCATGAACCGGCCGTTGGCCAGGTTCTCGGTGAGGCGAAAACCCGCGACCGCTTTCACCGCCGCTCGATCCTCCACGTACGCAAGACGAAATCCATCGCGCTCGATCCGCCGCACCTGCCCGAGAAACTCCGACTCGACCAGATGCGTGCGCAACTCGTTCATCACCGGGAAGCAGCGGCAAACTTCCTCGTCGCGAGTCGCGACGCGGACGATGGCGGTTGCGTTCACTGCGACACGCTCTCCATCACTTCGCCGGTTGCGCCGTTGGTGATATCGACCACCACCGTGTCCTTGATATTGTGCGTGTTCTTCGCGGTTTTGATTCCGTCCCGCAGGTCGCTCAGGAATTTCTGCTTCGCAAACGGTGGCATCTCATCCATCGGGAAATTGTTCATCATGACCATCGCCTTGAGGTTCTCGGGCCATTTGACCGCCTGGACCTTGGGGCCGGCGAACGGAATGTTACGCACCATCTCCTCGACGTCGTCGTGAAAGCCGCCCGGACTCGAGTCGGCGCCCGCCGGGGCAGGCGCTGCCGGCTTGGCATTCGCCGTCGACGCGGAGGCGATTTCCCTGGGCGCGGGGGCGGGTGCGCCGGTAACTTTGGCCATCACCTCCTGCACCTTGGAGCGCGCGTCGTCGTCCGGCGCGAGCTTCAGCGCGTGCTGCAAAGCCTGGCGCGCGTTGGCCGCGTCGTTTTGATCGCCGTAGGCGATCCCCATATTGAAATAGGCCTCGAAGAACTCGGGCTTGAGCTTGATCGCGCGCTTGTACTGCACCACCGCCTGATCGGGGTTGTTGGTGTAGAGGTACATCGTGCCGAGGTCGGTGCGCACTTCGGGATCGTCCGGCCGCTCCTTGAGATAGTGCTCGTAAGCCGCGATCGCCTGATCGTAATTCTTGCGATCGAAGTCGAGATTGCCGAGTCCGCGCAGTCCGTCAGGATTGTCGGGGTCGAGCTTGAGCGAATGGGCGTAAGCGGCCTGCGCCCTGGGAGAGTAAGACGGATCGAGCATCGAGGCGCGCAGCAGCACGTCGCCAAGCTTGTTCCACGCTGCGATATCGCCGGGCTTGGCGTCGGCGTCCTGCTGGACTTGCTCGATAAACTTGCGCGCTTCGTCCGGCAGCTCGACATTGGGATGACCGGGCGGCAGGCTCTGATCGCCTTGCGGCTGCTGGGCGGCCGGCGGCGCCTCTTGCGGAATCGAGGCAACTTTCTGCGGCGTGCCCGGCACGATCAGATACACCACGACCAGCCCGACGATCAGGATCGCGAGGAAGACGCCGATGAAAGCCGCAGTAAGAGGCAGGCCCCGGATGCCGCCGCCGGAGGACGGAGTCAGTTGCCGGCCGCATTCGACGCAGAACTTTCCGGCCGGTACCACCGGGGCACCGCAATGCGGGCAAAAGCGCATGAGCAACTTCCTAGCGTACGGCTTTCAGCCGAACAACCCAGCCACGAAACGGCGCGCTCTCCAACTTCGCCGCCGCCTGTTGTATAGTCGCGCCCGCGCCGCGTGTGCGCAAGGAGCGGTAGCGTGAGTTCCGGCGACACGGAAATCAGGGCCCAGCTGGCGGCGATGGTCTGCGAAAAGACCGGCGATCGCGACGCGCGAATCACTGAGCCGGCCGCGCTGCCCGGCCACGCGGGCCTCAGTTACAGCTTCGAACTCGACTGGCGCTCCGGCGCCACGCCGGTCCACGAGCAACTGGTGATTCGGATGGCGCCGGCCGGAGTCAGAATCGCCGGCCCGACTGACGTCGCTCGGCAGGGGCGAATCATGGCCTCGCTCGCCGCGACGCCGGTGCCGGTGCCGCCGGTGCGATGGATCGACGAAGATCCGCGCTGGTTCGGGCGGCCGTTCTTCGTCGGAGGCTTCGTCGCTGGTGAGAAGCTCGGCGAGATGCAGCTCGCGCCGGACGAGGCGCGCGCCGGGATCCACGCGATGGTCCGCAGCGCGGTCGAAACTCTCAGCGCGCTGCACGCCGTGGATTGGCAAGCGCGGCGCCAAGCCTGGGGCGAGCCCTTCGCGCTCGCGGAGGAAATGAAGCGCCTGGACCATCTGCTCGATCGCGACACGCTCGATCCGGTCGCGGTGGCGCGCGCGCCGCTGGCGCGCGAGCGCCTGCGCTCGAGCCTGCCCGCGGAGCCGCGCATCGGATGCGTTCATGGCGACTTTCAGTGGTCGAACCTCCTGATGCGCGAGCGGCGGGTCGTCGCGGTGATCGACTGGGAGCTTTCGCAAGTCGGCGCGACACTGCTCGACCTCGGCTGGATCTGCCTGTTCTCTGATCCGGTCAGTTGGGCGAGTCCGCTGCTGATCCCAGCCCAGCTCCCGTCGGCCGATGAGATCGCCGCGATCTACACGGAGACCGCAAAGTTTGCGGTCTCGATGCAGGAGGTGCGCTGGTTCCAGGCCTTCGCGGCATACCGCTTCGGCGTGATCACGGTCTTCAACCTGATGCTGCATCGGCGCGGCAAGCGCCACGATCCGATGTGGGAGGAAATCGGCAAGTCGGCGCCGCGCCTGTTCGAGCGCGCGCTCGAACTTGTGGGATGACGAAGCTTTTCCTGTCGTCCTGAGCTGCAAGGCGAAGGATCTACGCGAAGCGATTTGCTCGCCGCTCACGATCCGATTTGTTGCAGACTTGCAACATCAATATAGCTACTGAGTAGTGATTCGTTTTCCTGCTCTTGCTATTCTGACCGACATGGGTAGTGGAACCGCCGGGGCGGGAGGCAAGCCGATGGCAGCAACGATGAACGGCAACAACCGCGACAAACGCATCCTGGTCAAGGAACTCGACGGCCGCGTTGCGGAGTTGGAGAACCGGATCAGAGAATTGTCGGAGCACATCCAGCGCGTCGATCAACGGCTGCAGAGAACGGCCGATCTGCTCGCCCTCTCCAGCGTCCCGCGCGTCTAAGACCTTCGCTCGTCCTCGAAATCCAGGAACAGATAACGCATCGACTCTGCCGGGGTCGGCGGGTCGCTTTCCCGAACCGCTCACATTGCCGGCAGCTCTCCGCGCCTAAACGTCAGGTTGACTCTGCGCGAGGCTTTCGCTTAGCTGGAGTTCCTTCCGGCCGGTGGGGCTGTAGCTCAATTGGGAGAGCGCCTGAATGGCATTCAGGAGGTCGGCGGTTCGACCCCGCTCAGCTCCACCAAATTTCCTCGCGCCGCGGTTCCTGGTCGTGCCGCCGCGAGCGCGCTCGCGTCAGGGCGCGAGGAACGCGTTGACGAAAGTGTCGATATCGATCGATCCGAGTCCCGAGGCCAAATCGTAGCCCTTGCCCGCGTTGTAGCCCTTCACCTTGGTCTCGGTGGGCCCGAATAATCCGAACCAATACGTATTGTTGCCTTGGGTCACGTCGCGGAGACCGATAGTCGAGAGGGTCTTCTTGTGAGCTTTAGCGAGTGCGTAAAGCTTTGAGTTGATATTGCCCAGCCGGCCGCCCTTCTTATGCTCGATCAGCGCGACGATCGCGGCCATCGCGGGAGCGTCGAGGCTGGTGCCGCCCACGCAGCAATAGACCTGCGCGCCAGCGGTCCCGCCGGTGAAATCGAGCGATGCATCGTAGGCCAGATAGAAGCCGGGAAGCCCGGTGGGACTGCCGCCCAGCACGACGTCGGGAATGTCGCGCGTGCCGTCGGCGGGCGTCAGGGCCGACTGGTAGCTGGGTTTGGCGAACACCTGGCTTTTGCCGCCGCCGGTCGCGCCGAAGCATATCGTACCGGTGGAAAGGGTAACGCAGGAATTCCAGACCTGTTCGGGCACGAAACCCACGTCGTCGCCGTTCGAGTCGTACATGGCGGTGAATTGAGTGGCGCCGACCGCAGTGACGTTGGTCGAGCCGGCCATCTCATTGATGTCGGCGGTTTTGGGCTGGTAGCAGCCGCCGAAAGGACTGACTTTTCCCGGCCAGGCGGCGCCGTCATCGCCGGTCGCGACCAGCACGGTCTGCTTCTGCGCGACGGCCTGCTTGTAATATTTGTCGATCATCTTGAAGTAGCTGGCGCTGGCGCAGGTGCCGAAGCTGACCGCCAGCGCGCCGCATTGGTTGTCCTTGACCGCGCCGGCGAGCGCGTCGACCAGCCCCTTATTGCCAAGGTCCGGATAGTTGCCGGCGTAGAGAATGATCTTCGCGCCCGGCGCCAGCGCGTGAGACCACTCAATATCGAGCAGCGACTCGATATACGGTGAATCGCCGGCGTTAGAGGCAGAACCGTCCGGGAAGACCCGCACGAAGTTCGAGGCCGTGAACGCCGGCAGATTGAACTGCGTGTTGAAGGCGGCGAGCGACGCGTCGTCGACGTTCCGAGCCCTCGACCGCGCCGATACAGTCGGCTTTCGAGCCGTCGATCGGCGGCGTCGCATCGAGCAGCGGCAGTTCGTCATAGAAGGTTTGCATGTCCTGCGGCCCGAAGTAGGGCGTGGTCGCGCCTGATCCCACGAGGGCGTTGGGAACGAAATCGCTCAGGTTGTCGAGGCCGTCCAGGAACTCGATCTTCGCGGCGATCGCGGCGGGCGCGACCGGGTCGCGATCGTTCGCGAAGCTGAGGCCGTCGCGGGAAGCCTTGATATCGACGCCGAACGCGGCCCGCACCGTTGCGACCGTGCCGCTGAAGCGGACGAGCCGGGACGCCGCGTCGGCCGACAGCACCGCGAAGCCGCGGCGCGCGAGCCAATCCGTCACCTCGCGGACGTCCTGTTGGCTGGGGCCGAAGAACCGGTTGAATTCGACGGCGCTGAGCGCGCGCTGATACTCGGGCGAGCGCAGATCCTGTTGATCAGCCAGAAACTGGTCGAGGGCGGGCTCGTTGCGAAGCTTGAGCGTGATCTCCATCTCCAGCGGCTGCGAAGGCGGCGCGGCGACGAACGACGCTTGATCCGCCCCCGGATGGTTGCTCGCGATCGTCAAGAGATCTTCGGCGCCGGCGGAGCCGTACGCGATTGCTAGCATAACCGTGATCGCGATCGCGCAGGCGACCGCGAAAGTGTGCCTGTTTCCGTTCCTCATCGTTGTTGCCTGGTGCTCCCGGCCTGTCATCGGCCACGTATTTCTTATCTACTACAAGTGCGACCCCGAGCAGAGAAACAATCGACGGGAGCGCCGTTGACGGGCCCGTATCGGCAATCTTAAATCGCGAGCATGAAGCTGTACGACTATACACCGGTGCCGAATCCGCGGCGGGTGCGAATCTTCCTGGCCGAAAAGGGAATCAAGCTTCCGCTCGAGCAGGTCGATATCTTTGCGCGCCATAACCGCACACCGGAATTCCTCAAGAAGAACCCGTCGGGCGGCCTGCCGGTGCTCGAACTCGACGACGGCACCTATCTGGCCGAATCGGTCGCGATCTGCCGTTACTTTGAAGAGACCCATCCCGAGCCCCGGCTGATGGGGAGCACTCCGCTGGAGCGGGCGACGACTGAAATGTGGAACCGGCGGATGGAGATCGAGCTATTCGGGCCGGTGGCGCGAGCAATCCAGCATACGAATCCAGTGTTCAAGCCGATCCTCCAGCAGTTCCCCGACTACGGCGCGGCTCAGAACGAAATCGCTCATCAGCGGCTGGTGCGGATGGATGCGGAACTCGGCAATAGTCAGTTCGTGGCGGGCGACCGTTTCACGATCGCGGACATCACGGCGCTGGTCGCGATCGATCTGCGCGCCACCGTGGGTGGCATCCCGATGCCCACCGATCGGCCCAATCTACTGCGCTGGCATACTGCGGTGTCGGCGCGTCCGAGCGCGAAGGCGTGACGGCCGGAGGAGAGTGCCTTGAGCCTCGAACGACCAACTGGAGTTGCCGGCCCGGAAGAAATCGTCTCGCCCGCGGCCGTACGGCATAACGGAATGAATTCGGCCCCGCAGCAACCCTTCAGCACCCTCAAGCGGCCCGGCGAGGGGTCAGCGCTCGATGAGTTGCTGCGCTGGCTCGCGCGATCGCTGGCGATTATGGCGGTCGTGAGCACCGCGGCGTTGCTGCTGGTGAGCCTGACGCCACGCCTGACGAGCCTCGCAACGAATATTGTTGCGGCGACGCCGCGCGCGTGGGCCACGATCGTGGCGCTGCCGCTCTCGGCGCTGCCGCTGCTGCTCGCGGGCAGCGGCTATATCGTGATGCAGGCGCTGTTGCGGCCGCGTCCGCTGGAGTTGCTCAAGCGGCTGATGCTGGGCGGGGCGTTCCTGCTGTGGGGCGTGGTGCAGCTCATGCCGATCAGCGAACTCGCCAACGAGCTGGGCAACGTGGTGATCGCGATGTACGTGGTGGATCTGGCGCTGATGATCCGCACCGACTTGCAGCGCGCGTAGCGGGGAAGGATCAGGCACCCTCACCCGCGCGCGCATCCGATGCGCGCGCGTCCTCTCCCGCAACCAAGCGGGAGAGGTGATTAGGAACCTCGGCGCGAGTTATTCGTCTCCCGCAAGAGCGGAAAGGTGACTCGGAATTTCGGCGCAAGATCCTCGTCCAAGAGAGGCGCGATCACCACCGCGCGGCGGCTTCAGTGTCTCACCTCTCCCGCTTGGTTGCGGGAGAGGACGGCGAGCGATTTGGTTCGTTCGCCGGGTGAGGGTGTCTGGTGAAGCGCCCGCCGGTCAGGCTGGTAGACGGAAAGACACTGGCACGCGCTCGCGGTCTGCGGCGCGACCAGACTGGTGCGGAGCGGAAGTTGTGGGAATTGCTGCGCGGTCACACTCTTGGCCTGAAATTTCGCCGGCAACACCCGATCGGCAGTTTCATTGTTGATTTCTGCTGCGTCGAACGGCGGCTGGTGGTCGAGCTCGACGGTGGTCAGCACGCAACCAGGACGGAAGCCGACGAGCGACGAACGCGCTTCCTCAGCGCGCGTGGCTATCGGGTGATTCGGTTCTGGAATGATGAGGTAGGGCGGGATCCGGGAGCGGCGGCTGAGGTTATTTTGCGGGCTTTGGAGGATCAGGCACCCTCACCCGCGTGCGCATCGGATGCGCGCGCGTCCTCTCCCGGAACCAAGCGGGAGAGGTGATTCGGATTCGGAACCGCGGCGCGGGTTATTCGTCGGACTTGCCGTTACCGTTTTCGGGTTCGTCGTCTTCTTTTTCGGCGACGTCGGCTACGGCGCGGACTCTCTCGCGCTCATCGAGCTTCACCAGGGTTACGCCCTGGGCGTTGCGGCCGGTGATGCGCACGGTCTTCACCGACAGGCGGATCACCTTGCCGCCGTCCGTGATCAGCATCACCTGATCGTCCGAGCCGACTTGGCGCACCGACACGACCTTGCCGGTCTTGTCGGTCACATTCATCGTGATCACGCCCTTGCCGCCGCGATGGGTAAGGCGATATTCGGAGGCGGGGGTGCGCTTGCCGAAGCCGTTCTCGGAGACTGCGAGCAGCGTTTCGTCCTCGCGCACGGTGGACATCGAGACCACTTCGTCGGTGACCAGCGTGACGGTCTTGCCCTCCTTGACGCTGGACTGATCCAGTTCCATCCCTTTGACGCCGTAGGTGCCGCGGCCCATCGGGCGCGCTTCTTCCTCGATAAAGCGAATCGCCTGGCCCTCGCGCGTCGAGAGCACGATCTGCTGATTGCCGTCGGTCACGCGGACGTCGATCAACTCGTCGCCGTCTTCGAGGTTGATCGCGATGATGCCGGTCGAGCGGACGTTGGCGAACGCGTCGAGCTCGGTCTTCTTCACCGCGCCGCGGCGGGTGGCGAAGAACACGAACTTGCCCGCGGTCTGCTTGGGCACCGCGATCAGCGCGGAGAGTTTTTCCTGGTCGTCGAGATTCAGGAGGTTGGCGATCGAGCGGCCTTTGGCCGCGCGGCCACCCTCGGGAAGATCGTAGGCCTTGAGCTGATAGACCTTGCCGGCGTTGGTGAAGAACAGCAGCCGGTCGTGGGTCGAGACCGAGACCAGTTGCTCGACGAAATCTTCCTCGGCGGTGGTCGCGCCGATCTTGCCGCGGCCGCCGCGCCGCTGGGTGCGATAGAGCGAGAGCGGAGTGCGCTTGATATAGCCGCCGTGGGTGACGGTGACGAGCACGTCTTCCTCGACGATTAGATCTTCGACCGAGAACAAGCCCTCCGCCTCGATAATCTGGGTGCGGCGCGGATCGGCGAACTCCTTTTTCAGATCCTCGATATCCGCGGCTATGAGCTTCATCAGCTCTTTTTCGTCGGTGAGGATCTTCTTGAGCCGCGCGATCGTATCCAGGGTCTCCTTGTGCTCGGCCTCGATCTTGTCGCGCTCGAGTGAGGTCAGGCGGCGCAGGGTCAGGTCCAGGATCGCCTGGGCCTGAATTTGCGAGAGCTTGAAGCGCGCCATCAGTTCGGAGCGCGCGCTGTCGGCGTCCTTGGCCGCGCGGATCAACTTGATGACCGCGTCGAGATTCTTGAGCGCGATCATCAGGCCTTCCAACACGTGCAGGCGTGCCTCGGCCTGGCGCAGCTCGAACATCGAGCGGCGCGTGATGACGCGTTTGCGATGGTCGAGGAAGTCGACCAGCATGTCGCGCAGGCTCAGCTCGCGCGGGCGGCCCTCGTGGATCGCGAGCATGTTGAGCCCGTAGCTCTCCTGCATCGGGGTGAGCTTGTAGAGCTGGTTGAGCACGATCTTGGGCTCGGTGTCGCGCTTGAGCTCGATCACGATCCGCATCCCGTCGCGATCGGATTCGTCGCGGAGATCGGAGACGCCGTCGATCCGCTTCTCGTTGACCAGCTCGGCGATCCGCTCGATCAGCCGGGTCTTGTTGAGCTGGTAAGGAATCTCGCGCACGATGATCGACGCCTTGCCCGAGCGCTTGTCGGTCTCGATCGCAGCGAGCGCGCGAAGGGTGAGGATGCCGCGCTTGTTGAGGTAGGCCTGACGGATCACGGCGCGGCCGAGCAACTGCCCGCCGGTGGGAAGATCCGGGCCGGGAATGATATCGAGGATCTTCTCCAGGGACAGATCGGGATCTTTGATCAGCGCCAGCAGCGCGTCGCAAACCTCGCCCAGGTTATGCGGCGGAATATTGGTCGCCATCCCGACCGCGATTCCGTCCGAGCCGTTGATCAGGAGATTGGGCGGCAGCGAGGGCAGGATATCGGGCTCGACGCGCGAGCCGTCGTAGTTGGGGATGAAGTCGACGGTCTCCTTGTCGATATCGGCGAGCAGGCGCTCCGCCAGGCGGGTGAGACGGCATTCGGTGTAACGGTAGGCGGCGGGCGGGTCGCCGTCGATCGAGCCGAAGTTGCCCTGGCCGTCGACCAGCGGGTAGCGCATGCTCCACGGTTGCGCCATCCGGACCAGCGCGTCGTAGACCGACATATCGCCGTGGGGATGGTAGCTCTTGAGGACTTCGCCGACGACGCCGGCGCATTTCGAGTAGCGGCGATTGGCAAGCAAGCCCTCGCGGAACATCGCGTACAGGATGCGCCGGTGGACCGGCTTGAGGCCGTCTTCGGAGCGCGGGAGGGCGCGGCCGATATTCACCGACATCGCATAGTCCAGGTAGGACTGCCGCATGTCGTCTTCGATGTTCAGCAGCGAGGGCTCGTTGCGGATTGGTTCGTTGCCGTTGGTCTCAGGCATAACTAGTCCTTGGGTCTTTCCTTAAGGGGAAGGGGAGTCGTTGTGCGATGTAAGGGGCATTACCCTCACCCGCGCGTCACGGCGTTTGCAGACAAAGGACAAACGCCGCGCCGCTCGCCCTCTCCCTGGGCAGGGAGAGGGGTAAGAAGGCCGCTTCGCGTAGATCCTTCGGCTGCGCTGCGCTTGCCTCAGGATGACAACCGGGAAGCGCTTTGCTTGTCATTCTAAGCCGAGGAGCGCGCGCTGTTCCTGTCATTCTGAGCCGAGCTCGTCGAAGGCGAAGAATCTACGCGAAGCGATGGGTCTTAGTCGGTTCGGAACCACGCATCAGATATCCAACGATCTCACGTTGAGGGCGTTCTCTTCGATGAACTGGCGGCGCGGCTCGACTTGATCGCCCATCAGCTTGCGGAAGGTCTCTTCCGCCTCTTCCTGGGAGCCGATCTGAATCTTTAGCAGCGAGCGGGTGTCGGGATTCATCGTGGTCGCCCAGAGCTGATCGGGGTTCATCTCGCCCAGGCCTTTGTAGCGCTGGACCTCGACACCCTTTTGGCCGGCGGCGAGGATCGCTTCGGCGGCCAACTTGAGCGAATCGAGCGTGCGCTCGCCCTCGCCGGTTTTGATCTTGAAGGGGCCCGCGAAGGATTCGAGATCGGCCGAGAGGCGGCGAATTTCGCGCAGCTCGCCGGTGTGAAAGAGCGTCGAATCGACCATCGTGGGCGGCGTCGCACCGTTGCGGGCGTGGGAGAACACGGCGCGCCAGGCGCCCTCGGCCGCGTCGGGCTCGACCTTGCAGGTGACGCTTTCGTTCTTGAGTTCCTTGCGAATCGCCTCGGCCATCCCGTGAGCCGATTTTTCGTCGCGGAAGGTCTCGGCGCTGACTTTCTTGTCGGCGATCATGCCGGCGAGCACCGCGATGATCGCGCGCTCCTTGGAGCGGCGCTCCAGCGACTCATACATCTTGTCCAGAAAAAGCGCCTTACGGGCCAGGGTCTTGAGCGCGGCGCCCTTGATCTCGCGAGCGTCCTTGCCCTTGCCGACTTCCAGCGTCGCCGCCTCGGCGCCGAGGTCGGTCAGATATTCCTCGAGCGCGGCTTCGTCCTTCAGATAGCGCTCCTGCTTGCCTTTTTTGGCGCGGAACAGGGGCGGCTGGGCGACGTAGAGATAGCCGCTTTCGACCAGCTCCAGGAACTGGCGGAAGAAGAAGGTCAGCCAGAGCGTGCGGATATGGGAGCCGTCGACGTCGGCGTCGGTCATGATGATGACCTTGTGGTAGCGGAGCTTTTCGAGGTCCTTCTCGCTTCCGACGCCCATCCCGAGCGCGCTGATCAGGATGCGCAGGGCCTGGGAGGAGAGCACCTTGTCGATCCGCGCGCGCTCGACGTTGAGGATTTTGCCGAACAGCGGCAGAATCGCCTGGATGCGGCGATCGCGGCCCTGCTTGGCGGAGCCGCCGGCGGAATCACCCTCGACGATGAACAGCTCGCTGCGCTCGGGGTCGCGCTCCTGGCAATCGGCAAGCTTGCCCGGCAGCGAGCCGGAATCTAGCGCGCCCTTGCGCCGCACCAGCTCCTTGGCCTTGCGCGCCGCCTCACGGGCGGTGGCGGCCTCGACCGCGCGCATCACGATCCGTTTCGCGTCACTGGGATTCTCTTCGAGAAAGCCGCCGAGCTTGTCGTTGACTTGCGCGGCGACCAAGCCCTCGACCTCGGAATTGCCGAGCTTGGTCTTGGTCTGGCCCTCGAACTGGGGCTCGCCGAGCTTGACGCTCACGATCGCGATCAGACCCTCGCGAGTGTCGTCACCCTCGAGCCGCAGCTCCTTGTTCTTGAAGAGATTATTCTTGATGGCGTAGGCGTTGATCGTGCGCGTGAGCGCCGACTTGAGTCCGGAGAGATGCGTGCCGCCCTCGATGGTGTGGATATTGTTGGCGTAGGCGAAGATCAGCTCGTGGACCGCGTCGGTCCATTGCAGCGCAACCTCGATATCGACGTTCTCGCGCACGCCCTTGAAGAAGATCACGTCGTGCAGCGTATCGCTGCCCTGAGTGAGCGACTTGACGAACTCCTTGATTCCGCCGGCGTAGTGAAACTCCTCCTGCTTGCCGGTGCGCTCGTCGTTGAGGCGGACGCGGAGGCCGGCATTGAGGTAGGCCATCTCGCGCAGGTAGCGCGCGACGATCTCGTACTTGAATTTCACCTCGGGGAAGATTTTGGAATCGGGCGTGAACGTGGTCCGGGTGCCGCTGGTTTTGGTTGCGCCGCGCTCCTCGACTTTGGTCTTGGGCGTGCCGCGCTCGTAACGCTGGCAATAGATTTTGCCGTTCTTGTGGACCTGAACCTCGAACTCCTCGCTGAGCGCATTCACCACCGAGGCGCCGACGCCGTGCAGTCCGCCCGAAACTTTGTAGGCCTGCCGCTCGAACTTCCCGCCGGCGTGCAGCACCGTGTGCACGACCTCGAGCGCCGAGCGCTTCTCGGTCGGATGCATATCGACCGGGATACCGCGGCCGTTGTCCTCGACCGTGATCCGATCGTCGCTGTGAATCGTAAGGTTGATTTCGGTGCAAAACCCGGCCATCGCCTCGTCGACCGAGTTGTCGACGATCTCGGTGACGAGGTGATGCAAGCCACGTTCGGCGGTGTCGCCGATATACATCCCGGGGCGCTTGCGAACCGCCTCGAGACCTTCGAGCACCTTGATAGATTCGGCGCCGTAGCCGTCAGAAACTTCTTTGTTTGCCATGTTGGAAAAGTGGCTGGTCAAGTAGCCGCCGCGCGCCCATCAACCACGTAAAAATAGTATTCTCCGAGGCTCGGAAAGTAAAGTCTTTTGAGAGCGCGACCGAGTGTAAATCAAACGTTATTTCAGAAAAACGACGTTTGCCCCAAAAATTCTGCTTCTCTGGGCGGGAATCGGGCTAGCGATCGGGTGCCGAACCAAGGCAAAGAGCGGAAAGAGAAGAGGACCAAACAGAACGGTATTTTATTTTTTAGAATTGGGAATAATCGGGTTTGGAAGGGATCCTACGAGCAGGCGCGATCGATGCCGTCGAAGAACTGCCACCAGAGATCGAGCGAGCGCTCGGCGGCCGATCGGATTTTCGCGCGATCGTGATCGCTCATCGGGGTGCGGCTCAGGATATTGTCGCCAACGTCGCTATGCTCGCGATCGGCGGTCTCGTGCACGTCGAAGAAGACAACGTCCTCGCGCTTGAGGCCGTAATGTTTCTCCAGCGCGCGCGCGAACGGCGCGAAATTGTTCGGCACCTGTCCCTCGGCCGCGACGTTGATCGCAGCGACGCCCTCGGCGAACGAGCGATCCTTGGTCGATAGCTCGAACCAGTCGATCAGTGCGGCGGTGGAAGGCAGCGCGATCGCCTCGGTCAGCTCCTCGCGGCGCATCCCGAGTCCCAAGCCGAGGCGGATGAAGAGTTCGGGATGCGGCTCGCTGCCGGAAATTTTGCCAGTCTCTTCTTCGTAGAGGCTCTCGGCCAGCTTGAGGCGCTCGGCCGGATTGTAGCATCGCGAGTGCAACGCGCTGAGCGCGCGCGGAAACTCGCGCACCTGGAGGAAGAACTGTGCGGCGAAGGTCGGCATCTTATTGCGCGGGAACCGGCCCGCGGCGATCTTCATCCACAACGGATGACGCCCGAACGAGCGCCGCTCATTCACCATCGCAAACAACTCGCGAACGAACGGTTCGTTAGATTGCGCCGCGCTCGATTCCATGTGGGCCTTCAATCGATCTGGCGCAGGTTGTCGAGGAAGTCCTGAGGGTTGATGAATCCGGCGACGCGCTTGCGAATCGCGCCCTGCGAATCGATGAAGACCACCGTCGGAACGCCCCGGATTCCGAACTGCTTGGTGAGCGCGTCGGTAACGCCGTCCTGCGCGGTCAGATCGGCGCGCATCGTGATGAAGCGTGAGGCCGCGCTGCGCACTTGCGGATCAACGAAGGTCGTGTTTTCCATCTCGCGGCACGGGATACACCAGCTCGCGGCGAAATCGATCACGACCGGCTGGTGCGCGCTGCGCGCGCTCGCCAGCAGGGTTGCGTCGTAAGGCCGGAATTCGAGCTTGGTGATCGGATGGCCCGGGATCATCAGATAGACAAAGGCGCCGGCGGAAAGGGCGCCGAGCCCGATTCTGGAGATCCAGAACGGGCGCCAGTTCCGTCCGGCTGCAGTGACGAAGCCCAGAAAGATTCCGACCGCGGCGGCATAGAAGGGGAGCAGCCGCAGAATCAAATGATTCGGCACCAGCGGATCGATGAAGTACAACGCCAGCCCGGTGAGCACGAAGCCGAACAGTTGCTCGATCCAGCCCAGCCATTCGCCCGAGCGCGGCAGCCGGCGGATACTTCCCGCGGCGAGCGCGAGCGCCACGTACGGCAATCCCAGCCCGACCGCGAGCGTGAAAAACAGCGCGAAGCCGAACAGCGGGCTCTCGCTGCGCTCGACCAGCAACAGCAGGCCCAGCACCACCGGCCCGATACACGGCGCGGCGACGACGCCCATCGAGAGTCCCATCAGGAGCGCGCCGAGATACCCCGGCCGCGCCACGCCCGCGCGATTCATCAGCCACTGCGGCGGCTGGAGCGAGAACAGCCCGAAGCTCGAGGCCGCCAGCGCCAGCAGCATGAGCGCGATCGCGCTCAGCACATAGCGATTTTGCAGCGCCGCGCCGAACAATCCCCCCGACATCGCCACCGCGACCCCGACGCTCGAGAACATCAGGGCGATCCCGAGTACGTAAGTCAATGCGAGCGTGATCACACTGCGCGTGGTACCCGCCTGATTGCCGAAATAGGCGATCGTCACGGCGATCAGTGGGTACACGCAGGGCGTCAGATTCAGCGCGATACCGGCCAGCAGCACGAACAGGAACCCCAGCACCGAACCGTGGCTGAAGATTCGCGCGGCCACCGACTCGTCATCCGGCGACCCCGCGCCCGTACTGCCCGCAAGTACCGGCGCAGGATCGCGCTCGGCCTCCGCCAGCGTAACCGCCGCGTGAATCGACGCGGGCCTGAGGCAGATGTTGTTGTTGCAGGGCTGGTAATCGAGCGTGACGCCCGCGATTGCCTCGCTGGTCGGTTTGAATGAGGCCGCGGCGCTCAACGGGACCGTGAACTGAAGTGCGCCGCTGAAAACCGAAAGTTTCTCGTCGGCGGCAAAACCGAGCGCAAGCTGTTCCGCCGGCGGATAGATCACCGCTCCGACTGTGACGCCGTCGGGAACCGAAACCGTGAGGCGCGTGGGAATGAAATCCGGATCGAGCGGCTTATTGGAATTGACATGCCATCCATTAGCGACCTCTGCCCCGACCGTGAGCGTGCTGGTTTGTCCGGCGCTCAGCAGCTTGTCCAGCTTGATCTCGCTGAACGCCATGACTCGCTCAGGATTGATCGGAAGTTGGGCGCGGGCCGCGGCCGCCGTCATCAGCACGGCCATCGATGTCAATGCGACGAGACGGAATGCTGTTTTCATGACGTGGTGGTAAGCCGCTCGCTGCCGACGATTTCCAATCCATAGCCTGGCAGGTTGGCCAGCCTCGGCGCCGAGTCCGACAGCAGCACCATCTTGCGCACGCCGATATCGCGCAGGATTTGCGCGCCGATTCCGTAGTCGCGGAAGTCAGCTTCGGGCGGGATCAGACGGGTGGTGGGTCGGCCGGCTAAATGGCCGAGCTTGCCGTTGAGTTCGTTGGCGATCGCACTCGACTCGCGCTTGAGGTAAAGGATCACGCCTTCGCCGACCGTGCCGATTCGCGCCATCGAGGCGCGCAACAGATCGCGCGTGTTGCGTTGCAGGTATCCGAACACGTCGCCGGGCAGGTACTCGCGATGTGCCCGCACCAGGATCGGCCGCGCCGGATCAACCTGGCCCTTGATCAGCACCAGATGCTCGGTCATGTCGACCAGGTTGCGGTAGACGCAGGCGCGGAACTCACCGTACGCAGTGGGCAGGCGCGCCTCGGCGATCCGCCGCACCAGGGTCTCGTTACGCAGGCGATATTCGATCACGTCGGCCACCGTCACGATCTTGATTCCGTGCGTGCGCGCGAATTCGACCAGATCGTCGCGCCGCGCCATCGAGCCGTCCGGCTTGAGGATCTCGCAGATCACGCCCGCGGGTTTGAGGCCCGCCAGCCGCGCGAGATCAACCGCACCCTCGGTCTGGCCGGTGCGCACCAGCACGCCGCCGTCGCGCGCGCGCAGCGGATAAACGTGGCCGGGGGTGAAGAACTCCGCGCCGGTCGCGTCCTCGCGCACCGCGTGCAGGATTGTGGTCGCGCGATCCTGCGCCGAGATCCCGATCCGGCGCAGCGCCGCGCCGTAATCGAGATCGTAAACGCGGTGCCGAGCGGCGCCTGATTGTCGCCCACCATCATGGTAAGCCCCAGCCGGTCGATCCGTTCGGACGCCATCGGCAAACAGATCAGCCCGCGCGCGTGCCGGGCCATGAAGTTGATCGCGTCGGGAGTGGTTTTCTCGGCCGCGATACAGAGGTCGCCCTCGTTCTCGCGCTGCTCGTCGTCCATCAGGATCAAGGTCCGGCCGCGACGAGTCTCTTCCAGGGCCTCCTCGACCGTAATGAATGGCGCCCCGGCTTTGGCGCGGAAATTTATCTCGCCGAACATCGTGATTTAAGACCGCTCCCGGATCGCACGATTCGGGTCCGAGCGCTTCCCCGAGGCCAGTTTATACCAGCCGCGACGAGAGAGTGAACCGCGCAAAGCGAGGTGAGGCGAAGCATCGCTCGCCTGCCAGCGCGCCGCAAATGCGGCTAACATCTACTGCGATGGCGACGAACGTCATTCGCAAGGCGATTCTGCTCGCGGCCGGGCGCGGCCAGCGGCTCGGCGATCTCACGGCGCATACGCCGAAGCCGATGCTCGATATCGCGGGCGCGTCGATCATCGCGCATATCCTCGACGGGCTGGCGCAGGCCGGAATCCGGCAGGCGCTGGTCGTCACCGGATACCTGGCCGAACCGCTCGAAGAATTCTGTGCCCGTTTCGCCCGCGAGCGCGGCCAGCTCCAAATCACCACCGTGCGCCAACCCGCGCTCGACGGCACCGGCGGCGCGATGCGCGCCGCAATCCCGTTTATCGGCGGCGACCGGCGCTTCGTCTTCGGATGGGGCGATATCCTGATGGATCGCGAGTTCTATGGGCGTTTCCTCAAGCGCGCGCGCAACTTCGACTACGACCTGCTGCTCGCCGTGAACTACACCAGCGACCCGTGTCGAGGCGCGGCTGTGTACGTCGATTCAGATCTGCGCGTCGAGCGGATCGTCGAGAAGCCCGCGCCGGGCACTTCGACCACCCACTGGAACAACGCCGGCCTGTTCGCCGCCACGAACGCGTTCCTCGACTATGTCCGCCGCCTCGAGCCGTCGCCGCGCGGCGAGCTCGAGCTTCCCGCCGCGATCGCCGCGATGCTTGCCGACGGCCGCGCGGTGCGCGCCGTGGAATTGCGCGGCTTCTGGAGCGATATCGGCACGCCCGAGGATCTCGAGCAGGCGCGCAAGTCTTACCCGCCGCGAGGAGCTGCGCCATGACTCGCCCGACGCCCGGTTCCGCGAAACCCGATTCCGATCGCTGGGACGACTCGGAGCTCGAGCGCGCGGGCGCGCTGGCCAGGCTCGCCCGCACGCGGGTAGGCGCCGATGTGCCGCTATGGGCGATCCGGGCGCCCGGCCGCGTCAACCTGATCGGCGAGCATACCGACTACAGTGGATTGCCGGTGTTGCCGATCGCGATCGACCGTTCGACGATGATCGTGGTCGCTCCGCACACCGGACGCCGCAGCGCAATCTTTCCGACGTTGAACTCTACAATATGGACCATGCATACCCGCGCTCGCCGGTTCACGATTGCCCGCCACATCGATCCCTTCGCAGACCGGCGATTGGGGCAACTACGTCAAGGCCGCGGTTCAGGGCGTGATCGATCACTTCACTGACCGCGGGCGGTCTCGACCTGCGCGCGATGCGCGGCGGGCTGATGTTCGTCGAGGGCCGCGTGCCGCCGGCGGCCGGGCTCTCGTCGTCCGCGGCGCTCACGGTCGCGGCCGCGCTCGCGTTCATGGCGCTCAATCGGCTCGAGTTGCCCGCGCTCGAAGCCGCCGCGATGGTCGCGCGCAGCGAATGGTACGTCGGCACGATGGCGGGCGGGATGGATCAGGCGGCGTCGCTGCTCGGCCGGCGCGACCACGCATTGTTTATCGAGTTCAATCCGCTGCGCGTGCGGACCGTCCGGATGCCTGCCGAAGCCGCGCTGGTCGTCGCCGACAGCCGCGAAGTGGCCGACAAATCGGGCAAGGTGCGCGCGGAATACAATCGCCGCGTGATCGAGTGCGCGTTGGCCGCCCGGATCCTCGCTCGGACGCTGAAACTCGACGGCGTGAAAATTCTCGGCGACGTGGTGCGCCAGCTCGAATCGTGGGAGCCGGCCGGGCTGACCGCCACGCTCGCGTCAAGCGCGCCACCGCGCTTCGACGGGCTCGCCGAAGCGGGACGTATTCTGAGGATCGAGCCGGATGCGCTGGCTACAGAACTGTTGGGCGCCGGACCGACATCGCGCGATGCTCGATTCGGCGCGGCCGCTGGAGATACTTCGGCGTGCGCGGCACGTGTTCAATGAGACGAGCCGGGTGAGGCGCGCCGCGATGGCTCTGGAAGCAGGCGATCTGGAAGCGGTCGGCGCGCTGATGAACGAATCGCATCAGAGCTTGGCCGACGACTTCGAGGTCAGTACGCCGCGGCTCAACACGCTGGTCGAATGCGCGCGGCGCGGCGGCGCGCATCGGCGCGCGCCTCACCGGCGCAGGCTTTGGCGGTTCGATCATCGCGCTCTGCCGCGCGGCAGACGCCGCCGGCGTGATCGCGGCGCTCGATCGCGGCTACTACGCAAAGCTTAACCTGGAAGCTGCGCAACGCGAGGCGTCGCGCGCCGTGCTGCACGCCGGCGCCGGCGCCGCCACGATCGAGCTTGCCGCCGCGTGAGCGGCCGAGGATGTTTGTTCTTTCGCGATCGCGGTGATATTGAAACGGCAGAGGCTCTATGGCCCGTAAGGGGGACCTGCCGCAGGAGATTCTTGATCAGCCGATCGGTGCGGAGTGCCATGCCTGCCAGGGCCGAATCGAAGCGACGATAGGCCAGCGACTCCACGCGGATACGGTCCCGCTGCTTTGCCCGCAATGCGGCGCCGCCTACGACCCCGAGAGAGCGGCCGCACGGCTTCGCGAAGAAGTCGCCCCGGTCGTGGCGGGCCGCCGCAAGCTCTTAAACTCGCTCAAGAAACCAGAAACTTAAGCCCCGTCTCGGCAGTTCGGATCTGATGTCGATGCGCCTCCCCGCAGCGGAGTGAATGCGATGAAAAGGTGGCTCGGAATTTCTCTTGGGATGGCCCTTCTCATGGGCTGGATCGCGCCTCGCGTCTGGTCGGCTGGCAAGCCGGCGGAGGAGAGCGACTACCAACTCGTCGCCGGGGCTAAAGCGCAGAAGGGAACGCTGCCGGGCGTGGCGCGTTTCAGGCTGTTCGCCTCCCTTTCCTATATGATGTGCCAGATGGAGATGCACACGGAACTGAACATGCAAGAGATCGCTCTCCTGGGTGGGAGGGCCTATCTCCCGACAAAGGCTCACGACAAAATCCGACGCGACCGCGAGGACGGGAAGAGCTTGTATAACCTCGCAAGGCAAGAGCTCGCTGGAAAGCCCGAGGCATTGAGCTCACTGAAGGAACTGTTCGTCGCATGGCTAACCAGCATCGACCTGCTCTCTCCACAACTGGATGAGTCGCCTGCAGCCTTTGAGCAAAGGACCGCGTTTCCTCGACCGGCCATCGTCGACGCCGACAATCGCCTTGAGGCCGAACTCTAAGAAAACCCGGGCCGGCGCGCTCGGCGCGCGCCTCACCGGCGCCGGCTTTGGTGGGTCGATCATCGCGCTTCGCCGCGCCGCGGTCGCCGCCAGCGTGATCGCAGAGACTCGATCGCGGCTACTACGCAAAGCTTAGTCTGGGCGTTGCGGAGCGCGCAGCCTCGCGCGCGGTGCTGCGCGCCGGCGCCAGCGCTATCGAGGCGCGCCGCGGCGTGATCACCCGCGCGGCGTGTCGCCGGCGACAATCTTTCGATTAGGTTGCATCTTAAGGACGGTCTTAGATACGAATCGCGCGCAGAATATGGAGCGACAGCAACGGCACCTGAGTGTCCGCACTCCCCGGGTACCGTCGCTGTCGATTGGATCAGGGGCTAAGGTTTGGGAGCAGCGGAAAGGTTCAAACGCTTGCGGTCTTCAGGGGCCAGTGGCCCGTAAGCTGCCAACAGCGCATCGTACGCTTGGTGGCACTCCGTCAGAACCTTCGTAATATGCGCGGCGTCGGGCCAAACGCTCGCATCAAAAGTGCCTGTTTGTTTGGCATCGAAGCGCCTGAAACGCATGCCAGAAGGAAATAGAGTGCTCCAATCGTTCAACGCTCGACAAACCTTGTCGATTGATTCCGTCACGGCGTTGACTGCGGCGCGAGCATCTTCAAATCGGCCATTTGCTTTCGTCCACGCAAGTACTTCGGTATCCGGCATGGCAAACTTCTCTGTGCGGGTTTCTGACCGAAACCGCGTTGGTCGGCTTGCCAAGCGTCGGATGAGTCGGTGGTGTCGAGGCCGGTGAGAGTCCCAACAACCGCACACAACCCGCCAGCACCCCTGACTCGCCGGTTAACGTGAGGGCGCCAAACTCCGAGGGCTTTCGCTTTTTTATCACCACCCGCATAGAGCGTTCAAGAGTGGCGACTGGCCAGCCGTCGAACCGCCCGCCACGTCGTCTCCAATGCGAGAGAATAGGGCAAGAGCGTAGGGAATATCCTGACGGCCAAAGCGGGCGCACGGCCGCCGTAGTGTCGCGCGGACAACCAGCTTGTCGAAAAAGGGCTTGCGATTACGCGGCGAGTGATCGACAATCCGCGTGATCGGGCCGGGGCTGTCGCGTGGCTGTACCCGCCCTGCGCCGACAAAAAAAGCCGGCGCGCACGAAGGTGATCCAGTTGTTCGGGCCTCGCGCGGCGAAGGGGATGTCGATGCGCCGCCCCGCGGCGGAACAGGTGGAAAAGTGAGCGTCGGACGCGTCATTTCAACGGTCCTTCTCGTTGTCTTCTTCGGCTTCTTCGGCTCTAGCTGCGGCACCCTTGTCTACGTTCCGCCCGACACATCTCTGGCGAAGGGCGACAACGTTGTCACGATCGACAAGCCCTACGCCGAGGTCTGGGACAGGGCGGTTCCGCAAATCGGGAAGAGCTTCTTTGTGATCAATAATATGGACCGCTCCTCAGGCCTGATGAACGTCAGCTATACCGGCGATCCGGAGGCCTTCCTCGACTGCGGCCAGATCCATGCGGATGCGCAGGGCCAGCGGGCTGACTTCCCGGAATCACGCGCCGAGGAGGCCTACTGGCGTCCGAGCGGTGGTCTCTTTCCCGAGCATATATACCGCAAGTTGAGCCTCGACGGGCGCGCCAATATTGTGTTCGAGCAGATAACCCCGTCTTCGACCAAAATTACGGTGACGGCACGCTATGTGGTCACGATGGTTGGCGTCGCCCAGTTGGGAAACGGCGCAACTTTTCCTGAGCAGGGCACAGCCACCTTCAATAGCGGCGAACAGGGGCGGTTCTCGTCAGAAAACGAGGAGTCAGAAGTCGTGTGCGTCGCGAACGGCCGGTTCGAGCGCGGCATTCTCGCGCTCATCCAAGGATAAGTTTTCCTAACGATTCCCCGCAAGGTCGTCCCGGGTCGGTCAGCGCGCTGAAAGGGCCAGTCTAAATGGGCCTTTCCTAAGCTCCGCTGGCCGACGCGGTCAGGACCGGGAAGTGTCAAACCTCCGGCATTTTAGGACAAGTATCCTCTTGACGAGGCCGTATCTGAGTGGGGTAGAAAAAATTTATACTGACGAGAGATTCGGCAATACTCCGCGTTGGTTCATCAGCCCGCCGGAGGACGCAAAGATGAGGGTTCCAGAAAATGTTTTGAAGTGCGTCTGTTTCGTCGGGTTGGCAGAGGTTCGGGCAGATGGGGGATGGGCGGGGGTGTCTCTGGGCGGAACTGCTTTCTTTGTTGGGCATCCGTCGGAGTTCGATCCGATGGGTGGTCATATTTACTTGGTGACCGCGAAGCACGTCGCGGCGCAGGTCCAGGGGCGCGAGTTCGTGGTGAGGATGAACTCCAAGGATCAGGAACAAGCGATATGGGTACGGGGCAGATGCACAGATCGGTTTTATTTTCACCCTACCGATCCCTCGGTGGACGCGGCGGTGATCCCCTATGCGCCATCGCGGGAGAAGTTCGACTACGAGGCCATCCCGACCACGATGTTTCTGACCGACGAGATCGTCAGGTCGGGCTCGGTAGGTCCGGGCGACGAAGTTTTTTTAACCGGCCTTTTTGTCCATTTCTTTGGTTCTAAAAAGAATGTTCCGATAGTCCGACATGGGAACGTCGCTATGTTGCCCACCGAGAAGGTTTCGACGAAGATCGGCGAAACAGATGCCTACCTGATCGAGGCTCGCTCGATCGGGGGCCTTAGTGGATCGCCGGCGTTCGTTAGAAAAACGGTGAATATAAAGACCAGCGAGGAAGGTGAGGGCGAAATCATTAGCGCGCCCAGCGGGCGCGGGATTTACCTAATGGGATTGATGCATGGACACTGGGATATTCCCTCCGAGGAAAAGAACGACATGCGAGCCACAGACGAGGAAGGCAAAGTCAATATGGGCATCGCGATCGTAGTGCCAGCGACAAAAATCCTTGAGGTGATCAACCAGGAGGAACTTATGCAAAGTCGCCGCGAGAGTGCTGCGGAATGGAAAAAGAAGCAGCCCAAGCCTACGACGGACAGCGCCTTACCGGCGACCGCGACTCAGAAAACAAAAGCAGCGCGACGATTCCCGTCATCACGCGAGACGAGTTCTTCAAAGATTTAGAGAAGGTACGCGGCGGCGGAAACCCTAGGCAGCCCTCCTAGCGATTCGCCGCGGTATAGCTGCCGGCCGTAGCAAATCCAGCGCGCTCCGCGCCGCGGGCCAGATACGCCGGCGACGGGTTGAGCACATCCTCGCTCAGGCACGTCTCCGCCGCGCGCCTTCATCGCAATCTCCACCGACAGCCTATTGATAGAGTACTCGGCGCGAACCCGCGCGTCGAACGGACCGACCATATGCTGGCCGGAGAGAACTTCAGCGCCGTAACCGGATGATGCGGGCGCTGTGCGGCGCGAGCTCGATGGATTGCGGGGCTTCCTCCTCGCTGCCGTCGAGCGTCACCATCCGCACGTCGCCGTCGTCCAGGCTGGGGTCGAAGGGCGTGACGTGTTCACGCTGATTGCCGCGATTCAGGATCATCGCCAGCGCATAACCGGGTAGCTCCTTTTTCAATACGCGCACCGGCCCGCTCTCCATCAGGTCGAGCGGCAGCGGTGGATCGCTCGCGGAGTTCGCGTCAACTTCGGCGCCGAGCCGCGCCACCGATCGGAACAGCGCGGCCTCCTCGTGGCCCAGCAGACTCATGTCGTCCGACAACAGGAGCATCCCGCCGCTCAGCGCGATCGTCGCGGCCAGTGCGTCGCGCTCATCGCCGCTGAGGCTGGTATCGCGCCGGCGCAGCATCAGGCAGTCCGGATCGTTGAGCCAGAGCCGCCGATGCATAAAGCTGCGCGCGATGATCGAATCGATCGCCTGCTTCGTGCCGGTGCTCCACGCCGGCGCAACGTCCTCGCCGATCCGCATCCCGTCGACGACTCCGACCGCCGGCCCGAGCGGGCAGCCGCAGCCGAGAATAAAAGTCTGCTCGCCGGCGCCGGCGCGGATCGCTTCGAGCCCGCGGCGCAGCGCCTGCGCGCGCGTCAGTGTCGGATCGTGGCGGATTCCCTGCGCGGCCGCCGCGTAGAGAAAGTCGAGCTTCAGATATGAGTAGCCGAATTCATTGACCAGTTTCGCAAATAGCTCGGTGAGATGCGCAGTGAACGCCGGATTGGTCGGGTCGAGTGCGTAGGCGAATCCGTCGGGGTGAGTAGTCCAGTTGGTATTGTAGCCGGCCTTGAGCGGCTCACCGTTTTGATCGCGGATGAACCAGTCGGGATGCTCATTCATGATCCGCGAATCGCGCGCGGCCAGGAACGGCGCGGTCCAGATTCCCGCCTCGAAGCCGGCCGCGCGAATCTCGCCGGCGATGCGCTTAAGCCCGCTCGGGAATTTGGCGTTGGTCGTGTCCCAATCGCCGAGGGCCGATTGAAAGCCGTCGTCGAGCTGTACCAGCTCGATCGGAAACTCGGCGCGTGCCGCGGCCAGCGCCTTGAGATTGGCGCGCAGCGTGTCCTCCGTGATGCCGTGAAAGTAGTGGTACCAGGAGCACCAGCCGCGCTGGTACGCGCCGCCGATGCGCGCGTTCATCGACGCGCCCGTGCGAGTCGCCCAGCGCTCCGCCAGGCGCGCCGCCGGCTGTTCCGCGCGCACCAGCAGCAGCGGCTCGATTTCGCACTCGGCGCCGGGCGCGAGTGCCACGCCGTCGAGCATCGCGCGCGCGCGGATTTCGTCCGGCGCGGTGACCGTCAGCGCCGTCAACTGCGCCGCCCCGCCGATGAATCCGGCGAACATGCGCTCGTCGCGGCCGTCGCCTTCCACGATCGTGAACCATTCCGAGGTCGCGGCCTCGGGCGCGTCGGCGGGCCGCGTCGTTTCGCTCTGATGGGAGAGGCGGATCAGCTCGACCGCTCCGTCGCGGCGATGCGGCCTGGATTCGCCGACGCGAACCGGCCGCGAATCGCTCCATGACTGATAGCCGTGCTTGAAAAATCGCGCCGGATGGTTCGCCGCAATTCCGGTTGCGACGTGGAAGACCACCGCGTCGAGCGCGACGGGCTCGGCGCCGCGATTGGCAATCGTGGCGCGCACGATTGTCTCGTCGCGATCGCGCTCGCAGCGCAGCGCGATCGCGACTCCCGTCCTGCTGCGCGGCGGCTTGCTTCGCGTCGGGCCCGAGCGGCGCTTCGAGTACGCGCGCAGCGCCCGACCGATCACGCCAGCGAAGTTCGACTCGCTTCACCATCACGCGTGGAGCTTCGCAAAGCCCCTGATTTGCGGCAAGCGCTCGCGTGATATGGCGCGCTCTGTCAAACTCGGTGATTCCGCGATGAAGCCGCAGCCTAACCGAATCGACACGCCGCTTCCCGATCCTGCGGAGGTCGAATCCGCAGAACTGGAGCTGGCGGCCGAAAGCGCCCCGGCCGGCCGGCTCGCCGCGTTTCGCGCCCTGGACCATCGCAATTACCGCCTCTATTTCTCGGGCCAGTTGGTCTCGCTGATCGGCACCTGGATGCAGATGGTGGCGCAGTCGTGGCTGGTGCTGCGGCTCACCAACTCGGCCTTCATGCTGGGCGTGGTCTCGTTCGCGAGTTTCACGCCGATCCTGATAACCGGTCTGTTTGCGGGTGTCGTTATCGATCGCGTTGACCGGCGCCGGCTGATCATCGTGGCGCAGATCCTCCTGATGCTCAGCGCGTTCACGCTGGCGGCGCTGACCTGGGCGCACGCGGTCCGCGTCGAGCACGTGATCATCCTCGCGGCGCTCAACGGCCTGGTGAGTTCGTTCGATATGCCGGGGCGCCAGGCGTTCGTGGTCGAGATGGTGGGGCGCGAGGATTTGCCCAACGCGATCGCGCTCAACTCGATGATGTTCAATGGCGCGCGCGCGATCGGTCCCGCGGTCGCGGGAATGCTGCTGCTCGGGTTCGGCGAGGCGGGCTGCTTCTTCCTGAACGGGCTCAGCTTCCTCGCCGTGATCTGGTGCCTGCTCGCGATGGACGTGCCGTCACGCGCGGCGCGCAGCATGGGCGCGGCGATGCTGACCCAGGTGCGCGAGGGACTCCACTATGTGTGGCATCACGAGGCGACCTTTTACCTGCTGTTGCTGGTCGCGATCAGCAGCGGCTTCGCGGTGCCCTTCACGGTGCTCGTGCCGGTGTTCGCGCGCGATCTGCTGCATGGCGGACCGCGCGCGTACGGATTTCTGCTCGCGGCGCAGGGCGTGGGCGCGGTGATCGGCGCGCTGGTGATGGCGGCCAGCTCCAACGACTCCAAGCGGCTGCGGCAAAACCTCGGGTTCGGAATCTTCTGCATGGCGGGCGCGGTGATGCTGTTCAGCCTCTCGCCGTGGTTGGCGCTCTCGATGGCGGCCGAGCTGTTCATCGGCGCGGGCCTGATGAACTACATGGCAAGCACCAACACGCTGCTGCAGATTTTCGTTTCGGACGAGCTGCGCGGGCGCGTGATGAGTATCTACACGCTGTCGTTTATCGGGATGGCGCCGCTGGGAAGTCTCGAAGTCGGGTTTATCGGGGAACATTTCAGTCCGCGCGTCGCGGTGTTCATCTGCGGGCTGGTCGCGCTGGCGTGCGGATGCGTGCTGATGACGAGGATGAAGCTGATCGCCGCCGAGCAGGCCCGGCGCGAGGCGCAGGACGCCTAAAGCGCGGCTTGCACGAGCCCGGCGAGACTACGCGCCGACGGCGGCGCGGCGGCGGACCCGATGCGATACGGCGGCGGCGTCCTTGCCGGAGTCGTCGTCGCCCGCTTTGGCGAAGATTGCTTCGTTCTCGGAAATCCTGGCGATCGCCCAATCGCACCACGCGATATTCTCCTGCATCATCGTGATCCCGCGATGGAGCGTGAAGTAGGCGAACATCATGTTAACGTCGCGGTAGCCGCGGCCGCCGGCGAAGAACTGGCGTTCGATCGCGCGATAGGTTTCCAGGTAGGCACTCCAGCCAGCGCGTTCTTCCTCGAATTTTTCGCGCGCGCGCCACGGCGCCGAGATGCCCCAGAAAGCGGCATCGCAGCAGCGGCGCATACTTCAGCCGCAGTCCTTCGAACGGGCTTTCCAGCCACTCCATGAGACGGCGCTGTCCTTCGGGAGTGATGACGTAGAGGCGCTTGTTGGGACGCCGCCGCTGGATCACGTCGCGCCGCCGAATCCATCCGCGCCGCGTCATCCGCTCCAGCGTCGGATAGATCTGGCCGTGATGCGCATGCCAGTAGTGCGCCATCGAGAGATCGAACAACTTGACCAGATCGTAACCGGAGAGCATCCGCTGCTCGGCGATTAAACCGAGCAGTGCATATTCGAGCGACGCCTTGATTCGCCCGCGCAACTGCCGCGGCGCGCGCGGCGGACCGGCGGCGCGTTTCGCGCCACCGGTCTCGCCCGCGAGTTTTGGCTGCCTCAGTTTTTCCATCGGGATTTTTCCACGAGTCTGCGCTCAGCCTTGCGCGGGAACCCAGTTGCCGTGGAAGCCGAACGGCACGCGATGCTGCAGCTTGACGCGCGCCACCGGCGCGCCGGAAAAGTTCTGCGCTGCGAGCACGATCAGCTCGCTGCGATTGAGCGCCGGGTCGTACCACGTCGCGAGCACGTAGCCGTCATCCTCAGCGGCGCCGGCGGTGCGCGGAACGAACACCGGCTCGCCCGGCTTCATGTCGTGGCCGGGATCGAAGGTCTCGGCGCGTCCGGTCTGGTAGTCGCGCTTGACCAAGGTGTTGAAGCCGAACCCGGAGGTCTCACCGGGGCGGGCGCTAGCGAAATAGCCGAAGCGATGCTGGAATCCCGCCAGCGTATCGTTGATGCGCGGGAACTCGCTCGGCTGCTCATCGATCTGCGTGGTGCGGACCGTCCCGCCCTTCAGATCGAGGGTCCAGCGATAGGGAAACGGTTGCGCGCCGAAGGAACTACCGCTCATGTCGAGATGGTCCATCCGGCAGCCGTCGACCACGACGGTATCGTTCTGCTCGAAGGCGTTGACGAAATGGAAAATGTAGAACGGGTCGGTCTGGAACCACTTGACGTCGCCGCCGCGCCGCGGCATCACGCCGATCGAGGTGCCGTGCTCCGGCTCCCAGGCCAGCAGCGGTTTCCCCTGCCCCATGTTTTCGAGCCGGAACACCGACGGGCAGACGAAAAACACCGCGTAGTTTTTGGTCGTGACGAAGTCGTGCATCATCACCGGAATTTTCGAGTCGATCGAGCAGCTCTCGAGCAGGTTCCCGCGCGCGTCGGCACGATGGTAGGTCACGTAGGGCGGGAACGGCTGATAGCCGAAGAACAGCAGGTCGCCGCTTTCGGGGTCGAACTTCGGATGCGCGGTCATCGGGCCCGCGAGCTTGCCGCAGAAGTTGTACGGGCCGACGGTCTCGAGCGTCTCGGGCTTCAGCTCGTGGGGTAATCCCGCCTCGAACAGCGCGAGCAGCCGGTTCGAGTAACCGATGATGTTGGTATTGGCGGCGTTCTTGAACGGCGCGTCGGCGGGCGGCGCGTCGTTCGCGGCCGGATTGAGCAGGCCGCCGTAGAGCGAGCGGCCGGCCTTCATCTCGGCCATCAGGCCCGCGGTCTTGACGTAGCGATTGCGATAGGAAGCGCGGCCGTCGCGCAGCCGAAAGCTGTGGATCATCCCGTCGCCGTCGAACCAGTGATAGCGGCCTTGCGGCACGAAGTGCGGGTTGGGTCCGACTCGGTAGAGCGCGCCGTTAAGCTCACGCGGCAACTGGCCCTCGATTTCGAGATCCGCCGCGTCGCCCTCCTCGCGCCAGGGAGCGTAATTACCGCTGAGAAATGGATTGTCGCTGTCGTACATCGCGCCGCCTCCTTGGAATGATAGTCTTGGAATATGTCAATAATGACATTGAGTCAAGAGAAGGTACTGGCGGAGGTTCAATGGAAGTCGTGCGATGGAGGGACGACGCCGTTGAGTTTCAGCTCGGCAAATCGGCGCGCCTGAATGGCGGTTACCCCGTCAATTTTTTGCAGCGTACCTTCGGCGAGCAGGATGCCGGCGCTGACCAGCAAGACCCGATTGGCCTGAAACCAGTCGGGAGTGACGATCAGATTTGATATTCCGGTTTCGTCCTCGAGCGTAACGAAGAGGAATCCTTTGGCGGTTCCGGGGCGTTGACGCACAATCACGACGCCGGCGATCTTCACCCAGGAACCGTGCTCAGCATGTTCCAGCTTGGCTGCGCTCAGGACGCCTTGCGCGTCGAGGCTTTCGCGCAGGTAGCTCATCAGATGGGGTCCGGTCGTAATTCCGGTCGAAGCATACTCGGCCAGCGTCTCCTCGATCGGCGCCATCATTGGTAGTGGCGCTTTGGGTAATGGCGTTGCGGGTAATGGCGCTTTGGGGAATGGCGCTGCGGGCAATGGCGCCGCGGCCGCTTGGGATCTGACTCGGGCGAGCAGGCTGGCCGGATCGCGTTCGACCGCCGCCGCGTTCCATAGCGCGTCACGGCGGGTATGTCCGAACGAGGCGAACGCGCCCGCGTAGGCAAGTGAATCAAGCTCGCGCCGGCTACATCCGACCCGCGCGGCAAAATCCGCAATCGAATCGAACGGCCGTGACCTGCGCGCGCATTCGATACGGTTGCCGGTCGCTTCTTTCAATCCGCGCACGTACTTGAGTCCCATGCGGATGGCCGGGCCTTCGAGCGTGCACTTCCAGTCCGAGCGCGTCACTTCGATCGCCAGCACCTCGACCCCGTGACGCTGTACGTCCCGCACGAGCACCGACGGATGATAAAAGCCCATCGGGTAGCAATTGAGCAGTGCGGCAAAGAATGCCGCCGGATAGTAATGTTTTAGATACGCCGACGCATACGCGATCAGCGCGAAGCTGGCGGCGTGTGATTCCGGAAAGCCATAGAGCGCAAAGGACGTGATCGAGAGCACGATCTCGTCGGCACTGCGCCCGCGGATGCCGTTGCGTTCCATCCCGGCGCGCAAGCGCTGCTCGATTTTTCCCATCCGGTCCATCGAGCGCTTGAACCCCATCGCGCGCCGCAATTCCTCGGCTTCGCCGCCAGTGAAGCCGCCCACCGTCATCGCCATCCGGAGCAATTGTTCCTGAAACAGCGGCACGCCGAGCGTGCGCTTCAGGATCGGTTCGAGCGACGGATGCGCGTAGCTGACCGGGGCGCGCCGGTTGCGGCGATCGAGATAAGGATTCACCATCCGGCCGACGATCGGTCCCGGTCTGATAATCGCGACCTCAACCACCAGGTCGTAGAAACACGCGGGCTTCATCCGCGGCAGCGTCGCCATCTGGGCGCGGCTTTCGATCTGGAAAACGCCGATCGTGTCGGCGCGCCGAATCATCGCGTAAACGCCGGGATCGTCGGGCGGCAGATGCGCCAGATCGATCGCGACACCCGCGTGCGCGCGGACCATCGGGATGGTTTCCTCCAGCACCGCCAGCATCCCGAGTCCGAGCAGATCAATCTTGATAATTCCCAGGTCGGCGCAATCGTCCTTGTCCCACTGGACGACCACGCGCCCCGGCATCGCCGCCGGTTCCAGCGGAACGATCTCATCGAGCGGCTGTGCCGCAATCACCATCCCGCCGCTGTGCTGTCCAAGATGGCGCGGGATGCTCTGAATCCGGCCCACCAGATCGATCAGCATTTGAATCCGCGGCGAGTCCGCATCGATACCCCCGCGCTTGAGCAGCACCATCAGCTCGTCGTGATGGTCGCGGAATTCATAGACCTGGCTCAGCTTGGCGAGCCGATCGACCTGATCGGGCGTGAAGCCGAGCACCTTGCCGACTTCGCGCACGGCGCTTCGGGTGCGATAGGTGATGACGTTGGCGGTCATCGCCGCGCCGCGTTCCCCATAGCGGCGATAGACGTACTGAATAACCGTTTCGCGCTGGTCGCCGCTGGGCAGGTCGATATCGATATCGGGCCATTCACCGCGCTCTTCGGACAGGAAACGCTCGAACAGCAGTTCCATTTTGACCGCATCGACCGCGGTGATTCCCAGCGCGTAGCATACGGCGCTGTTCGCCGCGGAACCGCGCCCCTGCGCCATGATCCGGTTCTCGCGGCAGAACTGGACGATGTCCCAGACGATCAGGAAGTAGCCGGCCAGCTTGAGCCGCTCGATCATGCCGAGTTCGTGTTCGAGTTGGCGCCGCGTGCGTTCGTCGAGTACCGGGCCCCATCGCTCGCGCGCGCCGCGATAGGTGATAATCCGCAAATAGCTGTCGGGCCTCTCGTTGGCCGGAAGCGGATAGTCGGGAAAGCGATAGCCCATGTCGGAAAGCGTGAATTCGCAGCGCTCGGCGATCGTGCGCGTGGCGGCGATCGCATTGGGCAGGTCGCGGAACAGCGCGATCATTTCGGTGGGTCGCTTCAGATGGCGCTGATTATTGATCCAGAGCGCGCGGCCGGCCGCTTCGAGCGTGGTTTTGCGCCGGATACAGGTCAGCACGTCGAGCAGCTTGCGATCGGCACCGCCGTGGCACACGTCGTTGGTGGCGACGATCGGGAACCGCATCGAGTCGGCGAGCGCGGCCAGTTTGCGATTGAGCCGTTCCTCATCCTCATCGAGATGACGTTGCCGATCGATATACAGATTGCCGCGGCCGAAGATGACGCCCAGGCGATCGCACAGCGGGCGCGGATCCTCGCCCCGCAGCAACATCCGCGCGACCGGACTGGCCGCACCGCCGGCCAGACAGAGCATCCCGCGCCCATAGCGTTCGAGATCGGCCAGCGGAATCCGGCCCTCGCCCTTGGCGGCGCGCAGTTTGGAATCGGTGATCATCCGGCAGAGATTCCGGTAGCGTTCGCGATCGGGAATCAGGACGTAAAGCCGCGAGTCGTCATCGAGCGTCAGTTCGGCGCCGACGATTGGCCTGAGGCCCGCGGCTAGAGCCGCCTGATGGAATCGCGGCGCACCATAAAGCCCGTCGCGATCGCCGAGCGCGAGCGCGCCGTAGCCAAGTTCCGCCGCGCGCGTAGCGAGATCCTCGGGCGTGGTTGCGCCTTCAAGAAATGAAAAGGCACTCCGCGCACGCAACTCGATATAGTCGCCGTTCTTAGTCATAGACGCCATCGACGAACCAGCGCCCGGAGCTGTGATCGCGGAAAGCGCGGTAGACGCCGCCGTCGCCGAGTGCGAGTTCGTAGTAGTCGCGGGCGAAGCCGCCCAGCTCACGCCACCATTCGCCGTCGCGCCGCCACGGTCCCGCGATCGAGATCACCCGCCCGCCGAAATTCGCGCCGCGGACCAATTCGGGTATCCCGCGCGTCTCCATCACTTCGACTTCCATCGCGGGCCGGATCGCGCGGATGACAAGTTGCGTCACGTTCTTGGCCGGCAACTCTGGCGGAGGAGCGGAAGGTGGCGGCGGCGGGCGGAACGTATCGAGACAAACGGCCTCCGGCCGATACGAGTTGCCGGCCTGAAGCATCCCGACGTGGTCAGGACTGCATAACGCAGCCAGCCGCGCCATCGTGACCTGCAATTTGTCCGGCGCCGGCGCCGGCGGCGCGAACAGATCGGATTGCGCGCCACGCGGCGTCCGCACTTCGACCTCGATTCTTATCGATTCGATTGCGGCTGCGGGCGGCGCCGCTTCCAGGCCCAGATTGATCAGCGCGAGCATCGCGCGGACGTTGTTAGATGCCGACGTGATCGCAATCCGCCGGCTATCGATCTGATGGTCACTGAGCCCGAACACGATCTTGATGTCGCCGCCCACCAGTCCGCGGCCTTTGAGCCGCTCGACAATCCGTTCGAGCATCGGGCGCATCACGAAGCCGAGCGCTTCCAGGTTCTCGATCCCGTAGTCGGCGGCGATCGTCTCGGCAAAGGTTTCAGCGGGTCGATGGGGCGCGAGCGGACGCGAGTTTCCGCCCTGCGCCAGCCGTACCAGCTCGACGCCGGGCTTGCCGAAGCGGGTGCCAATGGCATGGGGATCAATCCGCGCCAGATCGCCCAGCCGCTTAATCCCCAGCCGCGCGAGGCTCAGTTCGAGATCGCCGTCGGACTCGGAGCCGGCTAGGTTGAGCAGATCGAGTGGCAGCCAGTTCAGAAAATCGCGCTCCTGGCCCGGCGCGATAAGCCTGATTCCGCCACAACGCGCCGCCAGCCGCGCAATTTCCAGGTTGGCGGCGATTCCCACCGCCGCTTCCATTCCCACCCGCCGCACACTGCGGACAATCCGGTCGGCGAGCTCAGCTTCGCCGGCATGAATCCGCTCCAGCCCCGCAAGATCGATCCATACGCAGCCGGACGCATCCGCTTCGACGAGCGGCGAGATCGACTCGGCAACCTCGACCAGCGCATCGATGGCCGAAGCTTCCGCGGCGTCAGTGCGGAGGACGACGACCAGTTCGGATGAAACCGCGCGCGCTTGTGCGATCGTCATGCCGGCGCGGATCCCGAGTGCGCGCGCGCGCGTTGAGACGGCGATCAGCTCGGCATGCGGCGTCAGCGATCCCGCCAACGCCAGAACTCCACCTTCGAGCGCGGGATTGGCGCGGACCAGGGCGGCGATTGAAAAATCCGCAACCAGGATGCATGCGATTCGGCCCATCGAGGTTGCACGTTAAGCGCGGCTGCGAGGCTTCGTCGCTGTGGCGGCGCGGCCGTTCGCCGCCTCCGTAAATGGCAACGCGAGCTGTCCGGCCGGATCGGCCAGCGCCTGAACGATCACTCTTTGCCCCGATCCGCCGAGCTTGTTGCGCGCCACGGCCGCTTCCAGGCGGAGCCCGTCGAAGATCACGGGCGCGGCGGCCTCGAGGCGGCTGAACGACGCCTCGACCCGATGCGTCACGAGACTCAAGGCGGCGAACGTGCCGCAGATCCGGCGTATCGCAAGCGCGATTACGGCGGCGCCGCTGCGTTCGGCGGCTCGAGCAAGCCGCAACGCGGCGCTCTGGGGAATCGGGTACTTGAGATCGCCAAAGTCGATAACGACCAGGCCGAAACCGCCCGCATCGAGGATGCAGCTCGGCGGCTTTGAGCAGCGCCGCCGATCGGGTTACCAACCGCGTGCCGGGATTGCCCTGAAGATGGCGTGCGGCAGTGGCGTTACGCACCGAGACCCACAACACGCGTGCGAGATCGACGCCGCCGGCGGCCATGCTCGCGGGATCGAAGGCGTCTGCCGAGTCGATCCAGCCGACTTCCTCGCCGCGCCGGGTCGCCGCCGCAGCCAGCGCCGCGGCGAGGCTCGTTCGGCCAGACTCGACTTGGCCGATAAATTCGCTAATCCGGCTGCGAACAATTCCGCCGCGCAACAGAACGTCCAAGGGAGCGATCCCTGAACTCAGTCGCCGGCTTTTCGCCGTGATCTCCCGGCCACGAAAAACCCCTGCAAATTCAAGGATTTGAGTGCCAGTGACGGGATCTGTGCAGCTTTTCGGAAAGGTCCGAGCCGGGTTCAAAAAGTCATTTGCGAGAGGACTTGATGAGGTCGCGATCACAGAGCAGATTTCGCTCTTTTTTCGCCTTTATGTCAAGGCGATTGAGCGCCTGCGGAAGCACCTGCTGAAGATCGTTGGATGTGGTAAGTTGGACGCGTTTTGCCGCGCCGCGTATCGGGCGCCGGCACGGAGCATTTGGCCGATGGACGTTGATTCTGCTGATTTCGCCTATGTCCCAACTACCGGAGTGCACCGTTATGTTGAGGCGCCGGTCGTTGAAGCCACCGATGAATCACTGCGGGGCTATGGATGCCTGGTCGACCAGCCGGCGGAGTTTCCGATCGAGATCGTGCGCTGGCCGGCGCCGGGATGGCGTCCCGTCGACCACAATTCCGGCGATCAAGGCGGAATCACCGAAGGGCTCTTCGAATTCTGGTGGAAAGAACAGACGCTCTATGCGCGCAACCATGCAGTCGGCGACAGTTACCTCTTCGGTTGGAGCCGCTGGCCCGACGAGCCCGCCGCGCCGGCGGCCGGGCGTGAACGCGCATTGCACTGGCGCGCCAATTACCATCCCGACGGCGGCCAGTTGTTCTATCCGCAGGGTGACGGCCCGTTCGTGATTCCGCTGGCGCTTGCGGGCGACGACGTGACGCCGGAGAAGTTCATCACCTTCTGGTGCGACGGCACGCGCGGTCTCTATATCCATCCCAACATCTGGCACGGTGCGTTGGTGCCGATCGCCGATCAGGCCCGGTTTCTCGATCGGCAAGGCCGCGTTCACGCCCGCATCTCGGTCAACTTTCCCAAAGAGTTCGGCTGCTATCTCGCGACGCCGTTACGGCGCCCTCTGGTGGAGCCGTTGCGGCCAGCCTCACGGGCGTAGTCGACGCCCGGCGCAGACCAATCGTCGGAACCTTCCAGCCGGTGGCCTTTTTGCGTGCGCAGCCGGGCTTGACGCTCCTCGCGGCAAAGTGAAATATGAATGTGAATTCATGTTCTGATTGAGGAGACGATTTGACATGTGGCGCTGTTTAAGGACCGGCTTGGTTATCTGGCTGGCGGCAACCGTCGCGCTCCGGCTTGCGGGGCAGTACCTGCTGCATCCCGAAAATCTCATCGCGATCGCGGCCTTGCTTCTCGTAAGCTTTCCGCTGATGGCCCTGGTGGCGCGGCGGATCTGCGCGGATGCGGTTTCGTCGCGCGACCAGTGGCCTGCCGCGGGAATCTTTCTGGTGATGCCCACCCTGGTGCTCGACACCTTCAGCAGCGTGTTCTTTCCGTTCGTCTACCCGAATATTCCGCAGCACGCCGCCGGGTTGTTCGGCGGATGGATGCTGTGGTGTTGCGCGGGCGCGCTGTGCGGCGTGAACTTCGTGCGGCGATGAGCCCGGCGCGGCGCACGCGATCCGCAAAGTCCCGAGGTCGAATCAGCGCGGCGCCCGCAAGCCTGCCGCGACGCCCCGATCTCCTGGCGGGCGAGGATCTGCCGCGGATGCCGGCGCAACGCCGCAGCCGTATCAAGCGCGAAGCATTGCTTTGGGCGGGGCTCGAACTGTTCGAGCTCAATGGCTATGAGGCCACGGCGATCGGGGCAATCGCAGCGCGCGCAAAAGTGGCGGTCGGCAGTTTTTATCAGTACTTCCGCTCGAAGCGCCAACTGTTGCTGGTGCTCATGAACGAACTGCTGCGTAAGCTGGAACAAATCGACATGCGGCCGCAGCACGGCGATCTCAGGGACCGGATTGAAAGCGTGCTGCGAGCCGGAGTGATGACCGATCTCGGGTATGCGGGCGCGTACCGCGCGTGGAAAGAGGCGATGCTCGCGAACGCGAAACTGGCGGCGCTCGATGAGCAGATGCGGGCCTGGACAACTGCTCGGCTGCGGATGGTGTTTGGCCTGCTTCAGCAGCTTCCCGGCGCTCGAACCGGGATGGACGTTCTTCACGTTCACGGCCGTGATGGATCATCTTTTCTGGGAGCTTTTGGGCAGCAAGCTCGAGTCTACTTCGGAAGTGGTCGAGACGCTGGCGCATATTATCTACCACTCACTATTTCAGGACTCTGCGGGCGGCTGAAACGCGCCATTGCGGCGGAAGCGACCGCCCGAAAGACGGCCCGGGGCGCGGGCGAGCGGCGGCTGAGCGCGGCTGGTCACTTAGCTAGTAACAGCTTGTTACTTTTAGTGTCCGACTGATGCGTCGTGCGTTGACTTGTCAGCGCTAGTATTACAGTTTGTACGATATTGGTACTCGATTGATAGAATGCATTTTCAGAGGAGTTGCAGCGATGGACCTGTTGACCAAGACCTACGTGCGGATGACCGAGCGCCGGGGACAGGCCATGACCAGCCGATGGATGTCGATGCTGAAGCCGGGGGAGCGCATGGGCAGGTTTGACCGTCGCAGATTGGGCAAGCGGGGCCAGTCGACCGTTGAGTTCGCTATCGGGTTGCCGCTGCTGTTGACTCTCCTTATAGGCTCGGTGGAATTCGGGGTTGCTTTCAATAAGGATCTGGAACTGACGTATGCTACCGACTCCGCGGCGCAGTTGCTTTCGATTAGCCGAGGGCAAACCACAGACCCGTGCCAGACGACCAGCCAGGCGGTCTACTCGGCAGCGCCGTACCTCAGTCAGTCGAGTCTCGCGTTCACGATTGTGCTGGACGGACATTCGTATACGTCGGCGTCGTGCAGTGGCGGGCAACAATATCTGTTGCAGTCCCAAAGCGCCGAGGTAACGGTTAGCTATCCGTGCAACCTCCAACTCTTCGGAATCAATCCGGTTCCCAACTGCGCCCTCACGGCGCAAACGACGGTGCTCGTCCAGTGAAGCTCGACAACGAACCTGTTGCCCGCCGGTTGCGCGCCGGCCAGAGCGGGCAGGCGATGGTGATGATAACGATCGCTTTGGTCGGCTTTCTCGGAGCGGCCGCCATCGTGATCGATATCGGCCGTCTCTATCAGGCCTATCAGGAGCTCCAGGCTGCAACCCAGGCGGCGGCTTTAGCGGGAGCCTCGGTCCTGTCCAATGACACAGCCAGCGAAGCAATTACCACCGCGACGAACTACAGCGCCCAAAACGGAAGCTTAAACGCCAATTCCAATCTGACCAATGTTACGATGGTGTCGGGCTACCCTGAGGTGAAGTGCCTGACGAGCACCGGAATCGCCTGTTCCGCCTCTCCGGCGGACGCCAACGCCATCGCCGTGCGGGAGCAAGCCACTGTGGCGACGACCTTCGCCAGGGTGTTCGGCATTAATTCGTGGACCATCGCGGCAACCGCCACGGCGAGCGCAAGGGGTGGATCCAATGCCTCGTACAACGTGGTAATCGTCCTCGACACGACGCATTCGATGACTGACACCGACTCCGACAGCCAGTGCAATAATACAAGAATCTCCTGCGCGTTGACCGGCATCCAGACTCTGCTGGGCACGCTCTCGCCCTGCGCCGGGGGGCTGGCAAGCTGCGGCACGGCCTCGAGCGAAACGGCCACAGTCGGCGCCAACGTCCCGAACCCGGTCGATGAAGTCGGCCTGATGGTGTTCCCAGGGCTGACATCGACCTCGCAGGTCCCGGATGATTACACTTGCCCTACCACAAACCCCACAACTACCAGCTATAACAATTCGCCCGTATACCAGATCATTGCGTTATCGAGCGACTACCGCGCTTCCGACGCGGCTAGTTCGCTGAACGCCGACTCCGACCTGGTGATCGCGGCTGGTGGAGGAAGTTGCAGTGGAGTGAGCGCTCCGGGCGGCCAGGGAACCTTCTATGCGGGCGTAATCGATGCGGCACAAGCGCAGCTCGTCGCGGATTCAAGGCCGAATACGAAAAACGTGATGATCATCCTCAGCGATGGCGACGCAACTTCTACGGCAAGTCAGATGGCGGGATCGGCGACGAGTTACCCATCCACGCAGGAGTGCCACCAGGCCATTACGTCGGCCCAAAACGCTACGGCCGCGGGCACAACTGTATATGCGGTCGCCTACGGCGCGGAGGCATCGGGATGCCCGACTGACACCAGTCCGACTATCACCCCATGCGAGACGATGGAGCAAATTGCCTCCTCTTCGTCGAACTTCTTCTCCGACTACACAGCGACGGGAGGGAGCAGTTCCTGCGTCTCAGCCTCTCGACCGACCAGTAATCTGAACGAGATCTTCACGGAAATCGCGTCGGATCTCACGGTCGCCCGGTTGATCCCCAACAACACGCTGTAGACGATGCCTTCGGGCGACGGGCGACAGCGCTCGGGCTTACTTGCTTGCGGGGCGCTGGGAGGCGCGCATCGCGCGCTCAAAGGCCCATGACCGGATGTGATTGATCTGCTCGCTCATGGTGCGCGAGAGCGGAACCACCCCCAGCGCGATGGCGATGAGGTCGTCCTCGGTGATCTCCCGATCACGGAGCCGCGCCTTGGTCAGGGCCGATATGACACACTGCTCGACCTCGGCCCCGTTCCAGCCATTGGTGAATTCCGCCAATTTGTCGAGATCGAACCGGGTGGTATCCACTTGCCGGCGGCTGAGGTGAATCCTGAAGATCTCGATCCGTTCGACGTCGGTGGGCAGGTCAACGAAGAACACCTCGTCGAAGCGTCCCTTGCGAATCATCTCGGCGGGAAGCAGGTCGATGCGGTTGGCGGTGGCGGCGACAAAAACCCCGCGGGCCTTCTCCTGCATCCAGGTCAGAAAGAACGCGAAGAGCCGGCCCTGCTCCCGCCCGGATCTCCCGACGATCCCCATCTCGATCTCGTCGAACCAAACGACCGAAGGCGCCAGCTCCTCGAGCATCTTACAGGCCTGAACGAACGCCCCTTCGGGTGTCCCGTGGCGGCCGGAGAAGACCTCGATCATGTCGACCCGGTAGAGCGGAAGCCCAAAGAGCGAAGCGATGGCCTTGACGCAAAGGCTCTTGCCGCAGCCCGGGATACCCATGAGGAGCAGCCCCTTCGGCACGATGTCGGCGCTCAGCTCGTCGCGCATTTCAAACAACTTACGACGCTCCTGGAGCCACTTCTTGAGGCCGTCGAGTCCCCCGATCTGCCCGATGTTGGTCTGGTCGGCGACGAACTCGACGACGCCGCTGCGGTTGACCAAAAGCCGCTTTTCCTGAAGCAGGGCCGGTACTGACTCAGCGTTGAGACCGCCGCCGCTGGCCAGGGCCCGGCGCACCGCGTGGTGCGCCTCGTCGAGGGTGAGCCCCTGCAGCGCACGCGCGAGCTGGTGCAGGGTTGCTTCGCTCGCATCGGCCTGAGCCCCACGCTTGGTGATTTGATTAGCCTCCTCGCGGAGGAACTCCACGATCTCGACCAGATCGGGCAGCCCCAGCTCGAGATATACGAGGTCCCGCTCGACCTCCTCTGGAACAAATCGTACCGGCGAACTGACAACTACGAACTTCCGTTTATCGAGACAGGCTGCGTAGAGGTCCCGAAGGCGGCGTCTGACCTCCGGAAATTCGCGCAGTGCTTCGTGAAAGTCCTTCAGATGGAAAATCCCAGGCTCCTTGTGCGCGGCGATAAAATCCAGCGCTGCGCGCGGATCGGCAGCGCGGGCCTCGGCGGCTCCGTTCTCGGGACGCATGCCCTCGGTGAGACTCCACGTCCATACCGGCACCGGCGTGGAATCCGATAGTCTCTGTCCAGCCTCGCGCAAGATCCTTGCGACCCGCTGCTCCTCTGCGGAGCGGATATACGTGAGCGGACGCCCGGACTCGAAGATCTCACGCACCTCCTTTGCCGCGCGGCTCTCAGCAGGGTGGGACTTGGTTGGATGCTCCATAGAAAAATCGCGGACCGCCCAAACTTGGGCTACTCCTACTCTACCAGACGGCGGTCAGTCTCAAGTAATCGGGAATTCTCCACTTTTCAGGTCCTGATTCAGACTCGCATCGACACCACGCCGTTGCAAACGTGTGGTCGAGCCCGGTAGTGCGTCAGTTTGAAATTTCAGCCGCTCTTTTCCGGTAAGGGCCGCGCGGCTTGCTTGGCACGTTCGCGGCCTCCCATTCGTCCACGATCTCGACCATATCCTCAAGCGACCACAGCCGGTCGGTTACACCAGCTTCCATCGCGGGCGTGCAGCGGAGCGTCTGGTGAATCCGCACGAAATTGTAGTGCATGAAGTAGATCGAAAGCGCGTGGACGTGGTTCTCCAGTTTCTTTGAGAAGGCGTTCGTCAGGCGCGTGAAGCGCCGGATTCCCATTCGCATCGACAGGTTCTGGCGCTCGACGAAAGACGTGCTGATATGCGCCGGGTCGGGCGTACCGCTGACTCTGCGGCGCTCTGCCCCGAGGCATACGCCCGGGCTGTAGCGGCGCTCTGGCGTCGTCTCTGGCGCGTTCCCGTACTGCTTTACGAGCATCGCGTAATCGACGCCCGTACCGAACGCGCCGATTACCGCGTCGAGATAGGCGCGATGGCCGTCCGTGGTTAGCTGGACGCGATTCGCGAGCCGGTTCGACAGATCGTGCATGAACGCCCAAGCCGCGTCCGCGTCGCGCGTATCGACGCGCCAGCTAACGATTAGCTTCGTGTCGGCGCACAAGCCGGTCCACGTCCATACATCGCCAACGCCGAACTGACCGCGCATGTCCTCGGGAACGTTCTTCTGCTTCGCGTAAACGAAGCTCCAAATTTCGTCGGCCTGAATCCGCTTGCAGGGCAAGTTCTGAAGCGCGCGGTCCTGATACTCAAGGCACGCATTGCCCGCGTCTGCGAGCAGCTTGACGATGGTGTTCAGACTCGCGCCGGTCATTCGTGAGATCGCGCGGAGCGAGACGCCTTCGGCCATCATGCCGAGAATTTGTGCCCGTCGTCCGCGAGGCAGCTTGTTCATAGCCCTGATATTATCTGTAGGTCCCTCCTTAGTCAAGCATTATTTGTCAGTTTCACGGCGCCAAGCGGTCTAGCGAGGCGCTGAAATGATACTTTACTTACCACCAAGCTATTGTTATTCTGAATTGTGCCGCCGCGCAAGCGCCATGCGCGCCGCTAAGAACGGCGCAGCACTCTCCTTGGAGGACGATATGCCAATCAGCAGCGAGGTTCGCCGACTTCAGGCAAAATGGCAGGCCAACACCGGATGGCCTCAGAGGCTCGATTGGATTCAGATCCACGGTCTTCGCGGCTGGACCGGCCAGAGGTTCAATTGCAATTTTCCGATTATGGCCGTGGTCGGCGAAAATGGTTCAGGTAAGAGCACCATCCTGCAATGTGCCGCTGCCATTTATCTTTCGCCTGTTGGCTATTACGCCTCAGACTTTTTCCCCGAAACGACATGGGAAAAGGTCAGAAGGGCCGAAATTCGTTATGCGGTACGCTGCGGAGACAAGTCGATTGAGCAGAGTCTCCGAAAGCCCGGCCCGCGATGGCGAGGGAATCGGGACCGCCAAGACAGAGATATCCGATATTTTGATCTCAACCGCATTCAGCCAGTGTCCGGTCGCGTAGGATATGCGAAGCTCGCGAAAACCTTTTACAAGGAAACTTCTTCAACCCTCTTTGAAAAGGCCCGGCTAGACCGTTTCAGCCAGATCATGGGCCACCAGTACGATCTCGCCAAAATGGCATTGACGAATGCGGATGAGAAGAAAAAGATTACCGTCCTCGGAAAGCAACAGGCGATCTATTCCGGGTTCCATCAGGGATCGGGTGAAGCCACCGTTGCCGACCTTCTTGAGGCGGACTTTCCGAAATACGGCCTCGTATTGATCGACGAAATTGAGACTTCGCTCCATCCGCGATCTCAGCGACGATTGATTCGTGACTTAGCCGACCGCTGTAGGGAACGCGACCTTCAAATCATCCTCACGACGCATTCACCATATGTCTTGGACGAGCTACCGTTGACGGCACGCGCGTACATCATCACCGCAGGGGGAAAACAGATCGTTTATGGCGTGAGTCCCGATTTCGCGATGTCGAAGATGGACGATGAACCGCACTACGAAGCGGACCTGTATGTAGAAGACGAACGCGCGGAAACGATGCTTGTGGAGATTCTAGCAGCGCACGCGCCTGCGTTGGTTTCGCGTTGCCGGATCATTCCGTATGGTGCGGCTTCCGTCGGCCAAACCCTCGGTCAGATGGTTGCCAACAAGCGCTTTCCGCGTCCTTCGTGCGTATTTCTTGACGGAGATGGTGGTCGAGCGCCTGGTTGCATCAATCTACCGGGAGACGATGCACCAGAGATCGTCGTATTTGAAGCGCTCAAAACGCTTTCTCCGCAGAATTGGGCGAATGCAGCGTATAGAACAGCGCGAGATTACTCACAATTTGCTGATGCGTGCAGTCGAGCAATGACTCTAGGCAATCACCACGATTGGGTATCGGACGCAGCGTCGAAGCTGGTCCTTCGCGGCGATGTCGTCTGGCAGGTGCTGTGCGCGGAATGGGCCAAGGAATGTTTGGACAAGCAAGAAGCGGACAAAATCGTGCGGGCGGTCGAAGCCGTGTTGGCCGGGTTCTCTGTTCCTATGGTTCCCGTATCCGTGACGATTGGCGCGGCGAGCGCGGTCTCATCTCCGGTTGCGACTTCGCTTGCTCCGGCTGCTCTGGCTCCAGCCGCTGCTTCCCATGCGTCCACCGAGAAGCCGCCGCCTTCTCAGCAATCGCTTTTCGTTCCGAAGCTGTCAGAGCCCTAGCTCGGGCAGGGCCGCCTTTGAGTCCGGCCCGGCGGGCACGAATTACCGTAGGTTTCTCTTGAGGCTCGGGGCTTTCGGTCGCTTGTCCGGTCGCGATATCGCCGATCAGTTTGGCGAGGGCGACCGGATCACGCGGGCGCTTGAGCCGTTTCGTGGCCATGCGGCCATTATCGCACAGCCCGGATTCGAGCGCACGGCCCCCGAAATTTCAAACTGACGCACTACCTCGAGCCCGGTTTTATTGACAGCGCTTGTGCTTTGAGGTTGCGCTCTGGCAAGTGGGGCCTCCGGCTCTCCTTCCATGTGGAGAATCAAGCTTGAGAAAACCTTTATTTACTAATAGGTTGACGCGAGCGCGCCCGTAGCTCAACTGGACAGAGCATCGGACTTCGGATCCGACGGTTGGGGGTTCAAATCCCTCCGGGCGCGCCACCACTCAAGCCCGCGAATTTGCTACCGAATCTCCACGGCCACCGCGATGCTTTTCGGGCGTCCGTCGCGAGCCCATTCAAGTGTAATTCAAGTGATTCGACCGGGAAACGGATCGGAAAAAACTCGGATAGCCGATTAGGGCCAAAAGCGACCACACGCTTAAGGGCCGCTCGTGACCGATTCGGCGCAGGGTGGCCTGGTCCGGTGACGAGCGCGAACCGGGCTCTACGCGGTGTCGAAGAGTGCCCTTCGGACGGCAGAATCTGCGCCGAAGTTCCGACGACCGCCCGTTGCCATTGAAAATCCGTCAGTTGATGGTAGAGTCCGCGTAGCCTCGAAATTTGGGCAAGAATATACTTGACTAACCCGCGTTCCCTTGCTATATTTGGAGCATGGAAACGACGAACGCCACAGCGACTCCACGGACTTTCCTTGATGCGGTTCGGTACTTCAAAGACCCGGACGTATGCCTTCAGTTCATGTCGCGGCTGCGCTGGCCTGACGGTGTAGTGACGTGCCCGATCTGTAACAGCACCAAGGTCCATTTTCTGGCGAACCAGCGCCGCTGGAAATGCAGCGTTCCGCATGAGCGACGGCAGTTCAGCATCAAGGTCGGAACCATCTTTGAGGACTCGCCGATCGGGCTTGAGAAGTGGCTTCCCGCCGCGTGGCTGCTGACCAATTGCAAGAACGGCGTGAGCAGCTACGAAATCGCGCGCGACCTTGGCGTCACGCAGAAGACCGCGTGGTTCATGCTTCACCGGATTCGGCTGGCGATGCAGCGGGGCACGTTCTGGACGAAGCTGGAAGGCGAGATCGAAGCCGACGAATCTTTCATCGGCGAACTCGCGCGCTTCATGCACAAAGACAAGAAGGCCAAGATCACGGGAACCGGCGGGGCCGGTAAAGCAATCGTGATGGGCATCCTGGATCGGAATACCCGCGAGATTCGCGTCAAGCACGTAGCCAACACGCGAGCCGAGACTCTGCAAGCCGAGATCCGGGAGCACGTCGCGCCGGGCTCTCAAGTCTTTACCGATGCGTGGGTCGCCTATCAGGGGTTGGATCGCGAATACGTCCACCACGTAATCGACCACGCGGAAGCCTACGTGAAGGGCAATATCCACACGAACGGGATCGAGAATTTCTGGTCGCTGTTGAAGCGCGGACTGAAAGGAACCTACGTCAGCGTCGAGCCGTTCCACCTGTTCCGGTATCTGGACGAACAGGCGTTTCGTTACAACAACCGCAAAACGGACGACGGCAATCGGTTCGTCCGCACGCTTTCCCAAGTCGCGGCTCGCAGACTGACGTACAAGGAATTGACCGGCAAAGTTGAACCGGCGGCTGCGTCGCTTAGTTGACCGCCGGCAGGGTCGCGGCAATCGCACGCACGCGGTTCCAACTCCGAAGCGCGAGGCGCTAGAGTGGCGGCATGGCAAAAGACGCCCAACCCAGTTCCCATTCGTCTTTCCAGCGGTTCGAGAGGGTAATGAAGGCGCTGATTGCGGTTCCGAAAAAAGAAGTGGCCGCAAAGGCCGCTGAAGTGCGCAAGCGCAACAAGCGGCGGAAGGTCGCGCGGCGAACAGGCTAATGCCCGCGCCGGATGATCTGTCGGCGGGACAAAAGGCCGCGCGGACCCGCAAGCTGCGCGCGGCTGGACAAAAAGCAGCCCAAACCCGCAAGCGTATGGGCGCGTTCACGAAGGCACGCGCAGCGGAAGCGGGCAGCAAAGAGGCTCTGCGGCTGTACTGCGAGGACCACGGCTGGCGGCTGGCGTTCTTTGAAGGCGCGACAGGCGCGCCGCGCACCGGCATCATTGACGCAATCGCGTTCCGGCTGGGCCGGAAGGACTCTGACCTGTTGGACGTGCGGCTGATCCAGTTGAAGGGCGGAAAAGCTGGCGTCAGCGGTCGGGAGATCGCACGGCTGAAGAAGGCGGCGGCCGGCGCTACCGTCAACTGGTTGATTGCCGAGTTCGACGGCGAGACGCTACATTTGTTGCCTGATAATCCCATAGGTGTCAACGCCGGAGCGAAAGTACATCAGTGGGCCGGAGTGAAAATGCATCAGTTAGAGGGGCAGAGGAATCGTGGTTTGACTTCCGGCAGGGGGAGCGCGAGGGGATCTCCCCCTCGCTGTTGCCGCGAGTGGCTAGTCTCGTCGCGACGTGATCGGAGCAGTCTTATCCGGGTTCCTGGGGTGGCTGATCGTCACTGATCCGGCGCTTGCTGTGTTTGAGCCTGAAGCTGTCGCCGTTGAGCTCGAGGATGTGAACGTGGTGGGTGAGGCGGTCGAGCAGCGCTCCGGTCAGGCGCTCGGAGGCGAACACGCCGGTCCATTCATCGAAGGGCAGATTGCTGGTAACGATGATCGAGCCGCGCTCGTAGCGCTGGCTGAAGACCTCGAACAGCAACTCGGCGCCGATCGGTGAGAGCGGAACGTAGCCCAGCTCGTCGACGATCAGAAGTTTGTAACCTGCGAACAGCCGTTGCAGGCGCAGCAGACGCTTTTCATCGCGTGCTTCGTGGAGCTCGTTGACCAGGGCGGCGGCGGTGGTGAAGCCGACCGGAAGACCCTTCTGGCAGGCGGCCAGCCCGAGCCCCAGCGCAATGTGGGTCTTGCCGGTGCCGCTGTTGCCGAGCGCGATGACATTCTCGCGGCGGGCCACATACTCCGAACGGGCCAGTTCCAGCACCAGGGTCTTGTTGAGCGAGGGGATGGCGGTGAAGTCGAAGCTGTCGAGGCTTTTGACCGCCGGGAACCTGGCCTCCTTGATCCGGCGCTCGACGGTCCGCCGTTCCCGCTCGATCATCTCCAGCTCGGCCAGCCGCAGCAGGTAGCGGGCGTGGTCGACACCTTCGGCGGCGCACTGGCGGGCGAGCTTGTCGTACTCCCGCAGGAAGGTCGGCAGCCGCAGCGCCTTCAAGTGATGGGCGAGCAGCACCTGCGGGGTATCGCTCATGATGCTGCTCCCGCCAGCAGCCTCAGGTAGGCCCGGGCCGAGGTGGTCGCCACCGTGGCCTGCGGCAGGTAGGGATAGATCTTGAGGTCCAGCCGCGGCGGGCGGCGCTCGATCCGGCACAACACCAGATGCTTGACCGCATCGAAGCCGATCACGCCGCGGGCGATCGCTGTTCTGACCCCGGCCAGCACATCGTCGGGGTGGAACACCTCCATCAAGCGCAGGACCTGGACGAACTCCCGCTTGCCGGGCTTGCCCATGCGGGCTTCGAGCAGCCGGCGCAGGGTCGCGAACTCTTCGGGCAACTGCCAGACGGCCAGCGGCGCGGCTTGATCCAGTGCGCCGATCTTCCGCTCCAGCAGCGCCAGATAGTGCAAGGGGTTGAAGACGAAGTCCTCGCGCTCATAGGACCGCGGATGACGAGCAATCTCCTCGGCGCCGCAGGCGATCACCACCTCGTGGACGTAGCCGCGGACCAGCACTTCGCGGTGGCCGTAGGCGGTCGGCACGGAGTAGTCGTTGCTCCGGTAGCGCACCAGGGACAACGAGCTGACCCGGGCCACCTTCTTCTCGCAGGCTTCGTAGGGAGTCGCCGGCAGCGCCAGCAAGGCGGCGCGGTCTCGCACCAGCCGCTCGCCGATGGTCTCATCATGACCACGCAGCCGGTCGCCCAGCCGGCGCCGACAGTGCTCCAGCAACTGCGCGTTGAGCTCGGCGAAGCTGGTCGCTCGTGGGATTGGCACCATGAAGTTGCGCCGCGCGTAGCCGACCAACCCTTCGACCTTGCCCTTGTCGTTGCCCTTGCCCGGCCGCCCGAAGCGGTCGGCGAACAGATAGTGCGACTGCAGCTCGCTGAAGACTCTGGTCCGCAGCCGCCGGCCATCGCCCAGGATGCTCGCCACTGCCAGTTTGGTGTTGTCGTACAGGATCGAGCGCGGTACTCCGCTGAAGAACTCGAAGCCGGCGTTGTGCCCTTCACAGAAGGCTTCGCTACTCTCCGCCGGATAGGCCTGTACCAGGCAGCCGTCGCTGTGCGGCAGATCCATCGCGAAGAAGTGGATCTTTCGCTCCACTCCCGCGATCACCGCCCGCGCCTCGCCGAAGTCTACTTGCGCGTGCCCCGGATCGTGCCGCAACGGCACGAACATCTCGCGCTGCCGCTGCCGATGCTCGTGCACGTAGTCCTTGACGACGGTGATCCCGCCGCTATACCCGTGCTCGTCCCGCAACCGCTCGAAGATCCGCTTCGAGGTATGCTGCTGTTTGGCCGGCTGTCCCTTATCGTCCGCCAGGATTCGGTCAATGATCCCGATGAACGGATCGAGCTTCGGCCGCGCCGGCGGCTGGCTCCGCCGGTATCCCGGCGGTACCGAGAACGCCAGCATCTTCGCCACCGTCCGCGGATCGATACCGAATCGCCGCGCCGCCTCCCGCCGGCTCATCCCCTCAACGAAAACCGCGCGCCGCACCTGCCCATACAGTTCCACGCCTTTCATCCCTCCGCCCTCTGCCCATCTTGGCAGATGGCCTGCCGCTGCCGGACTTTTGCTCCGGCGCGACCGGACTACCCGGCCGCTTCACTGAGGGATTTTCTCTCCGGCGCTC
>CAWESZ010000010.1:0-101964 GCA_963811865.1 uncultured delta proteobacterium | reverse complement strand
CAACATTCCGATTTATCTCGCGACGCTCCGGCCCCATTCGTTGGAATACACGGGTGCCGCGGCCGATGGTTGGCTCGGCACGTCGTTTACGCCGGAACATGCCGCCGCGCACTTCGACTATTTGCGCCGGGGCGCCGAAGAGGCGGGGCGCAGTCTGGCCGACATTGACATTCAGGTCGGCGGCACGGTTGCGTTCGGCGACGATCTCGATGCGCTCGTGGAGCCTTTGAAGCCCGCGATAGCCTTTACGCTCGGTGCGATGGGTTCGGCGGCGACGAATTTCTGTAACGATGCATTCAAGCGGGGCGGATGGGAGGCGGCCGCCCGCGAAGTGCAACTTGTCGTTACCGAAAATTGGATTTGTGTGACAGATTCGGATGAAATCGGGTACGTTGGCGGCGCATGGCTGAGTGGCTGAAGCTGCTGGCGTACGCACTGCGCGCGCGTTTCAAGTCTCGGGCGAGGCTCGAGGCCGAGAACCTGGTCCTCCGCCAACAGCTCAACATCCTGGTCCGCAAGCTCCCCAAGCGCGTGCGCCTAACGAATGCGGACCGACTCCGGTTGGTTTGGCTGTACCGGCTTTTCCCGTCGATCCTGAACGCAATCGAGGTCATCAAACCCGAAACGCTGATCCGCTGGCACCGCCGCGGCTTTCGCGCGTACTGGCGGTGGAAATCTCGTCCCGGCGTGGGACGGCCGCAGCTTGATGGCGAGCTTCGCGACCTAATCCGACAGATGAGCATGGCCAACCCGCTGTGGGGCGCGCCGCGCATTCACGGCGAGCTGCTCATGCTCGGCATCGAGATTGCGCAGTCGACCGTGGCCAAGTACATGGTGCCGAGGTCCAGACGGCCGCCCTCTCAGAGCTGGAAGACTTCCTGCGCAACCATGCCGCGGGTATTGTTTCGCTCGACCTGTTCGTCGTACCGACGGCGTGTTTCAAACTGCTCTATGGTCTGGTGATCCTCCGCCACGACCGCCGGCGGCTGGTAGGCTTCGGCGTCACCGCTCATCCCACGGCCGAATGGATCGCCCAGCAGGTGACTGAGGCTTTTCCCTGGGACCAAGCACCGCGATACCTGATCCGCGATCGCGACTGCGCGTACGGTCCCGCCTTCATCCGGCGCGTGCGAGCGATGGGCATTCGGGATCGTCCCACCGCCCCCCGTTCGCCGTGGCAGAACGGACACGTCGAGCGCCTAATCGGTTCGATTCGACGGGAGTGCTTCGACCATAATGTGGTGTTCGGTGAGGCTCACCTGCGTCGCATAGTTCGCGCGTACGCCGCCTATTATAATGAAGTGCGGACCCACCTTTCGTTGAAGAAGACCGCGCCGGTCCCTCGCAGCGTTCAGCGCGTCGGGCAAATCACCGCACTGCCGCTGCTCGGAGGACTGCATCATCAATACGTCCGAATCTAATTTTTGGTAACGACAGGCCACTCATTTCAAAACCGGCCACTCGGGGGCCTCTTTGTCGGCGGGAATCGGGAATTCTCCTGGTTTGAGAGCGCGAGTGTCCGGATTTCAGAGACGTTTGGAACGGATGCTTCCGCAAGAGTTTATGAGCCTCAGTCCGTTCCCGAAGCTTGGCAGTCCTCTCCCGACGGTTGGCAATCTGGCCTTGCATGACAACGTCGCGCTCAGTCCAGAGGGATGCTACGCTCGCTCCGGGAGCGGCAGGATTTAGCGGAAGATAGTAGCGAAGGAGTCTGTATGCCAACATACGTCATCGGCGCCAGATTGACTGGGAGCGGTACCAAGGGAGACCGGAGCTTCGCGCAGCAGGTGGAGGCGATCGGCCAGGTGCGGCAGCAGTACGGTGGCCGTCTCATCTCGGCCTACGTGACCTTCGGTCGCTACGACCTGTTGTTCATCGTGGAATACCCGGACCAGAAATCCGCGCTAGCTGCGGTCGAGACCAATCTGGCAAAGGGGCTGTTTACTCTCGAAGTCGGGGAAGCCCTTGCGCTCGACGATTTTCTAAAGTTGGGATGATGCTGATTTGCTCATTCTTCGAGCCTACGCCGTCTATTATAATGAGGTGCGCACGCATCTTTCGTTGGAGAAGTACGCGCCGGTCCCTCGCACCGTTCAGCGCGTCGGGCAAATCAGCGCGCTGCCGTTCCTTCGCGGACTTCATCATCAATACGTCCGGGTTTAATTCTCGGTAACGACAACCTCGCGTAAGGCTATGGGGCACGATTTCAAAACTGCGGCTGTTCTAATGCTTTCCGAGTCTTTGACAGCGACAGCGGCTTCCGCGAGCGCCGTGATGCGACCCATGACGGTCCTGGTAGGCTGCATCACCATTACGTCCGGATTCAGGTTCTCGCTAATCACAGCGGACGATCGTAGAGACTAACCGAGCTGTACATTTCTGCTGTGTCCAACAGCCGTCGCTCGCAGGAACTTAGTTCATCCGCGAGAGCAATAACTAATCCTGCCGCGCGTCTATGAAGGTTTAATGTTGGGGATATTAATTTTCGGCAGCGACAAGATGCAGCGCACGGTTCAAATGAGTTTGTCGCCGCGTTTGAGTCTTACGGCATCAGAAGCCGTAGTTGGTGTTTTGGTCGGCATTCCTGCCGCTATCATTACCACGGCATTCCTGCTTGACGTGGCAGGGTGGTCCATCGATCCCGCCACCATGCTCGTGCTGCTCCTCCTCGAAATAGCGGTCGCGCTGGCAGTGTGTCGGCGCCAGCAATGGTACCTCAAAGTTCGTCTTGAAGGCCCGGAGCTGGCAGGATTCGCGGCGGTCGCGGTGGGGATGTGTGGATATCTCTTATGGATCGCATACCCGTCCTTCCTGCCGCTGGCGCTGGCGCCGGACGTGGTACACCACGCGTCGCTCGCCGACTTCATCTACCGTTTTCACGATCTACCACACGACGCCCTGCTTGGTAAGTATCTGGGCGAATTTGTGGACTATTCTCCCGGGAGTCATATTCTTGCTGCGTTGCTTGCCGCATGGCTGGGAACCTCAGGCTTGCGCGTCTTTCACCCCCTTCTCGCCGTCCTGGTTAGTCTAAAGGCGGGTATCGTCTACAACTTGACGCTAAGAACCTTACCCCCAGGACGGCGCCGGCTGCTGCTTGCCGCGATAAGCGTCGGGCTTCTGCTACTCGCCCCCGACTACCTGATGATGTCGTTCATGGGGAGCGGTTTCTTCTATGCTCAGGTAGTATCCGAGACCTTGGCGCTCGCGATGCTTTGGACGGTCGTGGCCAGGGACCAAGAACCTTCCAACGGCCTGTCGGTGTTCTTCGCCGTCTGCGGAAGCGCCTTGTTTCTGACCTGGCCTCAATGGCTGCCGATGCCGGTTGGCGCGCTGTTCCTAGTGGTTGTGCTTCGCCGCGATATGGCTCTCGCTCACAAGTTGAGCTGCCTGATATTGCCCTTGGCGCCTATCGCTCTGGTGGCAGCGGCCTTCTCGCTGCCCCGGCTGCGCTCCCTTGGAATACTAGCCGCTGACGGTGGGGTAGCTTATCCGCCGCAGTGGTTGATGAACGACTGGGCTCTCCTGGCTTTGCTGCTGCTTCTGATATGGGGCCTCTCAAGGCGCCCCACGCTTCCTGTAGCGCTTTTCGTGACCGTCTTAGCGGCGCAAACGGCAGCGCTGTTTGCCTTCGATGCGCTCAATCATGTCGCCACGTCATATGAAGGCTACAAGATGTTCTATCTGTTCCCCTACCCCACGGCGGTGCTGTCCGCTGCGGCGCTCGGCTCGATCTGCGACGGTTTAGCCGAGTCCGGCCAGTATCGATTTGCCAGTCGCCCTTTGGCCGTTGCGGTCGCTGCGTTGGTTCTGCTCGGGGCGCTTCGTGGCTGGCCGACGGAGCTCGGAACTCCCCAGCTGCGTCTACGCGAACCGATCTACGATTGCGGACTGTGGGTCAAATCACATTTGCCAAACGCGTGCGTGGACTATAACTTCAAGCCCTTGGAGAGCTACTGGGTCCACGTGGAAATGTTGGGCAATCCGCGTGGATGGTCTAGGACTGAATCGGTCGAGCACGGTAAGGCTAGCCCGGACCTGCCCTATGTAATCGGGGACCTTCCTCCGGGTTCCCCAGGCGAGTTGCATCGATGCGGTCCTGTGGCAGTTGTACAGCGCGCGCAGGCGAATTCATGTCCTGATCAGCCCACGCCGATGGATCAACTTGTACTTCCGCTGCGCCGCCGAACTTTCGTCAGAGCTTTGAGTCTGTTGGCCAGGAAGCTCTGAACCCCGACCGCGTCCAGGATCGAGGCGTAGCCGCGCTGACCGCCCAGGCTGCGCTAAAGGCGATTTTGTCGATTTGACGTGTTCTGGAGCTCGACCTAGAATCCGCCGAGATTCGCATGAGAGGTGGTTTGGTTCTGCCTGCATCGGCAAAAGAGAACGATGGTTTCTGCTCGCGGCGCTTACTCCGATCGCCGGGTGCCTGAGATTTTCGGCGGCGGGATTCGGGCTTCCGGTCGAAGAGACCTGCAAGACACGTGGCCGCCATCACCGTGACAGCACACGCGCCTTCGTCCCGGAGCAGGCTCGCCGACCTCGTAGAAACGAAATTGCCCTGGCTGTTTCTCATCTACGCACTGCCTGCCGTAATCGCTCTTTCCGTCATCATGGCGCCGTTCCAGGTTGCCGACGAGATGGCGCATATTAAGCGCGCCGACCAGATCAGCCGCGGCAAGATGATTTCAGATCGTTTCGGCGGCGCTGTCGATGGTGGCTGGGTCGCGATTGAGGACCCTTATCGGGGCATGTATTTCCATCCGGAGGTGAAGCAGACCGTCTGGTTGGCCCATGCGTGAGAGCGCCGGAGAGAAAATCCCTCAGTGAAGCGGCCGGGTAGTCCGGTCGCGCCGGAGCAAAAGTCCGGCAGCGGCAGGCCATCTGCCAAGATGGGCAGAGGGCGGAGGGATGAAAGGCGTGGAACTGTATGGGCAGGTGCGGCGCGCGGTTTTCGTTGAGGGGATGAGCCGGCGGGAGGCGGCGCGGCGATTCGGTATCGATCCGCGGACGGTGGCGAAGATGCTGGCGTTCTCGGTACCGCCGGGATACCGGCGGAGCCAGCCGCCGGCGCGGCCGAAGCTCGATCCGTTCATCGGGATCATTGACCGAATCCTGGCGGACGATAAGGGACAGCCGGCCAAACAGCAGCATACCTCGAAGCGGATCTTCGAGCGGTTGCGGGACGAGCACGGGTATAGCGGCGGGATCACCGTCGTCAAGGACTACGTGCACGAGCATCGGCAGCGGCAGCGCGAGATGTTCGTGCCGTTGCGGCACGATCCGGGGCACGCGCAAGTAGACTTCGGCGAGGCGCGGGCGGTGATCGGGGGAGTGGAGCGAAAGATCCACTTCTTCGCGATGGATCTGCCGCACAGCGACGGCTGCCTGGTACAGGCCTATCCGGCGGAGAGTAGCGAAGCCTTCTGTGAAGGGCACAACGCCGGCTTCGAGTTCTTCAGCGGAGTACCGCGCTCGATCCTGTACGACAACACCAAACTGGCAGTGGCGAGCATCCTGGGCGATGGCCGGCGGCTGCGGACCAGAGTCTTCAGCGAGCTGCAGTCGCACTATCTGTTCGCCGACCGCTTCGGGCGGCCGGGCAAGGGCAACGACAAGGGCAAGGTCGAAGGGTTGGTCGGCTACGCGCGGCGCAACTTCATGGTGCCAATCCCACGAGCGACCAGCTTCGCCGAGCTCAACGCGCAGTTGCTGGAGCACTGTCGGCGCCGGCTGGGCGACCGGCTGCGTGGTCATGATGAGACCATCGGCGAGCGGCTGGTGCGAGACCGCGCCGCCTTGCTGGCGCTGCCGGCGACTCCCTACGAAGCCTGCGAGAAGAAGGTGGCCCGGGTCAGCTCGTTGTCCCTGGTGCGCTACCGGAGCAACGACTACTCCGTGCCGACCGCCTACGGCCACCGCGAAGTGCTGGTCCGCGGCTACGTCCACGAGGTGGTGATCGCCTGCGGCGCCGAGGAGATCGCTCGTCATCCGCGGTCCTATGAGCGCGAGGACTTCGTCTTCAACCCCTTGCACTATCTGGCGCTGCTGGAGCGGAAGATCGGCGCACTGGATCAAGCCGCGCCGCTGGCCGTCTGGCAGTTGCCCGAAGAGTTCGCGACCCTGCGCCGGCTGCTCGAAGCCCGCATGGGCAAGCCCGGCAAGCGGGAGTTCGTCCAGGTCCTGCGCTTGATGGAGGTGTTCCACCCCGACGATGTGCTGGCCGGGGTCAGAACAGCGATCGCCCGCGGCGTGATCGGCTTCGATGCGGTCAAGCATCTGGTGTTGTGCCGGATCGAGCGCCGCCCGCCGCGGCTGGACCTCAAGATCTATCCCTACCTGCCGCAGGCCACGGTGGCGACCACCTCGGCCCGGGCCTACCTGAGGCTGCTGGCGGGAGCAGCATCATGAGCGATACCCCGCAGGTGCTGCTCGCCCATCACTTGAAGGCGCTGCGGCTGCCGACCTTCCTGCGGGAGTACGACAAGCTCGCCCGCCAGTGCGCCGCCGAAGGTGTCGACCACGCCCGCTACCTGCTGCGGCTGGCCGAGCTGGAGATGATCGAGCGGGAACGGCGGACCGTCGAGCGCCGGATCAAGGAGGCCAGGTTCCCGGCGGTCAAAAGCCTCGACAGCTTCGACTTCACCGCCATCCCCTCGCTCAACAAGACCCTGGTGCTGGAACTGGCCCGTTCGGAGTATGTGGCCCGCCGCGAGAATGTCATCGCGCTCGGCAACAGCGGCACCGGCAAGACCCACATTGCGCTGGGGCTCGGGCTGGCCGCCTGCCAGAAGGGTCTTCCGGTCGGCTTCACCACCGCCGCCGCCCTGGTCAACGATCTCCACGAAGCACGCGATGAAAAGCGTCTGCTGCGCCTGCAACGGCTGTTCGCAGGTTACAAACTTCTGATCGTCGACGAGCTGGGCTACGTTCCGCTCTCACCGATCGGCGCCGAGTTGCTGTTCGAGGTCTTCAGCCAGCGCTACGAGCGCGGCTCGATCATCGTTACCAGCAATCTGCCCTTCGATGAATGGACCGGCGTGTTCGCCTCCGAGCGCCTGACCGGAGCGCTGCTCGACCGCCTCACCCACCACGTTCACATCCTCGAGCTCAACGGCGACAGCTTCAGGCTCAAACACAGCAAGCGCCGGATCAGTGACGATCAGCCACCCCAGGAACCCGGATAAGACTGCTCCGATCACGTCGCGACGAGACTAGCCACTCGCGGCAACAGCGAGGGGAAATCCCTCGCGCTCCCCCTGCCGGAAGTCAAACCACGATTCCTCTGCCCCTCTAACTGATGCATTTTCACTCCGGCCCACTGATGTACTTTCGCTCCGGCGTTGACACATGCGGCTGGGGCAATCCGATGGTCTGGACCCAAGGACCTCAATTTCGAGAATACCGCGCAATACGGACCGTTTCTCTACGCACCACAAGTGATCGGCTTGCTGCTCGGCCGTCTGACCGGTATCAGCCTCGCCCAGACGTTGCTGGTAGCGCGGGTGATCAACGGGATTGCAGCCTGCGTCGCCGGCTTCTTTGCGCTCTCGATTTGCCGGCTTGGGCGGGCGCTGATGTTCGCGACACTCCTGCTGCCTATGACCCTGTCGGAGTTCGGCTCGGCCTCACAGGACGCGTTGCTCATCAGCCTGTCGATTCTCGCTGTCGCAATGGCTTCGCGCGCCCTCACCGAGCGGCGACCGGCCAGCACGGCGGAGTTCGCCGTATTCGCCTTCATCGTCGTGGCGGCGACGTTGGCAAGGCCGCCGCAGTTCGCTCTAGCATTGCTGGCGCCAGCCTTCTTCGGCCTGCGACACCGTGCGTGGAGAAGCAAATGCCTGATAGCCGCGCTCGCGGTCGGGGCGGTCGTCTGCTGGGGGCCAATCCTCTCGGGTCTGACACCGCCCGACCAGTCTCAGTCTGGCCAATTCCATCATCTGCTCGCTGATCCACTCCTCCTGCCAACGGTGATGATGAATTCCTTTGCCGAGAACGGGCCCTGGCTGCTCAAGTCGGTTATCGGCTATCTGGGATTCACCGATACTCTGATGCCCAGGTGGTATTATCTGGCCGTCGCGGGCGCACTGATTGTGGCCCTGATCACGCCGGGAAATCGCGGGCCCGTTTTGTGGCCCGCGACGCTGGCGCTACTCACGTTCGTTGCGCTACTCACCGCATTGTGTGCCGCCCTGTATATGACCTGGACGCCTCTTGGCCAAGCGACGATCAATGGACTGCAGGGTCGCTATATCCTGCCCGTGCTGCCGCTCCTGGCCTGGGCAATTCCCGAATGTGGCCCACGGCTCGAACGAGTGCTGGCGCCGGCCTGGTATCCGGTCCTGCTCTTTCCGCTGATGACAATGGCGGTGACCCCCGCCGTCATCATGGAGCGCTATTACGGCAGTTGGACGATCATGGCGGAATCGCTCAAGGCGCTACTGCTGCCGTGACACTCGCGTGATGACAACAGCGCTTTCGTATGAGAAAGGGTCCCTGGTAACCCTCCGAGCCCCCGTAGTGGTTGAGCTGCGGGGTGACGACGCCGAGGTTCATTCAGAGTCCGCCGGCGGTACGTCTATCCAACCCCTCACTGGGCTCCCTGCGAGTACCAGATCGACCTCCTCCACGACGACGTGCCCCCCGCAGTCTTCGTTGATGCGGTACGTGCGATCAAGCGAACGTTCGGGGGCCGCACGTTCGGCATCGGCGGAACGCACGCGCAACTGACCCCTGGTACTTCCTGGGCACGCCGTTTCCTTTCCTTCACGAGCACGTCGCCACTTTCGTTGCAACTTCTGTCAGCTCGTTGCCCTTCGCCTCTTTCTGGAGCACGGCGTGGTCTTGACCGATGCAGCGGTCCGGCGCGCGTATCTGGACGCATTCGTGAAGCCGAGCGAAGAAAGCCCGGCGCTGGACTCGCTCCTGCGCGGCGACGATGAGCGCCCCGACGAGATACCGTTTGCCGCCGCCCTGCAGCTCCAGTCGCGAGAGTACGACTGTCGAAGCTCTGCTGCGCCGCGATGGGGCGCTTTCTTGACCCGTCGGCAGCGTCGGGCACTTCCCGTTGTCGTTACCGAAAATCAGATCCGAACGTTTTGATGATGCAGCCCTCCGAGAAGCGGTGCCGCGGTGACACGGAAGTGTTGCAACTTCGAAAACGGTGGCGGAGAACGCCCCGAGCGGAACTGGGCGACGAGGTGTGCCTGCTCAAAACCGGCGTGATCGGCCTCCGCGCCGCCGGAAACACCGGCGGATCAAAACCGGCTGAACCGTTGCAGAGAAAGGACGTTCGGTCTATACACCCTCATGTGACAGTCAGCTTCATAGTCATGAACTCCAACAAGCATGAAGTACGGGATTTTATCGCGCTGATGCATTCGATTGGCGTAGATCGGGTCAAGCTCATGAGCTTGGATGGCCGCGTCCAGCAGCGCGGGGCGTTCGTCTTCAACTATGACCAGGAGATAGTCTCCCTCGCCGAGCTCGACGCGCTTGGACAGGAGGCACAGGGAGCGGCGGATGAAAATGGGCGTAAAGTACGTCGACTGGAGGGATTGTCGAGCGCACCACGGATTCTGCTGGGAACCAGCCTCTATGCAGCGAGCCGTGGAAGAGCCTCTATGTTCTCAACCGCGGATCATGCCATGTTGCTTCGGGCCTTGTCGTCTCAAAGCTGCCCAATCGTGCGCAAGGCCATGACTGAGGGAGCAAGCTCCGCGCCGGAGGTTGGGGCGAATCGATACCCAGAGGTGACGCAGTAGGCCTTGCGCGTTGGGTGGTTGCGGGAACACGCGTGCCTGCGAGTGATGGAAGCAGCCCAAGTTGGTCCTCTTGATTTGCCGGTCTCCCTTTTGAGCGTTGCGGTCGCTGCGTTTCGGTCATATCTCGATTCTTCTTATGGTTTGTACTTGGTGGTGGATAGCCTCTTTCGGCTGCCTTGCATCCAGTCTCTGACCACAGCTTGACCAGCAACCTCAAATAGGACACCGGTTCCCGAGATGGTTTCCTATCTGCTCTTCACGCTAGGACTTCTTCTCATCGCTTTACCCGGCATCTTCTGTTGGGCGGTGCTATTCACAAATGATTCTGCGAAGCAGTGCTTTGCATGGGGCAGTGTACTCGGCTTGGCCGCGTCGGTGTACCTCGCTTCCATTTGCGCCCTCGCCCATTTGAGTTGGTTTTATGCGGTGTGGGCCGCGTTGCTGATCCTCAGCGTCGGTTGCTTTGCCTGGTGGCATCCGCGGAAACGCTCAACAAGCTTTTCGATTAAGAATGCTGCCAACCCGAACGTCGCTCTCGTTTTGCTGCTGCTATTGATTGTAGTTTTACAAAGCATCGTGGTGATGCGCCACTCAGTTCCGTCCGGTTGGGATCCATCTTTCCATTTGTTGCTCGCGAAAAAGATCGCGCTCAGTGATCGCATTATCCGCGACTGGCAGCCTTTCGAGAATGCGCCGCTGAACTATCCACTGGGCAGTCATTTACTGATCGTGCTGCTCGCGCGGTTTTCGGGCTTACCATTGACGCGCGTTTTCCAGTTCCTGGGGGTCACTTTGAGCGTGCTTACCACGCTTGCTGTGTCTACATTGGCGTCAGAATATTTTGCCTCGGAAATAGTCGGCTTGTATGCGGCGATCGCCTATAGCTTATGGGCATGGCTAGGAAGCACTGACTATCTCAACTGGGGGGGTCTGCCGAACCAACTCGGCATGTTGCTGGGACTTGGAATACTCGGCCTGGTGGTCCGCGTTGGCGAGCATAGGAAGCGTGCGGTGCTGATGGCGTTGCTGTTTGCATCGGTGTGCATTAGCCACCATCACGTGATGCTCACCATGGGATCCATCTTGATCGTCCTGATGCTGTTCTTTTTGGCAACCGGCGATGCCGACAGACGTTACCTGACTATTTTCTTTGCGCTCGCGATGGCCGCTGTGGCGGCGGCATTTTTTCTGGTTCCCTACGCTTCGAAGGCCGCCTCGCTATCTCAAACGAACGTGTTTCACGTCTACGACAGATGGCTAGACTTCACAGGACTGGGGCTGGTTCTGATTTCTTTTTCGCTCGCCGGAGCAGTGCTCGACTACTCTCGCAAACGAGCCGAGCCTCACATATTCCACTGGGTCTCAGCGACGCTGATACTTCTTTATCTCCTGGCGGGGCCGGTCTTTTACTTCTATCGATTGTACATGACGGGTAAAGGCTCCGTCGCTTTTACGCCCTCGCGCTTTTTTACCGACCTGGTTTACTTTCTCAGCATCTTCGCTGGATATTCTCTTTACCGCTTGCAGAAGTACCGTGGCTGGAGCGAGCGCACTACGATTGCGATCGCTTTGCTGCTTGCGTTCTTCAACCTTCCGCTGTGGGAAATCGCGTTGACACCTGATCCCGACCGCGGCCGCTTCGCGGCCTATGAGTGGATCACGAATCATGCGCCCGCAAACTGCATCGTGATGACGACTGATCCGTGGGCCTGTTACGCCACGTGGCGTCGGACCCTTCATACGCCGATGCCTGTCTCCGAACCGTCTGTCCCGCCGCGCATCAGCGAGAGAGGAGAAGTGGAGTTGGTGGTGGGCCTGTCACCCAAAGAACTTCGCGGTATCGAACTGTTATCCGTCTTCGGGCCAGGCAACCCCAACAAAGGAAAAGTGCTCTGGTCGAATCAGGATGGCTGGGGAGTGGCCGAAGCCTATCCCAACAGGTGATCAAGCCGGGATTTCCGTTTTGGCCCTTGGCTTCCACGGTTTTCAGCAGCGGACTGCGCGGCGGTTTTGCCGACCAGATGAAGCTGCCCGACCTATGGCAGGTCGACCTGAGTGCCGCGCGCGATTTCAACGTGCCGGGGCTGGGCAAGGTTAACGATCGGATCGTGCTCATCAACGCATTCGATCGGATCAATCTCATCCCGTATGGTCAAAATATCCGTCACCGCGTCCCTGTGCCTGCTCGAAACTCCATCTGGAGTGAAATTCGGGCCGCGGTGAGTACGGCGTGACGAAATGCAGGAGCTGAGCCGGACGCCAACCATCCCCGATCGCGCTGGTCAGTCCAGGCAATTGGTATTCGCGATGGGGATTCAGCACGCGACGGCATGGCTCGCCACATACACGCGATCGTCGGAGATTGCGCAGCCCTCGAAGCGGAACAGGCAGCGAGGCGTTGGTAGCGCTGGTGAAGGCCGCCGACCTGAGGAATCGCGATCACCTTGCCGCAGTTTGGCGGCTGGATGGGGCGCGCATCCGGGCAATCTTTGGCGAGCGACAGATGGGTCCGCGATCGGTGATAGTAATCGAGGCACGAGATCAGGACGCGGCGCAGATGGCGTTCGTTGGTCACGAGGACATGATCGAGGCACTCGCGACGAATCGAGCCGATCACCCGCTCGACGCAGGCGTTCTGCCAAGGCGATCGTGACGCCGTAACGACCTCGGTAATTCCCATAGCCCGAGCCCGTTTTGAAAGCGTTCCCCCGTACGACGAGTCGCGGTCGCGCAGCAGGTAGCGTGGCGCGGTGTCCCATGGAAATGCCTCCGTGAGTTGGCGGGAGAGCCACCCCGCCGTCGGATGCTGGGTGACATCCAGATGGAGAATCTTCCGTCGCGCGTGGCCCAGGATGACGCTCACGTACAGCAGCCGAAACGCAGCGGTGACGACCACAAACATGTCGATGGCCGCCATGCCGTCGATTTGATTGCGCAGGAAGCTCCGCCAGGTTGGCGAGGGCGGCAGCCATGCCGCCGGACCATGTGCCTGCCGACGGTTGCCTGGCTGACTTCGATGCCCAGTTTGAGCAGTTCGCCCTGAATCCGGGGCGCACCCCAGAGCGGGTTCGCGGTGCTCATCTGCCGGATCAGCTCACGAATCTCGCGATTCACGCCCGGCCGTCCGGGGCGTCGCGCTCTTGAGCGCCAGCGCCAGTACTTGCGGAATCCTTGCCGGTGCCAGTGGAGCACGGTCGCCGCCTTGACCAGCACCAGGGCAGTGGCCAGGGTTCCAGCAGCGAATCGGCGACTCTCGCGCAACGCGCCGGCTGGTGGTTTCTCCAGGCGTTCGCAAGTGCGATAAATTAGCCGACTCGTACCCGCGCTCGGGGGCGCGATCCCAATGCGAAGCTCCACGCATGCTTTCCTTGTCCTGGCAGTAGTAGCCGCGGCCTGTGCGCGCGCGTCGGTAGAGCAGCCGTCCGCGCCGTCGGGGACCGCGGCGTCAAGCAGCCTCAACCAGCCCGGCACTACCCAAATGACCACGCCCCGTTCGAATCACGCAGCGATCCTGCTGCACGACGGCCGGGTGCTGATCTGCGGCGGAAGCTCGAATAACCAGATCGGTGGCGTGCTGGCAAGCGCCGAGCTGTACGCCGACCCTGACCTCGTAGCGACCGGCTCGATGTCGATTCCGCGCGCGGGTCACACGCTGACTTTGCTCAACGACGGAAGGGTGCTGGTGATCGGCGGCATCCGCAACGTCGGCTACCGCGCCACGCTCGCCAGCGCTGAACTCTACGACCCTGCGACCGGCACTTTCACTCCGACCGGCAGCATGTCCACGCCGCGGCAAAGCCACACCGCCATCCTCCTGCGCGACGGCACTGTGCTGGTCGCCGGCGGGAGCCCGGACGGTATCGGCGCGCTCTCCTCGGCGGAAATCTACGATCCGCAGACCGGCAAATTCCATCTGACCGGCAATATGGCCATGGCCCGCCAATCGCATACCGCAACGCTACTGATCGGTGGCAAGATTTTGATTACCGGCGGAGCGCGCGGCAATACTCCCGGCGGCTATATCGCATACGACACCAGCGAGATTTACGATCCCGCTACGGGCAGATTCAGCCCCGGCCCAAGGATGGCCACCGATCGTCTGGGCCAGACCGCAACGCTTCTCCACGACGCTTCGGTGCTGGTCGCGGCGGGCCGCAGCAGCCGGACCGGCTTTTCCCGTTCGTTCACCGCGCTCAAGAGCGCGGAGATATTCGATCCCGAAAGCACCGCTTTCATAACCGTCGGGAGCATGCGGGTACCGCGCTTTCTGCAAACCGCCACATTGCTGCACGACGGCGAGGTGCTGATCGTCGGCGGATGGAATCTGTTCGGACCGATCGGCGCCGGGATGGCCGAGGCCGAACTGTACGACCCGTCAACCCGGGCCTTCGCTGTATCCGGCCGGACCCATGTCGCGCGCGTGACGCATACCGCAACCCTCCTGCCCGATGGGGAGGTGATGGTGGCGGGCGGCGTAGACTCGCTCGGCAAGGTGACCGCGTCCGTGGAGTTCTATGACCCGGCGCGCAGGCAGTTCACGCTCCTGCCAGCTGCCGTTGGATTGCCCAGCCCGATCGGAACTCCGAGCTTGCGCTGAGCAAAACGCGCGTCTCGCAGGTGAAATCTCCGATTGAGGGACTCGGGGCGGAGCGAGGCAGATCTGAACCGTCGAGAGCTTTCATTCCGCGCGCGCTTGCCGCGCTTTCTACGCATTTCGTTTCTCCGGATGGAAACTCTCGCGGGCAAAACGAGATTCGTACGAGGGTCGATGAGCGATTCACAAATCGCGGGTGAGCCGAAGGCCAACCCGGCTGTCGGAAGCGTCTGGGACGAGGGTCACCAGCAAGTGGCCGATCAATGTGAACAGCAGTCTCATTCGCAGCGGAACTTTAACGGTCTCCGAACGATTTGCAAGCCTGCACCGCAGCACTTCGTTCTGCCAAAATCAGCAATTCGCCACAGACAGGCCGCAGCTGGCGCCCAATTTCCGGAACCGCTCTGATTGCGGATAATTCCGGGCCGACTGTCCCAAGTCCGGATCGCGGTCAGCTTCCCTTGAGGCGCGGATCGTCGCTGGCAACGCAAACTGCATGATCCATGCGGATAGCCTCATCTCCAGCCTGCTGCTGAGTAGTCAGCCGAGCCGCCTCACATCCTTCGGCCTTGTCGAATGACCGCTCAATCGTCCAACTACTGAACGGGGCGGCATCATCGTAGCGTTCCGCGCCGATCCACCAGGTTCTGGTGGTCGGCGGCACAAACAGATACCAGCCCACAAGGGCAAGCGCGGCGGCGTGGCAAAGCTTCCGGTCGAGTTTCATGTATTACCCAGTACCACAATACACTCGTCGGGCGCTTGATCCGGGATGTTATATAGAGCACAGAAGGTGCAGATCGTTCGGCGGCGTCGCGGCGGTTTACGCGTTTGGCCTACGGCTACAGCAAGCGGCTCGCGAATCATCGCGCGGCGTGTTGCGCTCTGGATCGTGTGTGTGGCGGCAGATGGAATTCATCGGATGGAGTCGGCAATGGAGCCAAGCAGGCTCCTGAAGGCGGCGACAATTGCCGAAATTATCCAGTTGGCCGCGGCGGCGACGCCATTTTGTCGGCGCGTTTAATGCGACCTGTCACACAGATCGAATTTTCGGTAATGACGCATATCTCGTCTTCCGAGGCGATGGCCCAGCTCGCGGCGGTGGCTGAAAACAGCTTCGTTGTTGGAATTGAGTAGCGTCTGCATAGTCAGGTAGACGGCATTTTGTGTCATGTCAAGTTGTCCTTGAGCGCGATCAAGTTGCGCATCGTGAGCGTGTAGGGCAGCGAGCAAGGTTGGCATCGGACGATAGCCCGCGATATTGCGGAAGCCGCGCTCAGCTTCGAGCATGCCCGCCGCGGTCCAGCGCCGCACCATGGTGCCGCTCTGCCCGCGTCTGACCTCACGTCCGATCTCGGGCACCGGACTGAACAGATTCTCGATCAAGTTCGTGAACAACCTCGGATTTCGCGTCGCAATGGGCTTCTTCTCGGTAAAGCCGATTGGGCGGAGAATCGCGGAGACCGGGACTGGCGGGCGGAGGAAGTGGATTTGAACTTCCAGTACCCCTAATTTAAGAAGAATAAGATCATCCCTCCAGCATTCTGCGATTTATGCCCAGGGAAGAGATGCGCGACGCCAATGTCGAGGGCTTCATGGCCAGCAATTCCGCTGCACCCCCTGGGCCAGAGACCTTTCCGTTGGTCTGCTTTAGGGCGTTTATAATCGTCTCGCGCTCCTGCCGCTTTAATTCGTTGCGGGTAAGGAGCGCGGCGTCCGCGGCTGGTTTGGACTGCTGCTCAGTATTTTGGCGTGCCGGCGAGGCGGGGAGGTCGAAGGTGAGTGGACCCTTCTGCCACAGGATGATGGCGCGCTCGACGGTGTTCTGAAGTTCACGCACATTGCCAGGCCAGTTGTAAGAGCCGAGTCGATCTAGTGCCGCCTTGCTGAGCTGTGGCTCAGGACGATTTATTCGGCGCGCGCTTTGCCGGATGAAATTAGCGACAAGGGGAGCTATGTCCTCGCGGCGCTCTCTGAGCGGCGGGACCTCGATCGGGAAAACGCTGAGCCGGTAGAAGAGGTCCCGGCGAAAGCGACCCTCGTCGACCTCCTTCTTTAAGTTCCGATTCGATGCCGCGATGACCCGTACACTAACCTTGCGCGTGCGGGTGTCGCCGACCCGTTCAAGCTCCTGTTCCTGCAATACGCGGAGCAGCTTGGCTTGCATCGCGAGCGGCACTTCGCCGATTTCATCGAGGAATAACGTACCGCCATCGGCCAGTTCAAAACGGCCCGGCTTGTCCTTGAGCGCGCCTGTAAATGCCCCTTTCACGTGCCCAAAGAACTCACTCTCGAAAAGACCTTCAGGCACCGCGCTGCAATTCAGTTTAATCAGAGGACGTTCGCGTCGCGCGCTTTGCTCGTGGATGGCCCGTGCGACGAGCTCCTTTCCCGTACCGCTTTCCCCGGTGATCAGGACGGTAGCATCGGTCGGCGCAACGAGTTGAACCTGCTGCATCACCTTTCTCAGGCCGGAACTTCCCCCGATGATGTCGCCGAAATTCTGTTCGGCGCGAATTTCGTCGAGCAGGTAAGCGTTTTGGGCCTCGAGCCGCGCCTTTTGTTGTTCCGTCAGCACCTGATCGGTGATGTCCGTGAACATGCTGCGCGCGAACCTGCCTGTTGGCTCCGGCCTGCACCACCACCGCACCCACAGCGGCCTGCCGTCGTCCTTGCGGCGGAGTTCGAGGACCACTCCCTTTTCGTCGGTTCCGGTGGCAAGCAACGGGAGCGCATCGCGCAGGCGGCGTTGAGCTTCTGGCGTATCAGGGAAAAACGAGGTCCCGAGCAAACCCGACTATTTCGTCCGGCTTGACGCCTAGGATCTGCATCGCCGTGCGGTTGGCCCGAAAGATACGGGTGTCGACAGCCTGATGGACGTACGCGATGGGTGCCTCCTCAAAAAGGTCACGGAATTGTTCCTCGCTTTGGGCCAGCCGCTGGTTCGCCTCACGCAGTTGCTCGCCGATCGCTCTTTCAGCCTGCTCAAGCCGAGCGACCCTCTCCGCGTACAATCGCAATTCCATCTGATTCATCGCGAGCGCCGCCAACATCCGTGAGCGTTTCTGCCTCGCTCGATGCGAGCTCACGCGGTTTCTGGTCGAGGACCCACACGGTTCCAAGATTGAAGCCCTCGTGGTTGCGCAGCGGGGCAGCCGCATAGAAGCGGATGCCGAGATCTGCAACGAACGAATGGCGGAGTGCGCGCTGGTCATGGGCAGCGTCGCTCAGGTGGTAGACTCCTTGCGAGAGCATCGCCGAAGAACATAATCCGGCGTCGCGCGCCGTCTGATGGACGTTAATGCCGACGCGAGACTTGAACCAGACGCGGTTCTCGTCGACCAGACTCACGCCGGCCATTGGCACGTGAAAGAAATTCGCCGCCATCTCAGCGATACGGTCGAAGGCAGGTTCCGGCGGCGTGTCGAGGATTTGGTACCGCTGGAGCGCGTTCAAGCGCTCAGCCTCGTTCTCGGGGAGCACGGGTTTCATGGCATCAACGCCCGAGCAATCACAAACTCTCGCAGCTGGCGGTCGCCGATCTCAAATTCTTACGATCCTCGCGAACAATCGTAATTTTACGATTCTTCGTAGTCCAGCGCTTTTCGCTAACCACGGGAAAACTCCGTGCTCTGAAGCGCTTTTCGGCAACGCGCCGCTTGGCACGAAAGCTGTGTTTTGGATCTCGAGCAATCAGCCGAGAGGCGATGATGAGCGAATCTCAGAGACCAGAATCGCATCCAACCAGTTGATCCCGATCACGCAACCGGCGCGATCAGGCGACTTTTCGCGGAGATACAAGCGAAATTCGCGCTGGTCCCGAACCTGTTTCGCGTTCTTGCGAATGCGCCGGCGGCGCTTGAAGGACTAATGGGTCTCAGCGCGGCGCTCGCCCGCGGAGCCCTGGACGAAAAAACTCGCGAGCAACTCGCGCTCGCCATCGCAGAGAGCAACCTGTGCCCTTACAGCTTAAGTGCCCACACGGCAATGGCTGCGAAAATCGGACTGAATCAAGCCGAAATCGACGATGCGATTCGGGCGAGCGCGGCGGATGCCAGAACGGACGCCATCCTCAAGCTCGCTCGCAGCATCGTGGTCCGGCGTGGTGAACTCTCCGAGGCAGACCTCGGGCGCGCGCGTACCGGCGGCTTGAGCGACGGTGAAATCGTCGAGACGGTCGCCAACGTCGCGCTGAACATTTTCGAGAATTACATGAGCCACGTCGCGCGCGCCCCAATCGACTTTCCGAAGGAGGAATCTCGCGAGACATCCGGTCAGGGAGGCGAATCAAATGGCCAACGTTGAGAAGTATGACGACTTGATTATCGGCAGCGGAATCGCTGGCAAATTTACCGCATGGACCCGCAATAGCCGTCGTCGAACGGCAATTGTAGAGCGCGGGCTGCTCGGTGGCGCCTGTCCCAATGTCGCCTGCCTGCCAAGCAAGAACCTGATCTGGTCCGCCAAAGTTATCTCCCTGGCCCGGCGCGGCGCAGAGTTCGGGCTCAAGACTGATTCGTTGAGCGTCGACATGGCGGCCGTTCAAAGGCGAAAACGCACGATGGTCAGAGAATTGCGGGAGATACACGCCAATCACACCAGAGCGAGCGGCGCGGAATTGATCATGGGCTTGGCGCGATTCGTCGCTCCGCGCACGGTCGAAATTGAGGTTCGCGACGGCGGCACAAGGACGATCCAGGGCCAGCGCGTCTTTCTCGATCTCGGATCGCACGCCGCAATTCCCGAAGTGCCCGGCCTGCCCGAAGCTACGCCAATGACGCACGTCGAGGCGCTTGAGCTCGACCGCTTGCCCAAGCATTTGATCGTGCTCGGTGGGGGGTACGTCGGTCTGGAACTCTCGCAGGCTTTTCGTCGATTCGGCTCCGATGTGACCGTTATCGAACACGGTCCGCAACTCGCCGGCCGCGAAGATCCCGATGTAGGCGCCTCCCTGAAAGACTTGTTCACTGACGAGGGGATCGAGGTCCTGCTGAATGCCAAGCCACGGCGCGTCGAGTCAAATTGGTGCGGCCGTGTTCGAATTTACGTGAACGACGGGCACGGCGATCGAGCTGTCGAGGGTACTGATCTTCTAATCGCGGCCGGTCGCAAGGCAAACACCAGCGGAATCGGTCTCGAAAAAACCGGCGTTGAACTCAACGAGCGCAGATACATCAAGACCAATGAGCGGCTCGAAACCACCGCCGAAAACATCTGGGCGATGGGCGATTGCGCCGGCAGTCCTCAATTCACGCACGTCGGCCTCGACGACTACGACATCGTTCACGCGAACCTAAGCGGCGGCAATCGCACCAACCGCAATCGCCTGATTCCATTTTGCATGTTCACCGACCCGGAACTGGCGAGAGTCGGTAAGAACGAACTCGAAGCCCGTCGCGACGGCATAGAGTATCGCATGGCAAAGCTGCCGATGGCCGAAGTGCTGCGCACGAAAACGGTCTCCGAGCCGCGCGGCTTCATGAAAGTACTCGTAGCCAAAGAGAGCGACGAGATTCTGGGCTTCACCGCCTTCGCATTCGAAGCGAGCGAGCTGATGATAGCGATGCACACTGCGATGCTCGGTCACTTACCTTACTCGATTTTGCGCGATGCAATCCTGACCCATCCGACAATGTCCGAAGGGCTGAGCCACTTGGTGGCTAACGTTCCCGTTCGATGAGTTCCCGGCAGAAGCGAACCAATGAACTATCTCATCACATTGTGCGACAGCTTATCATTCCTTTTATGCCGGACGGCTGGGCAGCATCTGCCGGCGGCTTTCCCGCAATGATTGAGAAAGTCGCCTTCTTGATGAAGGACTTCGTCTTGCTTGCCGTGTCTTTCTATTTGCTGAAGCGGGATTTATCTAAGAGGAGAACACCATGCAATCCGTTCAAGCTGATTACTTCACTGCCTATCACAACCTAAAGCTGATGCGAGATGCCAACGGTGTGCTGGTCGCTGAATTTCACATCAACGGCGGACCTTTCACTATGTCCGCGCAGGCTCACACAGAACTTGTCGATGCCTTCTACCGGATCGGGCAAGATCGAGCGAACAAGATCGTAATCCTGACCGGCGCAGGCGGCCAGTTTATTACTGATGTCGATTGGTCATCTTTCGGCGACGTCGCCGATCCAGGCGTTTGGAGCCAGATTCACGACGAAGGTCTTCAAGTCTTGGAAAACATAGCCAACATACGCGTGCCGGTGATCGCGGCTATAGAGGGACGCGCCCATGTGCATTCAGACTATGCACTACTTGCCAGTGTAATTGTGGCTGCGGAGAGCGCGACCTTCCACGATGTGGCCCACTTTGCGGCGGGCGTCGCTCCCGGCGACGGCATCTTTACCACCTGGAGTTACCGTGCTGGAGCAGGACGAGCGGAGGCGTTCCTGCTGAACCCACAGCCGCTGCCTGCGCGCACCGCATACGAGTGGGGAGTAGTTGCCGAAGTTGTACCAAATGGTACGGCGCTCAGCCGGGCGCGGGAATTGGCGGAGCTGTACTTGAAGGCCCCGGAAGTCACGCGCCGGAACACCCGCATCCACTTTATTCAACCGTTGAAGGAGCGCATCGTGCGGGAAGTTGGCTATGGATTGTCGCTCGAAGGAGCGTCGTCGGCCGATCTCATGAAATCAATGCAAGCCAAGGGCGAGCCTCTCCCTCGCAAGGGTAAAGTCGCATGAAGAGCATCCAGCCGGAAGCACTTGATCTGGTGATTCTGGTGCGGCAAGGGGTTCCAGCCCAATACAGAGAGGCGATGAGCTACATCGCCTTCGCAGCGTTGGCAGCGTGCAAACTTGCTTGATCCGCGCCTGTGCCGTTCCGAGCCACTCTGTAACGGCTCGGCGACAACCCGTGGTGTCGATAGAAGAGCTTCGAGAATGCCGAGGCTATCTGGTAGCCAACGCGAACCGCGATCTCGGGTATTCCATAGTCGCTCAATTCGAACAGCCGCACGAACCGCTCGGTCACCCGCTCTCGCGCCGCGATCTCTCAAGTGCCTCGACCTGAGACGAATTCGTTGAACCACCGGTGCCCGCGGGCGATCACTTTCAGCAGCGTCAGATCCGTCTTCCGGGTCGAAACACCGCCGCATCGCGACTCTGCGCCGCTTCATCTGGAGCGGTGCGAGTCGAGTAAAGGTCAACAAGGGCGCTCGGCCGATGTGCCGATCTCCAAGCGCGCCCAGCCATCCGCCTTCTCCGGGACCAAGGGACTTGATCCAGCCCCGCAGGACCTCGACAAAAAGTACTTCGGTCATTCTTGAAAGCACGGCTTGTTGTCCCGGACGCTCTAGCGCGGATTCACTGACCATCCGTTGCAGGATGATTTCGAGCCAGTCGTACGGCTCGCGGTGTGCCACCGCCACCAGCACGAGCGGGCCCCAACCGTCAGACTGGCGCCGAGTTGACGCTCGAGCGGTTATCGGGCTAAAAATCTTGTGGTTGCAAAGTCAAAATGGAAATTCCGGTTCAGACAGAAACCGTTGGCGCCCAAGTTCGATTGCCTTACGATCTGCGCGAGCAGCTAAAAACATTGAGAAGGGCCAGACTCACGGAGGTCTCGCATCATGGGCACAATCAAGCTGATCACAATGTACGGATCACCCTGGTCGGAGAGGGTCCGATGGGCGTTCGCATTCAAAAAACTGCCCTATGAGAAACAGAATTACGAGGCCGGCGTCGATGAAGCCGCGGTGAAGAAATTGACCGGCCAGGCGATGGTGCCGGTGTTGATCACCGACGATAAGGTGATTCCGGATTCGAGCGCGATTTTGGACTGGCTTGAGGAAACGCGACCGGAGCCGGCGCTGTTGCCCAAATCCGCGAAAGAGCGCGCGACGGCGACGCTCTGGGAAGAAGTCGCGCTTAACGCGCTGGGGCTTCATGGCCGCGTGATGATCACCGGGCGCCTGCTGCGCATCGATGACCCCGAAGCACAAAAGAGCGGAAAGTACTTCGCGGAAAAGTATGGATACTCACCGTTCGAGGAAGAGCAGAGCAGGCTCACGGTCACGAGGATCCTGACGAGTCTTAAGGAGACCCTCAGCGGACGCGAATACCTGGTCGGTGATACATTCACTCGCGCCGACATAACCACCGCGGCGATGTTGATGCTTTTCAAGGCGGCTCCCCAGGAGTTTTTCGTCTTTCAGCCGCCAATGCGGATGGTTTACCTCGACAAGGTCGGCGAAGATCCAACGTTCGCCGAGGTATTCGCCTGGCGCGACCGCATGTACAAGAACCATCGCGGCGAGATGGTCAAGCCGTAGCGAGCGCGGACCTGGCAGATGCGCTGCCCCAAATGTAGCTCCGCAAATCCGGCCGGCACCAGATTCTGCGGCGAGTGTGGAAGCCCATTCGCCGCCAAGTGTCCCAAGTGCGGTGCGGAGTATGCGGCTCCCGCGAAGTTCTGCCGCGATTGCGGCTTCAATCTCGATGCGAAGGGTGGAAACCCTGCCGCCACCAAGCCTGCCCCGGGCGAGGCCACTCCCGAACGGGAGTTGCCCGACTTGTCAGCCAATGAAGGCGAGCGGAAGACCGTGACCGCGCTCTTCGCGGATATCAAGGGATCGATGGAGATGATCGAGAACCTCGATCCCGAAGAGGCGCGCGCGATCGTCGATCCGGCACTCAAGCTGATGATCGATGCGGTCCGCCGTTACGGAGGGTACGTTGCGCAATCGACGGGCGACGGAATCTTCGCGGTATTCGGCGCACCAATTGCGCTCGAGGATCATCCGCTGCACGCGCTGTATGCCGCTTTGCGCATGCAGGACGACCTCGGGAGTTACTCAAAGCGGTTGCGTGAGCATGGAGAGCCACCCATCTCGATCCGAATCGGGGTCAACGTTGGTGAAGTGGTGGTTCGATCGATCAAGACCGGTGAGACAGACACCGAGTATTCGCCGATAGGTCACTCGATAAGCCTGGCCTCGCGATTACAGGCGCTGGCGCCACCGGGATCGATCGCGATAAGCCGCGCGGTTTGCCGCTTGGTCGAGGGCTACTTCACCATCAATGACATGGGCCTCGCGCGGATCAAGGGGGTCAGCGAACCGGTCGAGGTGTTCGAAGTAACGGGGCTGGGACCTCTGCGCAATCGTCTGCAGCGCTCGGCCGGGCGCGGCTACACCAGGTTCGTCGGGCGGCAGAATGAAATACAGGCGATGAAACGCGCTGCGGACCAGGCGAAAGCCAGGCGCGGCCAGATCATCGCGGCAGTAGCTGAGGCGGGCGTCGGCAAGTCACGCCTTCTGTTCGAGTTCAAGGCTGTATCGCAAGCGGGCTGGATGGTGCTCGAAGCATTCTCGGTTTCACACGGACAGGCTTCGGCATTCCTGCCGGTGATCGACCTGCTGTACTCGTACTTCGAGATTTCGTCCGAAGATGATGCGCGCAAGCGGCGCGAGAAGATCAACGGCAAGGTTCTCACACTCGATCGTTCGCTGGAAGATACGCTTCAGTACCTGTACGGGCTGCTCGGCATCAGCGATGAAGACAATCAGATTGCGGAGATCCAGGCGCAGACTCGAAAGCATCGCGCACTCGACGCGGTTAAACGAATCCTTCTGCGCGAGAGCCTGAACCAGCCGCTCATCGTCGTATTCGAAGACCTGCACTGGATCGATAGTGAGTCGCAGGCATTTCTTAACTTGCTCGCGGACTCTATCGGCACCGCGCGCATCCTGCTCCTGGTCAACTATCGGCCCGAGTACCGTCACGAGTGGGGGAACAAAACGTACTACACGCAGTTGCGGCTCGACCCGCTGGGCAAGGAGAGCGCGGATGAGATGCTGACCGCCCTGCTCGGGAACGAGCCGGAATTAGCACCGCTCAAGCGGATCATCATCGAAAAGACCGAGGGCAACCCCTTCTTCATGGAAGAGACTGTGCAGGTACTCCTCGACGAAGGAGCGCTGGCGCGTAACGGCCATTTGAGACTCATCAAGCCGCTGCGAGAGTTGAAGATCCCGCCGACGGTCCAGGCAATCCTGGCCGCGCGTATCGACCGATTACCATCCGATCAGAAAGATTTGCTGCAGACACTCGCAGTCATCGGAATGGAGTTCAAGCTCCGCCTGATTCGAAAAGTATGGGAGCCGCCAGCCGTCTCGACGATTGCGAGCGCGAAACGCGAAGGAGCAACTGCGGCGCCGACACTGTTGCGCGGGGAAACGGATTTGGAAGCATCTGACCTGGATTCGATGCTGTCCGAGCTCCAGCTAGGTGAGTTCATCTACGAGCAGCCGGCGGTAGGAGACATCGAGTACACGTTCAAGCATGCACTTACCCATGACGTGGCTTACAACTCGGTTCTCAACGAACGCCGGCGGCTGTTGCATGAACGAATCGGCGCCGGCCTGGAATTGGTTTATCGCGAGAACCTGAACGATCATCTCGCCGCGCTGACCCACCATTACGCCCGTAGCGGCAATCCGGGAAAAGCGGTCGAATATTGTCTGCTTGCCATCCAGCAGAGCGAAGCGCGCGGCTCGTTCATTGAGGCAGTCGCGCTTTTTGAAACCGGACTTGATCTGCTGCAGAAGCTTCCCGACGACGACTCGCGCGCCGACCGGGAGTTGGACCTTCGCAACCTGGCCCATAGCGCCCTCGGAGATACGAAGGGACTCGCTTCACCCGAAGTCGAACGCTCGACCGAGCGTGCACTAGCCCTTTGTCAACGCCCCGGCATCAACTGGGAAAAAAGCTGGTGGGCGCTTTTCGGTATTTACTTCGTGCAGCAGATGCGTCCCGACGTGCGGAGAGCGGGAGCGATCGCTTCCGAGTTGATGGCGCGCGCCGAGGAACGCGGCGCCGACGGACTTCTCGCGGAAGCCGGCAATTGGCTGGCCTACACCAAAATGGTCGCGGGGGATTTCGAAGCCGCCGCCGATGCTTTCGATCGAACATGGACAGTTCTGGAATCGATAACCAGACCGGCAACGGGTCTCACGCGTGAGCGGGTAGCACAGATTTCCCAGGCGCAGGCAGCGGTTCAGCTTTTCTACACATTGGAAAACAATCGCATCATTTCAGGTTGGAACCTGTGGTTTCTCGGTTACCCCGATCGGGCGCTGGAGCGAATGAATAGCGCGACCGCAACAGATAATCATAGTTCAAAAAGCTTGATCGCCGACTTGCACGGTTTCGCAACGTACATTTGCGAGCTTCGGCGCGAAACGCGGCAAATGCGAGCCAGAGCGGAGGCCAGACTCGCAATAGCGACCGCTTCGGGTTTGTTCACCGGCCGGGCGCTCAGCGAGATCTATCTTGGATGGGCCGATGTGCTCGACGGCGACCTGGAGGGTGGCATCGCAAAGATGAGAGCCCACATGTCGCAGCTTAAGACCGCCGGCTCCGAATACATAACCGATCGTGGTCTTACCTTTGTCGCGACGGCTCTAGGGCGCGCCGGGCGGTTCGAAGAGGCGCTCGCCGTGCTTGAAGAGGCATTCCTTTTCGTCGAGCGGACCGGCCAACGGTACTATCAAGCGGAGTTGCATCGCCTGAAGGGTGAGCTGTTATTGGGCCACGACATAGCGAATCCGGCTGCAGCCGAGCAGTCCTTTCACTCGGCACTCGATATATCGCGCGAACAACGAGCCAAGTCATGGGAGTTACGCGTAAGCAACAGCCTCGCGCGGCTGCTGCGAGACTCAAATCGCCGCGAAGAGGCGCGGTCCCTGCTGGGTGAAATCTACGGATGGTTCACTGAGGGTTTCGATACCGCGGACTTGAGGGATGCCAGGACGCTCCTTGAGGAACTGAGCGCCTAGGGCGATGCGGGCCGGCGCAAGTTCAAGAGCGCCCGAGACGTGAAAAAACCAGAGTCAAAGTCTAAACGAACCGTAGCCTCCAACGACGTTACGAAAGACCGGCGCACCGGTTCGCACGCGGAGCGCATCCTCAATTTCTGGTTGACGCCCGATCATGGCGCCGAAGATGGTTTCCCGATTTGGTCGCGATGGTTTGTCCCCGACCGGGACTTCGATAGGCTTTGTAAAGCCCTTTTCCTGAGCAGCTACAGGGACGCAGCGTGTGGGCGTCTTGACGGCTGGAAGAAAACGCCGCGAACTTGCCTCGCACTGGTATTGTTGCTGGACCAGTTTCCGCGCAACATGTTCCGTGGCACTGCGCGAGCGTTTGCGACCGACGCGAAAGCGCGCGAGGTCAGCCGCCACGCTATTGCATCCGGATTCGATCGCGAATTGCCGCAAATCATGCGGATGTTTTTCTATTTGCCCTTCGAACACAGTGAACATCTGAACGATCAAATGGATTCGGTGCGCCTGGCCGTCGCTCTCGCGGACGAGTACGGCGAATCCCCGGAAGGTACGGCAATCCGGAAGTCCGCCGAGTTGCATCTTGAGACAATTCGGCGCTTCGGCAGGTTTCCGGGCCGAAACCAGGCCCTTGGACGGCGATCGACGAAAGAAGAGATCGAATTCCTCAAACAGGGGAATGCAGGGTAAATCGCTTCACGAAGCGCTGGCAAATCTGGCCGCGAGCTATAAGCCCATCTCAGCCGAGGGCCTTCGCCGGCCATCAGTTGCCCAAGGGCGCGCGGAAGGAGAAAGCCGGAGCGCGATCGATGAATGCTGGGCGGTGGTGAAAAGCCGCGTGGATCTAGGGGCATGCCTCAGTGCCAAGGTCCAAGCGGCCGAGACCGCGCTCCGAACGGAAGACGCCAGAACGATGGCCCAAATGAGAAGCCCGGACGCACTGTCGTCTGCCGGTACCAGTGCTCCAACCAGCTTCGCTGCATCGCAGGGACTTCCGTCAGGCATGCTTGGTGGATCTCACTCGCGCGCGCACCGCGGAAGTCCGAAGAGTGTTCGCAAAATGACCCACGGACCAGCGATGGCCCGTAGATCCTGATCCTCTTGTATGACGAAGTACGGAATCTCCCCAGCGCGTGGCTGACGACCTAAAAAGGCAGGCGGCCGCTCTTGTGTCCGATGTGATCAACGTCGCCGAAATTTGACACGCGGCGAAAGCGTGCATATACAATGAACTATGAGCCTGGAGACTCAAAGTGTGGAAGGCGTATGTGTCGGTGGTTGCGTCCGCAAGCTGAATCGGATGGTCACCGCGATCTATGACGGAGCGTTGGCAAGCGCCGGATTGAAGACGAGCCAGTTCAGCGTGCTCGTCGTGGTCTCCAACCGAAAAAAGGCCAGACCCGCGGAACTGACAAAATCACTTCAGATGGACGAGTCGACGCTCAGCCGCAACGTTGAGCGAATGTGCGCGAGGGGATGGCTCCGGCTTGAGCGGGACGCGGATCGCCGAAGCCATCAGATCGAAGTAACGGACAAGGGTCGGGCCCTGCTTCGCAAATGCCTTCCCGCCTGGCAGCAAGCTCAAGCAGAAGTCAGTCGGCGTTTGGGGACAGACACTGTCGCTGAGTTGAGGTCTGCCCTTCTTAAGCTAAGCGCGTAGAACTTTCTTTGGTCTCGGTGGTCGCTTCCGCCGCGCGGTGCGGGGCACGCTGTTCGCGGAAAAGTGCGCGGAGTATCGACGGCACCACTTCACCGTCATAGCGCTCGACGTGCGAGTCGAGCGTCCGCGCCAAAGCAAGCAACGTCTGCGCCAACGTGCTGGGGCCTCCGGCCGTTTGCGGTTCGCGATCTACACCCGGCGACAACGCACGCAGCGCGGCCATCAGCTTGCGCATCTCTTGACGTTCGTTCTTCAGGGTGTCGAGCAGCGTGCCTGAAATTGCTTGATGCGCCTCGCCCCACGAGAACACCAGCTCGTCTTCGATTTGCAGATGCGACCATAGATCCTGCCGGATCTCGCACCGGACTGCTTCAAGGCGTCACCTGAGTCGCAAGCGGCTTAGCTTCGATGTTGTTGGCCTCGGGCAGTTGAGCAATCCGAATGCTACCAGTGGAATGGTCGCAATAGCGAATTGTTTTGGTCCGAGTCTTGTATATACAAGCATCCAAGGCAGGGAAATGAACAACATCATTGAACACAACGGCGAAGCGCAATTCGCGAACGGCCAAAGAAGTCGCGATTTGCGAGTCAGCTCGGGCACTACGGAACCGGATACTCAGCTCGATGCGGGAGATCCGCGCGAGCGCACCGATTCGAGCGATGGGTTGGAAGCCCTGCGCCAAAATTCCGACGAAGGTCTCCAGCGCCGTATCGAATTGACCGACGGAACTAAGGGAGGGTTCGGCACTTCGGGTGGAAGCCCATGGTTCCGTCGCATATCCAGACGAGTTGTATTGGTAGCGCTGCTGGTTCTCGCGTTGGGTGCGGTCTCGCCCTTCGCATGGAACTACCTGCAATCGTATGAATCCACTGACGACGCGCAGATTGACGGCCATATCGATCCCCTAAGCTGCCGCATCAATGGGACCGTCATCCAGGTCCACGCCGAGGACGACGACCGTGTAAAAGCGGGCGAACTGCTGGTCGAGGTCGACCCGCGCGATTACGAAGTCGCAGTGGCTCAGGCCAGGGCTCGACTTGAACTTGCAGTGGCCCAGGTCGCTTCGGCGAAGCAGGACTACGCCGCCTCTCAGGCGAACGTTCGCGAAGACGACGCGGATAATTTCAGGGCGCAGAGAGATGCGCATCGGTTCGCCGTCCTGCTCGACCAGCAGGTGGTGGCGCAGAACGAGTACGATCAGTACACGGCCACTGCGCGCGTCGATGCGGCGAAAGTCGATTCCGCGCGCGAGGCCGCCGGCTCCGCGCTCAAGACTATCGCGGCCCGCGAGGCGGATGCGGATGCGGCAAGGGCCGCTCTCGACCAGGCGCTACTCAACCTCAGCTACACGAAAATCAACGCCCCGGCCAACGGCATCGTTGGCCGACGCACCGTCGAGCTTGGCTCTCGAATCGAACCCGGACAGACGCTGATGTTCGTGACGGAGACCGATGAAATCTGGGTGACCGCGGATTTCAAGGAGACGCAACTCGCGCGGATGCACCGCGGCGAGAGAGTTGGCATCCACGTCGACACCTTCGGCCGCAACTACACGGGCTACGTCAGGAACCTGCCGGGAGCGAGCGGCGATCGCTTCAGCCTCCTGCCGGCCGAGAACGCGACCGGCAACTACGTAAAGGTGGTGCAGCGCCTGCCGGTGCGAATCGAGTTCGATCCGGGCCAGGATCCCGAGCATCGGCTGCATCCGGGAATGTCGGTGGAGCCCACGGTATGGCTGCGTTAGGCGCAGTGCGGACACGGGCGCGAGCCGGGGCCGCGCCGGCCCAGGCGCCCGCCGAATGGCCGGCGCACAATCAGTGGGCGATCGCGCTTACGGTGACAATGGCGACGTTCATGGAGTTGCTCGACACCAGTATCTCGAACGTCTCCCTGCCGCACATCGCGGGCGGTCTCGGCACCAGCTACGACGAGAGCACGTGGGTGCTGACGAGCTATCTGGTCGCCAACGCGATCATTCTGCCGATGAGCGCGTGGCTCAGCCGCGCCTTCGGGCGCAAGCGGTACTACATGATGTGCGTCGCGCTATTCACCGCGACTTCGTTTCTCTGCGGCCTCGCACCGAGTCTGGCGATGCTGATCGTTTTCCGCGTGTTGCAGGGAATCGGCGGCGGCGGCCTTGCGCCGGTCGAGCAGGCAATCCTGGTCGATACCTTCCCCAAGGAAAAACTCGGCGGAGCTTTCGCGCTCTACAGCATGGCGATAGTCACGGCGCCGGCGATCGGGCCGCCGCTCGGTGGATGGATCACCGACAACTTCTCGTGGCGATGGGTTTTCTTCATCAACGTTCCGGTCGGCATCCTGTCGCTGCTACTTTCGAGCCGGCTGGTGCACGACCCAGTCGAGTTTACCGAGGAACGCCAGCAGGCGCGGCGCAGCGGCCATCTTGGAATTGACTATTTCGGCATCGCCCTGATCGCGATCGGATTCGCCTGCCTCGAAGTCGTGCTCGATCGCGGCGAGCGCAACGACTGGCTGGAAAGCCATTTCATAGCCACCTTCCTGGCGATTGCTATCGTCGCGATCGCGATCGCGATTTGGTGGGAGTGGCGCCATGACGATCCGGTGGTCGAGCTGACCCTGCTGCGCGAGCGCAACTTCGCGATCTCCAACCTGTACTATTTCCTTTTCGCGTTCGGACTGTTCGGCAGCACGGTGCTGATTCCCGAGATGCTGCAGACGCTGTTCGGATACACGGCCACGGACGCGGGCCTGGCGCTGGGGCCCGGCGCCGCGGTTGTCACGCTGCTATCTCCGTTCGTCGCGCGGATCGTTCCTCGAATCGGCGCAAAACGCCTGCTCGGCTTCAGCTTCACTATCGCCGCGCTCTCCTTTTTTTACTACAGCGGGATGACGACTGAGACTGACTATTTCCACTTCGCGCTGGCCAGATGCTTTCAGGGCTTCGGCTACGCCTTTATGTTTGTTCCGGTGAGCCAGCTCGCCTACTCGTACCTGCCCAGGAACAAGAACAACAAGGGGTCGAGCCTGACCAACCTCTGCCGCAACTGGGGCGCCAGCTTCGGTATCGCGTTCGTCACCACGATGCTTGAGCGGCGTACGCAATATCACCAGAGCGTGCTGGTGAGCAATCTCACCTCCGCCGACACAAGCGTGCAACAGTTCGTGAGAACCTCAAGCCATTTCCTGGTAACCCGCGGAGCGACCACTCCCGACGCGATCCATCAGGCCTACGGACTGGTCGGCAGCATGATGACCCAGCAGGCGACGATGCTCGCGTTCATGGATTGTTTTCACCTGCTCGCGATTGTGGTGCTGGCGGGCCTGCCGCTGGCGTTCCTCGCTCGGCGTTTCGAGATAGGCAAAGCGGCAGGAGCTGGGCATTGAAACCCTTGCGAGCATCCAAGCATGTCGAACATCGCAACAAGAAATGTAAACTCACTGAAGGTCATGATCAGCCACCCCTAACAAAGGAGATATCAATATGCGCGCTGTTCAGCTCACGGCTTATGGCAACCCGGTCGAGGGCCTTAAGTATGTCGACATTCCCGCGCCCGACGCTCCCGGCCCAAATCAGGTCCTTATCGGGGTCGAGTTTTCTCCGATCAACCCGAGCGACCTCCTGCTGGCACAGGGCATCTATGGAATCCGCCCCGCGCTTCCAACGGTGATCGGCGGTGAAGGTGTCGGCCGCGTTCTCGCTAAAGGAGTGGAGGTGGAGAACGTCAAGGTCGGCGACCGCGTCCTTGCGCCGCTTTCCAGCTTCACCTGGAGGGAGCAAATGGTCGTTTCCGCAGACGGACTTTTCGCTCTGCCTCACGGCGCGGATCCGCAGCAGCTATCGATGCTGGCCATCAATCCCCCGACCGCGGCGCTGCTGCTCAGCGAGTACGTTAACCTGAAGCGGGGCGAGTGGGTGGTGCAGAACTCCGCCAATTCGGCTGTCGGGCGGTGGGTGATCGCGTTCGCGAAAACGCGCGGCTTGAAGACCGTCAACATCGTCCGGCGGCCAGAGCTCGTGCCCGAGCTTCAGGCCATTGGCGGAGACGTTGTCGTCGTCGATTCTCCCGACGTCTCGGAAAAGATCAAAGCGGCTGTCGGTCAGGCCGAGCTCCGCCTGGCGCTTGACGGTGTCAGCGGCCCGGCCACGGGCGTGCTAGCATCGACTCTCTCGCCACACGGCACGCTCGTCAGCTTTGCGGCCATGAGCGGTGCTCCGATGTCGATCAGCCCGCTCGACGTTATCTTCAAGCCCATCACCATGCGGGGCTTTTGGCTGGGCCATCCGGAGTCTGCGGCCAAAATTGCGCCACCCATAGCGCAAGCGGCCGAGATGATCGCGTCCGGCCGGGTGCACATTCCAGTGGCGGCAACCTACGCCCTCCCTTCCATCAAGGAAGCCGTCGCGCATGCGCTACGCGGCGGAAAGATTCTTCTGGACGTAGCCGGATCATCCGGCTGACCCCGGAACAGGCATTTGAGCGTTGAACACCGTCGACGAACGAGGATGGCTCTTATGAACGACGAAATCAGCCGGTTGTTGTTGCTCGCAATATTCTGCATCGCGGCAATAGTCGTCGCGGATTGGACTATGCGTCCAAGGGATCGCGACGATGAGGACTGACTCGCATGGCTTACGGCAAGCCGTCGCAAGCTTCAGACCTAAATGTTTTTGGCCCAACTCTTGTATATGCAAGCACCGACGGCAGTGAAATGAGCAACATCATTGAAGATAGCGACCAGGATCAATTTGCGAAGGGCCAAACCCGTCGCGATTTGCGAATCAACCCGGACGCCACGGAACTGGAGATTCAGCTCATGAAAGCGGTGAACGTTATCGAACAGTGCCCAGATGTGGCGCCAGAAGAATTTCCCGCTCCAATCGGCAAGCTTCTGGGTCTGATGATCACAAGTTGCGGGACAGGTCGAGCCACGGTCGATTTCGAAGCCAGCGGGCGATACGCGAATCCGATGGGGACACTTCATGGCGGAGTGCTCTGCGATCTGGCAGATGCCGCGATGGGCCTTGCCTACCGCAGCACCCTCGCAGAAGGTGAGACGTTCACCACCATCGAATTGAAAATCAATTTTCTACGGCCGGTGTGGAACGCCAAGCTTCGCGCTCAAGCGAGAATGGTTCGTGCAGGCAAAGTCGTTGGCGTCGTCGAATGCGACATCCTTGACGAGCGCCAGCGGCTTGTCGCGCGTGCCTCCAGCACCTGTATGACGCTGCGGGGACGGCTCGCCGAAGGACGCCAAATATCTAGCCTATCTGAGTGAGTTGAACTGGCATCAGCCATTCTGAACGCGAATGTCGAACACATGATGAACCCGAATGCTTAGTAAACGCGCCACTACTAACCGGGTTTTGTGCAGTCATTTTTCACGCGTAGGTTGCAGACCGTCGACCGGATCGCCAAGCCAGGAGAAAGGATGATGAACTGGATGCTGAGGCGACGAGTGGTGCATGGCGTGCTCGCGGCGGGCGCGTGCGCTGCCGCGCTGATAATTCTCCTGGCGCTTCCGGCGCTGGCCGACAACCCCGGCGATGCGCTGGTGCAGACCAAAGGAATGGTCGATCAGGCGCTCCAGGTTCTCCGCAGCAAGCAACTCTCGCTGACCGACAAGCGGCGCCAGCTAAGGGACATGATGGAGGCGAATTTCGATTTCACTGATATGTCGCGTTCGGCGCTGGGCTACCACTGGAGAGAGCTGTTGCCTGACCAGCGCCAGGAGTTCTCCAAGCTGTTCAGCGTCTTTATCGAAGACGCGTTTCTCGACCGGATCCAGGAATATTCCGGCGAGGATGTCGAATTTTTCGACCAAAAGTCCGACGGGCCGGATCGAGTGAGCGTAGAGAGCGAGGTGAGGGGAGAGAACTCGGACCATCCGATCTGGTTCACCTTCCGGCTCGAGCGTGAGGGCAACGGCTGGAAGATCTATGACCTCACGATCGCCTCGGTCAGCATCGCCGCCAACTATCGCAACCAGTTCAATCGCGTAATCAACGAGCAGGGCTTCGACAAGTTGATGAGCGATCTGAGCGCGAAGCAGGACGAGCTCGCGTCCTTGCTCGGCAAGTAAAGCGGATTGAGGAGGCAGAGTTGCTCAAATGGAACATCAACGTGAAATGACCAAGCGTCGGCTGGTCCGGGCTTTGCGCGGCATCCTGACTCGATGGCGTGACCGGGAGTTGGCTTGGACAGAGCAGGACCGCCGAGATGAGCCGGACGCAGGGAGCATGGCCGGGGATGAAGTGGATCTTGCGAGTTCCATCGCAGAGCAGGGGATGTGCGCCAGTCTCGGGGCGCGTCATCAGATCCGGCTCAAAGCGATCGACGCGGCGTTCGAGCGGCTGCAACAGGGGCTTTACGGCATCTGTGAGGAGTGCGGAGAGGAAATCTCCTTGGAGCGGTTGGGAGCGCTGCCCTTCGCGACCAATTGCGTCGACTGCCAAACGGAGCACGAAACCGAGGTCCGGCGCACGCTTGGCAACCATCGCTGGGCCGCTCCGCTCAAGATTGACGAGCTGTTCGAAACCGAGCGCTCCATCGAGGCGACGGACTCCACTCCGGACATAGCGGCCTGAGTTGAGTCGGAGAAATCGCTTGACAGGAATAGTAGGTACGTCCGCATTTAACCGGTCAGCCTCAACTGACCCGCAAATTGCTCTCCAAGGAGTTCACTATGAATACCCCCGTTGTTTTGATCACTGGCGCCCTCACGGGCATCGGCCGAGCCGCCGCGATTGCCTTCGCGCGCGAAGGCGCGCGCATCGTCATCTCCGGCCGACGCGACGAAGCCGGCCACAAATTAGTCGCTGAACTCCGCGAGATCGGCGTTGAGGCGGAGTATTGGCGTACCGACGTGCGCCACGAGGACGACGTGCGCGATCTGGTCAATAAGACCGTCACGCGCTTTGGCCGCCTGGATGTGGCCGTCAATAACGCCGGTACCGAAGGCAAGACCGGTCCGGTGACTGAACAGACCGCCGAGAGCTACGCGGCCACGTTCGACACCAATGTGCTGGGCGTGTTGTTGAGCATGAAGCATGAGCTGCGCGTGATGCTGCCAAAGGGCAGCGGGAGCATCGTCAATGTTTCATCGGCCTATGGAAGCATCGGCGCTCCAGGAGCATCTGTTTACGTGGCGAGTAAACATGCGGTGGAAGGAATGACCAAGTCAGCCGCACTGGAAGTCGCGGGGACCGGCGTTCGCGTAAACGTAGTGGCTCCGGGCACTACTGATACGGGTATGCTCACACGCTTCACCAACACAGAGGAAAATAAGGCTGCACTCGTCTCGACCGTCCCAGTCAAACGTCTCGCAACGCCGGAGGAGATCGCTCATGTGATCGTCTTTGTAGCCTCCCCAAACGCCTCATACATGACCGGTGCGTCCATCCCAGTGGATGGAGGAATGCTGGCTGACTAAATCCTGCGAGTTGCCCGATTCTGTACTGGAGCTGGAGGAGGTGACGCTGGTCGACATGGACGTGGCCCGGTTCCTAAGCCTCTGCGAGTCAGAGGGCATTTAACTCCTCCTTGCTAGGCCGACAGACGAGAGTGGATCGCCGGGGAACAGGAAACCGCCAACAAACAAACCAATTGAAGGAGAATCTCATGAACACTCCCGTTGTTTTGATAACCGGAGCACTGACAGGCATCGGACGCGCCACTGCGATTGCGTTCGCGCAAGAAGGCGCACGCGTCGTTGTCTCCGGCCGACGTGACGAAGCCGGCCACAAATTGGTCGCTGAACTCCGCGAGATCGGCGTTGAGGCGGAGTATTGGCGTGCCGATGTTCGCCACGAGGACGATGTGCGTGCCCTGGTCGATAAGACGGTCGCGCGCTTTGGTCGTCTGGATATAGCCGTCAATAACGCCGGCACCGAAGGCAAGCCAGGTCCCGTAACCGAGCAATCCGCTGAGAGCTACGCGGCGACTTTCGACACCAACGTCCTCGGCACGCTGCTGAGCATGAAGCACGAGTTGCGCGTGATGCTGGCCCAGGGTCACGGCAGCATCGTCAATGTGTCGTCCACCTATGGCCGGATTGGCACCGCCGGCGCCTCAGTTTACGTGGCCAGCAAGCACGCGGTCGAGGGGCTGACGAAGTCGGCAGCCCTCGAGGCGGCCCCGTTCGGTATACGCGTCAACGTAGTCGCGCCGGGCCCAATCGAAACCGGGATGCTGAACCGATTTATCGGAACCGACGAAAGGAAGGCCGGCCTGGTCGCGGGGGTGCCGCTCAAACGCGTAGGGACGCCAGAAGAAATCGCACAGACAATCGTGTTTCTCGCATCCGACAAGGCGCCCTTCATCACGGGCGCGTCTTTCGCCGTCGATGGTGGCAAAACGGCGCGATAGGGGTTTTTCGGGCTTCGGTTCACGAAATGAGTAGCAACAGAATAACTCAGGAGGCACGTGATGGCTCGCGGAAGTATCAGTCATATTTCGCTGACGGTTAGCGACCTGGAGCGCTCGACAGCGTTTTACGACAGAGTCTTTGAATTCATCGGCTTCAAACGCGTCGAAGTTCCGGAATCGACTCAGCAAGCAATGGGGACACGGCTCAATGGCTGGGTCGGCCCGAGTTGCTCAATAGCGATCCGTCCGTCGAAGGGCGAGTTTGCGCACAGGCTGCACGATCGAAATGCGCCTGGATTTAACCATATGGCATTCAGTGCCGAGAGCCGATCGGACGTTGAGAAAATGTACGAGCTCCTAAAGGAAATCAGAGCGACTGTACTCGACACGCCCGCCGAACATCCGTACTTGCCGGGATACTTCGCGGTCTATTTCGCTGATCCTGACGGCCTGAAGTTTGAGTTCGCGTATGTGCCCAGACCGTAGATCTCAGAAGTCATCAGGATGGCGGATTCAAGTTTCGGGAGACTGACAATATGCTCGCTGGCAGGGGCCATCGCTGCGTCGTAACGGGACATCGGAGCGGAAAATCCGTGGTGCTGAGCGATCAACGCCGCGAGCCTTACAAATTCAAGACGGTCGTCGGCTGCCGGATGGCAGAGCCGATCGTCGAGCAGGCTACGCGCCAGGGCTGGCGCAACAAAGGCGAGCGCCCCGCCACGGTTGCTTTCGTGATGCTCGGCGCCGCTCCAGCCTCGTCGGTTCAGGTGCAGGAGACCGCGCCACCCTGGGTGCGGACCGACCTGATGAACAGCAACAACGCGCCGCGTGCCATGCCTCTAAAGCAATTCATCGAAGAGACGATGAAGGCACTGGGCAGAGACGATGAAGAAGTGCTGGTCGAGAGCGCTAAGGCGCTGCGCAATAATCCCGGACCTTCGGAGCATGCCTTGGTGACGCAGTTCAATGACACGATGGCAGGCAATCCGCCCAGATGATGGGCAGGACCGCCTCACGACAGGCCCAGAGCAGAGACTCGAACCAGGAGCATATAAAATGACGAAGACAACTGAAGAAACGAACAAGGCTCTCGTCCTCGAAGCTTTCGATACGCTTTTCAACAAGCGCGACTATAAAGCCGCGGAGCGATTTTGGTCGCCCTACTATATCCAGCACAGCGCCCACATCGCGCCGGGCCGTGACGGTCTCTTCAATCTGATCAAGAGCGCACCGGCAGCGTTGCGATACGAACCCGGCGTGATCCTCGCTGACAAGGAATATGTGATCGTCCACGGCCGCTTTTCGGGCCATGGACGGCCGCGCAACTGGATCGCGGCCGACATCCTCCGCATCGCCGACGGTGTACTCGCCGAGCATTGGGACGTCCTGCAAGACGAGGCAACCAAGGAAGAATCGCAAAGCGGGTTTCCGATGTTCGGCACGACGTTTCCTGTGTAGACAGTTTCCGCAGACGTGGGCCGCCCGTGGCGGCATTCTGAGGCCGCAATAGCGACGGGGTGGCCAGAAGGCCGCCAACGTGGCAGTCTATGCCCATGCCTGACTACAGCTTGTTCGGAGACGAGCACGTCCGCCGGTACGAGGCGACCGGCGGTAAGATTGGCCACGATTGGAACAACACCAGTTGTCTGGTGCTGCACACGATCGGGCGGAAATCCGGCGAGACGAAAAAGTTCCCGCTGATCTACGGGCGCGACGGCGACAACTATCTGGTCGTCGCTTCGAAGGGTGGCGCACCCGACCATCCTGGGTGGTACAAAAACCTGCTCGCCCACCCCGATGTGAAGATCCAGGTGTGGGACAAAGTGATTCCGGTCCGGGCGCGGCCTGCGACGGCCGAAGAAAAGAAGCGCCTGTGGCCGATCATGACCGCGCAGTGGCCCGCGTACGACACGTACCAGGCCGGAACCAAGCGCGACATCCCCGTGGTGCTGCTCACGCCGCGCTAACGGCTTGACGGGAGTGTCCGCTCTCTCAGCGGCGAGCGTCCGAGCGATCTTGGCCCCGCTCCCAGGTTGTCCGCGAGTTGCGAGTCCGTTTCCACCGTCGATACTGGCGCGGACGTTGTTGCTCGCTTCAGCCGCGTGCCGCCCGAGAGACAACTAAGCTGTCTTCCAGCATCTGAAAGCGGACAATTTCACGCTTGGCGATGGTGGACGGCAAATCCCTGCTCCACCAGTAATTCGCCTCAGCCTTCCTAGCAGGCTGTTGAAAAATCCTGTGGCTGCTCAAAATTCCGACTACGGCTCGTTAACAGACGTGTGGGCTCCGAGAGTGCTGCAACCAATGGGCATGAGCCTGAGAAAGCGAAAGGCCGAGCCTTGCGGCCCGGCCTTTCCCGATGCCCCTCGTTCGACCTCAGCGGCCGATTGGGGCTGTCGACAGCGCTCGAATCGCCCCCCGGTTCAGTAGCCGAAGCTGTAGGGTGTGGGCGTCGGTTTCGCCTTGGGTTTCTTTGGCCGTGGAGTGGGAGTTGGTGTGGGCGCGGGGCCGGGCAGGATGAAGCCGAACAGCCCGTCCTTTTGGCTGTTGGGCCCGGCCGTGAAATAGATCGCGTTCTCATGCGTGACGCCGTCGACTCCGGCGCCGACCATCAGGGTCCAGAGCCCCGAAATCTGAAGCGGCTGGTGGTTGGAGTCGGCGACCTGTCCGAGGAACTTGCCGGTCTTGGGTGCGAACGCATCGATCGTTCCGTCGCCGAAATTGCCGACCAGCAGATCGTCGCTGACCGATCCGAAGTTCTTCGGCGCCATCACGACCCCCCACGGCGCGTTGAGCGTGCCGCCGGTGGCAAACCGCCTGATCAAATTGCCGTCGGGATCGAATTCATCAACCGCTCCGGTCGCGACCGAGCGCTGCGAATAGGTCACGAAGATATTGCCGTCGATGTTCGCGACTCCGTAGGGCGTAAGCCCGGCGGGAAGGTCGGCATCGACAAAGCCGCCCGCGGTCTGCACGGGCGTAAAGGTGTCGTCGAAAACATCGATAGAACCGTGCGAGTTAGCGGCGTAGAGAAAGGGAGTGCCGCCCTGGGTGGCCATCGCGAGCCCGGTGTACGCGGCCGCTCCCGAGTTATCGACCATGATTACCGCGGTGGAGTTGTAGGCGCTGTTCCAGGCAGCGATCGTGCCGTCGAGAGTGTCGAAGATGAACAGCGCCGGGCCGCCCGTCGCCAGCATGAAGTCCTGCATCGTATTTGCGACCATGCCGGTCGGCTTGGACGGGCCTGGCGCGCCGCCAGGCACGGGTATGGTGACCGACGGCAATGAGGCGAAGAGGTTGCCCTGGCCGTCGACCAGCTCGGAAAGGCCGGAGCCTTCGTCGTTTATCCAGAACTCGTCGCCGCGGCCGAGTGACGCCATCCCCCAGGCGTTAATCAGCAATGGATCCTGATTCGCCGCGGCGGTGGTGTCGGCGCGCAGGTTCACTTCGTGAAACGGCGCGACGACCTTCGGTTTTGCCGCGGCGATGGCAGTTCCAAAGGTCACCGCGGCAAGAAAGAGAACAAATCCCAAGTATCCGTTGACGAATTTCATCGCGTTTGACTTCCTATGTTAAGGGCCCGGGCGCCGCGCTCGCATTGCGACGAACGGGTCGATGATCTCAATAGGTCCAACACCACCGGCGAGTATCAAGTTCCCGTGGATCGTTATGACGCAGGGGCATTTCGTGATGCTGCCGAATCCAAAACCGACAGCTGCAATGCTGGCAGAGGGAGAATGATTTGTAAAATTGATTGTTTAGATAGTATCGATTGATATTATCTATCGCTCAGCGTCATACCGCATGTACGGCAGACGGAAGATTGCGGCGGATAGCGCCGGCCAGCAGTTCCAGGTCGGCGGCTTTGGGATAGGTTTTCCGCCAGACCAGGCCGATGCGCCGGGAGGCCTTGTCTGCCAAGGGGCGCACCGCCAGGTGTCGGTCCTGGCCGCGGCCGAGCGCCATGGCGGGCAGCAGCGTACAGCCCATGCCGGCCGCCACCATCTGGCGGATCGTCTCCAGGCTGCTCGCCCGGAAGTCAGTGCCCTCCTCCTCTGGCGGCGCTGCCGCAAAACCGCAGACCGCGAGCGCCTGGTCGCGCAGGCAATGACCGTCCGTGAGCAGGAGCAGATGCTCCTTGCGTAGATCGGCCTGCCTGACCCGCTTCAACCTGGCGAGCGGATGGCCCGGCGGACAGGCCAGGAAAAAGGGTTCATCGAAGAGCGCCAGGGCCTCTAACTCCTCGTCCTCGATCGGCAGGGCGAGGAGCGCGGCGTCGATCCTGTGCGCCTTGAGCCGTTCCAGAAGATGGTTGGTCAGGTCCTCATGAACGATGAGCCGGAGGTCGGGCCAGGCCTTCTTGAGCGCGGGCCACAGCCAGGGCAGTAAGTAGGGGCTGAGGGTCGGGATAACACCGAGATTGAGCGGCCCGGTTAGCGGTCCCGTCTTCTGCTGCGCCAACTCGACGATTGACTCGGCCTCCGCCAGCATCCGCCGCGCTTTGGCGACTATCTGTTCGCCGACCGGGGTGACGTGCAGTGCCTTGTTGGTCCGCTCGAAGAGGATCACGCCCAGGAATTCCTCCAGCTTCCTGAGCTGCGTGCTCAAGGTCGGCTGACTAACGTGGCAGGCGTCGGCGGCGCGGCCGAAGTGGCCGTGATCGGCAAGGGCGACAATATAGCGAAGCTCGCTGAGGGTCATGCTCCCGGAACGATAGTCAGCATCAATTGTCAACATCTAAACAATCGATTTCAAATGGGGCAAGGGGCCGTTCGATTAGGAGATTGTTGCTTCATGTTTTTTCTTGAAAAAGACGTACCCGGATGGCTTCCAGGGAATTCGGCCTCGTGTCTGAATCGATTGACAAGTACTCAGAGAGCGAAAAGTTGTGATTCCTCAAGACTTGGTCCGCGTGTGAATTGGTGAACTGGCTGTTCGTTTGAGGTTCCGGATTGAAAGCGCGCCGACGGTTGTCGGACCAGCCGCCTGCGAGAGAAGCGGCCTGGTCGGCCCTCCCGTGCAATTCTCGGTGAGTAGCCGGATGGACGGAGTTTCGAGACAGGCATCGCACCAACCGTAAAGTCCTCGAACGAAGTGGAACGAATCACTTTTTCATCTAAAATCGCGATCTTCAGGATCAACGGGAATATTTCGGGTCGTCGTCTGGTCATCATGCGTGAATGAAGGACAACCCAATGGAGGAGAATCCAATGAAGGCTAAGACGAACCCAATTAACGATGTTTTGATCTGGCTGATGAACCCGCCCGTTACGGGCCCGAAGTCCACGCTGGTCCTGAGAATAATGGCCGGCGGGGTGTTTCTTTGCGAAGGTATCCTGAAGTTTGTCTATGTGAACCAGGGGGTGGGGCGTTTCACGAAATTGGGGATGCCGTTCCCGCATTTCACCGCCAACTTTGCCCCTCGAGCCAGGTGCAGGTCTGCTGGCGGCCGGAGGTGAGCAGGAACCGGTCAGCTAGAACCGCTTCGCGAAACCATCGGAGAATCGGGCGCGCGGCTTCGAAGTCCTCGGGGTCGCGAGCCTGAATCCAAATCGATCGGCGCGCCTGGTTCAGGTAAATTCCGCCACGCCTGCGGAGAAAGTTGATCGAGTCACGCGCTGATTGCATTTTCGACGCGGGCTAAGCTAGTCCGGTCGCCGATCACGGTCAATCTTTCGCGGTTGGGTGGGAAAGAGCCGGCAGGATGCGCTGCGCCGCGTCGGCTGAACTGCCTCTCAAGGGCGTGGCGGGGCTGCCGGGTCAAGGACGTTGTGCGAATCCGGGCGACCTTTGGCCGGACCGTCAACGACGTGGCACTCGCGATGCTGAGCGAGGAAGCCACGCGTTACCTGGCGGCACGGCGTCGCCCCAAGCTCAGCTTGCTCCCAGGGTTTTGGTGCGCGTAAGGTGCGCTTGATCGCAGGGGTTGGCGCCATCCGGTTTCGAAGCCCGGCCGGACGCATGAGCGAGGACCTGCACGGAGGTTCCCATGAGCGAAGTCACCGGAGGAGAGCTGATTGTGAGATGCCTCGCTGGCGAGGGTGTGAAGTTCGTGTTTGGACTACCCTGCCCCGAGGTTGACCCTCTGCTCGCCAAACTCAAGCAGTACGAAATGAGGTTCGTTCCCGTCAGACACGAGGCGGCAGGCGTCCATATGGCGGAGGGTCTGTACAAGACGACCGGACAAGTCGCTGCGGTGCTCGGCAATCCCGGTCCCGGTTCGGCAAACCTGCTTCCCGGCGTGATTACCGCGCGGCACGAGGGCGTGGCGGTGGTCGTCATCACCGCGCAGCACCGGCTCGGGATTGTGTACCCGTCGCCACCCTCGACCTTTCAGGGCCAGGACCAGCTCGATGTCTTCCGGCCGGTCACAAAGTGGAGCGGGCCGATCCTGATGTGGGAGCGAATACCGGAAGTGTTGCGGATCGCGTTTCGCGAGATGTGGAACGGAAGGCCGGGGCCGGTCCATATCGAAGTCCCGGCGCCCTTGATGTACGCGACGGGCGATGACGCGAAGGTCAGGGTATTGCCGCCCGAGAAGTATCGTGCGAAGGGGCCGCAGGCTTCTCAGGCGCAGCTTGACGAGGCGGCGGCGATCATCGCCGGCGCGCAACGCCCCGTGATCATCTCAGGCGCGGGCGTGGATCGCGCCAACGCGAACGCGGCGCTAATCAAGATAGTGGAGTTCCTCAACTGCCCGGTGATCGGAACCATGGCGGGACGGTCATCGATGCCGACCGACCATCCGAACTTCCTCAATGCCTCCAGCGCCGGCGCCGACCTGGCGCTGCGCGAGTCGGACGCAGTTCTGGCCGCCGGCTCCAGGCTTGGCAATCTGGATACCCCTTACGACAAATATTGGGGTGACCCCGACCATCAGGCGCTCATTCAGATCGACATCGATCAGCGTAACGTGGGCGTCACCAGGCCGGTCACGCTCGCGATTATCTCCGATCTGAAAGTCGCGCTTGAGAACCTGATTGGCGCGCTGGAGGCGAAGCACATCCAGCCGAAGCGCGGGGATGATTTGGCTCGATATCAGGATGCCACCCGCAAATGGCGCGAAAAACAAGTTGCCTCGGCTGCAGCCTGGAAAGGACCGGGAATCCATCCTGCGCCCGCGATGCAGGTGGTGGGCGCGGTCTGGGGACGCGACAGTATCTACGTCACCGACGGGGGCAACACCAGCCTGTGGGCAAATTGGTTCCTGCCGCCGACGCGGCCGCGCTCATACCTCAACATCCTCGAACTTGGGATGCTCGGTACCGGAATTCCCTCTGCAATCGGAGCAAAGCTGGGCAACCCGGCCCGCGAGGTGGTTTGCGTCAGCGGCGACGGCGCGGCCGGATTCAATTTCATGGAGATGCAATCGGCGGCGCGCGAAGGGCTGAAGATCGCAACCGTCGTGTTCGCCGAAGGGTCATGGACGATGGAGGAGCCCAACGAGCGAATGCTGTACGGGCGGACCTTCGGTACCGAGATGGGAACCGTGCGATGGGATCGCGTTGGCGAGGGACTGGGATGCAAGGGCTTCTACATCGAGCACCTGGAAGATCTCGAACCGGCGCTGAAGTCAGCAATCGCAACGCCGGGTCCGTCGGTCGTATGCGTCAAGACCAGCCGCGAGGCCAATTCTGCGATTCCGATGGAGTCCATGCTGCGCTTCGCCGAAGTCTATCAGGGTCCGATGGGCAGGTAGGCGTCTTGTCGCGCAGCCGCCGACCGACGGAAAAGTGATTAACCGCTGGCGGCGGCGCTAACGCAGATCTCGATTGGTGTAGCCAAGGATCGAGCGTGCGATGATCAGGCGCTGAATCTCGCCCGCGCCCTCGTAGATGTCGAAGATGCGGCCATCTCTGAAGCAACGATCCAGAAGATGTTCTTCCGCAAGCGCCTCGGGCCCGAGCAGATCGATGCACCCCTGGGTAATCTTGCGCGCCGCTTTGCCGCCGGCCGCCTTCGCGATCGATGCCTCGACCTTGGGCGGAACGTCCTGTTGCTCCAGCCACTTGGCGCGAAGCACGGTCAGCAACGCCGCCTCGTAGGTCGCTTCCAGCCGCAGAAAGCGATCGACCAGCGCCGAGCGGCTGCGCACGCCGCCGCGGTAGTCAAGCTCGATGTTCTGTTCGCTGAGCTTCTCGCGCGTGAAGTCCAGCGCGGCGCGAGCCACGCCTAGCGCCATCGCCCCGATCATCGGGCGCGAGTCGTTGAAGACGGTCATCGTGGATTTGAAATCGCCCTTGATGTGATTGAATTCAGGGATCCGGCAATTCTCAAAGAGCAGATTGCAAGTGTCGTGAGAGCGGATGCCGAGTTTCCTGAGTTGCGGCCCCACGGTGAATCCAGGTGTTCCCTTTTCGACCAGGAACGTCGTCATTCCGCGGCTTCCGTCGGCCCCGACAAATCGCGACAGCACCATCGCGGCGTCAGCCGATTCGGCTTGAGAGATGAAGATCTTCTCGCCGTTGATTACCCATTCATCGCTCTCGCGATCGAAGGTCGCGGTCGTCTGAATATTCGCCGGATCTGAGCCGGCGCCGGGTTCAGTAATCGCAATAGCTATTGTATGGTTCTGCCATTTTTCGATTTGCTCCGCAGTGGCGAGCGACTCGAGCACGGTGTTGCCCAGTCCCCACTTGCTGCGATGGATGGCGAGGCCACCCCAGAAAGTCTCCAGCATCACGAGCGAATGAAGGATGCGCGGACCGCTGCTTTCGCCCGCGACCTGCTCGGCGACGCTGATTGCGCTTGGAGTCCCGGCCGCCTCGGGAAACTCGGCGGGCGGAAGCTCATCCTCGTGCTTGTCATAGTAGCTGGCGTAGTGCCGTCCGATCGCTGCCTGCTCGTGAGCTAGGTTGAGAACTTCCTGGTCTGCTGCGGTGAGCTCAAAGTCTATCATTGGGTATTCTCCAGCTTACTTTCCCGCGGGCATCGTAGATTCCGACGCACTGACACTAAACGCCGACGGCGCCTTCCAGCACTGACACGGTGCGCGCGTCCCGGTACCACATCTCGACCGGGTTATCGCGGAGGTAGCCGTGACCGCCGAGCATCTGCACGCCCTCATCGGCGATCCACATTGCCTGTTCCCCGGCGTAGGTGTACGCAAGCTGGGTTTGCCTGGTGGCATCGCCGCGCTGCTCGAGGATCGAAGCCGCCTTCCAGGTCATCCAGCGCATCGCGTCGGTTTCAATCCGCATGTCGGCGAGGCGAAACGCTATGACCTGCTTCTGGGCTAGCGGCGCACCGTGCACGACCCGCTGCTTGAGGTACGGAATCACGAATTCCATCACGGCGCGGCTGGTCCCGGTCATGATCGCCGCCAGCGCCACGCGCGCGGAGTCGATGATTCGCTGAACGTCGCATCCCGCCGATTCGCCGAGGCGGGCGCTGGCGCTCAGCGCAACGTCTTTGAAAGTTACGGTCGCCGTCTCCAAAGCGCGCAGCCCGATATTCGCCCTCCTCTCGCCGACCGTGACGCCCCTGGCGTTGCGATCGACGATGAAGGCGTCGAGGCCTCCGTCACATCGAGCGACGACCAGGAAGTGCTCGCAGCGGCCCGCGAGCGGAACCAGTCCTTTCAACCCGGTCAGGCGATAACCGTCTTGAGTTCTGGCGGCGGCAGTGCGGATCGCGGAAACGTCGAAGGCAAAGTCGGGCTCCATGATCGCTACCGCCGCGCATCGATAGCTGTCGCCGGCAAACCGAGGAAGCAAATTCTTCCTTTGTGCGGGTGAACCCTGGCTTGCGATCGCGCTGACAAATCCGATCGGCGCTGCAGCCGCGATCGCGAATGCGGCGTCCGCCACCGCAAGTTCCTCGAACAGCAATGCGTTCAGCGTGGCTGACGGGCCCGCTCCGTCGGTGTCAGCGCCAGCCTGAGATTGGATGATTCCGGTTGACCAAATCTCATCGAAAATAGAGGAAGGAATCGCCTCCTGCTCATCGGCGCCACGCGCAGCCGGTCGAAGCGAGGAGCTCGCCAGCTCCTGCACCATCGTCCGGGCGAGCTTCTGCTCCTCAGTCAGTTCAAAAGAGATCAATGCTCATTCCTCCGGCTATGTATTTTCACCGCTGATTGAACGTCCGTCGGTTCAGACGGCGCGGATCATTCCACCGTCGATTCTGATGAGGGAACCGGTGATGTATCCAGCGAGCGGGCTGGCGAGAAACGCGGCGACCGCGCCGAATTCCTCCGTCGTGCCCAGACGCCCCACCGGAATCGATTGTGCCGTGCGCTTGAGCGCTTCCTCCGGCGAGATCCCCTGGCGCTCCGCGCCCAGGCGGCTGAGCTGAACAGAGCGATCGGTGGCGATCACGCCCGGCAACAGCGTGTTGACGGTAATCCCGTCGCGGGCCACCTCAGTGGCCAGAGTCTTGGCCCATCCATGAATTGCGCTGCGGAGCGTGCTCGAGACCCCGATCGTCGGAATCGGCTCGACCACGACGTGTGAAGTGATATTGAGGATGCGGCCCCATTTTCGCGCGCGCATCTCCGGCAGCACCAGTTCCGTGACGCGGAACAGAGTGAGCACCATCGTCCGGAATTGCGTCTCCCATAGTTCGGGACTGACGCCGACCACGCCCGAGGGCGGCGGACCGCCCGAATTGTTCAGCAAGATGTCGATCGGCCCGAGTTGTTTGCGCGCCGAAGCCACCGCGTTCGCGACGGTCGGCCAGTCGCCGAGATCAGCCGCCACTCCGATCACGCGGCCGCCGCGCGCCGCAATCTCGGCCGTAGCGCGATCGAGCGATTCCTGAGCGCGCGCAACGAGTGCCACGGCGACGCCTTCGGCCGCCAGCGCTAGCGCGATGCCCTTGCCGATGCCTTTGCTGCCGCCGAGGATCAGCGCGGTTTTCCCGCTGAGTTTCAGATCCATGTATTCCGTTCGCTCCCGTCCGCGCTTGACATTTCCTGACTATCGGTTAATGGTTGAACCAATGGAACATATTCGAAACGCCGCTGTCAAGCCGGGGGAGTCGGCGCGAGTGGTCGCGCCGCGCCGGGTGGAGTTCCGGCGCATCCGCGCCCCGCGCGCGTTCGAGGAGATCGCCGATCAGATTCGCAAGGAACTATCGGCTCGCCGGCTGAGAGCCGGCGATCGGCTGCCGCCCGAGCGCACGCTCGCCGGCCAGTTCGGAGTATCGCGCAACACGCTCCGCGAAGCGCTGCGCGCGCTGGAGAACGCGGGATTGCTGCGGCTGCAGAAGGGCGCGACCGGCGGCGCTTTCGTGCGCGAGAGTACCGGCGACGCGATCATCACGGGCCTGCGCGACATGTTTCACCTGGGCGCGATCCGTCCCGAACATCTGACCGAAGCGCGGGTAATGATTGAAGCGATCGCGGTGCGGACGGCGTGCGACCGCGCCACCGCGGACGATATCGAGGCGCTCAAGGCCAATGTGGCTGCGGCCGAACGCGCGGAGCGCGATAAGGTCGACTTTTTCGATCAAGCGGCAATTCATCTCGATTTTCACCGGATCGTAGCGCGCGCCACGAAAAATCCCGTGATGGTGATCGTGATGGAAGCGCTGATTGATGTGATGCAGCACTTCATCCGGGCGATCGGACAAACTCGGAATCCCTGGGTGTTGCCGTCACGCCGCCGATTCATGAAACACTTCGAGGCCGGCGAGAGCGATGCGGCCGTGGCCGAAATGGAACAGCATCTGGAGCGTCTCAATCGCTACTACCTGTCGTTGCTGAAAGAGCAGGACCGCGCCGAGGCCGACCATGGATAGCGAGATCCTCGGCGGCATGCGCGTCCTCGACTTTACCGTCATTGTGTCGGGGCCGTATTGCACCCGGCTGCTCGCGGATCTCGGCGCCGAGGTCATCAAGATCGAACCGCCCGAAGGCGATTTCATCCGGACGCAGCCGCCGCTTCGCTCCGGCAAGAGCGCGTACTTTGCCCACCTCAACTGCGGCAAAAAGAGCGTAGCGATCGATCTTCACCAAAGGGGAGCCACGGAACTGGTTCGCGACCTCGCCGCGAAATGCGACGTTGTAGTCGAAAACTCGCGGCCGGGTGTGATGCAGCGGCTGGGGCTCGATTACGCGACGCTCGCTGGGCTCAATCCGCGACTGGTGTACTGCTCGATCTCCGGTTTCGGCCAGAGTGGTCCGTGGGCGTCGCGCAGCGCTTACGCGCCGATGCTTCACGCGGCGAGCGGCTTCGACCTGGCGAACTTATCTTACCAAAACGGACTGGAGCGCCCGCTCAACACCGGCATCTATATCGGCGACGTGCTCGGCGGCACCTACGCATTCGGTGCGATTCAGTCTGCCCTGCTGAATCGCGAACGGACCGGTCGCGGCGATCATATCGACCTGGCGATGATGGATGCAATGCTTGGAATGCTGATTTACGAATTCCAGGAAGCGCAGTTTCCTCAGAAGAGGCGGAACAACACCTTCCAGCCGACGCGCGCCAAGGACGGGTATGTGATGATCGCGCCGGTCAAGCCGAATAATTTTGAGGCGATGGCGAAGGCGGTCGGGCACTCCGAATGGATGAGCGACCCTCGTTTCAACACGGTCCGGGGTCGAAGCGAAAACTGGACGACGCTGATGGCGCTGCTCGACGAGTGGGCCTCGACGCGAACGGCCCAACAGTGCGAGGAAATTCTCCATGAGGGCAACGTTCCCTGCTCGCGCTATTTCACTGTCAGCGAAGCGCTCTGCCAACCGCATTTGCGCGAACGCGGCAGCTTCGCGACTATCGATGACGGCGCGGGACCGCTGAAAGTGCCTAACCCCGCGTTCAAACTCGGCGCGAGCGCGGTGAAGGCGAGAGACTACGTACCCGAGCTTGGAGCTGATAACGCCGATGTTCTTTCGAGTGTGCTTGGATATTCCCAGGATCGAATCGTTGATCTATACGATAGGCAGATCCTTCACGATTCCAGACCGTAGAGTTGGCTCGAAATGGGCGAAATTCTAGCCGTTGGAATTACCCACTATCCGCCGCTGGCCGGACGTGACGAAGCGATGGCGTGGATTCTGAAGCGGATGCTTCAAAATCCACGTTTGCCCGAAAAATATCGGCGCCCGGAGGGCTGGCCAAAGGCGATGCAGGAAGAATGGAACATCGACGAAGGTGTCAGCGCCGCGCGCCGGCATCGCGAGCGGCTGGTTCAGTTGTTGCGCAAGACGCGTTCGCGAATCGACGAGTTTCGGCCCGACTTCATCGTGATGTGGGGCGACGATCAGTACGAGAATTTCCGCGAAGACATAATCCCTCCGTACTGCATCTACGCTCACGACTCATTTGAATTTGCAGCCTCCGCCAACAACGTCTGGAATGAGTCTCCGGAGAAGAAATGGCACTTGCCTGGCAACCTGGCCGCCGCCAAGTATCTGGCTACTGGCCTGATCGAAGCCGGTTTCGACGCTGCCTATTCCTACAAGCCGCTGCATCATCCCCTGGGCCATGCTTTTGCGAATGCCGTCCTTTACCTCGACTACGACCGCAAGGGGTTTGCGTATCCGATCATCCCGTTCGCAATCAATTGCTATGGCCGCAAGGTGATCGCGCAGCGCGGCGGTCTCCCGATGTTCGAAAATCCGCCGTCGGAAGCGCAGCTCGATCCTCCGGCGCCGACGCCGCGCCGCTTGTTCGATCTCGGTGCGGCGACCGCGCGCATCTTTGCAAACAGTCCCTGGCGAGTTGCACTGATGGCTTCATCGGGATGGTCACACGCCTTTCTCACGGAAAAGAATCACTTTCTCTATCCGGACACGCCGGCCGATCGGAGGCTCTTTGAGGCGTTGCGCACGGGCAACTACGACGCGTGGCGGAACTATCCCGCAGCCTCTGTCGAAGCGAGCGGCCAGCAGGAAATTCTCAACTGGATGTGCCTCGCCGGCGTACTCGCCGAACTTCAACGCAAGCCGGCAGAGGCCGAATTTATCGACACCTGGATCTTCAATTCCTCGAAGTGTTTTCTGACGGCGCCGCCGCCGCGCTGACCGGGCGTCAATTGAGATCGGCGGAGCAATGAGATGAAGCTGACCGGAAAAGTGGCGCTGGTGACCGGGACCAGCGCGAATATCGGTGGCGGCATTGCGGAGGGTTTGGCTGCCGAGGGTGCGGCTCTCGTGTGCGTCGATTCCCGAGAAGAAAATGCCGCCGACTGCGCACGACACATACGCGCCACCAGCGGCCGGGCGAGCGCCGTTACGTGCGAGGTCACCGATGAGCGCCAGGTGCTCGCCAGCGTCTCGGCGGCGCGCGAGTCTTTCGGTGGAATCGACATTTTGGTGAACAACGCCGCCATTTTCAACAAGAAGGGCGTGATCGACATGCCGCTCGAGGAATGGCGGCGCCAGCTCGAGATTATTCTTACCGGCACGTTCCTGTTCACCAAGCATGTCGCCAAGTTGATGATCGAACAGGGTCGTAAAGGCAGCATCATCAATATCATCTCGACCGCGGGACATCAGGGCGAGCCGAACAACATCGCATACTGCACCGCCAAGAGCGGGCTGCTGAACTTCACGCGCTCGGCCGCGATGGAACTGGTCGCGCACGGCATCCGCGTCAACAGCCTTACGCCGACCGCGACCGATCCTTCGGAGTCGCTCGAACGCGCAGCCAGGTGGGGCCGCAAGGTTCGCAGCGCCGAGCAACTCAAGCAGGCTTTCGAGCCCTTTCGATTGGGCGTGCCGATGCAGAAGCTTCCGAGTCCGCGCGACTACGGACGGGCTGCGGTATTTCTCGCCTCGGACGATAGCGAAATGATCACGGGCACGGATCTTCGCGTCGATGGCGGCGCGATTGCACGTTACTGGGCCTGGAATCCGTCGGACAAACCGAGCTGACCAAATGCAGGAGAAGCATCATGGATAAATCAGCCCAAAGCTTTATCATCGATGACCAGGACGCGGGACTGTTTCGGGTAAATCGCCAGGCCTTCACCGATCCGGAATGTCTACTCAATGAGCGGCGTCGGATCTTCGATAAGTGCTGGATCTACGTCGGTCACGAATCCGAAGTTCCGCACGCCGGCGACTATCGTTCGCGAAGCATCGCGGGCCGGCCGATGATCCTGGTGCGCGGCGATGACAGCGTCCTGCGCGTGCTGCTCAATACCTGCACGCATCGCGGATCGCTGGTATGCCGCCAGAAATCCGGCAACGCCAGAACTTTCCAGTGCCCGTATCACGCGTGGACCTACAACTCGCGCGGGCAATTGGTCGGAGTGCCGGGTGAGGACTCATATAGCGACGCGTTCAAGCGGGACGAAATGGGGCTGGTGTCACCGCCTCAAGTAGATAGCTACCGGGGATTCATTTTCGCCTGTTTCGATCCTGCCGCGGATAGCCTCTATGACTACCTGTCGGGCGCCAGAGAGTACCTCGATCTGGTCGTCGACCAGTCTCAGTTCGGAATGAAGATCGTCGCCGGGCAGCAATCGTACAGCGCGCGCGCGAACTGGAAGCTGCTGGTGGAGAACAGCTACGACGGCTATCACGGCCTGCCGACGCATCAGCGGTATTTCAGTTTTCTCAGCGACATCGGCATCGAGATGAAAGGCCGGGATGTCGCGGATCCGCAGTACCAGAAAGCGGTCGACCTCGGTAACGGTCACGCGGTGGTGGAGTACCAGAGCGCGTGGGGACGCCCGATCGCGCACTGGGTCGCGCCATTCGGGGAACATCGCAAAGCGCACTTCGAGGAAGTGCGGCGCCAATTCGACCAACGCTTCGGTCCGGAGCGGGCCCGGCGCATCTGCGAGACCAGCCGCAATCTCGGCATTTTCCCGAATCTTGTGATCAACGACATCATGGCCATCACGGTCCGCACCTTCTATCCCGTTTCACCCGACTACATGGAGGTGAATGCGTGGGCATTGGCGCCGGCGGACGAGAGCGCGGAGGACTCCGCACTGCGCCTGGACAATTTTTTGACTTTTCTCGGCCCCGGAGGATTCGCCACGCCGGACGACGTCGAGATGCTCGAGTCGTGTCAGCGCGGTTTTGCCAATCGTGAAGTCGGCTGGTCCGACATCTCGCGCGGGATGAAGCGCGAGCATCCAACGATCACCGACGAACTGCAGATGCGGGCGTTCTGGCGCCGATGGAATCAGTTGATGACGGAACCTCAGCTCCGGCGTGCGAAGAAAGCCGCATGATCAACACCGAACTGCCGAGCCGCCAGGAGGTGGAGGACCTTCTATACAAGGAGGCCGCGCTGCTCGACGAGTGGCGGCTCGATGAGTGGGTCGAACTGCTCACCGCAGACGCGATCTATGAGATTCCGCCGACTGACGTTCCCGAAGGCGACTCGCGAAATACGCTCTTCATTATCGCCGACGATGCGGTGCGAATCCGATCGCGCGTGAAGCAGTTGCTCGGCAAAGCGGCGTGGTCGGAGAATCCACGTTCACGCACCCGGCGGATGATAGCCAACGTGCGCGTCGTCGCGGCCGAGGGCGAAAGCATCCTCGTGACCGCCAACTTCGCCGTGTATCGGATGCGTTATGAGACGGTGGATACCTACATCGGGCATTACGACTACAAGCTGATTCGTGAAGGGAAGGATCTGAGAATCCGGGAGAGACGAGTCATCCTGGACAACGAGGCTCTTCGCCCGCACGGGAAAATCAGTTTCATCTTGTAGCCGAACACCGAACTTCAGGAGTGCGCGTGGCCGTTATCGACATGCACAACCACTGGATTGCGCCTGAGGTCATCGCTTTTCTGGCGCGCGAGGGAACGCACTACGCAACCCGGATTGTCGAACGCGACGGCCGCAGATTCTTTCTGATCCAAGAGAGCGCGCAGAGACCGATTGATGGTCCGATTTCGGATGCGAACGCCCGCGTCGCAGACATGGAGCGTGAAGGAATCACGGCTCAGGTAGTATCCTGCGTTCCATTCCTGATGTACCCGGACGTTGCCGCCGACCTGGGACTGGCGATCGCGCAAGCAAACAACGATGCGATGGCGGCTCTCGCGGCAAGCGACCGGGATCACTTCGTGCCGCTGGCTTCGGTCCCGATGCAAGATCCAGCGGCGGCGGCCAGAGAACTGGAACGCGCGGCCAAGCTGGGTCTGCGCGGCGTGGAGATTCCCCCCAAAGTTGTCGAGCGCCAGCTCGACGAACCAGACTTTGAGGTTTTCTGGGAAACGGCCGAGTCGCTTGGAATGGCAGTGTGCATCCATCCGTTCGAAGCCGCACCGACCGGAGCGTTGGCCCGCTACTTCCTGGGCAACCTGGTCGGCAACCTCTACGACACCGGACTGGCCGCGGCGTTGCTGATTTATGGCGGAGTGCTCGAGCGGCATCCGAAGCTGCGAATCGTGCTCTACCACGCCGGCGGAGCATTGCCGTCGCTGGTCGGGCGCCTCGACATGGGATACAGACTGGTTCCCGAGTGTCGCAACGCGATCCCACGCCCGCCGTCGACTTACGTGGCGCAATTCTATTTCGACATCATCGCCCACAATCGCGAGATGCTCGGCCATCTGATCAAGAATTATGGAGCAGAGCGTTTTGTCGTGGGCAGCGACTACCCGCTGCCGGCCGGACTCGCCCATCCGGTGCAAGAAGTGAAAGCGCTGGGTCTGGACGATCAGGATGAAGCCCGGATTCTCTCTCGCAACGCTGAGGAAATCCTGCACCTCACGGCGCCGCGCGCACAGACCCGCGCCACTTCCGGATAATCGACAGATGCGGCGCAATCGTAGTAAAAGTGGTCGCAGGAACGCGGCGGAGGAACCGATCTTTGCACTCCAACCCGGTGGTCAGCCAGGACTTGATTGACAGCTTCCGGCGCGACGGCTTCGTCGTCGTGCCCGGTCTGCTTACCGAAAACGAACTCGATAAGTTCGGCGCCGCGGTTGATCGCGCGGTCGCTGATCGCGGCCGCGATGACCGCCGTACGCTGGGCGAGAAGTCTCCTTACGAACAGTCGTTCACCCAATGCATCAACCTGTGGGAGGACCATCCCGAAGTCCTGCCGCTGACTTTCCATCCGAAGATCTCCGAGGCCGCGGTGAAGCTGATCGGGGTCCCGGCGCTGCGGCTGTGGCACGATCAGGCCTTGTACAAGGAAGCCGGCGGACGCTACACGGAGCCGCATCAGGACCAGCCTTATTGGCCGATGGACGAGCGCGACACGCTGACCGCGTGGGTGCCGTTCGACGGCTCGACGCACGAGACCGGATGCATGGGCTATGTACCGGGCTCGCATCGGGTGGGCCTGCGCAAGTTCATCAATATCTTCTCCGCCGATGAGCGCGTGAAGATCCTCGATGACCCGAGCATCAGCGGCGTCGCGCCGGTTTACGTCGAGGTCCCGCGCGGCAGCGTCGCGTTTCATCACGGGCTTACGGTCCATCTGGCCCGCGCGAACCGGAGCAATCGGACCCGCCGCGTGCACACCATGATCTACATCCGCGACGGAGCGACGCGCAGCCAGCCGTATGTGCATCCAAGCGTCGATTGCCCGGGCATCAAGGTGGGCGAGCCTATCGATAGCGATTTGACGCCAATCGTGTGGCCGCGCGCGGCCGGTGACCTGCCCCGGCCGCCGCGGATGCCGCTGACGCCGGTGCTGGAGCGCCTCAACGCCTACGGCGCGCTCCCAACCATCAAGTAGACGAAGTGCGCGTGCGCGCGCCGGCCTCGGAATCGGCGCGCTCTACGGCGTGCGGCTCGGACGGCGAATTCGGTTTCGAGCGGTTGTTCGAGTTTCCGGCGCCGTGCAGCGGCACCACCTCGCAGGGGCCCGCAGCGCGGCGCCGCGCCGCAGCGCCGCGGATCGGCAGCGCCGCGCGGCCGCGCACGGCGAACAATACCGCGCCCGTCGCCAGCCCCGCCAGCGAGTACAAATAGTAGAGTTGCTGCAGGGCGAAGCCCGCGAGCATCAGGCCGACGCCGCCCTTCGCGTAAAAGAGCCTGAAGAGCCGGGCATTGATCCAGACCGCGGCGACGAGCAGAACCACGAACGGGACTACCATGCCGCCGCGCAGCAGCGCCAGCGGCGCACACGCTGCGAGACCGAGCGCGACCAGTGCGGCGATCCGCTGATCACCCGTGATGTTGAGCTCGGCCGGCAAATCGCCGCGCTCCAGATACAGGATGCTCCACGGAACCGCGCGCCGCGTGAAGTCCGTCACCAGCAGCGAGCCCAGCGTCCAGCCCTTGAGATGGGTCACACGCAGGTCCGGGTCGATTCGAATGCGCGCGCCCGCGTCGCTGAGACGATAGCCGAACTCAACGTCCTCGATCGACGACTCGCGAAAGCGCCGCTCGTCGTAGCCGCCCGCCGCGAGCAGAGTGCGGCGCCGCACGAGTCCGCACGCGCCGAAGAAACTGCTGATGTTGCCGGCCGACCGCTGATGGAAATAATGATGAGCGAGGTTCTTGAACATGCTCACCGGCGAACGCTCCGCCGGCGCGTCATCGTAGGAACCCACGACTGCGTCGAAGGCCGGGTCGGACATGTCGCAGCGCGCGCGCTCCATGGCGCGCGGGCCGAGCACCACGTCGGCATCGAGGAAGAACAGCACCGGCCGGGTGGCTTCAGCCGCGCCGCGATTGCGGGCCGCGGCGGCGCCCCGATGAGCCGGCAGCGTGATGACTTTCGTCGCAAAGCGCCGCGCGACTTCGGCGGTCGCGTCGCTGGAGTGATCGTCGATCACCAGCAATTCGTCGTCAGGCGTGATCTGCGCGGCGATCGCCGCCAGGCATCGCGCGAGCGTGTCCGCGGCGTTGCGCGCGGGCACGATAATGCTCAAGCCCGCGGGTTCACGGCTAGTCATCTGACGATGCAACCAATTGCGTTCCGCGCGACCGTCAACCCGGTTCCTCGAAGCGTTTCACTACTACAGCGATCCTGCGGCAAAAGCGAACGATTACCCTGGCGCGAGCGCACAATTAACCGCAGCGCCTCACGATGGGCAGGGGTTCCGATGCTCCCCGGGGCGCGCACTCCCGGTGGAAGAGAGACGCCGTGACCGAGGCGGTAATATTAGTCGCGCCGGCTTGAAAAATATGGCGAAGATCAGCGCGCCAGGCAGCGGTTGCGCCTTCACCCACGTCACGTCGGCCAGCGTTTGTCGATCCCATCAGCGGGAACTGGCCGGGCGGCCGGATAGTCGCGCGGGACCTGGGCCAGCTCCCGGTAGAGCTCCAGCAGCCGGCGCCCGAGCGCGTCCCAGGTCCATGCCGCAAGCATCGCCCGATCCACGATCGGCTCCGGGGCTGGCGCCCGCAGCGCCTCGGCGAAGCGCTCGCGCCCGGCGATACGGACCACGCCCTCAAGATGCGGCACCCCGCGCAACCCGATCGGCGTCGAGACTACGGGCAGACCGACCGCGACGTATTCGGCGAGCTTGACGTTGGTGCCGCTCCCGAAGGCGACCGGGTTCACGGCGACGTCGGCGGCCGCGAAGGCGGTCCGGAGATCGTCGACGAACCCAGGCCGGCGAATTCTCAAGTCTCCGGCCGGGGCCGCCGCGCCGCTGCGGCCGGCGATCAGCAGCCGCGCGGAACCGTCCAGCGCGGGCAGGATGTCGCGGGTCAGGAAACGGACGGCTTCGCGATTGTGGGCACCATCCCCGCCGACGAACAGGATAACGCGATCGGACGGAGCGAAGCCCAGCGCTGCGCGGGCCGCGTCGCGCGTCGCAGCGCGGCGAAACTCGAGCAGCCCGGCGTCGAAGCCGTTGACGATCACGGCGGCGCGGCGCGGTGCACCGTACAGCGCCCCGAACCGTTGCACGTCGTCGTCGCTGCACGCCACTACCAGGTCGCTCGACCGCACCGCGGCCCGCTCGAGATGCTCAATCCGCCGCAATCCGGCGCCGCGCAGGAGCCGCGTCCCGGGATAAGTCCGATGGTAGTCAAACTCTACATTGTGAGCGGAGTAGACGATCCGCGCGGTTCGCGGCATCAGCGCCGCCCAATGGGAGTGGGCGCAGAACTCGAACTGCACGATATCGCAGTCAGCGAAGCGGGCCAGCCATCGGCGCGGGCCAAACCGCGACCGCGGCTGGAACGAGAGCAGCGCCAGCGGCGGCGCGATCCAGTCCGGCACCAGCACCGGCAGCGCGTTGGCGGCCATCCGGTGCGTATGGAGCGCAAGCCGCGGCTCCGGCGACGGCGGGTGCGGCGCGCCCGGAACCCACGGCGCCAGCAGGTCAACCGAGCCGCCGGCGCGCGCCAGCCCGCGCGCGATACCCAGCGTGCGCACCCGCCCACCGTGCAGGGGCGGAGCGACGGGAAACGGCGAAACCACCAGCACGCGGAGCGGCGCCGGGTGCGCGCCCTCGGCCAAAGCGGGCGTGGGTCCGCCGTTGAGGGTTGACTGCGACACGCGATAGCAATTAGCGTCGCCCAACGTGCGAATGCAACCAGCCATCGTCCGGCAACGCTGCGTGCGCGCGCTGATGGGGTTCGAGTCGATGGCGCGTTGCCCCACGCGCCTGGGCTCGGCACACTTTATCGCGGTGTCGGCCTTTCGCGCCTGAGCGCCGCGCGCGATGACCTCGCTCCGCGCCCAGATCCTCCGCCTGATCCAGCTTTTGCGCGGCCGCGGCGTGAGAATCTCGACCGCCGAAACGATCGACGCGCTGAACGCAATCGCGACGGCCGGATTCGCGCGCGTGGCGATGCGCGAGGCGCTGGCGGCGGCGCTGATCAAGGACGAGAGCGATCGGCCGGCCTTCGACGACGTGTACGCCGCGTTCTTCCGCGCTCCCGGCGCTGAGCCCGGCCCCGCGCGGGACGCAACCAGCCGCGACCGCATGGACGGGCGCGGCCGCGGCGGCGAAGCGACTCCCGATAGCGCATCGCGGCCTGAGCCCGAGCCTCGAGAAGCGCCCGCCGGCTCGTCGCAACGGCAGGAGCGCCAGAGCGAGGAACCCAAGCGCGAGCCGTCGGAACGCGAAGAGCACGGCGACCAGGAGGCCGCGACAGATGAAGCCCACGACGCCGGCGCCGCGCAGGAATCCCGCGAGGCCCAGGGTTTGCCGCGCGACGACGATCGGACGCAGGCCGGAATCGACGCGCAACGGCACGCGCGCCTGCGCGCCGCCGAGCACAAGCCCTTCGCCCAGTACTCCGATCTCGATTACGAACTCGCGCGCGAAGCCCTGGCGCCGCTGGCGCGCCGCTTTCGCGTGCGGATCGGGCGGCGGCTCAAGCTCGCGCGGCGCGGCCGGATCGATTTTCGCCGCACGCTGCGCGCCTCGACCCAGCGTGGCGGTGCACTGCTCGATCTCCGCTTTCGCTCGCGCCGCCCGCGCCATATCGATCTGCTGATCCTGGCGGACATCTCGGGCTCGGTGCGCTACTCGTCAACCCTGATGCTCGAACTGATCGCCGGGGCGCGCCGCTGCTTTCGGCGCGTCACGAGCTTCGTCTACGTCGACCGGATGGCCGAAGCGGAGTTCGAGCAGCGCCACCTGGTGATGACGCCGGCGCTCGACCTTTACGCCCGCTCGGACTTCGGGCGCGTGCTCGCCGAGCTCTGGAATCGGCGCGAGGAATTACTCGGCCGCGCGGTGATCCTCGTGATCATGGGCGACGCGCGCAACAACCGCCGCCCGGCGCGGGCCGACCTGCTGCGGGAGATCGCAAGGCGCTGCCGCGCCGTGATCTGGCTCAATCCGGAGGAGTCGCATCGATGGGGCACCGGCGACAGCGCGATCCGCAGCTATGAGCGCGAGGTGAAGGTGCTGCTGCCCGCGCGCAATCTCCGCGAGCTGGAAGCCGGCCTGGTGCGGCTGTCGTAGGCGAGCGCGGCCCACGCAATTTCGCCGCGGTGCTTTACTCAAATCACCACGAATTCGTTGGTGATGACTAACTGGAAGCTCGCCTGATCGAGGAAGTTCAATTCGTCCGCGCGGATCGCTTCGTATTCCATAGACCCGACCGCGCGCACCATCGCGTCGGAGTTGTCGAGCCACACCGCCGCGACGCCGTCGTAGCGCGGCTGCGCCCCGTCGTCGTAGGCGGAAAGCTGTAGATGACTCTGCACGTAGCGCCGCGTCGCCGGCAGCGTGGCGGCCAGCGGCCCGTGCTGCTCGCGCCAGTAACTCTGAAACGCCGCCGGCTCGAGCCCGGGCTTGCGCTTTAGGAACACGATCCATTTCTCCATCGACGGATCGGCCGGCCCATCTTTCGCAACGTACTCATGCGTGATCAAAAGACCCGCGCCGGCCTCATCCATGAAGTTGGCGTCATCGGTGTGTGCGGCGTGCCCTTGCCGGGAATCCAGCCCGCGCCGCATCGCCTGCAGATCGTCGAACCAGACCTCCGTGACGCCGTCGTAGACCGGCTCGAAGCCCTGGTAGACCGAGCCGATCGGCAACGACTGAACGTAACGGCGGACACCCGGAACCTGGCTGACGATCGGGGCGTGGGCTGTGCGCCAGTAGCTCGCAAACTCCTCGAAGGCCAGGCCGGGCTTGCGTTTGCAGTAGTGAATCGCCTTCACCATCGGGGGACGCTCCGCGCGGATGGCACTCAGATGTCGAAGAGATGACGCATCTTGCCCACAAATTCCTTGATGAATCCCCGCGAGCCGTCGGTATGGGTAAGATGATCGGCCAGCCGCAGGCTGTTCTCGTGCTGGCGTAGCGCGATGATCTCACCGATCGAATCGGCCAGCTCGGGATGCTCCTTGAAGAGCTGCACGAACCCCTGGCGGCTCATCACCAGCACCTCGGACTCGGCGCTGGCGCGAATCGTCGCGGTGCGCGGCTCGCCCGACATCATGGCGATCTCGCCGAAGTACGGAGACGGGGAGGCCGGCGTGGTCTCGGCGAGGGGGACCTCCTTGCCGTTTTTGATCGTGGAAATAGCGACCGCGCCGCTGCGGATTATGAAGAACGAGTCGGCGGCCTCACCCTCGCGCACGATCACCTCACCGGCGCCGAACTGATGCACGCCGACGTTCGGCAGCAGCATCCGCAGTTCGTCGTCGCTCAGCTCGCGCAGGAAATCGACCCGGCGCAGGTCGGCGAAAATCTCCTTCTCGTAATCGCCGTCCGCGCTGCGCGTCTTTTGCGGCCGGCGCACCTCCAGGGTCTGGGTCGGGAACGGGATGTCGATCGCGTGGCGGCGCAGCGCATACCAGAGACTGCTGACCAGCGTGTCGCGCACGATCTCCTGCGGTCCATAGTCAGCCAGGTAATAGCGGACACGGTACTTGATCGCATAATCACCATACTCCCAGGCAAAAACCTGCGGCGGCGGATCGGCCAGCACGTGCGGGATGTCGCGCGCGACCTTGAGAATCGCCTCTTTTACCCGCCCCGGCGGCTCCTCATAGCTGATCCCGACCGTGATCTCGTCGGCGATGTAATCATTGCGGAAATTCATCACCGGCTGGTTGATCAGCATACTGTTGGGAATCTGTACGCGCTCGTTGGACCGCGTCACGATCTCGGTCGAGGCCCATCGCGTCGCCTTGACGAACCCCAACTGATTTTGAAATCGCACCCAATCGCCGGACCGGAACGGCTTGGTAATGTGGAATGACAGCCCGGTGGCGATGTTGCGCAGCGGTTCCTGCAGCGCGAAGACCAAACCGCCGGACAACAACCCGAACGGCAGGGCTAGCCGCGTAATGTCGAAGAGCCGGTACCGATGCAGGACGATCGCCGCGACCAGCAAGCACAACACGATCATGAGAACTTGCTGGGGGACGCTGGAGTCGTGGGCGTGGTCGCGGCGCCGGGAAATCAGCTCGATCACCAACTGGACCAATCCCCAGCAGAAAACGATCACGGCAAAGGCCCTGATCCACGGTGAGATCCACTGGAGCGAGCCGATGAAGGCCGGCAGAGTGCCCAAGGCGAGGCCCAGCGCAAAGGTACCGAAGGTGCGCGAACTGACGCGCCATTTGCGCCGGCGCAACGCGAAGGCGAACCCCAGAGCGATCAGGGCAAGCCCGAGCTCGACGGCGGTGACGAGGTCGTCGGCAAGCCATTGGAGGCTATTGGATAGCGTCTGGTTCATCGCCGGGTGCGGGATCGCCCCCACGATCCGATCGCGTCGCGAATCTCAGCCGGGCGCGTGTTTTCGCGCAACATACGCTCTGTAGTGAGCGGCGTCCCCCGTCGCCCGCTGGAAATCATAGCCTATTACCGGCTGTAGGCAGAGCGGGCCAGCAAAGCCTCAGGAGGGGTCGCGCCGGCGATTGGGAGCGCGTTCGGGACCGGGCCCGGTGCTCATCGCCTGCTCCAGCAGCCGCCCCAGCACCCGATCGGAAGCGAAATACTCCCGTGCGATCTCACTGGCGGCGCGCGCGTGCCGCTCCGGATCCGCGGCCAGCGCTGCGATCGCGGCCTGGGCCTGCGCGGCGGTGGAAAACGGCAGGACGCCCTCCCCGCCCGGGATCGATCCGGCCGCGGCGAAGCCGGTGTCCTGCACTATCACCGGAACGCCGAGCGCCATGTAGCAGGCGCTGCGGCCGGAGAACCATCCGCTGCGGCTTTGCACGTAAGCGTTCTTGGCCACGCTGAATTCGCCGAACGAATTGGCCAGGTAGTCGCGATAGGTCCACGGATCGGCCGAGATGCGATGGCCGTCGGCCAGTTGCCATCCCGCGGCGCGCAAGCGCGCGAGCGGCGCCGGCCCGCTGATCGCCACTTCGAGCGGCAACGCGCTCAGCGCCGGCATGTCGATGAAGCGCTCGAACTCGGCGCTCTTGCCCGCGTACGCGACGCCGCCGACCGTCGGCGCTTTTTCCGCCGGCTCCCACGAAGCGACCGTCGTCAGCACGCGCCGCCGCGCCGCCGGCGCCACCGCCCCGCTCGCGAAGCAGTCGAGCACGATCGGCTGGCGGGTGGGAATCCAGCGCAGGCCGGCGTTCGGAATCCGGCAATCGGGCCGATCGATGTTCTCACCGAAAGTGAAAAACGCATCGACCCGCCGGATCATCTCGACCCGCTCGCGCGCCTCCCGATCAGAACCACCCTTCAATGCGGCGAGAAATGATCCCTGAGTGTAGACCGGGTCGCTGTCGATGAACCCCAGCCGCGACGCCGCGTAGTACTCCTCGCGCATGCAGCACGAGCCTGAGATCAGCACGAACAGGTCCGCCGCGCGGCAGAACTCGACTACCCGCGGCCACGGAACCCCGTAGCCCTGACCGATGCTGTCGCGATAGAACCAGCGCCCGTTGAGTTCGGGATCGATTCGCGCGATCTGCCGCGCCAGATACGCGGCGTTATTCGCGCCGCTCTCGGCGTAGGTCTGCCCCGCCGGGTCGTAGCACCACTTGCCGGTGTCCTCGATATACAGCACGTCGTGGCCCATCCGGCGGAAACCAATTACGTACTGAAAGTAGTCCCAGAACACGCCGCCCAGCGGATAGGCGGCCGCGAGGCCGGTGACCGCGATTCGCAGCGCGCTCATCGCGGGGCCGGTGCGCGCGCCGGAGGCCGCCCGGCGATTCGTTCGAGGTCGTCGCGCAATTTTTCCAGCGCGATCCGCCGCTGGCCGGCGCGCGCCCCCTCGTCTTCGCCAAGCTCGGCGAGATAGCGCCCGCGCTCGGGAATGAACAGCACCGCACGATACGGAAAGCCGGCACGCATCTGAGGCCAGGCGCGCTCGGGCACCACGCCCTCGATCGCGGCCTCGGCCACGTGTTCGCGAATCGCGCCGCCGTCGGGATACACGAGCGCGAGCGCGGCCCGGATTCGCGCCGTACGCCGCGCCGGCTCGACGCCCTGCATGCGCCGAATCACTTCGTTCACCAGCGCCTGATCGTCGGAGCGCCCCTCGCCGAGCCATCGATGCGACCGGACGCCGGGCTCGCCGCCCAGCGCGTCGACCTCGAGGCCGCCGTCATCGGCCAGCGTCGGAATCTGCGCCCGCGCGAAATAGAAGCGCGCCTTCAGGAGCGCGTTCTCGGCGAAGGTCGCGCCGGTTTCCTCAGGCTCGTCGACGATTCCGCGCTCCGCGAGCGAAACCACCTCGAGCCCAAAGCCCGCGAGCAACAGGCGGTACTCGGCGAGCTTCGCCGGATTGGTGGTCGCGATCAGCAGTTGAGTCATCGGCGGCGGCGCGGCAGCCGCGCCTTGGGATTGCCCTTGGGCTCGTAGGTGAACTTGAGCGCCGCGCGCTCCCGATGCTCCTCCATCGCCAGCTCGATCAAGCGATCGACCAGCGCCGCCAGCGGCAGGCCCGAAGCCTCCCACAGTTTGGGATACTGGCTGATCGCGGTGAAGCCCGGAATCGTGTTGACTTCGTTGACGTAGATTTCGCTCAGGTCGCGCCGCGCGAGGAAATCCACGCGCGCCATCCCGCGAATCGATAGCGCGCTGAACGCCGCGACCGCGAGCGCGCGGATGCGCTCAATTGCCTCGGGCGGCAGATCGGCCGGAATCCGGATCTCGGCGCCGTCAGGATCAACGTACTTCGACTCGTAGCTGTAAAACTGATGGCGACGCCCGATCAGGGTCTCGCCAACCGTCGAAGCTTCCGGACGATCGTTGCCCAGCACCGCGCATTCCAGCTCGCGCCCTTCGCACGCCGCTTCGATCAGGACTTTGCGATCGTATTGAAAAGCGTCTGCGAGCGCGCCTTCGATCTCAGCCGGCCGCTTGACCCGGTTGACCCCGATCGAGGAGCCGAGTGCGTTGGGCTTGACGAACACCGGATAGCCAAGCTCGTCCGCGAGCCGGCGTGCGCACGCGGGATCGTCCAGATAGTCCCGATGCACCAGCGCGCCGTAACGGACCACCGGCACGCCCGCATCGCGCAGCAGCCGTTTCTGCACGTCCTTGTCCATCCCGACCGCCGAGCCGAGCACGCCCGCGCCGACGTACGGAATTCCGGCGAGTTCGAATAGTCCCTGCACCGTCCCGTCCTCGCCGTAGGGACCGTGCAGCACCGGAAAGACTGCGTCGAGCGTGCCCGCGATCGGCGCTTCGCGCCGCGCGCGATGGTCGTCGCGCGCCGCCGGCGTGCGAACCAGCGCGCCGCTATCCGGATGGGGCAAAATGCTCACCGGCGTGCCGCCGCGCTTGAGCGCGCCGAGCCGCGGCGTCTCCTGGCGGAGCATCTTGAGCGCGTCGCTTTTGAGGTACCAGCGGCCGTCGCGGCCGATCCCGATCGGCACGATCTCGTACCGCGCGGGATCCATCGCGGACATTATAGTCAGCGCCGAGCGCAGCGAGATTTCGTGCTCGCTCGATCTTCCGCCGAAGAGAACTCCAACCCGTAGCTTGCGATCGCGCGCCATCTCGATTCTTCCCGTCGCGATTCTGCCACGCCGGGCCGGCGCGTTCGAGCGGCCACCTCGGGGAGACGCAAATCGCTCCGCGTAGATTCTTCGCCTCCGGTCCGGTGACCTCGGCTCACGATGACAAGAAGGGCGCGCGCTTTTTTTGTCATCCTGAGGTGAGCGCAGCGAAGCCGAAGGATCTACGCGAAGCGATGGCCCCGTCGGCCACCATACGGCCGGTAGTTGGGCGCCCTCTTGGTGATAAACACGTCGTGCACGTGGCTCTCGCGAACCGTCGCCTCCGACACCTTGATAAGCCGCGCGCCGTCTCGATTCCCCGTCGCGATTCTGGCGCGCCGGGCCGGCGCGTTCGAGCGACCCGCTCCGAAGCCGGGCCACCAAGCGATCAGATCATCGTTCGACTGGAAGTTGCGCGTCCTTCCATTCGATCATGCCGCCCTTTAGATTCCACACGTGCTCGAAGCCCAGACCGGTGAGGATCGCGGCGGCGGTAGCGCTTCGGACTCCGACTCGACAGATCGCGACGATGTTGCGGCCCTTCGCATTCGCAAGCTCATCGGCTCGCTCGGGCAGTTCCTTCAGCGGGATTAGCTGCGCACCCGCAATGTGGCCCAGCTCTCCGCGATACTCATCTTCCCCGCGAACATCGATTAGCATCGGCGGATTGGCGCTCGCGATCCGATCACGCAATTCCGCCGCGCTTAACTGACGCACCTGATTGAGTTGCGCAAGCGTCGGGAACTTCAGCGCGCCCGCATCGAGGTCGGATTGATTCGGTTGCAGCGCCTCCTGGATGCCGTCGGGCAGCGGCAACCCGAGGTTGTTCATCAAGTTGATGTAGTCGTCGCGCGTTTTGCCGGCCAGTCGCGGATTCGAGCGCTTCTCCTCCCCGATGCTTGATTGCGTATGCCCTCGATAATCGTGCGCGGGAAAAACCAGCACCTCGTCGGGCAGCGTGAACAGTTTGCGCACTACCGAATCGTACTGAGTACCCGCATCGCCGCCCGCGAAATCGGCGCGTCCGGTGCCGTGGATGAACAAAACATCGCCGGTGAAAACGCGATCCTTCGCGAGCAGGCTTATCGAATCCGGCGTGTGGCCCGGGGTGTGGAGAACGCGGAGTTCCTCGTCGCCCACTTTCAGCGCCTGACCGTCTTCGACATGGATACTGACGTGCGGAGCCGGCGCGAGACGATGCATCACGACCGGCGCACCGGCCAGCTCGCCCAACTCCATCGCGCCGCTGCGATGGTCGGCGTGAGTGTGCGTATCTATGATCGAATCCAGACGCCAGCCGTGATACGCGAGCACCGCGAGGTAGCGCTCGACCTTGTCGCGCAAAGGATCGATGATGGCGGCCTTGCGGGTCGCTTCGGAGATCGCAAGGTAGGTTTTGCACTTGCCCCGATTGAGTTCGCGAAAGATCATTTCGACCGTTCAGCGGATCGCACGAGAGCCTGCGCGGCCGCTTGGGGCAGACGCAGGCTCGGCGTCGATCACTACTTCACTTCGGCTGTGGCACGATTCGCAGATAGGGCCGCGGGGCCTTCCATCCTTGCGGATAGATTTTCTTGGCTTCGTCGTCGGAAACCGATCCCGCGATGATCACATCTTCACCGGGCTTCCAGTTGACCGGCGTCGCTACGCGATGCTTGGCCGACAGTTGCAGCGAATCGATCACGCGCAGAACCTCGTCGAAATTGCGTCCCGTGGTCATCGGGTAGACGATCAGCAGCTTGATCTTCTTGTCCGGGCCAATCACAAAAACGTTGCGGACGGTCATATTGTCGGCCGCCGTGCGCTTGGACGCGTCGCCCGAGGCCGCGGCGGGAAGCATCCCGTAGAGCTTCGCGACCTTGAGGTCGGGATCGCCGATAATCGGGTAATTCGGCGCGAAGCCCTGGGTCTCCTTGATGTCGTTCGCCCAGCGCGAGTGGTTGTCGACCGCATCTATGCTGAGCCCGATAATCTTGGTGTTGCGCTTGTCGAACTCCGGCTTGAGGCGCGCCATATAGCCAAGTTCCGTGGTGCATACGGGCGTGAAATCCTTGGGGTGTGAAAATAATACGCACCAGGAATCGCCGATCCATTCGTGAAAGCGGATTGGACCCGCGGTCGTTTGCGCTTCGAAATCTGGCGCAGTATCCCCAATCGATAGACTCATTGTTAGAGGTCCTCCTGAGTTGGCTTCAATTGATCCGGAACTTCCGTTGACTATCCGTTTTCAGCTGGCCTTATAGACCAGGCGGTCTTCGTCGGCAAGGCACCCCTTTTCGCCGAGGCCCCGCCGGAGAGAGGCAGGGCCATCGCTCCGCGACAACCCTACGGCCGGTAGTTGGGCGCCTCTTTGGTGATAAACACGTCGTGAACGTGGCTCTCGCGCACCGTCGCTTCGGACACCTTGATAAACCGCGCCCGCCGGCGCAGCTCGGCCAGATTCGCCGCGCCCAGATAGCCCATCCCGGCCTGCAATCCGCCGATCAGTTGCTCGACGTTGGAGGCCAGCGACCCGCGATGCGGCACGCGGCCCTCGATTCCCTCCGGCACCAGCTTGGCGTCGAGCACTTCCTGCTGCCCGTAGCGATCGCGCATCCGCTCGGTCATCGCGCCGATCGAGCCCATCCCGCGATACAATTTGTAGGTCCGGCCCTGATACAGGATAGTCTCGCCGGGGCTCTCCTCGGTGCCCGCGAACAGCGACCCGATCATCGCGGTCGAGCCGCCGGCGGCCAGCGCCTTCACGATATCGCCGGAGAAGCGCACCCCGCCGTCGGCGATCACCGGCACGTTGCGCGGCTCGGCGACCGCAACGCAATCCATGATCGCGGTGATTTGCGGCACGCCCACGCCCGAGATTACGCGGGTCGTGCAGATCGATCCGGGGCCCATGCCGACCCGCAGCGCGTCAGCGCCCGCGTCGATCAGCGCCTTGGCGCCCTCGCCGGTGCCGATACTGCCCGCGACCACCTCGAGCTCCGGGCATTGTTGTTTGGTGGCCTTGAGCGCCTCGACCACGTTGCGCGAATGGCCATGCGCGGTGTCGATCACCAGCACGTCGACGCCGGCGCGCTTGAGCGCGGCCACGCGTTCCTCGCGATCGGCGCCGACGCCAATCGCGGCGCCGACCCGCAAGCGCCCGAGATTGTCCTTGCTTGCATACGGATGGCGCGTCGCCTTGTCCATGTCCTTGACCGTGATCAGTCCGCACAGCCGGTTGCGATCATCCACCAGCGGCAGCTTCTCAATCCGATGGGCCTGCAGAATTTCCTTCGCGGCCTCGATGCTGATTCCCGGGCGCGCCGTGATCAGCTTGGTGGTCATCACGTCGCGCACCGGCTTGTCGAGGCGTTTCTCGAAACGCAGATCGCGATTGGTGAGAATCCCGACCAGCCGATCGTCCCGCACCACCGGCAATCCTGAAATCCTGTACCGCTCCATGATCATCAGCGCGTCCTGGATCTTCTGATCCGGATCGACGGTGATCGGATCGACGATCATCCCGGTCTCGAATTTCTTGACCTGCTCGACCTCGGCGGCCTGGCGTTCGACCGGCAAATTGCGATGGACGAAGCCGATTCCGCCCTGCTGCGCAATCGCGATCGCCACGCGCGACTCGGTAACCGTGTCCATCGGGCTCGCGACCAGCGGGATATTCAGATGAATCCGCGGCGTGAGCACGGTCGAGACGTCGCACTGCGAGGGGAGAAGGTCAGAGACCTGGGGCAGCAGCAGCACGTCGTCAAAGGTGAACGCCTCCCTGAGCTCCGAATGTGCCATCGGATAGCCCTCCCAAAAATAAAAAAGCCCGCAGCAATCCTGCGAGCCATGCCCTGAATTTATGAACTATTGCGGGCCGTCTTTATGAGCCGTCCCATATTCGTATGTAGCAGGAGCGGGGGTGCGGATGCAATTGGGGGGGGGCGGCATCGCGTCGCCACCTCGTGCTGCCCCTGCCAAGCGGGGCTCCGATTCGCAGACCCCCGGACGGGATGCGAGGTTCCTGGCGCAGCAGTCGGCGTCAATTCTCGAACGATCACAGGCCACTTCGCCACAGTTGAAGGCCCTTTGCGAGCCCCTGCTCGAACCAGCCTTCAAAACGTTTCAACGCTTCATCTGGGATTCCCGATAGTTGATTTGAAAGACATCATCGGAATCGGCGTCACCTCACCAACCTCTCGATCGCCGTCGCCTGTCTGCTGCCTGCGATAGAAACACATCACTGCTGCGAGTACGCCGCGATATTCATGACCAATACCATGAATGGACGGGTGCTGGCACGGACTGCCCATCGCCTCCGCCTCGCCTCGCAGTACTAAACGCGTCCACGCTCGGTGGTTTCGGTGTTTGCGAAATAACCGAGCTTGCGTGCGCTTTGAACGATTTGCCAGCGGAAGTAGTGCGATTTCGCCTCGGTCGGGCCGCAGTTATTCTGAAAGAACTCGGAATCTGGCAGCTCCTTAGCGAGCTTGGAGGTTAGTTGGTCGGCGACCTGAGAACGACTGAAGCCGGAAGGCATCGCAACGCGGCAGCCGTCGTTCTAGCTTCTCCCATCGGGCGCAACGCTCTCTGCGATGTGCCAACTGCGCGCGTGCGGCTTCAATCTCTAGGTCAACCTTGGCCGCCTATAATACGTCGTCGGCGATGCCGAGCGCCTCGCCGAACGCTTTCGTTGCGCGGAAACGAACAGCCAATCAGAGGCCAATCTGCGATCCGCCTTCCAGCGCCGAGTAGCGCCTTGGTCGATGGAGTGGTCGATTCCATGACCAACGTCGGGACGTCGGGATCTGGACAGCATCTGTGTCGGAAGAGACTCGTCGAACGCTTTTCAATTGTCTCGCGGTCCTCAGTCGCCCGATCATACGAGCGACGTTCATGAACTCTGCAAACCGCTTGTACGCTCCAATGATCACGCTGCTCCAGCCAGACCGCTTGCAGCGACGCACTCCGCTCGCGATACATGATTTGCTGGAGATCTCGATCGGCATCCAGCGATAGCTTCCTGGCTTGCGTCCATCATTATTCTCCAGACAGGGCACGCCCAGTCCTTTCAGATTCGATATTTTACCATGCGAAACGGCGATCAACGAAACGAAAGGATTAGCACGCTGAAGAGAGCGAACAGCCCATGGTAAATTTGCCAATGCGCACTGCGGCTCAAACCGATTGCCGAATTGATCGAGGCGCGTTTCGGCCGCTCGCGCGCTCAGCCAGCTTAGCGTGGCCGGATTCCGCGTCCGCCGCGACGGCCTCCGGATTCGCATGAAAATCGTCCCACAGAGCGCGGTCCGCTCGGCTGACGATGCCCAGCGCCTCAATATTTCGCGCGCTTTGCGCCGGGTCGAGACTCGCAAAGTTGCAGGCCTTCATCGCGACTGCCGACGGGGTGCGGCCCAGCTCTCGTGCGAGCTCGAATCTCGGGACTGATCGGTGCAGCTTGCCGAAGGGCGTCCGGCAATACAGTCGAAAACCGACGGGCATTCATCCGGCGACCAAGAACCCGCTTCGCCTTGTAGCGCATCATGCGGCGAGCATCGATTAGTACTCAAGCGGTGACATGCTCTAAACCCTTCAGACTCCCCGGCCACTTTCTGGACCCGTGAAACACCCGGAGAATTTGCACCGTGTCGCCACGCACGCGGTAAGGAACAAGGTACGGGGTGCCGCTGATCACCAGCTCGCGCGTGCCGAGCACCCTCCCGCGCCGGCCCAGGGACGGGTAGGCGCCGAGTCTCTCAACGCTCGTCGCGATCCGTTCTACGGTTCGCGCCGCCGCCTCGGGATCGCCACGCGCTATGTATTCGGCCTCTTCATCGAGGTTCTCAAGCGCACGGCGGAGCCACCTAACCTGCACCGCGCCTCCACTTCCTCATCACCGCCCGGACTGCTCCCTCACTCGCGAAATCTCCGGCGTCGGCCTCTTTGAGTGCGGCTTTGATCTCCCCAACCTGCCATGCATTCAAATCCAGATAGGCGCGGATCGCCTCGGCCGCAAGGTAGGACTTGGTCCGATCCATCGCCTTGGCCAGCTTCTCAAGGCCGCTCCGCGTCTTACGGTCAAGCCGGATCGTCATAACTTCGGACATATTGGTATTGTCCTGTATACATTAGCATACAGGAAGGCAATCCAGCGGCAGTGCACCCACCCTAGGATCGAAGCCGGCGGCGCCGCACAACCCGTCGCCGTAGCTTGAGCTGAGGCGTTACGAGTGCCCGTTCATCGTCGCGGGATGCGATGGCTCGGCGGGGCGCGGATCGGAACTCAGCGGGCGGTCGGCGCCCGTCAGCTCGCGAATCAATGCGATCAGGCGGGCCTTCTTCACCGGCTTGCTCAGATGGCTGGTGCAGCCGGTCTCGAGGCTGTCGCGGATGTCGCGCTCCAGCGCCGACGCGCTCAGCGCCACGATCGGAGTGGGCGTGCGGCGCTGTTCCTGCTCCCACTTTCTCATCCGGCGCACCGCCATGTGCCCGTCCATCACCGGCATCCGCAGGTCCATCAGCACCAGGTCGTATTGCCGGCGCAGGAACTTGTGCAGCGCGACCTCGCCGTTTTCCGCCATGTCGATATCGTAAGGCAGATCCTTCAGATATTGCTTGATCAGCAGACGGTTATGCGGCGAATCGTCCACCAGCAGGATTCTGCACGGACGCACCGCGGCCTGCGGCTCCGGCTCGGATAGCGCCGGCGTTTCGGCGTCCGCGCCGCTCGCCTCCGTCGCGTCGCTCTTGCCGCTCGCGGTCTCGATCGCCTGAATCAATTCCGAATGCCGGACCGGTTTGACCACGCAGGCGTCGACGCCGAGTTCTTTGGCGCGGGCGAGCTTGGGCTCGAGGTCGTCGGCCGTGAACATCATGATGATCGCTTCCGCGGCACCTTCGCTCCTGATTCGTTGCGCCACCTCGAAGCCGTCCATCGCCGGCATCAGCCCGTCGAGCAGTACGACATTGTACGGATTGCCCGCCTCGCGGGCGCGCTGCAATTCCTCCAGCGCATAGCTGCCCTTGTCGGTCTCGACCAGCTCCGCGCCCTCGGCGCCGAGGAACTCCCGCAGGATCAGCCGGTTGAGATCGCTGTCGTCGATCACCAGGATATGCGCGCCCTTAAGCCTGCGCGCCGCGGCCACGATCGGCTCCGGCAGCGCCACCGGCAGCTCGAAGCTGGCCGTGAACGAGAACATGCTGCCCGCGCCGCGCTCGCTGCTGACTTTGATCTGCCCGCCCATCAGCTCGGACAGCCGCTTGGCGATCGCCAGCCCTAGCCCGCTGCCGCCGTACTCGCGGCCGATTTTGGAGTCGCCCTGCGCGAAGGTCTGGAAGATGGTCGTCAACTGATCGGGAGCGATCCCGATTCCCGAGTCGCGCACCATGAAGAGCAGATCCACGGTCCGCGGCCGCACCCGTTCGGCTTCCACCATCAGCTCGACTTCGCCGTGCTCGGTAAACTTGATCGCGTTGTCGAGCAGGTTGAAGACGATCTGGCGCAGCCGCTGCGGATCGCCAATCAGCTTCGCCGGCACCTCGGGCCGGATCCGGACCAGCAGCTCGAGGCCTTTTTCATGGGCCTGCAGCCGCAGCGCCACAGCCACGCGCTCGACCACCTCGACTACGTCAAACTCTTTTTCCTCCAGCCGCAGCTTCCCGCTCTCGACCTTGGCCAGATCGAGGATCACGTCGATCAGATCGACCAGCATGCTGCCGTTGGTGCTCATGGTCTCGACGTAGGCGCGCTGATCCGGACTAAGCGGCGACTCGGCGAGCAGATCGGTCATGCCCATCAGTGCATTGAGCGAGTTGCGGAGCTGATGCGACAGGTTGGCGACCAGTTCCTCGTTCACGAAGACGAAACGACCGCCGCGAAGCTGGACCAGCGAAGCTTGGGACAGGTCGGCGTCGAACAGCCGTTGCATCCGCGTGTCCGCCGCCGGCGAGGGCCCGACCGCGCTTTCGTTCTCTTCCACGCTCGCCTGCGTCTTGAGCCGGTTGCTCGCCCGCGCCAGCACCGAGCCCGCGAGCACGGCGATCCACAACAGGCCTATCGACGAGTTCGGCTGGTGCACCCTGGCGGTGACCAGCGCCGCCGCGGCCAGGAAGGCAACCGTCAGCGAGTCCTGCCAGTGCGCTTCCCACGGCACCATCGCGCTGGTCGCCGTGGTAAGCAGCAGAATCGTGATAAACAGCGGGACCTGCTCGCCCAGCATCACAGCACTGCGGGTCGCCACCGCGGCCACGAACAGACAGAAGGTGAACAGCGCGACCTTCCAGTGTGATTTGAAGTCGCGCCCATAGGTCAGCGAGCCAAACGCAAAGCACGCGACCAGCTGGATCAGATCATAGTACGTCGTCAAATGCGCGCGGGCCGGATTGCTCAGGTATGACTGCGCGATATCGGCCAGCACCGCGACGGTCGCCAGCATAAAGCCCGAGCGCAGCAACTGCGCGATCCGTTCGGGCTCGACGGCTGCGGCCGTGGGCGCGAAGGCCGTGCGCGACGGGAGCTTGAATTTGAACTTCAGTGGCGCCATCTCACCGATTCTCCACGCCGGTGGTGACGGGATGCGACATCTGCAGCAGCGATGGGGGAACGGCGCTGCGCGCCGCCCTCCAGCCGCGCGCAGGCGCGGCGCGCGGACGCGGCTCGCGCCGCCAACGCGGGCGTAAGCGGCTCAATCCGCTGCGCCATCGGCCAATCAGTCCTCGCGGCTCCATCTCAGCCAGCCAGTCCCACGAGTAGAGCGCCTGGTTGTTCGCGCTCACTCGCTCGATCACGCTCAATCCACAGCGCAGGCAGAACAGGTAGGGGCGGCGGCCTCTACGCGCCGTCGGCGCCGGCACCGCGGCCATCACCTTCGCGCCGAGAAAGTTGCGCCCCTGTTTGAGCATGGACACCAGATGTGAATTCACGCCGGTCACCAGCACGCCGGTATCGAGGAACAGCCGCCGCCCGGCAATCGGCGGCAGGCCGCCGGTTTTCGCCGGCTCGGCCGCAACGCCCAGGCTGAAGCGATGGCCGTTATGGCGCGGCGATCCGAGCTCCCGCTCGCAGAGCGTGCAGTGCGATTCTCGCACGCGCACTCCCTTGCCGAGCAGGAAGCAGGCCGCCTTGCGGCGTCCCCGCAGGCCGTCGAGTAAATGCGTCATGGGCGCCACCAGCTTGAGTGCGGCTGGTGCCTGCCCCCAATCAGCCGTGATGGCTCAAGCCGCCTGCGCGATGAACTCGGAGGCCTGCACCGTGCTGCGCAGTGGTATTGCCCAGTCCCAGACATAGCGTTTCTTCGCCTGCTCCGATTCCGCACGACCCTGGATATTGTCGCCGCAGTCGCCGCAAAAGAAGTAGACGCGCTCGTTGTTGCCCAGGCTCAGCACCAGCGCTTTCTCGCCCACCGGATCGGTCGAGAAGCCGCGCCCGCAAGCGCTGCATCCGGCCGCCTCCAGCACCTCGACCCGATTGACGATCAGGTAGTTCCCCGTCTGTCCGTTCCGCTCCATGATCCTCCTCCTCCGTTGCGTATTCCTTCCAAACCCTCCCGCCGCCGCAGCGGCCGGACTGAGGACAAAATTACCTGAAGTAGCAAAATGTAGCAAGAGCCTGCTGAAAAGTAGTACGGGGACGGATGGCTGGCCGGCGCCACGATCGCGCCCTGCGCGGGGCGCGGCCGCGGGTCACTCGCGCGCTGCGATGACGCCCTGCTGGGTGATGAACAGCGCGCAGGCCACCATCGCGAAGCCCTTCAGGAAGAACGAAGCGTTGATCCGGCGCATCACTGGATCGGGCGCCATGACCATCGCGGTGCCGTGCACCACGATCGTCACCGGCACCAGGAACAGCACGATCAGCCAGCCGCCCAGGCGCGGGCGGTAGTTGAACACGATCAGCGCCGCGCCGGCCAGCTCGACCAGCGCCGAGCTCGCCACCCAGAACCCGCGCCACGGAATCGCGGCCGGCATCAGGTCGCTGTAGGACTGCATCGACGTGAAATGGGTGACGCCCGAGAGAAAAAAGATCAGCGTAAAGAGCACGCGCGCGGTGATGCCGATCCACGGCCGGATGAATAACAAATCGTCAGTTTCCATGGCATTCAGGCGAGCCTCCCCGGATGAAGTCCGAACTGTCGTACGAGCTGCGCAGCAAAGTGAACCCGCCCGGCGGCGCCGCGCATGGCCCACCGACCTCCTGAAGCTGGGCGCGCCGGACCAGCGTCTGCCAGATGCTCTCGGGCGAGCTGAAAACCCCATCCGCGGTCGCCGGCACCATGTACCACGATCCCTCCATCATTTCGGCGTGAAGCTGATCGCTTGTCCACTGCGCGCGGCCCAAAATCAGCCGCAGGTCTTTGGCGGGATGCGGATCGTCGAGCAGCCCGGCCACGGCGCTGGGCTCGGTGCTCACGTAGATGTCCTCGAACAGCCGGGTCGCGTTGCTGGAGGTCTGCGCCGAACGCATCACGACCGAGGGCTCGCTCAAGTCCACGGGACCACCGAAGAACGCGGTGTCGTCGCGGTTCTTGAGCGCCGGCGCGTGCGGGAACAGCTCGCGCACCGCAATCGCAGTCCGTTTGTTGATGATCAGCCCGGCGACCAGCGGTGGCTCCTGGGGCGGCAACATCAGGATCACGGATTGCTCGAAGAGCGGATCAACCAGCGCGCGCGTCGCGACCAGAAAAAAGGGCTTCGTCTCGGCACTCTGCGCCGCCGCGGCGGCCGCCGCCGGAAAGCAGGCGCACGTGAGCAGGATCCGCGCCACGATCGAAAGGATCGCCGAAAGGCCGATCGCGCGGGCCGTGCGCCCTCGATGCCGCTTCGTCCCGCGGCCGAGCCTGACGACTTCCACCACTGCGAGGCTTAGAAGGTTCGGCAAGCGCGCGTCAAGCCCGTTTTGGCGCCGGGTAGTGATCTAATTTGAAGGCCGCACATAATCCGGGCAATCGCATTCTCTATGGTGCCGCGGATCGCCGGTCGAGGGGTACTGCCGGTGCCAACGATGACGGCAAGCAAGCTCGTGGCATAGTACTCGCGGGGACTGCGTGACACCGCGCGGTTGTCCGACTTCCTTCTGCTCTCTATTGCAAGCGTCGCACATCATGCCGCTATCTCCCCTGTGCTCGTCAGCGATTCGATCAATTCCTTTATCGTCCATAGCCGATCCGTCACGCCCGTCGCCATTGCCGGAGTCGCGCGAAGCGTCTGATGAATCCGCACGAAATTGTAATGCGCGAAGTGGAGCGCGTACGCGGCTTTCAGATTGTCAAGTTTCTTGCTGAAGGCATTCGTGAGCCCAGTCAGCCTGCGCATTTGCATCCCCACGGTCAAATTTTGCCGCTCAACATACGCGAAGTCGAAACCAGCTTCATGTCGGGCGGCCCAATAATTCTGTCTTTTAGCGTTTTGATGAGTACGGGCGGGGAGTACCGCCCCCAATTCACGTCAGACGCGAACACCTTCTGAATTTGGGCGTAATCGACCGCGCGGTCGAACGCGCGAGCGATTGAGCCGTAGTACGCGGCAAACGCATCGGTCGAAATTTGAACGCGCCGCGCGAGCCGTGAGCGCAAGTCCTGCATGAACGCATCGCACTCGCTCCACGTCCGCTTCCCAACGCGATAGCAGGGAACGAGTTTCGTCCCGGCATCGAGGGCGATGAAGCAATAGAAATCGCCGGCTCGCTCGCGACGTTCGGGATACTGCCCAGCGCGCTTCTGCTTCATCGCAACGTACCCCCAGATTTCGTCAAGCTCCAACCGCTCGCAGGAAAGATCGCGCATTGTCCGATCCATCAACCGTTCGATCCGTCGCCTGTGCGTTTGAGCAGGCTCAGGATCGTGCCGATATGCGCGCCGCTCATGCGCGACGTGCTACGGACAGAATTGCCCTCGACGAGGGCGGAAAGAATCGCGGCCTGCTTGTCTATCGGTAGAACGTTCATCGCCAAGCCTCATCGGTCGGCTTGACGGCTCGCGAGCGGAATACGACAATCGGTTTGCTAGCGTGGATTGTGCCCGTTCACGGCACGTCAAGGCGAGAACCGGCGTGAACGTTGGCGCGCTCGCGCCGGTCGCGCTTAGAAACCTTATGGCGGGGGCAACGGCACAGAGAGCGACTCCGACCGTGCCCCCGCTTTCCCTAACGCACAGAACGGGATTCCGCAGCGGTTTTGGAGACCGCCTGCCTGACAATCTGTGCGCAAGCCTCAACATTAAAAACAACGTATCACGAAGTTGTGATATACGTCAAGGCATTTGACCGATAGTACAAAATCGTGATACGACTTTTATGTGGAGACTTCTCCAATATCGGGGATTAGTCGATGGGGTTCTAAACTCTGAACCGGAGGACTTGGAATCCGTCGAAAAGGCGATTAGACGTTCTGGAGGAACTTGGAAACCGTTGCAGAAGACCGATTTCGGCTCCTCTCGAAGATGGGATTTTTGAGCTTCGGGGAAATGGACAAACTCGACTGCTCTTCTACTATCGTGCGAATCGAGAAATTGTCTTTGTCCATCCAGTTCAGAAGAAAACAGGGAAGGTAGCTAGAGAAGATATAGAGACGGCCAAGCGTATCCGAAAGCAGATTGAACAAGGCAAAGCCGATGTCGATACTATCACCCATTAGAATTAAGGCCCGTCTTGCGGGTAAGCTCAGCAATCTAGGCTTCCGACGACGCTTTTTCCGTCTGCGCACGCAAGAAGAAACCGCTCAGCAAATACGGGAACTAAGAGAACGCAGACAGCTTCGTCAAATTGATCTCGCCAAACGGGCGGGGATGAAACAGTCTGCCGTCTCGCGAATCGAGCAGGCGAGCTATTCGGCTTGGAGTTACAAGACCTTACTGCGGATAGCTGAGGCTCTGGATGCTCAGTTGAGGATAGTGTTTGAAGCATCTGAGGATGTGATCGCGCGCTATGAATCGGGGGAATCCGAAATTACACCTGACGCAGCGGCAGCTATTTGGGAGCATCTTGGACCGGTGGGCGTTCAGCCTACAAAAGCGCAAAACGATCAGGTGTCGTGGAAGGAACTTAGCGGGTTGTATCGGACATTGCTTGGCATGGAGTTTACTTATGGAAAAGAAAGCGGTGTTACTGGCGCAAGCAATGCGCTTTCTCCGACCGAGCGGTTCTTACGGCCACATTCCGGCGGCAGTCAAGGCACTAGAGGAGAAATTCAAATTTCAGGCGGTCCCCAATAAAGCAGAGGAGTTGGCGAACCCCACTCAAACCGCTCCTCTGGTATTCAGATACGGAACCTGCAAGGTAGCTGGTCGGGCGGTCGTAATTGTCATTCTTCAAATCTTTCCTACTGCCGTCTTAGCCGGCGTGGATACCTCGACTGAGGACGCTGAATCGTTTCTCGATGAGCTTATAGAGTGGGCATCCGAGAAGTTTGGTATTGAGTACCAAAAACTGGCTGAGCCGGCATTTAGCAGTCAGTTGGAGGTGAAACTAGCGAAACCGTTAGGCGAGTATTTTCCGCGACTGAAAAAAGTTTGTGAGGCTGGTTCTAAGTTAATTTCGGACGTCTTTGTAAACAAACCACCTTACGAGTTGGCTGGCATCACGCTGTCATTCGACAGACTCAAGTTCATACCCAGTCCTGGCAACATTCGTTTGGAGCGACGCGAGAGCGCCCCATACGCGGACAATCTCTATTTTTCAGAAGCTCCGATGACGACGAAGAACCACTTAGCGTTACTGAAGTTGCTTGAAGACAGCCTTTCGGCTTAAAACACCCGTCCGCCTCTCGCTGTACCTCGCTGTACGGCAGTTTCGAGAGGCGTGCCCTTTTTCAAATTAGATCACTGCCTGGCGCCGGCATCGCGCCTTACCACCCGCGCGGCGCGTTGTGCATCAGGGGAACAGCCCGGACGGCGGCTCGCCGCGCACCCCCGCCAGCTTCGCGGCGGATGAGGCCGCTCGCGTAAAGAGCAGCGCGTCTGAATCGTGATATATGATCTTCCAGCCCGGACTTCGCGAAGTCAGGAATGCCCCGCCCAACGTCGGCGGCACCAGCACGAAGTCGTGCGGATATTTCTCGAGCACCTTCGATCCGCCCGGTCGATCGAAATAGAAGTCCAGATAGTCGCGGATTACCTGCAACGGGTAGACCGTGTCATAGCGCCCGTCGATGAACACCCGGGATTGCGGCGCAGTATGCCAGATCAGGTACTCGCCCCAATTGAAGTCCCCCAGGAGGTTGCCGCTCAGGCCGTGCTCCGCCATGAACGCGATCGCGCCCGCCGGATAGGGAATCGTCTCCGCCAGCCGGTTCGTGAAGAGTCCGCTGTAGGCTGCCAGCACCGCAGCGAGCACGAGCGCGAAGGCCGGATTGATCGCGGCGCGGTCGGGAGCATGTTGTTCGGCCTCGATCGATCGCCGCGCGCGTGCTACGGCGCTGAGATGGCGCGCCAGCGGCGCCGCCGCGGCGATCACGAACAGCGCCATGTTGCGGGCGGAGAGCAGCGCCGCGACCGCCATCAGAAGGGCGATTGCCAGCAGCGGCAGGTCGCCGGCGCGCGGCGCGCGGACGGTGGAGTAAATCAGCGCGGCGAGCATCGCGAGCACGCATCCGCCGTAAATGAGTCCGGCGGGTGACTCGTGCCACGCCGCGATCATCGCGGCGTGCAGCGGCTGCCAGTCGGCGACCGCCAGCCGCGTAAACGGATCGCGGAGCGCATTCGCGACCGCGTACCACGCCTCGATTCCGTAAGGCGTGATCAGGGTCGCCAGCGTCGCCGCCAACGTCACCGCGAACCGCCGCACGCCAGCGCTCGCGCCCCGTCCTTGCCCGAGGTCGGCGGCCGTCGCGAAGCCGGCATACGTCGCGAGCGCGGCGATCCCGATAATGAAGCCGCCGTGCAGATTCGCCCACAGCGCGAGCATCGGAATCGCGAGCCAGAGCGGCGCGCGCCGCCGGTAGTTGTCGCGCGCCAGAATCGCCATCAGCGCGGCGAGCAACACGAAGGTGAACAGTTGCGGGCGGAATTGCATCTGCGGCGCGAGCGCGACCGCCGCCAGCGTCAGAACGCCGAGCTGGAGGGATGCGGCGGCGCCGGTTTCGGCCACCGCCGACGCGAGCAACAAGATCGTCGCGGCGCTCGCTAGCAGCTTCATCAGCTTCAGTCCGTGCACGCCCAGCGTGTTGTACAGCGCGGCCATCACCACTTCGCTGAGCCATTCGTGATTGCGCCACAGATGGCCCGCGGCGGAGTACGAGTAGGGATCGCTGAGCGTCAGCCCGCGCTGGGCCAGCATCGCCTGCCCGAACCGCAGATGCCCCCACAGGTCGGTGTCCGCGTAGCGCATCGCGTCGGCGACCATCACCAGCACCACGATCAGCGCCGGCGAGTATCGCAACAGCGAGACGCGCGCCGCAGTTGGGCGCCGCGCCGCGGCTGGAGCGGTGGCTGACTCGGCGCAAGCGTCGGGCGCGGCCGCTCCCGAATCGCAAAGGGTTGCCGGTCGGTGTGATCGCAGGTCGGGATTCGCGGCTGATTCCATGCCGCCCGTCAGATGGCCCATCTCCGCTCCTCCGCGCCTCCATCAGCAATCTTAAGGATGCGCGCGAGCGCAGTCACCAGCGGCGTCCCGCGATGAGACCCAATTGCCGTCGCCGGGGCGTTGCGAATCTGCACATCCGTCGCGAGCCTGCACGCCGGAGCGCTGCCCAAAAAGATGGCAGCGGGCTCGAACCCGCCCAGCCAACGACATTTTGTAATATTTCATCACTTATGGTTATTGGCACGGACCCTGCTGATCCCGCGCAGGACAGCGGTGTTGAGGGAGGTGTCTGCGAGCATGCTGGGAGGCGACGACCGCACAATTCCGATCGTGATCATCGGCGCCGGGCCGGCCGGATTGACCGCCGCGCACGAACTCACCAAAGGCGGCCGGCGCGTGGCAGTGGTCGAGCAGGACCCCGACTACGTCGGCGGCATCGCGCGCACCGTCTGCTACAAGGGGTTTCGTTTTGACATCGGCGGCCATCGCTTCTTCTCGAAGAACGCGGACATCGAAAAGCTCTGGACCGAAATCCTAGGCGACCGGATGCTGGTGCGGGAGCGGCTGTCGCGGATTTACTATCGCGGCCGCTACTTCAAGTACCCGCTCGAGGTCCGCAACGTGCTGGAAAACCTGGGCGCGGCCGAATCGATGGCCTGCGTCATGAGCTACGCCGCCGCGCGCTTGAAGCCGCGCGGAGAAATCCGCAGCTTCGAGCAGTGGGTCACCAACGCCTTCGGACGGCGCCTCTACGAAACCTTTTTCCGCAGCTACACTGAGAAAGTCTGGGGTATCCCGTGCAGCCAGATCAGCGCCGACTGGGCCGCGCAGCGGATCAAGGACCTCTCGATGCTCGCGTTGATCAAGCGCGCGCTGCCCTTCGGCTCGCGCAACGGCGGCGCGGTCATCAAGACGCTGATCGACCAGTTCCGCTATCCCGCGCACGGACCCGGCGAGATGTGGCAGACGCTGCGCGACCGGATCGTCGCGCACGGCGCCGCGGTGCATATGGGCGAAAGCGTGGTCTCGATCAACCGCGACGAGGACGGCGTGACCTCGGTCACGACCGCGACCGCCGCCGGCCGCCGCACCCATCGCGGCAGCCACTTCATTTCCACCATGCCGATCCGCGGGCTCATCGGCGCGCTCGATCCGGCGGCCCCGCCCGAAGTGGCCGAGGCCGCGCGCAATCTCAAGTACCGCGATTTCCTCACCGTCGCGCTCATCATTGATCAGGCTGAACTGTTTCCCGACCAATGGATCTACATTCACGAGCCCAACGTGAAGGTCGGCCGCATCCAGAACTTCAAGAACTGGAGCCCCGCGATGGTGCCCGACCCGCGCTACACGGTGCTGGGGCTGGAGTACTTCTGCTTCGACTCCGACTCGATGTGGAACGCGCCGGACTCCGAACTGGTCGCGATCGGCGCGCGCGAGCTGGCCCAGCTCGGCCTGTGCGATGCAGCCAAGGTGGTCGACGGAACGGTCGTGCGCCAGCGCGCCGCGTACCCGGTCTACGACGCGGAGTATAAGCAGTCGGTGGAAGTCATCCGCGATTTCATCGTGCGCGAGCTGCCCAATCTGCAACTGGCCGGGCGCAACGGGATGCACAAGTACGACAACCAGGACCACGCGATGATGACGGGCCTGATGGCGGCGTGGAACATCATGGGCGCCTCCTACGATCTCTGGCGCGTCAACTCCGACGCCATCTACCTCGAAGAAGACGCCGATGACGAAGGCGGCCGGATGGTGCCGCGGCCCTTTGACGAAGGCCACGCTGCCAATCCCTGACGAGCGCCGGCTGAGTATGTCCTCCCCGGGAGTCATGGCCGCCGCAGCGCCGGCGGGCGCACCCGTTATCGAGCGGTTCCCCGCGGCGCTCGCCGCCGATCCCGCGCCGGCTCCGGCGCTCCAGACGCGGCGCGAGTCGCGCGCCATCTCGCTGCTCCGCTACGCACCGTGGCTGGTGCTCATCTTGGTAATTCTCACCGACGCCGAGCAGTGCACCGATCCGGATCTCTGGGGCCATCTGCACTTCGGCCAGAGCGCGCTGTTGAATCACGGACCCTTTCGCGCGGATCCCTATTCCTACTCCGCGCTGGGCCATCCGTGGCTCAATCACGAATGGGGAACCGAGGTCGTGATGGCGCTGTTCTACAACCACTTCGGCGTCGTGGGCCTCAAGCTGTGGAAATTCGCCTGCGCCGGCGCAACTATCGGCTTCGTGGTGCTCGGGTTGGCCGAAACCGGCGCGAGCCCGGGCGTGCAATTCAGCACGCTCGCCTTCGCTGCGGTGGCGTTGATGCCGCAGATGCAATTCCGCCCGCAGCTCTTTACGTTCATGTTTTTCGCGGCGCTGCTCGCGCTTCTGGCGCGGCACCACTATCGCGGCTCGGCGCCCGTGTGGCTCGCCGTCCCGATCATGATGCTGTGGGGCAATCTGCACGGCGGCTACATCATCGGAATCGCGACGCTCGGAACGTATACGGCGATTGTCGGCGCGCAGGATCTTCGCGCAGGCCGCGGTCTCCGCCGCGCTCTACCGCTCGCGGTCATCACCATCCTCGGGACCTTCGCTACCCTTTTGTCGCCGTACGGAATCGACAACTGGCTGGTGGTCCTGAATGCGTTGCGGCTTCACGTTTCGAGATCCGTGATCGGCGACTGGACGCCGCTGATGCGCGCGACCATCGACGCATGGCGCCAGCACGACGGCAGCCTCCTCATCTACGCGATGGTAATCGGCGTGATCGTCGCGTTCGCCGTATCAATCGCGCTGCAACCGGCGGGCGGAGATCTGCCGCTGGTGGTACTGGGGGCGCTGATGAGCCTGGCGGCCTTTGCCGCGGTGCGCAACATGCCGCTGGCAGTGATCGCCTGCACCCTGCCCTTCGCGCGCCATACGTCTTTATTGGTCGACCGGATCCGCGCGCGCGCCGCGGCGCTCGGTACGCCCCTGCCGGACCCGCCCCGGCACTCGACGGTGAACCCGTGGTTCGCCGGCGCACTGGCGCTGACGCTGGTGCTCCATTTCGGCCTGTTCTCGCGACGGTTGGAAGACGATCGCAACTATCCGTCCGGCGCAATTGCCTTCATGCAGCAGCACGATCTCCACGGCAACGTGCTGGTCGATTTCAACTGGGCGCAATACTTCATCTGGCACGCGCCGGAGTCGAAGGTTTTCATCGACGGCCGCAACGATTCCGTCTACCCGTTGAAAATTCTCGACCAATACCTGGACTACTATTTCGCCCGCGGCGATGCGCATACGGTGCTGCAGTCCTACCCGCATCAATTCGTGCTGATTCCGCCGAAATCGAAGGCCGACGGCGTGATGACGAAAACCCCGGACTGGAAGCTGGTATACAAGGACAGTGACGCGGCCCTCTACGCCCGCTCCGACACTCGAGCCGCGCAATCAGCCGCCACACCGATGGCGGGACCGACTCCCCGTCAGGAGTACTTCCCCTGACCTCTTCGGCGCGGCCGGGGCGGTCCGCAGCGTCTGCACCCCAAAGTCCCCGAGCCGCCCGAAGGCCTCTGCTGCGGAAGCATCAAAGCGATGACGGCTGGGGAAGGCGGCTGGTGGCTTTAACCGCCGGCAGGAAGCGGTCCTTGAAAGCCTGCGCCGAGAGCTTGGTCTGCTCGGCCAGGCGCGAGAGCCACGGCTCCTCGAAGTCCGTGTACTCCAACCGGATCATGTAGGAGCGCGCCATCTCGTACGATTCGGCTTTAACGTCCACGCTGCGCACCCGCACGCGCCCGGTTTGCGGGTCCTTAAGATCGTCGAAACGGAGCGGTGTAACCCGCCCGTTGCTGATCGCGATCAAAGCGCCCGAACCGCCCGCGAGCAGGTAGCGCACCGCGCCGTAGCCCAGCGTGCGGGCGTATTCGACATCGAACGGCACCGGCTTGACGCAGCGCAGTTCATAGCCAATATCCTTCTGCACGACCGTGTCTTCCGCTCCCAACTGGGCCAGCGCCACGCGGATCCCGTCGCGCAGGATCGTTCCGATTGGCACTTCGGCGATATGGACGTGCCCGTACGCGTCGCGGTCGCGGCCGGCCTCCTCCACAATCTTCAGGCTGCGAGGATCGAGGTTCTCCACGATCCCCTCCGCGACCAGGGCGACGCCATCATCGCGTCCCAGCGCCTTGCGCTTGATGATCGCGCCGGCGATCGTGTCGAACACCAGGTTGAGATCGATCTTGGCGGCGCCGAATTCCTCGGGAATCACCGCCAGGGTGGCGCCCGCCGACTTGCACATGCCCAGCGCCAACGAACCCGACTTGCGGCCCATCGTTACCGCCAAATACCAGCGGCCGGTGGTGCGCGCGTCTTCCATCAACGATTCGATAATCGCCGTACCCGTGGCACGCGCGGTCTCGAAACCAAAGCTGGGCGCGCCGTCGGGCAGTGGGAGGTCGTTGTCGATAGTCTTGGGCACCGTCGCCACTCCGATCCGGTTCCCGGTATGCTCGGCAATCCTGGTCGCGCCATAGGTCGTGTCGTCGCCCCCGATACAGAGCAGGTAGCGGATGCCCAGCTCTTCCAGGGTTCTAGCCGCGCGTTCCAGGTCCTGCGCGTCGCGCGCCGGATTGGTGCGCGAGGTGCGCAAGATCGATCCGCCGGTCAGATGGATCCGGCTGACATCGCGGATGTCCAACTCCACGGTGTGCGTGGTGTCGCCGCCAACCAACCAGCGAAAGCCCTCCAGCAGGCCGGTCACGCGCAACCCGCAATTAATCGCCTCGATCGTCGCCGCAGCGATCACGGCATTGATTCCGGGCGCGGGGCCGCCACCCACCAGGATCCCGAGCGTTTCCCGTTCCAGCGCCATGACTTCTCACCTTTGGGGCGCTACGCAATACCCCGCTACTTTCTGCCCGCTACGCAGATCGAGAGATTAGCCATCCGCACGCGGCCGTCCGGGCCGGCATAGCGGCGCGCGGCGTCTCTGATTACCGTTCGGATTTGCTCCTGCAGGTCGGCGGGCCTGGAAGTGAGCATCGAGCGGAACGCGTGCGAAACCTGCACGCGGAATTCGACGAACTCATCGGGCGAGGCGAACTCGAACGTCACCGCGACGCGCTCGCTCTTAAGATCGCGGAACCCGGCGTTGGTCAACGCGCGCTCCAGGATCGCGGTGTCGGCCAGACGCAGCGGGCCCAGCTCGCCGGGCTTCGGCGCCGGAAGTCCCGCGAGCGATCGCACCGCTTCGCCTGCGATACTTAACATCGGAACCTCGGCAGCCGGCCCCCAGACCGCGGTCGCAAACCATCCGCCGCTTCTGACGAGCTGGTGGATCCGCTGCAGCGCACGGTCGAGGTCGGGCAGGAACATTAGGCCCCAGCGGCACAAGATCGCGTCGAAGTCGGCCGCGTCGATCGCGAGCGTTTCGGCGTCGGCTTCGCGAAATTCGAGATTGTGCAGGCCGAGCGCGGCGGTTCGCTGGCGCGCGAAGGCCAGCATCCCGGACGACTGATCGGTCGCCAGCACGCGGCCCGAAGGGCCGACGGCGCGCGCCGCGGTTTCGGCGGGCTCGCCAATTCCCGTCGCGATATCGAGCACCCGAAAGCCGGATGCGACCTGCGCCATCGCGACCAGCCGCTCCGACACGACCTTGCCGCCACGCTCGAATGTCACCCACCAGCGGGCCCATCCCTCCGCGCTCGCGTCCCAGCCCTGGCGTTGCTCCTGTTTCAGTTTGATCGATGATTCGTCGTTCATAGTCCCTTCTTTAGCTCAGGCGCCGGCCGAAACCCGACCGTGCGCGCGGCCGCGATCGTCATCGCGGTCTTGGTGCGCGGGTTGAAGCCGGCCCGGGCGCGCCGCTTGCGCACGGTAAAGGTGCCGAAGCCCGGCACCCAGAAGCGTTTCTCCTTACGAATCGCGCGCGCGATCTGATCGAAGGCGATTTCCAGCGCCTGGGCGGCGGTCTTCTTCGGCAGGCCAGTAGCCTTGGCAACTTGATTGATCAGTTGTTCGTTGGTCATCGCGGGTTCCCTCCACAACGGCGGCGGTTACCGCTCCAGGAGCCATTTCAACTCACGATTCAAATTCGCGCCAGACCAGGCCCCAGCGCACGCCCTGGTCGCTGACGACTACGCTGTCGACGCCGGCTTTTTCCATCACGCACGCGAGAATCATCGTGCCGGCGAAAATGACGTTGGCGCGGCCTTCGATCAGGCCCGGCAGCCGTTTTCGTTCCGCGAGCGGGACCGCGCCGAAGCGCTCCATAATCCGTTCGACTTCACCGCGCGAGAGGCGATGGCCGTGAACGACCGCGGGATCATACGTCGCAAGCCCGAGCGCGACCGCGCAGACCGTCGTGACGGTGCCGGCGATCCCGACCAGAATCTCCGGCCGTAGGTCCCATCCGGTTCCGTCGATCGCGCCGTCGATTACCCGGCGCAGCTCGCGCGCTTCATCGGCGCCGGGCGGATCGTGATGGACGATCCGTTCCGTCAATCGTACGGAGCCGATTTGCAGGCTGAGCAGCGCCGGCTCACGGCCCGGCTCGGCGCGGATCAACTCGGTCGAGCCGCCACCGATATCGACAATCAGCAACTTGGCCGAATCGACCTGCAAGCCGTGGACGACCGCGAGGTATGAGAGCCGCGCCTCGGTCGCGCCCGAAACGATTTCCAGGTCGATGCCGGCGCGCGCCTTGACCCGCGCGATAAACTCCGGGCCGTCACGGGCGTCACGCAACGCCGCGGTGGCAGCCGTGACGATCTTCGCGGCGCCGAGTGCGCGGGCCTGTGCCGCGAACTCCACGATCGTCTCGAGTGTGCGTTCGGCCGAGTCGGGATCGAGCCGGCCGGTCCGGTCGACGCCGCGGCCCAGGCGCGTGATCCGCGAAAAGTCGGCGAGACCCCGGACCCCTCCGTCATCCGTACGCTCCGCGACCAGCATCAGGACCGTATTGGTGCCGACGTCCAGCGCGCCGATTTTCATTTCAAGCTGGCCCGAAATGCTATGCGCTCGCCGTGCTCGCGGCGCGATCCGCGGCGTCATCGGCGAATGCGAGCCCGTGGTCGGAAATCCAGCGATCAATTGCCGCCAGCGCCCGCGTGCCTATCGCGACTTTTTTGTCGCGGCCGCGCGCGCGGCTCTTCAATTCCGGCATCAGGCCGTAGTTGGCGTTCATCGGCTGAAAGTCGCGGCGCTCGGCGTCGGTAATGTAGGCAAGCAGCGAGCCCAGCGCGGTTTCGACCGGCGGCACGATCAGCGCGGCGCCACCGACCAGCCGCGCGGCGTTGATCGCGGCGAGCAGGCCGGCGGCGGCGGATTCGACGTAGCCTTCGACCCCGATCATCTGGCCCGCGATGAACAAGTCGTCGCGATTGCGTAACTGGAGCGTGGGCTGCAGCAGGCGCGGCGAGTCGATAAAGGTGTTGCGATGGAGCGAGCCGAGGCGGACGAATTCGGCGCGCGCGAGACCGGGAATCATCCGCAACACGCGGCGCTGCTCGGGATACGTCATCTTGGTCTGAAAACCGACCATATTGTAGAGCCGGCCTGCGTGATCGTCCTGGCGCAACTGCACCACCGCGGACGGGCCGGCGCCCGGTGCGCGGATCGAGGAGGCCGACCGGGCGCATCGGGCCGAACGCGAGCGTTTTCGCGCCGCGCCGCGCCATCTCCTCGATCGGCATGCAGCCCTCGAAATAGACCGGCTTCTCGAACGGATGGAGCGCGACCTTATCCGCGGCCTGCACCGCCGCGACGAAGGCATCGTACTCGGCCTGGTTCATCGGGCAGTTGATATAGTCGTCGCCGCCGTTACCGTAGCGCGACGCCTTGAAAGCAGATGGTCATGTCGATCGACTCGGCGGCCACGATCGGCGCGATCGCGTCATAGAAATATAGATGGCGCGAGCCGATCAGCCGGTTCAGATCGTCGCCGAGCGCCGCGCTGGTGAGCGGGCCAGTCGCGAGCACGGTCGGGCCGGTCGGAAGCGCGGTAATTTCGGCGCGGCTCACCTCGACCATCGGATGCGCCAGCAGCGTCTCCGAGATGACGCGCGAGAACTCGTCGCGATCGACCGCCAGCGCCGCGCCCGCCGGTACCCGGGTGCGATCGGCCGCCGAGATCACCAGCGAGCCCATCCGGCGCATCTCCTCCTTGAGCACGCCAACCGCGGTTTCGAGCGAATCGTTGCGCAAGGAGTTCGAGCAGACCAACTCGGCGAACCCGTCGGTCTGATGCGCCTCCGTGCGGCGAATCGGGCGCATCTCGTAAAGCCGCACGCGCACGCCACGGCGGGCAAGCTGGAAAGCGGCTTCGCTGCCGGCCAAGCCCGCACCGATTACGTTGACGGTCACTTCACTCATCGCGATTCGCAGATGCGGCCCAACGGGCGAGGGAATCCGCCCATGCGGCTTCCCTCAGCCACACCTTATCCCCGGAACAGGAGCGGGCACAGATGCCCGCTCGATTCAGTTCGATCCGGTCGAGCCGAGCAGATTGCCGCCCAACGTCGCGTTGCCGACCGACGCGTCGCCGATTACGTTGACCAACGCGGGCTTGCCCGATTTGAACGCGCGCTCCAATGCCGGGATGATCTGCTCGGGCGTCTCGACCTGCTCGCCGTGACATCCCATCTCGGCGAAAATCTTGTCGTAGCGGATGTCCGGCAGCATGTTGAACGGATCGGTCCGATCCTTGAGGAACGGCATCTGGTCGAAGTTCGGACCCCACGAGCTGTTGTTCCAGAGCACCGTGATGATCGGCAGCTTGTAGCGGGCCGCGGTTTCCAGATCGAAGCCGCCGATGCCCAGGCCGCCGTCGCCGCTGATCAGCACGATTTGCTGGCCCGGTCGCGCCAGTTGCGCCCCGATCGCCATCCCGACCCCGTGACCCACCGGCGCGAGCGGCCCCGCGTCCACCACCTGGCCCATGAAGCGGCAGGTGAACGCGCGGCTCATCCATCCGGAGAGCGTGAAGCTGTCGATGATGGTCGTGCAATTCTTGTCGAGCACCGAGATTAGATCGTCGCACAGGCGCGCCGGATGGATCGGGTGGCTCTGATAGACCTTCTGGTTCTGATCGTGGACCTGCGTGTCGAAGCGCTTGCGCGTCTCGGCGACTTCTTTCGTCCATTCGGAAGTGCGGTTCTTCGAGAAATCGAGCTTGAGTTCCTTGATCCGGTTGATCATCTGGCGCAGCACCAGCTTGGGATCGCCGACGATCGGGACCTCGACGCCGACCTGCCATCCGATCCGCGTCGGGGTCGGGTCGATCTGGATATACTTGGCCTGATCGGTCCAGGTCGGCGGCTGGCCGAAATGCTCGCCGCTCCAGAAACGGAAGCCGATCGCGAGCACCACGTCGGCCTTGCCGGTGAAGGGCTTCTTGAAGGCGCCGCGAATCGCGAGCGGATGCTCCTCCGAGACCGCGCCCTGGCCGGCGCGGCGGGTGTAGATCGGAATCGAGGTCAGCTCGACGAACTCGCGAATCTCGGGACCGGCTTGCGACCAGAACAGGCCGTCGCCGCCGGCGATCACCGGACGCTGCGCCGCATGGAGCAACTCGACGGCGCGGTCAACATGCGAGGGGTCGCCGGCTGAGCGGATATCGTCGGCCGTGAAGCGGCGCGCGCCCTTGCGCTGACGGCCCTCGTCGTCGCCGTGGTATAGGATGTTCTGCGGAATCTCGACCAGCGCGACGCCTTGCGGCGGCGAGATCGCTTCGCGGAACGCGGAGCGCACATCGAATTCGATCGGGCTCCAGTCGGTCACGCGCTTGGTGAACTTGGAAAAGCTGCTGACCACTTCGGAGCCGTAGGCTTCCTGGAAGGAGCCGAGATGATCCTCGGTGTTGGGATGCTGGCCGGAGAGGCACACCACGGCGCTGCCGGTAAGTCCGGCTACGCACAGGCCGGTGACCGCGTTGGTGAGACCGCATCCCGCGGTCACCATGCAAACCCCCGGCTCGCCGGTCAGGCGCGCGTAGGCGTCGGCGGCGTAGGCGGTAGCCTGCTCATGGCGCATGTGGATCATCTTGATGTCGTTGCTTTTGAGGTTGGCGAGGATCGGAAACAGATGCCCGCCGTTGATCGTGAAGCAATACTTCACGCGGTTCTCGCGCATAATCCGGGCGACCAGCGCGCCGCCGTCAATTCTCGCCATCAGCGAAACCTCCTAAGCTTCGTGCTCACCGCGAATATTTCATATCGGGCGCGACCTGAGAAGCCGCGCGATGGGTACCGCGTCACGAATTTCCGAGCGTTGGCATTGGCATAGAGAATCTATTGATGGCACACTTGGTCCGTTACTTTATCGGTGGCGACGCGCTCTGAGTTAATGCGAGTTGGGCGAAAACTATCGCGCCTGATCGGCTTTCTGCTGGCGCTCGCGCTGTGGCCCGGCGCGATCGCGCGGGCGGATTCCGCGCCCGTCTCGCCGGCCGCGGGCTCGATAACCCAGCCCGCCGAGTCCACTCCGACGGGATCGAGCACTGCGCCCGAGAGCACCCCGGCGCCGCCGGTACCCAGATCTGCCGGGCCCTCCGGATCAAATCCGGGCGTTGCCGGCCCGATGCCGGCGAATGCTCCCGAAAGCTTCAGCCTGCTCAATCCGCACAGCTGGCCGTTTTCCTTTATTCCGGTACCAGAGATCGCCACCGATCCGAATCAGGGAACCACCGCCGGGCTGCTGCCGATTTTCCTGTTCACCGACGATCATCACCAGATCAGCAGCATCCTGGCGCCCGACATCAACGACAACACGATTATCGGAGCCGGCGGGAATTTCCGCTACCTGGCGTACCCTTCGGAGGACACGCAGTGGTACTTCACTGCGGGCGCCGCGCAGAATATCGCGCGCAGCGTCGACATGTTCTACTCGACCGGCCGCACTCACTCGGAACTGTGGTCGCTCGAAGGGCGCTTCTACTACGAGCGGGACCCGACCGAGCGCTTCTTCGGAATCGGCAACCAGACCCCGCATGGCGGCCAGAGCAACTACACCACCGAGCAGGCGTATGGGCTGGTAACCGCCACGCTGAACCTGACGAAGCGGTTGCAGCTATCACTGGTGGAAAAGCCGCGCTACGTGCGGATCCATCGCGGCGCGCTCGAGAACCTGCCCTCGATCTTCAAGCTCTACCCCAACGTCAAGGGCATCAACGGCGGCAGCGACATCAAGAACCGGCTGATGCTCTCTTACGACACCCGCGACTCCCCGGATATCCCGCGCCAGGGCGGTCTGCTGCGCTTTTTCACCGGCCTTTCCGATCGGCGGTTTATGAGTTCGGTGTCTTACTGGCAAATCGGCGGTGAGGCGCGCGGCTACGCCAGCTTCGGCAGCCGCTTCACGCTCGCCGGCCACGTCTTCCTCCAATACACGCCGGCGGGCAATGAGACTCCGTTCTGGGCGATGGGCCGCCTGGGCGGAGAGGACAGCCTGCTGACCGATCAGGAGACGCTGCGCGGCTACGGCGCCGGACGGTTCGTGGATAACAACCTCTCGGTGGCAAACGTCGAGCTGCGGAGCCGCGTGTATGAGATGGACCTCTTCGGAACGCACGGCATCATCGAGTTGGCGCCGTTCGTGGAAGCGGGCAAGGTCTTCCATACGATGCGCGACAACCCCGTCGATCAGTTGCACCCGGTCGGCGGCCTCGGCGTGCGCGGAATCGCGGAACCGTTCGTGGTCGGCTACGTCGACGTTGGCGTCGGCGGCGAGGGCGGTACGATCTTCTCCGGGATAAATTACCCCTTCTGAGGCCGGACGCGGGACGTGACTTCGATTGCGCCGCGCGAGGAGCGCGGGTTCTTCGATTCGGCCGGATGTCCGCTGTACGGTGTGCTCCGGCGCGGCAGCCGGCCCGGCGGGCCGCTGGTGCTGTTCTGCAATGCCTTCGCGCAGGACCTTGCAGTCAACTGGCGGCAGGAGATCCTTGCCGCGCGGGAGCTCACGGCGCGCGGCTACCCGACCTTCTCGTATCATCCCCGCGCTCACGGCGACTCGGCGGGAAACTTCGACGATCTGACCCTCGACGGTCTGGTCGCAGACGCGCTCGCTGCCGCCGACCATGCATTGGCCGCGATTGGCGCGTCACGCGTGGTCTGGAACGGGATTCGCTTCGGCGCACTGGTGGCTGCCGAGGCGATGAGCCGGCGCGCGGATACGATCGGGCTGTCGCTGTGGGAGCCGATTCACAGCGCCGGCCAATATCTGCGCAGCCTGATGCGCGGCGTGCTCTTCCGCGAAGTGGCGCGCGGGAATCAACCGGCTCTGACCGTCGATCAGATGGTCGAGCAGGTCGAGCGCGAAGGCAGCGCCGACGCACTGCAGACCGAGATTTATCGCACCTTCTACAGAAGTGCGATCGCGGCCGATCTCGCGCACAGTCTTGAAACCTGGCACGGCCCCACGATGCTGGTGCAGATCCGCAAACGACCTACGCTGGCGGCCGAGCATCAGCGACTGAAGGAGAGTCTCGAGCGGCGTGGAGCAGAAGTGCGCACGGCGTTCGTCAACGAGGACCCTCCCTGGGATATCGGAGACGATGGCGGCTGGGATCCCCGCGAGCTCGCGCGACAAACCGGAGAATGGCTCGATGGACTGGCGTGAGACCAGCTCCACGCTTGCGCGCGCCCGTGCCGAGCAGCCGGTGAGCTTCGCCGGCCCGCGCGGTACGTTGTACGGGATCTTCACGCCACCTGCGCCTGAGGCATCGCCGGCCGGAGTATGCCTGATGCTTCCAGCCCGGCCGCGTTTCAGCCGCAAGCGCTTCACCGTGCTCACGGCGCGGGTGATGGCCGCCGAAGGCTTTGCCTGCCTGCGGTTTGATTTCACCGGTAACGGCGAAAGCGACGGGAGGCAGTCGGCGAGCCGCGGCCGCTCGCGGTTCGACGGCGCCGACGTGGTGGCGGCACTTCGCTACGCGCGCAAGATCCCGGGAACGCAGCGCGTCGTAATCGTCGCGTACTGCGTTGACGCGCTGGAAGTGTTGGACGCCTTCGTCGAGCATCCTGACGCGATCGCCGGACTCTTCCTTGCCGCTCCTCCGGCGACGCTCGATAAAATCGCCCCGGTAGTGGCGAATGCGGACGCCGTACAGCGCTTGAGCTCCCGCGTGTGGCGGCGCCTGCGTTCCATTTATCGGCATCCGCAAGAGCTGATCTTCACGGCGCAGAGGATGGTGCGCAATTTTCAGCGCTCGATCCCGATCGGGTCGCATCAGCGCGATCTCCCGCTCATGAAAAGTTTTCAGACCGCCTGCGCGGCGTTGGCCCGCTCGCGCGCCCGCGCGCTGTTCCTGTACGGTGAACTCGACAACCTTTACAAGGAGTTTCAGGACGAGGGCCAGCGCCTGTTCAGCAGACTTGACGATGAAGCCCGGACGCGATTGCAGCTCGAGGTCTGGCCCGGCCGCGTCCACGCCGCCGAGAGCACGCGGGCGATCTTCGAGCGCGCGGTCTTGTGGGTGCGCGAGTTCCACCCGCTTTCGGGCACGCGGGCCGGAGCTTCGAATCCGACCAACCCTGACCGCATGAGTTCCGAAAGGCTGTGACCGCATCAATGACCACTTCCATGATCTTGCCGGCACTCCTCGCCGATACCGTCGCGCGCCATCCTGACCGCCCAGCGGTCGTGACTCACGATCGGGTTCTGACCTACGCGGAGTTCGAGGCAGCAACCAATCGGCTCGCGCGCTCGCTCATTCGTCAGGGCGTGCACCCCGGCGAGCGGGTCGCGATTTGGCTCCCGCGCTCGATCGAAGCGCTGGTTTCGCTGTGGGGCGTGATGAAAGCCTCGGCCGTGTATGTCCCGGTCGATCCCAACGTGCCGGTCGCGCGCTTGGCAGCGATCGCCCGCGATTGCGCGATCGCCGGCCTGATTACCACGATTGACCGCGCGGAAGTCCTGAATCAGGAATTCGCGGCCGATCCTCCGATGCGCGCCGTGTGGTACGCCGACCCCGCGACGAGCCCGCCGCGAATCGCGGGATTGCCGGCGATCGCCTGGCGCGAAACTGAAACCGAGCGCGCGGACCCGCCGCCGCTCACGCTCGCCGCCGAAGACCTCGCCTGTATTCAGTACACCTCCGGCTCAACCGGCGTACCGAAGGGCGCGATGATCCCGCATCGCGCGCTCTTCAGCCAGGCGCTCGGGAACCGCGAATACTTCGGGATCGTGCCGGAAGATCGCATGCCAAACTTCGCGATTCATACCGGCATGTCGGGATTCGACGTCTTCGGCGGCGTGTCCGCGGGCGCCGCGCTTTTTCCGATACCGCCGCACCTGACAGCGTTCCCGTCGGCGCTGGCCCGGAGCTGGAGCGAGCAACGGATCACCAGTGGCTTTGTGGTGCCGAGCCTGCTCATTGGGTTGCTCAACCGCGGCGAGATCGACACCTTGGACCTTTCATCACTGCGGATGGTCTTGTTTGGCGGCGAGGCGATGCCGTTGGAGCCGTTGCGCGAACTGATGCGCATCCTGCCGCAGACCCGCTTCGTCAATGCTTACGCCCGCACCGAGGCCAAGACCCGCGGCTGGCATGAGGTCAAATTTCCGCCCGATGAAATGGACGTACGCCTGCTCAGCAAGACGTTTCCGCAGGACAAGTTTCTGGTTCTCGACGAAAGTCTGCGGCCCGTTCCCGTGGGCGAGACCGGCGAGCTCTGGCTGGCCGGTCCGTGCCTGATGCGAGGCTATTGGGGACTTCCCGAGCTGAACGCGAACGTGATGCAGACCATCAAATTGAGCTCGACTGAGCGCGTGCTGGCCGGCCGCACCGGCGATCTGGTGAGGCGCCTGGAAAACGGCGCGCTCGAATTGATCGGCCGCATCGATCGGCAGATCAAGCTCCGCGGTCATCGAGTCGAGCTGGGCGAGATCGAAACCACGCTCTATCGTCATCCGGCGGTCGAATGGGTCGCGGTAGTCGCTGAACCAAACGAAGGACCCGGCAATCGGCTCATGGCAATCGTGGTCTTGAAAGCCGGTGCGCAGGCCGATGCCCGTGCGCTTAGAGACCATTGCGCTGCGCTCCTGCCGCCGTACATGATTCCCGACACGATCGAGTTTTGCGCCCAGCCCGCGCTGAACAGTGGCGGCAAGGCGGACCGCCGCGCTTTGCTCGGGCCATCCGGGAGTTCAAGCGCCTGAACGCCGAGGCAGCGCGGCCGCGCTTTCGTGGGGTGCGGGAGTTTCACCCGGTTTCGGGCACGCGGGCCGGGGCTGCGAATCCGGCCAACTGTGACCGCATGAGTTCCGATCGAACTGAAAGGCTATGACCGCATCAATGACCGCTTCCATGATCTTGCCGGCGCTCCTCGCGGATACCGTCGCGCGCCATCCGACCCGCCCGGCGGTCGTGATGCCCGATCGGGTTCTGACCTACGCGGAGTTCGACGCAGCAACCAATCGGGTCGCGCGCTCGCTGATTCGTCAGGGCGTGCGCCCGGGCGAGCGGGTCGCGATTTGGCTCCCACTATCGATCGAAGCACTGGTCTCGCTGTGGGCCGTGATGAAAGCCTCGGCCGTGTATGTGCCGGTGGATCCCACCATGCCGGTCGCGCGATTCGCGGCGATCGCGCACGATTGCGCAATCGCCGGCCTGATTACCGCGACTGATCGCGCGGAAGCCCTGAATCAGGAATTCGCGGCCGACGCTCCGATGCGCGCCGTCTGGTATGCCGATCCCGCGACGAGCTCACCGCAAATCGCGGGATTGCCGGCGATCACCTGGAGCGAAACTGAAACCGAGAGCGCGGAGCCGCCGCCGCTCACGCTCACCGGCGAGGACCTTGCGTGTATCCAGTACACCTCCGGGTCAAGCGGCCTGCCAAAGGGCGTGATGATCCCCCATCGCGCGCTCTTCAGCCAGACGCTCGGGACCCTTGAGCACTACGGGCTCGGGCCGGAAGATCGCCTGCCGAACTTCGCGATTCATACCGGCACGTCGGGATTCGAGGTTTTCGGCGGCGTGTGCGCGGGCGCCGCGGTTTTTCCGGTCCTGGCCCATCTGACGGCATTCCCGGCGGCGCTGGCCCGGAGCTGGAGCGAGCAACGGATCACTATTATCCGAGGGGTGCCGAGCCTGCTCATTGCGTTGCTCAACCGTGGCGAACTCGGCGCCTTGGACCTTTCATCATTGCGAATGGTCTTCTTTAGCGGCGAGAGGATGCCGTTGGAGCCGCTGCGCGAACTGATGCGCATGCTGCCGCACGTCCGCTTCCTCCATGCTTACGGCCGCACCGAAGCCAAGACTCGCGCCTCGCATGAGGTCAAATCGCCGCCCGACGAGATGGACGTGCGCCTGCTGAGCAAGACCCTTGTGCGGGACAAGTTCCTTGTCCTTGATGAAGATCTGCGGCCCGTTCCTACCGGCGAGACCGGCGAGCTCTGGCTGGCCGGTCCCTGCCTGATGCGAGGCTATTGGGGGCTTCCCGAACTGACCGCGAACGTAATGCAGACGATCCAATTGAGTCCGGCCGAGAGCGTGCTGGCCGGCCGTACCGGCGATCTGGTGAGGCGCCTGGAAAACGGCGCGCTCGAATTGATCGGCCGCATCGATCGGCAGATCAAGCTCCGCGGTCATCGGGTCGAGCTGGGCGAGATCGAAACCACGCTCTATCGTCATCCGGCAGTCGAATGGGTCGCGGTAGTCGCCGAACCGGACGAACGATCGGGCAAACGGCTCATGGCAACCGTGGTCTTGAAAGCAGGTGCGCAGGCCGACGCCCGCGCGCTCAGGGACCATTGTGCCGCCGCCCTGCCGCGGTACATGATTCCCGACGAGATCGAGTTTCGGGCCCAGCCCTTGCTGACCAGCGTCGGCAAGGCGGACCGCCGCGCGTTGCTCGGGCCATCCGGACGTTCGAGCGCGTGAACGCCGAGTGAAGATTGCAAATGAGCACCATCGAAACCCAAATCCATGACTTCCTGCTCAACGAATTGATGGCCGCAAACGGCGCCGGCGCGCTCGGCCCCGACGACTCCCTGTTCCAGTCCGGCCTGATCGACTCGATGGCGACGCTCAAGATCGTAGCGTTCTGCGAGGAGAACTTCGGCATCAGGATTCCCGACCGCGAGGTAAAGCCCGACAACTTCGAGAGCATCCGCGCGCTCGCCCGAATGGTCGAGAAGCTGAAGGGACCATCGCGATAGCTGGTGGCTGGTGACCAATCGACTTCGCTGTGCTGGCGTGCCCAGATTGACCCGCCGGCGCGCACATCGCGCTGCTTGACAGACCTCGAAGCAACGTCGAAAGCTCCCAGTCGAGGATACCAGCGTGGAGGCAAGCAGCCGGCCGAAGCTCACCGAGACCCCCAAACGCACCGGCTCCGATCATATTGCGCCAGATTGCCGCGGCCTTAACTTCTACTCGATCGACGAGTCGCTGCGCGATCTGATCGGGCTCTACATGGAGCCCGCCCTGCGTACGCATCTGGAGCCCCATCTGCGCCGTCTAGGCGAGCTGGCGGGAGGTCGGCTCGACGAGCTGGCGGCGACCGCCGATTGCAATCCGCCCGTGCTCCAGCCGCGCGATCGCTTCGGGCGCGACGAGGACTGGATCGAATACCATCCGGCCTATCGCGAGCTGGAGCGGATCGCATTCGGCGAGCTCGGGATGCACGCGATGAGTCATCGCGCCGGCGTGCTCGGATGCGCCGAACCCCTCCCGCCGATAGCAAAATACGCCTTTCAGTATCTGTTCGTGCAGGCCGAGTTCGGGCTGATGTGCCCGGTCAGCGTCTCGGACACTACCAATTTCGTGATCCTCAAGTACGGCAGCGACGAGCTCCGGCGCCGGCTCGCGCCGCGGCTGCTCTCCCAGGACCTGAACGAGCTGTGGAAGGGCACGCAGTTCATGACCGAGAAGTCGGGCGGCTCCGACGTGGGCGCGCTCGAGACGGTCGCGCGGCGCGAGTCGGGGCAATGGCGGCTCTACGGCGACAAGTGGTTCTGCTCGCACGCCGACGCCGATGTCGCACTGCTGCTCGCCCGTCCCGAGGGTGCGCCGGCGGGCACGCGCGGGCTCGGGCTGTTCGCGATGCCGCGTCGGCTGGAAGACGGCAGCCGCAATCGCTACCGGATCGCGCGGCTCAAGGACAAGCTCGGCACCCGCTCGATGGCCAGCGGCGAGATCCTGCTCGAAGGCGCGTTCGCCTGGCCGGTCGGCGAGCTGCGCAACGGCTTCAAACAGATGATGGATCAGGTCAACCTGTCGCGGCTCTCGCACGGCGTGCGCGCGGCCGCGATGATGCGCCGCTGCCTGAACGAAGCGCTGATGGTCGCGCGCCATCGGATCGCGTTCGGCCGGCCGCTGATCGAGATGCCGCTGGTGCGCCGCCAATTGATGAAGCTGATGGTGCCGGCCGAGCAGGCGCTCTCGATGTACGCGTTCACAGCGCATGTGATGGGCGCGGCGAATCACGGTGACGACCACGCCGCGCAACTGCTGCGCATCCTCACCCCGCTCTACAAATTCCGCGCCTGCCGCGACAATATCCGCGTGGCCACGGGCGCGATGGAGATGCGCGGCGGCAATGGCTATATCGAGGACTTCGTCAACGCGCGGCTGGTGCGTGACGCGCATGTCGGCGTGCTTTGGGAGGGTACCAGTAATATCGCCGCGCTCGACGTGGTGGCGCGCGCGGTCGCGAAATCGGGCGCGCATCTGCCGCTCGCGCGCGCGCTACACGAGCGACTGGACGAAGCAAACGAGATCCCGGCACAGCTTCGCGCCTCGCTCGGTGCTTTGGTCGATCGCGCAGTGGCCTTTGCTGCCGAAGTGGGCGCGACCCGCGAGCATCACGCTCGACTCGCTGCCAGCGCGCTCTATCACGTCACCAGCGCCGTGCTGATGATGTGGGAGGCTGCGAAGAGCGGCAACGGCAAGCGTCTGCTGCTGGCGCGGATGGTGATGGACCATCGGCTGAGCCCGCACGATCCGCTGGCGCCGCGTACCGAGCGCGCGCCCGATCCCGCGATCGAGTTGCTGCTCAGCGAGGCGCGCGTGGCGCTCAGCGCCGCCATCGCAGTCGCGTAGCCACTCTCGACCGTGCCGGGCCCCTTCGGTAAGCTCAAGGAGCACGGCTGGCTCGCAGTATCGCGGTGCGTGAAACAGTCTCACGGATTCTGGCGCTCATCGACCGGGTTATCGGCCGGGGTTCGTACCGTCCGCTCCAGCGCCGGCTCGATCCCAAAAGCGAATACACGCAAGTTACCTACGGCCGCGTCCTGGAAAAGATGCTGGGTCCATCCGCACGCTGGCTCGATGCGGCCTGCGGCCACGAGATCCTGAAGCACGGAGCGGGCACCGAACAAATCGACCTCTGCTCCAGGGCGCGCACCGCAGTGGGCTGCGATCTCGACCTGGCGTCGCTCCGCAAGCAGCACCTTCTGACTAATCGGGTATGCTGCGACCTGGGGGCGTTGCCGTTCAAATCCGGCAGCTTCGGAGTAGTCAGTCTCAACAACGTCGCCGAACATCTTGTTGACCCGGCCCGGGTTTTCGCCGAGTTCGAGCGCGTGTTGCAGGACGGCGGCCGGCTCGTCATTCATACTCCGAACGTGCATAGCTACTGGGCGCTGGTGACGCGGCTGGGCCGGCGGATCTTGCCCGAGCGCACCGTGTCCCGCCTGATCTGGTTTCTTGAATATCGGGAAGATGACGATGTTTTTCCGACCGTGTACCGCGCCAACAGCCGCCAGCAATTGCTGGAACTTGCGGCCCGGACCGGGATGACCGTCGAGCGCGTATCGTTCCTGCGCTCGCGCCCACTGTTCTACTTCTTCGCACCCGCGGCCGTGATTGAGATGCTGCTCGGGCGGCTGATGGTTCGCCTCGGGATGGAGGAGTTCGCGGCCTCGGTGCTGCTGGCGGTCTTCAGGCGGCCGATGGTCGAGTCCGGCCGCATGATCGCGGCCGGCAGCTCATCGGAACTGGCATCTTGAGCCGGCGACGGTTTGCATAGATACCATGTCTGTATATCCAGTCAAATCTTTCCAGGTAGTAACCCGACAGAGAGTAGTAACTGGCTCAATCGTCGCGACGCTAGTGCGGCGGAGTCCATAGTTCATTCGGGCTGAAGGCGCGTGCTTTTTTACTACTTGCTGCTTTTGATTGAGCGTTTTCACGAGTGGCCGTATCTGGCGCCGACGTTTTTCACCTTGGTTTTTGTCCCGATTACGCCGGTCAAGATCGCGGGCTTCGCCGCCGTCGGTGTGGCGCTATTCACGCCCGCGCCCGCGGACGCGGCGCCGAGATTGCCCAGCGCACTGGGCGTGCTGTTCAATGTGTTCGCGTTTTTCCCGCTCATCACCACCATCGGATTTGGTTTGCCAATGCCCGAGGCCTCGCTGTCGTACCTGATTTCGCTCGATCTCATGCTGCTGGCAACGCGCGGGCTGCTGTCAAACTACGCACGACTGAGGGGCACCGTCCGGGCGGTGGTGGTCGTCGGCGCGTTATCGACGCTCTGGTCGTTCAAACAGGCGGTGCTGCAGAATATGCCCGAGGGCCGCGGCTGGGGCGTCAGCCAGGACTCCAACTACGAGGCGCTCGCTCTGATCGTCATGATTCCGCTGGCGCTGTGGCTGGCCCGCAGCCGCGAGGATCGACGCTGGCGCCGGTTCGGCATGATTGCGGCCGTCGCCCTGACCGCCGCGGCGATCCTGACCGAGTCGCGCGGAGCGATGATCGGACTTGGGCTGGTGGCGCTGCAAGAGCTGTTCGGGCGGGGGCGCTCGTCGCGTTACCGCGCGGCGCTGGCCGCCGGTTTTCTGGTCGCGATCCTGTTTGCACCCTCCAGTCTGTGGCAACGCATGCAGACTATCCAGATCTCAGGCAAGCCGGTCAGCGGTGACGCCGTATCGACGGAAGTGCGTTGGGAAATTCTGGTCGCCGGATTCAACATGATCCGGGCGCATCCGGTGCTCGGAGTCGGGTTGGACCTCTTCAAGCAAGTCAGTCCGCAATACAATCCGGAGCTGGGTCCGAGCGACGCCCATATCGCGCACAACACTTATTTGCAGGTCGGTGCGGAGGGGGGTCTGCCTACGCTCGGACTCTTTATGCTTCTGATGGCTATGGCGCTGCGAAATTGCCGCGCAGCGCGGCGGATCGACCCCGAGAGCCCGCTCGCCGATCTGGCGAGTGCGGTTCGGATGTCGATTCTCGCCTATGCGGCCGCGGCCGTTTTTCTGACCGCTAACAATCTGGTCTGGTACTGGCTGCTGGTCTTCATGTCGCAAAATCTGCTCGAGGTCGCAACCGCCGCCTCATCAAACCACCAGACCCGCGCCACGCAGCCGGCGCGCCTGCCCGCGATTGCTACCGGTGTGAAGCTGGTCCGCGCCGCCGGCTGAAAGCGACCGGCACCGACGCCGCGTGGGTAAAAATCCAGGCGCTACTCCGCCAGCATCGGGTTGGGCTTCGGAAATCCCAGACGCGAGAGTGACTCATCAATCATGGTGAAGTTGCTATCCGCGATCAGCGCCGAAGCTGAGGGACGGTCGCGCAGCCGTTCGTAGCTCTGGCGAATCGACTGAAGCTCGGAGTGCACCCGGCCGCCGGCTTCGTAGATCACCACGAAGCAGAGCCACGGGATCACCACACCGGCGACCAGCGTGGTAATCATGAGCCGCATCGCCTCGCGCCGGCTCGCAGCCGCAACCGCGAGCAGGACCGTATCGTCGGCGTCGATCAGATCTGCGATTCGCCCGTGCAGGTCGCGCGTCTTGCCGTTTACGATCTCGTCGTCCGGCGTGCCGTTGCGCATCTGGTCGAACAGCGGATCGGCCTGTTGCGCTATAGTCGCGATCATCTGGCGCTGGTTGTCGGTGTCGGAGCGGTCGCCGGCCAGCTCCAGCGAATGGGCAAACGCACGTTGCTGATCCAGCATAATCTCAGCGCGCTCGGGCTGGGTGCGCGCCCATTCCATCTGGTAGAGCGCGGTATCCATCCCGCGCGCGGCCTGCATCGCGGCCAGTTCACGATCGTGGATCACCTCGATCTCGCCGCCAAACACGTAAAGCCCGCCGGCAATGAACGGCGCCGCGATCAACATCACGAGCGGCGCGACCACCGCGAGCATCCGAATCCGGGTCACCACTGTGAATCGAGTCATG
>CAWESZ010000009.1:0-146098 GCA_963811865.1 uncultured delta proteobacterium | reverse complement strand
GGAATTGAACCCCCGTCCGAAGACCGTCAGGAAATGGCCACTACACGCTTATTCCGCGCTTTGGAGCTCGCCGGCCGGGCGCCCGCGGACGGGCTACCGGCAAGCCAGCCGGTTGTAATTTCGGCCAACCGTCCAACCGGTGAACGGCGGTCGCCTAGCCCATTAAATGACGCCTCGACCCGGAGCCATGGGCGAACACCGGCGAGACGCTAGCGGCCCTTAGGCCGCCAGAACGTATCCACTATCTGCTGCGGTTAAATTTCGCAGTTTGTCTTTTTACGGGGAGACAACCCCGACGTGCGACCAAAACCCTATTGTCCCCGTCGAACCCATTTCGCCCCCAAACATCGATCTACCGGTCCCGACGGTTACGCATCTTCAATGTAGGTCCGTTTCCGACTTCGGGCAACCCCTCTTCGGTAGTGGTCAGTTTGAGTCGGATGGCCGGCAGGGACGCCGGCCACTACCCTGATGAAGCTGCTACATTGCGTAGGGGCCGGCCTCCGTGCCGGCCCGTCCTCTTAAAATCGCCTACTACCCCCTCTTCGAGCGGTCTTATGTCCTGCCGCCGATGCCGCTAAACTCGCAGCGCGATGGCTGGAAAAGGCAAACCGGAACCGGGCGTCGAGCTGGTGGCCGAGAACCGCAAGGCGCGGCACGATTTCTTTATCGAGGACACGCTCGAGGCCGGCCTCGCGCTGGTCGGCACCGAGGTCAAGTCGCTGCGCAGCCACAAGATCAACCTCCGCGACAGCTACGCGCGTATCAAGGATGGCGAAGCTTTCCTGGTCGGGGTCAATATCGGCGCCTACGCTCCGGCCGGGCAGTTCAGCCACAAGGAGGCCCGCTCGCGGAAGCTGCTGATGCATCGGCGCGAGATCGATCGACTGTGGGGCCGCGTGCGCGATCGCGGCTATTCGCTGGTGCCGCTCCAAATTTATTTCAAGAACGGCCGCGCCAAGGTCGAGATCGCGCTGGTCAAGGGCAAACGCGCCTACGACAAGCGCGCCTCGATCGCGCGCAAGGAAACTCGCCGCGAGATCGAACGAGCCCTGAAAGCACGCAACCGCTAGGCGCCCGTCGCAGTCGATTGCGCCGCAGGCGCCTCGCCGGCGAGCGCCTGCAGCCGCGCGATCCGGCGGCTGAGCGGCGGATGGGTCGAGAACAGGTTGGCGAAGAAGCCCTCGTCGTCCTCGCGCGCGCCCTGCAGCGGATTCACGATGAACAGATGGGCGATGCCGCGCGAAGCGTGGGCCAGCGGCGATTGCGTCTGGGCGATATGCTCGAGCGCTCTCAGCAACGCGCGCGGATTACGGGTGAACTCGACCGACGATGCGTCGGCCAGGTATTCGCGCTGGCGCGACACGCCCATCGCGAGCAGTTGCGCGAAGATCGGCGCGAGCGCCGCCAGGACGAACACCGCGATCATGATGATCAGGCCAGCCCCGCCCGCGTCGCGACTGCCGCTGCGCCGCGACCGGGTGCCCATCCCGCCGAAAAAGCTCCAGCGATAGAGGAAGTCAGCGAGCAGCGCGACGCCGCCCACCAGCACCGCGATCATCGTCATGGTGCGGATGTCGTAGTCGCGGACGTGCGCCATCTCGTGACCGAGCACGCCCTGCAACTCCTCGCGATCCATCTGCTCGACCAGCCCCTGCGTGACGCAGACCACGGCATGGGCCGGGTCGCGGCCGGTGGCGAAGGCGTTGGGCGCGGGATCATCCATAATGTAGGCCTTCGGGACCGGCATCCGCGCCGCCAGCGCCATCTCACGCACCACGTCGAGCACCATCTGATGCTGGGGCGTCTCGGGGGTGAGCTCGGCCGCGTGCGCCGAGAGCAGCACGAGGGAGGCGCCCCCGTAGAACGAAGCGAACGACTGGATAATCGCGATGAGCAGCGCGGCGAGCGTGAAAATCGGAAAGCCGCCGAATCCGCCGCTATCGAGGAGGCGGACGTTGCCCATCACGAAGTCGAGGCCCAGCCCCAGCGTGGTGAACAGCACGACGAAGACCGCGACCAGCCAGAACGTCTCGGAGCGGTTCTCGCGCTCGAGCGCCCAGAAGTCGGTTTGTTGGTCTGCCATCGCCCGCTACGCTCTCTGCTCCCGCCCGCGCCGAAGCGGAGGTTGAAACGCTCAGGACATTCTAACGCTTTGGGCTCACGCTTTGGGCGCGGGAGCGCCCAATGACAAATCGACTTTGGGCAGTGCGTCATCGCCCGGCGCCGCCTTGAAATATTCCGCGCCCTTGAAGCCGAAATTGTTGGCGATGAGATTGCTCGGGAAAGTCTCGACCCGGGTGTTGAGCTGCATCACGGCGTCGTTGTAGGCCTGGCGCGAGAACGCGATCTGGTTCTCGGTGGTGGTCAACTCTTCCTGCAGCTTGAGCACGTTCTCGTCGGCCTTGAGCTGCGGGTAGTTTTCCATCACGGCGAGCAGCCGTCCGAGTCCCGCGGTCACCTGGTTCTCGGCCGCCATCCGCGAAGTCTGGTCCGGCGCGCTCACGGCGCGGTTGCGCGCTTCGACCACCTGGGTGAGCGTGTCACGCTCGAACTGCATGTAGCCTTTAACGGCTTCGACCAGGTTGGGAATCAAATCGTGGCGGCGCTTGAGCTGAACATCGATCTGCCGCCAGGCGTTATCGACCTGATTGCGGAGACCGACCAGAGAATTGTAGGCGATGACCAGATAGCCAACGATCGCGACCAGGACAATCAGGCCTGCCATTGAGCTCATTTTTGGTTTACCGCCTTCAGGCCGTTGGGACCGCGAGCCTGAGACCATGATGTGTGCGCCGGCGCGCCGGAAACAAGCGCCGCAGCCCATGGGGGAGATGAGAAAAGAGAGTGGGCAGTTTTCTCAACACGGGACTGCGGCGCACCATGACCTGTGGGACTTAGTTCTCGTGCTCGACCTTGACCCGGATCGGCTTGGTCTCGGGACGCTTGCCGACTGTCACTTCGAGTACGCCGTCGCGGTAGGCCGCGCGGATTCCCGCGGGGTTGGCGTCTTCAGGGAGCCGGAAGCTGCGCTGAATCTTGCCGTACAAGCGCTCGTTCCGATGGAGTTCAGTTTCCTTGGTCCACTCCGGCCGCTTGCGCTCGGCCTCGACCACCAACTGATCGTCCTCGACCCGAACGTCGATCGATTCACTGGCGAGCCCCGGCACCTCGAAGTAGAAGTGATAGCCGTTGCCGTCTTCGGCGACATCGGCCGCCGGTACGATATGATCGGCCGCGCCGCGCTCGGTCAGAAACCCGTCCAGCGCTCCGCGCCACAACCCGTTGCGAGTCCATCCGTTGTCTACATAGAGTTCCATCCAGCCAAACCTCCCACCGGCCAAAGCGCCTGCCGGCTTGCTATTTTATTTTCCCGCACTATCTATTGCGGCTCACTTCCAAAGTAAGTACGAACTGCGCGCCGTCAAGGAGTAGGAAAGCGCAGGGAATGTCGATAGTTTTCTGCGCAGCTCATGAACTCGCGCGGGCAGACGCTGGATTCGATCCTGGGCGGCAGGCTGCGCGTCCTCCAGCCCGCTCACGGCTATCGATTCTCGGTCGATTCGATTTTGCTCGGCCGGTTCGCGCAGGCGCGCACGCGCGATCGCGTGCTCGATCTGGGCGCGGGATGCGGCGTCGTGTCGTTGATGATCGCCGCGTTGAGCAACGCGCGCGCGATCGTCGCACTCGAGATTCAGCCGGCGCTGGCCGCCCTGATTGCGCGCAACGCCGAGTTGAACGGACTCGCGCAAGTCTCCGCACTCGAGGCCGATTTGCGCGAGCGTCGAATTGCGGAACTTGCGCCCGCGAGCTTCGATCTGGTGGTCGCCAACCCGCCGTATCGCGCAGCGCAGACCGGCCGCGAGAGTCCCAATCGCAGCCGGCGCATCGCGCGCGGATCGGCAGAGGGCTCGCTCAGCGACTTCGTCGCGGCGGCGGCGCGCTATGCTCGCTATCGCGGTCGAGTCGCGATGGTTTTCGCTGCGGCGCGCAGCGCCGAACTAATCAGCGAGTTGCGCGCGCACGCGCTCGAGCCCAAGCGCATCCGGTGGGTGCATCCGCGAGTCGAGCTACCCGCCTCGACGATCCTGATCGAGGCGCGCAAAAGCGGCGGCATCGAGGTGGCGATCGAGCCGCCGCTGGTCATGTACTCACGGCCCGGCGTCTACAGCGCGGGAGCGGCGGATTTGCTCGGCGCCGGGTGAGGGTGTTCGGCCGCTCTACTTTTCGCCCAGAAACTCGACTGCGAGGCGTGCGACCTCTTCGGGCTTCTCCATCGGGACGAAATGCCCGGTATCCGCGATATTCATCACCCGTCCGTGCTTGAGGCGGGCCGCGACCGTCGCAGACAAGGCCGCGCCGAGCGAGTCAAAGCGCTGCCCGAAGATGACGAGCAAGGGCGCAGTGCAGCGGAGGATTCGTCCCAGCCCGTCGAAATCGCGCGAGGTCTGATAGTAACGCGCCTCGATTTCGGGTGGGCATTTCAATTCGCGTTTGCCCTCCGCGTTCGGGCGGGTGCCGAATTCGCAGTAGTCGCGCAGGATGTCCTTGCGCCAGGTCGAGTAGGGCGGCTTCTGATCGAAGTTCTGAAACATCGCATCGACGCTGTCGAAGACGCGTTTGCGCTTCAGCGTCCGCTCGATGAACGGGTCGCGCCATCCGGCTTCCGCGCCGGTCGGCGTCTCGAAAATCACGGGCTCGCACAGCACCGCGCGGCTGATGAGATCGGGACGCTCGCTGGCCAGCGAGCCGATCGCAGTCGCGCCGGAGCTGTGGCCGAAACCGCGCACGGTTTTGAAGCCCATCGCGGTGATGAAGCCCGCCAGGTCCGTGACGATCTTTTCCCAGGTGTATTCGTTGTCGGCCGAACGGCTGCTGTCGCCCGCGCCGCGCTGGTCGTAGCTGTAGACGTGCCCGACTGCCGCGAGCGCCTCCGCGATCGGCCGATAGACGCAGCCCAGGAATCCGGTGGCGTGCAGGATCACGATCGGCGTGCCGCTGCCGCCCCAATCGAGATAGTGCAGCCTTAAGTCGTCGACCTCGACAAATCCGCTCTTGGGCTCGTGCGCTGCCATAGCTTGATGCCGGAGATGATAGGAGAGCGCGCGCGGCGATGAAACCGCGCCGCATCGCTCGGCGGCTCGCGTTGCGCCGCCGCAGGCTTTGCGCTTAGCTCATCGCAGTGGGCCGGCTGATCGCGAAAAGCAAATATCTGTTCGACGGCGAGCGCAAGTTCTACGCGCGCGGCGTATCCTACGGAACCTTCGGGCCCAATTCGCGCGGCGAGCCGTTTCCCGAGGCGGCACGGGTTGCGGCGGACTTCGCCCTGATGCGCGAGCTGGGCGCGAACGTCGTGCGCACCTACGAGCCGCCACCGCCCTGGATGATGGAGCAGGCGGCGCAGTGCGAACTGCGCGTGATGGTCGGAATTCCGTGGGCCGTCGCATCTGGCGTTCCTGGACTCGCGCGATCTGAGCCGCGACACGCGCGCCACGATTGCCAAGACGATTTCGGACCTGAAGCCGTATCGCGAGGCGATTTTCGCCTACACGCTGGGCAACGAGATCCGATCGGATATCGTGCGCTGGCACGGGCCGCGCGCGATCGGCAAATTTCTCGGCGAGCTGTGCGATCAGGGCAAGCAACTCGATCCCGAGGGGCTGTTCACCTACGCGAACTATCCGTCGACGGAATATCTCGATCTGCCGTTTTTGGATTTTCTCGCCTTCAATGTTTATCTGCATCGCGAAGAGGATTTTCGCCGCTACCTCACGCACGTGATGGCGCTCAGCGGCGATCTGCCGCTGGTGCTGAGTGAAACCGGTATCGACACGCTTCGCGAGGGCGAGGAGGCGCAGGCGGAGTTTCTCGGCTGGCAGGCGCGCGCGGCGTTCGAGTTGGGGCTCGCGGGGCTCGTGGTGTTCGCGTTCACCGACGAATGGTATCGCGGCGGGAGCGAGATTACCGATTGGGCGTTCGGGCTCGTCACTCGCGAGCGGCGGCCGAAGCCGGCCTTTCACGCGACTGCGGAAGTATTCAAAGGCGAGCTGCCGCCGCCGCTTGCCGATCGCGCCCAAGGTTTCGGTCGTGGTCGCGGCCTGCGAGGCGGAAGCGACGCTCGGCGCGTGCCTTAAGTCGCTCGCCGATCAGAACTATCCGGATTACGAGACGATCGTGGTCGATGACGGCTCGACCGACGCGACGGCGCAGATCGCCGAGGCGGCGGGCGTGCGCGTGGTGCGGCGTGATCACCTGGGGCTCGGCGCCGCGCGCAACGCGGGAATCGATGCGGCGCAAGGCGAAATCGTGGCGTTTATTGATTCCGACGCGCGCGCCGATCGCGACTGGCTGTACCATCTGGCGGAGACCGTCGTGCGGCGCGGAACCGCCGCCGGCGGTCCCAACTTCCCGCCGCCCGCCGAATCGCGGACCGCGGCGGCGATCGCGGCGGCGCCCGGAGCGCCGCGCGAGGTGCGCCTGGGCGACGACGCGCTGGCGCAGCTCTGCGGCTGCAACATGGCGATCGAGAAATCGGTGCTCGAAAAGATCGGCGGCTTCGATCCGATGTTCACCACCGCCGGCGACGACGTTGATCTTTCGTGGCGGCTGCGCGACGGCGCCGCGACGCTGGCCGCGGCGCCGGGCGCAATCGTGATTCACGATCGTCGCGAGACGGTCGGTGAATATCTCAAGCAGCAGCGTGGCTACGGCGCCGCGGAAGGATTGTTGTTTCGCAAGCATCCGGGGCGCGCCGCGGCCGGCGATGGCGTCTATGGCGGCGGCTCGTGGCTGGCCGCGCTGAGCGGCGCGGGACGAATCTATTACGGCGCGTTCGGCCGCGGCCTGTTCCAAAGTGTCTATCCGGCGCCGGGGATGTCGCCCGCGCTGCAGATTCCGCTCTCGATTGAGTGGGTCGCCGCTTCGCTCGCGCTGATCGCGATCGGTACTCTCAGCCGGCCCCTGCAATTGATCGGTGGCATGGGAATCATAGTTGCGATCGGATGCGCGATCGTCGCGGCGGCGACGGCGCGGCTCGAACGCACGCGCGGGGGTTTTTTCACGCGCGTGATTCTCGCGGTACTCTGCGCGCTCGGACCGCTGGTCCGCAGCGTCGCGCGCGAACGGGTGCGCTTTCGCCTCGAGCATCGGCCACCGGGATCATCCGAGCCCGCGCAGGCGCTCGAAATGCGGGGCGGGCTCACGATGGCCCCCGATCGCGTCGAGGGTGCGCCGCCGGCCGCGGCCAAACCCCTGCTGGATGCGCTGCGGGCGGCGCTGGTGCGCGAGGGGCTGGCGGCCGCGCCCGGTGACGATTTTCAGAACTGGGATCTGCAAATCCTGCTTCCGCCTGCGATTCGGGTGCCGCTCAACGCGGTCGATGAGGGCGGCGGGCGAGTCTCCTTGCGCTGGCGGCTGGACCTCGATCGCCGCGCCGTCGCGATCGCCGCGGGCGTCGTCGTGGTCCTCCTGATGGTCGCGGGCGCGTCATGGTTGGGCGGCCTGATCGTGTTCGGCTTCGCTGCGGCGGCGTTCGTAATGATCGCGGCGTCGCGCGCCGCGGTGATTCCGGCGGCGATCCGGCGGAGCGCGGCCGAAGTCGCGGGCTCGTTCGGGTTGCGCGTGATCTCCGCCGAGAAAGAACCACCGCGATGAGCATGCTGCGGCTCTACGTCCTCGTGATGCGCCGGATGCGCCCGTACGCCGGCTTGCTCGCGATCGCGATCGCGGAAGTGCTGCTGATGGCCGCGCTCGAGATCCTGAAGCCGTGGCCGCTCAAAATCGTGATCGACAACGTGCTGCGCGGCGTGCCGTTGGCCGTTTCGTGGCTGCCCGCGATGGCGCCCGCACAATTGCTGCTCGCGGCCTGTATCGGGCTGGTGGGGTTGTACGTCGGGCTGGCGATCCTGCAGGTCTCGAACAACTACCTGACGATCTCGATCGGCCAGCGGCTGGTCAACGATTTGCGCGCGCGCCTGTTCGAGCACTTGCAGCGGCTCTCGTTGTCGTTCCATCGGCGGCGCGAGATCGGCGACCTGCTGGTGCGGATCACCTACGACACCTTCTCGATCCAGACGATCGCGATGAACGGCTTGTTCCCGGTGGTGTCATCGGGCGTGCTGCTGCTCGGGATGTTCGTGGTGATGGTGCGAATCGATCCGGTGCTGACGGCGATCGCGTTTGCGATCGTGCCGCTGCTCTTTGTCCTGATCAGCCTGCTGAGCGGTCGGATCGACCGGCTGGCGAGCGCGGCGCGCGCGCAGGAGAGCCGTTTGCAGAACGTGGCGCATCGGGTGCTCTCGGCGATTCACGTGGTGCAGGCGTTCACCGCCGAGGGCGAGTCCTATCGCCAGTTCGTCGAATCGAGCCGCGAAAGCCTGAGCGCGAATCTGCGCCTCTACACTTTGCAGACTATCTATACGGGACTGGTGGGCGTGGTGATCGCGTGCGGCACCGCGCTGGTGGTCTACGTCAGCGCGCGCCACGTGATGGCGGGCGTGCTGACGATCGGCGACCTGGTCGTCTTCACCGCCTATCTCGCCTCGCTCTACGGGCCGATCAACCAGCTCTTTCAGACCTGGGGGCTGGTGCAGGGCGCGAAGGCCGGGATGGTCCGATGCATGGAGCTGCTGGCGGTCGAGCCCGAGATCAGCGACCGGCCGGGGGCGCGAGCGCTGGGGCGCGCGCGCGGCGAGATCGAGTTCGAGGGCGTGAGCTTCGGCTACGATGCGACGCGGCCGGTGCTCAAGGGCGTCAGCTTTCAGGGCCGAGCCGGGCGAGGTAGTCGCGATCGTGGGATTGAGCGGCGCGGGCAAGAGCACGATGGCGAGCATGGTGCCGCGCTTCTACGAACCGCAGCGCGGCGCGATCCGGATCGACGGCCGCGATATCCGCGAGGTGACGATCCATTCGCTGCGCGAGAATATCGCGATGGTGCTGCAGCCGCCGCTGGTGCTGAGCGACACGGTGCGCGCCAATGTCGCGCTGGGGCGTCCAGCGGCGGGCACCGGCTCGATTGAGCGGGCGGCGGGAATCGCGCGGCTGGACAAGGTGATCGCGCAGATGCCGGCCGGGCTCGACGAAATTATCGGCGCGGGCGGCCATAGTCTTTCGGAGGGCGAGGCGCAGCGGGTCACGATTGCGCGCGCGATCCTGAAGGACGCGCCGATCCTGATCATGGACGAGCCGACCAGCGCGCTCGATGCCGAGACCGAATCGCTGATTATGGCGGCGATCGCGGAGGTGATGCGCGGGCGGACCACGCTGGTGATCGCCCATCGGCTGGCGACGATTCAGAACGCGGATCGAATCCTGGTGCTGCGTGACGGGCTGATCGCCGAATCGGGCAATTTCAGCGAGCTGCTTTCGCGTGGCGGTTTCTTCCGCTACCTGTACGATTTGCAATCGTGGAGCAAGCCGGAGGCGCGCGCGGGATGAACTCGACGCTCGGGCGCCTCGCCTTCGGGAAAACCTTGCGTAATGGAGGAGGCAGAAACAAAATCGCTCCGCGTAGATTCTTCGCCTCCGGCTGGAAGCCTCGGCTCAGAATGACAGAATACGCGTCTTTCCTATGTCATCCTGAGGTGAGCGCAGCGAAGCCGAAGGACCTACGCGAAGCGATGATAGTCTTGCCGCTGCTACGCAGAACTTTCCTGCTCAGGGAGGAGTGCCGGAACTTTGGAGAGATCTGTCGGATGCTGAGGATTGGCGTTACCGGGGGAATCGGCTCGGGCAAAAGCACGGTGATCAAAATTCTTGCCGAGTTGGGCGCTACGATTGTCGATGCGGACAAGGTGGCGCATTCGGTCTACGCGCCGGGCGGGTCAGCATATGAGGATGTCGTAGGCGCGTTCGGGGAGGGAATTTTGGCGCCGGATCGGAGTATTGATCGGAAGAAGCTTGGGGCGATCGTGTTCGGCGATCCGGCCGCGCTGGGGCGGCTGACTGCGATCGTGTGGCCGCGCACGTTCGATCGCATGCGTGAGATGGTCGGCGAGATCCGCGCGCGCGGTGAACGGGCGCCGATCGTGATCGAGGCTGCGGTGCTGATCGAAGCGAAGTGGAATCCGCTCTTCGATGAGATCTGGCTGGTGACGGCGCCGCGCGAGCGCGTGATCGAGCGCGTGCAGCTCGAGCGCGGGATGAAGCCTGAACAGACCGAAGCGCGAATCCGCGCGCAGCTCTCCGACGACGAACGCCGCTCGCATGCCACGGTGGTGATCGCCAACGACGGGTCGATTGAAGAATTGCGCGGCCGGCTCGCCACGCTGTGGGCCGAGGTGCGGGCACGCGCCGGCGGTTGAATCTCCCAGGCAGCGCTTACACCATGAACACTTCACGCACGTGGTTGGTGTCGCAGTACTCGCGCACCTGCGCGATCTTGTCGCCCTCGAAGCGGAAATAGAATTGGTAGCGATTGTGGTAGCGGCGGCCGTTGGCGGCGGTGGTGTCGCCTTCGGCCTGGACCGCGACGTGCGGGCCCTCGCTGATCGCAGTGCCGATTTTGAGATTGAAGCCGTTGGGCGCCATCGCTTTCAGCATCACGGTGAAGTTCTTCATCGCTTCCTCGCGGTTGAAGCGCGTCTGCACGCCCGGCATATGCATCATCAGCTCGTAGTCGAAGTTGTCCGAGAGCAGCGCGCTGATTCGGGCCGCGTCGGGATTGTCGAACTCTTTCAGTAATTGAATCGCCTTTTGCTTCTGCTGTTCGGGGGTCATTTGATCGCTCCTGCCTGATTTTTTCGAGGCCCCGGTGCGCGAGAGTTTGCAACCTCAGAGTGGACCGAACTACGTTGCGAGTAAAATATGAGCAATAGACGCATCCTTATAAGAGGCGGGCATCTCCTGACGATGGACCCGGAACTCGGCGACTTGCCGGCGGGCGATATCCTGGTCGAGGACGATCGGATCGCCGCGGTCGCGCGCGAAATTCCGGCCGCTGGCACCGAGCTGATCGACGCGCGCGGCTGCGTCGTGATGCCGGGCCTGATCGATACGCATCGGCATACGTGGCAGACGCAGATGCGCGCGATCTGCGCCGACTGGACGCTCAACGACTACTTCGCGGGAATTCGGCTCGCGCTATGCCGCGCGTACACGGCCGAGGATGTATACGTCGGTAACTACGTGGGCGCGCTGGAAGCGATCAACGCCGGCGTGACCACAATTCTGGATTTCTCGCATTGCAACAACACGCCCGCACATGCCGACGCGGCGCTCGACGGGCTGCATCACGCGGGGATCCGGGCGCTGTTCTGCTACGGGTTCTTCGCTTCGAGCGACGATACCGCCGCGTTTGCCACGCACGATCGGCGCATCGCGGACCTGGAGCGGCTCTCGGCGACGCTGACGCGCGACGGCCTGGTGACGATCGGTGTCGCGCTGAACGAGACGGGAATAATTCCGTGGCCCGACACGGTTGCCGAGATCGAAGCGGCGCGGCGCGTGGGCGGGCGAATCGCGGCGCATACCGGATGCGTGTGGGGTTCGCAGATCACGATGGGCGTGCGCGAGCTGGACGCGGCGCATCTGCTCGGACCCGACCAGGTGCATATCCATTGCAACACGCTGGGCGACGAGGAGTGGGAGATGCTCGCGCGGGCGAACGCGAAGGTTTCGATTTCGCCGGAGACCGAGCTGAACATGGGGATGGGCGCGCCGGTGTTCGCGCAGTGCCGGAAATTCGGGATCAGGCCAACGCTCAGTTGCGATATCGTGTCGCTGAATTCGGGCGACCTGTTCACGCAGATGCGGCTGGGACTCGCGTACGCGCGCTTCGCGGACAACGACGCGATCAATCGCTCGGGCGCGATGCCGGAGAAGCTCGGCTACACGGCGCGCGACGCGCTGCGCTGGGTAACGATCAACGGCGCGTACGCGTGCGGGCTGGAAGCGAGAATCGGATCGCTGACGCCAGGCAAGCAGGCCGACCTGATCGTAGTCGGCGGCGACTCGTTCACGATGCGGCCGCGAGTGGAACCCGCCGCCAGTATCGTCTTTCAGGCCACGGCGCACGACGTGCGTGACGTGCTGATCGCGGGCAAACTCGTCAAGCGCGCCGGCGCGCTGGTCAACGTCGATGCGCCACGGGTGCTCGATCGCGCGGAGAAATCGGCGGAGGGCATCCTGTCGCGGATGCCCGCCACGGCCCCGGCGTCGTTGCCGCCGACAGTCGCGGCGCAGTTCGCGGCGCTCGCGCGTCGCGACCGGGGGTGATCGCCTGAACTCTCTCTAAGCCCTCGCCCTAGGCCGCTGGCGCTTCTCAGTGTTAACTTCGGTGCACACGGTGGGCCGACGAATCGCTAAGGTTCTATTTGCTTATTGTAATCGGGATGTCCCCGGTTACCAACTTCGAGGTGTCCACGAGGGACAGTTGGTATAACTTGTATAGTAAGAAGAACTGCTCCTGATTCCGTTTTCCCAGCGAAGCCTGTTGTGGGTCCTGCTCTCCGGATTGTGAGCGGGAACCCAAATGTGCTCAGTAATTGGAACTGGCGTCCCGTATCCGAGCTTTGGATGCGTATCATCCGTGTAATCGGTGGAGATACTAGCCCAAGACGGAACCTTCGAGCCAACGCCAAAAATACTTCTGAACAATCTGTTCCTGCGTCGGTCGACGAACGCGCTTGTTCGTCGGTGCAAGCCATCTTCGCCAGGTGTTGCAGGATCGACAGAAGGTTCCCAATTTTCATATATCCGCAAACTACATTGGCGGCAGGCCCCTCGATGGTCGAAGGGGAGGCCGTGGGGTTCTCGTGGATCTCCTTAATCAAATTGGAGGCCCGGGTAAACGAGGGGCTCGCTGCTTCGGCGGCCGCGGAAGTGGGCGTGGGGGTGGGCGTGGGAGTAGAGGGTGGTTGGTCTACGCACACCTTCGCAACCTGGTCGTCCGTCAATGTTTGAGGCAAGTTCTCTGGTTGATTACGCAGCTCAACGTAAAAGTAATCTTGTGGCTCCGGCCAGAGGGCTCTTGCAATGTCGTTTGCGTAGGCGGGTTGATCGTGCCGGGGAGTAGAAGGGTCCGTTTTATACAAGGCTGATCCGGGTCGTCGGCATGCGGGTCGTGAGGATATCATCTGACTTCTTGACGGTGTATCGATCCGGCAAAAGTATGTAGTGGTGGTTGTCCTCGCGCAGCCACAACTTCTATTTGGCGGAGCTTATGCTAGGCCCTGCCATCCGGTAGACCGCGTGGCGGCCTCCCAGCGGGCGAGGGCCAAGATACCGGATCGAGCTTAGCCAGGTGATCCGGATCTGGCGTCGCTGTAGGCGTCGGCGTAGGCGCTGGTGTGGGCTGACCTGCCGTCGGTGGAGTCGGTGTCGGCGGCGGAGTAAAGTTGGGCTCGTAGTCAAGCCAGGCCGGTATTCTCAAAGGGTTAGAAAGAACGAACTCGTCGCCATTCTTGGTCCATTCATAGCCCTCTTTGAGCGCAGAAACCGCGTCTGCAGCTGCAGGGTCCCCCGACCACGCGGTCGGGACATGATGGATCGGGGTGTCGAACTCCGTATACTGCAACGGCCTCTTCGTAATGTCATCGATGCACGCGGCGAGATCCTGGTAGGTTTTTGAATTTGGATTGCGGGAATCTGCCGGACGTTCATTTATGTAGAGGCCGGCTTTACAATTTGCAGCGTCTTCGCCGTGTCCTAAATACAGACTATCGGCAAACAGCATCACGAGGTCGTGAACGGCTCGGGTCTTCGACCACCTTGCCTCTTCAAGCAGGTACGTGAATTTATCTCTGAGAGGTGTTTCAAGCCGATTAACAAAGTCCTGGCCCTGGATAGGGACAAATGTAAAGGTTGGATTTTCCATCGCTCCCGCGGCAAATGGCCCAACGGCGTAGCTGCTAGACCCTCTCATCTCGGCCATGCCAGCGTTCGCAGGAATCCCAGGCCCGGCGAAGGGAATGTGGAGGGCGTTCGCCACATCGGTCCACGCAAACGATGCGGTGGCGGAAAACATTCGGGTCTGAGCAATGGACGAAAGCATCATAAAGTGGGGCGGCTGGTCGTCGCGTAGCAGGCCTACGTTGTACAGCAGCATGAGCTTCTCGCTGTTAAGGTATGCCCGATTGTAGTCATCAATATCGTAGCTCATCGAGCGTGCACCGAAGCAGCCGGCCTGTGTGACCAACACCAGCGAGACTAAGACTAAAGATATGAACACCTTCAGCGCTCGCCAGGACTTGAGTCCGTCGGGGCTGCGGTTCATGTTTTGAGTAGTCATTGCCCTTCCTTGCCGCTTCAAGCGGAGATCAGGGAAGCCCTCGCAATCGAATGCGGGACACGATCGTGTTCCTTTCGGTGTTTCTCCGGAAACCCCTTTCTCAGTCGCTCGAAGACCTGCCGGCTGTCCCCAGCCAGGGCCCGCCTTTTGGCGGTCGGCTGTTAGGTTCCGACTGTCGCATTTAGATAACGTAAACCGTCGGCAATGTAAAGTCCCCTGAATGATGCATACGTACGGTGATTGGCGTCGTGTTGGAGAACCGCGAAGATCGGCCTGGTCCATCGGCGATCATTGCGCTGCTCGAGCGGCGGCGTCGCCCGGCGAGCGATTCTGGTTGTGAGGTCTAGAACGAGAGTGGTATTAAAGGGTAAGGAAGAAGGCGGGGGAAAAAGGGTTCCAGCAGGAGGGCACTATGAAACTCAGAGGAATTGTAATTGGGCTGCTGGTTCTGGTCTTTGGTTTCCTGGCGATCAGCACCAGCGGCTTCATGAAGTCAGCGGTGGGTCAGGCCAATGCCCAGTGCTGTCCTACGCCTGCTCCTGCCCCTACGCCCGCCCTTAGCATCACATCCGTGGGCGCGTTGGCATATCGCGCGACGCCCGGGAATTCCGCCAATACGAACGGGGTTGTCTTGGTGGTTACCGACAATGCTACCGGGGAAGACCAGCGTAAATTTTTACTATCAGTGCGCTCCGGGCGATGATCTGGGCAAGTTAGGTAAGTGCCCGTCAGACGGGTTCAAGGTGTTTTCCCGGACGGTCTGTACAAATGACACGAGTAACACCCCGTGCTCACAATGACCTTTGGCGACCGGGCAGGGTTTTTGAGTGTTGCGCGCTACCCCCGGGCGCGATCTGGCAGGGCGAGGTACGCGGCGCGGGCCGAGCGTGAATCACGGTTGCAGCGCGGGGCCGCGGTTCGGCGAAGGTGAAGGGATCCTCGCGCTTCGCTCGCAATGCCGGAGCTTGCCTCTGAACCGGGTACGGTGGCCGGCCTTGAAGGGTTCCGGGCGCGCCCCGGCGCGGCCCTCTGCTTCTGATCCCTCTGCCGCACTCGGGGAGAGGGCTCAAGAGGATTCTTCATACGGGGAAGTTCTGATTTGTTCCAGGACGGCGTCGATGCTGTTCAGCACTGCGTCGTCCCAGAACCACAGGACTCTGTATCCGCGCGAGGAGAGATTGGTGGTGCGGCAAGCGTCATACTCTGCTCGTGCGAGGTGCTGGCCGGCGTCTAGCTCGATCATCAGGCGGCGCTCGGGGCAGCAGAAGTCAGTGATGAAGGGACCAATCGGGTGTTGGCGGCCGAACTTTGCGCCGAGTTGATTGCCCCGGAGGCGCGACCAGAGCTTGGCCTCGGCGTCCGTGGGTTCGTGGCGGAGGCGCTTGGGGCGGGCGCGGGTTTCTGTGGTTGAAGGCATGGGGGGAAGCTAGGAATCTAAGATTTCTTCGGTCGGACCCTCACCCTCACCCTCTCCCATATCTGGGAGAGGGCTTCAGGGTTAGAGGGCTTTAGAGTTGGGAGTCTCAAAGCTGGAAGCTTCAGGATTGTAGGGGTTCGGAGTTAGGAGTTGGGAGCTATAGGTTACCTCATTGCTTCGCGACGATTGGCAGTGTGAGATAGGAGGCGATAACTCCGATCGTGCAGCACGGTTTGCATTGCGGGGTGGGTTTCGGGGTTGGTGTATAGGTCGTGTGGGGTGTTGGGGTTGCGGTCGAAGCGGGGGTAGTTGCTGGAGCTTATTTCGAGGCGGATTTGGTGATTGGCTTTGAAGACATTTGCCGTCGACCATAGGTCGATGGTGAATTGGTAGACTTTGTTGGGGGCCATCAGGGTGGGGGTTGAGCGGGAGTCGCGGTAGCGGGCGCGGATTATGCCGTCGGTCAGATTGCGGGCGTAGCCGCATTCGGAGACGTCGACCAGCTTGGCGGTGAAGTCGGTGTCGGGCGCGGAAGAGGAGGCGAAGAGGGTCAGCGTTACTGGGCCGATTACTTCTAGGTCTTCCTTGAGCGGTTCGGTCGAGTAGACCAGCACGTCGGCGCGAGCTTCGATCGGGCTCTGGTCGAAGGCGCCGCCGCGCTGGGCGGGGGGATAACAGCATAGGGCGCCGCCGCGGGTCGGCACCGGGTCTAGCGGATTGTAGAGAAATGCGTCGGGTGGTTCGGCGCCGGGCGCTTCGGTCGACAGGGCGCCGTCGCCGGCGGCGCGGTTGGCGCGGCCGCGACTGTGCAGGTAGTAGCGGCGGAACTCGGTACCGGGCGGCGGCCAGTCCGGTACTCGCGCCATTCGTTGGCGCCCATCACGAAGATGCGCGCGGCGCCGTCGCGATCGACGCCGTTGGGCTTGCCCTTGAGCCAGTAGTCGAAGAAGCGGAGCTGGGCGCCGTCGACATCGGCGGAGACCGGCGTGGCGCGAAAGCCGTAGTCGACGTTGCCGACCAGATTGGTGAACGGGACCGCGTGGCTCCACGGGCCGATCAGAAGGCGCTGGCCGGTGCGGGCGGAAGCGGTGGCGCCGCGCGATTTCATCCCGAGGTAGTTGCGAAGCGTGCCGCCCTGAAAGATGTCGTGCCATCCGCCGATATTCAGCGCGGGGACGGTGATGCGGGGGTGATGCTCCTCGATGGAGAGCTTGCGCCAGTAGTCGTCGTAGCTGGGATGATCGAGCCAATCGAAGAAATAGGGCGCGCCGACCTGGAAGATCGGGAACTGCTTGAGCGGGAGGAAGTCCATCCGCGCGTTCATCCGGTCGATGCTTCCGAGGATGGCGCCGAGTTCCTGCGTCGCGGCGGGGTTGGAGGCGCGCTCGCGGAGCAGGCGCGACAGCCCGAGCGCCATCATGCACCAGCTCACGTTGAAGAAGAGCGAGAAGGCGCCACCCTGGTAGGTCCATCCGTCGTGATAGTCGCTGGCGGTAATCGAGGGGACGATGGCCTTGAGGCTCGGGGGCGCTTGCGTGGCGGCGAGCCATTGCGTCGCGCCCATGTAGGAGGGCCCGAAGGTGCCGACCTTGCCGTCGGACCAGGGTTGGCGCGCGGCCCATTCGATGGTGTCGTAGCCGTCGCGCGCCTCGTCCTGAAAACAGGTGAAGGCGCCGGCCGAGGCGAACTGGCCGCGGCAATCCTGGTAGAGGACGTTGTAGCCAGCGGTGGCGGCGCGTATCGCGTCAAGGGTCATCATCGCGACGCCGGGGAGCGATTTGTCATACGGGGTGCGGTTGAGTAATACGGGTAGTTTCTCGGGCGTGTCAGGTCGGAATAGATCGGCTTTGAGTACGCATCCGTCGCGCATCAGGATCTCGAGATTTTTTTCGATGATGATTCGCATGGCGATGATCCTTTCGCGATCGCTTGTAGCGCGCGCTTCGCGATCGCATCAAGGGCGCATTATGATGATCCCGTGAGGCTTCGAGCATACGTAGTCGTCGCGGCGATGATGGTGACGATCGCGATCGGCGTGAGTATCGCGGCGGAGACGGGCCGGCTCAAGCTTGACGTGCTCGAGGAGATGGGCAGGGGCGCGATCAATCGCGCTGCGGTGATATCTGCGGACGGGAGGAAGATCGGCGAGGTCGCGCCGGGCGGGGATATCGCGTTGGCGCCGGGCGAGTACAAGCTCGTGCTGCCGATCATCGGTGGGAAAATCACGAAGGAAGGGCTCGAGGTCGAAGCCGGCCGGACCACGACTGTGCTGATCACCAATGTCGCGGTGCTGCGCGTCAACGTCAAGGATCGCGACGGCAAGGACCCGGGTTTTCCCGTGACCGTGAGCGACGACTCGCCGCCGCACGCGAGGCTCGCCGCGATGGTGTCGGGCGATGCGATCCTGATGGCGCCGAATCTGGTCGATGTGAAAGTCGATGCGCCGCCGCAGGGTTATTTCTGGCACGCGATCGACTCAAGACCGGCAATCGCGCTGAGCTGACGCTCAATGAAGTCGTGCCCGCGGAGTTGCTCGTGCAGCCGATCTGGTCGGGCCTGGCGATGGACAAGTCCACGCGGGTCGTGATTTACAAGGCGGGTACGCAGCAGCAGGTCGCGGAGAGCGCGCCCGCCCCGGAGCATCGCTTCAAGCTTGATCCGGGCGACTATGACGTCTACGTGGAAAACAACTCCGGAAAAGGCGCGCCGTACACGATGGATCACGGGATTCATCTCGACTCGGGCGCCAAGGTCGAGCGAAAAGTTTCGCTCGGGGGATGAGATCATCAAGCATGGCAACTGAACGGCAACGTGAAATCAGACGGCGGCGCAAACGGCGCGACAAGAAACTGAAGGCGGCGATTCGCGTGGCGCGCAAGGGTAAGAAGAAGCGGGGCGCGACAGCCTCGGCCGCGGCGCCCCGCGGCGTATAGGAGAATCGATCATGGCGTACGAAACTCTGCTCTACGAAGTGGCGGACGAAGTCGCGACGATCACGCTGAATCGTCCGGCCAAGCTCAACGCCTACACGGGCACGATGGGCGCGGAGCTGATCGACGCGTTTCACCACGCCGACGCCGATCGCGACGCGCGCGTGATCGTGCTCACCGGCGCGGGTCGCGCATTCTGTGCGGGCGCCGATGTCGGCGGGTTCGCCTCCGACATCAAGTCGCGCGAGGAGGGCGGCGATCGGCCGCCGGTACGCCGCGATCAGATCTTTCCGCTGCCCGGCGTCGTGCGCAGCCTCTCGAAGCCCACGATCGCGGCGATCAACGGCTACGCGCTCGGCGTCGGATGCACGATCCCGCTGCTGTGCGACGTACGCATCGCCGCCGAGGAGGCGAAGCTCGGCCTGATCTTCCCGCGCGTCGGAGTCACCACCGAACTCGGCTCGACCTATCTCCTGCCACGTCTGATCGGTGCCTCACGCGCGGCCGAGATGATGCTAACTGGACGCCACTTCAGCGCGCGCGAATGCCTCGCGATGGGGTTGCTGAGCCACGTCACGCCCGCCGATCGCTTGATCCCGAAGGCACGGGAGATCGCCGGCGAGATGCTCCAATGCTCACCGACCGCGCTCGACTACACCCGCCGCGCACTCTATCAGGGGATGGACGGTACGATCGAAACCGCGATGCAATTCGAGGCCTTCGCGATCGGCCGCTGCTACGAAAGTGCCGAACACAAAGAATATGTGACCGCATTCATGGAAAAGCGCAGACCCGATTTTAGCCGATCTAAACGATAGTGCCCGGAGCGGTCTTGATCCGATTCTCAACCGGCAGTACAAATAGATGACTTAATTGGTCTGCCTTGTCATGTTGCCCAATCGGCAATTCTGATCGCACCAAAAGGCGGGCGCACATAACCCGGCCGCCCGCGACACCGGGGAAAATCCACCACAGGAGAACGAAAATGGGTCTTCATATTGGCAGCATAGCTCCCGACTTCACGCAGGATTCCACCGAGGGACCGATTCACTTCCACGAATGGATCGGCAATCAGTGGGCCGTGCTCTTTTCCCATCCCAAGGACTTCACCCCGGTATGCACCACTGAACTCGGCGTCGTCGCCAAGCTCAAGGGCGAGTTCGCCAAGCGCAACGCCAAGGTCATCGCGCTGAGCGTCGACGACTCCAACTCGCACCAGGGCTGGACCAAGGACATCGAGGAGACCCAGCACACCAAGCTCAACTTCCCGATTCTCGCCGACTCCGACCGCAAGGTCGCCAAGCTCTACGACATGATCCATCCCGAGGCCAACGATACCCTGACCGTGCGTTCGGTCTTCATCATCGACCCCAACAAGAAGATTCGCCTCACGCTGACCTACCCCGCGAGCACCGGCCGCAACTTCCAGGAGTTGCTGCGCGTCATCGATTCGCTCCAGTTGACCGATCACCATTCGGTCGCGACGCCGGCCGACTGGAAGGACGGCGAGGACTGCGTGATCGTGCCCTCGATTACCGATCCCAAGGTGATGAAGGAAAAGTTCCCCAAGGGCTGGAAGGAACTCAAGCCCTATCTGCGGATGACTCCGCAACCCAACAAATAAGCTCCGCGCTCTCCGGCAAGGAAATGCCCGGCCGGCCCAAGCCGCCCGGGCATTTCAGTTTGACCCTTCGGCCCGGCGTAGGCGTTCCCCTCTCCAGAAGGGAGAGGGGCCAGGGGTGAGCGACTGTGTTGGGAGTCAAGCAGTGGGGCGCGTTGCCCACAGGATTCGTCGCTCTCGCCGGCGCTCGAATGGGACGGCCAGAACCAGGCGCGCGAGCGGGCGAGGCGCTGATCCGCGAAATCCTCGACAGCGAAGTCGCTCGAAGAGGCCAAAGCCGCTGCCGAACGTCTCAAGGCCATGAGCAGGCCGTTTCTGAATTGGGCGGGCAAGGCGGAGCGGCTGTCGTTCGACGTGCCGACGCTGCCGCTGTTCGTCCATGAGCGGCTTTCCACCAAGGCGATCATCGAGACGCTCAAGGGCCACAAGCGCGACCAGCAGATCGGAGCTTCGACCTGTTCGGCGATCCGCAGCCTTCGATCACCGACCAAGTGCTCAGCGCCTACGAGTACCGGGACAAGTGGGTCAACCGGATGATCCTCGGCGACTCGCTGGTCGTGATGAACTCGCTGCTCCACTACGAGGGCCTGGGCGGGCAGGTGCAGATGATCTACATCGACCCGCCCTACGGAGTGAAGTTCGGCTCGAATTTCCAGCCGTTCGTGCGCAAGCGCGACGTCAGCCACAACGACGACGAGGACATGACCCGCGAGCCCGAGATGGTGCAGGCGTACCGCGACACGTGGGAGTTGGGGCTGCACTCGTATCTGACCTATCTGCGCGATCGGCTGCTGCTCGCGCGCGATCTGCTGGCGCCGAGCGGCAGCGTGTTCGTGCAGATCAGCGACGAGAATCTGCATCATGTGCGACGAAGTTGATGGACGAAGTTTTCGGTGCGGAGAATTTTGTGGTGCATCATCTGCTTCCGTCAAAACGGCACGTTGGCCAGACGCGAAGCATGCTGCTCGTGTTGCTGACTACCTGCTCTGGTACGCACGTGACTGTAGAGCGGACTGAAGTATCGAACAGACCGTCCGACAGCAGTTCCGCAGAGACGGTGCGGATAGGCGATTCACATACGTCGAGCTAACAGACGGCGACGAGGCGGATCATGACTCCGAGGAGCGTCTGAGACTCGACGCTTCCGTCCGGACGCCAGGCGTATTCGACTAGACAACCTGACAGTCACGAGGTTCCGACAGCTAGCGTCACCGTTCCGTTTGAGTTCGAAGAAGTACATATCACCCGGCGCTCGTAAGAACTGGAAGACGACGCTTGAAGGCATGGAACGGCTTGCTGGCCAATAGTCGATTGCACGCGAGCCGGCGAAACACGCTTCGATACGTTCGATATCTCGATGACTTTCCCGTCATGCCGAACTTGGACAACCTTTGGACCGACACTACGACTGGGAGTCGACAGACGAAGCTGTACGTCGTTCAGACGCTCCGAAGTCATTGAACGGTGCATCCTGATGACCACCGATCCGGCGACCTCGTGCTCGACCCGACCTGCGGCAGCGGCACGACTGCCTATGTCGCCGAGCAATGGGGGCGGCGCTGGATCACGATCGACACCAGCCGCGTCCCGCTCGCGCTCGCGCGGCAGCGCCTGCTGACTGCGACGTTTCCTTACTACCAGCTCAAAGACGAAGCACGCGGACCGGCGGGCGGTTTGTCTACAAGCGCAAACAGAACAACAAGGGCGAGGAGGTCGGCGGAATCGTGCCGCACGTCACGCTCAAATCGATCGCCAACAACGAGCCGCCAGACGAGGAAGTGCTTGGTCGATCGGCCGGAGGTCACCGGCAGCATCACGCGCGTCACCGGCCCGTTCTGCGTCGAGGCGACGATCCCGACGCCAGTCGATTATGAGGCGGACGGCGGCGGCGACGTCGAAACCGGACGGCGCCGGAGCAGATCCACGGCTCGTTCATCGATCGGATGCTCGAAGTTCTGCGCAAGTCGCCCGTCTGCGCTCGGCGGCAACAAGACGGTCACGCTCAAGAACGTCCGGCCGCCCGCCAAGACGCTCTCGCTTTCGGCCGAAGCGATCGGTCGAAAACGGCAACGGGACCGGCAAGACCGTGGCGTTCGTCTTCGGCCCGAGAACGGCGCCGTCAGCGAGAAGCTGGTCTATCGAGGCCGCGCGCGAGGCGCACGCGAAGGGCTACGCGCATCTCTACGTGATCGGCTTCGCGATCCAGCCGAACGCCCGCAATGCTGATCGACAACGGCCGAGGAGCCGTGATGGACATCCCGGCGACCTACGTGCAGGCGACGCCCGACCTGATGATGGGCGACCTGCTCAAGAACATGCGCTCAAGCCAGATTTTCAGCGTGTGCGGCCTGCCCGAGGTGAAGCTGCGCAAGACTCAAGGCCAAAAGGCAAGGGCGGGCGCGAAGTGCAATACGAAGTCGAGCTGCTCGGCCTCGATGTGTTCGATCCCGATCGACGATGGAGCCGCACGCACCGAGCCGGCGACGACGTGCCGGCCTGGTTCCTCGATACCGATTACAACGGCCTGTGCTTCCACGTCTCGCAGGCGTTCTTCCCGCGCACCAGCGCGTGGGACAACCTGAAGAAGGCGCTGCGCGGCACCTACGACGAAGCGGTCTGGGACCATCTGGCGGGCACGACGAGCGCGCCGTTCGAGGCGGGCGAGCACGGCCAGATCGCGGTCAAGGTGATCGACGACCGCGGCAACGAGCTGATGGTCGTCAAGTCCCTCGACGAAGCAATATGACCTCGTTCGAGTCGAGACCCGATCCTCGAACCGCCCGATCGAGCCGATCCTCAACTCGCCCTTCGAGGAGCCGGCCGAGCACTGGCACATCGAGGAAGGGCAAGAGCCCATGCGCGCCCCGCGCGCCGGCGTGCTGGCTATTTCTATCGCGACCCGCGCGGCCCCGGCGCCCGAGGCGGGCCAGGCCGCGCGCGGCGAATGGCAGGAGCTTGAACTCGTCAATCTGATCCGCGAGCGGCTCGCTCTGATGGCGCGACGCGAGCTATCCGGGCGTTACGCGACGACGCTGGAACTGATCCACACTGGTGGCGCGAGGGCCGGAGCAGCCGGCTCTTCTTCGCCCAGCTCGAAGCGGCCGAGACGATCATCTTCCTGACCGAGGCGCGCGCCGATTTCCTGCAGGGGATCGACGCTCCCACCGGAGGCGAGCCCGAGGGCGTCGACGCCTTCCGCCGCTACGCCTGCAAGATGGCGACCGGCGCGGGCAAGACGACCGTGATGGGGATGCTCGCCGCCTGGAGCATCCTGAACAAGGTCAACGACCGGAGCGACGCCGCGTTTCTCCGACGTGGTGCTGGTCGTCTGCCCGAACGTGACGATCCGCAACCGGCTCGCCGAACTCGACCCCGAGCGCGGCGAGGCGAGCATCTACCGCACGCGCGATCTGGTGCCGCGCGCACCTGATGCCGACCTGAGCCGAGGGCAGGGTCCTCGTGACGAACTGGCACGTCTTCGAGCCGCAGGCGTGCAGACGCGGCGGCACGAGTGCGCAGGGTCATCAAGGCGGGCGTGCGCGTCGAGCGACAGAGAGACGATCACCATCGGGCCAAAGACGACCACGGCGCGCGGCACGCGCTACCTGACGCCGAAGAATTACGAGCGGCAGGTTGCGGCCGGGATGCTCGAGGTCATCGAGGAAGAGCGCGACGAACGAGGGAAACCTCAAGAAGGTACGGGTCGAGATCGTACCGCTACGTCGAGAGCGACACGGCGCTGGTGAACCGCAGTCCTCGGCCGCGAAGTCGGCGGCAAGCAGAACATCCTCGTGTTGAATGACGAGGCGCATCACGCCTACCGCATCCGGCAGCCGAGGAGCGACGGAGGAACGAAGAGGACGAGTTCGGCGACGAAGAGGACGCCGAAGAGTTCTTCAAAGAGGCGACGGTCTGGGTCGACGGGCTGGACCGGATCCACAAGCTGCGCGGGATCAACTTCTGCGTCGATCTGTCGGCGACGCCCGTACTTCCTCGGGCGCGTCGGGCAGGAGACGAACCGGACCTTTCCCGTGGGTCGTGTCAGCGACTTCGGGCTGATCGACGCGATCGAATCGGGCCTGGTGAAGATTCCGCAACTTGCCGTGCCGCGACACGACCGGCGAGCGGATGCCGGCTACTTCAACATCTGGCAATGGATTCTGAACCAAGCTGACCGCCGGCCGAGCGCGGCGGCAAGCGGGCGAAGCCCGAAGCCCGAGGCGATCCTGAAGTATGCGCACACGCCGATCGCGATGCTCGGCGGACTCTGGGAGGACGAGCGCGAGGAGTGGGCAGCGGACGCGCCGAGACCCGCGCCCGCCGGTGTTCATCCTGGTCTGCAAGAACACGGCGATCGCGAAGGTGATCTACGAGTGGCTTGGCCGAGGACAAGGCGCCGACGCGGCGATCCCGCCCGCCAAGATCGACGGCTTCCGCAACACGCGACGAGGTCGATGAACACGATCCGGGTCGATTCCAAGGTTGTCCACGAGACCGACACCGGAGAGGCCAAGAGCGACGAGACCGCGTGGATGCGCTTCACGCTCGACACGGTGGGCAAGACGGACTGGCCGACCGACCGCCAGGGGCGGCCGATCTATCCCGAGGGATTCGAGGAACTGGCGAAGAAGCTCGAGCGGCCGCTGCATCCGCCCGGCCGCGACGTGCGATGCATCGTCAGCGTCGGGATGCTGACCGAGGGCTGGGACTGCAACACGGTCACGCACATCGTCGGCCTGCGGCCGTTCATGTCGCAGCTGCTCTGCGAGCAGGTGGTCGGCCGCGGACTGCGCCGGGCCAGCTACGAGCTCGGTCGAGAGACGGCAAGTTCTACCGAGGAAGTCGCCAAGGTCTTCGGCGTGCCGTTCGAGTGATTCCGTTCAAGGAGACCAAGACGCCGCGCCGCGCCCGCGCGAGAAGCGGCATCACGTTCATGCGATTCCGGAAAAGGCGCACTTCGAGATCAGGTTTCCGCGCGTCGAGGGATACCGGCAGGCGATCCGCAACCGGGTCGCGATCGACTGGAACACCGTGCCGCCGATCCGCGTGGAGCCGACCAAAATCCCGCCCGAGGTCGAGATGAAGGCGGGACTTCCGAACAACAAGGGCCGTTTCACGCTCAGCACCGTCGGAAAGACGGTGTTGGCGAGCCTGATGGAGTGGCGCAACGGGCAGCGGCTTCAGAAAATTGTTTTCGACATGGCTACGGCGCTGACCAGGGATTACGTGAGCCGCCCCGATTGCATCGTTCCGGCGCACGTGCTGTTCCCGCAGCTGCGCGCGATCGTCGATCGCTACATCCGCGAGAAGGTCGAGCCGATTCCGCCCGGCGAAAAGATCGACGTGTTAATCTCGCCCTACTACGGCTGGGTGATCGAGGCGCTGCTGGACGGCGATCCATCCCGACCAGTCGAGGCGGAGAAGAGCCCGAACTGCCGATCTACGACAAGCGCGGCGACGGCTCGACCGCCGACGTCGATTTCTGGACCAGCCGCGACGTTCGGGAAGTCGAGCACAGCCATCTCAACTACGTCGTGGCCGACACGGCGAAATGGGAGCAGTCCGCAGCCTACTTTATCGACACGCACAAGCTCGTCGATGCGTTCGTGAAGAACTCCGGGCTCGGCTTCACCATCCCGTACTTTCACAACGGCCAGGATCACGATTACGTGCCGGACTTCATCATCCGGCTCAAGTCCTCCCGCACCGGGAATTATCGGCCCGCAAACGTAGCCAGAACGTCCCGCCACTTCGAACCGAACGCGAGTATCATGACCTGCTGGTTTATCTCCTCATTGGTGGCGAGACTTCTCATCTCGCCGCCGCCCTCGCGCGTCAAAATCTGATACGCGAGTTGCGTCTGCCGGTAGAATGCGGGAAGCGACGCCTGGCTGTTCGCGCTCCCGTTCTTTTGCTGCACGGCGCTGACGCCATGCACCCGCCTCTCGAACTCCTGCTCAAAGCGCTGGTGCTGAGCTCGGTCGGATCGATCGCGTTGAAGACCCCGTTCTCCGCCCGGAAACGGTGGAGCATTTCAACGATTGGCGCGAAGTCGCCTTTCTCCGGCGGCGAGTCGCCGACCAGCACAATCACTTTCTTGGCGTAAGGTTTCCAGTCCATCTTGTCGACCGCGGCGCTGATTCCGCCCACGACGTTCTCCTCCCATTCGCCGCCGTCTCTCGCCTGTATGCCGTCGAGAAATGTCGCCAGCTTCGGCGGCGAAAGCGTGAGCGGCTGCATCTCGATCGGCTCGCCCTTTCCGCCGTAAACGACGATTCCGACGCGCGCGATCGGCACCAGCCGATGGACCGCGGTGACCAGCGCTCTCATCCGCTGCTTCACGTCCGCGATCACGAATTCCATTGAGCCGGTGCCGTCAATCACCAGCGCCACGTCCAGACCTTTGCGGCGCAAATCACCGATATAGCCGCCGAATCCTGTCCCGAATCCAGGGCCGCGACCCGGCCCGATGCCGCCGCCGCGGTCGATTCCGATCCCGCCGCCGTCGATCGCACGCACGTAGCCACTGGCCAACTCGCCTTTGCGAAGTGTCGACCGGAGTTGGCTGATCCATCTGCTGCGGCGCGGTCTCGGGCATCGGCACTTCCGGCATATCGAGGTCCCGCATTTCCTCGTTGCCGCCACCACCTCCGCCGCCCGCCTCGAGGTTGACCATGATCAACTCGCGGCCGCGTGACTCGTGAACGGTGATGATCAGGAACATCGCGATCAGCACGTGAATCGTGACCGACAATGGAAAAGGCCCCATCACGAATTTGAGCGCGTTCCGAATCGCGCCCGGACTCGCCTGCGGCGCCGTACGCCGCCGTTGAAGCGCGAGCGAAACCAGAACGGTCGAAGTGATCAACACCAGCGCGACGGCGAGGAATGTAAGCATGGCTCGGCCTCCCGACTTCTCGCGTCGATTTCTCGAGCGGTCCGCTCGCGATCCGGCCGGGATCGCTACATCGCCCCTGTATATAAGATCGGGCGAGCCGGATTTTCTTGCGGAGGGTGGGAAATCGAGCGGGTCGAATCGCGCGGCGGCGATCCTACTGGCCGCTCGTGATTCCGCGGCCGAACGCGGAGACCTGGCTCTGCCACTGATCGCCAAACGCCAGGATCAGCACCTGCTGGTTGATGTGCGCATCCTTGGTAAGGCTCTTCATCGAGCCACCGCCCGCGGAGGCCAGAACCTTATAAGCCTGCCGGGTCTGCTGGTAGAACTCGGGCAGCGGCGATATCGACGGCGGCTCTTGGCGATGCACCTTGAGCCAGAACTCGCGCTCGAACCGCTCGTGTTCCTCGGCCGACACGTCGACCGTGTTGAAGGTGCCGTTCATGGTCTTGAACTTTCTGATGTCGGCCATCAGCGGAGCGAAGTCCGCCTTTTCCGGAGGCGAGTCGCCGACCAGGACTATCACCTTCTTGGCGTACGGCTTCCAGTCCATTTGGTTCATTCCGGCCTCGACCGCGCCCAGCGTGTCCTCTTCCCATTCAGCGCCGCCTTTGGCGGTTATGTGAGCGAGGAAATTCTGGAGTTTATCGGGCGAGAGCGTCAGCGGCTGAATCTCCCGCGCCTCGCCCTTGCCGCCGAACACCACGATTCCGACTCGCGCGATCGGCACCAGCCGATGGACCGCGCGGATCAATTGCTCCATCTTGCTCTTGACGTTGTCGATGATCAGATTCATCGAGCCGGTGCCGTCGACTACCAACACGATGTCGAGACCCTTGCGGCGCAACTCACCGATGAAGCCCCCAAAGCCCGCGCCGATGCCGTGACCGTATCCTGAACCCATCCCGCCGCCGTGGCCGATTCCGATTCCGCCGCCCCCCGCGGCGCGCACATAGTCATTCGCCAGACCGACGCTCTGCGAAGTGTCGACCGCGGTCGGCTGATCCATCTGCTGCGGCGCCGTGTCGGGCATCGGCACTTCGGGCATGTCGAGATCCTGCATCTCGTCGTTTTTGCCGCCGCCACCACCGCCGGCTTCGAGGTTGACCATGATCAACTCGCGCCCGCGCTGCTCGTGGACCGTGATCAGCAGGATCAGGAGGACGACCACGTGGAGCGCCACGGAAAGCGGCAGCGGGCCGATCGCGAATTGCAACGCGCGCCGGACGGCGCCCATCAAGTCGTTGAAAGAGTACCCGCGCCCGACCGAACGAATTGCACTACTCTCGTCGATCACGCCAGACCGATCGGTGAGCGGCCGATCGGCTGGTGAACCTGGCGGCGAGACCGCCAGCGCCTCAGGAGTCGCCGCTTCGGGCAGGAGGCCGGCGCGGGCCAGCGTCGCCAACTGGCTCTGGCAGTGCACGCACGTAGCGACGTGGCTATCCCAGTGCGCACGCTCGCGCGCCCGGAGCGAATGCGCGGCGTAGGCGGCGAGCAGGTCCGGGTCCGGCAATTCTCCCGCGGAGCGTTCAGCCCCTCGCTCAGGCGCCGAGCCAGCGTCGCGTCGAATCGGTCATCAATGTCCCTTTGCCTGCCCATCACTTGGCCCACGAAAGGACTTGCGCCAGATTGAACGGCCAGTCGCCGGATGCGCAGTCAAAGCAAACCTCGATCTGTTCGGCGCTCAACCGATAGTCGATCCTGAGTGACTGCTCCACTGTGGCCCGGATACGTCCGCGCGCCGCGGCGAGCCTGCGCGAGGAAGTTGATTCGTGTTCTCCCAGCAGCCGGCCGATCTCCGCGAGCGGCAGCTCGTGAACGTAGTAATACGAGAGGCGGAGCCGGTCGCGCGCGTCGAGCGCCGCGATCGCACGCGCCAGTGCGTCGCTCAACATCGGCAGATAGCGCGCACCGTCCGGGTCGGGAGAGCCGTTGTCCGCAACGCCGTGAATCGCGATCCGCTCGGTGATTTTATCGATCGGTTCAGATGACCGCTCGGCACGCCAGAGATCTGCTTGCCGGCGAGCGATAACGACGCGCAGCCACGCGGCGAGCATACTTCGGCCGTGGTAATGGTCCAGTGGGGAAGTCCGATACCCGCCCGCTTCGCGCAATCCGTACAGGTCGGCATAGATGGAATCGGCGAGGTCCCGAGCCCGGACCGGATCGGAAACCAGCGCTCGCGCGGATGAATCGATCATACCCCGGTAGCGCGCGAAGAATTCCTCCCATGCATCCTCGCTGCCCCGCCGGCATCCGATTGCGAGCGCGAGGTCGCAGACCTGAAGTGAGGCCAGAAACGCCTCGACTTCACTTGCGTCTTCAAACTCCGGGCCGGTCTCCGCTCGCCGTCTGTAACTCCGGTATAGCGCTTCGCCGAAATCGGGCGCTGCAACGCCGAAACGCTGAACGCCACTCAGGACGTAGAGTCGCTCGATCGCGAGCTCGTGGCAGCGCTGGAATTGTTCGAGCGACTCGGTCGGCACGTTTCCATCTTCAGACCGTTACACCGATTACACAAGGGCGCAGGAGGAACCCTCGACCACCGCCTTACTCGGCAGCCCATGAACCCCCCGGCCGATCCTGGCGATGCGTGCCGGCGTAATTCGGATGACGTAACCCGCGATGCTCCGCATAACGGCCGGCGGAAAATCGGCGCCGTTCCCTTACTCGTCAGCGTACTTCACTGAGCATCCATAAGGGCGCGTCACCGGCTCCGATACTTGCTTACCTGCCATCGCTTCGGTCAGGGCCTGACTCACGTAGTTCCTGGAGTCCTTGATGTCGCCCGGGTCGGGCGTGGGATGGTCGTCGATGGCGCCGTTATAGATCAGCTTGCCGCTGGGATCGATGATGAACATGTGCGGGGTGGTCTTGGCGCCGTAAAGTTGGCCGATTTTGCCGCTGGGATCCAGAATCACGGCGGTCGGGGCGGCCTGCATCTTCTTCAGATAGGCATTCTCTTCCGGCGCGGTGACATATCCCTCTTGTCCTGGCGCCGAAGAGATGACCGTCAGCCACACCACCCCTTTGGCGGTCCATTCGCGTTGCAACTCCTCCATATTCCCGCTCTCGTAATGTTTGCGCGTATAAGGACAACCCTGGTTATGCCACTCCAACACCACGAACTTGCCGCGGTCTTTAGAGAGCGTCAGGCTCTGTCCATTGCTGTCGGTCCCGGTAAAGTCCGGAGCCGCGACGCCGACCTGCGCGGCCCATGCGGAGCAACAAAAGAGCACCGCCGTGAGCACTGTCAAGGTCTTTAGTAATCCTTAGTGCGCCCAGTCGTGCGCGTTTCATGGTCGATATCTCCTTGTCTAAGTCTTGCGAACTTTGGCCTGGCGCGCCTGCTGCGTGATCGGCTGGAGCCTGCTAGGGAGGCGAACCCATGTCCTCGCCGTTAGTGGCGGAAACTACCGGAGCTCTTATATTGTACGCTCGGCCGCCGCCAAGCTCTACCACGCCGCGGATTTGCGCTGGCTGCCCGCGCAGATTTTCGTCTTTCTTGACGACGATCTGCACGCCGTCGGGGAGCGGTTGCACTTGCTGAGCGGCGGCATTGTCAACCTGATTGGCGTCCAATGGGAAAAACACCGCCGATGATGCCGAATGTCCCAGCCGCAACCTGATCAGGAAGCGGTCCTTGGCGGACACGATGCTCGCCCGGGACTTGGCAGGCAGCGGCTGCGGTAACCGTTCCTGGGTTTGCGAAAAGAGCCCGGCATTCGCCGCCACCCGCGCTACGCTGGTCGCGACCGGTAAATCGATGCTTAAGGCCTGCCGACCGGGAATGCAGACTTCACGGCACACCAACCAGCGAACGTCCGCGGCCAGCGTTTCGTGGCCGCCGGCCTTAAGCGACCCATCGGCATGCACGACGACTGGAAACAGTACGTCGCCTTCGTAGCCGAAATCCATCAACGATCCAAGCCGTATTTGCTTTGGCGCGGGGAACTGCATGGCGCTCGCCGTAACACCCGGCGGCAGGCGCCACGCAATGGTCGGAGGCTCGCCTGCGTCGCCTGGGTTTTGCCAGTAGATATGCCATCCCGATTCGAGCTTGAAATAGAGGCCGAGTGTCGCATCGTGGTTGGGCGCCAACGCCGAGTCGCGCGACCGCAGTTCGACCGTGAGATGCGGGTCGCTCGCGGCTGCGCTCAGCGTCGGTGCAGCACAGAGCATCAGCGCCCCCATCAGCAACCAACCGCGGATAGCAAGCTTACTCCGACCATTCATGAGAAACCCTCGACCGCCTCCTACTCCGCAGCCTTTGAACTCCACGGCCCGATCCCGGCGATGCGTGCCGGCGCAATGCGCGTGATGTAACCGGCGATGTCCCGCATCGCGGCCGGCGGAAAGTCCGCACCCGGCCCCAAGTAAATTGGCGCCAGGCGATGCAAAAGGTCCACCACGCCGCCTTCGGTCACCCGCGCGTTGCCGTAAATCACCACGTATTCCCGCAATCCCTGCGCGTTCGTCTTGTCGCCAAGCAGGGACAACGCCACTCGCGCATCGCGCCGGATGTTCCTGACCTTCTGGTGCATGGCCATATGGCCGTGCACGAACTCTTCGTTTTCAATTCCAACCCACACTACGGTGACCTGCGGGCTGCCGTCCGCATTGAGCGTAGTCAAATGAGCCAGCGGTCCTTTTTCGATCAGTTCGCGTACCGATTCCGGAATCTTCATATGTGTCTCTCCTTCCGAACGTCTCAATGGATTGTCTGCCCTCACCACGGCGTATCGTCAAGCCTGCGGCCGCTCTCGGTCTCATAAAAGATCCCGCAACCAGCGGTTGAAGCGATCGCGGACTTCTGGTTGATTGCAGAAACGATGGGTTCCGCAAGCTCCCAGTTGGTCCGCGAGTCGATCGCTTCAGCGCTGGTGCCCAGCCCTGCCCGTTTCACCGTGCTCCTGCCGCCTGGCTATGATGCGGCCGCGGCGTCGCCGTACCCAATCATGTATCTCCTGCACGGCGGCAACGGTGACAACGGCTTCCTCGCAACCCTCCGCCCGGTGATCGAGAGCGCCTGGCAGCAACAGTTTCTTCCCGCCCTGATCGTGGTCACTCCCGATGCTGATCGGTCCTTCTATTTGGACTACCAGGACGGCTCGCAGCGCTGGGAAACCTTCCTCAAGGACGAACTCCTGGCACATTTGAGACGAACCTGGCGGGTGTCGCATGAGCGTGCCGGGACGGCGGTCGTGGGCATCTCGATGGGCGGGATGGGCGCGCTTCGGATCGCGTTCAAAAATCCGCAGTTGTTCGCGGCCGTGGCGGCGCTCGAGCCCGGCATCGAGCCCGCGCTCTCCTTCGACGACATCATCCTGCGCGATCGCTTCTGGCGCTCGGACGCGCTCTTCGAGGAACGGTATGGGCGCCCGGTCGATCGACAATTCTGGCAGGCCAACAATCCTGCCAACGTGGCGCAAAACAACGCGTCGGCGCTGCGCGCTTCTCAACTTGGCATCTATCTCGAAGTCGGCGACGAGGACAGCTTCAATCTGCACCACGGCAGCGAATTTCTGCATCGCTTACTTTTCGACACCGGCATCAAACACGAATACCGGCTGGTGCGCGGCGCCGATCACCTCGGAGGCACGCTGGACCGCGCTTCCTGGACGCATTCCGCTTCATCAGGCGTATTCTAACCCGGCCCCGCCGGATGGCTCACTCGCGCCGTTCCATCAACTGATTGCGGCCCTGAAGCGCAACGCCGGCTATCAGGATTGAATCTGCCATGCCGAAGGATTCCAGGCGCCTCAACGGCATCGACCATCTGCTAGGGGAGACGCTCGAGGCGAGTCGGTAATGCTCGCGTGCGCCACCGCTGACGCGTCGAGCGCAGTCTTCCTCCGGCTCTGCCGCTATCCGGGCGCCGCAACAACCTGGCTCTGGGCGCGCGTGATCACACCGGACATCAACTGCCATTTGAACGACAACTACCTGCCTTGCTCGGATGTTCCGCTCAAACTCGAGGCCGCGGCGGTCGAATACTCGACCGAAGATCGCGAAATCTTGACGCTGTGGCGCGAGGGCGACCGAGCCCGTCCTTCACGATGCGGCGCGCGTGGGCGGATGGTCATGTATCGCGAGGGCGAACTGGCCGCCGGGAGCAGCGCGATAGCTCTTTCGCTTCAGGCGACCTTCGCGCCGCTTCGCGCTCATGCCGGGCTGCTTGCCGGGCGGACCGAGATCATGGGCAGCGCGCATGTCGAGATCGCGGCCGGGGCGAAGCGCTTCTCATTCGACGGCCTCGGCCAGTTTCACGAACAGCCGCAGACCGCCGCGCGATTCGTAACGCCTTTCACGTACCTCTCGTTATGGGGCGAGAAGCTTTCCGCCGTGGCGCTATTCACCGCCGCCGCGAGCGGTGGTTATATCTTCCGCGATGGCCACCTGGCGCGGGCCACCAGTTTCGCGGTCTCTCCTCCCGCTCCCGGGCGCTTCATTCGGATGGCGCTCGAAGACGGGGGCGCGTTCGATACCGCCGCGCACCGCGTGCATGCCTATCGCGTGCCGATTTACGGCCGCTCCTGGCAAGGAAGCTTCGTCACGATTGAGGCCGGCGCCGGCCACGTCGCCGGGATGATCGAACGACTGGGATTAAGACGCGCTTCCTGGCCTGCTGAGGCTCGGCACTAAACCCCGGCGCGCTCCGGGCCTTGCGAACGGAGGAAGCGGTCAGCGCGGCCTGCGGCTTTCGGGAGGGAAGATCGGTGAAGGCACCAGAATCACGCGATGCCGCAGGCCACCGATAAACGTAGCCAGCGTGAATGCGGCGTCGGTGAGGTAGTGCACTACCGCAAGCTTGAGCGCATCCCAGGGCCGCAGACCCACGCGCATCACATCGTTCAGATAGCCCCGCACCGCCCACGCCAGCCCCACGAGAGCACCGGCGGCCAGCGCCAGATGTCCTGTAAGTGCCGCCAGTACCATCAGCACAGCAAGGACATTAGCCAGATGAAACTCGGTGGCAAATACACAAACCAGGATCGGAAAGCGTTTCACCTCGGAGCCGCGCCGAAGCTTGTGCCTGCGTCCGTTCAACCAGTACAGGTATACGCCCCGGATGCCGGTCTTTGCGTAGGGATAACCGACGTAGAATCCCCACCCCCACATCTGAAGGATCAACTCCCGCAACGTGCGTCGCCCCTTGTGGCGAACCACCGCGGCGTCTTCGCGATAGGCCACCCATTGCGGGCTCTGGGCCACGCGAAAACTCAGGTCCACATCCTCCGACTTGCTCGCCCGCAGATCGTACATGCCGACTTCCCGCGCACATTGGCGGCGGATCGACAGATTGTTGTTTGAAAAGTGAAAGAACCCCACCGGCAGAGGGCGGTCCTCAGTTGCTCGACCGGCAACGCCAAAGGGCAAGTCGATAATCATAAACGTCTACTTTCCAGCTTCAGGGCTTGGTGTGATGGAAGACGCGATAATAGTTGTCGACGCTCGACGGCTGGGCCGCCGGTTCATGTTGTACCCATCCACCGACCATGCCGACGTTGTCCGCGCGCAGAAAGCCCCGCTCGATCGCGGCCAGCCATTCCGGTTCGCTGATGCAGTCGTCGTCGATGAACGAGACGATATCGTGCGCGGCTTCGTCGATCACCAGATTGCGCGCGCTGGGGATACTGGCTTCGGCGAGGAACACGCGCCGAATCGGCAGGCGGTCGCGGAACCCTTCCAGCACCGCTTGCGTACGATCGGTCGATCCATTGTCGACCACCAGCACCTCGTCCGGCGGGCGCCGCTGGTGCGTCAATGAATCCAGCAAGTTCACCAGATCTCCGGCGCGATTGCGCGTGATCACTCCCACGGTAATCTCCAGATGCTGGTGCATGGGATCGAGCGTGATCCGGTCCGCTCCCGACAGGAACTGCCGCATGAACTGGTGCAGGCAGCGATAGACATTGTTCGCAACCTCGGCCGCGCTCAAACCGCCAAACAGGTACTGCCGGTACCGTTGCAGCTCGGCAAGAAAATCCCGGCATTCGGGATGGCGCTCACGCAGGTACTCGAACAAATCGACGGAGCGCTGAATCAGGATCCGCTCGGGCGAACCGGCGATGTGCACGCGCAGGATGCGTAGCGCTTTCTCGATGACCTCAACGTCGTTTTCGCGATAGACCCACGGATACGGCAGCTTGGTTACATGCGCCTCGTGAAGGCGATAAAAGACCGCGAAGCCGGCAAACACCTCGTCCGCCGCCGCCTCCTGTTCGGCCAGTAGCGGCGTCGGCATCGTGAATGCCAGCGGCTCTCCGGACGCCGCGGCATATACATTGGCGAACTGTAACGGGTCCAGCGGCAAGATATCGACGAAGGTCGGCTGGCGCGTCGCCACGAACAGGAAGCCTTCGACCGCAACCAGCGCGTTCTCGTCGGTCGCGGGCTGCGCAAGCAGGGCTTGCCGCAGCCGTTGGAGGCCGGGGTACGCGCCCCCACGAAGTTCGAGCACCGGAATTCGCCCATCGATCGGGAAATACAGCAGGCGTGGGACGAGTCCGATCGGCGCCGATGCGATAGTCGTTACGCTCAGGTACCCGCTGCGCGCCAGCTCGGCGACGGCTGACGACTGTGCCGGCGCCAAGTCAGGAGCCGGCAGCTCTCGCGACCCGCACCCGGGGACGACGAATTGAATTTGCGTCTCGGGTTCGCGTGCCCGCAGCGCGTCGCACATCCGCTGCGCGATCGTGAGTTGCAGCGAGTAGAGGCGATCCGGCTCGGCCGTGCGAAAAAACAGCCACGTATCGTCTTCAGCCAGAAACTTCAGCTCCGCATGCCCTCGCGTGTCGGCAGCCAGTTGTGGGAGATCGGCCAACTCCGTCAGCGCGATCGTTTTGTTGAAGACCCGCTTCCAGAACGCCAGCCGCCGCGCGTATCGCGGGTCGGTCACCAGCGACAGCCGTAGTAACGTCGTGAGTTCCGCCAGCACTTCGCTGGTGGTGATGCGCCCGCCGGCCAGCTCGGACGGCAGCGCCTCTCCGTAGAGCGTCACCAGCCTGCGCTCCTTCAATCGGATTCGAAACGATTCCGGGCGGGGAAGCCCGCGGCGACATCGGAGAGATAGATCAGGTTGGCTTCCTTCTCGTACCATTGGCCCAAGAACGGAAAGAAGCGCCGCACGCGCTCGTAGCTGCCGGCGATCTCGCCCGGAGCTGCATCGGAGCGGGTCACGCCGTCGCGCAACACAATGATCAGATCGATATCTGACAGCCCATAGGTAGGCTGCCCTTCGAAGTACGAGCCGCAGCCAAAGATACAGAAGACCGCCGGATGTCTGGCCAGCGCGGCCACCACGCGTCTAAGCCCCAAGGCGTAAACACGGCGAAAGACCCGGCGGAGTGGCGTCAGATTCAGGAGTAGAACGACCGACTGCAGCAACCGCATCAGGCGTCAGCTCCCGGCCTGCAAATGCGGGAGCCTGGCCCGTACGGGCGATACTGCCGCTTTACCGGATAAACACAACCGGTACAACTACGAATCATCGCAAGCAGTCATAGCCTATCGCGCGGCGTCCATCAAACCGCCCGCCACGATTCGCGCCTGGATCACGACGAACTATCGCTGATTCGGCCTGACTTCGGAGCGGCGGCCGACGCACTTCGATCCCGATCCGGGCTATGCGCGGCAGTATCGACGCGGCCGGCCGGCTCAAGGCAGCTCGAGCAGCATCAGACGCACCCCTGGGAATCGACGATCCTCGGTCGCATGCCGGCCGGCCATCGCGTTCCGCAGAGCGTCTTCGACTCCTTGATCTGCGATTGGATCCTGAGTCGGAAAAGTGAACCAGATTCGCCGGTGAGGAGCCCCATCGGACGCGGCAAAGCTCTGCGACGACCCTGGAACTTCATAAATTAACGAAGGAAAGGCCGCCCGCTGATCGAGCCGGGAAATATAGTACTCGGGCGCCACCCAGTAATAATCGGGATAGATCACCAAGGCGTCCTCTGGGCGTCCGCGGGCTGCGACAAAATTGATGGCGCCGCGCCAATCCTGCGTCGGCGCTGCCTTATAGTAGCGGCGGTCTTCACCTAGGCTGAGAATGGTGATTAGCGTTACAACCCCTATCGCCAGAGCCCGAGGTTTGATCTGCAGGATGCCGACTGCGGCCAGGAGCGCAAAGAACGGCAAACTTGGCAGAAAGTAGCGAGCGACAAATAGCGGCTTGAAGATCGATACCACCAGACTCAGCCCGATCGGAAACCCGGCTGAGAGCAACATATAGCCCAGCGCCGCGCGATCTCGTCTGGATGAGTGAACCACGGCCACTGCGATGCCGACCAGGTATAGTGCCAGTAATGCCATGGCGGGAGGATCGGCCAGTCCGTCGAACACTCCGGCGAAAATAAAGCACAGTTGAATTACTGCCCTGGCCGTCGTCGCCGGCACCCACCCAACCTGCCCGACGTTGGCGTAAATCGAGATCAGGATCGCTACGCCGCCAAGCATTCCTGTCAGCAGGGCGGCAAGCGTCAATCTGATTATAGTTCGTCGTCCGGGTCGAAAGATGAACAACGACAGCCACTGCGGAGGTATCGCGAGAATTGCGAACAAGTGAACATATACGGCGGCTGCCCCGCTGATCACATAAGCCGCACAGTTCCTTAATGAGTCTCGCTTGACGCTTTTCACAAACAGAAGTGCGGATAAGACGGACAGCATCAGCAGCAGCGCATAACCTCGCAGGGTTTGAGCGTATTGAATGCAGGTGGCATTGACGGCTACGAAAAGCGCGCCCAGCAAGCCGGTGTCGCGATCGCGTAATTCGGCTCCGAGCGCATAAACCAGCGGTACGGCCGCGGTGGCGAAAATCGCCGATGGAAGCCGTAACATGAACTCGCTTGCCCCGGCCATCAGGATCCATACATGCATCAGCACGTAGTAGAGGTACATGTTCATCTCTGAAGCCGCGGCCGACTTGACCAGCGCCATAAGGGGCAACCTGATTCGATAAGCGGTGAACCCTTCGTCGAGCCACAAACTCTTGGAATCCAGATGCGAAATCCGCAGAGTCGCAGCAACCAGGGTTAGGACGAGGAGGCATTCGGCCGCAGAAGGACGCCGGGCTTGAGACCAGGCGCGATGCGCACTCTGGAACTTGTCACGCGTGATTGCGGCGTTCGCCCCAACCGACGGCCGGCGCGTCATGAGGGGCGGTGGCGCCCGCCCGGCGTAGCCGGTGAAGGTCGGCCCGGCTGGTCGCGCTGAACGCGAATATCAGACGAATGCATAGGAATTGAAGAGCATCTTCCCGTTGTCCCAACCACAAATCGCGATTCCGGCCTGATCGTGATTCAGTCCCGGCGGGACTGCAAGCGCTCTTTCGGCTGGCGCTGCTTCTTTACCTGAACCCGGGGAAGCTGCCATGGGTGATGGCGGCCCTTGCGCTGTGCAACGCTGCCAAGCTGCCGCCGCAAAGCCTCACGCGGGATTTGGCAAGGATGCACCATCGGCTCGGCAGTGGAACCGGGCTGATCGTTTACTTCTATGAAGGTGACGAATCGCAATTGACAACATGCCGAACTTGAACGCGATGCCGGCGGCCTATCACTTGTTAATGTCGCCGGTCATGTTGAACCAGGACGGAATAATCTATGCGGTTCGAAACGCCGCCAGTTAGCCTGCCCGAAACCCCGGCCCGATCGTCGCTCTGCGCGAGCCGACCATCCGCGCTCCGCTTCCGATCCGGCGACGCGACCTGCGGACTTGTGGCAACTCGTCTCTAGCCGTGTTTCTTCCGGAGACGGCAGACCCAGGTGAGCACTCGTTGCTCCTCACGCTGTTCGCGCGCGATGAGCGCTCCCTCGGTAGATAGTAGTGAGACTGTGGTCATCGGCTCAAAGTCTCTGAACACCCGACGCTCGAAAGTATCGAGATTCCACCTGTAGGGATGCGCCAACCCACCTCCCAGCCGCTCGCGAACGTCGCAGTTGAGCAAAAGCTCGCCGCGCGGGCGCAGCACTCTCGATATTCTCCTCGAGCACCTTGTCCGCGTCTTGCGTGTGGTCGAGCGTGTTTCGGCAGTAGACGTAGTCAAACCGCGCCGCCTCAAACTGAAGATGCTCTCCCCTGCCTTGAGATGTTGACGCGAAAAATTGCCAGCCGAACGGCTGAAGTTGTTGGTAGAACTCCATCAGCGGATCGATCGCATGCACTTCCGCGCAATGAACCAGGGAAACCGACTCGGGCACCGGACCGCAGCCAACGTCGAGCACCCTCTTTCCTTCCATGGCCTCGCCTGGAATCTGGAAATTCTTCGGGCTTGCAGCGCACACGCAGAATGGATTGAGCAGGACTCTATACTTCGTCCACTCGTAGTATCCCGCATAGAAGTGATATTGGGCGGTGAGTTTGAGCACCGCCGGATCTCGCTGCTGCCACCAGCTTTTCTCCGTGATTTGGGCGTCCTGATGCCGAACGGTCGGAACCGGAGTCCAGTCATCTATATAGGCGATGTCGCGGCCCGTCATTGTTGCCCCTCCGGAAGCTGACCCTCGGATGGCCCTGCTCGCTCAGCGTGATCCGCCCCGCGAAACTGGTCCGGCCGCTCCGTAGCGTTGAATGACGTCCTCCGGCACTCAAACCGCCGCGGACGTGCTCGCCGCGGTCGACGCTAATCCGCGCCTGCCAACGCAGCGCGACAAATGCATGATCTTCCATGATCTGGTGAACCGATCGCGCACGTTCATCAGAAAGGACTATCCGACGCCCGGAAAAAGCGGATACGCGCCGTTCGATCCCCATCCGCGGACGGCTGAGGCTGCAACCTAATCCCCGGCGCGCGCTGAACTCCTAACGACCCTTCCTTCTGCGCTCGGCCCAGCGCCTCTTCATCGACTCCGACAACCGCCTCCTACCTTCCGGCGTGAGGCCTCCGCGCTTCTTCTTCTTCGAAACGGCCGGGCGCCCAGCACTGGCGCTGCTCGTGGTACCCGCACCTGACGTACCTGCTCCCTCCAATGCCACGATAGCCCGGCTCAGCCGATCCCTCTCGTGCTTCAAGTCCGCCACGATCTTATCTACGTCCAAAATTCATCCTCCTCGCGGCCTGCGCCGATTGCTGGTCGTATGCTTTCACTGGGCGTCGGGTTTCGCAACTGCCAGGACCAACTGACGGCGGAGGGCGATGACCTCGGGGCCATGACTGTGATATGATTTATCCAATATGTCAGTTATGTCAGTCTGGATGCCGATATCTGCCCTTTTCGTTCTCGCCGTCATTTTTGTTGCGGTCGGAGTATTCCGCAAAGATCGAGCAGGCTGAACGCGAACGCGGACAACGTTCTCGCCCCTAGCTTGCTTGACGACGCCATCGTCCGCGCGCGCCCTCAGTGCGACGTGCGTTTGAGGATCGCGGTACACCGGCGTCTCCCGTTCTGAAAGCCACTGAGGGTCATGGTGTCGCCGGCGATTTTGCCCATCATCTCGATCGTATAGCGCGATGGCGCAAACCCCGCAGCCTGGCCGAAACCGTGACCCGACAAGCTGATCTTCCCCGCCGCCGACACATCTCCCTTGATATCGAAATAGCCGAGATGCCGCGGTGCGCCGCTGGTTATTTCCACTTCGCCGTTGCGGACGACCGCGAGCTTGGGGACGCTAAAGCCCGGATTAACGCCGGCCTCGCAGGAGTATTGCCCGAACCACTGGCCGTCATAGGAACGCGCACTCGGCATCACAAGGTACCAGACCGTCCCACCGGTCGCACAAATCAGCAGCGCCCCAAGCACTACGAGGAGCCGCCTGGTCGGGCCCGCGCGGGCAACCGCACTCGCCGTTCTCAACGCCGGCCCGGCACGCAATCTGTATAAGTGTACCGGCTGGGGGATGTTCTTGACGTGCTGCTGGCCGAGGTCCTCGAAACTGAGCGCCACCTTGTTCTCGACCTGCTCGCGCACCGTGTTGGAAATGCAGATCCCCCCGGGGTCGGCCAGCGTTTGCGTGCGCGCGGCGACATTCACGCCGTCACCCAGCAAGTCGCCGTTCTCTTGCACCATCACGTCGCCCAGGTTGAGACCGACGCGGAACCACATGCGGCGCCCCTCGGGTAAAGCTTCGTTGCGGCCCCGCATCGCCTCCTGCATTTCCACCGCGCAACGCACGGCCTCGACCGGACTCTCGAACTCGGCGAGCACGCTGTCGCCGGCCGTATTAGCGATGCGCCCGCCATGCTGCGCGATCAGTTGATCGACAATCACCCGATGGCCGCGCAGGGTCGCGACGGCACTCTCCTCATGCTCGCGCACATGCCGGCTGTACTCGGCGACATCGGCCGACAGCAGCACCGCCAGTTTCCGCTTCATGCTCACCGCGTGCCTCCTTGGCCGTCGAAACCGGGACTTCCTTGCGCAAGCATTGGCCGGTGACGACAGGTTTCGACCGACACCGGTCAGGCGCCCAAACGCCCTAGTAACCTGCCCGCAACTGTGATGTCAACGCAGTTCGGCAGCGGCCGCGCGCAAGTCAGCCGAGCCTCGAAGTCGTCGCAACTGCCGCGACGCTTCTCGTAGGTAGCAGTGGTTGCCAGGAAGCGTTTTTCAGAGGGCAAGCCACAGGAGGAGATCGTTCGCAAATCAACCGCAAGCCTCGCCGCTAAGGACTGGAAGCGCCAGCTCGGAATCAAGATGGGCGAGTAATGGCGACTATTCTCCTCCGTGCGGCCGTAGCGAATAGTCTTCCCACGTCACTTGCTGCGTCGCGCTGCGATAGTCGCGGGTATGGCTGCCCCAGTTCTGCGTGATTCGCCCGTCGGCGGTCTTGTACCAACTGGCGCAGCGCGGATCAGCCCAGGTGCTGTTGGCCAGTCGCGCCTGTAGCTCACGATTGAAGCGATCCTGCGCGGCTCGCGTCACCTCGACCGCGGCGAGATTGCGCGCGCGCATCGTCTTGAGACATTGGATGATGTATTCCGCCTGGCGCTCGATCATGAAGGTGATGGTGTTGTGGCCCAAATTGGTGTTCGGGCCGTAGATCATGAACAGGTTGGGGAAATTTGCGACCGTGATTCCAGATAGGCTTCCGGAGCCTCCTTCCAGACCTCGCTCAGCCTCACGCCGCCGCGTCCCACCACGTCTACCGACCAGCGCCATCCGGTGGTCTCGAAACCGGTCGCGTAAACGAGCGCATCCAGCTTGTGGGTGACGCCGTCAGCGGTGACCACTCCCTCGGGCACGATCCGCTCGATACCTTCCGCTACCAGTGCGACGTTCGGCCGCATCAGCGCGGGATAGTAATCGTCGGCGAACAGCACCCGTTTGCATCCGATCGGGTAGTCGGGCGTCAGCTTGCGGCGCAGCTCCGGGTCCGGCACCTGAAGCTGTAAGAGGTTGCGGGCCTGCTCGGTGTAGAATTCGCGGCCGGCTTCGGTGAATTGGAATACCTGCCAGAACAAAGTGTCGAAAGTCAGATAGAGATGGTCCCGCTCCGACAGGCTCACTTCGGGCGAAGCAGTCAGGAGTCGCTTCTCCGCGTCGCTGACTTCCCGATCCATGCGCGGCAGCAGCCAGTTCGGCGAGCGCTGGAAGACCGTCAGATGCTGCGCGATTGCCGCGACCTCCGGAATGAGTTGCACCGCGCTGGCGGCGGAGCCGATCACGCCCACGCGCCTGCCGGCCAGATCGACGCTGTGATCCCAATTCGCCGAATGGAACGATGCACCGGCAAAGCTGCTCCGGCCCGCGATCTCCGGGAGCTTGGGGCGGTTGAGCTGCCCGAGCGCGGTGACCAAAGCCCGGGCCTCGCGCACTTCGCCCGACGTGGCCGTAATGCGCCACACTGCGCGCGCGTCGTCCCATCTCGCGGACGCAACGCCCTGCCCAAGCCGCAGATGCGTTCGCAGACCGCAGAGATCGACCACGTCCTCGGTGTAGCGCTGAACTTGGGGGCGCGGGGAAAAAGATGGCTCCAGTTCAACGTCCTGGCGAAAGAAAACTGGTACAGCGCCACCGGTGTGTCGCAGGCGCATCCGGGATAGGCTGTTCTGACGCCAGGTGCCGCCAACGCGTTCGGCCTGCTCGAGAATCACAAAGTCCTCGATCCCGGCTTTCTTCAGATGCGCGCCGACGCACAAGCCGCCAAGCCCGGCCCCGATGACAACCACCGACGGTGTCGTACTCATCGCCTTCTCCTGCACTTATCTCGCCGGGCTTCTTGCCGACTGCACTATAGCTCAACCCGGCCAAAACCCCCTAATGGAGGCGCGCCCGTCGGCAGTTCGAGGCCACGCAACTGCGAGGGGTGTACGAACACGACGGCCGCCCTCACAGCGCGACCGACCTGTGGAGGCGCTAGGTCTTGAGCTTCGCCTCGAACTCGACCAGGAGCTGCGTAAACAGCTTGGGATTTTCACTGTGCATCGAGTGTGGCATTTGGGGGAATGACCGTAGTCAATCGGCTGGCCGGCGAGCGAGACCAATTCGCATACGCGTCTTGCCTGCACGTCCGAGGCCGCGCCCAGCAAGTAACCGCCATTGTCATCGACGTAGCGGAAATGGTGTGTATACAACACCGGGCACTTGACGCTCGCCAGCATCCGCGCGTGGTCGCAGCTCGCGAATACGGAACCCTCCCAGAATGCGCGGGCCCACTCCGGATCGTATTCCTTGATCCGCTGCGGGATTTCGCCCGTCGGCACCGAACATCAGCGGGGCAATGCACGTGACAGCCATTCGGGAAGCTCCATTTTGGCGGCTTCGAGCATCCCGGCCCAATCGCCAACGCTCCATTGGTCGCCCAGGTATTTGCTCACCAAGGCAAAAATCGGCCCGATGCTCTGGCGGAGCGATGGCCCGCAAGAGGTGTCGACCTCCGAGGAGAACAGCGGCGGGTCTTCATAGTGAGCGCCGCGGATCATGCCGGGCATTGCGTACGCGGAAAGCCACGCGGAGATCACGCCCCCCGACGAGAGCCCACTGACAATCACCGGTCGCTTGATGGCCAGCGCGATGAACCGCACCAGGTCGTTGCCGAAGTTGTCGACGGTATAACGCCCCGGAGTCCTGCTTGATCTTCCCTGCCCTCGCAGGTCGACGGCGAAAGCCTGGAAGTGCTCCTGCAGCAGGCCCATCGCCTGCTCATAGCCCCACCACGATTCGGTTTGTCCCGGGATCAGCAACAACGCCGGCTTCTCCGGCGCTCCCGCCATCGCGTAGTTGATCACGGCCTCGCCGGTGTCGATCGTTTGCTCCGCAAAGGCGTGAGCGACGTAGGTTTCGGAAGGATTATCGGGACCGAATCTAAGGGAGCTCATGATGTGGCCTGTGGGCCTCCTCGCAGCCGTGGAAAGAGTGCTTCGGCGTTGCCCCGGTCGATCGATGCGCGTTGGGTGTCGTTCAGCGAATAGCCTTCGTACATCCCGGTAAACGCGCCGACAATCACCTCCATGGCGTAGGGCCAGTCGGTTGCGTAGAGCACATGGTCGGGCTGCGCGAACGCCAATAAGCTCGGCAGCGCAGTAGGACTCGCCGGAAAGGGCGATGTCGAAGTAAAACTTCTGCAACTGGGCAAGTCCGTCGGCGAACAGGGTAAGTCCGTCGGTGAACTGCGCAAGTCCGCCGGCCAAGTCCCTTTTCGGCGACGCGGCAACCGCGATCCGGTATGCTGCATACGGCACGAACCCTCCCGCATGCGACAAGATCACTTTCAAGTCGGGACAGCGGTCCAGCGTGCCCGAGCCCGCAAGCCGGACTGCGGCGCGCGTCGTGTCCAGCAGGAAGTCAGTGATGAATGGCGGCATGCCCTTGGGCGGGTCGAGGCCGTAGAGTTGCGACGGATGCACAAACACCACCGCCTTGCGCTGGTTCAATTCGTCGAACAGTGGATCGAAGGCCTTGTCGCCGAGGTAAATCCCGCGGCTGTTAGCCAGCAGGACGACGCCGTCGGCGTGGAGCTTGTCGAACGCATACGCGACTTCATCCAGCGACCCTTTAACGTCAGGCAGGCAGAGTGTGGCAAAGAAGCCGAAGCGGCTGGGATGCTTGCGCACGACCTCGGCCGCGTACTCGTTGACCTCGCGGGCCTTTTCTCGCGCCTCCGCGTCGTCGCCCAGATGAACTCCCGGCGTTGAGATGGACATAATCGCGGTCTGAATCCGGTACTTGTCCATCAACGCGATGGCGGAGTCGGCGCTCCATTCGGGAATCGGCATCCCGCCGGCCTCCATACCTTTTCGTCTAAGCCAGGCAGCGTACGACGCCGGCACAATGTGATGGTGAGTGTCGATGCGCCCGAGAGTTGCCATGTCGATCCTCCCGATCCAGCGTGTTATCGATTCGCGCCAGCAGACTTGAACGGCCGAATGATTCCAGGCCTCAGTGGCTTATCCGGAGCCTTGTGGCCCCATATGCTCGTCGCGTCGTAGGAGCCGACGACCCAGCTATCTTCGTCTTCGACCTGCCTGCCGCCCCATCCGTACTCGATCTCGAAGCCCGACGGGGTGCGGACGTAAAACGAGGTCATAAGGTCGTTGGTATGGCGGCCGAGTCCCATCGCAAGCGGCATGCCGCGCTGGTTGCAGAGGTCCAGCGCGGTGCCAACATCGTCCAGCGAAGCGACCTCGAGCATCAGGTGGTGGATGCCGACCATCCCGGGTACCGATACGAACGCGAGGCTGTGATGGCGCCCGTTGCAGTGGAAAAAGCGTAGGCTCATGCCGGCCTCGACTCGATCCGAGAGCCTGAATCCCAGGACCTTGGTGTAAAACCGCTCGGCCCGTTCCAGGTCGGGCATGAAGAGCACCGCGTGTCCGAGCCCACCGCTGCCGGTAACGAAGCCGGAAATTCGGCGGCCCGGCCGGAACGACGACGGCCGCGTCGCGAGTCCCCAGCTCAGTTCGTGGCGGAAGCCAAACGGGTCGACGAACCACACCAGGTCCGCAACGGCGCGCTGGCCGGCCAATGCAGCATCGCCGGCGTGCACTTCGAGTCCTTCCTTCTTAAGGGCCGCGACCGCGGCTTCGAGTGCTGGCGGTCCGGCGACTGCCCATCCGAGGTAAGCAAGGTCATCGGTCTCGCCGGGGTGGATGGTAATTCGATGAGCTGCATCGTCGACGCGCAGCCGCACGGCGCCATCGGCTGCGCGCGCAGCGACCTCAAGCCCGATGATCTCTGGGACCGAATTCCAGCCACGCTTCCGCGTTCGGCGAGGTGAATCCGATATAGCTGAGGGATTGGATCATAGCACCACCTCCGGCTTGGTCGTGCCGAGTAGCAGCCCGCCAACCGCGCGGGCCAGTTGATCGGGCACCAGGAACGCGTGTCCCAAGGCGCCCTGCATGTCCTGGAAACGGCGCTGCAACGGATGATCGAGGAAGATCGACCGGCCCGTCGCGGCACGGAAGAGATCGCCGACCGCCTGGGCAACCACCTCGCACCCGCGGTTCATGTTCCAGCGGATTTGCGCCCGCTGCTGCGGCGACGCGGCCTCGCGTGCTTCGGCCATCTGCCACAACTCGACCGCGTCGGCGCGCACTTTCGTGATCGTCACGTCGATCGCCCAGTCGCTTCCGCAAGACGCTGCTGAGTCAGAGCATCGTCGGCTGCATTCCCGCCGAGGCTCAGCTTGCGGGTCCTCGACAGATCGATCCACGTGTCCACGAAGCCGCGCGCCGAGCCGAGGACCGACGCGGCCAGCGCCATGTTGAACACCACCGACCACGGCAGGCGGTACAGTGGCCGTCGTTGAGTTCCTGACCCGGCAGCGGGAGGTTCATCGCGTAGTCGAGATGAGACTGGGTTCGATAATCGGGCACGAACGCGTCTTCGACCACGATGTCTTTGCTGCCCGTGCCTTTGAGGCCGGCGACGTGCCAGTTGTCCTCGATACGATATTGCCCGCGCAGCAGCAGAAAGGACCGGAAGTCGGGGAGGTGGCTGCCGCCGATGTCACGGGCGCCGGCGATAGCGCCCAGGTTCACGCCTTTGCAGTGGTCGCAGCCGGAGGAGAACGACCAACGTCCCGAAATCTTGTACCCGCCCGCAACCTTCTCAGCCTTGCCGGTCGGATTGTAGGAAGAGGAGTGCATCGTTGCGGGATCTTCACCCCACATCTCGCGCTGCGCTCGCTCGCTGAATAGTGCGAGCTGCCACGGATGGACGCCGATCACGCCGGCGACCCAGCCGGCTGACGGCGACGCGCGAGAGATCTCGATCGCCGCGTCGACGAACTCGACGAGCTTGACCTCGCCGCCGCCCCATCGCGCGGGCTGCAACGATCGCAGGAAGCCGCCGTCGAGCAGGTGGCTTCCACGTCGAGTCGCTGAGCCGCCGCAGCTTATCGTCGCCGGCTGCGGCCTCTGCGAACTGCGGCGCCAGCCGTTTGGCCTTCTCGAGCAGTTCCATTTTCAACTCCCTTGCTTCAACTCCCTTGCAGCGTGGTGACTCATGCGGTAAAGTTATTGTAGTGACCACTACAATAAAGGTGAATCACAGTCAAGGCCTCGGGGAAAGGACGTTGGCTGCGCAGCGGCGCAAGCGAGCCAACGGTGAGGAATCGCGCGAGCGCATTTTGGACGCCGCCACTGAAATCGCCGGCGAGCGCGGCTACGAGGGCACCGGTATCGCCCTGGTCAGCGAACGATCCGGCCTGCCGGCGAGCTCGATCTATTGGCATTTCAAAGACAAGAACCAGCTCATCGCCGCAGTGATCGAGCGGAGCTTCAACCGCTGGCTGGAGGGGATGGGCGCATGGATGCCGCCGAAAGCTGGTTCGACGCGCCTGGAGCTCTTGCTCTCCGCGATGCGTCGAACGGCCAAGGCCATCGCCGAAGCCCCGGATTTCCTGCGGCTCGGCCTCATGCTTGCCCTCGAGCGCAGGCACAAGGAGGTGACCGCCCGCACCCTGTTCCTCCAGGTGCGCGCTCAGGCCTACAAGCAGATGGTCGCGGCTTACGACGCGTTCTTCGCTGGCGAGATCGATCGGCACGGCGTGCGTGCGCTGGCCAGTCTGGTGATGGCCGCGGCCGACGGCCTGTTCATCGCCCGTGAGATCGACCGCAACGATGCGGAGTTCGAAGCTTCTTTCGAGCTGCTCGCCGCCGCGATCCTCGGCGCAGCCGACCACCTCGCATCCCGTATCGACCGCTCCAGCAAGAGCAAAGCGAAGAAGTCAGTAGCTTCAACCGCCGCTCTGGCGGCTTCCTGAAGATACGGCGTCGTCGCTTTCGGCGACCGGTGGCGCCGCGGGCGCGCGATCGCGGAAGAGGTCACCCGTTATCAAACGCGCGCCGCGCTGGCTGGCGAAGTAGGCCCACGCCCATTTGAACATCACGATAAAGCGATTGCGGAATCCGATCAGAAAGAAAATGTGGACCGCGATCCAAAGCACCCACGCGACGAAACCGCCGACTTTTATCCAGCCGAGATCCGCGATCGCAGCCGCGCGGCCGATCGTCGCGAGGTTGCCCTTTGTCGCGATAGTGGAACTTCTCATAGGGCCGGCCCTCGCATCGCCAGCCGGATGTTTCGCGCCGCATGACGCCCCATCTGGATCGCGGCCGGCGCCAGCCCCGGAATCGGCTTGCCCTGATCGTCCTTGAGCGCGGCCAGATCGCCGATCACGAAGATCTCCGGATAGCCGGGAACCGCGAGGTCGGGTCCGACCAGCACCTGCCCGCCGCGATTGAGCGGCACGCCCAGCGAGCGCGCGATCGGCGACGCGCTCACACCGGCCGCCCAGATTATCGTCTGCGCCATAATCCGATCGGTCCCGGCAGTCACCGCCTCGCGCTCGATCGCGCTGACCGGCGCGTTGGTCCGCACCTCGACCTGCCGCGCTCTGAGCGCCGCCTCGGCTTTGGCCGCAAGATCCTCCGGGAAGCTCGGCAGAATTCGCGGCCCGGCTTCGAGCAGCACGATCCGCGCTTGGCGCGGATCGATCGTCGCGGAAGTCGCTGACCATCACCTGCCGTGAAATCTCTGCGATCGCGCCGGCCAGCTCGACGCCGGTGGGACCGCCGCCAACGATCACGAAGGTCAGCAGCTCCTGCCGGCGCGCCGGATCGCCCTCGCGTTCGGCTTTTTCAAACGCGAGCAAAATCCGCCGGCGGATCTCAGCGCCTCTTCCAGACTTTTGAGGCCGGGCGCATTCGCTTCCCATTCGCGATGTCCGAAATACGAGTTGGTCGCGCCGGTCGCCGAGAATCAGAAAGTCGTAGGGAATTCGGCAGTCGGTCAGCACCAACTCGCGCGCTTGCGGGTCAACCGCCAGCGCCTCGGCCAGCTCGACCCGCACATTTGGGTAGCGCCGCACGATGGCGCGAATCGGATAAGCGATTTCACCCGGCGAAAGCGCCGCGGTCGCGACCTGGTAGAGCAGCGGCTGAAACAGATGATGGTTGCGCCGGTCGACGATCGTGATTTGCGCCGCTGAGCGCCGCAGCGCCCGCGCGGCGCTCAGACCGCCGAAGCCGCCGCCCACGATCACCACCCGCGCCGGCCGGCTGCCATTCATTGGTCCGATCCGAAAACCCTCCGCTCGCCCCGCAGCGCTCGTCCGCGCGCGTCAGTGCCACTGGGACAACTCGATCGTACTCTTCTGGCCCTTCCAGAAAGACCAGCCGGCGTGAGTGATAGTCGATGATGTCATTTCGAGTCCTGAACCCGTTGGCCCTCAGCGTGGCGAGCTCCGCCTCGATATCATCGACAGCGAAGCAGATGTGGTTCATGCCAACCTTGTTCAGATCGCGAATGTGCGGATCGGGCAGAGCCTCCGGATGGCGGTAGCGCAAGAGCTGAATTTCTGCACGCGGCGTGGCGTTCTCGAGGGCCAACGTCACGTGCTCGGCTTCGATTCCCTCAATACCCATGTAGCGGGACATTGACTCTCCCGCGATGACGGTGGAAATCGCCTCCTTGAACCCCAGCAGGCCAAAGAAGGTCTTGGCGCGATTGAGATCGCGCACGACGATGGTCAAATGATCGAAGCGCCTTACCATTGTGTTCTCCGCGTCAACTGTTGGCGGACACAATCAACCGTCGTCGGTAAATTGTGGGACGCCATCGGGTATCATCACCCATGACTGCTTGCGCATGGTCCAATAGTGGCCATCAGGTTTCAGCCCCGACGTTTCGTCAAGCGTGCCGGCTTTGATACTCATGCCACTATTGGTTTGATGATAGATGCGAGTGCCGCATTCCGGACAGAATGCGCAAGTCTTGATCCGCCCGCTGTCGCACTTCACTTCGAACGTCTTCAGCACGCCTGAGCGTAACTGAAATGCACCGTCCGCAACGGCGAGGCTCATACCGAAGGCACTGCCCGATTGCCGCTGGCATTCCTTGCAGTGACACACCGCAAGCGCGAGTGGCTCTCCGCAAAGCTCGTATCTGATATGGCCGCATTGGCAGCCGCCGCTCTTAGCTTCTGCCATGATCAAAGCTCCAGCATTTTCTTGCATTCAGCGTGAGCACCAATCATATCCTGCGGGTCTTCGGCGATCTCCTGCATCAATGGTCCTGATCCTTCGGCCGCAGGATCTTCGCGCGGCGGCATCGTCGCCTTGGGCCGCCTTCATTCTGGCGCGCGCTAGCCCCACCGCCTCGATACCGCCCGGCAGCGACTCGGCGTATTTCAGCGCCGCCTCGCTCGCAGCGTGATCGCCGCTCGCCTCATAGAGCTGCGCCAGCACGAGGTAAGCGTCGGGCGGTGCGTACGGCAGTCGCTTCAATCCCTCCGCGACTTCACGCGCGGCGTCATTGACCCGCCCGAGCTTCGCATGCACCAAACCGAGATCGTACAGCGTGGCGCCGTCGTCAGGGTCAAGCTTGAGCGAGGCCGACAGCGCGCGATCCGCGCCGGTGAGATCGCCGCGCGCCTCGAGCGCCATCCCGAGCCGGTTATGCCAGATCGCCGATTCAGGGAATTCATCGATACAGCGCGTGAACAATGCCACCTCGTCATGCCAGTAGCTCTGCACTTGCCACAGCGCCGCGCCGCAGATGACGATGATCGCGCCGGCCACGACGTACGCTGCGCGGCGCGCCCGAGCACTCCGGTCCGCAAAACGAATGATCAGGTCCGCGACTATCAGACACCATCCGGCCGACGCGAGGTAGAGGTATCGATCCTGGATCAGCCCCTGCTGGAAGAGCCCGCCGAGATTCAGCATCGGGGCCAGCGCGATCGCGGTCCACGCCGCGCAAAACAGATACAGCCGTCCACGCCGATCACTGCGCGCGAGCAAGACGAACGCTCCCGCGGCGATCAATAGCGAGCCGGCCGGCAGCCAGAATTCGGGCGACGCGGTGCTGGTCAGGATGATCAGCCGATGCGACGGGCCGGCGGTCCGCGGCATCAGGAGCAAGCTCAAGTAGATCGCGAGCGCCGGCGGGATCGTTAGCAGGACCTGTGCGAGTGTCGCATGATTAACGGGATTCGGCCGGCTGATGAAACCGAGTACGCAATATCGGATGACCAGGTAGACGAGGGTCTCGGCCGCAAGCGGCGCGGTCCGGATCAGCGTTTGCCGCAACTGCGCCCCGATCGCGCTAACGGCTTTCGGCGCGTCGATCAGGAACACATAAAGGGCGACGATCGCGGGAAAGACGACTGCGCTCTCGTGCGTGAAGAGCGCGCCCGCGTAGAGCAGGAGCGCGAGAATCAGGTTGCGGCGCTCGTTGCCGTCGCGCTTGATGAACAGGTAGAACGCCGCCAGTTCGAACGTCCCGCTCAGCGACAGCGGAATCGCAGTCGGCCAGACGATCGCTTCGGCATGGACCGGCAGGAGCCCGAACAGCAGCGCGGCGAGCAACGCCGCGCGCAGATCGCCGGTCAGCCGCTCCGCGATTTTGAACACCAGCCACACCGCGATCAGGTGCAGCGCGACCATCGTCGCATGCCATCCCGCGGGCGCGAGGCCGAACAGCTGGTAATGGAGCCCCAGCCAGATGTCCTGCAGCGGCCGGTAGTACGAACTCTGCGGCAGATGGAGCGGGTCGCGAAACCACCACGAGTCGTTGACCAGCGATCGCCATAGAAACGACCACTGCCCGATGTAACCGTTGATCACGATCATCTCGTGATCGTCGAAGACGAAGCCGTTGCCGAGGCAGCGCAAGTAAAGCAGCGCGGTGAGCAGCATCACGCCGCCGGCGAGGAGATTGCGGCGCACGGTCCAGAAGTCACCGTCGCGTGCGGGCGGCTGATTCGCCGTCACTGCGCGATTCCCGCGCGGTCGCTCACTCGCTCCGGCCGGCCGTGCCGCCACCGCTCGCGCGCAACTCGGCTTGCATCCGCTCGAGCCGGTCGAGGTTGAGCCGCATCAGTTCCAGCAGATGGCGGATCTCGCGATAGCTCTGGACGCCGACCACGTAGTCGAGCTCCGCGCGCTTGCTGGCGTAAACGTTCTGCCGATTCTGGGTGATCAGAATGAAGCACGACATGAAGATCGCCTCGGCGGCAAGGATGATTCCGAGCAGCGGAAACGGGAACGTATCGAAATGGTGCATCAGCGCCGCCACCACGCCGGAGTTAAGCGCCACCCAGGCCGTGAACCAGATCGCGTGGACCGCCAGGAACTGCGGCTTGGCGATGAAATCGGTCACGCGCTGCGCGAGCGACTCGTGCCATCTGGCCTCGGCGCGCAATTCCTCCTGGACGTACCGAAACTCGCCGAGCGCCTTGTGGCAGTCCACGTTTCCGCAGAAGACCGCGTCGGGTGGATTGCTCCCTCCGCAGACCGGACAGGCGATCGGCGGGCGTTCACGCTCGCGATAGCGATCGGAGATTTCTACGCTTGGTCGCTCGGCTCCCATCGAGGATCCCTCATGCTTGGCATCTTCAGACGAACTCAGCGAACACCGAGTCGGCCAGCTCCAGGCCGCGATCGCTGAGCAAGATCCGGCCGTGCTCCTGAAGCAGGAGCCGCGCTTCAAACAGGCGCGCGGCGCGCGCGCCAAAGACCTGCTCGAATTCGCAGCCGAAGCGCAGCTTGAACTCGCGGAGCGCGAACCCGTCGCGCAGCCGGAGATTGAGAAACACGAACTCGCCCGCCGCGATCTGAAAGTCGATTAGCTCCGCGCCCGCCTCCGCGATCCCGCCATGCGTCGCCATCGCGACATAACGCGCCGGCGTCCGCTCATTCCACCATCGGCGGCCGTAAGCGCCGCCTTCCGGGAGGGCTTCGTGTAACGCCCGGATCGAGTAAATCGCTCCGGGTAGATTCTTCGCCTCCGGCCGGAGGCCTCGGCTCAGAATGACAGGCGGCGCGTTCGTCTGTATGTCATCCTGAGGCGAGCGCAGCGAAGCCGAAGGATCTACGCGAAGCGATGATGGTTTGGGGGTGGGGGTGAGGGCGCCGGCCGCGAAGCTATGCGCGCCCGCGCCGAGCCCGAGATAGCTCCGGCCGCGCCAATAGACCAGGTTGTGGCGCGCTTCCCGGCCCGCCTGCGCGTAGTTCGAGATTTCATACATTTTGTAGCCACGCGCCGGCAATTCACTGCGGACGGCGGCGTACATCTGCGCCTGCTCCTCGTCGGCCTGCGGCACGATCCGCCCGCGCTTCATCTCGCCGAAGAACGGCGTGCCTTCCTCGAAGGTGAGGTTGTACGCCGAGATATGATCCGGCCCGAGCGCGGCGGCGCTTTCGATATCGCGCCTTACTCCCGCCAGGGTCTGGCCCGGCACCGCGAAGATCAGGTCGAGGTTGAGCCGCTCGAAGCCGGCGCGATGCGCCAGCGTGGCGGCGGTGCGGGTCTGATCGGCGGTATGAATCCGCCCGAGGAACTTGAGGATCGCATCATCGAAGGATTGCGCGCCGAAGCTGATTCGATTCACCCCGGCGGCGCGAAAGCCGCAGAGCTTCGCCAGATCGACCGTGCCGGGATTCGCCTCGAGCGTGATCTCCGCGCCCGGTTCGATTCCGCACGTTCGATCAATGGTCTCGAGCAGCGCCGCGATCGACTCGGCCTTGAACAGCGAGGGCGTGCCGCCGCCGAAGAAGATCGTTTCGACCCGCGCCCCGCGCCACGGCGGATCCTCAACCCGGCGCGCCAGCTCGGCGCACAGCGCCGCAACGTAGTCGGACTCCGGCCACACCTGCGCCGCGTACGAATTGAAGTCGCAGTACGGGCACTTCGATTCGCACCAGGGAATATGAATATAGAGCGAAAAGCTCACGCGACCCTCGACCGGACCACGTGACCATCTTATGGCGGCGCTATCGCGATTGCACCCGGCGGCTACAAGGCGCGGCTTTCAGCCGCTATACTCTGCCGATCGCAACCGGCGGAGTTCCAAAAGTCGAAAGCCAACTCAAGAGCGAGGCGGGCCCGGACAGTGCGGAGATAGCCGCGCCGCGCGGATCAAGCAGCGCAGCGCCGCCGGCCGGGGCCGGACTGGCCAGCCTGGTCGCGAGCGGGATTCTGCTCAGCCGTATCGCCGGGCTCATTCGCGAGAGCGTTTTCGCCCACTATCTGGGAAACTCCGACGCGGCTGACGCTTTCAAAGCTGGCTTCAGGATTCCCAACATCCTGCAGAATCTGTTCGGCGAAGGCGTGCTGTCGGCCTCCTTTATCCCGGTCTACAGCAAACTGCTGAGCGAGGATGACGCCGAGACCGCCGACCTGGTCGCGTGGGCGGTGGGCGCGATGCTCGCGCTGGTGACCGCGATTCTGGTCGCGCTCGGCGTGGTCGCCGCGCCTTGGTTGATCAACGTGATCGCGCCCGGCTTTCATGGCGCCAAGCGCGAATTGACGGTCAGCCTGGTGCGGATCCTGTTCCCGGCTACCGGGCTGCTCGTGATGTCGGCGTGGTGTCTCGGTGTGCTCAACAGCCACCATCGGTTCTTCGCGTCGTACAGTGCGCCGGTGGCGTGGAATTCGGCGCTGATCGCGGCGCTGATCTTTTTCGGGCCGCGGCGATCGCAGGACGGCCTCGCGATCGATCTGGCGTGGGCGGCCGTCGCCGGCGCGGGGATGCAGATCGCGGTGCAGGTTCCGCAGCTCACGAGCCTGCTGCGGCGAATCCGGATCGACTTCGCGCGCACCGCGGCCTCGCTCCGATCGGTGTTCAACAATTTCCTGCCGGTGGTGACCGGACGCGGCGTGGTGCAGTTCAGCAGCTACGTCGACAACCTGCTCGCGAGCCTGCTCCCGACCGGAGCAGTCGCCGCACTGAACTATGGGCAGATTCTCTACATCCTGCCCGTCAGTCTGTTCGGAATGTCGGTGGCGGCGGCCGAATTGCCGGGGATGTCGCGCGCGACCGGAACTCAGGAGCAGATCGGGGCGGTGCTGCGGGCGCGGCTCAACTCGGGACTGCGCCAGATCTCGTTCCTGGTGGTGCCCTCGGCGGCGGCGTTTCTGTTTCTCGGCGACGTGATCGCCGCGGCCATCTTTCAATCGGGCCGCTTCACCCATCAGGACGCGCTCTACCTGTGGGCGGTGCTGGCGGGCGCGTCGGTCGGGCTGCTCGCGGTCACGATGGGCCGGCTCTACAGCTCGGCCTTCTACGCGCTGTGGGACACGCGCACGCCGCTGAAGTTCGCGCTGATTCGGGTCACGCTGACGCTCGTGCTGGGTTACCTGTGCGCGATTCCACTGCCGCCGATGCTCGGCATCGCCCAGCGCTGGGGTGTCGCGGGATTGACGGCCTCGGCCGGAGCCGCGGGATGGCTGGAATTTGCGATGCTCCGCCGGTCGCTCAACCGCCGGATCGGATCGACCGGGCTCGACCGCCGCTTCCTGATCCAGCTCTGGTCGATGGCGGTCGCGGCCTCAGCCGCGGGCTTCATCGTGAAGTTGCTCATGACCGGCGCCGGGCCGCGCCTGATGGCGTTGGCAGTAATCCCGGTCTACGGCGGCGTTTATCTCGGCGCCGCCTATCTGCTCGGATTGCCCGAATTGCTGCGGGTCGCAAACCGGATCAGATCAAGCCTGCGGTTTCGCTCCGCCGGGTGATTTTCATCCACCGGCTTAGCGCTCGGCTCGATTTGGGATGGGCCGTGGACTGGGCGCGGAGGCGCTGTTGAGGCGCGCGATTGTGTTGGTGGTGCTGCGGCCGTCGAGTAGCGGGGCGAGCACTACCCGGCCGCCGTATGATTCTACGAACTCGGCGCCGTCGACCGTCTTGCCGCGCCAGTCTTCGCCCTTGACCAGCACGTCGGGCTTGACGGCCCGAATGATCGCCTCGGCCCGGGTATCGTCGAACACGGTCACGTAGCTGACAGCCTCTAGCGCGGCGAGAATCCGGGTCCGCTCGGGCGCGGGATAAATTGGGCGGTTCTTGCCCTTCAGCTCGCGCACGCTGTGATCGCTGTTTACGCCGACCACCAGCACGTCGCCCTGGCTGCGCGCGAAGCTCAGGATCTGGATATGGCCTGCGTGCAGGAGATCGAAGCATCCGTTGGTGAAGACGATCCGCCGGCCGTTGCGCCGTTCGCGCTCGAGCATCGGCGCGAGCTCCCCGGATCGGGAGAATCTTGTTGCCGTAGCGATCGTGCTCGGAGCCCAGCGCGCGAGAGAGATCATCGGCACTGATGACCTCGGTGCCGTGCCGACTCACTTCGATTCCGGCTGCCACGTTCGCCATCCCCGGCCGCGCTCTGAAAGCTCAGCCCGGCGATCACGAACAAGCCGAAGACGGTGAGCACCACGTCGCCCGCGCCGGTTACGTCGTAGACCTCGCGCGGCGCGGTGGGAATATAGACTCCGGCGTGGCCGCGCGCCGCCAGGTACATCCCGTCGCGATCGAGCGTGATCAGGCAGGCCTGCAGATCGAGCTGCTCGACCATGGTTTCCGCCGCGGTGCGCCAGGCGTCGCGATCGGTCATCTGAATGCCGGTCGCCAGCTCGCTCTCGTAGCGATTGGGCGTAATCGCGGTGGCGCCGCGGTAGATCGCGAAGTCTTTCGTCATCCGCGGATCAATCACGATCGGAATCTTGCGAGCGCGCGCGCCGTCGATCAGGTCGCGCAGCAGCATCGGCGTCAGCAGGCCCTTGTTGATATCGGAGACCAGGACGCCGTCGGCGCGCTTGAGCTCCTGCTTGAGCCGGCCGCGAAACGCGCGCTCCAGAGCGCGACTGAGCGGGCGCGGATCTTCGTCATCGACGCGCAGCAACTGCTGGGTGGCACGATTGGCGGATTGCACCGAACCGAGCATCCGCTCCTTTACGGTCGTCGGGCGATCGGGGTCGGTCAGGAGCGATCCGGTTTCGATTCCCAGGTCGCGGAACATCTCGCTGAGGCGCGCGCCGTTGCGATCGTTGCCGACCACGCTCAGCGCGCTGACAGTGGCGCCCATCGCCCGCAGATTCGCCATCACGAAGCCCGCATTGCCGGGCTTCTCCTCGCGGCGATGGACCTGCAGCACGGGTATCGGAGCTTCGGGTGAGATTCGCGAGACGTCGCCCCACAGATAGCGGTCGAGAATCACCTCACCCGCGGTCAGCACGCGCAACGGCTTCCGCGCCGGCAGCCCCAGCTCTGTACTTGGGACTCCTGCTCCGCGCTTCAATCGCGATCGCCTCATCCACGCGATGATATTGGATCGCGCCGACAGGGTTAAAGCCGCCAGGCCGCAGGTAGAGAGGTTTGAAATTCGATGGCTTCGGAGATAAAGGGAGGGAATGGGGGGACTAAATCCGGTGCTCCTGAGCGGCTTAATCGGAGCGCTCGTCGGTGCGCTTGCGGCACTTGCCTCGCAGTTCTTGGCAGACCATTTGGCTGAAGGAAGGGAGCGGAAGCGCTTTCAAATTCAGTCGTTTGAGCGCTTCAGGCGGGAGTTTAGCGAAGACGAAAATCTCCGGCGGATCAGCGTCAAAAAAGAGCCATTAACTGACGATGAGATTGATGATTACATCGGTTTCTTTGAGGAAATTGGACTTTATTTTGCACGTGACCTGGTCGATATTGAACTGGTGGACGAGATTCTAGGTGACGCGATACTCGACGCATGGGATAATGAACACATAAGAAGCTCCATCGGTTCAATCCGCGGCGGCGAAGACGACTCATCTTATTTCAAGTATTTCAAACTTTTGGCGCGTCATCTCAAAAGACTGAAAGAACAACGTGCGAAGAGGCAGCACTGATGGAAGACATTCGGGCACGCCGTGGCGGCGGGCGTCGTACACTTAAGCGAAAAAGCGTCCAGGCGAAAGATTGACCGGCTCCGACGAACGGAGAATGAAGACCGCTCCCTGCTGCGGCCGCGCTCAGCGGATTCGGTAGCCGCCGTCTACGAACAGCGCGGCGCCGGTCACGAAGTCCGACGCGCGTGAGGCGAGGAACACCGCCGCGCCGGCGCATTCCTCGGGACGTCCGAAGCGGCCCGCCGGGGTGCGGCCGACGATCTCGTCGTAGAACGGGGTGCCTTTCACCCGCTCGGTCATCGCGGTTTCGATCCATCCGGGGACGATCGCGTTGACCTGGATATTGCGCCGCGCCAGCTCGATCGCCATCGACTTGGTGAGCTGCATCAGACCTCCCTTCGCCGCGCTGTAGGAGGAGACGGAAAGCGCGCCAAAAAAAGCGTACTCGCTCGCCACGTTGATAATCTTGCCGCTGCGCTTGCCCTGGACCATCGCCTGCGCGGCAAGCTGCGAGAGCAGGAAGCATGAAGTGAGATTGGTTTCCAGTACGCGATCCCATTGCGCGGGCTCGAGCTTGAGCGTCGAGGAGACCACCGAGATTCCGGCGTTGTTGACCAGAATATTGACCGGCCCCAACTCGCGCTCGACCTGATCGAACGCCGGCTTGAGCTGCGTGCGATCGCTCACGTCGAGTTCGAGCGCGAGCGCGCGTGCGTGCAAATTCTCGAACTCGGCAGCCACAGCGCGATTCTTCGCCTAGTTGCGCGCCACGATCGCGACTGCGGCGCCGGCTTCGGCGAGCCCGAGCGCGATCGCGCGGCCGATGCCGCCGTTGCCGCCGGTGACTATCGCAACCGCGCCGCTTAAATCGAACATCGTCGGAGCAGCCATCGAAAACTCCCTCTGCAGAAGAAGTAATCACAGACGGGCCCGGATTCACACTGAACCGCACGTTTGGCCGGTGCTTTCGCGCTCGACTCGCGCCGCCGCGTGACGACAATATAGGGCCTCATGGGACTTCGAACGGCCGAACAATATAAGGATTCGCTGCGTGACGGGCGCGCGGTTTTCTTTCGCGGCGAGAAGGTCGCCGACGTGACTACCCATCCGGTGATCGGAATCGCGGTGGAGCACGCGGCGATCGACTACCGGATGGCGCACGATCCGCGTTATCGCAACCTCGCGGTAATCAAGGACGGCGCCGACCTCTACAGCCGCTACTATCAGATCCCGCGTACCGCCGAGGACCTGCTCGCGCGCAGCCGGCTGATCGCAGCCTCGACGCGCGAAGGCGCCACGCTGGTCGTGCTGATCAAGGAGATCGGAACCGACGCGCTTTTCGCCCTTCAGATCGCGAGTACGAAGATGGCCGCGGCGGGCAAGCCCGAATATCGCGAACGGATCGAGCAGTACCATCGTTACTGCCGCGACAATGATCTCGCGATCGCGGTGGCGCAGACCGACGTCAAGGGCGACCGCTCGCTTGGCCCCACCGCGCAGGAGCATCCCGACTACTACGTGCGGATCGTGGACGAGCGCCCCGACGGAATCGTGGTGCGCGGCGCCAAGGTTCACACCTCGGTTGCCACCAACACCAATGAGCTGATCGTGCTGCCGACGCGCGCGATGAAAGCCGAGGATCGCGCCTACGCAGTGGCGTTCGCGATTCCGATCGCGACGCCGGGGCTCAAGCTGATCGCGAGTGCGCACGGCAGCGGGCCGAAAGATCCAATCGAGCATCCGATCAGCGCGCGGCACAAGATGATGGAGACGCTGACGGTCTTCGACGACGTGTTTGTGCCCAGGGAGCGCGTGTTCCTGCAGGGCGAGATCGATTTCGCGGGCCTGCTCGCGCTGACTTTCGTACGCTTCCATCGCTTCACCGCGGTTTCGTACAAGCTGCCGCTGCTGGAGCTGCTGGCCGGCGCCGGCTACGCGATCGCGGAAGCCAACGGCGTGCTCAGCGCCGGCCACGTGCGCGACAAACTCACGCATCTGGCGGCCTATCACTCGATTGTGCGCGGGCTGATCGAGCACGCCGCGGCGTCGTGCACGGTCGAGGAGGGCGTCGCGGTGCCGAACACGCTGCTGACCAACGTCGCCAAATATCATTTCGCGCATAACTACCATCAGGCGGTGCAGATCGTGCAGGACCTCGCGGGCGGATTGCTCGTGACGGCCCCGGCCGCCGAAGACCTGACCGCCGAGGCGACCCGCGCCTACGTGCTCAAGTACCTGGGCGGCAAAAAGGGCTTCGACGCCGAGCAGCGCCTGCGGCTGATCAATCTGATCGGCGACCTGACGGCCTCGGACTTCGGCGGCTATCAGGAAGTGCTCGCGGTGCACGCGGAGGGCGGCTTCGAGGCCGAAAAGCTCCAAGCCTACCGCGAGTATGATTTCAAAACGGTCGCGGCCTACGCGCGTAAACTGGCCGGAGTGTAAAGATGGAAATCAAACCGAGAACCGTCGGCGCGATCCTGTTCGGAGGCTTCGAGCTGCTGGACGTCTTCGGCCCGCTGGAGGCGTTCGGGATGGCGTCCGATCGGTTCAAGCTCACGATGGCGGCCGAAAAAGCCGGTCCAGTCGCGAGCGCGCAGGGACCGCGGGCGGTTGCCGAGCACAGCCTCGCCGACTGTCCGCATCTCGACCTGATCCTGGTGCCGGGCGGAATCGGCACGCGCGAGGGAGTGAACAATGCCGGTTTCCTCAAGTCGATCCGCGAGCTGTCGGACCAGGCCGAGATCACGACCTCGGTATGCACGGGTTCGGCGCTGCTGGCGCGCGCCGGATTACTCGACGGCCGCAGCGCGACCAGCAACAAATGGGCGTTTCAGTGGGTCGTCACGCAGGGACCGAAGGTCAATTGGGTGAAGTCGGCGCGCTGGGTCGAAGACGGCAAGTTCGCGACTTCCTCGGGCGTGTCGGCCGGAATCGACATGGCGCTGGCGATGGTCGCGAAGCTCTCGAGCCGCACCGACGCCGAGAAGGCGGCGATCCGGATGGAATACGAGTGGCACAGCGACCCGGCCCACGATCCGTTCGCGAAGATCCACGGCTTGGTGTGAGCCCTGGTGAATGCGGGGAACGAAGAACATGCGGAGGGCGTCCTGATCCGGCCAGCGGTGGTCATGCCGATTGAGGTCTATACGCCCGAGCGACGGGCCGAATTTTTGCTAAATGACGTCGTAAGCGCGGCCGATTACCGGCGCGCGCGCGCCGAGGTCCGGCGGATGGGTCTCGACCCGGACCGAATTGACCACGTCAAGCCGACCGGCATTTGAAGCTTGCCCGCGGCGCGACGGGTCGCGCGTATCAGCGTGACGCGCGAAATCTCCTCGTCGCTGTACCCGGCATTACGCACTTTTTTGCAGGCCGCTCGAATGGTCTTTCTCGCCGAGCCTCGCAATCGGCCGATAAACACCATCGTGGGCGTCGAGTGACTACGGCACATTCGTTGCACCTCGGAAATAGTCGCGGGGGAAATACCTGCTGAGATTGCCGCGGGGGTATCGGTAGAGTAGCGTCCGGGCAACCGTGGGCGACGGTCGAGAAGCGCATTTCCAGCACAGAAATCGATGAGCCAACCGCCGATCGCGAGTCTTAGCGAACATCAGATCCTCTACTTTTTGCTTCAGTTCATTGTGCTGGTGCTGACCGCGCGCGTGCTCGCAGACGTGATGCGCCGAGCGGGCCAGGCCACGGTGATCGGGGAGCTGCTGGCAGGACTGCTGCTGGGCCAGTCGGTGCTCGGAAAGATCGCGCCCGGCGTGGCGCGCATGATCTTCCCGCCCGATCCGCTGGTCCATCACCTGCTCGAAGCGTGCGCGTGGCTCGGCGTGATGATGTTGCTGCTGTGTACGGGACTCGAGACCGACCTCGACATGCTGCGCAACATGCGCCGTCCGGCGGCGTTGGTTTCATCGTTGGGAATCGTGATTCCGTTTGCGGGCGGCTTTGCGCTGGGAATGTGGCTGCCACAGAGCTATTTGACGGGCGCAGATCAGCGCCTCATCTTCGCGCTCTTCATGGCGGTAGCGATGTCGATCTCCGCAATTCCCGTGATCGCGAAAATTCTAATCGACCTGGACTTGATGCGCCGCGAGCTGGGCTTGCTGATCCTTGCGGCAGGCGTGCTGGACGATTTCGTCGGCTGGATATTGTTGTCGGTCGTGGCGGGTCTGGCCACGCGCGGCGTAGTGGATCTGCGCACGCTCTCGGGCACGCTCGCCGAGACGGCGGCCTTTTTGCTCCTGTGCTACTTCGTGGGTTTCCGGATCGTTGCCGTGATCCTGCGCTGGGTCGACGATCACGCCTACGTGGAATATGCGAACCTGACCGTGATGGTCGGGCTAGCGTTCGGATGCGCGGTTGTCACCCAGGCGATCGGCATCCACGCGGTATTCGGAGCGTTCATCGGCGGCGTGATGATCGGGCGCTCGGCGCGCAAGCGCAAGCTCGATCACGAGCAACTGCAAGCCGTAACGATGGGGGTCTTCGCGCCGGTATTTTTTGCATACTCCGGACTGCAGGCGGATCTGTTCGCGATCAAGAGCATCGGGGTGCCGGTGCTGGTGCTGGGCGTGGCCTGCGCGGGCAAGTTCATGGGCTGCGGGCTGGGCGGATTGATTGGCGGTCTGCGCCGGCGCGAGGCGGCGGCGGTCGCAGCCGGGATGAACGCGCGCGGCGGGATGGAGATCGTGGTCGCGCTGATCGGCCTGGGCCTGGGCGTGCTGACCCCCGAAATGTATACGGTGATCCTGATGGTCGCGATCGTAACCTCGCTGATCGCGCCGCCGTTGCTGAGCTGGTCGCTCGGCGGGCTACCCGAACGGCCCGGCGACGCCGAGCGTTCCGAGCGCGAAAAGATTCTGGGCAAGCTGCCATTCACCAAGGAGGGCGCCAAGCTGCTGGTGCTGGACGGCGGCGGACCGCATATCCAGATGGCCACCCATCTGGCGGCTGCGCTGGGCAACCATCACGAAGCCAGCATCACCATCTTTCAGGCCCGAACCGCGAACGGATCTCATGAGGCGGAAGCCGGATTGAACGAACGCTTCGCCCGGCTCAAGGCGATAGCCGAGCTTTGCGGCGCACACAACGTAAACCAGCACATCGCGACCGGCGAGTCGGTGGCTGAGCTGATTTTGCATGAGAGCCGCCGTGGCTATGACGCAATTTTCGCCGGCGCCTCTCATCTGCGGCCCCGCGACGTGCTGGGCGGCGCAGTGATTCGCGATTTCCTGCGCGAGGCGGGTGCGCCCGTGATAATCGCGCGCAGTTACGGCGAATCCCTGCCGTTCAAGCGTGTGCTGGCGCCCATCACCGGCGCATCGTACTCAAGAGTTGGTATTGCACTGGCTATGCTTTATGCCCAGTCGATAGGTACTGAGGTAACCGCGCTGCACGTGATGGAAAATCTGCCGCTAATCGCAGGAATCTTCAAGCCGCCACGGCCGCGGCCCGCGGGACGGGAGATAGTCGAGGAGATCGACGGGCTGGGCAAACAGCTCGCGATCACCGTGGAGACCCAAATCGGCGCCGGCAGCCGACCCGAGAAAGTAATCCTGAAGGCCGTCGACGAAGGAAAGTTCGATCTGCTGATGATGGGCGTGCTCTATCGCTCGGTTGACCAGCGCGTCTACTTCGGCCCCAAGGTCGAGCGCATCCTGGCCGGCGCGCGTTGCGCAGTCGCGGTGGTGGTCTCTCCGGCGTGACCGAGGCGCCGCCCCGCGAATGGGGCGCTGTCGAGCCCGGCGGAGGGCGCGAGACTCGCGCTCAGCGGGCGGCGGGAAACGCGAGGGTGAAGCCGCCGTCGACCATGATGGTCTGCGCGGTCAGGTAGCTCGCGTCGGGCGAGCATACCAGGCAGACGAAGTTCGCGATCTCATCGAGGGTCGGCAGGCGCTTGAGCGCGGAGCGCTCGGCGCATACCCGACTGAAAGCATCGAAATCGTCCTTCAGGTAGGACGAGTAAAAACGGGCTGACTCGGTATCGATATATCCGAGGTTGATGCCGTTGACCGTGATCCCGCGCGGGCCTAGCTCGAAGGCGAAATCGCGCACCATGCTCTCGAGCGCGGCCTTGGCCGCGCCCAGCACCCCGTGGCCGGGGAGATGGCGCACCGAATCGATTCCGGAGATCATCACCACGCGGCCGCCGTCGCCCATCGACTTGCTCGCTTCCTGCACGGCGGCGACGAATCCGCCGACGCTCAGGTTGAAGGTGCGCGCGAGATTGTGCGGCTTCATCTCGAGCAGCGGCTTGAAGGCGGTCGCAGCGGCGTTGGCGATCAGGATATCGAGCCGGCCCAGCTCGGAAGCGGTCTGCGCGACCATCGCGCGCACCGCCGCCTCGTCTTCCATGTCGGCCTTGACCAGGATCGATCGCGGCGCGACCTTGCGCACTTCCGCGAGCGCCTGCGCAGCGGCCTCCTCGTTGCGGCGATAGTTCATCGCGACCGTCGCGCCGCGAGTGGCGAGCGCGAGCGCGATTGCGCGGCCGAGTCCGCGCGTCCCGCCGGTGATGAGCGCGGCTTTGCCCTGAAAGTCCGCCATCCGCGTTGTTATCTCGCGCCGTAGAGCGTGCCGCGCACGTCGGGACGGATCGCCGTGCCGTCGGCGCGAAGGTTGCGCGGGTTGAAGTTCTCGTGCTCGACGCGAATCGCGAGCTGCGCGTCGGTCAGATGGGCCGGCGTGGGAAATGCGATCGTCCCGTCGGCTGCGGTGTAACCCTCGCCGATCGGGTGATCACCTTCGAGCAGCGTAACGCGCGCGCCCTCGATGGCCGGCCGCTCGCCGTCGGCGCGTGGATCGTTGTCGCTCACGGTGACGCGGAGCGTGCGGCCGTCGCGAGCGCGCGCGGCTTCGACCGCGAGGTCGCGAAGATAAATCATCGGCTCGGCGAATATCGCTTTGATCCCATGTTTGGCGGGCTGGACCGTCGGGTTGGCCTTGAGCTCGATACGCTGCGCGGCCATCCCGTGATCGGACGTGACCACGAACAACGTCGAATCGAGCAGGCCGCGGCGCCGCAGCAGATCGAGCACCACCCCGATGCGCTTGTCGGTGCGCCGGAGCGCCTCGCGCAAGCCCGAGTGATGCGGGCCGTAGTCGTGGCCGGCGCCGTCGGTCGAGACGAACTCGTGCGCGACGAACACCGGTGGCTGGCCCGCGCAATGCTCGAAGAGATTGATCACCTGCGCCATCCCGCGGATATCGACAATCTCCTCGCGCTGCATCGAGTGCTTGCCGTCGGCCTCCCATCGCGGCGACACGTCGTGCGCCATCTCGGCGGTGAGCGCCTTGAGCCGCGCCTTGTCGCCGACGATGCGCCGCTCGAACACTGCGTGATCGGCGCCGCGCCCCTGCGGCTCGTGGATCGAGGCGGTGATCGCGTCGGGACCGTACACGCGCTTGAAGGCTTCGTACAAAGTCTCGACGCCGGATGAGACGAAACGCTCGGTGTCGAAGATGTTGCCCTGTGCGGGAATCGTTTCGCGGGTCTCGCGGAGGTAGAAGGTCGGATTGACCACGTCATGATGGCCGCTCCAGGCGCCGGTCAGAATCGCGGTGTGGCTCGGCCAGGTGATGCTCGGAAAGTTGACCGTCGAGCCGTAGGTGAAGAACGCGGAGCGTGCGGCTAGCGCGGCGAGATTGGGAATCTCAACCGGATCGCGCGCGAGCTGATAGCGCAGCTCGGAGTTGGAGAGCCCGTCCATCAGGATCATGTAGACGCGCTCCGGCCGTTTGGCGGTATCGGTGATCTCGTCGAGCACGCGGCCGTCCTGCCGCTTGAGATAGAGGCCCGCGGCGGGTCGTCCCGCATGGTCGGCGCCGGCGATCGCCGGAAATCCCATCAGATGAGCGATCGTCGGCGCGATATCGACGTGGCGCGCAGGAATCCGGTAGTGGCCCGGCTGCACGCCCGGACCGGCGAACAGCAGCGGCGCGCGCGATTGCACGATATCGAGCGCGCCATGCTGGCCGGGCTGCACGCCGAACGCGTACGCCTTGGGGCTCACGATCAGATCGGGGCCGCGCGGACTGTCGAAGACCTGCGCGATTCGCTCGTAGGCATACGGATGGGTCAGCGCGGCGGGTTCGATATAAGCGAAATTGGGATCGTCCTCATGATTGCCGCTGGCCCGGGCCGCGGCAAGCTCCTCTTCGACAGTCGCGACCGCATACGGGTCCTGGTTTTCGATCGGGTTGGCGCCGATCTGCTCGATAACCTCGAAGTGCAACGCGCCGCGCTCGTTAACGTGGCGCGTGAATCGCACCATCCCGCGCCGCGACCAAACTTCATATGCACCGTCGCGCAGCGTCGCGACCAGATCGACCTGGTCGCGCGCGGGGGCCTCGTTCAGCAGCGCGAGGATCGTCCGATCACCCGACTCGAATTGATTCGGGTCGAGGCCCTGGCCTGACAGACGTTCGGGAGCAAGTTCCTGCATAGTCGCGCCTCCGCTGCATCTTCGCCGCAACAGGTTCGCTGATCGGCGGTCCGATTCGCAAGCCCGTACCTGTTATCGATCCGTGATTCGCATGATTGCCTTCGCGCGGTTTTTTGCGCAATAGTCGGAACGGCCATGGAAAGCGGAGGTGGGTATGCCTTCAGCAGCGGACGATGGTGTTTTTGAATCACGAATCGGTGCCGGCACCAAGGCCTCGGGCAAGCTCAGTTTTCGCGGTCGCACGCGAATCGAGGGCGAAGCCGAGGGCGAGATTCACGGCGACGAGATTGTGATCGCGCAAGGCGCGGTGGTGAACGCGAAGGTTACGGCGACCCGCCTCAGTATCGCCGGGCGCGTAACCGGCGACTTTGTCGCCAGCGAGCGGATCGAGTTGCTCGCGACCGCGCGCGCGAAATGCTCGCTCAGCACGCCCAAACTGGTGCTCAACGAGGGCGCGCAGTTCGACGGCGAGTGCAAGATGCCGCAGGGGGCGGGCGCGGCGTTGTCTGCGCACGTCGCGGAGTCGGCGCCACGCCTCTCCGCGGCGGGCTCCGGCGATCGCGCAGTCAGCTAGTTCCTGAGCCAGCTCACGATGCGCTGATGGATTCCGGCCGGGTCGGCGGCCTGGAAGGCGTGCCCGGCCCCGGGAATCATCATGACTTCCGCCTGGGGAAGCTTGCTCTTGATGATCGCGGCGTTCGCGGACGGCACCAGCACATCGCTGTCGCCGTGAACGATCAGCACCGGACATTTGATTTGCGGCAGCCGGTCGTAGGCGTCGAATTGCATGATGCCCGCGAGCTGGCTCATGACCGCGGCCGCCGGCGTGCGCGGCGTCATCGACATCGCCGCGATCAGCATCGGCTTCAACTCCGAATGCGCCGCGATGAACTCCGTCGGCAGCAGGATCGGCATGATGATGTCGAGTCCCTTGTCCGGATCGGAGGCCATCGTGGCGTTGCCTAACATCAGGCGTTCGACGACCTCGGGCGCAGCCTGCTTGGCGGTCGGCCCGCCCGCCATCGTGCATCCCAGCACCAGCTTCTCGACCTGCTCGGGATGGCGTAGCGCGAGTTCCTGCGCGATCATCCCGCCCATCGAGACGCCGAAGACCCGAGCCCGCGGAATTCCCAACTCCTTGAGCAGGCCGCTGGCATCGTCAGCCATCTCGGGCACGGTATAGACGCCCGCCGGCTTGTCGGACTCGCCGGTCCCGCGATTATCGAAGTAGATACACTTGAAGCCGGTCATCAGCGGCAGCATCGGCAGCCACGCCGCGCTCGGCATCGCGAAGCCCATGATCAGCAGCAGCGGATCGCCCTCGCCGTAGGTGTCGTAGTGAAGACTGATCGCGCCGACATTGATGTTAGGCACGTGAGAACTCCTTGGCGGAAATCGGGCCGGGGAACGGCGCGCGCACGCATTCCCCGGTCGTGAGCGGATCTGTCAGGCGATTTTCAGGATGCTCTCGGGATGCTGCTCGTTGGGATCGACGCCGGGTTCCATCCGGTACACCACCGACTTGTCGACCACCAGACTGCCGTCGTCCGCCAGCGAGATCTTGAAACGATCCATCGGACGCGGCGCGGGACCCTCGAAGTTCAGTCCACTGATGTAGTAGCCCGAGCCGTGGCAGGGGCACTTGAATTTCTGCTCGGTCTTGAGCCATCGCGGCGTGCATCCCAGATGCGTGCACTTGGCGAAGATCGCGTAGAAGCCGGCCTTGGTGCGAATAATCCAGGTCCGGTATTCCTGCTTGAACTTCTCGCTGACTTCGCCGACTACGTAGTCGCCGGGAAAGCCGGCCTTGAACCTGGAGGGCGGCAGGAACAGGACGCGCGGAAACGCCGACCGCACCGCGGCCAGCAGACCGAGCATCGAGACCACGCCGAAGCCGCCCCATCCGAGCCGTCCCAGAAAATCGCGCCGGCTCCATAACGAGCCCGGCTCGGCTTTCTCACGTTCCCGGGCCTGCTCCTGAAGGCGCCACTGCTTCAGTCCGGCTTCATCAACCGGCGCCTTGCCCTTGGGTATTGCCGCTGCCATCGGGATCTACCGCCTTCGGGACGAGCGGCTTTGCATAAGGCCGCCTGCCCGAACGAATACCTTTCCTATTAGTAATCCTACTCCGCAGGCCGCCGCGGAGGCAATCAAAATTCGGCCGACGGAGATTGCCGCCGACACGCGAGCGCGTCAGTGCAGGTAGTTTTGGCCGCCGCTTTCGACCGGCGGTGGAAGAGCCATGGGCTGCGAGTCGCTCGGAGGCTTCGAGGGTACCGGCTCAAGCGTGGGCAGCGGCTCACTCGCATGCGTCGGCATCGAGCTCAGCGTCGTGTCGGTGTAGGTATTGTGGAACTTGGGTATCGGATCGCGGAGCGGGAGGTAATCCGGTGGCGGCAGCTCCGCAATCGGCGAAGGAGCCTGCTCGTCCTTGGCCAGACTGTCCAGCGCAGGCGCCAAAGGAGTCTCGGTCGCGAGATAATGGAGGGGGCGGACCACGGTCCACTCGAGCAGGAAGCCCGCCGGCATCATGAAATAGCTCACGATCCGCAGCGGCTGCGCATCCCTTCCGTCCTGGTATTCCTGGGGATTCTGAGATTCGTCGATCTCGTCGGCGCGCGCGATCAGCGGGGCGCCCAGAATGAGCGTGGCCAGCAGGAATAGATAAACACGTCGCATAATGAACTATTTTGATGCTGACCGGGTCCGCTTGTCAACGCATCGCGCAACGGGGGTATTTGGCCGAATTAGGCCGCTAACCAGGCCCGTACCGGGACGGGCGCGAACCCGGCTGCCGTAACGGTTTCGCCCCCGCGCCCGGGCGGAGGCTCCGCGCCCCGAATCTGAATGGCGCTTGCTTTGCCGCATTCCAGGCGCGATCTTGGAATCCGTGCGCGAGTTGTGGCGAAGAATCGGAACTTTCTCGATAGCTGCCACGCTGTTACTTGCCGCGCCGCTGGCGATCGTTTTGCGGGCCGGGATTGCCGGCGCAGCCACCCCCGCGCGGCTGGCCTTCGTCGGCATTGACGACAACATCTACGAGTGCGCCGGCGATTGCGCCCGGCCGGTTTGCCTCACCTGTCCGGTGCACGGGACGGAGGCGCGCGCCGGCGCCATCCGTCCGGCCCAGTTCGACGAGCCGGAGCAGAACCCGGCGATCGACTTTGGCTGGCCTACCTATTCTCCGAACGGCCGCAAGATCGCCTACTTCTCATCGGGCGCGAAGCAGGGCCGGCCCGTCTTCGGCGTCTATGTCTACGATCTCGACGAGCGACTTCCGACCCGGATTTTCGAAAGCTCGACCGAGAACGCCATATACTCGTTCTGGCTGCCCGATGGGCGCCTATCATTTTTGGTCACCGAGCCGGACGACAAGCTCAGCCTGATGCTGGCCGAGGTGCGCGAGGGCGCGCCGATCCGAATCGTGGCCACCGGCGCGCCGATCTACTTCGACTGGAACCACAAGACCAGTGAGCTGCTCCTGCACACTACGCTGACGGGCTCGCCGCGCACCGAGCGCGTGTCGCTGATGAGCCTCACGCCGACCGGCCAGGATGTCGAGCGGGTGCTGGCGCAGGGCTACTCGCCGTTCAAGACGCCGTGCTGGTCGCCCGACGGCACGCACCTCGCGTTCGTGGCCAGCGCGGACGATATCGCGCATCTGTATGTCGCCGACGCGGACGGCCGCAATCCGAAGGAGCGGACCAAGTTGATGGTCGGTGAGAGCAGCTTCGTATGGGCGCCCGACTCGCGGCATATCGCGTTCTCGACCGCCCAGTTGCCGCCCCATACCGTGATGGACGGAATCAACCTGCTCGACCTGGGCGACGGCAGCGTGAAGCGGCTGGTCAACAGCGACGTGGCCGCGTTCTACTTTTCGCCCGACGCTAAGCAAATCGCGTGGGTCGGCGCGCCGTCCGAGCAGCCCTTCTATACCTGGAACGTGATCAATCTGCGTTCCGGGAAGAATCGCAGGCTCGGTGACTTTCTGACCACCAACGAGGAAACCCTCGCCTGGCATTACTTCGAGCAGCTCGCGCTCTCGCATCGGATCTGGGCGCCCGACTCCAGCGCGATCGTGTTTGCGGGCTTGCCGGTCACCAAGCATCCGGGCGCGACTCTTCCGGAGCAGCCCCTGGAGGCGCCACCGCCGGGAATCATGATCATTCCGGTCAACGGCGCCGCACCGCGCCGGGTCGCAGACGGAGTCATCGCGTTCTGGGCGCCCGCGCCGGTGGCGACAGCGCCGGTGGTGACCGCGCCGGCGCCCGCTGCCCCGGCCAAATGAGCGGCGCCCGAACCTACGCGGCGCAGAACGCCACGCGGGCGCTGACGCCCACCGGCGGCTTTCTCAACGGCTTCGCCTACTCGCTCAATCCCTACCTCGGATGCGCTTTCGGCGCGGCGGGCGGCTGCCCATTCTGCTACGTGCGCGCGTTGCCGGTCGCGCACGCCGGTGACGGTCCGTGGGGAACTTGGGTGATTGCGAAATCCAATCTGGTCGCGCAACTGGAGAAGGAACTCGCCACACTCGCGCGAAGCGGCAAGCTCGAGCACGCGGCGATCTTTATGTCGAGCGCGACCGATCCGTATCAGGGAATCGAGCGGCGATTGCGGCTTTCGCGCGGCGCGCTAGAAATTTTCCTGCGCTTTCCGCCGCGCCGAATCCTGCTTCAGACGCGCAGCCCGATGGTCGAGCGCGACCTCGACATCCTCACCCAACTCGGTTCGCGCCTGATTGTCTCTATAACCCTCGAGACCGACGACGACACCGTGCGCCGCGCACTGACGCCGACCTCGCCCTCGATCGCGCGCCGGCTGGCGACCGCCCACAAGCTCCGCGCGGCGGGAATTTTCGTGCAGCTCGCGATCTCTCCGATGTTGCCGAATCATCCCGAGCGCCTCGCCGCGCTCGCCGACGAAGCCGCCGATCGCGTGATCGTCGATACGTACTTCGACGGCGACGGCGCAGGCGGCCGCCGCTCGCGCGCGCTCGGAATGGGCGAGTTATACCAGCGGCTTGGCTATGAGAAGTGGTTCCAACCCGGCGCCGAAGCCGACTTGATGTCCGCGCTACGCACGCGCCTGGGCGCCGATCGCGTCCTGTTCAGCCGCGAGGGCTTCTGCGCGGTGTAAAAATGGTAACTCATTCAAATATTTTTGGGGGCAGTCTATGTTCCGGATCGATGTATGGACGATGGTAGGCACTCTAACGGCGGCGGCCGCCGCCCTTCTGACCTTCTTCGCAATCTGGATACAAGCCAGACTCTTGAAGAAGCAACTTCAGGTCCAAGCGTTAATCGACCTGGCGAAAGAGTGGGAGTCGGGCCGCCTCCAAGGACTGCGATCGCGTTGGGGCCACGACGAGCGCGATCTTGTAGCTCTCGAACCGGTGCTCGAATTCCTGGAGGAGTTCGCGGGTTTCCTGAAGAGGAAGGTCCTGAACAGGGACCTTCTCTGGGATACTACGATCGGGTGGCATGCGAGCCGCTATTATTTCTATAATCACTATAACGACAATTTCACCAAGCTCCGCGACCAGTGGATTGATCCAACGCTTTTTCAAAATTTGAGAGACGAACTTTGGCCGGCCTACGTGAAGAAGGAAATTGAGGCGAGAAAAAAGGAGGGAATGACTCGTGAGAAGCTTGAACAGGATTTACGAGCAACAAAGCCGCACTTTCTAAAGGCCGAGGCAGCCTGCCATGCGCATAGAGTACCCGCGAGTCCGGATTGAGCTCAGGCCCTCTCCGATCGACGGCGTCGGCGTGTTCGCCGTCGATCCGATCGCTCGAGGCAAGTACGTAGCCGACGGGATTGAGGACGAGGACTACGAGCGACTTATTTCCTGGGAACACTTCGAGCAATTCGACAAAGACGTTCAGGAAAAAATTAACCAGTTCTGCATCGGAATGCCCGAGGGATTCATACCGCCCGAAGGCCTCGATTTTAATCGCCTGTCGGTCGAGTGGTTTCTCAATCACTCCTGCGATGGAAACGTCGGGTTCAACGACACCGGCGACTTTGTCGCGCGGCGGCAGATTAGGAAGGATGAAGAACTGACCTACGACTACGCTCTGGCCGAGTCGAACCCTCATTTCAAAATGGTCTGCAAATGCGGCAGCCAACAACACTGCCGCAAGATAGTGACTGGCGACGACTGGAAGGATCGGGAGTTCAGAAGGCTGAACCACGCGTACCTGCTTCCTCGCTTGAGAAGCCCGGTACTCGCTCCCCAGCGATCGGAGTCTCTCCCCGGGTCTGTGCGCAGTCGTCGCGCGGTTCGCTAGCCCGCTGTACGCGTCGACTATCGTACGCGGTCCGCGGAGACGAGCTGGAAGCGCAATTCAGTTCCGGACGTGCGGGATTACCTCTTTGGCGAGGCGCTCCATCGTCTTCTGGTCGAAGGCGCCCGCGAAGATGAACTGCGACATGCCCCAATCCCGCGCGCGGCGCTTGAGTTCCGTGACGCATTGCTCGGGCGTGCCGACCAGCGCGAACGGCGACGCCTTCAGCCCCTCGGCGGGCAGGCCCATCCCCTGCGCGATCATCCCGGCCATCGAGTCGGCTTCCTTGGCGGTGTTGGTCAGGATGATCACCGCGATCATGTTGCTGATCTGAATCGATTCGGGCTTGCGGCCGTGCTTGACGGCTTCCGCGCGCACGAAGCGGACTTTTTCCTTCATCGCTTCGTCCGTCAGCTGTGCCACGCTCTCCCTCGTGATGCGCCCGGCGTGCCCGACCTCGGCGATGACATTAATCGTCGCGGCGTGCTTGCCCGCCAGGCGCAGCAGGCCGCGGCCGCCGCCGCCGAGCAGAATCGGCGGATGCGGTTTCTGCACCGGCTTCGGCCACAGGATCGCGTCCTTCAATTTGTAGAATTCACCGTCAAAGGTGGTCTTTTCATTGGTCCACAGCGAACGGATGACCGTCAGCGCCTCGTCGAGCATCTTGAGCCGCGGCGCGATCGGCGGGAACGGGATGCCGGTCATCTTGAATTCGGTCTCGGTCCAGCCCGTGCCGAGCCCGGCGATCAGCCGCCCGCCGCTCAGATGGTCCAGGGTCACCAGGCTTTGCGCCGTGATCACCGGATGGCGGAATAGATTACACAGCACCAGATGGCCGGCACGGATTTTCTTGGTCGCCTCGAAGATCAGCGCCAGCGCGATCATCTGATCCCAGGACGGCTGGTGGGGATCGTAGGCGCCGCCGATCTGCTCGTAGACGATATGATCGGGCAGCAGCACCGCGTCGAAGCCGAGCTGCTCGGCGGCCTGCGCGATATCGCGCAACTCTTTCAGGTCCTTGCCCAGGAATTGCAGTCCGAACTCCATCGGTATCTCCCCACCGCGAAGCCGCGGTTGTGCTGTTTGGGTCGTTGGCCGGAAATCCAGAGATACCTATGCCGACCGGAGCGCGCCGGGTCAACCGAATTTCGCAGCGGCAGTGGTCAAGCCGCAGGGCTCAGGTTGCGCGCAGCACGTGGGCTGCGCCGACCAACGCGACCGCACCCACCGTCGACATCGCGATTCCGCCGATGAAGCCGAATGCGACAATGCCGAGAGCGCCGAAAATCCAGCCGCCGACCACGCCGCCCACGAGTCCCAGCAGAAGATCCATCAACATGCCGTACCCGCGCCCGTGGAAAATCTGCCCGGCGAGCCATCCTGCGATCAATCCTACAATTAGCCAACTAAGCATTGGTTCCTCCCGCGCTCCTGTCAGAGCAAAAAGCGAGCCCGCCCCGGCTCCGCCTAACAGCCCGGCGCGTGATGGATTTTGCGCTTCTGATAGGCGAGCGTTTGCAGCTCTTCGGCCAGCTCCAGGGTTCGCAGCCGCGCGGCGCGGGCCAGTTTCTGCGACTCCTCGTCGGTCGCGAGACGGGCGAGGAAATTCGCGCCCATCTCATGATGGAACCGCTCGTCGACCTGAATCACGTCGCGATAGAGGCGCGCGGTCGCCGCGTCTCCCAGCCGCTCGCACAGCTCAATGAACTGGACGTTCTTGACCAGCGCGATCGCCTCGCGCGTGAACTGTCCCGCGGCAACGCGCTCGATATCGCTGCCAAGGCCGCGCAGATAGTTGAACAGCGGACTGTAACCCTCAGCCAGCGGATCGAAGGCCGCGAGGTCATCGCCCAGTTCGCGCAGCCGCTCCTCGATCAGCCGGTAGTGCTTCGCTTCGTCGCCGGCCTGCCGCGCCAGTCCGAGCTTCAACTGGATATCGGTGGTGGAGGCGATCCAGAGCGCGGCGATCTCGCTCGCTTCAATTTCGTTCTTGAGCGCAATCCGCAGCAGCTTCTGCGGGCTAAGATCGCCGCCGCTCTCGGCGGTCAGCGTCTCGGCGGGCGCGAGGCGCTTGAGCAGCTCGTCGGTCTCGCGCGTGAGCGCCGCGACAAATACGCTAGCGTCCATGGATTGTCGCAACCGTCTCGCGCATCGGGGTGGTCTTGCCAAGCGGCGGTGAGGCCGCCGCCGCGGCGATCACTTCTTTTGTTCCATCGGGGCGCCGCAGCACTTGAGCGCGCCGGTCGCCGCCCTTGGTCACGATCACCTGCGAGCCGCATTTGGCGCAGATGTAAACTTTGCCCAGTTGGTTGGCCATTCCTAATTCATGCTCCGTTTCCAGAGATTCGATTCGTTCACAGCGCCCTTGAACAGCGGCTTGCGCTTTTCCAGAAATGCCCGCACGCCTTCGGCTCGATCGGCCGTGGTTTGCAGCAGGGCGTACAGATCTTCCTCAAGCCTTATACCCTGCTCCAGCGTCATATCGTAGCCCTTGAGCACGGCTTCCTTGGCCATCCGCGCGGCGAGCGGCGCGCGGCTGACAGATCGCTTCGACGACGCTCGGCGGCGACGCGCGTGCAAGCTCCGCGCGTCCGTCGCGCGAGATACGTGACCATCCCGAGGCGCAGCGCCTCGGCGCCGTCGATCGTGCGCGCCGGTCAGGAGCATCCGGAGCGCCTGCGGCGCGCGCCGCCGAGCCGCGGCAGGCGCTGCGTGCCGCCGAAGTGCGGCATCACGCCGCGCGCCAGTTGCGTCAGCGCGAGCCGCGCGCGCGGCCGCCACGCCGGATATCGAGCGCGAGCGCGAGTTCCAGCCCTTCGTCGATCGCGTCGCCGTTGATTATCGCGACGGTCGGCTTGGCCAGATCATCGCGAGCGACTCGACCAGCCGCGGATCGACGTCGTCGTCGAAGCCGGCGCAGAAAGACTGCTGCCGGCGCCGGTGATCGCGAGCATCATGATCGAGTCGTCGTCCTCGACCTGCTCGGCCAGCTCGATCAGCCGCGCGCCATCGCGGCGCTGATCCGATTGCGCGCCGCCGGCCGATGTCAGCGATCGCGCGTAACGCATCCGGCCGTCCCGCGAGATCTCGATCGTGCCGTCGCTCGAATTCCACGATCGCCGCGGATTGCTCGCGCGGTGCGGTTGATCGCGCATCGCGGTTAGGTCGCCGACTTGCGCACGCAGATCCTTGCGCAGAATCTTGCCGAGCGGATTCTTGGGCAGCGCGTCGATAAATTCGATCGCCTCCGGCCGCTTGAAGCTCGCCAGCCGCGAGCGGCAATACTCGACTCAGATCTTCGCGGCTCGAGTCGCTGCGCCCGGTCGGACCACGACGAACGCCTTGACCGTCTGGCCCCATTCGACCGACGGCGATGCCGATCACCGCGGCTTCGTCGACTCGCCGGATGGCTCATCAGCACGGTCTCGATTTCGGCCGGCGCGATATTCTCGCCGCCGCGGATAATCATGTCGTCCTTGCGGCCGGCGAAGAACACGTAACCGTCTTCGTCGATCCATCCGAGGTCGCCGGTCGCGCGCCAGCCGTCGCCCAGCGCGGCGTCGTCCTCGCGTCCGGCGTAGCCCTTCATGATGCGCGGCGTGCGGATGACGATTTCGCCGACCTGTCCGGTCGGCAGCAGCGTCGCCGTCCTCGTCGCGCACTTTGATCTCGACGTCGGGCAGCGGCCGGCCGATCGAGTTGAGCCGCATGAGCTTGAGCTCGACCTCCTGCGGGCGTGCCGGTGAGCCGATGGTCGTCGGGACCGAGCACGGTCAGCGACGAGGTGGTTTCGGTCTGTCCGTAGGCGTTGACGAAACCGACGCGCGGTGGAAACGCCTCGATCGCGCGGCGGATCACCGGCGAGCGGCATCGGCGCGCCGCCGTAGGCGAGGTTGGTCAGGCTGGAGAAATCGGTCTTGGTGAAAGCCGGCTCGTCGAGCAGCTGCTTCATCATCGTCGGCACGACGAACGCATGCGTGACGTGTTCGCTGCGCGACCAGCTCGAGCCACGCCCGCGCGTCGAACTGCGGCATGATCACCAGCTTCCGGCCGGTCCAGAGATTGGTCATCATCGCGGTGGTCCCGGCGATATGGTAAAACGGCACGCACACCAGCGCGACGCCGCGATCGCTGCCGTCCGCCATCTCGACGTTGGCCGTCACGTAGGCGGTGAAGTCACGAAAGCGCAGCATCACGCCCTTGGGCAGCGAGGTGGTGCCGCTGGTGTACATCAGGACCGAGGTGTCCTCTTCCTCGACGTCGGCCTCGGTTTCGTCGGGCTCGGCCTTGTCGATCAGGTCGCTGATGCGGGGCCATCCTCCGGTCGCCGTCCCCGAGCGCGAGGAGCTCGCGTGGTCTTGAGCTCGCGGCCGGATCCGCTTGACCAGATCGAGATAGCGATCGCCGACCAGTATCAGCCTCGGCGCTCGGCGGTGTTGATCATGTATTCGAGCTCGGGTTCCTTGGCGCGATAGTTGAGCGGCAGGAAGGTCAGTCCGGCCTTGGCGGCGGCGTAGTACGCGGCGACATACAGATCGGAATTGGTGTCGAGCGCGGCGACTACGTCGCGCGGCTTGAGTCCCTGCGATTTGAAGACCGCCGACAGCCGCGCGACAGATCGTTGAGCTGCGCGTAGGTCAGCCGCTGCTCGCCGAAAACCACGATCTCCTGATCGGGCACGATCGAGGCCGGGATCGTGACGAAATTGACGGTGTTCACTGAGCCTGATGCCTCCCGAGTATCTTTACTCGCTCGACGGCCGCGCGTTTCGCGGCCAGTCCGCGCGAGCCGCCGATCGAGCCGCTGCTCCATCGCGAGCCCCTCGCCGAAGCGGCATATCCAGCCCGCTCCCAGACCGCGAGCTTGCGCCATCGCAATCGCTTCGCGCGGGCATACCGGCAAGCTCGCGCGCCAATTATGCGCGCGGCGGTCCAGCGCGGCGGCGCAACCACTTCGGCGACCAAACCTATAAGCAGCGCCTCTTGCGCGTCAATCCAGCGCCCGGTGAGGCACAGATCGAGCGCCGCGTCCGAGCCCCAGCCGCCGCGAGGCGGTCTGCGTGCCGGCCACGCCGGGAATCATCCCGACGCCGGTTTCGGGCAGGCACATGCGGGTATCGTCGGCCGCGATCGCAAGGTCGCACAGCAGCGCCATCTCGAGTCCGCCGCCGACCGTGAAGCCATGCATCGCCGCGACGGTCGGGATCGGCAGGCGGCGGAGCAGCCCCCATACGTCGCGCCGAAAGCGGACCCATCGCGCGACGATCGGCGACGGCGCGGTGCCGAATTCGTGCACGTCGCCGCCGGTCGAGAATGCGCGCCCGGCCCCGGCCAGGACCATCGCGCGGACCTCGGGATCGTCGTGGATCGCGGTCAGGATCGGTAGCAGGTCGTCGCGCATCGCGACGTTGTACGCGTTGAGCTGAGCGGGGCGGTTGAGCGTGACCCATGCGATCGCGCCGCGCACCTCGAACAGGACCGTGCGGAAACGCAGACGAATTGGCGAGCCCTTGAGTCATGTCTCTCTGCTCGCGAGCGGCTCTCACAGGCTACGCAGTGCGCAGATCCGCGCTGTCGCTGTTGGCGACGGCCGGACGGCCGCGCTCATAAACGATTCGCCCGCCGATGATCGGTCAGATCGACCTGCAGTGCCATCATCTCCGCGGCGCTGAGCTTGAGCGGATCTCGCGGCAGCACGATCAGATCGGCCAGCTTGCCGTCGCTATCTCGCCGGCTTCGAGCCGCGCCAGTCGCGCCGCCGAGCGGTGAACAGCGCGAACGCTTCGGCACGGTCTGAGCGCCTCTTCGGGCGCCGAGCGGTTTGCCTTCGATCGTGGTTCGCGAGATTGCCGCGGCGATCGCAGCCAGCGGCCGCGCCGGAGTCACCGGACGCGTCGGTGCCGGCGGCGAGCTCGACTCCCGCCGCCAGCGAGGCTTTTGCGCGGTAGGTATATGCGGACGCAGTCCCGGTTCGCTGCGCGTACTTGTCGCCGCGATAATAGATGAAGCCCGGATTGGTAACGACCCAGCGCTCGGGCGTGGCGGCCATCCGTTCGATGTAATTCGGCGGAATCAGGCCGCCGTGCTCGATTCGGCAGACGCCGTCGCCGCGGCCTGCGCCGCGACCTGCGGGCGCGCGGCTTCGATCGCCGCCAGCGCCGTCTCCAGCTCCTCGACTTCGGTGACGTGAAAGGCGCAATCGAGCCCGCAGCCGAAACGCGCTGCGCCGCGCGCGCCGCGATCGCCAGGCCGTGCGTCGGGCGATTCTCGGCATGAACTTGCCGCCAGCGATTCCGATCCCGCCGACCGCGCGCGATCCGCGATCGCCTCGGGTGCGGCCTCGAGCTGCGCGCGCTCCGATCATCATCCCGACCCGCTGGCAGATCGCTCCCTCGCGCGCGAGCCTCGCGAACAGCGCGACTTCGTCGGGACCGTTGCGAACCGTCGCGTCGGTGAACGCGGTAACGCCGGCTGCGGCCAGCTCGCGGCTGAAGACCGCGGGCGCGCGCCTCGAGCGCCGCTTCGGTGACCGGCGGCAGCCGCCGCGTGATCCATTGTTCCATCCCGACCACCAGCCCGCTGGCCGGCCGGCCGGCATCCGCTCGACCATCGCGCCGGCGGGCGGCCGGAAGTCCGGCTCGCTCCAGCCCCAGAGCCGCTGATCGCGCGCGAGTTGAGCCATGAAGCGTGGAGCGTCTGATGGCGCAGGCGGAGCGGATTGTCGCGGCGTGGCCGAATCGAGTTCCTGCGCGGGTCGGCGCCGCGGCCGCTCCGCGCAGCAGCGCTTCGTCGCAGCCGAACGCCTCGCATCCAGTTGCCGGGCGGCGTCTTGCCGGCGGCGATGCGCAAATCCGCGAGCAGCTCGGCTGATCGTGCGGCACTTCGATACCTGCAGCCCGCCGCGGCCGACGCCGCGCCCAGAAAATGGAGATGGCAATCGATAAAGCCGGGCGACACGGTGCGACCGTCGAGCCTCACCAGATGGGTGCGCGGGCCGACCAGCGGCTTCAGTTCCGCGAACCGGCCGTAGCGCGGCGATTCGGCCGGCGGCGACCGCGACCGAGTCGCTGCCCGGGATGGCCCATCACGACGCCGTCGTGCAGGACCAGATCGGCCTTTGATAGGCCAGTGTACGCCCCACAGCAGTCGCCGAAGCGAATCGTGAAGCTAGTCGGAGGAGGGCAGCGGCTTGGCTTCCTTGATCTTCATCGGCCCGTCGCAGCATTCGACCGCGCCGGCGCCGGCCTTGTTGCACAGCACCTCGGTGCCGCACTTCTCGCACAGGTATCGTTTGCCTAATGCGTTCGCCATTTTGGGGAACCCCCGACCAATTGTAGCGCGAACCAAGTCCGCGCGTTCAAAGTATCACTTGAACGGCAAGTCGCTGACAACTGCACCGACGCCGTTCGGGCCGTCTCTCACTTCGACTCGCGTCCCCGACGTCCAGGCGCTGTGATGCAGGATACTGAGCCCGATCGCGCCGAATCGCGGCGACAGCGCCGCGCTGGTGACGTGACCGACTTCCTTGCCGTCCAGCAGGATCGCTGCGTCGAGCGCGGGCACGCGCGAACCCTTGAAGCGCAGGCCGAACAGCCGTTTCTTGAGGCCGCCGCGCGCCGTCGCGCGCTCGATCGTCTCCTGGCCGAGGTAGCATCCCTTGTCGAAAGAAATTCCGGATTCGAGCCGCGCTTCGAGCGCGATTGTTTTCTCATTCGGTATCGACGCCAACCTTCGCGATTCCGTTCTCGATTCGGACCGCATCGAGCGCTTCGGCGCCGACCGCGATCGCCGCGCCGAGCCCGGCGGCGATCGCATCCTCACTCGCGCCGCGTGGGTGCCTGGGCGCCAGGATCGTAAATCCGGCCGCGCCGACTCGCGCGACATTGCCGATCAGCGCCTCGCCGGCGCGGACATAACGCCAGGGCTCGGGCGCAGCTCCGGAGACCATCCGCCGGACTATCTCCGAGGCCGCAGGCCCCTCGAGATCGATCACCGCGAGTCCGTCGTCTTCGGCGATCTCGACATCGTCAGCTACCAGCAGTTTTTCCAGGTGCGTGCGGGTGCGCGGCCACGACTCGCGATCGGCCTCGATCAGGAGCGCGTCGTTGGTTGCCCAGACGAAACCGTCGGCGATTGCGTGCGCGTGCTCGGTCAGAAATAGCGCGTAGAGCAGGCTGCCCGGACGGAGGCCCTTGATGTCGTTGGTGCACATCCCGTGCAGGAACGACGCGCGATCGTCACCGGTGAACCTGACCACGATCCGATCGTCGAGGATTCGATAGCCTGCGCCGGCCGTCAGCGCTTGATACTCGCGCTCGGCTATGGGGTGTGAATTGCTACTTTCGGTCAAAGCGTCCACTGCCATGTCCACGACGTTCGACGCGGGCGAGCCGCAGCTAGTCCACGACCTTGGCGAACCGGTTCCAGCGGAGCGGAAGCGGGCCGCCGGCGGCGCTGTCCCACGACCAGTAGATTATCATCGCGCGCCCCTCGACGTTGGTCTGATCGGCAAAGCCCCAATAGCGGCTGTCGTAGCTGTTGTCCCGATTGTCGCCCATCATGAAGAGCTTGCCCGCCGGCACCGTCACGGGCGGAAAATTGTCGCGCGGATTGCCGGCCGTGCGATCCTCCGGCGGCACGATAAAATGAGCCTGCGGGTCGTTCATCGGCGCGCCGTTGAGCCATACGGCGCCGTTGCGGACCTCGACTTTGTCGCCCGGCAGTCCAATCACGCGTTTGATCAGGTCCGTCGCGCGATCATGCGGCGCAACAAAAACGATCACGTCGCCGCGATGGATGGACTCGAAATGAACCAGGTACTTGCCGTAAGGAAGACCGGGAATGTGCAGGCCAAGGATCGAGTCGGGCATCCGGAGGCCATAGATGATCTTGTTGACGAAAATATGATCGCCAACCAGCAGCGTCGGTTCCATTGAGCCCGACGGAATCATGTAGGCCTGCACGAATGTCGCCCGCATCACGAGCGCGAGCACGATCGCAAGGCCGGCCGACTCGGCGTATTGGCGCGCTGCGGATTTGCTTGATTGATTGTCCGCGCCGAGCGTTTCGTTTGAGATGGGTTTCTGAGCCTGGTTTTCCACTGCGCAGTTACTCCTCGGATATCGAGCCGGGCGTGAACCGCCTGGTACGATTCAATCTAACCAGAGCCTCCGGGCCCAAGTCCAGAAAGCCTTTTCTCCCCATTCGACCGTCACCGCGTCGCGGCTGCGGTCTGGCGGCTGCGCAGCGATTTCCGCGCAGCGACCACTTCCGGCCCCAATATAACCATGAGTAGCAAGCCTGTAGGATAGCGGGTTCTGTCAGGTACGCCATTTGCGTATACTGGAAAAGGTGCTGGAGGTATGAAGCTATGGGCGCATTCATACTGGGGTTGATATTCGGGGCCGGCGGGACGCTGCTTCTGTTCCTCTACGACGAGGGCGAAGTGTTTTTGAGATTGTCCCGTCAGGTGAAAGTGGTTGCCGAACGCTACAAACAGCAGCACGGATGAGCGCACACGCAGTGACCGTTCGACCCTGCCGGTCAGCCTGAACCGGCGCAAGTCGCGGCTGCGCGTCCCGCGCCGGACGCGGTGTTTCCGCAGCCGCATTGCTGTATCTGAGCTTCGCGCTCTCCCCGCTCCTCACTCTGGTCTGGCCCGCGCGGATCGCGCGCGCGCAGGACTCCAGCGGCGCCGCGGCGCAACTCAGCGATGGCGCATTCGCGCTGCTCAATTCACTAAGTTCGTCTGACGGTTCGAGCAGTCCTGCGCTGGGAGCGGTTGCGAGCTTCGCCGGCGATGCGCAAACGCTCAGCAGCGCGCTCGGCGCCGACAAGCAGGCCGATGCGGGCGCGGCGATGGCGGCGTTAGTCGCCGATCGTAGCGCGGTCGACGCGGCGCTGTCGGCTCATCCGGGTGCGGTCAACGCCGCCGAATGGAACTCGCTCAAGCAGCAGCTCGACCAGACTTGCTGCGCAGGTGAAGCCGGTAGCCTGGCCGCCGCAGCCGCCGCAGCCGCCGCACCGGGCGCCGCGAGCACGCCGGCCGGGGAAGCGGAGGCGTCCGACGTGCCGAAGGTCCGCATTGACTCCTACACGGTGAGCGGCCACACGGTTCGGATCAGGGGAATCTTTGAGGGGGTCGCGCTCAAGTCGGCCGGGGTCTACAACGGCGACCAGTTGGCGCAGGATCTCAAGATCGATCAGCTGCCGGGTCGCCAGCAGGTCAGTTTCGATGTCGAGCTGGCCGAAGTGGAGCCCGACTCGGTGCTGAGGGTCTACGACGGCGCCGGCCTGAGCGCGGAAGCCTCGATCGCCTCACGGCTGGGAATGCAGGGGACCGGCCTTGCGAAAGATGTGGAACTGGGACCGCCCTCGGACGAGCCGGTGAGCCTGGGCGGCGATCTCGCGTCCGTCGAAACTGATTCGTCGGGGCATAATGTTGCCGAAGTTCCGGCGGAAGTTCCGCCATCGTCGCCGTCGCAGCGCCATGTCGCCGGCCGCGGGCCGCATAACCGGCTCGGCGATTTCCAGGTCAATATCGTCAGCGCCACGCTGGATGACCCCGAGACCCGCACCTATGACGTGATCGGTCAGATCAACGGCAGCGGAATGAATCACGCCGGAATCTATGTTGACGGTGCGCTCTCCCAGTCGATCGACCTCGATTCGGACAACGCCTTTACCGCCCAGCCCTTCGACGAGGACTTTCGGATGACCGGGCATAAGGCGACTTTGCGGGTTTACAACTCGGGCAACGAATACCTCGAGGCGCCGATCGTTCTGGCTGCGGCAACGCCCGAATTCCCGAACGATATGCCCGCCGGCATGCCGCCGATCATGGTGAATGCCAATCCCAACCCTAATCAGCTTGCCGTGCAGATCACCTCGATGACGCAACAGGCCGCCGAACCTGACGCTGATCGGGGGCGTGCTGTCGGGCAAGAACATGTCGGCGGCCGGGATTTATCAGAACGGCGTCCAGGTGCAGCCGCTCTCGGTCGCGCCCGGTCTGCTGAGCGCGCTCTCGGCCGGCTCGTTTCGCCAGGTGAATTTCACCGCGCAGGTGAATCCGATCGTCGGGGCCGGCCTCGATCCGCCTGTTCGACAGCAGCGGACAATTCATCGAGCAGCCGGTGATGGTCGCCGGCGTCAACCCCTACGCGATCAATCGCTATGGGATGAATCCCTACGCCCCGGCCGTTAATCCGTACGCTCCGGGTGTAAGCCCCTACGGCTCGGCAGTAAATCCTTACGCACCCCCATACGGGAATCCGTATGCTTATCCGCCGGGCGCCGTTCCGCCGCCAGCGTCGAGCAACCCGCCCTGGTGGTCAAGGTTACTGCACTAGCCCGGCCTCGATTTTCAGGCTCGCTCCGATTTTAGACTTGCTCCGGCCGCGCTCCCTACATAACTTGATGGCTAAATTCCCACGGACAGGTACGTACTGAAGGATGCTGATTCAAGCGACCCAACTGCGCCCGGGATGGTGCTCGAGTACAACAAGGACCTGTGGCGCGTAATGATGATCACGCATATCACGCCGGGCAACTGGCGCGGGATGGTGCAGACCAAGCTGCGCAATATCAAGACCGGCTCGCAGACTGAAAACCGCTTCCGCTCGGAAGATCGCGTCGAACGCGTGATCCTGAGCCAGGTCGAGATGGAGTTCCTCTACAAAGAAGGCGACGACTTTCACTTCATGAACACCGAGACCTACGATCAGATCACGCTGCCGAAGGAATTGATCGAGGACGTTGCTGGGTTTCTGACGCCCAACCTCAAGGTCCAGGTCGAGTTCCATGAGACCACGGCGCTGAACGTCGCGCTGCCCAAGACGATCGATCTGAAGGTCATGCGCACCGACCCCGGCATGAGGAACGCGGCGGTGACCAACACGCTCAAGCCCGCCACGATGGAAACCGGGCTCGTGGTCCAGGTGCCGCACTTCGTCTCCGAGGGCGATATCGTGACGATCAGTACCGAGACCCACGAGTACCTCGCGCGGTCCAAGTAGGATCAGGCTGAACAAACCACGGCGGTCAGCTCCGCGCCCGCGCCGGTCGCCGCGATCGGATGCGGCCGTATCCGCGTCGCGATCGCAACTCGCGCCGCTGCGGTTCGGCCCGGGACTCTACGCGGCGCATACCCAGCCGGGCCTCGAGGCGGTTGCGGCCGAGGAAATTGCGGCGCGGATTCCCGCCGCGCATGAGGCCGGCCGGCGCATCGCTCCGGGCCGCGCCGGGATGCTGTTTTTCTCCGCCCCCCGTCCGGACGCGCTGCGCAAGCTCCGCACGGCCGAGGATCTGTTCGCGATCGTCGCATACCGGCGCGGGCTCGGCCTCGAGCGCGCGGAACTGGATAGAGTCTGCATCGCCGCGTGCGAGGCGCAACACGTCGACGCCGCCCTCGACACGCGCGTCCGGCTCCTGCCCGGCAGCCGCACCGGGCCGCCGCTTGAGTTTTCGCGTGGTCGCGCGGCTCGCCGGCGATCACGAATTTCGTCGAATCGACTTTCAGCGCGCGGTCGAGCGCGGAATTACCGAGCGCGGCGACCGGCGCTGGCATCTGGCCGAGGGTGAGGCCGAGGTCGAGTTCTGGGCCACGATGCTCGACGACGAGTTTTTCCTTGCGATCCGGCTGAGCGACGAGCGGATGCGCCATCGCGAGTACAAGGCGGTGCATCGGGTGGCCTCACTCCGTCCGACGGTCGCGGCCGCGATGGGCTGGCTCGCTGAGCCGCGCGACGACGACATCGTGGTGGATCCGCTATGCGGCGTCGGCACGGTGCTTATCGAGCGCGCGCAGCTTGGGCGTTATCGCCTGCTCCTGGGCGGCGATTTCGAGTCCGACGCGCTGGACGCCGCGCGCGTCAACATCGGACCGCGCTACAAACCGATCGGGCTGTTTCCGTGGGATGCCGCGGCACTGCCGCTGCGCGACGCGAGCGTGACGAAGATCATCACCAATCTGCCGTGGGGCATCAGGTCGGGCTCGCACGCCGGAAATTTCCGGCTCTATCCGCGCCTGCTGGCGGAGTTCGCACGCGTGCTGCGCCCCGGCGGGATGATGGTGCTGCTGACCGCGGAGACGCACCTGATGCGCGAGCTGATCGCACGCGATCGGCTCAAGGTCGCGCGGGTGTTCAACGTGACAATCCTCGGCGCACCTGCCGCGATCTACGTCTGCAACTCCGGGATGCGCGTCGCTTCCGCCCTCTGACCACCGGCGTCAGCCGGTGGCGTGGAGCTTGAGTTCGTCGGCCTGGGCGCGCAGCGGTTCGGGCAGCTTGACTTCGCGAGCGTCGGTCCAGTTGGTCTCGAGGCGATAGAAATCGCGCACCGGCTCGAAGAAGATATGCGCCACGACGTCGTCGAAGTCGAGCACGATCCAGTGGCCGTGAGTGAAGCCTTCGATCGAGAGCGCACGGCTCGCCTCGCGGCCCATCCGCTCCTCGATTCCGCGCGCGATCGCCTGCACCTGCACGTCGGAGCGTCCGGTCGCGATCAGAAAGTAGTCCGCGATCGAGCCGAGATGCGCGGCCTGCAGGACGATCAGATCGTACGCCTTCTTTTCGAGCGCCGCTTCGACCGCGGCCATCGCCTTTTTCAGCGCAGTCACGAATTACTCCCTGGACAATGAAGTAAGGCAGTCTCAGCGATTTCCGGGAACCGGGTCGGAGACGGGGCGGTTGGATTCGTGCGACAAATCACCGAGTAGACCGGATTAGCTCTCAGTAGAGCTGATGCCGTTCGATATAGTCCGCGACGTCGCTCGGCAGCAGGTAGCGTATCGAACGCCCCTTCTGCAGCTTGTTCCGGATGATAGTCGCGGAGATCGGGAAGATAGTCGTTTCGACGAAGGAAAGAGTTTGGCCACTCGGATGCACGTAGTGATCGTCCTGATTAATGTAGCCAAACCGTTTCAGCGCGGCAAGGGAAACGCGGGGCGGTCCCGGCTCGCCCTCGGCCAAGCGCGTGTGCACCGCGATACTGCACAAAGCCGTCAGCTCGTCGCAGTCCTTCCAGGTTTCGAGCTCCGCAAACTGATCCGAACCCATCATCAGGAGCGGCGTCGAGGGCGCGCGCAAGGTCGAAAGGAAGTAGCGGATCGTGTCGACCGTGTAGGAGCGGCCGATGCGCCGCACCTCGACTTCCGACACCATGAAATGCCGATTGCCCTTGGTCGCCAGCCGGGCCATCTCGAGCCGATGCTCGGCGGGCACGAGATCGCCCTGCGCCTTATGCGGCGGCGAAGCGGCCGGCACGAAGTAGACCAGGTCGAGCCCCAGCGCCTCGCGAACCTCTTCGGCGGCGCGCAGATGGCCGAAATGGATCGGGTTGAAACTGCCGCCGAACAGCCCTACGCGCATCGCTACGCCCGCACCTGGCCGGTGCCGCGAATCAAATACTTGTAGGTGGTCAGCTCGCGCAGGCCCATCGGGCCGCGCGCGTGGAGGCGATTGGTCGAGATACCGGTTTCGGCGCCGAACCCAAACTCGAAGCCGTCGGTGAAACGGGTCGAGGCGTTGACGTAAACGGTGGCGGAATCGACTTCGCGCTCGAAGCGCGCCGCCGCTTCGCGATCGCCGGTGACGATCGCATCGGCCAGCTCCGATCCGTGGCGCGCGATGAACGCGATCGCCTCGTCGAGCGAATCGACGACTTTGATCGAGAGGATCAGATCGAGATACTCGGCGTCCCAATCGTCCTCGCTCGCGGCGCTCGCGCCCGGAACGATCGCGCGCGTGCGCGGACATCCGCGAATCTCGACACCTGCCTTCACGAGCCGCGCGGCGATTCGCGGCAGGAACTTTTCCGCCACCGCGGCATGGACGAGCAGATTCTCCATCGCATTGCACACCGACGGGCGGCTGCACTTGGCGTTGAAGCAAATCTCCTCCGCCATCGCGAGGTCGGCGGCGCGATCGACGTAAGTGTGGCAGATACCGTCGAAATGCGGCATCAACGGCACCGCCGAATCGGCGAGCGCCTCCTTCAGCGCCTTGCCGCCGCGCGGGATGATCAGATCGACGGCTTCGGGATGGCGCTTGAGAATGGCGATCACTTCGCGGTCGGGATGGTCGACGAACATCACCGCGTTGGCGGGCAATCCCGAGCGCGCGAGCGTGTCCGCGATCAGCCGCGCCAGGAATCCGTTGGTCGCGAGCGCCTCCTTGCCGCCGCGCAGCACCACGGCGTTACCGGACTTGAGCAGCAGCACGGCGGCGTCGACGGTGACGTTGGGCCGCGACTCGTAGATGATTGCGATGACGCCGATCGGCACCCGCACCTGCGTAATCTCGAGGCCGTTGGGGCGCCGCCAGCGCGCGATCACTTCGCCCACCGGATCGGGAAGCTTCGCGACCTCCTCGACCCCGTGCGCCATCGCCTCGATCCGATCGTCGGTGAGCGTGAGCCGATCGAGTAGCGCCCCCTTCATTCCGGCTGCGCGCGCGCGATCGAGATCGGCGCGGTTCGCGGCGAGGATCTCGGCGCGCGACTTGCGAAGCGTTTTGGCCAGCTCCTCGAGCGCGCGGTTCTTGCTCTCGGTCGAGCACGGCGCGAGCGCGCCCGCGCCGGTGCGCACGTCGCTGAGCGCGGCGAGAATTTGCGCTTCGAGTCCCATCGGAAGTCTTCAGCCCGGGTCCCTCAAGTCTTCCATCAGCACGAAGTTGTCGCGATGCATAATCTCGTCGGCGACCTTGTAGCCGAGCAGTTCGGAAATCTCGTGCGAGCGCCGACCCCTCACTTTTAGCACATCGGCGGCCGGATAATTTACCAAACCACGGCCAAATTCGGCGCCGTCCTGGTCGAGCAGGCTCACGCAATCGCCGCCGGCGAAGTCGCCGCGCACGTCGCGGATTCCCGAAGCGAGCAGGCTTTGTGCCCTTGGCGCGCAGCGCCTCCGCCGCGCCGCGATCGAGCTCAAGGGCGCCCGCCGGACGCAGCGCGAATGCGATCCAGTGCTTGCGGCTCTTAAGCCGCGCGCGACCCGGCACAATCAGCGTGCCGCATTCGCGCGCCGGATCGAGCACCGCGCTCAGGATCTCCGGGTCGCGGCCGGCCGCGATCACCACCGGAATTCCCGCCCGCGCCGCCTGCCGCGCCGCCTTGAGCTTGGTCGCCATCCCGCCGCTGCCCAGCGGTCCTGCGCTCTCGGCCACCAGCCCGCGCATCTCGGCCTCGGGATCCGCAATCAGCGGAATCAGGCGTGCGTCGGGGCGCTTGCGCGGATCGCCGGTGAGCACGCCCGCCACGTCGCTCAGGATTACGAGCAGATCGGCCTGGGCCAGGCTCGCCACCAGTGAGGAAAGCATGTCGTTGTCGCCGAGCCGGATTTCCTCGACCGCGACGGTGTCGTTCTCGTTGACGATCGGAATCACGCCGGCCGCGAGCAGCGTCGCGATCGTCTCCGCGCGCATTGAGCCGGCGCTTGCGCTCGGCGAGATCCTGATGGGTGAGCAGAAGCTGCGCGACGATACGGCCGTGCGCGGCGAAAGCTTTGGCCCAGGCGTCATCAGCTCGATCTGCCCGGCGGCGGCCTCGGCCTGGCGCGCGGCGATCGATGAACCGCGCTTTGCAGCGCCAGCAGCGCGCGTCCGGCCGCGACCGCGCCCGACGTGACCAGCACCACCTCGCGCCCACCGCGGCGATCGTATCGACCTCGCGCGCGAGTCCTTCGATCACGTCGGCGCGCAGCCCCTCGGCGTCCGACAGCACGGCGCTGCCGACCTTGACGACCAGCCGGCGCGCCCGGGCGATTACGTCGGCCTTGTAAATCAGCTGCGACATGCTACGTGCCGGATTCGACTTGCTGATCGGCGCCCTTGATGCGCGCGGCAATCGCGGCCACCAACGGCGCCAGACCCTCGCGCAGCTGGGCGGAAATCGTGAACACGTCGAGCCGCGTAACGGCGCGTATCGCGCGCGCAGTCGCTTCGGCTTCATCGGGGGCAACCAAGTCGAGCTTGTTCAGCGCGATCAGCGCGGGCCGGGCGGCCATCGCGGGATCGAACGCGGCAATCTCGCGGCGCAAGGTCTCGAAATCGCGGGGCGGATCGCTGGTCAGATCGAGCACGTAAGACCAGGATCCGCGTGCGCGAGATGTGGCGCAGGAAGCGGACGCCGAGTCCGTGGCCGAGATGCGCGCCTTCGATCAGCCCGGGAATATCGGCGACGTTGAAACTCTCGTCGTCCGACACGAACACCCGCCCGAGGTTTGGCGTCAGCGTGGTGAACGGGTAGGACGCGATTTTCGGATGCGCTGCGCTCAGCGCCGCGAGCAGCGTCGACTTGCCGGCGTTGGGCAGTCCGACCAGTCCGGCCTCGGCGACCAGCCGCAATTCGAGCCGGACCCAGCGCTGCTCGCCGGCGCCGCCGGGAGTCGCGATGCGGGGCGCGCGGCGGGTCGAGGTGGCAAAGTGCATATTGCCGCGGCCGCCCTCGCCGCCGTGCGCGATCACCGCGCGCTGCAAGGGCATCACGAGGTCGGCGAGCATCGCGCCGTCGGCATCTTCGTCGAAGACCATCGTGCCCGGCGGCACCCGGACCACCACGTCGTTGCCGGCGTGGCCGTACTGATCTTTGCCGCGGCCGGGTTCGCCGTCGCGGGCGATCAGCCGCGGCTGGTACTTGAAATCGAGCAGCGTGGAGTGGCCTTCGTCGACTTCGAAGATCACGTCGCCGCCGCGGCCGCCGTCGCCGCCGGCTGGTCCGCCGAAAGGCCGGTACTTTTCGCGCAGGAACGCGATCGCGCCGTCGCCACCTTTGCCGGCGCGCACGAAGACCCGGGCTTCGTCGATGAACCGCATCGCGCAGGTGTGATTATAGCGCGTCCGGCAAGTTCGCGTCGGGCCGGCGGGACGCCGGCCCTACTTCGATCTAGACCTGACCTCGTTTGAAGTAGGACCGGCGTCCCGCGGGTCATCTGCCGCCGCGCGGTGTCCTACAGGCAGAGCTCCGCGAGCAGGCGGACCGCCTCGATCTGGCCGGCACCGATAATCAGGGTTTGCACCGGCGAGGCCTTCCACGCCTGCAGGCGCTCGGCGATTCGCTCGCGCGGTCCCACCAACGCGACTTGGTCGACGAGCTTGTCCGGCACCAGCGCCATCGCCTCGGGCTTTTTGCCCGCCAGGTAGAGGTCCTGGATCTTGACCGCAGCGTCCTCATAGCCGAGGCGCTTGGCGTAGTCGTTGTAGAAATTCTTGCCGCGCGCGCCCATCCCGCCGATATAGAGCGCGAGCATGCCCTTCACCGGCATCCGGCACTTCTCCACGTCGCTGCCCACGATACAGGTAACGAACGGCGCGAAGTCGAACTTGGCGGCCTTGTTGCCGCCCGCCTTCGCGAAGCCCTTCTCCAGATGGGGCCGATAGAGATCGTAACGTTCGGGGCTCATCCAAACCGGGATCAATCCGTCGGCGATCTCGGCGCTGAGCGCGATTCCCTTGGGACTGATCGACGCCGTGTAGATCGGCATTTCGGCGCGGCCGTGCAGGATACTCCGCAGCGGCTTGCCGAGCCCGGTCGCACCGGGGCCGGTGTATGGGATCTGATACTCGGTGCCCTGGTGCTCGACCGGCGCCTCACGCGCCAAAATCTTGCGCACGATCTCGATATACTCGCGTGTGCGCTGGAGCGGCTTGCCGTAGGACACACCGTGCCAGCCCTCGACCACCTGCGGACCCGACGGGCCGATCCCAAGCAGGAAGCGGCCGCCCGAGAGCGCATCGAGGGTCATCGCCGTCATCGCGGTCATCGCGGGCGTGCGCGCGGGCATCTGCATGATCGCGGTGCCGAGATGAATCTTGCTGGTCTTCGCGCCGATCCAGGCCAGCGGCGTGATCGCGTCGGAGCCGTAGGCTTCGGCGGTCCACACCGAATGAAAGCCGAGCCGGTCGGCCTCGAGAATCGGTTCGAGGTTGAGTAACATTTGGCCGCCGGAGTATCCGGCGTTTAATCCGAGACGCATGATTCTTCCTCCGCTATCCGGAAATGAATTGGCCGAAACGAAAAAGGCCCCACGGTTTCCCGTGGGGCCTTTATACTTCCACTTCGAACCGCAAGCTACGCCGGCGCTGGGGCGTCCGTGGGCTGCGGCCGCGGCTCGACGCTCACGAATTTCTTCTCGTTGCGGGTCTGGTAGTTCGTGACGCCATCGATCCGGGCGTAGATCGTGAAGTCGCGGCCCATCCCGACGTTGCGCCCCGGATGGACCCGCGTGCCGCACTGGCGCACCAGAATATTGCCGGCCCGCACCGGCTGCCCGGAGTAAATCTTGATTCCACGACGCTGCCCCGGACTGTCGCGTCCGTTGCGCGTCGAACCTTGTCCTTTCTTATGCGCCACGGCTGTTCTCCCGGTTGCTGCTCTCGGTAGTGAGAGAAGCTCTTCTTCGCGGGCGAGGATCAGCTCCCCGCCTGGATTTCCTCGATCTTCAGCAGCGTCAGTTCCTGGCGATGGCCCCGCTTGCGGCGGTAGTTCTTGCGCCGCTTTTTCTTGAACACGATCACCTTGGTGCCGCGCGGCTGTTGCAGGATCTTGGCGCGGACCGCAGCGCCCGCCACCGTGGGGGTGCCGACGTGCGCGGTACCGTTGCCGCCGATCGCCAGCACCTCGGCCAGCGAGACCTCCGCGCCGACGTCGCCTTCGAGACGCTCGACGGCGAGCTGGTCGCCGACCGCGACGCGATACTGTTTTCCGCCGGTTCTGACGATTGCAAACATCTTCAAACCAGAATCTCTTTAATTATCGGACCGGTCCGATCCTGTCAACGCGCGTCATGGCGGTAGTCGGCGGTGCTGGAGTGAAATCGGATGACCGGCGGGACGCCGGTCCTACTTCCGGACGCAGTAGCGCCGGCGTCTCGCCGGTGATTATCCTGCCGATTTGCCGCCGCTCATGTCCCGCAACGGATAGTCCACGACGATCGCCCGGCCATCGCTGATTGCACGCACGGAGTGCAGCGTATTCGGCGGCACGAGCGCGACAAAACCGGGCCCGGCTACCTGCCTTTTTCCGTCAATCGTTACTTCGAGCTGCCCCTCGATCACGTGCCACACTTCCTCATTCGGATGGTCGTGTTCATGGATCGACGAGCCGGCGGCAAAGGAATAGTGCCCGAAGGTCATATTCTCGCTGTCGAAGTAACGGCCTTTCCAACCGGGGAGCCGCTCCACGACTTTCAGCTCGCGCGTGTCGATGAAGGGCATCTTCCCTTACCTCTTTATCCTCAACTCCCGAAAGGCCGGAAAGTTACGTCGGACCACGCAACGCTGGTCCACAGCGCGCCGTTTTCGTAGCGCACTTCCGCGCTGCCACTGGGAGCGAAACCCGATTCGCGCATCAGGGTGCTCGCGTCCGGCGCGACCGGAGCCTGATCGCCGGGACGATAGCAACTCACTACCAGCCGTCCGCCGGGTTCGAGAAAAAGATCGCGCACGCGGGTGAGCATCGCGATTAGCCGGTCCTCGGGCACGAATTCGGGCAGCAGCGTCACGTAGTCGAAGCGCCGCGGCGGCGTCCACGTCATCACGTTGCCCGTCCAGATCCGGGCCGCCCAATGCGGCAGGCGCAGACGCGCGCGTGCTGCAATTCGTTCCGAGAGTTCGAGGCCGTGAGGCTCGATTCGCACGCCTTTTGCAGCGGTCCACGTCCACATCGTTTCCATCAGCAGCCCGTTGGCGCATCCGATATCCAGCCAGACGCCGTCGTGATCGAACGCCGTGGCGATTACGCGCCGCTTGCGCTCCCATCGATCCAGTCCGCCGCCTGAGCCGGAGCCGCCCGCGACATCGCCACGCTCGTCGGCCGCGACGTAGGGGTCTTCAAGCGTGCGCAGCGTGTGATCGTAGTAGGCCGTGTCGCGCTGATCCATTTCGCGTGCGGGACGCGCCCGGGAAGTTCAGTCCAATCCCAGTCGGGCCTTTCCTTCGGGCGAGATCATCTGCGGGTTCCAGGCCGGCTCCCACACCAAATCGACATTGGCCTCGGAGACGCCGGGCAGCGCAAGCAGCTTCTGGCGCGCATCGAGCGCGATTGACGCACCCATCCCGCAGCCCTGCGCGGTAAGCGTCATCTTGACGTCGATCTTGCGTGAGCCGTCGGGCGCGGGCGAGACTTCCATCCCGTAGACCAACCCCAGCTCGACGATATTGACCGGAATTTCCGGGTCGTAGCAGGTGCGAAGCTGCTCCCAGACCATCGCTTCGAGGTCGCCCTTCTCTGCGGGCCCGGCAGCCGCGGCTGCGGCCGGCGTCTTGCCCAGCGAGTCAGCGTCCTTGCCGGCGATTCGGTAGAGCCCGCCCAGCGCGGGAACCTGCACGGTATACGTACCGCCCAGTGATTGCGTGATAAACACCTCGCAGCCTTTTTCCAGCGTCGCCCTGGTGCCAGCGGGAATCTGAACGCCCTCAACGTCGCGCGTGAGTTCAACTCGTTCCATGTTCGTCACCTGTGATTCGATCTTAGACCGCACGGGCATCGAGAGCCAGCCGCGCTCACCCGCCCTCGTTGGTTTCAGGCCTGCGGTCTGCTAAAGCGAAGCGAAGACGAAGGTGGTTGCGGTGGGAGCGGCAGCGGAAAGTCAGGGCGATTTCATCGGCGGGTCGGGCGCGTCGGTCCGGGAAAAGCTGTTCGCGTTTCTGGAAGCACGGCCGAGCGGCGCGCTCGCGTCGGAACTCGCGGGACTGCTCTTCAGCGGCGCGGGCTCCGATCCCGAACTGGCGCCGCGCATCATCCGTCAACTACTCGGCGGCGATCCGAATTTCGCTTTCGATCCCGACAACGGCTGCTGGTCGGTCCGCAAGCACGACGCGCTGAAAATTCCGCTCGATCAGGCGCGCTACGTGGTGGTCGATCTCGAAACCACCGGCGGGCGCGCCACGCCCGGCGCGATCACCGAGATCGGCGCGTATCGCATGGAGGGGCCGAAAGTTACCGGGTCTTTCCAGACCCTCGTGCGGCCGCGGATGAGGATCCCGCGCTTCGTGAGCGAGCTCACCTCGATCACCAACGAGATGGTTGCGACTGCGCCGCCGATCGAAGCGGTGCTGCCTGCGTTTCGCGATTTTCTGGGCGACGCCGTGATGGTCGCGCATAACGCGCAGTTCGATTTCGGCTTTCTGGATTTCGAGTTCCGCCGCGTCTTCGGGATCGGGCTGACCAATCCGGTGCTGTGCACGATCCGGCTCGCGCGCCGCTTCCTGCCGTCGGTCAAGCGCCGCCGGCTCGACGCGCTCGCCGAGCATTTCGGACTTTCGACCGAAGGGCGCCATCGCGGGCTCGGCGACGCGCGGATGGCGGCCGAGCTGCTCTCGATCCTGCTCGACAGCGCGCGGCAGGCGGGAATCAACCGGCTCGACCTTTTGCTCGACTACCAGCATCGCGGCGCCGCCGGCCGGCGCATCGAGCGCCACGTCCCGCCCGAGGCGATCGCCGCGATCGTGCAGGCGCCGGGCGTCTACCTGATGCGCAACGCGCGCGGCGATCTACTTTATGTAGGTAAGGCGAAGCGGCTGCGGGATCGGGTCGCGTCCTATTTCAACGGCGGCATGGGCCTCAAGGCCAAGACCATCGAGCTGGTCGGCCACGTCTGGTCGGTCGAGACCCGCGTCACGCGCTCGGCGCTGGAAGCGGCGATCCTCGAAGCGCGACTGATTCGGGAGCTCAAGCCGCCGTACAACCGGATGCTCAAGAGCACGGCGCCCGCCTACTTTATCCGCCTGGACCTGATGGACGCGTTTCCGCGCCTGATGGTCGCGAGCCGGCTGAGCGCGCGCCGCGGCGTGATGCAGCTCGGGCCGTTTATCGGCCGGCAGGCTCTCGACCACGCGGTCCGCACGCTCGCGCGCAAGCTGGGCCTGCGCACCTGTGCGGGACGCCTCGAGCCCGACCTGGATTTCTCACCCTGCATCTATGGCCAGATGGGCCATTGCGCGCAGCCGTGCAACGCGACCGTGGATGAAGACGCGTACGGCGCGCGCGTGCGCCGCGCGGTCGAGTTCCTGCGCGGACGCTGCGGCCTGATCATGGGCGAACTGGCCCGCGGGCGCGATCAGGCTTCTGCGGCGATGCACTTCGAAACGGCCGCGCGCGCCCAGCGCGATCTCGAAGCGCTCGCCACGCTCGCGGCGCGCGCCGACCGGCTCAGCCGAATCGTGACGGAGAACAACCTCGTGATCGTGACGGGTTCGGAAGCGGCGCCGCATGGGCGCGCGGCTTATGTGGTGCTCAGCGGCCGGCTCGCGCTGTCGCGCGAACTCGACTCCGCAGATGCGAGCGCGGAGGTCGTGGCGTTCGTGGCGCAGAACTACGAGCGCTATCGTGCGCTGCCCGTTAAGCGCGACGAGCTGCAGGCGATGACGATTGTCGCGCGCTGGTTGCGCGAGCGCGAGCCGGACGACGGCCGCGTCATCCACCTGAACGGGCCGCAAATCGATCCGGTCGGGCTTCGCGCGCGGTCAGCTCGGATCGATGAGCTTCAGCCCTGAAAAGTAGCTTCGGTAGAAGCCGCGATCGCGCGTTAGCAACGCGTCGCTGTGAAGCATCGCGTGCGCGCCAATCAGAAAGTCCGCCACCACGCGCTTACCGTGGATGCGATCTTTGCGCGCCTGGCGCCAGAGCTTGCCGGCCAACAGCGCCGCCTGCAACGAAAGCGGCTCGAAACTAATTCCCGCCTCGGCCAGTGCCTTGGTCAGTTCATCGTCGGAGGGATAGTGAGCGCGGACCTCGGCCCATACCACCTCGCAGGCGACGAGAGCGCCAGCGTCGTAAGCCGCCCGCAGGGCCGCCAGCGATTTTTCCCCGAAACGGGGATCGCGCCCCACCACGTCAATCAGGACCGACGAATCGATCGCGGTCTTCATCGGCGCTTCGGCCGCGGCCCCCGCATCTCGTCCAGCAATTCGTCGGTGCTCTTCGCAAGCTTCAGCGTGCCGTAAAGCCGATCAATCGGGTGAACTCCTCCGACCGTTCCCTTGCGAAGAAATGCCCCGCCGTTGCGCAACTCGAAGACCACCACCGTCCCGGGCAGAAGTCCCAGCCGGTCTCGAATTTCGGCCGGCACGGTGATCTGCCCTTTGGAGGAGATCGTGCTCTTCATCGAGGTAAAGAATAATTCGCTTTACTTCAGGATTCAAGGTAAATCGGTTGGCGAAAGCGCGCCCGGCCCGGTCGTAGTGCGCCGGTGAGGGCCAGGCCGGGCCGGGCAATCGCGGTTGGCCCGCATCTAGTGGTGGGATATAAAGGCGCCGTGCGCGTCGTTTTGATAGCCGCCAAGGAATTGGCGCTCGCCAAGACCCGGCTCGCGCCCGCGATCTCGCCGGCCGAGCGCCGTGCGCTGGCCGAGGCGATGTTTCGTGACGTGCTGGGCGCCGCGCTGGGCGTGCGGGCTGCCGATCACGTCGCGGTGGTGACTTCCGATCGCACGCTGCTCGAGTTGGCACGCGGTGCGGGTGCGATTACGATCGACGAGGAATTTCCGCGCGGGCTCAACGCCGCGGTGCGCCTGGCGACCACGGCGCTGGTCGCTGAAGGCGCGAGCGAGGTCACCACCATACTGTCCGATATTCCGCTGGTCGCCGCCGAGGATATCGCCGCCGCCTTCGCGGAGCTGCCGGCACGGCCGGGTGTGGTGCTGGTGCCCTCGCACGAGCTGACCGGCACCAATATCATCGTGCGCGCGCCCGCGCAGATTGTGCCGACCCGCTTCGGGCGCCTGAGCCTCGCCCATCATCTCGACGATTGCAGCAGGCTCGGCGTGGAGTGCAAAGTGGTGCGGATGGTGCGAGCGGCGATCGATCTCGACGTGATCAGCGATTTGATCGAGTTCATGCGTACGCCCAGCGCGACGCACACCTTCAGCCATCTCGCGCGTATCGGCATCTCGCACGGTTGACCGCGGCAGGCGATCAAACAGGTGGACCGGACAGTGGCGGAGCGGATAGAAAGCCTGGGCGCGGCGATTATCACGACCATCGAGTCGCTCGGCGATATCGTTACGTTTCTCGGGGTCGCGATCTTCTACATTTTCGCGCCGCCGTATAAGTTCGGCCTCGCGATCCGACAGATCCGCGAAATCGGCGCCGATTCGATGTTTCTAATCGTACTGATCGCCGCGTCAATCGGGGCGGTGCTTGGGCTCCAGGGAGCCAACACGCTGACCCGTTTCGGTGCCGCGGGCTCTTTGGGCTCGGTGGTCGCGCTGGTGTTGGTGCGCGAGCTGGGACCCGTGCTGGCGGCGCTGATGATCACGGCGCGGGCGGGCTCCGCGATGGCGGCGGAACTGGGCTCGATGCAGGCGACGGAGCAGATCGACGCGCTCACCGTGATGGCGATAAATCCGGTGCAGTACCTGGTCTCGCCCCGGATAGTCGCCGGGCTGGTGAGCTTTCCGCTCCTGACGTCGGTCTTCGACGTGGTCGGGATTATGGGGGGCTACGCCGTAGGCGTGGGCCTGATGGGTGCGCCGAGCTCGAGCTATTTCAATGGCATCGGCTACAATCTGGTCTGGCACGACATCTCGACCGGACTCTGGAAAGCGCTGCTGTTCGGACTCATCGTAACCTGGATATGCTGCTACAAGGGGTACAATGCGGAACGGATGGCGACCGGGATCAGCCGCGCAACGACCGAAGCCGTGGTAGCTTCCAGCGTTTTGATTCTTCTGGGAGACTATTTCCTGACCTCGATTCTTCTGTAGAATTCCGATGACGGAACAGCTTGGCGCCATGAGTCCGACCGGGAGCGACGGCTCAGAACCCAACGCGATCGAGGTACGGAACCTCCACAAGCGCTTCGGGCGTCAGGCTGTGCTCAAAGGTGTCAACCTGGACTGTCCGCACGGGGCGATCACCACGATCGTAGGGCCGAGCGGCTGCGGCAAGACGGTTACGCTCAGGCATCTGAACCTGCTGATGCATCCGGATTCCGGCCGGATCGTTATCGACGGTGTTGACGTGAGCCGGCTGCGCGGGCGCGTCCTGGATCCGGTTCGCGAGAAGTTCGGAATGCTGTTTCAGGGCAACGCCCTGTTCGATTCTATGACCGTGTTCGAAAACGTAGCCTTCCCGCTGATCGAAAAGACCCGGCTGAACGAGGCGCAGATCGAAAAGGCGGTTCACGAGACGCTGACCGCGGTGAGTTTGGAAGGGATGGAGAACAAGTATCCCTCGGAGATGAGCGGCGGGATGCAGAAGCGCGTCGCGCTCGCCCGCGCCTTGATTCGGCGGCCGAAGATTCTGATACTCGACGAGCCGACCACCGGTCTTGACCCGTCGCGTACCGGCGCGATTCACGATCTGATCCGGCGCTCGCAACAGAAGTTCGGGGTGTCGGCGGTGCTCGTCAGCCATGACGTGCCGAAGGTATTCGAAATCTCCGATCGGCTGGCCTTCATGCACGAAGGAAAGATCAGGCTCTACGGGACCGTCGAGCAGGTGACGGGCGCGAACGACGAGGTTTTCGAACACTTCCTCGCGGGCAGGACAGGTTCTGACCCGGAAGACGCTATGGCAAAGAGAGCCTGACGATTTATGTACGCAAGCCGAACCACCCAATTCATCGTAGGCCTCTTCGCGCTGCTGGGAATCGCGGCGCTCGCCGTGCTGTCCCTGCGCTTGGGCAGAGTCGAGCTGCTGCCGGCACCCGGCTACACGATCTACGCTAATTTCGACAATATCTCCGGACTCAGGAACGGCGACCGCGTCGAGATCGCCGGGGTCCAGATTGGCAAGGTAATCAGCCTCGTGCTCAATCAGGACCGCGCCCGCGTCGCGATGCGCCTGAACAGCGGAGTGAAAGTCGACGACCAGGCGATCGCGGCGATCAAGACCAGCGGCCTCATCGGCGACAAGTATGTGTCCATCGCTCCGGGGCCGGGCGATAAGGACCTGACCGAGGGCGGCACGCTCAGGCAGACCGAGTCCGCCTTCGTGCTCGAGGATGCAATCGGGCAAGTGATCAGCGGCTTGGGAAACAGCAAGGACGCGTCTGACAAAGGCAAGAAGTAGCCAGCTCTAAGCAACGCAGGTTCATGAATATGATCGGTACCAGATGGTCTCACGGGTCCGAGCGGGGGAGGGCCGCCGCCAGGCGCCTTTCGGCCGGTCGTTTTCATCTTCTGGCGAGCGCGGTGCTGGTCGCAGCCGCTCTGGCGATACCGCTGCGTTCGGCCGCCGCGGCGCCGGACCCGATGACAATAATCAAGGCTACGGTCGGCAAGTTTGTGGCGATCCTGAGCGATCCGGCGCTCAAGTCCAACCCCACCGATCGCCGCCAGCGGCTCAAGGATAATGCTGCCGAGCGGTTCGACTTCGCCGAGATGGGGCGTTCGGCGCTCGGCGTCCACTGGAGAGATCTGTCCGATCAGCAGCGCAAGGACTTCGTCGATCTGTTCACGCGGTTCGTCGAAGCTGCCTACGTCGGCCGGTTGGAGAGCTACAGCGGTCAGCAGATCGATTTTGTGAAAGCGTCCAACGACGGCCCCGACTACGCTCAGGTCAATACCAACATCATTCAGCCCAGCGCCGATCCGATCAGCCTGAACTATCGGCTCAAGCTGGAGGGCGACGACTGGAAAATCTACGATGTCACAGTCGAGAACATCAGCATCGTTGCCAACTACCGCAACCAGTTCAACCGGGTGATCAACAATCAGGGTTTCGACGCCCTGATGAGCGACATGCGCGCCAAGCAGGAAGGGCTCGACACGAGCCTCGCGAAGTAGACCACCGGCGATCCAGACCAGGCAGAGGCTATGAGGCCATAGTGAAAAGACTTTTTATGACGCTCGCTTTTGCCGCGGGCGTCTTGATTTCGCCGGCTCTGCACGCTCAGCCTCAACCGGACCAGGGAGCGAATCCCGATGAAGGCGTGACCATGACCGAGACCGATCCGCTCGCGCCCTTCAACACCAAAATGTTCTGGTTCAACCGCAAGCTCGACGATTACTTTCTGCATCCGGTCGCCACGGGCTATGCGAAAGTGGTCCCCGAACCCGCGCGCAGAAGCGTCGGGCGCTTTATCGACAACGTTAGCGTGATCCCCCGCTTCGCCAACAATCTCTTCCAATTCAGGCTGGTGCAGGCCGGGACCGAGGTGGCGCGCTTCGGGATCAATACTACGCTGGGCCTGGCGGGGCTGTTCGATCCCGCGGACAAGTGGTTCGGCCTCAAGGAGAATCCCGACGACTTTGGCTTGACGCTCGGTCGCTACAGCGTGCCCCCGGGACCCTATCTCATGCTGCCGTTCTTCGGGCCCTCCACGATCCGCGATGCGATCGGCCGTGTCGCCGACGGTGCGATGAATCCGATGACCTACTTGCTGCCTTGGTACATCACAACTCCCACGACCGCGGGCGAAGATTTAGTTGACGCCATCAACTACCGGTCGTTGAACCCCGATCTGTTCGAGGACGTTGATCGTTTCTCAGTCGACGTTTACGGGGCGGTGCAGGACGGCTATGTGCAACGCCGCGCCGCCGCGCAAAAGACCGTCGACACCGACTCGCTGCTTCCGAAATCGCAGACGCCCTGACGACGTGAGATCGGAGCCCTCGCGGGGGCTTAACCGGTGCTACCCGACGTGCTCCCACGCGTGGTAGGAGCTGCGCACCAGCGGCCCCGATTCGACGTGCCGAAAGCCCATCGCGGCCGCGCACAACTTCAGTTCTGCGAACTCCTCGGGCCGCACGTAGCGCGCGACCGGCAGATGCGCCAGTGACGGCTGCAAGTATTGCCCGAGCGTCACGATGTCGCACTCGACCGCGCGCAGATCGCCCAGGATCTCCATCAGCTCCGCGAGTCTCCTCACCCAGTCCCAGCATAATTCCGGCCTTGGTGAGCAGCTTGTTGCGCCGCAGGCGACCGATCCGCTTCGCGTGTCGAAGCACGTCCAGCGAACGCTCATAGTTGCCGCCCGGCCGCGCCATTTTGTAGAGCCGCGGGACGGTCTCGACGTTATGGTTGTAGACATCGATCGGCGCTTCGACCACGGTCTCGACGCTTGAGTACGAGCCCTTGAAGTCGGGCACCAGCACTTCGACCCGCGCGGCCGGCGCGAGCGCCTTGATCGCGCGCGCGGTTGCAGCGAAATGCGCCGCGCCGCCGTCGCTCAGGTCGTCGCGATCGACCGAGGTGACCACCACGTGCCGAAGCCCGAGCTTCGCAACCGCCTCCGCAACCCTGGCGGGTTCGGCGCTATCCAGCGGGCGCGCCTTGCCGTGCGCCACCGCGCAGTAGGGGCAGTTGCGCGTGCACACGTCGCCCATCAGCATCATCGTAGCGGTGTGATGCCCGAAGCATTCGCCGATATTCGGGCAGCGCGCTTCCTGGCAGACTGTGTGCAGCCTCAGCTCGGTCAGGATTGCCTTGGTCCGCAGATATTCCGACGACCCCGGCGCCCGCACCTTGATCCAGTCCGGATGCCTTCGCTCGGCCATCGCTACACCTGACTTGGAGCTTCGCAGCCGAGAGTTCCGTGATCAATCCGGGCTACCAGCGCGGCGGCGTCGATCGGCTCGATCCGCGCGTAGCCAAAAATCCGCGCGAAGCTTTCTTCGGCACGCTCGGCAAATTCGGCGACCAGGATTTCAGGATGGCCGAGCGCGGCGATCGAAGTCATGACGCAACCATCGATTCCGCAGGGCACGATCGCATCGAAAAAGCGCAAGTCCGGGCATACGTTGAGCGCGAAGCCGTGCAGCGTAACCCAGCGGCGGATACCAACTCCGATCGAGCCGATCTTGCGCTCTGCGACCCACACGCCCGTGAGGCCGGCATGCCGCCCGGCGGCGATTCCTTCACGCGCGAGCGCGGCGACCATCACGTCTTCGATCATCCGCAGATAGCGATGAACGTCGCGGTCGCGGCCTTCGAGCTTGAGAATCGGATAAGCGACCAGTTGGCCCGGGCCGTGATAGGTGACCTGCCCGCCGCGCGAGACGCGATACACGGGCACGTCATCGCGCGGAGTCCTGAGGTAACGCTCGTCGGCGCCGCGTCCAAGCGTGAAGACGTGCGGATGTTCGAGCGTCAGCAGCGTGTCACCGACTTGATCGAGCTGGCGCGCGGCAACCATCATCTCCTGGAGCGCCAGCGCCGCGGCATACTCGATTCGGCCGAGCCGTGCGACGCAAAGGGTTCCGCGCGTGCTATTCATTACTCACCACTATGGCGTCCAATACTCAGTAGTTAATCGACTCGCCGGCGGCGGCCAGCGCGGCTTCCATGATCGCCTCGGAGAGCGTGGGATGGGGATGCGGGGTCTTGCCGAACTCGGCGATCGTCGCTTCGAGCGCGCGGCCCAGCACCACCTCCGAGATCAGGTCGGTAGCGCGATGGCCGATGATCTGGCAGCCGAGGACTTCACCGTATTGCGCGCCCGCGACGATCTTGACGAAGCCCTCGACGTGGCTGGTCGCGACCGCCTTGCCGATCGCGCGGAACGGGATCTTGCCGACTTTCACTTCGATTCCGCGCGCGCGCGCCTCGGCTTCGCTCAGCCCCACGGTGGCGACTTCGGGCTCGCAGTAGATACAGCCGGCGATCGCGAGGAGATCGAAGCCCGGTTCGCGCACGCCCGCCATGATCTCGACCGCGGCGATTCCTTCGGCCGAGGCCTTATGCGCGAGCAGTGGCGGGCGGATCACGTCGCCGATCGCGTACACGCTCGGGCAAGTGGTGCGGAACGAGTCGTCGATCCGGATAAAGCCGTTGGGCTCGACCGTGACGCCGGTCTCTTCCAGCCCAAGCGCTCCGCTGAGCGGCTTGCGCCCCACCGCGACCAGCACGACCTGCGCCTCGATCGTCTTGACCGCCCCGCCGGCCTCGACCGTCACGGCGAGCTTGCCGCCGCTCTGCGTGATCGACTTGTAGCCGTGACCAAGCATCACAGTGGCACCGCGCTTGATGAACGCGCGGCGCAACTCCTCGGCGATTTCGGCGTCGAAGCCGGGCAGCATCTGGCTCTCCAGCTCGACGATCGTGACGCTCGCGCCGAACGCGCGGTAGAAGTAGCCGAACTCGAGTCCAACCGCGCCGGCGCCGATCACGATCACGCTTTCGGGAAGCTGATCGTGGAGCAGCGCCTCCTTGCTCGTCATCAAGCCGTTACCCAGGACCATCCCGGGAAGTAACCGCTCGCCCGAGCCGGTCGCGATCAAAATCCGCTCGGCTTCGAGCGCCGGGGCGGCGGGCGCGGGTTTGCCCTCGGCTTGGGTGAGCGCGACGGTATGCGGTCCGGCCAGCGTCGCGTTGGCCTCGATGTAGTCAATCCTGTTTTTCTTGAGCAGGTAGAGCACGCCGCGCGCGAGCTTGTCGGCGGCGGCGCGCGAGCGCGCAATCACGCGCTTGAAATCGACGCGCACCTCGCCGACCTCGATGCCATGCTCCTTGCCGGCACCGCGAATCGATTCGATCGTCTCGGCGGAATCGAGCAGCGCCTTGGACGGGATACATCCCCAATTGAGGCACACGCCGCCGGGCCGGTCGCGCTCGATGACCGCGACCTGCATCTTGAGTTGGCTGGCGCGGATCGCGGCGACGTAACCGCCGGTCCCGGCGCCGATCACAACCAGGTCGTATTTGGGATTGGCCACAGCCGCGGTGACCGATCAGAGCTGGACCAGCATCGTGGCCGGATTTTCGAGGAAGCGCTTGAGTTCCTGCAGGAAGCGCCCGGCCACGACGCCGTCGATGATGCGATGGTCGCACGACAGCGTGACCATCATGGTTTTGCCGACCGCGAGCTTGCCCTCGCGCACCACCGGCCGATCCTTGATCGCGCTGACCGCGAGAATCGCCGCCTGCGGCGGCATTGATCACCGCGGCGAAATGCTCGATGCCGAGCATCCCCATGTTCGAGATCGTAAACGTCGCGCCGGAAAGCTCGTCGGCGGTGAATCCGCCGCGCGCCGCCTTGCCGACCAGGCGATGGCTGGTGCGCGCGATTTCGGGCAGCGTGAGCCGCTCGCACTCGCGGATCACCGGCACGATCAGCCCGTCTTCGACTGCGACCGCGACGCCGATATTGATCTGCGGGCGAATCGTAATGCCGTCGTTCTCGAAGCTGGCGTTGATACGCGGATAGCGTACCAGCGCGAGCGCGGTCGCCTTCACGATGATGTCGTTGTAAGTGATGTCCTGCTCGAACAGCTCGGCCTGCGCCAGCGAGTTCTTGAGTTTGACCGCTTCCTCCATGTCGATCTCGACGGTCACATAGAAGTGCGGAATCTCACGCTTGGACGCGGCCATCCGGTTCGCGATGGTCTTGCGCATCCGCGACAGCTCTTCGTGCGAGCCGGGCGCGCCCTTGTCGGGCGAGACCAGCCGGCGCACGCGGAACAACTGCTGCTCACGCACAAAGTTGTCGAGGTCGCGCTTGGTGATGCGTCCTTCGGGACCGGTGCCGCGCACCTGCGCGAGGTCGATACCGGCCTCCTCGGCGGCGCGGCGGGCCAGCGGCGAGGACCGCATCCGGGGCCGTCGTGCGCCGCGGCCTGCGCCTGAGGCTGAGTTTTGACGGCGACCAAGCGCGGCGGTTTCGCGATCGCGGTCGGCGCGGCCCCCGGGCTCGCGCTCATTGCAGGATGGAACTCCGGACCCTCTTCGGGCTCGGCGGTCGCGGCGCCTTCGCCCTCTGGAGCGGCGGATCCGGCTGCGCCCTCGGAAGCGGCTGCTTCGGGCCGGGGTTGTGCGCTGGAAACTTGCGCCGGCGGCGCAGGCTTCGGACCGGAACCGCTCGTGCTTGCTCCGGCGGCGTCACTCATGAGCGCGATCACCGCTCCGACCGGCGCGCTCTCGCCCTCCTTGAGCTTGATCTCGCCGAGCACGCCGTCATCGAAGGCTTCAAGCACCATGTCGGCCTTGTCGGTCTCGACTTCGGCCAGCGGCTCGCCGCGCCGGACCGGATCGCCGGTCCGCTTGAGCCATCGAATGATCTTGCCCTCCTCCATCGTGTCGGAGAGCTTGGGCATCGTGATCTCGTTGCTCATGATGCGTCCCTTTCCATATCTTGCACGGAGAGAGCGCCGAGTCACTACAAGCGGGCGACCGAGCCCGCCGCGCCGGGAGGAGATTTCAAAGTGGAAATTCCAGAACGCGATTGGTTGACGCTGGGCTTTTTCTTCATGGGGGTCGGCTTCCTCGCCACGATGCCGCCGATCGCGGGATCGTGGCTGGGAATCCTGGCCCGATGGATCTTCGATCTGACGGTCGCCGCGCATATCGGCGAGGCGATCTACAGCACCACGCTGACCCAGCGCGCCGGCCTGGATCGCAATCAATGGTTCTGGCGGACCCTGTTCCTGGGCTACTTCTCGATCCGCAAGCTCCAGTCGCTATCCGGCGGCCCGACCGCTCCGACCGCCAATTAGCCCGCGCGATCAGGCCGCAGAGGAGGTCCGGTGAACGGGAATCCGCTCCAGTTCATCGCCCAGATCGCGCTCAGCGCGCCAGAGGTCATATGCCTGCTGCATGCGCAGCCAAAGTCCCGGGCCGTTGCCGCAGAACCGGCCCAGCCGCGCCGCCATCTCCGGCGTGATCGATGCCTTCTCGGCCATAATCCGATGAAGCGTCTGCCGGGTTACGCCGAGCTGACGGGCCGCCTCGCTTACCGAAACCCCGAGCGCCGGAAGCACGTCTTGGCGCAGGATCGCTCCCGGATGAGTCGGCGCTCGCTTCGCTCCGTTCTTCGCGATCCGCTTTGCAATCATCGTTAGCTCCTCACGCCTGTCGCTTCATGTACAACTCACGCGCCACTGCGGAACAAGCCATATCCTCATCCGCAACTCTCAATCTCAGTGATACTGCACCAGGTCAACGTACCACACCTCGCCATCGTGCCACTCGAACGTGATGCACCACGGACCGTTCACGTGGATGCTGTAACGCGGCAGCCTGCCCTTGAGGGCATGGAAATCGAACCCGGGGATGTTGAGCTCGCGCGGCGTCGCGGCATGTTCGAGCGCGTCCAGTCTCCGCAGCGCCCGCTTTTGGAGATCCGCCCTGTACCCTGCTGCTTCGACCCGTGCGGAACAGCTCCTCCAGCCCCTTGTGGCGGAAGCTCCTTACCACCGCCAGAATGTAACACCTAACGTTACACCTGTAAAGCCACCCGCTACAGGGTGTGCGTTGAACGTCGCTGGCGAAGGCTCTTGAGCGGGCGCGTGTTCATAACGTCGCCGGCTTGCAGCCAACCCCGGCGCGCCTGATTCACCCCGTACTCGAGCAGGGCGAAGTCGCGCGGGTGATGCGAGTCGCTCGACACCACCAGCTTGACGCCGGCCTGCCTGGCGGCCATACAGGCGGTATCGTTCAGGTCCAGGCGGTCAGGCTGCGAGTTCACCTCCAGCGCGCATCCTTCCTCGCGGGCGACCTTGAGCACCTCGGCCAAGTCGAAGTTGCTGGGCTCGCGACGGCCGATCAGCCGGCCGCTCGGATGGCCGATCACGTCCACGTGCGGGTTGCGGATCGCTTTGATCAGCCGGCGCGACATCTCCTTTTCGTCCTGGTCGAGCTTGAAATGCACCGATGCCACTACCCAGTCGAGCTCGGCCAGGACGTTGTCGGGCAGATCGAGGCTGCCATCTTCAAGAATGTCAACTTCGATCCCGCGCAGCATCTTCACACCCCGCAGGCGCGCCGCGATCCGTTCGATCTCGCGCCACTGCTCGCGCAAGCGCACCGGGTCGAGCCCATGCACCATCGTGAGATGCTGCGAATGGTCCGTCACGGCGAAGTATTCGAGCCCGGCCGCGCGCGCCGCCTTGGCCATCTGTTCGATCGAGGCGCGCCCGTCGGTGTAGGTCGAATGCGTATGAAGATCGCCGCGCAGATCGCTGCGCTGCAACAGCGCGGGCAGCTCGCCGCTGGCGGCCGCTTCGATCTCGCCGCGATCCTCTCGCAGCTCCGGCGTGATCCATTCGATTCCCAGCGCGCGGTAGACGGCAGGCTCGGTTTTGGCGGCGACAATTTTGTCGTCGCGATAAAGCCCGTATTCGTTCAGCATCAGGCCGCGGCCCTGCGCGATTCGGCGCAGATGGACGCAGTGGGCTTTCGAGCCGGTGAAGTAAACCAGCGCCGCGCCGTAGCTCGCGGACGGAACGATCCGGAGATCGATCTGTAGTCCATCGTCCAGCACCACGCTGGCCTTGGTGTCGCCCTGGCCGAGCGTGTTCTTCACGCGCGCGAAGCTCACGAAGCGTTCGACCACGCGCTCGGGATGTGCCGAGAGCGCCAGCACGTCGAGGTCGCCGACCGTATCGCGTTTGCGCCGGAAGCTCCCGGCGATTTCGATCTTCTCCGCCACCGCAGGCTTGGAGAGCCAGGCCATCAGCTCCGCGGCGATTCGCGCGGCCTCCGCATATTGCAGCCGTTTGTCACCCGCGGCGCCACCTGCGGCTTCCCGGCGGGATAGCGATTTCAGGATCTGCGCCTCGAGCTTTTCGCCGAAGCCGCGCACGGTCCGCAGCGCTCCCGCCTCCGCCGCGCGCTTCAGCTCGGCCGCGTCGCGGATCTTAAGCTCCGCGCTCAGCAGCCGGACGCGTTTCGGGCCCAGCCCGGAAACGCGCAGCAGTTCCATCAGGCCGGCCGGGACCTTGGCCCGGAGTTCGCGATGCATCGGCAGGTCGCCGGTTTTGAGCAGCGTCTCGATCTTGCCGGCGAGGTCTGCGCCGATTCCCGGGATGCCGCCCAGCCGCTTGGCGTCCAGCTCTGAGACTGGCGCCGGATAGTCGCGGATCGCCCGCGCCGCGTTGCGATACGCCCGAATTCTGAAGAAGTTGGCATCTTCGCTGACTTCGAGCATGTCCGCGATCTCGTCAAAGACCTTTCCGATATTCTCGTTCTGCATCGGCCGTCTATTATACGTTGTCCTTGTTCAGTGGGCGCGGAGTGCTATGTTGACAGCTCGTCCGCCGCCGATATTTTCGAGTCACCTTAACGCCGGAGAGGCCAGCGATGATCACGATTTATCACCTGAACACGTCTCGTTCCGAGCGCGTCATCTGGCTGATGGAGGAATTGGACCTGCCCTACAAGCTGGAGAAATTCCAACGCGAGCCGAGCATGCTCGCGCCCGCATCGCTGAGCGAGATTCATCCCTTGGGTAAGGCGCCGATCATCCGCGATGGCGACGTGGTTCTTATCGAGTCGGGAGCGATTATCGAGTACATCATCCAGCGGCATGGCGGCGGCAAGCTTTCAGTGCCGGTCGCTTCCGCTGATTACCCGCGTTATCTGCAATGGATGCACTTCGCGGAAGGCTCGGCGATGAGTCAACTCCTGCTCCAGATGTTTCTGGGCCTGTCGGGCCTGGATGCGTCCTCGCCGCTGGTCGCGATGGTCAAGCAGCGAACCGAAGGTCTGCTGCAATTCCTGGACAGCGAGTTGGGGAATCGACCCTATTTCGCCGGCGAGGCTTTCACCGCGGCCGACATCATGATGGTGTTTCCGTTCGGGATGGCCGGCTTCGTGGCGCGGCCTGATCAACCGCGCGGGCCCGGCCTCCCGCTACATTCTCTCCTGCAGCTCGACGTGTCTCCCTACGCGAACGTCCGTAGCTACATGGAGCGGATTGGGAAGCGCCCCGCGTATCAGAAAGCGATGGCGATCGCTAATCCGGTCTGACCGGAGGCAAGGAATTATGGAAAAACGAAAGCTTGGCAGCCAGGGACTCGAAGTCTCGGAATTGGGCCTGGGATGCATGGGGATGTCGCAGTTCTATGGTCAGCGCGACGACGTTGAATCCGTCGCGACCCTGGAGCGCGCGGTCGAGCTGGGGATCACTTTTTTCGATACCGCCGACGTCTACGGTCTCGGCCACAATGAAGAGCTGGTCGGCAAAGGCCTGAAGAAGTTCCGCAATCGGGTGATAATCGCGACCAAGTTCGGCAACCTGGTCCTCCCCGACGGCAAGCGAGCGATCAATGGCCGGCCGGAATACGTGCGTTCCGCCTGCGACGCATCGCTCAAGCGCCTCGGGGTCGACCAGATCGACCTCTATTACCAACATCGCGTGGACAAGACCGTGCCGATCGAGGAAACCGTCGGAGCGATGGCCGACCTTGTGCGTCAGGGCAAGGTCCGCTACTTGGGTCTGTCGGAGGCGGGCGCGAAGACGATCCGTCGGGCGCACGCGACGCATCCGATCACCGCGCTCCAGTCGGAATACTCACTCTGGACCCGCGACTACGAGGACGAAGTGATTCCCACGCTGCGCGAGCTCGGGATCGGGTTCGTTCCGTTCAGCCCGCTGGGGCGCGGGTTCCTGACCGGAACAGTCCGCGACGTGCCGGCCAACGACATGCGCCGGCTCCTCTCGCCGCGCTTCGATGAAGAAAACATGGCCAGGAATTTCAAGGTCGTCGATCGCATCAAGGAGCTCGCGCACGAGAAGGGAGTCACGCCGAGCCAGCTCGCGCTGGCCTGGGTGCTCGCGCAGGGCAAGGACCTGGCGCCGATACCGGGCACCAAGCGTCGGACCTACCTGGAAGAGAATGTTGCGGCGGTCGAGGTCAGGCTGTCGAAGAGCGACCTGGCCCGGATCGAGGAGGTTGCTCCGAAGGGCTTCGCCGCCGGCGCCCGTTACCGCGACATGAGCCCGGTCAACGTTTGAGGCGCGATAATCACGGCTCCAATTCGAACATATTGACCGAATACCTGCCGGTGTGTGAGCCTGCGCGCATATACCCCGCTGCTCGCTCAGGACAGAACCATGACTGATGTCTATCGCATTTTCGGAATCGAGATGTCGCCCTATTCGGTGAAGGTTCGCACGTACTTTCGCTACAAGGGCATTCCGCATCGATGGATCTTGCGCAATCGCCGACAGCCAGGCGGAATACCAGAAGTACGCGAAGATCCCGCTGGTCCCGCTGGTGGTCACGCCGCAGAACGAAGGCATCCAGGACTCCACGCCGATCATCGAGCGCCTCGAGCCGTCATATCCGCAACCCTCGATTCATCCCGCCGACCCGGTCGCGGCCTTCGTGTCTGCGCTACTTGAAGAGTTCGGCGACGAATGGGGCAACAAGTGGATGTTCCATTACCGCTGGGCGCGTGAGGTGGATCAGATCGCCTCGGCGGGACGCATCGCCAGCGCGATGATGCCGGCGGCGGACGACAGCACGCTCGCCGCAGCGACCGCGCAGGTGCGGCAGCGGATGGTCGATCGGGTGTGGTTCGTCGGCTCGAACGCCGAGAATGCGCCGCGGATTGAAAAGTCTTTCCGCGATACGCTCGCGATCCTCGAGACCCATCTCGCAAAGCGCCCGTATCTCTTCGGCGGGCGTCCGGCATTCGCAGACTTCGGGATGTGGGGTCAGATCTACGAAGCCTGGACCGATCCCACGCCGGGCGCATTAATCGAAGGACGCGCGCCGAATGTGCTCGCATGGGTGCATCGGATGCTCTTCCCGCGCGTCGAGGGCGACTTCGAGCCGTGGCCGAGTCTGAGCCCACGCTGATCCCGATCCTGCACGAGCAGGTTGGAAAGTTGTTCATGCCCTGGACGCTCGCCAACGCTGCGGCGATCGCCGAGGGGGTCGAGGAGTTCAGCGTCGAGCTGGCGGGTCTCAACTGGACCCAGAAGCCGCAGAAGTATCACGCGCGATCGCTGGCTGCGCTGCGTCAAAAATATGCCCAGATCGCCGACCACGGCCCGGTTGACGCGCTCCTCAAACGCGCCGGATGCCTTGACGGCCTGCGCGGATGACGCCGGCCGTTTGCGAATGGAGAACCGTGCCATGCCAAATCCTGCCGTGCAAAATAAGGCCACGATCGATCTGTACACCGCTCCGACACCCAACGGATGGAAGGCTTCCGTCACGTTGGAGGAACTCGAGCTGCCCTACAACGTGCATGTCGTGAACCTGACGGCGAACGAGCAGAAACAGGAAGAGCTATCTCAAGCTCAATCCGAACGGCCGCATTCCCGACGATCGTCGATCGTGGCAACGGCGACTTTGCCGTCTTCGAGACGGGCGCGATCATGATCTACCTAGCCGAGAAGACCGGCCGTCTGCTGCCGCGCGATGACAAGGGCCGCTCGCGCGTGATCCAATGGCTGATGTTCCAGATGGGCGGCATCGGCCCGATGATGGGTCAGGCCAACGTCTTCTTCCGCTACTTTCCGGAGAAAATTCCCGTCGCGATCAGCCGCTATCAGAACGAATCGCGCCGCCTGTTCGAGGTTCTCGATCGCCGCCTGGGCGAAAGTGAATGGCTGGCCGGCGAGTACTCGATCGCGGACATCGCGAACTGGTGCTGGGTGCGCACCTACCGATGGTCGGGCGTGTCGATTGACGGCCTGACCAACCTGCGGCGCTGGATGGACGCGATGAAGGCGCGGCCGGCCTGCCAGCGCGGCGTCGAAGTGCCGTTCAAAATCCCGAATCTGGGCGAGGACGAGAAGGCCGCCAAGGACTTCGCGGAGAACGCGCGCAAATCACTGCAACGCTGAGCGTTAAGACCGCGCGTCGGCTGCGCGGTCCGCTACGCCCGCTTGCGCGCTTTCCACACGTCTTCGCACGGCCATTGCCGCGCCCATTCGAGAGTCACGTATGGATACCTCGTGGTAGCGTCGGGCTCCGGCCGTACTTCGATCAGTTCCTCGATTTCGAATCCCGAGCGCGTGAGGAGTCGAATCCAGTCGCCGTGCGACAGGTGAAACTCGACGCCGAAGTCTCCGTGCCATTCCACCCGATACATGCCGAACGCCGGGCGCAGCAGCCGATTGGTCGCGGCGACGTTGTCTTCCGGCGGCTGGCAGAGCACCATCAACGCCGAGTTGGTCAGGAACACCAGCCGTCCGCCGGGACGCAGCAGACGGGCCGCTTCGGGCACCCATCGGTACGGGTCGGCCCACAGGCACGCGCCGTACTCGGAGATCGCGAAGTCGAAGCTCTGATCAGGATATGGAACTTCCTCGGCGCTGCCGTGGATGAGCGTCATATCGAGGCCATGTTGACGCTGCAGCCGGCGCGCGGTGGCCAGTTGCTGCTCCGAGTTGTCGATCCCGACCACGCGCGCGCCGCGCCGCGCGAGCCAGCAGGAGACGTATGCGGTGCCACATCCCAGCTCAATCGCGTCCTTGCCGCGCAAATCGTCAGGCAGCATCCGGAGTTCCGACTCTGGAGCGTGGAATATTCCCCACACCGGGATCTCCCGCGCCCAGCCACGCTCACCGCCGGCGGCATACTTTTCCGCGTAGCCGTCCCACAGCACGCGGTTCCGGCGGACATGTTCAGGCAGATCGCTCATGACAACTCGGGCGTCAGATTAGCGCGACCGATTGTTAGCGGACGATGATTGAGCCTCGGCAATACGTAACGCGCGAAGAGGTCACACTCGGTTTCGTGCGGGTAGCCGGAGAGGATGAACGCCTCGATCCCAAGGTCGCGGTACTGATTTAGTTTGCTCAGAACCTGATCGGGATCGCCGACGATAGCGGCGCCACATCCTGACCGCGCGCGCCCGATCCCGGTCCATAAGTTGTCTTCGACGTAACCGTCGGAACTCGAACTCTCACGAAGCTCAGCCTGGCGATGAACGCCGACCGAGCTGTGGTCGAGCGACTTCTGCCGGATCTGCGAACCAACTTCCGCGTCGAGCCGCGAGAGCAACCGATCGGCCGCCGCGCGCGCCGCGGATTCCGTTTCCCGCACCACGACATGGACGCGATAACCGAAGCGGAGCTTGCGCCTATGCCGCGCCGCGCGGCCCACCAGGTCGTCCATCGTCGCTTTGACGTTCGCCATCGTATCTGGCCACATCAGGTAGATATCACTGCCCGCAGCCGCGGCCTCGCGCGCTTCCTCGGATAATCCGCCGAAATACATCAGCGGGCACCGTTGAGAGACCGTTCTGACCGTGGGCGGTTCCAGATTGATTTGGTAGAACTCGCCCCCAAAGGCCAGCGCCTCGCCGTTCAGCAACGTTCGCAAGATTTTCATTACCTCGACGCATCGACGGTAACGCGGGCCGGACGCGACCGCCTGGCCGGGAAGGTCGCTGGAAATGACGTTGATGGTCAGGCGGCCGCCGAGCATCCGATCGAGCGTCGCCAACTGTCGGGCAAGCTGCGGCGGCCACATTTCGCCGCACCGGATCGCGACCAGCAGGCGAATGCGCTTGATGAACGGCGCGATTCCGCCGGCGAAGGCGATCGCATCGATACCCAGTTGATAACCCGACGGCAGCAGGATGTTGTCGAAGCCGTTGCGCTCCGCTGCCATCACGATGTCCCGGCAGTGCTCGTAGCTTGATCGAAGCCGTTCTTCCGCGACGCCCAGAAATTCGTAATCATCGTCGCAGAGCGCGGAGAACCAGCTCACTTCCACGGGCGAATCCCGGTCAGTCATGGCAACGGCTCCCCGCGCGCCGCGACCAGCACGCGATACCAATCGGCTCGGTCCAGTTTCACTTTGAAGGCTTGTGCGGCTTCGGCGATCCGGGCCGGATTCTGGGTACCGACGATCGGGATCGGCCGCGCCGGATGGGACATGATCCACGCGTAGCAAATTGCGGCGCGCGGTACTCCTTCGCGCGCGGCAAGTTCATCCAGCACCGCCATCACCGCCCGCTCGCGCGGATTGCGACCGGCTCCTCCCAAACGCCCCTGCGCGAGCGGAGACCAGGCCAGCACCGCGAGGTCGCGCTCGAGCGCCTGATCCAGGATGCCGTCGGAGAGCGGTGAGATCACAAGCGGCGAGAATTCGGGCTGGGTACTCGCCAAGACAACGGCCAGATGCGCCTGGAGCGCCGCGAGCTGGGCGGCGGTAAAATTTGATACACCGACGGCGCGAATCTTCCCTTGCCCGAGCAATTTCATCAGTGCTTCCGCCACTTCGGCCGGATGTGCAAGGAGGTCGGGACGATGGATCTGGTAGAGATCGATAGTTTCGATCGCCATGCGCCGGAGCGAGGCCTCGCACGCGCGCACCAGATAATCCCGGCTCGAGTCATAGGGAACCCCCGGCACGATACCGCCCTTGGTCGCCAGAACCATGCGATCGCGCAAGGCCTTGCGGTCGGCAAGCACGCGCCCGAGCAGTTCCTCGGCGGCACCAAATTGCTCGCCGTTGTCCAAGCCGTAGATATCGGCGGTATCATACAGCGTGATTCCGATCGCCAGCGCAGCCTACAGCCGCGCCCGCGCCGCCGTTACGTCGTTGCCGGCAAACCGCCACATGCCCCAGGCGAGCGGCGAGACCATCAGGCCGCTCTTGCCCAAAGGCCGCGCGGAAGGCGAGATCGCTAGAGGCGTCATGATAGACGCCCGAACTGAATGAGGGAGTGACTTTTCATGGCGGCCAAACCCACGGACGAAAACGTCCGGTTCGCGATCATCGGCACGGGCCTGATGGGTATCGAGCACATCAGGAATCTCAAGCTTCTGCCCGAAGCGCGGATCGTGGCGATTTCGGATCCGACCCCAAAGTCGCTGAATCGGGCGCGCAAGGCGGTGGGTGATGAAGCGCACACGGTCGAGTCGTTTTCCGACGTCGATGCGCTGCTCGCGGCGCGCAATGCGGGCCTGGCTCTCGATGCGGTCATCGTCGCCTCACCGAACCATACTCATCATGATGTCCTGAAGCCGCTGTTCGGAACGGGACTGCATATCCTGTGCGAGAAGCCGCTTTGCACCACGCTCGATGACGCGCGGCGCACGGCCGAGCTGGCCGCGACGCACACCGAACGCAGTGGCGGCGTGTTCTGGGTCGGCATGGAGTATCGATACATGCCGCCCGTCGCGGAATTCATCGCGCAAGTGCAGAGCGGCCGCGTCGGCACGCTGCGGATGCTCGCGATTCGGGAGCATCGCTTTCCCTTTCTGCCGAAAGTCGGTGACTGGAATCGCTTTAGTCGAAACACGGGTGGAACGATGGTCGAGAAGTGCTGCCACTTCTTCGATCTGATGCGCCTGATAGTCGGCTCCAAGCCCGTTCGGATCTTCTGCTCAGGTGCGATGGACGTCAACCATCAGGATGAGCGGTATGGCGGCGAGAAGCCCGACATCATCGACAACAGCTATACGATTGTCGAGTTCGCCAACGGCGTCAGGTCGATGCTGGACCTGTGCATGTTCGCCGAAGGCTCGCAAAATCAGGAGGACATCGCGGCGGTCGGCGATCAGGCCAAGCTGGAAGTCGCGATTCCCGACGGCGACATCATCTTCAGCCCGCGAGTCCCGCTCTTGAGCCCGAAAAAAGTTGAGCGTACCCACATAAAAGTTGATGATGACGTGCTCGGCGCCGGCCATCATCACGGCGCGACGTACTTTCAACTGCGCGCATTTCTCGCGGCCATCCGGGGCGAGGGCGCGGTCGAAGTCACGGCGGAAGACGGGATGCAGGCGGTCGCGATGGGAATCGCCGCGGAACGCAGCGCGCTCGAGAAACGCTCGATCGAGATGGGTACGGTTGTGCCCGTTTGAGCCGCGCGAAACCGGGGAAATGGTCTTTCGACAATCGAGGCATGACCGGATGGACGACCGGCGGGACGCCGGCCCTACTTCGGATCGGACCCGTGTTGGTGCCTCTTTTTGAAGTAGGACCGGCGTCCCGCCGGTCACTTGACCAGCAGAACCTGACGAGCGGACACGACGGTGCGCTGCGATTTACTTCGAGATGCTACCCGACGTTGCGGCCCACCACTGAGATGAACGTGACGCAGCGGCCGGGCATCCCGCCCAGATTGTGCGTAAGTCCCAGTTTCGGATCGCTCAACTGGCGCGGGCCGGCTTCGCCGCGAAGCTGCAACCACATCTCGTACATCATCCGCAGTCCCGACGCGCCGATCGGATGGCCGAACGACTTGAGTCCGCCGTCGGGATTCACCGGCAGCTTGCCCTCGAGGTCAAAGAAGCCGTCGAGCACGTCCTGCCACGCGCCGCCGCGCGAGCTGAAGCCCAAGTCCTCGTACAGCACCAACTCGGTCGGCGTGAAGCAATCGTGCACCTCGGCCATGCTGATCTGTTCGCGCGGCTTGGTGATCCCGGCCTGCGCGTAGGCGTCCTTGGCGCAAGCAACGACCTCGGGAAAAGTGGTGAAGTCGTAGTCCTGCTTGAGCGGCCCTTCGGCCGGACCGGCCACGAACGACAGCGCCTTGATGTAGATCGGATTCTTGCAGTATTTGTGCGCGTCTTCGGCGCGGACGACCACCGCCGCCGCGGCACCGTCCGAAACTCCCGAGCAGTCCATGATTCCGAGCGGATCGGCGATCTTGGGCGAGTTCTTGATCGCCTCCATCGGCACTTCCTTCTGGAACTGCGCCTTGGGATTCTTCGCGCCGTTGCGATGGTTCTTCCATGCGATTCGCGACAGCACGTCCTTGCCCTTGTCGGGATCGAGCCCGTACTTCTTGAAGTAGGCGGGCGCGAGCAGCGAGAACATCGCGGGCGCGGTCAGATTACCGAGCGTGCCGTCGTTGGGAATATCCGAGCCGATCAGCCCCGAGTATCCCGAGTCCTTCAGCTTCTCGACCCCGATCGCCATCGCAACGTCGTAGGCGCCCGACGCGACCGCGTAGCAGGCCTGGCGTAGCGCCTCCGAGCCGGTAGCGCACATGTTCTCGACCCGCGTGACCGGCTTGTAGTTGATCTTGAGCGGCGCCGAGAGCGCCAGCCCCGAGACGCCCGAGCCGATCGTGCCGAGCCAGTACGCGTCGATATCGTCGGGCGTGACTCCGGCCGATTCGTAAGCATCGTAGGCGGCGTCGATCAGCATGTCGTCGGCGCTTTGGTCCCAGCGCTCGCCGAACTTGGTGCATCCCATACCGACGATAGCGACGCGATCCTTGATTCCTCTGCTGGCCATGAAATCTCCTCCTCGGCGGGCGCCGGCTTCTCCCTTGATATTAGCGCTTTGGGCGCGCCTTCCAGAAGTAGTTGTGAACCCCGTCGGCGGTGAAAAGCCGGCGGAACGTGAACTCGACTTCGTCCCCGATCGCGACCTTGGTCGGGTCGCAATCGGTCATCTCGCATAAAAATCGCCCGCCGCCCTCGAAATCTACCACCACGTTGACGCTCGGCGGATTGAGCGAATAGGCCAGCCGATCGACGGCAAAGGTGGCGATTTTGGCCGATCGGTCGGCGAACGGATACGGCTCCATCTGGTCGCGCGCGCGGCAATTGACGCATACGCGCTGCGGTGGGAGTTGCGGCGTGCCGCACGCGGTGCATTTGGAGCCGACAAAGCCGAACTTCCAGCGCTCCGACCGCAGCATCGGCGGACCCGCCGGACGCGCCGGATCGGGCCGGCGCGGCGGCTCGGTCGGAATAATCTCGCGCCACTTGAGGTAGTTGCCGTACGAAACGTCGCCTTTTGATTCAATCTGGCGGCCCACCGAGCGGCCGGGCTTGTAGCTCGCAATCGCCGGGGTCACGCGCAGCAGCACCGCTTCGGCGCCGTCGGCGACCATCGCGGCCAGAATCAGGTCGCCGGGCTTGGCCGCAGGCAGCACGCCGGCGAGCATCAAGCCGGCGTGCGCCGCGCCGGTCTGTCCGATCGTCGCTGCGAACGGATCGGCGAACTTTGCGGGATCGAGCTTGAGCGCGCGCGCGATTTCATCCGCGGCGCGCGGATTGGCGGCATCGAGGATGACTTTGGCGAGTTCCGCCGGCGCAACCTTGGCCTTGGCCAGCACGTTCTGGATCACCTTGCCGAGCAGCGGCGAATAGACCTGCGTGAGAGCGAAGCGCTCCTCCCAGGTATGCGCGAAGCGCTCGCCCGGCACGCGCCAGGTATCCAGGAACTCGCGGGTGAGCGAGGCGCTCGCGACGATTTCGGCGATCACGTTCTCGCGGCCGAGCACAAACGCCGCCGCGCCGTCGCCGTTGGCCTGCTCGGCCTTGCCCTCGGGCGCACCCAGCCGGCAATCGGCCATCGCGATCGCCGCGTGCGACGCGCCGCCTTCGACCGCGTCCGCGGCCTGGAGAAATCCCGACAGGCCCGCGCGCACCGAGCCGGTCAAATCGACGGCGCGAATCTCGGCCGGCAGCAGCGTGGCGGCGGCGACAATCGCGGCGTTGAGTTTCTCGGCGTAGGGCGGCGTGCTGGTCGCGAAGAACAGCGCTTGCAGGTTGCGCGCCGGCACAGCTCGCAGTGCGTCACGCAGCGCCTCGACCGCCATCGAGGCGGCATCCTCGTCAAAGCTCGCCACCGTGCGCTCGCCTTTGCCCGCCACGGTCCCCATCACCTGGGCGATCGCGGCCCGCTTGAGGCGCCGGTAAGGGACGTATGATCCGTAGGATACGATTCCTGCCATGGCCCGAGTTAAATCCGACTTACGGTCGGGCGTCAACCGCCGCGAGCGTCTCGGCGGCGTGCGCAAACCGCGGCGTATCGAACGTTAGACATCACAACCGGCTTCGCGGCACAATCGGCGGACCATGGCGGGCTGGTTCGATTCGGCGAGGTTTGGGATGTTCATCTGCTGGAGCCATTGCAGCCAACGCGGGCTGGAGTTGTCGTGGCCGCTGGTGGGATGGGACAAGCTGCCGTACAACGTGCCGGTCGACGAGTATCACTCGACCGCAGTGACCTTCGATCCCGCGAACTTTGACGCTCGCGAGTGGGCGCGCGCAGCGCAGCGCGCCGGGATGCGCTACGGCGTGTTCACGGCCAAGCACCATGACGGCTTCGCGATGTTCCATACCCGCACGACCGACTACTCGATCGAACACGCGCCGTTTGGCCACGACATCGTGCGCGAATACGTGGAAGCATTCCGGGCGGAAGGACTGCGCGTCGGGATCTATTTTTCGCTCATCGACTGGCATCATCCCGACTACCCGGCTTTCACCGAAGCGGACAAGCCGTACCAATGGGGCACGTGGCGGCGGTCTTCACCGGCGCAGTGGGAGCGGTTTCTCGCGGCGATGTTCACGCAGGTCCGCGAGCTGCTCACCGGCTACGGCACGATCGACCTGATCTGGTTCGACGGCGGATGGGAACGCACGGCCGAGGAATGGCACGCGCGCGAACTCGAGCGGATGATTCGCGAGCTCCAGCCGGGATCATCATCAACGACCGGCTGCCCGGATGCGGCGACTACGACACGCCCGAGCAGGCCGTGCCGGCGCGCCCTCCGGCCCGCGCGTGGGAGACCTGTCTCACGATGAACGAGAGCTGGGGCTACAATCCGCTCGACCGCTACTACAAATCGGCGCGATTTCTGATCAATACGATGCAGGAAGTCGCCGGCAAGGGCGGCAATCTGCTGCTCAACGTCTCGCCGATGGCGGACGGCTGCCTGCCTGCCGAGCAGGTCGAGCGGCTGAACGCGATCAGCGGCTGGATGGCGCGCAACGGCGAGAGTATCACTGCGACGGCGCCGGGATTGGAAAGCTGGCAGTTCTACGGACCGTCGACGCGGCGCGCCCCGGCCGAAGGCGCAGGAGAGCGCGTCTATCTGCATCTGACAATGCGCCCGTACGAAACCATCACGGTGCGTGACGTTAAGGTCAAGCAGGTCAAATCGGTACGGGCACTGGGCAGCGATCTCACGCTGCGATGGTGGCCGCGAATCCCGGCCGGCGAGATGTTTCTGAATGCCGATCCCGTCGGCTCGATGGTGATCGAAACGCCAGAGAGCGCGCTCGATCCGCTCGCGACGGTAATCGCGGTGGACTTCGAGGGTCGTGGGTCGTGACGGACAGCCGGAACTACTTCGCGAGGAAAGCGCGCAGTTGTTCGGCGAGCTCGCGCGGGCGCTCTTCGGGGATGAAGTGACCGCAGTCGGCGATCACTCCGCCCTCGGCGTGGAGCGCGACGCGGCGCAGCGATTCGACGACCAGCTCGCCGCGGCCGCGCGGACCGCCGCCGCCGATTCCAAGCGCCGGCATCGGCAGCTTGAAGCCGCTGGCCAGCGTGGCGCGATTGTCGGCGACATCCTGATTGAGCGCGCGGTAGAAGTTGAATCCGGCGCGCATCGCGCCGGGCTGCGAATAGGTGCGCGCGTACTCGTCGATATCCGCGGCGCTGAACGCGTTGGCCTGATCGGTGCCGTTGGAGAAGAACCATTCGAGGTAGAGCCGCTCGCGGCCGTAGGTTAGCGCCTCGGGCAGATCGGGCACCTGATGGAACAGGTGATGCCATCGCGGAGTCCCGCCCAACGCCGCGCCCGACGGCTGATCGCCGGGCACCGGCACGTCGAGCATCGCGAGATGCGTCACGGCGTCGGGATGGTCCGCGGCGAGGCGGAACGCCACCGGCGCGCCCCAGTCATGGCCGACGACGCCGAAGCGTTCGTGCCCCCGATGCTCGCGCATCAGGAGCCACACATCATTCGCCACGGTCTTCTTGTCGTAGCCTTTGCTCGGACGCGACGAATCGCCGAGCCCGCGCAAGTCGGGCGCGACCAGCAGGAAGTCGCTCGCCAGCAACGGCATCACGCGGCGCCACTCGTACCAGCTCTGCGGCCATCCGTGGATCAGCACCACGGGCCTGCCCTGCCCCATCGTCACATAATGGATGCGCACGCCGGGAAGATTCGCATAGTGATGCTCGAAATCAGCCATGGTTCTCATAACCTGTAGGAGACGCGGCGCCACGATTCAATCGGAGGATCAGGCGACGGACGGGCCGGCACGGAGGCCGGCCCCTACCCAATGTCGGGGCTTCGTTGAATGTAGGAGCCTCATTCAGGGTAGTGGCCGGCGTCCCTGCCGGCCATCCGAATCCAGGAGCGCCCGCTGCCGCGAAAATCGTCCGCTTCCGTTCGTATCCGCAGTCTGATAAACGCCCGCTCAGATCGGACGCGCTGGAGGAGTAACGCCGTGGATTTCGAAATTCCCGCCGAAATCAAAAGTTATCTCGCCGAGCTGGACGCCTTTATCGAAAAGGAGATCAAGCCGCTCGAGGGCGAGAACGATAACATCCGCTTTTTCGACCATCGCCGCGAATGGGCCCGCACCGACTTCGAGCGCGACGGCCTGCCGCGCCACGAATGGGAGGCGCTGCTCTGGGAGATGCGCCGACGCGCCGACCAGGCGGGGCACTATCGCTACGGCCTGCCCAAGGAATACGGCGGCAAGGACGGCACCAACCTCGCGATGGCGATCATCCGCGAGTATCTGGCAGCCAAGGGACTCGGCCTGCACAACGATCTGCAGAACGAAGCCTCGATCGTCGGCAACCTGCCGACCGTGCTGATGTTCCGCGACTTCGGCACCGAGCAGCAAAAAAAGGAATATATCCCCGGCATCCTGGACGGCTCGATCCGGATCGCATTCGGCCTGACCGAGCCCAATCACGGCTCCGATGCGACCTGGATGGAAACCCGCGCGGTGCGCGACGGCGACGGCTGGCGCATCACAGGCGCCAAGATGTGGAACACGGGACTGCACGTCGCGACGCACGATTTCGTCTTCGCGCGCTCCAGCGGCAAGGACGGCAGCCCGCGCGGCATCTCGTGTTTCATCGTGCCGACCAAGAGTGCGGGTTTCAAAATCGAGGAATATCTCTGGACCTTCAACATGCCGACCGACCATCCGCGCATTTCGCTCAAAGATGTCTTCGTGCCGGCCGATGCGCACTCTAGGCGAGCTCGAACTCGGCCTCGCGGTCGCGCAGCATTTCGTGCACGAGAATCGCATCCGGCAGGCGGCGTCGTCACTCGGCGCAGCGCAGTATTGCATCAACGAGAGCGTGAAGTATGCGAAGCAGCGCGCGCCGTTCGGCAAGCCGCTCGCGTCCAATCAGGCGATTCAATGGCCGCTGGTCGAGCTGCATACCGAGGCCGCGATGCTCCGCACGCTGATCCACAAGACCGCGTGGGAGATGGATCAGATGTCCAAGCCCGAGGTCGCCGAGAAGCTCTCCGACAAGGTCGCGATGTGCAACTATCGCGCGAACCGGCTGGTGTGCGAGGCGGCCGACCGCGCGATCCAGGTGCACGGCGCGATCGGGTATTCGCGGCACAAGCCGTTCGAGCATATCTATCGGCATCATCGCCGCTACCGGATCACGGAGGGCTCGGAGGAAATCCAGATCCGGCGCGTCGCGCAATACCTGTTCGGCTTTTTCAAAGACGGCCGGCGTCCTGCGGAATAAGCGCGGCGCCGCTGAAGACGAAGCAATGACCAGCGAGGAATTCACGCAGCGCCTGCAAGGCGTGATCGCGCGTCAGGTCGCGCCGCCCGGCACGATTCACGATTTGAATCGGCTCACGGGCGGCGCCAACAAAACGACCTGGTCGTTCGACGCCGACGTGGACGGCGCGCGCCAGCCCTTTATCCTGCAACTCGCGAGTATGGGCGCGGTGGAGCGGGTGGATCCGCTCGCCGGCGTCGCGCCCCATCTGACCGCCGAAGAAGACGCGCACTTGATGATCGCAGCGGTGAAAGCCGGTGTGCCGGCGCCGCGCGTGCGCGCGATCCTGGATTCCACTGACGGGCTCGGGCCCGGCTACGTTACCGAGCACGTCGCGGGTGAGGCGCTTGCGCCGCGGATCGTGCGCGACGAGAGTTTCGCCGCCGCGCGCGCCCGGATGGCGGCGCAATGCGGCACGATCCTGGCGGCGATTCATCGCATCGATCTTGCCGCGGTGCCGTTCCTCAAGCGTCAGGACGCGGCTGAGATGGTCGCCGCGCAACGGCGGATCGTCGATTACTACAACTTCCGCCTGCCCGCGCTCGAACTGGGGCTGCGCTGGGCCGCGGAGAACGCTCCGCGGAATTCGCGCCATACGGTCGTGCATGGCGATTTTCGCACCGGCAATCTGATCGTCGGCGACGAGGGTATCCGCTGCGTGCTCGATTGGGAGATCGCGCAGAGCGGCGACCCGATGCAGGACCTCGGATGGGTGTGCGTGAAGACCTGGCGCTTCGGCGGCAAACCTCCGGTGGGCGGCTTCGGCGCGCGCGAAGACTTGTTCGCGGCCTACGAGAAAGCCGGCGGCGTGAGCGTCGAACCGGCGCACGTGCGCTTTTGGGAGGCCTTCGGGAGCGTCAAGTGGGCGATCGGATGCCTGCGCATGTCGCTACGCGGAACGGAGGAAGTGGGGGTCGAGCGCTGCGCGATCGGCAGAAGGATCGAAGAACCGTTGTGGGATTTTCTCAATTTGATCGAGGGCCGCGATTGACCGGTCGGTAATTCCGTAACCCGACTAATAGTTAATAGGCAGGAACTGACTATGCCGCGCAGCAAGCCGGATGCGACCATTCTGCTTCAGGCCGCAGTGAAGTACCTCGAAAGCGAACTGATGCCCACGCTCGCGGGCTATCATCGGTTTCAGACCCGCGTCACGGTGAACGTGCTCAATATCGTGCGGCGCGAGCTGGAGCTGCGCGAGGCCCAACAAACCGCCGAACGCGCGCGGCTCACCGCGATCCTCGGCCACGACGGCGAGGTCGAGGCGCTCAGCCAGGAGCTGGCGGAGCGGATCCATCGCGGCGCGATCGCGCTCGACCATCCCGCGATGCGCGCGCATATCCGGCAGTCGCTGGCCGACGCGCTCGCGATCAACAACCCGAAGTGGATTGATCGCTGACCCGCAGTCCGCCGCTCCAGACCGTGCGCTTCCTCACTCGCCCGTGCCGCTCACAGCGATGCTGATTGGTCCGGAATTGGAGGTGTCGTCGCTGGTTATCGAGATCGTTCCGCTGAAGTCGCCGGCGGCGCTCGGCGCGAATTTGACCGTCACGCTCTTGCTCTGGTTCTTCGCCAGCGTGAACTTGCCCGCGCCCGACGCGCTGAATGGCTTGCTCAACTGACTGGTCGCGTCGACGCTGCCGTGCAGCACGCCCAGGCCGGTGTTCTTGATCGTCAGCTTGAGCGACTTGCTTCCGTGTACCTTCACGGCCAGGAAGTTAAGCGACGCGGTCGAGAGCGTGAGCGTGCCTGACACGCTGGCGCCGGTCACGCTGATCTCCACTGCGCCGTTGCCCGGATCGTTGCTGATGATGGTGACGGAGCCCGTGTAACCGGCTGGGTTGACCTCGGTAGGCTTGAACTTTATTGCGACTGCGCGAGTCTGATTCTTGCCCAGGTTGAAGGCGCCGCCGCCTGACGCCACGGTGAACGGCGCGTTGAGCCCGCTTTTGCTCACGCTGCCCGTGAGCTTGGTTGTGCCGGTGTTGTGGAGATGGATCGTCATGGTCTGTGCGGTATCGATGCCAACGCTCGGGAAATTGACCGCGGACGGCGCGATCGACAGGAACTCCGGGCCGGGGGTTGGCGTCGGCGTTGGGGTTGCGGTCGGGACCGGTGTCGGCGTGGCGGTCGGCGTCGCAGTGCCGGTGGGCGTGGGAGTCGGCGTATCGGTCGGCACCGGCGTCGGAGTGGGAGTCGGAGTCGGCGATCCCGTCTGAGTTGGAGTTGGTGTAGCCGTCGGAGTGTCGGTCGGCGTAGGCGTCGCGGTTGGGGTCGGGGTCGGAGTTGGAGTGGGACTGGGCGTAGGGGTCGGCGCGACCGTGGCGGTCGGGGTCGGCGTGGGCGTGGCGGTCGGCAGTAACTGGAGTCGCGCCGAGAGCGGCGTCTTGACCGCGGCGCCCGCGCCGATCATCTCGGTCACCGAGTTACCGCCGTTGTTGGCGATCCAGATGTCGCCCGCACTGTCGACCGCGATCCCGGCCGGAGACGACAGTTCGCCGCCGGTGAAACCATTAATGGGCGACAGCACAGTGCCGGCCGCATTCACCTCCGACACCGAACCGTCCGACACCGAACCTGACAGGTTGCTGAGCCAGATATTGCTCGCGCCGTCGATCGCGATGCGGGTGGGATTGTTCAAGCCGCCGCCGGTGAAACCGTCGACCGGCGACAGCGCGGCTCCCATCGGACTCAACTCGGTTACGCTGTCGCCGTTGAAATTCGCGATCCAGAAGTTGCCCGCGCTGTCGACCGCGATCCCGAACGGCGCATCGAGGCCGCCGCCGGTGAAGCCCCCCGCAGGTGACAGCGCCGTGCCGGCCTGGTTGAATTCGCTGACGCTGTTGCTTCCAGTGTTGGTCAGCCAAACGTTACCGGAGCCGTCAATCACCACGCTCTCGGGTCCGGTCAAGCCGCCGCCCGTGAAGCCGGTAGCGGGAGAAACCGGCTGGCCGAGGAAGTTGAACTCCGTCAGGCTGAAGTTGCCGGCATTGGCAACCCATACGTTACCCCCCAGATCGATCGCGATTCCGTCCGGCGCGGCGAGTCCGCCGCCGATGAAACCACCCGGCGGCGAGATCGGGACTCCGAGCGGCGACAGTTCCGTGAGCCGGCTGTTGCCTTCGTTCGCAACCCATACGTTGTTCGAAGTATCAATCGCGATCGGGCCCGGCTGGTTCAGACCACCGCCGGTGAAACCGATCGGTGACGAAAGTGCCACGCCGATGCCGGACAATTCCGTCACGCTGCTGTTAGCCGAATTTGCGACCCAGACGTTGCCGGCGCCATCGATCGCAAGCCCGTTGGGAGAGTCCAGGCCGCCGCCGCTGAAATTCAGGGCGAGTGTCCAGTCGCTCGGAGCCGCGAGCAGTGTCGGCGAGTAGATGCCATGCGCTGCAAGCGCAAAGATCGTCGGGACGTTGAAGGTCGGCGACCGGCTGATATTGATGATCGCGCCGAGGATATCGCCCGGCTTGGACGGCACATCGGTATCGTCCAGGAGATTCTGGCAATTCAAAGAGCTGGCGCCGGCGCGCACGCAGTTCGAAAGGATATTCGCGAGCGAGCCCAGCTCCGATTCGAGCGCGGCGTTGGCGCCGTTGTTGAAGTCGTTGCCGGCCGCGCCGGTCAGCAGAGTGACCAGATTGCGCGCGCCCGCCATCGCACCGGCCAGTCCCTGAAAAGCGTTGTCACTGATACTGATCTCATTGCTGATGAAGTTCGCGACGGTGTACGCCGCGACAATCGTGGTCAGCTCGTTGATCGCGACCGTAACGGAACCGCCGGTCGTCCCGATCAGCGCCATCATCTGGATCAAATTGTTGGGCGTGCCCGAACCGCCGGCGACCGCGTTACAGCCGCTCGCGACCAGATAGAGCAAGGCCCCGGACGTTGGTGCAGTGGCCGGCGAAATCGAGAAGTCGCCGTTGACGTTCGTGGTGGCGGCCGGAGCGAGCGCCGTCGCCGATCCGCCGGGACCGGAACCCGCCTGGAAGAGCGTGACCGCGCAACCGGAAATCGCCCCGGAGCCGGGCATCCCGCTCACGCCGGTCGTGATGGTGCCGCTGATGGTGAAGCCCGCTGACCACGCGGGCGCGGCCAGGATTGCCGCGGCGAAGATTGCGAGGGCGGCCAGCGCGCGACCTGCGGTCAACGATCGCACTTTGCGCCCCGCCGACGTTGGACTTTTTACCTGCATTGCTGCGCCAGAAGAGGCCTTGTGAGCATAACACCCTGCGGCAGATCCACGAAGATTCTTTATTGGACGAAACCATCGCGCCGCTCTTCATGCGCCTGACCAATAAGCACGACAATTTGCTAGCATCAGAGTGAGCCTGCACCGCGGGCGCTCCCGATATGACCACCAACGACTCCATTGAAACCCGACTCTTCATCGACGGCCGATACTCGCCGGGCAGCGCCGACTTTGCCGATATAGCTCCGGCCGATGGGAACGAGATCGCCCGGGTGGCCGAGGCCGGGATCGACGACGTTGATCGCGCGGTCGGGGCCGCGCGCAGGGCCGCCGACCACGGGCCGTGGCCACGGATGAGCGCCGAGGCGCGCGCCGAAGATCATCGACCGGATGGCCGACGGAATCGAGCGGCGGGCCGGCGAGCTCGGCACGCTCGAAGCGCGCGACGTCGGCAAACCGATCGCCGAGTGCGTCGAATCACGATATCGCGCGCGCGGCCAGAATCTGCGCTTCTTCGCCGCCGCGGCCGCAGACCTGGACGCAGGAAGCCGCCTTCAGCGACGCCAAATTTCTCGGCGCCGATCTCACGGCTGATCAGCTTCACGGCGCGCGCCCGCGATCGGCGTCGGCGCGATTATCATCCCGTGGAACTCGCCGCTGATGCTCGCGACCTGGAATCTCGGCCCCTGCCTCGCCGCGGGCAACGCCTGCGTACTCAAGCCCTCCGAGCTGGCGCCGCTGACCTCGACTCGCGCTCGGCGAGATCGCCGCCGAGGCGGGCTTCCGCCCGGCGTACTCAATATCATCACCGGACTCGGCGCGACCGGCGCGCGCTGGTCGCGCATCCGGAGGTCGACGCGATCGCGTTCACCGGCGGCGTCGGCGACCGGACGCAACGTGATGGCCACTGCGGCACAGCTCGCTCAAGCGAGTGACGCTCGAGCTCGGCGGCAAGTCGCCGAATCTGGTCTTCGCCGACGCCGACCTGCAAGCGCGCAGCGGCCGGCGTCGCGCGCTCGATCTTCCGCAGCCAGGGACAATCGTGCGTCGCCGGCTCGCGACTGCTGGTCGAACCGGCGCATCGCCGCGGATTTCATCGCGCTGCTGCTCGACGAGGTCGCGAAGCTCAAGATCGGCGATCCCGCTCGACGAAGAGACCGAATATGGCCCGCTGATCTCCGCGGCCATCGCGAGCGCGTGCACGGCTTCGTCACCGAGGCGGTCGGCGCCGGGCGCCGAACTTCTCTGCGGCGGCACGGCGCCCGCGAAATCCGGAGCGAAGGCTTCTACTATCTGCCGACGGTGCTCGATCGGCGTCGGGGCGAAAGTCGCGCGCGGTCAGCGAGGAGATTTTCGGCCCGGTGCTGACGGTCGAGCGCTTCGACGACGAGGAGCGAGGCGATCGCGCTGGCGAACGCCACCCGCTATCGGCTCGCCGCGTATCTATGGACGTCGCAGATCGAGCGCGCGCTGCGCGTCTCCGACCGGCTCAAGACCGGGATGGTGTGGGTCAACAGCTTTTTCCTGCGCGATCTGCGCACCCCCTTCGGCGGCGCACGGCAGAGCGGGCTCGGCCGCCAGGGCGGACGCTACAGCCTGGAGTTCTGGACCGAGCCGCAGCATGGTGTGCCTGTCGTACGGCGCGGAGGACGAGATGGGCGAAGTCGTCGCCGCGATTTTCACCACGCACGTGCCGCGCCTGATGATCACCGATCCCGAGGCGCGCAAGGCCTACATGGGCAAGCAACGTTACGACCTTTTACGACGCGATGCCCGCGCTCGAGCGCGAGCGCCTCAGAGCTCTCGGCTTCGACACTTTCGTGATCATCGACACGCACTGGTTCACCACCGCTCGAGTACATCCTGAACGCCAACGAGCGGCTGGCGGGCGTGTATACCTCGGAAGAGCTGCCGCAGATGCTGCACGATCACAAGTACGATTACCGCGGCGATCCCGAGCTCGCAACGAGGTCGAAGCGGCCGCGCGCGCGTCCGGATCTGCGCGCGATCGCGCTCGGCCAATCAGCATCTGCCGCTCCACTATCCCGACGCTGAACGTGATGCACTATTTCAACTCGCGGGCGCGACCGGCGGGTGCTGGCGATCGGGGTCTGCCAGACCGCCGCGGTCAGGAACGATCTGGCGTTCGGCGCCGCGCTGGGACGGGCGATCCAGGCTTCGGAGCGGCGCGTGGTGCTGGTCGCTTCGGGCGGATTGTCACATCGGTTCTGGGATTACGATCGGATCCTGGAGCGCGCTTCCGCCTCGCCCGAGGACATCAGCTCGGAGGTAAATCGCGCTTACGACGAGAAGATCATGCGCTGGTTTCGCGACCAGGAGATCACGCCGAGGTGCTCGCTGCGGCCGAAGACTATCGTGCGCGATGCTCGCCCGAGGGGCGTTTCTCGCATTATCTGGTGATGGCGGGCGCGATGGGCGCCGAAACGTGGAACTGGCGCGGCGAACAATTCGGCCGCTACGAAGTCCGCGATCGGCACCGGCCAGGCGATCTTCTACTTCGGCCGCCCGGTCTGACGCCGGCGGTGGCGCGAACTGCGACGTAGAAATATCCTACATTTTGGTAAGGAACGCGGCGGCGCGAGCCGCGCGCGGGGTGTCCCGCAAGCGGAATCGGGCCGGCGGGCCGCTTTGGCCGATTCGTGGCTGATGAGCGCCGGCGGTATCGGTCTGTTTCTCCGCCGCTACATCGGGATCAAGCGCACCTTATCGTCGGACCGGTTACGGGCAGTTTTGATAGGCTATTTTCCCGCATGCCCGATCCTGTCGTTCAGGCATCGTTCTTGCGCCTTGGTAGGCCGGATGAGGCGGTTCAGGGGTTCAGGCGGAGATTCAGGAATGTCCAGCGCGGATGCCCAGGCCAACGGAGCGGGCCAACTCGCCGTCGAGTCCGACTTGCGGCCCGAGGCTGGCGGCGTCGATCCGATCGGACCCGACCGCCGCTGGGTTTTACGTCTGCTGAGGATGGGGTTCGCCGTCGCGTTCACCTCGAACGCTTTCTTGATCGTCGCGAATTATCTGTACCTGCCGCCACCGCTGGCCCAGCTCACCCTTCCGTACAGCCTGCTGAGCGTCGGCGCGGCACTAATCGCGGGACTTTGGACGCTGAGCCGCGATTTTCCGGGCCGCTGGAAGACGATCACGTTCGGCTTCTGCGTACTGATGGTGGCGGGATGGACCGGCAACGCGATCGTCGCAGGCCAGCAGGCCGGGTTGTTCGCCGCAATCCTGGTCGTCCTGATGGCGACCTGCTGCATGACGCCGTGGGAGCTGTCATGGCAGACGTCGTTAACGGCGTGGTGCGTGGTCTGCTGCGCGGTCGACACCCTGGAACTGGGATGGCGGATGCCTGCCACCGCGTACTTATGGCTTGACCTGATAAGCGCCGCGATCCTGAGCCTGTTGGGCACCCGCTTGTTAGAGCGGCGGCGGGCCATGCTGGACCAGACCAATGACCAGTTGCGGGCCGAGATCGACGAGCACAAAGCGACGCAAAAGACCCTCCAGCAGAACGGGGAGACGCTGCGCAAAGCGCTGGACGCCAACCTCGATGCGGTCGAGATCATCCGCCTGTCCGACGACCGCTATATCTACGTCAACGAGGCGTTTCTCAAGCGCGGCCACACGCGCGAGGACGTGATCGGCAAATCCGCCAGCGAGGGCAACCTGCGCGGAAACGACGGCCGCCCCGAGGAGTTTCTCACCACCCTGAGGACCCAGGGTTTCGTGCGCAACATGGAGGTCGGCATCCGGATGAGCGACGGGAGCGTGGCGCCGCACCTGGTTTCGTCAGTGGTGGTCGATCTGGCCGGCGAGCCGTGCGCGATCTCGATTGCGCGCGACGTGACCGAGCTCAAGCGGGTCCAGACCAACCTGATGGCTACGGTCGCCGAGCTGAGCGCGACCCAGCAGCGCCTGAAGGCCGAGATCGCCGAGCGCGAACGAACCATGGCCGAGCGCGAGCGCGCCGAGGCGCGCCTGCGCGAGAGCGAGACCAAGCTGCGCAAGATCTTCGAGGCCTGCCCCGACACGATCTGCATCAACCGCATGTCCGACGGGCGCTATCTCGAGTGCAACAAGGAATTCTTCTCCACCGGCTACAGCCGCGAGGAGATCACAGCGAATTCCTCCGAATCATTGGGCCTGTGGGTCAACGGCGACGAGTTCCGCAAGCTTTCGGAACAGCTTCGGGACCAGGGGATCGCCCGCAACCTGGAGGCCGACTTTCAGCTCAAGGACGGCAGCGTCCGCTCGTGCCTGATCTCGGGCGCCGTGGTCGAGCTCGACGGCGAACCCTGTGCGGTCACCTTCACCAGCGATATCACGCGGCTCAAGCGCACCGAGCGCGAGCTGATCGCGGCGCGGGAAACCGCGCTGGGCGCCTCGCGCGCCAAGTCCGAGTTCCTCTCCAGCATGTCGCATGAGATCCGCACGCCGATGAACGCGATTCTCGGGATGGCCGACCTGCTGGCCGAGACCGCGCTCGACCACCGACCAGCAGCGTTACCTCGACACGATGATCAGCAACGGCAACGCGCTGCTCGACCTGATCAACGGCATCCTCGACCTCGCCAAGGTCGAAAGCGGCAAGCTCCATCTCGAGGAAACGCGAATTCGATCTGGACGATCTGATCGAGCGCGTGATGCGAAACGCTGAGCGTGCGCGCACACGAAAAGAGGCTCGAACTGGCGACCCGCATTGATGCCCAGCGTGCCGCCGCGGCTGGTCGGCGACCCGCTCCGCCTGCGCCAGGTGTTGATCAACCTGGTCGGCAACGCGATCAAGTTCACCGAACAGCGGCGAAGTCGCGATGACGTCGACGAGCGTCGGCAACGCCGGCGGCCAGCGAGTCGCTGCGCTTCTCGGTGCGCGACACCGGCATCGGAATCGCGCCCGCGAAAGCTCGACACGATCTTCCAAAGCTTCACCCAGGCCGACTCGTCGGCAACCCGCAAATACGGCGGCAGCGGGCTTGGACTAGCGATCGCGTCGCGGCTGGTCGAACTGATGGGCGGGACGATCTGGGTGGAGAGCGAGCTGGGCGGCGGCAGCACATTTCATTTCACCGCCCGGCTGGGAATCTGCGTAGAGGTAGATAATATGAGTAAGCAACTTCCCGATCTCAGCGGCATGCGCGTGCTGATCGTCGACGACAACGCGACCAACCGCCTGATTCTGAACGAACTCCTGCTCTCGCAGGGTGCCGAAACCCACGAGACCGGCGGTGGCTCCGAGGCGATCGCGGAATTCGCGCGCGCCGGCGACTCCGGCCGGCCTTACGGCCTGGTGCTGCTCGATTGCCGGATGCCTGAGATGGACGGCTTTGAGGTCGCGGAACGCTTGCGGGCGCATCCCGCCGACCATCGCCCGATCATCCTGATGTTGACCTCGGATCACTTGAGCCCGCAGCGCGCGCGCCTTGCGGAGTGCGGGATCGATTCGCTGGTGGTCAAGCCGGTCCGCCGCGCCGAACTGCTGCAGGCAATTTCCACTGCGATGGCCGGGCAGGAGCTGGCGGAAGAGCCGGTCAACGCCGCGGAGAACGGCGCGTCCGTCGCGCCGGAGCGCGCGCTCAACATCCTGTTCGCCGAGGACTCGCCCGACAATCGGCTGCTGGTGCAGGCTTATCTGCAGAACCTGCCCTACCATCTCGACGTTGCCGAGAACGGTCAGATCGCGCTCGACAAGTTCACGCGCGGCAAATACGACGTTGTGCTGATGGACGTGCAGATGCCGGTGATGGACGGGCATACCGCGGTGCGCAAGATCCGCCGCTGGGAAAAGGAAAACCGGGTCACGCCGACGCCAATCGTCGCGCTCACCGCCTCGGCGCTGAGTGAGGACATTCGCGACAGCATCGACGCCGGCTGCACCACTCATCTGAGCAAGCCGATCAAGAAGGCGCGCCTGCTGGCGGCGATCCATGAATTCGCCGGGCCCGAAACTGCGGCGCCCGACGGCAACGGCTACAAGATAATCGTCGAAGTCGATCCTGAAATCAGCGAGCTGATTCCGGACTTTCTCCAGCACAAGCGCGACGATCTGTCGCTGCTGATCGGCGCGCTCGAGCGCGGCGATTTCGACGCGCTCCGTTCGATCGGCCATCGGATGAAAGGCGAAGGCGCCGGCTTCGGCTTCCAGATGATGAGTGAAATCGGAATGGCGCTCGAGGAAGCCGGCAAGAACCGCAACCTCAAGCTGGCGCAGGATCAGGTCTGGGCGTTGTCACGCTACCTCGATCACGTCGAAGTCACGGTGCCCGAACAGCCCGCCGAACGCGAATAGAACCGCGGCCGCGCGGAGCCGGCGGCGCCGTCGTGAGCGGGGTCAGGACTTGGGCTTGAGGCCGGGAAAGATGAACGCCAGTCTGCGGCCCAACTGCTCGAAGTTCATGAACGACTTCTCCATATAGGAGGTCGCGCCCAGGCCCAGAAACTGCGCCGCGGTGGGAACGCGCGGACTGGAGCTGATGATCACGACTTCGGTGGTGGGCCGCTCGCGGCGAATCGTGGCGAACAATTCCTTGGCCGTGAAGTCCGGCTCGTCCGGCATCATGATGTCCAGCGTCACGAGGTCGGGCTGCAGATCGTGGAACATTTTGAGACCGGCTTTGGCAGTGCCGGCTTCGCCCACCACCCAGCACCCGATCCCCATCAGGCGCTTGCGCAGCAGCGCGCGGAAGGAGTCCGAATCGTCAATAATGATGGTCTGCACCGACATAGCATCCTGCTCCCCGCCCCCGAACGGCAGCAGCTTAGGTTACTTATATATTAAGTATAGAAAGGCTTTTTTGGGAAGCGCCAATCAGGGCATTTTACGCCCTATCGGCCGGCGCGCCGTGCAGGCTGTGGGATCTGCGCGCTGCGCAGGAAGGTGGGGATGGCCTAGATTTGGCGCTCGGGGCCGCGTGCGGGCGGTTTCTCCGCCGGGGGCGCGGCAGTGGCGCTGGCCGGGGCTCTGACCTTAATCTCCGGCACCTTCGTCACGCTCTGGTCGAGTTGTCCCTGGGCCGCGGCTCTCTCGCGGGCTGCGGCTTTGAGCTCCTCGAAGACTTCACCGACAAATTGTTTCATCAGGTCCACGTCGGGCATCAAATTGGGCTCGGCCATCATGCCGAAGTAAAGGTTCTGGTTGTAGCTCAGGATCGCGACACCGTAGCCGAGCGTGGCCCCGAGCGGGACCAGGCCCACATAGTCAATCATCCGATGGCCGCCCAGGAACAGCGGCACCTGCACGCCCGGTACGTTGGTCGCGACGAAATTGATCGCCGCGGGCGGAGTGAGGGTGCGCGCCAGCGCGGCCGGCGCCCGGCCCAGAATTCGCACCGCGGCGTCGAGCGCGGCCGTGCCGATCCCCGACGCGAGCCCCATCAGGACGGGCGGCAGCAGGTCCGAGGCCGACATCAGGCTCTCGAGCGCCTGGGGCTCGCCGCTCGATTTGCGCCGCTCGGTTTCCTGCGCGACTGCTTCGAGCCGCGCTGCGGCGTCCATCGGGGTGGCCTGGAACTCGGGAAACATCATCGAGACCCGGTTCCCCAATGCACCGCTTTCACTCTTGCGGCGGACGTTGACCGGACATCCGATTCGGAGCGGACGGCCGTCAATCGGAGTTCCGTGATACTCCAGGTAACGAGCCGCGCCCTCGGCCAGAATGGTCAGCACTACGTCATTGACGGTGCCGCCGATCGCGGTCCGAATCGCGCGCATGTCGGAGAAGGAGCAGCGCAGCCACGCCAGCGAGCGCGCCTGCGTCGCCAGCCCGGAGTTCCACGGCGCCGCCACGATCGGTCGCGTCGCCATCCGCATCACGGCGCGCACCGCGCCGGCGATCGGCCCGGCGCTTTCGGTCAGGGCGCGCCGGTTCGGGATTAGCTCGCTCGCCTGGCGGGCGACTCCCAACTGCTCCTGCACCAGATCAAATGCGGCGCGCACGAACGATCGCCCGCGGCCGGGAAACGGCGCCGGCTGCCACGGGGTCTCGGGCGGCTCGGGCGGCGGCGCCGCCGGGCGGAAATCGAGCACGACGTTCAGCAGCTCCATTCCGGAGACGCCGTCGACGAGGCAATGATGGGTCTTCCAGAGCACCGCCGAACGCCCACCCCAGAGCCCGTTGAACAGATGCATGTCCCAGACCGGCCGGTCGAGCGGAAGCGGCGTCTCGTAGACTTGCATCGCCGCTGCGATCAGATCGTCGTCGCTGGAACCTTCCGGAAGCTGATGATGCTTGACATGACGCTCGATCGTGAAGTCCGGGTCGTCCTCCCAGGTCGGATGGGCAAGATTGAGCGGCACGAAGGCCAGCCGCTGACGGTAGCGCGGGATGAGATGGAGCCGCTGCTCGACATAGCGCGCCATCTCTTCGGCGCCGATTTCCCCCTCGAAGGTCGCGAGCGAACCGATATGCAGGGGGCCGTTGCGCGACTCACCATACACAAAGGACGCGTCCTGGGTGGTCAGACGATGCGCCAGTTTGGCGGGTTGGACGGGTGTATCAGCCACGCGAGCTTCACCTCCACCGGCTCAAACCAACTCCGGCGAATTTACGATGCGCCACTTATGGTCATAGTGTCAAACTATGACCCGGATCATCAGAGTCGCAGCGCGCACCGCAGACCCGCGGCGCGCTGCTTTTGTGATCGCGGCCGCGAATTGCTATTGTTCGCGCACCTGAGCCGAAAAAGCGCGGTGGGTAAAATATCATGGAATCCGGCAACAATGATCGCGGCTATCCCAAAGAATTGACTCTGGCCAACGGCAAGCACGCGACCGTGCGCCTGATGGGCCGCAGCGACGGACCGCTCGTGCTGAAATTCGCCAGAGCCCTCCCACCCGACGATCTGTTGTTTCTGCGCACCGACATCACCGACCCGGTGACTATCGAAGAATGGATCAAGCTGATCGAAAAGGGCAGCACGGTCACGCTGCTGGCCGAGGTGGATGAAGAGCTCGCCGGATACGCCAGCGTGCACCTCAGCGAGACTCGCTGGACCCGGCGCGTCGGCGAGATCCGCATCCAGGTCGGAGCCGGCTATCGACGCACCGGGTTGGGCCGGCGCCTCGCGCGCGAGATCTTCGATCTGGCTCGAGCTCACGGGCTCAAGAAGATCACCGCGATGATGACTCCCGATCAGGCCGGGGCGCGCGCGGTGTTCGAGCGGCTCGGCTTCCAGGTCGAGGCTCTGCTCGGCGACTGGGTCGAGGACCGGCTTGGACATCCGCGCGATCTGCTCATAATGAGCCACGACGTCGCCGGCTTCAGCGATCACGTGACCGCGTAAGGCGCTCCGCCTTGCGCGGCTATCGCTTCGGGCGCTCGGCCCGCGTTGCATCCGCGCGAGCGTAAAACTCGCTAACGATCCGGCCGGCCGTTCAGTCACGCGGGCGCACCGATACGTAGCGGTTGCCGCGTTCGTAAAACCGCCACGGTCTGGTTGCCCATTCGCCGGCGTAGGCGACATTGATTCGCGCCGAGCGGCCGATGCGAGCGGCGCCAGCGCCGTCTTCGAGGAAGAGCCGGCCGCCGCATAGGTCGCGCCCGTAGTCGGCGCCGGTTATCCCGAGCGCCTGGGTCAACTTGCCCGGGCCGTTGGTCAGGTCTTTGGAATCCGCGGGTCGGCGACGCCTGCGCGCCATCAAGTCGACCCCGCGAATCGGCTGAAGCGCGCGGATCAGCACCGCGTGCGGCTCGCCCTCGTTCGCCACCACCAGATTTATCGCCCAGCTCGTTCCGTAAAGCAGGTAGATGTAAGCGTGTCCCGGCGGCCCGAACATCGCAGCCGTACGTTTGGTCAGTCCGCGCGCGCTGTGCGCCGCCTTGTCCAGCGGACCTCGATACGCCTCGGCCTCGACGATGCGGCCCGCGGCCTCGCCGTCGGCGCTGCGATAGACGAGCACTTTTCCGATACACTCGCGCGCCACCGCCAGCACCGGCCGCGCGTAGAACTCGCGCGGAAGTCTCGACACGCGACCGGGGTGTCCGCTCATCGCTCCATCTTGCCGCCGCGCCGCGAATTCTTCACGCTGGGAATGCCGAGGCCGCCGTCATTGCGATTGCAATTCATAGAACCGTTGCGCGTTGCCCGAATCGCGGGCGCCCGAGCGTGCGTCCCCGCGACCCTGGCCGCGGCGGTCCTCGCGGCGGTGATCCTGGCGTTCGCGGTTTCCGCCGGCGCCGATAACCTCCTGCTCAATGGCGATTTCTCCGAGGGCTCCGGTAACTACCCCGCGCACTGGCAGCCCGAGAGCTGGATCGACCTGCCCAGCGCCAAATTCACCTGGATCAAGCCCTCCGGCGGGGAGCCGGGGATGGTTTCGATCGACAATGGCGACCAGAACGACACGCGTTGGGTGCAGCCGCTGCACCTCGCGCCGGGATGGTATTACGTCGGCGCGCAGATCGAAACTATCGGCGTGGACGCGGACGCACGCGCGCCGGCGCGCTCGTAGGCCTGACCGACCTCGGCGTGACGTCCGACGATATCCAGGGCAGCAATGACTGGCAGAATGCGGCCGTCTATTTGAAAGTCGGCCCCGGCGGCGCCGACGTGCAGGTTGCTCTGCGGCTCGCCGGCTTCGGCGGATTCAACACCGGACAAGCGCTGTTTCGGGGCGCGAGCGTGGTGCCGATCGACTCGCCGCCCACGGAGGGCGACAACGTGATCGAGCTGGACGTGATCCGCGCCCACTTTGGGGCAGGCAGCCGGTGGTCGATGCTGCTCCTGATCGCCCCGTTGCTCGCGAGCGCAGTCGCCGGATGGATCATCCTGCGCCCGCCGAATCCGGGTCCGGCTCCTCGGCCGCCGGCCCAGCGGTCGTGTGATGGGAGCGCGGGAACAAGCCTCCGTGATCGTCTCCTCATCGAAGCTCGTCGCGCCCGAGGCCGGCGCCGACTCGACCGTCGATCGCGCATCGCCGCGCGCGGATGTGCCTGGATGGTCGCGCTTCGACACGCTCGTGGTCGCGGGCCTGGTCATGATCGCGGCGCTCACGCGGCTCTGGCGTCTCGGCCATCCTGCGGCCGTCGTGTTCGACGAAATCTACTTCGTGGGCCAGGGCGGGGCCTATCTGCGTGGCGAGCAGTTCATGGATCCGCACCCGCCGCTGGCCGCCGAGCTGATGGGATTGAGCATGTGGCTGTTCGGGACTTCCCAGCAGTGGGCCTGGCGCTTACCCAACGCAAGCGTCGGCATCGCGCTGGTCGCGATCACCTACGCGCTGGGACGGCGCATGTTCGAGTCGCGCCTGACCGGCGCACTGGCCGCTGGTTTCGTCATTTTCGATGGCGCCTTTCTGGTCGATTCACGGACCGGCGTGCCGGACATCGTATATATAAGCCTCGCCGCACTCTCTTATCTGCTCCTGTTTCGTTTCACGCAGAGTTCCAACCCGTACGAGGGACGGCGCACGCTGCTGATGCTCGGGAGCGCGCTGGGGCTTTGCCTGGGTGGAAAGCTCCTGCTGCCCGAGGTGGCCGCGCTGATCGTGATCGGATTCCTGCTCCATGCGCTGGCCTCACGATGGCCCGCGCTGGATCAGAACGCGGGCGATGCGCGACGACGACTGATACTGGGCAGTTTGCTCCTGGTCGGGTCGACGGCCGCGCTCTGGTACGTGGCGGTGTTCGTCCCGAACTACATTTTTCTCGGCTGGCGCGGCATCCAGGCCCTGTTGCAGTACTTTCGCGACGCGATCTGGTTCGAGCAAACCGTGACCGAAGTGCCGGACCTGCGCGCCTCGCCGTGGTGGAGCTGGCCGCTGATGCTCCACCCGTTCGTCTATTGGAACGAGACACTCGACGCGGGCCAGATTGCGACGATCTGGTTCGGCGGAAATCCGGTCTTGTGGTGGGGCGCGCTGAGTGCGATCGCGATCTTCTGCGTCCGGCTCGTGTCGCGGCCGAACGCGGCGACCGCCTTCGTCGTGATCGGCTACTTCGCCTACTTGCTGATCCTGAGTCCGATCTCTCGCACGATGTACCTGTATCATTTTATGCCCGCAGCCTTCCTTGCGATGCTCGCGCTGGCCAAGGTCGTGAGCGATTGCTGGCGCGGCGCGGCGCGCCGCTGGGAGCAGGCCTTGCTGCTGGCGGCGCTGATTCCGGCCCTGGGACTGGCGCTGGGTGATACGAGGGCGCCATACGCAATCGTCGCGATGGCGGCGGCGTGCGGCCTGATGCTGTGGCGGCTGAAGGACGCCGGCAAACCCGTGTGCGTATCGTTCCTTGCCAGCGCGCTGGCCGCGTTCGTCTACTTCCTCCCGATCTGGTACGGACTGCCGATCGCGCGCGCCAGCTTCGACGCGCGGATGTGGCTGCATCAACCCGGCGTCGCCGATTGGACCCGCGACTCGCGATGACCAGCGCCGCTCCGACGGCGGCTCCGGCATGGTCGCGAGCCGACACGGTCGTGATCGCGCTGCTGGTCGGGGCCGCGGCCGTATTCCGCTTCTGGCGGCTGGGGTTCCCGCTCCTGCCGGTCTTCGACGAGGGAAACTTCGTCGGGCAGGCCGGCGCCTATCTGCACCGTATCCAGTTCGTCGATCCGCATCCGCCGCTGACGAAGGAGCTAATCGCGCTGAGCATGCGGCTGTTCGGCCCGGCCCATCCGTGGGCCTGGCGCCTGCCCAACGCGATCGTCGGCACCGCGCTGGTGGCGATCACGTATCTGCTGGCCCGGCGCATGTTCAATTCGCGCCCGGCCGCGACGCTCGCCGCGTCGTTCATCGCCTTCGACGGAATCTTCATCGTCGATTCGCGCATCGGCGTGCTCGAGATCGTCTATGTGACGCTCGCCGCGCTCGCTTATCTATTGCTGTTCCGGTTCCTGCAGACCCGCGGACAAGCGCGCGGACGGCGCACGATGTTGTGGCTGGGAATCGTGCTCGGGCTCAGTTTGGGCGCAAAACTTCTCCTGCCGGGGTAGCTTTTCTGCTCGTCCTGGCGTTTCTGATCTATGCCTTGGCCGCCGATGGGGCGCCGGCGGCCGACCGGGGAAGCCCCGGCGGCGTCCCGGCCGGCCCGCGCATCCGGCTGATCGCGGGTGCGGTGCTGCTGGTCGGCTCAACCGCCGCGCTTGGCTACCTGGCGGTCTTCATGCCGAATTACCTGATTTTGCGATGGGGCGGCGTGCGGGCGCTGCTCCACTACTTCGGCGACAGCCTGTGGTGGGAGCAGGGCGCGACGAATGCCACGGACTGGCGTTCTTCGCGATGGTGGAGCTGGCCGCTGATGCTCCATCCGTTCGTCTATTGGCCCGGCGGGGACGGCGCCGGGACGATCTGGTTCGGCGGAAACCCCATCTTGTGGTGGGGTGCGCTGGGAGCGATCGGGATCGCCGGCGCGCGCCTGGTCTCGCGACCCAGTCTGACTACTGCCTTTCTAGTCAGTGGCTATTTAGGCTACCTGCTGATTGAGGTGCCGATTAGGCGTCCGATGTATATATACCATTACGTACCGTCGCTGTACCTGAGCTATCTGGCGCTGGCCATGGTCGTAGGCGACTGCTGGCGCGGCGCGGCCCGGCGCTGGGAGCAGGCGCTGCTGCTGGCGGCGCTGGCGCCGGCCGTGGCGCTCGCGATCGGCGGCGCGGCCGGAGTTCTCGCCGCGGTTGCGCTGGCCGCGGCCTGCGGCGCAATGCTGTGGTGGGTCCGCGACTGCGGCCGCGTGACCTGCGCCGCCTTCCTTACCGCCGCGCTGGCCGTCTCCGTCTACTTCCTGCCGATCTGGGTCGGACTGCCATCTGCGCCGCCGTTCAAATTTCTTGAACCTGGGGCGATTACTTTCCGATGGTAACGATGGGGTCGCGCCGGTCCGTCGCACTTGCCACGGTGTTGATCGCCGCTGCGATCCTTACCGGCGCCGCATCGGCGCGCGCGCAGAACCTGTTGCGCAATGGCGACTTTTCCCAAGGTAGTGGCAACACGCCGGCTTACTGGCATACGCAGAGCTGGATCGACCTGCCGACCACGCAATTCATCTGGATCGGGCCGTCGGGTAGCGAACCCGGCATGGTCGCGATCGAAAACCATCTCGAAAATGACTCGTACTGGTTCCAACGTCTGCACCTTGACCCGGGCTGGTACTTCGTCGGCGCGCAGGCCAGGGCGGAGTGCTCGGGAGAGGGGAAGGGACCCGTGAAGCTGGGCGCGCTGGTCAGCATTACCGATCTGGGCGTGGTGTCGAATGATCTGATACCTGCGAACGCCGACTGGCAGTACCTCACCTTCTATCTTAAGGTCGGTGACCGCGGCGCTGATGTTGAAGTGGCGCTGCGGCTGAGCTGCTTCTCCGGATACCAGAACGGGCAGGCGTTGTTTCGCGGGGCGAGCGTAGTGCGGGTCGATGCGCCGCCGGCGGGCGGACGGCTGATCGACCTTGACGAAGCCCGCGACCACTTCGGCGGGAAACCGTGGACGCTGCTGCTGCTGGTGGTTCCTCTCCTACTCGGCGCCGTAGCCGGCTGGCGGCTGCTCCCGTCGCGGTTGTGAGAGTCAACTCGTTCGAGCGCTGCAAGAAGATTCCTTCTCGCATCCTGCTCAAAGTGGTCCCGGTTACTGCCTGGTCACGGAGCAATGGCGATTGCGAGTGTCGCCCAGCCTTCGCTGTTCATCGTGCCGCTGTCGGCCGGCACCGTGCCTGCCGCGCTCAAGGGCTTGTCGCCCGCGGCTACGCCGTAGTTGACTGCATAGCTGAATTGCGTCACGCCGCGGCTGGTCAGATCGGCCGGCAGTGTGAAGCCAACTGCGTCGAGTGAGAACAGGCCCAGTTCCGTGTCGCCGCTATCGCTCGTGTTGAACGTGTTCAGGGTCGGCGTGGTGCTGGTACCGGAGTCGGTGTTGATTGCATCTATGCTCAGGCCCGGCCCGCGGTACGCAACCATCCCGCCCGCTGGATAGGCGGTCCCGCTGAAGATCCAAGTGTAGGTCGTACCCGCATGGTCACTCGCTGTCGCGACATGAGTCCACGCCGCGATCTCGCTGCCGCCGGTAGGCGCAGTTTGCGAGGTCAGCAAGGTCCAACCGCTCGGCGCGGTCACCGTGTAGATGCCGTAGTACGAATAGTAGGCAATCATCAGGTCGCCGGTCGCGATATTAGACGGCGCCGTCTGAGTACCGTTGCTGGTGGTGGTCGAGCCGTCGAAGGGGATTACAGGTGTCGGCGTAGGAGTAGGAGTCGGGGGCGGCGTGGCTGTCGGGATCGGAGTTGGAGTTGGAGTTGGAGTCGGCGCAGCGCCTGGCGCAAGGGCGATGGCCACTGATGCCCAGCCTTCGTTGTTCATCGTGCCGCTGTCGGCTGGCACCGTGCCTGCCGCGCTCAAGGGCTTGTCGCCGGCGGCCGCGCCGTAGTTGACTGCGTAGCTGAATTGCGTCACGCCGCGGCTGGTCAAATCGGCCGGCAGTGTGAATCCAACTGCGTCGAGTGAGAACAGACCCAGTTCGGTGTCGCCGCTATCGCTCGTGTTGAACGTGTTCAGGGTCGGCGTGGTGCTGGTGCCGCTATCGGTCTTGAAGGCATCTATAGTCAAGCCCGGCCCGCGATACGCAACGACCCCGCCCGCTGCGTAGGCGGTCCCGGTGAAGGTCCAAGTGTAGGTTGTACCCGCCTGGTCAGCCGGCAGGCTCGCGGTATGAGTCCACACTGCGATCTCACTGCCGCCGGTCGGGGCGGTAGCCGCGGTCAGTAAGGCCCAACCGCTCGGCGCTATGATGTTCGCGGTTTCGTAGTACGAATAGTAGGCAATCATCAGGTCACCGGTCTCGATACCCGCCGGCGCAGTCTGCGTGGCGTAGCGGGCGCCAGTGCTGGTCGAGCCGACGAAGAGGATTGCCGGAGTCGAAGCGGGTGTCGGCGTCGGGATTGGAGTCGGAGTTGGCGTGTTGGTTGGCCCGGGGGTTGTTGAGGTCGGAGTTGGGGTTGGGGTCGCCGTGTGAGTTGGGGTTGGCGTCGGGCTAGGCGTGTGAGTTGAGGTTGAGGTCGGGCTAGGGGTGTGAGTTGGGGTCGGAGTTGGCGTCGGAGTCGAAGTCGGGGTGGCCGTCGGGAGAGATCCTGGTTCCAGCGTGACTACTTCCGCGTCCCACGAAGTGGCGGAACTCGCGGTCCAGCCGGCTTCGACGGTAGCGGTAGATGACAGGACCTGAAACGCAGGAAATAGTGTGGCCTGGTCCGCCCCCCTTTCAACAGTCAAACCGGTAAAGCCGCCAGAGGGACCGGACGATAGAGTTACCGAGCTGGAGCCAAGGCTAGCGGCGGCAAGCGCCAGCTCACTGGCATCCGAGGTCGTTCCGCTCGTACCGGTGCTAACTGAGGCGCTCCCACCGTAGTTGTTATGCGTTTGGTCCACGGTCACAGAGGTGCCCATGCCCGACCATTCCGAGAGATCCGCGGCTACCCCACAGGGGCCTCCCGAACCTGCCGTATAGTGAACCGTTACGATCGTGGAACCGCCGGGGTGATTCGGTGCGACGCAGATGCCGACGTCTTCGTAATAACTGCCGGTAGTGCAGCTCCACGAACCACCATTGTTGTCAGTTGGCGTACTGATTCCGGGGCTGGCTTCTGCGCCGACCGTGCCAATCTCTAGCGCGAGCATGCTGCCGTCCGTGACATCGCGTGAGGCGAACGGGAAGCTGCCGGCTGAACAGCTTGATGTTGATGTCGCAGCAACCTGGTCGGTGCTTACCTCCGCGATTTGCGCTTCGAACGCGCCGATATCACAGGCGGCCTGTTCGTGAGCCGGCCTCGGCTGGCCGCGCTGGTCGCTGGCCGCGCACGAAGCCGACGGAATCGCAGCGATCGCAGGACCGCTCCCTTGCAGCGCGATGGTCTCGGTAGGATTGCCATTGTTCCCAGGCCCATTGGGGTCGAGTAGCGGATAGACACCGTCGCCCAGGGTCTGACCGTTTTCGCCTGTACCGCTGAAACCACACGAGTAGTCGTCAGAGATATTGTGGCCACCGTCGGTAATGCTGCCTGACCGTAAAGTGCTGCCGTCGCAATTACCGCCGGAACTGCTAGAAGCCAGAATCGAGTTGGCGACGGTAAGCGACCCGGTGCCGCCGCCGAAGATGCCGCCGCCGCTGGTCGCGCCGTTGCCCGAAAAGGTGCTGTTGGTGATGGAGTCCGCGCTGCTGGTGTTGTCGTATATGCCACCGCCGTCGCCGTCGTACGCGCGGTTGCCAAAGAAGGTGCTGTTCGTGACGGTCAAAGCGGTCGGGCTGTTGCTGTAGATGCCGCCGCCTGTATCGTTCGCGCTGTTCCCCGAAAAGGTGCTGTTGGTGACGGTGAGCCTGCCGTCGTTGTAGATGCCGCCACCCGTATCGTTCGCGCTGTTCTCCGAAAGGGTGCTGTTGGTGACGGTGAGCCTGCCGTTGTTGTAGATGCCGCCGCCAGAGTCTGTAAAGCCGCTACGAAGAGTCAGATCGTTCAGCTCGACTGCGGCGCCCGAATTCACCACGAGTATCTGATACGAGCCGACGCCGTCGACGACGATCGTCTGCCCAGCCCCGTCAATCGTCAGATTGTGCACAATCGCGGGCAGCGAGGTGCCCAGAAAGATCCCCCCGCTGAGATTGAAATTGATCGTGTCGGTGCCGGTGCCGGCTACGCATCCGTTCACGGCGGTCTCAGTGTTGGCCGCGGTGATCGCGTCGCGCAGGGCGCAAACCCCCGACGAGCCCGGGTCAATCGTCGTGTTGACGATGATCGGCCCGCTCGCTTTCGGAGCGGGCTGGATCAGCATCACGCACACGGGCGCCACCAGCGCAAGCATCGCGACGAGGAATATCGGTCGCGCTGCGCCTGACCAGAAGCGCCTGCGCTCAATCGCTGTTCGATGCCCCATCGATGTTCTTTCCTTCGCGATCTTAGGCTAGAGCCGTTCGCCGCTCCCTTCGATTCCCCATCGCACGCTCCCGCGAGGCGCGAATCCAAATTTCGGCAAGAATATACTTGACTAACCCGCATTGGCGGGGGTATCGTTCCGCAGAGCGGGAGGGCCGGTAAATGGCTTCCCGAGCGGCCTCGCAACTCCGCGTTCCGAACCCGCGCCTGTTCAGGCCGAATAGACTTTTTGCGCCAACTGCCAAGGGCGAGCCAGTGAGAAGATTGCAAGATGTTTTCAGCCTCTACGAGCTAGGGCGAATCCACGCCCTTAAATCGCTTCAGGCCGGTAGGCCGAAAAGAGAGTACGAGTCTGCCGTATTTATTTGCTGGGGAATTACAACGGCATTTACCAACTCGTCTGAAATCAATCACATGTTGCCCGCATCGGTAGGGGCCGCGAAATCGCTTGAGCGAATGTTGCATGAGTTTTTGGACAATGCCGAACAAGTGTCCTTTCCGGAAAAGACACGCATCGAAGAAGCCGTTATCAATTTGGAAAATCTGCTCCAATATGAATTGCCACGCCTCCAGGCTTTCATAATCGAGAAACATGGGCTGTACGATAGGGACGATTTGCTTGAACATGCAGAACGTGGGCTCCTTGATTTTGCCCTTTCAGTCGCTAGCGAACGTACTAGGTACGATCTCAACATGGCCGGACGCTGTCTTACGTTTGACCTGTTCACGGCCTCAGGCTTTCATGCTGTCCGCGCGCTTGAGGCAATCGCGAGAGACTACTACAAGCTACTTACTGGCAAAGATGCCCATGAAACAGGTATTCCACTTGGGCCAGTATGCGCCGGCCTTGAAGACGATCTACTCAAACCGCTCAAACTATCCTCGAATAGTCCACTTGGTTTGATTATCGGAAATCTGCGTCGGCTGAACAACATCTATCGTAAGCCCCTATCCCACCGGAGATGACTTTAAGAAGTGCGGGATGAAGCCCGGAAGGTCTTCGACCTTGCTACATCAAGCATTTCGATGATCGCGGAGGGAATTGCCGCGGGCCAGATACGGTTCTAAACGGCTCTAACCCCTATGTG
>CAWESZ010000008.1:0-134738 GCA_963811865.1 uncultured delta proteobacterium | reverse complement strand
GCGGCGCTTGCGCGCACTCGGCGCTACGGTTGAGCCTGGGCGTGCCATCTCATCTGAAAGTCGCACCGCCCTCGTTTCGTCCCGACTTGAACGAGCAGGCCGATTTGGTGGAGGAAGTGGCCCGCCTGAACGGGCTGGAAGATGTGCCGCCGTCCTCGCGACGCGCGCCGCTGCGCCCGACCGGAAAATCGCGAGCGGGCGTTCGGTCGGCGGGCGCGCGAAGTGCTCAACGGATGCGGCCTGACCGAGATCAAGACTATCGCTTTCATCCCACCGGCCGACAATGCGAGATTTCCGGCCTTTGACCGATTTGGAAGTGAAGGCGGCGCGCCGCTCAAGGTGACCAATCCGCTTTCCGCCGAGCTGTCCGAGCTGCGGCTTAGCCTGATGCCGGGTCTGCTCGCGGCGCTGCGCTTCAACCTGAACCGGCAAGCCGGCGCGTTTCACGGGTTCGAGATCGCCAAGGTCTTTGCCGCGCGCGGTGAAACGCCGGCCGAGGCACTGCGTCTTGCCGCCGTCAGTTATGGCGACTTCGCGCTGGCCGAGGTCGGCGCCAGGCGGTCAAGGCGGGCTTCCTCACGCTCAAAGGAACGTTGGAGACGTTTTTTCAGTCGTCAGGAATTTCAAAGCGGGTCGAGTTCGAGCGAGCCCCGGCGCCGCTCACGAGTTTCTGCATCCGGGACGCGCCGCGCAAATCAAGCTCGACGGCCGGCCGCTGGGATGTCTCGGCGAATTGCATCCGCGCGAAGCGATGCGCCTGGAGCTGACCGAACCGTGCGCGCTCTGCGAACTTGACATCACGGAACTCATCGCCTATGTTCTGCCGCGCCAATCGATCGAACCGCCGCCCAGATTTCCCGCGGTCAGACGCGACTTGGCGCTGGTGATCGACCGAGAGTTTCCGGTGGGAAGTGTGGTGCGAACCGTCGCACAAGTTGAGTCGCCGCTGCTTGAGGATGTGGAGCTGTTTGACGTCTACGAAGGGGAGCCGATCGCGACCGGGAAGAAGAGCGTCGCGCTGGCGCTTAATTACCGGGCCAAGGATCGCACCCTGACAGACGAGGAGGTTAACCGCGCACACGCCGCGTTATCGCGGAGGTTACGGCGCGTCTGGGGGCGGAGTTGCGGCAGTAGGACCAGGACGGGTTCCGATTGCGTTCGGGGGAATTTACGCCGCAAGGAATGACCAAAGCCGATCTCGTGGAGTTGATCTACGAGCGGGTGGGCTCTTCCAAGAAAGAAGCCGGTGAAGTGGTCGAGCTGGTTTTCGCGATCATCAGCGAAACTCTGCGCCGCGGCGAGAAGGTCAAGATCTCCGGGCTTCGGGAGCTTTGTCGTAACCGCAAACGGGCGCGGCGCGGCCGCAATCCGCAGACCGGTGAGCCGATCACGATCGATCCCCGCGTGGTGCTCTCGTTCAAGCCCAGTCAGGTGCTCAAGCAGTCCGTCAATAACGGCTCCAAGCCCCCGTCATGACCGTCCTCCGCGCCAGGCGGAGCGCGGCCCTCAAAATCAGGGCGCGAGGCCGGCGCCGCGCCTCGAATCCTCCGGAGCGGCGACTCAAGATCGGCGACGCCGCGCGAATCGTGGGCGTCAAGCCGTTCGTGCTGAGGTTCTGGGAGACGCAGTTCGCCTTCTTGAAGGCCGGTCATGCCCGCTTCAAACATCGGGTCTACGAGCCCGCAGATATCGAGAATCTGAAGCTCGTCAAGCGGCTGCTCCACGAGGAGCGGTTCACGATCGAGGGCGCCAAAAAGCATCTGCGGCAGTTCGGACTGGAACAGGTGCGCAGCGAGCTGGCTGAAGGCCCGGCGCGGACCGGCAAGCGCGAACCGGACGAGTCGCGGCCCGAGTTGCGTCAGACGCTCGCAGATATCAAGCGCAAGATCTGACCAGCCTGCAGAAGCTGCTGGGGGAGTGAGTCAGCAGTCTGCTCCGCGAATCAAACCGCTCCCGCCGGTTTCGGCCACGTGAGCGACCAGCGCGGGCGATTTGGCCGTCACCGCCTGGTGGAGGAATTCGTCGCGCTTCAGCAAGAGGCCGGCCTCTATTGCCGGCCCTGATTCCGTCACGCCGCAGGCTCAATCCACCAGCGGCGGATTCTCCAACAATTCGGGGTTGGCGAGCGGGCGAGTCCCACGTCGCGCTGCGACGGCGGCTGATTCGCGCCGTGCCCCGGCCCGAGTCTTCGCGCCGAGCGGGATCAGCTCCAACTCTTCGGCACCCTGCTCGACTGCACGGTAGGCGCGCTTGAGGGACTCGGCCGCCTCGCTGACCGAGATCGCGCCGGCGGCGATCGTCAGCATGCCGGCGACGACCGCGGTCTTGTCCATCGCGAGCAGGGCCGCAGCCGCGGTCGCCAGCACGCCGGCGAGCATCGCGAGCTTGCTGAGCGTGCTCATCCGGACCCGCATCATGATCAGCGTTTTCAGCCGCATCCCGCCATGCTCTTCTTCAGCGGTTTTGAGCTGGACTTTCGTCAGCGGGCCGGGCCGAACTTCCAGATCGAAATCATTCCAGCCCGGGTCAGCGATCGCCGGATAGCCGGCGCGGGTGAGCAGCTTCTGGAGCTTCTCCAGCAGCGCGTCGCGAGTGATATAGGCTTCGTTCCAATAGTTGAGGCGGAGCGAGCGCCTGAGCAGATCGAGTCTGCGGGCGCTGGCGGGGTTGAGCTTCGGCGAAAAATCCCGCGCTCATCGCGGCCCGCAGCCGCAGCTTGTAGCGCGTCATCGCGCGCGCCATCGGGCCGCTGTAGGCGAGCCACGGCAACCAACATCCGCGAGATGAATCCGTCATGGCATTTCTCGAGCGGCGCCCGCCACGCGTAGTAGAGCGCCCAGAGCGGCCCGATCGCGAGCATCGCCAGCGCCGGGATCGGTGGAGAATCCGCACGCTATCGAGGCCAGCAGGATCGCGATGCCGCCGGAGGTTCCATTCCAGCGTCTGCGGAAGGAAATTGAGCAGGCTGAGCATCGGCTCGTATACGGTCTGGAGCGATGCGCGCGGCGGTCCATCCGACGCGTTGGCGCTCGCCACCCGGCAACGTGCGCGCCATGCCCGGGATACGTACCCCGCCATTTGATCTGGCCCGAGCCGTTGAAGCGCTGCGGATATTTCGCGATAGAGCATCGCTTCGGCCCGGCCGTAGCCGCGCTGCTGGCCGTAGTAAGCCTTCACCGTATTGCGCCGAAAATGCCACACGAACGCGGACGGGCAGAAGCCCAGCGCTGAAGCCAACTCGAGCATCCGCCAGCAGATATCGACGTCGTCGCCGGCCGCGGTGAATTGCGGATCGAAGCCGCCGACCTGCCAGCAGCGCGGATTTGCTGAAGACCATGTTGCATCCGGCCAGATGCTCCGCGCGATCGTCGCCGGTCAGGACGTGACAGGGCGCGCCCGGCGACGCCGCGACGCAGCCCTCGACCCGGCCTTCCTCGTGCGGGGCGTAGTTGGGACCGCCGCAGCCGTCGAATCCGCTCTCGACCATCGCCCGCACCATGAAAGTGAGCCAATGCGGATCGACCACGCAATCCGAGTCGGTATAGGCGATCAGTTCGCCGCGCGCCGCCTGCATCCCGACGTTGCGCGCCACGCTCAGCCCCTTGTTGGGCTGGCGAATCAGGCGGAACTCGGGGAAGTCCATCGAAATCTCGGCAGTGCGATCGCGCGAGCCATCATCGACGATGACGACTTCGTAATTCGGATAGTCAAGCTTGCGCAGCGATTCGAGACAGGGGCGCATCGTGCGCTCCGCGTTGTATGCGCAGATAACCACTGAGACCATCGGGGTCGCGACGTGGCGTGGCGGGCAGCTCCCGTTGAGCGTCAGGAAGGGCATCACTTCGGCCGCGGTCAGCATCTTGAGCGTCATCAGGTCGGGACGCGGGATCGCGCGCGCGACCGGCGCGACGACCCCGGCGGCGCCCAGACCAAACGCGCTGGCCACCAAGTCGTCCTGATCGGGCATCGCTTGCTCGAACTCGATCACTACCGGGCGGGACTCGGCCAGATTGTGCAGGCCGGTCACGTACTCCTTGAGTTCGACCGGGCTCAGCGGCGGAACGACGCTATAGACGAAGTCTTCTTCGAGCAGCGCTGCGGCGCGAGTGGACGGCCGATGCTTGATCGCTACCAGGAGATTCAGACTGCTGCGCCGGACCGTCGTTATCAGAGCCCGCAGCCGGCGCCGAACACGCTCGAAACCATGTACCCGCAAGAAATCCTGACTGAGGTGACACTCGATAAGGTACCCGATCAGGCCGGGGCGGGCGCTGAGCGCACGAACCTGCTCCGCAAGCCGCTCCCGCTCGGCGCGCAAGCTCTTGCGAGCCAGCAGCGCGTCGGGCGCGACACTGAGTTCGACGATCGTGCAGAGCCCGGCCTGCGCGGCAACATCGAGCACTGTCCCCGCGTCATCGTAGGCGACGATCAGGCTGGTCGTATGAGAGTCATGGAACTTCTTGAGACGGTCACGCAGGTTGACTTGCTTGTACAGGTCGAGCGGTGTGGTTTGCCTCTCGAGGCGAATCGCCTTCAGAAAGAATTTCGTGTTCGCGCGGGAGAGAAACTTGCCGTGAGCCGTGACTGGAGCCGTGACCGGGTTCGATTCGATTTCCATATCCTTGGGCTTGGTCGCCTAAGACCCTCTTGAGCCAAACCTGTGCCACGGAGAAACACTCGCCAGATCAACCACTTGCAAACGGGGCCGCGCCCTCGAATTACGAATTGGTGTGCCCGCTCGACGTTTTGCGCGTCCATCGGCCGATTCAGGCCGTGCCGGACGCGTAGGCGATGGCGCGGCGCTCGCGGTGTCTCAATCGGCGACGGCTTTGCCGACTGGCACCCCTTCGATTCGGTCCCGCGACCGCGGTTGCCTATACGCGCGCACCTGCCTGTTTCACAGCCGGAGCGGCCCTAGCCTCGCAAATTCGCGGCTGTTATATCTCCGTTTAGAACCGCGAGAAATGACCTCAATCCCTCCGCAAACCGCGAATCTCGGCGTCTTTCGATAGAGCGCCCGGATCATCACCCTATGAAAGTAGAAAAACTTTGTGGATGTGGCCGCGCCGCAAAAAAGTTGTCTGCCACTCGAACTCCCACCGACGCTCAGATTCACGCGACCCCGGAAGAGTTGGAGGCTATCCGCAAGGATTTAGCCAAGATCGAGCCTCCGCTCTCCGCGATGTTCCGCGACGCTTACGCGCGGGGGCCGACCAGCGAGCGGGCGATGTGCGAAGCGGCCGACCTGATCGAAGATCACTTCGACGGTATCGCCGCTGAGTGGGAGAAGGCCGTCGCCGCGATCTTTGGCCGCGCCGAGTCCGAGCACAACGGCTCGCTCACCAATGCGCTGATTCGCTTCATCGCCCACCTGCGCGATCGCGACGACCTGACCACCTACGTCTATCTGCGCAAGCATTGCCAGGAGGGGATGCTGTCGCGCGCCCTGCCCTCGCAATTCAACGTCGTGCATATCGCGCTCAAGCAGATCGTGCTCGATCATGTCCGCGCGAAACTGCGCGGGCCGAAGCTGGAACTGGTGCGCAATGCCACCGTCGCCGCGATCGACGAGCGGCGCCTGATGGTCGCGCAGTTTTACATCGAGTCGCGCGAGCGGGCGCTGCGCGCCTCCGAGGAGAAGTATCGCAACTCGATCAACCACGCGCCCGATCCGATGTACGAGATCGAGCCGGGCACCTTGCGTGTGGTGAACGCAAATTCTGCGGCCGAGCGGCTCCATCAGTTGGAGCCCGGCCACAAGGGTGACTCACCGGTCGGCCTGACCGTGATGGACTTGTGTCCCGACGACGAGATGAAGGCCGGCACGCGCAAGCATTTCCAGCAGGTGATGGAAAACGGCACCGACGAGACGCTGGACATGCCGCTGGGGCCGCTGTTCTTCGATGTCCATTCGGCGGTGATCCCCTACGGCAACCAGCAGTTCATCCAGATGATCCTGCACGACGTCACGCAGCGCCGCGAAATTCTGGATCAGTTGCTCAAGACCGAGCGGCTCGCGGTGGCGGGAACTTTCGCCGCCGGCGTCGCGCACGAGGTGAACAATCCGCTGGCGTCGATCTCGTCGCTGGTGCAATCGCTCCTGACCGGCGAGACCGATTCTTCGCGCCGCGCCAACCTGCACACGATCCTCTCGCAGATCACGCGCATCTCGACCACGCTCAAGGACCTCGTGAACTTCGCGCGGCCCTCCGGCACACAGAAGAACCTGCTCGATCTCAACGGGCTCATCACTGAAACGCTGCGCCTGGTCACGTACAACAAGCGCTTCGACGGTATCCAGATCGAATCGTCACTGGCGCCCGACCTAAGGCCCGTCTTCGCCGGCGACAACGAAATCCAGCAGGTGCTGCTCAACCTGCTGCTCAACGCCGCCGACGCCACCCAGCGCGAGGGTGGCGTGATCCGGGTCGTCACCGAGAACCAGGGACTCAACGGCGACCGCAACCGGCGCGTGATTGTGCGGGTGATCGACAACGGGATCGGCATTCCCAAGGACCATCTGGAGCGCGTATTCGATCCGTTCTTCACCACCAAGCCCGCCGGCTCGGGCTCGGGGCTCGGACTCTCGCTCTGCCAGCGGATCATCCTTGCGAATAAGGGCTCGATTCGGGTCGCCAGCGAGATCGGCCGCGGCACGACCATCACGATCTCCTTGCCGGTGCACGAGCTCGAAGTTCACGAAGCCGCTGCGGCGCTCCGATGACCTCCGAACGTTCCTTTGTGGCGCCGCCGTCGCCGTACCGCATCCTGGTCGTCGAGGACGAGCAACTGATGCGCTCGATTATCGCGCAACTGTTGCGCAGCGAAGGCCACGAGGTGCTCGAAGCGCACGCCGCCGACGCAGCCCTGCGAATCTTCGAGAAGGAAAAGATCGATCTCGCGATCCTCGACGTAAATCTCGGCCAGGGCGGCAGCGGACTCGATCTGCTGGGCAAGATTCGCGACCTCGATCCCGAGGTGATGGGCATCATCCTGACCGCCTACGCCAGCGTCGAGTCGGCGGTCGACGCGCTGCGCAAAGGCGCCTACGACTACCTGACCAAGCCCTTCGCCAATGACCATCTGAAGGCGGTGGTGCGAAACGCGCTCGGGCAGAAGGCGCTGTTTCATGAAAACCGCTTCCTGCGCCGCGAACTGCGCGACAAATACCGCTTCGAGAATATCATCGGCAAAAGCGACGCGATCGAGCGGGTCTTCCGCATGATGGAAAAAGTCGCGCGCACCGACTCCAGCGTGCTGATCACCGGCGAATCGGGCACCGGCAAGGAGTTGGTGGCGCGCGCGATCCATTTCAGCTCGGAGCGGGCCAACGGGCGTTTCCTGCCGATCAACTGCGGCGCGCTGCCGGAGAATCTGCTCGAAAGCGAACTGTTCGGCTACAAGCGCGGCGCGTTCACCGGCGCGGCGCAGGACAAGATCGGGCTGCTGAAGGCGGCCGACAAGGGCACCGTGTTCTTCGACGAAATCGGCGAACTGCCGCTCGCGCTGCAGGTCAAGCTGCTGCGCGCGCTCCAGGAGCGCGAATGCTATCCGCTGGGCTCCAACGAGCCGATCGGGTTCGACGTGCGCGTGCTCTGCGCCACCAACCGCGACCTCGACAACGAGGTCAAGGCCGGCCGCTTCCGCGAAGAGCTGCTCTACCGCATCAACGTGATCAACCTCACGCTCCCGCCCCTGCGCGAGCGTGAGGACGATATCGCACTGCTGGCGAATCATTTCCTGCGCAAGTACGAGAAATCGCTGGCGCGCACCGGGATGCGCTTCTCGAAGGGCGCGATGCGCCTGCTGATGAGCTATCCGTGGCCCGGCAATGTCCGCGAGCTCGAGAACACCGTCGAGCGCGCCGCGATCCTGGCCGAGACCGACGTGATCCATTCGCACGACCTGCCCGACAAGCTGCGCAACGCCTCGATGGTCTCGACGCCGCTGGACAGCACCGACATGACGCTCGAGGAGCTGGAGCGCGAGCATATGCGGCGCATCCTCGCCAAGGCCGAGGGCGACAAGGTCAAGGCCGCGCGGATGCTCGGCATCCATCTCTCGACGCTGTATCGCAAGGTCCAGCGCTACCGGCTCGACTCCGAACCCGGGAGCGAAGCTCCGCCGCCCGCCGCCGCGAGCAGCGGCTAGAATTTGCGCGCGCGGCAACCGATGCCGCAGTTCCCGGCTCTCCCGACTGCGCCCCGCAGGTCCGGTGGTATTGCCCCGTACCAAAGGCTAGACTTGAAGTAGGAGTTGGTATCTCCAGCAACTCCTGAGACGACTATGGATATTTTCTCCCCCGCGCATCTGCTGGTCCTGCTCGTGATCGTGTTGATCATTTTCGGGCCCAGCAAACTCGGCGACGTGGGCGGAGCGATGGGCAAAGCGATCAAGGACTTCAAGAAGGCGATGAACGAAGACGAGCCCAAGCCCGCCGCCAAGCCCGCCGAGGTCAAGCCCGGCGACGCCGACAAGCCCTCCTGATTTTCACTATTTCTGCTTTCGGTTTTTGCACCTCTCCCTGACCAGGGAGAGGCGAAGACCGCTGGCGCTTCACCCCGATATCCAAGATGCTTCTGGCTGTGCTCACAATGGCTGCCGAGCAGCGGCCGGGTCCATCGATTGGATCCCGTCGAACCACGATGTTGTGGCACTGATCGAGGGATTAGAGGGAATCGGAATGCTTAGTCATTTGTCTTTCGGGGTGAACGACCTCGTTCGCTCGGCAACCTTTTACGAGCGGATTTTGGCCCCTCTTGGATATGTCCGGGTCTGGACCAATCCAAACGGCGTTGGCTTTGGCGAGAAAGGGTTGAACGACAAGCTGGCCCTTTTTGCCAGGCCGCAGCAAGCCGTTGCGCCGGGACCCGGGTTTCATCTGGCTTTCATGGCGCCAAGCCGCGAAGCGGTAGATGCTTTTCATGCCGCCGCGGTCAGCGCCGGCGGTAGAGATTGCGGCGCGCCCGGGTTAAGGCCTCATTATGGCGCCACATACTACGCAGCCTTCGTGATTGATCCCGACGGCCACAAGCTGGAGGCCGTTCACCAGTAGCCGCGGCACGCTGACTCTCTCCCGACTCCCGGCCTGATATTCCAAGGCACTTCGAGCTGTGCTCACAATGGCTGCGAGGCGGAGGCGGCGGTCATTGAGAGCCCTTAGGATCATTCTCTGGAGCGCGGTTGCGGCACTGGGCGCTTATGGGCTGGGGCTGATCGCATTCGTGCGCGGCGAGAATCGGCCCACCGTGCTCTGGTTCGTTGTCGCCGCAGTCTGTGTCTACGCGGTCGGCTACCGCTTCTATTCGGGCTTCATCGCGCGGCGCGTGCTGGAACTCGACGACGCGCGCCCCACCCCCGCGATTCGTCTCGCCGACGGCCGCGACTTCGTCCCGACCCAGCGCTGGATCACGTTCGGCCATCACTTCGCCGCGATCGCCGGCCCCGGACCGCTGGTCGGTCCGGTGCTCGCCGCGCAGTTCGGCTATCTGCCCTCGACGCTCTGGATCATCATCGGCGCGGTGCTCGGCGGATGCGTGCAGGACTTCGTGATTCTGGGCTGCTCGCTCCAGCGCGACGGCAAGCTCGCTGGGCCAGATGGCGCGCGACGAGATCGGCCCGGTCGGCGGCTTCACGGCGCTGTTCGGCGTGCTGATGATCATGATCATCCTGATCGCGGTGCTCGGCCTGGTCGTCGTCAACGCGATGAAGCACAGCCCGTGGGCGACCTCGACCGTCGCGGCGACGATTCCGATCGCGATGTTCATTGGCGTCTACATGACGCACTGCGCCCGGGCCGCATCGTCGAGGCACCGCGCTCGGCGTCGGCGCTGATGGTGCTCGCGGTGTGTCGGCGGCCGTACGTCGAGGACTTCAGCTTCGGCCGCTACTTCTTGATGGACGCGCCGCGCCTCGCGATGTGGATCATCGGCTATGGCTTCGTCGCCTCCGTGCTGCCGATCTGGCTGCTGCTCGCGCCGCGCGACTACCTTTCGGCTTCATGAAGCTCGGCACGATTGTCGCGCTCGCCGTCGGCATCGTCGCGCTGCATCCGCCGCCCAGATGCCGGCGCTCACCCGGTTCATCGACGGCAACGGGCCGGTGTTCGGCGGCAAGATCTTTCCCTTCGCGTTCATCACGATCGCGTGCGGCGCGATCTCGGGCTTCCACGCGCTGATCGCCTCGGGCACCACGCCCAAGATGCTCGAGCGCGAGAGCGACGCGCGGCATGATCGGATACGGCGCCATGCTGATGGAATCGTTCGTCGCGATCATGGCGATGATCGCCGCCGTGCTGCTCGAGCCGGGCGTCTACTTCGCGATCAACAGCCCGGCCGGCGTGGTCGGCACCGGCGCCGCCGCCAGCGCGAAGATCATCGTCGTGGGGCTTCGCGGTCAGCGACGGCGCAGATGCAGCGAGCTGGCCGCGCAGGTCGGCGAGACGACGCTCTATGCGCGCACCGGCGGCGCGCCGTCGCTCGCGGTCGGGATGGCGCAGATCTTCTCGCATTCGCTCGGCGGCCAGCGCGTGATGGCGCTCTGGTACCACTTCGCGATCATGTTCGAGGCGCTGTTCATCCTGACCACGCTGGACGCGGGCACGCGCGTCGGCCGCTTCATGCTGCAGGACCTGCTCGGTCACATCTGTAGCGCCGCTCGGCGAGACTGGCTCGTATCCGAGCATCGTCTCGACCTCGGCGCTGATCGTCGCCGCGTGGGGCTATTTTCTCTATTTCGGCATCATCGATCCGCTGGGCGGGATCAACTCGCTGTGGCCGCTCTTCGGAATCGCCAACCAGATGCTCGCGACCGTCGCCCTGTGCGTCGTCACCACCGTGCTGATTCGCCGTGGCAAGGCACGCTACGCGTTTGTCACCTTGACGCCCTTGATCTGGCTGGTCGCGGTTACGATGACCGCGGGATTTGAGAAAATCTTGAGCCCGATGACCAATGTCGGTTTCCTCTCTCATGCGGAGATGCTGCGCGCGCAGCTGCCCCACTCGCGCGAGGGCCGCGCGAACGATGGAAATCGGCCGCCGATTTGGAACGATCGGATCGACATGGTGATGACCATGATCTTTATCGCGATCGTAGTCCCGATCCTGACGGACTCGGCCCGCGTCTGGGCGGCGAGCCTGCTCGGCCGCCGCGCCGGAGTGAGCGCCGTCGGGGAGGCCACGGCGTGAAGACGCATAACAAATCGCTCGCCGCGGCCATGGCTTCGCATCTCCCCGGCCAGCGAGAGGCCGGTGCGTCCGAGCGCCGGGTCGAGATCGTGGCGCGCTCGCGTCCCATCGCGGCGGCGCGGGCAGTGATTGGCGATTTCGTCCGTGAATTACGCCGCTTGAACGCGCTGGGCTCCGAGTCGCCGCAATTTGCCAGCGGCACGCGCCGCATCCGCGCGCGAATCATCCGCGAGCGGCTCACGATGAGCTATCGCAGCCATCCGCCCTGCTGCTGACGCGCGCGACGGTCGGCGTAACGGGGTCATCTTGGGCGTCGGCGGCTCGGATTACGCCCGGCTCTCGCGCGCCGCTCGTAGGTCTCTGTCCTACACGAGCTCGGCACTTTTTCGTACCTCCTCTCCGCACTTTTTCTCATCCGGATTGGCGACTTTTCGATTGAGCCGCCCCGCTTCTTTCCTTTAGCGTGCTATCGCGGGTGCAGGCATGAAGGTGGGATGGGCGGAAGGGATGCGGCTGGAAGCGTTCGCCAACCTCGCACACGAATTACGCACGCCTTTGCAGGTGATGCTAGGTTATCTGGACGTTCTGCGTGACGAATGGGCGCCAGGCCTGGGCGACGAGCCGCGCCGGATTCTCGAACGGATGAACACCAATGCGCACGAGCTGGCGCATACGGTCGAGAACCTCGTCGAGTTCGCAGCGGTCGAAGCCGGGGCGGAACCCAGCGTCGACGACGAGTTCACGATCAGCGATCTGATCGCCGAACTGCTCCCCACTTTCGAGGCTGCCAACAAGAGCAAAGTTCTGCTCCTGCGATTTGACCTCGCGGGTGCAGAAACTCCGCTCCGCTCGCGCCGGCGCGCCCTGCGCCTGATTCTCCAGAACCTGGTGCTCAACGCGATCAAGTTCACCGAGACCGGGTCCGTAACCGTCACGGCTCGACGTTTGGAAAAGGGCGTCGAGCTTGAGGTGCACGATACGGGCCCCGGCCTCAGCGCGGAGCAAATCGAGATGGCCTGCGAACCGTTGGTTCAGCTTTCACGTTCCAGCAAGCGGCGCTATCGCGGGATGGGGCTCGGGCTCGCGGTGGTGCGGCACCATGTCGCCGCGCTGGGCGGCATCCTTGCGGCATGCTCCGAACCCGGTGCGGGAGCGACCTTCGCGGTCACAATTCCGCTTCGGCCGGTGGAAAAGGCGGTGGAAGAACCGATCGTGTCGGCGCCGGCCGCGGAGCCGCGATTCAGCGATAACGGCGCATCAGGCCGACCACGACGCCGCGCAACTGCACCGTGGTCTCGTCGGCGAAAATCGGCAGCATGGTCGTATTCGCCGGTTGCAGCCGGATCTTGCCTTCCTGCTCGCGATAGTACTTCTTGACCGTCGCCTCGCCGTTGACCAGCGCGACCACCGTCTCGCCGTTGGTGGCGCTGTCGCGCCCCTCGACGATTATGTAGTCGCCGTCGCGAATCCCCTCATCGACCATCGACTCGCCGCGCACGCGCAGGCAGTAGGTATTGTCGCGGCGGACGAAATCCTCGGGCACGTTGATCGTGTCGGGCGTTTCGAACTGTTCGATCGGCGCGCCCGCGGCGACCTGCCCCAGCATCGGCAGTTCCTGCGCACCCGCCCGCTTGCGCCGCAGCGTCATCTCGAGCGCGCGGCTGTGATTATGCTTGCGCTTGATGTAACCCTTGCTCTCGAGATTGTGCAGATGCTTGTGCACCGTCGCGAGCGAAGAGAGGCCGAAATAGTCACCGACCTCCTGCAGCGTCGGCGCGTAGCCGTTCGAGCCGATATACTGATCTACGTAATCGAGTAATTGCTTCTGCCGCTTGGTCAGCGTCGTCATCGCATCCCTCCCCCGTCCGCACGAGTCACCCTCCGATGATGGCGAAAATCGGGCGAAAGCACAAGTGGGTGTTCGCATTCGGATCGGAAAACTGGTCCACTGAGCCTTGATGGCGAAAATTCGCGTGATTTTTGAAAACGGCGATCCCGAGCGGGTGATCGAGTTCGATCCCGGCGAAGGCGCCCTTTCAGGAGGACGGCCTGCCGGGTTCGATCCTGGATATCCTGCTCGGGCACGGATTCATCTGGAGCACGCCTGCGGCGGCAACTGCGCATGCACGACCTGTCACGTGATCTTCAAGCAGGGCTTCGACAAGCTCTCCGAGGCTTCGGAGCAGGAAGAGGATCTGCTCGACCGTGCGCCGGGACTCACGCCGACTTCGCGCCTGGGATGTCAGGCGGTGATCGAAGATCCCGGCGCCGAGATCGTGATCGTGGTCCCGCGTTATACGATCAACCAGACCAGCGAGAGCAACTGATGGGATCAGCGCGGCCGGTTCATAGCGCGCGCATCGAGCGCATCTTCGACTACGCGCCCGACACCCGCTCGCTCTTCATCCGCACAGCCGACGGCTTCCGATTCGCGCCCGGGCAATTCATCTCGATTTCGATTCCGCTCGCCGGCGAAACCCGGGTGCGTCCGTACACGATCGCGTCGAGTCCCGAAGACGGCCAGCCGATGGAGATCTGCTTCAACCTGGTTCCCGGCGGCGACGGCGTGAAGTACCTGTTCGACCGCAAGGTCGGGGACGAACTCGCGTTCACCGGTCCGTTCGGGACCTTCACGATGGAGCATCCGCCTGCGGCTGAGACGATTTTCATCGCGGTTGCGACCGCGATCGCGCCGATTCGCCCGATGCTCCGTCTGGCATTGAAGAATCCGTCGCATCCGGCGCTGACGCTGCTCTACGCGGCCGATTCCGCCGAACACATTCTCTATCGGCAAGAGTTCGAGGAGCGCTCGCAGACTGATTCGCGCTTCACTTTCGATACGATCGTCGTCGCGCCACACGCCGATCTCGATTCGCAACTGCTCGCAGAGATCGAGCGCCGATGGGTCGCTGCGGACGGCGATCGCACGCGGCAGTTCTACCTCTGCGGCGTCGGCAAGGGCATCCTGGCGCTGCGCGATCGGCTGCGCGGCGCCGGCTACGAACGCCGCGCCGTCCGCTACGAGGTGTGGTAGCGCGGATTACCGATCGCGGTAGGCGTCTGCGTCGTGATCCGCTAGCTTTCCACTTTCTCGGGAAACAATCCGGCATCCAGCGCGAAGCCAAGGCGGCCGGGAAGGCCAGCCGAAGCGGCGCGCGCGAGCCTTCGGATACGAGAACGTTTTTCGCGATGAGCGCAGCGACCATGCGCCGCGCATGGCGAGCGGTTATCCCCAGTACGGCGCCGACTTCGCCGCGCGGCAGCTCGCCTCGATAAAGCAACGCTTCGAGCACGCTTCCGGCCTTCGCCGGCAAGCCGTTGAGCCGGACTTCCTCTTCCGCCCACATGAGGATACGGGTCCGCAATCGCTCGGGGTCTACCAATCCCTCCATGAAACTTACTTGATCAAGGCAAGTCCGAGGAAAAAGCGCGCGAAGCGCGCGAGCGCCTCCTCGCTCAGATGTCCCCGACCATCGAGGTCGTTGCGCCGCGGAAGGTCGCATTCAGCAAGATTCCGCTTGTAGTCCGCGACGTTGCGTGCGAGGCCACGCGCCACCGACCAGATCGCGCCGGTATCGAGCGCTTCCAGCAGCATGGCATGCGATATCAGACGCGCGACTCTGCCGTTGCCGTCGAGAAAAGGGTGAATCCAGGCCAGGCGATGATGAGCGGCGGCCGTCGCGAGAATGGCGTCGGTCCTTCCGAGCTTACCGTAGGCCTGCTCGAACCGTTCCATGAAGCGGGGCAACGCCGCCGGGCTAATCGGGCTATGCCGGCCAACCTTCACATCGCGTTTGCGGAGTTCTCCCGGCGTCATCTTGATCCGGCGCCGGTCTGGGGATTTTCGACCCACAGCAACTCGTCGGGCAGTAACTCTCCAAAACGGCGATGGACTTCGCAGACTCCGGCCGGCGTGGTCGCCCGTCCGCGCAACCCGCCGCCATCAATCCAGCGCTGAACCTCGATATGCGCTTTGGCTTCGAGCTGCAGATTTCTCTTGCGAAGATCCGCGCTGTAATCGTTCTTCAGGGCGCGCTCGATATCGATCGGATGGGTATCATGGCCTTCGATCAGGTTGCTGTAATAGCAGTTCATCGAACGGACCAAATTCGCCAGTGCCGTCACGATCCCCTCGGGCAGGCTGCGGCGAAAGCCGGCCGAGCGCGCCGCAAGCTCGACGGCCAGATCGGTGAGCTCACCACGGAAGCGGGAGCCCTCGGATATCAGCATCGGCTCCATCAGGCCGACAGGCTCCTTGCGGTCGGAAAAAAGCTCTTTCCCGTCCGCTCTGATGTCTGCTTTTATGTCCGCATCTCTCTTGACCATTTCGCCAATAATAGCAGAGTTTATTTTCGATGTTAACTACAATCTGTCAGCACAAATGTCCGCTTCCATGACCGCCAACATCTGTTTCCTGGATCGGGTGAGGAACGCGCACGGAATTTCGGCGGCCGGCCTCCGGCTTGAAATCAAAAACGTCACGCGCATAAGGACCGCGGCTATGTCGTACGAGGGCTCGCCGGGCGCATGGCACGGACTACAAGTCGCGGTAGGCCTCCGCGTCCTGTCCGAGTTCCACTCGTTCAACGTATCCTGCAGAGCGGTCAGGAACTCGACATCGAGGGCCGCGCCGTCTTTGGCGACATCGAGGGCTTCGCCCTCATGGGCGTCGTCGGATCCCTCTGACGTTCTGGAAGCTCACGGTGTTTCTAACCTACAAAATCGACTAGCACGGCGTAAGTGCCGACCATCCCCTCTGGACGCGCGTCGCGTATGATCTTGCCCTCGCGGGCGAGGCGATTTGTGGCCGATTTGAACGTCGCGCGATCGATTCCTGAGCAGCCGCGCTGCGGCGGGCTCGGAGGCGTAGCCGGCGACCTCGAAGTAGCGGCGCACGATCGTGTAGGCGGCTTCGCGGCGGGTGAGCGCTTTCGCGGCTTTGAGCGCCTCGCCCCATCGATGCCCCATCGTGTCCCAGACGTAGGTGAACGGTTCGTAGTGCTCCTCGACTTTGAGCGCGAGGAATTTCTCCTGCAGCTCTTTCATCGCGCGATCAAACTCGGTGCGCAGCCTGGGGCGGTCGAAGCCGCTCGACAACTTGAGCGCCTTGGTCTCTGCGGCGCCGCGCTTCGTTAGCGCGTCCATCACCAGCTTCGCGCATAGCGACAGATCGCCGCGGCGATACATCTTCAGATAGCCGCCCGGCTCGACCCGCAGTCTCAAAAACGCCGGCAGCAGGTCGAGCGCGATGAAACCCGGGCGGCCGCCGATGACCTTGCCGTAGTACACCGAGCTTCTTAGCGGGCAGGCTGTCCTTGATCCGCCAGGTCATCCCGATCGCGTAGTCGTGCTGGATATGCTCCGGGCACGGCCGGCTCGCGCTCGCCCGCGATCGCCTCGCGCAGGCACGGCACACCTAGTCCAGCGGTGAAGGCCGCGCAGAAGCCGACCTCGTTGATAAAGCGCAGCGCGCTCTGCTCGCCGGTTACGCGCCGAGCCTTGGTGCGGCGAAAGTGGAAGTCGCGATGGCGCTCCAGCGCGGCGACCGCCTCAAGCCCAAGGCGGATCGGGCTCAGGCCGGGACGCGCTCGACGCATTCGCGAAACATCGCGCAGTAATTGGCCGGAATCGCGAGCCCGCGGATAATCCCTTCGAGCCCGACCAGCGCGCGCAACAGGAAGACACTGTGCGCCGGCGACTTGTAGAGCTTGTGCTTGAAGGCGATCTCGCCGACCGCGGTCGCCTTGGCGACCGAATCGTATTCCAGTCGGATTGAAGACCCGATCGACGATCACCGGCTCGAACAGGATATGAATGATCTTGACCATCGGGGCCGGATCGTCCGTACGATCGAGATAGCCGAGCTTCACCAGGGCGCCGGCGATCGAGCGGTCGTCGCCGGCGAGCAGCGCACGGGCGAATTGCAGATGGGCCTGGCGCATCGGCTCCGGGAAACGGCGCACCGATCCGAAGTCGAGAATGCCGAGGCGCGGATGGTAGCTGACCAGATAGTTGCCCGGATGCGGGTCGGTATGCAGCACGCCGAATTCGAGGATCTGCCGCCATACCAGTTTGTAGTATTTGCGCGCGACCCATTCGCGCAGCTCGGCGTCGGCGGCCGGCGAGAGCACGTCGGTGAGCTGATAGCCGTCGATATAAGTCATGGTCAGCACGCGCCGCGAGCTCAGCTCCGGGTCGACGCGCGGGATCATGATCTCCTCGTCGTCGCCGAGCAGCTTGCCGAACTCGTCATGTTGCGCGCCTCGTTGACGTAGTCGAGTTCCTCGCGCAGCCGCTCCTGCGAGTTCGCTGTAGAGCGCGCGCGTGTCGATCTTCTGGCGCATCAGATCGCGCGCGATGCGCCTGGAGCGTGCTTGCAGCAGCAGCTTGATATTCTTCAAGTCCTGCTCGACGGTATCCTCCACGCCCGGATACTGAATCTTGACCGCGACCTCCTCGCCGCTTTTCAGGCGCGCGCGATGGACCTGGCCGAGCGAGGCGGCGGCGAACGCCTCGGGCTCGAAGCTGGCGAAAAGTTGCTCGGGGCGCTTGCCCAGCTCGCGCCGGATCTGCTCCGCGATCGCCGCGAAGTCCATCGGCGGCACGCTGGAATGCGTGGTCTTGAGTATTTCGAGCGCTCGGCGGGCAGAATATCCTCGCGCATCGAGAGCATCTGGATGAGCTTCAGGAACGCGCCGCGCAATTGCTTGGAGCTTTCGACGATGCGGCGGGCGTTTTTGATGTGGGTGTCGAGCAGCTCGCGCTCGCCCTCGTTCGCGGACAGGAACGGCCGCCGAAGCGAGGTCCACAGGTAGCTCGACCCGACCTGCGAGGCGAGCCGCCCATCTTGATCGCGCGGCGCGCGCGCCCGCTGGTCAGCTGCGCGCGCCATCAGCCGGCCTCGCGCGCGGTTCCGACGCGGTTGATCAGCGTGGCGGCGAGCGCCGCGCCGAAGCCGTTGTCGATATTCACGACCGTAACTCCGCTGGAGCAACTGTTGAGCATCCCGAGCAGCGCCGCCAGTCCGCCGAACGCCGCGCCATAGCCGACGCTGGTCGGCACCGCGACCACCGGCTTGTCGAGCATACCGGCAACCACCGACGGCAACGCGCCCTCCATCCCGGCAACGACGATCAGCACGCTCGCCGATCGCAGCAGCGCCGAGATGCGCGGTCAGGCGATGGAGCCCGGCGACGCCGACGTCGTAGAGCCGCTCGACCCGATTGCCGAACACCTCGGCACACAGCGCCGCCTCTTCGGCCACCCGCATATCCGAGGTGCCCGGCGCTCACGACGATCACCGCGCCGTGGCCGCGCGGCTTGACGCGGCTCCTTCACGATCATCAGCCGAGCCGCGCGTCGGGGCGATAGTCGAGCGAGCGCAGCTTACGCTTGACGGCGCGCGCCTTGTCGGCGGCGAGCCGCGTAACGATCAAGTTCTGTCCCGCCGCGGTCACGCGCGCGCCGATCGCGGCGATTTGCGCCGCGCTCTTGCCCTCGCCGAAGACCACCTCGGGCACGCCGCGCCGCAGGTTGCGATGGCTGTCGAGTTTGGCGAAGCCCAGATCCTCGAACGGCAGAGTGCGCAGCTGTCTCAGCGCCGCTGCGGCGCTGATCCGGCCCGCGGCGACCTGCTCAAGAATTTCGCGGATCTGACTCTTCGGTCATCGCCGCCGCGCGTGCTCGGGACGCAGCGGCCGGGCCAGATGCAGCACCAACTCGCGCACCGCGCGCGCGTCGCGAGCGCGTCACCGTGATCGTCAGCGTCGCCGACCTTGAGCTGTTCGCCAGGTTTGGGAATATGGCCGAGCCGCTCGACCACCAGGCCGCCGATCGTAGCATACTCATCTCCTTCGGGAAGCCTGAGCCCGAAGCGTTCATTAAGGTCGGCGATCGAGCGCGCGGCCGACGACCGCCAGCGTGCGCGAATCGACGATCCGCGCCAGTTCTTCGCGCGACGTCGTACTCGTCCTCGATTTCGCCGACCACCTCTTCGAGCAGATCCTCGACCGTGATGATTCCCGCGGCGCCGCCGTATTCGTCGACCACCACCGCCATGCTTTCGCCGGTGCGCTGCAGCGCGACCAGGATCTCGTCGAGCGGCGTCGACTTCGGGAAAGTAGCTGACCGGGCGCATCACCTCGCTCACCGGGCGGCTGAGATCGGGCGCCTCGAGCAGATCGAAGACGTGGACCACGCCGACGATATTGAAGATGCGATTGTTGAACACCGGCAGGCGGGTGAAGCCCTCGCGGCGGACCACCTCGATCGCGTCGGCGAGCGTCGTCTCGTCGGCGACCGCGTCGACCCGCACCAGCGGCACCATCGCCTTGCGCGCCTCGGAACGGGTGAAGCGGAAGATGCGGCTGATCATCTGGCGCTCGGCGGGCAGAATCGCGTCGCCCTCGGTGCGCGGGATCGCCGGCCGTGGCGATGCAGCAGCAGGGCAAGGTCCTCGCGGGTCAGAAAGACGCTCTGCACTTCGGGCGAAACTCCGGCCATGCCGCCGGACGCACGCGGCTCAGCGGGTCTCGACGCCAAGCAGCGGCGCGAGCGCGGTCGCGAGCACGCGCAGCGGCCGCGCCGCGAAGCGCGCGAAGGCCAGCGGGCGCTTGAGCGTCAGCAGCTTGGGCATCGATTCGCCGAGCACCAGCGTCAGCGGCGCCAGAATGAACGGCGCGAGGAATCCGACGCTGGGGCTGATCGCATGCAAGAAGCTGGTCAGCGACCGCGGCCGCGATCACGGTGGCCAGATTGGTGCTGGTCAGCATCAACGCGAGCAGCCGGTCGCGCCGCTGCGAGCAGGCCGTCAGCAGTCGCGCGTTCTTGCCGCCGCGCTCGCTCGCGCGCGGACCTTGAGCTCGATCGGCCGTCGACCAGCGCGATCTCGCTGGCGGCGAAGAACGCCTGCACGGCCAGGCAGCGCCGACGATCGCGATCGCCAGTGCGACGAGGCTCATCGCTTGAGCCTCACCAGCTTCGACGCGTGGCGCCGCGCACCCGTTCCACGGTCGCCTCGAAATCGCCGAGCCGGAAGCGTTCGCCGCGCCGCGGCACGCGCCCGAGTTTGCGCAGCACCAGCGCGGTTGAGCGTCTGCTCGCGCCGTCGGCCGGCGGATTCAGCGTGCCGCCCAGCTCCTCGCCCGAGCCGGCGCAACTCGATCGCGCCCGAGACCAGCCATTCGCTCGGGCCCGCCGGGCTCATCTCGGGACCCTCGAAATCGAATTCGTCGCGGATCTCGCCGAACAGCTCCTCGAGCAGATCCTCCAGCGTGACCAGCCCGAGCAGCTTGCCCGTACTCGTTGACCACCATCGCGAGCTGGATCCGGTTGCGGCGCATCTCATCGAACAGTTCGGCGAGCGGCTTGCGCGCGGCGGCACGAAGTAAGGCGGACGAATCAGCCGCTCGAGGCGCGGCGGCGTCCTGTTCGAGCCGCCGCGCGACGAGGTCCTTGACGTGCAGTATGCCGACGATGTTGTCGGGGTCGCCGCGATAGATCGGCACGCGCGAGAAGTGGCCGTGCGCCACCTCCGCCGCCAACTGCTCGGGCGGCGTGTCGATATCAAGCGCAGAACATCCTGTCGCGCGGCGTCATCACCTCGACCACGCGCCGATCCCCGAAGTCGAACACCTTATGGATCAGCTCGCGCTCGGCCGGCTCGACCTGGCCCTGAACTTCGCCCGGCTGCAGCAGCGCCTTGAACTCGGTCTCCGAAACCGGCCTCGGCCGCGGCGCCTCCTGCTCGCGGGCGACGAAGATTCGCGCCACCGGATGTACGACCACGGTCAGGGCGGCGAGCGGCCGCGCGGTCAATTGCGCCACCCCCGCGGGAAAGCCCAGCGCGAAGGTTTTGGGCGTGATTTCGGCGATCATCAGCACCAGGACGAACATCACCGGCACCGCGATGTACGCGCCGACGGGACCGAGCCAGAACAGCAGAAACGCGGTGGCCAGACATTCGGCGAAGACGTTGGAGGCTTCATTGAGGCCGATCATGATGATCAACGATTCCAGCGGCCGGCGCATCAGTCGCTCGAGCGCCTGCGCACGGCCGCGTCGAGAGCGTCGCGCGCGTATGCTCCATCCGCACCAGCGAGAACAGCGCGGTCTCGGAAGCCGCCAGCATGCGCTCACCAGCAACAATGCGCCAACGACGAAAGGCGAGCAGACATCAGGGCGCAGCTTATCAGTCGCGCCTGCGGAGTTGATCCCATCCGCGGATTTAGCCCGGCCGGGCGCCGGTCACCGCGGATCGACAGCTTCAGCGCGGCCGCGGACGATCCGGCCGATGCGACGCACCGGACTCCGAGCCGGCGGCCAAGCTCGCGCTCCGAATTGCCGGGGCGCGACGCAGAACAGCAACTCGTAGTCCTCGCCACCGCTGAGCGCCAGATCCGTTTCACCGCGCTCACCGCCCGATAAGCGCGCGAGAGTGGAATCGCGTCGACGTCGATCTCCGCACCGACGCCGCTGCGCTCGAGAATATGGCCGAGGTCCTGCAGCAGGCCGTCGCTGATATCGATCGCGGCGGGGTGGCACGGATTGCCGCGAGCGCCTGGCCGGCCTTGAGGCGCGCCGTGGGCTTGAGCAAACGCCCGATCAGGAAATTGCGATGCGCACCCGCAGCCTTGAGTTTCCCGTCCATTATCCGCCATCCGGCGGCGGCGTCGCCGAGCGTGCCGGTGACGTAAATTTCGTCGCCGGCGCGAGCCGCGTCACGCCGCAGTACGCCGTTGCGGACCTCGCCGAGTAGCGCTATCGTGATCGCGAGTTGCGCCGCCGCGCGTGATATTGCCGCCGACCACGTCGACGTGCGCGCGCCGCGCCGCCGCCTTGAGACCGGCGTAAAGCTCGCTGACAACTTCGCTTGACACGCCGTCGCGGAGCGCAAGATTGACCACGGCCGTAGTCGGATGGCCGCCCATCGCGGCAATATCGCTCAGATTCACCGTGATCGTGCGCTCTCCTAATATCCGCGGCGCGCCCCACTTGAGCCTGAAGTGGACATCCTCGACCATCGAGTCGATCGTGATGAGCCGGCGGCCGCGGGCGGCAGCCAGGATCGCACAATCGTCGCCGGGGCCGAGAATTACGCGGCGGCCGGGCCGCAGATCGGCGCAGAGCTGCGCGATAAGTTCGAACTCGCCGGGCAACCTGCTCACGCGCGGACCGTCGCGAGCGCCTCGGTCATGGCCGTCAGCGCAAACTCGAGCTCGGCGTCGCTGATCGTAAGCGGCGGCGCGAGCCGGACCACGCGGTCCGCGTTCAGGGTCCAGTTAACGATCACTCCGCGCGCGATCGTTTCGGCCACGTACCGATGGGCGAGCGCAGCGGAGGAAAACTCGATTCCGATCAGCAGGCCAATTCCGCGCACGCCGACGATCTCCCGGCCGATCAGCGCGCGAAGGCGATCGACGAGCGAGGCACCGGAGGAGCGCGCGCGCTCCCAGAGCCGCTCGCGCACGATCACTTCGAGCGCGGCGAGGCCGGCTGCGCACGACAGCGGATGGCCGCCGAAGGTGGTGATGTGGCCAAGCGGCGGGTCATGCGCGAGCGTTGCCATCACCTCGTCGGGACCGCAGAACGCGCCCAGCGGCAAGCCGCCGCCGAGCGCCTTCGCGAGCACGATCAAGTCTGGAACGACGCCGAAGTGCTCCAGCGCGAAGAGCCGGCCGGTGCGGCCGAGGCCGGTGAGGACCTCGTCGAAGATCAGCAGCGCGCCGGCGCGATCACATCGCTCGCGCAGGGCGCGGACAAACTCAACGCGCGGGATGCGGACGCCGCCCTCTGCCTGCACCGGCTCGATTACCACCGCGGCGACGTCCGCGCCAATTGCGTCGAGCGCGGTCAGATCATCCCACGGCAGATGGCGCACCGGCCCGGGCAACGGCTCGAACGGGGCTCGAAAACCAGGATTGCCCGAGAGCGCGAGCGCGGCAAGCGTGTCGCCGTGGTAAGCGCCCTCGAACGCGACCATCGCGTGACGGCCGGTATGCTTGCGCGCGGTCTTGAGCGCGCCCTCGATCGCTTCGGCGCCGCTGTTGGTGAAGTAGACACGCTCCAGGCGCGCCGGGAGCAGACCGGCCAGGCGGCGGGCCAGTATAGCTTGCGCCTCGATCACGTACTCGCCGTAGACCATCACGTGGAGATGGCGGCGCATCTGGGCTGTGATCGCGTCGAGCACTTCCGGATGGCCGTGGCCGAGCGCAGAGACCCCGATTCCGGCGATGAAATCGAGATAGCGCCGCCCATCTGATGCGTACAGCCACGAACCCTCCGCGCGTACGATTTCCAAGCCGATCGGCGCATCAGAAGTTTGCGCGACGAACCGCCGGAAAGATTCGGCCGGCGCGCTCATGGTTCGGATCGTGCGGCGAGAAACAAATCGAGGAGCGCGCCGCCGCCGTGACGCCAATTGAGCGGCGGCGATTGCATCGCGCCCGGCGCCGCGAGGTATGAGACCCCGATCGCGGTCAGCGCGGCGCGCGCTGGCGCGAGGCGCCCGGCGCGATCGGCGATCGCGAACGCTTCGAGCCGCCCGGCCGGGGGTTCGAGCCGATCGCGGAAGTCATCGAGGTCGCGAAACGGCGAGACGTAGACGGTGCGATAGCCGGGGGAAAGGCGAAAGGACGCGCGCGGATCGTAGATCACGGTCCATCCGAGCGCTTGACCCTCCCACATTTCGACGCCGATTCCCGCGAGCTTCCGCCAGCGGGCGTTTTCGCGCACGCTGCGGATTGCAGCCGCGTCGGGCATCGACAGGCGCGCCGGCGGCGGAATGCGAACCGCCAGCTCCTCAAGGGCCTGCGCCAGTTCACGCGCGAAGTCGCAGGCGCTTCGACCGTCGGAGTCACTGGCCACGAACACATGATGGGGCGAGAGGCATCCGCTTTGCTCGAACAGGCTCACGTCGCGCGCGATCGCAGGGGCTGCTTCGCGCGCACTATCCGACCCCAGCAGCGCGCCGCTGGCGCGGCTGCCGAACGCGATCAGATGCGCGCCGGCGAGAGCGGTCATCGTTTCGTCATCGCCGAAGGCGACGATCCGGTTGCAAACGCGCTTGAGCGCGGCCGTCTGCGCGAAGTCGTCGCGACCCCAGTTCAGCACTGCCATGCGCGCGCCGACCTGCGCGTCGACAGCACACAGCGTGCGGGCGAAAGCCGGGAAGAAACGCGGCTCGGCCGTGGACGTGTTGAGCATGATCGCGGCGCCGCCGAGCAGCGCCTGGCAGACCTCATGCAGTCCTGCGCCGAGCACGTTGCCGGGCATCACGAAGCCGAGCAGTTGCGGACGCGGTGCGAGCCTGGCCGCGAGCGCTTCGAAGGCCGCGGCGTGAAATGGATCGAGCAGCGCATCCAGTGATTCGTCGAGCATCGCGTGCGAGAACCTCGATGCACGGGCCGCGAGCGACAGCGTCTCGCGCCGTGCGGCGAAGCTGCAATCGCGCCAGCGCCGGCACGTTTCGGCGAGCGCGACCGCGATGCGATCGGGTGGGAGCGTCGCGCGCAAGGATTCACGAAGCTCTCCGGCGGCGGAGGTCACAAGCACCGGTTGCGGTGCAATTGGTACCCGCTCGGCTGGTCCCGGCTCGACCACCCTTCGCGCCGCGGGCGCCCCCCTTCGGTCGCGCCGAACTGCTCGATCGCGAGCGCGCATCCGCGCGCGTCGCCAGCGGCGCGGCCGAGGACGAAAACCGCGTTGCCTTCGACAATCCCCAAGTCTTCGGTGACCAGGGCCGAGATCGAACCGGCGTTGGCGAGGTCGAAGAAGGAGAGCAGGCCGATCTCGCCGTCAGGCAGACGCGCGAAGGTCACCGGATCGACCGCTGACGGGCGCAGCCAGGGCGGCCCCAGCTTGGGCCGGAGACCGCAATCGCGCGCCGCGCGCCACCGGCCGGACGATTCGGTTGCGCCGCAGTTGAACGGGGTCAGGTCGTAGAGCTGCGAGCACATTTCGGTCATGCCGTATTCATTGATCACGAGCGGCGCCTCGATTCCGAGCCATTGCAGCGCCGCGGCCCGCAAGGCCTCGGCACTCAGCGGCGTGACCTGCCCTTTGGCGCCGCCGGTATCCATGATACGCGAGCCGGCGGGCATCCAAGTCGTCCTGCCGCTTTCGACGAAGCTCGAAAATAGCGCGGCCAAGGCCGCGGTGGTCCCCAGGATACAGACCGGCTCGCCCGCCGCGGTCGAATCCGCAAGAAAGCTTCGCGCTTCGCCAAATGCGACACTCTGGCGGTTCGCCACGCAGCAAGTGCGTCCGTTGCCGAATTCCTCGATGCACCAACTGATCATCTGCGCCAGCGACGATTCGGGCATAAGATCGGCTGTGGGATGGAGTGTGAGCATCCTAATCCTCGTCCGATCGGGAAAGAGCATCCGCCGGAGATGCTCGATCGCCGAGGCACGGTAGATTTCCAGATGGGGAACATGATGGCGTCCGCGCTCGGACGCACCAACAGTCGTGCCACTGGTAGCGAAAACGCGCTCGGCCGGCTCGCCTGCGAGGGTCACGTATTTGAACGCGATCGTGCTCAGGGCCGGGATAGCGTCGACCGAATCGACCATTTCGGGTCTTCTGATGCCGCGTTCCAGGCAGTAGGCGCGATAATAGGCAACGGTTTGGAACTGATGGCGGAAGACGCGCAGCGCCAGCGGCTCCAACGCGGCCGGATCGGGCCGGCGAATAAAGGTCAGAACTTCTTCGCAGATAGACATGGCGGGCGTAGACGAGACGGTGCCCACAATGATCGCATTGCGGCGACGCCGGATTCAATCGCGCGGGTCGAAGGCCCGGGCCGACGGCCCGCTGTTGCGGAGGCACTGGCAGGTTGTTTGCTTTTCTTGGTTTGCGTCTTCAAAAGTACTTTTTTTGTGTAACCCGGTTCTGATACAAGACATACTTGGTTGCGTGGGTCTGGGGAGTTCCAAAGCAATGAAAAAGTTCAGTGCGGGTGTGGCGGTCGGGTTGCTGGCGGGATGGGCGGTCGTGCTGAGCGCCGCGGTCGTCGAGCACAACGGGCTCTATTGGGGGCGGCTCGATCCCTCAGCTAAATCCGGCTACGTCAACGGCTACGCCGACGCGATGCAGGTGAGCGTAGGCAAACTCGACAATCTTACGGTTGCGGCCGAGTTGTTCCACTGGAAAGGCGCCAAGAAGATCATTCGGCAACTGTCTTCCGAGTTGTCGGTCGCGGAACTCAAACCCGACGACGTGGTCCATCGCTTGAATGATCTGTACGCCAACCGCAAGTACAGCGAGCTCGATCTGGGCTCGGCGGTCCAGCTTCTGACGATGCGCTCGGGCGAGTTGGCTGAACCCGCCCCGACTTCGCAAGTACCGGCAAAGTAGCGCCTTCGACTACAGTTACAGTTCGTTTTTCAGGAGGAGAAGGGATGGTTCCGGGTCGGGACCGTCCCTTTTCCTTTGTTGACTCGTCACGAATGAGTGCTTGAAACCCCCGCGAAACGTGCCTAGGGTAAGCTCGGAATCGTTCCAGGGGTATCGTGAACGGAAGCGTTCAGCTGTTGGATCAGGTCTCCGCGGCGACCGTCGGAGTCCATGCCTACGTGCCTTCGAGTCACGTCTCGGCCACGATCGGGCTTGGCACCGACCGGCGGGGCACCGGCACGTTGGTCAGTTCCGACGGCCTCATCCTGACCGTGTACTACCTGGTGATGGGCGCGCAGAACGTGATCGTTGCGCTCTCCAACGGCGACCAGATGCAGGCGCGAGTCGTCGCCCAGGACTACCGGACCGGGCTGGGGCTGCTGAAGATCGACGGGCGCAAGCTCCCCTTCCTTGAGGTAGTTTCGTCCGCCCAGTGCGCGCTCGGGCAAGAGGCCTTCATCGTGACCAGCTCCGGCGCCGACCAGCGCTGCGCCGACTGCGGCCTAGTGAGCTACCTCGGACCATACGATGCGGTATGGGAATTCGTGCTCGAGCGGTCAGTATGCGTAATGACCTCGGCGATGAATGTCGCCTCCAGCGGGGGACCGATCTGCAACCGCCGGGGCCAGGTCGTGGCCGCGTCCTACCTGAACTTCGTCGATATCGGGCGGTCGGTGCTCGGCGTACCCGGCGAATGCTTCCTGCAGGTCCGCGCCGAGCTCGTCCAGCACGGCAAGCGCATCACGGCGCCCAAGGCGTGGCTGGGCGTGCTCTCCTACACGCTCCGCGAGCACGTGGTGATCGCGGGCCTGATGCCCGGCGGGCCTGGGGAAAAAGCCGGACTCAAGCAGGGTGACGTGGTACTGTCGGCGGACGGCCACGATATCAACGAACGCCGCGCGCTTTACGAGGTGCTGCTGAAGCATCGCCCCGGCGACAGCATCAATTTCGACGTGCTGCGCAATAGCCAGGTCCACAACCTGGCGATCCCGACGATCGGCGCCGAGGAATATTTCGGATAGCTCGCACCGGCGACCCGGGGCTTAGGCCGGGCGGAAGTAATCCACGATCGCCTCGCTCAGGGCAGCGGTGGTGTATTCGCGCGGGCTCACGACGACCTCGAAGCCGCGCGCTCGCGCCTGCTCGGCGGTAATCGGGCCAATCGCTGCGGCTTTGAGACCGCGAGGAACTGAACCGATCAGATCGCAGAAGTTGCTCACCGTGCTGGAACTGGTGAAGGTCACGAGATCGATCTGAGCGGCGGCGATCAAGTCGCGGATCCGGTCGACCTGAGCGTTCCTGGGCTTCACGGTCTGGTAAGCGTCGGCCACGCAGACCTCGCGCGCGCCGCGCGCGGCGAGCAGTTCCGGCAGCGCCGCGCGGGCGATCTGGGCGCGCGGGATCAGGAAGCGTGCGTTGCGAATCTGCTCGGGCCCGATCGCTTCCGCGATCGCCTCGGCGCGATATTCCTTCGGCGTCACCGTGACCGTCAGCGCATAGTCGCGGAGCCGTGCGGCCGTGGCCGGGCCGATGGCCGCGAGCGAAGCCGGGCCGATCGTCCGCAGATCGCGGCCCAACACCCGCAATCGCGCGATGAAACTCTCGACGCCGACCGCGCTGGTGAAAATTATCCAGTCGAAATCGGCGAGCCGGGCGATCGCCGTGTCGAGAGCAACGAAGCTGTCCGGAGCCGCGGTTTCGATGGTGGGAAACTCGATCACTTCAGCGCCCATCGCGCGCAGCCCGCGTGCGAAGGCCGACGCTTTGCGCCGGGCGCGGGTCACGACGATCCGGCGGCTGAAGAGCGGCAGGTTCTCGAACCATCGGAGTTCCGGGCGCATCGCGGCACATTCACCCACGACCACCACCGCCGGCGCGCCGAGTTCCGCGCGCGCGGCCTCGTCGGCGAGCGTCCCGATGGTCGCGAGCACGGTTTTTTGCGCGGCGGTCGTGCCCCACTGGATCGCGGCCGCGGGGGTTTCCGCCGCGAGGCCGCCGGCAATCAGGCGCGCCAGGCTCGCGCGCATGTTCGCGGTGGCCATCAGGAGCACCAGCGTGCCCCGATTGCGCGCCGCGCGCGCGAGATCGTCCCACGGAATCGTGCTGCCCGTCCGCTTGCTCTCATCTTCATGGCCGGTGACGAATGTGACGAACGAGCCGCGCTCGCGATGGGTCAGCGGGATACCCGCGAAGGCCGGCGCCGCGATCGCCGAGGTAACGCCGGGCACGACCTCGAACGGAACGCCGGCGGCGGCCAGCGCCGCGGCCTCCTCGCCGCCGCGGCCGAAGATGAACGGGTCGCCGCCCTTCAAGCGCACGACGCGCTTGCCGCCGCGGGCGTGCTCGATCAGCATCCGATTCAGCTCAGCCTGATCGAAGCGCTCCTCGGCGCCGCCCTTCTTGCCCGCGAAAATCAACTCGGCCCCATCCGGCGCAAAGCGCAGCAGGTCCGGATTGACCAGATAGTCGTAGACCACCACCTCGGCGCCGCGCAGGACATCGATCCCGCGCAGCGTGATGAGATCCACCGCGCCGGGGCCGGCGCCGACCAGATAAACTTTGCCGGCCGGGGTTTCCATCGCGGCTCAGTCCGTTCCGATCAGCGCCGCCGCGCCCCGATCGAGCATCCGGCGCGCGAGTTCCGCGCCGACTTCCATTGGCGATGCGTGATCGAATGGCTGGCTGATCGAATCGGCGAGCTGACAGGCGCCGTCGAGACTGAATAGCCGCGCGCGCAGGTTGAGCGTCGCGCCTTCCAGCGTGGCATGAACGCCGACCGGTGAGACGCACGACGCACCGATACCGGCCACGAAGGCGCGTTCCGCAGCGGTCTCGGCCGCAGCGCGCGGGTCGTTCAGATCGGCGAGCGCGTGCGCCAGCCCCGAACCCGGTACATCCGCGAGCGTCTCGATCGCGAGCGCGCCCTGCCCTGCGGCCGGGATGAATTCGCCGGGGTCGAGCGCTTCGAGGTTGAGTCCGTCGATACGCGCGAGCCGCTTGAGCCCGGCGATCGCGAGGATGATCGCGTCCAGCTCGCCGCGCGCCAGCCGCTCAAGCCGGGTGTCGACGTTGCCGCGCAACGGACTGATTGCGAGATCGGGCCGCAGGTGCAGAATCTCGAACTTCCGGCGCGCTGACGACGTGCCGACGCGCGCGCCGCGCACCAGCGCGCTCAAGCCGCCGAGACTGCGCGTGACGAGCGCGTCGCGCGGGTCTTCGCGCTCGGGCACTGCCGCGATCCTGAAGCCCGCCGGCAGAATTGCCGGGAGGTCCTTCATCGAATGGACGGCGATATCGATGCGGCGCTCGGCCAGCGCCTGTTCCAGCTCCTTGATGAACAGCCCCTTGCCGCCGACCTGCGCCAGCGCCGCCGAGGTCATACGGTCGCCGCTGGTCTGGATCGGCACAATCTCGGCGGCGAGGCCGGGCACGATCACGGCGAGGCGAGCCCGCACGATCGCGGCCTGCGCGAGCGCGAGCGGGCTGGGACGCGATCCGATGCGAAGCTCAGGGGGCATCCGGAGAAATCGCTCCGCAAGAAAAAATCACAGGTCCTCGTCTTCGGCGTCGTCGTCCGACGCGGCTTCGGCGTCGAGGTCGCCGCACAGCAGGCGGCGCGCGATCTCGGCGGCGTAAAAGCGATCACCGGCGCCGTTGCCGCCGCGGCGCAACTCGGCGAGCACCCGATGCAGAATCTTGTTGACCATCCCGCGCGTAAGCTCTTCAACCCGCGCGCGCTCTTCGGCGGGCAGGCCCTCGAGCCAGGCGCGATGGCGCAGCATCTCGACCTCGCGCAGTCCCTCGATACTCGAGCGAATTTCCTTGATCGCGGGCACCAGCTCGAGCCCGTTAAGCCAGCGCCAGAACGAATCCAGCTCCAGCTCGACGATCGACTCGGCCTTCTGCGCCTCACGCTCGCGCTCCTCGCGCGATTCGTTCGCCGCAGCGCCGAGGTCGTCAATATCATAGAGGTAGACGTTGTTGATCGCGTTGAGCCGCTCGTCGAAATTGCGCGGCACGCCCATATCGATCAGGAACATCGGGCGGTAGCGGCGCTCGCGCACGATCGCCTCCAGCTCCGCCGGCCCCAGTATCGGTCTGGTCGCCGCCACCGAGCCGATCACGACATCGGCCAGCTTCAGATACGGCCGGTAGTTGTCGAACGGCACGGCGGTGCCGCCCAGCTCGCGCGCCAGCGCTACGGCGCGATCGAAAGTGCGATTGGTAATGAGCAGCGATTCGATTCCCAGCCGCTTGAGCTGGCGCGCGGTCAGCTCGGCCATCTTGCCCGCCCCCATCAGCATCACGGTCTTGTCCTCGAGGCGATCGAAGATCTGCCGCGCCAGCGCGACCGCGGCCGAGCTGACCGAGACCGAACCGCGTCCGATCAGGGTGGCCTTGCGGATCCGCTTGCCGACCGAGAAGGCGCGATGGAACGCGCGATGCAGGACGAGGCCGACCGTGCCGGCCTCAGCCGCCTGCGCATAGGCAACCTTGAGCTGGCCAAGGATCTGCGGCTCCCCGATCACCATCGAGTCGAGGCTGGCGCCGACCCGGAACAGATGCCGGGCCGCATCGCGGCCCTCGATTCGATAGAGCGCGGCCTCGAAGGCCGCGGCATCGACTTTGCGATCGGTGGCGAGAAAGTTCGCGGTCTCGCCGGCGGCGCGCGACGATCCTCGGTCACGGCTACCACTTCCACCCGATTACAGGTCGACAGCAGCGCCGCTTCGTGAATCGCGGGCGCGGCGCCCTTGAGTCGTCTGAGCGCCGCGGGAACTTCGTCGTCGGCAAACGCGAGCCGTTCGCGGATCGCGACCGGCGCAGTCCGATGGTTCATCCCCAGTATGAGCAGCGTCTGTTCCATCGCCGCGCGGTTAGCCGAAATTCCCGCCGTGCTTGCCGGGAAAGACCAGACTGACGCCGACAAACGATCCGACCAGCACCGTGAAGACTACGATGGTGAGCGCTGCGGCGCGCCGCCCGCGCCAGCCGACGGTCGCCCGCGATTCGAGCAGGCCCGCATACAGCATCCAGGTGAGCAGCGACCACGACTCGCGCGGCTCCCACGACCAAAAATGGCCCCAGGTCGCGTCGGCCCAGATCGCACCGGTCAGGATCGCGAAACTCAGCATCACGAAGCCCCAGATCAGCAGGCTATAGTTGATACGATCGAGCTTCTCGAGACTCACGATCGATTGGCCGCCCGCGCCCAGCGGCCGCTTGGACTTGAGCCGCGATTCGTACACCAGGTAGACGGCGCTGACGATCGCGGCCAGCACGAACAGCGCCTCGCCGAGGAACGCGAGCGACACGTGGATCGGCAGCCACACGCTGCGCAGCGGCGCCGGCAGGATAAGCCGCCCGCCGCTCATCATCCGATACGCCGCGCCGGTCGCGATCATCACGCCAGGTGCCGCGAACGCGCCGATCACTTCGATCCGCAGCCGCACGATCAGTACGAGGCTGAAGAGCGCGGTGAGCCAGGCGAGGAACGAGAGCGATTGGGCGAAGTTTGCAACCGGAATATTGCCCGCCTGCAGTCCGCGTGCGACCAGATCGAGGGCGTGCAGCACCGCGCCGAGTGCCAGCATCGCAACTGCGTAGCCGGCGAATTTCGGCTTGCTCGCCGGCAGTCGGCCGCCCATGCGGTCAGCGATAAAGCCGGCCGCGGCGAGCCCGTAACAGACCAACGCAGGAGCAAGCCACAGCGTATCCATGATCAAGTCAGGGCGCGCGGTTGACGCGGGCCGCGGGCGGCACGCCGTGGCAGCCCAGCTCCGCCAGCGTGACGCCGAGCTGCTCCCTCAGAATCGCGGCGGCAGCCGAATCGTCGCCGGAGGCCAGGCATTCGCGCAAGCGCGATCCCGCGAGCGCGCGCAGCTTATGTGCCCGCGCGGCGCGATCGGGCTCGGTCGCGGCAAGCCATCGCCGAACCGCGCGCAGGATTTCGAGCAGCCGCGCATACTCGGGTCCGAAGCGGGACTCCAATTCTTCGCGCAACTGCGCGGCCAGTGCCGGACTGGCCCCGCCGGTCGAGATCGCGATCTGCAGCTCGCCGCGGCGAATCACCGCCGGCGCGATGAAAGAGCAAAGCTCCGGAACGTCCGCCACATTGATGGGAATTTCCAATGGTCCGGCCTCGGCCGCCAGCTCGCGCTGGAGCGCCGCATCGTCGGTGGCGGCGTATACGAGCGCGAATCCGCTCAGGTCGCCGCGGCGGTAGGGGCGCGCGAGATGGCGAACGGCGCCGCGCGCGGCGATCGCGGCCAACTCCGCGCTCAGCGCGGGACTGATGATCGTTACCGTCGCGCCCGCCGCCAGTAGCGTGCGGGCCTTGCGCGCGGCGACCTCGCCGCCGCCGACCACCAGGCAGCGCTTGCCGCCCACCTCGAGGAATATCGGGATATATCCCATGAGACTGGAGTTACATCATATTATAGAGGCAGGTTACGCACGAAACGGCTTGAGGGGCTTGCCACCACGGGCGAGCGGATGGGAAAGATGGGCGAATCGATACGCGCGTTCAATCGTACTCGCGGGACGGTGGTGTGTGAGCGGCTCGAGACTGCCGACGGCGTGATGAACCGCGGCCGCGGACTCGTGGGCCGCGCGGGTCTCGACGCCGGCGCCGGGATGCTCTTCGACGCGGGCCGGCTCCTACCCCTTATGTGGATGCACATGTTCTTCATGCGTTTTGCGATCGACATAGTGTTCCTCGACGCCGCCGGGCGGGTTCTGAAAATCGACCATCGCCTCAAACCCTGGCGGCTCTCCTCGATCGCAATTGGCGCCCGCCGCGCGCTCGAACTCGCCGCCGGAGCCGCGGCCGGCAGCGACACCCAGGTCGGCGACCTGATCGAGCTCGAAGGCGGCTGATCGCCGACCTGACCCGGCCGTGGCCCGGCCGGCCTTCCGGCTCGTTCTCCGGCGCCGCCCCCCGTCGAACCGGGCCCGCCATAAGTCGCCTGCGTGCGCGATGCCGTGCGACGGCTCGCCATCACCCGACTGCGCCCGAATAGAGGGTTGCAGGCCTGAAACTCTCCGTTGCATCGCCGCCAGCCTAAGCCCTCTAGTAGTACATAAAAGCGAACAATTTGTTTAATTGCCCAGTATGGCACAGGACGTGCTGATAACCAGGTCGTGCCCTCGGATCGAACTGGACACATGGGCGTCCAGTCTGCCCCAGGGGGCCCGGACGATGGAAGTCCATGACGTGCAGCAGGGACTGAAACAGCGGAGCGCCAGGCATTCTCGGGCGCCCTGCCGTGCGGCGGCGGATGGATTCGCGGTAACCGCAGCCGTGGAACGGCTGAGTAACCAGGAGGAGAGGCTGGATGAGCCTGTTGATCGGGACATATGTCCGAACAACCGAACGCAAGGGTCAGGCGATGACCGAGTACGCGCTGATTCTCTCGGCAGTGGCCGTGGTGGCGTTCCTCACCTACAACACGTTGGGCAACAAGATTGGCTCGCTGTTGAACAACATAGTCAATGAGCTGTAAGCGCAGCTCGCAATGCAAGGGAAAAACTCCAAGGAGGAGAAAGAGCAGATGAACTATCTAACCCGGGCGTATGTGCGTATCACGGAGCGCAAAGGTCAGTCGATGACTGAGTACGCGCTGATCCTGTCCGCGATTGCAGTGGTGGCCTTCGCTACCTACAACTCGCTGGGCAACAAGATCGTCAACGTCGTGAACGGCATCATCACCGACCTCTAAGTCGGCGATGCCGCGTCGCTGCCGCAGCGACAACTAAAAGCCCGGCGGCGGGAAGGGCAACCTTCCCGCTGTCGGCCATCCAGACGTGCGAAGGGTAAATACCGATGGAACTTCCAGCCGGCTTAAGGGCACGTCTTCGGCAGGCGAGCGGACAGAGCATGGCTGAGTATGCGCTGGTGATTGCGGGTATCGCGCTGGTCGCTCTGTTCACGGGCTATCAGCACATCGGAAGTTACATCATCGCGACGTTGAACACGGTGATCGGCTTCTGACGGTTGGTCGGTCTGCTCCGAAGCCAACGGGCTCGGGCAAGAAGGCGCGGAGGTGGGGAGGATGACGGTGGAACGAGAATTGGATTCCGAACGGGACGCCGGTTGGCGCGCGGAGCCCAGGCTGCGCGCGGCAACGGGCCGGAATCGGCCGCGGCACTGCGATCGTCGGGTTCGCCCCGGACTCGACTGCATAAACTACATTTCTGGCCGCGGGCCGGGTGCGCATAGCGCGACCCACCGCCATTCTCCGCATCTGCTGGCTCATCCGGCGGTCGGACCACGCGCCGAGATCGGGCTTGAGGGATAGCCGGATCGGGCGCTTCGGGCGCCGCCCGGCAAGTTGAGCGGGAGGACCAACGGGAGGAAGGCAAATGAAACGACCTGTAGCATTCATCGTGCTTGCCGGCGTCGCCGCGCTGCTGGCTTCGGTGCTGGTTTACTCGGCGCTCAAAAAGCGCGAGGCCGAAGTCCAGGAGGCCAAGGCCGCGACCGTCCAAATCGCCGTCGCCGCGCACGATCTGCCGCTCGGCACCAAAATCGACGCCGACTCGGTCAAGATGGTCCGCTGGTCGCGTGACAGCGTGCCGCCCGGTGCGCTGACGGACGCCAGCGGTGCGATGAATGCCTTCGTCAAGAGCACGATGGTCGAAAACGAGCCCCTGGTCGCATCCAAGCTCTTCATGGGCGAAAAGACTGCGGGCGTGATGCCGCTGCTGATCCCGCCCGGCATGCGCGCGATGTCGGTAGCGGTCGACGAAGTCGCCGATATCGCGGGCTTCGTCCTGCCGCACGCGCGGGTCGATATCCTGGTCGCGATCACCAATAATCAGGGCCCCACCGGCCGCCCGCTCTCCAAGATTGTACTGCAGAACGTGGAAGTCCTCGCCGTAGCGCAGGAGATCGAGGGCCGCAAGGACGAACCCCAGATCGCAAAAGTCGTGACGGTGCTGGTCACTCCGCAGGATGCCGAGCGGCTGGCGCTGGCCAGTCAGGGCGGCACGCTGCACCTCGCGATGCGGAACTATAACGACGACAAGGTCGTGATGACCACCGGCGCCGACATGGATACGGTGCTCCATACCGCCTCGCTGCCGATGATCGGCTTGCAGCCGATCGGCCACGAGGCGATCGCGGCGCACGTCAGGCCCGCAATCTCAATCGAGATCATGCGTGACGGCAAGAGCCGCCAGTCGGTCTCGTTTGTCAAAGATGCCCGACAGGCCGCGCTCGGCCCAACCTCCGTAACCGGCAACGACGGCGCCGCCGAACCCGAGCCCGCCGGTGAACCCGCGGCCAGCAGCAGCCCGCCCGATGGAACGCCGGGCCCGGCCGCATACGAAGGCGACCCGCAGCCTGCCCATGCCGAGGCTGCGCCCTCCAATCCTTATAACAACCGGGCGGCCGCTTTTGCTTCCGCTCCGGCTCTGGCTCCCCTCTCGAAGAACGATCGACGTGCCGTGAGGACGATGCAGGCGAGGTTGATGGTTATGAAATCACAGCGTAAGTACTACCGATTCATTGGCTGGCCGCTGGCTGCGGCTCTGTTGGCGCTGCCGGCCGGGCTGGTGCATGCGGATACTTCCGCGGGTCCTGCGATCTCGATCAACCGGGGCGAGACCTACGTAATCACGGGCCTCAGCCCCGGCAGCCGTCCCGAGGTCAAGGGGATCGACAACCCCAATGCGTTGATCGTGAATGTTCAGCCCGACGGCAGCGTGCTGCTGCTCGGCGCCGACTCCGGCACCGAGCAGGTCAAGGTCCACCTGGCTGCGGGCGGCGACGAGACCTACACCGTAACGGTGCATGCCTCGACCAATCCGCACAATCCGCTGGCGGGTGGGGGCGCTGCCGCTCCTGCGATGACGGATGGCGGCTTGACCGGCGTGCCTGCCGCAACCCCGCTCGATTCAGGCACTGGACCGACCGCCCCCTCGACGGAAAAAACGGCTAATTCTGGACCCCTCGCCGGCACACCGGGCGTGCCCGTGGCGTCGGGACCAGCCGAGATCTTGACGCCCGGCGAGCCCACCCGGGAAATGCCTCCCGTATCGCCGGCTCCCGCCGCGGTTACAGCGACCACCCGCGCCGGCTCGCCCGACAGCATCACCAACAACTTCTCGCTGGGTCAGACGATGACCGCGCGCCAGGCGGCCGCGGCGCCGAAGTTCCCGACCGACCCCAGAGGCGAGGCGCTTCGCGAGTCCTCGAACGAACCGGTCGCGCACAGCGTCGATTCGCTGCCCGATGACGCGATCACGATGATGTTCGGCACCTCCAAGGTGTTCGACTTCCAGCGGCGCATCAAGCGGGTGTCGATCGCCGACAGCGAGATCGCCGACCTTCAGGTCATTACCCCTCATCAATTGATGTTGGTCGGGCACAAGCCCGGTTTCACCACCCTGGCGGTCTGGGACGACCAGGGAAATTATGAAGAGCGTCAGGTGCGAATCGAGCAGACCGGCCATCAGCAGGTCCTCCTGAACTGCACTGTGGCCGAGCTCAATCGCAGCCAGATCGAGAACGCCGGCATGAACTGGACGGCGGCGATACCGCATTCGGGCGTTTCAGTGGTGGGCCTGAACGGCAACGTGGCAACGCCATATACCGCGACCAGCCAGATCGCTTCGTCGGGCAGCAACGGCTCTACCTCCGGCGGCATTCTGCCCAACGGCGGCCAGCTCATCCCGCTGCTGCTCTCGAGCAGCCTGACCTACGGCTTGGCCTATGATGCGGGCAACTTCATCGGCACGGCGTTCTTCCAGTACCTCGAAGAGCATCAACTGGCGAAGATTCTTGCCGAGCCGCATCTGCTGGCCAATTCCGGCCAGGAAGCCAAATTCCTCGAGGGCGGCGAAATTCCGATCGTCCTCGCTCAGGCCCTTAACACCTCGATCGTGTTCAAGCAGTACGGCACCTCGGTGATCTTCATTCCCACCGTGGTCGGCCGCCGCGATATCGAGCTGGTGGTCAAGCCCGAGGTTTCGGAACCGGACTTTGCCGCAGGCGTGCAGATGTTCGGTTTCACGGTGCCGGCCTTCGTCACGCGGCGCGCCGAAACCGTGGTCCGGATGAAAGAGAACCAGACCCTGATCATCGCGGGACTGATTCTTCACAACAAAACCCAGACCGTCGACAAGGTTCCTTATCTTGGCGATATCCCCTACGCCGGAATGCTCTTCAAAACGACCAGTTGGCAGGATACCAAAACCGAGCTCGTCATGAGCGTGACTCCGCAAATCGTCGGCGCGCTGCCGCCGGGTGCGGTAGTCGATTTGCCGGACAAATCTCTGACTGCGGCGGATATCAAGACAGTGCCGCTCGACCAGCCGGATGTGTCGAGGCCGCGGTTCTAGGGGTTGTAGGAGTGGTTAGGAGGCAAGACCCGTGCTGAGTGCAAAGACCGAGGAGCGCCGGGGAGCTTTGAGGGTCCTCCTCGTCGGCGAGGACGAGACGCGCCGCGCGGAGATCAAGCGCGGCCTCGCCGCCTTGCCGGACCCTCAGCTGGAAGTGTTTGAGTCCTCACCGCGGGCTTCCGCCGCAGGCAACGGCGGCGCTCCGGCGGATGTCGAGATGGTCGTGTTCGGCGGCGGTGAAGACGACCTGCCCCTGGAATACCTGAATAACCAGGCGGCCCAATCGCCGCGTCCGATCCTGTTCGCCTTGCTCGCGGAGCGCGCGCCCAACCTGATGCGGCGCGTGCTGCGCGCCGGCGCCGACGAGCTGCTCTTCCTGCCGCTCGATATGGGCGACGCCACCCGCGCATTGCTCAAGATCAGTGAGGCGCGCCGCCGCGCCGAACGTCAGACCGGCGGCCTGATCGTCTCTGTGGCCAGCACGGTGGGCGGCGTCGGCGTGACTTCGCTGGCCGCCAATCTCGCGCTGGCCGCGCGCCATTCCCAGGACAAGCGGCTGGGCATGATCGATCTCGATCTGCAAACCGGGGGGCTCGGATCTACCTCAACGTCGAGCCGGCCCGCTCGATCATGGACGTCGCCGATCCCGAGAAGAAGCTGGACTCGATTCAGCTCGAGTCCGCTCTCACCAAGCACAATTCCGGTATCTATCTCCTCGCCGCGCCCAAGCGGATCGAGGACAGCGAAATGATCACGGACGTGACCGTGGGCGCGGTGCTCGATCTGATGCGCCAGCTGTTTGACTTCGTGATCGTCGATTGCGGCAGCTACGTCAACGCCACCACCGTCGCCGCCTGGGAACGGTCGGACCGGCTGCTGTACGTTATCGACCAGTCGATCGCCGGCGCGCGCTGCGCCTGGCGGTTCCTGGAACTGTTCAGCCGGCTGGGGATCAACGGCGTCGAGCCGGCCTTCGTGCTCAGCCGCTTCAGCACCCAACATCCGATCAGCGAGACCCAGCTCTGCAACACGCTGGGCCGCCCCCTGTTCGCCAAGATCCCGCGCGACGACAAGGCCATCGAGCGGGTCCAGTTGCGCGGCCAGGACCTCTGGCAGGCGGCGCCGAATTCGCCGCTGGCCAAGGCCGTCGACGATCTGGTCGGCCGGCTCTCCTCACCCGGGGCCAGCCACTTCAGCACTGAGCAACCGGCGGGCAGCAAGCTGTTCTCGCGCCTGCGCGACGCGCTCGGCGCGGCCCGCGGCCGCGAAGCCTGGCCAAGGCTTAACCGATGAAGCTGGTCGATCGCATCTCGAACAACGGCATCGCTCCCGGGCGTTGCAGCGCTCGCTGGGCGCCGCGAAGAAAGTGCCCAAGGACGCGCTCGCCGAGGGTTTCCGCCAGCTCAAGCTCGACGTCCACAACCGCCTGTTTGAAACCCTCGATGTCGCCAAGCTCGAAAACCTCGACCCCACCGTCGCTTCAACCAAGATCGGCGCCGGCGATCAACGAGATGCTCAACGCAGAGGGCCGCCTGCTTACCGACCACGACCGCAACCGCCTGGTCGAGGAGATCAAGAACGAGCTGCTGGGCCTCGGCCCGCTCGAGCCGTTGCTGTGGGACGATGACGATCACCGACATCCTGGTCAACGGCCACGGCCACGTCTATGTCGAGCGCAGCGGCAAGCTTCATCGCACCGACGTAACCTTCCAGGACGACGCCGCATCTGCTGCTGATCATCGACCGGATCGTCTCGCAGGTCGGCCGGCGCGTGGATGAATCGTCACCGATGGTCGACGCGCGGCTGCCCGACGGCTCGCGTATCAACGCGATTATCCCGCCGCTGGCGATCGACGGCCCGTCGCTCTCGATCCGCCGTTTCGGCCGCAAGCGCTACACGATCGAGGATCTGCATCGCCAAAGAGAGCATCACCAAAGAGATGGTCGAGTTCATGAAGGCGGTGGTGCGCGCGCGGCTCAATTTGCCTGGTGGTCGGCGGCACCGGCTCGGGCAAGACCACGATGCTCAACTGCCTGTCGAGCTTTATCCCGGAAGACGAGCGGATCGTCACGATCGAAGATTCGGCCGAACTCTCGCTCCAGCAGCCGCACGTCGTCCGGCTCGAAACCCGCCCGCCCAACGTCGAAGGCAAGGGCGAGGTCAGCCAGCGCGACCTGGTCAAGAACTCCCTGCGTATGCGTCCCGACCGGATCGTCGTCGGCGAAGTCCGCGGCTCCGAGGTCATCGACATGCTGCAGGCGATGTCGACCGGCCATGACGGCTCGATCGCGACCATCCACGCCAACAGTCCGCGCGAATCGATGGGCCGGCTCGAGATGATGATGTTGCTGGCCGGTTACTCGATTCCACAGCGCGCGATGCGCCAGCAGATCGCTTCCGCACTCAATATCATCGTGCACGTCAGCCGGCTCTCCGACGGTACCCGTAAATGCATGCGGATCTCCGAGCTTACCGGCATGGAAGGCGACGTCGTGATGATGCAGGACCTGTTCGAGTTCGTGCGCAGCGGCGTCAATTACACGGGCAAGGTGGTCGGCAAGTATCGCGCGACCGGGATCCGCTCGGTCTACGCGCAGCGGATCGAAGCGGCCGGCTTTCGGCTCGACGCCCAGCTCTTCCGCAATAGCGGCGAGGGCGAGTAGGCCAATGGATATCGTCATCGCCGGCGGAGTCTTCGGCGCCATCTTCATCGTCTTTCTGATCGTCGTCACGGGTGGCGCCAGCTCCGCGACCGAGCAGGCCCAGGAGATGCTCCGCCGGATGTCGCGGCCGGACGAGGACGACGACGACATCACCGCCCACCGGCGCGGCAAGCCCGACCCGGGCAAGTTCGTCGCCGTGCTGCTGCGACACTTCAACCTGGTCCGCACACTCGAGGAAAACCTCTGGCAGGCGGGCCTCTACGTGCGGGTCTCGGACGCGATCCTGGTGATGCTCCTGATGTTCGGCGCTGGCGGCGCGGCCGGCGAGGCGCTCTCCGGGGACTGGATGATCGCGCTGGGCGGCGGCGCAGTCTTCGCCTCGTTGCCGGTGGTCTACATCCGTTTCCGCAAGGCCCGCCGGCTCAAGGCGTTCGCCGGCCAGTTGCCGTTCGCCCTCGACCTGATCAAGTCTTCGCTCGAAGCCGGTCACACCCTGCTTCGCGCCCTGCAAGTGGTGGTCGGCGAGTTCTCCGACCCGCTCGGCAGCGAGTTCCGCACCGTGCTCGAGCAGGTGCGGCTGGGCCTGCCGCTGACCCGCGCCATGGAGGACATGCTCAAACGCGTGCCCGAAGAGGACCTGCGGCTGCTGCTGGTGGCCGTCAAGGTCCAGACCGAAGTGGGCAGCTCGCTGGCCGCGATCGTGGCCCGTCTCGGCGAAGTGATCCGCACCCGCCAGCGCCTGAAGCTCCAGATTCGCACGCTGACGGCACAAGCGCGGATGGGCGGAATGGTGGTCGGCGCGCTGCCGATCATCGTGCTCGGCGCCTTCTACTTTATCCAGCCCAACTACACGCACGAGTTGTTCTCCGATCCGACCGGCCTCAAGATCCTCAAGATGGCGATCGGGCTCGACGCGATGGCCTTCGTGACCATCCGCAAACTCGTGAAGGTGAAATACTGACGTGAACCCGCTCTTTATCACGGTAGCGTTCGGGTTCCTGATGGGCGCCGCGGCGATCGGGCTGTATATCGCGGTGTTCGGCACGCGCCGCGTGCTGGAAGATCGCCTCGCCGATCTGGCGGTCAAGATGAGGCTCTCGCAGGGCGGCCTCGACGGTCAGGAGGACGAGGGCTTCGGCCGCGTCCTGCTGCAGTGGGCCGTCCGCCATCTGCCGCCGCCCAAGACCGACACGCCGTCGGGCGAGAAGATGGTGCAAGCGCTGGTGCAGGCCGGTTATATAAAATCCGCCGCGCCGCAAATCTTCCAGGTCGTCCGCATCAGCTCAGCCGCAGTTTTCACCCTGATCGCGTTCCTGGTCGGCATTTTCACCGGCCAGCCCTCCGGCACTGCGATGGCCTACGGGCTTGCCGGCGCGGGCATCGGCTTCTTCGCGCCGAGCTACTATATCGGCAACCGCGGCCGCGCCCGCCAGACGGCAATCGGCCGCGAGCTTTCCGACGTCCTCGACCTGCTGGTGGTCTGCGTCGAGGCCGGCCTCGGACTCTACGAAGCTATCAAGGTGGTCGGCTCCGAGGCCGAACGCCACGGGCAGGTGATCGGACGCGAGCTTTCCCTGGTCGCTGCCGAAGTTTCCTCCGGCGCATCGCTGGGCGTCTCCCTGCGCAATCTGGCCGACCGCACCGCGGTTGACGACATCAAGCCGCTGGCCGCCACGCTGATCCAGAGCGAGCAACTCGGCGCCCAGATCGCGCCGGCCCTGCGCGCCAGCTCCGACGCGATGCGGGCGCGGCGCCGGATGCGGGCCGAGGAAGCGGCGCAGAAAGCCGCGGTCAAGATTCTCTTCCCGCTGGTGCTGTTCGTCCTGCCCGCGATGTTGATGGTTATTATCGGGCCGGCCCTGATCCAGATCCTGAAAACGATGGGCGGCTGAGGCTCGGACCAAACCGCGCCCTGCCCGGCCGCAGGCGCCGAAGCAGGACGGCGTCTCTACGCTGAGTGAAGCTCCCAAGTTTGCACTGCCGGTCATGGGCGCGTCGCAGCGAAGCGCGCGCGCCCGGAGTGAAAGAATTGTAGCGAAGCGATCGGCGCGGACTTACAATCCGAGCCGCTTGATCAGCCGCCCCAGCGTAGTGCCGTCCACGTCCAGCGTGCGGGCCGCCTGGCTGCGGTTTCCCTTCGCCGCTTCGAGCGCGGCCCGGATTCGCGCCCGCGCGGCCTCGTCAAGGCATTCCTGCAGCGTGCCGCTCGCGACCGCATCCGCGGCCGCATCCGCCTCGACCGCCGCGTGCGGCTGCGGCACTGCGGCCGCGGCCGGCGCAGCCTTCGCGGGCTCGCCCGCCGCGGGCGCCGGCGCGACGGCAGCCGCCGCGTCTGCTTCGGGAGCGGCCCAGCGCTGAGCGCCGACGCCCTCGTTGCGCGCCGGCTCCGCCGGCAAGCGCTCCAGGCGCTCGGGCTCGGCAGCCCGTGCTCCCAGGTCGAGCGCCTTGGACATCACGAAATCGGCGCCGGTCATCAGCGCCGCGCGCTCAATCGCGTTGCGCAGCTCGCGCACGTTGCCGGGCCATCGATAGGCGAGCAACTCCCGTTCGGCGTCCGAAGTGAGCGACAGCCGCCGCCCGGTCCGCGCGGTGTAAGCGCTCAGGAAGCGGCGCGCCAGCGCCAGGATGTCCTCGCGTCGCTCGCGCAAGGGCGGAATCCGAATCGGCACGGCGCTCAGCCTGAACAACAGGTCGGTGCGGAACCGTCCGGCCTCGGCCTCGATCCGCAGGGTGCGGCTGCTGCCCGCGATAATCCGCACGTCGGGCCAACTGCCCGCGCCGCGGCCGGCGGCTTCGGCCTCGTCGAGGATTCGCACCAGCTCGGCCTGAATCGCCGGGCCCGCTTCCGCGATCTCGTCAAGAAATAACGTGCCACCCAGCGCGCGCTTGAGCGGTATCGAATGCGGCCCCGCGACCGGCACCGCCGAACCGTTGCGGATTACATCGCCCACGGTCGTGGCCACGAATGATCCTTTGCAGGTGACGGTTACGAACGGTCCCTCCGAGCGCTCGCTCCAGTGATGGAGCATCCGCGCCAGCAGCTCCTTGCCGGTGCCGCTCTCGCCTTCGATCAGGACGACGGAATCGGTTGACGCCACGCGGCGCACCAACGCGAGCAGATTTTTCCCCGCCGCACTCTCCGCCACAAACGCCGCCGCCGCCTCCGCCATCTCGAGCCGCCGGCGCAGCCGCGCATTCTCCCGTTCCAGCTTCCGCAGCTCGATCGCGCGGCTGACGAATCGCGCCCAATTCGTCCTCATCGAGTGGCCTGACCAGGTAGTCGAAGGCGCCCTGACGCATCGCGGCAATCGCTGAGCCGATCCCGGGATTAAACGTCAGAGCGATCAGGGCAACCGCGGGAAAGCGGCTCTGGAGTTGAGCGAGCAGGTCCCGCCCCGCACCGGCCAGATCGGCCAGCACAACGTCGGCGCCGCGCTGCTCGACGGCCGCGAGCGCGGCCGGCGCGCTCGCGCAGATACTCGCATTCGTAACCCGCCTGCACCAGCACACGCGCGGCCAGGCGCGCCACGCTCGGCGTGTCGTCAGCGATTACGACGCGGCCCCGGACGCCGCGCGGAGATGACTCGGACTCGCGCATCGAGGCGCCCATATCCCTCCATCCGGCATGGAGCTTAGCAGAGACCGGCAGCGCCGACCACGCGCGCGCCGCTACATCGGGGAGCTTTTCCACAACCCTTTGACGCAACCGCGCGCCACGGGTCGTGGCTCCTGCGCGTGTGATCGGCCGGCCGCGATCGGCTACAGTCTCTTCCGTGCGTGACGGAGGTGATCAGCAATGGGCCAGCCAATGATCGAGCCTGCGACGCCCGAGTCGGTGCCGGGGCGGCTCAATTTCCGATCCCGACGGCCGAAAGGCCCGTAACGTATCGCTATACTCCGCCGCCGGGCACGCCCGATCGCGCGCCGCGCTACGCGCCGCATACGGTGCCGGTCTACAACGCGCGTGCGATTGGCGGCGGGCTGTCGCTCGACCGCGAGGGCTTCCGGCTGGTGACCCACGCCGGCCCGGCGCTGAACTTCTACGCTGAGGACGAAGTGAAGGCGATTTACTATCCCGCGGCGGAGCGGCTGCTTAAGCGAATCACTGGCGCGCCGCGCGTCCTGGTCTTCGACCATATCGTGCGATGCGCTCCGATGGCGGCGCGCGGCGAGAACAAGGCCAAGGCGCCGGCCAAGGCCGCGCACAACGATTACACCGTCGGCTCCGGCGCCAAGCGGGTGCGCGATCTGCTGCCCGACGAGGCCGACGCGCTGCTCAGGGAGCGCTTCGCGGTAATCAATGTCTGGCAGCCGACGCGGGGCCCGGTGCTCGAATCGCCGCTGGCGGTTTGCGACGCCCGCACGATCGCGATGGCGGACTTTATCGCGATCGAACAGCGCTACGCGGACCGCACTGGCGAGATTTACGGCGTCGCGTTCAATCCCGCGCAGCGCTGGTTCTATTTTCCCAGGATGCAGACCGACGAAGTGCTGTTGCTGAAGTGCTTTGATTCCGACCAGCAGGTCGCGCGATTCACCGCGCATACCGCCTTCGACGATCCAACCAGTCCGCCGGATGCGCCGCCGCGTGAGAGTATCGAGGCGCGCGCGCTGGTCTTCTTCGGCGAACCGGCGGCACACAATCCGTGACGAAGCCGGGCATGAGCGCGCGCGAACGTGAAGCGGCTTTCACCCCGGTGCTGGCCGAGGGACCCCAGATCGTGATCGTCGAATATGATTCGCGCTGGCCGCAACTTTTCGCCGAGGAGCAACGCGGCCTGACGGAAGCGGCGCCGGACTTGTTCGTCGAATTCCACCACGTCGGGAGCACCGCGGTACCCGGGCTCGCCGGCAAGCCGGTGGTCGATATGCTGGCCGGAGTGCGAAGCCTCGCGGACGTGGAGCCGCACGCCAGCACGCTCGGCGAACGCGGATACTTTCAGCTCCCTTTTCTGCCGGGGCGGCTATTTTTTCTCAAACGGATGCCGCCCTACTTCAACTTGCACATCATGGCGGCGGCCGCGGTCGGCGACTCTGACCAGTTGATTCTGCGCGACTACCTGCGAGCCCATCCGGAGGCCGCCGCAGAGTATACGCGCCTGAAGTGCGAGATCGTGGCGCGAATCAAAGACTACCGGGAATACACGCCGGCCAAGACCGAGTTCATCCAGTCGCTGATCGACCACGCCTGCGACGAGCGCGGACTGCCGCACCACGCCGCATGGCAGCCGCAGTGAGGAGTCGCAATCGGGTTTCAGATGGAAATTCCGGTCAAGAAGATTGAAAAGTGGCTGACGCGCGCATTCCAAAAAAGAAGCGTTCTTCCGATCAGGCCAGACGAGATTCTTAAGCCCATTGATTCCGGCATTCAGCCCGAACGCGATGGCGCGCGAAGTATCCCCAAGATCATCCATATCGTGTGGGTTGGAGACGAATCGAAATGCCCCCTGGAAGAGATCGAGACGTGGCGCACCCACAATCCGGACTTCACCGTAAGGCTGTGGGGAAATCGGGAGCTGCAAGATAGCCGCTGGCACAACGGTCTGCCCCTGCGGGAGCTTTGGGACAGGCGCTGCTTTTGCGGAATCGCCGACCTTATGCGGTATGAAATTTTGTACTGGTACGGCGGATTTGCGGTTGATGCGGATAGCCTTTGCCGTCGCCCTTTAGCCCCATGGCTGTTTCATTGCGAAGCTTTTGCGTGTTGGGAAAACGAGATTGAGAAGCCGGGCCTTATTGCCAACGGCTATCTCGCTTCGGTGCCCAGGAACGAGTTCTTGAGGACCATCATTCTCTCGATTGCCGAGGATCCGGAGGTAGCGCGCTCCGTTCCCGGGAACCTATGGGAACGTACGGGACCGGGCCGACTCACCAGAGTTTATCAGGCCGCCAAGTATAGCCGGCTGGTCATATATCCCAGCCATTTTTTCATGCCGAGGCATCATAGCGGCCGTAGCTATGACGGAGATATGGCAAATGTCTTCGCCGAACAACTTTGGGCTTCGACGGCAAATTGGTATAAGCGTATCGGCCAAACTACGGCAACTACCCACCGCGAAAAAAAGCTTATCTAAGCCGATCCGGTGCGAACAAAATGTACCGCATTTCCACTCCTGATAAACGGCGACTTATCTCCTGAGAATGGCGGACTGTATCACCGGTACGTTTTCGAGCTGATTGTCGGCAGCTACGATGGCATCGACGAGCCCACAATTCGTGATCGGCATACCAACCGTAAGGCGCGACCGCGACTATCTGCTGGAGACTTTCGATAGGCTACTGGAGCAGATTCCACCAGATGAACGGGCGCGGGTCGCGATCGTGGTTTTCAACGCCGACCCTGAGCCCGCGCTTCATAGCCAGTGTCGGGAGCTTGCCGACCGGCATGCCGCACTGATCGAATCGGGCTTCCTCACCATCTTGAGGAATCCGAAGGGCTATCCCGAGCTGCCGGACGATCGGCCGGCGAGTGACGGCGCCGACCGCACCGCGGCTTACGACCGCTGGAAAACCAAGCTCCTGCTGGATGCCGTCTACTTGTTTAATTTCTGCACGGATCGTGGCGAATATTATATCCACCTCGAGGATGACGTTGTGGTGGCTAATGGCTTCCTGGAGCGACTGCGCGCGTGGCTCGACACCGACCTCGCGCGGAGCGACGAGTGGAGCATCGTGTCGTTGTTTAGTACGTTGCACTACTTCCGCGACTCGCGCAGCTCGCCGCCGAGAAGCGTCCCAATGACCGACCTGCCCCGCGCGTTCAATTCCGCGACGGCCCTGCTCTTCCGATGCCGCGATCTGCGGCGCATCAGTGATTTTATGGCGCGGCATCACAACCAGGATCCGCTGGACTGGACGCTGGGGCGGTTTCTGGTCGAGACGGGAGGCTGCGCCTACTGCTGCGTGCCTTCGCTGGTCCAGCACAACGGGGTGATCTCGTCGTTGTCGGGAAAAGTAGAACTGGAATTTGCGCCGTCATTTCCGGAACCTTTCGCCCCGCGGATGAAGCGGTATTGCTCTCAACTCCTGACGTTGTTGCGCTTTCATCCGGGCAGCATCACGGGGTTGATCCGATGGCGACTCGCGCTACGTGCACGAGCAAGACGCACGCGCGATGTCCTGCTTGGGCGAGGCCGGGAGTCCTGAATCGGGCCCGGCGCAGGCGCAGGCGCAGGCGCGCCGCTTCGATTCCTCGACCGGTCTCCTTTGCGGCGCTTGCGGCGATCTGCCATCGTCCGGCAGCGGTTCGCGGTTGCTGCGCAATCGCGGAGGGCCAACGATGAATCTGGAACACGAATTCAATTTCGTCGCGACGCTCAAGCCGCCGGTGCAAATCGGCGCGGGCCCGTTCGGAACACGGAACGTTGTCGAAATGACCGGCGGGACGGTCGAAGGCAAACGGCTGAAAGGCAAAATCCTGAGCGGTGGCGGCGACTGGATGCTGATCGGACCGGATGGATACGCGCGCCTCGACGTGCGCGCCCAGGTCCTGACCGATGACGGCGCCGCTCTGTACGGGCACTACACCGGATTGGTCGAGATGAACCAGAAGGTCGTCGACGCGCTCACGAAAGGTACGAGCACCGATTACGGCGACCACTATTTTCGCACCACGCCGCGGTTCGAGACCGGCGACCCGCGTTATGCATGGCTCAACCAGAGCATCTTCGTCGCCGAAGGGCGGCTCGGCCCCGGCCGCGTCGAGTACAAAGTGTACCGCGTCGCCTGAGGCCGGCCGGCGCATCGCGGGATTGGAGGCGTAATTGCAATGCGCTTGCTCTACGTTGATATCGATACGCTGCGCGCCGACCATCTCGGCTGCTACGGCTACCATCGTAACACCAGCCCGGCTATCGACGCGCTTGCGCGCGACGCCATCCGCTTCGAGTCGGTCTACGCTTCGGATACGCCCTGCGGTCCCTCGCGGAGCGCATTGATCTCGGGCCGCTTCGGGATTCACAACGGTGTGGTCGGTCATGGCGGCACGGCGGCGGATCCATTTCTGGAGGGCGCCGCCCGCGGCTTCCAGTCGCGCGGCGCGGCGACCAGTTGGGCGCGCCGGATGCGCTCGGTCGGGATGCATACCGCGACCATCAGCACGTTCGGCGAGCGTCATTCGGCATATCACTGGGATGCCGGCTTCAACGAGGTGATCAATCTCGGCACGATGGGAATCGAAACCGCCGACCAGGTTGCGCCGCTAGCGCTGGACTGGCTCGCGCGCAACGGCGCGCGCGACAACTGGTTCCTGCACGTCCATCTGTGGGACCCGCACACGCCCTATCGCACGCCGAGCACTTATGGCGAACCGTTCGCCAAAGATCCGGCGCCCGACTGGATCACCGAGGAAATCCGCGCCCGGCACTGGACCTTGCCGGGGCCACATTCGGCGCAGGATATGGCCGGTTTCAGGCCCAATGAGCATGGCGTGTTCGGCCAGTTTGCGCGCCAGCCGCAGCAGGCGACCTCGATGGCCGAGATTCGGCGCATGTTCGACGGCTACGATACCGGCATCCGCTACGCCGACGACCATATCGGCCGCTTCATGAACCGGCTGACGGAACTGCGCGTGCTCGATGAAACCGCGGTGATGATCTCAGGCGATCACGGCGAAACCCTGGGCGAATTGGGTATCTACTGCGATCACCATACCGCGGACGAGTGCGTTACCCACTTGCCAATGGTGCTGAAGTGGCCGGGACTCACGGGAGGACGCGTCGAGCGCGGCCTGCACTACCAGATCGATGTCGCGGCGACGATCCTCGAACTCCTCGGGGCGCGGGTTCCATCCAACTGGGACGGCGCCGGGTTCGCGGACACGATCCGGCGCGGCGGCGAGGCGGGCCGCGAATATCTGGTGGTATCGCAAGGCGCGTGGACCGCGCAGCGCGCCGTGCGCTTCGGCGATCACATCTGCATCCGCACCTATCACGATGGCTATCACGGCCTGCCTGACGTGATGCTCTTCGATCTCAAGCGCGATCCGCATGAGACGCGTGATCTGGCCACGGAGCAGCCCGAACTGACGGCGCGCGCCCTGGCGATCCTGGAGCGGTGGCATTTCGACCAGATGATCCGTTCGACGACGGGCGTCGATCCATTGTGGACGGTCTTGCACGAGGGCGGTCCGTGGCACGTGCGCGGCCGGCTCAAGGAGTATCTGGAGCGGCTGCGGGAAACGGGTCGCGGCGAATGGGCGGAGCGGATCGCGGCGGCTCACGCGGCCGAGGTCGGAATCACCCCGCCGTTCGGCGCGGCCGGTGCGGTTAACCGGTCGCCCGCCGCGTGAGGTCATGCTTGCCGAACCAGGCCGGCGGCGATTCGACTCGTCGGCCGGCACCGCGATGGGTCGCGATCGTCGCCGCTTGCGTGGTGCTTATTTGCGGATGTACGGGCGGGTCCGCGCCCGCGCCCGAAGGCGGCCCGGTAGCTGAATGGCCCAATTACGGCAACGATCCGGGCGGGATGCGCTACTCGCCACTGAACCAGATCAATCGCGATAACGTCTCGCAGCTGAAAGTCGCCTGGATTTATCACACCGGCGACGTTCGGATGGGAGCCGCACCAAAGACCGGAGCGCGTTCGAGAACACGCCAATCGTCGTCGACGGCACGATGTATCTCTCCACGCCGTTGAGCCGGGTGATCGCACTCGACCCGGAAAGCGGCGCTGAGAAATGGACCTACGATCCGAAGATCGAACTTCACGGCCATTACTCGGAGCGGCTCATCAATCGCGGCGTCGCTTCATGGCTGGATCCAACGCGGAAACCGGGTGCGCCGTGTGCGCGGCGGATCTTCATCGCCACGATCAACGCGCGCCTGATCGCGCTCGACGCCGCCGGCGGCAACGCCTGCGCCGACTTCGGGAATCAGGGACAGATCGATCTCGCCCGGGCGTCGCGAATATCGACAAGATCAAGTATCGCGGCGAATACGAGGAAACCTCGCCGCCCGCAATCGTCGACGACCTGGTGATCGTCGGCTCCGCGATCGGCGACAACGGCCGCGTCGACGAGCCGTCGGGGGTCGTGCGCGCGTTCGACGCGCGCTCGGGAGCGCTGCGATGGTCGTGGGACCCGATTCCGCAAACTCCCGACGACCCGGCTTGGAAGACGTGGTCGCATTCGGGCGCGCCGAACAGCGGCGCCGCCAATACCTGGGCGATGATCTCGGTCGATCCGCGAGCACGATCTGGTCTTTCTGCCGGCTCGAGCGCGAGTCCCGACTACTACGGCGGCGAGCGTCCGGGCGACGACGTCTACTCCGACTCATTGGTGGCGCTCCACGGCGCGACCGGCAAGCTCGCGTGGTACTTCCAGACCACGCATCACGATCTGTGGGACTACGACAATCCCTCGCATGCCGCTGCTATGCACGATCCGGCACAATGGCGCCGAGGTTTCCCGCGGTCGTGCAGGGCACCAAGCGCGGCAGCCTGTTCGTTTTTAACCGCCTGACCGGCGCGCCGCTCTATCCGATCACCGAGCAGCCGGCGCCGCAGAGCGATGTTGTGGGTGAGGAGACTTCGCCGACTCAGCCGTTCCCCGATCTCCCGCCGCTGGTGCCGCTGAGCATCAGCGCCGACGACGCCTGGGGGATCGCGTTCTTCGATCGCCGCCAATGCCACGACCGGATGGCGGCGCTGCGCAGCGACGGGATCTTCACGCCGCCCTCAATCGGAGGGTCGCTGGTGATTCCCGGCGATTTGGGCGGAATGAACTGGAGCAGTGCGGCTTTCGATCCGGCGCGGCAGTTGCTGGTGACCAACACCAACAACCTCGTCGCGGAGGTCCATCTGATTCCGCGCGCCCAATTCACCGCGGCCGTGAACGCAGCGCGCGGCTCCGATCTCGTTCGCGCCTCAAGCGGCACGCCCTACGGGATGAGCCGGGTGTTCATGCGTTCATCGTGGCCTGGACTGCCGTGCAATCCGCCGCCGTGGGGATCGCTGACCGCGGTCGATCTCTGGCGGGCCGGATCAAATGGACGAGGCCGTTAGGGAATATCATGAGCTTGCTCCATCTGCCGCTTCCCGATCCGGGCTGGGGAACGCCCAACCTGGGCGGCGCAATAGTCACTGCGGGCGGGTTGGTGTTCGTTGCGGCCACGCTCGATTCCCGCATCCGCGCTTTCGACATCGAGACCGGCCGGCAGCTCTGGGAGGCAAAGCTTCCGGCCGGCGGGCAGGCCACGCCGATGACGTATCGGCTGCGCGGTGACGGCAAGCAATACCTGGTAATCGCGGCCGGCGGCCACGGCGAAGGGTGGACCAAGCTCGGCGATTCGCTGGTCGCCTTCGCGCTGCCGTAGTCGGGTCGCGATCGGTTTGGAAATCGGCCGGATTACCGAGATCTGCCGCTGCGGCACGCTTAGGGCGGAATTTTCGCCGCGCCACTTGCTGATCTTGATGTCTGCAAGGCAGGCGCAGGTATCTTTCGCGCAACGAATTGGCGCGGCCGGAAACGAATACGACCGGTCGGCCAGATTTCCGAGCACCCCCCCTGCTTGCACACCGCGCGGTAGATCCCGCCGTCGGCTCGAATCGCCAGCGACTCGATGCCGGCGTTGCAGTGCCAGGAGCGCCAGTGATTTTCTTCCAGCAGAATAAAGTCCTGGGTCTGGGACACGCGCGACGTCCCGTCGCCGTAGACACACCGCATCCCAGTGCCAGACGCCCCCTCTCCCGCCGGTGCGGGCGCGAGTTCCTGCATCGCCTGCTTCTGGTCGTGGCTGTATGGGTACATCTGGTCCTTGAAATCCACCAACAGGGGCTTCAATGCGAGACTGATTCCCCGGCATCGCGCCCGCAGCGCTGAGGCGCGCTCGGCGCATTCGTCAAATCGTTCCGGCAGCATCGGCACGTTGACGTGAGTTACTACTTCAGCTTCAATGAGCCGATTAGCCACTGCCACGAAATGCTCAGTATCGGCGAACTCGATGTGATAAGTCAGAACGACGTGGTCCAGATAGTCAACTGCCTGATCCCACCAGGCCGGTTCCCGGCTTGCGTTCGAGTTCAATCCGGCGTTGCCACCCAGTTCCTTGACCCCGCGCAGCAAGCCGATGAGGTGCTTGTACAGAGTTGGTTCGCCGCCGCTGAACTTGAAGAATGTCCTTCTGCCGAGACCCTTGTAGTGATTAATCGCGGCTGCGCAAAAGCGCAGCGCCACTTTGGGGTCGGGCCATTTCAGTGCGCCGTCGTGCAGGCGCTCCGGGCAGTAGCTACACGCGTAGTTACACAATGTTCCCAGATTCCAGTCGATACAAGTCAAGTCGGAAAACGCAGGATTGTTGTTGACTATTGCGATCGGCTGCTTCATCGCCTCAGCTTCTCAGCTACCGGGCCTGGGCGCCCGACTTGCCTCTTCAGCCGTAGCGTATCATACGTCGAGGCGAGGCTCGCAAGGCGCGGGTGCGAATCAGTTTGAATTCGTGCGCCGCGAGCGGGTCAGGACCGGCGGTTGAAACGGGCCAGAACGTTGCGCGTGATCTGTTGCGCAGCCGGACTGACGCGCGGCGGCTTTGGACTCTCCGGACTGAGGTGGCCAAGGCCCCATGACCACTGCACGGTGCCGGTGGCAAAAACGATCGCCCCACTCGAAGCCTGATATACCGACATGTCCGAGTATTCCGTCGTAGCGTGGGCGGCTCCCACAATCGCGCCGATCCAGCGCGCCAGTCTGGTTCCGTCTGCCGAGGCCGCCGTGAAGCGATACGGCGAATGGGTAAGCCGCAGGGCTGCGGGCGGCGCATTATCATACATCCGGTCGGCTTCGTAACCGACCAGACCGCGCAGCAGGTCGCCGCGCTCAAGGCCGCTGTTGGCGAAGACCCAGCTCGACGGGTCGTCGATCAGAATGTCGGCGTCGACCGGTTGCCGCTCGTTGTACATCACCCCGATCAGCGCTTCCTCAGGATCCCCCGGGCGAGAGGCGCGTGCATCGCGCCAGCGCACGGTCACGAGATGATGCGTAGACGGATCGCCGGCTGCAGGGTCTTGTCGCCAGAAAAACTTGTAACACACTATAGTCCTTGCCGGCGCTCGTGTGATCAGGCTGGGTTCAAGCCTGATCTGCCAATAGCACGCGTTGGCGCCGAAGAAACCGAAGCTCACGCCCTGATCCCTTGCGCGCTCAACATTTTGGCGCATCTCCCACGACCAGTATTCGTCGTGTCCCACGGACAGGAAGCCGTTGTGCAAAAGCAGTCCGGCCTGATTCTCATGCGTATCGATATCCGTCGCGTAGGTGACTTCGTAACCCTCTCTCTCGAGGAAGCCGAGCATGTCGAACTCCCACTTGAAGAAGTGACCGGCGCCGTTCGAGTCGCGATAAGGCCGGTTGAAGGAAACCTTGACCGCAGCCTGGTTCGCGGTGCTGCGGTGACGATAGAGCGACTTTCCGCCCCAGGTGTTGTAAGCCTGATAGGTGGTCACAGAACTCTGGAACAGAAGATCCGAAAAGCAGCCGTCGTTACGCACGACGAAAATGATATAGCTTTGCTTTCCCGATCCGAGCCCGGTGAGTTTTGCGAGGTAGACTCCACTCACCCAGTCTGCCGGCACGGTGAAGACGTAGGGATCGGACCACGGACAGTCGACGATTCCGGTAGCCGGGTCCGGCGAGGGAATCGGTTGGCGGATTCCGGTCAACGTCACCGGCGACGTCATCTGCCGGCCGCCCCGGCCGCCGTAGTATCCCATTCGGTAAATCGTGAGTGAGTACTGCGGGTCCGTGCTGTTGACCAACAGGCCGATCGGTTCGCCGGCGTTGACGCTGGTTAGCGACGCGTAGCCTTCGACTTCATGATTCCGGGCGGCGGCGGTGAGCTGCCATGCGCTGGTACCCGGACTTTGGTACTCGATGCGCAAGCGATCGCGATAGTTCATCCCCCGGGCTCCCTGACAAGTGGGTGGGCCTGCAAAACGGCTGGTTAGTACGGAGATCCCGGATTCAACGCGCTCGATTTACAACCCCTGGTCTTCATTGCGGGAATCGAAATAGCTCCTTACGTATTCATGCAGCTCCGGCTTGTTGGTGTTCCAGCACCAGTAACCGTCCGGGTGGAGGGCAATGTCCATGAACGGATCGAAGCCGAACCTACTCAGACCGCGGTGCCGTTCAGTGTATTTGCGATCTTTGCGTTCGCCATGCCAGAGATGGAAGGCGCTTCCCTCGATGCAGCCCACGCTCGTTCGCACCTCGGCGGAGAAACCGTCGGCCCATGATCGATAGTGCTCGATCTGGTGTTCGTTCATTGTCATGTTGTCGATGGCGGAGTTGAATTTGCCCATGGCGGCAGACAACATGGCCCAATCCCCACCGCCGACTATGCACGGGTCATAGAACCCGTGCTTCTCGATCAACGCTCTGCTGGCCGCCCATGCCCCTCCCGTCCTGCCGCGCCGCTTCACAAGGGGATCGCAGGCGCTGGGATCAGCGGCTGACGCCCGCCAGGCGACAATTTCGCAACCCATGCCGAAGCAGCCTGAATCAATCAGGGCTGAATTCATCAGCGCAGACCAGCCCGACAAATCGCCTCGCGAGCCAGGCGCAAGGTTGTAATGATGGCTGTAAAGCTGAACCAGCGAGAACTCCTCAAGCGCGGCCCCCGCGCGCTCCGGCCAGCCGTCATCCCCGAAGACGTGGTCGCAATCAAGCCACGCGACCGCGTCGCACTCATCGGGGAGATGGCGTAGAGCCACATTGCACAGGCGCTCTTTCTGCCAGAGCACGTCACCTCCGGCCAGTTGCACGAGAACTTCAGCGTCGCCGGGCCGCAGCGCGAAGTCTCCGGTGAAGGACAACTCGACCGCGACCAGCGGCGCCTTTAGATGGGCCCTGAAAATGCGGTAATTGTTCAGCCGGCTCTTATATCCCGAGGGGTTGAAGTACGCCGTTATCGCCCACAGCATCGAAGGGTCGAAGACCTCATCAGTTTCGTCCTCTGCCCCCGCGTATTCGTATCGCGCGCCGGTCCGGTAAAGCAAACCGCAGTCAGGATGCCGACCGGCGGCGGCCGGCGAGAACCTTCGACCACAGCGCGAGCAGGCGATTGACCTGCATCGCGAGCGAGAAATGCGCTTCGACCCGGCGCCGCGCCGCCTGGCCCATCTCGATCCGCAGTTGCGGGTTCGCCAGGAGGCGTTCGAGGGCGCGGGCCAAGGCCGGGGCGTCACCCGGCGGCGTCAGCAAGCCGGTCACTCCGTCTTCGACCAGTTCCGGAATTCCGCCCACGCGGGTGGCGACCACGGGCAATTCACATGCGCCCGCTTCCATCAGGCTCACCGGCATGCCTTCGCTCTGGCTGGAAAGGACTGCAACTGAAGCGCGCTGCAACCATGCGAGGACCAGGTCATGGTCGGCGGCGCCTGCCATTTCGACCAGCTCCCGCAACCCGTGATGCTCACGAATTGCTTCCAGCTCGCTGCGTTCCGGACCGTCGCCGATCATGACGCATCGAAAGCTCACTTCGTGGTCGCGGAGAACCGTGCATGCCTCGAGCAGCAGGCGGAGGTTCTTCACCGGATGATGCCGAGCGACGCAGAGCACCAGCGGAGGCCGCGCAGCTTCGTGCGGCCAGGGTGATGGGTCGCCCGCGGGCCGGGCGGGGTGGAATCTCGTCGTGTCGACGCCGCACGGGATCACACTGATCCGCTCGCGCGGCACGCCGAACCGCTCGGCAATATAGCGCGCGTTCACCTCGGAGACGGTAACGAGCGCGGCGGCCGCCGCCGCTCGCTCGGCGAAGTCAGCCGGCGCCTGGAAGTAGATGTCGAAGCCGTGCGCCGTAAAGGTGAACGGCAGCTCGAATTCGGCGGCCAACGAACGCGCCGCGGCAGTTGCCTGGCGAGCAAAGTGTGCGTGGATCAGTTCCGGCCTGAACTCGCTCAGTGCCGCCCGGAAGTTCTCCTGACCGTAGATCACACGCTCATCCAGGCGTTCGCGGGCGATGAAATCATGACGCAGATCCGGAGAGTGTTTCAGCGACAATACGCATAGTTGGGTTCCCCGCCGGCGCAAATCGGCCAGTTCCGCGGCGACGAAGGTTTGGGTGAGGCCCGGAAAGTAAGGCAATACGTAGGCGATCCGGCGCGGAATCATCCGAGTGTGCAGATTGGATCGTGACGCAGGCCAGGGTTCAGCAGCCCTGCCGCTGGACTTGCTCGTCGCAAGATTCCAAGATTATCGTAGATGCGCCGAGATTTTCGCCGACCATGAAGAAGCCTCAAGAGCGGACCGCGCCTTACCAATTCAGCACGCCGATAAAGCGCCTCTGCGACGTGCTGGTGGCCGGCGTGATGATGATCGCTGCGGGCCCGGTGATGTTGTTGACGGCGCTCGCGATCCGGCTGATCGACGGGCGGCCGGTCCTTTTCCGGCAACTCCGGGTGGGGATTGACGGCCTGCCGTTCGAGTTGCTCAAGTTCCGCACCATGTTTCCCGCCGCGAGCGACACTTGCCATCGCGACTACGCCAGCAAATGGATTGCGGAGGGGCGGCCATTCACCAATGGCGAGCGGGCGCCGCTCTTCAAGATCGCCGCAGACCCCCGAGTCACGCGGCTGGGCGGTTTCCTCAGACGTTTCAGCATCGACGAATTACCCCAGCTCATCAACGTTCTGCGCGGCGAAATGAGCATCGTCGGCCCGCGCCCGGCGATCCCGTACGAAGTCGCGATGTACCAAGACTGGCACAAGCGCCGGCTCAACGCACTGCCCGGCCTGACCGGCTTGTGGCAGGTAAGCGGGCACAATCGCCTCTCGTTCGATGAAATGGTGAAGCTGGACATCGAATATATCGAGCACTGGTCGCTGGCGTGCGATCTTCAGATTCTGGCGCGCACGCCTGCCGCGGTCCTGCGCGGAAGCCGTTGAGCTGCAGGGCCGCAGCTTAGAAGAGTCGATTTCAAGCCGATGCCCGGGTTGGTCCGCAAGCGGCGGCATCTGCCGGCGATGAACTACAGTATCGACCGCCGGTGATGACCGGCGCGTGCATATCCAGGGAGAGAACGGGCGAGACTGGTGGTATGAACAGGGTTCCCGAGATCAGTCTGAGCAAGGTGCCGGAAGTTACCTTGGGCTTTTGGGCCATCAAGATCTGCGCAACGACGCTCGGTGAGACCGCCGGCGACGCCGTGTCCATGACTATGCATCTGGGGTATGCGATCGGCACCGCGATTTTCTTCAGTTTCTTCATTGTCATTGCCGCGGCTCAGGTCACGTCAAAGTCCTTCCATCCCTTTCTGTATTGGGCCGTTATCGTCGCAACTACCACCGTCGGCACGACGATGGCGGACTATGCGGACCGCTCGCTCGGGATCGGTTACGTCGGAGGCTCACTGGTCCTCTTCACACTTCTGATGCTGGTGCTTGGATTATGGTCGTTCTCGATGGGCTCGGTGTCGGTCAACAACATCGTCTCGCCCAGGGTCGAAATGTTCTACTGGACAACTATTCTATTCTCGAACACGTTGGGTACTGCGCTGGGTGACTTTCTGGCCGATGATTCCGGACTCGGATTCGGAGGAGGGGCACTGTTTTTTGCCGGCGCCTTGGCGCTGGTCGCAGCGGCATACTTCTATACCAGGATGTCTCATACCTTGTTGTTCTGGATGGCGTTCATTCTGACCCGGCCGCTCGGCGCGACGCTCGGCGATCTGCTGACCAAGCCTTATGCGGATGGAGGTTTCGATCGCGGCCGGATCAGTTCGTCGTTAATCATCGTAGCTTTCGTCATCGCCGGAATTTGGTTGATGCCGCAGCGAGCGGGCAGCCATCCGGGATAGCGTTAAATTACGACGCGACTGCAAGCCCAACGCACCAAATTCCGCTCGCAGCACAACAGTCGCGCTTTTGACCCCAGAGTCTTCAGGAGGACGCCTATGGGTCCCTTGCCGGATAGCGGGCTAGTCCATCTCAGCAGCTATCACTCGGTCCCGGAAACATTGGAACGCCTTGAGTCCATTCTGGGAGTTCATGGTCTTACCGTGTTTGCCCGCGTCGATCACGGCGCTGAAGCCGACAAGGTGGGCTTAAAGATGCAGCCGACCCAATTCCTCGTCTTCGGAAGCCCCAAGACCGGGATACCTCTGATGGTCGCCGCTCCGACGCTCGCCATTGATCTGCCCCTGAAGACGTTGGTGTGGGAGGATGCTGAGGGCCATGGAGAAGGTCGCCGGCGCCGGCGCGCTCCTGCAAAAGGCCCTGGAATAGTACTCGTGATCCTCGCGATGCTGCGCGGGCCGGCTGATCAGCAATCGTTGCGCACCGCCGGTACCGCTCTCACTTGGTGGGCGCATCGGCTCCAGCGCAAGGAACACAAATGCCGGACACGAGCCCGGCTATTGAGCGAGAACGTGGCCCGAGGAACCCTCAATGATCATGTGGGAGGGAAACAAGATCAGGAGCCCGTGTTGGAGAGCGATGTCACGGGTCTGAGTTTCTGCTTGCAGTTGACTTGGGGCAGGTCCGTCCACCGCTCGAAGGTCTTTTCGGGGTTCACCGAGCTGAAACATTCGCTCGATATGAGGTTCGTCCGGATCATCCGCCAAGGTTAGGTTCTGCATGAATATGCAAGGGGTGTCGGAGCTAAACCGGTCCGGATACCACTGTGGGCATTGATACGGATACTTGCCTATTCGGATGCCCCGCATGGCGCCATCCTGAGACTTGCTCCACCACTCGCCCTGTAGTTGGACACGCTGGGGCAATAGCTTAACTTGCAGTACCACTTTCTGGTGTTCGTCTACGACCTCGAGGGCGTCATCTGTGTTGTAGATTGCGTGTGTTTCACTGTTGACTTGCTCAGCTTTCAAATGGTTGCCAATGATATCGGCGACGAGCGAATTGTCTATTTTGCTCCTGATTGTCGCGGACACCTTCAAGGCCCCACTTACATTGTCAATGCTCAATGAAGCCCCTTTCAAAAATGGCAGGTTTAGCGGACCTTGCGGTGCTCCAATAATGTTGAAGAAGACCGCAGAATCTCCCCACTCGATAACCAGCGAGTGTTTGCCCGCCGCCAGACCCTCATTGAAGGGTTCGCTATAGTTACCTAACACGTCGGGAGTGTCCGGCATGCTGATGGAAAAGAGGGTAATGTGCGGGGAGGTTGGAGCGATTGTCTCTGACATCAAAGAGTACCCCTCAAAATACCTCTCGACGGGCAGGCACACAGCCAGAACGATGCATACCAGCCCGCCTCCAAATAGCAACCCCGCAATCGGTCGGGGTATCAGGTAGCCCAGCACTTCAGCGCCAACGGTTCCTGCGGTAAGGCAGATACCGATGAAAGCGGAAACATATTCGATAGTGGACATCCGTCCTCGCCTTTCGGGATGGAGCTGCCCAGCTGCCTGAGCAGACAGCGCGCCGATCGCATTGGCGGTGCCGCTCAGGGACGGACATTGTCCTTCCCAAGGTCTGAGGGTACCATGCCGTGACGTTTTGTCACGTCCGGCATCGTCGCCCATCAAAGGGCGACGGGTTTCGCCGGTGATTATCCGGCCTCCGTGGCGGCACCAGCAGCACCCTCTCCCGCAACCAAGCGGGCGAGGTGGAGGCAGGCGACACCCTCGCTCGCGATGCTCGCGCGACCCTTCGGCTTCGCTCAGGGCATGCCTCACCTCCTGGTCTGGTCAGGGAGAGGCGTGGGAGAGGGCGGGGGCGCTGCAAGCGATAGTCGCTCCGCGTAGATTCTTCGGCTTCCGCTGCGCTCACCTCAGAATGACATAAAAGGTTTGCAGGGCTGGTCAGGGGAGGCAGTTGGTTTTGGTTGTGCTCTCTTGGGTCAGGCAGGCTTGAGCTGGTACGCGGGTTGGGGCGGCAAGGCCGAGTAGTTGGGCTTCGATCACGATGTCGTCGCTGGGTTTGGTTACTACCCATAGGCTCCCGGAGGCGTCGGCATAGCTGTCGACGGCGCTGGGCAGGCCGGAGGCGGTGTTGTAGTAGAACCCGTTCTGATAGCCGCTGGCCAGGGTGAGTTCGCTGACGCCGCCGCTCGTCGAGTCGCCCAGCCAGAGGTTGCCGGCGCCGTCCAGTGATATCCCGAGCGGGCCGCCGGCGGCCAGATTCGCACCGGGTGGCGCGAACGTCATAAGGTGCCCGTTCGACGCGATCCGCTCGATGACGCTTGGCTGAGGACTGGCGGCCTGCGTGTCGGTGTCGATCACGAAGACATCTCCGGACGCGTCGATAGCGATGCTCCCAACTCCGTTGTCGGCTCCGGGGAGCGGATAGTTCGCGCCGCCGGAAGCATAGTTGGCAGCGATCAATTCGCTGAGACTGGGGCTGGAGCCGCCGTTTAAGAGCCATACGTTGTCGGACGGATCGATGGCGACTCTGACCGGACTGTTAAGGCCCGCGGCGGAGTTGGTGAAGTCGGCCTCGGTGGTGTAACCGCCGGCGGCAATCGAGCTCGATCGCGCCGTTGACGGTGCTGAAGCCGGGAACGCTGGCGAGCCAGATATTTCCCGCGAGGTCAAATATAGCGGTTCCGCCCGGCTCGCCGAGTATACCGTTCCAGTCTAACGGCGCAGTGCCGTCCATGAGCCCAAACCCGACCGGATTCGCATAATTTCCGGCTGGGAACTCGGTCAACTGGTGATGATCGGCGGTCCAGACGTTGCCGGCAGTGTCGACGATCGTCTCGAGCGGGAAATCCTCGTTGACCGTGGGGTAGACGAACGTGCTGTAACCGCCGGCTACGGCCAGCTCGACCAGTTGCTTGTGGTTGGCATCTGCCGCCCAGACATTCCCGCCGGCATCGATCGCGATTTGCATCTCCTGATTTGCGTTGTTCGGCGAGTAGCCGATCGCGATGACCCACGAGGGGGGCGCGGAACTGAGGTCGGGCGTGAACGGAGGATTGCTCGGGGTCAGCGCGAACAGCGTACTGACGTTGTTGGCCGGGTTGGCCGCGATGTCCCGGGCTGCCTCGAGCGTGTTGGTGGGTGTGCCGCCCGAAGCTTTGGCGTCGGCGAAGAGCGAGGCACATTGCGTGGAGCCTGCGCTCGCCGTGTTGGTGCAGGACCAGAGAAGGTCCGCGAGCGTGTACAGGACATTGGTAGGCGAGGTCACATCGCTGGGGAACGAGGACGGCGCCAGCCCGGTGGTCACATCGATGAGGTTCTTCGAGGTGATCGTCACGGCTGCGTTCTGCAAGCCGGTGGTGTTGGTCGAAGAGGTCCCGACGATTTTGCCGGTGGGATCCATGAATTGCTGCAGCGCCCATACCGAGGCGACGGTGGTGGCCTCGTTGATGACGATCGATGGTGGCATCGAGCCGCAGGGGCCCAAGGCCGTGGCGAGGACGAGCGCGGAATTCGATCCGGTACATGAACCGGCGACGCCGCCGGTTGCGATCGCGTACATCTGCGCCCCCGAGCTTGGACAATTGAACGTAAGATCGAAGGCGCCGGAGCTGTTGCTCCCGGCGTCGGTGACCGTCGTGGCGCCGGCGCCATAAGCGGACGCGCCCGATCCCGCTTGCCCGGCGGCATAAAGGGTTACAGTGGAGTTGCAGACGGGCAGGGTTCCGCTCTCGACTGTGCCCGACAAGTGGTTGTTGCCGGTTCCGGGCGTGGGTACCGCGGTCGGAGCCGGGGTCGGCGTCGGAGTCGGCGCGGGAGGTTTTCCTTTCGCGCTGCCGGAAAGTTTGACCTCGGTCGAGGCTTTGCCCTTGAGCGATTGACCCAAGGACGGCGCGACGCTGACGGTAACATCACCTTTGAATTGGCCGGCGTCGTCGGGAGCGAATTCGACCGTGATCGTCGCGTGCGCTTTCGGCGCAAGCGCAATCGTGCCGCCGCCCGTCACGATAAAGGCGGCATCGCCCGTGGTGGTGCCCACGGTCACCGTAATGTCGCCGGTGCCGCTGTCGGTCAGCTTAAAAGTCTTGCTTTCGGTGACGACCTTCGACGAGAGCTTGATTTCGGTGAACGAAAGGCTGGCAGTGCTGACCGTCAGCTCGCCGAAGGGCGCCTTGGCTTTGTCGTCATGTGGTAACTGCGCGTAAGCTCGAGCGGGTATCGCGGCGATTGCGATCAGTATCGCGGCTACTGCCGGGATCGGGAAGCCAGGGCGGTGGGATTCTCGTACGGAGCTACTGGACATAACAGAATTGGTCCAAATTGGCGTTAATCGCTTTTGAACTAGCAGAAATCGGTGGCGAAATCGATGAGGTCGGCCTGAGATCGGGTATCGATGGCTATCCGGGGCTGGCGATCATTTGCCAATCCGGGCGATGATCTTTTCGCCGAAGCGGCGGATGTCGTCGAGCATCGCGGGACCTTCACTCGCGAAGCCGGTGACGATGTCGGTGGCGCCGAGATCGGACAGGCGCCGGTAGTCATCGAGGGTGCTGGCCGTCACGTCCATCACATGAATTTCGAAATCGGATCGGTGCGCGGTTCCGTACTGCGCGCGCAGATCATTGAGCCGCCCGATGAGACTCTTGAGCGTGTCGGTATCGGCGTTCGCGGAGATCCAGCCGTCGCACAATCGCGCGGCGCGGGCGAGCGCGGGTTGGCTGTGACCGCCGTAAAGGATCGGCACCGGCCGATCGGGCACGGGATTCATCTTGAGCGGGCCGAAATCGTAATTGTCACTGTGAAATTCGAAGTAGCCGCCGCGCAGCGCACCGCGAATGATCTCGATGCACTCGTCCATCAGCTTGCCGCGTTTCTCGAAGACGAGACCGTTGTAGATAAAGTCCTCGCGCCACGGACTAAGCCCGGCCCCGAGGCTGACGCGATTACCCGAGATCACAGCCAGCGAGCTCAGCGCCTTGGCGAGGATCAGCGGCTGGCGTACCGGCACCTTCATGACCGCGGGATAAAAGCGCAGCGTCGTGGTCACCGCCGCCATCCAGGTCATCGCGATCAGCGGCTCGATAAACGGCGTCGCCGCGATGTAGCCGCGGATATTTTCCGTATCCGCGTACGGATAGCGGGACTCGGTGGCGCGCGGAAAAAACAGGCTGTCGGGAATGGTCATCGAGGCGAAGCCAGCGGCTTCCGCGGTCTGCGCGATCGCCTGGTAGTCGCGATGCTCGCCTCGGGAAAGCATTAATGTGAAGCGCATGGTTTTCGTCCCCGGCTCATGATCCATCGGTTGGTCTGCGCATAATAATCGCATACCGTAGCTGCGTATCGAAACTGCGGATCGTCATGGCTGGGCTTTGAGCAGATCGAATCCGAAGAGCGGGCTCGAGATCAAATTTGGCGTCGGCGTTTTCTTCGCGTTGGTGGTACTCGCCCTTGCGATCGCCGCGATCTGCAACGCCCCGCTCTCTTACGATAACGCGTACTACCTGTTTAACGTTCTCGATAGGCGGGGAACGGACGCGCCCTATCATAGACTCTTGAACATTCCACTCCAGCTTCCAACGCTGCTGGCGGTCCGTTGGACCGCGAACCTGACGCTGCTACGCCTGATATTCTCGGCCTGCTACGCGTCGGTTCCCGCGGTCGCGCTCGCGGCCTCATGGCTCGTGTGCCGCGACACGCGCCCGGCGCTGTTCGTCTGGCCTGCGCTTTCGATCTGTCTCGCCGGGCTTCCGGGACAATTCATCTTCAACGAGGCGATCGCCACCCCGAATTTGCTGTGGCCGGCGCTGCTCTGCGTGTTGACGCGTCCGCGTGCGGTTTACCTTCCGATCGTCGCGGTGCTCACGCTGACCGCGTTGACCACTCATCCCAGCTCCGCGGCGATCCTTGGGCTAATCGCGGTCGCCGCTTTCCTGGACGCATGGATAGGCCGGGATCGAGCCGCTGTCGCTCTGTGGTACGGCCTGGTATCAACTGCACTGGTGGCAGCCAGAGTTGCTATTCCGCTGAGCGCCTACGAGCGCGGACGGCTCGGACTCGGATCCCTCAGGTATACCTTTCACAGCTTCCTGCTGGGAATGCCGTTGGTGGCAGTGATCCTCATTCTGATTGCCGGTTCCCTGTGCTTGTGGTCTTCCAGGCCGGGCAGCCGGTTCGAGCCTGCGAGGTTGGGGGTGAACGGCCTGCTGATCCTGATTGGCGCCGTGCTCATCGTATGGGCGGTCCGACCGAGTGACTGGATCGATTGCCAGGGATACGAATTCTGGTTTCCGGGCATGACCCTGATCATGATGGCCGCCGCGGTGGCCGATGCGATGCTGCGCACGCCCTCGACCGATGCGACCCTCGAGGCCGCCCGCTCGATCACGCTGGTCCTGATCGGCGCGGTGTTCCTGATCGTTTTCTCGCTGCAGAGTTGGACCTGGGCACGCCTGTCGCAGCGACTCGCGGCAACGCTTGACCGATCGGATCAGGTCTGTATCGAAAAGTCATCGCTCGACTGGATGAAGCTCACGGCGCTGCAACATTGGAGTCTTCCTACTACGCGTTGGATCTCCAGACGCGCCGGCCTCGTACATTGCTTCTGAACGACACCCGGTGTGAAGAGTTCGTGCGCACCGGCCGGATCTACCTTTCGCCCTGGGCGGGCCCGCACATCGATGGGTGGTTCGACTTCAGCGCGATTCAGGCCCGGCAGAAGGAAAGCCGCGACTCGCATTAACCGTCGCGGCTCGCCGAGCCATGGGAGCGCAGTGGCGAAGTGGCGGCGGCCCAGTTTCATTGCCGCCCGGGAAAGTATACGATCGGACAGGTAACGCTCGGATTGTTCCTTTCATTCAAACCCGGGAATGAGCCCGGGTTGTCCTGGTCGGAGCTTCCCGGCAAACATAACGGAGGGCATCGAATGCCCAGCAAATTGTACGTAGGCAATCTGGCCTACACGGTATCCAACAGCGACCTGGAACAGCTGTTCTCTCAGGTCGGCCAGGTGCAGAGCGCCACCGTGATCACGGACAAATTTTCCGGCCAATCGAAAGGCTTCGGCTTTGTCGAGATGGCCAGCCAGGAAGACGCTTCCAAGGCAATCCGGCAGTTCAACGACACCGAACTCAAGGGCCGCAATATCAAGGTGAACGAGGCCAAGCCCCGTGAATCGAGCTTCGGCGGCGGCGGCAACCGCAGCGGCGGTGGTGGCGGAGGCGGCGGCGGTAATCGAGGCCGCGAGCGCTGGTAAATTCGTCAGTAGACCGCTCCGTTTGCTCGGGCAAACGGAGTGGTGCTTTCGAGGCGCGATGTCGTGCCCGGAAGCGGACCAAACTCGAAGAGCGCTGGTTCCTGATCCGAATCGCAGTTCGGCAATTTCAGCCATCCTCAATGGTGAAGACCGATGGAAAAACGCCGTAGAGAGCAGCTTCGCAAGCAGAAGGCGCAGGATAAGGAACAGCGTCGTGTCCAGCGTGTAGCTCAGAACCGCCTGGACCGTGAGCACAAGGGCGGCAAGGACTCCGACCTTGAGGGGATAGTTCCAGGCCCTCAACCCGGACAGATTATCCCGGAGTAGTCCGCGGCCGGAGCTTCGGCTCCCTGTAAGGCGATCGTGCGCAGCACCCGCGCCGGATTGACTTGCGGGTTCAGCGGGAATAATTTCGCCTTCTCGACAGATTTCGGCAGTCCGATGCAAGCAACTCTACCCCATAACAGGAACCCACAAGTCTAGAGCGGACTTCCCAAACCTGGCTTGAAAGAGCCTCGGGCAGCGAAGCCCGGGGCTCTTTCTTTTTTGGCTTGCCGAGGATCGACGATGAACTACGACCGGAACGAGAGCGCCACCGGTGAACGATCCGGCGCCACGCGCGACTCGCTTTTTCAACACCGCGACTTTCTTAAGCTCTGGGCCGGCGAGACGATTTCCGACTTCGGCTCGCGGATGGGCGACGTTGCGATTTCCTTTGCGGCGGTGATTTCACTCCATGCCACGCCGTTTCAGATGGGCTTGCTCTCTTCCACGCGCATCGGGCCCGCGTTGATCTTCAGCCTGATGGCGGGCGTGTGGGCGGACCGCTTCCGGCGCCGCCCGATTCTGATCGCGGCCGATCTGGGACGCTTCGTCTTGCTGGCCTCGATTCCGATCGCCGCCATATTCGGCGTGCTTCGGATCGGGCAGCTCTATGCGGTAATCCTGGCCAACGCCGCGCTCGGGATCTTTTTCAGCGTGGCCTACCGCTCGTACTTGCCGTCACTCGTCGAGCGCGAACAACTACTCGACGCCAATGCGAAGCTCGAGGCCAGCTCCGCGGTCGCGGAGGTCGGTGGCTTCGGACTGGCCGGATGGCTCACGCAATGGCTCACCGCTCCGTTCGCGATCCTGATCGACGCCCTCTCGTTCGTGGCCTCGGCGGTCGCGATTTTCGCCATCGGTCGGCCCGAACCCGAGCCGTCACACAAGGATCGGCGCGCGAGCGATGAAATTCGGGAGGGATGGGCCTGCGTGGCGGGCGATCCCCGGCTCTTTGCAATCGCGATCGCTTCGGCCGCCGGCGCCTTGTTCTACAGTTTCTTCTCGGCGCTCTACATGATCTTCGTGGTCAACGGGCTCGGCTTCAAGCCGGGCGCGCTCGGCATGATCTTCGCGGTCGGCGGCGGGAGCGCTTTGTTCGGTGCGCTGGCAGCCGCACGCACCGCGCAATGGCTCGGCGCGGGACGTGCGATGGCGGTCGGACTTGCTATCAATGGCGCCGCGATGCTGCTGGTGCCGATCGCGCGCGGGGCAACCGGCGTTTCGGTGGCGCTGCTCGTCGCGCATCAACTGATCGGCGACTGCGCCGGGACGGTCTACGCAATCAACCGCACCACTATCATCCAGGCAATCGCTCCCCGCCGTCTTATCGGCCGCGTCAACGCGAGCCTCTCTTTCGTCGGGCTTGCGATGTCGCTCCTGGGCGCGCTGGTCGGTGGCTGGATCGGCGGGGTGGTGGGTCTGCGGCCCACGATGGTGGCGGGTGCGTGCAGCGTGGCCGCTTTCGGCCGCGATCCTCGGTTTCTCGCCGATCTGGCGGATGGACCAAGCGGAGCTTTCGGGCGCGGCCGACGATCCCGCGGCGGGGACGCTCCCAGTCAGTGAATAGTAATGCAGTTCGAGACTGTCCACGCGCGGAAGTCTGTTCGCCGGGGCCGATCGGCGCGGGCTCTGCGATTTCCTGCGGCGCTCGCTGCCTGCCGCGAAGGCATCCCGGCGGCGGCGCCGGTCGAACTGTCGCGCAATCGGTCGGGAAGTCGCGATTCTGTGCGCTCGATCCTGTTTACAGCCGTCGGCTTGGCTTTTGCTCGTAGGGCGGAATAGGAGAGTTGTCTTCGATGCTTGGACTTGTGCTTACCGCGGGCGGCGCGCGCGGCGCCTATCAGGCCGGGGTTCTGAAGCGCGTCGGCGAGCTGCCCCGCTTGCGTGATCGGCCGTCACCATTTGAGATCGTGACCGGCGCTTCCGCCGGGGCGATCAATGGAACCTTCATCGCGGCCCGCAGCTCGAGTCTCGCCGAGGGCGCCCGCGACCTCATGCGGCTCTGGGACGGCCTCTCGGTCGATCAGGTCCTCCGCGTCGACCTGGTTTCGCTGGCGGTCGGAAATTTACGCTGGATGTGGGATCTCTCGCTCGGCGGCCTGATCGGAGGCGGTAACGTCCATTCGGTGTTCGATACGGCGCCGCTCTACGAAACTCTTGGCGCCGGTCTCCATGCCGAGGGTATCGCCGGCGCGATCGTGCGCGGCGAGCTCTTCGCAGCCGCGGTGTCGGCGACCAGCTATCACTCCGGCCGCTCGTTTACCTTCGTGCAGGGCCGGCGCGGCCATCCGATCTGGACTCGCGCGCGGCGCGTCACCGTACCAACCGAGATTACGGTCGATCACGTCTGCGCTTCGGCCGCGATCCCGATTCTGTTCCCGCCGGTTCGGGTCCGCACCTCGACCGCAGGCGAGTGCTATTTCGGTGACGGCGCGTTGCGTTTGACCAATCCGCTGAGTCCCGCGATCCGGCTCGGCGCCGACCGCATCTTCGCGATCGGCGTGCGCTGCTCCAGCGCAGCCGCAGCACTGCATGAAGCCGAGCTGGTCTCAGAGCTGCATTCGGCCGCCCCCGCCGAACCTCCCATCGCGCAGATCTGCGGCGTCTTCCTCAACGCGCTGTTTCTCGATCACCTCGACGCCGACCTCGACCATCTGGTGCGGATGAACGAGCTGGTCGGTGGCGGCCAGATGGCAAACGGGACCGCCGCCGGACCGGCGCTGCGCGTGGTCAAGCCTCTGACCATCGCGCCGTCCTCGGACTTGGCCCTGGTAGCCGCCGCGCTGGCTCATCGGATGCCGCGCGCGATTCGCTATGTGATGGACGGCTTGGGCACCCCCGATGCGCAGAGCGCGGATCTCACGAGTTACCTGTTGTTCGACTCGAGCTATACGCGGGCTTTGACCGATATCGGCTATCACGACGCCGCCGCGCGGATTGATGAGATCGAGGAGTTCCTGTTCGCCGACGTAGGGGCAGCTATGCCTCGCGAACTGCAAGGCTAGCCCCGCCGCCCTATCCCGCAACTCCCCGGCCCTGATATTCACGCCGATCTGACTTGCGCCTCGACGCCCCGCCGGGACATCCTTGGCGAGATGCGAGTTCCGGTCTATGTCTTCGTCAGGTCGGAAGGTGGAAGGCGGATGGCGGGCTCGCCGATCGGAGATTGCGCGCGTCTGTTCAGGTCGGCGGCGAAGCTCCCCCTCGCAGCGCTGGCCTTGACCGCTTGCGTCGCGGGATGCGCCGGCGTGCGTGATCAGGTTGAGGCCCGACCCGAGATTTCGCCGTACCAGTCGGCGCCGCATAGCATGGACCGGCAGTGGACTCCGGCACGCCCGCTCCCCAGCGGCTACGTGTTGGCGAATCGCGCGCCCGACGCCGAGTCGACCGAGGCCACCGCACTTAACGACGGGCGAACCTATGACCTCGCCGATCTGATCGATATCGCGCTGCAAAACAATCCGCACACCAGCGCCGCCTGGCAGAACGCGCGCGCTGCAGCGGCGGAGTATGGCGCCGCGCAGGCGCCGTACTATCCGCAGGCCGCGGTCGAATCCGACAACGGCTATGAGCGGACGATGATCGAGCTTCCCAACGCGGCCGGTACGCTCAAGCAATGGCAGGCGGATCCGGCCGTGACGATGACCTGGACGTTGATCGATTTCGGCCGCCGTAGCTCGGCGTCCGACGCCGCCCGCGCCCGGTTGATCGCGGCCAACTTCGGTTTCAGCCGCGCGATCCAGGACGTGGTTTTCGATACGCAGAGCGCCTTCTACGCACGTGACGCGGCCGAGGCCGCCGTTATCGCCGCGCAGCAGAACCTGCACCTCGCCGAGACCGACCTCGAAGCCGCGCAGCAGCGCGTCGATTTGGGCCTTGCGACCGCCCCCGAGCTGCTGCTTACCAAGGCGCGCGCCGCGCAGGCGCGGTTTGATCTCGCCAACGCCAATCTGCTCGTCCACGACGCCGAGGCGCAGCTCGCGGTTGCGCTCGGCGTGCCGGCGAGTCGCGAGATTCGCATTCAAAGCCTCGAAACTCAGGGCGTGCCCGAATCGCTCAACGCGACGGTCGACACGATTATCACGGCGGCGCGGCGCGAGCGTCCTGATCTGGCCGCGCAACAAGCAAATCTCCGCGCCAGCGAGGCCGCCGTCGATCAGGCGGAGTCCGAGTTCTACCCGGTGCTGAATTTGTCCGCCGGCTATGGCGAGGATCTCTGGAATTTCAGCTTGCAGACACCGCAGACCGTCAATGTCGGTGAGCCCCAATATTCGGCGATGCTTTCCGTCCGATGGGAGCTCTTCACCGGTTTCAGCCGGCTCAACGGCCTCCGCCGCGCGCAGGCCGCTCGCGAGGCCAGCCGCGCCGCGCTCCGTGCAAGCGCGATCGATACCGTCGCCGAGGTCTGGCGCGCCTACTTCGAGTTCGATTCCTCGCGCAGCAAGTATGACTACGCGCAAAGCCTGCTCGCGGCGTCGCAAGAATCGTACGATGCCAACCTCGAGACCTACCGCCAGGGCCTGAGCACTATCGTCGAGCTGCTGACCGCAGAGCGCGACCTCGCCAACGCCCGCTACACGTTGATCCAGAGCAAGGCGGAATTACTCACCGCCTATGCGGCCGTGGCATACGCCGCTGGCGCGGCGCATATTCCGTCTCAACCATGATGAAACTCAGCACCTCAGCCCGTGCAGGATTACTCGCCGCCTTGCCGGCGTTGATTGCGTTCGCGCTCTGCGGATGCGACCCGGTGGTCAATGTCGCCGGCGCGAATTTCCCGGCGTGGCTGCTGTGTGCAATCGTCGGCTCAGTTCTCGCCGTCGCGATCCGTCCGATCCTGCTCGCGAGCCGGATCGAGCCCTATCTCGGACCGCTCGCGATAATCTACCCGTGCCTGGCGATCGCGCTGGCGTGCACGGTCTACCTGGTCTTCTTCAACCGGATCTGAGGATAGTCGCAGTGGCAGATGCGCAATCGCCGCGGCAGGATTCCCGGCCAGCCCCGGCCGCAACCTCGCCGGACATTCGGCCGATGGCAGCCGGCGCGGCTGCGCCACGCTCCGCGAGTGCCGCACCGGCGCGCGCGGACCTGACGCGCCGAATCATCGGCCGGATGCTCGCCGTGCTGATCGTGCTGGCGGCGATTTTGCTCGGCGCCTACGTCCTCCGCATCTACTATGTCTACCCGCGTACCGACGACGCCTACGTGCGCGCGAACGTAGTCGGAATCGCGCCTCATGTCAGCGGCCCAATCGTGGAACTGCCGGTGCAGGACAACCAGCACGTCAAACCCGGCGACCTGCTGTTCGTAGTCGATCCGCGGCCTTACAATTCCGTGCTCGACAAAGCCCAGGCCGATCTTGCGTTGACCAATCTCCAGATCGACGCGCTCCAGAACTCGATTCACTCGGCGGACTCGCGCGTGGCGCAACTCGACGCCGACGTCGCTTACGACAAGCAATATCTCGATCGCATCCAGCCGCTGCTGGGCCGTCATTTCGTGACCGCCAACGACGTTTTCAACGCGCGCAGCCGGCTCGAAGCGGCGCAGGCCGCGGTCGCGAGCGCGCGCAGCGACCTTGGCAAGGCCCGCAACGAACTCGGCCAGTACGGCGCCGGCGACTTCAATGCGCGGCGCAAGGCGGCGGAAGCGGTGGTCTACGATGCGAAACTCAATGTAGATTACTGCTACGTGCGCGCGCCGTTCGATTCCTACGTCACCAACCTCAATATCGCGGTCGGCCAGTATGCCAACGAAGGCCGCGACGTACTCAGTCTGGTCGACAATCGGACCTGGTATGTGGTCGCGAACTTCCGCGAGAACTTTCTTTCCCATATTCGGCCCGCGATGACCGCCGACATCTTTTTGCTCGCCTATCCCGGCCATCTTTTTCACGGCCGCGTGCAGGGGCTGGGATGGGCCTTGTATCAGGAGAACGGCGCCACCGTTGAAGGCCTGCCCTCGGTCGATCCAACCCTCAACTGGGTCAGGCTCTCGCAGCGCTTCCCGGTCCGAATCATCCTCGAGGATCCCGATTCGCAATTCCCCTATCGAATGGGCGCAACCGCGGTCGTGACGATCCGCGGCGACAAGTGATCGCGCGAGCGTCAACGTCAGATGGGAACCGCCAGTAGAATCGAACTGATCGGGCCGGTGACGCGCCGCCGGTCCACGCGGGTCTCGCCAGCGGGCTTCTCCGATCGGTTTCTCAAATTGCTCCGCGAGGAGATGGCGCCGCAGCCGCATCGCGTCTACACGACGATCCGCAGTTCCGTGGCCGGCGCAGTCGGCGCCGGAATCATAGCCGCAGCTCACATTGACAGCCCGCTCGGGCCGTACCTGATGTGGCTGCTGGCGGGCACTCCAACCGCGATGCTGTCGTGGCGCGCCGCTTCAATCCTCGTTCTGGTCGAGGCGATGGCGCTCACGGTGTCGGTGCCGCTCGCCCGCGTCTTCGCCCAGAGCCCGGTCCTGATGCTCGCCTTCCTGGGCGCTTTCACGGCGCTCTCGACCTGGTACGCCACGAGCCGCAAGCTGGGAGCCTTGGGGCTCATCACGCAGGTCCTCGTGCTCGACAGCTTTTACGGCGTGGTGTTCGCCCCCAAGGAGTTCGGCTGGACCGTGGCCGACTCGTTCAGCGCCGTAGCGATCGGATGCGGCGTGATCGCGGTGCTCGATAACTGGCTCTGGCCTGACCCGGCCGAGAAGGCGTTGCTCGAATCCCTCGCCGCCGGACTGCACATTCTCCGTGCGCGCCTGCTCGAAACCACTCAGCGCTTTCTTTCTGACGATCCCGATACGGTCGCGCCGAGCCCTTCGGTCCAATCCAACCTTGCAACTCACCTCACGCTGCTGGCGCGGGCGCGCGCCGAGGGGACCTCCGCCCATCGGCGCGCGGTGCTGCTGGGCGCCGTCACCCGGGTCGAGCGAATCGGAGCCGAAGTCGTCAAACTCTCGTTCGACGCCGGCGAGCGCGTGCCGCACGGGGTTCGCCGGATGCTCAGTGAGCCGATCGCGGCCAGCGCCGATGCGATTGCCGCGGCGCTCGATGAGTTGGCGAGCGATTCCGCCCTCCTGCTCGAGTCGGGCCCGGACCGTCCGCCTCCGCCGGCCGCGGCGCAGATGTTGCCCATGCTCGCAACGCTCCAGTCTCGAGTCGTCGCCGCGCGGCCGGCCTATATCGTATCGGCCGGCGCCGACGAACTCGCCAACTTCGGCTCGTTTCTCAGCGGACTCCAGGCTATCGCCCGACTGCTCGAACGCCCGCTCGACGAGCCGGCCGTTGCCGAAGGCGCGCCTGCATTGCCCGCCGCCGCTAGCGGCTCCGACCCGGCGCTGATCCGTTACTCGCTAAAGGTGGGGCTGAGTATCGTCGTTGGCTATGTGATCGGACTTGCCAGTCAACGTCCGGAACTGTCGGTGATTCTCACCACCGTAATCATCGCCGGCCTTCCCACCTACGGCGCGTCGGCGCGCAAGATGATTCTGCGGCTGATCGGGGCAGTCCTGGGCGGCGCCATCACGATCGCCGTGATTATGATCGTCACGCCGAACTTCGATACCCTGCCGGTCTACATGATGGCGATTTTTGTCGTGCTGATGATCTCCGGCTATACGGGTCAGAGCAGCGGCCGGACGTCATACGCCGGCAAGCAGCTCGGCACCACGTTCCTGCTGGCCTTTACCGGGCTGAGTCCCGCGATCTCGACCGATACCCCTTTGTACCGCGTCTGGGGCATCCTGATCGGTACATTCGTGGTGACGGCGGTGTTCCTCGTTCTGTGGCCGGAGTACGCGGGCGAATCGATGCCGGCGCTGTTGCGCAAGGCGCTGGCGGGCGCGATCTCGCTGGCTCCCGGCGCCGCCGTCACCGAGGCGGAACTTCAATCCCGCGATCGCGATCTGGTTGCGGCGCTCACCGATCTCCTGACCGTCGCCGGCGATGCGCGCCTGGAGGGTCTTGCCAGCCGCATCGACCCCGACGCGGTCGTGCAGGCCGCCGGCAGCCTGCGCCGGGTCGCGCACCGGCTCTCGGCAATCACTCTGATGCGGATCCAGCAGCCGCGGCCCAGCCTCGATGCGGTTACCGAATCGGCCGGCGCGGCGGCGCTCGCCGCGGTTCACGCTCGCCTCGCCGCGTGGCTCGCCCTGTACGAAAGCGGGGCGGGCGTCAACGCGCAAGCGGCCGCAGAGCTCGCCGCCCGCAATGCTCAGATCGACATGACGGCGCCGCTTGCTGAGTTCGCTAGCCGTGTCGAGAGCGATCACTTTGCGCGGCTCGACGGGTGGAGTGTGACTGACCGCGGGCAACTGCTGACGGAGCTGCAGTGTCTGCGCCGGCTCGAATTTCTCAGCGCGGAACTTGATCGCTATCTGGCCGAGGTGCCGGTTTCGACTGCTTCAAGCGGGCAGTAAGGAGACACTGAAACGTGAAGCTCGTTAAGGGAATCATTGCGATGCTGGTGACGCCGTTTCGCGCCGACTACGGGCTCAATGAAGAAGCGCTGCGCAACGAAACTCGATGGGCGCTCGATCGCGGCGCCGTTGGCGTGGTCGCCGCGCCCAGTATCGGCGAGTTCCTCCATCTGAACGAAGCCGAACGCACCCGCGTGTTCGAGATCGTGCTCGAAGAGGCTCGCCGGCGATCGGGAATCTCGGCGGTCGCGATGACCTCCGGCGCGACTACGCTCGAGACGCTTCACTATGCGAAGATCGCCGCCCGGCTCGGCTATGATGCGCAGCAGGTAATCCCGCCCTACTATTGGCGCTGCGGCGAGGCCGAAGTCGAACGGCATTACCGGATGGTCGCCGAGGCGGGCGATCTGCCGGTGATCGTCTATCACAATCCCGCGCTCAGCAAATTCCATATCACGCCGAAGCTCGCGGGCCGCCTCGCGGCGATCGAGGGCGTAGTCGCGTTCAAGGAAGTTCTCACCGACCTCCAACATCTCGAAGAGCTTTACGATCAGGTCGGCGACCACGCGGCGATCTACAACACGTTTCGCGTCCTGCTCGCGGGCCTGATGCTCGGCGCGGCCGGCGGCTTCATCAATATTTTCGCGGTGCCGGCTGCGGTCGCGCTGAGCAAGGCCTTCGCGGCAAAGGATCTCGTGCGCGCCGAGGAAATTCAGCGGCGGCTCAACCGATGCTTTCCACGCGGCGGCGAGGAAACGCTCGGCCATCTCGGCACCACCAAGGTGACGGCCTCGGTCGTCACCGGAATCGAGATGGGACCCGCACGGCCGCCATACATGGCGCCCGAGGACGCCGCCGAGCGCCTCAAGCGCCGCCTACCCGCGCTCGAGGAGCTGCTCTAAAGGGATCACAGTGGCAGGTACGACCGGCGAATCGAGTGTATACTCAAGTTGCCTGCCCGTTGGGGGCGCATCGTCCCGGCGGGCCGGAGTCATACCGTGGCACGCGCCAGGATCAAAACGCCGAAGGCTCGCATCGCCGATTTCTGCCGCCGGCATCGGATTCGAGAGCTGGCGTTCTTCGGTTCCGTGCTGCGCAACGACTTCCGTCCCGATAGTGACGTGGACGTACTCGTCGAGTTCGAAGCCGGGCACGTCCCCGGCCTGGACTTCTTTGCCTTGGAGCGTGAGTTGGGCGCGATCCTGGGGCGCAAGGTAGACCTCAATACCCGCGACTTCATCAGCAAGCACTTTCGCGACAAAGTCCTCGCCGAAGCTCAGATTCAATATGCCGCGCGGTGAGACCACAGCGCGGCTGCGGCACATGCTCGATCACGCCCGAGAGGCCGTCGCCATGGCGCAGGGCAAGACGCGCCGCGACCTCGATAAGGATCGCAAGTTGAACCTCGCCCTGGTTCGGCTGCTCGAAGTAGTCGGAGAGGCGGCAACTCGAACACCTCAACCGGAGCGCGGAAAATACCCGCAGATTCCCTGGCGCGAAATAACCGGGCTCCGCAACCGGCTGATTCACGGTTACGACTCGGTCGACTTCGATATTCTCTGGCAGATCGTCGTTGGCGACCTGCCCTCCCTGATCACCGCACTTGAAAAGATCCTCTCGCCTTAGCGACCACGATCATCACCGCGGACCACCGAGCGCCTCAAGCGCCGCCTACCCGCGCTCGAGGAGCTGCTCTGAAGAGTTATGCGCCGGGCTTCTCGTCGTCGTGCGCATGGCCGATCGCGCGGCGAAGACGGCGATCGAGCTTGGCGCACTTCAAGATCACCTTTTCCGAATGCACCGCTTCGACAGCGTCGAGCGGGACGGTGAAGTCTCCCGCGTTCTCAACATAAATTACCAGCTCCGGCCGGCCGTTGGGTGCGACCTCACGAACCGCACCGAACTCCTGGCCGCCATCGGAAACGAACGTTTGGAATCCAACCTCAATCTTCTCTTGCATGATGCGCTCCCGCGACGTTCAGTCAGGTCGTCGTACAAAACGGATCGACTCTACCCAAAATGAATAACAAACCTGTCGCCCTGGTGACTACGATTATCAGCGCGGATCGCGGGTGGCGCCGGCCGGCAGGATCATCAGTGAGCCGGTTGCGGGATTGCGTCCCACGTAGACCTCGAGGTCGTAGACCGCGCGCAGATTCTCGGCGGTGAACACACGCTCGGGAACGCCCGTGGCCACCGCTGTGCCGTCCTTGAGCAGCAGCACACGATCGGCGTAGAGCGCGGCGGCGTTGAGATCGTGCAGCGTCGCGACGACAGCGAGCCCCTGCTCGGCGCATTGCGTCCGCAGGATCGTGAAGATCTCCACGATGTGCTTCAGGTCGAGGAACGCGGTCGGCTCGTCGAGCAGCGCGACCTTCGGTTCCTGGGCGAGCGCGCGCGCGAGCACCACGCGCCGGCGCTCGCCACCGGAAAGCTCCTGCACATAGCGCCCCTGTAGCGGCAACATCCCAAGCCGGTCGAGCGCGGCGCGCGCGATGGCGAGATCGCGCGGGCTCTCAAAGCTGAAGGGCGCCAGATGCGGCGCGCGGCCCATCAGCACCGCTTCCAGCACCGTGAACGGAAAGGCCATCGCGCTGTCCTGTCCGACCACCGCGACGGTGCGCGCCAGCGCGCGGCGATCGAATTCCCCAAGCGGCCGTCCCAGCAGCTCGACGGCGCCTGTCCAGGACGCGAGCGTGCCGGCGAGCAGCCGCAACAGCGTCGATTTGCCCGCGCCGTTGGGACCGACGATCGCGACCAGCTCGCCGAAGCCCACGTCGATCGAGACCTCGTTCAGCACCCGGCGCTCGCCGTAACCGGCCGAGAGCCCAATCGCGCGCAACGCTGCGCCCCCGCCCGCGGTCTTCACGAGGCGAGCGAGGCGTTGCCGTCGCGCCGCAGCAGGTAAACGAAAAATGGGCCGCCGCACAGCGCCGTGATGGCGCCGACTGGAAGCTCGGCTGGCGCGATTACCGTGCGCGCCAGCAGGTCGGCCGCGATCATGAAGGCCGCGCCGCCGATAAATGACGCGGGCAGGAGCAGGCGATGGTCGGCGCCCAGCACCAGCCGCATCACATGCGGCACGATCAACCCGACGAACGAGATTATGCCGCTGACCGAAACCGCCGCGCCGATCATGACCGAGGTGGCCAGAAAGATCATGCGCCGCAGCCGATTAACATCCACGCCCAGTTCGCCCGCCGCCTCGTCGCCCAGGCTCAGCAGGTTCATGTCGCGCGCATGCGCAAACAGCAGGGCGAAGCCGAGCAGGCCCAGCACCGCCGCGATCGCGACCTCGCGCCAGGTCGGCGCTTCGAAGCTGCCCATCAGCCAGAACAGGATGCTGTGGACAACGTAGAAGTTGACCATCGCGTTGACGATCATGATCGCCGCGCCCCAAAACGAATTGAAAATTACGCCGACCAAAAGTAGCGTGAAGGGCTCGAGCCGGCCGTCGACCACAGCCAGCCGATAAACCGCGACGGTCGAGAGCAGCGCCGCGCCGAACGCGCAAAGCGGAGCGGCCGCCTCGGGCGCGCCGAAGCGCGCGCCAATGATCAGCGCCGCGATCGCGCCGAAAGCGCCGCCGCCGGAGATGCCGAGGATGCCTCCCTCCGCGAGCGGGTTGCGCACCAGCGCCTGCAGCGCGGCGCCGACCGCCGCGAGGATCGCGCCCACGATCGCCGCCATCAGGATCCGCGGCAGCCGCGCGCCGAAGAAGATCGCGTGGTCCGCGCCCGCGTGATCGGTGAACGCGCGCATCAGATCGATATGCACGCTGCCAAACGCGCAAGCCACGGCTCCCACCGCGATCAGAACTAGACTGAGCAGACCGAGGACCGCCAGCAGACGGCCGCGCGTCAGATGCGCATCGCGCAGCGAGTCCTGCTCCAGCCCTTCGCCGCGAGCGTCCGGTGCGGCCGCGCGCGCGCCCATCAGTTGCGCCGCACCTGATTCGCGACGGCCGCGGAACCCGTAGCCGCCTCGGGATGAATCATCGCGGCCAGCATCGCCAGCGATTCACTGACGCGCGGTCCGGGCCGCAGCATCAGGTCCTGCGGATAGCCGTAAACCCGATGGTTCGCGACCGCCGGTATCGATCGATACTGAGCCCAGAAGCCGCCGGGCGCGCCCGCATCGGTGCCCATCTGGCCGTCGAGAATCACGTCCGGCGCCTCCGCAATCACATACTCGATACTGAGCCGCGGCCAGGCTTGCACGGCCTGATCCGCGATATTGATTCCGCCTGCGAGCTTCAACAGTTCGTCAAGGTAGGTGCCGGGTCCGACCGCGACCAGCGGCTGATGTCCGACCAGCATCAGGACTTTTCGCGGCGGCGCATCCTTGAGGCGATCGCGCACCGCGTCGATATTGGCCTGGAGCGCGCCGACCAGGTCGCGCGCCTGCTGCGCGCGGCCGATTCGCCCGCCGATCGTGAGTATCGCCGCGCGGATATCAGCGAGCGTGCCGTCGCCGACCATCAGCGTGGGATAGCCCATCGCCTCAACCGCGCGGACCTCCCGCAAATTGGACGAGATTCGAGCCCCACCACCAGCGTCGGCCGCAAGCCCGCGATCGCCTCGACGTTGGGGGTGAGGAACGATCCGACTCGCGGCAGCCGCGCCGCCGCGTCGGGATAGTCGCAGAACTGGGAAACGCCGACGACCTCGGGACCGGCGCCGAGCGCGAACAAAATCTCGGTGGTCGAAGGCGACAACGACACAATTCGGTCCGGCGGCGGCGCGATCGCGCGCGCCGCCGGCGATCCGGCGGCGAGCGCGACTGCCGCGCAGAAGACCAAGGTCAATCGAGCTGGCGTGAAGACCACATCGCGAAGTTAGCAGAGAAGCCAAGGGTGAAAATATCGGCGCGCCCGGCGCGCAAGGGCCGCAGGTTTGCATCGATGCGGCCGGCTCGATTAGCCTGCTGGCGTGCTCAAGATTGCCGTTTGTATCAAGCAGATTCCGCTCATCGAGGACGTCAATTTCGATCCGGTCACGCGGACGATCCGGCGCGACGGTCCCGCCGTGATCAGCGCCTTCGATCTGCGCGCGGTGTCGCTCGCGATCGAGCTGAAAAAGCTCCACGGCGCCGAGACGGCGGTGATCACGATGGGACCGCCGCAGGCCCGGGCCGCGCTCAGCGACGCACTCGCGATGGGAATCGACCGCGCGGCGCATCTGATGGATCGCGCGTTCGCGGGCGCCGATACGCTCGCGACGGCGCGCGCGCTCGCGATGTGGCTCAAGCGCGAGCAGTTCGATCTGATCCTGCTCGGAAAGTATTCGCTCGACGCCGAGACCGGACAGGTCGGTCCGGAGATCGCGGAATTGCTGGGCCTCGCGCAGATCACCGGCGTACGGAAGCTCGAGCTCGACGGCCGCACAATCCGCGCCGAGCGCGAGAGCGACGAGGGCTACGAGGTAATCGAGTGCGCGATGCCGGCGCTGCTGACCTGCGCCGAGCGCGTCGCGCAGCCTATTCGCTTCAAGCCCGAGGATGCCGAGCGCGTCAAATCGAAGCCGATTGAGGCGGTAAGCGCCGCCGATCTCGACTCCGACTCCACGAAGTTCGGCTTCGCCGGCTCGCCGACCTGGGTGCAGGAGGTGCGAGTACAGGAAAGTCCCAAGGTGCAATGCCGGCAGATCGACGGCGGCGACCCAGAGCGCGCGGCCCGCGAGCTGATCGCGGCGCTCGACGAGCTCGGCGCGTTGCGACCGCGCGCGCGTTCGCGTCAGCCAATCTCGAGTGGGCAGCGCCTATCCGCGCCGACGCGCGACGTCTGGGTCGCCTGCGAGACCGACCTCGCCGGCGCGATCACGCGCGGCTCGTTGGAGATTCTCTCGCTCGGCGACCGCCTGGCCGCGAAACTCGGCGGCGCGCTGATCGCGGTCGGAACCGCGGCGGCGCTGCGGCCGCACGCCATCGGGCTCGCCGGCTACGGCGCCGATCGCGTCCTGCTTCTGGAGCATCCGCGGCTCGACGCTTACTCTCCCGAGAGTTTGGCCGCGGCGATAGGTGATCTGGTGCGCACGCGGACGCCCTGGGGACTTCTGATCTGCGCGAGCGAGCGCGGCCGCGATTGGGGTCCGCGGCTCGCGGCGCGGCTCGGACTGGGACTCACCGGCGACGCGATCGGAATCGAGTTAGACGCCGAGGATCGGATGGTCGCGCTGAAGCCGGCGTTCGGCGGCAATATCGTCGCCCCGATTCTCTCGAAGACCTATCCGCAGATGGCGACGGTGCGTTCCGGCGTGCTGGAGCTCGCCGAGCCGAATCGGTCGCACGTGGCCGAGGTCGAGATCGTCACGCCCAGCCTCGGGCCGGCGCTCGCGCGGCTGAACGAGGCGCATTCGAACCTGGACTCCGCGCTCGTGCCGCTGGAGGGCGCGGAGGTCGTGGTCGGGATCGGGACCGGCGTCGGCGGTCCCGAGGGCGTCGCGGTGCTCAAGGAATTCGCCCGCGTGCTCGGCGCGGGAATGTGCGCGACGCGGCGCGTAACCGATGCCGGATGGTGTCCGCGCCAGTTGCAGGTGGGGCTCACCGGCAAGGCGATCGAGCCGCGGCTCTACTTCGCCGTGGGCGTGCGCGGCGCGCCCAACCATACCTGCGGGATCAAGCGCGCGGAGACGGTGGTCGCGATCAACAACGACCCCGACTCACCGATCTTCGAGCGCGCCAACCTGGGAATCGTCGCCGATTGGAGCGCGGTGATGCCGGCCATCACTCAAGCGTTCCGAGCGCGCGCATCGGGCTGAGCGGGCTGATCACCGCCTGAGGCGCGCCGGGCGAGCCTTCTGGCCATGCAGTTCCGCGAGGTCCTCATCCAGCTCCATGCCGGCAAAACGGGCGCGGAGACGGCGCCCGAGCGGAGCCGGCATCTCTTCCTTAGATCTCATGTTGCGCGGGATATCTCGCGCCTGTTGGTCCACATTCTGACCGTGACGATTCGCACGGCGCCGGAGCCGGGTCTTCACGTTAGAGCCGGACCTCGTAGAGCGCCGAGAACAGATCATCGATCGGCAGGCGGCGAAAGTGCGCGAAACCGGCCTGTTCGCACAATTCGCGCGCCTTCGGTTCGCCCATCAGCGCGCCGATTCCCGCCCCGCCATGCGCGAGCGAGACCGACATGCAGTAGAGCGTGCTCATCGAGTACATCATGCGGCCCATCGGGTTGAGATTGTCTTCCAGATTCGGTGACACGTTCACCTCGACCATCAGGAATGTCCCATCGGGCTTCAGCGCGCTGCGAATGGAACTGAGCAGCGCGACCGGATCGACCGAATCGTGCACGACGTTGAAAGTCGTGATGAAGTCCCAGCGCCCGGCCGGCAGCTTGGTGCAATCGAAGACCTCGAAGCCGATGCGATCGCGCAGCCCGGCCACGCGGGCGCCTTCACGCGCACGCTCGATTGAGCCCGGATGGTTGTCGTAGCCGAAGACCAGCGCCTTCGGAAAGGCCTTCGCCAGCGTGATCGAGGCACGACCGCTGCCGCATCCGACGTCCAGGGCGCAGCCGCCCTCCGACAGCGCCGCGACAACCTGCGGCATCGCAGGCAGCCAGTCGCGGACCAGATGATGGCGATACATCGGCGCAGTGCCACGCTCGATACCCTCGAAAGTCTCGGGCGGGTACTCGCTCTGCGGCACGCCCTTGCCGGTCTTAAAGGCTTCGGCGACTTTCGGCGCCATCGCCACGTTCGCGATTCCCTCGAAGAACCCGCCGAAGAAAAACGGCGAATCCTCGTTGGCCAGAATCATCGCGTGCTCGGGCGGCATCAGGAATTTGTGCGTCGCCGGGTCGTACTCGACGTAGCGCGCGGCCGCCATCGCTCCGAGCCATTCGCGCAGATAGCGCTCGCTGAGTCCCGTGCGCTCGGCCAACTCCGCGCTGGTGACCGCTCCGGCGGCGCTGAGCGCCTTGAAAATCCCGAGCCGGTCGCCGATAAAGCTGAGCGCGCCCTGCATTGCGACGCCGATATCAGTCATCGCCTGAAAGGCGAACACCTTGACCTTGTTCCAATCGAGCGCCTGCTTTTCGTCCGCCATAGCTTCTCCGTCAAGATGGACTGTAACAGATTCGTCGACGCCTCGCGTTCGAATCCTCGATCGATGGTATTCTGATGGCGACCGGCGGTCCGAGATCCGGTTCGATTAAATCAGTGACTAACGGCGATCAGAAGCTGCCCGATTTCATCGCGGTGGGACCGCCGCGCACCGGGACCACGTGGCTTTACCGAATGCTGTCCGGCCACGTCACGTTTCCCCCCCGGATCAAGGAGACCAATTTCTTCTCGTCCAACTTTTCCGAGGGACTTGCGTGGTATCAGTCTCACTTCAGGGACAGTACCGCCGGCTTGCCGATTGGCGAAGTATGCCCTACCTACTTCGATTATCCCGAGGCGCGGGAGAGAATCGCCCGCCTTATTCCGCGATGCCGGATTATCGTCACGCTTCGCGATCCAGTCCAACGGCTCTATTCACACTATCGCCTTCTGCGATCCCTCGGATGGCTCGGGCCGGTAGATCTGGCGCAAGCGCTCGCGCTGCATCGCGAGTGGAGCGGCCCGGGCAACATTCTCGGCGCGAGTATTTACTCGACCCATCTCAAGGCCTGGCTCAATTCATTCGGCAGACAGAACCTGCTGGTACTGCTTTACGATGATCTGGTGCGCGACCGGCAGGCATATCTGGATCAGGCCTGCGCTTTTGTGGGTATCGCGAGGATCGATCTGAGTAATCTAGCGTCGAGCGAGGAGCGGGTGAACCCCAGAGAGACTGCGCCCCGGAGCGCATGGCTCGCCCGTCGCGCAACCGACTTCAGAGACCGGTTGAGGCGGCGCCGGCTCTACGCTCTGAGCGAGTCTTTCCGGCCGCTCTGGATGCTCTGTTTCGCCGGCGGCGAGCAATTTCCACCTCTGGATCCGGCGATCGAATCGCGGTTGCGGAACTATTTCCGGTCCGATGTAGAACAGCTCGAGCAGCTCCTTCAGCGCGATCTGTCAGCCTGGAAATGAGTCTGCCAGGTAGTGGCCTATGATACCCTCGCTTCGCAATGTGATAGTCGTTTAGGTAATGGTTCGCGTTTTCTGCAGTCATAGCCGTCTACAACGGCGCGAGCACAATCGATCGCGGATCGAGAGCGTCCTCGAGCAAGATTTTAGCGGATGCGAGATTGTCGTGGTGGACGACGGCTCGACCGACTCGACCGTCGAGCGGCTCCAGCAGTGGGGCGGCCGGATCCGCCTCGTGCAACAGCCGAATAGCGGCCCCTCAAGCGCGCGTAACAACGGCGTGCGGATCGCGACCGGCGAGTACGTCGCGTTTCTCGACGCGGACGACGCGTGGCTGCCCGGCAAGCTGTCCCGAATGGTTGGCGCCCTGGAGGGCGAGCCCGACGCGGTTCTCGCCTACTCGAACTTCTCGCCAGTTGACGCGACGGGAGGCGAATTTCAGGAACGGTTCTTCGAACCCAACAGCGATCACGCGCCCTCGATGGAAGAGCTGCTGACCCGCTGGTGGCCCATCCTGACCAGCACGGTCGTGATGCGCCGCGATACCTTTCAGCGCTGCGGCGGATTCAGCGAAGAGTTCCGCTCCGCCGGCTACGAGGATCCCTACCTATGGCTGCTCGCTCGCGAGCACGGCCGGTTTCTGTACGTCAACGAGCCGCTGGTGCTCTATCGCGCCGAGAACGCCCTCGATCGAATGAGCAAGTACAAGCCCGGATGCGCGATCTTTGCCAGACTGGTCCGCCAGCGTTACGGCGCTGAGGGAGAGCGCCTCGCCAAACAGGTCGTTCATGCCCAGGTCAGCGCGCTCAGCCATGAAGGGTTGCTCGCGATGCTGCGCGGAGACCGCAAACGGGCGCGGCGTGCCCTGATGCTGGCGCTGCGCTACAACCCGCTGCACGTGCGCAGCGTCAGCCGGTTGTTCAGGACCTTCCTGCCGTTACCGCTGGTGCGCGCCCTAACCGGCCGCGCGCGTCTGCAAGTCCACTCGGATTGAGCAGCCGAGCCCGGGCTCAGGCTTGGCGATCGGCGCCGGGCGCGGCGTCCTTGACATACTGCGCGAGACTGCACAACCGCTGGTAGATCACCGTCGCCCGGGCTGAAGGCCGCGCGCCGGCCCTGGAGCGTTTAAGCCGCGTATCGGGGAACTGCGAATCCAATCGAACCCCGAGCCTGGCCTCGATGGCGGGAAAGGCGCTGCCGTCGAGCAACTGGTCGTAGTGCACGAATAGCCAGTCGCCGCCTTGCGGATAGTGGATCTCCAGAACGTGGCGATACATGCTTTCCCATACTTTCAGCGCGCCGGCGGCATCGATCTGAACCCCGCGCAGGTAATCTGCCCGCCGGCATTCCGTGACGATGCTCTCCGCCGTGACGCTGGGATGGCGAAAGACACAAAGCAGCAGCGTATTGCTCAGATACGGACGCCAGGTCGCCAAAGTGTAGCAAAACCTCGGATCCTTGAAGCAGAAGGGCTCTTGCGCCGTGAGCGCCTCGATCCGCTCGAGCCAGTACGGCGGGCATCGAATCGAAATCCGCAGCGGCAGCGCCGCGAGCCATCGCTGCCGGTTCGCCAGAGGCCGGGCCCGCAGCCGGAGTTTGCGAATGATCCCGTCGCCGGGCAGAGGTACGACATCCGCCAGCAACTCTTCGTTGATGCGATTGACTTGCTCGTCCTCGAAAAATCCCTTCGGGTTCCCGTCATTCGCGGGCACCAGCGAATCGCCCATGAAGTAGCCGCCGTTGGCCAGAATCCCGCCGGCCAGACTGGTCCCGCTTCTTCCGCTGCCGAGAATTATGCAGTTGCGCGGCACGCGGGCCGCGGCTTGCGGCGGACGCTCAATAGTCATCTATCAATAGTCATCCAGCAGCTCGGGACTGATTGTGGCGGGGTCGGCCTCGCGCCACGTGCGGCTGGTCAGCGCGACGGCGATCGACCGTGGCAGGTAGGTCCGCAGCAGTCTGGTGACGTTGCGGCGGGTGGTAGGCTTATAGCGCAGCAGGCATCGGAACGCGCGCCGCGCCACCTTCAAGTCACCGCGGCCCATCGCCAGCATTCCTCGGCGGATTAGTAAGTCCGAATGAAGCTCTATATAGTCACGAATCATCGCGTCGCCAGTGTAGCCGTAGCGTTCGTGCATGTGACGCGAGAACAACCTGAAACCCCGCGCATACTTCTCCATCCGATCGATGAACGGGAGGATCCGATACCGCACGAGCGGCTCGGCTATGTATTCGAAAGGGCCGTGCTCCCGCGCCATCGTGAACAAGTAGGTATCTTCAAAGCCGCTGGCGGAGCGGTATTCCTGGCGGAAGCCGCCGCAGGACTCGAATGTGCGGCGGCGGATCGTGACGGCGCTGGGTTGGATCGGCCACCAGTGCTCCAGGAGGTCATCCATCGAAGGCGCTCGAGCCCGATTAGGCCGCACCAATAGATGTCCCACCGGAGTGTTGGAATAGTCCACCAGCTCGGCGTTGGAGTAGGCCAACACCGAGGCGGGATTGTTTTCCAGCGCCGCTACGGTCTTCGCCAAACGTCCGGGAAGCCAGACGTTGTCGGCGTCCAGAAATGCGATATACGGGCCATCCGCAGCGGCTACTGCGACGTTGCGGCTGGCCGCCAAACCGCGATTACTCTGACGGATCACGCGGATTCGGTCGCCATATGTGCGGAGCAGTTCCGGCGTGAGATCGGTAGAACCGTCGTCGACCACGATCACTTCGGCGCCGCTGAAATCCTGCGTGAGCGCGCTATCGAGCGCGCGGGTCACGCATGATGCGCCGTTGTAAACGCAGATTACGACCGAAACGGCAGGAACCGCCATCGTGTGATCCGTTTACTCAAGCGTCCGCCGCGGGCCTCAGACCTCTATCAGAACGTCGTCGCCTTCGACCTTCACCGCATAGCAGGCGGCCTTTTTGGTGTCGTCCTGCGCGATACTGCCGGTCGTGAGATCGTATTCCCATCCGTGCCACGGACAGGTCACGGTCGTACCATCGAGTTCGCCTTCGCCGAGCGGGCCGCCGCGATGGAGACAGGTATTCTGAATCGCGTAGAACTTGCCGGCCGAGTTGAAGAGCGCGATCGGTTTGCCGCCCGCCTCGACGGTCTTGCCGGTGCCCTCGGGAATTTCGTCGCATCGCGCGACTTTGACGAAGTTACCCACTGCTAAGCCACCTCCGGATGCATTGGCGAGCCGATCTTATTGAGCGTCCGCCGCGGCACGCAACCGACCGCGTACAGCCCAGTCGGCCGGCACGGCGTTCAGGTCGTATACTCGGCGTTGATCCGAACGTAGTCGAGGCTCAGATCGCTGGTCAGGATCGTCGCGCGGCCCTTGCCAAGTTTGAGATCGAGCCGGACTGCGAACTCACGCTCGCGCATCACAGCACCCGCGGCTTCCAGCGCCTCGACCACGATCGCGCCTCCCGCCGCGATCTTCACCCGGCCGACGTGCAGTTCGAGGCGATTGGGATCGAGCGTGACACCCGCGGCGCCGGCAGCGCCGATTATCCGGCCCACGTTGGGATCGCATCCGAAGAACGCGGTCTTCACCAGCGGCGAGTTGGCGATCTTGCGCGCGATCCTGGTCGCGTCGCGGTCGGAGCGGGCTCCCTGCACCTCGATCGCGACCAGTCTGGTCGCGCCCTCGCCGTCGTGGACCAGCTCGCGCGCGAGCGCCCGCGACACCGCCGCGATCGCGGCGTCGAAAGTCTGGCGATCGCGCCCGGCCAGCGCGCGATTGCCCGCGGCGCCGCTCGCCATCAGGATCACCGTATCGTTAGTGGACATGTCGCCGTCGATCGTGATCGCGTTGAAGCTCGCGGGCATCGCAGCCCGCAGCGACGCGCGCAGCGCTGCAGCCGGAATTGCCGCGTCGGTCATGATAAAGCCGAGCAGCGTCGCCATTTTGGGCTCGATCATGCCGGCGCCTTTGGCCGTCCCGGCGATCGTGACCTCGGCGCCGCCCGACCGGATCGAGACCGAAGCAACCTTCGGGCGCGTGTCGGTGGTCATGATGGCGCGCGCGAAATCTGCAAGTTGGTCGGCGCCCAGCGCGCGTACCGCCTGATACAGACCGTCGCGATATTTCGCCCCGTCGTAGAGATGGCCGATCACACCGGTTGAGCAGGGTGCGACCAGCTCGGGAGCGCATCCGATTTCGCGGGCGAGCGTGGCACAGGAGTCGGCGGCGAGCGCGAGACCCGCCTTCCCGGTGAAGCAGTTGGCGCATCCGGAATTCGCGGTGATGGCCTGGAGACGCCCGCCGCGAATCCGCTCGCGTGCGATCACGACCGGCGCCGCCATCACCTGGTTGGTGGTGAACACGCCGGCGGCGGCGACGGGCCGGTCCGCGACGATCAGGCCGAGGTCGAGCGCTCCCGCAACCTTTTTGAATCCCGCGCTGACGCCGGCGAAGCGAAAGCCGGCTATCGATCGCGGCGTGAGCTGGACGTCCACCTTCTTGCTACGCGCGCCAGACTTCGGGCTTCTGCCCCTGCGTCATCGCGGGCAACGAGGTCAGCTCGACGCGCCGCGGCGTAATCAGCAGCAGACCGAATTCCTTCGAGCCGGGCCCCTCGGGCCAGAACTGCGCGAGTTCGTAGTCGAAGACCTTGGCGTCCCACACGCGTTTCTTCTCCGCCTGATCGTCCACGAAGCGCGCGTCGCCGGTGACGGTCAGATGCACGAAATCGGGACCGACCTGGTAGAACATCTCGACTTTGGGGTTGCGCTCGATCTGGCGCGCCTTGGCCGAGGTGCGGCCGGTCGCGACCCAGAGCTTTTTCCCCTCGAAGGCCGGATGTACGACGCGGACGCGAGGCTGATCGCCGGTCGCGGTTGCGAGATATGCCCAGGTCACTTTCTTTGCGGCGGCGTGAACTTTCTCCCAGAACGATGCGTCGCTCATTTTCGCTCCTCCAAAACCGACCTGCGGGGTAACTGACGTGCGGGACACTAGATCAGCCTCGTTCGCGAATCCACAAGCGTCGCACCGGGGTATTGGTGGAGGGAGTTGGATGGCCCGCAGGGACGCCGGCCACTACCCTGAATGAAGCTCTCCATTGGGTAGGGGCCGGCCTCCGTGCCGGCCCGTCCGTCAAACCCACTGCGTCATCCGCCGCGCGAAAATTGACTCCGCCGCCAGTTCAACGTTAGCCTGTAGGCTCAGACTGGAGCAGACTCGATGGAACGGCACGCCCGGCGCGAGCAGGTATTGCGCCACGCCAAGCGCATCTTCGCGCGCAAGGGTTATCATCGCACCAACGTCGCCGATATCATCGCGCGCGCGCGGATCGCGCGCGGAACTTTCTACCTCTATTTCCAAAACAAGAAGGACCTGTTCGAGGAGCTGCTCGAACAGGCGCTGGGCGAGCTGCGCGGCCGGATTCTGCGCTTGCGGGTCGGACCCGATCAACCCGACCCGGTCGAGCAGTTGCGCGACAACCTGCGTCGGGTGCTAAACTTTGTCTTCGCCGAGCGGGAACTGACCGATATCCTGCTCAATCATTCGGTGGGATTCGATCGCGAACTGGACGTAAAGATTCGCGACTTTTATGAGAAGATCGCCGACGCGATCCAGCGCTCACTGGATCTCGGTATCCAGATGAACCTGGTACGAAGCTGCGACACGCGAATCGCGGCGTATTGCATTTTGGGCGGAATCAAGCAGGTGGTGGGCGAATCATCGCAAGGCGGCGCGCGCGATATCGAGGTGCTGGTGGGCGAGATTCTGGCCTTCGGCCTGCGCGGCGTCGCGCGTCCCGAGTTGCTGCCGCCGCTGGTGGTTCCCGGACACGCGGGCGGCAACGGCAAGGCGATATTTGAGCAATGATCGCACGGCCGCATTTTTTTGACCCGCAGGTAGACTGACATGTCAGTTCAGGGTCTCAAGCGCAGGCATGGCCGCCGCATCCGCAGGGTGGCTTTCTATGATGTCGACGGCACGCTTACCGACCTCAACCTGCTGCACGCGACTGCGTTCGTGGTCGCCAATCTCGGCGAATGGGCGGGACGCGCCGGCTATCTGATCAAGCTCGCGGCCAATCTCCCCCTGCTCTACCTCGCGGAACGGGACGATCGACGATTGCTGAACGTCGCGATGTTCAGCGTGCTGAAAGGCGTCTCGCGCGATCGCCTGTTCTCGCTCGGCGAGGAATATTGCGATCGCGTCCTGATGCGCCATCTGTATCCGCAAGCCGTCGAGTTGTTGCACGCCAATCGCGCCGCCGGACTCGAGCCCATTCTGGTGACTGGATCGCCCGACTTTGTCGCGCAGCCGCTCGCCGAACGGCTCGGCATCAAGACCATCGCCGCCAACCGCTTCGTCTTCACCCGCGGCTGCGCCACCGGACGGTTGCACGAGCCGATCATCGCCGGCAGCGAGAAGGCGCAATGGTGCGTCGAATATGCCGCAGCCAACGGGCTGGATCTCGCAGACTGCTGGGGCTACGCCGACTCGATCTACGACCTGCAATTCCTGAGCGCGCTCGGCCATCCGGTGGCCGTCAATCCCGACCGCAAGCTCGCGCGCACTGCGGCCAGCCGCCAATGGCCGATCGTCCGGTTCGCGGGAATTGGCGGGAGCCTGGTCGGACAGCTCGCCGAGCTTGGGCTCGGCAGCCGGCAGGCTCCGGAGGGAGTCGCTAATGGCGCGTCCTGAAGGCAAGCTCCGCGAGCTCAAGCCCGCCGAGCTGCGTAACGAGGTCGGCGCGCGCAAAGACCTGGTGGTGACGCTCACGCGCCGCTCGGAGCCGCGGCTGATCCCGTACGGCGAGGAATTCCTGTTCGAGAAGCTCCCGGCCGGGACGCGCGTCATCTATCCGCCGCCGCCGCTGGAGCCGCTCGCCGATCCCGATAGCGCAATTCGCTACGCGGTGTTGCATCCCGAGAACGCCGATCCGCTGTTCGCCCAGCTCAATCCCAACATGCGCGTGACCATCGCGATCGACGATATCAGCCTGCCGCTGCCGCAGATGCGCCGGCCCGATATCCGCGAGCGCGCGCTCAACGTGGTGCTGCAGACGCTGGCCGATTACGGCGTCGACGACGTGCACCTGATAATCGCCACGTCGCTGCATCGCCGGATGACCGAGGCCGAAATTCGCCGCGCAGTCGGCGAGCGGGCCTACAAGCAGTTCTGGCCCGATCGGCTTTACAACTTCGACGGCGAGAACCACAGCGAACTCACGATGCTCGGCAAGACCGATCACGGAGAGGAGGTGTGGCTCTCAAAACGCGCCGCCGAATCCGACCTGTTGATCTACGTGAATATCAACCTCGTTCCGATGGACGGTGGGCACAAGTCCGTCGCGGTCGGGTTGTCGCCGTATCGCAGCCTGCGCCACCATCACAATGCCGCGACGCTGCGCGACTCGCATTCCTACATGGACCCCAAGCGCTCCGCGCTCCATCACAGCGCCGAGCGGATGGGCCAGATCGTCAACCGACATCTCAACGTCTTCACGGTCGAGACCGCGATCAACAACCATATGTACGGCTCGATGCTCGACTTCCTGCACAAGAACGAGGATCGCTTCAACGACTGGGACCGCACGCGCGTCAAGGGTTTTCGCTGGACGCTCAGCCAGATGTCGAGCGAACTGCGGCGCCAGGCGCTGCATCGCTACGCCGCGCCCTATGGGATGACCGGCGTATGGGCGGGCGAGACCGAGGCGGTGCATCGCAAGGCGCTGGCGCGCGTGTTCCAGCAATACGCGGTGCCGGTCAAGGGCCAGGCCGACATTCTGATTGCGGGTGTGCCCTACATCTGCCCGTACAACGTCAACTCGATCATGAATCCGATCCTCGTGCAGTGCACGGGGCTGGGCTACCTGTTCAACATGTATCGCAACAAGCCGTTGGTGCGCGCCGGCGGCACGATGATCATCTGCCATCCGCTGCGCGACGAGTTCCATCCCGAGCATCATCCGAGCTACATCGAGTTCTTCCATCGCTGTCTCGCCGAAACCACCGACGCCTCCGAGCTGGAAAAAAAGTTCGAGCACGAGTTCGCGCACAACCCGACCTACATTCATATGTACCGTTACGGCCACGCCTATCACGGGGTCCATCCGTTCTACATGTGGAACTGGGGCGAGCCGGGACGTCATCACGTGGGCCGCGTGATCGCCGCGGGATGCGAAGAGCCCGAGGTCGCTGCGCGGATGGGCTGGGAGTCGGCGGAGACGCTGGACGAAGCGATCGCGATGGCGACCTCCGAGCTGGGGCGCTCCGCGACGATTACGTACCTGCATCTGCCGCCTTTGGTGATCGCCGATGTCGAATAACCACAGCGGCAACGGCACGGGCCGCAACGGCGATCGCAGCGGCCTCGCGATGCCGCCGCTCAACGAAGTGTTCGCGAAGCGGCGCATCCTGTTGACCGGCGGCACCGGATTTCTCGGCAAGGTCTTTCTGTACCTGCTGCTGCGATCGCATCCGGAACTCGAGCGCATCTACCTGCTGATTCGCGGCGACCAGCGCTCGAGCCTGAACCGTTTGCGGCGCGAGATTCTCGACTCGCCCGCGCTGGGACCGCTACGCGAGCGCCTCGGTTCGCACTTCGACCGCTATGTGGAGGAAAAGCTCGCCGTGGTTCCCGGCGATATCACCGACGAGCATCTTGCCACCGGCGAAGGCGAGACGATCAAGCGCGGCGAGATCGACGCCGTCGTGCATTGCGCCGGGTTGGTAAACTTCGAAGCCTCGCTCGAAAAGGCGCTCGATGCGAATACGGTCGGCGTCGCCAACGTGCTCAAGTTCTGCCGCCGCCACGGCGCGGCGATGATGCACATCTCGACCTGCTACACGGCCGGCAATGCCGACGGCCAGCGCTTCGAGGACGATATCCCGGAAAACTGGTGCCCCAACGGCGGGCGCAATTTCAGCTTGCAGCGCGAGATTCGCGACGCGCTCGCGGCGGTCGAACGGGCCGTCGCCGAATCGAACGATCAGGCCCGGCTGGCCGAGATGGAGCCCGATCCTGATGACGAGCCGTCCGCCAATCCGAGAGAGAGCAACGCCGATACGCGCCGCAAGCGCTGGCTCGAAGAGCGGCTCAAGACAATCGGCGCCGCGCGCGCGGTGCGGCTGGGATGGCCCAACACCTACAGCTACAGCAAGAGCCTCGGCGAGCAACTGGTGCTGGCGGCGCGCGGCGAGTTGAATGTCGTGGTCGTGCGCCCGTCGGTAATCGAGAGCGCGCTCAGCGACCCGTTCCCCGGATGGAACCAGGGCGTCAACACCAGCGCGCCGCTGACCTACATGGCGCGGCGCGGCTATCGCTTCTACCCCGCACGCGGCGACCTCGTGCTCGACGTGATTCCGGTTGACCTCGTGGCGCACGCGATGGTCCCGATTCTCGCCGCGCTGATTCTCCGCCGCCAGGAGCCCATCTACCAGCTCGGCACCTCGGACGGGAATCCGCTGCCGATGCGCCGCTTGGTGGAACTGACTGCGCTCGCGAACCGCCGCGAGCAGGGCTCCGGCGACGGTCCGATGGGCCGGCTGGCGCGCCATCTCGAAGCCGTCGTCGTCTCGCAGGATACCTACGAGCTGGCCAGCCGCACGCTGCCTAACGTGCTCAAGCGCGGCGCCGGAATGGTCAGGACGGCGCTCGGCGAAGGCTCGCTTCGCGCGAAGGAAATTGAAGAACGGGTCAACCGCCTGGTCGAGGATACCGACCTCGCCCGTTCGCTGGTTGATGTCTACAAGCCGTACATTCAGGACCTCATCTACACCTTCCACAGCCGGAACATCCGGAAGCTCTACGGCCAGCTCGCGAGTACCGACGCGCGGGCGCATCCGTTTCGCCCCGAACAGATCGACTGGCGCGACTACTGGCTGAACGTGCACATGCCGGGACTGCGCCGGCACATCTTTCCGCAGCTCGATCTTCACACCCGCACGCGCACGCGCCGGGTTGCACGTCACAAGACCCTGCTCGAGATGCTCGACAAGTGCGCGGAGCGCTTCGGCCCGCGGCCGGCGCTGGTCGCGCGCACGCTGTCGGGCGAGCGCACGACCACCAGTATCGCGAGCTGCGCGACGGTGCGCATCGCGGCGGCTTGTTGCTGCGCACGCGCGGCGTCAAGCCCGGCGACCGCGTGCTGTTGATCGGCGAGAACTCGCCGGCCTGGGTGTTCGGCTACTTCGCGATTCTGAACGCCGGCGCGGTCGCGGTCCCGCTCGATCATCAGATCTCGGCCGAAGAGCTTGCGGCGATCTGCAAGATCGCGGAACCGGCCGCGGCGCTGGTCTCATCGGCGGTGTCGGAGCGGCTCGGCTGGCGCGATCAAGGCGGCCGCGGCTGGAATCGTCGAAATCGAGTCTCAGCCGAGCTGGGGCGTCCGTTTATTCTCCGCCGAAAGCACCTGCGCCGCCGGCGCCCGATCGCAAAACCCTGGCGTCGATCGTCTTTACCTCGGGCACCACCGGCGCGCCGAAGGGCGTGATGCTCACGCATGGGAACTTCGCCTCCGAAGTCGCGATGATCGCGCGGGTCTTCACGCTCGATAGCGACGACCTGGTGCTCTCGCTGCTGCCGCTCCATCACACCTTCGAGTTCACCTGCGGGATGCTGCTGCCGCTGGCGAGCGGGGCGACCGTGATCTATCCGCTCGGCGTGGAGGCCGCGAATCTCTCGCGCACGCTCGCCGACGTGAAGCCCGACCGCCGTGATCGGTGTGCCGGCGCTGTGGCAGGCGATCCATCGCCGGATCGTCGACGAGGTCGAGGCGCGTGGCCCGTTCGTCGCCGCCGGCTTCGGACAATGCGCGAGTTGAACCGCCGCCTCGACCGCGACCTCCATCTGAACTCGGGCGGCATCCTGTTTCGGCAGGCGCACGCGGCGTTAGGCGGCCGCTTGCGGCTCGCGGTCAGCGGCGGCTCCGCGCTTCCGCAGTGGGTCGCGAACTTCTTCAACGAGATCGGCATCCATCTGCTGGAAGGCTATGGCCTCACGGAGTCATCACCGGTGCTCACTGCGGCCCATCCCGACGAACCGCTCAAGCCCGGCTCAGTCGGCAAGGCGCTGGCGGGCGTCGAGATCAAACTCGAAGGCGGCGGCGAAATCGGCGAGATCCTCGCGCGCGGCGCAAACGTGATGACGGGCTACTATCGCAATCCGGCGGCGACCGGCGCGGTGCTGCGCGACGGATGGCTGCACACCGGCGATCTGGGACGCTTCGATGATCAGGCCAACCTCTATATCGTCGGGCGCGCCAAGGAAGTGATCGTCGATTCCGGCGGCAACAACATCTACATCGACGAAATCGAGGAGGCATACGGCCACTCGCCATACCTCAAAGAGCTGGCGGTGGTCGGAATCAAGGTCGGCAATGCGGAGCAGGTTGCGGCGCTGGCGGTGCCGGCCTACGCGCGCGGCGAGCGGCGCCGCGCGGTCGAGGAGAATCTGCGCGCGCACTTCGCGCAGTGAGCGCCGGCCTCAGTCCGCATAAGCGGATCCGGATTCTGCGCTTCACCGATCTCGAGTTGCCGCGCACGCGCACCCGCAAGGTGAAACGCGGCGAAGTCGCCGCGCAGTTGCGCGCGATGCTCCACGGCGACGGCGCGCGCAAAGCCGCCGGCGGTGGTGAGGTGGAGGCGTGGATTTCCGACGCACTGGCGCAAGTCGCGGGCGCCCACGACGTCACTCCGGCGACGCGGCTGGTCGAGGACCTGGGCCTCGATTCGCTGGCGCTCGCGGAGCTGGGCGAGCAGATCGCGGAGCGGGCGGGTCGCGAGCTTCACCCGAAGAGTTGTCGCAAATCCATACCGTGGCGGATCTCCAACGCACGGTGAGTGAGGGTTCGACTCGCGTGCGGCTGCCCTCCTACGCGCGCTTCGCGCGGCCCTTCACGCCCCGCTTGCCGGAATTCCTGCGCAGGTTGGGCGAGGCCGGGCTGCGCCGCGCGGAACACGCCGGCTACGATTCGTGGCTCAAGCCGCGCATCATGGGGCGCGGTAATATCCCGTTCAACCGCAACGTGCTGGTGGTCAGCAATCACGCCAGCCATCTCGATTTCGGCCTGATCGGATACGCCCTCGGACCGATCGGCGAAAAGATGGTCGTGCTGGCTGCCACCGACTATTTCTTCAACACTCCGACGCGGCGCTTTATCGCCACCAACTTCACGCGGCTGATCCCGTTCGATCGCGAGCGCTCGCAGCTGGAATCGCTCGAAGAGGCGATGCAGGAACTGGACGCCGGGCGGAGCGTGCTGATGTTTCCCGAAGGGACGCGTTCGCCCGACGGCGCGATGCGCGAGTTCAAAAGCGGCGCCGGATTCCTCGCGCTGCGCACCGGATGCGACGTGCTGCCGATCCATATCCGCGGCGCCTACGAGGTGCTCGGCAAGGGTAACCTGATCCCGCGCTACCATCCGGTGGAGCTGCGGATCGGCCGGGTAATCGCGAACAGCAGGTTGCGCGAGATCGCCGAGAATTCCGAAGGCGCCGGCGCCTACCGTAAGCTCGCGGAATTCATGCGCCAGACCGTGGTCGATCTCGGCGAGTCGCGCACCCGCCCGCCCCGCCGCGCTTCCGGGCCGGCCGAACCCGTCACCGAATCGGCCGCGAGCCGGCGTCGCCGGAGCGATCGCGGCGAAGCGGCCAAGGTCTGAGGCGTTACGCTCCGCCGCGCTATCCTCGCCGCGCTCCTGCTCCTCCCGGCGATTTTGGTCCTGATCCTGCCGTCCGCCGAGGCGTGGGATTCGGGAACTCATCGGCTGATCACGCGGCTTGCGATCGGCGCGTTGGCGCCGTCGCCACTGGCGCAGTTTATGTACTCAAACGATGCGGCGGTGGAAGACTATGCCGTGGCGCCCGACACGGTGCTCAAGCAACGCTACGGCGAAGAGGAAGCGCGTCGTCATTATGTAGACCTCGAATATTTCGGACCGGCCGGACTCGACGCGCTGAAACCCGACCTGCATGCCATGGAGCGCAAGTTCGGCAAGCGGCGCGTGATGCACGCGGGCACCCTGCCGTGGACAATCGAGGACGTGTCCACGCAACTCCGCGCGGCGTGGGAGCGCGGCGACTGCGCGCGCGTCCTGATGCTCTCCGGCTACCTGAGCCATTACCTCGGCGATATGAGCCAGCCGCTCCACACCACGAAATTTTACGACGGCTATCTGCCGAGCGATCGCGGGATACACGCGCGGCTGGAACTGGCCGTCGATCAGTCGACGCGGCGTGTCGGCAAGCTGGCGAAGAACTCGATTCACGTCACGCCGGTGGAATCGGTCTGGCAGACCGAGATCGCCGGGTTACGTCAGTCAAACGCGCTAATCGACGAAGTCGTCAAAACCGACCGCGCTGCGCGTATGGTCAAGGGCGGCGACGAATTGGCCTACCAGGCATTCCTGATGAGCCGGGAACAGCCGCTGATCGCGGCGCAGATCGCCGATTCAGGCTCGCGCCTCGCGTCAATCTGGCAATACGAATGGGATCAGGCCGGGCATCCGGCAGCGTGCGCATCGCGCAAGCGCCATTGACCGGCCTCAAAGCCGCGCTTGGCGTGAGGCTACTTTTCCTGCAAAACTGGAGTCGGCGGAACTCTCAGCCAGTGGACTTCTTCAGCAAACGCGAAGAGGGCGAGGCGCGGCCCAGTCGAACCGGCCGGCGGCCCTCGGTGACCGAGGTCGACGACCATCTGCTGGTCGGCGAGTACCCCGACGTCGAGGATATCGCGTGGTTGAAGGAGAGCTTCGGCGTCACTGCGATCCACAACCTCCAGGACGATTACGACTTGCGCCATCACGGGCTCGATATCGCGGCCCTGCGCGCGGCCTGCGCGGAACAGCGCGTCAAGCTCGTGCGCACCCCGATCTCCGACGGCAGCGCCGACCACATGGCCGAGCGGCTCGCGGTCGCACTCGCCGATCTGAGCGAGCTGATCGACGCGGGCGAGCGCGTCTACCTGCATTGCAACGGCGGGCTCAATCGCGCGCCGACGCTCGCGATCGCCCATCTGCGCGCCCGCGGCGGGATGTCGCTCAACGAAGCGGCGGCCCATCTCAAGCGCCGCCGCGCGTGCGGTCCGTTCATGACGGTCCTCGAAGATTACTTCGGACCGCGCGACCTGAAGCCGGAGCGTTAGCGTGGCAGGAGCGCTGGCCACCTTTTCGCGGTCGGAGCAGGGACGGAAATTCCTGACGCTGTGCGCTTGGGGCGTGCATGCCTACACCGCCCTGGGCGCGGTGCTGGGCCTGCTCTCGATCGAGTACTCCGCCGAGCTGGACTTTCGCGCGGCGTTCGTCGCGATGGCGCTGGCGATCGCGATCGATTCGAGCGACGGCGTGCTCGCGCGCGCGGTCAAGATTCGCCAGCGCGTGCCGCGCTTCGACGGCGCCCTACTCGACAATGTCGTCGACTACCTCACCTACGTGGTCGCGCCTGCATTCCTGATGATTCGCGCCGGGCTGCTCCTGCCCGGACACGCGGGCCTGGTGCTCGGCAGCCTCGTGATGCTCGCCAGCGCCTATGGCTTCTGCCGGGTCGACGCCAAGACCGACGACCACTACTTTCTTGGCTTTCCGTCGTACTGGAACCTGGTTGCGTTCTACCTGTTCTGCATGCACCTGCCGACGTTGGTGAACACGCTTATCGTGATCGGCTTCGCCACGATGGTCTTCGTGCCGATCAAGTACATCTATCCCAGCCGCACCGTGGCATTGCGACCGTTGACGGTGACGCTCGGGATCATCTGGGGCGTGATCACGGTCGCGATGCTCCCGATGCTGCCGGCGGTGAATCCGGTGATGCTCTACGTCTCGTTCAGCTACATCATCTACTATCTCGGGGTCTCGTTTTTCCTGCACGGACGCGAGGTCATCGCGCGCGAGCGAGAGGCCTCCTAGCTTGGCGGGCGAACCCGGCAGCGAATTCTCCGCGAGCAATCCCGCACCCTGGCTCGAAGTAATCGACGGTTCCGCACCGATTCTTCTGATCGCGCCCCACGGCGGACGGGCCGGACCGGCCGCGCGGATGCGGCCCGATCCCAAGGTCAACGACCTGCACACGGCCCACATCACGCGCACGCTGGCCGCCACGCTGTCGGCAAGCGCGCTGATCAACGCCGCGATGGATCGCAATCAGCTCGACTGCAACCGCCTCGGCCAGTTGGTCGAGCGCGCGCCCTGGCTGCTCGAAATGATCGAACGGCTCGCCGCCGCGATCGTCGAGCGGCATGGGCGCGTGATCGTCCTGTTGATCCACGGCTGGAACATAATCGAGCCGCGGGTCGATTTCGGCCTCGGCGCGCGGCTGCGCGACGGCAAGCTCGTGCCGGCCGGCAGCGCGCATATTTCGGCGAGCGATGAATTCATCAACGGACCCGTCGCCGCGATGGCCGAGCGGATGGGCCGCCACGGGATTACACCGGGCTTCGGCTTTCGTTATCCCGGCGGGGGCTTTCACAATCTGCTGCAGGCGTTCACGCCGCGCCATCTCGAAAGCACCCATCCCGCTTTGCGGCAACTCGCGATGCTGGCCGGCAAGCGCGCGATCGAAGCCGTCCAACTCGAGTTGTCGGTCGCGGTGCGGATGCCAGGCTCGCTGCGTGAGCACGCGCTCGAAGCGATCGGCGCGGTCTTCCGGCCCGACGCCGCCGCCGAGCGCTCCGGCAACGCTCCGATTCCCGTAGTCAGAACGATCCGGCCCAAGGCGCCTACGCTGGCTCCCAGAGCCGAACGTGCCGGCATCCCGACGCGGCTGGGAATCGAGTTCTATGATCCTGCCGCGGGAATCGGCGCGATGGCGAGCTTCGATCTTGGCCCCGCCGCGATGGGCGCGCGGATCATGATGATGCTGGATCGCCCGCGGGTGGCGCTTTTCACCAGCGAAGGCGTCGCGCAGAGCGTCGGCGGACGAATCGCGCTCGGGCCGCTCGCGCTGCAGGCTGACGGACCCGAAGTCACGCTGAAGTTTCGCGGCCCGATGGTTCTGGTGCCCGACGGAACCGCTTACCTGAGTATCGAGCGGGCGCTGGCGTCCGGCGCGCTCGATGAGACCGCCGAAGTCGCGGTGCGGTTGCGATTGCCCACGCCGCTGAATCTCGCGGAGCTGCTCGCGAGCGGAACCGCGTCGACCGATTCAGTCGCCGCGTTCGGAAGACTCGACGGCACGATCACGATCGGTGGCGAGCAGCGCCGGCTCGACGGAATCGGACGGCTGGGCCTCTCGTTCACCGGGATCGGGTCGGCGCGCTTCGTCTCGCGCCGGATGATATGGGCGTGCTTTGCGTCCGGCGATTCCCACACCGCGCTGGAAGCACGCGTAATCGCCAACGACGACGGCAGCACGTTCAGCGCGGCCCGGTACTCGAGCGAACCGGGCTGGACTGCGTGCGATCTCACCGGTCTGGAGCTCGACGCTCCGTCGGCCGAGGAGCCGCCAGAGAGAATCGCCGCCAGGATCGCTATCGATGGCGCCGCGCATCTGCCGCTGCTCGGCGAGGTTCGATGCTTCGTCCCGCTCTCGCGGCCCGGCCCCAACCAGAGCCGCATCTACACCGCGCTGGGCTTCGCCAACTTTCAACTCGGCGGGCGCGAGGGGGTCGGGATGTTCGAGTATTCGCGCCGGTCAACGCCGGCCTCGATCGGCCGGAACGATCAGGGCGACGATGGAGATGACGCAACCGGCTGAGGCCCAGCTCGCGAGCACAATCCGCAAGCGTATCGACGAGATCTACGCAGGCGGGAGCGTGCTCGGCGACGACGATCGCCGCTACGAAATCGGAACGACAAGCGTCAAACGCTGGCGGGGCAGTTTCCTCGCCGATCTGGTCCGCTCCGAGCGGCCTCGCGCGACGCTGGAAATCGGAATGGCTTGGGGCGTTTCGACCCTGTTCATTCTTCAGGCCCTGCTCGAGAACGGCGCTGAGTTCCGGCCCCACGTGGTGATGGATCCGTTTCAGTCAACGAACTATCACGACGCCGCTCGGCGGTCGCTTCGCGAGCTGGAGGTCGCCGATCTCGTTGAGTTCTACGGCGAGCCTTCTGAATTCGCTCTGCCCCGCCTGGCGCAGCAAGGACGCCGGTTCGACCTGGTTTTTATCGACGGCAGCCATCGGTTCGAAGCGGTATTCACCGACCTCAGGTTCGTGAATATGCTGCTCAAACCGGGAGGCTTGGTAATTGTCGACGACACGAGTTGGGACTCCGTGCATCTGGCTTGCCGGTTCGTGGAGACCAATTTCGAGTATGCGGTGGTGGCGGAGGGGCACCCGACCGCCGATCCCGGGCAGAGCCCGGCGCGCAAGGAGCCACGGCCGCACATCTGCGCGTATCGTAAGCCCCTGGAGAGCTACCATGGCGAGCTGCTTTTCGTTCCATTCTTTGGAGATTTTGCCGGGACCCCGCTCGTCGAGATGATGATGAAGATGCCCTCTCGCTATCTGCGTCACGAAGGGCACATGGCGCTGCGTGCCGGCAACCTCGCCGAGGCACGGCTCTACTTCAAAGTGGCGCTGTGCGGAGGTCCTCTACACTTCAAGACCTGGCTGCGCTTGCTCCGCACCTATCTTCCAGCCAGGCTGGCGCGCGCACTGAGCGGCTCCCGGCGAGGGGCTGCGACCGGTTCCGCGCTTACCTGAGGCAGTTGCCGGCGCGACGCCGGCCTCCTTTGCACAGACCGACCAAGGCGACGACGATCCGGAGTAGCCGGGAAGCTTTCGGGGTTGGCGTTCAGACTTCGGCGCAAGCGTGAGCGGCCGTCAGCTCGTCGAGCCGTCCCGCCACTTCCACGATCTGCTTCGCCAGCGGCGCGTCGGCGCATTCCTTTACGAATAGCGCGCCACGATCGCAGGCGTCGGCGAGGCGCGGATCGAAGGAGAGCCGGCCGATGATCGGGGTGCCCTTGCGGCTCAGGATACCCGCCAAGTCGCCGCGCGGCAGCAGCGGCCGCACCGAGTGACAGCTCTCGCAATAGAATCCGGTCAGGTTTTCGATCACGCCCAGCACCGGCACTCCCGCTCGACCGGCGGTTTCCAGCGCGCCTTTGGTAGCCTGCACCGCCAACTGCGTCGGATGGCTCAGCAGCACGATTCCGGTCAACGGCGCGATCCTGGCGGCCAGTTCGATCTCGCCCAGGCCGGGCGCAAGGTCTACCAGCAGGAAGTCGAGCGCGCCGAAGCGGGTGCTGCCGAACAGCCGCTGCAACATCTGCGGCCGCGTCAGCTCGACCGGTCGCGTACCGTTGGCGCTGACGGGCGGCTCCTCTTCGATGAGGCTAAAGGGCACCGGCTCGGATTCGGCCAGCAGATCGCTCGCGACCACGCGCAGGCCCAGCGGCCCCGCGGCCGGATCGATCTGGCCGTTGGTGGAAAACAGGTTCGCTCGGCGCATCCCGAGCATCGCGGCGACACTGGGCGAATTGAGGTCGGCGTCGAGCAGGCCGACCTTGCGCCCCTTGAGCGCCAGCGCAATCGCGACATTCACCAGAATTGCGCTCTTGCCCACGCCGCCCCGCGCACTGGCGAAGGCGACCACGTTCTTCACCGCGCCGAGGTTAAGCCGAGTCTGCGCGAGGTCATCCGCAACCTGCGGAGTCTCCTCCACATCCCTCGCTTCAAATTCGGCGAAAACTTTCATCGAGAGTCTTGGACTGACGGGCGCCTGCGCCCCGAACGCGTCATACAGCTTGCGTTAAGCTTGCCTTGTTATGGGCTTAACGTAAAGGTCCAAGCGGCGGATGAGCCGAGGAGCGAGAAGAGAATGATCCGGCCCCGGCCCGACGCTTCCTGGGCACGACCGGCTTTGGTTATCTCTTGCCCGCGGCTGCACGCTATGATGGCGGACCGAATCTGACGCTGGGAGGTTCGCGATGGCCGGTCCGCTGACGGGGGTTCGCGTAGTCGAGCTGGGATTCTGGGTCGCCGGGCCGGCCGCGGCCGGAATCATGGCGGATTGGGGCGCCGACGTGATCAAGATCGAGCCGCCCGAGGGCGATCCGTTTCGCGGCCTGTTTCTGAAAGGCGCCGGACTCCAGACGCCGGTCAATCCGCCCTTTGAGCTGGACAACCGCGGAAAGAAGAGTATCGCGCTCAACCTCGAGAGCGCCGACGGCCGGCGCATCGCCTGCGAGCTGATCAAGCGCGCCGACGTCTTCGTCACCAATCTGCGCGCGAAGGCGCTCACCGGGTTCGCGCTGACGTGGGAGGATCTGCACGCGATCAACCCCCGGCTGATCTATTGCGAGGTCACCGGCCTCGGCTCGCGCGGACCCGAGAGCGGCCGCCCAGCCTATGACGTCGGCGCGTTCTGGTCGCGCGCCGGGATCGTCGCGGCGCTCACGCCGGCGGGCAGCGATCCGGTCTCACAGCGGGGTGCGATGGGCGATCACACGACCGCGATCACGGCGGTGAGCGCGATCTGCGCCGCACTGGTCGCACGCGAGCGCACCGGCACCGGACAGAAGGTGGAAACCTCCCTCTTGCGTGTCGGCGCTTACTTCATCGGATGGGACCTGAACATCCGGCTGCGGCTGGGCGTACAGGCCATCGCCACCTCGCGGCGCAACGTGCTGAACCCGCTGATCAATTGCTATTTCGATTCCGCCCGGCGATGGTTCTGGCTGCTCGGCTTGCAGGGCGATCGCCATTGGCCCGATCTGCTGCGCGCGATTGGCACTCCGGAGTTGCGCGACGATCCGAGGTTCAACAGCATGGCCGCCCGGCGCGAGAACGCGCCGGCGCTGGTCGATCACTTCGACTCGATCTTCGCGACGCGCACGCTAGCCGAATGGGGCCCGATCTTCGATCGCGAGAATGTCTGGTGGGCGCCGGTGCAGACTATCGACGAACTGCTGGCCGATCCGCAGGCGCGCGCGGCCGGCGTGTTCACGAAGGTGCCGACCGCCGAGGGCGAAGCCGAGATGGTCGCGACGCCGGCGGACTTTTGCGGCACACCGTGGTCGGCGTCCGCGATGAGTCCCGAACTGGGCCAGAATTCCGAAGAGATCCTGCTCGAGCTGGGAATCGATTGGGAAGAGATCGGCCGCCTCAAGTCCCGCGGCGTGATCCCATAGTCCGCGCTATTCCAGCGCGGTCGCCGGGATGAATCCTTCGAGCCCGTCCTTCATCCTGATCTGCATGTATTCGAGCGCGAGTCCGATCACGTGCACCTCGCGTCCGCGATGGACCTCGGAGAGCTTCTTGCCCCATCGATTCGGCTTGTCGTAGACCGGCGTGTCCATCGTCAGGGTGAAAGTCTTGTCCACGGGCGAGACCAGCTCGACCGACGCCGGCGAGATGTAGCCCACCCTTCCGTCTTTCAACCGGACCTGCAGATAGTAGTGCGTCGATCCGGTGACGTTGATGAACTTGTCCATGTGGATCCGCTCTACAGTATGGCTCCACTTGTTGGGGTGCGAGTATACCCAAGTGTCTTCGATCAGCTTCACTTTCGTGTGCGCGGGTTCGATGTCATTTTCGATCGTAGCGGCGCCGACGTGATGTTTCGGCTTGGGCTTGGCGGTAGCGGGCGGCGGAGTTCCTTCTGGAACGACGGTAGTGGCGAGCGGCGGCGTGCTACCGGAGGTAGTCTGCGCAATCGCGCTCGCGCCGGCCGCGATCACGCACCACGCGGCGAAGATCGCCAGCGCGGGCGTCAGTCTCTTTCGCGCGCCCATGCTCGCGTAAGGCGGAACTGTCCATGCGGCCGTCAATCTCAAGCTCAATCCTCCTCCCCTCCCCGCAACTCTCAACACGCGCCGCAAACCGTGCATCGCGTCACGTCGCACGGATTGGTCTGATGCTCGAAGTGCGCCTTGCGGCGCTCAGACAGCAGGAACCATTTGTCAATGTGATGGTCGATGAAGTCCCAGGGCAGCAATTCGTCGGAGCGGAAAGCGCGCGTCGCGAAGATATCGGGATCCGGCAATTCGGAACTATCGCCCGCGGCCGCTTCGCGCTGGATCTCTTTCAGCTCCCGCCAGATTTCCCCCGCACCTTCGCAATGTTCGCGGCTCAGGCGCGTCAGGATTGCGCCGACGCGGCGGTCGCCGCGCGACACCACGGTTTGAAAGTACGCTTCGCGCGGCGATTCGGCGTCCACCTCGACCGCGCCGCCCAGCCGCCCGAGCGCCGTGCGCACCAGCGCGATCTTGCGCTTGAGGCTGCGCGGGTCTTCCATCGCGTCCCATTGAAATGGCGTCCACGGTTTCGGCACGAACGGATTGAGCGACACCGTCACGCGCCCGACGTGCTTGCCGGCAGCGCGGGCGCGGTCGATGACCCGGCCGGTCAGCTCCGCGATCGCGAGCACGTCCTCGTCGCGTTCCTCGGGCAATCCACACATAAAGTAAAGCTTTAAGTTCTCGACGCCTTCGCCGACCATCAGCGCCGCCGCGTCGAGGATTTCGGCTTCGGTCAGGTTCTTGTTGATTACCTTGCGCATCCGCTCGCTGCCCGCTTCGGGCGCGACGGTCACGCTCTGATTACCGTTGCGCGCCAAGGCCGCCGCGAGCTGCGGCGAGATACAGTCCGCCTTGAGCGACGACGGCGAGAGCCGCCCGCCAGCGTCCGCGACCGCCTCCGCGATTCCCGCGACACCCGGCACGCTCGCCATCTCGGCGCCGACCAAACCGATCACCGATCGCGCCGCGAGTCCTTTGCGCGCTTCGGCGGTGAGTTGCTCGGGGCTGCGGTAGCGGATCGGCCGATACATAAAGCCCGCCGCGCAGAAGCGGCATCCCCACTGACAGCCGCGGCTCGCCTCGACCAGGTACATGTCGCCGAAGACCGATTCCTCGGTCAGGATCAGTGACGCGGTGGTGAATTGATCGAGGTCCTTGATCAAGCGGCGACTGACTTGCGGGCGCGCCGGCCCGGTGTAATTGAGCGCGGCCAGCGTGCCCGAATGGTCGTAGACCGGAGCGAAATGCTCGGGGACGTAGGCGCCGTCGACCGAGGCGAGATACGTGAGCCGTTCCGTTTCGGTCACGCCGAGCGTGCGCGCCTCGCGATAGCGGACCAGAAACTCCGGGATCATTTCCTCGCCCTCGCCGATCAGGAACAGGTCGACGAAGTCGGCGATCGGCTCGGGATTGAGGAACACGGCCGAGCCGCCGGCGATTATCAGCGGATAGTTGCGGCCGCGGCGATCGGCGCGGCGGATCGGAATACCCGCCATGTCGAGCATGGTGATGAGGTTCAGGTAATCGGTCTCGAACGAAATCGAGAACGCTAGAATGTCGAAGTCGGAGAGCGGACGGCCCTGCTCGAAGGAGAGCATCCGTTCGCGCCGCGCGCGGATCAACTCGCGCTCGTCCGGATCGGGCAGGAAGGCCCGATCGACCGAAACTCGCGAATCGCGATCGAAGATCTGGTAGACCGACTGGAAGCCGAGATTCGCCATCCCGAGCCGATAGATATTGGGATAGACGAGGCAGACCGGGATGTCGCCGCGCGGCTGGCGCTCGAAGAGCAGCCGTTCTTTCGCAATACGCTCGAGCGCGCGCTTTCTGATCAGCATCTCGACATCAGGTCTCTACTACCAAACTTTTAGTTTATTCCGCTTCGGAAAGCCCGCTCAAGGGTTATGGTTTGCGCCTGGTGGACGCTTCGGAGTCGGATGGCCGGCAGGGACGCCGGCCACTACCCTGAATGAAGCTCCTACATTGGGTAGGGGCCGGCCTCCGTGCCGGCCCGTGCTGTCAAACCCGCCCACGACCGGTTCGCGACGTGACGGGCAGGAAATCCCGCGGTAGGCTAGCCGGAGCCAAAGATCGACGTGGAGCGATGCAGGCCTGGGGCGCGCGACGGATTTGAGGGTTGGCCGGCGACTAACGATCAGATGCTGAAGGCGGAGCGTATCGCATCCGTGCCCGCCGCGACCGATGAACCGCTCACCGAGCAAGCGCTGCTCGCCGGGCTCCGGCGCGGCGAACAGGCGGCGGCGCAGCAGTTTTACGACCGCTACGCGGCGCGTGTGTACCGGTTTATTTTCCACGCGCTGGACGGAGCCTCACGCGCGGACGCCGAAGACCTGTTGCAGGAGACCTTCATGGCGCTGGCCGAAGCCCTGCCCTACTTCCGCGGCGATTGCTCGCTGGCAACCTTCGCCTGCGCAATCGCACGCCGCAAAGTCGCGTCGTTCGTGCGCAGCGACGCGCGCCGCGCGCGGCTCGGCGCCGCGTCTGCCGCAGCCGCTGATCCGCAGCTCGATTCGCAGAACCCGGATTCCGCCGACGCGGCCGCGGCACTCGCCGCGCTCAGCAGCGAACATCGCGAGATCCTGCTCCTGAAGTACGTCGAGGAGCTGAGCGTCGCCGAAATCGCGAGGATCCTCGGGCTGAGCGAGCACGCGATCGAGTCGCGACTGGCGCGCGCCCGTCGCGCACTCGGCAAAAGATTGGGAGTAACGCCATGACGGATGAACGATCGCACGACGACCAGGTCGCCCCGGAAGAGCAACTGAGCGCGGCGCTGCGCGCCGCGGCGGCCGCCACGCCCGCGGCGACCGTGAGGCCCGGTGCGCAATCGCTCGCGGCCTGTTTCGCCGCACGGCTGGGCAGCGTCGCGGCGCATCCCGAGCGCGTGCCGATCCGGATCAACGGCGCCGCGCTCGAGGCGCGCGCGGGCGGAACGCTGCTGGGCGCCGCGATCAAAAACCGGGTGCGCCTGATGCATCTGTGCGGCGCGCGCAAGCTTTGCAGCACGTGCCGGGTAACAGTCGAGGCCGGCCAGGAGAACCTTTCGCCGGTAACTCTCAAGGAGCGGCTGTCGCTACGCGGCCATCTCGCGTTCGGCGCGCAGACGCGGCTCGCGTGCCAGGCGCGGGTGAACGGACCCGTCGAGGTGGAATCGATATTCCCGCTCTGCAGCAGCCTGCCGGGCGAGTGACGAGGAACATACCGATGGCCTGGACGCTCAAAATGCGGATGACGAGTATCACCGTGACGATCTACGTGGCGCTCGCCGAGTACGCGCTCGTCGCGATACCCGTGGGCGCGATCCTGTGGTTCGCGGGCGCGAAAGGCGCGCGCTTGATGTTGGTGGGCTCGGAGCTTGGCGCCTTGTGGGCGTTCGTGATCGTGATCGCGACGCATGTGCGGCCGTTCGCGATCCGAACTCAGGCGCGCGTGCGGAGCGAGCAAGCATGAATCCGCGCCAACCAATATGGATCACCGCGCTGCTGTACTGGTTCGGCGCGACCTACGCGCTCAACGGCCTCGCGATGCTGTTCACGCCGTCACTGTGGTTCTTCACGCTGGTGCCGGGCGTGCCCGAGACCGGCCCCTTCAACGCCCATCTGGTGGCCGACAGCGGCACGTTCTTCATCCCGATCGGAATCGCGCTGCTGGTCGCTGCCCGCAAGGCCGAGCGACACGTCGCGGCGATCGCGATCGCCGCCGGCGCCACCGTGCTGCACGCGCTGCTGCATCTCTACTCGCACGAAGCCGGACTGCTCTCTTACGCGCATATCGCGACCGAGATCACAGGCATCTACATTCCCGCGCTGCTGCTCTCGACGATCGCGGCAGCGCTGATCTTCAAACCCGCGCCGCGCGCGATCGAGCGCACGCCGGCGCCGTCAACGCAGCCGAGGTAGGACCATGCGAATCGAAGGAGTGGAGCCGAAGCAGGCGGGCTGGCTAATCCGGGCAGCCTATTTTATGGTGCGGCGGCGCTACGGAAAGTTGATGACGCCGGCCAAGGTCTGGGCGCATCTGCCGGCCGCTTCGCTCGGGATGGTGTTCGCGATGCGCGGGATCGAGGAAGTCTCGAAGGGGCTCGATCCGAAAATCAAGCGGCTGGCGAATCTGCGCACCGCCCAGATCGTCGGATGTCCGTTCTGCGTCGATATCATCTCGTCGATCAGCCTCAAGGAAGGAATCAGCGACGAGAAGATCGCAGACTTGGGCAACTTCGCCCGCAGCCCGCTCTTCACACCCGCCGAGCGCGCCGCGCTGCGCTATGTCGAGGAGATGTGCCAGACGCCGGTCAACGTGCCCGACGCGGTGTTCGAGGAGCTGAAGCGCTACCTGGAACCGGTGCCGATCGTCGAATTGACTGCGATGGTCGCGCTGGAGAATCTGCGCTCGCGCTTCAACCGCGCGCTCGAAATTCCCAGCGACGGCTTCTGCACGCTCCCGGCGGAGCATCCGGTGCGCCACGCGGCCAGCGCGCAGGCGATTTAGGGACGCACGCCCGCGGGTAGCGGGCCGCTTTGATCGCGGCGATCGCCGCGGTGCTCGTAGCATCTGCCACCCTCGATGTTGCAGCGGTGCACTTCGCACCGTCTGCGACCGACATGCATAGCGTTCTTACATCACTCTCGACGTGTGCATCGGCAGAGGCACGATGCTTGCTGTCGTGGATCTGCAACGTGCGGCGCGCGCAACCGCGACCAAGGGGGCCCTGTCGAACCCGGCCGCAGCGCGCAAGGGGTTCGATTAAGGGTGGACAGGAACAACGAGCGCGTGATCGAGAAGCCGCAAGGTTCGCGGCGGATTGACGAGCCTCTGGCTGGTCCGCCGGCCAACGAGGTCACGCTTCAGTTTCTACGCGCCTGCACCGGGTTGATCGTCGGTTTTCAGACGCTGTTTCTCGTCGCGCACGCCTGGCTGCTCGGCCCCAACTTCACCCGTGAACTGCTCGCGCTTCATCTGTTCAACGTGGCCAGCGGATGCCTGGGCTTTCTCGCCACCTACTCGCGCTTCATCCAGCGACATTGGCGGCGCGTCGCGATGGCCGTCGCTTGCGCGGTCGTAATCGGCGCCGCGTTGATTGCGGCGGTCGCTCACGAGCGCGAGATTCTCACTTATGAGTTGACGCTGTTTCTCACCGGGACCGGCGCGTTTCTGCCGTGGGAGCCTGTTTGGCAACTGATCTTCAACGTGGTGGCGCTCGCTTCGTATGCGCCAGTGGCCGGGATGCGCGGAGACCCGGCGGTGATAGTCGGATGGCTGACGGTCCTGACCTCGGCGGCGATCGGTTCAATCGCCGTAGCCCTCAACACGCGCAATCGGCGTCGGGTCGCGCAGGTGGTCGAGAAGCTCGAAGAAGAAGGCGCACAGCGCGAGACGAATATCGCCCAGCTCGAACATATTCACAAACAGCTCGCACAGAGCGAAACCAAGCTGCGCAGGGTGTTCGAGGCCAGCCAGGATACGATCTGCATCAACAGCCTGATCAACGGCCGCTATATCGATATCAGCAAGGACACTCTGCTCAGCCGCGACGGCGGCTATAAGCGCGAAGAGGCGCTTGGCAGCAACAATCGCGCGCTGCGGATCTGGGCCCATGACGAGCAGCGCGAACGGTTCTCCGCTCAGCTCCGGGCCAACGGCGTGGTGAGCAACTTCGAGGCCGACTTCCGCCTCAAGGACGGCAGCCTCCTGCCGTGCATCATTTCGGGCTCGGTCGTGACGATCGAGGACGAGCCGTGCGTAATCACCGTCACCAGTGATGTCAGCCGGCTCAAGCAGACCGAGCACAAGCTGATCGAGGCGCGCGAGGAGGCGCTGGCCGCTTCCCGCGCCAAGTCTGAATTCCTCTCCAGCATGTCGCACGAGATCCGGACCCCGATGAACGCCATCCTCGGGATGGCCGACGTGCTGGGCGAGACGAGATTGGGCAAGGAGCAGCGCCAATACCTCGACATCATGAGCAGCAACGGCAACGCGCTCCTGCATCTCATCAACGACATCCTGGACCTGGCGAAAGTCGAAAGCGGAAGACTGCATCTCGACGAGAGCGAGTTCCAGCTCGACGAGCTGCTGCAGGGCATGGCTGAAACGCTGCGACTGCGCGCGCACGAGAAGGGCCTCGAGCTGGCAGTGCGAATCCTGCCGAAGGTCCCGCTGCGGCTGGTCGGCGACCAGCTCCGGCTGCGGCAGGTGCTGATCAATCTGGTCGGCAACGCGATCAAGTTCACGGAGCACGGCGAAGTCGCGCTCAGCGTGGAGAGCGACCCTGAAAGCCCAGCGCCGGGAGCGCTGCGTTTCAGCGTGCGTGATACCGGAATCGGAATTCCGCCGCAGAACCTGGAAAAGATCTTCGACAGTTTCACCCAGGCCGATTCATCGACCAGCCGAAAATACGGCGGCAGCGGACTCGGCCTTGCGATCGGCAAGCGGCTGGTGGAACTGATGGGCGGGCGGCTCTGGGCCGAGAGTCAGCCCGGGACGGGCAGCACTTTCGTCTTCACTGCGCGCTTCGGCGTGCAGCCCGTGCAGTCGCAGCCGGAAATCGCCCCGGCACTCAAACTGGAAGGCGTGCGCGCGCTGGTCGTGGACGACAACGCCACCAACCGCCTGATCGTCAAGGAGATGCTCGCGCGACGGGGCGCGTCGGTGGCGGAAGCCGACAGCGGCGAAAGCGCGCTCCGCGAATCGCGACGCGCCGGAATCGCCGGGCAACCTTACCAGCTCGTGCTCCTCGATTGCCGGATGCCGCGGATGGACGGCTTCGAGGTAGCGCAGCGCTTGAGAAATCAGGCCCCGGGCCCTGACCCGATCATTCTGATGCTGACTTCCGACGATCTGCACCACAAACTCCGGCGAATCCGGCAACTCGGGCTCAAGACCTATCTGGTCAAGCCGGTAACCAGCGCAGAACTCTACCGCGCGATCGCCGTCGCGATGGGTTCCGCTGACGCGCCCAGGCCCAGGCCGGACGAACCGCCCCAACCGGCGGAGCCACCGACCGCCGAGCGTCCGCTGAGCATCCTGCTCGCGGAAGACTCCGCCGACAATCGCCTGCTGATCAAGCAATATCTGAAGCGTCTGCCCTATCGGCTCGAGACCGCGCCGGACGGCGAAGTCGCGCTCGAGAAGTTCGTGAGCGGAAACTACGACCTGGTGTTGATGGACATCCAGATGCCGGTGATGGATGGCTACACCGCGGTCGGCAAGATCCGGAATTGGGAGCGCGAACAGTCACGGCCGCCGACGCCGATAGTCGCGCTTACCGCCTCGGCGCTGGAAGCGGACGTCCGCAACTGCCTCGCGGCCGGCTGTAACGCCCATCTGAGCAAGCCGCTGAAAAAGGCCACGCTCCTGAGCGCGATCCGGCAGGCGACCGGCGCTCCTGCCAATGGCGCGGGTTCCGACCAACAGGAGTCTGAAGCGCGGCCCGCTCAGCTCACGCGCATCACTCCTGATTCCGCGTGATTCCGTTCCTGATTTGGTCTCCTGCGACTGGGCGGTCGCGGCCGGGTCTTTGAGCGGGACCGCGAGAATCACCGGATTTGCGCACCCAGTGCGGATTTCGGTGCTGGCGCGAAAATTTTCCGGCCTGTCTACTCGACTCCACGGCGGGCCCGATCGGAAAAACTGCGGTCACTGAGTCCAGACCAATCTTCTTATCTTATGTTTGGTCCTGTGTTCCGATAGCTGAATATACAGACCTTCTCTTTAACAGCGGTCAGTTGACTCGATTTGACAAGCTGGTCGGACGCCGCTACATTGGGGCGGCGACGAACGCGTGCAACGGTTGAAGAACGGGAGCATATGAGCTAACTTCCACGCCCGTGAAACGCACCGAAACCGGAATAAATTGGGTCGCGGTCGCGGTCGAGATGGCGGGCGGCGTGCAGGCGGTATCGAGAAAGATGGGGGTCAGCCGGTGGACCGTCTACAAGTGGATCGATCGTGGCAGCATGCGACGAATCGCGTACGAAACCGTGGTGAAGCTGCAGGAGTCTCCGGCGTGCCGATTGAGAAGCTGACTCAGGATACCAAGTAAAGGGGAGAGTTAAGGCCGGTGGGAACCGGTCGCAAAGGCGGGGAACGGAGGGAGCGAGTATTTCGGCAGATGCCGAATGACTCGCGCCGCCGGGGGGTACGCGCCGTACTCTCGATGACAGACTTTTCGCTCCACTACGGGATTCCGCGCCGCGCGATCGAACAGTGGATAAGGACCGGCCGCCTGAACGCCGCCAACGGCTTGATCGTCGTGCGCGGTCGAACCTATATCGATCGGAAGACCTTCGAATCTGCTTTCTCGTGACTCCGAACGCGCGGTCTCGTTGAGGCCCGGCCATCCAGTCCGTCGCGTGCACGCCGATCGCATCCATATTCTGGGCGCCTCGGGCTCAGGAACCTCGACGCTCGGCGCCGCGATCGCCGCGCGGTACGGCCACTCGCATATCGACGTGGATAACTATTTCTGGGCGCCTTCCGATCCGCCCTTCCAACAGGTCCGCGACGTGAACGAACGCCGCCGGATGCTCGGCGAGGCGCTCGACGCTCATCCGCGATGGGTTCTGGCCGGCTCGCTGTGCGGATGGGGCGACGTTTTCATCCCGCGCTTCCAGCTCGTGATTTTCATATTCGTGCCGCCGGACCTGCGGATGGCTCGGTTGAAGCAGCGCGAACTCGAACGTTATGGCGCAGACGCGATCGCGCCCGGCGGCCGCATGCACGAAACGTACGAGACTTTCATCCAATGGGCCGCGGCTTACGATAGCGCCGACGAGAGCATCCGCAGCCTGCGGCGTCACGAGCAGTGGATGGCCGCCCTGCCCTGCCGATGGGTCCGACTCGAAGGCGCGCTGACTCTCGACGAGCAACTCGGCCGCCTGAGCGATTTGGTCGGCGGCGAGTAATCGTCGGGGACCGGGCGCGCGTGCGCGCAGCCTATCCGAACGTGAGCACGGTGCGGGCGACTTCGCCGGCCTTCATCGCGCGGAAGGCTTCGTTCACGTCGTCGAGCTTCGCCGTCTTGCTCATCATGTCGTCGAGATTCAACCGGCCCTGCATGTAGAAGTCGATGTAGCGCGGCATGTCGATCCGGAAACGGTTCGAGCCCATGGTGCTGCCCTGGATCTTGCGCTCGGTGAAGAAGAAGTAACGCCCCTCGAGCTCGATCTTCTGTCCGGCCGGGATCATGCCGATAATCGTCGCGGTGCCGCCAACCGCCAGGCAATAGAAGGCCTGCTCGGCGGCGGACTTGAGTCCGATCGCTTCGAAGGAGTAGTCCACGCCCGCGCCGCCGGTCAGTTCCCGGATCGCCTTGACCGGATCGCCCGAAGACGCGTCGACCGTATCGGTCGCGCCGAGGCGTCTGGCAGTCGCGAGCTTGTTCTCGAACACGTCCACCGCGATGATTCTGCGCGCGCCCGCGATCCGCGCCCCCTGAATCGCCGCGAGGCCGACCCCGCCGGCGCCGAACACGGCAACCGTCGAGCCCGGCTCGACCCGTGCGGTATTGAGCGCCGCGCCCACGCCGGTCGTGACGCCGCATCCGATCATCGCGGCCCGGTCCAGCGGCATCTCCTTGGTGATTTTCACAATGGCATTTTCGTGCAGCAGCATCTTTTCGGCGTAGCCCGCGATATCGGCGAACTGGAGGACCGGTGTTCCGTTTTGCGAGATCCGCGGCTGGTCGCCGGCCGGGCGTTGCAGCTCGGCCCGGTTCGAGCAGCGGTTGGGATGACCCGACAGGCACTGATCGCAATGTCCGCAGAACACCGACAGGCATCCGATGACGTGATCGCCCGGCTTGACGTAGGTAACGCGCTCGCCGACTTCTTCGACGATCCCGGCCGACTCATGCCCGAGCACCGCCGGGCCGTTGAGTGGATAGAGCCCGTCGACGAAGTGCAGGTCGCTGTGGCATACGCCCGCAGCCACCGTGCGCACCAGCACCTCGCGCTCGCGCGGCCGATCGATGTCGACCTGCTCGATCGCGAGCGGCTGTTTGGCGCCGTGGAACACCGCTGCCCTGATCTTGCTCATTCCCGGTTCCCTCCAAAGCTCACACTCCGAAAGTTCGGTCATAGCAGAAGATCGCGCCGCGCGGCGAGGGCGCGCACTGCCCGGCGGGGAACCGTCGTGCGGGCGCAACTGGACTGATGATGCACGCGGAGTAGGATTGAGCCAGAGGACGGAATGCGATGGGGTTTCTGGCCGGCGTCGATCACATCAATCTTACGATAGACGAGGGCGCCGAAGCGCTGGCGCGGGCCGAAGCCTTCTACGGCGGACTGCTGGGGCTCGAGCCGCTGGCGCGCGTGACTCACGCTGAGTCGCCGATGGGCGCGTGGTATCACTGCGGCGCGCAACAGGTTCATCTGAGCGCGGAGGCCGGCGCCGCGGGCGCCAATCGCGCGTCGCGGCGGCATGCGGGCTTTCTGGTGGCTAATCTCGACGCGCTCGGCGCGCGTCTGAAGGCGGCGGGCGTCGAAGTGAAGGAAGGCAATCCGCTCCCCGGCCAGAACCGTTTCTTCGCGCGCGATCCGTTCGGCAACCGCCTGGAATTCCTGCAACAGGTTGAGTGAGGCGCCGCGGCTGCGGGCGCGATGCTCGAGCTGCCGCCTGATGCTCGAAAACGCCGTGCAGAAAAATTTCCCGCCTAATGCCCGGCGTTGACCATCGCTTGCGGCACGAAGAAAGCGTTGTTCACCACCCCCATGTCGATATACCAGCACTCGCGATCGGGCGCGGTCGGACCGGGCATGTAGGCGACCGAGCTGGCGCGGGTGGTCAGGTCCTCATCGACCAGGCCCAGCTGGAAGATCCGTTTGTAGGGATAAATAGCCACTCTGGCGTCCGGCACCGGACGATCGCGATAGGTATTGAACGCGACGATCGTTTTCCAGAGCTGGCCCGCCCGATCGTACTGGTCGGAAGCCGTGATGAACCAGCCTTCGGAGTCGATGTAGAGGATGCGTTTGGGGATCGAGAAATTGTTGCCGGGCTTCGCGTCGGCCTCGATCGCGTACAGATGGCGCATCTCCCAATGCTCGGGGCAGATGGTCCTGCCGCCGTCGGCGGTGCAGGCGCGCTCCGGCGAGTACTCGGCATGCACGCAGGCGAGCATGTTGCGGTCGCCGAGGAATTTGTAGGTGTAGTCCTCGACCTTGGCCGAGAATCCGAAGAACGAGTCCGGGTCCAGCGTCGAAGCCAGCGGGGTCGCGCCGCCGCCGGACCCGACTCCGCCGCCCGCGCCGCCGCTTCCACCGGAAAACCCGGGTAACATCCCGATCGCGTCCGTCAGCACGTCGACCGATTCGCGCCGGACCCGCCGCGAGGAGGGATTGTAGACCCAGGTGTTGTCGTCGACCTTCGGATCGACGTGGCGATAACGCACCATCCCGAAGCCCCGCAGCGACGCCGGCTCAAGAAACGGATAGAAGCCGAAGCGGTAGCGGATTCCGCTCCGCGCGCCATCGGGATCGGTCGGGACCGGCGCGATCTCGATACGGCCGAGATTGTTGTAGAAGGCGAAATGGCCGACGGTAAAGAAGCCTACCGGCTCGCCGTTCGAGGTCTGGTTGAAGGTCGCGATTTCGGGGAAGCGCAGATCGGCGTCATCGCTGTAGAGCGGCCGGAAACTGAAGTTCCACATAATTCTGGTCGCGACCTGCGGGTCGTTTGGATCGAGCAGCGGGAACGGCTCGCCGGCGACGTAGTTCTGGATCGTGCCGTCGGGAGCGAGCTTCACCTGCGATTGATACTTCTCCGTCGCGGCCGTGTAGGGCGGCGGCCATTCGAGCTTGTCAGTCGGCACGATGATGAGCTCCATCCCCTGCTGCACGAGCATCAGGTTGCCCGGGCTGAGCAGATTCTGGACCTTGCTCGCGCTGTCTTTGGAGATCACATCGCCGGGCTTGACCTGCGCATAAGCCGGGCCGTCCTGACCGGCCGTAAGGATGAATCCGATCGCTGCTGCCGCCGCCAGTTGTGTAGCCCGCATGGTCCCCTCCTGCTCGCAGAGCCCGGTCTCATCAATTCTGCACCCGACTTGCGCCTCTATGAAGAGCGCACGGCACACGCTATCGTCGTCGTTTGCCGCGCGGCGTCGCTCGTCGAACGCTGATTGACGGCTTCTGGAAAGGAACCGATGGCCGACAAAGGAAACTGCACAGCCAAGGATTGCCCTCGCGCGGCATTCGCCAAGCACTACTGCCGCAAGCATTACCGGCTCTGGAAGGCGGGCGAGATGCCCAAGGCGCGCTACAAGACCTGCACCTTCGAGAAATGCCGCAAGCATCGCTTTCGCGGCAGCCTGTGCGAAGAGCATTACAGCGCTGCGCACGGCAAGAAGGCTGCACCCGAGGCAGCTCCGCCCGCCGCGGCGCCCGCGGACGCCGCCCCCGCCGCGAGCGCGTAGTCTCGCCGGCGTCGCGCGCGCTCTGAACCCGCGATGGCGAACCTGATCGTAGCCGGCGCCGCAGGCCGGATGGGCCGTATGATCATCGCGCGGATCGCGGCCGACGGGAGCCATAAGCTGGCCGGCGCGATCGAAGCGTGCGGAACACCCGCGATCGGCCGCGACGCAGGCGAAGTTGCGGGCGTGAGCCGGCTCGGAGTTACGATCGGCGACAATTACGCAGCCTGCGCCCGTCCCGATACCGTCACCGTCGATTTCACCACCGCGGCCGCGGCGCTTGAACACCTCGAAGTCGCCGCCGACAAGGGCGCTGCGATCGTAATCGGCGCGACCGGCTTTACGCCTGCGATGGAAGATCGGGCGCGCCAGCTCGCGCCGCGCACCCGCACGATAATTGCTCCCAACATGAGCATCGGCGTCAACGTGCTGACCAAGATCGTCGGCGAGGTCGCAGCGATCCTCAAGGACTTCGATGCCGAAGTGATTGAGATCCACCATCGCACGAAGGTCGATGCGCCCAGCGGCACGGCGCTCGCGCTGGGCCGGACGATCGCGGCGGCACGCGGCCAGGATTTCGCGCGTGACGCGATCTTCGGGCGCGAAGGAATTACCGGCGTGCGACCGGCCGATCAGATCGCCGTGATCGCTCTGCGGGCGGGTGACGCGGTTGGCGACCATACGGTGATCTTCGGTGGGCAAGGCGAGCGTCTCGAACTGACCCATCGCAGTCAGAGCCGGGAATCGCTGGCGCGGGGCGCGCTTCGCGCCGCGGCCTGGCTCGAGTCGAAAAAGCCGGGGCTCTATACGATGCGCGACGTGCTCGGGCTGTAAGGCTGGGGATACGAATCAGGGAAGTGGGGAAAAATCCCGGCCGGGGCCGTTTCGGACGCCATTAAAGTGTGTTAATTACAAGGGCGGGAGTTTTACAGTACCGGTGCAGGTAAAGCCCGCTTCCCGTCTGGGTCTTCTACCGCCGTACCTATTTGCTGAACTCGACCGCCTGAAGAAAGAAGTCCAGGAGAAGGGCGTCGATGTCATCAGCTTGGGGATCGGCGATCCTGACCTGCCGACACCACCACATATAGTGGAGAGTCTGAGGAAAGCCTCAGGTGACCCGCGTAACCATCGCTACAGTGACTATGAGGGCATAGAGCGCTATAGAGCTGCCGCCGCCGACTGGTACAAGCGCCGTTTCAGCGTCTCTCTTGACCCCAAGCGCGAGGTTTGCGCGCTGATCGGATCGAAGGAGGGCATCGCGAATTTTGCAACTGCGGTGGTCGATCCGGGCGATATCGTGCTGATCCCCGACCCGGGCTATCCGGTTTATTTCTCGGGATGCGTCTTCAACGGCGGCGAGCCGTACTTTCTGCCGCTGCGCAAACAGAATGGATTTCTGCCTGATCTCGCCTCGATTCCGGCCGAGTCGCGCGGCGCGCCAAGTTGCTGTGGCTCAACTACCCTAACAATCCAACCGCGGCCACTGCCGACTTGGCCTTCTTCAAACGCGCGGTGCAGTTCTGCCTGAAGAATTCGATTATCCTGGCCCATGACCTGGCCTACTCGGAGATCGCATACGACGGCTATCGGGCGCCGAGCGTGTTGGAAGTCCCGGGCGAGCGCGAATGCGCGGTCGAGTTCCATTCGCTGTCCAAGACCTACTCGATGACCGGATGGCGGGTCGGCTTCGTGGTCGGCAATGCGACCGCTGGTCGGCGCGCTGGGCAAGGTGAAGACCAACGTCGATTCGGGCGTCTTCCAGGCGGTCCAGGAAGCGGCGATCACCGCGCTGGAAGGCGGCGACGAGAAGCTGCGGGAATACTGCGCGATCTACCGGGAGCGGCGCGACCTGATGGTGCCGCACTGCGCAAGCTCGGGCTGCCTGCGAATCGCCCCGGCCACCTTCTATCTCTGGGCGGAAGTTCCCAAGGGCTACACCTCGGTGTCATTCACCGAGCGTGTGTTGAAGGAAGCGGGCGTGGCTGACCACGCCGGGCTCCGGATTCGGCAAGGGTGGTGAGGGTTACGTTCGCTTTTCGATGACCGTCGCGAGCGAACGGCTAAAAGAGGCAGCGGACAGAATAAAGGCGCTTCGGCTGTAACCGGCGGGGATGCCCCATAGGGCTTTCATCGGAATCGGAACCAATCTGGGCGATCGGCCGCGAATTATCGGGAGGCAATTGCAGCGGATAGCAGAGCTGCCGGAGACCCGAGTGGTCCGCCAATCGTCGATTTACGAGACCGAGCCGGTCGGGCGATCGTCACTGGTCGCGTTTCTCAACGGCGCGGTCGAGGTCGAAACCGAGTTCCTCCGAAGTTCTGATGCGCAACTGCTGGCAATCGAACGCGTGATGGGTCGCAAGCGCGTGCAGGGCCGCAAGCCGTCGGCGCGCGGCCGCTACCAGCCGCGGATCATCGATCTCGATCTGCTGTTCTTCGACAAGGAAGTGATCGACACGCGCAAGCTTCAGGTGCCCCATCCGCGGCTCCAGGAACGGCGCTTCGTGCTGGTGCCGATGAGCGAACTGGCCCCGGCCCTGATGCATCCGACGCTCAATGCTTCGATCTCGGAGCTGCTGGCCGGGCTGAAATCCCCCTAGAGAGTTGTGTTGATGCGCGCCGATTTGCTTAAGCCGCGGCCGGCAAGCCGGGAGGTTGTATCGCGATGAAGTTCTTTATCGATGGCCGACGTAGAGATCAAGGAAGCCACGAGCTGGGGCCTGGTCGACGGGGTCACCACCAACCCCAGCCTGATCGCCAAAGCGGGCCGGCCGTACGCCGAAGTTCTGCGCGAGATCTGCAACCTCATGGACGGACCGGTAAGCGCCGAAGTGATCGCCACCGAGGCCGCCGCGATGGTCGAAGAAGGCGAAAAGCTCGCCCGCCTCCATCCGAACATCGTCGTCAAATGCCCGCTGACGTGGAAGGACTGAAAGCGACGCGGGCGCTGTCGAGGCGCGGGATCAAAGTTAACGTGACCCTGATCTTCACGCCGTTTCAGGGCTCGCCGCGGCCAAATGCGGCGCGACCTATTTGTCACCCTTCGTCGGACGGCTGGATGATATCGGCGAGGACGGATTCATGGTTGCCGAGCGGATGATGCGGATCGTGAAGAACTACGATTATCCCGCGCAGGTGTTGGTCGCCTCGGTGCGCTCGCTGACCCATCTGGAGCGCGCCGCGGAAGCGGGCGCGCACGTCGCAACGATTCCGTTCCCGGTGCTGAAGCAGATCCTGCATCATCCGCTGACCGACCTCGGGCTCGAACGCTTTCTGGCCGACTGGCGCGGCACCAAGCAGCAGATCTGAAGCGCGCAGGCTCGCCCGGCCGGTGACACCTTCGACTCAAGTATCGATATTGAGTCCTCTGCTCGTCGGCGTGGGAATTACCTTCTGCACCATCATCGTTCATGGGCTCATTCTGGGAACGATCATCATGGCAGTTCGCCGCGATCTACAGCGGGGCCGCGCCGGCGTCCGCTTCTCGACGGACTTGATGCTTGTAACCGGGGCGACGCTGTTGGCGCTCGCCGGCCATCTTATCGAGATCGCGCTGTGGGCGCTGGCGTTCAGTCTCGTTGGCGAGTTTTCCGACTTCGCGACGGCGTTTTATCATTCGGCAACCAACTACACGACCCTGGGAGACAGTGCCGTAGTCCTGTCGGCGCGATGGAGATTGTTGGGACCAATTGAAGCATCGGACGGGATGCTCATGTTCGGCGTCTCAACCGCCATGATCTTCGCCGTAGTTCAACGCCTGATTCAGACGCGGTTCGGCACGCCCGACCGCTAAGGATTCCGCTTCATTCGGCCGCGCCAGTAGCCGAAAAAGTTCAGGCACTCCAATTGGTGGTAGACGACGCCTTCGGCGTCGCCGCGCGCCGCCGCGAGGACCATCCGCCACGCGTTGCGCGCGAGCTTGTCCAGATGGTTATGCGAGCGGCCACCGGCATACGCGCTGCCGACACCAAACGCGAAGCTCTTGCGCCGCAGATAGGCGCGCGTCATCCGTTCGGGACCGATCACATGATGGACGCGCGCCCGCGGCGCGAATCCGACCGCGCCGCCGCGGGCGATGATACGCGCGAACAGTTCGGTGTCCTCGCCCGACATCGGATTTCCGCCCTGCACGCCCAGGTCTTCGCGAAAACGGCCGAAACGCTCGAAGGCGTCGCGGCGAAAGCCGACGTTGGCGCTGAAGTAGTTGTCCAGCCTTTCCATCGCGCGATCCGATGCAGCGAGCGCCGCCTCGACATGGACCGCGAGCTTGACGTAGAGCCGCGGGCCGAGCCATCGCGGGGGCGGATACGGCCAGCGGGGCAGCACCGCGCCGCACGCCACGTCCAGGTTCCGCTGCGCAATCGCGGCGAGCAATTCGCGCGCCCAGTCGCGGTCTGCGATCGCGTCATCGTCGATAAAGAACACGAAATCGCCGCGCGCCTCATCGACGCCGCGATTACGCGCGAAGCTTGATCCCAGGCGGGGCTCGAATACGCGCCGAATCGGAAGCGCAACCTGCCTCGCGATCGCGTCGACCACCGCGGGCGTGTCGTCGGTGGAGTGATTATCGACCACCACGCAGTCGGCGTCGATCTCGGAACCGAGGTCGAGCGCGGCGATGCTCAGCAGCGTCTCGCGCAGCGTGGCAGCGCGATTGTGAGTGGGAATCGCGACGGTGAGCCTGGATCGCAAGTGCCGCTTCTAAACTACCGCGCGGCGTGTCGCCACGTCAGAATCCACTCTCCCCGCTCAGAGCGAGCTTCACTGCTTCGGCATCGGCGGTGGTGGCGGCGGCATTGGCGGTGGTGGTGGCGGCATCGGCGGCGGAGCCGCACCACCGGCGGCGGGCGGCGCAGCCGGGGCCGGACCACCTGCGGCCGGTGACGCGGCCGCCGAGGGCGACGGCGCAGGAGGTTGCGGCAGCGGCGCCTGCGATTGCGTGAACACGATCGAGGTCACGGTCAGATCGGGCGTCGCCTTTTGCTGGATATCCGGCGGCGCAGTCAGCCGGAAGCCGAAGTCGCGGGTTTCACCCGGCACAAAGGGCAGCACGGTACGCGAAAAATTGGTGAACTCCAGCGGCGTTACGATGGCAGGATGGTCTTCCGTGTAAACGGCCTTTTTCCTTTTGCCCTTGCCCATGTAGTAGGTGACCGTCATCTGGACTTCGTCGATCGCCTTGTCGCCGGTGTTGCTGATCTTGCCGAAAATGCCCGGCACCCTCGACGCGCCCATCTTCAGGTCAACGTCGGCCAATGCCAGCTTGGGTACATAGGCTAGCGCCTCGGGAATCTGCGCCTTGGCGTTCTGGACATCCTTCAATTCGTTGCCGTAGAGGAACTTGAGCCCCGCGATACCGGTTGCCTCATCCTTGTCGCAGGCGGCGAGCAGGTCCTGATAGGCAGCGATCGCCTTGTCGTAGTCGTGCTTGTGGTAAAGGTCGACCGCGTCCTTGTGCATCGTTTTGATTTTGTCGCGCGACGGATAGTCAACGAACACCCGCCAGTCGCCGCCCTCTTTGACCAACACCAGCGCGTCATCGTAGCTGATCTTGGGATACTTCTGATCCTGCAGCGACTTCTGCGCCTCCGCGTCGGCGGGACCGCTGTTGCCGATCGCGGCATCGATGGTTCGTTCCCACAGCGCGAGGTCGGGCATCGTCACTTTCACCGGCACCACCGCCTTGCTGTCGCCCTCCATCTTCGCGTCGCCGACTCGAACTGCGTTTCCTGCAACACGGGTTTGAACCAGTCCTTGCTGACGTCGGGCGCGAGCGGGATGTCCTTCAGGAAATCCTCGATCGCCCGGTCGACCTGATCTTGATGCGAGAGCATCCCGTAGATCGCCGAGTAACCGCGCAGCTTCAGGTCGTTCAGGTAGTCTTCGGCGGTTTTCTGGGTCGGATTGCCGCATCCCGCAATCCCGACGGCCGACAGGATCGCCAAAACGGCGGCAACTCGCAAAGATCTCGGACTGGTTTTCGTCATGCTCGAGTTCCTCTTCCCCCTTGGCGGTCAGGCGCTACGATTCTAATGGCGCGTGCCGTAAAAACAAGCTCGGTCAGGGAGGCCCCTGTGGTCAATTTGGCTGGCGTGGTAATTAGGACCAATGCGGTGCACGCGATGTGGCTTCGAGAACGCCGCGGATACAAGGTTCTGCGGCGAGTGCGCGGCGCCGCTGTCGCGCCCGTGCCGATCCTGCGGGTTCGACAATCCGCCGCAACATAAATTCTGCGGTCAATGCGCGGCCCCGCTGACCGGGTCGCCCAGCGCCAGCCCTCCCTCGACCGCGAACCCCTCGCGGCCGGGGTTGGCGAGCGGCGTTTCTGAACGCCTGATCGAGCGGCCGGCCGCCCCAGCGAGCAGCGTCCCCGAAGGCGAGCGCAAGACCGTCACGCCGTTGTTCGCGGATATTAAAGGTTCGATGGAGCTGATGGAGGACCTCGATCCCGAGGAGGCGCGCCGCCTGATCGATCCGGCGCTCGCGCTGATGATCGACTCGGTCCATCACTACGACGGCTATATCGTGCAGTCGACCGGCGACGGAATCTTTGCGCTATTCGGTGCTCCAATCGCGCACGAGGACCATCCGCAGCGCGCGCTCCACGCCGCACTCCGCATCCAGGAGGAGATGCGCCGTTACTGCGTGCGCCTGCGCGAGGCCGGCAACCTGCCGATCGAGGCCCGCGTCGGCGTCAATACCGGCGAGGTGGTGGTGCGCTCGATCCGCACCGGCGAGGCGCATGCCGAGTACACCGCGATCGGCCATTCCATCAGCCTCGCGGCGCGGATGCAGGCGCTGGCGCCCACCGGCTCAATCGCGGCGACCGATTACACGCGCAAACTCTGCGAGGGCTATTTCGCCTTCAAGCCGCTCGGCCCGACCCGAGTCAAGGGCGTGAGCGAGCCAATCAACGTCTTCGAGGTGACCGGCCTCGGCGCTCTACGCCGGCGCCTGCAGGTCTCGCAACGGCGCGGGCTTTCGCGCTTCGTGGGCAGGCAGGCCGAGATGGACGCTATGAGCCAGGCGCTCGAACTGGCGCGGGCCGGCCACGGCCAAATCGTCGCCGCGGTCGGCGAGGCGGGGGTCGGCAAATCACGCCTGTTCCACGAGTTCAAGGCGATCGCGCACGGCGGAGCCCTCATACTCGAAGCGTTCTCGGTTTCGCACGGACAGGCGTCGCCCTACCTGCCGCTGATCGACCTGCTCAGGAATTATTTCCATTTCAGCCTCGACGACGACGCGCGCAAACGGCGCGAGAAGGTCGCGGGCAAAGTGCTGATGCTCGACCGCGCGCTCGAGGAAACGCTCCCCTATCTGTTCGGCTTACTGGGGATCATCGAGGGCGAGGATCGGCTGGCCGGGATGGACGCACAAATCCGGCAGCAGCGCACGCACACCGCGATCAGGGGCATCCTGCAGCGGGAGACGCTCAATCAGCCGCTGATCGTCGTGTTCGAAGACCTGCACTGGATCGACAGCGAGACCCAGACCTTCCTGAACCTGCTCACCGACAGTATCGCCGACGCGCGGTTGCTCCTGCTCTTCAACTATCGGCCGGAATATCGCCACGATTGGGGCGACAAGCGCAATTACACGCAGCTCCGGCTCAATCCGCTGGGCCGCGACAGCGCCGACGAGATGCTCAGCGCGCTGCTCGACGAGCCGCCCGCCGCACGTGACCACCGCCAGCCGCGCGATCAGGCTGGCGCGGAGAAAGGACCGGCCGGCGCCTCCGATCGCGCCGCGCTCAAGCAATTCATCATCGACCGGACCGAGGGCAATCCCTTCTTCATGGAAGAGCTGGTCCAGTCGATGTTCGAAGAAGGCGTGCTGGTGCACGACGGCAGCGGCGTAAAGCTCGCCAAATCCACCGCAGCGCTGCGCGTCCCGCCGACCGTGCAGGGCGTCCTTTCGGCGCGCATCGACCGGCTGCCGCCCCGCCACAAGGATTTGCTGCAGACCATGGCGGTGATCGGGAAGGAGTCGCCGCTCGGGCTGATCCGGAAAATCGCCGCGGCGCCCGAAGACGAGCTGGGCGCGATGCTCTCCGGCCTGCAAGTGGGAGAGTTCATCTACGAGCAGCCGGCCGTGCCCGAGGCCGAGTACACCTTCAAGCACGCGCTCACCCAGGATGTCGCCTACAACTCGGTGCTCGGCGAGCGGCGCAAGGCGCTGCATCAACGCACTGCCGAAGCAATCGAGTCGGTGTTTGCCGGCCAGCTCGACGATCATCTCAACGACCTGGTGCATCATTGCACGCGCGCCGGGGACATCTGGAAAGCCGCCGATTATCTGGAGCGCGCGATCGAGCACGCCGCCCGGCGCTCGGCCCACCGCGAGGCCGCGGCCTACCTGTTCAGCGGCCAGAGCCTGCTCGCCGGCCTGCCCCAATCGCGCGAGCGCTCGAAGAAAGAGCTGGCGCTGATTTTGGCCGCCGGCCTGTCGATGTTTTTCGTGAGCGGCGCCGCCTCCCCCGAGATGGAGATGGGGCTCGGGATCGCGAAGAAGCTCTGTGATGAAGTCGGCGAGGACATCCATCAGTTCTGGATCGGCACCGGCTTGATGATGTTCCATCGCGACCGCATGCAACTGCGTCAGGCACGCGAAGTCGCCGAAGAGCTGGTGGTGATCGCGCGGCGTAGCGGCAATCCCGGTTTGGGGCCATCGTCTGCAAGCGCCCTGGCCCAGGTGTTGATGTATCAGGGAGAGTTCGCCGCAGCCGAAACCCTCCTGAGCGAATCGGAGGCAGCGGCGCTCTCACTCGGCGCGCTAACCGCGGTTCCCGGGATCAGCCAGGCGATCGATCCGAGGTCGTGGGGACTCAATATTCTGTCGTTCATCAGCTGGCAGATCGGCTATCCGGAACGCGCTCTGCGTTTGTGCCGGCAGGCCGTTGAGATGGCGCGCGAGAGCCCCCGATCGGTCTACGCGGACGCGCTGCTCGGCGCCGGACACCTCCATTGCCAGTTGCGCGACGCGAGGGCGACGCTCGATTTCTCGGAGGCGCTGGTCGCGCTCGCCACCGAGCAGGGCTTCTCGTATCACCTGGCCTACGCTCACCTTCGGCACGGATGGGCGGTTTGCGCGCTCGGCCGGCACAACGAAGGTCTGGACGAGATGCACCGGGCGCTCGAAGCACTCAAGCGACCGGAACCGTCGTGACGTACGCCGATCACGTCACGCTCGCAGAGAGTTATGCGCCAGCGGGACGGCCCGAGGAAGGCCTCAAGCTGCTCGCGGCCGCGCCGGCGGAAATCGAGCAGACCGGCTTTCATATGATCGAAGCCGAACTTTATCGCGTCACCGGCGAGTTGATGCTCGCGCGCGACGCGGCCGCGGTCGCGCAAGCGGAAGGCAATTTCCGCCGGGCCGTCGATATTGCGCGCGCCCAGAACGCGAAATCGTGGGAGCTGCGCGCCGCGACCAGCCTCGCCCGTCTGCTCGCCGATCGGGGCCGTCGCGATCAGGCGCGCGCGCTGCTCAACGAGACCTACGGATGGTTCAGCGAAGGTTTCGACACGCGCGATCTGCGGGAAGCGCATGCGCTGCTCGAAGAGCTCGCGCGCTGATCGCGTCGGGAGGCACCCAGCCGTTCCCGGGTCGTCCGGGCGCATCGTCAGCGGACTTTCAGTACAGGCGCGGACCGATGAATACGCCGTCGACGAAATGCTTGGTCGCACGCGCCGCCCGCTCCGGCATTTTCAGCAGTCGGGCGGCAAGGTCGCGCGCGGCCGGCATCAGTTGATCCGCGCTGACGACGCGGTTCACCATCCCGATCGCGAGCAGCTCAGCGGCACTATAATGCCGGCACAGGACCATCGCTTCCTTCGCGCGCCACGGGCCCATCCTTGAGGCGATCGCGATTGCGGGCCCGCCGGTGAACGCCGCCCCCAACTCGACCTCGGGCACCCAGAACTCGGCCGCCTCGGCCGCGATGACGAAATCGAACGCGACTGCGAGCGCCCATCCGCTGCCGACCGCGTGGCCGTTGACCGCGCAAATCGTCATGCAGTCGAGCCGCGTGATGTGATCGAAAATCCGGCCCGTCATGCGCGCCACGCCAGCGTTGTGCGCGGCGAAGATTCGTCCGCGCTCTTTCGGATCAGTAACGCCCCGGGCCGCCGACAGATCGGCACCCGCGCAGAACGATGCGCCCGCGCCGGTGACGATCAGCACGCGCGTGTCGCGGTCGTCGCGCACTCCGCGAATCAGATCCTCCAGCTCGTTCATCACCGGGCGGTTCACGCAGTTGCGCCGCTCCGGCCGATTGAAGGTCATCGTCGTGACCGGTCCGTCTTTTTCGATGAGGAAATTTTCAGCCATTGTATTTGAGCAAATGCCAAGTCTTGCCGCGGATGTTAGCACTTCTTTTCCGGCCGCGGCGACTTGGCCGGGTAGTAGGTGGCTGCAGGAGTCGGATGGCCGGCAGGGACGCCGGCCACTACCCTGAATGAAGCTCCTGGATTGGGTAGGGGCCAGTCTCCGTGCCGGCCTGTGCTGTCAAACCCGCCAACTACACTTCGCGGCGCAGCGCTCGCATGAACGTCCGGCGCGAGTTAAAGTGCCGGGATGGGCAAAATCACCAATCCGCAGGCCCTGCGCGAGCTCTATGCGGCGCCGGGCGCGCGCCCCTGGCCAAGGAAGTAAGAGAGCTCGACGCACACTGCGCGCGATTCATCGCGCTCTCGCCGTTCTGCGTATTGAGTTCGGTGATCGCGGACGGCGGCCCCGATCTTTCGCCGCGCGGCGGCGCGCCCGGTTTCGTGATGGTGCGGGACAGCCGCACGCTCCTGATTCCCGATCGGCCCGGCAACAACCGCCTCGACAGCCTGCGTAATCTCGCGGCGGATCCGCGCATCGGGCTCCTGTTCCTGGTCCCCGGCCTGGACGAAACGCTGCGCGTCTACGGACGCGCGGAAATCGTGGCGGGCGCAGAAATCGGGGAAGAGTTGGTCAGCAACGACCGCGCTCCAAAGACGGCGCTGAAAATCAGCGTGGAGCGGGCGTTCTTTCAGTGCGGCAAGGCGCTGATGCGCGCGCAGTTGTGGAACGCGGAGTCGCGGCGCGATCGGAGCGCGATGCCGCCGCTGGGCGAAGTCATCCGCGATCAGACCGGCCTCAGCGAGCGCGTCGAGACGCAGCAGGAAATGGTCACCCGTTACCGCAAGGAACTCTAGACTCGCCGTCCGCCGCCCCGGGCCTCGATGCGATCGCGCAGCGTCAGCCTGACTCTCGCCGCGCTCGCGGCGCTCACGATCGCGGGCAGCCTTTACGGAAATCGGGACCGCTACGATCGCGCGGACTTTCGCGCCTTCTATTCATGGTGGTCGGAGTACCGGGCGGGAATCGATCCGTGGCAACCGTCGTCGGCGGCGCTCAAAACCGACGCGCCGGAGCATCCGATCTCCACCTTCTGCGACAACACACCCGGCTGGGTCGTTCTGCTTTCACCCTTCGGCGCGCTACCGGAGCGCGTCAGCTACTGGATCTGGACGGGAGCCACGGTGTTGTCGGCATGTCGGATAGTGACACCTTCGATGTCGACGTGTACTTTTGGTCCGATCGTGAGCACCGGCCAGTCGCAGGTCGCCGTCCCACAGCCGGTGGGCTGGCCACGGTTGCCGCCCAGTGTGGGCTGCTTGATGCCCGGGGCGGGGCGGACCATAAGCGGCGCCGAAGAGGTTGTGGCCGGGGTGCTTACGGTCCAATTGCCGACGTAAACCCCGCTTTGACCGGAGCTGGCCAGGTCAACGCTGCTTCCTGCTGTGGCCTTGGAGAGTGCCTCGCCGAGCGTGCATTCCTCCGAGGCGTTGCCCGTTTCCCGGGCAACTGGTCGGCGACCGGGCCTCTCCGTGGACGTAGGCGTACCACGTCGTTGCCGAAGCCGATGCCGGGGAGGCAGGCCCAGCTGCCTCTAGGGCCCCGCCCACGACAACAAACAAAGCGACGCCGGCGCCGATCCCGCTTCGCCACCGAGCCCCGCCAGCAGACCGCATGTGGTTACTGTAGACCACCTCTTGATTGTGTGCTGTCGCGAATTACCCGGCGCGAGGTCTTCAAGCTCTTCGTGCGGGACCGCTTTGGCCACACGGCTAAAAATCTCTCGAAGCTCGGCGACCGGGAGCTTGGGGTGCCTGTTTTCGTCGAGCAAGCCGTTGCGCTCCTGGCCTGTATCTGTCAGCTGCGTGTAGCAAAACCCACTGATCTGATCGTTCTCACATATCGCATCAACCAGATCTTTGAGCTGCGCCGCGAACTCCGATGGCGAGGCCACGGTGGCGTAGCCGAACCACTCCTCGCCCCGCTCGGTGCATAACTGAGCCCGCCGAACTCGCTCAGCACGATCGGTTGGCCGCGGTCTTCGTCAAAGCGCGGGAGCAGCACTCGGCGCTGCCAACGGCGCCCATTGAGGGACTGGGCGAGTTGTTCACGGTCCCCGTAACGTTCTCGCAACCCAGCGCCTGTCGGGGAGTAGTCATGAATGGTCCAGATGTCGCTTTTTACATGCTCCCACCCGTCGTTGGAGACAACAGGCCGAGCCGGGTCGACCGCCTTGGTGAGGTGGTACAGCGACAGCGCAAAGTTCGCCTCTTCTTCACGAGCCTCGATGTCGTCGACGCCCCAGCTCTCGTTGAGGGGCACCCACGCAATGATCGAGGGATGGCTGCGGTCGCGGTCCAGCACCTCGAGCCACTCCTTGGTCACGCGCTCAACAACCCGGCTCGAGTAGACATATGCGCTCGGCATTTCCGACCAGACGACGATGCCCAATCGGTCAGCCCAATAGAGGAACCGTGGGTCTTCGATCTTTTGGTGGAGCCTCACCCCGTTGAAGCCAAGCTCTTTGATCAGCTCCACCTCCGTGCGAAGCGCCTCAGACGATGGTGCTGCTAAATGTGACCCCGGCCAAAAACCTTGCTCAAGGGCAAGCCGAAGGTAAAAGGGGCTCCCGTTCAGGATGAACTTGCCGTCAGCAACTTCGACGCTGCGCAGGCCGAAATAGCACCGGACGCGGTCGATATCCTCGCCATCGTCATCGACAAGGCGAACCTCGGCATCGACGAGGTTCGGTTCGTTGGGCGACCACCACAGGTCCTCTATTTCGCGGAGGCCCGGGACCGCGCTGAGAGCAATGTCCAGTGGCTGTGCGGTTCGAAAAGGCGTGAAGAGTGTTCGGCTAGGAGCCGTCCGCTTTGGGACAATCGCGCCCGGACCGTCACAAGGCCTTTTGGCGCACGGCTGAGGGCGATATCGAAGCCCACCCTGGCATGGCGGAGATCCGGCTGCCAATGAGTGGAAACGATGTGCAAGCCCGGCACGACCTCCAGCCATACGGGCTGCCAGATGCCGCTCGTCCTGCGGTACCAGATACCGTGAGGCTGCTCGGCCCAGGATTGTTTGCCCCGCGGCTGTGTCAGGTCTTGTGGTGCGTCCTCCGCTCGTACGACAAGGACCAGGTCCCGGCCCGCCTTGGCGGGGCCGGTCACGTCACAGCTAAAAGGAGTGTGGCCCCCTTCATGGCTGCCGACCAGTTGCCCGTCCGCCCAGACCGTCGCCGCATAATCGACGGCGCCAAAGTGGACGATGAGCACGCTTGGGGCCGAGGTCGCCCGGCACACTGACATTGCGCCTGTACCAAAGGACCTCGTGGAACCCGGGGTCGTCTATCCCCGAGGCACTCGATTCCGGTGGGAAGGGCACGCGGATCCTGCGGGTAAACGCTTCGTGCCCAGGACGGTACCAACCCTCTTGTTCCCCCCGGTCCTCGTCATCGTAGGCGAAGTCCCAAGGCCCGTTGAGGTCGGTCCATTGGTCGCGGACCATCTGCGGCCGAGGGTAATCCCCTTCTACGGAGGCGGCGCCACCTTCAGGTCCCATTGTCCCGCTTCCTCAGTGGCGGTGAGACGTGCCGGGCAGGCCAGGAGCAAGGACGTCCAGGGTGCCGTCCGGGACCGTTATCGCCTCGGCGACCCGCCGCTGCCACCACTCCCGCCAGGCGGCTTGACGGCGATCGGAGGCTAGTTCGCTCAGGATTTCGCCCTTGCATTCGGCAAACGGGCGGACGTACGCAGGCCGGACGGCATCGACGACGAGCACATGCCAGCCGAAATGGCTCTCGACCGGGCCGTAGACCCTATGGGGCTCCGCTGAGAAAATGGACTCCTCTAGCGCACCGGCGAGCTGGCCGCGCTCGACCCAGCCGAGGTCCCCGCCGTGGGCCCGTGTCCCGGCGTCGAGGGATTGCGCCGCAAGGTCGGCCAGTTCGCTCGCGCCAGTTGCCTCCTGGTACACGCGTTCAGCCTTGTGCCGGTCGCTGAGCAGCACGTGCCGCACCCGCCGTGCCTCGGCGACCCTGTAGCGGTAACTGTTGGCCCGATAGCAGCCGAGGGCCTCCAGTTCGCTCGGTGGGCTCAGGCGGAGCTCACCGGCCTCCTGGAGGCAGTCGACCCAATTGTCAGGAGAGCCGGGGCTGGTGACGCCAAGCCGGGCTGCCTCCAGGGCCACCAACCGGTCCAGGAGGAGCGAACGTGTGCCCCAGGAACGAATGGCATTGGCCCTGTTCTGTCCCGCCTCCGCACCGATCTCGTCAGGGACCGGGCAAAGGCCAAGGCGCAAGCCCACCGTGGAGGCGGCGAGCTCCACCAGGTATGCAGCAAGTTCTGGCTCCGCCACGACGGTCCCTCCGACCGACCCCAGGACCGCCGCCTCGGGCGGCATCGTCAATCACGGTGGCCGGCAGAGGCATGGTGGCCGCGGCGACGGACTTCGCTTCGCCCGGGTTGTGGCCCAGGCGCAGTGAGATGGCTGGGCGAGTACCAAAGCCTCCCGAAGTAAGTGACCTTGAACAACGCCCAGGACTCGAGGTGGCCTTGCCGCGGGCCCCGCACCTCGGTCTCGACCCGCACCTGTTGACCAGGGGCGAGGTGCACTCCCTGTACCCAGGGGCCGGTCAACGGCCACGTCTCAAACGGGGAAAGCAATTGGACCTCCGCCCTCAGCTCCCCGGCGGTGCGATTGGTCAGGCGAAGGGCAAGAGCCGCGCTCGCCCCGGGGCCTACCACGATCTCGTCGGTCTCGAGGTCTGCCTCGAGCTCTGCTCCCAGCTGGCCGCTCGGGTGGCCGAAAGGAGCCGGGGGGGACAGCAGCCCGAGCTCGCCGGCGCCCGCTTTGCCGTTGAGCTCTTCAGCCTCCGCCAGCGGGGGTAGTACGTCGACCGTGACCACATCCTCTTGTACCTGACCGCTGCCATCGCTCGCTCTCACGGACAGGAAACGGCGCCCTGGGCGAGAATCTTCCGGGGCACGGAAGCGGACCGGCACGCGGAGGAAGGCCCCGGGGGCCAGCGAGAACAGTTTGCTCGGGGGGTCGACCTCCCAGCCTTCGGGGCCGAGGAGCTCCAGCTCTCCCGAGTACGTCCCTTGAGCGGCGCCCGAAGCGACCTGAGCGATGAACTCGCCTTCGTCACCGGAGCGGACGACGAGCGCCGTAGCCAGCGCGTGGACGGCCAACGCCTGGTTGCCCATAGGGGCGGCCCCCTTGTTATGCAGCCAGTACCGGCTGAAAACGGGTTGCGCCGGTTCAGTCGCCAAGGGCTCGCTGGCCTCCAACGTGCCGACCTTCAGCTCTGGCGGGCGAGGAACAACGAGGCGGACTGTTGCCAGTTGCCCGGGCTCCAGGGACACGGCCGCGCCCGGCTCGGGAATCTCCGGCGACTAGCGGCAAGTCCTGGCCCGACCCCTCCTCCAGCAGGTTGACCGAGCGCGCCCCTGCCAGGCCAAAACGGCTCACGAGGGTGACATCGGTGCCATGACCCTCGGCCTCGTACAGGCGAACAGTAAGTTCGGCTCCGTGTTCGGGCACATCGCCGGAGGGGCCGTGCCCGCTCGAGGCCAGGTGGTTGCCCGCCGGCTTTACCGCGGCTAGGACGGCCTTGCCAGGCCCTTCCGTCTGGCGAACGCCGAGGAGACGGGCGTCGCGGGGCAGCACCCCGGGATGAGGCTTGGCATAGGTCCCTATCAGTGGTCGGTTATATGCCTGCGCTTCCTGCACGCAGCCGGCTTGACGCCAATCGCCAAGACCGGCCACAAGCGTGTGATCGAACACATGGCTCCAATGTTCGAGCTCGAAGGCCGACCCGTCGGGCGCCGTGCGACGAGGAGGGTCGATCCACACCCCCGACGGCCAGCCGCTACAGGCCCGCAATAGTGACACATAAAGACTGCCCGACGAGTCGACGGCAAAACCGGGGGTCCCCCTGTTGATGATCGCTACCGTCCAACCGGGTACGTCCTCGCGGTGGGGGACCAGTGAAGCGGGCTGCGCGACACTTATCCGCCCCGACATCATCTCGGTCGCCAGGTCAGAGGCCGCCGACCGCGGTCTTGCTCTCGTCGCTCGCCGCCACCACCAGCACGGGCAGCGCCCGAGCGTCGCGCAGGTCAGCATTTGGCTGCCAGCGCTCGGCCAACGGGCGCGTCGGCGGCACCAGGACACGGGCCCAGCCCTGACGAGCTAGCTGGTCCTCGAGCTCAGCCTTGTAGGCGGGCCCTGCATCTTCCAAGACCGCGGCTACAAATGAGTTTTCCGTCGGGCCTCCGACGGCGATGCGGAAATCCGGCAAGTTGGAGTCTCCGTGGAGTGCCCCGTAACGGTTCCCCTGTGCCTCCGAACAAGTGGCAGTTACTCCCTTTTGGATGAGCGCAACCACGAGTTGACGAGCCCAAGGCGCGGCGCCCTTTCCTGGCGCCGTAACGATCTCGGCTACCCCCACTGCGCGGCGGTGATAGGCGGAGCCGCGCTCGGACGCCTCAACTACCAGGGTGGTGGAAAGGCCGAACCACTCCGCCGCCGGGTTGTCCAGTGTCCACGGCGCCGTGGCCGAGTCGTTGTCGAGCAGGGCATAACCGCGTGCAACCACGGCGTCCCCCACGGCTGAGACCGGCGTAGCCCCGGCCAGGACCGTCGGGAACCGCAGGCGCAGTAACTTGTCCTTGGCCGCCCAACCATGGATCTCCGTGCGCAGCTCGGCGCGGCGGATGCCCCGCCACAGCGTCACCACCTGGCGGTAGTCAAAGCCGTCACTGCCGGCTCCCCCGTCTCCGCCTAGCTCCATCCGGCCGTCGACGACCAAACGTTCTCCCAGAGCGGAAGTTTCCCGCTGGACGAGCGCCTGTCGGGAGCTGGAACGGGCCGGCTTCCCGAACGGCAGCAGGTGCCAGGGCCCTTCGCCGAAAACCGGGTGGTCCGGGTACTCCTGGTAAACGACTAGCTCGTTAGCAACTTCTCCCATCGGGACGAGCTCGAAGCCACTGGCTTGTTCCGTTATGCGGACCAGGCCCCCACCCCGGGACGGTTCGCTGGCGACCTCGAAATACTCATTGGCGATCTCGGCTCCCGGCGCGGGTGCCCAACCGTTCCCCGGCGTAGCGACGGCCGCCCGATGGCGGAGGCCAAAAGTGCGGTACCCGACCCCGGGCACGTCGGCAGCCAGGAACCGGAGCCGGACAGTGGCGGGGCCCTCAGCGTCTTCGACAAGGACCGGCAATGCCTGCCCGGAAGTACCGGTAACATCTGGGACCTGCCCAGCCGGCGGGGCGGGCACCTCCAGGCAGACCAGGTCAGAACGGTCGTCGCCTGTGGTATTGGAGACAACGACGGCGATGTCCTCGCCACTTGTGTCGACGGCAGCAACCAACTGTTGCCGGCAATGCTCCTCGACCTGACTGGCCAGTTCGAGGGATTCTCGCCAACCCGCAAGGAGATCCAGGTACACCTGGTCCGACTCCGACCCGGTGATCCCGTCGTGGTGGGCACCGAAAACCAGTTGACGCCAGGCTTTGTCGAGGGCCCGGTGCGGGACCGCGGCGCCCAGTACGTGGGCAAGAGCGGCCATCGTCTCGGCGTCGGCGAGCTTGCTCTCGGCTAATCTCTGCGCCTGTTTTGTGTCGATGAAAGAAACGTCTTTGCCGGTGTAAATCGGGTTCATGTCGCGGCTTTGGGGCGACGGTGCCACACCCCGGCGTGAGAGCTCGTCCCGGACCGCAGCAAAGAACTCACGGGGCAGGCCGACCTTGAACCGGGGCCACACGTAACGAGCAGCCCAGGTTTCAGCATATCGGAGACGAAGCGGCTGGGAGGGGTGTAGTCGGTACCGACCGGCAACAGGGTCACCTGGGTGGCGGACACTTGGGCGAGGTCGGAGAAGAGCTCGTAAGCCCTCCACATCGAGCCTTCCAGCGAAGTTGCCCGCTCGAGCTCCCAGC
>CAWESZ010000007.1:0-73983 GCA_963811865.1 uncultured delta proteobacterium | reverse complement strand
CCGGGCCGATGTCGCATTACTCACCGACAACGAGCCCGTGTTTCTTTCGCCCGTCACGGTGGCTGAACTGAAGTTCGGCGCCGAGGTAGCGCAGGACGCGCGGATACGGCAAAAACGATTAGCCTCTCTGCGCCGCATCCAACGGAAGCCCGCTTTGGCGATCTATTCCGCCACGGGAGAAGTCTTTGGCGATCTGGCTGCGCAAATCCGGGCCGCGGACGGCAGCATCGTTATCGCGTTCAAGACCTCTGGCTCGCCAGTCAGGCTTTGCAGCACGCCTGTCGCCTGCTCACGCGCAACCGGCGCGACTTCGCAGACATTCCGGGCCTCGATCTAGTCTTGTACCGCTTGCCCGCCCCGCAGAGCTGAGAAACGCGCCTCTAAAAAATGGGCAGAAACGCGCTATCCTTGGCGCGAACGTGACGATCAAACAGTCACCGCTAATCGCGCAATATCTGAGCGTCAAGCAGAGAGTGCCTGACGCGATTCTGTTTTTCCGCCTGGGCGATTTCTACGAGATGTTTTTCGAGGACGCCGAGGTCGGCTCGCGGATGCTCGATATCCAGCTCACCTCGCGATCGAAGGACGGCGTGCCGCTGTGCGGCGTGCCCTACCATTCGGCCGAACCCTATATCGCGAAGCTGCTCAAGGCCGGGATGAAGGTCGCGATTTGCGAGCAGACCGCGCCGGAACGGCCGAGCGGTCGAGCGGCAAGGGCGGCGCTTTCAGTTATCGCGCCGGGGGCGCGGGGCAGGGCGCGGCCTGATGCCGCGCCAGATCGTGCGGGTGATCACGCCGGGCACGGTCGGCGAAGAGACTGTGCTGACCGCCGACGAGAAGAACTTCCTGCTGGCGATCGCTGACCGCGGGACGATGGCTTCGCCCTGGCGGCGATCGACGTTTCGACCGGCGAATTTATCGCGACGCGCATCGGCAGCCTGACCAGCCTGCGCGAGGAGATCGCGCGGATCGCGCCGCGCGAAATGATCGCGCCGAAGGGCAGCCGAGCGGCTGCGACCGGTGCTGGCCCAACTGAGTATCCGACTCACCGCGCTGAGGCGAACGCGCTTCGATCGCGCCGCGGCGCGCGAAGCGTTGGCTGCGGCGCTTCGGCGCGCGCAGCGAGCCGATCGACGCGACGGCGACGATGCGTCGCGGCGGCGGCCGGCGCCGCGCTGCCTATGTCGAGGAAAATTTCGGCCACGAACTGGCGCCATCTGCGCGCCCCGGCTCTATCGCGCCGACCGAGTACATGCTGGTCGACGAGACCACGCGCGCCATCTGGAGCTGATCGGCTCGAGCGACGGCACCCGCACGGGCTCGCTGCTCTCGATTCTCGACGAAACGCTGACACCGGTCGGCGCGCGCACGCTGGCGAACTGGATCGTCTATCCGCTGATGGACCTCGAGGCGATCCGCGCGCGCCACGACGCGGTCGAGGAGCTCTTCGATGCGGACCTGGGCGGCGCGGTCGGCGGACGCGCTGCGGCGGATCGGCGACCTCGAGCGGCTGGCGGGCCGGATCGGCAGTCTGCGCGCGACGCCGCGCGACGTGCCTGAAGCTCGGCCAGGCGCTCGCCGCGGTGGCGACGCTCAAGCAGCTGCGCTCGGGCGATGCGGCGCAGCGCGATGCTCCGCGCGGATCGCCGCGCGGCTTGCAGCCGCAGCCCGCACTCGCGGCGCAAATCGATCGCGACGATCAGCGACGAGCCGCCGGTAAATCCGCGCGACGGCAACGCGATCCGCCCCGGCTTCAGTCGCCGAGGTCGACGAGTTGCGCGCGCTCGCGCTCGACGCGCGCGGCGTGATCGCGCGGCTGGAAGCGTCGCGAGCGCGAACGCACCGCGAATCCCGTCGCTCAAGGTCCGCTACAACCAGGTCTTCGGCTATTACATCGAGGTCACCAAGCCGCATCTCGATCGCGTGCCGGCCGACTACGAGCGCAAGCAGACCCTGGTCGGCGCGGAGCGCTTCACCACCGCGCGAGCTCAAGGAGCTGGAGCGCAAGATCCTGAGCGCCGAATCGGGCCTCAAGGAACTCGAGCTGCAGATCTTTCATGAAGCTGCTGCGCGATCTGGCGGCGCATACCGGCGTCGATTCTCGAAACCGGCGCGGCGGTGGGCGAATTCGACGCGCTGGTGTCGCTGGCCAAGGTCGCGCGCCGGCGCGGCTATGTGCGGCCCGAGATGGACTCCGGCGTGCGCGCTCTGCGAATCCGCGACGGACGCCATCCGGTGCTCGAAGCCGGGATGAAGCGCGGGCGAGTTCGTGCCCAACGATCTCGAAGCCGATCCCGACGACCGCCAACTGCTGCTGATCACCGGCCCCAACATGGCGGGCAAGTCCACCTATCTGCGGCAAGTCGCGCTGATCGTGATCATGGCGCAGATGGGCAGCTTCGTGCCGGCCACCGAGGCGCGATCTGGGACTCACCGACCGCGTGCTGACGCGAATCGGCGCGCGCGACGATCTGCGCCGCGGCGAGTCGACCTTCATGGTCGAGATGCGCGAGACCGCGCGCCTGCTCGAAGGGCTGACGCGAGCGCAGCCTGCTGCTGCTCGACGAGGTCGGACGCGGCACCAGCACCTTCGACGGGCTCGCGATCGCCTGGGCGGTCGCCGAGTACCTGCACGACGCGACCCGCGCCAAGGTGCTGTTCGCCACCCATTTCCATGAGCTGACCGACCTTGCGCGGGAACGGCCGCGGGTCAAGAATCTCAGCATGGCGGTGCGGGAGTGGGGCGGCGAGGTGCTGTTCCTGCGCCGGGTGGTCGAAGGGCCGGCGAGCCGCAGCTACGGAATCGAAGTCGCGCGGCTGGCCGGGCTGCCGGACAGCGTCGTCGCGCGCGCGCGCGAAATTCTGCGCAATCTGGAACAGGGCGAACTCGACGAGACCGGGATGCGCGCGGCTGGCGCGTCGCACCGCAAGGCGCGGCCCGGCCCGCACAGATGGACCTGTTCACGCCGGCCGAGAGCCGCGCGATCGACGAACTGCGACTCGACTTGACGTCGATCGGCTGACGCCGAGTCGAAGCCCTCAACCTGCTGGCGCGGTTCGGCGCCGCGCCTGCGCATGGCGAGGATGCGGGTAAGCGGCCGCGGGACGGCGTGTCATGGCTCGGTGGTGCGTGGTGAAGCGGTTGAGGAATGGCAGCGTTCGTCGCTCTGAGGCGATGTGGCGGATTGCTCGCGGCCGCGTCTTCGCGGTCGGCGTCGGCATGCGCGCGCGGTTTGACCAGCGCGCCTATCGAGCAGTCACGGCAACATCGTCGAACTGCATTTCGAGACTGCGCGGCGACGGCCACGTTGGCATCTGAGCGGCCACGGTCAGCAGCTCTGGATCGACCTCGGAATACCCGCTCGAATGCCAGCGGCCGCCGCTCGGCGGATCGGAAGCGCTCGCCGGTCGATCGGCTCCGGGCGATCGACGATCGGCGACGGCGACTGCGCGACTGGTGATCGAGGTGAGCGGCAAGGTCGATTACGCGATCGGCGCGACGCCGCGACGAGCTGTCGTCCGGTTGGCGCCGGCGGGAGCGCGCCCGAACCTCGCGGCGCCGTTGGTCGCATCGCGAAGTCGATCACGCGCGCGCCCGCGGCCGTCGCGACGACTATCGCGGCCGCATCCAGGCGACCGCGCGATCCGTCGCGCCGCGCCGCTACCGGCGTCGCGAGCCGTTCGCAGACCGCCGGCGTCGTCGCGCCCGAGCGTGCGCTGGAGGCGGATCGCCGGCACGGCGTCGGCCCGTCGTGGTGGATCGATCCCGGCCATGGCGGCCACGATCCGGGCACGCGCGAGTCAGCGGACGGCTGTCGAAAAAGACCTCGCGCTCGCAATCGCAATCCGTCTGGCGCACGCGCTGGAAGCGCGCGGGTAAGCGTCGCGACTGACGCGCGAGGACGATACCTTCCTGACGCTGGCCGAGCGCACCGCAACTGGCGAATCGCGACGGCGCCGATCTCTTCGTCTCGATTCATCTGAATTCGAGCCCCGATCCCGCGACCACGCGGGATCGAGACCTACTATCTGAACAACACCACCGATCGCGCGACGATTCGGCTGGCGCGGATGGAGAACGGGGCCGGCGGAGCGCCGCCTATGGCGCGTCGGGCGAGCCCAACTTAAACTACATCCTGAGTGACCTGCGCCAGAGTTATAAGGCCACCGAATCGGCCTCGCTGGCGCGCATGATCGAGGCGCAAACCGTGGCCGAATTGGACGACTCCCTCGGGCTCAGGGTCAACGCGCTGGGCGCGAAGAAGGGGCCGTTCTATGTTCTGGTGGGAGCGCGAATGCCCGCGGTGCTGGTCGAATGCGGCTTTCTGTCGAACCGCGATCGAGGCGCGCGGCTCGCCGCGCCGGCGCTACCAGGCAGCAACTCGCCGACGGGATCGCCGCCGCGGTGGTCCATTATTTCAATGCCGATGCTCGCGGTGGGCAACCTGTGAGCGCGCCGCCTCTCGTCGATACCGGGCGCGGCTGCGGACGACGCCGCCGGCGCTGCGCGACGAGGCGGCGACTACTCGCCGAGTTCCGGACCGGCGGCACGCCGGGCGTCATCGCGCGCGTCTATCTGGAATCGGTCCGCGCAGAGCTTACGCAGCGGCATTTCGCCGGCGCCGAGTGGCACCGAAATCGTTCGTGGCATGACGCGGCGATCGACGACCTGCTGCGCGCGCTCTATTCCACTACGCCGACGCGGAGCGGCGGCGTCCGCCGCCTGCCGCGGCTCAACCAGCGTCTCGCGGTCGTGGCGCGCGGCGGCTACGGGCGGGGCGAACTCAATCCGTCTATTCGGACATCGATCTGCTGTTCCTGCATGACTGGAAGCCGGGGCCGTACCTGGAAATCGTCGCCGAGACTATTCTGCACGCGCTGTGGGACGCGGGACTGATGGTCGGCCACGCGATACGCAACGTCCGCGAATGCGTCAAGATGGCGGCCGACGACCTGAAGGAAAAGACCGCGATCCTCGACGCGCGCTTTCTGGCCGGCGACGAGCAGCTCTGGGCCGAGCTGGACAAGGCGCTGGTTACCGAAGTCCTCAACCGCAACCAGCCGAAATTCTTCAACGCCAAGCTCGAAGAAAGCCGCGAGCGCCATCGCAAGCTACGGCGATTCCGTCTATCTGCTCGAACCGCAGCTCAAGGAAGGCGAAGGCGGCCTGCGCGATCTGCATACCGCGCTGTGGCTCGCCAAGGTAAAATACAAGGTCCATTCGCTCGACGAGCTGGTGCAGAAGGCGATCATCACCGAAGACGAACTGCGACGAAGTGTCGCAACGCCCGCGATTTTCTCTGGCGGGTGCGCAATTCGCTGCACTTCCTCAGCGGACGCCATCATCGATCAGCTCACGTTCGAGTATCAGGAGCGGATCGCGCCGATGCTGGGCTTCCGGCGAGGACGGACCGCGGCCGCCGAGCCGAGCTGATGCGAGCCTACTACCAGCAGGCGAGCACGATCCTGCGCTTCTCCGAGGGACTGATCGCGCGCGCTACCGAGGGTCCCGACGCCGGGCGCGTTTCTTCCGCCGCGCGGCGCCGCGCCAGATCCGGCCCGGCGTGGTGATCCAGCAGCAGCTCCTGGGGATCGCCGATCCGGACCTCTTCAAGCGCGAGCCGCTCAACCTGCTCACGATTTTCGCCGACTGCGAGGCCCATGGCGTCGAGCTTTCGGGGGCCACCTACCAGCCCGTGCGCGACAACCTTGGGCTAATCGATGAAAAGATGCGGCGCGATCCGCGCGTGGGCAACGACCTGATGCGCATCCTGTCGGCGCCGGCGCACGTCGCCGAGACGCTGGAAGCGATGCATCGGGCGGGCGTGCTCGGCGCGATCATCCCGGAGTTCGGCAACCTCTACGCGCGCGTGCTGCACGACCTCTACCATATCTATACGGTCGACCGGCATTCGCTGGTCGCGGTGCGCGAGCTGGAAAAGCTGCGCGCCGGCGAGTTCAAGCAGGCCAACGCGCTGCTGACCGAAGTCGCGCGCGAGCTCGACTCGCTTGCCGTTCATCTTCCTGGCCCTGGTGCTGCACGATATCGGCAAGGGCCACGGCCACGACCATCACGAGCGCGGCGCGGCGCTCACCGCCGAGGTCTGCCGCCGGCTGGGACTCAACGGCGAGCAGACCGACCTGGTCGTGTTCCTGGTGCGCAATCATCTGCTGATGTCGCAGGTCGCGCAGAAGGGCGATATCGACGACGACAGCACGGTGGCGGACTTCGCGCGCATGGCGGGCTCGATCGATCGCCTGAAGGCGCTCTACCTCCTGACCTTCGCCGACATGCGCGCGGTCGCGCCCAACGTTTACAACAACTGGCGCGACATGTTGCTCGAGCGAACTCTACATGCGGGCGCTCAAGATTCTCGAGCAGGGCGATCGCGAGGCGGTCGACCCGGCGCGCCGGCTCGCACTGGTCAAGGCCGCGGTCGCCGCCCAGCTCGCCGCCGCGGACGCGCCCGAGCCGGCGGTCGCGGAGTTCCTGCGAGCTCATGCCCGACCGCTATTTCCTGATCACGCCCGAGGGTGACATCGCGCTGCATTTCGACCTGATGCGCGCGCTCGGCGAGCGCGTCCCTGGTCTGCCGTCATCGCCATTTCCCCGAGCGCGAGTTCAGCGAATTCGTCGTCGTGACGCGCGATCAGCCCGGCCTGTTCTCGAAGATCGCGGGAGTGCTCACCGCCAACAATCTCAACATCCTTTCCGCGCGGATCACCACCCGCGACGACGGCATCGTGCTCGACATCTTCCGCGTCTCGCACGGGCGCGGCGGAATCGCGCTGGAAGAGGAGCGCTGGCGGCGGGTCGAGCGCCGATCTGGAGCGCGTGATCAGCGGCGAGGTCGAGATCGAGCAGTTGGTCGCAGCGGCGCATGTCGCGCAGGCGCTTCGGCGGCGCAAGTTCGTGCGCCGGTTCGCGACCGAGGTGACGGTCGATAATCGCACCTCCGAGCAGTTCACGGTGGTCGATGTCTTCACCCAGGACCGGCTCGGGCTGCTCTTCGCGATCACGCATACGCTTGTTCGAGCTCGGGCTGTTGATCCATCTGGCGCGGATTTCGACCAACGCCGACCAGGCCCTCGACGTCTTCTATGTGAGCGATCGCGACGGACGCAAAACTCACCGATCTCGACGGATGCGCGAGCTGCGCGCGGCCCTGATCGCCAAGCTCGAAGAGAATCCCAAGCCCGAGGAAAATCCTGCGATGGAGCGCGCGCCCGCTTGAAGCGGGCCGGACTGGGACGCGGTCGATCGACCGCCATCTGGCAAGCGCCAGTCGGTCGAGCGCGGCCTGGGCCGCAACTCGCTCGACGCCTACGGCCGCGATCTGCCGCGAGTTCCAGGCTTTCTGCCGCCAGACGCGAGAGTCGACGCCGGCGGCGCTCGACGCCGCCGCGCTCACCAGCTACCTCGAAAGCCTGGCCGACGCGCGGACTCTCGCCCGCGAGCAGCCAGCGCCGCCATCTCGCCAGCGTGCGCGGGCTTGGTGCGCGATCTGATGGAGCGCGAGATCCTCGAGCGCGACCCGGCCGCCAGCCGTGAAGCTGCGGCCCCATCCGCGGCCGCTGCCCCGCACGCTGACTCGCGCCGATATCGAGGCGCTGCTCGCCGCGATCGACGTCTCGCACGCTGCGCGGCTTGCGCGACCGCGCGATGCTCGAGTTGGCATACGGATCAGGTCTGCGGGTCTCGGAGTTGGTGGGTTTGGAGCTCGCCCAGATCAATCTCGACGCCGGGCTTGATCGTCGTGCTCGGCAAGGGCAACAAGGAACGGCTGGTGCCGCTCGGCGGCGCCGCGACAGCGTGCGCTCAAGCGATTATCTCAAGCGAGCGCAACCGGCCGCGGAGCGAGCTGCCCGCGCGATCAGCCGGCGCCACCGAGCGCGTGACGTTTTCATGACGCCGCTTCGGCCGCCGATGACGCGCCAGGCGTTTTTTCAAGGCGCTCAAGGGCTGGGCGTCGAGCGACCCGCGGCTGGACATGGGTCAGCCCGCACACGCTGCGCCATTGTTTCGCGACCCATCTGCTGCGAAGGCGGCGCCGATCTGCGCGCGGTGCAGGAGATGCTCGGCCACAGCGATATCTCGACCACGCAGATCTACACGCATCTGTCGAAGAGCCATCTGCGCAAGGTCCATCGCACGTTCCATCCGCGCGCCACGCTGGCCAAAGCGCCAGCGCAGAGATCTGGAGCTGCGAAGATGTGACCCGGGACAGTTCATCGTCGAGCTTTCGATCTGGGCGGTGCCGATCGTCTTCGCGATCATCCTGCACGAGGTGATGCACGGCGTGGTCGCGCGCATGCCTCGGTGACGACACCGCCGCGCGCGCCGGCCGTCTGACGCTCAATCCGCTCTCGCATATCGATCCCTTCGGCACCATCCTCCTGCCCGCGTTCCTGCTGTTCCTGCATCTGCCGGTTTTCGGCTACGCCAAGCCGGTGCCGGTGAATTTCGCGCGGCTGCGCAACGGCCGCGCCGGGATGGTGGTGGTTGCCGCGGCCGGACCGCTGACCAATCTGGCGCTCGCAGTGCTCAGCGGGATGGCCGCGCGCGCGCTCCTGCCGATGGCGGGTGGGACGCTGGGACCGGAGTCGCAGTGCCGCTGATCCAGATGGCGGTTGCCTCGGTCATCATCAACGTGGTGCTGGTGGTCTTCAATCTGCTGCCGCTGCTGCCGCTGGACGGCGGGCGGGTGATGGTCGGGTTGCTGCCGCTGGGCGCGGCCCGCGCGTTTTCGCGCCTGGAGCCCTACGGATTTCTGATCCTGTTCCTCCTCCTGTATACCAATACCGTCAACGCGATGATTGACCCGATAATCAACACGCTCGCGCGGATGACTGTTGTGAGCGACCGCACGTCCGAGATGAGCGAAGGACCCATCGAAGGTCAGGCGACCGCGAGTCCGCTCGCGCTCGAAAGCTTGCGTTTCCGTCTGCCGGTCTATGAAGGGCCGCTCGATCTGCTGCTCCATCTGCTCAAGCGCAACGAACTCGACCCGCACGAAGTCGCCGCCAGCATCGTCACGGAGCAGTACCTCGACTATCTCGAACTGCTCGAAGCGCTGAATCTCGACATCGCGGGCGAATACCTGGTGATGGCGGCGACGCTGCTGCTGATCAAATCGTTCTCGCTGCTGCCCCATCCGGAGCGCCGAACGCCGACGAGGCCGAGGAACTCAAGCGCGACCTGGTAGCGCGCCTGCTCGAATACCAGCGCTATCGCGAGGCCGCCGAGAAGCTTGGCGAGCGCGCGATGCTGGGCCGCGACGTTTCGTCTCGCCCGGCGAGAAGCACGACGGCGCATCGGAACCTCAAGGACCACTTCAAGTTTCGGTGTTCGAGCTGGTCGAGGCGATGAGCGCGATCCTGAAACGCGTAAGCGACCAGGCGCCGCGCCGGATCTTGACTGCGCGATATTCCGATCGCGGACTGTATCCCCCGGGTGCTCACCGCCCTGGCCGATCGCGAGCGGATCGAGTTCACCGAGTTGTTCGAGGATCTCGCGGACCGTCCGCTCGTGATCGCAACCTTCATCGCGCTGCTCGAACTGATCCGGCGCGGCGCGGTGCGCGCCTGGCAGGAACGACGCTTCGGACCGATTCTGTCTGGACCCGGCGGCACTCCGCTCGCGATCGCATCCGAGCCTGCGGATCTGATCCCGCGATGGAAGAAGAGCGGCTCAAAGCGATTCTTGAAAGTCTGCTGTTCGCGGCGGGCGAGCCGGTGTCCGTTGGCCCGCCTGGCGGCGGTGCTGGAGAACGTCCCGCAGGAAGAGATCCGCGCCGCGCTGGCCGAGATGGCCGCGGCCTACGCCGCGGCGCGGCGGAGTCGCGCTGGAAGAAGTCGCGGGCGGCTATCAGCTGCGCACGCCGAAAGAACACGCGCTCTACGTCCGCAAGCTGCTGGCCGCGCGGCCGCCGCGGCTGAGCCGCCCGCTGCTCGAAACGCTAGCGATCATCGCCTATCGCCAGCCGATCACGCGCCCCGAAATCGAACAGTTGCGCGGCGTCGATTGCGGCGGCGTGCTCGATACGCTCACCGAGCGCCGGCTGACCAAAATCGCGGGACGCAAGGACGCGCCCGGCCGCCCGATGGTCTACGCGACCACTCCAGAGTTCCTCGAGACCTTTGGACTCAAGGACCTGGAGCAGTTGCCTGATCTGGGCGAACTGCGCGAGATCGACGCGGCGATCGGCCAGATGTCCGCCGCGACGGAATCAGAGATCGAAATGTCGCCGCAACTGGAATTGCCGGAGCCGGATGTGGTGACGCCGTCGGAAGAGAATTCAGAGCAAACGTCCTCCGCCAGTCCCGACGAAAGCTCCGAAGAAACCTAGCCCTCCGCGCCTTCGAAGATAGCCGGCTTCGGGCGCGAAGTTCTCGAAGCGCGTGAACTCCTTGATGTAGGTCAGTTTCGCCGTATCGGTGGGGCCGTTGCGCTGCTTCGCGATGATGATCTCGGCAACGCCGGGCTCCTTGGTATCGCGATGGTACATCTCGTCGCGATAGATGAACGCGACCACGTCGGCGTCTTGCTCGATCGCGCCCGACTCGCGCAGGTCGGCCAGCAGCGGCCGGCGCTCGGGGCGCGTCTCGACCGCGCGGTTCAACTGCGACAGCGCGATCACCGGCACCTTCAGCTCCTTGGCCAGCGCCTTGAGCGAGCGCGAGATTTCCGCGATTTCCTTCTCGCGCGACTCGTCGGGACGGGCCGCGCGCATCAGTTGCATGTAGTCCACGATTATCAGCCCCAGGTTCGCCGAGCGCTCGCGCTCGAGCCGCCGGCACTTGGCCTTGAGCGCAATCGCGAGTCGTATCCGAGCTGTCGTCGATAAAAATCGGCGCCTCGGACAGGCGGCCGCGGCCTCGACCAGCTTGCGGGAAATCGCGGTCGCTCGAGGTAGCCGGCGCGCGCCTTGGAGCTGTCGACCCGCGCCTCCGAGCAGAGCAGCCGCAGCACCAGTTGCTCCTTTGACATTTCGAGCGAGAAGAACGCGACGCCCCCTTTGGGCTCGGCGTCCATCGAGGCGTAGGCCGCGATATTGAGCGCCAGCGCGGTCTTGCCGACGCTGGGACGCGCGGCGATTATGACCAGGTCGGAGGGTTGGAAGCCGGCGGTGATACGGTCGAGATCGATATAGCCGCTCGGCACGCCGGTGACCAGTTCGCTTGGTTCTCGTACAGCCGCTCGAGCATCCGGATCGACTCGCGCGTCAATTCCGGCATCGCATGGAACGAGGGCTTGATGCGCCGCTCGGAGATCTCGAAAATCCGATGCTCCGCCTGATCGAGGAAATCGTCGACGTTCTGCGGCGCCTCGTAAGCGGCGCTCGCGATTTCGGTCGCGATCGTGACGAGGCTGCGGAGCACGGCGCGCTCGCGCACGATCCGCGCATAGTGCGCGATATTGGCCGCGGTCGGAACGCAGCGTGGCAAGCTCGGCGATGTAAGCCGGGCCGCCGATCGCCTCGAGCACGCCGCGCGAAGCGCAACGCGTCGGTCAGCGTAATCGCGTCGACCGGCTGGATTTTGTCGGACAACCCGACCATCGCGCGGAAGATCTCGCGATGCGACTCGCGATAGAAATCGTCCGCGCTCAGCACTTCGAGCGCCTGGTTGATAGCCTCGTTCTCGAGCAGAATTGCGCCGAGCACCGATTGCTCGGCTTCGAGGTTCTGGGGAGGAACGCGCCTGAGGATCTCTCCCGCCGCAACCGCCACTGATTCACCGCCCAAGGTGATCCTTTCGCGATCGCATTGCGCTGGCAAGTATCGGCGCGCGCTTTATCCCCGCCGTCAACATTCGGTCAGCGGCGAAATCTGCTGCGCGACTTGCGCGGCGCTACGAATGGTGCCGCGGCGACGCCGAACAGAAATCCGCCGACATGCGCCCACCACGCGACTCCGCCCGCCATCCCGGCAAGCGCCCGCGCCTCAAATCCGCCGTAGAGCTGCGCGGCGAACCACACCAGGAGGTAGAGCACGGCCGGCACATTGAAGATCTCGACGAAGATCAGCAGCGGCAGCACGGTGAGGATCCGCGCGCCGGGGTAGAAGATGAAGTACGCGCCGAGCACGCCTGCGATCGCGCCGCTGGCGCCGATCACCGGAAGGTCCGACTGCGGCGCCATCCAGACGGTCGCGACGCCGGCGGCGATTCCCGCGGCGAGGTAGAACCACAAGTAGCGCGCGTGTCCCAGGCGCTCCTCGACTGCGGCGCCGAAGATAAAAAGGTAGAGCATGTTGCCGGCCAGATGAAGCAGGCCGCCGTGGATGAAGAGCGAGGTCACCAGCGTGAGCGCGCTCCACGGCGTGCCGCCGCGCGCGAGGCTTAGCGAAACGCGGGCGGGCACCAGGCCCAGGCTCGCCATCGCGTCGCCCCCGCGCGCGCCCAGGTGGACCTCCCAGGCGAAGACGGCCACGTTCGCCGCGATCAGCGTGACGTTCACCGCGGTCAGGCGGCGATGAGACACGTTGTCGCGCAGCGGAATCATGGCCGAGGGTTCATCATACGTGGCGCGGGTCGCGGCGACAGCCGCCCCATCAATCTGAAGCCGCTTACCAGCGCCGCTTGAGCGGCGCGGCTTGGTATGCGACAAAATGCTGCGGACCAAATCCGGCCTGCGCCGGCCTCAGGAGGAACATTCCGATGGAAGTCGTCAAACAGGAAATCACGAATCGCGAGCGGCGGCGGCAAGATGCCCGCGCATCTCGCCCGCCCGGCGAGCGGCGGACCTTATCCCGCGCTGGTGGTGCTGATGGAGGCCTTCGGGCTCAACGATCAGATGCGGCGGATGACCGATCGCTTCGCCGCCGAGGGTTTCGTCGCGCTCGCGCCGAACCTCTACCATCGGCAGCCCGACAACGTGGTCGGCTACGATAACCTGCCGGGGGCGTTCAAGCTGATGGGTACGATCAACTACGACCAGGTGGTCGGCGACGTCACGGCGGCGATCAGCTACCTCAAGGGACTGAAGGAAGTGAAGCCGAAATTCGGCACGACCGGCTTCTGCATGGGCGGGACGCTGTCGTTTCTGGCAGCCTGCAAGATTCCCGACGTGGCCGCCACCGTGCCGTTTTACGGCGGCGGGATAGCGGCATCGCGGCGGCCCGGAGTCGAGCCGCCGATCGCGTTCGTAGCGAGCCTCAAGGCGCCGGTGCTCGGCTTCTTTGGCGGCAAGGACGCGTTCATTCCGGTCACCGAGGTCAATCAATTTCGCGACGAGCTGAAGAAAGCGGGCAAGCAGGCCGAGGTCGTGCTCTACGATGACGCCGATCACGGCTTCATGTGCGAGGATCGCCCGCAGAACTACCATCCCGCGCACGCCAAGGAAGCGTTCGCCAAAACCGTAGCGTTCTTCAAAGAACACCTCGGCTGAAACTCACCGTTCCCGCTTTGAACAAACGGGTGATGCGGGCCGGCGCGTGCCGGTCCGCACTACTGGCCGGCCTGCTCTGCGCGCTCGCCGCGGCGTGCTACTCGACCAGCTATCGCAAGGAGCTGACGGCGAACACGGCGCTGCTCGCGGAGCTCGCCGACAAGCTCAATGATTATTGCCAGGTGGATTTCATGCTGGGTCCGCGGCCGGTCAGCTCGGAAGAGATGGGCGAGTTCGACTACGCGCTCAAGAAGGCGCGCGCATGGGCTGCGATGAGCGAATCCTCCGCGGGCGGGCGCGCGTCGTATCGGGCGTTCACGGCGTTGCTCTCTGAGTACGAGAGCTTCGTGCGTGAGGCGGACCGGTACAGGCTGGTAACCACGCGCGACCCGGCGCAACTCGATGCGCTCGCGCGCGAGCACGAAGCAGTCGAGGCGGCTGCGCGCAGCGTGCTCGCCCGGCTCCGCCAGGAGCAGCAGTGAAGGCAAGGAAAATCGCCCCGCGTAGATTCTTCGCCTCCGGCCGGAGGCCTCGGCTCAGAATGACAGAGAAGGGGCGCGCGTTCTAAGGGGCGCGCGTTCTTATGTCATCCTGAGGCGAGCGCAGCGAAGCCGAAGGACCAACGCGAAGCGATTTCAGGCACCTCTCTCTGACTAGGGAGCGATCGCGCGAATATCGCGAGCCCGGGTGAGGGCGGCCTCATTTCCTCTCCCTACCCCGGCCAGGGGTTGCCCCAGCGATCGAGGACCGCGACTTCGCGCAACGGGCGGCGGCGTACCGGGCCGAACTTGCCCTGCGGATATCCGATCGGCATGAGGGCGTAGGTCTCGATGTCGGCCGGCAAGCCCAGCACGGCGCGGACTTCGTCTTCGAAGAAGACGTGAATCGTGGTGAGTACGGTGCCCAGTCCGAGCGCGCGGCAGGCGAGAATCACGTTCTGCACCGCGGGATATACGCTCGATCCGCTCAGGCGGGTCATCTTGCGCATCAGGTCGTTCATCTCGGGCGCCGCGTTCGCCAGCATCGGATCGGCCTTCTGGCCCACCACCAGCAGCACCGGCGCGTCCTGCATGTGATCGATCAGGTAAGTCGCTCCGGCCAGCATGCGGCTGTACTGTTTCTCGTCAAGATGTTCCGGGCGCTCGCGTTGCGCATACATGCCCAGCAAAATCTGCCCGGCGCGGTGGTAAATCTCGCCGAGCTTGCGCCGGCGCTCCGCGTCCTTGACCACGACGAACAGCCAGCTCTGCGCATTACTGCCCGAGGGAGCGCGAATCGCGGCATCGAGGACTTTGGTCAGAACGTCGTCGGGCACCGGGTCGGGCTTGAAGCGGCGCAGCGCGCGCGCCGAGTGAATCGCTTCGAACAAACCAGGCTCTGACATCGCGTTACCTCCGGAAATATGGTTAGGACATTCGCGTCATCTTACGATGATGCCGTCATTCGAGATATCGAGCCGCCAGGCGCTCGCGCGCGCCAGCTCGTCCGGCCGCGCGCGGTAGTAGTCGGCGAGCGGCGTGCCCTTGAGCGCTTCGATTGGCTCGCGCGCATCGGCCGGCTCAAAGCCCCGGCGCCTCAGATAGTCGTTGCCCGCGGCCGCGAAGGCGTACAGCGTGCGCGCGCCGCGAGTGTGGGCGGCCTTGCGCGCGGCGGCGATCAGCTCGGCGGCGATGCCGCGGCCGCGCATCGGCTCGACGACCATCAGCGACCTGAGCAGCGCCGCACTTACCCGGCTCTCGACGCCGATCACGCCGACGGGAGCATCGCCAAACCAAGCGACCAGGTAGCAGGCGGCCGGCCATTCGACTCCGGCGGAGATTATCCCGGCCGCGGCAAGCAGCGCGCGGACCGGTTCCCGGTCGCGGGCCTGCTCGATCGTCAGCCGATCCTCGGCGCGCCGTCTGATAGCCATCGTGTACGCAGCCTGAATCGCGGCACTACTTTTTCGGCGGCGGGAACAACTGCGTGCCGGTGTCTTCGTCGACCACCGTGATGGCCTTGACCGGACATCCGCGCGCCGCCGACGACGATCACCGCGTCGGAGGCGCCGGTTGGATTCATCAGATCGGACTTGCCGTCGGTGTCGAGCTGAAAGACCGTGGGCGCGGTTTCGACGCAATCGCCGCTCGATATGCACTTGGGCTTGTCGACGGTAATTTTAAGTTTGGCCATTTAAGCCTCCGGAATTGGAACCGGAAATTGAAACCACAGATGAACACTGATTAACACAGATTAGTGCAGCCAGAAGAACTTTCGGATCTTCGCGCCACGTCTTATTATCTGTGTTTATCTGTGTTCATCTGTGGTTTCAAATTCTGATGGCTGAGATCCTCGGCACGGGCATCGACCTGATCGAGGTCGAGCGGGTGCGCGCGGCGCTGGAGCGCGAGCGGACCGGCGCGCGGTTTCGCGACCGGGTTTTCACGGCCGGCGAAGTCGCCTACTGCGAGTCGCGCGGGCGCGCCCGCTACCAGAGTTACGCGGCGCGTTTCGCCGCCAAGGAAGCGGCGATGAAGGCGCTGGGCACGGGATGGAACCGCAACGTGGGATGGGGCGATATTGAGGTGACGCGTGAACGGGGCGCGCACCGACGATCGTGCTCCACGGCAAAGCGGCCGAGTTCGCGCGGCGCAAACGGATCGCCCGCTTCCATCTGAGCATCAGCCACACTGCGATGGGCGCGATCGCCCATGTGATCGCCGAGGGCTGACGAGCTGTTAGGGAGCCGGCGTGACGGTGGGCGCCGCCGGCTTGGCGTGCGAGCGGAACTGATCGGCGGTCTTGTTCAACTGATCGAAGCTGAAATCGTCGATCGTGAACACCGGCGTGTCCGTGCTGGCGGTCGCGTAGCAGACGAAGCGTCCGCTCGAGACCGGCTTGTCGCCCTCGAAAGCTTCCTGTTCGACCTTGGAGAGCTTCAGCGTGGCAAGGTCCTTGCCGTTGAGGCCGGTCAGCGAGATTTCCACGGCGGGCTTGTCGAGCTTGAATTTTGCCGGGTCGCCGATCGGGTCGGCCGCGATCGTCGCACCCTTAAGAAATTGGATCGAGCTCAGGAACCGCTCGACCACCGGCACTTCGGCGTTGGCGGTCTTGCCGCTATCGACGATTTGCCATTTGCCGGCGCCGTTGCGTTCGAGGGCGAACTGCGCCGCCCCTTCGGAAATCGCGACGCGCTGGACGTTGGCGGGCGTGACGCCCAGCACCTGCTTGTCGCGTAGATCGATCACGCTCTTGTCGATGTCGCTCATCACGTAGGGAGGCACGGTATAGACCGGGGCGCTCTCGCCGCGGCGGACGTAGATTCCGTCCTTGCCTTGCTCGGGCTGCTTGAAGCCGAACAACAGCGACTGGCGGGCGTTTTCCTTGCCGGTGTAGACGGTGACCGTGAGATGGGGCTGGCTGAGTCCGTACTGACGCACACTCAGCGGTGCGTCCGTGATGAAGTCCCCGATCCGCGAGTTGTTGAGCGTGCTCAGGAGCTGGCGGACCTCGGTCGGATCGGCGGGGTATTTCGCCGGTTGGACGATGTTCCACTTCTCACCGTCGCGATCGACCTCGATCACGCTGCCGTTGTCATGCTCCAGAGTGAGCTTCTGCACGTCGTCGACCTTGAAGCTCATCAGCTCGTGATTGCGCAGATCCTTGAGCTTTTTTTGCATCCCAGGCGGGAAGGCGGAGCTGGCCAGCAGCACCGCGGGTTTGTCGCTGGAGCGGAGGTACGCGGAGAATCCGACCGGCGTGGTCTTGCCCACTGCGATCGAGGGCAGGGTGACGCCCTTCTTGGTGGTTACGGTTACGATCACGGCGGGCTTGTCGAGCCCGAACGGCGCGAGGTCGGTGGGGTTCTCCTGCAGCGTCTTCTTGATTTCGCACTCCGCGATCGCACGGGCCAGGTTGTCGCACGGAGTCTGATCGGCGTCGGTCTGGATGGGCTTCAGGATCTGCCACTTGCCGCTGCTGTCGCGGGCGATCACGAGATCGCGATCGGGATACTTGAGCTCGATCTTGCCGATGTCTTCGGGCGCGATGGTGAAGAGCTTGGTGATGACCTCGGTGGTCTGGCGCTGCGAAACCAGGTAGGCCACGCCGCCCACCAAAACCAGCAGTATCAGGGCGATGATCGTATTGCGGATCTGCATCGCGCGCGCGGCGCCGGACCAGGCCTCAGTTACGCCGCTCCCACCACACCACGATTCCGATGATCAGCAGGAACTCGGGCAGCATCAGCACCGACAGCGCGAACACCACCGCGAATTGATCCACCGTGAGCCGGAAGCGCGAGGCCCGCAGCTCGCGCGGCCGGATCGAAATCTGGTTCTCCTCGCCGGTTAGCCAGTCGGCGGCGTTGATCATGAAGTCGCGATTGTAGAACTGGTTGATGTACTGATTGTCGGCAAAATCGGTGTCGCCGAAGATCACCAGCCGCGCCTGTCCATCGCCGAGCTTGAGGGCTTTCAGGTCGGCCTCGACCGCGTCGCAGACCGTGATCGGCCCGCGGCGATCGTTGGCGTCGAGCTGGGCGGTCTGATGTTCGAAAAGCTCCTTGAGGTCGGTCTCGGCCCATGAGGTTTCACTGGTCTTGGCCAGCGCGGTTACGGTCAGGCCGGCCTTGGCCGTATCGTCGGGCTCGACCGAGCGGGTCATCGGGAACACCGTGCGCTGCGTGAAGTTGCGGGTGATCGGATGGGTTCCGTAGCTCTCGACCAACGGCGTGAGCCCCAGGGTTGGCCCGGCGAACAGCCGCACGACCTGATCGACCACGATGTCATTGCCGGCTTTCACGCCCCAATCGCCAACCAGCTTCACAAGCCCGGACTCGTCCAGGTCTGAATTGGGCGGGATCGGCCTGAGCATCGCCATCACCTTGCCTTTCTTGTGCACGTAGTCGGTGATCTCGTCGAACTCGTGGGGCGCGAGCGCCTTCTGCGGGCCTGCGAGCACCAGCAGCGAGCAGTCATCGGGCACGCTCGGGACCGAGGCCAGCAAGACTTTCTTGACCTCGAAACCCTCGCCTTCGAGCGCCTTGCGAAGCGCGCCCAGGCCGCCTTGGGAGTTCTCGTCGCCGGTGTCGGCCTCGCCGTGGCCTTCGGTGAAGTAGATCTCCTTCTTACCGCTGCGCGTGACTTTAAGGATCGCGTTGGTGATCGCTTCTTCGGTCAGATCGGTAATGTTGGTGCCCTGACCCTCGTCACCGCCGTACTGGATGTGGGTGGTGCCCATCACGGTGACTTTGTACTTCTCGGCCAGCTCCGGATGCTGATCCGGATCGACCAGCTCGCCGCTGACCTGATGCGAGGCGTAGGTGTAGTTGTCGTACAGGTTGCGCGCGGTCTCACTCTGCCCAGCCTCGAAGAAACCATAGAGCTTGAGCGGCTTGTCGAGCGACTTCACGATCTGGATCGATTGCGGCGAGAGACTGAAAACCTTCTCTTCGGTCAGATCGATGCGGCGATGATAAACCGTGGAGAGATAATTGATCGCCACCAGAATCCCGATAAACGCGACCGAATAGAGCGCGGCGTTGGCCCCATAACGGGCAGCGCGTCCGCCGGCCAGCGCACTGATCGCCTCGCGGCCGGAGAGCAGCCACGAAACCACCCCCAACAGGCCGCCAATCAGGTTGACCAGGAAGAAGAAGCGAAAGCCGCCCGCGATGAGAAAATCGACCAGCGCGAAGATCAGCAGGACCAGCCCGATCAGTCCGGCAAGCGCAGAATTCCGCCGCATCCGCCCCGATTCCCCTTCTAGCGCCAGCGCGCCGATTCAACCGAGCGCTGCGTCAGGAACAACGCAATGGAAATTACGCTCAGGAAGTAGATGATGTCCTGGGTGTCGATGATGCCCTGTACCATCTGGCCGAAATGGTCGGGCAGCGAGAGATATTTCAGCAGCCCGGCGAACGAAGCGCCACCGGCCTGCGCGGGCCACGAGATTACGTAGAGCAGGAGCAGCAGGCCGAACGAAGAGATCGCCGCGATAATCTGATTCTGGGTGAGCGAGCTGGTGAACATCCCGACCGCAACGAAGCTCACGCCCAAAAGGGCGAGCCCCAGGTAACCCGATGCCATCAGGCCGATCTCGGGATTTCCGAAGCCGACCAGGATCACTGCGAACAGCGCCGAGAGCGCGATCATGATCAGCACCAGCGCCGCGCCGGCCAGGAATTTGCCGGCTACGATCTCGCCGGTCCGCAGCGGCGCGGTCAGCAGCAATTCGTAAGTGCCGCTGCGTTTTTCCTCGGCGAAGCTGCGCATCGTGATCGCCGGCACCAGGATTACCAGCACGATCGCCATGTTGTGCAGCAGCGGCTCAACCACCATCTGGTTGAGGTTCAGGTGCTCGAGTTGGGCTCCGTTCTGCATCGCGCCGTAGACTTCGATCAGAACGTCAAAGCGCCGGAGCAGTGCAAAGAAGAAGAATCCGCTGAGCAGGACGAACACCGTCATCACCACATAGGCGACCGGCTGAACGAAGTAGCTCTGCAGCTCCTTTTCGGCGATCGTGAACGCGTTCTTCATGGTTCAGTGCCGCGACCGCATCAACTGTGACCGGCCTCGACTTCCTCGAGCGCTTCCTCGGCGCTGCCCGCGTCCACGTGCCGTTCCTTCGCGATCGCGTTCAGGAAGACGTCTTCGAGCGACGTGCCGGCGGGCAGGGCCTTGAGGCTTTCCTCGAGCACGACCTGGCCGTAGGCGATGATCACGACCCGATCGCAGATTTGTGACACTTCGGGCAGGATGTGGGTGGAAAGCACGATCGTGCGTTCGCCGGAGAGCCCCCGGATTAGATCGCGAATCTCGTGAATCTGGCGCGGATCGAGCCCGATGGTCGGCTCGTCGAGCACCAGCACCGGCGGATCGTGGACCAGCGCCTGGGCGACCCCGACGCGCTGGCGGAAGCCCTTGGAGAGCTGTCCGCAGATTCGATGGGCCACTTCGCCAAGCCCGCAGACCTTGATTACGTGCTCGACCGCCTCGTCCAGTTTGGCGCGGCCGACGCCGCGCACCCGCGCGACGAAGCGCAGGTAGCCGTCGACCCGCATATCGGCGTAGAGCGGCGGCGTCTCGGGCAGGTAGCCGATCCGGCGGCGCGCTTCGAGCGACTGGGAGAAGATATCGAGTCCGTCGATCAGCACGGTGCCTGAAGTCGCGGGCATAAACCCCGTGATGATGCGCATCGTGGTGGTCTTGCCGGCGCCATTGGGGCCCAGAAAGCCGAGGATTTGCCCGCGATCGGCCTTGAACGAAACGTTGCGGACGGCAACGAAAGTGCCGTACACCTTGGTTAGATTCTTTACTTCGATCATGCGGTTGCTGCCGAGCGCCGCGATAGCGGCGTGCTCGGCGGTTCCCCGGCCCTCAGCAAATCTGCTTCCACGCCGGCCGCGATGCCCCGGGCCGGCACTGATTAGTTAGCCATCGCGTGGCGAACTGTCAACATAAGATTGGTTAACCACTCTATGGCTTTGCCCACGGCTTCGGTAAGTTTCAAGCCATGCCCGCAGCCACCCACGAGGAACGATCGAGCCTCTTCCTGGTCGACGGCTCGGGTTATATCTTCCGCGCATTCTTCGCGCTGCCGCAACTGAACAATTCGCGCGGGCTGCCCACCAACGCAGTTTATGGGTTCGTTCGGATGCTGCTCAAGCTGCTAAAGCAGGAGCGGCCCAGCCATATCGGGATCGTGTTCGATACGCCGAAGAGGACGTTTCGCGACGATCTGTTCGCCTCGTACAAGGCCAATCGTCCCGCTCCACCCAATGATCTGATCGTCCAGATTCCGTACATTCATCGGATCGTCGAGCAGTTCAACATTCGGAGCATCATGCTCGACGGCTATGAGGCCGACGACGTGATCGGAACGCTGGCAAGCCGCGCGGCGCGGATGAAATTCAATGTTACGATCGTGACCGGCGACAAGGACTTCATGCAGATCGTCGGCCCCAACGTGAGCTTGTGGGACACGATGCGCGACAAGCGGACCGGCGTGCGCGAGGTGCGCGCGCGCTTCGGCCTGGAGCCGCGCGCGCTGGTCGAAGTGATGGCGCTGATGGGCGATGCGATCGACAACGTCAAGGGCGTGCCCGGCGTGGGCGAAAAGACCGCGACCGCGTTGATCCAGAAATTCGGCAGCGTCGAGGCGCTGTTCGCCAATCTCGATGGGCTCGAAGCGGCCGGCCTTCGCGGTGCGGCCAAGCTCGCGACGGCGCTCGGGGAGCATCGCGCCGACGTCGAGCTGGCGCGCAAGCTGGTGAGTATCGACGTTGAAGCGCCAATCGCGATCGAACCGCCCGAATTGGCGTGGCCGGGAATCGACGTTGAAGCGGTCGCGGCGACGCTGCGTGAACTGGAATTCGGTTCACTGATCGCCGAGCTGACCCCGTCACAGGCCGGATTGCCGAAAGTCGCCGCTCCGGAAGTTTCCGTCATCACGGGCGACGTCCCCGCAATACTCGACGAACTCGGCCGCGCGTTGCGCCTGGCGATTCATCTTGCGGGGCACGGCGGAAGTCGCGCCGAAGACGACGCCGCCGCCGAGCCTGATGATGGCGCGCCGGGGAGCGTCGGCACGCTGGCCTTCGCGAAGCGCGACGTTGATCAACCGCCGCTCAAACTCAAGGGCGTGGGGCAGGAACGAAGCTACGTGCTCGCGCCCGAGCTGATCGCGCAAGCTCGTCCGCTGATCGAGGCGAGCACGCCGCCCAAGGCCTGCCACGACTTGAAGCATCATCTGCGCGCGTTTCGCCGCCACGGAATCGAGCTGCGCGGTGTCGATTTCGACACCATGCTGGCCGGCTTTCTGGTCAATCCGGGGCGCGCGGAGCCGACGCTGGAAGAGCTCTATCACGAACATCTGGCGCCGCTCGGCGGTCAGGCCGCGGCCGGTTCGGAGCCCGAGCTGATCCTCGCGCTGCACGCGGCGCTGGAGCGGCGGCTCGAGGAGCATGAGCTCGGGCCGCTGTTCCGCACGATCGAGATGCCGATCGCGACGGTGCTCGCCGATCTGGAGGAGACCGGGATCGCGATCGACGTAACCGCGCTGAAAGCGATTTCGCAGGAGTTCGGCGCGCAGCAGGAACGCCTCGAGCGCGAGTGCTGCGCGCTGGCCGGGCGCCAGTTCAATCTCAACTCGCCGACGCAACTGCGCGAAGTTCTGTTCACCGATCTGAAGCTGCCGACCAAAGGGCTCAAGAAAACCCGCAGCGGCTACTCCACCGACGTCGACGCGCTGACCAAACTCGCCGCGGTCCATGAGCTGCCGGGCAGGCTGCTCCAGTACCGCACGATCGCGAAGCTCAAATCGACCTACAGCGATTCGCTGCCCCAGTTGATCGATCGCGCGACCGGGCGCATCCATACCTCGTTCCATCAGGCGCTGACGGCGACCGGACGCCTCAGCTCCACCGATCCCAATCTGCAGAACATTCCCGCGCGCAGTGAAGAGGGACTCCGGATCCGTCGCGCGTTCGTGGCGCGGCCCGGCGCGATGCTGCTGTCGGCGGATTACTCGCAGATCGAGCTGCGCATCCTGGCCCATCTGTCGGGCGATCAAACCCTGCTCGACGCATTCTCGCGCGGCGACGATATCCATGTCCGCACCGCCGCCGAGGTCTTGGGGATCGCGCCGCAGGCGGTCGATCACAATGCGCGCCGGCTCGCAAAAGTTATAAATTTCGGGATTATCTATGGGATGGGACCGCAGCGGCTGGCAAGCGAGTTGGGGATTGCGCTCAATGAAGCTTCGGATTACATCCGGCGCTACTTCGAGCGTCTGCCGGGCGTCCGCTCTTATCTGGATGACTTGCTGCGCAGCGCGCGCGATCGAGGTTTCGTGACCACGATGTTTGGCCGCCGCCGCTACCTTCCCGAGCTCAACGCACCCGACGGCGGCGCGCGATCGCAGGCCGAGCGGATCGCGATCAATACGCCGATCCAGGGTAGCGCCGCGGAATTGATCAAACTCGCGATGGTCCGCCTGAGCCGCTTATTTCCGATTGATGCCGATCCCCGGATGGTCCTTCAGGTCCACGACGAGCTCGTATTCGAAGTCGATAAAGCTAACCTTGAGATGACATGTGATACCGTAACACGTCAGATGGAGGGAGTAGCCGAGCTGCGCGTGCCGTTGCGAGTGGACCTTAAGGCCGGCCCCAATTGGGCCGATCTTCTTCCGATTAAATCCACGAACCGCCTGAATATCGATTCCTAGGGCGGCGTCTAACTGCTTTGAGAGTCCCCGGAAGCCCAGAGTCGGACGAGCCCGATTTGATCGAGCGCGCGACGCGTGGCGACCATCAGGCTTTCGGGGTTTTGGTTGAACGCTATCAGCGGCGAGTAGTCGGAGCAGCACTGGCGATTTCGCGGAACCAGGATGACGCACTGGAGTTGGCGCAGGAAACCTTTGTTCGGGCTTATGAAAACCTCTCGAAATTCGAAGCGCGCTCCAGCTTCTCGACCTGGCTCTATCGGATCGCTCACAATCTCGCGATCGATTTCCGCCGCCGCGAAGGACGGCACGTCGTTCTGCGCGGTGAGGAGGCCGAGAGCGAGATGCGCCGGATGCCCTCCCCGGAGGGCGACTCGTACGGCGCGCTGCGGCGCACCGAACTCAGCGGCAGGATTCGGGCGGCGCTCGATCAGTTGAGCCCGGAACATCGAGCCGTGGTGCTTTTGCGTGAAGTTGAAGGGTTGTCATACGACGAGATTAGCGAGACGCTCAAGATCAAGCGTGGAACCGTGATGAGCCGGCTGCACTATGCTCGCAGCCGTTTGCGCGAAATACTCAAGGACGTGGCGGAGAGCTAAAATGGCAATCGTGCAGTGCAATGATATCGCCCCGATACTCGGCGCCTTCGAGGATGGAGAACTGTCGCCGGAGCAGTTCCGCAAGGTCGAGAGCCATCTGGCGGATTGTCGCCGATGCGAAGCCGAGCTGGCGGCCACCGCCGCGCTGGGCAATGAACTGCGCGCGGTCGCGATCCACCCCAGCCTCGAGGGTTTCACCAACGCGGTCCTCGCGCGCCTGACCGAGCCCGCGCCGCAACTTCACGTCCGCATCCGCCATTACTTCGAAGGCCTGCGCGAGCGGCTCGGAGCCGCAGTCGCGATCGGCGCCGCCGGCCTCGTCACCGCCGCCCTGACCGCTCTGATCCTCACGCCCTACGCCTACCGGCTTGCCACCGGCGGTTCGTCGGCGCAGATCGCCTCGATATCCGCCCCGGTCGAAACCGCCTCCGCAGCTCCGGCCAACACGGTCGAAGTGGTCGAGCACGAGATCAGCCCCGAGATGGCCGCCAGCGGCAGAGACCCGCGCGTGATGCTCTCAAGCCTCGACAGCCGCGAACCCGCAGTCGCAACCTGGAGCGCCCCTGAAACCGACCCCGACCTAACCTTCGTCTCCGACCACTGATCGACCCCCGGGCGCCCGGCAATCCCGCTGCGCGCCCTGATTCCCGCCCGGATTTAGCCCCTCGTTCCCGGCTTGTCCCTACGCCCGGCGCTCCTACATTTCGTCAGCTTGTACGCCACTCTGACCAACGTCAACGACCTTGCGCACGGTCCCGAACTTCAACGTGCGGAGCCCCAACCCCATCACGCTCCACTCTTCCGCTTGAGCCCCAGAGCCGTAATCCGCGAGGCCAGTGTCGTCGGCTTCATGCCGAGCAATTTCGCCGCGCCGCCAGGACCGAAGATCTTGCCGCCGGTTTGCTTCAGCGCGGCGGCGATGCCCTCGCGTTCCTGACGCTTCAATTCGTCGCGCGTCAGCAGGGTAGGCTTTGAAGCCGTGCGGGCGGGCCCGCGCGCGGCGTCGGTTGGATTCGACCCGGCCAGGTCGAAACGCAGGGGCCCTTCTCGCGAGAGGATCACGGCACGCTCGACGGTGTTCTGAAGTTCGCGCACGTTGCCGGGCCAATCGTGAGCGGCGAGTTGGTCCAACGCAGCCGGTGTGATTTGGGGCGCGGGACGGTTCATTCGTCGCGCACTTTGCGCCAGGAAGTGCGCCGCGAGCCGCGGGACGTTGTCGCGGCGTTCGCGCAGCGGCGGGACTTCAATCGGGAAAACGCTCAAGCGATAGAAAAGATCCTGACGGAAGCGGCCCGCATCGACCTCTCTCTTCAAGTCGCGATTGGTTGCGGCGATGATGCGGACATTGACCTTGCGCGTACGTGTGTCGCCGACCCGCTCCAGTTCCTGCTCCTGCAGAACGCGCAGCAGCTTGACCTGCATCGCGAGCGGCACTTCGCCGATTTCGTCAAGGAACAATGTGCCGCCGTCGGCCAGCTCGAAGCGGCCCGGCCTGTCCTTGAGCGCGCCAGTGAAGGCGCCTCTCACGTGACCGAAGAACTCGCTCTCGAACAGCCCGTCGGGCACCGCGCTGCAATTCAGCTTGATGAGGGCGCGCCCCTTTCGGGCGCTGTGGTCGTGGACTGCGCGCGCGACCAGTTCCTTGCCCGTGCCGCTTTCTCCGGTGATGAGCACCGAAGCATCGGTGGGCGCGACGAGCTGAATCTGTTGCGTCACTTTCCGCAGCCCGGCGCTTTCGCCGATGATATCGCCGAAGTTGTGCTCGCCGCGGATTTCCTCCTGCAGGTAGGCGTTCTGCGCCTCGAGCCGGACCTGTTCGCGCTCCATCAGCACCCGATCCGTAATATCGATGAACATCGTCCGCGTGTATTTGCCGCCGGCAGCGGGCTTGGACCACCATTGGATCCACACGGGCTTGCCGTTGTCCTTACGCTGAAGTTCGAGCACCACGCCACTGGTCTCGGTCCCACGTCCAATGCGCTCGAGTACCTCGCGCAGGCGGCGTTGGGCCTCGGGTGTCTGGGGCACGAGAGACTTGCCGAAGGTTCCGGCGACCTCTTCGGGCTTGATGCCCATGATGCTCATCGCGGCGCGATTGGCCTGGATGAAGCGAGTGTCAACTTCCTCATGCACGTAAGCGATCGGGGCTTCGTCAAAAATATCCCGGAAGCGTTCCTCACTCTCCCTTAGAGCCACGTTGGCCTGGCGCAGCTCCTCGCTCATCCTGCGCTCCGCGTGTTTTAGCTCTGTGACCTTCCGTTCCAGGTCATTTTGTGAGCGCACGGTTTTCATAGGATGGATAGCCAAACTAACCACGATTCTTCGTAGAACGTCAACGAAAACTCGTAATTTACGATAATCCGCAGTCCGGCAATTCGAGCCGGATTCGCGAAACACTTTTGTTCTCAATCTTGTAACCAGAACACGCTGATTGGCACGGAACGTGAGTATCCGTACCAGTACCGCCAATTGCAGAAGAAAACAGAACGACCAGAGAGAGGAACGTGAACCGCATCAGACAACTCGACCCGGCCCAGGCGACCGGCAAAGCCAAGCAACTCCTCGCCGACGTGCAGGCCAAGCTCGGCGTCGTGCCTAACCTCGACCGCGTGCTCGGCAACGCGCCCGCGGCGCTCGATGGCTATCTCGCCTTCGGCAGTGCGCTCGCCGGTGGCAGCTTCAGCGCGAAGGTCCGCGAGCAAATCGCCCTCGCCGTTGCCGAGAGCAACCTGTGCGGCTACTGTCTCAGCGCGCACACGTTCATTGGTGGGAGGGCCGGGTTGACGGGAAAGGACATCGCCGATGCGCGTCACACCATTGCGGCGGACGCCAAGACCGATGCCATCTTGAAACTCGCGCGCAATGTCGTCGTGCAACGCGGCGAACTCAACGACGCTGACCTTGAAGGCGCGCGCGCCGGCGGCCTGACCGACGGCGAAATCGTAGAGACCGTTGCCAACGTCGCCCTAAACATCTACACGAACTACGTGAACCACGTCGCCCGCACCGTCGTGGACTTCCCTCAGGTGAAGCCCGGCGAAGTCTGAACCGAATCGGCTCCAAAACCGACTCAGGAGCAGTTCATGATTTACCACAAGACCGCGATCGTAGAAGGCCTGTCGAGATAGCGAACCGCACGAGTTGCTCTTAACGATACCTGGTGACCGGCCGCTTGTAAGAAATCCGATGGAAGGTCAGCAAGAATGGCCGCCCGACCCTTCGCCAGAACGGCGATACTCTCCGAGCCTCAGGTCTGTGACCAAGACGACCGAAGGCTTCACTGAGGAGCGGAGTCGAATGCGTGGGCGGCTGATGGCGCGCATGCAGGACGGCGACAATGAGTCCTGCCGCACCCTCCTCGACGACATCGGGCCTATGATCATGAACTTCCGCCGCCGCCGGATTGCTGATCGCACTGCCGGAGCGACAAGGGGACGGCGAGTTCCCTTGCGAACCGAGTCTTGAGAGCGCGATGGCACAACTGCCCGAGCAGCAACGCGAAGCATTTTCGATGCTGACACTTGAAGGTCTGTCGATCCAGGAAGCAGCCCAGCGCGCAGGCACGAGTGTCGGAGCACTTAGAATAAGAGCGCATCGAGCGTACCAAAACACTGAGGCGACTCATCGTCGAGTGAGGCAGTCAACATGAGAAGCGTCCCGCCGTGAATTCCACGATCCGGGTCTGGCCCCAATGTGAAATCGGGCCAAGTCTGAACTAACTCGGATCTCAAACCAATGAGGAGAAATTTATGATTCACCGGATATACTACCGCGCCGCCGATATTGATGGCCTCAAGATTTCCTATCGCGAAGCCGGTCGGACGGACGCTCCGACATTGCTCCTGTTGCACGGGTTTCCGACCGCCGGGCACATGTTCCGCGATTTGATTCCACTTCTCGCCGATCAGCTTTCACCTTGTGGCGCCCGACCTGCCGGGCTTTGGTCAGTCGGACCTGCCCCCACGCGATGCAAGTTCAAATACACGTTCGAGAACCTTGCCGAGACGATCGATGAGTTCACCGAAAAAATCGGGCTGAAACGCTTCGCAATCTACATCTTCGATTACGGCGCTCCCGTGGGCTTGAGGATTGCTCTAAAGCATCCGGAACGCATATCCGCGATCGTCTCCCAGAACGGCAACGCCTACGAGGAAGGTTTGAGCGACGGTTGGAACCCGATCCGGGCCTATTGGGAGAACCCATCGCAAGCGAACCGCGACGCACTCCGCGCTTTCCTCAAGCCCGAGACGACCGTTTGGCAATACACACACGGCGTCTCTGATGCGACGACGGTTTCGCCCGACGGATACTCGCTCGATAATTTCTATCTGGCCCGGCCGGGTGCGGACGAGCCGCAGCTCGACTTATTCGGTGACTACAAGACTAACGTCGCGCTTTACCCGACTTTCCAGAAGTATTTCCGAGACCACAAGCCGCCATTGCTGGCGGTGTGGGGAAAGAACGACCCGTTCTTCCTGCCGCCCGGCGCGGAGGCCTTCAAGCGGGATATTCCCGGCGCACTCGTGCGCTTCTTCGATACCGGACACTTCGCGCTGGAGACCCACGCCGCCGAGATTGCGGCGGCGATCCGCGAGTTTCTTGCTGGCTGATTTCGTAACTCGGTGCGCCCACACCTCGCGGCGAGCCGATGGGGCGGCAGTAATCCCACGACACGTGAAACAAATTGGAGTGTATTCAAGATGAACGCTCTTCCTCTAATCGTCTTCGACGTGAATGAGACGCTACTCGATCTCACAACCTTGGAGCCGACGTTCGAGCGTATCTTCGGCGACAAAGGCGCCATGCGCCTTTGGTTCGCTAACTTGATTATGTACTCCTCAGCTCTGACGGTAGCCGGATGCTACGTGCCTTTCACGGATATCGGTTCAGCCGTGATGAAGATGCTGGCCGACACGCGCGGCATAAGAATCGAGGAGGCGGACAAAAAGGAACTGGTGGAAAAATTCTCGACGATGCCTCCCCATCCGGAGGTGCCGGCAGCTCTTCAGAAGCTCCGCGAGGCAGGATTTCGGCTATTCACCTTGACAGACAATTTGCTGGAGGTGCAGACGCGTCAGCTCGAACACGGTGGGATTGCCGATTTCTTCGAGCGCCGTTTTAGTGCGGACGGCGTCAAGCATCACAAGCCCTCGCCGCAGGCCTATGCCTATGTTGAGAGGGAACTCGGAGTCGAGCCGTCTCAGCTCTGTCTTATCGCTTGCCATACCTGGGACACCCTTGGCGCCGTCGCTGCGGGCTGGAAGGCCGCCTTGATCAAGCGGGCGGGCAACGAGGTCTTGGGAGTCGGCCCGCAGCCGCAGATCGTCGGTGCGGACTTGGACGACGTCGCCGATCAATTGATCGCGCAGCACGAGGAGAGAACCAATGCGTGAGAATGTGAATGTTGTGCTGGTGCACGGCGCTTGGGCTGACGGATCGAGCTGGGCCAAAGTCATCGGGCCGCTGGCTGCCGAAGGCGTCAGGGTGCTCGCGGCTCCGTTGCCTCTGACGTCGTTTGCTCGAGGATACGGCGGCGCGTTGAGCGCACGCTGGAGCGAGCTTCGGGGCCGGTCGTTCTTGGGGGTCACGCCTACGCTGGGGCCGTGATCGGCGCTACACGGAGTGAGAAGGTGAAGGCGCTTGTTTACGTCGCCGCCCTTGCTCCTGACGAGGGCGAGACCGTCGCCGACGTCTTCTACCGTACCAAGCCTCATCCGCTGGCTCCAAAGTTGGCACCGGACAATCATGGGCTGATCTATCTGCCGCACGAGGCATTCGCCGCGGCATTCGCGCAGAATGCCTCCGCCGATGAATTGGCGCTGCTCTCCGCGGTTCAGCGGCCGATTTCGCCCGCATGCATCACGGTGCCTGTGAATCGTCCACTCTGGAAAGACCGCCCAACCTGGTTTCTAATGGCGGAGCAGGACCGCATGATCGTCCACGACACGCAGCGCTTTATGGCGGAGCGGATGCACGCCCGGGTGCAGTCGCATCCGGTAGACCATGCGCCAATCGTTACTGCGCCTGGTCTCGTCGTCGACATCATACGCGAGGCCATTGGGGAAGCGATCAGCGGCTGATCGCCTTCGTTTTGTATGCGCCAAGGAGCACCTCTCATAAAACTCGGACAAACCCATGGTCACTATTAGGGAAGATGGGCCAATGGCTGACGCAGAAAAATACGAAATTCTAGTTCTAGGAAGCGGAGAAGCCGGTAAGTGGACAGCCTGGACGATGGCCGATGAGGGTCATCGCACTGCGATGGTCGAGCGGAAATGGCTCGGCGGTTCATGCCCGAATATCGCGTGCTTGCCGAGCAAGAACGTGATCTACTCCGCGCGAGTAGCATCGCTGGCGCGGCGCGGCGCTGAATTCGGACTAGAAATGGATAAACTCCGAATCAACATGGCCGGCGTTCAGCAGCGCAAACGCAAGATGGTCGAAGCGGAACATCAGTTCCACGCCAAGCGTACCGCGGACGCCGGAATAGAATTGATCATGGGTGAAGGCCGCTTCGTCGCTCCGAGAACGATTGAGGTCGCGCTCAACGATGGCGGCACTCGACGGATTGTCGGCGAACGTGTGTTCCTCGACCTGGGTTCGCACTCGACGATGCCCAATGTTCCCGGGCTCGCCGCGTCGAATCCAATGACCCATATCGAGGTGCTCGATCTCGATCGTCTGCCACGTCATCTCATAGTGATTGGCGGCGGCTATATAGGCCTTGAACTCGCGCAGGCGGTGCGGCGGTTCGGATCGGATGTGACCGTGATCGAACGAGGCGCGCAGCTCGCCGAGCGGGAAGATCCTGACGTCGGCGCCGCTCTCCTTGATTTGTTTCACGACGAAGGAATCGAGGTACTGCTCGGCACTCAGGTCTCTCAGGTTGAGGGACATTCAGGGAAGGAGGTTCGGGTCCACGCAAAAGACGGCCGCGGTGAACGGATCGTCGAAGGTACCGATCTTCTCGTCTCCGTCGGTCGGACGCCGAATACGAAGGGAATCGGACTGGAGCAAGTCGGCGTCGAGCTCGACGTGCGCGGCTATATCAAGGTCAACGACCGGCTGGAGACGACCGCATCCAACGTGTGGGCGATGGGCGATTGCGCGGGCAGTCCGCAATTCACACACGTCGCGTACCACGACTTCCGCGTCGTGCGTGACAACTTGAAGGGCGGCAATCGAACCACGAAGGATCGCATCGTGCCGTTCTGCATGTTCACCGATCCGGAACTGGCGCGCGTGGGCCGCAACGAGACCGAGGCGAAGCGCGACAAAATCGAATATCGCGTCGCGAAACTGCCGATGGCGAATGTGCTCCGCACTCACACGATTGCCGAGCCGCGCGGCTTTATGAAGATGCTGATCGGCAAAGACAGCGACGAAATCGTGGGCTTCACCGCGTTTGGTATCGAGGCAAGCGAGCTGATGGCGGCAGTTCAGACCGCGATGGTTGGACGATTGCCGTACACGCGTGTTGCGCGATGCGATCTTCGCTCACCCGACAATGTCCGAGGGGTTGGTCTATCTTCTAGGACAAGTCGAGAGCACTAAGGGTTAGCAGGAAGGAGATTCGCCTTCGTTTTGTATGCGCTAAGAAGCAACACACAATGCTCGAACAGAGAACCACGACCGCGCGAGTAGACCCGCCACCATCAGGCCTCTTTCCAGTGACCTCACTGGCGGCGTCTGCTTCGCTGGCAGAAGCAATCGGTACGCACTGGAGAGAGTACTTAATGGAAGGGACGGAGCTTGGTTCTTTGACGCTCAGTACGTGTATCGTTGGCACCTTGCTATACAGTACCGACTCTCCGTTGAACTATCTCGAACTTTCGCGTGGATTCAGGTCGGTCCTTATGGGAACCGCGATAGCCGTGACGACGTTCCTGATCATTCGTTCACCATTCGGTCGTCGCTCGGGAGCTCATTTCAATCCGGCGGTAACGCTCGCGTTTCTCTGGCTAAGACGAGTACACCGCTGGGATGCTCTTTGCTACGTCGTGGCGCATTTCGTTGGCGCAGTTCTGGGCGTGGCGGTCGCGCATGAGATCCTCGGCGTGCACCTCTCTTCCGCTCCGGTGCGATACCTTGTCACTACGCCTGGAACATATGGGAAGCTCACGGCGTTTATAGCCGAGTTTGTCTTGTCGGGACTTCTCATGGGCATCGTGCTGTACGCATCGAATCATCGGTTCTTGGTTCGCTTCAGTCCGATATTGGTGGCGCTGCTTACGGTTTCCTATTTCGCATTCTGCTCTTCGATCTCCGGATTCAGCGTCAATCCGGCAAGAACTTTTTCGTCCGCTTTGTTCGCGTGGGTATGGCAGGGCATCTGGATTTATTTCTCGGCACCTTGCCTGGGAATGTTGACGTCCGCGGCAATATACATAAAGCGGATGGGATCGAACCGCGTGTATTGTGCAAAAGTATTTCATGACAGGCGGTCAACATGCCCGTTCCACTGTCATTTTGAGAGTTTGTTTCGAGAAACGTAGAGCGAATCCTGTCAGGCAGGCCACTTTGATCAGGCGTGCTCGACCAACGAGTGGAACGGCGGATCCTCGCTCATCCGCCGCTCTGCGCGTTCCAGTTTCGGCGACCTTCCGTTCCAGCGCTTTTTGTGGAAGCCCGGCTTTCATAGGATTGATGGCCGAAATCACTACGACTCGTCGTAGAACTCCAACGAAAAGTCGTAATGTACGATAACTCGTAGTCGGAGAATTCGGGCCAAATTTGCGAAAACGCCTTTGTTTTCAAGCGTGTGAAAAGAGTACGCCGATTGGCACGCAACGTGAGTTACTCCTGTCAGTGCCGCCAATTGGCGCCGAAAACACGAAGGCATCAACGACCCGAAGGCATCAACGACCCGAAGGCATCAACGACCCGAAGGCATCAACGAAGAGACTGGACGTGAACCGCATCACTCAACTCGCCCCGGCCCAAGCCACCGGCAAGGCTGAAGGTTGCGGTCAAGTAGGTAGTCGCTAGTCGTCAGGGCGCGCCGCCGCCGCCCCTGCCGGATGCCGATTCAAACGACCTTTAACTCAACCATGGGAGGATTCACCTATGAGCAATCAACGAGCAGTCACTTTCGCCGCGGCCGTGCTATTGTCGATTTCGTGTCTGGCCCCGAGTCTCAGGGCCGCCGATACCGACGGCGTCATGATGCAAGACGGCAAAATGATGGTGATGAAAGACGGTAAGGCGACGGGTCCGATGCCGGACTCGATGAGTATGTCCAACGGCGCCACAGTGATGGGCGACGGGACCGTCAAAATGAAGGACGGCACCGAGACGCACATGAAGGACGGCCAGATGATGATGATGGACGGGCACACAATGGAGGGCGGAAAGAGCGACATGATGGGCAACTCGACTGGCGGAATGAGTCACTAGGCGGAAGCACAACCTCCGGCAGAGTCGCGTCCGCGGCTGGTTGACCATGCTGACTATCATCAAGCTGAGCGTGCGTTGGATATTGGTTGGAATCGCAGTCCTGTTTTTCGCGGCGAGCGGTCCGGCCGCGGCGGCCACTGATCTGATGCTTGCGCCGAACCTTTCGTTCACCGATGACTCGAGTCCGAACTTTCCGATCGAAGGCAAAGACCTCGCCGACGCGACAGTCGCCCGCGGCGGCCCGACGGTAATCTTCTTCGGAACTTCGAACTGCTGGAACACGGCGCGCGAAGCGGAGCGCCTGGTTGCCCTCTATCCGCGGTATCGCGATCACGTTCATTTCGTGGTCGTCGATCTAAGCACGCCAACGCCCGCCCAGCAGCGGCTTGCCGACCAGTACTACCAGGGCTACATACCGACGCTTGCCATCTTTGACAAGTCGGGGCGAGTGATCTACGACCGCGCGGGGGAAACGGCGTCGAAGCGAGGCGACACGAAGCATCTGCAGGAACTGATCGACTCGGCGTTGCGGTAGGAGGGTTTCCGGTGTTGCAGAGCTTGACGGCCGGTCAAACCTGCTTGAGCGGTGTGTCGTAGAGGAGCGAATATGCCAAATGGAACCGCAGCCTCAAAGAGAGTACCGTCACGTTCAAGCCAAAGCCCGCAGCTCGATCGCATGGGCGGCGCCTGCAGCCCCTGACCATTCGTTTCGCCCATTGGCTTAACATTCCCATCCTGGTGCTGATGGCCGGGAGCGGATTGCAGATTCTAACAGCGTACCCGTCGTTGGGACCGCAAGGAGCGCAATACCGATGGTATCCGTTCCAGGGCACGCCGCCCCCGCCCTGGCTGCGATTTGGCGGATGGTTCGGCGGGCGCGCGTCATTGGCATTTCGCTCATCGCGTGGTTCTTCGTCCTCAACGGGCGTGATCTACCTGACCTATATGTCGCGAGTGGTGAGTGGCGGCGCCGCGTGTTCCATCCCCAGCCGCGATACCTCGAACGCGATTAGGCATATTCGTTACTACTTGCGAATCCGCAAGACTCCGCCGCCCGCCGGACTTCTACAATGGCCTTCAACGTCTGGCCTACACCTCAGCGATTCTGTTTGGAATCATCGTGGTCCTGTCAGGACTGGCGATTTATAAACCGGTCCAATTGCATTGGATGACTGCGGCCTTTGGCGGATACGACGGCGCGCGCGTAGTGCATCTGGGCTGTCTGGTTTTGCTCGCCCAGTTCACCGCGATGCACCTGGTACTCGTCGCGCTCCATCCACGGACCATCGTCACGATGGTGACGGGAGGACCGCGTGGCTAGCCTTATCACGCGGCGAAAACTTCTGCTGGGTCTGGCCGCTGCCACCGGTTTTGCCGGGTGCGACAGCCGTGCCTCATCGCTGTTTCTCGCCGGTATGGGGCGCTGGAACGAACGCGTCGATCGCCTGTTGTTCTCGGAGAGTCGGCTGGCGTCCGAGCCGGCGGCCGGCGATCTCACGCCCGAAGCCGCTTTCCCGAGCTATTTCATTTCCGACACGATGCCGTTCGCGCCCGCGGACTGGGCGCTCAAGGTTGGCGGCCTGGTCGCCCGGCCGTCAGTCTTCTCGCTCGATCAGCTCAAGCGGATGCCGATGCTAGGCATGCGAATTCGCCATCACTGCGTCGAGGGCTGGTCGGCCGTGGCCGAGTGGCAGGGCGTCCCGTTGCGCGAGATCGCGAAGCTGGTCGGCGCCAGCCGCGACGCGCACTACGTCGAGTTCCGTTCCTTTGACGCCGGCTACTTTTCCTCATGGGATATCGAGAGCTCGCTTCATCCGCAGACCATTCTCGCTTACGGCATGAACGGCCGCGCGCTCTATGCGGATCACGGCGCTCCGTTGCGCCTCTACTCGCCCGTCAAGCTCGGCTACAAGAACGTGAAGTATCTCACCGAAGTTAATTTTCTCCCGCATCGCAGCGGCGGATACTGGGAAGATCAAGGGTACGATTGGTACGGTGGGGTATAGTGCTGGATCCGGGGCGCCGGGCGATTCCGCCGATAGTTATCCCGGCGGTAGCGCGCGGCCTCGGTGCGGGCCCGATCGGCTGCGAAAGACACTATGCCGATTAGTACACGCAACGTTGCCTTTACGCCTGCAGTCAAAGCAGTGCAGGAGCGCCGTGGCTCACGATGCTGCCGAAGTCGCTGCCGCGCTGGAAAAGCTCGAGCGTCGTATCTCCGAGCTCGAAACGGAGAATGCGCGCCTGCGCGGCCTACCCTGGCGGACCGAGAATGCCGATCCGAAGAAATCATAGGAATCCGAAGCGAAACATCCGAACGATTTCTCGTAGCGGGTCAGTTGAAATCAGGCCAGCTCGACCAACGACTGTGCGCGCCCCGCTCTCTTGAACTGCTGCCAGCCTCACTAAGCGTGAAGCGAAAGCCCAATGATTTGCAAGCGCTTAGCGCAAGCCGCCGGACGCAGTGATTCTCTCGCCCGTTAACCATGCCGAATCGTCGGACGCGAGGAACACCACCACCGGAGCAATCTCCTCCGGCCGGCCGAACCGCGCGCCGAGCGGAGTAGCGGCTGCTAACGCGTCTCCGTCCGAGCTACCGACAAACCCAATCTTGCGATTGCCCTCGGTGTCAACCAGACCCGGAGCGACAGCATTAACCCGGATATTTCTCGGTCCCAGCTCCTTCGCCAGCGCCATCGTGATCGTATCGATTGCACCCTTGGTCGCAGAGTAAAGCGCGGAATTCGGCACTGGATTCTCGCTCGCGATTGAGCTGAGGTTGATAACACTCCCGCCGTTGCGCGGAAAATACTTCAGCGCTTCCTGAGTCGCAAGAATCGTCCCGAGCACGTTGATATCGAACTCGCGATGAAACTCTTTCTCGCTAATGGCCTCGAGCGGCTCGAACTGAAAGACTCCGGCGTTGTTCACCAGCACGTCGACCGAGCCGAAGGCTTTCTTCGTTTCCTCGAACAAGCGCTTCACATCGGTCGCTTTGGAAACGTCAGCCTGAATCGCCACTGCCCGGCCACCGCTGGTCTTGATCTCCGAGACGGTGCGTTCGGCTCCCTCTTTGCCTCCGGAATAGTTCACCGCGACTGCGGCGCCGGCTTCCGCCAATGCTTTGGCAACCGCCGCCCCAATCCCTTTCGATGCCCCGGTAACGATTGCCACTTTGCCCGTTAACTTATTCATCTCGATTTCCTCCTAGCTTTGCACATAGCACCTTGCATGCCAAAAGGTCCCGCTCCACCGGACTGACGATCGCTATCGGCACTCGGAAGAGAGTCGCTGCAATCTTGGCGAAGTAGTCGAAAGCACCATCCGGCGGCGTATCTTGGATCCCACGCCAGAGCACATGCCCTTGGAGTCGACAGCGACGCCCTCGGGGTCACAAAGCCCCGTGCCCGGAGAAAGCGGGGCAACATCGCCGCTGGCCCCGGCGGGGTAGGTCGTGACGCTGTCGCAGTCGGGCTTGGTGACGAAGATCGCGGACGTTGGGGCCGAGGCGCCCGAGCGCGGCGCAAGCGCCAGCATCGTGATCGCTCCGGCGATCGCGCCGCCAGCGAGCAGCACCCCGGCTCTCGATCACTTCTTACCGCGCCCCTTGGCCGTCACGCTCATCACCAGATGCTTGGGATCGCCGGAATGGATGGTGATCGTCTCCGAGAACGGACCTACTTCGGCTGGCGCAGCCTCGACCGTCACCTTATGGGTCTTGTTGCGTGCCAAGGTGAACGGGCCCGCGCCGACCGTAACGCTTAGGGGAGAAGCAAGCGCACTGTCGTCCACGTCGCCATAGAGCGTGGCCTTTGCGGTGTTTTTGATCGTGAAGGATAGCTTATGGCTCTTGCCCGTCTTGATCGCACCGAAGGCGAGCGTTCGGGTCGAGAGTGAGAGCTTTCCGCCGGATGGAATAGGAGTCGGCGTCGGCGTCGCGGTCGGAGTCGGTGTAGGTACCGCGGTCGGCGTTGGCGATGGAGTCGGCGTCGCGGTCGGAGGCGGGGCCAGCGATGGAGTGCTGGCCAGTGCCGAGGTTGGGGTCGGCGAGGCGGTCGGAGCGGCGGTCGGCGTGGGCGTATCTGTCGGCCCGGCGGTCGGAGTCGGCGACGGCGTTGGAGTTACCGTCGGAGTCGGTGACGGGGTTGAACTTGCCGTTGGCGACGGTGTCGGGGTTGGCGTGGGCGTGGGCGACGGCGTGGGTGTCCGAGTCAGGGTGTTGGTTGGTGTTGCCGAAGGCGAGGGGGTTGGAGTCGGTGTCGGCGCCGGCGACGGCGTGGGCGTCGGAGTAGGGGTCGGCGGCGGAGTTGGTGTCGGGGTAGGAGTTGGTGTCGGGGTAGGAGTTGGAGTCTCAGTCGGGGTGTCGGCTGGCGACGGCGTGGGAGTCGCAGTCAGTGTCGGTGTCGGCGTGGGTGTGGGTGTCGGAGTTGGAGTTGGTGTTGGTGTCGGTGTTGAGTCGGGGTGTCGGTTGATGTTGGCGAGAGCGCGGGTGTCGGAGTCGGCGTGGGTGTCGGGGTAGGAGTCGGGGTAGGAGTCTGAGTCGGGGTATCGGTTGGCGTTGGCGACGGCGTGGGAGTCGCAGTCAGTGTCGGTGTCGGCGTGGGCGTCGGAGTTGGTGTCGGAGTCGGGGTGTCGGTTGGCGTGGGCGTGGGCGTGGGAGTCGGGGTCGGCGTGGGTGTCGGGGTCGGAGTCGGAGTTGGTGTCGGAGTCGGGGTCTCGGTTGGCGTTGGCGTCGGCGTGGGAGTCGGCAGTCGGTGTCGGTGTCGGCGTGGGCGTCGGAGTCGGTGTCGGAGTCGGGGTGTCGGTGTTGGCGTCGGCGTGGGTGTGGGCGTCGGAGTCGGAGTCGGAGTTGGTGTCGGAGTCGGGGTGTCGGTTGGTGTTGGCGTCGGCGTGGGAGTCGGAGTCGGAGTGGGGGTTGGCGTCGGTGTCGGGGTGGAGTCGGAGTTGGAGTCGGCGTCGGGGTGTCGGTGTGGCGTTGGCGTGGGTGTGGGAGTCGGAGTCGGAGTCGGAGTAGGGGTCGGCGTCGGCGTGGTGTCGGGGTCGGAGTCGGAGTTGGTGTCGGAGTCGGGGTCTCGGTTGGCGTTGGCGTCGGCGTGGGAGTCGGAGTTGGCGTCGGAGTCGGCGTCGGAGTAGGGGTCGGCGTCGGCGTGGGAGTCGGAGTCGAGGTGTCGGGTTGGTGTTGGCGTGGGAGTCGGCGTCGGCGTCGGAGTTGGGGTCGGCGTCGGTGTGGGAGTCGGAGTCGGGGTGTCGGTCGGTGTTGGCGAGGGCGTGGGAGTCGGTGTCGGAGTTGGAGTGGGAGTCGGAGTCGGGGTGTCGGTTGGTGTTGGCGAGGGCGTAGGCGTTGGGGTCGGCGTCGGCGTGGGAGTCTGAGTCGGCGTGGTGGTTGGTGTTGGCGAGGGTGTGGGAGTCGGAGTCGGTGTTGGTGTCGGAGTTGGAGTTGGAGTTGGAGTTGGTGTCGGAGTTGGAGTTGGAGTCGGAGTTGGGGTGTTGGTTGGGGTCGGTGTGGGAGTTGGAGTCGGGGTGGAGTCGGAGTTGGTGTCGGAGTCGGGGTTGGTGGTTGGTGTTGGTGTGGGCGTGGGAGTCGGAGTTGGAGTTGGAGTTGGAGTTGGAGTTGGTGTCGGAGTTGGGGTCTGGAGTCGGGGTGTCGGTTGGAGTTGGAGTTGGTGTCGGAGTTGGAGTCTGGAGTTGGGGTGTTGGTTGGCGTCGGCGTTGGGGTCGGCGTCGGCGTGGGTGTCGGAGTCGGGGTGTTCGTTGGTGTTGGCGTGGGCGAGGGCGTGGGAGTCGGGGTCGGCGTCGGAGTGGGTGTCCGAGTCGGGGTGTTGGGTCGGCGTTGGGGTCGGCGAGGGAGTCGGTGTCGGAGTCGGAGTTGGGGTCGGCGTGGGTGTCGGAGTTGGGGTGTTGGTCGGTGTTGGTGTGGGCGAGGGAGTTGGAGTCGGGGTTGGAGTCGGTGTTGGGGTCGGCGTCGGAGAGGGAGTGGGAGTTGGGGTCGGAGTCCGAGTCGGTGTCGGGGTAGGCGTGGGTGTCCGAGTCGGGGTGTTGGTTGGTGTTGGCGTGCGCGTGGGAGTCGGAGTTGGGGTCGGTGTCCGGGTCGGCGTCGGCGTTGGAGTGGGGGTGGGTGTCGGCGTGGGGGTCGCGAGCGGCGCATAGAATTCCAGCACGCGGTTGTTGTCGGAATCTGCGACATAAAGGTCGCCGGTTGAATCGGTCACAACGTCGGCCGGATCGCACAGTCCGTCGGCGCTCGCTGTGCATGCGATCGCGCTGAACGAACCGCCCTGGCCAAAAACGAGATTCGCGACGGTATCGTTCGGCGAGCTGGCGTCGGCGACCGGCGTGGTGAATTCCAGCACGCGGTTGTCGGCCGAATCGGCGATATAGAGGTTGCCGAGCGAATCGACGCCCACTCCGTCCGGAGCACACAGCCCGCTTGACGTTACGGGTACCAGTCCACCCTCACCGTAGCTGCCGGCGCAGGTATCCGTCGTGAAGTCGTTGCTTTGTCCGAATACCAGGTTGGCCACCGTGTTTGGCGCCGAAAGATTGGCGAGCGGGACGTTGTATTCGAGCACGCGGCTGTTGAACGAGTCCGCAACGTAAAGGTCATTGAGCGAATCCAGCGCGACTCCCTGCGGACCGCACAGGGTGTCTGGCCCGAGCCCGTCAACGTCGTCGCCGCTCGCGCCCTCATCGCAGGTGACCGCGCTGAAGCTTCCGTTCTGCCCGAAGACCACGTCGGCGGTGGTGTCACCCGAGCCTTTCACGCCCGTTTTGGTCAGGGGGGTGTTGTATTCGAGGATCCGGTTGTCATCGGAATCGGAGATGTAAAGGTTGCCGCCCGTGTCGACGGCCACTCCACCCGGCAGGCAGAGGCTGTTGGCGGTCGGCAGGGGCGCAGGCGGAGTAGCTCCTGGAACCGGACAAACACTGGCCGTGAAACTGCCGCCTTGGCCGAACACCAGGTTGGCTGCTTGACCCGAGACGAGGCCGCTGTTGAACGGCTTTGTATATTCGAGCACCCGATTATTGCAACTGTCTGCGACGTAAAGATCGCCCGCCGAATCAACTGCGACCGCGCCCGCGACCGCCTCACAGCCTGCCGGATTCGAAAGACAGAGGCCGGTCTTCGTGGTCGCGCAGAAAGTGGAGAAGGCGTTGGACTGGCCGATTACGATAGCGGCCGCAGCGCCGGTGGTAAGCGCCGCCACGCTGGTCCATCCCAACACGCGATTGTTCGCGCCGTCAGCGACCCACAGATGGCCGGCGGTGTCGACCGCAAGGCCGGTGGGACCGCTAAGCCCGTTCAGTCCCACGAAGCTCTGAACGAAAACGTCCCCGACGGTGTCTCCAGAACCGGCCTGAGACGTAGTCTTGAGCGGCGTGTAGTACTCGAGCACCGCGTTGTCGTTGGTGCTCGCCGCGTACAGATCACCGGTGCTGTCGAGCGCCAGCCCGGAGGGCCGGCACAGCCCGTTGAGCCCGGCGCCGGAGTCGTTGGGGAAGTCGCAGCCGTTGGCGGAGAAGCTGTTGCCCTGGCCGAATACGCGGCTCGCGGCCAAGCCGTTGCTGAGCGGGAATCCATATTCCAGGATCCGATTGTTGAACGCATCGGCCACAAACAGATCGCCCTGACTGTCCAGCACGATTCCCGCCGGTCCGCACACGGATGAGGCGCTGGGGGTGGGAAAGCCGGGGTGGAACTCGAAGCCTGGCAGGCCTGAAGGGTGGGGCTGATACTGGTGCCGTTAGCCTGACCGATGATCGTATCGGCGGTCACGTTCGGGATCTCGGGGTTGGAGAGCGGCACATTGTATTCCAGCACCCGGTTGTTGCCGGCGTCGGCGATGTAGAGATCGCGGCTGGAGTCGGTCGCGACCGCAGCCGGAGCGCAGAGACTGTCGGGCCCCAGGCCGCTAACGTCGCCCGCTCCCGTCCCGTCATTGCACTTGCTGGTGGTGTAGATGCCGTTCTGGCCGAAGACCACGTCTGCGGTCACATTCGGCGCCATAAGATTTTCCAGCGGACTGTTGAACTCGAGCACCCGATTGTTGGCGGTGTCGGCCACGTAGAGGTTGTTATCCGAATCGACCGCGACCGCGCCCGGAGCGCAGAGCCCGGTTTGGGTTGTCGTGCAACTGCTGGACGTGCTGCTGCTTTGGCCGAACACTACCGCGGCCGGGATACTGGCGGTGAGGCCGCTGCTGAAGGGCGATTCGTATCCGAGCACCCGATTGTTGCGGGTGTCAGCGACATACAGGTTGTTCTGTGAATCGACGGCGAGACTGGCGCCGGGGCTGGTGGTCCCGATCCGGAGGCAAAGCCCGGTGCTGCTGACGCTGCACGCGCTGGAAATCAGATTGCTCTGGCCGATCACGAGCGCAGCCGGCGCTTCGGCCTGGAACGCCGCGACGCTCTGCCATCCCAGCACCCGATTGTTGTAGCCGTCCGCCACGTAGACGTGACCGCTCCCGTCGATCGCGACCCCGTTGGCGCCCGCAAGCGGCAGGCTGGATACGAGCGGCTGATTGCCGGTGAAGTTGGTCTGACCCAATACCACGTCGGCGGTCGTATCGCCGACGCTACCCGGAGTGCCGGCGACCGCGATAACCGTGGCCAAGCCGACGATCGCAAAACCGGCCCGCAACACTGCGCGCCGTATCTTCTCCCAAAATTCCGACTGGCGGACCATCGCTACTTCTTCCTGACGGGCTGACGATTCGACTCAGCCAGTGAGTGGAGGAAGAGTTCAGGCGGTGATTCGCCGGCCTCAACCGCGCCGTCAGACGCGGCTATATCGCGTACGGTTTGCAAAACCCTGAGCTGCGAACGCATTCGCTCGATGCCGCTGGACCTTAGCACTACGAGCGTAATTGTCAAGCAAGTGCCGATTAAGCAAGCCAAGGCTCGCCAGCCAACGTCCATCCTTGCACGGTCGCTTTCATGCTCCAAGCTAGCACGGCCGAACTGGTCCAGATCAGCCGCGAGCCGGGTACCAGAGATGCTAACAATTTTCGGGACCGGGCGGGGCCGTCCTGAGAAAATTCCGGGGTCTTGGTCTCAGTCGTGCTCGGAGGGGAACGCTTCTGCCTTGCGCCGGCAATTGATCAACGTTTCTCAAGGCGGGCAAGCAGAGAAGTCCTGGAGCTGTATTTGGAGCGAATCACAAGTCGGTGGAGGTTTTGCCCCAGGCCGGGTGGCTGATCCGTCCGGGTGCGAGCTCCGGGGCGTGGACGTGCGGACCGGCACGCAGAACTTCTGACCGGATGCGATCGCGCGCCGCGGATGCGGCGCGCCGGGAATCACCTGCCCCAGCTCACTTGCCCGAGCCCTTCAACACGATCGTGACCGGTATCGCGTTCGCGTCATCCATGATCGTCAGCGAGCCTCTCAGCTTGCCGCTGACCGTCGGCGCGAAGGCCAGTTTGATCTTGCAGCTCTCCTTCGCCGCGAGCCCGCTGCCGCAGGTATTACTCATGATCAGGAAATCACCGCTGGCGCTGATCGAGGTGAGCGCTACCGCGGTCTTGAGCTTGTTTTTGATCTTGACCTGCTTGGCCGCGCTGGTCTTGCCAACCTTGAGCTTGGCGAAGGCCAGCTGACTCGACGAAGCCGTAACCGGCACCACTCCCGTCCCGGTGAGCACCACCTTCGGCGTCGAGTTGAGCTGGTCGTGGACCTCCAACGTTGCGACCTGAAACCCGGTCGACTGCGGCGCGAAACTCACGTTGATCGTGCACGTGGACTGCGCCGGAACGGAACCCAGGCAGTTGCTGACGTCAAAGTCGGCTCTGCCATTGGTGCCCGGCACCGCGTTGTCGGGGCTGACCGTGATGCTGCTGACGTTCAACGCGACATTCAGGCCGTTGGCGATGGTGACGTACTGCGTAGCGCTGCTGCTTTGCTCCGCTTGTTGTCCGAACGACAAGCTCGGCGGCGTCACCGCTACGGTTCCGCTCGGGACCACGACTGGTGTGGGCGTCGGAGTCGGGACCGGAATCGGGGTAGGGATCGGCGTCGGCGTCGGGGAAAAGACGGCGGGCGTGGGCGTCGGCGCTCCCACCGGGGTAGGCGATACCACCGGCGTTGCTGTCGCCGAAGGGCCGATTCCGGGGACCGTCACGAACCCGATCGCGCTGCTTGCGCTGCATGTGCCGCGGCCTGCGAATGAGGCCTCCAGCTGATAGGTTCCGGGCACGTTCGAGGCAACGAACGCTGTTGACCCGAGCGGAGTTTCGGCCACGCCGCTTAGGCTCGTGTTTGCCGTCAGGGTTACGCCATTGAAGGTGAAGCTGATGGTATCGGGAAACAGGCAACCTGGCGTGCTCGAATGCACGGTCGCCGTTCCGGAGAACGCTTGTCCAGCCCCAACCGTGATGTTGAGCACCGTCAGACTGGTCGATCCGGAGCCGGGGCCTGGCGTCGGGGTGGGACCGGGCATCGGAGTGGGGCCGGTCACCGTCACTTCCGCCGAGCCCGTCGAAGAAGGGCAAAAGGGCGAACCCGCGAACGAAGCCTGCACCTCATACTCGCCGCCGGCATTCGGGGCCAGGAAACCAACGGTCGCCTGGCCGCTGCGAGTTGGTGGTGGCTGATTGAAGCTGATTAGGGGAGGTTAAGAAGGTGAAGACGATCTGCTGATTCGGTGCGCAGATTCCGGGCGAGAGCACCGCTGTCACGTTGAATAACGCGTTAGGCGCGACGCTGACCGCGCCGACGGTGAGCGTGGTCGTGAACCGCGGCGTCGCCGTGGGAAGGGGAGTCGGAGTCGGCGTCGGCGTGGGACTCGGCGTCGGCGTTTCCGTCGGCGTGGAGGGCGAGATCTCGGAAACAAAGGCGTTCATCGCGCCCTTGAGGCTCAACTGGACTACCCCCGAAGTGGTGGGGAAGGTCGTGGAACTCGTCGAGCCGGCTACATAGGCGTTGCCGGTGCTGCCGACCGCGATACCGTAGCCATAATCCTGATCGTTCCCACCGAGGAACGTCGAATAAACCAACGACAGTGGGCTGGTCGCATTGGGATTGAACTCTGCCACGAAGGCGTTCGATGGGCCGTTAAGTTGGGATTGGAACGAAACACCCTCGGGCGGGAAATCGCGCGATTGGGTAGCGCCGGTTACATAGGCGTTACATTGCGGCGTGCATCCCGGCATGAGCGCGACCGCCGTTGCCTGATCGATCACGCTCCCGCCAAAGTACGTCGAATAGAGCAGCGCGGTGAACGCGGGATTGAGCTCGGAAACGAAGGCGTTCTGCGGGTTTCCCGGTTCGAGGCTGTTGAGCTGCGACTGGTAGGGATTGAAGGTCGGGAATTGCTCGCCAGACGCATTCGGCGACTGCGTCAGACCCACCACCCACACGTCGCCCGCGCTGTCGAGCGTAATCCCGCCGCCCTGGCTGATCCCGCTGCCCGCTAGATAAGTCGAATTGACTATCGCTCCGCCTGGGCCTAACTCCGCAACGAGGGCGCCCTCGGTGGCCGCGGGAACGCTGACTTGGAACGGAGGCGCCGGATTACCCGGGAGAAGGGCCGTGCCCGTCATGTAGGCGTCGCAAACCGGCGTGCAGCCGGGCTCAAGCGCGATCGCGGCGCCCTCACCATCAGCGATTGAGACGGTCGGATAGATCAGTGCGACCGCGGCGCCGCTGAAGCTGAGCGCCGAGACAAAAGCGCTCGTTGGGCTGATACCTGTAATCGTGCCGGTGACATAGGCATTGGCATTGGGGAGCGCACTGTCGATCGCAATCCCGTTGCCTTGTGAGGCGCTTGCTCCCCCCAGGTAGGTTGAATAGACCAGCGCGCTGCCGGTGGGGTTCAACTCTGTCACGAAGGCTTGCTCGCTGGCGGCCCCGGGTGTCAGCGCGCCGGTGGTGGTCGGGAAACTCGGCGGCACCGACGGCGGCGCGGCGGCCGGCGAACCCGTCGATCCCGTGATGAACGCGTCGCCCGCCGGATCGACCGCGATTCCCCGCCCGACATCGGGGCCGCTACCTCCAAGGTACGTCGAGTACACCAGAGCCGTCCCGGTCTGGTTGAGTTTCGTGACAAACGCCTCCGTGGCGCCCGACGGAAGCGTAGGTTCAAACGCGGGGAACGGCGAGTTGACGATCGGAAAGTTGACCGAGGTCGTACTCCCCGTCACGTACGCGTCCTGGTTGGCGTCAAGCGCGATAGCGAGGGCCTGATCGCTGCCGTCGCCCCCCAGGTAGGTCGAATAAATCAGCGCCGGATCGATGATCAGCGGCCGGGTCGGATCGTAGCTGCCGACTTCAAAGCCGGCTTCGCGTGCACCATGCATCACGTAGCCGCCCACGATCGCCCGCCGGCGGCCATCGACCACCTGAAAGATCGCCGGAGCGCGTTCGATCAGCTTCTCCTCGCCGACTTCCGCGACCAGCTCTCCTGCGCGGTTGCGCCCGAGCCCGGCCGCGCCTTCGAAGCCCATTCGAATATGACCGGGATCGGCCCCCGGATGGACGACGAAATCATATTCCAGGTGTCCCTGCTCGCTGCCGTGATAAAGGAGATCAATTCCGGGGTAAACCCCGGTGACCCCTACCTTGGCGAAATTGGGTATATTGGCGTGCCATTTCGCCGGATCGTTGCCGATGAAGTAGTTACTTCTGCCCGGCAGCGGATCTATTCCCGCCACGCGCGCATCGCGGTTTGCGCCGATCAATTCAAGCCGCAGCACATCCACGCTGGGCTTGTCGACGCGCCCGGACGAAGCCGCGCGCCCGGTTGAGGCCGAACTCCGGGGCGAAGCGGCCGGCCGCTGATGCCGGCTCATCGACAGCACCGCCTCGGCAGGCGTCAGGAAGAGCGTGTAACCGCTGCCGCGCGAAAGAAATCCCACGCGCCGGTCAGTCTGGCCCTGGTTAGGCTCGAAGCTGACTGGAAGATGGCGGTAAATCTCGGCCACGCCCGTTGGGGCGGGTTTGGCGGGGTACCGCCGATCGGACCCGTTCAGAATCAAAGCGGCAGCCGACAGGAGCAATCCGGCTGCTAATCGCCAAAGGGGCGGCTTGGATATTGGTCTCATCTGGTGCTATTTCGATTACAGCGGGCACCCGTGCGGCGCCAAGGCCCGCAAAGCTTAACAAGGCCGCCCGACGTACCGCAATCGCTCTTGCCAAAAGTCATCGTAGCCACGGTTTTGACGAGCTGCGATCCAAAAGCTTCATCTCGACAGGACTTGGCGCCCTGGGCCATCAAGATCCCGAGCCCTTCAGCGACACCGTAACCGGCTCCGCGTTGGCGCTGTCCGTAATCGTCAACGACCCTTTTTGCTGGCCGGGCGCAGTTGGGCCGAAAGCGAGACCAATCTTGCAGCTCTGGCTGGCTGCCAGCTCGTTCCCGCAGGTGTTGCTTGTGATCTGGAAGTCTCCGTCGGCGGTGATGCCCGTCAAGGTAATCGGAACCTCCAGTCGGTTGACGACCTTCACGTGCTTCGACGCGCTGGTGCCGCCCACCTTAAGCGCGTGAAAAGCGATCGCGTGAGTTGAAACGGTGACCGGCACCACTCCGTTGCCGGCCAGCGCGATTTTCTGCGGATGCTGTTTCGCTCCGCCGGCGGTGGCGTTGAGGTTGTCGTGGATCTCCAGCGTGGCCGACACCGCTCCTGCCGCGGCCGGGGTGAAGATGACGTTGATCGTGCAGGAACTTCCCGGCGCGACGGAACCCAGACAATTGTCAGTCTCGACGAAATCGTCAGCGGCGGAAGCCCCCGAGCTGCTCTTGATCGTGATACTGCCGACCTGCAGCGGAATGTTTTGGCTGTTCACCAGCGTGATCGTCTGCGCCGCGCTGCCGCTCTTCACCGGCTGCTGACCGAACGGTAGCGACGCGGGCGCCATCGTCACCTGGCCGCTCACGATCGGGACCGGCGTCGCGCTCGCGGTCGGACCGGTCGCCGGTGTTGGGGTTGCGGACGTCGCCGTCCCCGGGGTCGCGGCCGTGCTCGGCAGGGGAGTTGCCAGCGGCTGGACTACACTCACATAGCCGACGCCGCTGCTCGCGCCGCATACACCCCGCCCGCCAAACGATGCGTTAATCGGGTAGATGCCGACCGCCGCTGGAGCCACGAAAGCGTTCTGCGAATTGGCAGTCGATGCCGCCCCGCTCAGGCCAGTGATTCCGCTCGCCGTCACACCGTCAAAAGTGAAGCTTACGGTGTTGCCGAAGACGCAGCCCGAAGCGTGCGACGCCACGGTCGCGGTCGCCGTGAACGAGTTGCCGGGCGAGGCGGCAATGTTCGCGACCGTCAGCGTCGTCGAGTTCGGACCCGGTATCGGTGTGGGAGCTCCGGCCGGGCCGACCACGGTCACCTGGGCGGTGTCGAAGGACGCGGCACACAACGATCCGCCCTCGAACGACACTTGGAGCTTGTACACGCCGGCCGTGCTCGGTGAATATAGGCTGAAGCTCGCAGCCCCGTTCGCGCCGGTCGACGCGACGGCAATCTCACCCTGGAAAGTGGCCACCACGCTCTGTCCTGACGAGCATTTGCTCGGTCCCAGGGTTGCCGACGCGACAAACTCCTGGTTCGGCCGCACGTTGCCGACATTCGCAACCGTCAGGTTTGAAGCCGCCGCCGTCGGCAACCCGATCGGTCCAGGCGGCACTGGAAACGGTCCAAAGAATGGCGTCGGCGTTGGCACCGGCGTCGGAGTTGGAGTCGGGGTTGGCGCTGGAGTCGGAGTCGGCGGCGGTGTTGGGGTTGGAGTCGAAGTCGGGCTCCCGGTCGGAGTTGCGGCCACGCACTGCTCAACATCCAGTTTGCTAAGCGTCCAGCTAAAGTTCGGCGCTGCATTCTCGCCGAACTCCGTGCCGATCTCGATTCCCTCGGCCCACCAGCTTCCGCTGAGGTCCGCTGTACTGACGGCTTCATTCATGAAGTCCAGCAGGTTAGCTCGGATCTCACCGGACGTGATTCCGGCTCCCGGATAGTAAAAGAAGACCGAACCCTCGGATCCACCTCCGTCGGGTGGCGCGTCGCGGTATTCCAGCCAGCCCACATTCTGGAGTGACCCGTTCACAACCACAACTTCGTCGAAGGTCTTGACGAAGGTGCCGGCAAAGCCGGTGCTGAAATTCACATAGGGGAATATGCCGACTTCCAGTTGGCTTGGATCATTGGGGTCAACATCGTTGCTGGGCTGAAGCCATTCATCCCACAGCACGTCGTTGTTGGAGCCGCTGTAGGTGCCGGAAAATGAGTAAGAGATGTCGCCGATAAGTTGCGTCATCGAGCTAAGCTGCGCCGGGAACTGCGGCGGTTGGCCCAAGGCCGGCTGCGCGTTGCCGATGGTCCCGTAGAACATGAACGGATAGGCGTTCACGGTCGCGGTGTTGAGGCCACTCATGTTCACCGTGGTCGTCATCGATCCGCTGCCGGAGTAGTTCATGTTGATCGTGCCGGAACCGGTGTCGGACCCAATCCCGTAAGGATCAGTAACTAACTCCCAAATAAAGTTTGACCCATCATTGATGTTGTGGGTCGTTCCGCCCCCGATACTCGGCGCGGTGAATGTGGTCGAACCCGCTCCGCCTGTGTTGAGCGCCGAGTCTGTGGTGACGAGTAAAGTGCCGCCGCAGGTGGCTGTCGGAGCTGGGCTTGCTGTCGGTGTTGCCGTAGGGGTCGACGTTGGAGTTGGGGTTGGAGTCGGCGTCGATGTAGGAGTCGGAGTTGAGGTCGGCGTCGGCGTCGGAGCCGGAGTCGGGGTCGGAGTCGGGGTTGGCGTCGGGGTTGGCGTGGGAGTGGGAGTGGGAGTCGGAGTGGGTGTCGGCGTCGTCGTTGCAGTCGGCGTCGGAGTCGGGGTCGTAGTGAGAGTAGGAGTAGGTGTAGGTGTAGGAGTAGGCGTTGGAGTGGGCGTCAGAGTCGGCGTCGGGGTTGGCGTTGATGTCGGAGTTGGGGTCGGGGTTACCGGGATTAGCTGTGTGTTGTCGATCGCCAGCTCTTGTATCTGCTGGTTCACGAACCTTCCCAAGAGGTTATAGCCCACGGACGAGAACGGTATCGGCCCGCCTTCGCTACAGGCCGGGGTTGAGGTGCCGCAGGTTGAGAGATAACACTCATGAAACCCGCATGACGCGTCGGTCGGATCATATTGACAAGTCCCGTTGCACAGCGGGCTCTGCGTCCAGCTCGCGACCGGTACGGGATTGCCGCTCGCGAAGATCTGGTACTGGATCTGCAGATTGCCACTGTTGTCCGGCACGAAGTTATGCACGAACGTATACCAGCCCGAGGCGGTGATGCATTGGGGCGTGTTGGGCGTGAATTCGGGTCCCGGGTTTGCAAAGGGGTTTTCCGACGCGCCGTTCGCAAGCGAAACCACGAACGCGGGCCCGGTCACGCAAGCCGGAGCACCCGCGTCGCCGGGATTGGCGGTTCCGACGCTGAAAATATTATCCTGGATGAACCAGCCGTTGCTGTCGGCGATTGCTGAATCCCAATCAAACTCGTAGGCGTCGTTGCTCGCGGCCCAGCCCGTGTCGAGGTAGATGTCCTGCTGAGTCGACGTGCCGTACTGGTTCATGGGAACCGGATCGGGGAAGACATCACCGCCCCAGCCGGTGAATGCGCCTGAGCATTCGAAGCCGGTCGCAAAGCCCGGCCCGCAATTGAGGCCGGGGAAGGTGCTGCTATTGATATTGTAGTAGCCAGTCAGGCTGTTGTTGCCTTGATTGCTAACCAGAAGGTCCGGCGGAGTGTTGGCGTCGAACGTCAGGCCCGCGGGCCCGTTGAAGCCGCTGTAGTCGGAGCCGACCGTGGGACCCGAAATCGTATCGACCGGCGCGATGTTGAGCGTGCCGCCCCCGCCAACCTGAGCCGCGGAATACTCGGTAACGCGGTTGCCGCCGGAGTTTGTAACGAAGACTTGCTGAGTGGAACCCGTCGGGTCGACGGTCAAGTCAACCGCGAGCTTAACGTCGGTCGGGGTCGAGAGCCCGGTGCTTGAGCCCACGATAGTCGTAATCGGCGCGAGGTCGTCCGGGACGCTGAAAGTGCCTGCGATCGCGGGGCTGACCAGATCGGAGTTGTCGTACTCAGTCACGCTGTTGTTGGTCGCGTTCGCGACCCAGAGATTTCCGGAGCTGTCGGTGGCTACTCTGATCGGATTGTCGAGGCCCGTGGCGCCGCCGCCAACATAGTTGTCGGCCGCCGTGATTACTCCGCCGGCCCCGGCCGCAGTGGCCAGCGTAGTGGCCAGGTAAACGGCGATAGTGTTGCTGCTGTCGTTTGCTACGAACAGGTCTCCGGCGGCGTCGAAAGCGATGCCGTTGGGACTGTCAAGCGAGCCGTCGCTGGCGGTGTAGTTGACGTTCGGCGCCTGGTCGCCGCCGGTGACGGTATCGTACACCGCGATGTTCGCGCCGGTCTGGTTGGCAACGTAGAGATAACCGCTCGGGCCAATTGTCAGGCCGCTATCGCCGAAGAGGCCGGTATCCGGCCCACTGATGGTATAAGTCGGCGCCACATTTTGGGGCACCGGGTATCCCGGATAGGCAAGCGCCTGAAGGCTGGGGGAGGGGACGGAGGGGGCCGCGTAAACGTTAACTGAGTTGGTTGACGGAACGCAGACGTAGACGTTGCTGTTGGCGTCGGTCGTAATTCCGGCGGGCGAGTTGAGGGCGGTGCTGTTCCCGGCCACGGCGCCATAAGGCGCCGGAAACCAGCCGCTGGTGAAAACGTCCAGGCGCGCGTGAGAATCACTGGGGGTGTCGGTCCCCGGCGTATTGGATGACTGGATGCCCTCCGCATAGCCGCCAGTGCCGGCGCCCGGGCCGGTACACCACGAATAAGGCACGCCACTCGCTGTGCAGTTTGAGTTAGTGGAATATCCCGACAGCTCGACGGAGATGGTGCCGAGCTGGAAGCTGAACCAGTTGCCGACTCCGCTCTCGAAGTCGTCGAGGAAGCTGGGATCGGGACCAGAGCCGGCACCCGCTACCTTCGCGGTCCGTGACAGCAGTACCGCGCTGGCGAGAATCGCTGCAACCAGCACCAGGGCCAGTCGGGTCTTGAATTTCATTCCAAGTTCACCCGATCGTTCGGCTCATCGAGCACGTCTGGTCGGGTGACTACATAAGGGAACAAGGCGCTTCATTTTGTTTAGAGCCGGCGGGAACTTAACAAGAGCGAAGAGCATTTGGCAAACCTCCCTTCAGGCTACTACGCGCCAGTTGCTCTTTGACGGTTATCGAGCGCGGAACCTTCATTTCGGCCTGTCGTTGCGGCCGATCCGGGATCTCCGCACCGCAGTGAAATGATGTTCTGTTAACGATTCGCGAGAGCCCCTTCAGGAGCGCAGATCTTGCCAACCGAGATGGTCCCGGCCGGCGGGGGCGTCGGATTCAGGTGATCACGGGGGCATTGCGCGAGACATTACGCTTCCCCCACCAACCTTGGAGAGCGTTGGCTGCACGTATCGACCCTGCATCTCCCAAGTCGGCCAAGTCCCGTGCCCCTTCGGCAGTGCAGAGCGGCATACCCACGAAACAAAGCGCGGGTCACCGCCCCTTGAACTGGGGCTTGCGCTTCTCGGCGAACGCGCGGGGTCCCTCCTTGGCGTCCTCGCTCAGAAAGACCTCCATCCCGATCTTCGCCTCGATCCGCATCGCGTCGTCCTCAGGAAGACATTCCGTCTCTCGCAACGAGCGCAGCACCGCCTGCACCGCGACCGGTCCGTTGGACGCAACCATCGCGGCGAGTTCCTTCGCCTTCGTGAGTGCCTGCCCGTCCGGCACAACATGCCCGATCAGCCCGAACTCCTTCGCCTCGGCCGCAGTGATATGCCGCCCGGTCAGCAGGATATCCGCCGCGACCGTGTACGGAACCTGCCGCCGCAGGCGCACACTCGAGCCGCCCAGCGGAAACAGGCTCCAGCGCACCTCGGACACGCCGAACTTTGCGCTCTCACCTGCCACCCGGATATCGGTGGCTTGCAGAATTTCCGTGCCGCCGGCGATCGCCGCGCCTTCGACCGCGGCGATCAACGGCTTCTTGAGATGAAAACCCTTGAGCAGCGACTTGATCACCGCCAGATCGAATCCGGGGCGGCGTTCGCCCTCGCGGAAGGTGTCCCCCGGATGCTGCCGGGTCATCGCCTTCAGATCCGCGCCCGCGCAGAAGGCGCCACCCGCGCCGGTCAGAATCGCCACCCGGATCTCAGGGTCGGAGTTAATCTGGTCCCAGGCCTGGGCCATGATCTCGAGCATTTCCCCGGAGAGCGCGTTGCGCGCCTCGGGCCGGTTCATGGTCACGATCAGAACGTGGCCCTCGCGCTCAACAATTGCATGAGGCTGCGCGTGCGGCTGGCTGCCCATCTGGAATATCTCCCTGACTTATCGTCGCAATTGTTCAGGCGCTCGGTGTGAGTTTCTGGAGCCGCTCGATCGTGTCGAGATACTCCTGCACCATCTCGTAAATCACGTCTCTGGCCGGGCGGCTCTCGTTCATCCGGCCCACGATCTGTCCCACTGGCGCGAACATCACGTCTTTCGCCTTGTCGGCATAGCGATGGCCGCGTGCGACCGCATCCGCGGTCACCATGAATTGCAGCGGCATCCCGAGCGGGCCCGGCGATTCGGGCGAGTCCCACGCGTCGGTCCACGCGTTGCGGAGCATCCGGGCGGGCTTGCCGGTAAACGACCGCGAACGCACGGTGTCGCGGCTGGTCGCGCGGAAATACAACTCGCGCTCGGTCGGCGACGCTTGGGCCTCCTGCACGGTCAGCCAGATCGATCCGGTCCACACGCCCTGCGCTCCCATCGCGAGCGCCGCGGCAATCTGGCGGCCGGTCCCGATTCCGCCCGCCGCCAGCACCGGCGTCGGCGCGACTGCGTCGATCACCTCGGGCCATAACACCACGCTGCCGATCTCCCCGGTATGGCCGCCCGCTTCGTGGCCCTGCGCGATGATGAAATCGACCCCGGCCTTCTTATGCGCCAGCGCCTGCTTCGCCGATCCGCACAGCGCGCCGACCATCCGGCCCGACTTGCGGATCCGCTCGATCACCTCGACCGGCGGTGTGCCGAGCGCGTTGGCGATCAGCGTCACCTTCGAATGCTCAAACGCCACGTCCAGTTGCGGCGTCGCGGTCGCCTGGGTCCATCCCAGCAGTTGGCTGGGCGGTTTTTCGTCAGGGGGGAGCTTGGGCACGCCGTGCCGCTCTAAAATCTGCTCGGCGAACTCGCGATGGCGCGCGGGCACTGCCGCCAGCAATTGCCGCTCGATCTTCTGCGGATCGAGTTCGCCCATCCCTTCGTACTTGTTCGGGATCACCACATCGACGCCGTAGGGTTTGTCGCCGATGTGCTCGTCGATCCATTTGAGTTCGACTTCGAGCCGCCCGGGCGGAAAGCCCAGCGCGCCGAGCACGCCGAATCCGCCCGCCTTGCTGACCGCGGCGACCACGTCGCGGCAATGGCTGAAGGCGAAGATCGGAAACTCGATTCCCAGCCGATCGCAAAGCTCGGTATGCATCGTGATAGTCCCCTCGCGCCGGCCTCGCCCGCGCCGGCTGATGCTACCACCGGGCGATTTCAACCCTCAATGGCCGCGATCAACGCCCACGGTCACCCGCCGCCTCACTGCCGGCCAAGGTTGCCTGCCTTCGGTATTCAAGTGTATTCCTTTTGAATATGGGTGCCGAGAAGACCACCACGATTCGGATGGATGGCCGCACGCTCAAGCGCGTCGACGGCCTTGCCCGCGCGGTCAGCCGCTCGCGCGCGTGGGTGATCAATCAGGCGGTCGAGCGCTACCTCAGCTACGAGGAATGGTTCGTGAACGAGGTCAGGCGGGGCCTTGACGCCGCCGCGTCAGGCGAGCTGATCGAACACGCGGAGATCGCGAGAGCGTGGGGGCGCAAGCGTGCAAACGCCGCCTCGCACCTCGCCCCAGCTTGACAGGCGGCCCTACTGCCCTACAGTAGGGAGGTATGACTGCTGAAATCACCAGGCTGGGACCCAAGTATCAGGTCACAATTCCCAAGCTCGTTCGCGAAGCGCTGAAGCTTGAGACCGGAGACCTTTTCGAAGTGGTCGCTCGGAACGGCGCGGTCGTCCTCCGCCCCAAGATACTGGTAGACCGCGACCCGGAACTTGAGCGGGATTTGGCAGAATCGCTTGACGATATCAAAGCCGGCCGGGTCTACGGTCCTTACGACGCGAAGCAGGCGGTCCCGGCGTTGCGTGCCCTGGTAGCGCGCGAGCGGAAACGAACGCGCCGGGAGGTTGCGCAGAGCGCACCAACGCGCACCAGGCACGCGAAAACCAAGGCGCATGCGAGCGTTCTATACTCCTAAAGTCATCGGACAACTCGCTTCGGCGCCACTTCCCATTCAGCGCGCGTTTGAAAAGCAAGTGCGGTTTCTCCTCCGCGACCTCCGCCACCCGTCGCTCAGGGCCAAGAAATTTGATGAGGCGCAAAATATCTGGCAGGCGCGGGTAACTGGAGCCTGGCGTTTCTATTTCCGAATCGAGGGCGACGCCTACGAAGTTCTGAGTGTTCGCCCTCATCTCAAATGATGTCCAATGCTGCGCCGATCCTGGAACTCTCATGCCCGCGCCCACGGCTCCGGGCCGGTCGTCAGCATTGTCCGCCGAATCTGTAGTTCGCTGGCGGAGGGGGGAAGGAGTCGAACCTTCCGGCGGGCGTAATGCTCGCCAGGCCGGTTTTGAAGACCGGTAGGGCCACCGGGCCCTTTCCTCCTCCAATCCTGATTTTTCAAGCACTCACGCCACTCTGATTGCAACGACCTCCCGTCGAGTGCTCACTCGACGCCCGCTATTTCCCGCCTCGACCCTGAACGCTAAGATCGGCCAGCCGAGCTTGAGTGCAAAACGGCTCGTCGGGATCCTCACAAAACGACGACTAACACGCGCCAGAGGTGCATGCGATGATCAGACTCAAGCTCTACGCCGCGCTGACCGTCATTCTGTTCTTCAAGATGTCCGCGATCTCGATCGTACAGGGAATTGCCCGCACCCGCGCACTGGCGTTCACGCTGCCCGAAGACGCCAAGCTCTTTGGCGCGCCGGCTCCGGTTGCCGAGGAAGTGCCGATGGTGCAGCGCGCCGCCCGCGCCTGGCGCAACGATCTCGAGAACATTCCGATCTTTCTGTTCCTCGGGTTCATTTACATAATGTCGCCGTTCTCCGTCGGCGCTGAGGCGATCTATTTCGCGATCTTCGCCCTGGCGCGCATCGCACACACGATCTTTTTCCTCACTGCGGTTCAACCGTGGCGCACGATTTCCTATACGGTGGGCGTGATCACGACCGCCTCGCTCGCAATCCATATAGTTGTGGGCTTGGGCATTTTGTAACCGGCCGTTACACAGAATCGCGGGCCAGATCTATTCTGGCGCACTTGAGGATTGTGAGATATCGTCGTTAGGCTGGCCGATGAGCCGGCGGTAACAAATTCCTGTGACGAGAATCGCTTTGATAAACAACGACGATAGGAAACCGCCGCTCAGCCGACGGCGGTTGATCAGGCTGGGCCTGTTCGCATCGACGGCTTGCCTTCTACCTGGCCCGGCTTTGGCCAGCGTTTGGAGCCGCGTCGACCCGCGCGCCCGTAAGCTCTCGTTTTACAACCTGCATACCGGCGAAAACCTGACTACTGTGTATTGGGCCGACGGCGAGTACATTGCCGGGGCTTTGAGCGAGATCAATTACATCCTGCGGGATTTCCGGCGCAACGAAGTCAAGCCGATCGATGCGCGTCTGCTCGATCTCCTGCACGCGCTGCGGGGGAGCCTCGATACGAACGCTCCTTTTCACGTGATCTCGGGCTATCGGTCGCCGCTGACCAACGCGATGCTCCGCCGCGCGAGTGAAGGAGTGGCTGCGCACAGCCTGCACCTTAAAGGACAGGCGATAGACCTGAGAGTGCCGGGCATAGAACTGCCGGCCGTGCGCGACGCCGCACTCGCATTGCGAGGTGGCGGCGTTGGCTACTACGCACGTTCGGATTTTGTCCACGTCGACGTAGGCCGGATCCGAACCTGGGCGTGATGCGGCGGTTGCTGCTGGCGGCGCTGATCGTCCCGCTTCTGATCGGTCGCGCGTGGTGTCAGGAGTCGCCGAACTCGTCTCCTGTCGCCGCCCAGAGCATGCCCGCTGGCAGTCTCTCTGCGCTGGGCCAGGCCGAACTCAAATCGCTGATTGACGCCGGGATGCTTGCCGACCTGCGTTGGCCGAATTTCACTGACTATCGAATCCCCGTCAGCAAGTTTTACGATTCCATCGGCTATTCGCCGGCTTGGGTCCGCAACGATGAGCCAACTCCGCAAGCCCGCGCGATGATCCAGTTCTTCAAACAGGCTTCAATAAAAGGACTTGACCCGGAGGCCTACGACGCCTCGCGATGGGACAGCCGTCTGGCGAAGCTGGCGCCGGCGGTATCGCATCCTTCTGAGGCCGATCTCGTGCACTTCGATCTGGCGCTTACCGTCTCATCGATGCGCTACATCTCCGACTTGCACATCGGCCGCGTGAATCCACAACATTTCAAGTTTGGGCTTGACGTTGGACCGAAAAGATACGACCTGCCGGGACTTCTGCAAACTCAGGTGACCAGGCGGCGGAACCTCGATCCGGTAATCGCCGCGGCCGAGCCGCCGTACTCCGGCTACCGGCGCGTCGAAGCCGCGCTCGCAACCTACTCGAAGCTTGCCCAGGCAGGCGACGGCGAGCCGCTGCCGATACCGGGAAAATCCGTTCGACCCGGGAGTCCATATCCGGAATTGCCGCAGTTAATTCAGCGTTTGCGCCAACTCGGCGATCTCGGCACGGGCAGCGACGCAGCCGCGGCGACGATCTACGCAGGCGCGGTCGTGGATGCGGTCAAGCACTTCCAGCAGCGACATGGCCTCGATCCCGACGGCGCGTTGGGCAAGGGAACTATAGTTGCGCTCAATGTTCCGCTGAGCGTTCGAGTGCGCCAGCTCCAGCTCACGCTCGAACGCTATCGATGGATGCCGCCGCACTTTCCCGAGCCGCCCCTGATCGTGAACATCCCCGAGTTCCGGCTGCGCACCTTTCACTGGGAACCGGGCGGCCCCCTGTCCATGAATGTGGTGGTCGGAAAGGCTTATGGCCATCAGACGCCCGTTTTCGCGGAGAACATGCGCTATGTCATTTTCCGTCCCTATTGGAATATCCCGCCGTCGATCCAGCGTTCCGAATTGGTGCCGAAAACCCGGCGCGATCGGAACTACCTGGCCGAAAAAGGATACGAAGCAGTTAACCGCAGCGGCGAAGTGGTGACGGATGGTCCGGTGACGGACGAGGTCTTGAGCGGACTTGCCGCGGGCACACTCAGTTTACGGCAGAAGCCGGGTCCCAAGAATGCGCTGGGCCTGGTCAAGTTCATCTTCCCGAATGCTTACAACGTATATCTCCACAGCACGCCCGCACCGGAGTTGTTCTCGCGCCCCCGGCGCGATTTCAGCCACGGCTGTATCCGGGTTCAGGATCCGGTGGGTCTGGCCGTGTGGGTGCTTCGGAACAAACCTGGATGGAACGTGGACCGCATCCGCGCGGTCATGAACGATGACCAGACCGTGCAGGTCAATCTCGACAAGCCGATCCCGGTCCTCATCCTCTATGCGACCGCAATCGTTGAGGAGGACGGCGAAGTCCGCTTCTTCGACGACATCTACGGCCAGGACGCCGCACTCGAGAAAGTGCTGGCCGCCGGCTATCCATATCCGGGCTGACTCGCAACAGAACTAGTGGAGGATTTCGCTTTGGAGCACAGGAACGCCACGGCGGCGGTGATCGGAGCCGGAGACTACATCGGCGCCGCAATCGCCAAAAAATTTGCGGCCGAGGGCTTCATCGTTTTTGCCGGCCGCCGCCAGGGTGAAAAACTCGCGCCTCTGGTCGCCGATATCGAGGCCTCGGGCGGACGAATCTCTGCGCGGTCGCTCGATGCGCGCAAGGAAGAAGACCTCAGCGCCTTCCTGCGCGATGCCGACCAGCGCGCGCCGCTCGAAGTCTGTATCTTCAACATCGGGGCCAACGTCAATTTCCCGCTACTCGACACCACCGAGCGCGTCTTCCGCAAAGTATGGGAGATGGCCTGCTATTCAGGATTCCTGACCGGCCGCGAAGCGGCGCGCCACATGCTGCGCCGCGGGCGCGGGTGTATCTTCTTCACCGGCGCAACCGCCAGCCTGCGGGGCGGAATCGGATATGCGGCCTTCGCCAGCGCGAAATTCGGCCTGCGCGCAGTTGCGCAAAGTGCGGCGCGAGAACTGGGCCCGAAGAATATCCACGTCGCTCATCTGATCATCGATGCCGGCGTCGATACCGCGTGGGTGCGCGATCGGATCAAGGAGCGGGAGGGCGAAGCTGCGTTAGAGAATCTTGATCTCACGCGCCTCATGCGGCCCGCCGCGGTCGCAGAGGCCTATTGGCAATTGTACGAGCAGAGTCCCGACGCCTGGACCTTCGAGCAGGAGATTCGCCCCTTCGGCGAGAAATGGTGAGCCTTATGGTTAAGGTCGAATTCCACTTTGATTTCGGCAGCCCCAATGCCTATCTGAGCCACCTGGTTATTCCCGAGATTGAAAAGCGCACCGGGGTCAAGTTCGAGTACGTGCCGGTGCTGCTGGGCGGTGTTTTCAAGCTGACGGGCAATCGCTCGCCCGCGGAAAGCCTGGCGGGAATCAGGAACAAGCCTGAGTACGAGCGGCTCGAAACCAGCCGTTTCATCCGCCGGCACAAGATCACGCGCTTTCAAGTCAATCCATACTTTCCGGTGAACACCTTGACGCTGATGCGAGGCGCGATCGCCGCGCAGTCGCTGGGCGTGTTCGAGCGTTACGTCGATGAAATGTATCGGCACATGTGGGCCGAGCCCAAAAAAATGGACGACCCCAACGTGATGCGTGCGGCGCTCGAGGCGTCGGGACTGGAGAGCGGGAGAATCCTCGAGCTGGTCCAGACCCAGCCGATCAAGGATCAACTGCTCGAAAACACGCGGCAATCGGTCGAGCGCGGCACTTTCGGCTCACCGACCTTCTTTGTTGGTGCCGAGATCTTCTTCGGCAAGGATCGCCTGCGCGAGGTCGAGGAAATGATCGTCGAGTCGCGGGAGAACCGCTCATGATGGCAGGCTTGCGCGTGGTCGCCACTCACTGCCGCGAGACGGCCCCCAAAATCTCGGACGCTCTTTAGGACGCTTCCGCGATTGCTTCCGCGGCGAATACCTCATAAGTACTTGATTTTATTGAGCGGAGAGGTGGCCGAGTGGTCGAAGGCACCAGATTGCTAATGCCGCGCGGCGGCTTTTCCTACGTTCTGTCAGATCATGCGGTTAGGGGAATGGCGGTTTTTTGGCCGACCGAGGTTACGCTGGATCACGCTGTAGAAGCTCAGAGTGGGCACTCAGTGGGCACTCAAAGTCGCCAAACGAAGGTCCGAACCGACGGTTCAAGTCCCCCATACCGCCAGGCAGCCTCGGCGCCGCGGCATTCTCCAGCAGAGAGCGCGATATTGGGCTCTGGCGAAGCGTCGTGAGCGGCCTGGCCGAATCAGAGAAAAGAGAATAAGGACGTCATTTGGCGACAGTGCGGACGCAACTCAAGCGGACCGGGTGCCGGCACGCGGATTTGTTCGCGCTGCTCAGGCACACCGGTTTCGAGAAATTTCGACGCGATTCTTGAGCGCGGTTCTTGAGAAGGATCCACTCGCCAGGATCGCGCAAAGCTTGAAGCATCACCGACCGCCCCTAACGGAGGCAAGCTATGTCAAAACAGCAGCTCGACACGATCATCCAGATGCTAAAATCGAGGCCGACCAACCCGAATGCTACAGTCGAGGAAATGCGCGCAGGGTTCGATCAGTTGGCGAACTTCTTTCCACTTGAGCCGGATATCAAGCGCGAACCTGCGCAAGTCGGAAGCATCAAGGCTGAATGGATCACCGCACCCAATGCCGATCCAGCTCGCGCGGTTTTGTATCTCCACGGCGGGGGTTATGTGATCGGCTCGATCGGAACCCATCGTGGGTTTGCCGGCCGAATCTCCAGGGCTTCCAAGGCGCGAGTGCTCCTGATCGACTATCGCCTCGCACCCGAGCATCCACATCCGGCGGCGGTTGAAGATGCGGTAGCAACGTATCGCTTTATGATCGCGCAAGGGCTCAAGCCGTCGCGGGTCGCAGTGGCCGGCGACTCCGCTGGCGGCGGGCTCACCGTGGCAACGCTGGTCGCGATCCGGGACGCGAAGCTGTCGCTCCCCGCGGCCGGCGCATGCTTGTCGCCCTGGGTTGATCTCGAAGGCAGCGGCGATTCGATGAGGACCAGGGCGGCGCTCGATCCGATGGTCCAGAAGGATGGACTCCTGAAGATGGCGCAGGCCTACCTGGCAGGAAAACCCCCGCGCACCCCGCTTGCCTCTCCGCTCTACGCCGAGCTTTCCGGCTTGCCTCCGCTGCTAATCCAGGTGGGAACGGCTGAAACCCTGCTCGATGACGCCACGCGCCTAGCCGAGCGCGCGACAAAAGCTGGTGTAAAGGTGACCTACGAAGCGTGGGAAAACATGATCCACGTCTTCCAGATTTTCGGCCCGATGCTCGACGAGGCTCAGCAGGCGGTGGGCAAGATTGGCACTTTCATCGAGCACGCTACGGCCTGACGCGAGAAGCCGGAGACTCGCTCTAAAAGCGTTCAGCCCGAGAATCCGCGAATCCCGGAACCGATCCAGTAGGCCACCATCGGCGCGCCCCCGCCACACAGCGAGCGTTTCAAGGGGCCGACCGCAACCATGGTCGAACCGACCACCTGCTCTTGAGGTCCCCGATCACGACGAAGGCGAATCCCGTCGCAACGGCCGCGACGCCGAAGGCATCTGTCAGGCCCGTGACAAAATGGAATGGGATGCAATAGACCGCAGAGGAGGAAAGCCGAGAAAGTTGAAGCCGCCGCTCGCCATGACGATCGGACCGTGGCCGGCAACCCGTATTCCTCGCGCAGCATTGTCCGCACCCACCGGCCCCGGATTGCCGTGACTGTCTCGACGACGCGCTCAAGCACGTCTCCTTGCAGGCCGCGCCTTCGCGCGCGCAAATTATAGACCAGTTAACCTCCAAGGAAGGGAGAGCCACATGGCACGTGTCCATGCAAACGGGATTGAGATCGAGTACGAAGAATTCGGCCCGCCGGTGGGCGAGCCCGTTCTGCTGATTATGGGATTGGGCGGGCAGCTGACCCGTTGGCCAGCGGAATTTATCCAGCTTCTTACCTCCCGGGGATATCGGGTTATCCGCTACGACAATCGCGATGTCGGTCTGTCGCAAAAAAGTTCGACAGCGCGGGACCGGCCGATATTGCCAGGATGATGGCCCAGATGGCGCTGGGGAAGAAACCGAGCGCCGCGTACACGCTGGACGATATGGCCAACGATGCGGTGGGACTGCTCGACGCGCTGCGGATTAAGAAGGCGCATATCGTCGGCGCTTCGATGGGCGGGATGATCGGGCAACTGGTTGCCGCCAACCATCCGGAAAAGACGCTATCGTTCACCTCGATCATGTCCACCACCGGCAACAGCGGGCTTCCGCCCCCGAAGCCCGAAGCGGTGGCTGTGCTGCTGAACCGGCCCCCCGTCGGCGATGCCGACGCTACCATCGAGTTTGGCGTGAAGGCCTACAGGACGATCGGAAGCCCGGGTTTCCTTTGACGAAAAGGAAGTCCGCCGGCGCGTGACCGAGGATTTCAAACGCTCGAATTACCCGGCGGGATTTTCGCGGCAGATGGCGGCTGTGATGGCCACCGGCGATCGCCGTCCCGGCGCTCAAGCGGATCAAGGCACCCAGATCGTCATTCACGGCGCGGATGATCCGCTCGTGCCAGTGGAGGGTGGCCGCGACACGGCGGCGAATATCGCCGGAGCGGAGCTGATCGAGATTCCCGGCATGGGCCATGATTTGCCGGCGGTGCTCTATTCAGGATCGCCGATGCGATTGTATGGTGGCGAAGCGGGCGCGCCTCGCTGCGTCGTCGGCGGCGCACACGTCGTAGGAATTTTCCGGAGTCCAGCCAGTTTCCTCGGCGGCCACCCGACTGAGACATTGCGCGTGCTGATTTCCCTTTAGTTGACGACGTGATGGCACTTTGGAATTCGATCAAGATTCGATGCTCGGCAGAATGGGCACCGGAGAGGTACGGGGTCATCGAGTTCGCGGTTAAGGACCCCAATGGCTATCTGCCAAGTCTTGGTCAGTGGATGGACGGCTGAAGCTCGGCGCCGCCGTGCCGCCATGCTCATTCTGACCACGTTCAAATTGCTCTCGAACACCTACGCTGACTCCGACGCCCACGCCGTCGCCGACGCCAACCGACACCCCGACTCAGACTCCAACTCCGACTCCTACTCCGAAGCCACGCCGACCCCGACTCCCACGCCCTCGCCAACGCCAACCTCGACCGCTAGCGCGACGCCGACCGCCACTCCAACCCCCACGCCGACACCGACTGACAGCGCGACCCCGACCGCAACAGAAACCCCAACTCCAACTCCGACACCGACTGACAGCGCGACCCCGACCGACACCCCGACGGCGACCGCAACAGACTCCCCAACCCCGACGCCGACTGCGACGCCAACTGCGACCGCGGCCCAACGGCGACCCGGCCCCAACGGCGACCCCGGAAGATGTCGCAGCGGTAGTGCTTTGTCCGAGTGAGGGCGCTACTCCGGCGTCCAGTCCGGGCAGTTCAGGCAACTACACGCTCCTCGCTGGCCAGTCGGTCACAAACACCGGCCCTACAACGATTGACGGAAATCTTGGGGTGAGTCCCGGCGCTGCGGTGCCTCCGAACGTGACTGAAGCCCCGGTGGTGACCGGGTTTACAGACGACAGCAATGCGAACTCGCTCAACGGCGAGAACATCCTAGGTAGCGCAATCACCGATGCCGTCGGGCGAACCCCCTCCATGCCTATAGACCCGGAACTAGGCGGCCAAACTCTGGTCGGAGGCGTCTATAGCCCCAATACTGGTGGCGCCTTTTCAATATCTTCGACCCTCACGCTCAGCGGCGACTCATCTACGATCTGGGTCTTCCAGATGGCCTCCACTCTGACCACGACCACCGGAAATATTGTCCTGGAGGGTGGCGCCGATGGTTGCAACGTCTTTTGGCAGGTCGGCAGTTCAGCGACTCTGGGGACGAACACCACGTTTTATGGAAACATAATGGCCACTACGTCAATCACGTTGAATACGGGCGCAACGATCCCGCAGGGCAGAGCGCTGGCGCAGAATGGATCGGTCACTTTGGACTCCAATACTATTGGCGGCTGCACTTGTCCGTGAGCGCGCGCGGCGGGAACGCGTGGACCGATCGTGCGTTAGTCGGCGACGCGGCAGCGGTTGACGATGCCGGCATCGGCGAAGGGCCCGAATCACCTCGCCGTGGAGAGAAATTTGCGGCAGCCCCCGAACACGCTTGCGAGCCCAACGACCCCGTCCAATCCGAATCGTCAGTCCTCGAGAAATCCTTGAACCGAAACCGGCCGCGAGTTCGGTGTGGCGCACGGTGTGCTGAATGTTCTTGTGGCCGAGGTAGAGGTCAATCGCGCGCGTGTCCTGGCCGGCATTCGCCAAAAAGAAGCGGGTGGCGTGGCGCAGAATGTGGGGATGGACCGGAAAGTCAATGCCGGCCGCCTGCGCGGCTTGCGACCACGTGATGCACGGTCCGCCGCGTCATTGCGCCGCTATGCAGCGACGTGAACACGTCGGGCGTGACGTGGCCCTGCGCCTGCTTCCACGCGCGCAACACACGCAGTTCCGGGCCGCGCAGACGATGGATGGAAGCCGAGCCGTGTTTGTGTCTCGCGACGTGGAGCAAGCCGGCCTTCAAGTCGATCTGTTCCTATCGCACGGCGATTAGCTCCGACGCGCGGAGAGCGTGCCGGTACGCCATCATGATCGACAAGGTGTCGCGTTCAGCATGGCGCCCGCGCCGGTGGGATGGCATATGAGCGGCGGGCTTTCCTTCGATTTCGATTCTAGTGGTCCGGCGATTGCGGTTTTGCACCGGTGGTGCAGACCGGTCGGGCTAAAAATCCCTAGCAAATCCGCGCCCTTTCAGCCGCAATGTCCAGCGAGTGCCCACAATTGGTCCCGGGGACTACCGGAAGGCACGTCATTATTGCGGTGCGTTCGGTCGCTTCCCGGCAGCGCTGGGCGCGCGCTCGCCCAGCACCGTCCTGGGAGAATTTGTTCCGCCGGATAGGACCGTCTGACGTTATCTTGACATTTAACTGGGACGTGATTCTGGAAGAGCTAATGGTTCACGCTATCGGAAGTATCTTCATCGCCTTCGATGACGCTCACTTCCATCCCGCCACCAGAAAACCCATCAGAACCAGGAGGAACCCCGCCGCGTTCGCCAGTGCTTCGAGGTCGAGCAGCCATTGTGACGCGGCAGTCGCTGTGAGTACGCCCTCCGCAGTGCATTGCCGCGCCAGTCCTTCGAAATCGACCAGAGCGCGCGCGACTCCCAATTCCGTGAAAGGAAAGGGCACGATCCTTGTCTCCACATCCCTGAGGCCGGCCGCTCGGAAAAGCCCCGGCAATTGCCGTCCGATCCAGGGATTGCGCAGGTTCCGCTGGAAGGTCGAAAGGATTGCAGAGGTGGTTGCCCGATCGCGCGATCGATGGCCGCCATTCCGTGATCGGCGTCGAATACCATCACCCGCCCTCCCGGTCTCACCACGCGGACCATTTCCGATAAGGCCAAGGCGGGCGATTCCACATGCTGCAACACGCGCTCGGCCCTGCAGGCATCGAACATGCTGTCATCCATCGGTAGGTGCTGGGCATCGCCCACGGCAAACTCCACCCGCTTCCCAAGATGCTCCCTCGACGCTTGGCCTCCGCCGCCATCGACTTGCTGGAATCCAAGCCCATCGTAAATCCAGGGCTGCCCACAAGTTCGGCCAGCCGGCGGGCGTCGTCCCCGGTGCCGCAGCCGACATCGAGGACATGCTGCCCTTCGCGCAGCCTCAGCATTTCATAACCGCTTTCCTTGCCTTCCCGCAGTATCGCCGCCGCCTTGTCCAGAAACGAAATAAAGGGCTGCGATTCTCCGTCGCATCGACATTGCCGAACTGCGTCGTCAGTTGCTTATAAGTTGAAGACATTGCTGAGATCGCGCTCCCCTATTGCGAAATTCTCGCGAGACAATTGAGGCCGCCGGAATCCGAACCGTCGCCCTCCCGGCTCGCTTCAGTGACGACACCCGCGCAAGCGGACCATGCGGCCTTTCTCAGCGCCGAAACCATGCTCGCGTGTAGCGCGGCGCCAGCGGCAACCCGACACGCCCATGCCGACTCCCGCGACCGTGAGGAGAGCGGCGAATCGGAACCGGCATTTGATCCAGCCTGACGTCGATCGTGCCATGTTCGCGCGCGTAACGCCGCCGCGCTTCCGTGGACAGTGGTTGCGGCCTCGTCACCGAATTATTCGGGCGCTCGCTACCTACTCCTGCTCGCCGGTCAGACGGATCGAGTTTAGGACGAACAGAAAGTCACGAGGCGACGAAACCCGTCTGAGGAGGCCGACCTGTCTTGACATCCCGAGTTCAGCGCGCGATGCCGTGCTGCTTGAGCAAAGCACGGTTGCCGACGAATTGTCGCCATGACTCGTCAAACGGTTTGGGACGCTCGGGCTTGAGGTGATTCTAAGCATCGTCTTGGACTCCGGAAACAGGAGAAAACAGCTTCGCACCATCGAGGCCAAGCGCTTCGGCCATCCGGCCTAGAAGCGAGAGCGACGGTTTCCGCACCCCCCTCTCTATATAGGCTACGTGGCTCGCCTGGATCCCGAGCTGCTCCGCGAGTTGGCGCTGCGACAGCGCCATCGCCGTGCGCCGCTTCTTCACGAGCTGCCCGAGAGCGCTCCTGATCATAAGCCGTAGCGGGCCAACAGGGCCAATCGCAGCTTGGCGAAGCGCATCATTCCGGCGAGATAGTGAGACTTTCGCTCGGTGAAATCCCGGTTCCGAACTCGAATCCCGCCCGTTTTCGCAGATGTGTCCGGGGCCTCGAGAAGGCTTGATTGGTGAACAAGCTTGCGTTTGTCATCGGCCGCGCTTGCGCGGGACTCCCTGCCAGTCACCTTGCCACTGGCGGTGCGTAAGCGGCGAGACTGACCACCATGTCGGCGATGATCTCGATCGGGTCGTCAAAGTGACTATTGAAGTCCTGGCCGAACGAGGGCTCGACAGGTTCCTGGCTCATGTCGAATAAGCGGCTGGTCAGATGATGCCCCGCCTCGTGCAGGAAGGCGGCGGCGACGGCTGCCGGATGGTGCGCGCTGTTCACGCATATGAGCGGCCGTCCTCGCTTCTTGGCATAAAAGCCGAGCACGGCCAGCCCTTCCGGCCCGGGAAAGGCGTCCGCTCTGAAGCCGGCGCCGAGGATCGACGCCAGCTTTTCGAGATCGTGTACCGGCTTCGGCGTGAATGAGTCGCGATTGAGGCCGGGCATTGTCACCTCAAGTGCCATCACGATTGCCCGCATCTCCCGCTTGCTGAAATGCGCGTCCAGGGCACGCGCATAGTCGCGCCGCAAGATCGTCTGGAAATCGTTCTGGGACCGCGGGACCGGCTCGCGCGGGGAGCCACGATTTCCCCGCCGCTTCGAGATCTCGACGACCAGTCGACCGACAACGGACGATCTCTGATTCGCAGCCATCTTCGGGTTAGGCGGCCCTTGGCCGATTGAAGGGAGATTACTGCCGTTCGCTGCCGGTTGGCAAGAGATTCGCCCGGGTCGGTCTCTATTATCCGGAGTGACCCGCTCTCGAAGGAAGCGCAGCTTTTGAGTCAAGAGCCGGATTCGTATCGCAACATAGCGCTCTAGGCACGACAGCTTGTCCGGAATCGACGCGCAAGCCAAAACGATTGAACCGCAGGGAGAGCGGCATTGTGATTTCGTCTGAACAAGCAGACTGTGCTAGTTGGACAATTGGTGAACGGAGAACCGACCGGCGCTTGCTTTTTGTGAACGGGGGAACAGAGAGCCTTTTCGCTTCCGACCTATTGCCACAGCCACCGACCCCGTTCCGAGCCGTTGCCCGAGGTTCCGCGGTTCGACCTCTGCGGCAGAGCGTGTCGTGGTGCCATCAACCCGCCTTCATCGCCGGCGTGTCCGCGCTCCTCCAGGTCGCGCCGGAATGTCTGAAGACCCATCGGACAGTTCAGAGGTTCGCCGACCGGCCATTGCCTCAGGCGGACGATCACCCCGAAACGAGGAGAATCAAAAGTGGAATTACGTCAAGTCACGACAGCTCTCGAGCGGGTAAGTTTTCGCCGACTGCCTTGCACAAGCGCGGGCCACGCGCGGCACCGGCTTCAAGGACGCGCCCCGCTCGCAGCTTGGCAGAGCGCATCTTTTCTTGGTGGCCTTTATGCGGTGTTCGAGCGAGCCGGACAGGCGGGGATAAAATGGTGGCTGGCTTCAGAATCCACGATTTGGCCACCTTGCCGCAGAGTCATCCGAGGCCCGACATGAGCCATCTTCCGCCAGAGTTTGTGCTGGAAGCCGGCGAACTCTGGTCCTTGTCTCGCGGCGCGGGCCGAACTGCCAGCCGTCTCTGCGGCTTGATGGCCGGTATGCTTCGGGCGCGCGCCGTCCTGATCCACCCGCTTCTGAGACCGATTGACATGACAGGCTTCTACCGCGAGCAGCACTTCGCCGACGCCTGCGACCCGGTGGAGTGGCCATTCGCCAAGACTCTGGACGGAGGGAAATCTGGGTCCAGCCCATGCTGGCCGAAGGCGAGCGCCTCGAAGCGTGGATTCGCATGGGCTGGGAAGTGGTTTTGCAATCCTCGGACGGGACCCGTGCGCTGCGCTTTGAAACCCCGGTTTCAATCGACTGTCTCCGGCCGCAGACCGGCCGGCCGAGGCGACGGTTGCTGCCACGGCGGCTTCGAGTGCGGACAGAGAACAGGTCAACGGAACCACCGCCTCTTAGGTTAGCGCGGCGCGTCGACGCTCGTGCGCCATTGAAGGCGAGCCGAAATCCGGCCGCGGCGGTCGATTTAATTTCGACCGCCGCTCTCCGCTTTCAGTTTCGGCGGGCGCGAAATTCTGATTTTGTGGTCTTCGGCAGAGTAAGCCGAATGACTATGCGGGCCGTCGGACCCGAGATTTGCGGACGAATCGGTCGCCATTTTTCGATGGCGCCAATCTAAGTTTAGTCGGCAGCTTCGGAGCTTCGTCGCCGCTCTCGATCCGCTCATGCATCACGGCCACGTACCCCGTCTCAGCGCCGCCGTCCGAACGAATGCCCCACGCCGTGGCTCTCAGCAGAAGTATCTTCTCTCTTCCGGTGACCCATCGGCCCGCGAAAATGAAGGACTCGACCTCGCCTCTGAAAAGGCTCCTGTTGGCCGCACGCTATCGTTCCCGGTCTCGCTCCTGCACCAGATCGTTCCAACGGAGTGCGTTCAACTGCGTAGCGGTACGCTCGAACAGCCTGCGGAAGGAATCACTGAAACTCACAAGCCTCTGATCCCGGCGCATCACCGCAAAGGGTGTCGGAGCCGTCTTGAAAAGCGTCTGAAAGCCCGTCCAGGACGAGGCTTCATCCGAGACATCGCGCCTGTCTTCAGGGCCTCGGCAATCCGTTGAGAATCGGGATCGCTTTGTGGATCGGCCCGATCGTGCGACCGATGGCGTCATGAATCAGCGCCAGCACGCCCGCAGTGCCGAATCGTTCCAGCATCGATTTGGAAGGCATCCCGGTTGCGGTGAACCTGCCCAACCCGGCGTTCGGCGAGCGCATTGATGCATCGTACCTCGAACAGAGCATACGACCCAGTTCGGGTTCAGGAATCGACCTCCTGTCCAGATGAGTAGACTAACGGTGAACAGGAATCGCGCGGAGCGGGATCTAATCGCCAAGAACCGCTTATTTTGGGCAAGGTTGCCATGGCGACCCGATTGTATTGTTCTCCGGGAAATAACTATTTTGTTGACGGCCCGAGAACGCGCGGCACACTCTTCCAGCCTTGCTCGCGGCCCCCGATGGTCTCCAGCATTCTCTCGACCGAACGTGCGCCCGTTCGCAGGACCAGAAAGGCAACCGGCGGGTCGGAAAGGGGGGGCAAACCTACCCGCCGGCGCCAGCCGGCACGCTCTATCAATCCGCCGAACAGGCCCTGCGGTCAAACCCTGAAAGTTCAGGCGACATCAGATACAGCGACGCGATTCACGCGCCCTTCCCAATCGGCCCGTCCGACTCCTCCCCCAGTCGGCCACATCTTCCGTACCCGCCCCCGTCCGCCAACCCGCGCCGCCCGAATTCACCGGGCCGACATCAGCGCCGCGACCGCGATCGTGGCGAGCAGGGCGCACAGCCACATCCCAAGGCGATCTCGGATCCGAAAGGTCCCGCAAAGCGTCCCACCCGCGACCGCCGCGAGTATCAGCGCGGCAACCCGCCAGAGGTTCAGCGCTTGCTCGTTCGCGCTCTGCCTTCACGGCGGCTCAGCGATAGCGTAGCCTGCGGCGTATCATCCTGCCGAAACTACTCCGCAAGTCGCTGCAGAGACAGGCAGGGACATGTGCGCGGCCGACCGCGTTTCTTCCGGGCAGGGGGCGATGTGTCGCAGGATTCAAAGCCGGGGCTCTGCACTTTGCCTCTGCAAACGTCCTGCGGTTAGTGAGAGTCTCGGTGAAGACTCAAAATGGAAGTGCCGGCTTAAGCAAAGCTCGACTCTGGGTCTGGACACTGGGGGTCCCTTCAAGATGGAATCTGACTTTAATCAGAGTATAGATTGCTCGATGCGTGATTTCGCTGTCGCTGTTCTGATAGTCGCCACGCTCGCTGTTGCTTCGCCGGTCCAGGCGCAGCCGATTCGGCTGCGCTTGCCGCCTACACCTGCGCTGCCGAAACCTGAACGGAGCGGAATCGCGGCGGTTAACGGCGTGCGGCTGTGGTACGCGGTCTACGGTGACGGCACTCCGGTGATCCTCGTGCACGGCGGCCTTGCCAATTCGGACTACTGGGCGCTGCAGGTCCCGGTCTCGGCCGACAAGTACAAAGTCATCGTGCTTGACAGCCGTGGTCACGGCCGTAGTACGCGCCCCGACGGGCATATTACCTACGACGTGATGTCATCCGATGTACTTGCGCTGATGGATCACCTGCATGTCCGTAGGGCCGCGCTGGTTGGATGGAGCGACGGCGCGATCATCGGCCTGGACATCGCGATACATCATCCCGAGCGCCTGACCAAGCTCTTCGCGTTTGCCGCCAATTCGTTTACCTCCGGAGCGCTGGACGTTAGCAAGAGCCCCGAATTCACGGCCTACATGGAACGCGCCTCCCACGAGTACCAGATACTTTCGCCCACGCCGTCGCGGTTCAAGGACTTCCTCGCCAATATCCAGAACATGTGGGCGACGCAGCCGCACTTTACCGACGAGCAACTGCACCACATCCAGGTGCCGACCTGGATCGTGGATGGTGACCATGACGAGGCGATCAAGCGGGAGAACACCGATCACATGGCTTCGCTCATCCCGGAGGCCGGCGAACTCATCCTACCCGACGTAAGCCATTTCGCCTTCTTGCAGATCCCGTTCAATTCAACGAAGCCCTGCTGCATTTCCTGGCCTCCAGATAGAGGCGCGCATCGCATCATTGGTACGGGTTCCGGCGGGCAGCAACCCCGAGTCGCAGGGTTCGGAATTGAAGCGTCGGCGCACCCATCACTGGAGCGTGCCGGGATTATTCGCTCCCTTGCCGTCGGCCGGCCATCCGCCGTTGCCGCCGTGCCCGTTTGCGTCCGGTTGAAGGGCGGCGCTGGCAGCGCGGCTGGGGCGTTCGCGAGCGCTTCCTGGCGGCCGAAGAACTTTTGGAAAGCTTCGAGTACCTCCGGGTCCTGGATCGCCGCTGCGAGCAGCGTATCCTGGGCGTCGTCGTAGCCCAGCGCCTTGTCGACGCTACCGGAAATTTCGTGGTGCTCAGGCGCCATATAGCCGTTGAGTCGGGCCTTGTGCTGAAACACTCTGATCCCCGCCTCCACCGCGCGAGGCTCACCCCGCTCGATGCGGTTCCTCAGCGAAAACAACAGCCGCTCACAGCGTTCGCCGTCGATCCTGCGCAACTCCGCGGCGGCCGGCGCGGGAATCCGCGCCAACGCTCTCATCGCCGCGCGCCAGGCACCCAAGGCGTCCTTATATGCCAGAGCGTCGGCGATCTGGTCGTAAGTAGCGCCCGCCTTGAGCAATTCCAAACAGCGCGCCTCGCGCTCCCGCGCGCGCAGGTTCTGAACCGAAATCGGGCTCGCGTTGCCGCGCCTCATCTTGATCGTCCTTGCATTGACCAGCAACTGATGTGGAAACACTCTATCAAAGGGATGGCCAGCTTCGAGCGTTCTGGCTACTAACTCCAACTAATCAAGATCAATACCCTTCCGGAAGGTAACCCGCGCATCTCGACTAGAGGACACCGCTCTTCGCCAACAGAGCGCGCTGTCTTTTGACGAGCCGATTGAGCTCGCGGGTGATACGTCCAGTTCTGCGGAACGTCTCAGTTCCCGCGAACAGTTCTCCGGCCCAACCTGGCCAGCCAATTGACCTCGAGCTGTCGTCTTTCCCGCTGGTCGCGCGGGTCCTTTGCCTGGCTGCGATTCGACGAGTCGATCGCCATCGCAAGCTTCAGCGTCTCTCGCTGCGGGCTGAGCGCCAAGGGCCAAGCGCCTCGCTTAGCGAGGACGGTCCTCTTGCCCGCTTCAAATCCCTCGGATGTCCACAACAGTGTCTCGGGAGTCGGATTTGGGCAGCTTGGTGTCGGGCCTTCGCCGTTCGAGACGGATGAACTCGGCCAACTCCTGAAGCTGTTGCCGCACACTGCTGCGGGCCAAATTTAGCGCGTCCGCAATCCTCTCGATGGGCCAGCCGCGCGTTTGATGACCCGCGAGCCAGAGAAACCGATGACAGGTTTACCGGCCTCCGCGAGGACGCTGCGCCCGCGTCGGCACCAGTCCGCTCGCCTTGACGCCCACCATTGTCTTGTCGTGATAGCGCTTCAACGCGGAATGAAGCTCGCTCGGGCTTCCTTTTGCATCCCTCCATGGCCGCACAGTGGGCACCCAAGAGTCTAATTCAAATGAAAAGCGCTGATCGAAGCCAAGCCTCCTGGGCCTCACGCTGCAACTCTCGCGGCGCATAGGCTCGGTGATAAAATTGCCGCCATTTTCCACCCGGTCTTCACGCTGCCACTTGATTGTGTGCCTTGCCCAGTCGACGCACCAAGCTCCGAATGCAGCAACTCTCCACCCCCGCCCCCAAGCTCGCAGTGCCGCGGCGATCTGGCTGGTTCGGTTGGCTCTCACTCAGCTTGCGGAGTGACGCAAGCGCTTCGGGTTGCACACTGTTGACAGCGTCGAAGAACACCCGCCGGGCGCGCAACTGAGACTCCCGAGAATCCGGTGCGCTGATAGTCGAATCGCCCGCTCGTTGTACCGCCTCCCAAGCCCGCGCAGGATCGTTTCCAACAGGTTGTCGCCTTTGGATCTGCAGATCGTAATGCCTGCCGGCTTTAGGTTTTTCCTGATGGTTAGGGTGAATGCATATCCGCCATATCGGCATCGCCCTCTGCGTGGCACAGCTTGAGACGCTGGGTGCCGGTGGCACAGTTCAACCAAGTCGTTGACGCGATCAATTTGATCAAACGAATTGACTGCATTCTCATTCTTCGTCAGTTTTCACCGAGGCAGCAATAATCTTAAGCTTTTCGCAGTGCCGCGGTGAATGATCTCGACACGATGCTTGGCTACACCGATCAACTTCTCGAAGATGCGTACTTCTCGATCAATGGTCCACGGCAGCCGTGGCTCAATTCAGCTCTGGTCAGCCATCTTACCGCCTGTTTCCTTGACGTTGACGTGCACGATGCTCTGCTGGCGGTAGGATCGAGGTCGCGGATAGCGCGGGTTCATGAATTGGCCCCCGAAGCCGAAATTGCCATGCCCAGTATCATCGTGAGGTCAGGGCGCGGGTTCTGGCCGCTTTGGCTGCTTCGGGAACCGGACCACCCTGAACGAGCGGTCGCGTGTACTCAGAACAATCGCGCTCTTATGGCAACAGGGCCAGCGCGCGCTGGCCGAGCCGCTCAAAGCGTACGGCATCACTCCCGACTTCGCGGCCCTCAATCTCCCACGAGTGACACGGGTGCCGAACTCGCTCAACAACAAGGCCTGCTGCTGGTTTCCTGATCGTCAGCACCGGGTCTGACGGTCACCTAGATGTTGCGCGAACTGGCAGAAGCGTTGGGTGTGCCAGGGCGGCACCCTAATTCTGAACCCCAACACAAGTGCCTGCCCCCGCAAGCGCGGCGGCACGCGA
>CAWESZ010000006.1:332500-497647 GCA_963811865.1 uncultured delta proteobacterium | reverse complement strand
GTCGGTCACGGCCACCGACCCGGTTGGCGCTACCGCCTGCATCCGCGCCGCAAGGCTGGTTGAATGGCCAATCGGCGTGTATTCGAGATGGCCGGCGCCGGTCGCAATCGAGCGCACCACCACTTCACCGGCGTTGACGCCCACACGCGCTTCCAGCGGCGTGCCGCCGTCGGCCACCAGCTTCGATGAGTAGCCGCGAAGCTGCTCCTGCATCCGTAGCGCCGCGTACAGCGCGCGCTGCGGATGGTCCTCGTGTGCGATGGGCGCCCCGAACAGCGCGAGATCCCGTCGCCGGTCGATTGCACGATATACCCGTCGTAGTGATGCGACGCGTCGATCATCAGCTTGAGCGCAGGATCGACGATCGCGCGCGCCTCCTCGGGGTCGAGATCCTCCATCAAATCCATGGAGCCTTTGATGTCGGCGAACAGCAGGGTAACAGTCTTGCGCTCGCCCTCGGGAATTTCACCGGTTGTCGCTTCCAGGCGAATCCGGAGCGCCGGCTCGGGAGTCTCGACTCGCTGTCCCGACGATGGAGGGCGCGGCGCAGGCGCAACGGACAGCGTAGCGCCGCAATCACCGCAGAATTTCCCGAGCGGTTCGTTTTCAGCGCCGCAATGAGGGCAGCGAGCCTTGAGCGCACCCCCACATTCGCGGCAGAAGCGCTTGCCCTCGGGATTCTCGGTATTGCAGCTTGAACAGCGCACCTGGTCCGGTCCTTGGCGATCCGACTTGGGAGTGCAGTATCACAGCGGTTCAAAGGCAGTGTAGCACCTTGAGGCGGATCGCTGGATGCGTTGCCAGGCTGGCGGAGGCCCATCGATTTCGAGGTTCAACCCGCCGGCCAGGCTGGTAAGTTCTTCTGAATGATCTCTCTTCACCAGCCGGGGTGCAGTCCAGGATATGAATCGCTGCGTAGGTGAGACAGAAGTGAACGAGGATGCCGTGGAAACGAACGAGCGCATCGCTCCAGGCGCAAAAGCTACTGCTCGGCGTTGCGATTTGCAGCCTGGCACTGGTCGCGAGCCACGGGGCACGGTGGTTAGCGGAACCCTGGTCGCTTTCGGAGGGACCAACATTCCGCCCAACCCGGTACCGAACAGCGGGCCGAGCCTGGTCAGTATTATCGGCGCAAGCGGTAAGATACCGCTGTTCATTCCATGAAGCCTCAGGAGCATGACGTGATCGAAGCGGTGATATGGGATTTCGGCGGCGTGTTCACGACCTCACCGTTCGAGGCCTTCGCCCGCTATGAGCGCGCCAGGGGCATCCCGGTTGGTGTTATTCGTAAAATCAATTCCACCAATCATGAGAATAATGCGTGGGCCAGGTTCGAGCGCTCGGAGCTCGACCTGGACGGCTTTGACCAGGCCTTCGCGGCGGAAGCCGCGGCGCTCGGCCATCAGATCCCGGGCCGCGACGTGCTTCCGCTGCTGGCGGGCGATTTCCGGCCCGAGATGATCGAGGCGCTGCGTCGCGTCAAGACCAGGTTCAAAACCGGCTGCATCACCAACAACATGCCCCCCACTGCGGCCAGCGGCGCCGCCGCGAACCGCGCACTCTATGCGCGCGAGATCATGGAACTGTTCGACGCGCTGATCGAATCGTCGAAAGTCGGCATCCGCAAACCTGATCCGCGCATCTACGCCATGATGTGCGAGAAGCTCGCCGTCAAACCCGGCGCCTGCGTCTTGCTCGACGATCTCGGTGGTAATCTCAAACCCGCGCGCGCGATGGGCATGACCACGATCAAGGTGGAAAGCGCGCCTCAAGCCATCGCTGAACTCGAGGCTGCTACCGGAATGAAATTGATCTGACGGCCTAAGCGCGTTGGAATCTCGATAACCGGTCGGATAGCCAAACCCGGCGCCACTGAGGCCCTTTCGTCCGGCTGCAAATGGCTGGAACTGCGGGATTTTGAAGAGGAGGCGAGGGCCACGGGTGGGAAGTTCGCGACCCTCGCCGATACGGAGGAAGTCCTGCCTGCTGGGGAGTCCGTCCTCGCCGCAACCTTCGCAATTGAAGTGCAAAACGTCAAGTGTCACCCACATTCTGGCTACTTAGTATTACAAACTGTAATCAACCGGGATTGGTTTACTCTCGATACGATTCGCCTGCCCCAGATCGCTCTTGACCGATACCCCACCCGGCCAGGAAGAAGCCGCCGCGGGCGAGCGCGCATCAGCAGCGCGACCGGTGAGGGCATTCATGCTTCGCACTGATATAATCTGCAAGCGTGAAGCGCTCAGCACTCGGCCTCGCCGCATCGCTGCTCGTAGTCGCGACCTCCCTGTTCGCCCCCGGATGCAACCGCGGCCCATCGTGTCCGCCCGGCGCCACGCTGATGGGCGAGCCTCCTCCCGACGGCCAGGAAATCTGGTGCCAGAAGACCGGCGGCGGCGCTCCCGTCAAGGAGGGCCTTTTCAGGCTCTACTATCCGAACGGATCGACGATGATCGAAGGCCAATATCACGACGGCAAACAGATCGGCGAGTGGAAGACCTGGTTTCAGAACGGCCAGCAATCCGCGATCGATCACTACACCGGCGGCGTCCAGGACGGGCCGCATTCAGCCTGGTACGACAACGGCCAGCCCGCCGCCCAGGGCAACTACGTCAACGGCAAGCGCGAGGGTATCTGGAAGCGATGGGACCCCAACGGCTTCCGCAACTGGGAAGAAACCTGGAAGGACGACCAGAAAATCTCCTGAACGCCCGCCCGCGCTCCGGATCTCCGCGAAGCGACTTTCTAATCCCTCTCCCTGACCAGGGAGAGGGCAAGCGGCGCGGCGTTTGTCCTTTGTCTGCAAACGCCGTGACGCGCGGGTGAGGGTGCTGCTGTCGCCGGGTAGTTGCGCACTCCCCCTTTACCCCGCGAGCTTCCTCCTCAGCACCTCGTTGACGACCTTCGGATTCCCCCGGCCGCCCATCTCCTTCATCACCTGGCCGACGAAGAATCCGAACAACTTGTCGCGCCCGCCGCGATACTCCGCGACCTTCGCCGCCTCGCCGGCGAGCACCTTGTCGCACGCCGTCGCGATCGCACTGTCGTCGGAGACCTGCGCCAGTCCCAATTCCATGATCGTCGCGTCTGCGCCCTTGCCTGACTTGCACATCGCGGCGAATGCGGTCTTGGCGGCGTTGAGGCTGATTTTCTGCTGCTCGACCATCCGCAGCAGCGCGCCCGATTCCGCAGGCTTCGGCGCCGCCTCCGCGATCGGCTTGCCGCTCTCGTTGACGGCCCGTAGCACTTCGCTCATCACCCAGTTCGCCGCGGTCTTGCGATTCGAGAGTCCCGCCAGCATCGCCTCGAAATAGTCCGCGACCTCGCGCTCGGCGGTCAGGACGTTAGCGTCGTAGGTGGAAAGTCCCAGCTCGGTCGCATATCGGGCGCGGCGCGCCGCCGGCAGTTCCGGCATCGAGGCGCGCACCCGCTCGACCTGCTCGCGCGAGACCATCAGCGGCGGCAAGTCGGGCTCCGGGAAATAGCGGTAGTCGTTGGCGAACTCCTTGGAGCGCATCGGGCGCGTCACCTGGCGGTCGGGATCCCACAGATGGGTCTCCTGCGCGATTCGCCCGCCCGCTTCCAGCACTTCGATCTGCCGTCCCACTTCATAGCCGATCGCCTTCTCGACGAAGCGGAACGAGTTGAGGTTCTTGATCTCGGTCTTCACGCCCAGCTCGGTCGCCCCGCGCTTGCGCACCGAGACGTTGACGTCGCAGCGGAAGCTCCCCTCCTCCATCTTGCCGTCGGAGGCTTCGGTATAGCGCAGGATCGCGCGCAGCTCGCGCAGGTAACCGTCGGCCTCGTCGGCCGAGCGGATATCGGGCTCGCTGACGATTTCGACCAGCGGCACGCCCGAGCGGTTGAAGTCAACCAGGCTGTAGCCGGCCTCGTGGATATTCTTGCCGGCGTCCTCCTCCAGATGGATTCGCACCAGCCGGATCCGGCGCGGCGCAGCCCCGTTGTCGTCGCCGGGAATCTCGACATAGCCGCCCTTGCACACCGGCAATTCGTATTGGCTGATTTGATAACCTTTGGGCAGATCGGGATAGAAGTAGCTCTTGCGCGCGAAGATCGAGCGCGGCGCGATTTCGCTGTGCGCCGCCAGCCCCATCCGAATCGCCAGCTCGACCGCGTGCCGGTTCAGCACCGGCAGCACGCCCGGCATCGCCATGCATACCGGACAGACGTTGTGGTTGGCCGCCACGCCGAAGCTGGTCGAGCATCCGCAGAACAGCTTCGCCTGGGTCATCAGATGAGTGTGGACTTCGAGCCCGATCACCGCTTCGTATGCGTCAGCCGCCATGACTATTTTCCTACAGCACCGTCGCGCGGCGCTTGAATACGCCCGCCCGCTCATAGGCGTCGGCGGCGCGGAAGATTGCCTCTTCGCCGAACGGTGCGCCGATAATCTGGAGCCCGATCGGCAGGTCGCGGCCGTCATACCCGCACGGAATCACCATCCCGGGCAGCCCCGCCAGATTCACCGAGATCGTAAAGATGTCCGACAGGTACATCTGGAGCGGATCGTCGGCCTTCTCACCGATCATGAACGCGGTGGTGGGCGCGGTCGGCGTAACGATCAGATCGCATTGCGCAAACGCGCGCTCGAAGTCGCGCCGGATCAGCGTGCGGACCTTCTGCGCCTTCAAATAGTACGCGTCGTAGTAGCCTGCCGAGAGCGCAAAGGTGCCGAGCATGATCCGCCGCTTGACCTCGGCCCCGAACCCGCGCGCGCGGCTCTGGTTGTAGAGCTCGACATGATTGTCGGCCTCGACACGCAGGCCGTAGCGGATCCCGTCGTAGCGGGCGAGATTCGCGCTCGCCTCGGCGGTCGCGATCAGGTAGTACGCCGCGATCGCATAGTGCGTATGAGGCAGTGAGATTTCGACCGTCTGTGCGCCCATCGCCCGGTAGTTCTTCAGCGCGCCGCGAATCGCCTTCTCGACGTCGGGCTCCATCCCCTCGACGAAATATTCCCGCGGCACGCCGAGCCGCAGCCCCTTCACCTCGCCGGTAAGCGCGCGCTCGTAATCGGGCACGGCACGCGCCGAGCAGGTCGAATCGCGCGGATCCACGCCGGCCAGCGAGCGCAGCATGATCGCGGCATCGCGCGGCGACTTCGTAAACGGCCCCACCTGATCGAGCGATGAGGCGAAGGCGATAACGCCATAGCGGCTCACCCGGCTGTAGGTCGGCTTGATTCCGACCACGCCGCAGAACGACGCCGGCTCGCGAATCGAGCCGCCGGTGTCGGTGCCGAGCGCCGCCAGGCATTCGTCGGCCGCGACCGCCGCGGCCGAACCGCCCGATGATCCTCCCGCGACGCGCGCCAGGTCGTGCGGATTGTGCGTCGGCCCAAAGGCGGAATTCTCGGTCGAGGAGCCCATCGCGAATTCGTCCATGTTGGTCTTGCCGACGAACACGGCGCCCTCCGCGCGCAACCGCGCGATCACGGTCGCGTCGAACGGCGGGACGAAATTTTCCAGAATCTTCGAGGCGCAGGTCGTCCGCACGCCGCGGGTCGCGTAGATATCCTTGATCCCCAGCGGGATCCCGCAGAGCGCCGGCGCATCGCCCGACGCGAGCCGTTGGTCGGCAGCTTCGGCCTGCGCGAGCGCCTCGCGCTCGCATACCGTGATAAAGGCATGGAGCTTCGGCTCGATCGCGCTTATTCGAGCCAGGCACGCGCGCGTCAACTCGACCGCCGAAAACTTGCGCGCGCGCAGCCCCGCTTGAGCTTCGCTGATCGTCAGTTTGTTCAGTTCAGACGCCATCTTCTCTGGTCACCGGTCGAGAACCTGATCATCTCACCTGCTTCATCTCGCGACGGGCTCCCCTCTCCAGAAGGGAGAGGGGCCGGGGGTGAGGTTCATTCGATTATCTGCGGCACCTTGAAAAATGTTCCCTTGCGCGCAGGCGCATTCGCCAGCATCTCTTCCGCCGCGGCGCTGTTGGTGACCACGTCGTCGCGCAGCGGCGTTCCCGCCTCGCCAACCTGCGCGGTCGGCTCGATGTCCGCGGTATCCAGCTCGTTGAGCTGGTCGACGTAGGCGAGCATCTCGCTCAGCTCGGTCTCCAGCCGCTCCTCTTCCTGCGGCGTGAGTTCGAGCCGCGCCAATCGCGCGACATGCTGGACTTGCTCGCGGCTGATTTTCGCTTGCGCCATATCAAAGCTCCAGTGCGATGCTCCGCTGAAATCGTAACATCCCCGCCGCTCCAAGTCAGGACGCTTGCGAGGCGGCTGCGCGGCGTCTAGCTTGGGGCGAAGCGCCGCGCGTTGCGATGCCGCGCACTATACAAGGTGAACAGGCCCGATTCACTGATGGGACGAATTCGCGCCCGGCTGCGCGAATTTTACGACCGTCGCGGCCCGGGCAATGCGCCGCTGGGCCGCACGGGTGAGCGGCTCGCAGAGCGCTATATCAAGCGGTCGGGCTATCGGCTGCTGGCGCGTAACTTTCGCGCCGCCGGCGCCGAAATCGATCTGATCGCTGCGGAAAAAGATACCATCGTGTTCATCGAGGTAAAGACCCGACGTAGCACCGGCGCCGGCCGGCCTGAAGAGGCGGTCGACGACCGCAAGCAGGCGCGCATCCGCCGCGCCGCCGAAATTTACCTCGACCGCCATCGCGCGCACGGCGCCGCGATCCGCTTCGACGTGGTCGCGATCACCGGCCGCGACTCCGACCGTCGCGTGGAACTTTTCAGGGACGCATTTTAGATGCTCGATATCAAGCTGATCAGGGAAAGGCTCGACTTCGTCAAGGCCGAGGTCGCGAAAACCGGATTCGACCCGAGCGAGATCGATCGCATCGCCGCAGCCGACGCGCGCCGCCGCCATTTGCAGCACGAGCTGGACGACAAGCGCGCGCTCCGCACTCGCGAATCGAAGGAACTCGGCAAGGCGTCGCCCGCAGAACGCGACGCCAAACGCGCCGCGATGCGCGAGCTGGGGGATCAGATCGCGGCCGGCGAGCGCGAGCTGGCCGAATGCGAAAAGCAGTTCGACGAGCTGATGCTCCAGGTGCCGAATCTGCCGCGCCCGTATGTACCGGAGGGCGACGAAAGCGCCAACAAGGTCATCCGCACCGAGGGCGAGCAGCGCACCTTCGCCTTCAAGCCGCGGCCCCATTGGGAGCTCGGCGAGAAGCTTGGGATTATCGATTTCGAGCGCGGCGTCAAAATCGCGGGCACGCGCTTTCATTTTCTGGTCGGCCTCGGCGCGCGGCTCGAACGCGCGCTGATCGCCTGGATGCTCAACGTCAAGCGCGAACAGGGCTACCTCGAAGTCGCGCCGCCCCTGATGGTGAATACGGCTGCGGTGCTCGGCACCGCCCATCTGCCGAAATTCGCCGACACGATGTACCGCGATATTGAGGGGGAGTTCTGGTTCGTTCCGACCGCCGAGGTGCCGCTGACCAACTTCCACGCGGGCGAGATTCTCGAAGCCGAGCAGTTGCCGATCAACTTGACCGCCTACACGCCGTGCTTCCGCCGCGAAAAGATGTCCGCCGGACGCGACGTGCGCGGCATCAAGCGCGGCCATCAATTCGACAAGGTCGAGATGGTCAAGGTGGTGCGTCCCGAAACTTCCGACGACGAGCTGCAGAAGCTGGTCGAAGACGCGTGCGAGGTATGCCGCCGCCTCGGAATCGCGTTTCGCGTGCTTCAGATGTGCGCCGGTGATCTCGGCTTTCAGGCCGCCGCGAAATACGACGTCGAGCTGTGGGCGCCGGGCTCGGGCGAATGGCTCGAGGTCAGCTCCTGCTCGAACTGTTCCGATTTCCAGGCTCGCCGCAACAATATGCGCTTTCGCCCGAGCAAGGGCGCCAAGACCGAATTCGTCCATACCCTCAACGGCTCCGCGCTCGGACTGCCGCGCACCCTGATCGCCGTGCTCGAAAACTACCAGCAGGCCGACGGCAGCGTGATCGTACCCGAGGTGCTGCGCCCCTACCTCGGCGGTGTCGATGTGATTCGAGGCGTGTAAGGACCATCCCGAGTTCGTCGAGAGTTCGCCTCGCCGTAACATTCCCGTAACAGGCGATGGATAACCTCACTAACGGGCGCAGAACCCGCGACGGGCAGGTGCATCCTTCGCACGCGCAACCGCCCGAGGAACGATCGGACGTGTCCGAGATCGCAGAGGCCGTAGAGCACGAGATGCCGATGGTGCGGCAGATGCGCGTGCGTTTTCACGCGCGGCCGGTCGCAGATCGGACCTTCGTATGGGTCACGATGGGGCTCGCGGCCGTGATCCTGGTCCTGATCTTCGGGATGGCGTTGGCGCTGATCAGCCAGTCGCGCGAGTCGCTCGCGGCTTTCGGCTGGCGTTTCATCATCAGCACCGACTGGGATCCGGCGAATGATCTATACGGCGCGCTGCCGTTCATCTATGGCACCGCAGTGTCGTCCGCACTGGCGCTGGCGATCGCAGTCCCGCTCAGCCTCGGCGTCGCGCTATGCCTGAGCGAGATGGCGCCCGCGTCGCTCAGCCGCCGGCTGGGATTCCTGGTTGATCTGCTGGCCGCGATTCCGAGCGTGGTCTACGGACTGTGGGCGGTGTTCGTGCTCGGCCCCTGGCTGCGCGACGTGGTCGAGCCGCCGCTCTCGCGATTCTTTGGCTTTATCCCGCTGTTCTCCGGAACCGGCGCGTCGGTGAGCATGTTCACCGCCGGCGTGATTCTGGCGATCATGGTCATCCCCTATATCTCGTCGGTCTGCACCGAGGTCTTCCGCGTGGTCCCGCAGACTCAGCGCGAGGCCGCGCTCGCGCTCGGCGCGACCCGATGGGAGATGGTCCGGGTCGCGGTGCTGCCCTACGGACTCTCCGGAATCGTGGGCGCGATCATTCTCGGGCTGGGACGCGCGCTCGGCGAGACCATCGCGGTTGCGATGGTGATCGGCAATCGGCCGGTGATCGCGGCCTCGCTCTTCCAGCCCTCCTCGACGCTCGCCAGCGTCATCGCCAACGAATTCGCCGAAGCGACCTCGGACCTTTATGTGTCGGCGCTGATCGAGCTCGGCCTCGTCTTGCTGGTGGTGGGACTCGTCCTGAATATCGCTGCGCGCCTGCTCGTGATGGGCGCCACGCAGAGGCAGCGCGCATGACCGCCGCAACCATCGCCGCCGGGCGCCATTACCAGTATCGCAAGCTGAAGAGCAACTTGATGATGGGCGTGACCGTCGCCGCGACCATCGTCACGCTGGCGCCGCTGTTCCTCGTTCTCGGCTATTTGATCTTCAAGGGCGCGAGCAGCCTGAACCTCGATTTCCTGATCAATCTGCCCAAGCCGGTGGGCCAGAGCGGCGGCGGGATGGCCAACGCGATTATCGGCACCCTCCAGATCGTCGGGATGGCCGCCCTGATCGGCGTGCCGGTCGGGATCGGCGCCGGACTCTACCTCGCCGAGCATCGCGGCAACCCGCTTGCTAACGCGGTACGCTTCGCGGCCGACGTGATGATGGGCGTGCCGTCGATCGTCGTCGGGATTTTCGCCTACGCCGTCGTGGTGCGGCCAATGGGTGGATTTTCGGCGCTCGCGGGCGCCTTCGCGCTCGGCGTAATCATGATTCCCTTGGTCACCCGCACCACCGAAGAGATGGTCCTGCTGGTGCCGCATGAGCTGCGCGAAGCCTCGCTCGCACTCGGTATCCCGCGCTGGCGAACGTCGCTGTCGGTGATCGTCCGCTCGGCGATGGCCGGCATCGCAACCGGCGTGATTCTCGCGGTCGCGCGCGTGGCCGGCGAGACCGCTCCGCTGCTCTTCACCGCGTTCGGCAATCGCTTCTGGTCAACCAGTCTCCGCCAGCCGGTCGCGACGCTCACCGTGCAGGTCTACACTTACGCCATCTCGCCCTTTCAGGACTGGCAACGCCAGGCCTGGGCGGGCGCGCTGGTTCTGACCGGACTCGTCCTCGCGCTCGAGCTGGGCGTGAGATGGGTCACCGGGGGCGCGGCCAAGTCGCCTCGTTGACGCGATGCCGGACAAGCTCGTAACCCGCGCGCTCTCCGCGTACTTCGGCAAGGTGCGCGGAATCAAGGACATCAATCTCAACTTCGGCGCCTGCGTCGTGACCGCGATCATCGGCCCCTCGGGATGCGGCAAGTCGACCCTGGTCCGATGTCTCAACCGGATGCACGAAGTCCTGCCGGGCGCTCACGCTGACGGCGAGGTGTTGCTCGACGGCGAGAACATCTATGCGCCGGGCGTCGATGCCGTGCAGGTCCGGCGGCGAATCGGGATGGTCTTCCAGAAGCCCACGCCCTTCCCCACCATGTCGATCGAGGAAAACGTCGCCGCCGGGCTCAAGCTCAACGGCGTCGGCCTCAAGACCGCCGAGCGCGACGAGATCGTCGAGCGCAGCCTGCGCCAGGCCGCGCTCTGGGACGAGGTCCGCGACCGGCTGCGCAAGCCCGGCGCAAGCCTGTCGGGCGGCCAGCAGCAGCGGCTCTGCGTCGCCCGCGCGCTCGCGGTAAAGCCCGAGGTGCTGTTGATGGACGAGCCGTGCTCGGCGCTCGATCCGATCTCGACCGCGCGCATCGAGGAGTTGCTGCTCGAGCTCAAAGCCGACTACACAATCGTCATAGTTACCCACAACATGCAGCAAGCCGCCCGCACCGCCGACTACACCGCGTTCATGTACGCCGGCGATCTGATAGAGTTCGGTGAGACACGGCAGATCTTCACCAATCCGTCCCGGCGCGAAACCGAGGATTATATCACCGGGCGGTTCGGCTAACGCCGCGCGAGGCGCAGATGGAAACGACCCAGTCCCAACACACCAATCGTCACTACGAAGAGGATCTCCGCGAGTTGCGCGCCGGCTTGATCAAGATGGGCGGGCTGGTCGAGCGCCAGATCGCGGAAGCGGTCGAGACGCTGGTCAATCGCGACTCGGAGCGCGCCCGCGTGATCATCGCGGGCGACGCCGAGGTGAACCGGATGGACATCGAGTGCGACCAGCGCTGCATCAACCTGCTCGCGCTCCATCAGCCTGCCGCCGGCGATCTGCGCTTCATCACCACCGGGCTCAAGATCACCACCGACCTGGAACGGATCGGCGACAACGCCGTCAATATCTGCGAGCGCGCGATCGAGCTCAACGAGGAGCCGCAGCTCAAGCCTTACCTCGACGTGCCGCGGATGGCCGAAGTGGCGCAATCGATGGTCAAGGACAGTATCGACGCTTTCATGCGCAACGATACCGAGCTCGCCCAGGAGGTGATCGATCGCGACGACGTGGTCGATGATCTCCAGCACCAGGTCTATCGCGAGTTGCTCAGTTACATGGCGGAGGATCCGCATACTATCGGGCGCGCCACCAAAATCCTGTTCGTGTCGAAGTACCTCGAACGGATCGCGGACCACGCCACCAATATCGCCGAGATGGTGGTCTTTATGGTGAACGGCAAGACGATCAAGCACATGGACAAGAGCAAGGGCGCAATCTGATGGGCGCCGCGGCCAAACCCGCCGCTGGCGTTCGCCGCAGGATTCTGGTGGTCGAGGACGACTCCGACATCCGCGAGCTGATCCGTTACAACCTCGATCAGGAGGGCTTCATCGTCGAAGAGGCGGTCGACGGCGTGCAGGCGCTGGATCGGATCAATCGGCGTTCGCCCGACCTGGTCGTGCTCGACCTCATGCTGCCCGGCATGTCGGGACTCGAGATCTGCCGCAAGCTACGCGCGACGCGCGAGACCGCCGGCATCCCGATTCTGGTCGCAACCGCCAAGGGCGCGGAGGTCGATCGCGTGCTGGGGCTCGAGATGGGCGCCGACGACTACGTGGTCAAGCCGTTCAGCCCGCGCGAGCTGACGGCCCGCGTCAAGGCGCTGCTGCGGCGCGCGCATCTGCTCACGGAGCCCGAATCCGCCGGCGCCTTCGAGCGCGGCCGGCTCAAAATCGACTTCGATTCCTACGAGGTCTACGTCGAGGGCGAGCGCAAGGACCTCGCGCTGCGCGAGTTCGAGCTGTTGCGCTTTCTGGTCCAGCATCCGCTGCGCGTCTACAGCCGCGAACAGTTGCTCGACCTGGTATGGGGCCGCGACACCTTCGTCGAGCCGCGCACGGTCGACGTTCACATCCGGCGCCTGCGCAAGCATATCGAGCGCAACGACGCCGAGCCGGAACTGATTCTCACCGTCCGCAGCGTAGGCTATCGCTTCAACCCGGACGCGCTTGGGTAAATCGCTCAACCTGCGCCTGCTGGCGGTGGTCATCTTCAGCCTGCTGCCCGCGGCAATCGCGATGGCGATGCTGGCGGGCTCGGGCGTGATGCCGCTCGCGTGGGCGACGGTGGCGATTCTGGTTGGTGCGATCGGCGGCGCGGGATTCGCGCTTACGATCTCACGGACGCTGGCGCGGCGTCTGGAGCGGGTCGAGGCGATCGCCGCCGCGCTCGAGGCCCGCCGCGCCCCCGCCCATCTCGTCACCGACGCCACCGACCCGATGAGCCGCGTCGAGCGGCGCCTGATAGCACTCGCCGATTCGGTCCTGAGCGAGCTCGCGACGCTCGGCGAGCAGCGCGAGGAGCTCGAAGCGATCCTGCGCGGGATGACCGAGGCGGTCGTCGTCACCGGCCGGCGCGGCGAGGTGGTGATCCTGAACGGGGCCGCGCGCGCGATGTTCGCGCTCAACCCTGACACCGACTATGCGGGCCGCGACTTCGTCGAGCTGTGCCGCGACCCGCGCCTGCAGGAGTTCGCGGCGGGCGCGATGCGGGCGGGCAACGGTCAGGTGGCGAGCGCGGAGCTGGTCATCCAGTATCCGGCGCAGCGCAATTTGCAGGTCAGCGCGGCGCCGGTCCGTTTCCCGGCCGGCGCGACGGACGCGTGGGTGCTGGTCTTCCACGACGTTACCCAACTCAAGTCCTACGAGACCGTGCGCGCCGACTTCATTGCGAATCTCACCCACGAGCTCCGCACGCCGCTGAGCGCGATCTGCGGCTACGCCGAAACCCTGGTCTCGGGCGTCGACGATTCCGAGACCCGTCTCCGCTTCCTCGGCATCATCCAGCGCCAGTCGCGCCGCCTGGCGCGGCTGCTCGACGATCTGATTTCGCTCTCGAGCCTCGAGCGCGGGCTGATGCCGCTCAAGATAGCGCCGCTCAAACCGTGCCGCGTGGTCGAGGAAGCGGCCGAGCTGATGCGCGCGCAGGCCCATCAGCATGAGCTCAAATTGGAGAGCAGGTGTCCGGCCGGATTACCCGAGGTCGCCGGCGATCATGACCGCCTGCACGAGGTGATGCTCAACCTGCTCGACAACGCGATCAAGTACACACCGCCGGGCGGCCACGTCACGGTCGAGGCGCGCGCGGCCGCTGCCAACGGCCCCCAGGAATCGGGCGTGGAGCTGCTCGTCGCGGACACCGGCGAGGGCATCCCGCCCGCCGACATCCCGCGCCTGACGGAGCGCTTCTACCGCGTCGATCGCGCGCGCTCGCGCGAGCTCGGCGGCACCGGCCTCGGTCTCGCGATCGTGAAACACATCGTTCAGTTGCATCACGGCCGCCTAAAAATCGAAAGCCGCCTGCGCGAAGGCACCACGGTCACCATCTGGCTCCCCGCGTCGTCGGCATGAACGCACCCTCAGGCCGGCGAGACGCCAGCCTTACTTCCAAAAAAAGCGCCGGCACGAAAGCCGGCGCTACAAAATCAACGAGGCAATCCGATTCCGAAGTAGGACCGGCGTCCCGCCGGTCTTTCCGCTCACCGCGATTCGCACCACGCGCGTCCTTGCTCGCCGCCGCGCGATGATGAATGATCGTCCTTCTCTGCGGCGCGCCCTTAGCTCAGCGGATTAGAGCATCAGACTACGGATCTGAGGGTCGGGGGTTCAAATCCCTCAGGGCGCGCCAAATCCCACGACAGGACTTTCACGATTGCGGGATTCGAACCGACTCGCTTCCGTGGGCCCTTGACGGCTCCGGAAAAACCGCCAAGCTGGGGCTGCGCCGCGCGCGCCCGCCGACGGCGCCGACGATAACCCGTGAGCCGACCCAACCTTGTGCTGTTCATGCCCGACCAGTTGCGCGCCGACGCCGTCGGTGCCTTCGGAAATCCGCTCGCGCGGACGCCGAATATCGACGCGCTGGCGGCACGCGGCACGATCTTCCGCCAGTGTTTCGCGCAGCACAGCGTATGCGGCCCGAGCCGCGCCTCGATCTTCACCGGATGGTATCCGCACGTGAACGGCCATCGCCGCCTGAGCTACCTGCTCAAGCCGTGGGAGCCGAACCTGCTGAAGCTGCTGCGCGACGCGGGCCACAACGTCGGATGGGCCGGTCAGCGCGGCGATACTTTTGCGCCCGGCGTGACCGAGGCGAGCACCGACTTCGCCGGTTTTACCGTCCGCCCCACGATGCTCTTCATGCCGTCGCCTTACCCTCAAGGGCACAAGCTCGCCGACGCTTTCTACCACGGCCGCCGCAACGTCGACGGCGTCGCGCTCGATTTCGACGAAGCGACCGTGCGCACCGCCGAAGCCTGGCTCGCAGAGCAACCCCGCGAGCCCTGGGTGCTGCTGGTCGCGCTGCTCTTCCCGCATTGTCCATTCGAGGTCGAGGAGCCATGGTACTCGATGCACGATCGCACGCGGATGCCGGCGCCGGCCGCGCCGCCAGAGCGCGGGCCGCGCTACGCGGACGCGATTCGCGAGCGTTACGGCACCGCCCGCCTGTCCCAAGACGACTGGGCCGAGATCATCGCGACTTATTACGGGATGGTCTCGCGTGTCGACCATCATTTTGGACGGGTGATGAGCGCGGTCGAACGCGCCGGATTCGCGGGCCGCACCAACACTGCGTTCTTCACCGATCACGGCGAATATCTCGGGGACTACGGATTGGTGGAAAAATGGCCTTCGGGCCTGCATGATTGCCTGCTGCGCAATCCGTTGATCATCGCCGGTCCGGGTCTCCGCGAGGGTCAGGCGTGCAACGGAATCGTCGAGATGGTCGATCTGCTCCCGACCCTTCTCGAGCTCGCCGAGGTCGAGGCGAGGCATACGCATTTCGGCCGCAGTCTGATGCCGGTGCTGCGCGACGGTGCGCCAACCCATCGCGAGCGCGCCTTCTCGGAGGGCGGCTTTACGCTCGACGAGCGGCATCTGCTGGAGCGCGCGCCCTTCCCCTATCACAACAAGGCCGCCCTGCAGCACGAGGATCCGACACTGGTGGGCAAGGCGGTCGCGCTGCGTACCGAGCGCTGGAGCTACGTCTACCGGCTCTACGAAAGTAACGAATTATACGACCGGAAGTCGGATCCGCACGAGCTGCACAATCTCAGCGGCCGGCCCGAAGTCGCAGGAATCGAGCGCGAGCTGCGTGACGCGACGCTCGAGTGGCTCGTCGCGACCGGCGACGTGATGCCGTGGGAAGAAGACCCGCGCAATCCGCCGCTATCCTCGAAACGAAGCTGACTCCGTGCTGGCATTGCGGCGCGTCGCCCATCATCATAGTGCGGCGGTCTCGGTATCGCGCTGGCCAGCGGAGTAGTGAACCATGATCAAAGTTGGTGTTATATGCAACAACTTCGCGATCGGCGGGCAGGAGATCGGCTGCCTCTCGGTTCTTCGCGGCCTCGATCGGTCCAGCTTCTCGCCCTATCTATATACGTTTCGCGGCGGCAGCCTTCTGCCGGAAGCCCGCGCGCTGGGCATCCAGATCGTGGTCGGAGATCATAGGCCGGGAATCAGCTATCTGGTCTGCGCGGATTATCCGCATCTGAAAGCCACGCCTTGCAACCGCCGCGACGGCCGCCTTCGGGCCCGCTTCCGCAAGCAGATGGCCGAGAGTCTCCGGGCGAACAAGATTGATGTTTGCCTGATCTATGCATGGCGCGATGGAGTCGATGCGGCTCGCGAGGCGAACGTCCCGGCGATCGTCGAGCGCACCGATGGCGTCGTGCTGGCGAACAAGATTCACGACAAGTCGCCCTTCAACAAGGTCATTTGCGAATCTCGGACCATCCGCGATCTGATTCTCGCGCAACGCGAGGTGTTGAGGTGCCGCCGCGATCAGTTGGTGCTGATTCCCAACGGGGTCGATCTGATCCGCTTCGATCCGGACCGGTACGATCGCGCTTGATGCCGCAAAGCGCTCGGAATCGCCTCCGATGACTTCGTGATTGGGACTGTGGCGCGTCTCGCACCAGAGAAGAACCTGACGTATCTGCTGCGCGCGGTAGGGATCCTTGTCAAAACCGTGGGGCGCAGGACGCCAAAGATAAAAGTTGTGATCGCCGGACCGGATCGGGGCAGCAAGGCTGAACTCAAGGCTGAAACCGAACGCCTCAAAATTGCGGATCGCGTGAAGTTTATCGGCCCGCGCTCCGACGTGCCCGAGGTGCTTCGCGCCCTGGACGTGTTCGCGATCACTTCGATAACCGAAGGCACACCTTTCGCCGTTCTCGAAGCGATGGCGATGGGTCTTCCGGTTGTCGCAACGCCGGTCGGATCGGTTCCTGAGATCATCGATGGGAACGGATACCTGGTCAGCCTGCTTGATCCACTCGACGCCACCAGCGCGCTGATAGATCTTTGGGAGCATCCGCAACTCAGAATTCGATATGGAAATCGAAGCCGTAGGTTGGCGCAGAAGCACGACCTACCCCGGACGATTCGCCGATACGAAGATGTTCTCAGGGCCGCGGCGCGCCAAGGATAACGATACGGTCGGGCCGTGATCTTCGTCCGCCGCCCCATCCTGGCGGACTGGTAAACGGATCTGTGGACAAGAGATTCAAATCTCAGGGCACGCGCCAAATCCAGTCGCCCGTGCACGCCGCCGATCGCGGCCGGACCTCGCGCTCGACCAGTTCCGAAAACTCCTGTTTGGCGGTTTCGAGATCGTAGCGCGCCTGCAGGTTGATCCAGAATTCCGGACCGGTGCCGAAGTAGCGTCCGAGCCGCAGGGCCGTCATAGTGGCCGCGCTATCGCAACGCCCGGAGCCGCCACATTTGGCGCGCGACCGGCGGAATGTTACACTTATTTCGTGCCGAGCACGCCGCTTGAAATCGAAACCGAGCGCGAGAACGATGGCCGCTGGATTGCCGAGGTCATCGACTTGCCCGGGGTCATGGCGTACGGAGCCACCCGCGAAGCGGCGGTCGCAGCGGTGCAGGCGCTGGCGCTACGCGTGGTTGCCGACCGCCTTGAACACGGCGAAATTCTGCCCGAAGCCCTCGAACAGTTTTTCCACGCCGCGTGAGCGTTTGGCCATCCGCCAAGGCCGATCGGGTACTGAAGGCCATGCTTCGAATCGGCTGGAGCATCAAGCGCGCCTCAGGCTCACATAAGACGCTGTCGCGTCCCGGCCATCCTGACTTCACATTTGCCTTCCACGACTCAGACACTGTCGGACCCGCCATGTTGGCCCGAATTGCCAAACGGACCGGCCTGACCCCCGGCGACATTTGATGAATATCGCGGGCGGGTCCGCCAGGCAGGCACTGGCGGAAGGAGTTTGAACAATGTCATACCGGCACATTACCTACGACAAGGACGATCGCATCGCGCGCGTGACGCTGAACCGCCCGCGCTATCGCAACGCCCAGAGCCGCGTGATGCTCGAGGAGCTGGATACGGCATTCGCGGCCGCGATGGCCGATGACGACGTGCGGGTGGTGATCCTCGGCGGCGCCGGCGAGCATTTTTCATCGGGACACGACCTCGGCACGCCCGAGGAACTCGAGGACGCCAAAGAGCGCCGCGTCGGCCGCGGGATTCGCGCACAGCACAAGCGCTCGTGGGATATTTTTCTCGACAACACGCTGCGCTGGCGCGACTTGCCCAAGCCGACCATCGCGCAGGTCCACGGCTACTGCATCTTCGGCGGATGGATGATCGCCTCCGCGATGGATCTGATCGTCGCGGCCGACGACGCGCGCTTCCTGCCCTCGCTGACGCAATATTTCTCGGCGCCGTGGGATATCGGCGTGCGCAAGGCCAAGGAGGTGCTCTTCCAGAGCCGGTTCATGGACGCGCGCGAGGCGATGGCCGCCGGCTTCGTGAACCTGGTGGTCCCGCGCAGCGAACTCGAGCAGGAGACGCTCGCGATGGCGCGCCGCATCGCCGAGAGCGACCGCTTCGTGCTCCGGATGACCAAGCTGGCGGTGAATCAGGCGCAGGATGCGATGGGCTTCACCGCGGCGATTCGCGGCGCACATTCGCATCACTTTCTGCTCGCCGCCGGCCAGGCGCTACGCAACGCCGGCGACTTCCGGGTCGAGGGTCGGCGGCTGGGCGGCGTCGATCAGGCGCTCAAGCGGCCGGGCGCCAAGGATGCCCGCCATTAGGAGTGCGCGATTTTGAGAAGACGGGCCGGCGCGAAGGCCGGCCCCTACCCAATGTAGGAGCCCCACTCCGGGTAGTGGCTGGCGTCCCTGCCGGCCATCCAAATCCGAAACCACCTACTACCCCGCCATTGACTCGCCGGCCGTGGCCGTGTGAATAAGGGCGACGGGGAGCATCGGAGAGCACGCTCATGTCGGACCACGATTTTTCGCTGGACACCATCGATTTCATTACGCCCGAGCACTATCAGCAAAACGGCTATCCGCATAAGGAGTGGACATACCTGCGCAAGCACGCGCCGGTCTTCCACTGCGAGCGGGATTACCTCTACGAGCCGTTCTGGGCAATCACCAAGCACGCCGACATCATGGCGATCGGCACCCAGCCCAAGCTCTTTCTCAACGGCCCCCGCCTCCTGATCGTGACCAAATTGTACGGCGAGCCCGGCCCCGAGGAGGGTCCCGGCCAGATGCCCTTCAAGCATCTGCTCGACATGGATCCGCCCGAGCACGGCGCGTATCGCGGACTGGTCAACAAGCGCTTCACGCCGCGCTCGGTACGCGAACTCCAGCCCCAGATTGAGGAGATCACCCGCGGCATCCTGGACGCCGCGGCCGGACGCAACGAATGCGACTTCGTGACCGACATCTCGTCCAAGCTGCCGCTGGCCGTAATCGCGGAGCAGTTGGGCGTGCCGCGCGAGGATTGGGAACAGCTTTTCACCTGGACCAACGAAACGATCGGCGGCGTCGACCCCGAGTTCCAGAAGGGCACCACGGCCGATGAAACGATGGATCGCGCGCGGATCGGGCTGTTCACCTACTTCAACGACCTCTGCGAGAAGCGCCGCAAGGAGCCGAAAGACGACCTCACCAGCGTGATCGCGAACTCCACGCTCAACGGCGAACCGCTGCCGACCTTCGAGTTGCTGTCCTATTTCTTTCTGCTGGTCGTCGCCGGGAACGAGACCACCCGCAACGCGACCACTGGCGGCCTGCTGGCCTTTATCGAGAATCCCGATCAATGGCGCGAGCTGCGGTCCAATCCCTCGCTGATCACGCCGGCGGTCGAAGAGATCGTGCGCTGGACCACACCTGTGATCCAGTTCGCGCGCACCGCCAAGGAAGATACGGAGGTGCGCGGCCAGAAGATCAAGGCGGGCGAAGTGCTCTGCCTGTTCTATCCCTCGGCGAATCGCGACGAGGAAGTCTTCGACGAGCCGTTCCGCTTCGATATCTCACGCGATCCGAATCCGCATCTGGCGTTCGGCATCGGCGAGCACTTCTGCCTCGGCGCGAACCTCGCGCGACTCGAACTCGAGGTCATCTTCCGGCAACTCGCCGAGCGGCTCGATCATGTCGAGATGGCGGGTCGGGTCGAGCGGCTCCGGTCGAGCTTCGTCGGCGGGATCAAGCACATGCCGATTCGCTACGAGATGCGCTCCGCCGCCGAGTCCGCGCATCCCTAACGTTTGGGGCACGCGGCTTCCTCGTCGTAGAGCTCTTTTTTCGAGAGCTTGCCGACTGCGGTCTTCGGCAGCTCCGCACGAATCTCCATCGCCTGCACCATCTCGTGCTTGCCGAGCCGGTCCTTGAGAAAAGCTTTCAGCTCATCGAGCGCGAACGCCTTCGCGCCGGCCTTGAGCTTGATGAAGGCCTTCGGCGACTGGCCGCGATACTCGTCGTGGATGCCGATTACGCTCACCTCTTCGACCGCCGGATGCTCGTAGATCGCCTCCTCGATATTGCGCGGATAGACGTTGAATCCGCCGCACAGGATCATGTCCTTGGTGCGATCGACGATATAGACGAAGCCGTCCGGGTCCATGTAGCCAACGTCGCCGGTGCGCAGAAGACCGTCGGGAGTCATCATCTCCGCGGTCGCCTGCGGGTTCTTCCAGTAGCCCTTCATCACGTTCGGACCGCCGATGCAGATCTCGCCGCGCTCGCCGAGCGGCACATAACGAGAGGGATTCGAAACGTCGGCGAACTTGATCGTTATCCCCGGCGCGGGCAAACCGCAGGAACCGGCCTTGCGCAGGCCGTGAACCGGCGTGAAGGTGCCGATCGCTGAGGTCTCGGTCATCCCCCATCCCTCGGATAGAGTGCAGCCACTCAACTTCTGGAATCGTTGTTGGACTTCGAGCGGCAGCGGCGCACCGCCTGAGTTGCAGAGCTTGAGCGACGACAGGTCGCGCTTGCCGGCCTCCGGATGATTGATCAGCGCCACATACATGGTCGGCACGCCGGGGAAAATGGTCACCCGCTTGCCGGCGATGTCGTTCAACACGGCTTCGACCTCGAAGCGTGGATGCAAAATCAGCTCGGCGCCGATCCGGATTCCGAGCAGCATGTTGATCGTGAGCGCGTAGATATGGAACGGCGGCAGCACCGCCAGGATCCGCTCGTTACCCTCTTTGAGCACGGACGGCTCGCCGTTGGCGGTCTCGCGGCACTGATTGCATGCGGCCGACAGGTTGGCGTGGGTGAGGATCGCGCCCTTGGGTAGCCCGGTCGTGCCGCCGGTGTATTGCAACACCGCGATCGCTTCCCTCACGTCCTTGATCGGGTACGGCTGATAGTTGCCATCGTTGGCGAGCAATCGCTCCCAGCTGAGATGCCGGTTGTCAGCGGGGAAATCGCAGAGCTGCCCGGCGCTGCGCATTTGCGCGTTCACCGCTTCCGGAGCGGGCGTCATTTCGGCGAAGTTGCCAACGACCAGCTTCTTGAGCCTGGTCTTGCCGAGCAACCGACCCATCTGCGGATAGAGCGCGCTCATGTTGAGCGTGACGAGGATGTCGGTCTCGCTGTCCTCGACCTTGTGCTCAAGGACCTTCTCGGCATCGAGCGGCGAGTAGTTTACGACCGTCCCGCCGGCTTTCAGGATGCCGAAAAAGCTGACGATGTAATGCGGCGTGTTCGGCAGATAAAGCCCGACGTGCACGCCGGGCTTCACGCCCAGTTCCTGAAAACCGCGGGCCGCGCGGCTGACCAGATCCGACAGCTCACGATAGCGCAGTTTCCGCCCCGCGAAATCGATCGCCGGATGGTCCGGCCAGCGCGCGGCCGTCTCGTCGAGCATCTGCTGCACCGGCATGACCGGAATCTCGGCAGCCCAATCGACGCCGGCCGGATAGGACTTGATCCACGGATGCTCACTCATACGAGTTTGTCCTTCGACGCTGAGGTTATGATTTCTTCCTCTTTGCGCGGTAGCCAGTCTACCCTCACCCGGCGAGCCATATGCCAACACAAATGCTCGCCGACCTCTCCCTGGTCAGGGAGAGGTGTTGTACTTCACGGCCGATTACGTCCGAGCCGATCGTGGCTCGATACCCAGTCGCCGTGCAGAATCGCGCCCGCCAGCGAGGTCTCTCCCGCCAGCACCACCCCGGCGCAAATCTCACCGAACTTGTTGGACTTGCCCGTACCGTTGCATCCCAGCATCTCGAGGCATTCCCGCTGAGTAGCCAGTCCGGTCCCGCCTCCGTAGGTCGCCACTATCAGCGAAGTGAGTGTGATTGACCAGTAGAAGTCGCCATTGTCGAGAAATTGCGCATAAGTGACAGCCGCCTGTGATTCCGAGATGTTCGCCACGTCCTGGCCGGTCGCGATAAACAACGCAGTAAGGCCGTTGGCGGCGTGCGCGCCGTTATTCGCTGAGCCCGCCAGAAACGTCCCGGCCATCGCGATTTGATACACATAGAATAGATCGCGCGTATCGACGCCCATCAGATCCCGCATGCGCTCTTTCTGGATAACCGCTTCGGCGACGACCCGCTTGCCGCGCGTGAGCAGCATGTTGATCCGGGAATGCTTCTTGTCGGTATCCATATTGCCGGAGAGAATGTATCTCACTCCGCCGGGATAACCGGGATAGTTATGCTTTATCCAGTCGCAGGCGACCAGCGTGGCTTTGCCGGTCATGTTCTGCCCAGCCGCATCACCAGTCGTATAGTTGAAGCGGAGATACCTGAGCGGTCCGATTGAGTATTGTCCGATATTGATCAGTTTGCCGGTGCGGGTAGTCTGTTCCGCGGCTTCCTTGATCGCGGCGAAATTCTCATCGACCCACTTGCCGAATTCGCGCGCCTGCAGCGCGTCTTCCAGAATAAAGACCGGCGCGCGTTGCATGAATTGCTCGACTACGGTGGTCTTGACGCCGCCGCATTCGCTCAACAGGCGCATCCCGCGATTGTAGCTCGCGACCAGCGTCCCCTCGGTGGTAGCCAGCGGAATGTAGAAATCCCCGTGCGCGTGTTCACCGTTGATGCGAATCGGCCCCGCGATTCCGATCGGCACCTGCGCCACGCCCGTGAAATTCTCGATATTGCCGGGCAGCGTCGCGGGATCGAACGAATACTTGCCGACATGCGAAAGCTCGGCGCCGGTTTTCTCGCGGACAAATTCGCGCCGCCTGGCCGCGATTTCGTGGCCGTACTCGTTGTCGTTGTCTCGTGGAATTCGGACTCGCTCGCGCTCCGTGTCGCTGTTCGACATGCTAAGTCTCCCAAATCCGGCTAAGTCGGCTAAGTCTCGACCGTGACGGTCTGCGGACCCTGCTCGGTGAAACTCGTGATCACGCGCGGGACGCGCAGGCGATCATCGCCCTGGTAGGCCGCGCGAATCTCGGCGAAGGCGCCGTCACCGGCGACCGAGAGCGCGGCGATACGATCGACGAACGCGAGCTCGGCCTCGCCGGACTTTGCTTCATCCTCCGGGCCGCGCATCAGCGGGCCCCATCCGTCCCACGGCAGCAGCTCGACGTGGTTGAGCCCGGCCACGTCGTGGATCACATTGCCGCGCACGAACCACGTCCCGCGCATGTCCCAGATTCCGAAGCGGCGCGGATCGGCGCGGCCGCTGCGGCACCATTGCCAGGCGTCGCCGGCAATCACGAAACGATCGTGCGGAATGTCGAGCGTGCTGAAGTCCGGTTTAAGCACCTGGCGCTGCTGCGCGTCGAGTTGCGCATCGACCAGAACCCATCGCGACTCGGCAGCGTTCCAGTATTCGCACACATAGTGATCCTCGAACGATCCGGGCCGGAAGTACGCGCCGAAGCCGCATCGCGAGCGCGCCGGCACGCCGCGATGGCGCAAAATCGAGCAGAGCAGCAACGCGAAGTGACTGCATACGCCGAACAGCCGCCGCTCAGGCGGACGCGCGACGGTGAGCGGCTGGTCGCCCAGCGCGAAGATCCGCGCGAGCATCTCGCGCACCGGACGAATCTGGAGTTCGGGCTTGCGCTCGGTGGCAAGCGTTACGCCATACAGCGGCGCCCAGTCGCGATGAATCAGCAGGCCCTGCACGACTTCGCACAGCGCGGGAATCTCGGACGGCAGCGAGTTTAATTGGTCCGCGTACGCTCCCGCATCCGACATCGCCGTCGGCTGCGTGTAGTACTCTAATGGTGATTCGGCCATCGCGCGCCCCGTGCGCTCATCTTTATTGATGGCCCGAACCTACTGCGAAGCACCGCCACCGGCAAGCCGCGCGCAGCGCCTGGTAGTGGGCGGCTTTGACAGCACGGGCCGGCACGGAGGCCGGCCCCTACCCAATGTAGGAGCTTCATTTAGGGTAGTGGCCGGCGTCCCTGCCGGCCATCCGATTCCAAAAGGCCCACTACCAGCATCTCGCGAACCCGATACACCGGGCGGTGCGCTCGTGATAGAAGCAACCACGCGCGAGCAAATCGAACGCCGTTAGACGCCCGCAACCGCAGACGGAGGAACGATGGACATTCTACGGACGCCGGATGATCGATTCGCCAATCTGGCCGGCTTCGACTTCAAGCCGCATTACGCCGAAGTCGATCAGTTGAGAATCCACTACCTCGACGAGGGTCCGCGCGGCGCGGCGCCGGTGCTCCTGATGCACGGCGAGCCGTCGTGGTCGTATCTCTATCGCAAGATGATTCCGATCCTGACTCGGGCGGGTCATCGCGTGATCGCTCCCGATCTGGTCGGTTTCGGCCGGTCCGACAAACCCGCGCATCGCGAGGACCACACCTATCAGCGCCATGTCGGCTGGATTGCGGGATTGATCGGCAATCTCGACCTGCGCGGTATTACGCTGGTGTGCCAGGATTGGGGCGGGCTGATCGGCCTGCGCGTCGCCGCGGAAAACGCGGATCGTTTCGCGCGGATCGTCGCGGCCAATACCGGATTGCCCACGGGCGATCAGCCAATGGGCGAGGCGTTCATGAACTGGCAGAAGTTCTCGCAGGAATCGCCGCAGTTTCCGGTCGGCATGATCGTGCAGGGCGGATGTGTCTCCAGGTTGAGCGCGGAAATCATCGCGGCCTACGACGCGCCGTTCCCGGATGACACGTTCAAGGCGGGACCGCGCCAGATGCCCACGCTGGTGCCGACTCGGCCGGATGATCCGGCTGCGCCCGCGAATCGCAAGGCGTGGCAGATACTGCGCGAGTGGCGCAAGCCGTTCCTCACCGCCTTCAGCGACTCGGATCCGATCACCCGGGGCGGCGATCTGGTCATCCAGGGCATGATCCCGGGCGCGAAAGGCCAGCCGCATACCACGATCGCGGGCGGCGGCCATTTTCTGCAGGAGGACAAGGGCGAGGAGCTGGCGCACGTGGTCGTGGAGTTTATCGCGAAAGGCTGAAGCGGATGGGCGAACGACCTAACATCATCTTCATCCTCGCCGATGACATGGGCTACGGCGACTTCGGATGCTTTAACTATGGCGTGTCGCGCACGCCGACGCTCGATCAGCTCGTGGCTGAGGGGCTGTGCCTGACGCAACACTACTCGGCGTCGCCGGTATGCGCGCCCGCCCGCGCGTCGCTGCTCACCGGCCGCTATCCCCATCGCACCGGCGTGCTCGACACGCTTGAATTGCGCGGGCTGGATCGGCTCGCGCTGCGCGAACGGACGATCGCCGATTTCCTCAAGCGCGCGGGTTACGTCACCGGCCTGGTCGGCAAGTGGCACAATGGCGCGCTGATCCGCGCTACCATCCGAATCGCCGCGGCTTCGACGAATTCGCAGGTTTTCGCGGCGGATGGCAACCGTATTGGCAATGGCATCTTGACCGCAACGGCAGTATCGCGGGCGCCGACGGCCGCTACCTGACCGACGTTTTCACGGCGGAGGCGGCCGATTTCATCCGGCGTCATCATAAGGAGAGATTTTTCCTGCATCTCGCCTACAGCGCGCCGCACTATCCGTTCGAGGCGGTCGAAGCCGACCTCGCGCCCTACCGCGACTCGGGTGATTTCACGCTCGCCGTCGCGACTATCTACGCGATGATCGAATGCATGGATCGCGGCATCGCGCGCGTGCTCGAAGAGCTCGATCGACTCGGGCTCGCGGACCACACGCTGGTGCTGTTCTCGAGTGACAACGGACCGCAGTTCGGCGGTCAGGGTGACATGCGCAGCGATCGCTTCAATTGTGGATTCGCGGGCGCCAAGACGCTGGTCTACGAAGGCGGCATCCGGCTGCCGATGATCCTCCGATGGCCCGCCGGGCTCGACCGGCGCGCGCAGATCCACGACATGGTCCACTTTACGGACTGGATGCCAACGTTGCTGGCGCTCGCGGGCGTCGCGGCGCCCGACGACATCAAGCTGGACGGGACCGACGTGATCGCGGCCTTGCGCGGCGAGCGCGGCCGAACCAATCCGCGGCGCTTCTGGCAATGGAACCGCTACACGCCCGACGGCGAATGCAACGCCGCGATGCGCGACGGCAGGTGGAAGCTCGTGCGCCCTGCGATCCGCGAGCTGATGTTCCCCACCGGCGAGGATTTCGCCGCCGACACGGAGTCGAAGTACCAGCCCGACAAATTCACCGACATCGATCGATCTCCATTGCCTCAGCGGCATCGCCCCGCGGCGCCATCTCCCCAACTGTTCGATTTGATCAGCGACCCCTTCGAGCGCGACGACCTGTCGACGGCGAATCCCGAGCGCGTCATCAAAATGACCGCCGAGCTGGCGGCGTGGTTCGAGGAGATTGAGCTTGAACGTCGCAGCGCGACCGACCCGCAAACGTAGCCCCGTTCGGCCAATTTACAATCTCTCTTACGTCCCAAAGCACGCGATGATATCGTAGCTCGCCAATGGTTATCTGTATGAAGCGATCAAAAATCAGCGCAAGAATTAGCGCAAGAACTAACGAACGCTCCGCATCGGCACGCGCGGTCGTGCACTGCTGCGAGACTTCGCGACAGCGAGTGACCGCAATCGCGGCGGTCCTGCTGCTCTGCGGGCTCTTCGCGGCGCGACCCGCGCTGGCTAATCCTCCACCTTTGGCGCACTCGCCCGCGACGGTCTCGTTCGGTTCGGTCACAGTCGGCGCGCCGGCGGCGAACAAGACCTTAACGTTCACCAATTCCAGCACCAAGCCGGTCATGGTCAGTCTAATCGCGCTTTCCGGAACGGGCTTTGCAATTGAGAAGGACACTTGTTCCATCAACACCATCGACGCCGGAAAGCACTGCACCGTCGGCTTGAGCTTTGCCCCTCCCGCAGCCGGCAACGATACGGGAACACTCAACGTGCCCACGAGCGGCGGGTCCGAAAGCGTCACCTTGAAAGGCACCGGCGTCCTGCCGGTGCTCAGCATCAGCTCGACCTCGTTGACCTTCAACTCGACCAAGGCCGGCGCGACTTCGACCAAGTCCGTGAAATTGAAGGATGGGACCAAGGCGCCCATCGATATCACCGCGATTGCGCCGACCGCCCCATACCGGGTGACCGCGGGTCAATGCGTCGGCACGCTCGCCGCCGGAGCTTCGTGCACTCTCGACATAACCTTCGCACCGACCAGCGCGAGTTCGAAGAATAAGGGTTCGGTCGCGATCACCGACAACGCCAAGGGCAGCCCGCAGACGATTTCTCTGACCGGCAAGAGCACGGGCACGTCATCGTCGACGCCAACTCCGACGCCCACGCCTGCGCCAACTCTGGCCCCTGGACAAAGTCCCACTCCCACTCCGGCGCCGACCGCGACCCCGCCGCCGAGCAAGACTCCCACGCCCGCTTCCACTCCTACACCCGGCACCAGCAGCGGCGGTGGAACAGCGATGCTCTACTCGTTCGTGACCCCCGGTCCCAACGGCCTGCCTGCGGGGATCGCGGAGTATCCAATCAACGTAACCACGGGAAGCTTCCCGAGCACGCCGAGCGCCACCGTCGCGGCCGGCTCGTTCGACACCGGCTCCGAGTTCCTGGCGCTGGGACCGGGCGGGACGTTTGCGTATCAGGTCAATGGCAGCGGCGGCAACACCTTCGAATACTCAGTGGCCGGCGACGGATCGCTAACCTTGCTCGGGCAGGCAGCAACGGACTTCCCGGTGTTCTCGACCGAGGATCCGTTTATCGATGTCGAGTTGATCTCCTGCCCGAACAGCGGCTGCTCAACCCTCTACGCCGAGAGCTTCACCTCGTCGGCAACGACCCTGACTGAGTACCCGGTCAGTGCCGGTACGCTGAACGTCGCCGGCGCCAAGAACTTCCCGATTGGCGGCGACACCTTCGAGATTCTGGCGCCGAATTCCGTGGCCATCATCGGCGGCGGAACGATCACCACCTACGCTTTGAATGCGGACGGAACGATCGGAGCCAGCACCGGATCGGTCGCGACGGGAGGGGGTGTTTCCGATTTGGATGGCCCGGTCGCCGGTCTGACCTTCTTTTACGGGGTGGATGTCAATGACGGCCTTGCCTCGGATCCCACCGCGGGCAACGTCTATGCCTACCAGTTGAATGCGAACGGCAGCCTCACTGCGGAGGGATTCGTATCTGCGGCGCCCGCCGGCAGCAATGCCAGCTACCCCTTCGATCTCAACCCGCCGGGCTCAACCCAGAAGCAGCTTGCTATCGAGGTGACCACTACGAATTTTTCGACGGAAAGCGGTTCCACCGATCTGGAACTCTTCGCGATTGGCTCCAGCGGCTCGTTGAGCGCCACGCCGAGCCAGACGATCACCTGCGACACGACCTCCGCCGCCTCGCCGTTCCCGTTTCCGGACCTGTGCCCGCAGCAACTGTTTTGCACGCGCAGCACTTCCATTCTGAGCGGAACCACCTGCCAGCCGGCGTCGACGGCTTGGGGCTTCACCGATCTTGAAGACGTGGACACCGCGATTTCCAACGTGATCGACGAGTACACACTCAATTCGGACGACACCTATCAGACCCCGGCGGGAGACTCGGTAGCAACCGGTGCGGCGTCAGGCTCCGTTGTTACCGATCCGTTCTACACTCTGCCCTTCGGTTATACGGAGAGCGAATCATCGGAGACTGGCTCAACGCTGGTTTCCGCCTACCAGATCGCTTCCAGCGGCGCCTTGACAGCCGAGGGCTCCGTCACTCTGAACGGATTGAACGGCGTGCTTCCACTGACCTTCGGGTCGCTCACCAATCCGCCGTTCCTGTATGTAGTCGCAAGCGGCACTTCCGGAGTGACTAGCGTGGAACTACTGCCGATTGGTTCTGACGGCTCGATTGGGACCACCCCGTCGGGTGGCCCGCTCACCGTCACCCAGGAACCTGAGGTCTACCTGCACTATTCGGGACTGACTCCGTTTGTCTATTAGCGGGCTTCGCGGCGAATTCGGAACGACGCTTCCCGCGAGACGATAAAGAAAACCCTCTCCCGCGGCGCGGGAGAGGGCTTTTCGTTGGCGAGAGAAATTACTGCTCGCGAATAGCTATTCCGCGCTTCCCCCACCGGAAGCGAAGACCTGCTGGAATAGCGCCTTGCGCGCCTGCTGCAATTGCTGAAGCTGCCCGAGTACGGCGGTCGCATTGGCCGGGTTGGGGTTGCCCTTGAACAAGCCCTGCCACACGCTCAGCTGCTCTTGCGCAAGCGCCTGCTTGGCCGTGAGATAGGTTGAAGCGGCCGCGCTGCAATCAGCACCCGAAACCAGGCAGGCCGTCAGCGCCTGGTTGGCGGTCTTGAGGTTGGTGCGATCAGTCGCCAGATTCGTATCGGCCTTGAACGCCGCGTGGATCTGACTGCCGGTCAAACCTGCCGCATGGGCCAGTATAAACAGGCCCTTTTCGCCTCCGCCGCCCCGGTGTCCGCCCTGTGCGAGCGCGGTGCCGGACGTGACCGCGAGAGCCAAAACCGCCGCAGCCAGTGAGATCATTCTTACTCGAGCCATCATTTCGCTTTCTCCTTTTCCTCGCGTAGTCACGCCCGTTTGGGGCCGAGCCGTCGCAGAGTTCCTGCACTCGAATACGGCGGCGGCACACGCCGGTTTCAAATCCCGGCTCCAACGAGGTCAGGCAAAGGCATCTGACGGTCGGGCAAGCGTAAGCCCACAAAAGCGACATCAGAGGACGGCAGCGAACTGACGGATTTCCAGCCAGCGCGGGCACCGGCTGAACACCCATGCGGCCCCCCCCCGCAAAGAGTGGATCGCCGCGCTACTACGGTCGCGCTCGATTCGCGCGCTCTTCGCACACGCGCGGCAGATGCGCCCGCACCTGCGCGACCATCTCATCGTCGGAGATCGAGGTGGTCCGGCCGGCGTGGTATTGTGCATCGATCCACCGGCCGATCTTCGCCACGGCTTCCGACTTCTTGTCCACCTGTGCATCGCGCGGCAGCTTGAAGTAGTCGTTGATCCACCAGGCGATACCCGCGCTGCCGGAGGTCTTGTCGACCGCGACGCGCGGCGGCCGTCCCAGCAGCTTCGCGGTATCGAAGACGTTGTAAATCTCCTCGTCCTTGAGCAGCCCGTCGGCATGGATTCCGGCGCGGGTGACATTGAAGTCGCTGCCCACAAACGGATAGGTCGGCGGTATCCGATAGCCCAGCTCGCGTTCGAAGTAACGCGCGATCTCGGTGATCACCGGCAGATCGATCCCGTTGGTATCGCCTTTGAGCGATACGTAGTCGATCACCAGCCCTTCGAGCGGCGGATTACCGGTGCGCTCGCCGAAGCCGAGCAGCGTGCCGTTCGCGTACATGCATCCGTAGAGCCAGGCCGCGGTCGCATTGGCGAGCACCTTGTGGAAATCGTTATGCCCGTGCCATTCGAGGCACTCGGGCGGCACGCCGCACTCGCGCCGTAAGGCCGTGATCAGCTTGGGCACGCTGCGCGGCAGCGCGACGCCCGGAAACGGCACGCCGAACCCCAGTGTGTCGCACACCCGAATCTTGATCGGGATCCCGCTCGCCGCGCCGAGTTCCATCAGGCGCGACACGAACGGCGCGACGAAGCCGTTAAAGTCGGCGCGCGTCACGTCCTCCAGATGGCAGCGGATGCGCAGCCCGAGGTCCAGCGCCGCCTGCACCAGCGCCAGGTAGTCGTCCATCGCCTCGCTCCGGGTGCGCTTGAGCTTATGAAAGATATGGTAGTCGGAGCACGAAGTCAGGATTCCGGTCTCCGCCAGCCCCATCTCGCGGACCAGGCGCAGATCCGATTTGACGGCGCGAATCCATCCGGTGACCTCGGGATAGCGGTAGCCGGCCTCGCGGCAGCGCCGCACGGCTTCGCGATCGACCTCGGTGTACAGAAAGAATTCGCTCTGCCGGATCACGCCGTTGGGCCCGCCCAGCCGATGGAGCATCGTGTACAGATCGACGATCTGCGCGACCGTATACGGCGGCCGCGCCTGCTGCCCGTCGCGAAAAGTCGTGTCGGTGATATAGAACTCCGGCGCCGGGTCGAGCGGCTCGATCACGCCGTCGAAGACCAGCTTCGGCACCGCATCGTAGGGAAAAATCTCGCGCAGCAGGTTGGGCTCGGCCACGTCCACCAGTTCCGGTCGGGCTCCGCTTCCGTTTCGGTTTGCCATCGGCTTGCCTCCTCGACTGCACTGTATATAACTTTATGTAACTTGATTCAAGGAGCGGAGCGATGCAACCGACGCCCACCGGATCACGGCGACCCGCGGCCCGGGCGCTTGACCAGCCGCGTCAGCGATGGCGCAATCTGCTCGTGGCCAGGGGAAATTCGGACGCGATGCTCACCGCGGCTGAGGCCGCCGGTGTGCTCGGGGTCAAGCTCGGCACGCTTTACGCCTACGTGAGCCGCGGATGGGTCAAGAGCTACCGGCGCAAGATCGGGCGCCAGGCGCTCTACCGCCGCGACGATATCGAAGCGCTGCGCGGCGTAGTCGCGCCGGAGCGCGGCCGGCGCGGGCGCACCCTGCCGCCGGCGACCTCATGGGTCACCGTCGCGCAGGCGCCCGCCACCGAGACCGGCGCGCCGGGCGTGATCGTCGCGGAATCGGCGGTCAGCGCGATTATCGACGGGCGGCTCTGCTACCGCGGCTATCCGATCGAAGAACTCTTCGAGCGCGCGTCGTTCGAGGAGGTCTGCCTGCTGCTCTGGAACGGCGAGCGCCCGCGCCCCGAAGAAGTCGAGGCGTTGCGCGCCGAAGTCTCGGGCGCACGCATTCCCGACTCGGTCGCCTCGGCGCTGACCGCGGTCGGCCAGGACGCGCCCCCGGTGTGGAAGCTGGCGGCCGTGCTGCCCAGCTTGGCCGCTCTCGAACGGCATCAGGGTGTGCGCCCCAGAACCCGCCAGGCGACCGTGATAATCAGCGTGCTGCCGCTCGCGCTCGCCGAAAGGCATTCATCCGGCAGCGGCGGCGATCATGGGATGGCGGCGCGGCTGCTGACCGCGGCGCGCGGCGCCGGACCCGCCGAGTGGGAGATCGCCGCACTCGACCATGCCCTGATCGCCTGCGCCGAGCATGAGCTCAACGCTTCGACTTTCGCCGCGCGGGTGGTCGCCAGCACCGGCGCGGACCTGTATGCCTCCGTGCTCGCGTCGCTCTGCTCGCTGTCGGGCCCGATTCACGGCGGCGCGTGCGACCGGATCGAGCGAATGCTGGCGGAGCTGGGCGGGGGCGCCCGAATCGAAGTCAGCCTCGATCAGTTCGCGCGCGAGAACCAATTGCCCCCCGGCTTCGGCCATGCAATTTATCCCGAAGGCGATCCCCGTGCCGTTTTGCTCAAGCAGAACGCGGCTCAGATCGCACGCCGCAAAGGACGGCGCCTGTTCGAGACCGCGCTCCGGATGGAAGACGCGGTATGGAAGCGCAACCGGCTGCGCCCCAATCTCGATTTCTACCTGACCGTGTGCACCCGGATGCTCGGCTTTCCGCCGGGCCTGGCCGGTGCGATCTTCGCAGTCGGGCGCACCGCCGGATGGATCGCGCACAGCCTCGAGCAATATGCCGACAACCGGCTGATTCGGCCGCGGATGCGCTATCGCGGCGCACCCCTCCGCCATTGGAACTGAGCCGCAAGGTAGCGCCGATGCGAAAGCGCTCCCAGCCGAAGATCAGCCAGGCGCCGGTCAAGGTTCGACCGGCGCGCCTCGGCGACGAAGGCGAGCTGGAAGACCTTTATCGCCAGCTTCACGAGGGCGACTACGTCAGTCCCGGCGCCGCAAAGATGAGACGCGGGCTGCGCGCCGTGCTGAGCAATCGCGATCAGACGCTGCTGGTCGCGATCAGAGACGGTCGGATCGTCGGGACAAATCACGTGCTGATCTTCCGACATCTGGGGCGCGCCCTGCGGCCGGTGGCGATCGTCGAGAACGTCGTGGTTGACGCGCGCTGCCGCGGCGCCCGGGTCGGTGAACTGCTGATGGCGGCCGCGGTCACGATCGCACGCCGCCACCATTGCTACAAGGTCGCGCTGACCTCGAATCGCCAACGCCAGGACGCGCATCGCTTCTACGAGCGCCTGGGCTGGCAATGGACGCATCTCGGCTTTTCGCTCCCGCTGGTGAACAAGACGCTTTGACGGGGTGAGCGCGTAGACGTATTGAAGAGGCAACGCCCGATCGATCGAGGATCACGGCCATGCGCAACGGATGGAAAATCGTCGACACCGATACCCATCAGATGGAACCTCACGACCTCTGGGAGCGGTACATCGACGACCGCTTCAAGGCGGCCGCGCCGCGGCTCGGAATCGCCTCGTCGGGACGCAAAACCGTGATGGTCGAGGGCGAATCGCTCACCGCCGAGGAGGGCAAGTACCCGTTCGCGGCGCCGGAGTTCCTGGCCGCAGTTGCCAGAGCGATGCAGCGCTTCGACCGCGCGCGCAAAGCGAGCTTCAGCGCGCAATCGCGCCTGGCCGACATGGACCAAGAAGGCGTCGACGTGCAGATTCTCTATCCCACCGTCGGCGGGCAGATGCTCGGGCGCGAGTTCCGCGACCCCGAACTCCTCGCTGCGTGCTGCGCCGCCTACAACAACTGGAGCTGCGAGTACTGTGGCGAGGCGCCGGAACGCCTGCGCTTCGCCGCGATGCTCCCGCTTCAGGACGTCGATCGCGCGATCGCGGAGGCCCATCGCACCGCCAAGATGGGCGCAGTGAGCTATTACGTCCGGCCCAACCCGATCATGGGCCGTAATCTGAATCACCAGGATTACTGGCCGCTGTGGGCGGAGATCGAAAAGCTCGACCGCCCGATCTCGATCCACGACTCAGGCTCGCCGCGCATCCCGTCCTTCGGCGAGCGGATGGACACTCACACTGCGGGGCATATTCTGGCGCATCCGTTCGAGGCGATGTATGCGATGGCGTGTCTGATCTGGGGCGGCGTGTTCGAGCGCTTCCCGAAGCTCAACGTGGTCCACGTCGAGGCCGACGCCGGATGGACTCCCTACTGGCTCCAGCGGATGGAACAGCATTGGGACTTCAGCGGCAACGCCGAGCATCCCGATCTGAAGTTGCGGCCGACCGAATATTTCAAGCGCAATGTGTTCGTCGCCTGCCGCTCGGACGAGCCCACGCTCAAAGCCGCGCTCGAGCTGGCCGGCGACGACAATTTCGTCTGGAACACCGACTATCCGCATCCGGATGGAACCTGGCCATGGGCGCTCAAGAAGATGGAAGAGCAACCGATCCTCGAAACCAGCAAGCGCAAAATCCTCTGGCACAACGCCGCCCGCGCCTTCCGGCTGTCGTAGGATTGCGCATCGATGTCAGCCGCATCGGCCGATGAATCGGGGCAGGTCGCTCACGCGCTTGTGGAAATTGACGAGGGCGAGCGTATCAGCGCCTATGCTGATCGGATCGGACGCTCGTACCTATCTCAGTCTACGTTGGCGCATCGCAAACGGCTTGGCCAATACCTGACACCGCTGCCCGTTGCCGACTACATGGCTTCGCTTTGCGATGTGGACAAACACGCGATCAGGATACTTGACCCCGGCGCCGGGACTGGAGTGCTGACATGCGCGGTCTGCGAACGACTGGCGTCTCTGGTCAATCCACCCTCAGAGGTATCGATCGATGCCTACGAAGCCGACGCCGCCCTCGCAGAAGTCCTTGAGAGCGTCCTGCGCTTAACTAAGAAGCGGCTGGCGATTGCCGGCATTGGCTTCCACTTTAACGTCCATGCCGACGATTTCATCATTGCAAATGCCACCGGCCTGGAACCCTCCAGTGATCTCTTTCGGAGGCATGGCGAGCGCTTTGATCTGGCTATATCCAATCCGCCATATTTCAAACTCTCGAAGTCAGACCCCCGGGCGCGCGCAGCAGACGTAGTCGTACACGGTCAGCCGAACATTTACGCCCTGTTTATGGCAGTATCCGCGTCGATGCTTGCTCCCGGCGGTGAAATGATATTCATCACGCCGCGCAGCTTTACTTCCGGGCCGTACTTCAGATGTTTCAGGGAATGGCTTTTCGAGCGCGTGAGGCCCGAGGCGGTGCACGTCTTCGAATCTCGACGGCAAGCTTTCGATCGCGACGGAGTTTTGCAGGAGAACATAATTCTCAAGGGACGTTGCGACGAAGGATGGGCCAGCCGAACGAACGAGGCGCATCTTCGAATTTCGTCGAGCGTCGGATCCGCTGATCTGGGTTTGAATGAGGCGCGGAATGTTCCACTGACAGCTGTGCTGGATCTCACGAGCGCCGAAAAAGTCCTGCGCGTGCCGTCTTCGAGGAGTCACGATGACGTGACGCGCTTGCTCAAGGCTTCTCGTGGTTCACTGAAGAAGTACGCTCTGGGGATATCTACCGGCCGAGTGGTGGCATTTCGGGCTTCGCATTTCCTCGCAATGGAAGGACGTATCCCGGAAACTCACGCTCCGCTGCTATGGATGCAGAACGTGCATCCGATGCAGTTGAGATGGCCTGTACGTTCCAGAAACAAGGAACAGTTTATCAGTGTGACAGAGCGATCGATATCCTTATTAGTCCCCGACAACACGTACGTGCTTCTACGAAGGTTCAGCGCCAAAGAAGAAGCCCGCAGGCTGGTCGCGGCTCCGCTGATAAAGGGAGTATTAGGATCGCCTTTCATCGGGTTGGAGAACCATCTGAACTACATTCACCGACCCGGCGGGTCCTTGAGCCTCGATGAAGCCTGGGGATTGGCAGCTCTGCTGAACAGTTCCTTCTTTGATATGTATTTTCGAAGTATGAGCGGCAACACGCAGGTCAGTGCAACTGAAATGAGTTCGATTCCGCTACCGCCCCTGGAAATGATCGCCGAAATTGGCGCTCACGCCCGGTCGTCGAGCAACCCTCTGGAAGATGCCGACGCGTTGCTGATGACGGCACTGAGGTCGTGACGGTTGAAGCGGGAACCGTCACGGCGGGTAACGGAGGCTCGTGAGGTCCTGAGAGGCTCTGGGTCTCCCTCCTGCTCAGCAGAACGAAATGTCGGCGTTGACGCTTCTCGCATTGCTTGGTTTGGGTCCGCGCGATTCCTGGGCAGGCGCGACACGCAAAAGTTTACGGGTGACAAAAGGGATCATGGAGTTCGTCCGGACACGGCTTCGCCGGAACTACGCACCAAACACGCGAGAGACATTCAGAAGGCAAGTCCTTCACCAGTTCGTCCAGGCCGGAATCGCGGACTACAATCCGGACAATCCCGGCTTGCCAACGAACAGTCCCAACGCGCACTACGCGATCAGCGATTCAGCTCTTGAAGCCGTTCGGGCATTCGGTAGTGGCGAATGGGACAAGGCGGTCAATGAGTTTCGAGCGCGAAGCGGCGCGCTGCTTGAGGTCTACAGGAACAGACGTTCACGCAGGCTGGTCCCCGTGCGCCTTCCCGACGGCCGAAAATTCCTGCTGTCGCCCGGCGCGCATAACCGAGTACAGGCAGCGGTAGTCGAGCAATTCGCACCTCGGTTCGCCCCGAGCGCGACGCTCCTGTATATGGGCGACACGGCCAAGAAGGATCTCGTCGTCGAGCGGTTGGCGCTCGAAGCCGTCGGCATCTTCCTCACGGAGCACGACAAGCTCCCCGATTTGGTGCTTCACGATGTCGCGAAGGGGTGGATTTTCCTGGTGGAAGTCGTCACGTCGCACGGGCCGGTGTCGCCGAAACGGCTCATGGAGCTCAGCGAGATGCTCGAGCGCTGCCCGCTCGGGAAGGTTTTCGTATCGGCGTTTCCCGACTTCGCATGTTTTCGAAAGCACATGAGGAATATAGCTTGGGAGACCGAGGTCTGGATCGCGGAAACACCCGATCATCTGATCCACTATAACGGCGATAGATTTCTTGGCCCCCGCATTTAGGAAGAAATCAGGCATGGACTTCGAATACACCGCCGAACAACAGGCCTTCCGGCGTGATGTGCGCGTGTGGCTTGAGGCGAACCTGCCGAGGGAACTCTGCGTTGACGACTCGATGGACGAGCGGGTCGCGCCCAATCGCGAGATCTTCGAGCGGCGCCGCAGCTGGCAAGCCGCGATGCACGCCGCCGGATGGGTCGGGCTTTCGTGGCCGCGCGAATTCGGCGGACGCGCCGCGACGCTGATCGAGCAGGTGATCTTCGACGAGGAGTACGGCCGCGCGCGCGCGCCGGTCCTGCCCGGCTATGCGGGAATCGGGCTCTGCGGTCCCACCCTGATGCAGTGGGGCACGCCCGAGCAGAAACAGCGCTTCCTGTCGCGAATCCTGAGCGGCGCAGATATCTGGTGTCAGGGCTACTCGGAGCCCGGCGCCGGCTCCGATCTCGCCTCGTTGCAGACCCGCGCCAGCGACGGCGGCGATTACTTCGTCCTCAACGGCCAGAAGGTTTGGACCTCGGGCGCGCAATACGCCGACTGGATGTTCCTGCTCGCGCGCACCGATCCCGACGCACCCAAGCATCGCGGCATCAGCTACCTGCTGCTCGACATGAAGACCGCCGGCGTGACGGTCCGGCCGCTGGTCCTGATGAACGGCCACGCGCATTTCAACGAGGTGTTCTTCGAGGATGCGCGCGTGCCGAAGCCGAACCTGGTCGGCCCGCTGCACGAGGGTTGGAAGGTCGCGATGACCACGCTGGCCTATGAGCGCGGCGGCGGCGGTGGCGGCGGCCACACCGCGCAGGTGCGACGCCTGGTCGAGTTGGCGCGCCGCGTGCAAATCGACGGGCGGCCCGCGTGGGAGAATCGATGGATCCGCCAGCGGCTGGCGCAATTCGCGATCGAGTGCGAGGCGGCGAAGTATACGCGGCTCCGTTCTCTGACGCGCCGGCTCAAGGGCTTGCCGCCCGGCCCGGAGGGTTCCGTGCTGAAGCTGTTCGGATCGGAACTCGGCGTACGGATCGCGCAGTTCGCGACCGAGCTGCTCGGCGGCTATGCGTTGCTCGGCGAGCCCACCGGCGTGGTGCCCGACGCGCCGCGCTGGCAAAACCGGGTGCTCAGCTCGCGCCAATACACGATCGCGGGTGGCACCAGCGAGATCCAGCGCAATATCATCGGCGAGCGCACGCTCGGCCTGCCGAAGGGATAGTCAATCCACACCGACCGGCGCGAGTGGGATTCGATCGGCGACGATCGCCGGCACGTAATAGACCTCGGGCGAACCCCAGACCAGCGCCGCGTCGAGCCGCTTGCCCGCCGCGACGATCGAGCCGAACACCTGATCGATATGCGCGTTGATTCGCACGCTGTTGGGCGCCAGCGGCGCGGCGATTTCACCGTTGCGAATCAGGTATGAATCACCGCTGACGGTGCAGGTGAACTGTCCGGCGCGCTGGCCGTTGATTGGATAGGTGTACCACACGCGCCCCACGTAGATGCCGTCACCGACGGCCTTGAGCAGCGCGCGCTGGTCGAGTCCGCCGCGCGCCCGCATCACGACGTTGGTGCCCGCCGCACCAGGACCGGCGTCGAAGCGCCGCCCGCCACCTTCGCCCAACCGATAGCCGCTGCGCGCCGGGAATGTGATCGCGCCGTTCGCATGAGGTCCCAGCTTTTCGTTGCGATTTTCGTCGGTCGCGAGGCGATGGGCGTCGTAAAAGTTGGAGAGCAGTCCGATCAAGTGGCCGTCACGAACCAGCTCGGTACGCCCCGCCGGCAATCCCTCGCAGGTGACGCGTCGCGCGACGGCGCCGCGCGCGAGCGCCGGGTCGTCGCTCAGCGAGAGCCGCGGATCCATCACGCGGTCGCCGAAGCGGCCCTGATACGCCGAGCTCGCGGCGTGAAACGCACCCGTGGTCAGCGAGCCCATCACCATATAGTTCAGAATTTCCGCAATCGGCTGCGATCCGAACAGCACCCGATACTCGCCTGCCGCCGGGCGCTCACCCTGCTGCAACCCGATCGCACGCTCGACCGCATCGCGGCCCAGAGGCGGCGCCAGCCGGCGCAGCTCGGCGAGCGACCCGCCGATCGCGGTTGCGGTGCCCTTGGCGTCGAGCGCCTCGACCAGCACCGTGACCGACGACGTGAAATGCGCGCTCTGATCGGCGCGCAGATCCTGGAAGTTCGAGCTGGCAAGCGCGATCCGGTCGCGGATCAGCGACACGTCGCCGCCCACGATCAGTCCGGGACTGGCAAGGATCGACTGTGAGTTTTTGCCGAACGCCGCAGCCGCGTTGCGCACGATCTGCCAGGCCGCCGCAACGAGCGGGGCATTGCCGACACGATGCAGATCGCTCGCGCCTGCGGCCGCGAGGGAAAGCCGGCGCGGTTGCGCGGGCAGGCCGGGAAAATGCGGATCGATGACCATCGCGCGGCGGGCGCGGAACAGTGCGGCGCGCACGCCGTCGCGACTCAAGTCGCCGGCTTCGAAAGCGATACTGTTCTCGTGGCGATTGTTGGCGGACATGATCCGGATTGCGAATCCGTCCGCGCTCAGCGACTTCACTTCCTCCACGCCTCCGCAGGGGATGTCGGAGGTGTAGTTGAGTCGCGCGACGAGCTGCTCGGTGCTCGAACAATAGACCTCGAAACTAGCGAGATCTTTTTCGCGCGCGACCACGCCGGCCGCCTCGCGGGCAAAGCTCTTGAGTTCGTTGAGCGTGCGCATCGCTGTTTCTCAGTCCGGCGTCATCCGCCCGCCAAACGGGCGCGCGAACGCAGCGTTGGACCGCCGTTGGACATCCGCTTCACCTGCATCGGCTGTCCCTTGCCGCAGTTCGGAATCGCGAGCAGGCGCAGATCGTTGCCGACCGCGTCCACGTTCATGAAAAAGCGCTTGCTGTCGGCGATCACGCTGCCCGCGCGGAAGAGCCGGCCGACCTGCCCGTGCTCGATCGCGTAAACGCGCCGCGCCGAGATTCGGAAGTTCTCGCGCGACTCGGCGATCGACGGGATGCGATGGCCGCAGACGTAGTAGCCGTGGTCGACCTCGGCGATGATCTGTTCGGGCATGCGCTCGCCGGGCAGGAAGAAGGTATTCGACATGCGAATCAGCGGCACGTAGCGCGCGTCGGTGGCGCGTGCCGATCCGTTCGGCTCAACGCCGAGCGCGGCGGCCGTGGCGCGCGAGTTCAGGAAATCGCGGAACACGCCGCGCTCGAAATGCATCACGCGGCGCCCCGGCGTGCCCTCGTGGTCGTAGCGATATTGCCCGTAGCCTTCGAGTCCCGGATCCGAGCACGCGGAGAGGAGCGCCGAGCCCACGCGTTTGCCGATCTCGTTGTCATCGAGCGAGCGCAGGAACCAACTGCGGCCGGCATACGCGGCTTCCATCTTGAGCGCGCGATCGGCCTCGCATGGATGGCCCACGATCTCGTGCGCGACCAACGCGTTGAAATGCGGATCGGTAACAACCGTGACCTCGTGATCGGGCGGACTCAGCACCGGCGCCGCCGCCAGCTCGCGCGCCTCCTGCGCCAGCTCGACCGCGAACGTCTGCAAGTCCGGATTCGGCATCAGCTCGCTGCGGTAGCCCTCCGCCAGGCACTCGAAGCCGCGCTGCTGGCCGATCGTATCGTAGTTCTCGTGATGACCGCCGTTGTCGTTCTGCGCCACGACGTAACAATCACCCTGCGCAAAGGCGAACGCCTGGCTGATGAGCGTGCCGTCGCTGCTGATGAACAGCTCGTGGCGGAACTCCACCGTCGCGCCGACCCAATTGAACGCGATCTCGCGACCGAGCCCCTTGATTGCCACCGACGCCTCGCGGCAGAGCTGCTTGAGCGCGGCCGGATCGAGCGCGCGCGGATCGCGACGGTAGATCGCGGCGACTTCGTCCCGGGTCGGCGGTAGCGGTGTAACGATCGCTTCGGCGGGGCCTAGCGAGTCGCGGCCGAGAGACTTGAGCAGCGCGGCCTTGGCGCGCGCGCTCGCGCGGGCGCGGTCATAGGCGCCGGCCAGCGCGGTGTTGATCGCACCGACCAGCTTGCGCGAATCGAGGGCAAGCCGTCCGATTTCGATACCGCTTTGGCCCGCCGCGAGATGGCGCACCGCTTCGGCGCGTTTTCCTGCGCGGGCGAGCGCGCCGGCCCATACGGCGACGCCCAGATACGCTTCTTCAGTTTCACTGCTGTGGCGCGCGTTGCCGTTGTCGGCCGTGCTGGACTGGCTGTACACGACCTCGAAGCGCAACTCGGCGCGGACCGCGTCGCGCCGCTCACGCACGAAGCGCTCGAGCAAGGCGTTGCCTTCGCGCTTGAGAAACTCGATCGCGGTGAAGAGATCGCCCGCCATCCGTCAGGACCCTCTACTCATCAACCGCCGCTTTGCGCGCGCGCGCTTGGAGGTCAGATGACACCCTGGCGCTTCAGCTCTTCGAGCTCGCGCTCTCCCAAGTCGAGAAATTCGCCGTAGACCTCGTGATTATGCTGGCCGAGCAGCGGCGCGCTGGTTACCGGCACCTTGGAGTCTTCGAGTTGCACTGCGCATCCGGGCATCGTGAACTCCCCGCGCGTCGGATGATTCACGGTCGTGATCATGCCGCGCTCGCGCAGATGGGGATCGTTCAACAGCTCGACCGAATCCAGCACCGCGCCGCACGGCACGCCGGCCTCGCCCAGGATTTTCATCACCTCATGCTTGGTATGATGCGCCGTCCATTCGCTGATGATCGCGTTGAGCGCCGCGGTATTCTTGCGCCGCGAGCGCGGATCGCGAAAGCGCTCGTCGTCCGCGAGCGCGGCCTGACCAATCGCGGCGCAGAGACTGCGCCACATTTCGGGCGTGGTGCAGAAAATATAGGCATAGTCGTTGTCGCCGCCGGGCGCGCATTTGAAGATATCGCCGGGGACCGCGCCGGTCGTGTTGCCGGAACGGCCGACCGGCTTGTGCGTAATGTACGTCGACATCATCACGACCCGGCAGTAATTCAGCACCGCGTCCTGCATCGCGACTTCGACCTTCTGCCCCTTGCCGGTGCGCTCGCGCTGGATGTACGCGGCGAGCACGCCCGCCGCGGCATGCACGCCGGTGCCGGTATCGCCGATCGTGGGGCCGGGCTTGAGCGGCGGCGAGCCCGGCGTGCCCGTCACCGACATCGCGCCGCCGGCGGCCTGCGCGATCATGTCGAAGCTCTTGTACTTGCTGTAGGGGCCGTAGGTGCCGAAGCCCTTGATCGTCAGATAGATGAGGCGCGGGTTGATTTCGCGCAGCTTCTCGTAGCCGAGTCCGAAGCTCTCCAGCGTGCCGAGCGAAAAATTCTCGGCCAGCACGTCGACCTTTTTGATCAGATCGAGAAACATCGCGCGACCGCGCTCGCTCTTGAGATTGAGCGTGATACTGCGCTTGTTGGCGTTGAGCAGCATGAAGTAATAGGAGTCCAAGCCGGGTTTCTCGCTGATGAGATAGCGGCCCTGCTCACCAAGGCCGGGCGTTTCGAGCTTGATTACGTCGGCGCCGAGCCAGGCCAGCAGCTCGGTGCACGAGGTTCCAGCCTCGAACTGGGTCAGATCGAGGATCTTCATGCCGGCCAGAGCTTGATCCATCGCAGCCTCCTAACGGTCACGCTGACGGTCTGGTCGCGCGACCGGATGCGCAGCGCCCGCCTGAATCCTTGTAGCGTCGCGCCGCCCGCGCGGGCAAGGCGCCGCGCGAGTCGCGAGCGCGGCCTTAAGTCGCGCGCGCCGCTTTGGTATGTCTTCTTGAACAGGCCGCACTCGGTCGAATGATGTCAGAAGCCCGCACCAAGCTCATCCGCATCCGCGAGGAACTCAACCGCGCGTTTTTCGAGCGCGCCGAGCTTATCGACGGCGCGTTGGGCGCGCTGCTTGCGGCTAGTCACGTATTGATCATCGGGCCGCCGGGCACTGCTAAATCGATGCTCGCCGACGAACTGTGCCGCCGCATCGACGGCGCCGACTATTTCCAGTGGCTGCTCACCAAGTTCAGCACGCCCGAGGAGATTTTCGGCGCGGTCAGCCTCAAGGGCCTCGAAGAAGACGACTATCGCCGCGTGACCAGCCACAAGCTGCCGGAGGCGCATATCGCGTTTCTGGACGAGATTTTCAAGGCCAACTCGTCGATCCTCAACGCGCTGCTGACGTTGATCAACGAGCGCGTTTTCCACAACGGGCGCGAGCGCGTGAGCGTGCCGCTGATCGCGATGTTCGGCGCGTCCAACGAGTTGCCCGACGAGGAAGAGCTGACCGCGCTCTACGATCGCTTCATGTTGCGCTTCATGGTCGACTACATCGCCGAGGATTTCCGCTTCCTCAAAATGCTCGAAGGTGGATCGGCGCCGGCGCGAACCACGCTCAGCTTCGCGGAGCTTGAGGAGCTTCGCCTGATGGCGCAAGCTGTCACGGTTCCGGCCGCGACGCTGCGCGCGATCGGCGAGCTGCGCCGCGAGTTGGCGCGGATTCAGATCATCGCGTCGGATCGCCGCTGGAAGAACTCACTCGACCTGCTGCGCGCCCACGCGCTGGTGATGGGCCGCGAGCACGTGATCGAGGACGACCTGATGTTCCTCGAACACGTGTTGTGGAAGGACCCCGAAGAGCGGCCCAAGGTTCGCGACGCGATCCGGCGGCTGGTCAAGGGTTACGAGGAGGAAGCGCGCGAACTCGTGATCCAGAGCGAGGAGCTGCGCGAATACGCGGAGCGCCGATGGGAGAGCGAGGAGCTCAAGCAGCGCGCGCTGATCGAGGCGCATACCAAGATCGCCAACATCCTGATCAAGTTCGACAACCTGATGCGGACCGCAGACGAGGAAGGGCGCACGATCGCCGGGGTCGAGGCGATGCGCGGCAAAGTCCGCGAAATCCAGCAGACCATGCTCCGCCGGATGTAGGAGCGGGTCGCGCGCCCGGCGCCGCGACCCGCTTGCCTCAATCATGCGAGCGCACGTATAGATCAAGCGTGAACTCCCGTGAAATGGCTCGCAAGCGCTGGCGCGGCGTGAGCCGCAAACAGCGCAGCGAAGCGATGCGCAAACTCGCGCTCAAGCGCTGGCGAACCCGCACTGTTCAAGGCGAAGCTGACGGAGGTGCCGTGCTGGAACGCTTGATCAGTCTGCGCTTTCCGCCTGACAAAAGGGCCGCTCAGATCGCCCGCGCGCTCGCCGCGCTCAAGCGAGGCCCGTTCATCCGCGCCGACAAGGATCTTTGGAAATGGGCCGCTGAAACCGATTTCGAGGACAGTTTCTAGTTGGAGCCGCGGCCCTTCTCCAGCCTGCCTGCGGGCAGCCGCGTCTTTCTCGACGCAAACATCCTGATCTACGCTGCGGGAACCTCGTCGCGGGAATGTCAGGACCTGATCACGAAGTGTGCGCAGCGTTTGCTCACCGGCATTTGCTTGTACGAGACGCTGAACGAGGTCACACACCGAATGATGTTGCTCGAAGCGCGCGCCAAGGGGCTCATCCGATCGGGGCAGGTCAAGGAACTGCGTGAACACCGCGATCTCGTTCCCAAGCTCACCGATTTCTGGCGTGAAACCGACAGGCTATTGAAGCAGAACCTGCTCTTTCTTCCGCTGAGCGAAGAACTGATCCGTTCCGCTCAACGCGAAAGGCAAAGGTTCTCGCTGCTCACCAACGATTCGATGATCGTCGCGTGCATGCGCCGCTACGGGATTGAGGCGCTCGCGACCAGTGACCGGGATTTCGAGCGGGTCGGCGGCATCAGCGTGTACCGGCCCGCCGATCTCTGACTACATCTTGATCGCGATATGGATCGCCTCCTCGCCGGGGACTTCGCCGGCGAGGATTTGGATCGCGTGCTCGACCTGTTCCAGCGGCAGCGTGTGAGTGTGCATTTTGGCGAGCGGATAGCGCCCGGAAGCGATCAGCCGAATCGCCGGGGCGTAGGCGCGAAAATCCACGCCCATCGCGCCCTGCACGCGCAGCTCCTTGCCCACGATCTTGTCGCTCAGGAAATTCTCGACCGGACGCGCCCCCTTGGTGCCGGCGAGCACGACCGTACCGCCGCGCCGGACGATATCGATCGCCTGGGTCACGGCGCTGGTCGCGTAGGCGGTGACATCCACAGCCACGTCAGCCATCCGGCCGCGGGTGATCTCCCTCACCGCCGCGACCGGATCCTGCGACTCGACGTTGATCGTATGCGTCGCGCCGAACTCGCGCGCCAATTCGAGCTTGCGGGCGTCACGCTTGAGGCCCGTGACGATGATCGGCGCCGCGCCCGCTTCGCGCGCCGCGATCACGCAGGCCAGCCCGCGCTGGCCGGGTCCGAGCACCACAATCGTGTCGCCGATCGTGGTACCGGGTAGTTGCACTGCCCAGCGGATTCCCGCGCCCAGCGGGTTGAACATCACGGCCAGCTCGGCGGGGATCTCAGCCGGCACCTTATGCATCACGGTCTGCGGGTCGAGATACATATGTTGCGCGTACCCGCCCCAGAGCGCGGGCGCGATCTCGCACGGCGTATAGCCGTACGCGGACATGCGGCCCTTGCCGATGCAGATCCGGTAAGCGCCGGCGCGGCAATTCTCGCAAAAGCCGCATGGCAGCAGCACTTCCACCGCGACCCGGTCGCCTTCCTTGACGCCCCATCGTTTGGCCGCCACCGGTCCGATCTGCTCGATAAAGCCGAGCGGCTCATGGCCCGGAATGATTGGAAAGCGCAAGCCCGCAAACGCGCCCTGATACTGCTCGTAGTCGCTGCCGCAGATTCCGCACGCCTCGACTTTCAGCAACGCGTCGTCGTCGTGAATCTCCGGCCGCGGGAATTCGCGCAGTTCGAGCCGGCGGACTCCGGTCTGCACCACGGCCAGGCTTTTCGCGGCCATCACGCTACTCCGGCAAGACGATTCGATAGATCACGCTGCCGTAGGCGGCCAGCGTGCCGTCGGCCGCTTCGACCTCGACGCGGTTGAAGAAAATCTCGCGCTTGCGGCCGACCGTCCGGCCGCGCGCGATCAGATCCTGATCTTTCCCGGTATTGACGAACTGCACATCGATCCCGACCGTCGAGACGCGCATCCCGCGCTGCGGCTGCACCAGTGACCAGGCGGCTAGCGCGCCACAGGTGTCGATCAGCGCGGCGACCGCGCCTTCGTGGATCGCGCCGTCCGCGCCGGCGTTGGTCTCGCGATGCTGGAGCCGCAGCCGCGAGTGCCCGTCTTTCATCTGCTCGGCGACCATCCCGACGCCCGCGATGAACGGCGCGGCGGTGAGCGCGCCGGCCAGCGCGGCGAGCCCCTCGATACTGTCGCCCGATCGATCAATCGGAAATTGCATCGGCGCCGGATCACTCCCCGGCGCCGCACGATACACGACGGTCGCGATGCCGAGCGGCTTGCCTCCGGGATTGTTGGCGGCCGAGCCCACGTAACACAACTCCTTGCCGCGCCGCAGCACGCGTCCCTCGGCGATGATCGCCTCACCCACCGCCGAGGCAAGATAACCGACATTGAGGGAGAGCATCGCGGACGCGTGCGGCCCGGCGATCTCGACCCCCGCGAGCGCCGCGATTCGCGCGGCGATCGCAAGCGCGGAGGCGACCACGCCGCCATGCACTTGCCCGCCCGGGTTGCTGTTCTCTTCCTTGTACGGCAGCTCGATACGCGCGGAGTCGGACGCGATCGCCTCGACGCTAACGCCGAGCCATCGCGCATACGCTTCTTGCGCAACCGCTGCCGCCATCGCCCCTGAATCGGCCATACTTCAAGGCTCCCGCTGCGAGCCGTGCTTTCCGCGTAGCAGGCTCGGGTGCGTTTGTAAAATCTCGTGAAAGCTAACTCCAATCTGCGCGGTGCGCTATGCTGCGGTGGAAGGAGACTGGCAAAGGCTCACGATGGCGATGGAAGCTTCGCGACTGAGGGGCAGGATCGCGCTGGTGACCGGTGCGGCGCAGGGAATCGGCCGCGCGATCGCAAATCGGCTCGCCGCCGAGGGCGCGCGGGTCGCGCTCGGCGATGTCCAGGTCGACGCGGCGGGCCGCACCGCCGAGGAGATCCGGCGCGCCGGCTTTGAGGCGCGGGCATTTCGCCTCGACGTTACCAGCCTCGCCGAGGTCGTCGCCGCGGCGGACACGATCGAACGCGAGCTGGGTCCGCTCGACATTCTGGTAAACAACGCCGGATGGGATCAGGTCGAGCCGTTCGCCGACAGCACGCCTGAGACCTGGGACAAGGTGATCGCGATCAACTTTCGCGGCGTCCTCAATTGCTGCAAGGCGATCGCGCCCCGGATGCAGGCGCGCGGGGCCGGCAAGATCATCTCGATCGGATCGGACGCCGGACGCGTCGGCTCGACGGGCGAGGCCGTCTATGCGGGATGCAAGGCCGCGATCGTAGGCTTTTCCAAGACGCTGGCGCGCGAGCTGGCGCGCAGCCATATCAACGTCAACGTCGTATGCCCCGGCCCGACCCAGACCGCCCTGCTGGAGAACGCGATGGCCGGCCGAGAGCGGATGCTCGAGGCGATGACCCGCGCGATCCCGTTCCGGCGGCTGGGCCAGCCCGACGATATCGCGGGTGCGGTCGCATTCTTCGCCTCGCCCGACGCCGACTTCGTGACCGGTCAGGTGTTGAGCGTCAGCGGCGGACTCACGATGGCGGGGTGAATTCGATTGACCGATGCAGCGGGCCAATGCTAATCCCGAACGCGTGTTAGGTTGACTTTTCAGTCAAACGGAAGCAAATCGTGAGCGGTTCCGAACCAGGCCAGCCGACGCAGTTCAAAGGCCCCGAAGGGCTGCCCGCCGAATACCATGACCTGCTGGTCCGGATGCTCTCGATTCAGTCGCGAATCGAATCCGAATACATGCTCGCGCCCGAGCGCACGCTCATGAAACCGCTCGCATTGGCGCCGACGCCCGAGGACAAGGCCGAGTACGCCGCGTTCTGGTCGGACGAAGTGCGCCACGCGAGCTACTGGATGAAGCTGCTCGAAGGACTCGGCGTCAGGGTCGATGAACGCTTCATGGCGACGCCGATGCCGATCTATATCTTTGAGCTGCGCGACCGGGCCGAGGATTGGATCGAGTATGGGCTGTTCAGCTTTTTCGCCGACCGCCAGGGCGCCTACATGGGCTACGAATGGGTCGGATGCAGTTACGAGCCGCTGGCCAAGATTGCCGATCGGGTCTATCGCGACGAGTTGGGGCACGCCGCCTTCGGCTACAGTCTTTTGCGCAGAGTGATCCAGCGCGACCCGGAACACGGCCGCGAGCGGATTACACGCTACCTTGCCAAGTGGTACCCAGCCGGTCTCGATATGTTCGGCCAGTCGGGCTCGAAGCGCCAGCACGACTACCTGCGATGGGGGCTGCGGCGGCGCACCAACGAAGCGATGCGCGACGCCTTCATCGCGGAAGTCAACGGGCTGCTGAAGCGGCTCGAAATCGCGATTCCCGATCCCACCACCGGACGCCGATACAGCTAGTGCCGCGGCGCGCCGGGCAGCTTCCTTTGCGCAAGAGAACCCGAGCGGCGGTGGGCCCGCGCTCGACGGCGCTCAAGCCGGCCTCGAAGCTGAGCCGGGCCGCGCGCTACGATGCCAATATCGACCATATCCTCAGCGCGGCGGCGGAGGTCTTTGCCGCGAAGAGCTTCGAAGGCGCCTCGATTCGCGATATCGCGACGCATGCCCGGATTTCCTTTCCGCGCATCTACTATTACCTGCGCAACAAGGAAGAGCTGCTGTATCTGATCTCCAGGCACGCCTTCGACGAGCTGATCCGGCGCGCCAACGAACGGATGCAGCGGGTCGAAGATCCCGAGCGGCGCCTGCGGCTCTTCATTGAGAGCCATCTCGGCTATCACATGGACAACCTTGCTGAAATGAAAGTGCTGGTGCGCGAGAGCGATACGCTGGTCGGCAAGTATGCGACCGATATTGCGCGGCTCAAGCGCGATTACTCGCGGATCTGCCAGCGCGCCGTCGAGCAGTTGGCGGGCCGGCGCGGCGCGAAGCCCGACCCGGAGCAAAACCGAATCGTAACCTCGCTGCTGTTCGGCGCAATGAACTGGTTTTATACGTGGTACGATCCGGCGCGCGACGGCGATCGGCGCGAGCGGATCATGGACGAGGTTTTTCGCATGGCCGCGGGGTCGCTGACTTCGCGCTGAGCGCCGCGCAAGTTTTCGGCGATGCTCGAAGGCTGCATCCCATTTCCGCCCGAGGCGGCCGCGCGCTATCTGCGCGAGGGCTACTGGCAGCGGCAGACGATCGCGGGCGCGATCGCCGCGGCCGCGGCGCGTGGCGAGCGTGATCGTCCCGATCACATCGCGGTCTGCGACTCCGAGCGGCGGCTCACTTATGGCGCGCTGATCCGCGAGGCCGCGGCGTTCGCCGGCGTGCTCGCGCGTCACGGGATTGCGGCCGGCGATCGCATCATCATCGTGCTCCCGAACTGCGTGGAGTTCGCGAGCCTGCTGATCGGCGCACTCGAAATTGGCGCCATTCCGGTGATGGCGCTGGCGGCCTTCCGGAAATCCGAACTCGAGTACCTGGCCGCGCATTCGGGGGCGAAGGCGATCGCGATCGCGCCCGTTTATCGCGGCTTCGATCACGCCGCGCTGGCGCGCGATCTGCGTCAGGCAGTCCCGCAGCTCGCGGCAATCTTTGCTACCGCCCCTGCGCCGGGCTGTATCAACCTGCACGAACCGCCAGCGCGCGAGTGCGGCCCGATCACGGGCGCGCGGAATTCAGATCCTCTGGACGTCGCACTCTTTCTGCTGTCCGGCGGCACGACCGGCCGCCCCAAACTGATTCCGCGCACGCACACCGACTATCTGTACAATGCGCGCGCGGCGGCCGAGGTCTGCGGTCTCGGACCCGACGCGCGAATCCTGCTCGCGCTGCCGGCGGAGCATAACTTTGCGCTGGCCTGCCCGGGCCTGCTGGGCGCGCTGCTTTCCGGCGCGACCGCGGTGTTCGCGCAAGCGACCAATCCGCGCGACCTCGCGGCCACAATCGAGCGCGAGCGGATTACGCATCTGCCGTGCGTGCCGACGCTGGCGATCGGCCTGCTCGACCTGGCGGAAAGCGAGCGCCCCGCGATGAAATCGCTGCGGGTGATCACGGTCGGCGGGGCCAGGCTCGGCGCGCATACGGCGCAGGCGCTGACGCAGGCGTTTGCGGGGCTCTGCGTGCAGCAGGTGCTCGGGATGGCCGAGGGGATGCTGTGCTACACGCGCCTGGGCGATCCGGAACCGATCAGGTTAGGAACCCAGGGCCGCCCGCTGTCGCCGGCCGACGAAATCCGGATCGTGGATGCCTCCGGCCGCACTATCCCCGACGACGCACCCGACGGTGTCGGCGAGTTATGGTGCCGCGGGCCATATACGATTCGTGGCTACTATCGCGAGTCCGAGCGCAATCGCGAGGCGTTCACACCCGACGGCTTCTACCGGACCGGCGACCTGGTGCGGCGCGGCGCCGGTGGCAACCTGATCGTCGAGGGCCGGATCAAGGATCTGATCAATCGCGGCGGAGAAAAGATCAGCGCCGAGGAAATCGAGGGCCATCTGCTCGCTCATCACGCGATCCTCCACGCGGCGGTCGTCGCGATGCCTGATGAGGTGATGGGCGAAAAGGCCTGCGCCTATGTTACGCTGCGACCGCGGCTCGCTTTGGCGTTGGACGCGCTGCGCGACTTTATGGCCGAGCGCGGGCTCGCGCGTTTCAAGTGGCCGGAACGGCTCGAGATCATTGCCGAGATGCCGCTGACCAACGTGGGCAAGATCAAAAAGGCCGCGCTGCGACGCGACCTCGAGGGCAAGCTTGCGGCCGAGCACGCCGCCGATGAGGCGCGGCGCCGGTAGCCGTTGAAGGAGAACTCAACCATGGATGTGAAGCGCGGTGTCGAGCAACTCAACGCCCTCTTCGAGCGGCTCGAGCGCCGGCGCGCGACGCTCAAGTACCATCCCACGATCGACAAGATCGAGCGTGGCGAGCTGACCATGCCGCAACTGCGCCATTGGACCATCCAGCTTTTCGCCGGCAACAAAGCCCACAACGCGAATATCCTGGGATTGATCTACGCCAAGTGCGACGATTTCGGCGCGCGCAAGTCGATCATCGAAAATCTCAACGAAGAGGAGCTGGGCCGCCAATCCGGCGTCCTCCGCTCCCATCCCGAGCTGTATCTCGAATTCGGCGCCGCGCTCGGTATCCCGCGCGAGCAACTGCTCCACGCGCGGATGTCGCCGGACGCGACCGCGATGGTCCATTGGATGTACTGGCTGGCCGACTCGAAGCCCTGGTACACCACGCTGGCGGGAATCAGCCTCGGCTCCGAATTGCACAATCCCGACGCTTACGTGCGCGTGATCGATGGGCTCAAGCGCAATTACAAGCTCTCCGACGACGGCGTCCGCTTCTTTACGGTGCATGTCGAGGTCGACAAGGAGCACGGCGACTCCAGCGCCGCGTCGATCTTCCGCGCGATTCCCGAACCGGCCGCCGCCGAAGCGCTATGGGCCGTCGAGACCCATATCGAGTTCATGATGCGGCTGTGGGCCGATATCGACCCACGCCCGGCCTGAGGCTCTGATTCAGAGACCCGCAGTGGCGGGTCGGGCCGGCGATCGATCAGGACGGGCCAAGATCGGTGACGACGTTGTTCAGCAGGTTGGTGATGCCGTTGCCCAACTTCTGATAGGTCAGGAAGGCAACGACTGCGATCGCCGCCAGCACCAGCGCATACTCGGTCATCGTTTGCCCGCGCTCCGTGAAACGAACCTGCAGCTTCCTGAGGAAATTCATGAGCATTGCTCCCTTTGCGCCCTCCGCGTTTGGTGACCGCCCGGCGCGTTCTTCGTAGCTGTACGTTATGTAGCAACATCACTCTTAATGTCAACTCGATTAGTATCTCTAAGTATAGTAACTGTACTATTGGTATATATGTGCGCGCGGCGCCAATGGAGTGTTTATCAGTCCGGTCGAGAGGCCCGGGCCCAGGCTAGTAGCGTTTTCCGGGGCGGATGACCGGCGGGACTCCGGTCCTACTTCCGGACGTAGTTGCGCCGCCGGCGATTATCCCGCCTCGGTGCCGGCCCGCGCGGTGACCAGGGCAGCCGTCACCGGCTTCGATGCGGGACCGCCAACTGTTACCATCGAACACCATTGATCGGATTATGGATGCGCGCGCGATAGAGGAGAACTCAAGCCGCGGCGGCGCCGCGCCGGCTGCGCCGCGCGCCCGTGCAATGAAGCTCAGTGGATGGGGCCGGTATCCGATCGCGGACGCGCAGGTCTACCGGCCCGAGAAGATCGCCGAGCTCGCCGCGGTGGTGGCCGGCAATTCCTCCAGCCTGATCGCGCGCGGCGCCGGGCGCGCCTACGGCGACGCCGCGCTGAACGCCCGCAATCGGGTGGTCGACCTGCAGCGGCTCAACCGGATGCTCGCGTTCGACGCGCAGACCGGCGTGCTGCGTTGCGAAGCCGGCGTCACGATCGCGGAGCTGATCGACGTTTTTCTGCCGCGCGGCTTTTTTCCGCCGGTCACCCCGGGGACCAAGTTCGTCACGCTGGGCGGCTCGCTCGCGGCCGATGTTCACGGCAAAAATCACCATCGCGATTCTTCGCTCGCCAACCATGTGTCGAGCCTTGACCTGATGCTCGCCTCGGGCGAGGTGCGGCGCTGCTCGCGCGAGCAAAACCCCGACCTGTTCTGGGCGACGGTCGGCGGCATGGGTCTGACCGGCGTGATCCTGGAGGTCGAGTTGCAGTTGCGGCCGGTCGAGAGCGCGTGGATCGACGGTGAAGTGCTGCAGCTTCGAAACCTCGATCACGCATTCGAGACTTTCGAACGCACGGAGAACGAATATCAGTACTCGGCGGCATGGATCGACTGCGCGAGCCGCGGCGCGTCGCTGGGGCGCTCGGTGCTCCATTTGGGAAACTTCGCGCCGCTCAATTTGCTCGATCCGAAGCGGCGCGCGGTCCCGCTCGATTTCCGGCCGCGCACCAAGGCGTTCGTGCCGTTCGATTTTCCGGGTTTCGCGCTCAACTCATTGAGCGTCCGCGCGTTCAACGCCGCCGTCTATCACGCGCCCCACTCCGGCGCCGGCAAGCATACGCTGGTCGACTACGACAGTTTTTTCTATCCGCTCGACTCGATTCATCACTGGAACCGCATCTACGGCAAGCGCGGCTTCGTGCAGTACCAGTGCGTGTGGCCGCCGGCCGAAAGCCGCGCGGGTTTAATCGAAACGGTAGAGGCGATCGCACGTAGCCGACGCGGTTCCTTTCTGACGGTGCTCAAGAAGTTCGGGCCGCAGGAGGGAATGCTTTCCTTCCCGATGCCGGGCTACACGCTGGCGCTCGACTTTCCGGTCGACGACGGCTTGTTTCCCTTCCTCGACCGGCTGGACGAGATGGTGCTCAAGCGCGGCGGGCGGGTTTACCTGGCCAAGGACGCGCGGATGAAGGCGGAGATTTTTCACGCGATGTACCCGAACCTCGCGCAGTGGCAATCGATCAAGGCCGCGGTAGATCCTGACAATCACTTCTCGTCGTCGCTCTCGCGCCGGCTCGGTATGGAGCCGCGGTGATGCGCATACTGATTCTCGGCGCGACTTCACCAATTTCGCGCGCACTCGCGCTCAAGTTCGCGCTGGGCGGGGGCCATCTTTACCTCGCGGCGCGCGACGAGACCGAGGGCCGCCGGCTCGCAGATGATCTGGCCGTCCGCAGTGGCCGCGCCGTCCATGCGGGCCTGTTCGATGCCGCCGACTTCGACGCGCATCCGGACTTCGTTCGTGGCGCGGCCGAAAAGCTCGGCGGGCTCGACGGCGTCGTGGTCGCCTTCGGCACGCTGGGCGACGAGGACGCCGCGCAAAGCGATCCGATCGAGGCGCTCAAGACTATCAGCCAGAACTACACCGGCGCGGTTTCGATCATGACGCTGGCGGCCGAATACCTGAAGGCGCAGGGCCGCGGCTTTATCCTCGTGATCGCGTCGGTGGCGGGCGATCGCGGCCGCTCAAAAAATTACGTCTACGGCTCGGCCAAGGGCGCGCTCGCGCTATTCACGCAGGGACTGCGTGGGCGGCTGGCGAAAACGGGCGTGCATGTGATGACCGCGAAGCTCGGTTTCGTGGACACGCGGATGACCTGGGGGCGCGACGGGCTGTTGCTGCAGGCCTCGCCGGAGCAAGCCGCGGAGAAAATCTACGCGGCGTGGCGGCGCGGCTCGGAGGTGGTTTACGTTCCCGGCTTCTGGCGTCCGATTATGGCCGCGATCAAGCTCGTGCCCGAGCGATTCTTCAAACGCTTGAGTTTCTGAGCATGGACGGTGCGCGAGTGGCGATTGTGACCGCACAGAGGCCGGATAATCACCGGCGAGACGCCGGCGCTACTTCGGAAGTAGGACCGGCGTCACGCCGGTCATCCGACTGGCTTTCGCCGCTCGTTCTCCTACTATAAAAGCGAGAGTGCCCCGATACCTGAAGATCGGAGTTATCCAAAATGGAGCATGCGGAAATCCAGAAGATCAAGTTTGCGGGCGCGGTTGATGCCGACGGCCACATCCTGGAGGACGCCGGATTGTGGGAGCGTTACCTGGAGGAGAAGTACCAATCGCGCGCGATCCGCATAAGACGCACCGACTCCGATTTCGAGTACCTGGAGATTAACGGCCAGCCGTCGAAGTTCCTGCGCGCCGGGATGCTCAGCAGTCTGGCCGGAATGGGATCGACGCGCGACGCCCCGTTCAAGAACTTCAAGCCCGGCTACGGCAGTAATGCGCCGTTCGGAGCGATGGACCCCAAAGAGCGCCTGGAGCGGATTACCGCCGAGGGCCTCGACGCGGCGTTCCTGTACCCGACGCTCAGCCTGCTCTACGAAGTCGAGTGCCCGGACGCCGACCTGGCCCAGGCCTACACCCGGGCATATAACCGCTACATCGTGGACTTCTGCGCGGACAGCGGCGGCAAGCTGCTCCCGGTCGCGCATCTGTCGCTGGGCGATCCCGCGGCGGCAGCACGCGAGCTGGAGCGCGCGGTCAAGGCCGGATGCAAGGGCGGATGGGTTTGCCAGTTCACAATGACGCGCAAGCCGCATGCTCATCCGGATCACGACGTGCTGTTCGCCAAAGCGCAGGAACTGGACGTTCCGCTCGGACTCCATCCGTCGCTCGAGCCGGTCTGGGCGATGTCGGGCCGGTACGAATGGCAGTACCAGCGCGATCTGTACTTCTTCAACAACATCACCGCCGCCGACGCGGTTCGCCACGCCTTCACGAGTTTCTTCCAGTACGGCACGTTCGAGAAGTTCCCGCGCCTCAAGCTGGTAATCCTCGAGGCCGGCGCGGGCTGGATTTCGTACTGGCTCGATCGAATGGACGCCGTGTATGGGACCGCGCTTGGGATGACGCTGAAGCTCAAGGAGAAGCCGAGCTTCTATTTCCGACGCAATTGCTGGATTTCTGGCGACCCTGACGAGCGCGCGCTACCCGCGATGGTCGAGCTGTGCGGCGCGGACAAGTTTTTCTGGGCCTCGGATTTTCCCCATCCCGATCACGTCGGCAACTATATCGAGGAAGTCGAGGAGATGGCGAATAAGCTGCCCGCCGCCGCGCGCGCGAAAGTGCTGGGCGAGAACGTGATGAAGGTCTACGGCTGCGCGTAAGACCGCCGCCGGCCAATTCCGCGACCCTGACGATCATGCCGGCTGAAGAAGTATCGGCGGCGATCGCGCTCCGCTCGCGCGACTACTCGGAATCCGATCGGATCGTCACGCTGCTCACCCGCGACTACGGCAAGCTCGGCGGCATCGCCAAAGGCGCGCGGAAATCGCGCGTGCGGTTCGAGCGCAAGCTCGAGCCGTTCTCGCATGTGATGCTCTACTTTCGCCGCCGCCCGAGCAGCCAGCTCGTGTTCATCACCCGCGCCGAGGCGGCCGAACTGCCGCAATTCAATCTTGGTAACGACCTCGGGCGCTTCGCGCTGGGAAACTACATGCTCGAATTGGCCGACGCGCTGGCCTCCGAGGAAGCCGAGGCCGCGGGCGCCTACCGAATCCTGACCAGCGCGCTTACGACCTTGTCGCGCGAGTCCGCGTCGTGGGCGATTCGCCAAGCCTTCGAGTTGAAGATGCTGGCGTGGGCGGGCTACGGCGTGGAGTTCGGGCGATGCCGCGCGTGCGGCACAACGCTCAATGACAACGGCGAGCCCGCCTACTTCGTGCTCCCGCACGGTGGGGTGATCTGCTCGCGATGCCGCCCGTCGGTCGCGGCCGGCGCCTTCAGGATCGAAGGGCGCAGCGCCGCCGCGCTCGCGCGCCTTGGCACTATCGATTTCGACGATGCGCCGGCGGCCGAGCCAGCCAAAGCCGACGGCGCGCTGGTGATCGCGCGCTTCATCGCGGGCGTGCTCGATCGCCGCCTGCGCTCGGTCGAATTCCTCGATTCGATGTTGCCGGTGTCGGCGAAGCTGCCCTGAGCGCGAGCAGTCCGGTTACGCAACTACCTTCGGATGGCTGTAGTGGCCGGCGCTGTGCTCGATCACGATGATCGCGCAATTGCCCGGGATGGCCGCGCCCTCCCAACTGCCGGTGACATGCGCCCACAACGACAGCATCACGCCGCCGTGGCTCACGATCACCACCTCGCGTCCCGGATGCTGCCGCGCGAGCCGATCCATCACCGGCGCGACGCGCCGCTTCACATCTTCGAAGCTCTCGCCGCCGGGCGGCGTCCAGAGCCATCGCCGCGCGGGATCGTAGGCCGGATCCTTGAGCACAGCGTCGTAGCGCAGCCCTCTGAAGTCGCCCATGTCGCGCTCGTGCAGGTGCTGCTCGATCGCCAGCGGGAGCTCGAGTCCGGCGGCGATGATCTCGGCGGTGTGACGCGCGCGCTGATAGGGGCTCGCGATCACCAGTTCGGGCGCGAACAGCGTGCCGATCCGCACCGCGGCGTCCTCAGCCTGTTGGCGGCCGAGTTCGGTCAACGCCAGCTCAGTCGGCGTCGTGGTGAAAATCTGGTCGCGATTGCCCTCGCTCTCGCCGTGGCGAACGAGAATTAATCTGCCGGTCGCGTTGTTCATGCCGCCTGCGCCTAGCGCGCTGAGCGGCGTTCTGAATGCCGACGAGGCGGGATTTTGGCAGTGAAGAACGCGCCCGGATCGACGCTGAAGCGGTCGGCAAGGGCCTGGATTTGCCTGACGTTGAGCGTCCGATGGCCGGCCAGCACTTCGGAGACGACGCCCTGGCTACCGATCTCGGGCAGGTCATTCTGTGTGAGGCCGTGTTCCGCCATCAGAAACCGAATGACGTTGACGCCGGAGGCTTCGAGCAGATTGTAGTTTTCCTTATCATAGGCTTCGACAAGCACGCTCAGAGTTTCGATCAGACGATAACTCGGGTCCCGGGGATTATCGCCAATCTCATCGGCGAGGGCGTTGAGACGCGCGACCGCCGCGTCGTACTCTGGTTCTGTGCGGATCGCGAGGAAGGGCTCGAACGACCCTGGCTTCTTCATCGTTCGGATGGTGGCTCGAGTTTTCATTCTTTCCACTTTTCCGATCCCGACGATTTCGAGCAAGCCCTCACGGCTTGCTCTTGTCCCCGGTTGCGGGCGGCTGCGCCGCCACCATCTGCTTCAGGCGCAGGAACGGTTCGAACAAATCGATCGGCACCGGGAAGACGGTGGTCGAATTGTGCTCGGTCGCGATCTCGGCGAGCGTTTGCAGGTAGCGGAGCTGGAGCGTGATCGGGCTCTTGCCCATGATCTCGGCGGCTTCGGCCAGCCGCTGCGCGGCCTGGAACTCGCCCTCGGCCGCGATTACCTTGGCGCGGCGCTCGCGCTCGGCTTCGGCCTGGGCGGCGATCGCGCGCTGCATGTCCTGCGGCAGGTCGATATTCTTGATCTCGATCAGTGTCACCTTGATTCCCCACGGCTCGGTCTGCGCGTCCACGACTTCCTGAATCCGCGCGTTGAGCTTGTCGCGTTGGCTGAGCAGGTCGTCGAGCTCGGTCTGGCCGCCGACCGAGCGCAGCGTGGTCTGCGCAAGCTGCAGCGTCGCGAACAGATAGTTACTGACTTCGGTCACGGCTTTCGACGGATCCATCACGCGGAAGTAGAGCACCGCGCTGACTTTCACGGTCACGTTGTCGCGGGTGATCACGTCCTGGGGCGGGATCTCGAGCGGCACGATGCGCAGATCGATTCGCACCATCCGTTCGAGAGCCGGGATCAGGATGATTACGCCGGGCCCGCGATACGGCGTGAGCCGGCCGAGGCGGAACACCACGCCACGTTCGTATTCGTTGAGGATCTTGAGACTGCTCAACAAGAACACCACGAAGATCACGACAATTACGCCGACGCCTGCCATATTGGATTCTCCTGTTCGCCGCTCTAGATGCGCCGTGTGCCGCGACTACGCTACGCGCCGCACCTCGACTTCGAGACCCTGCACTGCCGTGACGCGGGCGCGGCCGCCCGCGCCGATCGGCTCGTCGCTGACGGCGCGCCAGAGTTCGCCGTGGACAAAAAGCCGCCCGGGCGCGCCGGGCGCGATCGCCTCGCGCACCTCGCCGATTTCGCCGACCATCGCTCCGGATCCGGTCTGCGCGGCGCGCCGCCGGTCGCGCGTGATCACGTATCCGACTCCCAAGATGATCGCGCTCAGTCCGGCCGCGCCGCCGGCGATTATGCCGCGGCTAATTTCGAGATCGGTCTGCGACCGATCGATCAGGAACAACGAGCCGAGCACAAACGCCGTCACTCCGCCCAGGCCCATCACGCCGTAACTGGTGACGAACGCCTCGGAGGCGAGCATCATCACGCCGAGGAAGATCAGCAGCAGCGCGGCGAGATTGATCGGCAGCACCTCGAACGAGGCCAGCGCCAACAGCAGGCAGATCGCACCGATTACGCCGGGCAGGAAGACGCCCGGATGCGCGAACTCGAAGTAGAGTCCCAGCACGCCCGGCCATCATCAGCAGATAGACCAGATTGGGATCGGCGAGCACGTTGAACAACTGCTGGCCGAGGCTCATCCGATGCGGCCGGATCGCGGCGCCGGCGAGATCGAGCGTCACCGTGGCGCCGTTGACCGTTACCTGCCGCCCGGAGGCCTGCGCCAGCAGGCTTGGAACATCGGGCGCGACGAGATCGATGACGTGCTTCGCGAGCGCCTCGCGGTCGCCGATCGCGGCGCTCTTGCGGACTGCGTCTTCGACCCAGTCCGCATTGCGGCCGCGCTCCTGCGCGATCGAGCGGGCGAACGAGGCGGTGAAATTCTCGATCTTCTCGCCCATCACGCCCGCTACGTCCTCGCCGCCGGTGCCGACCGGATGGGCCGCGCCGATCGTGGTGCCGGGCGCCATCGCGGCGATATTCGCAGCCTCGGTGATAAACGTTCCGGCGGAAGCGGCGCCGGCGCCCGACGGCGCAACGTACACGATCACCGGAATCGGCGCGCCCATGATACTTTTGACGATCCGCTGCGCGGAAGTGAGCAGGCCGCCCGGCGTGTCGAGCTGGATCACGAGCGCGGCGGCTCCGTTGCGCGCCGCGTCCTGGATCGAATCGTCGATGAAGTCGGCGGTCGCGGGATTGATCGAGCTATTGACGCTGATCAGCTCAACCCACTTTTCACCCGCGCTCGTGGACGCTGCACTCGCAGATGCAGCACTCGCGAAAGATGCGCTCGCGAACGCTACCCCGAACGCGAGCATCAGGCCAGAGCGATCGCATCAGCTGCGCTCGCGCTTCGGAATCGGCCGCCCCAGCGCCTTCATCACTTCCTGAATATCGGCCCAGACGAGCTTCTTGTCGGCGGGATTGCGCAGCAGGTACGCAGGATGAAAGGTCGGCATCATCCGGATGCCGCGCAGGTCCTGCCAGTTGCCGCGCAGGCGGCTGATCGGCGTCTTGACCTTCAGCAGCGACTGCACCGCGAAGGTGCCCAAGCCCACGATCACGCGCGGACGCACGAGGTCGATCTGGCGGAGCAGGAACGGCTCGCAGGCGGCAACCTCGTCGGGTTCGGGATTGCGATTCTCCGGCGGACGGCACTTGATCACGTTGCAGATGTAGACCTCGGCGCGCGGTATCCCCATCCCGCGCTCGATGATGTCGGTGAGCAACTGGCCGGCGCGGCCGACGAACGGCTCGCCGCGCGCGTCCTCTTCGGCGCCGGGCCCCTCGCCGACGAACATCAGCTCGGCGGATGGATCGCCAACGCCGAAGACCAGGTTCTTGCGCAGCGGCGCGAGCTTACATCGTTGGCAATCGCCGATGAATTCCCGCAGCTCAGGCAGATCGCCAGTCTTCTCGAGTCCCGGATAGGCCGAAAACAGTTCGACCGCGCGGGGCTTGGCCGGTTCGCCGATCGTGGACGCTGGACGCCCCGGCGCCGAAGGCTGGTCGCGCTCGGGTGACGACGCGGCCAACCGCGGCGCTGCCGATGGTTCCGATCTGGTCTCGCGGGCCGGCGCGGGCAAACCCTCGAGTCCCTCCTCGCGGATCTGTTCCACGTAGTCGCGTAATGACGCGAACAGCACGCGGCGATCTGGCGGTGGGGTTCTATGCTCCATAAGATCGGGAACCGGGTTGGACGGCCCACCCGCGTCGTGCGGGGCGCGTCCGGCATGGCAACCATCGCATGATCTTCCTCACCGCAGCCTCCATCGCCCTCGCGCTCATCCTGATGCCGACGCCTGCGCTCGCATGGGGTCCGGTCACGCACATCGCACTCGGGATGCAGGTGCTTGCGACGGTTATCACCCCCGACCATCCGCTTCAAGCGACGCTCCAGAAGCTGCCGGAGGTTTTTCTCTACGGATCACTGGCGCCGGATATCGTGCAGGGACGCCGGCTGCAGAGCCGGCTGCGGCGTCATTCGCATAATTGGGCGACGGGCCTTGGCCTGCTCGAATCCGCGCGCGGCGACAGTGAGATCGCGTTCGCGATGGGTTACCTGGCGCATCTGGCCGCGGACGTGGTGGCGCACAATTTTTTCCTGCCGGCGTGCCTGATCGGCGACTTCGAGGCGCGCTTCGCCGGCCACATCTACACCGAGGCGCGCTTCGACAGTATCCAGGCGCCCGACTACATGAATCTCCTGCTGAAGCTGTTGAAGCTCGACTTCGGGCCGCTCGACGCGATGCTGGATCGGGCCATCGATTCGCCGCTGGTCCCGTTCTCGGCGCATCGGATGGTTTTCGACGGCGGGCTTCGGCGGATTCGCCGGATGGGACCGCGTGATCAAGGCGCTGAGCGGGCCGGATCATATCGACCGCACGGACGCCGAGCTTTTTCGGATACTCATACGAGGCGATCGCCGGGCTGCTCGACCGCGCCCGCGAGGCGCCAGCGCACCAATTCGATCCGATGGGCGAAGATGCGATCAAGCGCGCGACCGCGTCGCGGAGCAATCTCCAGCGGCTGGCGAGAATAGGTCCGACAGCGCGCAAGAGCGCCCGCGAACTTGCAACCCGGATGCTCGCCGACCTGCGCGCGCATCTGCGCGAAACGGCGTTCCGGCTACCGGCGGCCTGAGCGGGCGAGTACGGCCGGCCCGATTCTCTAGTGGCCGGTTCGAAGCTGGCTTTCGGGGACACGGAAGACGCCTTTGATGCAGTCGGAGTCGCAAACGGCGATCTGGATGTGGGTATTTTGGTAAAAGCCGAACGTCGGATAGATAGGTGCACCCTCCAGGAAAACTCCCTTTACCGTATCGACCGGCTGATCGCCGCGGTCTCTGCGGATGATGTGAACCAGTTGGATCACCGCACAATCCAATCGGCGCAGCAGGCCATCGCCCACGTTCTCGGGCAGCGTGACGCCGCTCGCGTCGGCAACCTTGACTAGGCTCTGATGAGCGGAGCGAACCTGTTCGGCACCCGCCGTAGTCGTCAGGTCCAAACATAGGCCCAAGGATATGACGGCGCCGATGACGAACGGACGTTTGATGTTCCAGGTCTTGCGCTTCCCGGCCTCGCGCGCAAAATCCAAGCCGCGCAAAGGATTGGCCTCCCAGAAATAAATGCCTGGGCCAAGCCAGTCGTAGTCGTTGTTGCTTTTCCTGAAGGGCTCGCCCTTCAGGATGCGTTCGCCGACACTCTTGTCGCAGCCGTGGTAGGCAAGGACGAAGCTCGCCGCGAGTTGATGCAATCAGGACCGGTAATTCTTGGTGAGCTTGCCCGACTTCGTGTAGATTCCGGACTCAACCAGAACCTTCATCGCGGACTCCGAGGAGCGGGTCGCCGTCGCAGTGAAGTCCGCTGCTGCCTCTCGGAAGCGCCTGACGGCTTCGGGGCTGCTAACGTCCGACGCACCCGGTAAATGAGACTCTTTACGTTTGGCGGCCACACCAAAACTATGCCCCCGTAAGGCCTTTCCTGCAAGTGCCCGACAAAAATCCGATGCCATCACCACCGATGACGAGCCAATTTGCGGAGCAACCATCCCACCCAAGCGAATTCTCGACTATTTCACGGCGCGGAGTGCACGCGAGGCCGACTTGGCGGCGCGAAGCGCCACGATTCTATCGATGATCAGATTCCGCGACCTCGTCCTTGGAAAGCCGAGGATGGCTCTCGGCGCGGCCGTCGGCGCCGATCAGCGTGACGATGTTGGTGTCGACAGCCGAAACCCGGCGCCCTCCTGCGTGACGTCGTTGGCGACGATCAGGTCGAGCTTCTTGCGCTGCAGCTTGTCGAGCGCGTGGTCTTCAAGTTCTTCGGTCTCGGCGGCGAAGCCGATCAGCAATAGCGGCCCCTTTTCGCCGCGAGCCGCGGCAGCTCGTCGGCGATCGCTCGCAACTCGAGCGTCGAGCCGCGCGTTCGTTCTTCTTGAGCTTGCGCGTGCGCGGGCTTGGGCCGGGCGAAAGTCCGCGACCGCCGCCGCCATCACCAGCGCCGAGCACCAGGGAAAATTGCGCGCCAGCGTCGTCGAGCATCTCTGCGGCGCTGACGGTGTCGATTCGCTCGACGCCGTGCGGCGTGGCTGAGCGCGACGGTCCCGCCATCAGTCGCGATCTCGCCGCGCCGCGCCGCCATGCGGCGCGCGCGATCGCGAAGCCCATCTTGCCCGATGAACTGATTCGAGACGAAACGCACCGGATCGATCGCCTCCTGGGTCGGGCCGGCGGTGATCAGAATCCGCTCGCCGGCGAGGTCGTGCGGCGACAGCATCCGCTCCAGCTCTTCGACGATCACTGCCGGATCGGGAAACGTCCCTTGCCCTCGTAGCCGCAAGCCAGCTCGCCCTCGGCCGGATCGATAATCGTTACGCCGCGCGCGCGCAGCCGGGCGAGGTTCTCGACGACCGTCGGATGCTCGTACATGTGGACGTTCATCGCGGGCGCGAACGGCGACCGGGCATCGCGCGGCGAGCAGCACGGTGGTCACGATATCGTCGGCGATTCCGACCGCAGCCTTGGCGATCACGTCGGCGGTCGCGGGCGCGATCACGATCGCGTCGGCGGTGTCGGCGAGCCGGATATGGCCGATCTCGGATTCCTGCGTCAGGCTGAAGGTTTCGGTCGCGACCGGATTCTGCGCTGAGCGTCTGCAGGGTGAGCGGCGTGATGAACTCGGCGGCGTTGCGGGTCATCATCACGCGGACGCTCGCGCCGCGCGCCGTCAGCAGGCGCACCAGTTCGGCCGACTTGTAGGCGGCGATTCCGCCGCTGACGCCGACGACGATCGTCTTCTCTTTAAGCGCGCCCATCGCGGAGCAATTTTATCGGTCGGCGCGCGAAAAAGGAAAGAATCTTCGACGTCGATGTGGTATCAGGGAAGATCGCCTTCGCGGACGGCGCAAGGGGCCCCAAGTCGAAGGAAGGCAGGGAGCCTGGTCTATCCCAGGGAGCGGCTGGTTTTCCCCGACGATCTTAGCGTTCGAGTTCGCCGGAGATGAACTTCTCGACCCGGTCGCGCGCGATATCGTCGGGGATCTGGCGCGGCGGATGCTTCATCGTGTAGGCCGCTATCGAGTAGAGCGGACCGCCGATCTTGCGATCGCGCGCCAGCTTGAGGCATCGGATCGCGTCGATGACCACGCCGCCCGAGTTGGGCGAATCCTGTACCGACATCCGCAATTCCAGTTCGATCGGAATCCCGGCGAAGCCTTCGCCCTCGATCCGCAGGAAGCAGACCTTGTTGTCGTTCTGCCAGGGGACGTAGTCGGAGGGGCCGATATGCACGTCGACGTCGGGCATCCGCTCGCGGCAGTACGCTCTGCACCGCTTCGGTCTTGGACTTGCGCTTGGAGCCGAGCCGCGCGCGATCGAGCATGTTGAGGAAGTCGGTGTTGCCGCCGGTATTGAGCTGGTAGGTATGGCGTGAGCTTGATGCCGCGGTCGGCGAACAGCTTCATGATCGTGCGATGCAGAATGGTCGAGCCGAGTTGCGACTTTACGTCGTCGCCGACCACCGGGATGCCGCGTTCGGTGAATTCCGCCGCCCACTTCTCGTCCGAGACGATAAACACCGGCATGCAATTGAGCAGGCTGACTCCGGTCTCGAGGCAGGCGCGGGCATAGCGCTCGACCGCCTTCTGGCTGCCCGACCGGCAGGTAACAGAGCATCACTTCGGCCCCGCTCTCGCGCAGCCGCTGCTCGATATTGACCGGCTGACCCTTGCGCGGCGACGAAGGTGCGTTCGGGCGGATAAGGACGCCATATGAGGCGGCGATGCCGTCGTGCAGTCTCGCCCATGTCGACCGTGACGCCGTACTTGCGGCAGATCGCGGCCAGATCGTGATGGTGTTGTTGGGCAGGGCGAAGCAGGCCTCTTCGAGCGGTCGGCCGACTTTGCGCGCGTCGATATCGAACGCGCATGCGACTTCGATATCGTCGGGACGGTAGCCGCCGAGATCGTAGTGCATCAGGCCGACCGGATTGTCGGAGCTCGCCGGCCGAGACATGCTTGTAATATTCGAGGCCCTGAAGCAGAGAGGAGGCGCAGTTGCCTACCCCGACGATTGCTAGCCGAATTTTAGCCATCTGCCTGCCGCACCCGTTCTGACATTGGGGAATTTACCTACCGGGCGTGGTTTCGCCCGGCACGTGAAGACGTTCTGCTTTTATAAGAGCCGGCATGCCAAGTAAATATGGGTCGCCGGCCGCAATTATGCTAGGAGCGAGGCGGCAGAGCGCGGCGAATCCCGGGATTTAATATGATCGCGCCGATCGCGCGCGATATCGCCACCGAGAGCGAGGCGGCCGGATCCGTCTCCAGCGGCAAAAACGCCTCGCCCCCCACCGTCGGCGGCGGCTCGTCCTCTGCGCCGGTAACGTCAGTCGAGACCAGCTTTTGCCCGTCGCGGCCGAAAAGCTGGACGCTGAACACGGCTCGTGAGTGCATCGTGAAATACTGCCCGTGAACCGTGGTTTCGGCCCTGAAGAACTTGAAGACTTCAAGCTTCGCGAGACTCGCCACGAGCAGGAATTGCGCTGAGCCGGGCGGCTTGGTACCCGCCTGCGCGATAGCGGAGGCCGGCTTCAACCCGGCATCGGCCAGCCCTTGGGCCAGCGACTGGGCGAGCAAGTTGCGGAGCCCTCTGACCTCAAGTTTGCGCTGGAGCTTGCCCTCCGCATCGAAGACCGCGCCGAGTCTCATGTTCTGGCGAGGAACCACGGGCTCAATCGCGATCGGAACGGGCGGAAATACGTTTCGGGTTCCCGGCACGAAGCCGGGTAGATAGTCGAGATTGAGACCGGGGTCTTCTTCGGGTTGAGGATGACATCCGCCGACCAGGACGGCGAGCGCCAGGATCGCGACGCAGAAGCGAAGTTCAGGAACCGGAATCGACCGGCGCAGTATGGCGTTCACGCCACCAGAATATAAGCACACCCAGGATCAGCAACGCCACCGCAAGCATGACCAGTTGGCGCGCATACTCGGTGAACGGAATAATACGGTCGATCTCGTCCCCCACCAGGTATCCCAAAAGAACCATCAGCGCGCCCCAACTCGTCGCGCCCATCATGTTCCAGCGCAGGAATCGGGTGAATTTCATTCCCGCCGCACCCGCCATCGGACCCGCCATAAAGCGCAGTCCGGTGACGAAGCGGGCCATGAAGACCGCCTTGTTACCATGCTCGTGGAAGAACTTCTCGAAGCGCTCGCGCCGATGGCGCACAAACAACGACATGTTGCAGAGCCGATCGAGCAGCCGCTGCCCGCCGGTATGGCCGATCAGATAGCCGGTGCTGTCACCCGCGATCGCGCTCAACACGACCACCACGAAGACCATCCGAACGTCGAGAAGATTACGGCCGGCCAGAAACCCCGCCGCCAGCACAACGGTCTCTTCGGGAACCGGCAAACCCAGGTTGCCGATAAACACGCAGAAGAATATGCCGAAGTAACCCCACGTCCCGATCACTCGAATGATCTGAGCTTCGCTACCGCTCGGATGCATCTATGCCGCCAGCTTGGAACCGTCCGACCTGATTGTAGCTTGCCCTATTAATGATCGCGAGGCATCCGTTAACGGCAGTAAAGTCCCTGCACCCGGCCCTGGTTAATTCGCGAAACCAGCGTGCGGACACCGCGGAGCCTGCACGCGCCAGCTTAACCACAAAGCGCAAAAGTTAGGAAGTTGAGATTGCTTCTGCTAACCTCCCGCCTCGACTACTTGAGACGCGAATCACGGCGACGTTCGGGATGGCGACCGGCAAATTCATAACCGCGAACGGGCTGCGGCTGCATTATCTCGACTACGGCGGCGAGGAGAAGCCGCCGCTGCTATGCATCCACGGCCTTACCGGATGCGCGCATAATTTCGACCGCTTCGCGCCCCATCTGACTTCGGCCTATCACGTGATGTCGCTCGACATACGCGGCCGCGGCGAGAGCCAGTGGGGCCCGCCGATGGACTACACGGTTCCCGATTACGTCAACGACCTGGCCGCGTTCCTCGAGCAACTGGGAATCGCGAAGGTCACGCTGATCGGCACCTCGATGGGCGGAATAATCTCGATCGGCTATGCGGGCGGCTATCCCGACCGGGTCGAGAAGCTCGTCCTCAACGACATCGGGCCGGACATCGATCCGGCGGGCGCGAAACGAATCGCCGGCTATGTCGGCGGCGCACCGTCCGACTTCGCCGATATCGCAGAAGTCGCGGCCTACTATCGGAAGACCTCTCCGCCCCTGGCCAAGGCTTCCGAAGCCGCGCTGATCGAATGGATAACGCCGCTGGTCAAGCCCACGCCAGAGGGCCGCTTGACGTTCAGGATGGATCCGGCCGTGCGGCGCGCGATGCGCTCCGCCGGCGCGGCGGCGCGGATGCCGGACTTGCTTATGCAATACGCGCGGATCAAGGCGTCGATCCTGGTGGTGCGCGGCGCCGAGAGCGACGTGCTCTCGGCGGCGACGGCCCGCCGGATGTGCCAGGTGCTCAAGGGCGTGCGGTTAGTGGAAGTGCCCGGGGTCGGCCACGCGCCCTCGCTGATCGAGCCTGAGGCGCTGAGCGCGATTCGAGAGTTCCTGGCAATCTCCGAAACTTGACCCCGGCGCTGGCCGGGTGAGGTCATTCCTTTCCTGCACCGATCAGTGCGGGAACTCGACGATCACCTTGGCTTGGCTGGTGGGCTTGCGCAGCGCCTCGAACATTTCCGGCACGCGCTCGACGCCGACGATGTCGGTGATCATCGGCTTCACGTTGATCTTTCCGCTCGACAGGGCGTCGATCGTCTCCTGAAACTCGTCGCGCGTGTAGCCCAGCGCGAAATCGATCGTGACTTCCTTCAGAATGCAGGTCAGCGGCATGATCTGATCGGGCTCCATGCACACGCCCAGCACCGCGACGTGGCCTTGCGGCGCGACCATCCCGATCGCCGCGTCGAGCGTCGATTTCACGCCGATACACTCGAACACAATATCGGGCTCGCGGCCGGTGAGCTCTTTGACCTTGGCGGCGGGACTGCCTTGTTGCGGATTGACCACCGCGGTCGCGCCGAGCTTGTACGCCAGATCGAAGCGCCCCGGCGCCAGCTCCGACACCACCACTGCGCCGGCGCCTTTGGCCTTGCACCAGAGCAGCGTCGAGAGGCCGATCGGACCCGCGCCCATCACGACACACGCCGCACCCGGCCGGAATCCCGAGCGGTTGACGCCGTGCAATCCGACCGAGAGCGGCTCGACCGTCGCTCCTTCGCGCGAACTGACGTTGTCGGGCAGCTTCAGCAGGCTGCCCGCGCCGCACATCACGAACTCGGCGTATGCGCCCGGCAATTGGCCGAGACCCATCGACCGAATCGCGGCGCATCGCATCCCGTTGCCGCTGCGGCAGGGCGCGCATTCGCCGCACGAGACGAACGGCAGCGCGGTGACGCGCTCGCCGACCGCGAAGCCCCGGACGCCCGCGCCCAGTTGATGAATCTCGCCGCAAAACTCGTGCCCCATCACGGTGCCGGGCGCCATCCCGAAGCCATACTTCACGGCGTGCAGGTCGGAGCCGCAGATTCCGCAATCGTGCACCTTGAGCACCACCTCGCCGGGTCCCGCGCTCGGCTTGGCCACGTCCGCGAGCGCCATCTGGTTCTGTCCGTTGAAGACCGCCGCCTTCATGCCGTTATTGCTCTCCTTACGAAGCGCGGCGATCAGGCCGCGCTTTTGCGCTGAATCAACTCGATTCGGTAGCCGTTGGGGTCCTCGATGAACGCGATTGGCGTGGTGCCGTGCTTCATCGGCCCCGGCTCGCGCACGACCTTCACGCCTTTACCCTTCAAATCGGCGCAGGCCTGGTAGATGTCATCGACGCTGACGGCGAGATGGCCGAAGGCGTCGCCGAGAGTGTAGCTCGATTTTCCCCAGTTGTAGGTCAACTCGATTACCGCGTTGTCTTCCTCACTTCCGTAGCCCACGAAGGCGAGCGTGAACTCGCCGCCGGGAAAATCGTGCTTGCGCAGAAGTTTCATCCCGAGCGCATCGCAATAGAACTTGAGCGACTCGTCGAGATTATTGACGCGAATCATGGTGTGAAGCAGCCGCATGGCGGGCAGCATACCCTCATCCGCCGCGCGTCGGCAACGCGCTCCGGCCTCGTCGCGGCGAGCCGGAGAGCGCTTAGCTCTTGCGATCGCGCCCGCGATCGCTCGCCCCAGCTCGCCCTTGATATTCTCGAACAGCTTCTCGGTCGGCGTGATCCCCACCACTTCCATCCGCTCGACCAGCTCCCAGCGCTCGATTCCCAGCAGCCGTTGCGCTTCGTGCTCGTGCATCCGCTTGATCCGCACCAGCTCCAGAATCGCCAGTTCGCGGACGCGCGCGGCGAACTCGGGCTCGGTGAACTGCGCGTCGAACAGATCGTCGGGTAAGTCGAGTTTGAGTTGCACTTTCGGGATTACGCAGCCGGCCGTGTCGTTCGGACTTTCCGAAATTACGTCCGGATTGTCAATTGCGCGTCAGGCGGGCACGGCACCAACCGGTGACGCCGGCCAAGCGGAGCCGGCGAAGGCCGAAGCACAGGCTTCGGCCTTCGCGGCATCCCGTAACGTCTACTCGACCGGCACGATCTCGACGCGCCGGTTCTGCGCGCGGCCTTCTGCGGTGTCGTTCGGCGCTACGAAGTTCGTCTTGCCGTAGCCGTGGGCGCTCAGGCGCGACTCGGCGATTCCATGCCCGCCAAGATATCCCACGACCGCCGCGGAACGCCGTTGCGACAGCCGGAGATTGTAAGCGTCACCGCCGATCGCGTCACAATATCCGTTGACGTTGACGGCCACGCTCGGATGTTGCTTCAGAACCTCAATCCCTTCATCGAGGACCGGCTCATCTTCGGGACGAATGTCAGACTTGTTGAAGTCAAAGTGTACGCCACGAAGTACGATCTTCTCGTTGGTCGGCACTGCCGCAGCTGGAGGAGGAGGCGGCGGCGCCGGGGTGGCTGCCGGAGCGGGAGCGGGTGACGGCGGCGGCTGCACGATCGGATCGCACAGATAATGGCCGACGCCGAAGCCGAGCACGGCTCCGATCAGGGCTCCGCCCCCGGCCGCGGACCCATATTCGGTAGTACCGGGATGGCTCGAAAATCCGTAAACGATTCCCGCCCCACCTGCGCCGCCAAGGAGCGCGCCCGCGCCGGCGCCCACTGCGCCACAAGGGCCGAATGAGCGCGGCTGCAGGTCGGCGCAGCCCGAAATCGCGCCGATACAGAGCATCAATGCGAGAGCCGGGCCCGTCATCAATCGCAATCGCAACCTAGCTGGAACCTCTTTCATCTCAACTCTCCCCTCAACGGAATACTACTGCGTATGTGTATTGCCAGCGTACCAATTTGACTGAACAAACTATGCCTACCAGCGTCCCGAGGGAAGAGGGTGGGCAAGAATAATGCCGAGACGCGCAACCGATCGGTTCTCCAAGTAACAACCTCACGATGACCAGTAATGCCTCACATGACTCAAGTACGCGACTCCGGGGAGGCAAAAATTCGCGTCTCTGACCGCAGTGATTTCCGGCCCGCACCTTCGCGATGCCTACAGCGCCAGCAGTGCCCGGCCTTCGGGCTCCTTGCCTCGATTTACCGGGCCGATCTATGTAGAGTCGAGTCGCAAGCGGAGGGCCGGCCTACTTTCATCGAATGGGGCCAAGCCCACGAGCCGGTTGCGGACGATCGGAGGCATCCATGGATTTCAATTTCAGCGCCGAGGACGAGGGCTTTCGCCATGAGCTGCGCACCTGGCTCGAGGCGAACGTACCCAAGGATCTCAAGCCGCGCGGCGACATCGACATGCTGCACGAAGAGGCGCCCGACGACTGGAAGCTTCGCCTCCAGTTCCATCGCAAGATGCACGCTGCGGGCTGGGTGGGAATCAGCTGGCCCAAAGAATACGGCGGGCGCGGCGCCAGCCTGATGCAGCAGATCATCTACAACGAAGAGATGGCGCACGCGGGCGCTCCGCCGCTGGTCAATGGTCTCGGGATCATGCTGGTCGGCCCGACGCTCATCCATTGGGGCACCGAAGAACAGAAGCAGCGCCACGTCCCGAAAATTCTTTCGGCGGACGAGATCTGGTGCCAGGGCTATTCGGAGCCCAACGCGGGCTCGGATGTCGCCTCGCTCCAGACCCGCGCCGTCGAGGAGGGCGATTACTTTGTCGTCAACGGCCAGAAGGTCTGGACGTCAGACGCCCATCACGCCGACTGGTGCATCCTGCTGGTTCGCACCGATCCCGACGCGCCCAAGCACAAGGGCATCAGCTACATCCTGGTCGATATGCACAGCCCCGGCGTTACGGTGCGCCCGCTGGTTCAGATCACCGGCGACAGCGGCTTCAACGAAGTCTTCTTCGAAGACGTCAAAGTACCGCGCAAAAATCTGATCGGCGAGAAGAACCAGGGATGGCAGGTCGCGATCACCACCCTGATGTTCGAGCGGGCCGGAATCGGCGGCGGCCGCGACATGATCGGCCAAGTCCGGGAATTGGCTGGGCTCGCCAAGCAGGTCCGGCGCAACGGACATACGGCCTGGGACGATTCCAGCGTACGGCAGAAGATCGGCGCGTTCGCCAGCGAGGCGACCGCGCTCAAGTACACCAGCTATCGACAGTTGACGCGTCGCCTCAAGGGCTTGCCGCCCGGGCCCGAGGGCTCGGTGGTCAAGCTCGGGACCAGCGAGCTCAATCTGCGCGTGAACAACTACGCGATGGAGTTGCTCGGCGCGTATAGCCAGATCGAGTACAAGGCGCCGTTCGCGATTGATCGCGGCAAATGGTCGTACCGTTTGCTCGCCTCGCGCGCGCTCACGATCGCCGGCGGCACCAGCGAGATCCAGCACAACATCATCGGCGAGCGCGTGCTCGGATTACCCAAGGGCTGAGCGCGCCGCTTCGATAAAATGAAAAGGGCAGCCGCTCCCGGCTGCCCTTTTTTCCTTCGCGACTGGCCCGATCTTTCCCGACCCGTCCCGATCCATCCCGCAGCTACAACCCGGCGCAAATCCCTACAATAGATTCCCGGTCGCCGCGCGCGTGGTGCCCTCCTTCTTGTAGGCGTCCATCACGTGCCGCGCGATCTGCGTCATATGCACCTCGTCGGCGCCGTCGACCAGCCGCGCCGAGCGCGCATGCCGCATCATCATCTCCAACGGCGTATCGCTCGAATAGCCCAGCGCGCCATGCACCTGGATCGCCCGGTCCGTGATCTTCCACAGCGTGTTGGCCACATGATGCTTCGCCATCGAGACTTCGTTGCGAAACGGCAGCTTGTTCTCGATCAGGTATGCCGCGTGCAGCACCATCAGCTTGCACGCGTACAGCTCCAGCGCCGATTCCGCCATCATGAACTGGATCGCCTGCTTGTCGGCGAGCAGCCCGCCCTGCACCTGGCGATTGAGCGCGCGCTTCACCAGCATCTCGAGCGCCACTTCGGCGTTGCCGATCCAGCGCATGCAATGGGCCAGGCGCGCCGGCCCCAGCCGCACCTGCCCGAGCAGATGGCCTTCCCCGCGCCCGCCGAGCATATTGGCCTTCGGCACCACGACGTTCTCCAGCGCGATCTCGCAGTGGTTACCCTTGCCCGCCATCGTGTCGATATCGCGCACGATCCGGAAGCCCGGATTCGGCAGATCGACGATAAACGCCGAATTGCGCGCCTGCGGCGGGTCGGCGTTGGGATCGGTCTTCGCGATCACGATCGCGAACTTCGCCCCGTGCGCGCCCGAGATGAACCACTTATGGCCGTTGATTACCCAGTTGTCGCCGTCGAGTCTCGGCGTGCGTGCGAATCTGGGTCGGATCGGAGCCGGCGACTTCAGGCTCGGTCATCGCGAAGCACGAGCGGACGTAGCCGTTGGCGAGCGGGCGCAGATATTTCTCGCGCTGCTCGGAAGTAGCGAAATGCAACATCGTGTGCATGTTGCCTTCGTCGGGCGCCTGGCAGTTGAGCACGAACGACGCGATCCGGTTGCGGCCGCACTCCGCCGACACCATCGCCATCGCCATCGGCCCCAGCCCCAGCCCGCCGAACTCCGCCGGCATATGCGGATTCCACAACCCGCGCTGATTGGCGCGCTTGCGCAGCTCGATGATGCCCTCGCGCCAACTGCCGTCGCCGCGCATCTTCGCCTCGGCCGGCTCGATCTCCTCATGGATAAACGCGCGCACCTTGTCGCGGATTTCGAGCACCTTCGCCGGCATCGTGAAGTCAATCGTCATAAGTCACCCGCCTGTCACACTGTTCCATTTGTATTACAAAAAGTGACACAAAAAGGACCGGCCTCTTTAATGTCATTCTGAGGCGAGCGTAACGCGCAGCCGAAGAACCTACTGCGGAGCGATTTGTCCGGCTCCAGAGTTACGCGCCGTCCGCGATCGCCTCCTCACTTCGGCGCAAAACTTCTTCTCGCTGCGCTTTCAGCATCTGGCAGCGTTCATCTGTGTTCATCCGTGGTTTCACTCTGACTCACTTCGGCGCCAGCGCCTGCTTGACCAGCTCGCTGGCCAGCTTGCCGTCCAGCCGCGCGCCGAACTTCTCGCGCAGCGCCTTCATCACCGCGCCCATCTGATTCGCGCCCGCCGCGATCGACTCCGCGATCGCCGCCTGCAGCTCGTCGGCGCTGAGCCCGGCCGGAATATACCCGTCCAGGATCTTCGCCTCGGCCTCGTTCTGCGCGATCAAATCGGCGCGATTGGCCTGTCTGGCGAACCCGAGCGCCTCTTCGCGCCGCGCGCGCTCGCGCTTGAGCAACTGGAGAATCTCGTTTTCGTTGGCCTCGCGGCAAACGTCTTCTCGACCCGGCTGATTTCCGCGAGCACGCCCCGCAGCGCCATCATGCGCCGCTCGTCGCGCTGCTTCATCGCGGCCTTGAGGTCGTCTTGCAGCTTTTGCTTCATCGGGCCTCAGTTGGCGGCGGCTTTCGCGCCCTTCGCCGCAACGTCTTCCCACGCCGGCTGTCCGACCAGCGTCACATTCCCGCCGCTGATCGCGTAGGTAAACACCAGCGCGCGCCGCTTGCCGGTCGGCCTGGGCTTGACCTCGGCGTTCTTGGACGGCTTGTATTCCGCGGCCTCGAGCTTGGCCAGAACGAGCTGCTTGCCGCCCTTGGTTTGCGGGAAATATTTGAGCTTGGCGTTTTCGAGATCGACGTACATCTCGCCCGACGATTTCTTCTCGCTCTCCTCACCGACGGGCCCCTCGGAGTCGGATTGCACCGCATCGAGCAATTTTTTCTGGATCGCCGGCGTAAGCGGATTCGACCGCGGCGCCGCCTCACCGCCCGCCGCAGACCCTCCGCCGCCGTTATTATAGAGGTCCTTCTTGACCTCGATCGCCCCCGCGATCCCGCCGCAGAGCAGCGTCGCAACCGCGAGCAGCATCGCCAGAAATCCCGCCGGACCAACCCCTCGTATCACTGTTCTTTGCGTCATTGCGCTTCGTCTCATGGCCGTCCACCCCCGTAGCATCCGACCTATACCACGGCTCGATTCAGCGCCAAAGGCGCGCGCGCTGTTCCCTGAATAACGTCCCCACATTGAGTAGGGGCCAGCCTCCGTGCCGGCCTGTCCTAATCAGAAGCCCCCAACGCAACCGCCGCGCAGTGGGCGGTAATAGGGGCTTCATTCAGGGTAGTGGCCGGCGTCGGGCCATCCGACTCCACTACCGGTCATGGGCGCGCCGCGGCGAAGCGCGCGCCCCCGGAACGAAAAAGACCGTCCTCGACCACCGCCGGCGGTCAACCCTCCAGCAGGGCGAAGCGAATCGGCACGATCACCCAACTGGCGACCGTTGCGCCGGCCCGCTTTGCCGGCACGAACCGCCAGCGCGTCCGCACGACCTCGGTCGCCGCCTGATCGAGCGCATCGAAGCCCGACGATTGCGCAATCTCGATTCGCTCCACTGATCCATCCGCGGCAACCAGCACCCGCAACATCACCGTGCCCTGCTGATTCTCGCGCCGCGCCCGCTCGGGATAAGCGGGCGCAGGACTTTCGCCATAAAGCGCATGCGCATCGGAGCCACCAGCGCCCGAACCGCCGCCGCCTCCAGAAGAACCTAACCCCCGGACCCCCTTCCCTAAAGACGGGAAGGGGGAACCGGACGCGATCGCGCCCGCTGGCTGGCTCCCCTCCCGTCTTTAGGGGAGGGGCCGGGGAGAGGTCTCCGAGCGCCGCGGATGCAAGCCGGATCGACGCGGGAGCCGCAGAGGACCGGCGAGACGCCGGTCCTACTTCAGAAGACCGCCGCGATTTCCGCAATAGGGCCGGCGTCCCGCCGGCCTCGGCCACCGCGCGCACCAAGGATGCGCCGAGCCCCCGCGAACCCGCGCCGGCATCGCCGCCCGGATTCCCCACCAGATACGCCAACACATAATACGACGGCGCAGGTTCAACCCGCGCCGCCAGCACGACGATCAGCAAAACCGCGACGCCATGCGCAACGATCGAAGCCGCAATCGCAGCAATCGAAGTCCGCCGCCGCGAGATCGATAAGATCGCGCCCGCCGCGTCATCCGCTATGTGGCTGCTTTCGCTCAAGCGTCCCGGCCAAATGTTGAGAAATGTTCCAACCAACGCGGCCGATAGGTCGCCCAGCGTGGAAACCTTCCCTTCGCCAAAGGCGCCTCCCTCCAACACCTCGCCCGCTTTTTCGCGGGAGAGGACGGCGGGCGTACACGGCGCAGCCGATGGGCCCGCCCGGTGAGGGTGCCCGGTCCGCAACGAAGACCAGCGCACCCACCAGCAAGCATCACGTCTCTCACCTCCCCTGATCCGTCTTGGGGAAGACAAGCGCGCGCGAGCAGGCTGTGAAAATCTTTTTCCAAGCGTCCCGGCCGTCGCGGAGGGACGGCCAGGAGCAGGAAGGTCACGCGCCTGGAGCGGCGACCACATCTCCTGGAGCCTCCCTCGCCCGCGAAGTTCCTCGGCTCCCACGATTCGCCCGGTCACCTGGCTCGCAGCCTCACCGCGCGCGCGGCGGACCACATACAGTTGCGGGGCAGCGCCGGCCTCTAACCGGCTTGCCCGAGCCCGAATCGTTTCCAGCCAACAGTAGCCCGTGGAGGGTCGAGTCAACAGAGCGGCGTGATCGATCAGATGGCCGACCGATCTCGGGAAAACGGACCCACCCAGGTCCAACCGGTTCCAGCTATGAATGCGAGTGAATCGGGTAGCAGGCAAATGCCAGAAACCCGAGCCAGCCGCCGCCCCCAAATCTCGGCTACTTGATGCGCGAATCACACTGGTGCAGAATGGTGCTCCTCTCGCACCGATGTGGTGCGGAGTGGTGCAACGCGAGATGGCGCCCGCGAATCGCAAATCGCTAAGCAGGAAGACCCGAAGACTTTCGGTCAGTCTCGTCCGGCGAGCAGCACGCCGAGGTGCTCGCACTAGCCCATAAGAATCGAGTGTCGACCCGCTTGGGTGGTTCGCGAAGCAATCGAGCGACTGCTCTACCGACGAGATGCCACTCTTTCGATTTGCTTGAGGCGACCGCGAATGAAGTCCAACCGGTCGCAATACAAAGAACGATTCGCTTGGCATCAGTCCGCGCGTTGCAACAACAATATCGTGAACGCCGCATGCGACCCTTCGCGTGTCTCGGGATATACACACAATTTCTACAAATATCTGGCGAGATTTTCGCCGAAGTTTGTCCGCTCTCCGTAATCGAGGCATTTACTGCGCCAGGTGATCTCAGTGGTCGATCCGTTCATGGGAGGCGGAACGACCCTAGTCGAAGCTCTTGCCCTCGGACGCCACGCTGTCGGGGCCGACGTTCAGCCCGCCTTGGCCGTTTTCGTGGCGCGAGTGAAGACCACCCTGCTGAACGACAGCGAGAGCGAAGCCCCGCTGGAAGGAAGTGGGCGAGACATCTCTGTTCGTGCGTCAATATCCATCGCCCGAGCCCCCACTTCGACGAGTACGCAGAAAATGGCTACTATCGTCATCTCGAAAATAGGGTGACTTGGCGTCTTCGCAAGGCGATTGAGCAATCACTGGCGACCGCCATCAAGCTCGACGCGCCCGAATTTGGAAGCCTTCGCGCGTTGTGTGGTCCTTAAGACCGCACAGTGGGCCCTCGACGGTCGCAAACGCCTCCCCAGCGTTGAGGAGTTTCGCCACGCACTCACTCGATTTGCCAACAAAATGATCATTGGCGCTCGCGAGCTGCGAGAAGCAGTGGGAAACGATCCCCCCGGAGAGTCTGCCGACCGTCTGCTGCTTGCAAAGGGCCGCATCTGCTGTCGATCTTGACAGACACATCGCAGCGAAGCCGAGGCTCGATCCTCACTCGCCACCTTATCCCGGCATTTATGTCCTCTATCATCGCTGGCAAGTCGATGGTCGCAAGGAAACGCCCGCACCCTTCTGGATTGCGGGCCAGCTAGACGGTTCAGGAGCCGCCTTCTACTCAATGGGCGATCGCAAGGCCGCAAATCAGCGAAGCTACTTTGACCAGCTACAAGCCGCATTCAATTCTCTAGCGTGCATGCGCGAAAAAATACCACCATCGTGCAGGTCGTTGCCTTTTCCGAACCGAACTGGCAGCTGCCACGATACCTCGAAGCCAACACAATTGCAGGCTTTGAAGAGTGTGCTTGCCAGTATTAGCTAGCCAACGAGATGGTTGCCTCTGGCGGCCAGTGCCAAATCGCAAATGGCATGCAGGCCAACTAGGAAAGACGCCTGCCAGCCAGGAAGTGGTGCTGTTCCTTCGGCGCGCCTAGGAACCTAGACTGCAAAGCCCCCTTTATGCCTCCCCGCGACCGCCGTTAGCGCTTCTACCTCTTCGCCATCCATAGAAGCAAGGACATCCACGAAGCGGCAGAATAAACGGGGCCAAAGCACTCGTAACATCGCGCACGCGGTCCTGATGTAAACTTGAGCGGGACTGTCATCTTGATCGGTGCCTTGATTGGCGCCGCTTGTCGCCCAGATCAAATTGGATGAGAGCCAACGCGATGAGTGTCATGCCAAGCTTGAACTGCGACCGATACAATGCTGATCGCTTGGGGTCTTCCTTTTGCGCGGTCTGTAGATAGATATTATCCATATTTACAGAGTAGTCATACGAGACTATTCCCTCGTTTTCGCGTGTGTCGGGCGGCGCCTGGGGGCGCCTTGATCACCAGGGCCGTAAATCTAGTAAACGGCGTAATCCTGACTCGACCAGGCCCCCTCGCGGATCTCGACAGGATCGGCAATGTCCAGACCCGAGTCGTCCTGGCGATCCTTGCCCGGCTTGTTATTTGCGGGTCCGCGCTTGCGGTTGGGGTCTCGCTTCGGGAGACTTAGGGTTCAGCCCTTTCAGGTCGTACCGTTAGCTGGAACCGATTGCGGAACGGCTCTATGCGACTGGGATCACTGATTTCCGCCTCGTAGGTTGCCGTAGAGCCAACGATTGCGCTCGGAGGCATAGCAAGCGAGAATTTCGCGACACCGCGAAACAAATTCGGCGATTTCCAATTCTTCGCCTCGACACGTTTCCCCTCCGTAGCTTCGTAAAGGGCAAAGGTACCGCGCTGCTCGTCGCGCTGAAAGTATTCGTCCTCAGCATCCGTTTCCAGTGAATTTGAACCTGGGAATTGACATTGGCGTCACGCAGAAGCTCGAAGCCCGCAGCGTGCCCTCTGAAATGGAACCTCGTGGGGAAGCGCTTTCCTTTCCACTTTTTCTCTTCCTGGCTCACTGATACCGGCTTGTGCGGATTTCGGATGCGGAAACCGGGTCCGAATACCCTCGCGAGCAATGGGTGCTTGTTAACCATCTCCTGGCAGAATGTCTTGAATGTTTCAGACACCTCGGGCTGAGCAGCGCGCTCTTGGGCACGTCGCTCGTTCGCAATAGCTTTGAGCTTCTGATGAGTCCTGACGTAATCCTGCAAATCCTCCTCGAGAGCACGCTTGAGTTCACTGTCGCGCAAGTCCGTTCGGTTGGGCATGAAGAGTTTTTCGTGAGCCCGATAACTGATTGCGCTGCAATCAACAAACAGAAGCATCGAGTGCCATAGGTAGTCCTGCTTCACCTTGGCCCGTCTGAAGAAATCTTTGCTAAAAACAGCGTGGCTCTGGCCGTTGTAGGAAAAAATGACACCCTCGTCTCGCCGATAAGCATCGGCTGCGTCCTTGTTCTTGAAAAGGTACATCCTACAGGCAAACCTTTCACCCCCCACGTCTAGGTCAAACGTATCAAACCACGCGACGTTGCCTCGCTTCGGATCGCGATAATCGGCATCGAGGGTCGCGATCACACCGACGGCCGTAGTGTCGAAGCTGCGTTCTGGATCTCCTCTAAAGTCGCGACACTCGTGAAACCGGATCGGCAATGCGGGTTCTGGAAGCAGAAGCCGCACCCGCGTCATCAAGCCGTCGGCAAGCATCATGTTGGTCTTCGCCCGAACATCATATTCGTACAGCTTAAAGAACGTGCCCCACTCGCTGCTCCGAGCATACGGCCGGTTCTTCTCCGGAAATATAGGGAGTGAAATTGCGCCGAAGTGAAGCAGACCTCGCTTGCCATCAAGGCCAGGAGCGTCAGGCGCGAGGAAAGTGAAGCGGCTGCTCTTGGAACCCCGTTCCGGGTCTTCGCGACGAACGATTGTGAAGCTCCAGTCGCCCTCGCTGTCGTCAGCGTGGGAGGGAACCAAAGTGGGCTTTCGCTTCGAGACAACGAGCTGCACGTTATGCTCGTCACCACAAAATTCGAGCACACCCGTGCCGCCCATGTGGAACTTCCCCTGAACAAACGGAATCCGCTTCTTGCTTCCCTTCATTATCGAGAGAATTGTTGAAGGCATCGACGAGGGCGTTTGGCCCGCGCCGCTATCCGCAATGCTAATACATGGCTTTCCCGGAGCCCGAGACCCGGTCGCGGCCACGGTGATCGAACGCGAAAGAGCCTCCAAATCTTTAAGCTGCGCCCCAAAAAACTCGTCACGCGCGGCCACCATCGACCGGGGCGCCAGATCGCTCTCTGGATCTATCCCGCGTTCACGGCAAGCTGCGATAAGCATCTCATCAATTGCGTTGATCAACTTCTCGACGAGCGCGTGTTCGGAGCGCCTTGCTTGGTTGCCGACCGTTGAATAGTTTTCGGGTTCATCTCCTAGATCGCGCCAGCAAGTTGGATCGTCCCAGAAGCCAGCCTGCTTCAAAGGGCCGGTAACTTCGCGCTCGCTGTCGGCGCGCATCAGGCGCAAGCAGAGTTCTTTTGCCTCTGAGGCGTTCACTTGTCAAATCCCTCCCTTAAAGCTTGAAGTCGACCTCGTTTCTTCGGCCCTTGTCCGACAGCCGGACGCGGAGAGCCTCTATTTCCTTCTTGAGCGCGGTGACGATCTTTGTAACGTCCGCTTCGCCGTACTGGTAATGAGATTTGTTCGCGAGCTTGCCGATCACGCGGATCGCGCGCATCGCGTTTTGGGTACGACTTTCCGCCAACTGGACAAACTTCGCCCGACGGTCGCGCGACGTTGCCACTCCACCATTAGTCTCGGCTCCACGGTTAGACTCCATGTTGCACCTTCCTGTTCTTTTTTTCGGACAGCAGAATGCACTGCTCTCCGTACGGTAATTTACCGGACTTTTGTTCCTCCATTTCTTCGAGATTATGTGTACAAAATAATTTGATTCGCAAGCAAAACTCAACCGCGCAATTGTCGGCTCGGAGGGACGGAAAAATCTCGGGCATTAGAGGCTCTATACAGCGTTTTCTGGTTAAATTTGACTTCGAAGATGGGGTTCCAGCGCGTCATTAGAACGCTAAAAATTATCGACAGCTTTCCAAGTGGCCGTTTTTAGGTCATTTTCTCACTCGAAGCGAACTTGGAAGAAAACAGCGGGGCGAGGGTACCGAATCGGCTTTGAGGAAAGGCCCCGAAATAGCTTTAACGTATTTACGCCTGTGTTTTGCCGAAATGCGATGCTGCGTCGAGCGTTGATTAGTACGCGAGGCACCGCAGGTTAGCCTTCCACTTCACGGTAATCCGGACGTTGATGATGTCCCGCCGGGACCGGGGTCGACCTGACGAGATTGATTCGGGGCGCCTCATGCGCCCGGCGAGTCCCGCCGAGCACCGCTGGAACACGCCCGGCATCGACAAGAAATTGTCAACTTGAGCGCGGCAGCGCACGATTCCGGAAGTGCCCGCGGCCCTACATGCGCGGACATGAACGAATCAGGACGCCGTCATGAAACGCAACCGAACTCCCCTAATCGACACCCTCCTCCACAGCGACGAGCCCTCGATTCGCTGGAAAGTGATGGTTCGCGTCCTCGGCGAAGATCCTCATTCGCGGAAAATCCGCGACCTCCAGGAAGAAATCCGCAACTCTCCGCGCGCGAAGGCCTTGCTTGCCGGCCGGAATGCAGCGGTTCGTTCGTGAAGCGCATGTCTACGCCACTTGGCGCGGCGCGCACTGGACGCTCGCGATGCTCGCCGAGATTGGCTATCCCGCCGGCGATAAGTCCCTGCTCCCGATGCGCGAGCAGATCCTCGATACCTGGCTGAGCCGCGCCTTCTACCTGGAGTTCGAATCCACCCGCAGCGTGCCCAAACACCGCAGCGCCGAAGGCGTGCCGATAATTCAGGGCCGCTACCGCCGCTGCGCCTCGCAGCAGGGCAACGCCCTCTACTCCATCACCCGGCTCGGCCTCGCGGACCAGCGCAGCGACGGCCTCGCCGAACGCCTGCTGCATTGGCAATGGCCGGACGGCGGATGGAATTGCGACCGGAGACCCTCCGCCCATATTTCATCGTTCAACGAATCGCTCCTGCCGATGGTGGGCCTTGCGGCTCACGCGGAACTACGCGGCGACGACGCGGCTCGCCAGGCCGCCCTGAAGGCGTCCGAAATCTTTCTATGCCGCCGCCTGTTCAAAAGCCGCACCGACGGGAAGGTGATTTCTCCGCATTGGATACGGCCGAAGTATCCGCGCTATTGGCACTACGACTTGCTGGGCGGACTCGTAGCGATGGCGGAAATGGGACTCATCAAAGATCCCCGCTGCGCCGACGCGCTCGATCTGCTCGAGCGCAAAGAGCTGCCGGCCGGCGGATGGCCCGCGCAAGGCCGCTTCTACAAAGTCTCCTCGAACATGGATACCAGCAACCGCTTCGGCTCAACGTCCCCGGTAGACTGGGGCGGCCTCGGACCGCGCCGGATCAACGAGTGGATCACCGCCGACGCCCTCTACGTCCTGCACGCATCCGGCCGCCTCTAGACCTGGACTGGAACCGCGTAGAAGATGTCTGAGCCCTCTCCCATAGTATGGGAGAGGGTGTGGGTGAGGGTCCGACAGAGAATGTCTTGCTGGAAGGTTTTCAGAGAAGTAGCCAACGACCAAAGTGGATAGCCCTCAACACCCAACTTGAAACCCGGCTGCTTTCCTTGATCCTCTCCTCTGGTTCTCGTGAGAGACCTTTGCCTAACTACGGAGCCGGGCAAATCGCTCCGCGTAGGTTCTTCGCCTTCGGAGGGCCTCGGCTCAGAATGACGCAAAGAGGAAGCGCTCCACTTATGTCATCCTGAGGTGAGCGCAGCGAAGCCGAAGGAATCAACGCGAAGCGATGGTGGTTTGCCGAGTCACGCGTCGGACGCGCCCGGATTCCATCCGATCTCGTGCGCCCATGACTCCGCCGCGGCGATGATGATATCGCACACCGGATCCTTGAGGTCGTAGTACGCCTCGATATCGTGGGCAAAACGGCGCGCGAGTTGGCGCTTGACTTCGGCATAAGCCGCCGTGGCCTGGGCGCATGAGCGCAGGTAGTCCCGAAACAACAGCGGATAGCGCTGGTTGGCGCGGCCCTCAGCGCGCACGTGCAGATGGGTGGGACGCTGACCCGCAGGCGGCGCGAAGTAGAGCTTGGCCCATTCGTCGGCCGCGCGCGAATCGCCCGGCGGCTGATGGTCCCGCACGATATCCGGTCGGATCGTGTAACCCACCGAGGCAAGCGCATCCGCGATCGGAGCCGCCGGCAGGAGGCACTTCACCGTGACCTGGATATCGATAATGTCCTTCGCCGCAAGACCCGGCACCGCGGTCGATCCGATGTGATCGATTCGAAGCGCCAAGCCGCCGAGCGCCCTCCGAAGCGTCGCGCCGAGCTGCTCGAATTCCCCCGGCCATCGCGGCGCGTAGGCACTAATCACGATCGGCGACCGCACGATTGCGCTCCGCTTATCCGGTTCTATCGCCACAGCGAGGCCTTTCTTCCGTCATCCTGAGGTGAGCGCAGCGAAGCCGAAGGATCTACGCGGAGCGATTCTCTTTTCCGCGCGTTACGCGCCGCGAGTCCGGCGCAGGTAGTCGAGGAACAGAATCGCAAAGATCAAGTCGCCGCTCGCGAAGCCCGGCAGCCGCCACGATACGTCACCGGACCTCCACAACCAGCCCACCACGGCGAACGCCATCAGCTTCCCAATGACGCCGAGCGGAATATAAACGCGATACTTGCGCGCATCGTAGGCGATGCACGCATACGCATAGCCGTAACTCGCAATCAGCGCCGCCGACGACATACGGCAACGTCAGATTCGCGCCCGCCACCGGGTCCAGCCCGAGCAGCGGAAACAACCCGCCGCTCAGAAAGAGCAGCGTCGCTGCCACCACGAAGTTGAAGGCCGCCGCAATCGCGAAAAGTTTGCGCCCGTAACTGTCCATCGCCACTCCACAACTACGCGCACGAGCATCCGAGTCAATGGCTGAATCCGCATTAACTCCTGACCCCGATAGGCGTTTGACATCCGCCCACGATCGGCGTTATGAATTCAAATTCAGAAACTGAATCTGAGATTCAGTCGTATCCGATGAGTATCCGCGAACGGCATCAGCGTGAACGATCGGCGCGACGCGACGCGATTCTGGTCGCCGCCGCGAAAGTCTTCGCCGCGCATGGACTCGAAGGCGCCACGATCGACATGGTCGCGCGCGCGGCCGAGGTCGCCGTTGGCACCATCTATCTTTATTTCGTCTCGCGCGACGATCTGTACCTAAGCCTGATCACCGAGCGCGTCGGCGGACTCCGTGCCCGCTACCTCGAAATCAAGGCGCGCGCGCTCGAACCGCTCGCCGAGCTGCGCGCGATGACGGCCGCTTACCTCGGCTACCTGCGCGAATCGCGCGGCCTGTTCCTGACCCAGCTTTCGGTTTCGCAAAGCCAACTCCTGAAACAGCTCCGGCGCAAAGCCGAGATCGATCACTTCAAGAGGCTGATGGCGCTCAGCCGCGAGGTCTTCGGCCTGTGGGAAAGCTCGGTCGGCCGCGTCTACGATCAGGGGCCGGTCAAGCGCACGCAGGGACGCGCGCAGACCGCCGCGATTCTGTGGGCCAGTCTCAACGGCGCGTTTCTGCTCACCGGCGACGCCGACGCATTCCTGGAAGTGACGGGACTAAGTCCCGACAGCTTCGTCGACGCGGCTTTCGACTTTCAGCTTGCCGCGGCCGGCGTCGCGAGCGTGCGCAACGGCGCGCACAACGGAACTCAGATACGAAATGGCAAGGCCCGCGCCTCGCGCCGGGCAACTAAGGATACGAGAGGCCGCCAGCGGGAGCAGACGGCTGCGCTAAGCACGATCCAATCGAGCGCGGCGCAGATCAAGGAGTAAGCGTATGAAATTCACCTGGTTTCATCTGATGCCTTATCGGTTCCTGCCCGACGACTTCAGGGAGAAGTATCGCAGCGTGTGGGTCGATATCCCGCGCAACCTTTATGATCCCAAGCTCGGGCACAAGCTCTACAACGATTACCTCGATCAGCTCGAATTCGCCGACCGGATGGGCTTCGACGGCATCGGCATCAACGAGCATCATCAGAACGCCTACGGGATGATGCCCTCGCCCAACCTGATGGCGGCGGCGCTGACGCGGCGCACCCGCAACGCCAATATCGTCGTGCTGGGCAACTCGATCGCGCTCTACAATCCGCCGATCCGGGTGGCAGAGGAGTTCGCGATGCTCGACGTGATGAGCGGCGGGCGCCTGGTCGCCGGCTTTCCGGTCGGCACCTCGATGGACACCAACTTCTGCTACGGCGTGATTCCGGCCGAAATCCGCCCCCGCTACTACGAGGCGCATGATCTGATCCTTAAGGCGTGGAAGGAGGAGGAGTCGTTCGCCTTCAACGGCAAGTACACCAAGCTGCGCTACGTGAACCTGTGGCCCAAGCCCATCCAGCAGCCCCATCCGCCGATCTGGATTCCCGGCGGCGGCTCGCTCGAAACCTGGGACTTCTGCGCCGACTATGATTACCAGTACAGCTTCCTGTCGTTCTTCGGCTATATCCAGGGCAAGAAGGTCGCCGACGGCTATTGGGACGTGATGGCGAAGAAGGGCAAGGCGCTCAATCCCTACAGCATGGGATTTGTCCAGGTGGTCGTGGTCGCCGAAACCGACGAGCAGGCCGAGCGCGACTACGCCGCGCACATGGACTACTTCTACAACCGCTGCCTGCACGTCTATACCGGCTTCGCCGACGCGCCCGGCTATCGCACCGTCAAGACCATCAAAGCCGGAATGCTGGCCCAGGTCGGCCGGCAGGCCGCGCTGGTGCGCGAAGGGCTTAAGTGGAAGGACTTCCTGAACGAGGGCTACGTGATCGCGGGCTCGCCCAAGACTGTGCGCGAGCGGCTGCGCGAGGCGATGCAACAACTGCGCTGCGGCCATCTGATGGTGCTGCTGCAACTCGGCTCGATGCCGCCGGAGCTGGTGCACAAGTCGACCGAGCTGTTCGCGCGCGAAGTGATGCCGCATCTGCGCGATCTGTGGAGCGACTACGAAGACAAGTGGTCGCCCAAGCGGCTTCCGGATAACGAGCGCGTCCTGCCGGCGCCGCTGACACTCGGCAACGGCAAGGCCAACGGCGCCGCCACGGCGGCGGCAACTGCGGCGGAGGCGCGCACATCCAAATGATGATCACACACGACCTTCGCGACGGAAAATTCTCGCTCGAGGCACAGGTCTTCGGCAGCGGCGAGCCGCTGCTGTTTCTCCACGGCGCCGGCGGCTTCACCGGCTTCGATGGGTTCCTGGAAGACCTCGGCCGCAAGTTCAAGGTCGTCGCGCCGCACTTTCCAGGCTACGGCGCCTCGACCGGTAGCGAGCATATCGACGATATTTTCGACGCGGTGCTGATCCTCAACGAGCTGATGGACTCGATGGGAATACCCTCGGCCCATATCGTGGGCCATTCGATGGGCGGGATGATGGCGGCCGAGCTGGCCGCCTTCGATCCGCATCGGGTCAAGAAGCTGGTGCTCGCGGCGCCGGCCGGCTTCTGGCTCGATCAGCACCCGATTCCCGACTTCTTCGCAGCGCAGCTCGACGAGATCGGGCCGCTGATGTTCCACGATACCAACTCGCCGCTGGCCAAGCTGATGACCACGATCCCCACGGACTTCTCGGTGCTCGAGACGATGTACGTCGAGCGGGTCAAGCGCCTGGCGACCGCGAGCAAGTTCCTGTGGCCGATTCCCGATCGCGGGCTCAAGAAGCGCGCGTACCGGATCAGCGCGCCGACCCTGATCCTGTGGGGCGAATCGGATCGCCTGATTCCGCCGGTCTACGCCAAGGAGTTCTTAAGCCATATCAAGGGCTCACGCGTGCACATGATCAAGGAAGCCGGGCACATGCTGATGTACGAGCAGCAAGACGCGTTCGTGAAGGCGGTGACTGATTTCCTCTCGTAACGCTCTGCACGAGGAGGCCGCGATTATGAAACTCTACGATTACACGATGGCCCCCAATCCGCGCCGCGTGCGCATCTTTCTTGCCGAGAAGGGAATGCAGGTTCCCTTCGAGCAGGTCAATATCGGAACCGTCGAGAATCGCAAGCCCGACTTCCTGGCGAAGAATCCGATGGGCACGCTGCCGGTGCTCGAGCTCGACGACGGTACCTATCTCGCCGAGTCGGTTGCGATCTGCCGCTACTTCGAGGAGCAGCAGCCCGATCCGCCGCTGATGGGCACGAATCAAAAAGAGCGTGCCGTTATCGAGATGTGGAACCGGCGGATGGAGATCGACCTGTTCATGCTGATCGCGCAAGCCTTCCGCAACACCAACGACTTCTTTAAGGGGCGCATCCCGCAGGTCCCCGAATGGGGCCAGATCTCCAGGGAGGCGGCACTCAAGCGGATGGAATGGCTCGACAAGGAGCTGGCGACTCGCGAGTTTATCGCGGGTGATCGCTACACGATCGCCGATATCACTACGATGGTCGGAATCGACTTCGGCCGTCCGAGCAAGATCCGGATCACGCCCGAGCAGACGAATCTCACGCGCTGGTATCAGGCCGTGTCATCGCGGCCAAGCGCGAAGGCGTAACCAGCTACGGGAGAGTAAAAAGCGCGCCGGCCGCGCTAACGTGGTTTCATCGGCGGCAGGACCAGGATCTGACCGCTCATCGCCGGCTGATGCATCGTGCAGTAGAACGGAAACAGACCCTCCCGGTGAAACGTGAAGACGTACGAAGTCTTCCCCAGCGGGGGCAGATCGACGAACATCAGAACGTTGAACTCCGGATCGACCAGCATCAGGTCGTGATCGTCGTCGGGCTGGAGATTCCAGAAACTGATTTCGGTCGGCTGGTCGCGGTGCACCGCGATGAACGAGGGTGAGAACGCATAAACCTCGCCGAAGCGATCGACGGTCTCTTTCGGCCCGGTTTCCTTAATCGCCACGCCTTCGGTAAGCACGACGACCGCCGCTTCGGCGTTGCCGCTCGGCGCAACCGATACGATTCGTGAATTGGCCGCGCTGGGAAGGTAGAAGGATGGAACCTGCGCGGCCGCAAGGCTGGCGCCGAGCAGCACGGCCAACAGGACTGCGGCTGCCGGCGGGATCATCGCAGCGGTAAGCCGGGAGCGTAGCGATGCCGTCGCTACCCCTCGGTGCGGAGCTCGATTGTGTTGCCGTCGGGATCGAGGATCCAGAGCTGGCGGCCGATCCCCATCGCCGGTCCTTCCAGGAACTCGATTCCCGATTCCCGCAGCGCCGCCTTGGTCGCGTCGAAGTCCTCGACCTCGATCGCCAGATGGGGTCCCAGCGGATCGATCTTGCGGCCGTGATTTTCGCTGCAGATCAGATGAATTGCATTGTTGCCCAGCCCATACCACGCGCCGCCGAAGCCGAAGTCGGGCCGCGGGATGGCTTTCAGGTTCAGGACGTTTTCGTAAAAGTGCCGGGACTTTTCGAGATTGCCGATGCGGAGCCCGGCGTGACTGAACGCGCGCGGCTTAATCATCGTCATTCCTCCTGATCAGCTCGACTTACTGATCACGTCGTTGGCGATCTTCTCCAGCCCGCGCGTGAGGCCCTCGGCATCGAAGGCCGGCGGCGCCATCACCACCCGCTTCACGCCCAGGTCGCCCATCGTCTTGACGAAGTCGGGCTGCGCGACGCCGGTGCATGACAGCTCAATCTCCTCGAACTTCCGCCCGCGCTTGCCCGCCTCTTCCTTCACGATCGCGAACAGCTCCCGGAGCTTCGCGGCATCGCCGCTCGCCGGGAAAAAGCCGTCGCCGTAGCGTCCCGCGCGGCGCGCAGCCGCCGGCGAATGGCCGCCGACATGGATCGGCACGCCGCCGCTCTGCACCGGCTTGGGATAGCTCTTCACCGGCCCGAAGTTGAAGTGCTTGCCGTGGAAGCTCGATTCGTTCTCGCGCCACAGCACGCGTAGCGCCTGGATCGCCTCATCGGTGCGGGCGCCGCGCGAATGGAAGTCCAGCCCGAGCGACTGGAACTCCTCTTCGAGCCAGCCACTGCCGATCCCGAGCAGCGCGCGCCCCTGCGAGAGCTGATCGAGCGTCGCCATCTCCTTGGCCAGGTACAGCGGATGCCGCTGCGGCAGGATCACCACGCCGGTGCCCAGCTTGAGCTTGCTCGTGACCGCGGCGGCGAACGCCAGCGGCACGATCGGATCCGGAATCGGCACGTCCTCGCCGCCGGGCAGCTTGCCGTCGCGCGAGTACGGGTACTGGCTCTTGAAGCCCTTGGGGATGACCACGTGCTCGACCGTCCAGATCGACTCGAAGCCGCACTGCTCGGCAGTCTTCGACAGATGGGAGAGCATCGCGGGCATCCCGAACGGACCCGCATTGGCGAACATCAACCCGAATTTCATTTGTCCCGATCTCCGTTACGATGATTTCGAGCCCCATATGTATCGCGTCGCGCCGCGCTTGAAAACCCGCGCGTGCGGCGGATGCGATGCGGGCAAGATGGCAAGTCGGTCGGACCCAAACCGCCCGATATCCGGGATTGTCATGTTCTGCTATTGGTATTTTCAGGCAATTTGATTGAGAGGCCGCTCTGTGAACGTTTCCCTAAATCAGGAACTGGAGAAGCTGGTCGGCGACCAACTTGCGTCGGGGCGTTACGCTTCGGCGAGCGAGGTAATTCGCGAAGCGCTCAGACTCCTTTGCGAGCGTGACCAGGTCAACGAATTGCGCCGTGAGGTACGGCGCGGAATCGACCAACTCGATGGAGGACACGGCCGACCTTTCGACCAGACCGCTCTGGAACGCATAAGAACCAAGGGCCGTAGACGCCTTGCCGCTGGTAAGACTCGCTCGCGGTGAAAGAGGTTCTCCTTTCCGAACTTGCCGAAACCGATATCACGGAGATCTGGCTCTTCATAGCGCAGGATGATCTCGCCGCCGCGGACCGGCTCATTAAGCGAATCTATCGCAGGTGCGGGATGCTGGCGGCTCAACCGAAGGCTGGCCGGCTCCGTCCCGAACTCGACCGCGCGGTTCGCAGTTTCGTGGTCGGCACCTACGTCATCTTCTACCGCGAGAGCGCTGCTGGGATCGAAGTTGCGCGCGTCCTGCACGGTCGTCGCGACATCTCCTCCTTCTTTCGTTGACACGCCTCCTCGCCGCGAAGTACCACTGCGACTTGTTCTCGGCCGTCGAGCCGACTACTTAAGAGACGATGGAAATCGGCAAGATTGGAGTGTGGTATTTCCTCGACGCGATGAACGCGGCGGACAGCGCCGAGTTCGCGCGCAAGGTCGAGCGGTTGGGCTACCGCGTGCTCTGGATTCCCGAAGCGGTGGGCCGCGAGCCGTTCGCGCATAGCGCCTACCTGCTGAGTCGCACCGAGCGGCTCACGATGGCAACCGGCATCGCCAATATCTACGCGCGTGATCCGATGACGATGGTGGCCGCGTCGAAGACCGTCGCCGAGTTGTCGGGCGGGCGCTTCATTCTCGGCATCGGCGTAAGCCATCGACCGCTGGTCGAGAACCTTCGCGGTCATAGCCACGACAAGCCGTACAGCTACATGCGCGAGTATCTCGCGAAAATGAAGTCCGCGCTCTACATGGCATCGTCACCGAAAGAGGACGCGCCACTGCTGCTGGCCGCGCTGCATCCGAAGATGCTCGCGCTCGCGGCCACCGAGGCGCAAGGCACGCACACGTATTTCGTGCCGCCCGAGCATACCGCCAAGGCGCGCGCCGCGATCGGTCCCGCGCCCTGGATTTGCGCCGCGCAGGCGGTGATCTTCGAGACCGACGCCGCCAAAGCGCGCAAGGCCGCGCGCGAGTATATGAAAACCTACGTCCCGCGCCTGCCTAACTACACCAACAATCTGAAAGCGCTGGGCTGGGCCGACGCCGATTTCGCCGACGGCTGCAGCGATCGGCTGGTCGACGCGATCGTCGCGTGGGGTACCGAGGACAAAATCCGCGACCGGATCGACGCCCATCTCAAGGCCGGCGCGACTCACGTTTGTATCTTGCCGATACGCGCCGACGGCGTGCCGCTGCCGGACCATCGCACGGTCGAGGCGTTCGCACCGCGCTGAGTGCGCCGGTGCCGATCTCAATTTTCGGAGGCAGTCATCGCGATTATGATTTTGATCGGTCGTCAAAGTCCGAATGCAACCCGGCGGCGCAAGCTCATTTCGATCGGCGCGGCGATCGCAATCGCGCTGGCGCTCGCAGGATGCGCGCAGAACACGCAGCAGGCCGATCAGGCGGAAGCATCTGCGGAGCGCGCGCAGGAATCCGCTTCGCGCGCCGAGGAAGCGGCGGCCAAGGCCCTCGAAGCGTCGCAGGCGGCCGCCGACGCCTCCGAGCGCGCGGAAAAATCGGTCGAGGATGCGACCCGGGAGATTAACGCGGTCGCCGACCGAATGGAGCGCCGGTCCGAAGAGCGGGTCGAGGCGGCCCGTCACGCCCGCCGCAGGAAAGTGACTCATCACGCCACTGCGCACGGTTCGCCCAAGCCGGCGCCCGCCGCGTCTTCGGTAGCCGCGTCCGGGGCCGCGCCGCCTGCAGCTCCCGCGGCAGCCGCAAACCCGGCCGGATCGGCGCCTTCGCCGGCAGTACACTGATCGGCAGCTCGCGGCGCTCCGATGCCGGCCACCAGCGAATCTGAAATCAAGCTCCGCGCGGCGCTCAGCGACGAGAGTCCGCGCCGCGGCACCTGGATTCGGATCGCCGGGCCGATCTGCGCGGTGGCGCTCGGCGTGCTCGGCGCGGCGTTTTATCTGCGGCCGATCGGCGTGCTGCGCTTCGCGCAGGAAACGCGCCTGGGATGGTCCGGCGTAGCGCGCAACGAGATGGCGCTCAACGACGGGCTGATCACGTACTACGTCACGGGCGGCTTCCCCGACCAGGAACCGGTCGTGATGATTCACGGGCTCGGACCGAACGCGGCGCTCGAATGGCGCGGCGTGATCGCGCCGCTCGCCGAGGGACATTACAAGGTCGTCGCGCCGAATCTGCCCGGCTTCGCGTCTTCCGAGCATAAGCAGATCGATTACACGATCGCCTACCAGGCCGCCGCGATCGGCAACCTGATCGACAATCTCAAGCTCGACAAGATCAACTTGGTCGGCGAAGACCTCGGGGCCGACGTCGCGCTCTACTATGCGGTCGATAATCCCGACAAAGTGGAGCGGCTGATTCTGGTCTCGGGCGGGATGATCGGCGCGGGCGCGGCGGCGCGGATGCGCCACGATCTGCTGCCTACCACCCCCGAGCAGGCGCGCAGCATCGTCGATGCCGCATTCTTCGGCCTGCCGCCGATGCCCGACTTCATGTACGACCGGATGATGGCCGCGCTCGCCGATGATCTGCCCGCGCAGTCGTCGATGCTGGATTCGGTCGCGAAGGACGAGGGCCACATCCGTTCGAAGCTCGACCAGATTTTCAACACGCTGACTGTCATCATGTGGGGCGGCAAGGATCCGATCGTGCCGGCCGCGCACGCCGAGGCGCTGCATTCGATGCTGCCCGGATCCGCGACCGTGATCTTCAAGACCTCGGGGCACGATCCGGCGCTCGAACATCCTTCCGAATTCTCCGAGTCGCTGCTCTACCTCTTCCGCCAGACCGAAGGCGGCCGCTGAGCGCGGCTCGCCTCGCGCATTTCAAGCGTGTCGAAAACCCTAGCTGGTAAGAGACAAAGTTTCACAACCCTCGGACAAAGGAGATACCAGCATGAGTACGATCAAAATGTCCGAAGCAATCAACCATGATCGCCGCCGCTTCCTAAGCACTGCGGCCGTGGCTATTGCCGCCACCCAGCTCGGCATGTTCGGTTCTGCGGACGCGCAATCCAGCAAGGTAAGTCCGGCAGATCTGCCCCCGATTAAGCCGGGGACCAACACATCGTTTGGCCCTCTCAAGCAGATCGATGCTGGGGTTCTGAACATTGGCTATGCCGAAGCCGGTCCGAGTGGTGGTCCTGTGGTAATTCTTCTGCACGGCTGGCCGTACGACATTCACAGCTATGTCGATGTCGCCCCTTTGTTGGCAGCGGCGGGCTACCGGGTGATCGTCCCGTATCTGCGCGGCTATGGTACGACGCGCTTTCTTTCAAGTGAAACGTTCCGCAATGGCCAGCAATCGGTAGTTGCTCTCGATATCATCGCTCTTATGGATGCTCTCAAGATCAAGCAGGCAATTCTCGCAGGTTTTGATTGGGGAGCGCGGACGGCCGACATCATGGCGGCGCTCTGGCCTGAACGCTGCAAGGCGCTCGTCTCCGTGAGCGGTTATCTGATTACCAGTCTTAAGGCGAACCTGCTGCCGCTGCCGCCAAGGGCTGAATGGGGATGGTGGTACCAGTATTATTTTGCCACAGAACGCGGCAAGCTCGGCTACAGCGAAAACCGGTACGACTTTAACAAGCTCATCTGGAAAAACGTCTCGCCGAAATGGGATTTCGATGATGCTACCTTCGATCGCACCGCAGCGTCCTTCAACAATCCGGATCACGTCAGCATCGTCATCCACAATTACCGCTGGCGGCTGAGCCTGGCTAAAGGCGAGCCACGATACGACGATCTGGAACAGAAACTTTTCGAAGCTCCCGTTATCGATGTGCCCGCAATCACCATTGCCAGTGATTTCGACGGTGCGGCCGCGGACGGAACATCCTATGCCAAGCACTTCTCCGGCAAATATTCGCACCGCATCTTCAAGGGCATCGGTCACAATGTGCCTCAAGAAGCCCCGCAGGCCTTTGCCCAAGCTATCGTCGACGTCGACGGTTATTGATCGGCGTGCATACGCCTGAGTTCTGGTTCGAGAAAGAACGTGTGAACGTGGAAAACGTCTTATCAGCCGCATTGCAAAGGAGCGAGTAACGATGAAGCTCTACAACCTTAATCTCTCGAACTTCGCGTCCAAGTGCCGGATTGCGATTTACGAAAAGGGCTGCCCGGTCGAAATCGTGCCGATTCCGGGTGGCGACCTTAAATCGCCCGAGTACCTGCGGATCTATCCGCTCGGCAAAACGCCGGCGCTCGACGGCGACGGCATGATTCTCGGCGAATCGGAAATAATCAACGAGTACCTCGAAGAGAAGTTTCCCACGCCGCCGCTGATGCCCAAAAGCCCCGAGGCGCGCGCCCGCGTGCGAACCTTCGGCCGCTTTCACGATCTCTATCTGGAGCCGCCGGGCCGCGCGCTGTTCGGCCAGCTCGACCCGAAGACTCGCGACGCCAAACTGGTCGACGAAAAACTCACCGAGATCACTACGCGGCTCGATCAGCTTGAAAAGATGCTCTCCGACGGCGGCTTCGCCGCCGGCCCCGATTTCACGCTCGCTGATTGCGCGCTTGCGCCGACGATGTTTTTCTTCACCAGCCTGTTGCCGATCCTCGGCGCGAAGCCCGTTGCAGAAGGCCGTCCGAAGATCGCGCGTTGGTGGACACAGGTCCAGACGCGGCCGTCAGTGAAGAAGGTGATCGGCGAGATGGCCGAGGCGCTGGCCGAACGCCAACGGCGCTGAGGCTCTAACGAGGCGAGCTTCTGAAGTAGTGCCGGCGTCTCGCCGGCTAGGGATAACGACTTATGATGATCGATCCGTACCTCGGCGCCTGGCAGCTCCGCGAGCTGATCCTCAAGAAAGACCTGCGCCCGCGCGAGGCGGCGGAATTTTTTCTGCGCCGCATCGAGCAGCTTAACCCGGCGCTCGGCGCGTTCGTGACCGTCACCGCCGATCGCGCGCTGGAGGATGCAGCCCGCGTCGAGAAAATCCCTCCCGCCGAGGCCGCCGCGATGCCGCTGTACGGCGTGCCTTACGCGATCAAGGATCTCACCTGGACGAAAGACATCCGCACCACGCTGGGCTCGCGCGCCTATGCTAACTTCGTCCCGCCGGTCGACGCGGAGTTCGTCACGCGGATCCGGCGCGCGGGCGGAATCATGCTCGGCAAGACCAGCACGCCCGAGTTCGGCGCGCGCGCCACCACCGAAGGCGGGTTCTGCCCGACCACGCTTAATCCGTGGGATCGCACGCGCACCGCCGGCGGCTCGAGCGGCGGCGCGGCTTGCGCGATCGCCTCCGCGATGTGCCCGATCGCTGAGGGCAGCGACGGCGGCGGCTCGATCCGGATCCCCTCGGCCTGCTGCGGCGTCGTGGGGCTTAAGCCGGCGCGTGGCCGGATCACGTTCGCGCCCGTGCAGGGCGAGGGCTGGGCAGGATGTAGCACCAAGGGACCGATCGCGCGCTCGGTCCGCGACGCCGCGATGCTGCTCGACGTGATGGCCGGGCCCGTCGCCGGCGATCCTTACTGGCTGCCGCTGCCCGCCGAGCCCTTCAGCGCCGCGGTCAACCTCCGTCCCAAGGGCCTGCGCTTGGCCGCGCTCGCCGATACCGTGCTCTCAGCCGTCGACGTGGAAACACTCACGGCTTTCGACGCGGCGTGCCGCACCTTCCGCGAGCTGGGCCATCGCGTGGAACCGATCCAGTTGGATCTGTCCCGCATCATGGGCGCGTTCCAGGTCATCGTGGTATGCGGAATCAGCGCGTACAAAGTCGACGACGAAAATCTGCTCGATCCGGTCGTCCGCGAAATCCGCAAGTTCGGTCAAGGGATCAGCGCCGCGGATTACATCAACGCCGTCACCTCGATGCACAACCTCGGGCGCGAGATCGTGCAGGAGCTGGCGCCGTACGACGCGCTGCTGACTCCCACGCTGACCCGGCCCGCGGTGCCGCTCGGCACCCTGCCCGACCCGGCCCGTCCGTTCGTTACCGACGCGACGGGGCGCCTCGTGCCCGATATCTACACCTGGACGGCCTTTGCGTTCCCGTTCAACGCCACCGGCCAGCCGGCCTTCTCGCTCCCCAACGGCTTCACCAAAGCGGGCCTGCCGCTCGGCCTACAAATTGTAGGACGACCCGCTGACGAGTCCGGAATTATCGCGCTCGCCGCCGCCTTCGAGGAAGCCCGCCCCTGGCAGGACCGCCATCCGCCCGTGTGACAGTCGAGCCCGTCTGACAATCGAGCCCGTTTGATATGCGAGATTGCCGCGTGCGGCGGGGGCGCAGACTTCAGTCGGCGCCGGCCGCGGCCGCGGTGGTGGTGCCGCCGATCACGAAGTCGCGGAGCTCCTGCACAGCGTCTGCGTCACCTTGATCGGCGGCCTTGCGGTACCATTGCAGCGCCTTGGCGAGATCCTGCGATACGCCCTGGCCGTACTGATACATGTAGCCCAGGTTGTACTGGGCGTCGCGATTCCCTTGCGCCGCCGCGCGCGTATACCATTCGGCCGCCTGGCCGTAGTCCTTGCGCACGCCGCGGCCGTTGTCGTACATCGCGCCCAGCGCGTATTGGGCCTGGGCATTGCCCTGCGCCGCGGCTTTGAAGAACCACTGGTAAGCCTGATTGTAATCCTTGCTGACGCCGCGACCTTTCCAGTACATGAAGCCCAGATTGGCCTGCGCGACCGCGTCGCCGCGCGCGGCCGCCTCGCGATACCAGCGCGTGGCCTGCGCGAAGTCCTGCGCGACGCCCTCGCCGTCTTCGTACATCAGGCCCAGGTTCAGCGGCGCCTTCGGATCTCCGGCCGCGGCCGCTTGCCGGTACCACTTCTGCGCTTCATCGTAGTCCTGGCTGACGCCCTGACCCTGCTCGTACATGTAACCGAGCGCATTCTCGGCCTGCGCGTCGCCCTGCGCGGCGGCTTTGCGGAACCACTGCGCGGCAAGCAGGTAGTCCTGCGTCACGCCCTCGCCGAGCAGATAGAATTTCCCGACTTCGTACTCGCCGTCGCGGCTGCCCTGCGCGGCGGCCTTGTTCATCCATTCCAGCGCCGCCGCATCGCTCTGCGCGACGCCTTCGCCCGTCCGATAGAGCCGGCCCATCTCGCACTCGGCTTCCACGCTGCCCTGCTCGGCCGCCTTGCGTAGCCATTCGACCGCGACTGCGTAATCATTGGCTACGCCTTCGCCGAGCCGGTACAGCTCGCCCAGATTGTACTGCGCGTCGCGATTACCGTCCGACGCGGCCTGATAGAACCATTGCAGCGCTTCGGAGTAGTCCTGCGGCACACCTTCGCCGCGCGCGGACATCAACCCCAGGTCGAGCTTCGCATCAAGGTCGCCCTGCTCGGCCGCCTTGCGCAGCCACTTGAGCGCGGTGTCGTAGTCGCGCCCAAGCCCGCTCCCCCGCAGGTACATGTCGCCGAGGCGGGCTTGGGCGTGAGCGTCACCAGCCTCCGCCATGGTCAGGAACTTCGCCCCGGGCGAACCGATAGCGAGACGGGTCGCGTCGCGGATGCCCGCGAGCGCTTCCACGTCGTCCTTCGACTCGCCCATCGATGCTCCCGTCACGTCCGACTCGCCATGCAGCGCCGCGCTCCCCCGCACCTCCCACGCGCGTCTGAGTTGCGCGGTTCCCAGACCGACCAGCAGCAGCATCAGGCCGGCGCCCGCGAGCATCGGATGGCGCGATGTCGCGCCCAGTGACTTCGCGAGCCAGGCGGATGCATGCGCGCGATTGGTCGGCTCGCGGCGGGCGGCGAGCCCGGTCGTATCGCGAACGGGCGGCAGCATCACCAGTGACGGCGGCATTGGCGGGCGCGCGGCTTCGAGCGCCGGCGTCGCCGGCCCGGAAGATTCGTTCTGGACGGCCGCGGCGGGCGCGACCGCATGCAGCGCCGCGAGCGAAGGGGCGGCGGCCGCGATCGCCGCGGCGATCTCCGCGCCGATCGTGCGCAGTTCTTCACGCGTGGCTTCGGCGCTCGCCGGCCGCTCTTCGGGCGACTTGGCGAGCAGCCTGAGGATCAGCGCCTCGAGGCTCGGCGGGATGGCCAGCACACGCCATGACGGTGGCGCCGGCGGCAGATTGAGATGCTGCGTGACGACCGCGGCCAGGTTCTCGCCCAGAAACGGCGGGCGCCCGGTGACCATCTCATAGAGCATCGCGCCCAGCGAATAGAGATCGCTGCGCGCGTCGAAGGGCTGGGCCAGCGCCTGCTCCGGCGCGGTGTAGGCGACCGTGCTGACCGCCATGCTCGCGCCCATCAGGCTCGACAGCTCGGTCGCGAGGATCAGGCCGAATCCCAGGTCGCTCAGCTTGGTCTCGCCGTCCTGGGTAAAGAGGACATTGGCGGGTTTCAAGTCGCGATGGAGCACGCCGCGCGCGTGCGCGTGCTCGAGCGCCTCGCATACTTCCGCCGCGATCCGGACCGCATCCGCGATCGGCAGGCGGTTGCCGTCGGACTTTTTCAGCCGCTCCTGCAGCGATCCACCCGCCATGTACTGGCTCACGATACAGGGGCTGCGCCGCGCCTGGCCGACATCATAGACGGTGACGACCCGCGGATGGTCGCCGAGCCGGGCCAGCGACCTGACTTCGCGCCTGAGGCTGGCGCGGGCGGTTTCATCGAGTCCGTCGATCTTGACCAGCGCGAACGCGACATCGCGATGGAGCCGCATGTCGTGGCAGAGATAGACGATCTTGTTGGCGCCCTCGCCGATCAGGCCGAGCACGTGATACCGGCCGCTGACGAAGGATGTGGGCAGGGGCACCACCGGCTTGGCCGGCGCGGGCGCGTTCGCATTCAGAATACTGTTGCAGGCTTCACAGAAGCGGCTGCCGGGTTCGCTGCGCGCGCCGCAGAACAGGCACACGGAAGGCAAGACTGCGCCGCATCCGCCGCAGGACTTTCGACCCACGGCGTTTTCCCATCCACATGCCGAACAGCGCATCCCTCCAGGAATCCTCGCCAGCCGGGCCTAGATTAGACAAAAGCGGCCCCGATCGCGAGCACAATCGGCCGGGAAAATTCACCCCCTCGCGCCCGCCCGGGCGCCACCCGGCGTAGTGCCGACGGGAAATCGACGTAAGCGCGGAAAATTCCTTCCCGGCCTGCAGATGTACGATGAATCGCTAGGGCGCGCCGTTCTCCGCGGCGGTGGTGGTGGACGGAGTCTTGTGCTTCTTCTTCTTTTTCTTCTTGAACATCTTCGAGAAGGTTTTTTTGGCTTGGTCCTCGGCCTTTTTCCCGACGCCGGCCGCGGCCTTCTTCGCTGCCGCCTCGGCCTCACCGGTCATACCGGTATCCTTGCTGTCCTTCGGCGCCGGCGCGTTGGCCTGGGGCGCCTCGGCGGCAGGACCGGTTTGGGCGCCCGCCGGCGCCGCGAGGGCGACCGCAAAGATTGCCGTAGATAAAATCGCAAGTTTACGTTTCATAGTTTCCGAGTGACCTGCGTGAGACTTCGCGGATTATACCAGACTTCCGGCTCGGAGCTCTGACCCCCGTGACCCGGTTGGGCGGGTAGTCGCATTCGACCCCGTTCTCAGAGAGACGCTCCGCGTCGACAAAAGTTACACGTGCCATTCGATCAAACAATCGCGATGCTCGAGCCGGCGGGCGCGATTCTCGAGCAGACCCCACAGCGCGATTTGATGGCGCAAAGCGAGACGCGTTGGACTAGATTTCTCACACGGGGTACTCACTAGCCTATGAAAATCCTTCGGTACGGCGCCCTCGCAGTCGCGATTTTGTTCCTCCTCGGCGTCGCGCGCCTCGCCGCGCTCGATAAGGGCGGCCCGTCTCACGCCGACGTGGTTCTGCCGGGCGCAATCCCGGGTACGCTCTATCTCCCCGACGCGGGCAATCCCTTTTTCGGGCTGCCGCCGGCGCAACGCGCTCCCGCCGTGGTGCTGGTTCACGGCTTCTCGGCCGATCGCGAGATCATGAGCGTGCTGGCGCGATGGATCACCCAGAACGGATACGCCGTGCTGACCATCGACGTGCGCGGTCACGGCGCGAACCGCAATCCGTTCGTTGACGATTTCAGCCGCGCATCCCTCCGCCCCGATCTCAAAGCGGCGGTCGATTTCCTGCGTGGATCGGACTTGGTGGATGGTTCGCGGATCGTCGTCATGGGACATTCGATGGGCGCGGGCGCGACGCTCGACTACGCGACCAACGATCCCGATTTGCGGGGCGCGGTGATGATTTCCGGCGGATGGGACCTCGGCCCGGGGCGCCCGAAAAACGCGCTCTTCATTTTTGCCCAGCACGATCCGGAGTTCATCCGCGCAAGCGCAAGCCGGATTGCGGCGGGCCTGGCGGGCGTTCAACCCATTGAGCTGGGGAAAACCTACGGCGACTTCGCACAGCAAACGGCGGTCGAAGCGATCGAGGTTCCCAACGTCAATCACGTGCAAATCATCACCTCGAAAGAAGCTGCCACGATTATCGTGAAATGGCTCGACAGCGCGTTTGGAACCTCCCGAACCGGGGATCTCACGCTGTCCGATCCGCGCCTGCGCGTAGCGTCGATCGCGGGGATATTGTTCCTGATCTTGCTGATTCCGATCGGACGCATCGCGGGCCGGATTGCGACCCGATGGGCGGAGCGGCCGGCCGGAGCCGAAGGCTGGATCGGGCTCGCGATCCTTGCCGGTGCGCTGGTCGCGGTGATGCCGCTGGTGGCGAATGACGCGCCTGCCGTGTTTCTCTCACTGGTCATCGGCGACAGCGAGGTGTCGTGGCTCGCTGCGGCGGGAATCGTGATGCTCGCCGGGCTGGTGATTTGGGGCAGGCTCGAATGGACCAGGTTCGGCGCCGGCACGCTGCCGACATTGTTCGCCGCGGCGCTCGCGATCGCGACGATCTACGTCTGCCAGAACTCGTATTCAGTGACGTTCCATCGCCTCGCGTTCACCCCGGAAAGACTGCTGGCCTGGACTTTCGCCGTCGCCTTGACGCTCCCATTTTGGCTCGGCTTCGAATTCCTGGTTCGGCGCGGCGGAGTGTTCATGTCCACCGTGCTCGGATCGTTGGGGCGGGTGATCATCGTCGGCTTGCTATTTGTGGGCGTGACGGTGCGGATTTTTCCCGGTGTGCTGTTCCTGATCATCCCGATCCTCGTACTCCAGTTCATCGCACTGGAAGTCCTGGCAGCGTCGGCGTACAGCACCTCGCGCAACCTCCTGCTCATCGCGCTGATGGAATCGGCGTGGTTCGCGTGGATTCTCGCGGCCACCAATCCGATCACCTTCATGCTTTAGGTCCTGTCGTTACCGAAAATTCGATCGGCATGGCAGCGTGGCTTGCGGCCTCGACGTATTGCCGGCATCGCGCATATCGAGATCGCTGCGTTAGATTGCGACATGTATCATTCGGCCCGATCCAACCGACTCCGCATCGGCCGACACGGTACCAGTCAATGCTGCCCGAAGGCGATGCGCAGCCAATTCCAGAACAATCAAGACCGGCATTAGCTAGTGTAGTCCGTGAGTGACTAGGCGATGTCCAGTATGCGTCGAGCATCTCACACGATTGTGGCAGTAATGCCACACTGCGTAGCAGTAGCGCCTTCCGTCGAAGTACGCTTACCTCGTTCACATGGCAGTGCGGCCCGGTATCGGCGTTGGAGATGACTCGGTTGGGTTGGAGCGGAACTTGCTCCCCTAACCCGAGAGGATTCATACCATGACTCGGGAGAAATTGAGCGCTGTCCCTGGCGACTCGCGCGGGGCGCGGGGATTCGCCATCCGCCCGGTTGGGTCAAAGCTGATTTTTCTCGCCGTGATCGCGCTGTGCGCAGCGAGTTGTGGCGGAGACAGCAGCGGAGGGAGCGGCGGAAGCACAGGTGGATCCACGCAGCCGGCTGCGTTCGTTCACTTTGTTCCCAATTCGCATGCGTTCTGGAGCAACCCCGAAAACTGGACGACGGACTATGGCCCCGCCTACGCCAACGTCCTTCTCACGGGGAGCAACTTTCTGCCCTGCCGCGGGGGTCCGTTCGCGCTCTGCTATTACTCAGGCCCCAGCTCCGGCCCCGAAGATCTGTCCTGCACTTTGACGCCGAACGGCGACTACGCCAACTGCCAATGCTTTGATATCCCGTATGGGGTTTACTTTGTCGATATTAATGCAATCCTGAACCACTCAGTCTACCAAAATACGATTGCCCAATGCGGAACCGACGGCAGCAAGTGCGCAGCGCTCAACTCAGCGCCGGTGTGTCAGTCAGTTAATCAGGGAACTTTGATTCCGGGTGCGAAAATGTACTCGACCTTCAGCTTCGACTGCGTTTCCACCAACGGAATAGGCCAGACCAATTGCGCCACCGCGCCCTACGCCGGATGCATGACCGCTCCTTGTTCAGCGAGCAAGCAATCCGGCATCGTGCAATGCTCGTGTCCGACTTTCCCCGGTCCGTACCAGGTCGGCCAGAACGATCAGGCTTGTACGCTGAGCGATGGGCTCGTATGGTCTGCCGCGTACGCTCCGCCGGCGCCCGGCGGCGACGCCGTCCCCATCCGAGGCGGCCAGCGCGGAAGCGGCATCGGCAACCGTTCCCAGCACCGGAACTTGCGTGCCGGACGCTCCGGGCGGATATGGCTGCCCGTTGTACATGTCGGGAAGCACCGTTCTGCCTGCGGATAGCGGTGTCGACTGCCAAAAGGTGTGCGACTGAGTACAGCACCTGCGGGGCAAATGGAGTGTCAGAGCGGGCTTACACGTGCGACGCGACCTTATGCACCGACGAATGCAGCGACCGCGACCTGGTGGGAACCGCCTGCTCGCGCTGCCCAAGTGCGACATTTCGGAGATCGTCAAAGCCGAGCCGGCGGCGCAATGCAGTTGCTGCGCAAGCCAGTTATGCGGCTGCGCGCCCGAACGGAAACCAACAAAGCGATCTTCTCGTTCAACCGGCGGCAGCGCGATCGTGCGATCACTCCGCAATGCGATGTTAACGGCACGCTGTGCGGAACGCCTTAATCCTGATGAAACGCGCAACTTGTCCGTAGCGGCAAGAACCGACTTCAGGAGAGCAACTGCGCCGCTATCTCCGTGACTGCCAGGTCCCCGAAGCGCAGCTCGCCGAGGCAGACGGCATTAGTCAGTCGCCGCAGCGACGCAATATTGGTCCGGCTCGCCGGTGAGGTCTCATTCGTCGCCTGGTTCACGACGTATCCGCGCATGCGCAAGCCGCGGCGCGCGGCGTAGTCGAGCGTGAGCAGCGTCGCGTTGAGACAGCCGAGCCGGTTTGCGACCACGACGATAACTTCGAGATCGAGCGCGAGCGCAAGGTCCGCGTAATTTTCCCGCCACGTGAGCGGCACCATGATTCCGCCCGCCCCTTCGACCAGCGTGACATCTTTGTCCTTCCCGATTCGCGCGAACGCCTCGGCGATGCGCCCCATCGCGGGCGGCTCCAATCCGTCGGCCTCGGCTGCGGCCGCGGGCGCAAGCGGCGACCGATAACGGTACGGACAGATCAGTTCGATCGGATCGTCCGACTCGGCGGCGCGTCGGAGCGCGATCGCATCCGCCGGTTGCAGGACGCCGTCGCTTTCGGCGCATCCGGTTTCCGCCGGTTTCATCACGCCCACGCTCAGCCGCACGCGAAACGCCTTGGCGAGCGCGCACGCGAAAGTCGTTTTGCCGACCTCGGTGTCGGTGCCGGTGATCAGAAAGCGGCGTGCCACGGACCTTCTCAAACCTGACGAACGACCTGATCGATCGGATCGCGGGTCACGTCGAGCAGAGTTTCGAGCTCGTCCCGGGTGATAGACAGCGGCGGCATCAGGACGATCACATCACCCAACGGACGGATTATCACACCCGCCTTGCGCGCCCGCCTGATCACGTTCGCGCCCGTCTGCCGCTCGACCGGGAATGCCTGCCGCTCGGCGGGATTCTCCATCAGCTCAACCGCCGCCATCAGGCCGCATTGCCGCAAGTCGGCGACCTGCGGATGGGCCTCGAAGCGCGATCGCAGCCCCTCGCTCAATTGCGCGATCAGCGGCTGACTACGGTCGATCACGCGCTCCTCGCTGAAGATCGCGAGATTCGCCAGCGCAACCGACGCAGCGAGCGGATTTCCCGTGTAGGTGTGGCCATAGTAGAAGGCGCGATATTCATCCGGCTCGCCGAGGAACGCCGCGAAAATTCGCTCCGTAGCGAGCGTCGCGGCCAGCGGCAGATAGCCGCCGGTGATTCCCTTGCCCAGACACATCAGGTCGGGCCTGAGATCCGCGTGCTCGGACGCGAAAATGCGGCCGGTGCGGCCGAATCCGGTCGCAACCTCGTCGCAGACCACGAGCGCGCCCGCCTCGCGCGCCAGCGCGCCAAGTCCCCCGCAGATAGCGCGCGGAGTGCGTCCAGCATTCCCGCCGCGCCCTGCACCATCGGCTCGATGATCAGCGCCGCAAGCTGGTCCGGCTTGCGCCCGATCAGATCGCGCGCCGCCGCGATCGCGGCCGCTTCCGCCGCTTCCGCTTCCATCCCGCGATAGAAACGGAACACGTGCGGCGGATCGGTCTTGAGCACCGGAAAGACCAGCGGCTGCACGTGCCGATGAAACGTCTCGCTGTAGCCCAGGCTCACCGAGCCCACGGTGTCGCCGTGATAAGATTCGGTGAGCGTGAGGAATTCGGTGCGTGACGGTTGGCCGACCAGCCGCCAGTACTGAATCGCCATCCGGAGCGCCACTTCGACTGCCTCCGCGCCGGAGTCCGAATAGAAGACCCGCGTGAGGCCCGCCGGCGCGAGCGTGATCAGCTGATGCGCCAGCTCGATCGCCGCCGGATGCGATAGGCCCGAGCAGCGTCGAATGTGCGATCAGATCAATCTGCGACCGCAGCGCCGCGTCGAGCTCGGGCTTGCGATGGCCGTGGACGTTGCACCATAGCGACGAGACGCCATCGAGATAGCGCCGGCCGTCCGTGTCGATCAGGTAGTTGCCTTCGCCGCGCACGATGATCGGCAAGTCCGCGTTCAGCCATCCAGACCTTCATCTGGGTGAACGGATGCCAGAGATGGCGCCGATCGAGATCAGCCAGCCGCTGGTAGGTCGAATTCATGCGGCTCTCAGATCAAGCCGAGTTCGCGCCCCGACTCAACCATCGCAGTGGCAACCCGATCGAGATCTGCTTCGCGATGCTCGGAGGTCGGCGTCAGGCGCAGGCGCGCGGTATGCGGCGGCACGGTCGGCGGCCGGATCGCGATCACGTAAATTCCGCGTTCGAGCAGGCGGCGCGCGAATGCCACCGCGGTCTCGGACTCGCCCACGATTACCGGGATGATTGGCGAGGCGCGTCGAGACGATTCGGAAGCCGGCGCCGCAGAGCCGCGAGCGCAGGTACGCGGCGTTGCGCCACAACCGCTCGCGACGCTGCGGCTCGGCGATCATGATTTGCAGCGCACAACCGGCCGCCGCGGCCATCGCGGGCGCCAACCCGGTCGAATAGATAAAGCTTCGCGCGCGATTGACCAGCAAGTCGATTAGCGTTTGCGAGCCGGCGACATAAGCGCCGTACGAGCCGAGCGCTTTGCTCAGCGTTCCGACGTGGACTTCGATCGCGCGCGCGACGCCCAGCTCGGCGGCAAGCCCCAGGCCGTCCGGTCCCACTACGCCGACGGCGTGCGCTTCGTCGATCATCACGGCGGCGTCGAAGCGGCGCGCCAGCGCGACGATCTCGCGCAGCGGCGCGAAATCACCGTCCATGCTGAAGATCGAATCGGTTACTATCAGCCGGCGGCGGAAGCCGCGCGCCTGCGCCAGCAGCGCCGCCAGATCGCCACTGTCGCAATGCCGGTAGACCCGGACTTGGGCGCGCGAAAGCCTGCAACCGTCGATCAGGCTCGCATGGTTCAGCTCGTCGCTGAAAATGATGTCCTCGGCGCTCGCGAGCGCCGTGATCGCGCCCAGGTTCGCAAGGTAGCCTGATCCGAACACGAGCGCCGCTTCGGTGCCTTTGAGCCGCGCGATCTCGACCTCCAACGCATGATGCGGCAGCAGGTTGCCCGCGATCAGGCGCGAGGCGCCCGCGCCGACGCCGTAGCGCTCGATCGCCTCGGCGGCAGCGCTGCGAACCGCGGGATGGTTGGCCAGGCCCAGATAGTCGTTGGAGGAGAGCATCAGCAGCTCGCCGCCGCGGTAGCGAACGCTCGGGCCAGTGGCGCTCTCGATCAGGCGGAGATCCCGCCGCAGGCCCTCGCAGTCGAGCCGCACCAGCGTGGCTCGCAGATCCTCGTCAAGGGTGGGCATCGTGGTGAGGCAGTAACCGCGATGGGCCGGCAAGTCAAGGATTGGAAAAGCCCGCCTCATACGGTATTGATCAGTTTATTAGTTTAGCTTTCGGTAGATGAGAGTGTGTGGCATGAGAGGGTTGGATTGATCGCCGCGCGAAGCTCCCGATGCTGACCTGGTTTCCGATCGCGTTCACGATCTTGATCGCCGCAGTGGTGGTTGGCGTGATGGTCAACCTCAACCGGTTGATCGGACCGCGCCGGCCTGGGGTCGTGAAGGGCGAGTCCTTTGAATGCGGCAATCCGCCCAGCGGCGTCGCGTGGGGTCGCTTCTCGGTCCGCTTCTACCTGACCGCGATCCTGTTTCTGGTCTTCGATGTCGAAATTATCTTTCTCTATCCCTGGGCAGTCGAGTTGCGCGGGCTGGGGATGTTCGGGTTCGGCGAGGTTCTCGTCTTCGTGATGATTCTCGCCGTCGGACTGGTGTACGCCTGGCGGCGCGGCGCGCTCGACTGGGATTGAGCCTGGCGGGATCGCAATTAATTGCTGATCGAAAAACTCAAAACGCGCTTCGGCGGCGACCTGCTCGCCGCCGAAGCGGCGCACGGCGAGGAGACCATCTTCATCGCCCGCGATCATGCACCCGAAATTCTGCGGGCGCTGCGCGCCGAGCCGGATTTCGGATTCGACATGCTGACCGATCTGACCGCGCTTGACTGGCCGCAGCGGACGCCGCGCTTCCAGGTCGTCTATCATCTGAACTCGCTGACGCTCAAGCATCGCCTGCGCGTGAAGATCGAAATCACCGAGCAGGACGCCTGGGTCCATACCGCAATCGGCGTATGGAAGGCCGCCGACTGGCTGGAGCGCGAATGCTACGACATGTTCGGCGTCGATTTCCGGGGCCATCCCGATCTGCGCCGCATCCTGCTCTACGATTCGTTCCAGGGCCATCCCCTGCGCAAGGATTTTCCCGCCACCCGACGCCAGCCGATAGTCGAAGAGATCGATCCGGTAGCGAGCCCGCGTCGACCCTCACGCTAAGGAAGTCATGCTGCCGACACGCTGGAAAGAAAAGCTCGAGGCCTCCGACCCGACCGACGAGATCATGGAGCTGCAGATGGGCCCGTCCCATCCGGCGGCTCACGGGACGATCAAGTTCAACCTGAAGCTCGACGGCGAGCGCGTGGTCGATTGCGACGTCGAAGTCGGCTACCTGCATCGCGGCTTCGAGAAAATGTGCGAGCAGGGCACCTGGACCCAGGTCTTTCCGTATACCGATCGGCTCAACTACGCCTCGCCGCTGATCAACAACGTCGGCTTCGCGCTGGCGGCCGAGAAGTTGCTGGGCATCGCAACGCCTGAGCGCTGCCAGTATGCGCGGGTGATCATGAGCGAGATCTCCCGCATCGCCGACCATCTGACCTGCCTGGGCGCGGCCTCCAGCGAGGTCGGCGCGGCCACGGTATTCATGTACATGCTCGAGTCGCGCGAGATGCTCTACGACCTGATCGAGGCGGTGACCGGCGCGCGGCTGACGGTAAGCTGGTGCCGGGTCGGCGGCGTGGCGCGCGACCTGCCCGAGGACTTCGGCGAGCGCATCAAGCATTCACTCACGTATCTCGACCAGATCCTTTCCGACTGCGACAAGCTGCTGACGCGCAATCGGATCTTCATCGACCGGATGTCGGGCGTGGGCGTGCTATCCCGTGAAGAGGCGCTCTCGTACGGCATTACCGGACCGGTATTGCGCGCGACCGGCGTGAACTACGACATCCGCAAGGCTGAGTCCCTACCTGGTGTACGATCGCCTCGACTTCGAGGTGCCGCTCGGCGAGCGCGGCGACAACTACGATCGCTTCAACGTCCGCTTCCAGGAAATGTACCAATCGAAGCGGATTATCGAGCAGGCCATGGCGCAGATTCCCGAGGGTGCGATCTCGATCGACGACCCGCACGTCGTGCTGCCGCCCAAGGAACAGGTCTACAACTCGATCGAAGGCCTGATGAACCACTTCAAGCTGATCATGGAGGGCATCAAGGTGCCCGCCGGCGAAGTGTACCAGGCGGTCGAGGGCGGCAACGGCGAGTTGGGCTTTTACGTGGTCAGCGACGGCAGCGGGCGGCCGTACCGGGTACGCGTACGCCCGCCGTGCTTCCTGGCGATGAGCGCGCTCAACAAGATGCTCATCGGCGGGATGATCGCGGACATCATCACCACCTTCGGCATGATCAACATGATCGGCGGCGAGTGTGACCGCTGACGGGGCCGCCGCTACGCTCCACATTCGTCAACTGTTCGCCCCTTCATTCGACGTTCGCGCGGGCTTTGCCGCGCGCGGACGCGCCGATATCATCAGATGCGGGGGCGCCGTTGGCGTATCAGATGACTTCTTCACCCGCCGAACCGAATGACGACCTGCATCGCGCTCCGCCACGCCGGATCCTGATTCTCCTGCTCGGCGCGATTGGCGACGTGGTACGCGCCCTGCCCCTGCTCGGCCGGCTCCGGCGCGCATACCCTGAGGCGCACATCGCGTGGGCCGTCGAGCCCAAGTCCGAGCCGATTCTGCGAGCCCATCGATGGCTCGACGAAGTCATCGTTTACGATCGGAAACGGGCGCCGTGGGCATTCGTCCCGTTTCTGATGCGGGTGCGCAGCGGCCGGAATCGTGGCGGCCGTTTCGACCTGGTGCTCGATCTTCAGCGCCATCTGAAGAGCGGCATCGTATCGTTCGCGTCCGGAGCGCCGGATCGAATCGGTTTCGGCCGCGCCAACGCCAAGGAATTCAACACGCTCTTTTCCACGCGCCAGATCGAGCCGCAACCGACGATGCGCCTGAAGCTCACGCAGTACCAAGCCTTCGGCGATGCGCTCGGGATTGCGGCGGCGCCGATCGAATTCGGGCTCGAACTTCGCGCCGATGAACTGGCGCGCGCCAAGTCGCTGCTGGCGGACGCGCCCGCACCTCGGCTTGGAGTGATCCTGGGATCATCGTGGCCCAGCCGAATCTATTTTCCCGAATCGACCGCGGCGGTGATTCGCGCGCTCGCCAGCGACGGCAACGGCGCTCGGCCGCTGTTCCCGGTTCTGCTGGGAGCGCCCGAGGATGCGGGACTTGCCGCACGGGTCGTGCGCGAGCTCGAAGGCCGGCCGGTCCTGAACCTCGCCGGGCGCACCAGCCTGCGGGACCTGATCGGGATCTTCCCGGAATGCGCGGCGGCTTTTGGACCCGATTCGGGCCCGATGCATATCGCGGCGGCGACGGGATGCCCGATCGTTTCGCTGTGGGGCGCCACGGCGCCGGAGCGCTCGGCGCCGTGGGGATTTGCAGGTTCCGCGCTGCACGGTGAAATTCCGTGCCATCCGTGTTACCTGCGCAACTGCCCGATCGGACGCGAATGCATGCGCAGAATCACCCCCGATGCGGTCGCTGCGGCGGTCCGGCGGACGATCGAGGCGCACCCATTAGTCCCGCATGCGCTCGCGGGCAATGATTCGGCCGCCGCGGCTCAGTCAGGCGACGGCCGCGAGAGTCCGGCGTGATGGCGGTGCGGGAAGAGCGGGACCGCTTGGCGGGTTGGCGGCTCGAATGGGCGGACGGCGCGAGCCGCCTCTCAGACATCTTACGCGACAAATTGACCAAGGGAGCAATTGCGGCTGCCGCCGGCGAGCGCAACCTGCCGACGCGCCGCTCGCGCCACGCCGCAACCTATCAGGTAAGCGTGGCCGAACAACCCGGTCGCCCGCGCCTGGAGACCTTCGTCAAGGTTTACGATTCGCCGCACGGCTTCGGCGCGCTCAAGCGCCGGCTGCGCGGCTCGAGCGCCGCGCACGCCACCGCCATCAGTCGAGCACTGGCCGCGCAGGGTTTCGGCGTGGCCGCGGTAATTCTGTGTGGCGAGGAGCATCGCCACGGGCGCGCGATGCTCGTCACTGAGCGCGCCGCCGGGGTCTCGCTGGCCGCGTTCCTCGGCGCACCCCATCCGGCCGAGCTGAAGCGCCGGATTCTGCGCGCGCTGGGCGCCGAGGTCGCGCGGCTGCATCGGGCCGGCTACGTCCACGGCGACCTGACGCCGCACAATATCTTTGTGGCAAATTACGAAACTGCCGGTTTGATCTTCATCGACCACGATCGGACGCGGCAGGCCTTTGTGATTGGGCGGCGGCGGCGGCAATTGCGCAACCTCGTCCAGCTCCTGCGCTTCGATCTGCCCCGGCTGACGCGCACCGACCGGATGCGAATTTTCCGCGCCTGGGCGGCGGCGCTGGAGTTGCAGCGCAGCAACCGCTTGATGCATCGTGTTTTCAACATGCTGAAGCTCAGGCTCGCGAAGGATCGCGGAAAAGCCCGTGCCGAGCAGTCGATGGGCGGCGGGCCCGGGCCGGGCGTACCGCTTGCAAGGAACTCGAGTTCGACCCGGCCGCAGACCGGTCGGGCGGGTTGAGGAAGGCGCATCATGGAAGACACGGCGGCAGCGGAAGTGAAGATCTCGGTCGTGATTCCGGTCTTCAACGAAGTCGGCACAATCGGTCAGATAATCGAACGGACGCTTAAGTGCGGCTTCGATACCGAGGTGATCGTGGTTGACGACGCCTCCACTGACGGGACCCGCGAATATCTGAAAAGCCTCGAGCATCCGCAGGTCCGCCGTCTCTATCATGCCGAGAATCGCGGCAAGGGCGCCGCGCTCAGGCTCGGCTTCGCGGCCGCGCAGAATCCGTTCGTAGTGGTGCAGGACGCCGACCTGGAGTACTCGCCCGAAGACTATCACGATTTGCTCAGGCCGCTGATCGACGGCCGCGCCGACATGGTGTACGGCTCGCGTTTTCTGGCCGGACCCCATCGCGTGCACCTGTACTGGCACTACCTCGGCAATCGACTGCTGACGCTGATTGCGAACATGGTCAGCAATCTCAATCTCAATGACATGGAAACCGGCATGAAGGCCTTTCGGCGCGAAAAACTGGCGGCCCTGAGCTTGAGCGCCAACCGTTTCACGTTCGAACCCGAGATCACAATCAAGGCCTCGCGCGCGGGCTGGCGAATCTACGAGGTGCCGATCTCCTACTCCGGCCGCGGTTATTCAGAGGGCAAGAAAATCGGATGGCGCGACGCGCTGACGGCGCTCACGGCGATTTTCTACTACCGGTTCTTCGACTGATGCCCGCCATCCCGGCTGAATCCGCCCGTGCGACCGCCGCGTTGTCCGATCCTGACCTGGCCGGCGGGCCAATGTTGCGCGTTATCGGCGTCGATCCGGAGCTGAATTTTGCGGGTGGCGAAAGCCAGGTGCTGGGACTCACGCTCGAACTGCGGCGCGGGGGTCATCGCACGGAGCTGCTCTGCGACCCGCGCGGCGCGCTCTGGCGGCGCGCGGGCGAAGCCGGCGTGGTCTGCCATCCGCTGGCGATTCGCAACGCGGTTGACCTCCGCGCGGCACTGCGCCTGCGCGGGTTTCTCCGCCGCGCGCACTACGACGTCGTGCACTTCCATACCTCGCGGGCGCATGCGCTGGCCCCGTTCGCGCAGGGATTGGCCAGCGCGCTGATCGTGACGCGCCGGATGGACTACCGGCCCAACCGCCTTTTTGCTCCATATCTCTACAATCGGGCGGTCGATGCCGTGGCTGCGATCTCCGGCGGGGTGGCCGATTCGCTGACGGCCGCGGGCGTGGCGCGCGATCGCATCGCGATCGTGCCCAGCGGCGTCGATACCGAGTGGTTTCGTCCCCCTTCGGATTCCGAGCGTGCCGCGGCCAGGGCGTGGCTCAAGGTCCGCGACGACCAGGTCGCGATCGGAACCGTCGGCGCGCTGGAGGCTCGTAAAGGCCATATAACGCTCATCGAGGCGCTCGCGCAGCAAAACCGCGACGGCTCACGACCGGCGAGTCCAGCGCTGCGCTGCTTCATCGCCGGCGACGGACCGCTGAAGGAAGACCTCGCGGCGGCGATACGCAGCCACGGGCTTGGCGATCAGGTCCGTCTGCTCGGAGCGATCGACGACCCGCGCCGAGTGCTGCACGCGCTGGACATCTTCGCTTTTCCCTCGCGCCAGGAGGGGTTGGGAGTTGCGCTGCTCGAGGCGATGGCGAGCGGGTTGCCGGCCGTGGCGAGCCGCGTGGGCGGAATCGGCGACGCGGTCGAAGACGGGCGGACCGGGCTCCTGGTCGCTCCCGACGACGCGGCGCAGCTCCGCGATGGGATCACGCGGCTTGCCGCCGAACCCGCGACGCGAGAGACTCTCGGGACGGCCGCGCGCCGGCGGATAGTCGAGCGATTCAGCATGCCTGCGATGGCGCGCGCGACGCTGGCGCTGTACCGCGTCTGCCTGGCTCGCGGCGCAGGCAAAGCCATCAGTTGAAGCGGGATTGTCATCACGATGCGTAGCATGACGGGATTCGGGCGGGCCACCCTCAAGGACCAGCGAGTGCGAATCGAGGCCGAGGTGCGGGCGCTCAACCAGCGCTTCATCGAAATCAAGCTCGCGGTGCCGCGCGGCTGGGGCGAGCATGAAGCCGACCTGCGCAAGCTGGTGCAGGGCGTAATCGCGCGGGGCCGCGTCGAAGTTGGAATCCGCTGTCTGGCGCTGCGCCCGCCGCGCAGCCGGCTGCGCGTCGATGAGCAACTCGCGGCTGATTACGTCGCGGAGTTACGCCGGCTAGCCGGGCGGCTGCGACTCTCGGGAGAGCTGCGCATCGAGGCGATCCTGTCGCGCCCGGAGATCTTCCAGCCGATCGAGGAGCAGAACGAGGCTCAGGTCGGAGCCGACCTGGGCTTGGAGACGCTCAAGCGGGCGCTGAAGGCTCTGCAAGCCGAGCGCGAGCGCGAGGGCCGCACGATGCAGCGCGACATGACGGCGCATCTCAAGCGGATCCAGCAAGCGATTCCCAAAATCACCAAGCTGGCCGAGAAGTCGCGAATGGAGATCATCGCCGGCTTCGAGGCTCGCTTGCGCCATCTGCTGGAGGACCTGCCGATCAATGAAAAGCGGCTGCACGAGGACGCCGCCAACGCCGCCGGCCGCGCCGATATCAGCGAGGAGCTGGCGCGACTGCACGCCCATCTGGCAGCGCTGCGCGGCCTGATCGCGAAGGAAGGTCCGGTCGGCAAGGAGATCGAGTTCCTGCTCCAGGAAGTCAACCGCGAAGTAAATACGATCGGGGCGAAGTCGCAGAGCGCCGAGCTCTCCCGCCTGACGGTCGAGGTCAAGGGCCGGCTCGAAAAGATGCGCGAGCAGGTTCAGAACGTCGAGTAAGTCGACCAGGACGAAGCGCGCCAGAGCATTTGCAAAATCTGCGCCTGCCTGAATAGATCACCAAGTGGGATACTCTTTGCCTCCCCGGCGCGGTATTATATTTATACTTTCCGCCCCGTCCGGTGCGGGCAAAACGACGATCTCCCGCGCCGCACTTAAGGCGATTGGAGGCCTTACGGCGTCGGTGTCGCTGACCACGCGCGCACCTCGCGAGGGCGAAACCGACGGCGTTGACTACTGCTTCGTGAGTGACGATGAATTCGACTTGAAGGTCCGCAACGGCGGACTCGCCGAATGGGCGCGTGTATTCGAGGCGCGCTACGGCACGCCGCGCGAACCACTCGACGACGCGGTAGCCAAAGGCCGCGATATCCTGCTCGATATCGATATCCAGGGCGCCCGCCAGTTGCGCGACAGTTATCCGGGGGATGCGGTGACGATCTTCGTGATGCCGCCGAGTTTCCGCGCGCTCGAAGAACGGCTGCGCGGGCGCGGCACAGAAACCGAGGCCGCAATCGCCCATCGCCTCCACCAGGCCGGCGAGGAGGCCAAGGCCTACCCCGAGTATGATTACCTGATCGTTAACGCCGACGTTGGCGAGTCGATTTCACAGCTGGAAGCGGTGGTGGAGGCCGAACGACTGCGGGTGGGGCGGCTGCGCGAGGAGTTCGCGCCGTGGCAGAAGTAGCCATAGCCGCTCCGGCCGATTACTCCGATCGGCTCCAGGAACTCCTGCAGCAGGTCCATTCCTACAATCCCCTGGCTGACGACGCGCTGATCCGGCGCGCCTACGAATATTCCGCGCGGATGCACGCGCAGCAGAAGCGCAAGTCGGGCGAGCCCTATGTGATCCATCCGCTCAGCGTCGCGCAGATTACCGCCCGACTGAAACTCAACGTCCCCTCGATCGCGACCGCCCTGCTGCATGACGTGGTCGAGGACACGCCCGCTTCGCTGAGCGAAGTACATACCGGGTTCGGCGCCGAGATCGCCCAACTGGTCGACGGCGTGACCAAGGTGTCGAAGATCTCGTTCCAGAGCCGCGAGGAAAAACAGGCCGAGAATTTCCGCAAGATGATCATCGCGATGGCGCGCGATATCCGGGTGGTGCTGGTCAAGCTCGCCGATCGCCTCCACAACATGCGCACGCTCGACCATCTGGCGCCCGAGAAACAGATCGAGATCGCCCGCGAAACGATGGATATCTACGCGCCGATCGCACATCGCCTGGGGATCTACTGGCTCAAGTCCGAGCTCGAGGACTACGCCTTCCGCTACGTCAATCCGCAGAACTATCAGATGATCGCGGCCTCCGTCGCCAAAACGATGGACGAGCGGGAGAGTTATATCCGCGCGGTGACCGAGATCCTGGGCAAGCGGCTGGAGAGTTCCGTGCACGCCGAGGTTACCGGCCGGCACAAGCACTTCTATTCGATTTACACGAAAATGCAGGACGAAGGGCTGACCTTCGACGAGATCTACGACTTGGTTGCCTTCCGGATCATCGTCGCGAACGTCCGCGAATGTTACGAGGCGCTGGGCGTGGTGCACGCCAACTGGAAGCCGGTGCCGGGGCGCTTCAAGGACTATATCGCGCTGCCCAAGGTCAATATGTACCAGTCGCTGCATACCACGGTAATCGGGCCGCGCGCGCAGCGGATGGAAGTGCAGATTCGCACGCGCGAGATGCATCGCGTGGCCGAAGAGGGAATCGCGGCGCACTGGACCTACAAGGAGGGTCACGTCCAGGGGCTGCGCGAGACCGAGCGCTTCGCGTGGCTGCGGCGGCTGATCGAATGGCAGCAGAACCTGAAGGATCCTCAGGAGTTTCTCTCGACGGTCAAGGACGATCTCTTCCCGGAAGAGGTCTTCGTCTTCACGCCCAAGGGCGAGGTGCTGGATTTCCCGGCCGGGGCGACCGTGATCGACTTTGCCTACCGGATCCATTCGATGGTCGGGCAGCATCTGGCGGGCGCGCGGGTGAACGGCCGGATGGTTCCGCTGCGCTACAAGCTCAAATCCGGCGACACGGTCGAGGCGATCACCGCCGAGCGTCAGAACCCGGGCAAGGACTGGCTCAACCACGTCGTCACGGCGCGGGCCAAGAGCCGGATTCGGCAGTGGCTGCGCGCGCTGCAGGCCGAGCGCTCGATCCAGGTCGGCAATTCAATTCTCGAAAACGAACTCCAGGCACTCGGCTTGACGCTCGGTCAGCTCAGGCGCGAGGGGCGTATCGACGCCGTCCTCAAAGAGTTGTCGCAGCGGGACACCGACAGCCTGATCGCGGCGGTCGGCTACGGGATCATCACCGCCGCGCAGGTCCTCAGCAAGGTGCTCACGCCCGAGGAGCTGAAGGTTTACCGCGCGGGCAAGGTGCCGCAGACCGCGGCGGACGGGACCGACAAGGAGCGGCCCGCGCGCGAGGTGCGCAAGGCGCTGGGCGGCGGCGTGGTCATCTCGGGGATCGGCGACATGATGGTGCGGTTTGCGCGCTGCTGCAATCCGCTGCCGGGCGAGCCGATCACCGGGTTCATCACGCGCGGCCGCGGCGTCACCGTGCATACCGCGGGATGTTCCCGCGCGCTCGAAGCCGATCCGCAGCGCCGGGTGCCGGTCGTATGGAAAGAGGGCGAGCAGAGCCCGCGCCCGATCCGGCTCGAGGTGATGTGTATCGACAAGCCGGGCATGCTGGCCGCGGTAACCAAGGCAATCGCGTCGGCCGGCGTGAATATCTCGACCGCCGACGTCAACGGCCACGAAGGACGCGCCCTGCTGACCTTCGAGTTGCACGTTTCCAACGCCGGGCAACTACAAAACCTGATGCATGCGATCGCGGGTATCGATGGCGTCATGCGCGTACTCCGGATGAGCCAGCAGAACGGAAATCGCGCGGACGGATAACCCTTCAATCACGCCGGGTAGCAACGCGAGGCGACAGGTCTGAATGAAAAAGGTGATTCACAGTCAGGACGCGCCGGCCGCGGCCGGTCCTTACTCTCCGGCGCTGGAAGTCGGCGAATGGATCTTCTGCTCCGGGCAGATTGGGCTTGATCCGGCGTCGGGCAAGCTGGTCGAGGGCGGAATCGAGCCGCAGACGCGGCGCGTGCTGCAGAATTTGCGGGCCGTTCTTCACGCCGCCGGACTGGGACTGGAGGACGTGGTCAAAACCACGATCTTCCTTGCGGATATCGGCGATTGGGCAACCGTCAACCGAATCTACGGCCAGGAGATGGTTTCGCCGTATCCGGCGCGATCGACGGTGCAGGTCGCGGCACTCCCGCTGGGTGCGCGAATCGAGATCGAGGCGATCGCCCGCCATCGCACGTGAGCCGCGATCCCGATCTGAAAATCGAACTTATCGTCCGGGCACGCTGGGAGAGGAATGGCTCATCGGCATCACCGCCCGCAGGTTGTCGAGCCCCTCGATCCGCGCGATCACGCCGGCGAAGCGAACCGGGATCAGCGGGTCCGACGTGTTACCGTAAAGCGCGCCGTCCGCAGACGCGACGATCGTGACGCCGAAGAGCCGTTCGGCTTGCGCCACGGTGGCGGTGAATTTCACCAGGCGATCGGCGATATCGACCGAGTGGACGCTAATCCCCTCCGACTTCAACCATGCGGCAACCGCCTGCAAGTCACTCGGATGCGGGCCGAATTGCGCCGCGAACTCATCGGGCTTGAGCCATTGATGATAGTGCGGTGAATTCGGATCCTGCTGCGCGGCGAGAAATTGATCGAGCGCGGCCCGGTTGCGCAGCGCGAAAACGATCGCAAGCTCAAGCTTGCGATCGGGAGCCGCCGGCCTAAAGCCGCTCAAGTCGGTGGCCGGATGATTGCCGTTCAGCAGAACCACCGGCTCCGCGGCATAAGCGGATAACGCCGGCGCCAGCGCCAGAAGCATCGCGACGATCGCGGGCGCGGCCAGCGTGCCGATCGGTGAATCTCCTACCGCGCGAGTTCGGTGGCGCGCGTCTCCCGAATTACCGTCACCCGAATCTGTCCGGGATAAGTCATGTCGGCCTCGATCTTCTTGGCCACGTCGCGCGCGAGCATCGCGGTTTCCTCATCCGACACTTTGTCGGGTTCCACGATCACCCGCATCTCGCGGCCGGCCTGGATCGCGAAGCACTTGTCCACGCCCTTGAACGACTTGGCGATTTTCTCGAGATCTTCAAGCCGCTTGACGTAGCTCTCGAGCACCTCGCGCCGCGCGCCGGGGCGCGCGCCGGAGAGCGCGTCGGCGGCGTCAACCAGCGGTGCCAGGATCGTCTCCGCCTTGACCTCCTCATGATGGGCCGCGATCGCGTTGACAATCTTGGCCGACTCGCCGTACTTGCGCGCCAGCTCGGCGCCGATCAGCGCGTGCGATCCCTCGATCTCATGGGTCAGCGCCTTGCCGATGTCGTGCAGCAGTGCCGCGCGGCGGGCCTGCTTTTCGTTGAGCCCCAGCTCGGCCGCCATCGCGCCGCAGATAAAAGCCGCTTCGATTGAATGCATCAGGACGTTCTGCGCGTAGCTGTATCGATACTTGAGCATCCCGAGCAGCTTGACCAGTTCGGGATGGATCCCGTGCACGCCGCATTCCATGATCGCCTTCTGCCCGGCGTCGCGAATCGATTCCTCGACCTGCTGCTCGGCTTTGCGCACGACCTCTTCGATCCGCCCCGGATGGATCCGGCCGTCGCTGATAAGCTGCTCGAGCGAGACCCGCGCGATTTCCCGCCGGATCGGATTATGACAGGAGATCACGACCGCCTCGGGCGTATCGTCGATAATGATATCGACGCCGGTGGCGGCCTCGATCGCGCGGATGTTGCGCCCCTCGCGCCCGATGATCCGCCCCTTCATGTCGTCGGTGGGCAGCGCGACCGTGGAAACGGTGCGCTCGGCGACGAATTCGCCCGCCAGGCGCTCGATTGCGACCGAGATCACGCGCTTGGCGCGCCGGTCGGCGTCCTCGCGCGCTTCCTCTTCGATCACGCGGATATGCTTGGCGGCATCGTGGCGCGCCTCTTCGAGCATCTCGTCCATCAGGCTGCGCTTGGCTTCTTCGCGAGTCAGGCCGGCGACCGTTTCGAGCTTGCGATGCGCCTCGTCGATCAGCGCCTGGCGCTCGGCTTCCTTGTCGGTGAGGGTCTTCTCGCGCGTACGCAGACCCTGGTCACGTTTGTTGAAATCGGCTTCGCGACGCTCGAAGGCCTCGATTCGCTTGTCGAAGCTCTCCTCGCGCGCTTCGAGCTTGGTCTCGAGCGCAGTCGAATCTTTGCGCAGCTCGCGGATCTCGCGCTCGGCCTCGGCGCGCGCATCGACTGCGGTCTTTTTGGCCTGAACTTCGGCCTCCTTGATCAGCAACCCGCTCTTGGTCTTGGCTTCAGCGACGATTCCCTCGGCTTCAACGCGCGCGGCCTCGGCCTTGCCGGCGTCCTCGCGCCTGCGGCTTTGGCCCAGCACGAACAGAACTGCGCCCCCGATGATGAAGCCGAGGAGCCCAATCAGGATGTCAAACATCTGGGTACCCTCCTCGGTCGATTTGTGGCCCGCCAGCAGATGGCGATGCCCCGGACTGCACGGGCGCCGTCGAATGGACGGCGAACTCGGTAATGACGTAATTGACGCGCCGGTCTTGCGGCGTCTGGGGAAGCGAATCGATCACCTGAAAGGAATACGTTAGGCCCACCGCGACGGATTGGCCTGCAATCCGATCCAGCAGCCGATCGTAGTACCCGCCGCCACGGCCCAGCCGCGCGCCGCCCAGCGTGAAGGCCAGGCCGGGGAGACAGATCAGCGCGGCTTCGAGACGCTCGACCCCGATCGCGCCGCCGGCCTGCGGTTCGGGAATTCCGAATGCCCCCGGCGTCAGCTCCCGCAGGTCGCGGACCGACACGAGCGCGATCGACTGGAGCATCGGATCGACGCGCGGATAGTAGACCTCCCGGCCCGCGCGGCGCGCGTCGGCAAAGATAAGGTCGGTTGCGACTTCGTTGTCGAATGGGGCGTAAAGCACCACCGACCGCGCCGACTGGTAGAAGCCGGACGCGATCAAGCGCTCCTGCGCCGCCACTGAAAGCGCGGCTGCACGGTCATGAGGGAGAGCCCGGCGGCTCTCCTTCATTATCTTTCTTAGGTTGCTCTTGTTCTCCGCCATGGTCTTCGCCATGGCGGGAGTGGGGAACGAATCAGCGGCCGGCCGGCAATTTGAGCGGCCGACATCGTAGCTAGGCGAGCACCGTCCCGAGATGCGCGTGAGTCTCCGCCGCCGATCGCATCGGGCGATACAATCGCGCCGGAGGGGTTCCTGATCAAGTTCACGCTTGCTCCTGTAACCACGGGTTGCATGCTTGCGACCACGTTGTGCCTTCCTTCCAGTCCCCTACTACCCGCCGCCACCTCCACAGCCCTACTCCGCCGACCGCCCGCTGGCCCGGCTGCCCTCGATCGCGTCCCCGAGCCGCAGCGTCATCGCCTTGATCTGATCGATCAGTTCCGCGTGCTGGCGCCGCAGGCGTTCGAGCTCATCGGCGAAATTGAGCGCCGCCAGGATCGCCAGATTCACCGAGTTGGCGGTCTGGCTGCTGGCGCGAATGGCCTTTATCCTTTCGTCTACCGTCTCAGCCACAGTCTTCACCCATTCGTCGTCGGCGTCACTGGCGACGACCAGGTTCTGACCCATGACCTCGACGTTCACACCCTTCATCGACTGACTACTTCAGATCGACTCCGTCAAACCGGGCCAGGATTTTCTCAATCCGCGTTTTGATCTCGGCCCGTTCGTTGTCGTGCTGTTGCCGATCCGTTTCGAACTGTTTCAGTTGCGCAGTCACCTCGCGGAGACGCCGTTCGCTTTCTCCCAGCCGCTGAGCGATCTGCTCATTTTCGCGGCGTAGCTGGGTCATCCGGTTTACAAAAGCTTGTATTTTATCGTCTAGCTGCTTTAGAACGTCAGTAGCCATATTAACGAAGAATTCTCTCGTTTACTGTAGTTTTGCGTCAGCAAAGTTGTCAAGCCGCATAAGACCCGGTGGTTATTTTTGATTCACCGGGCTCATCGGCCGAGAACAGGGCCTCAACGAACTCCGACGCATCAAACGGCCGCAAATCCTCGATATTTTCGCCGATCCCGACGAATCGGACCGGCAGCTTGAGCCGGTCCGCGATCCCTACTACCACGCCGCCCTTGGCGGTGCTGTCGAGCTTGGCGAGAATCACGCCGGTCAGCGGCACCGCCTCGCCAAAGATCTTCGCCTGGCTCAGCGCGTTCTGACCGGTAGTCGCGTCGAGGACCAAAAACGTCTCGTGGGGAGCGCCGGGCAGCTCGCGGCCGACCACGCGCGCGATCTTCTTGAGTTCCTCCATCAGGTTGACCTTGGTCTGCAAGCGCCCGGCGGTATCGATCAGCACGGCCCCGGCGTGTCGGGCGACCGCGGCCTTGACCGCGTCGAAGGCGACCGCGGCCGGGTCGGAGCCCGGTGCCTGCTTGATCATGCTGACACCAACCCGTTCGCACCAGACTTCAAGCTGCTCGATCGCGGCCGCGCGAAAGGTATCCGCCGCCGCAACGATCACCGAGCCCCGCTCGGCCTTGAGCCAAGCAGCGAGCTTAGCGATCGTGGTCGTCTTGCCCACGCCATTAACGCCCACAAGCATAATCACCAGCGGCGCCGCACCGGGGTCCGATGACGGAAACGGCCGCTCCACCGAGGTGAGCATCGCGGCGATCTCGCTCTTGAGCGCATCGCGAATCGCGTCCGGCCGCGAATCACTCTTCAACCGCGCTCGCACCGCCTCAACGAGTTTCATTCCCGCCTCGACGCCCACATCGGCGGCGATCAAAGCCTCCTCCAGACCTTCGTAGATCTCTTCAACCCGCGCCTTGCCGGTAATCGCAGCCCGAATCCGGCTAAGAAAATTCTCGCGAGTCTTGCGCAACCCAAACCCAATCCGCTTCGGCGCCACCGGCGGTGCGACAAGCGGCGGTTCCGGCGCTCGGGCGGGCGCAGGCTTCGGGGCGATCGCCGCCTCAGCCGGCCGGCGCGGCTCGACCTCGGGCGAGGCATCCGAAGGCGCTATCGAAGGCGCAACTCCCGCGCCCAGCGCAGAAATCGTCGCCGCCGAAGTCTCGGCCTCCTCGGGCTCGGCCTCTTCAAGCTCCGCATCCGCAACCGGATGCGGCACCTTTTTGCGCAAACTGAACTCGAGCAACACGCCAACCGACGTGAAGGCCAAGCCCGCAACGGCCGCAATCGCCACGATCAGCAAAACATCGGAAACAGACACGAATAGAAGCCTCGTTCGAAATTGGTGGTGCCAGAATAACAGCCGCCCCCCGCGTCCGAAACCGGCTCACGCCGCTCGATTTGAGCACCTCTCCCGCTTTGTTGCGGGAGAGGGCGGCGACAGCCAGGTGAGGGTGCCGCGACCTGGCGGGCCGAATCGGCTGGCCGGCAGGGACGCCGGCCACTACCCTGACTGAAGTTCCGACTTTGAGTCAGGGCCGGCCTCTATGCCGGCCCGCGCTGTCGAACCGCGATTCCAGGACGCCGAGCGCGACGCGCAACGCGTCACATGCGCTCGGCTGCTGATGTCCCTCACCCGACGGGGGTTGCGCCCGTCGGCCTCTCCCAGCTTTGGGAGAGGCTTTAGGAACGGCGTGCCGGCTACGCGGCTTGCGGGATTGTCAGCGAGATTATGCGCGAGACGCCGGGGCGATCCATCGTGACGCCGTGGATCTGATCGGCGGCCTGCATCGTGCGCTGATTGTGCGTGATGATGATGAACTGGGAGCGCGGCTTCAGCTCGCCCACCAGCGACGTGAAGGCGGCCAGGCTGAATTCATCGAGCGGCGCGTCGACTTCGTCCAGTACGCAGAATGGGCTCGGGTTGAGCAGGAACAACGAGAACACCAGCGCCATTGCGGACAGCGCCTTTTCACCGCCCGACAATAGTCCGATCTCTTTGACCTTCTTGCCGGCGGGCTGGACCATGATATTGACGCCGGCTTCGAGCACGTCGTCGGCTTCCGCCAGTTCGAGCCGTGCCTTGCCGCCGCGCATCAGCTTGGGGAACAGCTCGGCGAAGTTTTTCGCCGCGCCCTCGAAAGTTTCCGCGAAGCGCTTGCGCGCCTCACGATTCAGCTTCGTGATCGTGCTGGTCAGGTCGCGGACTGCGGCCTGCAGATCGGCGCTCTCGGCGCTGAGCACGCCGGCGCGATCCTCCAGCTCCTTGACCTCGCTCTCGGCGGCGAGATTCACCTCGCCGATCCGCTCGGCCTTGGCCCGCAGCTCGGCCAGCCGCTGCTCGTCGTGCTCCGCGTCGCGGCCGTCCAGTTGCGCATCCAGTTCCGCGGCGACCGTCTCGAATTCGACCCGGAACTTCTCGGCAAAGGCGCGCGCCAGCTCTTCGCTGAGCGTGCGGGCGTGCTCGCGCCGGAGCGCGCACTCGACGGCCTCGGCTTCCAGGCCTGCCAGCGCCTCACGCGCCTGCTTGAGCCCGGCCACCTGCGCTTCGAGCTCCAGCTCCTGCGCCTGCAAAATTTCGTTCAAATGATCAAGCTCGGCGCTCAACTGCGCGTCGCGCGCGAGCGCCTGCTCGTCCTGGCCCGCGAACTTGCTGAGCTCGCGCTCGAAGTCGGCGCGCTCGGCCCCCGCGCGTTCGAGGTCGCGCCGGTTGGCGTCGATTTGCGCTTCCATCGCGGCCGCGGCTTCCACCAGATGGCGCAACTCGGATGCGAGCGCGTCGAGCTGGGCCTTACGCGCTTCGAAGCGCGAGGCCGCTTCGAGCATCGCGGCGCCCGTGACTTCGGTCCGCGCGCGCAGCGCAGCGACTTCCTCGCGCACCGTCGCGAGCCGCGCCCGCGCCTCCTGCTCGATAAGCGCCAACTCGGCGAGCCGCGCATTGGACGCTGCGATCGTCTGCGCCAGCTCGCCCATCCGGCGCGCCGCGTCCTCACGATGGGCCCGCGCCAGCGACAATTCCTGCTCGGTCTTCGCCAGCGCCGCTCGCTCCGCGCTGAGCGCGCGCTCGGCTTCCGACGCGCGCTCGCGCACCGCACCCAAATCAACCGTGATCTGCTCGCGCACTTCGCGATGCGCCACCATCTGCTGGGCCAGGTCGCGCTCGTCGTCCTCCAGCTTGGCGATCTCGGCTTCGCCGGGCGCTTCGTGCACCAGCGCGCCGTTTCCGTTCGCGACGGTGCCGGCGCTGCCGCCGCTGATCATCCGGCCCGGCGCGAGCAGGTCGCCGTCGCGGGTGACAAACACCGCGCCGTGGCCGTTGAGGTTCGACGCTGCGAGCGCCGAGGCAAGATCGTCGGCCACCAGCACATGGCCCAGCGTGGCCTCCGCCACCGACTCGAAGCCCGGCCGCACGCTTACCATCTCGATCAGCCGGCCGGCGATTCCCGGCGCGTCGATCTCATGGGCGACCGGCGGGAAATCGGGCTGCGGGATAAAGCTCATCCGGCCGCCGCGCTTACTCTTGAGAATTTCGATCGCGCGCAGGGCGAAATCCGGCGAATCGATAATCACCGCGTCGGCCTGACTCCCGAGCACCGCGCCCAGCGCCGGTTTGAGCTCGGGCGGCGCGCTCACCACGTCGAAGAGGAACGCGGGATCGGTGGCCGGGCGGTCGCCGTTGAGCGAGTCGAGCACGGTGCGCAGCTTCTCACCCGCGCCGTTGAGGGCCGGACTCTCGTGCGGTCCGCCGCCGCCGCGATGCTGGCGTGCCCCCGCGATTCGCGCCGCGAGCCGCTCCAGCGCGGTGCGCGCCTCAAGCTCGCGCTCGGTGCCCTCGCGATGCGCGAGCTCGAGACGATGAATTTCCGCGCGCGCCGCTTCGAGCGCCGCGCCCGCCGCATGCAGCGCTTGCTCGGCGCGGGCGTGCGCGGCTTCGAGTTCGGGCCGCGCGTGCTCGACCCGGCGTGCGCGCTCTTCGAGCTCGGCGGTCTCGCCGTTTAAATCCGCGAGCCGGCCGCGAATCACGGCTGCTTCGCGCACCAGATCGGAGAGTTCGTCCTTCAATTCCTCGGCGCGGGCCATCGCGAGATCAAGCGCGTGCGCCGCGTCGTCATGATCGCTCTTCAACGCGGCAAGCGCGGCCTCGCCGCCGTCGTCAAGATTCTTCTCGCGCGCCACTCGCGCACCGGTCTCGGCGCGCGCCGCACGCGTGGCGGTTGCGCGATGTTCAAGCTCGTCGAGGCTCGCGATCAGAACCGGCGTGCGCTCGTCGATCGCAGCCAGCCGCCGTTCAAGGAACTCGCGCGTACGCGCCCGCTCGGCGACGCCGGCGCGAACGTTCTCCAATTCGCGGAGCGCCGTCGCGGCCTGCTCGCGATGCGCACGCAGCGCGCCGCTCAGGGCTTCGGTCTCGCTCTGCAGCTCGCCGACCTGGCGGCGCGCTGCTTCGATCTCGCCCTTGAGATCGCTGTCACGGTTTGAATGCTGATCCAGTTCCGCACGCTGCGCCAACAAGCGCCGCGCGGCCGAGAGCCGCTCCAACTCGTCGAGTTCGTGGCGGATCAGCCGGTAGGCTTCCGCCTTTTTCGCCTGGCGGCGGGCGAAGTTGAGCTGCCGCTCGATCTCCGCGAGCACATCGTCGAGCCGGGCGAGGTTTTCCTTCACCCGTTCGAGCTTGCGCTCGCTCATCTCGCGCCGCCCCTTGAAGAGTGAAAGTCCGGCCGCTTCCTCGACCAGGGCGCGAATCTCGGTGGGCTTGGCCTGGATAATCTCTTCGATCCGCCCCTGCTCGATCAGCGCGTAGCCGCGGCTGTGAATCTGCGCGGCCATGAAGAACTCGGTGATGTCTTTCAGCCGGCAGGGAATCTTGTTGAGGAGATAATCCGAATCGCCGGAGCGATACACGCGCCGCGTCACGCATACTTCGCTCAGCGCGGTGTACGGTTCCGGCAGCGCGCGCTCGACGTCGGCTTCGAGCGTGAGCGAAACCTCGGCCATCCCGGCCGCGGGATTCGAGTCGTTGCCGGCGTAAATCAGATCTTCGGTGGTCTTGCCGCGCAGGCGCGTCGGCGCCTGCTCGCCCAGCACCCATCGGATCGCGTCGACGACATTCGACTTGCCGCATCCGTTGGGACCGACCACGGCCGTGATCCCCGGGCGAGAAGCTGACTAGCGTCGGATCGAGGAAAGACTTGAAGCCGACCAGTTCGAGACTCTTAAGCCGCATACTTCCGGCGTCTCCGCCACACCTCCACCACTTCAACGCAGCATATCCGATTGGCGGAACCGTTCAATCAGAGGAACCACGACCGGCTGGGCATAGCCGATACGAAGCGCGCTATAGGTTGCGGCCGGGGGCCGACCCGGGGCCGGCTCAATCCTGGATCAGTTCGGTGTTCCAGTAGGCGCTGTCGACCGTGGTCAGGAACGGCATCCATTCGCGATAGCGGCGCAGGCTGAACATCTCGGAGCTGAACGGCGTCCACTCCGGACGCCGGGCCGGCGCACCAGATGCATCCCGGCTTCGTCGGGGGTGCGGCCGCCTTTGCGCCGATTACACGCGTGGCAGGAGCAGACGATATTTTCCCAGCTCGAGAGTCCGCCGCGCGAGCGTGGCATCACGTGATCGAGATTCAAATCAGTGCGGGAGAAGCGGCGGCCGCAGTACTGGCAGGTATTGCTGTCGCGCGCGAAGATATTGAAGCGCGAGAAACGCACATGCCGCCGCGGCACGCGCTCGTAAGCGATCAGCAGGAGCACCCGGGGCACGCGGATCACGCCGCCGACCAGCCCGACACGCTCATGATCCAGCTCGATCGCCAGGTCGCGCCACGAATCGAAATCGAACGTCCGGTATTGCTCATCGACCGCGCGCGCCACACCCTGATACAGCAACGCGAAGGCGCGCTTGACCGAAGTCACGTGCACCGGCAGATACGAGCGGTTGAGGACCAGCACCTTGCTGTTCAGCACGGCGACGCCGCTCGACTGGCCGGGGAGGCTGATCACGGCGGAGGACATATTAGGAAACGACTAGCGGCCCCCGATAGGCAAGTCAAGCTCGCATATGTTACAAAAGCCGCATAAATCCGCCATTTTTGCCCACCTGGCGGTCGCCTTGCGCTCATGATCCTGAGCCAATATGATCGAGGCGGAATGAAGTATCCCGACAGCGAACAGCGCGCGATCGCGGCTGTCCTTCAAGGGCGGACTGGGAGTTACGACCGGATGTGAACGCCGCCGCCGCCAACCCTGACAGCGATGCTCCCTCGAATCGCCCCCCCAGCCGCGATCCCCGCCCCAGCCCGCGCGTGAAACGCGAAATAGTCATCAACGTCTCGCCGCTCGACGTCAGGCTGGCGCTGCTCGAAGACAATTCGCTCACCGAGTTCTATCTCGAGCGCAGCGAGCATCGCGGACTGGCCGGCAATATCTACAAGGGGCGCGTGACCCGCGTGCTGCCCGGGATGCAGGCCGCGTTCGTAGATATCGGGCTCGACAAGGCCGGCTTTCTCCACGTCTCGGACTTCCGCGACGATATTGATGCGGCCGGCGCAGTCGTTGAGGATATCGACGAGGAGATCGGCGAGGTCGAGGTCCAGAGCGAACCGATCGACGATCCCGGCCATGACGTCCTGCTGGCGGAAAACGGCGCCCGTACCGGCGCCGAGGGCGAGCCGCCCCGGCCGGGCGGCGGCCGGCGGCGTCGGCGCCGTCGCGGCGGCCGTGGCGGTGGCGGTGGCGGCGGTGACAGCGCTGGCGGCGGCGCCGGCAAATCGCGGCGCGGATTGCCGATCGAGCAACAATTACGCCGCGGCCAGGAGATTATCGTTCAGATCGCCAAAGAGCCGATCGGCGGCAAGGGCGCCCGGCTGACTTCGCACGTTTCGATTCCGGGCCGTCATCTGGTCTACACGCCGACCGGCAACCGGATCGGGATCTCGCGGCGAATCGAAAGTGCCGAGGAGCGCGCACGCCTGCGCGCCGCGCTCATCGAGCTGCGGCCGGCGCAAGGCGGCTTTATCGTGCGCACCGCCTGCGAGGGCGTGAGTCGTAAGGAGATCCAGCAGGATATCACGTTCCTCACCAAGCTCTGGAAATCGATCGTCAAGAAGAGCGAGAAGAGCGGGCCGGCTTCGCTGCTCTACAGCGACCTCGATCTGCCGCTGCGCGCCGTGCGCGACTTCTTCTCCAGCGAAATCGAGCGGCTGTGGTGCGACGATTCGGCGACTTGCGACCGGATCGCCGAATTCGTGCAGAACTACATGCCGCGGCTGCGCTCGCGGCTCTCGATGCACGACAGCGACGAGCCGATCTTCGAGCGCTTTAAGATCGAGCCGCAGATCATGCGCGCGCTGGAGCGCAAGGTGTGGCTCGAATCCGGCGGCTACCTGGTGTTCGATCAGGCCGAGGCGCTGACCGCGATCGACGTCAACACCGGCCGCTTCGTCGGCAAGCGGAGCCAGGACGAAACGGTCCTCAAGACCAACCTCGAGGCGGTCGAGGAAGTCGTTCGGCAGCTCCGCCTGCGCAACATCGGCGGAATCATCATCGTCGACTTCATCGACATGGCGCGCGAGCCCGATCGCAAGCGCGTCAGCGAGGCGCTTACCCTGGCGCTCAAGCGCGACAAGGCGCGGACCAGCACGCTCAAGATTTCCGAGCTGGGACTGGTCCAGATGACCCGCAAGCGCATCCGCGAGAGCCTGGAGCAGATGCTCACCGAGCCGTGCCACGCATGCGCCGGTATCGGCGTGGTTAAGTCGGTCGCCACTGTGGCCGCGGAGGTGCTGCGCGGGGTCCGTCGCGAGGCGCGGCGCCAGCGCGCGTCCGACATGATCGTCGTGCGGCTCAGTCCCGAGGTCGCGCGCTATCTCTACGGCGCCGGCGCCGCCGCGCTGGAAGCTTTCGAGAAACGGATCGGGGTCAAGATCGTGCTGCGCTCGAAGGACGGGCTCGAACCCGGCGCCTTCGAGTTGAGCCAGGCCCCCGCCGCGGCATAGATCCGCCGCCCCGGCGTCGCGACCGCGAGTTGCGAGCGTGCAGCCGAAACCGCGCGCGGTTCCGAATTTATCTGAACCCCCGCGCTGGCCTGCGCGATCCTTGCGCGCCACGACGCCTCGCGATTCCGGTCATCGAGATTGCGCAAAAGGTGGGGTATTGACCGGTGGGGACATTCGGGCGCCAAAATGCCCGACTCCGCGCGATCTGTCATACCGATCGAATTTTCGGTAATGACAAGTGGGGAACTTAATTTACGGACGGCTAAAAGGAGAAGGCCTGTGAGAAAATTAGTTGCGGCAGCATTGGGAGCGGTGTTTATCTGTGGTGCGATTGCCCTGCCAGGGGGCGTTTCGACGGCCCAGGCTCAGAATGGAGGGATGGAGCAGCAGGATCAGTTCCCGGTCATGACCCAGGCTATCACCCAGTTGCAGCAGATCAGCGCCCAGTTGAGCACTCAAGCGGCCCCGCAGACTATCACCCAGTTGCAGCAGGTCAGGCACGCGGTGAACACTGAAGCGGGAGAGCACTATCAGGGCCATCGCGAAAAGGCGCTGCGCTTGATGGACCGCGCGATTTCACAATTGAAGCAGGGCCAGAGCGCTCCGGCAGGCAATGCAATCAACAGGGCGATTTCAGAATTGCAGAAGGGCGTGGCGGTTGCGAAGGCCGCGGGCGCGAAGTAGAGCAGCGGTGCGATCATAACGCGGGCCAGGCGACGGTGAAACCGGCGAATCGAGGGGTGAAACCTTCGATTTGGCCGGTTGTCCCTACCGCCTTTGTCCAAGTGTAACGCGCCGACTGATCGGCCACTGTCACGCTCGATGGTTCGGTTGATGACGCGGTAGCCGCGCGCGATCTGGTCGCTCGTCAAAATTGCGACCAATTGATCAAGTGCTCGCGGCCCCACTTGCGCGCCACTCTAGCCACTTGCGGCCTCGCTCGAGGCCGCGGCGACGATCTGCGCGGCGCTACGCACCTGCCCGAAGTTGATCTTGGCCAAATCGAATTCCTCGAGCGCCTTCAAAAGGCTCGCCAACGCGCTCTTGTAGCTCGGCAGCGACTTGCGCGCCCGCGTCAGCGGATTACAGCGCGCGACGATGAAGTTCTTCAAATATGGATGGACCAGGCCGCGCTTTTTGCCGCTTGTGACCAGGGCGTTGACCAGCTCGTCGGCACGTTCGAGCTGTGCGGCGCGCTCCTCGCGCTCTTCAATCGCCTCGCGCATCGGACGGTTCAGGAAATTGTCCACCCGGCTCAGGATCGGTGCGTAGGCCCCGCCCGAAAAGCGCGGCGTCTCTTCGTACAGCAGCCCAAGCGTGATGAAGTGCGGGCGCTCGAACTCGAACGCGAAGTCTTTCTCGCTCGACTTCGGACGCTGCTCCAGCCGGCCGCGATACATCCTGATCACTTCGAGCGCCTTGTCCTTCAGGTTGTGGGTCTTTTCGGTGTTCAGCGCGAGAATCTGATAGGCCACATCCGCTTCGGGAATCACGATCGCCGGAATCATCTTCGCGTTGAGCTTGTCGGCGGCGGCGCGGCGATGGTTCCCGTTGGGAGTCCAGTAGTGGCCCTCGATCCGCACGGCGACGATCGGTTCCGTATACCGATCGAGCCGCTTCATCACCTCGGTCAGCCGCTTCGTGTGCGCGGGCGACAGGTCGCGCTGAAACGGCGTCGGCTCAACTTTGTCGAGCGGCAGCATCGCGAACAACTGCCAATGCTTCCCGATCGGCTCTTGATAGATTGCCAGCGCCGCGCCGCCGTCGGCGTCGATCGCGTCGGCGAGCTCGATGAGCGCCGCGGGCGGCTTCGCGCTTCGGGGGAAAACCTCGACCATGCTAAAGCTTGTAGTGCATCGAGACCGCACCGGCCAAGGGCCGCGGAAATCAGCAAGGCGATCGGAGATGGCGCGCGTCGATCCCGAAATTGGGAAAAAGACCTTCGATCAGAACGCCGAGCTTTATGACCGCGCCCGGCCGGGCTACCCCGAGCAGCTTTTCGACGACTTGTTCGTTTTCGCCGGCCTCAAATCGGGCGCTCGGGTATTGGAGATCGGTTGCGGCACGGGTCAGGCGACGCGTGCGCTGGCGCGGCGGGGATGCCGTCTCGTATGCGTCGAGCTCGGCGCAAATCTCGCCGCAGTCGCCCGTCGCAACCTGGCGGAATTCCCACACCTCGAGGTAGTCAACGCTGCGTTCGAGACCTGGGACTCGCCCGCCGGCGACTTCGACGTGGTTTTCGCCGCGACCTCATGGCACTGGCTGGATCCCACGGTGCGCTATAAGAAGGCGGCAGCGCGGCTGCTCAAGCCCGGCGGCGCACTGGCGATTGTCAGCAGCGCCCACGCATTTCCCGCCAACGTCGACCCCTTCTTCAGCGCGATTCAGCCCTGCTACGACGCCCTCGGCGCGGGCTTCGACGACTGGCCGCCCCCGCCGCCGGACGAGGTCGCGGACGCCCGCGCGGACATCGAGCGCAGCGGACTGTTCGGCAATGTTCGCGTCAAGCGCTACGTGTGGACGATCGACTATGATGCCGATCAGTACATCGACCTGCTCAATACTGCGTCCGACCATATCGTCATGGAGGCCGCGAAACGCAACCTGCTATTCGCCGAGATGCGCCGACTTATCGATGCGCGCCCAAGCGGGCGAATCCGCAAGCATTGTCTGAGTATTCTCCACGTCGCGCAACTGACGACCTGAAAGATCGAATAGTCAGAACGCGGGGCGGAAGCCTCGCCTGGCTACCTGATCGAAACGGTCTTCAAGCGCCCAAGGTCTAGGCCGCGAAAGTACGTTCGCTGGCTGTGCAGACGAACTAGCATGGCAAAATGGGTATCCCGCTGCTAATATCGCAAACGTGTCTCGGTTCACTCTGTCAGACACTTTTGGTCAAATCTTGGTCGGCTCGTTCTCTGCGTGGGACCATATCGTAAAACACCATTCAGAGATGCTGGATAAGGAAGACCTGGTTAAGCCAAAAGGCGTCGGCTGCCCCGAGAAGCGAAAAAGGGGGCCAGAACGCGGAGACGACTAGCTGTATGGCGGATTCCGATCAACAATCCACCTCGTCGCGTTACCGCATTGTCGTCTCGGATTACTCGGGAGAATGGGCAGCTCTATTCGCCAAGCTAGCACGAGAGCTGCGAAGCGCTCTCGGTGATCTGGCTGTTCGAATCGATCATATCGGCTCTACTTCGGTCCCGGGACTTGCAGCCAAACCAATCGTCGACGTTCAGAATCTCTGTTTGGAGCCTTGCACCGGTCGATTCGTATCGCGCCGCTTTAGAGGGACTCGGCTATCACTGGCGAGATTCTAATCCGGAACTGACGAAGAGGTACTTCAGAGAGTCGCCCGGTTCGCCAAGAACGCATATCCATATGCGTCGAGCCGGCAGCTGGAACGAACAGTGGGCCCTGCTTTTTCGTGACTACATGCGTTCGCATCTCGAAGAGCATGAAGCGTATGCGCGTCTGAAGCGCGCACTCGCTGAAAAGTTCCCCTACGACATGACCGCCTACACCGAAGCCAAGGGTGATCTACTTTGGCTGATCATCAGGCGCTCGGACGAGTGGGCGTCACTCACCGGCTGGGAACCCGGGCCCAGCGACGCTTAGCCCGACCACATGCTGGAGGGTACTAGGAATATTCGGGACTAAAGGAGGTCGGCTCAGAAAAGACGAAAGCTCGTACCCTAAAGATTAGCCATAATCCTGCCTCACGGGTCCACGGTGACAGACGCTGTTGTCCGAGCTGTTTCTAAGATTAGAATCCTATAAAACCGCCATCCCGATAATGGTTACCTATCGGGACCATCTGCGCCGTCTTCGGCTTTTGGCGAGCAATTTGCTTTGGGCCTCGCTGACCGAATGGGAAGTAATTTCCTAACCCGACAAAGGCTTAATCTAGGTTAAGAGTGCTATCGAGAAGCCTGCGGCCGTGCATTCGGGAAACACTGCTTCAGACCGTTTATTTAGGGGCGAGATAATGTCGTCAGGGTTCTGGAGAGGTTCGTTTGTGGCGGCGGTCGTGCAATACAACAAGCAGAACGTCGGATTTGTAAGAACGGCTTATCTTGCGAGTTTAGCGCCCAGAGGTACCACGATATGGTCAAGAAGCTAGGTAACTTAATAATCGAATATGATGATGCTTCTGACGTTTTGTATTTGTCTATCGGTGCCCCTCGCCATGCATTGACAGAGGAACGACCAGAGGGGCTCCTGATCCGAAAGGACCCAACAACGGACGAACTGGTCGGAGTTACGGTCTTGTCATACGACCGACATTTTCGTCATCTGCACGACGTTTCCTGGCTAGAAACGGTGGGCCTTACACCAGATTTGGTAAGTTACCTGGAGGAACGGCCAGACTTTCGGATTTAGGTAGAGGCTCGCCCAGACCAAGGCCGGCTCGTCAAAATGCGGCGGTACCCATGCGCGGGGCTGAGTCGGAGCGCGCGGCGAGGACGCGCTCGGTCTCGCGCCGGATGAAGGCCGGATCGAAGACCACGATCATCACGGGCAGAATCGTCATCGCGCCCAGCATCGAGACGAACATCCACACCGCAAGCAGCAGGCCCATCTCAGCGTCGAACCGGATACTCGACCAGTACCAGAACAGCACCGAGGCGACCAGCGTGAGCGCCGTAAAGGTGACCGCCTTGCCCGCGGTGACCAGCGCGCGATAGGTGGCGGCCTCGAGCTCGCTGCCCGCCGCGAGCTCCTCGATAATCCGGCTCACCACGTAGATTGCATAGTCAATTCCAAATCCTACTCCAACAGTGACTACCGGCAGCGTATTGATATTTATCCCGATATTGTGCGCCGCCATATAGGCGTTGATCGCGGCGTTGGCCAGCGCGAGCGGAAACAGCAGGTACAATCCGGCCATGAATGATCGGTAGGTCACCAGGACGATGATATAGATAGTCAGGAATGCGAGCACGTTGAGCAGCAGATCGTTGTTGAGAATCTCCTGATTGGCGGCGGCCAGCTCGCCGATGATCCCGGCGGCCAGCTCGAACTTGACCTCCGGCACCTGATGGGCCGGCTCGGCGAAGAAGCGGCTGGTGCGCGCGACCACGCGCTGCACGTTCTCGCCCACGCGATCCTTGCAATAAACCGTGACCTGGGTGGCCTCGCGGCGGGGCGTGATGATGTAGGCGGTCGAAAGCGGCGACGCGCCGGCCAGCAGGCCGCCCAGCAATTGGCCGGTCGCGAGCGAATCGGTCGGCAGCACGTTCCACTTGGGCTCGAACTCGCGCAGCGCCGAGCCGCCGTTGGCGAGCAGGTCCGCGACCGAGAAGGCGCGCCCCACCGACGGGTCGCGTTCCATGTAGCGCTCGTACGCGTCCATCACATGGTAGAGCTTGGGGTTGTTGAGCGCGCGCGGGTTGTCGAGCTGGCAGACCACCACGAATTGCTCGATCGCGCCGAACTCGTCCTGGATTTTCGCCATCGCGCGATTGTACGGCGCGTTGGGCCACAGGATCGGCGTCTCGGAGGAGGGATCGCCGATCCGCAGGCCCTGCCAGAAGTACGCGCACACTCCGATCGCCGCCACGGTCGCGAGCAGCGTTACGATCCGCCCGGCGCGCGCGAGCATCGCGGACGCCACGGTCTCGAGCACCCGCTTGAACACGCCGCGCTCACGCAGCTCGATTACCGCCAGCCGCGGCGGTTCGAGGTAGTAGTACACGATCGGATTCAGCAGCAGCTCGCTGACGATGATCGCGGCGATCCAGAAGCTGGCCGTAATCGCGAGCTTCTGCAAGAACAGCACCGGCACCAGCAGGATCACGAGCACGCCCAGCGCGTCGGCCAGAATTCCGGAGAGCGAGGGCACGAACATCTCGGCGAACGCACACAGAATCGCCTGCTCCTTGTCGCGCAGCCGGTAGTATTCCTCGTAGTAGCGATCGTGCATCTGCACCGAATGGCTCACCGCGCGGGCGGTAATCAGAAATGGAATCACCAGCACCAGCGGGTCAAGACTGAAGCCGATCAGGCGGATGAAACCGAGGCCCCAGATCGCGCAGATCACGCCCGAGATCGTCGGCCGGAGCGCGCCGCGCCAATCGTGGAAGTAAAGATAGAGCAGCACCCACAATGCCAGCACGGTGATCGCGAAAATCTGAAACACCTGCGGCGTGTAGCGATAGACCCAGCCGTAGAGGATCGGCTGGCCGCCGACGTAGATTCGCACCGAGCGGTCGCGCTCGGGATGGACCACGTCGCGGTAAATCTCGTCGAAGATCTGGCGGTAGTCGAGCCGGGTCTCGAGAAAGCTCGCTTCGATCAGCGCCGCGCGATCGTCCAGCGAGACGAAGCGGCCGAAGACTACGCCGGGATTCTTGTGGACGTTGCTGCGCGCCTCGTCCGCGCCGGCCTGATCATCGGGCGCGACCCCGTTGGGCATGATCGGTGTGTTCAGAATCACGCCGCCGGCGAGCGGCCGGAAATAGCTCGCGTTCGCGACCGAGCGCACCGACCCATGCAGCACGCCGTAGACCGCGTCCATCCGGATCGTCATGCGCCCGATCTTGGCGAGGATCGCGGGCGTGAAGATCGACCCCTCGCGCGCCTCGACCATGATCGAGACGTTGTTCACGCTCCCGAAGTAGGTGTCGTACTGATGCGCGACCTGGACGAACGGATGGTTCTGCGGCAGCAGATCGCCGAAGCTGGTAACCAGCTCCGTGCGCGCGGCGAAGTAACCGAAGAAACAGGTCAAGACTCCCACCCAGAACAGCACCAGAAAGCGCCGCCGCAGGATCCATTCGCCGAATCGATACCAGGTCATCGTGGATCTGGTTGTGGCTCTAGCCCTGGCAGAAACGCCAGCTCTTGCCCCCGTCGCCGGTGTAGAGAACCGTTCCGTAGCCGACGATCCAGCCATGAGTCTGATCGAAGAAACGAACCTGGCTGAGCGGCAGAGGCAACGCCGGCACGCCCGCATCGGGCGCCCAGGCGCCGTTGGCTTGCGCACTCAAGACCGTGCCGGTGAGACCCGCGGCAATACCGGCTTGTGCGCCGTACAGTTGGACCGCAAACAGCGGATCGCGCGCGGGAATCTGGGGCGCACCGGGCACCACGCTGTCGGGCGGCGCGCCGGGCTTGGGCGCCTGATGGGCGAACGTCCAGGTCTTGCCGCCGTCACCGGTCTGGATCACCCATCCTTCGAGACCGCAGGCCGCACCGTGCATCTGATCGCGGAACGACACGGAGAACATCGTCGGAAGCTGAAAGTCGGCGAGACGCGGATCATCGTTGGGGCCGAGTGGACGCTGCCATTGACTGACCAGTCCCTGCTGCTGCTCCGACCAGCTTTTCCCGCCGTCGCCGGTCATCCAGATGCGGCCGAACTCGCCCACCACCCAGGCGTGTTGATCGTCGACGGCATTGACGCCGTACAAAACCGGATCTTCATATGGCAGCGCGTAGTCGCGCAGCTCGGGCGGGAAGCGGCGTTCGAGTTGCCGCTTCAGAAAGCTCTCGCCGGCGTCGGCCGTGCTGAGCACCAGCGAGCGATCGCCGACCAGAAAGCCGTGCAGGCGATCGGGAAACGAAAGCGCGAAGATGAACAGGCGCGTGCGCGAGTTAAGCCGCTGCCACGTGAGGCCGCCGTCCGTGGTGCGCATCACGAGCCCGTCCTGCCCACATAGATAGCCGTTTTCCGCGTCCGTCATCTGGACGCCGAAGATGGCGAGGTCGGTGCCGATATCGATTCGCTTGAAGCTGCGGCCGGCGTCCTTGGTCAGCAGCAGCTTGCCGCGCGTGCCGGCGATCAGCGCCTGATCCGGCCCCAGCGGCCATACGTCGAAGAAATTGTCGGAAGTCGTGATGTAGCGTTCGGGCAGCGGCGGTACCGGGACGGCGCGATGGCAGCCGAGCGCAAGGGACGCCAGCGCGATGCTCGCGATCCACATGAGCGCACTGCGGACGCAGTTTTTGGGATACATCTGGCCGGTCCGGAAGAAGTGGCTCTATCCTCAGGTAAAACGGGCGCAATCGCAAGCGAGAATCCGCGCCGTGACGGGAACGATCAAGCTGCGATCATCGGGTTAGGGCTGGCGGCGCGCAGCCCCGACTACAGCTCGACGCATTGCGCGACCCACTCGCACTGCAGCTCGCGGCTGAAATGGTTGGGTACGAATATCAGTCCCTTGTTCGGACAGAGCGTGAAGAACGCGCCGTGGTACCATCCGCCGTTGAGGTCGGCGTCGGCCTGGGCCTGTTTCTTGTTCGCCGCGGAGAGTTTCCAATCGCCACCTTCCTGCACCAGGAAGAGCCTCACCCGGCTGACCTCCGAGACTGGGACATCATTTGACGACTCGGGCGTGAAGATCTTCGCCTCGACCACCGCGTCCTTCGGTCCATTGCGAAGCACCGTGACCGTTCCGTCGAAGGAGGCCTTCAACTTCGGTCCGGTGAGCGGCGGACGCAGCTTCGCGGCTGTCAGCCTGCGAATGTACTTCACCACGGTGTTCTGCCCGATGACGGCCAGGTCGCCGTCCGCCAGCGCCTTGAAAAGCCGCTGCCCCGCGCTCTGAATCTGATCGTTTGCCGAAGCCGCGCCGCCGCTTCCCGGCGATCCTTCCTGCGCTCCAAGCGGGCCGGCTGAGCCGCACAGGATCAGGACCAGGGCCGTCAAACCGAAGTATCCAGTCAACTTTGTCATCTGCCTTTTCGACCTTCCGGGGAGTTACGCGGTAAGTAGCATCGTGCGTCGAGCCCCTGCAAGCTATCGGACTGGTTCGGATGGCGCCGCCGCGGTAGATTCAGACGCACCCGATCAGATGGAGTTCCACGTAATTACACTATTTCCGGAGATGTTCGACTCGCCGCTGCAGGCCGGGTTGCTGGGCCGGGCCATTGCCGGTGGGCTGGTTACGGTCCGGACCCACGCGCTGCGCCAGCACGGGCTTGGCAACCATCATCAGGTCGATGATACCCCGTACGGCGGGGGCAGCGGGATGGTGATGCGTCCCGAGCCGATCGCGGCTGCGATTGATGCGGTGCTCGCCGAGCGGCCCGGACTGTGGCGGATTCTGCTGACACCCCAAGGCGAGCCGCTCGACCACGCGCTCGTGCGCGAGCTGGCGGAGCGCAAGCCGGGGCTGATGCTCGTGGCCGGGCGCTATGAAGGAGTCGACGAGCGGGTGCGCGCGATGGTCGATCAGGAGCTGTCGATCGGCGACTACGTGCTCAGCGGCGGGGAGCTCGCCGCGATGGTCGTGATCGAGGCGGTCGCGCGGCTGGCGCCCGGCGTTCTCGGCAATCCCGACTCGCTGGCGGAGGAATCGTTCGGCGACGGCCTGCTCGAATATCCGCACTACACGCGGCCGGAGGAGTTTCGCGGAATACGCGTGCCCGAGATCCTGCTCAGCGGTGACCATCAAAAGGTGCGCGATTGGCGCCGCGCGCAGGCGCTCGAGCGTACCCGGCGCCGGCGTCCCGACCTGATCGCGCGTCGCCCGCGCGGTCACGATTAGGCGCCGGCCGCACCCCGCCGTGTCCGCGCTCTTCCTCGCCCTGTTGCACTATCCGGTGCTGGACCGGCACGGGAAGATCGTCACTTCCGCGATCACGAGCCTCGACCTCCACGACCTCGCGCGCGCCGCGCGAACCTACGGCGTCGCGGCGGTCTTCGTCGTTCATCCGGTCCCTGACCAGCGTGCGTTCGCGATGCGCCTGCTGGATCATTGGCGGCTCGGCTACGGCCGTGAATTCGATTCGCGCCGCCGCGAAGCGCTCGCGCTGATCCGGGTCGTTCCCGAGTTGGACGACGCGATCGCCGCGATCGTCGCGGCGTCCGGCACGCGCCCCAAACTGGTCTACACGTCCGCGCGCGCCAGGGATGGCGTCAGCTTCGAGCAACTCCGAGGCATGCTTGACGCACCCGACGGAGCGCCCCTGCTGATCATGCTCGGCACGGGATTCGGAATGGCGCCGGCGGCAGAGGAGCGCGCCGATCTGGTGCTGGCTCCGCTGCGCGGCGCCGGTGATTACAACCATCTCTCGGTGCGATCGGCCGCGGCGATCATGCTGGACCGCCTGCGCGGGGTTCGATAAGAAATCGCGGTTCGCGGCGATTGAGGAAAAAAATCGATGCCTGACGGTGGGCTTTCGGCTAAGATCGACCGGATGAAGTTTCGTCACTGCGCCGCGATCGCCCTCGCCGGATGGTACCTGATGCTGCCGCCGGTCGACCGGATGCAAAAACCGCTAACGACTTCGCCGCTCTCGCAATGGGAACTGGCGGAGAGCTTCGACCAGGCGGAAAAGTGCGAGGCCCGACTGGCCACCCTCCGCAAGACCTCGGACGAGCTTCCCGCCGACTCGCCCGAGCGATGGCGCGCCAACTGGTACGACGACAGCGCTTGTATCGCAACGGACGACCCGCGCCTGGCGAAGTAGCCGCGAGTCGGGCGAATCGCCGCGGAGCGGTCAGGAGTTGTTTCAGCCGCGCGGTTCCGCTATTTTGGTTGGCTCTGCTTCGAGGCTGGTTTTCCGATGAATAGCGTAATCAAGAAAATCGAGGACCGTGGACTGCGCAAGGATTTGCCCTCTTTTCGTGCCGGCGACACCCTGCGCATCCAGGTCAAGGTGAGCGAGGGCGAGAAGGAGCGACTCCAGCAATTTGAAGGGGTCGTGATCAAGATCAATCGCGGCGGGAACCGCGCGACCTTCACGGTGCGGAAAGTTTCCTACGGCATCGGAGTCGAGCGCATCTTTCCGCTGCATTCGCCGCGTATCGAGAAAATCCAGGTGCTGACGCACGGCAAGGTCCGCCGCGCAAAGCTCTACTACCTGCGCGAACTCGCCGGCAAGGCCGCCCGCCTTCAATCGACTGCGACTTAGTTTTCGAGTTAAGCGGAAAATAGCGCGCGGATGGGTCAGGCGCTGTCGCTGCGTTTGGCGCCGTCCAGCGCGGCGTTGGGCATCCTGACGTCGCCGTCGATATACGCGCCTTCGCAGACCGTCAGCGCCGTCGCTTCGATTCGTCCGTAGACGCGCGCACGCGGACCGAGCACCACGCGCTCCGAACTGGTCACGTCGCCGCGCAACTCACCGAGGATGAGCATCCGCGGGGCGCGCACTTTACCCTGCACGCTGCCTTCCTGCGCGATCACCACCAGGTCGTTGGCGATCACTTCGCCGCGAAAGTAGCCCTCGATTCGAACCGGCTCGTGGAAAATGAGGCGCCCGGAGATGCTCGCGCCGCGCCCGACGGCGACTCGCGTGCGCTCCTCGACCCAGACCTGGCCGGGGGCGTGTGGAATCGTGGCGGCGGGCTGGGGAGACTCGACGATCGGCTGCGGGCGGCCCGCGCTGCGGATGCTCCCGATATAGTCGGGAGTCTTCATCGGGGCACGTGTCTTTACTATATCCACTGCTGCCTCACGAAGCGCGAAGCGCCGTCACGGGGCGGGAAAAACGTGACACGCAACCGCATGCCCACCTCGCCCCGTCTCCAGCGGCGGCTCCACCTTCCTGCAAATATCTTTCGCATACGGACAGCGCGGATGGAAGGCGCAACCTGTTGGCGGATTGAGCGGGCTCGGCATTTCGCCCGGCAAGCGGATGCGCTCGGGACGCGCGCTCGCGTCAACGAACGGGATCGCGGAGAGCAAGGCACGCGTATACGGATGAAGCGGGTTGGCGTAGATGTCGTCGCGGCCGGCCAGCTCGACGATCTTGCCCAGGTACATGATCGCGACGCGGCGGCTGATATGTTCGACCACGCGCAGGTCGTGCGCGATGAACAGATAGGTTAGTTTAAGGCGCTCTTGCAGGTCCTGCAGCAGGTTGATGATCTGCGCCTGAATCGAAACGTCGAGCGCGGAGACTGGCTCGTCGAGCACCAGGAAGCGCGGATTGACCGCCAGCGCGCGCGCGATTCCGATCCGCTGGCGCTGGCCACCCGAGAACTCGTGCGGATAGCGGTTGAGCGCGTCGGCGTCCATCCCGACCATCCGCAACAGCTCCACGATGCGCGCTTCCTTCTCGGCGCCGCGCGCGAGCCTGTGGATTGTTATGCCTTCGTCGACGATCGACCGCACGCGCATCCGCGGATTCAGCGACGCGTACGGATCCTGAAAAACGATCTGCATCTCGCGGCGCAGGTTGCGCAGCTCGGCGCGGCCGAGCTGCGAGAGGTCCTTGGTGTCGAAGAGTACCCGGCCCGAAGTCGGCTCGAGGAGCTTGATAATCAGCCGGCCGAGCGTGGATTTGCCCGACCCGGATTCGCCGACCAGACCAACCGTCTCGCCGGCGAGAATGTTGAGATCGACGTTCTGCACCGCCTTGACGGTGAGCGCGCGACGCGCGAACAGGCCGTCCGAGCCGGCCGGAAATTCCTTGGTCAGCTTTTCGGTGAGGATCAGCGGGTGTTCACCCGCCGCTGCGGTCGCAGCCGACAGCGCCGAGGGCACGCGGAGAGTCAGACCCGGATACAGGCGACATAGTGACCGGGCCGCTTGGCTTCGAGGGGCGGAACGACGCGCGAGCAATCGTCTACCACCAGGGGGCAACGTGGATGGAACCGGCATCCGGCCGGCGGATTGCGGGCGCTCGGGATCGTTCCCGGTATCGCCTGGAGGCGTGTGCGCTTGATTCCGCCCGCGCCGGGCACCGACTCGAGCAAGCCCCGGGTGTACGGGTTGAGCGGATTGCGGAACAGCTCTGCGGAGGTCGCCTGCTCCATCACGCGCGCCGCGTAGAGAATCGTCACGTCGTCGGCATATTCGGCGACCACGCCGAGATCGTGCGTCACCAGGATCACGGCCAGCTTGAGGCGCTCCTTCAGCTCGCGGATCAGGTCGAGGATTTGCGCCTGGATGGTCACATCGAGCGCAGTCGTCGGTTCGTCCGCGATTAGGAGTTTGGGATTACACGCTAGCGCCATCGCGATCATCACCCGCTGGCGCATCCCGCCGGACAATTGATGCGGATAGTCGTCGACGCGGCGCTCGGGGTCGGCAATCCCGACCAGCTTGAGCGCCTCGATCGAGCGCTCGCGCGCCTCGTGGCGGGAGGCTTTCTGATGGAGCCGCACCGCCTCGCCGATCTGGCTGCCGATCGTGAACACCGGATTCAACGACGTCATCGGCTCCTGGAAGATCATCGCGATCCGCGCGCCGCGAATCGCGCGCATCTCGGGCTCGGCCAGCGTCAGCAGGTCGCGGCCCTCGAAGACGATCGAGCCGCTGACGATCCGCGCCCCTTCGGGAAGCAGGCGCATGATCGAGAGCACGCTCACGGTTTTGCCCGAACCGGATTCGCCCACCAGCCCCATCATCTTGCCCGGCGCTACCGCAAAGCTAACGCCATCGACCGCGCGGAATTCGCCCTCCTCGCTGATGAAAGCGGTGCGAAGGTCCTTCACTTCAAGCAGCGGCTGCACGAGAGCAGGTTATCATCGCGCCGCGCGCCGCCTCCAGATGCGCATGGCCGAGCGGCGCGAGATCGCGGCCGCGGTGGCGGGATCAAGCCGGTCGCGCAGATGGTCGCCGAGAAAGTTGAACGACATCACGGCCAGAAAGATGAAGCCGCCCGGGATCAGAATCCAGGGGTAGCGCGTGAGATTCTGGATATCCTGCGCCTGCGCGAGCAGATTGCCCCAACTCGCCGCAGGTTCCTGGATACCCAGCCCGAGCAACGACAGCGCGCTCTCGCCCAGAATAAAGCCGGGCACCGCGAGCGTGGCCGCCACCACCGCGTAGCCGATCACCGACGGCACCACGTGCAGCGCCAAGACGCGCATCATCGGCGCGCCGAGCGCCCGCGCCGCCTCGACGTAGGGGCGCGAGCGCACCGAAGCCGCCATCCCGCGGATAATCCGCGCGAAGCCCGCCCAACTGATGAAGCTCATGATCGCGACGATCATGAAAAAGGTCTGCACCGTGCCCATCCCGGCCGGGATCACCGCGGCCAGCGCGAGCAGAAAGTAGAACGACGGCAGCGACATCTCGATTTCGGACCAGCGCATGATCAAATTGTCGGTTAATCCGCCGATGTAGCCTGAAAACGAGCCGACCGTGATCCCGAGCGTGAACGTAATCAGCACGCCGACCAGACCCACGCACATGCTGACCCGCGACCCGTAGATGATTCGCGAGAGCAGGTCGCGCCCCAGCCCCTCGCTGCCGAGCGCGAAGTACGGAGGATCGGCCGGATCGGTGGTAAAGAGATGGCCGCGGCTTAGCCAATGCAGATAGACGCGGCGGCTGCGATCCTCCGTGAACTTGCGCTCCTCCGGATTCGTCATCCGCATCGGATACGTATAGAGCACGCCCTGCGACCATTCGGACGGCGGGCTGAGATAGAGCCCCATCGGCGGGCAGTCGGGCAGCTCGCGATACTGAAGCGTTGGATCGTAGGGCGCGAAGAACGGCGCCGCAGCCGCCAGCAGATAGAAGAAGATCAGGCAGAGCGTCGCGACGCGCACCGGCCATGACGCCCAGCGCCATTCGCGGGCGAGGCCGGCGCGCCATCCGTGCCGCTCGCCGGCGTGTTGCGCATCGCCGGCCGGCGCAAGCTCGATCGCGGTGGCGGGCGCGCTCATGAGCGGGACGAGAAATCGACCCGCGGATCGACCGCGACCAGCGCGATATCGGCGAGCAGGTTGCCGAGCAGGAGCATTGCCGCGCCCATCAACACCGAGCCCATCACGAGGTAGATATCGAGCGAGCGGACCGCGTCGAGCAGCAGCAAGCCCAACCCCTGAAGATTCATCACCGCTTCGACCAGCGCCGCGCCGCTGAGCAAGTCGGCCAAGCTGTAGCCCGCCATCGTCACGAACGGATTGAGCGCGTTGCGCAGCACGTGCTTGTAGATCACGACGCGCTCGGAGAGCCCCTTGGCGCGCGCCGTGCGGACATATTCGGCGTTCTTGATTTCGAGGATCTGCGAGCGCATCAGGCGCATCAGGCCGGCCATCCCGCCGGTGCCGAGCACGATCACCGGCAGGATCAGATGGTTCATGCGATCGGCGATCCGGCTCCAGAAATCCAGGGTCGCGTAATCGACTGAGACCGTACCGCCGACCGGAAACCATCCGGTGCGCGACGCAAACGCCATCGCGAGGAACGCAAAGAAGAAGCTCGGCAGCGACATCGAGAAAAACGCCACAAACGAAAGCACCCGATCGAGGATCGTGTCCTGCCGCACGGCCACGATTATTCCGATCGGAATCGCGAGCATCCAGGAGAGCAGCATGCTGCTCGCCGCCAGGATCAGGGTGTTCAGCGCGCGCGACGCCACCAGCTCGACCACGCTCACGCGGTAGGCGAGCGAGATGCCGAAGTCGAGATGCATCGCGCTCCACAGCCACCTGAAGTAGCGGACGAGCAGCGGGCGATCGAGGCCGAACTCCGCTTCCATCTGGCGGATCACCGCGGGCGAGATCGACGGGTTGAGTTTGAGGCTGGAGAGAAAATCGCCCGGCACCAGCGACATCGCAAGGAACGAGAGGAACGTGATCCCGATGATGAGCGGGATCATGTTGAGCGCGCGCTTGAGAATGAAGCGGGCCATGGAATCAGATCAAAGAGAGAATCCGCACATAAACACAGCTGAGCACCGATTTGGCGAGAAATTTTCTATCAGTGTTTATCTGTGTTCATCTGTGGTTGCTGCTTTTCTTCATTGCGCGCGGAACTGAGTCCACTCCGGCTTGTAGAGACCCCAGACGGTCGGGTTGAAGTTCTCGAGCTGGTTTTTGTAGGCGGTATAAGTCTGTTGGCGGACGGTTTCGATAATCGGCAACTGGTCGTGCATGATTTCCTGAATTCGCCAGTAGTACGGCGCGCGCTTGGGGGTGTCCATCTCGGCCGAGCCCTGATCGAGCAGCCGATCGATCTCCGCCTCCCACGGCGTAGCGGGAGTCTTCTGGTTGGGGTTCCACATATGCAGGTTTCCCGAGGAGCGGTAGAAATTCGCGCCGTTGTTGGGTTCGATTCCGCCGGTGAACCCCATCAGCATGCAGTCCCAGTCGAAGGACGTATCGAGCTTCTCGACCAGCGTGGTGAACTCCAGCGGCCGGTAGTCGGCGCGAATGCCGAGATTGGCCAGGTCCTGCTTGAAGATCGCGCACATCTGATCGCGCACCGGAACGCCGGTGTTGGTGGTCAGGTTGAACTCGAGCGGAACTCCGTGCGGATCGGCGCGCACACCGGGGCTGATCAGATGGTAACCCGCCGCCTCGAGCATTTGCGCGGCGAGTTTCGGGTCGTAGTCGTAATCCTTGAGATTGGGGTTATGAAAGATCTTGTTGGCCGGTGAGATCTCGGCGACCGCCGGCTCGCCGAGGCCGTGAAAGCACAGATTGATCATCGCGCGCTTGTCGACTGAATGCGCCATCGCGCGCAGGAAGTCCGGATCGGTGAACCACGCCAGCTTTGGATCGGTCTGGCCGCCGTGCGAATAGTGATGGGGATTACGATTGAAGGAGAAGAACAGCTCGCCGGTGTCGATTCCGGTTTCGGCGATCGTGATCCCGAGCGCCGCCGCCTTGTCCTTCAGATCGAGCACCTCTTCGGGGCGCGGCGTGTGAACGTCGGTCTGTCCGGAGAGGAACTTGAGGTAAGCGGCGTTCTGGTCCTGCACGATCAACTGGACTTGGCCATGGAGCCGCGGCAGCGGTGCGCCGTTCTCATCCCGCATCCAGTAATCGGGATTGCGCTCGAAGGAGACGAACTGGGCGGGAACGTAGCGCGTCATGCGATACGGACCCTGGCCGATGATCTTCTCCGGCGGCGTATCGATACCCCAGGCGCGATTGAAGCTTCCGGAATCGAGCGCGGCCTTCAGGACGTGCTCCGGCATAATTCCGAATCCGATCGAATAGAGGATCGGCGCAAACGGCCGCGGCAGGGTCATCACCACGGTGTAGTCATCGGGCGCAGTCGCCTTAATCGGCTGGCCATCGACGGAGAGGATCGGGCGAAGGCTGTTGGGCACGCGCGGGTCGTAGATCGCGCGCATCGTGAACAGTACGTCGCGCGCGGTCAGCGGCTGGCCGTCGAACCACTTGACGTCATGGCGCAGGTGAAACGTCAAAGTCTTGCCGCCGTCGGTCACCTCCCAGCTCGAAGCGAGGCCCGGCTCCGGCAGGGTGGTCATCGGGTTGATACGGACCAGACCCTCGAACAGATGACTGAGTAGCGCGTCGCTGCCGGCGTCGGTGACCAACAGGGGATTGAAGGTGCGCGGATCGCTGATCGCCGCGTCGTAAAGGATCTGCTCCTGGGCGTGATCGGACGCCGCGCGCCGGACGTGGCATCCGGCGCTGATCGCGAGGGCCATCAGGGCCGGCAACAGAATCGCGCGCCTGCTCATCCGTTCAGTCTTACCCCTGCGCCGGCGCCGGCGCGGATAGCGTTTCGCGGTCGAGATCGATTTCCCGGGTCGAGGCGCCCGGCGACAGCTCGAACATCGAATCCGCGATCGCGCCGTTTACGATCGGACGCTGGAAGCGGAACTTCACCCGGCTCTGCGTGAGCGGAAAATCCGCGTCGACTTCGTAGGCCATCGCCAGGCCGCCGATATCCTGAAAGTCGCTGTAGCGAACCTCGTAGCTGACTCGACCGTCCGCGAGCCGATGGCGCACGAGCGCAAGGTCGCGGCCGGAAAATCCCAGCTCGAGCGTGCCGCCGTCGGCCAATCGATATGACGCGATCAGCACGCCGTCCTCGATCCGCGCCGAATTGGGCGCCCGCGCGAGCAGGTCGGGGTCGGGTGCGAGGCCCATCAGCAGGTCCACCGCGGGTTTGGGCGGCAGCGGCACCTTGGCGAAGCGATTGAGCGTGTCGGCGGTCGCCGCGCCATACATCAGCGTGTTGTCGGAGGAGCGGAAGATCGCCAGGCGCGAATCGCTGGCCGCCACCACCAGCGCCACGCCGAACGGCGACATTGCCTCGATTCTGAGGCTCTGGGGACGCTTCAGCGTGATCTCCTCGCGCGCCTTGAGATGGTCCTGCGCATTCGAGAATTCCATCACCGCCGGGGTCTGCATCGAATCGAGCCCGCGATCGCGCTGCGCGAGCGCGCGCGTCAGCTCGATCGCGCTTTTCATCTGGGCATCGGACGCGATCGGGGCGGGCCTGGACGGAGATGACGGCGCGGTCATGAGCGCGCAGGCCGGAAGCTGGACGATAACTGCAACCAGCACGAGCGCGGGCGTCGCTTTGAAGCGCATGCCCCGTCGATCCGCATGGCCGGGCGAGACCAGGGGCGCGACTCGCCGCCTACTGCGCGGCGCTGCCCACATTCTGCAGGCCCTGAAGCTTGGTCTTGAGCCGCTCGATCTGGTCCGCCTCCTGGGCCTTCCGCAACGCGTCTTCGTACTGGCGGCGCGCGTCGCGCACCTTGCCGACTTTGACGTAGGCGTCGCCGAGATGCTCGACGATCGTGGGATCGTCGCCGGTGAGCGTTACCGCGCGCTCGAGCTGTTCGACCGCCTTCTTGTACTGGCCCTTCTGGTAATACACCCAGCCCAGGCTGTCGACGTAAAAGCCGTCTTCGGGCTCGATATCGAGCGCGTGCTTGACCAGTTTTTCGGCCTCGTCCAGATGGTCGCCTTGCTCGGCATAGCTGTAGCCCAGGTAGTTCAGCGCTTGCGCGTTGCCGGGATTGAGCTCGATCGCCTTGCGCATCTCGAAGATACTGTCCTGCGGCTGATGGTTTTCGTCGTAAAGCGAGCCCAGCGTGAAGTGGACCTTGTCGCTCTTGGGATCGAGGCTCACCATCTTCTGCGCCAATCCGATCGCCGCGGTCATGTCCTTCTGCTCGCGATAGACGCCCACCAGATAGCCCATGATCTCGCTGTCGTCGGGGCGTTGCGCGAGAGCTTCTTTCAGCACCCCGATCGCGTCGTCATATTTCAGCGCCTTGTCGTAAAGGTAGGCGAGCTGCAGACGCGACTCGACATAGTGATCGGCGCCGGGGGAAATCTTCTGGAACTCCGTCACCGCCTTGTCGTCCTCGTCCAGTTCCGAATAGACCGTGCCGAGGTAATAGTGCACGCGATAATTGTCGGGCTCGGAACCGAGCACCAGGTTGAACTCGGTCGCTGCGCGGTCGTAATCGCCGCGCTCGAAATACAGCAGGCCGATCTTGACCCGCGTATCGCTCGGGCTGGTCTCGTCCTGCTCGACGCGCTGGAATTCACCCAGCGCCTGATCGTACTTCTTCTGGCCGAGATAAAGTTCGGCCAGGTGCTTCCTGACCGTCTCGTTGTTCGGATTGATCTGCAGAATCTTCTGGTAGAGATCGATCGCTTCCTGACGCTTGCCCTCGGCCTCGCGCAGCAGGCCGAGATCGAGCAACACCAGCTCCGACTGCGGATTCAGCTTGAGCGCCTTGCCATAGTAATCCTCGGCGCGCGGATACTCCTTGGCCGAGACCATCACGCGGCCCGCGTAGTAGTAGCCAAGGAACGAATTCGGATCGAGGTCGATCAGGGTCTGGAAGGTCGCCAGCGCCTGGTCATACTTGCCGCGCTTGGCGTAGAGCGTGCCGAGATACAGGTAGGCTTCCTGATTGTGCTGATCGAGCTTCAGCACTGCGCGATATTGCTGCTCGGCATAAGCGTCGTCGCCCAGCGCCGAACTGACGCCGGCGGCCAGCAGGCGCGCATCGATCGAATCCGGCGCGACCGCCACGGCATGTTTGACCTCGACCATGGCCTCTTTGAGCCGGCCCTCGCGCACGTAAAGCGTCGCGAGCCGGACCAGCAGGTCGGCGTTGTCAGGATCGTAGCGGACCGCCAGCTCGTACTGCCTCAGCGCCTCCTGGCGATCGCCCTCGCCGCTGGCATATTCCGCCTTCAGGAAGGCCGCCATCGCGTGCGCCTCGGGCGGAATCTCGATCGGCTCGGCGCCGCCGAACGGGCGCTGCGCGCTGGAACTGATCGGCGCCCCGGCCGGGGCGCCGCGATGCATCAGCGCGGCGCATCCGGCCAGCGCAAACGCCGCGAGCACCATCAGCACGCGCTCTGCGAAGATCTTCATCCGGGAAGTGGGGAAACTCAAAGGACAATTGTTAGGTAACACGGCCATCGTGGAGCGTCAACGTAAAATTCCGCTATCGCATGAACCATCGTCATGAACCATTGTATGGATTGCAGGCGTCAGAAGCGACAAGTTATGGCCGGGCCTCGCAATCGCCCGCATCGCCGCGGTTGCGCCCTTTCTGCGCCTCCGGTAGAGCGAGAGGCCGGAGCGCATCGAAGGGCTTGCCGGAGAAGACGCCAGGCGGCGAAATCGGTTTCCATGCGGGCGAAAATCCGCCTGCGCCGCCGCGCCGGGAACTCGCGCCCAGGCGCAGGCTCGCGCTGATTCCGCTGGTCGCCCTGATGTACCTGGTGGTCAGCGGGGGCGCATACGGATTGGAGGACGCGGTCCGGCTGGCCGGGCCGCGCCTGACCCTGCTGCTCTGCGCCGTCGTGCCGCTCACGCTCAGCCTGCCGACCGCCCTGATGGCCGCCGAGTTGACGGCGCTGATGCCGGTCGAGGGCGGCTTTTACTTCTGGGTCAAGGAAGCGTTCGGCCCCTTCGCGGGTTTCATGGAAGCTTATTTCACGCTCCTATATACCGCGGTCGACATGGCGATCTACCCGGTGCTGTTCGTTGCGTACTTGTCATTCATCCTGCCGATGGGCTTCGCCGGCGAGGCGATGCTGGCGCTGGGGTTGGTCTGGCTTTCCGGACTGCTCAATCTGCTCGGAATCCGCCCGGTCGGCAACGCGTCGACGCTCCTTACTATCGTTCTGCTCACGCCGTTCGCCGCGCTGGTGCTGTGCGGCCTGCCGCGCCTGATCCAGTGGCAAGTACCCCCCGCGCAGCACGCGGCGCCGCATCTGCTGAGCGCACTCGGCGCGGGACTGACGGTGGTTATCTGGAATTTCTGCGGATGGGAAAACCTGAGCGCGGTCGCTGCGGAGATCGAGAATCCGCGCCGCAATTACCTGCGCGCGATCGGCGTGGCCCTCCCGCTGGTGGCGCTGGGCTATATCCTGCCGCTGAAGGTCGCGGTCTCGGGTCCGGGGACCATCGCGAACTGGGAGACCGGCTCGTTCGCGCTGGTCGGGGCGGCGCTCGGCGGGCGATGGCTGGGCCTGGCGATCGCGATCGGCGGCGGCGTGTCGGCCTTCGCAATCTTCGAGGCCGGGATGCTCTGGGTATCGCGGATGCCGGCGGTGCTGGCGCGCGAGCAATACCTGCCGCGCGCGCTCTCCGATCTGACCGACCGCACCGACGCGCCCTGGAAATCGATTCTCGTCTGCTGCGCGGTCTACACGCTGCTGCTGCCGATGGGTTTCGTCGCGCTGGTGGTGATGGACGTCTTTTTCTACATGAGCGCGCTGGCGCTCGAACTGGGCGCATTGCTGAAGCTGCGGCGGCTGCAGCCGGAGCGCGCGGGACTATTCACGATCGGAGGGGGCCGTGCGGGTCTTTGCCTCACCGTGCTCGCGCCGCTGCTCACCTGGCTCGCGACGTTCGGCCTCGCGCTCGAAGCGGAGACCGGCGCGGCCGGATTTGCCGCCGCAGTCGGCCTCGCGATTCTGGGCTGGCCGATCCATGCGTTGCTCAAGCGCCGTTACGGCGGCCCGGCATAGAGCGGCCTAAGGCTGCAGCGCCTGGCCGGCGAAAAAGCCAAAAGGTGCAAGCCGATTTCACCGCGGCTTGAGGCGGTACAGAACGAGTGAATCGGCGCGCGCGGCTTCTTCCAGCGCGAAGCGATCGCCCAGCCGATCCAGATCCTCCTTGAGCACATCCGCATAGTCCGGCATCGGGGGTATCCATAGCAGCAAGTAGAGCGGCCGGCCCGCGCGCGCCTGCGCGGCGAGCGCGTCAGCCGTCGCGACGACGAGCCCGGCGCCATCGAAGAGCGCCGGCGGAATCGAGCCGTACCACTGCTGCGACTTTTTCGCGTAGAGACGACTCAAATGGTAATCCGTGAAATCAGCCCCCGGATCGAACGAATGCAGCCCGACAAAACGGCGCCTCGGGCCGGGAATATAAAGCTCCAGGAATTGGAGCGCGATGTTGCTCGTGATCACTGCGTCGGGATCGAGCTGCCGGTCCAGCGTGCGCAACGCCGGCACCACTTGCGACTGAACGGGCGCGACCGAAAACCGGCTGACAACTTCGCGCGCGATCGCGGTCGCCAGCAACAGATCGAAGATCGCGACCATCGCCACGATCGCGTTTTCGCCCGCTGAGCGGCGCCGCTTCGACCGGATCGCGATCAGCCTGCGGTTGGCGAGCGCGGCGCCATAGCCGGCCGCCGCGAACAGGATGAAGCAGCCGGGCAGGATGAACGCGATCTCGGTAAAGACGTACACGGCGTAGATGGCGACGAGCGCACCGAGAAAGCCCAGTCCAAAGCATACGATCCGTCGCTGCACGATTCGCGCGGAGCGAATCGCGGCGACGATGCCCAGCATCGCGAACGCCGCCGCGCTGAATGGATAGAGGTAGAAGCTCGGCGCGCCGGGATTGCCCAACCACCCATCGAGTCCGCAGAGCGTGAGGAGGTAGACCGGGAGATTTCCCCACGGGTTGCGCGGCATCGTCGGGCCGAAAAGATAGGCCGCGTTGAAGGTCCGCGAAAAACTGCCGTAAACTTCGGGTACCCACCACGCGTAGCCGCTCGCGAACACGCTCCCGAGATGCGCGAGGTTTTCACGCGCCTGCCACAGCGGCATCGGCGCGAAGCCGATCGCGAACGCGGCCAGCGAGATCCGGGCCTCACGCGATTTCGGCGCCGGTGGCGGCGCGGCGAGAAGCCCCGCGGCGACACCGATCAGAATCGCCGCGTTGGTCGGCCGGATCATGACCGTGAAGCCGGCCAGCAGTCCGAAGATCGCCCAGTAGACCGCGCCCGCACCCCGCTCAGATCCCATCGCCGCTTCAGCCCGGGTCGCCCGCACGAGCGCGAGTGCGGCGAGAATCGTCACGGCGAGCGTCGGCACGTCGCTGAGAACGAGGGTCGAGTAGGTCACGAAGATCGGTGAGACGGCCAGCAACCCGGCCGCGATGGTCGCGGCGGCGCGGCCGAACAACTCGAGCGTCAACAGGTACAGGGCGATAATCGCGAACAGGCCGAGCGCGACCGTCGCGTACACCAGCTTTCCGACCTCGCGGCCCAGAATCGGGTAGGCGGCGGCCAGGATCAGGGGGTAGCCTTCGGTATAGCGCGACGGGTAAGAATAGCCACCGAAATGAAGTACGGCGCCCCGGCCCTGGTCGAGATTGATCGCTGCGGCGGCGTATTCGAGACCGTCCGGCCACGGCATCAGTTCCACTCCGCGCTTCAACCCGCTCTGCGCCATCAGGAGGAGCGCAATTCCGAGCACTACGGCGAGGATCACCGCGTCGCGCAGCTCGAGGCGATCCGTCTCAACCGGAGCTGCGGCAGCGGATTTAACTGATGGCGCGCGCATTGTCACGACGTCCCGGCGTGCGTCAGGCGCCGCGCCTTCAACCGGCGGAGACCGCTCTGGCCGGATGGTTGCTGGTGGTGCTCGCGATTCCGCGTATCGTTCGCCTGCTCTATCCCCAGGTGTGGATCGAGGACGACTTCTACCTGGAGGACGCTTACCTGGTGAGTATCGGGATGCGTCCGTATCTGGATTTCGTCCATCCGCACATGCCCCTGCTCGAATGGTTCACGGCCGGCTACATCAGTCTGTTCGGCGCCAGCCTTTTTTCGATCGAGGTGCTCAACGAGGCCGCCATCTACGCGACCAGCGTGATGACCTGCGCGCTGGCATACAAAGCCGCCGGGCGGCGGACGGCGATCTGCGCGGCGATTCTATATGCTTTTGCCGCGCTCGTCTTTCGCTATCACGTCTACGAGCGGGAGTGCTTTACGGCGGTCGCGATCGCGGGCGCGGCCCTGATCGCGCTGCGCGAGGATCTGGGCGCCCCGGCGCAGGCCGCGATCGTAGCGGTATTGTTCGTGATCGCATGCGCGATCAAGCTGACGGCAATCGTGCCCGCCGCGGCGGTCTTGTGCTTCCTCGCCTTCGGCCGGCGGCGCTGGCGGTACGCGATTCTGGCCGCGGCGGGAATCGCCGCCGGGCTCGCGGCCTTCTCGGTGGTCCTCTATCGATTGTACGGCTTCGAGTTCGTTTTCCAGACGTTCATCTTTCATTTCATGAAGGGCGCGCAGCCACGCTTCGAGGTTATCGGCTATCCGCGCGCGATCCTCGACGTACTCGCGCCGCTGTTCATCCTCGGCGCCGTCCGGATCGCGGTCGAGCGCCGGCTCTCGCCCGCTCTGTGGCTCGTGGTTGCGATCGTGGCCTTCAACTGGGTGTTTTTCGACCTGCTCAGTCCGACCGGTTGGGGGCATAACTATCTCGATTTCCTGCCCTATATCGCGATCGTCGCCGGATTTGGGCTCGATCGTTTTCTGAGCGCGATCGCGAAGCGCTGCCCGGCTCGAATCGCGGGGTCCGGCGCTGGCGTCACGTTGCGGCGGGCGCGGCGTTGATCGGTGTGTGCCTTGCCGCCCTGACGCCGCTGGTCAACGAGAACTGGCTGCGTGGGAGCGTCTACGGATTCGGCTTTGTCGATCGCGACGAGCTGCACGCGCTGAGCGAGGGCCTCAAGCGCGCCAGCGCGCCCGACGAGGAGGTGATCGCGCCGGCGTTCATATGCTTCGAGGCCAACCGCCGCGAGCTGATCCGCTTTCCCGAGACTTACGGCGTGTATCGCGAGGCTCGGGAGCAATTCACGAAGCAGGGCTTTTTCGCGGCGCGCGCGCACCTCGGCCGCGCCGACTTTTTCGATCTTATCGACAGTACCGCGCATTACTGGGCAGAGCCGCTTCAGGACGCGATCACCAGCGGCAAAATCAACGCTATAATTCCCGACTCACCGATCCAGTTGCTGCCGCTGGTGGCGCTGCGGCCCAACGCCTTGCTTGCGGAGGGTTTCGCCCCCTACCTTAGGACCGAGCACTTCACCCTGTGGCGGCGCACCGGCGCGCCGAACTCCGATGGGCACGAGCGTTGAAGAGGCGTCTACCGTTGAGAACCGTAATACTCTGGATCCACGCGCTCAGCGGCCTCGTCTGGACCGGAGGATGCGCGGCGTTCGTGCTGGCCGGCTCCGCGGTTACCGCCGGCTCGGATGAGTGGCGCGATTTCGGGCTCAAGGTCGCGCCCCGGCTCGACCGCCTGAACCTCGGCGCGGCGGCGATCCTGCTCCTGACCGGCGCGATCAACCTGATGCTGGTCGGGACCGCTCGTGGCTACAGCTTCTCGTCGGCCTTCGTAACCGTGTTGGGCCTGAAGATCGGATTGTTCGTCGCGATGACTCTCGCGCTCGCGGCCGCATGGCGCGCGGAAGCGGCGCTGCGGTCCGATCTGGCGCGCGGGATGAGAACGATGGTCCGGCTGTCCGGTCTGACGGTGATCGCGGGAACGATCGCGCTCGGCCTGGGATTGTGGCTGTTGGGCGCCTGAGCCGCACGCCGGTCCGGCCGGCATCGCGCCGAAACGGGAGTCCTCATGGCAAGACCTCCAACGCCAAAACCTCCGACTATCGAACTCGGTGAGTTTCGCGTCGCGTTTCTCACCGACGGACTCTGGCGCAACGACGGCGGATGTATGCTCGGCGTGGTGCCGCGCGAACTCTGGCAACACGAGCATCCGCCCGACGCACGCAACCGGATTCGCCTCAACCTGACCTGCCCGCTGGTGATGCGTGGCAACGCGGCGGTGCTGATCGACACCGGAATCGGCAATCGGTTGAGCCAGGAAGAGCGCGAGATTTTCGACCACGGCGACGGCTGGCTCCTCGACGGGCTGCGCGCGCTCGGGATGGAGCCCGGCGACGTCACGCACGTGATCCTTTCGCATCTGCATTTCGACCATTGCGGCGGAGTCGTGCGGCGGCGGAATTCCGGCGCGCTGGAGCCTTCATTCCCGCACGCTCGAATCTTCGTCCAGCGCGGCGAGTTGGATCTCGCGCGCAACACCACGAACGCGCGCCTGCGGGCCGCGTATCGCCATGTCGCCCAATGCCTCGATCCGATCGCGGCGCAACTCGAAGCGGCCGACGGCGATACTCAGGTGATCCCCGGCCTGCGCGCGATCGTCACCGGCGGCCACACCCGCGACCATCAGATCGCGATGCTGCAGACGGACGCCGGATGCTTCGTCCATCTGGCCGATATTGTCCCGACCCGTTCGCATATCCGGGGCCCGTGGAATCAGGCCTACGACCTCGACGCCTTACGCACGATGGAGGAAAAAGATCGCTACCTGCGCCAGGCGGTTCGCGGCCGATGGTGGGTCTCATTCGCCCATGACGACCGGATGTTCGCCGCGAAGGTCGACGATTCCGCAGGCCGAATCGTGGTCGGTGAGAATATTCCGGTGGCGGCGACAGTCGAATAGGGAGCAGGCTCCCGATCCTCGTTAATTGAAGACATGAGCAGTGCAAGCGTCTCTTGGAGAGTTACCCACAGGCAAACCACAGCCGCTCTCAGAAGTTTACTTGATAGAGTGTAATAGCGTCCGTTATACTTATTGTGCCGATGGGCCGCGAAAATAGCACAAACGGCTGGCCGATCCTTTCAGGTTCCTCGGTCTGCCGCTCTCCAGGCCAACCCTGACAAAGGAGTGACCGATGTCCGAAGGAAACGCTTTCGAGCGGGTAATCAAGAAAGACCGGGCGGCGCGTGAATCCAAGCAATGGAACGGCACGCTGCTCGAGTACCTCGATCGGGTCAAGTCCGACCCGATCGTCACCAAGCTCTCGCACGCGCGAATCTACGATCTGATCAGCAGCGCCCAGACGCGCGATATCCACGACACGGATGACGCGCGCACCAAGCGGCTGTACAAGGACGAGCCGCTCAAGGTCTACAACTTTTTCGCCGACGAGTTTTTCGGTATCGAGCGCACCATCGCGCAGATCGTCCGCTACTTTCATTCGGCCTCGCTCAAGGGCGAGGAGAGCCGGCAGGTGCTCTACCTGATGGGCCCGGTTGGCTCGGGCAAGAGCTCGCTGGTCGAGCGCCTGCAGCGCGGCCTCGAACAATCGACTGCGGTCTACGCGATCGACAACTGCCCGATGCATGAGGAGCCGCTCCATCTGATTCCACGCCATCTGCGCCGCGAGTTCGAGAAGATGCTCGGCGTGCATATCGAGGGCGACCTCTGCCCGGTCTGCCGCTACCGGCTGAAGGTCGAGTACGGCCAGCGTTACGAGGAGTTCCCGGTCGTGAGCCGCAGCTTCTCCAAGCGCAACCGGATCGGAATCGGCGTGGTGCCGCCGGTCGATCCCAACAATCAGGACACCTCGGTGCTGATCGGCTCGGAAGATATTTCCAAACTCGACCAGTATTCCGAAGGCGACCCGCGCGTGCTCGAGCTCAACGGCGCGCTGAACGTCGGCAATCGCGGCCTGGTCGAGTTCATCGAGGTTTTCAAGAACGAGACCGAATATCTGCACGCGATGATCACCGCCACGCAGGAGAAGGTGATTCCGGCGCCCGGCCGCCACGGGATGGTCTACGTCGACGTCTGCATCGTCGCGCACTCCAACGAGGCCGAGTGGCAGAAGTTCAAGGCCGACCACACCAACGAGGCGATCCTCGACCGGATCGTGGTGGTGAAGGTTCCCTACAATCTGCGGCTGTCGGAAGAGGTCAAGATCTACCAGAAGATCATCCGCCACTCGGATTTCCGCGCGCACGTCGCGCCGCACACGCTGGAGCTGGCCTCGATGTTCGCGATCCTGTCGCGGCTCGAGCCGACCTCGAAGTGCGATCTGATGACCAAGCTGCGCCTTTACAACGGCGAGGAAGTGGTCGAGAAGGGGCGCACCAAGAAGATCGACGTGCAGGAACTCAAGGAAGACGCCAAGCGCGAGGGCATGTCGGGCATCTCGACCCGTTTCATCATGAAGGCGCTCGACAATGCGCTCTCCGACAATGTGTCGGGAAACTGTATCAATCCGATCAACGTGCGCGAAGCGCTGATCGCGATGACCAAGGAGGCCGACTTGGCCGACGACACCCGCAAGCAGTACCTCGAATTCCTGCAGGATACGCTGCACAAGGAGTACCTGGAGCTGCTCGAAAAGGAGATCACGCGGGCGTTCGTCTATTCCTACAAGGAGCAGGCCGAGTCGCTGTTCCAGAACTACCTCGATCACGCCGAGGCCTACGTCAACAAGACCCGCGTGCGCGATCGCAACACCAAGGAGGAGCTGCCGCCCGACGAGGGCTTCCTGAAATCGATCGAGGAGCAGATCGCGATCATCGGGTCGGCGGCCGACGGCTTCCGCCAGGAGGTGATCGCCTATCTGTGGTCGGCGTCGCGGCGCGGTGAGAAGATCAGCTATCGCTGCTACGAGCCGCTCAAGGAGGCGATCGAGAAGAAGCTGATGACCTCGGTGCGCGACATCTCGCGGATCATCACCAAGGCGCGCACCCGCGACGAGGAGCAGGGCGAAAAGTACGGCTCGATGGTGAAGAACCTGCTCGAGAACGGCTACTGCGAATCGTGCGTGGACGTGGTGCTGAAATACGCCGCGAACAATCTGTGGAAGGATTGAGCGAGATCGGGAAAGCTCTCTTCACCTCTCCCTGACCAGGGAGAGGTCGAAGAGAGCATCGCGAGCGCGGGTGAGGGTAGCCTGAGATCAAACTCACACGCACGGAGGCTTCGCGATTGCGTGAGGAGTATACTCATTACCGGGCGGGGTTGAGTTGATGGCGACGGTCGAGACCATCTTTCGCGAATATCGCCCCTCTGATGCCGAGCGTTCCGATCGCTCGGCCGGCGACCGCCTGCGCCATCGCCAGAAAGTCCGCGAATCGATCCGCGAAAATATCGCCGACATTATCGCCGAAGAATCGATCATCGGCAAAGACCGCGACCGCGTAATCAAGGTGCCGCTGCGCGGGATCAAGGAATATCGCTTCGTCTTCGGCGAGAACGCGCCGGGCGTCGGCCAGGGCGACGGCAACGCGCAGCCCGGGCAGGTGGTGGGCAAGGCCGGCAAGGAGGGCACGGCAAGGGCGACGAGAAGGCCGGCGATCGCCCCGGCGTCGATTACTACGAGACCGACGTTACGCTCGAAGAGCTGATCGAGATCATGTTCGAGGACCTCGAACTGCCCAATCTTGAGCGGCGTGCGTTGCGCGAGATCGAGGCCGAGCGCTCCAGCAAGCGCAAGGGCTATCGCCACGTCGGCATCCGGGTGCGCCTCGACAAGCGCCGTACGGCCAAGCAGCGCGTGATGCGCAAGCTTGCGAGCGCCAAGAGTCGCGCCGAAGCCGCTACACCGGCGCCCACGCCGCCGACGCTCCGCCGCTTCCCGTTCCATCAGGACGACCTCCGCTACCGTCACGTCGAAATCGAGACCCGCGAGGAATCCAACGCGGTCGTGGTCTGTATCATGGACACCTCGGGCTCGATGGACACGATGAAGAAGTATCTGGCGCGGAGCTTTTTCTTCCTGCTCTACCAGTTCATCTCGACCCGCTATCGCAACGTCGAGATTGTGTTTATCGCGCATCACACCGAAGCCAACGAGGTTACCGAGGAAGAGTTCTTCCACAAGGGCGAGTCGGGCGGGACCTTCATCTCGTCGGGCTACCTGAAGGCGCTGGAGATTATCGCCGAGCGCTACCATCCGTCGCTCTGGAACGTGTACGCCTTCCACTGCTCCGACGGCGACAACTTCGATTCCGACAATCCGGCGGCGCTCAAGGCCGCCGAGGAGCTGGCCGGACTGTGCAATCTGTTCGGCTACGGCGAAATCAAGCCGCTGGGTTCGCGCTACTACGAATCCTCGATGCTGAATGTGTTCCGCAGGCTCGAAGCGCCCAATTTCCACACCGTGCTGATCGAGCGCAAGGAAGATATCTGGCCGTCGTTCAAGGCTTTCCTGGCCAAGGACCGAATCAAGGAATAGGACGCTGATGTCCAACTACGAACTTAGTGATCTGGTCGAGTGGGACGAGCGCGTCCGCGAGAAGGCCGCAGAGTTCGGGCTCGATTGCTATCCGCAGGAATTCGAGATCTGCGATCACACCGGGATGCTCGGCTACATGGCGTACTCGGGGATGCCGTCGCATTATCCGCACTGGTCCTACGGCAAAGCCTACGAGAAGCTGAAGACGCTCTACGATCATGGCGTCAGCGGGCTGCCCTACGAGATGGTGATCAACTCCAATCCGGCGATCGCCTACCTGATGCGCGACAATACGCTGATGCTGCAGATCCTGACGATCGCGCACGTCTACGGGCACAACGATTTCTTCAAGAACAATTTCACCTACAAATCGACCCGCGCCGATCTGACCGTCGAGACCTTCAAGGCGCACGCGCTGCGCATGCGCCGCTATGTCGAGGATCCGTCGATCGGAATCGAAAAGGTCGAGCGGATCCTCGACGCGGCCCACGCGCTGGCCTGGAACTGCCGCCGGAACCTGGCGATCAGAAAGCTCGGCCGCAACGAGCAGATCCAGCGCGCGATCGAGGCCTCGCAGCCCAAGCCCGACCCGTTCCAGCGGATTCATCAGCGCCAGGAGTTCAAGGAGCCCGACGTTTTCAAGGTGCCGCTCGAACCCGAAGAAGACCTCCTGCTCTTCATCCGCGATCACAATCCGTTTCTCGCCGAATGGGAAAAAGACCTGCTCACCATCGTGGACGAAGAGACCAAATATTTCCTGCCCATGATCGAGACCAAGATCATGAACGAAGGCTGGGCCAGCTACTGGCATAAGCGGATCGTGGAGTCGCTCGGCCTCGAGCAGGGACTGCATCTGGAGTTCATCGTGCGGCACAACCAGGTGGTGCGGCCGATTCCGGGCCAGATCAATCCGTACCATCTGGGGCTGCGAATCTGGGAGGACATCTATCGCCGTCACACCGATCCGACGCCCGAGGAGATCAAGCGCGACGGCGCGCCGGCCAAGAGCGGCAACGCAAAAATTTTTGAGGCGCGCGAGGTCGAACGCGACGCGTCGTTTATCCGCCGCTACCTGACTGAAGAGCTGATGCGCGAGATGGACCTCTTCGAGTACGAGGCGCGCGGCGAGGATCTGGTGATCGGCAAGGTCTCCGACGAAGAAGGCTGGCGCGAGGTCAAGGAGACCCTGATTCGCAACGTCGGCGCGAGCAGTATCCCGGTGATCAAGGTCGAAGACGCCGACTTCGGCCACAATCGCACGCTCTATCTCAAGCACTATCATGACGGCCGCGACCTGCAAATGGAGTACGCCGAGAAGACGCTCGGCTATATCCATCGGCTGTGGGGCCGCGAGGTCGTGATCGAGACCACGCTCCAGGGCAAGCGCACGCTGCTGTGCTGCAACGAGCGCGGCTTCTCGATGCGCGCGCTGAAGTAAATTCGCAATATCTTTGCGACCACTGTCGGTGCATTCGACCGCACTGCGGTGTAGTGTTCAGACCTGATGGGAACCGCAGCGAGAAAAGTCGCTCCGAAGAAGATTTACAGCTACACCGTGCTCTTCGAGCCTGCGGAAGAAGGCGGCTACGTCGTGACCTGTCCCGCGCTACCGGGTCTGGTGACCGAGGGCGACACGCTGAAGCAGGCGCGCGCGATGGCCAAAGACGCTATCGAGCTGTACTTGGAGAGCCTGCGCCAGGACGGAATCCGAATACCCGCTGACAAGGCGCTGAGACTCAAGCCCCTCAAGGAAAAAGTCCGCGTGGCACTCCGAGCCGCGTAGGTCAGGGGCTGCCCGCGAGAACCCCGCCGCTACCAGTTCTGAATGCAACTGAGGTTCTGCACGCATTGGAGCGGGCCGGCTTTGTCGTGCACCGCTCAAGCGGGAGCCATCGCATCCTCAAGCACCCGGCGCGGCCGGAACTCCGCGTGGTCGTGCCTTTTCATCGCGGAGACCTGAAGCGCGGTACGCTCAGGTCCATTGTGGAGCAATCAGGTCTGACGGTTGGGGAATTTCTTAAGCTTCTTTGAGGCGGCAGTGTGGCCCTCGCTTCGCGACTCGAAGGCTCGCAGGCGCTTGAACCATACGAGCTTGTCGGCGAAGCCGGGGAAATTCGCGTTGAGGCCGCTTGGATTTGGCAGCACGAACACTCGCGCACCGTAGATCGTCTCGGGCTTTGCGCCGGCGCCGCCGCTGGCCGGATAGCCAAAGAAATCCTGGTAGAGCGTGAGTCCGACGAACGCGACCACCGCCGGGCGCAGCCGGCGAATCTTGCGCTTCAGAACGCCCAACCCGCGCCGCATTTCGTCGCGGCTCAGCTCGGAGGCCGCCCGCGTCGCGCGCGGACACAGATTGGTGAGCGCGAGACCGAATTCGGCGAGCCGCCCGTCTTCGGCAAACGACAGCGGCTCGGGCACCAGCCGGGCAGCATCGAGCAGCCGCCAGAATGGATTTCCCGGACCGGCAAAGTGATGACCGAGCGCTGCGGAACGGAGACTGGGATTTATTCCCACGAACAGGATGCGGGGGTTTTCAATGACGATATCGTGAAGCGGCATCACTTCACTTATGGCAGCGGCACCGCGTCGACGCGATCACCTTCGTGCACCCGCAGCAGCGCGAGGATCTCGGGCGCGGCGACCAGATGGCCTTCGCCGGCGATCGCTTCGCCCTTTGCCGCGCGAAAGCCGCGCTGATCCTCGCGCCCGATCAGATAGCTCCTGCGTTCATCGCCCGCAGCCGCACCGCTGACGATCCGGTAACTGCGACAGTTCCGCACCGGCTCCAGATCGCCGACCGCGGCGCCGTAATAAGGACCGCCGTCGAACGGATCGATCTGATCGATGAATTTCATCCCGGCCCGCTCCAGCAAGCGGACCGCGCCGCGGGTGTCGTCGCCCACCGCACCGAGCGCAGCTCTGACCTGGTCGGGCAACAGGAAGGTGTAGAGCGGCGATTCCGGAAACAGCTCGCGGATGAATTGCTTGTCGCGGCTCGAGAGCCGATCGGCCGCGCGAAAGGTGAGGCCGGTGACGCGGCCTCCGTAATGATCCCAGAAGGCGTTGCCGTAGCCGGGCGCCCGCGGCGGCAGCATCTCGGCGATCACGCGGCGCTCGAAGCGCGCGCGATGCTTCGCGATGTAGAGGAAGCGCACCCAGGAGAGCTGCTGGCCGGCGCGCTCCGGATGCCGCCGCATCGCGCGCCGCACGATCAGTCCGCCCAGCTCAGTCGGTCCGTCCATCGAGTACCGCAGCCGCAGGTAGCTGTGCCGGAACATCTTGCGCAACGCATGCGAATAGCGCTCGTCGCTGTCGACCTCAAGGTAGTAATGCGGCGAGCGCGGCGTGCCGTGCTTGCCGATGATCATCGAGGCGCCGGCCAGCCTGCCAGTTCCCGGCGCCTCGGCGCAGAACAGGTAGACGGTGCGCGAGCGCTCGCGAATCCGGCCCGCGAACGAGCGCACCGAACGCTCGACCAGCGCGCGCAATTCGTCCGCGTCGGTGGGCAGATTGACCGAATCGAGAGCGCGCGCGAGGCTGCGAAGCTGGCCGTGATCGCCCGTCCGAGCCTGCCGAATGAGGAACATTCTGAGGGTCTCCGCCTTCCCCAGATTAAGCTTAACACCGCGATCTACAAGGGGAAATTCAGCGTCGAACGGAATTCAACGGCTGTTGCAGGGTTGCAACGCAAGTCCGTTGCTTTAGAAATGGCCCTCGGATAGCTTGAAAGATGGGCCGGTAGTTTGGCCGGCGGTAAGGAGGCGTGGGCGATGGATCTGCCGAAGTGCCAGAAATGCAATAATGGCACCTTAATTCCTCTATCGGACTACGGACAGGAAGGCGCTTCGGTCATTTTCAAGGCTTGGGTTTGCACCAATCCTGACTGTGGCTTCAGTCTCCGCGTCGACAAGGGCGAGGTCTCCTACGGCAAGCGGATCGAGACCAAGCACTAACTGACGATTAATCCGACACAAAGGCGGTCCCGGCCGGGGCCGCCTTTTTTTGTCGGCGCGTGCCCCGGCGTGCAGCCGAATCCGGCTGTGCCAGCGACAAGCCCTGGATTTCCCGAGTGCCATTCAGCGGCAGTTGGTCCGGCGTGACAATTCGCCGCCGCGCAGAAAGATGCTCGCCGCCGAAGCGACCGCGTAGTATCGATTCGAACGGGAACCGCCAGTTACGACCTCAGGGTAGCAGGTAATGAGAACCCGTCGCCGGCTTCGCTCGATTGCGAACGCCGACTCCATCAGAAGGGGAACGTGGCTCGCGGCGATGCTGCTGATCGCCGGATGCGGCGGCGGGTCTTCGTCGTCGAACACGCAGCCACTGATGACCCCGGCGCAGATGCAGGCGACCCCGACGCTGGTTCCGCACTCGACGCCCACCGCGACGCCGTCACCGGCTCCCACGGCCACGCCGACGCCCCCGGCGACGCCGACTCCGATGCCTACCGCAACGCCGACCCCGACGGTCACGCCGACCGCATCGCCCACTCCCACCCCGACTCTCACTCCCACTCCAACTGCCACGCCGACTGCAACGCCTTCGCCCACTCCGACGCCAACCCCGACACCGACTTCGACCCTTACCCCGACCCCGACACCGATACCTTCTGCAACCCAGACTCCCACGCCGAGCCCGACGCCCAAATCGAGTCCGACCGCTACTGCCGTCCCGACGGTCGAGATCAGCGGGACTACGATGGGCGGTCTCGTGCCGATAGCGGACTCTTCCGTGACGCTTTACGAGGCTGGGCCGGCGGGCGGTAACGCCACCGCGCTGGCCACCACGACCAGCGACTCGAATGGTAATTTCTCGATCGGGCTGGCTACCGCGCCGCCACCAACCGCGACTCTCTACCTGGTCGCGATCGGCGGCACCACGGGCGGCGGCCATAACGGCGCGATCCTGCTGATGTCGATCATCGGACCGGTTACCGGTACCGCGGTCACGGCTACGATCAATGAGCTGACGACCGTCGCCGCCGCGTATGCAGCGAGCGGATTCATCAACAACGAGATCAATCTTGCGAACACCGCCCTCGCGCCGATCGCGAATGCGGCGGCGCTCGCCATCGCGCTGGTGAATCCCGCAACCGGCGAGCTGGGCAGCGTCTTCTCCAACCCCAACGTGAATAGCGGCACGCTGGCGGCGCAGATTTATGCGCTCGGAAACGCGCTGTCGAACTGCGTGCAGAGTCTGGCCACGTCCGCGGCGTGCAGGAATCTGTTTCTCGACACGACCGGTTCCGATACGATGGCCGCGATTATCGGGATCAACCAATCTCCCCAGACCAACGCCAACCAGATCTTGAGCCTCGCTGCCGGCGGACCTTTTCCGCAGACACTGAGCGGGCCGATCGGCGACTGGACGCTCAGTCTGAGCTACAGCGGCGGCGGGCTGAACAATCCGGCCGGGATCGCCGTCGACGCGCGGGGCAACATTTGGATCGCAAACCAGGGCAACAACAGCGTGACGGAGCTGGCTCCCTCCGGTGCGCCGATTTCGCCGGCCGGCGGCTTCACCGGCGGCGGGCTCGACGAGCCGCTCGGGATCGCGGTCGACGGCGCGGGCAACATCTGGGCCGCCAACATGAGCAACAACAGTGTCACGGAGTTGAACTCGTCGGGCGTTGCGGTCTCGCCCGCCGGCGGCTTCACCGGTGGCGGACTGAGCAGCCCGCAGAGCGTAGCGATAGACGCATCGAACAACGTCTGGGTATCGAACTCGAACAACAGCGTGTCCGTCCTGGCCGCCTCAGGCAGTCCGGTGGGCTCGGCTTTCACAGGCGGCGGATTGAACGCGCCGATGGGCCTTGCGATCGATGCCCTCGGCAATACCTGGGTAGCGAATTGCGGGGCCGGTTGTGGCGGTTCGGGAAGCGGCAGCGTGACCGCGATTACTGCGCACTCGATGGTGATCGGGTTTACCGGCGGAGGGTTCGGCGGTCCGGAGGGCATCGCAATTGATGGCCTTGGCGATATCTGGGCGGCCAACAACGGCGACAACAGCGTCACGGAACTGAACGTGACGGGAACCCCGATCTCGCCCGCGGGCGGATTCGTCCTGCACGGGCTCAATCAGCCGGTCGGGATCGCGATTGACGGAGCAAATGACGCCTGGGTGGCGAATGCGGGGATCGGCGTGACGGAAGTGGGAGTGTCGCCGGCGAGCGGCTTCCTGGGCAGCGGCGGTCTGAGCAATTTGTACGGGATCGCGATCGACGGCGCGGGCAACGTCTGGGTGACGAGCCACGCCACGGGCAGCGTTACGGTATCGGAGCTAATTGGCACGGCTGCGCCCACGCGGACGCCGCTTAGATCGCGGATCGCGGCGGGAACCTGACTTCTTCGGCGCGGTCGTAACTCAGATCGCGTTGGCGCGGGCGATCGCGCCGAGCCAGCGCGCGCTCGGCTTGAGCGTGCGCTGCTGCGTGCGACGATCGACCGCGACGATTCCAAACGTCGGCCGATAGCCTGAGTTCCATTCGAAATTGTCGAGCAGCGACCAGTAGCAATAGCCGCGCACCTCGATTCCATCGCGGATGCATCGCGCAACGCCCTCCAGCGCGCGGCGCACGTACTCGATCCGGCGCTCGTCGTCGCCGGTGCCGATGCCGCTCTCGGTGACGATGATCGGTACTTTCGCGACCGCGCTCGCGCGGCGAATCGTGGCTTCCAGGGCCTCGGGCCAGAACTCATAGCCCATCATCGTGGTCTCGACGCCCGGCTCGGGCGGGAGCACGCCGTCAGCGCCGATCCGATTGCGGGTGTAGGTCTGGACGCCGACAAAATCGTCGCCGCGCGCCGCCTCGAAGAAAATATCCTGGCATTCGGCGCGGATTCGATTGCGGCGCTGCTCGCCGCCGGGCATCGCCTGCAGATCCGCGAGCGCGAGCGTGATTCCGACCGGAAACTTGTGGCCCACAGATTTGATCCCGGCGGTGGCGAGCCGATGCGCCTCGAGCATCGTGTCGCGCGCCTTCATCTGATGGCACATCAGGTACGGAGCGAAGCGGTTGGGGTCGGCGCCGATACTGCGCGCGGCCCGCGCGAACCATTCGGCGAGCGCCGGATCGATTTTCTCGGGCATATGGCCCAGCAGGTAAAGATAGGCGCTGAGGTTAGCCTCGTTGATCGTGCAGGCCACTCCGATCAGGTCGCCGAGATGTCTGGCGGCCTGCTCGCAATAGCGCGCGAAGCGCTCTGCGGTCTTGCGGTGTTCCCATCCGCCGTCCGCCGCGACCCATCGCGGCGAGGTGAAATGATGAAACGTCACGATCGGAGTGAGATTGTGCTCGCGACAGCAGGCGATCACGCGCCGATAGTGATCGAGCTCCGTGCGCGAGAAGCATCCCTCCTCGGGCTCGACTCGCGCCCACTCGACGGAGAGGCGATAGGCGTTGAAGCCGAGCTGCGCCATCATCGCGATATCGTCGGCATAGCGATGGTACTGGTCGCACGCGTCGCCGGAAGGCTCCGCGAATGGCGCACCGGGCGTGTGCTCGATC
>CAWESZ010000006.1:0-325000 GCA_963811865.1 uncultured delta proteobacterium | reverse complement strand
AGCCTCGACCGTCACTTTATGGGTTTGGTTGTGGCCCAGCGTGAATGGGCCGGCGCCGATGGTCACGCTCAGCGGGGGAGAAAGCGCGCTCTCGACGTCGCCATAGAGCGTGGTCTTCGCGGTGTTCTTGATCGTGAACGAGAGTTTGGGGCTCTTGCTGATCTTGACGGCCCCGAAGTTCAGCGTATGGGTCGACAGCGATAGCTTGCCGCCCGTTGGAATAGGAGTCGGGGTCGGGGTGGGAGTGCCCGCGCTGATCGGCTCGGTTACCGACGGGTTGGAGGGATCATTGCTAGTGATCGTCACGAAACCGGTGAAGTAGCCCGGTGCGGTAGGCGCGAAGCTGATCGTGACGCTTAGGCTCTGGTGGGGAATGAGGCTGAAGGCGCCGCCGCCGGACAGCAGGCTGAAGGGCGCGCTGATTCCGGCCGCGCTGACGCTGCCGGTCAACGGATTCTCGCCGGATGAGTTAGTGATCGTAAAGGCGCTCGTGGTGATGGTGTTGACCGTCACGTTGCCGAAGTTAACCGCGGTAGGGGCAAGCGCCAGCACCGGATTGGCCGGGTTCGGCGTCGGCGTTGGTGTCGGCGTTGGGGGCGGAGTCGGTGAGGGTGTCGGCGTTGGAGGAGTCGGCCCGACCGCGTAGACGTAGGACACCGTCGAGCACTCGGCGTTGCCGCACTGGGCTGCGATTTGTGGGTCATCTCCCTGCCCCGCGAAGTACACGGTGCCATCGGCGCCGATCGCTGGCGACAGGCCTGTCGTGGGAAACTGGACCGATCCGAGCTGTAGTTTCAGGCTGCCGTCGGGGTTGATTGCGTAGAGGCCGCCGGCGGAGCCGAGGTAGATCGTCCCATCGGAGCCGATCGCGGGTCCGCCGACGAGTCCGCTAGCCGCGGAGATCCACTTGAGGCTGCCGTCAGGATTGAGCGCGTAGAGGTTGCCGTCGTACAGAACTTCGTAGATCGTGCCGTCAGCGCCAATCGCCAACGGTGCGGGAGGCTGGTTGAGCGGAGAGGGGTTGAGGCTCGGGCTAGAGGAGAAAACCCACTTCTCGCTGCCCTCCGGGTTAACGGCGTAAAGCTTGTCTTCGTCCGAGCCGACATAGATCGTGCCGTCGGCCCCGATCGCAGGCGGAGAGTCAAACAAGTCACTGACGACAAGACTCCAGTTCAAGCTGCCGCCGGGACTGACCGCAAGGAGGCCATCGCCGGCGCCCACGTAAATTGTACCGTCGCTTCCGATCGCAGGCGCGGCCGGGGGACTAGTGCCGCCGGGGGCGGATCCGATGGGAGCCCATCCGGCAAGGGTCCATTCCTCGCTGCCGTTCGGATTGATGGCGTAGAGGTGGCCGTCGGCGGAGGCGAAATAGATCGTGCCGTCGGCGCCGATCGCGGGCGCCGAGGGTGAAACCGAAATCACGGGTGCGCCGGGATATGAGACTGGAAGGGTATATGCGCCGGCCGCGAACTTCCATTTCTGGCTACCGTCGGGGTTGACGGCGTAGAGGCTGTTGTCCTGGCAGGTTGCGTAGATGGTGCCGTCGCTGGCGATAGCCGACGAAGGGCCAAGCGCCGCGGCTGCGGCGAAGATCCACTTCTGGCTCCCGTCGGGGTTCACCGCCGAGAGGCTGCCGCTAGCCGGGCTGCCATAATAGGCCGGATAGTACGTACCAACATAAATGGTGCCGTCGGCACCGATCGCGGGCGCCGAGAAGAGGCCGCCGAAGCTATCACCGGGCGTGAACGCCCACACGATGCTGGCGTCAGCGGCGGTGTTGAACGGGCTCAGGGCCGTGTGCTGCAGATCATGACCGAGCATCGGCCACGCGCTGGGTGCCAGTTGCCCGCGGGCCAGAGAAACGGCAAAGGCCACCGCCAGGATCGGCAGCGCCAGCCATCGCAGCTTGCGTGGGAAACTCGGGGCCCGTTCAAGAACGCGACCCGCCTTTGTGAAGAAGTGCCTCATGCGGAGACGGCTGTCTCGCGCGTTGGACAACGAGAGCAGTCGGATGGATTCAGTATACTCCGAATGTGCTCGCTACGCGAACGGTTTTAGTCGCGATGGAGCGCGTTTCTGCGCGCCGGATCTGGATTTCGATCGCGGGCAGGCGGACCGTTAAGGTGTCCGATGCGCGCTAAATCGCGCTGATTCCTGCGATCTTCGCCGCTTCCGTTACGGCGGGGCTTTCCGCTAAAGGTTAGGGTCCTACGGCGATGCAGAAAATCCAGGATCTACACGTTGTCCGGACCGAGCCGCTGATCGCACCGCGGCTGCTCAAGGCGGAACTGCCGGTGAGCGACGTGGTCACGCAGACGGTAGTAGAGGCGCGCGTGGCGATCCGCGACATTATCAGCGGCCGCGACTCGCGCCTGTTATGTATCGTCGGACCCTGCTCGATTCACGATCCCACCGCCGCGCTCGAATACGCCGCGCGCCTGGCGAAGTTGCGCGTGCGGCTGGCCGAGCGGCTGTTTATCGTGATGCGCGTGTACTTCGAAAAGCCGCGCACGACGGTGGGCTGGAAGGGGTTCATCAACGATCCCTACATGGACGAGAGCTGCGACATGCAACAGGGTTTGCGCAGCGCGCGCAAGCTGCTGCTCGAGATCAACGGGCTCGGCCTGCCGGCCGGGACCGAGTTGCTCGATCCGATTACGCCGCAGTATATCGCGGATCTGGTTGCGTGGACCGCGATCGGCGCGCGCACCACCGAGTCGCAGACCCATCGCGAGATGGCGTCGGGGCTTTCGATGCCGGTCGGGTTCAAGAACACCACCGACGGCAATCTGCAGGCGGCGATCAACGCGATCGAGTCCGCGCGGCATCCGCATGCCTTTCTCGGGATCAACCAGGACGGCGTTACCGCGATCGTGCGCACGGCCGGTAATCCCGACACGCACGTGGTGCTGCGCGGCGGCAAGGCGCCGAATTTCGACGCGGGCAGTATCGAGCAGTGCGTCGCGATGCTGGAGAAGGCGAAGCTGGAGCCGCGCGTGATCGTCGATTGCTCGCACGCGCAGACCAACAAGGACTACACGCGCCAGCCCGCGGTGTTCGCCACGCTCACCGGCCAGATCCAGTCGGGTAGCCGCGCGATTATGGGCGTGATGCTCGAGAGTAACCTCGAGGCGGGGAACCAGCCCGTCAGTAGCGATCGGGCGAAGCTGCGCTATGGCGTGTCGGTGACCGATCCCTGTATCGACTGGCCGACTACCGAGCACTGCTTGGCAGGAGCGGCGCGCGCGCTCGCCGGAACGACGCCGGCCCCAGACGCCGGTGGCGCGGGCCAGTCGGCGACGCCAGCCAAATAAGGGCGCGAGCCCGCGCCTCGAGCCGTCTCACTATCACACCGTCGATCCCCGTGTAACGCAGCAGGAGCGCGGGCCCAATCTGGCCGGTGCTCCGGCGGTTTTTCGCGCTCGGCAGCGTGGCCTTGAGCGCAGCGCGGGGGCCCGACGCTTGCGGGACTAGAGGCCGATAGCGAGCAGTGTAGCGCTCTGCGGACTGTTAGAGGCGTTATCGGTAGCCGTCAACGTACCGATTGCCAGCTCGAAACCCGTCGGGGTGAACTCCACCGTGATATCGCAGGAGTGGCCCCCGGCCAAGGTCGCCGTACAGGTCGTGCCGGTCACTTTGAACTGATTGGACGGCGTAACTGCGAAACCGGAGATGCTCAGCAGTGCAGTCGACTCGTTAACCAGTTGCAGGGTGGCGCTCGCGTCGGCCTGACCGAAGCCAGTGACAATCAGTGTTAGCGGCGGTTCCAGGATCGCCGCACGCGGAGTGGGCGCCGGGGTCGGAGTTGGAGTAGCGGTTCGGGTTGCGGTCGGGGTCGGCGTTGGCCTGGGAGTAGGTGTCGGAGTCCTGGTGGGCGTAGCGGTTGGTGATGGCGTCGGAGTTGGCGTCGGCCTGACTGTGGGAGTCGGTGTCGGCGTTCGGGTTGGAGTAGCCGTTGGCGTGTGAGTTGGCGTTGACGTCGGAGTCCGAGTCGCAGTTGGCGTTGTGGTCGGCGTCCGGGTTGCGGTCGGCGTAGGCGTCGGGGTTGAGGTCGGCGTAGGCGTCGGTGACGCGGTCGGGGTCGACGTTGGCGTCCTCGTAGGGGTCGCCGTTGGGGTCTCAGTCGCAGTCGCGTGGGATTGGCGTTGCGGTTGGGTCGGGGTTGGAGTTGGCGTGGAGTCGCGTGGGGTAGGTGTCCGGGTCGGAGTGGCCGTTGGGGTCTGAGTTGGCGTCGGAGTTGCGGTGGCCGTCGCGGTTGGGGTTGCGGTCGGCGTTGGAGTTGCGGTCGGAGTTGGCGTCGGGGTCGGCGTGGCGGTGGAAGTAGGTGTCGGCGTTTGGGTCGGCGTGGCCGTTGGGGTCTGAGTTGGCGTCGGAGTGGCGGTGGCCGTCGGGGTTGGGGTTGCCGTCGGCGTTGGAGTTGGCGTTGCCGTCGGAGTCGGTGTGGCGGTGGGAGTAGGTGTCGGCGTTTGGGTCGGCGTGGCCGTTGAGGTCTGAGTTGGCGTCGGAGTGGCGGTGGCCGTCGCGGTTGGGGTTGCGGTGGGCGGCGTTGGAGTTGCGGTCGGAGTTGGCGTCGGGGTCGGCGTGGCGGTGGAAGTAGGTGTCGGCGTTTGGGTCGGCGTGGCCGTTGGGGTCTGAGTTGGCGTCGGAGTGGCGGTGGCCGTCGGGGTTGGGGTTGCCGTCGGCGTTGGAGTTGGCGTTGCCGTCGGAGTCGGCGTCGGCGTTGGCGGTGGGAGTAGGTGTCGGCGTTCGGGTCGGCGTGGCCGTTGAGGTCTGAGTTGGCGTCGGAGTGGCGGTGGCCGTCGCGGTTGGGGTTGCGGTCGGCGTTGGAGTTGGCGTTGCCGTCGGAGTCGGCGTCGGTGTGGCGGTGGGAGTAGGTGTCGGCGTCCGGGTCGGAGTGGCCGTTGGGGTCTGGGTTGGCGTCGGAGTTGGCGGTGGCCGTCGGGGTTGGGGTTGCGGTCGGCGTTGGAGTTGCCGTTGCGGTCGGAGTGCGTCGGCGTGGCAGTGGGCGTAGGTGTCGGCGTTCGGGTTGGAGTGGCCGTTGGCGTCTGGGTTGGGGTCGGAGTTGCGGTGGCCGTCGCGGTTGGGGTTGCGGTCGGCGTTGGAGTTGGCGTTGCCGTCGGAGTCGGTGTGGCGGTGGGAGTAGGTGTCGGCGTTTGGGTCGGAGTGGCCGTTGGGGTCTGGGTTGGCGTCGGAGTGGCGGTGGCCGTCGGGGTTGGGGTTGCGGTCGGCGTTGGAGTTGGCGTTGCTGTCGGGGTCGGGGTCGGCGTGGCGGTGGGAGTCGGTGTCGGCGTCCGGGTCGGAGTCGCAGTTGGCGTCGGGGTCGCCGTCGGAGTTGTGGTCGCAGTCGCGGTCGGCGTTGGGGTACGCGTCGGGGTCGGGGTCGGGGTTCGCGTAGGCGTAGATGTTGCGGTCGGAGTTGCCGTTGCGGTGGGCGCCGCGGGAGGTAGATTAGCCTGGAGCGGCGTGAGGACCAGCTTGCCCAAACCCAGGAACTCCGCCACGGTGTCGCCGGTGTAGTTCGCCAGCCACACGTTGCCCGATTCGTCCAGCGCTACCGAAGTGGGGGCGTCGAACGCGGCGCCTGAGGGGTCGAAGTTGTAGCCGGTGGCATAGGTGCTAACCACGGTCAGCTCGCTCAGGCTGCCGGTGTTCACGGAACCGCCGCATCCGGTACCGCAGTTCGCTACGAAGACGTTGCCCGCTCCGTCCACCGCCACCGCGACGGGCGCGTTGAGAGACGCGCCAGCGGGGGCGAAGTTGGAGCCGGCGCCGTAGTCGTCGGCCGCCGTGAGCTCGCTCACGGCGTAGAGGCCAAAGGCGTCGTCCGCCACAAAGATGTTGCTTGATCCGTCGAGCGCCAGCGCGGCGGGCGCGATGAGGGCCGCGCCTGAGGGGTCGAAGTGGGAGCCCGCGGTGGAGTAGTCGGGCGCCGTCAGCTCGCCCACGCTGTCGCCGTCCACATTCACCACAAAGACGTTGCTTGATCCGGTCCAGGGCGATCGACTGGGGATAATCGAGCGACGCACCTGAGGTAGTGAAGTTTTGGCCAGTGGTATAGCTGGGCTCCGTCAGCTCGCTCACGCTGTTGCCTTCGCCGTTCGCCACAAAGACGTTGCTGGATACATCGAGTGCTATCGAGCCGGGGTGGTCGAACGATGCGCCGGAGGCGTTGCTGTTATCCGAGATGGAGGCGGTGGTGTAACCGTCTCCCGCCGACAGCTCGCTCACGCTGCCCACGTAATCACTGCCGCCGATGAAATTCGCCACAAAGACGTTGCTCAATTCATCCACCGCCAGCGCGCTGGGAAGGGCGAACACCGTCGGGCCTGACGGTGAGCCGGTGACGTTGCTGTTGTCGAAGCTGACGCCGGTGCGATAGTTGCTCACCGCGGTCAGCTCGCTCACGCTGCCGAGGTTGCCGGCGCCGCCCTCGTAGTTCGCCACGAATACGTCGCCGTATGCGTCCAGCGCCATCGCGGTGGGAACGTCGAACGACGCGCCGGTGTTGGTGTCGTTGAAATTGAGGGCCATCTCCCAGCCGTCGGGCTGCGAGGTTAGCGCGGGTGCGAACGGCGTACTTACCGACGCGAGTCCGTACAGCGGGGTCACGTTGTTGGTCGGGTGGGCGACGATTGGTAGGCCGCGGCCAGCGTGTCGGTCGTCGGAGTTCCCGAGCACGAACCGGTGTAGGTGTTGCCCGGGACCGCATCGCAGAGGAGCGTGGCGCAGGCGGTCGACGCCGGTCCCGTGCTCTCGACGCATCCGGCGAGGATGTTGGACAGCGTGTTGAGCCGCTCGAGCGCGTCGCAGTTGGCGGGCGGCGACATTTCTGTGCATTCAGCCGCGGTCGGCAGGAAGCTCGACGGATTGCCGCTCACCGACAAGGTGATCGGATTTATGGCCGCTAGGTTGGCGAAGCCGATGTAGGCGTTCGGCAGCGCGAGCGCCGGGCCGAGCGCCGGCGCGCCGAGGATGCGCCCGGTCGGATTGAGGAATTGGGTCAACGACCATTCGGCCGCGGCGGTGGTCAGCTCGTTGATCGTGACGGAGGTCGCATCCGACAGTTTGTCGAACGGACCGAGCGCCGCCATCAGGCCGATCGCCGAGTTGGCGCCCTGGCCCGCATTGCCGCCGGTCGCGGTGATATAGGTTTGCGGATTTCCCGACGCCCGGGCGGAGTACGTCATGGTGAAGCTGCCGTCGCCGGCGGTGGTGGCCGTGCCGAGCATGGTGGCGCCCGATCCGTAGCCGCTGCTGCCCGCCGCGTAAAGCGTAACGGTGGAACCGGAAATTCCGGTCGTTCCGCCGGTCACGATTCCGGTGAAGATGTCGATGCCGCCTTCGAACGCGCCGATGTCGCAGTAGCTCTGTCCGGGAGCGGGCCGCACGGCGCCGCGCTGGTCGGTGGTAATGGTACACGAAGAGAGCGGGACGGCGGCGATCGCGGGACTGTCCGCTTGCAGCGAGATCGTGTCGGTGGGTCCGCCGTTATTGCAAGCGTGTTGAGCAGCGGATTGACGTTGTCGCCGATGGTCTGGTCGCTGGCGCCCAGGCTGGTGCCAAAACCACAAGAGGTGTCGGAGCCGGAGGAATTGTAGGAGATATTGTAGCCGCCATTGCTGACGCCGAAGCAGTTTGTGCCCGAGCTGGTGGCTAGAATTGAATTGATTACGGTGGCGCTGGCCGAATTATAGATGCTGCTGCCGCTACTGGCGGCGCTGTTGCCGGAGAAGGTGCTGTCGGTGACGGTCAGCGTGGCGAAGTTCGCGATGGCTCCGCCGTCGAACGCTGCAGTGTTATCGGAGAAAGTGCTGTTGGTCACGGTCGCCGTGCCACCGTTTATATCGATGGCTCCGCCGTAGTACTGCTCTGCTTCGTTGCCGGCGAAGGTGCTGTTGCTGATGGTCAGCGAGCCACCGAATTGACAGATGGCTCCGCAGTAGTAATACCCGAGATTGTCGGAGAAGGTGCTGTTGGTGACGGTCAGCGAGCCGAAGTCGTTATCGATGGCTCCGTAGAAGGCGCCGGCGTGGGCAATAGTCAGATTATTCAAGGCGACCGTGGCAGCCGAATACACGTAGAAAATCTGATACGTACTGGCGCCGTCGACCGTGACGGTCTGGCCGATCCCATCGATCGTCAGATTGTTCAGGATGAGCGGGAACGCGCTGGTCAGGGTGATGGTGCCGCTGACGCTGAAATTGATGGTGTCGGTGCCCGTGCCGGCTGTGCAGTCGCGCGTAGAAGGCTTCCTCGTCGTTCGCGTTCGTGATCGCTTTTCGTAGACTGCAAAGCCCGTCGCCGGAAGTGGAGTCGTCGCTGAGCGTGTTGACGATTATCGTATTCGTTTGAGCCCTCAGCACCGAGTGAATCATGATGATGCCGGCGGGCACCAGCACGAGTAGCGCGACGATGAACGCCGGCCGGGCGGCGCCCGACCAGGCGCGTCTGCAGGTTTTCGCTATCGCACGTCCCATCGGCTTCCGCTATGCGCGATCCTGGGCGGGCGGCTTGTCCTCATGCCGCATCTCCCTCGCGATATCACGCCCGAAAATGTCAATGACGGGAACCGAACGCGCGTAAACATTTTTTCTCTCGAAGGCCAACGAAACTCAGAGCGCCGGCTTCGCGACAGCGCCGAATCAATTCACTGCGTTCAGGCGTTAGTGGCAATGGAAAAATGTGCCAAACGTTGGCACAAATGCATCAGGGCGCAAATTGGGGGTCGATTGGCCGGAGATCGAGCGATCTAGTTCAGCCAACTGTTGGGATGAGCGTCGTCTCCGACGTAGGCGCACGTATAGCCGGTGCGGATGCAGGTGGCCAGATGGCGCGCCAACTCGGGATGGGTCAGCCGGATTTTTGCGATCGCATCCTTGATGCGCTTGGTGACCATCAGGCGGGCGCGTTCGCGGGCTGCGTCGTACTGATCGTCGCGATCGCCGTTGGTGCGTCCGTTGCCTAGCGGAGATGCGTGGTTTCTTGCGGCTTCTCCGTTTGAGGTTGGCCTTGTACGCGCCGGCCGCGAGATCCTGCACGGAAAAATCCGTCCCGGGATTGGCGACCAGCCGGCCGATGTAGTGCATGCCCATCGTGTCGCGGAGATGGAGGACCGAACCCTCGAACGAGATCGTCCAATAGTCCCCGTCCTTGCGGAAGATGTTCGACCCGCGGCCGTTGCCCATGCTTACCGACGCCGAACCACTGTCGAGAGCGAGGAAGCGGAAGATCTCGGCTTGCGCCCGTTCAGACCACTGCGGCGTTCCGACGCGCTCGAAGATCGCAAAGGCCGCATTGAATTTCCCGGCCGACTCGCGCTGGCGTGAAGCGGCGAAAAGCACTCGCGACCAAAATAAGAGTGCGCCGGCTTCTTCCCACGGCGCCCGGTAACGACGGAAGATTTCGATTGCGGCGCGAAATCCGTCGGCGACTTCCTCGGGAAGCCGCAGCGCCCCGCCTTGCTCAAGTGAAACCCGCCAGAGCTCGTCGGAGCTGTTGACCTTGCGGAGATGTTCCACGGCGCCGACCAGCGCCGATGCATAAGCGAAGGCTCCCTTATGGCCCCGCCAATCCTCGCCATTGTCAAGGATCTGTTGACACCGTTTAAGTTGTTGTTGGGCCGGAGCGATTCGGCCGAGGTCGGCATTGACGAGGGCGAGCTCGGTGCGGGTGAAAAGCTCACGACTCAGATCCGGGCAGGCGAGCGACGCCCTCAGCGCCTCGTCAAAATAGGCCTCGGCTTCCACACGCCGATTGGCAAAGCGCGCGAAACGTCCGAGGATCGGAGCCCAAGCGCCCACCGCGAAGAGCTGACCAGCGGCACGGGCCGCGTCGAGTTCCGTGCGCAACAGCATAGCGGCCCGTTCCCAATCGCCTTCGCAGTAAGCAAGCATGAAGTGACGGGATTCGGCGCCCTCGAATTCAGCGAGCACGTCGCGCGCTCCCGCGAGATTACCCTGGCTGACGCGCGCCCCCGCCAGCAGGTCGGTCAGTGAATAGTGGAGGCTGGCCACCAGCCGCGAGCGAGGGCGCTGGAGTTCGCGCATGCACCACGCCTCGGCTTGCGGATGGTCGTAAAGCGTAGAGCAACATACGCCGCCGATTTGCGCGGCGAGACTTCCCGCGATCGGATCGTCGAGTTCGTCGGCTCGCCGCCAGGCTTCCTCGATCAGCCCGAGGCCGTCCGTGATGCGGCCTTGAACGAAAAGGGCGCGACCGTGAAAAGCGGCCGCCTGGCTCCAGTGCGTTCCCTCTGTCCCAGGTCGAGTTGCCGCCTGCATGACGCGCCGCGAGGCTTCAAAGAGTTCGCCCGTGTGCATCGTGCCCGCGGCCAGCCGAGCCATCTCGCTGTTGCAGTCAAGGCGGTCTGAACTCACACGCGCGGGCATATCGTGGAAAACTCCTGCGTCGCCGAGGAAATTCTCGCATCGGCGCGGGAATGTTTCCAGTCTTTTCGGCGTCACAGGGCAGCGCGCCGGTAGAATGGCACCCTGACCTCGCGGATGTACCGGCAGCCGCGCGGGCTATGCTTTGTGCCGTCCGAACGTGATGGCCGGGGTCGTCATGAAGGATCGGGCACCCTCACCTGCGCGCGCATCGGATGCGCGCGCTTCCTCTCCCGCAAAAGCGCGGGAGAGGATCTGAACGGGCGAGGGTCAAGGGACGGCTTGATTCTCAAGTTGAATAGCGAGCGAGGGGCCAAGCCACGATTCTTGCAATAGGCGTCATCCGGGAGTTAACATCCGAGTTCCGGTTCGCGCAGGAGGGCGTCGGCGATGGGCTCCCGTAAGTCCGCTTTCAGGCCTGCGGTGGCGATTGCTTTGCTAGCCGTAGCAGTTCTGTCGTTGCCGGGAGCATCACGGGGCAACGCGCCGATATCGCCGAAATTCAGCGCGGCTACTTCGCGCGCCTGCGCCGCCCCGATGCGGACGAATCTGGGCCTCGGATTCGAGCCGAATGTCGGTCAGACGGACGCACGCGTGCGATACCTTGCGCGCGGCAGTGGCTATACGCTGTTCCTGACCCAGACCGAAGCAGTCCTTGCGCTCTCCGAACCGGTCCGTGATTGGCGACCTTCGTCGCGCTCGATCGCGGCTTCACTCAAGCCTGCGTCCGGTTTGAATCGCGCGGCGGTGATGCGGATCGGATTTGTCGGCGCGAACCTGAAGGCATCCGTCCGCGGAATCGATCGGCTGCCTGGACGCGACAATTATTTTGTCGGCAACGACCCGAAGCACTGGCACCCTGATGTGCCGACTTACGATCGCACGAAGTACACCGGCATCTATCCTGGAATCGATCTGATCTTTTACGGAAGCAGTAAGACGCTCGAATGCGACTTTGTGGTCGCGCCGGGTGCGAATCCCAATTCGATACGGCTGGGGCTCGAAGGCGGCGACGCTCGAATTGATCGGGCTGGCAATTTACTGCTCCGAGCAGGTAGCGGCAATGACCTCTCACTCAAGAGGCCGATGATCTATCAGCAGAGCGCGGGTGGCGAGAAAAGGCTAATCGACGGCCGCTACGTCCTGTCGGCTTCGAAGGCCGGCGCCGCGATACTAAGCTTCGCGGTCGCATCATATGATAGCAATCAGCCGCTGGTGATCGATCCGCAGATCACTTATGCCGCGTGGCTAGGTGGACCTACGCTCGGGATCGCGGTCGACTCGAAGGGGTTGGTATACGTAGCCGGAACCCAACCCGGACCCGAGTTTCCTTTCACTGCCGACGCCTTTCAGACTACTCCCGGTTTCTTTGTGAGCGTCCTCAACCCTGCTGCGAGCGGGAGCGCACAACTGGTCTATTCGACGACCTTTGGCCCGTACGTGCAAACCTCAAATCCGTCAGCGTCCTACGCAACCTCATCCCCCATGGCGATCGCCGCCGATTCCATGGGACGAATCTATCTGGTTGGCGAGGCCGAGGGAGGTTTCCCCACCACAGCGGGCGCGTTTGGGACGCAAGGTCCTCAAGGCAACTATTATCAGGGATTTTTCACCGTCCTCGACCCGAGCTTGTCGGGCGACGCCCAGTTGGCCTATTCAACCTACCTGGACAACGTCGGTCCTACGGCCGTTGCGGTGGATTCCAAGGGGCTCGCGTATATAGTCGGGTACACTTATTCGCCTGATTTGCCGCTCTCGGCCAACGCTTTCCAGACGGTCTTCAAGGCAAAGCATGGGCCCAACGTCTATGTGGCCGTCCTCGACCCGTCAGCCAGTGGCAACGAAACGCTGGTCTACGCAACATACCTTGGTGGCAGTATCACGGAGCAAGGCACCGCAATCGCGGTGCATGAGGGCAGCTCCAACCCGACCGTATACGTAGGTGGCCAGACCGAATCGCCGGATTTCCCGGTGACAGCGAGCGCCTTCCAGAAGCCGCAGAAGTACCCTGGCGGGTCGACCCCCTTTATCGTGGTCCTCAACCCGGCCCTGGCCGGGTCGGCGCAACTTTCATATTCGACGTGTTTAGGCGGAAGCGACTTCGATAGGCTCTACGGACTAGCGGTCGACTCCACCGGTAGCGCTTACGTATCCGGATCTACACAAGCGACGGATTTTCCAATCACGGCGGGCGCCATCATCAAGACCAACCCGGGTTATGCCGGGTTCGTCTCGAAAATCGACCCGAGCAAGGTCGGGAAGGCGTCACTGGTGTATTCGACCCTGCTGGGTGGCAAAGGGGTAGACTTTGGTGGTCCCATCGCGGTTGACTCCCGAGGTTGCGCCTATGTGTCGGGCGAATACCAGGGGAGCGACTTCCCGACCACCAAGGGCGCCTACGAGACGTTAATCTCCCAGGGTATATCCCCGGACCTTCTCGAAGCGGCGGTCCTCACCGTGATTAATCCCGGATCGAACCAGAAGCTGCCCGCGTTGGTCTATTCCACTTATCTGGCTGGTTTTGGAGTACTGCCTGGTTGGGGCGGTATCGCGATTGATTCCAGCGGGGTCGCGTGGCTTGCCGGCGGTGGGTATGTCCCTTTAACTTCAAGCGCAGATGCCCTGCAAGACATGGACGGCCGCACATCTGTAGTCGCATTCGATCCTTCGCAGGTCTTGCCGGCGGTCTCCGTTCCGTTGACCGTCAGCCTGAACAGTCTTCAGTTCCAGGCGAGCTCAACCACCAGTCCACCACGAACTGTCACTCTGTCCTATCCCTCCTCCGGGATCCGGAGTTCGAGCCCGATTCTCCCGATTGTGATCGAAGGGGTCGGCGTGACCTCGGGCACTTCTGCCCCCAATCCCGGGTTTCAGATCGTCAATTCGGCGACCACTTGTGTCGTCGGACTCAGTCTCAGTCCCGGCGACAGTTGCACCGTGACGATGACGTTCTCGCCTCCGAACGCCGGCGCCGGCTCCGGCGGTGGCTTTGCGAAGACCAGCCGGGGCTTGCTGACGATCGGCGACACCGCAAAGAACGGCCCACAACAAGTAGACCTCGTGGTCTCCGGGGCATCGGAGCAAGCACAAGCTCGTTGACAGTGATTTCCGATTTGGGTCCAGCGGGCCCGACGCCGGCCCCTATTTCAAGACCTGGGGCGTGGTGATTCGGCGCCCCATCACGCACAACTGTCTCGCCGGTCGAGAAAAGCTGTCACTCCTGTTTGCGATCGGTGCGGACTTTTTCGCTGAGCATCGTGGCGTTGAGCGCGGCGGTGGGGCGCACCGGATAGACGAGCGGGCTGCGCAGCGCCTTGTGGCGCGGGTCGAGGTGGGTGAGCGATTGGCGGAGATACTCGCGCGATTCGCCAAGCGGCGGCGGCGCAATGCGCCGGCCGGCCTCGGAGCGCAGCGCGAGCAGCTCGTTGACCTGCGCGGGCGGCGGGCGGAACTCGCGCGCGACGGTGGTCGCACTCTCGTCCGCTGATCCAATCAAATCGGCGTAGAATACGCCCGCTTGATTACTCGCGCGGAAGACCTGCTTGCGGCCGGGAATCGAGAGCTTGCCGATCGAAGTCTTGATCCGCGGCCGGTCGCGATATTCCACCAGCTTGTAGGTGAACTCGGCGGTCGCCGCCGGCACGGTCGCATCGGCGCTGGTCGCGAGCGCCGTGCCTACGCCGAAGGCGTCGATCGGCGCGCCGGACTTCATCAGATCGGCGATCCGGTATTCGTCGAGGTTGCCGCTCACGAAGATCGCGGTTTCGCGGAGTCCGGCGCGGTCGAGGAGGTCGCGCGCCCGCCGGCTCAGATCGGCCGGATCGCCGCTGTCGAGCCGGACCGCCTGCAAGCGTATCCCCTGGTCCTTGAGCTGCAAGCCGATCTTGACGGCGTTCTGAACCCCGCGGACGGTGTCGTAGGTGTCGACCAGCAGGGTGCTGAGCTGCGGAAAGCTGCGCACGAAGTTCGCGAAGGCCTCGGGCTCGCGCTCGTGCGCCATCACGTAGCTGTGCGCCATCGTGCCGAAGACCGGAATTCCGTAGCGGCGGCCGGCGAGCACGTTGGAGGAGCCGTCGAAACCGGCCAGATAGCTGGAGCGCGCCGCGATCAGCCCGGCGTCGGCGCCGTGGGCGCGGCGTAGGCCGAAGTCGATCAGCCGCCGGCCGCCGGCCGCCAAATTGATGCGTGCCGCCTTGCTCGCGACCGTCGATGCGAACCCGATCTGGTTGATCGCGAGCGTTTCGATCAGTTGGGTCTCGATTAGGGGCCCGTGAAATTCGGCAAGCGGCTCTTCGGCGAAGAAGATCGTCCCCTCGGCCAACGCGCGGACGCTGCCGGTGAAGCGCAGTTGGGCGAGAAAATCCAGGAACTCGGGCTTGAACAGCTGCAGCGAGGCGAGATATTCGAGCGCGTCCGCCGCGAAATGAAATTCCTCCAGCGCTTCAAGCACGCGACCGAGGCCGGCGGCGACCATGAAACCGCGATGGTCGGGCATCCGGCGCATCGCGAGGCTGAAAGTGGCGGTGTCGTTAAGGCCGTGCTCGAAGAAGCTGGCCGCCATCGTGAGTTCGTAGAGATCGACGAGCAGCGGCAGCTCGGCGGGATCGAGGCGAAGATCAATCGGCATCGTGTGATCGCTAGCGGAGAGCAGAGCCCCACCGCAAGCCCGACCTGTCGGCAATACTAATGGGATTGTTCCAACGAAGATGCGCGCCAAACGAGCGCGCGAAATTGGGCAACCCGCGTCGCAGAGACATTGCTGGGCCAGATCGAACTGCAATCGGCGCAGTAAGCCGAATCTGTCTCATCGCGGCATAGGTCCAGACAAAATCTGACCGAGATGCTTTCGGGAACGGGGAGTTACTAATCAACCAGCTCCTGAAACGGCGCGGCCGGGACCTCCTACGGGCAAGGCTGGATTGTGGGTCGAAGCTAAAAGTCGACCCCTTTTAGAAAATCCTCGGTGGGCACGGTTTGGAAGCGGTCCGGGTTCGCCTTGACCAGCGCGTCGGCAAGCGCGTTGGGAACGGCGCCGCGCGCATTCTGGTCGTTGTCCTGCAGCTCGGTCTGGTCCAACTGATAGTTCTCAAAGCTTCTACTGAAACGGTCAATGTTGTCCATATGGGCCTCGAAGGCGGCACTCTGTGCGTCTTCAGCGGCGTGGGCGTTGTTGGCCTGGATGCGAGCGTTATTTCCAGCCGCACGGCTGCGGCGTTCATCTCCGGCGAACTCGCGCGCAACAACCTGACCATTGATACTGTAACTGTCGTAGATGGCCTTCAGCGTGGGCTGCTCCTGTGCGGCGGACGACTGAGGGGCGCAGGTGCCGTTGATACCCAAGGTACGCCCGCCTAGCGGGCTGACGGCAGTGATGGCAAGACCGAGCTCGCAAGACATCAGTCCGCTGCCATCGTGCAGATCAAGGTCGGCGTCGATAAGGACCGCTTGCACAGCTCGACCCTGAGCCGGGATGGGTCGGGATTTGTTCAGCCGAAACGTGGGCCGTGCCCCACCGCGGTGCAGGAGACAGAGATAGGTGCGGAGGGCGTCGCTGTTAGGGCAGAGCAGCGGGGGGTAGTTGGGGTTGGCATAGCGGAGGCGCGCCCGTACCTGAGGATTGTTGGGGTCGTAGATTGGGCCGACAGAATTGCTGAGCAGCACGGTTTCTCCGCGCGGGCCCAGGATCGTAGCAGCGCCATGTGACGCAAACGTGATTCGCCAGCCGGGGGGCAGGTTGACCGCACCGCTGCCATCGGGAAAGCGGGTGGGCGTAAGTGGTGGGACAGACTCCGAGTTTGAGACGCCAGATGATGGGGAAGACGTGGAGGCGGTCCGCCATGCGTCGGTGAGCGTGTGCAGGAGAACCGGCTCGGTCGTGGCGAAGCGGCTGGAGTCGTCGTAGAGAACCGCGGCGGCAGGCTTGGCCCCGCGGGCCAGGGAGACGATGACCAGGCCGGCGATTTTCTTATTGCCCCGGGTCTTCGCGGTGACGGTAAAGAAGGCGCCGAAGTTCTGGCCGTCGCGGGACTGGAAGACCTTGCCGACTACGGGAGTGTCGTCGAAGTGCGTGTGTACGTAGCGCAGGCCGGCGGCCATCGCGGTCTGGGGCGTGCTTTGATTTACAAAGCCGTAGACGACCTGCCCTCCGCCGGGGTTGTCGATGACTTTTAACGAGTCTCGTGCGCTGGCAGATGGAGAGGATGTGACGAGCCAGATAAGGCCGAGAGCCAGGCTCGCAACGTGCGTCATGCGCGGCTGGGGCATAGAACACTCCTCTCGTGCTTTCTGTAGGGCTTGGTTCAGTTAACCAGACTAGTAGTGGAGCGGGATCGGCACTTTCAGGACGCCGCCGGTGTATGTGAACTTGGCCGCGTCGAAGCTGGGGGCGCCGAACGTGGCGGTGGCGCCGCTGGAGAAGCCGTAGCCCTTGGTCGGGATACCGATGAAGTTGTACTCCATCTTGCCGCTGTCGTCCTCGTCGTGCATCGCGACTACCGCGTAGTCGCCCGGCGGCTGATTGTTGAAGACGCAGGCGGCCTGGCCGTCGTGGATTTTGACGCGCGAGCCCGCAACCACGGACTCATCGGTTTTGGGGAAGCCTTTTGCAGAGTTGTAGAGCTGGCATGAAAAGGAGCCGGCGCTGCTGTGGAGATTGGTGGCGACGGCCTCGATTCGGTTGGAGCTCGGCGCGGTCGGCGTCGGGGTGGTCTGGGCGAAGACGGGTGCGCCTGGGAGGTTGGTGATTCCAAGGAGTATCAGTGAAAGGGTGTGGAGGGAGGATACCCTCACCCGCCGGCCGCATCGGCCGGCGGCCTCTCCCTGGTCAGGGAGAGGCCACTCAGCAGCCTGCGCCTTGTTAAGCGGAGGCGATCCGGCGGTGACTGGCGCGTTGTCAGAGAGAGGCAACTTGTCGGCGTTCATCGGTGGATTCAGTCTTCCATCTTAGCGCGGGGGTTCGGGCGGACCTGGTGGAGGCTGGGTGGGAGGCTTTTCGGGCGGCTCGTGCAGGACCCGCGGCTCGGGCGCGGGCTGATTGCGGAGCAGCTCGGCCATCCGCTTGAGCCGCTGGGCGACGCGATGGTTGATCGTGCCGGGCTCGTCGAGGGTTCCGGCGCTCACGCCGGTGAGCAGCTCGATGCCCTGGTCGATCGTTTCGATCGGATAGATATGGAAGGCGCCGCTTTCGACTGCGGCGACGGTCTCGTGGTCAAGCGTCAGGTTGTTCAGATTCGCGCGCGGTATCAGCACGCCATGCGTGCCGCTGAGCCCAACCGCTTTGCAGACGCGGTAAAAGCCCTCAATCTTCTGGTTGGCGCCGCCGATCGCCTGCACACGGCCGTGCTGGTCGACCGAGCCGGTGACGGCGAGGTCCTGCCGGATCGGCACGCCGCTCAGCGCGGACAGCAGCGCGTAGAGTTCGGTCGAGCTGGCGCTGTCGCCGTCGATACCCGAGTAGGATTGTTCGAAGCAGAGTCCGGCGGTCATCGCGAGCGGGGTCTGCTGGCCGAAGCGCGCGCGCAGAAAGCCGCTCAGGATCATCACGCCCTTATCGTAAGTAGAACCCGAGAGCCGCGCTTCGCGTTCGATGTTGACCACGCCCGCCTGGCCGAGCGAAACCGTGGCCGTGATGCGCAGCGGGCGGCCGAAGCTGTAGCCGCCGGCGTCGAGCACGGCAAGGCCGTTGACCTGGCCGACCCGCGCGCCGGCCAACTCGACGACCAGCGTGCCGTCGGCGATCAAGCGGCGGATCTCGGACTCGATAAAATCCAGGCGCAGGACGCGCTCGGCGAGCGCGCGTTCGACATCGCGGGCGGCGACCGTAATCGCGCCGGCGCCGGCGCCATCGCTACTGCTGCGTGCAAAGTAAGCGGCCTCGCGGGCGAGGTCGTCGATCGGCTCCATCATGCTGAGCACGCGGGCGCGATCGCCGGCCTGACGCATCCCGAACTCGACGATGCGCGCGAGCGCACCGCCCTCGAAGGCGGGCAGGTGCTCGCGCTTGCAGAGCGCGGCCACGCGGGCGGCATAGTGGCGGGCGGCGGCGGCGTCGGCCGGGACAGTGGGGCGGACCTCGGCCTTGATCTTGAACAGCTCGGCGAACTCGGGATCGTAGAAGTAGAGCATACTGTAGAGATATGCGCCACCGAGTACGACCACCTTGTTGCGCACCTCGATCGGCTCGGGCTTGAGTCCGGTGACTGAAAAAAACGGGAATGGCTCGAGCGTCTCGGGCGTCAGGCGGCCCGACTTGAGGCTGCGCTTGAGCGTCTTCCACACGCCGGGCTCGACCACCGCGTCTTCGAGATCCATCACGAGGAAGCCGCCGGAGGCTTTCAGGAACGAGCCCGGCATGATGCGCATGAAGTTGGTGCCGGAGCGGCCGAGCGGATCGACCCAGCGCTCGATGGTGCCGAACAGGTTGCGATAGGTCGGTACGTCCTCGATCACCACCGGTGCGCCCTCGCGGCCGGAATTATCGACCAGCACGTTGACCTGATACTCGGCGAAGCGCGCGCCGTCGTCGCTTGGCGCAAACGGGCCGGCCTCGCTGCCGGCGCGCGGATCAGTTTCGCGAAAGCGCTCCAGATGAGTCAGCATGTGCTCGGAGATCTGATCGAGATAACGCGCGACGACCGGCAACGCAAAGCGCGTCTTAAGCGCCGCGATTGCGGGCGTGATTAGGCGCGCGGCGAACGCGCGCTCGATCGCGCGGATGTCATCGATCATCTCGCGCATCAGCTCCTGCTGCCGGAGCATCAGGCCGCCCAGCTCGTCCTGCAGTTCGCCCTGCGCCTTGGTCAGGCGCTCGCGCTCCGCATCGGGCAGCGCCGCCATCTCGCGCGAGAGCACCTCGGGCGACTCCGGCGGCTTGCCGCCGATCAGCGGGATGAACAGCACCTGACCCGCGGGACCGGTCTGGATCGCGAAGCCGCGCTGGCGGGCGTGACCCTCGAGCGAGCCGAACAACTCCTGTGCGCGCTGGTTGTATTTCTCGCGCAACGCGGTGCGCTCCTGGTCGAAATCCTCGCGCCGGAACGACTTGGGCAATTGCTCGCGCACGAAATTGACCAGCTCGGCCATCTGCTCGCGCAACTGGCGGCCCTCGCCGGCCGGAAGCGCGATCGCGGAAGGCGCCTCGGGACTTTCAAAGTTGTTGACGTAGAGCCAGTCGCCGGGGGTGGGCAGCTTCGCGGCCTTCTCGGAAAGCAGGCGCACGATCGCGTCGCGGTCCTGGCGCGCGCGCAATCCGCTCACATAGACGTTGTAGCCCGGCGCCTCGATTCCGATCGCAAGCCGCACCGCGTCGAGCGCGCGCGATTGTCCGATCATCTCGTCGGAGCCGTCGTCGCCCACCTTGGCGAGCGCCTCGGGAGCTTCGGGCGGCGTGCCGCGCAACTCGGCTGAGGTCAGCTCGCGCGCCGCCGCGGCCGGCTTGAGCGGCGCGTCGGGCTTCGACTCGGGACTGGTTACTTGATCGGCCATGCCTACGGTTCGGGATCAGTTGCGGCGGCCTGAAGCGGCGCGCTTCACGATTGCGCCACGCGCACGCGTCGCGCGCGCCGAATCTTGGGCAATACGATCAGCAGTGTTTCACCGGCCGCCTTGGCCGTAACTGCTTCGCGCTCAACCGACTCGGCAAACGAGAACGATCGTTCGCGCGTTCCGGAGGCCTCGTTCGCGATCCGCACCGTGAGGCGGCGTTCGCCAACTTCGATCTCAACGGCGTCGGGATCGATGCCGGCCGCCGCGAACATCACCTCGTAGTGGTCGTCGTAGTCGCGCACGATCGCGTGCTCGGACTCGGTGACGATTGGCGTCAGCCGCCAGCGCTGGATCAGCAAATCGTCGAACAGCTCGTCGAAGGTCCGACCGAACTCATCGAGCGTGGCGGCGAAGAGTTTCACTGGCATCCCAAAAGTCCCCGCTCCGATTCTAATGCGGCAGCAGCGTCGCGGTCGAGTCTCGCCCCCAGTCTCGCCGGTCAGGGAACGACCCGCGCAGAATACCGGCCTCCAGCCCGCTTGCGAGCCGGATGCGCTCGTCGTATCGTTCCGGTTGTGCCGACCTTCAAGAAAATTCTGATCGCGACCGATTTCTCCGACGACTCCGTGCGCGCCCTCGAGTACAGCGAGGAGATGGCCCGCAAGTTCGGTGCGGAGATCGTCCTTCTGCACGTTGATCAGCCGCTCGCGCCCGTGATGCTGACGCCGGAGTTCGGTCCGGCGGTCGATATGGGCGCGATGAGCCAGATCGCGGAGGAACAGCGGCTGCTCGCGCAGCGCGAGCTGGACAAGATCGTCGGGCGAATTGCGCGACGGCGGGCTCAAGGCGCGCAGCTTGCTCCGCGTCGGCGCGCCGTTTCTGGAGATCATCCACGCCGCGCAGAGCGAGAACGCCGACTTGATAGTGATGGGCACGCACGGCCGCACCGGCCTCACGCACGTCCTGCTCGGCAGCGTCGCCGAGCGGGTGGTGCAGAAAGCGCCCTGCGCGGTGCTGACGATTCGGCATCCCGATCGCAAGTTCAAACATCCGCTGGACAAGTGAGCGCGGCACGGGGCCTTCTCCCATGGGCAGCTCAGTCACAGTCTCTACGTTCTATCGCGATGCGCCGGCAGCAATCGAATGGTTGTGCCGCGTGTTCGGATTCGAAAAGCACGCGGTCTATCCCGGGCCGAACAACACTATCCTGCACTCCGAGTTGACGCTCGGCGGCGGCATGATCATGCTGGCTTCCCTGAACGACAGTCCCTACAGCCGCTTGATGAAGCAGCCGGATGAAATTGGCGGAGCCGAAACTTGGACCATCAACCTGATCGTGGACGACGCCGATGCGGTCTATGCACGCGCCAAAGCCGCCGGCGCGGAGATCCTGTTCGATATCGAGGACAAGCACTACGGCGGACGCGGCTTTACCTGCCGCGATCTCGAAGGCCGCATCTGGAACGTGGGTACGTATGATCCCTGGCAGCCCAAATCCGGGCAGCCCGAGTAGGAGCTTCGCCGAGCGGGTGCTGCCCGTGGCCCGGCCGGGATTCGCGCGGAGCAGACCTAACCCCTGGCCCCTCCGACACGTCGCCACCGGCGCGGGGAAGGGGAACCTGGCAGCGATCGGATCGGGCTCCCCTCGCCGTGTCGGAGAGGGGCCGGGGGTGAGGTTGTGCCCGGCCGGGATTCGCGCGGCCCAGAACCTAACCTGAGCGGCCGGATACATGGGTAACACTTTAGACCGGCAACATAGGTAACACTTTTCGCCGGTTTGGGTTCGGGGAGGAGCGCGAGGGGGGCTGCCCCCCTCGCCGCTGTGGCGCGCTTGCGAATCATGCGGGTTCTCGACGTTTGAGTTTGAGCGTGAGGCCGTCGATGATGCCCAGTGGGACCGGCCCGAAATAGACTGCGGCATCGCCGCGGTCATTTTCTTGCAGACCGATTACTTCACTGATCAAAGCCTCGGCAATGAAGACCGGTTCGCCTTGCCATTTGATCTCGCCGCGGTTACGGACCCGGCGCAGCTCGAAGTCGGCGGGATAGTGCGGGTCTTCGAGCTTGGCCGGATAGCGCCGCGGCGAGGAGGCATAGTGGCCTGCGGGCGGGGTCTGGCCCAACGCTTCGTGCGGGCGCTCATGATTGAATTCTTGGCGGAACCGGTCGAAGCGCTGTTGCTGTTGATGCAGGTTGGTGGCCGGCGGACTGGCGGTCTCAGCCTTGAGCGTTTTGTGCATCCGTTCATGCCGGCCGTTCTGTTGCGGCCGGCCGGGCGCGATCCGCTGCGGAGTGATCCCGAGCTTTATCCACCAGGCGGACAAGCGGCTTAGTCCGCCCGCGCCGACCGAAGCGAAGGGCGCGCCATTGTCGGAACGGATCACGCGCGGGAGCCCATACTCTTTGAAGATCCGTTCGAACTGGCTGCGACAGCCCTGGTAATCAGGTGGAGTTACGATCGTGGCACACAGCAGATAGCGGCTGAACCCGTCGGTCGCGGTCAGCGGATCACAACGCGCTCCGTCCGCAGTGCGGAACCAGCCTTTGAAGTCCACGCCCCAAATGTCGTTGGCGCCCACGGGCGCCGCCAGCCGCGCGCTCGGAGTGGCGCGTGGGCGCCGCTGGCGTCGGGCGGTCAAGCCGTGGCGGCGCAGCAACTCCCCGATGGTGCTGTGCGCGGGCCACTGCTGCGCGGGCGCGTGGCGCTGTAAGATCGTGCGCAGTTTCTTCGGGCCCCAGCTCCGATGCGCGCGGCGCAGGCCCAGGATCGCCTCCGCTTGCGCCTGGCTCAGCGCCCACGGCACCCGCTGCGGCGCGCGCGAGCGGTCCACCAAGCCCGCCGGTCCCTGCGCCTGATAGCGGCGCAGGAACTTGTATCCGGTCTTGCGGCTCACGCCGAACTCTTCGCACACTTCGCTCATGCTGAGCTCGTCTGCCAGCACCGCCGCGATAAACTGCATCCGCTTGTCCATGGGACAGATCTCCTGCCACGGCATCTCATCCACCTCCTGCCGTGACTGTATAATCTGTTACCCATGTTGCCGGTCCATTCTGTTACCCATCCTGCCGGTCCGTACCTCCCCTTGCCCCTTCCCGACGCGGGAAGGGGAACCTGGAAGCGATCGTGTCCGACTCCCCTCTCCGTGTCGGAGAGGGGCCGGGGGTGAGGTTACTTCCCCGGCCAGCGCGGTGCGCGTTTCTCGAGGAAGGCGCTGACGCCTTCCTTGAAATCCGCCGAGCCCAGCATCCGGATCATCGTCTCGTCGTCTTCCTTGATTCCGGTCGCGAGATCGGTGAACAGATGCCGATACACGAGCCGGCGGGCCTGCGCGACGCCGAGCGGCGAGCATTTGTCCGCGATCTCGCCGGCGATCTGACGCGCCGTCGGAATCAGCAACTCCGGGGCCACGACGTGCGTCACCAGTCCCATCGCGAGCGCCTCTTTCGCCTCGACCAGACGGCCCGTAACCGCCATCTCGATCGCATGCGCCAAGCCGACGATCTTCGGGAGCATCCAACTGCTGCATGCTCGATCGCCAGGCCGCGCTGGGGAAAGATCGTCCCCAGGCGCGCCTTTTCGGACGCCACCCGGATATCGTAGTAGAGCGACTTCGTAAGCCCCAGCCCAACGCAGGCACCGTTGATCGCCGCGATCACCGGCTTGCTGAGCGCCAGCACCCATGAGAACTGGCCGCGATAGTCCGCGCGATGCTCGTCGAGCCAGCGGTTGTCGGTCGCGGGCGTGGCTACCGCGTCGGCCGCGCGGGCGTTGCCCTGCGCGACGCTCGACAGGTTGCTCATCTCCGCGCCGGCGCAATAGGCACGGCCGGCCCCGGTCACGATAATCGCGCGAATCGCCGGGTCGAGATCGGCGTCGACCATCGCGTTCTTCATCTCAGCGCCCATCACGGGCGTGAACGCGTTGAGCCGCTCGGGCCGATTCATCGTAACGGTCGCGATTCGATCCTGCTTTTCGTAGATGATCTCGGTGAAGCTCATTTTCATTCCTCCCATAGTTGCCGATCGGCAGCCGGGCTCCGCGGCGATACCGGAGCGGCCCGATCAAAGCACGTCGAGGCGCCTGAATCCAACCCGGTGCGCCCCAATAATGGAACGGCTGCGGCTTTCCTTGGCGGGCGTCGGCTGTTAGAAAAGCCCTCATGTCCGGCGCACTGCGTCTGCTAATACTATGCCACTGATTCAATGTCCCCGCTGTGCATCTGAGGCTCGCGAGAATCGCAATCTTGCAGCAGAGGAGCCTTTCGGCACTTATTGCCCGGAATGTCGAGTCCGTCTGACTGCTGAAGGTCTGGTTCGCGAAGAGGAGCGCCAGAACGACGGTTCAACGCTGGTACGCGAAAAGGGAAGGAACGAGCGCGTAATCTACGAGTATCGGGACGAAGAAAGCGACGTTGAATGTCTCCTGCGAACGCTAGCGCAGCTGAAAGTCGAACGCCAGGGTATTCGCGGCGATAAGGTGGTCGCGATTGAAGCGCAGGGGTTAGTCTGGAATCACAGGGCGGCCGTCCTAAGATTCCGCCGTTGGTACTCCGAGCACAAAAATCCTCCCATGGAAGTGCAAGACGCTCAGACTCGGGAGGCAGCTCGCGGGGCCTTAAAAGAAGAACCGGAAATTGACTTTAGTGAGCTCTTGGAGGACATAACCGCGGACAGAGACGGCCTCCTGACAATGGCCCACAATTACGAACTTCACAAAGCTGCCGAGCCTCTTCTTCTACTGGAACGCCTTCCGGAAGAGCGGAAGGCGTTGATAATCGAGGCGAGGGAGGCCTACAGACACGGGCTGACTCGCAGCACGAAGGTTTTGTGCCGCGCTATTCTGGAGGACGCCGTGAATGATGCTTACAAGGGAATGATGAAAGTTGGCTCGATAGGCGAACAATACACACAACGCCCAAAACCCTGCCCGAAGTGCGGCAGCCCACAACCCTCCCCACAACCCTGCCTATCGTGTGGCCACATCCCCCACCATCTCGATTTCCGCGAGAAACTCGATAGTCTGGCCGACGCTGATAAAATTCCCGAGAGGGAAAAGGAATTAGCGGTAGCGGTACGAACGGCATGCAACGAGGCCGCACACCCGCCAAGATCCAAAACTCCGGCAAAATCAGGGCCTCGGGTCGACGGTGAAACTCTGACCGATTTTGAAATTCTGCTCCACACGAGTCGCATCGTGGAGCTACTCCTGAATAGAGGAAGCCTTCATCTGGAGCAGCGGTAACGTCCCTCGCGAAGCTCGATCGCACGCGGACCCGATCGGAGCAGTCGCGCCGCGCGTGAGGGCGGTTCCTGATCCGAGGGTCGCCCTTTATTTCGAGCGCGTCCAGGGGCATGACGAGGGCCACGACGGGGAGTGCGGATGGGCAGACACCCGAAGGGCAGTATTGGTACGTCGATGGGCGGCTGGCCTCAAACCGCAACAGCAATTGGAAAGTTCGTCAGGAACGCCTTCTGGATAGACAGCGCCGTTTATCGGGCAAATGCAGGGTACTATACGACCGTGACTCCGAAAAGGGAGCAATCCCGCAGAATCTGAAAGGCGCGCCCGGCGCCCCGCGCCCCCTCAAGTAATCCAGCGACCCCGGACGGGGGTTCTGCAACCTTCCAGTAATTTCAGCTGCCGACTCAGCGATCGGCGGCCGGGCGCCGCGGCGATACTGGAGCGGTCCGATCAAAGCACGTCCAGATGCCTGAATCTAACCCGCTACGCCGCAATAATGAAACCGCGGCGGCTTTCCTTGGCGGGCGGCGGCTGTTAGAAAAGCCCTCATGTCTGGCGCGCGCGTGTGGGGGTTGTTTAGCCGTCGGCGCCCCCTTGTGCTCTGCGCTATCGCGGTGGCGACGTTCCTGATCGTCACTGCGTCGATTCTGCCGGCTTCAGCCCCGACCACCCCGATTGCGCCCGCGCCGGAAGACTCAGGCGCGGGCGCGAGTCCGGCGGGTACGGCGCGCCATGCGATGGTCGTTTCGGAGAGCGAGCTCGCCTCGAAGGCCGGGCTTCGAATTCTTGAGAGCGGCGGCAATGCCGTCGATGCGGCTTGCGGAACTGCGCTGGCGATGTGCGTCACCAATCCCAGCTCATGCGGAATCGGCGGCGGCGGCTTCATGCTCATCTATACCGCCAAAACCGGCGAGGTCTCGGCGCTGGACTACCGCGAGACCGCGCCCGCCGCGGCGACCGCCGCGATGTACCTCGAAAACGGCAAGCCCGACGAGGACGCGGCGCGCACCGGGCCGCTGGCGATCGCGGTGCCCGGCGAGCTGGCGGGAATTCAGGCGGCGCTCGGCCGCTTCGGCAAGCTCCGGTTCAGCGCGATCGCGGCGCCTGCGATCGAGCTGGCGCGCAACGGCTTCCCGCTCAATGAGCATCTGACCAAAGAGGTCGAGCGCTTTGCGCCCGCGCTGGCGAAGGATCCCGGCCTGAAGGCCGTGTTCCTCAAGTCCGACGGCACGCCGCACAAGGCGGGCGACACGATCGTCGAGAAGGACCTCGCCGCGACGCTGGAACGGCTCGGCGACCATCCGGCGGACTTTTACAAGGGCGCGATCGCCAAGCTGGTCGCCGACTATCTGAAGGCGCACGGCGCGATAATCACCGCCGGCGATCTCGCGGGATACGAGCCGCTGTGGCGCGCGCCGCTCAGCCGCCCGTATCGTGACTTCGAGGTCTATGCGATGCCGCCGCCGGCGTCGGGTGGCGTGGTGCTCGAGATGCTCGCGATGCTCGAGCCCGGGCAGCTCGCCGGATTGGGCGACGACTCGCCGCCGTATTTCGCGCGGCTGATCGAAGTGATGCGCCAGGGCTTTGAGGATCGGAATCAGTATGGCGACCCGGCCTTCGTGCCCGTGCCAATCGACACGCTGCTGTCCGACCAGCACATCCGCGACGCCCGCATCCGCGCGCTCCATCACGCGCCCGCGCCGCCGGCCGCCGAACCCGCGCACGATCACGGCACGGCGCATCTGTGCGTGGTCGATCACGAGGGCAACGTGGTCTCGCTCACGACCACGATCAACACCCCGTTCGGGTCCAAAATGATGGTGTCCGGGCTCGGCATCATTTTGAACGACGAGATGGACGATTTCGCGGTCGCGCCGGGCGTGCCGAACGCGTATCACCTGGTCGGCGCCAAGGCCAACGCGATCGCGCCCGGCAAGCGGCCGCTTTCCAGCATGACGCCGCTGATCGTCACGAAAAAAGGACTGCCCGTGCTCACGCTGGGCGGCTCGGGTGGGCCGACGATTATCACCGGCGTGCTCCAGGTCGCGCTCAACGTCCTCGATTTCCATCTCGATCCGACGCAGGCGGTCGAGATGCCGCGAATCCATGAGCAGGCCGCCCCCGATGCGGTCGGCGTCGAAGCCAGCGTTCCGGACTCCACCCGCAGCGCGCTCGCCGCGATGGGCTACAAGCTGTTCCCGATACCCGCGCTGGGCGCGGTGGGCGCGATCGCGATCATACCCAATGCCCTGCGCGGCGCATTCGACCCGCGCAAGGGCGGCGGCGTCGCCGGGTATTAGCGAACTGCGGGCGTCGGGGGACTGTGCGCAACGCCCGGCTCACGTACACTTGAGCCGCGTGCCGCGACCCGCAGACATCACCAGTGCGCCGACGAGCGAGGCCGGCGCCGACCGGCTCGCATCTGGGCCCGCGCAATGGCCGGGCCGCGCCGCCGGCCTCTGCGCAATCACGGTGCTCGCCGCTACAATCTTTCTATTCCATCTCGGCAGCTACGGGTTGTGGGAGCCGGACGAGGCGCGCTACGCCGAAATCGCGCGCGAGATGCTCGCCTCACGCGATTTCATCCTGCCGCACCTGAACTACGTCCCCTACGTCGAGAAGCCGCCGCTGCTCTATTGGCTGACCGCGGCCTCGTTTGCGATCGGAGGCGAGACTGACTTCACCGCGCGTCTGGCGCCGGCCGTCGCCGCGATCGCCGGCGTGATCGCGACCTACCTGTTCGTCGCGCGCCTGTTCGATCCGCGCCGCGCGCTGCTGGCCGGGGCGATCCTCGCGACCGCGCCGCTGTACGCCGTGATGGGGCAAGTACTCACGACCGACATGCTGCTCACCACTCTCGTCACGATCGCACTGTTCGCGTTCTATCTCGCCTGGCGCGAGGGCAGCGATCGCGGCACTCGATGGTGGTGGCTCTTCTGCATCGCGATGGCGCTGGGAACGCTCACCAAGGGCCCGGTCGCGATCGTGCTCCCAAGTTCGACGGCGATCGCGTTCGTGCTGTGGAAGCGCGTTCGGCGCCCACCAGCAGAACCTGAACACGGGACCGCGAGCAGCAGCGGTTCCCCCTTGCCGTCTTTAGGGAAGGGGGCCAGGGGGTTAGGTTCCGGCGCGCTCCTGACTTTGGCGATCGCGGCCCCGTGGTTTCTGATCGTGACGTGGCGTGAACCGGACTTCGCCAGCTTTTACTTCGTGGGCGAGCATCTGCGCCGCTTCTTCGAGCCCGACTTCAGCCACGGCGAACCCTTCTATTTTTATCTTCCGGTTATCGTCCTGGGGTTGCTGCCTTGGTCGATTCTCGTCCCGATCGCCGGCTCGACCGCGACCGCCAATCGCGACGCGCGCGATTTCTGCTTGATTGCGGCGCTGGTGATATTCGGTTTCTTCTCGCTTGCGAGCGGTAAACTAATCCCATACGTGCTGCCCGCGTTTCCGCCGCTGGCGGTGGTGATCGCCGACGCGACGATCTCTGCGTCCGGTGCCGCGCCCGCGCGACGCTTCGCGCCGGCCGCGATGGTCGTCCTGGGTCTGATCGGCACTGTGGCGCTCGTCGTGGCGATCGCGGCGCCCGTGATCCGAACTCCCTACGCGCTCGCCGTCCGTCCCGCGCTGCTCGCAGAGGCGATCATATTGATCGCGGGCGGCGCGATGGTCGGCGCGTTGCGCACGCGCGGTCGCCCGCAGGCGGCTCCCGCGATTGTCGTCCTCACGATGGCCATCGCGCTGCTCGCCGGCAGCTACGCGCGCCTTGAAGCCGAACCGCTGCGCTCGTATGCGCGACTCAGCCGCGCGATCGCCGCCCAGGCACCCGACGCGACGCTCATCTGCTACCGTCGCTACGTTCAGGGACTGCCTTACTACACCCACCGTCGCGTAATTCTGGTCGGCGCTCCGACCGAGTTGCGCTTCGGCATGGAACATTCCGCCGACGCCGCGAGCTGGTTCTTCACCTCCGACGATGATCTGATCAGCCTCTGGAGCGCGCCGCGATCTAAATTGACGGTGCTGGTGATCGACGAGCCCGATCTGGAACGCCTGCAGCCTCGGCTCGGAAAATTTGTGCTGATCGCGGCTGAAGGACAAAAGCGCGCAATCCTGCATCACGGAGATCAGGTTGGGAGCAACTGACAGAGTCGAAGATTCGAGCCGCGGCGCGGACCCGGCTCCGCCGCGACGCCATCCTTATCGCGGTTTCGTGCTGCGCGTCGGAGCCGGCCTCGTGCTCGTCGTATTTCTGGTGCGGCACGCGGGAGGGGTCAAAATCTTCTCGGTGCTGGCCCGCGAGCGGCCGGTTTATTTCATCGCCGCCGCGACACTCTATATGAGCGGGCTGGTGGTGCAGGTCTTCCGCTGGCGCCTGCTGGCGGCGATAGTCTTGATCCGGGCTCCGCTGCGTGAGTTCTTCGCCTACTACTTCGTGGGCGCCTTCACCAACCTGTTCGTCCCCGGGATGGTCGGCGGCGACGCGGCGCGCGCGCTCTACCTGGGCCGAAAGCACGACCGGCTGGGACCGGCCGCGGCGAGCGCCGTCGCCGACCGTTTGATCGGGATGATGGCGTTGTTCTGGATTGGTGCGACAGGCGCATCGTGGGCCGCCCGCGACGGCACGCTGCCCGCGACGGTGACGACCCCCGTGATCCTGATCGGGCTCGCCGGGTTTGTCGTGTATCTGGCCGGTCCGCTGATCGCCCGCCTGGAACTGCTAATGCCGCATCGGCTCGCGCGTCTCGCCGGATTGATGACGCCTTTCATGCGCAGGCCCACGGCCCTGATCCCGGCGATAGTCCTCTCGCTCCTGCTCCAGTTCGAGATCGTGGTCTGCCAGTACGTGCTGTCGCTTGGACTGGGACTCTCGATTCCCTTCTCGCTGTTCCTGCTGTGCGTGCCGATCGCCAACGCCTTCGCGAGTATCCCGATAACCATCGCCGGGCTCGGCCTGCGCGAGGGCGCCTACGTCAAATTGTTCGGGATGGCGGGAGTCGCGTCGACCGACGCGGTCGCGCTCGGGCTGCTTTCCTTTTCGATGGCCGTGATTGGCGGATTGGCGGGCGCGATCCCCTTCATGACCACCCCGATCCCGCCGCTGCGCGCGCCAAAGGCTGCCGAAACTTCCTCCGACGCCTGAAATTCCGCTGCGATTTCAATGCTTTCAAGTGTAACCTTGCCTTGGTATCCTGCGATTTGTATAGTCGGCTGCTAACCAAGCGGACAGGCGGTGTCTCTCAACATGGATGTGATGAAAACTCTCTTCCTCAACCCGCCCTCTTACGAGGATTTTGACGGCGGGGCCGGCTCGCGCTACCAGGCGACGCGCGAAGTGTGGTCGTTCTGGTATCCCACCTGGCTCGCCTACCCGGCCGGGATGATTCCCGGCGCGCGGCTGCTCGACGCGCCGCCGCACGATTACGATCTCGCCAAGACGATCGCGGTCGCGAAAGATTACGACCTGATCGTCCTGCACACCTCGACGCCGTCGCTGCGGATGGACGCGCGCACCGCCGAGGCGATCAAGTCCGCGAATCCGAACTGCACTATCGCCTTCGTCGGCGGCCATCCGACCGCCCGCCCGGAAGAAGTCCTCAAGCTCTCGACCGCGATCGATATCGCCGGGCGCAAGGAATTCGACCATTCGATGGTCGAGGTCGCGCAGGGGATCGATTGGAGCCGGATCAACGGCGTGACCTACCAAAAGAACGGCGCGATTCATCACAATCCCGACCGGCCGGCGATGTCGGACGAAGAACTCGACAAGCTGCCGTTCGTGACCGAGGTCTACGCCCGCGATCTGGATTACCTGAAATATAACAGTCCGTACTGCCAGTATCCGTACGTCTCGATGTATACCGGGCGCGGATGTCCCGCGCGCTGCACCTTCTGCCTTTGGCCGCAGGTCACGCAGGGCCATCAGTATCGCGTGCGCAGCCCCGAGAACGTGCTCGAAGAAGTGCAGGCGATGAAGAGCAAGTTCCCCAAAATGAAGGAGCTGTTCTTCGACGACGACACTTTCACCGCCGATCCGGCGCGCGCGCGCAGAATCGCGCAGTTGCTGAAGCCGCTCGGAATCACCTGGTCCACCAACTCGCGCGCCAACGTCGATTACGAAACCCTCAAGGTCATGAAGGACGGCGGCCTGCGCCTGTTCGTGGCCGGCTACGAAAGCGGCAACGCGCAAATCCTGAAGAACATCAAGAAGGGCGTCGGGATCGAGCGCGCGCGCCGCTTCACCAAGGATTGCCACGAGATCGGGATCCTGATTCACGGCACCTTTATCCTGGGCCTGCCGGGCGAGACGCGCGAAACGATCGCCGAATCGATGAAATTCGCGCAGGAGATGGACTGCGAAACCATCCAGGTGTCGCTCGCGTCGCCGTACCCCGGCACCGAACTCTTCGAATACGTGACGAAGAACGGCTACCTGGCGGTCGATCCATTGCTCGACGAATCGGGCTATCAGAAGTGCACGATCAAGTACCCGGGGCTTTCGAACGACGAGATCTACGCCGCGGTCGAGCGCTTTTATCGCAGCTTCTACTTCCGCCCGCGCTACATCTTCAAGGCCGTGCGCAAGATGGCGAGCTCGACCGAAGAATGCAAGCGGCTGTTGAAGGAAGGCGTCCAGTTTCTCTCCACGATGCGTCAGCGGCGCGCGCAAGCCGCGCACGCATCCTGACCGACGCCGTCGTCCGCTTTTCCGGTCCCCCTCTCCCGCGCCGCCGCCGGATAGGGGATCATAGGTCGCGATGCTGGTCTTCGTGATCCTTCCCGCGATTGGGGTCGCGGCGTCGCTCCTCTACTACGTCGCCGCGACTGCGGCCGCGATCCGCTTCGCGTCGCGCGCCGCCTTGCCCCCGTCGCCGCTTCCGAAAATCGCGCCCCGCATCGCGGTGCTCAAGCCGCTGCACGGACTCAGCGAGAGCCTCGGTACGAACATCCTGAGCTTCCTCGAAGCCGCCTATCCGCGCGGCGAGTTCATCTTCGGCGTCTCCGACTACGAGGATCCCGCGGCCGAGGTCCCGGTCGCCCTCAAACCGCGCTACCAGTTCGCGAATATCACGCTCTCGGTCGGTGAAGAGCCCGGCTGCGCCAACCGCAAGATCGCCAAGCTGATCCGGATGGCCGAGCGGGCGCCCAAGGCCGAAATCTTCGTCCTGAGCGACGCCGATATTTCCGTCGAGCGTGACCATCTCTCGCGCGTGGTCGGCGAGCTGGTCGCGGACGAAAAGACCGGCCTGGTTACGTGCGTATACCGCGCGCGCCCGCTGGGCGCTCTCGCCGCGCGCTTCGAGGCGCTGTTCATCAATACCGACTTCGCCCCCATGGCGATTCTATCCGTGGCGATCGAGCCGCTGCGCCATGCCTTCGGCGCCACGATCGCGGTCAAGCGCGGCGCGCTCGAAGCGATCGGCGGCTTCCGCGCGCTCAAGGACCTGCTCGCCGACGACTTCTTTCTGGGCCGGATGGTTGCGCAGCACGACTTCGAGCTGAAGCTCTCGAGCTCGATCGTCACAATCACGTGCGAGGAGTCGCGTTTCGCGGAATTCTGGAACCATCAGTTACGCTGGGCCCGCACCTATCGCACCGTGCGCCCGGTCAGCCTGGCGACGATCGTGACACACGGGCCGTTCTGGGCCTTGATGCTGGTCGCGGCGTCGGGTTGCAGGCTCTATGCGCTGGTTCTGCTCGCGATCGTGATCGTCCTGCGCGTTGCGATGAGCGCGGTTATTATGAGCCGTGTGCTGCGGCTGCCCGAGCGGCTGCGCGATCTCTGGCTGATTCCCGCCAAGGACCTCGTGATGACCGCGATCTGGTTCGCAAGCCTGGCGAAGAATGAAGTCGTATGGGGTGGGCGGCGTTTTCAGATTCTCGACGGCGGCGTGATGCGCGAGGTCAAGGGGTGAGCGCGCGATGAGCGGTTATCTTGGCGTGGCCGTCGCCGCCAGCCTGCTGCTCGCGTCGGGACTGGTGATCATCAAGAGCCGCGCCGAGGCGCTGCCGCCGGCGCAGGGCGCGCGCATTCTCCAGGCCGTGCTCGTCTGGTGCCGCGATCCGATCTGGATGGCGGGTTTGGGCGTCGAGTGCGTCGGCTATGCGCTCTCGGTAATCGCGCTTTCAGGCGCTCCGGTCTCGCTGGTCGCGGTCATGATGCAGGGCGGGATCGCGCTGTTCGTGCTGTTCGCGATTCTCGGGCTTGGCGAACGCGCGAGCACCGCAGAATGGGCCGGAATCGGCGGCGTGATTTTCGCGATGGTGCTGGTTGGGCTGTCACTCGGCGCCGGCGAAGCCGGCAGCCCCGCCGGCGCAGGCGAGATCGGGCTGTTGTCGGTATTCCTGGTCGGCGTCGCGGCCGCTTCGGGCACGGCGCCGCGGCTGCGCAACAACGGAGCTGCCGCCGCGATCGTCTCGGGCCTCGCGTTCGGGCTCGGCAACCTCTACACCAAGGCGCTGACCCAGAATTTCCTGGGCGCGCCGGGCGTGGCGATCTTCACCCGGATCGTGAGCGACCCGTATACCTACCTGATTGTCGCGGTGAATATCACCGGCTTGATAGTATTGCAGAATGGGTTCCATCGCGCGCGCGGAATTATCGTGATGCCGCTCTCCTCCGCGCTCTCGAATCTGGTGCCGATCTTCGGCGGCATTCTCGCCTTCGGCGAACGCCTGCCCGCTGACCATACCGCGGCCGCGATGCGCCTGGGCGCCTTCGCGCTGACGATCGCCGCCGGCACCGTACTCTCGACTACGCGGGAAGCGGAAACGGAATAGACGTCACACGCTGGCCAGCGTCGCGCGCAAGCCGCCGCTGGGACGCAGCGTAAACACCGGGTCGGGCGCGATCGGATGATCCTCGATCGCGCGCACGCTGAACCTCTGCGCCACCATCGCGACCGCCAGGGTCTGCTCCATCAGCGAGAACCGATCGCCGATACACATCCGTGGGCCGCCGCCGAACGGGTAATACGCATAGTCCGGGCGTTCAGCAACCCGCTCCGGCGTGAACCGCTCAGGCTCAAACTCCAGGGGATTTTCCCAATAGCGCGGGTTGCGATGCGTGATCCACGGGCTCATCAGCACCGGTGCGCCAGCCGGGATCCGAAATCCCATCACCTCATCGTCGGCAACCGCGGTTCGCGTGATCGTCCACGCCGGTGGATACACACGCAGCGTCTCGTCGATCACCATCCGGGTGTACTTCAGTTTGGGCAAATCATCGAAGGTCGGGGTCCGATCGCCCAGCACTGAGCCTACCTCTTCGCGCACCCGGCGTTCCGCGTCCGGATGCTTCGACAGCAAGTACCAGATCCACAAGAGCGCGACCGCAGTGGTCTCCGTCCCGGCGCCGAGAAAGGTCACCACATTGTCACGCAGCTCGGTGCGCGGCAGCGCTCCATCGGGCCGGTCGTGCGCCCCGATCAGCATCGAGAGCAGGTCGCCCTCCTGGCCGTGGGTGCGGCCGTGCTCGATAACTTGCGCGGTGATGCGATCGAGTTCCTTGACGGCGCCACGCAGCCGACGGTTGCGGGCGGTCGGGATGAAGCGCGGCGTAATGACGAGCTGGTTCACTGCGTGCAGGAAGTAATCGAACGCCGAAGTTAACGCGCCCGACAGCGCGTCGAGGCCGGGGCGCAGATCGTCCCCGACCAGGCAGCGGCCGATCACATCCAGTGCCAGGCCCAAGGTCTCGCGGTTCAGATCGAACGGCTCGCCGGCGCGAGCGAACGTCTCCCAGCGCTCGACCATCGTAGCGATCGCGTCCGTCATCGCCGCGGCCATCGCGGCCAGCCGCTGGCGATGGAACGCGGGCTGCGCGATCCGGCGCTGCGTCCGCCAGTGGTCGCCCTCGGTCAGCAGAATTCCCTCGCCCAGTGCGAGTTTGAAAATGCGCGTCGAGCGTACTTCCTTGACGTAGTTCTTGTGGTTGTCCTGCAGCACGTGCTGGACCGCGGCAGGCTCGGTCAGCAGGTGGGCGGTGAAAAATCGGTTTTGCAGGCGCGCGACACCGCCGCACTCCGCCCATCGTTCCAGAAGACCGAGCATGTCGCCGCGCGCCTCCTTGAGGAACCGAAACGGCGACATATTGGGCAGCACGGGCGCCTGCAGAGCAGGAATGCGATTAGTCAGTGCAGTAGCCACTGGTCCCTCTCAAACGACTTCGCGGAAGCCCAGTGCGACCGGAATCCGCACGGCTTCGATTATCGGGATCAGGCCGCTCAGCAGATTCACCACGATCGCCGCGACCAGCCCCTCGATCGCCGCGGCCGGCATCACGAACAACGCGCCGTTGCCGCCCAGCGCTGCGCCCAGTGACACTCCCTGCGCGAACATCCACAGCGCCAGACCCGCGCCGAGCGCACCGCCGAACATCCCGATCAGCGCGCACTCGCCGAACAGCACGTTGGCGACCTGCCCGGGACTGAAACCCAGCGCGCGCATCACTGCGACCTCGCTGATCCGATCGCGCACCATCATCGCCGCGGAATTGGCCGCGATCAGCCACACGGTCAGAATCACCACCGCGCACAGGCTGTAGATGATCGCGCGGATATTGCCCACCGCCGACAGCCCGTTGGAGAGCGCGTCCTTCTCGGTCATCGAGCGCGTTTCGTACGGCGAGTTCCGGAAGTGATCGTCGATCTCGGTGGCGAGCGCCGCCAGATGGTCGGGCGTGTCGGCGCGCGCAATCAACTGCCATGCGATGTCATCGGCCGGGTAGCCGTGCGCCTTGAGCGCCTCATTGAAATAGTCGCGCCGGAAGATGAACGAGTTGGGATAGTGCTTGGACGGGATCGCCGAGACCAGGATGAAAGTCATATCCATGCGCCGGAACGCGTCGGCGCCGTGCAGCGTCACCTGCTGGCCGAGCTTCCAGCCGTATTTCTTCATCAACGCGCGTCCCACCGAGGCCGCGCGCCGATCATGCTGCATCGAGGTCATCACCTCGGCCGTGAGCCCGTAATCCGGGAACACCTCGCCAATTTCCGGGCCGACCGCGGCGGCAAAGACCGAATCGCGCGGATTCTGGTAGGTCGCCGGCCAGCCCGTGATCGCCACGCACGCGGCGCATCCGGGCATCTCGCGAACCTCGGTGCAGTAGCGCGCCGGCAGGTCATACCAGGGTGCGGTGCGATTGTTGACGATCAGCCGCAGCGTCGTCGAGGCGTCCTTGATAATGCGGTCCATCGAGGCCGGCACCGAAACCAGCACCGTGAACACGAAGGTGGCCATCATGATCACAAGCGTGGTCAGCGCCGTCCGCCTGAGATTGCGGCGCATGTTGCGTTCGATCAGTTTGAACAGCTTCACGTCGCCCCTCCTACGTCGTGCGCAACGAGTCCATCACGCCGATCCGCGCCGCCCGCAGCGCCGGCAACAACCCGCCAATCAAGCCGATTACCGCCGCCGCGACGATTCCCGAAACCAGCGCGCCGGCCGTAAGCTGAAACGAAAAAATGAACTCGCCCACGTTCATCAGCCGGCTGTTGAGCCCGGTGACCGTCGCGACGGCGACCGCGAGCAACTCGCCGATCAAGCCGCCGGCGATTCCGATCGCCACGCTCTCGATCACAAAACTCAACAGCACGTTGCCGCGCGTGAAGCCGAGCGCCCGCAGCACGCCGACCTCCTTGCCGCGCCGCGCGACCGCCGTGTACATCGTATTCATCCCGCCGAAAGTGGCGCCCACGCCAAGGATCAAGGCGACGATCAATCCCAGCCCGCGCAATTGCTCCGCGAACTCCGACTCCTGCGCGTAGAATTCGGTCTCGGTCTCCGCATCGACTCGCAACCGCGCGTCGTTGTCGAGCGCGTGCTTGAACGCGTCTTCCAGGCCGGGCTTCAGCACCACGTGAATCGAGGCGAACCCGCCGTTGGCAAAGCCCATGTCCTGGCGCAAGACGTTGAGGTCGGTCCAGATTTCGGACTCCCGTGCGCTGTCGTTGTCCGAGAACGCGCCGACCAGTTTCCAGGTGCGCCGGCCGAAGCGGATCCGACTGCCGAGCGCGAGCTCGGGCGTGCGTGCCAGCAGCTTGCGCCCGACCACCATCTCGCTCGTCCCGCGCGCCGGCCAGCGCCCGCTGACGATTCGCAGGTTTCGATGCACACGGTACGCTTCCGGGCGGACCCCGCGCAGAAAAGTGAAATTCTGGTTCGGTTGGTCGGGCGTGGCGGCGAATCCCGTCACCAGCTCGGGCGACGCGAGCACGAGGTTGCCATCGCTCGCGATCTCCGGCCGCGCCCGGATCACTTCGTACTGTTCATAGCTGATCGAGCTGGCCGGCTCGGAGGTGGTCCCGCGCGCGAGTACGATCCAGTTGCCCTGCTCGGCGGCGCCCAGCACCGTACCGCGCAGCCCCGCGATCAGGCCCGACAGGATGACGAGAATCATCACCACCAGCGCCACGCCCATCGCGGTCATCAGCGAGGTGGTACGCCGCACCAGCAGGCTGCGGACATTGTAACGCAGCGGAATCATCTCGATTTGCCCTTTTTTCGGGAGTGCGCAGTCGCCCCATCCTATCCGATGCTTTTGGTCGAATCGAATTCACGCGGACACCGGATGTCCGGACTCACCCTGTTCGATCAATCGGAAACTTGTTAGCGTCGGCGCGGGATCGCATCGTGCCATCGTAGTTTATTTGAAGCGCGATCGGGACGATGAGACCAGATGCATATGAATCGCGGTGAGCGTCGTACTCAAGAGGCTCGCGAAGCGCCGCCCGTGGCGAGCTTCGATTCGGCGGCGGCCAGCCTCGCGCCCGCTCCCCCGGCTTCAGTCCACCGGGGCGGGTCAATTTCCTGACCGACGGGCGCCCGCCGCTGGCCTGGTCGCGTACCGATACGATCGTCCTTTGCGCGCTGCTGGTGGGCGCGATCGGTACGCGCGGCTGGCGCCTGGGATGGCCCACCGAGCCGGTTTTTGACGAACGGATCACCATTCCCAAGGCGCGCGACGTTATGCGCGGCCTGCCTTTTAGCGATTATCATCCGCCGCTCACCGGCTACATCATGGGACTGAGCATCCGGATCGTCGGCGATATTCCCGCCGGCTGGCGAACGGCCAACGCACTTTTCGGAAGCCTGCTGATCGCGATCACATATCTCCTGGCGCGCCGAATGTTCGGTTCGCGCCTGGCGGGCGCCCTTGCCGCGGTATTCGTGCTGCTCGATGGTTTCTTCCTGGTCGAATCGCGCTACGCCTTGATGGATATCTACCACGTCACGTTCGCGGCGTGTGCCTACCTGATGCTGTTTCGTTTCGGGCAGCAGTCCGAGTCTGCATCCAGGCACCGTACCATCCTCTGGATAGCGCTGGCGCTGGGGCTCGACCTCGGCTCCAAGCTACTCATTCCGGTAGTAACTACCGCGCTGGTAGTGTCATTCCTGATAGTCAGTATGATGGCTGAGCGTGGCGTTACCGGTCTGAACGACTGGCGGGGCGGGCGGCCGCCGGGAACCGGCCGCCAAATCGTGGCCACGCTGGCCCTCCTAGGCGGAGTTTGCGCCCTGCTCTATATCATGGTTTTCCTGCCTAACTACTGGAACGGATGGTGGCATGGAGCCGGCGACTATGTTTCGTACCTGGGATGGTCGTTTACCTACAATCAGCGTGCAGCATCCGTGCGCCCAAATGCTTCACGCTGGTGGAGTTGGCCGTTCATGCTGCGGCCCCTGTTTTTGTGGAGCGACACCTTCCTCGATACTGACGTTGCCCTGATTCTCGGTTTAGGCAACCCGGTGATCTGGTGGGGAGTCGTGGTTTCGATCGTGGCCCTGGGGGTTCGGGTCGCGAGCAACCGCAGCGTGCCGCGGGCCTTTCTGCTGATCGGCTACGCTGCTTACATGCTGATGTGGGTTCCGATTTCGCGTTTCACCCTCCTCTACCACTACCTGTCCGCCCTGTACCTGGGCATGTTGGCTCTGGGAGCGGTAGTTGCTGAATGCTGGGAGGGCAAGGCGCAAAGCTGGGTGCAAGCGGGACTGCTGCTTTGCGCCATCCCGGCGCTGATCTTTGATGGGGGCCGCATCGGATCGATCGCGGCGATTGCGCTGGCTGCCGGTTATGCGATCCTGGCCCGCCGCAACGCCCGGCACGCGGGCCGCTTCGTGGCGGTGGTATTTATGGTGGTGGCGGCGGCGACGTTCGTTTATTTCTTCCCGATCTGGACGGGCGACGTCATGCCGCTCCCGGTACTGCGCAGCCGGCTTTGGTTTTACGCGCCGGCGCTGGAAAAGTGGGCGCTCTGAACGCACCCGTCTCCTTTCCCGCCGTGCTCCAGCGGCGCACATTGGCGCTGCTATCAGCCCTGCTTTGGTTTAGTCTTTGTACAGCGATGCGCTGCACGGCTGACGACAACCTGCTCTCCAATGGCGATCTGGCCGAAGGAACGGGAGCGGCGCCGGCCGACTGGGTTCACTACAGCCCCTTTGATCACTTCTCAAACTCTGACATCACCGCCTTCTCGTGGAAGGGCGCACCCGGCACTCCCGGCGAGTTGACGATTACCAACACACAGCCGGATTTTGCGCGCTGGAGCCAGACGCTCAGTCTGACTCCCGGCTGGTATCTGCTGAGCGGCGAGATGCGTATCGAGGGCGCGGATAGTGACTTGGACGCGCAATTGGGCGTGGACCAGGGTAAGACCGCGCTCGGCGTGTCGCCCGATCCGCAGCGGCAGGCACAGTGGACGCAAAGCGCCTTTTACTTCAAGGTCGGCGCCGTGTACGAGCGGGTGAGAATCGATTGCCAGCTCAACTCCACTGGTGTCGCCTCCTTCAGGAACTTGCGCTTGGTTAGGTACGACGGCCCACGCGACCCCGCCACGACTCAGTACGACTTTGACCTGACCTGGCTGTACGAGGTGAGCTTGCCCAAAAAAAAGCCGCGCGGCCTGATCGGGAAAAAACCCCACGTCCCACGCCGGGCGTCCAAACCCTTTCCGCACCTGCCGCCGCCGTCGAACGGGACCATCTGGCCGGTGCTCGCGATTATGACGTCAGTGGTCGCCGTCGCGATCTTCGGCTGGGTGAGGCTGGGAGGCGACGCGCTCAAGGACCGCCATGGCGCGCAGGATCAGAGCTGACGTAGTGTGTGGCGGAGGTTTTAAACCGAATTGCCGGTAATGCTGGAGCGGTGGCGCGCGCGGAAGGCCCAGGCTGCTCTTGCCAATCCGAAGAGGCCGGCGGCGGTGGCGCGCTCAAAAGGAAGCCGCGTGGCGGCCGCGCGATGACGGAACTGAACAAAAGAGCCTCGCTGGGTCTCCTCGAGTTAATCGTCGTGATGGCCGCATTGACGTTCCTTCCCGCGTGGACGTTCGACTACTGGCAGGCGTGGATCCTGCTGGCCGTGTTTTTTGCGTGCACGTTGTCGATTGATCTTTACCTGGTGAAAAACGATCCGAAACTCCTTGAGCGGCGGCTCAAGGCGGGTCTGGGCTCGGAGCAGGAGAAGAGTCAGAAGATCATACAGGCGATGGCGATGGTGGCGTTCGTCGCGATATTCGTTTTATCCGCACTCGATCATCGGTTGGGATGGTCACCGGTGCCGCCCTATGTATCGGTGCTCGGCGACGTTCTGGTCGCACTCGGACTCTACTTCGTGTTTCTGGTGTTCAAGGAAAACACTTTTACCTCCGCTATCATCGAAATCGGCGACGAGCAGAAAGTCGTTACGACCGGACCGTACGCGCTCGTGCGTCATCCGATGTACATTGGCGCACTCGTTATGCTGGTGGGCGTGCCGCTCGCGCTCGGCTCATTGTGGGGATTGCTCGCGATCATTCCGATGACTCTGGTCATCGTGTGGAGACTTCTCGACGAAGAGAAATTCCTCGCGAAGAACCTCGCGGGCTATTCAGAGTATCAAGGCAAGGTGAGGTATCACCTGCTGCCATTGATTTGGTGAACGTCAGCGTCCACCGGTCCCAGTCAACTTAACTCCCAGCCTCTCCCTGATAGGGCGAAATCGCGTTGCCCGGTTTGCGATCGGTGTGTGTTAGCTGTCGATTGTGACAGACGAACGAATGTTGCGCGGCGAAATCTGAATTTTAATTAGGTCCGTTCGGCCATCGAGGCGAGTCTTGAATCGGCGTGGTCTGAACGCAGCGCACGAGGAAATCAAATGGATGTTCGGCGAAACACGCGTGGGGCCTATCTGGCGAGCTGGTACTGCCGCCACTGCAAAAAGGCCTCGCGGAGCCTCTTCCACATCTGGTGGAACGCCTGGGACGGATGGTGCCGTCGGGCGCTACTGCGGGCTTCGGCGGCTGCCCCTTCACCCAGAGCTGCCAGATAGCGGACACGGCCGATCCAGGAGTCGTGGAGGAGCAGAAACACGCCGGTCTTACTGAAGGGGTTCAGCTCGAACGGACCCTCAACTGAGGAGAAAAGTCGATGGCGTGCGATGATCTCGAGGTTCAATTGGCGCTGGTCAACCGGAGCCTGCCGCAGGAACTCCGGCGGCAGGGGAATTGACAACTCCTGCGCAAGGACCCGCACCGGCGCCCAAAAGCTCCGCGGAAGTCGGGAAGCGTTAACCCAGCGGGCTAGCAGGTCCCAGTCCAGCCCGGGAAAGCGGCTACAGATCCAAAGGAAGTCCCAGGCGGTCTTCAGCCCATACGAGAAGAGATGCGCCGAGGTATGCACGCCGGCATGGAGCAGAAGTCCTTCCGGACTCAACGTGCAGAGCGGGTCCAGCCCATCGACCGTACGCGTGTGCGCCAGCATGTCTCGCTCCGGCAGTCCCCAGAATGACGGCATGATGCGCTCGTGAATCTCGACCGCGACCCCCCGAAGGAATACCGGGGCCAAGTGGTGGGGGGCGGTCCGGGGGACGCCCCTCGCTCCGCTAAAACCTTCTTCCAGAAGGTGAACGCGCAGGACCGAGGCGAGCGGCGGATTGATGTAGAGGTCGAGATCCCCCGTCCCTCTCTGAGGTGGTGCACCGCCGTGGCCGCCGTTGAGGACCAGCAGCGCTGTCCCTTTGAGCAGCACGCCCCGACCCCCAATCTTACGGAGTACGGAAGCGATGCGCGGGAGAGCCTCCCGTTTTATCAGATCACCTAGGGCATCCTGGGCGGCTCGAGTTCGGAGACGCTCGACAAAGAACCCCGGAGCCCACCGGCAAGGTTCCGGGCCCTTAAGCGCGCCGAGGATTGGTCGCGCCAGGCCGCATCCGCTGAGATATGCAGCCGGTCGTTTCCAATTGAGACCGGCCCGGCTGAGAACCCGTTCCGAGTACCGCGTCCAGGGATTCTTGGGCTCCCACCCCGCCCGGAGGAACACTCGACAGATCTCGATGTCATCGTCGTGCTTCTGGCTGGGGGGGTCACCCTTCTTCTCGTCGGAGATGAAGCAGGAAACTTCTCCGATGTGTCCGACCAGAACCGGGGTCGTGTTGTACAGCGCGGCATACTTCTTCGCGTATGTGCCGATCAACGCGTCACAAATCCCTCCTCTGATGTTTCGCGTCAGATACTCGGCAACCGCGTTTCTGACTAGCTTGCTGGGGTAAAAGATTGCTTGCGATCCACACAGGTATGGGTCGGTATGTGTCGCGTATCGCCTGCCCGATGGCTGATCGCAGCGTTGCCCGAGATTCAGCACGTATTCCTTGCGGTCGATCTCGGCGATCGTCAGCATCAACTGACTGAACCAGTGCTTATCAAAGCTGATGTCGTCCTCGCAGCAAAGACAGTAGTCGTCGTCGCCATACTCCAACGCGCGAATCACGTTGAGGTTAAAGTTGTGGTACGGTCGGCCTTCTCGCGCCTGCCATTGAGCCTCCTGGTCCCAGGCCACAATGTTCGCCACCTTCCGGTAGCGCTCGATATAGGAGGTGTCGCTCGACCCGACGATGAGATTGAGACGAAGGTCTCGACCATCGGACTGGAAGAGGCTTTCCAGTGTCTGATCGATATACTGCTTCTTGCGGCCGGCAAATGTCGTCATGTTGATAATCATGAAGACCAAACCTCGTTAACCTTGCTCCTTTCCTCCTCGTATAGCCGTGCGGGCAGTTGTCGCCCTATCCATGACGTACGGTCCCGCTCCGGTTCGCTGGCGTGCTGGCTCATTAAAAGCAGGACACTTGTCCGATGTGTTCAACCAGGACCGGGGTCGTGTTGTACAGCGCGGCATGCTGTTTGGCGTACTTACCGATCAAATGGTCGTTCATCCCTCTCCGAATGTTTTGTTGAATATAGTCGGCAACCGCTTTTCTCACTGCCTTGCTCGGGTAAAAGATTGCTTGCGCTCCACACAGGTACAGGTCGGTATGGGTCGCGTATCGCCGGTCGGGCGACTGCTGGCATCCTTGGCTCAGACTCAGCACGTAGTCCTTGCGCTCGATCTGGGCGATCGTCAGCATCAACTGACCGAACCAGTGCTGGTCAAAGCTGATGTCGTCCTCGCAGCAGAGGCAGTAGTCGTCCTCGCCATACCTCAACGCGCGAATCGCGTTGAGGTTACAGTTGTGGCGCAATTTACCTTCTCGCGCCTGCAATCGAGCCGCCAGGCTCCAGGGCACGATACTCGCAACCTCGCGGAAGCGCTCGACATGGGACGTGTCGCTGGACCCGACGATGAGATTCAGGGGAAGGTCTCGACCGTCGGACTGGAACAGGCTTTCCAGTGTCCGATCTATATAGTGCTCCTTTCGGCTGGCCAAGGTCGTCATGTTGATAATCATGAAGTCCAATCCTCTCCCATCAGTGGAAGCAGGAAACCTGTCCGATATTCTCGACGAGGGGCTCCTTCATTGCATATAGCTCAGCGTACGCACGAGCATAGCGGCCGATGAGGTGATCGCCACAGGAGCCACGTCTGAAGTACTTTTGCAGGTAGTCTGCGACCTTGTTCCTCAGTGCTTTGGTGGGATAGAAAAGTGCTTGCGCGCCATTGAGGACAAACGTCGGATACTGCTTGACCAAACTCTTGCCGTTCACCAGGCGCGCCGGCCGTCTCGTGGACAGACTCATGATATATTCCTCGTCGCCCATTTCCGCCGTCGCCGCCCTTAGCGCCGAGAACCAATTGGGGGCAAACAAAATGTCGTCCTCGCAGATGAGCATGCCGCCGTCATCGCCGTGGCGCAACGCCCGGATCTTGTTGAGGGTGCAGTTCCGTCTCAAGCTGGCGTCGGTTTCCATGTCCCAGGGAACGATCCGGACGGCGGGATGCGCCGCGTATCCCAGGACGTGCGATTCGTCTTCTGATCCCATGATTAAGCTGACCGGAGGCTTGGTGTCCTGCCAATCCGACGCGAACAGACTCTGCAATGTTTCATGAATGTATTGGTGCTTGCGTCCACCGAACGTTGTCATGTTGATTTGCATGTTAACTTTTCTCCGCCGGCCATGCCGAGCATCGCAGTGGGGAACGAGCTGACGCGGGAAGCGCAAATCCGTCTTCGGTAATGGCCGATTTTCCCCCGATTTTCAAGTCCGGCCACTACCCCGTCTGGCTGGCCCGGTTCGTCTCCCGGCAGTGCCCTAATTGGGGATGCCTAATTTCTCTTCGAGCTTCCTGACCCTGGCCGCGATGTCGGTCAAGCGTCGATTGAGCGTTCCCAATGAGTTCCCTATGAGCGCGCCCAATTCCCGGGCTAACGCTGTTGCCAACACTCTCCAGGCCATCCGCGACTTTCTGCACTTTCTCTTTGAGGTCTACAATTTCCTTATGAACATCGTCTGACATTGGAGCCTCCCGAATCCGACCTTTAGGCTTAGGCGGTTTCGATCAAATTCGACCTTTGCCACAGCCTGTCCCTATCCATAACGTTCGCCTTGAAAGGAGGAGACTAGTCCGATGTGTTTGACCAGGACCGGGATCGTGTTGTACAGCGCCGCATACTGCTTGGCGTATTCACCGATCAGAGCGTCGTTCAAGCTTCTGGTGGCGTTTCGCCGTAGATACTCGGCAACCACGTTTCTGAACGGTTTGCTGGGGTAAAAGATCCCTTGCGCGCCGCACAGGAACGAGTTCGTATGTGTCGCGTACCGCCGGTGGGGGAACTTATGGGATGATCCCTGGCCGAGATTCAGCACGTATTCCTCGCGCTCGATCTCGACGATCGTCAGCATCAACTGACTGAACCAGTGCTTGTCAAAGCTGATGTCGTCCTCGCAGCAGAGACAGTAGTCGTCGTCGCCATACTCCAATGCGCGAATCGCATTGACGTTACAGTTGCGGCGCAATTTACCTTCTCGCGCCTGCGCTTGAGCCGCCAGGTCCCAGGGCACAATATTAGCCACCGCGCGGTAGCGCTCGATATGGGACGTGTCGCTCGACCCGACGATGAGATTCAGCGGAAGGTCTCGACCATCGGACTTGAACAGGCTTTCCAGAGTCCGATCGATATAGTGCTTCTTGCGGCCGGCAAAGGTGGTCATGTTGATAATCATGAAGTCCAATCCTCTCGCCTCAACGGACGCAGGAAATCGACGGAGATTCTCGACAAGGGGCTCCCTGGTTGCACATCGAGCAGCGTACGCGCGAGCATATCCTGCTCCATCGCGCTTCGCAGCGCGGCCTTTTTTACCCCGCAAAACCTGACTGATTTCGAACTATAGCACTACTGTTTCCACAACTCCGATTGACTCCACGCCTGTGCTCTGGTAGCAGGCAAAACTGAGCACCCAGATGAGCACGAACCCCCTTGGAGTTCACGAATGTTCCTGTCTACGGCAGCATGTCAATCTCAGCGGGATTGTGCGCTACGTCAAGACCAACACGTGCGGATCGCGGTATACATTCAGGTCGACGGAGGCTGGTGGACCAAGCCGTACTGGGATTCGCCAGCCACGCCGATCTCCGCCGACGGCTCCTTCTCGGTGAACATCACGACCGGGGGGCAATGACGAACAGGCGAACGAGATCGCAGCCTTCTCATACCTGCAGAATACTACCCGCCCAGCGTCCGCGGAGAGGCCGAACTGCCTGCCGAGCTATACGAAAAGTCTTTAGCCCGTGCCCGTGTCACTCGCACATGATAGTTACGTCGGACCCGCAAGAATGCTCAAATCCTTTGCCGTCATCATTGCTTCGTTCAATAATGCCCGTTGGTGCCGGCAGAACCTCGAATCAGTCCTGAATCAGGAATATCCCCTGTTCCGCGTTGTTTATATCGACGATGCTTCTACGGACGATACTGCCCGTCTCGTCGCTGAGTATCTGGCCGAGCAGTCACGCAGGCATTTGAGTCGACTTCCGACCAAACGAGGCCCGGCTCCGGCAGCTGGAGAACATTGACCGGGCCGTCCGATCATGCGATCCGAACGAGGTCGTTGTCCTTGTCGACGGCGATGATTTTCTTCCGCATCGCAATGTATTGGCCCGGCTGAACACTATCTATCAGGACCCTGACGTTTGGGTCACTTGGGGGCAGTTCATCAAGTTTCCACGAGGCGGGAGGGTTTTTGTGCGCCGATCCCCTCCGAGGTCGTGAGCGCTAATGCCTTTCGAGACTATCATTCGTCTCATCCCACCTTCGAACGTTCCGAGCGGGTCTCTATCACCGGATTCACCTCACGTCGACCTCAAAAATAGCGGTGGGCAATTCTTCACGACCGCCGGCGATTGCGCGCAAATGTTTCCTTTACACGAGATGGCTGGCCCTCGTGGGAGATTCGTTGCTGAGGTGCTCTACCGGTACAACCGCGAGAATCCCCTGAATGACGACAAGCTGGACCGGGCGGGGCAACTTCGCACGGAATTCGAGATCCGGGGCAAAGCCCGCTACGGCCGCGTTCCGAAGCTGCCCGGCACGAGCGCGCCGAGCGAGTTCTGCGTGGTCACCGGGGGCGGCGGAGTCTTTTCGGGGTCGATGGCCCTCTTCCCGAGGGCGAGCACCGGCGTCGCCCCTTCCGGCAGTTGCGGTCGGTCCTCAACCGGCTTGGGTATACGGTACGGGAGACGCAGACACTGGCCGACATCGAAGACCCGCATACCATCGTGGTCTTCGATGTGCGCCCCGAGGAACAGGACAACTCGCGCAATACCCAAGCGAGATCCTTACTCTCGTGCTATGGAAGGATCCGATTTCGGCTCCGTACAACTTCAAGGTTGAATACCACGAGCCGTTTCGGCGGATCTACACGTGGTGCAATGACTTCGTTGACAACGTTCGCTACTTCAAGCTGCACTTCCCCTCCCTGCGCCCGATGATCGACAACACCGTGCCCTTCGAGAACGCAGGCTCTGCGCTCTCATCGCCTCAGACCGATACTCGGATCATCCCGACGAGCTGTACAGCGAAGAGCGGAAAGTTGCCGAGTTCTTCGCTGAGGTGGAAGCCGACTCGTTCGATCTCTTCGGCTGGGGTGGACTCCCGCCGATCGACCGCAACTACCGGGGTGTAGTCTCGCGAACCGGGTGGCTCTATCTCCGCCGTTATCGATTCAGCTTCTGTTACGAGACCGTGCGCGGTTGGAGCGGGTTCGTCAGCCGGGAAGATTTTCGACAGCTTCGAGGCGGCGTGCGTGCCCGATTTATTGGGGCGCACCCGACATCGCGTCATCGATTCCGGCGGATTGCTTCATCGCGCGGGAAACTTTCGGCTCCGAGGCGGAGTTATACGCCTTTCCTGAAGGACATGCCCGCAGATGTTTATGAAGGCTACCTTCGAGGATTCGAGCATTCCTGTCCTCGGAGCGCGCGCTCCAGTATTCGGCGGGAACACTTCGTACGGACCTTCGTCGAGTCTGGTCGGGCGGCGTGCGGCGCCACGGGACTTGGGCCCATTCGCGCACGATGGCGTGGGCCGGGCTTCTGAAAATGCCGGTATCGGCGCGAGCGGGGTACGTCCGTGACCACCATTGATGTTCAGCCTTCCCGCGGATTTGACCCGAGCGGAGGCGATTCCGGCGCGCTCCCGGATCAGGATCCAATGGCAACGCACCATGTCGGTCCTGGCCTACGGCGTCCGCATCGGCATCCGGCTCGACGATCCGATCTCGCTGAAACCTTAGCCGGTTATCTCCCACCGGGCTCGAAGTATGAAGAATTCTTGGACACCGGGCGCGTGTATTCACTGCTGGTCAAAGCAGACGACCATCCGCCACGCGACAATACTCGGTGTATCTTAACGAAGCGCTGCGCGCCCGGTACTCCACTCTTGAAGCCGCCCTGCGGATCTTTGAGTCCGACCTCCAGCTGTATGTTGCGGATATGGCGCCGGACCGCGTGTTTGTGCATGCGGGCGTAGTGGTCTGCCAGGGACGTGGCATTCTGTTGCCGGGGCGCAGCTTCAGCGGAAAGAGCACCCTGGTCGCTGAACTGATTCGGGCGGGCGCCGAGTACTACTCGGACGAGTACGCCGTGCTCGATTCGACAGGCAGCGTGCATCCTTATCCCCGGCCGCTATCAATCCGGCAGAGGCGGCTCGGTCGTAACGAAGCACCCCGTCCACGCCTTGGGCGCGCACGCGCGGAAGTAACCCACTTCCTGTCGGGTTGGTGGTGGTGAGCAAGTTTAGATCGGGCGGCGAGTGGCGGCCGCAGCGCTTGTCGCCCGGGCCGCGGTGTGCTCGCGTTGCTCGCCAATACGGTACCGGCGCGCCGCATCCCGAACGTCGTGCTGGCAACGTTGCACCAAATCGTCGCAGGTGCGACGGTCGTCGCCAGTGAGCGCGGCGAAGCGTCCCAGGTCGTCGAAGCTATTCTTGATTTGGCGACCCGGGCTTGACCCGACTCGCGACGCGTTGTTGACCTGAGCCGCGCAAAGTGACAGTAAAATGCGGGGTGTTTTGTAGGCGAGATATCTATGGCGGAACGCGGGGCCTGGCGCGCGACATGTTTTCAGCAACGTGAGAGGAGAGTGCGATGGAGATGTACAAGCCGAAGACTCGAAGCAGCCAGCTCCTGGTTGAGGAGCTTGTCGACGAATTGCTGATTTACGACGTGGAACGGAACGAGGTGCATTGCCTGAACGGCATTGCCGTGCAGGTTTGGGCGCTGTGCGATGGCGAGCGGACGGTTTCAGAAATCGCGCGAGCCCTCGACACAGACCTCGAACCCGAAGCCGCCGAGACTCTGGTGTGGACCGCGCTCGACCAGTTCGTCGAGAAGCATTTGCTCGAGGAGGTCGAGGACCAGCCACTGGACGTCTATAGACCAGAGGGTATGACGCGCCGCCAGATGTTGCTCCGGCTCAGTCTTACCGTCGCGATGCTCCCTCTCGTGGAGTCGATCGTGTCGCCGGAGGCCGCGTTGGCGCAGTCTGAGAGCACGCCGCCAACACCCATAACCCCTATCTGAACCCGCGATGGACCTCGGTTCGGCGCCCCGCTTTTCGATTGTGGTGCTCGCTCGAAACGAGGAGTGGCCGCTGCCACATTTGCTCTACAGCCTCGAAGGCTTCCGCGAGCGTGGCGGCGAGTTGGTGCTGATGGACAGTGGCAGCACTGACGACACAATCGCGATCGCGCGCAGGCGTGGATGCCGCATTGAGGCCGTGAACGCACAGTTCGACTTGGTGCTGGACTCGGCACAGGCAGCGGAGATCGAGGTGCGCTTCGCCAAGGCGGGTGAGGGCCCGCTGGTCCAGGCGGGCCAGCGGCTGTTTAACTTCGGTGAGGCGCGCCAGCATGCGGGATTCCTAGCCGCCAATCCCTTCGTCCTCCAGCTCGACGCCAGCGATGAAGTGGTGGCACTGGATATAGACGCGTTCGATGGGCAGATCGGTTCGGAGGGCGTCAGCGCGTTCGAATACAACCAACAGTACGGCAACGTTGGACTCCGCATCGCGCGCTTCTATGACCGGAGCCGGTACCATTGGGAAGGCCGCGTTCACGAGGTTCTGCTCGCGACCGTCCGAGCAGACGTTGCGCCTGCGTCGAGGATTCGCTGCGACCCCAAGCAGCTCCTGGTCAACCACAACGTGGAGTTCGGCAAACCGCGAAACTACATGGCCGGGCTGGCGCTCCAGGTGTTGGACAGCCCACAGAAGCCTCGCTGGTGGCACTTCCTCGGGCGCGAGCTCCTCTACGAGCGCTGGTATGAGTCGGCGATCGCCGCGTTGGAAGTGCACGCCGAGATGGAAACCGCCTGGTTGACCGAGCGTTCGCAGAGCCTGTGCTTTATAGGCGAGTGCCTCGAGGCGCTTGGCCGCGCGGGCGAGGCGACGGAAAGCTATCGTCGCGCCTTCGCACTTGATCCTACGCGCCGCGAGCCGCTGCTGCGGCTGGCATCGATCTGTTCCCGACAAGGCGAGTTTGACGCCGCGGCGCACTTGGCTCGCCAGTCGCTCGAGATTCCCCGCACGAACGCATACCCGGAACTGGATGCGAACTACACGTGGTTTCCGCACTCTCTGCTGTATTGGAGTTTGTTTTGGTTGCACCGTAGAGAAGAGGCGCGGGTGCATTGGGACGCGTACCGGTCTCTGGTGCCTGAAGAGATCATGATCCGGGAGCATGCGCGGCTGTTTCCGCCTGCCGGCGTGCCGGCCCGCGCGGCATTGCCCCTGCGGGCAGCCCCGGATGCTGCATCGAAACCCGCGGACCCTCGATCATAGTTCATCAGCGCGCTGACGTAATCCCTTTCGAAGCGCAACTGGTCGCGGACCGGCAGGTGCGGTGCAAGCGGCGGAGCATCGACGTTGGTATTGCGATACGCGGACGGAGCGGCCGAGTGCTCCGCTGCGGTGGCGCGAGACTACGGTGGCACCTGCGACAGCGTGAGCATGAACTTCCCGCTCGAGGCGCGCGCGATTTCACTTACCCGCTCGAGTCCGATCGCCGTGTGGTTTCCCAGATAATCGTGGAACGCGGTTCGGATTCGAGCTTCGGTTTCGACCGCCAGCGGCTGCCGGGAGACGTAGCGCACGGAGATCTGATCGAACGATTTCTGAACGATTTGGAACTGTCCGATCTCGGGAACTACTCTCAGGCTGTTTACCAGGTCCCAGGTTGAAAACAGGCGGCCGGCAGGCGTCCGAAAGAGATTCAGCTCGCGTCCGAGAACGGGACCCAGCAGCGGCAGGCTCCTGCCGCACGGGCAGCTTCCCGATACGGCCGTCGCGTAATCGCCAATCTCGTAGCGGATTAGCGGCATCAGATAGTTCTCGAGCGTCGTGACCAGCACCTTGCCCATCTGCCCCGCAGCGACCTGGCGGCCGGACTCGTCCACCACCTCGAGCACGACGTGCTCGGCATTGATGTGATAGTTGCCTTGGGGGCATTGCCAAGCGAGGAACGCTTCGGTCGTTCCGTAGTTGTCATGCATCTCGAGGCCCAACTTCCGCCGCATGCGATCGCGTAGCGACTCATCCACCACTTCGCCGCCCGAAAACACCTGCCGCAGCGACGGCAAATCCTGCCCGGTGTCCTCCAGCACGCGCAGCATTCCGTCCAGGTCGCTGGGGCATCCATAGATAAACCGCGGCCTGAACCTGGTCAGGATGGCGACCTGCTCGCCGAAGGGCATCGCGTTCGAGATGAATTTGACGCCGAAGAAGATGGGGTTCACAAACTGGCTGTCGGGATGGTAGCCGCGAGCGCCCGATATGAACCTCGCACTGGTGGACCACGCACTGCGTTGGACCGGATTCCATCCGTAGGTCGTCAGGTATCGCACGCGCGCAGCGTAGCGGCCGCTTTGATGCGACCGATCAAAGAACACTTCGACGGCGACCCCGCTGGTTCCCGAGGAACGCGCGCGAAAGTAAGGCGTGTCGGGAGGATACAGCGAGCGGACCGATCTATTCAGCAGCTCGACCTCGGCGCGCTTCAGGATCGGAAGTCGCTCCAGGTCCTCGGCGCGCGGCGCAGCGCCCAGGCGCTCGGCGTAAAAGGGAATCTTGATCGCCGCGCTAAGGGTCCGGTTAAGGTGCTGCTCGCGGTAAGCTTCGAGCCTGTGGGCCGGCCAGTACTGGGATCTGAGCAGCGCGGCATAGCGCGGCGCAGATGCAATCAGTTTCGCGACCACACCCACCTCGGAATCCCGTCAGCTCCGCGGGATGATACTCAGAGGCGATCCGCTCAGGGAGCGCGATGCCGCGCCGGATCAGAGCTCATCAGCGCGCTGACGTAGTCGGTTCCGAAACGCATCTGGTCGTGCAAATGACTGTAGAAAAACCGGCCGCCGCGCCCGATCAAGTCCAGGTTCTGGATCGGCGCCAGGGCTTCCCGAATCTCCCGCACCGCGTCCGCGTAGTTCAGTGAGTAGACCGGGTAGGCGTTGCGAAGCAGGTGATGACGCCAATCAATCACCTCGGCCGGATCGATAATCCCGATTTGGCCCAATTCGTCGATTACTCGCCGCGCGAGGTCCTCGTCCCGCATCGAATGGATCGGGTCGTTCGCGAAACCGGGCACCTCGACCACCAGCGCAGTCTCACGCTCAGGCGCCATCGCTCGCGAACGATTCTTCGGCTCGTACAGCCGCGAGACGCACCATCTCGGGTCCGGAATATAAAGCGAAGCGCTCGATGAAACCTGGGCCCGGTTCAGGCGGATGAAGAACAACCGGATCTGGCGGAAGCGCAGGCCGGCCGCCGCGGCGCGCGCCCGTTCGGGCAGCGTATCGCCCAGCAGTCGCGCCAGCAGCGTTAGCGGCAGCGTCGATACGACTCTGTCGCCGGGCGCGAACGGCGGCGCGCCCGCGAAGCGGATGCGACGGATCCGTCCGCCATCGCATTCGAGCCCGTTGATTTCGCATCCGCGGCGAATCGAGCCCGCCGGCAGCGCCTCTTCCAGTCGCTCGACTATCGCTCCATAGCCGCGCCGGGGATAAAGAAAGCTCCCGTCGATGTGCGCGGTCTTTCGGGACGGCAAAAAGAACTCCAGCATCAGCGACGACAGCGTCATGCCGTGCAACCGGCGCGTCGCAACATCAGGCGAAAGTTGATCGGCCGGCAGTCCCCAGAGCTTCTCGGAGTAGTCGAGCAGAATTCGTCGCGCGAGGATTTCGCCGAACTGCGCGATCGCGAAGTCGGCGAAGCTGACCAGCGGACGTTTTTTGCGCCGCGAGCGAACCACGTCGAGGCCGATGCTCACGGCTTCGCGCAGGCGCGAGCCCGGAAGAAATCAGATTGAGCGGCGTCGGCGGAAAGTCGATGAAGCGGCCGCGATCGTAGATCTTGCTCGGCGCGTTCACCGCGATCAGCTCGTCGCCGATCAACTGCCGCACGTCCGCCGTGATTTCCGGGTCGCGATCGTGAAAGCGATGCGCGCCCGAGTCGTAGCGGTGTCCGGCATGCTCGAAGGTCCGGCACAACCCGCCCAGAGCCTCGGATCGCTCGAATAACGTGAACGGAATTCCCGCGCGATTGGCGTAAAAGGCCAGCGCGAGGCCTGCCGGACCGCCGCCCAAGATGGTCAGGGCCGGTCTCTGATCGGACGCCCGCGCCGCACCCGGACGCCCGTTCAACCCGGCGGCGGGAATCGTGGACGGCCCGGAAATCGTGGGGACTTCACCACCCATCAGTTCCAGCAATATGACGCTGTTGCCGGCGATTCGCCAGAGGACCCTGTGGAGATTCGAGGCGCGTTTGGCTGCCGGACGCACCGGCTGCAACGCCGGACGGCCGATCGTCCGCGGCTGAAATCGAAGCCCTGCATCACCGGAGTGCGACGATCAATCAGCTTGCGTTGGGCGCGTGCGGAGGTGTTGGAGAAAAGTTTGGCGGACCCGCCCAGCTTAGGCGCGCACCTTGCGGTGTTCTGAGATCAGATGCTTAAGCTGTTTGCCGTCGATCAATTCGAGTCCAACATTCCGAGCAAACTGGCGCGCTTGTGGCGTAAACGCGGAGGTGGTGATGAAGATTCCTTTGGTCGCTTTCTGGTCCGCCGCGACGGCTCCAAAGAACCCACGGAATCTCAGGGCTGCCGACCTGCAGGCCAGGAGCGTATCGTTTGCACTGGACTAAAAACCTTCCGCCGGTAATCGGCGTATCCGACACCGCCTCTATATCTATTCCGCCGTCGCCGCTGGCCTTTGTCATCACAGCTCGCAAGCCCATGCCTTGCAGGAGCGACGTAACCATCGTTTCGAACTCGATGCCCGACAAGCGCTCGAAGCTCGTTGTAACGCCTACATCGGGCGTTACCTCGGCCCTTTTCCCGAGGATCGACAGCGTCCGGGCAGCGCTAGTCTCGTTTACGGAGTTTTCGCCCGTCATCGCGATATGACGAATCAATTCCTGAACTTCCGACGGACTTCCAGCGGCGGCCTTGGCTACCAACGCCGCTGCCGAATGGTCAACTGAAAACCCGCTTGCCCACGCGAGCGTTCTGGCGAGCCGTCGCAGTTCAGGTTCAGAGTATTCCTCGAATTCAAGACGAAGCGCGAAGCCTTTCAGGAGATCGGCGCGGATGTCGGACTGCTTCTCCACGGTCGCAACGCAAGTGAAAGCATCGAGCCGCGCTGTGAATGAGCGAACCAGAGGCGGCCTGCCCGTCTTCAGGGGAATCTGAAAATCCTCCAGGCCCGAAATCAGGCTCCCGACCAGGCCACGACGAAGTTGTCCCAATCCTGCCAGGAGAACAATGCCGACCCGACCCGCTGACGCCAGCACCGAGGCAAGACTCTCCGGGGTTTCGACCTCTTCCGCCTCAAGTTCTGTCAGGCGCTTGTTGTACTCCTCGGCGAGCGCGTGCGTGAGCGCCCGCTTTCCAATACCGTCAGCTCCAAGGAGCAGAACATGCCCGATAGGCTGGCGCGTGACCGCGTGCAAATCCGCGAACGCCTTCAGCCGACGCACAGTGTCGTTCTGGCCGATGAATCTCTTAAACCCACGATCGCCTCCGGTCCGCTGCCGAACCTCCCTAATGTAGGGTAGGGGCGGGCAGAGGGCCTCGCCGCAACCGGCGCAGTAGGTTGCATCGTCAAGGTTAGGGACGCTACACCGTGTGCAAAGCATCAGCGCAGTGGATCGATCCAGTAGCATTCACGACCTCCGAGCAGTACACCCGGAACGAGTCCGTATGGCGCCAGGGGGTTATTCGGGTACAAGAGCAGGAAGACACCATCGAAAAGGCCCGGCCACCGTTTTACGGCGGCAGAAGCCACGTCGAAGGGAGAGGAAGGCTCGAACGGCGTGTTTTCCAAGATCGCGTCGTCGTACACAACTAACAGAAAGGCCTTGGAAAGCCCCTTGGACGCCCTTATGTCCGCATAACTCTGCTTCGTGAGTTTGTCGTTCAGCCGGTGCGTGAGAGCAGAGGCCGCCAGGCCGGGGGCATACGCTCCCCCCAGCTCGAAAATCGGGCGTGGCGGGGACCGACGCGGTTGCCCCAGCGACAGGCACAGGTGCCCTAGGGAAAATTCATCAGCCATGCGGAACTGGCCACGAGGAATGTCATACTTGACGAGCGGTGAGTCGTCGACACGCTGCGTCTGCCTGAGAGCCGCTGAGAGGATGGCCGCAACCTCGGCTTCAAGTTCGGCTCTCTGAGACGCTAGGCCTCGAAAGCGCTGGTCGCAGCTCCCGCACCTACTGTATTCGGAATAGTCGTTGATCGCGGACGTGTGCCGGTATTTGGCAACGCCTGACAAAGACAACCTCCCGAGGAAGTCGGCGCAGCCATCACAATCCAAGAAGAACTTGACGGAACTCCGAAACGAGAAGTTGGCGGAGGTGACGTTCTGAGGGAGCGCCACAATCTTCGACCCTGCGCAAAGGATCGCGTCCCAGAGAGCAGCGGCCTTCTTCTGTTTTGCCATCAACCATTGAGTCACCTCAACCCCAACGGCGTTACCCCTCTCATCGCGGCAGACCACGTCGGGTCGTTCGTCAGGGTCGAATGACACTACTCTGCTGCCGGGGAACTCCGGCACCTTTTCGAGGAACGCGACGAAATGACTCAGTTCCCGAAGTTTTTGAAGCGCGTTGCGCGTCTCGCTGTCCATCTGAGTACGGCTGTGGCCCTCAACCTGCATGCTACCGGATGAGCGATGGCATTGTTACGCATCGGCCGGAGCCGAGCCCAGATCGGCGCGACAGGGGCCGGAAGCGGGGTCGCGGCGGCCGTTTTCGAGGGCTCCCGGCCGAGAGATCAGATCGCCCAATCTACTTTGGTTTGGCTGCAATCTTGGCTGCAGGAAGGTTGCCAGCTTGCAGAAAACCCCCGTAAACTGCGATTATTTCCAACGCTACAAGGCCAGAATGCGCCCAATCTACACTCAGGTGCTGAGATGACCGACTCTGCGACTCCAATTCCGGTCGGCAAATATGCCCGCACCGGCAACGGCCAGACGATCCACTATCACGAGGCCGGCAGTGGCGAGCCGGTGGTGTTCATCCACGGCGCCGGTCCCGGCGCCAGCGGTTACAGCAACTTCAAGCACAACTATCCATGGTTCGCGGAGCACGGCTTCCGCGCGATCGTGCCCGACCTGCCCGGCTACGGACTCTCCTCAAAGCCCGAGGACGTGGCCTACACGCTCGATTTTTTCGCCGCCACGCTGCACGGCTTTCTCGAAGCGATTGGCGTCCCGCGCTGCGTTCCGCTCGGCAATTCGCTCGGCGGTGCGATTGCGATCAAGTACACGCTCGATCATCCGCAAGCGGCGAGCAAGCTCATCCTGATGGCGCCCGGCGGCCTCGAGGAGCTTCCGGCCTACCTCCAGATGGAAGGCATCCAGAATATGCTGAAGGTCCATTCCGCCGGCCCGATCACCGCGGAAGGGATCCGCAGCATCATGTCGAAACAGCTTTACGATCCCTCGCTGCTCACCGAAGAGCTATTGGCTGAGCGGGCCGGAATCGCGAAGACGCAGCCGAGTTGCGTGCTGACCACGATGCGCGTGCCGAACATGGCCGCGCAGCTCGGCGAGATTCGCTGTCCGGTGCTCGGCTTCTGGGGCCTGAACGACAAGTTCAATCCGGTCAGCGGCGCGACCAAAATCGTCGAAGGATGCCCGCATGCGCGCATCACGCTGCTCAACCGCTGCGGGCATTGGGTGATGGTCGAGCATCGCGACTTCTTCAATCGCGCCTGCGTCGATTTTCTGCGCCACGGCTGAGCGCGCCGGCGAGTCGATGGACGACGGCGACATCCGCGCGCTGGGCGACGAGCTCTACGCGGCGTTGCGCCATCGCTCGACGCTGGCGCCGCTGACCGAGCGTTATCCGGGCATCACGATTGCCCAGGCCTATCGAATCTCGCTGCGGATGCTCGAGCGGCGTACCGCCGACGGCGAGCGCGTGATCGGCAAGAAGATCGGCGTGACCAGCAGCGCGGTGCAGGAGATGCTCAACGTGCATCAGCCCGATTTCGGCTTCCTGACCGACGCGATGCGCCATCCCGACGGCGCATCGATAAGCTTGCGCCAGTCCGGCCTGATCCAGCCGCGCGCCGAGGGCGAAATCGCCTTCATGCTCAAGCACGACCTCGCCGGGTCGAATGTGACCGCGTGACGACGTGCTCGCGGCCACGGAAGCGGTCGCACCCTGCTTCGAGATCGTCGACTCGCGCATCCGCGACTGGAAGATCAAGATCGAGGACACCGTGGCCGACAATGCCTCGTGCGGCGTGTTCGTGCTGGGGGAAGCGCGGGTCGATCCCAGCACGCTTGACCTCGCGTCGGCGCGGCTGGAAATGTTCCGCAATGGGCAACTTATCGCCACCGGGCTTGGCTCGGCCGTGCAGGGCCATCCGGCGGCGTCGGTGGCCTGGCTCGCCAACACGCTCGGCAAATTCGGTATCCCGTTTCGCGCCGGCGAAGTCATCCTCTCGGGCTCGCTGGTGCCGCTCACGCCGGCGATTGCCGGCGATCGCTTCGACCTCACGATTACGGGCCTCGGCCGGGCGTCGGTCCAATTCACGGCTTAGCTTTGCGCGACGCATTGCCGCGCATCGTCTGCGCACGGAGATGAACGCATGAGAAAGGTCAAATGCGCCCTGATCGGCTCGGGCAATATCGGCACCGATCTGCTCTACAAGCTCAAGCGCAGCCCGTTGCTTGAGCCGGTCTGGATGGTCGGCATCGAGCCCGCCTCCGAGGGACTCGCGCGCGCCCGCGCGATGGGACTCAAAACCACCGACCAGGGCGTCGACGCGATGCTGCCGCACGTGAAAGACGACGGTATTCAGATCGCCTTCGACGCCACTTCCGCCTACGTGCATCCCGAGAACTCGCGCAAGCTCAACGCGCTGGGCGTGATGATGATCGACCTCACGCCCGCTGCGATCGGTCCCTACTGCGTGCCGCCGGTGAATCTTGCGGGACACGTCGGCAAGCGCGAGATGAACGTCAATATGGTCACCTGCGGCGGGCAGGCGACCATCCCGATGGTCTACGCGGTGTCGCGCGTCCAGAAAGTTGAGTACGCGGAGATCATCGCGACCGTGGCGTCGAAATCGGTCGGACCCGGCACGCGCAAGAATATCGACGAGTTCACGCGCACCACCGCGGGCGCGGTCGAGAAAGTGGGCGCCGCCGCCAAAGGCAAGGCGATCGTGATCATCAACCCGGCCGAGCCGCCGATCATCATGCGCGACACCGTCTACTGCCTGACCACGGAGCCGCCCAATCGCGAGGCCCTGATCGACTCCGCGCACGAGATGATCCGCGAGGTGCAGAAATACGTCCCCGGCTACAAGCTCAAGAACGGTCCGGTGATCGACGGCAATCGCGTCTCGATGTTCCTAGAGGTCGAGGGGCTGGGCGATTATCTGCCGAAGTACGCCGGCAACCTGGATATCATGACCGCCGCGGCGGTCCGCACCGCCGAGATGTTCGCCGAAGAAATCCTAAGCGGCAGCCTCGTACTCGAGCCGGTCGCAGCGTAAGCAAGATAAACCACGATCCTGGCTCCCCCTTCCCGTCTTTAGGGAGGGAGTCAGGGGTTAGGTTCTGAAGGACACCACAATGAATCTGCGGGGTAAAAAGATCACGCTGCACGACATGAGCCTGCGCGACGGGATGCATCCCAAGCGCCATCAGATCACGCTCGATCAGATGAAATCGATTGCGAGCGGGCTCGACGCCGCCGGCGTGCCGCTGATCGAAGTCACGCACGGCGACGGCCTGGGCGGCGCGTCGATCAACTATGGCTTTCCGCGCCATTCGGACGAGGATTATCTGGCCGCGGTGATTCCGCTCATGAAGCGCGCGAAGATTTCCGCGCTGCTCCTGCCCGGACTCGGCACCGTGGATCATCTCCGCATGGCGTGCGAAGCGGGCGTGCATACGATTCGTGTCGCCACCCACTGCACCGAGGCGGATGTCTCCGAGCAGCACATCGGTCTCGGTCGTCAACTCAACATGGACACCGTCGGCTTTCTCATGATGGCGCACATGGCCGGCCCCGAAAAGATTCTCGAGCAAGGCCGGCTGATGGAATCCTACGGCGCGAACTGTATCTACGTCACCGACTCGGCGGGCTATATGCTGCCCGACGACGTCAGCGATCGCATCGGCCTGCTGCGGGCAAAGCTCAAGCCCGAAACCGAGCTCGGGTTTCACGGCCATCACAATTTAGGGATGGGAATCGCCAATTCACTGGCCGCGATTGAGGCCGGCGCGACCCGTATCGACGCGGCCGCGGCGGGCCTCGGCGCGGGCGCGGGCAACACCCCGATGGAGGTGTTCGTCGCAGTCTGCGACCGGATGGGGATCGAGACCGGCGTCGATGTGTTCAAGATCTCCGACGTCGCCGAAGACCTGGTCGTGCCGATCATGGACACGCCGGTCCGGATCGATCGCGACGCGCTGACGCTCGGCTATGCCGGGGTCTACTCGACGTTCCTGTTATTCGCCAAGCGGGCGGAGGCGAAATATGGCGTACCCGCGCGCGAGATCCTGCTCGAGTTGGGCCGCCGCCGTATGGTCGGCGGCCAGGAAGACATGATCGAAGACACCGCGCTCACGATGGCCCGCGACCGCGGCCTGCTCTGAGGCCGCCGCACGCCGGTCACGGCGCGGCTTTCACCATCGCGCCCACCGTGCAGAACTGCTTGTCGACCGCGCCCATGTTGATATACCAGCACTCGCGCTCCGGAGTGTGCTGCCCCGGCAGATAGCACATCGAGTCATAGCCGGTCTGCGTATCAACTCCGCTCGCGCCCACGATAAACTCCCGCTTGAACGGATAGATCGCGACCCTGGCATCGGGCACCGGTCGGTCGCGATACGTGAGCCAGTAGATATGTGTGCGCCAGAGCTGCCCCCGCTGATCGTAAGTATCGACGTAAGGCTCGAACCAGACTTCCGAGTCAAGGTAGACGATAGTCTTCTGTTCCAGAGCGCCGGGCGCCTGTCCGCGGTCCCGCCGCGGCGTGGCTTCAACCACGTACATGTGGCGCATCTCCCAGTTCTCCGGGCACGCGGACGCGCCGCCGTCGTACGGGCAGGTCACTTCGGGCGAATGGGCCGCGTGCACGGTGGCCAGCATGTCCTTCTCGCCGAGGAAGCGATAGTTGTACTGCTCGGTCTTGGGATTGAACCCGGAGTAGTGGTCGGCGTCGACCGCCAGCGGCGAAATAGTCGAACTCAGAAACGACTCGTTGACCCGCCGCACGCGCCGCGAGCCCGGCTCCCAATACCAGAAGTCATCACCGCGGTTCGGATCGGCGTAGCGAAAGCGGATATCGCCGGCACCGCGCTCCGACTGGGGCGAAATTATCGGGTAAGCCGCGAACATCCACAGCCGATTGCTCACTTTGAAGTCCGGGTCGATCGGTAGCGGCTCGACCTCGGTCCGGCCGACGAGGTTGTAGCCCGCGTAGTGGCCGACCTCCAGGTCCTCGACCATGCGCTGCGGATTGCCCGGCGAGATGTACTGGCTCTGGCAATCGAAGAACCTCAGATCGTAGTCATCGGTCGTAATCGGCCGAAAGACGTTGTTCCAGATTACCTTGGTCGCGACGTACGGGTCATTGGCGTCGACCAACGGGAACGGCTGGCCCGCGACATAGCCGACCATGCTCCGATGATCCGCACCGAGCCGCACCTGCGCGGCGTATTTCTCGGTCGCCTCCTTGTAGGGCGGCGGCCAGTCCACCCGGTCGCTCGGTATGATATTCATCCGCATGTCGTGCCGGACCATGTAGTAGACGCCGGGTGACACCAGGTCCTGCACCTTTTCGGCGTTCTGCGCGGTGATGGTGTCGCCGGGTCTTGACGCCCGCCCGCGCGACGGCCGCGAAAATCAGAACCGTAAGGAAACCAAGCACCCCGCCAAAAATCTTTCTGGCCATCCCAAACTATCCTCCCCGAATCGTCGCTAAGCAGTTCCCCGAACCCGCGCCGGTGACTCACCAAATATCGAGTTGATAGGCAAGTTGGCGTCACTCGAACGGGACTCAAACCTCATCTGACTAGTCCCCGCTTTCTCAGATCGGCGATCGTCTCGGAATCATAGCCGAGGTGATGCGCGAGGATCTCGTCGGTGTGCTCACCGAGGGTCGGCGCGGCGCGCGGCGCGCCGGCTGTTGCGGCGGAGAATTTCGCCAGCCGCCCGGTCTGTGTAACCGCGCCCCATTGCGGATGGACCACCTCGGCCAGCAGTTCGTTGCCCGCGATCTGCGGGTCCGCGAACAGCTCCCGGATCCGATTGACCGGCGTGGCGGGAACTCCGGCCGAAGCGAGCCTGCGCAGCGCCTCGTCGCGGTCGAGTCCGGCGAAGAATCTCTCCAGCGCCGCCGCCAGCGCGCCGTTCGCCGATTCGAGCGCGGCCTCCGTATACGCGATCGCGGCCAATGCAGGATACAGCCGTTGCATCAATTCCCAGGCCCGCGCCGCGCCGATTGAAATCGCCAGCGAGCGGCCGTCGCGGCCTCGGTAGCATCGCGACAGCGCGGACGGCCCACGGTACTCCGCGTCGCCGTTTTCCATGTCAGGACGGCCGTCGTAGAAGCTGAATTCCCCGGCCTGGAATGACATCGCAGACTGCAAGAGCGAGGTCTCGCACAACTGGCCGCGACCCGTCAACTGGCGGGCGCGCAGCGCGAGCACGCACCCCAGGGCCGAAAGCATAGCGGCCCCGTAGTCGCAAAGCGCAGTGGTCAAATACACCGGATGGCCGTGATGACCGCCCTGCGCGGCCTGTGCGCCCGAGCGCGCCTGCAGCAACGGATCAAAGCCCGGCTGGTTGTGCTGCGGCCCGGCGCTGCCAAACGCGCTGACCGACACGTAGATCAGGCGCGGATTGCGAGCGGCCAGAGTTTCATAGTCCAGTCCCAGCTTGCGCATCCGGCCCGGCCGCAGGTTCTCCACCAGAATGTCGGCTTTTCTCACCAAGCCGTAGACCATCTCGCGCCCTTCGGGCGAATCGAGCTTGATCGCAACTCCGCGCTTGCCCTGGTTCCAGCCGAGAAAGCCCAGCGCGAGATGGCGCACCGAGTCGCCGTGCATGCTCTCGACCTTGATCACGTCGGCGCCCATCTGGGCAAGGATCATCGGGCCGTAGGAACCCGCAATGTAGCTGGCGAAATCGAGCACCAGCACGCCCGCAAGCGGTCCCTGCGCCCGCGATCCGATCGGCGCGATCGGAGATCGTTCGCGCGGTCTGGCGTCGTCGGGCGTAGCGGGATTCGCCTCCGCGATCAGCTCGGTGGCGCTTCGGATGCGCGAATCGAGCGCGGGCGCCGGCCCGGCGATTTCACCGGGCGTATCGTGAAGCGTGATCGACACGCCCATCTGGACCGTCGGCCCCAGCGTCGGGTCAACCACCTCGCGCCGCATGTTGAGGAAGCGCACTTGCGAGTCCTCGATAAATTCCTGGCGCGTCAGCACCGGCGCCACCGGCACATCGCCCTCGGCCAGAATCCTGAGCCATTCCTCGCGCGTGCGCGTGCGGATCTCGGCTTCGAGAATTTCCTTGAGCGTCTGCCAGTTCGGTTGGCATCCCCACGGCGCGTTTTCAAAACGCGGGTCGGCGACCAGGTCGGCCCGATTGAGCGCGAGCGCGAACTTGTTCCAAAAGACCGTCCCGCCGCATGCGACGAACAGGTACTTGCCGTCGCTCGCCTGGAACAACCGGAACGACGGAATCGGCCCCAGCGGATCGTTCGCGCCTTCCGCGTAGAGTGCAACCAGTTTCGGATGTTTGATGATCGTGCCGGTCTGAATCGAGAGCACGCCCGCGAGCAGCGGCACTTCGATCAACTGTCCCTGTGATTGTCCGTCGCGCACGGTGAGCGCGGCGACCGCGGCCGCCGCCGCGATCGCGCCGGCTGAATAGCTGACTGCCGGAAATGTGAGCGGCGCCGGATCTCCGCTGCGCGTAAATTGATTCCCGGCCAGACCGCCACGCGCCTGGACCAGCAGATCGTCGGCGTCGAGTTCCGCATCGGGCCCGCGACTCCCCAGCGGCGGCATCGTGACGACCAGCGCACGCGGATTGATCGCGCAGATCGATTCGTAGTCGAGTCCCAGCGCGCGCGCCCGGCCCGGCGTATGTCCGTCGATCACGATGTCCGCCCAGCGTATCAGATCACGCACTTCAGCCCCGGCCGCCTTGGACTCAAGGTCGAGGAACAGCGACCGCTTGCCCCGATTCACGACGTGAAAGTGCGGCGTGCCGCGCGCCGCGTCTCCGCCCGGCGGCTCGACCTTGATCGCGCTCGCGCCATGCTCCGCGAGCAGCATCGCGGCGTACGCTCCCCCCAGATGGGAGCTGAACTCTAGCAGGTTGACGCCTTCGAGCGCTTTCATGAATCGGTCGCCGGCCCCGGCGCGAGCGGCGCCTAGATCACGCCCGCGTCACGGAGCCGCGCGATCTCCGCCGCGCTGTAGCCGAACTCGCTCAGCACGGCCTCGGTATGCTCGCCCAGTTTCGGCGCGTGACCGCGCGGATTCGCCGGCGTTTGGCTGAACCGGATCGGCATCCCGACCAGCTTCAGCTTGCCATAGCCCGGATGATCGTAATCGACAATATACTCATTGGCGACAACCTGCGGATCATTAGGCAGATCGGCAATCGAATTGACTACCGTATATATCAAGTCGCCATGGGACTTCAGAATCGGTAGCCATTCGTCGCGCGTGCGCTTCTCAAACGTTCCATCGAGAATCGCGATCAGCTCGGCAGCGTTCTGCGCGCGGACCCGCAGTACGGAGAAGCGCGGATCTTCGATCAACTCCTCAAGCCCGAGCGCGGTGCAGAAGTCCTTCCAGTAGCGGTCCGGCTCGGCCATCCCGAAGCAAAGCCACTTGCCGTCGGCGCATCGATAGTGATTCCAGAGCGGATTCACGGCGCGAGTGCGCGGCAGCCGGCCGAACTCGCGCCCGACCATCGCGCGCGACGCCACGTTCAGCCGCTGGAGCAGGGTCATCGAGCCGAGCAGCGAGGTATCGACTTGCTGGCCCACGCCGTACTTGTCGCGCGCCACGATTGCAGTGACGATCCCCAACGCCAGCACGATCGCGCCGGCCTCGTCCGCGACGCCCGCGCAGATCGGACGGGGCGGTTCGGTCGGCTCGCCGCCGACCGTCATCATGATTCCCGAGCGCGCCTGCGCCAACAGATCGTACGACGGTTCGCCGGCGTCCGGCCCCTCGGGTCCGTAGCCGGAGGCGTAGGCATAGATCAGCCGGGGATTGCGGGCCTTGAGAGTCGGGTAATCGAGCCCCAGGCGTTCGGCGACTCCGACCCGGAAGTTCTGCACGAACACGTCGCTCTTCTCGACCAGCCGATAGACGACTTCCCGCGCCTCGGGCCGTTTCAAATCCAGGCCCACGCTCTTCTTGTGCCGGTTGTTGCACTCGAACAGAAAATTCGGAACCCCGCCTTTACCGCCCAGCGGCGGCGACGCCGGCATCATTCCGCGCCCGGGATCACCCCATTTGCGATCCTCGATCTTGATCACCTCGGCGCCCATGTCGGCGAGCGTCGTGGTCGCGGCCGGACCTTGCTGCCAGATGCTCCAGTCGATGATGCGAATTCCCTTCAGCGGTGCGTCCATGACCAAGTGTCAATAGCACAAGTCGGGCTCGGTCCAAGGGCCGGCGCGTCGTCCAAATGAGCTAGCCGGAGTTCCATGCGCCGGAATCGATTTGACATGAGGCCGTATAGTTGCGATTAACATGCGCAACCCGTTAGTGCATGCGATGAGCGAGTACACCGTCAAGGACAAGGTCGCGATCGTCGGGATCGGCGAGACCGCCTACTACAAGCGCGGCGGTGCGCCCGTTCCGGAGTTCGTGCTCTGTTGCGAGGCGATTCTCAAGGCCGCCGCTGACGCCGGGCTCGACGTTAAGGATATCGACGGGTTCTGCTCGTTCGCGACCGAGCGCAACGGCGCGGCGCGGGTCGCGGCGGCGCTGGGCGTGAAGGAATTCAGCCTCGCCAACATGGTCTGGAACGGCGGCGGCGGCGGTGGCTCGGCGGCGATCGGCAATGCGGCCGCAGCGATCGCGGCCGGCTACTCCAAGTACGTGGTCGTCTACCGCGCGCTGGCGCAGGGACAGTTCGGACGCTTTGGGGCGAGCGCCCCGATGAAAACGGTCGCGGGCGCGATGGGCGCCTACTCGAACTTCTCCTCGTACGTCGCACCCTACGGCCTGCTCGCTCCCGCCCATTGGGTCGCGCTGCGCGTGCGCCGCTTTATGCACGAGCATCATATCAATCAGGATCCGCTGGCGGCGATTGCGCTGGCTTCGTATCATCACGCGCAATTCAATCCACGCGCCGTGATGTACGGCAAACCGTTGACGCGCGAGCAATACGATCATTCCCGATGGGTGGTCGAGCCGTTTCATCTCTACGACTGCTGCATGGAGAACGACGGCGCCGCGGCGGCGATTCTTACCACCGTCGAACGCGCGCGCGATCTCAGGCAGAAACCCGCGTACGTGATGGCCGCCGCGCAAGGCTCCGGCTTTCGCACCGAAGTTGCGGCCGAGAATACGCACGACTATCCCACCGCCAACTTCAAGACCGTCGCGCCGCGGCTGTTCCAGATGGCCGGTATCTCACCAAAAGACGTAGATGTCGCCCAGATGTATGAGCATTTCACCGGCGGCGTCGTGATGGCGATGGTCGAGCATGGCTTCTGCCGCCCTGAAGAGGTGATGGAGTTCTGCACCTTCGCGAATCTCACCGCTCCCAACGGCAAGCTGCCGCTCAACACCAGCGGCGGCAATCTCGCCGAGTGCTATGTGCACGGGATGGAGCTGATCAACGAGGCCGTTCGGCAGGTGCGCGGCGCCTCGACCTGCCAGGTGAAGGACGCGAAGATTTCGCTGGTCGTGTCGGGACCGATGGTCGCGCAGGGCGTCAGCGATTTGATTCTGCACGGGTGACGAGATGGCGAACGCATCGTACCTGCCGCCCGGATTGCCAATCCCGCGTCCGACTCCAGACGGGCTCGACCAGCCGTTCTGGGACGCCGCCGCGCGCCACGAAGTCGTCGTCCAGAAGTGCACCAAATGCGCGACGCTGCAATTCGCGCCCGAATTCCTCTGCTACAACTGCCATTCGTTCGATCTGACCTGGCAGAAGCTGTCCGGCCGCGGCCGTATCTATAGCTGGGAGCGGGTCTGGAATCCGGCCCATCCGGCGCTGAAGGATGCGCTCCCGTACATCGTGGTGCTGGTCGAGCTGGCCGAAGCGAAGGATCTCAGGATGGTCGGCAATCTGCTGGGCGACCCGAAGCAGGACGTTGCGATCGGAGCCGAGGTCGAGGCCGTGTTCGAGGACCATCCGGAGCATCAGTTCACGCTGATTCAGTGGAAGCTCCGATAGTCCGATTGGATTACGGTCGTCGAGAGCCCTAGAATGGTAAACTGATCGGTGGTCCGAACCACTGAAGGAGACACAACGATGGCGGCCGGAACCATAGATATCAGCCTGATCGACGAGCCCAACCGCTGGCGGCTCGAGACCCCCGGGACTAACGGCTGGAAGCGCACGGCGCGGGCCGACGATCCCAACAAATATTTGATGATTTCCGCGGACTGCCACGCGGGCGAGCCGGCCAACCTGTGGGCCGACCGGATCGAGCCGCAGTATCGCGATCGGCTGCCACGCACCGAGATCGACGAGAAGGGCGTTAAGTGGTCGGTTTCGGAGGGCTGGCAGAAATCCCGGCTCCTGGACATGAAGCTCGACGGCGAAGACGGCATCCGCGCCAAGGCCGGCTCCGATCCGCTGGGACGGATCAAGGACGACATCAGCGACGGCGTCGACGCCGAGATCATCTTCCCCAATCGCGGCCTGATGATGTGGGCGACGCCCGACCCGCTGTTCTCGGAGGCACAATGCCGCGTCTACAACACCTGGGCGTGGGAGGCCTACGGTCCGCACAATCATCGGCTATCCCCGATGGCCTGTATCGCGCCCGGCAATCTCGAAGGCGCGCTCAAGGAGATCGAGCGCTGCGCAAAGCTGGGGTACCGTGGCCTTACGCTGCCGTGCAAACCGATTTTCGGCCCGCACGACTCGCGCCATCCCAACTACAACCTCGCGATGTACGACCCGATGTGGAAGCTGATCGAAGAGACCGGCCTGCCGGTCACGTTCCACGTCTCGACCGGCCGTGACCCGCGCGTCGCGCGCAAGGACGGCGGCGCCGTCATCAACTACGTCTCACACGCGCTGGTGCAAACGGTCGAGCCACTCGCCTGCGTGTGCGCCTCGGGAGTGATCGAGCGCTATCCGGGCATCCACTTCTCAGGAATCGAGTGCGGCATCGGATGGGTCGCGTGGTCAATCGACGCGATGGACGAGGCCTACCGCAAGCATCACATGTGGGCCTTCCCGAAACTCAAGAAGATGCCGAGCGAGTACTTCCACTCCAACTGCTCGGCGTCATTTCAGGAAGATCGGGTCGGGCTCGACACCTGCGTCAAGTACGGCCTGGTCGACAACATCATGTGGGCCAACGACTATCCGCATCACGAGGGCTCGTGGCCGCACTCCGCGCCCGCGATCGAGCGCCAGATGGGCCATCTGACCGAAGAGCAGCGCGCGAAGATCCTCGGCCTGAACGCGGCAAGGATTTTCAAGTTCGACGCCGCCGCTCTCCTGAAGAGCCATCGCGATCGCCTGAGCGCCGCAACTAACTGAGTTCACGACTGCTCGTTTCGTTCCTCCTTGGCAGGGGCGGGTCTCCGACCCGCCCCTTTTTTTATCGGCAAGTCACGGCAAAGTGCGCGCGCTCGTTGACAATTCAACGGGCCGACCACGTTTGTCATTCCGAGCGCAGCGAGGAATTCGGGAGCATATACTTGACACCTCCATCAACTACGGCTTGATCGGGTATTAGCAAGCGATCGGATGGCGAAACGCTTGCGGACATTCGCCAAAGCTGATACTGGTGCTGGCGAGGTTGAGGTTGAGGAGGAAGGTTTCTGTACGGCTTTGACCTCTGAACCGGATCGGTGGCGAGTACAGGAAAATGAGTGCGGACATACCTAAGTTGAAGGCTGCGATTGTCTACCTTTGCGGAAGTGAAGGTGTCGGCAAAGTCAAACTGTTCAAACTCTTATACTTCTCAGACTTCACAGCGTACGCCCGCCTTGGCAGAGCGATCACATGGGACACTTATGAGCATTTCACGATGGGGCCAGTTCCCAAGACGCTGTGGCACAACTTCAATTCGATAGCAAGCGATTGCATCGATATTAGACCAGTCTATATCGGAATGCCGCGCCCTGAGCAGCAGATGCGAGCAAAGACTGACGCGGATATAACTGCCCTAGATGCTGACGACAAAACGGCCTTGGATGATATCCGCAATAAGTATGGGCATCTGAGTGGTGCCCGCCTTCGTGATCTCACTCACGACACGATTCCATATCGGGCTACTGGACTAGGCGATGAAATCCCATACGCCTTAGCGTTTTACTTAGATCACAAAAAGCCAACCGAGGAAGAAGTGAAACGTATAGTCAGCCTTAAAACCGACGCGTAAGACGCTCCCGTGCCCTCGCGGTTCGTAGTTCTCTGGGAAGACCGGGTGTCGGAAATCTTTGATGCATTGACCGAATCAGATATCCGATATCTTGAGCTTCAACAAGCGGTTGAAATGGTATTTGGGAGCGGGCTATACGCTGACAACAGTAGGGAATTCGAGGACAAGCAAGGCGGCAAGAGCTGGCTACACAAGCTGCCCAAACCTGCCGCGGACATGCCGCAAATCTACGTCCTGTTCAAGGTGTCGCTCGAAACCGGCACGATCCGCGTGTACGACCTGAAGTTCGCGGAAGAGTCTTTGAACTAGCCGCGTCCGCCTTTGGCCGTTCGCCTCATTGCGCCTTGATGGGTTTCCGTTTCGGCTTCTTGCCCGCCTTCGGCGTATCCCGCCCCCCTCACGGATGCTGGCTGCTGACTGCGATCACCTCGCCGACCAGATACGACGCGTAGTCGCTGGCCAGGAACACGATCACGTTCGCGACCTCCCACAGCTCCGCGCCGCGGCCAAAGGCCTCGCGGCTCGCGAGCTGCTGGAGGAATTCCGGCGAGGAGGTTTTCGTCAGAAATTCGTGGATCGCCAGACTCGGCGCGACGGCGTTGATCCGCACGCCGAACTCCGCGGCTTCCATCGCGCTGCAACGCGTCAGCGCCATCACACCCGCCTTCGCCGCCGCGTAGTGCGCCTGCGACTTCTGTGCGCGCCAGCCCAGCACCGAGGCATTGTTGACGATCGCGCCACGGCCGCGCGGCTGCATCCGCTGCAACATTGCGCGCGTCATGCGGAAGGTGCCGGTGAGAGTGACATCGACCACCTTGTGCCACTCTTCGTCGGTAATCTCTACCACCCGGCGCGTGCCGCCCAGCCCGGCGTTGTTGACGAGCACGTCGGTCTCGCCGAGCTTGTCGTCGGCTTCCGCGACCAGTGCCTGCACCTGCGCTTCGACCGTGACGTCGCAGAGCTTCCCGTGAACTTCCTTGAGGCCGGTCTCGTCGCGCAGCTTCGCGACGGCCTCATTGAGCCGGCGCGCGTGGATATCCGAGACCATCAGCGCCCGGCAGCCCTCTTCCGCGCAGCGGCGCGCGGTTGCGAATCCAATCCCCACGCCGGCCGCGGCGGTGATCAGGACCGACTTGCCCTTCAGCAGCCCGTGGCCCGCAACGTATGGAGGTGGTGCAATCGCCATCGTCATTTGCGCTCCGGGCGCCATTCGCGGGGCATCCCGAGCGCGCGCTCGGCGATGATATTCAGTTGAATCTCGTTGGTGCCGGCGTAGATCGTATCCGCACGGCTGAAGAGGAACAGCCGCTGCAGCCGTGCGCGCGTCTCGTCATCCGTAATGATATCCGCGTCGGCGCCGAGCACGTCCATCGCGAGCTTGCCCAGCTCACGATGCCAGTTCGACCAGTAGTATTTGTACATCAGGGCTTCGCGCGCCAGCATCGCGTCCTGCGTTCGGGAGAGCGTCCTGAGCGCGTTGTAGCGCATCACCTTGAGTTCCATCCAGGCCCGCGCGATCCGCTGCCGGATAGTCGGATTTCGCGCCGCGCCAGTTGATCGGGCGGTCGCGGCGATCAGCTCCAGCTCGCGCGCGAACAGCATCTGCTGGCCGAGCGTGGATACGCCGCGTTCGAAGCTGAGCAGGCCCATCGCGATCATCCAGCCGCCGCCGGCCTGCCCGACGATATTCTCGGCCGCGGTGCGCGCGCCGTTGAAGAACACTTCGTTGAACTCGGCCGTGCCGGTCAGTTGGCGAATCGGACGAATTTCGATACCCGGCTGGTCGAGCGGAATGAGCAGGAACGAAAGCCCGCGGCTGCCCGCCGAGCCCGGCTCGCTGCGCACCAGCGCGAAAATCCAGTCGGACTCGTGCGCGAGCGAGGTCCACACTTTCTGTCCGTCGATGATCCATTCGCCGCTCGCTGGATCACGAGCTGCCCGCGTCTGCACGTTGGCGAGATCCGATCCGGCGCCAGGCTCGGAATAACCCTGGCACCAGAATTCCGTCCCGGCCACGATTCGCGGCAGGAAGCGATTCTTCTGCGCCTCGGTGCCGAACGCGAGCAGCGTCGGGCCGATCAGCCCTTCGCCGATATGGCCCATCCGGCCCGGACCGCCGGCGCGCGCGTACTCCTCGTGGAAGATCACCTGCCGGTTGATCGACAGGCCGCGCCCGCCGTATTGCTCGGGCCATCCCACGCACGTCCAGCGGCCGGTGGCCAGTTCGCGCTCCCAGGCCTTGCGCAAGCCTACGAGCGCGTCGTCGTAGCTGGCTCCTGCGCCGCTGCGGAGAGATTCGAATTGGCCGCGCAGATGCGCGCGCATCCAGTCGGCGACTTCGGCGCGGAAATTCTCGTCCTCGGCGGAAAACTCAAGTCGCATCGGATTGCCTCAAGCGCGGTCGAGGAGCGACGCGGCAACGCGCTCGCGGAGCACGTCAGGCGCGCCCAGCCACGAGCCCGACGCGTGCGCGCGCTTGAAGTACAGATGCGGATCGTATTCCCAGGTGAAGCCCACGCCGCCGTGCAGTTGGATCGCCTCCTGCGCGCAGAAGAAGAATGTTTCGGAGGCGAGCGTTTTCGCGCACGCCGATTCCATTGCGAGCGCATCACTCGCGGCTGCCGATGCGGCCACGCACGCCGCGCCGTAGACGGCCGAGCGCGTCGCTTCGATCGACACCATCATCTGGGCGCATCGATGTTTGACCGCCTGGAACGAAGCGATCGGCCGTCCGAATTGCACGCGCTCAGCGGTGTAGGCAAGCGTCATGTCGAGGCACTGCTGCGCGCCGCCGAGTTGTTCGGCAGCGAGCGCGATCGCGGCCAGCGCGCACGTGCGCGCGAGTCCTTCGCTCACGCGCGAGCCTTCGCCGATCAGCGCGCTACCCGTGACGCGCATCCGATCGAGCTTCACTTCGGCGAGCCGACGTGTTGCATCGATCGTCTTGAGCGGGATGCGGCTCACGCCGGCCGTGTCGGCTGGAATCGCAAACAGGCCGAGCGCATCACTGCCTTCGAGGCGCGCGGGTACAAGGATCAACGTAGCCTGCGCGCCATCCGGGACGTGGCGAAAGCTGCCATCGATTGAATAGCCGTCGCCGGCGCGACGCGCGATCGCGCGAACTGCTGTCGGCCGCCAATCGATGCCCGACTCGGCGAACGCGATCGTTGCGGTGAGCCGGCCCGCCGCGATCTCCGGCAGGTAACGCTTCTGTGCGGCGTCGTCCGCCGCTTCCATCAGCGCGGTCGCGGCCATGCATACGGTGGCGAAGAACGGCGCGCACAACAGCCGCCGGCCCATCTGCTCCATCAGCAGAATGAGTTCGACCCATCCAAGTTCGAGTCCGCCGTGGGCTTCGGGAATGTGCGTCGCGCACCATCCGAGTTCCTGAGAGATTCGCGACCACACGCGCGGATCGTAACCCGCCTCGGTATCCATCGCACGGCGCACGGCTGCGGAATCGCTCGCGTCGCGCAGGAAACTCTCCGCGGTGTCGCGAATCTTTTCCTGATCCGGAGTCAGCGCGAAGTCCATCGCGCTATGCTTTTCCGCCCGAGGGAAAGCGCGCGTCGCGCTTTTCCACGAACGCCTGCCGCGTCTCGCTGGAATCGGAACTCATGTAAGCTTGCAGCGTGAACCCCTGCTCCCAGCGATATTTGTCCTCGAGATTGCCGTCCTCGATTCCATTGAGCGATTCCTTGGCGAGCTTGATCATGGCCGGACTTTTCGCCGCGATCTTGCGCGCGATATCGAGCGCTGCGCTGCGCAGTTGATCGCGCGCGACGACACGCTCGACGGCGCCGAGCCGATACGCCTCCGCGGCGCTAATCGATTCGCCCGTGAAGTACATGTGGCGGACTTTTTGCACTGGAAAGAGACGCTGCAGATGGGCTCCGCCGCCCATCGCGCCGCGATCGATCTCCGGCACGGCAAAGGTCGCATCTTCGGACGCCACCACGATATCGGCCGCACCGGCGACTCCGATTCCGCCCCCGAGCACAAAACCGTGCACGGCCACGATCACGGGCAGGGGGTTCCGATGCACCGCGCGGCAGGTTTCGTAGCATCCGGCGTTGACCGCAACGATCATCTCGGGACGCGCCGCCAGCTCCTTGATATCCACGCCCGCGCAGAAGCCGCGACCGTCGGCGCGAATCACGATCACGCGCGCATTTGGATTGCGGCCCAGCGCGTCGATCTCCGCCGCGAGCGCGTGCCATCCGGCGCTGTCGAGCGCGTTCACCGGCGGGTGATCGATCACCAGCTCGGCGACTCCGGCTTCGATAGTCGTGCGAAACGGTTGGCTCATTTGCCTACTCCCTGGCCCGGCCGCGCGAGCAGCGACTGGAGGCAACAATCCGCCTGGGCCACGATCGATTCTATAACTTCGGCGCAGCTCGCAAGCTCGCCGATCGCGGCGGCGACCTGGCCGCTGGGCAGTACGCCTTCGTCGGGATGCCCCTCGACCATCGCGCGCTGGATCAACATGGGCGCGTTGGCCGCCATCAGGGTTTGCGCAACCGACATTTCGTCTTCGCGCAGCGCCTTCATCGCGGTCGAGAGCATCTGGCTGATCGTCATGCCGGTGCGCGCCTTCCATCGAAAGGCGCTGTTGAGCGCGATCCCGAGGCGGCGAATCCGGCCGGCACGTTCGAGCCGTTCGAGAAACGGGTTGTCGATCATCCGTTGCGGTAGTCCGTCGACCGCGCGTGACACGCGAATTTTTTCGGCGTCGCGCACGGCGACATATCGTTCGAGCGTGGACGCCGGCACCGGCGATTCCTTCGTCATCAGAAAGCGCGTGCCCATCGCGATCCCGGCCGCGCCGCAGGCCAGCGCGGCGGCGAGGCCGCGGCCGTCGCAGAATCCACCGGCCGCGACCACCGGCACTTTCACCGCGTCGAGCACCTGCGGCAGCAGGATCGAGGTCGGGACGGTGCCCGTATGCCCACCACCCTCCTGCCCTTGCACGGTGATCACGTCGGCGCCGAGCTCGATCGCTTTCACCGCGTGCTTGACCGCGCCGATCGTGGGCATGCAGATCACGCCCGCGTCCTTGAGGCGGCGCACGGTAACCTTGTCCGGTGCGCGGCCGTAGCTCACCGCGCGCAGCCGATGCTTGATCGCAAGCTCGACCACTTGCGCGGCGTTGGGTTGGAACATGTGGAAGTTGATTCCGAACGGCCGCTCGGTCAGCGACTTGAGCTTTACTATTTCCGGCTCGAGCTGTTCGGGCTCGATCGTGGCGCCGGCCAGAAAACCGAAGCCCCCCGCGTTGGAGGTCGCGGCGACCAGGCGCGCATCGGCGATCCAGCCCATCGCGGTCTGCACGATCGGATAGCGGCATCCGAGTTGATCGCACAGCGCCGTGTGCAGCATCGCGGTCATCGGGAAAGGAGTGTCCTACGCACCGCTCATGTGCTGCAAGCTCTGCGGTTGCGATGAAAGGGCGGTGTTTACAGCATCAACCGCAAGCGATCGCCGAGACGATGGAGGAGACTGCCGCGGGCGACGTCGGCCTGAGTCTCGATCGGGGCTGACGCGCGCGGCTTGCCGTCCACCATCACCGACAACACGCCGACCTGATTCCCTTTCGCGACCGGCGCCACCAGGTACTTGGCGTTGATCGCGCTCGCAACGCTGACCTTGTTCTGCTCGCCGCGATCGACCGTCAGCAGCGGCACGCCGACTGGCGCGATCGCGACCTCGCGGGCTGCTCCGGCGTAGACGCGAATCGTGGCGGGCACCGTGCCGCGCCACTCGGGCGTGACGGTCACGAAGGTCCGGAACGCCCAATCGAGCAGCTTTTCGGTTTCGACGCGCCGTTTCTCGGAACTCGGCGTGCCCATCACGGCGGACACGAGGTTCATCCCGTTGGAGCTGGCGGTTGCGACCAGATGGTAGCCGGCTTCGTCGATGTGACCGGTCTTCAAGCCGTTGACGCGCGAGTCATAGAACAGCAGCGTGTTGAAGTTGGGCTGCTTGATCTTGTGGAAGGTGTATTCCTTCGTTGAGGTGTAGCCGAGCGCTTCGGGAAAACGGTGCACCAGCGCGATGGCCAGCTTCGCCATGTCGGAGGCGGTCGTGTACTGGTCGGGCTCCGGCAGTCCGTCGGGACTCTTAAAGCGCGTCTCGTCAAGGCCAAGCTCGCCGCATTTGTCGTTCATCAGCTTGACGAAGGCGTCGCTGCTGCCGGCGAGATACTCGGCGAGCGCGACCGCGGCGTCGTTGCCGGACGAGACCATCAATCCGTAGAGCAGCTCGCGGACGGGCACCTTTTGTCCGACGTTCCAGAAACATTCTCGACACCGTATCGTTCATCGAGAGGCGCCAGGCCTGCTCGCTGATCGTAACGAGGGTGTCGGGCGCGATCGCGCCGCGATGCATCGCCTCGAGCGCGAGGTAAAAGGTCATGATCTTGGCGAGGCTGGCGGGCTGGATGCGCTGATGCTCGTTGTAGCCGTAGATCACCGCGCCGGTTTGCGCATCGATGAGGATCGCGGAGCGCGCGTCGAGCGCGAACGGCGCGGGCCGGTCGCCGAGCACATGAATCTGGCTCAGCGGAATCGCGTTGACGGGCTCGGCCTGCGCGGAGTGACGACCCGCATGAGTTGGATGTCGCGCGGCGAGGGCAAAGCTTGCCGAGCACGCGAGCGTGCCTGCGATTATCGCGGATGCCAGCGCCGGCCGGAATTTGATCAGTCGAGATAGAGAAGCCACCGCAAACCACATCCCCGCTTCAAACTAGAGTGCGGGCGCGGCGCGAGCAAGCGCGAGAGTCCGACGCGCCCTCGCAGCGCCCTCACCTGGCTCGCGAAAAGTGCTGAGGTCGCCCCCTTACAATCCCATCATGTCGGCGAAGTTGCGGGAGTAGAAGCGCTCCTTGGCGGCAGCGCTGATTCCTTCGGTCGAGGCCTCGAAGCGCTTGAGCGGATTACGGCCGCCCTCCACGTGCGGGTAATCCGAGGAGAACATGCACAACTCGTCGCCGGCGTGCTCGATAATCCATCCGGCGGGCTCATGCGGGAACGGCGTGAACTTCACCTGGCGGCGGATATATTCCGACGCCCGCAGCGGCAGCTTCAAGGCCGGCTCGGTCCTGACGAAGGTCTCCTGCGCGATATCGAGCCGCTTGAGCCACGGCACGATCCACATCGCGCCCTGCTCGATACATCCGCCGCGCAGGCGTGGAAACTTCTCGAAAATTCCGTCGAGCACCAGCGCGGAGAGAAAAGTCTCCGGCCCGTAGTGAATCGTCATGAAGTCCTTGGAGCGGACATTTTCGCCGCCACCGAGGAAATCGGTCACCGGCCGGGCATTTTCATGGAACACATGCGGAATTCCCAGGCCGCTGCCGCCGACGTGAAGCATGAACGGGATGTTTAGATCCTGGAAGCGCGCCCACACCCGATCGTAATCCGGATGGGTCGGCGACTTCCGCAGCGGCGGCGCCGACGGGATATGGATCGCGGCGCAGCCGAACTCCGCCGCCTCCGACGATTGCCTTCTCTGCCAGCTCGGGATCTTCGAGCGGCACGAAGCCCACGCCGAGCAGGCGCTTATCACGCGAGCAGAAGTCCGCGATCGCGCGGTTGTGCGCGCGCGCGCCGCCGTACATCACGTCGGGCTCGATCTTGCCGCGCTGAAAGATGCCGAAAAATTGCGACATCGCGAAGGTCGTGAAGATCAGTTGGCGCTCGAAGCCGAGCAGATCGAGCGCGCGGCTGCGCTCGGCGGGATCGAAGGCGCCCAGCGCCTCCCAGCCCTTGGCCGTCATCAGGTTGGCTTCCAGCACGGCCACCGATTCGGGATTGATGCGCCGGTCGGCGGCGTGCGCGACCGCGCGATCGGCGAGCCGGCCTGCAGTGCCGAGGTCGAGCGGCATCAGTCGCTCGCGCATGTCGGGGTCGGCGTAGGAGACCAGCCAGTCGCGGGTCTCCATCAGATGGCTGTCGGCGTCGTAATAGGTTCGGCCTTCCGCGTATGGCATCGGAGTTCCTCCTACCGAATCATTCGGGCGCGGCGCTGCCGCGCGCCGCACTGATACTCTGTAGCCGATTGTAGAGAAAGATGCCGGCGCCGGCGACCAGCGCCAGCGCGATCACGTCGTCGAAGCGATGGAAATACGGGCCGAGCGCGCTCCAGTGCTGGCCGAACTTCATCCCGGCATACGCCAGCAGCAGGCACCATAGATAGGAGCCCGCCAGCGTGTAGATCGTGAACGGGACCAGGCTCATCCGCGAGACGCCGGCCGGAAACGCGATAAACGTACGGACCACCGGCAGCATCCGGCTGGTGAACACCGCCGGCGAACCCCAGCGCGCGAAAAACCGGTCCGCCACTTCGATCTCATGCGGCGCGATCAGGACATAGCGGCCATAGCGTTCCAGGAACCATCGCCCGCCGCTCGCGCCGACGTAATAGGCGAGGTACGAGCCGAGCAGGCATCCGAGCGCGCCCGTGAGCGCAACGATTTGCAGATCGAAGCGGCCGGTGGAAACCAGATAGCCGGAGAACGGCATGATCACTTCGGAGGGCAGCGGGATACAGGCGCTCTCGATGCCCATCATCAGGACCACGCCGCCGTAGCCGAGCGTCGAGATCGTCCCGATAATGAACGCCGAGAGCCCGACCATCAGCTTGTCGACCATCGTTCAATCCGGCCGCGGGATTGCAAAGCGAAATCCCGTCAGCCGCTCCGGCCCAGAGAGTGCCACGCGCACCCCGAAGATGCGAGAGCGCGGGCCGGATCGGAGCCGGCGCAGAAAATTCACGCTGCGCCTCTTGGCCGGGTGCGCGAGGTCGGGTATTATGACTGCATATATGTTGATTTTACGGGGCGACTTGACCGGGGTGAGCCTTAACCGCGCGGACGCGCGCGCGAGGGTGAGGAGATCATGTCCAGCAGCACGCTCACAGTAACCGACAATCGCACCGGCAAACACTACGAAATTCCGATCGAGGAGGGGGGCGTAATCCGCGCCGCCAAGCTCCGCGATATCAAGGTCTCAGCCGAGGACTTCGGCCTGATGTCGTACGATCCGGCCTTCACCAACACCGCCTCCTGCCGCAGCCGCGTGACCTTTATCGATGGCGACAAGGGGATCCTGCGCTATCGCGGCTACCCGATCGAAGAGCTGGCCGAGAAGAGCACTTACCTCGAAACCGCGTACCTGATCGTCAAGGGCGAGCTGCCCGACCTGAAGCACTTCCGCGCCTGGGAGCACAACATCAAGATCCACACGATGGTCCATGAGAACATCAAGAAGTTCATGGAAGGCTTCCGCTACGACGCCCATCCGATGGGGATGCTCTGCTCGACGATCGCGGCGCTCTCGACCTTCTACCCCGAGGCCGCGGAGATCCACGACCTGGAATCGCGCCGTCTGCAGACCCGCCGGCTGATCGGCAAGCTGCCGACGCTCGCGGCGTTCGCGTTTCGCCATACGCCGCGGCCTGCCCTACGTTTATCCGGACAACGACCTGAGCTACACCGGCAACCTGCTCTCGATGCTCTTCAAGATGACGGAGTTGAAGTACAAGCCGAACGCGACGCTGGAGCGTGCGCTCGACGTGCTGTTTATTTTGCACGCGGACCACGAGCAGAACTGTTCGGCGAATGCAATGCGCTCAGTGGGCAGCTCGCAGGTCGATCCCTACTCGGCCACCGCGGCCGCGGCTGCCGCGCTCTACGGGCCGCTGCACGGCGGCGCGAACGAGCAGGCGATTCGGATGCTGATGGAGATCGGCTCGGCGAAGAACGTTCCCGCGTTCGTCAGGACGGTCAAGGAGGGCGAGCGCCGGCTGATGGGCTTCGGCCATCGCGTCTACAAGAACTACGACCCGCGCGCGCGAATCGTTAAGCGGCTCGCGTACGAAGTCTTCGAGGTAACGGGCAAAAATCCCTTGATCGATATCGCGCTGGAGCTCGAGCGCGTGGCGCTGCAGGACGATTATTTCATCTCACACAAGCTCTATCCGAACGTGGATTTCTATACCGGAATCATCTACCAAGCGATGGGCTTTCCGATGACGATGTTCCCGGTGCTGTTCGCGATTCCGCGCACCTCGGGATGGATGGCGCAGTGGGCCGAGATGGTGCGCGATTCGGAACAGAAGATCGCGCGCCCGCGTCAGGTCTATATCGGCGAGCCCGAGCGCCACTGGATGATCATCGACCGGCGCACGGAACCCACGATGCGCGAAGATCAGGTCAGCGAAGTGATCTCAGCTCGCACGCCGGCCGATCTTTACCTCTCCCTGACCAGGGAGAGGTCGCGCGAGCATCTGCGAGCGCGCCTTCGCCGCGTCGCTTGACTTCGCGCTCGCATGGCGCGATGCAGAAGGGATGCCTGATCAAGCGCAAGCCGCCGCAGAGGGAAGCGTCGCCGGGTACTTCAGCCGGCTCGCCGACACCTACGGCGACGGCGAATATTACGGGAAGCGGCGCGCGGCGGCGATCGTCGCGCTGACGCCTGAAATCGAGCGCGCGCGCCATATCCTCGATCTCGGATGCGGCAACGGCGCGTATCTTCAGGACCTCGTCAGGATCGGCAAGGATGCGATCGCGGTCGGCGCGGACCTGACATTCGACATGCTGTCCGCAGCGCGGCGGCGCGTTGGCGCGCGTGCATGCTATGCACGGGCCGACGCGACCGCGCTGCCGTTCAAGGCCGCGGCGTGGGACTTGGTCTTCTGCAGCCACGTGCTGCAGTTCGTTACGGATATCGACCGATGCGTTGCCGGAATCGTGCGATGCCTGCGGCCGGGCGGCGTGTTCGTGGCTACGCTCGAAGACAGCGCGCTCCGCAAGGCGCTGGGTTCGATCTTGAACCCCGAGCAGTGGGAAGAGTTCAGGCGCGCGGTATTCCGCGCGGCGCGAGCGCGACGCGGCGATCAGCCGCGCGATGAAATCTATCGCGCCGCGTTCGAGAGTGCTGGCCTCGCCACCGAGATGCGCAGCGCACCGTTTTCGATCACCGGTCCCGACATCGAGGAGTTCGTGCGGGTGCGCTGGATGCCGGTCGCGTCGGTTTCGGGCCGCGCCGACATGGAAAGGATCCTCGCGCAACTAAAGAACGAGGAACGCTTCCGCACTCTGGCGGTGAGCGATCACGAGCGTCTGCTGCTCGGCCGCAAGCCCGCCTGATTTCGCGACGCTCCGCGTTTGACAAGCGCGCGACAAACCTAATACCTAAGCTCGGGGACGACGGGAGTTTCTCGATGCCGACGCGCTACGTTGAAGTTCAGGGCCACGCGACCTACTACTATTATGTAGGCGCGACGACGCTGCCCGACGTGCTCCCGGACTTCTCGCGCGGGCGCAGGATCATCCTCGTGCACGCCGCCGGATCGAACGCTCATACCTGGCACAATCAGCTCGATCATCTCGGTGCCGCGCACAGCCCGATCTCGTTCGATCTGCCCGGCCACGGCCGCTCCGCGGGCGTCGAAGGGCTCGCCTCGGTGCGCGACTACTCTGACTTTCTGGCGGCGTTCGCCGACACGCTTCGAATCAAGTCGGCCGTGATAGTGGGACACTCGATGGGCGGCGCGATTGCGATGGATTTCGCGGCGCGCCATCCGGATCGCGTCGAGGCGTTGGTGTTGGTCGCGACCGCCGCGAAGTTCAATGTTCCATCAGATCTGGTCGCCGGCCTGAAGGCGGTAACGATGGGCCGCGCGCCGCAGTCGTTTACCACCGACGGCTACTCGCCCAAAACGATCAGCGGCAACTTCGACGTGATCCGCGCGGGATGGATGGAGCAGATCAAGACCGACCCGCGCGTACGCTACACTGATGTCCTCGCGTGCACCGCGGTCGATCTGCGCGAGACGATCGGGCGCATCGACAAACCGACGCTGATTTTGGCCGGCGCGGACGATCAGGTGACGACCGCCGCCGACGCGGAACTGATCAAGAGTAAAATCCGGGGCGCGCAACTCGAAGTGATCGCCGACGCCGGCCACATCATCCCCTTCGAGCGCCCCGCCGAAGTCAACGCCGCGATCGAAAAGTTCCTGGCGGGGTTGAAGTAGTTATGAGTATCAGCCGCAAGGCGGCGGTCGCCGGCGTTTACGAGCATCCGACGCGCTTCGCGCCCGACAAGACCATGTACCAGATCATGGCCGAGAGCGCGCGCGGCGCGCTGGCCGACGCAGGTCTGACGATCCGCAACGTCGACGGCGTTTTCACCACCGGGATCGGGATGGGCGGGATGGGACTGGTCGGCTTCTGCGATTATCTCAACGTCACACCCAACTATCTCGATTCGACTTCGATCGGCGGCTCGTCGTTCGTGGCACATACCGCGCATGCCGCGGGCGCGGTCGCCTCGGGGCTCTGCGAAGTTGCGCTGATCGTCTACGGCTCGAGCGCGGCTTCGCAGCGTTTCGCGGTCGGAACCGGCGGCTTCGGCGGCAGTCCCGATCCGTGCGATCAGTACGAAGTTCCGTTCGGCGTCACGACCGTCGGCTCCTACGCGATGATCGCGCAGCGCCACATGCACGAATACGGCACCACCGCCGAGCAGCTCGCCGAGATCGCGGTCACGATGCGCCTGCATGCGTCGATGAATCCGCTCGCCAAGTATCGCGAGCCGATTACGATCGAAGACGTGCTCGCTTCGCGAATCATCTCCTCGCCGCTGCATCTGCTCGATTGCTGCATCATCAGCGACGGCGGCGGCGCGCTGGTGGTGACTTCCGCAGCGCGCGCCCGCGACCTGAAGAAGAAGCCGGCCTACATCCTCGGCACGGGCGAGACCGTCCGCCACGCGGCGCGCGGCACGCGCGATTTCCTCGAGATCGCGGCGGCGCAATCGGGACGGCTCGCATTCGAGCGCGCGGGCGTGGCGCACAAGGATATCGACATGGCGATGGTCTACGACTCGTTCACGATCACCGTGCTCGCGACGCTGGAGAATCTCGGCTTCTGCAAGCGCGGCGAGGGCGGCGCATTCGTGAGCGGCGGGCGCTTGCGCTTCGACGGCGAACTGCCCCTCAACACCGACGGCGGCGGCCTGTCGTCGAACCATCCGGGGATGCGCGGCATCTTTCTCGTGATCGAAGCCGTCAAACAATTGCGCGGCGAATGCGGTCCGCGCCAGGTCAAGGATTGCAAAATCGTGCTCGCGCACGGCACCGGCGGCACGCTGGGCACTCGTCATTCGGGCGCGACGTTGATACTGACTAATCAGTAGCGCGAAACCTCAATGCCTCCGGAAAAAAAATACGCCAAGCCGCTGCCGCATCTGGATGAGGAGAATCGCCCGTGGTGGGAGGCCCTCAAGCGCCACGAACTCTATATCCAGAAGTGCCGCGATTGCACCGCGACGCGTTATTATCCGCGCGCGCAGTGTCCCGAATGCCTCTCGCCCCGCACCGAATGGATCCGCGCGTCGGGGCGCGGCAAGGTCTACACGTTCACCGCGACGTATCAGAATCAGGCGGCGGGCTTTCGCGAAGCGCTGCCCTACGTGATGGCCTACGTCGAGCTGGACGAGGGCCTCAAGCTGCTCACCAACATTATCGACTGCCGCCCGGAAGAGGTTAAAATAGGGATGCCCGTCGAGGTCGTATACGAGGACGTTACGCCCGAGGTGACGCTCGCGAAATTTCGCCCGGCGAGGTGAGGCTATTTTTTTGGGCACCATCCTTGATCTTCACAGCCACAGCGATGCGTCCGAGGACAGCCGAGCACCGGTAGAGGCCTACCTCAACTGGATCAAACTGCGGCATGACGAGCGGCCGCTCGACGGCGTCGTCCTCACGGAGCATCGCCAGTTCAATCAGGCCGCGGACTACCGCGCGCTCGAGGACAAGTACGGCATCCTGGTGCTGCGCGCGTCCGAGGTCGAAACCGACTACGGCCACATGCTGGTGTTCGGCGTCAACGACGCCATCACGCGCCGCTTCGACTTCAGCGACGTGCATCTGCCCGCGCAGGCGGTGATCGACGGCGTCGCCGAGTTGGGCGGCGTGGTCGTGCCGTGCCATCCGGGCCGGCCCAACATCGGGCTCTGCGAGCATTACGAGAAGCGCCCGGCGCTCCGCAATGTGATCGCGGTCGAGGCGCTCAACGGCGGCTCACGCAAAGGCGAGAACGAGCGTACCGCCGAGCTGATCGCGAAGTTCGGCTATCGCGCGACCGGCGGCTCCGACAGCCACATGGTGAGCCTGATCGGGCTGTGCGCGACGCGCTTCGAGGCCGACGTTCGCACGATTGATCAACTGGTGCACGAGTTGAAGGACGGTCGCTACGAACCGGTCGACTTCCGGCCCCATCCGCGGCCCGTGCCGCGCGCAATCCCGGTCGAGGCCAAACCCGATGGCGCTTGAATATGATCTCGCGATTATCGGCCGGGTCTTCGACGTTACCGATTCCGTGCCGGTCAGCGCCGACGACATCCGCAAATATTGCGAAGCGATCGGCGAGACTAATCCGCTCTTCATCGATGAGGCCGCCGCGAAGCAGGGACCGCACGGCCGGCTCAGCGCGCCGCCGTCGTTCGCGGTCACCTTCCGCACCGGGCGCGATTTCTGGCAGCACATCCCGCGCTTCGGCCGCAGCGGTTTCGACGCCGGCAAGGACGTCGAGTTCCTGCACCCGATCTTTCCCGAAGACAAGATCACGCTCAGCTCCCACGTCAAGGAGATCTACGAAAAGACCGGGCGCAGCGGCTCGATGGTCTTCGTGATTATCCGCTCCACGCTCAACAACCAGTTCGGCGAGACAGTCGCGCACATCGACCATCGCTTTATGCATCGCGCCTAGCAGGGTGTTGAGAAAGGCGGCGAACGAACCAGGTGGACCTCGTGGCTCTCAACACGCTGCGTGAAAACTGGCTGCATTCCTTAATCTTCTCCCCCTGTCCAGGGGGAGATAAGAGAGAGGGAGCAGGCTGTGAAAATCCTTTTTCAACAGCCTGCTAGGGCGCATCGACAAAATGGCGGATAGTACCACTCGAAGTTTCGAGGACCTCAATATCGGCGACCCGCTCGGTCCGGCCCAGGTCTACGTCAGCAAGGACCAGACCCGCAACTACGCGCGCGTCTGCGGCCACTACGTGCCCCGCTTCACCGACGACGAAGGCGCCCGCAAGGAGGGCCTGCCCGGGATGATCCTGCCGGGCAACATGAGCCTCGGCATCCTGACCCGCCTAGTGACCGACTGGCTCGGCGCCAGCGGCGGACTGCTCATCCGGATCGGCACCACCTATCGCCAGCCGGTGCAGCCCGATCACACCCTGACGCTGCAAGGCTTCATCACCCACACGACGCCCGCCGAGCGCACCGCCGAGATCGATGTATGGCTCGAGAATGAGGACGCCGAGCGGCTCGTGATCGGCACCGCGACCGTCCAGTTCCCGCCGCACTGACCGCCACGCGCCGCGCGAACCGGCCCCAATCGGAGTTTCATCGCAGCGCCTTGGGAATCCGATGGACATCGAAGGCCACTGCCACTGCGGCAATCTCTCGTTTCTCCTGCGCCTGGTCCGCCCGCTCGAAGAGTGCCGGATGGGCGAGTGCGACTGCACGTTCTGCCTCGCGCACGCCGCCAAATGTATCGCCGATTCCCGCGGCCGCGCGACGGTCACGATCCGCGACGCCGCGCAGCTTAATCGTTATCGGTTCGCGATGGCGACCGCGGATTTTTTGGTCTGCCGCACCTGCGGCGTCTACCTGGGAGCCGTGATCGAAATCGACGGCGCCAGTTTCTCGGTGCTCAATCTCCGCGCGACCAAGTTGCACGATCTCCCGGCCAGCCGCCATTCCTATGCGAGCGAGACTAAAGACGGTCGTATCGCGCGCCGCAAAAGTTCCTGGACGCCGACCGAAGTTCTGATCGGCTAGTCTCGCACCGCGCTCTTCATCGCACTCGGCGCTTGTGCGCGCCGCGTTTCGCGGGCTTGCTCCATGGCGTGAACGCGCGGCCCGGCGATCGCGAGTGCAACTCCGCGATGAGCTGCTCGAATCGGCCGCGCGCTGCGGCAGCGGAAACCGGCGCGGGCTTAAAGCCGATGCGCGCGGCCCAATGTTCCCACGCTTCGAGCGCCTTGGCGTGCACGCCGTGGTCGGTGTGGATCTCCTCGCCGAAGATCAGCAACCGCGCCTCGAGAGTTCGCGCATCGTCGCCGAGGCTTTTGCGGCCGCGCCGCGCGCGCAGCTCATCGGTCCGCACCCGTCCGTGCTCCACCACTTCGGCGAAAAGCGCCCGCGCCGAGTCGGGCAGCCCGTCGGTCTGCCATGCTTCGCGCGCGCTGGCGACCGCGTAAAGATCGGACCAGACCCCGCGATGAACGTACGTCAGCTTGCCCGCCACCAACCGGATCACGATGACCTCGGGATGAGCCACGAGTTCCTGGCCGAGCATGTACACCCGATTGCCCAAGCGATGCGCCCACCAGGAGCCCGCCCACGGTCCGCCGATCACCATCCGCGCAACGCTCGGCAATTCCGCATCCGCTTCGAGCAGGATTCCGCGCCGCTGCAACTCCGCGAACAGTTGCGCGAACGTGACCTTGGGCGCGCTCAACGTTCGGCGCCGCCGACGGCTCCGGCCGGCCGGCCCCGTGGACCCGCCGCGCTCGGGGCCGGGCGGGACGCTCTTGCGCCGGACATACCTATCTGTTTATTATATGTACAAGTTGTTTCAGGACCAGAGGAACGCCGGATGGAAAGCGCACTGATTGTGGTGGTGTTGTCGTCGGTGATGGTAATCGCCGGGCGCTTGCTGATGCTCAACGACCGGCGCGCCCGCTTCGAGGGCTTTCTCTCCTGCGTGCTCGGCGCCAGCCTGGTCATGACCTGGTACACCTACCGGGGCTCGGACTTCGATGACCTCGCCGACTTCCTGTCGCGCCGGGCGCATCAAATGCTGGCGGTCTCGATGGATGATTCCCTTCCGCTGGCCCTGGTGGCGCTGGTTCCGGCCGCGATCGCCCTGATGCTGCTGCTGATCGTGAACCGCCCGGCCCGCCCGCCCGCGCCGGTGCGGAACATCTTCGGGACGATCGATCGAATCCGGCGTCCCAGAATCCTGCGCTGACCACCCATCTTCAGCCTGCTGGGAGTCTCCGCGCCTGCAAAACTGAGGCGAGGGGACGGCGTCTTTTGGCAGGGCCTTCCACCGACCCCCACCACAGCAGGAGGAACTTTCCGCCCCCTCGCCAGGCTGTGCAGATCACATCGCGTACCAGAGCCCGGTGTTGAGGCTCGGACCGGAAGGGCGCGCCGACGCTCGGGCTGCCCCCGCCAATCGGATGCAAGCCCGGTGCGCTACGATTCGTCGCCCGACGGAAATGCCCGCCCCGATGGAGAGCACGTATCACATGATCGCAAATTCAATCAACGTCCGGGCTCCGCGGGTAGTGCCTCAGTTTGGTTTCGGCTCGAACACGTGGGGGTAGTATTGCTTGTCCCACTCATCGGGTCGAAACAGCACCTTACCGTATTCTAAAATCTTGTCTTCGGGCCGATAGGGACGCGTGGAGACCTGTATATCCGATCCAATTTCGTCCGGTCCTAAATGAAAATGTTCGTTCCCCCTATCGAGACGCTGTAATTCTTGAACCAAGAGATCGCGCCCTTCCTCATTAATCCAAATCTCAAATTCGCCATCGGCATTCAGATTGATGGTAATCCTTGGCTTCATGATCCCCCCGGTATGGAACGACCTGACTGCACCGCTTCCCATTCGTCCACGATCCCGACCATATCCTCAAGCGACCATAGCCGATCCGTCACGCCAGCTTCCATCGCGGGCGTACAGCCAGCGTTTTGTGAATCCGCACGAAGTTGTACCAGACCGCATAGAGCGCGACCATGTGACAGTGATTCTCAAATTTCTTTGAAAAGGCGTTGGTCAGCCGGGTGAAGCGGCGCATGTGCATCCGCATGGTCAGATTCTGGCGTTCCACGTAGCGACGTGCTGATGTGCTCCGGGTCGGGATTGCCGCGAATCGTCACGCTCCGCGCCGATGCAGACCGGCGGGCTGTATCGCGTTTCTCGATTCTGGCGCTTCCCGTAATCCTTCACCAGCATCGCGAAATCGATTCGCCGTTACCGAACGCGCGATCACTGCGTCCAGATAGGCGCGATGGCCGTCCGTCGTTAGCTGGACGCGGTTCGCCAGCCGATTCGCCAGATCGTGCATGAACTCCAAGCCGCATCCGCATCTCGCGAGCCGATGAACCACGAAATGATCAATTTGCTGTCGGCATCGATTCCCGTCCATGTCCACGTGTCGCCAACGTTTCAGGCCGCGTTTGGCTTTCTGCTTCGCGTGCTTTTCCTTCATCTCCACGAAGGACCAAATTTCGTCGGCCTGCACGCGCCGGGACTGCACGTTGCGCACGGTTCGGTCATGGAAGTCGGCGCACGCCTGACCGGCCAGCACCAACTCGCGCGTCACTGTGTTGATCGACACGTCCACCAGCCGAGAGACCGAGCGCATCGAAGAACCTTCGCAGAGCAGCGAGAGAATCTGAGCGCGCTTGGCGAGCGGCAATCTGTTCATGCTCAACGAGTATATGAACTTTTTGCTTGAGTGTCAAGCATTTCTTTCATTTCCATTGGGTTTCGGACGAATTTGTTACCAATGAATCCCAAATTAGGAGTTGCCCTTGACCCACAGTCGGGTCTTGTACTACTACTAATTTCAGCAATACTAGTAGCAGATTAGTAGGAACGGCTCGCGCCCCATGAAAAAGCCGCAAGAAGCGCCAAAGTTTTCGGTCATGCTTGAGAAAATGGTGTCCTAAGCCTCAGGACCTCCAGAAGTTGATGGGGAAATCCTTCGGGCACGCATTGTCAAAAAAGTACCTGCACTGGGACGACCTTCAATATCGGGAACCGCCCGAAAATTTATCGCGCGAGGAGTGGTGGTTTCTCTTGAAACTCAACCGCCAGGGCACCCGAAGTTTGTTCCACCGCTCGCTGACAAGGGCGAAGAGCGCTTTAGCTTTGCTGCCGTCGAGCCCATTCCCGAGAGACTCTATGAAATCGATATGCAGGCCGGCGGCTTAGTGCAAATGCCCGAACAGGTGACCAATCGCGAGACAAAAGATGCTTACTACGTCAGCTCGCTCATGGAAGAGGCGATCACTTCGAGCGAGCTGGAAGGGGCAACGACGACGAGGAAGATAGCCAAAGAAATGCTCCGGACCGGTCGTCAGCCGCGTGACCGCAGCGAGCGCATGATTCTGAATAACTTCCTCACGATGAAGAGGATCGGGACCCTCAAAAATGAACCGCTGAGCAAAGAACTGATTTTCGAGATTCATCGGCTGGTTACATCTGAGACCCTAGATGATCCGACAGCCGCGGGTCGGTTCCGCCGCACCGATGAAAAGATCGCCGTCTACGATCAAGCCGACAGGCTGTTGCACGACAACCGCCCCCGGCTTCAGTATTGGATTCTCGCGTGCAGCGGATCTGCGACTTCGCAAATGAGACAAAGGGCGTGTTTGTCCATCCAGTCATCAAGTCGATCATCCTGCATTTTATGCTTGGCTATGAACACCCATTCGTAGACGGCAATGGTCGAACCGCCCGCGCATTGTTCTATTGGTCGATGCTCCGGCATAACTACTGGCTGGCCGAATTCATCTCGATCTCGCAAATCGTCCTCAACGCACCGGCGAAGTATGGCCGTGCCTACCTTTTCACCGAAACAGATGAAGGGGATTTGACTTACTTCATTTTGTATCATCTGAAAATCATAACGCGGGCTATCGTAAGCCTGCACGAATACATCGCGCGGAAGACTGCCGAGATTCAGCGCTTTGAAACGGAACTGCGAGGAATCGAACTTCTGAATTCGCGGCAGCGAGCCTTGGTCCGGCATGCCGTGCGGCACCCCGGAACCCGCTACACGATCGAGGAGCATCGACACAGCAATAATATTGCATATGAAACCGCTCGGTCTGATCTTCTCGATCTGTCTAGGCGCGATCTTTTTGTTCAATCGCGTGAGGGTAAACGGTGGGTGTTCACGGCTCAGCCGCAACTGATGGGGCGGCTGGCCGCTATTGGGACTAGCGGATCGGCGGCGTTGTCTTAGATGCCGCTTCGCGGGGTCTTTTTGCCCACCGAGCCGTTGCCGCCTTTTTCGCGATCTCGTTCCGCCGCTTCTTGCTGAGCTTCGCGGCCCGTTTTCGACCGCCGATCAGCCCGCCCTTGCGGGCGTATTCCTTGCCGGGTTCGAGCGGATTGTCCCGAATCTCGCCGGTCGCGATGCGCATCACATGCACCGCGGCCCCGATTACGTCAGCGGGTCTGCGTTCGCCTCGCGGTCCCTTCGGCATGTCGGCATTATCGCACAGTCGGGATGCGGGCGCACGGCGGACGAAAATTCAAACTGAGACACTACCGCTCCGAGCGGTCGTGATCTAATTTGAGCCGGCTGTATGTTTTTCCCGCTCGTGCTCTTCTACTTTTTCCGACGGGCCTAACCAACCGCATCCGTGCACCGGGCAGCTTACCAACTTCCCTGTGCGTCGCTTCTTCGTCCGAAGCGACGCATTTCCGCTAGGCCGTCTCTCTTTGCGTGCTGGCATTACCGCTGCCTCCTCGATCAAGTTGCCGATGGACCATAGCCGATCCGTCACGCCAGCCGCCATTGCGGGCGTCGCGCCAAGCGTCTGACGAATCCGCACGAAAATGTAGTGCGCGCAGTGCAGGGCGTACGCCGCTTTCAGGTTGTCGAGCTTTTCGCTGAAAGCGTTGGTCAGCCGCGTCAGCCTCCGCATTTGCATCCTGACGGTCAAATTCTGCCGCTCGACGTAGCTGGTTGAAACCAGCTTCATGTCGGGCAATCAGAAAATCGCCCGGCCCAAATTGGATCACTACCGTCCGAGCGGTGCGGCTGAAGGGACCTCGATCCCCACCGCGTTCCCGGCCGCTCGACCGTACGTTCAAGTGTCGCGCCCTTGACTTTTTTCCGTTGCGCACGCGACGTTTGCCGCGATAGCGTGATCGGATTGGCAGGAGGGCGGTGATGCGTTTACGTTTCGCGGTCCCCGTTTTAGCACTGATCGCAGCCCTGAGCGCGTGGTCGGCTCTGACCATCGCGGCGGCTCGGCCACGATCGCACCAGGCTGCCGCCACCACTCGCCAGGCTCGCGACGCGCGCGCCCGCACGGCCCAGACTTATGCCGCGCTCCCGCTCACCTTCGAGGCCAATGTCGGCCAGACTGACCCCCGCGTCCGCTTCATCTCGCGCGGCGCCGGCTATTCGATCTTCCTGACCGGCGACGCGGCCGTGCTCTCGGTCGCAACCGCACCTGCGGGAACTGCCCACGCTCCCCGCGCGGCCGGCCGCGCCGCGCTGGCGATGAAGTTCCTCGGCGCCGGGTCTGCCGCGCAAGTCAGCGGTCTCGAGCGTCTCCCGGCCCACGTCAACTACTTCGTCGGCAACGATCCGGCGCGCTGGCATACCGGCGTGCCCAGCTATGCACGCGTGAAGTACGCCGCGCTCTATCCCGGCGTTGACCTGATTTACTATGGCAATCAGCAGTCCCTCGAGTACGACCTCGTCGTCTCGCCGGGCGCCGATCCGGACGCGATCCGATCGCGATCGACGGCGCCGACAATGCCCGCCTCGATCGCGCGGGCGACCTGATCCTCGCCGCCGGCGGCTCCGAGTTGCGCCTGATGAAACCCCGCGTCTATCAGAACGCGGACGGCCACGAGCAGGTCGTCGACGGACGTTACGTACTCTCCGCGAACGGCGATTCACGCCACGCCGGCGCGCGCAAGATCGGCATCGAGCTGGGCGCCTACGATCGCAGCCGCGCGCTGGTGATCGACCCGCAGCTGGTCTACTCCACGTACCTGGGCGGCAGCTCCGGCGCGCAGGCCAACGCAATCGCGGTCGATTCCTCCGGTGATATCTACGTGACCGGCACCACTGCGTCGTCCGATTTTCCGGTCAGCTCCGGCGCGCTCGAGGCCAGCAAGGACGCGAACGGCGGTGAAGGCAACGTGTTCGTCACGGAGCTCGATCCCAGCCAGTCCGGGACCGCGCAAGTGGTGTTCTCCACTTATCTCGGCGGCAACGGCGGCTGTATCCACTGCCCGATTCCGGTCGGCGACGCAGGCTACGGTATTGCGCTCAACGCGCAAGGGCAGATCTATGTGGCGGGCTTCACGCCGTCGCTCAACTTTCCGGTCACCGCCAACGCGTTCCAGAGCGTGAGCGGCCCGACCGTGCTGGGATTCTCATCGGGCTTTCTGACCGTACTCGATCCCACCCAGACCGGTACCGCGCAACTCGTATATTCCACTTACCTCGGCGGCAACGGCGAGGATTATATCGACGCGCTCGCGGTCGACTCGCAAGGGTTCGCCTACGTCACCGGCGACGCCAATTCGTCCAACTTCCCGGTCACTCCGAACGTCTTCGAGCCGCTCAAAGCCAGCCCACCCGGCATTCCCGACGCCTTCGTGAGCGTCATCAATCCCACCGCGAGTGGCGCCGCTTCGCTGGTCTATTCGAGCTACCTGGGCGGGAGCGCCGGCGCCGACGGCACCGGGGTCGCGGTCGGTCCGACCGGCGAAATCTACGTCACCGGCGACACCGCTTCGCAGGATTTTCCGACCACTGCCAACGCCTTGCAGACCAACCCGCTGAGCCTCTTTGCGATCACCGGCTTCGTCACCGTAATCAATACCGCCAACCAGGGCGCGAGCCAGCTCGCCTATTCCACCCATCTTGGCGGCAGTTTCGCCGACGCCGGACTCGCAATCGCCGCCGATTCCAATGGTCTCGCCTACGTGACCGGATTCGCGCGCTCGGGTGACTTTCCGGTCACCTCGACCGCCTTTCAAACTATCGACGAGTCCGCGATCACCCCCTTCGTCAGCGTCATCAATCCCACGCTCAGCGGCAGCGCCTCGCTGCTGTATTCCACCTTCCTCGGCGGTATCGGCTTCATCGACGGTGAAGGCGGCGGTATCGCGGTCGATTCCAACGGGCTGGTCTACGTGACCGGCTTCACCTGCGCGACCGACTTCCCGATCGACATGAACTTCCTCCAGGCGGCCAACGCGGGCGGCATCGACGCCTTCGTCAGCATCCTCGACCCGACCATGAGCGGCAGCGCGTCGCTGACCTTCTCCACTTACCTCGGCGGCAGTGGCGCCGACGCCGGCAACGCAATCGCGGTCGATTCGCAGGGCTTCGTCTATGTCGCCGGGATCACGGAATCGGCCAATTTCCCGGTCACTGCCGACGCGCTCCAGCCGACCCTGCCCGGCTCTCCCTCCGGTTTCGTCGCGGTCCTGAATCCCTCCGAATCCGCCGGCCCCGACCCCCGTCCCCACACCTACTCCCACCCGGACTCCCCGGCCCACCCCAAGCCCCAGACCAACGCCCACTCCGACCCGCACACCGCGACCGACTCCCACGCCCACGCCGAAGCGAACTCCCACTCCGACTCCGAAAGACCCGCCATCTGCAGCCAAAAAGTCCACTCCGACTCCGACCCCGAAGCGCACGGCGACCCCGAAAGCGACTCCCCAGCGCATCTGATCGAAGCTCCAACGTTGAGTAGGGGCCGGCCTCCGTGCCGGCCCGTGCTTCGCTTCGCCGCACCGATACCCCCCTGAAATTGCAGAGAGTGCCCACGCGGCACGACTCGTGTACCCCCAGTACTACAACGACTTCACCCAGACCGCGACCCGCATTCCCAACGGCAGCTTCGATTTCCCCGGCAGCGTTACCTCCAACCCAGCGTCCCACTACCGGGATGTCCTCCAAGGCAGGGCGAACAAGCTCAACTACCAGATGACCGACGCGCGGCTGGATCTCCCGGGACTGGTCGCGTGGTGGCAGAACTGCAATAGCAACTCGCGCTTCAACAATTCGATTCTCGATTCGCAGAGCACCATCTTTGACGTGCTGCGCGTGATCTGCGGGATGGGCCGCGCCTCGTTCCAGATGCGCGACGGGCTTTACTCGATCGTCCTCGACCAGCCGCAGACCACGCCGGTCCAGCATTTCACGCCGCGCAACTCGTGGGGCTTCAAGAGCACGCGGCCGTTTCCGCAGCTCCCCGGGATGGTGAAAGTGCGCTTCGTCAACCCCGGCGCCGATTGGCAGGACGATGAGCAATACGTCTACGACGACGGCGTCACGCCCGCGACCGTCAATCTCACGCCCGAAGCGATCGACCTGACTCACGGCTGCACCGATCCGAATCAGGCGTGGCGCGAAGGCCGCTACCATCTGGCGCAAGGCCGCCTCCGCCCCGAGACCTACGAGTTGAGCGTCGATTACGAAAACCTGATCTGCCAGCGCGGCGACCTGGTCTACGTCTCTCACGACGTTCCGCAATGGGATCTCGGCGCCGGCCGGATTAAAGCCCTCAACGTCGACGCGAGCGGCAACCTGCGCGGCTTTTCCTGCGACGAGCGCTTTCACTTCACCGACCCGGCCGCAAGCTACGTTGCGCGGGTGCGCAGGACGGTCGACGGCAGCTCGCTGCTGCTGAATCTCATCACGCCCGTCTTCAAGAAGAGCCGCTGGAGCGGCCATCTGACGCTGGCGACTCCGATTCCCGCCGGCAATCCGATGCCCGCGATCGGCGACCTCGCGATGTTCGGCGAGCTCGGCGAAGAGAGCGCGCTGCTGCTCGTCTCGAAGATTCGCCCGGCCAAGGATCTCTGCGCGACGCTCGAGCTGGTTGACTACGCGCCCGCGATCTACACGGCCGATTCCGGCACGCCGCCGGTTTACCCGGGCGGCGGATCGCCGTCGCAAGCCGTCCCGTCGCCGGCGATTCTGATCAAGCCGACGCTTACCGAGACGCCGATCGAGACCGAAGGCCTCGCGATCTCCGATCCCGCGGCCACGGCGGCTGCCGTCACCAGCGACGACTCTGCGATGGCGAAAGACGCCGACGGCTCGGGCACGCCGCGCATCAAGATCAACCTCGATATCCGCGTGCTCGAAGGTTTGTACGCGCAGCCGCCGCGTGCGGGAATCAAGTCGATCCCGCGCATCACCGGCGTCCGCGTCCAGTTCCGCCGCTCGACCACCGGCAACGGCACCACCAATAACGCCGCGAGCTGGTCGAGTACGCAGGCCTACGTGATCGGCGATACGGTCACGACCAGCGACGGCCTGATCTGGATCTGCAACAAGGCGAATACCAACGAAGTCCCGGGCGCTTCGCTCGATCAGGTGAGCGGCGAGACTCCCGGCGGCACCGTCAACGGGACCAATCCGACTTTCACGCTCGACAACCCGCCGGTCGGCGGCTCGCTCGAGCTCTACGTCAACGGCAACCTGATGCAGCCCGGCGCATCGAACGATTACACGCTGAGCGGCAACACGATCACCTTCAACGCCGGCTCGATCCCGCCGCTCGGCGCGACGCTGTCGGCCGACTACGTCTCCGCGCTCTACTGGACGATCCTGCAAAACCCGACGACGACCCGTCAGCCGCCTTATGTGCCGTGGACCGAGATGGGCCTCCAAACGCTCGCGCCGCAGGTCTACATCCAGCCGGTCACCCCCGGGATGAAATACGACGTGCGGATGCGCTACGAGCTGAGCGACAACACGGTCACGCTCTGGACGCTCCTCGCCGGCCATCAGGTGATCGGCCAGGCCAACCCGCCGGCCGACGTCACCAATCTCACCGCGACCAAAGAAGGCCTCGGCGACGTGCTGCTGCGATGGACCGAGTCAACGTCGCCCAACGTCCGCGAGTACCTGATTCAGGACACGGTGACCGATCAGAGCTGGAACGTGCGCGGCAGCTCGCTGCTGGTCCGCAACACCGCGCTCGGGCCGCATACCTACACCGTCACCACGATCGACACCTCCGGCAATGAGAGCACCACGCCGCCGAGCGTCTCGCTGACCACCACCAACGCCGATCTGATCGCGCCCATTCACCGCCGGCAGCGGGATCGCGCTCGCCCTCAGCAGCGGCCAGGTCATCATCACCGGCTCGGGCGGCGGCGCGGCGGCCTCGATCTTCGTCGAAAGCGAGACGCCGGCCGGCAGTATCAACGGATCGAACGTCTCGTTCACGCTCAAGAACGCGCCGGCGCCAGGCACGCTCCAGCTCTACCGTAATGGTATGCGCCAGCAGGCGGGCGCGCCGGCGCATGATGTTACCGGCGAGACGCCGGCTGGTGCCGTCAACGGCTCCAACGTCACCTTCATGCTCGCGCATCCCCAGAACCCCGGCACGCTGCAGCTCTATCGCAACGGCGTGCGCCAGCAGGCGGGCTCGGACTATACGCTGAACGGCGCAACGATCACGTTCAGCTCGGCCCCGCTCTCCGGCGACGATCTGCAGGCCGACTACAGCTATAGCTCCGGCGCGGATTACACGCTGAGCAGTTCAACCATCAGGTTCACCGTCGCCCCGCTCTCCGGCGATATCCTGCTGGCTGACTACAGCTACCTGCCGGTGAGCCTGGCCGACGCGGATCTCTACATTACCAATGAGACCCCGACGGGAACCGTCAACGGCTCCAATGTGACCTTCACGCTCGCCAACGCCCCGGCCGCCGGCACGCTGCAGCTCTATCGCAACGGCGTGCGCCAGCAGGCCGGGGCCGGCGCGGACTATACGCTGAGCGGATCGACGATCACCTTCGCCGTGTCGCCGCTCTCCGGCGACATCCTGCTGGCCGACTATAGCTGCAGCGCGCCGAGCGAGCCGGCGAATTACGTCACCGGCGAGACGCCCTCCGGAACCGTCAACGGCTCCAACGTCACCTTCACGCTCGCGCACGCGCCCGCCACGGGCACGCTGCAGCTCTATCGCCAGGGCGTACGCCAGCAGGCCGGCGCCGGCGCGGATTACTCACTCAGCGGATCAACAATCACGTTCAACGCAGCCCCGCCGTCGGGCGACAGCCTGATCGCGGACTATAGGTACTGACTATGAAGCGAAGAAATTCGAACCCACCACCCGTCACCCTCGCGCGTCTGTTTGTCTGGCGCGCGAAGGGTCCCGGTCCGGGATTCCCCGCGCGCCGGGCAACGCAGACGCGCGGGAATGACAAAGGCCGGCTGCTGCTTCCGATCCTTTTCCTGCTCGCGCTCGCGGCGCCGCTGCGCGCGGGGACCGTGCTCGATATCAACCAGGGCGGCACTGGCCAGACGACGGCGAGTACGGCCTTCAACGCGCTCTCGCCGATGACCACGGCGGGCGATCTGATCTACGGCGGGTCGAGCGGTTCAGCTCTGCGGTTAAGCATCGGCAGCAGCGGTCAGTGCCTCGTGGTGAGCGGCGGCGATCCGGCGTGGGGCAGTTGCAGCTCCGGCAGCGGGACGGTCACGAGCGTGGGACTGAGCGACGCCTCGACCACGCCGATCTACGCGGTCAGCGGGAGTCCGGTCACCAGTTCGGGCACGCTTACCCTGACACTGGATACCGAAACCAGGAACACAGTCTTCGCGGGACCGTCGAGCGGGAGCGCCGCGCAGCCCGGCTTCCGCGCGATCGTCGGCGCTGATCTGCCCAATCCGGCCGCGTCCACCTTGGGCGGAATCGAAAGCCTGGCGTCAACCTCGCACGAATGGATCAACCAAATCTCGACCAGCGGCGTGCCTTCGGCCACGCAGCCTGCGTTCACCGATATCAGTGGCAGCGTCGCGGCCTCGCAGCTCCCGAATCCCGGCGCTTCGTCGCTGGGCGGGATCGAGAGCTACGCCGCGGTGAGCAATCAGTGGATCAATGCGATCAGCACTTCCGGCGTGCCGTCCTCGACCCAGCCGGCCTTCAGCAACTTGAGCGGGACGGCGACCACCGCACAGCTCCCCACGTTCACCAACGCGATGACCGCCTCGGCGATCGCGTCCAACTTTGGAGGTATCTGATCATGAGGATTTTCTGGCGGCGTTTATCAGTGTTCATCCGCGATTGCCTGATCAGCGCGGCGATGCTCCTGTGCGCCTCGGGCGCATTCGCGCAGAACGCCAACAACGTGGTCACCCCGAAGACTCCCAAGGACGCCAACCAGCAGTTCTTGCAGGGCACCGACTCCGCCGGGACCTATAAGACCGTCTATACCGGCGGGACCAACGGCTCGATCGTCAAGGGGCTCTGGGAAACCAACAACGACGCCTCGGCGACCCATCTGATCACCTGCCAGATCAAGAGCGGCTCGGTGCTCTACGGCGGCCTCGCGATCACCTCGGTCGAGAGCGCCGGCTTCGCCAACGCGACCCCGGCACAGAACCTGATGGCGCCGGCGAACTGGCCCGGCTTGCCGGTTGATTCAGACGGCAACCCGTTTCTGTTTCTGGTCTCAGGCGACATCCTCGAATGCACCTTCGCCACTTCGATCACCAGCTCCGACCTGATCAACGTCACGGCCATCGTCGCGGATTTCTGATCATGAAACCGAACGACGCCTCCCTCCGCGCGAGGGTGACGATCATGGCCGCTCTCGCCGCGCTCATCTGCATCCATCTTTGGTCGGCTCCCGTCGCCCGCGCCGATTCGCTCTCGACGATGCCGGGCCAGCGGCCGCTCAGCGGGCAGCTCATCAAGCGCGACCAACCCGCGTGCCATCTCAAGGCCCTCAACACGCCGCCCGCAACAACGCAGGCCTGCGCCGGGACTGCCTCAGTGATAGTGCCGCCATACCTGGGCGCGCCCAACATGCAGATCGTGAACCTCACCGGCAGCGCGTCGGGAGATACCTGCACGATCACGATCAACCCGCAGAACGGGCAGAATATCCTGCTGCTGGTCGAGCAGAACAACGCGGGCGCAACCAAGGAAGTCCTCGGATGGTCCGCGGCGGCGGGCTACACGCTAACCTGGGCGGCCGGCACGGCGGGAACCGTAACGACCACCGCCGGATCCTCGACGATGTTCTGCTTCAACGCCTGGAGCGCCAGCCAGGTCCTCGGCCAGCCGTGCTCGGGCGGCGGGGCCTTCGCAGTGTCGCCGTGATGAAGCGGCGGCTCATCCTCATAGCCTGTGCGCTGCCGCTGGCGATCTTCGCATTCGAGCGCCCGGTCCAAGCCCAGACCTACGCGGGCTATTCCACCTCGTGTACGAGCGGTTGCGACAACAACTCCGGGGGAACGGGCACGACACTTACCATGCAGACCACTCTTCACAGTGGGAGCAAGCCCAGCGTTGGCGACATCATGATCGTCGCGGTCAGCTATAATCAATCTGCTACCCTGACCGCGCCCAGCGGGAGCACCTGGACCCAAATCGGGAGTGGGGTCTGCGACGCCACTGGGAATAACTGTCTGCAATTGTTCCAGCGCACGGCGACCAGCGGCGACGCTTCGGGCACGACTTACAATTGGACCTTCGGCAGCAATCCGTTCGTGTCGGGAATCCTGCGCGACTATTCGGGAGCCTTGGCGGTCCCCGATAGCTGCAATGCCACGGCCTCTCTCGGAAGCGCTGTAACCAGCATCCCGATTCCGGCCTGCACGCCGGCGCACAACGATATAATCATCGGCTGCTACGGACCGGGCGGCGCCTCATTTTCGCTGGGCAGCTCGGGCTTCGGAAATGGGGTCATCGTTCAACTCGACGCGGGCAACTTCTGGGGCGTCGGCTGCGGCGATCAGGGACCGACGACCAGTTTTGCCGGTAACAGCGGTGCGACGCAGGGCAGCGCCTACTACGTCAGCTGGGTGATTGCCGTCGAGCCAGCCCCGGTCAACGCCCAGACGATGCCCCCGCTGACTGCGTGGTGAAAAAGGAGCACGCGCGATGAAGGCAGCAAAATTAATTCTGGCGCTGGCGGTCGTGGGTCTGTTTGCGACGACTGCCCGGGCCCAGTCCGTGATAACCGCGATCGCTACCCCGACTCCGACGTCGACGGCAACCCCAACATCGCTAGGCTCGCCGACTTACACGCCAACGCCGACCGCAGTCCCGACCGCGACCCCAACGCCGGTAGGTCCCAACGCCAACCTCAGCGTCCTCGAGCCGGCGGTGCCGATTCCGACGCCCGCCGCCGTCGCAGCCTGCACCTTAAGTCTCAGCTATTCAGGCATCAGCCCCCTGACCGGCGGCACGATCAACGTCCCGGTCGGCACGGTGCTGACTGTGGGCGTGAGCGTCCCGGCCGCCGCGGTCGCCGCGATCAGCATCAACGGCAACCCCCATCCCGAGGTGGTCTCCTCGAGCACGCTCACGGTCAACGCGCCAGGCGAGTGGATCTTTCAGGAGCGGACGCCGAACTGCGCGACCAACACCATCATCGTGAATGCGTATTAGGGGCGACCGGGCGGACGTGATGGGGCCTTCGCGCAATCAAGCTTGGGGACGCGCGCCAGTCGGCGGGGCCAGTCCGCGCATCAGCCCTTTGCGGAGCAGGACCTTCGCGCCTTCGCGGTAGCTGAGCGGCGAAAGCACGGCGCGATTTTCGATCAGAAAGTCGCGGACCCGCTCGGGCGCCGTGTAGGAGTATTGCCGCAGCGCCCATCCGATTCCCTTGCGGATGAAAAAATCGCTCTCGGCGGCGCGCGCCAGACAGTAGCGAAACAGGCGCAAATGGTCGGTGCGCTCCTTATGCTTGAGCTGGCAGATGATCGCGGCGCGGCGAATCCAGAGGTCGTCATCGTCGATCCAGCGATCCATGATTGGCCACATCCGTCGCGGATACTCGAGCACCAGTGCGCCCACGATTCGCCCCGCGATCTCGTCGACGAAATCCCACCACGCGCCTTCGCGAATCATCCGCTCGTATAACGGGAGCGATTCGGGCCGGACCAAATCCGGGTAGATCTGCGCCACGGCGATCGCAAGATACTTCTCTTCGCGGCGTTCAAGCCGCCACAATGAAAGCACCGCCCGTTCGTATTCCTGGCGGCCGGCGATCGCGAAGCGGTCTTTGATCTCGCACTGGATCGCCTCTCGATCGGGCTGCTGCACGCCATAAAACGGCATCGCGGTTTTCATATAAGCGGCCATCTCGACTGCCTTGCGCGGATTGGCTTTGGCCGCCAAAGATTTCTGGACGAAGCGGACCAGCGCGTGAGCCGGATCGCTGTTCCGGTGCGGTGCAGGCACCCGCCTGGCGGTCATGATTGCGGGCGCGGCGTCGCGATGTAGAGTCCGCGGCCGATCAGGCCTTCCGGGTCGTAGCGGACATCGGTGCCGGCGGACGTAAACGCGTGCGTCATCTCGTCACGCGTGAACAGCGTCAACTCTAGGCGCTCGCTATAGTGCTCGATTCCGTCAGACCGGCCTCGCAGGTAATGCATCTGCACCACGGAGCGATTTCCTTCGCGGCCGCTGAAGCTCATCCGGCACACCTTGTCGGCGCCGGCGCCGCGCGGGATCTCTCCGGCGTGGATAAACTGCCCGCCCGGATTCCAGGTTTCGGGCGTGAACCACGGCTCGACGATCAGCACGCCACCCGGCCGTACGTGACGCGCCATCGCGGCGATCGCGCTCTCGAGCCGCGCGACCGTTTGCAGGTAGCCGATCGCGCTGAACAGGCAGGTGACGGCATCGTAGGTGCGGCCGAGGTCGAAGCCGGCCATGTCGGCGCGCGAATAGTTCCCGGCCGGATTCTTCAGCCGCGCGGCCCGCAGATAGTCTTCGTTGAGATCGACGCCGTCGACTGCGTAGTGCTGTTTCAGCAAGCGCGCGTGATTGCCGGGGCCGCACGCGACATCAAGGATCGTGCGCGCGCCCGGCACCGCCGTATCGATCAGCTCGCGCAGTTGCTCGCATTCACGCGCATAGTTCTTGAAGTGGTAGATCGCGTCGTAGAGTTCGGCGCTCTCGACGAAGCTCTGTTCCTGGTCCTTCATTGGAGGATACCTGAGCAACTCGGAGCGTTGGGCCGATCGTGACCCGGAACGTCGTTTTCGCCCTCGCCTCTTCCGCGCATCACGCGGCCCAGAGGCGAGGTGCGGGAAACGCGCCTAGGCCCAGCGCTGGCGGGGGCGGTTGCGGGTCGAGCGCTGGCGGGCGCGGGCCGAGCTGAAGAGCTTGACCGGCGCGGGCGCCGCGATATCAGGAACGTCGAAGCCTGCCATCTCGCATCGTTCGAGCTGGTGGCCCAGCGTGCGCTCGATTCGCGCCAGCGTGGCGCGATCCTCGGGTGTCACCAGGCTAACCGCTTCGCCCGGCTTGCCCATCCGCGCGGTGCGGCCGATACGGTGGATATAGTTCTCGGGCTCATCGGGCAAGTCGAAGTTGATTACGTGCGAAACGTCGGGAATATCGAGTCCGCGCGCGGCCACGTCAGTGGCGACCATCACGCGATAGGTGCGCGACTTGAATCCGGCCAGCGCGGCATTGCGCTGACCCTGCGAGCGGTCGCCATGAATCGCGATCGCCTTGATCCGGCTGCGCGCCAGCAGCTTCGCGACCCGATCGGCGCGGCTTTTGGTGCGCGTGAAAACGATCGCGCTCTCGACCTGTTCGGCTTTCAGGATCTCGAGCAGCAGCGGGCCTTTGCTGTCCACCGTGACCGGATAGACGGTCTGGCGGATCGAGGCCGGCGGCGTGGCTTTTTCGCCGACTTCGACGCGGGCCGGATTGTCGAGGAACTCGCGCGCGATTTGCGCCACGCCCATGCCCATCGTCGCGGAGAACATTAAGGTCTGGCGGCGGCGCGGTACCGTCCGCATGATGCGCCGCAACTGAGGCAGAAAGCCCATGTCGAGCAGCCGGTCGGCCTCATCGACCACGACCAGCTCGATGTGATCGAGCTTCACCGTGCCGCGTTCGAGATGATCGATCAGCCGGCCGGGACAGGCCACCAGCACCTGCGCGCCGGCGCGCAAATCCTGCAACTGTCGATTCATCGAGTCGCCGCCCACGATCACCGCCACTTTCAGGCGGGTGTGGCGGGCCAGCAGGTTGAACTCGCGCGCGACTTGCGCCGCGAGCTCGCGCGTCGGCGCCAGGACCATCGCCCGGATCACCGGGCTGCTGTGGGTCGCGGCGCGGCCGCCGTGGACGGCGGTTCCGTGCGCTTCGTGGCCGTGCGCTTCGTGGCCGCGGGCTTCGTGGCCGTACGCGCCGTTTCCGTTGCCGCCGGCCGGGTGCCCGCGATGGAGCCGGTCGATGAGCGGAATCAAAAAAGCCGCGGTCTTGCCGCTGCCGGTCTCGGCGGTGGCGATCAGATCGCGCCCGGCCAGAGCGGCCGGAATCGCGCCGGACTGAATTGGAGTGGCTTGATGGTGGCCGCGGTCGCGGATCGAGCGGCTGATTTCAGGAGCAATCGAGAATTCGGAAAAGGACAAAATACTACCTCGGGTACAGAGCCAGCGGATTCGCGTTGGCGGTAAGGCCGAACGATTGGTTCTGATTTGGTTGGGGTGGGCGGCGCGGAATCCAGCGTGCGCATCAGCCTGCGATAAGGCGATGCTGTAAAGTACCCGGTTACGCGGGCACAGTCAACGCGGTCGGCGCCTCGAATCCGGAGGCGCCGGACGCCGCGTCAGCGGATATTGCGGAGCACCAGCAGGATGTCGTCGACGCTCTTGAAGCTCCCGAACAGCTCTACTGTCTGCAGGAACTTGAGCTCCTCGTCCGTCACCTGATTCTTGGCCAACAGGTTCTTATCGGTGAAGAACGAATCCCAGACTTCCTTCTGGCTCATGTGCGATTTGGTTCGCATGAGACACATCGTAGGATAATCATACATTCTGGTCAAGCCCTTCGGCAAAGTTTTTTTCGAGCCGGCGGGGCCCGTCGTGACGCCGGGCCAAACTGCCCGGGTCGGGTCCCCGGGATCGTCGCGCCTGATTGTCCCCCTTTTCCGGTTGACGCGCGATCAGGTCCGCTCCGCGATTTGCGAAAGCCCACTCGCGCGATGACCGCGGTGCAGTCGCTGGTATGCAGCTGACTGCATGCTGCTGGCGACCCCACTGGTTAGCGCAAATGGCCACAAACTCCAATACATTCAGCTAGTTGCGTTGGATCGAGAATGGAACCGGAAATTGCGACGAGATGGGAAGTCAAGGCTTTCCGGATGGCATCGACCTTGCGTTTAGCGCTGGCAACGAACTGGAGGGATGAATTCCGATGGAAGCGACAATCAGAGAGGTAAGGGTGAACAGGGCGGCGGGCGCGGCGAACGATGATGCGCGGGGTTCAGCTCATTACGCGGAAAACAACCTGCTGAGCGAACTACCGGGACTCGCGATCGGACTCGTGACGCTGATCTACATCGCGACTTCATTGGCCGCCTTGCTGTAGTGATTGCGGTTACCAACCGGGAGGATACGACCATGGCTGCGACAACCAACGGTGCGGGAATCATCAGAGCGATGCGGGCCGAGCACAGCTTCGAGGATGCCGCCAGCTCGCTGCGCTACGCGCAAGGCAGCTTCCTCGATGAACTGCCGGGGCTGGCTTTCGGGCTGATTACGCTGGCCTACGTATTCACCGCGCTCTACACCCTGCTCTAAGCAATCAACCAGGCGTCGGCAGGTATAAACTCATATGGCGTCGGTGCTACCGAATCCTCACAAAGACCGCGGCATGGAAGGCATGGTCGCGAAGTGGTACGCGACCAACACGGGCAAGACGCTCGACGAATTCGCCAAGCTCGCGCGGCGCGTCGCCAATCAGCTTCCGCACGACAGCACTGTGCTCGAGGTCGCACCCGGCCCCGGCTATTTTTCCATCGAACTCGCCAAGCTCGGTCCGTACTCCATCAGCGGAGTCGACCTCAGCCATACCTTTGTCGAAATGGCGCGGGAGAAAGCCGCCGATGCCGGCGTTCGCGTAGACTTTCGGCAAGGCAATGCTTCCAACCTGCCCTTCGCGGACGATACCTTCGACTTCCTGCTGTGCCGCGCGGCCTTCAAAAACTTCGGACAGCCGGTTCGGGCGCTGCAGGAAATGTGTCGCGTGCTGAAGCCCGGCGGCCGCGGTCTGATCATCGATCTGAGGAAAGACGCTTCAGCGGAGTCGATCAGTCACGCCGTCGACGCCATGCGTTTGAGCATGGTCAATAAAGTAGTGACGAAGCTCACCTTCCGATTCATGCTGCTCAAGAGCGCCTATACCAGAGAACAATTCGAGGAAATGTTAGCGCAGGCGAGTTTTCGCAGCTTCGACATCCAGGAAGTAGACATCGGGTTCGAGATCTTCATGACGAAGTGATCGCGCGTCGTAGCCCGGGTGCATCAATAACCTCGTGGGCGACGAACCCGATTCGTCGCGTGCGCAGTGCTGCAGGCTCCGAAACCAATGTGCTACTAAACACTTCGAGATCAGGCCGGGATCTGAAGTTGGCGCCGGCGATGAGCGGAGGGCGGAGGGAGGCATGCTGATGCCTGAGACATTCGGTCGAACCACTTGGGCGTCGCCGCGGCGCGGGACCTGGCGATGGCCCGCGATGGCCGCCGGCCTGCTCGCGGCATGTGTAGCCACTGCGTCGACGCCCGCCGACTGCGGACCGGTCGCTGAGTGGCCAAGCTACGGGAACGACCCGGGCGGGATGCGCTACTCGCCGCTCGACCAGATCAATCGCGACAACGTCAAAGACCTGAAGGTCGCATGGACCTATCACACCGGTGACGTCTCCGACGGTTCTCAGGCCAAACGCAAAAGCTCCTTCGAGAACACCCCGATCGTGGTGGACGGTACGATGTACCTCTCGACACCGTTCAACCGCGTGATCGCGCTCGATCCGGAAAGCGGCGCAGAGAAATGGGCCTACGATCCGAAGATCGATTTGCAGAACAGTTACTATTCGGAAGGGCTCATCAATCGCGGCGTATCTTCGTGGCCGGACCCGACGCGCAAACCGGGTGAGCCGTGCGCGCGGCGCATCTTCATCGCCACGATCGACGCCCGCCTGATCGCGCTCGACGCGGCCAACGGCAAAACCTGCCCTGACTTCGGCAGCCAGGGGCAGATCGATCTCAAGGCGGGAGTAGCCAATATCGACAAGCTCAGGTATCGCGGCGAATATGAGGAGACCTCGCCGCCGGCGCTTATCGATGATCTGGTGGTGGTCGGCTCCGCGATCGGCGACAACGGCCACGTCGATGAGCCGTCGGGAGTGGTGCGCGCGTTCGACGCGCGCTCGGGAGTACTGCGCTGGTCGTGGGATCCGATGCCGCGCGATCCCGCCGATCCGGCGGCGAAGACCTGGACGCATGGCGGTCCGCCGAACAGCGGCGCCGCCAATATCTGGTCGATCATCTCGGTCGATCGCGAGCACGACCTGGTTTTCCTGCCGGGCTCGAGCGCGAGCCCCGACTACTACAGCGGTGAGCGGCCCGGCGCCAACGTCTACTCCGACTCGCTGATAGCGTTGCACGGCGCGACCGGCAAACTCGCGTGGTACTTTCAGACCACTCATCACGATCTCTGGGATTACGACAATCCCTCGATGCCGCTGTTGTGCACGATTCGGCGCAACGGCGTCGACGTTCCGTCGGTCGTGCAGGGCACCAAGCGCGGCAGCCTGTTCGTTTTCAATCGCCTGACGGGCGAGCCGCTCTTTCCGATCGTCGAGCAGCCCGTGCCGCAGAGCGACGTGCCGGGCGAGGAAACTTCCGCGACGCAGCCCTTTCCCACCCTGCCGCCGCCGCTGATCCCGCTCAGCATCAGCGCCGATGACGCCTGGGGCGTGCTCTATTTCGATCGCCGGCAGTGCCGCAACCGGATGGCGGCACTGCGCAGCGACGGCATCTTCACGCCGCCGTCGATCGCCGGCTCGCTGATTATTCCCGGCAACGTCGGCGGCATGAACTGGAGCAGCGCCGCGTTCGATCCGGCGCGGCAGTTGCTCGTGACCAACACCAACAATCTCGTCGCCGAGGTTCATCTGATTCCGCGCGCCGAATTCACCGAGCAGGCCAACGCCTCGCGCGGCTTCGAGACCGAGTTCGCGCCGCAGGCCGGCACGCCCTACGGGATGAGCCGCGTGTTCATGCGGTCCTCGTTCCCGGGCTTGCCGTGCAATCCGCCGCCGTGGGGATTACTGACCGCGGTCGATCTCTCGAGCGGCCAGATCAAATGGTCGGTGCCGCTCGGCAATCTCCTGCGCTTCTTTCATGTGCCGCTGCCCGATCGCGGCTGGGGCTCGCCCAACCTGGGCGGCGCGATCGTAACCGCCGGCGGGTTGGTGTTCATCTCGGCCACCCTCGATCCGTATCTGCGCGCCTTCGATACTGACCGCGGCAAGTTGCTATGGGAGGCGAAGTTGCCGGCCGGCGGGCAGGCCACTCCGATGACCTATCAGGTGCGCAGCGACGGGAAGCAGTATCTGGTAATCGCCGCCGGCGGCCACGGCAAGCTGGGCACCAAGCTCGGCGATTCAGTAGTGGCGTTTACCCTGCCGTAGTGGTGCGAGACAGGAGAAAGACTTTCGGCCAGGCTTATCCGGAACCTGCTGGAACCTGCTTCGAGCTTTGAAAGGCTGGATTAGAGGGCTGGTTGGTCTCGTAATATTGCTTGAGATTTAACCCTACTTTCCGTACGACGCCACGGATGATCCGGTTAAGGAAGAGGCGATCGAGCAGGCGCCCGAAGGCTCCGCCGCGCAAAGTGTAGACCATCGACGGCCTGAAGATCGTCCCACCAGCGTGGTCCGAATCGATTCGGTAGACAAAGCGGGCTTCCTTGAACGGCATCGGAGGCCGGTCGCCATTGTGCAGACGAATTACAAAGCCGTGCCCCTCCTGCCAGTCGATCACAGTCTCGTCCATCGGCGCACGGCCCTTCTGGAATACGCGGCGGCTCGCGCCCACCCCCTCGCGCTGGGTCGTAGTGATCTCGCAGCCCGTGAGATTGGGAACATAAAGATGCGGCCGGCTCAGGTCGCGCAACTTCTCCCACGCCTGTTCGAGCGGCAGCTCAATATGAATTTCGGCAGCAGCGATGCTCTGCATCAAACCATCTCGAGGTGAACACCTTAACTAATCTGAGAGCTCGTCGCGCAATGCTTGCGCGTCCTTCAGGTCGGCGGTGTCGAAACCTTCGGTGAACCAGCCGTAGATTTCGGCCAGCATCGCACGCGCTTCGTCGCGACGGTCCTGGCTCGCGAGCAAACGCGCGAGGCTCATCGTCGCGCGCAACTCCCACGACTTGGCGCTCTGGCCGCGCGCAATCTCGATCGCGGTGCGGAAGCAGCCCTCGGCCCAGGCTGCGTTCGCGGCGTCCTGCATCAACAGCAGGTCGCCGTTGAGCCGATGCAGATCCGCCTTATGACTCAGTTCGCCGGTCTCATCGCAGATGCGCAGTCCGCTCGCCAGCCGGTACGCGCTCGGGTCAAGCTCGAAATTCTCGAATCTGGAAAGTTCGGCGGGCATTTTGGCCTCGCGGTACGGCGGCGAGGCTTCAAGGGGCGACTTAAAGCATACCTGCGGCTTCTACACAAATCTTCATGAGTCTTCAGCCGTCCTTTCGTTGCCATCCGCTCCGATCGGACAGAAGAATGACCAAAAAGGGGGGCGTTCAAGACCGGTAACGCTTCGAGAATTGGAAGTGCAGAGAGTCTACGCCGCGAGGGTTATGAATCATCGGATTCTTTCGATCGGGAGTTTGCCTTCTGAAGTCCTCGGCGCCGGCCTCTGCCTGGCGCTAGTCGCCTGGTGCCTCGTGTCGGTCGCTCGTCCCCACATCGCGAGTGCGCAGAGCAACGCCGACGACACTGCCGTGATGCCCGACTGGGCAATATCCGCGCATTCCCAGGCACTTCAAATGCCGCTCCCAGAAAAGATCACCGTTGCGCCTATTCCACCAACCATCCCGCAGAGTGACACGACCGCCGACTCGACCGGCAGCATGACGACCTTTCAGCCGGCCGGGCCAACCACGACCTCGGATAACGCCTTCTTTCAAAGTCTCGGAACCAATGGACGTAGCTGCTTCAGCTGTCACGAACCACAGGATGGATGGGCGATCAACCCTTCGGATGTGACGGCCCGCTTTAATGAGAGTCAAGGTACCGACCCGTTGTTCAGCCCGATCGATGGTGCAACTTGCCCCGATGACAAGGTCGCAACGCTGGCTCAAAGAAAGACCGCGTACAAGCTGCTGCTTGGCCGTGGCCTGATCCGGATCTCTCTACCGATGCCATCCGCCGCGGAGCTGGAGTTCAGCATCACGAAGGTGAAGGATCCCTACGGCTGCAACACGAACCCCAAGTACGGTCTGACCAGCCCGACCACGGGCTTCGTCTCCGTCTACCGCCGTCCGCTGCCCGCGACCAATCTGACGTTCGAGAGCACGCTGATGTGGGACGGGCGCGAGCCGAGCCTGAGCAATCAGGCCACCGATGCGACGTTGATTCATGCGCAAAGCGCCGAGGCTCCCAGCGCCGATCAGTTGCAACAGATAGTGGATTTCGAAACCGGGACCTTCACCGGCCAGACGATGCTCAAACCGGCCGGCGATTTGACCTCGGCTCCCGTCAGCGGCGGTCCAGTGGCTCTTCGGCTTTCGTCCTTCGAGTCCCAGATTCATCGCTGATGCTCCATTCTTCGCGCTGCGGCTCCGCCCTCAGCTTGATCGTATTTCAGCGCGAGAGGATCCGGCCGAGCGCGCGACTGATCGTTCCTGCCGGGTCGGCAACGCTGCTTTTTGAGCGCCATGCGACGTGCTGGTCGGGCCGCACTAGCACCGCTCCGTCCGCGTCGATGCCTAACAGTTTCATCCACTGCCCGTCCTCATCCGCCACGTCGCCGCCGATGGCGATGCAATCGATTGGGACCGGACCGGCCGTCGCCTGCGCCCATCGAGAGCCCGCCGGGCCCACGACCAACGTGAAGCGGTCATAAGCAAAGAGATCGAGCGTCGAGATGCGGACGCCGACGCGCGTCACCCACGCGTGCGGGACGCGCGCGCCCGGGCGAGCGTTCGGTACATAATCGCGGACCGATTGCGCCGGCTGGTCGCTCCCGTCGCCGACGATCGCGCCCGCCTCGTAGGCGAACCCGAGCTGGAGGCCGAGCATGTCAAAGTGCTCGGCCTGGTTGGCGATCGCGGCCGCGATCTCGCCGCTGGTGTCGTTCGGAGTCTGCGACGCGAGAGCCTGATAGACCTCGGCCAGGCGCGCTGCGTTGCGCAAGCTCACGTCCGCGTTGCGCTGAGCTATGGGGCGCCGCTCGGTTTCGTAGGTGTCGAGCAGCGCGTCCTGGCCCCATCCGTGTTCGACGGCGCCGAGTTTCCATGCGAGGTTGTGCGCGTCCTGGACGCCTGTGTTGAGGCCGAGGCCGCCGGTGGGGGGAAAGCGATGCGCCGCGTCGCCAGCCAGGAAGATGCGCTGTTGCCGGTAACGCTCCGCGACCTGGGCGGTCATCGTCCACGTGCGGATCGCTCGAATCGTGAACGGATATGCGTCCGTGCCGATCGCACGACGTACGATCTCCGCGCATACGGCTTCGGAGTAGTCCCCAACCGATTCGTGGTCGGGATCCCACGGATGCATATAGACCCAGGTCGAGTCGATGTCGTGCGCGACGAAGGTGCCGGTCGCGCCGGGCGCGGTGGTCCAGTAGAGCGCGGCCGCCCGGTGGCCGACGAGTGCGCGCAGATTCGCCTCGAGATGAATCATCACGAAGCTCTGCAGGCGATCGGGCCCGATCGGCTCGATACCGACGAGCTTGCGGACCGCGCTGCCGGCGCCGTCGGCTGCGATTAGCCAGCGGCTCCTCGATTCGTAGACTGCCCCGCCGGCCTGATCGCACACTCTCGACGTCACGCCGTCGCGGTCTTGCGTCGCGCTCTCCCATTCATGCCCGTACGCGATTTCAATCTCCGCACAGCGCCGCAGCTCGTTGAGAAGTAGCGGCTCGAGACGATGCTGTGAGAGGTTGCGCAGCGGCGTCGGCGTGAAGGCCAACGACTCTTCGCCCTGACGCTCGAAGGGAAGACGGCCGAGTTCCCGCCCGGCGAGCGTGGTCACCCACAGCACCTGGCCTGCGTCGGCCGGATCCTGGCAGGCCGCGGCGATCGCGCGCATGTCAACGCCGACGGCGCGGAAGATCTCGAAGGTGCGTGCGTTGATCACGTGAGCCGCCGGGGCGGATTGCGGTGCAGCCCGCCGCTCGATGATGCGACTCCCGATTCCAAGGCGGGACAGCAGGAGTGCGCACGTCATCCCGGTAGGGCCGCCGCCCACGATCAGAACCGGAGTTTCCACGCGTGCCATCGCGCGCGTCCTTCTTTAGCGGAGCCGGGCCTGATCAACGGAGATCTGGTGCGCGATCTTCTCGCGCCACTCGGCGACCGGCTGCCAGTCGCCGGTAGCGCGGCAGATCTGCTCCGTGCGGCGGAGGATTTCGGCGTCGTCGAGCGAGAGATCGAGAAATTCGCCCGCCGGCTGGTGCATATACCACGGGCTGTCCACGACCAGCTCGAGCGCGTTGCCCTCGGGATCGCGCGTATACAGTGACCATGAGTTGCCGTGGTTCAGCGGGACGAAGTTGCTGTTCCCCTCCGCGATGAGGCGCTGTTGCACGCGGCGCAGCGTGGCGAGATCCTCGAGCCGGAACGTCAAGCTGGAAGAGTGCGGCGCCGAAGCTGCCGCCCAGCACCGGACCCTCGAGGATCTTTCCCTCGGTCCGTCCGGAGGCGAGCACGAGTTGATGGTGCTCGGACGGATCGGTCGTCATAAAGACGAGCCCCGCGGTCCCGCCCGCAACCTCACCCCGATCGGTCACGGTCATGCCCAGGACGCGGGTGTAGAAATCCTCCATCCGCGCAAGCTCGAAACAACCGAGCCCGATATGGCTGAGCGTGAGCTTGCGGCCTTCGACCTGCGGTGCGGTGCGGGTTGTCATGCTCCGTTCCTCCCTGGATGCGGCCGCCGCGTCCGGGCAGCGCCGACCTGAGTTTACTCGTCCGTATAATACGGCTTGCGTCTATTAGTCAAGAGAGTAAACTGCCGCTCCAATGGCGCGAAATCCTGAACCCGGCGGCCCGGCCCGCAACGGCGCGCGGGAGCGCATCCTGGCCGCGGCCCTCGAGGTCTTTGCCGAGCGCGGCTTCGACGGCGCGCACACGCGCGAGATCGCCGTGCGGGCGGGCGCGAACCTCGGCCTCATCAAATACTACTTCAACGACAAGGAGCGGCTCTGGAAGGCCGCGGTGGCGCGGGCCTTTGCGGAGTTGCAGGCGGGTTTGGCCGAGACGCCGGGCAACGGTGTCGATACGCGTCAGTGGCTCGAACGAACCGTGCGGCAGTTCGTTCATTTCGTCGCGCGCCATCCCGAGTTCATGCGACTGATGAATGACGAGGCCAAGCGCGACAGCCGGCGCATGCGCTGGCTCGCGGATCGCTTCGTGCGGCCGATGGGCGAGCTACTTGGTGCGCAGGTCGAGCGCGCTCAGGCGGAGGGCCTGGTGGCCCGAATCCCGAGGGTGAGCCTGCGCTACATCGTGCTCGGCGCCGCCGGGCTCATCTTCAGCCAAGCTCCCGAATGCAGATATATCACCGGTGTCGACCCGACCGATCCCGAGTTCGCCGATCAGCACGCGGACGCGCTGCTCCAGCTTTTGATTGGGAGCGGCAAGCGCTCGCGATCGGCTCCGCCGCGGCGAAAGCGATCGGGGTTGAAACTTCGCCGCTGAATCGGCGAACTAACGTACACAAACGGAGCGGGCCAGGCCCGCTCCGTTTTCCATTCCTGCCGATTCGCGACCCGGCTCAGAGTCGCGCTGCGAGTTGGCTAGTGGGTGGTGCCGCTCGGCGCCGAGGGCACCAGCGAGGTTCCCGGTGCGGCGGGCGCTCCAATCGCGCCCGGTGCGCCCGGCGCTCCCGGTCCCGGTTTCATCATCATTCCCGGTCTCATCATTGGCCCACCCGGCCTCATTCCCATTCGCATGTCGCGCTTGGTGAAACCCGCGGGAATGCCGAAAGTATCAGCCGGCAGACTTTCGCTGGAGATTTTGGTCACGGTGGTATCCGTGACGACCGGCGGGCGCTTCGCCATCATCTCGGCGATTCGCTTGGCCTGTTCGGGCGGCATCCCGGGCATCGTAAAGCCGGTTATCTTGCGGCTGGAGTGGCTTACCAGCGGGACACCCTCCGGCAGCACGCCACCGGATTCTCCGGCGGTGTCGCCTTTGAGCTTGAGTGCGGCGGCTTTCTGGAATGCGGTGTATTCAGCGGCGCCGGGAGCCTTCTTGGAGTAGCAGGAGGTGGTCGAAAACTGGCCGTTGGGAGTTTGGGCGGAACTGCTGTAGTCGTTGCACGCGTAGCCCAGGACGGTGCGCGAGGTGCCGGCCTTCTTGAAGTTGAAGTCCGCCGACATGAACTGCTTCAGCATCTGGCTCTCGGGTCCCTTCGGGGGAAAGGGCGATTCCATGTAAGTCTTGTTGTTTGAGTTGAGGACGGTCATCGTGCCCTTGTCGATATCGATGACGACGCTGCGGAAGTTGTCGATCACCATCTTTTCCTGGTGGCCCTGGACCATCACCGTACGTTTGCGGGGCGGCGCGGCGTGTCCGCCCGGACCCGGAGCCTGAGCGACGGCCTCTTCCTGTTCCAACACGACCCCGGCGCGCGCTGTGGCGCTCGTAAGCATCGCGATTACCGCAAGCGCGGCAGCAAATGTTCTCATAGCTGTTCTCCCTGCGCACGTCCGATCTGCAGAATGTGTTTCCGTGCAGCCCCCGCCGCCTCGTCCCGCGGCGCGCGCTCCGCGAACAGGCGATAGGCCGCCAAGCTGATCAGTCCAAACAAAACCCAGGCCAATTCCTTGATCCGCCGCAGCAGCCCGACCACGAATCCGATTCCCGGCGGATAGCCCAGGACCGCGAAGATCAGCGCCTTGCCGCCCTCCTGACTGACGAGCTTGCCCGGAATCAGGAAAGTGGCGCGCTCGATCAGGAGTCCGACCGCTTCGACCACCAGCACCACCAGCACCGGCGCCGGCTGATGAAGCAGGCGCAGCAGGATGTAAATCTCCACCGGACCCATGCTCCACGCGAGCAGGTACCAGAGACCGGAGATGAGCAGCCGAATCCGATGATGAGCGTAAAAGTCCTTCAGGATCCCATCGGCCTCGGCGGCGCCCTCGCGAATTTCGGGATCGTTGAACATCGGCACGATTCCCGAGACGGCGTGCAGAAGATGGGAAAACGGGCGCTTCATCTGCACGAAAAAGAAGCCTGCGATGAGCCCGATCGCGATCGCCAGGCCGCCGAGCACCGCCCAGAACAGTGCATGCACCCGGGCTTCCATCGGCAGCGCGATCAGCAGCGCGGCGGTGATGAACCCGATCTGCCCGACCGCTTCGGCCAGCGAAGCGATTGCCACCGTGGCTAGACCGGCCGCCATCTTGAGCTTATGCCGCACCATCGAGGCCATCACGGGCTGCCCGCCGAGTTGCGCAGTCGGCGTGATGTAATCGACCGCTTCCCCCGCGATTCGCGCCGCGAACAGATCAAAGAAGCGCAGATTGGCCGGACGGTCCGTGATCGTCACGCTCCATCCCAGCGTGTTGGCGACGCGCGAAACGCTCTCGAGCGCGATCGTCAGTGTCAGTCCCCAGGCCGCCAAATGGAGATAGCCGACAATTTGGCTCACGCCGAATCGCCTCAGGAACCAGACGTAGAACCCGAGCGCGACCAGGATGGCCAAAGTCTCGAAGCGTACGATAACGGTCTCGAGTCTTCGCATCAGGTCAGTGGCAACCGCCTTCCCCCAGGCGGCGATTAAGGAAGCATTGTTTCAGCGGCAGACGGGGGGCGCAAGCCTGCTAGGCGCTCGCGAAGATGCGCAGATTGGAGCGCACGCATGTCATATAGTCCTCGCCCACCGGATTCGGAACGATTATCGGCAGCTCGGCGCCGGCCGCGCGGTATTCCGCCAGCCGCTCCAGGCATCGCGCCGGCGGGCCGACCAGCGCCAGCGCATCGACCATCGGCTCGGTGAGCGCGGCGGTCATCCCGGCGAAATCGCGCCGCGCCGCGCACTCCGTCACCCGCGCCGCCTCGGCTGCGAAACCGCTGTTCGCGAGCAGCCGGTTGTAGAACGGCAGCGCCGCATAGAACGCGAGACCGCGCTTGGCCGCCTCGACCGCCTGGGCGCGGTCATCGTGCAGAAACACTGGCAAGCCCATCGTGATCGCCACGTCGGCGGGCTTGCGATTATGCCGCAGAGCTTCGGCGCGCGCCGCCGCGATCGATTTGCGCATCCGCTCGGGCGAGCACAGGTAGAGCATCAGGCCGTCGGCGATTTCGCCGCCGAGCCGCGCGGTCTCCATCGCCAGCGCCGCGAAGTAGATCGGGATCGGCCGCGCGGGTTGGCGAAAGCGCAGGCCGAAGCCGGAAATCGGATCGCCGCTAAGCGCCGCGCGCACGGCCGTGGTATAGGCGCGCAGCTTCTCGCGCGCGTTGCCCATCTCGATGTGCAGCGCCTGGAGGGCCGGGCGATGGCTCACGCCGAGTCCCAGCACGAAGCGGCCGCCCGCCGCTTCCTGGACCATCGCGGCGCCCGCGGCGCAAAGCGTGGGCTGGCGCAGATAAATATTGACGATCCAGGTGGCGATCGTGACGCGACGCGTCGCCGCCGCGATCACATGGCAGCACATCAGAGCGTCGTTGTTCGCCTCGGGCACGAACACACCGCTGAAGCCGGCCTCCTCGGCCTCGCGCGCGAGCTGGGCGAAATCCTGATAGGGAATTCCGGAGAACGGGGAGAGCGAGATACCACACGCCGCCATGATCGACTCCTTTTGTCGCCAACCAAATCGTAGCGCATCGCGCGCCAACCGGTTAGCGGATCGGCGCGTCACGGGGCCCGGTCGGATCGCAAGCCGCAGCGCCGGTCTTTGCTTGTGATTCGCCAGGCATTCTGATCAACTGACTGATCAACCGGCTGATCCAGTAGACCAAGTTGAGGGAGCCTGATGCCGAAAGCGCCCGCCGATTACCAGCTACGCTATCCGATTGACTTTGGCGATATCGACCCGAACGTCAATCAGAAAGTCGTGCAGCTTTACGCCGCCGACGGCGGCAAGTCCAAGGGAATCCTGTACCGGCCCGCGCACGGCACGCCGAAGACCGTCGTGATCATGGCGCATCCGCGCGCCGATTTCGCGCATCACTATTCCATTCCGTTCTGGGTCGAGGCCGGCTTCGCCGCCTTCGCGCAGAACACCCGCTACTTGAACAACGACTCGACGATGCTCCACGAGAACCTGCTGCTCGACCTGTCAGCCGGGATCAAATGTCTACGCGAGGAAGAGGGCTTCGCGAACCTCGTGATGCTCGGCAATTCGGGCGGCGGGTCGCTGTTCGCCTACTACGACGCGCAGGCGCGATTGGCCAAGGGCGAGCGCGTCGCGGCGCCGCCGGGCGGCGGAGCGCCCGACCTGAACAATTTCGAGCTGCCGGCCGCGGATGGTTTCATCGCGCTCGCGGCGCATCCGGGACAGGGGATGGTCCTGATGGGGTCGCTCGACGCGGCGGTGGTCGATGAATCCGATCCGTTCGCGACCGACCCGGCGCTCGACATGTACGACGAGCACAACGGGTTTCGCGCGCCCCCCGCGCCAAGCAGCTACAATCCGCAATGGCTCGCGGCCTACCGCGCGGCGCAGCGCGCGCGCGTCGCGCGGATCGATGCGATCGCGCGGCGGCATATCGCGGAGGCGAAAATCGCCCGCGACGCGACCCGCGCCAAGGACTTCGCCGCCGCCGCGCCGGAGCGCGCCCACTTCGCGCGACGCGCGATGGCGCCCCGCGTGATGGTGGTTTACCGGACGCAGGCCAATCCGAACTACCTGGACCTGTCGCTCGATCCGTCCGAGCGCGCGGTCGGATCGATCTTCGCGCCGCGTCCCGACCTGTTCAATTATCACGTGTTCGGGCTCGGCCGCGTGGTGACTCCCGACGCCTGGCTCTCGACCTGGTCGGCGTTATCGTCGCACGCCAATCTGTTAACAAGTATTGCCAAAGTGACGATGCCGACGCTGGTCGTGGGCGCGCTGGCCGATCAGGATATCTTCGCGTCGGATGTCCGCGCCGAGTTCGAGGCCTCCGGCGCGGCCGACAAACGGCTCGAGTTCATTTCGGGCGCCGATCACTTCATGCGCACCGGAGGCATCCGGGGCGATCAGGGCGACCCGCGACCTCGCCTGATGAAGCTGCTCATCGGATGGACGCGCGACCGCTTCGCGCCGTGACTCTTCCGCGCGCTCGCCGCGCCGCTGGTCCAGCCGCCGTCCATCCGACGGCGAGACTTCCCTGCGCGTGAAACCTTCGCTACTGTCTGGGATCGCTCCGCCTGCGACTCCGGCAAACGAGCCACCCTAGCTCAGTTGGTAGAGCAGCTGATTCGTAATCAGCAGGTCGTCGGTTCGAATCCGACGGGTGGCTCCACAAAAAGTAAAACAGAATCAAGTGGTTTTCGGTTCGCCTGGGCCGAGCGCTCGGGTTTGGACGCGATAGCTGCTGTGGCCGAATCGCCTGTTTGTGTCGCCTCTCCGGCACTGGCTCGCGCGCTAACCGCATGAGGACGAGATCTCGCTCGCGAACTGAATTCGAACTACCGGTACCGTCCAACAGCGCAAAAGCGAGCCCGCATGAGACCGTCGTCCTATCTGCGTTCTGCTCGAGGTCTTTTCTTTCGATTTGATTCTCGGACCTTTGCTCGCCGCTTCATTTCTGCGGAACGCGTCGGCGATGCTCTGCTGCGCGTCGATTACCTTTTGGTCTACAGCTTTGATGCCGTAGTTGTGCTGGGAGATGGAAGTCTGCCAAATGTTCAACGGCAGCCCGGTCGCTTCCGCGGGTTGTCGGGCCGGGTCGCCGGGATGAGCCTGCATCCACTGATCGGTCTCTCCGATTTCCTCGATCGCGGCCTCCAGAACGCGCCCATGTTTTTCCGCCGCAGGACGCGTAGAAACGTAAAAGACCGAGTCATCGACAAGGCCGGTTGCGTCAGCCAGCACCCTAGGTCCCAGGGTCAATTGCGCGTCGGCATAGAAGGGATCCCAGATCACCCACGCATCGACGGCGCCGCTTTCGAACGCCGCTCTTGCGTCGGTGGGCGACAGATTCGCTGGCCGGATCTCCCCCAGGCCGAGATGAGCGCTCTCGAGCGCGCGAATCAGAGGATATTGAGCGTTGGATGCACGTGTGAACGCGACCGTCTTTCCCTTGAGATCGGCCAGCGTGCGGAGCGGCGAATCCTTGGGCACCAGAATCGCCTCACCGCGCGGACTGGGAATCTCGGCCGCCAGATAGACCAACTGCGAGTCCGCTGCTGCCAGTGCAAAGACCGTTGCGGCATTGCCGGCTACGCCGAGTTCCAATGCTCCCGCATTGAGCGCTTCGAGCAGCGGCGGACCCGAGGGAAATTCCGCCATCGCACGTGCACTCCGAGCGTTGCAAGGCGGCGTTCGAGTTGCCCGCTGGATTTCAGAATCAGGAGCGGGCCGCCTTTCTGATATCCGATTCGCAGTTCGGACAGCGGTTCATCGTGCGGCAGCGGACCTTCGGCAGCCGGTGGAATTCCGACCGTAGCCAAAGTCATTCCCAACGCGAACAGTACAATAGGGATGCCGTCGCGCGGTTTCATCTGACGACGGGCGACGTTCCGGCCTGATCCGGTCTTTCTTCGGCCAAGATTTTCGTGCCTCCAGACCTTGCTTCAGAGATGATCTCCGATTATGTTCTTGAACAATCAAGTAAATCAATCGACTTAATGTTTATAATGTACGCGCGCGCAGGTGGCTTCTTAAGCAGATCAAGCTCCGTGATCCGGCATGCGACGGCGGCGCGAGGATTCTAATTTGTTCCATCGCAGAAAAGTTCGGCGAGCCAGCGATGCTTCTTCCGCGGCTGCGAAATGCCGGGAGGCAGAACCTCCGTCGGCTTCGGATAGCGGGCTAAGGATGCTCGCACGGTGGTTCGCGAACTTCGAGCCATTGGGCTCCGAACTGCTCGGCGAATTCGATGCGCAACCCGAAACGGAATCTCCGGCGCATCGTGAGCGTGAAACTTCGGTTGTTAAGCTTCAACCACGGAGGTCGAAATGGCAGGCACGGAAACTCAAGTCGAGAAATCCGATTCAACCCGCGACGTCAAAACTTCGCTGAACTACCTGCTGAGAGGCGATCGCAAGCCGGTGACGTACGCCTTTACTCCCCCGCCGGGCACAGAACAGAGCACGCGGCGGCCGGATCCCAGAACGGTGACAGTTCGGAACGCGCGGCCATTGGGCGGCAAACTTTCGCTCGATGAGCAGGGCTTTGTGCTGACGCGGCACGAAAGCAGGGTCAAAAACTTCTACGATCAGGACGAAGTACGCGAAGTTTACTACCCTGAGATCGAAAAGCTTCTCAAGGAAAAAACCGGCGCCGTGCGGGTGGTGGTATTTGACCATCAGGTGCGCTGCCTGCCCAAAGCGCGGGCGAAAGTGGACCACGCGCGCGAACCCGTCCGCGCGGTTCACAACGACTACACCGTTAAATCGGGCCGGCGCCGCGTCAGCGACCATCTCGGTACTGAGGCCGCCGATCTGCTCAACCATCGATTCGCCGAGATCAACGTCTGGCGTCCGATCAGCGGTCCGGTGCAGGAGTCTCCGCTGGCGGTCTGTGATTCAAAGAGCATCGCTCCCCAGGACTTCGTGGCCTGCGATCTCGTGTATCCGGACAAGGTCGGGGAGACTTACGCTTTCACCTACAACCCCGATCATCGCTGGTACTACTTTCCGGATTTGCAGCGCGAAGAGGCGATTCTGCTGAAGTGCTACGACTCCGCCGAGGATGGCCGCGCGCGCTTCAGCGCACACACTGCTTTCGACGATCCGGCCAGTCCGCCCGACGCGGCGCCGCGCGAGAGTATCGAAGTGCGCTCGCTGATTTTCTTTGCACCCCAGGACAACGATTCCGCTAACGCGCCGGCGCGACAGCCTGTCGAGTTGGCGGACTGAGAGAGGAAGGGAGCAGGCCATGAGTACCAATGGACAAGAAGGCAGCCTCGAAATATCCCGGGTCGCGGGGCGGATTGGCGCCGAGATCGCGGGCGTGCGGCTCTCGGGCGAGCTGGAACCGGCGACGGTCCAGGCGATTCGGCGGACGCTGTTCAAATACAAAGTGATTTTCTTCCGCGGCCAGGCGCAGCTCGACGACGCGAGCCACGAAGCCTTCGGGCGCCTGCTGGGCGACATCGTGCCGCATCCGACCGTCCCCTCGGTCAAGGGCACCGATGCGGTGCTGGACATCGACGGGAGGCGCGGCAATCGCGCGACCACGTGGCATACGGACGTGACTTTCGTCGATGCCTATCCGCAGGCATCGATATTGCGCGCCCTGATCGTGCCGACTCACGGCGGCGACACGGTATGGGCCAACACTGCGGCGGCGTATCAATCGCTGCCGCCCAAGCTGCAGGAAGTCGCCGACACCCTGTGGGCGGTCCATAGCAACGCCTACGACTATGCCGCGCCCGCCTCGCGGCTCCGAGGCGAAGCGCTGAAACGCTACGTCGAAGTCTTCACCTCCACGGTCTATGAAACCGACCATCCCGTGGTCCGGGTTCATCCTGAAACCGGCGAGCGTACGCTGGTGTTGGGCGGGTTCGTGCGGAGATTCGTTGGTCTGACGCAGGCGGACTCGAAACCGCTGTTCGATCTTCTGCAGGGCTATGTGACGCGTCTGGAGAATACCGTGCGCTGGCGATGGGCGGTCGGCGACGTTGCGATCTGGGATAACCGCGCCACGCAACACATTGCAGTCGATGACTACGGCGATCAGCCGCGATTGCATCGGCGCGTCACTGTCGCCGGCGATGTGCCGGTCAGCATCGACAACCGTCGTAGCGCGATTCGCAAGAAAGAGCCGGCCCGGCCAGAGCCGGCGGTCGCGGCAGCATCCTGACAGCGAAGCCTCCGATCAGGACAGTCCCATCATGGAAGTCTTTTGGTATATCCCCACTCACGGCGACAACCGCTATCTGGCTACCAACAGAGGAAGCCGCCGAGCAACATCATTCTATCTAAGGCAGGTTGCCGAGGCGGTTGATGGGCTCGGTTTTGCCGGCGCGTTGCTGCCGACCGGGCGCTCATGCGAGGACGCATGGGTGATCGCCAGTTCGTTCGTTCCGGTGACGCGGCGCATGAAGTTCCTGGTCGCCGTGCGGCCGGGGCTGGTCTCGCCCACCGTATCGGCGCGGATGGCCTTGTCGTTGGACCGAATCTCCGGCGGGCGCTGCCTGATCAATGTCGTTACCGGCGGCGATCCAACGGAATTGGCGGGCGAAGGGCTGCATCTCGATCACGACGCTCGCTACGAAATAACCGATGAGTTCCTGACGATCTGGAAGCCGCTGCTCGAAGGCAAAGAGGTCGATTTCGAGGGCCGTCACCTGAAGGTCATCGGCGGCCGCCTGCTCATTGATCGTGAACGCAGGCCGAACGTTCCGCTTTATTTCGGCGGATCGTCGGATGCGGGGATTGAGGTGGCGGCCAAACACGTCGATCTCTACTTGACGTGGGGCGAGCCTCCCGCGCAGGCGGGGGAGAAGATTGCGCGAGTACGTAAGCGCGCGGCCGAGCTGGGCCGCAGCGTCAGGTTTGGCATGCGGCTGCATATCATCGTGCGCGAAACCGAAGCCGCCGCCTGGTCGGCGGCGAATGAGTTGATCAGGTACGTCACCGCGGATGCGATCGTGGTGGCGCAGCAAACCTTCGCCCGCATGGACTCGGTCGGGCAGCGCCGTATGGTGCAACTCCATAGCCGCGACCGCGAAGATCTTGAGGTCAGCCCCAATCTCTGGGCCGGCATAGGCCTCGTGCGCGGAGGAGCCGGGACTGCCTTGGTCGGGGATCCCAAAACTCTGTCGCGGCGTTTGCAGGAGTACCTCGACGTCGGCATCGACACGTTCGTTCTCTCAGGCTATCCGGGGCTGGAGGAAGCTTACCATGTCGCCGAGTTGTTGTTCCCCAGATTGCCTTTGCAGCGCGAAACCGGGCAGGCGGAACCGCTTGCTGCAGGATGAAAGCCAGCTTTGGCCGCGGCGGAATTGATCGGTCGATGAAATTTGATGGCCTCAATTGCGGAGAGCGAGCGCGGGTTCTCGCCCGCGATTTTGCGAGTCGAGCGGCCGACCATGATCGTCATGCCACGTTTCCTTTCGAAAACTTCGAGGTCCTCGCGATGCAGTATCTGATGCATGCGACGATCGCGCGAAGTTCGGCCGCCTGGTCCGCGCACGTCAGCGAGTTGGTTGCGCGCGAGGCGGTCCGGCACGGCGCGCTGATCAACGCGCTGCGTGTCGAGCCCGAGCTGGGTACTCCCGCGCGCGGCGGCATGCCGGCGACGACGGCGGAGCCGGCCGCGTGCGGATGGCGCATCTCCGGGCACAAAATCTATTCGACCGGCATTCCGCTGCTTAGCTGGCTGATGGTCTGGGGCAAGACTGCGAAACCCGAACCGCGCGTGGGAACGTTCCTGGTTCCGGCGCACGCGCCGGGAATCGGGATAGTCGAGACGTGGGACCATCTGGGAATGCGCGCGAGCGGCAGCCATGACGTGATTTTCGAGGACACACCCATTCCGCTTGAGTACGCCGCCGACATCCGCCCGCCGTCGGCATGGGCGGTGCGCGACGACGGGCAGACCGCCTGGTACGTACTCGGAATCTGCGCGCTCTATAATGGTGTCGCGCAAGCGGCGCGCGACTGGCTGGTGACCTATCTCACCGAGCGCACGCCGACGGCGTTGGGCGCATCGCTCTCCACCTTGCCCCGGTTCCAGGTGGGCGAGATTGACGCCCGCTTGCTGACCAACCGGGTGCTGATCGGATCGGCCGCAGCCCGCACCGATAGCGGCACGCCGCCGCCTTCCGCCGAGAGCGGCCTGATCAAGATGACGGTGACCACCAACGCGATCGCGGCGGTCGAGCGCGCCGTGGAGCTGGTCGGAAATCCCGGACTGAGCCGCGGAAATGAACTCGAGCGCCATTTGCGCGACGTGCTCTGTTCGCGGATTCACACCCCGCAGAACGACACTATCCTGATCGCCGCCGGCAATGCCGCATTCAAAGCGGCCAAGGGAGACCGCCCATGAGCGTCGAATTCATCGGGATGATCGGCACCCAGCCGGCGTCGGAGATTCATCCGCCGCGCGGGCCCGCGATCGATATCGACTACGTGCGCCGCTTCGCGCAGGCCCACGAACAGGCGGGTTTCGACCGCATACTGATTGGCTATTTTTCGAACGGCGCCGACGGCTTCATCGTCGCATCATACGCCGCGTTCGTGACGGAAAGGCTCGGCCTGATGCTGGCGCATCGGCCGGGCTTCGTCGCGCCGACGCTGGCCGCGCGCAAGCTGGCGACGCTCGATCATTTCAGCGGCGGGCGGCTCGCCGTGCACATCATCTCGGGCGGCGACGACGCCGAACAGCGCAAGGACGGCGATTTCCTGGCGCATGACGAGCGCTACGCGCGCACCGACGAATACGTCGAAATCCTTCGCCGCATCTGGACCGCGGACAAGCCCGTCGATCACGAGGGCAAATACTACAAGTTCACGCGCGCGTTCTCGGACGTGAAGCCGCTGCAGAAGCCGCATATCCCGATCTATTTCGGCGGCTCCTCGGATGCCGCGATCGCAATTGCCGGCAAGCATGCGATGTTTACGCGCTGTGGGGTGAGCCACTGGCGGAGGCCGCCAAGACTATCGCGCGAGTGCGCGCGGCGGCGGCGCGGCATGGACGCACGGTGCGGTTCAGCCTGTCGACGCGGCCGATCCTCGCGTCCACCGAGGACGCGGCGTGGGCGCGCGCGAGTCGGAATCATCGAGCGACTCCGCGAAATCCGCGGCCATGCGATGCTCGGGCGCGCCCGGAAAAGGCGCCACAGGCGGTCGGTTCGCAGCGCCTGCTCGCCGCCGCCGCGCAGGGCGAAGTGCTCGGACCGACGGCTATGGACCGCGGTCGCCGCGGCAACTGGCGCGCGCGGCAACACTACCGCGCTGGTCGGAACTCCGGAGCAGGTCGCCGAATCGATGCTGGCCTACTACGACCTCGGCGTCACGACCTTTCTGATTCGCGGTTTCGACCCGCTCGAAGACGCGATCGACTATGGCCGCGAATTGATTCCGATCGTGCGCCGCGAGATCGCTCATCGCGAAGCGCGCGGTAGGGTTCCGCTGCGCAGGCAGCCGGGTAGAAACTTCATGCCAACCAAATTGCTGGCGATTGTAGGAAGCGTCACGCCGCCGGGCCGGCTGCTTAACGCGACGCAAATGGCTGCTCGACAATGCGCGTGCGTCGCGAAGCGACCCTGAGATTGAACTGATCAACCTTGCCGACAAGAAGGTCGCCTTCGCCGATGGCCGGCCCGCCCGAACAATACGACGATGACACCGCATCGATCATCGCGAGCGTGCGCGCCGCCGACGGCGTCGTCTTCGCCAGCCCGGTCTATCGCGGATCTTTCACCGGTGCGCTGAAAAATCTGCTCGATCATTTGCCGGTCGAAGTCGCTCGCCGGAAAGCCGGTCGGAATCATCGCGATGGGCGCGACGCAGCATCATTTTCTCGGCGTCGATTGGCATCTGCGCGATGTGCTGGCATGGTTTGGCGCGCTGGTGGTGCCGACCAGCGCCTATCTCGTATCGGCCGATTTTGTCGATGGCCAACTGACCGAAAGCGCGAGACAGAATCTCAACGACCTTGCCGAAGCGGTGATCAAATTGAAGGATTTCGCGCCGGCGCCGGGCAGCTTTCTCGGCCCAAAGCCACTCGCAGCCGTCGCAGCTGATACCGCCGATTCCAAAGTGGACCGGCCTGAGATTTTCTTACGCGGCGCGCTGCTGCGGCCTTTCGACACTGACCCGCGCCTTGCCGGCGATACTCACGTAGCGCACCACACGGGGCTGATCGCCGTGGCCGTCGGTCGCGGCGTGCTGATGGCGCGGCTATCCAGATCGCCACGCATGGGGTGCCGCTCCTCGGGGGACCGCACCGTCAATATTCGGATCCAATTTTTGATCGACAGTGAATGCGACGATCGATCGGCACTGGGTTGGTCACGCCGACAAGGCGTGCTCGGCTTGCTCTGAAACCGGTTGAGGCGAGAGTAACGGCTTGCCCATCCGCAGGCGATACTCGAGCCACGCGCCTGCCGCCTGGCTCGTCAGTACGGCAACGAGCACCAGCGTGGTGTAGAAAGCTGCGTTGATGATTCCGGCATCGAAGGCAACGCTTGCCAGCACGATCCCCGGACCGCCGCGCGCGTTCAGGGCGGTTGCCAGATTCACGGCGTCGCTCCACTTGAACCCCGCCAGTCTTGCTCCCAACCCGGCCGAAAGCAGCTTCACGGTTGAAGATGCTACGAGAAAGATTACGAGCATTTCCAGGGAAAAGGTCTTACTCAAGTCGAGCTTGTAACCGACCATGGCAAAGTAGATCGGAATAAATACCGCGAAGGAGAATTCGGAGACCGAAGCCAGCGCTCCATCCGGAAGTTCGCTTTCGGTTGCGATGCCGAAGCCGGCCAAAAACGCGGCAAAGACGAGATTGATGTCGAGCAAAGCCGCCACAGCCGTATACGCGAACAGCATCACGACTACATAAGCAATCGGAGAGGTCGTCGCCAGAACATTCCATTTTGCGCTCGCCAATCGGCGCAGTAATTTTGGAGCGAACAGAAGACCGGTGCCGAAGTAAACCAGCGTAATCACTATATGCACCGCGATCTTTCTTTGCGGCACCGTGCCTGACTCAGCCAATGCGGTTGCGATTGCCAGCACGGCCCAAAGCCCGATGTCTTCCAACACCGCGACGCCTAACACCAGCCGCGCAAAGCGCGTATGCAGAATGTCCAGATCATGCATGATTTTGGATATGACCGGAATGGAAGTCACCGCGACGGCGATACCCACCACCAACAACAACGAAGTTCTTGCTTGCACCCGTCCGGCCAATATTCCCAGCGGCAGGAAAGGAGCGACCGAGAGGGCCAGGATAAACGGAAGCCCGGTGCCAACCGCTCCCAACCACGCCACTTCCCGGCGATCGCCTCGATTAAACAGCCCCTTCGTCTCAGCACCGGAGACAAACATCAGGAGCAGTAAGCCGAAATTGTACAAGAACACCAGTATCGCGGCGTAGGGCGCGGCCTTGTCAGCGGCTCCGCTATGGGGAAGCAGTGCTGCCGACAGGGAAGGAGCGAAATGACCAAGCAGCGAAGGCCCGAGCACAATGCCCGCGAGGATTTCGCCAACGACCCGCGGTTGCTTGAGCCGCGTGGAAAAATGTCCGAAAATTCGAGCCGCGGTGAGAAGCAGAAATAGAAACAATGTTAACGAACCGAATTCGGCGTTGGTCACACGAACCCTCCTACTTCTCGCCGCTAGGTGCCATAGCGGATGAATCCTCTGCGTTCGTTAAGAAGCTGCCGCGTCGTCGGTTGCCGGAGCGGCCGGGGCCTGCTTGCGCGAGACGCTGCTGCGGCCATCGACACTGACCGGCACGTCGCCGGCGATACTCACGCGGCGCACGACTCGGGGCTGATCCCCGTAGTCGTCGACCGCGCAATGTTGAGTGGCGCGGTTATCCCAGATCGCTACATCGCCAACCGACCAGCGCCATCGCACCGTATTCTCGAGCCGCGTCACATAGCCTTGAAACAGCGCAAACAACTCTCTGGAATCGGCCTGCGGCAACTCGAGAATCCGCCGCACGAAGGCGCCCAACAAGAGCGTGCGTTCGCCGGTCTCCGGATGCACCCGCACCACGGGATGCTCGGTCTCGTAGACGGTCGACGCGAAGACCTTGAAATATCGCTGGGCGGCGTCGGAAGTCGTCTTGGGGCGCGCTACCGAATAGTCAAATGCGTTGCTGTGCAAGGCCCACAGCCCATCGGCCAGGTCGCGGAGCTTGGCGGGTAACGCCTGGTACGCGGTCGCCGTGTTCGCCCATACGGTGTCGCCACCATAGGCCGGCAGCAGCACCGCCCGCAGAATCGAGGCCTGCACCGGCGCTTGGGCAAACGTCACGTCGGTATGCCAGGCGGCAGCGCGATTGCCCTGCGCACCATCGATATCGAACACGAACCGCGTGCTCTTCATCGGCGGCACCGTAGGATGGGCGACGGGTTCGCCGAGCAAGTGCCCGAAGGCTTCTTGAGCGGCTTCGTCAAGGTGTGCCTGTTCTCTGAAGAAGATCACCTTGTACTTCAGCAATGCCTGCCGAATCTGCTTCACGGTTTCGGGGTCCAAGTCGCCTGAAAGACGGACTCCCGTGATCTCTGCGCCCAGGCGTCCCGCGATCCGCCGCACATCAACGTCTCTGAATCTCTCGCCGTGCCATTTGCACTCATGATGTCCTCGCTCCGAAACTTTGCGGAGGGTTGCTCTCGATCATTACTCTACTCATCGCATAGAGTAAGTGGATTGACGATTCCCATGTACGCTACCCGGTATGAGCCGCGGGATCAAACGGAATCGCGGCTTGCCGGAAGGCTTCGCTAACGCAGGCGCGGCGGAGGTCGTAAGCACCTGGCGTTTCCCTGAGTCGGACGCGCTGGCGGACCGCTAGATGTAATACATCGAAGCGCGCTGGCCGCTGCCGGCGGCGCGCGATCTAATCAGCGCCTGCTCAAACGTGGTCGAATCCAGGATCTGCGCGATCGCATCGCGACGTCTTTCATCAGGATTCGTGTGGCGCAGGTTTTTTCATCGTCGCAGTCGGCGCACCTCTCGTAGGCGGTCTTGCTGACGCAAGGCAGCGGCGCCAATGGGCCCTCGATCATTCGCAGCACGTGGCCGACGAAGATTCGCGCCGGCGGCGCGCTGAGCACATAGCCGCCGCCTTTGCCCTTCTTGCTGCGCAGCACGCCCTGGTTCTTGAGTTCGAGCAGAATCAGTTCCAGGAACCGGCGCGGAATATTGGCCCGGGCTGCGATGTCCGAGATCAGCAACGGGCCCTTCCCGTAGTCCTCGCTGAGAACCAGCAGCGCCTTGAGGGCGTATTTCGACTTGTGCGACAGCATCGCCTACTCGGTCGATCGGCTCGATCGTCGAATATACCGCACGTCGTGAGCGGCCCCAAGCATCGTGTCGTCGCCGCGAGTTGGCATCCTTCCAAACCGCGCCAAAAACAGCCGCTCTGATTTATGTTTCAGATTCGCCAACGATATTACCTTATTAATCCGCTCGAATAACTCGAATTTAAGCCGTTTGAGCGCTTTCAGGGGTTGACAGGATTCATGAATTCACGGATATTCGGTCGGAGTCAATAATCGATTAAATCTATCGATTTAGCGAATTATGACGAAATTCAGCAGGAGGAATTTTCGAAATGAGAGCATTTCGGTCATTGATTGCGGTTTGCATACTGGCTCTGCCGTCGCTCGCCGGGGCGCAGACTCCTTCCGTGGCAACTCTAAAGGGCAACTACACGTGGAGCGGCACTTATGTCTCTACTAGCCCGAAATCCCTTTGCGGCGGCAGCGTGAGTTGCGGCAGCGTCAACAACGCCACTGCGCCCGGCGATCTCGACAATTTTTTCGTCAAGTTGGGCAAGGATCTCGGTGGCGCCTGCGGAAAAACCCCTCTCAAGTCGCTCGCCGGCTTTGCGGGAACCGTCAGCAAGCAAGTCGAGTAGCCCGGGCGATACGGTCTACTTCACCGGTCAACTGGTCGCCGACGGCGCCGGCGATCTGAGTGGAACGGAGCAATTCAGCAGTACCTCGACTTCCGTTCCCGAGTTGCTCAACTTCCGAAATCAGGGTCTGTCCGCGATATGCTGCGGCGGCCCGGGCGCTACGTCAGCCGGCAGCGGAGTGGGTAGCTGCAGCGCCTTGAGCAAGCTCAGCGGCGCCGGGTTCGGCACCGCGATCGGTTTCAGCTCGACCAATCTTGCACTGACCGGTGGCGGTTACACTATCGGTTCGGACGGACGCGGATTCGCGAGGATCTACTGCTTTCCAGTCGTTCCGACCGGCTTCAACTCCACCACGAACAGCCCGATAACCTTTGCCGAGTCATGCAATGACTCCGCCCTGGTGATAATTCCCGACTCGGCCATTGCGGTAAACGCGGACGGGTCTTTGAGCAACAACATCTTCAGCGATCAGGCTGAAACCGGGCAGTCGACTTTCGTGCTGCAATAGCGGGTGGTTTGGATCCTCTTCCTGCAACGGCCGATGCGATGGGTCACCTCCGCGCGTAATCCGCGGAGGTGATCCGTCGGCGGGCAGCGGCATCAGGTTTCTTGCGAACCGGTGTCGGGGCCTTTCATGCCGGTTGGAGTTACGGAATCCGGACGGCCAAAAGCAACGGCGGCGCTCTCAAGAGGATGTTCACGACAGCGCCCACTATCGCGATGGGGACGGCTCTCCTCCCAGCCCGGCCCTTCGCGAACGAGAATCGTGAAAGGGGGGCATCCATCCCCCAATTGCGGGTGCTGCCGTTGCTTATGGTCGTACTGGTCGCGGCCATTTTGGACGCTATTCTTGGCCCCGGTTCGGTATGCGCTGCCGGTGATCGCGCTTCGGGCAGCTTTTCATCAGCCGGCGACTGCGAGCCGGCACGTCAATACCACATGGCAGCGCTGCTCAGCGACGGCCGGGTGCTGATCGTCGGCGGCATGGGTATCCTCCGGGCTCGGAGTGTTGGTCAATGCCACGATCTTCGATCCCGCGACGGGCAGATGCGACGAGACCGGCGCGCTGAATGTGGCGCGGAACGCGGCGACCGCGACCACGCTCAACGACGGCCGGGTGCTGGTCGTCGGCGGCGAAACGACGCTACCCGGAGGGCTGCTTGGAGTCGTGGCCTCCAGCGAATTATACGACTCCGCGCGTGCGAGCTTCGCGCCGGCAGCAAATATGACCGCAGCTCGCGAACTGCACACGGCGACACTACTCAGTGACGGAACCGTTCTGATTGCCGGCGGCGAAGGCCATTTCGGCGATGCGCTGAAGACGGCCGAAATATACGATCCGGCGGCAGGTGTATTCAGACCTACCGGCGACCTGGTATTCGCCGTCTACAAACACACGGCGACTCTGCTCGACGACGGCAAAGTGCTCATAGCCGGCGGAGAAGATGCTACCGGCTACGCGACCGACGAGACCCAGGTCTATGACCCGTCGAAACGGAGATTTTACGCAGCCGGCAAGCTGTCATCGGTGCGGAAGGATCACACCGCAACCAAACTTCGCGATGGAGAGGTGCTGATCGCGGGCGGCGAGGATAACTGGGGGCACACTCTTAGCTCGACCGATTTGTACAATCCGCGCACCGGAGAGTTCCGCCCCACTGCCGGCATGAAGTCGCCCCATGAGGACCACGGCGCAAGCCTGCTCGGCGACGGCCGGTGCTGGTCGCGGGCGGCTTCGACGCAACCAGCGGCGTCACGTCGGTCGCTGAACTATACGATCCGCTCACCCGAACCTTTGTTCGCACCGGCAACCTGATTACGCCGCGCGAATACTTCACCACCACGGAGCTCAGAGACGGTCAGGTGCTGGTGGTCGGCGGCTTCTATTGGGAAATGGGCGAGTCCAGGCTCCTCGAGAGCGCGGAACTCTATCGAGAAGGTGATCCGCTTCCCCTCCCGCCTGCACGAATCAGGCTTCTCCATAGCGCGCGAGCGCTTCCACGGTGCAGAACTCCATTGCCTTGGGATCGTTGTAATGGTCCGGCCATCCCGCGCCCAGGCTCGGCAGGTGTGTAAAGCTGCCAGCGATCCGGCTCTGCAGGTCGAGCATATGGGCTTGTTGCCAGGACCAGTAGGGATAAGGCCCGGTGGCCGGCACCCGCAGACCGTTTTTCTCGTAGATGCCATAAGTCTGCTCCCAGGCCTTCCACGGTTTGCCGGCCCTATCGTACGCGATCATGTTAGTGGGCTGGCCGGTGCGGGCGTCGGAGTAAATCCGCTTCTTGCTGTAGGGAGCGCGCGGATATTTGACCGGCTCCATCTCGAACACCAGCGCTTCGGGTACCAACTCATAGTCGCAGATGTAGTATTTGTTGCCCTTCTTTCCACCGCAACGCGGCGCCTCCCAGTTAGGCCGATCGCCGTTCCAGTTGTTCGCCACCGCAGCCAGAATCGGCCCCTTCGCGACCAGCTTGAAGTTACCCCAGGTGGCGTAGGGATCGCCGACGAACCAGGTATCAGTGAAAAACAGGTTGCTGCCCGGCACGATCGGCTCGAACCGCTGAGTCGACGGAAAGCTGCGGGTACGATGGAACTGCGGCAGGAATCCATAGAAGAGCGGGAATTGCCGCGCGTCGTACTGCCATACCTGCAGAATATTGGTGCCGTGAAAATCGGTCGGCGAAAGCACGAAGATCGCCACATAGCGCAGCTTGTCGGTCTGTCCGGGCACCGAGGGAATCGGCTCGACCTCGACCCGGCCGGTCATCTGCACTTCGGTCCAGACGAACTCGTAATAGTAAAGAACATTTCCCTCGGGATCGGTAAGGTAATGACCCACGGGATAGAAAGTAGTATCCCATCGGCCCCAGCTCATTGAGGCCCCGGCCGCCAGTTCCTGCGCGGTCTTCGCGTCGGGAAACGGATTGCCGCCGATCCATGGTTTCCCATCTTTCGTAACCACGATGCCGTTGCTGTCGAATCTGGCCAGGCCATGGTTGCGAAAGGTGGCGTCGAGATAGGGCTTCGGGTTGAGCTTGTAGACATCTGTGGTGGTCTCGCGCAGATGCACGATCCGCTGGTCTTCTTTGATCTCGATATAGGTGCCGGGATCGAGCAGTTCCTTGACCAGATCAACGTTCTCCGCGCTGAGCGTATCGCCCGCCTTGAGCCGGCCGCGAGTGTACGCCTCAATCGACAACAGCTCGTCGGGATATGCGCGCGCAATCTCACCATGATTGGCCATCACGTCGAACAGCGGCGCCAGCACGCCCGCAGCGACGATGCCCTTGGCCACCTGCCCCATGAAATGCCGGCGGGTCCATCCGTGTGTGTACTTCAGAAGATGCAATGTAGGCCTCCTTCGCAGCGGTCGTCGCGATCACCACCGTCAAGCTACCCGTGATGCTCTCTCGAGGTGACCGTGTCGGATTTAAAAACGATAGGTAACTCCCAGAATCGCGTCGTCCATGGTCGAGATTGGGCCGAACGCGTCTGTAGCGTTGCCCGAGCCGTAGTTGTACGTGAACTGGAACTGAAGATTCGAGGTAGGTTTGTACGCCAGCACCGACTCGTGCAGCCATCCCGGCGCGCCAACCCCGAAATTGACCATATCTAGAACAAAAATCCCTGTATACGTGAGTCGGCTGTTAAAGAACGGCTGCTGGAACGCGAATGCAAGCAAATGCCAGCCGCCGCCCAGCCCTTCCTCTGAAAGGTTATGTTCGAAAAAGTCGGAGGCGCTCGAATACCAATACTCGAACACCAGATAGGTGCTTTGAAGGCGCGGGGTAAAGCGCGCCCAGTGCTCCACCTCGGCCACGATATCCAGGTTTCCCTGGCGTATGCCGTTGGGGCTGGCGATCGCATCGGTATACGCAAAGTTGGGCTTATAGTCGACGTTGAGCCGCAACTGGTCGCCATTGATCAGGAAAGAGCCCGGATAGTCCTCGACGCTATTGACTGAGTAAGACAGCAGCCCCGCGAAGACGTTCTCCCGGGGGGAAATGCCGATCGACATTCAACTGCATATCAGGATTGTTCAATCCGATGGCGAGCAGATTGTTGTCGGCCTGGCATCCGAAGCAGTTCACAAAATCGAGCCCCGGAAACTCCCGGATGAAGGCTTTTTCCGCCGCGGGCAGGTTGAGCCGGTTTCTCCTTTGGCCGCTACCGCCACAGCCGGATTCGCCGGGGAGCGTACCGTTGATAAAGTAGGGTATCAGTTGCTTGAAGGTCAGCGCGTTGGCAAAGAACGGCGCGCCGGCCTTGGGATTGTAGATGAAGGGAGTGCCAGCGATGCAACCCGGGCCCGAGAAAGTGCTGGCGGTACTAATCGTGGTGTATGGCCCGCTGCACTCCTTGGCGTAAAACTGGCCCTGATGCTCGGGAGTGCTGTAATACAGCGCCGTCATATCCAGGCCCTCGTAGTTGGTCTGGATCGAGCCGCCCCACGCCAACTTACGACGGGCGCTGGCGATATTGTCACTATCATCCAGCTTGACGAATGAGGGGAAGACGTTGTACCAGGTTCCGGCCGCGGGAAAATGTCCGGTTGAACGTCAGGACTGATCCAGGCGGTCACCGAGCTGTTCGAGAAACCCTCCATCGGGAGATCGAGGGAATAGTTGACCTTGGCCGTCCATTGGGCGATCAGTTGGTCTGCCCATTCCGTCAGGAGGTTGTCAAAGAACAGATTGCGGCGGTAATCCAGCGAGTTGATGTCATTGGTCGCGCGCGTGAGAAGCCCGCCGCCATACTCGATCGCTTGCTTTCCCACCCGCAGCCACAATGGCCCCCGGTGAAGGTCTGACATAGCCCTCCACCAAATCGGACTCATACTCGCTGCTGCTCGTGGTCTGCGCCCCCCAACCATTGCCCGGTACTTGAGGTCCGGCGTGAACATGTTGACGTAGTTCAGGTTTTTGTCGAAAAAAGGCGCCGTATCCGCGTAAAAGCGGCCGTGCCCGAACAGCCGGATATCGTCAAAACCCAGCGCTGCCGCCTGATCCCGGCCCAGCGACAAAGTGAACGACGACTCTGCCCTTGAGGAAAACGAAATTAAGCGTGTTGTGGTCGGTGTTTAGGCTGTCCAGATTGAAAGGGTCGGGCTTGGTGGCGGTAGAGAACGCGACTTCCTGGCTCACCAGGGAATTGAGCTCGATATTTGCGCCGCCAGGCAGGTCTTCTGCACGCGGGCTTCGAAACCTGCGATCTGGAGAATACCGAGCGACAGGGTAACAGTCGCCAGAACAATCAGCACCTTGGCTGCCGGAACAAATCGATCGTTAATGTTCACGCCTAATCGCTCCGCATTCCTCGCTATGATTCGCGTGAATTGACGACTAATTTTAGTGGGCGCGATCTTATGCCCTTGCCATAAATCGGGGTTTGAGCACCGCTACTTCGACGGGCAGCGCCGACATGGCGAGGATCGCGTTGAAAGCCATCACCAGCGCGAGCATGAGGCCCATCTCGGCCAAAAAACGCAGATTACACAGGAAGTACCAGGGCAATACTGCAATCACCATTGTAAAAGCGACGAACAAAGTACTTTCTCTGACTGTCATAATTGAGCGCTCGATGGCCGCGTCGAAATTCCCATCTCGATATTCCTCGCACATCCGCGACAACATGTAGATTCCATAGTCGATACCTACGCCGACTCCCACCGCGACTACCGGCAGAGTATTGATATCGAGTCCAACTCCGCGCAGGTACATAATCGTGTCGGTAGTAAACTGCGCGAGCAGCAGCGGCAGGATAAGTATCAGCGGCGCGCTCAGAGAATAGTAAGTGAGCGCCGCGAGGACGAAGACCGCGGCGAGCAGCCGGACCAGGGTTGCCAGATGGGCGCGCGCAACCGCCTGGTCGATCGCATACTGCGCCGCCACCGGGCCGGCGGCGAGCTCACCGTGTAGACGTCCGGATGGCGGTCCGCGATCGGAATCAGGGCGGTGCGGGCCGCAGCCATCGCCGCGGCTACGGTGCTGGCCTTTAGATCCTTGTACCAGAGCGTCACGGCGCCGTTGGTGAGCGTGTAGTCGGCCCAAAAAGCCACGTCCTTGACGTTGCGGCCGTTGAGGGACTGAAGTGCGGTCCGCCCCACCAGCGGGTTGACCGGATCGACCGGCCACCACTTGGGATAGCCGCCGCCGAGGATCATGTTGGTCGGCGAGAGAAAATCGGCGAATGAAAAGGTCGCGACGGCGCCGTGCACACTCTCGATCCGGCGCTGGAATTCCTGCATCGAGGTGTAAGCCTCGGGGGTAGCCAGCGCATGCATCTTCTTGCCATGCCAGACCACGTTCAGGACGGTGGTTCCTGCGAGGTTCGCGGTTGATCTCGCGCATCGCGACGTTGAACTCGTTATGCGGCCACAGGAGCGAGCTGCCGGCTTCGACGTTACCCACCTCCCGCTGGATCGAGGCGGCGAACGTCACCACCGCAAGGACCACGATCGCGGCCAGCGCGGCCCAGCGCACCCGGCCTGGACGATCCTCACAAAGACTTGTTGGAGCGGCGTGATTACGAGCATGCTCATGGTTGATTCGGAACGCGTAATGAAACGCTCCACATTGTTGGGCGGCGGCAAAACCGCGAGCAGGACCGGAGTGAGCAGGACTACCGTGGGAATCAGCAGCAGCGACCAGGTTCCGCAGAACACGCCGAGCTGGCGGACGACCGGGATCGGCACAGATAGAGGAGATATAGTCCGACCGCATCGCAGGCGATCCCGAGCACGGCCGGTGAGAACATCGAGCCGAGCGCTTGTGCCGCGGCAGTCTGCCGATCGTTGGTTTCGTACAGTCGTTCGAAATACCGGCGGGTCATCTGGACCGAATGGCTCAGTCCGCGCGCCAACAGCAGTACCGGGACGAAGATCGGAAGCGGGTCGAGGTTGATCCCCATCCAACCGCCGGCGCCCACGCCCCACACCACCGAGAGTGCTCCGGCGATAAGCGGCGTAAAGGAACCCGCCCAACTGCGCATGTAGTCAAAGTGCGCCAGCGCGATAAGTCCGAACGCGACTAGCAGAATCTCCAGCGCCTGTTTGCTGTACTGGTAGATCCAGCCCATCAGCATCACGAAGCCGGCCGGATAGATCTGCGTATTGGCGTCCCGATATTTCGCGCATAGCGCGTGAACCTGGTTGAAGACCTGCTCGTAATCGAGCCCCGGCTCGTGGAAGCTGGCCTGGATCAGCGCGGCGCGCCCGTCCCGGGAGGCCAGAAATCCCATCACGCCGCCCGCGTTGCGCGCGCGCTGCTGAATCTCGTCCGCCTCCGGCTGGGTCGTGGGCGGCGTATCGCCCATCACGGACGCCAGAAGACTCCGCCCGGAACCGCGCGAACGACCTGGGCCTTGGTGGTGGCGATCGAAATGACTTCATCGTGGTCGACGCCGGGAAGCAGATCGACGTCGCGGGTCAGATGAAAGATGGTGGCCAGGGTCTGCGGATTGTAGATCGTGCCGCGGGCAACCTTGACCAGAAGTTCAACGGTTATCGGTGCACTGAAGTTGGGATAGCGTTGGAATACATCAACTATCGGATTGTTGATAGGCAGCAGCTCGCTGAATGAGCTGGCAATTGATATTCGCGTCACGCCCATGGCCATGAAGACCGATAGTGCAATGCATAAGCCGAGGTATATCCAGCGATAGCGGATGAGAAAGACGGCCGGTCCATCTGTACGGCTCGCGGTACGGCCTGCCGAGCTACTCGCCATCGGAGAGCCGGGCCTCCCAGAGTCTACCTGGTCCACTCAGAAGCAACGCAGGATCGGCAGACCGGGCGGTCACGCCTGAAAACCACGGCACTTGAACTGCGCGCGGAGTCACTTGACGCCATGAGAGCTGGTTGCCGAGACCGTTAGTCAGATAGAACGAGCCTGCACCGACTGCGGCCAGGCTTGCGTTCTGGATGCAGGCGAGGCCGTAAAGGTCAGGTGCGCCGGGCACTCGCGACGCCCGCCAGCTGCCGCGCATGAGTTTGACTTCGACTATGCCCTCCTGCCCGACTGCGTATAGCCCGTCGCCGCAGCGCGCGATTCCATATAGCGATTCCGGGCCCGTCTCGAGCGCGGCATTGATCACGCCGTTGGTGACCGTGACAATCTGGCCGGCCTCGCCCATATTATCGCGGTATCGGGCGATGCAAATGTGACGTCGGAAAAGTTCGGCGCGTCGAAGCCTTTCCAGGCGGTCTTGACCGTCACGAATTGCGCAGCGCCGGGGGCACGGTACAGCAACGTGCCCAATTCGCCTGCGACGAGGAATGCGCCCTTCTCGCTGGCGGCGACCGCGAAGAGTCTGCGTCGCTCAGCCGACTCGATCGGCTGCCAATTGTCGCTATCCGTGGTGGCCCCGAGCATCAGCCCCAGCTGACCGGCTGCAACGCCCGCTCCATCGGGTGAAAAGCCGATTCCCAGCAGTGCCTCGCCACCGGTATCCGCAACCTGCTCCCAAGCCGGAGTTTCTCTCGCCCGGTTTCGGTCCCGGCCGGCCGGCATGCCACGGAGGATTCCGAAGTTGCCAACCCGCATACGGCTCATCGCCGCGCATCGCGACCGCGAAGGCGAAGTCGTGCGGGGTCAATTGCCACTGGAGGCTGAAGCCCAGGTGAGCCGAGGCCATGGCTCCGGTGATACTGCCCACGCTGCGATCACTACCCCGGTCACGGCCAGTACCGTCCATAAAGTGATGACTTTGATAGCTGCGCCGCGCATTGCCTGAGTTTGCGTCCTTTCAATAACACCATAAAATCGATTGAAGTTCTCGACTATTAAGCTGATCTTCGGACGGTAGTCAAGCTGCAAAAGACCACTGAGCTTGACCAAGAATGATGGAAAGTCTAAATTATCCAGTCAATCGATGGGGTAAATGTAAATCTTCTACAGGAACTAGCCGACCGTTTTCGGTCGCAGTCGAGTTCGTGAATATCGCGGTTCCTTCTGAGAGGAGCGACCGCTAATCGGAGGATGCCCTCATGTCAGGTTGGTACGAAGACAATTCGCAATCGATCGGACACACGCCGCTGGTGCGGCTCAATCGCGTGATCGATGGCGCGCCGGCGACGGTGCTGGCAAAATCGAGGGGCGCAATCCCGCCTACTCCGTCAAATGCCGCATCGGCGCCGCGATGGTGTGGGACGCCGAGAAGCGCGGGCTTGCTCGGTCCCGGCAAAGAACTCGTCGAGCCGACCAGCGGCAACACTGGCATCGCGCTGGCGTTCGTCGCGGCGGCGCGCAACATTCCGCTGACCCTCACGATGCCCGACACCATGAGCATGGAGCGGCGCAAGTTGCTGATCGCTTATGGCGCGAAGCTGGTACTGACCGAGGGCGCGCGCGGGATGAGCGGCGCGATCGCGAAGGCCGAGGAAATCGTCGCCTCGGCGCCCGAACATTACGTCCTGCTGCAGCAGTTCAAGAATCCCGCCAATCCCGCGATTCATGAAACCACCACCGGCCCGGAAATCTGGAACGACACCGAGGGCGCCATCGACATCTTCGTCTCGGGCGTGGGCACCGGCGGCACCATCACCGGCGTCTCGCGCTACATCAAGAACACCAAGGGCAAAGAAGATCATTTCGGTCGCGGTCGAGCCGGCCGCGAGCCCGGTTCTCACGCAGCAGCGCGCGGGCCAACCGCTGAAGCCGTCGCGCGCACAAGATTCAGGGCATCGGCGCGGGATTCGTGCCCGAAATCTCGATCTCTCGACTGGTCGACGAGATCGAGCAGGTCACCAACGAGGAGGCGATCCACTATGCGCGGCGGCTCACGCGCGAGGAAGGTATCCTGTCGGGCATCTCTTCCGGCGCCGCCGTCGCGGTCGCCGCGCGCATCGCCAAGCGCCCGCGAGAATGCCGGCAAGACGATCGTCGCGATCCTGCCCGACTCCGGCGAGCGCTACCTGAGCACGACGCTGTTCGAGGGCGTCGTTCGACGCCAAGAGGCCTCGCGCATGAAGTCGGCGACGACGAACGGCGCGTCAACGGCGCCGGCGCGCGCATTGGGACCTCGATCGCATCGTCGCCGAGTTGCGCGCGCGCGCGGATCGCGTCAGGGCCGCAAGCGCAAGGCGCGACACGAGATGCCCGTCGCGCGAGGCGCTGCGCGGACATCATCGACGGATTCTTCGCGGTGCTCTTTCCGACCCACTTCGGGCTGCCCGATCTGACCGACGAAGGCATCGATTACTTCGTCGGCCACAAGCTTGATGCGACGCTGCGCTCGCTCTCAAGCAGATCGAGCGCGAGCTGCAATTCGCCTGCGACACGCGACGGCGACGCCGATCAGCGCGCGAGCGCGGCGTTTCGAGATGACCCGCGATTTCGCCGGCGCGCCTGCCCCAGTGCGCGCGCTGCTCGGAGAGCGACATTCACGCCGCCTACCAGGGCGACCCGGCCGCCAAGAGCATCGAGGAGGTGCGCTTCTGCTATCCGGGCATCACGGCGATCACGCATCATCGGCTCGCGCACGAGCTGCTATCTGCTGGGCGTGCCGCTGCTCGCGCGCATCATCGCCGAGCTCGCGCATTCGGCGACCGGCATCGACATCCATCCGGGCGCCAGATCGGCGGCAGCTTCTTCATCGATCACGGCACCGGCGTCGTCATCGGCGAGACGGCGCAGCATCGGCGAGCGGGTGCGGCTCTATCAGGCGGTGACGCTGGGCGCGAAGACGCTTCCCGGTCGGCGAGGACGGCGCGCTGGTCAAGGGCAACGCGCGCCATCCGATCGTCGAAGACGACGTCGTGATCTATGCCGGCGCGACGATCCTGGGCCGCGTGACGATCGGGCGCGGCTCGACGATCGGCGGCAACGTGTGGCTCACGCGCGACGTCCCGCCCGGCAGCCATGTCACCCAGGCGCTGGCGCGCAGCGAGGCATTCGACGACGGCGGCGGAATCTGAGTGATTCCCGATCGAATCCGAGATCCTTCCCGCTCGCATAATTTGCAGGTTAATCGATATCCTGGCGTCATGATCGAACATTCGCCACGCGCAATGGCCGATTAGCTCTATATACGTTGGAGTAGACCAGTTCAATTCCGACCGGACTGGGAATAACAAATGAATGCTCATTTCCAAAAAATAAGCCTCATTTGAGTGACAAGCGACAGCATTGCAGGTATGCTCTTGAAGCGTTCCACGTATGGGGTCGAGCTACGGGCTCAGCTCCGTCGAAGTGACTCGGTGGTCCGCTAGCCATTGGGGTTCGACTGTACATCGGTTAGCTTTCCGACTGGACACGCGTCGTAATCTCGATTTCGGTGTGAGAGCAACCTCGCTCAGCTCCCGATGTTTGACGCCGATCAATGGCTCCTTGGTCAGCGGGCGCAGCTTACTATTTCTGAATTGCAAGGAGAGTCTTCGATGGCAGAAGTGCGATCCGCAGCGTCCGCTGGTCAGCACACACGCTCAGCGTCCGCGCCGCTCGCACGCTATCCAATCCGACTCTCACCGTTCCGCAGATGCTGGCGGAGTCGCCGCGCTGGCTGCTGCATCTGTTGCCGTGGTTGAACATCCAGGGCGGCGTTTACCAGGTGAACCGCCGCCGAATCGTTCTGCGCCAGAGCGATCGCATCGCGACCACTCTCGTCGATGACAAAGCCGCGCGTCGACGCCAACGCGTTGCGCGGCCTGTCCCTGCTGCGCACCGCCGACGAGCCTCTGCTCGGCGCTATCGCGGGATCGCTGGTCGAAGAACGCCGCGGCGCGGACGAGGATCTTTACAAGGAAGGCGATGCGGGCGAGAAGTTCTACATCATCGTCAAAGGCAAGGTCGAAATTGCGACCACCGACGCGCACGGCGAAAAGCTGCGTCTCGCGCTCTATGGCGACGGCGACTTCTTCGGCGAAACCGCGCTGCTCAATGACTGGCGCCATACGACCACCGCGCAGACGCTGACCCCGAGCGTGTTCCTGACGCTGGACCGCGCGCGCTTCCGCGCCTTGCTCGATTCTTCGCCCGAGCTGCGCGCCAACTTCGATGCGCTGGTCCGCCAGCGCGAAGAGTCGCCCGCCAAGCAGAACGAATCCGGCGAAGCCGGAATCGATATCGCGTCCTACAACGTCGGCGAAGAGCCCGAGTTGCAGCGCACCTTCGTCGACTACGACGAAATCCCGCGCCAGTATCAGCTCCAGACCATCCAGACCGTCATCCGCCTGCATACCCGCATCACCGACCTCTACAACAACGTCTACGATCAACTGCGCGAGCAGCTTCGCCTGACGATCCAGGGGATCAAAGAGCGCGAGGAAGTCCGAAATTCTCAACGACCCCGAGCACGGCCTGCTCTATCGCCGCCGCGCCTTCGATGCGCATTCGGACCCGCTCCGGCCCGCCGACTCCCGACGACCTGGACGATTTGCTGGCGCACGTCTGGAAGGAGCCCGCGTTCTTCCTTGCTCATCCGCGGGCGATCGCCGCTTTCGGGCGCGAATGCACTCGGCGCGGCGTTCCGCCTCCGACCGTGCAGATGTTCGGCTCGCCGTTCGTCACCTGGCGCGGCGTTCCGCTCGTCCCGTCGGACAAGTTGCCGGTCAACGCTCGGACGCGTGCCGCACGTGCCAATCGCGACACCGAGGTTCCGGCCTGACCGAGCATCCTGCTGATGCGCGTCGGCGAGCAGAAACAGGGCGTCGTTGGCCTGCATCAGACCGGGCTTCCGGGCGAGCAATTGCCCGGTCTGTCGGTTCGCTTCATGGGCATCGACAATATTCGACCGCGTCGTACCTGGTCACGCTCTATTTTTCCGCCGCGGTCCTGACCGAGGATGCGCTCGGAATTCTCGAGAACGTCGAGGTAGGCAACTATCATGACGACGAGTGATCCCGATGCGCGCGGTCTCCAGCGACCGCACTTCGGCTTCGACCGCGACGCCGGCCCCACTTGCGTCGAGCGGCGATACGGCCAGTCCCTTGAGCCTCGATCGACGACGCGACGCTCGATCGGATCGCCGGGGAGATGCTCAAGGTGCTTCCCGCGGCGTCAGCGGCGCCGATTCCCGCCCTGCGAAGCGCGATCCCGGGAGTTGCAATCCCCGCAACAGCCGGAGCGGCCCCGTCCCTGAATGCGCCGCCCGCCGGCGTTCCGATTCCAGCCGCCGGAGCCGCGATCCCCGCAACTGCGATCCCCGGCGCCACCGAGGCGATCCCGCCGTTGAGTGTGCCGTCCTTCAGCGCCGACGGAATGGACGGCGCGCTGCCGCGCCTGTTCGACGACAACTTGGCCTCACGGTCGCCATCGCCGGCGAGCCGCCCGGGTACTACTTTCTGACCCCGACCCTGGCGACTGTCCCCGCTCCGTCGGGATCCACCCCGCCGGCTCCGGCCTTCTATCGCCGCACCTTCGACGTGCGCGACATCCGGCGCGACTTCCCGATCCTCGCAGGAGCGCGTTCACGGCCGTCCTCTGGTCTGGCTCGACAACGCCGCCACCACCCAGAAGCCGCACGCGGTCATCGATCGGCTTGTTCACTACTACGAGCATGAGTACTCGAATGTGCATCGCGCTGCGCACAGCTCGCGGCGCGCTCGACCGACGCGTACGAAGGCGCGCGTGAGAAAGCTGCAGCGTTTTATCGGCGCGGCCTCGCCGGAGGAAATCGTCTTCGTGCGCGGCACCACCGAAGCGATCAACCTGGTCGCGCCAGCTGCGGGCGCAAATTCCTCGGCAAGGGCGACGAGATCGTCCTCACGACGCTCGAGCACCATTCCAACATCGTTCCCTGGCAATTCCTGGTCGAAGCAGGTCGGCGCGGTCATCCGGGTGGTACCGGTGACCGATCGCGGCGAGGTCCTGCTGAGCGACTTCGAGGAACTTGTTGGGCCCGCGCACGCGGATCGTCGCCCTGACCCACGTCTCGAACGCGCTCGGCACGATCCTGCCGGTCCGCGAGATGATCCAGTCGGCGCATCGGTGGGGCGCGCGCGTGCTTATCGATGGCGCGCAGGCGGTCTCGCATTTTCCGGTCAACGTGCAGGAGCTCGACGCGGACTTCTACGTTTTCTCCGGCCACAAGATGTTCGGTCCCAGCGGCGTCGGCGTGCTGTACGGCAAGAAGGCGCTGCTCGACGAGATGCCGCCTTGGCAGGGCGGCGGCAACATGATTCAGCGCGTGACCTTCGAGAACAGCACCTTCGCCGACCCGCCCGCGCGCTTCGAAGCTGGCACCGCAGCGCTCGGTCCGGCGGTCGGTCTGGGCGCGGCGGTGGACTATCTTGAGCGGATCGGGATGGAGAACGTGGCGCGGCATGAGCGCGAGCTGCTGGCGTACGCCACCGAGGCACTGAGCCGGATTCCGGGAGTGCGCCTGATCGGAACGGCGCCCGAGAAGGCCGGCGTGGTGTCCTTCATCACCGACGACATCACGCTCGAAGAGATGGGCAGCATCCTCGACCAGGACGGTATCGCGGTGCGCGCCGGCCATCATTGCGCCCAGCCGACGATGGATCGCTTCGGACTGACGGCACCGTGCGGCCCTCGCTCGCGCTGTACAACACCCACGACGAAATCGACGTCTTGGAGCGCGCCGTCCGCCGCGCACTGCGGAAATAGTTCGCGCGCCGTGGCAGACTTTCGTCGAGCTATGCAATCTACTTCGATTGTCGCGCCGCTATTCGGCGGCATCCTGATTGGCAGCGCGGCGAGCGGCCTGCTGCTCCTGAACGGCCGCATCGCCGGCATCAGCAATATTGCCGCCGGACTGCTTCCGCCGTGGGACGCAGATGCGCGCTGGCGCTTCGCTTTCTTCCTCGGCCTGCTGACCGGCGGCGTGCTGCTGGCGTTCGCGTATCCCGGCGCTTTCAGTCCGCCGCCGCGCTCGCTTCCCGTGCTCGCGATCGCCGGCCTGCTGGTAGGCTTGGGTACGCGAATCGGCAGAGGATGTACCAGCGGTCACGGCGTATGCGGCCTGGCTCGGCGCTCGGCGCGCTCGCTGGCCGCTACCGTCACGTTTATGGCGGCCGGAGTCATCACGGTCTACCTGTTTGACCACCTGCTTCGGAACGCCTGGCGATGACGCTGCTCATCGCGTTTGCCGCCGGAGTGATGTTCGCGCTCGGCCTGGGGATTGGCGGCATGACCCAGCCGGCCAGGATCATCGGTTTCCTGGACGTGACAGGCCGATGGGATCCGAGCCTGGCGTTCGTGATGGGCGGCGCAGTCGCGGTAACGTTCCTGCTGTTTCCCCTGATCCTCGAGCGTCCAGCTCCGATCTTCGCAGCCCGGTTCGTTCTCCCACTGAAAAAACACCTCGACGCGCCGCTATTGCTGGGCGCAACCCTGTTCGGAGTCGGATGGGGACTATCAGGCTATTGCCCCGGCCCCGCCTTGGTCTCACTGGTCACGGCCGCCCCGCCGGTCCTGGTGTTCGTCGCGTTCATGTTTGTAGGATTCCACCTGGGCAAACGGCTGATCATGGAACCCTAAATGTAGGCGATCAAGGCCAGCGGTCCGCTACCACAGCGCCTCAGGCCCCGCGTCCGCAGTACAGCCGTACCTATTACGGGGCTTTCGTGCTCGATCCCGACGGCCACAATCTCGAGGCGGTCTGCTTCGCAAAGGAATAGGGCGGCGAAGCGATGTCGGGAGCTGCCGTCAAGAAGTTCGGAAATTAATACCGGCGGATTCTTTTGGGGATGGTTCCGGCACGCGTTGATCCCATTACATCCCACCTAATCCCGCCTGATCCCGCTAAACAGCCCACCTTTGCGGAGTGTTACTGATTCGTAATCAGCAGGTCGTCGGTTCGAATCCGACGGGTCGTGGTGAACCTCGCCTTCTCGCCAGAAGAAGTGGCCGGCGGGATGCCGGCCACGCTTGAAAATCACCGACCGTCGGGAGGAGCCTCTATGACGGGTTCTTTGGCGTCGGGATACTCGCCCTCGGAAACCTCATCGCCTGGCTCTATGTCGCTCTTCATGTGGAACACGCGGTGGTAGGGTAGTAGCGCGGCGATTTGCATGCAGTCCGTTGTCAGTCTGCGAATCGCACGCTCCAGACTAACGAGTGATTGATGCGTCGACGATGCGGAGCCCATAGACGCCGGCACCGGCGCAAAACTGATCCCCTGTGTTCTGGCGAACTCGACGGCATCGGTCGCGCTCTTTTCGAGCCAGCGGACAATCTCCGCGCACAGTTCGTTTTCGTCTAGCACCTCCAGTTGAGCGCTGAGATGACCACGAACGGGGCGTACTCCGTAGAGCCGCAGCATCCCGGTGAATACGCCGGCTACCAGCGCCTGCCAATGAGTGATCAGCCTAAGCAGGTCGTAATCTCCGAACTCCTGTGGCTCCGGATCGGTAGGTTGAGCACCGAGAAAACAGGCAACTTGCGCGTTGTTGCCGGCCATATTGTCGAGCAGGATCGCGGCGCGTGCCAAGGAGATCTCGGCCGGTTCCGAGGTTCGCGGCAGCAGCAGCGCCTCCTTGAAGCGGCCCTTCATCGGACCGAACTGGTTGAGGAACGACGACAGAGTGGCGCAGTCCTCAGACCAGATCTCCAGCCATTTCACCATCGTGACGAGCGCGCTCTTCTTCATTCGAACTTCCCCCTCGGAGGGGACACTGGAAGCCGCCTCTTCGGCCGACCAATTGATCGGGGGACACCGGTCCCGCTTGTCTGCTCATCCGCTCGCGTGCGGCGATGGGGCAGCGCAGAAACCGACGGCGCGACGTATCACAGTGCCGGGTACCCACAGCGGGCTCGCGAACTCGATCACCAGCGGCTCCTTCTGGAGCCGCACGCCTTCGTCCCCGCGGGTGCTCAGGGAAAGCTCCCAACAATTTCTGCGATGCTTCAGGGACAGTGATCGCCAGAGTCAGTCGCGGACCGCTTTGTTTCCCTCCTGTCGATGTCTGAAAGGAGGGCGTTCCACGGCGCGGAACGAAACGAACAGGAGATCGAACCAGTCGTTCCTCACGGGCCACCCGATGAACGAACTGTTCATGGCGACGGAACGCCGTTAAAGCTGGGCAGACCCACTCCGAGAGGATTGTGTCCGGAGGTGGTAAACACCTCTGACCATCCGAAAACTAAAGTTGTGGAAGAGCGGAAGGCTTGTAAGGAGGGGCGAAGGCTACTTGCGCAGCGAGAAAGGGGGGATTCAAAACTCCCAGTTGATTGGCTGCGCCGGGTCGTGCAGGTAACAACAGAAAGTTCCGGTCTTGATCGCCGATGTCAGCATCCGTCCGAGCGGCGGATTCTTGTCCGCGATCCGTCCGATAGCACGTTTGATTGCGCGGGTGACGTTGACTCGGACCCGGTCGCTGATTGAAGCCGCACGGCGATCGCGCCCGTGCAGCCCCACTGCGCGTGCAAGCTCGCTGCAGATAGCCTCCATCTCTTCCTCAATTTCGGCCACCCGTTCCTCCTTGCCGAGTTCCTTCGCATCTTCCATCTCCTCCCGCAATTGCTTGATGCGCGCCCGATATTGCGCCTTAGCCTCCGCGTCGAGCATCTCGCCGGCGTCGCCTAGGCCCCCGACGCTGAGGCCCAGCTCATTCCGCTGTCGATCGCTCATCGCGCTGATGCGCCCCGCGCCGTTGCAATCTCCGGTGTCGCCCGCGCCGGCAATATCGACCGCGTGGACCTCCTGCCCAGGATGGCGCAGGAGAATCGCGACATATGCCATCCCCTTCACGTCTTTGATACTCGTGGCTTGGCCGCCGAAGCCGATCGTCCAGAAATCACCCTCCTGGCGGAATATCGCCTGCGGCGCCACCGCCGATTCCGCCGCGTGTTTCCGCCGCGACGGGACCGGCGCCGACGCGCGCTGCTTCAAGGCCTCCGCCTTCTCAACCAGCCCGTTCATTCCGATCGCGCGAGCTGCCACTAACGCCGCTTCGGTCAACTCAATCGCCTTGTCGTGATCGCCCACCTCGCCGCGCAACAGCAGCATCTCAGCGTATGCGGCTTGCGTTCGCGCCAGGCAAGGCTTCGCGCCCATCCTCAGGTTGAAGCGAATAGCGGCCTCGAAATGGGCCTGCGCACGGTCCAATTGCTTGCGCGTGGTGCCAAGCAGGCCCAGGTAGTGGGTAACCGGACCAAGGTACAAATCTCCCCATCCGAGAGTCACGCTCCGACCGACGTACGGAGACAACAATTCGTAGAGCTTTGCAGCTCGAGCGGTGTCGCCCAGAATGGAGCAAACTTCGGAAATCTGGGCGACAATGCCGAGCCAATTGTGGTCACGGACAATCGAAGCGAACTGATCTTTTGCCAGGAACTCCAATTCGACCGCTGCTTCGGAGAGCCGCCCAGCTCGTGCGTAGAAGATCGCGACCCCGATTCGCGCCGCGGAAAACAAGGGGATCTCCTGGTAGGGCCCTCTAAGCAGACCTTCCAATTCCTCTGCCCGGCCCTGCTCCCATCGCAATTGAGCAAACTGGCCGGTATAGGTGATCAACAGTGTCTGGTCACGCCGCCGCTGTCCGATCGAGAGAACCTGCTGGATCTGCTTTTCCGCATACCCCAAATCGCCGCGCAAAAGTGCGCGCATCGCGCTAAGTCTCTCAATGATGCCCCAGGAGTATCCAGTCTTCTCCGCAACACTGGTGCAGGCTTCAATTTCAGCGTCGATCGCAGCCATCTCTCCAGCTTCGAGTAAGGAAGCTGCGCGCAGCTCGCGCGCATTCGCCAGCCAATCCCAATCGCCAGCCGATTCCGCCAGCGCCATCATTTCGGTAGCGGCAGCAAGCCTTTGCTCTAGCGAGTCAGGGCCCCACAGCACCGCGTGCCGGGTCCACAGCGCCACCACCAGCGCACCCGCATCGCCGCTGCGCCGCGCTACCCCCACGGCCTCGGTCGCCAAGGCGATCACGCGTTCCCTTTGCTCCAGCCAGTTGGTCTCAACGGCGCGACGGGCCAGAAGCATCGCCCGAAGGGCGAGGTTGGAATCTCCGATCGCATTCAGCGCATCGTCCACCAGTTCGACAAATCCTCGCCGAGCTTTGCCAATAATATGTGGCCAGACGCCACATTCCAGCGCCGATTGTGCTAGCAGATCGCGATCGCCCAGCATTCGAGCGAGTCTCGCCAGCCTGCTGGAAAATCAGGCGTGCCTCCTCGCGGCTACCTGCCCTTATTTCCGCTCCGCCGAGCGCGACCAACAGTTCGCAGCGCTCCTTTGGGTCCGACCCTGGTCCTTTCGCGAGGATGTCGAGGGCAAGCTTGTAAAGCTTGGCCGCATCGCCATAAGCCGTTCTGCTCAAGGCGTAGTCGGCGGCACGGACCGTGTAGTCAACGGCTTTCGATGCCGTCCCGAGCGGGAGCGCGCGCGAAAAATGAAAAGCCAGATTCTCCAGTTGCGGGTCGAAATCGCCACCATAAAGTTCTTCGATGGTTTCGCCGATTGTCTTGTGAAGCTGAGCGAGCCGCGCGTGAGACACGTCTGCAATCAGGCATTCCGCGGTCAGCCCATGATTGAAACGGCATCTTTCCGGCCGGCCCGGAACCTTTGTCATAAGGCCGTGGGTCGCGGCTTCACGCATTGATTCGGCAACTGTGGCCTCGGCCAATTCAGAGACGCGTGCGATCAACGCAAGGTCGCAATCACCTGTCATCACCGAGGCAACCTCGAGAACTCTCCTGGTTGTGTCTGAGATGCGGGCGAGGCGCCGGCGCAGAAGTGCACGAACGCCCTCTGGCACGACGAACTTGTAGCTCTCTATCCCGCCGCCCAAGCCGCTCGATTCCTCGCGCATGAGCTGGATAGTTTCGTTCAGCAAAAAGGGATTGCCCCCGGTGGCGCGGTGGAGTGAGGAAGCCTGGACCTCGTCGACCGCGCGCCCGATCGTTTGTCGGGCCAATTCGGCCGTCTCCTCCTTGGAAAGGCCGGTAAGCCTGACGACAGTGCCTCCACGGCCGATCTCGTCCAGCATCGCGTCACTTTCTGTGGAGAGCCTGACTTCAACTTCGCGATGAGTCGCGACGACCAGAATCTTGCTTTGCCGCAGCTCGCTCGCGACGAAGCCTAACAGCATCAGAGAGTCGGGATCTGCCGCGTGCAGGTCATCGATCACCACCACTAGCAGAGCCGTCTTGGAAAGCTGTTTGAGAAAGTCTGCTACTGAACCGAATAGCCGGAACCGTGCGTTCCCGGACGCCTCGGGCGCGAACGCGGTTTGCGAGATTCGCAGGGCGCGCGCACTGCGGCTGGCGGCATACGATGCCGACGGTTGGATTTCAGGAAGCAGAGCGACTAACCGATCGAGCTCAGGGTTAGCTTGCAGGCGGGCAGTTCCGGTACTTTCCGCTTGAATCGCGCCGCGCAGAAGCTGGATCCACGGCCAGTAGGGCATCGCAGTTCCGGCTTCCGAGCCTCGAGCCCACAAAACTCGAGCCCCTCGGCGCTCGCTTGATCCGCAAGCTCTTGGGCAAGCCGCGTCTTGCCGACCCCCGGCTCCCCGCTCAGGAGTATGACCCTGCCGCCATGCTTGGAGGCATCAGCCAAGGCACCGCCGAGCTGATGCCGTTCATGAGCACGGCCGACGAAGGCTGATCCGGAGTTAGAGAAGGGCATCGAGCATGTCCTGCTTCCACTGCTGGGCAGCCAGCCCGTTGAGGTTGGCGTCCCCAAGTGCCATCCAGAGTCTCAGCGCCACTTGGACGAAAAACTCAGGGCTACCCAGATGTGACGCACCGTTCTTTCGGCTCGGTTTCGAGGCGGCTCAGTTCGTCGACATCAGCGTCAGCGGATTTTGTCCTACATGCAACCTCGCACCGTTTCGGCAATGTCGGTGAACGTATGCCCTGCGGCGCGATTAGGCAAACGAACGTTACCTGAGAACGGAACGGCATTTAATTTGGCGGAAACGAGGTCGATAGAGCGAAGACCGTGGCAACTTACGAGGCGAGATGGTCTCCAAACTAGATGAAATGTCGCCAGAGCGACGGTCACAATCTGGCAGTCGGTGACCGCTTCGCAGCGGAAAATTGTACTTGATTCCGGTAACCTTCGGGGGAACGCCCGGAAATTATGCCCGGCGCGACCATAACGACCAAGGTGAGATAGGCTTTTACGTGCACTTGGGGATTTCTATACCATCCTATAACAGTGTTTTGTTATCTGCCGCCGCACTCGGCGGGTACGTTCCAAATGCCCCTTGTCAACCGCCGGAACCCGCGCACACCCGCAAATTTCGCGAGCTTGAGAGACCGCGATGCGGACCCGTTCGCGCCGATTCTGCGGATTTCTCTCCGCAGCGAGGTGACTCGGGCCCCATCGCCGATCCCGGCCCCGAAAGGCAAACTCGTTTCGCCATTCAATCGCTCAATCGCACCGACGAGCAAAGCGGGCTAAGGAGCGCTCAGCGTCGAAACGGGGGATTCTTGATAATGGAATGGGATCGGCGCTATTCATCGATGGAGCAGGAGGAGGTGCGGTGGCTTGCCCCCTTTGCTGGCGTGCTCTTGGGGCCGAGGGTTGAAAGATTTTCGGCCCTGTCTTCATCTAGCAGGCGCGCCTTCGCGTGGTTGTCAGTTCGAGAGGAGGGCTACGGTGACAGCGCCCCAGTCTGCCAGGCCGTTTAACCGTTCGGTGCAGATCTTCTTTGCTCTGGTACTACTCGGGCTGGGAATAGCCGTGATTTCGGATGCACCGCTCGCCTTTGACGCGGCCTCTCACTTCTTCCTGCTGCTCGACCATCACCAGTTCGTCGTGCATCACCACCGATTCATAAATATCCCACTCCAGATTCCGATGCTCGCCGCTACATGGCTCACTCAAAACGCCCGCGTGTTCCGGCTGATCTACTGCGCGACCTACGCGTCAGTTCCGGCCCTCAGCCTGGCGGCGTCCTGGCTCATCTGCCGCTCGCGGCGTCCTTCCCTCTTCATCTGGCCGGCCATGTCAATATGTATCGGCGCGCTCCCGGGGCAGTTGTATTTTACTAGCGAATGCATCCTGTCGGCGACCCTGATGTGGCCGGCGCTGCTCGGGGTCCTGCTTGCAGGACCCGCGCTCGCTTTCCCCCTGGTGGCGATAGCATCAATCGCAGCGGCGCTTTCACATCCCTGCGCCGCCATCCCGCTGGCTTTTACGATGCTGGTCGCGATTGTATCTGCGATTGTTCGGCCCCGAGTGCGAAAACCCTCTCTATGGTTTGCTTCTGGGGCAGGGGCGCTATTGCTCGTAAGGACGGTCGCGCCGCTCGACAAATATGAAAGCCAGAGACTCAGCCTACATACGGTCGTCCTGACCCTGCGCGAGGCCGTGTTCGGATGGCCTCTGGTTGCACTGGGCTTCACCTTCGTCGCCGCTCTTATCTGCTTGACTTCTGCGGGATCGTTTGCCCGCAGGCTTCTGGCGGTACCGCTATGCCTCGCCGGCCTGGCGCTGGCCGTATGGGCGACCAGCCCGGCAGACTGGATGAGGTGCTCGGCATATAAATATTGGGTGCCACCGGTTTCGCTGATCTTCATGACCGCAGCCGCATGGGAGGTGCTGCGGCCAGGAGCCTTGGCGCAGCCGCAGCCACCAGCGGCCCGGCTCGAGGTATTGCCCGTAATCGGAGCGGTTTTCCTCCTCGTCCTTTCGATTCAGAGTCTGCAATGGGGACGAATGAGCCGCAGGCTCACGCAGGATCTGGTGGCTTCCGATTGCGGCTGCGTTTCCCGGACTTCTGTCGCCTGGATTCGGCAAACTGCGCTGGACTGGTGGACTGTGACGTTCTATGCGGCCGATCTGCAAGGCCGGAGACCAAGGACATTGCTGCTTGCGGACGATCGCGCATGCGGAACCTTCGCCCGGACCGGCGATGCGACTTTTGTGGACAACGGAAGCCTCCGGGTCGTCAGGGGTCGCGGTAGCGGCTGGTTTGACTTTGAAGATGCCCGGTCAAAAACCGAGAGGCCACCAAGCTGAACCATTGTGCCGAAAACTCCAGGGTTCATTGGCCTACGCTAATGCACCGTCCGCTGTTGCAGCTCACGAAATGGGATTCCAGGTTGACAGTCCTCTGTGCCCTGTTATTCAGGCCCGCTGACTTTGCCCGCACAGCGATCCGCGGAGCGCATTTCCAGCACCGCTGTCTCTACCCACGCGAGGACCTTAAAATCCGGTGGGGCGAGAGACCCAGTGAGGGGTTCGAGTCCCGCCCCCGTCGCTTGGGGTCGGGCGAAAAAATCAGCCGTGAGGCGCTCTGCACTCCGGCGCTGTTTAGGATAAAAGAGCAGTCCTGAGGCGATACGAGCGGATTCCGATGTTGTGGGCGATCACGTCGTATTTCAACCCGGCTGGCTATAAGACCCGGTTGGTAAACTACCGGACCTTCAGGAAGCACCTGACGGTGCCACTCGTCACGGTAGAGTTGTCCTTCAACGGGCATTTCGAACTCCAACCCGGCGACGCGGACATTCTCGTGCAACTCGCCGGCGGCGACGTTCTGTGGCAGAAGGAGCGCCTTCTGAACCTGGCGTTGCGCCGGCTCCCCGCCGCTTGCGACGCCGTCGCGTGGCTCGACTGCGACATCATGTTCGGCGCCGATGACTGGGCCGAGCGCGCCCGCGCCGCCCTCGACGAGTTCTCGATGGTCCATCTGTTCTGCGAAATCTGGATGCTCGCGCCAGGCGCCCTTCCCGATCCGTCCGGCTGGTCTTCGGTCAGGTGGATCCTTCCTGGTGCGGGACACAGGATCGCGCGCGGCGAACTCAGACCCGATGATATGGCCGTGTCAGACCCCCCCACGGATCGCGCCCCCTTCAGGGGTTCGCGTGGGCAGCTCCCCGGGCTTTGCTTGAGCGCCACGGATTGTACGACGCCCGTGTGGGCGGCGGAGGTGATCGCGCGATCCTCTGCGCCGGCTTGGGGCAATTCGAATACTGCGTGACTACCCAGATAATGAACGATCGCTCGGTCGGGCACTATCGGGCCTGGGGCGATCCTTTTACGCCGACGTACAGGGCAAAATCGGCTACGTCGACGGACGCATCTTCCATCTCTGGCATGGCGCCTACCCTCACCGCCGGTATCGTGAGCGCCATATCGAGTTGGCCAAATATGGCTTCGATCCGTTTACCGACATCGCACTTGACGGGAGCGGCTGCTGGCGATGGAACTCCGACAAGCCCGCTCTGCACGAATACCTGCGAAGCTACTTTGCGTCGCGCAACGAGGATGGGGTTCCCGCGCCGGAGCATTCCTGAGGCGCTGGCGCAGTTAGCTACCATCGTGCGGCGAGCGCTCTTCCTCATCGACCGGTTTCCCAGTCACCTCTACGCGTCGTTTGGTCTCGCGCGCAGGCTGGAGAAGATTGGCTGTGCGGTCGAGTATTGGGGTGAGCTCGCCGCCGGCGCGGTAGTCAAGTCCCAGGGACTCAACTTCCGCCCGCTTGACGGCCTCTGGTCCCGATGGCCGGACGAGCTTCATGCGCTCCGCCAAGTGCCTGGCGTCCTGATGCAGGAGACCATAGCGAGACGCCGGCGAGCACCACAGGTTCGCGACTCGATTCGCCGGGTCGAGCAGGCGATCGACCTCAACCTGCTCGCCTTCAGGCCGGATTTGGTGATCTTCGATCCATTCCTCCTGGGCTACGGGCCGTTTTTTTTCCAGCGCGGCATGCCCGCGGTCGTGCTGAGCACGAAAGCGCCAGCCAGACCGGACGCAATGGTCCCGCCCTACACCTCCGCTTTGATTCCGGGCGAAGGCCTTTCGCGTCGCGCGCTCGTTCGTCTCGCCTGGCTCGGCCGCCGCATGAGCTACCGCACTCGACACCTGGCGATACTCGCCACCAGGTATGCGGGCGTCTATATGCACGAGCATCTGGTCGCCGAAATTGCGCAACAGACGAATTTTCCGCTGGACGCGCAACGAGTAGTCGATTGGCTACCCTTTGATCTTCACTTTAGATCGATACCGGAGTGGGTGCTCTGGCTCCCTGAGATGGACCTGCCACGCGCGCAGCCGCTTCCGAACCGTATCAAGTACATTGGCCCGTCGGTGGACCTGGAGCGGGTCAAGCGGCAAGCTCCCGTTACCAGGGCGGCCGGGCAGAAGTTCGTTTACGTGTCGGTCGGGACGATGCAGGGAAAGAATGACAGCGATGTCAGGTTTCTTTCCAAGATCATTGAGGCCTTCAGAGCTCTGCCGGACATAGCCGTGGTGATTTCGGCCGCAACCAAGCCAACGCTGGCCGCGCTCCCCGCGCCGCCGCCGAACGTGCGCACTTTCGCTTTCCTGCCCCAACTCCAGCTTCTGGACAGTGCGGATCTAATGATTACTCACGGTGGAGCGGGCACGTATCGCGAATGCATCGTCAAGCAGGTTCCGATGCTCGTGTATCCACGCAACGGGGATCAATTCGGCAACTCGGCGAGGATCGTTTTCCATGGCGCGGGCCTGCGCGGCCGCCGCCTCCGCGTGACTCCCGCGTCCATCCGCCGCAATGCCCTGCGCATCTTGGGCGACGCGACCTTTCGCTGGAATATCCGGCAAATCAGGAAGGATCTCGATCACTATGATTCCGACGCTTTCCTCTGCACGGCCCTGGACGATGCGATAAATCAGCCCGGCATTGTCAGCCGATTGGGTCCAGTGAGGCCTGGGACCGCGTAGCTACCCCGCAGCGTCTCCGCTGATGCCTTGCTACTCGATTTCGTCCCACCTGTCACACAGATCCAATTTTCGGTAATGACAGGCAGTGCGTTCATCGAGAACCATCCCGGCCGCGGCGGCGACGCTGCGTTCAATTTCAGCCGCCGGAATCCGCCAGCCAGACTCGGAATGATTCCGCTGTCACTACCGAAAATTGGATTTGTGTGACAGGTCGGATGAAATCCGGTAGGTTGGCCGCGCATGGCTGAGTCGTTGAGGTTGCAGGGGGTACGCGCTGCGTGCGCGTTTCAAGTCGCGCGCGCGGCTCGAAGCCGAGACGCTCTGGTCAGCAGTTGTTTGACAATCACGCGCAGCTTGGTCACTTTTCGCCGCCGTCCGTCTTCGTTGACCGCGATTTTCCCGCTGGCGGAGCGGGCCGATGAAGCGGAGTAGAACCCCTGGATTTTCCCTACATATGGCGCCACATGACCGTTGGGTTGCGCACGCGCCTCTATCCGCGGACAGTTATCAGCGCCGATCATTTTCGCCTCCGAATTGACCTGCGCGACCGCGGAATCGCCGGCAGCCTGTTTCTATGGCGAACCTGGGAGCGGGAAATGGTCGCGCTGTTCCGCCGATTGGATCTCCGCGGCGGCGTATGTATCGACGTGGGCGCCAATCTCGGCTGGGACACACTGGTGCTCAGCGAGTGCGTAGGATCCGCGGGCCGGGTCTTCGCGTTCGAGCCGAGTCCGCGCGAGTATCGGCTGCTGCTCGAGAATCTCCGCCTGAACAATATCAGCAACGTGGTCGCCGAGCGATCGGCGCTGGGAGAGCGGAAAGAAACCCGTTGGCTGCGGCTCGATCCCCGCAAATGGGGAGACAACCAGATCGTTCCGGAACGCAAAGCTGGCGAGCAATATGAGTCAGTCCCAATTCAAACCGGTGACGAGGTCTTGGCGGCGTTGCCGGCCGGCGCGATGAAACTGGTCAAGGTCGATGCTCAAGGCTATGACCACTTCATCGTGAGAGGGTTACACGACTCGCTGCTGCGGAATCCAGACGCGGTTCTGGTGGTGGAATTGGAACCGGCGTTGCTGCATGAAGCCGGGACCAGCGCTCACGCGTTCGTGGCATACCTGGTCGAGCAGGGTTTCAGCGGTTGGGAGCTACACCCCCATCGCGCATTCCCGCTCCTCGCACCCGAACATTACGAGACCTTCGACGAGGTCGGGTACGTGAACCTGGTAGTATCGCGCCGGCCCCAAGCGCTCGCCCGCGCGATTGGCAAGCTGTTTCCCGGCCCGAGCTGATCGCATGAAATGAATTACTGACTGGTAGATAGACGACGACCTGATCAAAGACTAAGCTCGCCAACCGATTGGCTGATAAACCACTGACTCAAACACGAAATTCCTACGATTTCTCTAAGACTCTCGAAAGGCCCGTCTAAACGCCCCCCTTGCCAGGCGGAAGGCACCAGCGGCGACCGCGCCGGCACGCGTCGACGGAGCGTTTTCCAGGTCCAGTAAAGCCTCGGGCTCAGGATGTGAAGCATTGATCTCTTCGCGCAATCCTTCCCTACTCAGCTGTCGATGTGCAAAACTCCGTCCGGACGAGCCAAGACAGTAGTAACACGCCTCGAGCGGCTCCTCGTCGCGCAAGTAGGCTTCCAACTCTTCTCTGAGCCGGGGGTTGCCATGAATCCTCACTCCGTCCAAGTCGCGGTTCAGGACCAAATCACCTCTGAGCGCCAGCCGGGCCGTCAGGAAAGGAGCCGGCGGGCACTTGAAGTAGTAACCCTCGTGAACTGTATGGCAGCTCCAGGCATGCGCCAGGGCGCACCGCGTGAAGATTCGCCGCACCAAAGCCGCATCCTGATGGCGGCTGTTGATCGTGGTAGTTTGGAACGTGTCGGATCTTCTAAGCTCCAGCTTAAAGCTATATCTTCTCGCTAAGGATTTGAGCTCGCGCACTCCAACCCGGAGTTTGATACCGGGGTAAAGACTGACCCACAACCGATCAATCAACTCAAAGGTCGCCGGATCACAACGATGCAAGAGCAGGCCGTTAGTGACCAAGGTTATCTCGTCGGCGAGTCCGCTCGTGCGCGCACAGCGCAGAAACTCCGGCAAATCGGGGTGCAACAAAGGTTCGCCCCCCAAAAGTTTCAACTCGCCAAGATGCATAACCTGGGCAAGCACGGCTAAGTCGCGTTGAAATTGCCCCACATCAGCAAATTTCTTTGGCAAAAGCGGTGAGCTGTGATCGCAACCTGCGCACCTCAGGTTGCAGTGTTCCGTTAGATTGTAATCCGCAGCCCTCTGGACGATTTTAGGAATATACGGCCCAAGCGTGCACTCGGGCGCTGGCTTGCTCATATTTGCCCCTCGGAAGCTGTCGGGGCTTGAACGGGTTGAATGATTCGACGGGCCCGCGGCAGAAGTGGGCTACCAAGTTTCATCGGAGCAAGGCCCGGCCGCCTAACGGGCCAGCACCGTGTCATCGCGGTCTCTGGGCGTGGTCGCGCCTGCGACGGTGCTGATCGTCTCGTCCGGCTTGATCTGACGGATTTCGTTGTTGCTCGTATCCGCAACATAGATAGCGCCGTCACTCGGACGGCACCCATCTTACCCATAGCAGGCCAACGGTTAGAAACGATAACCGAAACGCGCGTCATCACGGGATCGAATCGCGCCTCATCCGATGGCTCGGCGGTGTATCGGGCGTATCAGACGTACCGAAGGACTGCTGGCCTGTCGGCGGGTTACCGCGATCGCGCCACCCCAGCAGTTTGGCTTCGAAGCCGCGCCGATAGTGCCGTATCCGCGCCCGATCGCCGCGCGCCACGGAAACCAACGCCCCCGCAACCGAGAGACCAAGCAGGTAGCCGACAAACCAGCGGGGATAATTGTGCTTGCGCAGCACCCGCGTGAACGAGCGCGACGCGGCGTACTCACGCGCTATCCTCGCCGGATCGGTCGGCGCAAGCGGTTCCGCGTGATAGACTCCGATGTCGGTGCGATACTCGGCACGGGCGCCCAGCTTGAGCGCGCGGATCACGTAGTCCTCTCCCTCGCTGCCGGTCCAGGGTGTGCCTGCGCCGAGGCCGAACGTCTCGTCGAACGGACCGACTGATTCGGAGATCTCTCGACGGATGAAGATCGCCGACTCCAGTGTACGGCGGAAGAGATTGTACCGGTTCAACCTCCCGCTCCGAGGCGGCATCCTCCGCCACGGTAGGCCGGCCGGGTTCAGCATCCGGCCGCATACGACTGCGAGTTCCGCCCGCGCCTCGAAGATCGCGTTCAGGTCTTCCAGCAATCCCGCGGCATACCAGCAATCGTCATCCGGGAATCCCACCACCTGTCCGCTGACCGCTGCAAGCCCAACGTTGCGTGCTCGCGAGACGCCGGGCGCCGAGCGCAGCCGCGTGACCTCGAATTTGCCGGCGTATGGTTCGAGAATGGCGCCCAGTCGATCGTCGGGGTTTTGATCGACCACGATCAGCTCGAAATCGCGACAGATCTGCCGATCCAGCGCGGCGAGGAAGCAGGCCGGTTGAGAGGTCCGGCCGACGGTCGCGAGGATGAGCGAGAACTTCATGGCGCGCGCGGCGGGTCCGCAGGCTCCGGCGACGACGATGAGCAAAGATGACCACCGACACTCATCCATGTATTACCCGGCCCGATTCCGATTCGTGAGAAACGCGGCCACCCGAGTCTGAACGGCCTTCAGGACGTCACCGTCACGCAAGCCGCCGAACTTGAATCCACCGAGCACGATCAGCTTGAAGAGCCATAGGGGCCAGCGCCCGTCGACGACGATGCGCGGCAAATCGAAGGGCGGGCTGTGAAGATAGGCATTGCCTTTCTTGACGCCAAGTGCTGCCGCATAGCCGGCCTGCTGGGCCAGGTGCTCGCTGGTCGCATCGCAATCTCCGTAGGGATAGGCGAAAGTCTCGGGTAGGTTTCCCGTTACATCGGACAACGCCGAACGGCTGGCGGCGATCTCTTGGCGTTGGCGTTCTTCTCCCAGCCTGGTCAGCCACGGATGGGAGAGCGAATGAGAGCCGATTTCAAATCCTTCTGCAGCCAGCGACTTGATCTGAGCCGCGCTTAGGCACCCCGACGCTCCGATCCGATCGCGCACGACGTACAAAACCGCCCGAAGCGCCCGGCGTCGCAGGATCGGGGCGGCGATCTCCGCCAGATCAGCGGTTCCGTCGTCGATGGTGATGACCGCGGTTCGACCCGCGATCACCTCGTTGCGCTGCCACGCGTTGATGCAGTCGCGAAGCGTGACAAAGCGGTATCCCGCCGACTTTAGAACCTCGATCTGCCGCTCGAACCGGTCCGTTGGAATGGCGTACCCCGATCGCTTTCCTCCGGCTGGAGAAAATTTGTGATAGCAGAGCAGGAGCGTTCCCTCGGTCAGCGCGGTCCATTGATCCTCGTCGGCAAATTCGCGCCGCGCACCTCGCGCCCTGGCAAGATCGCACAAGAACCAATGCAACCCTTCGGTCAGATGCGTGGCCGGCAGCCAGGCCAGAACGAATGCCAGCGACTCGCATCGCCAGCGGATGTTGAGCGCCCACTTTCGGAGCCATCTTCGGAGCCATCGGGTTCTCCACCGCCCGTTGGGGGAAACCGCGAAGGTGAGGGTGGATCTGGCCTCAGGATAGCTGCGCCACAACCTGACGTGCGCCAGTCCAAAATCCTCGTAATCTCGCATCATTTCGGACGGGCGCTTGCGGAAACGCTGGACAGCCAGCGCGCAGGATCCATAGAGCATCTGCACATGCGCGCGTGCCAGACGCAATCCCAGCTCAAAGTCTGCGGCAGCTGGCAGCGACTCATCAAAGCCGCCGACCCGGCGAAATACATCAGTCGCCATCGCCAGGTTGGCGCTGAAGCAATCCTGGAACTTCGCGTTGGACTCGCGCGTCAACCGATCGTGACGATGATCCCAGGAACGCTCGATCGCATGGCGGTAGACGCCTGAAGAGCCGATGCAGCGCGTCTTAATCGCACCGATGATAACGGTGTTCGGGTTCTGCGCGAGCAACTGGACATGAGCCGCGACGAAATCAGGCTCGGCAACCATGTCGTCGTCGAGAAAAATGAAGTAGCGGCCCCGAGCCTCGCCCGCACCCCGATTGCGCGCGGCGGCCGCTCCGCGTCGAACATCCGGATCGATCCAGCGCAGCGGCCACGGCCAGTCATTGCGGGCGCGAAGATGCTGGATGGCGTCGGCACGCGTGGCTCCGACCCCGTCCAGAGCGACCACGACTTCGATGCCGCCCTCAATCTTCTGCGCTCTCAGACTATCGAGGCAGCGGGTCAGCGATGCGGCGCGGCCGGCCGAGGCGATGATGACGCTGACCGTGGTTGCATTCATGGGTCAAGAGCAGCGGTGGGAAAATAGCGGATGTCGCTCGAGAAGCCAATGCCCAGGACGATGATCCGCGCGGGCTTGGCGTGCGTGGCTGAAGTGCTGGAAGCCGAGCACGCGGTGCTGTGTGGCGCACGCCACGTGGATCAGGCCGAGCGTCACGCGCTACGACAGCCGGGGCCGATCCGGTCGCTGGCGGCGAAGAACGTTGTAGCTGGTGACGGAGGGCGAGTTCTCCAATTCCAGAACGGCCCGACTGCGGAATCGGCGAGCAAGAACCGTGGCGATGGAACGCACAAGCTTACGCATGGCGGCTACAGTTCCGGCGGCCTACCTCAAAACTGTAGACTTTTCGGCGCATTCGGAGTTTTTGGTAGGCACAGGCGTACCATGAGACCAGCGCGAGCGATGAGCGACCTGCGGTTTCGGATGATCTTGGCCGCTCTGCTGGCTCTGGGAGTTGGCTTGGTGGCCTGGGCCACTAACTACGGAATCGGAGTGACTCCTGATTCCCTCATGTATGTCGACGGAGCGGTCAGCATGGCTGCGGGACGCGGGTACTTCTATCCTGGCGAGGGCGATCAGTGGTTGCCAATCACACACTTTCCGCCTGCCTACTCGGCCACCCTCGTTCCGTTGATTGTCGGTGGGCTCGACCCACTCGCAGCCGCCAGAGTCCTGGCCCTGCTCCTTCTGGCAGCCAATGCTCTCCTCGTAGCGTACGCAACTCATCGGTACACACACTCTCGCGGAGCGACCTTGATGGTGGCGACGATCATGGCCACCTCGCCTCAACTTCTGCTCATTAACACCGCCGCCTGGTCGGAGCAGGAGTTCATCCTGTTCATTGGAGCCGCGCTCCTCGCCCTCAGCATGTACCTTCAGGGGGACGGGCGCTGGTCTCTGTTGGCTGCGGCCGTATGTGCTGCGCTGGCCTGTCTGTGCCGAGTGGCCGGTGTCGGGTTGGTCGCCACGGGGCTACTCGCCATCGTCTGGCTCGGGTCGAAACCCTGGTGGTCTCGGCTCGGCGACGCGTCGATCTTCGCGCTAGTCAGTACCACCCCATCGGCGGCCTGGGTGGTTCGGAATGTCTCTGTGTCTGGGTTGGCCACCGATCGAGCCGTGCAACCCGATAAGCTTTCATTCGAGCACCTCCAAGCGCTCGCGGCCACCATCTCGTCGTGGTGGCTCCCGAGCGTCGATCGCGTCAAGTTCATTCCGGGGCAGGATGCCCTCACCGCCGCGGCAACGTGTGGCGTCATCCTGTTCCTGGGCTACGGGGTCGTTCGATGGGTGGTCCCGACGATCCGGGGGCGCCGAACGCTCGTCCAGACTCCGGTTCTCTTCCTGCTGTTCTCCGTGATTTACATCGTTACCGTGCTCTTGGGGATCGGGTTCTGGGACCGAGACATCACTCTGGACGACCGGATTCTCGTGCCCGCGTTCGTCACCTTCCTGATCCCGTCGGCCTACGTACTCCACATCGTCGTTCGGTCGTCGGTTGGCCGGCTGGCGCGGAGTGTCGGGCTGGTCTTTGCCCTTGGCGTGGTGTTGACTTCCTTGGCCTCTGGCCTGGCCTTGGCGCAGTACTTTCATCGTGAGGGACGCGGATACAATTCGCCGAACTGGCAGTATCCGTCCATCGATCGCGCTATCTCGCGCATCGACCCCAAGATTCCGGTCCTGTCCAATCAAACCGCAGCCGTCAGGTTCTTGATGAAGCGCTCCGCCAGGGAGGCTTCACCGCAGGGGCTCAGACAGACACTCCAGACAAGCGGCGAAGCCATCGTCATCTATTTCGACAACCCGCGCACGTTCACCCCGCGGCATGAAGCAAGTGTGCGACTTCCTCCCGACACGCCGGAACGGCGCGAGATCCTGCTGGGCCAGGTCTCCGCAAGCCTTCTGGTGCGAGAACGAAACGCGTGGCTCTACCTCGTACGGCCGCCTATAGGACCGCCTTTTCGTTGATCTGCCCTTGTTCAGAAGCTCGGCCCAAGTCAGCAAATTGAAAAGCGAATGCTTTGCATTTTGAGCGATTTTCGGACAGAAAAGATTCCGAGCGCAGCATTTTCCTCGCTTTCTCGGTCGGTACGATCTTTGCGCTTGCTGTCTGACATGCTCGATTTGTTATCGATTGTCGCTACCGCCGTTTTCTTTGCAGTGGGGATCGCCTACGTCCGGGGGTGCGAACGCCTGTGAGTACCTGGGAAATGATCCTCGGTATCGCCACCGCGCTCGGGCTGACCGCGTACCTGGTCTACGCGCTGTTGTTCCCCGAAAACTTCTGATCGATCGCGGAACAAACTCATGATGGGCAATGCTCTGCTTCAGGTGGGCATCTATTTCCTCCTGGTGCTCGCCGTTACGGTGCCGCTGGGCGCCTATATGACCAAGGTGTTCTCCGGACAGCGCACCTTTCTCGACCCGGTCCTGTCGCCGATCGAGCGGCTCATCTATCGGAGCTGCGGTATCCAGCCAAGCAACGAGATGACGTGGGTGGAATACACGATCAGCATGCTGCTCTTCAGCTTCGCCGGGATGTTGCTGCTCTATGCGCTCGAGCGGCTGCAATGGTACTTGCCGCTGAATCCGCAGGGACTTGCGGGTGTGCCGCCGGCGCTGGCTTTCAACACCGCTGCCAGTTTCACCACCAACACCAACTGGCAGGCCTACGGCGGCGAAAGCACGATGAGCTACCTGACCCAGATGGCCGGGCTGGCGTTCCACAACTTCGTTTCGGCGGCGGCGGGAATCGCGGTGGCAATCGCGATCGTCCGCGGCTTTGCGCGCCGCACCGCCAAGACGATCGGCAATTTCTGGTTCGATCTGACCCGCGCCACGCTCTGGATTCTGTTGCCGGTAAGCCTCGTGTTCGCGCTGGTACTGGTCTGGCAGGGCGTGCCGGAGAACTTCAGCGCCTACACGCAAGCCAAGACCCTCGAGGGCGCGGACCAGGTCATCGCGCAGGGACCGGTCGCCTCGCAGGAGATCATCAAGGAGCTCGGCACCAACGGCGGCGGATTCTTCAACGTCAACTCGGCCCATCCGTTCGAGAATCCGACGCCGCTTACGAATTTGATCGAGATGCTCGCCATCTTCGCCATCGGAGCCGGCCTGACCAATACGTTTGGCAGGATGGTGGGCGACACGCGCCAGGGATGGGCGTTGTTCGCAGCCATGTCGTTGCTCTTCCTGATGGGCGCGGGCGTCGCGATCTGGAGCGAGCAACGCGGCAATCCGACTATCGCCGCGCTCGGCGTCGATACCTCCGCCTCGGCCGCGCAGAGCGGCGGCAACATGGAGGGCAAAGAGGTCCGCTTCGGCATCGTCAATTCCGCCCTGTGGGCGACCGTCACGACCGACACGTCGTGCGGCGCGGTGAATGCGATGCACGACAGTTTCACCCCGCTGGGCGGCATGATTCCGCTGGTGAACATCCAGCTCGGCGAAGTGGTCTTCGGCGGCGTCGGATCGGGCCTCTACGGCATGCTCGTGATGGCGGTGCTTTCGGTATTTATCGCGGGCCTGATGGTCGGGCGCACGCCGGAGTATCTGGGCAAGAAGATCGAATCCCGCGAGATGAAGCTCGCGATGCTCTACGTCCTAATCTTCCCGGCCGTGATTCTGTTCGGGACCGCGATCGCGATCGTTCTGCCGGCCGGGCTCGCCGGCATCTCGAATCCCGGGCCACACGGCTTTTCGCAAATCCTCTACAGCTACTCGGAGGCGGCCGCTAACAACGGCTCCGCCTTCGGCGGCTTGAACGCGAACACTAATTTCTACAACTGGTCGCTCGCGATCGCGATGCTGCTCGGGCGCTTTATGATGAAGATTCCGGCGCTGGCGCTGGCGGGCTCGCTCGTGCTCAAGAAATCGGTACCGGCCAGCGCGGGAACCTTCCCGACCAACGGAGTGCTGTTTGTCGCTTTGCTGATCGGCGTGATCCTGATCGTGGGTGCGCTGACCTTTTTCCCGGCGATCGCGCTGGGCCCCGTCGTCGAGCATCTGCTGATGCTCACCGGCAAGACCTACTAGGACCTGGTTCACCATCAATGGCTAGTCACGAAATTTCGATCTGGAACTGGAATATAATCCGCCGCGCCACGGTCGATTCGGTGCGCAAGCTCGACCCGCGCCTGATGGTCAAGAATCCGGTCATGTTCGTGGTCGAGGTGACCAGCGTCCTGACCACACTGAGCCTGATTCGCGACGCGCTCGCGGGACACACTGCGGTGGCGAACTTCGAGCTGCAAATCGCACTGTGGCTGTGGTTCACGGTGCTGTTCGCGAACTTCGCCGAGGCGATGGCCGAAGGACGCGGCAAGGCGCAGGCCGACAATCTGCGCAAAACGCGCACCGAGACCCAGGCCAAGCTGCTGCGCGCCGGGCAAGTGACCCTGGTCCCGGCGACCGCGCTGCGCAAGGGCGACGTCGTGATGGTCGAGGCGGGCGACGTGATTCCGGGCGACGGCGAAATAATCGAAGGCATCGCGGCCGTGAACGAAGCCGCCATCACCGGCGAGTCGGCGCCGGTCATCCGCGAGAGCGGCGGCGATCGCAGCGGCGTCACCGGCGGCACGACCGTCATCTCGGACTGGATCAAGGTCAAGATTACCGTCAATCCCGGCGAAAGCTTCCTCGATCGCATGATCGGCCTGGTCGAGGGCGCCCGCCGCCAGAAAACGCCCAACGAAATCGCACTCAGTATTCTGCTCGCCGGACTGACTATCATCTTTCTGCTGGTGGTAGTGACGCTGTATCCATTCGCGCTTTATGGCAGCACGATTCTCACCCTGCCGGTGCTGGTATCACTCCTGGTCTGCCTGATTCCAACCACGATCGGCGGCCTGCTCTCCGCGATCGGCATCGCCGGCATGGATCGGCTGGTCCAGCACAACGTGCTCGCAATGTCGGGACGGGCGGTCGAAGCCGCCGGCGATGTCGATACGCTGCTGCTCGACAAGACCGGCACCATCACGCTCGGCAATCGGATGGCCACCGAGTTCATTCCCGTCGGCGGCGTCAGCGCCGAAGAATTGGCGGACACGGCTCAGTTGGCTTCGCTCGCCGACGAAACCCCCGAGGGGCGCTCGATCACGGTGCTGGCCAAGCGCGAGTACCATCTGCGCGGGCGCGAGCTCGGCGACCTGAGCGCGAAGTTCATCCCGTTTTCCGCCCAGACCCGCATGAGCGGCGTCGATCTGGACGGCCGCGAAATCCGCAAGGGCGCCGCCGAGTCGGTCGCGAAGTTCGTCGCCGAGCACGGCGGCCAGGTGCCCGCCGAATTGCAGGCGATCGTGGAACGCATCGCCCGCAGCGGCGGAACGCCGCTGACCGTGGCCGATGGCGGCCGCGTTTTCGGCGTAATCCATCTCAAGGACATCATCAAAGAAGGCATCAAGGAGCGCTTTGCGCGCCTGCGCGCGATGGGCCTGCGCACGGTAATGATCACCGGCGACAACCCGCTGACCGCCAAAGCGATTGCCGACGAAGCCGGCGTGGACGACTTCCTGGCCGAAGCGACGCCCGAGCGCAAGCTGGGACTGATTCGCGAGGAACAGGCGCAGGGCAAGCTGGTGGCAATGATTGGCGACGGCACCAACGACGCGCCGGCGCTGGCCCAGGCCGACGTTGGTATCGCGATGAATGCCGGCACGCAGGCCGCTCGCGAGGCCGGCAACATGGTCGACCTCGACTCGAATCCGACCAAGATTCTGGAAGTGGTCGAGATCGGCAAGCAACTCCTGATGACCCGCGGCGCGCTGACCACTTTTTCGATCGCCAATGACGTGGCCAAGTACTTCGCGATTATTCCGGCCATGTTCGTGGTGAGCTATCCACCGCTGCAGTCATTGAACATCATGCGGCTGGCCAGTCCGGAGAGCGCCATCCTGTCGGCGGTAATCTTCAACGCCTTGATCATCGTCGCGCTTATCCCGCTGGCCTTGCGCGGCGTTCAATACCGGCCGGTGGGCGCGTCCGCGATCCTGTTGCGAAACCTGATCATCTACGGGCTCGGCGGGGTGATTATTCCCTTTATCGGTATCAAGGCGATCGACGTAGTGATCGCGTCGCTGCATCTGGTCTGAGGGACGGAACTCATGAACAATTTCTGGATCTCAATCAAGATGACGGTCGTCCTTACGGTACTCACGGGCTTGGCTTACCCGCTGTTGATGGTAGGTGCGGCGCGCGTGCTCTTTCCATGGCAGGCGCAGGGCAGTCTGGTCGAACGCGACGGCAAGGTCGTCGGGTCCGCCCTCATCGGCCAGAACTTTGCGAGCGCGCGTTATTTCCAGCCCCGCCCGTCTGCGGCCGGCGACAAGGGTTATGACGCGTCGAACTCGAGCGGCTCGAACCTGGGACCTACCAACAAGGCTCTGATCGATGCCGTCCGGTCCAGATTGGCGCAAGTCGCCGAGGCCGATGGAGTTCTGAAATCCCAGGTCCCGATTGACCTGGTCACGGCTTCGGGCAGCGGGCTCGATCCGGAGATCAGCCCGGCCGCAGCGGAGATCCAGGTGGCCAGAGTGGCGAAGGCGCGGGGACTGAGCGGGGATCAGGTGCAAGAGCTGATTCGCTCAAACACACGCTCGCGATCGCTTGGGCTGCTGGGCGAGCCGGGCGTCAATGTTCTGGCGCTTAATCTTGCGCTCGACAATTTAAGCGGCGGCAAGCAAGCGAGCAGCGCGGCGGCCGGATTGCGATAATGGGTATGTCGCAGTCGAGACTCGTCCCGCCGCTCGTTCTCTCAATACGTCCGGAGCTGATTTTCGGTAACGACCGCGGGAGAAGCCGGCGATGGCAAAGCTGTTGGTTGTCGATGACGACCGGAAGATCCGGCAGACCCTAAGCGCCTACCTGGAAACCTTCGGCCACGAGGTCCGCATGGCCGAAAGCGCGCGCGAAGCGCTCGACCTGCTCGCCGCGTCTGATTTCGATCTGGTGCTCACCGACCATCGGATGGCGGAGCGGACCGGCCTCGAGCTGCTCCAGGATATCAAGCAAGGCTTTCCCGATCTCATCGTGATTCTGATGACGGCCTTCGCCACGGTCGAAGGCGCGGTCGCGGCGATGAAGGCCGGCGCCTACGACTACGTCACGAAGCCATTTTCGCCCGACCAGTTGCAACGAGTGCTGGAACGGGCGCTCGAAGTGCGATCGCTCAGGAGCGAGAATCGCGCGCTGCGCGATACGGTCGATGAGGCGCCGTCGCTGGAATCGCGCAGCCCGGCGATGCGCATCCTGCTGGAGGCCGCGCGTCAGGCGGCGGCCAGCGATGCGACCATTCTTTTGATTGGCGAAAGCGGGGTGGGCAAGAATGTGCTCGCCCGACAAATCCATCGCTGGAGCGCGCGGGGCGAAAAACCCTTCGTGACCGTGAACTGCACTACCATCTCGGAACACCTGCTGGAGAGCGAGTTGTTCGGCCATATGCGCGGCGCTTTCACCGGCGCGATCAAGGACAAGCCGGGACGGCTGGAAGCCGCCGACGGCGGCACCGTGTTCCTGGACGAGATCGCCGACCTGGAGGCCGACCTGCAAACCAAGTTTCTGCGCTTCGTCCAGGATCAGTCGTTCGAGCGGGTCGGCGGCGACAGCACGATCCGGGTCGACGTGCGGATTATCGCCGCGTCGAATCGCGACCTGATCGCTGAAGTCGCGGCGCACCGATTCCGCGAGGATCTCTTCTACCGGCTCAACGTAATCACGCTGCGCGTGCCGGCGTTGCGCGAGCGCGCCGCCGATATCCTGCCACTGGCGAACCGGATGCTGTCCGGGGCCGCAGCCCGCAATCATCGCGGCGAATTGCGTCTTTCACCCGACGCGTCCCAGGCGCTGACCCGCTATTCGTGGCACGGCAACGTGCGCGAGCTGCGCAACGCGGTTGAACGCGCCACCGTGCTCTCCCACGGCGAAGTGATCACCGCGGAATACCTTCCCGACGCCCTGTTCCGCGAAGCGCCAGTGGCCAGCGCTCCGCCGACCGCCGCGAGCCTGGAGCGAATCGAGCGCGAACATATTATGCACGTGCTGGCCGAGAGCCCGACGCTGGAAGATGCCGCCGCCACGCTGGGCATCAACGCTTCGACATTGTGGCGCAAGCGCAAACGCTACCAGCTGGATTCCGGTCCGCGCCCGGCGCGGCCGCGATGACGCCGCGCCTTCACTGGCTGAAGGTGCGCGAACAAGGCTCTGACGAATGTTCTCTTCGGCGTCTGCAATCAGCAGCTTAACCACCTGGGTGCCAACCGGGGATTTTTTGATCAGACGTATGCTCGCTGCCGTCGCCTGACTCCGCACCTCGACGATCGACGGCGGCGCCGGATCTCGGGCGCCGCCGTTTTCTTTCGGCCCCCTCCCGTCCCCTTTTCAAATTGATGCAATGGCTTGATGCGGAATCTAAGGCCGCGCCGCCAGCCAGGAGGGAAAGCTTAGCATCGGCAAGGCTTTCCTCTCGGGCACACTTGTTGCGCTTACTCTAAATCGACCGCAGTGCGGCTCACGATGGCCCGCGACGAATCGCGAGTGCCAGCCAAGTGCATTTTGAGGAGAGCATATGAATCTCGAGATTTGGCTACCGGCAATGTTTCTACTGAGAATCGCGGGCACGGTGAGGTGCGACGCATTCATGATCGTCTGCGAAAAGATCCAGGTGCATTAAGATGATCTATCTCACTGCGGCGGTTTCAACATTCCTCGTTTGTCTACTTGTGGGTCGCGCTTATCCGTCCTGAGTGGTTCTAACTACCGCACCGGAAAGCATCAACGAGGTTATCACTATGTGGCTTCTGCCGATTTCAATATTGGTGTCCACGACTTTGCTCGCAATCCCGTTGAGCAAGTACCTGGCGTGGATCATGGACGGGAAGTATCATGCGCCGGCCGTGCTGCGCTGGTTCGAGCGCCGGCTCGACAGCGGCCCGCAGAACTGGAAGCAGTACACCGTCTCGATCCTAATCGCGAACACGGTAATGTTCGTGTTCAGCTATATCGTGCTGGCATTGCAGCCCTGGATGCCGCTAAATGGGCTCGGCCGCGGGATGATCGAACCGACCACCATCCTTCACACGGTCATATCATTCATTACCAACACCGACCTGCAGCACTACTCGGGCGATCAGGTCTTTTCCAATTTCAGCCAGATCTTTTTCTGCCTGCCCAACTTCTTCCTGTCGGCGTCGATCGGATTTTGCGCCCTGAGCGTGATAATCCGAGCCTTTCGAAGCGACAAAACGGTCGGCAATTTTTTCCTCGACATGTGGCGCGTGGTCGCCTACATGTTCCTGCCGGTCGGCCTTGTTTTCGGCCTGGTGATGCTCCAGCAGGGGATGCCGATGACCTTCCAGACCAACTACCAGGTCAACACGCTGGAGCCGACCGCGATGGGCACCGACGACAAGGGCGCACCCAAGCAGCAGACGATCGTGGTTGGACCGTTGGCGGCTTTCGAGCCGATGAAGCAACTCGGCACCAACGGTGGTGGATTTTTCGGAATGAACTCCGCCCATCCGTACGAGAACCCGACCGCGTTCACCAATTTCCTGGAATGCGTCGCGATGATGATTTTCCCGATGGCGCTGGTGTTTATGTACGGCCGAATGCTCGGTCGATTACGCCACGCGTGGGTGATTTGGTCGGTGATGATGACGCTGATGGTCGGGACGATTGTGTGGTCGATCGGGTTCGATACCCTAAGGCCCAACCCGGGTCTGACTGCGCATCCTGAAGCCAGGAACTTTTCGATCCCGAGCGCCGGCGCGCCGGGCGGCAAACGCGACTTCACATTGCCGGCCGTCGCCGGACTGCCGGTCGATCAGCATCTCGGCAACCTCGAGGGCAAGGAATTGCGCTTCGGGACTTCGGCGGGCGCGACCTTTGCCGCGATAACGGTCGATATGACCGACGGCGCGGTCAACAGCGAGCATGACAGCCTGAACCCGCTCGCGGCTTTGTCGCCGATGTGGGGCATGTGGGTAAATTGCATCTACGGCGGCAAGGGCGTCGGCATGATCAATATGCTGCTCTTCCTGATCCTTGGAATTTTCGTCGCGGGCCAGATGGTGGGACGCACGCCCGAGTATCTGGGCAAAAAGATCGGCAAGCGCGAGATGGCGCTGCTGATGATCGCCCTGCTGGTGCATCCGATCATGATTCTGGGCCCCAGCGGACTCTTCGCGGCGACGACCTGGGGGACGAAGGCCGAGGCCAACCCCGGCCCGCACGGCTTTTCGGAAATCGTGTATCAATTCTCGTCGGCGTCGGCGAACAACGGCTCGGCGTTCGACGGTCTCGGCGTCAGCTACGGGCTGAATAACAATCCCAGTCCGTCGCCGACCGCGGTCCCGTGGGATATCGCGGCCGCGATCGTCATACTCATCAGCCGCTATTTGCCGATCATCGCGCCGATCGCGATGGCGGCAAGCCTGGGGGCCAAGAAATCGACCCCGTTCACGCTCGGCACGCTGCGAGATGACACGCCCACGTTTGGCTTTCTGCTGCTCGGGACCGTGATCATCATCGGCGCGCTGCTGTTCCTGCCGGTGGCGGCGCTCGGACCTATGGCCGAGCATCTGGGTCCAATTCCATTCGGCGGTTAGCGGCGCCGCATCACATGATGCGGCAAACTGAGTATGCATTTGGCGAAATGACTATCGGAGGCTATTGAAGTGAACCTGGAAATTTGGCTACCGGCGACGTTCATTGGCGGAATAATCGCCATGGCGGGTCTCTACCTGTTCCTGCTCGCCTGCGAGAAGATCTAGGAGCTGGCCATGATTTACATAACTGCGGCGGTATCGACCTTTTTGTTCGTCTACCTTTGGGTGGCGCTGATTCGCCCCGAATGGTTCTAGGCGGCGAAGAAACGCCCGGTCCACAAGGAGTCTCGTACCATGGAAGCAATCAAGATTCCGCCTAAACCTGAGAGCAGGCCAGCGGCTGAAATTCCGATCGCACCGCGCCGCACGCGACGCCAGGCGCTGCTTGCGCCCGAGCTGGTGTGGCCCGCGGCGAGGCAGGCCTTCGCCATGCTCCGTCCGGACATTCAGTGGGCGAACCCCGTGATGTTCGTGGTGGAAATCGGCGCCTTTCTGACCTTGTTGTACGTCGTGAGCGCGCTCGCCGGCGGGTCGCAGGGATTGATACCGGTTTCCTACTTCATCGCGCTGGATGCGTGGCTGTTCCTGACGGTCCTGTTCGCGAACTTCGCGACGGCGCTGGCTGAAGCCAGAGGAAAGGCCCAGGCTGAATCGCTGCGCCGGGCGCGGCGCGATACGCCCGCCTATCGCCTCAAGGGCAAGGACATCATCGAAGAGGTGCTCTCGTCCGACCTGAGGCCGGGGGACCGAGTGGTGGTGCAGACCGGGCAGACGATTCCGAGTGACGGCGAGATCATCGAGGGTATCGCGTCGGTCGACGAGTCCGCGATCACGGGCGAGTCGGCCCCGGTCATCCGCGAAGCCGGCGGCGACCGCTCGGGAGTAACGGGCGGCACGCGCGTGCTCTCGGATCGGATCGTAGTGCAAATCACCGCCGCACCGGGTGAGTCGTTCCTCGATCGCATGATTGCGCTGGTCGAAGGTGCTGTGCGCCAGCGGACTCCTAACGAAATCGCGCTGATGCTGGTGCTTTCAGCATTCACGCTGATCTTCCTGATCGTCGTGATGCCGCTGTGGCCGATGGCGTTTAACGCCGAGACCTACATGATGGGTTACCTCGGCATCACGGAGCCGCTGCGGAGCCTCGGCACCGACGTGCCGACGCTAATCGCGCTGCTGGTGTGCCTGATTCCAACCACCATCGGCGCCTTGCTGGCGGCGATCGGAATCGCGGGCATGGATCGCGCGCTGCAGGCCAACATCATCGCCAAGAGCGGCCGGGCGGTTGAGACCGCGGGTGATATCGACACGGTGTTGCTCGACAAGACCGGAACCATCACGGTCGGCAACCGCCACGCCCCGGAGTTCATCCCGGTGGGGCGCTACTCAGCGAACGATCTCGGGCGGCTTGCGGCGCTGGCATCGGTGGCCGACGAGACTCCCGAAGGCAAGAGTATAGTCAGTTACTATCACGAACAGGCTAAAGGCGTGGGCGAGTTGACGGTTCCGCGCGGCGCGACCTTCGTCGCGTTCTCGGCGCAAACCCGAATGAGCGGCGTCGATCTGCCCGACGGACGCATTATCCGCAAGGGCGCGCCCGACGCGATAATCAAATTCGTCCAGGAACAGAACGGCCCGATACCCGCAGAACTCCAAAAGATCATCGCGGAAGCCGCGTCCAAGGGTGCGACGCCGCTGCTCGTGGCGGAGGGCGCGAATGTGGTCGGCGTCACTGTCCTCGAGGACATCATCAAGGCCGGCATCAGCGAACGGCTGGAGCGGATGCGCAAGATGGGCGTTCGCACTGTGATGATCACGGGGGACAATCCGCTCACCGCCGCGACCATCGCCAAGCGCGCGGGCGTGGACGGCTTCGTGGCCGAATGCACGCCGGAGGAGAAGCTCGCCTACATCCGCAAGGAGCAGGCCGAGGGCAAACTGGTCGCGATGGTCGGCGACGGCACCAACGACGCGCCGGCGCTCGCCCAGGCCGACGTTGGTCTGGCGATGAACTCGGGCACGCAGGCCGCTAAAGAGGCCTGCAACATGGTCGACCTCGACAGCAACCCGACCAAGCTCATCGAGGTCGTCGAGATCGGCAAGCAACTACTGATGACGCGCGGGGCGCTGACGACGTTCTCGATCGCCAACGACGTTGCGAAGTATTTCGCGATTGTGCCGGCGCTGTTCGCGGGCACGCTGCCGTGGCTCAAGGGCGTGGACATCATGAACCTGCACTCGCCCACCTCGGCGATTCTATCGGCGGTTATATTCAATGCCCTCATCATTCCGGCGCTGATTCCGGTCGCACTCAAGGGCGTTAGCTATCGGCCGATGGGCGCCGACGCGCTGCTGCGCAAGAACCTGCTGATCTGGGGTTTGGGCGGCGTGATCCTGCCCTTCATAGGTATCAAATTGATCGACATGGTGATGGTTGCCGCGCACCTTACGGTCTGAACCAGGTGGTAATCAGGGAGTAGTCAAAATGCAAAACCTGTCAAAGAGTCTATGGCTGCTGCTGTTCGCAGTGGTTATCGCGTGCGGGATCGCGCCGCTGACGTTATGGGCGATCGGCCAGACCATCTTCCCGTTCCAGGCCAACGGCAGCATGCTGCTCGGTCCCGACGGCAAGCCGGTGGGCTCGAGCTGATCGCGCAGCCGTTTACGAAGGACGAGTACTTCCAGCCGCGTCCGTCAGCGTCATCGTACGATGGGTCAGCGGGGTCATCTTCGGCCTTGGCGGCGTCCAACTACACGCTGCGCAACCGCGTCGCCACCACGCTCGGTCCGATCGTGAAGTACAAAAGCGGGCCCAAGGCCGGTCAGTTGGTAGCGCCTGATATCGAAGCCTGGTTCCAGCAGGATCAAGCCGGCGGCCAGCCGCATATCGTGGCGCAATGGGCCGACGCACATAACAGCCTGGCGCAAGGCTGGGTCACCGCGGATCCGACCCACGGAACGTTTGTCGACGACTGGAGCAAGAAACATCCGACCGAAGTTGCGCAGTTTATCAAGGACAATCCGGGCACGCCCGAGCCGAAGGCGCCTGATCTCGCCGTCGTGTTCTTCGAGAGTTTCTCGAAGGAGAATCCGGGGCGGTTCCCGTCGGCAGTGACTAATCAACTCCCGGGCGGAAAGACCGAAACCGTGATCCAACCGGTCAAGGACGGCTCCGATATCCAGTCGAATTTCTTCGACCTGTGGCGGCAGGATCACGCCGATGCGGATCTCCAGGACGTGCCCGGCGACATGGTGACGACTTCGGCCTCCGGGCTCGATCCGCATATCACGCTGCAGAATGCGGAGTACCAACTGGACCGCGTCGCGGCGAAGTGGGCAGCCGATACGAAACGCAATCCCGCGGATGTCCGCAGTGAAATCGAGGGCATGCTGCAGGATAGCGCCGAGGCTCCGTTTGGTGGACTGATCGGCGAAAAGCTCGTCAATGTCCTCGAAGTCAACCTGAAGCTTCGCCAGCATTACGGCGCGCCGTCGTGACGGAAGTCGCGCGCGGCGCGGGCGGCTACATTTCAAAATGAAATGATATTCGCAGCAACTTGAAATGATCCCGCCGGCACGCCTTGAAAGTTCGAGCTTTGATGCGGGCTCTTCACGGGCATGCTTGATGCTGATGGGTAATGATCATGATCTCCTTCAACACAGCGATTCCGGCAACCTTCAGGCCCGCGCCACTCGCGCATTTCCCTTCCGCCGAGCCGAAGACGAACGACTCACGCGCCGATCGCGGCGTGATGGTCTGTCTGTCAACGGATTGCGCGAATTTCGACGCCCTGATGCACAAGGCGTTGGAAACGGCGCGGAGTCTCAATTCGCGCCTGTACCTGGTGCACGTCGAAACCGTGGGCGAATCGGTGCGCGGCGGCGCCAAGGAACGGCTGCGAGCAGTCCTCGAGCGGACGGCGAGCACCCACGCGGAGACTGAAGTGGTCTGGATCAAGGCGGGGAATGCGGCTACGGCGCTGGCCGACTTTGCGCGGGAGTCGCACGTCGCCAGGATCGTGGTCGGCCGCGGACGCGATCGCTGGCTTCATCGTCCGGTCTGCCGGCGCTTGCTCGAGACGGCGCGGCACCTGTCGATCGAAGTTGTAGGATTTGCGAGGTCCTAGGGTTCGCGAAGTAGTGGGGTTCGTGGCAGGCGCATAGGGAACGGTGGAGAAGCCGGCGATGGCAAAGCTGTTGGTTGTCGATGACGACCGGAAGATCCGGCAGACCCTAAGCGCTTACCTGGAAACCTTCGGGCACGAGGTCCGCATGGCCGAAAGCGCGCGCGAAGCGCTCGACTTGCTCGCCGCGTTTGATTTCGATCTGGTGCTCACCGACCATCGGATGGCGGAGCGGACCGGCCTCGAGCTGCTCCAGGACATCAGGCAGCGTTTCCCCGATCTCATCGTGATTCTGATGACGGCCTACGCCACGGTCGAAGGCGCCGTCGGCGCGATGAAAGCGGGCGCGTACGACTACGTCACGAAGCCATTTTCGCCCGACCAGTTGCAACGGGTGCTGGAACGGGCGCTCGAAATCCGATCGCTCAGGGGCGAGAATCGCGCGCTGCGCGATACGGTCGATGACGCACCGTCGCTGGAATCGCGCAGCCCGGCGATGCGCATCCTGCTGGAGGCCGCGCGCCAGGCGGCGGCCAGCGATGCGACCATTCTTTTGATTGGCGAAAGCGGGGTGGGCAAGAATGTGCTCGCCCGACAAATCCATCGCTGGAGCGCGCGGGGCGAAAAACCGTTCGTGACCGTGAACTGCACTACCATCTCCGAACACCTGCTGGAGAGCGAGTTATTTGGCCATATGCGCGGCGCTTTCACCGGCGCGATCAAGGACAAGCCGGGACGGCTGGAAGCCGCCGACGGCGGCACCGTGTTCCTGGACGAGATCGCCGACCTGGAGGCCGACCTGCAAACCAAGTTTCTGCGCTTCGTCCAGGATCAGTCGTTCGAGCGGGTCGGCGGCGACAGCACGATCCGGGTGGACGTGCGAATTATCGCCGCGTCGAATCGCGACCTGATCGCTGAAGTCGCGGCGCACCGATTCCGCGAGGATCTCTTCTACCGGCTCAACGTAATCACGCTGCGCGTGCCGGCGTTGCGCGAGCGCGCCGCCGATATCCTGCCGCTGGCGAACCGGATGCTGTCCGGGGCCGCAGCCCGCAATCATCGCGGCGAGCTGCAGTTTTCGCCTGAAGCCTGCGAGGCGCTGACCCGCTATCCGTGGCACGGCAACGTGCGCGAGCTGCGCAATGCGGTCGAGCGCGCCACCGTGCTCTCCCACGGCGAAGTGATCACCGCGGAGTACCTTCCCGATGCGCTGTTCCGCGAGCCCTCAACGATTCGCGTCGCGCCGACCGCCGCGAGCCTGGAGCGAATCGAACGCGAACATATTATGCACGTACTGGCGGAGAGCCCGACCCTCGAAGATGCCGCCGCTACGCTGGGCATCAACGTCTCGACATTGTGGCGCAAGCGCAAACGCTACCGGCTGGATTCCGAAGTACACGGCCCGCGCGCCCGCGATCACGCCGCTTCGCGGGACCATCTCTGATCATACCGTATCTATATCCGAAGCCGGCGGCGCGCGGGTCGCGCCTGGTGAAGATCTTGCGAGACTGCCGCGCCCCGTCCGGCTGGCGTTCCGGAAAGTAGACGATCGCGATACGCGCGGCCTATTCCTTTGCGAAGCAGACCGCTTCGAGATTGTGGCCGTCGGGATCGAGCACGAAGGCCCCGTAATAGGTGGGGCTGTACTGCGGACGCGGGCCTGCGGCGCCGTTATCGCGGCCACCGGCCTTGATCGCCTCGTCGTAGAAGCGACGGACCGTGGCGCGGTCCGGCGCCAGCACCGCGATATGGGCGTAGCCTTGCGGCTCGCCGCGCCCGATCCAGATGCGCTCGCGATCGGGACCTGCAAACCCGGCGTATTGCTCGCGGTCGTTGCTGAACACCATCACGTAGCCGAGCGGCTTCAGCGCGGATTCATAGAACGCCCGGCTGCGCGCGAAATCGGAAACCCTGATACCTACGTGATCAATCATCTTCAACTCCGGTCGGATTTGTGGTCGCGCCACGAAGGTCAGCGTAGATCCGTGCGGCTGATCCGCGCGATCGTAGTTCTGCATCAATCCCGCCGCCGCCGCAACGCCGAGCAGCCTTGCGACAGGTTTCCGGTTCGACATAATGGTTACGAACGGGGAGCCAATTTCCTTGAAAGTGCAAACGGGCGCCGATTGGGACCGTCCACTGGTAGAAATTCAACCAGCCGGCACGGAGGCCGGAAGCAAGGGAGCGCGACATGGCTCGTATCCATGCAAACGGGATTGATATCGAGTACGAGGAATTCGGCCCGAAGGCGGGCGAGCCCATTCTGCTGATTATGGGATTGGGCGCGCAGTTGACCCGCTGGCGACTGGAATTTATCGAGCTGCTTACCTCCCGAGGATATCGGGTTATCCGCTACGACAATCGCGACGTGGGCTGGTCGCAAAAGTTCGACAGCGCGGGACCGGCCAATATTCTCAAAATCATGGCCGAGGTGGCGCTCGGGAAGAAGGCCAGCGCCGCGTACACGCTGGACGATATGGCCAACGATGCGGCGGGACTGCTCGACGCGCTAGGGATCGAGAAGGCGCACATCGTCGGCGCTTCGATGGGCGGGATGATCGGGCAACTGGTCGCCGCCAACCATCCGGAGAAGACGCTATCGTTCACCTCGATCATGTCCACGACCGGCAACCGCGAGCTTCCGCCGCCGAAGCCCGAAGCGATGGCCGTGCTGCTTAACCGGCCGCCCGCAGGCGATGCCGAGGCTATCATCGAATTCGGCGTGAAGGCGTACCAGACGATCGGCGGCCCCGGCTATCCGGTGGACGAAAAGGAAAGCCGCCGGCGCGTGGCGGAGGATTTCAAGCGCTCGCATTATCCGGCGGGATTTTCGCGGCAGATGGCTGCGGTGATGGTCACCGGCGATCGCCGCGCGGCGCTCAAGCGGATCAAGGCGCCTACCCTCGTGATTCACGGCGCGGATGATCCGCTCGTGCCGGTGGAGGGCGGCCGCGACACGGCGGCGAATATCGCGGGAGCGGAGCTGATCGAGATTCCCGGCATGGGCCATGATCTGCCGGCGGCGCTCTATGCGAGAGTCGTGGATGCGATCGAATCGGTTGCCAAGCGAGCACGCGCCGGGGCGTCGTCGGCGAGGCATACTTCGTAGGGACTTTCGGGCGATCTCCTGTACGCCGGATCGCCGTGCAGATCGAGGAACTCGGTCTGGCTCAAGCGCAGGCGGGTGCTCGGGGTGACTCAGCTCAAAATTTCCGCGCTCTTTGCACGGGGCCGTTTCGGCCGATCTGGTGCCGCGGAGCACTGCACGTTCCGAATGCGGCACCGGCTTCCTTCCTTCGCCCGTTCGACGCGCCCAGAATCGTAGCGGGATCTTATACGACTATGCCCAAGAAAATCGTTTTAGTAGCGCTGCTGGGTTTCGCGATGCTCGGCGTGACGGGATGCTTCTATGAGTCGAGCTCGTCCAACCAGCCCGGGTCGAATCAGACGGCCTGCGACGCAAACAATCAAAACTGCCAGTCTACGGCCAAGAGTTCTTCGTGGTTTGTGCTCTGATTTCAAAACCACCGTGCCCGACGGCCTGCCAAGCGCGTCTGCCCTGACGTAAGCGACAACGTTTCCGGCCAGCCGTCAAAGGACGCTGGCGTGTAGCGCCGATCGCCAAATGAGCCCGCGTCCCGGCGCCTCCGGCGTGCTGAGCAAGGCGATCAGCCCGAGCTTTCGGTCTTTTCGCGTTCTAAAAGAACGGCGAAACTGTTTGATTTTCCTACGCGCACGATACGCCCCAAACTGGCAAAATGCGGCCAACCGGAACGTATCTGGAACACAGCAAGTACGCCATGCTTAACGCAGCAGCAACGTCACCTAAGCAATCGAGCACCAGCAGCGCCCAGCGCGGCGTGCGTATCGTGCCTCGCCTGCCAGACTTCCAATTCTCCGCGGAGCAAGGGATCCCGCGCCGCTGGCACAGCGGCAGCGCCGGGATCACTTCGTTCTGGAATGCCATCACGACGTTCGGCCCCGTCGCCGAAGCGTTTTTCCTGCGCGATATCCACGTGCTCGCACCGCAGGTGAAGCAGTCGGGCCTCCGGAGCGAGACGCGGAACTTCGCGCAACAAGAGGCCTTCCACGCCACGGTCCACCACCGCTTCAACCAGTTACTGCAAAGCTGGGGTCACCCGGTCGTAGAGATGGACTCGTTTGCGCGCAGCCTATTCGCCGCCGTTGAGAGGCTCCCGTCCAGCAAGCTGCGGTCGGCGATCGCGGTCGCGGGCGAGCACCTCATCGGCGAGCTTGGCAACGTGGTGATCACGAAGCCGCAGGTCTTCGCGGACGCGGACCCGCGTGTGGCGCGACTCTTCCTGTGGCACGGTTATGAAGAGCTGGAGCACAAGGCCGTCCTCTTCGACGCGTTCGTCGACGCCCATGGAACCGGCTTGTCGAGCTATCTCCATCGTCAGCTCGGCCTGCTGGTGGCGATCGTGGTGATGCTCACGGTGCTGCCGATGTTCACCTTCCGCTTCATGCGTTCCGAAGGCTCCGCCCGCGACTGGCGCGAATGGAAGCGCGTGCTCGGTCACGTATTGGGCCGGCAGGGCGTGCTCCGGGGGCGAGGACGCGCCGTCCGTGCCTTCGTGGACCCGGGCTTCCATCCGTGGAAATACCGCGACGACACGGTCTATCTGTTGACCCGGAAGGATCTTGTCGACGAACGCTGGGAACGTGCCACGTAACTCCTGAGCGCTGAGCCCTCTCGGCCCGCGCGCCGTGCAGCTCATGCCCGACCGCGAATCTATCTGTCGCAAAATGTAATAAACTCAAGAGGTCAGGTGGTGGCGGCGGTAGGAGTCGAACTTTTCGCGGCCTAGCCAGAGGCGGTGGTGAAGGGGGAACTGCGACCGCTGCGCAACCCGGCAGACGATCCGGACTAGTCCAACTACATTGAATCCTACAATCGTTCGCCATCGGCCAGAAGCCGTTGTCGGGAAGTCGATTGTGGCTGCCTGGTACCGGACCTTTATTGCCCCTGTTCACGGCAGGTTGCCAGCACCAAACCTCGCAGCCAGCGATGCGCCGGATCGGCGTCGGAGCGTGGGTGCCACATTTGTGAAACCGTGATCGCCTCGGTGTGAACCGGCAGCGGGAAGCTCCTGGTTACTGCGGGACCGGACTTGGCCTGATGTCCCTGCGTGGCGTTAAAGAACGAGCCAGTCACCAGCGCCACTAGATCGGATACGCTCGCAACCGCTAAGGCTGCTCGGAAGCTGGGCACTACTACGACGACAGTGCGCGAGAGGCCGAGGGCCGCCAATGCTTCATCTACGGGGCCACTCTCGTGACCACGGCGCGAAGCGACAACGTGACCACACGCCGCGTATCGCTTGGCCGTGATCTTGCCTCTCCCAAGAAAAGGGTGGTCCTCCCGAACTGCACAAACAAAGTGGTCGCGGAATAGGGTTTGTAAGCGTACCTCTGGCCCCGACTTTCCGAGCACGCCAATCTCAAGATCTACCAACCCCTCTCGCAGCGCTCGGACGTCCTTGTCGGGCTTGGGCGCGAAATGAAGGCGCACATTCGGTGCTACCGCAGTTACAGCCGCAACGAGCTGTGCAGCGAAAACCTCTACAAAACCCTCGTTGGAGCGAATTGTGAAGGTCCGTTTCAACTTGGCGAGATCCAAAGAAGTAACGGCCGGACGCAGCACCGCTTGGACACCCTGCGCCAGATCACGCACGCGCTCGCGCAGTTCAGTAGCGCGCGGCGTTGGCACCATGCCTCGACCCGCGCGAACGAGTAGCGGGTCTCCCGTGGCCGCCCGTAGCCGCGCAAGCGTCCGGCTCATCGCCGACGCACTGAGGCCCAAGCGCCGCGCCGCGCCCACCACAGTATCCTCGGCAAGCAAGGCGTCCAACGCGGTCAACAGGTTCAGGTCAATATGCGCCATAGGTAGAAGGTAGCGTACCGGGCCATGGCGTCCGGTGCACGTATAAAGTGCGTCTGATGCGTCTTCCGCAATGATTCAGGACCGCTATCCTTGGTCAACTGCCTGGTCAGATATGCCCCGTCTTAGACGGAACGCAGCATTCTGCCCTTCATTAACGGCTTGCTGAGGAGAATTGTAAATGCCAACTCTATCGTCTGATAAAAAGCTCCTTCTCATTGGTGCGTCCCGCGGCCTCGGTTTCGCCTTGGCTGAAGAGTACCTCAAGCGCGGCTGGCACGTTGTAGCCACCGAGCGCAACAGCACCACATCACAACTACACAATCTCCTGGAGGCTTCCCACGGCCGACTCGAAATCGATACCGTCGACATCACTTATCCAGATCAGGTTGCCGCGTTGCGGGCGCGCCTGACATCGAGAAAGTTCGACATGCTGTTCGTCAATGCCGGCATCGGTATTCGAGAAATGATCGCCGACGTTTCGACCGACGAATTCATACGTATGATGGTGACCAACGCCTTGAGTCCAATGCGCATCGTCGAGAGCATGCAGGATCTCGTGCTGCCGACTGGCACAATCGGGATTATGTCCTCCGGACAGGGCAGCATCACGAACAATGAGAACGGACACTACGAGATCTATCGTGGAAGCAAGACGGCGCTCAACATGTTCATGCGCAGTTTCGCCGCCCGGCACGCCGACGATCCGCGAACGCTATTGCTGATGGCGCCGGGTTGGGTGCGAACGGATCTGGGCGGCCCCCAGGCGCGTCTGAGCATCGAAGAGAGCATACCAAACCTCGCGAATACGATGGACGCGCAGGCTGGAACAGCGGGTCTTCAGTATCTGGATTACCTGGGCCGGAAGGTTCCGTGGTGAGTCCGAACATGCGTATCGTCGCTGTCGAAGAGCACTTCACCTGGCAGGATCTTCTCAGCCGGATTGATTGTGCCACCTTGATCCGGAACGGATGGCCTGCGCCCGGAACGACTATGTTCCAGGCCATCAAGCCACCGGCGCTGGCGGACACGGGCGAGGACAGGATGGCCGCTATGAAGACGGCTGGCATCTGCATGCAGGTACTTTCCGTTCCAGGACCGGGGGCCGAGATCGTCTCAGGTCCAGACGGCGTCGCAATCGCTAGAGAATTTAACGCGCAGTACGAGAAGCGCCTCTACTATTTCCTTATCGTCGCGACCGCTTCCTTTCAAGAATTCCATGCACGCCCTCCCTTCGCCGCGAAGGTTATCGCACTAACATCGCCCGCACCGCCTCTTCCAAGTACGGTCGATCTCTGTTGCACGAAGACCCGGCGATTTCCGTGGGTCATTTGGTGGCGGCGGTAGGAGTCGAACCTACGACACCGCGGATATGAGCCGCGTGCTCTAACCAACTGAGCTACGCCGCCACCGAATCGATTAGATTAGCGGCCAGCCGGAAGCGACGGAAGACCGTCCGCGCCGTAGTGTCTCAGTTTTGGCTCAGGACCTGTCATTCCCGCGCGCGGTCTGGCGCGCGCGAGGAATCCCGACTCCGGAAATTCCGGGATTCTTCGCGCGCCAGGCAAAAGGACGCGCGAGAATGACAACCTAGCGGCTTCGAACTGTGACACTAGCGTCAGCGCGTCGAGATTGACTGCGACTTTACGGCGCGGCTGCCGCGGCCGACTTGATAGAGCACGCCTTCGGTGAACTCGATACAGCTCAGGCTGCCGCCGTAGACCAGGCCGGTATCGATGCCGATCTTGTAGGGCAAATCCAGCAATACGCCGCGCATCGGGGTGTGGCCGAAAACCACGGTCGCGTCGAGCACGTGCGGATTGAAGATGAATTCCTGGCGGATCCAGAGCAGGTCTTCCACGCTCTGCTCGTCGAACTGGCGCGTGGGCACCACGCCGGCATGCACGAACAGATAGGGCGGACGCAGGTAGCTGGTCGCGAGCGCGGCGAGGAATTTTACGTGCCGCTCGGGCAGAAATTCGAGCGCGTGCTCGAGATTGCCCTCGGTAACGCCGTAGCTGTCGAGCGTCGCCGCGCCACCGTTGAAGAGGAACGAATCGCCGTAATGGCCGTGCATCCCAAGGAACGAGAGCATCATGTCTTCATGATTGCCCTTCAGGAAGACCACCTCGGCGGGGCCCGGCTCGAATTCCAGCAACTGCTCGACCACGTCACGCGCCGACGGTCCGCGATCGACATAGTCGCCGACGAAGACGACGGTGTCGCCCGCGCGCGGCGCGATCTTGTGGAGCAGGACGGCCAGCTCGTCGGGACATCCGTGGATGTCGCCGATGGCGAACAGCCGGCCAAGCGATTTGCTGCGTCGGGCCATCGTGGGTTACGCGGGCTTGTTCACCATCAGTTTCGCGACCGCGTCCATCAGGGTGCGTTTGGCCTGGTACGGATTGAGGCGGCCCTCGCGCACCTCGGCGACCACGTTGCCGGCGGCGCCGTTGCCGAGCGCGCGCGCGGCCAGCTCTTCGAGCTCGGCGGTGAGCACGTCGAGCAACTCGCGCTGGCGGCGCTCGCCCTCGCGCGCGGGGTCGCGATGCGCGTCGAGCCAGGCGTGATGCGTCGCAATCGCGGCGACCAGCGCGTCAACGCCAATGCCCTGATCGGCGGCGGCCTGCGTGAGCAGCACCGGCGCGTCCCATCCGCCGCGCGGCCGGAGATGGACGCTCAACTCGAGCTCCGCCTTGAGGCGATCGGCGCCGTCGCGGTCGGCCTTGTTGACGACAAAGATGTCGGCAATCTCGTTCAGCCCCGCCTTCATCGCCTGAATGCCGTCGCCGCCCTCGGGCACAGTGACGACGACCGTGGTGTGGGCTAGATCCATCACTGAAAGTTCAGTCTGGCCGACGCCCACGGTCTCGACGATGATCACGTCGTGGCCGAAGGCGTCGAGCAGGCGGACGATCTCGCGCGCCGCGCGGCTCAGGCCACCGTGGCTGCCGCGCGTCGCGAGGCTGCGGATATAGACGGCAGGATCGCGGTAATGATCGGTCATCCGGACGCGATCGCCGAGCACCGCACCACCCGAGAACGGACTCGACGGATCGATCGCCAGCACCGCGATCGTTTTTCCCGCCGCGCGATACTTCACGATCAACCGATTGATGAGCGTCGATTTGCCGGCGCCGGGCGGCCCGGTGATTCCGATAATCTGCGCCTTGCCGATCGCGGGATATACGCGCTCCATCACGGCGCTGACCTCGGGCGCGCGGTTCTCCACCAGCGTGATCAGGCGGGCCAGCGCGAGCCGGTCGTGCTGCTCGAAACGCTTGATGAGTGCGTCAAGTCGTGGATTTTCCGCCATCCGATTCCGCTCGCCGCGTGGTCGCGGCGCGTCCTTGATCCTAGCAGAGCGCCATCGTAACCGCATGCCGGGAGTGGGGAAAGGGCGAGTGGCGCGTTCGCGCTCCGGGCGCGTTGTTTTCGCGGCCGCCACGCCCTATGCTTCATGTGAATCCCACGCGTCCGATGAAACTGGCCGACCTTTACCGTGACTGGCGAATCATGGGCGGTATCGCGCTTGCGACGCTGGGCGCGGGCAACTGGTTCGTCGGCCTCAGCCGCACGCAGCAATACAGCCAGATCATCGCGAACGCCCCGGATCGCCGCGCGATCGACGAAGTCTATGGTAACTTCGACGAACTCGACGTGCAGACCGACGCGGCGGTGCTGGAGCCGTTCGTCGCGGAGCAGCGCAAGGTCTCGTACGCCACCGCGCGGATGGACTTTTATCATACCGCCTTTCTGACCGGCCGAATCCTGGTGGTCGGGGGAATGACGATCATGTTCCTTGGCTTCCTGGGCGTGATTCGCGCCGACGGCGCCCGCGCGGCCGGTCGCAATCGCTTCCCAGACGGCGGATCGTAACCGCGTGGCGGTAAAACTCCTGGCGGAACTGGCACCGGCGAAGATCAATCTCTTTCTGAGGGTCGTCGGACGGCGCGCCGACGGCTATCACCAGCTCGATTCGATCTTCATTCCGATTTCGCTTTACGACCAGGTGCGGCTCGAACTAAGGCCGTCGGAAAAGCTCACAATCGTTCTGCGCTGCGATCACGGCGGCCTGCCGGCCGACGATCGTAACCTGGCGTCGCGCGCGGCGGCAGCATTCGCAGCCGAATTTGGAATCACCGCGGAAATTCTGATCGAGTTGCACAAGCGGATTCCGATTGGCGCCGGACTCGGCGGCGGCTCCAGCGACGCCGGCACGATGCTGAGCATGATGGCTGCGCTGTACCGGATCGACAATCGCGAGCGGCTCGCCAGGGTTGGAGTGGGTCTCGGCGCAGACGTGCCGTTCTTCCTCGACCCGCGGCCCGCGCACGTGGCGGGAATCGGCGAGCAGATCACGCCGCTCAAATCGATACCGCCCCTGCACCTCGTGATTGCCGTGCCAGCCGTCGAGGTCTCCACCGCCGAGATCTTCCGCGCGCTCCGGCCCGAAGACTGGAGCGGTCCCGCATCCGACGGCGATGTCGCGGCGATGGTGGCCGGGAAGATTCAGCCTGCGATGCTGGTCAACGATCTGGAACGCGCCGCTATAGAGCGCTGTCCGCGGATCAGAGAACTGAAAGCGATACTTCAAGACTTGGGCGCCAGCGCGGCGGCCATGACCGGCAGCGGGAGCGCGGTTTTCGGAATCTTCGCGGAGGCGGGACAGGCGCGAAGCGCCGCATCGGAGGCCATCCGGCGCGCGCCTGACTCGCGATTCTTCGCCGTCGCGTCGCTCGGCGAGCCATAGCCGGCGCACCTTCCCGAAAGGCGAACCGCAGCCGACCGGTGTGGATTGCCCATCGGCGTAACCCGGCTGCAACATTGACAGAAAAAATGAGCCGAAATAGTATCGCGGCGTAATCCTGTTCGCGCCAAACCCGGATAAGTGAAAGGCCACGTCGGTCGCGGTTTCCGGCGGAGCGACGATTTGACGGCTTGGGAGTATTCTTGAGGACGTGACCTGTGGTCAGAGCCTGGCAAACGGGTGCTGCACTGGGCGGTCGCCAAGCTGGTAAGGCACCAGGCTTTGGACCTGGCATTCGAAGGTTCGAATCCTTCCCGCCCAGCCATTCGGTCACGCGGGAATTCGTCGGGCGTCGGGACATGGAGGCTACGTCACAGGGCGCAAACCGGCCGAGGTACTCAGATGTCTGAGCGGGCGAAAGACGAGCTGGAGGTTTTCACCGGCAACTCCAACATAGCCGTGGCGCGCGAAGTCTGCGAGCATCTGAACGTTCGCCTGGGCGAGGCCGAAGTCGCGCGCTTTCCCGACGGCGAAACGATGGTCGAAATCCGCGAGAACGTGCGCGGCGGCGATTGTTTCGTGATCCAGTCGACCTGCTCGCCGCCCAACGACAACCTGATGGAGCTGCTCCTGATCATGGACGCGCTGCGCCGCGCCTCCGCCAAGCGCATCACCGCGGTCATCCCGTATTTCGGCTACTCGCGGCAGGATCGCAAGGTCGCGCCGCGCGTGCCGATCAGCGCCAAGCTGGTCGCCGACGTGATTACCACCGCCGGCGCCTCGCGCGTGCTGACGGTCGATCTGCACGCCGGGCAGATTCAGGGCTTCTTCAATATTCCGGTGGACAATCTCTACGCGATGCCGGTGCTGATCAATTACCTGCGCAAGCGCGTGGACGGCAACAAGGTCTCGGTAATCTCGCCCGACGCGGGCGGCGTCGAACGGGCACGCGCCTTTGCGCGCCGGCTCAACGCCGACCTCGCGATTATCGACAAGCGGCGCGCGCGCGCCAGCGAGATCGCGGAGATGCGGCTGGTGGGCGAAGTGCGCGATACGATCGCGATTCTGGTCGACGACATAATCGGCACCGCCGGCACGATTATCGAGGCGGCCAAGGTGGTCAGAGAGGCGGGCGCGGCCGAGGTGATCGCCTGCGCCACCCATCCGGTGCTGGCCGATCCGGCCTGCGAACGGCTGAGCCGCTCCAAGATCAAGGAGATCATCACCACCAACAGCATCCCGCTGCGGCCCAACGCGCAGGCGGAACTGTCGAATCTCACCGTGTTGTCGGTCGCCGGCCTGCTAGCCGAAGCCATCCGGCGCATTCATAATGAAGAGTCGGTCAGCTCGCTGTTCAACTCGCATTGAGATTGATATTGAGCAGAGCAATCGCAGCGAGACTGATCACGGCCGAATTGATAGATCGAAACTGAGTAGAGAAAGCAGCAACCAATGGAAACCGTAGAACTGGCTTGTGAAAAACGAGAGACCCGTCCGAAGGGAACGGTCAATGCGCTCCGGCGCGCCGGCCGCGTCCCCGCGATCCTGTACGGACCGCAAACCCAGCCCACTGCGCTGGCAGTGGACGGCGCCGACCTGAAGGCGCGCGTCGCGTCGGCGGCGCGCTCGCCGGTGATGCGGCTCAAGAGCGCCGCGTCCGAGCTCGACGGCAAGCACGTCGTACTCAAGGATATCCAGCGCGCGCCGGTCTCGGGCGATATCCTGCACACCGACCTCTACGAGGTCGATCTCAAGCGGGCGCTCAAAGCCTCGGTCCCGCTCAAGTTCGTCGGGCGTGCGGTGGGAGTCACCGACGGCGGGATTCTGCAGCCGCTGGTGCGGCATGTCAGCGTGGAATGCCTGCCGCTGGAGATTCCCGAGTTCGTCGAGGTTGACGTCACGGCGCTGGGAATCCATGACGTGATCCACGTTTCGACGCTCAAGTTCGTGGGCAATATCAAGCCGCTCTACGACAACGACTACGCCGTGGTCTCGGTTCTGCCGCCGACGGTCGCGGAAGCGCCGGTGGCGGCCGCAGCCGCCGTGGTCGAGGGTGCGCCCGTCGAGGGCGCCGCAGCCGAAGGCGCCGCGCCGGCGGCTGGTGCGGCTCCCGAGGCCGGCAAGGAAGGCGCAGCCCCGGCTGCCGCCGCAGGCGGCAAGAAGGCCGAAGCGGGCGGGAAAAAGTCGGAAGCCGCCGCAAAGAAGTAGGCTCGCAATCTTGCCCCCCTTCCCCTTTAGGGGAAGGGGCCGGGGGTTAGGTTCCTGTGGTTGGTCCGGAGGGAGGGGAGGTTGAGCCTGCGATGAGTTTCGTCCATCTCCACGTCCATACCCAGTACAGCCTGCTCGACGGCGCCAACAAGATCGCGCCGCTGCTCGATCATGCCAAGCAATCGGGGATGGAGGCGATCGCGATCACCGATCACGGCAACATGTTCGGCGCAGTCGAGTTCTACTCCAAGGCCAAGGCGCTCGGGATCAAGCCGATCATCGGATGCGAGGCGTATCTCGCGCCCGGCAAACGCAGCGATCGCACCCAGACCGCGCGGAGTGACGATTACGAGGCCGCCGGCAATTTCCATCTGATCCTGCTCGCGCAGAATCGCGCCGGCTATCGCAATCTGTGCAAGCTGCTGACCGCGGCCTACAAGGAGGGTCTCTACTACAAGCCGCGGATCGACAAGGAAATTCTCGCCGAATGTTCCGACGGTCTGATCGTGCTCTCGGGATGCCTCTCCTCCGAGATCGTGCGTGCGCTCAAGGCCGACCGCTTCGACAAAGCGCGCGAGGCCGCCGAATGGTACGCGCGCACTTTCCCCGATCGCTTCTACCTCGAGCTGCAGGACAACAAGCTGCACGGCCAGTATAACGACGCGCTGCGCGAATTGGGCCGCGTGACGGGCCTGCCGCTGGTCGCCACCAACGATTGCCACTATCTCCATCGCGAGGACGCCAAGGCCCACGAGGTCCTGCTCTGTATCCAGACCGGCAAAGTGCTGGCCGACGAGACGCGCTGGCGCTTCGACACCGACGAGCTGTACGTCAAGACGCCCGCCGAGATGGCGGCCGCGTTCGGCGCCGACTCCGAGCCGATTCGCAACAGCGTCGCGATCGCGCAGCGCGTCGACTTCGAGTTCGAGTTCGGCAAGTTTCATTTTCCCCGCTTCGAGGCGCCGGCGGACCAATCGCTCGAAGCGCTGGTCGAGGCGCGCGCGCGAGAGGGGCTGGCCACGCGGCTGGCCGAGATTCGCGCGCGCCGCGGCGACTTCGACGAGCAGCCCTATCGCGAGCGTCTCGACCGCGAGATCGCCGCGATCCACGAGATGGGCTTCTCGGGCTACATGCTGATCGTCGCCGACTTTATCGGCTACGCGCGCAATCGCGGCATCCCGGTCGGGCCGGGCCGCGGCTCCGTGGTCGGCAGCCTGGTTTCCTACGCGCTGGGAATCACCGAGCCCGATCCGATCGAGCACAAGCTGCTCTTCGAGCGCTGGCTCAACCTCGGGCGCAAGTCGATGCCCGATATCGACGTCGACTTCTGCTGGGAGCGCCGCGACGAGGTGCTGAACTACGTTCGCGAAAAGTACGGTGAAGACCGGGTCGCGCAGATCATCACGTTCGGGACGATCAAGGGCAAGCAGGCGATTCGCGATGTCGGCCGCGTGCTGGGCCTGACCTTCGCCGAGACCGACAAGATCGTCAAGCTGTATCCGGCGCCCAAGCAGGGCCGCGACTTCCCGCTCAAGGATGCGCTCGAGATGGAGCCCCGGCTCCAGGCCGAGCGCCAGAAGAATCCCGAATTGTTCGACTACGCCTTCAAGCTCGAAGGGCTGCTGCGTCATACCTCGCGCCACGCCGCCGGCGTGGTGATCTCGGACGTGCCGCTCTCCGAAATCGTTCCGCTCTACGTTGACAAGGAGCAGGTCGAGGGCGCGCTCGCGATCACCCAGTACGCACAGAAAGGTATCGAGGAGATCGGGCTGATCAAGTTCGACTTCCTCGCGCTCAAGAACCTCACCCTGATTCAGGATACGCTGGGGCTCGTGCGCGCCGGCGGCCAGACTGCGCCGGATCTGAACCGGCTCGCCTTCGACGACGCCGCGACCTACGCGCTGCTCTCGCGCGGCGACACGGTCGGCGTGTTCCAGATGGAAGGCTCGGGGATGCGCCGCTTTCTGAGCGATCTCAAGCCCTCGAATTTCGACGATGTGATGGCGGCGATCTCGCTCTTCCGCCCCGGCACGCTCGACGCCGGGATGGTCGATCCCTTCATCAAGCGCAAGCACGGCAAGGAGAAGGTCGAGTACGACCATCCCCTGCTCGAGCCGGTGCTGCGCGACACCTACGGCGTGATCGTCTATCAGGAGCAGGTGATGCGCGTCGCGCAGGCGCTGTCGGGTTATACGCTCCAGGAAGCCGACATGCTGCGGGTCGCGATGGGCAAGAAGAACAAGGCCGTGATGGAGCGCGAGCGGGCGCGCTTTATGGAGGGCGCGGTCAAAAACGGGGTCGGCAAGGCGCTCGCGCAAACCATCTTCGAAAAGATCGAGACCTTCGCCTCCTACGGCTTCAACCGCTCGCACGCCGCCGGTTATGGACTGACCACCTACATCACGGCCTACTTAAAGGCGCATTTCCCCCATCAGTTCATGGCGGCGCTGATGTCGCTCGACATGGACGACGTCGACAAGACCTACAAGAACATCGCGGCGCTGCGCGAGATGCACATCCGAATCCTGCCGCCCGACGTGAATCAGAGCCGCGTCAAGTTCACGGTCGCGGACGGCGCGATCCGCTTCGGCCTGGGCGGCCTGCGCGGCGTCGGCGCCAAAACCGCCGAGGCGATCATCGCGGTGCGCGAAACGGGCGGCGCCTTCAGCGGCCTGGCGGAATTCTGCCTGCGCGTCGGCTCGCAGCTTGTTAATCGGCGCGTGCTCGAAGCGCTGATCAAATGCGGCGCCTTTGACCTGACCGGCGCACCGCGCGCCGAGCTGATGGCGCAGGCCGAAGACGCGATCAAGATCGCCCAGCGCACCGAGGCCGCCGACAAAAGTCAGATCGGCCTGTTCGGCGAGCGCAAGGCGCCCGCACTGCCGCTGCGCGCGGTCGCCGAGTGGGCACCCAAGGAGAAGCTCAAGGCCGAGAAGGAAGCGCTCGGTTTCTACATCACGGCCCATCCGCTCGACCCCTTCGATCGCGAGGTGCGCCAGATAAGTCAGCTCACGACCGCCGATCTACCCTCCTCGCGCGACGGGATGCAGGTTGTGATCGCGGGCGTGGTGCAGGCCGTGAAGCTCAAGACCAGCGGCAAGACGGGCAAGCGCTACGCGACGTTCCATCTCGAGGATCGCGAGGGCGTGGTCGAAGTGATCGCATGGCCCGAGACCTATCAGAAGTGCGAGACGGCGATCATGAGCGATGAGCCGGTGGTGGCGCGCGGCAAGCTCGATGTTGACGAGGAACGCGCGCAGATCATTCTGGAGGATCTGCGGCCGCTGCCGGTCGCGCTCGCCGATTCAATCCGCGAAGTGCACATCCGCGCCCCCAAGTCGCGCCTCGACGACGCCACCGTGGTTCGCTTTAGGGAATTGCTCGCGCGCCATTCAGGCCGCGGCCTCGTCTACCTGCATCTCGGCCTCGATGATGATCAGGAGGCGGTTTTCCTGCTGGCCGACCAGCTCCGCGTCTGCCCGACCGAGGCATTCGTCGCCGAAGTCGGCCGCGTACTTTCCGCCGACGCGATCGAGTTGCGATAGCGCTTCGAGCCCGGCGCACCCAACCACGCGAAACTGAAAAGGCGAACCCCGCGCGCGACGAGGTAGTGGCCCGATCTTGACAGCATGCGTCAGCTACGGAGACCGGATACTCACCGGCGTGACGCCGGCGCTACTGCGTCGGAAGTAGGACCGGCGTCCCGCCGGTCATTTCATCGGCCGCCTGGGCCGGTCATTCAATTCCAGAACCGACCACACCCGCCGCGACATTCGCTTAGCTCGCGGCGCCCTTCTCTGGTACAGTGGCCCCAGAGGTCGCGAATCTGGATTCATCGCACCAGATCTCAGTCCAGAATATCGAGCGCGCCGTCTTGGTCGGAGTCGACCTCGATGACGGCCAGCAGATCAGTCTCGAAGAGTCGCTGGCGGAGCTTGCCGCGCTGACCGAAAGCGCGGGGGCGCTCGTCGTCGGTACGGTCACCCAGCGTCTCAAGCAGATCGACGCCCGGACCTTTATCGGGCGCGGCAAAGTCGCCGAAGTGCGTGAGGTCGCGCGCCGCAACGCCGCTACCCTCGCGATTTTCGACGACAGCTTGAGCCCCGCGCAGGCGCGCAATCTGGAAAAAGAGCTCGAGTTCCGCGTTATCGATCGCAGCCAGTTGATTCTCGACATCTTCGCCCTGCGTGCGCGGACGCTGGAGGGCAAGCTCCAGGTCGAAGTCGCCCAGCTCGCCTATCTCCAGCCGCGCCTCACCCGCCAGTGGATGCATCTCTCGCGCATGACGGGCGGATCAGCTTCGGGTGGCCGCGTCGGCACGCGCGGGCCCGGCGAAACGCAGCTTGAAGTCGACCGGCGCCGGGTGCGCGAGCGCCTGACGCGGCTTCGCGCCCGCCTGCGCGAAGTAGAACGCTCGCGCGAGATCCAGCGCCGCCGCCGGCTCGAGTTTCCCTATCCGATCGTGGCGCTCGCCGGCTATACCAACTCCGGCAAATCGACGCTGATGAACGCGCTCACCGACGCGCACGTCGTGGTCGCGGACCGGCCCTTCTCAACTCTCGATCCGACCGTGCGGCGGCTGCGGCTGCCGGGCGGCGCCAACGTGATGCTCGCCGACACCGTCGGCTTCATCCATCGCCTGCCGCATCTGCTGGTCGAGGCTTTCAAAGCGACGCTCGAAGAGGTGCGCACGGCGAACCTGCTGCTGCACGTGGTCGATGCAAGCGCGCCGCTCGCTGCTGAGCATATAGAGGTGGTGGATCGGGTGCTGGCGGAAATCGGCGCCGGCGCTACGCCGCGGATTATTGTGATGAACAAGGCCGACCTGGCCGTGAGTCCGCCGCGCGCGCCGGAGGGCTTCGACAGCGTCGCGATCTCGGCGCTGCGGGGCGACGGGCTCGATCAACTGCTCGAAGCGATCGCGCGCTTTTTCACCGGCTTGCGCGAAGAGATCCACGTTGAGCTTTCGGCCGCGCGCGGCGATTTGATCGCGATGGCGCGGCGCGAGGGACACGTTCTGAGCGAGGAGTATCACGACGGCGTGGTCTCGATGCGCGCGCTGGTGACGCCCGCGGTCGCGGGCCGGTTGCGCAAGGCCGCGGCGGCTTCGGCCTGAGTGCGGCGATGGGCGCGCCGGTCAAATCCAGCTTGCAGGCAGTTCCGCCCCGGCCGCAGCCTCAAGCGATCCGGCTCGGCCAGTTGCTGCAAACTCCGAACCTGCTCACGCTGTGCCGCCTGATTTCGATTCCGTTCCTGCTGGTGTTATTGAGCGAGCACCGGTTCACCTACGCGTTGTACCTGTTCACCGCCGCGGCGCTGACCGACGGGCTGGACGGCACGGTCGCGCGCTGGTTCGACGCCAAAAGCGAGATTGGCGCCTTTCTCGATCCGTTCGCCGACAAGCTGCTGCTGCTGAGCACCTTTATTGCGCTGACGATCTACCAGGTGCTCCCGCCCTGGCTGCTGGCCGTGATCGCGATCCGCGACGTGATCATCGTGTTCGGCTACTTCATGCTGTCGTGGTTCACCAATGAGCGGATTCCGGTGCGGCCCACATTTATCGGTAAGACCAGCACGTTTCTGCAGCTCGCGTGCGTGCTGGCGGCGTTGGCGCAACTCAATGCGCTCGAGCCGCTCTACTTCATGATCCTGCTGTACGTAACAGTCGCGGCGACCGGCGTCTCCGGCCTGCAGTACATGTATCGCGGGCTGCTGCTGCTGAGTTCGAGCGAACCCGAGATGTTCGCGTAGCGGATTTCCTCGCCGGTGGCCGAGGCACCGGTCCGCTAGTTGGGTAGCGGGCCGTTTGGGGTCGGATGGCCGGCAGGGACGCCGGCCACTACCCTGAATGAAGCTCCTAAATTGGGTAGGGGCCGGCCTCCGTGCCGGCCCGCGCTGTCAAACCGCCCACTACGCGCGTCAGTTGATCACCTTTTCCGCGCGGAGTTCTTCCAACTGCGAGCGTTCCACGCCCGCCTCGCGCAGGATTTCCTCGGTATGCTCGCCCAGGCGCGGCGGCGTCCGCCAGATTTTCATCGGCGTCTCGGTGAAGCGCGCGCCGGGATTCACCGCGCGCACGCTGCCGACCTCGGGATGCTCGTAAATCGTGAAGCTCTCGTTGGCCACGATCTCCTCGTCGTCGAACAGCGTGTCGTAGCTGTGCACGGGCCCGCACGGGATATCCGCCGCTTCCAGGGCCTTGAGCCACTCCGCCGTGCTCCGTTCCTGGAAGACTTTGGCGAGACCGCGCATCACACCGCGCGCGCGCTCGACGCGGTCAGGCACTTCCGTCCACCATTCGGGATGGCCCGCGGCGGCGCAGAGCCGCTCGTATTGCGCGTCGGTGAACGGCGCGATCATCAGCCATCCGTCGGCGGTCTTGAACGGATCGAGCGAGGTGTTCTTCGGCGCCTGACTCTTGTACTCGTCGCCGGGAACGAACGTGTAGCCGTAAGTGGTGTCGTTGGCGGCGAACGCCATCATCGCTTCGAGCATCGGAACCCGGACGTACTGGCCGACGCCGCGCGTGCGCAACGCGTGCAGCGCGCTCACAATACTGAGCGCCGCGGTCATCCCGCTGACCTTGTCCGCCAGTGCCATTTTTACTACTGACGGTTGTCCGCTTTTACCGCCCTGCACCTGCGCCATCCCGGAGTAGCCTTGGATCACCGGATCATAAGCCGGATGGTTGGCGCGGCGGCCCTTGGGCGCGTAGCCGCAAATCGAGCAATAGACGATCTTGGGATTGGAGCGGCGAATATCCGTATAGCCGATCCCGAGCCGGTCGGCCACGCCGGGCCGATTGTTCTCGACCAGCGCGTCGGCGCGCACCGCGAGCATCCGCACCAGGTCGCGCCCGTGCTCCTTCTTCAGATCGATCACGACGCTGCGCTTGTTGCGGTTGAAGTTCAGAAAATTCGCGGAGACGCCGTTCTTTTTCGGCCGCCCGACAATTCGCATCGAGTCGCCTTCGGGCGGCTCGATCTTGATCACGTCGGCGCCGAGGTCTCCGAGCAGCATCGTGCAGAACGGCCCCGACACCACCGCGGTCAAATCCAGCACTCGAAAGCCGGCTAACGGTCCTTCAGGCATCTGCGTTTCCTCTCTGCCGTTTCCCTCCGCGCGGCTGCGGATAGGACGGGATTATAGGAAATAGTCGAGCGGCAGTCTTTTCGCCAGCGGAGCGCGAGGAGCCGCGCAACGCTCCTATCGGGCTTAGCGTGCCGGTGCACGATCCGGATCGGGAACGTCTGTGCTGTACGCGACCTTCAGATCGTCGCCGGCGAACGGATAGACGTGGATCATCCAGCCGAACGCCTGCTTGATAAAGTGTCCGCCGGCCGATTCGCATTCCGCCTGGTCGGCGATGCTCCCGGTGAATCCAAAACGGCCGTCGGCGAAGATTCCGTACTGGCGGTTCAGCTCCACGGCGCGCGGATTCTGATCAATCGGAATCATCCCGGGCATCATGTGGTCGCCGCCGAAGTTGCCGCGCATCAGGTCGCCGAGAGTAATCCCTTCCGGCAGGCAGATATTGGTGTGAGCGTGCCAGGTCCCGACGCTGAGCGGGATCAGCGCGTTGAGTTCATCGGGAGTGCTGTCGGGCGGCGCATCGTACATCGCACCCACCAACCGATAATCATCCGGACCCTTTTTTACGTAGAGCACCGAGCCGGGCCGCGTCGCGTCGAAGTGACCCGCGTATTCGTTGGCGGTGTCCGAATAGCTGGTGAAGTGGTAAACCTCCTGAGGCACCGAGGGCAGGAACTGAACGAAGCCGGCGGCGAGTGCAACGCGATAGTCTTTGTACTTCCTAATCGAGCGGCGCAGCGTGTCGGCGATATCCTTCGCCTTCTCGAGGTCCTCGGCGGTCGCCGGCCGCGAAGTAGTCATCACCATGTGCGCGCCCATGCTCATGTGCGCACCCATCTGGCCCATCGGGCCCGCGGCTGATTTTTGGGGACCGTCGCCGATCGAGGTCGGGTCAAAAGCAAGCGTCGGACGCGCGACAGTCACGAGGCCCAGCGACGCGATTCCCACCAGCGCCGTCGATACTTTCATGTCGATGTCTCCATTTCCGGCGCCGCGTTGTCGCAGGTGCAGGCGTTACAGTTTCGGCCGCATCCGGTTGTGCTGCAGTGAAGGCAGCTCGCGTCGCACCTGTTCCAGGTAGTCGAGATCGATCGGCGCGACCATCACGCCCTCGAGATCGCCGGCGCGCGCCAGCACCCGGCCCCACGGATCGACGATCATCGAATTGCCGTAGTTGCTGAAACCGTGAACGGTGGGCCCGAATTGCGCCGGAGCAATCACATAGCATTGGTTCTCGATCGCGCGCGCCCGCACCAGCACTTCCCAATGCGCCTCACCGGTCGGAAAGGTGAACGCGCTCGGCAATACGATTACCTTCGCGCCGCCATAGGCAAGCCGCTGGAAAAGCTCGGGGAACCGCAGGTCGTAGCAGATGCTCATCCCGATTCGCCCCAGCGCGGTGTCGGCACACACCACTTCGGAGCCGGAGAGCTTGCCGTCCGACTCACGGATCGTGACGCGGCCGGGAAGGTCGACGTCGAACAGATGAATCTTGCGATAGACGGCGAGCCGCGATCCGTCCGGGGCAAGCAGGACCGACGTGTTCCAGGTCTTGCTCTGGCCGGCGGCCTGCTCGGTGATCGATCCCGCGAGCAGATGGATTCCGCACTCGCGCGCCAGACGCGCCATCAGGGTCAGGGTCGGCCCGTCGAGCGTTTCGGCGGCGGCCGGCTCCTCCGGCCGCTTGCCGCGCCAGTTGAAAACCTCCGGCAACGCCACCAGGTTGGCGCCACGCGCCGCGGCGAGCCGGACGAGACGCTCCGCCCGTTCAAGGTTGGCCGCCTTGTCGGAGCCCGCATTCATCTGAATCGCTGCGGCCAGAAAGTTCATCGGTTCACGCCCGCTGGGTGGAATGTCGGCCCATCAGTAGCGGCGGATCGCGGGATCGACTTCCATCGACCACGCGTCGATTCCGCCGGCCAGATTCAACACCCGCGCGAAATCCATCCGCGCCAGGTAGCCTGCGACCTGCGCGCTGCGCAAGCCGTGATGGCACACTACGACGATCTCGGAATCGGGGTCGATTTCGCTGATTCGCGACGGGATGTCGCCCATCGGAATGTGGACCGCGCCGGGGAACGGTGCGATCGCGATCTCCTCGGGCTCACGCACGTCGACAATCGTAAGGGTGTCGCCGCGCTCGAGCCGGAGCTTGAGCGCGCGCGGAGCAATTTCGCCCGGTTCAGCCGCCATCGGAGTCCATACTAGGCGGCGCGCAGCGCCGAGCAAACCGCGCAATCAGTGCGATTGGGCCATCGCGGGACTGCGCACGACGTCGCCCGCCGCGATCGCTACCGACTTGTAGCTCGGGATCAGCGGCATCGGGATCGCGAATACGAACGTGTCGCTGGCGCCGGGCGCGAGCGGATCGAAGTGCGGCTTTTCGTTCAGCAGCTTTGCGATCTGCGGGTCTTCGAAGAGTGTGATCGCGCCGTGATTGTAAGTGTCTTCGCTATAGACCTGGCGCCCTTGCGCATCCTTCATATTGATCAGGAGCCGGACGTAGTTGATCGGCCGCGACGTGATATTGGTCACTTTGCCGCTGACCAGCAGGTCGGGCGGTTTGCAGCAGGAGCGGAAGATGCTGTCGGAGGTGATCTCGATTCGGACCTCCTGACTCGCGACCGGCTGCGCGAGCGGATGGCCGTCGGGGCCGGTGAGGTTGTCCGCAACCGGCGCGATTGCGTCCGCCGCCAGGAGCTGGTTGTGCAATCCGACGCGCGTGCTGGCGATGGCGCCGGGAGCGAAACCGAAGATCAGTGCGGCAGCAAGCAGGAGCGGCTTTTTCATCGCGAGCACCCTCTGAAGGGCGATATTGATAGCGCGGACCGCAAGTGTCAACGTGCGATTAAACTGTCAGTTATTTCGATCATGAACGACTCCCAGGACCACGCTTTCATGGCGCTTGCGATCGCGCAGGCTCAGCACGCGGCCGCCGCGGGCGAGGTTCCGATCGGTGCGGTCGTGGTACACGAAGGCCGCGTAATCGCCGCCGCGCGCAATTCCCCGATCGCGCTCAACGATCCGACCGCGCACGCCGAGATTCTCGCGCTCCGCCAGGCCGCGCAGGAGCTGGCGACCTACCGGCTGGTCGGCGCGACGATCTACGTGACGCTGGAGCCGTGCGTGATGTGCGTGGGCGCGATGGTCAATGCGCGTATCGCGCGGCTCAAATTCGGCGCGCACGACGAGAAGGCCGGCGCGGTGGGCTCGGTCTACGATTTGGGGCGCGACGGCAGGTTGAACCATCAGATCGAGGTGTACTCCGGCCTGATGGAATCCGAGTGTGCCGCACTGCTCCGCGAATTTTTCAGGACACGCCGCAGATGAACGGAAAGCAAACCTTCGGGCTTTTCATTCGTTCGTGCAAGCACTAACCTGAGCGGCAGATGGATCGTAAAATCGGCCTGTTTGACGCAATCCGAACCATGCGCGCGATGCGCCGGCTGAAACCGGACCCGGTTCCCGATGAACTCATCCGCGAAATCCTAGAGGCTGCGATCTGCGCGCCAAGTGGCGGCGATGCCCAGCATTGGCGCTTCATCGTGGTGAAGGATCCCGAGATTAAAAGGCAGCTTCAGATCAGATATAAGCGCGCCTTCGAAGATCTGAAGGAACGCTTTCATGCAGCGCCGCCCCCTCCCGGCAAAACCGAGGCGCAGAAGCAGCGGATGTTGGCAGCAAGGGACCACCTCACCGAACACTTCCACGAAGCGCCGGTGCTCATCGTATGCTGCCTTTACGGCGATTCGGGAAGCGGCGTCGGAGCGGGCGCGTCGATTTACCCGGCCGTGCAAAACCTGCTGCTCGCCGCGCGCGCCCTGGGGCTGGGCGCAACCCTGACGACGCGCCATCTGCTTTACGAGAAAGAGGTTGACGAGATCCTGGGATTACCCGAAAAAGCCCGGACCTTCGCGATCATCCCGATCGGTTATCCGCTGGGGCACTTCGGCCCCGTCGCGCGCGCGCCGGTGGAGCAAGTAGCGTTCCTCGACCGTTGGGGCGGCAAATATCGGTAGCCTACAGAAACGGCGCCGGCTTCAGGACCGCGCCGATCGCGCAGCCACGATCAGGCGCCAGTCGAACCCCGGGCGGTGGACTGCTTTTCGGAGATCGCTGGCTTGCAATACGAATAGTTCTGAACATCCGCGTAAATCGAGTCTAGAACGGCAATGTTTATCAGAGACGCCGAACGCCACTTGCGTGGGTGCAATAAACCGCGGCTCAGCGACACGCCTTTGACGGCCCTGAGAGCAGCGAAACGGGTGGACGAACTTCACCAATCCGGTATGGCTATCTCTCTGGCGCGAACAAGGGTGAGCGGCTCGTCGCCGGAGTATTCTGTTCCGCCCCGCGCCGTTGTCGGATCGTCCCCTACCCCGCAATGGGCGGCCGCGCTGCACAGGCGGAGGCCCCTCACTTTCAAACGACAACTCGCGTTCGACCTTCTGGCGTACCTCGGTCGAGCTTCGGCGAGCCAGGCCGTCCAAGCCGCATGGGCATCAGCTCCATGGTCTCCGCTCGGGACCTTCATAGATCACGACTTTTTTGCTTTCCCTGATGAGCCGGCCCGCATGAGGAGGGTCCCGGCGCTGCATTTCCGTCCCGGGTCATGAATCCAACGTCAGCCTCTCGTGCCATGGATTTGTCTTTGGCGGTATAGAAGCGGAAGAGCCCATCGCGTTTGCTGGCGCGAACCTTTCGAACCGGCCAATTGCCCAGGTTGTTGCGGCATTTGTCGCCGGCCGCGAACACCTCTACATTCGCGTAGCCCTTCCGGCTCATGTACGACTGAGCGGCCTTGTCGGCGCCGTTGGCATCACCCACGCGAACCGTCAATCCCTTGCTCATGATGTTGTCAATCCGTGCGCAAACTTCTGCATTCAGGCGGCCGATTCGTCGCGACCCGCCCATAAAGACCCTGGTCATTGGAGGACCCGGGTTCGGGTTAACGTCAGAGCGAACACGTCTGCCACATGGCCTTGGTCGTAGAGTAACGCTGCGATTGCATTCATCGTTGCGCCGAGCGGTACAGGTCATCAAAAGGCAGGACTCGCTTCCCTGCCGCCTGCGAGGCGTCGACCTCGAATACGCCTGCCAGCAGCTGCATCCTTTGGTCGAGATCATAAACATTTTTCAGTTCAGGGATAGGCCGGATGTTCCTGACACAACTTGCCAGGAACGGAAGACCCAGACCGCTCATCTGCCTTTCGTGCAATCATCAGGACGGGTTGCGGCTTTCGGTCCCGGGACGGAGGGACCCGGATCGAGGCCGCGACGTTTGGCTGCCATTCTTGTACGAACTGCGAGGCAGCCTCGACCAGGCCAAGAATTGCCGCGATGTCACCTCCGTATTTCAAGCGATATAGAAGTTCGCCGACTTCGGAACGGGTGCTTTCGAATCTGGGATGCCCGTACTCGTCGTTGCCAGCGAATGTGCTGCTGGTGGTCTGAGATCCAAGGCGTACCCTTCATGCCACCTGCCAGGAATCTTCTTGGGCTCAAAGTTCGCCATCGCGTTCAAACCCCTTACCCGCAAGCCCCGATCGTTATCCGTAGAGCCGCTTCGCTTCGGCCGCCAGTTCGGCGCGGAAGTCCGGATGCGCGATCGCGATTAGCTCGCGCGCGCGATCCTTGATCGACTTGCCCAGCAGCGTCGCGATCCCGTACTCGGTTACCACGTAGTGGACGAACGAGCGCGTCAGCGTGACGACCGCGCCCGGCGCCAGCGTCGCGACGATCCGCGATACCCGCGCGCCCTTCACGGTCGCGGTCGCGGGCAGCGCGATGATCGATTTGCCGCCGGCCATGCATGGCCGCGATGCCGAAGGCGGTCTGCCCGCCGGTGCCGGTGTACATCTGATGGGCGATCGATTCGGAGTCGGCCTGCCCGGTCAGATCGACGCTCAGGCCGTTGTTGATCGCGATGATCCCGTCCTCGCGCGCAATCAGGCGCAAATCGTCAGTGAGGTTGAAATCGTAAAGCTGGAACGCCGGGTGACCATCGGCGTATTCCAGATCGGCGCGCGGCGTCGCGAGCGCGAACGCGCTGCCCACCACCACTTCGGGAAAAATTTTCTTGTACTTGCCGGTGAGCACGCCTGCGCGCACCAGATCCACGGTGCCCCACGGAATGATCTCGGTCTGGAGCCCCAGATCGTGATGGTTGCGCAGATATGGCATCAGCATCCCGGAGGTCGAGCCGACTCCAACCTGCACGGTGGCGCGGTCAGGCACCAGCTCGCGCGCGACGGTCTCGCAGATCGTGGTGACGACGCGCTTTTCCTCTTCTGATGGCACCGGCAGCGGCAGCTCGGGTAGCGCGAGCCGCTGCTCGACGAAGTAATCGATCTCGGAAATGTGGAGCGAGTTGTCGCCGCCGATGCGGACCACCTTGTCGCTCACTTCGGCGATCACGAGCTTGGCGTTGCGCGACAGCAGTTTCGCCATGATCTGTACGTCGCCGAAATTGACGTAGCCGTTGGCGTCGGGCGGCGAGACCAGGATCAGGCTGACGTTGAAATTGTCGAGCGAGGGCGGCAGTACGTTGGCGCGATAGTACGCAACCGGCGTGTACTCGACGGCGCCGCGCAGGTAGAGCGGGCGATCGATCAGCGTGAGATAGAACGATTCGATCCGGAAGCGCTCGCCGAGTCCGGGCAGATCCCAACTGAAGATCGCGGCGCCGTGGTTGACGACCACGTTCTCGAGTTCCATCAGCCGCGCGGCGAGCGCGGTGCAGAGCGTGAGCGGGGTGGATTGCGCGATCGAGATCACGACCCGATCGCCCGAGTGGATGTGGTTCACGGCCTCCTCGGCCGTGACCAGCTTCGCGCCCAACTGCGCGCGCCAGTCGGTGCGCGCTCCGGCCGAACCGCCGTCTTTGTCCATCAGGCGGCGGGCAGCGTGAGCTCGGACGGCGTGAGTTCCGGATCGATACCTAACTCGCGGAGGAAACCGGTAATCCGTTCGTTGAGCAATCCGACCTTGCGCAGATTGCCGACAATCGTCGTGTGCATCTCGCGCTTGAAGAGCTTGCGGAACAGCGCGTACTCGGAGCCGCGCGCGATTTCCTTGCGCACGCGGCGGACACCGTCGATTTCGCGGGCGTCCATCCCGACCGCCTCGTACGCTTCGCGCGGGAACTGCCCGGTCAGCACCAACTGCAACGCCTCGCGCGTGAATTCTTCGAGCTCGCGCAATTCGCCCGCGCCCAGGCCGGCGATCTCGTCGGGCAGGCTCAGCACCGAAAATCCCATGTGGCGCGACTCGTCAGCGAGAATCCGCCGGCAAATTTCCTTGAGCAACGGATCCTGCGCGGTCTCGGCCTGCAGCCGGAACAGCGCGACCGCAAACGTTTCGGCGATTAGCTGAAGGCCGACCGTTTTAATGAACCACTTGTGGCTCCCGATTATGTAGTCAAAGAGCGCCTTGACGTTGGGCGTGAGCGGATAGATTCTGTCGCCGCATTTGTCCATCAGGTAGCGGCTTAGCACTTCCGCGTGGCGCGCCTCGTCCACGACCTGCGTGGCCTGGAAGAACTTGGCGTCGTTGCCGGGGACCATGTCGACGAGCTGGCTGCACGCGAGCATCGCGCCCTCCTCGCCGTGCAGAAGCTGCGAGAGCCGCCAGCAGGAGAACTCGACGTTGAGTTGGCGCTGCCGCGCGGTATCGAGATGGTCCCAGTATTCGCTGCCGTGGCCGTCGATCAATTCGTCGGCGAAGATCCCGCGCTCCAGATCGACTGGTGTGGCCCAATCGATATCGCGCGAGGCGTTCCATTGATCGCGCTTGGCGTTCTCATAGAGGCGGCGCATGTCGGGCGCCTGGGTCGCATAGACCCGCTGATAGCAGGTGTCGAACGAGGTGGGAACCCGATGGTCAGTCTGCGCCATTGGTACACTCCGAAGCCGCGAGCAATCGGTCAATTACTACGGTATCAAATCCCGTCGAAAGCTGAAAACCGCGCCGGAGCGGCCTCAGACGACTTTTCGAAGCGCGATCGCGGGCGGGGTCTGAAGCGCCCCGAGGATCGGGGCCGTCCCGCTCAGAATCGAAACGGCGATTGCGACTACGAGCGACTCGGCGGCCACCGCGGGCGTTACGGAAATCAATCCCAGCCCGCTGGTGATCGTGCCGAGATCGATTCCGCCGGCGAACAAGGCCAGCGCGCCCGCCGCGCCGATCGCTCCACCAGCCAGACCCAGCAGCGCCGCTTCGCCGAACAGCAGGCAGGAGATCCGGCCGCCGCCGAAGCCGAGCGTCCTGAGCAATGCGACTTCGGGAATCCGATCGCGGACCGTCATCGCCATCGAGTTCCCGGCGATCAGCATCACGGTCATGAGCACGACGGCGACCAGGCTCACGATAATCGCGCGGATGTTACCGATATGCGCGAGGCCATTGGCCAGCGCATCGGCTTCGGTCTGGCTGCGAGTCTCGGCTTCGGCGTTGCGATACTTCTCGTCGATCGCGCGCGCCACCGCGCCGACATTGTCGGCGGTATCGATCCGCACGACCAGCCGCGCCGCATACCCGAGCCCGCCGCCGCGCGCCTTGAGAGTATCTTCCAGGTAGTCGCCCCGCATCAGGAAAGCATTGGGATAGAGCTGCGACGGAAGCTCGGCGGCAATTATGAATTGCATGTTCAGGCCGTCGAAAGTGTGAAGCATAATCTGCTGGCCGACGCGCCAGTGGTTCCTTTTCATCAGCTCGGAGCCGACCGCGGCCGAACGTTTCTCGCGGCGGAATTGCGCCACCTCATCGGGCCGATTGGGAAGTTCGGGGCTGAGATCGAGCAGCTCCAGGTCAGCCGCGGTCGTGCCGATCCAGTCGCTCTGGCTCCGATAAAGCATCCAGTAGTCCCATTCGGCGGCGCATCCGGTCACATTCGGCATCGGCCGGATGTCGCGGCAATATTTGCCGGGCACGCCGTAGGGGCCGGCGCGATTGACAATGAATAGGCGCTGGCCGCGGGCGGCGTTGGCAATGATCCGATCCATCGACGCCGGCACCGCGACCAGCATCGCGAACACCAACGTCGCCGCGGCGATCGTGAGCGCGGTCAGAACCGTGCGGCGCGTCCGGCGCGTCATGTTGCGCACGATCAGCACGAGGTACTTCATCGCGTCACTCGCGCAGCGAATCGATCAGATCGAGCCGCGAGGCTTGCCACGCCGGCAATAGTCCACCGGCGAATCCGATCGCGGCGGCCGCGGCGATTCCCGCGGCCAGCGCCCACCACGGCAGACGGAACGAGAACAGCATCGAGCCGACGTTCATCAGGCGGCTGTCCAGGCCGGTCAGCCGCGCGACGATCACCGCGAGCGCCGCGCCGATCAGGCCGCCGAGCAAGCCCAGCATCGCGCTCTCGATCATGAAAGCGGTGAGCACGCTGCCGCGCTCGAAGCCCAGTGCGCGCAAGGTACCGATCTCGCGCTTTCGGCGCGCCACCGCCGAGTACATCGTGTTCATCGCACCGAAGATCGACCCGATCGCGAGCACGATCGCGACCACCAGCCCAAGCCTGCGAAGCTGATCGCTGAATCCGGCGGCCTGCGCGTAAAACGCACGCTCGGACATCAGATCGACCCGCATGCGCGAGTCGCGCCGCAGCGCCGCCGCGAAGCTGTCCTCCTCGCCGGGCTTGAGCACGAGGTGGATCACGTTCGCGCCCACGGTGTCGCGCGGAAAGTGGAAGGTGGTGGCCAGATCGTCGAGATCGGCCCAGACCTCGGACTCGCGCGCGCTGCCGTTGTCGCTGAAGACTCCCGCAATTCGCCACTCGGTGCGGAACCAGTGAAACACCGCCCCCGGATGAAGCGTCGGCGTGCGGGCCGCGAGTCGCTGACCGACCATCCATTCGTTGCGGCCGCGCACGGGTCGATGACCTTCCACTACGCGGATGCCGCGATGCACTTCGTAGGCGATCGGAAGCACCGCCCGCACCATCGCGGTCGAGGCTTGCGGCGAGTCGGGAGTGGGATCGAAGCCCACCAGCAACTGGGGTGAGATCAGTGCATTGCCCGAGGCGTCCGCGGCAACCTCGGGACGCACGCTGAGGATCTGCAGATTTTCGTGGCTGATATATCCGTTCTCAACCGAAACGCCGCGCTGCAGCACGACCCAGTTGCCGGTTGCGGCGGCCTGGGTCATCGTGCGGCGCATCCCGTCCACGAATCCGAGCAGGATAGTGAGAACCATCACGACCAGCGCGATGCTCATCGCGGTCATCGCCGAAGCCGCGAAGCGTTGGCCGAGGTTCCTTGCGCTGTAGCGAATCGGAATCAAATCGCCCTCGGTGCAGGCTGCGAGAATTACACTCCGCTCGCGCCCCAGCCGTCAACGCGGTACTGGCCAAGCGTACAGAACGGATTGCCCGGGCGGACCGATCGGTAGTCTAATCGCCCCCGGGTTGAGGCAATCGCACGGAGGTGAACGCTGAGGGCGATGGCGGGTGTCGCGGAAATCGGCCGCGTTGGCAAGCAAGTCGAGGGGCCGGACTGGCCGGCGATCAGGGCGGTCTGCTTCGATCTGGACGGTACGCTCTATAATCGGCTTCCGCTTCGTGCTCGAGTCGTGGGCATCCTGGTCACCGAATGGCTGCGCGGCGAAATCTCGATTGCGGATCTGAACGTGCTGCGTCGTTACCGGCAGAACCGGGAGTTGGCCAGGAATTGGGAACCGGCACCCGACCTCGAGCAGCGCCTGCTGAGACGGACCGCGGAGCAGGCGGGAATCAGCGACCAGCGCGCCGCGGAGTTGGTCGGGCGCTGGGTGTACCGCGCGCCGCTGCCCGCGCTATCGTCATTGCGAGACCGGCGGATACGCGGGCTGCTGCAAACGCTGCGTCTGCGTGGCTACCGGATCGGAGTGTTCTCCGATTACCCGGTCGCCGACAAGCTCGAAGCTCTCGATCTGCCGCACACGCTGTTCGACGCGATGGTGGAGGCGCCGCAACCCGAGGTCGGTGCACTGAAACCAAATCCGCGGGGTTTCCTGCTGAGCTGCGAAAAGCTGGGATTGAGCCCGCAACAGGTGCTTTACGTGGGCGATCGTGACCCGCTCGACGGCGCCGGTGCGCGCGCGGCCGGGATGCAGTTCGCGCTCTACCGGCGATTTGATTTTCCGCCGTCCGGTTCAACTGTGCTTACCAGCCTCTTGCAACTCGAGCAGTGGTTGCTGCCGCGCTATGGCGCCTTCCGCGCGTAAACGATTTTAGAGCTGGCGTGCGGGTAGCCCTTGCGGCAGTGCGGGAAGGCCCTTAGAGTAAGCGGCGCTCAAACCTTCCGTTCGGAAACCGCCCGTTGGTGCGCGTGTGAATCACAATTCAAAATGAGGATCGCGGCTTACGCACCTGATTCGCACCGCACTTGCCAGGCGCAAATCCCGGTGATTCCGGGCGGACCCGCGGCCTTCATATGCCTGAAGACAGTAATTCCGGCTCGGCATTGATCATCGGCGCTGGTCCCGCCGGACTCACCGCGGCCTACGAGCTCCTGGCGCGCACATCGTTGCGCCCGGTAGTTCTCGAGATGAGCGAGCAGGTCGGGGGCCTGTGCAAGACCGTCAACTACCGTGGTAACCGCATCGACATCGGTGGTCACCGTTTTTTCTCCAAGTCGGACCGTGTGACCGAGTGGTGGCTGCGAATCCTGCCGCTGCAGAGCTTGGCGAATGGCAGCGTCGAAATCTCGTATCAAAACCAGCATGGCCGGATCGCCGCCGGGCCGGGACCGGATCCCGATCGCGAGGACCGCGTGATGTTGATCCGCGAGCGCCGCTCGCGGGTCTACTTCAACCGGCAACTCTTTCAGTATCCGATCACCTTGAACGCGGACACCATCCGCAAGCTGGGATTCCGGCGGACCGTGCGCGTCGCGATCAGCTATCTCCGCACGGCCATGTTCCCGATCAAACCCGAACGCACTCTCGAGGATTTCTTCATCAACCGGTTCGGCGTGCAACTCTACTTGATGTTCTTCAAATCCTACACAGAGAAAGTATGGGGACTGGCCTGCCGTGATATCAGCGCGGAATGGGGCGCACAGCGCATCAAGGGCTTGTCGATTCGGACCGCGCTTGCTCATTTCATAAGCGGCGCGCTCCGCCTCCGCCGACGCGATGTTCTGCAGAAGGGTGTCGAGACCTCACTGATCGAGCGCTTTATGTATCCGAAGTTCGGCCCCGGCCAGATGTGGGAGGAGGTGGCCCGGCAGATCCGCGCCGCGGGCGGTGAGATTCTCACCGGATGGCGCGTGCTCCGCCTCGAGCACGACGCTCACCGGCGCTTGACCGCGGTGGTCGCCACGCATCACGCAACCGGCGAACAGCGCAGCTTCGCGGCCGACTACTTCTTTTCCACCATGCCGGTAAAAGAATTGATCGACGGTCTGACCCCGGACGCACCCCCGCACGTAAAGCACATTGCCGACGGTCTGGTGTATCGCGACTTCATCGTCATCGGCTTGCTCTGTGATCGGCTCGCGCTTCGGGACACCGCCGGCCATGAACCCGTGAAAGACAACTGGATCTATATCCAGGATCCGGAGGTGCGGGTCGGCCGGTTGCAGATTTTCAACAACTGGAGCCCGTACCTGGTTGCGGACCGCTCCAAGTTCTGGATCGGACTCGAATACTTCTGCTTTGAGGGCGATGACTTATGGAACAAATCCGATCATGACTTGACAGATCTCGCCACCGTGGAGGCGAGCCGCCTCGGTATCGTCGAGTCCTCCGCCGTCCGCGATGCAACCGTGATCCGGATGAAAAAGACCTATCCGGCGTACTTCGGGATCTATGACCGGTTTGAGCAGATTGTCGACTACGTCGACCGCTTTGACAATCTCTTCCTGATCGGGCGCAATGGGATGCATCGCTACAATAACCAGGATCATTCCATGCTCGCCGCGATGACCGCGGTCGACAATATCGTCAACGGCGTGCGCTCGCGCGACAACCTGTGGTCGCTCAACTCCGAACAGGAATATCACGAAGAAAAATAGCGGAAGGAGGCTGATGTCACTGACGCGCTCACGCCAGGCCCGGCAAACACGGCGGGCTGTAGCTGCCATCTCGAACCTGAGTGACCCGTGCCACCGATTCCCTGAAACCCCGAGCCCGAACTACTTGAGGTGACGACGGAGCCTGAGCGGTGGTTCGGTTTCCAGGACCGGCGGGCCGCTCCCGCAGTCCCGCCAGATGCCTGCGATCAGGAAAGGCGGCTGTTCCAGAGCATACCGCTGGGTTTGCATGACCTCCCGCCAGATCACAGCCATCAACATTACGAGAAACGACGTAAACGCGATGGTGATCGGTGCCGAGATCGCCCGGGTCGGCTCGGCAAAGCCCAATTCACTCAACACGTACAGACTGGCGCCGATGATCATCCCGAACAGACCGACGCTGAGCAGCACCTGCACGATCCGCTTGGAGTTGATGAAGAAGTCCAAATTGAAAACAATGAATGCAATAAGGCTCCACTTGCTTTCGCCGTAGGGCCGATGGGACTGAGTGATCGGCAGCTCGACGAAGGAGCGCGCGTTCACGTAAAGCGCGGGCGTATTGTAGTGCACGTAGCCCAGGCCGTCGGTGACCATGTCGAGGAGCCGGGCGTTGAAGAGGCGGTAGGCGCTGCCAAAATCACGAATCTGTACCCCGATCAAATATCGGTTGATTCGGTTGCCCATCCACGTCACCGCCAGGCGCAGTCGCGTCTCCTCGCGACGCTCGCGATAGGTCGCAACCAGATCGTGGCCGTTGGCGGTCTCAGCCAGAAGGCGCTTGATATCTTCCGGATTGTGCTGCAAGTCTCCGTCGAGCATCACTATCCAGTCCCCGCGCGCGAAGCTCATTCCGGCGCTTATCGCTGCGACTTGGCCGTAGTTCCGATAGAGCTGAACAATCCGCAGGCCGGCCACGTGTCCGATCGCCGCCTTCGCGCGCTCCAGTGAACGGTCGGTGGATCCGTCATCGACGATGATGAGCTCGGAGGTCATGCCGGTCGCGGCGAGGACCGGGGCCAGCAGCTCGAGCAGCCTGGGAACCGCGTCCTCCTCGTTGTAAATTGCACAGACGACACTGAGCGCGGGTTTCGTCCCTGAAAACGCGGCGCGCTCTCGGTCTGCCCCTCCCTCGATCGCGCTTTTGTCCGGCTCGCGGTTCATAGTCCCCTTAAAGTGTTACTTAAGCGACGCGGCCTCACCATCGGCTCGGCCATGCTTGCGGGGGGGGGCGACCTCGTTGGCCGACCTCGGCGTCAGGAGCAAGTCTGGCACCCCCGGCTTCCCCCTACTGGCGAATCAATACAACTCCACCTTTCCCGCCCGCGTCCTGATCGGCACCGTCCGCAGCCAGGTCTGACGTTTCCACCAGGCCTGATTGCTGCGAAACCATTCGACCGTTCTCTTCAGCCCTTCATCCCACTGCATCGCCGGCCGCCAGCCAACTATGCGACCGATCTTGCCGGGATTCCCGGTGTGGCGATCGACCTGGCCCGGGCGATCTTCTCGAACAAAGCTGATTCGGTCTTTACCATAGCCCATCAGACTGGCGATGTCGTGCGCCACGCTCAAGATCGTACGGTCAACGCCCGAAGCGACGTTGAAAACCTCGCCTGACACCTTCTCTGCGGGCGCGTGCAGCAGCAAATCTATGGCGCGGCAGGTGTCGTCAACGTAGACAAAATCTCGCGCCGCCCCGCCATCGCCATGGACGGTAATTGGCTCGTTCATCAGTACGCTGGTCACGAAGCGAGGTATCACCTTCTCCAGGTGCTGGCTGGGCCCGTAATTGTTGAACGGCCGCACGACAACCACCGGCAACTGGTAGGTTCTGAAGTACGAATACACCAGGCGGTCGGCCCCACACTTGGCGGCTGCGTAAGGGCTAACCGGGTTAAGCGGATGGCTTTCATCCATCGTTTCGGTTTCGGCCGTGCCATAAACTTCGGAGGAGGAGACGTGGATAAAGCGCTCGATCCGCGAGCCCGCCTTGACGATGGCGTTGGCTATCGTTTGCGTACCCAATATGTCCGTCTCGAAGAACAGTCGATTGTCAAAGATCGAACGGGTTACATGGCTCTCTGCAGCGAAGTGTACGACCGAGTCCACCTCCCTGAGAAGGGTCTCGACGAGTTCGCTGTTACACACGTTGCCATACCAGACCTTAAGGCGGGGCATCGTGCCGTACTTGGCCTCTTCCGGCAAATTCTCAATCGATCCCGCATAAGTAAATGCGTCGAGGACCGTCATACTATATTCCGGGTATTTGGACAGCACGTAGTTAACGAAGTTCGAGCCTATGAAGCCGGCGCCGCCCGTAACGAGTATTTGTTTTGACACTCCGATGAATCTCCGTCGGCTGGTCCGGGTCCTCGCGTGAATCAGGTTCCGGCGCGCGCGATTCGCGGCGCCGCCCGGTGCAACTCAATGAAGGCTTGTACAATCCCGTCGGACTCGGCGTCGGTCATGTCGCTGTAGACCGGCAAGGCGACGACATTGTAGGCGCTGGCCTCGGTCACCGGCAAGGATTGGCCGTTGGCGGCTCGATACGCGCTCATGTGGTGACATGGGGGGCTGTAGTACTTCCGCACGTAGAGGTTTTCCTTTTCGAGCACCGCCGCCACCAGGTCGCGGTCAAGCCCGAATTTGTGCTTGTCCACGATCACCGGAAGGTAGAGCCAGATCGGCTCCTGATTGCCCGGCGCACGCCCGACCGTCAACCCGGGAAGGCCCTTCAGCCCCTCGCGCATCCGGCGGACTGCCCTACGGCGCGTTTCGGCCCCACCCTCAAAGGTCTTTAACTGCTTCAGGCCGATCAGGGCGCAAATCTCAGTGAGCTTGCCGTTGATGCCGGGTTCGCTGCAGTCGCCGCTCGCGACCTGGCCGAAATTGCGAATGGCCTTCGCGCGGCTGAGCATTCCCGCGTCGTGCGAACAAAGGCAGCCGCCTTCCATCGTCGTAAAGGCCTTGGTGGCATGAAAACTAAACATCTGTGCATCGCCAAAGCCGCCGACCGGCCGCCCGTCGACTCGGGATCCAAACCCACCCGCACTGTCGAACAGCACCTTCAGTCCCTTGCGGTGGCCGATCTCGCCGAGCGCCTTGTAGTCGCACGCGATGCCATATGGATCGACGCCGAGGATCGCGACGGTTCGCGGGGTAATCTTCCGTTCGACATCCCTCGGGTCCAAGCCCATGGAACCGTCATCGGCGATATCCGCGAAAACCGGCTCCGCACCGCACCAGCGAACCGCGTGGGGCGTTGCCGCGAACGTGAATGACGGCACGATCACCTCGCCGCTCGCGATACCCGCTGCCCGCAGCATCGTCATCAGCGCCATCTGGCCGTTGCAGAAAACCAGGGTTGGAACCTCCAGATACTCAGTCAGCCGACGCTCGAACTCCACAACCCAGGGGCCGTTGTTGGTGACCTGTCCCGAAGCCAGAGCGGCCCGGAACAGCTCCTCAACACCGTCGAGATCAGCAAACTGCGGTCGCACGATTTGCAGCGGGCGCTCGAAGATGGGCGGCCCGCCAAAGAAGGCGATGTCGTCACGCATAGCTCTGTCAACTATACTTCCGGCCGTCATTGACGTGCAGCATGATGCCAAGAAGGCTGGAAATTGTAAACTGGGGCCATGTAACCCTCGTGAGCCACAGCTACGTCCGTTCTCATGCCGGGCGAGCGGGATTGCCGAGAACGGTGGCACCCGCGGGAACATCTCTGATGACTACCGAGCCAATCCCGATCAGCGCGCCTTCGTTCAAGATGAGAGGTTTTTCCGCCGTACCGTTTCTGATCATGCTGCCGGCGCCCACGTAGGCGCCCGAACACACGCGGACATATCCACAAACCACCGCGGCCGGAGCGACTGTCGCGAAGTCCTCGATGAGCACATCATGACTAATCGAAGCGCCATATTGTACGATCACGTGATCCCCAATCGTCGCGTCAGGATTGACCACCACGTTCTGGAAGATCGCCGAGCCGAGGCCGACCGTGGCGTGTCGCGACACGCTGGCTGAGGGATGGATAACGGTGGCGAATCTTTCCCGCCCCAGGCCGATCTCCTTGACGATCTTCCTGCGCGCGAACCTGTCCGGCGACGGAACGGCAATCCCCATCACGAAGCGCGCCCGGTATTGCCTCGCCGACGAGATAGGTCCCAGCACCTTCAGTCCATTAAGGGTTTGTCCGTGCTTGGCCGGATCGTCGTCCAGGAAACCGAGGACGTTCCAGAGTGGTTTACGGAGATTGACGTCCTCGATGACGCTGGCCAATTCGCGCCCGGTAGCTCCCGCCCCGAGAATGATCAGGTCTTCCATGATCGATCCAGCATTTCCCCCACCGCAGGCCTGGTGATCAAGTGCCACGACGCTGTTAATGAGACTTGGACTTTGGCACAACGACGTTCTATCGAGCAACACGCGGCCCGAAGCTGGTTAGGGGTGACAGAAGGTCCCGCTGAGTCTCGGTTGATGGTCGTTTCGCGCGCTCCTGGTATGGGGGACCGCAGTGATGTGGCTCGAACCCGCGGCGATATGGTACGCAAGGTTGTGCATGCGGAGGCTATCCCGGACGAGATGGTGCGCGCGTCAACCTGCCTGCCGCCGTCTGCCATGACCGAGACGACGGGGCCATCGCGGACGCAGACCCGAGTCTCGGCCGAGGGAAGGGCGTCGGCGCTGCGATCGTTCCGCCTTCGAAGACGGCGCCGGTTTGCACGGGCAGGCGCGCTTGGCTGACCTCAACCGGAATTGGCGCGTGATCATCCTCGCCGCGCTGCTCATCGCGGCCGGCTGGCTGAGGTTCACGGGGACCAGCTTTGGCTTGCCCCAGCAATTTCGCCCCGACGAGGAGTTCGTCGTTCCCAAAGCGCTCAATTTCGATGCCGACTGGAATCCGCACTGGGTCTTATACCCGGCCCTCCAGATGTACCTGCTCCACGGAACACTGCGGGCGGATGCGATAGCCAGAGGCAAAAGCGGGACCCTGCACGCGATTTTCGATCCCAATCCCCAGGCAGTGGCCTATCTGATAGCCAGGGGGGTTTCGGCTGCTATGGGTACCGCGACCGTGGCGGCAGTCTATCTGGCGGCTGCACCTCTATGTGGTCCAACCGGCGCGCTCGCTTCCGCCGCGGTGGTGGCCTTCTCTACCCTCCACATGCGCGAGTCCAAGTTCGCCAAGCTGGAAGTGCCGGCCGGCCTATGGGTTGTGCTCGCGATCGCCTTGATGATGCGCATGGTCTATCGCGGCCGGCGCTCCGACTACGCGCTGGCTGGCTTGTTCTGCGGGCTCGCCGGGGCAACTCACTATCCGGCGGGCTTTGTCGCGGCGGGCGTCTTTGTGGCCCATCTCGAAGCCCGGCGCCGCGAAAATCGGGCGCTCCTCGGCGCGCTCGGCGATGGACGGATTTATCTGGCGGGTGCGGTAACAATAGTCACTTTCTGCTGTGCGACGCCTTATTTCTTTTTGGATTGGGCGGAGACCGTAAGTGTCTACCGAACTCTCCGCGGCGCGAGCGCCCTGCCCGAAGCGACTGGCTGGTTGTGGGTGGTAAAGCGAATGCTGCCGGATAGTTTTGGCATCACGTTGTTAATCTTCCTGCTGGCTACGCTGGTATACGCGATCCTGCGCCCGAGGCCGGGCGTGATCTCGCTGCTGGCCTTCCTTGCGCTTACCTCCGCGAGCTTGCTGATGGCGCCCTCGCTCATGTACCGCTATCTCGTAAACCCGTTGCTGGCGATGGCGGTGCTGGCCGGTGTCGCCATCGGCGACTTGACGCGCCTCGCTTCGGCGCGGCTGGGAACCACGCGCGCCAGTTTGCTCACAGCAATGCTGATCGGGGTGATTCTGGCGCCGTCGCTGATCCACGATCTGCAACTCGACCGGGTCTTGCTTCAGACCGACACGCGAACGCTCGCAGGCCAGTGGGCCGCCGCTCACCTCGCGCCGGGGAGCCGCGTCGCAGTAACCGACGACAATTATGTGACGTATGGACGGCCGCAACTGCCCGACGGCTGCTTCTTTCTTGATTGGCGGAATCTCGCTGTGCTGCGCGCAGAGAAGGTCGGGTGGGTCCTTTCGGACAGTATGCCGGGGATGGGCTACTCGTCGGGACCGGCGCCCGACCAACTTGCCGCGCTGAAGTCAGGCGCCGATCTGCTATACGACATCAACCCGATTACAGATGGCGCTGCCGCGCCGATCTTCGACCCGGACGATGCGTTTTACGCACCCATTCAGCACATCGCGAGTATGGAACGGCCCGGCCCGAGGATTCGGATCTGGAAAATCAAGCCCGCCTGAGGATCGATCTGGCCTTCCCGGCGCGGCCTTGCGTGCGGCGCCGATCCCAGTGGCCTGGCCGGCATGTCCCGGGACTACCAGGCCGGGCCCGAACCTGCGCCAGCCGCGGCATGAAGCCAAAGACTCGCCCGCGAGCTTGCCGGTCAGTACCATGTCGTGCGGATGGGTGAAATAGTTCCACAGCCTGTCGTGGAAGGACCTCCGGGCCCAAAAGCCCGACCGAGCTCTGTGTTTGCAAATCGCGTGGTGTCCGTGCGAGCGTGATTCGGATCCAAAATGGAAACCCCGGGAAAAAGGTACGTATTCATTGCCGCGTTGGGCTTCTTTCTGCTGACCCACGGCGGTCACTTTTACTCCTGCGACAATGATGTTGCGTTCGCGACCGCTGAGATGGTGCTGATGCACGGCAGCTTCGCGATTCAGCCGGGGTTCGCACCCGACCTCGCCTTGGCGGTCGGGAAAGGCGGTCTACACTATGATTACCACCCGGTAGGACTGTCGTTGCTGTTTGTGCCTCTGGTCGCGGTTGGTAAAACCCTCGACCACGAATTCCCCGACGGCTTCTACCCCGCCATTGTCCGGTCGAACGTGAGTGTTCTTTATCCGGAGAACTTTGGCGTGTTTGCGGCTACCTTGCTCGGCCCGCTTTGTGCGGCGATCGGCGCGATGATGTTCTGGTCGCTGGCTGAGCTACTCGGATATTCATTCAAGGTCAGTGCCTGGTTGACGGCGATTCTGATCTTGGGCACGCAATTCTGGCCGGCCGCGCGGGACAGCTTCCCGCAGGCCACCGTGGTTTGCTGCTTACTGGTCGCCGTGCGTTATGCGCTTAGGTGGCAGCGCACCGGCAAGCTTCCGATGGCCGTCGGCTACGCCCTGGCGCTGCTGGTCCTGGTCCGCCCGTTCGACGCAGCTCTTACGGCGCCGCTTCTGGCTATCTATGTGGGCTGGTCGGGCCGCGATAATTTTGTTCGCTTTTGTACGCCAATTCTCGTCGCCGGCGTGATCACCATGCTGCTGAATATCTCGCACTTCGGGAGCCCGTTGAACTTTGGCGGGCGGGAGTTTCCCGGCTTCCGAGCGCCATTTTGGGGGGGACTTCACGATCTGCTGCTAAGCTTTGCACACGGCGTTATCTGGTACTCTCCGCCGGTGATCGCCAGTCTGCCTGCACTGTTTCTGTTGGGACGACGTCGGCTGCCCGAGGCCGCGCTCTTTAGCTCATTGATGGTCGTCTACGTTCTCGCTTACGCGAAAGTCGGCGAGCCCGCCGGCGACTGGATCGAAGGACTATGCTGGGGACCGCGTTATATATTCCCGATGGTCCCATTTATCGTGTTGGCATTGGGCGACCTGCTCGCGCTGGGCGGAGCCGCTTTCGGAGCGGTAGTTGGGCTCGGAGTTGTGGGTCTATGGGTCCAGCTGGTGGGTACCGCGGTCGACTTTCAGCGGTCGAGCGTCTATTTCCGGGACGCTTCAGGCGCGCCGGCAGACGTCTTAAAAGACTCCCGGTTTGCGCAGATCATTGTTCAGTGGCAGGACCTGCTCGCCGGCAGGTTTCCGGACTGGTTCCCACTTCGAGTTTATCTCGACAGTGGGCCGCGCGTGGCGTTCGCGTATGCTGCGGTGCCATTGGTGCTGTTGGTCTGGGGGCTCACCGGGATTTGGCGCGAGCATACCGGAGCCAAGTCGCCCTCGTAAATCGGGATCGCACGTTCACCCGGCCGCGCTCTCGGTGACTTTAGCCATCCCGCCGCGATTAACTTCCTCGAAACCAGGGACTTTGGGGTCAAGGCTATTTGGCGGGACCGTTAATCACGTCGAGGTCAAACGTAGGGTCGCCCGGCGCGGGCGCATCAACGGTGATTCCCTTGATATTGCGACAAAATCCCTTGCCCGTGTTCAGACTGGCGAACCCACCCAGTCGGCAAGTCAGCTCGACATCGGCCCCCGCCGTACCCGCCTTGAGGTAAAATCCCACCGTTTGCCAGTCGGTGGTGCCGTTGAGGCTCGCGTGAGGTGATGCCGCCGGCGGGGACGCAGAGCGTGGCGCCGGCGCTGCCCCCCACGTTCTCGGCCCGCATCTCGGCGGTGAAATGATACCAACCCGCGCCGAGATGGATGGCCTGAAGCCAATACGCATCGTTGGGCTTGCTGTTAATGACCACCAACTCGGCCGGCGCGCCCGGCGGGCGCTGCCAGTCGAACGCGGCGAGTTGCAACTGGTATGCGCGGGTCGTCCAGCCGTCGGGCTTTCCGTTCGACCCCGCGCTGAGATCGCCATTGACGACCACGTCCTGGCCGGTGGTGCCTCCGGTGTTCCGGCTGCACGCCGCGATTACCGCCAACAACGCGAGCGGGCATACGGCACGCGCGAGTGCGCCGACTGGAATCGGTCCTGATAGTCCGGGTTGAGCTTCGCGTCTCGCCGCTTTTGACATGCTCAGTCCTCCGATCAGGATCGAACAGTAATCGCGACGCCTGAGGTTGGCAATTGCGACATCCGCGAAGGCGCAATTCCCAGGCGCGGCTCTCAAAGCCGCGACGACCTGGAGACCGGTGACTGATCGGGCGTGCAACGGCCTGCTCCGGCTCGCCTTGCCGCTCGCTCCGGCCCGGCTGGCCGGCGCGAGCGTCTTTCCCGCCGCGCTTTCCCGTTCCCGTGGCGTTTGGGCGTCACGCAGCCTCATCTATTTACATATTACAGGCTGTAGTGTTTAATGTCGCACAGTAATAAGCCGCACGCGCCAGTAGCCCCGTCAAGGAGCGGAATAGAATGGCTCGGAGCATCGTTCAAGTGCGTAGAATCGGGCCAGCAGATGGATTCCGGAAAGCGCACGGCTTCGGGTTGGCGCTGTTTCTGTTCGCCTTACTTCTGATTCCCGCCGCCGATTCTTACGCTCAGAGCATCGCCATCGTACCCAATGACCCCTCGCTGGCCGTCGGCGCGATGGTGCACTTCGCGGCCCAGCTCACCGGCCTTTCGAGTTCCACGGTAACCTGGTCGGTCGCAAATCAGGGCGCGGGCAACGCGACGGTCGGGACGATCACTTCGAGCGGTCTCTACACCGCACCCGCGGCACTGCCGGCGCAGAATCCAGTGCAGATCATCGCGGCCAGCGGCACGACCAGGGCCATCACCTACGTCTACATACTGGCGCTCGGGCCGACGATTACGTCGGTCTCACCCAGCCCGCTGCCGGTCGGAACGATCAACGTCACCATTGAGGATCGGGCTTCCAGTCGGGCGCCACGATGTTCGACAGCTATGGCAATTACTCTGGTATCCAACTGAGCACTACATCGCTCACTTCCGGCGCCATCACGGCGACCGGCTATCAGGGATCTGCGCCATCCGCGATATTCTGTGTGAAGAATCCGGGATTTGATCTGCAGCAACTCCCTGACTGTGGCAATCGGAAGCGGCAGCTCGGGCAGCACGCCGATGCCGATCGCCAGCCGCACCGCAACTCCCAATCCCACTGCGACTCCGACCCCGACACCCGCTCCAACCGCGACCAGGCCCCCCGAACCAACCCGAGCGCCAACCGCATCTCCAACACCTATGCCGACCGCGACCCGAACGCCCGCGCCGACCGCGACTCGAACCGAGTCACCCAAGCCAACAGGAACCGCAACGGCAACTCCAGCCCGGACACCTATGCCGACCCCGACCAGCTCGCCAGCGCCGACCGCGACCCGAACCGAGTCACCCAAGCCGACAGGAACTCCAACGGCAACGCCGGCCCCGACACCGATGCCGACAGCAACCAGCTCGCCCGCACCGACCGCGACCCGAACCGAGGCACCCAAGCCCACCGGAACTCCCACGTCGACATCGACACCGATCACGGCTAGCGCCACGGCCACGCCTGCCGCAACCGCGACGCCGACATCGGGCGGAACGCCGGGAGCGATTCCGTTCCCGGTCAGCAGTCATCCGCGGCTGTGGATCACTCCTAATGATTTACCGCGCCTGCAAAGCTGGGCGACATCCAGCAACCAGGTCTATCAGCAAGGCATTCTGCCGGTACTGCAGCAGGCAGTTTCGCTCTACAACACGCAGTTCTTCCCGGGCGGCTCGCCCAACCCGAACTATCCGGATCCCGGGGATACTCAGGGCTACACCGGTTATCTCACTGAGGAGTACGGGGTGATCCTCGCCCTCAACTCGCTGATCGATCCGAACCCGGCCAACCGCATCACTTATGCCCAGTACGCCCGGAACATGCTGATGTACGCAATGAATCAGGCCGCGCTGGGACACTCTATCGGGCGCGCCGTTTCGCGATCCGCTGTTCGCGACCTATAACCGCGCCAACGGGTCGGGCGAGGAGTGGCCGCTGATCGTCGACTGGATCTACAACGCCGTCGACGCGGCGGGAAATCCGATCCTCACCGCCAGCGACAAGGCGACTATCCGCAACGTGTTCATGATGTGGGCCGCCGCCTGCGAGACCGCGAGCACCACCGGCGGCGACAGCCCGCAGATTCCCGGCGTGCTGGATAGCCTGCAGTTGCTCCCCAACGACCTGCCCTATCGGATGGCGGCCAACAACTACTACACGGCCCACGCGCGACTGATGACCATGATGGCGCTGGCGATCGACCCGGCCGATGATCCGCCGATCAACTCGAGCCAGCCCACGTCGATGCTGGGCAATTCGCTGCGCAGCTATCTCTCCGATGCCACCGGCGCGTGGCTCTACCAGCAGTACGCGATGTACGGCGACGGGCCAACGGTGGCCAATGCCTACGGCATCCCGGGCAACGGCGCCGGCTTCGGCCTGGCCAGCGGCGGCCTTCCGCCCGAGGGCATGCTCTACGGCGTCTCCTATCGGCAATCTGCTGCAAGGACTGCTGTCCCTTCAGACCGCGGGCTTCAACAACCCGGCTTACTCCGGCTATATCGGCCCGCAGCTCGCGATGCTCTCCGTGCCGATGTGGGATCGCTACGTCCAGGGGATCTTCTCGTCCCTTACTCCGACGGGATTTATTCCCACTGAGGCCGGAGAGAGTTACCTGGGACAGGTCTACCAGTTCGCCAGCTATGGTGACTTGCTGCGCTTCTATGTCACTCCGGACTATATGGGGCCGTTCGCACTGCTGGCGCTGCTCGAACAGGAGAACGGCCAGTCGACGCACGTCGCGGACGCCCGCTGGTTCGACTACAACGTGGTCGAGGGCGGCCCGCCCGACTTCTATCAGCGCATGACGGACCCCTACACCTTTGCCGACACGGTCCTCTACTACTTGTTGTATGATCCGTCGATTTCGCCCGCCTCGGCGCCGGACCCGCGCTCGACGTACCCGACGATGTTCGTCGATCCGGGCGCGGGCCGTATCGTCGCCCACACCGATTGGAGCCCGACCGGCACGATGTTCGATTATCGCGCCAGCTGGGAATCCATCAACCATCAGGACGGCAACGCCGGCCAGTTCGAGTTATTCCGCAACGGCGAGTGGCTGACCAAAGAGATGAGCAACTACGACAACAACGGTCTCGGGATGACAGTCTACTACCACAACACGCTAGGCCTGCAGAACACTTGTCCCAGCGGCGACCCCGCGGCGGTAATCCAGTGGTTCGAAGGCGGCGAGCTAGCCAACGGCGGTCAATGGATGCTCGGCGAAAACGCCGGCGACCCCACCACCCAAATCAGCAACGGCAGCGGCTACGTCTACGCCGATACCGACATGACCAACCTGTACAACCGTCCCGACATCTGGTCGGCGGCCGACAGTATCGACAATATCACCCAGGCCACGCGCTCGATCCTGTGGCTGAACAATGACTATATCGTCGTCTACGACCGCGCCACTTCGCAGAGTACCGGCTTGTTCAAACGCTGGAATCTGACTCTCATCACCAACCCGGTAATCAACGGCAACGTAGCCACTGAGATTTTACCCAGCGGCCAGCAACTCTTCGTGCAGAGCCTGCTCCCCGCCAACGGCACGATCACCGCACGCTATGCCGCCGGCGATCTGACCACCGTCGCCGAGCTGGAGCCGAGCCAGTACGTCATGACTATCCAGGATCCATCGAACCCGACCGACACGCGATTCCTGCATGTGCTGCAAGGCGCGGACGCCGGCGCCGCGATGGTCCCGGCGACGTACGTCCAGAGCACGTCCGGCACTCCGTTTGACGGCGCGGTATTCGGCAGCAATGCCGTCTACTTCCCGGTAAGTCAAAGGATCGTTCACGACGACGACCTTGTCCGCGCCGGCCGGCGTACACACGATGCTGGTCGCCGGCCTCACGCCCAACGCGACCTTCAGCGTGAACGTCCAGCCCAGCGGGAGCGGCAACGCGGTCACCATCACGCCCGCCAGCACCGGCACGACCGCCGACAACGCGGGACTTCTGAGTCTGACTTTCTGAGGCGAGCGAAGCACGGCGGGAATCGAGGCGGTCACTCGATTCCCGCCGAATCATTCTATTCGATCGGCGCCCGCTCGGCAGCCCGATCAGATCGCACGATCGGCCCGTTGCGCGAGGCGGGGAATCAGCGCACCGCACCGGTGCTGAGCTGATCCTCGCATCTTGACATCGACGGCGCTCGAGACTGTCATCGACTCGAAAGCCGCTCCGAGCACACGACCGCGAGATACCTGCAGGGGAGGAACACCTCATGGCCGGAGAAACAATTTCGATCAGCGCGGCCGATGGCGGCGCTTTCGGGGCCTATATCGCACGGCCGGAGTCCGGCGCAGGGCCCGGGATCGTGGTCCTGCAGGAGATCTTCGGCGTCAACGACCATATTCGATCGGTGTGCGACCTCTACGCGCAGGAGGGTTATATCGCGGTCGCGCCGGATATTTTCTGGCGGATGCAGCCTGGCGTCGAATTGGGTTACGACGAGGCGGGAATGAAGCGCGGCATCGAGCTGGCCGGTAAATGCGATATCGGCCTGGTGTTGAAGGACATCTCGGCGGCGATCGGCAGCGTGCGCGCGATGCAGGGTTCCTCCGGAAAAGTCGCGGTGGTCGGATTCTGCTACGGCGGGTTGCTGGCGTTTCTGACCGCCGCGCGCACCGACGTGGATGCGGCAATATGCTACTACGGCGGCCGGATTGACCGGCAGCTAAGCGAAGCGGCTTCGATCAAATGCCCGATAATGTTCCATTGGGGCGCCGACGACGCCGGCATCCCGGCCGCGTCGCGCGAGGCCGTGCGGACGGCGCTGGCCGGCCATGATCGCGCCGAAAGTTACGTCTATGCGGGCGCGGGCCACGGCTTCAATTGCGACCGGCGCGCGAGCTTCGATCGCTTTTCAGCGCGCCTGGCGCACTCGCGCACGATCGGCCTGCTGCGCTGGACGATCGGGCCGCGCTACGATCTCAGCGCGCTCTGGGAGCGCCATATGGCGTGCGAATTCGAGACGCACGATGCCGACGCGACCATGCGCACGATGGTGCCGGAGCCGTACGTCAATCACGTCCCGACTCTGACCGGCGGCGTCGGCTACCACGACTTGCGCGAATTCTACGCGAACCACTTCATCCCGCGGCTACCGCCCGACACGAAGATCATTCCGGTCACGCGCACGATCGGCGCCAATCGGGTGATCGATGAATTCGTGGTCTGTTTCACGCACGATCGCGAAGTCGATTTCATGGCGCCCGGCGTGCCGGCGACCGGCAAATACGTCGAAGTGCCGCACGTCGCGGTGGTCGAATTCCGCGGCGACAAGATCGCTCACGAGCATATCCACTGGGATCACGCGACGCTGCTCAAGCAGCTCGGCGTGCTGGACGCGAAGGGCTTGCCGATCGCGGGCATCGAGGGCGCGAAGAAGCTGGTGAATGAGAAGCTGCCCGCGAACGAGATGATGCCGCCATCGACGGCCGGCAAGCGCGCGTAGCTGGTTTAGCCCGAGCCGCCAGGCGCAGGATCAGCGCGCGGCGATTTTTCCTCGAGACCGCCCGCGGGGGCCGTTGCGGGAGCGCCTGAGTCAGTCAGTGTGAAATAGAAGGTCGTGCCACCGCCCGGTTGCGATTCGACCCAGATCGAGCGCCCGAAACGTTCGAGGATTCTTCTGCAGATCGAAAGGCCGATACCCGTACCCGGGTATTCAGCCTGAGTATGCAGGCGCTGGAACACGGTGAAGACCCGCTCCCAATACTGATGCTCAATGCCTATTCCATTATCGCGTACCGAGAATAGCCATTCGTCGCGCTGCCTTTGCGCGCTGATATGGATTTCGGGCGCGCGGCTGCCGCGAAACTTGAGCGCGTTGTCGAGCAGGTTCTGAAACACCTGCCCCAACTGGGTTTCATCGGCAAGGACCACGGGAAGCGGATCATGCGTTACGCGTGCGCCGTACTCCTCGATCCTGAGCGAGAGATCGGTGAGAACATACTTCAGGGTCTGCTCGGCGTCGGTCGGGCCAATGGGCTTGCCCCGGCCCACTCGCGAATAGGCCAGCAGGTCATTGATTAGTTGCTTCATCCGCACCGCTCCGCCGACCGCGAACTGGATATACTCATCCGCGGTGTGGTCGAGCTTGCCCTGGTAGCGCATCTGGAGCAGCTGCACAAAGCTGGCGACCGTGCGCAGCGGTTCCTGAAGATCATGCGAGGCGACGTAGGCAAAGTGCTCCAGCTCGGAATTGGAGCGCTCGAGCGCCCGGTTCGCGGCGGCCAGCTCAGCGTTTTTCCCCTCCAGATTGGCCAGAAACGCTGCCCGCGTTTCGGCCAGCTCGCGCGCGGCGTTGGCGGCTTCGACCTGCTTGAGCAGCAGTTCCTCGCCGGTGCGCTGATTTTCGTCTTCGAGTTGCTTGCGGCGCAACTGGGCGCGGACGCGGGCCTTGAGCACGTCGAAGTCGCTGGACTTGATGATGTAGTCGTCGGCGCCGGCGTTGATTCCCTGAATCATCGCGTCGCGTCCTTCCTGGGCGGTGAGCAGGATGAGCGGTATTCCGCGCCATTCCGGTGCGGCCTTGATCCGACGGCAGGTTTCCTCGCCGGATAGTCCGGGCATCACGAGGTCCAGCAGGATGCAATCGACGGCCTGAATGGCGAGCAGCTCGAGCGCTTCCTCCCCGCAGTGCGCCAGCACGACGTCGTAGGTTTCGGCCTGGAGCTGGGCGGCCAGCTCGTGGAGATAAGTCGGACTGTCGTCGATCGCGAGAATCTTCTTGGGACCGAACGCGCTCGGTGCAGCGTCGCCGCCCGACGTGCCCCACGCCGAACGCATCACAGCGGCTAGGCGCGCGAGAATCACTTCGGTGCCGTCGTCCTTGCGGACGCACGCGTCCGCGCCGGCATCGAGCGCCCGCAGTTCGTCGGCGCGCTCATTCGAGCCGGTCAGCAGAATGCAGGAAGTGCGGCGCAACGCCGCGTCCAGCTTGATGCGCCGGATCACTGTAGGGCCGTCGATGCCGGGCAGCATCCCGTCGACGATGACCGCGGCGGGGCGCAAGTCGATTACCGCTCGCAAACCGTCTTCACCGGTGGCGGCGGTCGCGACCGTATAGCCGCGGGCTTCGAGCGCCGCTTTGAGATTCTCCAGACACGTGGCGCTGTCGTCGATCACCAGCACGCGTTCGGAAGCGCCGTTGCGTGGCGGCGCACGCCGGCGCACCAGCTCACCGGCGCGCGCCACCACATACGAAAGGTCGTACGGTTTGCCGAGATACTCATCCGCTCCGGTCTGGAGCCCGCGCACCCGATCCCGCACTTCGGCCTCAGATGAAAGCAGCATCACCGGAAGTGCGGCGGTCGCCGGCGAACCCTTGAGCTCGCTCAGGAGCTCGAGCCCGTCGGCGTCGGGAAGACGAAGATCCAGGATCACCAGCGCGAATGAACCCTGCGCCAGCGCCGCGCGGGCCTGTGCGGCGCTCGCGCAGCCGAGCGCGCTCAAGCCAGCCGCGTCGAGCGCGCTGCACAGATCCATCCGCACGGTGAGACTGTCGTCCACGACCAGGATCTCAGCCATGACGTTGCCTGCATTGCGCCGTGACAGTCTCGGTCAGCGACAGCAGCGTCGGCGCAATTTGGTTGAGCGGCAACACCAGGCGCGCGGCGCTCAGCGCCACCGCCTCGCGCGGCATCCCGAAGATGACCGAGGTGGCCTCGTCCTGCGCGATCGTCATGCCGCCGGCGCGCCGGATCGCGAGCAAGCCCGCCGCGCCGTCGCAGCCCATCCCGGTCAGCAGGCAGGCGATCGCATGCTCACCCATTTCCTCTGCGATCGACTCGCACAACACATCGATCGAGGGCCGGCAGAAATTGCGTTCCGCCCCGTCTACCAAACGAAGTTTCCCGCCCCTGACGGTCATGTGGCGATCCGGCGTCGCGAGGATCACCCGGCCCTCGCCCACTTCCGGCAACGGCTCGCCGTCGACCGCACATGCGACGCGCAACGCCGACTCGTGATCGAGCCATTCCGCCAGCCCGGTGGCAAACCCGCGCCCGATATGGATCACGATCAGGATCGGGAGCGGGAAGTGTGCGGGTAATCCGCGCAGCAGTTCGAGCACCGCCTTGGGACCGCCGGTCGAGGCGCCGATCGCGACCACGCGGCCCGCCGGCCCGGACCATTCGCAAGCACCGCTTGCGTGCGCGGCGCGGCCGGCGTGGCCCGTCAGTTTCATCCGCGGATGCGTAATCACCCGAACCCGCGAAACCGTCTTGACGGCCGCCACCAGTCGCCGCTCCCAGTCCGCGTCCAGGCCGTCGCCAGCCGGCTTCTCGAGGATGTCGAGCGCGCCGGCAGCCAGCGCTTCATAGGTCCTGAAAAGCTCGCCGCGATTGAATGACGACGAGACGATCAGGATCGGCGTCGGGCAGTAAGCCATGATGTACTCAGTGGCGGCGAGACCGGTCATCACCGGCAGAATCATGTCGAGGGTGATCACGTCGGGACGCAGCGCCTGGCAGAGCTCGATCGCGCGCTTGCCGTTGTCCGCCTCCGCGATCACTTCGAGCGCCGGGTCGGCGGAAAGCACCTCGACCAGGCGGCGCCGAATCGTGACCGAATCCTCGACGACCAGCACGCGGATGGGCGCCATCATCGGGCCTATCCGATCAGACCGCGGATCGTATCGAGCAGATAGCGCTCGTCGAACTCGCCCTTGATGATGTAACCCTGAGCGCCGGCGCTCGCGCCGCGCCGGCGATCCTCGATGTCGTCCCGCGACGACACGATAATCGCCGGAATGTCGCTGAGGATAGTGTCGGCACGCACCCGTGACACGAGATCGAAGCCGTTCATGCCGGGCATCTCGACGTCCACGACGAAGAGGCTCGGCGGATGGTCGCGCGCGAGATCGAGCGCTTGCTCGCCGGAAGTCGCCAGCTCGACCTCGTAGCCGGCCGATTCGAGGATGCTGCGCTCGAGCATCCGGGTCGTCAGCGAATCATCGACGATCAACACCGGCGGACGCGCGGGCGCGGCGGCCTCCGGTTCGACGTTGGTCGAACGCGCGGCGGTCGCCGCCAAGGCCGCCGGTTCGAGCAGCGGACATGGGACTCCGTGCTCATCGAATGAAACGCCCGCGATCGCCGGAATCGATTCGACGGCCGCTGGCAGCGGACGCGCAACTATCGTCGCGACGCCCAGCAGGCGATCAACTCCGAGCGCCGCCCACGCCGCTCCGGATTGAATCACGACGAATGACCATGCCCGCCGCTTTCGATGCAAGTCGGCGCGCTTCTCCAGAATCCCGGCCAGGCGCACGAAGGGCACCGCTTTTTCATCGATCACGATCGAGTCAACGCCGGCGAAATGGGCGAGTTCCGTCTCGGTCACTCGCCCGGTTCTCACCACCGCCTCCAGCGGGATCGAAGCTCTGGCGCCTTCGGCCTCGACGACCAGCGCGTGGAGCGAAGACAGCGACACCGGCACGCCGAGCTCAACGACGGTGCCTCGCCCGCGCTCGCTCCTGATTTCAAGTGTGCCGTTGAGGCGCGCGACGATTTCGCGCAGCAGATCCAGGCCGACGCCCCGGCCGGCGACTTGCGTGACCGAGCCCGTGGTCGTGACCCCGGCGCGCAGCACCAGCCGAATCGTCTCGTCGGGACTGAGAGCTGCGGCCTCGGCGGGCGAAATGACTCCGCGCGCGATTGCCGCGCGCCGGACCGTGTCGGGATCAATGCCGCGGCCGTCATCACGGCAGGTGAACAGGATTCGATTGTCGCGGCGAGTGACTTCGAGCCGTAACTGCCCGGCCGGAGCTTTGCCGGCCGCGATCCGCGAGTGCGGGTTCTCGATTCCGTGCGCGACGGCGTTGTTGACGACTTGAAGCAAGGCGTCGCGCAACAGTCCCAGGGCGTAACCGTCGATTCGATTTTCGCCGCCCAGCGCCGTGAACTCGACCTGCTTGGCGAGCGCCTGCGCCACGTCCCTGGCCGTGTGCTCCAGCGCGGCGAACAGCGACGAGACCGGAAGCAAGCGCAGGCGCCCGGCGCGCTCGCGGAGTTCGACGACCGCGCGTTCCACGTGATCCAGAGTGTTTTCGAGCGCGGGCGCGAACTGACTGAGCGTACTGCGCAATTCGTCGGCCAGTGCGCCCGCTCTGGAAGCCGCCGAGACCGTCCGGTCACCGTTGGTGCTGCGGTTCGAGCGACGGCCGAGCGCTCCGCCCAGCACTTCCGCGAGCCGCCGGACATGCTCCACCCGGGCGACCTGCTGGCGCAGAAAGGAGACCTGGGTTCCAACTTCCGCGACACTCTCGACCATCGTGTCCAGGTCACCCAGCTCGATTCTGACGGTCGGCTCCGCTTTGACGGCCGGCTTGGCGGCAGACGGCTGCGCCCTGCTCTCGGAGAGCGTGGTCGGAAGGCCGTCGAGTGCGTCGATCTCGCGCGCGATATTCTCCAACAACTGATGCAGTTCGTCCTTTCCCTCTTCGGCGAGGGCCGCGCCTGCAGCGCGCAGGGGCGTGAGCACGTCCTCAATGGCGTGAGCGGCCTCGGCGATTCGCACCTGCTTTACCACGCGCGCCGCTCCCTTAAGGGTGTGGGCGAGCCGGAGTATCCGCGCGACCAGGTCCGCGCTCGCGGGACCAGCTCCGAGTTGCGCGATGCCCTGGGCGAGACCGTCGTGAATCTCGCGCGCCTCGACCCGGAAGAATTTGTAGGGATCGTCGGGCATCGGGATTAGTGCGCGCCGTTTGCCTGGATGAGCTGGACGAGCCCGCGCGACATCTCGGTGAGCTGCGAAGCGGTCTGCAGGGTTTGGCCCGAACTGGCTTCGGTCTCCCTGGCGACCTGCGCGACATTGGCGATCGCAACGTTGACCTGTTCGATGGCGGTGGCCTGTTGCTTCGTGCTGAGCTCGATTTCGCGGGTGGCGTCGCTGGTGGTGCCGACCAGCCCGGCGATCTGGCCGAATGACGAGGCGACCTCGTTGAACTGCCGCACTCCGGTCTCGACCGCCTTGGCGCCGGTTTCGGTCGCCATCACGGTGGTGTTGACCGCGGCGCGAACCTCGTCGAGCAGCGCGCGAATCTCCTTGCTGGAGCCTCCGACCCGATCGGCGAGCTTGCGAATCTCGTCGGCCACGACAGCGAAGCGCTTGCCGACTTCGCCGGCGCCCACCGCCTCGATCGTGGCATTGATCGCCAGGATGTTGGTCTGTTCGGCGAGCTCGTCGATAATCTCCAGGATCGCTCCCACCTGCCGGGACTTTTCCGCGAGGTCCAGCATGTGGCCGACGATCGACTCCACCTGTTTGTTGATTCCCGAGATCGACTGTTGGGCGTTGCGCATGATGTCGTCGCCGGCGCGGGACGCATTGGAGGTCTCCGCGGCGATCCGCGCGACCCGCTGCGAGCTTTCCGCGATCTGGCGCGAGGTCGCGATCAGCTCGCTGATCGTGGTCGTGATCTCGTTGGTTGCGGTGGCTTGCTCGCGGGCGCCGGTGGCTTGCTGGTTGGCCGCAGCCTGAAGTTCTGCGGACGAGCTGCGCACGTGCTGCACCGCCGAGCCGATTTCACGCGTCAGCGTCCGCCCGAGAAATAGCGCCGCGCCGGCGGCAAAGATGACGGCCAGGATCCCGATCGCAATCAACGCAGCACTGGCGAACCACGCGGTTCGTGCCGACGCCTCCCGGCCCTCTTCCATCTGGCGTTCCTGATGCGATTGAAAAGTCTCGATCTTCTGGTTCAGGGCATCCGCCTTGGGCAGGACGGTCTTTTGAAACAGGGCTGCGACGGTGTCGGGCTCCGTGCCGGCGTTGCGTTTCGCGATCGCGTCTGCGGTTGCCGCCTGATGCGCGCTGGATGCCTGCTCCACCTGCGCGAGGAGCTCGCGATCCGGCCCAGCCGCGAGTCGCCCGCTTAGGGTCGCGATCAGCCCGGTCGCCGCGTCATTCGCGGCGCGAATCTGATCGAGGAACTGCGGGGCTCCACCGAGCAGGAATCCCCGGCTGGCCGCCATCCTTTGCTCGATCGCAACGCGCAGCTTCTGGGTATCAACCAGATTTTGTGAGTTGACGACGATTACTTGTTCGTTCGCCGCTACCACGGCGTGCAGCGTGTATACCGCTACCACTGCGATCAGAACCGTGAATCCAACCGTCAGCGCGAAGCCGGCGGTCAATCTCTGGCCGAATGTCCATGAACGAGTCATCTGATTTACCCCCTCACCGCAAGCGCGCCCTTATGCGTCCTTATCATTTCGAGCAGCCCGGCGAGCTTGATTACGGGCCGGGTCCGGGTTCCCAAGTCTGCGAGTTCACCGGCCGGGCGCCCGCCGGCGTCGGTGACCGGGATAAGCCGTGAGCGTGGCATCTGGACGTGCCCCTCGACCTCGGCGAAGCTGAATCCCACCCGCTCCCCCGCGCCGCATAGCAGCAATAGCTTCGGCTTGACGTCAGGCTCGCGATGACCCATGAGCGCGGCCAGGCTGAAGACTGCAATCGGCTCTCCGCAGATGCCGGCGATGCCGACCAGCGCAGGGTTGCGGCTCGGGATCGGAACGATGGTGGGACATCTGATCAGGCCGGCGATCTCGCGGGTGCAGACCGCATAGTGTTCGTTCCCGACCCGGGTCAGCAGCAGATTTTCGCAATCACCGTTCGCTTTCCGGGGAAGTTCGCGAAAGGTCAGATCGAACGCGCGCCGCAGCTCGAGCGGCCGCGACTCGGTGGTTTGATTGTCGCTCACGACGTGCCTCCACAGGCCTGCAACTCGGCGCGGCATAGTCCGACCAGACCGTCGCGGCTGAAGCCGCCGCCGAAGAGCAGGATTCGCGACGGGTCTTCGCAAGCGAACAGGATCGAGGCCTCCGCCAACTCGTGTCGCGCGATTCCGAAATCGCCCGCGCGCCTCGCCAGCAAGCCGAGATGGAGATGCGGCATCGCAAAGGCGGGAAGCAGGTAGATAGCTACTTGATCGTGATGGATCGCCCCTTCGCGATCGCCGTTCTGCTCGCGGCATAGCGCGGTCAGATAGTGTCCGCCTGCGTTGAATTCGTCGTGTTTCAGTAGTTGCCGGCAGACGGTCTCGGCCTGCGCGACGTTGCCGCGGTTGGTGAGCAACACGGCGTGCAGCAACCGCACGTCGGGATCGGTCTGCGATTCGGACGGAAGCGCGGCGAGCGATTTGATCGAGTCGTCGAGACGTTCCTGCCGCAGAAGGTCGAGCGCCATCCCGAGCTCCCGCGAGCGATCGATCCGGGCCGTGGCCGCGTGGGTCTCGACGCAGTGGACGGGCGCCTGGCCGTTGGCCGCGATTTTGGCGGCCGATTCGAGCACCGCGCTGGCGATCCTTTGAGATGCCCGATCGATACTCGCGCATCGATCGGCGATCGTGAGCAGCGGATCGCACGCTTCGCCGTTTCCCACTTCCCGCGGTTGTGGGCGCCAGTTTCCGTCGTCATGGATTCCGTCGTCATCGTGGAGTTCCTCAGAAGGATCGGTTCGCTGGTAGTAGAAAGTGTCGTGCGTATGACGGAGGTGGAACTCCTGCGTGAGTCCGCGCAGCGTCTCCGCATCGCCCAGGAAGAGGTAACCACCGGGCGCCAGCACCCGGGTAATTTCCGCCACGGCCTTGCGAGCCGCGTCGTCGGAGAAATACATCATCACGTTGCGGAAGAAGATTACGTCGAAAATGCCGTCGGCCCAGAATGCGCTATCTTCGCCGGCTGCGCCGACCAGGTTTCGCGTTTCGAACGAAACCATTTCGCGCACCGCGGGTTCGAGCTGGTAATCACGATCCTTGCGGTGGAAATAGCGCTCGCACAGTTCCTTGCTGGTCGACCTGAGCGACCATTGCGAATAGCTGGCGCGGATCGCCCTGCGAATCACGGCCGGGTTCAGGTCAACCGCGTGAATCGCAAGCTGCCGGCCCGCGAGTTCGTGACGCCGCTCGTTCAGCACGATCGCCAGCGAATACGGCTCCTCGCCCGAGGCGCATCCGGCCGACAGAATCCGCAGCGAGCCCGCATTCGCGGCGAGACGCGCCGGCACCACCACTTCACTGAAGGCGCGAAAGTGATTGGGATTGCGAAAGAAGTAGGTCTCGGCGACGGTGAGATACTCGGCGAGCCGGCCCAGTTCCTCGCTGCCCGCGCGCGACGCCAGCAGCTCAAGGTACGCCGCAGGACTCCGAACTTCCGGGCAGCGGCCGCGTTCTCGCAGAACCAGGGTCAACTGATCGAGTTTACCGTCGTCGAATTCCAGTCCGAGCCTTTGCGCGACGATCGTCCTGAAGCGCTCGACATCCGCCGGCGTCAGCTCGGCACTCATGGACGCGATGCTCCCGCCTCAATCGGAATCTGGAACTCCGGCGGGAGCATCCGGCCCGTCCGCAGCACCAGCAAGAGTTCCTGGTCAAGCCTGCCCAGGGTCTCGACCAGTTCCGCGCCGATATCACGAAGGAGCGGAGGCGCTTCGCGCAGGCTCGCAGCAGGAAGTTTTCGGATTCCGAGCACCGTAGTCACGGCCAGGGCGACGACCCGGTCGCCCGCTCGGATAGTGACGAAGCGTGATGGCGCCGCGCTTTCCATCGCTCCCAGCAGCATCGCAGTTTCGACTACCGGCACCAGTTCGCCCCGAATCACCGCGACTCCGCGCACGAACGAGGGCGCCCCGGCGACCTCACCAATCGGAAGCGGCCGCATGATCTCCACCACGTCCCACAGCGGCAGGGCACAAAGCTGCGCGCCGACTCCGATCACAAGCATCTCTACGACGGCAGTCGATCCGGACAAGGCCCCGCCCCCTTCTACGGCTCAGATTCGCGAAAAGAGACGCCGCGCTACGATCCACGACGGAGCAGAAGCGGTGCCAGCCGCGTGAGAAACTGTGCGGATTACGGCAAGCTAAAGCCGATCCGGAGTGTCGCTACTTGGGAGCGAGGATTCCCAAAACCGATCAGCACCGCGGCCGGGCGCTGCCCGGATCAAGTACCGGGCACATCCAAGTGGGCTGGAAGTCGCTACCACGGCCGGCCGATCGCTGCGGACGTTTCATCTCAACGTCCGCGCGGTGCCCGGACGGTCATTGCGACCGCATACGGCTTGGCCAGCGTCGCGCCTGAAGCCATCTGAACCCGGGCGTCAATAAACTGACCCGCCAGGATGCCCATAACCGCGGCGAGAACGGTCGTCAGCAGTTCCAGCCTCATTTTCGCCGCGAACCCGGATTCTGACCCGCGCTTCGTGATGCCTTCGATTCGGTTGTTGCCAGCGATTGCGTTCATTGTCGTGCTCTTCCCTCGTAATCAGGGACATCCGCAAGCTGAATGCCATTGGGTCAACCAGCGGTAATTGGCGCAAACGTGGCTTGGCATGTCTTTAGCCCCGAAATCGCGGCGTCTCAGTTTTGATGCGCGCGCGCTGCGGACATGGGAGGTGAATCAGATTTGAGACGGGAGGCCCCGCCGAGGCGCGTCGGACTGACGCCCCTCAACACTTATTGAAAAAGCGTCATCGAGATCAAAACCGCGAAACAGAGGATTAGCAGCAGAGCCCCGGTGCCCAAGCCAACCCTGGCCCACTCCCGGCTTGTGATTCCCAGTCGGCTCGCCGCCACGATATTGGGTATGTTGCCCGTGACCAAGCGCCCCTCCGCTGATTAGTAAACCCAGAAACGCGGCGCGCTGCTGATTCATATTGAGGGCGGGTCCTATCTCCACGGCCGCCAGGGTTGAATTGTTGACCACCGCCGAAATGGTGTTCATCCAGAACAGCAATCCATTTGGAAAGCGATGGATGTACGTATCGACAAGGGGCCTGAGCCCCTCCGAAAGTGCGACCAGCCCGGCAATAAAAACGTAGACCTTGCCCGGACGAATCAACAGGACCAGCCGCCAGGATTCCTTCTCTTCAACCGCCAGCGGACGGCCGGGAGCGAACGGCAAGAACAGGATAGGAACCGCAGCGAGAGTGACTCCGACCACGACGAAAGGGCCGAGCAGATGCGCCAGGTACCAGAAGTCGGCGTGCAGAGAGCGGAGCACGACCGCAATGCCGGGCATACCCAAAGGCGTGAGTCCCGCACCAAAGCCGATCGCGAAACATCCAAATACGGTCGCGGCAATTTCTGACCTTCGGTCACAACGAAGCAGGGAAATTGTTTCCACGAGCACCAGGGCAGATACAACCGGAGTTATGAAGGCTGCAAGAAAGCCCGTTACGATTGCCAGCCAGAAACAAACAATTCGCGGCTCCCGCGCCTGGAGTTGCCGACGGAACAGCTGATCGAGATAGTCCTTTAGCAGACGAAACGTGCCCCCAAAAACCAGAACTGCCAGCGTGAATGGCAGAGGCTCACGCAGGGCTGCCCAGACGAGTGCCGCGCTGAATTGCCCCATCATGCAGGCGGTCAGCACTCCGACCAACAGGAAAAAAAGCTCGACGTTCCGTTCGATCGCTCCGATCAAAACGGGTCCGAGCAGAACTGCAACGATTATCAGAATCCCAAGGGCCAGGGTCGCCATCTTGGCCACCTAGTGTACCAACAAGCCGCTCCTCCAAGCAGAGTACCTGACGGCGCGAAAGGCGGCGGGCCAGAAAAAACCGTGGCGCCGGATCGCCGGCGCCGCCGAGTATCGACCTTGCAGGTCGCGGCCTGGACTCAGGCCGGCTTCGGCGTCAAATCATCGCGGGGCGGCTTCCTGAAGGATTGCATCATCGACGTGTTCGGAAACCCGTTCGGATTCTACTTTCGCCACCGATAGGCTTACTTCCGCACCCGCATCGGGCTCCATCCGCAGGAACAACAACGCCGACAGCAACGCCAGGACTCCGGTGATTATGAAGGATGGCGTGAAATCCCACGCCGTCAACGCCGTGACGTTGCGGTGTCCAAGGCTGAGGCGCAGCAGGAAAGCCGCCAGTGTGACGCCGAGGCTCAGAAACAACTGCTGCGCCATGCTCGAGAGACTACTCGCGCCGCTCATCGATTCTATCGGAATATCCGAGTACGCGAGCGCGTTGAGCGCGGTGAACTGCAGCGAACGGAAAAATCCGCCGATCAGCAACGTGAGGACGATAACGCTGTAGGGTGTCGCCGGCCGGAACAGCGCGTAGCTGGTCAAAATGAAGGCGCAGAGCGTCCCGTTGCCGATCAGTACGGTGCGGAAGCCCAACCGGCGAATGATCGGGGCGGCAGTGAACTTCATCGTCAACGCGCCGACGGCGCTGGTAAACGTGAGCATCCCCGATGCGAACGGACTGAGGCCGAATACCAATTGCAGCAGCATCGGCAGCAGAAACGGCAAGGCGCCGATTCCGATCCGGAACATCCCGCCGGCTACCGTGGGCGCGGCGAAGGTCGGGATCTTCAGCAATCCCAAATCGATGATTGGATGATCCGAGCGCCGCGCGTGGACCACGTAGAGCGCGATACAAACCGCTCCGCCGCCGATCATAATCGCGATTAGAGCGGGCGGAAGCACTCCCCGGCCGACAACCTCAAAACCAAAAACGAGACCGGCAAGCCCAAGTCCGGTCAGCATAAAGCCGTACAAATCGAGCGGCGGCACGTCCGGCTCGCGGAAGTTCTCGATATACATCGTCACCAGCGTCATGCCGATCACGCCGATCGGCACGTTGATGAAAAAGATCCATCGCCACGACCAGTACGTAACGATGAGGCCGCCCAGTGGCGGCCCGACCACCGGCCCCATCACCGCCGGAACGGTCAGATAAGACATCGCTTCCACGAGGTCCTTCTTCGGCACCGTCTTCAGCACGACCGCGCGGCCGACTGGCGTCATCATCGCGCCACCGAAGCCCTGAAAGACCCGCGCAGCGACCAGTTGCATCAGCGAGTGCGATAGCCCGCACAGCACCGAGCCGACAGTAAAGATCGCGATCGCAGAGCGGAACACCGTGCGGGAGCCGAACTTGTCGGACATCCAGCCACTGATCGGAATGAAGATCGCGAGGCTCAGGAGATAGGACGTGATCGCGAGGTTGAGCCGGATCGGATTTTCGCCGAGCGACCGCGCCATCATCGGCAACGCGGTCGAGATGACCGTCGAATCGAGCAGCTCCATGAAAAGCGCGCAGCCGACGATCAGCGGAACGAGGAACCGGGAGAAATGGGCCTTGGCGCCCTTCGGAGTCACGGTTTGCGGTCCAGATACGTTGGACTGTTTGAACATCGCCCTCAGTCAAACATAGGCGAATTGCCGAGGCCATCGGCAACCGGACCGGTTGCGGAGACTTTTCGTCCCGGCTGGCGGGACGGCTTGGTTTCGGCATCAAGCCATTGCGGGAATTTGAAAAGGTGGAGGAACGGGGCAAAAAAAGGCGGCGCCGGGGATCCGGCGCCGCCGAGTATTCTTACCTTCGCAGCCTGGACTCAGGCCGGCTTGACCGTGAGCGTGCTCCTGCCCCTCTTTTTGGAATTGCGGGAGAAATAGTACGCCCCGTAGAGACCCCAGAGTATCGCGACGCCGACCGCCATCAGTGGTTCCTTCGCACTGCCAAGACCTTCAATCGGCCCGATTACGTAGAAGGCCATGCAGGCAAAGTTCGCCACCGCGCCGAAGATCGGAATAGCCATGTGCTTGATACCGTGGAACTGGTGGTGCTCGCGATAGGCGATGATGCAGCAGACGTTGGTCAGTCCGTACACAATGAACGTCCCGAAGTTGGAGATCAGCGTGACCAGCGCCAAGCCGTTGGGCAGCCCGGCTAGCGATGCATTCGAGCTCATGCCGATCGCGTACCACAGATTGTGCGGCAGCGTCGCGATAGTCTTGTCATCGGGCGCCGACGAGCCGGCAAAGAAGTACAGCGCCGCGTAGGCGCCGAAAACTGCCGAAATTGTGGCGAGAGTCCAAATCGCGCGATGGGGCGTCAGGTTCTCGCCGTGCAGCATCCCGAAGTGCTCCGGCACCTCTTCGTCGCGGCCCATCGCGTAGGTGACGCGCGCGCCGGTGTTGATGCAACTCAGCGTCGTGCCGATCAAGGCCAGGAAGACCGTGATCGCTTCGAGCATCATGAACGCCTGTCCATGCCCGCCCAGCAGCGTATTGCCGATGATCGTCATCATGTCGCCGATCGGCGCCGCCGAGCCCGAGGCGTCTTTGAGGCTGTAAGCGCTGCTCATGAAAAAATTGGCGGAGAAGTACTCGATCATGTAGCAGAACAGGCCCTGGATGGTCAGCGAGAGCAGAACCCCGCGCGGGATGTCCCTCTTGGGGTCCTTCGCCTCTTCGCCAAGCGACGTTACCGACTCAAAGCCGACCAGCAGAAAGATCGCGATCGTCGCCTGGAGCATCACGTTGCTGAAGCCATGCGGAGAGACGACCGACCACGCGCTCGGATGCGCGGGCGTGTCCCCGGTGAAGGCGTAGTGGAGCACCTTGGAGGTACCGTCCAGCGCCATGCCTGTCGAGCCTTCCGGATGCCCAAGGCGGTAAGTGATAGCCAGAGCTGAAAAGAAAAGCAGCGCGACGATTTGTATCGCATTAATCGCGATATTGACCATCGTCGATCCGTTCACGCCGCGGTAGGCAATATATGCGACGCCGTAGGCCGCGATTATGGCCACGAGCGCCATGAAAACCGGCCCGGGTGTTCCGGCATTAATAGTGTCCGGAGCGAAGTTGCCCACGATATATCCGATCATGATGCCGATCGTGGCAACCATCGCGCCCGGATAAACCCAATAGTAAAGGTGCGCGCCCCATCCGATAATAAACTTGGCAAGGCGCGCGAAGCGGTATGAGGTGCTCGAGTTCAGGAAGGCCTGCTCGGCGAACAGGTAGGAACTTCCCGCGCCGGGATAGAGCTTTGCCAACTCCGAGTACGACACGGCGGTTGCGTACGCCAACATCAAGGCGGCGAAGATCCCCGCCCACATCGACATGCCGGATGGAGTCGCGTATCCGGCCTGGACCACGAACGTGATCCAGAGAAAGGCCCCGGGTGCAATTAGCGCCATCGCGTTGACTGTGACGCCAGTCAGCCCCAGGGTCGGTATCATTTTCTTTTCGGTTTGTTCGGCCATGTTCTACACCTTCCGATTGGCGCTGGAGCGAACCCCGCGCAGTTCTATTCAGAGCAGCCTCCGTTTTGCATCGCGCATTGGTCAGCACAAGCCGTGCCGCCACTGAGGCGGTAAGGACGTTGATCGCTTGGGCATCAGGCGATCCGGCCTGGAGTGCAGATGATAATGCAGATTGCAGTTTTAAATTTTTCAATTTGCACGATTCAATTCATCTTGCATTATCATGTGATGCATTATGCACTACACGCGATTCGCATCGCGGCTCTCAGAAGACTGCCTGGTCTTGCGTTTCACGCGATGCGTGGTGCAACGCTAGGCACTGCCTGCTGAAGTAGGCAGCGGGACCGCAAACCGAGACGCCTGTCAGCGATCGGATCGAAAAGCCCACCGAGCCGGATTGAGCGGCTCCGTCCGCAGGCAGACCGAACCCTTCCGTCAGCCGTGGACGCGGCCGAACCTTCGCGTCTCTAGGTGTGACGCAAATCATGGCTCCGGTCTGCCGAAGATTACGCGCGATGAAGTGCGGCAGCTCCAGATAGGGGAGGTGCGCCCAGGCAGGGCTTGATTACGTCAGCGAGAAATTGGAAGTCACGCGCAACGCAAGTCGGCGGCGTGAAGGGTCTTCTGCATTAATCAGTCACCTCACGGCCATGCGTGAAGTTCGGGCAGCGATCCAGACTCGGACTTATCCAGTGCCTCCCGGATAGGTATATTGTAAAGCCAAGCCTGCCGGAGTATGCGTAGTCGAGTAGCGTCTCCGGGGTGAGGCGCGTCGCGATGTGAGGTTGGCGGCGGATGCGGGGCGCAAGTTATCTCCCTTCGGTTTGTCAATCCGGTTAGACAGCTCCAGAGGGCGGCTCTCCCGTGGTTTGAGGAGGAGGGGGAGGATGGGACCGGGACTCGGAAGCCTGCTGAGCGAGGCGCGCGTATTGCGCGAGTGCCTGGCCTTCGTCGGCGACACGCTCCGCCGTCGCGGCGACGCGAGATCAAGCGCTAAGCCCGTATTATTGATTCCCGGTTTCCTGGCCGGCGACCCGACGCTCTACCCGATCGGAAACCGGCTGCGAAGATCCGGCTGTGAAGTCTTCTTCTCGGGCATCTCGTGCAACCTGGATTGCCCGGCGAAAACGATCGCGCGACTCGAGCACGTCCTCCGCGAAGCGGGCCGCGCTACCGGATCGCGCGTAGTCATAATCGGACACAGCCTCGGCGGAATTTATGCCCGCGAGCTGGCCCGCCGCTTTCCGCTGCTGGTCGAACGCGCGATTCTGCTGGGCGCGCCGCTGCAAGATCCGGTTGGCAATTCCAATCAACTGCTGCGCACCTTCGCCGCCATCGCGCGGCCGGCCAGGCTCAATTGCCTCGTCACGCTGGGAAAAAAATGCGAGGCCTGCGGCCTCGAGCTGCCGGGCCGGGCGCCGAAAGTGCCACTGACTATCGTCTACACAAAGAGCGACGGAGTCGTGAACTGGCGAAGTTGCCTCGAATCCGGCGCGAATGTCGAGACCGTGGAAGTCCGGTCGAGCCACTGCGGTCTGGCCGTGAGTTCCGAGGTCTGGAACGTGATCACCGAGCGGCTCGGCCAAACCCCGCTGCCGGCTTCGCCCGCATCGCGCGGAAGCGATGGCGATGCCTACCGGATTTTCCGCTCACGCCCGCCGCTCGCCAGAATACCTTTTCGCGCCGGCGCGGCCGGCCGCGCGCGCTTCAACCGGATGGAGGTCGCGTCACATCTGCGATGCGGCGCGTGCAGCTCCGATCTCGCGACCAATCCCGGCGGCGACCGCACCCGGGTGCTGAAGCTGGGCGGGCATCTGTCCTGCTATTTCTGTGAAAGTTGCGGCGACAACGTCGCCGGGCGAATCGAATCGGACGAAGCGCGCCGGCGTTACGTCTGGTACTGGGCGGTGCCGCTCAAGACTGGTCAGACCGCCGACGGCGCCGCTTAGCGGCTGCTCGGCGATTGCCTGGAAGCTCTAATTCGGCTGAGATGCCCGTACTGGCGGCGCTCGAGCAAGTTCCCGACAGCCCGGGGCGCCGTCACATTTCGACGACGATGGATCAACCCGGTAGTTCGGGCGTGGCGCGATGGGCGGCTTTGGTGGTGCCGGCGTTGCTCGGCGCCGCGGCGATTATCTGGGCGACTCCGTGGGGTGCGGGCACTTCACAGGACTCGGCCTATTATGTCTGCGGGGCGCGGAGCTTCGTTCAGAGCGGAAAGATTATGGCGTGCGGCGACGGCCGAGACCCGTCGCCGATGACCCGCTTTCCGCCGCTTTACCCGCTGCTCCTCGCAGCCCCGAGTCTCATCGGCGTCGATCCGGTACCCGCCGCGCGATGGATCGGCGCCGTCACCCTGGCGGTCAACGTCGTACTTATGGGGTTGGTGCTCCGCGCAGCCGGGGCGAGTCTTTTCGTCTCGCTGCTGGGCGAATTGATCTTCCTGACCTCCGACTATGTGTTAACCGTTCATCTGATCGCCTGGAGCGACGGCTCCTTCATCGTCTTTCTCCTGCTGTTTGTGTATGGCTACTGCCGCTGGTTGCAGGACCACGGCCGGCGATGGATCTTTCTGACCGCCGGCGCGGTAGTGGCCGCTTGCATGACTCGTTATATCGGCGTCGTCCTCCCGCTGGCAGCTGCGGTCAGCCTGACGCGCTTCGACCTTAAGCTGGCGCGCTCGGCGCTGCGCCGCCCGGCGTGGCCGCTCCTGGTCGCGGGCGCCGCGCTCGCCGCCTGGCTCGTCCGCAACCATCTGCTCGGCAGCGCTGTGGGGCGTCATCTGAGCGGGCGACCGCTGAGCCGCGAAGATCTGATGTTAGGAATAACGACCGCGGCGCGATGGATAGTTCCGTGGACAGGCAATCGCACTTTGGAACGGTTGGTGGTCCCGTTATTCCTGATTGAATTGCTGGCACTGGCTATTCTCATCTACCGAAACCCGAACCAGCTCACCTTGCTGCTCGCGACCATGATTCTCGGCTTCGTCACCTTTATTATGGCGTCGCACCTGGTGGCCGATTCGTACGTCCGCCTTGACGGCCGTCTGACCCTTCCGATCCTCGTGAGCGCAATCATCCTGGTGATGTGCGGAATTCAGGTCCTCGCCGAAACGGATGGCATCAGCGTAGCGTGGCGACGAGCCGGCGTCGCATTAGCGGCGCTCGTTCTGATTGGGCACGTCTGCGATATCGCGCCATTTCTGCTCCGCAAGCGAATCGCCGGCTTTGGATATAGTACGCCCAGGTGGGTCAATTCGCCGGCGATCGGCTTGATGCGCGCGCTTCCCCCTGATGCGGTGATCTACACCGACGATCCCGAGCCGATATATCTCCTCACGGGAAGACTGACTAAGCTATTGCCAATGCTCAGAGATCCCGATAGTCACCAGCCGTACGTGAGATTCGCGAGCGAGCTCGCAGAAATGCATCGTCGGCTGAGTCCGGGCGGAGGGATTATCGCGTTCTTCTTCGACGACGGTATGCCGAAACGCAGAGTGAGTATGCCGCAACCCGAAGCGATGGCCGCGCAGTATCACCTTACTATGCGCCCGGTATACCAGGCCGACGAGGCGATTATCTACCAGGTTCCTCCCGCCACCCCTCCAGTGCCGGTCGAATCCCGCACGAACGGCGGCTAATCTACTTCCATCGATTAGGCTGCCGCTAATGCGGTTCCGGAAATCCGGCTAACTGGTAAAGCAGGACGTCGCTCACCTCGAGCGGGGCAACGCCCAGGCCACCGAGCACCTTCTTCCAGTGCTGACGCCGTTGCGCTACGACAATGGCGCTGACCTGATGCGCGGCCAGGAAGGTCTCGAGCTCGGTGTCGAAATTCGGACCGGGATTGCCGCTGTAGAGCTCATCGACCACCGGAGATCCGGCATAGTCCCCGGGCGGAGACGAACTTATATATCCCCCGGCCATTTTGAAGGCCATGTCGCTTTGCGCCTGCCAAAGCATACTATTGCCCGCGATTCCGTAGGGCAATATCAGAACGGTAGAGTCCTTCGCGATATAGCTTCGGTATATACCGGACAGAAAAAACTGCGGCGTATCCAGTCTGGATGTCGTGCCGCCTCCAAAATAGAAAACATTGGGAAGAATGAACACGATACAGAACACTGCGGCCGGAACCCTCAGCGCGAGGCTCCGCCGGGAATCGGCGAGATTGACGGTCACGACGACCGCAGTGACTAACCATACATACATCGGGAAGCGAATCGGCAGGGCCTGATCGATGAGAGGCAGCTTCATCGCCAGTGCCCAGGGCATCGGAATAAAAGCGGCGCCGGCGGCGTGTAAGACCGGGCCGAAACTGAAAATGAATGCGAGCACGATACAGGTGACGAGCAACCGGCCCAGCGGAGTGCGCCAGTTGTCGTGCGTGAACAGGAGAATCATCGCCAGCAAGGCCGGGCCCAGATAGGCGCCTTTTTCTGAATACCATAAGGTCGGATTTATCAACTTCGCATAAGCTTCCAACTGGCGGTGACCGACGAGGGTCACGACCGTGGGAATAAAATAGTTCAGCAGGTCCGCCGCCGTGATCGCGACCGGCTGAATCGGAGGGGGTTCAGGCAATATAAAGTAGAAGGCGGGCGCCAGAATAACGGCGCAGAGGCCATAGCTGAGCCCGATCAGAGGGACCGTTGATCGCAGCGACGGTCTCCAGTGGTCGCGACCATAAAGGTAAGCGAGCGCCAGGGCGACGGCGCCGAAGGCCGTCATCGTAGCGAAAATTTCCGCCGAGATCAGGAATTGGGTAAGCACAGTGAGCGTGAACATCAGCACGAAAGCTCGCGCGCCAATCGCCTTGTCGAGCCGCAACACGACCAGGTATACGGCCAGCGGAACCGCGAAAACCAGGGTCAGATACAGGTGTGAAAGCATCTGACCCAGCATGTAGGAAGAGAAGCCGTATACGTACCCGCCGATCAACGCGGGCCAGAAGCTGCGTCTAACCTGCCGGCACAGGAGAAACGCCATCCAGGCGGCGGTCGTGGGCGCGAGCAGACACAAGAGGTTGAACGCCGCCACAGTCCCCAACCAACGGGTTATTGGATACACGGCGAGGCTCGGGCCAGGGATGCTGACCGCCCACAGCAAGTTGGTCCGGGCGGGAAACCAGATGATTTGCGTGATGAACGGATTGAGCCGATGCGCCAGCGCGTAGGGCCACCATACCAGGCTCCACATATGGACCGACGGATCAAACCCCAGGCCGACGTAGGATGCCAGCGGATGCAGGATTACGACGCGGCCGAAAATCGCCACGGAAAGAGCGGCATAAAGGGCCAGGGCCGTCAGTGAGCCGACGAGCGCCGAATACTCGGCCGGCCCGGATCGTGCGCTCAACCCTCCGGCGGTTCCTGCGCCAGGGTGATTCACGCCGCAAATTTCAGGCCGTCATCAGGGCGCCTCAGCCTGACACGCAGATGGTTGGACGCGCGGCGCCCCGCGTGGTAAGTTTCGAAATTGTGATTGTGGGCGCGAACCCTGGCGGCCGGACCTCTGAAGTGCGCACCAGTGTCGCTTCCAACAAGCTGGCTATCGAGCACGAACTCTCGTCCAGGGCGCTGCGGGTTCAGGCCCTCCCCTATTACTACTCGATTCATCTTAACAAGTACTGCAATCAAAGCTGCATCATGTGCATGCCTGATGGCAAGCATCCGCGAGACCTGCTCGCGTTTGAGAAGGTGTCTGCGCTCTATGCGCAGATGAAGCCTTTCGCCCAGCACCTCACGCTGATTGGCGGCGAGCCTCTCCTCTATCCCTGGATCGCCGAGGTGCTCGAGATGCTGGCGCAAGACCCGGTCGCAGTGACGATCAACACGAACGCGACTGCGCTGACCGAGAAAATCGCGCGGCGCCTGGTGGCGCTCCACGAACTCGAATTGAAGTGTTCGATCGACGGGGCCACCCGCGGCACCTACTTCAAGATTCGCGGCATGGACTGCTTCGATCGCGTGGCTGCCAATGCGATGCGATTCGCGGAGTTGGCGAAAGACAACCCTCGCATCAAACTAATCTTTCACTACGTAGTGATGCGTGAGAACCTGGGCGAAGTGGCGCGCTTCGTGGATTTCGCCAAACCTTTCAATCCTTACCGGATCGATTTCTATCCGGTGCGGCATGTCGTGAATTGGCGGGAATCGAACAATACCGGCTGGTTCTTCGACGGCCGGGAACAATCCTGTGAATTCTTCCGCGACGAATACAACGCGGCATTGAGCGAAGCCGTGGCCAGATGCGAGCAGCAAAAGCTCGCGCACGCCGCGCTCTTCCTCTAGCCGGACGCTTAACATGGCTGAGAACCGTACTTATTTCTGTAACGAACCCTGGATCGGAATCTTCAGCGTCGAGGTCAACCAGGACGTCACCTTCTGCCCCTGCTTCCTCAAGCTGAAGATCGGCAATCTGAACGAGAACGCGCTGCCCGAGATCTGGAACTCGGAAAGCATGGTCAAGCTTCGGGAGTCCTTCAGCAAGGGTGAGCTGCCCAAGGTTTGTGAGGGCCAATTGTGCCCGGTCGCCCAGGGCGTCGAGAAGCACATCGTGGTCACGGGGCCGGGCGGCGCCTCGACCGTCGAATCCTGATCCGTTTCCTGATCTTGCTGCGTGCGGGCGATCCGCCGCGCTGCTGAAGACTCACCCGCGCGGCCCTTCCTGCGACGCGCTTTCAGTGACGCCACGCTTGCCGGCGATCATCTGAAGCGACCGGACCATCTCGAACAGAAAGCCGCTGCCGTATGAAAGATGGCAGGCGGGAAAGAGCGCGAGCAGCGTGACGAAAGTCATCGGCCGGCGCGAGCGCCAGGCCCCGAGCGCGGCCACGGTCAGCAGGAGCATCAGGTAGATGAGCAAGGGCAGCCGGTAGATCGGGTTGCGGATGAAGAACAGCGAAAATAGGTAAACCACGAACGCGGCCGGAATCGCGAACTGCGGCAACAGCGAGGCCGGGGCCAGCAGCGTGTTTTGCCAGCGGCCGCGGCCGTAGCGAAACACCTGGGCGCAAAAGCTGGACAGATTGGCTCGCCGCCGGTGGTACACGACCAGATCGGGATGGTGTAGCATCTTCGCGCCGCCGGCCGCCAGCTTGCCGAGCAGCACGTTCTCATCGTTGCAGACCAGATGCTCCCGGAACGGGGCTTGCAGCGTGGCGATTGCCGCGCGGCGCATCGCGAGATTACATCCCATCAGCGAACGGTCGTCGCTGATGCGGGCGACGCCTTCGCGTATGTAGCGGTGGCGCACCATCGCGGCCCCGAACGGCGAGCCGAACACGGTCCCTACGCATTGCTCGAATGCGCTACTGTCGGGCGGAGTGAGATTGGGCCCGCCGATGACCGCGACCTCGGGTCTGGCCCGCAAGGTGGCCAGGGCCGAGGAGAAAAGGTCCGGCACCACTGTCACGTCGTCGTCGAGGAAGTAGACGATCTCGCCCGTGGTCCGGACCAGAGCGGCATTGCGCGCCGCCGCGAGTGAAGTCGCCGCAATCTCGACGATCGCGAGGCGGGAATCAGTGCGGGCGAACGAATCCAGCCGCCGCCGCGTGGCGTCATCGTAGCCGTTGCACAGCACCACGACCTCGGCGTCCGGCGGCAGGCTCGCCGCTAAAACACTGGCCAGACAAGCGGACAGCGATTCGACCCGCCGATACGTCACGATCACCACGCTCAACGGCACGTTCGCGGCCCGCGCTGAAACCGCCGGAGAAGGTGGACTCGCTACCGCTGCGCTTCGTAATGCCATTACTATATTTCCAACTTGACTATATTCCCGACTTGCGCCGGCCGGAATTGCGTCCGCGTTGACGTTCGATACCCGCCAACAGGGCTCGATAGGCATCGAGTTGCCAATGACGGGAAAATTGCTGGGCAGTCGCGAGGGCTCCTTCGGCCAGCCTGCGCCGGAGATGTTCGTCGCGCCGGAGCCGGTTGAGATGCACCCCCATCTCGCTGATCGAACCCGACAGCAGACCATTGACGTTATGCTTGACGATCTCGGGGATGCCGCCGCGCGCGTCCGCAACGATCGGCAAGCCCGCGGCAAGCGCCTCGAGCAAAGCCAGCGGATGACATTCCACCGCAGTCGAGGTCGTGTAGCAGAAGACGTTGAAGCTCTCCAGCAACGTGGGGACTGCCACCCGCGGAACATAACCGGGAAATGAGAACTTGTCGGCGGTCCGGGTGGCCATCGCGCTCGCGCGCAGTTCGGGCATCACCTCGCCATCGCCCGCGATGATGAATTCGGTCTTCGGCAACTCGAAGGAAGCCAGCATGCTCGGCAGATCGTGAGGGATTTTGTTCGCGTGCAGATTGCTCACGCGCCCGACGACCAGATCATCAGACCACTTGCGCTGTTTTTTCCGAAACCGGCACAGGTCGACGCCGTTCGGCAAGACCACGATCCGCTTCGGTTCGATGTGCCGGACCTGCTCCAACTGGCTCCTGGCCACCAGCACGTAGCGATCGTAGCCGCGCATCACGCGGATGCCATGATGGTGCAGCACGCATACGAAGGCTGGCCGCCGTGAGATGGGCGCGTCACCGAGCGTCCAGATCCATGGCATCCACGGGTGCTTCGCCCACCAATGGAAAAACACCACGTCCGGGCGGAAACCGGCCAGAACTTCCGCCCGTCCGACGTCGTCGCAAAGCTGCTCCCAATGAACGTCGGCGCAATCAACCCGATGCCGCCGGAGGGTCTCGATGAACGACTGATCGGCCTGAATGCCATTGGCGCTGCTGAAGTGGACTACGCGATGTTCGTGCTCGCGCAGGCCCGTAACGAGATCTACCAGAACGCTTTCGGCTCCTCCATGCGCTAGTGATTCGATTACCGACAGGATCTTCATCGGACGGTTTCCTGGAGCAACTGACTAGTCCGATCGCTGGCGGGAACAACCGCTTCGTAGAGAACCTCTTCGTACCGGCGGAGCATCCGGCCGAGATCGTACTTCCGCGACAAGCGGCGGCTCTGCCGGCCGAACGCGAGCCGCAGTTCCGGATCCTGAAGCAGCCGGAGCATCGCCGCGGCCGCGTCTTCCGGATCCAGCACGCTGACGAGGCAGCCATTGTTGTCCAGCACCTCGGGAATGGATCCAACCGCGGTGGCGACTATCGGCAACCCCATCGCGGCCGCTTCGAGCAGCGTGGACGGAACCCCTTCCGCGATGGAAGTGATGGCGAAGACGTTGAGCGCGCGCAGGATTTCGGGCACGTCGGACCGCGCGCCGAGAAAGATCACGCGGTCGGCAATTTCCAGTTGCAAGGCTTCGGCTTCGAGCCCGGCCCGGCAGCCGAAGTCGGGCCCGGCGATTACCAATCGTACGCTGCGCCCGATCCGGCCGGCTTGCTGTGCGAGCCGCTGGATCGCCCGCAGCAGGTAGCTGAAATTCTTCTGCGGCGCCAGGCGCGCCACCGCGCCGACGACGAAATCGTCCGCCGCCAGCCCCAGCGCTTCGCGACATCGGATCGGGTCGTACCGGGCCGGGTCAAAGCGGCGCAGATCGATCCCGTTGGGAATGACGACGACTTGTTGCGGACGGCATCGCAGCAGCCGCCGTTGCGCAATGATCGAATCGCGAATGGTTCGTGATTGGCAGATGATCCGCCGGAATGCCGACTTGTCGGAGACCCGGTTCACCAGCAGATCGCCGTCCACGCGCTCGACCAGGGCACCCAGGTCCGCCGCCCGCGCCGCAGCGATCGCGTCTCGCCAGGCATAGACCAGACCGACGTCGATCCGATCGGCACGCAGCCGCGGCCCGAGCGCGTGCTGATAGCGCTGGCGCGCAGCCTCGTCGCGCGCGGACCAGGTTTCATCGGCGCCCGGCTTGTCGTGACCCAATACGATCGGAATATCCAGAGCCCGGGCCTCGGGCAGCAGAGCCCCCGGGCGGAACGCGTACAGATAAGGCGCAAAGCGGCTGCGGTCGAGCCCTCGAAGTACCGCGAGACAGCTCAACTCCTGCCCGCCGAGATCGAGGTGGTCACAAAGAAAGCCGACTCGTAGCACGCTCGCCGTTTCCTTCCGGCGCCGATTCGGCCGGCTTGCCGGTATGCGCCAGCGCGTAATGGTCCGCGACTTCCCGCGCCGGACCCTGTTCTCGCACGCGTCCTTTTTCCAGCCAGATGGCGTGGTCGCAGAGTTCCAGAATGCTGCGCAGGCCATGGCTGACGATCACCAGCGTCATCCCGGCCGCGCGGAAATTTCGCAGCGTCTGCTCGCACCGTTCGCGGAAATTCAAATCACCGGCGCTCAGCGCCTCGTCCAGCAACAGCAACTCAAAATCGACGTGCGCGGCGACCGCGAACCCGAGCCGGGCAGTCATTCCGCTCGAGTAAGTCCACAGCGGACGGTCGATAGCGCCGTCGAGCCCGGCGAATTCGACAATCGTGGGAAAAATCTCGCGGATTCTCGCGTTGGACATCCCCAATACGCTGCCCTGGAGAAATACGTTCTCGCGCCCGCTCAAGTAGGGATGAAACCCGGCGCCCAGCGCCAACTGGGTTGAAACCGCGCCGCGCACCCGCACGGTCCCGGAGGTCGGCACCGCGATACCGGCAATAATCTTCAGCAGCGTGCTCTTGCCGGCTCCGTTGGCCCCGATCACCCCCAGTGACTTGCCCTGCGGGACCGAAAAACTGACATCCTCGAGTGCCCAGGTCTCGTGTATCGGGCGCCTTACGCCGAGCATCCTGAGCAGCAGCATCTGCGCCAGCGCCTGCTGGCGCGCGGCGACGCGATAGGCCTTCGAGACCCGCTCGACGGTGATCGCGTCTGCGTTTCCGTTGCCCATCTGGTCAGTTCCCGCGTTCTTTGGCGCGGACGAGGCGCTCATAAAATTCGCGTACCGACCGGGCCCATCGCGAATAAGTATAGCGGCGCCGGGTCAGCTCCCGCCCGGCTTCACCGATTCGCCGGCGCTCCTCGGGCCGCGCCAGATAGTGCTCGATCAAGCCGGCGGTCTCCGCGCCGCCCGCGGTCGTAATGAGCCCACCGGCGAATTCTGCGCCGAGCCCGGCCGCGTCGTCGGTGATAAGCAGTGCGCCACACGCCAGCGCTTCGAAGACGCGATTGTTCCACATACCCCATTCGCGCTGCGAGTCCTCGTGATAGTTCAGCACGATTTTGGCTGAACTGTATAGCTTTGCGATATCGTCTATAGGCAACGGCCCCCGACAGAAACGGTACCAATCGTTCGCCCCCGGGTTTTCCTGATAGACCGGCGCCCAGTACTCCTGGTCCCAATATGCACCCCAGATTGCGAAGTCGTAGCGCTTGGCGGGATCAAGGTAATGGCGGGTAGTCGCGGGCCGCTTGTTTCCGCGCCCGCCGCTGCCCAGAAAAACCACGTCCGATCGATAGTGCGCGACGGGCTCAACCGGGCCAAAGTCATCGTCAACCGCCAGCGGCACATAGGCGGCCGGACGCGCGCGTCCCAGCACCTCGGCCGCCCGCGGGCTGTTGGTAATGAAGCCGTCGACCCCGATACGCGCGAATTCGTCGATCAGATCGCCGTGATTCACTACTTTGAGAATTGTGATTCCGCTCACGGATTGCGCGATCTCATCGACCCGCCACGGCGGGCGCGGCCCGGTGTAGTAAGAGATCAGCAAATCAACGTCCAGCGCCGCGATCGCGCTCAGATTGCTGCTGTCGAAAGCCAGCACCTGAGCGCCGGGGAACTCCTGCTGCAAGGCCCGGCTTTCGCTGCGAACCGCGATCTTCTCGCCCCAGATCGCCGTCTCGTCGTTCAGCCCGGGACTGAAAAGCACGATCGTGCGGGGCGGTTGCGCAACGACGCCCGTGGCTTTCCCACCCGTCAGACCCACTTCTTTCTCCCGCCGGCCTCCGCAGCAGCCTTTTCAAAAACCGAATCATAGAGGGCGGCGCGCACATCCCACGAATGATTCTTCACCAGGTATTCCTCTACCCCCGCATCGCAAGGCGGGTGCGTAACCAGCGCCCGTGCCGCTTCGACGAATGCGTTGTTGTCACCGTAGTCGACCAGCGCGCCCAACCCGGTCTCGCTGATCAGCCAACTGTTGGGCACCGACCTTTCGCACACGACCGGCAATCCGGTGCGGAGATAGTAATAGATTTTGCTGCTTTCGTTGTCCTGAACGGGGCCCTGTGCGAGCACGATACCGACCTTCGCAAACCGCTGCCAATCCCAGATTTCCTCAACGTCGATTGGGCCCAAATGCAGCACGGCGCCGCGGTCCAGATAGTCAGTCTCTCCGGTACCCATCGCTACCAGTGTGATACCGTGCCGCCTGAGTTCACGGCCCAGATAGTTGAGCCGCTGCTGCCATAACATATTGACTTCAGGCTGCTGCCGCCGCGAGTAGATATTACCGGTGAAAAGCGCAACCGGCTGGTCAATACCCAGCGCCAGGTAGGGATTGCCGCGCGGCGGCCTTATCTCCGCATCCACGCCGGTCGGCACCATGTGCAGCGGCGTGCTGTGGCCATGTTCTTTCCACCACAGCGCCGCGCTGCGGCCGGTGAGCACCGTCGCGACCCGGCTGCGCCGCGCGATCTCCTGTTGGGTTTGGAACAGCTGCTCGCGCGTCGCGCCGAAAAAGTACACCCCTTCGCTCTGTTCCCGGCCGACGATCGAGCCGAGCTTGCTGACTATGAACGGATGATCTGCTCCGCCTTCCTCGACCAGCGCCTCGAAGCCGCGGTGAAAGAAGGTTTTGACCACATCGTAATCGTCCCATCGCACCTGGTTGAAAGGCACTTGCCGTAGGCGCGGGACCCGAAACTCCGGGCGCGACTGCACGTTTACTACCAGATCGACTTCGTGACCCCGCCGCGCCAGGGCCTCTGCCATCCGGTAGAAACGCACGCCGTCCATACTCGCCAGCCCGAGGTCGCGCCGATGATGGTTGGTATACACACACGCGACTCGGACCGGGCGTGTGCTTGCGGCCGAGTGTCCGTTGCGCGAAGAGTAGTGGTTGTCAAATGTAGTCATCGAAATAAGGCTCACCCCGCGAAAATACAATGACCCCCAGCGCCAGGATCGCAAGGGAAGCTATCGAAGTGATGCCCAGGATCGACAAGCCGGGAAACGACCCCTGCACCAGAGTCTGCCGGTAGATTTCGATGATCCCAGCCATCGGGTTGAGCAGATAGAGATTCAGGAATTTGCGGGGCACCCAGGAAAGCGGATAGATACTCGGAGTCAGATAGAACATTGCCCGCAGCAGTGGATCGATAAGGTATTCGACGTTGCGATAGAACACGCTCAGACTGGCAGTCAGCAGCGCCGCGCCGGCGAGAAATATCAACTGGAGCACCATCACGGCCGGCAGGCATAGCATATATGGAGTGAAGGGAACCGACGTCAGCGCCATCAGCAGAAACAGTACACTGAGCGAAATCAAAAAATGGATCAGGCTCGCGACAATTGCCGAAAGCGGTATGAACGCTCGCGGAATCAGAACCTTCTTCACCAGACTCGCCGAGCGCGGGATGGAACCGCTCGCATTATTCAGTCCCATCTGAAAGCAGGTCCACGGCAACAGCGCCGACAGCACGAACACCGGATAGTGCGGCACGTCGATATGCATGAAGATGTGAAAGACCACGATCATGATGACCAGGCCGAGCACCGGATTGAGGACAAACCATAGGATCCCGAGCGCGGTGGTTTTGTAGCGGGCGGTGAGCTCTGCCCAGACCAGGTTTCGCAGCAGGTCCAGGCGCCCGGTCAACGCCGTGCGCCGCTCGCGCCAAAGATTTTCCAGGCTCAGCTCAACTGACATAGCGCCATCTCCAGCCGGTCGCCGACTCCAGCGCCCGTTTCAAACACAGTTCCGGCGCGGAGTAAAGCCGCCGATCGACGATTCTGCGCCACGCGCCCGCGGGCAGCACCGAGCGCGAAAAATGCCGCGCTGCTCAGCGGCGCGGTCTCGGCCCGGAGGTCGAGGTCGCTGCTGCCGAAGTAATGACCCTGAACGGGAATTTTCAGTTCCACCGCGCCGATTTGCCGACTGCGCTTGAGTCGGAGCGCGTCCCATGCACGGCTACGGCTGATGCGCGATCCAGGGCGGACATCCTCAACTTTCAGCGGCGAATGTACGGCGGTGGTCAAAACTCCCTTCCTTCCGCCCAAAGCTGGGACGGCCTCGCAGCATTATGGCGTTGGTCACAGGTATGCGACAAGGGAACGCCCGGGCATGAACTTGCGCGCGGGCGCGCACTACAGGCAATCTGGTCGCACCCTGCGATTGAGTGGTCGATCTTGCGCTCGGCCGTGCCGACGCCCGGTGCGCAAAGGCGCGCGAAAAGGAAGGATGGTTGCGCTCCGCAAATGGGTGAAGTGATGGCTACCAGAGAAGAGCTGCTCCAGGCGCGAATCCAGCACTATGACATCACCCGGCACGACGTGGTGCCGGTGGTCGAAGCGATGCGGCACATGGCGTACAGCGCGCGCGACCTCTCTCGCGCGGCCGACATCTACGATCGCATGCTGCGCGACCAGGACTGCGCGGTGATCCTGTGCCTGGCCGGCTCCCTCATCAGCGCCGGCCTCAAGCAGGTGTTCACCGACTTGATCCGCAATCGGATGGTCGACGCGGTCGTCAGCACCGGCGCGAACATCGTCGACCAGGACTTCTTCGAGGCGCTTGGCTTCGGCCATTATCTTGCGCCCGATCGCTTTAAGGCCGGTATGGACGACGACCAGTTGCGTGAGCTGCATATCGACCGCATCTACGACACGCTGATCGACGAAGACGAGCTGCGGGTCTGCGACGAGACGATCCGGAAGATCGCCGACCGGCTCGAACCGCGGCCGTATACTTCGCGCGAGTTCATCGCAGAGATGGGCCGCTATCTGTCCGAAGTGGGCGCGAAGACCGACGCGAGCATCGTGCTCGAGGCGTTTCGCGAGGACGTGCCGATCTTCTGCCCGGCCTTCAGCGATTGCTCCGCCGGCTTCGGCCTGATCGCCCATCAGGCGGCGCGCGGCGCCAGGCCCCGGGTCACGCTCGACAGCGCCGGCGATTTCCTCGAACTGACGCGGATCAAGATCAGTTGCGCACACACCGGTTTGCTGATGATCGGGGGCGGCGTGCCCAAGAATTTCGCCCAGGACATCGTGGTCGCGGGCGAGATTCTGGGGCGCGACGTACCGATGCATAAGTACGCGATCCAGATCACGGTGGCCGACGTGCGCGACGGCGCACTCTCCGGCAGCACGCTCAAGGAGGCGAGCAGTTGGGGCAAGGTCGATACGACGTGGGAGCAGATGGTCTATTGCGAGGCGACCATCGCACTGCCGTTGATCGCTGGCTACGCGTACCATAAGGGTGGCTGGAAGAATCGGAAGGTCCGCAGGCTCAGCCATCAGGTGGAATCACCGGCTTGAGCCGGCCCGACCTGCAATGCGCTCATGATCATAGTGACCGGCGGCGCCGGCTTTATCGGCAGCAACCTCGTTGCGGCGCTCAACGCCGACGGCGAGACCGACATTCTGATTGTCGATCGGTTGGGCGAAAACTTCCGCAATCTCGGCGATCGGTGCTTCTCCGATTTTATGCAGCCGGAGGAGTTCGTCGCGACCCTGGAGCGGGCCGGCCTGCGCGCCGCAATCGAGGTGATTTTCCATCAGGGTGCATGCGCGGACACCACGCAGTCCGACGGCGACTACATGATGGAAAACAACTTCACGTTCTCCAAGCGCGTCCTGCACTTCGCGGTCGAGAAAAAGATTCCGCTGGTCTACGCCTCGAGCGCATCGGTCTATGGCTCCGGCCGATCGTCGCAGCCGGTACCCGACCATGAACGGCCGCTCAACCTGTATGCGCTCTCCAAGCTCGCCTTCGACCATCACGTCCGCGCGTTACTGGGCCAGGTCCGGAGCACGGTGGTCGGCTTGCGCTACTTCAACGTTTACGGGCCCCGCGAGCGCCATAAGGGCCGGATGGCCTCGATGGTTTATCAGCTTTACCGGCAGCTCAAGGAGAACGGGCGCGCACGCTTGTTCGAGGGTACCGACGGGTTCGCCGATGGCGAACAACAGCGCGACTTCGTGTTCGTGCGCGACGTGGTGAGCGTCAACCGGTTCTTCGCGCGCAAGGAAGTCGTGTCGAAGGGTATCCTGAATGTCGGCACGGGCGCAGCCCGCAGCTTTAATGACGTTGCGCGCGCGCTGATCAAAGCGATTGGCAAGGGCGAGATCGAATACTTCCCGTTTCCCGAAAGCCTCAAGGGAAAGTACCAGAGTTTCACGCAGGCCGACGTCTCGGGCCTGCGCGCGGCGGGATTCAAGCCGCAATTCGCTAGCGTCGAGGCCGGGATCGCGGAAGCGGTCGGTCATTGGGAAGCGGAGAGCCTGAGTCTGCCCTGAGCGGCGAACCGGCCTGCGCTGGAATTTGCACTACGCAAATGTCCTTCCGTATTGTATGGTAATTCCCGATGCTTAACGCATTTCGTCGCCACGCCTATTCCTGGGTTATCCGGGGCATCCTGATCCTGATTGTCGGAGCGTTTATGTTCTGGGGAATCGGCTCCGGGCTGTTCAACCAGATTCATCCGATCGCCTCGATTGACGGCCAGACGATCCTGGCCGATCAGGTCGACCGTGAAGCCACCCGCCTGCGGCGCTCGATTCAGCAGCTCTACGGCACTGACGCGGCGGAGGCCCTCAAAAAGATCAATTTCCGCCAGGAAGCGCTCCAACAACTGATCGACAGTCAATTGATCGATCGCGACGCGCACCGGATCGGTCTCGAAGTCAGCGACGCCGACCTGCAGAACCAGGTCGCGGCGACCAAGGCCTTCCAGGTCGACGGGCAATTCGATTTCGCAACCTACCAAGCCGTGCTCCGGGAGAATGATCTGGATCCCGCCGACTACGAAGCCGACGAGCGGCGCGCGATGACCGCGGACCTGCTCCGCCAGATGGTCGAGCAGGGAGTGCAAGTCAGCAGCGAAGCCGCGCGCTTCGAGTTCGATCAGCGCAATGCCCAATTGGCGCTGGCCTATATCGAGGTCCCATACTCAGGGTATACCGCCAGGATGAATCCGACTGACAAGCAGATCGCGGACTACTACAAGGCCGACGGTGAGCAGTTCCGGGAGCCTGAACGCGTGAAGATTTTGTTCGTCGACTATGCGCCCTCGATTCTCGCCGCGACGGTCAATCCCGCTGACAAGGACATCGAGGATTACTACCACAAGAACCAGAGCACGGCGTTCACCCATCCCTTTCAGGTGCACGCCCGCCATATCCTGGTCGCGGTTCCGGCCGGAACGAGCGACGCGGAGAAAAAGCAGGCCAAGGCCAAAGCCGAGGAGATCCTGCATCAGGTCAAAACGCATCCCGGCGATTTCGCCAAGCTCGCCAGGCTCGACTCCGACGATCCCGGCAACAATACCAACGGCGGCGATCTGGGTTTCTTCGCCCGCGGCCAGATGGTGAAGCCGTTCGAGGACGCGGTCTTCAAGCTCAAGCCCGGCCAGGTCACGATGGTCGAGACGCAGTTCGGCTATCACGTGGTCAGGGCCGAAGAATCGCGGCCCGCGCGGGTCGAGACTCTCGCTGAAGCCCGGCCCGAGATTGTCGATACGCTGCGGCGCAAGGCCGGCGGCGACCTCGCGCGCAAGGCGCTGCACGACGATCTCTCGGCCGCGATCGACGGTCAGGACATCAAGGAACTCGCCACGAAACGCGGACTTGAAGCGATTGAAACGCCTTTCTTTGCGGCCGGTGAGCCGATCAAGGGAACCCCAAACAGCGAGGAGATCGCGCGGGCGGCGTTTAAGCTCGAGCCGGGCGCGACGCGCGTGGTCACCACCGCCGGGACCGACTCTTACCTGGTAAAGCTGCTCGAGCGCGCGCCCTCGCGGATTCCGCCGCTCAAGGAAATCGAGCCTCGGGTTCGCGAGGCGCTGGTCAAGGATCAGGCCGAGCGGGCGGCGCGCGACTTTGCCATGTCGATCCTTAAGCAGATCAAGACGCCCGCCGACTTTGCCCAGGTCGCCGCGAGCAACAAGCTCGAAGTCCGCAACACCGGCGAGTTCAACCGCGCGGATGGCTCTCTGCCGGTCCTCGGGCGCTTCACCGAGGTCACCGACGCCGCCGGATTCGATCGCCAAGGTGCCCGGCGTGATCGATCGCGCGATGGATCACGACGGCGACTCCTACCTGTTCGAGCTTTTGAGCCGCCGGCCACCCGACGATGAGCAATGGAAGAAAGACGGACCGGCCTTCACCCAGCGGATCCTGGAGCAGCGGCGCGAGCAGGCGTGGAGCAGCTACCTGGAAGGACTGAAGGAACGCGCCCGGATCACGATCGACGCCAACCAGCTCGCCGAATCGACCGAGTCCTGATGGACCGATCATCCGACGGCGATCCCGACCCGGCCTCGGGCCCGGTCGACACCCGCGAATTTTTCTTTCCGGGCCACGGCGTCAGCGCACTCCTGATCCACGGCTTGACCGGCACTCCCTATGAGATGCGCTTTCTAGGCGAGCGACTCGCCGCCGCCGGCGTGCGCGTGCGCGGCGTGCGGCTGGCCGGCCACGCCATCGCGCCTGAGGCCCTGGGCGGCACCGATTACAACAACTGGTACGAGAGCGTGGTCGAAGGCTTCGAGCAGCTGCGCGGCTTCGGCGATCGCAATGTCGTCGTCGGGCTCTCGATGGGCGCCGTCCTGGCCGCACGGCTCGCGCTCGACCAGCGCGAAGACATCGCGGGCATCGCGATGCTTTCCTCGGCGCTGTTCCTCGACCGCCGGGCCGCGGCCGTAGCCTCGCTGTTTCGCTTGCTTGGCTCGCTCACGCAGCGGATTTATCTCAGCAGCGAGGGTTCGGATATCCATGACGCCGCGGCGCGCAAGATCCATCCGAGCTGCCATCTGATGCCGCTCAGCGCGCCGCTCAACCTGCTAAAACTATCCGCACTCGTGCGGCCGCGGATCCCCAAGCTCAATCAGCCGGCGCTGATCGTTCACAGTCACGCGGACCATACCTGCCCCTATGATCGCAATGTCAACTTCCTGATGAGCCAGATCGGGAGCGCGCGCAAACGCCTGGTAGAGCTGCACGAGAGCTACCACGTGATCACGGTCGATACGGACAAGGAACGCGTGGCGGCCGAGGTCCTGGAGTTCGTCGAACAGTTCCGCGCCAGCAGCCCGCAGCGCGCCAGCGCCGCGGTGTAAGCCTCAGCGCGGCGCTTCGTAGTGCTCTTCGAGCAGGTACCTTACGTCGGGGCGGCCCAGCACCTCGATAAAGCAAACCTCATCGGCGGCGTTGAGGTCGATTATCAGATAGCCTTCCGTTGCCTGCAGCTCGACGACCTTGCTCACTTTCACTTCCGGCGCGGTCGCGAAGCTCGCGCAGTTATCGTCGCCGCAGTCGCAGACCGATTCGATCCGTAGCCCGCGCAGTTGCTCCTCAGCCGGCCGCGTCGGTCTGGCGGATGAGAAACACGATCTCTTCGAGCAAGTCGGGCAGGACTTCGCTGATCAGTTGGGCAGCCATCGTGAGCAGGCCGATCTAACCACAACGGCGCAACGCAGTCACACGCCGCGCGCCTCGGGCGGCCAGATATGCTTGTGGACCTGGAGCTGCAGGCGGGCGGGAATCCGATCCTCGAGGATCCACGCGGCGAGCCGCGCCGGTTCGAGCCGTCCGAACGCGCAACTGAACAGTACCGCATTGACGCGCCCGGCCAGCGCGCGCGTGCGAACCACGTCACGCGCCCATTCGTAGTCGGCGCGATCGCTGATCACGAATTTTACTTCGTCGCGCGCGCCCAGATGGTCGAGGTTGCTCCACAGATTGTTTTCGGATTCACCGCTGCCGGGACACTTGAGATCCATGATCCGGATCACGCGCGGGTCGATTCCGCTGATGTCGCTCGCGCCGGACGTTTCGATCATCACGGTGCACCCGCGCTCGAGCAGCGCAACCATCAGCGGATGGACTTCCACCTGCAGCAGCGGCTCGCCGCCGGTGATCTCGACCAGCGGACAATCGTACGCCGCGACCTGCTCGACGATCTCGGCGCGCGTCATCCGCCGCCCCTCATTGAAGGCGTATTCCGTATCGCACCAGGCGCAGCGCAGGTTGCATCCGGTCAGCCGCACGAACACGCACGTCCGCCCGGCGTGGGTCGACTCGCCCTGGATACTGTAGAAAATTTCATTGACGAGCAGCACGCCCGCGGTGATTTCAGCCAAGCTGCTTGCGCGCCGCCGCGAGCGCGTCCTCCATCACCTGGCGGAGCGGCGCGCGATGCTCCAGTGCGGCGCGCCGGCAGTCCTCGTACTCGGGCGCGACCGTAGCCGGCGCGGCGCCGGCGGCGCCCGAAACCTTGACCCGGATTTCACCCCATCGCGTCGCGACCGTGACGATTGCGCGCTCGAGCTTGAGCCGCTGTACCGGATGAGACCGAATGCCGATCGTGGAAGTCTCGGCGAACAGCACCGCGGCGATTCGCTCGCGGTCCGAAGCTTCGGCGATCACCGCGAGCGTAACTCCCGGCCGGCCCTTCTTCATAATCACGGGCGTGATCGTAACGTCGCGCGCGCCGGCGGCGAACAGCCGCTCCATCACATGGTCGTAAATCTGCGGATTGAGATCATCGATATTGGTCTGAATCTCGACCATCTCGTCGGCGCCGAACGCCTGATGCTCCTCGCCGACGATCAGGCGCAGCACGTTGGGCCGGTCGCTGAATTCCTTCGTGCCGGCGCCGTAGCCGATTCGTGCAATTTGAAACGACAGTCCGGCGGGCGCCGGATGCGCGAGCGCCTTCAGCACCGCGGCGCCGGTCGGCGTGACCATCTCGGAGGGGCCATCGCCCATCCGCACCGGAAAGCCCGCCAGCAACTCGGCCGTCGCGGGCGCGGGCACGGGGATTACACCGTGGGCGGAGCGGACGAAGCCGGAGCCCATCGGCAGCGCGGACACGAGGATGCGTGCGATGCCGAGGCGGTCGAAGCCCCACGCGGACGCAACCACGTCGACGATCGAATCGACCGCGCCGACTTCATGGAAGTGAACTTCCTCAGGATCGGTGTGATGAATCTTCGCCTCCGCTTCCGCCAGCACCGCGAAGATCGCGTTAGCGTCGCGCTTGACCGCGGCCGGCAGGTCGCCGGCGTTAATCATGGCGCGAATCTCGCCAAGATGGCGTTCGGGCTGCGGTTCGTGCACCTCGACCTCGAATTTGGTCGCCGAAATTCCGCTCACGATCTTGCGGCGCGTCGCGAGCCGGTAGCCGCGGATCGGAATCGAATCGAGCGCGCCCTGGAGTTCGGCCAGCTCGACGCCCGTGTCAAGAATCGCGCCGGCGATCATATCGCCGCTCAGCCCCGAGAATGCATCGAGAAACGCGGTCTTCATCGTTCTGCTTTACACAAGAGTATGCCACAGTTAGGATCGAAAAACCGGTTGGATCGCGGCTTACAAGCGATGAGGCAAAGGGAGCTGATTTTCTTCCGCCAGCTGCTCGAAACGCGGCGGCGCGAAATCCTGAGCGAGGCCGAACGCGCGGTAGGCTCGATGAACAACAAGCCCGAAGAGGGCTTTGCCGACCCTACCGACCGGGCCACGCTCGAATCCGACCGCAACTTTCAGCTCCGCTTGCGCGATCGCGAACGCAAGCTGCTGAGCAAGATCGACGAAGCCTTCGCGCGTATCGACGACGGCAACTACGGACGCTGCGACGAATGCGGCGGCGAGATCGGAATCGAGCGGCTGCGTGCGCGGCCGGTCACCACCTTCTGCATCGCGTGCAAATCCGACCAGGAAGCGCGCGAGCAGCGCAGACTCGCCCGCTGACCGGCATCGGCGCAGGCACGCGATGAAAGTTCGCAAGGCCGTTATCGTCGCGGCCGGATTGGGCACGCGCATGCTGCCCGCCTCGCGGGTGATTCCCAAAGAGATGCTGCCGGTGGTCGACAGGCCGGCCATCCAGGTGATCGTCGAGGAGATCGCGGCCTCGGGAATTGAGTCGATCGCGATTGTGGTCAGCCCCGGCCGCACCACGGTACTCGATCAATTCCGCCCGGCGCCGGAACTCGAGGCCCACCTCGAAGCGCGCGGCAAGCGCGACCTGCTCGAAATGGTGAGAGCGAGCAGCCGGCTGGCGAAGATCACGGAGGTCCGGCAGGATGAGCCGCTCGGCCTCGGCCATGCGGTGCTGCAGGCGCGCGAGTTCGCAGGCGGCGAGCCGATCGCAGTGGTGCTGCCCGACGATATCATCGATGCGCAACGCCCGGCTCTGCGGCAGATCGTCGATGTGGCCGAGCGTCACGGCGCGCCGGCGCTGGCGCTGCTCAAGGTGCCAAAGAGCGAGGTCTCAAAGTACGGGATCGTCAAGGTCGAGCGCGTCGGCGATCGGCTCTCAAGGATTACCGACATGGTTGAAAAGCCCGCACTCGAAAAGGCGCCCAGCGAGCTGGCGATCATCGGGCGCTACGTGTTGACTCCCGAGATCTTCGACCTGTTGCGCGACACTCCACCCGGGGCCAACAACGAGATTCAAATCACCGACGCGCTGCGCAAATCCTGCCAGGCTCGTGAGTTCTACGGCTACGAGTTCGAGGGCACCCGCTACGACCTCGGCGACCGCGCCGGCTACCTGATCGCGCAAATCGCGCTCGGCTTGAAACAGCCCGATCTCGCTGATAGGTTGCGGGCTTACCTGAGGTCGATCGGCGCTTCCTGAGATTTTTCCCGGATCCGGTGGGGCAGTAGCTCAGTTGGGAGAGCACCACGTTCGCAACGTGGGGGTCGAGGGTTCAAATCCCTTCTGCTCCACCATTTTTCGCGATCGTTCCCGCGGCCCGGTTCGCGTGCAGATTCTGACAGTGGCGCGATCTGAGGTTCCCGGAGGCGAGCCCTCTCAACGGCCAGTTCGACGCCGTTCTCGCGACCAGGGGGCCGTTCTCAGCACTTTTCTCACGGAGCGGATGAACAGTGGCGGCACGAGATCGGCTGCCAGCTTCTGCGCTCGCGCTCTGAAGTCGGAAACGTCTGCAGAACTAGGGCGCACCTGGAACCGGGTGCCATGCTCATGCCGCGAATCGTCCCAAGTAGCACTGTAATAATACAGCGCGATCGAACGCCGCGGGCTCTTGGCCGGGTGCTTGACCGGCTCGGGATTGCCATGAAACGAGGTTGAAGAGGTATTGAAGATGACGCACCGGTTGAAAAGCGGAACGACGCGCTCCTGAGGCCCTCGCATAGCCGCGTCCCAAATTTCGAAACATCCTCCATACTCTTCCTTCCAATCCCGGTTGAGGTAGATTAGCACGTTAATCCGCCGCTCCAGGCCGAGAAGACTATGTCGGTTAAAGTCCGCGTGAATGTTCAGATGCCCGCCGTCCGCCACCAGATGGAAACCGCCGCCGGTAAAATAAGGATCCGGGATCAGACCTTTGATGCCCGTGAGGCTTTCCAGAAACCCGATGAACGGCATCGAGTTGAGCGAATAGAAGAACGATCGCAGCGGCGGTGATAGAGTCTCTGGCTTGAACTCGAATTTCAGATTCTCTTGACTTCCTTGGTAATGCACGCCCGAGCTGTTAATCTCTGGAAATTCCTTGATGCAAAGATCCAGGATGTCTTCGTCAACAAACTCATCCAGGACGATATGCGGAAACGGCTCCGCGGAGACATAACGGTCGTGATATTTCGCCCCCAAGCTCGCCGCTTCGGGCTCGAAAAACCCATATTGCGCCGGTGCAGTCCTCAGGATCACGCTTCGCGACTGTAACGTGTCTAGACCGGATTTTCCATTTTGAATCGTGATTCGGACTAGCACCAACGCCAAGCGAACTGCAAACCGAAAATTCGAGCCCGGTCCTGGTGCAATGCGCTTCCCACAGCGCCGGGAGACGCCGGCTTCGCGTCAGGCGGCCGCCGCTTCCACCAGCCGGTTCTTGGGTTAGGCACTGCGTCGAAGCCTACGCTGGCGTCGATCGAAGCCCGGCGCAGTAGCCGAGCAAGCAAAGGAAACCGATTCCGACCGCGCTCATAGAAGTGACCGCGGCAGTCCCGATCGGGGGCGAACGCCCAAATGGATGCATAGCCTAACCCTGCGAGGACGAACGCCCAGCCGGCGACGCGCTGAACGGATTGCCGCTTCGCAGAATGTTGCGAGACAGATTTGGGAATAACGTTCGCATAGAACACCAGGAGCATACCGATAAGCACCATAGTCCCACGCGCGGGCGCTTCGGCACGCGATCGGCATATCGCGAGCGGCCTCGGAGTGTCACTATTTCGCCGCGGTACGATCACGAAGTCTCGGCAAAATGCCAGGGGATCGGAAACCCGAGCGCGAATCACGCGCCTGAAGGTGGCCTCGGGAGCGGCCAATGGCGAGCTTCAAAAATAATCTGCGCGACTACCGGGTGGATGAAACACTTCGCGACGGCGGCTCCGTGCATATTCGTACGATCCGGCGCGACGACCGTCAGCGTCTACTGACGCATTTCAAGGCGCTCAGTCCGCGCTCGGTGCATTCCAGGTTCTTCGGCATGATCAGGACGCTGAGCGACCAAGAGCTAACCCGGCTGACCGATCTCGATTTCATTCATCACGTGGGGCTCGTGGCGACCTTGGGAGAAGGTCCCGACGAACCATTGATTGGCGTCGGCCGCTATATTGTGTCGACCGATGGTCAGGCGCCAGGCTCGGCGGCAGAGGTCGCCTTCGCCGTACTGGACGAACATCAGGGACGCGGAATCGGCACTCTTCTCTTGAAGCACCTGGCTCGAATAGCGTGGAACCACGGAATCACGGAATTCCAGGCCAACGTGCTGTCTGACAACCAGCAGATGCTCGAGGTTTTCGCCGACAGCGGGTTCCGAATTCGGAAGACCACCGACTCCGGCGTAGTCCATCTATCATTCCCGATTGCGAGCGCCGGCGGGTCGCAACCCAGGTGACCGGAGATCGCGCCGCAGGCGACGCCGGAGATGCGCGAGTGGAAGTGGACGCAAAGTTGACCGGCGCGAAGCTCATCCTCTGCCTGGATAGCGGCTCCTCGTCGCTCAAGTTCTCACTCTATCGGATGGCCGACGGGAGTGAGGCCTTGTGTGCGCGCGGCGCGGTCGAGGGCGTCGGCCAGCCACACGGGCGACTCTGGATGACCGGCGCGCAACAGCAGCCGCTTGCGGATGAGCAGCGGCAGTTCGGCGAACACGAGTCGTCGGTGACGGCGGCGTTTGACGCGCTCGACTGCGCCAAGCTCGGGCCGCCCGGCGCGGTCGGGCATCGCCTGGTCCACGGTGGCCCGGACCACCTCGCGCCCGAGCGCGTGACCCCGGCCTTGATCGACCAGCTTCGCCGGATTACTTCCTTTGCCCCGCTCCATCTGCCAGCCGAAATTCGCGTCATCGAAGCGGCGGTGGCGCGCTACCCGGCCGTGCCGCAGGTGGTATGCTTCGACACCAGTTTTCATCGCCGGATGCCGGAGGTCGCGCAGCGCTTCGCATTGCCGCGCGAACTGTTCGACGAGGGCGTGCGCCGCTACGGCTTCCACGGGCTTTCGTACGAGTACGTGATGGGACAGCTCGGTACGTCCGCGGCCGGGCGCGTGATCATCGCGCATCTCGGCAACGGCGCGAGCATGGCCGCGATCCGCGCCGGCCATCCGCTCGACACCACGATGGGACTCACGCCCACCGGCGGCTTGATGATGGGCACGCGGCCCGGTGATCTCGATCCGGGCGTGATGCTCTACCTGCTCAATGCAAAACATCTCGACGCCGCGGAATTGGAAGCCGTCGTCAACCAGCGCTCCGGGCTGCTCGGCGTTTCCGGGACGAGCTCGGATATGAAATCGCTGCTCGACCAGCGCGCATCCGATCCGCGCGCCGCGCAAGCCGTCGACATGTTCTGCTATGTGGCGCGCAAGCACATCGGCGCGCTCGCGGCAGTGCTCGGCGGGCTCGATACGCTGGTCTTCACCGGCGGAATCGGCGAGCGCGCGGCGCCGGTTCGCGAGGCTATCTGCGGCGGCCTCGAACACCTGGGAATCCGCATCGACCCGGCGCGCAACCGCCGCCACGCCGATCCGATCAGTATCGACGGCAGCAACTCCAGCGTGCGCGTGATCGCGACCGACGAGGACCTGATGATAGCGCGACACACCTCGCGGCTACTCTCTACGGATAGGAATTCCTGACCCGCGCGGTCGATCGCGATCAGGAGCCAGGGCGCAACACTTATGCGATGGACGAGTCGGACATCAACTTCGACCCCGATCGAGAATCTCGATTACCGCGAGCTCGCCCTCGATCTGCAATGGTGCTGGGACCATGCCGCTGAGGAAGTATGGCAGCGGCTCGAGCCGGAACTCTGGGAGCTGACGCACAATCCCTGGGTGGTGTTGCAAACGGTCTCGGCGGCACGCCTCAAGGAGCTCGAAACCGAACCGCGCTTTCGCAAGCTCGTCGCAGAACTGCTCAGTCGGCAGCGCGAGGCCCGAACCCCGGTATGCTGGTTTCAGCACCGTCACCTGGTTGCGCCGTTTTCCTGCGTGGCCTACTTCAGCATGGAGTTCGGACTCAGCGAGGCCTTGCCGATCTACTCGGGCGGGCTGGGCAATGTCGCCGGCGACCAGCTCAAGGCGGCCTGCGACCTCGGCGTGCCGCTGGTCGGCGTCGGGCTGCTCTATCAGCAGGGCTACTTCCGGCAAGCGATCGACCCGGCGGGCGCCCAACTCGAAATCTATCCGCACAATGATCCGGGCCAGTTGCCGATTGCGCCCGTCCGTGATCTCAATGGCGAATGGCTGCGTCTGCATCTCGAAATGCCCGGCTATGGAGTGTGGTTGCGGGTGTGGCAGGCGGAGATCGGGCGGGTAAAACTCTACCTGCTCGACAGCAACGACCCGGCCAACCTTCCCGTACATCGCGGCGTGACGAGCGAACTCTACGGCGGCGGACCCGAGTTGCGTCTCGAGCAGGAGATCGTCCTGGGAATCGGCGGCTGGCGCCTGCTGCACGAGCTCGGACTGCAGCCGGAAGTCTGTCACCTGAACGAAGGGCACGCCGCGTTCGCCGTGCTGGAGCGCGCCCGCACGTTTATGGAAGAGACCAACCGGCCTTTCGCCGTTGCGCTGGCCGCAACCCGCGCCGGGAACCTGTTTACCACGCACACGCCGGTCGACGCCGGCTTCGATCGATTCTCACCGGCGCTGATGCATCAGTACCTGCAGAACTACGCGGAGACCCGCCTGCGAATCAGTTTCGAGGATCTCATGACGCTGGGACGGTTCAATCCTGATGATCCCGGCGAGCCGTTCAACATGGCCTACCTCGCGATCCGCGGCAGCGGTGCGGTCAACGGCGTCAGCCGTCTTCACGGCGCCGTCAGCCGCCGGATCTTTCAACCGCTGTTCCCGCGCTGGCCCGAGTGCGAAGTTCCGGTGGGCAACGTCACCAACGGCGTTCATACGCCGACCTGGGATTCGGCCGAGGCCGACTCGCTATGGACGGCCGCGTGCGGCCCCGAGCGCTGGCGCGAAGGCGAGGCTGGCGCGACGGAGCGGATCCGCGCGCTCTCGGACGCGACGCTCTGGACGCTGCGGGCGAAGAATCGCCGGGGGCTGGTCGACTATGCGCGTAAGCGCATGGCGCGCCAGCTCAGCGCCTCCGGAGCCGAGGCCGAAGCGGTCGCGAACGTCCGCCACGTATTCGATCCCGATGCGCTCACGCTGGGCTTCGCGCGCCGCTTCGCGACCTACAAACGGCCCACCCTGCTGCTGCACGATCCCGAGCGGCTGGTGCGCATCCTCACCGATCCGCGCCGGCCCGTGCAGCTAGTCCTGGCCGGCAAGGCGCATCCGAAAGATGAGGCAGGAAAGGCCATGGTCCAGGAGTGGGTGCGGTTCGTGCGGAGGGCCGACGTGCGGCTGCACGCGATCTTCCTTGCCGACTACGATTTGTTGCTCGCCGAGCAGCTCGTGCGCGGCGTCGACGTATGGATCAACACGCCGCGCCGGCCGTGGGAAGCGAGCGGAACCAGCGGCATGAAAGTGCTGGTCAACGGTGGCCTCAACCTTTCGGAGCTAGACGGATGGTGGGCCGAAGCTTATAGCCCCGAAGTCGGATGGGCGCTCGGCGACGGTCACGAGCACGATGACGATCCGGCGTGGGACGCGTGCGAGGCCGAGGCGCTCTATGACCTCCTCGAGCATCAGGTTGCGCCGGAGTTCTACGCCCGCGACGCGAGCGGGATTCCTGTGGCGTGGGTCGCCCGGGTGCGCGAGAGCATGGCGCGTCTCACCCCGCAATTTTCGGCCGCCCGGATGCTGCGTGATTACGCGGAGTACTACTACGCGCCGGCCGCGGCTGCGTACCGCGAACGCGCGGCTGATCGCGGCGCGCTCGGGGAGCAGCTACTCGAGTGGCAGGGCTGGCTGGCTGAGAGGTGGAGCGGAATCCACTTCGGCCATCTCGAGATTGACACCGCCGGCGACCACCACGTTTTCCGGGTTCAGGTCTTTCTGAACGAAGTCGAACCTGACTCTGTCCAGGTCGAGCTTTTTGCCGAGGCGCGCCCGCTTGAAGCGCGACCGGAGCGAATTGCGATGATTCGCAAGGAGGCGCTGGTGGGCGCGGCCAATGGCTTCGTCTACGAAGCTCGGCTGGCCGCCTCGCGGCCGGCGAACGATTACACTCCGCGCGTCATCCCGCACCATCCCGCCGCGCTCGTCCCACTCGAAGCCGCGCAGATACTCTGGAAGCGCTAAGCGGCCGAGGCGGGAAGATCCTGGCCGCCGTCGGCCCTATCAAACCGTCCTCTCACTCGGCCTCGCAGAAGGCGCGCAGCACGTCAGCCGTCGTGATTACGCCGGCCAGTGCGTCTCCTTCGAGCACCGGCAGCCCGCCGATCTTCCGCTCGCGCATCAAGCGCGCCGCCTCCTTGAGCGGGCTCGCCGGCGTGACGGTGATCAACTCCGTGGTCATCACCTTGGCAACTTCCGTAGTTTCCAAAACTCCCTCGTGTTGGCGCAGGTCGCGATCGGTGACCATTCCGACCAGCTTGCCGTTGTCGAGCACCGGAACGCAGCGGAACTCGCCCTCGGCCATCTTCGCGCGCACGGTTGAGAGCTTGTCGGTGGGCGCGGCCGTCACCGGATTCACCGTCATCCAGCCCGCGACCATGCTGCGGCGATTTTGCCCGGCGCGAATCGTCATTACGGGACAGGTCGCCTGACGCAGCACCACCTCGGCGACACTGCCGAGAAAGAAGTGCGAGAAGCCCTTGCGCCCATGGGTCGCCATCACGAGCAGATCGGGCGACAGCTTGCGCTCGACTTGGAGGATCGATTCGGCCGGTATTCCCATCTTGACCATGAGCTCGTACTTTATTCCGGCCAGCCGCGTCCGGGCGATCTCGACGAGCTTGCGACGCGCGACGTTTCCTGCCCTTTGTACACATCGACGTATACCGGCATCCCGGTCGGCATGATGACCATCGGGACAATATGCAGCACGATCAAAGTTCCGTCATTGTCCCGGGCGATTCGCGCGGCCGCGTCCAGGGCCTCGAGCGAGCTGTCGTCAAAATCGACCGGGCACATGATTTTGCGATACGGGGCGGCCATCGGTTTCCCTCCTCAACTGCGGTTACTATAGTCAATGCTGCGACGCTTGTGCCAAGACCATTCGCCGACGCCGAACGCCATCCCCGGCTCGGCGGCTGTCTCCATCGGAGACGGTACGCGGCAACCGCGCAAAACGGCGTCTGAGACGCGCGAGTCATCCCGCGGACAGCCGCGCCACAAGTTCGCGCACGCGGCTTTCAATGTTCTCCAGGTCGCGCGCATTGCCGACCACCAGGTGGCAAGCGTCGGGAACCTCGATTAGCGGTTCGAACTCCGCCCGCTGGCGCAGATAGATCTGGTAGTCCGCGTCCGACACATTGTCGGGTTGCTGTTCGCGCCGGCTGAGACGACTGCGGATTTCCGCTTCGGTCGCGCGGCATTCGACGAACACTGCGGGCACTCCGGCGCGCGCGGCCAACTCGATCGCCCGTGCGCGCGGAGTGCGCTCCCGGAACGTCGCATCGAGAATCGCGCCCTGACCGGCTTCAAGACATTTTCCCGCCGCAGCGAGCAGCGCGTCGTAGGTCTGCCGGGTACGGTCGGCGCTGTAGATACCCTCTTCATAGCCGGCGGTCGCTCGTTCGGTCGCGCCGATACCCGCCGCCTGCTTCCGAACCGAATCGGAGCTGAACACTTCGAGCCCCAGACGTTCGTGAAGATGACGCGCAACCGTCGACTTGCCCGTTGCGGAAAGGCCGCAGACCACGATCAGAACCGGCCCCCACGGCCGCGTGTAACCACAAGCGAGCGCAAAATAGGTCCCGGCCAGCTCTCGCGCCGCGGCGCGATCGTCCGCAGCGACTTCTGGCTCAAGGCTCTTGAGGCTTTCGACCTTGGCGCGCACGCAGGCCCGGTAACACTTGTAGAAGGGGATCAGCGCCGGCAGGGCCTCGTCGCCGCTGATTTCAGCGTAGGCGGCGACCAGCTCCTCGCTCAGTTTCCGCGCTCCCAAACGGTCGAGATCCATCGCCAGGAAGGCCACTTCGGAAGCCGCATCGCAATAGCGCAACCGCTCGCTGAACTCCAGGCAGTCGAAGATCGGGAGACCATCGGTCAGGCAGATATGCTCGCAGCGTAGATCGCCATGCCCCTCACGGACCCGTCCCTGCCGCGCTCGATCATCAAGCAATGACTGATGGCCGGCCGCGTAGTCGCGAAGGTACTGCGCAATCGCATCAAACCTGCTCTGGTTCACGGTTTTGCCGATAAGTGGCTCCATCTCGGCAAGGTTCCCACCAACCAGTCGCCACACTTCGGCCGCGGCGCCGTAAGTCCAACCCTGCTCCGCCGCAGCACTCTGCCGGAAGTCCGCAAGCTTGGCCGCGATTGCGCGAACGATCTGGCTGTCCGCCAGCCCCTTGGTTACCGCGCGGTCCAGCATCTGCTCGTCGGGAAGTCGAACCATCTTGACCGCATACTCCACGGCGCGGGCCGGCGCAGTATCCAGCTCCGCGATCGCAAACCCGTTCCGCTCTTCGACAATCGGACACACGCCGAGATAAACGGCTGGTGCCAGACGGCGGTTCAGCCGCACCTCGTCCAGGCAGAAGCGGTAACGCGCCGCGAGCGTGGAACAGTCTACGAAGGGAAAACGAACCGCCTTCTTGATCTTGTAGACATATTCACCTGCCAGAAAGACATAGGAGAGATGCGTCTGACGAAACCCGACGGACGCGGGCCAATGCGGATAAAACTCCGCACGACTCATCGCCTTGACAAGCGGCGCAAGTCCATCGCCGGCCGAACTCATCCCGCGGGAGTATAGCGGCTGGGTCCGCTCGACGCAGCGCGGGGGCCACATCCTGACTCCGACGGCATCAAATCGCCTCGCCCGCGCGATCACACCCTATTCTGCGTCCTGCGGCCCGATCCTACGGATTGAGCGGCTTGGCAGCTCGCAGAACCCCGGGCGAGGCACGATTTTGGCGAAGAGTAAGCATTACTACGATCACGAGAATTCGTCTTGGGTCAATGTTCTCAGGAGTCAAAACACTTTTTCCCCAGCCGGCTAGGACTAGCATTGCGAAATCAAACGACCAGTGAAACTATAGGGCCAAGAAATCGGCCGAAAGCCGAGGGGTAGTAAGGAGAGAACCTTGGACATAGAGAGAATCGTGACAGACTTGAAGCGGGAAAGGGACCGGCTCAGCCGGGCTATTGCAGCATTGGACGGGATAGATACGTCAGGTGCTGGTGCCAGGAGTAGTGTCGCCGCTCCGTCCCAAGCCCCTTCGAACAAGAAGAGGCGCGGAGGCATCACCGCGGCGGGGAGAAGGCGGTTGTCAGAGGCGATGAAAAAGCGGTGGGCCGAGCGCAGAAAGGGCGCCGCCGCTCCTTCCCAAGCTGCTTCGCACCGGAAGAAGCGTGGAGGTATCACCGCGGAGGGGAGAAGGCGGTTGTCGGAGGCGATGAAGAAGCGGTGGGCCGAGCGCAGGAAGAAGGGCTAGTAAGACTTCGGCGGGGGAATTTCGCGCGACGATCCTCCGGCTGCCCTTGCCCCCTGAGCGCGTGCCCATGTCAACTGGGAACGCCGGAACACGATGGCTGTGTGAGCCTTTGCCCAGCCAGCGGTAGTATGCCTCGCTCCAATCCGCACCCTCGGGCGGGCTGGCTGCCGCTCGTGCCGGCTTCCTGACTCCTGACGGCGGTGGCGTCCTTCACGCATGCCACAGCCGCTCCGGAATCCGTCAGCCAACGGTGCCGAGCCGCCCACTTCCTTCAAGGAAGCTGCGCCCGACTGGCGTCAGATCGACCAGCAATTCTTCGCCGGCTACGCTCCTTCGCATGACAAATCCGCGGTCGAGAGCGTCTTCCCAGACCGTAAGCCGCGGGCAGGACGTTCGCCACGCGTCCATAACCTCGGAATAAGGCCTCGGTCTGGTCGCTATCCACTCGAGAGATCCAGGATCAAAGGATCGAGCCTGTCGCCCATTGATAACTCCAACAATCGCCGGCTACGAACTCTCGGCGGCCGTCTCTCATACCAACTATATTGCAGCCCGAAGGGAGACTACCGGGCCTGACCGCGATAGCGCCGCGCGTCCATCACTTCGCGCCGATGGCCGTGATATCTTCGCGTCGGCATCGCCGTCATGGCAGTAGCAACCACAGCGCCCATTCCCGAGATCGAGACCGCGCACGCGGGATCGCACAAATGGCTGGTCGCGCTCGCGGTGATGCTCGGCACGACGCTGGAAGTGCTCGACAACTCCATCGTCAACGTCTCGCTGCCCCACATGCAGGGCACGTTCTCCGCGAGCGTCGACGAGATCGCCTGGGTCGCTGACCAGTTACCTGGTCGCCAACGGGATCATGATTCCGATGACCGGCTGGATCTCGTCGCGCTTCGGCCGCAAACGCTATTTCATGTTTTCCGTCACCGCCTTCGTGGCCGCTTCGGCGTGCTGCGGCGCCGCTCGCTCGCTCGATCAGATGGTCGTGTTCCGGCTGATCCAGGGCGCGGCGGGCGCCGCGATGATCCCCTCCTCGCAGGCGATCCTGATGGAAACCTTCCCGCCCGACGAGCAGGCGATGGCGATGGCGACCTGGGGCATGGGCCTGATGGTTGCGCCGATCATGGGACCGACTCTGGGCGGATGGATTACCGACAATTTGTCGTGGCGCTGGAATTTCTACATCAACGTCCCGCTCGGAATTCTGGCCGCGCTGATGGTCTACGCTTTCGTCCACGATCCCGCCTACCTGCGGAGCGGCGCGCAGCCGGCGGCCGGGTTGATTACCTCGGCATCTGCTTTCTCACGCTGGGGCTGGGACTTTCCTCAGATCGTGCTCGATCGCGGCCAGCGCGCCGACTGGTTCGCCTCGCCGTGGGTGGTCTATGCAACGTTCGGCGCCGCGCTAAGCCTGATCGCGCTGGTGATGCGCGAATTGCGCTTCACCGAGCCGATCCTCGACCTGCGCATCCTCAAGAATCCGCAGTTCACCCTCGCGGTCTGCATGGTGGTGGTGATGAGCTTCGTGCTGTTCGGCACCGGCTTGCTCAACCCGATCTTCCTTCAGGAATTCATGGGCTACACGGCCTGGCAGGCGGGCCTCGTGATGGCGCCGCGCGGCATCGGCACGATGATCGCGATGTTCTCGCTCGGTCAGCTCGCGCGCACCGGATGGGATACGCGGCCGTTGATCGGCGTGGGCTTCATCCTGATGGCCAGCGGACTGTGGACGATGGCGGGTTGGAATCTGCAGGTCGATACCTGGGGCGTGCTCCAGCCCAGTATCGTCCTCGGCCTGGGTCTCGGGCTGATTTTCCCGACCCTTTCGGCCGCGACGCTTTCGTGCGTGCCGCGCGAGCGGATGGGCTATGCGGCGAGCCTCTACAACATGATGCGCAACACCGGCGCCGCGGTCGGCATCTCCTACCTTATGACTACGCTGCTCAATCACGAGCAGATCCATCAGTCGCGGCTGGTCGAGCATTTCTCGATCTTCGACGCGTGGAACCTGAGTCAGACGGCGCCAGCGATGCCCGGCGCGACGCAATTCGGCTCACAAATGATGGAGGGTCAAAATCCGGCGCTCGGCCGGATCTATTTGATGATCCAGGCGCAGGCTGCGATGCTCTCGTTCAACGATATCTACCGAACGCTCGCCTTCGTCGCGATCCTGCTGGTGCCGAGCTTCGTCTTTCTCCGGCGCGTTTCCGGCCCGCCCGATTCCGCCGCGCATTGAGCCTGAGCATCGGTCGCACGATCGGCGCTGGCCGTCGCCGTCGGTCACTCGGGCATCGTGGCTAACGCCCGCTCGAAAATCTCCAGCGCGGGCCGATCGAACAGCACGAACTCGATTCGCCGGAGCGACGTCGCTCCACTCAGATGCGCGCGCACTTCTTCCAGCATGATTTGAGCACATCGATCCATCGGGAACCCGGCGATTCCGGTCCCGATCGCGGGAAACGCGATCGATTCGAGCTTGGCCTCATCCGCGCGTTTAAGTGAGTTGCGGGTCGATTCGCGCAGGCTCCGCTCGGAAGTCGTGCCGCCCAGCCGCATGCTCGCCGCATGAATCACGTGCCGCGCCTTGAGCTTGCCACCGGTGGTGATCGCAGCCTCGCCGATCGCGATCGTCCCGATCCGATCGCACTCCGCCTGAATCGCCGGCCCACCCTTGCGCTGAATCGCGCCCGCCACGCCGCCGCCGAGCTGCAGGTCGTTGTTGGCCGCGTTCACGATCGCGTCCACCACGGCCTCAGTCAGGTCGCCCTGCCGGAGCGTCACCGTCGATTTCCATCCCGCGTTCATACTGCTGCCTCCGCCGGTTGCTGACGCCAGTGCCGCGCGCTTCTGTTATTATCAGCGCCAGACGCGATGAGCCCAAGGCCGAGCATGCGTAGCATCCGACGCGTCGCGCGCCGCAGGCCGGCGGTGCGTGCGCTGGTGGCGCTGGCAGTGCTGCTCGCACACGCGAGCGCCTGCGATCAAAACCGCGCCGCGAAGCCGCCCGGCTATCTTCAGGTCGACATCGAGACTTCCCCGCTCTCGATTGATCCGCGCTTCGCGACCGACGCCATCTCGTCGCGGCTCGCGGAACTGGTCTTCGACTCGATGGTCAAAATCGACGCCCACGGCCGCTTCGTCGGCGATCTGGCCGAGAGTATCGAGCGGCCGTCGGCGACTGCGCTCGTATTTCATCTCCGCCACGACGCCCGCTTCGGCGACGGCAGCCCGCTAACCGCGCGCGACGTCAAATACACCTACGATTTTGTTGCCGACCCGGCCAATCTGTCGCCCAAGCGCGCGGCGCTCGCGCCGATCGCCTCGATCCGCGCACCGGATGACTACACGATCGAGATCACGACCAAGGCGCCCTATGCGCCCGCGCTCGAATCCGCGATGTTCGGCGTGGTGCCGTACGGCGCGCCGGGCATTGCAGGCGGTTTCGGTTCGCCCGGCAGCGGGCCGTTCCGGCTCGCGAGCTTCGTCCGCGACGAGCGGGTCGTGCTCGAACGCAATCCGTTCGCGGCGCATGCGGACGCGGGCCCGCGCGGGATCGTGTTCAAGATCGTCCCCGATCCGACCGTGCGCATCCTGGAACTCGCCGAGGGGATTTGCGATTTCGCCGAGAACAATCTCGACCCCTGGCTGCTCGGCTATCTAAAGGACCGTCCCGATCTGTCGGTCGTCGAGTCGCCGGGCAGCGCGTATCAGTATCTCACCTTCAATTTCCGCGACCCGCGCCTGCGCGACCTTCGCGTGCGGCGCGCGATCGCTTACGCGATCGACCGCGACGCGATCGTCACCTCGATACTGCAACATACCGCGCGCATCGCGAGCGGGATGCTCACCCCCGAAAATTGGGCTTACAACGACGACGTCACGCGTTACCCTTACGATCCTGCCGCCGCGCAACGGCTTCTCGACGAAGCCGGCTATCCGGCCGGGCCCGACGGGATACGGCCGCTGGCGCTGGTCTACAAGACCACCCCCGAGGGGCGGCGGCTCGCGGAGGCTTTGCAGGCGATGCTCAAGCGTGTCGGTATCGCGCTCTCGGTCCGCAGCAACGAATGGGGAACTTTCTACAGCGATATTCAACGCGGCAATTTCGATCTTGCCTCGATGCAATGGGTCGGAATCAACGACCCGCATCACTACTACATGGTCTTCGACTCCGCGATGACGCCGCCGCGCGGTTTGAACCGCGGCTCGTATTCCAATCCCGCGATGGATAGCCTGCTCGAAGCCGGTGACGCGACCCTCGACGTCGATCAACGCCGCGCCATCTACGCGCAGGTGCAGAGAATCGCGGCTGACGATCTTCCCTATGTATCGCTCTGGTGGCAGGACAACGTCGCCGTGATGAGCCGGCAGGTGGCGGGCTTCACGCCCTTTCCCAACGGCAGCCTGCGCTCGTTCTCCGATCTGACCATCACCGGCGCGCCGCCATTGAAACTGTCCGCCGCCGGCGTGGAACCCGCCCAGTGACGCGCTACCTCGTCGGCCGCATCCTCGCGCTGATTCCGGTCGCACTCGGCGTGACGACGCTGACCTTCGCTCTGATCCACATGGTGCCGGGCGATCCGGTAGTCGCGATGCTCGGTGACAACGCCGCGCCCGCCGATATCGTCGGGCTTCGGCATCAGTTGGGCCTCGACCGATCGCTCTCGGTCCAATACGCATCGTTCCTCGGCGCGCTCGCGCACGGCGACCTCGGCCAATCGATTTCGGCTCACGCGCCGGTCGCAACGCTGATTCGCGAGCATTTCCCGGCGACGCTCGAGTTGGCCGCGGCCGGGCTCCTCACCGCGATCGTGCTCGCTTTCCCTCTCGGCATTCTTGCCGGATCGAATCCCGGCGGCGCCGCCGACGTGGGTGCGATGGGCTTCGCGATCGTGGGCATCTCGATCCCGCACATCTATCTCGGTCCGTTGCTGATGATCTGGCTTTCGCTCGATCTAGGATGGCTGCCGCTGACCGGGCGCGGTGGATGGTCGCATCTGGTCCTGCCCGCGATCACGCTCGGCACCGCGCTCGCCGCGATCCTCGCCCGGATGCTGCGCCAGAGCCTCGCGCAGGTTCGCAGCGCCGATTACGTGCGAACCGCGCGGGCCAAGGGGCTCTCAGCGCGAGCCGCGCTGATTCGCCACGGACTCCGCAACGCGCTCACGCCGGTGGTCACGCTGCTCGGCCTCCAGATGGGCGCGTTACTGGCGGGCTCGGTCGTTATCGAGATGATCTTTTCGTGGCCCGGGCTGGGGCGCCTGATGATCAACGCGATCAGCTCGCGCGACTATCCGCTGGTGCAGGGATGCGTGCTCGTCTACGCGCTGACCTACGTCCTGGTCAACATGCTCACCGACGCAGTCTACATTTTGATCGATCCGCGTATCCGGCTGGCGTGAACGCGATGCGCCGCAATCCCTCTCTTCTGATCGGCGGCGCGCTGGTCGCCGCGCTCGTGATCGCCGCGCTGATCGGACCGTTCATCTGCGGAATCGATCCGCTCGCGATCGATCTCGCGCGCGTCCTCGCACCGCCCGGCCCCGGCCATCCACTGGGATGCGACTCGCTCGGCCGCGACGTGCTGGCGCGCGTGCTCTGGGGCGCGCGGATTTCGCTCGGCGTATCGACCACGGTCGTCGTGCTGACGCTCGCGATTGGCGCCTTCGTGGGTGGCACGGCCGCGCTCGCCGGCGGATGGGTTGACGGTCTGGTGATGCGCGCAGTCGATATCGTGCTCGCCTTTCCCGGCTTTCTGCTCGCGATCGCAATCGCGGCCATCCTCGGCCCCGATCTGCGCAATCTGATCGTGGCGCTGGTCGTGATGGGCTGGACCGGCTACGCGCGCCTGGTGCGCGGCGAGGTGCTCTCGCTGCGCGAGCGCGAGTACGTGGCCGCGGCGCGCGCGCTCGGCGCGCGGCCTTCGCGCTTGCTCCTGCGGCATCTGCTGCCCGGTCTCGCCGCGCCGGTCGCAGTGCAGGCAACGTTTGGCGTCGGCGGGATTATCGCTGCCGAGGCCACGCTCTCGTTTCTCGGCATCGGCGTGCGCCCGCCGCTGCCAAGCTGGGGCAACATGCTCGACGCCGGCCGCGCCTTCCTGCTGGTCGCGCCGCATGTCACGACCGCGCCCGGCGTCGCGATCGGAATCAGCGTGCTCGGCTTCAACCTGCTCGGCGACGGCTTGGCGCAACTGCTGGGAAGTCACGACTGACGGCCGTGGCGCGCAAGCAGCGAGCCCCGGAATGAAAAACGTGGTACAGGTTGGACCGGATGGAACCTCTCGAGATGGTGGAGCGGCTTGCCGCGTTTATTCGAGCGCAGGGCGGCTTTGCCGACGTAAGGATCGACCAGCTCAAGCGGATGCCCGGCGGGGCGTCGCGCGAGATTTGGTCCTTCGACGCCACGCTCACCGATAGTCGCGGCGAGACGCGCCGCGCGCTGGTACTGCGGCGCGATCCGGGCGCCCATCGAATCGACACCAGCCGCCGCCACGAGTTCGCAATCCTCCGCGCCGCCTTCGAGGACGGCGTGCCGGTGCCCGAGGTGTTGTGGCTCTCCGATGATCCCGCCGTGCTCGGCGCCGCGTTCTTCATCATGGAGCGTATCGAGGGCGAGACCCTCGCGCGCCGCCTGCTCCGTGACGACGCCTATGCAAATGCCCGCCAGGTGATGCCCGCGCAACTGGCGTCGATCCTCGCCGGGATCCATCGCATCGATCCCGCGCAGCACAAGCTCGACTTCCTGGCCGCGCCCGGCGACAACGCCGCCGCGACCGAGGTTCTGCGCTTCCGCGACAGCTTCGCACTGCTCGCGCTCGAGCCCCATCCCGCGTTCGAGCTGGCTTTTCGCTATCTGCTGGAACGCATTCCGAAAACTCCGCGCACCACGCTGGTCCACGGCGACTACCGGATCGGCAATGTGATTTTCGGCCCCGAGGGCGTGCGCTCGATTCTCGATTGGGAGCTGGCGCATCTGGGCGATCCGATGGAAGACCTCGGCTGGATGTGCGTGCGCGCCTGGCGCTTCGGTGAAGACCGCAAGCCGGTGGGCGGGCTCGGCTCGCGCGAGGACTTCTTCAAGGAGTATGAAAAAGCGAGCGGCTTGTCGGTTGATCCCGAAGCGGTGCGTTTCTGGGAGGTGTTCGGCAATCTGCGTTGGGGAATAATCACGATCAGCCAGGCGCGCACGCATCTTGACGGCTTCGTCCGCAGCGTTGAGCTGGCGAGCCTCGGCCGCCGCACCGTCGAAACCGAACTGGAACTGCTGAATCTGATCGAAGAGGCACGTTGACCGCGATGCAAGACCGGCCCACATCCATCGAGCTGCTCGAAGCCGCCGCTGAATTCGTCGAGCGCGAGATTGTTCCCGCCACCGAAGGACGCCGCCAGTTTCAATCGCGCGTGGTCGCGAACGTTTTGAAAATCGTGGCGCGCGAGATCGCACTGGAAGAGCCGCAGCTTCAGACCGAAGTTCAGGCGCTCGCCGAACTGCTCGGCAAGCCCACGCCCGACGCGAGCAGTGCGAAGCAACTGCGCGAGACCGCGCGAGCCCTGAATGCGGAGCTGGTGGAGCGGATTCGCGCCGGCGACGCCGATCGCGGTCCGTGGCGTGAGCGCACTCTCAAAGTTGCGCGTGACTTGGTCGAAGAAAAACTGAAAGTCGCAAATCCTCGTTATCTGGAGGCTGACCTTGCCGCGCGCCAAGCCACGCGCGCTCGCGGCGAGTGAGCATATCGAGTGAGTTTATAAGGAGATCCGACGATGGCTGAACACAAAGTGATCCTGCTCGAGCAGGACGACCTGATGCATCCGAACACCGGCGAGTCGAATTTCAACGAAAGCGCCTACTACAACTTTTACGATCGCGCGCAGAAGACCGGCGGCTTCGCGCGGCTCGGCAATCGTCCCAACGAGGGCTACGCCGAGATGACGGTCTGTATCTACCTGCCCGACGGTACGGTCGGCTTCATGTTCGGCCGCCCGGAAATCAAGGACAATCGCGCGCACGACGCGGGCGGATTGAAGTTCGAGGTGGTAAAGCCCTTCGAGCATCATCGCGTGATTTACCAGGGCAACCTCTGCATGCTGAAGAACCCGCTCGAAATGGCCGAGCCGCGCCAGGCCTTCAAGAGCAATCCATACGCGGCGGCGCGCCTCGAGCTGGACTATCGCGGCGTGGCCGCAGGATGGGGTGGCGAGCTGCGCGAGAAGACCGGCGCGGGATGGGAAAGTATCAAGCGCACCGGCGACCTGAACACCGAGTTTGCGCGCGGCCATCTGGAGCAGCACGGCCACGCGGCCGGCAAGCTGGTAATCGGCGAGCAGAGCTTTACGATCGATGGGCTGGGCCTGCGCGACCATAGCTGGGGCCCGCGCTACTGGCAGGCGCCGAAATACTACCGATGGCTCACGATGAACTTCGATCAGAACCTCGGCGCGATGGCTTCGATCACCGTTCAGCGCGACGGCACCGAGCGTATCGGCGGATTCATCGCGCGCAAGGACCTGCCGCACACGCATATCACGCACGTTGCGATCGAGACCGAGTTCGCCGGCGAGCAGAAGCTGCACGACCGGATCAAAGTGACCTGCCAGACTTCGGACGGCGAGCCGGCCGTGATCACCGGCAAGGTGCTCTCGATGATCCCGCTGCGCAACCGCCGCGCCGGAATGGTCACGCGGATCGCCGAGGGGATGACCGAATGGCGATGGGGCGACAAGGTCGGCTACGGCCTCTCCGAGTATCTCGACCACATTGAGGAGTAGCGACAAGGGAGGAACCCCATGAGCGTCGTCGTCGAGTACAAAACCGACGGTCCGATCGCGACCGTGACTATCAATCGCCCCGAAGTTCGCAACGCAGTCGATCGCGAGACCGCCGCCGCGCTAGCCGAGGCGTTTCGGCAATTCGATGCGGACAGTAGTTTATCCGTCGCGATTCTGACCGGCACCGCCGGCTACTTCTGCGCCGGCGCCGACTTGAAGGCGGTCGCGAGCAATGGCGGCAATCGCGTGACCCAAGACGGTGACGGTCCGCTCGGCTGCACGCGGATGCTGCTGGGCAAACCGGTGATCGCGGCGGTCGAGGGCTATGCGGTCGCGGGCGGGCTGGAACTCGCGCTCTGGTGCGATATGCGCGTGGCCGCGCGCGACGCGGTGTTCGGCGTGTTTTGCCGGCGCTGGGGCGTGCCGCTATGCGACGGCGGCACGATCAGATTGCCGCGCCTGATCGGGATGAGCAACGCGCTCGATATGATCCTGACCGGCCGCGGCGTCTCGGGCGAAGAGGCGCTGCGGATGGGCCTGGCGAACCGGCTCGTCGAGCGCGGCCAGGCGCCCGCCGGCGCGCGCGAGCTGGCAGCCCAGATCGCGGCGTTCCCGCAGCTCTGCGTGCGCTCGGATCGAATGTCCGCCCACGAGGCCTGGACGATGCCGCTCGAGGACGCGCTGCAGAACGAATATCGCCACGCGATCGGGACGATCCAGGCCGGCGAGACGCGCGCGGGCGCGCAACGCTTTGCCGCCGGCGCCGGCCGCCACGGCAAATTCTGAAGGCGGCCAATCGGAGCTACGGCAGCGCGCCGGTGAGTGAGGCGCGCTGCGAGATCTCGACCCAGTTGCCGTCGGGATCGCGGATGAACGAAATGCGCGCGGTGGTACCCAGCGTCAACGGCGGCGCGCCCTCGGCGACTCCCGCCGCGACCAGCTTGCGATGCTCGCCGTCGCAATCGCGCACCTGAATCGTGATGTAGCGAAAGCCTACCGCGCGCATCGAGGCCATCGCCGCCGCCGCGCTCGATGACGCCGATTTTTCCATCGGGTGCGCCGCCGGATCGGGCGCGCAGCTCAGAATCGTTTCACCGAGCCTGAAGCGGCACGCGCTGAGCTGCTCGCATCCGAGGATTTCCGCCAGGTAGTGCTCGAACTTCGCCACGTCGCTCACGCCGAGATGGACTTCGATCTGTTGCACGTCGCTGCGGCCCACGGGCGTCAATTCGATCTCGTTGCCGTCGGGATCGCGCAGCCGCATCGGAATCGGCAGGCGCTGGTCGGCGATGGTCAAGCGGCGATAGCCGCCTTCGATCCGCGCGGGCAGCTCGTCACGCGCGTGATTAATCTTGAGCACCGAGCCGCGCAGACCATAGCGATACTGCCGCACGCCGCGCCCCACGGGCAGCATCTCCTCGAATGGCAGCCCGAGCCGTTCGCCGTAGAACGCGCGCATCTCGTCGAGCCGGTTGGTGAAAAGCCCAACGTCAACGCACGGTTTGGCAAGTTCGATGGGCATTCGGCTTTCGTAGCACGAACCGCGATCAACCCGAAAGGCAGACCGGCACCGCACTTTGCGCCGCTTCTATTTGCGCACAAGCTGCGTTATGACTTGCCCATCAACCTGATCGTTACGAGGAGCGAAATGGATTTCACGCTACCCCCGAAAGTCGAAGATTTGCGCCGCCGCGTCAGCACCTTTATGGACCAGCACGTCTATCCGGCCGAGGCCGGCCTGCATCAGCATCTGCTCAGCGACAGTCACGAAGAGCCTCCGATCCTGAAAGACATCCGCAAGAAGGCCAAGGCCGACGGGCTCTGGAACCTGTTCCTCCCCGATGAGGAATACGGCAAGGGGCTCAAGAATCACGAATATGCGCCGCTCTGCGAAATCATGGGCCGCAGCGCGATTGCCGCGCGCGCCTTCAATTGCATGGCGCCGGATACCGGCAACATGGAAATCCTGGCCGAGTTCGGCACGCCCGAGCAGAAAAAGCGCTGGCTGCAGCCCTGCCTGGAGGGCGAGATTCGCACCTGCTTCTCGATGACCGAGCCCGAGACCGCCGGCTCCGATCCGACCCAGCTCAAGACCCGCGCCGTTCGCGACGGCGACGACTACGTGATCAACGGCCACAAGTGGTTCACCTCGAACGCGATCGGCGCAGCGTTCGCGATCGCGATGGTGGTGACGGATCCCGATGCGCCGCCGCATCGGCGCGCCAGCCAGATCATCGTTCCGACCGATACGCCCGGCTTCATCAACGTGCGGCCGGTTCCGGTGATGGGCCATACGGGCGGCGGCGGTCATTGCGAGATCCTTTACAAGGATTGCCGCGTGCCCGCGACTAACATGCTCGGGCGCGAGGGCGACGGTTTCGGCATCGCGCAGGCGCGGCTGGGCCCGGGGCGAATCCATCACTGCATGCGCACGATCGGGGTCGCGGAGCGCGCACTCGAATTGATGTGCAAGCGCGCGAACACCCGCTACACCCACGGCAGCTTTCTCAAGGACAAGGCGAATATCCAGGAGTGGATCGCGGATTCGCGCATCGAGATCGATTCGACCCGCCTGATGGTGATGCACGCGGCGTGGAAGATGGACACCGCCGGCAAGCGCGAGGCGCGCCAGGAAATCGCGATGATCAAGGTGATGGCGGCGAACATGGTAATGCGCGTGCTTGACCGCGCGATCCAGTTATTCGGCGCGGCGGGCGTCAGCGACGACCTGCCGATCGCCGGGATGTGGCGCAACAGCCGCGCGCTCAGAATCGCGGACGGTCCCGACGAGGTCCATCGGATGACCATCGCGCGGCGCGAGCTGCGCAAGTGGGCCGAATAGGATCGCGCCGATGCCAGGCGTCGAGGAAATCACTCCCGAATACGGGGACATAAGAGCCGAGGAACAGCTCGACTGGGTTAAGCTCGCCGAATATCTGCGCGACAAGCTGCCCGGCGCCGATGCGGCGCTCGAAGTCAAGCAGTTTCGCGGCGGCCATTCCAATCTCACCTATCTGCTGCGGCTCGGCGCGCAGGAGTGGGTGATGCGCCGGCCGCCGTTCGGCCCGCTGCCGGTCGGCGGTCACGACATGGGGCGCGAGTATCGCGTGCTGTCACGGCTGTGGAAGGCGTTCCAGCCGGCCCCGCGCGGGATGCTGTATTGCGAAGATACCTCGATAATCGGCGCGCCGTTTTTCGTGATGGAACGCCGGAGCGGAATCCTGATCCGCATGCGCCAGCCACTGCCCCCGGAAATTCCGGATGACCCGGCCACCTTCCGGCGCATCTCGGAGGGCTTCATCGATACGCTCGCCGATCTCCACGCGGTCGATTACGCGAGTATCGGGCTTGGCGATCTGGGCAAGCCACAAGGCTTCGTCGAGCGGCAGATCAAGGGATGGATGGGGCGCTGGGAGAAGGCCAAGACCCGCGAAGTGCCGCTGATGAATCAGCTCGGCGCGTGGTTTTTGGAGCATCTGCCGGAATCGCAGGCGCCCGCGCTGATCCATAACGACTTCTACCTGCACAACATCATGCTGGGTGCGGACGATCCGGGCCGCGTGGTCGGCGTGTTCGACTGGGAGATGTCGACGATCGGCGATCCGCTGATCGATCTCGGCGTCGCGCTCGGCTACTGGCGCGATCGCACCGACCCGCCCGAGATCCTCGATCTGAGCCAGGGCCATGTGCACACGATCGCGCCGGGCTTCCTGACCCGCGACGAGATGGCGGCGCGCTACGCGCAGCGTACGGGCCGCGATCTGAGCCAGATGGCGTTCTATCGCGCGTGGGCCCACTGGAAGAACGCGACCGTGGTCGAGCAGATCTACGCGCGTTTTGCGCGCGGCCAGACCAGCGACCCCCGCTTCGCACTGATGGGAAATCAGGCGCCGGCGCTGGCTCTGGGAGCAGCCAGAATCGCCTCGCAATTGGGGTTCAGAAGTAAGTGACCAAAGGCCCCGTTGGACAGAATCAAGCGACGATTGTGCGACGGCTGACACAGTCAACTCTATGCGCTAGATTGCGGTTATGGCTGGGCAAGAGCGCAATCCGGAGCGACTTACAACGCAGCCGAGTATGACCGTGGAAACAACTCGCGCGGACGACGACTTTCAGGCCTGGCTTCTTGAACAGGCCCAGGCGCTACGGGCGCGCCGCTACGATCTTCTCCACTGCGACGCCGTAGCTGAGGAACTCGAGGACATGGCCCTCAGTACGGAACGCGCACTCGAAAGTGCCCTGGAGCAATTGTTGGCTCATCTGCTGAAGCTACGCTACGAGCCGAGCGAAAATGAAAGACGGATGCGAGAGCGCGGCTGGAAAGTCACGGTAGCCGAGCACAGAAATCGCATTAGCGATATCCTCGATCGCTCTCGGACGTTCCGGGAACAAATTTGAAGAGTTCAAAATCAAGGCATACTCACGTGCGCGAAGACTCGCCGGACTTGACATGATTGGTCTGTCCAATTGGCAGACGGAATTCCCGGTGCAATGCCCCTGGTCCTCCGAGGAGATCCTTGACGACGACTTCTTCGCTCTGCCCACCGCTCCCAAGAACGGACATTCGAGTTAAGCCGTAGAGCCTCCGACCTGTTACAAAACTGGATCGCTGCCTGAGGGCGCAGCCCCTTAATTGCCGGATGGCGGCGAGGTACGCTATCTAAAGATGTTCGGGTGGTAGCGATGCCGCCCGGGTTCGGAGGGCTTCGACTTTGCACGAAATCCAGTACGAGGCTCCGGCGACGCTGAGTGACGCGCTCAAGGTGCTCGGCAGCTTCGGGGAAAAAGCCCGCCCGCTCTGCGGCGGCACGGATATTCTGATCCAGATGCGCGCTGGGGTGCGCCGGCAGGAGCATCTGGTCGACGTTAAACGCATTCCCGAGTTGCGCCAGCTCAGCTTCGATGCGAAGAGCGGTCTGCGCCTGGGCGCCGCGGTCCCGTGTATCGAAGTTTACGAGAGCGCGTTGATGCGCGAGCATTATCCGGGTCTGACCGAAGCGGCCCATCTGATCGGCTCGCTGCAGATTCAGAATCGCGCTTCGGTCGGCGGCAATCTCTGCAACGGCTCGCCCGCCGCCGACACGACGCCGGCGCTGATCGCGCTCGGGGCGATCGCGAAAATCGCGGGGCCGAAGGGTACGCGCGAGGCTCCGGTCGAAAGTTTCATCCTTTCCCCGGGACGTACGGTGTTGCAGCCCGGTGAGATCGTGGTCGAATTCCAGATTCCTGCGCCGCGGCCCCATTCGTCGGATGCCTACCTGCGATTGATCCCGCGCAACGAGATGGATATCGCGGTGGTGGGCGTGGGAGCGTCGGTCACGCTAGATGGCGACAAGTGCGTGGCCGCCCGGATCGCGCTGGGCGCGGTCGGACCGACGCCGATCGTGGCCGCGAAAGCGGCCGAGGCGCTGGTCGGGAGGAAGCTCGATGACGCGACGATCGGCAAGGCCGCCGAGCTCGCGATCGCGGCCAGCTCGCCGATCGATGACATGCGCGGCACGGCGGAATATCGGCGCCATATCGTGGGCGTGCTGACGCGGCGCTCACTCGCGATCGCGGCCGAACGCGCCCGCAAGAACTGAACCAACGGAAGACGCATGTCGAAAAAAGTACTGGTCGAAACGACTATCAACGGCGAGGCGGCCGAGTTCCTCTGCGAGCCGCGCCAGAGCCTGCTCGAAACCTTGCGCGACGTGCTCGAACTCACGGGCTCGAAAGAAGGCTGCCTGACCGGCGATTGCGGCGCGTGCACCGTGCTGGTCGACGGCCGCGTGGTCTGCTCGTGCCTGATGCTCGGCGTCGAGGCGCAGGGCCGCAAGATCACAACTGTCGAGGGACTGGCCGACGGCGCGCGGCTGCATCCGCTGCAACAGAAGTTCCTCGAAGATGCGAGCCTGCAATGCGGAATCTGCACGCCGGGATTCCTGATGTCGGCCAAGGCGCTGCTCGATCGTAACCCGAATCCGACCGAGCCGGAAATCCGCTACGCGCTGGCCGGGAATCTTTGCCGATGCACCGGCTACGACAAGATCGTGCGCGCCGTGCTCGACGCCGCGAAAGAGCTTTCGAGCGCTCGCTGAAAAACGGGCGAACTCATAGAGGATCAAGCGATGGCAGAATCAACCGAGCCGCAGAAGTTCAGAGTAATCGGCACGCGTCCGATCCGGCCTGATGGCGTTGACAAGGTGACCGGTCGCGCGAAGTACGGCGCTGACTATGCCTTCCCCGGGATGCTGCATGGCAAGGTGCTGCGCAGTCCGCATGCGCACGCGCTGATCAAATCGATCAAGGTTGATAAGGCGCTCAAGTTGCCGGGCGTCAAGGCGATCGTGACCGCGGTCGATCTTGGGAGTCTGCCGGCAAGCAAGACCGAGAGGGTCGGCGAGGCCGCGATGAACCCGCGCCATCTCGCGCTCAATGTTCTCGCGCATGAAAAGGTGCTCTACGACGGCCATGCGGTGGCGGCGGTGGCGGCGACCAGCCCGCATATCGCCGAAGAAGCGCTGCGGTTGATCGAGGTCGACTACGAGGTGCTGCCGCCGGTGATGACGGTCGAGCGTGCGATGGAGCCCGACGCGCCGATCCTGCTGCGCGAATTGCGCAACGCCGAATCGGGCGACAAACCCACCAATATCGCGGCGCATCTGCCGATCAAGAAAGGCGACCCCGAGGCCGGCTTCAAATCCGCCGACTTTATCGTCGAGCGCGAGTTCAAGACCGCGATGGTGCATCAAGGATATATCGAGCCACACAATGCGGTCGGCATCTACAATTCCGACGGCCACGCGACGATCTATTGCTCGACGCAGGGCGCCTTCGACGTGCGCTCGCTGAGCGCCCAGGTGCTCGGGATCGAGGTCGGCAAGCTCAAGGTCGTGCCGGCCGAGATCGGCGGCGGTTTCGGCGGCAAGACCACGATCTATCTGGAGCCGCTGTCGGTGCTGCTCTCCCACAAGACCGGCCATCCGGTGAAGCTCGTCATGAGCCGATCGGAGGTGCTGCGCGCGAGCGGACCAACCTCGGGCTCGACGATCAAAGTCAAGATGGGCGCGACCCGCGATGGCAAGATCATCGCGGCGAAAGTCTGGATGGCATACGAAGCGGGCGCATTTCCCGGCTCGCCCGTGACGGCCGGCGCGATGACGATCCTGGCGCCGTACCAGATCGAGAACGTGCAGATCGACGCCTACGACGTGGTGGTGAATCGCCCCAAGACCGCGGCCTACCGCGCGCCGGGCGCGACCAACGCGGCCTTCGCCGCCGAGACCGTGATCGACGAACTTGCCGAGCAGTGCGGGCTCGACCCGCTCGCGATGCGGATCATGAACGCCGCGCGCGAAGGCTCGCCCCATCCGGCCGGCCCGCCCTTCCGGCGCATCGGCTTTATCGAAACTTGCGAGGCGATCAAAAATAGCCCGCATTACAAGTCAGAGCTGAGCGGCCCCAATCGCGGGCGCGGCGTCGCTTCGGGCTTCTGGTTCAACGCCGGTATGCAGTCGTCGGCCACGGTGAATATCCATACCGACGGCACCGCCAGCGTGGTGACCGGCTCGCCCGATATCGGCGGCAGCCGCGCCTCGATGGCGATGATCGCTGCGGAGGTGCTGGGCCTCGAGATGCAGGACGTTCGCTCACTGGTCGCCGATACCGATTCGATCGGGCATACCGACGTGACCGGCGGCAGCCGCGTGACGTTCGCAACCGGGATGGCCGTCTACCAGGCGGCGCAGGACGCCGTGAACCAGCTCAAGGAACGCGCCGCGAAGCTGATGGATAAGAAGCCCGATGATCTGGAGTTTCGCGACGGGGCTTTTTTCGTCAAGGGCAACGGCGCGAAGCCGATGACGATCAAGCAGGTGGCCGGCCGGCTCGCCCGCGCCGGCGGTCCGGTCACCGGACGCGCGAGCGTGAACGCGCGCGGCGCGGCGCCGGCCTTCGCTACTACCTGCATCGACGTCGAGGTCGATCCCGACACCGGCAAGGTGCAAATCCTGCGCTGCACGATTGCCCAGGATGCGGGCAAGGCGATTCATCCGAGCTACGTCGAAGGCCAAATGCAGGGCGGTACGGCGCAGGGAATCGGATGGGCGCTCAACGAGGAATATTTCTACGACGACAAGGGGATCCTGCGTAACACAGGACTGCTCGACTACCGGATGCCGACCTGCCTCGATCTGCCCGCGATTGAAACGATCATCGTCGAGGTCGCGAACCCGACCCATCCGCTGGGTGTGCGCGGAGTCGGTGAGGTCTCGATCGTGCCGCCGCCGGCCGCGGTCGCCAACGCGATCTATGGCGCGGTCGGAGTGCGGATGACCGAGCTGCCGATGTCACCGCCGCGCCTGCTCAAGGCGATCCTGGCCGCGCCCCAGGAGCCGCAGCTCGCCGCCGCGGACTGAAGCGCGCAAGATTGACGACGATCGAGTCGGCGGCGCATCGAGCCGCAGCGAATATGGCAACGGTCTTCATCCCGGCCGTCCTGCGCAAGCTGACTGCGGGACGCGAACAAGCGATCGCGCGCGGCCGCAATGTCGGTCAACTGATCGATGATCTCGATCGACAATTCCCGGGCGTGCGCGCGTATCTGGTCGAAGGCGACGACCTTAAACCCGCGATCGCAGTGTCGATTGACGGCGAAATCGCCACCGGCGGGTTGCTCGAACCGATCGGCGAATCGAGCGAAATCCATTTTCTGCCGGCCCTGGGCGGCGGATGCGGTCCTGCGAGCATGCGGATTCTCGCCCGGCCGTGAATAGCCCTGACTAAGGATGCGTCTCATCGGAGGCAGATGCGACGTGCTCATCAAAAAGACCATTGCAAGCGTTTGAAACTTGGTTACAATAAAGGTTGCTGGTCGGGGTTTGCCCCCCTTTTCCCGGCTAGCCAGGGGGTCGGGAGGAGCAATCCCTCCGACCCCGACTTTTCTGAACAATCGTACAGAGCAGATGTAAGGAATTGCGCCGCCCGCGCCGATCAGTTGCGGGTTCGCAGCACCAGGACCGAGCACGGCGCGCCTCGGACCAGCATCTCGGCCGTGCTGCCAAGCATCATCCGGTTGAACCCGGTCCGTCCGTGGCTGGAGAGCAGGATCAGATCGATGGCATTCTGCTCGGCGTAATCGATGATCTTCGTGACTGGCGATCCGGCCAAGGCGCCGGTGAAAACCTTCGCCGAATTGCCGAATTGGGCCTTCTTGACGTTGGCGAGCTCTTCTTCCGCCTGCTGAACCATCGAGGATTCGCGCGCCATCTCGCGCGCGCTATCCACGTCGCGCGCCAGCAGCAGCGGCACGTAGTTGCCATGCGGCACCACCACGTGCAGGAGATGCAGTTCCGCACCCACGTCGCTGGCGAGCTCCCAGGCCGCGCGCATGGCCTGAAATGAGAACTCGGAGAAATCGATTGGGGAGAGAATCTTCTTGAGGTTCTGAATCATGACGGCCTCCCTCGGATCAATCCAATGCAAATATCACCGGCTCTGCGAGCAGTGCAAACCGGTTTCGATCTGTGTCATTATCCGCGCCAGTCGACTTGGAGACTCATTTCGATGACGGTAGCCAGGCCATGAAGGCTGCGATCTTTCACGGACCGCGCGACGTGCGGGTGGAGTCGGTTCCCGACCCCGGGCTCAACTCGCCCACCGACGCGCTGGTCCGGATCACCGCCGCGGCGATCTGCGGTTCCGATCTCCACGCGTACCACGGCCGCATGCCGGTGGTCCCCGGTTTTGTGCTCGGCCACGAGGGGGTGGGCGTGGTGGAAGAGGTTGGTCGCGAGGTTTCGACGCTCAAGCGCGGTCAGCGGGTCGTGATTGCGGCGTCGGTCGCCTGCGGCCAATGCTTCTACTGCCGCCAGGGACAGGTTTCGCAATGCGAGGTCAGCGGCGCCGGAGTCTTCGGCTACGGTCCCAACGCCGCCGGCAAGCTCGGCACTCTGGGCGGGGCGCAAGCGGAGGCCATATGCGTGCCGATGGCCGACTACACCTGCTATCCGCTGCCGGACGGGATCGATGACGAGGCGGCGGTCTTTCTGGCGGACATTCTGCCGACCGGTTTTTTCGGCGCGCTCAACGGCGAGATCAAGCCGGGTCAGACCGTGGCGGTATTCGGATGCGGCCCGGTCGGGCTGTGTGCCGCGCTCGCGGCGGCGCTGTTCGGTCCAGCCGAGGTGATCGCGGTAGATACGATCCCCTATCGCCTGGAGCTGGCCCGCAAGATCGGTGCGACGCCGGTGGCGGCGCCGCAGGCGGCGGACCTGATCCTCGAGCGCACCGGTGGACGCGGCGCGGACGTGGTAATCGAAGCGGTTGGCCAGGAAGCGGCGCTGCAGAACGCCCTGATGGCGGTGCGGCCGGGCGGAACCGTCTCAGTGATCGGCGTATTTATGGAGCCCAGCTTCAACTTTCCGATCGGGCTCGCCTTTATCCGCGACCTCACGTTCCGGATCGGGCTGGCCAATATTCGCAGCAATATCCCGCAACTGGCGAGCCTGATCGAGCACGGCCGTCTCGACCCGCGGCCGATCATCAGCCACCGGCTGGCGCTCACCGAGACCGCGCATGGCTACCAGATCTTCGACGCGCACACCGACCACGCGCTTAAGGTGCTGCTGAAACCATAGGACTTTGAGAAGCTTCACGATGAGGTAGTTCCGTGGCAGAAGAACTGATCAAGGTAAGAGTCGAAGGCGAGATCGCATACCTGGGGCTCAATCGCCCCGACAAGCGCAACGCGATTAGTACGCCGATGCTGCGCGCGATTCCCGAGGCGCTGGCGAAGGCCGACCAACCGGGCGTGCGGGCGATCATTCTCTACGGTGAAGGATCGGTGTTCTCGGCTGGAATCGATTTCAGCTCGTTCGGCGGCGAGGGCAGCGTTCAGGGCAGCTCGACCCGCGGTCGCGCCGATCTCAGCGGCTTCCGGAACTTTATCGGTGAGTCGCAGTCGGCGCTAAACCGATTCGAGAGTATCGAGAAGCCCGTGATCGGCGCCCTGCACGGCTATGTCGGCGGTCTGGGCCTGGAGCTGGCACTGGCGTGCGACGTGCGCGTCGCCGCGGCCGGCACCCGGCTCGGGATGCCCGAAACGCGAATCGGCCTGATCCCGGATGTCGGCGGTACGACCCGTCTGACGCGCACCGTCGGTTATGCGCGGGCCAAGGAATTGATCATGACCGCGCGCATGATCGACGCCGAAGAGGCCGCGGCGATCGGACTGGTGAATCGCGTGGTCGAGGCCGGCCGGCAGATGGCAGCAGCCGAGGAACTGGCCCGCGAGATCGCGCGCAACGCGCCGATTGCGGTCGGGCTCGCCAAGCGGATCATCGATCGCGGCTACGGGCTCGACAAGATGAGCTTCATGGAGCTGGAGGCGCTCGCGCAGAGCGCGTTGTTGCTGACCGAGGACTTCGCCGAGGGCGCGCAGGCGCTCGCCCAGCGCCGCGATCCGAAGTTCAAGGGCCGCTGATTCAAGCGCGGACGCAGCGCCGCAGCCTTCGCTTCAGGCGGCGCCGACCCGCAGCTCAATCTCGCCCTGCCAGTTTGCGCCCGGCGCGAGTTCGCGGGCGCCGGCGTCGATCTCGCGCGCGGCCAGGTTGAACGCGTCGGACGCGCAGGTGTAGGGCTCAATTGATACTACCGGGCGATCCAGCGGCGCGTAGATTACCCAGTCGCCGAAACTCGAAGTCGGCCCGGACCTGGACTGCGATCTTCAGCCCCGGATCGATCAGCCGCCCGCTCAGCATTCCGTCCGCATCGGGAGTTGGTGCGCGGAAAGCATCGTCGTAGCTCTCGCCGTCCAGCGCCGGTCCCGATCGGAGATCGTACTTGCCGCTCACGGGCTCATCCTGCCCGGTCGGGATAAGGCCCTCGGCGAGCACGCGCCGGTGCGCGGAAGCCAGTTGGATTCGGAGGTTCTCGCGGGTCGAATCAGGCGCCAACGGAGCCCGGAAAAAAGGATGAATGCCGAGTCCGAAAGGCATCGGCTCGGTGCCGGTGTTGGTGACGGCCGCAGTCAGGCGCAGTCCCTTGCCGATTTCGTAATCGAGCGTGAGGCGGAATGGATAGGGCCATTTGGCGGTCAGTTCGGTGTCGGCCGTCGACTCGAGCTCGGCGGTAAAATAGTACGGGCCGCGCCGCACGACCCGAAACGGACGATCGCAGACCAGTCCGTGAATCGCGTGGCCGCGCATCGGTTCATTGACGGGCAGCGCGACCGCTTTTCCCTTCCATGAAAACTTCGCGTGAGCGATCCGTCCCGGCCACGGGAACAGAATCGGAATTCCGCTCGAATGCGGCTTGGCGGCGAGCGCCTCGGGATTCGCAGCGCCCCAAATCACTTCGAGCGCGCCGACTCGGTAACCCAGACAACCACACCCGATCTCCGGAACGAAGCGCGCGGCTTCGTTCTGCGCCTCAATGGTGACTATCTCCACGGTCAGGCTCCTGTCACTTGAGTTGTCCGCGAGCGGGAATAAGCAGTCAGGCCAGAGCCGCTGATGCTGCCGCTTAGTACCTAAAGCATGGCAGCCCGGATGCGCCATCGCAAACCCGGCTGCGCGGCGGGCGCACCCGTATTCCTCGACGATGAGAACGGAATCGATCGGCCGGGCGATGCGGCCCGAGCCGAAGAGGAAACGCGATCAGCGGTCGCAATCGCGGCCGCCGCCGAAGCCGCGGCGCTCGCCGCCGCCGCCACCCCCGCCGCCGCCCCCACCACTACGAGCCTGCGCTTCGTTGACGCGAATCGCCCGCCCTTTCAGATCCCGACCGTTCAGCTTCTTGATGGCGGCGTCTGCAGCTTCATCCGTCCCCATCTCGACGAAGCCGAATCCGCGCGATCGATTGGTGGCGCGGTCGATGATAACTTGCGCGCTCTCAACCTTGCCTGCCTCGGCGAAGACCTCCTGCAGATCCTGATCGCTTACACCCCAAGCCAGATTTCCAACGTACAGTCTGCGGCCCATTAAGCTCTCCTGGCGGTCTGCTGCGCCGCCTCGCGATTCACGATCTCCCCTCGAACCCCGAAACCCGCCGTGAGCATTCAAGCGGGGAGGCAAGGCCAGTGGTGCTCCTCAAAGTTCGGCCCGTTATAGCACCACAAGTCTAATAAACATAGATATCCTGCGTATCATGATAGATAGTCAGAATGCCAAGGGGTCGATGCCTCGGCAGCCCGGCAAGAGCTTTTCCGGGCCGCCGGGTCGACGGGCGGGTCAGTCGGATACGATAAGACTGATAGGACCGATACAGCCCTGCTCAACACCGCAACAAACCGCTCTCCGAGCTATATTGCGCCTTTCGCCGAGCGAAAACGTCAACCAATGACGGGTTCCGAGCTTCGATAACTGCATCCGGCGATGGGCCCGGGACGATTGGTTCGAAAGAGGTCGCGTTGGATTCTGAGCGGCATGCGTCTCCCGCTCGAAGGCCGCGGTCACTCGGCCGATCACTCACTAGACTGTGAAGTCTCCCCGCCTTCGCGGCCGACTGATCACGCCGGGCTTACGTCCTGCCAGCGTAATATAGTCGCGCAACGCAAGCTCGCTCTTCCGCGCCATCGAACTCAACCGCGGTCAGTGGTTATGGCAGTGAGTGACTCGCGCCATCGCGCGGAACTGAGTCGATTCGCGCCGGAGCCGGCGCGGCCTGCGACATCAAGCGCGGCGCGTACAAATTGTCGAGCGGCCGCGATCGGCGCGCGTAGAGTGAGTGATGAGCGCCATTGCCGAGTCGGGCAACCGCCGTGGCAATATCCAACGTTATCTACTTGCCTGACGACGTGAGTACTCGTGAATCCCTTGTCACTCAGTTGATGGTTGTGTAGGTTAGTATTGTTCCTGACTACGAAATGAACTTGGAAAAAGGAGCGTCCTTGGGAAATGCCACGACCACGGAATAGCAGCGGACGAGCATCAAATTCGGCGTACGCACAAATTCAGCGTCAAGCGCGTTCGCTGCTCTCGAATTTGCGTAAAGAGATTCGCGGCAAAGAAGTAGAGCTGAGACGGCTGAAGGAAGAGGAAGCCCGGCTGGGCGGACTCACCGGAAACGCGGCTGCAGCGCGCGCCGGCGGCGGGTCTCGCGGCAGAATCAACTGGCGCGCCATCCTGGGGCAGATTCCCAAGCAGTTCAAGGCCTCGGACATCCGCAAGGTGCGCGGACTGAAGGGCAAGCGCCCTTCCGAGATCTTCGCCGCGATCACGCGCTGGATCGAAGCCGGACTGGTCAAGCGCAAGGCTCGCGGACAGTACGAACGCGCTTGACGATACGAGCTTGGCGAACGGGTTTGCGCATCGGCCGTTCCGGCCGGTAGCAGGAGCCAGAGTATACCTCATCTGAGAGGCGCGCAGGTTTGCCTCGTCGCGCGGCGGGGCGAAGTGTGTATCCGTGTCCGTAAAGACTATTGAGTGGCATGCAGACACGGTCCGCATGATCGATCAGCGGCTGCTGCCCGGACGCGAGGTATTCCGTACCTATCGCGATTATCGCGGCGTGGCCGAAGCGATCCGGGCGATGGTGATTCGCGGCGCGCCCGCGATCGGGGTCGCGGCCGCGATGGGGGTCGCGCTTGGGCTGCGGGGTTACGCCGGCGCGCGCGCCCGCACGCGTTTCGCCCAGGTATCCAAAGTCCTCAAGGCCACCCGTCCCACCGCGGTGAATCTGGCTTGGGCGCTGGAGCGGATGGGAGGCGTGATCGAGGCCAACCCCGCGCTCGACGAGCGCGCTCTGTTCCGCCGGCTGCGCGAGGAGGCGCTGGCGATCCGCAACGAGGACCTGGCGGCCAACCGTGCGCTCGGCCGCTTTGGCGCGAGCCTGCTTGGCGACCCCGCAACCGTACTAACGCATTGCAACGCGGGCGCGCTGGCGACCGCCGGCTATGGCACCGCGCTGGGCGTGGTGCGCGCGGCGCGCGCAGCCGGCAAGAAAGTTGCGGTAATCGCGGACGAGACGCGGCCCTATCTGCAGGGCGCGCGCCTGACCGCGTGGGAGCTGCACAAGGACCGGATTCCGGTCACCGTGATCGCCGACAATATGGCGGGTGCGATACTCGCGCGCGGCGGCGTCAGTTGCGTGATCGTCGGCACCGATCGCACCGCAGCCAACGGCGACGTGGCCAACAAGATCGGCACCTACCCGCTGGCGGTGCTGGCCCGCCGGCACGGAGTGCCCTTCTATGTCGCCGCGCCGCTATCCTCGATCGATCTGGATTGCCCCAGCGGGGAGCAAATCCCGATCGAAGAGCGTGCGGCCACGGAGCTGACCGAGTTCGCGGGCCGCCGGATCACGCCGAAAGGAGTACGGGTCTTCAATCCGGCCTTCGACGTTACTCCGGCCGAATTGGTCACGGCGATCATCACCGAGCGGGGCGTGGCCTACGCTCCCTACCGCGACAGCCTGGCCGCGCTCAAACGCGCGCGCTGAGCATTTCACCGGCCGCGCAGATCGGCGCCGGCGCCTACGCGCCGTCGAGCAGCTTGGCGGCGCGGCGAGCGAAGCTGCGCGGCCGCTTGCGCTTGAGTTTGACGGCTTCCTGTTTGCGCTTCTCGACCAGCTCGATCATGAACTGCTGGCAGCTCTTGGCCTTCTCGGAGGCGGCGGAACGGAAGTAGCTGCCGTCGGAACGCATCTCCCACGCACAGCCATTGGGGCTCAGTTGGCAATCGATCACGGTGCGCAATTCCTGGCGCAGCGTCGGATCCTCGACCGGCACCACTACCTCGACCCGGCTCTCGAGGTTGCGCTTCATGCAATCGGCGGAACCGATGAAATACTCCTCCGCGCCACCGTTGCGGAAATAGTAAATCCGTCCGTGCTCGAGAAACCGGCCGACGATGCTGACCACCCGAATCGTCTCCGAGATTCCAGGCAGTCCGGGGCGCAACTCGCAGGTGTCGCGCACGATCAGGTCCACTTTCACTCCAGCCTGCGAGGCGCGGTAGAGCGCGCGCGTGAGGTCGACATCCTCCAGCGCGTTGACCTTGATCTGGATCAGGCCCGGCGAAGCCGGCGAGTGCCCGGCGATCTCGCGCTCGATCTTCGCCAGCAGCGCCTTCTTGAGCAGGGCCGGCGCCGGAAGAATTTTGCGATAGGTGCGATCGGGCGTGTAGCCGGTGGTGAGATAGTTGAAAAGCTGCGTCAGGTCCTGGCCGATCGTGTCGTCGCAGGTCAGCAGGCCGAAGTCGGCGTAGACGCGCGCCGTGCCCGGATGGTAGTTGCCGGTGCCGATGTGCGCGTAGCGGCGCAGCCCGTTGTAGTCCTGGCGCACCACCAGAATGACCTTGCAATGGGTCTTCAACCCGACCACCCCGTAGGTCACGTGGATGCCGAATTCCTCGAGCCGGCTGGCGAAGCCGATGTTGGCGGCCTCGTCGAAGCGGGCTTTCAGCTCGACCACCACAGTTACATGCTTGCCGTTGCGCGCCGCGTCGCAGAGGTAGCCGATCAGCTCGGAGTCGGCGGAGGTGCGGTAGAGCGTCATCTTGATCGCGCGGACTTTGGGATCCTCGCTGGCCTCGCGCAGGAAGCGCCCGACCGAGGTCGAGAATGATTCGTAAGGATGGAGCAGCAGCAGCGCGCCGGCGTCGCGCACGATATGGAAGATGCCCCGCGAGCGGAGCAACCGCGGATGGTCGCTGGGATGGTGCGGCGGATCGTGAAGCGCCGGATCATCGATCGTGGTCAGCTCCATCAGGTCGCGCATCGCCATCATGCCGTCGGTTTCGAAAACGTCATCGTGCTCGTCCAGTCCCAACTCCGCCGCCAACATCCCACGATGAGCCGGGTCCATACCCTTGATCACCTCCAGGCGCACGATCGGCGCAAACCGGCGATCGCGCAGCTCCGATTCGATCATCGCCAGCAAATCGTCGGCTTCTTCCTCGTCGCGCTCGGTATTCGCGTTGCGCGTGACGCGGAAGAACTCGTAAGAAGTCACGCTCATGCCGGGAAACAGCAAATCGAGGTTGCGCGCGATCACGTCCTCGAGCGGGACGAAGCGATTGCCCTTGCCCACCCGCAGAAAGCGCTTGATGCCGAAGCCGAGCGGCACCTTGACCCGCGCCAGCAGCGGATTGGGATCATCGATCGGGCGCAGCGTGACCAGCAGGTTGAGCGACAGGTTCGAGACGTGCGGGAACGGATGCGCCGGGTCCATCGCCTGCGGCGTTACCAGCGGAAAGATGTTCTTGAGGTAGTAGTCGCGCAGAGCCTGCTGTTCTTCGCCCGACAACTGCTCGTAGCCGGCAAGCTGGATGCCACGAGCCTTGAGCAGCCCGAGCAACGGCGTCAGCAGCTCGCGCTGTTTCTGCTCGGTTTCGCGGACCTGAGCGTAAGACTCGACAATCTGCTGCTGCGGGGTCCGGCCGTCGGCGGTGAGCTGGTTAACGCCCGCGACGGCCTGCTGTTTCAGGCCGCCGATCCGCTTCATGAAGAACTCGTCCAGGTTGGACGCGGTGATGGCGAGGAACTTGAGCCGCTCGAGCAGCGGGATAGTCTCGTCTTCAGCCTCGTGCAGCACGCGGCGGTTGAAAGCGAGCCAGGTCAGCTCGCGGTTGAGATAGAGATCGGGCGAGTTCAGATTGGCGACTGCGGACCCGGCCGGCTGTGTCGCGCCGTCCTTGCGCGGTACGGCGTCGACACGCCCGTCGCGCGGGACAGGTTTTCCATCCAGCGCCGCGACCTGGCTCGTGGATATGGATATCGCGGGCGTCGCCACGCCGTTAGCGGCGACGGGCGCAGCCCCGGCAGCCAGCTCGCGCTTTTCGACCTGATTGGGCATAAGGACGCCTCCGGGTGATTCTCAGGCCATCCGGATAGCGTAAGTCATCGCCACCTGCGTGGGCACTACCACCGTGAGCAGGAGTTTCGTGCGACGGATGGGTTAACGTCTGGTGACGAAAACGCGCCGTCCCCGCTGCTCAGCGCGGGCGGAAGTGCGGGATGACTTCCTCGGCGAAGCGCTGGACCTCCTCCAGCGGGTAGGGCGCGAGCAGCATGAAGATGAAGTGCGTGACGCCGGCTTTCATGTAGCGCTCGATCGTGTCGAGACATTCCTGACGCTCGCCGACCATCATCTGCGCGCGCGCCTTTTCGGGCGTGGTCTGCGCCATCGCACCCACGATCATCGTCATCATCGACTCGCGTTCTTTCGGCGCGCGATAGCAAAGCGCCATCGCCGCCGATTTCTCGATCGAGCCGGTGTCGCGGCCGACCGCGTCGCCATGCCGCCGGATTATCTCGATAAGCTGCTGGGTTCGCTCCGCCGTCAGATTGGGGGAGTTCCAGATGTCGGCGTGTTGCGCGACAATCTTGAGCAGCACCTTTTCGCCACTGCCGCCGATCATGATCGGCGGGTAGGGCTTCTGCAGCGGCTTGGGATTGCACACCGCGTCGGTGACGTTGTAGTGCCGGCCGTGCAGAGTGGTTTTGTCCTGGGTGAACATCCCTTTGATAATCCGGCAGGCTTCTTCGAAGGCCTGCAGGCGCTGCGGCACCGGCTTGAAATCGAACCCGAAGCTGCGATGCTCTAGCTCGAACCAGCCCGAGCCGATTCCCAGGTTGAGCCGGCCGCCGCTCAGATGGTCCAGCGTGGCGGCCATTTTGGCCGTAAGGCAGGGATTGCGGTAGGCGTTGCCGTTGACCAGCGCCCCGATTCGCGCCCGTTTGGTCTGTTGGCTCAGGGCCGACAGGAGCGTCCAGCTTTCCAGCACCGGCCCGGTCGGGTCGGGGACGAAGATCGGGTAGAAATGGTCGTAGACCCACAACGAATCGTAGCCCCATTCGTCAGCCTTTCGCCAAAGGTCGCGGATTTCACTCCAGGCGACCATCTGTTGGCCGGTCTGCAGTCCAAAACGAATCGGATGTTGGCTCATAAGGGTCCTCCGCAGCGACCATCGAGCAACCCTAGCATCGGCGGCGGCGGTTTTCGATGAGCGGAGAAGGGCGAAATCGGGTTCTTTTGCCCGATCGGAGCCGGAAGGCCCATTCGTCAAGCGGTATTTCGCTTGCGGTATGCCCCGAAATGTGGGAAGTAGCGAGGAGTCAGCAACGCTGAATTAGCGACGGCTAGCAGCGACAGGAGGACAGGAAGGCTGTCATGAAGCGGCGCTCCAGTAGATTAGTGTCCGCGACGAGCGCGACTCTCGCGCTTCTGGTCTGCGTCGTGACCGTCGGAGGTTGCGCCAATCAGCCGCAGCGAGAGATCGGCTGGTGTACCATCGGCGGCGGGATCGCTGGGGCGGTGGTGGGAGGCGCGATCGGTATCGGAATCGGCGGCTACAAGGGCGTCGACAATTGCTGCCATCAGGATTCGGTGTCCGAGGCGGTAGCCGCCGACGTCGTCGGAGTCTCCGTTGGGTTGGTTGGAGGCGCGGTCGCCGGCCATTACCTGTGCGACCCAATCGTACCGCCACCTGAGTTGGCGCAATCCTCGACCCCGATGACCGACACCACGTTGCCCTCGGAACCTTCGACCCCGATTAGTTCCGGGACCGGGGCTAATACGGCCGCCTCTGCTGGCATGGCCGCACCCGCCAGTCTGGCCGCGCCGGCGAGTCCGCCTGCGGCTACTCCCCCGCCCGCACCAACCGGGGCTCACTAGTATGAGAACAAGGTTGATTGCGGCCGGGGTTCTCAGCCTGTCGTTACTGGCGGGCTGCGGCCAACCCAGAGCGCTTGGCCGTTGCGCGGTGGGAGGCGCCATTGTGGGCGGTGTCGTCGGCTCCGCGGCGGGTGCCGTAATCGGAAATCGCACCAACCACGACAGCGGCGCCGGACCCGCGGTCGCCGGCGGCTTCCTCGGCCTAGCTACGGGTGGGCTTCTCGGCGGCGTCGCGGGCCACTTCATTTGCGATCCGTATCTGACACCACCTCCCCCACCCGCACCCCCACCGCCGCCGCAGTCCGTCGCGCAGGTTCCGCCACCACTTCCGCCGCCGTCACCGCCTCCTCCGCCGGCGGCCAAGGAGAAGCTGGTGCTGCGTGGCGTCCACTTTGATTCCAACAAAGCGGACATCCGTCCCGAGGACGAGCCCGTGCTTGACGAAGCGGCGGAAAATCTAAAGCAAAACGCCAACGTGGTCGTCGATGTGAACGGCTATTGCGACGCGGCCGGCGCCGACGAGTACAACCAGAAGCTGTCGGAGCGCCGCGCGGCGTCCGTCGCCAGATATTTGAGTGACAAGGGCGTTCCCTCGGACCATTTGGTTCCGCACGGGTTCGGCAAGACCAACTTCGTGGCCACCAACGATACGGACGAGGGGCGCGCCCAGAATCGGCGCGTGGAACTGATACCCGAGTGATCGGAGCGTAGCGGCCCTGGCCGGCAACGGCTGGCCGGCGCCAGTTAATGGTGTCCGGCGTCGGCGGCGATTCTCAGCAGGATCTGCTTGTTCCGGCTGTCGCGAGCGTTTTCCCAGGGAAACGTCGCCTCGGTCGCGACGGTTTCAGCCGGCAACCCGAGCGGCTCTACGTCCCGCCTGCGTCCGACGACCCATCGGATCTTCCCGGCCGCGATTGCCTTACTCAACGCGGCGGGATCATCGTACTGAGGCACCGGTTTGGGCGGGTCCATGTAAAAGACCGGGCCCTCCGTCCCGAAAAAGGCCACGTCGGCCATCTCGCCGGGCAGTTGCCGTCTGATCTGCTCGCCAAAGGCTTTCTCGCCCCGATATTGATCGGTCGTCGGCATCGCGAAGACATACAGGTAGGTCATCGAGAGGTACGCGATCGTGGCCATCGCCGGAGCGATCGCGCGGGGCCGGAAATTCCCGCGCAGGTAAAGCAGCGCCGCAACGCACACCATCCAGAACAGGGTGAAGACCGCGCGATCGGGCGTCGGCGGGTAGAAGCGCCAGTAGCCGGGACGCATCCAGGTCGGCAGCAGGAGCAGGGCTCCGGCCGCCAGCACGATCGCAAGCGCGACGTATCCCAGTTTCAGCAGCCACCGGGCCGCCGCTGAGATCTCTTCCGATTGTTGCAGCAGCAACCGCGCCACCAGAATCGCGCCGGCGGGCAGAATCGGCAGGATGTAGTAGCTCCGGCGCGAGCCCGACAGCGTGAAGAAGACGAACGTGGCCCAGAAATACACCAGCGCGAAGCGATCGGTCGCCGGCCGATCCTGCCGCCGATGGGCCTGGGCCAGCGCGGCCGGCAGCAACACCGACCACGGCGCCATCAGCTCGAATATTATGTAGACGTAAAGGTAGATCGGTCCCTTGTGATCGAAGGGCTCGAAGAAACGCAGCACGTTCTCGCGATAGACCATGTAAAAGCCCGCGCTCGATCTCATCTTCACCAGCGAAATTCCAAACGGGATCGCGTAGACCGCGCCCGCCAGCGCGATCGCGGGAATTGACCAGCGGTTGAAGAGCCATCGATTACGTGCGATGAGCCATTGCAGCCGCTGCGCGAGCGAACCGATCGAAACCCCGTCGTAAAGCTGATGCCAGCCCTCCGCCAGGCACGAGTAGGCGCCGATCACCGCCAGCGGCAGCACGAAACCCAGCAGTCCCTTGGTCAGCGACGTGATCGCCATGATCAGCCATAGCGGTATGACCCACGAACCGTCGGGCCGGTCGCGGTACGAGATAAACAACAGCAATGCGCCCAGCTCGCCGGTAATCGTCTCGACGTCGGCGGACGCGTTCCGCGAGAAAAACACGAAGCTCATGCTGGTCGCGAGGACGAAGCCCGCGAGCGCCGCGCTGCGCCACTCGCCGTACAGCCGGCGGACCAACAGGATCAGGAGGCCGACTGCCGACAATCCCGCAATCGCGCACGGGATCCGCACCGCGGCCTCGTTGAGCGAGCCGGTCAGGTGGGCGGTGCCGAGCACCATCCAGTACGAGAGCAGCGGCTTGTCGTAGTAAAGCCGGCCATTGATCGTCGGCCAGAAGTAATTGCCCGTCATCCGCATCTCGCGGGAAATTTCGGCCCATCGAAATTCCGAGGCCCAAAGCGCGCGAGCGCCGAGCCGCGCGAAGAACAGCAGCGCGGCGAGCAGCATGACGCCGGCGGCCAGGAGCCGGCCCGCGCCGTTCGCTTCCCGCCCCGCCGGCGCCCGATCGATATCATCCATAGCCGCGCGCATCGGCGGAAATTCTAGCCGCCCTCGCCCGCCGCGCGCCACACGGAACCCGCGTAGCAAGCCCGGCCGGCGCGTGATAGCGTCGAATTCGACGCGGCGCGAATTGCGCGCGCGGCGACCCGTCGAAAAGTCGAGAGATTCATGAGTCACGAGCCCGCGCCCGGCACGGCGCGTAAGCCGAATCGGCTGATCAACGAACAGAGTCCCTACCTTCGCCAGCACGCCCACAATCCCGTCGATTGGTATCCGTGGGGCGAGGAGGCGCTGGCTCGGGCTAAGGCCGAGGACAAACCGATCCTGCTCTCGATCGGCTACTCGGCCTGCCATTGGTGCCACGTGATGGAGCGCGAGTCGTTCGAGAACGAGGCCATCGCGCGCCTGATGAACGAGAATTTCGTCTCGATCAAAGTCGATCGCGAGGAGCGGCCCGACCTCGATCAGATCTACATGGACGCGGTCCAGTTGATCGCCGGGCGCGGCGGATGGCCGCTGACCGTCTTCCTGACGCCCGGACGCCAAGCCGTTTTTCGGCGGAACCTACTTTCCGCCGGAAGATCGACACGGGATGCCGGGCTTTCCGCGCGTGCTGCAGGGTGTGGCGCAGGCCTACCGCAAGCAGGTCGCACGAGGTTCAGCACAACGTCGAGAAGTTGACCGCCGCGCTGGGCGCGATGGCGGAATGCAAGCCGGCCGAGGGCGAGCTGCGCCCGGGACTGCCCGCAGCCGCCGCCCGCGCGCTCGGTGGCCATTACGACAGCGTCAACGGCGGGCTGGGCCAGGCGCCGAAATTTCCCAGCACTTTCGTCTTCTCGCTGTTTCTGCGCGTCAGCCAGGCCGAAGGCGACTTCGGCTTGGCCGAGATGGTCCGCCAGACGCTGACCAAAATGGCCAAGGGCGGCATCTACGATCAAATCGGCGGCGGATTCCATCGCTACAGCGTCGATGAGCGCTGGCTGGTGCCGCACTTCGAGAAGATGCTCTATGACAACGCGCTGCTGGCGCGGCTCTATCTCGACGCCGGGCGCGCGCTGAACGAGCCCGAGTTCCAGCGCGTCGCGGCCGAGATTCTCGACTACGTGCTGCGCGAGATGACCAGCCCGGAAGGCGGATTTTACTCCACCCAGGATGCCGACAGCGAAGGCGAAGAGGGCAAGTTCTTCGTCTGGACGCCGCAAGAGGCGGCCCAAATCCTTGGCCCCGAGCTCGCGAAGATCGCCGCGCGCTATTTCGACATCAGCGCGGAAGGGAACTTCGAGGGCAGCAACATCCTGCATCGCACGATCGATCTTCCCGAGGCGGCGCGGCTGTTCCAGATACCCGAAGAGCGGGTGGAAGAGGCGATCGCGGAAATCCGGCGCAAGCTGTTCGCGGCGCGCGAGCGCCGCGTCAAGCCCGGGCGCGACGAGAAAATCCTGGCCGCCTGGAACGGCATGATGATCGAGGCTTTCGCCGAGGGCTACCGCGCACTCGGCGAACCCCGCTACCTGGCGGCCGCGCGGCGGGGCTGCGAATTCGTGATGACCAGGATGTGGGACGGCCACGCGCTCAAGCGTTCGGTCAAGGACGGCGTCGCGCGCTTCAACGCTTACCTGGAGGATTACGGACTGGTCGTCAGCGGACTGGTCGCGACCTACGAGGCCGCGCTCGATCCGGTTTACCTCGGCCACGCGCGTCGGCTGACGGAGATCATCCTCGAGCGCTTTCTCGACCGCGAAAGAGGCGGCTTCTTCTTCACCTCCGACGACCATGAGGCGTTGATTACGCGCTCCAAGCCGGTGTTCGACGGTTCGACGCCTTCAGGCAACAGCGCGGCCGTGATGGCGCTGCTCAGGATGCATGCCTATACGGGCGAACCGCGCTACCTGGCCGAAGCCGAACGCGCGCTGCGGCTCTTCCGCCAATTCATCGAGGAGCAGCCGTTCTCCTTCTCGCACATGCTCGAGGCCGTCGACCTTGACGAGCGCGGACCGACCGAGATCGTGACGATCGGCGCGCGCAGCGACCCCGAGTTCACACGCTGGACCGAGCGACTCGGGCTGCATTACCTGCCCAATCGCGCGCTGTTCTGGGTCGATCCGGATTCCTCCGGCCCGGCCTGGCTTCCCGAGCAGGCGCGCGGCAAGTCGCAAGTTGACGGCCGGCTTACGGCCTACGTATGCCGCGAGCGGACCTGCTCGCCGCCGTTTACGTCAATCGAGCACGTCGAGGCCGAACTGAAAGAGTAGCGCGGGTGATGGGCGAGCGCGCGCGTTTGCGGCTGGTTCCGGCCGAAAAGGAACCGGCGTGGTATGAACCCACGGTGGTGAATCGACGCTCCGCGGGCGCACGGTTTCCGCTGAAGGTCGCGGCGCTGAACTTCAACTGCAAGGGCTATGTGGAGGAGCTGGCGGCCTGCCTGAAGCGCCCGCCGCTGGACGGCGCCGGAATAATTCTGCTCTGCGAAGTGGCCTGCCGCACGCGCGTCTCGGGCGTTCGCAACGTCGCCGCCGAGTTGGCCGCGGCGCTGGGGATGAGCTTCGTCTACGCTCCGGCGTGGGGATTTCTGTCGGCGGACGGCGCCGCGGTCGTCTCGCGCAAGGGAACCGCGATCCTGTCCTGCCAGCCGCTGGTTGACGTCAGGACCGCGCCGATCCCGATGGCGCCGCGGCGGCGACGCGCCTCCGACCGGGTGGATCACCCGGTCGGCATCATCGCCTCGATCGTCGTCGGCGGACGCGAAATCAGGCTGGGCGTGGTGCATCTCGATCGCAACGCCTCACCGGCGTTTCGCGCGCGCCAGATGGCCGAGTATCTGGCGCCTTTTCCCTCGGACGGTCCGGCCATCATCGGCGGCGACTTCAATAGCACGACGATCGCCTGGTCGAGCCTGCTGACGTTGCCGAAAACGGCGGCCCGGATGATCATGCAGCCGCGCCGGTTTCACGATCCCGAGCCCTACGAGCCGCTGTTCGAACGGCTGCGCAGCGCGGGCTTCGCGACCGACGACGCCAACGTTCCGCTCGCGCCGACTTTTACCTTCACGCGCTTTATCCCACCCCGGATACGCCCGAAGCTCGACTGGATTACGCTGCGCGGATTGCGCGCCGTGCCGGGTTCGGCCGCGGTCATCACGCCCCGGGTTTCGGCTCTCGCCCGGCGCCTTTCGGATCACGACATCGTAGCGTGCGAGATCAGCGGCTGAGACTCGTAGCAGAGGAACGAACTTGCCGACTACATCGGACTTCAACGGCCTCGGGATGCATCTCGGCAACCTGGCGCGACTGTCGCGCGCCGAAACCCGCTCGATCAGCCCCGAGAATCCTACAGGCGAAAAAGGAAAGGGCGCGATGGCGGTTCCCGAAGCGGGCCGCGGACCGGCGCGCGATCTGGGTCAGGGATGGAAGGTCGCGCCGTACACAATCATCGCGCCGGGCGAGACCCGGACGCTGGCCGAGATTAAGGGCCCGGGCGCGATTCAGCAAATCTGGATGACACCGACCGGCCATTGGCGGCACGCGATCCTGCGCTTTTACTGGGACGGCGCCAAGCTCCCGGCAGTCGAGTCGCCGGTGGGAGATTTCTTCGCCTGCGGATGGAACCAGTACGGGCAGGTCTCGTCGCTGGCGGTATGCGTGAATCCCAGGAGCGGACTGAATAGCTACTGGGAGATGCCGTTCCGCAAGAGTTGCCTGATCACGATTAGCAACCTCAGCGACGACCCGCTCATCCTGTTCTATCAGATCAACTACACACTGACGCGCGTGCCGCGCGACGCGGCCTATTTTCACGCCCAGTTCCGCCGCGTCAATCCGCTGCCGTACAAGCAGGTCTATACGATCCTCGACGGCGTCAAAGGCCAGGGCCACTACGTCGGCACTTACATGGCGTGGGGCGTGAACAACTGCGGATGGTGGGGCGAGGGCGAGATCAAGTTCCATCTCGACGGCGACCGCGAATTCCCGACGATCTGCGGCACCGGCACCGAGGACTATTTCTGCGGCTCCTACGACTTCGATCTGGGCAAGGAGCAGGGCGGCTACCGCGAGTTCACCACGCCCTACGCCGGGCTCGCGCAGGTGATCCGGCCCGACGGGCTCTACAATTCGCAGACCCGGTTCGGGATGTACCGCTGGCATATCATGGATCCGATCCGCTTCCGGCGCGAGCTCAAGGTCACGATCCAGGCGCTAGGCTGGCGCGGCGATCCGCGCAAAGGCGCCGCCTACCTGCCCCTGCAGGACGATATCGCCTCGGTCGCATACTGGTATCAGACCCTCCCAACCGCCCCGTTCCCGCCCCTGCCCAATCGCGATTACTTACAGATTATCTAGTGAGTGCCTGTCGATGCTCACTACGCCTGCGGTTCGGCGGTGCGTTGCCTCCGCTCATTTGCGGTCGCAATGCAAAGGAAGCCAGGATCCGGGGTCGGTACCTGCTTAATTCGGGCTTGAGTGTCTGAATTTGAGAGCGCGAGCGGCTTATTTTGGTTTGAGGCGCGGATCGTCGCTCGCGACGCATCGTTCCCGGTGATTGTTCCGTGGGCGTAGCAACTTGCCGGGCAGTAGTCCATCCGTTGTTGGTCATGCAGCCCCATTTGGCAAGCTCTTTGCTGGCACGGTTTTTTGCATCTGCATTGTTCGCGCTGCGCCGCGGTATCAAAATCGTGCAGGCGTACCCACTTGTATAGCGGCGGAACAGGCTTATGTTCGGGCGCGGGCGGAACGATCAAATACCAGCCCGTGAGCGCGAGCGCGGCGGCGTGACGGAGTTTCATTCCAATTCCCTCCTTGTATGTTCCTCTCTCCCGCTGGAAATTGCAATTCCGCTGGTTGTCCCCTCTCCCGGCCGCGCCGTTCCCGCCACCGCCCGCGATTACTTACAGATTATCTAGTGTGATGTCCGGAACATCACACTAGTGGCCTGCGGAAACCCTTCGGAAACACCTGACTAGTTGGTAGTTAGCGGTTTTGGAGTCAGATGGCCGGCAGGGACGCCGGCCACTCCCTGAATGAGGCTCCTGCATTGGTAGGGGCCGGCCTCCGTGCCGGCCCGTCTGTCAATATCGGTCGCTGATCACTACGCCTGGGGTTCGGTGGTGCGTTGCGCGATGAAACGCTGGATCAGCATCCGCATCGTCGCGATCGGCTGAATTCCGATCAGCGGAAAGTCGCCGAGCATGAAGGTCGGGTAGCCGAGCGCCGAGAAGCGGTCGGCCTCCTGCTTGTGCTGCGCGACCCGCGCCGCCATCCGCTCCTGGCGCAAGTCGTCGGCGAAGCGCGCGGGCTCCATCCCGCAGCGCTCGGCCAGTCGGGCCAGCAAGCCGAGATCCGCGATATCCAGCCGATCTTCGAACGCGGCGCGGAACACCGCCTCGTGGTAGGCCGAAAAGGCGCCGGCTTCGCGCGCCAGCTCCCCGCCCTGGATCGCCGCGGCCGAGTCGAGCCATTGCGCGGGCGGCATCACCGCGATCCCGGTTTCCGCCGCGACCACCATCACCTTGTTGCGCTCGATCTGCTCCAGCGTGCGGCCGGGGCGCGTGCGATAGTCGCGCATCGAGATCGGCACGCCCTTCCACAACGGCGCGAAGGCCAGCTCGGTCTCGAGTTGGCTGACGATCCGCCAGGCGATATAGCAGAGCGTCGAGGCGTAATCGAAGTAGATGGGTATTACAACCCGCACCGCCTCAAGGTCGTCCTGCCGAGCTGAATTCGCTTAAGGGCTGCGCCCCCTGGGGCTGCTTGAACTCGAGCACGCGATTGTTGTCGGTGTCGGCGGCCCACAAGTTGCCGGAAGTATCGACCACGATCTCGTTGGGCGCGCAGAGGCCGTCGGCGGTAGGCGGGAATTGCGGAGTCGAGAAGACCCCGCCGCCGGAACAGATCCCGGCCGTGAAGCTGCCCGCCTGCCCGAAGACCGTCGCGGCGGTGGTGTTGCGGTCCGCCGGATTGGCGACCGGTGGAGCATTTTCGTATTCGAGAATGCGATTGTTCGACGTGTCGGAAACGTAGAGGTTGCCGGTCGAATCGACAGCGACACCCTGTGGCCCGCACAAACCGCTGGCGGTCAGGGGCACCGTACCGGCGGCCGGAACGGGGTTGGGCCCGGAACCGGCGCAAACCTGCGACGAAAAACTTCCGGACTGCCCGAAGACCGCGTCGGCCACGGGCTCACCCGAACTTTGCAGCGCGCCGGTCGCGAGCGGAGTGGCGTATTCCAGCACGCGGTTGTTGCCAAAGTCCGCGACATAGAGGTCGCCGGCCGAGTCGACCGCCAGCGCTTCGGGATCGCACAGGCTCGAGGAGTTGGGAGCCGAGCCCTGGTTGCATTGGCTGCCAGTCGAATCAGACTGGCCGAAAATCCGGTCCGGTAGAGTGTCACCCGAGCCCGGAATTGTCTTGGTCTTCGTCAGCGGCGTGTTGAATTCCAGCACGCGATTGTTGGTGGAATCCGCGACGTAGAGATTGCCGGCCGCGTCGAGGGCGAGCGCCGACGGGCTGCACATACCCTCGGCGGTGGCTTGTGATCCTGCCAGGCATGCATTGGTCGTGAACTTTCCGTTCTGACCGAAGACCAGATTGGCGGGCCGGGCGATCGCGGCGCCCAGCTTGCTGGCGCCCTTGAACGGCGTGTTGTACTCGAGCACGCGATTGTTGAACGTGTCCGCGACGTAGAGATTGCCGGCGTGATCGACCGCGACCGCGCCGCCGGCGATACATGATTCCCGGGACTCGCAACCGTTGGACAGGCACAGGCCGCTGCGGGTCGCCGCGCAGGAATATGAATAGTAGCCCAGCTGGCCGATCACGGTGTCGGCCGCCGCTCCGTTCGCCAACGCGGTCGCGCTCTTCCAGCCCAGGACGCGGTTGTTGCCGCTGTCGGCGACGTAAACATGTCCGGCCGCGTCGACCGCCACGCTCGCGGGTTTCGAGAGCGCCTGCGCGCCGCCACCATTGTCCATGTTGCGGCTGAAGGTGGTCTGTCCGAACTCGATACCAGCGTTGGTGGTGCCGGATCCCTGGATCCCGTCCGCCTGCAACGGGGAGTTATAGAAGAGCACGCGCGCGTTGCCACTGTCCGCGATCAGCACGTCACCCCCGCCAAGGACACCTTCGGGATTGCACAGCCCGCCCTTGCTCGGCACCGGGTTGAGAACGCCGGCCTTGCCCGTCGATCCGCCAGTGCCGACGAGACCGTTGCTGCACGTGCTGGTGGTGAATCCCTTCTGACCGAAGACGTGGTCCGCAACATTGTCGCCCGAGCCTTTCGCCTTCGTCTTCTGGAGCGGGCTGTTGTATTCAACCACCCGATTGTTGGAGCTGTCGGCGACATACAGGTTGCCACTGAAGTCGACCGAAATTCCGGTCGGGCTGTTCAGGCATTTGCTGCTCGGCGCCGAGCACGTGCTGCTGCCGGTAAGGCTGCTCTGGCCGAAGACCGTATCGGCAATGGTATCGCCGGAGCCGGCCGTGCTGGTCTTCTTCAGGGGCGTGTTGTATTCGAGCACGCGCTGGTTGCCGGTATCGGCCACATAGACGTTTCCATTCAGGTCCGCCGCGATGCCGTCGGGCGAGCAGAGCGTGCTCGCGGTCGCGGCGGGACCGCATCCCTGGGTCCCGACGACCAAATCGGGAATGGTGGCGCCCAAACCCGAGCCGGGCAGTATTGGGTTCTTCACCAACGGGCTGAAGAACAGCAGACCCCGATCCTGGTCCCGGTCCACGACCAGCAGATCGCTCAGCACATCGACCGTGATCGCGGTCGGCGTACATATACTGGCGACACTGCCGCAACCGGCCGGGTTGGAGTTGGAGGTAAAGCTGCCGCCCTGGCCGAAGACGAGATGGGCCGCCTGACCGGTGGTCGTGGTCTGGGTGAAAGGGGTGTCGAACTCGATACCCGGCTGTTACAGCCATCCGCGACGTAGAGATTTCCGGCTGCATCAACTGCAACTCCACCGCCTACGGCGCCCGGACAATCCGTCGGGCTGTAGAAGCACAGCCCGTTCTGCGTCGTGTTGCATTGACTGCTATAGAAGTCGGGCTGCCCGATCACAATTTCCGCCGCTTCGCCGCTGTTGAAGCCGTTGTGGTAACCCCAGGCCAGCACCCGGTTGTTGACGATGTCGGCCGCATAGATGTGAAGGGAGTCGGAGGCGACCGAACTTGGGCCCCCGAGCAGACTGGCCGGGTCGAACCCGCTCAGGCCGATCGGGCCGCCAAAGTCGGCGATCTGATGGGCGAAATCGATCTGGCCCAAAACCAGGTCTGCGGTAGTATCGCCCGCCGCGCCCGGAGTCCGGCGCGGGCCGGCGGCGTCGCCGCGCCAAGCACCGTCAGGACCGTCAGGATCGCTACGCTCAAAGTTCGCAAGTGATTAAAGAATAGCTTCGCCAGTGCCCTACCCTCCTGCGCTGCCGCGAACCGCGCGGTGTACCCCTAAACAGGACGAAATTTCCCCTCCGATGATTCTGAACGCTTAGATTCGCATCGCGCGCGACTGTCGTCCAGTGGCTGCATCGTAGGCCAGAAGGCCGCTCCGGCCGCGATCTTACCAGCGATCGGCCGGGCCGGCGCGCGAGCGCGCCAGGGTGCGATCGCGAGCAATGGGTACTATCGCGCACCTGATCCGACGGCTCCCGGTGTGAAACTTTCCGTAGGCTAATTGGACAAATTGGAATAGTAACGCAATAGCAAGTCCACTATAGCGTGACGCATTCCGAGGCGTAAATAGCCTTTTTACGAGGGCGCTGTCGCCGGTTCATGAGCCGCATGCGCCGCCGGTCGCACGATAGGACAGATTGCCGCCGCGTCCGCATTTTTTTGGCACACCTGCCGACTCGCAGCGACTCCCTTCGGATCTGATACAGCGGTCGAAACCCGCAAGAATTTCGCGGGCTTAGCGCGCGCCGCGCCGCTGGCACGTCGCATGCGTTAACGGCCCGCGCGGCTTCATCGAGATTTCCACGCGCGTAAACAAAGGGGGAACCTGGCGTTGCGAGTAATCCGGGAACGGGGCGAGAATCGGGGGCACGCGGCTGCGGCCGCGGCTGCGGTCGCGATGGTTACGGCATTTGCGCTGGCTGCGTTGCTCCTGCCATCGGCGGCGCACGCTCAGGCGACACCGGTTCCCGATACCGGCCGGATCGGCTATTTCAGCAACGCCAATACAACCGGCGGCCGCGCGTTCGTACGCATTCTAAATCCGCTCGAAGCTATCGCACCACAGCCCGAAGAGATCTGCGCGATGATCTACGTCTTCGACACCGATCAGGGCTTGCAGGAATGCTGCGGCTGCCCAATCACGGCCGACGGGTTGGTGACGCTGGACGTGACCACTGATCTGGCCTCGAACGCGGTGGCCCAGGACTCGACGCCCTATGTTTTGATGGATGGTATGGTCTGGATCCTTTCGACCGCGATCGATCCGGAACGTCGTGTCGGACTGCGACCCGACCGGCGGCGACGCGAATACGCTGACGCTGCAGCCGACCCTCCGCGCCTGGGGTGGGCACACCCAGAACACGACTATGACCGAAGCCGCCTTCGACAACGTAGCGGTGACTCCAGCCAACGCCAATAACCTGGCGCTGCTCTGCGCGAGCACCCAGGCGCTCGGGAGCGGCTTCGGGATTTGCACCTGCGGCGATGACGAAGGGCCGCCCTTCCGCCGACCGACGCCAACCCCGACCCCCGGGCCGCAAATCTTCATGACGAATCCGTCGAGCAACAGCGTGCCGGCGTTCGCGGCCGATGCCAATGGCAACGCTTCGCCAGCCTCGACGATCTCCGGCATCAACACCCTTCTCGATCAGCCGAGCGCCGTGGCATTCGACAGCAGCGGCAAAACCTACGTCGTCAATAGCGGCAACAACAGCATCACGGTGTACGCCGCGGATGCCAGCGGCAACGCCGCGCCGGTCGCGACCATCAGCGGACCGAGCACCGGCCTGACCGGCCCGGCCGGAATCGCAATCGACAGCAACGGCAATATCTACGTCACCAACTCCAACAACACCGTGACGGTGTATGCGGCGGGTAGTAACGGCGATGCGACACCGATCGCGACCATCAGCGGGCTCGGCACCGGCCTGAGCGCGCCGATCGGGATCGCGCTCGACGGCGGCAACAACATCTACGTCGCCAACTCGGGCGGCAACAGCGTCACGGTGTACGCCGCGGGCGCCAACGGCAACGCCACCCCCACGACCACGATCACTGGTCTGAGCACGGGCCTGTCCACGCCGACCGGAATCGCGCTCGACAGCAGCGGCAATATCTACGTCACGAACGCGGTCGCCGCTCCCGCCGCGAGCGTGACCGAATACGCGGCGGGCGCCAGCGGCGATGCTACGCCGATCGCGACCATCACGGGTATCAGTACTCAGCTCAGCGTGCCGACCGGGATCGCGCTGGACGCATCCGACAACATCTATGTAGCGAATTCGGGCAGCAACAGCGTCACGACCTACGCCGCCGGCGCCGACGGCAACGCCACACCGACCACGGTGATCCAGGGCGCCAACACCACGCTCAACGGGCCGTTGCTGATCGCGGTCGAACCGCCGGCGACCCCGCCGACCGCAACTCCGACACCAACGCCGACCCCAACTCCGACTCCCACGCCGACATCGACTGCGACTCCAGCTCCGACCAACACGCCGACTCGAACGGCGACCGCAACTGCAACTCCGACGCCAACCGATACTCCGACTCAGACGCCGACACCCACTCCGACACCGACCGCGACTCCAACCCTGACCAGCACGCCGACTCCGACTCCCACGCCGACGCCGACATCAACGCCAACTCCGACCGACACGCCCACGCAAACAGCGACGCCGACAGCAACCGCGACCCCCACTCAGACCCCGACACCGACACCGACGTCAACGCCAACTCCGACCAACACGCCCACTCAGACCGCGACCGCAACTGCCACTCCAACGCCGACCGACACTCCGACTCAAACTGCAACGCCAACTCCAACTGACACGCCCACTCCGACCCCGACTCCTACCGACAGCCCAACGCCGACCGATACTCCGACTCAGACTGCAACGCCGACTCCAACTGACACTCCCACGCCGACCCCGACTCCTACCGACAGCCCAACGCCGACCGACACCCCGACTCAGACTGCAACGCCGACTCCAACTGACACTCCCACGCCGACCCCGACTCCTACCGACAGCCCAACGCCGACCGACACCCCGACTCAGACTGCAACGCCGACTCCGACTGACACGCCCACTCCGACCCCTACTCCTACCGACAGCCCAACGCCGACCGATACTCCGACTCAAACTGCAACGCCCACTCCTACTGACACTCCCACTCCGACCCCGACTCCTACCGACAGCCCAACGCCGACCGATACTCCGACTCAAACTGCAACGCCCACTCCTACTGACACTCCCACTCCGACCCCGACTCCTACCGACAGCCCAACGCCGACCGATACTCCGACTCAGACTGCAACGCCGACTCCAACTGACACTCCCACTCCGACCCCGACTCCTACCGACAGCCCGACCCCGACCGATACTCCGACTCAGACTGCAACGCCCACTCCGACTGACACTCCCACTCAGACCCCGACTCCTACCGACAGCCCAACGCCGACGCCGGGGCCGCAAATCTTCGTCGCCAACTCGCTCGCGAACACCGTGCCGGCCTTCCCGATTACGGCCACCGGCGATGTCGCGCCGGCTTCTTCGCTCTCGGGCGGTAGCACCCTCCTCAGCACTCCCAAGGGCGTGGCCTTCGACTCGAACGGCAATCTCTATGTTACCGATGTCGGCAGCAACAGCGTCACCGTGTACGCCGCGGGCGCAAGCGGCAATGCCACGCCGATCGCGACCATCAGCGGGCTGAGCACCGGCCTGATTAACCCGGTTGGAATCGCGCTCGACGGCAGCGACAACGTCTACGTCACCAACTCCAACAACAGCGTGACCGTGTATACCGCGGGCAGTAACGGCAACGTGGCGCCGAGCGCGACCATCAGCGGGCTCGGCACGGGCCTGTCCACGCCGCTCGGGATCACGCTCGATGGCAGCAACAACATCTACGTCGCCAACTCGACCGGCAACAGCATCACGGTGTACGCCGCCAGCGCCAGCGGGAACGCAACCCCTACGGCCACGATCACTGGTCTGAGCACCGGCCTCAATACGCCGACCGGAATCGCGCTCGATAGCGGCGGTAATATCTACGTCACCAACGCGGTCGCCGCTCCCGCCGCTAGCGTCACCGTGTACGCGGCGGGCGCCAGCGGCAACGCCACGCCGACCGCGACCATCACGGGCAGCAATACCCAGTTGAGCGTGCCGTTCGGAATCGCGCTCGACGCCTCGAACAACATCTATGTCTCCAACTCGGGAGTGAGCGGCGTGCTTGGCAACAGCATCACGGTGTACGCCGCGGGCGCCAACGGCAACGCCACGCCAACCGCGGTGATCCAGGGCGCCAACACCACACTCAACGGGCCGCTGCTGATCGCGATCCATTAGAGACAATTCAACCGGATGACCGGGGCAACGTGCGACCGCCCGTTGCCAGGTCACTTCCCGGGTCAGGGAATTACAGCCGCGGAAGGGCTAGAATCAGCCGGTGAACCGGGCGTCCGCAGCGATCGCAGCGAAGGCCGGAGAGCGATTCTATCTGCCCGAATTGGATGCGCTGCGCTTCTTCGCGTTTCTCAGCGTCTTCATCGCGCATCTCGATCTGCCCCGGATTGTCAAAGCGGCGGGCAGGAGCATCATGGGACGGCTCGCATTGGCTCTCACAGGTCCGGGAGCGTTTGGCGTCGACCTGTTTTTCACCCTGAGTGCGTATCTGATTACTACGCTTCTGCTCAAAGAACGCGCCAAGTCCGGGACGGTTGATGTGAAAGCGTTTTACGTTCGTCGAATCCTTCCGGATCTGGCCGCTGTATTTTCTCCTGTTGGCGTGCGCGTTCATCCTGTCGCATCTGGCGCCGAATCAATTCGGCGTCGCGCGGATATATTTCATCGCCTACCTGCTGCTGGTCGGGAACTTTGCGCAGTCCATATACGGTCCGCCGGGCTCATTTGTCGGTCCGCTCTGGAGCATCTCGGTCGAGGAGCAGTTTTACCTGCTGTGGCCGCTGGCGATGAGCCGGGTTTCGCGCCGCGAGCTGACCCGGATCGCGCTCGGGATGCTGCTGCTGGCCAGCCTTGCCCGGTTTGCGATGCTGGCCTGCGGCAGCGGCCGCGAAGCGATCTGGAATTGTACTTTCACCCGCCTCGATCCGATCGCGGCCGGAATCCTGGTCGCCGCGGCTCCCTACGAATCGATCGCGGGGCTCAAATTACGGACCCGGGCCGGCTTGGCGCTGGCCGGCTACCTGCTCTGGGTACTGGTAGTGCACTGGTGCGGGATGAACCCGGCGACCTTTGTCTCGGCGACGATCGGCTATCCGGCGATCGCGGCGGGAAGCGCCGCCTTTGTGATCGCGGCGCTGGGCGCGCCGGCGGTTGGCGCGCGCTTCATGCTGAACGACCGCCTTATCTATCTGGGACGGATTTCATACGGTTTGTATATGTTCCACATGCTGGCGCTGACGGTCGTCCAGTTCCCGACCGGCATGGCTCGGCGGGCGACCGTCGGCGGCCTGAACTCGCACAGCTTCATCGCAGCCGCATTGATCCGGCTGGTCCTGACCTTCGGAACGACGGTAATGCTGGCGGCAATTTCCTACCGATGGTTCGAGACGCCGTTCCTGCGGCTGAAGTCGCGCTACGCGCGTATCGAATCGCGGCCGGTCTAAAGGCCCGCGAGAGGGGCAGAGGGGCGGCTACAACTGCGTGAGATTGCTGAGGTTTTGGCGAACCCTTGACATAGACGAAGAAAAAGCGAAAATAACTCTGATGAACGCGGTCGAGAAGCTTTCGTTCCCGCCTGAATCCCACGCGGCGATGCCGGCGATTCGGGATGTGGAATTCCTCGAGATGCCGGTCAAGCAAATCCTCAACCGGTGCGACAGTCCGCGGATGCCGTTCCGATGGACGATCAATCCGTACCGCGGATGCGAGTTCGGGTGCGTTTACTGCTACGCGCGCTATACGCATGAGTTCCTGGAGCTGCGCGATCCGATGGACTTCGAGCGGCGGATTTTCGTCAAGCGGATGGCGGCGGAAGTGCTGGCGCGCACGCTCTCGCGCACGCCGATCGGGATCGACCCGATCGCGATCGGCACCGCGACTGATCCCTACCAGCCGGCGGAGCGAGAGTTCCGGCTGACGCGCTCGATGCTCGAAGTGTTCGCGCAACTTGGCGGCTTGAGCCTTTCGATCACGACCAAGTCGAGCCTCATCACGCGCGATCTCGACCTGCTGCGCGCGATCAACGCGCGCTCGAAGTTGTCGGTCAATTTTTCGATCATCACGCTCGACCGGCGCTTGCAGCGGATTCTCGAGCCGCGCGCGCCGCGGCCGGCGCTCCGGTTGCGTGCGCTGGCGGAGTTGGCCGCGGCCGGAATCAGGTGCAACGTGCTGCTGATGCCGGTTATCCCCGGGCTGACGGACACGCCCGCCGGTATCGAGGCGGTAATCCGGGCGGCGAAGCGCGCCGGCGCCAGCGGCGTGTGGTGGCGATCGCTGTTCCTGAAGCCGGCGGCGGCCCGGCGCTTTATCCCGTTCGTCGCGGAGAATTTTCCCCAGCTCCGGGAGCGGATCGACGAATTCTACGGCCGCTCGACGTACGCGCCGAAATCGTATGATGAGCGGATCAGCGCGCTCTTCGACCGGCTCAGACGCAAGCACGGCTTCGCGGTTGATGCGGAGCGGCATCCAACGGTTGAGGCGCCGCGGCCGCGCCCGGCGATGCAGTTGAGCCTCGGCGTCGGGTAGATGTTTTCCCTCACCCGCCGGCCGGAGACGGCCGGCGCCCTCTTCCTTCGACAGGCTCAGGACGGGCTCCTGGAAAGGGAGAGGCACCAAACAGAGAAGGCGTGACCACCGGGACCATGATCGCCTGGCCTTTGCCCCGCAGGCTCACTATCTGCGGAGCGTTGAGCGCGTCGTCCGCGATCGCGAGCGAGCCGGTAAGGATCCCGGTTGCCAGCGGCTTGAACGTCACGTGCGCCACACAGGTCGCGCCCGCCGCGAGCGCGTTGACGCAGTTAGTGTCGCGTACGGCAAAGTCGCCCGCCGCGCTAATGCCGTCGATGAGGACGGCGTAGCTGCCGCGGTTGGCGACGGTTACGGTCTGCGGCGCGCTCGTCGAGCCCATCCGCTCGGGACGAAACTCCAGCCTGGAGGTCGCGCTCAGGTTCGGCATCGCGCTCGAACTCACGGCGCACGGATTGCCGCCGAGCACCTGTCGGAAGTCGGCGAAGGCGCTGAAGCTCGGGTAGGGCAATGCGATGAGGTCGGCGTATTCGGTGGCGGACGAGCCGCCGAAATCGTCGCTAGTACCGGCGATATCCGCGCCGCCGAATTGCCAGGCGCATTGGGCGCCGGCTGCGCCGGCCATCTGGCCCGTGGTGTAGATCGGATAGAACTTCGCGCCCGCCGGCGGATTGACGCATCCGGCGCCCGTCGTCCCGTTGCAGGTACTTTCCAGATACGGGAGGTCGGCCTCGAAGCCCGCGTGCGGATAGTTCTGCGTCACGCCGCCCGGCGCTGCCGTCAGCGGACTCGAGATCCGTATCGGCTGCGGAAGCAGCCGCGTCTCCGCGGGCAATTCGGCCCGGTGCCCGGCCAATCGAGCAGGTAGGAATAGGCGGAGAATTCGTCGCCGTTGCTGTCGGGCGGCTGGGCGTGGCCGATCTCGACTACGAATCCGACGTTGTACGAATGCACCGCCCAGGGCACGCGGGTGTGCTCGCCCGCGGTGCTGTACATCGGATGAAACGAAAACGGCTCGCTGGTGCAGGTGGTAGCGTCGGGATCGAACATCACGTGCCGGAAGCCGTTGGCGGCGCTGGCGGTCATCGAACCGCGCTGGCCGGTGGTAAGATCATCGACCAGCGCCTGAAAGCCCTCCGGCGTGTCATGCATCAGGAGGCTCACGGTGTCGCCAGGATTCATCGCCAGGTAGAGCTGCGAATCGGGCTTGGCGCGGGACAAGCTGAGCGGTCCGGCCGGGATGTTCGAGACGCCGGTGCGCGTCAGGTGCGCCGCATTGATGGATTCCAGCCCGGCCTGACTTATACAACTCTGGTTGTTCCCGATACCGGTGTTCTGATCGTAGCCGACGCTGTAGACGTTGAGCGAAACGTCCCAGTGAGTGTCGTTAAGGCTGAAGATCGTGCCGGGCGGATAGAACTGCAGCTCCATGTAGGCGGTACCGGGATGGTTGCCGAGGTAATCCGGCGCGGACGGATCAGGGTTGTCATAGATATTGGCGTCGCTGTCCGCGACGCACGGCGTGTCGGTCTCGGGCGCCGACTGTGGGTCGCACATCGCCATCCCGAACCAGAAGGTCTCGAACAGGTCGGCGTTGACGATCGCGCCGGGCGCGCGGCGGCCGTCGACGAGCGGCGGATCTTTGGGCAGCGTGAACGTATAGGCGAGGTTGTTGCCCGCGCCGGGCGCATCCGAATAGAAAACCAGCGACGGCTCGTCCTGGCCGATGTATTGGCCGTGCGCGGCCGGAATTATGCTGTCGGTGCAATATTCATGATGCACGAGGCAGAAGGTGTCGTCACCAATCCCGCCGTACTCCGACGCGCCCGCGGCGCGCGCCAGCAGCACCATCGCCAGCGCGGCGGCCCAACCCACATCGTGGAAGGCGCGCGAATTTCGGCTTTTCGTCAGCAGTATTTTTCTTTCGCTTTTTGTCACTACCTACAAAGAGTTATAGAACTACTACACTCAGACAAGTGCGGGAGCGATCGAAGACCAGCCGGGACGAAACTGGCTTGATCTGGCGCGTCGGCGCACGCCGCAGATGAACCAGGCGCAACGAGCGAACGTGGAGTGCGTGCAGCTTTTGCTGACGAACCGCAGACGATGCGGCAGCCGCCCCTCTTCTGCTGGCCGCGGCCCGCGGCTGGGTGATACAACCATCTCGCTCGCTCTGGAGTAAGGGGATGCATTGCTCAAAGTGCGGGACCGAAAATCCTGAGGGAATGAAATTCTGCGGCCAGTGCACCGCGCCACTCGCACTGATCTGTCCCAAATGCCAGTTCCAGAATCCGCCGGGATTCAAGTTCTGCGGCCAATGCACCGCCGCCCTCACCTCGCCCGTGCCTGCGAGACCATCCGCAGGCGCAGACCGGGAGAGGTCGGACGGCGACCTTCAGGTCGCCGAACGGGTGAGGGTGCAGCCGCCGACCGACTCGCCTATCGACGGCGAGCGCAAGACCGTCACCGCGCTGTTCGCGGATATCAAGGGCTCGATGGAGCTGATGGAGGACCTCGATCCCGAAGAGGCGCGCGCGATCGTCGATCCGGCGCTCAAGCTGATGATCGACGCGGCGCATCGGTACGACGGCTATATCGTGCAGTCGACCGGCGATGGGATCTTCGCCCTGTTTGGCGCGCCGCTCGCGCACGAGGACCATCCGCAGCGTGCGCTCTACGCTGCGCTCCGGATGCAGGAGGAGTTGAGGCGCTACTCGGACCGCATGCGCCACGGGGGCAGCCTGCCGATTCAGGTTCGGGTCGGGGTGAACACCGGCGAAGTTGTGGTGCGCACTATCAAGACCGATGACGCGCATACCGAGTACACGCCGATTGGCCATTCGACCAGTCTGGCGTCGCGGATGCAGGCGCTGGCGCCGATCGGTTCCATCGCGATCACCGAGCCGGTCGCAAGCTGTGCGAGGGCTACTTCATTTTCAAGCCGTCTCGGCCCCACCAAAGTCAAAGGCGTCAGCGAGCCGGTCAATGTATACGAGGTGACCGGGCTGGGTCCGTTGCGCACGCGGCTGCAGCGTTCAGCGGGACGGGGGCTGACGAAGTTCGTCGGGCGTCAGCGCGAGATGGACGCGATGAAGCATGCGGCCGAGCAAGCCAAAGCCGGTCACGGGCAGATCGTCGCCGCGATGGCCGAGGCCGGGGTCGGCAAGTCGCGCCTGTTCTACGAGTTCAAGGCCGTATCGCAATCCGGCTGGCATGGTGCTCGAAGCTTTCTCGGTCTCGCATGGAAAGGCTTCGGCATTCCTGCCGGTGATCGATCTGCTGCATGGAGCTACTTCGAGATCACTCAGCGACGACGACGAGCGCACGCGGCGCGAGAAGATCAACGGCAAAATGCTCACGCTCGATCGTTCGCTGGAGGACGCGCTGCCGTATCTGTACGCGTTGCTCGGTCTAAGCGACGAGAACAGCCCGCTCGCGGGAGATGGAGGCGCAAACTCGCAAGCGCGCGTTCGCTGGAGGCGATCAAGCGCATCCTGCTGCGCGAGAGCCTCAACCAGCCGCTGATCGTGATCTTCGAAGATCTGCATTGGATCGATGAGGAGACCACAGGCATTGCTGAATCTGCTCGCCGACTCCATCGGGACTGCGAAGATTCTGCTGCTGGTTAACTATCGGCCCGAATATTCGCATCAGTGGGGTAGCAAGACTTACTACACGCAGTTGCGGCTCGATCCGCTCGGCAAGGAAAGCGCCGAGGAGATGCTCTCCGCATTGCTTCGCGGCTGCGGTCTCGGCCGCAGCCGCGCACCGGGAGAGGTCGGGCGGCGACCTTCAGGTCGCCGACCGGGTGAGGGTGCAGGCATCGATGCCCTCAAGCGCCTCATCATCGAACGCACCGCGGGCAATCCCTTCTTCATGGAGGAGACCGTGCTGGTGCTGCTTCGACGAAGGCGCGCTGGTGCGCAACGGCGCCGTGAAGCTTACCCGGCCGCTGAGCCAGCTCAAGATTCCACCGACCGTGCAGGCGATTTTGGCCGCGCGGATCGACCGGCTGTCGCCCGATCACAAGGATCTGCTGCAGACGCTCGCTGTGATCGGCACGGAGTTCAAACTTGGTCTGGTGCGTAAAGTCGCAGCGAAGCAACGGGAGCCGAGCTAGAGCCGATGCTGTCGGAACTCCAGCTCGGCGAGTTCATCTACGAGCAGCCGGCAGTCGGCGATGTCGAGTACATCTTCAAGCACGCGCTGACCCATGACGTTGCTTACAACTCGGTGCTGAACGAACGCCGCCGAATGCTGCACGAACGAATCGGCGCCGCGTTGGAGTCGATTCATGCCGATAGCCTCGAAGACCACGTCGCCGAGTTGGCGCATCACTACGCGCGCAGCGGCAATCCGGGCAAGGCGGTGGAATATTGCCTGCGTGCGGTCCAGCAGTGCGCCGCCCGCGCGTCATTTGCCGAAGCGGTCGCGCAGTTCGAGACCGGGCTCGAACAGCTGCAGAAGCTTCCCGATGACGACCGGCGCGCCGAGCTGGAGTTGGATCTCAGGATCGCAGCCGCGGTTTCGCAGTGGCAATTACCAAGGGCCCCGCCTCGCCCGAAGCACGAGAAGTCGTCCGCACGTCCGACGGAGCTTCGGCAGCGGCTCACGATCGACTTTGAGAAGACCTGGTTCGCACTCGGCGCAGCCTTCTTGGTCCAGTTCGTCCGTCCCGACATGCGCAAGGCGTGCGAAGTAGCCGGTGAGTTGATTGCGCTGGCCGAGGAACGCGGTGGCACCGTAACATTGCGGAGGCGGCGACCCTCCTGGCTGTCGCGAGGACCACCGCGGGCGACTTCAACCTCGCGGCCGAAGGCTTCGAGCGGGGGTGGGCGCTGCTGGAATCCATCTCACAGAGCAGCACGGGCTAACGCCTCAACCGGAGATGGTAGAGCGGCGGCCGCTCACTCAGGCAAGGAACCGCGGCACCTCGGCAGCAAACCTTTGGCTCCTGGGTTACCCGGATCGTGCACTGGAGCGATTCAGCGTCGCAGACGCCATCGCGCACGAATCCGGATCAAAGTCTGCCCTGGCTGTCATGCACCTCAACGCCACAATCTTTTTTGAATTCCGCCGGGAACTTGAGCCTATGAGAGAACGGGCCGCGGCAACCCTGGACTCGGCTACCGAGATCGGCAATATCGTCTGGCGCGCCCAAAGCGAAATCCTCCTCGGGTGGGCGGAGGCGATGGCGGGCGATCTCGACGGCGGCATCGCACGGATTCGGCACCATCTGTCGGAACTCAGGGCCACCGGCTCCGAACTCGCGGTGGATTACTTTCTCGCGCTAACCGCTACGGCTCTGGGCCGCAAGGGGCAATTCGATGAGGGCGTTGGCATGATCGACGAGTCATTCCAGATTGTCGAGCGAACCGGCGCGCGGCGGTACGAGGCAGAGATTCATCGGCTGAAGGGCGAGCTGTTGCTGGCCCAGGACGCATCGAATGCCGTGCCAGCGGAGCAATCCTTCCGCACCGCGATTGAAATTTCGCGCCAGCAACACGCGAAGTCATGGGAATTGCGCACCACGACCAGCCTCGCGCGCCTGCTCGATCGCCAAGGCAAGCGCGACGAAGCGCGCGCGATGCTCGCCGAGATCTACGGCTGGTTCACCGAAGGCTTCGACACCGCCGACCTCAAGGACGCCAAGGCGCTGCTCGACGAGCTGGGAGGATGACGGCGTAAGATGATGGCCGAGCGCGACCAATCGCGATGGCTGATCGTGGGCGTCCTGTTCGTGAGCCTGTTCCTCATCTGGGGGCCGGTGAACGCGGGCGGGGTGTTCTTTCTGCCGGTGGTGAAGTCCTTCGGCTGGAGCCGCGCGCAGTTCGCGCTGCTGGGCGGGCTCGCCGCGATTGCGGCCGGAGCAAGCGGACCTTTCATCGGCTGGCTGATCGACCGGGCCGGCGTGCGCATCATGATGATCAGCGGCGCGGCGGCGATCGTGCTGTGCAACCTCGCGCTGAGCCGGGCGACTTCGCTCGGGCAGTTTGCCGCGATCTTTATCGTGGTGGGTGTGGCGATAACCGCGACCACCATCATTCCGTGCTCGATCGTGATCGCGAACTGGTTCAGCTCGGAGCGGGGGCTCGCGATGGGAATCGCGTTCGCCGGGATCCCGCTCGGCGGCACCGGCATCACGATTCTCGCGAATTACGTGGTTGGGCACTACGGCTGGAGGATCGGGTACCTCGTGATGGGGTTGCCGGTCGCGGCGATCGTGATTCCGGCGCTGGTGGTTTATTTGCGCACGCGCCCGCCCGCGACCGCCGAGGTTGCGGCCGCGATTGCTGCGGGGACCGAAGCCGCCGGTGATCGTGCTGCCCGGCCTCGAGCTGAGGGATGCGCTGCGGTCGCGTTCGTTCTGGATGATCGCGGCGGCGCAACTGATGTTCAATACGGCGTGGATCGGAGTCGGCGCGCACTTTATCCCATACCTGATCGGCGCGGGTTATACGTCCACTAGCGCGGCCGGGATCTTGAGCGTCATGTTCGTGTTCAGCGCGGTTGGGAACTTCATGGTCGGCTCGATGGCCGATCGGCTGAACGGCCGGAGCGTGATGGCGTTGGTGTGCCTCTCGGCGGGCGCGGGTATCGTCGCGCTGTTCGGAGCCGCCCGCGGCAGCGCGCTCGCTGCCTATCTGGTCCTGTTCGGGACCGTCAGCGGTACGCCGGCGGTCCTGATGCCGCTGGTGATCGCGGAATCGCTCGGCGTCAAGCAACTCGGCGCGATGCTGGGGATACAGGGCATCTTCGCCACGATGGGATTCGCGGCCGGGCCGATTATCGCGGGGAGAATCTACGACGTGACCGGCAGCTACTCCGGTGCGCTGTGGCTGTTCGTCGCGCTGTCAGTGGTAGCGGCGGCGGTAATCAGCGGTTGCCTGCCGCTCGAAGAAGAGCAAGCACGCCTGGCGCCTGCGGCGGCCTCCTCCGCTTAGAGGCGGCCTTCACGCAGACGGCAACTCGCCGGTTTTGAGCCAATGCGCGCAATCCGGGGTCAGGTTCCGTGCGGCGACCTCGTCTGCCCTGGCGATTTCTTTGGCGGTCAAAACGTCCTTCCAGCGCCCATTGGTGCCCTTGTTGAAGAACGTTTTGGCGCCATCCTTGAAGACTATGTCGAGCATCTGCGTGCTCGCCGCGGCCTGTTGCATGTAGTCGAAGCCGCAATGCTCGACGATGCGGGGCAGCGCGGCTTCGTCGATCGGGATGTCCAAAAAGCGCGCGATGCGGCTAATCTCGCCGGGAAGGTCAGCCTTGAGATTGGCGAAATGAACGAGCATCACGTTGGGCAGGCCTCTGATGTCCCACCAGCCCTGCACATGCTCCCAAAACGATCCAGAGGACCCCTGGGCAGCGTCGGGCCCTTCCAGGAAGTCATGATAGAATTGGCGCTCATCGCCGCGCGGCCGCTCGACCGGCGGACCCAGGTCGGGGGGCGCGTTGAACCGGTCGAGCGCCTGGTCAGTGAAGTTCGCGACGTGATTGTAAAGGCTCCAGACCACGTCGCGGACGTCGCGCCCAACATAAATGTACCTGGCACTGGGGCTGAAGACGAGCGCGCTCAAGGGCAAATGAGTTTTGATGAACCGTCGATGGGTTTGCGCCTCGAGTTGAGCGAAAACGTCCGCAAGGGGAATGACCCTAAAGTCGAGCCACGGCGAGAGCTGTGGGCCTACAGCATCGGCAGCGCCCTTGAAGACCAGTTGCGCAACGATCTGTTGCGTCCAGGTCGTGCCGGTCTTGGCGTAGGTGCAGACGACAATGTCGTCAGCGCGGAACTTGAATTCGTTCCAGCGCGTGGAATCGGAGATGCGGTTCTGGATTTCGTGGGTCTTCTTCGGCCACTCGAATGCTTCGCTGGGCATGGGGGTAGCTCCTCGATTCGGGCCGCTCGCCGATCTTCACCGGCTTGTAAACCAAACGGCCCCCGTCGGCAAGGTTTTAGCGTGGTCTCGCGGCGTTGTTCGCGGCTGCGGATTTTCTGCAGCCCGCTTTGCGCTGCACATCGGGCGCGGGTCGCCCGCGTTCTCCGCCGTTCTATTTCTTCTTCTTCGCGGTTTTGCCGGCTCCGGATAGCGCTACGCTCTGTGGCGAGCCGGTCACGTCGTCAAAAATCATCAGTTTCCCAGTCTGCTCGCTGGTGTCCGTCGGCTGGAAGGTCACCGACACCTTGCAACTCCTGGTGGGTTCGAGCGTTGCTGCGCATTGCGACTTCACCGCGAACACCGACGGCGACGCGCTCTCCGTCTCGATGCTCACCGCCAAGCCTTTTTTTTTGCGGCCGTCGTTCTTGATCGTGACGGTCCTGGGGTTGCTGGTCGTTCCGACTTTGGTCTGATGTCCGAACGCCAGCGAAACTGGATGGATAGTCAGCTTCTCCGAGATTGGAGTCGCCGTTGCAGTCGGCGTTGATGTGACAGTCGCCGTGGCCGTCGGAGTCGGGGATGCCGCGATTTCGTACACCGTACCATTGTCATTACCGAAAGACCCGCCGCCCAAAGTCGAGCCGTAGAGATTGCCGCTCGGATCCATGACCGTCGCGGCCCAGGGCAGAGAGCCGTCGGCGCCGTTGCCAAAGTTCCAGAGGATGGTCTCGGCCCAATTCCCCGTGCTGACCGGGGGAGGAGTCAGCTGGTACGCCGTGCCCCCGAGATACGGTTCATCGGTATAGGGCCCGCCGTATTCGGTTGTGCCATAGAGGTTGCCTCTCTTATCCATAACCACGCCGGCCACGGGGGATTCGCCGTCGGCGGCGCCGCCTAAAAAATTGTACAGGACTGACTCGGTCCAACTTCCCCCGCCGCTCCCGGGCGGTGACAGCTCGAACACCGTCCCCACGCCGTTATCGCCGGAGATTAAAAAATCTGCCGTAGTCCCACCTAAATTGGGCATTAATATACTTGACGGACCGGAGGTGGTAAAGTGACCCGTGACGTGACAGGTCGGGCGCTCTTCTTACTTTTTCAATTTTGGATAGACTTGTACGAGATCGCCACCGCGACGAACTCTAACAACAAATGGCCCTTGATGTTTTTCGAGAAATTTCTTGATGGACGGCAACGCAGTCGTGAAGATTCGGCCCATTTCTGGACCGGATAGATTCCGCTCTCGCGAGCGCAAACTCGCGAGCATGAGAGTCTATGACTGCGGCAAGTTCGTTAGGTCTGTGGTGATGCTCGGTATCTTTCGTTAAAATCACCCAGCCTTTCCGACCAACCTCGGTAATCCACAGATCGTCCGCCGCGTTCGCGGCAAAATGCTGCCGATGAAGCTGAATACATGCTCCCCTTTCCCTGAGTGCTTCAGCTACGTCGTTGTGCCCTAGCGACCGTTCGATAAAGAAAACAGGCGAAGGGGCGGGTAGCAGTAGCAGCGTATTCGGATCATTCTGAGCTATTGTCTTGAATCGCCTCTAGCTCGCACCGAATCGCTTCTTCAATCTCAATCGTGGCGCGGTCGTAGTCACTAGCCAGATGAACTACAGAATCACCAGCCCAAAAGCGTTGAATGATCATAGAAGTAGGTATTCCCGTATCTCGTATCACCGCCCGTCCCCATGAGATGTAAGGATCGATAACCACCATCTTCAAGTCTCTCGCGCTGAAGTGGTCCCTGCGAGTGAACGGGTAAAATCTCAACGGTGAACCTTCCGAATCTCGCTCGATTCTTTCCAAAAACATTTCGACCATAGATTGCATGGCCAACTGCCCCGCGTGCGAGATATTCAAGACTCCACCAAAATGTCGAATGAAGAGACTGAGCCGGTCGGTTTCTAGATCGAATTCGGCGAGCGGATGCTTTGAGCCAAACGTATCGCGCAGATATTCGACAGCGTCGCGCGCCCTGTAGAGCGGAAGCTTATACGTATTCCGAATTGAGGTAAGAACGTGGGCTTCGACAAGATTGATAAAAGAGAGCGACAAAATCTTTTCTTCTTCGTCGTCGAAGAAGGGTTCAGGCGGTTCAATAATGGGCTTGAAAAAGCGTTGACCATCCTTCGTGGGATAGTATCTTCCATGAATCCAGGATCGGAGTGTATTTTTGGGAAGATGCAGATAGTGCGCGGCCTCGCGCACCGTATAGACCGGCAAAAGCCGCGGGTCTCTGTTCCCGTGCAGAGTGAATTGTCTTTCCTGCATATGCGCGCGCAGCGTTTTATTCCGCGACCGGAATCACGCCCTTTTTTGGGTGCGCGACGCGCGATGCCGCTTTTCCGAAACCTGCCCCACCGCCTGTTTCGGAACGGCCAGAATACCCCGTCCTACCTTGCGGAATCGCTCGAACGCCGCATTTGGATCGCCGACCGCTAAATCCAATAATTTCGACTCGGCCTTCGGCTTCACGTCCCGACCTTACCACGCGGGCGCACCCCTCGCCACTGTTTACGCCGGTAAGGGTTCGGCCGCCGTTTCGGTCTTCCCCGTCAATTCTTTGTACGTCAGGCGACGGCCCGCAACGGCGCTCGCGACCTGAACGAATCGACCCGCGTCGTTGTCCTTCCGTTCGTTGAACCGGAACGCCTCTTCATCGAGATACCGGAACAGATGGAAGGGCTCGACGCTGATATACGTGCCCTTCAGGCAGCGTTTCAGCAAACTCCAGAAATTCTCGATCCCGTTCGTGTGAACGTTTCCTTTCACGTAGGTTTCCGCGTGGTCGATCACGTTGTGAACGTAGTCGCGATCCAGTCCGTGGTATCCGGCCCATGCGTCGCTGTAGACGTAGGAACCGCCCTCGACGTACTTGCGGACCACGCCTGTAGCGTCTCGCCTCTGCACGTTGGGAACGTGCGTGAGGCGGATTTTGCCGCGTCTTGCGATCAAGCAGCCCCATCACGACCGCTTTTCCGGCCCCGCCCGTGCCCGTGATTCTGGCCTTTCGCTTTGTCCTTGTGCATGTTCCGGGCGAGGCCACCGATAAAAGATTCGTCTACCTCAAACTCGCCAGCGATTTTCTCGAACGAACGATTCTGCATCGCGAGCCGGATGCGCTGGAGCATGAACCAGCCGGTTTTCTGCGTCACGCCCAACGCGCGGTGAATCTCGTAGGAACTAATCCCGTTCTTGCAGTTGGCGATTAGCCAGATCGCCGGAAGCCACTTGTCGAGTCCGAGCGGAGAATCCTCAAAGAGGGTCCCGGTCTTGAGCGTAAACTTCGCGCGGTCGTGTCCCGCGTAGCATTTCCAACGGCGCGCATTCGCCAGATACGTCACCCGCTCTGAATCGCAGATCGGGCAAGCAACCTTGCCGCTGGGCCAGCGCAATTCGATCATCGCGCTCTGCGCGTTGTCGGGATTGCTGAAGTAGACTATCGCCTCTCGCAGTGTTCGCGGCATCTTCATGCTACATTTCTAGCAGACCGTGCGTGGTCCGTCAAGTATATTAATGCCCTAAATTGGTCGTCCCGTAGAGATTGCCCTGCTTATCCATGAGCAGGCCGGACACGGGATCGGCGCCGTCGTAGACGCTGTCGGGGCCGAAGGTGCCGCCGAAGTTCCACAGGACTGCGTAGCCACCGGAAGTGCTCAGCTCGAAGAGCGTCCCGCCGGGGTCGGTACCGGTAGCGTTAGTCCCGCCGTCCGAAGTCGTGCCGTAGAGATTACCGCTCCCATCCCCGATCACGCCGGCATACGGGAAAAAGCCGTTGACGGACCGGTCCGGGTTTCCACCTTGGGCGAATTGCATGAGGATTGACTCGGTCCAAGTCCCCGGCATGAGGCTCGAGGGCGGTGACAGCTCGAACACCGTCCCGTCTAACCCGCCGCCGCTGGCAGTCTGGCCTTCGAGCGTCGTGCCGTAGAGATTGCCGTTTTTATCCATGGTCAGGCCGGAAGTGGGAACAATGCCGTCGGTAGTGAGGGGATCGCCGAAGTTCCAGATGATTGTCTCGGTCCACATTCCCCCGCTGGTCGCGGGTGGCGACAGCTCCCACGCCGTGCCCTCGTCGTAAGCGCCGCCGGCCTGAGTGGTACCATAGAGATTGCCGTGCGAATCCAGGACCAAGCCGGGCCCCCAGGTCCAGGGGATATAGCCGTCGGTGCCGTTGTTATCAAAGTTCCAGAGAATTGTCTCGGTCCACATTCCGCCGCTGGTCGCGGGCGGTGACAGCTCGAACACCGTCCCCTCGCCGTGAGTCCCGCCGTTCGGAGTCGTGCCGTAGAGATTGCCGTCCGAATCCAGGATCAGGGTGGAATGGGGGAAATAGCCGGTGTCTCCGGTGCCGCCGGCGTTAAAGTTGAAGAGGACGCTCTCGTTGCCGAGGGCGAATGCTTGGCTGCGATCGGTCACGCTCATCATTGCGAGCGCGAGCAGGCTGAAGACGATGCACAGCAATCCCGCTTTGGATAATCGCATGCTAATCCTCTTGATGCCGAGCGTCAGTCACCAGAGTTGGCGCGCGGTATCGAATCGACGATTGAAATCTGCGAGCTGACCGTCGTTGGTGACTTT
>CAWESZ010000005.1:0-984174 GCA_963811865.1 uncultured delta proteobacterium | reverse complement strand
CGTCGCGGGCGGTGTTGACGTTGGCGTCGGCGTCGGGGTCGGCGTTGGCGTGGGAGTTGGGTCCTTGGGGTTGGAGTTGGTGTCGGCGTCGGAGTCGGCGTCGGCGTTGGAGTGGGTTTGGCAGGTGGCTTGGAGCGGCATAACGACCGGCGCGGCCAGACCAAGGATCTCGCTCACGCTGTTGCCGCTGAGATTCGCCACAAAGACGTTTCCCGAGCCGTCCAGCGCGATCGGGAAAGGATCGTCGAACCCTGCACCGGCCGCGGAGAAATTGAGGCCCGCAGCGTATCCGCTGTTTGCCGTCAGCTCGCTCACGCTGTCGCCGAGCTCGTTCGTCACAAAAACGTTGCCGGAGCCGTCCAGCGCTATGACGGGGTTGGTCGAACGCCGCGCCCGCCGCAGCGAAGTTGAGGCCCGTGCTGTAATCGCTGCCCGCCGTCAGCTCGCTGACGCTGCCGCCACTATTGGCACAAAGATGTTGCCGGTTCCGTCCAGCGCCAGCGAGACGGGATCGTCGAACGCTGCGCCCGCGGGGCGAAGTTAAGGCCCGTGGCGTAGCCGCTGTCCGCCATCAGCTCGCTCACGCTGTTGCCGAGTTCGTTCGTCACAAAAACGTTGCCGGAGCCGTCCAGCGCCAGCGATTGTGGATATTCAAACATCGCGCCCGTCGGAGAAAGTTGAGGCCGGCAGCGTAACCACTTGCCGCCGTCAGCTCGCTCACGCTGCCGGGGTAGGGGTCATTCGCGACAAAAACGTTGCCGGAGCCGTCCAGCGCCAACGAGTCGGGGTCATCGAACGCCACGCCCCCCGGGGCAAAGTTGAGCCCGGTTCGATAACCGCTCGCCGCCGTCAGCTCGCTCACGCTGTTGTAGGGCACCCCGTTTGCCACAAAAACGTTGCCGGAGCCGTCCAGCGCTAGCGAGACGGGGTCGTCAACGCCGCGCCTGCCGGGGCGAAGTTGAGGCCCGGTCCGTAACCGCTCGCCGCCGTCAGCTCGCTCACGCTGCCGAGCGGATTTGCCACAAAAACGTTGCCGGAACCGTCCAGCGCTAGCGATACGGATCGCTGAACGATGCGCCAGCGGCGGCGAAATTCAGCGCGACCTCCCATCCGTCGGGCGAGGCTCCCAACGCCGGACCGAACGGCGTACTAAACGAAGAGAGTCCGTAGAGGGCGCTCACGTTATTCGCCGGGTCGGTAACGATCAGGTGCGCCGCCCCCATCGTGTCGCTGGTCACGGGCGTTCCCGAACAGACGGTCGTGAAAGTATCGCCGGGCGTCGCATCGCACATCAGCTGCGCGCAGGCGCTCGATGACGATGCGGAGCTCTCGTTGCACGCCGCGAGGATATTGGCCAGCGTATTCAGCCGGTCCAGCCCGTCGCAGTTGGCCGCCGCTGAGCCCGACTCACATGCCGCGGCGCTGGGCAGAAAACTCGACGGATTGCCACTCACCGAAAAGGTACTCGCGTTTATGTCCGCCAGATTACTTACGCCGGCGTATGCGTTTTGCAGGCCAGTCGTGTTAGTCGATGGAGCGCCGATGCTATGCCCGCTCGCATCGAAGAACTGCGCCAGCGCCCACGCCGCTGCCGCGGTCGTAAGCTCGTTGATCGTGACGGTGGTGGTAGCCAAAAGGCTGTTGCACGGACCCAGCGCCGCCATCAGCCCGATGGCGCTATTGACGCCGTTACCGGCATTGCCTCCGCTCGCGGTGATATAGGTCTGCGGGTTGTTCCCCGGGCAAGTGAAGGAGACGGCATAGGTGCCGTCCGCGGCCGTCGTGGCGGTCCCGATCGAAGTGGCGCCCGCGCCATAACCGGTGGTGCCTGCAGCGTACAGCGTGACGGTGGAACCGGATATCTTCGTGGCCGATCCACTCACGACCGTGCCGTTGAGAGTAGCACTGGACGATAGCGAGGGGGTCGCAAGAATCGCAATCGCGAGGGCCAGAGCCAGTGCTCCGGCCCTTGACCCGGACAGTTTTATGTATCGCCCGAGCATCAGCTCCCACGCCCGCAGCCACGCACGTGACGCGTAATACGCCAACCACGAGTGAGCACTGCGGGCGTCACCGCCGCTCCCCGGATCATCTTCATGGTCGGTATTCCCCCCGCGTGATCGGTTGTCAAGGTACGACTATGTCGTAGGGTCTGCAAAGCCCTGAGCTGCTATCTCATCGGCTCGATGCCGCCTGCTGGAAGCTAGCATCAGAGCGGCGGTTGTCAAGCAAGTGCCGATTAGGCACGCCAGGACTCGCCGGCCGTCGTTTCACGTGTTCTGCACGATCAATCCGCCGTCCACCGGGATGATCGCGCCGTTGAGATACGAGGATGCGGGCAGCACGATCGAGAGCGTCACCTGTGCGACCTCTTCGGGCTCTCCATAACGGCGCAACGGGACGCGGCGGCGTGCGAACTTGCGTTTCGCGTCATCGGGAATCGGCGCCGTCATGCCGGTGTTGATGGGACCGGGGCAGACGCAATTCACCGTGACACCTTGCGCGCCCAGCTCGACTGCCAGCGAGCGCGTGAGTCCGACCACGCCGTGCTTGCTCGCCGTATAAGGGCTGGCGCCGGCGGTGGCACCCAGCCCCTCGGTCGAGGCGATATTGACGATGCGTCCCGAACCGCTTTTCAGCAGATGCGGCAGGGCGGCGCGAATCAGGCGAACTTGCGCGGCGAGGTTCACCGCGATCGTGGCTTCCCACGCGGCCTCGTAGTCCGGCGCGACGACCGGTACGGACCGGCTGATGCCCGCGTTGTTGATCAGGATATCGAGGGCGGCAAACTTCGCCGCGACCTGATCGACCAGCCGCGGAATCGCCGCCGCGTCGGCGAGGTCGGCGACGAATCCAGCCGCGATGCCACCGGCATCGGCAATCTCATTGACTACCGCTTCGACGCCGGCAGCGTTTACGTCCTGGACGGCGACCTTTGCTCCCTCGTCGGCAAAGAGATAGGCGGTCGCGCGCCCCATCCCGCTCGCGGCGCCGGTGACCAGCGCCACTTTGCCCGCGATCGAGCGCGAAAGTATGGAGAGTCGCCGTGTCGTCATATGCAATACTCCTGGACTTTACCAGCCGAGAGCCCAGTATCGATAGCATCGGGGACGCCGTCGGTGTAATGACCGTAACGGCGATACTGCATGAGCCGCGCACGTTCTTGAGCGGCGCACCGCAAGGAGGATCCAACAGTGATTGACCTTTACTATTGGCCCACACCGAACGGACACAAGATCACGATTTTCCTGGAGGAGACCGGGCTGGAATACCGCATCGTTCCGATCAACATCCGCACCGGCGATCAGTTCAAGCCTGAGTTTCTGAAGATCAGCCCCAACAACCGGATGCCCGCGATCGTCGATTCCGACGGGCCCGGCGGCAAGCCGTTTTCACTCTTCGAGTCGGGTGCGATCCTCCTGTATCTGGGCGAGAAGACCGGCCGGCTCCTGCCGTCGGAAATCCGTGCGCGCTACAAAGTAGTCGAGTGGCTGATGTTCCAGATGGCGAACGTCGGTCCGATGTTCGGGCAGCGCGGCCATTTTATGCGGGCCGCTCCCGAGAAGATCCCGTACGCAATCGATCGCTACACCAATGAGTCGCGCCGGCTGTTGAATGTAATCGATCGGCGGCTCGGCGAGAGCGCCTATCTTGCGGGTGATTACTCGATCGCCGACATCGCGACTTATCCGTGGGTCGCGGGAGTTCGGCGCGAGCCGGACCAACTCGAGGGTCGCCCCAATCTGAAGCGCTGGCTCGATGCGATTGCGGAGCGCCCGGCCGTGAAACGCGGCATGGCGGTGATGGCCGACCTGCCCGCGCAGCCGCTCGACGATCAGGCGCGGTCGATATTGTATGGAGCTAAACAGTTCGAGCGCCGCTGAAACGTCCGCGACGTTTCAAGTTCGACGACTACGAAAACCCGGGTCATTGAGGCCCTTCAATCTGCCGCATGAACTGCCGCCAGATCCTGCGGCCGTCGGCGTCGTATTCGATCATCGCGCGCACCAGGTCGCGCAGCGGCCGCTGCGGCATCAGTTGCTCCGGCAGCAGCGGGTCGAGATTGATGTGGCGGATCACCTCGCGGCCCAGCGTTAGGCTCTCGGCCGCAGCCGCCTCGACCGGCATGCGATCGAGTCTGCGCCGGCTCGCGATCAGCGACTCGTGCAAGGTCTGGTAAGACTTGAGCATCGCGGTGGTATCCCACAGACTCGCCGCCTTCGCGCCGGCAGTGGCGTCCAGGCCGCTCAGACCGACGACCAATGCGCTGGGATGAAGCCCGAGGGCGCGGAGTTGCTCGCGCAGTTCGGCGATCGGGTCGCGCAGATTCGCCGGCCGTATCCAGAGACCGGGCAGGAACTCGCGGAGTCCGCGCAAGCGCATCGCCTGCTCGTGCCGGCGCAGCGCCGCGCGATCGCTGCGCGGCACGATCGCATCGTGGACGGCGATCCAGTCGCCTGACCACGGCCGCGTCAGCTCACCGACCTGCCGCCACTTCCGCACTTCCTGGCGCATCGTCTCGCCCGAAGCGCTCAGCCGATAACGGCCGCGCCCGGTATTGAGCGCCGCCTTTTGCTCGACCAGCCGGGTCAGCGCCATCCGGATGTTCTGCGCCGAGAAGCCCAGCGCGGCGCCCGCGGCCAGCACGCCCGCCGCCGAGATTTCGCGCGGCGACCGCATCGACAGGAAGTCGAGGACCAGCGCCCGCGCCGTCAGGCCGCGCGGCACTTCATAACTGGAGTTTGCAACAGCCGCCATATCCTGTTACATTCTGGCACGTAACGGCATGACCCCGATACCTCCCGCGGCAACCCGGGAAGATTGCGGCCGGGAAGATTTGGAAGTTTGACGCATGTTTCAAGCGCGCAGCATTTTCAGTTCCGACGAAATCCTGATGCTCAAGCGCAAGTCCGACTGGCGCGGAGCCTTGATGATTCTCCATGCCTGGGGTGTGGTCTTCGCGGCCATGGCGATGTTCGTCTGGTGGCCGAACCCGCTGACCTTCGTCCTTGCGCTCTGCATCATCGGCGCGCGCCAGCTCGGCTTCGGCATCCTGATGCATGACGCCGCGCACGGGCTGCTGTTCAACAACCAGCGGATGAACGATTTCGCAGGAACCTGGCTGACCGGATATCCCGTGATCGCCGACATGTACCTCTATCGCCCCTATCACGTCGGTCTTCATCATCGCTTTACCCAGCAGAAGAACGATCCCGATCTCGGCCTGTCCGCGCCGTTTCCGATCACGCGCGCGAGTTTTATGCGCAAGGTGATTCGCGATCTGAGCGGACAGACCGCCTACAAACAGCGCAAGGCCCTGATCAAGTTCGCGCTCGGGCGCGCCGATCTACCGTGGCAGCAACGGCTCGGAAAGGGATGGCACAGGTTAGGCCCTCCCATCATCGCAAATGCGATCCTCTTCGTAGTCCTGGCCGTGTGCGGCCGATGGTGGCTCTATCCGGCGTTATGGGTCATGCCGTTCATGACCTTCGAGCCGCTGATCGCTCGCATCCGAAGTATCGGCGAGCATGCGATGGTGTCCGACAATAACGACCTGTTACGCAATTCCCGCACGACCTACGCGAATTGGTTCGCGCGCGCATTCATCGCTCCGTACTTCGTGAACTTCCACCTCGAGCACCATCTGCTGTTGTTTGTCCCTTGCTACAGTTTGTCGAAGGCGCACAAGCTGATGCTCGCGAAGGGCTATGGCCCACGGATGGAAATCCAGCGCGACGGCTACCTGGCCCTGCTCGCGCGCGCGTCGTCGCGGCCCGAACTGCCGTCCCAGATCCAGGCTGCGGCCTAGCCATCAGCGATCGCTGGTTTTCGAAGGGTCTTCGGCAGGATCCGCGTCGCCGCACAGGTACTTGCGATAGACCGGCAAAGCCGGGTCGTCGTCGGTCCTGACCGTGCTTTTCAAATCGTTGCGCCAGTCTCCGAGTTCTACGCACATGTATTTGATATTCCGCGCACAATCATAGGCATCTTTCATTAAACCCACTTTGCCTATTTCTTCGGGCCGCGACACGTTGGAGCTTTCGTTGAAGTAGATCAGTCCGTCATCGCCACGATGCACGGACGCGGAATCCAGGTAGGAGTGCCCCGGGTCTCCTTCCACGTTGAGCGACTTGGCGGCGGGTTCCTCGACCCAACCGTCACGGCCGCTCCATTGGGCCTCGACGCGAATCGAAAGCAGCAGAACCACTACGACCACGATCGCGAGCGTCTGAACCCGATCGCGCCTCACCCGTCGCGCCCAAATTCTCTGTTCCCAGCTATCCCGGATTTTCATAATGTCGGAGAGCGAATGCGCGCCGATCGGGCATACGCCGAATCTCGCGACGCGATGCAGGATCGCGCCTAGAAGATCGCCGCGTCACTCCGGTGTTAATGATGATACAATCCCCAAGGGACTGGAAGCTGCGCGGCGCGTCCGGCGGTTTCGTGGGAGCTGATGTTTAGACGATACACAATACTGTCCGGGCCAAAAGCCGGAGCACTGGCTCTGGCCTTAACGATCGCGATTCTCGCCGCGCCCGCTCTATCGCAGAATTCTGGTCTCACGGGAACGGTCGTGAGCGGATCGGCGCTACCGATTTCCGGTTCCACGGTCACGCTTTATGCGGCAGGCGCCACCGGCTATGGCGCGGGCGCGACTGTGATCGGGACAACCACGACCGCCGCCAACGGGACATATGCCGTCTCGTACACCTGCCCGGCGGCAAATCCAGAGACCTATATCATCGCGAGCGGAGGCAATGCAGGAGCGGGCGCCAATTCGGCGATCAGCCTGATGGCGGCGCTGGGTCCGTGCAACAGCCTCTCGACTTCGACCACTGTCACTGTCAATGAGCTGACCACCGCGGCAGCCGCGTGGGCGCTGACGCAGTTCTTCGATGCGAGCGGACGTACTATCGGCGCGCCCGCGACCAACGCGGTCGGGCTGCAGAACGCGTACATCGGCTTCGCCAATCTGGCGGACGTGAACGCGAGCACCTTTGCGGTGAGCGGCAATCCGTCGAGCTTCCTGCCGACTGGCGCAGCGTGCAACCTGGCAGCGCTGGCGAACTGCGACGGGCTCGAACGGCTGGACACGCTGGCCAACATCCTCGCCGGATGCATTGAGAGTTCCGGTTCGTCATCGAGCGCGTGCGCGCAGCTTCTATGCGATGCGACCCCCGGACTGAACTTCAGCAGTTCATGCTCGGGAACGCCAACACCCAATGACACGATAGGGGCGGCGCGCCTGATAGTGACCAACCCGGCGAATAACGTCAGCGCGCTGTACGGATTGGCGGCGGCGAGTACGCCGTTCAGCCCGCCACTGACCGCGGCGCCCGACGGATGGGAGATGGCGCTGAACTTCGCGCCCTCGGCCGCGGCGTTCAACTCTCCTCTGTCGATAGCTGTGGACGGCTCCGGCAACGTCTTTGTGGTGAATATCGGTGGCGAAAGCGTGAGCGAGCTGACCGCGGCGAGCGGTTATGCCACGGGCCTCAACTTCGCCCCCGCGGGCGCGGCGTTTGACACTCCTTACTCGATAGCGCTGGACGGATCCGCCAACGTCTTTGTGGCAAATTTCTCCTCACCCGGCAGTGTGAGCGAGTTGACCGCGACGAGCGGTTACCGCACCGGGCTCAGCTTCGACCCCGCGGGTGCGGCATTCGGCAACCCCACCTCGATAGCCCTGGACGGATCCGGCAACGTCTTTGTGGCGAATACCAGCGACAGCGTGAGCGAGCTGACCGCCGCGAGCGGCTACGCTACCGGGCTCAACTTCGACCCCGCGGGCGCGGCATTCGACTATTCTTACGCGCTAGCGCTGGACCAATCCGCCAACGTCTTTGTGGCGAATCTCGACGGCGGCGTGAGCGAGCTGACCGCGGCGAGCGGTTACGCTACCGGCCTCAGCTTTGCCCCCTCGGGCGCGGCATTCGTCAACCCCACGTCGATAGTCCTGGACGGATCCGCCAACGTCTTTGTGACCAATCAGGGAAGCGGCGTGAGCGAGCTGACCGCCGCGAGCAGTTACGGCACGGGCCTCAACTTCGTCCCCGCGGGTGCGGCGTTCAACGAGCCCAACTCGATAGCGCTGGACGGATCCGGCAACATCTTTGCGGCGAATGATTATGGTGGCATCGGGGAAACCGGCAGCGTGAGCGAACTGAGCGCGGCGAGCGGCTACCGCACCGGCTTCAACTTTGTCGCGGCGGGCGCGGCTCTCAGCTTCCCTGGCTCGATAGCGTTGGACGGATCTGGCAACGTTTTTGTGGCCAATGAATTTGGCAACAGCCTGAGCGAGATCCTGGGCCTGGCCGAACCGGTCGTCACGCCACTCCAATCAGCCTTGTCATCCGTGGGGACTGCGCCCAGCCCAGCGCCCACATCCGGCGGGACTGCGCCGACCCCAACTCCCGCCTCGGCTTCAACTCCGACGCCGGTTGGTGGTCCAACGCCGACGCCGATCGCGATCGTCTGCCCGCCCGCGGCCGCCGCCCCGGATGGCTTGACTTGGACGAGCGCGAAAGTGCAGAGCAAGCCTCCCACGATCAAAGCGTTCAAATTCGCCAAGCAGCCGCTCGATTCCGCGAGCGCTCCGCTGCAGGGCACCCTGACCAACACCACGCTGAAGGTGCTGACTATCACTAACGTCGCCGTCAGCGGCGATTTTATCCAGAACAACGGCTGCATCGGCGAGCAACTCGCCGCCGGTTCAAGTTGCTACGTCTCGATCATGTTCAGCCCCAAGCATTCGGGCACGCGCACGGGCACTTTGACCATCACCACCAACGGCCCGAAAGTAACCACCAGCCTCTCCGGTACCGGGCTCGCTCCCACGGTGCTCTCGATCAGCTCCAAGTCGCAGGCGGCGCTCGGGCAGGTGACGTTCAAGGTCTCGGGCTATGCGTCGACCGCACCGGTGCTGGTCAGTTTCACCGAGAAGCTGGCCTCGGGCAAAAAGGGCTTGGTGCTGCCGGAGGCGGCCGGGCAGAACAACGGGGCCCTGATCGCCGCCGTGGTCCCGCCCGTGATCGATCCCAGCAGCGGCGAGCTGGTGGCGGGCAGTGCCACGGTCAGCGTGCAGGAGTTGCTGCCGTCGGGCAACTTGAGCGCGAAATCGCCGCCGCTCAAGATCAGTCTGCCCGCGACCACCAGTGGCCTGGCGACCGGCACGGTGGTGAGCGCCTTCCTGCAGCAGGAGCAGAGCTTTGCCACGCAACTGGAAACCAACGTGCAAGGCACGCAACTGGGCACTGCGGGACTGGAGAGTTCGCTGAGCTCGATCGCGAGTCAGTCGGGCGCGGTGCTGGCGCTGCTCGGCGGGGTGCTCAACAACAGCGCCACCGGAGTTCAACTGGGCAGCGTGGGCGGCGTCAACGTGACCGTCGGCACCGCCCAACTGCTGACCGCCGATGACCAACTGCTCAGCACCCTGCAGACGGTGGCCAACGGCGGCGGATCGCAAGCGACGGCCGCGCATCACGGTCGCACGATCGGCGATCAGAGCAGCGCCGGATGCCTGGCGCAGGAAGCAGCCACAGCGCTGAGCGACAACAAGGCGGGCAACGCCGCGGCGTTCGCCGCCGATATCGCGAACCTGTTCCAGGACTCGGAGACCTCGCCGGCCTGCCAGCAACCCGGGGCGGCGGCCGCAGCCGCCGGAATTATCAACGGTGGGGGCGCGGCGGCGTTGAGTCTGCTGGCGCAAGCCGTCAGTCCGCAGGCTAATTCGGTGGTAAATTCCATGATGGTGCCGGGTCAGGCGCTGGTATATTCCAACCTCGGCCCGGCCAGCCAACTGGTCGGCATCGGGGTCGCGCTGGCGCAGACCAGCACTCAGGACCTCGAGTCGGTGGCCAGCTCGATCAAGAGCTTCAACGTGGCGGCCAGCGGCCAGCTCGGCAACGTCATCAGCAACACGCAGGGCGCCACGCTGCTGAATTCCTTCAATGCCGTCAGCCTGGCAAACACTTCGTTCGATGAAGCCGTGCAGCCGCTCGACGGCGCCTATGCCGGCTCGTTCAGCGGCAACGAGTTCGTAACCATTGCAGGCTGTCCGAACACCGTATCGGCCCCGCTGAGCGGCACGCTCTCCGTGAGCGTCTCGGGCACCACGATCACCGCAACGATTGGCGTGACGGGCGCGGCGGGTAACAGCATCGCCGCCAGCGGCACCGTCAATGACAGCAGTGGGACCGGAAGCTTCACCATCGGTGGGTCGGGTGCGGCTTGCACGTTCACCGGCACGTTCGCAGCAGGAACTTCGGGCGCCGCGACGGCCTCGGGCACCTGGTCCTGCTCGGTCACCGGCACGGCCGCTTCCGGCTTGGCCTCGTTCTCCGCCAGCGGCTACTGGTCAGTAGCCCGACCGTCCCAATAGACGGCACATGCTCGCGCTCAAGGCTAGAATGCTCACGCGCCACGGATCCAGTTTGGAGAAAGCTTGATGCAGACTACTAGTCCTGGAGTGGAAGCCTTGGGAGTGCGAGCGATGGTTCGCCGGACCGTCCGGGCGTCAGTGGCGCTCGGGTTGGTGTCGCTGGCGATTCAGGCTGGATGCGCTTCGACTCCGCCGACGCCAGCGCAAGCCGCCGCAGAGCGAGTCGAGATGAACTTCGACATTTCGCAGTGCCAGCAGCTTGAGCCGAACTTGTACCGCTGCCCCTCGATCGACAAGCCGCTATGCAATCCGGACTTTGCCCGTGCGGACGTTGATTGTGTCAGGATCACCAAGACGGGGCATGTCATTGTTCTGCACTGGAACAACTGAGCTGCGCCGGCTTTGACGATCCGGACTATCGATGGTAAATTTCCGCGAGTCGCTTGAGTGCTCAGATGGCCGGGGTTTCTGGGAAAAGTAGCGTCCGAGGGTCGGGGCGTGCCTTGATCGTGCTCGCGGCGCTGTTGCTGCTCTGCGGCCGCGCGGCAGGCCAGACAGCATCCGGCTCGCAGATCACGATCGGCACTCCCGCTCCAAAAGCGTCGGGTTCGCCCACCCCGAAACCGACGCCGACGGCCAAGCCGACGCGCACCCCGACGCCGACCAAAAAACCGACGCCCACTCCGAAGCCCACGCCGACCCCGAAACCCACGCCCACGCCCAAACCCACGGCGACCCCCAGCCCGATGCCGACGCTGCTGCCTCTCGGCGACGGGAAGATCAGCTACACGACCCCGAGCGTGGGCTACATCTACCTGTGCTCGGATCTGCCGGCCGGTGGCGGCGGCGCGTTCGCCGACGGACCATGGATCGAGGGCGACTTCTGGGATCCGTCGAAGAAGATTTCCGTGGAAGGCAGCGTGAAGTGGCCGACCGCTTCAGTGTCGTTCGAGATCAGCGGCGATCTGCGGCTGGTGAAGGCCAATGATCTGCCGCCCCATACGACCGGCATTTTCCCGATCCAGCACAGCGATCCCGCCTATCAGTACGATCACAATCCCAATTCGATCAAGGCGCAGACGGTCTTGTTCTCGCTGCCCAAGGACCCGGTATTGTCAGGCGCGGATACCTGCGAGGGCGGACAGGTGGGAATCGCGCTGACCGGGGTGGCGCTCTTCAACGGTCTCGACGCGGAGTTGCGCGACGCCCCGGCGCACGAGCTGCAGGACACCTACGGCGGCCATCCGCAGAGCAGCGACGTTTATCACTACCACAACTTCAACAACAATCTTTTGAAGCTCGGCGTAACCGATTCGCTCGGCAACACGCTGTTGGGCTACGCATTCGACGGGTTCGGCATCTACGGTCCGGTGGAGAACGGCCAGACGCTGACCACCGAGGACCTCGACGAGTGTCACGGCCACGTCTCCGAAATCGTCTGGGATGGCGTTGCGCAGCAGATGTACCACTACACCGCGACGCCCGATTATCCGTACACGGTGGGATGCTACAAGGGCACGCCAGTGAATGTGCCGCCGCTGGGAGGCCCGCCCTCCACACCGGTGCCGCCATAAATGATGACACTGATCGGAAGTCGCGGCTGAGCGGAAATATCCAATTGAAGTCTGCATCGATGGGCGCGGTGAGCCTCGTCCTCGCGCTGGTGTCGCTCTGCGTATGGACGGCGTCGACCTACGCGGCGGAGAGCGCCGCGTCGAATCCGGTGGTTCATACGGACAACGGCGACGTGAGGGGCTCTGCCTTCTCCGACCATCGGGAGTTTCTCGGTATCCCGTTCGCGGCGCCGCCGGTAGGAGAGCTGCGGTTCGCTCCGCCGAGCCCAGCTCCGCCATGGGCCGGCGTGCTCGATGCGACCGGGACCAAAAGCAGTTGCCCGCAATTACCCCAGCCGTTGGGGGGGATGCCCAGCGACAACGAGGACTGCCTGTACCTCAATATCTACACGCCCGCAAAAATCGCGGGACCGCGGCCGGTGTTTTTCTGGATTCATGGCGGCGGCTTCTACTACGGCAGCGGCTCCTCGCGACTTTATAACGGCGCCCGGCTCGCGCAGCAGGGCAACGTGATCGTCGTCACGATCAACTACCGCCTCAACGTCTTCGGATTTCTGGCCAGCTCCGCGTTGAGCAAGGCGAATCAGGTTTCCGGCAATTACGGATTCGAGGATCAGCAGGCCGCGCTCCAGTGGGTGCAGCGCAATATAGCGAGCTTCGGCGGCGATCCGGGCAAGGTTACGATTGCGGGTGAGTCGGCCGGCGCGCATTCGGTCGCGGACCATCTGCTCTCGCCCAAGAGCAAGGGCTTGTTCCGCGCCGCAATCGGCGAGAGCACGATCGGAATCGGCACCGGGCTGTTTGATATTCCGACTCTGGCCGCGGCCGAGAAGCGCGGCGATCAATATGTCGCGGACGTGGGATGCGGCAAGGAGGCCGATCAGATCAAGTGCCTCCGATCGTTGTCGGTTGAGGCGCTGCTGGCGAAAAGCCGGCCGCAGCGAGGCACGCTCGATCTGCGATGGGCGCCGGTGCTCGACGGAGTGACGCTGACGCAAACAGCCGCCGGCGCGTTTCCGTCGGGTCAGTACACCCAGGTGCCAATTCTCAACGGCACCAACCAGACCGAGTCGCAACTCTTTCTGGCGGCGCTGATTCGCGGCGGACCGGTCGACAAGACCAATCCCTTCGATGCCGACGGTTACGCAGACCGCGTGTCGTACCTCTTCGGCGACGGCGCACCCCAGGTGCTCAAGACCTACCCTGCAAACAGCTACAACTCGCCGCTCGACGCGTGGTCGGCGATCCTGACCGACAGCGGCTGGGCGTGCTCCGGCTCGCGCGCGGTGCAGGCGCTCGCAGCGCGCGTGCCGACTTACCAGTACGAGTTCCGTCAGGCCGACGCCGCGGCATCGTTCCCCAAAATTCCGGGCTTCACCTGGCAGGATCCCCATGCGGTGGAGCTGCCGTACGTATTCGGTAATTTCATTTTTTCGAGCGACGACACGCGCGCGCATCGCGCGCTCTCCGATCGCATCATCGGGTACTGGACCAATTTCGCGACCACGCTCAATCCGAACCAGGGCGCTACGGCGAACCTGCCGAATTGGCTGGCCTACCAGACCGGTAGCGATCACGTACTCTCGCTGGCTGACAACACCGCGGCATCACAGGATTTCCGCAAGCAGCACAATTGCGATTTGTGGGACTCGATCTACGCAGCATCGCGCCACTGACCACAAGATCCGACCATCGCCTCGCGGCCCTCGCCTACCGCGCCGCGCGCCTATCGTCTATGCTGAACTGTTTGGCGCGATGGAAATGAGCGAAGGCAAATCGACGGCCGTATCATCGAATCATCGCGGGCGGCGCGCGGCTCCGTCACGCGCCGGCGCGACGATGTCGGCGCGTGCGATCGGCGTCTTCGATTCAGGGATCGGCGGCCTGACGGTGCTCAAGGCGCTGGTCGAGTTGATGCCCAACGAGGACTTTATCTACCTCGGCGACACGGCGCGGCTGCCCTACGGCACCAAGTCGGCCGAGGTGATCGTGCGCTACTCGCGCGAGAACACCGAGTTCCTGCTCGCCAAGGGAATCAAGATGCTGGTGGTAGCGTGCAACACCTCGAGCGCGGTCGCGCTGGAGGAAATCGCGCGTGGGACCACGGTGCCGGTAGTCGGCGTGATCGAGCCGGGCGCGCGTGCCGCGGCGAAACTTTCGCGCACCGGCAAGATCGGCGTAATCGGTACCGAGGCGACGATCGCCTCGGGCGCCTATACCGCGACCATCCGCCGCTTCCGCCCACGGGCCGAAATCTACACCCGCGCCTGCCCGCTGCTGGTGCCGCTGGTCGAGGAAGGCTATCTCGACAATGCGATCGCGGCGCAGATCGTCGCGCACTATCTCGGCAGTCTGAAGAGCAGCGGAATCGATACGCTGCTGCTGGGATGCACCCATTACCCGCTGCTGACGAAAGTGATCCAGCGGGTGCTGGGCGACGGCGTGCGGATTGTGGACTCCGCCGGGACCACCGCGTCCGCGGTGCGCGAGCGCCTGACGGCGGAGCGGTTGCGGCGCAAGGCGGGCCGCGGCACGCAGAGTTTTTTTGTAACCGAGTCGCCCGACCGCTTCGTGCGCGTCGGCCGGCTTTTTCTCGGCCCGCAGGTCGAATCAGCCGTCAGGATCGAACGCTGAAAAGGCGCGCGTACTGCGCTAGACTTAAATCGATAAAATATGGGATCAGCCGTTTCATTTGTCGCCCGCAAGATTCTTCGGCTCGAAGAACGACCGCGACATCAAGCGCATGCAGTCCGATGTCGAGCGGATCAACGAGTCCGAAGCCGAAACCCAGGCCCAAAGCGACGACGAGCTGCGCGCGAAAATCGCGGAGTGGAAGGAGCGCATCAGCGCGATCGAGGACCTCGAGGAGCGCACGAGCGCGCTGGATGACGTCCTGCCCGAGGTCTTCGCCGTAGTGCGCGAGGCCTCCCGGCGCGCAATCGGCCAGCGCCATTTCGACGTGCAGCTAATCGGCGGCATGGTGCTGCATCAGGGCAAGATCGCCGAGATGAAAACCGGCGAGGGCAAGACCCTGGCCGCGACGCTGCCCGCGGTGCTCAACGCGCTGTCCGGGCGTGGCGTGCACGTGGTGACGGTCAACGACTACCTGGCCCGGCGCGACTCCGAATGGATGGGCCTCATCTACAAGTTCCTCGGGCTGAGCGTCGGCGTGGTCGTCCACGGCCTGACCGATCAGGAGCGCCAAGTCTCCTACAACTGCGACATCACTCACGGCCAGAACAACGAGTTCGGGTTCGACTACCTGCGCGACAACATGAAGTTCAACCTGAACGACTACGTGCAGCGCGCCCACAATTTCGCGATCGTGGACGAGGTCGATTCGATCCTGATCGACGAGGCGCGCACGCCGCTGATCATCTCGGGCGCGTCCGAGGAGTCCACCGACACCTACTACGTGGTCGATCGCATCGTCCCGCGCCTGCGCAACGAGGAAGATTTCACCGTCGATGAAAAGCTGCGCACCGTGGCGCTGACCGAGGAGGGCGTCACGCGGGCCGAAAAACTGCTTGGAGTCGAGAACCTCTACGACCCGCGCAACATCATGATGCTCCATCACGTCAACCAGGCGCTGCGCGCGCACAGCTTGTACAAACGCGACGTTGAGTACGTGGTCAAGGACGGCGAGGTCGTGATTGTCGACGAGTTCACGGGCCGCCTGATGCCGGGGCGGCGCTGGAGCGACGGCCTCCATCAGGCGATCGAGGCCAAAGAGAACGTCAAGATCGAGTCCGAGAACCAGACCCTGGCCACGATCACGTTCCAGAACTACTTTCGCATGTACAAGAAGCTGGCCGGCATGACCGGCACGGCCGACACCGAAGCCGTCGAGTTCCAGCAGATCTACAACCTCCAGGTAGTCGTGATTCCGACCAACATGCCGATGATCCGAATCGACAATCACGACATGGTGTTCAAGAGCGAGGCCGAAAAGTTCGACGCGGTGATCGAGGAGATCAAGGACTGTCACGAGCGCGGGCAGCCGGTGCTGGTGGGCACCGTCTCGATCGAAAAGTCGGAGCGGGTCTCTAACCTGCTGCGCAAGACCGGCGTCCGCCATCATGTGCTCAACGCCAAGAACCACGAGCGTGAGGCCGAGATCGTGGCCCAGGCCGGCCGCCATCAGGCGGTGACGATTTCGACCAACATGGCCGGCCGCGGTACTGATATCGTGCTGGGCGGCAACGCCGAGTTCATGGCCGCGGCGGAATCGGGCACCAGGGACCCGACCGATCCCAACTACCAGGCCGCACTCCAGAAATTCGTCGCGCAGCGCGCCGAAGAGCGCGAGTTGGTGCTCAAAGCCGGCGGTTTGCACATCCTGGGCACCGAGCGTCACGAGTCGCGGCGCATCGACAATCAACTGCGCGGCCGTTCCGGTCGTCAGGGCGATCCGGGCAGCTCGCGCTTTTTCATGTCGCTCGAAGACGACCTGCTCAGGATTTTCGGCGCCGACCGGCTGAAGAACCTGATGGGCCGTATCGGAATGGAAGACGGCGTGCCGATCGAGCATCGATGGGTCAGCCGCGCGATCGAGAATGCGCAGAAGAAGGTCGAGGCCCACAACTTCGACATCCGCAAGCATCTGCTCGAATACGACGACGTGATGAACAAGCAGCGCGAGGTGGTTTACCATCGCCGCCGCGAGCTGCTCGGCGACACGCCGCTCAAGGACGATATCCTCGAGATGTGCGAGGAGGTCGCCGAGGGGATTGTCGCGGCGCATTGCGATCGCGAGCTCGAGCCCGCCGAGTGGGACTGGAAGGCGATCGAAGACGCCTTCTACAAGCAGTTCAAGTTCCGCTTCGAATTCCGTGACAACGGCTCCGCACCCCAAACCCCGGCTGACTTTACCGAACTCGCGCTGGAACGGGTGCGCAAGCTCTATGACGACCGCGAGGTGGAATTCACTCCGCCCGTGATGCGCCAGATCGAGAAGCTCGTTTCGCTCCAGACCCTCGACTCGTTGTGGAAGGATCACCTGCTGGCGATGGACCATCTCAAGGAGGGCATCGGCCTGCGCGGCTACGCGCAGGTGAACCCGCTCACCGAGTATCAGAAGGAGGGGTTCACGATGTTCGGCGCGCTGATGGCCACGATGCAGCAGGACGTGGTCGAGAAGGTCTTCGCGGTGCAGGTCACGCGCCAGCAGGACGTGCAGCAGATGGAGGCCCAGCAGCACCGGGCGCCCGTAACGATGAGTCACGGCGGCCAGACCGAAGCCGCCGCGGCGGCGCCCGTCAAGCGCGAGGGCGAGAAGGTCGGCCGCAATGATCCGTGTCCCTGCGGGTCGGGCAAGAAGTACAAGCGCTGCCACGGCAAGTGACCGGCCCCGAAGATCGCAACATCCGCGCGGAAATCTAGTCGAGCTCTAAAATCGATCGCGCCCGATCGCGCGTCGGCGCCCACTCTGCCGCAGAGCCGATCTACTCCGACTTAAGGCGATCGGCAGTCCAAGGCTTTCCCGACCGCATTCCTGCCATATATTCCCACGTAGATTCCTATGCTATATTCCCATGCTATTGAGTCTTGCAGATCATAGCGACGATTCTGCTTCTGCTCGATTCCTTGCCACCTCATTCTCGCGCGTCTGTTTTGCCCGGCGCGCAAAAGTCTGCCCGCGCACGCCAGACCCGCGCGCGGGAATCACAAGAGGAGCGGCTTTTTTGTCATCCTGAGCCGCAGGCGAAGGATCAACGCGAAGCGATTTTTCAAACGGATACGCTACCAAGCATTTACCCCCCGATGCACATCGTCAAGGTCCACGAACTAAAGAACAACCGTCGCAGGCGCTCCGCGCGGCCAGGAAGTCCCCGGTAATCGTCATGAAGGCGACCACCCCGAGGCCGTGATCTTCCACCTCGATGACCGAAATCCGCCCGTCACCCCTTCCCGTATCGGGAAGGGGCCGGGGGTGGTACGGACCGGCAGGATGGGTAACAGAATGGACCGGCAACATGGGTAACAGATTATACAGTCACGGCAGGAGGTGGATGAGATGCCGTGGCAGGAGATCTGTCCCATGGACAAGCGGATGCAGTTTATCGCGGCGGTGCTGGCAGACGAGCTCAGCATGAGCGAAGTGTGCGAAGAGTTCGGCGTGAGCCGCAAGACCGGATACAAGTTCCTGCGCCGCTATCAGGCGCAGGGACCGGCGGGCTTGGTGGACCGCTCGCGCGCGCCGCAGCGGGTGCCGTGGGCGCTGAGCCAGGCGCAAGCGGAGGCGATCCTGGGCCTGCGCCGCGCGCATCGGAGCTGGGGCCCGAAGAAACTGCGCACGATCTTACAGCGCCACGCGCCCGCGCAGCAGTGGCCCGCGCACAGCACCATCGGGGAGTTGCTGCGCCGCCACGGCTTGACCGCCCGACGCCAGCGGCGCCCACGCGCCACTCCGAGCGCGCGGCTGGCGGCGCCCGTGGGCGCCAACGACATTTGGGGCGTGGACTTCAAAGGCTGGTTCCGCACTGCGGACGGAGCGCGTTGTGATCCGCTGACCGCGACCGACGGGTTCAGCCGCTATCTGCTGTGTGCCACGATCGTAACTCCACCTGATTACCAGGGCTGTCGCAGCCAGTTCGAACGGATCTTCAAAGAGTATGGGCTCCCGCGCGTGATCCGTTCCGACAATGGCGCGCCCTTCGCTTCGGTCGGCGCGGGCGGACTAAGCCGCTTGTCCGCTTGGTGGATAAAGCTCGGGATCACTCCGCAGCGGATCGCGCCCGGCCGGCCGCAACAGAACGGCCGGCATGAACGGATGCACAAAACGCTCAAGGCTGAGACCGCCAGTCCGCCGGCCACCAACCTGCATCAACAGCAACAGCGCTTCGACCGGTTCCGCCAAGAATTCAATCATGAGCGCCCGCACGAAGCGTTGGGCCAGACCCCGCCCGCAGGCCACTATGCCTCCTCGCCGCGGCGCTATCCGGCCAAGCTCGAAGACCCGCACTATCCCGCCGACTTCGAGCTGCGCCGGGTCCGTAACCGCGGCGAGATCAAATGGCAAGGCGAACCGGTCTTCATTGCCGAGGCTTTGATCAGTGAAGTAATCGGTCTGCAAGAAAATGACCGCGGCGATGCCGCAGTCTATTTCGGGCCGGTCCCACTGGGCATCATCGACGGCCTCACGCTCAAACTCAAACGTCGAGAACCCGCATGATTCGCAAGCGCGCCACAGCGGCGAGGGGGGCAGCCCCCCTCGCGCTCCTCCCCGAACCCAAACCGGCGAAAAGTGTTACCTATGTTGCCGGTCTAAAGTGTTACCCATGTATCCGGCCGCTCAGGTTAGGTTCTCCACTCCTGCCATGAGACTCGCAATGGATTTTCGTCATCCCGAGATGAGCGAAGCGGCCGCCCGACGAGCCCGCCGCCAACTGACTGTCATCCCGAGGTGAGCGCCGCGAAGCCGAGGGACCCCGAATTCCGCCTGCTTTCCTCTCTGCCACAAGGTTGCTACAGACCTTCGTCCCGCGTGGCGGGTCCATCGGAACCGTGAATGTTTAGGTGCAGCGAAAGCCTGTCCTGAGGCTTGGCGAAGGAAATCTCACGCCACGATTCGTTGGACATGAAACGCGAGAGCAGCTTCATCCACGATCGCCGTCGAGCTGTCGCGCACGATAGAGCTCAGCCCACCGCAAACAACATGGTGAACCCCAACCCTCGGATCCGAAGTCCGATGCTCCGTCCAGTTGACCTACAGGCGCGCCGGAATAAAGCCGCTGAGTGTTTGGATAATCCGGCAGGAGACGGGTGACAGATGATTTAGTGTTGATCCCGGCCCCCGATGGCTGCGCTCAGTTCTCGAATTCGGCCCAGCAGGAAATACCACAGTATTGGCACGCAGAAGATTAGAAAAACGACGATGGCGTGAAATCGAGTGTCGCTACGCTCGGTCATCTCAAGATCGTATGCGTCGCGCACCGGGCGCTCGACGGATATCAGGCATGCCCTTATCGGTCGGCGATTTCGCGCAAGCTGTGACCAGAATTTGAAGGTTGGCGTCCGTACGCCGAGCTTCGATCATCCCTTGCAAATAAACTGCGCCTGCTAGAACTGCCCCGATCGCAAGCGACCAAGCCGCACGCTTCTGTTCTTGCGCGAGCACAATCCGCCTCTTGCCTTGATCCTCCCCCTCGCTGCGCCCGAAAGAAAGATGGGGCCGAAGCCCGAAGGCCCCGGCTCCACGGTTCGCCTCGCAGATCACAAATCAAGTCCGGCTGCCTTTCTTTCCTTATCGGTCAACAGGGGTCTCGCGATAGTTCGCAGAGCGGTTTCGAATTCCCCTGCCGTAAAATCGAGCGACCCAACATCTGTCTTCGAACACGTTTGCGGATAAGGAACATGCTCCCATTTTCCCAGAAGAAGGGCGAAGAGAATGCCCACACCAGAATAAACAGCCGTGACTGCGTGCAGTTCGTCCATGCCGAGACACAAAGCGAGTAAAGGTAACTGCGTATCGAAACTGTGTCGATGGAGTTTCAAATCGCGAAGCATGTGAGCCACAGGCGCTTCGGAATGCGCCAACTGAGAAAGCGTTTTCAACCTAGCTAAGTTGTCGCTCATCTCTGCAATGAGAGCCCAGCCAGCACCCCGCTGCCTCTCGCGTTGCTCATCCTCCAGAATCTTGCGCTGATTCTTAAATCCAGTTGAAAGCGTCCACCACGTCGCGAGCAGCGTTAGGATGCCGCCGGTTAAAGCGCCGGTCAGCGCCGAGAGCAACGGGCTATCCAAGAGCGTTTTCATCGAGTGACGTGCCGGGTCGCGGGGGCGTACCGAGGAGTGTATGATCCTGATCAAAATGCTAGTCAAATGGAAATCGGTGAGCTCCTCTGACGCTCCCAATTGCGACGAGTCTAACAATTCCTTCAGGGCGGGAGAAGCAAGACTATTGGGAGAAGACGAAAACCGGAACCAGTTTATAATACATACCGGCTGCAGGCGGGGCTGGGAGACAAGAACGGGTGTGGAAGATATTACCAATCGCTAGAACAACCGTGATCACCTCTTAGCCGGTTGATCCGGCGAGAGACTCGCGAAGGATGCTTAGGAACACTCGCGTCCGGCAAAGCCGATACTCCAGCCGAGCCCCCATCCTCCCCTCGCCGCGCCCGAAATAAATAGCGGCCCCCGGATCAGCGACCACCGTCACGCGCGGCGCGTGCCGAAAGACGTGAAACGTGGATCATGGTGGGCGTTCAATCTAGGCATGAAAGAGAAGCCGCGAGCAAGTCGAGACAGACCGTCTTGACGCCGTCGGCGAAGCGATCCGCGAACTTCCCGAGGGGTTCTAAGAATTCGCCTGAGTTGGCGTCTCTACAAGCCTGTACTCTTCGTGCGTACTCGACCATATCGACTTCGGGAAAGGCACCAATTGACGGGTCCAACGGGACCGCGAGAAACCCGATTCCGCCCTCTGCAGGAGATTTATTGGCGTACGGAGTCGCTCCACCTACGAGCGAGTGAATCCAGATCTGCCGATATCGCTGAAGGTCAGCCAAAAACTTTTTGTGCCGCTGGACGGCTTCGACTATCCTATGACCGTTAGTCGTCGCTTCTAAAGCGTCTCGGAAACCCTTCTTATGTAGCTGGCAGTGGCTTCCCTTTAGATCCATGGAAAAGCGACGGTTAAGCCAGTTGGCTACGTTGTCTAGAGTCGCCTGTCCGAAAAACACTAGAGATGCAGCGTTATACCTACTTCCTAGAGCTGCGACCCAGGTTGTTACCCCGGATTGCGCCACTTCATGAAGCATCCGCCGCGCGTATTCTACACAAGCGACGTACTCCAGTATCCCGCGCCACGCAGCCCACTTTTGGCGGATGCGGATAGCGTCTCCGACCACCGAGCCCCGCTTTCCCAGTTCAGCGACGCAGCCGATGTCCTGGTACCCGAGCGTGTACAGATACGCCGGAACAAAGACGTTAAATGCTTCGGGAATCACAAGGCCCTACTCGTCTCACCCCTCCTGCCTCCGATCCTCCCCCTCCCCGCGCCCAAAATAAAGACGGGACCGGAAACCCTTTGGTCCCTGGCCCCACGATCCGCGATCGCGGTCGGTCATTTCTTCGCGCGGACCTTCTTCGCAGGCTTCGCCTGAAACCGTTCCCGGAAACACTTCGCACAGCGCCGGTCGTTCCGTTTCACGAAACTTTTCGTGAACCGTTTCGGGTCCTTGGTCCCGCGATGCCTGCAGCCGACCCCGGTCCGGTTCGCCGGGGCCCCGGCGATCGCCCTACGCTCCGCCTCGCGGTCTTCGGCTCGTGAGCAGCCCGGGGCTGCCGTGCAGCTGGCGCCCCACCCCCACCTCAGTCAATCCTCCGCAACACCATCAGCGAACGTCCTTCCACCCGCACCGCCTCGCCTGCCTTGTAGGTCTTTTTCCTTGCGACCGGCATCGGTCGAGTCGTGTCCAGCACGCTCCTCCATGTCCGGCCCCAATCCTGCAGCGGAAGAATGAAGCCGAGCGGGTTGTGATGCGCATTGAACAGGATATAGAAGCTGTCATCGACGATCGGCTTGCCCATCGCGTCCGCGCTGGGAAGCTTGGTGCCGTCCAGGTAGATGCCGATCGACTTGGCGAACGCGATTTTCCAGTCGTCGTCGGACATCTCGGCGCCGTCAGCCTTGAACCACCCGATGTCGCGGACGCCGCTGGCGTGAAGCGCGCGGCCCTGGAACCATCGCCGCCGGCGAAAGGCCGGATGCCGTTTCCGGAACTGGATGAGATGGCGCACGAATCCCAGCAGTTCCCGGTCGGCCTTTTCCCAGTCGAGCCAGGAAATTTCGTTGTCCTGACAATAGGCATTGTTGTTGCCACCCTGGGTCTGCCCGATCTCGTCGCCGGCCCGAAGCATGGGTACACCTTGCGACAGGAACAATGTAACCAGAAGATTGCGCTTCTGACGGGCGCGCAGAAGGTTTATCGCAGGATCGTCGCTGGGTCCTTCATGTCCGCAATTCCACGAGCGATTGTAGTTTTCTCCGTCCTTGTTTTCCTCGCCATTGGGCTCGTTGTGCTTGTCGTTATACGAAACCAGGTCGCTCAGGGTGAACCCGTCGTGTGCGGTCACAAAGTTTATGCTTGCGGTCGGCGAGCGGCCGCCTGCGGCGTATAGGTCTGAACTGCCGGTAAGCCGGTAGCCGAACTCGGCCAGGGTTTGATCGGCTCCGCGCCAGTAATCGCGGACCGTGTCGCGGTACTTGGCATTCCATTCCGACCAATGCCGCGGGAAATTGCCGACCTGGTAGCCCCGCTCGCCAAGGTCCCAGGGCTCAGCGATAAGCTTGACCTGCGATAACACCGGGTCCTGGTGGATGATGTCGAAGAAGGCGCCCAGCCGATCGAAGTCGTGCAGCTCGCGCGCCAGCGCCGAGGCCAGATCGAAGCGGAAGCCGTCCACGTGCATTTCGAGCACCCAGTAACGCAGGCTGTCCATTACCAATTGCAGGGTCTGCGGCGCTACCATGTTCAGGGTATTTCCGCACCCGGTAAAGTCGGTGTAATAGCGGCGCTTGTCGGGCCTCAGCCGATAGTAGTTCTCGTTATCGATACCGCGCATGCTAAGCGTAGGACCGAGCTGATTCCCTTCCGCAGTATGGTTATAGACGACGTTGAGGATCACTTCGATTCCGGCCCGATGGAAGGCCTTAACCATCGTCTTGAATTCGCGCACCTGCTCTCCAGGCCGGCCGCTCGAAGCGTAGCGGACCTCCGGGGCGAAGTAGCCGATGGAGTTGTATCCCCAATAGTTCGTCAGTCCTTGCCCGGCGAGATCCCGCTCGGTCACGATCTGATGAACCGGCATCAGCTCAACCGCGGTCACTGCAAGCGAGCGGAGATACTTAATCACGGCCGGCGTCGCCAGTCCGGCATAGGTGCCGCGCAGATTTGGCGGGACCTCCGGATGCCTGGCGGTGAAGCCCTTGACGTGAAGCTCATAGATCACGGTGTCATGCCACGGAATGATGAGCCGCCGATCTCTGTCCCAGCCAAAGTGGGTATCGACTACCACGCCTTTGGGCATGAAAGCGGCGCTATCGCGATCATCGCGAATAAGGTCGGCATCGGGATTACCGAATTGATAACCGAACAGGCTGTCATCCCAGGTCAGGACGCGGTCGACGGCTTTGGCGTAAGGATCGAGCAAAAGCTTCGCGTGATTGAAGCGCTGGCCAACTGCCGGGTCATAGGGGCCATGTACGCGGTAGCCGTAGCGCTGACCGGCCTGAGCACCCGACAGGTAGATATGCCAGACGCGGTCGGTTTGTTCGGTAACCTGGAAACGTGCGGTTTCCTGATTCCCGTCAGCTCCGCCGAACAGGCATAGTTCGACCGCCGTAGCCGCTTCCGACGCGAGCGCGAAATTCACTCCCGATCCGTCGCAGGTAGCGCCTAGAGGATAGGGAGCACCCGGCCTCGGCTTGATCTCATTCACGACGGGTGAACCGCCTGCAGCCCGGCCCAGGTGGCGCTGTCAAGCCCGATCACCAAATAGCGTGTCGCATTCTAGCCCGCGACATTCGACAGCCAGCGGTCCAGCGAAAAGGCTCCCGCGCCTCTCATCACTACGAGCACCGCCATCGCGATTGCCAGCAGGTGATACTCGAAACCTTCGCCCTTCTGCTTGCCGAACCAGTTCACGAAGAGACCGAACTGGTAATGCACGGTCACGATCGCCACCAGCATGTTGACCGCAATACCGAGCGCGGCGACGCGCGCGAGCAATCCTACTATCAGCCCCAGGCCGCCGAAGAACTCCGCGCAGATGGCCAGCAACGCGAGCGGCGCCGGAACGTGCATCACCTTCGTGAAGAAGCCCATGGTGGCGCTGAGCCCGTCACCGCCGAACCAGCCGAGCATCTTCTGCGCCCCGTGCGCCAGAAACACCGCTCCCAAAACGATGCGCACGATCGCGATTGCGGTATCGTTGTCAGTCGAGATCAGTCCTGAAAGCATATGCTTTCTCCCTTACCTGGCGGCCCGCAAGACGCGTGATTTTGGTCAAGGATGGTGTAGCCAGTCAATTGCCTGGAACTTCGAACCAAAGCGTGGCGAGCGGCGGCAGCTTGAGCGGCAGCGAATACTGAAAGGAGTGCCACGGCCTTGGCTCGGCCATCACGGCGCCCGCGTTGCCCTGGTTGCTGCCGGCGTAGAGCGCGGAGTCGGTGTTGAGAATTTCCCGGTAGAGGCCGGGCATGGGAACGCCGAGGCGGTACCCGGTCCGTATCACTGGTGAGAAATTGCACACGCAAACCAGCCGCCGGCCGGTCGACGGCGAGATGCGCAGGAACGCGATTATGTTTTCATCGGCGTTGTTGGCGTCGATCCATTGAAAGCCCGCCGGGTCGTGATCGGCCTCCCACAGCGCCGGCTCGGCGCGATAGATCCGGTTCAGATCGCGAATCAGGTTCTGCACGCCGCGATGGTCCGCGTCGCCGAGCAGGTGCCAATCGAGGCTGTGATCGTGGTCCCATTCCCGCCACTGGCCGAACTCGCCGCCCATGAAGAGTATCTTCTTGCCGGCGCGGGCCCACATATAGCCGAACAGCGCCCGCAGATTGGCGAACTTCTGCCAGCGATCCCCGGGCATCTTGTCCAACAGGGCGCCCTTGCCGTGAACGACCTCGTCGTGCGAGAGCGGCAGGATGAAATTTTCGAACCACGCGTAGAGAAAGCCGAAGGTGAGGTCGCGATGATGAAAGCGGCGGTGAATCGGCTCCTTGCTGAAATAGTCCAGCGTGTCGTGCATCCAGCCCATGTCCCACTTGAAGCCGAAACCCAGTCCGCCGACGTATACCGGCCGGCTTACACCGGGCCACGACGTGGACTCCTCAGCGATCATCAGCACGCCCGGATGGCGCGCGTAGACTTCCTGATTGAGCTGCTTCAAAAACGCGATCGCCTCGAGGTTCTCGTGTCCGCCATATTTGTTCGGCACCCACTCGCCGGGTTTCCGTCCGTAGTCCCGGTAGAGCATCGACGAAACCGCATCTACGCGCAGCCCGTCGACGTGGAACTCCTCGAGCCAGTAAAGCGCGCTCCCGAGCAGGAAGCTGCGCACCTCTTCGCGCCCGAAATTGAAAATGTAGGTATTCCACTCCGGAGAATGACCCTCACGCGGATCGATATGCTCGTACAGCGCCGTGCCATCGAAGCGCCCCAGGCTGAACTCGTCGGTAGGAAAGTGGCCCGGCACCCAGTCGAGAATCACGCCGATGCCGCGCTGGTGCAGATGGTCGACCAGATAGCGACAATCGTCGGGCGTACCGTAGCGCGCGGTGGGAGCATAGTAGCCGGTGGTCTGGTAACCCCACGAACCGGTGAACGGATGCTCGGTGATCGGCAGAAACTCGACGTGAGTAAAGCCCAGGTCACAGACGTAATCACCGAGTTGCTCGGCAAGTTCGCGGTACGTGAGCGGACGGTCCGATTCCTCGGGCCGCCTGCGCCACGAGCCAAGGTGAACCTCGTAGATCGCGAGTGGGGCGTGCAGCGGGTCGCGGGCTGCCCGCCCGGACACCCAGGCCTCGTCATTGAATATGTAGTGAGACTCGTAGACCCTCGAGGCCGACGCGGGCGGACACTGCGCGGCGGCCGCGAACGGATCGCTCTTGATGCACAGTCCACCATCTCCTTTACGAAGCTCGTACTTGTAGAGCGTGCCCGCAGCGATATCGGGCACGAATATTTCCCACACGCCCGAGCCGCCGAGCATCCGCATCAGGTGCAGGCGCCCGTCCCAGCGATTGAAATCGCCGACCACGCTGACGCCAACGGCGTTGGGCGCCCAGACCGCGAATGAGACTCCGGGCACGCCTTCGAGCTCGCGCGCGTGCGCGCCCAGCTTGTCCCAGATCCGTGCATGCTTCTGTTCGGCCCACAAATGCAGGTCGAGATCGCCGAGCGTAGGTGGAAATGAGTATGGCTGACGAATAGTCACTACATTGTCATCTGAGTAATGTACCTCGAAGCGGCATCCGGCAGGCGGCGGGAACTCCCCGACTCCGATCTCGAACAGCCCGCGTTCGGGCCGTTCGGCCATCTCGCGGGCCGGCTCGCCATCGACCAGCAGCACGACCTTGTCGGCGCCGGGGCGATAGGTCCGCACGATCACGCCGTGATCGCTGCGATGAGCGCCGAGGATCGAGTGCGGGTCGCGATGCCGCAGCGACAAAAGACTCTCGAGTTCCCGCCGCGGAATGTGCGAGAAGACCTCGGCCACCGATTCCGGCGCTACTTCGCTGCGGTCAACAAAGTCCCGGCCCGATTCCTGCTCATCAAGCTTCATAGCCGTCATTTAATCATTCCTTGCGAAGGCAGACGATGAGGGGCAGCGCCGCGGTCGCGAGTGGCTAGGCGTCTTCAGCAGGCGATCGCCCGTCTTCCACAGTTGCTCGTGGCAGGTCGGCGAGGTACATGGCGATCGTCGTGCCGTTTCCGAGCATGTCGGTCACGCCCCGCAGGTACCAATATTCCCACAGCCAATCCACCAGACGATTCCAGCGGCGGCGCAACCGAGGCCGGGCGAGAACGTCGCCCGCAAGGAACAATGCGCCGGCGATCGCGTCGCCAAATCGCGGATGATCAAACGCGAGTGTCCAGCCAAGACGACCGCGCCGGCTGCGCTGCCGCATCGCGCGGCCGAGCATTAGCTCGCGGGCGATCTCCGGATGCCTGCGAAGCACGATGGTATCGTTGCGCCCGGCCGATCGCGCCTTGCGCAGATAGGCCACGATTGAAGTGTTCTCGGCACGATAGTTGTACGCGTTCGCGTCTGGCAAAAAAACGAAGCTCGCTCCGGCTCGCTGAGCCCGATATCCCAACTCGTAGTCCTCACTGCCGTAAGTGACGATCGAATCGTTATACCCGCCGATTTGCTCAAACAGGCTCTTGCTCATGGAAACGTTGGAGCCGTTTACGTGCACCCAGTTGAGTTGCTCGCCGGCTTCCGCGCGCCGCGCCGCACGCCGCAGCTCCAAGTCGCGAAGCCGCTCGGCGAAAAGGTCCGCAGCCGCCCCCGGCGGCCCCAGCATCCGGCCCAGCGCGACCAGATTTTGCGCCGGCTCGTGAGCCCGCGCGTGCGCCTCAACCAGACCGGGCAGCGGATCGGAATCGTCGTCGAGGAACAAAAGCACCGTGCCACGCGCGATCGCGGCGGCACGGTTTCGCGCGCGCGCGGTACCGGGTTCAAGTATCTCGACCAAGCGCAACTGATGCAGCGTCGTGCACGCACGAACCATCGCGACCGTATCGTCCGCGCAGTCGTTGGCGGCGACGATTACCTCGAAGCTGTCCGGCGCACAGGCCTGCCGGTCCAGCGCTTCGAGCAGCCGGCGCAGGCTTCGCGCGCGGTTGCGCGTCGGAATGATCACCGAAACGTACGCCATCGACGAAGCCTCCGCGCTGGACCTCACCAGCTCCGAGCGCTCGCCCATCGCCTCTCCTGCTCCAGGATCACTACGGGCTCGCCCGACGACGATCGCCCGGCTCCGCGGGCGCTTAACTTCGCGCGCGCGGAGCGCCGGGAGTGTCGACGATGCGGCGCCCGGTTGGACGCACTTCGAGGGCGCGGCCGTAGAGGGAATCGTCGCGGATCAGCGTTACGATCGCGTCGGCGATCTCTTCGGGCTGAATGATCTTCGAGGGCAGCCAGGATTTCATCCCGGCTGCGGTTGTCATCTCGATTCCGCGCCGGACCATCGGAGTGTCGGTGATTCCGGGACATACGCAGTTGACGCGAATCTTGCGCTCGGCAGCCCACGGCGCGAGCGAATAGGTGAAGTTCACGACTGCGGCCTTGGCCGCCCCGTAGATCGGGTCCGTCGGATGCGGATAGAGACCCGCCATCGAGGCGGTATTGACGATCGCGCCGCCGCCGGAGCGGGTCATGATCGGCGCGGCGAGCCAGCATCCGAGGACCACCGCGTAAAGGTCGATGTCGAGCACCAGTCGCCAGCGGTCGAGCCCTGCCGCCGGAAAGCCCGGCGGGCCGACGGCGATGCCGGCGTTGTTGTGCAGGATATCGACGCGCCCGAATTTCGCGACGGCCGCATCGAGCATCGCGCGCGCGTCGGACTCTTTCGTGACGTTGGCGCGGATGAACATTGCGCGGCCGCCGCCAGTTTCGATCAGCTTGACGCTCTCCGCGCCACCCTTTTCGTCGAGGTCCGCGATCACGATCGCGGCGCCCTCTTTGGCCAGACGCTGGGCCGTAGCCCGGCCGATTCCGGATCCGCCGCCGGTGATGACTGCAACTTTGTTATTGATATCCATTGGCTAATCTCGTCTCTCGAATGAGTAATCGTGTTTGGCGCCGCAATCAGCCGATTTTGCCGAGCGCGGCGCCCAGGATCAGCATCGTGAGCACATATGCGGTCATTGCGACATATGGATAGTCCTTCTCTTTCAGAAAGACCAGCAGAGTGAAGGTGACGCGCGCGATCGGGACCAGCGTCAGGATCATCAGGCCGAGCGTCATGATATCGCGGCCGTTGCCGTCGATCGCCTCCGCGACGAGCGGGCCGAAATCCTTGGGCTGCCGGAGCCGGATCCCGCGCTGCAATTCGTGGAAGCGCGTGACGAAATGGCCGGGCGCGCCGATCGTCGAGCGGATTAACCCGGCCACCAACAAGATCACCGCGGCGATCAGCACGCTGCGCAGGATTCGCGGCGTCCAGACCCGCAGCAGACGATCTTCTTCGCCGCGGACAGTTTCCGGTTGTGGTGCGGTAGCCATGATCTACACGCCGGCGATCGCGCGCCAGCCCATCTCGGCCGCGATCAGCACCATGATTATGACGAACACGATCCGCAGCACACGAATGTTCGCATAGGGTAGCACCCGGCTGCCGGCGAGCGCGCCGGCGGTCACGCCCAGCGCGACCGGACCCGCGATCACGGTCGAGACGTCGCCGCGGAACAGAAAGACCATCGCGCCGGCGCCCGCGGTTACGCCGATCATGAAGTTGCTGGTCGCGCTGGAAACCTTGAGCGGCAGGTGCATGATGTAGTCCATCGCCATCACCTTGAGCGCGCCCGAGCCGATCCCGAGCAGTCCCGACATCAGTCCCGCCACCACCATCAGGGCCGCGCCGCCCGGCACGTTGACCACGCCGTAGGGTATCACCGGCTGCACGCCGTCGCCGGGGAGATTGCCGTCGAGCCGCAGGCGTGCAGCCAACCCCTGGCTCTCGGGCACGATATCGTCGCCCGGCTTGTGGAGCGAGAAATATGCCGACTGGAGCATAATCGCGGCGAAAAGCAATTCCAGGATGCGCGGCGGCACGACGCCGGCGAGGTAGGCGCCGCTGATCGCGCCGGTCACGGTGGCGCATTCGAGCACCATCGCGACCCGCAGGTTGGTCCATCCGTCGCGCACGAACGCCACGCTGGCGCCGGCGCTGGTCGCGACCACCGAGATCAGGCTGGCGGCGATCGCCACCTGAATCGGGAGATGCGACACCACCACCAGCGCCGGCACGATGAACACGCCCCCGCCGAGACCCGAAATCGAGCCGACAAAGCCGGCCCCTACCGACAGGAGCAGAAGTCCGCCAAGAATCGTAAGCATCACGAGGGGCTGCGCGATCGCAAGATTTCGGCGATGGTAACGGATTCGGAGGGGCAAGCGAAAGCGGCAGTTGGGGACCAATTTTTTCTTATAGCCGAGAAAGCGGAGTCCTGATACGCTCGAAAAACAGGAACTATTTTGATGGGTGTAAAGACTTCAAAGCATTTCTCGGCATGGCTGGGCGTGCTCGTCGGTTCAGGGATAATCGCGCTGGGCGCAGCGCTCGCGATTGCGGCCTCGCCCGGCACGGTGGGCGATACGACCGCGGACGTGGTCTTCGGCCAGACCGATTTCGCTCATAACATGATCAATTTCGGCGGCTCGCGCGTCCTTCAGGATCCGCAGGGCGTAGAGATCGACGCGAGCGGCCATCTCTATGTTCTGGACGCCGGCAACAATCGGGTGCTGGGCTGGAACTCTGACGCCGAGGTTCTGGGTGAAGAGCCCCCGGACCTCGTGCTGGGCCAGCCCGACTTCTTCTCCAGCTCGTGCAGCTCGACTCAGCTCTGTGATCCCAACGCGATTACGACCGACTCGGCCGGCAATGTGTATATCGCCGAGGCGAGCGATCTGGTCATATACGATGCGCCGTTCAGCAGCGGATCGAAGGCGAATCAAGCGGTCAGCCGCCGCTATTTGATCACCGGCAACGCGCTGGCGGTCGATTCGGCGGGCAACCTCTACGTCGCGGGCGCGGTCTCAACCGACACCAGCGACGAATTCAACGCGGAAGTCGGCGAGTTCGACAATCCGGTCGGGCTCAAGAGCACCAAGGGCGACTTGAAGCTTCATCTGATCTTTGGCGGCAACGCTTGCAACGTCGGGATTGCGCCCGGCGACACCAATGGCCTGGGGCCCGACAGCTTGTGCGGACCCAACGGCGTCGCGGCCGATGCGGCCGGCAATCTCTACGTCGCCGACGCCGGGAACAACCGGGTGCTGGAGTACAATACGCCGCTAAGCGCGACAAAGGTGCCGGGCTCAGGCGACACCTTCGCCGATCTCGTCTTCGGCCAGACCACTTTTTTCACGAACCAGGCATGCGTCGCTCAGGGCACCTGCCTGACCGGTCCGATCACGCTTGACCTGTCGGGCAATCTGTACGGACTGAGCGGCCCCGGCGCCTCGGAGGTCTTCGCTTACGGCGCACCGCTGGCGCCGCTCGCCTCGGACGCCTTCCCGCCGCGCGACCTTACCACTAACAGCGGTCCGGGTATCGCGATCGATGATGTAGGCAATCTCTTCGTGGCGGACGCGCTCAACAACCGATTGCTCGAATATAACACGCCAGGCGGCGTAACCTCGGAGCCCGACTCGGGCGATGATCTGGCGGACTTCGAGCTGGGACAGGTCGACTTTACGCATAATATGGTCAACCTCGGCGGGCCGGTCGCGATGTTTCTGGCGATCACGGTCCCGAAGACCGGCGGTTCGACTGCTTTCGCGCCGGCAGTTGCCGGAGCTGCGATCGACTCCGGTGGCCGTCTATATCTGGCCGATATCGGAAACAACCGAGTGCTGGGATGGGAGGATGGGGCGGAGCTCGCGAATGGCGCCCCGGCGGATGTCGTGATCGGGCAGCCTGACGGTTTCAGCTCTCAGTGCAACACCACCCAGGCGGGTCTATGCTTCTGCCCTCCTCCGGCTCCGGGTCAGACCAGCAATTTCACTTCGGGTTTGTGTGCGGGCTTGAGTGAGCAGGGAGAAGGCGGCGCGGTAGCGGTCGATGCGGCCGGCAATCTCTACGTGGCCGATGTCCACAACAACCGGGTCATGGAATACAACTCGCCATTCGCCAGTGGCGTGAGCGCGGGCCAACTGGCCAACGTTGTATTCGGCCAGGCCAACGACTTTACGACCAATGTTTGCGGCAGCACCCATTTCCTTGGCTCGACGCCCACCAGCGTCAACGGGCTGTGCGGGCCCTCGGGCCTTGCGCTTGATTCCGCGGGCAATCTGTACGTCGCCGACAACGCCAACAGCCGCGTGCTGGAGTACAACACGCCGCTGGCCTCGACCAAGGTGGCGGGCTCGGGTGATACCACCGCCGATACGGTCTTCGGGCAGCAGGGAAACTTCACCGGCTTTGCATGCAATGACGGCACGGCCGCCGGCGACGTACGCGGATTGGGCGCCGACAGCCTATGCCAGCCGACGGGTGTCGTGCTGGACTCGGCGAACAACCTCTATATTGCCGATACCGCCAACAATCGCGTGCTCGAGTACAACACGCCGTTCGCGGTTCCGGCGGCGCCGAACACTACTGCGAACCAGGTCTTTGGGCAGGCGGGCAACATGACCGGCAATACGTGCAGCACGACCGGCAACGGCCTCTGCGCGCCGGAGAGTCTGGCCGTCGATCTGGCCAATGATCTCTACGTGGCCGACACCGGCAACGATCGGGTGGTGCAATTCAACTCACCGTTGATGGTGACCGGAACCTCCGGTTCCGGAGATAACCTCGAAGATCGAATCTTCGGCGGCAGCAGCAACGCGACCTGCGGCTATGGAAACACGCTGGCGCCGAGCGCCAACAACCTCTGCCTTCCGACCGGGGTTACGGTCGACAAGCCCGGCAATATCTACGTCGCCGACGCCGGCAACAATCGCCTGCTCAAGTACGAAAACCTGGTGACGCCTAATCCTACACCTGCTCCGACTCCGCAGCCGGGCCAGAGTCCGACTGCAACCGCGGCTCCGACCCAGACACCTACGCCGTCCCCCACCCCGACCCCGACTCCCACTCCGACGCCGACCCCCACCCCGACTCCGACCCCCACGCCCACTCCGATTCCGGGCGTGAGGTTATCGGTATCGAGCCGGAGTCTTGGCTTTGGAGTCGTTGGCACCGGAACGACCCGCAAACTGTCGTTTACGATCAAGAACATCGGCGGGGGCACACTTGACGGCACTGTCGACGCCAGCGCGCTCCCGGTCCTGTTCCAAATCACTGCCGGAGCGAGCAGTTTCAGCCTGTCGCACGATCAGTCGCAAACCGTGACGGTTCAGTTCGCGCCGGTCGCACCGGGAGCATTCGCCGGGCCGATCAAGATCACGACCAACGCCACTGCGGGCCCGCCCATCGTGGACGTCACCTGCCGGGCCACGGGTGCACCTGGCAGAATCTCGGTGGTCCGCGAAATCAATTTCGGCCGTGTCGCGATCGGCGATAGCCGCACGGAGAGCATCCAGGTGATCAACCAGGGGGCCGGTATCCTGCACGTGACGGTGGGCGCGCTGCCGGCGCCGTTCACGGTCATCAAGGGCGGCGGAAACTTTCCGCTCAATCACGGGCACTCGGCCTCGATCATTGTTCAGTTCCAGCCGGCGTCGGCGGGACGCGTGGTCGAACCGCTCTTAATCAACAGCGACGATCCGGCGCGCGGCATTATCGATGTGTCGGTGAGCGGCCGCGGCAAGTAGCTCAACGCGACTTCTCCTCATACCGGCGCAGCAACGCGCGCCGGTATGAGGAACCATCTACTTTTGAGGGAGTGCGAGAGGGGGGACTTGAACCCCCACGCCTTGCGGCACCGGATCCTAAGTCCGGCGCGTCTGCCATTCCGCCACTCTCGCAGCAATCTGGTTAAATTAGCAGAATTTGGCTCCGTTGATCATCCGAGACCCGGCCGAGTAGTGGGTCGGTTCGATCGGTGCCGAGGTCCGGGGCGCTCGTCCCGGCGCACCGCCCGCCAACGAAAACAGAAAAGGCTGTCGTTTGTCATTCTCGCGCGTCTCCCATGTCTGGCGCGCGAAGAATCCCGATCTCCGCATCCGCGATTTCCTCGGCAGACTCGGGACAGGCGCTCGCGCGCGGCAACCAGGCGCGCGGGAATGACAATCTTGAGGGCCGCTTCTGATCACATCAAAATGACCGGCAACGCCCGCCGGCTTTCGACTCCGGGCCGCTGAAGTTGACTGCACATCTCGATGTAGCTACTGTAGCCACATGCGAACCGGAGCGGTCCGAGTTGGGGTGCGAGACCTCAAGAATCACCTGACCTCCTACTTGAAGCTCGCCAAGAACGACCAGGAGGTTATCGTTACCGAGCGCGGGAGACCGATCGCCGTCATCCAGCCGGTGCAAGCGACCTCCACACTCCGGAGCCTGGAAGGCCGCATCGCCGCGCTGGCGGCCAGGGGAGAAATCAGCGCTCCCGAGCGTGCACTGGTTCGGCGCGTCAGACGGGTGCGAATCGCCGGCCGTCCGATCTCCGCAGCGATCATCGCGGACCGGCGATGAACTACTTCGACAGCAGCGCGCTAATCAAGCGGTTTGTGGAAGAGCCCGGATCGGCGCGTGTCGAGGCCTTGATCGAAGCTGAGCCTCCGCCGGCAACCTCCAAGGTGGCCTATGCCGAGGTCCACGCCGGCTTGGCGCGGAAGCTTCGAGAACGTGGCCTTACGCCCGCCGCCCATCGCGGCGCGGCGCGGACCTTCGATGCTGATTGGCCGGCCTACGTTAGGGTTGAACTGGTTGAGCCGCTCCTGATTCTCGCTCGCGACCTGATTCAGCGCCGCCCGCTCCGAGGCTTCGACGCGATCCACCTAGCCTCGGCGCTGCGCTTGCGCGATCAGATCGGTGCCGAGGTCCGGTTCGTCGCTGCGGACGATCGGCTCCTGTCTGCAGCCGCCGGCGAAGGTCTGGCGACGGTGGACGTCCGGCGCTGAAGAGCCGGCTCCCCCGCGCGCAGCCGGACCGGCGCTCCGGATGCGAGCGGTATCTTCTACGTTAACGATCCTCCTCGTGAACGCGCCGAACTACGACTTTGAGGCCTTGGTCGCCCGATGTGGCGTGGTAGCAGGCTTCCTCGACCGGGCCGTCCGCGCGGTCTCCGTCGCGCACTACTCCTGGTTCGTTAGTGTGTCACCAACAACAATCGAATCGACGGTGCCCGAACTCGCTGTGATCGAGGCCATCGTCCCGTTGATTACTGCTCCGCTGCCTCCGATCACGAAGTTCGTGGTCTCGGTTGCGCCGACGAGGCCGCCGAAGGGGGAACAGCCGGACGGCAGGGACAGTGTGCCGGTCCAGCTACCGGTTCCGTCGTTGTTTACCGCGTAAGTGCCGGTCTCGCTAAAGGCGCCTGCGCACGGACCTGGAAAGGCAGAACTCGCCTCACCACTGGAAATCGTGAGGTTGCGGGTGAATCCGCCGGCGCCATCAAATGTGATACGGGAGACGAATGAAAGATCAAACTTGGCGGCTGGTCCGCCGTTGCTGAACCAGACGAAGCCCTGGCCCAAGTCGGAATACACACCAGCAACACTGTGGTCATTAAAACCAACACCCCCAGCCCGCGCCGAACTCTGGCCGAGCGCGACAACCGCGATCGCGAGAGCCGCGAAAATGCCAAGACGCGTCTTCATTTCACTAGCACCTCCATGATCGTGTTTTTCTTCTAGTCCACTCGAAACAAACCGGCTGATCCGGCGAGAGACTCGCGATGGATGCTTCGGTGCACTCGCGCCCGGCAAAGCCGATACTCCCGCCGGAAGCCCTCACCCTGCTCCCCTCCACGCCTGAAATAAAGCGGCGGCCCCGTCACCGGGACCGCCCGCGTGATTCCTCGCAACTGCGTGCGCCGCGACGCTAAGGGCGGGCTACTTGGCCGTATACGTGCTGGTGCCGGAGGTGTCCGTCCCGTTACCCTCGACGGTGTTGTCGGTACGAGACAGCAGCACACCCAAAGACTCTGCTTCAAGTCCGAAGGTTGCGTTGTCGGTCACGGTTGAGTTGGAAACCCGGACCGTGTTGGTGGTGGCGGGACCCGATACGATTCCGTTGCCGGCGTTATTTGCCACCAGACAGCTCTCAACATTGACCTCGGCGGTGAAGCTTGGGGAGGGTGCGCCTGCCTCGATACCGACACTGGTGTTGCCGGAGGCGACGCTGTCGGCAATTGAGGCCTTTCCGCTCGAAACAAACAGCCCCTGGGTGACGTTTGCCTCCAATCTGATTCGGTCCAGTGACGCGACTCCCCCGCCGACAATGTCGATGCCGCTGCCGCAGTTCCGAATAACTGTGTCCTTGACGAACAGTCCGCCTGAGCCATTGGAGGAAATGCCGACACCAGACAGTCCGTTGATTACGCAGTTCTCGACGTGCAGCGGAGCCCCGCTGTTGAAGTAGATCCCATCTTCCGCGGCTGCACTTCCGCCCTGGTGGTAAGCCCGCGCAATACCACGGTCCCGCCGCTTACGACCACGCCTGCGCCGAATTCCCCTACAGGCGTAATTCCAGCATACACTCCCGGCGCCGCTTCGATCGTAACCGACTGCATGATAGTGACCGGGGCGTAGCTGCCCGAGGCAATCACGACCACCTCGCCGCCCGGGCTGGTATAGCTCAGGGCGCGGTTGAGGGTTACGCACGGTAGTTGAAGAGTGCAGCTACCCGCATCCGAGCCCTGGCCCGGGACGCTCGAAACAAAGGTACGCGGCGATTGCGCCCACGCCGGCGCTGAGATCAATCCCGCGAGCACCGCGATGGCAATCAGACTGAACTTTTTCACGTTCTCCTCCTTGAGAGCCGAAAGTTGACTTTCTGTCGCAGTCAGGATGCGCCGCGATGGGAGAGAAAGGAAGCCGGCCCGGCGACCATGTCACCGCGCGGTTTCTCGCCCGAAATAAAGATGGGGCCGGAAGCCCGAAGGCCCCGGCCCCGTGATCCGCAGCCCCGGCGGCTGGATGATCCGGCGAGAGACTCGCGATGGATACTTAGGAAACGCGGCGGGTGAGTGCCGCGGGTAGTGGGCGGTTTTGGAGTCGGATGGCCGGCAGGGACGTTGGCCACTACTCTGAATAGGGTCTCCTACATTGGGCAGGGCCCGGCCTCCGTGCCGGCCCGCGCTCTCAAAGCCGCCCACTACCTAGCCGCAGGAAAACTGGGCGAACCGCGCGGCGGCTGTTAGGCTCAAGCTTAAGCGGCTCGCGTTTGCGTCAGGCTGGGCGCTGATTCGCTTTTGGAGGACGACCACGATGGCCGAGAAGACCGATCTGGCAACGGCGCTACCGCAAGTGCATGACATGTTATTCGGCGCGTGGGGCACCCAGGCGATCTACGTCGCGGCCAAACTGGGTATCGCGGACATGCTGGCGACCGGCCCCAAAACCAGCGCGGCGCTCGCGCAAGCGACGAATACGCACGCACCGTCGCTGTTTCGGCTGATGCGCTTTCTGACTGCGCTTGGCCTCTGCGAGCAGGTCGGCGTCGCGACCTTTGCGCTGACCCCGGAGCGGCGAGCCGCTGCGCGAGGGCGTGCCCGGTTCCGCGCGCCGGATGGCGATCTGGTATGCGGAACAATTCTGGCCGGCGTGGGGACATCTGCTCGAGAGCGTCAGGACCGGCCGTAGCGGATTCGATCTCAGCGCCGGAAAAACGGGCTCCGACGTTATCCTGGGCGACCCGGCCAATTCGGCCGTGCTGAACGATTTCATGTTCGAGGCGACCACGCGGGAAGCGCCGGCGCTCGTAGCTGCGTATGACTTCTCGGCCTGCGGTGTGATCGCCGATCTTGGCGGCGGCTACGGCGCGTTGCTTGCCGCGATCCTCGGCGCGAATCCCAACGTGCGTGGCATCCTGCTCGATCTTCCGCACAGCGCGGACGGCGCACGGCAACGCCTCGAAGCCGCCGGCGTGGCGAACCGATGTCAGGTGCTGGGTGGAAGTTTCTTCGAGTCCGTGCCGGCGGGCGCCGACCTCTACCTCATGAAGAACATCATCCACGATTGGCACGATGATCGCTGCCACGCGCTGCTGACTAATATCCGACGCGCGATGGGCGCGAATGCGAAGCTGCTCGTGATCGAGCAAGTCGTGCCCGAGACCGTGATGGCCACGAGCGAGCATCGCGCCGCGATCAGGATGGACCTCACCATGATGCTGGGCGAGGGTTGCGAGCGCACCGAGGCCGAGTTCCGCGCGCTGCTGGGCGCGGCCGGGTTCAGCGTCAGCCGAATCGTTGCAACCTCGACCGTGCTGAAGATCATCGAGGCGCGGCCCGCGTCCTGAATCCGGCTTGTGGTAGTCGGCGATTTTAACAGGACGGGCCGGCACGGAGGCCGGCCCCTACCCAATGTGGCGACTTCACCAGGGTAGTGGCCGGCGTCCCTGCCGGCCATCCGACTCAAGCTGACCCGCTATCGGGGATTGCAGCGGTGATTGCTTTCGCCGGAAGCACACGCTAAGTCGGGCATCATGCGGGCGTGGCAATATCTGGCTTGCGCGGCCTTCGTAGTCAGCGTCCAGAGCGCGGTTCCGGCTGCGGAGACGCCCGCCGGCTCGACGACGCCGGGCGTCGCAGCAGCACCAGTCGCAGCGGCCTCGGCCAAGGCCGGGGTGGAGTTCCAGCCCGGCGCCAAGCTCACGTCCCAGGATGCTGACCGGCCATCGAATCAGATTCCGGCGGCCTTGAAGCTGGCGCTCAAGCGCGGCCTGCGTGCGCGGATCACGCCGACGGAGCGACTGGAGTGGTCGCAGGGATTCGAGCGCGCCACCGAGAAATACGCGCCCCAGGTGACCCTCGACGCGCACGATTACCTCGCCAACTATTCCGCCGGGATGCCCTTTCCGCTGATCGACGCCACCGACCCGAAGGCCGCGGTGAAAATCGCCTACAACTGGCATATGGGTCCGGTGCTGCCCGACGACTTCTCGCTCGCGCCGTGGGGCACCAGCGCCTACACCACCGACCCCAACGATGCGCAGCGGATAATTTCGGCCGGCGATTACGACTACACCTGCGATCAGTTGGATTTCCTGCGCTTCGCCCATCGCACGGAAGTCGATCCGCGGCCGACGCTCGGATCGACTTCGATGGACGTGGAGTGGAAGGCCAAGTGCAGCCGGTGGTCGCAGGTCGCGACCGGGAACTTCAACGAAGGTTCGGGAATCTGGGTGCGCCATCTCGGCCCGGAGCATCCGGATGAATTCTTCGGTTTCAACGAAACCACGCGGCGCGTCCGGCGCAGCTCGATTCACCTGGAGTATCCCAGGGAGGGCTGCCGCTCGTGCCATCAGCCGTACTGGGCGTACGCGCTACCCAAAACCGAAGACTATTCCTACCGGCTGCTCGGCAGCACCGCGATCCTCGCCTGCATGAACGCGGATCATGAGCCCGCCGGGATCGCGCCGGTGGGTGACGGCTATCGTCTTCAGGAGGAGCCGTTCCAGCTTCGCCGCGCGTACATTCTCGAGATGACGCCGCGCGTCCCGCCACCCGGCCCGGCAATGCGCACCGTGATCTTTATCGACAGCGAAATCTACCTCTGGCTGGCCGCGGAATTTTACCAGGACGGCCAACTGAGCGCGGTCACAATCCCGCTGTGGCGGATGTCGCCCTCACCGGAAGGCGGAAATCGGTTTGATATCGCGGGTAGTTTCTATTTCCCGACCGCGCACCCGGACTACTTTCGCTCGCTGGTGCCGGCGCATTCGTCGTTCACGCAGCAGATCAACCACGGCGAGCTCTCCGAGGGCGACTTCCTGCCTCAAGCGATGCGATAGGTCACTAATCAGGGGCAGGTGCTGCGATCGCTCGCCTGCCACGAACGCTACATCGGGCCGATCTGATCGAGCAGCTTCTGCGCCTCGGCCGCGAGCGCCGGATCCTTGCTGCTTGACCCGGCCATCTTCAGGAAGCGCGCCGCCTCCTCCCGATTACCCTGATTCGCCATGATCTCCCCGATGCGCAGCGCCGCCAGGGCGGAGCTGGAGTCCATCTCGTAGGCCTTGCGATAATAGGGCAGCGCGTCGTCGTAGCGCGGCGGCTTGAAGGACAGGTAGGACTCGCCGATATTCAGATAAGCGCTGAGCGCGGCTTCGCCGGTCGGTTGATTTTTGATGAGCTTCTTGTAGACCTCGACGACCTTTTCGAAGTCCTCGCGCGAGTTGTAGTAGAGCCCGAGATACAGATAGGCGTCGTTGAAGGTGGGATCGATATCGGTCGCCTGCCAGAGCAGCTTGACGGCCTGGTCGCTGTCGGTCATTTTGATCGCGGCGTCGACCAGCGCCTGGGCCTTGGCCCGTTCCGAGCCTTGGCTGCGCGCGGGCGCAGGTTGGAGCAGGACCGTCGCGAGCAACGCGAGCGCAGTCAATCTGACGAGGCGCGGTCTTCCCATCGAGCCGGATTTCACAGCGCCGATCGTGCCACGAAAGCGCGGGTATTCAAAGCCGGGATCCGGCGGCGGCTGATACGGACGGCGTACGAACGGACGGCTCGGGAGATGGACGTGAAAACCAGGCGCTTGAGAGCTGCGGACCTGGAGCTGAACTGCCTCGACTACGGCGGCGAGGGCAATCCACCCCTGCTCTTCCTGCACGGCGGCTCGGCGCACGCTCATTGGTGGGACTTTACGGCGCCGGCCTTCATCCGCGACTATCACGTGCTCGCACTCGATCAGCGCGGCCATGGCGACAGCGATTGGGCCCAGGACTGGGCCTACGGCTCGCGGCACTACGTTGAGGATCTGGCGGCGCTGGTCGCGGGATGGGGTCTCGGCGCGCCGGTGGTGGTCGGCCATTCGATGGGCGGGCACAACGCGATCCTCTTCGCGGCGGCGCATGGAGCGCTACGCGGGATGGTCGCGATCGACAGCCCGCCGGACTACCCGCAGCGCGCGGTCGACTTCCTGCGCAGCGTCGCGGAGCGTCCGGGCCGCCGCTACGATTCGCTCGACGAGGCCTGCACCAACTTCAAAGTGCTACCGCGGGAGACCCGCGCCGCCGCCGAGATCCTCCGTCACGTCGGCGAGTTCAGCTTTCGCCAGGATAGCGACGGCAAGTGGGTTCACAAGCTCGATCGCCGCACGATGATTCGCGAACCGCTGGAAGTGTGGAACCTGTTGGAGAAAATCCGCTGCCCGGCACTGATCATCAAAGTGACCGAGAGTCCGATGCTCGATCGCGCGGTCGCGCGCCGGATGGCCGCAAGTCTGCCGAACGGGCGCGTGGTCGAACTCGGCGGTTCGTACCATCATGCGATGCTCGACAACCCGGCCGGGTTGATCGCGGCGCTCAGCACCTTCCTTGCGGATCTGAAGTGAGCACGAGCCGGCCCTATCTTCCCGTTAAGCGGAACTTTCTCGAGGGATCGCCGCGCTTGCATTACCTGGAGTGGAACCCGGCTGGCAATCAGACGATCATCCTGCTCCACGGCAATTCGGCCAACGTATGGTGGTGGGAGCCGTTCGCGGCGCTGATGCCCCGGCGCTTTCATCTGCTCGCGATCGATCAGCGCGGGCACGGCGACAGCGAATGGATGCGCCCGCCGGCCTATCGCCCTGCCGACTACGCCGCCGACCTGGCGCGATTTATCGCCGATCGCGGCCTCAAGCAGCCGGTGGTGGTCGGTCACAGCATGGGTGGCATCACCGTGCTCGCGTTCGCCGAGCGGTATCCCGATCGGGCGCGCGCGGCGGTCGCGATCGATGTCGCGGTCACCTCGACGCGGGGCCGCGACCGTTTTTTGCGCCGCCTGAAGTCGCTGCCGACCGTGGTCTACCCCGACCTCGCAACCGCGAAGGCGCGCTTTCGCCTGATGCCGTCAGAAGGCGCAATCGCCCCCGCGATGCTGGCGGAGATCGCGGAGAAAAGCCTCGACCGTACTGAAGACGGCGGCTACACGCTCAAGTTCGATCGCGAGAGCTTCTTCGGGGGCGACGGGATCGAAGTCCTGAACGCGATTCGCGCGACGCGCGTGCCGCTGCTCCTGATTCGCGGCGAGCTAAGCAAGATCATGACCGCTGAAGGGTCTCAGCGTGCGCTCGAATCGAATCCGCGGGCGCAGCTCGACGTGATCGCCGGCGCGCACCATCATGTGCTGCTCGAGCGCCCCGACCTGCTCGCCGAGACCATCCAGCGTTTCGTCACGGGCCTGGATACCTGACCCGCGCGGGTGCGGACTACAGCTCGCGGACCATCTTGCGGTGCGCGATGCCGGCTTCCTCGAAAATCTCGCCGACCGGACTGAAACCGTAGCGCGCGTAAAACTCCTCGGCGTGGAGTTGTGCGTGCAGGATCGCGCGGCGAGAGCCCTGGGCCCGCGCCGCCGCGACCAGAAACTCCAGGATCTGGCGGCCCACGCCCTGCCCGCGCCGCTCGCGCGTCACTGCCATCCGGCCGATCTTGACCTCGTCGCCATGCGTGACCATCCGACCGCATCCGATTGCGTCGTCGCCCGCTACCGCGAGCACGTGGAAGGCGCCCGCGTCGTCGGCATCGAGCTCGATCGCTTCGGGCACGCGCTGCTCCTCGATAAAGACCCGGCGGCGGATCGCGTATGCCTGCGCCAGTTGGCCGGCGGTTGTGATCTTGACTACGCTGACCGGTGACATCACGGGCGATCGTAGCTCCGGAGCATCGGCTCCGACAGTGGAGTTCGCCAAAGTGGAGTTCGAGTGATATGGCGGAAGAATCGCGCGCAACTGATCGTGAAATCGACGCGGCGGCCCGGGAAATTTTGCAAGCCAACTACGTGATCGCGCTCACCGGCGCGGGCCTCTCGGTCGAAAGCGGCATCCCGCCCTATCGCGGGCCGGGCGGTCTGTGGACCAAGTACGGCGAGCCGCCGATGAACGGCTTCGAGATTTTCCTGTCCGATCCCAAAAAAGCGTGGGAGCAGCGGCTGACCCGCCGCAACGATGAGCTGTTTGCACCGCTGGCCAAGGCCCAGCCGAACCCGGGCCATCTCGCGCTCGCCGAACTGGAAACGATGGGCGTGCTGCGCTTCATGATCACGCAGAATATCGACGATCTCCATCGTCAAGCGGGCCAGCACGCGCTCGCGGAAATTCACGGCAACTGGAAGCTGATCCGATGTCTTGAATGCGGCGTGCGCTTTCCCCCGCAGGAGATCTCGCTCGAAGTCCTGCCGCCGAAGTGTCCGCGCTGCGGCGGCCTGCTCAAGAGCGATACAGTCTCGTTCGGCGAGCCGATTCCGGTCGACATGCTCGAACTCTGTGCGACGCATTCGGCGCGCGCCGACCTGGTGATCGTGGCCGGCACTTCGGCGACGGTCTACCCGGCCGCGGGCTTCGCGATCGAAGTGAAGCGGCGCGGCGGAACGATGATCGAAGTCAATCTCTACGAGTCGGAACTAACGCCCGTGTGCGACTTCAGTCTGCGCGGTCCGTCGGCGGACGTGTTGCCGCGCCTGACCCGCGCGATCGCCGCGCAGCGCCGCTCGAGCCTGCACTGAGTTGCAGGAAGTAGGGCCAGTAGCGGGCGGCTTCGCGCGGTATGCGCTCATCGCTGAGGCCCGCGCAACAGAAGCATCCCGCCGCCGCCGTCGAGGTCGGTCGGACCGCTGGCGAGAGCGATCTCGAAGCGGCTGCGCGCCACGAGATCCATGGCCTCGTAGGCGTCGCGCCCGCAGAGCAGGTATGCGGGCGCCATGCGATCGCCCAGGTCAATCACCGGAATACTGCGACCGCTGTAAAAGGCGACCTCGTAATTCAGACCGTCCAGGTAGGCGACCGGCTGCTGGGCGACAATCTTCATCGCGCCGGCGGTGAAGTCCTTGAGTCCGATCGTGTTGGCGATCGCCGGCAGCACGAACAGGTTGGTGATGAGCGTGATACAGGCGACCGCGGCGGCAATCGCGGCGACGGTCGCCTCGCTCCCCGGGCGCGCGCCCGCCAGGTAGAGACCGATGGCCGCGGTCGCAAGTGGCAGGATCATCGCCGCACTCTCGTGGGCCGCGATCGCGCGCTCGAACGCGGGGGTGAATCCGGACGCGCGGATACCGAGGCGCGCGAACCAGGCGGCGAGCCCGGCCGGATTCACTTTTAGGATCACGGTCGCCGCGACGGCCGCCAGCCCGGCTACAATCAGGACCGCGCCCGCGCTTCGCGCAAGCGCCCTCATCCAGACCGGATGCGGCTCGCGGGCGGAGAACGGCGCACCCATCGAGAGCGCGATCATCGAAGTCAGAGCCGGATAGAGCGCCAGCAGATAAACGCTGCGCTTGCTATGCGCCAGATTGTAGAAGATCAGAACCGTGAGGAACCAGATGATCAGGTAGCGTAGGCGCGGACCCAGCGGATGCGCCGCGCGCGCAAACCGCAGCGCCGGCGCGGGAATCAGCAGCGTCCAGGGCATGAACCCGGCGAGCAGGGTCAGTTCCACGTAGTAAAACGGATGCGCATGGCCTTCGCGGAATTCGGGACCGCCAAGAAAGCGCGTGACGTTCTCGGCCAGGAGCTGCTTGCGTAGGAAATCGAGGCCGCCGACATACGCCGCGGCGAGGTACCATCCGCCACCCACGATCGCGACGATGGCCACGCCGAGCGCGAGATGCAGACGGCCGATCACGCCCCAGCGGCGCTCGTATGTGATCCATACGATCGCGACCGCGCCCGGCAGCAACGCACCCACTGGGCCCTTAGTGAGGACAGCGCCCGCGATGGCGACGTAGAGCAGCAGCCATCGGTTCGACAGCTCCTCCGCGATTGCGATGAACTCGAAAAACGCGATGGTCATGAAAAACGTCAGCGTCGCGTCGACGCGCGCACCGCTGCCGGCCTGGAGATACTGGAAGGAAGTGCCGAGCATCAGCGCGGAGAGCAACGCGCTGGGCGCGTCGAACAGGCGGCGCACGTAGAAGTAGCAGGCGACCATCGCGGCAATCGCGAGGATCGCCGAGGGCAGCCGCACGGTCCATTCGTTCACGCCGCCGGCCGCGATCGAGAGCAGCGCAGCGAGCCAGTGCATCAGCAGGGGCTTGGAAGGAATTTCGACCCCGGCGCGCATCGGCAGAATCCATCCGCCGCCGTGGACGATATCAAAGATCGTCACTGCCTCGCGCGGCTCGCCCTTGGTGTAGAGCGGATAGCCGCCGAGGTTGATCACATAGAGCGCCGCCCCGGACAGCAGCAGAATCGGAACTGCGAACCGGGGAGCTGCGGCGCCTGCGAACCCCGGTGAGTCCGAGGGCTCCCCTTCCTGCAGAGCGGGCGTAGGAATCAGTACTGTTTGATCACGGCGATGCGGCCGTTCTCGTCGTAGGTGTAGAGTTCGTTCTGGTTCTCATCGCGGGTCTTGCGATGGGAGCCGTCGCAGAACGGCTTGTTTTTCGAGAGTCCGCAACCGCAGATGTAGGCCGGAAGCTCGGTGCCTTCGGGAATTTCGTAGGGACCGTTCACGTCGTGTCTGACCAATCGTGCCATGAGGAATTCCTCGCTGTGGATTTTCTTACGGAGGAGAAGATCTCTCCGTGGCTGCGCGTCGCGCTGAACGTCACTTAAGACCAGCCGTCGCAGATAGTCAACCGAGCGAATTGGTACCGGCCGGGTTAAGCCCCGAATCAAGCCGGTAGCCGCGCAGGCGGGCCGCGAATTGCGGCCTGATCCGCCATGCTATACTCAGTCACTGCGATGGGCGCGATCATCATGGACGGACGGGCGGTGAGCGGCGTCCTGATGCCGGAAGTACGGCGCTACGCGCACGAGCTGATCGAGCGTTATCGCGTGACGCCCGGACTGGCCGCGGTGCTGGTGGGCAACGATCCCGGGTCGCGCCAGTACGTGCGCAACAAACGCAGGCTGGCCGCCGAGCTGGGATTTCGTAGCGAGCTGGTGAGCGCGGCGGAGTCCGACGCGACCACCGAGTCGCTGACGGCGACTATCGCGCGACTCAACAGCGACGACCGCATCAGCGGAATCCTGCTGCAACTGCCGCTGCCGGCGCGAATTGACAAGTTCAAGCTGTTCGAAGCGATCGACCCGCTCAAGGACGTCGACGCGGTTTCGGCGGCGAGCGTGGTCGGTTTCTATCGCGGCGAGTGGGGGCGCTTTATCCCGTGCACGCCGCGCGGTGTGCTCACGCTGCTCGATTATTACAAGGTACCGGTCGACGGCGCGCGCGCGGTCGTGATCGGGCGCAGCGATATCGCCGGCAAGCCGCTCGCGATGATCCTCGGCGGCCGGATGCGCGACGCGACCGTGACCTGGTGCCATCGCCATACCCGCGATCTGGCGGGGCTGTGCCGCGAAGCCGACATTCTGGTCTCGTGCGTCGGCGCCAACGTCGGCCGGCCGTTTCTGATCACCGGCGAGATGGTCAAGCCCGGCGCGTGCGTGATCGATGTGGGCTTTCGGCGCGTTGGGCCGGGGAAGTTCGCGGGCGACATTGACTTCGAGGCGGTAAGGGAGATTGCCGGATGGGTGACGCTCAATCCCGGCGGCACCGGCCCGATGACCGTGCTGGCGCTGATGCAGAACCTGATCGACGCGACGCGCTATCGATTGGGATTGGAGCGCGCAACCTATCCGGTGTGATCACGAGCCGAGCGCAATCCCGGGCGCCGGGAATTTTCGGCACAGCTCGGTGACTTCGCCCGCGATGCGCGCGAGCGCCGTTTCGTCGCCGGCGTGCGCGACCGCTTCGTCCATCCAGCGGCCGATCTGGCGCATCTCGGTCTCGGCCATCCCGCGCGACGTCACCGCCGGCGTGCCGAGGCGGATACCGCTTGGACTGAACGGCTTGCGCGGATCGAACGGAACGGTGTTGTGGTTCACGACGATGCCGGCGGCGTCGAGGGCTTTGGCGGCTTTTTTGCCGGTGATCTTCTTGCTGGTCAGGTCGATCAGAATCAGGTGATTGTCGGTGCCGCCCGAGACGAGCTGAAAGCCGCGACTGTTGAGCTCGTCCGCCAGCGCCTTGGCATTGCGAACGATCTGATGGCCGTATTCCTTGAAGGCCGGCGTCGCCGCTTCCTTGAGTGCGACGCCGATCGCGGCGGTGGTGTGATTGTGCGGACCGCCCTGGAGCCCCGGGAAAACCGCGCGATCGATCTGATCGGCCAGTTCCTTGCGGCACAGGATCATCGCGCCGCGCGGGCCGCGCAGCGTCTTGTGCGTGGTCGTGGTCACGATATCGGCGTAGGCGACGGCGTCGGGATGCGCGCCCGCCACGATCAGTCCCGCGATATGCGAGATATCGGCGAGCAGGTAAGCGCCCACCTCTTTCGCGATCTCGCCGAAGATCCGGAAGTCGATTCGGCGTGGATAGGCGGTCGCCCCGGCGACGATTATTTTGGGGCGCTCCTTGCGCGCCATGTCGCGGATCGCATCGTAATCGAAATGCTGGGTCTCGCGATCGACTCCGTACTGCGCCGCGCGCCAGAAGGTGCCCGTGATACTGACGTTCCATCCGTGGCTCAAGTGGCCGCCGTGAGGGAGCGCTTGACCCATGATCGTGTCGCCCGGCTTGAGCAGGGCGAAGTAGACGGCGAGATTCGCGGGCGAACCCGAGTACGGCTGGACGTTCGCATGCTCGGCGCCGAACAACCGCACCGCGCGATCGATCACTAGCGTCTCGACCTGATCGATGTAGCGCTGGCCCTCGTAATAGCGGCGGCCGGAGTAACCCTCCGAGTATTTGTTGGTGAGGATCGAGCCGGTCGCTTCGAGGACCGCCTGCGAGACGTAGTTCTCCGACGGGATCAGACGAAGCGACTCGAATTCGTAGCGCTCTTCGCGCTTGATGAGATCGTAGATTTCGGGATCAGTCCGCTTGAGCGCGTCCACGTCCGGCCTCCATCGGCATCGTCTGCCGCGTTATCTGCCGAGAGCGTAGCGCCGGAGTGTCAGGGAAGCAAAACCGCCGGCAGCACGTCCCAGCGAAGCGTGCTACTGCAAGTCGGGCGGCGTGACGGCTGCGATCCAGGCGCGATAGTCGCCCTCGAAGCCGACCGCGCGCTGGCGCTCACGAACCTTTGCGATCACGGCGGCGACCTGTTCGGGCGCCAGCTGGGGACGCGCCGAAATCGCCGCGCTGATTTTCTCTCCCGCCTGATGCGCTTCCTCGCGCGCACCTTCCGCGAGCGGCATCGATTCGCCGCTGAGCCCGAGATACGCCTCGGCGATCCGCGTCCCGATCTCGGTCCCGCTTTCGAGCGAGTCCTTGATATTGCCCTTGCCGGTGAGCACGTTGCCGGCCGCGAACACCGGCGTCGGCCCATCGATGAGCAGCCCGACGTTCTGATCGGCGTAGGCATAGACCTCGCCGCGGCGGGGAAGGCCGGGAATCGGCTCGGGGATACTGCCGATCGAGCTGACGGTCAGCGGAGCGCGGACGGTCTCCGGCTGATCGGGAAGCGTGCGGACCTGACCGTCGACAACTTCGGTCCGGCTCAGGATTCAGCCCGGCCATCTGCGGAGTTCTCGACCGCGACCCCGGTCGGCACGCGCAACTCCTGGAACTCGAACAGAAACTTGCGCATCGCCTTTTCCAGAATCTTGGCGCGCGCCTGCCTGAGCGCCTCGGCCCGTTTCGGATTGGCGTCGGGCGGGATATCCGAGAGCGGCATGTCGAGCACGCGGCGCCGATAAAAGAGCTTGCAGGGCTTCACGCCCAACTCGGCCCACTTAAGGCCGCGCGCCGCGAGCACCGGCTCGATTCCCTCGCGTTCGAGCCGCACCATATCCTCCTCGATTCCGCGGGCGCGCAGCTCCTTGAGCGTCGTCTCGATCTGAAGCACCTTGACCACGTCGATCGAGGCGAGCCCACCGCCGACCACCGCCGTGCCGGGAAGCAACTCGTAGCGCGGCCCGGCGTAGGCGCGCTCGGGATAGTGATTGAACCAGTAGATCAGCGGATTCTGGTAGATGAGCCCGCGATCGACGAACCGGTCGGCGCCCTCGACCGGGAACGGCCGATCGCGCCAGGCGCCGTGCGCGAGCACGATCGCACTCAGCGGCCACATCTTGCGCAGCTCCGCAAACTGGATATGCTCCCCGATGCGGGTCTTCGGCACGAACGCGACATTCGGATGCGCGAGGCGCCGATTGATCTCCTCGTACTCATCCTTGCGCTGCTTGACGTGCCATCGCGGCAGCCCGTCCTCGATCTTCCCGAAGGGGCGCGGGTTCTGCTCGATTACGATCGCGATCGCGCCGCGTTGTGCGAGGATATGCGCGATCTCGGCTCCGGCGGTTGCTCCGCCAATCACCGCCACGACGTAGCGCGGCTTCGAGATGTCGATTTCGGCCATGCGAGTGTTAGTCCATAGCGTTTCGCCGGACATGAAACAATCATTCTGCAATGCAATGCAAGCCCGAATATTGACGCGCCGCTTCGGTCCCGCTCAGAAGGGAACAAGCGCGGGATCGGGGCGCGGTCGGACATCTCAGCTTGCGCGCCCCTGCCGCAGCATGATTTTTTATTTCCCACGATGAATCGCGAGGTTCCGGCACCGCGGCAGCCCGCGTGGGCGTCGCCGATACTGGCGATGGCCCTGATGACGGCGGTCTCGGGATGCTATTACGCCGGATTTTTCGCCTATCAGGCCCAGGGCGGGGGCACCGACGCGGCGGTTGGCGAGGAACATCAGATGAACTTCTCGGCCGACGACACTTTCGTCCTCACGCAGGACGCGCTGCGGGGCGAGGGGGTGCTGTTCCAGGTCCGGCCGCAGGATTCGCTCGAGACGCTTTGGCAGAACGCCGACAATCAGCCCGGTATTTTCTCCAGCCTGTTAGGCGTCCAGCCGCGATACCATTACGAGGTCCAGGTCCTGCCCGAGGGCGCCAACCGCAGCAAGATCATCGTAAATGTGCGCGTCGAGGATGTCCCGGACGCGGACTTGGCGCGCTACAAGGCCAGCGTGCGGCTCAATCTGTTCGAGAAGATCGACGAGGTGGCGAAGCTGACGCCGCCGCCGTCAACACTGCCGCGCAGCGGCGGAGTGAATTTTGCGCTGCTCCCCAACGAGGATTTGAAGGGCCTCGCCAGGCGCGCGACCGGCAACGCCGACAACTGGCCGGCGATCGCGAAGGACAACGGCCTTGCGTCGCCGAACGATATCACCCCGCTGCAAATGATCTGGGTCAGGAACAGTCTGCTCAACGATACGCCGAAACCGCCGCCATCGGCGGACTCGTCCGACAAGTGAGACTATCGCGCAGGATCGGCGAGACGGGATGCGGGCTCAGTCGAGCGACGCTGCGGCGGGCTCGTCCTCGTATTCGGGACACAGCCCCGACGGACTCACCGCTGCGACCACGGTCAGGAACTGCTCGAACGTCATGTGTAGGTTCAGGAATCCACCTTGGCAGAACACCCAGCCGTAGTAATCGAGTATCTCATCGGGGATCATCACGGGCAGGCGTGGCAGAGTTGAAACAACCGGGAACTGGCGCGGCCCTCCCATCCCGATCGACTTGAGGGTCTCGGAGGCTGGACGATGGTTAGCCGGGGCGACCGCATCGCGTTCCCAAAGAGGTACAACCTTGGCTTTCATGTTTCTGGGCATACGGTCCTCCGAATCCGATCAACCCCGCCCACCAACTCTATTCTAAAGCCCATCTTAGTTGCGTCAAGGGCATCGATCACAACCGTTTCATCGTCGCACACTCTGCCACGATAGCTTTAAGCTGTTTTAATAACTCTAGATGACCATAATAGCATGATATCCTCGATTCTCGCAGTGATCCTCGGCTCCGTTCAGGGCTTGACCGAGTTCCTCCCGGTCTCAAGTTCCGCCCATCTCGCGATTTTGCCTTGGATCCTCGGCTGGCCCGACCCCGGCCTGGCCTTCGACGTGGCCCTGCATCTGGGCACGCTCGTCGCTCTGCTTATCTACTATCGGCGCGAATGGCTCACGTTGGCACTCTCGCCCTTCGCGGGTTCCCGCGACGACCGCCGCCTTCTGATCCTCCTGATAGTTGCCTCGGCCCCGGGCGCGATCGCGGGCCTCGCGCTCGAGCATCAGGCCGAGACCGTCTTCCGCTCACCCGCGCTGATCGCCGTGACCTTGGCAGCCCTCGGAATCGTGCTCTGGATCGTCGATCGCACCCGCCCCCAAAGGCGAACGATTGGCGAAATGACGATCGCTGAGGCGCTCCTGATCGGCCTCACTCAGGCGTTTGCGATCGTGCCGGGCGTCTCGCGCTCCGGCGCGACGATCACGATGGCGCGCTTTCTCGGACTACGCCGCGCCGACGCCGCCAACTTTTCCTTCCTGATGGCCACGCCCATCATCGCCGGCGCGGGACTCGTCGAGGCGCGCAAAATCCTCCACACCGGCATCGGCCAGCCAATGGTCCTCGGCTTCGTCGCCGCGGCGGCCTTCGGATGGTTCGCGATCGCCGCCCTGCTCCGCTTCGTCCGCACCCGCAGCTACGCAATCTTCGCCTGGTATCGGCTCGGCTTCGCCGCGCTGGTCATCTTGATATACCTCGCCCGTGGCTGAGCGCGCAGGCCGAGCGGGCGCCGCGGCCTTTATAGTCCGTGATTACAGGCAGCCCTGGCCAACCTCATACGCGGTCCGGAATAGCCAGCCCGTATCGTCCGCTCCCAGTTGTCGCTCGATATCATCAACATTAGGTATCTTACTATATGTCACCGCGGAATTGAGCTGCGTCTTCTTCGGATCAAAGACTCATTGACCAGCGACCTGACCCTCCCGTCCGCGATCGGCTCGCCGCCGAGAAAGGTGATGACTCTATTCAAGGACTTCGTGCGGCTATTCTCGTCAGCCATGTCGAACAAGTCTTCGTACCACAAATCGAGAAAGTCGACCCCGCTGCCGACCATCACCTGCCTATAGGTACTGATAGTCTGCTTTTCAGACTGCAAGTTGCGCCTGAGCCATTCGATGTTGATTGGTCGGAATTTGAACTCGGCAAGCTTGAGCCTGGCGGCGTCGCTGGTGTCCCAGACGTTCACCTGGTGCGAAATGTGGCAAGAGACCAGGCGCCGCAGGGTGTTCCTGCGATTGAGAAACAGGACGCGATACTCGCGTTTTCGAAGGAGGTGTTTGTTCAGTTCCTCATTCGTTCCAAACGGCCAGCCGTCCGTATCCCAGACATGCTTGAATCCGTTGTAGCTGGTCCATATTTCCTCAAGTGCCTGATCCAAAGACGCGCAGTCACTGGCGGACCGGTATGTTCGGAGGCCAGGGTTGAAGGGCTCAAGCCGGCACCGGATTTCAGGATGGCAGTTGAGCTGATGCATCAGCGTGGTGCTGCCCGATCGGGCGAGGGAGAAGATCAGGAACCTCGTGATCATCGCGTGTCTCTTCCCGGCGCGTTGATTGCGCCTGGAGCAGGTTTCACGAGTGGCGAAGACCCCGCTCTACGCCTTGCTCGATGGGGGACGTTCAAGGTGCAATCACCCAGTAATTAGCGAAAATTAGATCGGCATGAAAGACGCCCGGAATCGCCGGCAGTGACCCCGCCGTTCGAACTCGCCGAAGCGATCCACACTCCGCGGATGTAAACCGACTCTTTTGTTAGATTATTCCCGTTCGAGACATGAACTTTAGAATCCCCTCGACAATGACCTCGAGCGGGGGATCGGCTACGCCCCATGCGCTCGCATTTCTGGCCTTCTGATAAGACGAATTGTCGTACCGCTTGAATTCCATCGACGAGATCTTATCGATCGATCCGATTAGAAAATCGAGCAGCGGGAACAGCAAGTCGTCTTTCGTACACCTGCGGATCATCTCGGGCACAAAATCCCGAAGCGGAAACAGGTCGAAGTGACGTCCGGTCTGCGCGGTCATGAGGTTAGTGACGTCGGTCATGTTGGCGTATTCGTCGCGTGTGACGTTAAAGATACCGTTGATCGTATCCGTCTCGCTCGCAATCGCAACAATGTTATTGGCAGTCACGTCGGCCGGCACAAAACTCACCTGATTGAGTGTGTCGACGCCGATGCCTTGCTTGACCATGAAGGCCAGCAGCCGGATCATGATGTCGAAGTTGTTCCCGCCGCCGATCAGCGACGGAGTAATCAGTGACGGCCGGAAGATGCGGGTACCGAGCCCGTGGCGCGTGGCATCGGCCACTAACTGTTCGGCAACCCATTTAGACTGGCTGTAACCGAAGTCGAGCAGTTCCATTTCCGCATTGTTGTCAGTCTCGTATAGTACGTCTTTGACTGCCCAACCGTAGATGAAGGTCGTCGAAACGTAATTGAACTCCTTTAACCGCCGGTCGAAAGCGAGCCTGAGTGCTTCGTTCGTACCTCCGACATTCGCGGCGCGCATTTTGCCATAGTTGAACAGATAGTTCACCGAGGCGCCGTTGTGGTAGATGGCGTCGACTTCGCTTGCGAGCTGGGCCCAACGATCGACGCTCAGGCCGAGACCCGGCTCCTCGAGATCGCCGCATATAGGCACGACCCGCTTGTCAAATTGCGCGAGCACACTCCCGGACGCGGCCGCAGTCTCTAGCGCTGCACGCAATCGCTGGTGCGCATGATCGACTGTGCTGGCTCGCACCAGAACGTAGATCGTCGCATCGGTCTGTTCAAGCAGGCTCCTCAAGAGAAAAGGCCCCAGAAATCCAGTTCCGCCCGTGAGCAACAGCGTTCCAGTCCGTTCCGCCGCTATCGCAGCCGGAACGACGGGTATGAAAGGAAGTGCCCGGTCCTTCGCCATGGTCGCCGACTCGGCGGCGCGATACTCCTCGCGAACGTTCGTCAGAAGGTGGTGAATCTGAACGAGCGCCGCCTCTGGCGCTGTCCTGAAAAGATCGGCAATAGAGAACAGCTCGGCGATGCGGACTTGCTGGATCAGCCGGATGTCGACTTGATCGGCTAGAAGACTGGTGCCGCGCTCCGCGACCAATTCCTGTAGCTGGTGCATGGTGACCACTAGATCCAGGGAATCGATGCCAGCTTCGACGAGCGAATATGGCTCATCACCCTTAAGCCTGTACCTGCTCTTGAGGAACCCAAACGGCGAACGAGCGTCGCCGCATTCGAGAGGGTCTTCGCTGCCCTTCTCGCGCACCAGTTGGCTGAGTACCTGGAACTGACCAGCCAGCAGCATCTGTTTGGTCATGTAGCGCATGATCTTTCCCGAAGTCGTCTTGGGCACGGCCTTGCGCGGGACAAAAACGATTCGGTCGACGTCGATGTTAAGATATTCCCTGACCGCCCTCATGATTGCCCGAGCGTCGGGAAGGGCCCGCGGGCGGGTGACTTCGGCGACGACGGCTATGGTTGCTTCCTGATTCTCCTCGATCTCGAACGCCGCCACGCAGCCCTTGCGCACGAGTGGCGAGGTTTGCTCAATCACCGCTTCGATGTCTTGCGGGTAGTAATTCTGGCCGCGGACGATGATCAGGTCCTTTCGCCGACCGCAGACGTAAAGCTCACCTTCGTGGAGGAACCCCAGATCGCCAGTCCGCAGATATTCGTGCTGATCATCGGCATCGCCCGCGATTCGGGCGCGGAACGTCTGCCGCGTCATTTCGGGATTGTGCCAGTATCCCAAGCACTTGCTGCCGCCGGCGACCCAGATTTCACCAATCTCGTCCTGGGCGAGCGGAACACAGCTTTCGGGCTCCACAATCCTGACGCGATTGTCTCCTAGTGGCGTACCGCAACTCATGAGATAGGTCGCGTCAGCGATCTCTGAAGTGTCCCGCGTCATGCGCACCCGTCCCAGAGCCAGTTCGCCCTTGTTGAGCGAAATCGTCTTCCGCCCGTAGCTGGTCACCGCGAGGGTGTTCTCAGCGAGGCCGTAGGCCACGACGAAGCTGGCGCGCCTCAAGCCGTGTTCTTCGAACTTCTGCAGGAACCGCCGATAGGTGTCGGGCTTGATCGGCTCAGCGGCGGCCATCAGGATAGAGAGCGAAGCCAGGTCCAGTTTCGCGAGCATAGGCTCTGGTAGTCTTCCCGGCCATAGGCAGTATTCATAGGCGAAGTTGGGCGCTGATGAGCAAGTCGCTCGATACTTGGCAATGGTGTCCAGCCAAAGGGCGGGACTCTGAATGAAGGTCATGGGCGAAAAGCCATACGTCGTTCCACCGCTGACCGCCATATAAATATAGCAGCCTATGAGACCCATATCATGGTGCTGGGGCAGCCACGACACGGCGATCGGGTCCTCATGGTCGATGACCAATCGGGAGTTGCTTAGAATATTATCGTGGCTAACGATCACGCCTTTGGGGCTGTTCGTCGATCCGGACGTATATTGGAGCAAGAATATGTCGGAGGCCTTGGTGTCCGGCGCCTCTCCCGCGGGTTCTACCAGGTCGTCGGTGACGATCCACTCGAGCTTCATGAGAGCCTGGACCCCAGGGGGAACGTCGTTGCCATTCTCCAGGCTTGGATTCCTGCGGAGCAGGCCCAGCCCAGTTCGGCTGGTAAGCAACGCCACCGCCTGACAATCACGAGCAATATGCTCGATACGAAAGAGCGGCGCCTGAAATCCTTGCATGCCTGGAGTGTTCACAGGCACTGAGATCAGACCGCTGCGCGCGCTTGCAAACAGCGCGCAAATCATTTCCAAACCCGGCGGGTATGCAAGCAGCACGCGATCGCCGTTTTCCAGGCCTGGCCGCGCTCGCAGATGACTGGCGATAAGGTCGATGCGCTCCTGGAACGCCTGATAGGAATAACTCGCAATCGCCTTGCCGCTGAGGTCCAGAAACGAATAGAGCAGTTTGTCCGGATGTCGGTCTGCCCATTTTTGCACAACTTCAAGAACGGAACCCAATTTCGAACTCCTCCTAGCGAGCGAAAGTACCGGTTGCGGCGAAACCTAAAGTTTTTGTGTACAGAATCGTTCTATGTGCGCACCGATATTCCGCGTCCTGGTGTCAGGATGATCAGGGAATGCGTTTCAATCACCCGGTCCGGAGTCAGCGAGAATTCGTATTTCCGCTTGAGCATCTTCGGCGAACCGTTCGAGAGAAAAGGTCTGTCCAGTGTCGTTGAGTCCAGTGTCGTTGAGAATGATGGGCACCACAGCGGAAGGCCATGATTGTTGCGCCCCCTGCTATTTGGATGTCCTTCGCCCGATCGTCGTCGATCGCAAAGCGATTCGACCATCCAGAAGGGCGGGTACATGCGCGGTGCCTCTTCCAGAATTTGCGTGCAGCCTACTACGGTATAGAATTGCTTGCGCGCTTTCTACAGATAAATCCGGATGTCGACCTCGGCGATAAAGTTTCCTGTTCTGCAAAGCACAATTGCGCCGCGTCCCTCGGACATACGCAGCCTACTATTATAGAATGACAGTATAGAATGACAGATGAAGCCGCCTCTCGCTGAAGAAGCACACACCGGTCCCTCGCGCAGTCCAGCGCCTCGGGCCAGTCACCGAGTCCCGCTTCTCCGAGGACTGCATCATCGATATGTTCGGATCTAATTTGCCGGTAACGAAAAGGTTGCCGTTTGGCCGGATTCCGGCGATTCCCGCACTGACCAGCGCGCGGCCCTATTGAAGCCGTCGCCGGGCCGGTGGACACTGTGAAACCTTCTCTGCGCGGGTAAACTTGTGGTCTATTGCCACGCGGAAGTTCAGCCATGCCGGACGCGACGCGTGAATTTGTGCACGACCCGCAAAGCTTTGACCGTTTCCGCAACTTGCCGCATCTGCGTACTTTCTCGATGGCGCCCCAGACGGTACCGCGCGTTACCGCTGCCAGTTTCGGGGCGCGGACAATTCGCTCTACGCCAGGATGAGACGGCATGACGGTAAGAGGACCCGATACCCGATTCCCAGACTTGATCGACGGGCCGCCGGTGCTCGAAGCGGTTGATCTCCGGAAGCGCTACGGCGATCGCATCGCGGTCGATGGGGTCGCCGTGTCCGTCAACGCGGGCGAAATTGTCGGTCTGCTTGGCCCGAACGGGGCGGGCAAGACCACCACGCTCTCGATCCTCGGCGGCACGCTCGAAGCGGACTCCGGCACCGTGCGAATCGCGGGGCACGATCTCCGTCTAGCTCCTGCGCGCGCGCGGCGCAGCCTGGGCTTGGTGCCGCAATCGGTGGCGGTCTATCCCACTCTCACCGCGGTTGAGAACCTCGACTTCTTCGGCCGTATCCAGGGGCTGACGAAAGCCGAGGCGCGAGCTGCAACCGCAGCGCTGCTCGAGGAAGTTGGCCTGACCGATCGCCCCAACGATATCGTCGGGACTTTCTCCGGCGGCATGAAGCGGCGTCTCAACCTCGCCTGCGGAATGCTTCATCGCCCGGAGGTACTGTTGCTCGATGAAGCGACCGCGGGAGTCGACCCGCAGTCGCGTGAACTGATCTTCGCAGTGATCAAGAACGCGGCGGCGCACGGCACCGCCATTTTGTACAGTACGCACTACATGGAGGAGGCCGAACTGCTGTGCAACCGGGTGATCCTGATAGACCACGGCCATATCGTCGCCGAAGGATCGGTGCGGCAGCTCGTCACCCTGGCCGGCGTGGAGGGCCGGGTTGAGCTGATGACGCGCGTTTCGATGCCCGCGGGATGGACGCGTACGCTCGCAGGCGTGCGCGAACTTGAGATCGTATCCAATGGTGCGCCGTGGGCCGCGCTCGCCGTACAGAGTCTCGACGAGCGCGTTCCTGAAATAATCTCGCTCGCCAGCCAGCTCGGCGGCGGCATCGTTGAATTGCATCTCCATCGGCAGAATCTCCAGGACGCGTTCATCGCGCTCACGGGCCACGCGCTACGCGATGCGATCTGACCACCCGCAGGATGCGAAAACGGCCCCCATCGCCGCGGAGAAAAGTGTGAGCGGCCTGACGGCTGCGCTCCGGGCCCTGGCGCTCACGCTCGGCAAGGAATTCCGCCTGCTCCGGCGCGACCCGGTCGGTCTCTTCATGCTGGTCGTTGCGCCGATCATCGTAATCGCGGCATGCGGCTTCTCGCTGGCCAACGTCTACTCCAGTGGCAGGCTCAATCAGGCTGACCGGATCATAGCGTTCGTCGATGAGGACCATGGCGACGTTGGCCGCGCCGTCGCTGACGCTTTGCGCCACCAGCCCGGCCTCAGGACCGTGGCGGCGGCCAGCCCCGCATCGGCGCGTGAACTCGTGCTTGAAGGCGGGCCCGTGCTCTTGGCCGTGATTATCCCGGCGGGCAGCACGGACGCGTTCGCTCAAGGACGTGAAGTGCGTCTCTCGCTCATCACCGACCCCGTGCGATATCAGCCCACAGTGCGGGCCGAAGTTGAACTCGCCGAGATGTGCCGGCGGATCACGGCGGGCGCGGCCGCGCAGGCACAGACGCGTATCGCAGAGCGCCAGGCAGCCTTGCGCGTGCAGATCGATAGCGCGCTGGCCGCGCTACGCGCAACACATGACCAGGCTGAGACGCTCGCGCACGAGGCCGGGAAGGCACGTTCCGCCGCGCAGGCGCAAATCAAGAAGCAATTCGCGGCGACGGTCGCGAACAGCAGCGCGCAGATGCGCAAGATGTTCGAGCAATCGCTTGACAGCGCGATGGCCGGACTGGCCCAGCAAATCAGCGCGCAGACTGCGCAGCAGCACCAGGGCCAGGAACAGTTGCGAACCTATTTTGCCCAACTGAAATCGGCACGGACGAATTTCCAGGCCTGGTTGGACCAATTGAAATCGCTCGCGGGCAGCCATGCGAATGACGTTCCGCCGCCGCCCAGGTTTCCGGATCCTCCGGCGAATCTTACGGCGCTGCTCAACTCGGCGCCTCCACCGTTTGATATTGCCGGGCTGAAGAGAAGTCTCACCGCAACCATGAATCGTGCGACGGCGCCGGCGCTCGCAGTCCCGGCAATTCCCGAACCGGCGCCCATACCGAGAATCCCGCCGATCGCGCGGATTCCGGTGGTGGCCCTGGAGGGCACGGTAGTGCTGCCGGGGAGTCTCGGAGTTGGCGCAAGCACTACGAACACCGATGGAGACACGACGCCGCGTGGCTTCAACGTCTTCGACCTCTATGTGCCGGGCCTGGCGATCACGTTCCTGCTGATCGGAATGTTGATGGGGCTCTCGCTCGCGCTTATCGACGAGCACGACTGGGGCACCCTGACCCGCCTGCGATCGGCCGCCGCCCCGCTCGGTACGACGTTATTCGGCAAGCTGATCGGGCGCTTTCTTATTGGGTTCATCCAGCTGATCGTGCTGTTCGCGGTGAGCTGGGCGATGTTCGGAGTTTCGCTGGGCCTGAATCCCCCGGCTTTGCTTATCCCCTGCGCAGCGATCGCTTTTGCAGCCGCCGGGTTCGGGCTGCTGGTCGCAGGCGCGGGGCGGACCCGCGACGCAGTATTGCCGGTCGGGGCGATGGTGATCATGACTATGGCAGCGATTGGCGGGTGCTGGTGGCCAATTGACTTTGAGCCGCAATTGATGCGGACGGTCGCCCTCGGCGTGCCGACGACATGGGCGATGCAGGCGTTCAACGATCTCATGATCCGGGGCCTGCCTGTATCAGCGGCAATTGTCCCGTCAGCGCTCAATGTCGGCTTCGGAATTCTGTACGCTGCCGTCGGCGTCAGAATTGCCCGCCGTCGTTTCGCACAATAGGGGAAGAGAATCAGTATCGCTGCGGAAAACTCCGAAAGCGCTGGAAAAGCTTACAAAACCGTTCAGACGCGCGGCTTCGACGCCGGCGTCAAGAATTGATTTCGCAGCGAGACACTCAGCCCCTGGCTCCCTCATCAGCCACCGGCGGCTCAGGAATCGCGTCGCGTATCACAGTCTTGATCGCGGCTACTCCAGGGCGCGGCGCGTGGGCTACGCGGTCTGCGCCGAGCACATGCGCGGGCACCGGCCGTAAATCCCAGATAATCCGGAAAAACGACAGCACTTTCAGCCCGTAATACGTGATGTCGATCTCCCACCAGAAAAATCCCTGCCGCGCGGCGGCGGGATAGTGATGATGATTGTTGTGCCAGCCCTCGCCGAGCGTGACCATCGCCAGCGTGAAGCTGTTGCGGCTGTCGTCGCCGGTCTCGTAGCGGCGCCGCCCGAACACGTGCGCGAGCGAATTGATCGTGAATGTGCCGTGCGCGAGCATCACGGTCGAAATGAAAAATCCCCACACCAGCATCTGTCCGCCGCTGGTATGCAGACCCGGCAAGAAGTGGGCGAGCATCGCACCGAGCCCGTACATCGCAAAGCCCGTCGCAGTCGGCACCAGGATGTCGTAGCGATCGAGAAATTTCAGCTCGGGAAAGCGCGCGAAGTCGCGCACGATCTTTGTGTGGGTAGCGAAGTTCGACTCCGACGTGATCCATCCGATGTGGCTCCAGATGAAGCCGTGCTGCACCGGCGAATGTACATCGGCCGGTTCATCGGAGCGCTGATGATGCAGCCTGTGATGTGAGGCCCACCACAGCGGTCCGCGCTGCGCCGACGAATTTCCAACCATCGCGAAAATGAACTGCGCCGCGCGCGAAGTCTTGAACGTGCGATGAGAAAAGTAGCGATGATAAAAGCCCGTGATCGCGAACATCCGGATAAAGTACATCGCGATCGCAACGGCGACTGCGACCGGACTCCATCCCACCCAAATCACGCCCAGGCACATCAGGTGAACGGCGGCGTACGGTATGACGCGCAACCAATCAGTTTCCTGTATGGCATTCGGTTTTGGTTCGCCGCCAGCCGAGGTATCGATCCACCGCGCAACGGCGATCGCAACTCGCTTTATGGTGCTTTCAGGCATTCCGTCTCTCCGCCTCTTGCGGACAATCCGCCAGCACAACTCTCCCAGATTTTCCCGGCTGAGTGAACAGGTTGCGAGCAAACTCGCGCGGGAAGGTGTGATCGACAGCGTGCTTCTCACCGCTCGCCCGCAGAGCGCGATCGGCGAGTTGTGGCTATTTCGCCGGCGGCATCGCGTCGAGCAGCGCCTTGGCCCGGGCCTCGATCAATCCCGCCATGACCCGATCGGTATGAATATAGAGCCGATCGGCCTTTACCACCGCGAGGACCATCTCGCCAACGTCGTTGGGATCGGCGCCTCGCGCCAGAAAGGCATTGGCCTGAGCGGTGATCGTTTCCCGAACCCTGTCTTCCTCGGCAGTCCGCGACTCGGCGGGCTGCGTGGCGCGGCTGTTCGAGAGTATTTTGGTATTGACCGGACCGGGGCACAAAACGCTCACGCCAATCTTGAACGGCTCGACTCACGCCGCAGAGCTTCCGAAAGACCTACCACCGCGAATTTCGAGGTCGTGTACAACAGGCCGCTGGTCGTCGCGGCGAGCCCCGCGCCCGAAGCGGTGTTGACTATATGCGCGCCGCCGCCGCGTTCGAGCATCCGCGGCAGGAAGGTCTGGATGCCGTTGATTACTCCGTTCAGGTTGATTCCCATTACCCAGTCCCAGTATTCGTAGGTCAGGCGCGTAACGTGTGTCCCTCCGCCCACTCCCGCGTTGTTGCACAGAATTGAGACCGGACCGAGCCGAGACTCGGCCTCGTCGGCGACCCGCGCGTAGGCCGGGCGATCGCGCACGTCCAGCACGAACGTCTCCACCGCGGTCAGACCCGCGAGCTCGGACTTTGCCGCGGCCAGCGCGGCCTGATCGAGGTCCGCGAGCGCCAGCTTCGCGCCGGTGCGTGCGAATGCGCGAGCGATACCCAGCCCGATCCCGCGGGCCCCTCCCGTTATGAATGCCGCCTTGCCCTCAACGCGATCCATCTTTTTCACCTGCTCTCTGGCGCGATAAGCGTGAACTCCAGGCTACAGCGAAAAGCGCTCGCCAACCATCTCCTCGCTTTTGCCCCACAAGTCTTGCGCGTGGGCCAGGTTGACAGCATATGACCGCACACCGACGCGCGAGGTCGCGTCGTCATTCACGTCGCATACGTGACAGTCTTCGCAATAGCGTCCGCCAACGGCATCGGCCGATGCGACAAAACCGCTCCACACCGAAGTCGCAGAGCCCTGGGGCACCGTCTTGAAACGAAACGTGGGCGGCGGGCTGCTCGCGCCGCCGCTCATTCGCGTCCTCATCTGCGCGATGAGTTCAGGCGTGAGATGCCGCCCGAGCTCGGTCACGATTCCGCCCGGATGCAATGCGGTTGCGCGCACCCCGCGTCCCTTAAGCCTGCTGTCGAGCGCCACCGCGTACAGGACGTTGGCCGTCTTCGAGCGGCCGTACGCGGTAAAGGCCTGATAAGGAGTCCGCTCGAAATTCGGATCTTCAAGGTCGACATCGCTGATTTGATGACCAGCCGAGGAGAGCGAGATGATGCGCGCGCCGGAGTTCAGCAGCGGCACGAGCCGATTGACGAACACGAAATGTCCCAAATGATTGGTTCCGAATTGCGTCTCGAAGCCGTCCTGCGTCTTGCCCTGCGGACACGCCATCACGCCCGCGTTCGCGATAATGACATCGAAAGGTTTGGCGCGCGCCAACAAATCGCTCGCCGCCTTGCGCACGCTGCTGAGCGAAGCGAGGTCCGCTTCGACAACCTCAACGGGGGGCGGGCTCTCGCTCGGGAATGCTGCTACGAGCGCGCGCCGGGCTTTCGTCAGATCGCGCGCCGTGCCGACCACGGTGGCGCCGTGCGCGACGAGCGCGCGGGTGGTCTCAACGCCCAAGCCGGCCGAGACGCCGGTTACAAGGACCCGCTTGCCGGAAAGATCGATACCTTCGAGAACTTCATCGGCCGTCGATTCCGCTCCAAAAATCTTTGCCATTCTGCTTCTCCCAATCTCCAAACTTGTTTAGGAAGGTGAACGCCGCCTTCTGACGGCCCAGCCGTTCGGCGCAAGTCGGGTGGAGTTTCAATTTGCGCGTGCTGCGGCGAGAAACTTGAATTTGACCTTAAGCTACAATACATGCCGATACCCCACAACCTTGGGACTGGCCGTTCTCGCCCCCTCGATCCGAGCGTGCTTGACACCAGCGTTCCCGGCGGCGATAAGCGGCGCATGATGATCAAGATCGAACGCGGCCTTCACTTTGGAGTTCCCTACACGCCCGAGATGCAATCCGGCGGCAAGCGCGGCGAACCCACCTGGTCTACACTGCGCGACCAGGTCCGCGATGCTGAAGCGCTCGGCTACGACTCGCTGATCGCAGTCGAGACCCAGCATGATCCGTATCTGGCGCTGGCGATCGCGGCGCAGGAACCGGCGAAAATAGAGCTGGGCACCGGCATCGCGCTCGCGTTCACCAGGAGCCCGGTCGCGACCGCATACACCGCCTGGGATTTGCAGCGGATGAGCGGCGGGCGACTGATGCTTGGGCTCGGTTCGCAAGTCAAGGGACATATCACGCGGCGATTCGCGATGCCGTGGTCGAAGCCCGCGCAGCGGATGAAGGACTACGTCGGCGCGATGCGCGCGTGCTGGCGCGCATGGCAGAACCACGAGCCGCTGGACTATCGCAGCGAGCATTACAGTCTCTCACTGATGACCCCCAACTTCGCGCCGCCGCCGCAGGACCATCCACGGATACCGGTGCTGATCGCAGCGGTGCAAGAGCGGATGCTCCAGGTCGCGGGCGAGGTCTGCGACGGCGTCCGGCTCCACGGCATCGTGACCCGCCAGTATCTCGACCAGATCGCGTTTCCGAATCTACGTAAGGGATTCGACAAGTCGGGCCGGCCGCACGCGGAATGGGATTCCTTTCAGATCTCGGGCGGCGGCTTCATCTGCACCGCGCCGGACCAGGACGCGCTCGCGCGCTCGATCGAGAGCACTAAGGCGACGATCGCCTTTTACGGCTCGACCCGGTCGTACCGATCGAGCTTCGAGCTGGGCGGATGGACCGCGCAAGCCGATCAGCTCCACAAGCTGTCGGTGCAACAGAAATGGCCGGAGATGTCCAGGCTCGTGACCGAGGAGATGGTCCATGCCTTCGCCGCAGTCGGCACGTACGACGAGATTTCCTCGGTGATGAAAAAGCGGTTTGCGGGCGTCAATCGAATCGCGTTCGATATCCCGGTCCGCAATAATAACGACCGTGGCGTGTTGCGCGAGCTCCTGCAGGATCTGCGGCGCGCCTAGCGCGCGGCAAGGTCGTTCCCATCACAGTGCGGACGCCTCTCGGTTGGGGGTCGCCCCGAGAAAAGCGTGGCGATCATGGGTTACGGCCGAACGGAACGCTGGCCTAATATTCAGAAGGACTTCTTCGAAGCCGTCAGTGTTCCTCGGTGGATATCCGGGGTGCCTCGGCTGCGCAGCACGACCTGCGTTATGGCCGAGATTTTCCAGCGTCCGGCGTCGCGCCTCAGCCCGAAAAGATAGTGCCCGTAGGAATGGAAGAAATTGTCAGACGCAGTTTGGGAAAGCTCAGCGAACCGCCGAATGACAAAGTTGCAGCGTGCCGTTGCCGCGTCGCCGCCGACTGCCACGCGCACATTCGTCAGGTCGTGCTGCGTGTCGAGACCCGCGAGCGAAGTGACGCGTTGCTCCACGTAATCCGCGCCCGATACCGGACCCGGCGGCACGCCTCGCAGACTCGAATAGTCGCAGTAAATTACGTCAGCCAGGATCGCCCTCATCTCCTCCCAGTTCTTTTCGTCGAACGACGCGGCGAAGCGAAACAACAGGTCGTTGATTTCGGCCACCTTGCTCGTCATGTTCGTTTCGTCGCCCGGTCGCTTCGACATGATTCCTACCCTTGTCGCTTGCCGGAAACATCGAGACCTTCGAGAACTTCATCGGGCGTCGATTCCGCTCCAAAAGGCTTTGCTATTGTGCTTCTCCCAATCTTCAAACCTGTCTACAGAAAATGAACGCGCCTCCTGACGGTCAAGCCATTCGCAGCAGGTCGCGAGGGTTTCTGAATGTTGTCACTACCGAAAATTAGATCGGCATGACAGGGGCCGCGCTACGCGATCTTCGCCTGGTATCGGCTCGGATTCGCCGCGCCGGTCATATTGATATACCTTGCCCATGGCTGAGCGGGCACGCTGAACGGCCAGCCCGAGTACGCAAGCTGAGCAGGCAAGCTGAGTAGAAATGTCCTCCACCCCATCGCGGGCGGCATCCGCCGCCCATCCCGACACTGTCGCCGCGTCGCGCCGCCGAAACTTCGCGATCGGGATGGGCCTCTGCGCCTTCATCATAATCACCGGCGCGGTGTATCCGGTGATCACGCGCTACGGCGCGCTGAATCTGGACCCGCTGCTGTTTTGCGCCGCCGCCGTCTCGATCGCCGCACTATGCCTGACGGTAACGCTGCGCCGCCGCGGCGAGCTCGGCCAACTGATCAATCCCGAGTACCTCCCTCGCCTGTTCACGATCTCCATCGCCGGCACGGTGATAACCAGCCTGATGATGATCTACGGACTGCAGCGCATCAACGCGGTCGCGGGCGTGCTCCTGATGCAGACCGAGCCGGTCTACTCGCTACTCCTCGCGACGCTGATCGTCGGCGAGCGCCCCTCGCTTCGCCAGCTCGCCGCCACGGCGACCATCGTCGCCGGCATCGGCGTGGTCTTCGCCGGCGGCGCCTTCTCGCCGCTCTGGGCCGCAATCCTGATCGCGCTCACGCCGCTGTTCTGGCAAAGCTCCCACGTGGTCTCGCTAAAGCTGATGCCGCCGCTGAGCCCGATGTGCCTGGCCGGCGCCCGCTACATCTACGCAGCCTTCGTCCTCACCGCGCTCCTGCTCGCAATCCGCCCCGCCGCCCTATCCCAGCTGGCCGACCCCAGCGCGCTACTGGTGGTAACCGCAACCGGCATAGCGATCTATTTCCTCGGCACCACCGCGTGGTACGCCGCCCTCACCCGGCTATCCCTCGCCTGGACCACCGCCCTGGTAGTCCCAGGCATCCCGCTACTCTCGATCCTGTTCGCAGTTCTGTTCCTAAACGAACAAGCCACCCGCCGCGAACTGATCGGAATCCTAATCGCCGCCCTCGGCGTAGTAGCCCTGGTAACCAGCACCGACGCCCACCGCCAAACCCCACCGCAAGAATCCGCCGAAGCGATCCACACTCCGCTGACGTAAACCCCTGCCCACCGACACGCTGAAACGTCTCGAGGTTCATATCACCTCTCTCGGCCAACCAGCGAGTCTGAATCAGGATTCAAAGAATGGAAGACCCGGTTTAGTACGCACAGGCAGGCCCCGGAAACGGCAATCGCCGACAGATGCCTGATGGGATACGGGTTATACGGCAATGGAAAATCCGCTGGTTCGAATCGCCGCCGACTACGACTGCTCCCAGCTTCTGCGTGCCACACCCGGCAGTAAGGGCTTCTGGGACGGAGTCTGCTTCACGACCGATGACGCGGCCGACTGCGACTATCTCGTCATGCTCAACAACCGTTTTGCACCGCTTCAGGTGCGATGCCCGCGGAGTCACGTCTGGTGCCTGATCCAGGAGCCTTATGTGCCGGGGGCTCATGATTGGACGGTCGAGGGGCATGAGAACTTCGCGCGCGTATTTACCCACCACCTGCCGCGGGACGATCCGAAATACCTCCGGTCACATCCAGCGCTGGTGTGGAGGGTTGGGCTAAGCTACGACCAGTTGGTCGCCTCAAGCGTACCGGCCAAAACGCGGGACATATCTTATATCGCGAGCAACTTGAGCTGGCTGACTGGCCATCGCAAACGCAACGTCCTGCGCGAGTTTCTGATGGAGCGGGCGCCGGGCAAGGTGGACATCTTTGGGCGTGGGGTCCGCTATATCCCGGACAAGTGGGACGGGCTTGCGCCCTATCGCTTTTCAATTGCCATCGAGAACATGAATAGTCCTGACTATTGGACGGAAAAAATCGCCGATTGCTTCCTCAGCTGGACGGTCCCGCTCTACGACGGCTGCCCTAACATCGAACGCTACTTTCCCGCTGACTCTCTGATTCGAATTGACGCCAGTGACCGGTCTGCAACCCTTGGGAGAATCAATGAATTGCTGCGTCACGATGAATGGGAGGCGCGCCTGCCTGCGCTGCAGGAAGCGCGGCGCCGCGTCCTCGATACGTATCAGATGTTCGCCTTCCTTGCCGGAGCGATCCGGGACTACGGGAGCAACGAGCGCGAGCGCACCTTGGTCAAGCTTGCGGGGCACACCGGTCTGTCACTGAAGAGTCGCGTACGTTATGTCGCTTACCGAGCTAGAGAGCGGATCCGCAGCGGGAGATTGGCGACCTCGTCCTGAACAGCCTGCAAGAAGCCGGGAAGGGGACACGGGAGTCAGGTCCCAGCGGAACTCTGTTTCCGGATCATGCGGCTGCGCTAATTCCAGAGTTCACGCAGCCGGGCGGCTTCGACGCGGCCCTGTCGCACGCCCAATCCGGCAATCTCCGCGCGGCGCGAGGGGTCCATCAGGTTGATGCCGAAAATCTCCAGGCATTCGGCATTCGGGACTATCAGAACGGCTTTGCTGCCGCTGGCCTGCAGCGCGGCCACCTCCGCGTCCAGCCGTTTCCAATACTCCTGGGGCATCGCCGCAATCATCACCGCCACTACGAGCACGACGTCGTAGCCCTTGGCGAGATCCGAGTTCGTGGTGGAGCGAATGCCGCCATCGTAATAGCGCCGGCCGTTGATTGTGATCGGCGGGAATATCCCCGGCACGGCGCAACTCGACGCTACCGCCCGGCCAAGCTCGACGCCCGCCTTGTTGTTCCACGTCATGAATGAACCGTCGAGCGCGTCGATCGCGGTGCAGACGAATCGCTCTGGGAACACTCCACCGCCTTCCGTAAGGCGGCCGAAATTGGCGATGAAACTCTGTTCGTCGACCGTCTTCGTGCGGAGCGCCAACGCGCCGATCTCGACGCGTTTGTCCACCGGCATCTCTCCTTCCGCGGGACGATTCATCATCAATGCGATCAGTGGGCCGAGATCCACCGGCGTCGCCGGGACTGGGCTCGACTGCCCGGCGCGGCCCGCTTCCGCGGCCTGGGTCGCGAGCAGCTCTGCGCCGGATCGTCCGAGTGCGAGCTGCGCTCCAACGACCGACCCCGCCGAGGTGCCGACGATCAAGTCGGCAGCGCGCACCGAGACGCCTTCCTGTTCCAGCCCGGCCACGATACCCGACTCCCAGGCAATTCCGACCGGACCACCACCACCCAAAACCAGTGCTCGACGCGCCATAACGATTACCTCCGTTCACTTCTCATTTCAGTCGAATCCGCCGGCGCCGGAATCTCGACTACCGGATCGTCGCGATCGTCATACTCCAGACGCAGCGCCTTGGTCATCACTGCATGCATGTCGTACATGCACGTCGTGTAGGTAAGCTCGAGGATCTCCTCATCGGACAGAAACGACTTCAGCTTCGCGAAAATTCCGTCCGGTACTCTGCCGCGTAGCGCGACCAGACAGTCCACGTAAGCGAGGACTGTCCGCTCCTCGTCGGTGAAACAGTCCGCGACCTGCCAATCCTTGAGTGCCGCGACTTTTTCGTCCGAGACGCCGACTTTTCGGCACGACTTGCAGTGCTGCGAGAAGACGAACTGGCTGCCGACCAGCCAACCGGTGCGCGTCTGCCCAAGCTCGCGAAACACCGGATTCAGTTTGCGATCCGGACTTTGATAGAAGCGGAAGCCACGCAGCGCGTGATCGAGCGCGTCCGGCACCAGCGCGAACACCGTCCACCAGTTGCCGGGTGTTCCCGTCTCGGTGCCGGGCTTCGCGACCGGGTCGCGATCGGGACCGAACAACAGGTCGTAGGCTTGAACCACCACTTTCGCGTTCGCGTCCCGGCGGGAGACCTCGCGCAATCTCGGCATGAGAGTCACACCTCCACGAAGATTGGTCGCGTCATGCGACTACGTTTGGAAACGGCCCGAGCGCTATCCGAAAGATTCCCAGCAGACCGCTTTCGTCAAGGTTCACGATGCAGGGGCGCGCCGATCAGATCAACTCCTCGGCGAACCGATTTCAATCGACAGAATTGCTTCGCCGCTCGCCACCGGACTTGCGTCGCTGTAACTGACGAAAACCGGCCTACCGCCCGCCATCACCATTGCGTCCAGATCTGATTTTCGATAGCCACAGCGAAGGGAAATCGCAATGAACAACACAAATCCGATCGCCGTGGTGACCGGAACAGGGCCTGGAACCGGCGCGGCAATCGTGCGCCGCTTTTCACGGGGCGGTTACCAGGTCGCGATGCTGGCTCGCAATCGCGACCGTCTCGACAAACTCGAGCGCGAAATCCCGAACGCCCATGCCTATGCGTGTGACGTCACGGACGAAGCGCAGCTCGATTCCACGGTCGAAGCGATCCGCGCCGACCTCGGCACGCCCAAGGTGCTGATCCACAATGCGGTCGGCGGCGCGTTCGGCAACTTTATGGAAATTGATCCCGCGGTGCTGAACCGGAACTTCCAGGTCAATGCCATGGCGCTGCTTTACCTCGCGCGCCGGCTGGCACCAGCGATGGTCGCCGCGGGAGACGGGGCAATTATCAGCAGTGGCAACACGTCAGCGCTCCGCGGCAAGGCCAACTTTGCCGGCTTTGCGCCGACCAAGGCCGCCCAGCGAATTCTCGCGGAATCGATGGCCCGCGAGCTCGGACCAAAAGGCGTTCATGTCGCATATGTGCTCATCGATGCGGTCATTGACCTGGAATGGACACGCAAGCGATTTCCTGATGCCCCCGACGAATTCTTCATCAAGCCCGCAGCGATAGCCGACGAAGTCTGGCACGTTGCCCATCAGGACCGGTGCGCGTGGTCCTTCAACGTTGAACTCAGGCCGTTTCGCGAAACTTGGTGAGAGAGCGCCCGGAACAGCGCCCTCGAACCCGAGGAGAATCATGAGCGAGCTGCGGATTTTCTCGTATTTGCCAAACCCGCGGATCTGGAAGGCAACCATCGCCGCGCGGCTGTGCGGTATTGACGTTGAGCTCAGGGGCGCTGCGCCGAAGGAGCTGCAATCGTGGCTGTGGGACTTCGATGCGCGCCCGCTTTCGGCCGATGAGCGTGCCGCATCAAGCGACGTGCAAGTGGGCAAGGTGGGCTTCAGGGGAACGAATCTTCACAAGACCGGTGCATTCATCGCGGCCCATCCATTCGGCGCGGTCCCGGCCGCTTTCAGCCCGGATGGCAAGACCGGAATCTTTGAATCGAACAGCATCATGCGCGCCGTCGCCCGCCTCGGTCAGAGCCGATTTCCACTGTACGGACGCGATGCCTACGAGGCGTCGCGAGTGGACAGCTTCCTTGATGCAAGTCTGGTGTTCGCGCGCGATGCGCAGATTTACCTGCTGTCTTTGATCAGCGCAACCGTTTCACCCGAGATCCACTCAAGAGCGCGTGATGGGTTCGCCGCCTATGCCGGCGGGATCAATCAGGCGCTGTCCCCGGACCGCGAGTTCCTGGTGGGTAATAACGTCACCCTCGCGGACATCTGTTTCGTGGCCGAAATGAGCCTGTTCTTCAACGAGAGAGGAAGAATCGGAGCACTCGAAAAGAATCGTCTCGAGCCGATTCTGCATCCCGGGGTTGAACGCGGGTTTCCGTTGGCCTTCTCACACTTTGCCCGACTGCGCCGGCATCCGGCGTTCGCGCCTGACGTGGAACCATATCTGAGCAAGATTGAGAGCCTTAAACCAGCTGACGCGGACCGGTCAGCGGCGCAATGAATGCGGAGGCAGTTTCCGATGCGACTTGTAACATTCGACACCCGAAGTGGCGAGCAGAAACTCGGTGCGCTCTTCGACCATGATTCGAGCGTCGCCGACCTGGCCGAGGCACACCGGTTGCAAACCGGAGTGATCTCGCCCCATCTGGCCTCGATGCAGGCGCTGATCGAGGGTGGTCCTGCAGCACTTGATCTGGCCGTTGCCGCCCTGGAGCAGGCGCGCCGCGCCGGCGCCGGCATCTCACCACGCGCCGAGGTTCGACTGCGCGCGCCGCTGCCGCGTCCGATTCAGATGCGGGACTTCCTCTGCTTCGAGGAACATCTCCGCAACAGCTTCGCACGGGCGATCGACCTGTACACCGCCGGCGCCGCAGATCCGAAGAAGGCGCGCGCCGAGCTCGAGGCCTCCGGCCGCTTCAGCATCCCCGCCGTCTGGTACGATATCCCGATCTACTACAAGTGCAACCGCATGGCGGTGATCGGGCCGGACGACGACGTGATCTGGCCGCGCTACGCGAATGTCCTCGACTACGAGCTGGAGTTCGCGGCGGTAATCGGCAAACGCGGCGTCGACATCCCGCGCGAGCGCGGCCTCGAGCACGTTTTCGGCTACACCATTTTCAATGACGTCAGCGCCCGCGACTACCAGATGCGCGAAATGAGCGGCTCGCTCGGGCCGGCCAAGGGCAAGGACTTCGATACCGGCAACATCCTCGGCCCGTGCATCGTGACGCCGGATGAGATTGATCCCTACGCGCTGACGATGCTCGCCCGGATCAACGGAGAGCAATGGTCGCGCGGCTCCTCTTCGACCATGCATCACCGTTTCGAGGCCTGTATCGCGCACGTGAGCCAGTGCGAGACGATTTATCCCGGCGAGGTGCTGTGCTCCGGCACGGTTGGCGGTGGATCCGGTATCGAGCTTGGCCGGATGTTGTCGCCGGGTGATGTCGTTGAGCTCGAGGTCGAAGGGATCGGCATCCTGCGCAACCGTATCGTCAAGAAGAGTGAGGTATGATTCGCCCATGAATCAGAAAACCGCGCCATGCCGGGACCGGCTCAAGAACCTCGCGCGACAGGCGATGTTGCAAAGGGGCCTGCTGCCGGATTTCTCCGGCGCGGCCGTGGCGGAGAGCAACGCCATCGCCGGAGCAGCGACCGCCGCCGGCCCTTCTTTCCGCGACCTTCGTAGCTTGCTCTGGGCATCGATCGACAACGACGATTCGCGCGATCTCGATCAGCTCTCGGTCGCGATGCCGGCCGCGGGCGGCGCGGTGAAAATCCTCGTCGCGGTCGCCGACGTCGACGCGATCGTCAGGAAAGGTTCCGCGATCGACGGTCACGCACGGGCTAACACCACGTCCGTTTACACCGCCGCCGAGATCTTCCCGATGCTTCCCGAGAAGCTTTCCACCGACCTCACGTCTCTCGCCGCAGGTCAGGAGCGGCTGGCCGTCGTCATCGAGATGGCGGTCGATTCCGACGGTGCCGTGGGCGAATCGGACATCTATCAGGCGGTGGTGGTCAATCACGCCAAGCTCGCCTACAACAGCGTCGCCGCCTGGCTCGACGGAACCGGGCCCGCACCGCCAGGGTTGTCGGCGGTCGCGGGAATTGACGAGCAGCTCCGGATCCAGGATCGGGTCGCGCAAGCGATGAAGAACCTGCGGCATCAACACGGCGCGTTGAGTCTCGAGACGATCGAGGCCCGGCCGGTCTTCGATGGCGATTCGCTGACCGATCTGCGCGCGGATGAGAAGACTCGCGCCCATGAGCTGATCGAGGACTTCATGATCGCGGCCAACGGCGTGACTGCGAGGTATCTCGATCGACGAGGCTTTCCATCGCTGCGCCGGGTGTTACGCTCGCCCGAGCGCTGGGCCCGGATCGTCGAGTTCGCCGCGAGCCTGGGCGAGCGCCTCCCGTCAGCGCCGGACGCCGCCGCGCTGGAGAGCTTTCTTGGCAAGCGCCGAGAGGCCGACCCGGCGCGCTTTCCCGGACGTCTCGCTCTCGGTGGTCAAGCTCCTGGGCCGCGGCGAGTACGTCCTCGAGCTTCCCGGCCGGGCCGCGGAGGGCCATTTCGGTCTCGCCGTAAAAGACTACACTCACTCGACCGCACCCAACCGCCGCTTCCCCGATCTCATCACGCATCGCTTGCTGAAGGCTGCGCTCGCGGGACGATCAGCGCCCTACAGCAACGGCGAGCTCGGCGAACTTGCCCAGCACTGCACCGAACAGGAAGACGCCGCGAGCAAGGTGGAGCGACAGGTGCGAAAGTCCGCGGCGGCACTGCTGCTGGAGTCGAGGATCGGCGATCGCTTCGACGCGATCGTGACCGGCGCGTCAAATAAGGGGACCTGGGTCAGAATCGTTCAGCCGGCCGCAGAAGGAAAGGTCGTACGCGGCTACCAGGGTCTTGATGTGGGCGATCGCGTCCGCGTCGAGCTGATCGATACCGACGTTGAGCGCGGCTACGTCGATTTCGCAAAGGTCGAGGCATCATGAAACCGCCCAACCCAACCCACCGCCCGCTCGCTTACCAGGACCAGCAGTTTCTCGACAGCGACGAGGCTCGCCCGTTGCGCATCCTGGCCGAGTACCTCGAACCGTGGCAGATCTTCTGCCGCGAGCGGGTGCACGACACGATTGTGTTTTTCGGATCGGCGCGGCTCGGCCCCGACGGTCCACTTGGGCGCTATTACGAGGAGGCTCGCGAGCTGGCGCGGCTTATCACCGCATGGTCGAAAAGCCTGCCGTCGAACGCGCACCGCTATCTCATCTGTTCGGGCGGAGGCGATGGGATCATGGAGGCAGCCAATCGTGGCGCTTCCGAGGCGGGGGGAAGAACGATCGGCCTTAACATCGGATTGCCGCATGAGCAGCAGCCCAACCCCTACATTACTCGCGAACTGTCGCTCGAGTTTCACTACTTCTTCATGCGCAAGCTCTGGTTCGCGCATCTGGCGCGGGCGCTGGTGGTATTCCCCGGGGGCTTCGGCACGCTGGACGAGATGTTCGAGATTTTGACTCTGCAGCAGACGCAGAAGCTCGATCGCTCGATTCCGGTCGTGCTCTACGGCCCCAGCTACTGGAAAGAGATCATCAACTTCGAGGCGCTGGTACGCCACGGGACGATCAGCCGCGAAGATCTTGACCTGTTCCGGTTTGCGGACGATCCGGCCACGGCGCTTGCGATGTTACAGCAGCACCTGACGGGAGCGCCGGACGAATGCACGCCGGCCTTTGCCCACTCGCGGACCTGCCGCCAACAACCCGACTGAAAGATCCTTCAGCCGCGCAAGTGCTCGCTCTTGGCAGCCGGTGTAGTTTCGATGCCGGACGTGAACCGGCAGTTAGGGTGCGCGCGGGGCGAGGCGCGGATGGAAAAAGGTCGAGATTTGTCAACCAGTACCGGGCAAGTCGGCTACCGACAGGAGTTCTTCCAGACCGACAGATCGCGCCCGAGGATTCTCTCGCACTCTTCGACTTCACCTCTGAACTGCTCACGAAGCTGTGCTGCCAGTTCCGGATCCAGCGAGGGAATCTCAGGATTGGACCGCCTGAGCATCCGCTCGACGAGACCGCCCGCCCCCAATCGCCGCAAGACGCCGCGCGTACGCTCAAGGCCATACGCTATCGAAGCATTGCGCACCTTGACGGCGAAGGTGTTCAAGGCTGGGAACCCGGCCGGTGACATCCCCTTCGATTTGTGCACCGGGGTGAAATCGCTGGCCGACAGACTCGCCCGCGGGAGCCCGATGTGATCGAAGATCTGCTGCGCATACCGCGCTGGGTCCTGCAACAAATCTTCGTAAATCATTACGAGCACGCGCTGACGTCCGAAGACCCTGAGCCATCCAGATAGATGGAACGCGTAGCGCGCGGATTCGATCATCTCAGGATCGTCCCGCAACGCGTCGGGGAACGAACCGCGCAGTGCGCCGACGTTACGCTTCACCGTATAGAGCGAGTACAAACGTTCGACCGGCTCGCGAAGACTGATGATGATCCTTACATCAGGAAGGGAAGCGGCGATCCTTTGCCTGGCCGGAGCGCAATAGAAGTAGGTTGGCGCGATTTCGCCTGTGGGAATCCCCGGCTGCGCGTGCTCGAAATGATGTGTATACCAATCCAGGCCGAGCCAAAATCGACCATCGAAAAAACGAGTCTCTTTGACCCTTTCGGGCAGATTGGCCCGCCCATTGAGCAGGCCATGCAGCCAGGTGGTCGCGGTTCTGGGCGGTCCAACCCCCAGGAAGTCGGGCAGAATCGGATGCACTCCTGACATTTATCCCCGACTATTTTCCCAAGGTCCGCAGTCGATCTCCCTATCGTTAGAGCTGTGCGACTACCGCTCGGTATTGCGCCCTTGGGCCATCAAATAGCAGGCGCGAAGGAGGTTTTCATCCTGTCCACAGCTCGTCTATGCACTGGGCGGCGGCCAAAAGCCTTGAGTTAATTCAAACTACGTAGCGCAGGCGGGTCACAGAGGTTCAAATCCCCTCTCTCCGCCAATGAGTCTGCGAGCGTCAGGCATCCCCACCGAAATTCACGCGTGTGCGCGGGCGTGAGTGCGATCAGGCGTGGAAAGATCCGTCAGCTCGCGGATGGTCTCGAGCAGCCGTGACTTTCGGACCGGTTTCCCGACATGGGTAGTGCATCCAGCTTCGAGGCTGTTGCGGATGTCGTCTTCGAGCGCCGAAGCCGTGAGCGCGACTATCGGCGTGGACGGTCGGCCCCGTTCGCGTTCCCAATCGCGTATTCTCCGCACCGCGGTATAACCATCCATCACCGGCATCCGCACGTCCATCAGAACCAGGTCGTAGTGCTGTCGCATGAACTTTTCGACCGCGACCTGGCCGTTCTCGGCAGTGTCGAGTTGGTAGGGCAGCTTCTTCAGATAGGCCTCGATAAGCAGGCGGTTATCGGGTGAGTCCTCCGCCAGAAGAATCCTGAGGCGGCGGTTTTCGGCGGGCTGCGATATGGCCGCTGCCGAGTGCGAAGCTGATTGAGTCTCGGCGGCCTTGACGTTCCCTAACGCTGACGCGATTACCTTGAATAGCTCGAGTCGCTTGACCGGCTTGACGACATACGAATTGATACCGACCGCGCGCGCGCGCGAAGGGTTAGGACTGGCGTCGTCGGAGGTGAGCATCAGTACGATCGGATGCGCGGGGCCGTAACGCTGCATCAAGCGTTCGGCTACCTGAAAGCCGTCCATCACCGGCATCCGGCAGTCGAGCAGGACAAGCTGGTAGGGAACGCCCTCGACTCGGGCGCGCTCGACTTCCGCCAGCGCCGCTTCACCGCCGCTTGCCTCGCCGACCACCACGTCCCGTACCGCGAGCATCTCTCTCAGGATCAAGCGGTTGGTCGCATTGTCATCGACGATCAGCATTCGCAGGTTCGCCAGATCGGCCCGCGGCTCGACTTCGGTCTGCGGGCTGTCCGGCATTCCAAACGAGGCAGTGAAGTGGAAAGTACTGCCCCGGCCGGGTTCGCTCTCGACCTCGATCGCGCCACCCATAAGCTCCGCCAGGCGGACCACGATCGCGAGCCCCAGCCCGCTGCCGCCGTATTTGCGAGTGGTCGACGAGTCGGCCTGGCTGAAACTCTCGAAAATCGTCCCGAGCTTGTCTGCGGCGATCCCGACTCCGGTATCGCGCACCGAGAAACGCAGCGGCACGGGGCTCCGGTCGTCGCCGCCACCGGGCGGCGCATTCTCCGCCCTTTCGACCGTAAGCACGATTTCACCGCTCTCGGTGAATTTGATCGCGTTGCCAAGCAGGTTGATGAAGATCTGGCGCAAGCGCAGCGGATCGCCGACGAGCCTGCACGGAACATCGGGCAAGCACGTGCGTGGCCAATTCGAGGCCCTTTTCGGCCGCTCGCACCGCCAGGGTCTCGGCGGCGCACTCCACCAGCTCGGTCAGGTCGAAGTCCGACTCCTCCAACTGGAGCTTGCCGCTTTCGACTTTGGCCAGGTCGAGGATATCGTTGATAAGTCCGAGCAGCGAATCGCCGTTGCTGATCATGGTTTCAACATAGCGGCGCTGCTCGAGAGTGAGATCGCTCTCGCCCAGCAGATCGGCCATCCCGAGGATCGCATTCATCGGGGTGCGGATCTCGTGCGACATGCTGGAGAGGAACTGCGACTTGGCGTGCGACGCGGCCAGCGCAGCTTCCCGCGAGTCGATGATCTCCTGCTCGGCGCGCTTGAGGCGGCTGATGTCGCTCGTGAAACTGACCACGCAGGGCTCGCCGTCGAGATCGATGACCGCGCCGGAGATCAGGCACGGACGGATCCCGCCATCCTTGGTCCGAAAGTCGGCCTCCAGGTTGCGAACCAGCGACTTGGCCCTCAACCTGCGGACGTAGTCGCGGAACTGATCATGCCTGGCCCACACGCCGAGCTCGCCCGCCGGCTTGGCGGCCACTTCCTCGTTGCTGTAGCCGGTGGTGCGGAACTGCGCGTTGGTCTCGATATAGCGTCCGTCGACCATGCTGTTGATCGAGATGCTCTCGGGAGACGCTTCGATGATTTTCCGCAGTTTTTCCTCGCTCGCCCGCATGCGCGCTTCCAATTGGTCGCGGCGCTCGATTTCGGCCTTCAGTTGGCGTTCGGTCTCGGTCAATTTTGCGACTGTCGCACCCAGATTGTCCTGGACCGACTTCAACTCGGTAATCTCGCGGGCAACGGAAAGCACGCACTGCTCGCCATTCAGATCGACTATGGTCGAGGAGAGCAGACACGGCACGACCCGCCCGTCTCTCATTTTCGCCTCGACTTCCTGATTACGCAGGAAGCCCTGCGCGCGGAGCTCCACCAGCAGGCGCCGGTGGTCCTGCTTGCTGCTCCACAGGCCGAGCTCGACGACGGTCTTGCCGAGCACCTCTTCCCGCGTATAACCGCGCTTGAGGAATTCGTCGTTGACGTACACGACGACCCCGTCGGAGAGACGGACAATCGTCAGTTCGTCAAGCGCGGCGTCGAAGATCTTATGCAGCAGGGCGATTTCGTCGTCCCGCGGCGTCTGGAGCCGCGCGGCGCCGGCGGCCGCCAGGGTTAGGGAATTCCCTGGACCTTCAGCAATCGAAGTATTCCGCCCTTGGTTGATATCAGCCATTTCGGTTCTCGTCGTCGGCCGTCCCGTCCTGCAAGACTGATAGTAAGTTCAGCAAGTTCAATGCCGTGCCGTCTGCGAAGCCTTATGCGAATTAGGCTTGCGCGCCCGTGCCTGGGGCCATTGTGAGGCACTTCCCGATCGCAATGGCGTGATGCTTGTAGCAGGCCAGACACAGTCGCAGGCGCGCGACCCAGCTTTCGCCGAAGGCGTGACTATAGATGCAGCCGCAATCGCGGATCAGGTGTCGCGCTTACTCGCGTGCCGGTCGACGTTTGGCGAGCTTGTCGATTTCGGCCAACTCATCGGGACTGAGTCTCCATCCGACCGCCTTCACGTTCTCGCTAACCTGCTCGGGATTGGTAGCACCGGAGATCACGCTCGCTACCTGCGGCTGCTCGGCGAGCCAGCTCGTAGCCAACTCGACCATAGTGTGCCCGTGGGAGCGGGCGAAGTCCTCAAGCCGTTCCAGGGTGGCGAAGTTCTGGGCGGTGAGCACGCGGTCCGCCATCGGGCGCATCAGAGCCAGGCGGGTGCCTTGGGGCGGTTCGGAACCGCGACGGTACTTGCCGGTCAGAAAGCCGCTTGCCAGGGGGAAGTAGGGCAGAATCCCCACGCCGTAGTGCCGGCAGGCGGGCGCCAGCTCGCGCTCCACGCGGCGATCGAGCAGGTTGTAAAGGTTCTGCGCCGAGATGTATGAGGCAAGGCCGCCGCTTCGTGAGATCCACATCGCGTCGGCGAGCTGCCATCCGGAGAAATTGCTGCACCCGATGTAACGCACCTTGCCCGAGCTCACCAGCGCGTCAAGAGTTTCGAGCGTTTCTTCCTGCGGAGTCGCAGGATCCGGCTGATGGATTTGGTAGAGGTCGATGTAGTCGGTCCCGAGCCGGCGCAAGCTCGCCTCGGCTGCGTTTATGATGTAGCGGCGCGAACCGCCGCACATGTGCGGACCGTCGCCCATCGGCATCCCGAACTTGGTCGCGACGATCACGTCCTTGCGCCGCTCGCCGAGCGCCTGCCCCAGGAGTTCCTCCGATTTGCCGCGCCCGCCGTAGATGTCGGCGGTGTCGAACAGGGTCACGCCCTCGTCCAGGGCGCGCCCTACCACGGCGCGGGTCTTTTCCGCGTCGATCCGAATACCGAAGTTGTTGCATCCCAGACCGGCGACTGAGACCTGCAATCCCGATTTGCCCAGAGCACGATGTTCCATAGTCGGGCCGCCCTGCCCGCGGCCATTCTAGCGCGCACCGGCAAGAGCGTACACCGAAAAGACGGCTATCGGCCCGTCCGACAGCCATCTATCGCCGACGGTGCTGCCGGTCGCTCCCGGAAGTCGCCCGCGTGAGCATCGTCGTTACCGGAAATTAGATCCGAAACGTATCGATGCTACCGTCTTCCGAGAAACAGCAACTCCGCATCTCGCGCCAAGGTCGATGAATCGTGATGTCAACTGGCGCTCGCGAAAGGCCGGGCCTGACGGAGATGTAACACGAAGATATGAGGATTATTGCTCAGCTCACTCCAATCAGTGTCGCGACCCGTTCGCACACGAAATCCCGCCATGATTGATCTCCTATGAGACTGGGGAGCAGCGTATCCATGTGCAGCAAGCCCATCACGAATACGCAAAACAGGCGCGCGGCAAAGTCGGGATTGAGTTTCCGATCAAGCTTACCCTCGCGCTGTGCCAGCGCCATGGTGTCACGGATATGCTGGATTGCGGCTTCATTGGAAAGCGCCAGGACCTGCCTGACCTCAGAATCTTTGCTCGCTGCGGAATGAACCTCGATAGACAGCTGACGAACCAGTTTCAATTCCGGTTCGGTGTATACCGACGCAAGACGCGGCAGCGCTGTGGCGTCTCCCACTGCGAAGTTTTGAACGAAAAGCGGCGTAGATTCGAACGATCGCTTCACCACCTCGAGCAACATTTCGCCCTTGCTCTTAAAGTGCTTGTAGATCGCGCCGGCCGTGATGCCGCTCGCCTTCGCGATCGCCGGCATGGAGGAACCTTCAAACCCACGTTCGGCGAAGAGCCTTGCGGCGGAAGCCAGAATTCGTTCACGCGTCGATTCGATCGCTGCCGAACCGTTGCCGCTGCCGGAGGTCTGCCTGGCGGTGCGCGATCGTTTTCGGAGGTGCGGCTTGCCTGGTTTTCGAGTCATCACAAAAGAGGGCATCCGACTTGATGCCTGCCATCATGATGGCCTATTTCCGGTTGACAAGTAAACGATCATTTACTAAGCTCGCGCAAGCAGGTAAACGACCATTTACCATCTCTCGTTTCGCCATCCAAAACGACAAAGGCAAAAGATGCCATCGGAAAATATCGTCATTGATCCCGACGGTCACCAATAGATGAAACGGAACCATGTAGTGGTGATCGGTGGGGGCATCGGCGGGATGTGCGCGGCGCGCGTGCTCTCCGACCACTTCGAGCGGGTCACCTTAATCGAGCGCGACGAGTTGCCTGAAGGCGCGGCGCATCGCAAGGGCGTGCCCCAGAGCCGTCATCCACACGGGCTGCTCGATCGCGGCCGGCGCGAGCTAAGCGCGTTGTTTCCAGGCCTCGACGATTCACTGCACGAACGCGGCGGCCTCGACCTGGATGCGGGCCTCGAACTCGCCACCTTGAATCCGGACGGATGGGCGCCTCGCCGCCGCACTGGACATCAAATGTTGTTCGCGAGTCGCCTTCTGATCGAGTCGGTGATTCGCGATCGCATCAAAAATAATCCCGGTGTCAAATTTCTCCAGGGAACCGAGGTCACCGCGCTGCTATTCACGCCCGGCGACGCGCCGCGCGTGACTGGCATCGAGGCTCGCAAGATCGGCGACCGCTCGGTGAGCCGCCTCGAAGCGGATCTGGTCGTTGATTGCAGTGGTCGAAGTTCGCGCGCATCAGAATGGCTGACCGGCCTCGGCTATCCGGAGGTCGAGCTCGAAGTCGTGGACGCGCAGGCGGGCTACAGCACTTGCTGGTACCAGATGCCGCCCGCCGATCAGCGGCCCACCAACTGGTGGTGGAAAGGGATTTTTCTCAATCCCCTGGCAAAGCCCAAACGCGAGGAGGATTACTACGTCGCGTTGATCCTCCCGATCGAGGGCGAGCGCTTTCTTCTGACGCTGGCTTCGTGGGGCGGCCGAACGCTGCCGGTCGATCATGAATCGTTCGCCGCGCTCTGCGGAAGGTTGCGGTCGCCCATAGTGGCCGAGACGCTCGCGATTTCAAAGCCGATCTCGCCAATTTTTCATCGCAAGGGAATGCAGAATATCTGGAAGCACTACGAAAAGTGGCGTGGCCCCGCCGGGTTCGTTTCGATGGCGGACGCGGTCTGTGCGTTCAACCCGGTCTATGCGCAGGGCATGACCAGCGCCTCCGTATGTTCACAGATACTCGGGGCGGTGGTCGGCGAAATGGATCCGACCGACCCCAATTTCCCGGCTATGTTTTTCGAACGCCAGGCTGAATTCGTGCGACAGCCTTGGGGTCTGTCGGTCGCGCGCGATCGCCAGGCGCTCGGACGACCGGATGGTTCCGAGGGCGCGCTGGGCGGCGAGGCCTGGGAACGAGTGCTGCGCGAAGGCGCCGGCATCCCCGTCATCGCCGAGGCTCTGTTCAACGTCATCAATCTGAATCGTCCCTCAGAATCGCTTCTGACCGATTCCGAATTCCTTGCCGCCGTCAATGAAATCATGCAGCGGCCACCGAAACCTCCGATCGAAGCAGCGGAAGTGCCGCCATATCCACCCGCAGAGATCGCCAAGTGAGGACCTAATGACTATAGCGATTCGACCAGACCGCTTGCGCGCCGGCGTCTTTCTCGCTCCGTTTCATCCCGTTGACGAGGACCCAACGCTCGCGCTGCGGCGCGATATCGACTTGATCGAGCATCTCGATCGCATCGGCTTCGACGAGGCATGGATTGGCGAGCACCACTCGGCCGGCTACGAAATCATAGCGTCGCCAGAACTGATGATCGCTGCCATTGCCGAGCGGACCCAGCGGATTCGACTCGGCACGGGCGTTATCTCGCTGCCGTACCACCATCCCTTGATGGTCGCGAACCGGATCGTGCAAGTCGATCATATGACGCGAGGACGAGCGATGTTCGGCGTCGGTCCGGGCCTGTTGCCGTCGGACGCGGAGATGTTGGGCGTACCGGTCTCGAAGCAGCGCGACCGAATGGCCGAGTCGCTCGACGTTATCCTGAGACTGCTCGCCGGTGAAATCGTGACTGAGCAAACCGAATGGTACACGATGAAGGAAGCGCGGGTTCAGCTCCTGCCGTATACCCGGCCTCGTCCCGAATTTGCGGTCGCCAGCACCTTCACGCCCTCGGGCGGTAAGCTCGCGGGACGCTACGGCGTTGGGATGCTTTGCGTGGCGGCCTCGCAGCAGGCGGGCTATGACGTGCTGGGCACCAACTGGCAGATCGCCTGCGATATCGCGCGCGAAAACGGACGCGCGATGGATCGCTCGGCGCTGAGGCTGGTGGCGCCGATGCATATAGCCGAGAATCGCGAGCAGGCGTTGCGCGACGTCGAGTACGGACTGAACAAGTGGCTCGCGTACTTTACCGCAATCAATCCAACTGCCAGTGGCGATGACCTGACGGCCAAGGATCCCGCCGCCGGGATGGTCGAGTCCGGGCGCGCCGTTATCGGCACACCTGACGATGCGATCGCCATGATCGAACGATTGGAAAAGCAGTCGGGCGCGTTTGGGTGCATCCTGATGCTCGCGCACAACTGGGCGAACTTCGACGCGACCAAACGCTCATACGAATTGTTCGCCCGTCACGTCCTGCCTCACTTCAACGGCTCCAATCTCGCGCGCAGCGCTTCGCTGAGTTGGACTCGCGACCACGGTAAGGAACTGATGGGTAAGGCGATGTCCGCCGCCGCCGAAACGGTACAGAAGCATTTTGCGGAAGTCGCCGCGAAGCGGAAAAACTAGTCAGATACCCGAGGCAGACAGAATGTCCATTTTGACCTGGCATCCAGGGTCCGCATTGCCGATCCGGATGATCTGCCGATCATCAACGAAGCCGCAGGCGTAAAATCGCCGATCAGGTCGACGGGATTTTCGCCGCGATCGGGATCAGCTCGACGCGTCGGTTCTGTGCGCGCCCGTCGTCGGTGGCGTTCGAGGCCACCGGCTTCGCACTGCCGAAGCCACGCGGTATCAGGCGGGCGGAATCGATACCTTTGCTCTCCAGATAATCTACGACCGCTTGAGCACGTCGCTCCGAGAGCTTTTGGTTGTAGGCCTCCTTGCCGACTCCGTCGCAGTAACCGTCGACATAGACGGCGACGGTGGGATGCGCCTGCAGGGTGTCGGCCGCTTCATCGAGCAGCGGCTCGTCTTCAGGGCGGAGCGCGGCCAGGTTGTAATCGAAGCGGACGCCTCTTAGAGCGAGCTTCTCCTTGGGTCGAACCGAAGGTGTGGCGCGGCCCGAACGTCCCGAGAACGGCCCGCCGCCAGTGAGCATCAGCTTTTCCTTCTCAGGCACTGAAACCGAAGGGGGCGGAGCGCCGGGGGCGATCAGATAGCCGATCCCGGCGCCGATGGCCGTGCCCGCCAGTGCGCCGCCCGCACATCCGAACGCGTCGACCACCGGCCGGTCGTAATGAGCGGTGTCAACCGCGATTATGCAGCCCAAGGCGGTGCCGATGATCGCGCCCTGGATGGCTCCGGTCCGCACGGATTCCGCGGTCGTAGCGCAGCCCGCGTTAAGCATCAGAGCGCCCACCAGGAGCAGCCCCAGAGCGGCCGAGCGCGGCGCCGTCCGCCGGCGGTTGTGAATGGCGATCATTGCGCGGCGGCGGAACCGCCCTCGCCGGCTATAAAGAACGATGCCCACGCGAATGGATGCGTGAAGTAGGCCTGGTTCGATTTCTGCTCACCGGTCAAAAGGCCGCGCATTCCCTGTTGCAGCGCCTCGGCGCGCGAGGCGTCCGGGTGGGCCGCGTAGTAGCGGAGCACGGAGCTGATAAGTTTCCTGGTCGCCGCGTCGTCGACGCTCCACTGCGAGACCAGGAGCGAGGGCGCGCCGGCATAGAAAAAGGCCCGCACCAGCCCGGACAGTCCCTCGCCGTTGGTGCCCGCCTCGCCGGTGTTGCAGGCCGAGAGAATCACCCATTCGGCGCGGACGAGCTTGAACCCGAGAATGTCCTGAACGCTTAACAGACCCGAATCTTCCTGCCCGGGCTTGGGCGTCAGCACCAGCGCCGGCTCCGTGCAGGCTTCGACGTGGCCGGCGGTCAGTGCGTGAGTAGCGAACGCGATTACCCGCGCGCGGCCCAAGCGCCCGGTCCCGTTCAGGTTCATGACGGTCGATCGCGTGGCGTCTTTGCCGGTAAACAGGGAGCTGCCACGGTCGGCGCCCAGCGCATCGGCGTCGGCCGCAAGCTCGGGCCCCGCACCGGGCAGCGGGCAGAGCGCGTCGACCGAATAAGGTCCGCACATATTCGGCATCGCGGCGCCCCGTTCGGTCCCGCAATTGCTGCCGTTCAAGGCCGGGTCGCCGATGCCCAGAAACGGCTCGGCCTGCGCTGTGACCACCGCGCTCCCGGCCCCGCCGCGCAGCATCCTGAGCGCGGTCGCCGAAGGCAGCTCGCTGATCGCGAAGTCGCTGTTGACCAGCCAGGGGATCTGGACGTAGTCCTCACCGAATTCCTTTGGCGAAGGCGAGTTCCCCTGCCGGTAGTCGGCGTCCAGCGCCCCGTAGGCCTGGCCGCCGGAGTCCGTGACCAGCGCTGCGAACGGAACCGGCAGCAGGCGATCGTCGGGAACGATGATGAGCCGGCGGGTGCCCGCCAGCGCGCCCGCGAAAGGCTTGAGCAACAGCGCATAGAGCTGGTAGGCGTCGCCCACGTCGAAGGCAGGCACACGGCAATCGGCGCCTTCCTGATTGCAGACGGGCGTGATGCTCGCGCGCATCCGCGCGATCGTCGCGCTCAGCGTGTCCTTGCCGATCGTGACATCGCGGTAGGTCGGCGCGCGGCCGGGCTGCACCAGCCATCCCAGCACGCGATCGTCGAGCGTGAAGTAGCTGATCAACGCTTCGCCGGGGCGCAGCAGCCGCTGCGCTTGGTCGATCGTAATCGGGTCGGGCGCAACCAGTTCGGCGTATTTTGGAAACTTGCTATAGAGCTGGCGCTGGCCTCCTTGAGGGACTGATCGAGTTGCGCGGAATTGCGTTGCAGGTTCTTGATCAGCTCGGCGTTCTGCTGCCCGGCGGAGTATTGAACGTCGAGTTCCTTGCCCAGCGCCTGATACTGCGCGCTCAGGTCCTGCACCCGGCGCACCAGCGCCGCGATCGCCGGATCGCCCGAGGCCGCGCGCGCTCCGGCCTGCGCCATCGCGGTCTGCGCCGGTCCACTCCGCACCTGCTCGGCGACCCCGAACGCATCATTGGAGGCCGGGGTCTGCGCCGTATCAGCTCGCTGGTCGCGCGCGATCGTCGCGAGCAGGCTGACATACTGGATCAACCCGGAATTGAGCGGCTTGAACAAGGTCTCCAGGTTGGCTTCGCCGAGGCCGGCGTTGGTTCGGCGCACTGCGAGCATGGTCTGCCGCGCCTGCTCGAAGAGCTGGCGCGCGCCGGCATAGTCGCCCTGCGCCGCTTTGGCTTGCGCTAGTTGCACCAGAATTTCCGCGACGTCGGGATGGTCGGGGCCGAAGGCCTGCTCTCGAATCGTCAGCGCCTGCTCGAACCGCGGAATGGCCTCGGCGTAGCGGCCCTCCTGCCAATACAACACCGCCAGATTTCTCTGCGCGGTCGCGACGTCGGGATGGTTGGGACCGAAGGTCTTCTGATCGATCGCCAGCGCCCGCTGGTAGAGCGGTTCGGCGTCCGCGTAGCGCTGCGCGTGCAAGTACAGGCCCGCCAGGTTGTTGAGGCTGGTCGCCACGTCCGGATGGTCGGGGCCGAGCGTTTTCTCGCGGATCGCGAGCGCCTGCTTGAGCAGCGGCTCGGCATCCGTGTAGCGATCCTGATCGCTGTAGACCAGCGCGAGATTGTTCAGATCGGTGGCGACCTCGGGATGCTCGGGACCCAGCGCGTGCTGGTCGATCTCGAGTGCCCGCTTGAACAGCCGTTCCGCTTCCTCGTAGCGGCCCTCGCGCCCGTATAGCACTCCCAAATCGTTGAGGCTGACCGCGACCAGCGGATGCTCGGGACCCAGCGCGTTCTCACGAATCGCCAGGCTCCGCGTGTAGAGCGGCTCGGCTTCGGCGTAGCGCCCCTGGTCCTCGTAAAGCCCGGCCATGTCGTCGAGGCTTTTCGCAACCGCGCGATCGTCCGAACCGAATTGCTGCTTGCGAATCGTGAGCGCCCGCTCCTCGAGCCCCACCGCCTCCGCGTCGCGGCCCTGGTCGCCGTAGAGCACCGCCAGGTTGTCGAGATCGACGGCTACGTCGGGGTGGTCGGGCCCCAGCACTCTCTCCCGGATTCCAAGCGCCTGCTTTTCGAGTTGTTCGGCGTCGGCGTAGCGGCCTTCCTGCCATTCGAGCCCGGCCAGATTGTTGAGGCTGGTCGCGACCTCCAGATGCTCGGAGCCAAGGGTCTTCTCGCGAATCGCCAGCGCACGCAGGTAGAGGGGTTCGGCGTCCGCGTAGCGGCCTTCGTCCTCGTCAAGGAGCGCCTGATTATTGAGGATCGTCGCGACTTGGGGATCGTCGGGACCAACTGCCTGCTCGTCGATCTGCTGCGCGCGCTTCAGGAGCGGTTCGACCTCCTGGTAGCGCCCCTGATCTTCGTAGAGCACACCCAGATTGTTGAGATCCTTCGCGACCTCGGGATTGTTCGGACCGAGTGCCTGCTGGTCGATCGCCTGCGCCTGCTTGAGCAGCGGCTCGGCGTCGGCGTAACGGCCCTGATCGTCGTAGAGCATCGCGAGGTTATTCAGATCGGTCGCGATCTCGGGACGATTGGGCGCCAGCGCTTTCTGGTCGATCGCGAGCGCCCGTTGGTAGAGCGGTTCGGCTTGCGCGTAGCGGCCCTGCGCCTCGTAAAGCGTGGCCAGATTGCTGACCCCTACCGCGACCTCGGGATTTTCCGGGCCCAGCGCCTTCTCCCAGATCGCGATCGCGCGCTCATAGAGCGGTTCGGCATCTCCGTAACGACCCTCGCGCGTATAGAGCCGCGCCAGGTTGTTGAGACTCGCGGCAACGTCGGGATGGTCCGGGCCGAGTTCCTGTTCTTTGGCTTCGAGCGCCTGTCGGTAGAGCGGTTCGGCGTCGGAGTAGCGGCCTTGTGACAGGTAGGTATCGGCCTGTTGGGTGAGGCTCGCGGCTTGGGCGAGGGCCGCGGACTGCGGCGCCGCGGTCCCGGCCGCGCTCGTCGCCGGCGCAGCGCCGGGCGCCGTCGTCTGGGCGCGACCGCTGGTGGCCGCAACGAACACCAGCACGGCAGCGAGCACGTAGCGCAGCCACGGGACGCCGGCTACGACGGGCGCGCGCGTCTTTCCTGCGGGTTGCGGCGGCAAACTCGGCATCGGCACGGGCTCTACTCTAACTTCTGGCCGGTTGTGGAAAAACCTGGACGCTACCATGTGTCAAGCATTGCTACAATGTGAACTTGTCGACGGACTCTGGATCATCCTGCGTCTGCGCCGCTCGGCATTTGCGGTACTTTATTTCAGATTGAGAACGTAGACGCCATCCCAGTGCGCCGGGGGATGCGCGGCCATCTCGCGCGCGCGCTCGGCCATCACGACGGCCGGATTGTCGGGCGCATCGATTTTACCCGAATTGGTGACGACGCCAATGGCCTCGGCTTCCAGAGACCCCAATTGCTCCCAGATTGCTGCCGCCTCGGCGAAGCGCCTCGCACGATAACAGTCGAGCGCCTCGGCGAAGCGCGCGGCAAGCGCGACTTGCTGCGCAGACGCCTGCGCACGCGGGGCAATCGGCTCGTAGACCGCCAGCGGCTCGCGGGCGCCTTTGAGGAGGACCCAATCCAGCTCGCGGATCAGAAAGCGGCCGTCCAGCAACACGGCAGTGTTCGGCCCGATCACGACCTCGCAGCTATAAATATCGGGCGCGCGTTCAAGCCGCGAGGCGAGGTTGACCGTTTCGCCGATCACGGTGTAGTTGAAACGCCGCTCGCTGCCCACATTGCCAACCACGACCGGTCCCGAGTTGATGCCGATCTTGATGAAGAAGCCTTCGCCGCCGCGCGCTTCATCTTCGGCGCGGAGCCGGCGAATGCGCGTGGCCGCGGCGAGCGCCGCGTGCACGGCATGCAGAGCGTGATCCGGATCGTCCATCGGCGCGTTCCACATCGCCATCACGGCGTCACCGATGAATTTGTCGACGTAGCCGCCGGTGGTTTCGACCTCGTCGACGATACATCCAAGGTAGCGGTTGACGGACACTGTCAGGGCATGGGGGTCGGTTCGCGCCGACATGGCCGAAAAGCCCGAGAGGTCCGCGAACATCACCGTGACGTTGCGCCGTTCGCCCCCAAGCTTCAGGCCGGCCGGATCGTGCGCCAGCCGATCGACGAGCGCCGGCGCCAGATAGTGGCCGAACGCGTGCTGCACCTGGCGGCGGACGCGCTCCTCGACCAGATAGCGCACGCTGTAGGCGACGCCCGGGGCGGCCAGCAACGCGGCGAGCGGCAGGGCGATTGGAAGCCAGTAGTTGTTTTGCAGGGTGATGATTGCCGAGCTTGCCAGCATCGAGGCCATCGCGGCAACGACGGCCGCGGCGGTCCAGGGCGCCAGGAAGAGTGCTGCGACGGCGCCCAAGCCGCCGGAAAGCGCGGCGATTGCCGCGGCGATTGCGGGCGGCGCGGTCGCGGTCAGTTCGCCGGTGGCGACCGCCTCGATCGCGGCGGCATGAAGGAAAACTCCCGGCACCGTGTTCGACAGCGAATCGGAAGCGCCCAGGCGGCGGAGTCCGCACGCCGCGGCAGCGGAATCCGATCCGGCGCGCCGCAGGAACCGGTCCGAAGTTTCCTTGCGATCCTCCTCAATCAACGTGCCGCCGAAGACCACGATTTTCTGGTTGAAGGCCCCGCGCAAAGCGTCCGGATCGCTCCGCGCACATCGAATCACGTCGATCATCGCGTAAGTCGGAATACTCTCCAGGTCGTGGCGCGGGGCAACCAGAACCTCGCGCGGCATCGCGAGACCCGCGCGTTGCAGAGCGAGCGCGGCGAGCGTGGGCTGCGGCCCATCGCTGCTGTCGATACGGGCGGAAACATGCCGATAGCGCCCGTCCGGATCCTGTGAAATCTCGGCCAGCCCGAGCGCATCGAAGCCGGCGCTGAAGGCGAACGGCCTGGCCGGCAAGGTCGTCGCGGAACGCGCGAGCACCACGCGGTCGCGATATTTGTGCAGAGCGACCAGCCACGGCTGGGCGAAGTTCGCCGTAATCCCGGGGAACGTGTTGGGATCGAAGGCGAAGATCTCATCAAAGACCGCTGAGCGCGCGCCGGCGGCCATCACCGCGCTCAGCGCGTCCGCCCAGCCGGGCTCGAGGAAGACCCTCGGGTAGTGTGACAACTCGGGAGAATCAAGGCTGCGACGGTCCAGCGCGACCACCGCGACCGGCGATTGCTGGGGCGGCGGCGAGGAAAATATCCGCTCCCGCGCCGCGAGCTGCAGGTCAAGCAGCGTTCCGTCGGCAGCGATCGGCGGTTCCAGCGCGAGCGTCGCGGCCGCGGCCACGAGCGCACAAACGATCGACGTGAGTTGACGATAGTTGCGTCGTACGCGCCGCGCGATGCCGTGCCGCATGGCCGCTCGCGCAGGCGCTAATCCACGCGAATCACGATCAGGGACGAGCCCAAAAGACTCCGCGGTTGTTCGACCGCCTTGAACGTGATCGTTTTCACCGGATCGCCCTCGGACTTCGGCACGAGCGCCAGTTGATAACTTTCGCCGACCGTAAGCGGCGGGGCGAACAGCGGCCACTTCATCCGCGGTCCCGACAGCTTGATGGTGCGCACTTCGGTTCCATTGAGGGTGAATCGCACCGCCGAGTACGTGAGGTTCTGCGGGCCGACCAGCACGAAGCTCGGGCGCGTCCCAATTCTCACTCCCGTCTCTTCCGATCCGCGCATGACGTTGGTGGAGGCTTCGCCCGAACGGTTCAGGACGATCTCCTGCTTGCAGGGCACGCGGGTCGCGGAGCTTTTGGCGTCGCCTGAGGTCGTGAAGCCCTTGGCCCCGAATTCGACGCTCCCGCCCTTAACCGTAACTTCGCTGCAACTGTAGTAATCGTCGAAGACCAGCTTGGCGTGGCCCGCGAGGGTCAGGACCGTCCCGGCGGCAACTTCCGAAAACGGAGCGACCTCGGGTGTCACGGTGCCCGAGGTTTCCACGATCAGCGCCGCGGGCTCGTCCGCCATCGCCGATCGCGCCGGGAGCGCGCACCCGAGCAGGACTAATGCAAGGAGCAGTGCGGAATGAGCTGTGATCTTTTGCATACCGATTTTGCCTGGCCTGTGAGTCCCGAATCTGCGGCCCGAATCTGCGGCAGGACTGCGGCGATTAGAGAGCTTAGCCGAAATGCGACACGGTGCAAAACGCACGATGCGGTTAGTCAAGCCCGGCGGAGCGCCAGCGGTAACACAGCCGAAACATGATGTTCACGAGACTCCTATAGAAAGTCAGATATTCTAGCTGGCTGTGCAGTCGGGTCGGCTATTGGAGGGTCAGCGAGGATGCTCGCGAAGCGCTTCGTAATAATTCTGTTCGCCGTGGTCTTCGCGCCCGCCAACGCGGTCGGCGTGGCGCACGCCGCCTGGCCCTCAAAGCTCAAAGTTCCCAAGAGCTTCAAGGCCGGATTTACCTGGCAGGAAGGGAGCAAGCCGCCGGAACACGGAAAGTTGTATTTCTCACATGGCAGAATCAGAAAGGAGTTCGATTGCGCGACCGGCGGCGACCAGACCATCGAAATTATCCGCCCGGACGAAAAGAAAATCTTCGCGATCGATCTGGACCAGCGGTCCTTCTATCTTCCTCCCTGGAATTCGCAAGCAGCACTGCTCTCGGATGCGCTCGGACGCTCAGCCAGGCGCAAGCTCGTCGGCTCGGAGACGATCGCGGGGCAGCCCTGCGACAAATATCAGGTGACTCTACCTCATACTGATGCCGGCGGAATCTATTTCTGGGTCGCCAAGAACTCCGGTTTTCCGGTACAACTCCTCAGCGAGGATTCCGATCCGTCCCGACAAGTCAGGATTCAGTGGCAGGATTTGAAGCCGGGTAACCAGGCGCCAATATTGTTTGAACCTCCGATCTACTTCAAACAGGTGGAACGGCCATCTCCGACCGGCAATGCGAGCGCGGGTGCAGCCTCTGCCGTTAGCGGTTCCGCCGCGACTTCAGGCTGAGATCGTCACTCATAGTCCGGTACCGGCAGTTCGGACTGCATCTGCGAGTGGCCAGAGAGCCTTGGTCGGTGTCCATAGTCCGTATCTGGTGGGCGGGCGCAGCACCGCGGGACATCTACGAGGCAATTTGATCCATGCGCTCTCGCACGAGGGCCCGCCATCACCTGAGTTCCTTCATCCTCCGGTACAACTTGGCCGCTTGGCTTATCAGCAAGCCACGGCCGGTCCGAAGCGCCCCGAACGCGACCCGCTGCGGCGCGTAAGAAACCATGCAAAAGGCCGCATATGCTGCTTCCTGGAAACTCAGCCGGCTACGCAGCGCAGGGAGCAAGAGGACGTTCCGACCAGATCTCGGCCAGGATCGATCGAGTGTACAATCGCGCGACGACCCCGCCGCCAAGCGTGGCGGCTTTGATTTGGGCAGAGAGATCACGGGCCTCCGTCAGCGGCGAAGCTGCCTCGATGAGCCGTTCGAGGGCCACCCACTTCACATGTCCTCGCACCCAGCCGCGATTGCCGGCCGTAGGGTAGGTCCGCAACGCTACCAGCACTCTTTCCCAAGCCTGCGTCAGATCCCCTACAGCGACGAATGGAGATGCCGCGCCGAACGCGATTCGGATCGGCGCCTCTTCTCGGACTTTCGCGTACCGAGCAGAGACCGGGAGCATTTGGAGGGCTTTTTCAATGACCCGTGCACAGTCTTTCGACGCGTCTCCACTTGCCGCGCGGGTGAGCCACGACCCATGGGGAGACAGGTTGTAGATACTGACAGCACCGGGCTCGAACAAGAACTGAAAGTGGAAGGCAAGCCGCAGTGCCAGGTCATAGTCCTCATAGGTGATCAGGCTTTCGTCAAAGTATCCGGCTTTATCGAAAGCTTCGCGGCGAATGAGAACGCTGGCCAGATGGCCGGCGAAGCTATTAACCAGCATCGCCTCAAAAACCCATCCTGACGGCGCGCTTGATCCGTTTGGAAGCAGCCGCTCCTTACCCCCGCAGCGCTGGAAGGTCTGCCCGTACACCACCGCAACCTCTGGATGCGCCTGCAGCAATGGAACCTGCACGCGGAGCTTGTGCGGCAGCCAAGTGTCATCAGCGCCGAGAACCGAGATGTACTGTCCGCGGCTCATGCAAATGCCCGCGTTCTGCGCGGCGGAAACGCCCTTCCGCTGCGAAAATCGCAGGTATCGAACCTGATCGTAACGACGAACGACCTCGGCGGTCGCGTCCGACGACGCATCGTCGACGACGATGATCTCGATCTCAAAGTGTTCGCCCACTCCCTCCTGCGCGTAGAGAGAGTCCAACGCCCGGCTCAGATATTGGCCGTGGTTGTGAGTAGGGATGATCGCGCTGACGAGCGGCTTCGGGATATCCACGTCATCATCCGTGATGATGCGTCTGCAACCCGGCGACCGGGCTAACCCTCCGCCCGCTAATTCCCCTTCAGGCGCGGATCATCGGTCGCGATACAAAGGCTGTCGAGTTCCCGGAAGAGCGGCTTTCCATCGGTTCCTAGCTCAGCCGCGTCGGAGGGTAATTTTTTCGTTTCAGCCGTGGCCGTGGCGATAAGAAGCGTTCTTGCGGCTTCGCACTGCTTGGCTGTGTCGAAGCTTTCATTGATGCTCCAACCGGCGAAATGGCCCCGCCAGAGACGTGCCACCAGGGAAACCGAATGGTCCGCTGGTACCATCAGGTACCAGCCCGTGAGTGCGAGCGCGGCGGCGTGGCGGAACGTCATCACCTCTTCCCGAGCGGCAACGGATCTTGACCGTACCGACTCATGCCCGGCCTGTTCGGCCCGCGACCCCGAAGCCCGGTTCGCGGGTCATCCAGCCGGCATCCTACAAAATGGTATCGCAATTCGACCGACCGTTAAAGCGAAAAAGATGCCGCGTTTGAGCAGCCGACCAGAACCACCGATATTGCCTATGTGAACCGCCGCGCCCGCCCGCCACATTTCCCGTTCGCCCTTCCCGTCCCGGGCCGGGCGTTGAGAAATGCCCGGGGTCGGGGAAATGCCGGCAAACCGGCTGTGAAGGTGTCCTTTTTCAACAGCCTGCTATGGAACGGGACCACGCCAGCGCTCCCGCGCCCGGTCTTTCAACAATCGCGTGAAGAATTCCGCGCCACTCTGTTGGCAAGCGTGCGGCGCCCGCTCGTTTGCGAATCTTGCACTCTGCTAAAATCGACAGCGTTCGATGAGTTCCCCAAAACGGACCGTGCTGTACGATCTGCACGCCGGCAAGCTCGGCGCGCGGATGACTGAATTCGGCGGCTTCGCGATGCCGGTCAGCTATCGCGGAATTATCGAGGAGCATCGCGCGGTCCGCTCCGCCGCCGGTTTGTTCGACCTGAGCCACATGGGCGAGTTCGAGGTCAGCGGGCCGGCCGCGCTGGAGTTGCTGGAGCGCGCGCTCACCAACTCCGCCGCGCGGCTGCGCGAAGGAGACGCGCAGTACACGATTCTATGCGCGGAGGACGGCGGCACGATCGATGACCTGATCGTCTATCGCCTCGACCCTGATCGCTACCTGCTCTGCGTCAACGCATCGAATATCCCCGCCGCTCGCGAGCAGCTCACCGCGCTGAATCGGGGCCGCGCCGCGTTTGTGGATCAGAGCGACGAGACCGCGCTGATCGCGATTCAGGGGCCTGCGGCGGCCGCGATTCTCGCCCCGCTTACGAGCGTTCCAGTCGCCGCGATCGGCCGTTTCAAGACCGCCGCGGCAACGGTCGCGGGCGCGCGCTGCCTGATCGCGCGCACCGGATACACCGGTGAGGACGGCTTCGAGCTGTTCACCCCGAATGACCACGCGGTGCGCCTGTTCGAGGCGATTCTCGACGCCGGAGCTGCGGCCGGACTGATGCCCTGTGGCCTCGGCGCGCGCGACACGTTAAGGATGGAAGCCGGTCTTCCGCTCTACGGACATGAGCTCGATCGCTCGACTACCCCGCTGGAGGCGGGGCTCGGCCCTTTCGTCAAGTTCGGCCACGGCTTTGTCGGCGAGCCGGCGATGAAGGCCGAGCGCGACCGCGGGATGCGCAAGCGGCTGATCGGAATTCGCACTGACGACGCGCGCAGCGTCGCGCGCCAGGGTTATGCGGTCTGGCGAGACGGCCGCGAGATTGGCGCAATTACCAGCGGCACGTTTGCGCCGAGCTTCGACCGGCCGCTCGCGATCGCATATGTCGCCGCGTCAGCGATCGAAGGCCGCTGGCCGCGCGAAGGCGACGCGCTTGAAGTCGGCGTTCGTAATCGCAAGGCGCCCGCGACCGTCGTGCCGTTACCGTTCTACCGGCGCCCCGCGCCGCGCGCGGCGTAAAGAGGGAGAACCACTTCGGATGAGATTCATTCCGCACACGCAAGGCGAAATCGCCACGATGCTCGATACGATCGGCGCCGAGAGCCTCGAAGCCCTCATCGCGCACGTCCCCGCCCATCTACGGGAGCGTGCGAAGATCAACCTCGCGCCCGGCCGCAGCGAGGCCGAAGTGTCCGCCGAGCTGGCGGAGCTCGCCGATCAGAATCACGGCGCGCGGGATTTCGTCAGCTTTCTCGGCGCCGGGTACTATCGCCATTATGTGCCGGCTGCGGTCCGCGCGATCACCGCGCGCGCCGAATTCGCCACCAGCTATACGCCCTACCAGGCCGAAGCCAGCCAGGGCACCACGCAGGCGATCTTCGAGTTCCAGACCCTGATCACGCAACTGACCGCGATGGAGGTCGCGAACGCCAGCATGTATGACGGCGCCTCGGCGGCGGCGGAGGCCGTCCTGATGGCGCATCGGCTGATGCCAAAGCGGCGCGTAGTCGCGGTCTCACGCGCATTGTGGCGCGACTATCGCGCGACGATCCGCACCTACTTGAGCGCGCTCGACAATCTCGAAGTAATCGAAATCCCGTTCGATATTGCGACCGGCGCGACCGATCTCGGCGCTCTCGAGCGGGCCGCAAACGATCGTCTGCTGTGCACAGTCACCGGCTATCCGAATGTCTTTGGCGTCGTCGAGCCCCTCGAAAAAATCGCCGCGCTGACTCATCGCGCCGGCGCGATCGCGATCTCCGCGACGGCCGAGGCGCTCGCGCTCGCCCTGCTCATGCCGCCCGGCGCCGTCGGCGTGGACATCGCGGTTGGCGAGGCGCAGAGCTTCGGTATCCCGCTGCAGTTCGGCGGACCGGGGCTGGGAGTGATGGCCACCCGAATGGCGCACGTGCGCCAGATGCCGGGCCGGCTGGTCGGCGAGACTCGCGACGCCGCAGGCCGCCGCGCCTTCACGCTTACGCTCGCGACCCGCGAGCAGCACATCCGGCGCGAGCGCGCGACTTCCAACATCTGCACCAATCATTCGCTCTGCGCGCTGGCGGCCACCGTCTATCTCTCCCTGATGGGCCGCCAGGGGCTGCGCGAGCTGGCCGAGCGCAACGTCGAGCTGGCGCACGAGGCCGCCACGCGCCTGAACGCGCGCGGCATCCGCACGCGCTTCACCGCGCCGTTCTTCAACGAGTTCGTCGCCGCGGTGCGCAATCCCGAAGCGGTGCTGACGGCCGCGGAGCAAAGCGGCGTGCTCGCCGGAGTCGCGCTCAGAGACGACTATCCCGAATTGCGCGACGCGATCCTGATCTCGGTGACCGAAATGAACTCGAGCGGCGATTTCGATCGCCTCTCCCAGGCGCTGGCGGCGGAGGCGCGGTGATGGCGAGCATGCGCAGAATAGAAGTCGAGCCCGGCGAGAAACACAGGACGGTCGAGGAAGTGGATTCCCATCACGAGCGACGCGAGAGCCGCAGCCTGGAGCCGCTGATTTTCGAACACTCGACCAGGGGCCGCCGCGGCGTTGATCTGCCTGCCGGACCGCGCGCCGCCTCCAAGGCCGTCGAGCTTCTTGGCGCCGAGCTGTGCCGCGACGATCTGCCGGGCTTTCCCGAAGTCAGCGAGCCGCAGGTGATTCGCCATTTTATCCGGCTCTCGCAGCTCAACTTTTCGCAGGCCACGCACTTCTACCCGCTCGGTTCGTGCACGATGAAGTACAATCCGGTGCTGAACGACGAGGTTGCAGCGCTGGCAGGCTTCGCGCAGCTTCATCCGCGCACGCCCGCGCATCTGAGCCAGGGCGCGCTCGAATTGATGGCGCGGCTCGAAGCGGCGCTCGCGGAAATCACCGGCATGGACGCCGTGTCGCTGCATCCGGCGGCCGGCGCGCATGGCGAGCTCGCCGGTTTGCTGGTCGCGCGTGCGTACCATCTCAAGCGCGGCCATCGCCGCCACAAGGTGATCATCCCCGACACCGCGCACGGCACCAATCCCGCCAGCTCCGCGCTGGCCGGATTCGAGGTGATCGTCGCGCCGTCGAATGCGCGCGGCTTTCTCGAAGCCGCGGCGATTCGCGATCTGGTCGACGACGAGACCGCGGCGATGATGGTTACCAATCCCAACACGCTGGGGGTCTTCGAGCCGGAGATCTGCGCCCTGGCGGACGCTCCTGCACGAGCGCGGCGCCCTGCTCTATCTCGACGGCGCCAACATGAACGCGCTGCTTGGCGTTGCCAAGCCCGGACACATGGGCGCGGATATCGTGCAGCTCAACCTGCACAAGACCTTCTCGACCCCGCACGGCGGCGGCGGCCCCGGCGCGGGACCGATCGCAGTCAAGCAGGCTCTCGAACCGTTCCTTCCCTACCCTCGGCTCGTACGCAAGGGCGAAGGCGCCCGCGCGCACTGGATTCTCGACGGCGACCATCCCGACTCGATCGGCCGCCTGCGCTCGTTCCACGGCAATTTCGGGATGCTGGTGCGGGCATATGCTTACATCTCGGCGCTGGGCGGCGACGGCTTGGCGCTCGCGAGCCGGCTCGCGATTCTGAACGCCAACTACGCGCGCAAGCGGCTGGAGGCGCGCTATCCGAGCGCGACCAGCGAGCCCACTATGCACGAGTGCGTGCTCACGCACGATCTCGACCAGCGGGCCGGTGTGAGCACGCTCGAAATCGCCAAGCGCCTGCTCGATTTCGGAATCCATCCGCCGACGATCTATTTTCCGCTGGTCGTGCGCGGCGCGCTGATGATCGAGCCGACCGAGACCGAATCGCGCGAGACGCTGGATGAGTTTGTCGAGGTGATGGAACGAATCTACGCCGAGGCGCTGAGCGAGCCCGAGCAGGTCAAGGGCGCGCCGCATACCCTGGCGTTGAGCCGCGTCGACGAGGCCGAAGCCGCCCGCCGCCCGATCCTGCGCTGGCAGCCCAAGCGCTGAACCGGCGCAATCTTACGGCTGGTCGAGTTTCGCGGCCGATCCGGCCATCGCAGCCGGCGACAAGGCCGGCGGCGACGCACCGAGTTGCGCCAGCGCTTCGATCACTTCCTGACGCTCGGGGGCAAACGGATGAGCGTCCAGAAATTCCCGGTAGCTATCGATCGCGCCGGCCGGATCGCCGAGACGCGCGCGCATCCGCGCGATCCCAAGCTCGGCTCCTGACCCCTGTGCGCCCGGAATTGCGGCCGCCTGCTGATAGGCGCCTTCCGCCTTCTTCAAATCGCCCAGCTCCTCGTACACCGTCGCCAAGTCCATCAGGGCCAGCCCCTCAAAGCCCGCATCGTGGGCCTCGGCGAGGTAGGCGATCAGGGCGTCACGCGCATGCGGCAGGTCGTTCTCGCCGAGGTAGGCGCTCGCGAGGTAGAAACGCGCCAGCCGTCCGATCTCGCGGCCGGAATCATCCGCCGACAACGCGCTGAAATCGTCCGCGGCGGCCTTGTACTGCTTCGCATCGAGCGCCTGAAAGCCCGCGTAGAACTGGGAGGCGGCCAGATGGTCGCGATGAACTTCGTAGTAGTAAGTCGCGATTACGATCAGCCCGACGCCGGCAACCACCGCCGCCGAGATCACGATCGATTGCAGGTTCGTGGTCAGGAATTCGCGCAGATCGTTAAAGAAGCTCAGGAACTCGTCCGGTTCCTTGAGATCCTTGCGGCGCAGCTTGCGATGAGCGACTGGCATCTGGGATGGTTAACGGGCGCGCGCGGGGCGCGCCTGGCGCCGTTCGGACGCGCGGGCGCGACTCACATCTTGTACTTGAAATCGTCGGGCGACATCCGCTCGAGGATTTCGGACCACTTGTCGCGCGAGACTCCCGCTAGGTTCTGATCGGACTGCTGGGCCGGTTCGTTGCCGGCCTCCTGCAGCTCGCTCTGCTGTTCGAGCACCCGCTTGGCGACGTAGATCGGCGACTTGGTGCGCATCGCGAGCGAAATCGCGTCGCTGGGACGCGAATCGATATCCACTGCCTTGCCCTCGCGGGTCTTCATCTGGATCCGCGCGAAGTAGGTATTCTCGCGCAGGTCGGTGATCTCGATCGCCTCGATCGTAGCGCCCAGCTCGCCGACCATGTTGCGCAGCAGGTCGTGGGTCATCGGGCGCTGCGGCTTGATTCCTTCACGTTCGGTGGCGATCGCGGTGGCCTCGAGATGCCCGATCCAGATCGGCAGATTGAACTTGTTGTCCGGGTCCTTCAGCACCACGATCGGCAGCTTGGTCGTCGGATCGAGCGCCAATCCGCCCACCACCATCAGAATGAATTCATCCCTGCTACCGGCCATAACGCGAATTCTCTCTGCTGCGATAACCGGGGCTCAAAAACCTTGTGCCAGCGGCGCGACCGTCCCTCGATCAATCTTCCATCAAAGCAATCGAATGGTCAACTGAAGGAAAACTACCCGCAACATTTTCCGTCCTCAGCGCACCACCAGGCGATCCACCACGCGATAGAGCTGATTCAGGTTGCGGCACTCTTCGACCATGTCGCAGTGCGGCGCGTAGCGCTCCATCTCGCTGTCGCCGAAGCCCCAGGTGGTGCGGCTCTCCGGATTCAGCCAGATCAGGCTCTTGGCCTTCTGGCGCATCTCGCGCAGGCACCAGTCGTGCGGCAGGTTGTAGTTGTTGCGCGCGTCGCCCAGCACGATCACGGTGGTGCGCTTGTTCAGCGAGCCGATAAAGTCGCTGACGAAGCCGCGAAACGCATTGCCGAAATTGGAATGGGCGTAGACGTTGATGATATCGCCGCGCAGCGCGATCTCCAGCGCTTCCTTCGCGTCGTTCTCGCGGAAGTGCTGCGTGACCTCGCCGACTTCGGAGACGAAGACGAAGCTGCGCACGCGCGAATACAGATCCTGCAGCGCATAGACGAACTGCAGCATGAAGCGCGACGCATTGCGCACCGAATCCGACACGTCGCAAAGAATCACCACCTGCGGCTTTTCCTTCTTGCGGTGGTCGAAGCGGAGCTTGAACGGCACGCCGCCGTATTCGAGATTGCGCCGCAGCGTCCGCTTGATATCGAAGCGGCCATGCTTGAAATGCTTGCGCCGCACCGAGACGATATTCTTGAGCCGCTGGGCGAGGCGCGCGACCGCCTCGTTCATCTTCTGCAGCTCCTCCTCGGTGAGGTAATAGAAACTCTTCTCGCCGAGTTGCTCGAGCTGGCGCTCCTCGCGCGATTTGACGTCGCGCTTCTCGCGCTCCATCCGGACGTAGCGGCGGATGATATCGTTGAGCGCCTTGAGCCGCCGCTCCAGATATTCCTCCAGCTTCGCCTTGAAGTTGCCGCCGACTTCCATCTTCTCGAGCTGCTCGCGCAGGTCCTTGATTTCCTGCTCGATCTGCTCCAGGCCGAGCTGGCGCGCGAGCGCGCGGGCGAAGTAATTCTCTTCGATCGTCCGCTCGATATTGTTCAGCCGCACCGCGCGCGCGGCCTCGCGGATCATCTTCTCGAGCTGCCCGGAATTGTTGGAAAGCAGTTGGCGCGCCATTTCGGAGAGCTGCTTGCCCTGCTTCTTGAGCATCTCCTCGACCTGGTCGAGGAATTTCTGGAACTCCTGGTCGGACATCGAGAGCGCGTCCTGCACGGACTGGCTCGCCTGCTTGATAATCTCGCCCAGGCCGGAGAAATAGAGGTCGAAGAGCTCTTCGAAAATCGGCAACTCGCCGGCGCGCTTGATCATCGTGGCGCGCAGCGCCGAGCGGAACGCCTCGCGTTCGGCAAGGCCGACCAGCCCGCTGGCGCCCATCGCATCCAGGGTCTCGGCAATCGAGACGCGCACGCCGTTCTGACGCAGCAGATTGGCAAATTCGACGAGTTTGTCGTCCATCGCGATCGTCCCAGCCCGGCGCGCGGCTAGTTGAGCAGATCCTTGTCGCTGGTGGCCGCAGTGCCGCGCCGCGCGCGCACCCGCCGCACGTAATCCTTCAACTCTTCCTGCGCCTTGCGTACGTCGCCTTCGTACTTGACGATCGTGTCGAGGGTCTCGTTGACCAGGTCCTGATCGAGGCTCTGCACGTTGAGCAGGGTAAGCGCCTTGACCCAGTCCAGCGTCTCGCTGATACCGGGGGTCTTCTTGAGATCCAGCTTGCGGAGCGATTGCACCACCCCGACCACTTCGTCGGCGAGCTTCTGCGAAGCCTCCGGCGCCTTGAGCTTGACGATCTCGAGCTCCTGCGCGCGATCGGGAAAGTCGATGTAAAGATGCAGGCAGCGGCGCTTGAGCGCGTCCGACATCTCGCGCGCATTGTTGGAAGTCAGCACGACCAGCGGAATCTGTTTGGCCTTGATCGTCCCGATCTCCGGGATGGTCACCTGGAAGTCGGAGAGCAGTTCGAGCAGGAACGCCTCGAACTCGGCGTCCGCCTTGTCGATCTCGTCGAGCAGCAGCACGGTCGGGCGGTCGCTGGTGATCGCCTTGAGCAGCGGCCGCGGCAATACAAAGCGCTCGGAGAAAAAGACCTCGTCCTCGGCGGCGATCTTATCCACCGCGTCGGCAAGGCCCTTCGCGCCGACCAGCACTTCGCTGATCTTGTCCTTGAGGATCTGCGTATAGAGGAGCTGCTTGGCGTACTCCCACTCATACAGCGCCTTGCCCTCGTCGAGCCCCTCGTAGCATTGCAGCCGCACCAGGTCGTGGCCGAGCGACAGCGCGAGCACCTTGGCGAGGTCGGTCTTGCCGACTCCGGCGGGGCCCTCGACGAGGATCGGCTTCTTCAGCGCCGAGGCAAGATAGACCACGGTCGCGATTCGGCGGCTGGCGATATACCGCTGCTGCGCGAAACGCTCGACGACATCCTCGATCGATGAGAACATTCACCCTCCTCGGCGGGCCGCGATCAAACCACTGCCGCCGCGACAGTCCCATTTCAATATCATGCGGACCTCGGTCGAGAAAACCGGCGCGCAGCGCGTTCCCGGCGGCGCTCCGGCACCGGCGACTAGGCGGGCCGGCCGCCTGCGAGCAGCGCCGCCCTGGCGATCAGCATCAGGTATTCGGGCTCCGGTTCGCCCGGCACCTGAACCGTCTTGATGTATCGAAAGCCGACTTTTTCGTAGGCCCGGATCGCAGCGCGGTTGCCGGCCGCCGGCCCGATGTAGCAGCTCTCGATACCGCTTTCGCTGAAAACGACGGCGCGCAAAAATTCCGCGAGCAAGGCCGTGCCCAGTCCCAGATTCAGATATTCTTCGGCCCCGATGAACAGGTCGACGCCGGCGGCATTTCGGTCGGCCCCAACCGCCTGTTCGTATACGGGATATGCGCTCATCCGGTAGCTCTGGATGTACCCGATCGGCTGGCCTCCGTGGAGAATCAGGAAGGAGTGGGTTGGCTCCCGCCCTTCAATACGGGCGCGGTACTTCTCGACCACCGCTTCCAGCGTGGGCCCCGCGCCCCACCACTTCGCGACGTGCGGCGCGTTGAGCCATCGATGCATCAAGTCGAGGTCGTCCATCCCCAGCGGGCGAAATCCAATGAGATCAGCGTCCGGCATCTTCAATTTTCAGCGCGACTTCTTGGCGTGACGCTCGAGATCGGGCGCCCATTCATATGTGCAGCTCTTCCCATACCAGCGCGCCGGTGGCGAAGCGCTCGCGCGCCAGCGCGCTCGCGTCCAGCGCGCTGTATTTGCCGTGCGCGATCAGGTCGGCGAGCGCCTGCCCGGCCCCGTAGGACTGCATCACGCCGCGCCCGCTGAACGAATGGGCCTCGAACACGCGCGGCGCCACGCGGCCGATGATCGCGCTGCGATCGGGACTGACTTCGTACAATCCGGCCCATCCGCTGACGTGACGCAAGCGCTCGAAGCAGCTCATGCGGGCATACAGGCGCGGCCAGATCTGTTCGAGGAAGAACGGCTCGCCGTCGTAGTCGAAGCGATGGCCGACCGGCTCGTCGGGCGGAGAATATCCCGCCAGGATGTACGGTCCTTCGTTGTGAAAGTAGACTCCCGACGGATCGACGATCATCCCGTAGGCGGACAGGTCGGTGCTGCGATTCTCGACCAGGCAGACCTGGCGGCGAATCGCCTGGCTGGGGCTGTCGAGACCAATCCGCGCGAGGACGTTGGGCGACCACGCGCCGCCGGTGACGACCAGATTGCCCGCGCGCAGCTCGAGAGGATGGCCGGATTCCGCCGCGCCCCGGCCTGCTTCGGTCATCAGACGCATCAGCGCCTCGTCCGAAAGCGCCTCGTCGCCGCGCCAGCATGAGAGCCGGACTTCGTTCGAGTCGACCGCGATCGCATGGACGAAAACCCGGTCGAGGTATTGCGCACCCAGCGAACGCGAGCGCGCACGATAGTGCTCCTTCAGTAGGTTGGAGTTGATCAGGCCGTCAGCCGGAGAGAAAGTCGCGCCCGCGATCCCGTCCAGGCGGTCGATTTCAGGCACGCGGCGGCTGACTTCCGCGGGCGAAAGCGTCTCGATCGGGTGTCCCAACTCGCGTTGCAGCGCCAGATGCTCCAGCGCCTGCGGCCAGGTGCCGGAATCATAGAGCCACAGATAGCCTTTCTGCCGAAACCCGACTTCATCGCGGATCGTTTCGTAGTAGCTGATCGACGCGCGGCAGAGGCTGATGTTCACCGGCTGCCACCACGTCGCGCGGACGCCGCCGGCGTTCTTTTCGCTCGAACTCAGCCGTCCGCTCAGATCGATATCAACGACCACGAGGCTGAGGCCGCGCTCCGCGAGCCCCATCGCGACCGAACTGCCGACGATGCCGCCGCCGATCAGGATCACGTCGCATGGCTCGCCCGGGGTCACGCTTTCAATTCTAGCAGACGGCAATTCCGCCAGAGAGATGATTCGCAATCGGGTCCTTGTTTCCGCCGCGCCACTGGGCCAACTTTGATTACAGTGTGCACGCTCGCGATTTATTTCCGCGTGTTCGCGGACTTTCCGGTCGTGATCGCCGCCAATCGCGACGAGTTTCTGGCGCGTCCGGCGCTGCCTCCGACCACGTTGGAAGAGCATCCGAGTGTCATCGGCGGCAAGGATCTCAAGGCGGGCGGCACGTGGCTTGGAATCAATGAGCACGGGGTGATCGCCGGGCTGCTCAACCGGCGCTCGGAGCGCGCCGACCCGGACGCGAGATCGCGCGGCCAGCTCTGCCTCGACGCGCTGCGATGCGGGACCGCGGCGGAGGCTGCCGCGCTCGTGGGTGCGCAGCGGGGCGCCGATTACAACCCCTTCAATCTGCTGGTCGCTTCCCGCCTTGAGGCGTTCGTTGCGTACGATCGCACGGGTTTGCGCGCGGGCTCAATCGACATCGAGCCGCTCACGCCCGGACTTCATCTGCTGACCAACCTCGACCTCGACGACTTCGAGTGTCCGAAGATCGGACGCGCCTACACGCGTTTCGCGGCGCTCGCTGAAGATCCGGATTTCGCGCGCGATCCGATCGCGAAACGGGCCGATCTCGCGCGGCTGCTCGCCGACCATTCAACCCAGCTCGACCCGCGCTCGGGCCGCCCGAACTCGCTCTGCCTGCATATGGGGGAATACGGCACACGATCATCGAGCCTGATTTTCCTGGGCGCTGCGGCGGATAACGTCGTAAAACACTTCTTCGCGCCCGGCCCGCCGTGCGTTACGCCCTACGAACCGGCGCCGGTTCCGGCTCACTCCGCAAAGTAGGAACCGAGCGCCGCAATCGCGAAACATGCGATCGCAATCGCGGCGCAGGCGAGAAAGATCGAGGCAAGGAACGGCGGCTCGATGACAAAGAACAGAATCGCGCCCGAGGCAACCGCCAGCACCGCCGCGACAATCGCGACCACCAGGCTCACTTTACGTAGTTGGTCCATTGCGAGACTCCCGTTCCAGCAGCCGCCGGTCACCGCGCGCCTGATTGGCGCGCCCGGTTGCCCCGTGCTTTCATGAAACCGGAGGCTTGTCTGTGACCATGACGCGAACGCGCATCATCTGCCTGTTGGCCTTGCTCAGCGCCCTGACTCAATTCGCGCCGACCGCGCTGGCGCAAATCGAGGACAACCGCCTCGACTGGCGGCAGCGCTACCTCGGGATCATCCCGCTGGTCAAGCCGAATGCTGCCGACCCGATTGTCGCAAGAGTGGACCGGGCTGTCATCACGCTCGCGCAGGCCGACTCCTACGCGCGGACCGAAGCGCGCCTGGTCAACGCCACCACCACCGAGGAGAACAAGACCGTCTGGCGCGACGCGCTCGACAATCTCGTTGCCCGCCAACTGCTGGTCGAGGAGGCGCAGCGCCGCAAGATCGCGCCCTCCGACGCCGAGGTCGCGCAGCGCGCCCGCGACTTTCAGGTCGCCAACGTCGACGGCGAGCAAATTTCGACCGGCGGCGCGCCCGATCCGGAGCTGATACGCGAGGTGCGCGCCACGATGCAGATCGAGACGATGCTCGACCAGGAGTTCCGGACGCATCCGGTAAAGCCCACGGCCGCAGCGATCAAAAGCTACTACGACGAGCACCAGGATTTGTTCGTAACCGATCCGGGCGAAATCCGCATCTCGCATATCGCGGTGAAGCTCCCGCCCGATCCGACCGATGCGGAAAAGGCCGACGCGGCGGCGCGGATCAAGGAACTCTACGCAGAGGCGGAGAAGAGCCCGGACTTCGCCGCGCTCGCTCGCGAAAAGTCCGAAGACTCGCTCTCGGCCCCCAACGGCGGCGACCTGGGCTATTTCCGCCCCGGGCAACTGCCGCCGGTGGTCGAGAAAATCGCCTTCAGCACCAAGGTCGGGCATCTGTCGGAGATCATCGAGTCCAATATCGGCTACAGCTTCATGAAGGTGACCGAACGAAACGGCGCGGTCTACGCGCCACTGAAGGACGTGCAGCCGAAGATCGCGCTCGTGCTGCTCGATTACAATCAGGAAGCGGTGGTCAAGTCGCTGCTCGAAAAGCTTCGCAAAAAAGCCAAGATCGAGTTCCCGCCCCCGCCCAGGGAATTCAGCGCAAAATCCGATATAGCGTCGGATCGGCGATACCCGCGGCGCGGAAGCCCCGGAGCGTTCGGCGCATTTCGTACACCCGCCGCAATGCTGGATGCCGTGCGGCTTGATGCATGACACGGTGAGATGGAGCGGTAGATCATGGCCGCGCCGGATTACATCCGCCTTCGTCATCCGCGCGTACGGCGCCCGGATTGTGAGGTCGAGCCCCACACCGAACTTCACGGCGCGCGCGAAGGCGCGAAAAAATCGCGGCTGCGCGTCGGGAAACGGATTACCCAACAGCGTTGCGATCGCGATCGCACCGATTCGGTTCTGCGCGCAGAAGATCGCCGCCTGCGACAGCAGGCTCAGGTTGCGGCCCAGGATGTAGTTCGAGGCGATCGCGGCCCGATAGCCGGGAACGCCGCGGCCGGTCACGCTCCAGTGATCGTTGGTCAAACCGCCCGTCGGGAGCTGCAGAATCGTAACCGGCGCGATCACTGGCGCCCTAGCGCGCGGATGAAACGGCGCAGCACGGCGAGTTCGTTGCGCTCCCAGGCGAGTCCCGCGCGCACGTAGATCGGAAACACGCGCCCGCCCCGCTGCGCCAGCTCGCCGAGCAGCACGGCGCTGTCGAGCCCGCCGCTGGCCAGGACGGCGACGCGCCCGGCGCGCGGGATAATCGTATAGTTCCGCGTGTAGTTGCGTGCGATGCGCGCGCCCGTTGGGGAATGAAGCCGCGCTTCTACAGCAGGCTCTGCACGGCTTTGACCATCGCGAGGTTGTCGGAATGGCCGGTCTTGGACGCCGTCACATGCCCGAGGAGCGGCCGCCCGAGCAGATAAAGATCGCCGATCAGATCGAGCACCTTGTGGCGCGCGAACTCGTCGGGGAAGCGCAGCTTGGTGTTCACGACTTTCTCATCGTCGACCAGGATCACGTTGTCGAGGCGGCCGCCGCTGGCCAGGCCCATCTCGTCCATCTTGCGGAACTCGCGCACGAAGCCGAAGGTCCGCGCTGGCGCGATCTCGCGCACATACGCCTCGGCGAAGTCAGCTCGAAGTGCACGCGCTGCACGCCGATCGGCGCGGGATAGTCCAGCGTGTAGTCGATGATCAGATGCTCGGCGGGTTCGATGCGGTATGTACTCCTGCCCCTCACTTCGCTGTCCGATCACGATCGGCTCGCGAATCCGAATCGGCTCGACCGTCGCCTCCTGCTCCTGTACGCCGGCTTCGGCGATCTGACGGCAGAATTCGGCGGCCGATCCGTCGAGCGCCGGCACTTCGTCGTCGGTCTTGACCAGCAGGTTGGTGATGCCGAAGCCGTGCAGCGCGGACATCAGATGCTCGACCGTGCGCACCGAACTGGCGTTCCAGCTGCGAGCGTGGTGTTGTAGCCGGTATCGGTTACGTTCTCGGCGCTGCGCCGGATCGCGATGGCTATCGGCGAGCGAGGCAAAGACAATCCCGAATCCGGCCGGCGCCGGATGGAGAATCACGCCGGTCTTGAGGCCCGTATGCAGTCCCTGCCCCTGCACGACAATCGAAGCGCCGACGGTGCGCTGTGGCAGCGCGGTGGCACTTGCCGGAGCCACGGCTGGCGCCGTTGCGGCCCGTGGAGTGCGCGCCGTTCGGACGCCGTGACCCGCCGGTTTCGTCCTGCCAGCACGCGCGCGATCGATGCCAGCAAGCCGTCGACCGAAAACGGCTTCTCGATAAAATCCGCCGCGCCCAGCCTGGTCGCCGCCACCGCGTTCTGAATATTACGCGTGGCCGGACATCATGATGACCGCAACCTCGGGCTGCGCGGTCTTGATTTGGCGCAGCAACTCGATCCCGTCGATCTCGGGCATCCAGATGTCCAGCAACACCAGCGCGGGCTGCTCGCGCGCGATGATTTCCATCACCCCCGGCGCGTCGCCCGTGTCCAGCACGCGAAATCCTTCGTCGCTCAGAATGCCGCGCAACGACGACCGGATTCGCTCCTCGTCATCCACCACCAATACGGTCTGATTCACGCTTGTTCTCCGGGAAGGCGCGCCGCGATAACCGGAGTCGCGGTTTCGGCCAGTCAGAATCAATCGGTAGCTTGGCGAATTGCTGTTCTTTTACAGGAAACTCGAGGATAAATCTACTTCCGCGCGGCCGCGTTGTCCCGCACCCGGACGAAGCCGTGATGGTCCGTGACGATCGCCGAGACGATCGCCAGGCCGAGCCCGGTGCCGCCCTTCTTGGTCGAGAAATAAGGCTCGAAGATCCGCGCTGCGCAACGGCGGACTGATCCCGGGGCCGTTGTCGCAGACCTCCAGCGTGACCACCCCGCTGGCCGATCGACCGCGGTCCGCACCTCGATCCGCGGGCGGTCGCCGTTGTGATTCGCCCCGGCAATCGCCGCGTGACCGCATTGTCGAGCAAATTGACCATCGCGCGCTTGAGCGCTTCGCGATCGATCGCGATTCGCGGCAGCGCGGGCTCCAGCTCGAGCGCGAACTCGACTTCGCGTGCGCAGTCTGGAAGTTGCCGACGGCTTCCTCAGCCAGGGCGTTGAGGTCGCCCGGGCATCGGGTTCAAATGAGGCATCCGCGCGAACACCGAAAATTCATTGACCAGCCGCTTGAGATCCTCGACCTCGCTGATGATGGTGCGGGTGCATTCTTCGAGCAGCGCGGCGTCGTCGTCGGAGCGGCGTGCCGGAACTGGCGCTTGAGGCGCTCGGCCGACAGCTGGATCGGAGTCAGCGGATTCTTGATCTCGTGCGCGATCCGGCGCGCGACTTCGCGCCACGCTTCCATCCGCTCGATCTTGGCGATTTGGCTGACGTCCTCGAAAAACAGCACCGTGCCAAGATTGGCGCCGTCCTCGCTCAGCGGCGCTGGCGGTCATCATCAGTTCGGTCTCGCCGCCGTTGGTCTCCAGCTTGATCGAGACCAGGCCTCCTGCGGGCGGCAACGCCGGCGAACAGCTCCTCCAGCGCATCCGCCAGCGGGGCCGCAAACACCGATTGCCAGGCGCGCCCGCTGCACCTCGGCGGCTCTCAGGCCCGAGCAACCGCTCCGCGCATGGATTGATCGTCGTCACCTTGCCTTCGGGGTCCAGCCCGACGACCCCCGCCGAAACGTTGCGCAGCAGCGTCTCGGTGTAGACGGCGGCGGCGTTCCAGTTCGGCGGCGAGACCCGCAGGTCGGTCGTCATCTGTTGAACGATCGCACCAGTTGCCCGATCTCGTCGTCGCCGACCGGAGGGATTTGATAGTCGAGATTGCCCGCCGCGACGGCGTGCGTCCCCTCCGCCATCAACTGGATCGGGCCGGTAATTCCGCGCGCGAGATACATCCCGAACCAGCTCGCCAGCAGCACCACCACCAGCCCGATCAGGACCAACGCCAGCAAGTAGCTGCGCAGAATCGGCTGGCTGCAGAATCCGCAACTGAAAGTAATCCTCGAAGGTCTTGGAAATTCCGGCGGCAGGCTTGGCCAGACTTTCGGGCAGATAATAGTCGACCACCACCGCGCCGACCACGTTGTCGGAATCGGGCGAGGCATAGATCGGCGCGGTGCCGCGGATCATGTCGGCCTTGCCGAACCGATCGGTGCGCGTCATCGCTGAACCGGTGAGCGTGGTGGCGAGTAATTGCGAATCGGGCGACGACGCCGATCCCGGTCGGAGTCTTCGGACTGAGCGCGAGCAGCAGCAGCTTGCGGTCGAGCGAGAAGACCTCGATCGTGCCGAGGTTGTATTCCTGCTGCTTTTCCTCCACCAATGCTTGAGCTGGTCGCGGCGGTCGGGCGCCAGCAGCTTGTTGGCGGCAATCTGCTCGGCCAGCACGCGCGCGTAATGGGTCGCGTTGTTGGCCGAGTTCAGGTAATAGGTCTGCGCGATCTCCAGCGAGTCGTCGAGCACCCGCTCATATTCGGGATTGAACCAGCTATCGACGTCGGTTTGCAAAAACGCCCCCGAAACATAAAGCAGAAACGCGCTCGGCACCATCGCGACCGCGATAAAACCGCTACCAGCCGCGCCTGCAGCTTCGAGCCCATCAGGCCGCGCCGGCGCTCGAAGATTACCTTGGCGACGTTGCGGCCGACCAGGAACAACATCAGCCCGAGCAGCAGGAAGCTCAGGTCGAAGAGCAGGATCACCGCCAGGTTCGAGGCAAACGAGGTATGGCTGGTGAGCGGCGGCAGCTCCACCTGCGCCATCGCGAACGCGATCAGGGTCGCGGTGGCGACGACCACGGCGATCCATTCGCGCCGCCGCCGCTTGGCTTCACTACGCCGGACGCCCGGATCCTGGCCGTTTTCCGCCATAACCTTCAGCGCCTGAGCAGCATGAATAGCAGGCTGAGCGCGGCGCTGATCAGAACGCAGGTCGCCAGCGGAAAAAAGAAGGTGAAGTTGCCGCGTTTGATATAGATATCGCCCGGCAGGCGGCCGACGAACGGAATCAACGAGGCCGTCCAAATCAGCGTCCCGACCAGAACCAGGACGACTCCCGTCAGGATCAATGTTTTCCCGAGCGGCGCCATGCCCAAGACTTACGTTCCAGTCCTGGATTCTAGTCGAATCCCTCCGTCCGCCAAACCGGGTGCGGGCCGCCCGGGAACGGCGCCCCGGCGGGTCTGGTACGGGCCGATCAGGGGCTCCGCCTCAGCTAAGACCGTCCTCGATTAGGCTGATTGCTCGATCGCGGGATGGGCGTTGCCGGCCGGGGCGGAGCGCGGATTCACTTCCGCGAGCGACCAAGCGAGAACGGACTCGAATACCCACTCGTGGCGGTCGAGCCGCCTGATCAGTCGGCGGCGCAACCCCGGCCGCCGGGCCAGCATCAGCATGAGCCGGGTCGCGAGCGCGGAGCGGCGAAAGTTGCGGCTGACCTCGCGCTGGTATTGCGCCAGAGCGGCCGACGACGACCCGGGGGCAAGGGCATGGGGAAGTATTTGTCCCAGTGCGAGCGCGCCGCCAAACGCGAGCGAGAGCCCCTCGCCCGTGATCGCGTCCACGTAGCCGCCCGCGTCGCCGAGCAGGATAAATCGCGGCGCGATCCAGGCTCGCGAACGCTGGCTCATCGGCCCGGCGCCGAGCGCTTTCGAATCGGGCTCGGCGTCACGCAAGCGCTCGGCCAGCGCCGGGAAATTCGGCATGAAGTTCGACCAGCCGGTCTCGCGACGCCGCCCGTCCGCCCAGAGCATGGCGACGCTCACGAGCTGCGGACCCAGCGGTGTGACATACGCTTCGACCTCCGCGCCGAAATGCACCTCAACGCTCGCGCTCCACGGGGCGACCCGGAAATGCCTGCGGATGCCGAAGCGCCGCGGTCCGCCGGGTTTGGCTTCCAGTCCGGCCAGACGGCGCAGCGGCGAGCGCAGGCCGTCCGCCGCGATCAGCAGGCCGGTTCTGATCGGGCCATGCGACGTTTCGACGATCACTCCGTCGGCCTCGCGGCTGAAGCCCGCGACCGTGCAGCGATCGCGCATCTCGACACCCAGTTGGCCCGCGCGCGCCAGCAGCGCGGACACCAGCGCTACGCGGGGGACTCCCAGACCTCCGCCGCACGGCAGTCCGGCCCGGGCGAACGAGCCGTCTTCATTGTGCAGCTCGATTCCGGAAAACGGAAAAGCCTGCGCAGGATCGATCAGATGGCGCACGCCGAGCAGCTTCAGCGCCTCGAGCGCCGGCGGGAGCAGGCCTTCGCCGCAAGCCTTGTCGACCGGCTCGGATCTACGCTCCAGCACCAGCGCGCGCAGCCCGCGTTGTGCAGCCGCGATCGCGCCGGCCAGTCCCCCGGGACCGCCTCCGGCGATTACGATCTCGCGATATTCCACGAAACCCTGACTGGATTGAGCGCCATTCAGATTTAATCAGTCGAGTATGAAAACCCGGTTCGAGCCGGCAAAGTTCCCTGACAATCTGGTTCGGCGACCGTCCCTGCGATTGAATCACCGGCCGGGGGCCGGTGCTACTTCAGAAGTAGGACCGGCGTCCCGCCGGTCGGCGCCGAGCTACGACGGCGACCTCAGGCGTGCGCGTGGGCGCTCTTGGCCGCCTCGCGCGCCTCCTTCGCTTCCTTGATGATCTTCTCGGCGATATGCGGGGGCGCCTCTTCGTAATGCGAGAACTGCGATTCGAAGGATCCGCGACCGGAGGTCATCGAGCGCAGGTCGGGCGCATAGCGCAGGATTTCCGACATCGGCACCAGCGCCTTGATCACCTGGCTCTGGCCCTTGCGATCGATCCCGAGCACCTTGCCCCGCCGGCTGTTCAGGTCGCCGATTACGTCGCCCATCGACTCGTCCGGGCAACTCACTTCAAGCGACACCACCGGCTCGAGGATGATCGGCTTGGCCTTCTCCATCGCGGCCTTGAACCCCATCGAGGCGGCGATCTGAAACGCCATGTCGGAGGAATCGACGTCGTGATACGAGCCGTCGTAGACCGTCACTTTCACGTCCACGATCGGGAAGCCGGCCAGGTGGCCTTCGTTGAGGGTGTTGCGCACGCCCTTCTCGACCGACGGGATAAACTGCCGCGGAATCACGCCGCCGACGACTTCGTCCGCGAACTCGAACCCGGTGCCGCGCTTGAGCGGTTCCAGCTTGAGCCAGCAATCGCCGTATTGCCCGCGCCCGCCCGATTGGCGTTTGTACTTGCCCTGCACTTCGGCGCGGCCTTTGACGGTTTCCTTGTACGGGACCTTGGGCGCCTGCAGCTCCACGTCCACATTGAATTTACGCTTGAGCTTCTCGACCGTGACCTCGATATGCATCTGGCCGGTGCCCGACAAGATGATGTCGTGGGTCTGCGGGTCGCGATGGCTCTCCAGCGCGGGATCCTCCTCGATCAGCTTGCGTAGCGCGAGGCTGGCCTTCTCCTCGTCGCCTTTGGCCTTGGGCCGCACCGCGAACGAGATGACCGGATTGGGCCTCCGGATCGGCGGCAGAATTACCGGATGCTTCTCGTCGCACAGCGTGTCACCGGTGGTGGTGGTTTCCTTCAGCTTCGCGATCGCGACGATCTCTCCGGGCAGCGCGGCGGCCAAGGGCGCTTGCTTCTTCCCCTCCAGCCGCAATAACTGGCCGAAGCGCTCCTTGTACTGGCGCGTCGAGTTGAGCACGTTGCTGTCGCTGACGGCCTTGCCGGAGACCACGCGAAAGATCGAAAGCTTACCGGCGAAGGGATCGATCACGGTCTTGAAGATCAGCGCGGCGAACGGCGCCGCCGGGTCGGGGCGGCATTCGAGCGGTTCACCGGTGTTGGCATTGTTGGCCGGCTGCGCGGGGCGCTCGTTCGGCGCCGGCAGCAGCGCGATGATCGCGTCGAGCAGCGGCCCCGTCCCGATATTTTTGGCGCCCGAACCGCACAACACCGGCGTCACTGCTCCCTTCAGCACCGCGGCGCGCAACGCCTTGCGCAGCTCCTCTTCTTCGAGGGTGCCGGCCTCGAGATATTTTTCGAGCAGCGCGTCGTCGGATTCCGCGACCGTCTCGCAGAGCCTGGTGCGCGCCTGCTCGGCCCGGGCTTTCAGATCGCCCGTCAGCTCCTGCTCTTTCGGCTTGCCCGTATTCTCCGCGTAGATCAGCGCCTTCATCGCCAGCACATCGACGATCCCGGAAAAGTCGGCTCCTCGCCGATCGGAATCGCCAACAACACCGGTTTTGCGGAAAGGCGCTTCTCCAGGTCGGCGATTGCGGAGTCGAAGCTCACGCGCTCGCGATCGAGCCGCGAGACGAACGCGATCCGGGGCAAGCCCTGCTCGCCCGCCGCTTCCCAAATCTTTTCCGATTCAACCTTCATGTCGGCGCCGGGACTGACCACAAACACCAGCCCGTCGACCGCGCGCAGGGTATTGAAGGAATCGGGCAGAAAGGCGCTGTACCCCGGCGTATCCGCGAAGATGACCTCGTTTCGCTTCCACTCCAGATGATGGAACGAAGCGCTGATCGAGACGTGCCGATGAAGCTCCTCCGGCTCGAAGTCCATCGCCGCGGTGCCGTCGTCCGGACGGCCGAGCCGCGTTATCGCTCCGGCGGTAAAGAGCATCGCTTCCGCCAACTGGGTCTTGCCGGTTCCGCCCTGACCGACAATCGCGATACTTCTCAGGCGGCCAATTTCCTCCACGGGCATGATGGTCTCACCTCTGCGATCGGTTTTCCCCCGGACCTGCCGTCAATCAATCATAGGCACCTTCGAGCGTTACGTCTCCCGCCAAAATCCGTCGGGTCGCGGCGCCGACCTGCAGCAGCAGCGCACCGCTCGCATCGATTCCGCTCACGACGCCGGTCTCGCGCGCCTCGCCGTTGACGACCGTAACCCGTTTCCCGGTCAGCGCCGAATAGCTCTCCCACACCGGCCGCATCGCGTCAAAGCCTCGGACCTCGAATTCCATATAGCGATTGTCCAATCGATTAAAAAGCGTTGCGGCCAGCGCCGCGCGATCGGTGCGGCGGCCGGTTTCGATCAGTACCGAGGTCGCCTGGCGGCGGAGCTCCTCGGGCAGCTCAGCGGCGGCCAAGTTCAGGTTGAGCCCGATTCCGAGCAGGACGCAGGCCAGTTTCTGGTTCGCGTCGCTGACCGCCTCGGCGATCATGCCGCCCGCCTTTTTGCCGCTGAGCCAGACGTTATTGGGCCACTTCAGCGCGACGATACCGGCGGCGACCGACTCGAGCGCCTCGGCGGCGGCCACGCCTGCGACCAAGCTCAGCCTCGCGACCTCGGCCAGTGCGAGCTTTGGCCGCAGAATGATCGTGGTGTAGAGATTTGCGCCCGGCGGTGAATGCCACCGACGGCCCATCCGGCCCCGCCCGGCGCTCTGGGTCTCGGCGATTACGACCGTGCCGTGCTCGGCGCCGCCCGCCGCGAGCTGAGCGGCGATGTCCTGGGTGGAGCTTACGTCGTCGTGATAATGGATTCGCCAGCCGATGGCGCCCGGCGCTGAGCGTTCAATCGCGCGGTAGGGATGGTCGGTCATATAGGTACGACCTCATCCATCGGGCGATTTGATGCAAATCGCTCGATGACCTCTCCCGGTTCGCGCCTGCGGACAATCCGCAGGCGCGGGAGAGGTGCAGAATCGAGAGTCATGCGGGCTCGATTCGCATGCTCAGGTCGATCGCGCGCGCCGAATGGGTCAGCGCGCCGACCGAGATCAGGTCTACGCCGGTCTCCGCAATCGCGCGCACGTTCTTGAGGTTCACGCCGCCCGAGGCTTCCAGCAGCGCGCGCGCGCCGGCCAGTTTGCGCGCGCGGCGCATCTGGCCAATCGGCATGTTGTCGAGCAGGATCACGTCGGCGCCCGTTTCGAGCGCTTCTTTCACCTGATCCAGATTCTCGCATTCGATCTCGATCCGCAGCGTATGCGGCGCGAGCGCCCGCGCGCGCTCGAGCGCGCCCTTCACCGAACCCGCCGCCGCAATATGGTTCTCCTTGATCAGCACGCCGCCGTCGAGGCCGAAGCGATGGTTGAAGCCGCCGCCGATTCGCACTGCGTACTTCTCGATCGCGCGCAGTCCCGGATGGGTCTTGCGGGTATCGATGATCCGCGCGTGCGTGCCCTTGATCGCACGAACGTACTCGTCGGTCGCAGTCGCGATTCCGGACATCAGTTGGATGAAATTCAGCGCCGTCCGCTCGCCGATCAGGAGTCCCGAAAGCAGCCCCTCGATTTCCGCGACACTCGCGCCGCGCGAGAGTTTGGTCCCTTCCGGCGTCAGCGATTGCACGGTCGGATCGGCGCCGCTCAGGGAAAAGATTTTGTGCAGCAGGATTCCGCCGCAGAAGATCGCGCGCGACTCCTTGGCCGTGATCACCGCGCGGCCCCGCTGCTCGGGCCTCACGGTGGCCGCGGTGGTTATATCGCCGTGGCCGATATCTTCGGCCAGCGCGCGCGTGATGATCTCGTCAAGGTGCGGATGATCAAACGAGGAGGAAGTCACGGCCTCATCTCACGTCGGTGCGATGCTCTGGGGCATGAGATTCCTCGCTGCGGTCGGAATGACGTGACGGCAGACTCTCCCGCTTCCGAGGCAACCCCTCGCATCAACGTCATTCTGAGCGGAGTCTGCGGAGCGAAGAATCTCATTCCACTGTCGCGCGGGTCAGCCCGCAGCCTGCAATAGCCGCAACTGCTCTTGCAGGAGCTTCTGCTGGCCGGAAAGCTCTGCGGCTCGTTGCTGAATCTGTTCCTGCATCTCGGGCGCCGCCTTTGCGACGAAGTCCGGATTGTTCAGGCGCTTGAGATGCTGATCGTAATGAACATTTACCTCGTCGAGTTTCTTTTTGAGCGCGCTGCGGGCCTTCTCGAAGTCGAACTTCTCCGGCGCCTTTACCGCGACCTCGCACCATTCGAGCACGTACGTGACCATGCCCGGCGACTGCGCACCCGAGGACGCGAGCTGCAGGCTTTCCGCCTTGCCCATCACTTCGCAGTATCGGCGCCACATTGCGAATTCGGCGGTGAACCCATCGGAAGTACCGCCGGCTGGCCTGATCAACGCGGTGACTTTCTCGCCCGGATGGCATCCGAGTAGCGAACGCAGCGAGTTGATCGCCTCGGTCGCCTCGATACAGTGGCGCATCGCGAGATCTTCGTCCGCCGTCATGATTCCCTGCTCTGCCGGGATCGGGAATTTTGCGATCGGTAGATGGGGCGCCAGATCCGCCTCATCGACATAAGGCCGAATCACCTGCCACAGCTCTTCGGTCACGAACGGCATGAACGGATGCAGCAGGCGCAGCATCTGATCGAAGCATCGCACCAGCACATAACGCGCGGCGTCGCGATTGGCGCCGCCGGCCTTCAGCGGCTCCTTGGCTAGCTCGATGTACCAATCACAGAACTCGCGCCAGATGAACTGGTAGACGGCGAGCGCCGCAGTGTTGAACTCGTAGGCGTCGATCGCGGCGGTCACGGCCCGCACCGCGTCGTCAAGGCGGCTTAAGATCCAGCGCTCGGCCAGCCCGAGACTCGCCTCGCCGACCGGCGCGATCGGCTGCGGCGCGCCCTCCAGATTCATCATCAGGAAGCGCGCGGCGTTCCAGATTTTGTTGGCGAAAGCGCCCGACGCCGCCAGCCGATCGTCCGACAGCACGATATCGCGCCCCTGCACCGCGAGTTGCGCGAAGGTGAAGCGCAGCGCGTCGGTGCCGTGGCGATCCATCACTTCGAGCGGATCGACCACGTTGCCGCGCGACTTGGTCATCTTCTTGCCGTACTGATCGCGCACCAGCGGCGTGATGTAGACGTCGCGGAAGGGAACTTCGTCCGTGAACCACAGGCCCATCATCATCATGCGCGCGACCCAGAAGAAGATGATGTCGAAGCCGGTCACCAACAGCGTGGTCGGATAGTAGGTTTCGAAGTCGAGCGTGCGGTCGGGCCAGCCCAGCGTCGACATCGGCCACAACCCGGAGCTGAACCAGGTGTCGAGCACGTCCTCGTCCTGGACGATATCGACGCCGCCGCACTCCTCGCATTTCGAGGGGCGTTCCGCCGCGACCACCAGGTGATCGCAGCGCGCGCAGGTGTAGGCGGGAATCCGATGGCCCCACCATAACTGGCGCGAGATGCACCAGTCGTGGATGTCCTCCATCCAGCGGAAAAATGTGTTCTCCCAGAACTTCGGGAAGAAGCGCGTGCGGCCGTCGCGCACCGCCGCAATCGCCTTCTCCGCCATCGGCTTGACGCGCACGAACCATTGTTGCGAGAGCATCGGCTCGACCACCGTGTCGCATCGCGAGCAGACTCCGACCGCGTGGCGATGCGGCTCGATCTTCTCGAGCAGCTCCTGCGTCTTGAGGTCGTCCACGGTGCGGCGGCGGCCGTCCTCGCGACTGAGCCCGGCGTAGGGGCCCGCGGCATCGTTCAGGATGCCGCGGGTGTCGAGCACCGAGATTTCTTCGAGTTGATGGCGCCGGCCGATCTCGAAATCGTTCAGGTCGTGAGCGGGAGTGATCTTGAGCGCGCCCGTGCCGAATTTCGGATCGACCGCCTCATCAGCGATCACTTTGATTTCGCGGCCGACCAGCGGCAGCTTCAGCGTCTTGGCGATTAGCGCGGTGTAGCGCGGGTCGGCCGGATTCACCGCGACCGCGGTGTCGCCGAGGATCGTCTCGGGCCGCGTGGTCGCGACCGTGATCGAACCGGTGCCGTCGGCGAACGGGTAGCGGACGTAGTAGAGATGGCCGTCGGCGTCCTTGTGATCGACTTCGAGATCCGAGAGCGCCGTTTCGCAGCGCGGGCACCAGTTGATCATGCGGCGGTCGCGATAGATCAGCCCCTCGCGATGGAGCCGCACGAAGACTTCGATCACCGCGCGCGAGAGGCCTTCGTCGAGCGTAAAGCGCTCGCGGCTCCAGTCGCATGAGGCGCCGAGCCGGCGCAACTGATACAGGATGCGGCCGCCGTACTCCTCGCGCCACTGCCAGACGCGATCGACGAAGGCGGTGCGGCCGAGGTCGTGGCGGCTCTTGCCGTCCTTTTTGGCGATCTCGCGCTCGACCGCGTTCTGGGTTGCGATTCCGGCGTGATCGGTGCCCGGCACCCAGAGCGTGTTGTAACCCTGCATCCGGCGCGTGCGCACGATCACGTCCTGCAAAATGTTGTTGAACGCGCTGCCCAGATGCAGCGCGCCGGTGACGTTGGGCGGCGGGATGACGATCGAAAAGACCTTGCCCGACCGCTTCGGATCGGCCTTGAAATAGCCGCGGTCGACCCAAAGCTGGAACCAGCGTTCCTCCGCGGTCTTGTGGTCGAATGTCTTGCCGAGTTCCACTATGGGCCGTAGCTCGCCATTGCGAATCCAGAGTTGAAAAAGGGCGCTGACGCGCCCGCAAAATCATATGGACCCGGCAGGAACGGTTGCAAGACGCAACGTCCAACGCACGCCGTGATGGAACCTGGCGGACCCCGGATGTATCCATCGCAGCCGGGGCGACTTAGTCAGCGATCGCCGCGACTAAGTCAGCAATTCAGTAACAGGTGGACGTATTGCCCTCCGGTGTACTAACCTGCCCGCAACTTCATTCGGTGGCCTTCTGGTCGGGCTGCAGGAGAGACCGTCATGCTGATCGCGGGGCGCAAGCTGGAACGCCGGAAGCTCGGGAGACTGGTCGTGACGGCCGGGGCATTGCTGGTGGCATCGGGATTCGCCGGATGCGCCTCACTCACGGCCGGTCGCGCCAACTGCAACGTCGTGGCGTTTCAGCGCGGGGCCGGACGGAGCGATTCAGATATCGCCTCGGCGCTGGGCGTCAGCGATGCTGACGTGGCAGCCTGCACAGGCACCACCAGCGGCGATAGTGGCTCGGGGAGCGGAGATTCCGGCGAGCCAAGCAAGCCGCCGATGTAGCTTAACCGGAACCTGCCACAGCGACCAACTTTTGACATGCAGTCATTTTGACTGCATAGTATTGGGCAGGATGTCTCGAACCCTTACGCTTCGTAACGTACCGGATCCCGTCTTGCGGGCACTCCGAGGCCGGGCTCGACGGAACCGGCGGTCAATGCAGAAAGAGATCTTGTCGATCCTCGAGGAGGCGGCCGTTGATCGCGCTTCGCTGGCGGAGCAGCTTACGGCAGTGCGCGTTCGGCTTGGCGCAGCGATGACCCTGGATGAAATTCAGAGCGCGATCGAGGAGGGACGCGCATAAAGCTGGTCGTGGACACCGACGTGGTAGCGGCCGCGCTGCTCGCCGAATCGGAAACCGGCCAAGAAGCCGTTCGACTGCTCGCGGGCAAGTGGGACTTGGCCGCGCCGTCTCACTGGAAAGCGGAGTTTTCCAACGTGGTCTGGAAAGCGGTGCAGCTTAAACGTATCGCCGCCGAAGAAATCGACGCTATCCTCAGCCGCGCCAGCGCCCTGCCGATAGAGTCCGTGGACGTTGCAGAGCTGTGGAGGGGAGCGGTAACGCGCGCCATTGTTGCCGGCCATCCCGCCTACGACACCCTGTTCGTTGAACTGGCGATCCGGCTGAGGACCAGCGTGGCCAGCTTTGACCGGCGCTTGCAGCGGAAATTCCCCTCGATTGTCCGGAACCCGACCGATATTCTCGCGGCTTGATCGGATCGTCGGCACCGCCAGAATCGGATGGTGCGAGAGGGGGGACTTGAACCCCCACGAGCTTGCGCCCACAAGGTCCTGAGCCTTGCGCGTCTGCCGTTCCGCCACTCTCGCGCCGGGCAGATGAAATGGTCTAACCGCCCCGCCGATCTAATTCAAGCGGTCGTTTAAGTCGCGAATCTAGCGGTCCGCCGCACCGGCGTGACGGTAGTGGCGGTCCTGATAGCGCGAGCTACAGGTCCGAATCACCGGCGCGACGCCGGCGTGAATCACCGCCGGGACGGCGGCGCTACTTCCAGAAGTAGGACCGGCGTCCCGCCGGTCATTGGGCGGCGTCCCTGGCGGGCGCCCGACTCCGAAACCGCCCGCTACGGGCGCAGTTGCGCTTTTGTTTGCTGGTTCTCCGGCGCGTAACATCTCGATGGTTTGAAGCTGTCGGTGGTTATCGCGACGCACTCCCGTCCCGCGGCGCTCGCACGGTTGGTGGAGAGTCTCGCGCCGCAACTCAGGCCCGATACGCCGGCGGGCGACGGTCGCGAATTGTTGATTGCCGAGAACGGGACGTCGGAGCCGTCGCGCTTGCCGCAAGCGTCGGAAAACATTGCGCCGCTCATTCATCTGCACGATCCGCGGCCGGGCAAGTGCCGAATTCAGAACCGCGCGATCGCCGCCGCGCGCGGCGAGATCATCGTGTGCCTCGACGACGATCTGACCGTTTCGCCCGGTTACCTCGACGCGGTCGAGCGCTTTTTCGAGGAGCATCCGGAATTCGCCGCGATGAAGGGCCGCATCCTGCCCGCCGAAGATCCCGCGCACAAAGTGGGCGCCGCCGCGGTCTATCTCGATCTCCCGCTGGCCAATCACGGCGATCAGGTGATCGAGGTGCGTGGCGTGCTCGGCGCGAACATGGCGTTTCAGCGCGCGGCGCTCGATCGCGTCGGGAAGTTCGACGAGAGGCTCGGGCCGGGCGCGGCGGGCCATGAGGAGGAAACCGAGATGTCAGCGCGGTTGCGGCGCGCCGGCTTTCGGATCGGCTACGCGCCAGGCGCAGTCGTCTATCACGAAGTCGATCCGAGCCGGGCCACTCGCGAGCGATTTCTGCGCGTCGCGCGCGAGCGTGGGCGATGCCGGATGCTTCACGAGCATCACCCGCGGATCGAGGTGACGCTCAAGAATCTGATCGCGAGCGTCAGGGTTGGATTGGCGCGCGCGCTCGGCGCCGGGCTGGAACGCGTAGCGCGCGAGGAGAAGCGGCTCGCGATCGCACGCGGAATGCACGACGGGCTGCATCGGGGATGATAGCGAATCAGTAGCGCGCGGACTGGCGCGCGACGACGCCCTGTTCGGTGAGCGCGATATGGGTCAGGGTCTGCTCGTCGTGGTTCATCCGCCACGAAAGCAGCTTCTGCGCATATTCGAGCACGAGCGGCAGGTAAGCGGGATTGCTCGCGCGGTTCTCGAACTCGTCCGGGTCGTTCTGCAAATCGAAGAACAGCGGCGGCAGCCGGGTGAAATGAACGTACTTGTAATGTTCGTCGCGAATGACGTTCATCGTGCACTGATGCATCGTCAGACCCAGCCGGCGCTCGGCGGTGGGATCGGCAGGATCGCGGAAGTCGTATTCCCAGTGCGCTTCGATCCGCCAGTTGCCGGGGCGCTGGCGACCTTGCAGGAACGGCGCAAGCGAAAGACCGTCGCACTGGACGGGAATTTCCACGCCGAGCGCTTCGAGCATCGTCGGCATGATATCGACGTTCTCGGTGAACGACGACATGACCATGCCGCGCGCTGCGTCGGCGCTCGGGCGCGGATCGCGGATGATCAGCGGGATATGATAGGAGCCGTCGAAGTAGCCGCATTTGCCGAGCAGCCAATGGTCGCCGATCTGCTCGCCGTGATCGGAAGTCAGGATGATCAGCGTCGAGTCCCAGCGGCCCGTCTCCTTGAGAAAGCTCACCAACCGGCCGATTTCCGCGTCGACCCGGCTCATCAGGCCAAAGTACACCGCCTTCAGACGCCGGAGCTTGCGCTCGTCGGCGGGAGCGCGAAAGACCCGCTTGGCCAACTGATGCGCGAGCCACGGATGCTGCCCCGCTTCCTCATCGGGCGTCGCGCGGCGCGTGAAGCCCGGCACGGCGGCGGGATCGTACATCGCGTTGTACGGTTCGGGCGCGACCCACGGCGGATGAGGCCGCAGGATCGAGAGATGCGTGACGAAAGGGCCGTTCGCGGTGCGGATGTAATCCATCGCCTGGTTGACGAGAAAGGCGGTGTCGTCGCATTCGAGCGGATAGATCAGCGGCTTGGGATGCGGCGCGCCGTCTTCGTAGTCCGGGCCGGGCGCGCGATTCATGTAGGCGAAGCGAATGTCCGGCGGAACCTCGAAGCCGCGCGACTTCAGCCAATCCGCCCATGGCGTCGGGGTCTCGCCCATATGACAGATCGGCCTGATTCCGGGCAGCGGGCCTTCGTAGGTTCGCAGCCAGGGACTGTCTTGCTCGAGCGCGCGCGGATCCTGAGCAGTGTCGGTATAGCCGACGAGCACCGGATCGTAGCCGTGCGCGCGAAGCTCCTTGGCCCAGTTGGTGTGGCGCGCGTCGAGCGGAGTGCCGTTGGTGCCCGAGCGATGGTTCTGCAGGTACATCCCGGTGTGCAGCGACGCGCGGCTGGGACCGCAGGGCACTGCGTTGGCGAAATGACGCCGGAAGAGCACACCCTCGGCTGCGAGCGCGTCGAGATGCGGCGTGCGCACGATCGGATGGCCCAGCGCGGACAGGCAATCACCCCGCCATTGATCGACGGTGATGAAGAGGATGTTGAGCGGCGCCGCCATTGTTCAGATCTCTATCAGGAGTTCGTCACTGCGCGCGACTATTCGCCACGAGTCGGAGCAGTTCGTCGGCGTAGCGATTCCAGGTGAAGCGCTCGGCGGTGGGTCGCGCCGCGCCGGCGACCGTCGCGCGAGCCGCGATCAGAGCGTCGAGCCGCGCGGCGACCTCGTCGGGGTCGGAGGGGTTGGTCACGATAAACTCGCGCAGTTCCGGCGGCATCAACTCGGCGACGCCCGATTGCGCGCTGGTCAGCGCGGGTATCCCGCACGCCATCGCCTCCAGCACGACATTGCCAAAGGGCTCGAACAGCGAAGGCATCGCCATCACGTCCGCGGCGCGAAACAGGTCCTCGACGTGTTCCTGCGCGCCGAGAAACGAGACGCGATCACCAACTTTCAGCCAGCGCGCGAGGCTCTGATAACGCGGCGCCGCGCGGTCGTTGCCGACCACGATCAGATGCGGAGCCGTCTTCAGGGAGGGCCACGCCTGCAGCATCGAGCGCAGCCCCTTTCTCGCAAAGCCGTTGCCGACGAAGATCACGACCGGCGTCGAGTCCTTGAGGTTGAACTTGCGCCGGAGGGCGGCGCGCGCTGGAGCGTCGCGAACCGCGGTGAATCGCTCGAGGTCGACGCCGTTGTAGAGCGTCATGACCCGGGCCGGCGGCAAGGCGAACTCCCGGATCAGGTCGTCGCGCACGAGGTTCGAAACTGCGATCGCGCAGCGCAGCGTCGGATGGGAGAAGCCGCGGCGCTCGATTCTCATCTGGGCGCGATGGTACGGGCTCAGCCACATCGCGGCGGCGCGGGACTGGCTGCGCCATTGGCGGGCCGCCCGGACATAGCTTACGTGCGCGCCGCCGCCCGAGCGCAGAATGTCGGCGCCTACCACCCGCGCAAAGCTCATCACCAAATCCGCGCCGTCGCGCCGGGCCAGGTTGGGCGCCAAGTAGGCGAAGCGCAACAGCGCCAACGCCCGCGAAAAGCGCGGGACGCCAACTTGCCGGACCGTTCCGTCGGGCCATGGCGCTCGCACTTCGGCCGCGTAAACGCTCACCTGATGGCCACCCGCGCGGAGGCTGCGCGCGGTGATCATCAGATCGCGTTCCGTGCCGCCGCCGTGCGGATCGAAGCGGCGTGTCAGCAGCGCGATTCGCAATGGACCGGGGCCGCCCCGTATCGTGCCCGCAATCGCCCCGGATGCGCAGCGACGGGCCGTATGGTATTTTTCGATGGGCTCAGCGGGGACGGGCGATGGTCGAAATTCAATGCTCTAGTTGCCATACGCGGTATCGAATCGACGAGCGCGTGCTGCCCGACGAGACGCCGACGTTCAAGTGCTCGCGATGCGGTCACGTTTTCAGCGTCGAGCCCCGCAAGCCCAAAACTGACGAGGCGCCCGCAACTCCAAAGGCGACCGAGCCGAAACCCGCGCCGCGGCGGACGCGGACTCTTCCGATCGCCGAACCTCGGAGCGTCGAGTCCGAGGCGAGGGAATCTTCGCCCCGCAGCGGCGAGCCGCGCGCCCGACGCGCCTTGAAGATCGTCGCGCCGCCCGCGCGCGCGCCCGACGCTCCTCAGCCGGCGGTCGCCGCGCCGATGCGAGATCCCGCCCCAGAGCCCGCACCGGAGGCCAGACCGATCGCGCCGGAGCCCAAGCCGATCGCGCCGGAGCCAGAACCGGAATCCTCCGATCCGCTGGATCGTCCGTTCTCGCATCGGGTTGAGGAGCCCGAGCCCACCGACAACCTGAGCTTCGACTTCAGCGCCGAGACCGAGGAACACCAGCTCGAGCCGGAGGAGCCGGAGCACGAGGAAGAGGAAAAGTGGGAGGTCGGGGAGAGCGGTCTCGATTTCGCCGGGCCCGATGACGACCATCGGGTTTCGTTGGAGGAAGAGCCGCCGGAGCCGTCTGCCCCGCCGCCACTGCGTGCCATCTCGAGGCGTGCACGCGATCACGAGGTCGACGACGACGAGGATCGCGCGCCCTCCCCGGGCCGCGCCCTGCATTCCTACGGGTTCTTTCTCGCCTGCTTCTTTTTCACCGCGCTCGGGTTCGGCGCGCTGAGCCTGCTGATCGCGGGCTTGCCGGTCGCGAGCGCGGCGCTGTTGGCCGGGCTGCCGGTGGTCGGCGGCCATTTCGTCAATCCGGTTTCGGCCGCGGTGCAGATCGCCCTGCGCGAGGTTCATGCCGACTACCAGAAACTCAACGGCGGACGGGCGGCCCTGGTGATCACCGGGCAGGCGCTCAATGTGGGGAGTCAACCGCTGCACCAGGTTCAAATTGCGGCGAGCCTGCTGGACGGTTCACAACATGGAATCGCAAAGCAGGAAGTCTTTTGCGGCAACAGTCTCTCCGGCCGGATGATCGGCCAGATGACGGCGCGCGAGCTGGACTTCTTCGAGAAGCTGGGTCCGCCGCGGAGCTTCGTCCTTCCGCCCTCCGGATCGTCGGCGTTCGCGATCGTTTTCGTCGCGCCGCCGGCGGGCGCGGGCGGGCTGGCGATCGAAGTCGCGCAGGCCACGCCGTCGAGCCCGGACGACGCCGCGGCTGCCGCACACGCCCCGTAAGTCTCACTCCTTTTCCTTCTTGATCAGCTCCTCGTACTCTTCGTGGTCCATCAGATCGTCCAGCTCGGCGGGGTCGGCCACCTTGACCTTGATCAGCCATCCGTCCCCGTAAGGGTCTTCGTTGACCATTTCGGGGCTCTCGGACAGCTCTTCGTTGATCTCGATTACCGTGCCGGTCACCGGGGCATAAACGTCCGACACGGCCTTAACCGATTCGACGACCCCGAACGGGTCATCCTTGCTGATCTTGTCGCCGACCGCGGGCAGCTCGACGAACACTATTTCCCCAAGCTGGTCCTGAGCGTAGTCGCTGATTCCGATCGTTGCGACGGACTCCTCGGTCGCAACCCATTCATGTTCCTTGGAGTATTTCAGTCCCGGGGGGATCTCCATGATCTCCTCCACAATGGTGCGCGGCGTCCTGCTCGCCGGCACGAATGGCGCCCTCGACAGTCTTTCAGCGCACGAATCATCTTCATGCTCATCAAGCGCGACCGGCTGCGCTTGTCAAGCTCTCAAGCCCGGCGCAATCGCGTGTGCGTTACCGGGAATCATGTTGGCCCGGTTTCAGATCGACGTAAAGAGCATCGACGTGAAGAGCAAGGTCAGGCGCGCCCGGATCCACTCGTCACGGCGCCATCAGCCCGGCGCCATCAGATCAAGCAGCAACCTCGAGAGCGCCGCCTCGCGCTCGCGACGGAGCCCCAGCTTGAATTCCGCATCGAGCTGGCACACTTGCCGATGCGCCCGGGCGAGCCGTTGCGCTCCGAAGCGGCGCGCGCCCTCGACGGCACGGTTGAGCAGGCCGCTGGCCGGGTTGAGTCCGAGCGCGGACGCGGTCTCGCTCGCGTTGCGGCCCTGCTCGAGCATCGCAGACGCGAGCATCATCCGGCGAATCACCGGAATAATTTCGACGGCGAGAATCTCGAACACGTCGCGGCCGAGCGCGATCGCCCGATAGAGCATCGCCAGCGTCGCCGGGGCCTGACCGCGGGCGAGGCTTTCCGCCAGCTCGAAGAGTTCAGGCATGCGCGCGGCGCCGGGCTCCATCAGGTCGGCCGCCCCCAGGCGCGCGCCGGGCTCGGTAAAGAGCGCCGCTTTGGCGAGCGCGTTGGCGATCGCGCCGAGATCGCCGGCATAGCGTGATACGAGCAGGTCGGCGGCGTCGGCGCTGAGCTTCAAGCCGAGGCCGGACGCAAAAATCTGCGCATATTGCGCGAGCTGATTGTCGAACGGCCGCATGCAGTTGATCACGATTCCGGTGCGCTCGATCACGCGCCGGATTTTGGCCGGCACCGCGTCGCGCTCATAGGCCAGGATCAGCTCGCCCGCCAGGTGTTTGGATTCGATCGCGGCGGCCAGCGCCGATTCGCCGCCCTTTGCGCCCGATTTCGAATCCGCGTCGGTATCGCCGTCGTCTTCCTGGCCACGGCGCGCGCGCGGGATACGGCATACGACCACTTTTTTGGGCGCGAACAGATCGGCCGCCCCGATCTCCTCGAGGACGGCGTCGAGGCCGCCGGACGCGCCGACCTGGAGCATGCGCGATTCCCGCCCGTCGCGCTTAAGACGCATCCGGAGCGCGTCGAGCACGTACTCGCGCAGAAAGGCCTGCGGCCCGCAGATCGCAAAAACCCCGGGCAGCGGTCGCCGCTGCTCGAGCATACGGAGCAAGGAGAGCGCCGGTTCGACCCCCATCGTCAATCAGCCGCAGACGCGCAGAGAGCCGCGGGAAAAGACATTCAGAATCCTTCCGCCATCGTGGTGTAGAGGTTGTGCGCCATGGTGGTGAGAAATTGATCCTGGCCCGCTTCGCGCTGGGTCTGGGCGAGCTGCATATCGGGCAGCCGGTTGATATCGCGCTGGCGCAGATTCTGTTGCAGGAACTCGGGCGAAGTCGTGACCACGGACGGCGGGGTCACGGCGTAAAACTCCGCCGCGGTCAACCGCTGCGCACTCCAGATGACCTTGTTGGAGCGATTGTCGATAAGGTCCGCGTTGACGACGAACTGCTCCTGGAACTGGGTGGGCTCGTCCACCGAGTTGAAGGTCGTCGGATGCTCCTCGGCGCTCACGATCACGCCGCTCAGCAGCAAGTCGGCCTGCGCGGGATCGTCGATCACCTGCAGGCGCTTGTGGCTTGCGATCTCGTCCTTGAGATAGCGCGCGAACTGGTCGTCCAGTCCGGTGATCCGCGATTTGTTGGAGAACCGGGCGACGTAAATAGTCGCCGCGTTCGAAGGCAGTCCGCTGCCCGAGGCCGCGAAATGATAGCCGCATCCGCCCAGCAGCGCGGCGACCGTCGCCACGATCCGCAGGCTAGTCCGGTTTGTGCGCGCCGGGTTCTTCACCCTTGCTCTTCAGGTCCAGAACGGCGGCCAGCCGGTCGAGCAGGCCGTTGACGAAACGGCCCGAGTCGCGATCGCCGAAGCGCTTGGCCAACTCGATCGCCTCGTCCATCGTGACGCGCGCCGGAATGTCGGGCAGCCGCAGCAGTTCGTAGATGGCGATCCTGAGGATGTTGTGATCGACCCGTGAGAGGCGTTCGAGCGTCCAGTTTTCGAGCGCGTCGGCCAGATGGCGGTCGAGCAGCAGCCGCTCGCGGCAGACTCCCTCGACCAGCTCGATCGCAAAGGCGCGCGCGCGGGCGTCGCCCGGGAAAGCCGAAGTCAGCGCCGCGGGATGCTCCCGCGCGGGGTCGCCGCTCAGGTCGATTTGATACAGCGCCTGGAGCGCGAGCTCCCGGCCCAGGTGTCGTAAGCCCATGGCGCAGCTTCAGGTGATCAGCTTGAGCTCGGAGAAGAGATGGCCGAGCTTTTCTTTTTTGGTGCGGAGGTAGTCGATATTGCCGCGATGGGGCGCGACTTCAAGCGGGACGCGCGTGACGTTGACGCCGTAGCGGCGCAGGCCTTCGAGCTTGTTGGGATTATTGGTCAGCAGACGGACCTCGCCGACGCCGAGGTCGCGCAGGATTTGCGCACCGATTCCGTAGTCGCGCAGATCCTCCTTGAAGCCCAGCTCCAGGTTGGCCTCGACCGTATCAAGTCCGCCGTCCTGCAGGGCGTAGGCGCGCAGCTTGTTGCCGAGCCCAATCCCGCGGCCTTCCTGATGCAGATAGATGATCACGCCGGCGTCGGCCGCCAGGATTCGGCTGATCGATTCGTTCAACTGTTCGCCGCAGTCGCAGCGGCTCGATCCGAACACGTCGCCGGTGAGGCATTCCGAATGGAGCCGCACCAGCGCCGGACGCCCGCTGCCGACTTCGCCCTTGATTAGCGCCAGATGCTCGCGGCCGTCGACGATATTGCGGAACACGATCGCGCGCAGCTCGCCCGCCGCGGTCGGAAACTTCGCGTCGGCGACGCGCTGCACGAGCAGCTCGCTGGTCAGCCGATAGGACACCAAGTCCGTGATGAAGCAGATCGGGAGCGCGTGCTGCGCCGCGAACTCGCGCAGCTCGGTCATCCGGGCGGACTCGCCGTCCTCGCGCAGGATCGTGCAGAGCGCCGCCGCGGGACGCATCCCGGCGCCGCGCACGATATCGATCGCGCCCTCGGCCCGCCCCAGGCGCATCAGGACGCCGCCCGGCAGCGCCATCAACGGCAGGACGTGGCCGGGCATCACGATATCGCCCGGCCCGGAGGTTTCGGAGGCGACGGTTTGAATCGTGCGAGCGCGGTCGGCGGCCGAGATTCCGGTGGTCACGCCTTCGCGCGCTTCGACCAGCGCACCGGCCTGCTCGGTAACCTCAGCGCCATGAGTGAACGGCACGAGCGGGATGCCGAGCGCGCGCATCCGCTGGTCGGGAAGCGCAATCGAGACAATTCCGCGGGCGTGGCTGACCATGAAGTTCACGTGCTCGGGCGTGATCTTCTCGGCCGCCATCACGAGGTCACCTTCGGCGTCCTCGTGCTCTTCAGGCACCATCAGGACCATCGCGCCGGCACGGATGCGGCTGAAAACATTTTCGAGTGATGCGTCGGACATATTGTTCAGTTCTGCGGCGATCCTATCACTGCCCGAAAATGCTGAGAAGCGCACGGGCGATTCGCTTCTGCCCGGATTTCCCAAGCCCGGACGCTCTGCCCGCCAAAACTGTGACTGGTGGCCGGTTTTGACAGCGTGCCTCGGCACGAAGGCCGGCTAAATCACCGGCGAGACGCCGGCGCTACTGCGTTCAGAAGTAGGACCGGCGTCCCGCCGGTCATCCCATTCCGGCGATCCGCTTTGACGACGCCCAGAACGGAAATGTAGTTTGAGACGATGGCGGCTGGTCCTGCCCGGCGAGCTACCTGGAGGAGAGAAACGAAGATGGCGGAGACATTCGTACTGGTGCATGGCGCGTGGCATGGCGGCTGGTGCTGGGCGGCGGTAATCAATCAACTCGAGCAGCTCGGCGACCGGGCATACGCGGTCGATCTCCCGGGGCATGGCATGAACCGCGCCGATCGCGCGAAGGTAACGCTCGACAGCTACGTCAGCTGCGTCGCGGAGTTCATCGTGGGAAATGATCTGAAAAACGTCGTGCTCGCGGGACACAGTCTCGGCGGGCTGACGATCCCCGGCGTCGCGGCGAAGATTCCATCGCGGATCAAGCGCGTGGTGTGGGTGACGGCGATGGTGGCGCTCGACGGGCAGCCGATTGTAGACCCGGCGACTTCTCCGCTCGCCGCGGCGGCCGATTCATTGCCGGAGCGCTCGATAACAATCGATTTGATGGGCAAGGAATTTATCGACGGGCTTAGCAACGATATGGCGCCCGCGCTGAAGGAATACGTGATGTCGGCGCTGGGTCCGCAGCCGATCGCGCCGCTGGCCGCGCCCGTACCGATGGCGCCATACTTCGCCACCGGTATCCCGAGCGGCTATATCGTTTGTGAAGACGATCGGACGCCGGTCGCGGGCGCCCCCAACTGGCATCCCCACTTTTCGAGCCGGCTCAAGAATCCAACAATCAAGTTCGTGAAGAGCGGGCACGAGGTAATGTTCACGCATCCGGTGGAATGCGCGCGGGCGCTGCACGAGTTGGGCAGCGACACTTAGGTTTGATCGGGCGGGCGTTCTTACCCGCAACGCTTTCCTCGGGACCAGTCGCGCGGCGCGGCGTCATTGCGCATGTTTCCAAGGGCCCCTCCTTTTTTCAAAAGCCCTTAGCTTTCGTGAAGTGCCCGAGCTCCTCGAAGCTCCGCCCGCACCGCCTGGCGCACGACCTTTTCCAGGCGCGCGCCTCGAATGTATTCGCGCAGCGCGTCGTTGATTAGGGCCTGATAATTGCCCCCGCCCATGGCGTGGACCCGCTTGCGGAAGTGGTCGAGAATTGCATTGTCCAGCCGGATTGTGATCCTGGTCTTGCCCGGCTCGGGCGGCAGGATCGCGCCCCGTTTGCCCGTGCTGAAATCGTATTCGCGTTTCATAACGCTCGCTCGTACTCTCCGCGCTCACCCGCGCATATGCACAGACCTCCACTGTGGGCCGCGGCCGTCCGCCAGGGCAGCCGCAGAGTCACGCCACAGATGAACTGGGACAAGCGCTGCCGGCAGCCAAATGCTCCGATGGCTGCGCGATGGGATCGAATCCGGGATTCCTCGCGCGCGCCAGACACGCGCGCGGGAATGACAAAAGCAGGCTGCGCCGGAGCAGAATTGGGTCTATCTTGTGCAGGAATCAATAGGTGGATCAGTCTTCGAAGCCTGGTGGTGCGACGAAGGCGCCGAATTCGCGCTCGGATAGTTCCGCGAAGGCTAGCGTGGTGCGGTCTTCCAGGTAGGGGCCGATGATTTGCATGCCTATGGGTAGGCCTTCGTCGCTGCGGCCGATCGGCATTGCGGTTGCCGGCAGACCGGTTAGGGTTGCGAGGCTTGACCACAGGCTTTGATCTGCGTAGGGGAACTCTTTGCCGTCGATCGTTATTCGGCGGGCGCTCATTTCGCGGTGGTCGTGCGGGAAGGCCGGGGTGGGCAGCACCGGGCACAGGATCACGTCCCATTCGCGGAAGAACTGGCGCCATTGATGAGCTATGAAATTGCGGATGCGATCGATCCTGATCCAATCGCGATGGGTCAGCACGTTGGCCCGCAGGCGGATCGCCGCTGGGCTTAGGTCGTCCGATGGCAGCGCGGCAACGCTAGCTTGCAAACCTTGATAGGTATCGTCGGGAAAGTTGGCGGCGATTAGCGACATCAGCAACTGTCCAAAGGTGTTACTCATGAGGGTTAGGTCGGGCAGCAGTGGGCTGGTCCTTTCGACCTTGCTTCCCGCGCGGGCAAGATGGTCTGCGACCTTGCCGAGGGCCGAGCGGACTACGCTGGCCGTGGGCACGAGCGGATGCTGATCGAGCACGAGCACGCGGAAGCTTTTGAGATCGGCGTGGCGGGCTGGCGGCAAAGCGAGCTTGTAGCCACCAGCTTCGTCATCGTCGGGCCCCGCGACCACATCGAGCGCCAGTGCAAGATCGCCGGCGCTGCGCGCCATCGGGCCGACCACGACCAGGTCAATTCCCGGGTTCACGGAGAGTGAGGGTGTGCCGGGCGGCGCCTGGCCACGTATCGGGACCAGGCCATAGGTTGGCTTATGGGCAAAGATGCCGCAGCAGTGGGCGGGGACTCGTAAGGAACCGGCCAGATCTGATCCGAATTCCAGGGACACGTAGCCTGCGGCAAGGGCCGCGGCGGACCCTCCGGACGAGCCGCCGGGAGTTCGGCCGAGATCCCACGGATTGTTGGTCACGCCATAGATTGCGTTGTAGGTCTGCATGTCGGCGAGCATCAGCGGCACATTGGTCTTACCGAGCACTACGGCGCCGGCGGCCTTGAGCCGGGCGACTGCGATCGCATCCTCCGCCACCTTTAAGTGCTCCGTTCCGGGAAGGCCCCAGGTGGTCGGAAGGCCGGCGACATTGAAGGCTTCCTTGACGGTGATCGGCACGCCGAGCAGCGGGCGGCGCTCACCGCGCGCCAGGGCCTTATCGGCTTCGGCGGCGGCGACGCGGGCGCGCGCGAAGTCGCGCACCACTACCGCATTGAGCTTGCCATCGTGGGCTTCGATGCGCGCGATCGAACGATCGAGGAGTTCGAGGGCCGATACCTGGCGCGCCGCAAGCGCGGCGACTAGGTCTTTCGTGGTCGGATAGTTCATGACCCGCGCAAATTTCCGCTCAGGCTGTGTACTCATACGCTCGCGCCATCCCGGAAAGCCAGATAGCGCTCGAGATTGGTCAACGAACGCCTCCAGCCGGCAAAAATGATCGCGTCGAATTGATCAGACCGCGGCACCGCGGCGCCTGCGCGAGTGACACGCAAGGCTGCGAGATCTGCTCTGCGGCTCGATGAGAGTTCTTCGATTGATGCACGGGCTTCGCGTACCGCGTCAGCTTCGGTTGCGACCGACCCGATGATGCCGCCGTCGCGACGCGGACTGACGACCAGCCAGAACCAAGCTTCTTGATCGTCCCACACGTCGAAGCCGGTACCCAAGTGATTTCTACGATTGCGCATGGTTCGTTAACCTCGATTCGATCAGACGTGACCTAACCCCCGGCCCCTTCCCTAAAGACGGGAAGGGGAGCGAGAAGTTCGGCAACGGTGGATCTGCGCATGGCGCGTTGGCCTCGATTCCATCAGGCCGCCGCCAGATAGTCGGACAGGCAGTCCAGAGTGCTGTTCCAGCCGCCCTGATGCAAATCACGCGCGGTGACCGACTCGAAGATCGCATGATGGACGGTGAGCTGCGTTTTCCCGCCGTGATCGGCCAAGGTCACGGTCAGCAGCGTCTGGTGGCCCGGCTTACCCTCCGCGTCGACCCAGGCTTGGGTCATGACGAGCCGCTCCGGCTCCACGATTTCCCGAAAGACGCCGTGCGACCGATTCTCGGCGCCCTCGGGCGAACGCATGTGGAAGCGATAGGCGCCGCCCGGGCGGAGATCCAGCTCGCAGAGGGTCATCGTAAAGCCGCGCGGGCCCCACCAGCGGATCAGGCGCTCGGGCTCGGTCCAGGCTTTGAACACGAGCGCCCGGGGAGCATCGAAGATGCGCGTGATGACGAGTTCCCGCTCGGCGGATTCCGCCGGGGTGCTACTTCTTGTGTCCATTTCGCTTCTCCTTGGGGTCCTTCTGTTGCGGGTTCTTCTTCTCTTGGGCTTGCAGATCGCGCAGATATTCGTCCAGGCGATCGAAGCTCTCGTCCCAGAAGCGGCGATAGTGCTCGAGCCAGTCGGCGACATCCTTGAGGCGACCCGCCTCGAGCCGGCAGGGCCGCCACTGCGCCTGGCGGCCGCGCGTGATCAGACCCGCTCGCTCGAGCACCCTCAGATGCTTGGAAATGCCGGGCAGGCTCATAGCGAAGGGCTCGGCCAGTTCGGTCACCGAGGTCTCGCCCAGAGCTAGGCGCGCAAGGATCGCGCGGCGGGTGGGATCGGCGAGGGCCGCGAAAGTATCGTTGAGTCGATCCGGGGACATGTCGTGCTGAACCATCCAGTTAAATAACCAAGTGGTAAACTACCGCCGCGGGAGATATCTGTCAAGTGGCGCCGCGAGTTGCGGATATCGTTGGATATAGATGGCTATAGGAACGCGAGGCCGGGAGCCTGAAGATCGCGCACCGATCAACGCAGGTCGGCTTCGAGCAGCCAGTCGGCGCCGATCGGGCGCGCGGTGAGATTCCTGAGGCCGATCGCGTCGCGGATCGTGCGCGATCGGAGTCCTTCGATCGCAGGGAATCCCGCGCCGAGCAGCTTGGGTGCGATGAAGATCGCGATGCGATCGACGATGCCGACGCGCAGCGCAGCGCCCGCCAGATGGGCTCCGCCTTCGATCAAGACTTTCGACCATCCACGGCCGCCGAATTCGCGCATCAGCACATCGAGCGCAATCTCACCGCGCGCGGAAGGCGCAGCGATCACTTCGGTCTGCGCGCCGCGATAACGCCGCCGCGCGCGATCGAGATTCGCACTGGTCGTCACGAGAATCGACGGCGCATCCGATCGCAGGTGAAACACTTGCGCGCCGGGCGGGACCTTGAGCCGGGCGTCGACAATCACGCGCGCCGGATCGCGGCCGCCTTTGGCCCGGCAGGTCAGGCGCGGATTGTCCACGCATACGGTGCCGGCGCCAACCATCACCGCGTCGGCTTCGCTGCGCCATCGATGGACGATCGCGCGCGCCGGCGGCGAACTGATCCAGCGCGAGTCTCCGCTCGCGGCGGCGATGCGGCCGTCGAGGGACATCGCGAGCTTGAGCGTGACGAACGGACGCCGGCGCGTCACGCGCGAGATGAACCCTTCGTTGAGACGGCGGCATTCGGCTTCGAGAACGCCGGCGGTGACGGCGATTCCGGCACGGCGGAGCATCGCGAGCCCGCGGCCGCGAACGGCCGGGTAGGGATCAACGCATCCGATTACGACGCGGCTCACGCCCGCGTCGATCAACGCGCGAGCGCACGGCGCCGTCTGGCCCTGATGGGCACACGGCTCCAGCGTGACGTAAGCGGTCGCGCCGCGGGCGCGGGCGCCGGCGCGTGCCAGCGCGATCGTCTCCGCATGAGGCCGGCCGCCCGCCGCGGTCGCGCCGGCGCCGACGGTCCGGCTGCCACGAACGATCACGCATCCGACCGCGGGATTGGGCGACGTGGTTCCCAGCGCTTTGCCCGCGAGGGCCAGCGCGCGACGCATCCAGCGGCGATCGGATTCGGGTTTGGCGCGAGCGGCCATGGCGCACTAGCAGCGTCGGAGCTGAGCCGGCGCACCGATCATTTCTCTTTGGAGCGCGCGTCGCGGCGGGCGCTTTCGCCGTCGGCGGCGGGTTCGGGACGCGCATGGCCGGCGCCGGTCAGATTGCGGGCCCGCATCAGGCCCTTCGAGCTCGCTCATGAACTCGTCGATATCCTTGAACGAACGATAGACCGAGGCGAACCGCACGTAGGCGACCTGATCGATCTCGTGCAGCTCGTTCATCACGGCGGTGCCGATGAACGGGCTTTGAACTTCGCGCTCGCCGCGTTCGAGCACCGCGGCTTCGACGCGATCGGCGGCCTGCTCGATCGTCTCCATCGAAACCGGCCGCTTCTCGCAGGCCTTCTTGAGTCCGGCGACGATCTTGGAACGATCGTAGGGTTCGCGCCGGCCGTCTTTCTTGACCACCATCGGCGCGATTTCTTCGACCCGCTCGTAGGTCGTGAAACGGCGCTTGCACGAATTGCACATGCGGCGCCGGCGAATCGTGGTCCGGTCGCCGGACATACGCGAATCGACCACGCGATTCCCGCGATGGCGGCAGAAGGGGCACTGCATGGCGTGATTGTACCGCCCTCAGGCCGGCAGGCGCATCCTGAGGGCGCGGGCCGCGGCCGGTACGCGCGGCGGACGAGTGAAACGGTCAGCTCTTGTGACTCTCGATATAATTTACGACGTCCTTGACGGTACGAATCTTTTCGGCGTCCTCGTCGGAGATTTCCATCCCGTATTCCTCTTCGAGCGCCATCACCAGCTCGACGATATCGAGCGAATCCGCGCCGAGGTCCTCGATAAACGAGGCCTCGGGTGTGACCTGATTGACCGCGACCCCGAGCTGCTCGCTGATAATCTCACGAACCTTGGTTTCAACCTGTTCTGCCATCGTGTGTCTCAACCCTCCTTCCAGGCCGGCATCTGGTGCCGACCGCAGAAGTCATGTGCCGCCGGAGGCGCGGCGTCGAAGCGAAGCGACCCGCTCATCAGGCCGAGACGCCGGATGCGGCGCTCGCCCGCTATTGAATTTACAGCGCAGCATAAGGACTTGAGGGCGGGCAGGCAAGCGGCCGGGTTCAGGCCTGCCTTAATCGACCAGGGGTGGTTTGAGCGCGTCGGCGGCGCTCCTCAACGATTTGAGATCCTCGCACGCGAGCACCCTGATGCCCTTGTTGATGCGCCGCATCAGCCCCGCGAGTACGCGGCCGCATCCGAATTCGATCGTTGGTCTCGACGCCGAGCGCGCCCAGCGTCGCCATCGATTCCTCCCATCGGACCGGCGCCGTGATCTGTTCCAGCAGCAGCGGGACGACGCGCGCCGGATCGCGATTCACCTGGCCGGTGACGTTGGCGATCACGCCGAAACGCAACGGCGCAACGGTGACGCCTTCCAGCACGTGCGCCATCCCGTCGCGCGCGGGCTGCATCAGGGCGCAATGGAACGGCGCGCTCACCTTGAGCTCGACCGCCATCGCGGCGCCGCGCTCCTTGGCGATCGCGACCGCACGCCGGACCGCGGGCGGGATGCCCGGCGACGACAGTCTGGCCAGGACCGTTGAGATTCGCCGGCACGACCAGTTCGGCGTCCGCGCGGGACTGCGCGCACATCTCGTTCGACCGCGGCAAGGTCCAGACCGAGCAGCGCAGCCATCGTGCCCTGTCCCTCCGGCACTGCCGCCTGCATCAAGCGTCCGCGCTCGCGCACCACGCGGATTGCGTCAGAGAACGAGAGCGCGCCGGCGGCGACCAGCGCCGTGTACTCACCCAAGCTGTGTCCGGCGGCGACCTCGGGCGTTACGGCGGCCTCCGACTGGAGCGCACGCAATGCGGCAATCGCCACAGCGAGCATCGCGGGCTGAGTGTTCGTAGTCAGCCGCAACTCTTCCTCGGGACCCTCGAAACAGAGCCGCGACAGCGCGCAGCCCGCGGCCTGATCGGCTTCCTCAAAGGCCGCGCGGGCGGCGGGAAAGTTCGCGGCGAGTTCTTTGCCCATCCCGACGCGCTGGGAACCTTGACCGGGAAAAAGGAGTGCGAGTTTCATATTCGCGGGGAGCTACGAACCGCGTGACGGGTCAGTGCTTGGCGGGAGATGCGGATCTCGCCGCGGCGGCCGGCTTATCCACGGGTTTTTCCGACGGATGCACCGGGGCGGTCGCATCGATACCTTCAGCAATAGCTTGAGGATGTCGCGCCGCTTCGACGGGCAGCTTCGTGCCGTTCGGAGACGGAGCCAGCGACCCGCTCGCGCCGCTTTTGGCCAGCGATCCGGTATCGTGATCCGGAGCGTCGGCGGAAATAGCCTCAGGAAAGCTCAAAGCGCCGGTGCTCGGATTCTTCGCCGCATCCTCCCCGTCCCGGGGATGCCGATGGAGCCGCTCGCGCATCCGGGAGAAGATTGCCGCGGATTCCCTTGCCGGCCGGCCTGGGGGTTGGACCGGTAGCCACCGGAATCTTGCGGAGCATCTCGACGATTTCGGCATTGACCTGGCGGACCAGTGCTTCGTCGGCCGCGGCGCGGATCGCGTGCTTGATCGCGCGCGGATTCGAGGAGCCGTGAGCGATGATCGCGACCCCGTTGACGCCCAGCAACGGCGCGCCGCCGTATTCGGAAGGGTCGAGCCGCTCGCGCATCGCAGAAAGCCGCTTGCGAATGATCAGATAGGCCAGCCGGCCGCGGAAACTTTCCGCCGAACAGGTCGCGGAGATTTCCCGACATGAAGGCGGCGAAGCCTTCCATGGTCTTCAGCGCAACGTTGCCGGTGAAGCCGTCGGTCACCACGACGTTGAAATTGCCGCGGTTGATGTCGCGCCCTTCGGCGTAGCCGGTGTAGTTGATATCGGGCGCCATCGCGCGCAGGGTTGCGGCCGCGGCGCGGGTCAGGTCGTTGCCCTTGGAGTCTTCCTCGCCGTTGGAGAGAATCCCACCCGGGGCTTTGCGATCTTGCGCACCCGATGGGCATACGCGCTGCCCATCACGGCGAACTCGACCAGATTGAAGGGCTTGACCTCGATATTGGCGCCGGCGTCGATCAGGATCGCGTGGTCGCGGCCGGTCGGCACCAGCGAGGCGATCGCCGGCCGATCGACGCCGGGCAAGGTGCCGAGGATCACCATCGCCGCGGTCATCATCGCGCCGGAGTTTCCGGCGCTGAGAAAGCCGTCAACCTCGCCGCGCTTGAGCATTTCATAGCCGACGTGCATCGAGGAGTTGGGCTTGCCCAGCACCGACTCAAGCGGCGAGTCCGCCATCTCCACGGTTTCGGAAGCGTGCACCACCGAGATCGGCAGATTGGCGCCGCCGCACTCGGCGAGCTCCTTTTCGACAATCGCGCGATCGCCGACCAGCACGATCTCGATCTTGAAATCGCGCGCCGCCGCCACCGCGCCTTCGACGTTGGCTTTGGGGGCCAGATCACCCCCCATCGCATCGAGCGCGATCTTCACCGCGCGCGCCGCCTATTCCTCGGCCTCGGCGAGCTGGCGTCCGCGATAGACACCGCAATGGCGGCAGACGCGATGGGGCAGCGTGGGCTCGCCGCAGCTCGGGCAGCGCTGGGTATTCACCGCGCGGAGCGCGTCGTGCGAGCGGCGCATGTTTTTCTTGGAATGAGAGGTCCGGCGTTTGGGTGCTTGCATCTTGTTTCCTGCAATGGCGAGCCGTCAGGCCCGCGAGATTTTGAGCGTGCGCAGAACCGCCAGGCGCGGATCGGGCTCGACCGCGGCGCATCCGCAGGCGCCGAGATTCAGATTCGCGCCGCAGCGCGGACAGAGTCCGCGGCAATCCTCGCGGCAGAGCGGCCGGGTCGGCAGGGCGAGCAGCAGTTGTTCGCGAACCGGCGGCGACAGATCGATTTCCTCACCGTCGTAGTGGGAGTACTCGACATCCTCATCCCGCAAGCCCGCGCCCGCGGCAAAATCGTCCAGCACTCGCGGCGCGAGCACATAGCGGAACGAGCGCACGCTCGGCGCCACGAATTCCTCGGCGCAGCGCGCGCACACGGCGCGGACGTGCGCGCTCAGATCGCCCTGGAGGAAAACCTCGGTACCGGCGCGATAGCACGACATCATGACGGAAAGCGGTCCTTGCACAACGTAGTCCCTGACGGGCCCCGTAGTGAGGATCCGATTGATCTCCCCCTCAGGTTCGAGGAAGACGATCTCACGGTCCTCAGCGGTTATTTCTTCCACCCGGAGCTTCATGATCGACACACTGGACACTGGCCAGCCGGCTGGTGAGTTGTGAATTATTGCACGCCCGACCGGCGGTGAAAACACTTACTAAACTACTCGCGCTGAGGGCACGCCGACGCGCGGGCAGTCGCCGGACAGCGAGCATTCCCCGCAACGCGGCCGCCGTGCGAGGCATACGTTGCGGCCGTGCAGGATAAGCCGCATCGAGAACGGCGTCCACTGCGCGGGCGGCATCAGCCTCTGCAAGTCAGCTTCGATTTTGACGGGATCAGCGTTGCGAGTGAACCCCATCCGGCGCGCGAGCCGGCGCACGTGCGTATCGACGACCATCCCGGGCCGGCCGAAAACGTGGCCCAGGATCACGTTGGCGGTCTTGCGCCCGACCCCGGGAATCGTGACGAGGTCTTCCATGCGGTCGGGAATCTCGCCGCCAAAGCGCTCGAGAATCACGCGGGCGGCGCCCTTGAGCGAGCGCGCCTTCATGCGAAAGAAGCCCGTCGTGACGATCATCTGCTGCAAGCGTTCGACTGGAATCGCGTCCATCGCGGCGAGATCCGGCACTTCCTTGAACAGATTCGGCGTGACCTGGTTGACGCGCTGGTCGGTACATTGCGCGGAGAGCACGGTCGCGACCAGGCATTGCCAGGGAGTCTTGAAGTTCAGGCTCATGCGCGCTTGCGGATAGAGCTTGGCGAGACCGGCCGCGATTCGCGTCGCGCGTGCGATTCGATCGGCGGCGGATTCGGGCCGCGGTCGCGGCTTCACGCGGCCTTGGCGCGCTGCAGCGCGGTCTGGAAGCTGCCCAGCTCAGCGTCCTGCCGCGCGCGATCCCATCCGAGCTCGGTTCCCATCAGCTCCGCGACTCGCGGCGCGGCCGCAGCCGCCTCGAACGGGAAACGCCACGAGAGCGCGGTGCGGCGCACGATAAAGTCAGCGACGGTACGCGCCAGTTCGTTGCGTACCGCGTGAATCACTTCGGCGCCGAGCGCGGGACAGCCCGGCGCAAGCGGATCCGCCAGCTCGGGCCGTTCGATAATCAGATTCGCCACTAGCGCGGCACGCGTTCCGTAGCGCCCGTGCAGGACTTCGCGCGCCTGGGGCGGAATCGACGCGAGCGCGCTCTCGGCACCGGCGTCCGGGTCGAGTGGCCGCGCCCCGATCAGCGGCACATTCCGGGTCGGACAGTTCCCCTTCGGACGCGCCAGCTCGTCCATCACGCGATCGACCACGCGTTCGGCGATCGCGCGATGGGTGGTCAGCTTGCCGCCGGCGACCGAAATCAGTCCGGAGACCGACTGCACGATGGTCTCTTCGCGCGGCACCGCCGAGGGCGACTTGCCGCCGCCGGGATTCACCAGCGCGCGCAGCCCGGCAAAACTCGAAGCGACGTTGCCCGCCTGGAGCTTGACGCCGGGCAAACTCTCGCGCAGCACCGCGAGCAGGTACTCGACATCGGAGCGGTCGGCACAGACGTGGTCGCGATCCCCGTTGAAGTCCGTATCGGTCGTGCCGACCATCACGTAGCCGTCGCGCGGAATTACGAACACGATCCGGCCGCCCTCATCGCTGAGCACGAGCGACTCGCGGACCGGAATCGACTCGTGACGAAAAATCAGATGCACGCCCTTGGTCAGACGGACGCTCGGCGGCGCGGCGGAATCGTCCAACCGCCGGATGTCATCGACCCACGGCCCGGCAGCGTTCACGAAGACCGACGCACGCAACTCGAAGCTGGCGCCGGTCACGACATCACGAAGCGCGGCGGCCGAGAGCTTGCCAGCACCGCCGGCGGATTTGGAAAATCCGGCTTTGGAAAACCCCTCCAGAGCCACGTAGTTCGCGATCGCCGCGCCGTGCGCGGCGGCGTCCAGCGCGTTTTCGATCGTCAGGCGGGCGTCGTCGGCCCAGGCGTCGTAGTAAAGCGAGCCGCCGCGGAGATCGTGCGCGCTGACCGCGGGTTCGAGCGCGCAGACGCCCGCCGCGTTGAGCCGGCGATGGCGCTCGGTGCGCGGTGCGCGGGCGAAGAGATCGTAGAGCGTCATGCCGATTGCGACCACGAACGGACCGAAACCGCGGCCGCGGTAAAGCGGAAAGAGAAAGCGGATGGATCGCACCAGATGGGGCGCGGTCACGCGATGGAGCCGCTCGCGCTCGCGCAGCGCGTGGTAAACCAGCCGCAGTTGTCCCTGCGGGAGGTAGCGGAAGCCGCCGTGAATCAGCTTGGTCGAGCGCGAGGACGTTGCACCGGCGAAATCGCCCTGGTCGCACAGCGCGACCCGCAGGCCGCGCATCGCGGCGTCACGCGCGACCGCCGCGCCGTTGATACCACCGCCGATCACGGCCAGATCGAAGCTTTCGCGGCTCATCCGCGCGATCTGAGCATCGCGATCCAATGGGCGATTCAAGGCGCGATTCACGGCTCACTATTAGCGAAGCGCGATCGACCGCGAAAGTCCGCCGGAACGAGGCCGATCGGGTTCCTCTCCTTATTTCAGCGCCCGGATGATCGCTGCGGTCATCTCGCTGGTCGAGGCGCGGCCGCCCAGATCGCGCGTCAGCACGCGGCCGCGGCGCAGCACGTCGCCGACCGCGTCCCGGATGCGCGCGCCCTCGCGCGGACGGCCGAGGTAATCGAGCATCATCGCGGCCGACAGAGTCACCGCGACCGGATTCGCGGCGTCCTGGCCCGCGATATCGGGCGCGGTCCCGTGGACGGCTTCGAAGATCGCGCCGCGCTGGCCGTAATTCGCACCCGGCACCACGCCCAATCCGCCGACCAGGCCCGCGCAAAGATCGGAGACGATATCGCCGTACAGGTTTTCCAGCAGCAGCACGTCGAACGACGACGGATCGGTCACCAGGCGCATGCAGGCGGCGTCGACGATCTGCTCGCGGTATTCGATCCCCTTGTAATCGGCCGCCACGCGCCGCGCGCACTTCAGGAACAGGCCATCGGAGAGCTTCATGATATTGGCCTTGTGAATCGCGGTGACGGAGCGGCGCCGATGGCGCCGCGCAAACTCGAACGCGAAGCGCGCGATCCGCCGCGAGGCCCGCGCCGTGATTACCTTGACGCTCTCGACCACGCCCGGCGCCACCTGATGCTCGATTCCGGAGTAGAGATCTTCGGTGTTCTCGCGGACCACGATCAGATCGACATTGCGAAACCGGGTATGCACGCCGGAGAAGCTGCGGGTGGGGCGCAGGCTGGCGTAAAGGTCGAAGGTCTGGCGGAGCTGGACGTTGATCGAGCGATAGCCTTCGCCGACGCGAGTTTCGAGCGGCCCCTTGAGCGCGACGCGCGTGCGGCGCAGGGAGCGGAGCAACGAAGCGGGCAGCGGCGTGTGGAATTTGCGGACCGCGGCGGCGCCGCCGAGCTGCTCGTCCCATGCGATTTTCACTCCGGCCGCCTCGATTACAGTGACCGCCGCGCCGACCACCTCGGGACCCACGCCGTCGCCGGGAATCAGGGTGACTTCGAGCTTGCCGTTGCGTCCGCGCCCGCCGGTCAACTCGCCCGCGTATTGGGTACTCACTTCAATATCCACTCAGTGCGATAGTTGGTAGTAGGCGGTTTTGACCGCACGGGCCGGCACGGAGGCCGGCCTCTACCCAAAGACAGCTTCCTTCAGGGTAGTGGCCGGCGTCCCTGCCGGCCATCCGACTCCAAAACCGCCCGCTACTCAATAGTTGACGAGACCGACGAACAGGTCGGCGACGTTGGTGCCGGTGGCGCCGGTGACGAGCAAATCGCCGATTGCTTTGAACACTTGATGTGAATCATTGCGGCGCAGCGCCTGCTCTGCATCGACGCCGGCGGCGGTTGCGGCCGCGACCGAATCGGGAGCGGCAAACGCTCCGGCCGCGTCGGTCGGCCCGTCGATTCCGTCGCTGCCGGCGAACAACGCCGCGATCTTGCGCTCCGGCGCAAGGCGCGCCAGTTCCATCGCCAAGGCCAGCGCGCACTGCTGCGCGCGGCCGCCCTGCCCTGGCCCCGCGACCGTCACGACCGGCTCACCGCCAGCGAGCACGCAGAGCCGCGGCGCGCGAAGGGCGCACAGATGAGCCGCGAGCGCGCGGCCGAGGTCGTTGGCCTCGCCACGCAGCGTGCGCCAGCGGTCGACCGCGTATCCGAGCGCGCGCGCCGCCCGTTCCGCGCCGTCCAGCGCCGCGGTATTGTCGCCGATTATCAGGTTGGTCGCTCGCTCGAGCTCGGGATCGCCGGGCTTGAGCGTTTCCGCGATCGCACCGGCCAAGCCGCGTTCCAGATGCTCCCGGATCGGTTCGGGCGTGCGCCCCCACAGGCCCGGATAGCGCTTGAGCACGCCGATCGCCTCGGCGTAGGTGGTCGAATCCGCGGCCGTGAGTCCCGAGCCGATCGTCCCCAGATCGCTGCCCGGCACGTCGGAGATAATCAGGCTCAGCACCCGCGCCCCACGGCCGCACGCGCGCAGCAGGTTCCCACCCTTGATAGCCGAGAGATGCTTGCGCACCAGGTTGAATTCGCGAATCGGTGCGCCCGCGCGAAGCAACGCGGAGGTAACGGCGACCTTGTCGGCAAGCGTGATCGGGCCTGCGGGCATCGCAAGCATCGCGGAGGCGCCGCCGCTGATCGCGGCGACGAGCAGATCGCCGGGGCCGGCGCGGCGGGCGAGATCGAGCGCCGCGCGAGCCGCGCGCAGCGAAGACTCATCGGGAATCGGATGCGCGGCTTCGATGAACTCGATTCGCGAGGACGCGTCCGAAGGCCGCGGCACGCCCCTTGGGATCACGGCGACGGCCCGGCGAAGCTTGGGACCGAGGGCGCGTTCAAGCGCGGTTCCCATCCCGTACGCGGCCTTGCCGGCCGCGAGCAGGTAGACGCTCTGTGATTCCGCGATTGTCGCCGGAACGCGCTCGGCGCCGGGGATCGCACCGTCGAGGACGCGCGCAACGAGCTGCTCCGGGGCGACCGCGGCGAGCGCGCCGCGAAAGATCTGCTCGAGATGGCTGCGAACGGAAGCCGGAAGGCTCAACTGGAACGCCTGAGCGTCCGGATCTTCCCGCCCGCTTCGGCAACCAGCACCAAGTCGGCCATCGCAACGAACAGGCCGGTCCCGATCACGCCGGGAATCTCGCGCAGCTCGCGATCGAGCCGCGCCGGATTGCGAATCTCCTTGACGCCGCAGTCTGCGATCAGGTTGCCGTTGTCGCTGAAGAACTCGCGCGCCGCTGTCATCGACGCGGATCTGGGCTTGAGGCCAAGCGCGGCGATCCGCCGCATGACGTGAACGGCGCGGCGAACGGCACGCACTTCGACCGGCAGCGCCGCGCGCGCCCAGCCGCTTGACGAGCTTCTCTTCGCCGACCAGGATGATCCGCCGGCGCGACGCGGCCGCCACCACTTTCTCGCGCACCAGTCGCGCCGCCCATCCCTTGATCAGGTTGAGCCGCGGATCGACCTCGTCGGCGCCGTCGAAGGTCGATGTCGATCTTCGGTGACTTCGGCGAGCTCGACGACCTCGATTCCGCATCTCGCGGCCAGCTTCTCGCTGCGCTTTCGAGGTCGGCACGCCGCGGACCTTGATGCCTGCTGGCGCCCAGCGCCCGGATAAACGCGATGGCCGCGCGCCCGGTGCCGAGGCCGAGCGTCTGCCCGGGCTTGACGTAGCGCAGCGCGTAGACGCCGAGCGCCTCGAGATCGCGGCATGAGAGCTGCCGGTGTGCCCGTCACGCTCGAAGCCTCCATGATCTGCGGCGCGCCGACGATGCACGCTCTTGGCACTTGCGCGACGCAGAAGTTCATGAATTCCTGGCGCGTCTCGATGATTGGTCCGAAACACGCCCGAGCATCGCCGAGGTCGTGACCCAGCGAATTCTGCTTCTCCACTCCGCGCATCCGCATGCACAGATGCTCGGCTTCGAGCACGACCGCGACGCCGAGCGGATTGATCTCCTCCATGATCGTCTGGGCGATCTGGGTGGTCAGCCGCTCCTGCACCTGCAGCCGGCGCGCATAGATCTCGACCATCCGGGCGAGTTTCGAGAGCCCGATGATATGCGCCGCTTGGGCAGATATGCGACGTGCGCCTTGCCCATGAACGGGAGCAGGTGATGCTCGCACAGCGAGTAGAAGTCGAGATCCTTGCACAGGATCATCTCCTGGTAATCTTCTTCGTCGAACAGCGCGCCGTTGATCGCCGCCTTGGGGTCCTCGTGTAGCCGCGGGTCAGGAACTCGAGTGCGCCTGCACGACGCGCTCGGGCGTGCGGCGCAGCCCCTCGCGTTCGGGATCCTCACCGATATGCTTGAGCAGCACGCGCACCGCGTCCTGGACGCTGATTTCAGCATCAGGCGTCGTGATTGGCAGCTCGCGCGTTTCGTCCGCGGTGTGATTGGCAGATCGAGGTGCGATGGGAAGCCATCGTTGCGCTCCTTGTGCAGGACTCAGAGACCGGCGCTCGCGCGCCACTGGCTGAACTCGAGCGCGAGCTCGATCGCAAGTGACGGCCCGCCGCCGCTCATCACGACTAAACCCCGCGGCCTCGCGTGCCAGCGCCCTCATCAGTTCCAGATTCTGCGTGATCGAGAAGCGGTGCGCCTCATCGTCGCTCATCCCGGCGTAGCGATCTAGAAATGGCGCCGCGGTGCTCAAGTCTTTGACCCGATCTTTCAAATAGGCCGCCATCGCGTCGCGCTTGACCGGCAGCACGCCCAGGATCGCCTTCAGGCCGCAGTTGGCCGCGAGCTTGAGAAACGCGCGGCCGACTTCGGCGTCGAAGACCGGCTGCGTGATCACGAACTTCGCGCCGGCCGCGGCCTTGCGCTGGAGCAACTCGAACTCGCGCTCGAGATTCTTGCGGTTCGGGTTGGCGACCGCCGCCGGTGACCAGCGTGGGCAGCGCTTTCAGCGGACGCTTGCCCTCGCCGGTGTCGCCGCGATTAAGCTCGCCGATAATCCGCATCAGGCCGTAGGCGTCGACGTCGTTGACGGCGCGCACCGGCTCCGCCGTCGGCGATCTTGTCGCCACCGAGCGCGACCACGGCGTCGATTCCGAGCGCACCGGCGCCGAGCAGATCGGACTTGAGCGCGAAGCGGTTGCGATCGCGGCAGGAGAAGTTGAGCGACGACCGGCATCTCGAGGCGCGCCTTGATCATCGCCGCCGAACACCAGCGCGGACATCTTGACCCGCGCCATCGCGTTGTCGGTCAGGTTGAGCGCGTCGACCCGATCCTTGAGTACGGCCAGCTTCTTGAGCAGCGGCTCGTAATTGACGCCGCGCGGCGGCGCGACTTCGAGCCACAGCAGGGGGTTTCGGCAGGCGTCAGCCGAGGCTAAAGCGGCCTGATCGCCGTAGGGGCAGAGGGAGGCCAAGCGGAATGACCTCGCAGGTACGCTCGGCTTGGCGCTCGCTGGCCTTGACCTTCTGGTACTTGCGGTAGTCGTAGCCGGTCGCCATCGCCATCAGCAATGCTTCCATCCCGCCCTCTTTCTCGCGGCGCAGGATTCGCAGGCGCTCGAAGAACTCGCGGAAGTCCTTGTTGACGCGATAGACGCCGTCGTCCGGGGCGCAGGAAAAAATCGTGCAGGCGGGTAACGGTGAAGCGCAACGAGGAATAGCGCAACTCGTTGGGGAAGGCGTCCCATTCGGCGAGCGAGAGCGTGCGCAGCGACTCGTATCCGCTGCAGCACGATAGCGGAAACGATCGAGCGAATATCGGCCGTCGACGAAGCACAGCGCGTTGACCGCAGTCGCGATATCGAAAATGAACTTGCCGCGGCAGGCGGCCTCGAAGTCCAGTACCGACGTCAGCCGTTCGCCGCGAAACAGCAGATTGTCGGCGAACAGATCGCCGTGAATCATGCCCTTGGGCAGCTTGCCTTCGAGGTAGTGGCTCAAGTATTCGACTTCGTCGTCGAGCGTGCGGCTGATCTCGGCGGAAATAATTCGGCAGGCGGCTGCGCACGTTGAAGTAGAGATCGGCGACGCGCTCGAAACTGAAGCGGTTGTCGATGCCCTTCTTGTAGCCCTTGCCGATTACGTGCAGCTCGCGCCAGCGCGCGGCCGACGGTTTCGAGCTGGGCTGGGACGCAGCCGCTCGGCGGGATCGATGCGGCCCTCCGTGATATTTGTAAACCGAGATGCACTTGGCGCCGAGTACTCGCGATAGTAGCGGCCCTTGCGATCCTGCAGCGGATGGGGACAAGGAAAGCGAGTGCTTGCGCAGGAAGACCAGCAGATCGATCTCGCGGCGAAGCTCGTTCTCGCTCTTGACCTCGTCGACCCGCAGCAAGGAATTTGCCCTTGGCGGTTTCGAGCAGATAGTTGGTGTTGACCGAGCCCTCGCGAATTCCGAGCGCGCGGATCACACGGCCGAAACCGTAATCCTCGGCCAGTTCCGAAAGGAACTGCTTGTTTAACTCAGTGTAAACAGCCATTTAACAGAGGTGGGATCTGACCCGCCGCAAGTGTAGAGCGTGGCTGGCAGCCCGTCAACTAGGATGCGCGTAAGTCCTTGCAATATAAGGACTTTCTCAGATCGCAGGTTGACCGCATAATCGAGCCGTGAAGCCCCGCCAGGCTTTTCGCGCCCTTGTAAGGAAGGAGTGACGATGGCCGCAAAGAAGTCCAAATCCGGATCCGCAGCCCGCGATCGCGCGAGCAAACATGAGCTCGAAGGCACGAAAGCGCCGGCTTTTGAGTTACCCGATTCTGCGGGCGCGCCGGTCAAGCTCAAGGATCTGATCGGGCGCGGCAATCTCGTGCTCTATTTTTATCCCAAGGACATGACCCCCGGATGCACGCGCGAGGCCTGCGACTTTCAGGACCGGAGCGGCGCGATTTCCGCGGCCGGAGCGCAGGTCGTGGGAGTGTCCGGCGACTCGTCGGGATCGCATCAGAAGTTTGCGGCGAAATACAGGCTCAAGTTTCCGTTGCTGGCCGACGCGGACCATCGGGTCGCGAAACTCTACGGCGTATGGAAAAAGAAGTCGCTCTACGGCCGCGAATTCATGGGAATCGAGCGAACGACCTTTGTGATCGACAAAGCGGGCGTGATTCGCCGGGTCTTTCCCCGGGTCAAGGTGGAGGGCCATCCCGAGGCGGTGGTCGAAGCGTTGAAGGAACTGGGTTGAGGGGAAACGATTCGGAACGGGCGCGCGGGCCGATCAAGACTTATCAGGACTTGGCCTGCGAGCTGCTGTTCAGCAGGTTATCGCGCAGGAAATCGGCGACTCGGGGCTCGGCCTGCTTGCCGATCGAGTGGGGCGCGGTTGGGAAGTAATACTCCTGAACCCGGGTTCCACGCTCCCGCAGCGCCTGGGCGAGGTGCTCCGCCTGATCTACCGGCGTCTTGCGGTCCCGCTCGCCGTGCAGGATCAACACGCTGCAATCGAGGCGGGGCGGCAGATGCTGGATCACGCTGCGTTCCTTGAGTACGCGGCTGCTCGGCCATACCTGGCGGAGAATCGAGAGCTTGGTGGTCCAGCGCGCTTCCGGCCACAGGGTGAGCATGTCGTACGCGCCGGATTGCAACACGACCGCGCGCGGCCGCGGATCGAACGTCCATCAGCAGGCCGGCCGCCACCGCGCCGTCACTGAGGCCCCAGACTCCCAGCCGGGTGGGGTCCACATCTTTTCGTTCCGCCAACAGATCGAGCGCGCGCCGCGCCGCCGCGACTGCTTGCGGCCCGACGAAACGGCCCGGCCCCGAGGATCGCCCGTAGCCCGGGATACTCACGCACGCGACCTGCATCCCGAGCTCGGTGAGGTCGCGGTTCGCGTCCGCGCACTTGCGCGCGTCGCTCTCGCCGCCGTTGAGGACCAGCAGCGCCGGCAAGGGTCCGGGTTTGCTGCTGCGCGCCAGGTACGCCTCGATTTGATACTGGCTCTTGCCGACGGTGATCTGAAAGCTGAACGGCTCGACGTTGGAGGTCGCCGACGGCGCCACGCCGACGGCGCGGCAAGCGCCGAGCGTCGCAGCCAGAATCAGCAGCATCGCGAAGGACACGGTACGCAGGAAAACCCGCGAGCGCGGGTCGGGGTCGGAGGTCATATGGTCGCGTAGTGTATATCGTGTCGTCGGACTTTGGAACGGCAGAATTTGACGGTGAACGGCAGCATCAATTCGGGGGTAGGCACGTCGCGACCGGAGATCTGGTTCGAGCCTTTGCAAAGGCAGGCCGCTTGGTTAATACTTCCGCGCTGATCGTGCCCGAAATTGGGAGCCCCCCGGCGGGGAACCGATGGCTATAATCCTTGTCATCATTGTGCTCGCAGCCGCGACGATTTTCGTACTCCGGTCGGTCGTCAACGTGGTGCCGCAGGAAGAGGCCTGGATCGTCGAGCGGTTGGGAAAATATGACCAGACCCTGAAAGCCGGGCTGCACCTGATCGCGCCGTTCTTCAATACCATCAAGCACCGGCACAACTTGAAAGAGCAGTTCATCGCTGTCGACCAACAAGACTGCCTTACGAAAGACAAAGTGCTCATCAAAGTCGATGCCGTCGTGCACTATCGAATTAAGGATCCGGTCCGGGTCTCGTATGCTATGCCCGACGCGAGCCTGGGCGCCGCCAATGACAGGCCTGGTCGGGCCCACGACGGCGCGAGCCTGGCCGTCGCTCAGTTGGCCCGCACGACCATCCGCACTGAAATCGACAAGATCGATTTGGATCGAACTTTCGAGGAGCGATCGGCGATCACTGCCCATATCGTTGGCGAACTCAACGAGGTAGCGGCCGCCTGGGGCGTCCAGGTGCTGCGTTATGAGATCAAGAACCTAAGGCTTTCGGAAGAAGTCCGCTCGGCCATCGAGGGTCCGGTGCGCGCGGAGCATGAGAAGCGGGCCGCGATCCTGGAATCCGAGGGCAAACGCGACGCGCTGATCAACCTCGCAGAGGCAAGGAAGCAGGAGGAGATCCGGGCCTCGGAGGCGCGTCAGCAGCGCGAGATCAACGAAGCGGAAGCACGCGCCGCCGCCATCCGGGCGGTTGCCGCGGCGACGGCGGCGGGAATCAGAGAAGTGGCGAATGCGCTTCAGGAAACCGGAGGGTTGGATGCGGCGCGACTCAGTATCGCGCAGCGGTTCGGCAAGCTCGACAAGGGCGGCGACAACGCCCTCGCTCTGCCTGACAACGTCTCGGGTGTTGCCGCATCGATGATCGCGCTCGTGATGGGAGGGCAACGGGATTCGCATGAGGCCGGGCTGTGGCCCGCGTCCCCGGTCACGGAGCAGGCACCCGCTCCAGGTCCCAAAATTCAGTTGCTTTCGCCGCGGTTCGTCGCCGCTATCGTCGGCATAATGGTGCTGCTTTCCGCCGCCTCCGTGCTGATGCTCGACCGACGGTTGCGTAGCTTTCATGCCCGGGTCGAAGAAGGAGGCGGGCCGCCCCAAGTGGCGGAAGCGACGAACAAGCCTCCTCAGCCGGTGGCGCCAGTGGGCGTGGCGCCAGCGAGCGTGGCACCGGCAAGCGTGGTGCCGGCAGGTAGTGTTGCGGTTGCGAATGCCAACCAGGCGAAAGCTACGGTGGCGCCCGGCGCCGCACTGGTGCAGCAGGCGTCGCTCTCCAAGGGTGGCGAACATGCTGCCGATTTGGTGGCAGCCGCGGGCTCGCAGTCTTTCCAGGAAGTTTTCGAGATTGCCCGTGAAGGCAACCCGGGCGCCGAAGCCGCCTTGGGTAATATGTATCTGCGCGGCGAGGGCATCGCGGTGAACTATGCGCAGGCGATGCACTGGTTTCAGCAAGGAGCGTCTCACGGCGATCCCAAAGCGCAATCGGGTCTGGGTTACATGTATGCCGCAGGTGAGGGCGTACCGAAAAATTATGGCGTAGCGCTGCGATGGTTTATCGCGGCAGCCGCGCAGGCTGACCCGGACGCTGAGTACAATCTGGCGATGATGTACGACCAGGGACAGGGTGCGGCTCGCGACCAGGCGCAGGCGCTCAAATGGCTTCGCCGGGCCGCGGCGCAGGAGGACGACCGCGCTCAATACCAGCTCGGCTCCAGGTATCTCATGGGTCAGGGCGTCAGCCGCGACTATTCGCTCGCCTTGCAATGGCTGCGAAAGCCGGCCGAGCGGGGCAATCTCCCCGCGCAGAATGCTTTGGGCTTCGTCTATGAGAGAGCCGGCGGCCGCATTCAGAATTACGGCCTGGCGATGCGCTGGTATCGCAAGGCTGCCGAGCAGGGTTACGCGAAGGCGCAGTTGAACCTGGGCCTCATGCACGAAAACGGAGAAGGGATGGTAAGCGACTACGCCGGTGCTGCCCGTTGGTATCGAATGGCGGCGGAGCAAGGCGAGATGTACGCGCAGACCAGGCTTGGAGTCTTGTACTGCAACGGTCGGGGCGTCAATCGCGACTACGCCACGGCCATCGAATGGTTCACGAAAGCTGCGAGTCAGGGCGAACCCAAGGCCGAGTACAATCTGGGCGTCATGTACGACACCGGGGTGGGAGTGCCCAGGAACTACGCCGTGGCGGCGCAGTGGTATCAAAAGGCGGCCGCGCAGGGACACGTCGATGCTCAGTACAACCTGGGCTACCTGTACGAGCACGGCCAGGGCGTGGCCCGAGATAACGACGAGGCGCTCGAGTGGTATCGCCGGGCGGCCGGCCAGGGCGACTCGTCCGCGCTGCAGAGAGTCCGCGTGCTGGAGTCGGCGAACAATTGACGAGTAGCGTAGCGCCGAAAAATAGCCGACGATTTGCAAGATCTCGTTCGCCCGTTAGCATGAGTGGCCCCGGCCTATTCGACGCCGAACCCAAATGGCAATTGCTGCCGTCCTGAGAGAACGAATCACCCGGCTGCTCGATGGCGCGCGTTCGCGCGCGCGTCGAGCCGGCGTGATCAAGTCGGGGGCACCGGCTTTCGACCTCGAGGCGCCCACCGATCCGGTTGACGGTGACGCCGCGGAGGTAGGACCGGAAATTTCGCGGGCGGCAGGAAAGCCGCATGCGATCGCGGAAATCATCGAAGAGCCTCCGGAGATCGGAAATGACCTGAGTGGAGTCAGAATGGCGGATCCGGCCTTCGTCAACTTCCACACGGCCCGGGAATCCCGGGGCGCAGAGTCGCGGCGAGCGGAAGCACCGAGCGCGGCTTTTTCGCGGCGCCGAACCGGGGCTAACCGAGAGGTCGAGGTGGAGGTGCTTGCGCCCGATGCGGCCGGGCGGATCAAACTCGCGGACTCCCACCACGCGGCGCCGGCGGGTACCGCATCGCTCCTGTTCAAGGCGAGCGGCTATCAGGCCCTGGCGATCGTGGCGGGACTCGGGTTGCTTTCAGGCTCGATGTTCCTGCTCGGGCTGGCGACGGGCTACGGGCTCGGACTGCGGCAGGAGGGCAGCGAGAGAGTTGCGACCGTCTACCCGCTTCCCGCCTCGGCGCCGTCCCTGGCGGGGTCCTCGACCGACCAGGGGCCCGGTGCGGCTGCGAAATCTCTGGCGTCCGCTTCGACGCCGGCCGCGGTGGCGAGTTCGCCCGCGGCGACCACGCGAGTGGCGACTGCGTCAGGAAAAGCAAAGCGCGCCGCGCGAGCGCTGGTCGCCAAGGCCGGCCCGGCGCCGTTCGCGAGTTCCGGCCTACGCGGCGCACCGGAAATCCTGGCGCCGGTGTCGCCGTTGCGCAACAAGGGATACAGCATTCAGATCGAGGCGGTGACGGACCACAGCGCTGCTGACCAGATGGTCGCGAAACTCCGCCATCGGGGCTACCAGGGCTACATGGTCGCGACGCCGATAGGCGCCAAAATCTGGTACAAGGTGCGCGTCGGCCCGTTCGTGAACGAAGATGAAGCGCATTGGGCCGAAGTGAAGCTTCACGAGGAAGGCACGCTAACGGCAGAAGGAGCGGCTCCGCGCACGACCGCAGCCCCCTGAGCCAGGTTCAACTCACCGGCGCAATAACCATCCGTCGGAGCACCACCCGGTTCACGGCGCCCACCTGATTCACCGTCAGATCAAGTACTGGAATTTTACGGCTACAGACTGCCCTTCCGGTGAACGTGGCAATGCCAGTTAGGGGGGAGTCGGCACACCCACGAGAGATGGCGAGTCGGGTTCGGTCGGGACTGGATGTGAACTGACGCGCGTAATTCTCACGCGGCCCACGCCGCCATCGGTGATCCCAATTCTTTCGGCCGCTCTTTTCGAGAGGTCGAGGCTCCGCCCGTGAACAAAAGGACCACGATCGTTGATGCGTACATTCACAGAGCGGCCGGTGGCGAGGCTGGTCACCTTGATTGTCGAGCCCATCGGCAGGGTGCGCGATGCTGCCGTCAGCTTGTCGGGATTGTAAAGCTCGCCGGTGGCCGTCAGCCGACCAGCGGTACCGCGGCCTTGGTATGAGGCCATGACTATTTTCGATCGTTTCGCGCGCGCTACGGGAGGTGCAGCCAACGGCGCCGGCGGCACAGCCGCCAGCGGAGCAGCCGCACCGGGAGGGCGATGGACTCGCGTTCCGGTTCCGTTTGGGTAGCGCACGCTGCCACGAACACTGCCAGGCAAAGGCAGATCGCTATATGCGCCAGGTGTTCGTAGCTAGCCAAATGATGAGGCCCCCCGATCAAGCTATGCGACGGATTTATCTTACGCCTCCTGGCGTTTTGCGTAGGTTCCCGCGCCGATAAGAATGGCTCCCAGGACAAGTGCACCGATACTCAACTGCTGGGGAACCACGTAAGTGGATTCCTCGGTGCTCTGAACCTTAAGATCGCCCAACGCCACGACGGTCTTGGGTTGTGACGTCGTAAACACCGGGATTGCGAGCCCGCAAATTCCCAGCAGACCTATAATTGCGCCTAACCATGTAATCGATTTCATCAGCTTTGTTCCTCAAACGAGAACCCGCGACGTTCAGCCGCTGCCGCCGCCGGTGTTTCTGATTTTATGGCGTGTTTCCGACCTTGACGGCAAAGATGTTGCTGCCGACGCGGGGTCATTTTCGATTCCCGGTTTTCGCGGCATTCTTGGCCTGGTCGATCACACGCGCTACTCCCTCTTTAATCTTGCCCGCGGTCTGATCGAGCTTTCCCTCATCCTTCAGGCCCTGATCGTTCGTCAGAGCACCAACCGCTTCCTTCACGCGGCCTTTGATCACATCAGTTGTTCCACTCATAAACTTCTCCTCTGGCTGGATGTTTCTAGCGCTCTGAATTCGGCCTTGCGGATGGCGGGAAAATGCGGGCGTCCCATTGGGTCTCCTCAAGCCTTTCTGCGGCACAACGTGGTTGGTCTAGCGGAACGTGGTCAAAGGCGAGCGGAAGGGCCACTGTCGGGCTGGATCAAGTTCAGACCGATTCATATGTCGAGTGCTGAACGCTTCGTAAGTATTCACCAATTTTGTAGGTGGAGTCAACCTCAATCTACGCTGATGACTATTTGTGCATATTCGCCCGGAAATACATCCTGAGGCTTGGTAGTTTATTTCGGCAAGCGCCGGCGTCGCCAGCGACGCACAGGAAACTGTGCTGGCGACCAATGAAAAGGACTGTTTACGCTATGATTCTCCTATTCGGCGCCGCCCACGGCAACGGTTCCGGTTTTCAGGGCGCAACGTCAGTGTCACCTTAGGTCCGTCGAATTCGCATCGGCAAAACACCATACTGGTTCCTTACAGAACGCACTGAGCGGGTCTGGCGATTGCGTCTTGCATTACGCCTGGCGTAACCTACAAACGTCGGGATCGACAGACGAATCGAGTCCCAATTTTGATCCAGCCCTACGGTGGCCCTTCCGCTCGCCTTTGACCACGTTCCGCTAGACCAATCGCCCATAGACCGAACTAGAGGCCTGCGATGGAGGCCGATATGTACCTTTCTGTTGGAGGCGTGGTGGCGATCGTGATCGTGCTCTGGCTGTTCGGCGTCGTGTGAGACATCCGCCGCGCCCGGGCCGCGCTTCGATTGTTTTCGCAGACCGAAAGCATCAGGCGCGGTGGGGTCTTGCTTTGAATAGTACTGTTTCAGACAAACCGGAGGAATAGTTCATATGTTGCTTCTACTTATTCTGTTGATTCTGCTGTTCGGCGGCGGCGGCTTTTATGGCTATCGCAGCGGCTACTATGGCCGAGGTGGCATGAGCCTGATGACTATCGTGGTGATCGTCCTGGTGGTCTGGTTGGTGATGGGTGGCGGATTCGGGGCCGCAGTGGTGATCCGGTGAACGCTGCTCAACCAGGGAAAAATATCATGCATGGATTATCGAGTTGGATTAAATGCAGCATGTTGGCAGTAGTGATGGGCGCGGCGCTGGCTGTGCCGGCCGTGGCGGCGACGCCCGACGCCTCGATTACCGCCAAAGTTAAGCTGGCGCTGTTGACCATGGAGGGCGTGAGCGGCACGGACATCAAGGTGGACACGGTCATCGGCCGGGTCACTCTGTACGGCAAGGCGTACTCCGCTGAGGAGAAGGCGAAGGCTGAGACCATCGCCCGGCGGATCGACGGCGTCGAAGACGTGCGCAACCTTCTGGTAGTTGCCCCCGAGCACGAGAAGGCGCTGCGGCTGTCTGATGACGACCTCAAGCTGCGGGTCGAGCAGGCGTTACAGACTGACCCTTCGCTCCAGAGCAGCAACATCGCCGTGGAATCCGCGAGCCAGGGCGTGGTGCGGCTAGGCGGCTCGGCCAAGACCTTGAGCGCTCACCTGCGCGCCGCCGAGGTTACGGCCGCGGTCCCGGGTGTGCGCGGGATCACCAGTGAAATCCAGAGTCCCGAGGCCTTGGCCGACGCCGAAATCTGGCGCGGGCCTGCGCCTCGCCAGTCCGAGGCGGGGTACGGAGTCTGGGACACCGCCAGTGACATTTGGATCACCTCGGACGTGAGGATGCGCTTGCTCGCCGATGCCCGGCTTCCAGGGCTCGAAATCAACCTGGACTCATGGGACGGCGTAGTGACGCTTTTCGGAATCGTGTCCTCGCAGGACGCCAAGGCCGGTGCTGAAGCCGATACGCTCAAGGTGAGCGGGGTTGAGCGGGTGGCGAACGAACTGCAGGTGGTGGCGAACGACAAGCGGAACTCGGTGAACGCGCGCGATGACGAACTACAGCGCGGTGTCAGGACGGCCCTCGACGAGCATGACTTCAAGGGCGTTGGCTTGGAGGTGAGGGATGGCGTGGCGCGGCTAACCGGGACCGTTCCAACCGGAGCGCGGGGCCTGGAGGCCGCCGTCGATGCGCAGTCCGTCCCGGGCGTGCGCACCGTCAGGGACGATCTGCGCCTCTCGGGCAGCGGACTGATCTGATCGGTGATGCGCCGGCGGTGATCCAATTCGAATGAGGGGCGTGCAAAGCGACCATGGCGATGGTCGCGCACGCCCGAGGCTGCCAAAAGGACGGCGGCGTCTCGTTCCGAGGCGCCGCCGTCAAGCGTCGTCCGCTCTGGTGTTGGTTTACGCCGCCCCGCTGCGTGAAGAGAAAGGGGCGATTTTCATCAAAGTGTGGCGGCAACTTGCGGAGTGCCGCGAAGGGCCTCCAGGTGCCCGTTGATGTCGCCGCCGGTCAGACGCCAGCCGCGATCGCGCGGCAGACTAACTATCGCCCGATCCCGGAAGCGAAGATGTAGATCCACTGCCTCGCTCTCGTTGACAAGATGATCGGCGAGGATCGCCAGCGCCAACTGGCTTGGTCCCGAACCTTTGAAGCCGCACTCGAAAACGCCACGCGGGGTATGCTTCACAAGATCAGTCCGGGGCGAGAGCCGGCGGACTGTATCGCCGGGTTGGTATTCCTCCATCACGTAAACCAAAAGGCCGTTGGGCCCGCGCTTACCTGCGTAGCTATTCATAGGCATCGTCTCCAGATTGCTGCGGAAATGTTGGGTTGGTGAGAGAGTTGCGCCGGTTGTACGCCGGCGCGGTGGCCGCTTCGGATTCGACCTCGCGCCGATTATCGATGGCGCGAGGCCGAACCCGCGGCTCAGATTGTCAATTCAAGCGGGACGCAGAACGAGGGCGGGTCCGTCGCCCGCATAGCCACCGCTATCCTACTTTGCGAGAAAGCCATTCGACAGTCGCTCAGCGCCAACTGCGGCGACCCGAGTCTCCGTAATGCGATCCGCCGTGCCCGCCGCCGCCCGGGAAGAAACAAGCCTGCGCGCCGAACGCCATCGCAACCAGAGCAATCGAAATGAAAGTGTTACGGATCCTGACGTAGTCGAGAATGTCCCATTGGGCCTCCTCAAGCCTTCCTAGGTCACGTGAATGTTGGTCTAGCGAAACGTGGTCGAAGGCGAGCGAAAGGGCCACTGTCGGGCTGGATCAAATTCGGACTCGAAATCCTATGTCAAGTCCGAATACATTTGTATTATGCACTTGTTCGAGATCGGAGTCAATTAGTTCGCATTAGTGAACATTTTGTCTATATTGCTCGAATATGCAGTTATGAGTGGACTGTGGATCGAACGCCGCGGCGATTTCGCATCGTCCGTCTCCTTTTGGTTAACGGGCTCTGCTTAAAAACCGTGGGATTCAGGGCGGACCGGGTCAAGGTCACTACCTTTCCCTTGAACGATGGCATTGAATCGTTCGTCCGTCACCGATAGTTTCTCGTTCGCGGGCGTTGGGGCGCTCGATTGCTGATGAAAGCCGCGGCTTCAATCGATTTCGACAAGAACGGCGGCGTGGTGCCGGTCGTTACGCAGGACGTGGCGAGCAAGCGCGTGCTGATGGTCGCGTATATGAATCGCGAGGCGTTCGAGGAGACTGTCGCGACCGGCCGCGCCTGCTACTACTCGCGCTCGCGCCAACGCTTGTGGCGCAAGGGTGAGGAGTCGGGGAATTTCCAGGCCGTGCGCGAAATCCGGATCGACTGCGACGACGACACGATCCTGCTGATCGTCGACCAGCAGGGCGACGGCGCCGCGTGCCATCTGGGCTACGAGAGCGATTACTTTCGCGTGCTCGAAAACGGCGAATGGAGAATCGTCGATCCGCGCAAGGTCGATCCGGCGAAATACGGCCCGAATTACGGACACCAGGAAAAAAAGAAAAAGGCAACCACAGATGAACACTGATTAACACAAATAGAAAGTCAGAAATGTTTTATCGGTGTTCATCAGTGTTCATCTGTGGTTTCGGTTTTTTCTGAATGGCGAAGATGGAAAATATTCTCCGGTTCGGAATACCCAAGGGCAGCCTCGAGGTGCAGACGCTCGAGTTGCTGCGCAAGGCGGGCTGGCGGATCTCGGTCGACGCGCGGTCGTATATTCCCAAGGTGGACGACGCGAGCCTGAGCCTGCGCGTGCTGCGGCCGCAGGAGATGCCGCGCTATATCGCCGACGGCTCGCTCGACGCGGGAATCACGGGACGCGACTGGGTCGCGGAAAACGCCGTCGATCTGGTCGAAGTGGAAACCTTCGTTTACGCGAAGGTGTCGCTGGCCCCCTCGCGATGGGTGCTGGTGGTGCGGGAGAATTCGCCGATCCGCAAGCTGGAAGACCTGGCGGGCAAACGCGTCGCGACCGAGCTGGTCAATTTCACGCGCCAACTGTTCATCAGGCGCAAGGTCAAAGTCGACGTTGAGTTTTCATGGGGCGCGACCGAGGCCAAGGTCGCCGACGGACTGGTGGACGCGGCGATCGATGTGACCGAGACCGGCTCGTCGATTCGCGCCAACGGACTGCGGATCGTCGAGGAGCTGCTCACGTCCTCGCCGGTGATGGTCGCGAACCAGACCGCGTGGGCCGAGCCGTGGAAGCAGGCCAAGGTGAAGCAGATCGCGGTGCTGGTGCGGGGCGCGCTCGACGCGGAGAGCCGGGTGGGAATCAAGATGAACGTCGCGCGTGAGAACCTCGAGCGCGTGATCAAGCTGCTGCCGTCGATCACCGCGCCCACGGTTTCGCCGCTCTATCCGTCTGCGACGCTGAAGGGCAAGGAATGGGTCGCGGTCGAGACCGTGATCAGCGAGCTGACCGTGCGCGAGCTGTTCCCCAAATTGCTCGAAGCCGGCGCGGTCGGAATCGTCGAGTTTCCGCTGAACAAGATCATTTGAGCTGCCAGGAACCTCTCCTGAGCGGCCGGATACATGGGTAACACTTTAGACCGGCAACATAGGTAACACTTTTCGCCGGTTTGGGTTCGGGGAGGAGCGCGAGGGGGGCTGCCCCCCTCGCCGCTGTGGCGCGCTTGCGAATCATGCGGGTTCTCGACGTTTGAGTTTGAGCGTGAGGCCGTCGATGATGCCCAGTGGGACCGGCCCGAAATAGACTGCGGCATCGCCGCGGTCATTTTCTTGCAGACCGATTACTTCACTGATCAAAGCCTCGGCAATGAAGACCGGTTCGCCTTGCCATTTGATCTCGCCGCGGTTACGTACCGGCGCAGCTCGAAGTCGGCGGGATAGTGCGGGTCTTCGAGCTTGGCCGGATAGCGCCGCGGCGAGGAGGCATAGTGGCCTGCGGGCGGGGTCTGGCCCAACGCTTCGTGCGGGCGCTCATGATTGAATTCTTGGCGGAACCGGTCGAAGCGCTGTTGCTGTTGATGCAGGTTGGTGGCCGGCGGACTGGCGGTCTCAGCCTTGAGCGTTTTGTGCATCCGTTCATGCCGGCCGTTCTGTTGCGGCCGGCCGGGCGCGATCCGCTGCGGAGTGATCCCGAGCTTTATCCACCAGGCGGACAAGCGGCTTAGTCCGCCCGCGCCGACCGAAGCGAAGGGCGCGCCATTGTCGGAACGGATCACGCGCGGGAGCCCATACTCTTTGAAGATCCGTTCGAACTGGCTGCGACAGCCCTGGTAATCAGGTGGAGTTACGATCGTGGCACACAGCAGATAGCGGCTGAACCCGTCGGTCGCGGTCAGCGGATCACAACGCGCTCCGTCCGCAGTGCGGAACCAGCCTTTGAAGTCCACGCCCCAAATGTCGTTGGCGCCCACGGGCGCCGCCAGCCGCGCGCTCGGAGTGGCGCGTGGGCGCCGCTGGCGTCGGGCGGTCAAGCCGTGGCGGCGCAGCAACTCCCCGATGGTGCTGTGCGCGGGCCACTGCTGCGCGGGCGCGTGGCGCTGTAAGATCGTGCGCAGTTTCTTCGGGCCCCAGCTCCGATGCGCGCGGCGCAGGCCCAGGATCGCCTCCGCTTGCGCCTGGCTCAGCGCCCACGGCACCCGCTGCGGCGCGCGCGAGCGGTCCACCAAGCCCGCCGGTCCCTGCGCCTGATAGCGGCGCAGGAACTTGTATCCGGTCTTGCGGCTCACGCCGAACTCTTCGCACACTTCGCTCATGCTGAGCTCGTCTGCCAGCACCGCCGCGATAAACTGCATCCGCTTGTCCATGGGACAATTTCCTGCCACGGCATCTCATCCACCTCCTGCCGTGACTGTATAATCTGTTACCCATGTTGCCGGTCCATTCTGTTACCCATCCTGCCGGTCCGTACCTCCCCCGGCCCCTCCCCGACGCGGGGAGGGGAGTCCATCACGCCTGGATCTCGGTTCCCCCTTCCCGTCGGGAAGGGGGTCGGCGGGTTAGGTTCTTCCCTACGCCTCCAAATCCAGGGCGCGCAGCGCGAGGCCGCGCGCGACCGAGCTGAACTCGTCGCCGGTGCGGATTCGCTCCGCGCCGAAGCGGGTCTCGAAGATTCGGCGCACCGCCGGCACGAACGACGACCCGCCGGTCAGGAAGACGCGATCCACGCGCGCCCGGGCCAGACCGCTGGTGGTCATCAGGCGGTCGACGCATTCCGCGATCGCTTTCAGCTCGGGAGTAATCCAGCGCTCGAATTCCTCGCGCGTCACGCGCTTTTCGATCGCGACCGGACCGTCGCTGAACCTGAAAATGCTCTCCTCGGCGGACGACAATTCGGCCTTGGCGCGCTCGACGGACTTGAAGAGCAGGTAACCGAGATCGTTGCCGACGATATGGATCAGGGCGGCGATCTTGTCGGCTTCCAGAGCCGTCGCGCGCAATTCCGCGAGCTTGTTCATGGTCGCGCGCGCCTTCATGAACGAGAGCTGATGCCAGCGCTCAAAGTTGAAATAGATCGGGTTCGGAATCGGCAGCACGCGCCCATACGGCGATCGATATTTCGATCCGCGCCCCAGCGCGGGCACCACCAGATGGCGCAGCAACTCGCGATCGAATGCGTCGCCGGCGATCGCGACGCCGTCGTTACCCAGAATTTCGTAACCGATCTGGTGGCGCTCGCCCGCGCCGGGTGAAATCCGCAGCAGCGAAAAGTCACTGGTGCCGCCGCCGAAGTCGCCGATCAGCACCACCTCCTCGCGATCGATTCGGCGGCCGTAGTGATACGCGGCGGCGACCGGCTCGTACTCGAAGATCACGTGCTCGAAGCCGGCGCGTTTCAGCGCGACTTGAAGCCGCGTTTCCGCCAGGCGCTCGTCGCTTTCGCCTGCGGCGGACGAAAAATGAACCGGCCGCCCGACTACGGCGCGATTGCCGAGCGTCCCGAGAAACGCCGCGGCTTCGGCGCGCAGCGGAATCAGGATCAGTGCGACCAGATCCTCCAGCCGGTAGATTCGATCTAAAATCTGCGTCGATTGAAAGCCGCGATCAGCGAGAAAACTCTTCAGTGACTGGATCAGACGCCCATTGCCGCCCGCGGCCAGATATTCGCGAATCGCGCCGGGACCCGCGAACGATCCCGCATCACTGCCTGCCAGTTCCGGATTGAAGAACAGGATCGAGCGGAACGTATCGGTGGTCGCGGCGCTGTCGGCGGCAGTGGCGGCCGCAAACTGCGCCATCACGGGTTCGTCGGCGGCGCCCGCGATACAGAGCGCGCTGTTGGTGGTGCCGAAATCAAGGCCGATCACCGGCATGATTCGATCTCCCTCGAAAATCTTCGAGCGCGTTGAAGTGGTTCCGTCGCGAGCCGCACACAATGATCCCACGCGCGGCGCTTGTCAACGTTGACGGTTCTGAAATACAAATCGAATCGGTAGAGGAGGCGAAGCAGGCTCGGTATTCCGTCCGCGCGGCACCCTCGCACCGAACCATTCGCCCACAGGAGAGCCCAGCGATGACAACGCCAGCGGTGCGGATCGAGACCTTAAACGGCGTGCGCTCGATCGTGCTGTGCCGCGCGGCCGAGTACAACACGATCACGCCGCAACTGCGCGACGAACTGGCCGCCGCGATCGACGCCGCCGACACCGACCGCAACGTCCGCGTGATCCTGCTGCGCGCCGAAGGTCCCGCGTTCTGCGCCGGCTACGGGCTCGACTGGTCGACGCGCGCGCAGGCCGAGGAGCATCAGGGCCGCGCCCGCGCGTGGGACTCGGTCGCGGATCTTCCAGATGATCTCCCGCTACGTGAAGACTTACCTGAAACTCTGGTACGCGAGTAAGCCGACGATCGCGGCGGTGCAGGGATGGTGTATCGCGGGCGGTACCGACATGGTGCTCTGCGCGGACATCATAATCGCCGGCGAGTCGGCCTCGTTCGGCTATCCACCGTCGCGGGTGTGGGGTACGCCGACTACCGCGATGTGGGTCTATCGGCTCGGCTTCGAGCGCGCCAAGCGTTATCTGCTGACCGGCGACGAAATCACTGCGCCCGAAGCCGCGCGGATCGGCTTGATACTCGAAACGGTTCCCGACGATCAACTTCAGGCGCATGCGATGGCCTTTGCCACGCGGATGGCGCGCGTGCCGCTCAATCAGCTCCAGATGCTCAAGCTGATGTGCAACCATCCGGCGGAGCAGATGGGACTCGATTCGTCGCGGCTGCTCGGCTCGATGTTCGACGGGATCGCGCGCCATACGCAGGAGGGACTCGATTTCGTGACGCGCGCGCAGGAGGTCGGCTTTCGGCAGGCGGTGCGCGAACGCGACGAGCCATTCGGCGACTACGGCGCAGGTCCGCGCGCGAAGAGCAAAGCCGCCAAGCGCGGCGCCAAGAGCTGAGCCGCGATCACATGGCCATCACGCGCGACATCACATTTCCCGCCGCCAGCGGCCATCCGATGCGCGCCGCGATCGCGACGCATGACGAAGACGATCGCGCGCGGCCGGGCGTGATCGTGATCCACGAAATCTTCGGCCTCAACAACGACATTCGCCGGCTCACCGGGATGGTCGCCGACCTGGGCTACGTCGCGCTCGCACCGGATCTCTACGACGGTCCCGGGATGCGCTCGATCTGCGTCCTGCGCACGCTGCTCGCGATGCGCCGTGGGACCGGCCAGGCGTTTGAAGACCTCGATGCCGCGCGCGCCTTTCTGCAAAAGCAGCCCAAGGTCGATGCGTCGAAGATCGGCGTGATCGGGTTCTGCCTGGGCGGCGGATTCGCGTTGCTCTATGCCGTACGCGCGCCGCTCGGCGCCGCGGCGGTCTTTTACGGCGACGTCCCCAAAGCGTCCGACGCGTTGCGCGGCGCTTGCCCGGTGGTCGCGGGTTACGGCGGCCGCGATCGCCTCTATGCCCCACAAGGGGAGCGACTCGACAAACTGCTCGGCGAACTCGGCGTCGATCACGACGTGAAGATCTACCCGGACGCCGGGCATAGCTTCATGAGTCAGAACTCGGGTGTGATGGCGACGTTGGGATCGTGGGGCCCGATGAAGGTCGGCTTCGAGCGCGACGCGGCCGCGGATAGCTGGAAACGCGTCGAGGCGTTCTTCGCGCGCCACCTCGGCAGTTAGAATCCGCAATCCGGTAGGACCGGCGTCTCGCCGGTCACCCGGCACGCGGTCGTCCTCAGCTTCCCGCTCAGTTTGTCGTCTTCGAGGGTTCCTCTTCGGGCAAGTACTCGATGCCGGGAATTCCGCGCCGGGTCTCGTCGTCGAACAGCACCGAGACTACGCCGTAGATCCCGACCATAATCCAGAACGCGCCGGTGCCGACCGGGGGCCAGATCGCGGTGATCGCCATCGTCAACAGCGAACTCACCAGATCCTGGGCAAACTGCAAGTCCTGCATCGCGTCAGCGCGCCGCGGCGCGCCCTCAGACTGCGGCTCAGCGTAGCATCCGGGGCTGCCGATCGCATCCGGCGTGGCTGTCGCCCTACCCCTTCGTGGCGCCCGGCTCCAACTCCACGCCGAGCGGGACCAGGATGCGCACCACCATGTTGTAGAATGCTACATTCTGGACCAGCTCCAGGATGCGCCGGTTGTCGAGGAAGCCGCGCAGCGGCTCGAACGTCTGGTCGCTCACCTTGATATTGTTCGTCGCCTCGACCGCGTACCGGATCACGGCGCGCTCCTGATCGTTGAACACCTTGGCGGTCTCGAAGTCGGCCAGCCGCTCGAGCTGCTCGCGCGGCACGCCCACCCGCAGCGCGATATTCCAATGATGGACGAATTCGTACTCGGCGTTGGCCAATCGCCCGACGGTCAGGATCGCGAGTTCGCGCAGCTTGGGGTCGAGCGCAGTCCGATTGCGCAGATGGCCGCCGAGCGAAACGAAGCGCTTGAGCAGGTTGGGCGTGTGGGCAAGCGTACGGAAAATGTTACCGACTGGCTGGCCACGCTCCTCGGCAAGCTGGTCGAAGATCTCACGGTCTTTTTCGGGAAGGTCTTCGCGATTTAGATACGGTACTCGCGGCATTTCACCCTCACCCGGCGCGCGGCGCGCCGGCCTCTCCTGGTCAGGGAGAGGCGTAGGAAAAGAGGAACCTCGGACGCTACGCGAACAGCATCTCGGACATCGAGCCGCCCGGCGGAATCATCGGCATCACGGCCTCTTCCTTCGGGATCACCACGTCGATCAGCACCGGCCCGGGCGTCGCGAAGGCCGCTTTCATCGTGGCCGCGAGCTCTCCCGCCTTCTCCACTCTGAAGCCCTTGGCGCCGTAAGCGTCCGCGATCTTCACGAAGTCGGGCACCGACATCGCGGAGTACGAGTAGCGCTCCGCGTAGAACTTCTCCTGCCACTGCCGGACCATCCCGAGAAAATGGTTGTTCAGGATGATCACCTTGATGTCCACGTTGTAGGCGACCGCGGTGCCGAGTTCCTGGATATTCATCTGGAACGATCCATCGCCCGAGATCACCACCACGCGCCGATCGGGCGCCGCAAACTTCGCGCCGATTCCCGCCGGCAGCCCGTAACCCATCGTGCCCAGCCCGCCGGAGGTCAGCAGCGAGCGCGGATGCTCGAACGGAAAGAGTTGCGCGACCCACATCTGATGCTGCCCGACGTCGGTCGCGATGATGCAGTCGCCCTTGGTCAGCCCGTGCAGCTCCTCGAGCACGTGCTGGGGAGAAACGGAGTCGCCCTTGCCCTCGCGATTGTTCTCGTACAGCGGCTTTTCCTTCCGCCACTGGAGGATCTGCTGATGCCACTTGGTCCAGAGCGCGCGGCGCTTGCCGATCGACTCGCGGCCCTTGACGACCTTCAGCATGTCGGCGAGCACCAACTTGATATCGCCCACGATCGGGACGTCGACCTTGACGTTCTTGGAGATCGACGACGGGTCGATATCGATATGGATGATCGACTCGGCCTTGGGCGCGAAATCGGCGAGCCGCCCGGTGACGCGATCGTCGAAGCGCGCGCCCACCGCGATCAGACAATCGGTATTGGTGACCGCGGTGTTGGTGCCGTACGAGCCGTGCATCCCGAGCATCCCGAGACACAGCGGGTCGGAAGCCGGGAACGATCCGAGGCCCATCAGGGTCTCACAGATCGGAATTCCCAGTCCGCGCGCGAGCTGGGTCAGCTCGGGAGCGCCGCCCGACCATTGCACGCCGCCGCCGACATAGAACAGCGGCCGTTCGCTTTTCTCGATGGCCTCGATCGCGCGCTCGATCTGGCGCGGATTGCCCTTGAAGTTCGGCTTGTAGCCGCGGATGTCGACCTTGTCGGGATACTTGAAAACGCACTCGGCCTGCTGCACGTCCTTGGGCAGATCGACCACGACCGGACCGGGCCGTCCGGTCCCGGCGATATAGAAGGCTTCCTTGATGATGCGCGCGAGGTCCTTCACGTCTTTGACGAGGTAGTTGTGCTTGGTGCAGGGGCGCGTGATGCCGACCACGTCGGCTTCCTGAAAAGCGTCGTTGCCGATCAGCGAAGTCGAGACCTGGCCCGTGATGACCACGATCGGGGTCGAATCCATGTAGGCGTCGGCGATGCCGGTGATGCAGTTGGTCGCGCCCGGGCCGGAGGTGACCATCACGACTCCCGGCCGTCCGCTGACGCGCGCGTAGCCCTCGGCCATATGGGTCGCGCCCTGCTCGTGCCGGACCAGCACGTGCTTGATCTTCGAGTCGAGCAGCGCGTCATAGGTCGGCAGGATCGCGCCGCCGGGATAGCCGAAGATTACGTCTGCGCCCTCGGCGATCAGACTCTCGATGGTGATTTGTGCTCCGGTAAGCTTTTTCATGGTTGTTCGTGCATCGCCGCTGAAAATACGCGGCGGAACAGCAAGAGTACACGCTGCGTCCGCGATGGTACAACCCTCGCGGCGGGAGGCAGGACCGATTCGGACCCGCTCAGTAGTTGTGCGCCGGACCGAAGGTGCCGGAGCCGGGCGTAACGCTGACTATCGTGAACGATCGGATCTTCAACTGGTACATCGCCTTCACCGTCACGACGTCACCCGGCTTGAGCTTCTCGAAGGTCTCCGGATCGGCGCGCTGAGCCTGGAAGTTGGGCCGGAACTGCCGGACCGATTGCCAGACATCAGGCCACACGACCCGGTTCGACGGATCATCCACATAGGCGTCGCGCAGGAGGAACTTGTAGGTCTGGTCCTTGATGCCGATTGTGACTACCTGGCGGTCGCCCGCGCCCCGATCGGGGTCGGCTTTCTCCAGCACCATCGTGGTCGATACCGGCAGCATTTGGGCATGCGCCGGAACTGCCGCGATCAGGATCGCGACGGCCAGCAAGACTGGATAGAGCCGTCTTTCGCTTTTCATCTCGATGCTCCGTCTTCCGATCACGGTTGCGAGCCTAGAACTGCAATAAAAATCGCACGTCGCCCAGCCGCACTTCGCTGCCGCTGCCGACGACCACTGAACCGCTCACCGCGTGATTGTTGACGTAGCTGCCGTTGGTCGAATTGAGATCGGTCAGCTGGAACGATCCGTCGCGCCGGAGCAGCCGCGCATGCGCGCGCGAGACGCTCGCGTGCGGGATCACGACATCGTTGTCTTCGCCGCGCCCGAGCGAGATTTCGTCCTTGAGCAGACTGTACTCGGCCGGCACGGGATCGATCGGATCGATCGCTACCAGTCGCGCCCCGCGCGTGACTCCGGCCGCGCGCGGCGCCGTGACCGGCGCTCCCGGCCGGGTTTGCGCGGCGACGGCCGACGGCGCCGCCGGACGCAGCGGCGAGCCCGGCCGCGGTGCGGTCGCGGCGCGCGGCGGCGGGTTGGCTTGCGCCTCGACGATCGCTTTCAGCTCTTCGGTCGACAAACCAAATCGCATCCGCGACAGCGCCACCAGCCCGAGCAGCGCGATCAAGGGCACCGCGCCGTTCCACCACGAGAACGACAACTGGCGCATCCCGGTGCCCTCGGCGTCCGCGCCCGCACTCCCGGTATCCTCGGGAATATTGATTGCCGCGCCGCCGACGCCGCGCACCTGATACGAGGTTTTGCCGACGTAGCTCTGCCCACCGTAGTTGACCGTGAGCTGGACGTCGCGGTCGGTGCCGTCTTCGATCGCACGCGGCGTGCGGTAAGTGAGTGAGTATTGGGTCGCGATTGAATGCCCGATCTCGCGCACCAGCTCGGAGAAGCGGCCCTCTTCGGTCACGATGTTGTACGAGCGGCCGTGCGTGGCGTCCACGATCTCCTTGTACTCGGGCGCGATGAAGGGCGGCGGCACTACCGCGTAAAGCGTCAGCCCGTTCTTCTTGAGCGTCGCGGCCACCAGGTCACCGGTCAGATCGGTGACGTCGGCGTCGCGGTTCGGATGATGGTCCCAGAAGGCGGCGTCGTGCTGGGTATGGGCCGAGCCGTCGCCGGCGTGATGCGGCGGCGCGTCGGTGACAATGATTATGATCCCCTGCGCCTCGGGCCGGAACGGAAAGCTCGCGGCGTAGGCGAGCGCGTCGAGCTGGTCCTCCGGGATATCGCCGCCGCCGCCCGCGTGCAGCGTGCCGACCCAGCCCGTGAACTCACTGACGTTCGAGGTCATCTTCTGCTGATACGCGCAGTTGCAATCGGCATATTTGGAGACGACGTAGTCTTCGAACGTCACCAGCCCGAGCCGGTAATCGCGGTTATTGGCCGCCAGGTCCTGCGCGAACGAGATCACGTTCTGCTTGACGGCGTCGATATACGGCTGCATCGACTCGGTGATGTCCAACACGAACACGATGTCCACCGGACGTCCCTGGCCGGCGCCCCGGAAGTCGAGAATTTTGGCCGGCTTGCCGTCCTCAAGAACCTGGACATCGTCGGCCCGCAGGTTGCCGATCGGCGCACCGCTCGAATCGCTCAATCCGAAATCGAGCTGCACACCGCCGTCGGAATCGAAATGCTCTAGACTGGGATTGCCGACCGATAGCTGCCCCTCGGCGCGGGCCGGCGGCGCCGCGCCGAGCAGGGCAAGCGCGAACACGATAAATGCGAGCCGGACGGCCGCGGCCCTCGGTCTGAAGGTGCCCATCCCTGAGAATTATTCTCCGGACCGGATTACGGCCGGGTCAATAGCCCGAAAATCGCGGCGCACGCGGAACCTGACTTGCTTTGCCATCGTGGTTTAGGTTATCCCAAACGCGACTCGACCGAAAATCTGCGGGCACGGATCACGAGTGAAATTCCAACCTGGTTCGGGGGCGGCGCTGGCCCTGCTGGCGCCGATGGTGCTGCTGCTGGCCCTGGTGGTGATTCCCGTCGGGTGCGGCGGCGGGGGCGGCAGTTCCGCCACTCCCACCCCCACCGGGATGGTCGAAGTGGGTTTGGTCGACAGTTCCTCCAGCAGCTACCAGAATCTGCTGCTCAACGTGCTGGCGCTGCGAATCAATCCCAGCGGCGACCTGCACATCAGCAAATCCGACCCGAACTGGGTACCGATCAGGGTCTCGCGGGGTCTCAGTACGCACGGCGAGTTGCAGATTGATCTCGCCAACCTGCAGGACCAGGTCCAACTGTTCGCCACCCAACCGGTACTCGCCCAGCAATACCGGCAGGTTGAGTTGGAGCTGGATTTCACCGACCCGGGCCAGATTGTTCCGAACTGCCCGCAAGCGCCGTCTCCCAACGAGGGATGCCTGAGCTACCCCCTCGCCCTCGAGAGCCAGAAACCGATTCGCGCCAAGGTTTCGCTGGATGTCGTGAATGGACAGTTCGCGCCGCCGCTGATCGTCGACATTGACCCGGGGACGATTACGCCGCCGGCCGGATCGGGCGGGGTTTACACCATTGACCCGTCGATCTCGGTGGCAACCGGCGCCGACTACCTCGGCAGGCTTCACGGTAGCGTGGCGAATGTTCCGACACAGGGCGCCGAGATCCGGGCCGAGCTGCGTGGCACCGGCCAACTAGCCGGATCCGCGGCGGTAGTCTCGGGCTCGTACAGCCTCCAGCTTCCCGCGCAGGCGCCGAGTGCCGGCACGCTCTACGACGTTTTTGTCCGCGGCACCGGAGTCGAATTCTCCGCCGCATCCGGTATTGCGATAACGCGCGGCGGCGGTGCCAGTCGCGACTTCACGGTGGTCTCGGCGGCGCAAGACGGATTAATCAACGGCCACATAACCGATAAAAATACCGGGTCGGGAATTCAAGGCGCGACGATCAACCTGCTGGTGCCTCCGGACGGAGAAGATACCGATTGTTCGACGAAGCCCGCCGACTGCGTAATCGTGGCCGTCGCCAACACTGGTATCAACGGCTACTACCCGCAGTCCGGCAACATCTTCAACCCGACCTTCTTCAACACCGTCCCCCTCGGCACCTACACGCTCCAGGTGATCGCCGGGGGCTACGATTCCTTAATCGCAAGCGCGCCGGTCATCACCAACGGCGTCTCGGCGATATGCGGCTCGTCCAACAGCTCAACGCTCGACTGCAGCTTCGCGCTCACGAGCACAACCGTCAGTGGAACGGTGTCGATCGACGCACCCCCGGCCGCCGGCGCGGAGGTCCAGGTGCTCGTGATGGGGGAGGACAGCGGCACCAACAATCTCGAAAATGTCACGATGGTTACTATCCCGAGCGGCCAGATCAGCGCGCCGTTCACCTTGGCGGTCCCGACGAAGGTTGCGAGCTTCGACCTGTTCGCAGCGGCGCAGGACTTCTACAACGGCCGGATCGATCCGTTTCCCGGACACACTATCGAGGTGCTGAGCAACGTCGCCGGCGGTGCGACCGGCCAGGACTTCCCGGCGCTCAATTGCGTCGGGCACGGAACGCTGACCGGGGAGGTCGCGGTCACGCCTGACAGCGGCACCACGGTCCGGCTATCGAAAAACAACGTCCAACTAATGGAATCGCAGGTCGGGCCGATCACCACCGCCAACGCCGGACAGTTTTCGTTCTGCGCGCCACCTGACACCTATACCGCGCAGCGCTACGAGAGCGGTGTGCCCGCGAGTGCGCCGACCACCGTGACGATACCCGAGCCGGCCGCGACTTCCACACCGTGTCCGATCTGCTCGCTGGGGGACGGAAGTTGCCCCGGCGTCTGCACTTCCACTCCACTCATCAATCCGCTCTAGTGCCGTTTCAAGTTGCCGTCGCTAACGCCAACGCGAAACCTGACTTGCTTTGCCATCGTGGTTTAGGTTATCCCAAACGCGACTCGACCGAAAATCTGCGGGCACGGATCACGAGTGAAACTTCAATATGGCTCGGAGGTGGCGCTCGCCCTGCTCGCGCCGATGGTCCTGATGCTGGCCCTGGTGGTAATTCCCGTCGGGTGCGGCAGCAGTAGCAACAGTACCCCCACTCCCACCCCGACCAGGGGGCTGGTCGAAGTGGGTTTCGTCGACAGTCCCTCCAACGGCTACCAGAATCTCCTGCTCAACGTCGTTTCGGTGCGAATCAATCCCAGCGGCGACCTGAGCTTGAGCGACGACGACCCGAACTGGGTCACGATCGGGGTCTCGCCGGGCCTCGGGACGCTCGGCGAGTTGCAGATCGATCTCGCCAACCTGCAGGACCAGGTCCAACTGTTCGGCACCAAGGCGGTACCCGCCCAGGAATACCGGCAGGCGGAGCTGGAACTGGCGTCGGACGCCCCGGGCCAGATTGTTCCGAACTGCCCGCAGGCGCCGACTATCCACGAGGGATGCCTGCGTCACTCCATCTCCCTCGAGACCGTGAACGCGATTCGCACCCACGTCGGGTTGCAAGTCGTGCATAAACACCTGGCACCGCTGATCCTCGATATCGATCCGGGAACGATTACGCCACCGGCCCGAGAGAACGGGTTTTACAGCATTGATCCGTCGATCTCGGTGCCAACCGGCGTCACCTACCTCGGCGAGATTCACGGCAGTGTGACCGGTGCTCCGGCAACGGGCGCTGCAGTCAAGGCCGTGCTGCGCGGAACCGGTCAGCACGCCGGATCCGCGGCGGTAGTCTCGGGTTCGTACAGCCTTCAGCTTCCCGCGCAGGATTCGAGTGCCGGCACGCTCTACGACGTTTTTGTCCACGGCACCGGAGTCGAATTCTCCGCCGCATCCGGAATCGCGATAACTCGCGGCGGCAGCGTCACTCAAGACTTCACGGTAGCCTCGGCGCAAACCGGCTCAATCAACGGCGTGATAACCGATGCCCGTACCGGGTTGGAAATTGAAGGCGCGACGGTCAACCTGCTGGTGCCTCCGGCGGGACAAAGTACCGATTGCGCCACCCAGCCCAGCGACTGCGTAATCGTGGCCGTCGGCAGCACTGATGACACCGGCTACTACCCGCTGCCCGGAAACACCAACCGCCCGGCGTTCTTCAACACGGTCCCCCTCGGCATCTACACCCTCGAGGTGGTCGCGGCTGGTTACAATCCCGTGATCGCGACCGCGCCGGTCAATACCGTCGGCGGCACGGCGGTATGCGGTCCGCCCAACACCTCAACTACCGCGTGCAGCTTCGCGCTCAACGGCACGACTATCAGTGGAACGGTGTCGGTCAATGTACCCCCGGTCGCCGGCGCGGATATCCAGGTGCTGGTGATGGGCGAGGACAGCGGCACCAACAATCTCGAAAATGTCACGATGGTTTCCATCCCGAGCGGCCAGACCAGCGCGCCCTTCACCTTGACGGTCCCGACCTCGGTTGCGAGCTTCGACCTGTTCGCGGCCGCGCAGGACTTCTACAACGACCGGGTCGATCCGTTTCCCGGGCACACTATCGAGGTGCTGAGCAACGTCGCCGGCGGTGCGACCGGCCAGAACCTTCCGACGCTCAATTGCGTCGGGCACGGGACGCTGAACGGGCAGGTCGCGGTGACACCGGACAGCGGCACCACCGTACGGTTGTCGAAGACCGACGCGCGGTCGAATGCCAGCGTGCAACTGATGGAGTCGCAGGTCGGGACGAGCACCTCCGCTATCGCCGGACAGTTTTCGTTCTGCGCGCCGCCTGACACCTATACTGCGCAGCGCTATGAGAGCGGGGTGCCTGCGAGCCAGCCGACCACCGTGACGATACCCGAGCCGGCCGCGACTTCCACACCCTGTCCCCGGATCTGCTTTCTCGCGGACGGAAGTTGCCCCGGCGTCTGCACTTCCACTCCACTCATAAACCCGCTCTAGTGCGTTTCAACTTGCCGCTACTAATGCCAACGCAAAATCCGCCCAGCCGATTGCCCCGATCGGGCGCGTTCTGGTTCCCGGCCCGGCGCTTCCTGCGCGGCGCGATAGTAGCTTTGTCCTGTGCGATGGCCGCAGCGTGCGGCGGCGGAATCCAGGGCGTGACCGGCGGCGGCGCCCTGCCCCCACAGACCAGTTTCAGGGTCCAGGGTACTCCCCATACGCCGTTCAGCGCCCTAGTCACCGACACCCAGGCGTCATGGACGGTGCAAGGCATCACGCCGCTGGATATCGTGATTCTCAATAACCAACCGCCCGCCCGGATGTTCGCAACCAAACTCTCCGCCGACAGCGCCTTGCTCAGCGTCGCAATCCTTACCTATGGCACAGTCACGGTGGGCGTCGACTCAACCACCGAGCCCTTCGGGACGGTCGTGGTCCAGACCGCCACGGGGCTCGAAGAGGTCGCGGCCTCGGCCAACCCCGATACGCGCTTCTACGTCAAGGGCGCCGCCGGGGAGTACTTCAACGGACTCATCGAGGATAAGAAAATCGGGTTCAATCTCAGCAACTACGTGCGGACTTTGTTCCTGTTCGAGAATCCATCCGGCAAGGTGGACGGCCTGTTCAGCCTGACCAACACCAACCAGGGCCCGCTGGCCATCGATCTGTCGATCAATGGCCAGGTGGTGGTATCCGGTTCCGGAGAGCCGAAGGTGCAAATCGTAGCGCCGTGAGCGTCACGATCCGCACAGATTGACCGCCGGCCCGCGGCGACGCAGCCCAAATCGTAGCGGATCAGAAGACGACATCGATTGAACGCCCGATTGACAGTCCGCTTGACAATAGGGGTGGTAGCGATTGTGGCGATGGGCGCAGCCGCGGTCGTCATGATGCCCTACTACCGCTACTTCGCCGCTCACGTCACCACCGACGACGCCTACGTCGACGGCAACATCGTGCTGGTCACGCCCCGAGTCTCCGGCACCGTGACCGAGATCTATGTGATGGACAACTGGATCGGTCAGGGCCGGCGACTTGCTGATCGCGCTCGATCCGCGCGACTTCGAGGTGCGCGTCGAGCAGGCCGAGGCCCAGCTCGAACGGGCGCGCGAAACCGTCGATCAGCTCTTCGCGCAGCTCTCGGCCGGCGAAGCAGGCGTCAAGCTCGCCGACGCGCAACTCACGGAGGCCCAGCTCGATTTCGACCGCGCCCACTCGCTGCGCGACACCGGCGTAATCTCGCGCCAGGCGTACGATCAAGCCGTTACCGCGCTCGGCGTAGCGCGGGCCAACAAGCTGCTCGCCGCAGAAGAAGTGGAAAGCGCACGGGCCGCGCTCGGCGGCGACGCGCAAGACCGCTCGCGCTACGAGCGGCCGGTGGTCCAGCAGGCGCAGGCCGCGCTTGACGCCGCCCGGCTCGACCTCAGCTATACGAAGATCCAGGCCGCGCTGCCGGGAATCATCACGCACAAGAGCGTACACGTCGGCCATCGCGTGCAGGTGGGACAGCCCCTGATGAGTATCGTGCCGACCAACGGTCTCTACATCACCGCCAATTTCAAGGAAACCCAGCTCACCGACGTGAGGGTTGGGCAGAGTGTCGATCTCCGCGCCGATATCTACCCCGGCCAGGTGTACCCCGGACACGTCGATTCGATCAGCATGGGCACCGGCTCGGCCTTCGCCCTGCTGCCGCCGGAGAACGCGACCGGCAACTGGGTCAAGGTCGTGCAGCGCATACCCGTCAAGATCGTGCTCGATTCGCCGCCACCGCCCGACAAGCCGCTGCGGCTGGGTCTTTCGGTGGACGTTTCAATCGACGTCGCTGACCAGCGCGGACCGCGGCTCACCTCGACTCAGCAGCGACAGCACGAAAGCGGCGCGCTCGGGACCCCGCTGGAATCGCTGCGCCCGCCGGCGGAGACCGGCGGCGACCGGCCGCGCGGCCTGCTCGAGCGCCTGCCGTTTCTTCATCGCCGCCACCGCCAGCCGCAAAACTGAGGAAGTCGGTGGCGAAAGCTTCGCGATGAACTTGTCCATAGACCGCCTGACACGAGTGTCAGTTTTGTTGCGTACGGGCGGCAACCGTATTAATTCTTAGACAGGCGCGAACCGATCGCACGCGCCTGAGGTGAATCGCAGCGCGGTTCGGCGTTCCTGCACCGGCGGAGGAAGATGGAACTCCCACAGATCAAAGCTCGATTGACGGACTACCTCGGCTCGACGGTTAACCGCCTGAGCCTGCTCGCCAGCGGATGGGAAACCAGCGTGTTCGAGTTCGCTCTCGATCGCCCCGTCCCGCGCTTCAGGCTACCCGCCGCGACGCCGCTGGTGTTGCGCTTTTATGACGGCGGCGGCGCCGAGGACAAAGGCACCCGCGAGTACCGTTCGATCCGCCAGCTTTCGGGCGCCGGCTATCGGGTGCCGAAGCCCTACCTCTACGAGCGCGAGCGCGCCGCGATCGGCGTCCCGTTCCTGATTATGGATCGGCTGCGCGGCGGTCCGCTGTTCGCGATCAGCAGTTTCCCGTCCGCCTTCAAGACCTTCTCGCTCGGTTTCTGGTCGTTCGTGCGCACCCAGGCGGCGCTCCATCGGCTCGATCCACGCAGCGTCGCGCCCGAAGGCGTCCCGCACGCATTCGGCGCCAGCGATTCGGCTCCCGATGCGCCGCTGCTCGACCGCATCCTGGATACGATCGCCGAGCGCGTCGAGCACGGTCCCCTGCCTTTTCTGCGCGAGGCGCTCGAATGGGCCCGCAGCCGCGCCTCCGCATTCCGGCAGGCGCGGCCTTCGCTGGTGCACATGGACTACCATCCGCAGAACGTGCTGGTGAAGGGTGTTCAGGTTTCGGGCGTGATCGACTGGGTCAACGCTGACCTGGGCGATCGCCATCTCGACGCGGCCACGACCTCGGTGATCCTGTCGACCTCCTCGATGGAGAAGCCGCGCTGGATGCGCGACAACGCGGCGGGCAATTCGCTGCGCCGGATGTTCTCGATGCTCTATTTTCCGCTTTATCACGCGATGGCGCCGATGGAGTTGGATCGTTACAAGTACTGCCAGGGCGTCGCGGCGCTGACGCGGCTTTCGATGCTCGGGATGATGCGTGCGCGCGGTCCCGAATCGGTCGGCTTCCGCTCCGAGGCGATCGAGCAGGTCACGCCGTCCGTGCTGAGATTGCTGTCGCGCTATCTCGCGAAGAAGACCACCCTGCCCGTCACGCCGACTTTCCCAAGCTCGCCGGCGTAGTGCAGCGCTCTTTTCTCCCGGACTGACTGCGGTCGCCGAGACTCGCTGTCGGTTTGCATCCCGATCGGAGCACGACTTATAGGTTCCTCAGCAGGGACTTCGTCCCCGCTGCGTAACCTATTCGAGGTGCGGACGGTTGTAAGGATGTGCGAATGATTGATCGCTTACGGGCGCGCCCCGAATGGAAGTTTTTCGGCGTTCTGCCGCAAAGCCGATCGTCCGCTCGCGATCGCCTGGTGGTTCGCGCTCTCGTTGCGCGGGCTGCTGCCCGCGCTGTTCGCGATCGCGATGGGCGTGTTGGTCGGCGCGGTACAGCGCGGCAATTCGCTCGCTGCGCCGCTGACCGCGGTCGGTGTGGTGTTCGTGCTGCTTCAGGTGTTGTCGCCGCTCCATCAGGCGATCGGCGCGAACCTTGGCAGCCGCGTCGCCGCGTGGCTCTATGATCGAGCTGACCACGCGCCTGCGTCACGCCCGCCGGGCATGGGACATCTCGAAGACCCGCGGCTTACCACCGACCTCGACCATGGCGCGCGACTTCGACCTCGGCATCAGTGGACCACCGCTGTCGATTTCGATGGACTTCATCGCGTCCGGGCTGGTCGAGCTGGTCGGCGGAGCTGGCGTCGGCGCTGGTGCTGGCCGCCTACACCTGGTGGGCGCCGCTGCTGCTGGCCGGCGCGTGGCTCGCGACGCATTGGCTGCTGCGCGAAAGCGCGTGTGGCGCGATCGCAACACCGAAGAAGTTCGCGAGGCGCAGCGGCACGCCGACTACGCGTATCGCCTGGCGGTCGATCCGCCGGCCGCCAAGGAACTGCGGCTGTTCGGACTGGCGGGATGGACGGTCGAGCGATTCACCTCGCGGCGCCGGCGCTTGCTCGATCTGCGATGGCAGGCGACGCGCTTGCGCGAGCAGCCGGTGTTGTGGAGCCTGTTGATCGTGCTGGCGGCCAACGTCATCGTGTTCTGGGCGATCGCTGCCGATGCCGCCGCCGGGACGCCTGGCGCTGGGACGCGTCGTGACGTTCGCCAGCGCGGCGGTCAGCACCAGCATGATCGCGTTCGGTGGATTGTCGTGGGCGCTGGACGGCGCCGCCGCGCCGGCGACCGCGGTGCTTCGCTTGCAAGACGGCGATGGCTCCGGCGGGCGCGCTGGTCGCAGGGCACGCGCGCGGCGCAGAACATGCCGGCGCGCGAGATCCGGTTTCGCAATGTCGGTTTCGCCTATCCCGCGCCGGCGCAGCCGGTGCTCGGACGGCTTCGACCTGACGATTCCGGCCGGCTCGTCGCTGGCGATCGTCGGGCAGAACGGGGCGGGCAAGACCACGCTGGCGAAGTTGTTGTGCCGGCTCTACGACCCTCAAGAAGGCGCCATCGAGATCGATGGCGTCGATCTGCGCGAGCTCGACCTCGACGGCTGGCGCGCGCGGGTGACGGCCGTGTTCCAGGATTTCATTCGCTTCGAGCTGCCGCTGCGCGACAACGTTGCGCCCTCCGGCGCGCCCGACGGTGTCATCGAGGCGGCTCTGGCCGAGGCGGGCGCGGCGCATCTGGCGCAGCCTCGACACGGTGCTCGCGCGCGGATACGAGGGCGGCACCGATCTTTCGGGCGGCCAGTGGCAGCGGGTCGCGCTCGCGCGGGCGTTGTGCGCTGTGAAGCTGGGCGCGGGCGTGGTGTTGCTCGATGAACCCACCGCCCAACTCGATGTGCGCGGCGAAGCGGAAATCTTCGAGCGCATCCTGACGGCGACGCGCCATGCCACCACGATCCTGATCTCGCATCGATTCTCGACCGTGCGTCACGCCGATCGGATTTGCGTTCTCGAACACGGCCGCGTGATCGAACTCGGCACCCACGACGAGTTGATGGCCGCGGGCGGCCGCTATCGCACCATGTTCGAATTGCAGGCGTCGCGCTTCGGGGCCGACGAAGGCGAAGAAGAAGGAGTCCGCGCTGGATGCCCTCTGCCTGACGCATGACGACTGCCGCCGGCGCTTGCCTTCGATGTGGCGTGCGCTCAAGCGCGCGCTACGAAGCGGAGCCGCGCTTGCTGGCGGTCTCGTTCGGGCTCTCGTTGCTGGCGGCGCTGCCCGATGCGCTGCTGGCGCTGTGGATGAAGCTGCTGGCCGACGGACGTGCTGCGCCACAATCGCAATCTGGTGATCGGAGCCGGCGCTGGGGCTTGGCGTCTCGGCGGTCGGCGACCTGGTTCCTCAAGGTGACCAGCGATCGCACCCAACGCCGGTTCCGCGATCGGGTCGCGTGGCGCTGGAATCTCATGTGGCGCGGCTGCAGGCCTCAGTCGCGACCATCGCTCATCACGAACGTCCGGATTATCTGGACCGGCTGGCGATGCTGCGCGACCAGGTGTTCGTGCTCGACCACATGTACATGTCGCTGTTCTCCACCTGCGGATGGATCCTGCGGCTCGGCGTGACGCATGGCGTTGCTCATGTCGATTCACCCGGCGCTGGCTCTGCTGGCGGCATTCGCGCTGCCGACGGTGCTCACCTCGACTTGGCGGCCGGGCAGTCGAGCGCGCGTGCCGAAGAGCGTGGCGCATCGGCCAACCGTCTGGCGCGGCATCTGTTCACCATCGCCACCACGGCGCCGCCGGGAAAAGAGGTGCGGGTCACGCGGATCGGCGATCGCCTGGTGAAGCAGCGGCGCGAGGCGTGGGAGCGCTGGTACGGGCCGGTGGCCGCGCGCGTTGGGCGAGTGCGGCTGTGGCACACGCTGGCGTGGGCGATTTTCGGCGCGGGCTACGTGGGCGCAGTGGTGTTCGTTTCCTCGGGACTCGGACGCGACGCCGGGCCAGGTGCTGCTGGTGCTCGCGGCGGGCGCGCGGCTATCGGCTTATATCGGCGCGACCGTGGGCGAGATCGGATTCCTGCGCGGATTCTGGCTCGATGGTTCGCAGCGCCTGGCGTGGCTGGAAGACTATGCCGCGGCTCATGGTGGAGCATGCCGACACACCGGCGCCGGAGCGGCTGGTCGGACGGCATCCGCTTCGAGCATGTGTCCTTTGCTTATCCCGGGACCAGCGCCGCGTGCTCGACGATGTCAACCTGGAGCTAAAGCGCGGCTCCGTGGTCGCGATTGTCGGCGAGAACGGCGCCGGCAAGAGCACGCTGGTGAAGCTGCTGTGCCGGATGTATCAGCCCGACCAGGGACGCATCCTGGTCGATGGCGTGGACCTGGCGCGGATTCGCGCCGACGATTGGCGAGCGCGCGTGCCGGGGCGTTCCAGGATTTCTTCCGCTTCGAGTTTCGCGCGCGCCATACGGTGGGCCTTGGCGACGTGCCCCGGCTGGATGACGAGCCCGCGGTGATTGCGGCCGTCGGCCGCGCCGGGGGCGGACGATGTGGTGGAGAAGCTCGCCGCCGGGTTGGAGACGCAGCTTGGCCCGACCTGGCCGGATGGAGTCGAGGTGAGCTTCGGCCAATGGCAGAAGCTGGCGCTGGCCCGCGGCTTCATGCGCGATCATCCGATGCTGCTGGTGCTGGACGAGCCGACCGCGGCGCTGGACGCCGAGACCGAACACGCGCTGTTCGAGCGCTACGCAGCCGCCGCACGCGGCGAGCGGCCGGATGAGGGAGCGCATCTCAAGAGGCGCATCACGATTTTGGTCTCGCATCGGTTCAGCACGGTGCGGATGGCCGATCAGATCGTGGTGCTCGACGGCGCCCGCGTGGTCGAGGTGGGCACCCATGAAGCGCTGATGGCCAAAGGCGGACAGTACGCCGAGCTCTACGGCATCCAGGCCGCAGCGTACCGGTGAGGTCGCTTCGATCGCGGGCGAATCACGAGTCCTGATAGAGCGGCGACGACGCCTTCATGAAACGCAGCAACATTCGCATCTTGGCGATCCGCTTGCGATCGGAATCATCCAGGGCCGTCTCGAACCACATGTATTCAGTCTTGGGACTTTGCCCTAACGAAACGATATTCCCAATAACGCGATACCGCTGATCGACCAGCACGGGACCGTGCATGCTCCGGATCTCGATCGCACCAAAGAGCCCGACCGCGGCGCCAAGCTTTCCGCGCAGACTCGCGATCGGGCTGGCATAGAGGAGTTGAACCATAGCCGCCGGGGTCGCGATCGCGCCGCCCCACGGCGATGGACCCGCGTACCACTCCAGCGGCTCGGTGATCTCCTTCATCCGCTCGCCCATCGCCGCCGGCGTCAGAATCACGTCGCTTTCCTCGAACTGGTCGCCGACCTTCAGGCCACCAAGGATGCGCATCTGGCCCGCGTCGAACCGATCCAGCGGCCGGCGCATCAGCGCCGTCGGTTCGTCTGGAGCGCCGAGTGAAGCCGTGCCTTCAGCGACGCGCATTCCGTCGTCGCGTTCAATCCACGCCTCGACTTGAACGTCGGCCGCGTCGCTCGGCGGCTGCCGGACGAACGCGCGCACTGCTTCACGATCGGTGGTCGCGTTCAGAAAATAGATCGAAAGCGTGCCGCGCTCGAACCAGCGCTCGCCGAACGCCCTCAGCAGCAGCGGAGGGAACAGTTCGAGATGAATTGAGCCGGCGACCGTCCCACCCCGAAAGCCGAGCTTGGTCGCCGTCGAGTCATCGTGAATGCTGCCTCGCACGCTGCGGGCGCTGTTGACCGATCGCCGCAGCGGTCCGACCAGAAGCTGATCGCGCAACTCGATCTCCGAATTCATGGGCGAAGCCTCCTTGGGGCCAGAGTTTGGAAATTCGCGATCGCGTTCATCAACCCCAGATCTCGCGGGCCGTCTCGACGACCAGGCGGAGCTTTGCGATCTGATCGTCAACGGTCAAAGCATTGCCTTCGACCGTCGAGGAGAACCCGCATTGCGGACTCAGGCAGAGCTGTTCGAGGGGAACGTACTTCGCCGCCTGCTCGATGCGGCGCTTGAGGTCGTCTTTCTTTTCGAGTGCGCCCGTCTTGGTGCTCACTAGTCCCAGCACGACTGTCTTTCCCTTGGGCACGAAGCGCAGCGGCTCGAACCCGCCCGAGCGCGCGTCGTCGTACTCCAGAAAGAAGCCGTCCACTTTGAGCTCGCCGAACAAGGCCTCGGCGACGTGATCGTAGCTGCCCGAAGCGACCCACGACGAGCGGAAGTTGCCGCGGCACATGTGCGTGCACACGGTCATCGCGGCCGGTTTCTTCGCCAGCGCTGAATTGATCAGCCGGATATACGTGAGATGCTGCCGATCGCCGTCGCCGCCGAGATTCGTCACATACTCGCGCTGCGCCGGATCGTTGAGATAGGCGAGGCTGGTGTCATCGAGCTGGAGATAGGTGCAGCCGATTTTGCCGAGCGCTTCGATTTCGTCCGCATAGGCGCGCCCGAGGTCGTCCCAGAATTGCTCCATCTCCGGATAGACCGACGCGTCGATCGCGGCGCGGCCGCCCCGATAGTGCATCATGCTCGGCGACGGGATGCTCAGTTTCGGCGTCGCGCCCGTGGCCGACTTTGAGGAACCGGAAGTCCTCGCCAAAGATGCAGCTCTCGAGCCGCAGCTTGCCGGTGACGCGCAGCGCGGCGGGCGTGAATTCGAGGTCGCCCTTTTCATTGTGAAAACGCACCTTCAAGTGATCCTTTACCTTCGTGACGCCGCCGATCTGGTAGAGAAAGTCCATGTGCCACGACCCGCGCCGATACTCGCCGTCGGTGACTCCATGCAGGCCAACGTCTTCCTGCATCTTAACGACCTGGCGGACGGCTTCGTCCTCGATGCGGCGCAGTTCGGCGGCGGCAATGCGGCCGCGTTCGAGATCCTCGCGCGCCTGCAGCACTTCTTTCGGGCGCAGCAGGCTTCCGACGTGATCCGAACGAAACGGCGGCCCGATTCGATTAGTCCGAGCAGTCATTGGAGCCTCGCGATACGGGCGACTACGCGATCGACGAACACGCCCGCTGATCCGAGATAGTTGGCCGGATTTGTCAGCCGCTCAAGTCAGCGGCCGGCAAGATGCTTGCTCAGCTCCGGGTCGTCGCGAATCACGTCGCGCAAGGCGCGGCGCTTCGGCGATCGCGAGATCGCAAACGACGCCCGACCGCGTGATGCGCGGAGGCCCGGCCCAGGATCGGAGTCAGATGGGTCGCGATCGCTTCCGCCATGATCAAGCCATGATCGAGGTCCAGGTTCCGGCGCATCCGCGCGGTATCGACCGTCATCCCGGTTGCGATCGCACGCGCGTGCGCCAGCGCTCCGGCGGTCAGCACAAAGCATTGCGGAATGCGCGAGCGACTCGCTCTGCCACGGACCGGTCGCGCGCTCGTGATCCTGCGCCATCGCGGAGAGCATCAGGGGCGACCAGCGCATGAACGCCGCGCGCGCTCGCGATTATGTACTCGGCCGCGATCGGGTTGCGCTTCTGCGGCATCGTGCTCGACCCGCCGCGGCCGCTGGCGTGCGGCTCAAATACTTCCGCGACTTCGGTCTGCATCAGCAAGGCGATGTCCGTTGCGAACTTGGCCAGGCTGCCGCATATGATACCAAGGATCGCGACGATTTCGGCGAACGCATCGCGCGTCGCATGCCACGGGATATCCGCAAGCCCCAGGCCCAGCTCTTTCGCGAGCGCCGCGGCCACCTGTGGACCCTGAGCGCCGAGCGAGGCGAGCGTTCCGGACGCACCGCCGAATTGCACGACGAGCAGCCGGCGCGACGCCTGATCGAGCCGCTCGACATCGGCCGCGAGCGGCGAGGCCCACACCGCACACTTCATCCCGAACGTGATCGGAACCGCGTGCTGGAGATGCGTGCGGCCGGCCATCGGCGAGTCGCGATATTGGGCCGCGCGCGCTCCCAGAGCCTTCGCCAGCGCGATCATTTCAGCGCGGATAGGCTTGAGCGCCTGGCGCATCTGAAGCACCAGCGCGGTATCGAGGATATCCTGCGTGGTCGCGCCCATATGGATGAAGCGCGCGGCCTCACTTCCGGCGAGCCGGCCCAGTTCATTCACTAACGGCGCGACCGGATAGCCGACCTGGCGCGTGCCTTGCGGCGATCTCGTTCAAGATTCAGGTTCTCGACGCGCGCCGCCGCCTTGATCGCGTCAGCCACAGGTTTGGGAACCATCCCAAGTGTGGACTGCGCGCTCGCCAAAGCGGCCTCGACGTTGAGCATGAACTGAAGCTGCGCGCGATCCGAGAATAAAGCGCGCATCTCCGCGGTGCCGTAGAGATCTCCGAAAATCTCCGAATCGACCGGACTCACGCTCATGATCGATCAGATCCCGAGGAACACCGTCTCGTGCTCGCCCTGCAATACGATGTCGAAGCGAAAGACGCGCTCGCCGCGCGGTTTCGATCGCGCGCGCCAGCAGCGTTGAGCGGCGCTCAGCCGGCACCAGTCGCGAGCACGGGATCCGCTCGCGTTGAGCGGCTCGTCCGGGAAAATACATTCGCGTCACGAGATGCTTCAGCAGGCCGCGCGCGAAAATCGTGACGTTGATGTGCGGCGCTTGAAGCCCTTCGCCGGGCGCGGGAACGGCGCCGGGCTTGATGGTTCGGAAGCGAAACCATCCGCTCGCGTCGGTCGCGGCGCGGCCAAAGCCGTGGAAGTTCGGGTCGAGGCGCTGCTCCTGAGTGTCGTCCGGATGGTCGTAGCGGCCGTCGGCGTTGGCCTGCCAGATTTCGACCATCGCGTCGTCGACCGGCACGCCGTCGCCGTCGAGCACGCGTCCTTCAATCACGATTCGTTCGCCGCGGGTTTGCGGATTGACGGGCAGATCCAATCCCGGCCGAATGAGCGACGGTCTGAAAAAAGGACCTATGGTCTGCGACGGTGTCTGGCCGCGGTTCATCTCATCGCTCCGTCGGCGTGGCATTCCTGCCCCGCAGCACGATATCGAATCGGTACCCGAGCGCGCGCTCCGGAACCGTCAGTGCGAGATCAAAGTCCGCAACCAGCCGGCTGCGCGCGCTCGCGTCGGGAACGCTGTTGAAAATCGGATCGAGCGCGAGCAACGGATCGCCGGGAAAATACATCTGCGTGACAAGCCGCGTCGCAAAGCTCGGCCCGAACACGCTGAAATGAATATGATTCGGACGCCAGGCATTGTGATGGTTTCGCCACGGATACGCTCCCGGCTTCACGGTGACGAAGCGGTACGCGCCGTTGGCGTCCGTCATCACGCGCGCGATGCCGCAGAAATGCGGATCGAGCGGCGCGTCGTGCGTATCGGCATCGTGCGCGTAGCGGCCCGCGGCGTTGGCCTGCCAAATCTCGACGAGCGTATCGCGCATCGGGCGCGAGTCTTCATCGAGCACTCTCCCGGCCACGATAATCCGTTCGCCCAGCGCCGCGCCGCCGTTGAAATGGGTCATGTCTGCGTCGCCGTCGCGCAACAATGCGGGGTCGAAGCGCGGCCCGGTAATTTCGGACAGGGTCTGGTCGATCTGAATCGGCGGATGGCGCGGCGCTCGCTTGTGAGTGCTGGCGTAGGCGGCGTGCGCGAAGGGGGGATGAGAACGTTGGTCTTCGCGCCGATAGATATCGTGAGGCATCGCGGTCAGCGCTCGCGCGCCATCTCCTCGAGCGTGGCTTTCGCGATTTTTATCGCCGCATCAGCCGCCGGCACGCCCGCGTAAATCGCCACGTGCATCAGCGCTTCGCTCAGCTCGGTGGCACTCACTCCGGTATTGCGCGTCGCACGGACGTGAAGCTTCAAAACTTCCTCGCGGCCCAGCGCCGCCAGGATCGCGATCGTGAGCAGGCTCCGCGTCTTCGTGTCCAGCCCGGGCCGAGTCCATACGCCGCCCCACGCATAACGCGTGATGAAATCCTGATAGTCGCGATCGAAGTCGGTGGCATTTGCGAGCGACCGCGCCACGTGCGCATCGCCGAGCACGCGGCGGCGGATCGCAAGACCCGCTTCGTATTGCGATTCAGTTTCGCGCGATTCAGTTTTGAGACGATTGCGCTTCTTCTTCGTCGGCATCAACGCGATCCTTGCTCTGATGGCGGCAAAAGTCGAGGCGAGGCGTGCTGCCGGTTGACGAAACTCATTTCGGGGCCAAGTATCTGGACCAAGCATTTGAAGATAGCTATGCGCACTCAAGTCGGAATAGTCGGCGCGGGACCGGCAGGATTGGTGCTGTCCCATCTGCTGCACCTGCGGGGTATCGAGTCGGTCGTCGTCGAGGCGCGCAGCCGAAAACACGTCGAAGAGCGAGTCCGCGCGGGCGTCCTCGAACAAGGAACCGTCGATCTGCTGACTGAAATGGGCGTCGGCGATCGCTTGAAGCGCCAGGGTCTGGTTCATCATGGAATCGAACTGCGCTTCGCGGGCCGCGGCCATCGCATCGATCTGAGCGGGCTCACCGGCGGTCGCGCGATTACGATCTACGGCCAGAATGAGGTGATCAAGGATCTGACCGACGCGCGTCTCGCCAGCGGCGGACAGATTTTCTTCGAGGCCGGCGACGTCAGCGTGCAAGGCTTCGACGGATCGACGCCCACCATCCGCTTCCGGGAGAATGGCGACGCGCGGGAGCTAGGCTGCGATTTCATCGCCGGATGCGACGGCTTCCACGGAGTTTGCCGGCCGAGCATCCCGGCCGGCGCCATCACGGCGTACGAGCGCGTCTATCCGTTCGGATGGCTTGGGATTCTCGCGCAAGTCGCGCCCTCATCTGATGAACTAATCTATTGCCGCCACGAGCGCGGCTTTGCCCTGCACAGCATGCGCTCGCCCGACGTCACGAGGCTCTACCTTCAATGCGCTCCCGACGAGGACATCGACCACTGGCCCGATGCGAAGATATGGGCTGAGCTGCAGGCTCGGTTCGCAACCGACGACGGATGGGAGCTGAAGGAGGGCCCGATTCTTCAGAAGGGCGTCACGGAGATGCGCAGCTTCGTCGTCGAGCCGATGCAGTACGGCAGACTGTTTCTCGCCGGCGATGCTGCGCATATCGTGCCGCCGACCGGCGCGAAGGGGCTGAATCTCGCCGTGTCCGACGTTCGCGTTCTGGCCCAAGCGCTTGCCGAGTTCTACGCAACGGGATCTCGCGAGCGGCTCGATCGGTACTCCTCAACCTGCCTGCGGCGCATATGGCAGGTGCAGCGCTTCTCGTGGTGGATGACCTCGATGCTGCATCGCTTCGCGAACGAGAACGCGTTCGATACCCGCCGCCAACTTGCGGAGCTGGATTACGTAACGACGTTCGCGCGCGGCGTCGCAAAGTCTTGCCGAGAACTACGTCGGCCTGCCGATGGACGAGTTTGGGAGCTGATAACCGAATGTCTGTGGCCTGGGAAGATAGCGAGATCTTCGCCACGGTGCGGCGCTTCTGGGGCTTCGAGAGCCTCCGGCCGCTGCAAGCCGAGGCGATCCGGGCGGGTCTGGAGCGGCGCGATTCGCTGGTGGTGATGCCGACCGGGGGCGGGAAATCGCTCTGCTACCAGGTTCCACCGGCGGTCGCGCGGCGCACAGATATAGTCGTCTCGCCGCTGATCGCGCTGATGAAGGATCAAGTCGACGCGCTACGCGCCTGCGGTTATCCGGCCGCCGCGCTGCACAGCGGCATGGATTTTAGAGACATTAGCAAGGCCGAGCGCGAGATCGCGGCCGGCCAGCATCACCTGATCTTCGTTGCGCCCGAGCGGATGCTCACGCCGCGCTTTCTCGAGCTGGCCGGGCGCCTTGGCGTCGCCACTTTCGCGATCGACGAGGCACACTGCATCAGCCAGTGGGGACACGACTTCCGGCCTGAATATCGCCAGTTGGCGGAACTGAAAACGCGTTTCCCCGGCGCGAGCCTGCACGCTTACACCGCAACGGCCACCGAGCGCGTGCGCGGCGACATCGTCGAGCAGCTCGGGCTCGAAGACCCGGCCGTGTTGGTGGGCTCGTTCGATCGCGCGAATCTGCTCTACCGCGTGCTGCCGAAAACGGACGTCAATGCGCAAGTGGCCGACGCGCTGAAGCGGCGACATTCCGGCGAGGCGGCGATCGTGTACTGCCTCAGCCGCAAAGACACCGAGCAGATGGCCCGGTCGTTGGCGGCCGACGGCATCCGGGCCGCTCACTATCACGCCGGGATGGAGCCGGAAGAGCGCCGACGCACGCAAGATCGCTTCGCCGCCGAAGCGATCGACGTGGTGGTGGCGACTGTCGCGTTCGGGATGGGAATCGACCGCAGCGACGTTCGCTGCGTGATCCACGCCGCGCTCCCAAAATCGATCGAGCACTATCAGCAGGAGACCGGCCGCGCCGGCCGTGATGGACTGCCCGCAGAATGCCTGCTGTTCTACTCGGCCGCCGACGTGCTGCGCTGGCAGAGTCTGCTCGAGCGGAGCGCCGCAGAGGCGATGGCTCCCCCCGAGGTCGCGGAGAGCGGCAGACAACTACTCGAAGAGATGCGCCGCTTCGCCACCGTCGTTCGATGCCGCCATGCAGCGCTCTCGGCCTACTTTGGGGAGACCTACGCGGCGCCGAGCTGCGAGGCCTGCGACACTTGTCTCAACGAGGTGGAAGGCCTGGCCGATGCCACGGTGCTGGCGCAGAAGGTGCTCTCATGCGTGGCGCGGGTCGAGCAGCGCTTCGGCGTCGAGCACGTGGTCGATGTGCTCGTCGGCGCGGACAGCGAACGGGTCCGGCGCTGGCGCCACGAAGCAGCTTTCCACCCACGGCATCTTGAAGGATCAGCCGCGCAAGACGGTGACGAATGTGATCTATCAGCTCGTAGATGCCGAGGTTCTCGAGCGCACGCCGGGCGATCGCCCGGTGCTGAAGCTGAACGCCGCTTCGTGGGAAGTCATGCGCGGCGAGCGTCCCGTCAAGCTGCTCCAGGCGAAGAAGCCGAAGACGGCCAGGACCCGGATCGAGGAGGCAAGTTGGGTTGACGTTGACGAGAGCCTCTTTGAGAGCCTGCGCGCACTGCGGCGTGAAATTGCCGCCGAGCGCGGCGTCGCGGCCTTCGTTATTCTCCATGACTCGACGCTTCGCGAGCTGGCGCGCGGTCGGGCTGCAAATCTCGAAGACCTCCGCTCGATTCGCGGCATCGGCGAGAAAAAGCTGGCTGATTTCGGAGCGCGGTTTATCGAGCGCATCGCGGCGCACGGGCGGGAGTCGCGGCCCGCGGTAGACAAGGGCGAGCACGGCGGCGACTCGAATTGAGATTGGCGCAAGGGCCAGCGGCCCTGACGATTCAGGCAAATGACGTCAGGAAGGCGGCGATCTGCCGGTCACTGCGGAGCCGGATCACGCGTAAGTCGCGAGCGTGAGACATCAGCGCCGCCTCGATACGTGGGCGGCTGACTCGCCCGAAATTCCAGATGAAGGTGATCAGATCCCAATCGGGTCGCTCCGGGCAGCCTTCGGGAAGGTCCGGGCGCTCACGGTGGAACACGGCTCGCCAGAAGACGCGGAACAGGCAGAGCCAGCGCGAGCGTTCGAGAACAATGACGGCGTCGGCCCGTGGTAACCGGAGATCGAAGGTGTCGTTGACGAAGTTGCCGTCACTGATCCAGGCATCGCCGGCGTGAACCGCAGCGACACGGGCGCGGAATTCGACGGTTTCGCCCTTCTTCCACCCTGGACGCCAGAAGAGGACATCGAGATGCACGACCGGCAGGCCGAGCCGCCGTCCGAGTTCAACGGCGAGACTCGACTTGCCGCTGCCCGCGCATCCCACGATGATAATGCGCTTCAGCCGGGAAATTCCTTGAACTGCGGCAGTTGATCCGTGATCTCGTACCACGGCGCTTTCGATCCCACGTAGATGTGGGCGGCCGGCTTGACCCCCGGATCGTCGTCAAGCGTGCCCATCGCGAGGTAGAAGGTGTCGGCGTTGGGATCCGCGGCCCCGCCGCCGAGCGTCGAGCCGCAATTCTTGCAGAACAGCCGCACGCCGCCCGGCGAGGAGTCGTACCGGGTGATAAGGTCCTGGCCCTGGGTGTAGCGCAGACTTTTGGTCGCGACGGGTAGCGCGCTGAAGAACGCGGACCCGGTCTGCTTGCGGCACATCGAGCAGTGACAGTTCGCCGCTTGTTCGAGCTTGCCGCTGATCTCGTAGCGCACTCCGCCGCAGAGACATCCGCCTTTGATCGCCATGATCGGAACCTCCGTGCTCGTGGATTTTTCTCAGATACTACGGACCGATCGTGAAGACAACAAATGATCGCCGGTCGGGTCTCACCGAGCGCGCTCGATCTGTTCGCTGGGTAACGCCGCCTCGGCGAGGCGCGCCGGGATTACCGGCTCGGCGCGAATCACTCCATACAAAGCAGAAGCTATAGCCGCTCCGATCAACGGTGCAAGGATGAATAACCATAGCTGGCCAAGCGCCCATCCTCCGACGAACACCGCGGGTCCGATGCTCCGCGCCGGGTTAACCGAAGTATTAGTCACTGGAATTCCGACCAGATGGATCAGAACGAGTACGATTCCAATTGGTATGCCGGCGAAGCCGACCGGCGCTTTGATGTCGGTAGAGCCGAGCACGGTGAAGACGAGGAAAAAAGTCAAAACCACTTCGGCGACAAACGCCGCGAGCAGGTTGTACCCGCCGGGGGAATGCGCGCCATAGCCGTTAGCCGCAAATCCCGCCGCCGATGGATCGTACCCGGCGTTCGTGCCGCCCGCGATAATCAGCAGAACGCCTGCGGCGACAATCCCGCCCACGATCTGTGCGAGGACATACCCGGGTACATATTTCGCTTCAAATTTCCCGCTGAGAAGAAGTCCTACTGTGACCGCCGGATTGATGTGGCATCCGGAGACGGGACCAATCGCGTAGACCATCGCCAGCAGTGAAAAGCCGAACGCGAATGCCACGCCGGCGAAGCCGATTTTGTCGCCCGCCAAAACCGCGGCGCCGCAGCCGCCAAAGACCAATACGAACGTCCCGATCAGCTCCGCCAAGTATCGCTTCATATTTCTCTCCTCGAGTCGTTATCCCAACTACACTGGAGCTTTATCGCATGGTCCACGTTTGCGACAACTACAAATGTCTCGCCAAACACACGGAATTAACTTAATGAGATAGACGCGATGAAAGCCAAAAGCGGTCAGACGCTCGCGGTCCTGATTGCGGTCACAATCCTGTTCAAAGTGAGTCCGTGTGAAGCGAAAGTTCAGCAGCTTTGCGTTGATCCGGGCGACTCGAATCCGATGCTTCAATCATTGGCTTGAATTCGCCGGGCACGACCGAGACTCAGGCGTTGGCGGAGGGCTCACCCGCACTTAAGGCCGGCAATCCTGCGAAACCCAACGGCCAGGACGGCCACTGCCTTCCGACCGATCAGCGCTTGGTGACGCGTCCCAAGGGAGCGTGCGATAGCGGCGCCTTTCAACTGAGCGACTAGAGCGGCGCCTGCCTCGAACTCGACTCGCGGATGCCAGGCTGCGAATATTGCGGCATCTCCGGAGGCACATAGATGAGCAGCCCGATCGCGTCGAGCAATCCACCTTTCAATCCTTTTGATCCGGAGTTTCGCGCCAACCCGTATCCGTCCTATCCGGCTTTGCTCGACGGCGCACCGCGTTCGGTCAATTTGTTCGTGCCGACGACCTTGGTCGCGCGCTATGACCACGTCCTCGAGGTGCTGCACGATCCCGCGCGCTTCTCGACGCGTCGCCCGGAAATGCCGATGCGCCAGCGGCTGGATCCCTTTGGCGCACCGACGGTCCTGTTGTCCGACCCTCCGGTTCATACGCGGCTGCGCAAGCTGGTGAGCAAGGCCTTTACGCCGCGGCGCATCCACGAGCTCGAACCGCGGATCCGCTCGATAACGAGCGCACTGCTCGACCGTGTCGCCCGGAAAGGCAGTTTCGAGGTGATGGCGGATCTCGCCAATCCCTTGCCGGTGATCGTGATCGCGGAGATGCTCGGCGTTTCGGCCGGCGATCACGAGCAGTTCAAACGTTGGTCCAATGCGATGATCTCGTCGTTTCGTCCCGACGCGATCGGCGAAGTCGCCGAGGAAGCGATTGCCGCAAAGGACGCGCTGCGAGCATACTTTGCCGCCGAGATCGAAAAGCGCCGCGCGGCGCCCAGCGACGATTTGGTCGGGGCGCTGGTCGCCGCGCGCGACGAAACCGGCGCGCTGAGCGAAGGCGAACTACTCGCGTTCGTGGTCCTGTTGCTGCTGGCGGGCAACGAAACCACGACCAATTTGATCGGCAACGGCCTGCTGACGCTGTGCCGCTATCCCGAGCAATTCGAGCGGCTGCGCCAGGATCGGGAGCTGCTCTCGACCGCGATCGAGGAAATGCTCCGCTTCGATCCACCGGTTCAGATGACCGTGCGGATGGCGGAGCAGGATACGTCGATCGGCGGCACCGCGGTCGCGCGCAACTCGCTGACCTTCGTGCTGCTGGCGGCGGCGAATCGCGATCCGCGTCAGTTCCCGAATCCCGAGCGCTTCGACATCGCGCGCACGCCCAACGAACACGTCGCGTTCGGTGAAGGTATCCACTTCTGCCTCGGTGCACCGCTGGCACGTTTGGAAGGCGCGATCGCGATTGGCTCGGTGCTCGAGCGCTTCCCAAAGTTGCGGCTGGCTGATCCCGGCGCCAAGCTCGACTATCGCGGATCGCTCGCGCTGCGCGGGCTTCAATCGCTACCGCTAGCGATCGGCTGAGCCCGGTCTTGCGAGGCGGCGGACTGGATCGATCACCGCTCCCCTACATGATGAAGAGCATTTCCTGATACGTCGCCAGCGGCCACAGGTCGTCGGCAACCATGCCTTCGAGCATGTCGGCGGTTTTGCGCACGGCCGCCATCGCGGGGATTACCTCATGGCACAGATGAGTCGCGTGTTCGAGCTTCGTCTTGCCCCCGTGAGCCGCCAACGACTTCTCGAGCTTCTCGATCCCGTCTTGCAACTCCTTCACCAGCGCGGTGATTTTATCCAGCGTGTCGGTGTCGAAGGTGTAGCCCACTGCCTTAAGGCTCGCGCAGGTCGCGGCCAGCTCACCCTGATAACGGATTGCCGCCGGGAAGATGGTGGTCTTCGCCATCTCGATCGCGGTGCGTGCTTCGAGCCCGACGCTGAGACAGTACTGTTCGAGGTAGACCTCCATCCGGCTGTGCAGCTCGCGCGCCGAGAGCACTTCGTAGTGCTCAAACAATTCGGTGGCTTCCTTGCTACCGAGCAGTGGGAGCGCCTCGACGCATGAGCGCAGGTTGGGCAGGCCGCGTTTTTCGGCTTCCGCGTGCCACGCCTCGGTATAGCCGTCGCCGTTGTAAACGATGCTGCCGTGCTTCCTTGATGATCTCTTCGAGGATTTTCTGCACCGCCGCGTTGAACTTGTCCGGGTCGCCCGCGACCTCCTTCTCCAGGCGGGTGGCGATATAGTCGAGTGACTCGGCCATGATGGTGTTCATCGCTACCAGCGAGTCCGGCGATCGATTGCGCCGACCCGACCGCGCGGAATTCAAACCGATTCCCGGTGAAGGCGAAGGGGCTGGTGCGGTTGCGGTCGCCGGGGTCCTTGGGGAGCGTGGGCAGCGTGTCGACGCCGACCATGAGCGTTTCTTTGCCTTTCGAGCTCCTGGCGCCGCCCTTGGCCACCTGATCGAAGATGTCCGTGAGCTGGTCACCCAGGAAGACCGAGATAATTGCCGGCGGCGCCTCGTTGGCGCCGAGCCGATGATCGTTGGACGCGGTCGCGACGACGGCTCGCAGCAGCCCGCTCCATCGATGGACCGCGCGGATCACGGCCGCGCAGAAGACCAGGAACTGCGCGTTGGCGTGCGGCGTATCGCCCGGGTCGAGCAGATTGCCCTGGGTCGCGTTGCCGATCGAGAAGTTGACATGCTTGCCCGATCCATTGATGCCCGCAAAGGGCTTCTCGTGCAGCAGACAGGTCATGCCAAATTTTTCGGCCACCCGCTTGAGCGTGACCATCATAAGTTGCTGATGATCGGTCGCGAGGTTGGCGTTCTCGAACATCGGCGCGAGCTCGAACTGGCCCGGCGCGACCTCATTGTGCCGCGTCTTGGCTGGAATTCCGAGCTTGAACAGTTCGCGCTCGCTCTCGAGCATGAAGGCGAGAACCCGCTCGGGGATGGCGCCGAGGTAATGATCCTCGAACTCCTGGCCCTTGGGCGGCGGCGCGCCGAACAGCGTCCGTCCGGTCGCCAGCAAATCCGGCCGCGAGAAAAAGAAGTGCCGGTCGATCAGGAAATACTCTTGCTCGGCGCCGGCATAGGAAACCACCATGGCCGGATCCTTATGGCCGAAGAGCTTCAGAATTCGCTGGGCCTGCTTGTTCATGCGCCTGGATCGAGCGCAACAGCGGGGTCTTTTTGTCGAGCGCCTCACCGGTCCACGATACAAACGCGGTGGGAATACACAGAGTTGTGCCGTTGGGGTTTTCGAGGATATAGGCCGGACTGGTTACGTCCCAGGCGGTGTAGCCGCGAGCCTGGGCGGTAACGCGGATGCCGCCGTTGGGGAAGCTCGAGGCGTCGGGTTCACCCTGAATCAGCGTCTTACCGGCGAACTCCGCCAACGCACCGCCCTCGGTATCGGGAGACAGGAAGCTGTCGTGTTTCTCGGCGGTGAACCCGGTCAGCGGATAAAACACATGCGCATAATGGGTGGCTCCTTTCTGGATCGCCCAATCCTTCATCGCCGAGGCGACGGCATCCGCGATCGACGGATCCAGGTGCGATCCGGTCTCGATCGTGCGCATCAACGATTTATATACCGGCTTGGGGAGCCGGTCTTTCATCACCGACTTGTTGAAGACGTTCGAGCCGAATAACTCACTGGCCGAAACGTTGGCGAATGACAGGGGTTCTCCGACTGGATGGTAGTTGGTCACGGCCTCGATAGCCTGCAGACGTGCCGAGCTTCCGCTCAAGATTCTGTCCTCCGAAATTTGGGTTATCGCAGGAAGGTCATTTGCGGACCTCCACGAAATCAACCTGTTGACCGATGCAAGGACCGCGCCCTGCGCGATCCGATCGAGGTCTCAACCGATCGATGGAGATTCTTTTCGCGGGCGCGTCGTGCGATGCCTCAATTTCGCTCAAAATGCGCGACAGATGGGCACGCGCGAAGGCAGTTGTGGGGACCACCCGGTGCCTGCCGAAAATTCCATCGGCGTGAAGAGCGTCGGCCGATCGGCATTGCAAAAGGCAATGCGTCGCTAGCGCGCGTCTCGATAGAATCGCGCGAGGCTCTGGGCCGGCACGCCGAGGCGGTACAGCAGCGGAAAGATATTCATCAGCGCCGCGTAGTAGAGCGGCCGGCGCTGAAATCGGCGTCCTGAAACCGTGACGCTCGCCGGGATCCGGACGATTTTGCCGCGCCGCTTCAGGCGGCGACTGAACTCGAGGTCTTCCATCAACGGCTGATCCGGATAGCCGCCGGCTGCCCGGAACGCGTCGGCATTCACGAAGATTGCCTGATCGCCGTACGGCAGGGACGTGTAGCGCGAGCGCAGATCGGCCAGATGCAGCAGCGGGCCGAGCCAGCTCCGGCCCAAGTCAGCCACCGTCCAGGTCTTGAACGCGCCCGCGATCGCATCCGGCCGATCGAGCGCTTGATTGATAAGTGGCGCTGCATTCTTCGGCAGAGAAACGTCGGCGTGGAGGAACAGCAGCACGTTGCCGGTAGCGACTTTGGCGCCAGCGTTCATCTGACGCGCGCGTCCGCGATCGGATTCGATCACGGTTACGCCATCGAACGACCGGGCGATCGCGGCCGTGCGATCGGTGCTCCCTCCGTCGACCACGATTACTTCATCGATTCCGCCGATCTCGTTCAGTTCTTCGAGTCTTGACGCGATGCGCGCCTCCTCGTTCAACGCCGGAATGATCACGCTGATGCGCCGCGGCACCGTTCGCAGTGCCGCCGCGGTGGCGGGAGCGGAGACCGCGCCGGATGAAATCAGCTTTCGGAGACGCTCGAGATCTTCCGGGGTGTCAACGTCGAACCAGTGCTCGAGCTGTTGAATCCGAAGGCCATGCGCGCCCAGGCGGGTGAGCGTGTGCGCGCAGGTGTCGCTGCGACTCCATGGCAGGCCGGCGAGCAGGCCCGCCGGACATCGAGTGAGACCTATCAAGTAGAAACCGCCGTCGTCGCTCGGTCCGATCACCGCATCGTGAGTGCGCAGCGCGTCGCGAGCCGCCACGAACACCCGACTTGGCAGCCCCGGCAGGTCGCTGCCGACCACGATCGCAGCATCGGCCTGTTCGAGCCCGCGACGCAGCGCCCGTTCCATGCGATCACCCAGGTCGCCATCGCCCTGCATCCACACTTCGATGTTGGGCCCGGGGTCGAGTGCGGGATCCGGTTCCGTGACCGCGAGCACCAGCGACGCGTCGCTGACCTCTCGCACGGTCGCCCAGATGTCGTCGAAGAAGGCGCGCGCCAGATTCGCCGCGCCCGCTGCGCCGACCGCCGGGATGAGCCGGGTCTTGCTCACGCCGGCGCGCGGCGGTTTCGTGAATACGCAGATGCAAAAAGGCGAACGCAAGTCGGGTTGCCGTCAACGCCGGATGCCGCTAATGATCCTCACAACCATGCACTACGGCAACTGGAGCCGCCTTTTGGCGCAGATTGTCACGGCCGACGGCAAAGTCGACTACCGCCGGCTCGTTGAGCATCGCGCGCTGCTCGAACAGGTCGTTGCTGAATTCTCGGCGACCAGTCCCGAGTCCGATCCGGAGGCTTTCGCGGACGACGAGTCCAAGCTTGCGTATTGGCTGAATGCCTACAACGCATTCACGCTGAACGCGATCGTTGCTGAGTACCCGATCGCGTCGGTATGGAAAACGCGCGACGGCGCGTTCTTTCCGCGTCGCCGCCATCTCGCCGGAGGCCGCTCCGTCAGCCTCGACGATATCGAACATGAAATCCTGCGCGGACGCTTTGCGGAACCGCGCATTCATTTCGCGATCAATTGCGGGAGCAACGGCTGTCCTGCGATGCGCACGGCGGCGTTCGAACCGTCGGGACTGAACGAGACGTTGCGCGCGGCGACCGAGCAATTTCTCGCGAGCGAGTGGAATTGCCGCATCGACCACGAAAAACGGCGGGTTTATGTCTCGCGCATTTTCAAGATGTACGCGGAGGATTTCGCGGGAAAAACCGGCACCACTCACGAATACCAACGCGGGGTCCTGGACTTCATTGCGCAACACCTGGGTCTCGCTCCCGAGTCGATCGACGGCTACGAGGTGCGCTACAACGTTTACGACTGGGGACTGAATGACTCCGCACGCGAGCCCCATCTCGGACCGATCCTGTTCCACGAGCCGGTCGAGCATTACTCAGCAGGAGATCGCGAGCTGCGCGAACTGCATCTGTACGAAGGTAACTTCTGCAATCGCACTTGCGAGTGGTGCACGATCAACGGCTCGCCGCAGGGCTGGTATCGGCCGTACTCGAACGAAGTGCTCGAGCAGGCGGTCAGGACGATCGCGGCGGACGGCAATCTCAAGTTCTACGGAGGCGAGCCCACGCTGCACTCGGGCGCCGTCATCGACGCGATTCGCTACGTGCGTGCGCGCGGTTTCGTCGGACTGGTGACCGTGTTCTCGAACGGCGTGAAGGCCGAACGCCTCATCGAGATCCTCGAAACCGATCCGCGCACGGAGGCAGTGCTCAACTACTCGATCTACCACGGGCGCGATGCCGACCCCCTGCCGGCGCACGCGAAAGAAAAACTCGAAAGCTGGAGCGCGGCTCATCCCGGCAGGATCTTCAAAGGCTACAAGGTCCTGTTTCACGCCGGCGCCGGGACCGGACAAAAGTTCGATCGCGACCGCGAGGCCGAGTATCACGGGATGGGCAAGGACTGCCTGCGATGTTTTCCGGTGCTCACCACCAAAGGCCGTTTCCATGCGTGCCCGTTCGCGGCCGAGATCGATTCTCCGCATTATGATCTGGGTCGGGTCGGCGCGGAGCCGGCCAAGGTGCTGCGCAACTACCAAGCCTTCCGCCGCTGGATCGATAAAGAACTGGACCCCGCTGCTCGTGCACGCGGCATCAGCAGTTGCGAGATCTGCCACTCGCGGCTGTCCGAGCTGCCAGTACCGGAATATGAGTGACGACCTTCGAGCGCGCGTGCCCGTCTGTGGTGGGATGCGGATTCCAAGGCGCCGTTGGGTACTGAGACACTACCAGAAGATGAAACTCGCCGGCCTGAGCGGGCCGCTCCTATGAATGAGGAACGGCCCGCCATGGTGGGCTTCTCGCGCCGCGCGGCGCAAGAAGATGCCCGGAAGCGAGCTTCTCTTTACATGGCCGTGTACGTGGTGGTTCCGAGAGTGTTCGTCCCGTTGCCCTCGACAGTGTTGTTGACCCGCGACTGCAGGACCGCCGGAGAGCTTGCAAAAAGCCCATAAGTTGCGTTGTCGGTCACGGTTGAGTTGGAAACCCGGATCGTGTTGGCGCCGGTGCCGGCGCCCTTCGAAACGATTCCAGAACCGAGGTTGTTGGCTACCAGACAGCTCTCAACATTGATCTCGGCGGTGAGGCTTGTCAGTGCGTCTGCGATGATACCGTCACTTGCGTTGCCGGAGGCGACGCTGTTGGTAATTGAGGCCGTTCCACTAAAAACCTCCAGCCCGTCACCCCCGTTTCCCTCTAATGTGACCCGGTCCAGCGACGCAACCGCTCCGCCGGCGATGAAGATGCCATCGAGCCCGTAATTCCGGAAAACCGTGTTCTTGACGAACAGTTCGCCCCCGCCGGCGAAGTCAATGCCGTCACGCGATGCTCCGCCGAAGACGCAGTTCTCGACGTACAACACACCCCCGGAGCCGTCGCTGATTGCGAGTCCGGTGGCGCCATCTTCGAATTCAAGTCCGCGAAGGACCAACGTGATGGTCCCGGTGGACCCAAACCCTCCTGTAATCACAGCAGACACCCCGGGCGCCGCCTCGATCGTGACCGATTGGCTGATAGTAAACCCCCCGGCAAAGACGCCCGACCCCTCCACGATGACCTGGCCGCCGGGGTTGGTCAGGCTGAGCGCGAGCGGGATGCTCGCGCAAGGGGCACCGACCGAGCAGGAAGTGTTGTTATTTATGCCGGTGCCGGAGACGAAGGTCTGGGCGAAACCCGCCCAGGCATTTGCCGACAGCAGCATCGCGACGACTGCGAACGCCAGAACGTTGAGCTTCTTCATAAAATCCTCTCCTTTTAGATTGATAGAATGGGTTTCCCAGCATCTCGCGAGACACTAGCGAAGCCGCGGGCTGTCGCCAACTGTGGGGGGAATTTGCCAAAGGATTCCGGTCGGGACGAGGGCACCAGCCGCGACGGAAAGGAGCCCCCGGAAAACTTCGCCTGCGGGACGGGGCGAGAGACTACGCCGGGCGGGGTGAGAGCAGTTCCAGGGACGAGCGCGGATTGGCGCGAATTCCGCGCTCCATCTCGTCGACGATCTCGCGCACCGCGCGCAGCGGCTCGGTTGCGTTCCAGATCGGGCTGCCGATGATCAGGTAGTCGGCGCCGGCGCGCGCGGCAGCGCTCACGCTCATCGCTTGCGAGGAACCGCCGCGCTCTTCGGCGAGGCTCAGACCGGCCGTCACGATTACGAAGCGGCGGCCGCACAGCGCCCTCACCTGCGCCGCCTGGCCAGGCGAAATCAGCACGCCGTCGAGCGCGGCATCGGCGGCCAGCTTCGCTAGGCGCAGCACATGATCGTCGCCGCTGGAGAAGCCGCCGTCGCCCGGCCGGATGCAGGTCATCATCGCGACCGCCAGCACGCTGGGACGGCGCAAGCCCTCGCTGCGGCATACGCGCGCCACTTCGCTGCGCGTGCGTTCCATCATCTCAAGGCTGCCGCCCGAGTGAAGGTCGAACATCCGCACGCTCAGGCGCGTGGCCTCGATCGCCGCCTTGCAGACCGAGTGCGGGGTATCGTGGAATTTCAGATCGAGGAAGACTTCGGCGCCGCGCCGGCGGATCTCGCGCACCAGATCGGGACCGCCGTTCAGAAACAGATGCTTGCCGACTTTGAACATCCCGACGCTGCGCGCGAGATGCTCGACCATCCGGAGCGCGTCGCGCCGGGTGGCGTGATCAAGCGAGACGATCACCCGCTCCTTGAGCGAACTGTGGCGCCCCACGAATGGCCAGTACTGACCCAAACTTCCCTTTTTCAACCTGCCCGCGACATTAACTTATGCCGACTGAGCCGCAAGTCAAGCTTATGATCGAGTGCAACGTTTCCCATGCAGTCCACAGATTGCAGCAGGCGCGCGCCGGAGCGTTCCGAACGCCGAAAAGTCGTGCAAACGTTAGAATTATGCGCGAGGGTACGAGCGGCATCGACTTTGCTCAAGTGATCGCATAGTGGCTGGGATGGACGAGCGCTGCACGCATTGCGATAGTCGTGGAAGCGGCCAGCCGTCGCCGCTACTGGAGCTATATCTACAATGTTGGGCCTGCTTTTCATTCTGGCAGTAGTTTTCGTGCTGTTTCAACGCAAGCGCTACCTGATGCACTACTGGTACAACCGCAAAGACTGGCTCGGCCAAACCGACGCCGGAGCCGGCGACGAAGCCAAACCCTCCAGCACGGACTACTGGTTCAGTCACGGCGCGCGCCACGCGGAACGCTACGCCCGTAAGTTCGAGCGCAAGGCGCAGCGGTTCGAGCGCCGCGCCCGCGACATCGAGCGCAAGCTGCGCCGGGTCGATCGCGAAAACTTCAAAGGCTCGTGGTGGGGACTGGGGGCGACCGCCGCGCGCGCCGCTTCGGCGGCTTTGTCCAGCAGCGACTTGCAGGCGCGCCTGAAAGCCGAAGAGGAGCGCCAGGCCTATGAGCGCGCCCGCAAGCGGGCCACCGCCGAGGCCGGGTTTTACGTTCATCTGATGTGGTACGGGACCGTGATCGGCTTTCTGTTCCTGATCAACCTGATGACGACCGGATATCCGTGGTTCCTGTGGCCGGCGATCGGATGGGGCTTCGGCCTGATGAGCCATTTCTCGGCGGTCTTCGGCTGGCGCTGGATTCAGGAGCGGGTGTTCCAGCCCGCAATCGAGCGCGAAGTGCATCGCGAAGTCCAGCAGGAGAAGGAAGTCCTGCGCACCGAGAAGCAGGCTTCGCTCGACGAACTGACGGCGACCTTCGCTCATGAGATTCGCAACCCGATCGCAGCGGCCAAGAGCCTCGTGCAGCAGATGGGCGAGGATCCCACGTCGGCCGAGAACGTCGAGTACGCCAAGGTCGCGCTGGACGAGCTGGCGCGCGTCGAGCGCAGCGTGTCGCATCTGCTGAAATACGCCAAGGAAGAGGATTACAACTTCGACAACGTCAATCTCGCCGCGGTGCTCGACACCGCGCTCACCCAGATGCGCGCCAAGCTCGAGGGCAAGTCGGTCGCGATTTCGCGCAACTACCTGGGCGGTCCGACCGTGCGCGCCGACGCCGACAAGCTCCGCCAGGTGTTCTCGAACGTGATCGACAACGCGATCGACGCGATGGAAAGCGTCACCGGCACGCGCCGGCTGGAGCTATCGATCCAGGCGGGTGACGCGATGGCGACGGTGTCGATTCGTGACAACGGCTGCGGCATCGCGGCAGACAAGATCGGCAAGATCTTCAACCCGTTCTACACCTCCAAGGAAACCGGCACGGGACTCGGGATGGCGGTGGCGAAGAAAATCATCGAGGCCCACAACGGCACGATCAAGGTCGATAGCCGGGTCGGCGTCGGGACCGAGTTCGCATTCGCGATTCCGATGGCCGACGGCGCGCGCGTGCGACCCGCCGGAATCGACGACGCTGGCGACTTCGCGAGCGCATCACCCACGGCGCGTGACGGCGCGCCGGCGGCCGCGTCCGCCAACGGTGCAACCGCGCCGATCGGCGCGAGCGGGACGCCGAGCGCTCCGAACGGCACGCGACCGATCGGACCCGGCGCCGCCGGCAACGGCGCGCCAGTGGACGGTACGAATCGAGACGCCGCACAGGCGGCGAGCGGGCCACGGCGATGAAGGGACGGCTGCTGATCGTCGACGACGAGCGCGGAATCCTGGTCGCGCTCAAGGGACTCTTCTCCAAAGAAGGCTACGAGGTCGATACCTCCGAGTCCGGCGAAGACGCGCTGCAGAAGGTCAAGGCCGGACTGTTCCACGTGATTATTACCGACCTCAGCATGAAGGGCATGAGCGGGCTCGATCTGATGCGTGAAGTGAAAACGCTCGATCCCGAATGCGCGATCCTGATGATTACCGCCTACGGCACGCAGCGGATTGCGGTCGAGGCGATGAAGGCCGGCGCCGAAGATTATCTCCCCAAGCCCTTCGACAACGACGAGCTGCGCCTCAAGGTCCGCCACGTGATGGAAAAGCAGTTGCTCAAGCGCGCGCATCACCAACTGCTCGAACAGGTGCGGCTCGAGACCGGGCGCTTCGAAGACATGGTCGGGCGCTCGCGCGCGATGATGCGGGTGTTCGAGACGATCGACAAAGTCGCGCCGACCGACGTGACGGTCCTGGTGCGCGGCGAATCGGGCACCGGCAAGGAACTGGTCGCGCACGCGATCCATTTCCGCAGCCCCCGCGCGCGCGCCGCGTTTGTCGCGGTCAATTGCGCGGCGTTCTCGCGCGAGCTGGTCGAAAGCGAGCTGTTCGGCCATGAGAAGGGCGCGTTCACCGGCGCGGTCGCCCGGCGCGAGGGCAAGTTCGAGGCTGCCGACGGCGGCACGCTCTTCCTCGACGAGATCGGCGACATGGGACTCGAAACCCAGGCCAAGCTGCTGCGTGTGTTGCAGGAGAAGCAGTTCGAGCGGATCGGCGGTAATCAGCCGCTGAAGGTCGACGTGCGGATTATCGCGGCGACCAACCAGGATCTCGAAGCGATGGTCAAGAGCGGGCGCTTCCGCGAGGACCTTTACTATCGAATCAAAGTGGTGGAAGTGCGCATCCCGCCGCTGCGCGAGCATCCCGAGGACATTCCGTTGCTGGTGCAGCAATTCCTGAAGGACGCCTGCGAGCGCTTCGGCACACCGCGCAAGCAGCTTTCGGTCGAGGCGATGCGTGGATGCGTCGAGCGGCCGTGGAAGGGTAACGTCCGCGCGCTGCGGGCCGCGATTGAGCAGGCCGTGATCCTCTCCGCCGGCGCGGAGATCACCTACGCCGACCTGCTGGGATCTTCCGCGAATGACGAAGGCGCGCCGGTCGCGCATGCAGCCAGCGGCGCGGGTGCAGCCACGAGCGCCGCGGCAAACGCGAATTCGTCTGCGGGCAATATCGCGGACGCGCTCGAAGGCGGTCTCACCTTTCGCGAGGCCAAGGAAAAATTCGTCGGCGACTGGGAGCGCGAATTTTTTGTCCGCGCGCTCAAGGCGACCGGCGGCAATATCTCGCGCGCGGCCGAGCGGACCGGGATGTACCGGCAGAGCTTTCAGCAGAAGATGCGCGAGTTGGGCATCACGCTCGCCGACCTCGGCCTGGCCGGCGGCCGGGAAGAAGCCAGCAACAATTAGCGGAGCAGCGGAATTCAAAGCCGTAAACCGGGAGGCTATTAAAATGTTCTTCTCAAGAATTTTCAGTTTGATCGGCGGCAAGCTCAGCCGCTGGCTCAAGGCGCGTGAGGCGCGCGACCCCGAGGCGGTTTACGAAGCCGCGATCTCGGAGCGCCTGCAACGCTACAACCAACTCAAGACCGCGGCCGCGGGCGTGATCTATATGCGCAACAAGCTCGGGCGCGAGCTCAAGCAGAAGTCGGTCGAGATGGCCGAGGTCGCCGAGCAATCCGTGCAGGCCGCGGACATGAACGAAGACGAATGCGCGCTGATCCTGATCCGGCGCAAGCACGAACTGGAGCAGGATTGCGCGCGCCTTAAGGACGAGCTTACCGAACTCACCTCCGAGGCGGACGAAGCCAAGAAGAACCTGATCGCGTTCAAGGGCGAAATCGAAAAGCTCAAGGTCGAGAAGGTCCGGATGCTCGCGCGGCTGAAGAACGCGCAGGCGCGGGTCAGAATTCAGCACGCGCTCGAGGAAGTCTCCTACGAGGAAGACCTGCGTGCGCTCGAAGAAGTCCGTGAGTCGATTCAGCGCACGCTCGCCCAGGCCGGCGTGCAGCACGAGTTGCGTACGTCCGAGGCCGGCGAGAAGCTCGACGAGATTCGGCGCCGCAGCGAGGACACCAGGTTTCAGGCCGAGCTCGACGAACTCAAGCGCAAGCGCCGCAACCTGGTTCCGATCGATCTGTTCCGCAGCGCGGGCAACGCGGCGGCCAACGGCCACGGCGATACCCGGCCGAGCTGAAGCGGCTTATCACCGGCAGAGTCGCGAGCAGGAGCAACGAGAGTGCGAGTCAGAATGCGAATCGCGGCAGCACTCGTAGTCGGACTCGCGATGCTCTCCGCCTGCGATCGGCCTCTGCCGGCAAACCTCGATTCGGGAGAAGTCTTCGGTCCCGCGACGGTCGATGGCGCGCTGACCGTGGCAGGACCACTGGTGGTCGCCGGTCCGGCCAATATCCGGGGCGTGGTCACAGCCGACAAAGTGATCGTGAGCGGGCCGCTGACCGAGATCTTCCCGCGCGGCGAAAGGCCCGGCCGACACGACCGGGTCGTGCCGCGATCGCTCACGATCGACGGCCCGCTCAAAGTTCGCGGCGCGCTGACCGTGAAGGGAACGATAACCGTGCGCGGTCCGCTCCACTGCGAAGCGATCATCGAGACGGCGGCGGTCTCCGGATCGGGCTCTGAAAGGTCGGCGGCGCGCGAATATCACTACGGCGAATATCACTACGGACTGTTCAGCGACCTGCAACGATTCCTGGGCTTGCCGCTGCGCTGAGCCGGCGATGCGCGTCGGACGAACCGGGATACCGCGATCCGATCGGCTGACGATCTGAAACGCCGGAGGGAAATCATGCGCAAGGTTCTGGGCTTACTGATTTTCGCACTGATAATCGCGGCCAGCGGATGCGGGGGCTGCGGCAGGTCGCCCTACCCCGGTATCGTCGCCGCGAAAAATGGCGGCAAAGGCGTCCCAGGCACGACCGACTTTCACGGGATCTTCTCGAACAGCGTCTTTGGCTCTTCGGCGATCAATATCACGCCCACCGTCTGTGCCGGCCGTACGACGCTCCAGCAGGGGACCGCGATGGTGAGCGATTCATGCTTCACCGGCGACACCAACATCGTGCTATGCACCAACGTCAGCGCGCTGAACCCAGTCCGGTGCACACCGCATCAGGGCGCGCTCGAGATCGCCGGTATCGGCAATGATGAGATCAGCTACGCGCGGGTGAAGTGAGCAGCACCCGGTACGCCGGCCGTGCGCCTCACCGCCGGAACAGGGCGGGGTCGCCGATCGCCAGGCCGCGGCGATCCTCACCGCCCTCGGTATACATCACGGCGATGCCCGGCCCTGACCACGAGCACGCGCCGGCGTTCATCATCGATCTTATATAGAACGCGGTAGTCTCCGACCCGAACGCGGTATGCGTCGGCTTCGCCACGCAGCTTCTTGACTCCGGGCGCACGTCGCGGACTTTCGGCTAGTTTGCGGATCGCCTTGGCAATCCGGACCTGCGCCTGACTGGAAAGCTGTGACAGCTCGCGCTCCGCACTCGCCGAGAGCTGAATATCGTAGCCCAATCGCTACGCTTCAATCCCGAGCCTGCGTAGCACGCGCTCCAGCGGCTTGAACCCTTCGCGCTTTGCTGATTCCCACGCTGCGCGGAAGTCTCTTGCATCCATCTGATCCTCAAGCTGCTCAAGGAGGCGGAGATCTTCCATAGGAATCAGAGCGGCGATCGGTTTCCTGCGACGCTTGATCACCACGCGCTCTTTGCCCTGCTCCGCTCGCCTCAGCGCTTCCGATAGGTCGTCGCACCCGACGATAGAGCTGGCGGAAAGATTCCGTTTGCCAAGCATCGAATAGCCTTCTCTTGTCGCAGTGTATCAAACGCGTGCTTGAGACCGCCACTTATCGCCGGAACAGGGCGGAGTCGCCAATCGGTTGGCCGAGTGCGTAGCGGCGCAGCCAGTCTAGCGCGATTTGCGAAGTGAGCAGCTTGATCCAGTCACGCGTGCCGCGCAGTTGGTAACGGCGCGAGACGCTGATCCCGTCCGCGACCAGCGCGATGCATACGGTGCCGACCGGTCGCTCGGGCGTGCCGCCGTCCGGGCCGGCGATTCCCGAGGTCGCAATCGCGACGTCTGCGCCGACGCGCCCGCGCGCGCCGGCTGCCATCTCGAGCACGCAGGGCTCGCTCACCGCGCCGTGCGATTTCAGGGTCTCTTCGCTCACGCCGAGAATTTTCGCCTTGGCGTCGTTGGAGTACGTCACCAGATCGGCCTTGAAAAAGCGCGAGCTGCCCGGAACATTGGTCAGCCGATGACCGATCAGCCCGCCGGTGCATGATTCGGCGATTGCGAGCTTGACCTTTTTCTCGGTGAGGAGCTTGGCGACGACGTCTTCCATCGTGGCGTCGCCTTCGGCGAACACGTTCTCGGAAATTTTCGCGCGCACGCGCGTGGACAGCTCCTCCAGCTTGCGTTCCGCCTCGCCGGGCTTGCCCTCGACGGTCACGCGCAGCGAAATTTGCGGAAAGCTGGCGCGAAACGCCACCCTCCCCTCTTCCGGCGCGATCAGTCCGGCGACCGCCTCGTCGAGCGCCGATTCGCTGATGCCGAAGGTCTGGAAAACACGCACTGCGTAGACCGTGTCGACGCCGCGATTTTTTTTGATCCACGGGATGACCGTGTTTTCCATCATCGGCTTCATCTCGCGCGGCACGCCCGGCATCACGATCAGGTGCGCGGTCTTACCGGCGAGAGTCACTTCGAGGCGAAAGCCGGGTGCGGTGCCGAGCGGATTGGGGAGGATCTCCGCGCCGTCGGGGAACATCGCTTGCTTGAGATTGTTCTCGGGCATCGGGCGGCCGATCGACGCGAACAGGCGGCGGATATTCGCGACGACCTCCTCCGAGCGCCAGAGCTTGAGGCCCGCCAGACGCGCCACGGTTTCGGTGGTCAGATCGTCGGCGGTCGGGCCGATGCCGCCGGTCGAGAGCACGATATCGGCCATCGCGATCGCGGTGCGCCAAGCCCATTCCAGGCGCTCGGGAACGTCGCCGACGGTCAGCACCGCGGCCAGATCGATGCCGATCGCGGCCAGCTTGTCGGCCAGAAAATTCGCATTGGTATCGACGATGCGCCCGGTGGTGAGCTCGTCGCCGGTGGAGAGAATTACGGCCCGCTGAATCATCGCCTTGCTCCTGCCGCGAGTCCGCGCGCGGCGCCGTCTATCTTAGCCGTCTATTTTACCCGTCCTGTTCAGATGAAGCGCGCCAGCACGCGGCCGACCAGATTCGCATAGATCGCGGCGGCGAGATCGTCCAGCATCACGCCGGTCCCGCCCGGCATCCGGCGGTCGATCGCGCCGGCGGGAAACGGCTTCAGCGTGTCGAACAGCCGGAAGCAGAGGAAGCCCAGCGCCAGATGCTGCCAGTCGGTCGGCAGCAGAAACATCGTGGCGGTCATCCCGAGCACTTCGTCGATCACGATTCGGGAATCGTCGCGGCGCTCGAAAATATCCTCGGCGCGGCCGGCGATCCAGCACGAAGCGGCGAACGCGGCCGCATAGACGATCAGAAACAGCGGCATCGAGTAGCGCCACATCGGGGCGAACACGAGCCAGGTCAGAATCAGGCCCGGGACCGAGCCGGCGGTGCCCGGCGCGACCGGAGCGTAACCGGTCCCGGCGCCGGTGGCGATGAAAAGGATCAGCGATCGCATTTGATTTTGGCGGAAGCCCGCTGCGCTCCAAAAAGCGCGACCATAGCACGCCGGCAGCGCGATAGAAACGCGCGCCGCCACCAGATACGATTTTCGCGACCCGACCGCATCGGCTCGAAGCGAGCGTGATTTTCCGGGCCACGCGGAAGAATTGCACTGGAGATTTAGATGGCAGCACGGTCCAGATCAGACGCTCAGAATCGCGACGGCGCGGAGACCAACGGCGCCGGCAACGATCTGCGCCGCGAGCTCAAGCTGGCGCGCACGGCGGCGATGGCCGCCGGCGCGATTCTGCGCGGCTACTGGAACGACGGCTCTTTCAAAATCGGCTCGAAGGGCCGCAACAACCCGGTGACGGACGCGGATTTCGCGGCCGACAGCGCGATCAAGAAAATCCTGCGCGAGGGCTTTCCGGACTACGGCTGGCTCTCCGAAGAGACCGCCGATAATCCCGAGCGGCTGGCGGCGCGGCGGGTCTGGATCGTCGATCCGCTCGACGGCACCAAAGAGTTCATCAATCACGTTCCGGAATTCTGCGTTGCGATCGCGCTAGCCGAGGAAGGCGTGCCGATCCTAGGTGTGACTTACAATCCGATCCGACACCAGCTTTTTTGGGCGGCGCGCGGGCTGGGCTGCCATCTGGGGACGCGGCGCGTGCGGGTGACGCGCACGCGCGCGCTCAAACACGCGACCGTGCTGGCCAGCCGCAGCGAGGTCGCGCGCGGCGAGTGGCGCGTATTCGACGGCGTGACCGGCGTGAGGGCTACCGGCAGTGTGGCGTACAAACTCGCGATGGTCGCGGCGGGCAATGGCGACGCGACTCTCACGCGGTCGCCCAAGAGCGAGTGGGACATCGCGTCGGGCGCGGCGCTGATCGCGGAGGCCGGCGGCCGCATGACCGATATCGAGGGCCACGAGCTGCGCTTCAACCAGCGCTCAGTGAAACGTCACGGGCTAATCGCGTCGAACGGAATCCTGCACGACGACTTGCGCGAACTGACGCGCCGGCAGGGACTCGTGAGCTCCGAAAAGAGATAAGCGCCGCAGGGAATTTAACGAACCCATGCGCAAAGTCATCGCGGTGCTCGCCGGCATCAGCGCCCTGATCCTGCTCTTCATCCTGTTCCTGACGCTCGTTCGCCTCCGAGCCGGCGGCCAGCCGGCGGTCCAGATCGGCGCGTCGGCATCCGGTGACTGGCGCACGGATTCGCCGGGTGTGCGACGGAAAATAACCGTCGCCGATCTGCCGCCGCCGTATGCGAGCGCGTCGGTCTACAATGGTCCGCACATCATTGCGCGTCCCGCAGGCGCGACGCTGCAAGTGCCGCCGGGCTTTGTCGTGCAACTGTTCGCCGACGGTCTCGACCGCCCGCGTCTGGTCCGCACCGCTCCCAACGGCGACCTGTTTATCTCAGAGGGCTGGGCCGGGCGGATTCGTGTCCTGCGCGCGGCCGACGGCGCGGCCAAGCCGGATCATAATGAGATCTTCGCGGATCATCTGAGTATGCCGTTCGGAATGGCGTTTTGGCCGCCGGGACCGGCCCCGCAATTCGTGTACATCGGGAATACCGACTCGGTGGTGCGCTTCCCGTATCGCAACGGCGACCTGAAGGCGCGCGGTCCGGCCGAAACGGTAATCGCGAAAATTCCCGGCGGCGGCCTCCTGCGCGGCGGCGGCCATTGGACGCGCAACGTCGTGTTCTCCAGCGACGGCGCGAAGATGTTCGTCTCGGTTGGTTCGCTCTCCAACGACGCGGAAGGCTCGAGCCTGAAATCGCTAGGGCAGATTCCCGAGTATGCGATGCTGAAGGTGCTCGGCGCGCTCGGCGGCTCGGAGGAGATGCGCGCGGACGTGCTGCAGGCCAATGCCGACGCCAGCGGACTGCATATTTTTGCGTCGGGCTTGCGCAACTGCGTAGGGATGGCGATCAATCCGGCGAACGGCGAGCTCTGGTGCTCGACCAACGAGCGCGACGGGCTGGGTGACGATCTGCCGCCCGATTATATCACGAGCGTCCGCGCGGCGGGCTTTTACGGATGGCCCTGGTACTACCTCGGCGACCATGAAGATCCGCGGCATAAGGGTGAGCGGCCGGACTTAAAGGGCAAGGTCATCGTTCCCGACGTGTTGCTGCAGGCCCATTCGGCATCACTCGAGATGACCTTCTATCAGGGCCAGCAGTTTCCGCCGGAGTATCGCGGCGACGCGTTCGCGGCCGAGCACGGCTCATGGAACCGGTCGCGCCGGACTGGCTCTAAAATTATCCGCGTCATATTTCGTGACGGAAAACCCACCGGCGAGTACGAGGACTTTCTGACCGGCTTCGTCCTGCCCAACGCTGATGTCTGGGGGCGTCCGGTCGGCGTCACGGTGGCGCATGACGGCTCATTGATCGTGACCGAGGACGCCAACGGCACGGTCTGGCGAATTTCGTATCAGGGCAAGACTTCGCCTCAGCAATAAGAGGCCAGCGATGGAAGGTCGATTCGCCGACGAATGAGGGAGATCCAACCGTGAGCAGAGGGCTGCATTCGTTGAAAAGGAAAATTCTTGCCGACCGGGCTGTCCGGGCGATGTACGACGCCCTGGAGCAGGAGTTCAGCCTGGCGCACGAGCTAATCGGCGCTCGCCTTCGGGCCGGCGTCACTGAGGTCGTCCCGAGCGTTAGTAGATTCTTCAATTCGGTCCGGTTGCGGGCACGATCTTGACGGCGACGCGGCCGCCGGGACCGGTTTCGGGCAGCTGATACATCGCGGCGACCGGAATCAACTGGAAGAGGAGAAAGGTGAGCATCACGGTGCGCAAGCCGAGCGAGCCGGCCAGCGCGCCGCCGAGCACCGGCGAGGCGAACGCGCCTGCGTAACCGGCCGCCCAGACCATCGCGAGCCCGATTCCCATCTTGACCGGCGTCATCTCCGGCAGTTCCATCAGCAACGTAGTGAGAGCCGGCGGTGAGGCGGCCGTGCCGATCCCGAACAGGATCAGCGAGAGGCGAATCCCGCTCACCGACGGCATCGTGACCGCACCCATCCCGCCCAGCAGCATCAGGACCGCGGCCGGCCAGGTGAACGGCTTGCGCAGTCCCACGAAGCTGGTGCCGAAACCGCCGATCAGGGTGGCGAAGATCGCGGCCAGCGGCAGAATCGCGGTCAACTGCGCGGCCTCCTTCAACTCCAGCCCGTGATAGTCATGGAAGAACTGGGGCAGGAAGGCGGCGAAGATCTGGTAGACCCACATCGAGCCGAAAGTCGCGAGCGCGACCAGCACCACGTCGCGCATCCGGAGCACGTCCATTATCGATGAGCCGCCGGGCGCGACGGTCGCCGCCGCGTGGGCGGATTCGTGCTCACGTCCGAACGCCATCCAGAGCAGCGCGACCGCGGCCACTCCGAGCCCGTAGACAAAAAGCACCGACTGCCACGAGGAGCGCAGCGCGAAGAAGATCGGCACGGTCATCGAGTACACGGCGGTGGCGCCGACGTACGAGGCGAGCCAGTTGACCGTGTTGATCCAGGGCCATTCGCTCTCGCCAAACCATTGCATCACGAGCGCGCCGGGCGGCGCGATCATCAGGCCGAAGCCGACGCCCTGGAGCACGCGGGCGGCGAGGAGCGCGCCGAGCGTCGTGGCGTAGCCGCTCGCGATCTGCCCCAGCGCCATCAGCCAGATTCCCCACACAAGCGTGCGCAACGCGCCGAGCCGCTGCACCACGATCGCGCCCAGGAATGAGAAAATCGCGGAGCAGAGCGCGATAATCGAAACGACCAGACCCGCCGCGCCGAGGCCAAGTTTCAGGCTGCCCATGATAGGCCCCAGGATCGGCGCGGGCGCCAGCGCGGTCACGGTCTGCGTGAGCAGCGCTGCGAATACCAGCGCCTCGATCACCCATCGGTAGCGCAGCGCTTTGGCGGTTTCGATCATCCGCTCTAGCGTGCCGCGTTCAGTGAGGAGAGGCAAATCCGGGCGCGAGTGACCTCACCCCCGGCCCCTCTCCCTGAAGGGAGAGGGGTGCACGACATTGCCGTTCCAAACCCGGTTGAAACCTTGCCGGGCGAGCGCCGTTGGTCTATTCGATGGGCTGGCTCGGAGAGTCACAACGGAAATCCCGGATAAATTCGCCGATCGGCGTCGTTCTATGAAGAGCATTTGGCTCGCAAGTCTGATTGCAGTGTTGATTGGTCTTCAGTTGGTGTGTTCAGTGGCCGAAGCACGCGAACCGAAAGGCATATACACCATTTTTCTGTATGCTCCCACTGTTCAGAAAGCGCAGGAGGTCGTCTATGGCAACACGACCCTGCCTGATTATCCCAATCCGAACGGCGACCCTACCGATGCGGTTCTCGTCAACTACTTTTGCGCCCTCCTTAACAATACCGCGGTCTCCGGGCTCGCGCCCCTCATTGGATGGGCAGAATCTCGAACCAACCAAGCCCCCGGCCGTTCCCACCTGGAACTACCTTGATGATGTGTTTCAGGCGGTCAGCAACTGGAACTCGGGGACCTGCCCGAACCAGACCAGCTCAGGTCCGACTCCCAAGACCGTCCAGCTCATTATATCACCTGGCATTCAATCGCCGCCCTGGCTCTTCGACGAACTGAGCTCCTGCGATGGGTTGTTTATGCCTTCAAAGCCAAAGGTCGAGCGCGATTGCGCGCAAACTTCTCTCTTCCTGGAGGGAGAAAACGCCACTCCCAGCCAAATGCCGCTCCCAATGCCGTGGAATTCGACCTACAAGGACGCCTGGAAGGCATTCCTCGTTAAGCTTAGAAAACAAATTCACCGGGATGATCCTACAGGCAAAGTGTTTGTCTCGATCGATGTCGCGGGGCCGACTTCAGCCTCGACCGAAATGATCCTGCCTTTCCAGAACAACCAGCCCGCAGTTCTGACGCTCCCTAACGGAGAGCCGACCATCCCAAACCTGGATGTGGCAACGGCGTGGAACGACCTGTTCGACAAGCACTACGGCGCCAAGTCGCAATATCCCAATTCAGATCTCGCATTTGTCGATGAGTGGAATGCGGCGATCGATATGTTTGGCGAGGTTTTCAGCGACGTGACCCTGGTCCTTGAAGCCACTCCCGACGCGCTTCCCTACTTCCCTCCCGCGGAGGCGTCCCTTACCAGCCCGGCACCTGGCTTTGACGAGGATTGCAGCGGATCACCACCTGGGGCCAATGCGAACCCGACGTGCGCGGCTGTCACACAGGTCTTATATTACTTCGTGAATCCGACGGTTGGGGGAAAAAACAGCAAAGAGACCCAGGAAGCTGAGCTGAGCGCATCTGAAAGCTTTGTTGATTTGGGAATCTGGGGCGTACAGTGGTTGGCGGCTGACACTTACGGCGGCAAGACACCTTTGCTCGACACTTCGGACGATATGTCACAAATGCTGGCCGGGCTGCAGTTTGGCAGCCCCTTTGCTAAGGCAAGTACCACCCAGACCGAAGGTTGCGCGCAATTACCCCCCGGGACGTGCTCGGGGCTCACGCCTGAGCAAGCGCTCTACAATGTCCTCGCACATTACTTTGATGGCACGTTCTACGGAGACACCTACACCTACATCTACGCGAGCAATCCCCCGTTGTCCGGCTCTGACGTCGTGGACCTCGTCGGGACCAATCTCGACGGATATGCCCCGAATTTCGATTATGCCAACACGCCGATGAATGTACTTCAGGTCTGGGACGGAGACATTCTATACGCGGACGGCTTGGCCAACTGTAAGACAGTTGAGATTACGGGCAACCCAAGTGCTATGCCGACCCCCATTCCGTCGGATCCGGGCGCATGCCAAGCGCCTACGCCCCCTCTCGATAGCGATGGCCCAACGGCGCAACAGATGCTCGATACCGCGAGCGAGCAATTCCTGGCGCTCGTCAAGCAACAGCCGCCGGTCACGCCGCCTTCAGTACCGAGGCCAGGCCTACCGACACCGATGCCGGCTCCGACGCCGATTCCGTGTTCGGACGTCAGTAGGCCGGGCCTCAGTAAGTGTATGTAGTCCGGCAACCGGGGATAAGGTGTCAGGGGACTTGAGGGCCCGGCTGCCGTGCGCCGCAGACTTGAGCCGTTGTGGTCGCGTGGGAAGCCTTTTGGACTCAAAACTGGGCGGAAGCTTCGCGTTTGCAAGCCGCCTCTAATACATTCGGGAGTGTGTGCCTGACGCAATTCCGCAATCCAGCTACTAGTTCGGCTCAATCCGTTCGCAGGCATCTGATGGCATGCGACCCATATTGCGCGGTCGATGAGAGAGAGCGGTGGGCGTAAATGTCCGTGCGGGTTCGATTCCCGCCGTCGCGACTATCTTCGGACTTGATGCAAATACGAAGATAGGATATATTGAACTCATGGCTAAGGGACACGGAAAAGTTGGAGCGGCGAAATCGGAGAGCGTGGCCGCGTTGCCAAAAGCGTGCGCCAGTGAGCTTGCGGCGGTCGAGTTTTTCGAGACGCGGCGCTGGGGCAAGGCCGGGCCGTGCTGCCCGCGTTGCAGTGATACCGACGTTTACAAAATGACCGATCGCAAGACCGGACTGCGCAACAGGCGCTTCCTCTGGCTGTGCCGGGGCTGCAAGAGACAGTTTACTGTTCGCGTCGGCACGGTGCTCGAAGAGAGCCTGATTCCGCTGCGCCATTGGGCATATGCGTTTTGGGCCGGGGCCGCGTCGAAAAAAGGCGTCTCATCGAGGCAGATTCAGCGCATGACCGGGCTGAGCTACAAATCGGCGCTATTCATGATGCACCGGGTTCGTTTTCGCCATGCAGGAAGACTACTCCGCACAGCCGAAGCTGAGCGGAATCGTGGAAGCCGACGAAGTTTATGTCGGCGGCAGGCCGCGCAGCAAACAGGCGCATCAAGGACGTGCGAAGGGCTGGCTCAATCGGAAGACCCCGGTTGTCTCGCTGGTAGAGCGCTGCTCAAGCGCGGCATCTACGGAACTTTCCACAACGTGAGCCGTAAACACCTGCATCGGTACGCCGCAGAGTTTGATTTCCGCTGGAATGCGCGCAAGATAGACGACGGCGCACGCACCGAGCTTGCGATTCGGAGCGGCGAGGGGAAGCGGTTGCGGTATCGTGCGCCAGTGGCGGCGCTCCCGCCGACTCCGGCGCAAGGCAGGCCATTCTGATGGGCATACAGCACAGTCTGAATTTAGCCAGCGTTGTTCAGCTACCACGGCGGAAAACCAGTCGGCGCGTTCGCAACGGCAAACCCTCGAACGAGCTAGTTTTCTCCGCGATGCAAGGCACGAATGATGAGTTGTTCCCGCAAATCCTCTCACTCTACGTGGCCCCTGGCAGCACCGTCGCGGATATTACTTATGGTCAGGGCATCTTCTGGAAGGGCGTGGACCGCAAAAGCTATCGACTGCGGACAAGTGACCTTTCCACAGGGACGGACTGTCGAAAGCTGCCTTACCATGACGGCTCAATTGATTGCGTCGTCTTCGATCCGCCATACATGCACACGCCCGGTGGCACGGCGCACGTCGGGCATCAGAATTTTGAGCAGTATTATCGGAACAACGGTGCGGCTTCGGGCAAAAAATACCATGAAGCGGTCCTCGATGTACTTTGAGACGGCCAAGGAAGTCCATCGCGTTCTGAAAGAGCACGGCGTTTTCATCGTAAAATGCCAAGACGAAGTGTGCGCAAATCAGCAACGCTTGAGCCACGTCGAAATCATCAACCATTATGAAACGCTGGGATTCTGTGTCGAAGACCTGTTCGTCTTGTTGCGCCGCAACAAGCCCGGCGTAAGCCGGATCGCTAAGCAGGTCCACGCCCGGAAGAATCATTCCTACTTCATCGTGTTCTGGAAGCGCGGCGGAAAGCAGCGATGGGCTGGGATCTAGTCATTCCTCGGGTTTCCTAGCTGGGAATACTCACGAAAGAAGCGCGAGAACGGCCAAATCTGAATGTGCGGAAAGTTATCTCTCAGTGGCTCGTACCTTTTCGGTACATCGAAATAGTACACGCGATGCATTGGGGCAATATACATTTGATATGCTGCCCACTGACCGGGAAGGCAGACCTCAACCACGGACTTTTCTTTCTGCTTATTGGTTTCGGTCAAGATCACCAACACTCCCCGGAAACGCCCTGCGCCGTGAACACCTTCGAGCACTTTCTGATGAGCCCATGCTTGAACGACGCGCTCCCGAGTGGAAATCTTGACGGGCATGTGTATTTTCGATTTGTTCGGACCGAGATCGAAAATGAAATCGGTTGGGAGGGTATTTTCGATTTCGAGCGACGGGATCGCGATTTGGCGCGCCGGGTTCGCCTTGAACCGACGCGCGGCCAGATGGCCGACGAAAATCTCGAAGAACGTCCCGGGCGATTTCTTGTTGCCAACCGATACCAGATCGACGGCCAAGCAATAACTCATCGCGAGCGTGTAAAGAAGCTGTCCGAGCCGTTCTTCGCCAATTGTCGTGGTGCCCCCGTTCAGGACGGAGCCTATTTCTGAACGGGCGATTTTGGGGTCGAACAATGCCTTGTTTATCGGCCTTGATGAGCGGCTGCCTTTCTTCAACCGTGCCATCGCGTAGGTTTTTCCCGGCACGTTCGACACCAAGTCTACGAATTCGGCAGTGCGGAGAACGAATTTCAGGGATAGCTCGCAGAGCGAGGCCAGTTTGCCCGCAACGGCTGCCGACTTCAGGTCGGCGGTTGCTGAATCCCGAAGTTGATCGTAGAGCTTTGCCAGTGGCTCGTCGGGCATCCCGCCAAGCCTGACACGATCGAGGCCAGATGAAAAAGACCCCACAAAAGGCCCGCAAGCCGCCCGGACCCGCGCCGGACGTTCTGAAAATCGAAGGCAACTGGAGAGATGCCGTCTCGAAGGCGATGCAAGTGAAAAAGCCGCCCGGCGGCTGGCCGAAACCGGAACCTCGACGCCGGAAGAAATCGGCGTAGTTTCAAATGCCAGAGACCGAAAAGAAACCGCCGAAGCGCGCGGTCATTGTCTCCACGGGCGGCAAGTCCAAGGAACAGATCAAGCAGGAATTCAAGGACGCGCTCCGCAAGGCCGGTATCCTGAAGCCCGACCCGCGCAAGCCGCAGTAGCTCAGCTTATCCCGCGCGATCTCACCCGCATCCCGTCTGATCCCACCTGATTGCGTCAGGTACATACTCCCGAACACATTTCTTCGGGCTAAAGCTTTTGGTCGCCGGTGGACCAGCGTAGATAGCCGAGGGCGCAGAGGAGGTAGATTGCGGCGGTTAGGTAGAAGACCGCGGTGAAGGAGCCGGTGGCCTGGAGGATGAAGCCGGCGGCGGCTACGCCGATTATTCCCGGCAGCGTGGCGATCGTGTTCGAGATGCCCATCAGGACGCCGGCGTAGCGCGGGCCGATATCGAGGTGGTTGACGCCGAAGGCTGCCAGCCCGAGCGAGTTGCCGGCGGCGGAGATCGCGACCAGCGCGATCGCTGTACCTGATGAGCGGGCGGCCGGGAGGATCAGGAGCGGCACGGCGCCGATCGTGAACGCCGCGGTCTGAATCAGCTTGCGCACCGTGGTCGTGCGCAGGCCGCGTGCGGTGAGCCGATCGGCGAGCCATCCGCCGGCGTTGCTCGCCGCGAATGTCACCAGCCACGGAATCAGGGCCAGCCCGCCGACGCGCGGCAGCGACACGCCGAAGATCCGATGGAGGTAAGTCGGCAGCCAGAGCAGCAGGATGTTGAAACCCCAATTGTGGCCGACGTGCGCGAGCACGATCGCCCACAGGGCTTTTTCGCGGAAGATTTTTGCCCAGGGTACGTTCTCGACGTGAGAGGCCGGGGGGCGTCCGGCGAGAATCGTGGCGAGCTCCGCGGCGCTCACGTCAGGCGAGGTCTCCGGACGGTCGCCGGCTTTCGCTATCCAGAGCGCCAGCCATACCGCGCCCAGCGCGCCGGAGATGTAGAACAACGCGCGCCAGCCGAACGCCACGATAATCACCGGACTGGCGAGAAACGCGATCACCGTACCGAGAAACATCCCGCTGAAATTCATCGCGACCGCCCGCGCGCGCTCGGAAAGCGGGGTCCATCGCGAGGCCAGGCTGTGAATCGCGGGAAAGTTGAAGCCCTCGCCCAGGCCGAGCACGACGCGCACGCCCAGCAGCGCCGCGAAGGAGGCGCTGGCCAGCGGCGTCACAAAGGTCGCGGCCGACCAGACCGCGACGCCCAGCGCGAGCACGCGCTTGCCGCCGTAGCGATCGGCCATCCATCCGCCGGCGAGCTGCGGCCACAGGTAGCCCCAGAAAAAGGCGGACAGCACGAGCCCCTGCGCGGCGGCGTCGTAATGTTTCTCGCGGGCGAGCGGGATGATCGCGACCGAGATGCTGACCCGGTCGACGTAACAGAGGACCGTCGCGAGCGCGAACAGCCCGATGACCGTGTAGCGGCGCGGCCATCCGCGTGCGCGCTCGGCAGGCGCGACGGTATCGGCAAGCTCGCCCATAATCGAGGCGCGAGCTTATGCCTGCGCGCCCGCTTTGGCGAGCGGGATCGAATCGGCGCCGACGCGATGGATTCGGCGGCTACGCCGAATCCATCGCGCTGGTCATCTTATGTCACGGCCGATCGCTGCACGCCGTAAGCGGCGCGCAGCGGCGAGGCCGCGGCTCAGCGGCCCAGGGCCTGCCGAATCGTATTCAGAATGTAGATGAAGTCGTGCTTGCTGCGCACGTCGCCCATCAGCGCGACGCGCGACAGCGCCTCCATCTCCGGCTCGGAGATCCCATGAATGCGACGCAGCCGGCTATCGGCGCGGAACTCGGCCCATGCCGACTTGGTGTCTTTTTGTTCCTGGTTCTTCACCAGATCGGCGGCCTGCGGATTGGCCAAAAAGAACAGCTCGCGGCGATCGAGCAACAGCACGTCCGCAAGCCGGGTAAGGACCTTGTCCGAAGGATGGCGTTTGCCGGACTCTAGATGCCCGACGTACGGAGTGGAAGTCTTGATACGGCGGGCGACTTCTTCCTGGGTCAGATCGAGCTGCCGCCGGCGCTCGCGAATAACCACGCCAAAATTACGTTCCTTCCCCTTAGCCATAACTTTTCCCTCCTAAAATCCCCTTGGCGCACCTGGCTTGGTCTGTGCTTTCCCCGGGAATGCGCCGCCAGCGCGTCCCGGCTCCCTCTCTACGTACAGCATGTAGCATTGCCGCAACACGAAGGCAACAGCCGACAAACTGTCCGGTTAAGAAACACTCCGCGCCCAGGCGGCCGCGCGCCACGCGGCCGGTTCCTCGGGTCTTCATACAAAAAGTACAATCGTGAAGGGGATCACATCGTTCCGATCCGGCACACTGCGCGCAGAGTGCATTGGAGGCCTGTAATCGGGCCTGAAAGCGCAATCCCCGGCCCAGCGTGACGGTGAACTCAGGGGCCGTTTTCGCTACCCGTTTGCACTCCCGCAAGCGTGCGTTGGCCGCCAAAAAGGCAGCAACGCGGGTTTCATGCCGAAGATCCTGCACGCAGCGTCCGCCAAGTTGGCGCAAGATGCTCCCGCTTGGGAGAGTTATGGATGGCTTGTTGATAACCTGTGGATGGCTGATGCGGGGACCGGCCGGGATTGATTCAGATCGGGTATAAGCGGCCGGCGTCAATTGCCGTAAGGATTGCGCCCGCGATCGATATAGATGGTGAAGTCGCGCACGTCGTCGAGCCGGCGCAACCGACTCTTGAAGCCGGTCTCGGCCCCGCTCGCCAGCGGGGCGAGCGGAACGCGGTCCTCGGCCAGCTTACGGCCCTCGCCGTCGAAATAGCGAACCTCGATACTGACCGCGTCCGAATCGGAACCGGTATTCTTGATCAGCCCTTCGACCGCGACTTCGGCGCCGGCGCGATCCATCCGGCTGTTGACGACTTCGATCGGTTCGACATGCGCGAGCATGCGCAAGACCATTACGGCGAAGAGGATCGCGCCCACGAAGATCAATCCGCCGCCCACCCTCCGTCTCCGCCGCGCCGGCGCCGGTGCGATCGCCTCCGCCATCGTGACTAATACGAGCGTGGCAAACCCAACACGTGCTCACTGAGCTAGTTGAGCACCATCTCCTGCGACACCGGCGCAATCTTCAGCATGCTACATTCGCGGAAATAACGCTCCACGTCGTATTCCGCCATATATCCATAACCGCCCAAGGTCTGGACCGCACGGTCGCAAGCTTCGAAGCCCGCCTCCGCGGCTCGCAGTTTGGCCATATTCGCTTCGGGGCCGCACGGCTGCGCCGATCGAACAGCCACGCCGCCTTCATCACCAGCATCTCGGCGGCCTCCAACTTGGAGTAGCAATCGGCCAGCGGATGAGCGATTGCCTGGTTCTGCCCGATCGGGCGTCCGAACACGACTCGTTCGTTGGCGTAGCCAACCGCGCGGTTCAGCGCTACGCGCCCAATGCCGATCGCTTCGGCGGCCACCAGGATCCGCTCCGGATTGAGCCCGTCGAGCAGACAGTAAAAGCCGCGGCCCTCCTCGCCGACCAGATCGCTGGCGGGACCTTGAGGTTGTCGATGAACAGCATGTTGGTGTCGACCGCGTGACGTCCCATCTTTTTAAGTTCGCGGACCTCGACGGCGGACCGGTCAATGTCGGCCAAGAACAGGCTCATCCCGTCAGTCTTCTTGGCCACCTGATCAATCGGCGTGGTCCGGGTCAGCAGCAACATCTTGTCGGCTTCCTGGGCCTTGGTAGTGAAGACCTTGCGGCCGTTGATGACGTAACAGTCACCTTCGCGGCGCGCACTGGTCTTTATATGTGTAATGTCATTGCCGGCGTCCGGTTCGGTTACGGCGAACGAACAGTGCAGTTCGCCCCGCTACGGCGCGGCAGATAACGGCGTTTGATTTCCTCGCTGCCGTGATCGATAACCGGGCTCATCCCGAAGATCGTCAGATGGATGGCGCTAGCAGCGTTCATCGCCCCGGCCGGACGCCGCCACCTCCCCCATCACCAGCGCCGCCTCGGTGATCCCCAGACCGCTGCCGCCATATTCTTCAGGAATCGCGACGCCAAGATAGCCGGCTTGCGGCGATGGCGTGATGGAACTCGTGAGGAAAGCCGTGGGCGGCGTCCTTCTCCCGCCAGTATTCATCGGGAAAGCGCTGGCAAAGGACCCTAACCTGGCGGACGATCTCCTGCTGGGCTGTGGTCAGTTCGAAATCCATCGCGCACCATCCATCCGTGTTTTGCTGACCGGGATCGCCGGTTCGAGGCGTCCCCTATTGAGAAACCCGCTCACGACTCGGTAGCCCAGGTGCCGTGGGGGAGGCCGGGCAGAGGCAAGTATCGCCTACAGCCGACTTACATGTGGTTCCACACTCCGGGGAAATTCTGCCTTCGCGATCATGAAGCGGCGGGAACAAGTTGCCGATCGTCTGGGCGATTCGCTTGCAATTGGCAGATATAAAAGCGCAGGCGCGCAACATTACTGAGTAATGAAACGGCAGTTGCTCTTCGTCGGGCGCCATCGGAGGGTCCGGGTCACGGAGACGCAGGTATTAATTGAGCCGGAGCGCATGAACAATTCGGTCGAATCCTGATTCGGACCGGACGGGACTTTTCCCTCCGGGGAATGGGGGAATCACCGTGACGCGGCTGGATGGCGCGCTTGAAGGAGGTAGTAGTGACGAGGATCAGGACGATTCGATTTAGCCGTCGGGCGATTCGCCGTCTTGGTCATGCTCTTATGGTCATCTCCAAGCGGCCGGGCTTAGCGCGCAGGACGCGGGCGCTGCTCCGCCGAAGTAGCCGAAGAACACACCATAAAGCCACTGCGGCGCACTTATACGACGACGGCCGTGACGGCCGCCCCAACCGCGACGCCGGTAGACGAGCTGATGCACTCAGCGCCGACGTAACCAACCTGCGCACTCGGACAGTCCAGAACACCAGCGCGGTCAAGCAGTTGCAGCAGGCAATTACGTTGTCGCCGCCGCCTGCCAACACCGCGCCCGAGACCATCGGCGAGCATGTCGCGCAGGTCGAGCATGACTTGGGAGACGTTAGGAAAAACCTGTCGGACAATCTCGGCGTCCATATCCATGGCTTGGTCGATGCCACTTACGACTACAACTTTAACCAGCCCAATTTCACCACAGGCCGCATCACTGAGTGGTCTCGGGCTCGGTCACACGCAATTGCGGGAGTTTGACGAAGACGCCAACAGCTTCAACCTTCAGCAATTCAACCTTCATATCGATCGACCGCTGACGGCGGGGTGGGTTTCGTGACCGATCTGAATTTCGGCAAGACTGCCGAGGTGCTGTGGGCGTCGACCCACTATTCGAACTCGTCGACTCCGCAGTCAACCGAGGAATTCGATCCCACCCAGGCCTACCTGACCTATACCTTCCCGCTGGGCACGGGGATCAATATGCAGGCCGGCAAATTCGTGACCCTGCTGGGCGAAGAAGTCGTTCCAGTGTACAACAACACCAATTTCAACGAGTCGCGCGGCTTTCTGTACACTTTGGGTGAGCCGCTCACTCATACCGGGGTTCGGGCGCAGTACTCGTTCAACTCCATGTTCGGCCTGACCATGGGAGTGAACAACGGTTGGGATGATCCTCGGCGCGCAACGAGGGCAAGAGCATGGAAGGCGAGTTGTCGGTGACGCCGACTGATTCGATCTCGTTCCTGCTCAATGGCACCTATGGTCCGAACCAGCAGGATCAGAGCAACTCCAAGCTCGGAGCAATCGACCCGATCCTGACCTGGAAGACCCCGCTCAGAAGGCCTGCAGCTAATCGGCGAGTACCTCTATGCCATGAAATCGGGCCGATCTCGGTACGCAGTTGCCGACTTCTTACGGCAATTCGATTCCCGGCCGAGTAGCGCCTAGGGTCAATTCAACCCCCAGGCCGACCTGGCAGGGATTCGCCGGCTATCGGTCTACGATTTGAACGACAACGTCGAGTTTGCGACCCGCTTCGAATGGTTCCGCGATGGCGAAGGGGTGCGAAGCGGACTGCGCCAGACACTGTTCGAAGTCACCGAGACGCTCAATTACAAGGTTCCGTTGGTTACCGGATTGCTGGCGCGGCTGGAGTATCGTCACGACGCTTCGAACGCCCATCCGTTCTACTGCAGCGATGATTCGGTGCAACCCACACAGCCCAGCGGATTTCCCTTCACACACTTATACCGGCCAGGATACTGTACTGGCCGCAGCGATCTATTGTTTCTAGACGCTGGTTGTCAGACTGCTCACGCGGCGGACCGCGGCTATCGGACCGGGTCCGCCGCTTTTTTTGGCTCTCTCTGAGTGGTGAGCGGCTTGGTTGCCGCGCGGCGCTGTGCATCTCTTTTGCATAGTGTTGAAGGATAATCCAGAGGAGCGTTTCAATTTGCAATGAAGGCCGAACTGGCACGCGGACAACCTTCTCAATTTGCTGAGCAAGGAGGCGGCAGGTGCCTAGCCGAGAGGCGTTTGCAGCGAGGGCTTTTTCGTGAGAGAAAGCGTTGACGATCGACAGTTGATAGTGCGAAGGATAGCGTTGAAGTCGCGGTTTCTATAGAGCGGACCGGACAGCGATTTTCAGCGTAATCCTGAAATTTTAAGCGTACGGAATGCCGCCCCATTAGAGCGGCGAGGAGGGTTACCGTTCCGATGACTCCGAAACAAGTTCTCCAAATGATCAAGGACAAGGGCGCAGTCATGGTCGACATCAAGTTCGTCGACCTGCTGGGCCAATGGCAGCACTTCAGCTGCGCCGATCAGTGAATTCAAGGACGAGGCGCCATTCGAAGAGGGACTGGGATTTGACGGCTCGTCGATCCGCGGATGGCAAGCGATCGACGCCAGCGACATGCTGGTGATTCCCGATCCTGATACCGCGGTGCTCGATCCGTTCTGCAAAGAACCCACGCTCTCGCTGACCTGCAACATTCAGGATCCGATCACGCGGGCGGAATATTCCCGCGACCCGCGCAACATCTCGCGCAAGGCCGAGGCCTATGTGAAGTCGACCGGCGTCGGCGACGCTGTCTACTTCGGCCCCGAGCCCGAATTCTTCATCTTCAACGGCATCCGCTACGACACCAATCAGCACTCCAGCTATTTCTTCATCGACTCCGAAGAAGGGTTCTGGAATAGCGGCAAGGAAGGCCACAACCTGGGTTACAAGCCGCGCTACAAGGAAGGCTACTTCCCGGTACCGCCCAATGACAGCCTGCAGGACATTCGCACCGAGATGGTGCGGACGATGGAGCAGGTCGGGATCATCGGTCGAGAAGCAGCATCACGAAGTCGCGACCGCCGGCCAGGCCGAAATCGACATGCGCTTCAAGACCCTGACCAAGATGGCCGACTGGCTGACTTGGTACAAATACATCTGCAGCAACGTCGCCATCCGTCACGGCATGACCGTGACCTTCATGCCCAAGCCGATTTTCGGCGACAACGGCTCTGGCATGCATTGCCATCAGAGCATCTGGAAGGGCGACACGCCGCTGTTCGCGGGCAATGGCTATGCCGGCTTCTCCGAGCTGGGATGCATTACATCGCCGGCGTGCTGCATCACGCGCGCTCAATTGCGGCGTTCACCAATCCGGGGACCAACTCCTATCGCCGGCTGGTACCCGGCTTCGAGGCGCCGATCAATCTGGCATATTCGAGCCGCAACCGCTCGGCCGCGGCGCGTATCCCGATGTACTCGCCGTCGCCGAAGGCCAAGCGCGTCGAGGTTCGGTTCCCCGATCCGACCTGCAATCCGTACCTCGGGTTCACGGCGATGCTGATGGCGGGGCTGGACGGAATCCAGCGCAAGCTCGATCCGGGACAGCCGCTCGATAAGGACATCTACGCGCTCACGCCGGCCGAACTCGCCGAAGTGCCGAGCATGCCGGCCTCGCTGGATGAGGCACTCGACAACCTCAAGCGTGACCACGAATACCTGCTCAAGGGCGACGTGTTCACCGAGGACGTGATCGAGACCTGGATCGACTACAAGATGAACAAGGAAGTCAGCCAGGTGCGCCTGCGCCCGCATCCGTACGAGTTCGCGCTGTACTTCGACGCGTAATCGCACGCGACAAGATGCCGCTGACGGGCGGCGGGCGCCTCGCGCCCGCCGCCCCTTTTCTTTCGTTCGCAATTCGGCAATTAGAGATTTCGCACCGACGGCTTCACCTCTCCCTGACCAGGGAGAGGTCGGCGAGCATTTGCGTCAGCAAATTGCTCGCCGGGTGAGGGGATCCTCCGCCTGTCCGGTGATTGCCAGTTTACTCACCACCAGCGCCATGATACCGATTGACCAATTGTCTCAAACTGGTCAATCGGTCACAGAAGGAGATCCTCCCATGGCTGAATCGCTTAGCGGCAAGACCGCGATCGTAACCGGAGCTTCCAGCGGGATCGGGCGCGCGATCGCGCTGCATCTCGGCGCGGCGGGCGCGCATGTGTTTCTCGCCGGACGCACCCAATCCCTGCTCGACGAGGCGGCACACGAAATCACCAGGAGCGGGGCCAAGGCGGCCGGCCTCGCCCTCGATGTGCGCGACCCCCAGCAAGTGCGCGGGCTGGTGGATCGCGCGATGAAGGAAACCAAACGGCTGGACATCATGGTGAACAACGCCGGCCTCGAATTTCCCAGCACGATCGTTGACGGTGACGTCGATCGCTGGCGCGAGATGCTCGAGACCAACGTGCTCGCGTTGCTGGTCGGATGTCAGGCGGCGGTGCACGCGATGCGGGCCTGCAAGGCGCACGGCCATCTGGTGAATATCTCTTCGGTGGCCGGCCGCTCCGAAGCCTCGGGCGTGTATGGCGCAACCAAGTGGGCGGTCAACTCGATCGCGACCACGCTGCGCAAGGAGCTCGAAAACGACAGCATCCGGGTGGTGAACATCATGCCCGGCGCGGTCGCCACCAACTTCGCGCGCAACTTCCCGCCCCAGGTGGTCAAGGGAATCGTGCAGGCGCTCGGCATGGACATCGATGTGAAGCCCGGCATGACCCTTCCCGCCGACGCGCTCGATAAAATCGCGGAAGCCGGCAAGATGGTCCTCGCTTCCGCCGACGATATCGCGCGGGCGGTGATTTTCGCAGTTACGCAGCCGATCGAGCTGAACATCTTCGAGATGGTCGTGCGGCCCCAGCGCCAGCTTGCCCTCGGATGACGAGCTTGAGCACAGGTGCGCCGGCCGGCAAGCGCGCCGCGATTCTGGACGCGGCGCTCAAGCTCTTTGGCCAGTACGGGTACCGGCGCACCTCGATCGACGATATCGCGCGCGCCGCGGAGGTTTCCAAGGGCAGCGTCTATCTCAGCTTCACGAGCAAGGAGGAGCTGTTCCGCGCGCTGTGCGCTGACCTGATCGAGCGCGTTGAATCTTCAGTCGCACGGGCACGCGCGGCTGAAGGCTCCTTCGAGGATCGTCTGCGCGGGATTCTGGAGGCGAAGTTCGGGCTCTACTTCGAGACGGTGCATCGCTCGCCGCACGCCGCGGAACTGATGGATTCCAAGGGCCGCCTGTCGGCGGATCTGTTCGCGCAAGCCGACCGGCGCTATCTCGGCACCGTGCGCGAGGTCATCGAGACGGCCGCGGCGCGCGGTGAGATCCATCCGGCGCGCGCCGGGCTCCGCTCCCGGGAGATGGCTGAGCTGGTGATCGGAGCGTGCCGGGGAATCGAAGTCACGGCGCCGGATCCGGCGACGTATCACCGCCGGCTGAAGGCGCTGGTCCGTCTGATCGTGGTGGGACTCGAATCCAACGATCCCGACGGCCAATTGAGGCGGGCGAATCGCGATAATAACCGAGAGATGATAACCAAGACTTGATGGGTGCGAATCGCCGGCTATGCGCCGCCCTGATTCTGTTGACCGCGGCTGGCGCGGCCGGATGCGCGTCGAACGTCCACAACCGTCCCGGCCAATCAACCCGCTCGATCGGCGCGCGCCGACGCCCCGCCCCAGGAAGTTCCGTCGGAGCCAGGCCAGGCCTTCCTTGCAGGTTACAAGGCGTTTCGCAGCGGTGATTTCGCTTTCGCGGCGGAGTCTCTCGATTTCGCAGCCGATCGCGATTCCGACCTCGCAGATTATGCGCTCTACTATATGGGGTTGACCGATGAGGCTCTCAATCGCGACGCAGAGGCGGAGTCCGCGCTGCGCCGGCTGGTCGATACCTATCCGCAGAGCGTGTGGGTGGAACACGCCGAGCTTGTGATAGCCGCGATCGAGATCAAGACCGGCCGCCCCGCCGACGCGTCGGCGCTGGCGTCGCGGATCGTCGGGGACACAGCGAATCACGAGGTCGAACAGGACGCGCGGCTGACGCTCGCGCAGGCGCTCGAGAGCCTCGGCGATCCGCGCGGCGCTTACGAGCAGCTCGAAACGATTCGCAACCGGTACCCGCACGGCGAGGCCGACTCGCGCGCCCGCGCGCAGGAACGCTCCCTGCTGGCGGCGCATCCGGAGATCGTCGACGTGAACACCCTCGACTATCGCCGCGCGGAAGCCGGGCTCCTGCTCACCGAGAGCCAGGCGGACGGCGCGCTGGCGCAGATCGACGCGGCGCTCCTGCTCGCGCCGTCGCCGATGATGCTCGCCGAGCTCAAGTGGATCGAAGCGCGCGCAGCGCTGCATCGCGATCCGTCACGCGCGAAAAGCGCGATGATGTCGTATCTTGCGGTCGCGCCGCGCGGACCGGATGCGCCGGCGGTGCTCGACAAACTGGCGCGGATGGCTTGGAACGCCAACGATACCGATCAGGCGCGCGACTGGTTTCGCCGGCTGGTGCGCCAGTTCCCCGAAAGCGGGCAAGCGCCGGACGCGATGTTCGCGATCGGGCGGACCTTTGAGGACGACGGCGACCTGGAGTCCGCGCGCGCCCAGTACGAGCGAACTTACGCGCGCTATCCTGGTAGCGAGACCGCCGCCGAGTCGCGCTTCCGCGCCGCCTTCACGCTCTACATGGGCGGCGAGTATCAGAGCGCGGCGCGCCGGTTCGCTGCGATCGACCCGCGCCTCGCCGACGGCTCGCAGCGCGATATGACCTTGTACTGGCGGGCGCGCGCACTGGAGAAGAGCGGGGAGCCCGAGCCCGCCCGCGCGATCTATCAACGCCTCGCGATCAGTATCGACAGCAACTACTATCCCGCGCTCGCCGCTGCGCGGGTCGGCACCCGGCCCCCGGTTTTTCCGGCCGCGCTCGTAGCCGAGCCGTCGGGCGAACCGCCCTCGACGCTCGCGGGCGACGCCGCCTTTCATCTGACGCGCGTGTTGGCGCTGCGGACGCTCGAGCTCAAGCCGCTGGAACCTGCGGAACTGAAGGCCCTTGAAGAGCATGCACAGGAGATTCCCGCCTTGCGCGGATTCGTGCTGGCGGCCTATCAGGACGCGGACGCCTGGCATGACGCGCTCGCGGCGTCGGTCCGGATGGAACAGCGGGGCGAGATCAGCCGCGAGCTGGCCGAGCGCTTGCGCTACCCGCGCGCCTACTGGGACCTGATCGATTCGGCCGCCCGCGAACGCGGCCTCGATCCCTATCTGCTGCTCGCGCTCACCCGCCAGGAAAGCCTGTTTGATCCGGCCGCCCGCTCCTCCTCCGACGCGCGCGGCCTGATGCAGCTGATGGCGGCGACGGCGCAGCGCGTGTCCGGAACGCCGCGCGAGGAATTGGACCTCTACGATCCCGCGACCAGCGTCCAGCTCGGCAGTAGCTATTTGAAGCAACTATTCGGGATGTACGACGGCGATCAGTTCCGCGCGGTCGCGGCGTACAACGCGGGCGAACATGCGGTTGCGAACTGGAACTCGAAATTTCCCGGCGACGACGATCAATCGGTCGAGAATATCGGCTATCATGAGACTCGCGACTACGTGAAAAAAGTGATCGGCGGACTGCGCGAATATCAGTTGATCTACGCGACGCCGCCCGGCGCGCCCGCGCTTGACAAGTAGCAGACCAACCAGCTTCAAAGGACATGAGGCCTGATTCTTTGTCCACGCGCGAATTCAAGGCGATCTTTTTTGATCTCGACGGCACGCTGGTCGATATCCACGGCCCGCTCTATATCGCCGCCAAGAGCGCGCTCGATGAATTGGGGCAGACGCCGCCGCTCACCCGCGAGCGCTATCACGAATTGATCGCCCGCAACGACATGTGGCTCGGCATCCCCGAGCATCTGCGCCCCCAATACGCCAAGCTCGCGTTTGCGTATTTCATGGCCGAGGTCGACCGCACTGAGCGCCTCGAAGTGCTGCCGCACGTCGCCGAGACGCTCGCCGAGCTGAAGCGGCGCGACTATACGCTGGCGGTCGTGACGAGCCGCCCAGGTGACTCGCGGCGCCTGATGGAGAAACTCGCGATGGTCGGGCTGGCCGCCCACTTCGATCAGATCGTCACCCAGACCACCGCTTCGCTGCGGGCGTTCGACAAAACCCATAGTCTCAAGCAAACCGCGGTCAAGGCGGGTATCCTGCCGCACGCTTGCATGTACGTCGGCGACGAGCCGCGCGACATCATGGCTTCGAGCGGAGCGGGATTCGGCGCCGCGGTCGCGGTGGCGACCGGCTCCGCCAGCTACGACCACCTGCGCGACCATCCCCAGTTCAAACCCGACTTTGTGCTGCACTCGATGGGCGAGCTGCTGGACCTGCTCGACCGGCTCAAATCGGACGAGGCGGACTAGGTGGCCGAGCGCGCGCCCGAATCCAATCCGCCGCAGGCGCTCAGCGACTTGAAGCTGATCGAGCTGCCGTGCATCGATCCGATGCCGTATTTCGCCGCCGCGATGGCCGGCAAGGCGTTCGCCGATCTGGGCGCGGAGGTCATCAAGGTCGAGCCGCCGCGCGTCGGCTCATCGGAGCGGCGCCGCGGCCCGTTTCGCGACGAGTTGCCCGACCCTGAGGCCGGCGGGCTCCATCTCTATCTCAACACCAACAAGCTCGGCGTCACGCTCGATTTCGAGCGTCCGCGCGGACGCGACCTGCTCCTGAAGCTGCTCGACGGCGCGGACATTCTGCTCAATCCCAACCCGCCCGCGATCAACGAACGCCTCGGCATCGACTGGCAAACGATCCTCGCCCGCTTCCCGAAGCTGATCGTCGTGTCGCTCACCTTCTTCGGCGCCGAATCGCCCTATCGCGATTATCGCGGCGGCGATCTGATCGCGACCCAGATGAGCCTCGTTGGCATCGAGACGCCGATCAATCAGGCGACCGATCTTCCCAACGAGCCGCCGCTCAAGCCCGCCGGCCGCCAAGCCGACTACCTGGCCGGTTTCACCGCCGCGGGCGCCGCGATGGCCGCGCTGTTCCATCGCAAACGCACGGGCAAAGGCCAGCACGTCGATTTGAGCCAATGGCTCGCGATGGTGAGCATGGCGCGGCCCTCGATTGGCGTTTATACGCACGATCGCCAGGGCGCGCCGTTCTATGACAAGCTCTTCAAGCGCGAGAAAACCGGCCTGCCGTGGCTCTATCCGTGCCAGGACGGATGGGTCAGCTTCAGCCCCACGCCTGAGCGCTTCTGGCCCGGCACCAAGCGCGCGATGGGAAATCCCGAGTGGGCCGAAAGTCGAGCTCTTCAAGACCCAGTGGGATCGCGCGAGCCACGCCGACGCGGTCGAAGCCGGATTGCTCGGATGGCTCGCCGACCACGGCAAGCAGGAGGTCTTCGAGCGCGCACAGGCCGAGCATGTCCCGTGTTTTCCGGTCCATTCGCCGGCCGAAGTCGCTGACAACAAACAATATCGCGCGCGCGGCTTCTTCGTCGTGCACGACCATCCGGTGGCCAAAGAGGTCCGGATGCCGGGCGCACCCTATGCCCTCAATCGCACGCCGTGGCGAATCGTGCGCGGCGCGCCGCGCCTGGGCGAGCACAATCGCGAAATTCTGGGCGGCCGCCTCAAGCTCGCGGACGCGGAGTTGAAGCAGCTCGCACTGGAGAAAGTGATCTGATCGCCGACCCCCGCGATACGGGAATTGCGTTGCAAGGATTTAATCGATGAATGAACTGCCGTTGACGGGCGTGCGAATCGCGGACTTCGGATGGATCTTTGCGGTCCCGCATACCACCGCCTGGCTGGGCGCGCTCGGCGCCGACGTGATTCGACTCGAAACCACCGTCGCGCCCGATATCATCCGCTTCGTCAGCGGCACCGACGGGATGCTCGGGATCAATCGCAGCGGGATGTTCCATTCGATCAATCTCTCCAAACGCAGCGTCGCGCTCAATCTCGCCATTCCTGAGGGCCAGGAGATCGCGCGCCGGCTGGTCAAGCTGAGCGACGTGGTGACCGAGAACTTCACCGTCGGCAACATGAAAAAGTTCGGCCTTGGCTACGAAGCGCTGAGCGCGCTCAGGCCCGGACTGATCATGCTGTCGGGCACGCCGCTGGGGCAGACCGGCCCGTACGCGAACGCCGTCGGATGGGGTCCGACCACGCAGGCTTTTGCCGGAATTTGCCATCTCACTGGCTATCCAAATGGCTATCCGTGCGGAATCGGCGGTACCTGGCCGGATTTCCAGGTGGGTATTTCAATGCTCTTCGTGCTGCTCGCCGCGCTGCACCATCGCGACCGTACCGGCGAGGGACAGTATATTGACCTTTCGATGGCTGAGACGGTGACCGCGTCGCTGCCCGAGGCCTTCCTGGACTTGTTCATGAACGGGCGCGATTCTGGACCGATCGGAAATCGCGACGAGTGCATGGCGCCGCACGGCGTGTTTCCGGTCGCGGGCGAGGATCGATGGATCGCGATCGCAATCGCCACCGACGAGGAATTCGGCGCGTTGTGCGCGGCGCTCGCGGTCCCCGGCTTGGCGAAAGATCCGCGCTTCGCGCAGACCTCCGCGCGCCTGGAAAACGTCGAAGCACTCGAAGAGGCAATCGCGGCGGGCACGCGCGGCTTCGAGCGCGACGCGCTGGTTGCGAAGCTGCGCGAGCACGGCCTGGCCACCGGCCCGGTCTATCGGGTCGACGAGCTTATGGCTGACCCGGCGTTTCAATCCTCGGGCATGCTGGTCAAGCTCAAGCACGGCGAGAGCGGCGAACGTATCGTGCCCGGCTTGCCCGTGCGCTTCAGCGCCTTTGAGCCCGTGTACCGCGCCTGCCCCGAGATCGGCGAACATACCGACGAAGTGATGTCGGGAGTGCTCGGCTACAGCGTCGACGAGATCGCCCGCTTGCGCGAGCAGCGAGTGCTGGCCTGACGGCGACTCTGCCGCCATGACTGAAGCGGCCACGCTCACTCGATCTGGCGGCGACGCGCCCGGGCGGCTCAAGCTCTGGATTCGCGCGATTCGCGCGCCGTCGCTCAGCGCCGCGGCAATTCCCGTGATGCTCGGCGGAGCGATCGCGTGGCGCGATGGATTCTTCTCCGGCGCGCGATTCATCCTCGCGCTGCTCGGCGCGCTCGCCATCCAGGCCGGCACCAATCTGATCAATGACTATTACGACTACCTGAAGGGCGCCGACTCGCTCGACTCGCTCGGCCCCAGCCTCGTGATCCAGCAGGGCCTGCTCAGCGCCGATCAAGTCCGCAAGGGTGGAATTATAGCTTTTGCGATCGGTTCCGCGCTCGGCCTCGTGCTGGTCTACCTGTGCGGATGGCCCATCCTGCTGATCGGAGTATTCAGCGTCGCCGCCGGATATTTCTACACCGCGGCGCCGGTAGCGCTCGCGTACGTCGCGCTCGGCGAGATCACGGTCTTCATCTTCATGGGCCCCGTGATCGTGATTGGCGCGTACTATGTGATGGCGCTGCGCTTCGCGGCCGCCGCGGTCTGGGCGTCGATTCCGCTCGGCTTCCTGGTGGCCGGCATTCTGCACGCCAACAACATTCGCGATATCGAGAGCGACCGCGCGCACGGCAAGCACACGCTGGCCACGCTCCTCGGCCGCCGCGGCGCGAACTACGAACTGGCGGTGCTCGACGTGGCCGCCTATGGCTCAGCGGCAATCGGCGCGGCTGCGGGCATCCTGCCCTGGACGGTGCTGATCGTGCTCGTTACGATTCCGCGTGCGCGCCACGAATTGCAGATCGTCTTTCGCGAGACCGAATCGAAGCGGCTTAATGTCGCGCTGTTCCGCGCCGTCCAGTTGCACATGGAATTCGGCCTCCTGATGATCGTCGCGTTCGCGCTCGCCCGCGCGATCGGACGGTGAGCTGATCGCCTGCCCGCACAGTGCCTTTAGTCGCACGGCAATAGTCCCGCTCAGACGTCGCCGAGCCGCGGCGGGTTGGTTGCAAACTCGGCGCGGAGTCGGTCGTAACTTTCGACGTCGTCGACCGTGCGGAAGTATCCACGATGCACGTAGCCTGTCACGCGCCGCCCCTTCGCGACCATCGGCCCGAACACTCCGCCCATCAGGTCGAACGGCGCCGCGACCGGCATCATATCCAGCACCGCGGGCTCGCAGACGCATACCCCGCAATACATGAACGACTCGAGCGACGCGGCGATCGCGGCTGATAATTCCGCCGGATAGTCGTCGAATTCGCGGCCGGCCTGGCGCGTAAGGAGCCGCATCCGGCGAATCATTCCTTCGCCGTCGATTTCGAGCCGGCTGTAGTAGTCGGGATTGGGCGGCCGATAAAGCGCGATCGTTGCGAGCGCGCGATGGTCGCGATGGTGCGCGACCATCGTGGCGAGATCGAGGTCGAGGATGCTGTCGGAATTGGCGATCACGAACGTCTCGTCGCCCAAATAGTCGCGCAACGCCAGCAGCGGTCCGCCGGTCCCCAACAGCACCGGCTCGGGGGAGTACTGGATATCCAGGCCGAGCTCATTGCCATTTCCTAGCGTGGCCTCGATCTGGCCGCCCAGATGATGAACATTGATTGCGATCTGGGTAATACTGCGCCGTTTCAGCATCATGAGTGGATAATGAATCAGCGGGCGGCCGCCGACTTCGAGCAGGGGCTTGGGCGTCGTGTCGGTCAACGGCCTGAGCCGCTCGCCCCGTCCCGCCGCGAGCACCAGCGCCTTCATCGCGCGGCCCCGAGCGCGTCCCTCAGGCGCGGAAAGTCTCGGGCTCGCGCGAGCATCCGGCCCGCCTGCGCCACCAGGTCCGGCAGGTACGAGGTATAGCCCGGCTTGCCCTGCCGCTCGAGCCATACAAAGCGTCCGATCATCTTGATCGCGTGCTGTACGACACAAAGCCGATAGCCCTCGACAAACTCCGCGCGCGCCAGGCTCGACGCCCGTCGGCGCGCCAGTCCGGCGAGATAGTAATCGAGCAGGCGGCTTTCGATCTCCGGGGTGATCACGCGCGCCGTATCGCGGGTGGTCATCAGCACGGCCAAGTCCTGCGCCGCCGGAGCCATCAGGGCGTCCTGAAAATCTATTATGCGAATTCTGATCGCGCCGTCGCCCGCGCTTTGCACGAAGAGATTGTTCCCATGGTAGTCGCGATGGGAAAAAACGCGCGGCAAGCGGCCGAGCCGCGCAGCCAGGTCGGCGAGTTCGGGCTTCAATGGCTCCGGATCGGCGCCGTTGGCGATTTCCTTGAGTCCCACTTCGATGAACTGCTCGAGCTCCCACGCAAAAAGCCGCTGGTCATAGTTGACCCCGAACGCGATGCATCGCTCATCGCGTCGCGCGGTTCCCTCCACATGCAGCCGCAGCAGCTCGTCGACCGCCGCGCGGTAGTGCACCGCGGCACGCTCGGGTTTTTCGGCCGCCGCCTGAAATAGCGAGCGATCGCCGACGTCTTCGACCAGCAACAGCCGCTCGCGCGGCGCGGCGAAATACAAGGCCGGCGCGGGCGCTCCGATCGATTCGAGGAAACGGTGAACGTTGAGGAACGGCGGCTCGTCGAGCGGCTCGCGATACAGGCTGAGCGCGCGCGCGTAGAGCGGCAGGTCATCGGGACCCAGATCGACCGCGATCGCAGTTGCCGGCGCCGCATCGTCGCCGCCTTCGATCGCGACGCGCCAGAACTGCCGCATCGAGGCGTCGCCCTTCAGTCGGGTGATTCCTCCGGGCCGGCCGCCGGGCCAGGTTGCGGCCACCGACGACTCGAGCCAGGACTCTGGCGGCTGCGATGCGGTCGGCTCGGGCATGGCTGCGATCTTAGCGGCACAGACGGCGTGTCGCCAAATCAATCAGCCTTCGCGATGCGAGTATTTGCCAGCATCCGCGCGGGTTTCGGCCTTGCCGTCTGCGTACGTGGCGCCGCTCAAGAACGCGGTTCGCACATCGACTGCGAAGGGAATACAGTAGGGGGATGATTACCAGACAAGAGAAATGGCGCAGCCACGATTGGAAAATCAAGACCCTTGAAAGCAACGTGTCAGGGGGAGGCTCAAGGCTGCAGTTCAAGTGCCGGCAATGCGATCGTATGTTCCATCAACACACGATCAATTTCAGAACCTGGGCGGTTGATGCTCAGGGCCGTTCTCTAAGCGACGATATCTCGTTCCGCTGGGTATCCGAGATCTGCGGCAAGAATCCCGGCAAAGCCGACGATGATGACCGTATGAAATTGAAGAATCCGGCAACGCTGCCGAATTAAGCAAAGGGACACTGCCGGCACGGTGGACGGCGCGTGCGACCGCGATCATTTTCAAGATCCGGATCCGGCGTCGCGCTCCGAATCGAAAAGCCCGGGCAGTTTCGCATCCATAGAGAAGCAGGAATGTTCACGGCCTACGTGACGAACAAGGCGGGCAAGATCACGGTTTGTGCGCTGCCGCCCAGACGCCGCGAGGTCGATGAGGCTGCGGTGAGCATGAGCAAAGAGCCCGATGTCGAGCGGGTGAGCGTCGCGGCTTATGGTCGCGTAATCGCGGCCTTCAAGGACGGCGCGCGGATTGAGTGAGAAAAATCCCTATCTTCACCACCGGCGCCAGGCGCGAAGATCTCTCCCCGGCCCGCCGACCGTTATGGCGGCCTATTGCGCTGAACCGGATGCTCTTTCATCGCCCGGCCGAAAAGAGTAAAGTATGCCAGTAACGGTCGGATTGTTCCTTTCACCTAAACTCGGGAATCAGCCCGGGTTTTCTGTTCGAGAGCTTCCCGGCAAATACTTAACGGAGGGCAATAGATGCCCAGCAAGTTGTACGTAGGCAATTTGGCCTACACGGTTTCCAATGACGATCTGCAGGAACTGTTTTCCCAGGCAGGTCAGGTACAGAGTGTCGCTGTAATCACCGACAAGTTCTCTGGCCAATCGAAGGGCTTCGGCTTTGTCGAGATGGCGACTTCGGATGAGGCTGCCAAGGCGATACAGCAGTTCAATGATACGGAGCTCAAGGGCAGAAACATCAAGGTGAACGAAGCCAAGCCCCGCGAATCGAGCTTCGGCGGCGGCGGCGGCGGTGGCAACCGCGGCGGCGGAGGTGGAGGCGGCGGCCGGAACCGCTACTAGGAAACCTCAGGGCGGGCTTCGGCCCGCCCTTTTTCATTTCCCTATCGAGTGGGCGCGATCGATCACGGTGTGATCACGCCGGACTTCCCCACCGAAATCTCCAGGCCGCCGGAAGTGCGGCGGTATCGCTTCACCAGCTCCTCGATGGTCGCAAATCCGTGACCGTCACTTTCGTCGGGATAATAAAGAAGTTCGGGACGATTGCATTTGCAGACGATATCCCGCGTCCAGGGCTCGTGTCTCTGTTGCGCGAGCTGCCTTAGAATCAGATTCAGCTTGGCCGTCGTCACCTCCGGTGCGATGTTGGCCAGCGCCCACGGCCTTGGATCGAATTCCCCCCAGTGATCCCGAAAATAAAGCAACGCGCCGGGTAGCTCATGCTCAGCGATCAACCGCCCGGTTCGCTCCGTAAAATGGGGCAGCGGGATGCCGATGTTATTCGAGAACGCCAGGCCCGGGACGCCGGCGAAGAATCCCTCGAACAACGAGCGGTTACTTCCTTCCTGGCGGGACAGAAGCAGGTTGACCTTCGATTGGTTGAGAATCTCGTTGACTCCGGCCGCTTCGAGGTCTTCGAACACCGATATCTGGCTCGCGAGGCGATACTTATCGATCATCGACAGGATTGCATGCCGATCGGTGTCGCCTGCGGTGTTGCTGGCGACAAGCGCGACCCGATAGGAAGGATCGGCGATATGGTGAAGCGCCGGAAACAGCAAATGATGGCGTTTCACCAGCGTCCAGCGCGCGATCATGACGGCGTCAAATCGCGGCTCCGGCCTCCCGAGCGGACGGAAGACCCGCGGGTCGACCCAATCGCTCGCGCCTGCCGCGATCGGCCGCAGATTGGAGTTCAGGCGCTCAAGAAATTCATAGTCCGCCTGACAGGGCGACATCACGACAATCGGGTGATCCCGGAAAACGCAGAATGACAACAGCTTCGGATTTGCGTAGCCCGACCAACTCGGCTCCAGAATCAACGTGTAGCGCTTGAGTAAGGCGGCCATCGCCACGCAACGCCGGAAGGTATCCAGACGCTCCGTATTCTTGAGCAGGAGCACGCCTCGCTCTACGACGCGCCCGTCCTCGCATCGCGGGGCCTTGAGCACGATACCAGCTTCCCGGAAAAGCCCCGGGTCAACTCTCGACGGGTCCGTTTGATCGGCAGGCAAAGACTCCATGAGCCCATCGGCCGCGCAGGCTCGAATCAGGGTCCGCTGAATCGTGGCGCTAAGGCGGGCGGAGAAGGAAGCGCCCGGGCCGCTGTACAACAGGACGCGATGAGATCTGCACAACAGCGAGAGTGACGCTCCGGGCAGAAAAGGCCGCAGCATGTTCGATATCATGAACAATGCAATGGCCCTGCCGGGTACTACGACCGGGTGGTTGAGCGCATCGAGTGCCCGAACCCTCGATTGATAAGCGAATCTGCGGACCAGGCTCATCACCTCTGCGCGAGCCCCGCCCCGGCGTCACGCGTTGCGCCGCGGTCGCTGCGATCCATCAAATCCTGATCCCCGCGAGTTTCTGCGCGCGAGATACAACTGGCGCAGATAGCCCAGGGGCATGACGACCTGGGACAGCCCGACCAACATCGCGAGTGCGACGCCGCGCAGACCGCGATCTTGGGCGAAGACGTACTTGAGCAATGGCAAGTAGAACGATCCCGGCGGGACTGGCGCGCTCTGTTCGTTACGCCGGCTTCTGACGTCGTGAAAGATCCGCGCGCCGCGGCCATAGTTGAAGTGCTGGACGAGAAAAGTCTTCAGGTTCAGCGCGTGGAAATGATGAATGATCGCATCGGGCGCGTACAGGATACGGCCGTGGTGTGATCGCCAGCGGTAGCATAGCTCGCGGTCTTCGGCGGCGGCCAGCGGAAAGCTGGCGTCGAAGCCTTCAACCTCGATGAAGCGCGCCCTCGGAAAGGCGAGGTTGTTCGAGGCGATAAAGAGGGCATCGTCGGCGTCGCGATTACAGTAGCGATAAAAATACTCGACTAGGACCTGGCTGGCGTTTGAAAACAGATTTCCGGCCAGCCCGTTGACCGTTTTGCCACCGGCCGCGCAGCGCGGGTTCGCCGCCAGCCTCGTGGCCAGAGCACCGAGCCAGTCTCGATCGGGGCGACAGTCATCGTCTGTGAAAACGACATAGCGCCCCCGGGCCGCGGCCGCGCCGGCGTTTCGCGCCCCGGCCGGCCCGGAATTCGACTGCCTCAGCAAGGTGATGTTCAGACGCCCAAGAAACGGGACCACCACGGGCTCCAGGCTCGCCGCGCTGCCGTCGTCGACCACGATGACCTCGTAACGCGTCACCGGATACGCCAGCATCGCGATGGCCTGTAAGCATTGGCTCAACCGTTGTGGACGATTGTGCGCCGGGACCACGATGGAAAAATCGATCGCGCCGTCGCCCAGTGACGAGGAGCGAACCAGTCCCGGGCGCCTCCAGTCCAGACGGCCGGCAGGATTCTCTCCGCCCGAGACGATTTCCGCGATCGGCATGCGCTAGCATGTAACGAAGCTCAGCCCATGTCATCATCCACCGATCGGCAATTCCGAATACGGCTCCGCGAGGCCATCGCTGCGATCCCCGGCGCGCGGCTGCTGTATGAGAGTCTCCGCGAGAGCCCCGGATCGTGGCTGTATCGGCGGCCCACGCTCTGCTGGTTATCCGATCGCACGATCGTTCGGCAGTTGCCGCGGCCTTATCGTTTCTTTGCCACTTATTGCGGCGCACAGTCGCGCGACCCGATCGGCGCGGAGATGTTGCTGCGCGGGATTATTGCGTTTAGCCGGCGCTTCGCGGCCAATGACGGAACGGTCCCGCTGCGAATCGGAGCGCTGACGGTGTTCGTGGACCTTCAAGACCCGCGCTTCCTGCGCGTTCCGACTGAGTTGACGGGCCTGCCGCGTGTGCTGGGGCATTTCCTGCGAACGGGCGACACCTTCATCGATGTCGGCTCAAACCACGGGACATTTTCGATCGTCGCATCCGGGCTGGTGGGACACGGGGGACTCGTGGTCGCGATTGAGCCCCAGCCGCGACTCGCCGGGCTCCTCCGGCGATCGCTGGCCCACGGCCCGGCGCGCTTCGAGGTCCATCAAATCGCTTGCGGCGATCGTTCAGAGGAGATCGAATTCTACATTCCGCTGTCAACCTCCGGGTCCGCGGGCCGGTTCGCTCGTTTCTCGGCGGTATCGCGCCATCGGACTATCAAGGTGCCAATGCGTCCGCTGGACGACCTGGTTGATTGGCGGCGCCTGCCGGGGCGCACCTTTATCAAGCTGGACATCGAGGGAAGCGAACTGGCCTTTCTTGCCGGCGCCCGCCAACTGATCCGCGCTACTGCGCCGGCTCTGTTGATCGAGCTGAATCCCGCTGCAATGCGCGCCGCCGGCACGTCGAGAACGGGATTGATGAGCGCGCTGATCGACCTGGGTTATGATCGTTTCGTCACGCCGCAGGAACCGGAACGCCAGCGGACGTTGACGGATCAGATCGTTGACGGCGATCTCATTCTTATGCCGACCTCGTTCGGCAAGTAGGGACTTTCCGGACGCTCGCTCGCGGCCGGCACAATCGCTAGGCTGGCGGGATGGCTAAGCGAGATGGCTAAGGCGGCTCGCAAAGCGGTCGCGGCCGGCGGCGACGATTACGATCGGGCGCGGCGCAAACTGGTGCCGTGCTTCGACGATTTTTATCGCACCGCGCTCGAACTGCTGCCGTTCGCACCCGCTGATCGCTTCGAGGTGCTCGATCTCGGCGCCGGCAGCGGCCTCCTGTCCGCGATGATCGCCGAGACCTTCCCAAAAGCGCGGCTGACCCTCTTCAACGTCACTCCCGAGATGCTGCTGATCGCGCGCCAGCGCCTGAAGCCGCTGGGCAAGCGCGTGAAATTCGTGAGTGCGGATTTCGCCGCAGCCGCGCCGGCGAAGTCCTACGATGCGGTAGTGTCGGCGCTGGCGCTCTACCATCTGCCCGACAGCGGCAAGCGCCATCTGTTCGCCGACGTTTTCAAGTATCTGACGCCCGCCGGCGTTTTCATCAATGCCGATCAGGTCGCCGGCGAGACGGCCGCGATCGATCAGCGCGCGCGCCAGATGTGGCTCAAGCGCGCACGCGAACTCAAGGCCGCGCGAGCGCGAACTCGACGCCGCGGTCGAGCGGATGAAACAGGATCTGCCGGCAACCGTCGGTCAGCAACTGGCGTGGATGCGCGAGGCCGGCTTCATCGAGGTCGCGTGCAGCTACCGCAACCTGATCTTCGCGGTGCTCTCGGGCACGAAACCGGACTATCCACTGCAATCGCAACCTGCGACCTAGTTTTTTCGCGAATAGCCACCTCAAAGGCAAGCGAGACATCGATATGCCGTACAAGCATCCGTCAGGCGAAGAGTTTCAGGGCGTCATTGGACGCACGGCCGGCGAGTCGAAACCCTGGTGGCCAACTCAGAAGCTGCCCACCGGATCGCCCAACGTTGTGATCGTGGTGCTCGACGACACCGGGTTTGCGCACTTCGGCTGCTACGGCTCGACGATCGCGACGCCCAACGTCGACCAGTTGGCGGCGCACGGGCTGCGTTTCACGGGCTTCCACACCACCGCGCTCTGCTCGCCCTCGCGCGCCTGCCTGCTCACCGGCCGCAACCATCATGCGGTCGGGATGCGCGCGATTTCCAACATGGATACCGGATTTCCGAACATGCGCGGCGCGATTCCCCGCTCGGCCGCAACGCTCGCGGAAATCCTGCGCGACAATGGCTACGCGACGTTCGCCGCCGGCAAGTGGCATCTCGCGCCGATGGCCGAATGCACCGCCGCCGGTCCGTATCATAACTGGCCGCTCCAGCGCGGCTTCGATCGCTACTACGGATTCCTGCAGGGCGAAACCGACCAATTCGCACCCGAGCTCACCTGCGACAATCACTTTGTCGATCCGCCGGGAGCGCGGCCGACGGCTACCACGTCTCCGAGGATCTCGTCGATCGTTCGATTGGCTACATTCGCGACACGACCTCGCTAGTTCCCGAACGTCCGTTCTTCCTCTATCTGGCCTTCGGCGCGACGCACTCGCCCCATCAGTCGCCCCGCCGCCACCTCGAAAAGTATCGCGGCCGCTTCGATTCCGGATGGGACGCCGCGCGCGACCAATGGTTCGCGCACCAGAAGGAGATCGGCATCATCCCGCGCGACACGCGGCTCGCGCCGCACAATCCCGGCGTGCGTCCGTGGCAGGATTTGTCCGAGCCGGAGCGAATCTTCGCCGCGCGCCTGCAGGAGGCGTTCGCCGCGATGCTCGACCATACCGATGAGCAAATCGGACGGCTGGTCGCATCGCTGCGCGAGCTTAACCTGATCGACAATACGCTGCTGATCGTGATGTCCGACAACGGCGCGAGCCAGGAGGGCGGTCCGCTCGGCGTGCTCGATGAGATGCGCTACTTCAACGGGATGCGCGAAGACCTCGACGCCGCGCTCAGGCGGCTCGACGATATCGGCGGCCCCAATAGTCACAGCAATATACCGTGGGGCTGGGCGCAGGCCGGCAATACGCCGCTGAAATGGTATAAACAGAATACTCACGGCGGCGGCGTGCGCGACCCACTGGTCATTCACTGGCCGGCCAAACTCGGCGCGCCCGGCCAGATTCGCCGGCAGTTCTGCCACGCGATCGATCTCGCACCCACCGTGCTTGATTTCCTGCATATCGAGCCGCCGCAGGTCGTCGCGGGCGTGGCACAGATGCCGATTCATGGCGCCAGCCTCGCCGCAGCGCTGACCGATCCCGACGCCGCCACTTCGCGCTCGACGCAGTACTTCGAGATGCTGGGCCATCGCGGAATCTGGCATCGCGGCTGGAAGGCGGTCACGCATCACGACGCGGGCACGTCATTCGAGGCTGATCGCTGGGAGCTTTATCACCTCGACGCGGACTTCTCCGAGTGCGACGACCAGGCGCAGGCCGAGCCGCAGCGCCTGAAGGAAATGATCGAGCTTTGGACAGCCGAGGCGGAAAGTCACGGCGTTTTTCCGCTCGATGATCGCGGCGCTGCGCTGCTGTTCCGTGCGGCGCGGCGGCCGGGTTTCCCGACCTCGCGCAATCGATTCGTCTACTATCCGCCGGTTTCGCATATCGTCGCGGACGCCTGCCCGCCCGCGAACCGGGGATGGACGACTGACCGTGGACCTCGAACATCCGGCCGGCGCCGATACCGACGGCGCGTTGGTCGCGCGCGGCAGCCTCAACAGCGGATTCGTCCTGTATATCAAGCGCGGACGCGTACAATTCGACTACAACTGCTTCCACGACCATGCGGTGATCGCGGCGGATCAAGTTCTCGCGCCCGGCCGCCACCAGATCGACCTGAAAGTCGAGCGTCTCGACAAGCTGACTGCGCGAGCGATGCTCACCCTCGATGGCGTCCCGGCTGGCGAAGGACGGATCCCAATTCTGCTTCGTATGCTATCGAGCACCGGGATGGATCTGGGCCGCAGTCTAGCGCCCGTGAATTCAGACTATTCGGCGCCGTTTCAGTATGCCGGCCGGATTCGCAGCGTCGTGTTTGAGCTACCCCCGGCGCAGGAACGCGACGCCGCCGCAGACGCCGAAACCCAAGCCCGCGCCGCAATGACCCGGCAGTAGGCACGCCGCTCGCCTGCCCAATTGTCATGCGCCGGTTAAACTCGCCGCGCGCCACACGATCCCTCGCGCGCCCACCCTTTCCGATCCCACTCGACCGTCTCTTATGGCGCGCCCTGCGGGACACGGCACGAGTTGGACCCTCAGCTGAGCGATGCGCCTGTAGTCTTGTTTTCCAGGAAGACGCGAAGCCCCGTCGCAACGTCGGCTTCCGCGATGACACTTGGCGGCGCAGCCGTGGTGATGACGCGTTCCGCCTGTGCACGCAAGACAAATTCCAGAAACGTCCGAACGTCGCGCCCGTTGGACCAATTGGGTGCTCGGCGCAATGCATCGAAAGCCGCCCCGAGATTTGCTTTCGCTTCGTCCAGGATTGAGAGCTTTTGACTGTTCAGGAGCCCGGCGAAAATTTGGATGCAGTCATCGGTGGAATAATCTGAGAATTGGATGATGTTCGTAAATCGAGAGCGCAGTCCGGGGTTGGAATTGAGAAACCCTCGCATCTCGCGGTCGTAGCCAGCTCCGATTACGATCATTCGCCCGCGGTGATCCTCCATGAACTTGAGCAGCGTATCCACAGCTTCCCGGCCGAAGTCCTCAGCGACTCCACGATTGGCGGTCAAACTATACGCCTCGTCTATAAAGAGGGTGCCCCCCAAGGCTTGTTCCAAGACTTTTTTCGTTTTGATCGCGGTTTGGCCCACGAATCCAGCGACGAGGTCTTCTCGATCCGCTTCAACGACGTGGTCGCTCGGCAAATATCCAAGTTCCTTAAAAATTCTGCCGAGGATTCGCGCAACCGTTGTCTTCCCGGTTCCCGGATTCCCGAGCATCACAAAGTATGGCTGAATGACATTGCGCGCGTCCTGCCCGCGCATCCTCGCGACTGCGATCTGGTTCTTGTATTCGCGGATTGTACGCTTCACAGCCTCTAGTCCCGTAAGGGCACTTAGTTCGTCTTCAGCGCTGGTCTTCGCCACCGCCGCCTCGCCGAGAAGGTCTCCGCGTTCCAGCACGCTAAGCTGTTCGCGAGTGTGGACGACTCCCGCTGCTTTAAGCGATGCGACTCTTACCGCATGTCGTCGTATCGCCTGATCAAGAACATTGCGCACAGCGCGCGCGTTGCCGAAGTTAGTCCCGGCGCGCTCCCGGGAAAGCAGCTCCACCGACGACGCGATATTGTCGGCCGCTATGGTGAACCCCTGTGCTGCGGCCATGGAAGTCATTATCGTCGCCAGTTGGTCATCGCTGTAGTCATCAAAGTGTAGATATTGATTAAAGCGGCTCTTGAATCCAGGATTGGATTCGAGGAGCTGAGCCATCTCGTTGTCGTAGCCCGCGAGAACGATGACCAGGTTCTCGCGATGATCCTCCATGAACTTTAGCAGAGTGTCGATTGCCTCTTGCCCGAATGCATCGGAATCGTTGTGCTTTAGCGCGTACGCTTCATCGATGAACAAAACCCCACCGGTGCTTTTCTGCAACAACTCCGTTGTCTTATGGGCTGTATCGCCCACGAACTGCGACACCAAGCTGCTACGATCCGCTTCTATGAGATGGCCCGAGGTCAGATAGCCTAACTCGGCCAGAGCTTGGGCGTAGATGCGAGCCACGGTGGTTTTACCTGTCCCTGGATTCCCTGCGAACACCGCGTGCAGAGAAGGAATCGCGGACCGAAGTCCCGCACTCCGCCGCTCAGCGTCTATCTCAACTAGGCTCTTAAGCTCACGGACAGAACTCTTTACCCGTTCGAGTCCAACCATCGCTTCGAGCCGGCTGAGAGCGTCTGTCGGGTTTTCACCAGATGCGGTTCGTGAGTTCTGCTGGGCCGGAGTGGTGTCCGCTGACTGAGCGCGATGCTCTGCCGCGCCGGGCTTTCTAGTATCTTCAATTGAGGTAATTCCGTCTTTTGAGCATCGAATCAGAAGACTTCCCACGGAGAGCGGTCTGAACTGCGGCACCGGAAAGGGAGGCGTCCCTAAGATATGGAAGAAATCGTACTCGTCAAACGCGCGTATGAAATCAAAATACTCAGGCCGGCTCGGGTCGGCTTGGCTGGCACAGAGCCTGAAGAGCGCTTTCAGCCGATCCGCAAGCGGCGTTCTATCTGGATCGTGGACCAACCACTGCTGAAGCTTGGCTAGAGTTAAGGGAAGCCACTTGGCAGTTCCCAGTAAGAGATATTGGATTCCCACGCGCTGGCCGATGCCTACTGCGCCGCAAAACTCCCACTTCCATTTCCAGCCAACGAGGAGCACCGACAACGCCGCGTGCAGACCGTATAGCGCGCACTCGGCGTCGTCACTTGCGGACTTCGCTGCATACGATTCTAGAGTCTCGTCAGGTTTATTGATGTCCGCCTGCCGCTTCTCAGCTTCCTGCTGGGATATCTTCGCATTGCACGCCTCCCAATCAGATTTGTTTTCAAACAAGAACTCAATTGTCTGATGCTGATCATACTTGAATAGGTTCTCGACTGGCCCTACGAGGCCTTCCAGAAGCGGGACCTATCGGATGACCCGTCAGTAGCTCGCCGCTCGCCTGAACTTCAGGGTTATCCCGGGACACCACTAGATCTTTGCGGTGGGGCAGCGGTCGCGAAGCCAGGCGACGAACTTCTCCGGCACGGTCATCGTTGAAAGCCGGCCCTGCCGCACCAGTGCCCAATCGTCGAACTGCTTGGATTGCTTGATTTCCGCCAGCGTCACCGGTGGCTCGATGCGGCCGGCGAATTCCAGATCGACCACCGCCGATTTCGGATTGCGCGGATCGTCGCGCGGCTCGGACTTGATCACGGCGATTCCGACCACGCTGGAAATGCCGCCGCTGTGGTAGATGAACACGCGGTCACCGGGCCTCATCTGGCGGATCGCGCGAACCGCCTGCGGATTGGTCACGCCGTCCCACGCGGTGCGCTGCTCGCGCGCAAGGTCATCGATCGAGTAGGTACTGGGCTCGGTTTTCGCCAGAAAGTAGTTCATAGGCGTCCTGTTTGATTCTCAGTTGTTGCGCTAAATCTAACACGATGCCCGAATTGCCCGACATCAGCGTGTATATCGAAGCCCTGCGCGCCCGAATCATCGGACGGGTGCTGGTCCGCGTGCTCGTCAGATCGCCGTTTCTGCTGCGATCAATCGACCCTCCGCTGAGCGCGGTGCACGGCAAACGGGTCCGCGCGGTGCGGCGCATCGGCAAGCAGATCGCGATCGGAGTCGAGGACGATGTCTGGCTCGTGCTCCATCTCAAGATCGCGGGCCGGCTGCATTGGGACACCAAGGCGCCGAAGACCGCCGCCAGAAATCTGCTCACGGTGGAATTCGACCACGGCTGGCTCTGGATGACTGAAGCGGGCACGCAGCATCGCGCTTCGCTGCACGTGGTCACGGGAGAAGCGGGACTCGAATCGCTGAGCGCCGGCGGAATCGAGCCGCTCGACGCGGACCTCGGCCAATTCACCGCGGCGCTGCGCGCCGCCAATCACACGCTCAAACGCGCTCTCACCGATCCGCATATCGTGAGCGGAATCGGCAATGCCTATTCCGATGAGATTTTGCATCGCGCCCAGCTGTCGCCGATCGCGATGACGCAGAAGCTCGGCGCGGATGAGATCCGCCGGCTCTACGACGCGACCCGCGCGACGCTGCTCGAATGGATCGATCGCCTGCGCGCCGAAGCGGGCGACGGATTTCCCCGAAAAGGTCACCGCGTTCCGGCCCGAGATGGCGGTGCACGGCCGCTACGGAAAGCCGTGTCCGCGCTGCGGCGCAAAGGTCCAGCGGATCCGCTACGCGAGCAATGAGACCAACTATTGCGCGCGCTGCCAGACCGGCGGCCGGCTGCTGGCCGACCGCGCGCTCTCGCGCCTGATGCACGAGGACTGGCCGCGCACGCTGGATGAACTCGAGGCACGCCGAAATCGATAAGCCTGCGTGCCCCGGTCGCCATACCGAATCGGCGGTAGTGGCCGGTCTTGACCGCATGCGCCGGCACGGAGGTCGGATAATCACCGGCGAGACGCGGGCGCTACGCGTCCGGAAGTAGGACCGGCGTCCCGCCGGTCATTGGCCAGTGCCTGGGCCGGCCATTCAATTCCAGAACCGGCCACTACCGAATCGGCAAAGCTGTTCGCACTCGCGGCTTAGTGCTTAAATCATTTAGCCCGCGAATCCGCCTACGGAGGATCGATCAATGGCCTACGCGCCCGCTAGCCGGCCGTTTTACGACGCCGACAGCCATGTCATGGAGCTGCCGGACTTCCTGCAACGCTACGCAGATCCGGAATTGCGGGCTGAAATGCCGGCGGTGAGCTACAGTGCGTCGCTGGTCACCGACGAAGAAGTCGCCGTGATTGTGGCGCGCGGCGGACGCCATAGCGAGGCGCACGTGGCCGAGCTCTTAAGCCTCGGTGATCGGCTGATCGAAACCTCGAAAGAGATTCAGGCACTGGGCGCATTTGATGGGCGCGAACGCGGGCAGGCGCTGGACCTGCTCGGCTTTAAGAGGCAGCTCGTCTTTGCGACCCATAGTGTTTACATGCCGTTCTGGCCGAGCGCGAAAATCGTGCCGCGGCTGCGCTACGGCGGCGCCCGCGCGCACAACCGCCACATGGCGGAGTTCTGCGCGCACGATCCGCGCCTGATGGGCGTCGCGATCGTGCCGTTGGAGGAGCCGCAGCTTGCGCTCGAAGAGCTCGATTTCGCGATCAAGGCGGGCCTGAAGGCGGTCTGGGTGCCGCATCATACATGCGGCGGTCGGTCGCCGGGCCACGTCGAATTCGACCGCTTCTGGGCGACGCTGGCCGAAGGCGGCATCCCGTTTGCGCTGCACGTCGGCGGCTCGCCGCTGCAGCTTGCGCGCGAGTGGATGAACAACGGCAGGCCCGCCGAGCGGGACTGGATGGGCGGCGGCGAAAATCTGCGTACTAAAGATGCGGCCGTGCTGCATCAGGGTCCCGAGACGTTCATCTCGATGATGTTGATCGACGGCGTCTTCGAGCGCTTCCCGCGGCTTAAGGGCGCATGCGTCGAGCTCGGCGCCGGATGGGTGCCGGCGCTGCTCGAACGGCTCGACTGGGTGGTGCGCAACTGGAGCAAAGTTGACAAGAGTATCGCGAAGTTTCGGCGCACGCCGTCACGAACAGCTAAGCGGAGCAGATGGCGTTCACGCCGTTCGTATTCGAAGACGTCGGCGCGTTGATCGATCGCTCGAATCCGGAGCTTTACCTCTTCTCGACCGACTATCCGCATACCGAGGGTGGCCGCAATCCGATTGCGAGATTCGAAAAGTCGCTCGGCGATCGTTCCGGCGCGATCCGCGATCGGTTTTACGCGGAGAACTTCCTGCGCGTCTTTCCCGAAGCGCGCGCCCATTAGACGGTCGGTCAGGAGATCATCGGCGCGCAATCAGGGCTGGGCGTTGATCGCCACGAAGATCGCCCAGCCCAGGTAACGGCGGCCGAATTCCAGGTAGTGAGCCATGTCCTTGCCGTCGATCATTCGCGCGCGGTCTGGATGGTCGGGATTCTCCGCCGCCCAGGCATGCGCGGCTCGCCAGTGCAGGCACTCGTAGCGATCCCAATCGTCGACCGACGCTTCGATAAGCCCGATCGGCGACAGCTTGTGCGCCTTGAGCCGCTTGACGGTGGCGGCCAGCGATCGCTCCATCGTGCCGTACAGTGCGCGCGTCGGTTCCGGAAAGGGCAGCTCACGGGCGAACGGCTCGCCGATCGCGACGATGCCACCGGGCCGCGCGTGGCGCGCCATCCAGGGCAGCGCGCGCTCGAAGTCGCCGAGCGCGAACGATGCGCCGATACACAACACCACGTCGAAGCTCGACGGTTGCGCGGGGTACGCGAGCGCGGGGCCCTCGACGATTTGAATTCGCCCATCGACGCCTTGGGCAACCGACTGCGCGCGGGCTTCGGCGGCGAACGCCGGATTAATTTCGAGGCCGACGGCGCGAATCGCCCAGCGGCTGGCCCATCGCCGCAGCAGCCACGCCTTGCCGCATCCGACGTTGAGGATGCTCACGCCGTCGCCGATTCCGCAGTATTCGCCGAGCAGGTCAAGCTTCTCGATCGAAGTCGGGTTCTGGATCGTGTGGTAGCGCTCGATGGTCGCGAAGAACTCGAAGGGGCTCAACGCGGTGAATCTGAACTGCATGTCTTCGACCTCTCGCCGATCCGCTTTGCTCCCGATCGATACTTTTCCGTTCTGAATCCTGATTCAGGTTATTGGCGCCCCCTGAGGGATTCGAACCCACGACCCCAGGATTAGGAATCCTGTGCTCTATCCATCTGAGCTAAGGGGGCGCGCTTACAAGACTATTTTAGCTAGCGTTGGCGACGACCGAAGCTGTTTCAGTATCCATTTGGTATCCATCTTGGCGGCCACTCGGTCTGATCGCAACCGGGCCGGCCTCCGCGAGCGCGACGAAGATGTCGGCGGCGACGCTGTCGGTACGCGTGAATTATACCGGGAAAACGATTCGCGCGTTCTCGCCGAGCAATTTGCGCTGCCGCGCAGGACTCAAATTCGCGATTGCACTTCGAATCAGATGGGGCGCTTCGAGGTTGGAATCGACGTGCGGAAAATCCGAACCCCATAGCACGCGATCCTCGCCCAACAGATCCATCACCGTGCCGATCGTCCGCTCCTCGGGCTCCGCGACCATCCAGAGGTTGCGCCGAAAGTAATCCGACGGCTTCAAGCTGGTCGGATAGGTCCAGCCGAGCAGGTCATACTTCTGATCCATCCGGTCCATGATGTAGGGCGCCCAACCACATCCCGCCTCGACGCACAAGACCTTGAGGCGCGGAAAGCGATCAAACAACCCGTCGGCCACCATCGTCATCGCGGCCGGCACGACCTGCGCGAATCCGCCGAGCGCGAATCCGAACACGGTGCGGAACTCACCGGGTTGGTAGAACTGTCCGATGATGCCCGGCGGGCGATTGAAGCGCACGATCACATGCAGACAGGCGGGAATGCCGACTTCCTCGCACTCACGCCAAATTGGATCGAAATCAGGATGCGAGAAGCGCCGCCCGCCTATATTTTCCGGCGCCAGGAAGATTCCTTTGAAGCCCAGCTTCACGCATCGCTTGAGCTCGGCCAGCGCCGCTTCCACGTCCTGCAACGCTATATGGGCAATCGGAATCACGCGGCTGCGCACCGAGCTGGCGAAGTCGTTGAGCCAGTTGTTGTAAGCGCGCGCGTAGGCGGAGGCGAGTTCGTGGTCCGCGACATCCCACAGAATCCCCACTGTCGGGAACAGCACTCCCGCGTTCACGCCCCATTGGTCGAGCAGCTTGACCCGCTCGGCGGGGAGATAACTCGCGGGCGGGCATCCGTCCAGGTAGCCCAGCCGGCCCGGGATAAAAAGTTCCTGGCGCGGCTGATTGGCGCCGCCCAGTCCCGCCAGCATCCCCTTCAAGAGTGGCTGGTTATCGACCATCAGGACCTCGAGCCCGTCGCTGGGATCCTTGACGATCCGAATGGCGCGCTCGCGAAACTTCGGCTCGAGGTACTTTTCCCAGAGGTCCGGCGGCTCCATCACGTGAGAGTCGCAGTCGATGACAATGGAATCCGCAGTGCTCATTGCTCGAAATCTATACCAGCACCGCCAATCGCGAAACTCCAGCCTTTCCAACACCTTCGGAGGTTTCAGCAGCTAGGCCCAATTACGCCGCCCCTTGTATCGAGGCACACCCACTATGTCGGGATCGACATCCTGAAGGCGTGTGCGGGGTGATCGGGAAGCGGCGCGGGAAGACGGACGATCAGGTCATCGCCACTCTGGCGCCATTTCAGGCGCTGGTCGCCGCCGAGCAAGCACACCTCGACGCCGGCCGCCGCGCGCAGGTTCCGAATGCGAACCTCGATTTCGCGGGGGGTGTCTAGGAGCAGCACGTACAGCGCGTTTTCCTTCTGGGTGAAGCGGACCGGGACTCCCTCCGCGGTCGTTGACTCGGCGCGACTCCAGGGGCGGGTGCCCCGGATGGCCTCGCCGTTCACGTCCATCCAGGCGCCAAGCCCGAGCAGGCATTTGCGCTGTAGCTCGTGAATGCTGCCGTCCGCCCGTGGGCCAACGTTGAGCAAAAGGTTGCCGTTCTTGCTGACGATATCGATCAGCATCCGGATGACCGCCCCGGCCGAGAGATAGCTATCTTCGTCGTCGGCCTGGTTGTATCCGAAGGAGCTGCTGATCCCGCGACAGGTCTCCCACTTTTCCGTCTGGATCTCGTCGAAGGAGCTGTACTCGGGCGTGATGAAGTCGTAGTGAACGCCGGGCGGCTGCAGGCCCGGTCGTCGCGGCGGGGTGAATCGGGTGGCGAAGCGATCGTTGATCACGCCGTCTTGCACGCGATTGTAGTAGTCGGAAAAGAACTCCAGTGTGTTGGCGCCGGGCGGATACATGATATCGCCCCACATCACCGACGGGCGATAACGATCGATGAGTTCGCGCCAGTGCGCATTCGCGTATTCGACGTACTCCGGCCCGTCAAGGATCGTAGAGTAGATCTTCTCGGGCGCGTCGATGCGTTGCGGGTTCAGCAGCCAGTCCATGCCCCCGCTGTAGTACAGCCCGGCGTGCAGACCCCGCGCCCGCGCCGCCGCCACGAACTCACCCACCAGATCGCGCTTCGATTGGTAGCCCGGGCGCGCCAGATTGCCGACCTGACTCGGCCACAGTAGATATCCGTCGGTGTGCTTGGCCGTCAGCACCACGTAGCCTGCACCCGCCTTCTGAAACAACTGCGCCCAGTCCTCCGGCACCCACTTCCGTGCCTCGCTTTCGAAGATGGGCTGGAAGTCTTCGTAGACAAAGTGCTCACCGAAGGTGCGGTCATGGTACGCGCGGGTGGGTCCATCGTCGAACTTCAACGTGTTGAGGTACCATTCCGCGTATGGGTTCTCGCGGAAGTACCGGTCGAAGCCGCCCTCGGCAATGATACTAAAGGGATCTTTTCGAGAGGCCGCCCAGCCCGGTACGGAGTACAAGCCCCAGTGCACGAAAATCCCGAGCTTCGCGTCCTGATACCAGTCCGGTAGCGGATGTCGCCGGACCGATTCGAGCGTCGGTTCGTAATGCGGCGGCGTCGGTCCCATACGCACCCAGCCTTTCACCACGGGCTCGGCAGTTTCAAGCCCGCTCGCTGCTGGCAGTAACCGAGCTACGCAACCCGCGTGAGGGAGTAGTTTCGCCTGGAACTCTGCTCGGGTTACGCCATTCCACGAGTCGGTGGCTTGCGCCATCGCTACCAACGCCTCGCCGCCTGCCTTGCCCGAAGGATCGGCCTGGTCCTACGAGATCGAATTCGATGGCTATTGCGCGATCGGGGTGAAATCGGCTTCCATCATTTGTCCGCGAGTTGCAAATCCGAACTCACGACCTTAAACATGCCGGCGACACTACGGCGGTCCATCCCAAAACTCTAGACTTTTTCGGCGCGTACGGAGTTTTGGTAAGGACAAGCCGGCGGCTCGAAAATCCGGCCGCCGCCGGGCCGGAACTGCAATCTTCCCTTCATTGTGAAGAAAGTCGCGACGCTATTCGCTCGGTCCAATACCAGCGCGCGGACCGGGCGCGAGGCTTGTGTTTATGCGCGCGCTAATATAACTATACGTAGGTATATGCTACAACACTGAACTTCGCGGTCGTTGGCGACGCTTGTGCGATCCGTCGGCACACCGCCCGGTTGCGAAAGCCACTGAGCCTGAACCGAGGGTACCATGCAAACCAGTCGAGCAAAGAGAGGGTTAGTCGCGCTGCAGATGCTCTCGAACCATCCGATGGAACTCTACGATCGCATCGCGATGCAGGCGAGCGATGCGATCTTCCGCCAGCAGGCTCGCGGAAGTGTTCGGCGGCAGGACGCCGCACTGTGGCCCGAAGTTCTAAGCGGACTCTCGGCGGTATTGGGCAGCGACGCCGGTCAATATCTGCGGGAGCCACAGTACACGGAAATCGCCGAGGAAGTCCGTCGCGCGATCGACGAGCAGCTTGCCGATCCGCCATTCATGATTCAGTACAACGCCGACCGCCGGCTGGCCGGCCTCGCCTACGCGCTCTGCAGGATGATCAAGCCGCAGGCCGTGCTTGAAACGGGCGTGGCCTATGGAGTGACGTCAGCATTCATCCTGAAGGCGCTGGCAGCCAATGGCAGCGGAGAATTGCACAGCATCGATCTGCCGCCGCTGGCGGCTTGCCTGCCGGGAAATGAGCGGTACGTCGGCATACTTGTTCCAGATCTGCTTCGTGACCGCTGGCGATTGCATCGCGGCATCAGCAAACGCGAACTTCCGCGTCTGTTGCCGAAGCTGAATCGGATCGGACTGGCGGTGCTCGACAGCCGCAGGACCTACGACGTGAAGTTCGGTGAGTTGTCGATGATCGGTCCCTACCTCGCGTCGCGGGCGGCAATAGTGTCAGATGATGTTGGCAGGAGCGCCGCCTTCGCGGACTGGATTGAGCTGAGCAAGCCCGTTTTCTGCAAAACCACGTCCGAACGCGACAAGCAATCCCAGCTTGGAGTCAGTGTTCACATCGATTCCTCTCAATCCACTCCTGCGGCGGCCGGATGAGACTGCACCGGTTGCCGAAGCCGATCAACCTCTAACCGAGGCGCTGGATGTGGAACCAGGCATAGCCAGATCGAACGTGCTGGGGATCGGGGTGAGCGCGATCAATATGGCTATCGCGCTCGACACCATTGACAAGTGGGTAGCACAGCGCGTGCCGAACTACGTATGCGTCACAGGCGTTCACGGCGTCATGGAGAGTCGAAGAGACGCGGAGCTTCGCGCGATCCACAACCACGCGGGACTCGTTACGCCGGACGGGATGCCGCTGGTATGGCTAAGCCGCGCGGCAGGGTTTCGTCATGTCGAACGGGTCTACGGTCCAGAGCTCATGCGCGCCGTCTGCGAGCGCTCGGTGACACGTGGCTATCGTCATTTTGTGTACGGCGGAGCGCCGGGAGTCGGCGAGAAGCTCGAGTGCCGGCTGCGCGAGCTTTACCCCGGAATTGAAATTGTAGGACACTATTGCCCGCCGTTTCGACCGCTCACGCCTGCGGAAGACGACGAGGTCGTCAAGCTCATCAACGCTGCCGCTCCCGATCTGGTGTGGGTGGGACTCAGCACCCCAACCCAGGAGCGCTGGATGGCGGCGCATACGAACCGGTTGAGTGCTCCAGTCCTGGTCGGGGTCGGCGCAGCATTCGATTTTATCGCCGGGGTCAAAAAGCAGGCTCCGCCATGGATGAGGCGGTCGGGCCTGGAATGGATGTTCCGCCTGCTGAGTGAACCGCGTCGCCTCTGGCGGCGATATCTGGTTAATAACCCACGCTTCGTCGCCTTGATCGCGAAACAGTATTTGCTTGGAAGCCATTCTGTGCCTGCGCGCGATGTCGGTCCGCCGCAAGATGGCCTGCAAACGTCGACCTGTGCCGATTGCAGTATTGACGACGCCTCCGGCCACTCCCGGCTCGCGCGATACCTGGACCGTGATGCCGCCCTACTCGAATACTGCCAGGGCAAACGTGTTTTACATCTAGGGTGCGTGGGCTTCACTGACTGTACGATCGACCGAAAGGTCGCTCTGGCATCGGAAACCCTGCATGCCCGGCTCAGCGCAATTTCAACCTGCCTGGGAGTCGATCTGGATCGCGATTCCTTGGCGCAGATGCACAGCAGAAGGGTGTTCCTCAACGCGATCGCCGGCGACGCCGAACACCTTGAGAACACACCCCTCCGGCATGCCTCATTCGACGTGGTGGTGGCCGCCGACATTATCGAGCACGTCTCAAATCCCGGCAATATGCTCGACGGGATCAGACCGCTGCTCGCGGCCAACGGCAGGCTGATCGTTTCGACTCCGAATGCGATGGGCCTGCCGAATTTTCTCCGTTATGCGAAAGGCAGCTTCACAGAAGGTCGGCAGCACGTCCTGTGCTTCAATCCCGTAACCTTGAGGCAGCTGCTCGAACGTCACGGCTACCGAGTAGTGAAGGCTTTCACGTGCCATCAGCCATACGCGAGCCAGGCCGGTGGTTCGTTTCGTATCGGCAAGGCTCTGCTCGAAAGAGTGCCGAAGTTTGGCGGCACTCTGCTCTACATCGCACAGACTTACACAAACGAGAGACCGGAAACGGCCGCAACCGTATCGACCGCACTCAGTCCATCACTCCGCAGGTCGTCGGGATGCTGACGTTTGGCGCGGTCGACAAAGACTGAGAGTCTTCTCCGGTGGTCGATTGCCATTGTCTCAGGCTGAGACCGCCACTCGGCGTCCAGAACGGGGTCGGATTCGAAGCGTCGTACCAATCGTTGAAGTTCGAGCTGAGCGTGCTGATAAAGGCCGGCCAGGATGAGGAAAGGTTGCCGACGGCGAGAAACTGCCCGGCGGAAGTTCCGACCAGGGAATTATTCTGTAAACTCATCCCTTGACAATAGAGTGAGTAGACGGCGCCGGTCTGGAAGTTGATCACCTTGGCCGGGCTGTCACTTCCGCCGATCATTATCGCCGACTGCCCGTTGGCGTAGGCCACGCTGTTGCTTAGAGTCACCGCCTTCGAATTTGAGAGTTGGAGCCCAGAGCTGCCGTTCTTGAGCATCAGGCTGTTCTGGATCGCAATCGGGCCCTCGTTGACTTCGACAAATACCCCGTTGGTCAGGTTATAACAGAGTTGTGAATTGGTGACCTGGACATTGGATACGTCGGTATCGAACCAGAGCCCTCCGGTTTGATTGTAAGCCGAGACATAGTTGGAGATGAGGGCGTTGTGCAGCCTGCAAGCTTTGGTCCCGGCCGCGTCCCAACCGGTAAAACTTCCCGCGCCGCCGCGCCAATTGTTGAACGAGGTCTGGTTACCGTGGAACAAGAGGTTTGCGACCTCGTATAAATCGATGCCTTTCTCGCCGTTGTGATCCGCGAAGCTGTTCTGGATTGTAATCGCCGCACCCTGGGCCGACAGTCCCGACCAGTTGTTGTAGCGAAACGAGCAACTGTCCACCAGGATCTCGCTTCCGCCGCCGATATTTGCGGCGCCCGTTCCATTGCCGTTGACGGGGGTATTGTCGTGCTGGAAAGTCAACCCGCGCAGGACCAGGTTGCTTATACCGTTGGGAGTCTGCAAAAGCCCCGAGCGGACGGCGACCTCCACTTGTGCGGCAGATAGTTGAATGCCGGCCGGGGGGTCGACGGTTACTGATTGACCGTCGACAACATAGAACGTTCCGGGAACCAGCGCCGGTTTGGTCAGAACCTGGCTGAGCGGAAGTCCGTTGACGAAGATCATCTCTCGGCGAGTTACGATGGTGGCGAGCGCAGGCCAACCCGAAGGAACGGGAGCACTGCCCCACGAGTACGGCCATGAATGCGTATATGTGCCGTTGGATTGTTTGCTCCATCCCGTCCAAACGTTTGACCCGGAGACTGTCGTGTTGCCTGCCGAGATCGCCTGAAGAATCAGCGGATAGGAGTTCGCCTGATTGAAGTTGGTGAGCGCGACCGATTCGCGATAGACACCCGGGCCGACCCAGATCTTCGTGCCGCCCGACTTCTGTGAAGCATGCGCGACCGCCGCGCTTATGGTCATAAAGGGTGATGCTGAGGTTCCCCGGTTTTTGTCGCTCGCCGCCGGATTGGACTGATCAACGTAGAGCTGAACTTGAACGTTGGTTTCGTCGATTTGCGATCCGGTGACCTGCCCAAAGGCCAGACTGGCGCCCGGCAGCAGCGACCACGCAAGCATTATCAGGCACGCAACTTTGTTCATCGCCGACGATCTCCTTATTTTCCGCCGGCGCCGCTGGTGGGCCTGGTACGGCGAGTCCTTTGAAACTTCCCGGGTCGGGGCGCGACTGAGTCTCTGCCCGGCCGCGCGTCACCTAATCCTGAGGAGTTCCGTAGAGGCAGTAGGTCTCGACACTCCTCGATTGCGATCGTGTGGGCTGCAAATCTGCGAGCTTGGAATGCTCGTCCTGGCCGGTGCTTTCCTGCCAGCCGTGAAGTCCGCTGCGGCTTCCGCCGGCTGCGACAAAGGCACACGTCTCAGCGGGTGCCGACCACACGTTGCGATCCGATCGCAGCGTTTCCACGAACCGGTTCCAGACCCCTCGATCGACCTGGTTGTCGACAAGAAGCTGCCCTGGATCTGATATGCCGATGAAGTTATCAAACCACGACCAGGATTGATCGCGGAGCACGAAAGTCTGACCGGTCTCCCAGTCCGTTGCTTCTCGCGGGCGGTAAGGCTGCCCGCTTACGACAATCTGCGATCGGCGATTCCCGCACAGACGGCTATGGCGGACCTCGATTTGGGCGGCGTCTGAACCCAACAGCCCGACTCCGCCGTTGGCGCAGATCATCGTATTATTGACGCTGATCGGACCCTGGCTCACCTCCGCAAAGAGACCGTCGGTGAGGTTTCGGCACAGTGCACAGTTGTTCAGAGTGATTCCCGAGCAATCGGTATCGAACCAGAGGCCCCGAGTCAGGTTTCCGATCGCTCGAAGGCGCTCGAAATGTGCGTCGTGGAGCTTCAATGCCTTCAGACCCGCGACCGCCCAACCGACAAAATTGCCGGCCGCGCCCCGCCAGTTGTTTGCCCGCAAATCAAGGTCGCTGACCGACAATCCGCGCGTACGCCAGATAGTCACTCCAGGGCCGCCGTTGTCCTCGGATCGACAGCGCCGAATCGAGATGTGACGTCCATCCGAGATCGTCAGTCCGGTCCAGCTGTTCCGCTCAAAACGACAGTCTTCGAAGCTCACGTCGGTAACGCCCGTCAATTCAACTGCGCCATTCTGGATCGCGCTCGGCGCGCCCTTGAACACGATACCGCGAACCACCACCTGCGAACGGCGCCTGACCGACAGAACCTGCGGCCTGATTGCGACGCTGAGTGTCGGATCCGAGGACAACGAGCGAGGATGCACGTATAAAGTTGAAGCATCGTCGTCCACAAAAAAAGATCCAGCTCTAGCGCTCGCTTCTTCACGGGTCAGGACCTGGGTCAGGGGATCGTCACCTTCGAAAACCATTTCGCGCCGGAGCACAATTGGCTGCACGTCCTGACTTTCCCAGCCAGCGGGTATCGGCACCGGTTGAAAGTGGTCGGGCCATGGATGGGACCAAAGCGCCGTGCTTCTTACGGGCGACCATGCTCGCCAAACATCTGCGCCGGTCATGACGACTGACCCTGGAACTTCCGCTTCAATAGTAAGAGGACCCGCGCCGGGCCTGTCGATCACGCATGACTCTCGGTAGACACCCGGCGCGATCAGAATCCGGGCGGCGCGCCCGGCGGAATTCTCGGCCATCGCCAGACGCGCGGCTTCTGCGATCGTTCGCGCGGACAGCACCCGACCACGATTTGGGGCAGGTGCCGAAGAGGAGTAACCAGGTACTCGAATCACGGTTTCGCCGCTGCCGTGGAGCTCAAGTGTCATCGTCTCCGATAACGCGCTTTTGGCGCCTCCAACGGCGCTGACAATCGCAGCCACCAGCACCAGGTGTAGGATGCGCATCACGTCGGTTCACCGATCGCGTTTGCCGCCGAGGACTCAGGCGCCTCGCCGGCGGACTGAGAAAGACTCGTGTTCCGGCAGCGCGGCTCCGCGACTCGATCGCGCGGCGGTAGATCATCATCAGCAATTCGTGGTTCTTCTCCGCGGTGTAGTGAGCCTCGAAGAGCCTGCGTGCCGTTTTCCCCATCTCCACCATTGCGTCCGGGTGAGCGATCGCCCAGTTGATCTTTGCAGCCAAGTCGTTAGAGTCTCCCGGCGCGAAGAGCAGCCCGCTCTCTCCGTCCCGCACAATTTCCGCCATCGCGCCGAGCCGCGAGGCGATAACTGGAACACCGCAGGCGTAGGCTTCAACCATTCCCAAACCAAAGGTTTCGTACCATTCCGAAGGAAAGACCAGAAACGCCGCTTCCTTGAGAGCCGCGAACACCTCGGACGGACTTCGATGTCCGCAGAACTCGACGTTATTCAAGCCACTTTCCACGGCAGCCACGTGCAGCTGTTTCTCGAAGTTGCCCGTTCCAAGCACTTTGATCGGAAAGTGCTTGAACTCCCGCCACGCCTTCAAAAGCGTAACTATCCTTTTCTCTGGAGAGAGCCTGCCGACAAAAATCGCGTATGATCCCCGGCTACTGCGCGGGCCCGGGTCCGGAAAGACGAAATTCGGCTTCACGACGACCCGCTCGCGCGGCAAAACCTGGTTGCAGAGCTTTTGCTTCGTAAACTCGCTTGGCGTCACGTAGACGTCGACCAGTTTTAACCACGTGCCCATCAGGCGATGACCGTGGTAGATCGCCGCGGCCGCGGCGGTCTGTGCCGCTGACGAGTGATAGCAGCGGTTCCAGACAGCCGGCCACGGAATGCTCCGGCCCAGGCATTGCTCGCAGATCGCGTTCTCGCGAAACAGATCTGCGCGCGCGCAGATCAGGCGGTAGTTGTGCAAGGTCTGCACAACCGGAATGCCGAGCCGACGGCACGCGTAATAAACTGAGGGAGAGATCAGCACGAACGTATTGTGCACGTGCGCTACGTCCGGACGTGAGGCCTCGATCAACTCGACCACTTCTCTGTAACTGGTATTCGACCACAGACCCCGACCGGCAGCGGCGAGTCCGCCCAGCCTATGCTCCGCGAACTCCTGATTGGTTCGCCGGTATTCAACGACCTCGTGACCGAAAAATCTCAGAAGCGCCGACTCCCGCTCCACGACGACATCTTCGCCACCGCGCTGCTGATAGCTATTGTGGATTATCAGTATTCTCATTAGTCAGCGCGCTTAGAGCGTCGAGATTGCTCAAGTACTCAACTCCAGGCCGGCGCGAGATCACTTTCAGCAGGTCTTCGAGCTCGCGCCAGGATCCTTGCTGCTCGATCTCCCAGGAATGTCCCCACAGATGAAAAACGCCGCCGTTTGCGGCTACGTCTTCGAACATGACGCGGGCCAGGGCGAGCGGTCGGGACTTCATCGACCACTTTCTCATCCACGCCGAGATGCCGCGAAGATTTCCGCCCCTCAGTTCGTGCCGGAGCAGGATCTGACGCGGGTGCGGGTAAAACTGCATCGAAACGGGCATCTGAAAACGATTGAAGCGAGTGCCGGTGCGGAGCCCCACCGTAGTGCGCGCCAGTAGATAGCCGGCCCGGCGCACCATTGCGGCGGTACGCGGGTTGAAGTCGCCGAGTGGGTAGCAAAAAGACCAAACCCCTCGCCCGAGAGTGTCTTCCAGGTGTCGACGGCTATCCGTCAGCTCGCGCATCGGATCGGGTGAAGCGCCCAGCCGGACATGCGTCACGCCGTGCGATCCAATCTCGAAGCCGGCGGCAAGCAAACTGCGCTGCGCGCCTATATCCATCGAGGAAGCCGGCGCATAACGGGTTGGAATGTAGAACGTACCCTTGACGCCTGAGCGCGACAGCATTTCTGCCAGTCGCAGATCCCGGGCGTCGCCGTCATCCCAACTTGTGGTAACTATGCTCAACATGGATTCATCTCACCGCGCCACGGGCAGCGGCCACGCGCGGATTCACTTTCATACGACCCGCCCGGATGGCGCGGTTGTTTCTGGATACGAGGTTTGCTGCAGAATTGCGGATCTGTTCAATTCGCAGCCGCTGATGGAGCATCATCGCTACCGCAAACACCATTGGATCGTACGTTATGAAACCTGCAAAGCTGGCGCTGTCGACCGAAATGATCAGAAGAAAGACCAGGCTGGCGATAACCGCGATTTCCTCCCAGCGCTCGCGCATGCGAAGTTCGACGCGCGGCATAAAGAAGCCGCCGACCACGTAAAGCATCGGTCCCCAGAGCAGAACGGTACCGACGATACCGAGATTGAGCAGAGATTCCGCGAGCGCGTTGTGTGATTCGCCTGCCCACTTGAACCACTGCAATAAAAGTGTACGCGATGCGACGAACCCGTAGCCGAAGATCGGCCGTTTGATGACGAATCGGTAAATCGTCTTCCAGAGACCGATCCGGCCCGCGAGCCCCATCACATACCCGGCGCTTTCGCCGCGCAGAACGTATTGGCGCAGTGAGGATTGCGATTCGAGCAAAGTCTGTACTGCAGCGGCGATGCTGAAATCGCACAGCGTGCAGACCAGAAAGACGACCAAGCAAAGCGCGCCAAACCACATGCCAACGCTTCGCCCCAGGTAGCGTAATCCGAAAAGTACGGACAAGGCCCCGGCCAGTGCAACTAGAGGTCCCCGTGCCCGCGTCGCGATGATGACTCCGATCAGACCCGCAATGGCCAGATACCGCCAGCCCTTTTTTCCCGGCACAGTCTTACTTTCCGGGACAAAGAGGGCGCCCACGGCAAAGAGGATTAGAGCCATGCTCGTTTCCTCGGCGGCCACGATGGGATGTACGGCAAACCAGGAGAACCGCAGCGCGGTCGCGTGCAAGACGGGTTTATAGCTGGCAGCCGGAATCAACAGTGCCAGCGCGGCTCCGGTCAGCACATATACAGTCAGCGTTTGCCTCAGGACATCAAGCACTCTCGCGGGTCTTTCCACTCGGGCCAACACAAACACGTACGAGAACAGAATCGCCTGCTGAAGCGAGCGAACGGCGCTCAGGCGGAAGTCGACGGACCAAAGCGTAGATAGAACCGCCAAAAGGGTATACGCGGCCAGGGGTAATTCCACCCCTCGAGGCTTCAGGTCCTGCCACTTGAACTTTGCAAGCGCTCCCAGTGTCACGAGCGCCACGAGTCCGTAACAGGCGAGCTCGAAACCAACCTCCCAGTCGATGTTGCCCTCGAGCAGCGCGCCGGCATTGCGCGCGCGAAACTTCGTCTCGCCTACCACTATGAGTGCAAGGCAGAAAGGAAGGCAGCGCTCAACGCCGATGATCGCAACCAGAGCTGTGCCGCCAAGGTAAACCATCAGCATGCCTGTGAACGGCAGAGGCCATTGAATGCTCACCAGTCCGACCGCGATAGCCAGCGCGAGAAATGCACACAGGAAAAGCGGCGTACGCAGAGCTTTGCGCGCGCTGGTGACTGCGGGCACCTGCGCGAAGTCACATGTAAGTAGTGAAGTGATCATTTGGATGGCATCGCGACCTTCCGGGCAGCCCGCGTCACCGCGGGTATTCGCCCGCCGCCGGTTTCTGCGGCTTCCCGATACAGCTCGTGAAGCGACGCGGCCTTCTGTTCCAACACGTATTCATTTTTTACGCGCCAGCGGCCCGCCGCACCCATGGACGTCCGCAACGAGTCGGAGCGTGCCAGCCGCAGCATCGCAGCAGCCAGGTCCCGGACAGCCTGCTCGGGGTTGCCGGCCGGAACCTTGATACCGGCGTCGTCGTTCACGAGCAGCGCCGGCCCGGCCCAATCAAGGCAGACTACCGGACAGCCCGCCGCCATCGCTTCGATGCATACCGTCCCACTCGAGTCGTGGAGGCTGGGATGGACCAGTGCCGCACACTTTCTGAATTGCTCGAAAGTCTCGGCGCGCGCCAACTGCCCGAGAAACCGGACCTTGCCCGCAACTCCCAGATCGGTGGCCAACCGCTGCAGCCGGCGCCGCTCGGGGCCCTCGCCAGCGATTACATACTCGCTGGCCGGAAGATCCCGTTGCAGCAGAGCAAACGCCCTGAGTCCCAGGTTGAACCCCTTCCAATGCAGCAGTCGTCCGCAACTGAGCAGGCTGAACGTCGGGCCGTCGCGATCGCTCGGGCCTGCCAGGGCAGCTGCTTGCTCCGAGCTGAGTGCCAGGTCCGAATAGAGCTTGATTTTTCGACAGCCGAACGCCCTGAGGCGAGTTGCCGTGCGCCCGGTTTTTGCCAGGGCGAGCGTGCAACGTCGGGCCGTCAAGCGCACCAGGGGATCGAACTCCTCGACGCCGCGCGCCATGCTCCGCGCTGCTTCATAGACTTGCGCGCGCAGGCCAAAATCGCCTGAAAATCCCGGCGGTGTCGATTCGGCTCCGCCCAGCGGACCCCAGACGAAGGGCGCACGCAGCAACGCGAGCAGGCTCGGAGACCAATATCGCCCGAAGGTCGCGTGATGGACCAAATCGAAGCGCGTCTCGTTCTCCAGCCGCCGCGCGCGTGCGTAGATCGCCAGTTGCCAAAGATAGTAATAAAGCTGAACGCCCCGATCGCCTTTTTTCCAGAACCGGCTCCACCGCGGAAGGTCAAAAAACACCCAGCGAACGTTTTCCAGCGGATGGCCCTGCAAGGCGGTCTCGATCGCCGTTCGATTCGCCGTTCGCGTTATCACCCACACCTCGTGAAACTGCGCCGCTTCCAGCACGAAGCTCCAGCCGATGCCGGACTCCGAACCGCGTTCAGGCTCGCACGCGTACGCGGACATCAGTACGCGAAGCCGCCCCCGCATCACGAAGGCTCTCCTATAGTCATTGCAAGCGCGGCGCACCATTCAGCGACAGTTCAGAGTAGTCACTTCTGCATAGCTGCTCGGTCATTTGGATGACATCACTACTTTTCGGGCGGCGCGCAGGCGCGCCTGCGATCGTTCAGCTCCGAGATCCATCGTTTCCTGATAAAGTTCGAAAAGCGCTTCAGCCCTTCGTTCCGACACATAGTCAGTTTTCACCCGCCGCTGCGCCGCGGCCGCCATACGGGTCCGCAGCGAGTCATTCCGGCCGAGTCGCAGCATCGCCGTCGCGAGATCGCGGACCGCCTGTTCGGGGTTGTCGGCGGGAACCTTGATCCCGGAGTCGTCGCTCACCAGCAGCGCCGGCCCGGCGCAGTCAAGGCAGATTACCGGACATCCGGCCGCCATCGCTTCGATACAGACCATCCCACTCGAATCGTGGAGGCTGGGATGGACCAGTGCCGCACACTTTCTGAATTGCTCGAAAGTCTCGGCGCGCGCCAACTGCCCGAGAAACCGGACTTTGCCCGCAACTCCCAGATCGGTGGCCAGCCGCTGCAGCCGGCGCCGCTCGGGGCCCTCGCCAGCGATTACATACTCGCTGGCCGGAAGATCCCGTTGCAGTAGAGCAAACGCCCGGAGTCCCAGGTCGAACCCCTTCCAGTGCAGCAATCGTCCGCAACTGAGGAGCCTGAAGACCGGGATGGCGCCGGTGCGGATGGACTCGAGCTCGGCAGCTTCTCCCGGCCGCAGCGCGACGGGAAGATGCAATCGCACGCGGCGACAACCGAGCCGGCGCAAACGTTCCTGCGTTTCTACGGTCGTGGCAAGAGCGAGGGCGGAGCGCCGGGCGGTCAAACGCACCAGGGGATCCATCTCCTCGATGGCACGCGCCGTGCTGCGTCCGGCCTCATAAAGGCGCGCGCGCAGGCCAAACCCACGCGAAAATCCCGGCGGCGTCGATTCGGCTCCGCCCAGCGGGCCCCAGACGAAGGGCGCCTGCAGCAACGCCAGCAGGGTTGGAGACCAATATCGTCCGAAGGTCGCGTGATGAATCAAATCGAAGTGCATCTCGTTCTCCAACCGCCACGCGCGTGAGTAGATCCCCAGTTGCCACAGGTAGTAATAGAGCTGAATCCCGCGCTCGCCTCTCTTCCAGAACCGGCTCCATCGTGGAAGGTCAAAGAACAGCCAGCGCACGTTTTCGAGTGGATGGCTTTGCAACGCCTGCTCGATCACTGAGCGATTGCTGGTTCGGGTTATCACCCACACATCGTGAAACTGCGCCGCATCCAGCACGAAGCTCCAGCCGATGCCGGCCTCCGAACCTTGCTCCGGTTCGCACGCATACGCGGACATCAGTACCCGAAGACGGCCTCGCATCACGAAAGCCCCCCTATAGTCATTGCGGTAAGCGCAGCGAGTTGCTGGCGTTTGCGGAAATAGCCTTCATCGACGCGCGCGTACAACGAAAGCCTGCAGACCAAATAGGCAAGATAGAGCGGCGCCAACCACTCCTCACGGATAGAGATCAATTGAAGGTACTTTCGCAGCCGATCGGACGCGGGTCCGGACAGAATGTCGTCCAGGAGTTGGCGGGGCGTGGCTCGCTGGAGCAACAGACCGGTTTCCGTCAGGAAATGAAACAGATCCCAACCCGGCGGACCTTGCGGGTCGGCACACTCCCAATCAAAGACGTACAGCCCGTTCCGCGACTGCTTCGCATTCCAGGGCGCAAAATCGCCATGACAAAAGTGGAACGGAAGTTCGACCGAGCGCAGCCGCCGTTCCACTGCGGAGGCTCCCTCTTCCAGAAGATGGCGGTAGTAACGGTTACGCACGCCGGGAATCGAGGAGACTACCTCGCGCCAGAACCCGCTCGACGACCACGGACGTATTGTGCGTTGCATCGTGCTGAGCTCAGTCACGATGTCGCAATATCGATCGGTTAAAGCACTGGGCGCGTTCTCCAGCCTTCCCTCAGGCGCTGATTGAACGCAGCAGGGCCGTCCGCGCCAAGCGCCAAAACTCAAAACAGTGGGCACCGAACAGCTGCGAAGCTGAAGCTCTCGCACGAGTCGCAACATGTCTATTTCGTTTTGAACCAGGCGATTGGTTGAAGCGGCGGTCCCGATCTTGAAATATCCCGCCGCTTCCCCGTCATGCCCGATGACCTGGATGACAGGTTTGCGATGTGGCCCAGGTGTCCCGAGTGAGACCGCAAAACCAAGTCCTTCGTTACGAAAGAGCGCTTTCAGATGCTCGAAGACACTGAGCTCCTCGAGATCGCCATCAGCATCTGCAAAGACCTGTAGCGAGACTGAAGGCAGCAGGCGGGAGGCCAATCCGGATCTCGCGGCGGCCGAGAGAGTTGCACGCGCAAAGCGCGCTTTCATCCGCTGAGCGTTGTAAAGATCGAGGCCGCGAACGGCACCTTGCCCAGCCGGAATCAAGTATCCGCGACCCAGACCTGGCGTCAGCTTGAGGAAGGTAAGTGAAGCGTTGCGCGATGAGTCCTGGGATTCCGCGCCACCTGCAACGAAGCGCGCTCGCGCCGGATCCAACAGAGCGGAACTCAACCATCGCAAGTCCTCGTCCCAATTTTCGGCAGACCGGTGCGCTCTTCGCGATTCGCAACGATCACCCATGAAATCGAGACAAGCGGCGCCGAGGTCGCGTGCCACCATCTCTTTTGAGCGGGACCCATCGATTAGAAACGCATTGGGACGATCGCCGACGAGCGCCCGATATGCACGCCGCTGGCGGCTCAACTCCGGCCCGGAGATCTCCTGCTTGCGCTCAAGAAGTTGACTCTCGGCGGCATCGAGGACGATCAGAACGTCAGAATCCGGCACCAAGCGCCGGCACCACGCAAGAAGCCGCGTCGGCCCTCCGTAGCGATACCTCCGCCGGTCGATAAGCAGGTCGTCGTAGTACCGATCGGCGAGAAGCAGGCTCGAACGGACAAGCTTCGGACGTAGGCGCGTCAGATACCCGAAGCAGTAATCCAAAACGTAAAACCCAAGCTTGCCGATCGAAGCGAAGTACGAACGCGGAGCGACCCCGTGAGGATCTAAGACCGGAACGCCCGACTCTGCGGCGGAGCTCAGAGTGCGCGGACGCAGGTGGAAGCGGTCCGCCCGCCTGAAACCACCGCTCATCGCGGATCCGCCGGTCAGGATCGTCGTCGCTTGGTGGCCAACGGTGCTCTTTCCGGCTCCATCAGGTCCTAGAAGCGCGACGAACAAACCGCTGGGATGTTTCCAACGCTTCCACTTTCGCCGCAACTCGGGAATCCAATATCGCAGCGCATTGAGAGGGTCGTGCCGCAGCGCGTTCCATCGCAGAGCACGCTTGAAGCCCGGCATTTGCCCCTCGACAGGCGCCCAGTCGCCGTTGCGCATCGCCGAGAACAGCGCGGCGCCACGTCGCGAACCGAGCAGGCGCCGGCAGATTTGCTCGGCCTTGTCCGGTAGTTTGCCGGCCAAGTACTCAAGACGAAGCCTCTGATACCGTGGAAAGTCCAGTTTCGAAATTTTTTTGACGATCAGATAGGAGAATTCCGCTTCGTAGCCAGGCACCCACAGGTGCTTCAATCGCTGCCTTCCGCGCAGCAACTCAGCGGCGGAAAAGTAGACGCGGCCGTCGCGGCGATAGTCCGTGGCGACATCGAACTGTACGAAGGTTCGGTCGTCGTGCGATGCGGCGACGAAGAAGTAACAGGTGGCTTCGTGTTGCAGCAACTGGATGAGGCGGATCCTCGGCGTGTTCCTGAGCGCGCGTTCAAACCGGTGCAATCCGGCCGGCTCGGCGATCAAGTCGAAATCGCCAGAACTCTCGCCCAGCCGATCCAATCCATGCACGAGACAAAACTGGACGCCCTCGCGATCCAGTTCCCGACCGAGCGCCAAAAGAATTGATACGCGGAATGCGCGTCCCTCGGACCCATCAGCGCTGGCCGGCAAATCGACTTCTTGTGGACCGCGCCGATGCGCTTCATCAGTTGCGTGGCCGCGCAGAACGAGCGGGGAGCCAGCGTATGTTTGTGGGTTCGCGCCGCCGAGTTTCGGACCTGGCGCTTCATTGCCGATTGGCGGGTTGCGATGGAGCAACGACAACGAAGGCTTTCGGGTACCGTCGCGAGCGAATTCGCGCAGCAGCGCGGAAGTCTTAAACCGCGCGATCACGGCTGCGGTCAGGTAGCTGGCCGCATACACTCCGAGCACGACGGTCACGTTCCTGGTCAGCAGCGCCGGGACAGACAGCACTGCGGTCACGAGCGCCGGGAAGAGCCAGATCATCACTACTGCGCGCATCTTGCCGATCGCTTTGAGAACGAGAGCGTCGGCCTGAACGAGAATCGAACCGGTGTACGCAAGGCCCAGCAGGAACATCGCCGTCGGATGCGACTCGTATTTGGCCCCGTAGACGTGAGCAAAAAGCGGACCTGCGCAGGCTGTCAGAAGGAGGCTGTAGGCCAGAACGCCCAGACCTGAGCCGAGTACGAACCTGCGCGACCGCGTGGCCAGCGTCTTAAGCCCCTCGCGGCTTGAAGCCAGTTCTGCACTGACAGGCAAGATCAGGCCGGTCGCGGATCGCATAATGAGCTGCAGGGGACGGTAGAAGTTCAGCGCGGCGGCGATCATGGCAACCGAACTGAACCCCATGAAGAACGGAATCAGGAAGATCAGAATCTGACCCGAAAGCCACGTGAAGCTCGCTGCAACCAGATTGAGCCCGCCAAATCCCAAATGCGCCTGCTTCACGGACTCGGTAAAGTCGGCGGGCGCCTTCCGCAGCGTCGGTCTCAAGAAGATAACAAGGCAGATGCAAGCACTGGCCGAAGCGAGCGCCATCGCAAGAAATGCGGTGAAGGTCGTGAGGCCGACAACTTCATGCAGTGTCGCGAGCGAGCCGATTAGGACGACGAAATAGATGACTCCTGACAACCCGGCCCACGACGTCCTGCGCAGGACATAGCAGGCCGGCCGCAGCAGCCAGGACAGCAGGACCAGTGGCGTCGCGATCGCAACCCCGAACAACGCTTGAGCCGCTTCGGGGGAACCCATGATTCGCGCCACGCATCCGCTCAACACAGCAATCGCACCGATGGCCACGCTAAACGCGCAATGAGCCCGCATCACGACCCCGAGGTAGCTTCTGAAGCCGCTGCGGAAGCGCGAAGCCCCGAACATCAGCAGCGGCTCCGTCGCCACGGCGTTGTAGAGTGCGGCGACCAGAAGCAGGGTCGAAAAGCCGAACGAGAAAGCTCCGAAGGCAACCGGCGCGAGCCATCGCGCAAGCAGGATGGTCAATCCAAAGTGCGATAGCGAAAACGAGACCTGGTCGATCAGCGAAAAGGCCGCGTCGCTAAAACCGAGCGCGCGCCGGCTGGGAGTCTCTAGAAGCTCCTCGACGGTGTCGAGCCGGGCAGTGATTTCAGTAGGCGCCATTTCCGGAAAACACCGCGAAGCTGGTGCGCGCGAGAAGATAGATGTCGAGCCAGATCGACCAGTTGCGCACATAGTAGGTATCGAGCGACGCCAGCTGATCCAGCGTCCCGCTGCCGCGCACCATCACCTGCCACATTCCGGTCAGCCCCGGCAGGACCCGCGAGCGCACCTCCAGAGAGTCGCGAGGCAACTTTTCGAGGTGATAGCTGGGAACCGGCCGAGGCCCCACCAGGCTCATCTCGCCGACCAGCACGTTCCATAGTTGAGGCAGCTCGTCGATGCTCCAGCGGCGAAGTGGATTGCCGATCCGTGGCAGAACTCTCGGATCGTGCTTGAGCTTGTAGTGCTCTTCCCATTCCTTTCTCAGGTCGGCCTCAGCGGCCAGAACGCGCTTGAGCCGCAGCTCGGCGTCCTTATACATAGTTCGCAGCTTCCAGACCTTGATGCGCCGGCCGCCGACGCCGTCGCGCTCCTGGGCGAAGAACAGCGGCCGGCCGTCGACCAGCCAGACCATCAACCCGCCAAGCGCGATTAGCGGTAACGCCGAAGTCAGCGCAATCAATCCGACCAGGACATCCAAGGCCCGCTTGCAAAGACGGTTTCTCCTTATGAGAAGGTTGTTCGAAAACTCGATGCCGAGAGCGTTGCCCAAGGTGCGCACCTGCGCGCCCTCCAGCGGCAAATCGCCGTACTCGCGAAGCAGCAGCACGCGCGGGAAGTTCTGCCAGAGCCAGCTTGCAGTTGACGAATGGGCTTCGCTCTCTTCGACTAGAACCGCGCACTCCAGGCGCCGTGCCAGCAAGCGTGCGCCGAGCTCGCTCAGCACCGGAAGATTCGCGATCGGGTCGGAAAACGGCCGTCTGCCCCCGCTAAGCACCGCGGCGACCGGGCCGTAGCCGAGCGACCGAGAAGCTTGCAGCGCCGGAGTCGTCTTCTCTACCCATTGCTCACTGCCAAACAGGACCGCCGGTTTCTTCCACCATCGCAGACGCGTGAGCCTCGTCAGCGCGACAAACCTAATCGTTGGCACCAGAACCAGAGTCGTCGTCCAGGCCAACCCGTAACCGACGCGCGAAAACGAATCGGGCAGCTTCAGGAGAAACACCGACGCGGCGAAACTTACGTAGCCGATAGTTGTACAAAAGGTTGCCTTGCGCAGAGTCTCGATCGCGCCAAGGCCGAAGCCGGGATAGAGGCCGGCGGCGGCGTAACCGACCGGCAGCAGACAAATCAGAGGTACCTCGGGTGAGTAGGTCGCCAGAGTCTGACCGAGGACTTGGTGCGGCCACAACCAGTAGCCCAGGCCGGCTGACATCGCCAAAGCCAACAGATCGAGCGCTGCCAAAATCCCGCAACGGGCGAATGGCGCCCACCATCGAGTCGATGGCGCCGCCAATTCATCTGACTCCACGGCAATTTGCGGAGCGGAATCGAAAAACGCCGGCCAGAATTGTGTAATTCTTGCCGAGTGGCCTGTGGCGGAGTCAACGACCTGGGTATTCATGGAATCGCGGCTCCATCTAAATTGCGGGTGTCGCCTGACCGCCACTTAGCCGATGTTTTCCAGGCCCGGTGCAAGCAGACCACCACACATGCTGCTAAGGGTTAATCATTGTTGTTCCCTCACATCCCCAGCCACAAACCGCCAGTTATGATTCGGAAGCTCTTATCGCAACGAGGCAGCCCGCTGAACTTCGTCAGCGCTGTGCCACGTGGCGCGAACTTGCTCCTCGATCCACTCATAGGTACGGGTGAGACCGTCTTCGAGCGAAATCTCAGGTTCCCACCCGAGCACCTCGCGCAGGCGGCGGTTGTCGGAATTGCGGCCGCGCACGCCCTGCGGACCGTCGATGAAATTCATCTCGATACGCACGCCTGCAATGTCGGCGATCATCTTCGCGAGCTGACGGATGGTAACGAGGCGATCTTGTCCGAGATTGAGCGGCGCAGCGTAGCAGGAGCGCATCAGCCGGTGGATTCCGGATACACAGTCGTCGACGAAACAAAAGGAACGCGTCTGAAGTCCGTCGCCCCAGATCTCGACGCGGGGATTTCCGCTCAGCTTCGCCAATGCGATCTTGCGGCACAGTGCGGCCGGGACTTTTTCCCGGTTGCCTCGCCAGGTACCTAAAGGTCCAAAGACGTTGTGAAAGCGAACGATCCGGGTCTCAAGGCCATAGTCTTCGCGATAATGTGTACACAGGCGCTCGGCGATCAGCTTTTCCCAACCGTAGGCATCCTGTGGTTGGGCCGGGTAGGCATCTTCCTCGCGTAGTGGAGTTACGTCAGTACGGGTCTGAAGAAATTCCGGGTAGACACATGCCGACGAACTATAGAGATAACGCTTCACAGAATTCCGGCGCGCGGCTTCGAGCGTTTGGAAGTTGATCGTGGCGTTGTTATAAAGGATTTGCGCGTGATTCGCGGAAATGAAACCCATCCCGCCCATGTCTGCTGCCAGCGCATAGACCTCGTCAGCGTCCCGCGTGGCCAACCGGCAGTTCTTCGATTCCCTCAAATCCAGGATCTGGAATTGGTCGGCCTCGGTTAGTCCGAATTCCGGATGCTTCAGATCGACGCCCCGAACCCAGTATCCAAGTCGCTTCAGATGGCAAACCAGATGGTGCCCGATGAAGCCGCCCGCGCCGGTTACTACTGCCTTGACTTGTTTGTCTGCCATATCGCCTCCCACAATACTTCCTTGTAGTGATCGGAATTGCCGCGAGCTAACGCTCCTGGTCCTTTAGCCGTACACATACCGCGGGTGGTTCAGCTCCATTCGATTCATGACCACGCCGAGCAGATTCGCGCGATGGCGCTGCAACCGGACGATCGTCGTTCGGGCCTGGTCACGGGGCGTGTTCGAAGCGTTCAGTACCAGCAGCACTCCGTCTACGAGCGTCGAGAGCAGAATGGGTTCGCTGAGGTGGAAGGAGGGGCAGGTGTCGACCACGATGTATTCAAATTCACCTCGCAGCGAGGCCAGCATCGCGCGCATCGAAGCAGATCCCACCAGCGCAACCGGGTTTGGCGCGGGCGAGCCGCTGCTTAAAAACGAAAGGTTGGGGACGCCCGTCGATCTCACTCCTTCGCCGAGATCGGCCTGGCCGGTCAGAACGTCGCTGAGCCCCTTACCGTTTTCCATTCCCAGCCGGTGGTGACACGACGACTGCCTCAGATCCGCATCGATCAGCAGGACGCGCGCCCCCAGCCGCGCGAAGCTTACCGCAGTCTCAACCGCAATCAGGGTCTTTCCCTCGCCCGCGGCGGTACTCGTAAACAGCAGTATTTGGGGCGGCTGTCCGGCTTTGGAAAGTGTGATGCTGGTGCAAAGCGAATGGAACGCCTCGACCACCAGATGTCGATTCGTGTCGACGGCAGACCCGGACGGGGTCATGAACACTGTGTCGTGGTGATGGACCACGGCGCGGTTGGACTGCGGCGAGAAACGCAACCGTTTCGACTCGCGCACCAGGGCAGTCTTCCCGGCGGGCGAAGGAAGCAGCTTGGTCAGATCAGGAATGAGGCTGAGCGTGGGAAGCCGAAGATAAGCTTCGACCTCCTCGGGAGTCTTTAGGGCCGTGTCGAGAGATTCAAACGTAAATGCCAGGGCGCTCCCTACGACAAGGCCGGCAAAAGCGGCGACCAACAAGCTCAGAAGCTTCTTGGGCCGCGACGGCTGGATAGGGGCGGTGGCAACGTCGACGATCGACACTCCCGAAGTCGGAAGCTGGCTCGCCATTCCCATCTGCTTCATCCGCTCCAGTAAGGTCTTGTAGAGTTCTCGGTCGGTGTTTACTTCGCGGGAGAGAATTGCGTATTCGAGTGCCGCATCCTTTAGCGCGAGAGCATCCACCTTTTCCGCCGCATAACTGGCGCGTAGCGAATGCTCTTTGATCAGCGCGGCCGCATGCGTAGCCTTAAGGCTGGCGACGTATTTCTCAAGATGAAGCGACAGCTCGTTCTCTACTGACTCGACCTGGGCATGGATGGTCGCCAGTCGCGGATAGTCATCGGTATACTGTGTCGCCAACCCAGCCTCGGTGGCTCGCAGAGTCGCGAGCTGGTTCTTAAGGTCCTGGACCAGTTCGTCGTCCATGACGCCAGGCAGCGCCTCGTAGTTACCCTTGCGTACCTGAAGCAACTGCGCTTCTGTCCCAATCCGATCAGCTTCCGCCTGGGTCAGAAACTTCTGCAGGTCGGAAAGCTTTTCCATCATCAGATTGTTCTTGGAGTCTTCAGGCTCTTCTTCCTTCTGCTCGAAATCCAGCAAGCCATGCGCGCGGGTGTATTCGTTCAGAGCCGATTCCGACCGGCGCAGGCGTCCGCGGAGTTCCTCGAGCCGCTCCTCGAGAAAGGATTGACCCTCCGCGGTCGCGGTGTTGCGCAACCGGCGGATCCCGTTGACGAAGGCCGCGGCGTGCGCATTCGCGAGCCTGGCTGACAATTCCGAGCTCGGCGTACTGATTTGGAGCTGGATCAGTTCGGTCTGCAGGATGGGCTCGACCTTCATCACGTGGTCGAGATAAAAGTCGACCAGTCGCGGGTCGACCGCGCTCTGGCCGGCCGGTGACGGTTGTTGGGCGCCGATCAGGCGGAGCAGCGCGTCGAGCTGCCGCGTGATCCATCGCGGCACCAGGGGCTGCATCGCTTTCACGAAATACGGATCGTGCTCGAGCTTTTGCCCTTCTATGACCGTGGCCGCGAGGTCGCGGCTTTGCAGAATTTCGGACTGCGTCTTGTAGTAGTCGTGCTCGGTGTCCGGAAATTGGCCGGGCGCGATTACCGACTCCGGAACGTCAAGCACCTGCGGCAACGCCCGATCAATCAGGAGAGTCGTGCTGGCAGTATAGAGCGGAGCAATGACAAAAAGTACGGCGACTGCCGTTGCGAGCACGGTGGCCGCGGCAAACCCCAGGATCAGGCGGCAGCGCTTGCGCAGGACTTGCAGCCGACTCCGCCAGTCGGTTCCGGTTTGTTCGCCACTAAAGTCTCCTGCAATCCATGGCGAACCGGGGAGTGACTCTTCATATGGCAAAATGTTCGGCAAGTAAGTCTCCTTCAGGGCAGGGCCGGCGCGACGTACGCGCCCACGTGGAACACGTCCGTGAAGGCCTGGTAGATTCCGTAGGGAATGACTTTTGCGGTGGTGTACCCGACCTGGATTACGTCGGCATCGTCCACCAGCAGGTCGCGGCTTTCTCCGGTCTCGACCGCCGTAAGGTCAACCGATTTAACTTCCTTCCGACCGTTGGGCTTGACCCTCACGAGGCTCGACGGATTCGAGATCGGCCGGATAGAGCGCCCCGCCTGCCGCGCCGATTGCACCCAGAATCCGCAGGCCCGGCGTGATGCTGTACGAGCCGGGCTTCTCCACCCATCCTTCGACCAGCACCTGGCCGAGTTCGGGGACGAAGATCACGTCGCCGAAATGAGCCGGCGCGGAGAGGTAACGACCGGAGAGGGGATCCGAGAGATCAATCGAGATCCGATCGTCGCCGTCAGATCCATCGGCCTGTCCCGGGATCTGCGGCGCGATGGGCCGGGCCGGGTTGCTGCGACCGGGAATGAGATCGATGCGACGCGCAGCCGCAGGGGTGAGACCACCGGCCTGCGCGATCATGTCCTGCAACGTGTCGCCGCCGCCCGTGATGTCATACACTCCCGGTCGGGTTACGGCGCCGAACACGCCGACCTGATTGCTGCGGTATTCCTGTACGAAGATCTGGACCTGCGCATTACGCACGTACTTTCGGAGACGATCGGTCAACTGATGAGCAAGCGCATCTTCACTGAGTCCGGCCGCCGGCATAACGCCCACCAATGGCGCGTTGATCGTTCCCTCGCCCGAGATCCTCACCGTGAAATCGTTGTACTCGTCGGTGCCCGGCACGTTGATTTTCAGCACGTCGCCCGGGCCGAGCGGCCGATCGGAATCACCGGGGTTTGCCAATCGATCTCGCAGCAGTGCGTCGCCCGCGTCGGTATCCGAGTGATGCGCGTCACCGGTTGCGATGCCCGTTCCGGCCGCCGCACTTTCAGCACCGGGACCGCGAGGACTCGTGGCACACGCGCAGACCATCGCGGTGCTGCAGGCGATTGCCGCCGTGCAGGCCAGCAGGCGCGCGAGACGCTGCGGGTTGCGAGCGCCGAATTCAGCGGATAACCTGTGGTTTATGCGGCTGTAAAACATTTAGTTATAAATCTCTACATTTTGTTAATCTCAACGTCAAGCACGGTAACAGTGATCGTGCGGAAATTCCGCATGCGTCAGGACATGGCATGTCACCGCGAAACGCCTGACAACGTGTCTAGCCGTCAGATGCCGTTATTGCGCGGCCCGGTGCCTTCGCTCATATCGCGCGGCCGACTCCGTCCAGGAAGTCGTGGCGGCGGCGCACCTCGAGTGCTTCCTTGCCGAAGCGTGGTCGTCGTCGCGTAAAGCGACCGCTGTCGTTACCGAAAATTAGATCCGAACATATTGGTGATGCAGTCCTCCGAGGAGCGGCAGCGCGGTGATTTGCCCGATGCGCTGAACGTGCGCGGGACCGGCGCGTTCTTCTTCAACGAGAGGTGGGGCCGCGCCTCATTGTAGTAGGCGGCGTAAGCTCGAAGGATGGCTCGGCAGTTTCAAGACTATCTGTCGTGAATCACTGATTTGCTCGCAATCTACAATTCGCCACACACAGGTCGCCCAGCGCTCACTCAGTTGCCGGGTTTTGGATCGAGTCCCGCCAGGCGAAGCGCTTTCTGCTTTGCGCTCTTGAGGTCGTAATATCTGCGCGTCACGATGCGCTGGGCATAGAGGCCGCCGCCCGCCTGGACGTTTGTTACCGCCTTCCATCCACCGTATGAATCGGCGGTGAGGTCCCGAATGGTGTGGAACAGCCGCGCGCGATATTCGCCGTCGACCCCGTTCATCGTGGCCATGTACTTGCGGAGCAGGGGACCGGTCACTTCGTTCTCGAAATCGGCGATCGACGGGGCGGTCAGGACCGACCCGCCCGCGATGTCATGAAGATGGCGCACCATCAGGTTGTAGTTGGCGGCGCCATGATACTTGCCCGCGTTGGTGTAAAGCTCGTCGGGAAACGCGCCTTCCTCCGTCACGTGGCACTTCGCGATCGCGGCTTCGAGCGCCGCGCGAATCAGGGTCGCATGGATGATCAGCTCGGAGATCTTCTCCTTGATATGCGCCTCGTTGGCCAACCCGTTCGCCTCCGCGACGAGCTGCGCGAGCCCCACCAACTGGTCCGCTTCTTCCGCCATCGCGGAGAGCCCGCCGAGCCGCTCCCATAGCCCCAGCGAATGAGCGAAGACGGCAGCCTGCGGGGTCGCGCCGTTCAGGAAGATTCGCTCGTTGGGAACCGAAACGTTGTCGAAGATCACGAATCCTTCCGGCATGTGAGTTCGTGATGAAACCGGGAACACGCGGACGTCGGGATGGCGCGGGGCGTAGGTGGTGTCGACGATCCTGACTCCGGGAGAGTTGACCGGAACCGCGCATCCGATCGCGTATGCCTCTTCGCCTGGTTTCATCGCCTTGGTCGGGATCACCATCAGTTCATGGCTAATCGAAGCGCCCGTGATGTGCAGTTTGGCGCCGCGGATCACGACGCCGTCTTTGCGCTGCTCGACGACGCGCGTGTACGCGTCAGGGTCGTCCTGCTTGCCGGGAGGCCGGCTGCGATCGCCCTTGGCGTCGGTGATGCACTCGACGATCCTGATATCGCGCCGTTGCGCATCGCGGACGTAGTGACGAATCCGGTCGGCATACTCGGGGAGGGCGTCGGCGATCCTGCTCGCCACGGTGGTCAGCGTCATCAACGATTGATAGGTGACGTTGGCGACGATGTCCGACTCATGCAGGATCGGAATGCGATCGCGCAGTTCCTTTGCTGAATGGGGGACCGCCATCAGCGGGCTCACCGCGCCGGGCTCGGGCGAGTAGAAACGATCGTAGCCGGCGGCGACCCGCTCGACGCATTCGGCCAGAATCGGATGGGTGACCGGATCGCGCACTCGCTCGCCTTCGAAGAATATTTCGCGGTTGTCGTTCAGAGATTTTTTGTATTGCTGTCCGGTCATCATCGGCGGACGGTCTCCTTCGCTCCGTGGGTTTTGTTCGTCATCTTCAGGTGCCCCGCCTTACCTAAACAATCGCTCATATGGCGTCAATTGCCGAGGCACCGGAAGCCCGTCTAAAAATCCTCCCCAGAAGCGATCCCACGGAAAGACGCGTGTTAGACAGATGCTCGAAAATCCTGACTCTCGGCCATTCGCATCTGCGGAAGGCGCCGTGTCAGTTCACGGAGAATCACCGCCAACTCCATCCGGGCGAGCGGAGCGCCCAGGCAATTGTGAACTTGAATGGAAAGCGGGCTGGCACAGACTTTCTCGGCTGGACCGCCGAAAATGGCAGAAGAACCGCAATCCCGACGCTCTCTCGCGCTACTGATGCGAGCTGTAGCGACGCTGGCCGCGATCGCGCTGACGGCCACGACGCTCAGCGCCTATGGTTGCTCGCTCGACGCTTACCGTTGGGCGGGCTTTCGTTCACCGGCGCGCATACGGTTCATCTCGGCGCGCTTATGGCATTCGCGGCGATGTCGCACCGTCGGCCGCCCGCTTCGAATCTGATTCCGGGAGGATTGGCCTTCGCGTTGATGCTTGCGATGGCGGCAACCTCGAACGATCGGTCGTTGCGCGCGATGGGACCATGGTGGAAGAGACTGCATCGGGTCGGAATTCACTACTTGTGGTCCATCTTCGTGTTCACCTTCTACGCACCCATGAGATCGAATGACATGGTATGGGGTCCGGGATTCCTGATATTCGGACTGGCCGGGCTCGGGTCGCGGATCGCCGCGTCGACGGGGCGCGTGATCGCAGAAGATACCGCAGAGGTTGCGGCGGGATCCTGACGCCCAAACCGGATCGAGCCCTGAAAATTCTGGGTGCCTTCTCAAATCATCTGTCACGGATCTTCGTCGTCGGCAGCGCGCTCAAGGGCGATGCCTGTTGAACCGGAAGCGCAAGCCGCAATCATCTGTCGAATCCGCTTTGCCATGAGGTCGCTCTGGCGTACAGAGTCGAATTGCTCCTCAATCCGCCTTCGGCCTTCGAGGCCGTATCGGCGCCGAAGCTCCGGGTCCGCGGCCAAACCGGAGAGCGCGCCGGCCAGCCCGTCGATATCGCCTTCTTCAACCAAAAGGCCGGTGTGCTGATGCACCACGGCCTCCGGAATGCCCCCGTGGCGCGTAGCCACAACCGGGAGGCCGGATGCCATCGCCTCCAGGATCGCGTTTGGGATTCCTTCGACCTGCCCGTCTTCAGCTAGGAAGACGCTGGTCTGAAGACAGATATCGGCGCTGGCCAATTCGCGCGCCACGCCGTCGACCGGCATGAGACCGCGAAACCGAATAGAGTCGCCGAGGCCCATCCGCTCCACGAGCGCCACGAGTTCTGAGCCAACCTGCTGATGCTCAGGCTTCACGGCGGCGCCGATGAGATGCAGCGACGCGCCTGGAAAGCGCCGCACGAACTCTGCGAAGCCGCGGACCGCCATCTGATGGCCTTTCTGCCGTCGGAAAAGGCCGACCATTACGATCTTCATCGGCCGGCCCGCTTCGGGCCTGTTCGGCACCCGATAGCAAGACAGATCGACGCCCAGGTGGTGCAGAAATGTCCGTTCTCGCGGCATCCCGAACGCGAGAAGACGATCGACCAGATTCTGCGACACCGCGAGGAAGAAGGCGGCGGGCGCCGCTCGCAGGCCAGCGTAAGCGGGCCCGTACTCTTCGTCGTGAAGGTGGATATTGGCGTCGTCGCCATGGAAGAATGCGAGAATCGGAGCCTTGAGTTGCCGTGCGAGATAGAAGGCTCGCGAACTGCCCAACAGATGGCCCACCACCGCGTGGATCGGTCCGCAGCGCCGCAGGACTGTCGCGGCGATCGCGGCGGCGACTTCCGGCCGCGGCAGGCCGTCGATATCTTGGTCCGCGAGCACCTGGATTCCCGCTTCTGTGGCGAGCCGGGCTCCGTCCGGGCTGGATTCAGGAAAATATCCCACAAGGGTGCCGCTCACCACTACAGTGCGGAAGTGCGGGCTGAGACCGACGATCGTACGCCACAGTGCGGGATGACGGTTGGGGTCGAACGGATAACGCGTGACGTGCAGTACCGTAGGCACGGCGCCGGGCTCGGACCCCGTACTCACTTCAGAGACCGGGCCGAGCGATCGACGGCCGACTGACCGGTTTCAGCGAGTTCGCGAATCACAATTTCATAGGCGGTTAGGAACCGGTCCAGGCCATGGTTCATCGCCGATTGCCGCGCTTTCTTTCCGATCGCCGTGCGCAATGCCCGGTTCCCGGCGATGGACAGGATCTTCGCCGTCAGGTCCGCGACATCTCCTTTGCGGAAAAGAATTCCGGTTTCGCCATCATCGATCACCTCGCGGGCGGCCGCGATGTCGCTCGCGATTAGCACCCGCTCGCAGGCCTGAGTCTCCAGGTAGATCATCGCCAACGCCTCCGACTCGGACGGCATGAGGACCGCATCGGCCAGGTTGATGTAGTTCGGCACCAAGTCGTGATCGATCCATCCAACGAACCGGAAACGGCCGGCTAGCGGCGGATTCGCGCACGCCTCTTCCATCGCCTTGCGGTACGGTCCGTCGCCTACCACAACGTAGACCGTGTCGGACCTCTGCCGTACGACTTGCTGCGCGGAGTCCACGATGTCCAGCGGCCGCTTGAGCGCTTTGAGGTTTGACGCGTGGAGGAGGGTCGGCTGTTCAGCGCCGATACCGAGTTGCCGGAGCAAAGCGGGATCTTTCGGGCGCGGGAAGAACTTGCGGCCATCGACCGCGTTCTGAATGGTTCTTACGTCGCCGAGTCCGAAACCGCGCAAGCACTCAGCGAGATGGTCCGCCACGGCAACGATGCGATCGACTTTCCGAAATTGTTCGCGGTAGCGATCTCTTTCGGCCGCGGAAAAATTCTTCATGATTCCAGTCAGAGTCGTCCCGCCGTGAGCGATGAGCAGGGTAGGAATCCGGGCTGCTCTTGCGAGGTCGGGAACGTGCCAGGCAAAGGTCTCGCGCCCGATAATCACGACGTCGGGGACGGCATCGGGCCCGGTTTCGGAGAGCGCTCGGCGCCAGGCGGCTCCGATCGCCTCGCCCTCCGTCTTCCGGTATTGATCCGCCGCGGGAAAGTCAGGCGAAATCTCAAAATACGAAACGGGGACCCTGGTTGCATGAATTTCGGGATGCGCAGCGGCAAACCGATCAGCGGCCACGACCGTCTCGCGAGTCACCGGAGCGATCGCGCGAATGCGATGCCCACGGCGCGCAAGTCCTTCGAGAAGTTGATAGCCAACGATCGCCGTTCCACCAGGATGCGGCGGCAGCGTGCCTACGTAGAGGATATTCATTTAAGCGTCACGTCGCCCGATGTTTCCGTGAGCAATCCGGCACCCCACTCCCGCGGGCCGCCACGATGCCACTACGCCCGCACCAGGCACGCAGCCGCAGCCTTCGAGCGGGAGGTCAACACACCGATCGCGGACTGCCCGCCCGTGCTGAATTGCTGTTCAGTATCCACCGAGTATCCATCCTTGCAAAACCCTCGGTGTTCCCCGATAACCTCGCTCGCGAAAAACCCTTACGTTCCCTACACCCCGTAGCCTTAGATGACCTCCCGTAACCTGCGGCACTAGATTAGGAATCCTGTGCTCTATCCATCTGAGCTAAGGGGGCGCTGCGATCTTTCTATAATGGACAGCCGCGAGCCGCCAGACGCGCAGCCGTTGTGTAACCGGAGCCCGATTGGCGCGTCTTACCCGGATGAAGGGTCGTCTTCGATGGGTATTGGTATGCGATGTGGACATCTCGTAAGTAGCATGAGGCGCTTAAAGCTCGGCATAGGAATAGCGGCCGCGATCGTTCTCGCCCCGCTTGTGCTATGTGCGCCGGCTTCTGCACAGGGCCTGAGTAGTCTAACCAATCTGTTGGGCGGAGGGTCGAGCCATTCGAGCCATTCAAGCAGTTCCGGTCAATCAAACTCCGGAGTGACGGTACAGCGCAACGCCCTGCCGTATGTCGGAGCGTTCTCGGGTCAGCGCACGCAGACTGCCCAAGCCAGCGATTCCGGCACCGACTCCGGAACCAGCCAGAGTGCGCCCACCAGCCTGAGTGCGCAGTTTGCGTGCTATCCGGCGAAGGACTCGGCCCTGCCGCAGACCAAAACATTCGTGTGCTACTCGGCTGATTGATCTCTCAGCAGGCTGTCCCTGGCTGGTGCGACGCGCACTTATTGCGCGTAGGCGTCGCCGCTGATCGCGAGCGCGGCACTCTTAACGCGCTTGCGGTTGGCCGTCAGATCGCTACAATCCGCCGGGCATGTCCTCGCCGCGACCGATATCGCTCCCGAACCGGTCGTTCGAGCGCTCTGAGCTTGCTGCTCCGCTCTTCCTGGCCCTGATCACTCTCGCCCTGCTGATCGCCGCGGTCGCCGGCGATCCGTTGTCCTGGGACGGCGGGTCCTACCTCTTCTCCATCCTCGATCAGCAGCGCTGGTATCTTCCGATGCACCGCCTGATCAACGCTCCGCTGGAGGCGCCGGTACTGATAGCGAGCCACTTCACCAACAATCTGGCGGTGCTGAGGCTGATCTTCAGCCTGTGCTGGGTATCACCTCCGGCCGTGGGGATTTACTTCGCGTGGCTCGTTTGCCGCGAGCAGCGGCCGGCACTTTTCATCTGGCCGGCTCTGTCGCTCGGGCTGATGGCCTTGCCGGGGATGCCTAATTTTGTCAGCGAGGCAAAAATGACGGCGACGCTGAGCTGGCCGCTGCTGCTCGCGGCATTGTTGCCCGTCCGCCGCAAGCTGCTTCCCGCCCTCGCCGCGCTCGCGATCGTGCTGCGCTTCACTCATCCAACCGCCGCATCCTTTTTCGCGCTCAGCGCAGTGGTCGCCGCAATCACGGCAGCGCGCAGCGCAGGCGAGGAGCGGTTGGTCAAATTTGGATTGTCGGCCTTGATGGGACTGCTATGCGTCTCGAGGCTGCTCGCGCCGCTCGTACCCTACGAACGTGAGACGTTGGCCTGGTCTTCGCTGCACTGGAGTTTCGTGCAGCTCATCGAAGGCTGGCCGCTGGCGATGCTGGCATTTTCATTTCTCGCCGCGCTCCGCTGCTTGCTGCGACGCACTCTCCGACGGTCGGCTAGTCCCTCGGCGGCCACTGCTCCACCAATCGACTACCTATTGATCGCGGCAGTGTCGATCGCCGGGCTATGTCTCGTCCCGTGGTCGCTTAATGCCCGTCTGTGGTGGAAAGCTCTCAACTATAAGTTCTGGCTCATCGGGTTCGTGCTGATCCTGATGGCGGCTTGCGTGCTCGATGCGCGGCTTCCGGCCGACGCCGACTTTCAGTGGCGGGTGAGGCAGCCCGCGCTGCCGGTGATCGGCGCATCCTTCCTGGTGGTGCTAGCGCTCCAGAGTGCGGTGTGGATGGGCATGACGCGGCGGCTGCTCACCGAGCTTGCCGCGGCGCCGAATCGATGCGTTCAGCGCGAGTCGATTAGATGGATAAGGGGCACCGCGCTCGACCATTGGGCGACCGATGCCTACGCGATCGTAATCCAAGGTCAGAAGCCGGACGCCCTGATCCTGACGGGCGATGGGTGCACGCTGCTCGCGGCTACGCACACGCTGCATATACTGAATGACTCGAGGACGGCCGGCTGGTTCGATCTTTCCAATGTTCCCGGTGGTGGTTGACTACCCGTGGCGCTACGGTTATGGGGCCAGCTCGGGGCTCAGCGGCCATGCCGACTTGGGTGCTGTTCGGGTACTCACTCGCGGACATAGCTAAATCCACGCAGGCCTGCGGCTATGCGCGTGTAAGGCGGCCCCACACACTTACCTGCCGACTCGTCAAGCAAGTGTGGGAATCTTATCGAGCCTCTTGCGAAGGCGTTGGGTCGCCTCGCGCGCATCATACCGGGCCTGCATGTTGAGCCATAGTTCCGGCCCGTTGCCGCAGAGCTTTCCGAGCCTGACTGCCATGTCGGGGCTAACAGCCGTCTCGCCAGCCATCACCCGATGAAGCGTTTGCCGACTCACACCGAGGAGCCGCGCAATCTCAATGGCGGGCCTTCAACTGGAGCATCGAGATTCTCGGCTTCAATGGAGCCGCGCTCACGTGAGCGCGGAATGTTGGGCGATTGCTCCGCCAGAACGGTAAGAAGAGACAGAGCTTCAATGGAGCCGCGCTCACGTGAGCGCGGAATGTCGGCATCCCGATCCGCATCTTCGTCGCTGCGATGGCTTCAATGGAGCCGCGCTCACGTGAGCGCGGAATGGGACAAGCGCCCGCTGCGCGCGCCGCCTTCCTCGTTACGCTTCAATGGAGCCGCGCTCACGTGAGCGCGGAATGCTTCTGGCCGGCGTCGTAGAGCCGCTCGATCACGTCGCTTCAATGGAGCCGCGCTCACGTGAGCGCGGAATGGAATCGCATCCGCGCCCTTCGCTGAACACTCTTCAACGTGCTTCAATGGAGCCGCGCTCACGTGAGCGCGGAATGTCGGCAGTTCATAGAACGCAGCGCCCAGGATTCGGGCTTCAATGGAGCCGCGCTCACGTGAGCGCGGAATGAAGATCGCACTCGAAAACCCTGTGTCGGTTATCTCATCGCTTCAATGGAGCCGCGCTCACGTGAGCGCGGAATGAGCCGAGATTGCTGCCCGTGTTGGCGAGCAGATCGGCGCTTCAATCGCAAAGGCAAGCGCCGCGGCGGGCGGGCTTCAATGGAGCCGCGCTCACGTGAGCGCGGAATGCTACTTGGCGGCGGAGGCGGCTTTGGCGGCGGCGGCGATGGCTTCAATGGAGCCGCGCTCACGTGAGCGCGGAATGGACCATCTACGCCGTCACGGATTCGTTTTGCGTGAATTTGCTTCAATGGAGCCGCGCTCACGTGAGCGCGGAATGGAGGGAATCTGAGGACTAGGCATGGGGATGGCAAACGGCTTCAATGGAGCCGCGCTCACGTGAGCGCGGAATGCATTAGCAAGCTGCTCGCCGCCCGACGCCATGTATACCGGCTTCAATGGAGCCGCGCTCACGTGAGCGCGGAATGTCGCGATGCGATGCGCCACAGCGCGCTGCTCAATGGGCCGCCTCAGTGAGCGCGATGCTCACGGGGAGCGTCTGGCTTCAATGGAGCCGCGCTCACGTGAGCGCGGAATGGTACCGCGAACTGCGTTGCGCTCAACAGTTCGAGTCTGCTTCGAATGGAGCCGCGCTCACGTGAGCGCGGAATGGCCACCTACACGCCCAAGGGCGCGAGCGGTCCTATGCTTCAATGGAGCCGCGCTCACGTGAGCGCGGAATGGGCCTCAGATTTCCGCGCTTCGGCGGAACCGGCGGCGTATTCCTGCTCCCGCTTCAATGGAGCCGCGCTCACGTGAGCGCGGAATGGCAACTCGCATGCGCCAGCGACGACCTGCTTTGCAGGCTTCAATGGAGCCGCGCTCACGTGAGCGCGGAATGCAGCCGCTTCCAACTATTGAATTTTCAAAGAACTCTCGGTCGCTTTGCGAGCGCCCTGGCGGCGACGGCGCGGTGCACCAGCCAGCTTTTCTTCGTCTAGTCGGAAAGTCCAGTAGGTGCAAGGCTTTTCCGCTATCGAGCGGATGCGCGGTTTTTGTCGTCACCTCGCCGCTCGCATCGCTCAGCGCGTTTCGAACCCGACGTAACGGGGCGCCTCGCCCGTCAGCACCCTCGCCAGCAATCTGGTCTGAATCTCAAGCACGCGGCGATAATTCACCCGGTAGCCGAACAAGGGATGCGTCACGAGGGTGTCCATGCGCTGCTCGTAGGCGCGCAGGAATCCCTTTCTGCCCTTCGGCGTTAGAGCGACCGCCGGGCCGACCTGAATGAAGTCCTCCGGGCCCACCATCCCGGTGTTGATCGCTCCGATCACCACCGAGTCGGCGACCAGAGGCCTGAACCCTTCCATCAAATCAAGCGCCAGCGCCGGGCGACCGAAGCGCGGCTGATGATAGAAACCGATGAACGGGTCGAAGCCGACGCTGTGACAAATGATGGTCAAATCTTTGGCGAGCAAGCTGTATGAAAACGAGAGGAGGGCGTTGACCGGATCGGTGGGCGGCCGTCGATTGCGGCGGGTGAACTCGAAGTTGAAAGGCGCCTTGTTCTCGCCATTGCTATCGGCTTTGAGCAAACCCGTGAAGTTCGCGAAATAGATGCGCGCCGCGTTGCCTTCGATGCCGAGCAGTTCGCCCAGGTCCTCCGCGTCGAGAGCGGCTCCCGCGTACCGCTTGAGCTGCGTCAGCGCGATCGGCGGAGGCTCCAGATGGTTTCTCCGCAGCAGCGTCCGCTGGTTGCGGATTTTGGCCGCGACGAACTCGCGCGCCACGCCCAGGCAGAAGAACGGCTCCTCAGCCAAGGTGAATTGCCGCTTGCGGAGAAACACGTTCTTCAGTCCCAAGCCCTGGGTGAGGCCGTAGAACCAGCCGCCATAGGAGAAGTGCGCGATTGGCTTTTCAGCCCAGCAGAGACCCTGAAGCGCAGCCGCGGTGAACTGCACATTGCCGAACACATTCACCTGCGAAATCTCGCCGACGCGGACCTCTTGAACCGGCTTTTTGCGCTCCTTGATTTGCAGCACCTCGCCGGTCTTTCCGACGATTAGGCCGTAACCCGTAACGTATAAGGGCCGGAGATCGTCGCGGGCCGGAATGAGGCGGCGAACAGGTTCATCACCGCTGCGCGATGAGGAGACCAATCCGACGCCCCCGCCGAACAATGAAAGCTGAGGATCGGCGGCGGCTTCGGAAATCGATTCGTAGAGCGCGGTCTCATCCGGCAGGCAGATTCCCACCAGCGAGCAGCGCGGACACTTGGGGCTATCAATCAGGGGCGCGGGAATCTCGCCGCTGAGCGCAAGCGTCTTCGCGCCTTCGACTGCGCGAAGCGTCTCTCCAACCAAGGCCTCGTCGATTGCCACCCGGACGCGCTGGCGGGTCGCATGGTAGTACGCGACCGCTTCGTCGCACTGGTAGCCGTTGTCGCGCAGGATCAACGCTTGCGCGCAGAGTTGCACGCGGTCGGCGGCCCAAGCCTCGGGACCGTCATCGGTCTCGCGCGGACTGCCTTTCTTGTAATCGACCGGAACGACAGAGCCAGCTTCACCTTCGATCAGGTCCATCTTGGCGATCAGCCGATGGGTTTCGCTGCTCGAAAGTGACCGAACGCGAATGGATTTGTGCCTCCTGGTCGGGCGGCGGCAGCGGGTCGGATTTGGTTTCGAGCTTCTCGTGGCGCAGCTCGCCTTCAACGGTATCGGCGCTATGTGCGAAAATCCCCTCGACCCATTCGTAAAAGAACAAGCGCGGACAATAGACGAATTCGTTGAGCATCCGTGCCGGCAGATAGTCCGGGAGCGCGACTTCGACGCGCTGCCCGGTCGCGATCGGGCTTGCCTGCGAGTGCTTCGAGCCGATCGGAATGGGACTGAGTTTTGCAACGTCCGCCATGTTGCGTCCTCGCTATAAGCGATCGTCCTTCGCCGCTGATTCGGGCTCGCCGTCGACGACGATGCAGGGGCTGTCGATTGGAGAGTACGCCAGTCCAAGCGCCGTTATGACGCGGTCGCCGCGCCCCTCGACCGGACCGAGATCGACGAAGAGCACCTGGTCTTTGCGATGGTCGATGATTTCGCTGAGGACGTGGCGGCAGCGAACGAGATCGGTCGGCGTGAACTGGCATTCGAAGATCGAGTACTGGAGGTGGTCACCGAAGTCGCGCATGGTTTTGAAGACGGTCCGCAGTCGCTTGTCATCGCAGATGTCGTAGCAGACGAGGTAGGTGTTACGCATGGCGCTTTACCTCAGCAAACTGCGAACACGCCGAGCCCGCAGTGCCGGCCAACTCCAATCGCCAAGGGACCTGGCAGCAGTTCGCGGAAAACCACCCGCACGTGCCATCCAGGAAATTGCTTCAGATAAGCCGGAGTGGCGTATTGACGCGGATGTTGCGAACCCGGCCAGAACGGCGCTTTGCGGATCGTTAATTCCGCAACAGCATCGATCGGGAGGCCGGCGTCCCGCACGGCTGTAAGAACGAGTTTCTCTGCCTTGGCGTGCCTGCCGTCGTCGAAGCCGGGAAGGATGACGGGGGTGACGGTGCACCACGCCCGCGCCTCGTCGACGTAACGAGCAATCATAGGGCGGGACGCTGCGCGCCAAAGATCGAGCAGAACCCCGCGGGCATTTCCATCGTGGTCGCGCAGCGCCGCGCCGCGTAATCGTTCTTGCGCCCAACGCGCATGCGAGCCATCTGCCCCGAAGGGTTCGGCTACGAGCAGGCGGCGGATCATGCCATCCGCGTGCTCGTGCCCGATTGCGGGGAGGGGCAGATAGGAGAAGCGCGGCGGCGTCCGCTCGTGCTTGCCAGTGTGGCCCGCAACGTAGATCTCCGATCCGCCGGGAAACTCGTGAGTGTCCTCCTTGGCGGATTGACAGGCTAGCGAACGCAGCATAGCCGCAACCTTCGCAGCGTCCTCTTGGCGAAACGCCACGCCTGCGGGTAGCTCGAACGCGGCATAAGAGCGTATGGGCATCGTTTCCGCGCTGATGTAACCAACCGTGTCAAAATGGCTGAACCTGAGTTGCGGAAAGTACTGATTGCCCCGGACGCGTTGGAGAAACGACTTGTGGGCGCGTTCGAGATCGTCCAGCGAGTCGCCGCGGGGAACGCGCCATGTCCGTGAGCCTGGCCGCTGTGCGCTCCACGCGCGCCACCGTCGGCCAGGTAGCGCGGCGACCTCTGCGCCGGTCAGGACCCGGCCGTTTCCAACTACCTGATCGATTCCCCAGCCCAGCGCCAGTAAGTGGCGAGCTTCGCCGCATAGGACTTCCGCATGCGGCTTTGCGGCGGGCCAATCGCCCTCGTCGATTGGCCAGAGATAATTTACGGCATCGCCGTAGCAGAGACGGTGTGGGCGCACGATCTTGGTGGTTAAATGTTCCTGCCGGTCAAATGTCTTGTCGCTGTCGTTGTTGGGCACGTAGGACGTGTAGCCGGCCGGAGCTCGGCGCCTCGGGCGCGATGATGAGCGGCGGTTTACGCGCCGCTAGCTTCGCTAGCCAGCGGAAGGCTTCGGTCTTGGCGTTCGACCACTCGCGATCACGGCAGCCTGTCCGTGAGCCCGCCACTAGCGCCTGGAAGAGACGCATCGGCGAGGGCGGCCACTCCGGCTCCTCGTCGCCCCTGCCATGGAACGAGCGGTCAAGAAAGGTGGCGGAGATGCACAGATGGCGGGTCATTCTTGGCGATCCCGTTCGGAACTGTAGGACCTATTTCTTTTTTGCGGTCTTCTTTCCAAGTTGTTCGATAGCTTCTTTCGTGACCGGCCCCTGTCTAAGGAGCTCCTTTCGGTCGTCTTTGCTGAGGCCCAGGACCTTATTGGCGATTTCAGGGTCGAACGAGCCGATGACAGGTTCCTTTGCTACGCCGAACTTACTCGCGGCCAAAGTTGCAAACTCGGCCGCTTGATCGTGAGTGATTTTGAATTGTTTACGCGTTCCATCATGCATGACCAGGTTCCATTCTTCGGGAGTGGGATCAGGAACGAGTTGGCAGCCCTCGCGAAGGAGCGACTCCGCCGGCGCCGTGAAGGCCACGATGGCCAAGCCAAGAATGTAGCGCCGAAGCCTGAGAGTGGCGTCACTATCGCCACTGGATAGTGCAGCCAACCTGCGGATGGCTTCTAAATTCAGAGCCGCGTCCCTCCGGATTTCGCCCAGAACCTGAACGCCACCGTGGGTTAGGACAGCCGGCACGTGGGCGAGGCCGAGCTCGGCCTTCGGCCCTGTGGTCGTTACCTCGGCGTCGCCACCTTCAAGAATCTCGCCTGCGAGCGTTGAATATTGTGCCGACCGGTGCATCTCTCTGATGTTGAATGCACGAATAACGGATCGGACGATGCGAGGAAGCTTCGTCTGCGTCGCACGCGAGTCCCAAGACCCGAACACGATCGAGGTAGGGGCGATTTTCGCCAGCGGTTCGGCGTTGCCCGTGTCCCGGTACGCCTCAAAGGCTTCGTGCATTTCAGGGCCAAGTGTCGAGAAACGTACGATTGCGTCGGCAGCGCGATGCCCGGCGTCGAGGAGGTGAATTTCGCGTCCACCGGCCTTTATGCTCACCTGTGGCACGAGGTGTTTGTACTTCTGTCGTTTGAGAATCGGCTCCATCCGATTGGCCTGTGACCCAACGCTGTCGATTAGGCACACGCTTGAGCCATCTTCGAAGCGGTCGATGTTGTAGCCGAGCCAGTCTTTGTCCTTCATGCCCTCTGGCTTGGCGTATGTGGGCGGAAAGATGATCGCGTCCTTGCCCTCCGCAGGTTCCAGCCATTGCCGCATCACCAGAGCCGCGACATCACTGTCATCGTTCAGCCAGTCGTCGAATTGATTCAGGCTGCCATTTTGATTTTCGTCGCTCATATCTGATCTCCAATCGGAGTTGCGAATCCGAATGCTTTGTATCGGTTCTGGTCGTCGCGGGAGTGCAATGGGAAACGGTAACGTTGCGTGTTGGGAATGGCGACGGCTCCGCTCACGACGGTCGCGGCCACAGTGGCGGCAAGCGGATTGAGCCAAGTCCAATATTCGAAGCTCCGCTTCGCCGGTCCGGATGAGGGGCGAAATCTTTGAAGCCCAATGAGGGCTAGCAGTTCAACGGCCGGGTGAGCGACGGTTTCTGCTTTCTGCACGTCGAGAGAGAAGCCAACATCGAGCGCATGCACGAAGCGCCTCGCGTCAAAATAGAAGGGAGCGCGCAGCATGCAGGCGTAGTCGAGAACCTCTGAGGGTTCGGCGGCTGCGCGGAGCGCCTCCTGCGCGTCACACGCAATCTGGTGCAATTCCTGGCGACCCGCCCAGGTCTTGGGGACCTCTTCGCCCGCGGTTTCCCACCAGTCTAGAAGCAACCCGAACGGCTCTGCGAGCGTCAGTCTTCCCGCGCGTGCTTGTTCTCCAAGAGTCTTGCGGCGAGCCTCTTTCTCGGCGGGCAGCGAGGCCCCCTGCCTCTTCGACTCGCGATACTCCTGCTCGAGTCGGGCACGCTCCTGCTCCTCGTTCTCGCTCAACGCTGTGAGCTCGCACTCGCAAAGCTGGTCGAGCAGAACGCGGAGCGTCGCACCCGCATAGTCGCCGGTAACAACCATCGCGAATTCTGGGGCTTCGAACCATCCCTCCGCGCCCGGCCACAGGCGATGGGCCAGCTCCAACAGGCCGCAGCACGCGAAGAACTGGCCGGGATTGTTCACATCCACTCTTACGGCGAAGCTGGGTTCAGGCCGCATCATGCGCGGGCCTCTTTCGGCTGCGCCTCATCCGCGCGTTCGGCGACCTGTTTCGAGGCGGCGATATCGGCAGAACGGAGCAACGATTCCAGCCATGCGAGGCCCCAGCGTCCGAATCGGCGCTGTAGCCGCGCAAACCTCCGCATCACTTCGGCTGCCGCACGCTCGTTATCGATTGTCGTGCGGGTCTGGTCCCAAGCTCTCCATTCGAAATGAGGCCGCGCCCAGCCGTGGTGTGCCGCTATCAGATGCAGGATCAGATCGGCTTCCGTGTGGGTTTTAATTTCGTCATCCGCTACGGCTTCCAGCAACGAGCCGAACTCGTGACGGTAACCGCCAAGCTCGCGCCCGTGCAGATACTTCGTGGACTTGGCCAGCGGCTCGGCCGGTGGGGGGTTGCACGCAAAGCGCTGCCAGACGGGCCGGTTCTTTCCTCGATCGTGCCATTGCGCCGCCGCAATCGCTGCTTGCCTGAGCGGCGGTTCCAAATCGAGCGCATCGGCGATGCGCCCCATATGCTCGCAGATGCGATTGCTGTGAAGGCTAAGCGGCTGTCTGAATCTGGCAGTTTCGGGGTGTTCAACAGCTAACTGTTTTGACTCGACCATTATCAGCAGGTATCGCGATTCCTGTCTTTCCTCCGCGCCTTCCGCGGCCTCCTGCAGGACCGCTTGCTCGCGCTCGCGGAGGCCTTTGGGAAGTGTGCCCTCCGTTTCTCCGGTCATGAGCCGCTCGTATCGCCCGCCGGCCTCGTCCGTGATCATTATCCATCGTTCACGTCGTTCCAGCTTGTTCTCCTCCCCTACGTCGCGAGCCTCGTGAACGGCCTTGGCGTCGAGCGCTCCATGCTGATCTAACCCGCCTGCCTCAATCGGCAGCACGATGGTTCGGTAGTCCAGGTCGAACTGTTTGCCGATTATCTGTGAGAGCCGCGACCATTCCGCTTCGCCACGTTCATTCAGCAGCACCAGCGGGAAATCTCGGCCTTCGTCTTTCCTCCGGTGATTCCTGAGCAGACTCTCCAACGTCTTCTTGACGTGATACGGGCGGTCTCTCAGGCGCTCATGTGCTTTGACGGGGCAAGCCAGGAACCAATCGTGTAGCGCCTCCGGGTCGGCTTTGGCTGCCGACAACAAGCCGACTTCCTTCCGCCACGCCACATAGGTTTCCGGCGGATCGTCCGTTAGCCCGTGCAGATAGGGCGCAACCTCCGGACGCCCGGGCATCTGTGTGGTTATGCCGGTCAGCGACCACGCATCGAGAAGAATGTCGGTCAATGGCGGCGCGACGGGCGTCGGGGCAAAGGCCTTTTGCAGATCCTTGGGGTCAAGGCCGTTCAGCAGGCTACGCAGGCTGCGTGGGCTGACGTTGATGATTCCGTCGTGCCCAGCCTCGGTCCAGCGACTGAGAATCCCGCCAGTCGCATCTATTGAGCTGTCGACTTCTGACTGCCTGTCGTTCTCCTTGCCCTTGGTGGGCAGCACGACATCCACACGAGCTACTCTCGCTTCGCCACCTCGACGATTGACCCGCCCTATCCGCTGGATCATCGAGTCCAGCGTCGTAAGGTCACAAACCATGTGGTCAGCATCGAGATCGATGCCTACTTCGCCGGCCGACGTGCTGACCAGATAGACGGTCTCCTGAATTCCGGGTTCCGATATCCAGAAGGGCCCGATAAACGGGGTTGGTCTTGACCAACTGGTCCCGCTCGTACCCTCGGATCGTGCCGGTAAGGAGGGCTATACGCTTCTCAGCGCCAGAGCCCAGTTGGTTCCCCAATTCATCGGCGATCTGCTGCGCATGTTTGGGCAAACGGACGTAGATTAGGACCTTCGCTTGTTCGTTCTCATGCGCTTTGCTGAGCTCGCTCAGCTTCTTGACGAACTCAGTGTCCTCGACTTTTTCGTAAAGACGCAGGTGTTTCTTGGCGTCGAGGCGATCCGTGACGACCCTGTCCTTCTCGTCCACCGGTTCCAGCTTCAGCACATCCTTGGTGTCCCCGCGTGAAGTCGCCGAGAGTTCCATCACCCGCACGGGCCGGGGTTCGGAAGCTTGGCGTTGCACGTCGGCGACATGGCGCAGCAGTTCGCTGAAAGCGGGCGTCAGGTGAGCTTCATCATGAACGATCAGCGAATCTTGGCCGACTAGCCCTGCGTGCTGTGCACGCCAGTATCGCCCGTCGCCGTAGCCGCTAAACAGCAGCTTGCTCCCAACCATGTCGATCGTGCCTATGATTATAGCGAGCCTTGCAGGATCGCCTTTCCATTCCTCGTTGTCAGCGAGTTCACCCCGAAGGGTGCTGACGGCCAACAGCAGTTCATCAGAGGCGGACAATTCCCGGAGCGCTGCGGCCAGCTCCCTGAGAGCTTGCTCGTGCTGCGACCAATCCGAAGCATTCGGGGCAAGCAGCCGTTTCTGGATCAGCTCCACTACGCTGGTTGCCTGGTCCACGACGGTTCGTCGATTGACGACGTACGCCAGCCGTCGCGGAAGCGTCAGGGCTCCGTCTTGGACCTGCTGGGCGACGGCAATCGTCCAGATTGGGATCACCGATGTTTTCCCAAGTCCGGTTGGTAAATCACAGCCGCGCGGAATTTCTCCCAAGCGCAGTCGATCGAAAAGACGATGTTGCCAGCGTAACGGGCAATGTTCCGTCAAAGCTTCAAAGGCGGCAGGGAAGTTTAGGCCGTTAGCCATTATCTACGCAGGCTCATCGTTTCTGGTACGGGAACGGCGCCCGTTCTATCGCTTTCAGGAAAAGGCTATCGAATGTTTCTGATTTGGCCACCGTTGTCCCGCCCTTCGATTCCAATCGCCCCTTTGTAAATTAGACTTCAGGTCGCGAGTCGGCAGCCGCGCGGCCTCCCGCTCGATTACCTCGCTCGTATACTCAGACCATCGGGGAGCCGGGATCAAGCCCCAGGAAGACGCGGCCGAGGGTTTCGTAGCGGGAGGTGTTCAGGCCGACGTGCTGGGTGATCGCGTGCACGTCGCGCCAGCATCGTTCGATCGGGCAGGTGGTCTGGATCGCGGTGATGCCGGCCGCATCGTAGACGAGATCGACGGCCTGGACGGCCAGCCGCGTGGCCGTTACGTAAGCGAGGCGGGCTGACGCGCGCGCCGCCAAATCGAACGCCGCGCCGGTCTCGCCCATCCGCCAGAGCTCGTCGTCGGCCGAATAGAAATAGGCGCGGCCCGCCTGGAGCCATCCTTCGGCCTGGGCGAGCTGGGTTTGCATCACCGGACGATCGCGCAGCGACGAGCGGCTGCCGGTCGGGACTTTTGCGACGGCCAGGTCCTTGAGCGTGTCGATCGCATGGCGCGCGATCCCGAGCGCGACTGCGGTGAATCCGCCGCCGAGCTGCGTCATCAGCGGGATGTGGGCGAACGGGCCGGTCCGCCACGTGGTTCGCGGTTCGGGCCACTCGAAGGTAAATGCTTCGGGAACGAATATCTTCTCGAAGGCGCAATCGTTGCTGCCGGTGCCGCGCAGCGCCGAGACCTTCCAGGTATCCAGGATGTGGGCGTTGCTGATCGGGAAGGCTCCGGCGCGCAAAAGCGGGATCGGCGAACCCTCGACAAATTGCGGACTCCCGTCGCGCATCATGATGCCGCCGGTAATCAGCCAGCTCGCTTGCGCGGAGCCGCTGGCGAAGGTGGCTTTGCCGGTAAAGCGGAAGCCGCCCGCGTCGGGAATGACGGTGGTAGTCATCGGGTTCAGCGAGCCGGCGACCAGCGCACGCGGATCGCTGAAGATCTTCTCGAAGGCCTCCGGCGCAAGAAAGCTGCCGAGGATCGGGCCGCCGGCGCAAAGCACGAAGTTCCAGCCGGCCGACCCGTCGACGCGGGCGACTTCCTCGCAGACCCGATGCATCTCGCCCAGGTTCAAGTCGCATCCACCGAGCCGCGCCGGCAGCAGGATCCGAAACAGCCCCGATTCGTGGAACGCGTTGACCGTCGCGGGCGCGAGCTGCGAATTGCGCTCGGACTCATCCGCATGGTCGGCAATGATCGGCGCAAGCTGGCGCACGCGCTCAAGGCATCCGGCTACTCGATCGGAAATGATTTCACCCATCGCGGCGCCCTCCCGTTGACGCGCTGGTTACCGTTCGGAAGTCAGTGTCGTCTATGATGCATACGGAGGCAACGCCGAATGGCCGGGTATCGCGTGCTCGCCGATCTGGTGGTTGTTTTCCACGCCGCCTACGTGATCTTCGTCGTGCTCGGCTTCGCTGCGATCGTGATCGGAATCGCGATGCGCCGTGAGTGGGTGCGCAATCTCACCTTCCGCGCGGCACATCTGGGCGCGATCGCGCTGGTCTGCGGCGAGGCGATCACCGGCACGATGTGCCCGCTGACCACGCTCGAAGACTCGCTGCGCGCGCGGGCGGGCGAGGCCGGCTATCCCGGCGATTTCATCGGCTATTGGGCGCATGAGCTAATCTTCTACAACGCACCGTCCTGGGTTTTCACGACCATCTATCTGATCTTCGGCGCGCTGGTCGCGTTGACCTTCGTGATCGCTCCGCCGCGATTGCGGCCCCGCCGCGAGTGATCGGGTGGGTTTCGATCCGGCGACGAAGTGTGTCAAAAAAGAAAGCAGGTGGGAAATTAGATATGGCACAGACCAACGGCGCCGGGATGCGGCGGCACAGCAGCGTACTCCTCGATGGACCGTCGCGAGCGCCGGCGCGCGCGATGCTCAAGGCGGTCGGGCTGACCGACGAAGACCTGAGCAAGCCGCTGATCGGAATCGCGAACACCTGGATCGAAGTGATGCCGTGCAATATCCACTTGCGCGCGCTCGCCGAAGACGTGAAGCGTGGCGTGCGCGCCGCCGGCGGTACGCCGATCGAGTTCAACACCATCGCGGTGTCGGACGGAATCGCGATGGGCACGTCGGGGATGCGCGCGTCGCTGATCAGCCGCGAGGTGGTCGCTGATTCGATCGAGCTGGTCACGCGCGGCCATCTGTTCGACGCCGTGATCGCGCTCTCGGGATGCGACAAGACGATCCCCGGAACCGTGATGGCGCTCGCGCGGCTCGACCTGCCCTCGCTGATGCTTTACGGCGGCTCGATCCAGCCCGGCAAATTCGAGGGCCACGACGTGACGATCCAGGACGTGTTCGAGGCGGTCGGCGCCGAAGCCGCGGGCAAGATGTCGCTCGACACGCTCAAGCGGCTGGAAGATCGCGCCTGCCCCGGACCCGGCGCCTGCGGCGGCCAGTTCACGGCCAACACGATGGCCACCGCGTTCGCGATCCTCGGAATCTCACCGCTCACCAATGGCGTGCCCGCGACCGATCCGCGCAAGAACGAAGTCGCCTTCGACACCGGGCGGATGGTGATGGAGCTGCTGCGCAAGGGAATCAACGCGCGCAAGATAATCACCAAACGCGCGCTCGAAAATGCGATTGCGTCGGTCGCGATGACCGGCGGATCGACCAACGCGGTGCTGCATCTGCTGGCGGTCGCGCACGAGGCCGGCGTCAAGCTCGGGATCGACGACTTCGATCGGATCAGCTCGCGCACGCCGCTGCTCGCCGATCTGAAACCCGCCGGCCGCTTCGTCGCGATCGACGTCTACCAGGCGGGCGGCATGGGCCTCATTGCGCGCCGGATGCTCGAAGCGAAGCTGCTCCACGAAAAGGAAATCACCGTCAGCGGGCGGACGATCGGCGACGAGGCGCGCGCAGTCGCCGAAGCCAGCGGCCAGGAAGTCGTGCGGCCACTTAAGAATCCGCTCAAGGCCACTGGCGGCCTGGTGATCCTCAAAGGAAACCTCGCGCCCGACGGATGCGTGGTCAAGGTCGCGGGCGAGGAGCGCATGACCCATCGCGGACCTGCGCGTGTCTTCGACAGCGAGGATGCGGCCTTCAAGGCGGTCGCCGCGCGCAAGATCAAGTCGGGCGACGTAGTCGTGATCCGCTACGAAGGACCAAGGGGCGCGCCCGGGATGCCTGAGATGCTGGGCGTCACCGCAGCACTGGTCGGTGAAGGGCTCGGCGATTCGGTCGCTTTGCTCACCGATGGGCGCTTCTCCGGCGCGACCCACGGCATGATGGCCGGTCACGTCGCGCCCGAGGCCGCGGTGGGCGGACCGATCGCTGCGCTGCGCAACGGCGACACGATCTCGTTTGATATCGCGAAGCGGCGGCTGGACGTCGAGATTCCGCAGAGCGAGACTCAAAGCGCGGCTCAGGAAATGGAAACCGCCCAAGCCGCGCTATACGACCGGCGTGATGGCCAAGTATGCGGACGTGGTTTCCTCGGCCTCGCGCGGCGCGGTCACGACGGCCTAGACGATTCCGTTCCGCCGTCTCGAGCAGGATTCTGTGACTGAGTCAGGTCTTGCTGCCGATTCTGATTCGCCCGGGCTGGACAACGGTGAACTGCGACAAGAGCTTGTCGCCGGCTCGGGTCACCACATCGAGGGCCGCCGCAGCCATTGGTCCGCGCGCAGCCGCGGGAAAGCGGAAAAGGATCACACCACCGCTCTTTAGTGCTCTGGTGTAGATGAGTTCACCGAAGTCCTTGTCTTCGGTGAGCAGAATCCTTCCACCGTCTCGCGCGAGTTTCAGGATTTCTTCGTCGCCGACGCGTGGAGAGATTTCGGCGATCGCGACGATGTCGTGCCCCGCCGAACGCAGAGCCCGCACCACCGCGAAGTCGCAGCTTTCGTCAGCGACGAAACGCACCGTCTAAGGCTTCGAGCTGGTCTGAGGCGTGGACAGGAGAATGATCTCCTCGTGCGCGATCGTATCGGCCGCGTATGCGATCGCGGCCCGGATGTCTTCGCCTGTAAGCCGCGGATAGGCGTCGAGCAGATCTGCCTCTGTCGCTCCCTCCGCGAGCTTGCGCAGCACGAGTTCGACCGTAATTCGCGTTCCCTTGATGACGGGCTTGCCCATCATTACGCCTGGCTCAATCTCAATTCGGTCGGTTGTCATCGAGGGCGTCCATCGGCTCACTTCACAAAGGCTGCGAGCGCGGTATGCCTCGGAATTCAGAATATAGCTCGTGGGCTCCAACACGCAACGAACGCGGACCACCCTGCCTGAAGGGCTCGGACGCATTGCTCGCGTGGGTGCGTGGCGCGATAATCGGGCAGTTCACGCACATGACTTCCACTTCGGTAGCCAATCCGCCGGCGCTGAGCCGTGCTGAAAACGAGCGCTCAGCTCCGGCGATCGATGTCGCCTCGCTCGGCTTCCACTACGGCGAGCGGCAGGCGCTGAGCGACGTCAGCTTCGCGATCGCGCGCGGCGAAATCTTCGGCTTCCTCGGACCCAACGGCGGCGGCAAGACCACGCTGTTCAAGTTGCTCTCGACGCTCGTGCCGCTTCAATCCGGCGCCGCATCGATGCTCGGCCGCGATCTGCGCGGCGACACGCTGGCGGTGCGCCGCCGCCTCGGCGTCGTCTTTCAGCATCCGAGCCTCGACGGCAAGCTGACCGTTGCAGAGAATTTGACGCATCACGGCCATCTCTACGGAATCACCGGCCGCCGGCTGAAGGAGCGCATCGCGGCGGTGCTCGAACGATTGGGATTGGCGACGCGCGCAGGCGATTTGATCGAGACGCTCTCGGGCGGCCTGCAGCGCCGCGTCGAGTTGGCCAAGGCGCTGCTCCATCAGCCGGAAATTCTGCTGCTCGACGAGCCGAGCACCGGGCTCGATCCGGCGGCGCGCCGCGAGTTCGCCAATCATCTGGCCCATCTGCGCGAGCGCGACGGCGCGACCATCGTGCTCACCACCCACTATATGGAAGAGGCCGAGCGCTGCGATCGGATCGGCGTGCTGCACGAGGGACGCCTGGTCGCGCTCGCGCCGCCCAACGAACTCAAGGAGCGCGTCGGCGGCGACGTGATCGTGATTCACGCGCCGGCGCCGGAGCTGCTGAATCGAAAACTAATGCAGCGCCTGCGGCTGAAGGGCACGCTCGTCGACGGCACGATTCGAATCGAGCGGCCGCGCGCGTCACGAGCTGGTGCGCGAGGTCGTGGACGCATTCGGCGACGAGATCGATTCGGTCACGTTCGGCAAGCCGACGCTCGAGGATGTCTTCGTCCATCTTGACCGGCCATCGATTTTCCGCCGACGCCGCGGAGCGCGTGAAGTGAAGGAAGCGGCGCTCCAAGTCGCGACGCTGTGGTGGCGCGAGATCACGCGCTTCCGCCGCCAGCGCAGCCGGCTCATCGGCGCCTTCCTGCAGCCGCTGGTATTCTGGGCGCTGCTCGGGGCGGGCCTGAACGCCTCGTTTCGTCCGAGCGGGATGCCCGCGGGTCTCAACTACATCGAATACTTCTATCCCGGCGTGATCGTGCTGGTGCTGCTGTTCACCGCGATTTTCGCGACGATCTCAGACGGTCGAAGATCGCAAGCAAGGTTTCTTGCAGGGCGTCCTGGTCGCGCCGATTTCGCGCGGGACGGTCGTGATGGGCCAGGCGCTGGGCGGCACCACGCTGGCGCTGATGCAAGGAATTATCTTCCTGGTGCTCGCGCCACTGGCGGGAATCCACCTCAGCGCGGCCGCGGTTGCGGTATCAATCGCGACGATGGCGTTGATCGCGTTCGCGCTCACCAGCATCGGGCTGGTGATCGCGTGGCGGATCGAATCGACGCAGGGCTTCCACGCGATCATGAACCTGATTCTGATTCCGATCTGGCTATTGTCCGGCGCGTTCTTTCCCGCAACCGGCGCGCCCGCGTGGCTGGCCTGGACGATGCGGCTCAATCCGCTGACCTATGGAATGGCGGCGCTGCGCGACGGGTTGTACCTCGCCGAACCGGGCGCCCTCAGCGCCGGACCAAACTTCGCCGCGTCATTCGCGATCGCGCTCGCGTTCGCGGCAGCAATGTTCCTGTTCGCCGGCCGCGTCGCCCGCCGAAGCTCGGCGGTCTGAGCAAGTCTCCGAAGTGGCAGGAGTGAGGAAGATCGACGCCGCTGAGTTCAAATCCCAGTGTGGGGCAATCTTGGAGCGCGTTCGGCGAACCGGGAAGCCGGTCGTTATAACGCGGGACGGCGAACCACTGGCCGAAATCGTCCCAGCGTGTTCGACGAAGCCTCGCCGGCGGTGGCTCGGTTCGCTTGCCGGAACCGTGCGCATCACCGGCAACATCGTCTCTCCTGCTTCCGACGAGAGTGACTGGGAAGCGCTAAGCGATCTGCCGTTTCCGCCCGGTGCGAAGCGTAGGAAAAACCGCTCCGCGTAGGTTCCTCGCTCCGCCGAGTCTGCTCGCTACCCGCGGGACGCTTCGCAGAGCGACCAGGCCGCGTTGGCTAGCGTTGGAACGCGCTCCTTTAGCTCGGCGAACATCGGATCGTCCGCCTGGCCGTGGACGAAGCGCGCGTAGCTGCCCTCCAGGATGATCGCGAGCTTGAAGATCGCGAAGACTTCATAGAATGCGAAATGGCGCATCGCCCGGCCGGTGCTGGACTCGTAGCGTTCGAGCATCTCGCGCCGAGTGAGAAAGCCCGGCCCGCCTTCGATGCCCACTGGAATCGCGCGCGTGCCCGCGGGTCGCGGCCAGTAGGTCAGCATCCAGCCCAGATCGGCGAGGGGATCGCCGATCGTCGACATCTCCCAGTCGAACAGCGCGATCGCCCGGGCTGGCCGGCGACGCGCCACATCACATTGTCGAGCTTGAAGTCGCCGTGCACGATCGTCGCGGGCGGTGATTCCGGCAGCCGCGCGCCGAGCCACTGCTTGACGTTTTCCATCACCGGCAGCGGCCGCGTATGCGGCACGGTGCGTTCGAGCTGATCAACCCAGCGCTTGAGCTGGCGCTGCAAATAGCCGTCGGGACGGCCGAAGCCTTCGAGTCCGGCCGCGCGCCAATCGACCGCCTGCAGGGTCACCAGCAGATCGATCATCGCCTCGCTCACGGCGCGCCGCTGCTGGGGCGTGGCGATCGCGCCGGCGCGGCCGTCGGCGCGAATCACCTCGCCTTGCATAAACTCCATCAGGTAAAACGGCGCTCCGATATAGGCGGCGTCCTCGCACACCGCGTAAACCCGGGGCACCGGAACGGCTGTGGCCTGGAGCGCGTTGAGCACGCGATATTCGCGCAGCACGTCGTGCGCAGTCGGCAGCAACGGCCCGCGCGGCGGCCGGCGCAGCGCCCACGATTTGCCGTCGAAGTGGATCAGATGAACCTCGTTGGAATGGCCGAACGAGATATTCTCGGAGCGCAGATCGTCGGCCGCGCCGAGCTTGCGTTCGCGGATGAAGCGCGTGAGGCCCGCGACCTCAATCGTCGCGGACGGTCCGGTCTTGTCGTGAGAATCGCTCATTTCATCACCACACTGATGCGCACTCGCAGGCTGACGCTAACGCCCGCGCGCCAGCCTCGCAAGCCTCGGTCGGACCTGCGATGCGCGCCCAGCCGCCGGTACAGCGCGGTCTTCGGGGCCTGCGAAGCCGGAGCCGGGGCGGTGCGGCGCTGGTAGACCAACATCGCGAACGGCGCCGTGGGCTCGCGCCGAAAATCTCCGATTTGACCGGTCAAACGGTAGTGAGTATCGATCCAGGCGCCGATCGTGCGGCAATAGTCCTGTCCGAAATATGGCACGCCATACTCACCAGTATAGCGGTTGGATAATAATATGGTATCCACACCGGACTCTTCAGCCTGCCGGATGAATCCTCTTTCGTCCTCCGGGCTCAAAAGCCCGGGCGTAATTTCATACCATCTGGTCGGCGCCTCCGTGCCCGACAGAGCATAGAGCAGAGGAGCCTCAGGTAAGACCAATATGTGCTTGCCCAGATGCGACTGCGCTTTCATAAAGGACACTACCTTAGGGTATAGCCTGGCTTCTGCGGGCTGCGCATAGATAGTACCCAAATCCGTTTCCAACCGCGCGGGCTGGAGGCCAGGGCTGTTCCATACGGTGAGCGCCACCAGCAGCGCCTGGCTCCCAAACGCGAGCTTGAGCATGATCGACCGCCGAGGCTCGCCCAAGCCGGCGGCTGCTCTCCCGACTATCTCGACTTGAAGAATGACGAAGACGAGAAGTAGCCCAATGTCGTAAAAGATGCCGTACCCGAACGGGCCGACCTGAGCCAGCACCCGGCTGCCGATCGCCAGCGCATAGGTGGCCAGCAGGGCGATGGCCCAGTTGCGTCCGTCCCGGCATCCATTCAGCCATCGTACGCAAGCCCGAACCCACATCGCACACCCCAGCCAAAACACCCCGAGCGGCAGCGCAAAGTAGACCAAGGCAAGTCGGGTCGATACGAGCACGTTGGTGCCGACACGCAAGAATGCCGAGAGCACATCCAGATTCACGATCAGCAGCGTCGCGCCGACGCCAACCAACATCGCGAGCCATCGGCGCTGGACCAGGTAGCGCAACGAGTACGCGAATGAGCACCAGGCCGCGAGCACCACGACATCGATCCAGAAAAGGCGGCGCGTCTCGTTCCAATCGAGGCGCATACCCACCACACGGACCCAGTACGTCCCGTAGGTCCGCATGAAATAGGATCCGGGCGTCGACTCGAGGTTTTCCATCAGCATGAATCTGGCCGAGAGCCGATAGACCAACCATCCATAAACGATAACGCCTAAAACCAGTCCTGGTGCGCAACTGACGACCTCAAGGGTGAAGGCACGAAGCGACCGGCGCTTCGGGACTCGGAGCAGAATTGCGAAGCCGATCAGCAGAAAGGATGCGGCGCCGAATTCCTGCTTGCACAGCAAGGCCAAGCCTGCGGCCAGTCCGGCGAAAAAGAATCCGGCCTTGCGTTCATCCGATCCGCGACCGATGCATAAGTACAGACAGGTCAGCGCCAGAAGCTGGCCGATCACCGCCGCAGTGCTGTACGGAAACAGGTAGTTGAAGAACCCCGGATGCACGGCTTGAAGTAGAACAAACAAGGCGACGACCAGCGCCGGCTCGACCGGGACGAAGCGCCGGCTCAGAGCGAATACCAACAGCGCGGTAGTCAGTGTGAGACCGAGTCCTAGAAAGTAGAGCGACGTCAGGCTCGCGCCGAAGATGCCAAGAAACGCGGCCTGAACGTAAGGGGCAAGCGGGCCGTAGGGGTACCATAAATCGCGGTAAAGGAGCCGGCCCTTGAGAATCTCCAACGGGACGTAGAGCTCGCGGCCGCAGTCGATCTGGACGTTGCCCCAGTGCGCCCACGTATACCAGATGAGCAGCAGACCCATGACCAATACCCCGGCGCGGGCAAGCCATTCGGTCCGTTGGTCGCCGAGCGGATCAGGCATCTGCGGGTCAGCCGTCAACGGGCGGCATTTCCAATGACTCGACTAGCGCGCTTTGGTTGCGGCGAGCGAGAAGGTCAGCGGAATCGGATCACCCGGGATTCGCCACCATCCGTCGGCGCTTTTCTCCGCGAAGGGAAACTTGCGCCACGCGCAGACCGGAAATTCGTGAATGAACTCAATCGTGAGTCCCGCTCCGACCAGCGAATCCACGATGCTGCCAAGGCTGTGCAGCCATTGATAGGCGAAGTGCGTGCATTTCGCTCCGGCGTAATCATTTCCGGGCGGATCCTCGATGACCTCGGCGCGAAAGTAAGAATCGCTGAATTTGAGCGCCGTGGCGCCCGGCTCGTTGCCGAAGACCGCGGCGAAGGGATGGTCCTCGACCAGATGGAAGCGCCCGCCGGGCTTGACGAAATGCGCGATCACTGCAGCCCATCTGGCGAGATCGGGCAGCCACGGCAGGGCGCCATAGGAGGTGAAGACGAGATCGAACTGGCCGGTCAGAGCGCCCGGCAGATCGTAGATTGGCGCGCAGACGAAACGGGACGGGATGCGGAGCTCGGCGCTGAGCGATTGCGCCAGGGCGATCGCCTGATCAGAGAAATCCACCCCGGTGACGATCGCGCCGCGCCGCGCCCAGGACATCGTGTCGAGTCCGAAATGGCATTGCAGATGCAGCAACGACTTGCCGGTGACGTTGCCCAACTCTTCGAGCTCGATCGACTTAAGACTGGTCTTGCCCGACCTGAAGCCCGCGACGTTGTACAGGTCGGCGTCGAGATGCTGGCGCGGCGTATCGTTCCACGCCCTCAGGTTGGCCTGAATGTACTCGTCGGCGCTTGAGGCCATCAGAACGACGAATCTATCGTGCGCGGCCCGCGGCGACCAGACCTCCGTGCAGGGTGTCGCTCGCGGGACCGTCAGCAAGCGAGCCGACTGCGCGGACCGATCGAGCGTGTGCCTGGCGCAGCTCCCACTCGCGCTTGGCTTCGGTGCAGGCCGTCAGCACGAGCAGCGTGCCCGTTGCGGGAAGCAGGTCGAAGCCGGCGCGTCCGGTCAGGTCCGTCCATACGCTCGCGTGCGTAGCGGTCAGCAGGAAGCCGATCACGAAGCCAAGTTGAGCGGACCGCGACGCGACCCCGGTCCTGGCCATCCACCAGAACACCGGCAGCAGCAGCAGGAACGACACCTGAGTGTAGGGATAGACCACCGGAGGTGCGGCCGCGAAGAAGGGAATGTAAAGGGCGAGCCGGGCGGCCTGGGCGCGCGTCGATTGCGCGGGCGCGCGCCGGTCAGCGAGCGCCTGCAGCGCGAAAAGCCCGATCGCGGCGGCGGACGCAAGCACGAGTCCGCACACGCGCGGCAATCTCAGGACGCTCATCAGCCCGAGGGCAAAGTTGAAGAGACTGGAGTTCTCGGCCACCTCCCATCGCGCGCTGCGCGACATAAGCATGTGGCCGTATGCCGGCCACAACGGCCAGACCACTGCCACGCAGATCAGCGCCGTGACAGCCGCAACCCACAGCGCACGCCAGCGACGCGCCATCGTGAAGTAGGCGAGCATCACCGCCGGATAGATCTTGAGTGACACGCCGAGAACCACGAACGCGCTGGCCCATGCGCGGCCGACCGACCAAATGGCGAGCGCGACGCATAACATCACGACGCCATCGATGTTGCCGCGTTGCAGCAGGAAGTAGCTGGGGCAATAGAGGCCGAAGATTCCTGCGAGCAGCGCGACTTCGGTGGCCGAGCGGAACGCGAAGCGGCGCGCCGTCAGAGCGAGGGCGGTCAGTACCATCGCGAGATTGGCGACGAAGAACGCGTAGGTGGCGGCCTGCTGGCCGAAGGGTAGAAATGGTACCGCGACGAGGGAAGCGAGCGGGGGATCGACGACTGCATACTGTGAGGCACCGGCGAGGATGTCTCTCGACGTCCTGTAGAAGACGAGGAAATCGTCGCCGAAGGGGGCTCCCGGCCAGTAGTTGATATCGCGATGCAGCAGCAGCCCGAGGAAACTCAGGAGGGCCTGTTGCGCGAGGAGCGCGCCAAATATCACGACGAGAATGCGCCGAGCTTCGCGCGCGCGTACCGCCTCATCGGGGACGGTCTCCGCGTCCGCAACCTTCCACAGCGCCGCAGGTTCGAGCAACATCGATGGAGCATCGAGCACTCGGCGTGCCAAGCGCCGCGACGGCATTAGATGCGCCTTGACTTGTCCGGACTTCGGGAAAGCAGCGCGACGCGGGCGTCGTCGCGGGTTGTGTTTCAGAGCCGCAACAGGTCTGCTATGGCGCCACCGGCCCGCGCGCGTCGTTTGATCCCGGCGTCGGCGATTCCCGGCGCTTGTAGATCAGCGCTGAAAAGGGCGCCTGATAAGCGCGCCGAAATTCGCCGATTTGACCGACCACGTCGTAGTGGCTGTCGATCCAGCGATAGATAGTCTGACCGTAATCGATCCCGAAGTACGGCGCGCCATATTCGCGTGCATCGCGATTGGTAATCAATACGAAGTCCACGCGTGACTGCTCCGCCTCCCGAATGAACTCCCGATCGTCCTCCGGGCTCATCTGCCCCGGCGAAGGCGCATACCATCTCGTGGGCGACTCCGTACCGGACAGGACATAGAGCAACGGCGCCTCAGGCAGTATCAAGACATGCTTGCCCCGAGCCGATTGCTCCTTAATGAAGGATACTATTTGGGGATATAGTCGCGCTTCCGCCGGATGGGTATAAACCGTCCCCCGATCGGTGTCGAGCCGCGCGGGCATAAGTTGAAGCCTGGGCCACAGGGCGACTACCAGCAGCAGCGCCTCATAGGCACACGCGGTCCGGAGCATCACGGAAGCCTGGTGCTCGCTCAGGCCTTGCGCGGCGCGTCTTACTATTTCCGTTACAAACACGATGAAGACGAGGAACAATCCGATATCATAGTAGATTGCATAGTCGACCGGTGCGGGCTGAACCATGATTCGACTGCCGGTCGCCAGAGCGTACGTCGCCAGCAGAGCCATGCACCAGTCAGACTGACTCCAGCGACCTTGAAGCCAGCGCCGGACCGCCCTGAGCCACACCGCGCATCCCAGCCAGAACGCACCGATCGGGAACAGGAGGCTGGCGCCCGGAATCGCCGCGGCTGCGGCGAGTCCACCGATTTTCAGCATTTCCAGAAGCGGCCGCAAATTCAGGACTAACAGCAGCGCGCCCGTGCAGATCACCAACGCAGCCCGGCGCCTCAGGAAAAGGAACCGCAACTGCAGCGCCAGCAAGCACCACACTCCCAGGACCATAAGGTCGATGCGGAGGGTATCGAATATTTCCCACGGCTCGAAGCGCAGACCCGAGCGACGGACCCAGGCCGGTCCGAAGGTTTGCATGAAGTAGGATCCGGGCATCGACTCGAAGTTGTCGATTAGAATGAACCTGGCCGAGAGCCGCCAGAAGAACCATCCGTAAACGAGAACGCAAAGCAGAACACCGGGGGCGCAAGCCAGGGCGTCGAGACCGAGCGCCCAAATCGACCGGAGCTTCAACGCGCGCAGCAGGAGCGCAGCGCCCAAAACTGCGAAGCACGCCGCACCGAATTCCGGTTTGCACAGCAGCGCCAGACCCGCCGTAACGCCGGCGAGAACCACGCGCGGCCCACGCTCGTCAGGCGAAAGAGTAATGCACAAGTATAAACACGTGAGTCCCAGAAGCTGGCCGATAAGCGCCGCATAGCTATACGGAAAAAAGTAATTGAACAACTCCGGACGCGCTCCCTGAAGCAGAAAAAAGAACGCCACGACCAGGGCAGGCGGCATCGGCACAAAGCGTCGGCTCAGCGAAAGTACCAGCAGCGCCGCAATCAACGTCGTGCCTAAGCCCAGAACATATGCGGACGTCAGGCTGACGCCGAAGATGCCGTAGAACATGGCCTGGAAGTACGGCGCGAGGGGTCCGTAAGGATACCAGAAATCGCGGTACAGGAGCCGGCCTTTAAGAATCTCTGAGGGAGCATAGAGTTCCCGGCCGCAGTCGACCTGCACGTCGCCCCAATGCCCCCAGGTGTACCAGGCGAGCAGCAGCCCGGCGACAATCACGCTGGCTCGTGCAATCCGTTCCGCCCTCTCGGACGTAGCAGGGATCGCCAGACTCGAGGCCGCAGGCGCGGCCTGCTCGGGAACCGGCGGCACAGTCACGATCGGCGCCGAGACGGCTGCGAACCGAGCGGTCATGATACGGCTCCCGCCGCCTGCGGGGCCGGCGCATATCGCGGACTCACCGGATGAAAATGGGGCGCGTCGAGACCCGCGCCCGCGCCATCGCGCACAAACCACCAGGCAGAAAGATATGCCATCGCCAGCGATACGAACCGGGTCTCTTCGAGAGCGGCTTCCGCGACTGGTCCGAGCCCGCCACCGACCATCGATTCGAGAATGGTAGCCACCAGCGTAAGAGCGAAGCTCGCCGCGGCCATCGCGGCGGCGCGGCGGCTCGTGCGTCCGATGCGCGCGGCGCTGACTACCTCGATGAACGGCAGCAGGAGCAACACCAGATAGTGGAACCAGGCCGTGGGCGAGAGCAGGATCATCGCGACCATCCATAGTGACAGCGCGCGCCGATTGGAGTCGTATGCGCCGGCCTGCGAGCGGGTCGCCCACGCCGTCATGGCCAGGAGGCCAAGCCTGGAGAGTCCGACGACGATCGCGCGCACCAATTCGAGCCGCGCTGACAGCGGAACTCCGAAGCCGTAGCCGAACAGGCGCGAGACGAAAGACCCCAGCGCGATATTGGCGTATCGATAGACCCAAATGTTGGCGGTGAGAAAGCCCAGCCGGCCGGTGAAGCTCAGGCTCCGGTCGGCGCCGACCAGCGCGAAGGTCACGACGCTGCCGATCACGAGGCCGAGCGCCATGTAGCCCAGCGCGCGCCAGCGGCGGCGGACGATCAGATATCCCGCCAGTAGCAGCGGGAATACGCGCAGCAGAGTTGCCAGCGCGAGCATCATGCCGGCGGACGCATCGCGGCCTTTTTCCATCCAGCGCGCGGCGAGCACGATCATCAGAAGGATCAGGATCTGGCATTGGGCATACTCGAAATGATCGCGGACCGGCGGATACGTCAGTGCGAGCGCGGCGAGCAGCCACGCCAGCAAAGAATCCTGCCGGGCGACCGGGGCGAGCAGCATCACCAGCACTGCGCCGAGCGCCCCGACGCTGAAGCCAATCCAGAGCCAATACGCGACTACCGGCGGGAACCGCGTCAGAGGCTCGAAGCACAGCAGGAAGGTGGGCGGATAATCGGCGCGGTTGATCCCGGCGAGATCGAGACCCGCCTGGTCGGCGAGCGGTTGCTGATCGGCGGTGTAGGGATTCAAGCCCTGACGCAAGGCCAGCGCCGAGGCGTAGTAGTGGCTGAAGTCCAGCTGATTTTCGCGGGCGCGCAGACCCGCCAGCATCACGACGAAGGCCGCCAGCACGCCGATCCAGACCAGCGCCAACATCCGATACTGCCGGCGCAGCGCGGCGGCCGCCGCCTGCGACCGCATCGCGGAGGGCGGCTGGTTGATCAGGGCGGTCGCCGGCGGCTGCATCGTCGAAAGTCCTCGTGCAAAATTCGCGCGGAAATCCGCAAGCGGAAATCCAGCTACTACGAGCACTCGCTGTGCCAGCCCAGCCGGCAAAGCTACGAACGCGTTGCATCGTTGGGACGTGCGGTCGCGATTGAAGATCGCGCTAAGCGCGGGCGCGCCCGCGACCTTGTTTCAGGGCCGCAACAGTACCCTCACCCGCGCTCGCGTCGCTCGCGCGACCCTTCGCAGCTCAGGGCAAGCCTCACCCCCTGGTCAGGGAGAGGTGAAGAGAGAGCTTGTGCGGTAAGGAGTTTGGTTAGTTCAGCGACGGGACGACGCCGCCCGAAGCGCTGGAGTTACTGTGGAATGGGTTACGCCCGAAGGGGCTTTGCCCCAGCGAGCCCAAGCCGCCGAGCGTGAGCTGGAACTGGAACTGCACTTCGCTGGGATTGGTGGTGTCGGTGATCCCGAAGTCGGCCGCCCAGCAATTGCAAGGCGACTTGAGCCGCAAGCCGTACTCGGAGGAGAGCAGCTTGCCGGCGGCGAGATCGTAGAGCGGGGAGTAATACACGCCGATCCGATCGAATAATTCATAGTAGGCACGCGCCTCGAAGGTCTGGCTGGCCGCGTCACCACCGACAAAGTTGTACATGATCTGAAGGAACGGGCCGGTCACGGCGCGTCCCATGTAGAGTGAGGGCGCAGTGTTAACGGCCCAGGGCGGGCGCGCAGTCAAGTAGACGTTCGCGGCGGTGATCCGCTCGCTCTGCGGATTGTAACCGACCGCGCTCCCGAACGACGCGATACTGGTGGGAAAGAGCGTCGCGTCGACATCAACGTCCGACATATGCGATCCCTCGGTCGTGACCGAGTGCGCCAGGTCATAGGCCTGAAGCACGCTGAGACGGCCGATCTCACGGACCCATCCGCTGCTGCTGCTCCCGGCGACCGACTCGCCCAGCCCGGTGGAATCGTCGTCAAGATCCAGATCGGCCCCGGAACTGCTCGCGCCTTCCTGCGTCGCCGAGGGCTGGGGCGCCGTCTTGATGAAGAACCGGGAAACCACTCCGTACGTGACCAGGCTGCGCGGATTGACGCGGTCGACTTCGTCGAACAGCGGCAGGTTGCCCTGCGCGACGTTGGGCACGAATGAATAGGACACAACCGGTTCGATGGTGTGCTTGAGTTTTTCCACCGAACTCCAGTTCAAATCGTAGATTTTTTCGAGTTCAGTGGAGGCGCCCGCGCTGCCATAGAGCAACTCGCGCGTCTGGAGTCCGCCCTGGCCGAGTCCGTCGAGCGAGAGGCCGTTGTTGTAGGAAAGCCCGTCGGTGCCGACCGGGATCACGTTTATGTCATGGCCCGAAACGTCGTAGATGGTTTCCCGCGCGCCGAGCGTGCCGAACCCGGTGACGTAGTCGCCGAGCCGCCAGGGCATCGTGACGCGCGGATTGAGATCGAACCGCGCGCCCTGGATTCCGTTCTCGCGCCAGAAGTAGGCGGCCTGTGCGTCGTAGTCAGAATAAGCGAGGCCGCCGAAAAGATCCTGCCGTCCGCTGTACAGGAGCTGGGGCAGGGTCTGGAGCGCGAACTGTTGATCCTGGATCAGGTCCTGATTCCAGGTGCCCTGCAAGCGCAGAAAACTGTCGTCGAAGCTTTCCAGCAGGCCGAAATGCGAGAGCGCATCACGCGTCACCCCGAAGTTAGAGCCGTAGCCGCGCGACAGAGTCCACACGTTCATCTCGCGCAGGTAGAGGCTGTCGCTGACGCTCAGGGTATCGCCGAACGCAGTCAGGTCGGGGGTCAGATGCTCGCGCGTGTTCCCGACCAGCTCGTAGCGATCGAGCGGCACATGCGGATCGGCGATCTGCGAGTCGACGACGCCGGCCGAAGGATCTTCGTTGATGCTTTCGTCCATGAAACCGGCGGTCAACCTGAAATAATCGTCCTCGCCGTTGAGCAGCCGGTATTCGCCGAGGAAGCCGACGCGCGCCTTGGTCTCGACATCCAGGGCCAGACTGGCGTCGGAACTTTTGTTGATCACCAGATAGAGCGGCTGGAAGTACTGGAAGCCGCGCAGTCCCGACTCGCCGATGCGCGGCGCAAGGAGCCCGCTCGAGCGATCGCTGTCGGCCGGAAAGATCATGTACGGCAACGGCAGGACCGGGTATCCTAAAATATTGAACCGCGGGCTGGTCGCCGAGCCGGTGCCGCCAAGATGGACGTCCATCGAGGCGGCGCTGACACTCCACGAGGGAGCACCGGTCTCGCATCCGCAGGTCGTGAACAAGCCGTCGCGGACCAGATAGTGCTGACCCGGGAGCTTGGTAATCTCCTTTCCGATCAGATGGTAGGCGTTGCCGCTGAGCCTGAACGTCGCCGTCGATCAGCCGCCCGGTTTCATCATCGATGTTGAGCTCGCCCTGGCTCGCGGTGATGAGCGCCTCGGGATCTTTGAGATCGACGTGGCCGTAAGCGCGAGCCTCGCGGCGGGCGCGCGTGTAGTCAAGCTCGTCGGCCTTGAGCACGGTCTGGCCCTGGATCAGGAGCGCGTTGCCGCGCGCCACGAATCGTGTCGGTCTTGTAGTCGTAGAAAAATTCGGTCCCGCTGAGGTCGGCGGGAGTGTCGTGATGCGACGCGGCGAGCGTCTTGAAACTCTGCGCCGTCTGGGCGTGGACAAGCGCGGGCGCCGCCACGAGCAGCAGCGCCCACCACGCGGCCCGCAATCTTTCAGGCCGCAGCTTCAGGGAACAATCCTTGACGGCCCTGGCGGGATAAGAACCACGGATAAATCTCCCCGACGAGATAGACTGAGCCGGCGACGAGTATTACCTCATCGGGCGCCGCTTCCGCCATCACCCGCTCGACCGCTTCGAGCGGATCCTTTACGATCCGCGTCGGCACAAACGGGCTGAAGAGCGGCATCAGATCTTCGGGCTCCAGCGGGCCGCTTCGGTTTGGCGCGCGTGAGCGTCACGTCTTTGATCCGCGCGCGCAACAGCGCCGCCATCCGCTCCCATTGCTTGTCGGCCTAGGCATCCGAAGATCAGCCGCGGCTTGACCTGCGGACCGAGCTCCACCGTGATCGCTTCGAGCAGACGCGCGATCGCTGAGCTCGTTGTGCGCGCAGTCGAGGATGCACCAGCGGACGGCGCGAGACGATATCGAAGCGGCCGGGCCATTTGACCTCGGCGAGCCCGCGCCGAATCGCGGGCTCCTCGATCTGCCAGTCCCTGCGCGCGCATCGCTTCGATTGCGGCGAGCGCGATCGCGGCGTTCTCATGCTGGAAGGGTCCCGCCAAGCCGAGTTCGACGTTGTGCAGGTCGAGCGCCGAGTCCCTGATAGTCGATCCGATGGGCCGGCGCGTGCGAGCGATACGAGAATTCGCGATCGACCATGCAGCGCCGGGCTCTCGCGCTGCGCCGCGATCGAGGTCAGCGTCGCGCGCGCCTCGGGATCGCGCGCGCCGATCACGACCGGCACGCCGCCCTTGATGATGCCGCCCTTTTCGCCGGCGATCGCCGCGATCGTGTAGCCGAGCCGATCCATGTGATCGAAGCCGATCGGCGTAATCACGCTCAGCAGCGGGCGCACCACGTTGGTCGAATCGAGGCGCCCGCCCAAGCCCGGTCTCGATCACCGCGAGATCGACGCCGCGCCTCGGCGAAGTAGAGGAACATCAGCGCGACCGTGAACTCGAAGAAGGTCAGCGCCAGGCCGGCGCGTTCGTAAATCGCGCGCAGCCGCTCGATATACTCGAGCATCAGCGCCGGCGGCATCTCGGCGCCGTCGATCCGGGTCCGCTCGGTCAGATGACCAGATGAGGCTTGGTATAGAGGCCGCAGCGATAACCCGGCGGCGCGCAGACATCGCTGTCGATCATCGCGGCCACCGAGCCCTTGCCCTTGGTGCCGGCGATATGGACGCGCGCAGCTGCGATGCGGATCGCCGATCAGCGCGAGCGCGCGCTCCATCCGCTCGAGCTTGTAGATCTCGCCGCGCGCTTCGAGCGAATAGAGCCATCGAGAGTTTCGGAAAGCGCGGTCCATAGCCCGTTGCGCGGAATTCGCTGGAATCTAGCCGGCGCGAAAGAGCGTGCAAGTGGCTCGGGAAAGGATTGTGGCGGCGGGCGCGCTTCACCGCTAGCGGCAGCAGTCCCCGCTCGCTGTCGGCGCGAAGCGATAGCATCTGCGGCGCGCGGCGTGGCGCAGCATTTCGAGCAGCCTCGCGAGCGTCAGGCGCATCTGATGGCGCGGGACGATCGCGTCGAGCATCCCGTGCGCGAGCAGAAACTCGGCGCGTCTGAAAATCGTCGGGCAATTGCTGATTGGTGGTCTGCCCGATCACGCGGCGGCCGGCAAAGCCGATCAGCGCGCCGGGCTCGGCGAGATTGAGATCGCCGAGCATCGCGAACGACGCCGCGACGCCGCCCGTGGTCGGATCGCACAGCACCGCAGATGTACGGCAGGCCGCGCGTCGCGCAGCCGCGCGATCGCCGCCGACACCTTCGCCATCTGCATCAGCGACAGCGCGCCTTCCTGCATCCGCGCGCCGCCCGAGGCAGCTGAAGACGACCACGGGCAAGCCGGCGGTCGCGAGCGCGTGATCGAACAGCCGCGCGAGCTTCTCGCCCACCACCACGCCCATGCTGCCGCCCATGAAGCTGAAATCCATCACTCCGAGCGCGGCGCGCGATGCCTTCGATTTTGCCGACGCCCACCACGACCGCGTCGTTGCGGCCGCTCGTGTCGCGCGCCTGCGCGAGCCGCTCCGGATAGGGCTTGGTATCGACGAACTCGAGCGGATCACCGACCGCCAGGTCGGCGAACAGCTCGCGCCACGTGCCGCGATCAACTGTGATCGCGAGCCGCTGCTCGACGGTCAGGCGGCAAATGATAGCCGCACTTGGGACAGACGTTGAGGTTGCGCTCGACTTCCTTGCGGAAGGTGATTTCCTTGCAGGCCGGGCATCTTGTCCAGATGTCTCGTCGGTGCGCCGGTCTCGGCAGACGCCGCGCTCGGACCGTTGCGGCTTGAGCCGCTTCAAGTTATCGCGAGCCATGCGCCATCGCGTCACTGGCCGCGGCGCCGGCGCCGTGCGGCGCGCGGCGCATCGCGTTCTTCAGCGCGCCGACGAACTCGCCGACGCGCTGCGACCAAATCGGGCGAGCCGCCGTGCTGCTTCGATCAGCACCGAGATCGCGCTGCCGACCACCACCGCGTCGGCGATACGACGCGACGTCGCGCGCCTGCTCGGGGGTCGAGATTCCGAAGCCGACCCCGATCGGCAGATCGGTTACCGTGCGCAACTCGCGCACGCGCTGCCTCGAGATCGGCGGCCAGCGCGGCGCGCGCGCCGGTCACGCCGGTCACCGAGACGTAGTAGAGGAAGCCGCTGGCGCGCGCGCGCGATCCTGCGGCTGCGTTCGAGCGGCGTGGTCGGCGCGAGCAGATAGATCAGATCGAGGCCGATGGCGCGCGCGGGACGCGCCAGCTCGGCGGCTTTCCTCGGGCGGCAGATCGACGACCAGCAATCCGTCGACGCCGGCGCTGGCCGCGTCGGCGCAGAGCCGCTCGCATCCGTAATGCAAGATCGGATTGAAGTAACCGAACAGGATCAGCGGAATCTGCGGTCTCCTTGCGCAGACTCGCCGACCATCGCGAGAATCGCGGCGAGCGACGCGCCGGCCGCGAGCCCGCGCGCCAGCGCGCGCTGATTCGCGGGACCGTCGGCCATCGGATCGGAAAACGGCACGCCCAGCTCGATCAGATCGGCGCCGCGCGCTTCGAGTTCGAGCACCAGCTGCCGCGTGCGCATCGAGGTCCGGATCGCCGGCGACGATGAACGGAATCAGTGCCGCTTCGCCGCGCGCGCGCAGCTCGCGGAACTTCGCTGCGATTCGTTCCGGCCATCGCGCTCATCCTTGACGCCGCTACAGCGTCACGCCCAACGCGCTGCGCGACGGTCTGCATGTCCTTGTCGCCGCGGCCGGACAGATTGACGATCATCACCTGCTCCTTGCGGCAGCGTCGGCGCGAGCTTGACCGCGTGGGCGACCGCGTGCGCGCTCTCCAGCGCCGGGATGATTCCCTCGGTTTCCGAGAGCAGCTTGAGCGCGTCGAGCGCCTCGGCGTCGGTGACGGCGACGTACTCGGCGCGGCCGATATCCTTCAGATAGGCGAGCTCGGGACCGACGCCCGGATAGTCGAGTCCGGCCGCGATCGAATGGGTTTCGCGAATCTGGCCGAGCTCGTCCTGCAACAGATAGGTGCGGTTGCCGTGCAGCACGCCGACGCGTGCCGGCACGTGATGCGTCGCGGCGTGCGTGCGGGCCGTTGAGGCCCGAGCCCGCCCGCCTCGACGCCGATCATGCGCACGCCGCTATCCTTGAGAAACGGATAGAACAGGCCGATCGCGTTGGAGCCGCCGTTGACGCACGCGATCAGCACGTCGGGCAACCGCCCTTCCTGCTTCGAGAATCTGCCGGCGCGCCTCGCGTCCGATCACGATCTGAAAATCGCGCACGATCATCGGATACGGATGCGGTCCGGCGGCCGTGCCGATCAGGTAGTAGGTAGTCGCGGACGGTCGCGATCCAATCGCGCAGCGCCTCGTTCAGCGCATCCTTGAGGCTCTTGCTGCCGGCATCGACCGGCGTGACCTTGGCGCCGAGCAGCTTCATGCGGAACACGTTGAGCGCCTGGCGCTCGACGTCGACGCGTGCCCATGAAGACTTCGCATTCGCGTCGCGAACAGCGCGGCCATCGTCGCGGTCGCGACGCCATGCTGGCCGGCGCCGGTCTCGGCCGTGATCCGCGACTTGCCCATCCGCACCGCGAGCAGCGCCTGGCCGAGCGTGTTGTTCACCTTGTGCGCGCCGGTATGACAAAGGTCCTCGCGCTTCAGATAAATCTTCGCGCCGCCGAGTCGCGCGGTCAGGTTGGCGGCAATGGAACAGCGGCGTCGGGCGGCCGACATATTCGCGCGAATAGCGCTCCAGTTCGGCGCGAAACTTCGGATCGCGCCGCGCCTGCCTGGTAGGCGTGCTCCAGTTCGAACAGCGCGGGCATCAGAGTTTCGGCGACGTAGCGGCCGCCGAACTGCGCCGAAACGGCCGCGGCTATCGGGAAGACTTTGCATTGGCGATAAAGCTCCTGAGCTTGGCATGGTCCTTGACGCCGGGCGCCGACTTCGACGCCGCTGGCGACGTCGACCGCGTACGGCTGCAGCGCCACCGCCTCGGCGACGTTCTCCGGCGTCAGGCCGCCGGAGATGAAAGCGCGGCTCAGATCGAGGCCGCCGAGATCGCTCGAGCGGAAGCGCGCCGACCGGTGCCGCCGAAGAGTTCCGGATGGAAGCGATCGAGCAGGACGTAATCGGCGCGGGCGCTCGCGAGCAGGGCGCAATCTCGCCGCCGGTGTCGCCGGCTTGCAGGCGCAACGCGCGGATCATCGGAACGGGCCATCCGGCGAGCGCGGCTTCGTCCTCGTCGCCGTGAAACTGGATCAGATCGAGGCGCGAGTTCGCCGTGACGCTCGGCGACATAGCTCGCGCGTCGGCGTTGACGAAAACGCCGACCACTTCGCGCGGCCGCCGATCGCGCGCGCGAATCTCGAGCGCGCGCTCGCAGACTCGACGCAGCGCGGGCTCGGCGGATAGAAATTGAGGCCGATCATATCGGCGCCGGCGTCGACCGCGGCGATCGGCGTCCTCGACGCGAGTCACGCCGCAGATTTTGACCCGCACGCTCATCGCGGTCTCACTCCGAGCGGCGTTTCGAGCGCATGCGCGAGCGTCGCCAGGGCCTTCGCGCGGCCGGCCCGCCGCGCAGCAGGCTTTCGCCGATCAGAAAGGCGCGCGCGCCGGCGCGCATACAGGCGGCGGATATCGGCCGGCGGTTTCGATCCCGCTCTCGGACACGATCAGCGCGTCGCCGCTGTAATCCGCGAGCAGTTCCTCGGTGACCGCGATATCGGTCTTGAAGGTGTGCAGGTCGCGATTGTTGATTCCGATCAGCTCCGCTGCCGACGCTCTGCGGCGAGTCGCAACTCTTCGGCGATTGTGCACTTCGACCAGCGCCGCCATGCCGAGCTCGCGCGCGAGCGCGGCGAGCGACGCGCAGTTGCCGCTTCGTTGAGCATCGCGGCGATCAGCAGAATACAGTCGGCGCCGGCCGCCCGCGCCTCGTACAACTGGTACGGGTCGAACATGAAATCCTTGCGCAACAGCGGCAGATCGACCGCCGCGCGCACCGCGCGCAGATCGTCGAGCGAGCCCTTGAAGTGCCGTCGGTCAGCACCGAGATCGCCGCGGCGCCGGCCGCCGCGTAGTCGCGCGCGACCTGCGCCGGATCGAGCCCCGGCATGATATCGCCCTTGCTCGGCGAGGCGCGCTTGATCTCGGCGATAATCGCCGGGCGTGCGCGCCCGCAACGCGGCGACGAAATGCCGCGCGGTGCGGGCGTGCGCGCGGCCTGCGCGCAGCGATCGCTCGGCGGCAAACGGCTTGGCGGCGCGCCGCGACCTCGATCACGCTTGGCCGCGAAAATCTTGATCGAGAATCGAAGCTCATCGGATTTTGCCCGCGCTTTCGCCGGCGGACTGCTCGTGGCTCGCGCGACGCAACTCTTCGATGGTCTCCATTGCGCGGCCGGAATGCAGCATCTCGCGCGCGAGTTCGCACGCCGTGCGCGAACGACTCCGCGCCACCGCCAACGTAAATTGCCGCGCCGGCATTGAGCGCGAGCACATCTTGCGCCGGCCCCGGCTGTCCCGCAAGCGCGCTCACGCAGGACTCCGGCGGCATGATCCGGGCCGCTGACAGTCTAATCGCCGCGCGGCCGCGCGATTGATGCCGAATTCTTCGGGTGCGATTTCGTATTCGTGGATCGACGGTCGCCGCCGCGCACCTCCGCGATTCGCGTCGGCGCGGAGAGCGAGAGTCGAGCACCTCGTCGAGGCCATCTTCGTCGGCCTTCGCCGTGCACGACCATCGCATGCTCGACGCCGAGCGCGCTGAGCGCCTCGGCCATCGGACGAACCAGGCGGCTTTCGGGCACGCCGAGCACCTGGCGATTCGCGCGCGCGCAGGATTCGCCAGCGGTGCCGAGCAGATTGAACAGCGTGCGGATGCCGAGCGCGCGGCGCAGCGGCGCCAGCCGCGCCATCACGGGATGGTACGCGGGCGCGAAGATGAAGCAGAATCCGGCGCGATCGAGGCATCGGCGGAGGCCGTCGGGATCGAGATCGATCTTCACGCCCAAGCGTTCGATGCGCATCGGCGGCGCCGACGCGTTCCACTGACGGCGCGATTACCGTGCTTGGCGACGCGCACGCCCGCCGCGGCCGCGATCAGCGCGGCGCCGGTCGAGATGTTGAAGGTGCCGGCGCCGTCGCCGCCGGTGCCGCGGTATCGAGTAGGGGGCCGGCGCCGAGATCGAGCGGACGCGCACGGGCGCGCATCGCGCGCGCCGCGCCGGTCAACTCCGCCGCGGTTTCGCGCTTGAGCTTGAGCGCGACCAAAAAGCCCGCGACCAGCGCCTCGGGCGCGCCGCCGTCGAGCATCTCGCCGATCGCCGCCTCCGCCTCATCCGCTTCGAGCGAGCGGCCGGCGAGCACGGCTTGAAACGCGTGGCGCAGATCGATCATGCGCTGCACAGAGTCGAGAAAATTCCGCGAGCAGGTCTTTGCCGTTGGGCGTGCCGATCGATTCGGGATGGAACTGCACGCCTTCGATCGGCTAGCGCCTTGTGCCGCAGCCCCATCACCTCACCCTCCGCGGTGCGCGCGCTGATTTCGAGGCAATCGGGAATCGAGCCCGCGCTCGACGACCAGCGAATGATAGCGCATCGCGTCGAACGGCCTGCGGCAAGCCCTGGAAGATGGTTTTGCCGTCGTGGATCACCGGCGAGGTCTTGCCGTGCATCAGGCGGTCGGCGCGGACCACCTTGCCGCCGAAGGCCTGGCCGATACATTGATGGCCCAGGCAGACGCCGAGCATCGGGATCTCGCCGCCGAGCTGCGCTGGAGCAGCTCGATCGAGATTCCCGCGTCGGCGGGAGTGCCGGGCCCGGGCGAGATTACGATTGCGTCGGGCTCGAGCGCGCGCACGCCGGCGAGATCGATCGCGTCGTTGCGTTTGACGATTACCTCCGCGCCCAACTCGCCCAAGTACTGCACCAGGTTGTAGGTAAATGAGTCGTAATTGTCGACCATCAGGATTTTGAGTTTGCGCGCCATCGCGATCACCTCCTGGGCGCTTGCGCTTCGAACTCGCGCGCGGCGCTGAGCGCGCGGACCATCGCGCGCGCCTTGTTGACCGATTCCTCGAACTCGGCGGCCGGGTCGGAATCGGCGACCACGCCGCCGCCGGCCTGAATATAGACGCGGTTGTTTTTGATCGTCAGTGTGCGGAGCGCGATCGCGGTGTCCATGTTGCCGGTGTAGCTGAAGTAGCCGACCGCACCCGCGTAGACACCGCGCCGCACCGGTTCCAGTTCGTCGATGATCTCCATCGCGCGGATCTTGGGTGCGCCCGAGACAGTGCCCTGCGGGAAGGTGGCGCGAAACGCGTCGAACGCGTCGAGGCCGTCGTTCAGCTCGCCGCGCACGTTGGAGACGATATGCATCACGTGCGAGTACCGCTCGACCACCATCAGCTCGGTCACTTCGACCGAGCCGATTTTCGCGACGCGGCCGACGTCGTTGCGCCCGAGATCGACCAGCATTACATGCTCGGCGCGCTCCTTGGGATCGGCGAGCAGCTCCTTTTCGAGCGCGCGATCCTCTTCTTCGGTCGCGCCGCGCGGGCGCGTGCCTGCGATCGGGCGCAGCGTGATCTCGCGCCCCTCCAGCCGGACCATCACTTCGGGCGAGGCGCCGACCAGGGTGTGATCGCCCAGGCGCAGGTAGAACATGTAGGGCGACGGATTTATCGTGCGGAGGCTGCGATAGATATTGAACGGATGGGCCGGCAGGGGGGCTTCGAAGCGCTGCGAGGGCACGACCTGGATTATATCGCCGGCCGCGATGTACTCCTTGGCGCGCAGCACAGTCGCCATGTAGCCCTCGCGGGTCTGATTCGAGGTGATGCGCAACTCGCCGCCGTTGACCGCCGCCGCCTCACCGAGCGAGGGCCGCGGCACGGGACCTTCGAGCCGCGAAGCGACTTCGTCGATCTTGTTGAGCGCGCTGCGGTACGCTTCGCGCGCCGAGCCGAATTCTTCCATCGGGACGTTGGCGATGATCTTGAGCGTCTGGCGCACATTGTCGAAGACCAGCACCGTGTCGGTGAACATCAGGTAGAGATCGGGCGTGCCGAGATCGTCGTGCGGCGCGTCGGGCAGGCGCTCGAAGCAGCGCACGATATCGTAGGCCAGAAAGCCGACCGCGCCACCGAAGAATCGCGGCAGGTAGTCGAGCTCGGGAGCGCGCAGGCGCTTCACCTCGGCGCGGAGCGCCTCAAACGGATCCTGCACCGGCCGCACTTCGACGGCGCGGCCCGGCTTGATCAGCTCCATCCGTTCGCCGCGGGCGCGAATGACGGTCGCGGGCTCGGAGCCCAGGAAGGTGTAGCGGCCCCATTTCTCGCCGCCGCGGACGCTTTCGAGCAGGAAGGCGTAATCGCCGCGCGCGACCTTCAAGAAGGCCGAGACCGGCGTCTCGAGATCGGCCGCGAACTCACGGCATACGGGGATCAGGTTGAATCCACGCGCCGCCAACTCCTCGAATTCGTGTTCGCTGGGTCGAATCATCGCACTCTCGCTCCTCAGAACTCCGCCGCCCGAAACCTGCGACCGTCGCCCCAAAAAAGAAAGGGCCGCAGGAGGTTTCCGCCTGCGGCCCTGTCGAAATCAGTTTTTGTAACTGCTACGGAACCGGAGCGCAGGCGGGCGCATTGGCGTGCCACCGCCAAGCCCACGACTTCGTCATCCGGGGAACGTAGCTCATTGTGATTATTTACTATCGGTCGGCGGGGGGCATGTCAACCATGACCAGTAGCGATTGTGCGTACTGGTTCAGTTTGGGTTTAGTCGCTGTCGTTGCCTCCTTCGCAGGGCACCCACATCCATTGAGCGTCGGGCGGCAAATTTTCGTCATGGGTGGCCGAATAACAGAACCGCGTATGGGCAGTTTCATTAAAGGTCATGTAGTCGATACGACCCCATACGTAGATTTCTCTTGCTGCTCCGCCCACGTTAAACTCGGTCGCCTCAAAGCTGTTCAAGTCGGCCTGCGTGAGAGCCCCACCCGCGAAGAGGGGTTGGTCGATATCAACTTCGGGATACTGAATAACTGCGTAGGTTGGGGTGCCAGTTCGCAAGGCGTCGCCTTTTGGGAACGGCGGCCCGTCGTAAATTTCGGCGATCATCCAATAGCGCAATTGATAAGCGGGCGTGTGACCTGCATTCCTAACCGCCACAATAACGCCCAGATGATCGCCAACAGCGGCGTGGGTTCTGGTCTTGGTAAAATCGGGAAACACGTAGGCGCGCTCGGCATCGTGCAGCGTTTCTCTGCCAATCCATCCCTGATAGGCGACGGCGAGAAACGCAAGAACGGAAACGACGATGGCCAAGCGCGATTCCGTCATAGGGTGGCTTGCTCCTTGTCTTTATTGCCTGGTCAGGCAGCATCATCGGCATGATCTTGTTCTATCGCCCAGCCAGTATCTTTTGCTTGACCGGCCTGATCGCCGTCGCCCTTCTTGTGATCTCGTTTTTTCTCGCTCAATCGGGGTTGGATCGTCTGTGGCGTTGATTCTCGCCGCGACTATGGCATACTGATAGCGCCATGCAAAAGCGCTCTCGGATGCCCCGTGACCTGAATCAGCTTGCCCACCGAACGCTCCAGATCGCCACGGGCGAGGACGTGGAGCCGGAGTCCGTGCCAAAGCCCGATGAGGGCAAAGACCCGGCTGCTGTATCGCTCGGGAGGCGCGGCGGCTTGAAGGGCGGAAAGAATCGCTGGAAGGGCGTGTCCGCCAAAAAGCGCACGGAATTAGCCCGAAAGGCCGCAAAGGTTCGCTGGAGTAGATGAGCGAAACAGACTTTAATATTTGCCGATTGCCTCAAAATTAAGCTCAAGAATCCAGTCTTTGGCGGATTCGTCTCGCTTGATCGTAATAAATCCCAAGTGGCCAAGGCGATTAAGTTCGCGATAAAAGGTGCGGGGCGTAACGTCCTTGTAGGCCCCTTTCACGTACGGGGCTTTCTGTAGTTCGGAGAACTTTAGCTGGCGTGATGGGTTCTCTGAGAACGGGTCTGTTGGTTCTGTCTCTGTGAGTAAAAAGTTTAAGAGATGGTCTTCCCTTTCATTAACCAGGCGACGGTAGCTGGCAATGCGCTGGTTGAAAGCTCTCGTGAGCATGGTTCTGTAGATCACGCGATTTAGCTTCGTCTTGATGAAGTTGTTTATGCCCTTTAATTCATCAGCAAACCCCTCGATCCCGAAATGAACAAACGAAGTAACGTCGAACGGTTGCTTCTGGCGACACTTTTGCAATCGCTTCTTATATTCCTGCTCATGTCGATAAAAGTAGTTGGACAAGCCGTAGAAGCCGTGCACATTGTACTTTTGCTGAAATAGTATCCCGGCCTCGACAAGTCGCGAAACTCTTCCATTTCCATCTCCAAATGGGTGAATAGTCACCAAGAAAAAATGAGCTAAGAGTGCTCTCGTTACGGGATGCTCCTTTTCCATTCGTCTACTTTTTACAAACTGAACGTACTGTTCCATCAGGCGGTCAAGGTGCTCGTGAGGTGCCCCCTTATGAACACCGCCCATTTCTGCGCTGCCCACGGTTACAGAAAAGGTTCTCCATCGTCCCGGTACGTTGTGCTCTGTATCGGAATGCTCGGTGATCATCCGATGCATCTTAAGCAGGTCGCCACAGTCTAACGGCGCGCTTCCCGGAGAGAACCGCTCCCTTACCCACGCTTGAGCAATTGCCGCATTTCTTGTTTGGACGTGGATCTTGGGTGTTGCCCCTGAAGGCTTGGGACCACCGCCTGTCTCCTTGTCGAAGATATCCATTTGCCGCAAGACTTCGGCCTCAGAGAGCGGGCTTCCTTCAAGCGCGGTCGTTCCGTGGACTTGGCGTGCCCGATTTAGTCTGTCGAGTTGCTCGCGCCAGTCGGGGGGCAGAATCAAATTTAAGGAAGCTTCCTTATACGCCTCGATATTTATGACCGGCCCTAGCTGGGCTGCTTCTACCAAGTACTCGAACGTGAATTTACTCCAGTCCATTTATGACACCATTTTTGACAGCTATTTTGACATGCCCAATAGAGCCAATCTCCTTGATAACGCTTGCTTTATTGCCTGTAACCCAGCATACTCTGGCACCATTATGGCGTCAATCTTGACAGCATTTCTGACCTGACAATCCAAAAGCGCTCTTGTATAATAGTTCAGTATGAACAAGCTGAGCACAGAACAACGCGTGCGGGTCATCCGCAATCTGGTTGAAGGCATGAGCGTCAACGCGACCACTCGCGTAACGGGCGTTGCGAAAAACACGGTGCTTAAGCTGCTTCGCGATCTGGGAAGCGCGTGCGAGAAATATCAAGCCGAGCACGTCCGCGATCTCCACTGCCAGCGGGTTCAATGCGACGAAATCTGGCAGTTTTGCTACAGCAAACAGCGGAGCGTGCCGGAGCAATATCGCGACGGGTTCGGGTTCGGCGATGTCTGGACGTGGGTTGGAATCGACGCGGACACAAAGTTGATCGTGGCGTGGCACATCGGGACGCGCGATGCGGACGCAGCGCAGATATTCATGCAGCGGGTTGCGCGGCGCATAACGACCCGGATTCAACTAACCACGGATGGCTATATCCCCTATCTGTATGCGGTCACAAAAGCGTTTGGCGTCGGTTTCGTCCGCGACCCAATTGACTACGCCATGTTGGTGAAAATGTACGGCAAGGGGCCGGGGAAGGACACAGAGACTCGCTACAGCCCGGCCGTATGCCTCGGAGCGGAGCGCCGGGCCGTTCGTGGCAATCCCGACCCGGAGCACATCAGCACATCCTACGTGGAGCGCCAGAACCTGACCATGCGGATGCACATGCGGCGCTACACCCGGTTAACAAACGCGCACAGTAAGAAGCTGGCGAATCACCGGTATGCGACGGCGCTGCATTTCGTCTGGTACAATTTCGTTAAGGTCCATTCGTCGCTCGGCAAAACGCCAGCGATCGCCGCTGGAATCGAGAGTCGGGCGTGGACGATGGAAGACTTGATTGCGATTTCAAACTGAACCAGTACCCGATTCTGCTCAGCGGACCAGCGTGGGCTTTCGGCCCGGCCAGCGTAGGCGCACGACTTCTTCGCGAAGCTGGGCGCGGGTGGCGGTTGCCAGGCGGGTGCGGAATAGATCGATGGCGATCACCTCGTACCCCAGCGAGCGAGCAAGATCGGCGATCAATTTGCCAGTGCGGATCATAATGCGCAGGTACGACGCCTGATCGCCCACTACGTATGCGAGTTGCGCGCCGGGGCGCAGGACGGCGCGCAGATCGGACAGATGGCGCGCCATGCCGCCGAAATAGAGTTTCGTCACCCGGGCGTAGAGGCGCTCGAAGCCGGAGGTCTTGCCGAGCTCGATGCGGCGCTGCTCGATCGCGGCGGCGATGCGCTGAATCTCCTTATGGCCGGCGACCAGCGCGTCGTCGCGGTCGAGCTTGTAGACGCTGCGCGTGTTGGATCGGATCAGGGTCTGCTTGAGGGCGCGCAGCTCCTGCTTGTCGCGGATGAACCCCAGCAGTACCGACTCCAGCCGCGTCGTGCGGGTGTAGTCCTTCTCATTCGGATACGGCGGCGAGGTGATCACGATATCGATCGACTTCGGCTCCAGAAGCTCCGACAGGCTGCGCGAATCGGCGCGATGGACAACTGACGGCGTGCCGTCTTCGACATGCAGCAGACGGAGGTCGTCGGAGATCGAGCGGACGTGGTTCAGCCAGCTCGCAACGACCGGCGCGTCGACCTTGCTCGAGGCCGACGCCAACCTCCGGGCCGAACATCAGGTTGCTGATGTCCGCGATCAGAGCCTGCGCCAGCGCGAGCTTTTCGTGCCGGACGAATTTCGGGTCCTCCCGCTCATCCAGGGTCTCGAGCAGGACGAGCGTCTTGTGCAGGGGCATCGGACTTATGCAGTTTCGGAGCAGCAGTTTCCAGATGTCGGGCGGGAGTGTTCGTAGTTTTAAGCGGGTTTTCCGGCGGCCTTGAAATAGCGGAGCGTCGTTATCCTGCAGACCGTCGGCTGCGAGTTTAGCCCGCGCTCTCGCCGCGACCTTGCGCGCGTGTTCCAGCAACTGATCGGGATCGGGTGTCCAGTCGAGCTTTACCTGGCTGGCGAAGTGCGCCATCGGATTGGCCTCGACGCCGACGCACGAGATGCCGAGTTTCTTGCACTCGACCAGCGTCGTGCCAGTGCCGCAGAAGGGATCGAGAACGCGCTGGCCGGGCTGCGCGTCGAAGCGCAGCAGGTAGTCGCGAACCAGGTGCGGCGGAAAGGAGAGCACGAAGCGGTACCAGTCATGGGCGGCGCGATCGGCGGGGCGGAGCCGATTGTCCTCCGGAACAGCTCCTGCGCTTCCCGTCCGCATCGCCCCGCCACTCCCGCTTCGTCAGTGAGCGCTGAGCGAGGCGTTGTAGGCCGTGTGCAGCTTCTGCTCGGCGGCTTGCGCGTCGGCCTCGTTCGCAAACGGGCCGACTCGGACCCGATACCAGGTCGCGCCGCCGATCAGGGTCTCGACCAGGTAGCCGTCATAGCCCAGCCCGCGCAGTTTGGAGACCATCGCGTCGGCGCCGCTGTGATCCATCACGGCTTCGATCTGGATGCTGTAGCCCTTCTTGCGCGGCGAGGAGACCGGCGCGGTGATATCGGGCTCTTCGCCCTCGGTTGAACCGCTCGACGTGGTGGATTTTGCTACTTTCGGTTTAGGCGGAACCGCGGGCGCGGCGGCTTCCGGCGGCGGGAGCGGCGCTTCTTCATCCGGCGGCGGGACGGACGCGATCGCGGGAGCGGGCGTCGGCGCGGGCGCGGCGACGGGTACGGCTTCAGCACCGGACGCGCTCTCCGGCGCGGGCGCGGGCGAAGGCGCGACCGCCGGCGGCGACGGCAACGGGTAAACGTCCGCGAACTGGCGGCTGCCTTCCTGCTGGCGCCCCATCTCGTAGCCGGCGACCAGCCCGAGCAGGAACACCGAGCCCGAAAGCAAGCCCAGACCGATCAGGATGGCCAACGCGCCGCCTGTGCGAATTTCGAAACGCATCTTCAGCTAGTCACATCCGCGCTATTCACATCCGCTCCGGAGCGCTTACGCCCAGCAACTCAAGCCCGCGCGCAATCCCCTCGCGGACCAGAGCCGCGAGGAACAGCCGCGCCAGGCTCAGTTCGCGGTCGGGGCCGATTATACGATTGGCGGGCTTGTTGTAGTAGCGATGGAAGCCGCCCGCCAGCTCGAGCAGATAGAACGGGATACGATGGGGTTCGAGCGTCTCGACGCTGGCGGTGACGATCGCCGGAAGATCGCAGCAGCTTGCGACCAGCGCCAGCTCCTCGGCGGACAGCAGTTTCAGATCGATCGGCGCGCGATCGGCCGGTAATTGAAGCCCGGCGCGCTCGGCCTCGCGGAAGACGCCGCTCAGCCGCGCGTGCGCATACTGCACGTAGAAGACCGGATTCTCCGGGCGCCTGCCGCTTGGCGAGATCGAGGTCGAAGTCGAGATGGCTGTCGTGCTTGCGAAACAGAAAGAAGAACCGCGCAACGTCGGCGCCCACTTCGGCCACCAGCTCGTCGAGGGTGACGTAAGTCGCCTTGCGGGTGGACATCTTGACCTTTTCGCCGGCGCGCGTGAGCGTCACGAACTGGTAGATGATCGCGTGGATCGGCGCGGGGTCGTGGCCGAGCGCCTTGACCGCCGCGATCACGTCCTCGTGCTCGGCGATATGGTCGGCGCCGAACACGTCGATAATCAGATCGAAGCCGCGCCTGAGCTTGTCGATATGGTAGGCGATATCGGGCGTGCGATAGATCGGCTCGTGCGTCGGGCCCGAACGGATCAGCACGCGATCCTTGGGCAGTCCGAGCGGCTCGCCCTTGAGCCAGACCGCACCGTCGTATTCGGCGACCAGGCCGCGCTCGCGCAATCCCGCGATCGCGGCGTCGACCTTGCCGTCGCGGACGAAGTCGAGCTCGTTAGTGAACACGTCGAACCGGATCTTCAGGTCGGCGCAGGTCTGATGGATTTCCGCGAAGATCGCCTGCTCCGCGGCGGCGCGGAAAATCTCGAGGTCGGCTGCGATCCTTGAGCTGGTCGCCGTGCTCGGCAACGAGCGCGCGCGCGATCGCGGCGATGTATTCGCCCTGGTAACCGTCCTCCGGCAGCGGCGCGTCGATGCCGAGCGCCTGCAGGTAGCGCACGCGCACCGACTCGCCGAGCAAGCGCATCTGGCGGCCGCCGTTGTTGAAGTAGTACTCACGCGTCACCTGATGGCCGGTGGCTTCGAGCAGGCGCGAAACGGTATCGCCGAGGACGGCGTTGCGGCCGTGCCCGACGGTGAGCGGACCGGTCGGGTTGGCCGAAAGAAATTCGACCTGGACTTTTTTTCCCGCGCCGATTCGCGGCCACCAGAACGCGACGCCGTCGGCGGCGGCGCGCCTGAGCTCGCCATGCCAGAACTCGGGCGCCATCCGGAAGTTGATAAAGCCCGGACCCGCGACCGTGATTTCACTGATGTCGCCACCGGCGCGGTCGCCACCGGCGCATAGCTCCGCGCGGAGGATTTCTGCGATCGCACGCGGGGGCTTTCCTTCCGCGCGGGCGATCACCAGCGCCACGTTGGTCGCGGCGTCGCCGTGCGCGGGATCCTTGGGCGCTTCGACGCTGAAAGCCGCGCGCTCGGATTTGAGCAGGCCGGCGCGACAGGCGCGCGCGAGCGCGTCATTCAATAGTGCGGCGATTCGTTCTTTCATCGGAAGCGCGGACGGCTGCGCCAATGCTGCCAGATGAGAGCGCCCCTGTTAAGCGCGCCGGTCCGGTCACGAGATCTTGCGATAGGGGAAGCCGCGCTCGCCCATCACGAGCCCGGTGACGACGCCGTCGGCGGAAATCTCGAAGGTGATCGGCTCACCCGCAGGACGCCCGCCGCGCGCGATAAACACGTTCGGCTTGTCGGTAGGAATCAGCGGTGTCGGCGGCGGAACTGCGCGGACCGAGGGGCTCGGCGGAATCGCGAGGATCAGGCGCCCGTTGCGAAACTCGATGACCAGCTCGCCGAAATACCATCGGTAGCGGCCGAGCAGCGGCCGCAGCTCGGGCGGCGTGGGTACCGACGGGGCGGGTAGCGCCGCGGCGCGAACCTGCTTTTCCTCGGCCATCAGGGCTTCCAATGTTTCCAGCGCGATCGTCTCCTGCGCGCTGTGGCCGGTCGAGTTGGTCAGCACGATCACGCCGAAGCGGTAAAGCTTGTTGAACACGACGAAACTCAAAAAGCCCTCGACCGCGCCGCCATGATGAAGATAGATGTTGTCGCCGACGCGCGCCGCCCACCAGGTCAGGCAGTAGCCGGCTTTCCAGTCGGGCTCGACGAACGAGACCCGATGCATCTCATGGAGCGACTTCGCGCTGAGCACGTCGGCATGGTTCTCGTCGCGATCGCCGGTGCGGAACTGGAGTGCGATCCAGCGCGCGAGATCGGCCACCGAAGAGCGCAGTCCGCCGGCGGCGAGACCGCCGTCGGCGGCAAGCGCGCCGGACTCCTCTGCGATCGCGGCGCCGGGCAAGTCCTCGTGCGGATGCGGCAAGTAGCCGCTCGCCATCTTCTTGCGCCGCGCGTCATCGAGTTCGAAGCAACTCGCTGCCATCCCGAGCGGACGCAGTAACTCGTCGCGAACGTAATCGGCGTAGGGCCGCTCGGAAACCCGGGCCACCACTTCGCCCAGCAGCGAAAACGCCAGATTCGAGTATTTGAAAGCGGAATCGGGCTCGATCACGATCGAAATTCCGGGCAACGTCGCGAGAATTTCCGCCATCGTGGGCGCCTTGCCGGTGCTCCAATGGCCGGTCGGCGCCTCGCCCACCAGCCCCGAGCGATGGGTCAGCAGGCGGCGGAGCGTGATCTGATCGATCGGGCCGAAGCGATCGCGCACCGCGCGGAACTCCGGCAGGTAGCGTCCAACCGGCTCGTCCAGGCCGAGCTTCTTGCGCTCGTGCAATTGCATGATCGCCGACGCGGTAAAGGTCTTGGTGATCGAGGCGACGCGAAAGAGCGTGTGCTCATCGACCGGGCGCCGGGTCGCGAGGTCCGCAAAGCCGAAGCTTGCGGTCCACGCGAGCTGCTGGTCCCTGACGATTCCGACCGCGACGCCCGGCACGTGCTGCGCCGCCACGGTCATCCGGATTCGATCGCTAAGCTTGGTCGCGATTGAGTCGATTACCGCATCCGCCATGTTCACTTCCCTCGAACCGATTATCGGAGAGGCCGATTTCTCCAACTCACCTAGTCTTACTTTCTCAACGCCCGGCTAGGGAACCATCACGACTTTGCCAATATTCTTGCCATCCTGGATGCGCAGATGGGCCCGCGCCGCCTGAGCGAAGGGAAAGCTCGAATCGATATGCGGCTTGATCTGCCCCTCACGATACATGATCAGCAGCTTGTTCATCGCGACGGGCAGGAACGGATCGTCCCACAGATTGCCGAGATTCACGCCCGCGACGCTGCGGTTATTGTTCATCAGGCCGAGCGGCGTGAACAGCGGCACGCGCACGATTTGGCGAATCATCCGCCAGATACTGCGCGTGTTGCCGGACTGCATATTGGCGAAGCCGAACGCGACCAGCCGGCCGGCAGGACGCAGCAGCCGGTAGCCTTTACGCCAGTCGTTGCCGCCCAGCGCGTCGAGCACCACGTCGACGCCCTTGCCGTGGGTCAGGCGCATCACCTCAACGAAATAGTCAACCACGTGGTAGTCAATTGGATGCGTGCAGCCGTTGGCGCGGACTACGTCATGTTTGCTGGCTGACGCCGTGCCGAACGTGACGATATTTTCGACGGTGCGGCACAGTTGGAGCACCGCCAATCCCACGCCGCCCGCCGCCGCATGAATCAGCACCGATTCGCCCGGACGAATCGAGGCGACCCGAAACAACATCTGATACGCAGTGAGATAATTGACCGGAATCGCGGCGGCTTCCTCGAAGCTCATCTCGTCGGGAATCGGGAACGCGTAGCCGGCCGGCGTGCAGACCTGATCGGCATGCGCGCCGAAGCGGGCGATCAGCGTCACACGCTTGCCGATCAGGCCGTGATCGACGCCGTCGCCAACCGAATCGATCGTCCCGGCGGCCTCATAGCCCACGACGCAGGGCGGCTTGGGCGCGTCGGGGTAGAGCCCCTGGCGCGCAGAAACCTCGGCGAAGTTCATTCCGCACGCGGCGGTGCGGATTCGCACCTCGCCGGGTTTCGGGATCGGATCGGGCGTCTCGCGAACCTCCAGCACTTCCGGCCCGCCGCTCTTGCTGATCCAGACTGCACGCATGATCTATCTCCCCCGCGCCGAATCGAGGCGCGCTCTACTCCTTCTTGTCCCTCTGGAGCCAGGCCGGATCGTTGGCAAGCGTCGGATAGCCCGAGCCCATCTGGATCAGCACGCCGTGAGCACTGCGCGGCGAAATGAAACATTCAAACGATGTCGGCGACCATTCGGTCTCGTCCACGATCCGCACACCGGCGGCCTTCAACTCGGCGGCCTTCGCTTTCGAATCCGGCACGTTGAAGGTCATGTGATGCATCCCCTCACCGCGCTTTTCCAGAAACTTGCGCAGGAACTCGCCGTGAGGCCCGAGCGGCTCCAGCAGCTCGATGGTGAAGCCGTTGAGGTCGAGCTCGCAGATTTTGAAGCCGGACGCGGGTTGATCGCCGCCGTACATGAAGCGCGCGCCGAGAATTTCCTCGAAAAACTTGCGCGCCTCCGCGATATTCTTCACCGCGATCCCAAGATGGTCGAGTTTGCCGATTGGTTGGTTCACCATGCGCCAGATAGTACGACGCCGACCCCCGATCGACAAAGGCGATGCGGCCTGAACGCGGTAATGCTAATTCTGGATTCATGGCAGCGCCCTGGAAGATGCCGCCGCTGGTCAAGGTCTACGAGGCGATTGGCGCGCTCGGCGACGGCCGGGTGCGAATCACAGACCAGACGCGCGCGCTGGTCACCTCGTCAGAAGGAAACAAGACCTACGAGGTTGAGATGTCCGACGGCGGGCGTCAGATCGCCTCAAACGACAGCGCCTCGTACTGGCAGGGTTATCTCGGATATCCCGCGATCGCGGTGCTGATCCTGCGCGGATTGATCGCGGCGCCGCCGGCGAATGTAAGTGACGCACTGGCCGGAATTCCGTGGAAGGAAATCAACCGCCGCTTCAGGAATGACTACGCCCAGACGATCGCGGCGGTCGAGCAGACCGCTGAACAAAGCGGCCACGATCCGGACGCGATTGCGGCCGAGGCGGACCGAATTCTGGAAGCGCTGCGCAAGCTCGCGCCGTTCCGTGGGCGTGGCAGCCGGCCACCGAGCGAGCGGCCGAGCCGCGATAGGCGGGCCAAAAAATAAGCGGCGGATCGCAGGGAGGACAACGATCCGCCGCAGGCGCTCGCGGTGCGCCCCTTCTTGGTCGTGTCGGCACCATCGATGGCGGCTTATGTTCACCCGCCGCGCAGGACATCGTGAGTGCCCTCACAGAGGACGCCGGGACCGCGGGGTGGTTACAGGAATTCTTGGCGGACAATTACGGCCGGGACTCAATCCACGCGCAGACGCTCGGCGAGGCGGCTGAAGCGGCGGCGCTCCTCCTCGTTGCGGACCGCCTGCGCGAGCGCACTACGAGTCCCGACCAGCACGCAAACCCGCTCCGCGCGCGTGATCGCAGTGTAGAGCAGGTTGCGCCGTAGCATCAGGTAATGGCTCTGATGGACCGGCATCACGACCGCCGGGTACTGGCTCCCCTGGCTCTTGTGAACCGAGATTGCGTACGCGAGTCCGATTTCATCCAGGTCGGAGAGATCGTATGACGCGAGCGTCTCTTCGAAGGCAACCTCGACCTTGCCCTTTTCCGGATCGACCGCGCTGACGCGCCCGATCTCGCCATTGAAAACGCCCTTGTCGTAGTTGTTGCGCAACTGGATCACGCGGTCGCCCTGGCGGATTTCGCGGTCGCCGGCGCGCACGCCGCGGCTGACGGGGTTGAGCAGGGCCTGCAACTCGCGATTGAGCGCCTGCGTGCCGAGCGGGCCACGATTCATCGGGGTGATCACCTGGATCTCGCGCGGATCGCTAATCCCAAAGCGGCCCACCAGCCGGTTGCGCACCAGCTCCCGAATCGTGGTGACGACATCCTCCGGTGCGCTGCGCTCGAAGTAGAAGAAGTCGCCGGCCGGTTCGTTGGCGGTCTCGGGGAAGTCGCCGTGGTTGACGCGATGGGCATTCGAGATGATCAGGCTCTGGCGCGCCTGCCGATAGACCTCGCGCAGCTCCGCCACCGGCACCAGGCCCGAGGCGATCACGTCCTTGAGCACGCTGCCCGGGCCGACCGACGGCAACTGATCGCGATCGCCGACCAGCAGCAGCGAGCTGTTGGGGAGCAGCGCCGAGAGCAGCGCTCGAGGCGAGCTCGAGGTCCATCATCGAGGCTTCGTCGATAACCAGATAGTTGGTGCGCAGTGGAAACGCCGCGTTGCGGATGAAGGTCCCGCTCTCGGGTGCATATTCGAGGAGGCGATGAATCGTCTTCGCGTCGCGGCCACAGGCTTCGGTCAGGCGGCGCGCGGCGCGGCCGGTCGGCGCCGCGAGCGTGGGCTTGAGGCCCGCGGCATCGAGCGCTTCAAGCAGGGAGCGCAGGAGCGTGGTCTTGCCGGTACCCGGACCGCCAGTGATCACGCTGACGCGGCTCTTGAGCGCGTAGCGCAGCGCGGTGCGCTGCTCGGCCGAGAGCGTCATCTCACTGGAATCGCTTGCGCCGCCAGGATGCTCCGCCGCCTTGAGGGCGCGCTCGACGACCGCGTCACCGAGGGCGCGGCCGGCGAAGAGGGCGCGAATCCGGGTGGCGAGATTCACCTCCGCCTGATGGAGCCGCGTCAGGTAAACGGCCGGCGAGCCCTCGATCTCCTCGACTATCGCGTCGCCGCTCTCGGCCAGCTCGGCGACCGCTCGCTCGACCAGACCGGGCTCCATATCGAGCTGCGAGCGGAAGCTGCCCTCCAGATATTCCCGGGGCGCGTAGACGTGTCCCTCGTCCGCCATCCGTTCGAGCAGATATAGCGTTGCGGCGCGGGCGCGCTCCGGCGAGTTGCGCGGGATACCGAGCTTGTCGGCAACCGCGTCGGCAGTGCGAAAGCCGATTCCCTTTACGGTGCGCGCCAGCAGATACGGGTCGCGGCGGATCGTTTCGAGCGACTCGCGGCCGTAGACTTTATGAATCCGGCGCGCGAACGCGGCGGCGATTCCGTGGCCGCGCAGAAAGACCGTGAGCTCGCGCAGGCCCGTCGAGTCGCGCCAGGCGGCGGCGATTCGTGCGACCACCACGCGTGAGAGGCCGCGCACCTCGCGCAGGCGATCGGGCTGGTTGTCGAGTACTTCGGTCAGCGCCTCACCGAAATGCTCGACGATCTTGAGCGCCAGTCTGGGGCCTACGCCCTTGATTTCGGAGGCGAGGTAGCGCTCCAGCGCGCCGACGCCGGCCGGCCGGAGGGTCTCGAAGTCCTCGACCTTGAATTGCTTGCCGTAGCGCGGATGGCTCTCGAAGCGGCCGGCCGCGCGAATCGTCGAGCCAATCTCCAGCCCGGCGAGGCTCCCGACCACGGTGACGCGCACACGCGCGCCGCCGTCGTCGGAACGCTCGATGATCGCGACGCCGTAGCCGTTCTCATCGTTGGCAAAGAGAATCTGTTCGAGGGTCCCCTCGATTCTCTCGACGGTTTGCGCCGGCTCCGCCACTCTCGTTGCCATCTGTCAGGTGCTCAATATTATACTAGTATAATTGCGGCAGGGGCCGACTTCCGCTTCGTTTCACTCATCCGAAGACGGACGAGGTCAGGCTGAAAATTATTACCAATGGCACGTGAAAAGAAACTCAAGGCCCCGGTGACGCTGTTTGCGGCCATCGAAACCGAGCAGCACGAAGCGCTTAGAAAAATCGCGTTCGACGAGCGGCGGTCGCTGGCTGACGTGGTCAGAGAAGCGATCGATCGGCTCATCGAAGCGCGAACCCAGACGCGGCCCGTTCGAGCGCGACGCGCGAGCTGATTGAATCTGCCGCCCTGATGCGCGTCACACTTTGACGTTCTCCCAGTGGCGGGATCTGAAGCGCGCCGTCTTGAGACTGGAGCGCAGCATATAGTCGGCGATCAGCGACCACCATACCCAGCTCACCGGGCCGCGGTAGTAGACGATCAGGATCGTCAGCGCCAAGCGTAATCCGTAGAAGCCCGCGACCGAGGCGAAGAGCGGAAACTGGGTATCGCCGGCCCCGCGTAGCGCGCCGGTCAGCGTCCAGTCGACCGCCATCAGCGGCTGCGCGGCGCCGAGCGCGTACATGAAGGTAATCGTGTACGCGATCACCGTGGGATCATCGATGAACAACTGGGCGATCTCGGCGGCGAAGAGATAGACCACTACTCCGAGCGCGCTCATCATCGCGATCGCCATGTACGTGGTCTGCCATCCTGCGCGGCGCGAGAAGGCCTTATCGCCGGCGCCGAGCCCCTGCCCTACCAGCGTCGCGGCGGCGGCCGAGAAGCCGAAGCCGGGCAGAAACGACAAGGCCAGGATCCGCACGCCGATAAAGTAGGCGGCGACCGGCTTGTCGCCGTAGCTGGCGACGAACCGCACGTAGGCGAAGAAGCCGAATTGGATCACGAGCTGCTCGATCGCGGCCGGGTAGCCCACCTTGAGGATTCGCCACGCCAGCGCGAAGTCGGGCATTATCCGGCGCCAGCGAAAATGCAGCACCGAGCCGGGCAGCGAGAGCGCCCAAAAAAACAGTGCGCCGCCGAGCGAGAGCGCGATCAGGCTCGCAATCGCGCATCCGTCCACGCCCAGCGCCGGCGCGCCGAACTTGCCGAAGATCAGGACGTAGTTGAGGAAAATCGCGATCACGTCGACCAGCCCGCCGATCCATAGCGGCGTGCGCGTGTCACCGGCGCCGCGCAGCGCCGACGCGCACATCAGGAAGACTCCCGTGAACGGCTCGGAGAGCATCACGACGCGCAGGTAGCGGGTGCCGAGATCAGCCATCGGGCCTTCGACGTGGAACAGCGCGAGCGCTTGCGGCGCGAAGATGATCACCGGAACTGCGATCAGCGCGGAGATGATCACCCCAAACACTACCGATTGCGTAAGAACGAGCTCGGCGTGGTCGTGATCGCCGCCGCCGACATCGCGCGCAACCAGCGCGACCGTGCCGGTTCCGATCGCGCCGATTCCGGCGCGTACCGCGCCCAGCACCTGCGTGCCCAAGCCCACCGCGCCGACCGCGTCGGCGCCCAGACGGCCCACCATGAGGATCGAGGCGAGCCCAAGCACCGAATCGAGGCCGAACGAGAGGATGACCGGCCACGATAGCGCCCAGATCTCCTGGCGCATCTGCGCGGGCGGCGGCAACGACACGGGCGCGCCGCGCGCGCCGCGAGGCTCGGCCGCAGCCTCGAATAGTTCAGACATGATTTAGAGCAGTAAGCACGGCCCGCGCCCGCGCAGTCAAGCGACGGATGCTGGAGCCGTTGTTGATAACGCGATTGCGCGCAGGCGCGGCGCTTCAGGCCATCTCGACGGGATCGCGCACGGCCACGGTCACCGGCGACGTGCCGGCGAACGAGGCGTACACGCCGACGTTCGAGGCTGCGCCGGTGACGATCGTGCGCAGGATCGACGGGTCCTTGAGCAAATCGTCCTGCGGCAGCGTGGTCATCACACAGCGCGGACATGCGGCGACGAAGCTCAACTCGGCGGCGCCGATCCGAAGAGTTTTGCCCAGCCAGTCGCGCTCGACGAGTCCGGAACGGTCCGCACCGAGATCGATCAGTAGGTTCGGACGGAAGCGGCGCACGTCCCAGCGCGCGCCGGAGTTGATCGCGCCGAGATGCGCCAGCGTGGCGGTGGTCAGGACGTGAATCGGAAACGCGTCGAAATAGCTGCCGGGCGGCGTCGCGAATTTGTCCAAGCCGATTTCGATGAACGGCAATAAATTGGGCAGCGGGTCTTCGTCCTTGAGTCCGAAGGTCTGACGAATCTCCGCGAGCACGTCGGGATTGTCGGGCTTGCCGTGAAGGTAATGATCGGTCGCGTCGCGGGGCTGCAGCGGCCACAGCGTCACGGATTTTCCGAGCAGGGCCGACAGCCGCGCCGCGGCGTCGCGATCGCTGGCGCGCATCGAGCCGCCGTCGGGGAGCGTGATCGAGACATCGGGAATCGGACCGCCGGGCCGCGGCTCCGAAACATACGCGGCGCGGCACTTGAGCAGGCCGGGAAGTTTCTTGGCGCCGCGAATCTCGCCCGCGCTCTCGTCACGCACCGCCCAGCCGCGATCGCCGGCGATCCCGTGCGCGTCCATTTCGGCGCGCTCGAGGCGCTGACCCGCCATCGATTTGAAGGGATAGCGCCAAATCTCCGCGACTCTTCCGATTGTGGGCATCGAGATCTCCCTTCGGCGCGAGTTGGCAGCTTCCACCTCGCAGCCGAAGACCACCAGTGTAGCCCCAGCCGAAACCCTCACACCAGCCGCTCCTAGCGCCTGAACAAGGCGCTCCGCGCGCCAGCCTCTGCCCACCCTCTTTACGTTTGCAAGCCGCGCGGTCTCGGCGCCAGTCTGAAGCGGTTTCAAAACGGAAATTCCGCTTTTAAAGGACTGCCGTACCGATGACCTCAACTCAAATCTGGAACTTCCAGGATGAGAACATGAAAAAGTCGGGCACGAGCCAAGGCCGGTTGGCATCGGAGCTCATCTCGGAAAGAATCGCCGAACTCGGGGACTGGCGCGGGGAAACCCTCAGCAGAATGCGCAAGCTCATCAAGGAAGCAGACCCGGACGTCGTCGAGGAGTGGAAGTGGATGGGCACTCCGGTTTGGTCGCACGACGGCATCATCTGCACTGGCGAATCCTACAAGAATGTGGTGAAGCTTACCTTCTCCAAGGGCGCGTCTCTGAAGGATCCGGCCCGTCTCTTCAACTCGAGCCTCGACGGAAACGTACGCCGCGCGATCGACATCCACGAAGGAGAAGAAGTTGACGAGTCCGCCTTCAAGGCGCTCGTTCGCCAAGCGCTCGCCCTCAACAGTTCCGCCAAGTCAAAACCTTCGAAGAAAGCGAAATCCTAAGGGATTCCGCCCCTAACAGGTCGCGTCGCCGCGGGTGGTCGAGCCGCAGCCGTTCTGTCTTCAACTTTGCGACGATTCGGTCCAGATCCACGGTTCGCTCAGCCCATGCCTGCCGTCGTTCTGAGTTACGGATTTCAATAGTTGACTTCTGTAACTCAATCGCGTACTCTTGGGTCACCACTGGAAAGGAGCAACGCGATGAGTGAAGCCAAGCTCGGCGGCCGGTTCACGTTCCCCGGCACGTCATTGACGGTCCAACGGATAGGCTACGGCGCGATGCAGCTGGCCGGCCCCGGTGTGTGGGGACCGCCCAAGGACCCGGACGGTGCCGTCGCCGTCCTGCGCGAAGCCATCGCGGCCGGCGTGAACCATATCGACACGTCCGACTTCTACGGCCCGCACGTCACCAACCAAATTATCCGGCAGGCCCTGCATCCGTACCCGGCGGGGTTGGTGATCGTCACCAAGCTCGGGGCCCGCCGCCCTCCCGACTCGTCGTGGTGGCCAGCCATCTCGCCCGAAGAGCTGACCGCCGGCGTCCACGACAACCTCCGCAACCTGGCCCTGGAGGCGCTCGAGATCGTCAACTACCGCGCGATAGGGTCGGGCCACGGCCCCGCGGAGGGGTCCATCGCCGAGCAGGTGACGGTGCTGGCCGACCTCCGGCGCAAGGGGCTTATTCGCCACATCGGTCTGAGCAACGTCACGGCCGCCCAGGTGGCCGAGGCGCAGGCGATCACCGACGTCGTGTGCGTGCAGAATAACTACAACCTGGCCCACCGCCACGACGACGCCCTGATCGACGACTTGGCCCGGCAGGGTATCGCGTACGTGCCGTTCTTCCCGCTCGGCGGGTTCACGCCGCTGCAGTCGTCCACCCTGTCGTCCGTCGCGGGCCGACTCGGGGCCACGCCGATGCAGGTCGCGTTGGCGTGGCTGCTGCACCGGTCGGCCAACATCCTGTTGATCCCCGGCACGTCGTCGGTCGCCCACCTCCGCGAGAACCTGGCCGCCGGGCAGTTGGCGCTGTCGCGGGAAATCCTGGCGGAGCTGGACGGAGGCAAGGCGTTTAATGGGTCACGCGAGACTCCTTAGCAAGATTGCCTTCGTCAACGGGGCATGACGGTCATCGACAAACCAAGATGTATGAGCAGCGCAAGGAGAACGGAAATGCGCGTATTCGTAACGGGTGCTACAGGATTTATCGGTTCTGCCATTGTTCAGGAGCTAACTAATACGGGCCATCAGGTGCTCGGCCTCGCTCGCTCGGATGCGGCCGCCAAGTCGCTTGTCGCCGCTGGCGCCAAGGTCCATCGGGGTGATCTTGAAGACCTAGAAAGCCTGCGCAGTGGAGCAGCCATGTCGGATGGCGTGATTCACTGCGCCTTTAACCACGACTTCTCGAAGTACGCGGCTAACTGTGAGGCAGACCGGCACGCCATCGAGGCTCTCGGCTCCGCGCTCGTTGGCTCTGATCGCCCCTTGATCGTCACCTCCGGGACCGGGGTCGTCTTCACGCCGGGACGCCTCGCGACCGAAGAAGATGCGCCCACTTCCAGCTCCGCCGGGATCCCCCGCAGCGCGTCGGAAGAGGCGGCAGCTTCGATGGTGTCACGGGGTGTGCGCGCGTCGGTGGTGCGCCTCCCGCAGGTCCACGACCGAGTCAAGCAAGGTCTTATCACCTACCTGATCGCTGTAGCTCGCGAGAAGGGTATCTCGGCGTTTGTCGGCAACGGACTCAACCGCTGGCCCGCGGTACACCTGCTCGATACTGTTCACCTCTACAGGCTGGCGCTTGAGAAGGGATCTGCGGGAGCCCGGTTTCACGCGGTCGCTGAAGAGGGCGTGCCGCTCCGAGAGATCGCTGAGGTAATCGGCCGCCGCCTGAACGTACCGGTCGTAGCCAAGTCGCCCGAGGAGGCAGCCGATCATTTTGGCTGGCTCGGGTTCTTCGTGGGTTTCGACGCTCCGGCTTCAAGCGCGCAAACGCAAGAACGGCTGGGATGGCGCCCAACGCAGACTGGGCTCATCTCCGACCTCGAATGGCTGGCTTAATCCGGACCTGCGGTCATGCAATGAAGTGAAGGATGGTAATCGATGCGTGTATTCGTCACGGGCGCTACGGGATTTGTAGGCTCCGCCGTTGTCGAGGATCTGATCGAGGCGCGCCATCAGGTGGTCGAAAGAGCTGTTTCAAAACCTGAAAAGAGAATCGGCAGCGTGTCGAGAGGTGCCCATGTCTCCCGTTGACGCCCCGCTGACCCGCGATCGGATCCTGGCCGCGGCCGAGGATGTCCTCCGCCGGTTCGGTCCGGCCAAGGCGACCGTATTGGACGTGGCCCGGGCACTGGGAGTGAGCCATGCTGCCCTTTACCGGCACGTGGCGACCAAGGCCGAGCTGCGAGACCTGGTCGTCGGCCGATGGGTAGAGGCGACGATGACACCGCTGCGGGCCATCGCCGCATCGTCGGGCCCGGCTCCCAAGCGGTTACGGCAACTCTTCGACGCCCTGATCGCCGTCAAACGCCGCCGGGCCGCCGACGACCCGGAGCTGTTTGCCGCCTATCGAACGCTGGGGGCGGACGCTCAGTCCGTTGTCGCCGCGCACGTCGATGAGTTGGTCGGGCTGGCCGCGATGATCATCCGATCGGGCGTGAAGGAAGGCACGTTCCGCACCGTCGACCCGGTGGCCGCCGGCCGGGCGGTGCTGTTCGCCACATCCAAGTTCCACCACCCGGCCCACGCCGCCGAATGGGCCGACCCGGCTATCGACGCGGCGTACAACGACGTGTGGCGGCTACTGATGGACGGGCTGCGCGTCGCGAAGAGCTCGGCTTGATCAGATTGTCATCCGCAACGAGGCGGCCATCGTACGTCCAGGCGAAACTACGATGGCAAGGACGATCCGATTTCGGGGACGGATGGCGGAGAGATCGGACATCAGAACACCGGGACCGCTACCGCTTCGATCCGCTGCCGCAGGACCTTGTGGATGCTGTCACGGGTCAAGATGTCGGTCTTGCGGCCGAGAATCCTTGCGGCGGCTTCCTTCACATCCATCAACGTGGGCACGCGGAGCGGTTCTCGCTTCGTGCAACCAAAGTGAGCCGCTTCATCAACCAGGTTGCCAAAGTTAGCCAGCCGATATCCTGCTTCATAATCCTTGACAGTGTCGCACGCTCGTGCAGAATCCGCTCGATGGGCAAACTGCAATCAATTATTCCGATCGAGCGCATTGCCAGCCGTATCTACTTGATTCGCGGCGAAAAGGTCATGCTCGACAGCGATCTCGCAGAGCTTTACGGCGTTCAAACCAAGGTGCTGCTGCAAGCCGTCAAGCGCAATATCGACCGTTTTCCAGAGGACTTTCTGTTCCAATTCTCCAAACAAGAACTCGAAAATTGGAGGTCACAAATTGTGACCTCCAATCCCACTGCCAAGATGGGATTGCGAAGGCCGCCCTACGCTTTCACCGAACTCGGCGTCGCCATGCTGTCCAGCGTTCTCGGCAGCAAGCGCGCCGTCCATGTCAACATCGCCATAATGCGCACCTTCGTAAGAGTTCGTCAGATCCTCGCCTCCAACCGCGACCTGGCCCGCAAGGTACAGGAGCACGACCGGCAAATTGCTGTCCTCTTTGAGACGGTCGAGAAGCTCCTGACACCACCCGAGCCGCCGAAGAAACACACCATCGGGTACGTCCGTCCCCGCGAGGACTGACCCACCGATTTCGCGTCTATTAGGGCTTCTGCGCGCCCTTCAGCGGCTGCCCCTTCCCGGACCCCGGAGGCCGCCCCGGTTGCTTTCGTCCATCGCGCGCCCTATGCGCCAGCGGCATGTCGCCAATCGCCTGGCAGACGCGCTCAATTGCTTCGATAATGTCGTTGAGATGGGGAGTGGCGGAGCGATTGGGCATCAGAATACCGGAACCGCTGCCGCTTCGATCCGCTGCCGCAGGGCCTTGTGGATGCTGTCGGGGTCATGATGTCGGTCTTGCGGCCGAGAATCCTTGCGGCGGCTTCCTTGACATCCATCAGCTCGAGCAGGCCCAGCTTTCCTTTTTCGTAGTCGAAGAAGAGATCGGTATCGGAATCCTCGCGCGCGTCGCCACGGGCGGTTGAGTCCGAACAAATAAAGATGCTGCACGCCAAGCCGCTTGAGTTCGGTCTCATGTGCGCGCAGACGCGCGATGGCTTCGGCACGGTCCATTGTGGGATTGTAGCAGAGGAGTTCGTTTTCCCATATCTTTTCGGGCAAATCGGTAATGGGCCAGTCTGAGTCGGATGGCTCGATCGGATATTGTGAGATAAGAAGCTTGAACAGCAGAAAGATCAGGCCGAAGGCGACGAAAAAGAACGGGACGACTGGTGCCATCTCGCGCACTAAGCCCCCGCGGCCTGTCTGTGATCGGTGCGGTCGAGAGTCGCTCCCGAAAAGGTACGATTCATCGCCGGAACTATGGCTCCTTGGGCGTCGCTGAAAGCCTAGCAATCTCCTCTGCGAGAATCGGCACCCCGAGATTACATGCCTGAACGCCTTGAACCACGCAGAGCTTCAGCACTTCCATAACTTCTTCCATCGTTGCTCCCGCCTCCAAGGCCGCTTTGATGTGCCGCCGGGTCCCGGGCGCGTACATGTGGGTATAGGACGCGTCAAACGCTATGCTGAGCAGCTCGATAAGCTTGGGTGTCATCAGCCCGCTGGCATAAATTCCGCCGCCGGTTGCCATGAATTGGTCGGTCCAGATTGGATCGAGCTCGACAAAAGGGTTCCACGCGTCATTCCATTGGCCTATGGCGCGTACCTTGTCGCAGGCCGGTGTTGCGACCGGCAATTTTGGCGACGGTTTTACTCCGGCCGCCTTGGCCTCTTCCAGGAGAATCGGCGCGCCGAGGCTGCACGAATGAATCGACAAGACCGAGGCCATCTTCAGCACCAGCAGAATCTCTTCACGACCGGCGCCCGCTCTGAGGGCGGCGCGAATGTGACGGCGGGTGCCCTCGGGATTGAGATTGGTGCAAGCAGCGTTAAGCGCGACGCCGATCAATTCGACCGTCTTGCGCGGTAGGACAGTCGAAGTCCAGGGGTTCCTTGTCATTTTCGCGCAGGTCTCTGCCCATTCGGGGTCCCATTCTCGCAGCGTTGCCAGGGCGTCGTCCCACGGCCCCGTTTCGTGGGAGCTATCCGCCGCCGGGTCCAATTTCTCGTCGCCTGTGGTAGCCATAGTTGCTTGCCCTCCATGGCACGGAATCCCCTTCGCCGTGCAGAGCGCGGTTTCTAGTCGAGCGCGATTAGAATCTTTCCGTCCACGACCTTCGCCGGATAGGAGGGAACGCCAAATCCGCCAGTGGTAACCTCGCCGGTCGTCACGTCGTATCGAAGGCCGTGCGCACGGCAGGTGACGATCCTGCCGGTTAGTTTGCCCGATCCAAGAGATGCGCCGGCATGTGCGCATGAGTCGCCGATCGCGTAAAAGTCACCGTCGACGTTGAAAATCGCGATTTCCTTGTCGCCGACTTTGATTGTGGCGCCGGTTCCCGGTGGAACCTGGTCGGCTCGCGCGGCTTCGACAAATTCCGGCATCGCGATTCCTCCGCCCTAGTCTCGAAAGATCATCTCAACTAACGCCATGACGCGGACGGTAGCAACAGACGACCATGAACGATTGTTAGCGCGTGATGCGGCAGGGTCTTCCGCCACACTGAGATGGAAGACCCTGCGGCAAATTCGCCCTTACGGTGCGACTCGCAGACTCGCGCTACTTGGTAGCAAACTGCCCCGCTATCGGGTGTCCATCGGATCCACTGACCGGCGGATGTAGTCGTCCGTCTGTTTCCTTCACGATGAAGCCCAGTTGGCCATCTTTGCGGTTGGGCGGCAGGCCAAGATTGGCAAGCGTCTCGTCAGGGCTGTTGTACCAGGTGCCGATTTTTAGGATCTGGCGCGCTTCGTCCCCGGTTGCGACCTTCCGTCCCAACTCCTTCGCGATTCGTACCACCTGCTCGACCTGTTGCACGGAAGTCATGCGCACCCCCTTGCGGCGCCAGATATTATCTTCGATGCCGACTCGGATGTGGATGCCAAGCGCCACCGACATCGCCGCGTACGGCGCCACCGTCCGCCACAAGGACTCGTACGTCGCAACGGAGCCGTGCGGCGAGCGACGCACCCACTCCATGAAGTCGAATGGATTGCGGCCGCAGCCGCCGGCACCGCCGATGGCCGTCATGGTGTGATTCAAAGGCCCCATGTACACGCCGGTACGGATGAGATGCTCGATCGCTTCGAGAGTGTGGACGTGGGCCATCGCGAACATCGGCTGGATCCCGTTCTTGCGCAGGCGCTTCAGATGCTCGATGTAGAATTCGGGCGTCGCGTCGGCGACCATGTTCTGATACGCCGCCTGCATCGCCGGATTCGCGAGCTGCGTACCTTGGACGTCGTCCGGCGTCGTGAGGTCGAGAATGTTCATCTGCGTGGTACCGACGACGATCGTGACCTGATCCGGTTTCGGATTGAGCTCCGTCAGCATGTGCCGCGTGTCGTAGCCCAGCCAATGCGCCTTTTCGTGATCATCGGGCGGAGCGAACGAAATGGACCCGCCGACCTGGATGACCATCTTCGGCACGGCCTTTCGCAGGCGCGCAATCTGCTCGTTGAACTCGTTGAAATTCTTCGAGCCGTGACCGGTCTTCGGATCCCTGACATGGAAGTGCAACACGGTCGCGCCGGCGTTGTAGCAATCGACCGCCTTTTGAGTCTGTTGCTCCCAGGTTACGGGGATGTCTTCCGGGTAGTCGCTCGGGCAGCCATTGCGGCCCGTACGGCGCCACCGTGATGATCAACGGCTGCTGATTTTCGGGAAGCATTGAGTCGCTTGTGAAATACATGGGCTTCTCCTCGCTGAAGATTAATGGCGAACCTGAAGGCCGCTCGCGGACGATGGAAGAGTCCGCTCCGTAGTTTTCTCACGTTGGCGGGTTCCGGTCTTGACAATTCTCGACATCGGCGGAATCCTTTTTTTCTCAGACTGCGAGTCAGGTGGTCAACGAATTCGTGCGTAAGCGCGTCGCAAAGTGCGCCAACACCAACGAACCCAATGCGCCTGAACAGCGCGTTTCGGCGCTGGCCGTGGTTCCCGACCTGCTGCGCGAGTTGGGCGAGGATCCGGCTGAGGTCATTGCAAGTGCCGGGCTTCCCGCCGGTGTGCTCGACGATGACGAGAACCGGATTCCATACGCCGCCGTGGGCCGGTTGCTGCGCGGGTGCGTGGCGAGAACCGGATGCCCGCACTTCGGGCTGCTCGCGGGTCAGCGCGCTGGTCTTGCGTACATGGGTCTGGTGGGCAAACTGATGCGACATTCGCCGACCGTGGGCGCGGCGCTGCGAACTCTGGTCGTATATCACGGGCTGAACAGTCAGGGCGGGCTCATTTTCCTGTCCGAGCAGACCGGCGTGGCAGCGCTGGGTTACGCGATCTATCAAAAGGACGTGCAAGCGGTTGAGCAAATCTGCGACGGTGTGATCGCGATGGCCTTGAGCGGGATGCGGGAGCTGTGCGGCCCGAACTGGGCGCCCGAGCGCGTGCTTTTTTCGCGCGCGAAGCCCGGTGATGTTCTCCCCTACCGCCGCTTCTTCCGAGCACCGTGCCGGTTCGACTCCGAACACACGGCGCTCTTGTTTCCCACCCATTGGCTCGAACGCCCTCTGGCCGATAGCGACCCCGAACTGCTCCGAACCTTGGAGGAACAGGCCCATGCGCGGGCTGGCATCAACCTAATCGCGCGGCTGCAACGCGCCCTGCGTACGCTGCTCATCAGCGGCGGGACTTCAGGGGACGAGGTTGCTAGTAGTCTGGAGATGCATCGCCGCACCTTCAATCGGCGGCTGAGGGCGTTGGGCACGACTTTCCAGGCTATACTGGATCAGGTCCGCTTCGCGATCTCATGCCAGTTGCTCGATTCCTCCGACATCGCGCTGACCGAGATTGCCGCATCGCTCGGTTATGCAGAGGCAAGCGCGTTCAGCCGCGCTTTCCGGCGCTGGTCGGGAAAGACGCCGTTTCAGAGGCGACGTGCGGCCAGGCCAGCCCTGAGCCGAAGTCGCGCTTCACACGTCGACGGAGAAAGAGCGCGACTCGGAAGCGAGGGCAGGACGAAGGTCGCCGACACTTGCCATGGAGTATGCGATCAGCGAGAAGACGTTCGATCACGGTCGCGCTCAGCGGCGAGGCGGTAATCGAATTCACGGGCCGTTCGGCATTGCGCGCCTCACTGCCCAGCGCGCTCGGTGGGTGCGTTGGTCCGTTGGCGGACGCAAACAATGCCCCGTGAAGCCGACGCGCACTGCTCCGCATCGGACCGCCCCCGGCATCTAAGTTCAGGCGTCGGCGACTCGCGGCAGCACTTTGGTCCAGAACAGCTCGATTGATCTTCATCAGATGGTCGTGCGGCGACGAGGCCGTTGTACATCCAGGCGAATAGCCACTTTACGGGCAATCGTTTCATCAAGCCCTCGAGCTGGCGCGTTACCGAATCGACGGTGCCGACCAGGGCGAGGCCGTTGGCGCGCATCTCGGGGGTCTCGCCGGTGTGCGGATCCTGCATCCCCTTGAGAAGCCGAACGGCTCGAACCACGCGCGGCCGCAGAAGTACGCCGCCGTCGGCCCATAGCGCGAGAGCTTCGTCGTCGGTGTCCGCGATGATGATGTCGCGCAGCACGCCGATGCCGTCGCCGAGCGGCGTGCCGAGACTTCGGCATAGAGATCGTAGAGCTGGCGCTCGATCGTCGGATGGAGCGGCGGCAGGATCGCGGTAACGGCCTGCTCCGCGCACCAGCGGATGCTGCGGTCGGACGACGCGAACGGCTGGAACAGCGGCGGATGGGGCTTCTGCACCGGCTTGGGCACGACGCCGACCGCCTTGACGATCCGTTGTCGGTCACGCCGCGTCCCCATGCCGCGTCGCCTCGATCGTCCACGGCGTGTCGCCGGGCGGAATCCGCCAGTAACTGCCCTGTACGACAGCATCTCGTCGGTCCAGGCCTTTTTGATGATCGCGAAGCACTCCTCGAAGGCGGCTCGCGATTGGCGGCGTCGATTTCGTCGTGCTGATGGGGCTGCGCGCCGTGATGCCGTGGGTCTGCTGCGCCATAATATCGACCCAGCGGCGCTGGTAGCCGCGCGCGAAGCCGGCGTTGGCGCGCCCGCCGGTCATATGATCGAGCATCGCGATATCCTCCGCGACGCGAATCGGATTCTTGCGCGGGCAGGACGATCCCGAGCTGGCCGACGCGCAGCCGCCTGGTCTGCATCGCGATATACAAGATCGAGCAGGATCGGATTGTTCGAGAGCTCGAAACCCTCGATATGAAAATGATGCTCGGTGAAGCTGATCGAGTCGTAGCCGAGGTCGTCGGCGAGGCTGGGCCTGCGCGCCGACCTCACGGAGCATCTGGTCGTAGAAATCGCCGCGCGTGCCCGCCATCCCCTTTTCGATCTCGGCGCGGCTGCCGACCGAGGGCAAATAGAAGAGCGATACCTTCATGCAATCTTCTATAGCCGGGCCGCCATCGGAACGGTAGGCGCGGCTGATTTGGAGCCCTAAATTTTCCTGGCCGGCGCTCTTGACAGATTTTCCCCGAATCTTTAGTCTAGCCATCCAATCGAGAATGTTGTCTAAAAAGTCCAAGTATGCGCTGAAGGCTTTGATGGTGCTCGCGAAGGAATATGGGCAGGGTCCGGTGCTGATTTCGGATATCGCGCAACGCGAGGATATCCCGCGCAAGTTTCTGGAGTTGATCCTGCTCGAATTGAAGAACCAGGGGATTTTGCAGAGCAAGAAGGGCAAGGGCGGCGGGTATTTTCTCGGCCGCGCGCCACATCAGGTGAGCGTGGGACACGTAGTTCGCGTGCTGGAGGGGCCGATTTCGCCGCTGCCGTGCGTGAGCAAGACCGCGTACATGCGATGCCGCGAGTGCCGCGACGAGCGGACGTGCGGCATCCGGATGGTGATGAAGGAGGTTCGCGACGCGACCTCGAAGATCCTGGATTCGACGACGCTGGCGGATATGCTCCGGCGCGTTCAAATGGCCGTCGAGGGGAAGGGCTCGCTGAATTTCGCCATCTAAAAAAATTTGGGCATTAGTCTACTAACTTAATAGAGATTATAGGGATATCATGGAGCGAACAGCGCGGCCTCAAAACGGGAACGGGTCGCCGACCTCGCCTGAGCCGTCCGCCGAACTCCTGCGGCGGATCGCCGAGGTGATCGCGAGCGTGCGGTATGGATCGGTTGAGATCGTGATCCAGGACGCGCGGGTGGTCCAGATCGAACGCAAGGAGAAGTTCCGATTCGATAAGCCATAGGCACAAGAACGTTTTGACTGTCGCGGAAATCGAAACGATCACACGAACTGACCGGACAACTGGAGGTTCCAAAATGGGAGAGGAAAGGAATCATGAGAACATCCAGATTGCCGGTCGTCGCCGCGGTCATCGCAGCCGCCGTGGCGACGATGCTGCTGGCCGTGAACCCGGCGCATGCGCAAGCGCAGCCGTCGGCCGCGGAACTACAGCGTGAGATTGACCAGCTCCAGGCGAAACTCAATGCCCTGCAAGCTCTCGATCAGAAAGTGCAAGTGCTCGACCAGCGCGTCGATACCGAGCAGCAGGATACCAAGCAGAAGTTCCTGGACCTGCCCAAAGTGAAAGCGGACGCAAACGGCATCACGGTCGGCTCTCCGGATGGCGACTTTAACCTGCGGGTTCACGGCCTGATTCAAGCCGATGGCCAGTTCTATTCGAACGGCGACGACAAGAAGGCGCCCGGCGGTGTTACCAGCAGCACCTTCCTGATCAACCGCGCGCGCGCGATCTTCGATGGCACCGTGTTCAAGAATTATGACTATCATCTGAGCCGGACTTCGGGCTCGGCACGACCGTCCTGCAGGACGCCTGGCTCGACGCGCATCCGCTCGGCGACGCGTTCCGCTTCGAGGCCGGCAAGTTCAAGGCGCCGTACGGTCTCGAGCGCCTGCAACAGGATACTAATTTGCTATTTATCCAGCGCGGTTTGACCACCAACCTGATCCCCAACCGCGATCTCGGATTCATGTTCCATGGCAGCCTGCTCGACCAGGTGTTCACCTACCAGCTCGCGCTTCTCAACGGCGTTCCGAACAACACGGCCAGCGTCGACGCCGACACTAATGACGGCAAGGACTTCGTAGGCCGGGTCTTTTTTCTGCCCCTCAAAGAAACCAATGTGGCATTGGTGCGCGGGCTCGGCGTCGGGCTCGCGGGAAGCTACGGCGATCAGAACGGAACACTGTCGAAGTACAAGACCTCCGGCCAGTCGACGTTTTTCACCTATGCATCCAACGCGACCGCTTATGGCGAGCGGCATCGCATCTCGCCGCAGGCCTACTACTACGTCGGACCCTTCGCACTGTTGGGTGACTACGACAACGACACTCAGGACGTCCGTGCGACTACCACTACGACCGTGAAGAAGGTGACGACCACGCAGAAGAATGACCAGACCTTCGCCAACCATGCCTGGCAGATCCAGGCCGGGATTCATGCTCACCGGCGAAGATGAGAGTTACTACGGCGTCAAGCCCGCGCACGACTTCAACCCGATCGAGGGCGGCTGGGGCGCGTGGGAAGTCAAGGCGCGCTTCGGCAGCCTCGACGTTGATCACGACGCTTTCAAGGACGGGTTCGCCAGCGCGGCCACTTCAGCGCAGCGGGCGACTGAGTACGGCGGCGGATTCAACTGGTATCTGAGCCAGAACGTGAAGCTCGATTTCGAATACCTGTGGACCACCTTTTTCCGGGGCGCAACGCATGGCGATCGGCCGGGTGAAGGCGCCTTCCTGACCCAAGCGCAGATCGCGTTTTGATCATGATAAGGACTTCGACTCTGTGGCTGATGGCGGCGCTCGCGATTATCGCGGGCGCCGCCCCGCTGTCGTCCGCCCTGGCCCAGACCGCGATCACGATCCTCAACGTCTCCTATGATCCGACGCGCGAGCTCTACCAGGATTACAACGCGGCCTTCGCGAAATACTGGAAGGCGAAGACCGGCCAGGACGTTGACGATCAACCAGTCCCACGGCGGATCGGGCAAGCAGGCGCGCGCCGTGATCGACGGGCTCGAGGCCGACGTGGTCACGCTCGGGCTGGCCTACGATATCGACGCGATCTGCGGACAAGGCGAAGCTGCTGCCGGCGGACTGGCAGAAGCGGCTGCCGGACAACAGCACGCCCTACACCTCGACGATCGTGTTTCTGGTGCGCAAGGGAAATCCAAAGGACATCAAGGATTGGGACGACCTGGTGAAGACCGGGTGTCTCGGTGATCACGCCGAATCCCAAGACCTCGGGCGGCGCGCGATGGGCCTACCTTGCGGCCTGGGGCTATGCACTCCGAAGCAACCACGGTGATCAGGGCAAGGCGCGCGATTTCGTCACCGCGCTCTACAAGAATGTGCCGGTGCTGGATTCGGGCGCGCGCGGCTCGACCACCACCTTTGTCGAGCGCGGCATCGGCGACGTGCTGCTCGCCTGGGAGAACGAGGCGCTACCTGGCGCTCAAGGAATTCGGCAAGGACAAGTTCGAGATCGTCTATCCCTCGGTCAGCATTCTGGCGGAGCCGCCGGTCGCGGTGGTCGACAAGGTGGTCGAACGCCACGGCACGACCAAGTCGCGCAGGCCTATCTCGAATATCTGTACTCGGACGAGGGCCAGGAGTTATCGCGCGGAATTACTATCGGCCGCGGCTCAAGTCGGTGGCGGCAAAATACGACTCACAGTTCCCGAGACTGCCGTTGTTCACCGTCGATGACACGTTCGGCGGCTGGCAGAAGGCGCAGCAGACCCATTTCGCCGACGGCGGCGTGTTCGACCAGATCTATCAGCCGGGAAAGTGATGGAGCTGAAGCGGCGCAGTATCCTGCCGGGCTTCGGGCTGACGATGGGTTACACCCTGATCTATCTGAGCCTGATCGTGCTGATCCCGCTTTCGACGATTTTCTTGAAGACCGCGGAGCTTGCGTGGACTCAGTTCTGGAGTATCGTGACCGCGCCGCGCGTGGTCGCGGCGTATCGCCTGAGCATCGGCGCCTCGGCCGCCGGCGCGCTGATCAATTCGACTTCGGACTCGCGTCGCCTGGGCGCTGGTGCGTTACGAGTTTCCCGGCCGACGGATGTCGACGCGCTGGTGGATCTGCCGTTTCGCGCTGCCGACTTCGGTGGCGGGAATCACGCTCACCGCGTCTATGCGCACCAACGGATGGATCGGCCGCTGGTTCGCGCCGCTCGGGATCAAGGATTGCGTTCACGCCGCTGGGGATCATCGTGGCGCTGACCTTCATCGGCCTGCCGTTCGTGGTGCGCACCGTCCAGCCGGTGCTCGAGGACCTGGACCCGGAATTCGAGGAAGCCGCGGCTACTCTTGGCGCGAGCCGCTTGCAGACCGTTCAGCCGCGTGATCGCTCCGGCGCTGCTGCCCGCGATGCTCACCGGCTTCGCGCTGGCCTTTGCGCGCGCGCTGGGCGAGTACGGCTCGGTGGTGTTCATCTCGGGCAACATGCCGATGCGTACCGAGATCGTGCCGCTGCTGATCATGACGCAAGCTCGAGCAGTTCGACTATCAGGGCGCGACCGCGATCGCGGTGGTGATGCTGGTGATCTCGTTCGTGATGTTGCTGACGATCAACCTGCTGCAGCGCTGGAGCGCCGCCGGCTGGCTACGTGATCGGATGCAGCGCGCGGAGAGAACTCGAGCGATGGCGCAAGATCTGACCTCGACCGGTCGCGACCTTCGCCTGCGCCGGCCCGCGACCGCCGACCCGGCGCTGGTGCGCGCGCTCGTGATCGGCGCGGCGCTGCTGTTCCTGGGGTTGTTCCTGTGCTGCCGCTGGTGGCGGTCTTTTACGGAGGCGCTGCGCAAGGGCGTGGCAGCCTATCTCGCCGCGATCACCGATCCCGAAGCGCGCTCGCGCGATCCGTCTGACGCTGCTGACCGCGGCGATCGCGGTGCCGCTCAACCTCGTGTTCGGGCTCGCCGCGGCGTGGGCGATCGCGCAAGTTCGAGTTTCGCGGCAAGAACCTGCTGATCACGCTTGATCGATCTGCCGTTTGCGGTCTCGCCGGTGATCGTCGGGCATGGTCTACGTGCTGCTGTTCGGCGCGCAGGGCCGCTCGGCGCGATGGCTCGCCGATCACGGCATCAAGATCATCTTCGCGGTGCCGGGAATCGTTCTGGCGACGATCTTCGTCACCTTTCCGTTCGTCGCGCGCGAACTGATTCCGGTGATGCAGGCCGCCGGGACTGAGGAAGAAGAGGCGGCGCTGACGCTCGGCGCGAGCGGCTGGCAGACTTTCTGCCGCGTCACGCTGCCCAACGTAAAGTGGGGCCTGCTCTACGGGGTGATGCTCTGCAACGCGCGCGCGATGGGCGAGTTCGGCGCGGTCTCGGTGGTCTCCGGCCATATCCGCGGGCTAACCAACACGATGCCGCTGTACGTCGAGATCCTCTACAACGATTACCAGTTTGCGGCCGCCTTCGCGGTCGCCTCGCTGCTGACGCTGCTCGCGCTGGTCACGCTGGCGCTGAAGAGCTGGCTGGAGCGGCACGGCCTCGCGCGGCGCCCGCGCAGCCTGAAGAAGTCATCGAGCGAAGCGGCGGCATGAGTATCGAGGTCGAAAACATCAGCAAGACGTTCGGCAACTTCGTCGCGCTCGACGATATCGAGCCTGGAGATCGAGAACGGCGAGCTGGTCGCGCTGCTGGGGCCGTCGGGCTCGGGCAAGACCACGCTGCTGCGGATCATCGCGGGACTCGAGCTGCCGGACACCGGGACCGTGCGCGTTCAACGGCGAGGACAACACCGCGCGCAGCGTCGCGCGAGCGCGATGTCGGCTTCGTCTTCCAGCACTACGCGCTGTTCCGCCACATGACGGTGTTCGAGAACGTCGCCTTCGGACTGCGCGTGCGGCCGCGCCGGTCGCGCCCGGCGAGGACGAGATCGCCGAGCGCGTGCACGAGCTGCTCAAGCTGGTGCAACTCGACTTTCTGGCCGATCGCTATCCCTCGCAGCTTTCCGGCGGCCAGCGCCAGCGCGTCGCGCTGGCGCGCGCGCTCGCGGTCGAGCCCAAGGTGCTGCTGCTCGACGAGCCGTTCGGCGCGCTCGACGCCAAGGTGCGCCAGGAACTGCGGCGATGGCTGCGCGCATCTGCACGACGAATTGCATGTCACCAGCGTGTTCGTCACCCACGATCAGGAGGAGGCGCTGGAGGTGGCCGATCGCGTGGTCGTGATGAACGACGGGCGGATCGAGCAGGTCGGCACGCCCGAGGAGGTCTACCACCATCCGGCCACGCCTTCGTCTATCACTTCCTCGGCAATGTGAATCTGTTTCACGGCCGGATCGAGGCCGGCAAGCTCTACCTGGGCGACACCGATATGGAGATGGACGCGACGCACGCGCGCGTCGAGGGCAGCGAAGAGAATCGCAAGGCGGTGCTGGCCGTGCGTCCGCACATGCTGGAGATCCTGCTCGTGCCCAACGGTGGCCGTCAGTTCCCGGCTACGGTCAGGAGCATGAATCCGGCCGGGCCGCAGGTGAAGATCGAGCTGACCACCGCCTGGGGCAATCGGGTGCAGGTCGAGATGGGCCACGAGCGCTTCCGGACGCTCGCACTGGCCCCCGGCAAGCAGGTCTTCCTGCGCCCCAAGGAAGAGAAGCTGTTCGTGTATCAGATCTAGCCGGATTCGACCGCATCCGGCGACAATCCAGTCCTTCCCCAAAAGCCGCGCTCCGTGCGATATTCGTGCGACAGGCATGCGCAGCCTGATTCATCGGAGTCGGGCACGTAACCGCATAAGGAGAGACCGGGATGACGGAGCCGATCGCGAAGACCAAATCGGGAAAGGTGCGGGGCGCGCCGGGAAAAGCGGGACTCGTCTTCAAGGGAATTCCCTTCGCCGCGCCGCCGGTCGGCGCGCTGCGATTTTGTCCGCCCGCGCCGGTGGCTCGATGGGACGGCGTGCGCGATTGCCTCGACTACGGCCCCAGTTGTATCCAGGCGCCGCCGGCCGCGGGCGTGCTCAACGGCGACGCGCCGCGCAGCGGATCGATGAGCGAAGACTGCCTGTATCTCAACGTCTTCACACCCGCCCTCGACGACGCGCGCCGTCCCACGATGGTCTGGATCCACGGCGGCGGATTCACGGGCGGCTCGGGCTCATTGCCACTGTACGATGGGCGCGCGTTCACGCGCGACGGCGTCGTGCTGGTGACGATCAACTATCGCCTGCACGCGCTCGGGGTCCTCTATCTCGACCAGTTGTTCGACGGCGCGCGCGGGACCGGCAACCTCGGCATGCTCGACCAGGCGGCGGCGCTCGAATGGGTGCGTGACAATATCGCCGCTTTCGGCGGTGATCCCAACAACGTGACGATCTTCGGTGAGTCCGCGGGCGGCGACAGCGTCGCCACGCTGCTCGCGATGCCGACGGCGGCGGGGCTGTTCAAGCGCGCGATTCCGCAGTCGGGCAACGGCGACATGAATTTGACTGCCGCAACCGCGCGCCGGATCACACAACGCGTGCTCGACGCGGTCGGCGTCAAAGCCGGCGATTGGTCCGCGCTTCGGGCGCTTCCAGCCGAGCGGCTGGTGGAAGCCAGCGCGCGGTTGCGCCGACTGCTGCAGCCAGAGGACGGCAAGGTGCGGCTCGGCTTCGCGCCGGTGATCGACGGCACGGTGCAGCCTGGACATCCGACCAGGAGACTCGCCGCGGGCTGCGCAGCCGGCATCGATCTGATGGTGGGAACGTGCGCAGACGAATCGCGCCTGTTCAGGTTCGCGATGCCGCGTGCGGATCAGGAGCGAATGCCACCGCCCGACGTGGCCGCGCTTTTTGCGCCCGTCAAGCGAACGCCAGAAGAGGTGATGAAGGTTTATTCCGCCGGCCGTCCGGAGGCGTCCACGCCCGACCTCCACGTGGCGATCGAAACCGACGAAGCGTTCCGTATCCCGGCGATCCGGATGGCCGAGGCGCAATTGCGACACAATCGGCGGGTCTGGATGTATCGCTTCACCTGGCGCACGCCCGTGCTCGGTGGCCGCCTCGGCGCTTGTCATGCGCTCGAACTGCCGTTTGTGTTCGAGCGGTTGCGGATCCCGTTCCTGGTTGGCGACGCGCCACCGATCGCGCTGGCCGGCGAGATGCACGCGGCGTGGGTTCGATTCGCGTCCAGCGGCGATCCGAGCGGGGGTAGCTTGCCCGCCTGGAGCACTTACGATCTCAAGCGGCGCGCGACGCTCGAATTCGACACACCATGCCGACTGACCAATGATCCCGCCGGCGCCGAGCGCCAGCTCTGGGACGGGGTCATATAGCCGGTGATGTGGTCGTACTCCCTGTGTGCTGCGGAGGTAGTGGACGACTTTTGGAGTCGGATGGCCGGCAGGGCCGCCGGCCACTACTTTGAATGAAACTCCTACATTGGGTAGGGGCCGGCCTCCGTGCCGGCCCGAGCTGTCAAAACCGCCCAGTGTGGTGCCGAACAGGTAGCTTCGCTCGGCAATCGAAAGCTGATATTCTATTAGTGACTAAGTGAGTATGCTCGAAGGAGTCCGATGTTTACCAAGCTGATTCTCGTGCTGGCAGTGAGTTCGCTTGCGGCCCTGGCGTTGCGCTACCTGAGCGACGCGGACGACGAGGCAAGCCTGGAACGCGAGATCGCCGGTCAGCTTGACGGCTTGCGCGAGCATCTGTTCCGGCGCTGACCGCAACGACCGACCCGGCCTTGATCCTACGCCCGAGACTTCTCGCGATTCCGATCGTTCTGGTGTTCGCGGCCGCCGCCTGGGCCGCGACTCCCGGCGCGGACCAGCTCGCCTCCGCACATCTGGTCCAAGAGGCTGAGCAAATGATCACCGACGCCGGCCACAACGATCCGCTCGATACGGTGAAAGTCCGGGCCGCGATCGTGAAGTTGAAGCAGGCCGTCAAGCACGATCCGCACAACGACGGCGCCTACGTCGATCTTGGATTTTCGTATGCCCTGCTCAAGGATGCCCCGACTGCGGTCGATATGTATCGCAAGGCAACCCGGATCAATCCCTCGGCGGCCAACTTCAAGGAACTGGCCGACATCTATATGCGAGTCGGGAGTCCCGAGGAGGCGCTGATGGCGGCCAATGCGGGTTTGAGCAAAGACAGCCGTAACGCCGGGCTATACAACGCGCGCGGGATGTCGCTCATGGATCTGAAACGCTTCGATGAAGCGGCGCGTGACTTTCGCAAGGCCCTCGAACTCGACCCCTCGCTCGCCGCCGCCAGGGAGAATCTCGACGCGCTCGGCCCCGGCTACTCAGCTCGCGAGACTATCGGCAAGCAAAAGCAGCAGCCGGCCCAATAGGGTTTCAAAGGCCACCGACCACGCCTCCGATCATCCGCCCGTGACCGGCTTGTCCGGCTCGGGTATGCAGTAAGCGCATCGGCAACGGTCGCGCAGTTGGTGCATCGTATACAGCGTCTCGTGACCGTCGGCCCACGCCAGGAATACGGCCTGCTCGCCGAAGCGGCTCAGTTGAATCAGCCGCTGACTATCGGGCGGAATCTCGCCGGCGACGCCGCCGTTGCATTCCAGGCAGGGGCAATAGCGACGCAACTCCTGGAGCGGAAAGATGCTGTCGTGACCGTCGACCCATTGGACGCCCACGGCGTAGCGGCCCACTTCGTTGAGGCCGCGGATCTTCGGAGTCTTTGACTTGATTAAGGGCATGAGTGCACTCTTGGTTGCGATTATAGCGCGACTGCAATCGGCCGCGCACGTCGGGGCAACGCGATAGAAATGGACTCCGAACGAATCAGGCGGGCGCTGGCGCGAATGGCGGCTCAGGGCGGCGCTGAGCTTCAGACCAAGCGTCCGCATTGGGGCGACGCGATCCTGTGCGACGGCCTGCTCTACGCCGCGCATGCGCTTGGAACTGACGAACCGGCCGCGAAAGCTGCGGCGTGGTTTTCGCCCCGGCTCACCAATGGACCGCGCACCGACGGCTGGATCTGGTTCTGGTCGGCAGAGGCGCTGCCCGCGCTCGACCTTTATGTCCGGACCGGCGCGGCCGGCTATCTCGACTATGCGCAGGCGGTGATTTCGGCGCTGGAGTCCAAGGCCACGCACACGCCCGACGGCGCGATCGTGCCTCATCCGCCGGCCCTCGAGGTCTGGGTAGATATCGCCTACTTCTCGGCGCCGGCGATGGCGCGGCTGGGACGCCTGCGCCAGGACCCGGCGCTGGTCGAGCGGGGAGTCGAGCAACTGCTGGCCCATCAGCGCAACGTGCAGGATTCGTCCAGCGGGTTGTTCTGGCACGTCGCCTACGTGGAGAAGCGCACCCACTCTCAATGTCTGTGGGCGCGCGGGAACAGCTGGTTTTCGATCGCGGTTCCCGAAGTAATGGACGAAGTGGCGCGCGCCGGACTCGACGCGCGGCTCGCGGCGAAGACCGCGCCGGTGATCGCGGCGCTGACGCGGCAATTGAATGCGGTCGTGCGGCTTCAGGATCAAAGCGGGTTCTGGCATACCGTTATCGATCGCCCCGATTCGTACCTCGAAGCGTCGGCGACCGCGGGGTTCGCCCTCGCGCTCGGGCGCGCGCTGCGGATGCGGCTTGAGGGGCTCGACCTCGCCCGCGCGGGCGAAGCGTACGAGCGCGCGCTCGCGGCGCTATGTGGGAAGATCAATGAGCGCGGCGAGTTCACGGGCGTCTCGCAGCAGACGCCGCCGGGCGATTTCGAGTTCTATAATTCGATCGAAGTTGGTACGGCCTCATTCGGCACCGGGGTTTGCCTGATGGCGCTCAGCGAAGCCCTGACCGCATAACGTCGTGCGGATGACGCGCTAGCGAGGAGCCGGTGGCCAGGAAAAAGGTCGTGGTGATTCCGGGTGACGACGCCGCACCCGAGGCGGTCGCGGCGACGCTCGCGGTCCTCAAGCCGCTGCGGCTCGAGATCGAGTACGTCGAGTTTCCGCCGGGCGAGCAATGGGTGCGCGGCGAGACCGAAGCGCGCGTGCGCGCGGCAATCGATTCGTCCGACTCGACGCTGTTCGGCGCGACCTCGGGACGCACCGGCGGGATCGGCTATCTGCGCTGGGGCAAGGAGACCTACGCCAACGTCCGGCCGATCCGTTATGCGCAAGGCTTCGTCAGCCCGCTCAAATCGCCCGAGGGAATCGACTACCTGATCGTGCGCGAGAACCTCGAAGATGCCTACGTCTGCGTCGAGGGCGAGCTTTCGGAGTTGGCGCCGCTGGGATGGAAAAGCCGCATGACGCGCCGCGAGCTCGACACCTCGGCGCGCGGCAAGTACGCGGTGAAAGTGATCACGGAGCGCAACTCGCGGCGCGTGGCGGAATTCGCCTGCCGGCTCGCGATTGCGCGCAAGCGGCTCGGCGGCAAGGGCAAGGTCACCTGCGCCGCGAAATACAACATGCTGGTCCAGGCCGACGGGCTGTTCCGGCAGGTCGTCGAGCAGACCGTCGCGGGCTATCCCGAGCTCAAGTACGAGCAGTTCATCGTCGACGATTTCGCCCGCCGCCTGGTGCAGAGTCCGCACGACCTCGACGTGGTCGTGATGCCGAATCTCTACGGCGATATCCTGTCGGACGCCGGCGCCGGAACGATCGGCGGGCTGGGACTGGCGCCGAGCGGATGCTACGGCGAGAGCTATGCCTATTTCGAATCCGTCCACGGCACTGCGCCGGATATCAAGGGCCGGCACATCATCAATCCAACCGCGACGATGCTCTCAGCGGCGATGATGCTCGACTATCTGGGCTTCGGCGCAGAGGCCAATCGGGTCAGAGGCGCTATCTACCAAGTATATGCCGCGGGCACGGCGCTGACGCCCGATCAGGGTGGCACGTCAAGCACCGACGATTTCGCCGCCGCGGTCGCGGCCGGTCTGTAGGCGGTACTGGTTGCCGAATCCGCGGCCGCTGTGCTAGCTTCGGTTCACCTCTGAGAGGAGGAGCACTTCGAGATGAAACCCACGGAAAGAGAATCGGCCGAAATATTTCGGAGTGCGCCGGTAATGTCCGCCGAACGCTGAGACTTAATCAGCGCCAGGCGCGATAGCCACGGTGGCACTTCCGCCCCGTGGCTTTTTCATTTTCCGCTTTTGTTACGGCCACGGGTGCGACGCATCCGTGGCCGTTTTCGTTTCTGAGTGCCGGCGCACAAATCGACCGAAAGGAGACCGACGATGACCAGAAAATCTGTCAACCAACGAACTCGAAACTTCCAGAGGAAATCATGTCTACTGACTATGTTCAGGAATACGTTGATTCGTCACTCGATCCGCTCATCGCCGAGGGACTGATCAGCGAGACTCTCTACCCGGTAAAAAGCGGCAAGGAGGCGACGGTCTATTGCTGCCTCGGCGGACCGGCGGCCGGCGTCGAGCTGCTGGCCGCGAAGGTGTACAAGCCGCTTGAGGCGCGGGTCTTCCGCAACGACGCGGCCTACAAGCAGGGCCGCACCCGTAGCCTGGGGCGCCGCGACAAGCTCGCCTACGCCAAGAAGACCGCGCATGGACGCGACCTGCAATTCGGCATCTGGATCGGCTCGGAGTACCAGACGCTCGGGATGCTGCACGCCGTGGGCGCCGACGTGCCGAGGCCGATCGCGCGCTCGGGCGGCGCGCTGTTGATCGAGTACTTCGGCGACCGCGATGGCGCCGCGCCGATGCTTAGCCAGGTGACGCTGCCGCCGCCGCAGGCGCTCGCCGCGTTCAAACGGATCATCCGGAATGTCGCGCTCTGGCTTCGGCACGACCTGGTGCACGGCGATCTGTCGCCCTACAACATCCTCTACTGGAACGAGCGGCCGACGATCATCGATTTTCCGCAGGCGGTCGATCCGCGCTTCAACCAGGACGCGCGCGCGCTGCTGGAGCGCGACGTGGAGAACGTCTGCCGCCACTTCGCGCGCCAGGGCGTCGAGGCGGAGGCCGTCGCGATCGCGGACGAGCTGTGGCGGCGCTATCGCCGCGCCGAGCTGTAAGTGGCTGCTACCGCAGAATCAGCGTGCTAGTAGAAACGGGACTCGCCGGACGGGCGGGTCTTCCAGCGGCGATGGATCCAGTTCCAATGCTCCGGATACCGCCGCACCATCATCTCGATCGCCGCCTGGTAGCGCTGGGTGTTTTCGCGGACCGCCTCCTTGCGGTCACGCGAGTTCACCGTCTCGATTATCGGCAGAACGGTGATTTTGTGGCGCGCGGTTTCACCCTCGCGCACCATGAAAGCGGGCAACACCGGCGCGCCGGTCGCGATCGCCAGGCGCGCCAGCGCGTCGCTGGTGGCGGCCTTGAGCGAGAAGAAGTCCACGAACACGCCTTTGCGGACGTTGAGATCGAGCGGAATCGTGACCATGAAGTTGTCGCGCAGCAGCTTGAGAGTCTGTTTGGCGCCGCCCTTGCGCTCTACCAGCACCGCACCGAAGCGGGTCCGCGCCGCGATCACCGCGCGGTCCATCAGCGGGTTACGCAGGTCCCGATGCACCATCGCGATCGGGTTGCTGTAGGCCGAGTGGCCAACCACCAGCAGCTCGAAGTTGCCGAAATGCCCGGTGAAGGCAAGAATCCCGCGGCCGTCGGAAATCCGCTCGGCGGCCTGCCAATTTTCGCGCCCGTCATAGGTGACGAACCGGCTGATGTTCTCACGCGTGAGTTCGCCGAAGTGCGTCCACTCCGCGATCATGCGCCCCCAGTTGCGGTAAGTGCCGCGCAGGATGTCGAGCCGCGCGGCGAGCGGCAATTCGGGAAACGCGATTTCCAGATTGCGCAGCGCGACCGGCCGGTTGAAGCGATCCAGCGCCATCGCGATTTCGCCGAGCCGCGCGCCGGCCTTGAGCGCACGCGCAAGCGGCAGGACGCCCAGCCCGGCGCCCAACAGCGCGACGCCACCGAATTCGAGCTGGGCCCGAACGCCGCCGATCTGCCGCGCCATCGCAGATGTGAGGTTTTCAGACCGGATACGACGGCGCAAGCGAGCGCGACCCGCGCGTTGCGAACGCGCGGGTCAGGCTTCCCCCGGCCGGCCCGGTTGCGGTCGCGCCGCGGGCAGCGCTAGCGCGATTCCACGACCGCGCCGGGAGGAGGCTCCGCGACGATCCGCGTCTCCGGCACCCGGCCGGGTCCTTGCCGGTCGCGGCGGCCGCCGGCGCCGACGCGCCGCCCACGCTAACCCCAATCGTATCGGCCGAACTCGAACCGCCCGAGGTCGAAGCGCCCCCGTCGATCGACTCTTCCTTGAGGCCGGAGGCAACCTCGGGCGCGTCGCTGTCCTCTCGCCGGGAGGAACTGGGGTTGATCTCCTCGGTATTGACCGGCGCGGGCGACGACGACGAAGGCGGAACTTCCATCAGTGGCGCGGCGCCCTCGGCCCCGGTTCCTGCAGGCGACCCTCTCAGGTCGTCGGCGGGCGACACCGGGATGCTGAAGCTGGGCTTGTACAGATCGCGCAACTGCGGCGCCGGCATGTCGTGCACTTCCTTCTTGCCGATCGTTTTAATGAATTTCTCACGCTCGTCGAGCGACAGACTGCGCAGATCGGACCGGCTGCGGATCACGTGCGGTGTCAGAAACACCAGCAGATTGGTCGGGTTCGAAGTGCGCGAGGTGTCACTGAACAGATTGCCGATTACCGGGATATCCGAGAAGAACGGCACGCCCGTGTCCGGTGATGAGGTGTCGTCCGAGATCAGCCCGCCGATCACGGCGGTGCGATGGTCCTGCACCAGCACGGTGGTCGAGGCCGACCGGATGGTCGTGGTGGGACCGAGCGGATTCGCCTGTTCGGCGGTGCCGGCCGACCACGTTGGAGACCTCTTCATAGAGATCCATGCTTGACGTAGTCGCCCTCGGACACCTGCGGCACGATATCGAGCGTGATGCCGACGTTCTGCCGATCGACCGAATTGAAGATCTCGTTGGGCAGGCCCCCGACGCGGCCGTCGAAGACCGACGAACGGCAGATTCTCGCCCACGACGATCATTGCTTCCTCGTTGTCGGCGGTCAGCAGGGTCGGCGCCGAAAGCACGTTGGAATGCGATCCTGATTGCAGCGCCGTAATCAGGGCGATATCGCACGGCACCGTGATTGTGCCGGTGATGGTGGCCGTCGTACTGGTCGTGGTGGCGCTGAGTGCGCAGTGGTCGGGACGTTGCACTTTCTGCCCGAGGCCAGGCCGAGGCCGAGCCCGGTCAGTCCCAGCGGATTGCCCAGGGCGTTCTGGAGCTGACCGAAATTGAGCGAGCCGACCCCGAGCGTGCTGCCGCGAGGTCGGTGCCGCTCAGAGAAATTGATCGCCGATATCGCGCTCGTGCGTTGGCGCTTACTTCAACGATCACCGCCTGCACGAAGACCTGCACGCGCGGAATGTCGAGCTGCTCGATGATGTTCCTGAGCAGTCTCGTAGTCCTGCGGCGCCGCGCTTATCACCAGCGAATTGGTGGCCGGATCGGCCGTGATGCTCACCGGGCTTTCGAAATGGTGACTTCCTTGCCGCCGCCGCCCGCGCCGCCGCCCGAGACCGAGGATCCGCCGCTGCCCGACGTTGCTCAGCGCGCCGCGGGCCGATCCGCCGGAGCCGCCACTGCTGAAACCACCGCTGCTGCCGCCGTAGCCCGAACTACCACCGAAGCTGCTGCCGCCAAAGCTGCTGCCACCAAAGCTGCTGCCGCCATAGCCGCCGCCGCCATAGCCGCCACCGATGCGCCGCCGCCGAATGCCGCCGCTGGCGCCGCCGAATCGCGCTGCCCCGGCCCAGCGAATCGCGCCCGGTCTCCGGCGATAGATTTCCGACTCCGCCGCCGCCGCCAACCAGCCCGCCCAGCACGTCGACCATCTCGGTCGCCTGCGCGTTCTTCAGATGATAGACGTGGATGCGGGCAGTCTCATTGGGCGAACGAATATCGAGCTTGCTGACCAGCTCCTTGATCTGGCGCATCTGGAGCGGCGGCGCGAGCACCATCAGCGAATTGGTGCGCTCGTCAGGGACGATCTTGAACCCATGCGTCGGGGCTTGCGCAGAAGGCGCACCACGCCCATACCCGGCCGTCGCCCGTGGCCGCATTCTGCTCGAGCCGGGCGCACCGCTCCGCCATGATCTGATCGATCTTCTGGCGCCAGATCGTCGGCGAAAGCCAGCTTGAGCGGAATCACCTCGACGATCCTGCTGCATCCCCTGCGACGTCGAGGCTGCCGATAATCTTCAGCAGCCGTTCGACGTTCTAGGCGTTGTCGGTGATGATCAGGGTGTTGTCTTCCGGGAAGGCCGCGACCAATCCGTCATGCGAGACCATCGGCTGGATGACCCTGACCACCGAGGCCGCATCGATGTTCTGCAGCTTGACCATCCGGGTGACGTACTCGTCGCCCTGCTCGTCGCCCGGCTCCTGCGAATTGGTCAGCGGCGCCGATTCGCGCACCTCGCGCGCCGGCACGATCTTGATTATCGGGCCGGCCTGGACGGTGGTGAAGCCCTTGATCTGCAACGCCGACTGGAAAATCGAGTAGGCCTGCTCGGGCGTCACCTTGGTCGGCGAGATGACGCTGACCTTGCCGCGCACGCTCTCGTCGACCACGAAGTTGCGGCCGGTGATCTCGCTGATGAACTTGGCCAGGACCGGGATATCCACGTCCTGGAAGTTCATCGTGATCTGGTTCTGAGGGGGCGCGGAACTGTCGGAGGCTTCCGCCCGGAGGTTCGATTCGCGCCGACAGAAAAAAAGTCGCGACGGCCAGCGCGCCCCGCCGAATTCGTTGCATGGGGTCGCCCCGAGCGATTCAGAGACTCGAGTTCCCGACTTACCCGCATCTGTCATACAGACGGCGGCTGCCTCACCGCCGCAACTGCGGGCATCGATTGCGAAATCCTGCCTGGCTCGGCGAGTATGAAAATTCGATCGACGCCCGGATGTCGCCGCGAGTCTACTCGTCTGCGATGGCGGTCGATGCCCCCTGAACCGATAGCTGGTTCGTACTCGGGACCGGGGTGCCTTTTATCAAGTCGCATTGGCGGCATGCAACCTTCCCATGGAATGGCGACGATCTCGGCGAGTCATGCGAATCGGTTCTCGACTGAACAGCGATGCGTTTCGAATACCTGATCGGGATGCGCTATCTGCGCGCCCGGCGGCGTCGAGCGTTTTGTTTCTCTGATTGCGACTCATTTCGCTGGTCGGAGTGCGCTTTGGGCACCTTCGCGCTGACCGTGACGCTGGCGGTGATGAGCGGGTTTCAGGAGGTTTTGCGCGAGCGCCTGCTGGCCTTCAACCCGCATATCACTGGTCGAAAAGACCGGTGCCGCGCTCGGAACCTGCCGCGCTCGCGACGCCGGATCGCCGCAATGCCGGGTGTCGCCGCGGTCTCGCCCGTTCGTCATCGTCCGCAGGTGATGGCGGTCTCGACCGAGCAGCAGAGGGCGCGCCCGGCTATGTCTCCGGCGGGAGTCTTGCGCGGCGTCGTCGCCGACCGAGAATCCGGGACTCGCCGAGCTCAGAAGACGCTGATCAGCCGGCGCACTCGAGCGCTCGAGCAGCCCGCATCCGGTGACCGATCATCGACCACGGCGTCAAGCGCACAGTGTCGATCTGCCGGGCGCGATCATCGGCAAGGATGCTGGCCGCTTCGACCTGGGTTGCGCTCGGCGACATCGTGACCATCATCTCGCCCGCCAGCCTGGCGGCGGCGTCGGCCCGCCGCGGCTGCGCCGCTTCGTGGTCGGCGGCTTCTTCTACTCCGGGATGTATGAGTTCGACTCGGCGCTGATTTTCGTCGCACTCAACGACGGCCGGGTCCTGCTCGCCGATGATCCGCATCTGGAATCGGACTCGAAGTGCGGGTGGGCAATCATTTTCGAGGCGCCCGCGATCGCGCGGCGCATCGCCGCGATGGCCGGGCCGGGCTTCACGTCAGCAACTGGACCGAGACCGAATGCGCCGCTGTTCTCGGCGCTCAAGCTCGAGAAACTCACCTACTTCCTGGTGCTGCTGCTGATCGTGCTGGTGGCGGCGTTCAATATCGTCGCGACGCTGGTGATGGTGGCGATGGAGCGGCGCAAGGAGATCGCGATTCTGCGGGCGATGGGCGCGCGCGGCCGCTCGATCGCCGTCGATCTTCCTGTGCGAGGGAGCGCTGCTGGGCGGGGCGGCACGATCCTTGGCGTCGGCGCCGGTTTCGTGGCCTCGTTCCTTATCGGCCGCTACCATCTGATTCATCTGCCGCCCGACGTCTTCATGGTGAGCGCGGTGCCGGTGCGCCTCTACGCGGTCAACTTCGTCGCGGTGGCGATCGCGGCCGTGCTGCTATGCCTGTGTGGCGGCGGTTATCCGGCTCTCAAGGCGCGCCCGCTGCGCCCGGTCGAGGTGATCCGCTATGAGTGAAGCGCGGTGCGCGCGACTGGCTGACGGCGCCTGGACCGCGGCGCAACGGTGCTGCTGGCGCGCCGATGGCGTGACAAGAATTTTTACGATGCGGACCGCGAGATCCCCGTCCTGCGCGGGCTCGACCTCGAGGTCGCTGCCGGGCGAAGAGATCGCGATCGTCGGTCAATCAGGCGTTGGCAAATCGACCCTGCTCCACGTGCTCGGCAGCCTCGAGACCCCCAGCGCCGGCAAGGTCCTGTTCGAGGACAGGACCTGTTCGCGCTGGACGATCCGCGCGCGCTCGCGGAATTTCGCAACCGCAAGCTCGGCTTCGTCTTTCAGTTCCATTACCTGCTGGCCGATTTCAGCGCGCTGGAGAATGTGATGATGCCAGGGCTGATCGCGCGGATGGCCGACCACGAGATGCGCAGCCGCGCGCGACCGAGATGCTGGAGCTGGTCGGGCTCAAGCGACAAGCTCATCGCCGGCCCGCCGAACTCTCGGGCGGCGAGCAACAACGCGTCGCGGTCGCGCGCGCGGTGGTGCTGCGGCCGAAGCTGGTGCTGGCCGACGAACCGACCGGCAACCTCGATCCGCATACCGCCGACGAAGTCCATCAGCTTTTCACGATGCTCAATCGCAAGCTCGGCATCACGCTGGTGGTAGCGACGCACAACGAGCGGCTAGCCGCAAGCATGAGCCGGCACCCTACGGCTGACCGAAAACGGCCGCCTGTTCAGAACGCCAATCCTGATCCTCCCCCTCTCCCGCTTGGTTGCGGGAGAGGACGGCGAGCGTACTCTTTTCGCTCGCTAAGTGAGGGTAGCTGGTGAAGATACCTCCGGTCAGGCTCGTAGACGGAACGACGCTGGGGCGCGCCCGCCGTCTGCTGCGCGATTAGACCGATGCGGAACGGTTGTTGTTTACATTGCTTGGCGTCGAAACCTTGGTTCAAGTTTCGTCGACGATTTCCAATCGGTTGTTTCATTGCCGACTTCTGCTGTATCGAACGGCGGCTGATAGTTGAGTCCACGGCAGCCAGCACGCCACCGGAACCGAAGCCGACGGGCGACTCGCCGACCTCTCCCTGGTCAGGGAGAGGTGTTCGGAGGCGGCGCGGCACATTTCGCGATCCCTCGCAAACGCTCTGAAAACGCCGTGACGCGCCGGTGAGAGCCGCGGATGCTGCACCGCCGCCGCGATCCCTCGGTTTACTTCAACATCCCGATTGGTTAGCTTTCGGCGCTGGTATTGGGTGGTGAGCGTGGAAATGTTTCGGACCGGCGGGTTCCGGTCCATTTGGATAATTGTGCTCGCGCTGGTGATCGGCGCCGCGCGCGCACGAGCCCAGCCGGCCGACACTATCAGCCAAATCCGATCGAGGGTAATCAGCGGGTCGAGGACGACGCGATCCGCATCCATATCCAGTCGCGCACCGGCGACCCGTTCAACGCGGTGCCGGTCGATCAGGACATCAAGGCGATCTACAAGATGGGTTTTTTCGAGCAGCGTGACCGCCGACGTCAGCCAACAGGGCGATCGGCTCACGCTGATCTATCACGTCAACGAACGGCCGATGGTGACCGACGTGCGGCTGGAAGGGATGAAGGCCATCCGCACGACCGACGACAAGGTGCTCGACGCCACCAAGCTCCACGCCCGCGCGATTCTCGATCCCGTCGCGCGTCCAGGAGACCATCGAGGGACTCAAGAAGGTTTACGAGGACAAAGGCTACCTCGACGCCAACGTCACCTTCAGCACCGATCGCCGCAGCCCGACAACCAGGCGATCGCGGTCTTCAACGTTAACGAAGGGCCGCTGGTCCACATCACCGACGATCGATTTCACCGGCAATCACGCTTTCACCGCGCCGGCAGTTGAGCAAGGTGCTCGAGACCGGCACCGCACAATATTCTGAGCTTTTTCACCGGCACCGGCGTGCTCGACCACAAGAAACTCGACGAAGACGTCGACCGCCTGACCGCCTACTACTACGACAACGGCTATCTCAACGTGCGGGTCACGCGAGCCGGTGATCAACCGCCAGGGCAACTGGCCTGACCGTCACCTTCGACGATCGACGAGGGCGAGCCCTATCAGGGTGGGCACCATCGAGCATGAGCGGCGACCTGAAATTACCCGCAGGAGGATTTGCGCGAGCAGCTCACGCTCAAGTCCGGCGAGCTGTTTCGCGGCTCGACCCTCCAGCACGACGTGCTGACGCTGTCGGATTTTTACTCCAACCGCGGCTATGCGTTCGTCAACGTCGACCCGCGCACCCAGCTCGATCCGGCCGCCCATATCATCAACGTGACTTTTGCGATCAATCCCGGCCGCTGGTGCTGGTCGACCGCATCAAGATCACCGGCAACACCAAGACCTCCGACAGGTCATCCGACGCGAGATGCGGATCCAGGAGCAGGAGCCGTACTCGGCCGAAGCCATCCGCCAGTCCAAGTCGCGGCTGGACCGGCTCGGTTTCTTCGACGAGACCCGCATCGCCACCTCGCCCGGCCACCCAGCCCGACCGCATCGATCTCGACGTCGACGTGCACGAGGCCAACACCGGCTCGTTCCAGGCCGCCGGCGGGTTCTCGACCGCCTCTTCGATCTTCGGCGATTTCACGGATCGGCAACACCAATCTGTTCGGCGGCGGCCAGGCGATCCTGCTGGACGCGAGGTCGGCTATCCTGTTCCAGAACTACAGCATCAGCTACACCGAGCCCTATTTTCTCGACATTCCGCTGACCGCCGGGCTCGAGCTGCTACGACTCGAACATCTCCTACCAGACTTCAACCGCAGCGCGATCGGCTTTTCGGTACGCACGCTCTATTCCTTCTCCGAGCTTGGCCTCAAGAAGATCGGACCGCTGTCGCTGGAGGACGTGACCGCGGGACTGGAATACAAGTTCGAGAGCGTCGGCATCGGCGGTCTCGACAACCCGCTGACGACCTACCAGATCCGGCGCTACAAGGGCTACTCGCAGACCTCGGAGATCGCGCCCACCCTGCGCCGCTTCACCGTCAACAACCCGATCGATCCGCGCTACGGCTCGGTGCAGACCCTGACGCTGGAAGTCGCGGGCCTGGGCGGCAGCAACTATTTCCTGAAGGGCGTTTTCCACACCCGCTTTTTCTTTTCGTTTATCGATAATCCCGAACTGGGCAACTGGGTTTATTCGATCGGCGGCGATTACGGAATCGGCACCAATCTGCAAGGCGGCACCGGCGGCGAGCTGCCGCTCTACGAGCGCTTTTTCCCGGGCGGAGTCGGCGGCGGCGGCGACGTGCGCGGCTACGAGCTGTACCGGCTCGGGCCGCAGGTAACGCTGTTCAATCAGGCCGGCCAGCCGTTCTCGTATCAGGACATCGGCGGCAGCCGCGAGGTTCTGCTCAGCACCGAGATCACGTTTCCCATCCTGGAGGGACTCGGACTGCGCGGCGTGATCTTTCTCGACGCCGGCAATTCGTTCCGGCTCTCCGACTCCGTTACGGTCCAGGGGCTCCAGGCCGCGTACGGGATCGGGCTCCGCTGGCGCTCGCCGTTCGGCCCGCTCAGAATCGAATTCGCCAAGCCGATCAATCCGCGGCCCAACGACCAGCGGACCGATTTCGTATTCGGCGCGGGCTCCCCGCTCTGAGACCTCGCCGCTCGATGGCTCCCGAGTATTTTCCCGAGTATTCTGATGCCCGGCGCGCGACGATGCTGACTCGGTGCCGGTCCGCGCGGAGCGCAGGCTGGACCGGCTCTGGCGAACCGGCTCCCAAACCGGCTTTAATGGGGTTTCAAAGCGACGCCCGGCAAAGCAATGGTTATTCGGCGGCCCGCTCGACGGATGGGTCGCGCCGGGCGCGCACGCGGAAGCCGGGCGCGCATGCAGAAGATGACCGCGCGCCCGGGTTTCGTGCGGGGCCGCCAGGAGGCTATTTGGATCGTATGAAGCGACGGTTCGTTATAATCGGGGCAGCGCTGCTGCTCCTGACGGCCGCGGGCCGGGCCCGGGCCGAGGTCAAGCTCGCCTACGTCGACGTGCAGCGCGCGCTCAATGAATGCGACGCCGGCAAGAAGGCCAAAGCCGGCTTCCGCACCAAAATCGAAACTCTCGAAGGCCGCCTCCAGAAACAGCAGAACGACGTCCAGGCGCTCAAGGACGAGCTCGAAAAGAAGGGCATGCTGATGAAGGACGACGAGCGCCGCAACCTTCAGGACGAATACGAGCGCAAACTGCGCGACTTCCAGCGCGACTACGACGACTCCAAGCACGAACTCGAGCAGCGGGACAACGAAGTGACCGGCGCGATCGTCAAGGACCTCGCCCGCATCATCAAGAGCATCGGCGAGAAAGAGGGCTTCACGATGGTCATGGAGAAGGGCGCGATCCTGTGGGGCACGCCCGGCATCGACATCACCGACGAGGTGATCCGCGACTACAACCAGAGCGGCTCCAAGGTCGGTTCGCTCGGCGATTCCGGCGATGACAGCGGCGCCAGCGCGGAAGCCGCCAGCGACAGCGACAGCGACTTCGGCGACAACGCCGCCAAGCGCTCGACGATCTCCAAGTAGCCCGCTCGGCCCGGATGCCCCCCGCGCTGCGGCGGCCAGAGCAATGCACCACGAAGTGAAGGAGAAACGGCAATCGCCGGACGTATTCACCCTCAGGCGGTGATTGATCGGCGCGCCGAGCTCGACTCCTCGGTCGAGGTCGGACCCGGCGCCGTGATCGGCCCCGACGTTGCGATCGGCCCCGACACCCGCATCGGCCCCTGCGCCGTGATCGAGGGCCCCACGGTGATCGGCGCGCGCAACCGTATCTTCCAGTTCGCCTCGGTCGGCGCGGAAACCCAGGACCTGAAATACCGCGGCGAGCCCGCGCGCCTTGAAATCGGCGATGACAACCGGATTCGCGAATTCACCACTATCAACCGCGGCACCGAGGCCGGCGGGATGGTGACCAAAGTCGGCAACGACATCCTGCTGATGAACTACGTGCACATCGCGCATGATTGCTTCGTCGGCGACCATTCGATCCTCGCCAATTCAACCCAGTTGGGCGGCCACGTGGTGCTCGAGGAGTTCGTCTTCGTCGGCGCCGCCAGCGCCGTCCATCAGTTCGGCCGGGTCGGGGGGCATGCGATGCTCGCGGCGGGCGCGATGGTCTCGCAGGACGTACCGCCGTATGCGATGGTGGCCGGCGATTGCGCGCGGCTGGTCGGCGTGAACAGCGTGGGCCTGGAACGGCGCGGTTTCAGCGCCGACGTGATCGCGAAGCTGCGCGCCAGTTTCCGCACCATCTTCTACTCCAATCTGCTGCGCAGCGACGCGCTCGCGCAGGTGCGCGAACGCGACGGGGCGGTCCCCGAGGTCCGCCGCCTGCTCGACTTCATCGCCGGTTCCCAACGCGGAGTGGTAAGTCGCGACCGTGAGTAGCAAAATCGGCCTGATTGCCGGCAACGGGGTTTTTCCAATCGAGGTCGCCGCCGCGGCCCGCCGCCGCGGCATGCAGGTGATCGCGATCGCCCATCGCGACGAAACCGATCCCGCGTTCGAGCCGCTGTGCGATCAGCTCACCTGGATCCAGGTCGGCGAGTTGCAGAAGATCATCGACGTGTTCAAGGCCGCCGGCGTGCGCGAGGCCGCGCTGGCCGGCGGAATTTCGCGCGCGCGCCTGGGCCGGACCTTCGCGCCCGACGCACGCGCGCTCGCGGTACTCCAGCGGGTTGGCCGGTTCAGCGACGACGCGGTGTTGCGCGGCTTCGCCGCCGCGATCGAGTCCGAGGCCATCACCGTGATCGATCCGGTCCCGTTGCTGGTTCCCGAGGCGCTGGCACATCGTGGCCCGCAGGCCGGGCCGCCTCCGACCGACGCGCAGTTGAAGGATCTCACGCTGGCGTGCGAGCTGACGCGCGTGCTGGGACGTTTCGACGTTGGGCAGACCGTCGCGGTGCGCAACGGCATCGTCGCGGCGGTCGAAGCGGCCGAGGGCACCGACGCGGCGCTGCAGCGCGCGGCGGAATTATGCGGCCGCGGATTGGTAATCGCCAAAGGCGCCAAGCCGGGTCAGGACCTCCGTTTCGATCGGCCCGCGATCGGTCCCGCCACGATCGAACTTTTAAGCCGCATCGGCGCCGCGCTGATCGGCGTGGAAGCCGGCCAGGCGCTCATCCTCGAACGCGCACGCACCATCGCGATGGCCGAGCAGCACCAGGTAGGCGTCTATGGCTTCAACTGAGCTGCGCGCCGCGGTAATCGGAGCCGGCCGTCTGGGCGCGCTGCACGCGGCCAAGTACGCCGCTTCCGGCGCGCAACTCAAGTACGTGGTCGATATCGACGCCGCGCGCGCCGCGCAGGTCGCCGCCGCCTGCGGCGCCACGGCCCTGTGCGACTATCGCGAGCTGACCGCGCGGCTCAAGGGCACGGTCGATCTCGTCAGCGTCGCCACCCCCTGCCTCGCCCATCACGCGATCGCCTCCGCGCTGCTTGCCGCCGGTATCGACGTGCTGATCGAAAAGCCGATGGCCGCTACGATCGACGAGGCGCGCGACCTGATGGCCCGGGCTGAACGCGCCGGCCGGATTCTGCAGATCGGGCATCTCGAACGCTTCAATCCCGCGATCGTGCGGCTCCATTCGATCGTGACCTCCCCGCGCTTCATCGAATCTCATCGGCTCGCCCCCTTCACCGAGCGCGGCACCGATGTCGACGTGCTGCTCGACCTGATGATCCACGACCTCGACGTGATCCTGTTCCTGACCGGCGCCGAAATCGTCGCGGTCGAGGCGCTGGGCGTGGCCGTGCTGACCGACACCGTGGACGTCGCCAACGCCCGGATTCGTTTCTCGGACGGGATGGTCGCCAACCTCAACTGCAGCCGGGTCGCGGCGCGGCGCGAGCGCAAGATCCGCTTCTTCCAGCCCGACGCGTACGTCTCGGTCGACTACGACGCCCGCCGGATCCAGGTCTATCGCAAGGCTCCGCCGGCCGCCGGCACCACCTACCCGACGATCGCCGCCGAGCAGATCGATCTCGGGCAGGGCGATCCGCTCGCCGACGAGATCAACGCCTTCATCCGCTGCGTCCGGACGCGTGAGGCGCCGCCGGTGAGCGCCCGCGACGGCCTGCGCGTAATCGAAGCCTGTGAGCGCGTCCGCTGCGCGATGCAACAGTGAGATTTCCAATGAGTATTCACTGCTGCCACCATACTGCGATGCCTTCTGATCCAGCTCTCCCTGACCAGCGAGAGGCCGGCGAGCATTTGCGACAGCAAATCGCTCGCCGGGTGAGGGTTGCCCGCACTTCTCTCGCGGCCTTTTTCTGCCTGGCGCCGCTGGTTCTGTTCAGCGTGCTCGCCGCCTGCGATCGGCCCGACGCGAGCGATCGTCCCGGCGACTATGCCGCCGCCAGCCGCGCCGATTGCCTGCCCGATCTCACGCTCACCGATCAGTTCGGCCACGACGTTCTCACTCGCCTCGCTCAAGGGCCGTCCGGTGCTGGTCGATTTCATCTACACGTCGTGCCCCGGGCCGTGCCCGATGCTGACCGCGAAGCTCGCCTCGGTGGCGAAGCTGCTCGGCGCCAGGATGGGCACGCAGGTCGCGATGGTATCGATCACGCTCGATCCCGAACACGACCATCCGGCCGAGCTGCGCCAATATGCCGCTCAGCGCGGCGCCAACGCCGCCGGATGGCTCTTTCTGACCGGCTCGCCCGCTCAAATCGAGCGGGTGCTGGCGGTCTTTGATCTGCGCCGCGAGCGCGAAGCCGACGGCTCCATCACGCATAATGTCGCGACCTTTCTGCTCGGCCCCGACGGCCGCCAACTCCGCCAGTACAACGGCCTGACGGTGGAAGCGCAGTCGGTCGCGGCCGACGTTGAAACCGCGCTGGCACACGGCTAGCTGACACAAAAGGAGTTTCAACTTGGGTAACGGAAAAATGCTTTCGATCTCCGCCGCCGACGGCGGCAAGTTCAACGGCTACCTCGCATCGCCGAGCGCCGCTTCCGCACCGGGCGTGCTGATCATCCAGGAGATCTTCGGCGTCAACGCGCATATCCGCGACATGGTCGATCACTACGCAGCGCAGGGCTATGTCGCGATGGCGCCCGATATGTTCTGGCGCGTCGAGCCCGACCGGCAACTCGACTACACGCCTGAGGATATCCAGAAGGCGCGCGAGCTACGCATGAAATTCACCGTCGATCTCGGGATGAAAGATATCGCGTCATCGCTCGCGGCGTTGCGCGCCGTCCCCGGATGCAACGGCCGCGTCGCCGTGATCGGCTACTGCTTCGGCGGATTCATCGCCTACCTGACGGCCGCGCGGACCGACGTTGCCGCGGCCGCGTGCTACTACGGCGGCGGAATCGACGGATTTCTCGGCGCGGCCGCCGCGGTCAAGTGCCCGATTCAGTTTCACTTCGGCGGCGCCGACCAGGGCATTCCGCTGACTGCGATCGACAAAATCCGCGGCGCATTCGCGGGCCGCAAAGACGCGGAAATCTTCGTTTACGAAGGCGCCGGACACGGCTTCAATTGCGATCGGCGCGCGTCGTTCCATCCTGCCGCCTCCAAACTCGCGCGCGAACGCACCCTCGCACTGCTGCGCAGCACGATCGGTTAACGCGGATTCGCATCCGCCCGGGGAGGATCGCCATGAATTCGTGGATCACGATCATTCTTCGCAGCTTGCTTGGTTTAATCTTTTTCGTGCTGGGGCTGGAGCACTTCTTCAATTTCTTCCAGATGCCACCGCCGGCAAGTCGGGCGGCGGCCGGGTTCCTGGGCGCGCTCGGCTCGACCGGCTACATGCTGCACCTGATTTGCGGCGTCGAGGCGGTCGCGGGCGCGCTGCTGTTGAGCGGCCGATTCGTGCCGCTGGCTCTGCTGATTCTCGCGCCGGTGATCGTGAACATCATCCTCTTTCATCTCTTCCTCGACCCGAGCGGTCTGCCGGTAGCCGCGGTGGTCACCGCGCTCGAGGTTCTCCTAGCGTGGCAGCATCGGCAGGTGTTCGCGCCGCTGCTCCGCAGCACCTGAGATTCCCGTCGCAGCAGCGTCGGTGTCTCGCCGGTGGTATCAGGCGAAGCAGGACCGCCCTCCCGCGGGTCGACGGCCGCGGTTCCGGCAGCGCTCGATCAGTCTGGATCCGCCTGCGCGCCGCCGATCGACTTGAGCCCGGTCAGTAATACGATCGCGCACACCAGCGTGACCGCGCCGCAAATCACCACCGTGTGCGCGGCCCCAGCAGCGTGCCCATGATAGCCCACGGTCAGCGCGCCCAGCGGCATCATCCCGACCGCGGCGAGCTGATAGGTACTCATCACGCGGCCGCGCAGATCGTCGGATACGAACAACTGCACCAACGTGTTGTTGCTGGCGCGGAAGTTCGTCAGCCCCGCTCCGATCACCAGTTGCGCGATGAGCGATAGCCCCAGCCACGGCGACAGCCCGAAGGTGATGATGCCCTGCCGCGGAGAGGAACAGCCCCGACGATCAGATTGTTGCGATTCCGCGCGTAGGTAACGCGCGAGGCCAGCGTCGCCGCGCCGAGCACCGAGCCCAGTCCCTGAATCGCGACCAGAAAACCGTAAGTGCTTCGCGTCACCATGCAGCACGTTTCGGGCGAAGATCGGCACCAACACCAGGTACTGATAGCCGAAGCCGTTGGTCACCGCCGCCAGCACCATCTGAGACAGATACGCCGATGACGCCATACGTAGGCGAGCCCTTCGCGAAGTCTGGCTCAGAACATCGCGCGCCCGACCCAAGTCGATCGAGCGCGGCACGATCTTCATCTGCCACAGGCTCCAGATGACCGCGAGGAAACTCAGACCGTTCAGAAAGAAGCAGGTCCCGGTGCCGAGCCATGCGATCAGCAGACCCGCTAGCGGCGGACCGAGCATGCGCGCGCTGTTGAACATCATCGAGTTGAGCGCGATGGCGTTGGCGAGGTCCTCGTAGCCGACCATCTCGACCACGAATGATTGCCGGCCCGGCATATCGAAGCATCCAACGGTGCCGTTGAATGCGGCCAGCAGGATTACGTGCTCAGACCCGCACCCGTCCGGCGAAGGTCAGCGCCGCGAGGTGAACGCGCTCAGCATCAGCAGCGTCTGGGTCCCAATCAGCATCCGGCGCCGATCGACGCGATCGATCACCACGCCGGCAAACAATCCCGACCAGCAGGATCGGCGTGAACTGCGCGAACGAAACCACCCCCAGCATCATCGAGGAGTTGGTCAGCTTGAGCACCAGCCACGACTGCGCCGCGCTCTGCATCCAGGTGCCGGCGAGCGAGGTGAGCTGGCCGAAGAAGTAGAGCCGGTAGTTGCGATGGCGCAGGGCGCGGAAGGCCCCATATCTTTGCGGTTTCGATGCGCCGGAGGTTTCGCCCGCCTCGGGCGCCGGCCCTTCAGGCGGGGCAACGTCAGTTATCGCGGACATGATTCAATCAGCGTTTAGCACGCCGTCGCGATCGAGCACCATCCGGTTTTGCGCACGCGGCAAAAGTCACGCGGCGCGCGCGCCGCTCCTTCCGCGCGAACCGCAGTTGTGCGCCTCGGGTCCGGCATGTCATTAGTCACCGGTATTCGTCGGATAGTAGGGAGTCCCTATGAAGCTCGCCGCGAAACTCATCCTGATATTGGCGGCGCCCATGTTGGCGGCCGCGGTCAACGCTCCCGCCGGCTGGATCCCGCAGCTCTTTCAGAACGAGTCGACGCTCCAGTTCTATACGATCAACTCGACCGGCGAAGAGCACTGGTCGACGGTCTGGGTGGTCGTGATCGACGGCGCACCGTACGTTCGGCTCGGCGCGGAGTCGGCGCTGCGCATCGATTCGAACACCGACGCCCCCTATGTCAAGATTCGGGTCGGCGGACAGGAGTTCGACCGGGTGCTCGCGCAGTCGGCACCCGAGATGACCGACAAAGTCGCCGCGGCGATGGCCGACAAGTATTGGTCGGACGTATTGATCAGGCACACCCGTCATCAATTGACGATGCGCCTGGTGCCGGATCTTCAGACGGCCCAGCATTGAAGGCCGCCTTCCCGTGAAAGCGCAAGCCATTCGTTCAAACCGGGGAGCGTGGTACGGACTCCTGCTCGCCGCCGCATCGCTGCTGGGGGCCTGCGCGACGCCGTATGGGCAAGCGTCGTCGTCGTTCACCGGCTACGGCTACCAGGACTATCGCATCGACTCGAACACGGTGAGCGTCTCGTTTTCCGGCAACGGCATGACTTCGAAGCAAGCGGTGGAAATGAACCTGCTCTACCGCTGCGCCCAGATTACGCAGGACAGCGGCTATGACTATTTCGTGATTGCCGACCAATCCACTGAAGCGACGTTGAACAGTTCACCGGGCTACTACACTGGAGTTCAACCTGCGTTTATCGCCGCGCCGGGCGCCTGGCCCGGACAATACTACTCGCCCGGCACCTACTTTCCGGGCGTCATCTGGACCGAGTACGGCTCGCAGGCGACGATCAAGATGTTCAAGGGCCAGAAGCCGGAGGGCAATCCGCTCGCCTACAACGCCCGCGACGTCCTCGAGCATCTCGGTCCGGATGTCGTGGGAGGCGCCTCGCCGTCGGATGAATGATCAGGCGGCGCGCAGGGCTCCCTCACCCGGCTGGCGCAACCAGTTTGCGATGGAACAGCTCGATCGCAAGGCCATAGCAGACGCGCGCGACCGCCGGATCGTAGCGCGCGCCTTCGTCGCGCATAAAGGCGTGCGCGGCGTTGAACTCGTGCCAGGTGAAATCCGCGCCCACATCGGTGATCGCGTTGTAGATGGCCGCGCGCCCCTCGCGTGACACGTGCGGATCCTGGCGGCCGAAAATCATCAGCAACTCGCCGCGAATCTCGCGCGCCCGATTGAGGGAGTCGTCACTCTTCCCCTTGCCGAGACTGTGCTCAGGCAAATCGGTGGGATAAAAGCAGGCCGCCGCGAGCACCTCCGGGTTAATCGCGGCGCGGAACGCCAGATGCCCACCGATGCAGACTCCGATCACGCCGAGGCGTCCGTTGCAATGCTGGTACGAATTGAGGAAGGCCAGCGCGTCGCGCGCGTCGCCGTCGTAGCTCGCGATCGTCTTGGTGGTCTTGAGTTCGTTGCCGCGGGCCGATCCGGCGTCGTCGTAAGCTAGCACCGTGCCTGCGGGCTCGAACTCGTGGTAGATCTCGGGCACCAAGACCACATAGCCGTGTCCCGCCAGTTGCGTGGCCATCCGCCGCACCGGCCCGGTCACCTGGAAGATCTCCGAGTAGAACACCAGACCCGGATATCGTCCCGCGGCAGCCGGCCGGAACAGATGGGTGCGCATCGGACCGGTCGGAGTCTCGATACTGTCGAACTCGCCATCCTTGATGACCATCAGGCCCTCCGCATTGAGCGGCGCCGGCGGAGTGAACCCGCCGGCTACACGATCCCGGCCTTGCCGGTGAGTTCCTGCGGGCGTTCGCACGCCTTGCGCTGCCGATAGCCCGAAGCCCGAAAGACCGCAATCGGATCGATCGCGCCGCCCGCGCGCAGCCGCACCATCTGGATCAGCGCCTCGACGCCAAGCTGCTGCGCCGCGCGCAAAATCCGGTTGGCCTGGAGCGCATCGTTGTCTTCCTGCGCCGCGCGCAGGGCCTCGCGATCGACCAGCAGCGCCTGCGCGTAGGCGCGCTGCACCGAGACCGCGCTTTCGAGCAGGCTCTCGATCGGGTCGGTCAGGTTGTGGCTCTGATCCAGCATGTAGGCCGGGGCGAAGCCGGGCGCGCCACGCAACTCCGCCTGCACCAGCTCGTTGAAGATCAGGAAAATCTGAAACGGATTGATCGCGCCGGTATCGAGATCGTCGTCGCCGTACTTCGAATCGTTGAAATGAAAGCCGCCGAGCTTGCCGAACTGGATCAGCCGCGCGACGATCTGCTCGATATTGGTGGTCGGCGCATGATGGCCCAAATCCACCAGGCATTGCACGTTCGGCCCGAGCCGCGACGCGCAGATATAGCTCGTGCCCCAGTCCGCGATCACGGTCGAGTAGAGCGCGGGCTCGTAGAGCTTGTGCTCGATAAACACGCGCCATCCGGCCGGTGCGCCCGCGACAATCCGGCGCATGCTCTCCAGGTAGCGCTCGAGCGCGGCGCACATATCGAGCTGGCCGGGAAAATTCGAGCCGTCGCCGATCCAGACTGTCAGTTCGCGCGATCCGAGCTGCCGCCCGATCTCGATACATTCCAGATTGTGCGCGATCGCCTGCTCGCGCACCTCGCGCCGCGTATGCGTCAGGCTGCCGAACTTGTACGAATGCGGCTGGCCGGGCAGATCCTCGAAGGTGTTCGAGTTGATCGCGCCGAATTCCAGTCCCAGCTCGCGCGCGCGATCGCGCAGCGCCGCAAGGTTGTCGACCCGATCCCACGGAAAGTGCGGCGAGACGGTCGGCGTGGCGCGCCCGAGCTGATTCACCAGCGCGCAGTCCTCGAGCTTCTCGAAGATGTTGCGCGGCTCGCCCGGCACCGGAAAGCGCGCGAAGCGCGTGCCGCCCGCGCCCAGCCCCCATGAAGGCACCGCGACCGCCAGACGCCCGGTGTGCGCCGCAATCGCCTCGAGGTCGACGCCGGCGCGCGCCAGCCGCTCGCCCAGATGCTCGTAGTCCTCCCGCAGGTTCGCCTCGAGCTTGCGATTCTGTTCGGCGATCAGATCGGGATCGATCGGCGTGCGCGTGGTCATGGTCTCCCTCCTATCTCGTAAATGCCGCGGCAATTCCCGCGTCGACGTTCAGGATATTGCCGGTGGACTTGAGCGAGCGGTCGGAAGCGAAGAAATGCACCGCCTCGGCCACGTCCTCGGGCGTAACGTTCAACTTGAGCAGGCTGCGCTCGCGGTAGTAGGCGTCGAGTTCGGCGGGCTCGATATGATACGCCGCCGCACGTTCCGCCCGCCACGTTCCCGACCAGATTCGCGAGCCTTTCAGCACCGCGTCGGGATTCACGACGTTGACGCGAATCTGCTCGGGCGCGAGTTCGAGTGCGAGGCATCGCGCCAGATGCAGTTCCGCAGCCTTGGCCGTGGAATAGGCGGCGGCGCCCGGTGACGCGACCAGCGCGTTCTTGCTCGCGACGAACACGATCGATCCGCCGATCCCCTGCGCCTTGAGTATCCGCGCCGCCTGCCTGGCGACCAGGAAGTAGCCGGTCGTCAGCACTTCGATATTGCGATTCCAAAGCGCGAGCGAGGTCTCCGTTAGCGGCGCCGCCGACGCGATGCCCGCGTTGGAGACCACGAGATCCACGCCGCCGTACCACCGCGCGCTGTCGGCGAACGCGGCCTCAACCTGGGCCTCGTCGGTCACGTCGCAGCACGCCGCGCGCACGCGATCGTCGCCGAACTTCGCGGCCAGCGCGGCGCGCGCTGCTTCGAGTGCGGCGACGTCACGATCGAGCAGGACCACGCAGGCGTCGTCGGCGAGCATCCGGCGCGCGATCGCCTGGCCGATTCCGCCCGCGCCCCCCGTGATCAGCGCGACCCGTCCGGCCAGCGCTCCGGCCGGCGGCCGCCGATCGAGCTTGGCCTGCTCCAGCGCCCAGTATTCGATATCGAACGCCTCCTGCTCGGGCAGCCCCGCGTACTCATCTACCGCCGACGCGCCGCGCATCACGTTGATCGCGTTGCGATAGAACTCCGCCGCAATCCGCGCCGTGGTCTTGTCGCCCGCAAAGGTGAACATCCCGACGCCCGGCATCAGGAGCACGACCGGAGCCGCGTCGCGCATCGGCGGCGAGTCCGATCGCCGGCAACGCTCGTAGTACCGTCGATACTGCTCGCGATAATCCGCGATCATCGCGCCGGCGGTTTCCTTTGTAACCGCCGGGTCCGCCGGCAATGCCAGCGGCCGGATTTTGACGCGCAGAAAATGATCGGGGCAGGCAGTGCCCAGCGCCGCCAGTTCCGCGCAGCGCCTGGAACTCACGAACTCCAGCACTTCGGCGCTGTCGCTGAAGTGGCCGACCTTGCGCTCGGACGCCGCGAGCTGTCCGCGCAGGATCGGCATCAACTCGCCCGCGATCGCAGCGCGCTCGGCGGGCGCGCGCGGCGGCGCGAGTTCGCCGCCGAAGATCGGAATGCCGCGCGTGCGCTCCTGGAGCCATTCTTCAGCCCGGCGAATGGTCGCGATCGTGTTTCGATAGCAGTCTTTCGCGGTCGGTCCCCACGTGATCAATCCATGACCGGCCAGGATTACGCCCGCGATCCCCGGATGCGCCGCAGCGAGATCGCGCAGCCGCAGTCCAAGGTCGAACCCCGGCCGCTGCCAGGGGAGCCATCCGAGTCGCCCACCGAACACCTCGCCCGTGAGCGATTCGCTGCGGCGCGCGGCCGCGATCGCGATTACGGCATCGGGATGAACATGGTCAACATGCGCGAACGGAAGCAGGCCGTGCAGTGGCGTGTCGATACTGGCCGCGCGGCGATTACCCGCAAAGGCGCAGTAGTCGAGCCGCGGGACAATTTCGTCCTCGTGCTCGCGCCCGCGATAGCGCCGCTCCAGCTCGCGCAGCTTGTCGAGGTAGAGCGTCGCGAAACCGTCCAGCCCCATCGTGCCCAAATCGCCGCCCGAACCCTTCACCCACAGCACCGTCACCGTCTCGGCCGTGATCGGATCGGCCATCGCGATTTTCGCCGAGGTGTTGCCGCCGCCAAAATTGGTGACCGCCAGGTCGGCGCCCAGCAGGTTGGAGCGGTACCGGAGCAGCTCGGGTTCGGAGAGCTGCTGCGTGTGCGCATCATTCCAGCGATCGCTCAGCACGGCCCGATCGTAGCAGGATCGAAATTCGATTGTAGCCCCCGCCATAGCCGCCGACCTTTGCGTGGCTTCCGATTGATCGCGACGCGGTCCGAGCCTACTTTTCGGGCATGTCGACGCGGCCTTCCACCAAGAGCGGACGCACAGAAGGGCGTCCCGTCGCGGCGGCCGTTCTCGACGTTGGCCGGACCAACGTCCGCCTGTGCGCCATCGATGAGCACGGCAATGCGCTGCGAACTCTGGCGCGGCCCAACGTCGTGGCCACCGGCCCACCGTATCCGCACGTCGATACGGACGGTCTGTTCGACTGGGCCATCGAGGCGCTCGCCGGCCTGTCGCGCGATTTCGCAATTCACACGCTGATACCCGTGACTCACGGCGCGGCTGCGGCGCTGGTCGGCGCGCGCGGGCTGATCCTGCCGATCCTCGATTACGAGTTCGAAGGCGTGGGCGAAATCGACGCCGAGTACGACGCGCTCGCGCGCGACTTCGGCCGTACCGCCTCGCCAAGACTTCCGGCGGGCCTCAACCTGGGCCGCCAACTGTTCTGGCAACAGCACCGTTATCCGGAGGAGTTCAACTCGGCGACTATCATTCCGTATCCGCAATATTGGGCGTGGCGGCTGAGCGGCGTCGCGGCGTGGGAACCGACTTCGCTCGGCTGCCATACCGACCTCTGGGAGCCGCGAGCCGGCGATTTTTCCGCGCTCGCGAAAACGACCGGATGGAGCGCGCGCTTTCCCAGGCGCGTCAGCGCATGGACCACGCTCGGCGCGCCGCGGCGCGAAATCGCGTCTCGGGCGCGGCTCCCGGAGCGCTGCGCAGTGCTGGCTGGAATCCACGACAGCAACGCATCGTGGCTCGCTCATCGCGCGCCCCGCGACGATCGCTTCGCGGTGGTTTCGACGGGAACGTGGACGATCGCGATGGCGCATGGGGCTTCTATCGACATCCTGCGCGAGGAGCGCGACACGCTCGCCAATGTCGACGCGTTCGGATCACCGGTGGCGACCGCGCGCTTCATGGGCGGCCGCGAGTACGCGGCGATCGCGAGCGAGGAAGGTCTGCGCGCCGAGCCGGCGATCGCGGATCTGACTGCGCTGCTGGCGCGCGGGACGCTCGCGATTCCCGCCTTCGCGGATCGCGGTGGACCGTTTCGCACCCATGCCGGCCGGACCATCGGACCGCCCGCTGCCAGCCCCGTCGCACGCGCAGCGCTGGCCGCGCTGTACTGCGCCCTGATGACCGACCTCTGCCTCGAATTCATCGACGCGCGCGGCGACCTCATCATCGAGGGTCGGATGGCGGCGAATCGCGCCTACGTCGCGGCGCTGGCCGCGCTTCGCTCCCACCAACGCGTGCTGGTTTCGGCCGACGAAACCGGAACGCTGCGCGGCGCCGCGATTCTCTTGTCGCTGGCGCGCGGGCAGCATCCGCGGCCCAGCTCGCCAACTCGATGCGCAGCCAGTGAGATCGCGAACGTCGACGACGCGCGGCGCCGATGGCGCGGGCTGTTGCCCTGAATTGCCCCCTTCGCTACCACGCCGACTGGCTCGGCGACTCTGCTCGGGGTGCGTTTCACGGACGATCTGACGAATTTGTGGCTGTGACGGCTGCGATCGGATCGCGTAGTGTAAGCTGGCTTGCGCGCTGGTAGAACCGGTGGAATTTCTCGCTGGCGTCGAGGCAGAGTTGGAAGGAAACCGCGACCAAAGCGCCCTCGGCGGGCGAGCTCCGATGGGTTCGCGCGCCGCTAGCATGGCAGGCCGGAGTCATATCCAGGCGGCGCTGAGGCTCGTGATGCTCGCGCTGGTCGTGGCTCTGAGCGGTTGCGATTTCGCGAGCTTCGGCAGCAGCAGCGGCGGATCGAGCACGACCCCCGCCACTCCCACCCCGCCGGCGCCGCCGACCACGTCCACGCCCAAGGCCAAGCCGACTCCAACTGCAATCGAGACGCCCACGCCGATCGCAACGCCCACGCCGTTGGAGAGCGAAACTCCCACTCCGATTTCCATCACCGCGACTGAAACGGCCACGCCGTTGAGCGGAGAATCCGCCACGCCCGCGAGTTCGGTAACGCCGACCGGCTCGGTCACACCGACCGGCTCCGCGACTCCCACCGGTTCACCAACCGCAACCGGTTCTGCCACACCGACTGGCTTACCCACGGCGACCGGCTCCGTGACACCCACCGGTTTACCAACGCCGACCGGCCCGGCCACACCGACAAGCTCGATTACGCCAATCGGCTCGCCAACGCCGACCGGCTCCGTAACGCCCACCGGCTCCGTGACACCCACCGGTTCGCCGACGCCGACCGGGTCCGCGACGCCGACTGGCTCCGCGACGCCCACCGGTTCACCGACCGCGACCGGGTCGGTCACGCCGACACCCAAACCCACTCCGACTCCCAAACCGACGCCCACACCCACGCCGACGCCGACACCCACGCCGACTCCGAAACCCACGCCGACCCCCAAGCCGACGCCGACCCCGAAACCAACACCGACGCCCACCGCGACGCCGACCGCCGCACCGACGCCAACGTCGATCCCAACGGTGGCCGCAACGCTGGGTCACGCGAAGTCGGAATCGCGCCTCGCCGCATTCGTCGCTGATCTTTTACGGAACTTGCGCGCCCACCTCGAGCCCGGCGTTCAGCGATCAGCTTCGGATGCCATAGCGAGCACCCGGACTGTCGGAACCGACCAGACCGCCGTGGGCGAATAGCTCGCGCCGGCTCAGCGGCGCAGCTCAAGCCGCCGCGGCGCTACTCGTGATGCGCCAGCCAGCGCTCAGCATCGAGCGCTGCCATGCATCCGGTACCAGCCGCGGTCACGGCCTGCCGATAAACATGATCGGCGATGTCGCCGGCGGCAAACACACCTTCGATATTGGTCAAGGTCGAGCCGGGCTTGATCAGCAGGTAGCCTTGCTCATCCATGTCGAGCTGGCCGCGAAAGATGTCACTGTTGGGCTTGTGCCCGATCGCCATGAAGACCGCGTCGGTCCTGAATTCGCTGGACTCGCCGGTCTTGAGGTTCTTCAGCCGCACGCCGCTGACTCCGGTCCTGGGCGCGCCGAAAATTTCATCGACCGCCGAATCCCAGATGAAGGCGATTTTCGGGTTCTTGCGCGCGCGATCCTGCATGATCATCGAGGCGCGCAACACGTCGCGGCGATGGACGACCGTAATTTTGGTGCAGAATCGGGTCAGGAAGATCGCCTCTTCCATCGCGGTGTCGCCGCCGCCCACGACGACCGCCTCCTTGTCTTTGAAGAATGCGCCGTCGCAGGTCGCGCACGCGCTCACGCCGTAGCCCATCAGCCGCTTTTCCGACTCGATCCCGAGCAGCTTGGCTGAAGCGCCGGTCGAGATGATCAGCGCCCGTGTCCGCACCGCCTGGCCTTCGACCGTCAGCTCGAACGGATGCTTGCGCAAATCGACCGCGCTCGCCTCACCCGTGATGAAGCGGGTGCCGAAGCGCTCCGCCTGGCGGCGAAACACGTCCATCATCTCGGGCCCCTGAATTCCCTTTTCGAAACCCGGGTAGTTTTCGACTTCGGTCGTGATCGTCAATTGCCCGCCGGGCTGCACGCCCTCGATCAGCAACGGGTCGAGGTTAGCGCGCGCCGAGTAAAGCGCGGCAGTCAATCCGGCCGGGCCGGAGCCCAGAATCACGAGACGGTTCACATCATCTGCCATATTGGTTTCGACCTGGTTGATCGCGCTCAACTTTCCCGGCCGGCGCAAAATTTCCCGACCGGCTGAAAATTTCCCGGCTGAATCCAGGAGCGCCGGGCTGCTTCATTGTATCGCTGCGGGCGGTCCACGTAAGCTCTATCCGCTGCTTTCACGGCACGCAAGTTTTCATGACGCGCAGGACGAAACCTCCGGCCCGCCGCGGACGTCCCGCAGCGTTGACTCATCTCGACTCGCGCGGGCGGATCCGGATGGTCGACGTGGGCGGCAAGGCGATCACGCGGCGCGAGGCGATCGCGCGCGGTGCAGTCCGGATGGCGCCCGCGACGCTGGCGCGATCGTCGGCGGCACGCTCGAAAAGGGCGCGGCGCTGGCCGTGGCACGGATCGCCGGCACGATGGCGGCCAAGCGCACGTACGAACTGATTCCACTCTGCCATCAGATTCCGCTGGAGGTGGTCGAGCTGGACTTCGAACCTGATCGCTCCGGCTCGATTCTGCACATTCAGGCTCGCGCCGCGACCAGCGCGCACACCGGCGTCGAGATGGAGGCGCTGGTCGCGGTCAGTGCCGCCGCGCTGACGATTTACGACATGGCGAAGGCGATCGACCGCGCGATGGTGATCGACGCGATTCGTCTGGTCAAAAAGAGCGGCGGCCGCAGCGGCGACTTCGTCCGCGCCAAGGAACACCAATGGCCACGCTAGCCCACTCAGCGAAAGCGATGACTCCTGCGCGGGTCATTCTCAAGCCCGGGCGCGACGGGCCCGTGCGCGGCGGCAATCCGTGGATCTTCTCGCAGGCGATCGCTGCGCACGGAACCCGCCGGCCTGGAGCCGGGCGCGACCGTCGAAGTCTGCGACTCAACCGGCACGCTGATCGGATACGGCTACTGCAATTTGGCCACCACGATCGCGGTCCGGATGCTCGCGTGGGGCACCCAGGTTGAACCGGCCGCGATCGTCGGTCATCGCCTCGAGCGCGCGCTGGAATTGCGCCGCGGCCTGATTCGCGCCGACACCGATTGTTACCGCCTCGTCAACGGCGACGGCGACGGCCTCTCGGGCGTGGTGATCGACCGCTATGCCGACGTCGCGGTGATGCAGCTTCTCACCACCGGCGCGGAACGGATGCGCGCCGAGATTGTGGCGCATCTGGCGCGGCTGATCGCGCCGCGCGCGATCCTCGAGCGCAGCCAGGGCGCCGTCCGCAGGCAGGAGGGGCTTGAGGATCGAGTTGCGTTGCTCGCCGGCGAGCCGGTCCAGGAAGTGATCGCCACCGAGAACGGGATCAGGCTGGGGATCGATCCCGCGCATGGACAGAAGACCGGATATTTCCTCGACCAGCGCGAGAACCGCGCGCGCTTCGCCGCCCTCGCCCCGAACGCACGCGTGCTCGACGCGTACTGCTACGCGGGAGGCTTTCGCTAGCCGCGCTCGAGGCGGGCGCGCGAGGCTGGTCGCGGTCGATACTTCATCGCGCGCGCTCGAATGGGCGCGGCGCAACCTCGCGACTCAACGCCGGCGATTGCCCCGAAAGTGCGGCCGAGCTGGTCCATGCCGAAGCCGCGCAGTATCTGGCCGAGAGCCGCGAGCAGTTCGACCTGATCGTGCTCGACCCGCCCGCGCTCGCGCGCAGCCGTAAGGATGCCGCGCACGCCGAACATCTGTATGCCGAATTGAACGCGCGCGCGATGCGCGCGCTGGCGCCGGGCGGACATCTGATGACCTTCAGTTGCTCGGTCCATTTCCGCGGCGAGGATTTATCCGCGCGGTCCGAATCGCGGCGGGCAAGACCGGACGCAACCCGCGGATGCTCGCGCGGCTCGGCGCCGCCGCGGACCATCCGGTGCTGCTCGGCCATGTCGAGGGCGAATATTTGACCGGGCTGTGGCTGGCCGATCTGGACTGAGCCGGTCGCGACCTTCGCGCCAATACCCTCACCCGCGCTCGCGATGCTCGCGCGACCTCTCCCTGGTCAGGGAGAGGCGTAGGAGCGGCCCGTGCTAGCGTGAGTCCAGCAAGCCGGGAATCGCTTCGATGGTCGCGACGCGCGAGTCGAAATCGATCGCTTTGACGACGTCTTCGATCACGGGAACCAGCACTTCGCCCATCTCGCCGCGCACTTCCCAGACCTCGTTGGCCCCGGTCGAGATGACTTCCTCGATCATCCCCAGGCTGCGGCCGTCGGTGAGACGCACCTCCATCCCGAGGACTTGATAGTAGTAAAACTCACCGGGCTTGAGCGCCGGCAGATCGGAGGCGGCGATGAAAACGGTCGCGCCCTTCAACGCCTCCGCGCCCGCGGAGATCGCCGACCTCTTCGAGTACGACCCGCAGATGATTGCGGCTCACGCGCGCCGCAGACTTCAGCCGATAGGTGCGTGCCTCGGCGCCGTCGGCCGCCAGGGAAATCTGCGCCACTGAGCCGAGCACGGAAGAAGCCGGATCGTCGGGACGAAACTTGAGCGCGCCCTTGAGCCCATGCGCTCCCGCAATCCGGCCGACCCGGATTAGGCCGGCAGCGCGGGCGCGGCTCAGCCTGCGGCCCCGCCTGTCTGGCCGAAGGCATTTACGGCTTGTCTTCGAGGATCTCAAGGACGACCTTGCGATTGGTGCGTGAGGCCACGGCGTTCAGGATCGTACGGATCGATTTGGCCGTGCGCCCCTGCTTGCCGATCACGCGGCCCAGGTCTTCCCGCGCCACGCGCAACTCTAACACCGAGGCGGTGTCGCCCAGAGTCTCCTTGACCTCAACGGCTTCCGGATCATTGACCAACTGCTTGGCGAGCAACAGGACTAGCTCTCTCATGATGGTGGCTCCGATGCAGCGGCCCACGGGCGGCCTTAAGATGCGCGGCTAGGATGCGCGCTTGATCAGCTTCTCCACGGTCTCGCTCGGTTGCGCGCCCACTTTGAGCCAACGCTCGGTCTGGTCTTTGACCAGCGTCACCTTGGGCGGGTCGAAGGAAGGATCGTAAGTGCCGATCTGGGCGACGAAACGCCCGTCGCGCGGCGCGCGCGAATCGGCCACCACGATCCGGTAGAACGGTTTCTTCTTCGCGCCATGACGGCGCAGTCTAATCACAAGCGGCATGTCATCTCCTTAAACCCTATTCTAGCCCGCATCCCCAGCCCGCGCATCATGGCGCCGCCGGCTCCCATACGGGTGATCTTCTTCATGACTTTGCGGGTCTGCTCGAACTGCTTGACGAATCGATTGACTTCCTGCACCGACGTGCCGCTGCCCGCGGCGATTCGCGCGCGACGCTTGCCGTTGAGCACCAGATGGTTGTTGCGCTCCTGCAGCGTCATCGAGTCGATAATCGCCTGGATCCGGGCGAGCTCGCGGCGGGTCTCTTCGGAATCGGCCGCGCCGGCGATTTTCTTGAGGCCCGGAATCATCGCCATAAGGTCGCCAATCGAACCCATCTTCTTGAGCGTCTTGAGCTGATCGGCGAAGTCCGCGATCGTGAACTCGTTGCGCTTGAGCTTGCGCTCCAGCGCCTTGGCCTGGTCGCGATCGTAGTTCTGCTGCGCCTTCTCGATCAGGCTCAGCACGTCGCCCATCCCGAGAATTCGCGAGGCGAGGCGATCGGGATGGAACACCTCGAACGCGTCGAGCTTCTCGCCCATGCCGGCGAACAGGATCGGCGCGCCGGTGACCGCCCGCGCGGAGAGCGCGGCGCCGCCGCGCGCGTCGCTGTCGAGCTTGGTGAGGATCAGGCCGGTGATCCCGACCCGCTCGTGGAAGCCCTGAGCGACGTTCACCGCCTCCTGGCCGGTCATCGCGTCCGCCACCAGGATCGTGTGATGCGGTTCGCCGGTGGCCTTAAGGCGCGTCAGCTCCTCCATCAACTCGTCGTCGATCTGAAGGCGTCCGGCGGTGTCGATCAGGAACGCGTCAAACCCACCGATGTCGGCTTTGCTCAGCGCGCGGCTCACAATCTCGACCGGGTCTTCGTCGGGGCGGCTGTCGGCGACCGGCACGCCGATCTGCGCGCCGAGCACGCGCAACTGCTCCATCGCGGCGGGCCGGCGCACGTCGGTCGAGACCATCATCGGATGGCGTCCGCGCTCGGTTTTGAGCCAGCGCGCGAGCTTCGCGAGCGAGGTGGTTTTTCCCGAGCCCTGCAAGCCGACCAGCATGATCTTGACCGGCGGCTTGACCTTGAGATTGATCTCGCGGGCCTGCCCACCCATCGCTTCCTGCAACTCGTGCGCGACGAATCGGATCAGATGCTGCTCGGGCGTAAGCGAGCGCAGAACGTCCTGCCCGAGCGCTTTCTTGCGCACGTGCTCGATAAAGTCGCGAACGACCTTGAGATTGACGTCGGCTTCGAGCAGGGCGAGGCGCACCTCACGGAGCGCGTCTTCGATATTGCGCTCGGTGATCCGTCCCTGGCCCTTTAGTTTTCGGAATACGCCTTCGAGACGATCGCTGAGACTGTCAAACATAGATTCAGATCGCGGAAGAGCGGGCGGGCCGGTTCCGGGTCTCCAAGTAAGGCAATTGTAGCAAAAAGCGAACCTAAGTCACGGGGAAAAGATTGTCAACGCACCCTATTTCGGAAGGGCCCCGTGAAGCAAGCTCGCGATTCGATCCAGCTCGGAGCGTGCGGCGGCCGCACCGGATCCCTTGGGTCGTCTGAGGCCGAAGCCGTCGTTGGCGAAGCGCGGGATCAGATGCAGATGAACGTGAAAGACTTCCTGACCGGCCGCGACTCCGTCGGCCAGAAAAAAGTTCACCCCCTCGCAGCGCAGGCCGCTGGCGCGCAGCGCCGCCGCGACCGCCATCCCGGCCTCGAACACTTTGCCGCCGATCGCCGCCGGGATTCCGCTGACTTCCACTGAGTGCAGCTTTGGAATCACGAGCGTATGTCCCGGATTGATGGGATGCAGGTCCATGAACGCGACGGTCGCATCATCCTCGCGGACGATACTCGCGGACAGCTCGTGCCGCACGATCGCGCAGAAAAGGCAGGGATCGGAAGCCATCGCATGATGGTGCCAAACTGCGGGCGAACTCGCTAGGGACGCGAAGCTCGCTAATCGATCGTGATCTCGCCGCGCAGGTATTCGGCGGCATTGCCCGCGATCGCGACGCGGTCGCCACGCAGCTCGCAGCGCAAGTCGCCGCCGCGCGCCGAGACTTGACGGGCGATGAGACTGGTCTTGCCGAGCTTCGCCGACCAGTACGGCGTCAGCGTGCAGTGCGCCGAACCGGTCACCGGATCCTCGGGAACACCCGCGCGCGGCGCGAAGAAACGCGAGACGAAGTCCACCGCGTCGCCGCGCGCCGACACGATCACCGCGAACGCGTCGAGCGCCGCGATACGCTGGAAGTCGGGCCGTAGCGCCGCGACCTCTCTTTCTGAGTCGAAAATCGCCAAAATGTCGCGCGCCAGCAGCGCTTCGCGCGGCCGGGCTCCGAGCGCCGCGACCAGCGCGTCCGTGATTGCGATCGGCGTGGGCGGCCGGGCCGGGAAATCGAGGCACAGCCGGTCTTCGACGCGTGCCACTGCCAGCTCGCCGCTGCGCGTGGCGAACCGGATGGTATCGAGAGCGCGGAAGTAGTGATTGAAAAGCACGTGGCCGGCCGCCAGCGTCGCGTGACCGCACAGGTCAACTTCGATCGTCGGCGTGAACCATCGCAGCGGCACGCTGGCCGGCACGACGCCGGGCCGCACGATCACAAAGGCCGTCTCGGACAGGTTGTTCTCCGCAGCCACCGCCGCCAAAACCTGATCGGGTAGCCACTCTTCGAGCACGACCACCGCGGCCGGATTTCCGGCGAAGCGCCGGCTGCTGAAGGCGTCGATCTGGAAGAGCGGGAATTTCATCATTCAATCTCAATCCGGCCGAGACTAGCCCAGGCACGCGCGCGCGATAAGCGATTCCGAATCGCTAGCGTCGGTTTCGCGATCGAGGATCAGATCGTAGACGCGGCGATCACTGGTGAGCTCGGGATGGAACGTCGCGGCGAAGATGCGCCCCTGTTGCACGAGCACCGGCTCGCCCTCGAAACGCGCACGCACCGCGACGCCAGCGCCAACGCGGCGAATCCGCGGCGCGCGGATGAAGACGCCCCGATACGGCGGATCGAGCGTAGCCTCGAACGAATCGATCTGGCGGCCGTAAGCGTTGCGCTCGATATCGATATCGAGCATGCCCCACGACGGCTGATTGGGCCCGCAAACGTTCTTCGCGAGCAGAATTGCGCCGGCGCAGGTGCCGAAGATCGTGCCACTCCGCGCGAGTATCCGGCGCGCCGCGGCCTCGATTCCCGAACCTTCGAGCAGTTTCAGCATCGTGGTGGATTCGCCGCCGGGAATCACGAGCACGTCGAGCCGATCGATCGCGACGGCAGTGCGCACTTCGATCGCGCCGGGCAGCGCCGCGACGTGAGCCGCGAAATCGCCCTGTAGGGCCAATACTCCGATCTTCACGATATATTCCTCAGGAAGAACCTAACCCCTGCCCCCTTTCCGGGACGAGAAGGCGAACCCGATTCGATAGTGTCAGGCTCCCCTCTCCGTGCCGGAGACGGGCCGGGGGGTGAGGTTCTTCGGCCATCTCACCACCCTCGTGATTGCAGCAGTTCCTCGGGCTTGAGGCGCGAAATCTCCAAGCCCGGCATCGCCTCGCCCAGCCCGTCCGAAACGCGGGCCAGAATCTCAGCGTCCTTGTAATGCGTGGTCGCCATCACGATCGCCTTGGCGCGCGCGGCCGGATCGGCCGATTTGAAGATTCCCGAGCCGACGAACACGCTCTCGGCGCCAAGCTGCATCATCAGGGCGGCGTCGGCGGGCGTCGCAACGCCGCCGGCGGCGAAGTTGGGCACCGGCAGGCGACCGTTCTGCGCGACCATCCGCACCAGTTCGTAAGGTGCGCCGAGTTCCTTCGCCGCGGCCATCATCTCGTCGGCGCCGAGCGTCGTCAGGCGCCGAATCGCGGCCGTGACGGCGCGCACGTGACGCACCGCCTCGACGATATTGCCGCTGCCGGCCTCGCCCTTGGTGCGAATCAGGGCCGCGCCCTCGCCGATGCGGCGCAGCGCCTCGCCGAGATCGCGCGCGCCGCACACGAACGGCACCTTGAAGGCGTGCTTGTCGATGTGGAACGACTCGTCGGCGGGCGTGAGCACTTCGCTCTCGTCGATAAAATCGACGCCGAGCGATTGCAGGATCTGCGCCTCAACGAAATGGCCGATTCTGACCTTGGCCATCACCGGGATCGTGACGGCCTTCTGGATCTCGCGAATTTTGGTGACCGCAGCCATCCTGGCGACCCCGCCCTGCGCGCGGATATCGGCCGGAACGCGCTCGAGGGCCATCACGGCGACGGCGCCGGCGTCCTCGGCGATTTTGGCCTGCGCGGCGGTGACCACGTCCATAATCACGCCGCCCTTGAGCATCTCGGCGAGTCCGGTCTTGAGCCTGATTGTTCCTGTATCAGCCATTTTGTAGCTCCTTACAATGTTATTCCCAGCCCGCCGCTTTCTTCGTCGCCGCGGGCGAGCAACTTTTTGACGATTTCCGCCAGGCGCTCGACTCCGGTGCGAATCTCGTCGGGCGCCGCGTGGCCGTAGCCCAGGCGGAAGCAGTTGAGGTAGCGGCCGTCGATATCGTGCGCCGGGCCCGGATTGATCGAAACGCCGTGCTCGATGCCGTTGAGGAAAAGTTGAATCGACGACAGCGGGCGCGCCAGCGTCACCCAGAGCTGGAAGCCGCCCTGCGGGCGCGTCCAGCTCACTCCGTCGGGCATGTACTGCTTGAGCGCGGCCAGCGCGGCGTCGCGGCGCTCGTGATAGATCGCACGGATCGTATCAAGATGATGGTCGTAGCCGTCGCGGCCGTCGCGGAGGAATTCGGCGGCGATCGCCTGGGTCAGCGACGGCCCGCCGACATCCATGAAGCGCTTGTAAGGGATCAGCTCGCTCGCCAACAGGCGATCGGCGATCAGGAATCCGACCCGCAGCCCGGGCATGAAGGTCTTGGAGATCGAGCCGACCATCACGCGCCGCCCCGCCGGCAGCAGCGAGTAGAGGCTCGGGGGCTCCTCGCCCTCGAAGCGCAGCTCGCGGAAAATTTCGTCGACGATCACCAGCGCGTCGTTCTGCCGCGCCCATCCGGACAGCTCGTGGCGCGCGGCCACGCTCAAGCTTTGCCCGGTGGGATTGTGAAAGTCGGGGCACAGGTAGAATGCGACCCGCCGGCCGTTGGCGAGGCTCCGCAGCGTGTCGAGATTGGGCGCGCCGTTCTCCCACGGCACACTCTGAACCGTGTGGCCGAACATCATCATGCATCCGGGAACGCCGGTGTAGGTCGGTGACTCGCAGATCGCGGCGCGATCTGTCGTCGCGCGCCCACGCCGCGGCCAGCGCGATCGCCTGCTGGGAGCCGTTGGTGATAATGATCTCGTCGGCGGTGACGGCGACTCCGCGCCGTGCCAGCCGCTCGCGGAGCGCCTCGCGCAGCTCCTGCAATCCCGACGGGCCGCTGTACTCGTAGATGCGCGCGGGATTTTTTTTGAGACGTCGCGGGTGAGCCGTTCGATCAGTCCGGCCGGGATATTCGCCGGGCTGGGCACGCCGCCGCTCAGGTTGATCGTCCCCGGGCGCCGCTCGATCGCGAGCAGTTGCCGCAGCCCGCCGGCATAGCCCTCGCGCAGGCGGCGCACCGAGCGCGCGACCTCGGGCTTGACCGCTTCGCCGTTGGGCGCTTGCTCGACCACGTCGGCCGCGCCCGCCACGAACGTTCCGCGGCCGACTTCCGAGTGCAGCAAGCCGGCCTGCTCGAGGCGCTGAAACACTTTGTGGACGGTGAGCTTGTTGACTTTCAGCGACACCGCAAGGTCAGCCACCGAAGGCAGCCGGTCGCCGGCCTTCAGTTCCCCGCTGGTAATCGCGGTGCGGATCGCGCTTTCGATCTGCCGGTAGAGGGGCGTGCCGCCGTTAGGTTTGATTCTGAGCTTCCAAGCCATGCCATCATATATTCTATAAGATATATGATGTGTCAATCGCAGGGCCGAAAAATGTCCCGGCAAGAACGGCGAGCGCGGCCGCGAACGTCGCCTTCTATCTGGATGAGCGACCGCGGTCCCGCGGCGTCGAGCGCGATTCCATGCGGAAAGTCGAAACCGGCCCGGGCGCTACGTCAGGTTAATCCAGATCTTCCAGATCGACCCAGCCCTGCTTCTCGGCGCGTTCGTAGGCGGCATCGAACATGCGCCAGAAACGCTGGTTGTGGGCCAGGGCCAGAGCCTCCAAATCGGTGTCCTCCGTAATCGCCATCAACGCAGCACAGGCCCGGCCGTTTTTGGTTATCACAACTGACCCGGTTTTCGGGAGCTCGTTGATCAGCCGGTTGAGTTTCGCTTTGACCTCGCGGACATTTTCGATCTTCACAGTGAAAACCTCTGGCCGTCGATGAAAAGCTGGTTGGCTTTCTTGCGGCCTATGAGTGTGACTCTGACCTCATCCCCAACTACGCAATAGAATACCCGGAGATCTCCATCCCGAAACTCAAAGCCCGTCCGTTCGGATGCTCGCCGAAGGCGAAAGCGATTCCTGCTGGCGATCGTGGCATCGTCGTCGGCAAGCGACGCTTCCATTGCTCGCTTCAGGCGCGATCGCTCGGCCGCGCTGAGCCGCTTGAATTGGCGCGCCGCGTCCGGTGCCAGGATCACGCTGCGTTTCGGCACCAACACATTGTAGTCTCAATAGAGACTACATGCAACGAGGCTGGCGGCGTGGAGTCGTGGCGCGCTTTACGGACCGTGTCCGCGATCAATCCTAGACTGGGACGGCGGGGTCGGTCATTACTACCTCTGCTTTGGCGATCGACTTCTCGCTCCGGGACTTTTTTGATCCGCTGGCGATCCTTCAGATGCGCCGGAATCTCGCGCGCACCCAATGGATGAGCGAAGAACGGCTGCGCGCTTATCAGGACGAGAGGCTGCGCCGCATCGTTCGCCACGCCGCCCGGCATGTTCCCTACTATCGGCGGCTATTCCTGGAGCGCGGGCTGCGGGTTGAGGACCTCAACTCCGCCGACGACCTTGACCGTCTTCCGCGCCTCTCACGAGAGACCGTCCGCCAGGGCGGAGCTTTATTCCATGCCGACCACAAGGAGCGCTATCGCCGTACGCTGGCGCGCACCAGCGGCAGCTCGGGTTTGGCGCTGGATTGCTACCTTGATCGCGAGTCGAACGCGCTTGAGTTCGTCCACTATTGGCGCCACTGGGGATGGGCAGGGTACCGGCTGGGCCAACAGTTCGCGGAACTGGCCTCGATACACTTCTTGCGGCGCCCGCAACTCGACGGGCGGATTTTCGACGTCCAGCGGGTCTACGGCCGTCTGCTTTTGAACTCGATGAAGCTGACTCGCGGAAACCTCGGCGAGTACCGGGCGCTGCTCGCGCGATTCCGGCCGCTCTACCTCAAAGGGTTGCCGTCGGCGCTCTACCATCTGGCGACGCTCCTTGCCGCAGCGAAGGCCGCGATCGCGCCGCTGCGCGCAGTCTTCTCTAGCGGCGAGAACGTGACGTGCGAAATGCGCGCCGCGATCGAGTCGACGTTTCAGTGCCCGCTTCTCGACTGTTATGGACACATGGAGCGCACGGCGTGTATCGCTCAGTGCCCCGAAGGAACCTATCATGTCCTCTCGGATTACGGATTGCTCGAGCTCGCCGACCGCAGGCCATCCGGGGAGCCGGGCATCGAATTAGCTACAGCAGTAGGTACGACTCTTTACAACCGGGCAATGCCATTGCTGCGCTACGAGATCGGCGACCTGATCGAGGTCTTCCAGCATCCGCCCCAGTGTCGATGCGGCCGGAGCTTCCCGGTAGTGCGCGGGGTGCGCGGCCGCACTGCCGCGGCGATCGTCACGCCTGAGGGGCGGGTCGAGAGCGCGCTGTTCGCGCTGCCGAGTATCGTACCAGGAGTCGCTTTTCTCCAGTTCGTCCAGCAACGTCCGGACCGAGTAGAGGTGAAGGTGGTTCGCACCGAGGCGTTCAACGGCGGTTGCGATGCCATTCTCTGGCGTTGCCTGAGTGAGGCGCTTGGTCCGTCGATGGAAATCCGCATCAGCTACGCATCGTGGGAGGAGATCGAGCAGGAACCCTCCGGAAAGCGTCCAGTTGCGATCTCCGCAGTCCCGCATGCGACCGCCGGTAATGGGTTCGGATAGTGGCTCGCCACACGCCGCATCGCCGTAACCCGCGGCCAGACCGGATCGGGGCGAACATCTTATGGGTTAAGTCATGGGTTGAGCTTCCGCGATGAGCATCGAAGTCCTCGATGCGGACAACATCGCGCAACTGCCGCAAGTGGACCCCGCCAGTTGCTATATCGCGTCCGTGGTCAGAAGAGGGCCGAGGTCATACGTCGACAACGCGAACGTCACGATGGCCGCGCTGGTGATCGATGACAAGGTCCTCCCACTCGTCATCAGCGAGCGAGTAGCGGGCAACTCGAACGTCTGCTCGGCCTATGCCCACTATTTCGAGTACGCGTTGCAGGAGCTTGCCAGGCGCTATCACCGCGTCCCTTTCGGCCTGTTCAAAGCGCCCAAGGCGGTGCTAGGTGCACTCTTGAGGAGCGGATCCATCGACCGCCTCGTCTTCGTCAACAATTGGCTGCTGACGACGAATCCGAGCCATGGGCTTTCGGCTGCACAGATCGCGGCGCTGACCGCGTACCTGACGCGACGGTATCCCGACTCGGCGATCGTGTTCCGCTCGGTCAACCCGCTGGCCGATTGGGCGGGCCTCGAGGCCTTGCAGGCCAACCGCTACCGGCTGGTCCCGAGCCGGAGAGTCTATATGCTCGACACCAAGGGCTCGCGCTATCTCGAACGCAGCAACGCCCGCGAAGATCTCCGCGGGCTGAGGCGGACCTCATATGCGATCGTCGATCGTCCTGAGGACCTCGCGCCGCATGTGCCTAGAATCGCGGCGCTCTATCGCGAGCTCTATCTCGTGAAGTACTCGCCGCTGAACCCCCAGTTCAACCCGGATTTCATTGCACTGACTCTCAAAAAGCGGTTCCTGACCTATCGCGCGCTCATGAAAGAGGGCCGCGTCGATGCGTTCATCAGCTACCTGGTCGAGGACGGACTGGTAACGGCTTCGATGCTCGGGTACGACCTGCGGCGGCCCCGAAAGCTTGGGCTCTACCGGCTGGCGTTCGCGCTTTTTATCGCTGAAGGCGCCGAACGGAAAGCAGTGCTGAACATGAGCGCCGGGTCCGGAGGGTTCAAAATGTTTCGCGGGGCAGTGCCCGTCCAGGAGTGCGACGCCGTCTACGATCGTCACCTGCCGGTGCATCGGCGCCTGCCGTGGACCGCGATCCGGATGGCCGCGGGACTAGGTCGTCTTTTCCCCGTCGCGAGCCGATCTTAGAGCGGCTGGCGATCCAGCGAGCGGTACTGGATCGCCTCGCCGACGTGATGGGCCAGGATCGGCCCGCCGTCGTCGAGGTCGGCGATCGTGCGCGCGACTTTCAGAATCCGGGTGTAGGCGCGCGCGCTCAGGCCCAGCCGATTGATCGCGAGCTCCAGCAGGCGCTCGCCCGCGCTCTCAACCTCGCAAAAGGCGTGCAGGTCGCGCGGCGTCATCTGCGCGTTGCAAAAGAACGGCTTGCCCGCAAAGCGCTTGAGCTGGAGATCGCGCGCACGATTGACGCGCTCGCGAATCGGCTCCGAGCCCTCGCCCGGGCTCTTGCCGGTCAATTCCTTATACTTCACCGCCGGCACCTCGATATGGATATCGATCCGATCCAGCAGCGGGCCCGAGATGCGCGACCGGTAACGCTGGATCGCAATCGGCGTGCAGGTGCATTCGTGCTGGGTGTCGGTGTAGAAGCCGCACGGGCAGGGATTCATCGCCGCCACCAGCATCACACCCGCCGGAAAGGTGATCGTGCCCATCACGCGCGCGATCGTGATCCGCCCGTCTTCGAGCGGCTGGCGCAGGACTTCGAGCACGTTCTTGCGGAACTCGGGCAATTCGTCGAGGAAGAGCACGCCGTGATGCGCCAGGCTGACTTCGCCCGGACGCGGCAGCGTGCCGCCGCCGATCAGGCCGGCGTCGGAGATCGTATGATGGGGCGAGCGGAAGGGGCGCGTCGCGATCAGCGCCCGCCCGTCCATCAGGCCCACCACGCTGTGCACCTTGGTGGCTTCGATCGCCTCCTCGAAGGTCATCGCGGGCAGGATCGTCGGCAGCCGCTTGGCGAGCATCGTCTTGCCTGAGCCGGGCGGTCCGATCATCAACACGTTATGGCCGCCCGAGGCCGCGACCTCCAGCGCGCGCTTGGCCTGCTCCTGGCCGCGTACTTCGGCGAAGTCGACATCGTAGCGGCTCGCCGCGCCGAAGACTTCGTCCAGGTTGCCGGCGGTCGGCTCGATCTCGCGCAGCCCCTCGAAAAACTCGAACGCGTCGCGCAGGCTGTCCACCGGCAGAATCGCGACGCCCGGGCCCACCACTGCAGCCTCGGCGGCGTTTTCGCGCGGCAGCATCACACCCGCGATTTTTCTCTGACGCGCGAGCAGCGCGGTCGGCAGCGCGCCCTTGATGCCCTTGATGCGTCCGTCCAGGGCCAGCTCTCCGAGCACCAGATAATCGCGCAGCCGGTCGGGCTTGAGCGTGCCCCACGCCGCCAGCAGCCCGAGCGCGATCGGAAGGTCGAAGGCCGAACCCTCCTTGCGCGTATCGGCCGGCGCGAGATTGATCGTGATCTTGCGATGGGGGAATTCGTAGCCCGAGTTCTTGACCGCCGCGCGCACCCGATCAAGCGCCTCGCGCACGGCACCTTCCGCCAGTCCGACGATCGCCGGCTTGGGCACGCCGTGGCTGATGTCGACTTCGACCTCGACCGGATAGGCGTCCACTCCGAAGAGCGCGCTCGAAAGTACGCTGGCAAGCAAAACGATTTGCCCCTTTATGGCACGAGAATTCTCGCCGCGACTCTAGCGCGAAAGCCCCCGCGTGCGAAGCGGCGGGACCGACTCTAGAACACCGCGAGCGTGCCGGCCCGATTAACTTGACGACTGCGCCGACGACTTCGCGAATTCCGGGTTGGGACGGCAGAACAGGCACGAGCTGCCCGACGCGATCAGCCGGCCCGACGGCGACCACACCTGCCCGCTGCATCCGACCAGGCCGTCGCCCGCGACCGGCGCCCAGCAATCGCAGAGCAGCCATTCGTCCCCGGCGGAGCGACCGACGAAAATCGCGGTGACGTCGAGGTTGGGCGCCAGATGGGAAATCGGACCCTTGGTCCAGTGCGGCGGCGTCGCTCCGTTCCACATCATCAGGTCCATCCACATCAGCGCGCGCGCCGCATCAAGGAAAGGATCGTCGAACGACACCGGCTCGAGCAGGCGCATCCAGGTGCGCCGAGATCGGCGGGCCGGGGATGACCTCGTCGTCCCAGGCGCGCCATTGGGTCGGCTTGGCATCGACGGCTTTGGTCCAGACCGGGTACCAATCTTTGTAGTTGTCGGCGAGTTGCGCGAAGGTCTTGAGCGCCTCGGGCTGCGGCACGTTGGGCATCACGGCGTGATCGTGCACAAGGCCGGTCATGCCTTCGTCGACCACCCATCCGGTGGCAGCGAGAATCGGATTTCCTTTCTGGCTGATGCGGACGTGCAGCGCGTGCGACTTCTTGCCGCGCCGCAGCGTGGTGACTTCAACGTCCGCTTCCTCGAAGGCGGCCATCGCGAGGAACTGGCAACTAATACTGGCCGGACGCCGCAGCGGCGTCTCCAGACCGATCGCGCGCAGCGCGATCGCGGCTACATAGCCGCCCAGCGGTCCCCATACCTGCCAGTCCTGCGAGATCCGCGCGCGATATTTCCCGTTGCCGCCCGTCAGTGCGGTGTCGGTGAGAAAATTTCCCATTAGACGCTCCCTGTTGAAACATTATTGCTTGCCGTTTTGATGACTCCAAGCCGCGCGCTATAAAACTTGAAGCTGGTGATAGCAAGGCGGTGTTGAGGCGGTGTATCGGGGGAGTCCGGTCAGTTTGATTCTGTGCAAGCTCTCAGTTGTGATCGCGGGTGCGGCCTTCGCGCTCGGTGCGGGCGCCACCGCGATCGCGCAACCCGAATCGACGCTCGTGAGCTTGCCAGAATCGCAACTCACGGTAGTGATCAAGTCTCATCGGGCACGGCACCGGCAGAAGCTGGCGTTGGCAAAATCGGATGACGCAGCGTCTGGCCCGTCGTCAGTTAACGCGCCGCTCAAAGGGCCGCGCGCCCGCCGACGCCCCGAGCAGGAACTCACGGTTCTGGAACAGTCGGTGCAGGATACGCTCAACGGTAACGAATTTGACGTCACCGGCGGCGGGTCGGTTGCCGAGGGAACCTGGAGCGGCAACGGCGCCAGCGGCAGCGCCCACTTCGGCGGCCCGCCGTACTGCGACTACGACCTCGAGATGCAGGTGATGTCGTTCTCTTTTCGCACCGGAGACGGAGGCAAGGTCGACGACGCCTCGCTGATCGCGATCATGGACGAAACCGCCAATCGCGGCTGCCCTTATCCGTTGGGCTACAGACAGCCGCGTCGCTTCGAGCTGGTTGACAGCGAACTCGACGGAGCCAACCTGACCCTCAACTTTCAGGGCGTCGACGGCGAGCTACCCAAGGCTTCCGCGACTTACCGGGGCCGGATGGAGGGCCAGGAGATTCACGGCGATCTGACCTTCGATTCCATCGATCGGGCGCCGCCGTTCGACTGGCGGATCGAGACGGCCGAGCAGCTCAGCGCCTCCACCGAAAATTCCCTGCCGGAGGTTCTTACTTGGCTTTCGGCCCGATCGGCCGATCACTGGCGATTGGACTTCGACGCACGTAACGCCGATCGGAGAGAGACCATCATCAAAGACCGCGGCGCGCTGCGCAGCCCCGGCGACTGCCGGCTCGAAGTGAGCCGCAGCGTAACCATCGGCATCGCGGACGACCCCGACGCGGTCCTGCGGCTCAGCGACCTCGACGAAGTTCTGCTCGATCGGCTCGGCAGGCCGTCGATTCGCGTGATCGAGCATCGCCCGCGCCGCCGCGTGATCCACGGACCGCCGGCGACTTACCGGGTGCGGGTCGAGAGCCCCGCCAGTCGCGAAGCGATTCATCGCAGGAGCACGACGGCTTACTCGGGACAGACCGTCCGGGAGAACGCGGTCGCTTCGTCGCTCGAGGTTCCGTTCGCCAATCGCGATACCGCGATCAGAGCAGCGAACGGCCTGCGGCAAGCCGCGGCAGCTTGCAGCAGCCGGGCCAGCGGATACTGACGGTCTAGGGCCAGACCGCACCCACCGCGATCAGTTCGTCACGCTCGGCGCGGCTGAGTCCCAGCAACTCGCCGAGCACGTAGTCGTTGTCGTCGCCAATCTCGGGCGCGACCATCCGCACCGCGCCCGGCGTCCGCGAAAGTTTTGCGGGCACACCGGAAACCTGGGTGATCGTGCCGTCGGGCAGCCGCACCGACGGCCAGAAGCCGCGCGCCCTCAGATGCGGGTCGCGGGCGCAGAGGTCGGCACCGTTCGAGACGACTCCTGCCGCGACGCCGTTGCGTTGCAGAAGCGCCATCGCCTCTTCGGCGCAATGCTCCGCTGCCCAGCGGGCAACGTTTTCGTCCAGCTCGCGATGATTGCGCATTCTGAGGTAGATGGTGCGGAACTTCGGATCGGACGCCCACGCCGGCGAGCCGATCGCGGCCACGAACCGATCCCATTCCGGATGCGATCGCACTGAAATCGCGATCCAGCGATCGTCGTCGGTCGCGCCGCCCTCCACGCGCGGGCGGCATCGGTAGACTCCGTGCGGCGCGGCCGGTTCCTCTTGCGAACGCCACAACGGAGGCTCTGCCGCGCGGCCGTTGACCGAAATATCGAGCAGCGCCGGACCCATCACGCTGATCACGGCTTCGAACTGGGCGAGATCGACGAACTGGCCCTTTCCTGTCCGCCGGTGATTCCATAGCGCGACCAGCGCCGCGAGCGCGCCCGTGTAGCCGCCGGCCATGTCGGCGTATGAGTAGCCGTAGCCCGCCGGCTCGCCGTTTTCATCCCGCATCATCATCGTGTAGCCGCTGAGCGCCTGCAGCGTCGGCCCGTAACTGACGTAGCCGGCGTGCGGCCCGGTATGGCCCAGGCCCGACATGCTGATACAGATGATGTCCGGCTTGATCGCGGCCAGGTTCGCGTAGTCCATCCCCCATCCGCGCATCACGCGCGCCGAAAAGTTGTCGATTACGATATCGCTCTTGCGCGCGAGCGCGCGCGCCAGCTCCATTCCGCGCGAACTAGCCATGTTGATCGCGACCGAGCGCTTGTTGCGATTAAGATCGCCCTGTAGTCCGACTCGGCGCGGCCCGAGCGTGCCCGGCTCCTTGCGTTCGAGCTTGATCACTTCGGCGCCCTGATCGGCGAGGATTCGACAGGCGACCGGGCCGGCGACCACCCAGGTGAAATCGAGCACGCGAATTCCGGCGAGCGCGGGCGCACCGGCAATTGAATCGCCCACGTCAGATCACCCGCTCGGCGGCAAGCGCCGCCATCTCGCCGGCCTCGATCGCGAGCTCGTCGCGCAGGATCTCGCCGGTATGCTCGCCGAGCAGCGGCGGGCGCCGATACACGCGCCACGGCGTGCCGCTGAAAACGTACGGCGCGCCGGGGTAGCGAAACGAGCGCTCCAGCTCCGGATGCTCCACCTCCACGAAGTAGCCACGCGCCTTGAGCTGCTCGTTATCGAACAGCGCTTCGGGCATCTGCACGCTCGCATACGGGAGCCGCAGCATCTGCGCGCGCTCGAGCAGGTCTTCACGAGTGTAATTTTTCGCCCACCGGTCGAGCACCTCGAACAGATGCTCGGCGTGATCGCGGCGGTAGAGCACATCCTCCCACTCCGGCGCGCCGAGGTCCTCCGCCATGCCGTCGGCCTTCACCCATTCGAAAAGCGAGGTCCAGTCGGCGCGCGTCGCATGCATCACGTAGCCGTCACGGCAGCGGCCCACCCAGAAGAACCGGCTCCAGTGTAGGGTGCCTTGCCGCGGCGCCGCCTGATTGGTCGAAAAGTAGACTCCGGCTACATGCTCCAGCGCCGCCGCAGCTGCCTCCTGGATACTGAGATCGATCCACTGGCCGCAGCCGTCGCGATCGCGCGCCAGCAGCGCGCACATCGTGGCAGAGGCGCCCTGATACGCCGCCGAGTGATACGCCTGCAAGCCGAGCGGCCGCACCGGCTTGCGCCCCGCAAAGCCGTTGACGTAGAGCATCCCGCCGAGCGCGGTCAGCACGGTGTCATCGGCCTCGAAGTCGCGATACGGTCCGGTCTGGCCGAACGGCGCGATCGAGCACAGGACCAACGCCGGGTTCTCGCGATGTAGTTCCTCCCATCCAAGCCCCAGCTTTGCGATTGTGCCCGGCGCAAAGCTCTCGATGATAACGTCGGTCGATCGCGCCAGCGCGCGCAGGATCTCGGCGCCGCGCGGGTGGGTCAGATCCAGCGTGAGCGAGCGCTTGTTGAGATTGTAGAACCAGAAAAACAGGCTGCGGTCGCGATGGGGGTGGTCGTCAACGAACGGGCCAATCCTGCGGCCCGACTCTCCATCAGGCGGCTCGACCTTGATCACGTCGGCGCCCATGTCGGCGAGCAGCCGCGCACACAGCGCGCCGCGATGGGTGGTCAGATCGAGAACGCGGAGTCCCGCGAGCGCCCCGGCGGCGCCCTCGGAACCGGTCAAGACTTGGGCGTGGCGGGCGCCTTGCCCAGCCCCTCGATCAGGAAGGGGCTCAGGTCGCGCGTCGGCTTGATCTCCGCGAGCACCTCGCCCTTGGGGCCCGTGCGATGGCCGCCGCGGACGCGGATGGTCTCGAAGGTGTCGGGATTTACCCAGCGCACACCGAGCACCGCCGGTTTCGCCTGACCTTCCTCATCCACGGGCTCAATCGCGGGCCCATCATGATCGAACAAAGTGACTTTTCTGAGTGCCATATCGATTCACTGATGCTTCGCAAGGAATAATATGGGCTCGCACCCGGCTTTTCAAATCTCGCGAGACAGAACGCTTCATGATTTTCGCGCCGAAGCGGTCAACCTGCTAAAGAACCATGCTGCAAGACGGTGAGGAGGTCAGGAAGATCGCACGTGTTTTTAGGTTTGGCCACGTTGCTGCTGTTGATGGCGAGTGGGGTCAATCTTGGGGCGGAAGCAGTGTCCGACACTCAGGTCACCGTGTTCCAGCCCGTGGTGCCGAAAGGGCCGAGCCGGGCCGGCGAATGCTGGACGGATTCGATCGCGGTCAGCCGCAAGGGCGGCTGGCGCTGCATGATCGGTAATGAAATCTACGATCCCTGTTTCGAGAATCCGGCGCTGACCAACGCCGTGATCTGCGGCGCGAGTCCGGACACCGGCAAGCCCGGCTTCATCCTCGAGCTGACCAAGCCGCTGCCCAAATCGTCGTATTCGGCGAAGCCGTTTTCGCACCCCTGGCTGCTGAAGCTGGCCGACGGCTCGGTCTGCGCAGTCGCGACCGGCACGATATCGTTCGTCGCCGGGATCGACGTGCCCTGGGGCTGTTCCGACTCGCATCAATGCAACGAGACCGGTTGTCCCTACATGACGGGCCTGAGCCAGGATTTCAAAAGGGGAAAAGTCTGGACGGCGGAGAAAATCGCCTTCCGCTCTTCGGCCAAAGGCATGGAATTGATCAAGCGGGAACGGGTTCGAGTCGTAGCGGTGTGGCAGTAGGAGGACCGAGGATGAATCGCGGTTCGGCTTGCTGGGTCCCGATTTCCGCGGCGTGATCGTGCTCCTCAATCAGCAGACCGAGACCGGCAAGCTAATCAGCGGCGAGGTTCAACTGCTCGATCTCGCGCGCGCCCGCACCGTCTTCACGCTGGACTCGCCCAAATAGGAGGTTCGCCCGATGCGTACCATTGCGGCCGCGCTGCTTCTGGTCGTGCTTGGGATCGGCGTATCGCCGGTGATCGCAGGACCCGCCGCCGGGCTGACCGGCGACGCGGAAGCGAAGATCGAAAGCGATGCGAGCGGCCGTTATATGGTCACCCGCTCACGCAGCTATCAATTGGGGCAGTTTGCCTATCATGAACGAACGATCGTGCGCACGGCGGTGATAGAAACCGAGGTTCGTCATCGCCGGCGCCTTTCGGATGACCTGGGCAACAACGGCGATGAGACCGGCACCGTCACGATCACGGTGCATCCGGTGAATCCGGCCGGACATTTCGACCCGCCATTGGCCACACGCAAGCTGCCAGGCGACGAGGTCAAGTACCAGGGATCATCCAGCGTGACGGTCACTTCGTGGGGATGCTGCGTCGAGAGCCCCGCCGAAACCGAACTCAGTCTGAACACGCTTAAAACTCTGTATGTGCGATCCGGCAGCGTGCCGCTGCTCACCTTCACGCGGCTCGGCAAGCCCGCGGTCGCGCGCATCGTTTCGTTCTATGTGGCGTTCACCCCCGCCGACGAGCAGGTCCTGGGCAAGGATCAATCCGCGGTCGCCGTCATCACGTGGTCCGCCGATGAAGAGCCGCTGCAGCGGATTCTTGTGAGGCTCACGGGCGACAAGGCGCGTGAAACGGCGATGGACTGGAACACGAGCGTCGGCTGGAAAGTCGGCAGCGCTCCGCTTGAGACCCACACGGTGCTCGATCCGGCCAAGCCGACCAAACCGGTGATGGTCTGGTCGATCGCGGAGGGGAAAACGATTGAGCTGCCGCTGGTTAACGATCGGTTCGACCTCAAGTCGGCCAAGCTGCCGCCCGGCGTAACGCTGCAGGAATCAAGCCTTGATCGCTAATTCGCCGGCCGGCGCGACGCGTGCCGATCGCGCCGCCCTCTTTCTGCACCGGCCCGGCATCAGTTAATCTTTGCGCAACAAGACGATTGCGGCGGCGTGCGTCGATATACGCCGCCGCGTTATCATTACAACCGTGGCCGACAACGACTACAAAGCGACCCTCAATCTGCCGAAGACCGACTTCCCGATGAAGGCGAATCTGCCCAAGCGGGAACCCGAAACCCTCAAGCGTTGGGACGAGCTGGACCTGTACGCGCGCCTGATGGAGTCGCGTCGCGACGCCAAGCCGTGGGTGCTCCACGACGGGCCGCCCTACGCCAACGGCAACGTCCATATGGGCACCGCGCTCAACAAGATCATCAAGGACTTCATCGTGCGCTCGCGTTCGATGATGGGATTTCGGACGCCGTTCGTTCCCGGATGGGATTGCCACGGGATGCCGATCGAGCATCGCGTGGCCAAGGGGCTCGGCGCGCGCGCCCGCACGATGCCCAAAATCGAGTTGCGCAAGCTCTGCCGCACGGACGCCGAGCAATGGATCGACGCGCAGCGCGCGGACTTCCGCCGCCTGGGTGTAATCGGCGACTGGAACCATCCTTACCTCACCATGAATCCCGAGTACGACGCGACTGAAGTCGGCGTGCTGCGCAAGCTCGTCGAGGGCGGATATATCTACCGCGGCCTGCGGCCGGTCCATCTGGTGCTTCGATTGCCGCACCGCGCTGGCCGAAGCCGAGGTCGAATATCGGGACCATCGCTCACCCTCAATCTACGTCGCGTTCGCACTCAATGAATCGGGTCGATGCGGCCGCGCTGGCAGCCGACTCCGGCTGATGGAAGCAGGCTCGCCGCGGCGCACGCGCAGGGCCAACTCTTCGCCGCTCATCTGGACCACCACGCCGTGGACGCTGCCCGCCAATCTCGGGATCAGCCTTAACGAGAACTTCGATTACGTCGCGCTGAGCGTTGACGGGAAATACTACATCGTGGCGGCGCGGCTGGCCGCGGCGGTCGAACAGGCCTGCGCGCTCAAGGTCGACGATCGGATCGCGCTCATCGCGCGCGGCCCTGAAAGAGCTCGACGGCCACGACATCTTCCGCCATCCGTTCGTCGATCGCGACGGCAAGCTGATGTTCGGCGATCACGTCACCGCCGACACGGGCACCGGCCTGGTGCATACCGCGCCCGGCCACGGCTACGAAGACTTCGTTATCGGCGAACGCTACGGCCTGAAGCCGCTGACGCCGGTCGATGACGGCGGCATCTTCACCGCTGAAGCGGGCAACTACGCCGGCAGACGCGTCTTCGAGGCCAACGACGCGATCGTCGCCGACCTCGCAGAACGTCGGGCGCGCTGCTGCACAGCGAAACCTTGAGCCACAGCTATCCGCATTGCTGGCGATGCAAGAATCCGCTGATCTTCCGCGCCACCGAGCAATGGTTCATGCGCGTCGACCATCGACGATCTGCGCGAGCGCGCGCTGGCCGAGATCGATAGCGATCACATGGGTGCCCGGATGGTCGCGCGACCGGATTCGCAACATGATCGAGACGCGGCCGGATTGGTGCCTCTCGCGCCAGCGCGCCTGGGGAGTGCCGATTCCGGCGCTGAAGTGCAAGGGATGCGGCCAGGTCGCACTCGACCTCGCCATGATGAGGCGGCGTCGAGGAAATCTTCGCGCGCGAAGGCTCGGATGCGTGGTACGTCCGGCCGGTCGCGCGACTTCATGGTCGCCGGGCTATCGATGCGAAAAATGCGGCGGCGAGCGAGTTTCGAGCAGACAGGAGGACGTGCTCGACGTCTGGTTCGATTCCGGATGCTCGCAGGCGGCGGTGCTCGGCGCGCGCGCGGAGCTGAGCTGGCCGGCGGATGCCTACGTCGAAGCGTCGACCAGGCGCGCGGATGGTTCCAGTCGTCGCTGCTCTGCGCGATCGCCGAGCGCGGCGCCGCGCCGTTCCGCAACGTGGTCAGCCACGGCCTCACGCTCGATGAGCTGGGCCGCAAGATGTCGAAGTCGCTCGGCAACTCTCGAGAACGCGTCCGAGGTGGTCAACCGCATCGGCGCCGACGTCTTGCGGCTGGTGTTCGCCTCGGTGGATTACTCCGCCGACATGAACGTCGGCGACGACCCTGTTCAGCGCGGTGGCGGAATCCTATCGCAAGCTGCGCAACACCTGCCGCTACATGCTCGGCAATCTCTACGATTTCGATCCGGCGCGCGACACGTGCGCGCACTGAGCAGATGCTCGAGTTCGATCGCTTCATCCTGGCGCGCACTGGAGCGGCTCAAGCTCGACGGTGCGCGGCGGCTTACGAGCATTTCGACTTCCAGACCGCGTACCATCAGCATGCTCAATTTCGCGGTCGTCGATCTGAGTTCGCTCTATATCGACGTCGTGCGCGATCGGCTTTATTGCTCGGCGCGCCGGCTCACGCGAGCGGCGCTCGGCGCAAACCGCGCTCTTCCAGTGCTCGACGCGCTGGTGCGGATGCTCGCGCCGCTGATTCCATACACCGCCGACGAAATCTATTCGCATCTGCCCGGCCAACGCGCCGAAAGCGTTCACCTGCCGGAGTTCGCAGCCCGCGCAGTCCGCAATGGACCGACGCCGAACTGGAAGCGCGCTGGGAGCGCCTGCTCGAAGTGCGCGACGAAGCGCTCAAGCTGCTCGAAGCGATGCGCCAGAGCGGGACAATCGGCGCGCCGCTGGAAGCGACGATCAAGCTGGGCGCGCCGAGTTGGTCTGAAGGTGGGGACACGTCGGCGAAACAGCTTACGAGCGATCTCGGAATTCTCAAGGATCTGTTCATCGTGTCGAATGTAACGATCCTGAGCGAACCGGAAGCCGCCGATCTCGCGCGCGAGGCGAATGGGCGGGAGGCGTTCGCGCGTGACGGAATGTTCTACCGGGGCTCATCGAAGCTCGGGTTGATGATGGTCGGCGAGCGGGCGCTCGGAACCAAGTGCGAGCGATGCTGGTGTTACTTCGACGACGGGAAAGACCCGCGGCTGTGCGTGCGATGCCGTTCCGTAGTGGCGAGCCTCAACCGATGAGCCCGCAATCGACCGCCGAGGCGCCGGCCGCAGTGCGCACATCGTTCAACCTGCGCACGCCGCTGCTGATGCTCGCCATGGTGACCGCGCCGGTGATCGCGCTCGATCAATTCACCAAGCTCTACGTCCAGGCGCACATGCAGCTCTACGAGAATATCCCGCTCGTCCCCAACTGGCTCGACATCACCTTTACCCGCAATCCGGGCGCGGCGTTCAGCATGTTCATGAACCTGCCGGATGGTTTCCGCAGCGCTATGCTGTTCGGATTCGCGGGAATTGCGATCGTGGTGATTTTCGTCCTGCTGGCGGCCGGCGAGCAGGTGACGCTCACCTCGGTGGCGCTGGCGCTAATCCTGGCGGGCGCGGCGGGAAATCTGATCGATCGCGCCGCGCGCGGCGAGGTGATCGACTTCGTGCGCGCGCACTATTACGCGTACAACTGGCCGGTGTTCAACGTCGCCGACAGCGCGATCTCGATCGGGGTCGCACTGATCGTACTGACTCACTGCTCTCGCCCCGCCATCCGCAGTAGCTAATCCCTTACCCGACTAATCCCTTACCCGATCCGGGGGACGAACCGGCGGCGCGAGGCAAACGCTTGCGCGTAGGACGCTCCCAGCGCGCGCTCTTCGAGCGGAATTCTGATCGTCAGCAGCGCCGCGTTCGCGATCGAAAAAACGATCGCAGTGAGCCATAACCCGCGGATCAGCGGCAGACACGCCAATTCCATGACGACGGCGAGGTAATTGGGATGGCGCAGGTAACGAAACGGCCCGCTCGTCACAGGCGCTTCGCCGGGTACGACGATCACGCGCGTGTTCCAGCGCTCACCCAGCGTACGCACCACCCAATAGCGTAGCGCCTGCGCGGCGATCGTCCCGCCCAGCGCCAACGTCGCAACGCCGCCCGCGAATGGGCGCGTGCGGATCAGACTCGCGATCGCGCACCAAACCAGGAACAGGACGTGAAAAATCACCATCACCGGATAGTGCGACCGTCCCACTTCGATCCCGCCGCGGCTGAGAGCGAGGCGCGCGTTGCGGCGCGACAGTATCAGTTCGAGGCCGCGCTCGCCGGCGATCACGCAAGCAGGATCAGGTAGGCGCGCTCCGAAATCACCAGCGCAGCAGGACCATCTCCGAGCAGAACCCCGGGCCCATCGCCATCAACAGGCCATAATCGCCGGGCCGCGCAGCGCCTTCTTCGAGCAGCTTGCCCAGCACGAATAGCACCGACGCCGAGGAGAGATTGCCGGTGTTCTTCAGCGAATCCCAGGAACGTTGGAGCGCGGCGGCGGGCAGTTCGAGCGATTGCTCGATCGCCTGAAGAACCTTGGGTCCTCCGGTGTGCGCAATCCAATGGCTCACGTTGCGGCGCTTGAGTCCGTGCACAGCCAGGAACGCGTCGACATCATCGCGCAGATGCTCGCGCACGAGCGCAGGCACACCGGCGTTCAGCACGATCTTGAAACCACCCGCAACGATCTCCCAGCCCATCATCTGCTCGCTGTTCGGGTAGAAAACCGAGCGGCTGTCCAGCACCTGCGGTCCCGATGCGCCCTCGCGCGCGCCGCCTTCGACGATCACGGCTGCGGCGCCGTCACCAAACAAACCTGAGGCCACGATGTTGGCGATCGAGAGATCTTCCTTTTGGAGCGTCAGGGAACAAAGCTCGACCGAGAGCAGCAAGCAGACCTGGCCCGGGAACGCCCGCGCATAGTCGGACGCTCGCGCGATCCCGGCCGCGCCGGCGACACAGCCCAAGCCGAAGATCGGCGTGCGCTTGAGGTCGGTTCTCATGCCGAGGCGGTTGACGAGCACCGCATCGATGCTGGGCACGGCGATTCCGGTCGTCGAGACGAAGAAGATGTGATCGACATCGCGGGATGAAAGCCCGGCCTGGCTCAACGCCGCTTCGACCGCGAGTCGCCCGACCTCGGGCGCGACCCGAGCCCAGGCCTGGTTCGATTTCGCAAACGAATCGAGCCCGTAGTAGTCAGCCATCGGGATCGAGAGGTAGCGCCCCGCGACCTGCACCGCCTGATGCATCCGATCGATCACGCGCGGATTGCCGCCTTTCGCCTCCCATGCTTCGCGAAAAGCCGCCATCAGCGTTTCCTGGTCGACGTAGTGCTCGGGCAGGGCCGTGCCGACGGCGCGCAGACGCGGCATCGGGAGTTCAGGGTGAATCAAAATCGCGTTCCTCCACTCCGCCTTGGTCCAAAGTCTGTTGCTGAACGAGTTCGGAAAGTCCGGACGCGTGAAGCGGAAGCGCAAGGGCCCGGGCGGGCGTACCCACTCATGATGGCGGACCACCCCGATGCCGGTCAATCCGTGGCGTAGCGGGCACTCTCAGGCGTGCACGGTCAGACGGCCGGAGAAACCTCCGGCGGGCTGGTCCGGTAGGCAATAGCGCGATACCAGGTTGAACCATTCGAGCCCCGGCAGGCGCGCGATCACCTCGTCGTGCTCGGCCAGGCGAGCGGGTCCCTCCGCGTCGGCAAACAGATACCCGCACATCCGGCGCATATCCGAATCGCCGCGCACCGGACTTCCGACCGGCGACCAGAAGTTGCGCACCAGCGTCGAGGTCAACAGTTGCGCCGCGCGCGGACGCAATCGGTTCCGCGCCTGATTGAAATAGAACGAAAAGTGGCGGCGCTCGTCCTTGATGATCCGCGAGAGGATCGTCGTGAGCATCGGATGGTTCGTGCGGCCCACCAGGGCCTGGTAACCGGTGAGGGTCGACAATTCGTTGATCGCGCCCCACGTCATGTGCACGGCCGGAAAATGACGCGTCATCCGTGACAGAACCCGGGCCAGCTTCTCCTGGATATAGTCGGCGGGCTTCTTGCGCCTTAGCTCGGCGAAGCGGCTGTCATCGACGCTGACCCCCTGGGTTTCAAGGAAACGCTTGAGCACCTGCGAATGATAGAACTCCTCGTAGACCCAACACGACAGAAACGCGGTAATCGATGCGTCCTCGACCACCGAAGTCGAGAGCAACTCCTTCAAATAAATGATGGTGTGCGATTCGATATCCATCATGTAGCCGAGGCAGAACAGCGCGGCCTCGTCGAGGCGGGGACCGGGGTCGGACCAGTCGAAGGCCTCGGGACGCGTGGCGCCGGAGATGCGCAGATACCGGTCGAGATCGAACCGTTGGGTGCTTTGTTCGAGAGTTGGAGTTTCCATTGTCCTTAGTTACGCGTCCTTGGCGGGAATGGATTTCACGAGCCCTTCTCCGGATGGCCGGCTGCTCCTTTCAGGTACATCGCGCCGCCCGGCTTGGCAACGCCTCCGGCAGGCTCCAGCGTGACCGCGCAGAGCAGGACGTGCTGACCGGTCGGCGGAAGCTCGGCGCGCGCGATCACCTCGCGCCCGGCGGAAGCCGCAAAGAGCCCGGCCGCGACGGCTCCGCGCTCTTTGGTGATCCACCAAAGCTCGTAGGTTTTATCCCGCGGGGTCGGCGGCATCGCCAGCGCATGCAGCATCGCCACGCCTGTGCTCGGGCTGACGGCGACGATCGCGCTGGCGCCGGGCGCCGGGGCGAGCGGTTGTAGCCGCGTCAGTTCCAGGTCCGGGGCCATCAGGGTCGAGTCCAGCCGCGCGCGCTGGACGAGTATGCCTTCGAGAGCAGCGGTTGCCTCGCGAGCCGCGGCAAGCTGGGCGCCCAAGGCCGACACCCGGTCGCCAAGCTGCGCCAATTGCTCATCTTGAACCCCCTGCGCGTGGATGATGACACCGGCATATATCGCGACCGCGAGTGCCGTGGCAACTGCCATGCCGGTCGCGATTTGCCAGCGGCGAACGCCGCCGCGGAGCGCCGGCTGAGCGGCGGAACGCGACGCGGGCCGGTCGGCCCGTGATTCCAACCGCGCCGGCGCTTCGGCGCGTCCGGCCGCGGACGCTTCGAGCCGCGCCTGGAGCCGCTGCCAGATTCGCGCTTCGGACCCGGCCTCCTCTTCCGTATCGGCATTTTGCGCATCGCCGCCGGCTAGCGCCAGCGCGGCTGCGGCTTCACGCCAGCGGCGCAACTCGGCTTCGCACTCGGGGCAGCCGTCCCGCAGATGCTCATCGAGGGCGCGTTGCTCGTCCGGGTCCAGCCGGTCGAGCGCGGCCATCGCGAGCAGGTCTTTGAGCGCCTGATGGTCCATCTTGATAGTCGCGTGGCTATTCGCCCCGCTCCGCGAGCGCCTCGCGCAGCCGGATCATCGCCTTACGGATCCGGGTCTTGACGGTCCCGAGCGGCATCGAGAGCTGGCGCGCGATCTCGGATTGCGGGAGATCGGAGAAATAGGCCAACTCCAGAACCGCACGCTCGTTGGCGTCGAGCTGCTCGATCGCCTGGCGGACGATCCGGCCGCGCTCGGCCTGATGCAGCTCCGCCGCCGGATCGGAAGTGGCGACCGGATCGGGAGTTTGGCCGGCAGGCGCCTGGCGCGCTTTGCGGGCTCGCAAACGGTCGAGCGAGCGGCTGCGCGCGATCATCGTGAGCCACGCCGCTACCGACGCGCGGGCCGGATCGAATGCCGCGGCTTCCCGCCACGCCTGCCACAGCACGTCGGCCGCGACTTCCTCCGCGTCGGCCAGGTCGCCGAGGAACCGGTTGGCGAACATCGCGAGCCTGCGGCCGTAGCGTGCGCTCAGGTCGCGCAGCGCCTCCGCGTCGCCAGCGACCATCGCAGCGAGCAGGGCGCGGTCGGAGTTTGCGACTTCTTTGGGCAAGCCCACGTCATCCTTGGTTAATACGTAGCGGAGAGCTAATCGGATTGGCCGGGCAAGACAATGGGCCGCAGGAAACCCATGGCGGGCGAGCCGTTGGCCACGGCTACCGGCGGGGCCGGTTCATTTGGCGTCGAGAGCGGCGATGATTTGATCGAAGCCCAGCCGCTTGATCAGCGCGCTGCCGAGCGCAGAAATCAGCACAAAATCGATCGCGTCGCCGGAGCGTTTTTTGTCCAGGCGCAGGGCCTTAGCGAAACGCTCGCTATCCAGCTCCGACCCGCCGCGCCAATCGGGCATCACGACCGGCAGCCCGGCGTCTTCGAGCAGCCGCAGCAGCCGCCGCTCGTCCGCTTCCGGAAGCCCGGCGTGTACGCGCGAGAGCCGCGCCGCAACGACCATCCCGATCGCGACCGCCTCGCCGTGCAGGTAGCGCGAGTAGTCGCTCGCCGCCTCAATCGCGTGGCCGACGGTATGGCCGAAGTTCAGAACTTTGCGCAGACCGCTCTCGCGTTCGTCGCGCGCAACGATCGCGGCCTTGCACCGCAGCGACCACTCGACCATCGCTTCGAGCTTCGTCATGTCGCGGGCCAGGATCGCGGGCAAGTCGGCTTCCAGCGCTGCGAATTGGGGCGCGTCCATGATCGCGCCGTACTTGATCACCTCCGCGAGCCCCTCGCGGAACTCGCGCTCGCGCAGAGTCTTCAGGGCGGCGACGTCGGCCACGATCAGCCGCGGCTGGTAGAAAGCGCCGATCAGATTCTTGCCGCGACGATGGTCGATCCCGGTCTTGCCGCCGAGCGCGGAATCGACCTGCGCGACGACCGAGGTGGGTACTTGCACCACCGGGATGCCGCGCATGTAAGTGGCGGCGGCAAAACCGGCGAGATCGCCGACCACCCCGCCGCCGAGCGCGAACACCGCGCCGGCGCGGTCGAGCCCGGCCTCGACCATCGCGTTCATCACGCGCTCGTACGTCGCCAGAGATTTGCTCGCCTCGCCGGCCGGAATTTCGATCAGCACCGCGTCGAATTGCGCCGCTGACAACGACGCCCGCGTGCGCTCGGCATACAACCGCGCGACGTTCTGGTCGGTCACGATCGCAGCCCGACCGGCCGCCAGGCCCGTCGCGCGCGCGAATTCGCCCAGCCGGTCGATCAGGCCGGCGCCCGTGTGCACTGGATAGGAGTTCGGCCCCAGCTCTACGCGGAAGGTTCGCATCGATTGACGGTTCTGAACGTCAGCCCCTGCGCGGCCAGCGCTTCGAGGACGCGGTCGGCGGACTCCTCGGTCGAGATGTCGGACGTGTCGACGGTGATCGCAGCCTTCGCATAAGCCGCCTGGCGGGCCGCCAGCAGTTCGGCGATCGCTTCGTCGAGCGGCTTGCCCGCCGCCACGAGCTTCGGCCGCGGCTGGGAAGAGCGGCCAACTCGTTTCGCGATTACCTCGGGGCGCGCGCTCAGGCACACGATCACCCCGGCCTTCGCCAGCACCCGATAATTCTCGTCGTCGACCAGGGCGCCGCCGCCGGTCGCGATCACGGCGGGATTCGGATCGGCGGCCAGTTCGGCGATCGCTTCGCGTTCGAGGCGGCGGAAATGGGCCTCGCCGTCCTCTTCGAAGATCGCCGCGATCGATTTGCCGGCGCGCGCGCTTAGCTCGCGATCGCTGTCGCACAGGCGCCAGCCGAGCCGCCGCGCGAGAATCCTGGCGACCGCGCTTTTGCCGGTCGCCATGAATCCGGTGAGGATGATCTTGTCGCGCATCTGATCCCGCACCTCGGGTTGCGCCGGACGCCGGTTAGAAATCGCGAACCTGTTCCAGGTAACCCTGATAGTTGCGGGTCACTTCCGCCAGCGAGTCGCCGCCGAATTTTTCGAGGAACGCGACGGCGATCTCGAACGCGGCCACCGCTTCGGCGATCACCGCCGCGGCCGGAATCGCACACACGTCGGAGCGCTCGATCGTGCCGACCGCGTCCTGCTTGCTTTTCATATCGACCGAGCGCAGCGGCTGCATCAGGGTCGAGAGCGGCTTGAAGGCGACCCGCACGCGGAGGGGCTCGCCGGTGCTCATGCCGCCTTCGGTGCCGCCGGAATTGTTCGAATGGCGAACGAAGCGGCGCGCGGCCGCGTCGTAGCCGATCTCGTCGTGCAACTGCGAGCCGCGCAACGCCGCGGCGCGGAAGCCCAATCCCAGCTCGACGCCCTTGGCCGCCTGCAGGCTCAGCATCGCGTGCGCCAGCCGCCCGTCGAGCTTGCGGTCCCATTGCACATGGCTGCCAAGGCCGACCGGCAGCCCGCTCGCGACGACTTCAACCACGCCGCCAAGCGTATCGCCGGTTTTCTTGCACGCGTCGATCTCCGCGATAATCGCGCGCTCGGCGGCCGGGTCGGCAACGCGCACCGCCGAGGCCTCGGTGATCCGGGCCAGGTCTTCGATCGCCAGATCGGCCGGCATCTTTGCTTCGATTTCCCCGATACTCGCCACGTAGCCGACCACCGAGATCCCAAACGGCGCGAGCAGTTGCGCGGCGAGCGCGCCGATCGCGACCCGCGCCGCGGTTTCGCGCGCCGAGGCCCGCTCCAGGATGTCGCGAATATCCTCCAGATTGTACTTGAGCACGCCGGCCAGGTCGGCATGGCCGGGACGCGGGCGCGTCACCACCTGCGCCTCGCCGCGGTCGCGCGGATCGACCGACATTTTCTTGACCCAATTCTTGAAGTCTTTGTTCTCGATTATGAAAGTAATCGGGCTGCCGAGCGTGCGGCCGAAGCGGATTCCGGAAACGACTCGCGCTTCGTCGCGCTCGATCGCCATCCGGCCGCCGCGCCCGTAACCCTTCTGTCGGCGCGCCATGTCCTCATTGAGACGGGGCAGGTCGATATCGAAGCCGGCGGGCACGCCTTCGACGACGGCCACCAACTCCGGTCCGTGCGATTCGCCGGCGGTGAGAAAACGCAACATCGGTATACTTTTCGCTCCACGGCGAAATCGCCGGGGTGCAGTCCGATTCAACCAGACTTGACCGCTGGGGGGAAGGTCGCCGGCTGGCGCCCTTAGGACCGTCACCGTCGCCCGTGTAGATTGCTGGGAAATGCAGGCCAGCGTGATAGTGCTCGGCGCGGCGAAGGGGATTGACGCCCTGACTTACGAAGTGCCGCCCGAGATGGCTGGGGCGGTCGAGCCCGGACATCGGGTGCTGGTGCCCGTTCGATCGCGCAAGCTGACGGGGATGGTGATCGAGGTCGGCGCAGACCTTGACGGGCGCGAGGCTACGCTCAAGCCGATTCTGGAAGTCCTCGAAAGCCAGCCGCTGTTCGACCGGGCTCATCGGGAGCTGCTCGCATTCCTCGCGTCCTACTATCTGGTGCCGCTCGGTGATGCTTACCGGAGCGTGATTCCGGCGGTCGCGCGGATCGAATCGCGCCGCGAGCTGAAGCTTGCGCGCGAGCCGGCGCCGCTCGAGGCCGCCACCATGACTCCGATCGAGCGCGTGATTGTCGCCGCACTCGCAAAATCATCACTGTCCGAGCGACAGCTCGCGCGTGCCGGTCCCAGACGCGAAGTTGCGGCGGCGATCAACCGGCTGACTAAGGACGGACTGATCGGGCCTCACGAAGCGACGCGCGGACGCCATCGCGAATCCGCCTCGATGGTCGCCCGGCTGACTCAAGGAGCGAACGTCGCCAGTCTGCGCGGGATCAAGCAGCGCGAGATCATCCGCATTTTGGAAAGCACGCGGATTCTGGCGGGCGCGCCCGGAATCGGCGTCGCGGAGCTGGAAGCGCAGGTTGCGGGCGCACGCGCAACGCTCAAGGCGCTCGCGAAGCGTGGCGTGGTCGAGATCGTCGAAGGCGCCCGCGCCGCCGCGGAAGCAATCGCGCCGGCGCTGGAGCCCAATGAGGAGCAGACGCTGGCGTTGCGCGCGATTGGTCCGGCGGTCACAGAGCGGCGCGCCGAAACCTTTCTGCTCTGGGGCATAACCGCCTCCGGCAAGACCGAAGTCTATCTGCAACTGGCCGCGCGCTGCCTCGAGACCGGCCGCCGCGTGCTCGTGATGGTGCCCGAGATCGCGCTCACCGATCAGGTCGTGCGCTCGTTCCGCGCGCGGTTCGGCGCACAGGTCGCGGTCGCGCACAGCGCGCAAAATGTCGCCGAGCGATGGGCCAGTTGGCGCGCGGCACTGAGCGGCCAGGCGCGAATCATGATCGGTCCGCGGTCGGCGATTTTCGCGCCGTTCAGCGACCTGGGATTGATCGTCGTCGACGAAGAGCACGACCCGGCCTACAAGCAGGAGGAGGGAATTCGCTATCACGCGCGCGATCTCGCGGTCGCGCTCGGGCGTTTCAGCGGATGCCCGGTGGTGCTCGGTTCCGCGACCCCTTCGGCCGAGTCGTTCGCCAATGCGCGGCGCGGGCGCTACCGGATGCTGCGACTTTCGCGGCGCGTGCAGGATCGGCCGCTGGCCGAAGTCGAAGTGATCGACCTGCGCGAGGAGCTGAAACGCTCGGCGGAAGCCGAACGCCCTCGTGCCGACGCCTCATCTGCGGCCGCCGCCAACGGTAAGTCGGCGGCGAAGCCGGCGGTCGTGCCGCTCTCGCGCGCGCTGATCGAGGCGTTGCGCGCGAATCTCGCCAACGGCGGCCAGAGCGTGATCTTTCTGAATCGGCGCGGCTATCACAATTTTCTCCAGTGCCATCTCTGCGGCTCCGTCATCACGTGTCCGAATTGCAGCGTCAGCATGACGTTCCATCTCCATGACCGGTCGCTCCGATGCCACTACTGCGGCCATCACCGGGGCGCGCCCGACGCTTGCCCGGAATGCGGAGGGTTCGGCCTGGCGGGTCAGGGCTTCGGCACGGAGCGGCTGGTCGGCGCGCTACGCGAAATCCTGCCGCAGGCGCGAATCGAACGGATGGACAGCGACACCAGCGGACGCAAAGGCGCGCGCAGCGCTCTGGTCGAAGCGCTCGCGCGCGGCACGATCGACGTGCTGGTCGGCACGCAGATGATCACCAAGGGTTTCGACCTGCCGGGCGTGACGCTGGTCGGCGTAGTGCTGGCCGATCTCGCGCTCAACCTGCCCGATTTTCGGTCGGCCGAGCGCACCTTCCAGCTTCTCACGCAGGTCGCGGGACGCGCGGGGCGCGGCGATCGTCCGGGCAAGGTGGTGATCCAGACTTACGCGCCGCATCATTACAGTATCCGCGCGGCGCGCGACCAGGATTACGCGCGTTTCATCCGCCGCGAGCTGGACCTTCGCAAGGAGCTGATGTATCCGCCGTATGCGCGGATGGCGATGGTCAGAATCGAGGGCGCGGAGTCGAGTCGAGTCAGCGAAATCGCCGCGAAAGCCGCGGCAGCGCTCGCGCACGCGACCAGGGACGACACGACTACCCGCGTGCTGGGGCCGGCGCCCGCGCCGATCGAGCGCATCAAGCAGCGCTATCGATGGCAGGTGATGGTGAAGTCGCAAGCGCGCACGGCGATGCGCGAGGCGCTCGGCAAGATGCGCGCCGAGGTCGGTCCGCTCGCCGATCGCCACGAGGTACGCGTGATGATCGATGTTGACCCGGTGAATATGCTTTAGGCCGCGGCGGGATCCGGTTTTGCCCTGGCTATACACCGTTATACACTCCGGATCGGCGGAGACTCAGAATGCTTGCCGTAAAATTACCCAAGGAAATCGAACGGCGGCTGGACAGCTTGGCCCGCCGCACGCATCAGAGCAAAAGCTACTACGTCAAGAAGGCGATCGCGCAGTTTCTGGAAGACCGCGAGGATTACCTGCTGGCGGTCGCGCGGCTTGAAAAGAGCGGGGAACGAATCCCTTTGGAAGAAGTAGAGCGCCAGCTTGGCGTAGAGAGTTGAATTCAGCCGGGCGGCGCGAAACGACTTGGCAGGCCTCGATGCGGTCGCTCAGAAGCGAATTCTAAAATACCTGCGCGAGCGAATAGCGACCGGCGACAACCCCCGCCGGATCGGCAAGGCCCTGCGCGGCGAGCAGGCCGGGTTCTGGCGATACCGGGTGGGCGACTACCGCCTGATCTGCCGAATCGAGGACGATGCCTCGACGGTGCTGGTGCTGGCCGCCGGCCATCGCCGCGAGATCTATCGCTGAGATGGCCGAGGCGGCGTTCGCGGATGACGCGCAACCTTTTCGCGCGATCGGCGCTCTGATAACTTTCGATCAGGACTCCCGTGGCGTTGCTCAAGATTCTCAGATTTCCCGATCCGACGCTCAAGCAACCGGCCGGCGCGGTCGGCAATATCGACGGCGCGCTCGCCGGCTTGATCGACAGCATGGTGCAGACCATGTACGCCGCACCCGGCGTGGGTCTGGCCGCACCCCAGGTCGGCGCGCCCCATCGGATAATCGTGCTCGATACCGACCACGAGAATCCCGGCAAGAAACTGCTCAAGCTGATCAATCCCAAGGTCGTCGAGGCCGAGGGCGAAGTCGTCTGGGAAGAGGGCTGCCTGTCCGTGATTGACTACACCGCCGACGTGAAGCGCGCGGCGAAGGTGCTGGTGCGCGCCTGGACACCCGAGCAGACCGAGATCGAAATCGAGGCCGATGATTTGCTGGCGGTCGCGCTGCAACACGAGATCGACCATCTCGACGGCAAGCTGTTCATCGACCGGATCAGCCGCATCAAGCGCGAACTGTACCGTCGCAAGCTCGCCAAGTTGATCAAGGAGGGTAAGGCCGACGAGGCGCGACCCTCCGGGGTTCGAATCTAATCGCTGACCCTCCGCTGAAGATCGTGTTCATGGGCACGCCCGCGCTGGCGGCCCATATTCTTGCGCGCTTGGCCGAGGCGGCGGGCGCAGACTTCCGGCTGGCCGGCGTCGTGACGCGGCCCGATCAGCCGCGCGGACGCGGCCTCGCGCTGGATTCTTCCGAGGTCGCGGCAACCGCCGCGCGCCTGGGATTGCCGACGCTAAAGCCCGCGAAGATCAAGACCGCCGAGTTCCTTGCACAGCTCAGGGCCTTCAATCCGGATCTGCTGATCGTCGCGGCTTACGGGCGAATTCTCCCCAATACAGTCCTCGCGGCGGCGCGCGTGATGCCGATCAACATCCACGTTTCGCTCCTGCCGCGTCACCGGGGCGCGGCGCCGGTCGAGGGCGCGATCCTGTCGGGCGACGCGGAGACCGGCGTCACGATCATGCGGATCACGGAGCGGATGGACGCCGGACCGATCCTGATGCAGCGTGCGATTCCCGTTGCCGCCGACGATACGCAGGGCACCCTGAAGGCCAGGCTCGCCGAGCTCGGCGCAACGGCAATGCTCGAAGCGCTCATCAAGCTGCGACGCGGCGAGCTTGGGGAGACCGCGCAGAACGAGAGCCAGGCGACCTATACCGCGCCGATCAAGAAAGAGGATGCCGTCATCGATTGGAGCGCCGATGCGGCGCGAATCGAGCGGATGACGCGCGCGTACGATCCGTGGCCGGTCGCGCGCACGACGCTCGAGGGCGCACCGCTGATGGTCTATCGCGCGGCCGTGCAAGTGGCTGACGCGTCCGGCCACGTGCCGGGCACGATCGTGGCCGTCCAGCCTGCCCCGACGATCCAATGCGGAAGCGGACGGCTGGAGTTGCTCGAAGTGCAGGCTGCCGGCCGCAAACGGATGGCGGCGGCGGATTTCTTTCGCGGGCGGCGGGTCAAGGTCGGAAGCCGCCTCGGCGCATGAGAAACCCGGCAACCGGATCCGGCGAACGTCGCGCCGGAGCGCGCGACCCGCAAGCCGCGGGCGACCGCACGGGTATCGCGGTTCGCGGCGTCGCGCTCGAAATTCTGATTCGAGTAGAGAGTCAGTCGGCGTTCGCCGACGTGCTGCTCGGCAATCGGATCGGCGACTTCGCGCCGCCCGATCGCCGGCTGCTGACCCGCCTCGTGCTCGGCACGCTCGCCTGGCGCGGGCGGCTCGACTACGAAATCGGCGCGCTCGCTGCGCGCCGGCTCGACCAGATCGATCCCGCGGTGCTGGCAATCCTGCGGCTGGGGCTTTACCAGTTGCGTTTTCTGGATCGCATCCCGAAGCACGCTGCGGTGGACACCAGCGTCACGCTGGCGAAAGAGGATCGCGCCACGCGCGCCGCCGCCGGGCTGATCAATGCGATTCTGCGCAAGGCGGCGGTCGGCGCAATCGCGATGCCCGATCCCGCCGGCGACGCGATGGGCTATCTGGCGATCGCGTGCTCGCATCCGCGATGGCTCGTCGAGAAGTTCGTCGGGTGGTTCGGCGCCAGCGAGGCCGAGCGGTTGATGGCGGCGAACAATGAGGCTGCACCCAATGCGATTCGGCTGAACCTGGCGCGCGGCGAGCGCGGCGCGCTCATCGAAGAATTGCGCCGCGACGGCTTCGAGATCGCAAGCGACGGCAGGTTGGCGGAGACGGTCATCCTCAATGGCGCAGCCAAGCTCGATTCCGCTTCGTATAGCCGTGGCCTGATTCACGCGCAGTCCGAAGCCTCGCAGCTCGTTGCGCGGATGCTGGCGCCGGCGCCCGGCGCTCTCGTAATCGATTGCGCGGCGGCGCCGGGCGGCAAGGCGACGCATATGGCGGAGATCGTAGGCCCCCGCGGCCGGGTGGTCGCGATCGATATGAACCTGGCCGGGTTGCGCAAGGCGCGCGGCATCGCGGCGCGGCTGGGTCATGTAAACCTCGTCTTCGTTCGCGCCGATACTGCCGTCGCGCCGCCGGTCAAGCCCGCCAGATTCGTGCTGCTCGACGCGCCCTGCACGGGCCTCGGCACGCTCCGGGAGCATCCGGAGATTCGATGGCGCCTCAAGTCCGACGACTTGAAGCGGCTGGGCGCGCTGCAATCGACGATGCTCGAACCCGCATCGGCGGTGGTCCGCCCCGGCGGAGTTCTGGTGTACGCGGTGTGCAGCCTGGCGCCGCAGGAGGGACGCGAGGTCATCACGCGCTTCCTCGCGCGTCACGCCGAGTTCACGCTCGATCGGAATCCACCGATCAAGACGCTGATTCCGGAGGCCTTCGACGCGGACGGCACGATGCTCACGCGGCCCGATCGCGACGGTCTGGACGGCTTCTTTGCAGCGCGGTTGGCGAGACGCTAATCTCACGCCATGCGCGAGCCTGACAAGATCGCGCCGTCGATCCTCTCGGCGGATTTCGCCCGGCTCGGCGAGGAAGTCCGGCGCGTCGAGCAGGCCGGCGCGGACCTGATTCATTTCGACGTAATGGACGGGCACTTCGTGCCCAACCTGTCGATCGGGCTGCCGGTGCTGCGCAGCCTGCGCCCGATCACGAAACTACCGCTCGACGCTCATCTGATGATCGACAACCCCGAACGCTATATCGCCGAGTTCGTCAAGGCCGGCGCCAACTCGATTTCCGTACACGCCGAGGTTTGCCCGGATCTTCCCGCGATGGCGAGCAAAATTCGCGGGCTGGGCGCGCGCGCCTCGATCGGGATCAACCCCGAGACCGACGCTGACCGGGTGCTGGCTGCCGCCGAGCATCTCGATATGATCCTCGTGATGAGCGTCCATCCGGGGTTCGGCGGTCAGGAATTCATTCCGGAGGCGCTCGAGAAGCTGCGCCATATCCGACGCGAGCTCGATCGGCGCGGGCTCACGGTTGACGTGGAAATCGACGGCGGAATCAAGCTCGAGAATATCGCGGAGGTGAAGGCCGCAGGCGCCAACGTGTTCGTTTCGGGATCGGGAATCTTCGATCATCCCGACTACCGCGCGATCATCGCCACGATGCGCGATCGGCTGGCCCAAGCCTGACGCGGTAGCGGCTCGCTTGGCCGCTTCCGCGATGCTATAAGGATGGCCCGGTTCAAGGTCGACTGACGAGGGACGGGGTGTAGCTCAGCATGGCTAGAGCGCTGCGTTCGGGACGCAGAAGTCGCTGGTTCAAATCCAGTCACCCCGACCATCCGATTCCCCAAACGTAAGGAAATCCACCCATTGCTGAAGCTGCTTCTGGTAGTCGCCGCTTACCTCGTCGGCTCGATTCCCACCGGTGTGATCGTCGGGCAACTCGCGGGTTTTGATCCGCGCGCGGTCGGCTCGGGCAATATCGGGATGACCAACGTGGCGCGGGCCGGCGGCGCGGGCCCGGCGGCGCTCACCTTCCTGGGCGACATGCTCAAGGGACTGGTGCCGGTGCTGATCGCGCGGGCGGCCGGCTACGACCCGCGCGTGGTAGCTATCGTCGCGCTGGCCGCGTTCATCGGGGCGATCTGCTCGATCTTTTTGGGCTTCAGAGGCGGCAAGGGTCTCGCCTGTTCGTTCGGAATCTGGCTCGCGATCTCGCCGCTCTCACTCGCGCTGGCGATGGCCGTATTTGTCGGCACCCTGGCGATCTGGCGGTTCATGTCGCTCGCTTCGATCAACGCCGCGATCAGCATGATCCCGATCGCGGCCGTGGTTGCGCCACATCGGTCCGATGTCGTTCTGGCCCTCGTGATGGTGGGGCTGGTCCTGTGGCGCCATCATGAAAACATCAACCGGCTGATCGAAGGAACGGAACCGGCCGTCGGCGGCGCGAAAGGTGTTCAAGCTTGATGCGCGATATATCCATCGTGATGCCCGTCATATGGTCTTCCGCCCATCCCGTGAGCATACAATGAGTTTTGCGCCTTCGCCGCGTATGCGCCCCGCGTGGCATCAGGCTTGCCTGTTGGACGGAGGGGTATGCACGTGGCGGCCGGTTCGAGAGCTCTCGCGAAAAGCGCTATAAATGGGAAAGCTAGTCGAGTCCGGGCCAAGCGCTCCAGGGGGGTCGTTGACGGTTCCGGTGAGGGGAACTTTATGAAGATGGTCGTGGGGATAATCAAGCCGTTCAAGCTCGACGAGGTCAAAGAGGCCCTGTCGAGCATCGGGGTCCAGGGCCTCACGGTGAGCGAGGTCAAGGGCTTCGGCCGGCAGAAAGGGCACACAGAGCTCTACCGTGGCGCCGAGTACGTGGTCGATTTCCTGCCCAAGGTCAAACTCGAAATCGTCGTCGGCGACGAGCTGGCGTCCCAGGTTGTGCAGACTATCGAGCGCGCCGCACGCACCGGACGCATCGGCGACGGCAAGATTTTCGTGCTGCCGATGGAAGATGTCGTACGAATCCGCACCGGCGAGCGCGGGAGCAGCGCGCTCTGATCGCCGGCACCGCTCCCCTACCCTCTTCGCACGGCTGCCGGTGCAGGTGCGTCGAGCCTTCATGAATCACCGCTACGACCGCTCAAACCTGGCTGCTTTTCTGCGCGGCTGAAACCATATTCTGCTTCATTCCGGGGGCCGGCCGGATTACTGCTTGCGCGAAGCCTTCGGCGGCTTGTGCCCTCGTCGCGCCTGTTGCGACGCCGCGGCGTGATACTTGCGACGAATCCCGGCAATGTCCACCCGCGTCGGCGGCAGCTTCAACTCCATGTCCTCCAGTGTGTCGGCGAGGATCGCGGCGATGGCCAGGTTGCGGAACCACTTGCGGTTGGACGGGATCACATACCACGGGGCATGCTTGGTACTCGTCCTTTCCAGGGCGTCCTCGTAGGCCTCGATATAGTCCGGCCACAGCTTGCGCTCCGAGTAGTCCGCCTCGCTGATTTTCCACTGCCGCAGCGGGTCATCGAGCCGTTGCGCGAAGCGAGCGAGCTGCTCCACGGGACTGATGTGGAGATAGAACTTGAGAATGCGCGTGCCGTTCTCGGTGAGAATCTTCTCGAAGTCGTTGATCAGCTCGTAGCGTTTCGACCACACCGCCTTCGGGACTAACTTGTGCACGCGCACCACCAGCACGTCCTCATAGTGCGACCGGTTGAAGACCACGACTTCCCCTCTACCCGGCGTATGCAGATGGGCGCGCCAGAGGAAGTCGTGTGCGGCTTCTAACTCACTCGGCTGCTTGAAACTAAAGACCGACGTGCCCTGCGGGTTCATGGCGGTGAACAAGTGGCGCACCACGCCGTCCTTGCCGCCGGCGTCGAGCGCCTGCAGGACGACCAGCAGTGACTGCTTGCCGTCGGCGTACAGCAGATACTGCGCCTTCGCCATGCGCTCGACATGCTTCTGGATTTCGGGCGCCGCGCTGTCCTTCGATTCGTGCTTGCCTTTGAATGCCGGGTCAATTTTGCCGAGCCGGACCTTGCCGCCGGGCTCGATGACGAATCTCTCGCGGTAATTCATCGTCGCGGGGTTCTCCTAAGATTTAGCTGTCGACGCGCGCGCCCTCAGGTACTGCCGATGCTTAGCCATGCCTCTAAGCGATCCTGAGGCGCTTCAATACCGGGAACTTCGCGACATCCGCGACGACTGCGAAGGCAACTGCCGCGGCCAGTATGCCGGCCACCAGAATAACGGGCAGCGCCGTCATTGCGATCCCGCACGCGGCCAACGTCGATGCGATCAGGACATCCGCTACTGACGACAGAACGAGCCAGCGGCTTGGCGTGGACCACAGCCGTTGGCGTGCGCGGATGGCATAGAGCGACGCCTCGTTGCCGAAGACAATGGCGAGAAAGGCCAGAGTTTGCAGCGCCTCGATTCTGAGCCCCAACGGGAATTTGCCGATGGCCAAAACCGCAGCGCAAAAGATCAACTCGCAGACTCCCATAAAGATCCCCACCATCGTCAAGTCGCAGATGCGCCAGGCGTTGGGCCGCGGAGAGGGCGTCACGTTGTCGGTCGTCAACGACATGCCCAGGAAGTCGCCGGTGAGCATTATGAGGACCATCAGCATGGGGGTCAGGATTGCGTGTCCAGTCAGGACCAGACCAACCGCCAGGAAGAGCACCTGAACGATCTTTTTGGTAACCGAACTCAGCGTATAGGTCAGGATGCGCTGAAAGGTTATGCGGCCTTCCTTAACCGACGCCACGATGCCGCCGAGACCGGGCTCGGTCAGCACGATGCCGGCCGCCGACTTGGCAACGTCGGTCGCGGTCGACACCGCGATTCCCATCTGGGCTTGGCGCAATGCTGGCGCGTCGTTGGCGCCGTCGCCGCACATCGCAACATTATGGCCGCCCTTCTGGAACGCCTTCACGAGTTTGTACTTGTCCTCCGGCAGCACACCGGCGAAGACCGCGAATTGCTCGGGCTTCACCGCGTCGCCAATTGGCCCGGGTGGACATACGGCTCCATCGAGGCCCACCGCACGCGCCACGATTGCAGCCGTCGCGGGCGCGTCGCCGGTCACCATCACGGTCCGCACGCCCAAAGTGCGCATCTCGGTGACCAACGCCGCGGAGTCGGCTCGCGGCGGATCGCTCAGCGCGATCAATCCCGCCAGTCGCATCGCCGCGGCGGTGCCAGTCGCGACGGCGAGCAGCCTAAAGCCCTTCGCCTCCAGTTCGTTAGCCGCCGCGGACAGCTCAGGAGCTGATGGCGCGAGGCCGCTCACTGCGGCATAGGCTCCCTTCACGACCCGCATGGCGCCGCCCCCGCTGGGATCCACCGCCGTCGCTTCGGAGGTCTTCTTTGCCGGATCGAAGGGGATGAATTTAATCAGCTTCGGCAGCTTGGCGCCCTTGTGCGCGGCTGCTGAGCGAATGGCCGCATCGACAGGATCCTGCCCGCCGTCCGCACTCGCTACCGCCGCAAGTCCCAGCAGGCCGGCCTCGTCGAAGCCCGGCGCGGGACGGACCGCCGTCACCGTCAATGCGTTCAGCGTCAGCGTGCCGGTCTTATCGGCGCACAAGACATCGATAGTTGCCGCTTCGTCCACTGCCGAGAGGCGCGTCGGAAGTACGCCCAAGCGTGCCAGCGCCCGTGCGCCCAGCGCCGCCGCAACTGTAAAGGTGGCCGGCAGCGCCACCGGAATCGATGCGAGAATCGCCGTCAGGACGAGGGGGATGATCTCAGTCAGCGGCATCGCAAGCGAGTAGGCGTACGCGACCAGCATGACAATGACGACGCTGTTGAACATCGCGAGATTGCGCACGACGCGCAGAACCGCCTTCTGCTCCGAACTCGTGACATGCGCGGTGCGGACCAACTCCGCGGTGCGTCCGAACTTCGTGCGCGCTCCGGTCGCCGTGACCTCCGCGACCGCCTCACCGCGCCGCACCAGCGCGCCGGCGTAGGTCTGCACGCCGGGGCTACCTTCTATGGGTATGGATTCGCCGGTGAGCATGGACTGATCGAGCAAAACTGATCCCTCGACCAAGCGCACGTCGGCAGCCACCACGGCGCCCAGCGACAGCTTCACGATATCGCCCGGCACCAATCCGACCGCGGGCAAAATCTTCCAGGCACCGTCGCGCTTGACCGACGCGTTCAGCGCCAACCGCGACTTCAACGCGGCAAGAGTCGCCTGTGCGCGCGACTCCTGAAAAAACCCGAGCGCCGCGTTGAACACCAGCAGGGCTGCGATGACCGCTGCCTCGATGTACTTGCCGAGCACCACCTCGAGCACGATCGCAGCCTCGAGCATCCATGGAACTGGCGTCCAGAATTTGCTCAACGCCGAACGCAGCGGGTGCACCGCCGCGTCGGGCATCGCATTGGGGCCGAACTTTTTGAGCCGGATGGCGGCCTCGTCGCTCGTAAGGCCGGTCGCTGAGCCATCCGTGGCGTTGGAGGAGCCCGCCTTGGGCGCATCTGCGGAAGCTGAGACCTCCGCCTTTTGCCAGTCCTCGAGCGCACTGCCGGGTCCACCATGACGCGCCTGGAATGTCTCGTAGGCGTGCTTGCGAATCTCGTCCACGCTGGGCTGCGAAACATTGGACTTGGCGGCACTTGTCCTGGATCCGTTTTGCGCCGAGTTATTTGAAGCGTCCGAAATCTTCGCATCCTCCACGGAATCTTCGTGACCGGACATTTTCCAACTCCTGCCAGATTCCTTTCACGCCACGCCGACTGACCCTGCTCGCTGGCCCAAGAGTCGGCACACAGGCGGTTGTCAAAGTCCAGAGCTTTGCTACCTTGCGATGGTGCCCGAAAGCGGCTGCTGCGCTTGGCCGCGAGGCCGCCACGCCAAATCATCGCTCATCACATAGACAGCCACGGCCACAAGCATCAAAGACACGGCGACCACCAGGCGCCAGTCATGATGCGCATGTTTCCAGTAAGGGCGATGGAAGCCGTGATGAACACCCTCGCTATCGCGGCCTTCGTGCCGGTGGTCACTGTGTTTTAACTTATTCATGAGTTCGCTACCTTCTCGATCCCATCCCGGCCGATCCCGGGCAGCGTTGTCACTGTCAGGCCCTTTCCACTTCCGGTTAGGGATGGCCGGCAGCTATCGCCGTGGCTGTCAGAGCACGTACGCCCATCCACAATCATCACTGTCCGGCGCGAGTCAGGTGCAACAACTCGTTACGCGATTCGAGTTGCGCCGTGTTCCCGGTCGGATCGATGTGGCATACGTCAACATCGTTGTTGTCCGGGTCGCCCCTTCCCGTCTGTAAGACTCGAACTTCGGTTGCGCCGCCTTCCAGTTCCTGAATGGAGTATGTGACGTCGGTCTCCGCGTGTTGTTGGGGACCACCGCTAATCAGGATCGAATCTTTGCGGAACTCGATGGTAGTGGCGCCCGTAGAGGCCTTGACGTTGGAGGTGAGTTCGTCGATGTACGACGCGCCGACCTCCTTCTCACGACTCGAGATCGACCACTTCCCAAGGAGCGGATTGTGAGTACATCCCGCTAAGGCAAGCATCAACGCCGCTATAGCAGCAGTTCGCACTGCGTTCTCCATCCTCGACTTAGTCATCGCAACACTCCTTCAAACCCGAACGATGCCGACCCCATGCGACGTGCGCAATACTGACGACACCAGCTTCCCCGCCATGGCCGAAACGTGACACCGCCGGTCGTTCACTCTGACGGCCTCCCCGAACGAAAACCAAGCAACTGCACCAAGTAATTTCAGTACGGGCCAGTTGGCCCATCCTTGCGCGCCGGCGGCTTTCGAGTTGTGAACCGCAAGCTGTGATGCGTATCCAACACCCGTGGAACCGGCAAATGTCGGTGCTGGTACAGAGCGTTTCGCCTCTCAATATTAGCAGATTAACTTGTCGGCGTGGCGCCCCGACCGGCAGTTTCTGTTCTTCGGATAACCGACCGTTCTATCTTTTGCAGTCGACCCCGCTCCGCTGCTTCAAGCGTTCGTACTGCCCGGCACTGGGCGCCCGGAACCGGGACCGACTCGTTGACACTCCAGGCAGCAAACACTTTCAAATGCCGTTGCGCAACGCCGCGTACTCGCGTCTTAACACAGCAGATGTTCGGCTTAGCCGAGCGATCGGCTTTATTTGTTCTTTCTGTGACCGCGCGCGCTTTCGTTTTGAGGGCGTTGCACGCACACTGAGTCTGGAGTCCCGATCAGTAGACCACTGTCATTCGCCCGTCTCTGTAAGGCGTCACAAGCCTCTTCGGTTCGCGGAACCGGGTCTTGTGCAGTGGTTCCACATTTCGCTGGACCGCTCAAAGTGGATATCTGAACGACGGTAGTGAAATCGAACCGAAGGGATAAGGAGACCAAGTCATGACCAAAACGAACTCGGTTGTAGCCATCTACGACACTCACTCCCAGGCAGAACAGGCCGTCAAGAGCCTGCAAAAATCGGGGATTGACATGAAAAAACTGTCAATCGTTGGAAAGGACTATCACACCGAAGAGGATGTGACAGGGTACTATAATACCGGCGACCGCATGAAGTACTGGGGCAAGCTCGGAGGCTTGTGGGGTGGCTTTTGGGGACTTTTATTCGGCGCTGCCTTCTTCGCTATTCCGGGGGTAGGGCCGGTGTTGGTAGCTGGGCCCGCAGTCGGGTGGATCATCGGTGCTCTCGAAAGCGCAGTAGTAGTGGGCGGTTTGAGTGCGGTCGGCGCGGGACTCTACAGCATCGGTATCCCTAAAGACAGCGTCTTGAAATACGAGTCGGCACTCAAGGCTGACCAATTCATTGTCGTGGCCCACGGCACCGCGGCCGAAGTCGCCAAGGCCAAAGACGTCATGCAGACCACACGCCCGTCCGAGCTTGTACTACACGGGACCGACCAGGAAGAACACTCCGCGCTGGCTGCCGTATAACTTCTATCAAACCGCCGAAGGTCACGACTCAAATGTGAGCCACCGAGAAGCGAATGACGGGAGTGCGCCGGCTCATCGAGTAGGCTTGTGTTCCGGCGTTTCTACTGAGGCGAGTCAGGACTTGGTGAGGACGGAGTCATGAGGATCACTCGTTCGATGTTCGTGGCATTGTTGCTGGTCGCGATACCGGCTCTGCGGGCGTCAGCCCAGACCCCGGGCGCACTCACAACCACGCAGCTTGAGGAGGCATTCGTCGACGCGCTGGGTAGCTGCGGTCCATCCAGCCTGATCGCGGAAAGCGCTGACAAGACGCTCGATCCTGGTGTCCGGCACGCATTGCGCGATGCACTAATCGTTGAAGCGGCGGACGACGCGGCCGGTATCGCCGGTTCCAACAAGAGTCACAGCGACTGTATGCGTAAGAACCTGCAAGCGAGCGGATACTCCGACGTCGAGTTGAGCGTGCTGCCAGATTGTATCGAACACGACTGGCCGGAGCCTTTGGACAATCTGGGTCAGTGCATCGCAGGAAGAAGCCGGCTCGAACTGAAAATGAAGAAGGCGGCAAGCTAGCGCGGCCGTTAGCCCAGCCAGATCACGCTGCTCAGCGGGACGCGCACCAGCGTGGTCTGGCGCGTTACCCCGCCGCGATCTTCGAGACGATCGAGCGCAAATGGGCGCGCGGTGTCCTTGCGGATGTTTGAGCTGCTCGGTGGTCTCGTACAGGTGTGAGCCCGCCGGATAGGTGCGACGGTCGCGGCACCACATTGGCGACCTCCGAGCGAGCCACGAAATGCGCACGGAAATGCGTTCCGCCCGGCTGTTCGATCGCTGCCCCACCTAATCTCCCCCACCGCGTCTGGCCCAATACCCTGAACAGATGACGGTCGTTCGGTTTCTGTTTTGACGGCCAGGACCTTTTCGATTTGACACCCCGCCCGGAGGCGCATCGCGCGCCGAGGATCTGCCGCGCGACGCCAGAGAGGCACCCAACTCCCCCGAATGGACCCCCGGACCGCTGACGGAGGCTTCAGCCCATCGGGCAAATCGCCGCCCTGCCGTGCCTTCGCTCGAAACTGTTGGCCGCGCTAATCGTCTATTGTGGTTAGGATGATCGCTTCTTCGCGGACGCTCGCCGGGCAGGTCGTTTTGGCGTTCGCATGGATCGTGCTGACCTGCGCAGCCTTGCTCCCGGCGGGCGAGGCAACCGCGCAGGGCATCGCGCTCGTCGAGAATCATCCTTCGGATATCGCCGAACTGGAAACGAACGGCCAGGCTACGTCCTATCGGGTTCTCGATTTGAAGGTGGTTCTGGCCCTGCGCAATCAGGCGGAGCTCAGAAAGCTGCTCGCGGATCAGCAGGATGCGGCCTCGCCGCAGTATCACCGATGGCTCATGCCGGCCGAGTTTGCCGCTCGTTTCGGCCCCACTGAAGCTGATCTTAAGACCGTGGCCGACTGGCTTGCCACCGAGGGCTTCCAGGTAACCTCCTCAAGTCTCAAGCATCGCTACCTCGGATTCAGCGGCACCGTGGCGCAGGCCGAACGGCTCTTCGGCGTCACGATCGTGTCGACGCCGGACGACAGGTTCTACGGAAACCTGCAGGAATTCCATAGTCCCGGCCAGATTCGCCGGCGTCATCGCGCACCTTGAGGGATTGGACAACCTGCGCCGCTTCGTCCCGCTAATCCGCCGCAGCCGCGAGCGTCGGACCCACGTACCGCTTGTTTCCGAAGCTTCGCTGCAGCCCGCCGCCCTGGTCGCGGACAGCTTCCTGCGGGAACCGCAGTTCGGAGGCGCCGTGCCCCAACTCACCGTGCCTGAGGTCGCCGTGGACGACATACAGGCTTTCGGTCCATCGGACCTCTACGCCTTTTACGATGAAACCGCGCTCCTGAACCAGGGAGTCAATGGCGGCAACGGCAATGATTGCGTCGCGGTTGTTGAAGACTCCAACTACGCGCCCGCCGCGGTCGACCTGTTCGACACCACTTTCGCGCTGCCCAGCGCGGTCATAACCACCTCCTTTCCGACCTCCAATCCGGGCTTCAACAGCGACGAAGGCGAGACCCTGATGGACCTCGAGTACGCCCATACGAGCGCGCCCAACGCTCCGTTGCGCGCGTATATCGGCAATGATTCTAATTATATTATCGACCCGCTCACGGACGGGATCCAAAGCGCCGTTGACCAAAACGCGTGCTCAGCGATCGGCGTGAGCTTCGGCATCTGCGGCGCATCGAAGAGCTTTTTCACGGGCACGCTCGACCCGATCCTGAGCCAGGCCGCCAGCCAGGGCCAGTCGGTGTTCGTCTCGACCGGCGATTACGGCGCTGCGGGACTGGTCCTCGACCCTTCGGGTGAGGGCTGCGTCGCCGGTGACAGCCGCCACGTAAACGAGATGGCGGCCGACCCCAATGTTACCAGCGTTGGCGGAACGCAGTTCAGTCCCGATTTTGACGCCAACGGCGATGATATCGGCTTCGTCCCCGAGCACGCCTGGAACGACGCAGGCGGTGCGAGCGGCGGCGGCGCCAGCACGATTTTTGCCAAGCCCTCGTGGCAGAAAGGAGTCACGCCGAAGGACGGCCATCGCGACGTTCCGGACGTGGCACTGATCGCGAGTCCGGAGTTCCCGGGCGTCTTCCTCGGCGATGATTCGAGCGATCCGGGCTCCGGATGTCCCCGCGGGCAGGCTTGCATCAATTGCTGTGACGGCGGCACCAGCCTGGCGACACCTTTGTGGGCCGGAATCACCAGGCTCTTCGCGCAACTTCAGGGCGGCCGGCTGGGGAACATCAATCCATTGCTCTACCGGCTCGGGCCGTCTGGGCAATCCGCCGGTCTTCGCAACGTCACCACCGGCAGCAACAGCTTCAACGGCGTGACCGGTTTCGCGGCCGGACCCGGCTACGATCAATGCACGGGATGGGGAACCGCTGATGTCGCCTTGCTCGCGCAGAGTTTCCCGACCGCGACCTCGACCCCCACGCCCACCCCGACTCCCACCCCGACTCCCACCCCGACCCCCACTCCTACTCCCACGCCAACCCCGGTCGGCACGCTCTCGCTCTCATCCAAAACCGTTACCTTCCCGGTGACCGGAATCGATACGACCTCGACCGTCTCGTTCAGCATAACCAACTCGGGACCGGGACGGCTGGTCGGCAATATCGACGCGAGCGCACTCGGACCACCGTTCTCTCTTGGCGCCGCGACTTCGACCACCATCAACTTGACCGCCGGTCATAGCCAGAAGGTCGTAATCCGGTTTGCTCCGACCTCGCCGGGCGCTTACACGGGCAGCCTCGGAATTACGAGCAACGATACCAGGCACTCCCCGCGCACCGTCACCGTGACCGGCAAAGCGGTAGCCGGCACGCTCAGCGGGCCTAAATCGCTCGCTTTCGGCGCCGTGCGCGCGAACAAGACCCTGGCGTTGACGATCAAGAACGCGGGCTTGGGCGTGCTGCACGGCAACGTCGACACCAGCGGGCTCGCACCGCCGTTCACGGCGCTCTCGGGATCAGGTTCCTTTCAGTTGAACGACGGCAAGTCGTGGTCAATTTCTGTGAAATTTCAGCCGAGCGCGAAAGCCAGCTTTAGCAGCGTCATTTCGATTACCAGCGACGGCGGCAGTCGGACCGTGGCCGTGACCGGCACCGGAATGTGATCGCTTCCGCGCGCGCTAGCGTTCGATGACAGCTTGGTGCGCTCGGCTTCCATCGCCACGCGTGCGAGGGTATTTTTTCGCCGAGGCTTCCTGTGGGACTCCGCAGTATCCGTTTTCGCGCCGGTCTCGTTTTCCATACGCTGCTGTTCGGCTTGGCTATTTGCGGGCCTGCGCTTGTGTCGGCAAAATCACCGGCACCGGGAAAACTGAAAGTGAGTCCAGGCAACCTGGAATTTCCTGCGGTCGCAAGCGGCTCAGGCGAAACGCTACCGCTGACACTGGAAAATGTCGGCGGAGCCCCGCTGACGGGCAGCGTCGGAACGCCTGCCGGGACGGGATTCAGCGTCATATCGGGCGGCGGAAACTTCAGCCTCGCCACGGGCGCCATGACCACCGTGACGGTGGAGTTCGCGCCAAGCAGCGTGGGCAAATTCAGCGGCAAGCTGCCAGTCGCGGCCGGCAAATCAAAGCTGTCGGTGGGACTAACTGGTACCGGCACTCCAGTTTCATCGGGCACGGTCATCCTTTTCGGGGGCGTGCCGAATACGCAAGACATCATTGCAACTTCGGAAATCTTCACTTCCTCGACCGGCAGTTTCAGCAGCGCGCCGAAAATGCCCGACAGCCGCGGCTTTGAACATTACGCACCCTACCTGGATCCGGCCGTGGTCGGGGGCGGCGCGGCCGGAATGATTTTCGTATCCGGCGGGCAGGACGACTCGGATTTCATCCTGGGCAGCACGCTGCTCTACGACCCCTCTTCAAATTCCTTTGTCGATGGTCCTCCGCTGAACACCGCCCGAGCCGAACACACGGTTACGCTCTTCACGGCAGGTAACTTGTCGGGCCAGGTGCTTATCGTCGGCGGCCTTCAGCTGGAGGGCGACACCCGAATCGCGCTCGACGACCAGGAACTCTACGATCCCGCCGCCGGCACGATCTCCGATCTGGGACCGAATATGAATGACTATCGCGGTCAGCACACCGCCACTCTTCTGAGTAACGGCACAGTTTTAGTGACCGGAGGCTACGACGACAATTTCGATCGCGACGGCTTCAATGAGGCCACCGCTACTGCGGAACTCTTTGAGCCCGGCAGTCAGACGTTCTCCTGCGTCAGCTCGGGCGCCAGTTCATCGACCAGCACCAGCGATTGTCCCGACGTGATGAGTTCGCCGCGCTGGAACCATCGCGCCACGCTGCTGGCCGACGATATGACAGTACTCGTCAGCGGCGGAACGCCGACTGACTCCGGGACTCGCGAAGGCACCAGTTCCGCCGACCTCTACGACGGCAATACCAATTCGTTCAAGGCCCTGCCCAATATGAATTCCGCGCGCCAAGGGCATACCGCAACGCTGATTCAGGGCTGCGGTTGCGCGCTGGACGGGATGGTGCTGCTCGCTGGCGGCGATGACTGGAAAGTGCTCGCCGCCGAGCTTTACGATCCAGCGACTCAAACGTTCACGAACGTCGGCAACATGACCTCGCCGCGCGCCGAACATCAGGCGGTCGCGTTCACCACCGGCAGTCTGGCTGGCTATGTCCTCATCATGGGCGGATACCCGGAGCCGAACGAGCAAGGCACCAATTCGGCAGAGCTTTTCGATCCGTTCACCAGAAGCTTCAGGAAGATCGCCTCAATGAAGTCGGACCGATACGAATTCCCGGCCACTCTGGTCCCACCGGGCTGATCTGGTCGACGCCTCCCGTAGCGGCGATATTCCAGCCCACGAGCGCGAGCGCGACGCCCGGGCCGGCAACTTCTCACCGCCGCTGGCCCGCGCCCCTGAACAGATGATACTCTACGGCTTCCGTTTTGACGGCTTGGACGTTTTCGATTTGATACCTGGCCCGGACGCGCGAGACACATTGCGCGCGGGCCGGCAGGAGGAATTCTTGTCCACGCAGGACGCTGACGAACCACGCGCCGCGGTGAAGAGCCCGGTCACGATGGAAAAGCTGGTCAACCTCTGCAAGCGCCGGGGTTTGGTCTTCCCTTCCAGCGATATCTACGGCGGTCTCGGCTCGACCTTCGACTACGGCCCGCTGGGCATCGAGCTCAAGCGCAACGTCAAGGAAGCCTGGTGGCGCCAGATGGTCCAGAGCCGCTCCGACGTGCTCGGCCTCGACGCCGCCATCCTGATGAACCCCAAAACCTGGGAAGCGTCCGGCCATCTGCAGAACTTCACCGACCCGCTGGTCGATTGCAAAAGTTGCAAGAACCGCTTTCGCGCCGACGATCTGAAAACCGAGCGCTGCCCGCAATGCGGGGGCGAACTGACCGAGGCGCGCCGCTTCAACCTGATGTTCAAGACCTTCATGGGCCCGGTCGAGGACTCCGCCAGCACCGTCTACCTGCGCCCCGAAACCGCGCAGGGAATCTTCGTCAACTTTCCCAATATCGTCGACACCCAGCGCGTGAAGCTGCCCTTCGGCGTCGCCCAGATGGGCAAGTCGTTCCGCAACGAGATCACCCCCGGCAACTTCATCTTCCGCACGCGCGAGTTCGAGCAGATGGAGATGGAATTCTTCGTCAAGCCCGATCCGGTCGAGGAGACCCGCTGGTTCGAGTACTGGGTGAACGAGCGCTATAGCTGGTACCTGAATCTCGGGCTAAAGGGCGATCATCTGAAGCTGCGGCCCCATCCCGACAGTGAGCTGTCGCATTACTCGCGCGGCACGACCGATATCGAGTACCTCTATCCGTTCGGATGGGGCGAGCTCGAGGGTATCGCGCGGCGCGGCAGTTACGATCTCGATCAGCACGCAAAATTCAGCGGCAAGGATTTGACCTATTTTGACGAGGAAACCAAGCAGCGCTTCCGCCCGTGGGTGATCGAGCCCGCGGTTGGGGTCGATCGCTCGATGCTGGCGTTCTTGCTCGACGCTTACGACGAGGACGTGATCGAGAACGAAGCCCGGATCGTGCTGCGGCTCGACCCGCGACTCGCGCCGGTCAAAGTCGCGGTCTATCCGCTGCTGCGCAAGGACGGCCATCCGGAGAAAGCGCAGAAGGTCCGCGAGTTGCTGCAAAAATATTTCACGGTCGCCTACGATCAGGCCGGCTCGATCGGGCGCCGCTATCGCCGCCAGGACGAAGTCGGCACGCCCTGCGGCGTGACGATCGACCATCAGACGATGGACGACGATACGGTGACGTTGCGCGATCGCGATTCGACCGAGCAGGTTCGCCTGCCGATCCCGCGCCTGGTCACGGAACTGACGACGCGCATCGGCTGGCATCGGTAGGCAGTGCGGATACCGAAACGGGAAAAAAGCCGGCCCGATCGCGTCGGGCTCCCCTCCCCGTGTCGGGGAGGGGTCGGGGGAGAGGTTCTGCCTGAGAGAACCTAATGACGCAGAAACTAACAACCTGACGGAGTTTCACAAAAATGGCTCGTGTTCATCCTGAGATTTACTTTTTCGGCGCCGGCGTGGCTGAAGGCGGCGCCGGGATGCGCGAACTGCTCGGCGGCAAGGGCGCCAATTTGGCCGAGATGGCCTCGCTCAAGCTGCCGGTGCCGCCGGGCTTCACGATTTCGACCCGGGTCTGCAACTGGTTTTACGACCACGGCAGCAAGTATCCGAAGGGACTCACCGAAGGCGTCGCCAAAAGTGTCGCGCGGGTCGAAAAGGCGCTCGGCCGCAGCTTTGGCGACCCGAAAAATCCGCTGCTGGTGTCGGTCCGATCGGGCGCGCGGGTCTCGATGCCCGGCATGATGGACACCGTGCTCAATCTCGGCCTCAACGACCAGACCGTGCGTGGTCTCGAAGCCGTCAGCCGCAATCCCCGCTTCGCGTGGGATTCCTACCGGCGCTTCTGCCAGATGTACGGCGACGTGGTCTTGAAGCTCAAACCCGAGAACAAGAACGATCCCGATCCGTTTGAAGAACTAATCGACCGCAAGAAGCAATTGCGCGGGGTCACGCAGGACGTCGATTTGAGCGTCGCGGATCTCCGGGAGCTGGTCGGCGAATTTCGCGAGCTGATCCGCCGCCGCGTCGGCCGCGATATCCCGCAGGATCCGCGCGCGCAGCTCTGGGAGGCGATCGGCGCGGTCTTCGGCTCCTGGCACAACGACCGCGCGATCACCTACCGCAAGATCAACAACATCCCGGGCGACTGGGGCACCGCAGTGACCGTGCAGGCGATGGTCTTCGGCAACCTGGGCGACGATTGCGCCACCGGCGTGGCCTTCACGCGCGATCCGGCCACCGGCGAGCCCGGCATCTACGGCGAGTTCCTGCGCAACGCGCAGGGCGAGGATGTCGTCGCCGGCATCCGCACGCCCCGCCAGGTAAGCCTCAAGGCCGGCCGCGCCTGGGCCGCGCGCAACAACGTCGCCGAGGCCGAGCGCAAGGCCAATCATGCGACGCTCGAGGAAGGCTTCCCGGCCGTCTATCGCGACCTGCTCAAGATCGCCGCGCGGCTTGAGAAACATTTCCGCGACATGCAGGACATGGAGTTCACCATCGAGCGCGAGCGGCTGTTCATGCTCCAGACCCGCAATGGCAAGCGCACCGCCGAAGCTGCGATCCGCTGCGCGGTCGAGATGGCCGGCGAGCGCCTGATCGATCGCCGCACCGCCCTGATGCGCGTCGAGCCGGTGCAACTCGAGCAACTGCTGCATCCCCGGCTCGATCCCAAAATCAAAAAGGAAGTACTGGCGCGCGGCCTGCCCGCCTCACCCGGAGCCGTGTTCGGCGAGGTCGTGTTCTCCGCCGACGAAGCGGTCGTGGTGCACGAGGCCGGCCGTCAGGCGATCCTGGTGCGGATCGAAACCTCGCCCGAAGATATCCACGGGATGCAGGCTGCGGAGGGCATTCTCACCGCGCGCGGCGGGATGACCAGCCACGCCGCGGTGGTCGCGCGCGGGATGGGCAAGTGCTGCGTAGCCGGATGCTCCGCGCTGCATATCGACTACTCTGCAGGCGCCCTGTCGGTCGACGGCCGCGTAATTCATCGCGGCGAATATCTCACCCTCGACGGCGCCAGCGGCGAGGTGATCGCCGGACGCGTGCCGACCGTCGAGCCGGAGATGTCGAAGTTCTTCAAGCAGTTCATGACTTGGGCCGACGCCGAGCGCCGGCTCGGCGTGCGGGCCAACGCCGACACTCCCCTCGACGCCAAAGTCGCGCGCGCCAACGGCGCCGAGGGCATCGGGCTCTGCCGCACCGAGCACATGTTCTTCGCCCCCGAGCGGATCGAGGCCGTGCGCGAGATGATCCTTTCCGAAACCGCCGCGCAGCGCGCGCAGGCGCTGTCCAAGATCATCCCGATGCAACGCGGCGACTTCGTCGCGATCCTGCGCGAGATGGCGGGGCTGCCGGTCACGATTCGTCTCCTCGATCCGCCCCTGCACGAGTTCCTGCCCAAGGAAGATCACGAGGTGCGCGAGCTGGCCCGCAAGATGGGCGTTACCTTCGAGCATCTCAAGGGCGTACGCGAGCGCCTGTTCGAGTTCAACCCGATGCTGGGTCATCGCGGTTCACGGCTCGGGATCAGTTTTCCCGAAATTTATCAGGCTCAGGCGCGCGCCATTTTCGAGGCCGCCGCCGAGCTGCGCGGCAAGGGCGTCAAGGCAATTCCGGAGATCATGTTGCCGCTGATCGGCGATCGCAAAGAGTTCGATATTCTCGCCGCCGAGATTCGTGAAGTCGCGCACGCGGTCCTCGGCAAACGTAAGGTTCCCTACACGATCGGCACGATGATCGAATTGCCGCGCGCCTGTCTCGAGGCCGGGCCAATCGCCGCCGCCGCCGACTTCTTCTCCTTCGGCACCAACGATCTAACTCAAATGACCTACGGGCTGTCGCGCGACGACTCGGTCAAGTTCCTCGGCGATTACATCAATCGCGGCATCTACAAAAAAGACCCGTTCCAGGAACTCGATGCCGAGGGCGTCGGCGACCTGATGCGAATCGCGATCGAGCGCGGCCGCAAGGCCAAGCCCAAGCTCAAGCTCGGCATCTGCGGTGAGCACGGCGGCGATCCGGCCAGCGTCAAGCTCTGCCATCGCCTGGGACTCGACTACGTCTCGTGCTCACCATATCGAATTCCCGTCGCGCGGCTGGCCGCCGCGCAAGCCGCGATCGAAGAGCGCAAAAGCAGGCGCGAATTCAAGGACGTGTGACCATTCTAAACGCGGCCGTTCCCGATCTCTGAACCACCGCCGTGAACCCCATGTACTCGACCGAGTGGTTTGAGACGTTCGCCACGACCGTACCACCCTCGATCATCGAACAGGAACTCGAGGGAATCGCGGCTATCCTGCCGCTCGATCAACATCGGCGGATTCGCGACGTTGGCTGCGGCATCGGCCGAATCGCGGGTCCGCTGTCGTCGCGCGGCTACGAGGTAACCGGCCTCGACATCAGTCTCGAGGCTCTTCGCATCGCGCGGCAGCGGTCACCCGGGCCGCGCTACGTCGCCCTCGACCAGCGGCACGTCGCTCAAATGCGATGGGAGTTCGACGGTGCGATCCTGCTATGGAACAGCTTGGGCTTTGCCGGGCGCAATACTGACTTTGAGACTTTGGCCGGCCTCGCGACCGCCGTTCGGCCTGGTGGCAAGGTAGCTTTGGACCTCTACCATCCCGATTGGCTCCGTCAAAACGAGCGATCGGGCGAGCCCGATGAGCGCGGAGCAGTCTCGATTCGCCGCTGGACCCGTAACGGGCGCTGTTTCAACGAGATTCGCTACCCCAACGGCCGCGTCGACGATATCCAGTTTGACGTCTACCGCCCTGATGAGATCCGCGATCTGACGCGACGCGCCGGACTTGAGCCGGGTCTCGAGATGGTTTCGTGGAATCTCGACTCTCGACCAGGTCCGGACTCGCCCCGATACCAGATGATTTGCACCCGCCCGGCCTGACCGTCCCGAACGCCTTACACCGCACTACGCGGCCGCCGATTTCCCGTTACCTTCGCGCAGCTTCGGCATCACGTGCTTGGCGAGCAGCTCGATGGTCTGCATCGACTTCTCGTGCGGGATCGCCCCCACCTGCACTAGCACCAGCAGCAGGTCGGCGCTCGCCGATTCGTAGCGCTTCGCTACCTTGAGGCAATCCTCCGGATCGCCGACCATCACCGCGCCGGTCTCGATGCGCTTGTCGAGGTCCGCCATCGAGAGCCGATAGTCGCCGCCGGCGACCACCAGCTCGGCCATCTTCTTGTAGTACTCGTAACCCTTCACTTCCTTCTTCGCGAACGGCGTGAACAGCTCGGCCGCCTTGCGGGTGGTGAAATCGATCGCTTCCTTCGCGATGCTCTTGGCCTCTTCGCGAGTGGGCGCGCACACCGCGATCGAAGCCGCCGCGGTGCGATCGTTCACGAACGCCCCGACCGGCTCGCAGTTCCGGATCGCCTTCTTGTACTGCCCGATCAGATAGTCCAAAACGCCCAGTTCCGAAATTCCAAACCCCAGCGCGCCGATGCCTTTTTGTCCGGCGACTTCCCAGGTCGTGGGTTGCGTGGCTGCCACCCACAGCGGCGGATGCGGTTTCTGGATCGGCTTGGGAATCACCTCGCGCGGCGGCATCTTGAAGAATTTTCCCTCGTAGCCTTCGAAGACTTCCTGCGTCCACATCTTGGGCAGCACTCCGATCGCCTCTTCCCACATCGGACGCGAGTCCTCGGGGTTGATATCAAAGCCGCCGAGCTCGGACTCCGTAATCGAGCGGCCGGTGCCGCATTCGACGCGCCCGTTCGACATGATATCCAGCACCGCGATCCGCTCCGCGACGCGCGCCGGATGGTTGAATGGAATCGGCAGCAGGCACACGCCGTGCCCGAGCCGGATCCGGCTCGTCACCTGGCTGAGTGCGCCGTACCAGACCTCCGGCGCCGACGAGTATGACCATTCGGTGAGAAAATGATGCTCGACCGTCCACACCGAGTGGTAACCGAGCCGATCCGCAAGCTTCACCTGCTCGGTCGCCTGATGGTAGATGTCGTACATGAAGCCGTCGTAGTGCGGGCGGCTGCGCTGAATCTCGTACTGAAGTCCCAGTTCCATTACTCACCCCTGCATTGAAGTCGTCACACCCGATTCTCACGGCGCGAGCGCAACTCTCGCGATCAAATATCACAGCCTGACCGCTCCCGGCCAAGCGTACTCCTGCGGCGCCGGATCGCCGCACCCCGGCTATCGACGCCGGCTGGTCGCTATGTGATCGAAAAAGGGGAAAATCATTGCCGGAGCGTTTCGCGACTCAGCGCGCGAAAGCTCAGTCAGACCCGAGATTCGGATTCGCCGCGTACCCGGCGTCAAGACGACTTCGAGTTGCGCTCCAGGCACCAGCGATCGATTACTTCAGCGTTGAAGCGCCAATCCGTGCCGATCCGGAAGCCAGGCAGTTCACCTCGCCGCAGGAGCTTGTAGATAGTTGAAGGATGCACTCGCAGATACGAGGAAAGCTCCTTCACCGTCATCACGCGAGGCAGAGAGTATTTTGGTTCCATCGCCTGTTCCGTCCCGACCGCCGCTTGGCGCCGCTTAGCTGAGTGATTACTCCGTTTGCGTCCCACCTAACGCCCGCATACAGACCATAAGCCCCCCTTGGCCAGCCTCGACGCTCTCAAAAACGCAATGGCTCGTCAAGAGCCCCGAATCGATTGTTTGTGGCCAAATTTTGGGACCGATCGCGGCGCGACTGTTCGATCACAGTAAGATCACGGCGCGGATTCTCCACGCGCAGCGATGATTTCAACTCGCTGGTTGGTCTTTCAGATATTGCTACTATCTTTATGGAGACCGCATTATGGAGGGTTGGATCTCATCGCGTGTTCTGGCGGTTGGGCTTGCCGCGCTGACGTTTCTGGCTCTGTCTGAATCGAGCGCGTCGGCCCAATCGATCCGGTTGAACAGTTCCGCCTTCGCGGCGGGCGCGACGATTCCGGCCGCGTACACCTGCACCGGCGCCGACCAGTCACCTCCGCTCGCATGGACCGGAGTTCCCCAAAACACCCAAACGATCGCGGTCGTGGTGGACGATCCCGACGCTCCGTCCGGCGATTGGGTCCATTGGGTGCTGTACAATCTTCCCCCGCGCACACCGGGCCTCGAAGCCGGGAACGCGAAAGGCGATACGCTGGAAAGTGGCGCGCGGCAGGGCATCAACGATTTCGGCAAGGCTGGATACAACGGCCCGTGTCCGCCGCCGGGCCCGACTCATCACTATCACTTCCGGCTCTTCGCGCTGAATTCTGCCCTCGATTTGCCGGCCCAGGCCACCGCGGCGCAGGCCAAAGCGGCAATCCGCAGCCACGTGATCGCGAGCACCGAACTGATCGGCACGTTCAGCCGCTGATCGTGCTGCCTGCGACGAATCGCTTCTCGACTGAGGTACATCGCGCACGCTAAGACAAAGGCGGGTGGCTGACGCTCTCTGCCGCCCGCCGGGAGCGTCCCTGAATTCCGATGGTCCATCGAATTGTCAGCGCACTCGTAATTGTCGCGGTAATGGCCGGCGCGGTCTGGTACTTCTATCAGAAGCGGCAACTGCAAAGGGTGGGCATCGTTTCGCAGGAGATCGTGCACGACGGCGATACCTGGAAGGCCGATTTCGTCGCGCGCATCCCGGCCCCGGAGCAGCAGGTGTTCGACGTGATCGAGCACGTCGAGAATTCCCACTCCGACAACGTCAAGAGCGTCCGGATCGTCGATCAGAACGGTAATCACAAGACCGTCGAGATGGTGCTCGCCGGGCCGGCGGGCCAGACGATCACGTCGCAGGTGGCGTTCGAATATTTCCCTGCCGACGACCGCATCACCTACCACACGCTCAATAGTCAGGTGCTCGACACTCACGCCGAGTACCAGCTCGACGGCGACGGCCCCGACACCGTCATCAAATGTCACGAGACCACCCGGATGCTGCAGAGCTTTCCGGTGCCCGACGCGGTCGTGAAGCAGGTCATCAGCGGGCTGTTCGTTTCGCAGATCGCCGGCCTGCGCGATGCGCTCCATATCACCACCGACGACGAAGCCGACGACGACGAGCCCTAACCATATGGCGAGCGCGGGCCGCGCCGATGCCGAACCATGAAACTCGCCGCAGAGTTCGTGGCCTCGGCGAGCGCACTCGCCGAATGTCCTCGCTGGGATCGCGTCGAGGTTGCGATCGCCGGGCGTTCCAATGTCGGCAAAAGCTCGCTGCTGAACGCGCTCACCGGCGTCAAGGGGCTGGCGCGAATCAGCAAGACGCCCGGACGCACCCGGGCCTTGAATTTCTTCGCGCTCGGCGCCGATCTGGCGCTGGTCGATCTGCCGGGCTACGGCTACGCCAAAATGTCACATGCCGACGCGGCCCGGATCGGCGCGATGATGTCCGAATTCCTGGAACAGCGCCGCGAACTCGCCGCGATCGTGATCCTGATCGACGCGCGGCGCGGCCCCGAGGCCGAAGAGTTGTCGCTCGCCGGCGCGATCCGCCGCCGCGGTCTCGAACTCATCCTCGTTGCCACCAAGAGCGACAAGCTGCGGCACTCCGAGCGGGCGGCCGCGGCGCGCAAGTTCCAGCCGCTGGGTGAGCCGCCGATCTGGTGCTCGGCCACCGGCGGTGAAGGCATCGAAGAATTGCGCCGGCGCATCTTGCGCGTCGCCTCCGGCTCCGCCGAGCGCGCGACACCCTCGCGCTGACCCGCGACCCCGCACCCCCGATGGCTCCCGAAGCCAGCGTAATTATCCCGACCTTCAATCGCCGCGCGCTGGTGCGCGAAGCGATCGCCTCCGTCCTCGCCCAGAGCGGCGCCGGTTTCGAGTTGATTGTGATCGAGGACGGCTCGACCGACGGCACGCTCGACGATCTCGAGCGGCTCGCGGCGACCGCGCTCGGCGCCGCGATCCGAATCGACGTGATCGCGCATCGCGGACCCGCCGCGGCGCGCAACCGCGGCGTCGCGATCGCGCGCGCCCCGCTGATCGCTTTCCTCGATTCGGACGATCTCTGGTCGCCCGCGAAACTCCAGCGCCAACTCGCCTTCATGCGCGCGCATCCCGAATTTGCGATTTGTCAGACCCGGGAGATCTGGCTCCGCGATGGGCGCCGCGTAAATCCCGGCCGGCGCCATCTCAAACGCGCCGGCGACATTTTCGCCGAGTCCCTGCACGTCTGTCTGATCAGTCCGTCGGCAGTGATGATGCGCGCCGACCTGTTTCGCGCGACGGGCGGCTTCGACGAAGCGCTGCCCGCCTGCGAGGACTACGATCTCTGGCTTCGAATCCTGGTCGATCACGAAGCCGGCCTGCTCGACGAAGCGCTGGTCACGCGCCGCGCGGGCCATCACGATCAGCTCTCGGCCACGACGCCCGCGCCCGATCGGTTCCGTATCCTCGCGCTGGCGAAGCTGCTCGCGCTGGAAGGACTCGCCCCGACCCGCCGCGCGGCCGTCGCGGCGGTGCTCGCGGAGAAGTGCGGGATCTACGCCAAGGGACTCGCGCGACGCGCGCGGCCTGAGGACGCGGCGTTTTACGAGTCGCTCGCGCGACGCGCGGAGCTGACCTGGCGCTACGCGCCGGACGCCACCCTCGCCGACGCGATGCTCCGGATCCGCCGGCAATTGAACGATCCGGCCCATCCGGGATTTGTCGCTTCGCACCCGCTCTAGAATCCCACGTTGCGCGTTGTCCGGCGCTAACCTATTGTCGAGACACACCGCCGATGCGTTCTGCCTCACAAGCTCGTCGCGGGGAGGAAAAGCTCGGGCTGATTCTGGCCCAGATCGGCTCCCTGCGAGCGCGTCTCAATGGACTCGCGATCCAGCAGGGACTATTCGAGAGCCTCTCGCTGATCGTCGGCACCGGCGCGATCGTGTTTCTGGCCGCCTTCCTGCTCCAGCCGCTGAAGTTCCTTTGCGTCGCGATCGTGCTCGGCGCGGTGCTGATGGTCGGGCTGTTCCGCGCGCTGCGCCGCGCCTACCGGATGCGCGCGAGTCTGGAGCGCGCCGCAGCGATTGCCGACCAACGGGCGGGTCTGAAGGGCCGCCTGGCGACGGTGGTCGCGCTGGCGCGAACCGCGCCCGGCCGCGCGCACCTGTGGGCGTACCTGCTGGAAGACACGATCAGCCTGCGCGCTGAGTTCGTCGCGGCCAGAGTCGAGCCGCGCCGGATTTCGCGCTCGATCTACGGACTGTTCGCCTATTGCCTGTTCGCGGCAATGGTGGTCGGATTCGCGATGATCCATCACCGGATGCAGGTCGCCTCCAGCGCCGCGCAAGCTAATCTCGAAGTCGACTTGAACAACCTCGACGTGCGGTCGATTCGATCCAAATCTCGGCACTGAAGTCGAAATTACCGGCGACCCGGCGGCGATGCGGAAGCTCGACGAGAAGGTCGCGCGGGCCGACGGGAGCGCAGGCGACTCGAACACTGCGCTGAACCGGCTGCTGGGCCGCGCCCGCGATCTCGCCGGCGATGTCCAGGATCGGATGACCGGCCAACCCGCGCGCGTCCGGCTACGAGTCACCGACAACGACCCGACCCGCAGCGAGGACCCGGCCGCCGGCGCGCCGCATCCGGGCGACGACGACCAAGCCGCCCGCTCCGATCACTCCGACGATCAGCCCCCCGGCAATTCGCCGCCCGGACAGAACCCGGACACGGCACACCGCGGGGCCGCAGACCAGGAGCAAGCCCTCGCCGACGCCGGCGGCAAGCCCGCGTCGCCCGACTTGTCGCACGATCCGTTCTCGCAGCCCGACGCTGACGACTCGAACGGCGGCGGCTCGTCGCACGGCTCCGGCTCCGATCCGCAGCATCTGTTCGGTCAAGCCGAGGAGCCGCCGCTTGGATCCGAAGGTTTCGACATCATGATCGAGGCGCGTCCCGCCGAGCACGGGCCCAAAGACGCCGCGCAGTCTTATTTGCCCCCGAAGATTCGCGCGTCGCTGAACCCGCAACAGTATCCCGACGAACCGATCGCGCGCGACACAATTCCCGACGCCGATCGCCTCGCAGTGAAGCGGATCTTCGAGCGATGAGCGCCGCGGTCGCATCCGAGCTGCCCGGCGTCGCCGATTTCGTGCGCACTTTTCGCCGCGTGCAGGGCGAAGTCCACAAGGCGATTATCGGCAACGAACGCGCTGTCGAGGAGTTGCTGATCGCGCTCTTCGCGGGCGGCCACGTGTTGATCGAGGGCGTGCCCGGCACCGGCAAGACCACGCTGGTGAAGACGCTGGGCCGCGCGCTCAACCTGAGCTTCAACCGGATTCAGTTCACGGTCGATCTGATGCCTGCCGATATCACCGGCACGCGCGTGATCGTCACCGGCGAAGACGGGCGGCGCGAGTTCTCCTTCCAGCCCGGGCCGGTGCTCTGCCATATCCTGCTCGGCGACGAGATCAACCGGGCCACCCCCAAGACCCAATCGGCGCTGCTCGAAGCGATGGCCGAGCTGCAGGTCACGGTCGGCGGCGTAACCTATCCGATCAAGGCGCCGTATTTTGTGATGGCGACGCTGAACCCGATCGAGATGGAGGGCACCTATCCGCTGCCCGAGGCCCAGCTCGATCGCTTCATGTTCAAGGTCAGTCTGGAATACCCGGACGAGTCCGAATTGACCCGGATCATCTCGGCGACCACCGGACCCGCGCTGGCCTCGGCGTCGCCGACCTTCGCACCCGAGGATGCCGCCGATCGGATCGAAGCGCTGAAGCATCTGGTCCGCGAAGTGATGGTCGCGCCGGCCGTCGAGCAATTCGTCGCGAGAATCGTCCGTGCAACGCAGCCCTCCAACGCCCCCTTTCTGGGCGGCAGAAAGGGGCCGGTGCAGAACGATGCGGTCGATCGCTACGTCAGTTTCGGCTCGAGCCCGCGCGGCGCGCAGGCATTGATTCTGGGCGCCAAGGTGGTCGCACTGCTCGACGGCCGCGCCAACATCTCGTTCGAGGACGTTCGAGCGCGTCGCGCCCGCCGCCCTGCCCCATCGCATCATGCTCAACTATGCCGCCCACTCCGACGGGATCGACGCCAATCAGATAGTTCAGGGAGTCATGCGATCGGTGCGCGCCGCGCGCGGCTGAGGAGCAATTCGAGCGATGCTCGAAGCACGGGCTTTCGAGCCTGATTTTCTTACCCGTCTCGATTGCCTCGTGCTCGCCGTTCGGCGCGCGCGGGCCGAACGCGCGGGACAGCGCACGCTCGGGCGGGTTCAGGGCTCCGGCCTCGAGTTCGAGAACTTCAGGCAGTACGCCGAGGGCGACGATCTCCGCTTCCTCGACTGGAACTCGCTGGCGCGCCACGACGAGCTGGTAATCCGGACCTTCCGGCCCGAGCGCGAACTCGAGGTGACGATCCTGATTGATGCCAGCGCCTCGATGGCGCTGCCGGATGGCGACGACAAGCTCGGGCTGGCGCTGGCGCTGGGCGCAGCGCTTGCCTACGTCGCGATGAGCGCGAACGACGCGGTCCGGCTGGTCTGCTTCGGGATGCGGCGCGGCGCGATGCGCCTGACGGCGACGGAGTTCCATCGGCGGCAGGAGTCATATCCGGGCTTCAAGACTTTCGTCGCCGCCGTTCGCGGCCGCGGTGAGACGCGCCTGGGCGCAGCGGCCGGCGAGCTGTTGCTGGAGCGGCGCGCCAAGGGAGTCGTGATTCTCATCTCGGATTTTCTGGTCAGCTCGCTCGACTACGAAGAAGCGCTCACGCGGCTGGTTGCGGCGGGCCACGAGGTCAAAGCCGTGCACGTGATGGGCGAGCGGGAAAGCAGCGGCACGTACCCGCCGGGACTCTATCGCCTGCGCGATTCCGAAACCGGCCAGTTTCGCGACGTCGTCCTCGGCTCGCAGGTGGCCGCCGCGTGTCGCGCTCGCGCCGAGCAGATCGCGGGGCGCCTGCGCGAGTTCTGCACGGCGCATGGGATATCCTGCTCGCCAGCGTTCGGCGCCGCGCGATTCGAGGAAATTGTCGAGCGTGAATTCCCCAAGCTGGGGGTGCTCAGGTAGCGATGGGCCTGCTCAATCCCCTCAACCTGCTTTACCTGGCCAGCCTCGGCGCGCTGGTGATTATCTATCTGCGTGCGCGCTCGCGGCCGACGATCGACGTTTCGAGCCTGATGCTCTTCGACGAGGTTCCGGCGCCGGTTGCGAGCGCGCGTGTGCTGCGCGTCGATCCGATGTTCTGGCTCGAGACGCTGGCGCTTGGCGCGCTCGCGCTGGCCGCGGCAGGACTCTATCTGCGCGCGCCGGCGCCTCCCGAGCATGTCCGTCGCCACGCGCTGGTGTTCGATCTGGGCGCCGCGATGGGCGCGCGCGAAGCCGCCGGCACACGTCTCGAACAGGCCGGCACGCAGGCGCTGGCATCGGTGGCAGAGGCGCCCGGCGGGGACGCGTTCAGCGTAATCGGCTACGCGCTCGAAGCCCGCGTAATCCATACCCAGACCGCCAATCGCGAATCGATCCGCGCCGCGATCGCGGCGCTCAGGCCGTTGGCGGTCGGCAGTCGCGCGGGCGCGCTGTCCGCAGCCCTGATGCGCGCGCGCGAGGCCGATACGATCGATCTGTATGCCGACCGCTTGCCGCCCGGTGACGAGATCGGTGGCACCCAAGTCGCCGATCGGCTGCGCTTCCATCCGGTCGGCACTAGCACCGACAATCTCGCGATCGTGTCGCTCGATCCGGGCACCGTGCGCGGCGCTTCCGGCAATTGCGTGTTGCGCAACTTTTCGCCGCGTCCCCGGCTCTGCGAGCTCGCGATCGATAGTGCCGGCACGCAGATCCTGCACACGGCCGTTATGCTCGAACCGGGCGGGCAGGTCGTGGTGCCTTTCGGTCCTCTGGAGCGCGGCGGTCTGGTGAGCGCGCGGATCGAGAGCGACGACGCGCTCGCCGCCGACAACCAGCGTTGGGCCTACGCGCCCAACGCTACTTCCGACAACGTGCTGCTCATCTCACCCGACGCCGGCGTGCGTGACGACCTTGCCCGGGTGCTGCTGGCGGTCAACCAGAACTTCGTCATCACCGCGCTCGACCCCGCAAAGTTCAAGCTCGCCGACGCGCCAGCCGATCTCTCGCTCATCGTGATGCATGACTTCTACGATCCCCGGATCAAGGCTGCGGCGCGCCTGTTGATCTATCCGCCGTGGCAGGCCCGAGTTTCCGTCCAGCGGCACGGTCGCGATGGCCGAGCTGGAGAGTCGCGCCGGCGCGGGTGATTTCTCCCGGCCTGCAGCACTTGGGGCCGGCGCGGGTGTTCGCGCTTGCGGGCTGGATGGAAGTGCTGGCCAGCGGAGCGCCGGTGGAAAACGCGGGAGCAATTCCGCTGGTCGCGTTCGGGCGCCATCAGGGCGGCGCGGTCGGCCTGATCGCGTTTGACGTGCGCGACCATCTGCTGCTCGATCCCGACCGGCTCGACGCGTTGATTATGACCGTCGACCTCGTCAAGCAATTGATCGAGCCCGCGGACGTACAGATTGTCTCCACCGGCGGCTATGTCGCCGTGCCCGCCGCCGGTTCGGCGACTATCACCGAGCCCGACGGCGCGCGCCACAGCGCCAGCGCCGATCGCTACGGACGGATCGAATTCCGCGCACTACAGGCGGGCCATTACACCGTTGAATTCGCGGGCCGCTCAGCGTCGGTATACGCGAACTACTTTGATGCTGACGAGTCTGATCTTACGGCGATAGCTCCCGCACGGCTCGATACCGGCGCGGGCCGCCGGCCGCCGGCCTGGCCGCGCTCGGCCCGGCCGAGGTCGAGCCGCTCGATTTCGCCTTGATCGTGCTGGCGCTGATCGCCTTTCTGATCGAGTCGGCGCTGATCCTGCGCAACGCCGCGGGCTGGAGCTGGCGCCATGTTTGAACGGCCGCTGATCCTGTGGCTGCTGATTCTCGCGCCGCTGGTCGCGGTGCCGGGTATCGTGGCGATCCGGCGCGGCCGGCGGGCGACCGGCGGCGTGGCGATCGCGCTGCGCCTTCTGTTGTTCGCGGTGCTGGTCGTGATGGCGGCGGGCTTGCGGATCGCACAGCGCACGGTGGCGCAGCGAATGGCGATGGTCGTCGCGGTCGACCGCTCGCGCTCGATCGCGCCCGATCAACTCGACTGGACGCGCGCGCGAGTCGCGGCGCTGGCGCGCGCGATGGACCGGCGCGATCGCCTCGCCGTGCTCGCCTTCGGCCGCGACCCGCGCCTCGTCACGCCCTTCGCGGATCCCGAGATCGCAGGCCCGCTCGCGCTTGCGCGACCTCGAAGCACCCGCCTCCGCGCCGGACCCGGGCGCGACCGATCTTGCCGCCGCGATGACGGCCGCGGGCGGAATTTTCCCAGGCGGCTTCGAGAAACGGCTCCTGATCCTGAGCGACGGCGTTGAAACTCAAGGCAACGCGGCCGACGAACTGCCCGCGATGGTCGAAGACGGCGTCAGGATCTATGCGGCCGCGCCGCCACCCTCTGCGACCCGGCGCGTTGCGCTGACCGAATTCACCGCGCCCGATCCGGTGCGCGAACAGGCCAGCTTTGCGTTCAGCCTCGCGATCCAGAGCGAAGCGCCTGATCCGGTCGTCGCCCGGTTGAGGCTTAAGCAGGACGGCGTTTTGATCGGCGGCCGCAGCGTCACGCTGCGCCCGGGCCTCAATCGCTTCGAGCTGCCGTATCGAATCGATTCGGCCGGCGCATACCTGGTCAGCGCCGACCTGGATCTGCCGCCGCCGCTGCTGGCGCTGAATGCGCGCGCCGAGACCGCGTCTCGGTGATTGCCGCGCCGCGCGTGCTGGTGATCTCTACCGACCCGCCGCAGAGCATCGATCAACGCGCTCAAGCTGCGCAACTATCGCGTCGATCAGGCGTCGCCGCGCGGATCTGCCCGAGCAGGCCGAGAGCTATCTCGCCTACCAGGCCGTGATCGTCGCCGACGCGGCCCCGGCCGGGCTGACCGCGGGCGCGCAGCAGGCGCTCAATCGCTACGTCGCGGATTTCGGCGGCGGCCTGATCGTCACCGGCGACAGCGCTGCGCGACGACGCGCTTCAAGGGCGGCGCGCTCGAAAAGGCGCTGCCGATCAAGTTCCTGCCGCAGCCCCCGCCGCCCACGCGCGAACCGATCGCGATCTACCTGCTGTATCGATCGCTCCAACTCGATGAGCTACAACTCGCGCTATCCGGCCGTGCGCGACGGTGAACGGATCCGCTACGCCAAGCAGGCCGCGATCGCCCTGCTCCGCCAGCTCGACGATACCGACTATGCGGGCGTGATCGCGTTCGACTCGCAGCCCTACGTGCTCTCGCGCCTGCGCCCGCTCGGCGACGATCGCGACGCGCTGGAGAAACGGATCGAGCGGCTGGAGCCGGGCGGCGGCACCGATTTCAAGGAAGCGCTCGAGATCGCCGAGCAGGAGATTCTCGCCAGCGGAATCGCGCGTGCGCCAGGTGATTCTGCTGACCGACGGCGATACCAACCGCCAATACCACGATCACGACGCGTTGATCGCCGACTACGCCGACAAGCATATCCCGGTCTCGACCATCCGGATCGGCCCCGACCTCGCCAACCTGCGGCTGCTCGAAGATTTCGCCCAGGCCACCGGCGGAATCTTCTATCGCGTCGAGGATATCGAGAAGCTGCCGCAGTTGCTGGTCGCGGCTCACGCGCCGCGCGATGGGTCACGAAGCGCAGGGGCAGGTCCGGCTCGAGTACCGAGGGCCCTAGCGCGATCCTGAGCGGCATCAGGGCCGAAGAGATGCCGCCGCTCGAGTTTTCGCCACCACCGCGGCCAAGGACAGCGCCAAAGTGCCGGTGCGAATCCGTCGCGGCGACCAGAGTGCTGCCGCTGCTGGCGACGTGGGCCGTATGGGCTGGGCCGCAGCGTGGTCTTCACCGGCGATCCCGATTCGCTGGCCTCGCTGAGCTGGATTCGATGGAATCGCTACGCCGAGTTCTGGTCACAGATCGTCAACTGGGTCGCGCGTCCCGGTGACGCGGGCCTGTTCAGCCTGCGGATCAGCGACGCTGCGGGCGGCGGATTGCGAATCGTCGCGGAGAAGGCCGACACGGCGCCCGCGACCAATCTGGCCTGCCGCATCACCTCGCCCGACAAAGCCTTCGACGTTGCGATGACGCAGCTGGGTGGATCGATCTACCGCGGCGATACCGGTCCGCTCGCGCGCGGCAAGTACACGGCCACGCTGATGCGCAAGGACGGCGACCTCGAGCAGGCCCTGCTCAGCCGCCAGTTCGCGGTGGTCGGCGCGCTGCCCGCCGACGCCGCCGAACTGAAAATCCGATCGCCGAACCTCGAGCTGCTGCGCCGGCTCGCGACCGAGACCCAGGGAGCATTCGACGCGCCCACGGCGGAGGTCGTGCAGCGCTCCGGCAAGACGATCGCGGTCCATCGCAGCGCCGCGCCGTCGCTGATCCCGATCGCGATTCTGCTGCTGCTGGCTGAAGTCTTCGTCCGGCGCCGCCTGCTCTGAATCGCCCGCCAAGAAAAATCCTTCGAGCGCCTGCCCGATTGTGCTAATCATAGCCGAGGGGAACTTACGTTTGGGGGTTAACAACCATGCGCCACGCACTATCTATTCTCTATTCCTCGGCCATGGCTCTGATGATGGTCGGGATATTCGTAGTTACCTCATATGCCCAGAACGCAGCGAGTTCAGCGGGCACGGAAGCGCCGCCGTTGGGCAGCGTCACGAATGGCGACCGGACGATCGTTTTCGAGCCGGCCACGCTCAATGACAGCGACGAAACCCTACACAAAACCTGGGCCGAGTTTGCCGACGCGCATCCTGATATCGTCCAACAGCTTGGCGGCGATCCGCACCGGCTGCGGGATTCAGACTATCTCAAAAAATATCCCGAGTTGGGCAAGTTCCTGGCGGCTCATCCGGATCTCCGCCAATCGATGCTCGCGAACCCGGGCAACTACGTCGTCCCCAGGAAGTGAAGGTCGCGGCAGCGAACCCCTGAAGAAATTTCGGAAGCCTGAAGGCTGATCGCAGGCCCAAAAAAGACGAGCGACTTGCGCGCGCAAGTCGCTCTGGCAGGAGAAGAAACTGTCACTGGGCGTGAGGGGCCGGGCTGCCGCAGGGAGCTGATCGCCAGAACAACCCGGCCCGTCTGCCAGTCACAGAGGCGCTGCTCGGGGGAGAGAACAGCACCATATTAGTGCGCAGCAATCCCTGTGCCCGCCAAAACATCCGTCCGGGTTGATCCGGTCGGATCGCAAGGCTCTCCAAATTGCGACTGTGTATGAAGCTGACGCATCGGTTTCCGCACCCGGTGCAGGCTTCCCGCTTAGTTTTGCGAGATGCGATCGCGACTCTCGATTTGCGAGCGGCGCTCGTCGCGATGGCGGCCTCGGACCGGCGGGATCCTGGTTCTGCTTCTGTGTAGCGCCGGCGTCTCGCCGGTGACTATCCGGCTGCGGTGCCGGCCCTGTCGTCAAAAAGTCGGCCATCGAGTTGAGTGCGTTGAAGCCGTATGTTAATTCGTATCGATTCGGGGCGTAGCGCAGCATGGTAGCGCACCTGCCTTGGGAGCAGGGGGTCGGCCGTTCAAATCGGCTCGCCCCGATTTCGCGCCAGTAGCTCAGGCGGACAGAGCAACGGCCTTCTAAGCCGTGGGTCAGGGGTTCGAATCCCTTCTGGCGCGCCATACGAGCGTCGACAGGTCTTCGAGACCGGAGCGCATGTGACGAGACGAGTGGTGAGTGTAGCTCAGTTGGTAGAGCACCGGGTTGTGGCCTCGGTGGTCGAGGGTTCAATCCCCTTCACTCACCCCAACCTTCTTGAAGCGTCTTTGACGGTGGGCCGTTAGCTCAGTTGGCAGAGCAGCTGACTCTTAATCAGCGGGTCCCGAGTTCGAATCTCGGACGGCCCACCAGAAGACGCGACCGGGACTGGATTTCAGCGATTCGAGTTGAAGGGCCGCGGCAGACACCGAGCCGCGTCCAGCACAACCCGTGCGCGGCGTATTTCCCACCTTGAGCCGGGCATCCATACATGGATGAGGCCGTGGAGCGTTCACCGCAACCGGCCCGAATCTACAGTTTGCGAGGGTTTTTGTCCGATTACCAGGAACTGCTTTCCAAATATCGGCCAAGCTGCAGGCACGGCGAGATATAGCCGTAAGACCCGCGTCGGATACCGGCGGCCCTGCGACATTGTATAGGGGAGAAAGCGCGCAACTGCTTTTTCGATCTCGAAGTCGCAATTCGAGAGTGCCTCAGCCAGCGACAACTCGGTCAGTTCGACATGGTGATCGAAGAAATCCCAGTAGGCGCCGGAAAGATACTTAATGTTCGGCCCCATGGCGATCAGGCGGCCCCCCGGTTTCAGGCACCGGTATGCATTCGACAATGCGCCGCTGACGGCAGCTTTGTCGGGCAGATGCTCCAGAAAGTTACTGGTGAAGACCGCGTCGAGGTGTCCTTCCGGGAGCGGCCACGGATCTGAGCAGTCTTGCTGCAGGACGGTGACTCCTTGCGCCGCCCGTTTGTGCACATCTGGATTCAGGTCCATGGCATACTTCACGCTGGCGGTGGCATTGTTGATGAACTCGCAATAACCGGCGCCAAGGTCGAGCACGGTTCCCATTTTGGGGAACCACTGGCTGAAGTACGACACCAGTACCCTCCACACTTGGGTCCGGTAGTCGGTCTTACCGGTAAAACGCCTGGCATAGATTCGCTGCAGTTCAGGTCCGTCTGGAGTAGGTCGCATCGTGGGTGAAGTCCTGTCCCAGCTTGCGTCACTTCGCGCGGTAATCGCCGCGGCTGAAGTACTTCTCCAGCCAGCAATAGAGGGCGATGAACAGGTAGCGGCTGCCCATCTCCTTGATCTTGAGTTTCGATTCGCCGGCGCGCCGGTTGCGCCAGGTGATGGGCATCACCGTCCAGGAATATCCGCGCACGATGGTCTTCAGCGGTAGTTCCACCGTGAGGTTGAAGTGCGGCGAGAGGAACGGGCGGCAGCCTTCGATCACGGTTCTCCGGTAAGCCTTGAAGGCGTTAGTGAAGTCGTTAAGTTGAACGCCGAACAGCAGGCGCAGGAACAGGTTCGCCAGTGCGGTTGATCAGGAGCTTGAGGCGGGGATAGTCGATCACGCCTCCGCCGCGAACAAAGCGCGAGCCGAAAACGGCGTCCCAACCCTGGCCCAGAATCTGCCAGTAGCGGACGACATCGCGGCAGTCGTCGGATTCATCCGCCATCATCACCACCACGGCGTCCCCGGTTACGTGATTGAATCCATACGTAATGGCGCGCCCGAAGCCGTGGTCGCCGAGGTTTTGGACCGGCCTGCATTCCGGGATGCGGGTGTGGATCTCCTGGAGCAGGCTCCAGGTGGAGTCCGTGCTGCCATCGTCGACGACCACGATTTCGTGGGGAATCCGCTGCAGGCGCAGTTCGAGATGGAGGTGCTCGACGGTGGCGGCGATGCAGCCTTCTTCGTTCCGGGCCGGAATCACCACGGAGAGCAACCGGAGCGGCTCGCGGGAGGCGGGCGGCGGCGATTTCATGCGCGGCTCACCTCCAGCCAGTCCGGATGGTGGTTGGCGTGTTGCGCGATGCCTTCGAGAATGGCGGGAAGAGACATCTCGATTTGCCAGCCGAAATCCCTGGCAGCCTCGGTGTTGTCCATGACCATCCACGGGATGTCATACATGCGTGGTTCCGGATCGACGGCCGGAGCATGGCGCCCGAAGCGTTCGTCGCACCAGGCGGTGAGCTGCGCGAGCGACATCGTGTTGGCGGGGCCGCCGCCGGCGGTATAGACGCGTTGTCCATCGGAGCGGGCCGTGCGCATTTGCGCTGACCATCAAGGCCGCGAGATCGCGAGGGTGAAATGCGTCCCGCGCCTGGTAGCCGGCACCGTTGAATCCGATGTAGCGAAGCGGTCGGCGCCGCAGATGCGCGTTCACCCAAAAGGCGAAAATGCCCTGGGCCGGCGTGCCGAACTGTCCTGCGCCAGCGAGCACGCCGCAACGTGTGATCCATACCGGGAAATCGAACGCCGCGCCATATTCGAGGGCCATGATTTCCGAGGCCAGCTTGGCGGCTCCGTAGAGAGAAACTGGCGCGGCGGTGGAAAAGTCCACTCCGACGCCGTTCATGGTTAGCCCGCGGGGCAGCAGTGCGGCTCGGTCTAAGGCGAAGGCTTGGTCCTGCACGCGCAGGGGGATGGCGGCGAGCGCAGGAATAGAGTACACGCGGCTGCTGCTAAGCAGTAACAACCCGGCTTTGTGCTCACGGCAGTATTCGAGCACGTTGCCGATCGCGGCCAGGTTATGTTCGAAGAGCCGGCGGCTGCTTCCGGCGCCGGAAAGGCCGGCCAGCACGCTGGGATTGGCAGCGGCGTCGATCACCCATTCGCAGGCGGGCAGACCGGCGATGTCGCTGGCGGATCTCAGGTCCCCGTGAATGAATTCGACGCCTAGCCTTTCGATCCGCGCCCGGTTCGTTTCCGCACCCGGACGCATCAGGTTGTCGATGCCCGCTACCCGGATGCCTTCCACCCGTTCGAGCAAGCATTCAGCGAGCGTGCTTCCCACGAATCCGCACACGCCGGTAATGAGAATCCTCATAAGACATCGAGCGGCCAGGCGCTGTTTCCAACTAGCGGCGATCTCCTCAAAGATCATCGGCAGTGTCTTGACGATTTTCCAATCGGGGTAGTGTGCTTTCATCTTCCGCAGATCGCTGTAGTAGCAGATGTGGTCGCCGATTCGGTTTTCATCGACGTAGCGCCAGTTCATTTTCTTACCGGTGACGTCCTCGGCCATGCGGAACGCTTCGAGAATCGAGCAGGAGTTGGATTTCCCGCCGCCAAGATTGTAGACCTCGGCAACGCGCGGAGACTTCGAGAACTCATACATGAAGCTGGCCACATCCTCGGAATGGATGTTGTCGCGAACCTGTTTGCCTTTGTATCCGAAGACCTTGTACTCGCGTCCTTCGACGCTGCATTTCACCAGATAGCTGAGGAATCCATGCAACTCCACGCCGGAGTGATTCGGGCCGGTGAGGCATCCGCCGCGCAGGCAGCAGGTGGGCATCCCGAAATAGCGGCCGTACTCCTGCACCATGATGTCGGCCGCAACCTTGGATGCGCCGAAGATGGAGTGCTTGCTCTGGTCGATCGAAAAATCCTCGGCGATGCCGTTCTCAAAGGCGGGGTCCGCATACTCCCAGCGTGTTTCGAGTTCGGCCAGCGGCAGTGAGTTAGGCCGGTCCCCATACACCTTGTTCGTCGACATGTGAATGAAAGGCGACTCGGGACAAGAACGGCGCGCCGCCTCGAGCAGGTGAAGCGTTCCCAACGCATTCACCTCGAAATCGAGAAACGGGATCGCTGCGGCGCGATCATGCGACGGCTGGGCCGCGGTGTGAATGATCAGGTCCGGCTTCAGTTCCTCCATGAGAGCCAGGACCGCTTCGCGATCGCGGATATCGATCGCGACGTGGCGGTAGTCCGGAATCTCGGATTGCAACTGCCCGAGCACCCAGCTTGTGTCGCCCTCGGGTCCGAAGAAGACGGCTCGATGGTTGCTGTCGATTCCCGTGATGCGAGAATCCCAGCCGGGCGAACCAGCGCGTCACCTCCGAGCCGATTAGACCGCAGGAGCCGGTCACAAGAACCGTTCGTCCTCTTCTCATCAGGCACCCTTTCCGCGCTCATCGTTCTGCGATGTAGATTTGGTTATCACCATCTTCTGAGAGCAGTCTCAAACGATACCCCGCCTCGACAAGATACTGCGTGAACCAATCCGGATTGTCTCCCGAGAACAATATGAATCTCTGGTGCGCCGTCTGAAACGTAGCCGGATCTTCGACTTGCAAGGGGATGAACTGGGCGAGGAGGCGAATTGCCTTGTCCCCCGAATCCCAACCGATCAAGCGGGTAGCCAGGTCTGGATCGGCAACCTGAACGAGCCGGTTCGCTCGCAGTTCGGGAGGAGCGTACTCAGCAGCCTCTAAGTATGCCAGCGGACTGCCAATCACGACCGGGATATTGGGTTCCTCGCGACTGAGTTCCGCCAGCTTGGTCCAACGTTCATCCACTCTGGTTGAGCCCGCCTTGTATAGCGTCCGGCAATCTTTTTCGCCTTGATGAGCGAAAGCAATCAGTAAGGCCGCCAGGAGATAGGCGGAAGAGGATTTGAGCCAAACAGTTCGAACCAAATACACTGATCCCAAAACCAGGCCCAGTATTGCCGGCCATCCGTATCGCTCGGTGTAGCCGCCCCCCAGAAGCTTCGTAAACACGACCAGCAAAACCGGGTAAAACAGAAAGCCGCTGACAAGGATGATCTCCGGTAGAGAGAAATCACCCTCGGGCGTTCCCTCGCCTGGCTGCCGCATCACCCGCAGCAGCGAGTCACCAACCACCAGTCCGAAGAAGAGGATCAGAACAAAAGCCGGGTTGTAGGCAAGCCCCAGGTAGCTTGTATAAGTCGAGATCGCTGTGCCCCAACTCGGTCGCGCCCAGAAGTTCTTGCCGAAGAGGTCACGCATATGCAGAAGGAGCGGAAGACCCAGAAAAAACGGGGACGTCGCCAACAGACAGGCGGCCCAAACCCCCCACCGGATCCGACGCGACAAGAGGCTCCAGGTGAGTTCAGCGACGCCGAAGGATGAAACTACGACGACGGCAAGATGGTGACAGGAAACAGCCAAGGTTAGGAATAGTGCGAACAGTGGCGTCATGAACCACTTCGCGTCGATCCTCTGCCAGAGGACGGCGGATATCGCGAGGAAACCGACCAGCAAAGTGTAAGATCGCGCCTCCAGGGCGTACTCGCGGAACGGAGACAGCGTTATCAAAAGCACAGCCGCCAGGCCGGCAACCGCTGGCATCGCTCTCCGCACAAACCAATAGACCCCCAGCAAACTTAGAAGGTACCCAAGGATAGAAGGCAAACGGAGGGTGACGAGAGGGTCACCGGGGAGTCTCCTCGCGAGCTGGACGAGTACGTAGTACCCGGGAGGCATCCCATCTACGCCTGCCTGGAGCGCTTTCCAAAGAAGGGAAAATGGATGAAGATTTGAAACATGAAATGTTAGGAGTTCGTCGTACCAAAAAAGCTTTCTGCTCGCCTTGAGAAGCAGAACCCCAAACTCGCATACGAGGAGGGTTACAAGTAGGGCCGAGGCTAACCGGGGAGACCTCATCACTCGGGCGTAGGCATATCCTGCCTTATCCGCTAGAGGGGACATCTTCAACTTCGCTTTCACGTCTTCCATTGTTCGACAGATAATACTACTTAGCGCGGAACTGCCGGGGCTTGCCCTTAAACACGATAAAAAATATATGATCGCGTTTAAAAGGGGAATCCTGTCAAGGTTGGAGCAAAATCACATTACTGGCCGGAGTAAAATTACATCGGCGCGAAACGCAAGAAGGCCCCTGGGGAGCCTTCTTGCGTTTTGGGGGCGCGTCCACGACCAGCGCGAGTTCGCGCTCAATGGCTACGAAGAGATTGTCGATCACGATATGTCGAACTCGGCTCCGATACTGGCGGAGCCGGGCGACGTCCTCGTTTTCCACAGCGACCTGATGCATCGCTCGACCGACAACGAGTCCGAGTCGGTCCGCGCGGCGGTGGTGTGGCACTACGCGCAGTCGGAAACGCGGGACCTGACCAGCGAGCGCTTCGGTTTCCAGAATCCCACGCACGACTTCATGCCTATAACGCACCGCAACAGCGCGCGGGCTCAAAATGTCGGCCCATCCGTTAGATTTTATGCGCTCTTTCCCCAATTTTATTCGATCGTTGCGGCGCGATTCCCACAACACGGAACCTGAGTGCTAGCTGCACGGTGACGGCTACCGCTTCTCAGCCCGAGAATTGTAGGGCGCGAAGCCGCAAGGTGGCCCGGCCAAGGCGTGAAAAAGAGGGCACTGGTTTAGTTCGCCGGACCTGTACGGGGCGTCTCGTCCCGGCCGCCACGCCCGGCTGGCGCCTCGGATGCTTGCGGTTTCAGAGCCGGCGAACGAGTCTGTGAATCGCGAGTGCGCACGTGACCGACACCGTCGGCGATATTCGAGCCTGGGCGGCTGAGCATAGGCTGCCGGAGAAGCATCTCGAGCGATGGCTCGCGATGGGCGAGGCCGATCGTTGCGCGCTGCTTCGGGTCGCGCGCGCGCTCCGGCTTTCGACCGGGGCGATGGTTACTGCGTTGAGGATGCTCCAGGAAATCGCGACGCGCGAGGGATGCTCCATTGAGTCGATTCTGGCGCGTGATCCGATCGCGCGGGCAATCAAAGGTTCCGGGTCGGCGCCGGCGCGGGCGAGCGCGTTTCTCGCCGCGCTCAAGGCGATGCGCTATCCGCGCCTGACTGAAGCGGCACGCCGGCTCGAAGCCGCGATTGCGCAACTGGGCCTGCCGCGCGGGATAACGATCTCCTTGCCAAAGGATTTGAACTCCGATCAGATCAGAATCGAGCTGGAGGCGCGGGACGGCGCGGAACTGACGCGGCTGATCGAGGCGTTGCACTTAAGCCGCGCGCAGCTTGCCGCGCTGGTGGATTCGATTGGCGGCGGCGGCGAAGATGAGCCGGTAGGCGAATGAACTTCGAGCTGGACGAAATAGTTATCGAGGAGGGCTGCCGATCATCTGCGCTTGCCCGGCGCGTGCTGGCCGCGATACCTGCCGCCCTGCCCGTGAGCTACGTGGCTGAGGGCCGCGAGGCGACGCTGCCGCGCGCGGGCCTGCGTGATCCGTTTGGCGCGGGGAAGCGCCGGATGGTCGTGATGAATCGCAAGGGCCCGTTCCTGATGGCGTGCCCGGCGGGCTCGGCGGAGTTTGCGTGCTGCGGCTATCTGGTGCTGACGCTGGCGTCGAACTGCCCGATGGATTGCAGCTACTGCTTCCTGCAGGAGCATCTGGCCGGCAACCCGGGCTTTCAGGTTTACGCCAACTACGGCGCTGCGCTGGAGGAGCTGGAGCGGCTCGCGCTTCGCGCCCCGGGACGCCACTTCCGGATCGGCACCGGCGAGTTGGCCGATTCGCTCGCCTTCGACCGAATCACGGCGCTCAGCCGCGACCTGGTCGAATTCTGCGCCGCGCGCGACCGGCTGACGCTCGAACTCAAGACCAAGACCGACGAGATCGACAACCTGCTCGAGATCGACCCGCGCGGCCATACGATCGTTTCGTGGACGCTGTCGCCCGGGGCGGTCTTCCGCAGCTCGGAGCATCGTACCGCCCCGCCGGCCGCGCGAATCGCGAGCGCGCGGCGCGTGCTCGAAGCCGGCTACCAGGTCGGGTTCCATCTCGATCCGATAATCGCCTACCCGGACGCCGAGCGCGATTACGCCGAGCTGCTCGATGAGCTGTTCGATTCGGTCGCGTCCGATCGGATCGCGTTCTTCAGCCTGGGCACGCTGCGGATGACGCCGGGCTTACGCACCACCGCCCGCGAGCGCTTTCCCGACGACCGGATGCTGCTGGGCGAGGAGGTGCTGTCGTCTGACGGCCGCTATCGCGCATTCGCGCCGCTGCGCGTCGGGCTCTACCGCGCGCTCAGCGCGCGAATCAAGTCAGTCGCGCGGACCGCGCCACTGTATTTGTGCATGGAGCAACCGAGCGTGCATCGCCGCGTGCTGGGCAGTGATCCGGCGCCGCCGGCCGCGCTGGGAGAGCGGCTCGCGTCGCGTTAGCCGCGGGAGGCGCGCGGCGCTGTCGGCCGGCGATCGGCGTCCGTCAGCGATTTCGTGCGGCGCAATTCCGGGCGGGTGGCGAGTCTCAACAGCCGTTCGTTTCGCTCGTCGGATTCGGGGTCGGAGGTTTCCATCGAGAACACCCGAATTTCGATACCCGGCCCTTCGCTGCTCTGATCATGCGCGAGCGACCACACCAACGACAGGCGTTCCTCGGCGAGTGAATCATCGGCGATCAGGATCCGGTTGAAGCCGGTCGCGGCGTAAATCTGCGGCAAATCGTCGAGCGAACCCAGCACCGGCCGGCCGTCGAGCAACTTGCCGCGCTTGAAGCCGTCATCGTCAACGAAGCCGACCAGCCGCTGTGCCGGCAGCCGATCATCCGCCAGGCTGCGGGCCGCAGCTTCGCCGAGGCTTCCGGCGCCGACAATCAAGACGCGCCGGTCGTTGAGGACCAGATGGCGGATGCCGGCGCGCAGGATTTCGAAACGACAAGCGGCTCAGGACCAGCAGGTTGAAGGTCAGCATCGCGAACAGGATCAGGACCGAGCCGCTCACGGCCACCGGCCGCAGCGCCGAGAGCGCGGCGAGCAGAACCGTAGCCAGCACCGCCGCGGCGGCGAAGCGGAGCACACTCGACAGCCCGGCGTAGCGCCAGATCACGCGATAGACCCCGGTCACCGAGAACGCGGGATAGCTCGCGAGCATCACCCACGGCAGGCCGTGGATCAGCGCCGTGGCCGTCCGATCGTCGATCCTGAAATCCAGCCGAATGAGAAAGGCGCCGAAGTACGCGGCCGTGATCAGAATCCCGTCCAGCGCGACATCGACCAGCCGCCACTTGTAGCTCACGTGCAGAACGAGCTGCGCGAGCCGCGGCAGATAGCCGGAGGCGATTCCCGGCGGCTCCGAATCGAAAGTCAGATCCATCATGAACAATCCAGCCGCGGCGACCACCAGCGCCATCAGGGGCAGGATCGTCACCAGGTAGCGATGCGGCAGCATCGCGCCCTCGACCGCGCAGAATGCACCGCACGCGGCCACCGCCCAGCACAGCACGACCGCGCGCTCGTCGGTCAAGCCGAGCGCGAGCAGGCGATCATGCGAGTGATCGCGTCCGCGGCGCGAAATTCCGCGCCCGGTGGCCAGGCGCGTCACGCTCACGATCGCGGTGTCGAGCAGCGGCACGAGCATCACGAGCATCGGGAAGACGTAGATCGTGAGCCGCGAGTTGCCCGCCAGGCCCGCGGCGCGCAGCGACAAAACGCCGAGCAGCAGACCGGCGGGCAACGCGCCGCCGTCGCCCATGAAGATCGAGGCCGGGTGAAAATTGAACATCAGGAAACCGGCTAGCGCACCCGCCAGAGCGAGACTCAATCCGGCCAGCGCGGTGTCATGATGCAGCAGCGCGGTGGCGGCGATCGCGACCGCCGCGATTATCCCGATTCCGGCGGCCAGCCCGTCGAGCCCGTCGATTAGATTGAACGCGTTGGTAGTCGAGAGCAGCCAGAAAATCGCCAGCGCCGCGTCGACGAGCGGCCACGGCGCGAGCCCGAACCCCGGTACCATCGCCACCAGCACCAGGGCGACGACCAGGTTGGCGCCGAGCTTCTGCCGCGGCGACAGCTCGATAGCGTCGTCGACGGCGCCGACGGCCAGCATCGCGAGCGCACCCAGCGCCAGCCACCACGGCAGGTTTCCTTCCACCGCCAGCGCAGCCAGGGTTGCCCCGATTATGGAGAGCCCGCCGAAGTACGGCGTGGCCGCGCTGTGGCGCGAATCGGGCCCCGGATAGGCGACCGCATCGAAGCGCAACGCCAGCCGCCGCACCGGAACAAAGCTGACCGCTGCCACCACGAAGGCCAACAGCGGGGTCGCAAGGATTTTCAGGTCGCCGTTCATCTCCCCCAGAACGTGAGGTGGTCAGCGCCGCAGCACCGGGTTATCAAGTTGGTGTAAAAAATGACCTTAAGTCAGCCTCCCGCTTAACTGCAATACGTCATACCTACGTGGCCGCGACGAATTTGTAGCACCGGATTTATCGAGAACTTCACTCCCGGCGGTGCAAAATAGCACCCTTTTTGACCTCGCCACTGCCGCGCTCAAGCCCGGCCGCCGCGGCCATGGTTGCCATCTCCATATCCGTAGCCATAGCCATAGCCATAATCGACCCGGTGCGAATAAGGCGGATCGAAGCGATTGAAGACCAGGCCGAGCAGGGGCGTCGCCTTGAGCAGTTCCAGCGAGCGCGCAACCGCGCTGCGCGGGGTCTGATTCGCGGCTACCACGAACAGCAACGCGTCCACCAGGCGCGCCAGGATCTGCGTCTCTGACGCCGCCAGCACCGGCGCCGAATCAAGCAGGATGTAGTCCCAGCGATCGGCGGCGCGGACCTCTGCGATAAATTCGCGCGTCCGCGGGCTCGCAAGAACTTCCGAACCGGAAGCCACCTGCCGGCCCGCGGGAGCAATAGTCAGTCCCGCAATCCCGGTCTCGTGCAAACAGGATTCGAGCGGGTCGTGGTCGAGCAGAAAGCCCGCCAGACCGCGCAGCGGCGTGAGATTGAACGCGCGGTGCAAGCGCGGCGTCCGGAGATCGCCATCGACCAGCAGCACGCGGTTGCCGGTCTTGGCCAGACTGATCGCGAGATTGAGGCTCACGAAGCTCTTGCCCTCGGCGGGCGAAGCGCTGGTGATCAATACGATTTGACTATGCTTTTCACTCAGTCCCTGAAGATGGGAGGCCAGCACCTGGAATTCATCGTTGGCCCGGCCGTAGGAACCTACCCCCACGACTTGGGCGGGAGCGTCGGCCGGGCCGGCCGGCACGCGCGGCGCGAACTCCACCGCCTCGATCGAAGTGGGCGGTTGGACGCGGGTCCAGTTCCGGCCGGACGGCTGCGTGCGGCCCGACGCCAACTGTTCCTTCTCGGCCTTGCGCAAGGCTTCGTAAACGTGACTCATCGCTCGATCACCGCCCGGGTCAGCCGGTCGATCCCACTGTGTCCGCCGCGGCCGAACCTGGGCGGCAGCGGTTGATTGTCGGTGGCCGAATCAGCCCCAATCAGCGACTCGACATGATAGATAAGCGTGCGCAGGCGTTCAGGATATGACTTGAGCAGCACGGCCGATGAAACCGCCGCGACCACCGCCAGCGTAACCGCCGCTCGCCAAAATCCGCGCCAGCGGCGTCCGCCGGCGGCGCGCTGAGTCGACTCCGCTCGTCGTCGCGGCCGGCCAGCGCGCTGAGTTGCGCGTCGTGCGCCGCCGACTCGACAATCGCGGCGTCGATCAGCGGCTGATTCGCCGCGTAGCCGGTAACCAGGCTGTTGTCGCACAGCAAGTTGATCAGGCGCGGAATGCCGCGTGAGTACCGATAGATCGCGACGCAGGCCTGGCCGTCGAAGGGCAGCAGATCGGCGCCCGCCACGCGCATCCGCCGCGCGATATACTCGACGGTTTCCCAGCTTCCCAGCGGCTGGAGCTGATGCCGCATCACGATTCGCTGCCGCAACGCGCGCAGCGCATTGGACTCGAGCATCACGTCGAGCTCAGGTTGCCCGGCCAGAATCACCTGCAGCAGCTTGACGCTCGCGGTCTCGAGATTGGTCAGCAGGCGAATCTCGTCGAGCACTTCCGGTGAGAGCGCCTGGGCCTCATCAAACAGCGCGACCACGATCACGCCGTGGTCGTGGGCATCGATCAGATAGCGCTGCAGCGTCAGCCCCCAAGTCTCCGGGCTCTCCAGACGCAGATCGAATTCCGCGGCCAACCCGGCATAGAGCTCCGCGCGAGTCCGCGGCGGATTGATCTGGTAGGCGGTTCGCACGTTAGGCCCGACCGCTTCGAGCAGCGCCCGCAGCAGCATCGTCTTGCCGGTTCCGACTTCGCCAGTGAGCACGGCGAAGCCTTTGCGCGATTCGATCGCATAGATCAATTGCGCGAAAGCCTCGGCGCCATCGGCGGTCAGGTAAAGGAAAGCCGGGTCCGGCGAGAGGCTGAAGGGCTCGCGCTCAAGACCATAAAAGCTTTCGTACAACATCAGATGCTCGCCTAGAAAAACCGGGTGGCGTAAATCCAGACCGCCGCCAACGCCACGCCCAGCGTCACGCATGAAACGGTCGCGGCGCGAATTCCGGCCCGCAGCCAATCGCTGCGCCCGCTTACCTCGGCAACCAGTGGAATGGCGACCAGCACCGGCAGGCCGTACGCCTTGCCCAGCTCGTCGGGATCCTTGAAAGAAGTGTCGGTAAAGAACAGCGCGAACGGCAGCAGCAGCGCCGCTGCTACGCTGAAGATGGCGCCCAGCGCCACGATCGCGAACCGGTTGGGCCGCGTCGGATGCAGGGGCAGCTCGGCCGCCTCCAAGACCTGCAGATGCGCTCCGCCCTGGCTCTGCTCGAGCCGCGCCGCGACCTGGGCGTCCAACTGCTTATGGAGCAACTGCTCGTAGTCCTTGCCGAGCACATCATACTCGCGGTTCAGGACTCCCAGTTCCTGTTCGCGGGTCGGGGCTTCCGCGATTTCCTCGTGCAGGCGCTCCATCTGCTGCTGTAGTGCCTGCTTCTGCGCGCGGAGCGCCCGCGTCCCGCCGGCGTCCTCCTTGTCGGCCGCGTCGCCCGGCGAGCCGGCGCGGCTGGCCTCGCGCTGCGCGAGCTGGAGCGCTTCAATCTGGGCGCGTAGCGCCTGCACGTCGGGATGCGCCTCGCTGTACTGCGCCCGCATGGTTGTCAAGCGCGTCTCCAATTCCTGGAGCTTGGTCTCGGGCGACGCCTGCTTCACGCTCTTGAGCGTTTCGTCGATAGTGTTCACCTGCTCCTGCAGGCGATCGAGCTGGCGGAAATCGTCCTCCAATTGCTCGGGCAGTGCGCCTTGATAGCGCATCTTATAGGCTTCGATCTCGTCCGCCTTGTGACGCACCTTGGCCTGGGCGGCGGCGACCTGATCGCCGAGAAACGCGCTGGCCGACTCCGCCTGATGCGACCGTTCGCCAAGGTCCTCGTCAATATAAGTCTGGGCGAGACGGGCCGTGGTCTGTTGCACGATCGCCGCGTCGGGATATTCAAACGTGATCCGGAAGGAAGTGGGCCGCTCGGAATCGTCCTTGTTATTCAGCTCGACCAGGATGTGCCGGCGCATGCGATCCGCCACCAGGTCGATCGGCGCGCCGGCCGCGCGCGCATCCGGATACAGATTCAGTTGGCGGACAATCTCCGCGAGCCGGGTCCGGCTTAGCGCTTCGTCGGTGAGCGCGTTGACTCTGGCGACGGGGTCGGGGACGGGCGGCGCGGAAGCCGATGACGGCGCCACCGTTTGCTGCTCGATTAGCACCAGGGTCGAGGAGACGTACACATCGGGGAGGATGGTGATCAGGAAAGCGGTGATCCCAAGGCCGATCGCCAGCGCGCAAACCGCCCCGAGACGATGCCGGTAGAGCACGTCGAGGTAGGGACGCAGACTGACGACTTGAAGACCGTCCATCACCAGACCCATCGCCAAGGCTCGGGAGTGAGCCTCAGCCCCACGGCAGCCACGTCGGTCAGAACCGCAGGCGAACCCACGGTGGTAGTCCGAAACCCGAGATACTGAGCGTAGACCGTAATCGCGCGCACGATTCGATAGTCGATACCCGCGCTCCAGCTCAGGATGTCCGAGCTGTCGCGGCCCGCGCTCAGTTCCGAGTAGCTCGTGTTGACGAACGCGTTGCTCCGGCGCGACAGCGCGTAAACCATCGAGCCGCTGACTGACTGGTTGATCGCGGCGCCGCCGAAACCCGCGGTCGTACTCTCCTGGCGCGCGCTGTTGAGCACCGCCTGCATCCGTTCGCCATGATAGTTGATCGCCGCGGAGTAGCCGCCCTCGACCCGGACTTCAGAAGCGGTCTGCACGATCAACGGTCCGCCCTGGGCGGTCAGCTCCAGCTCCGGCGTCAGATCGTACGCAAGACCTGCAAATGGTGCGTGGGTATCGGTGCGGGGACTGGACGAAAAGCGGAAGTCCTCGAAATCATAGCCGAACAGCGCGTGATAGCTCCGGCCCAGGCGGTCCGAAAAAGTAATACTTCCGCCCTGGTTGTAGGATTCGTCGTTGACCGCCGAGCTGAACGAATAGAGATTCTGATGGGCCCCAAAGGTCGCGGCAAAATCGGCGCCGAATTCGTGAGTGAGAGTCGTATAGAAACTATTGGTAATGAATTTCTCCTGCAGGAGGGCCTGGCTGAGCTGCAAGCTGAGGCCCGCGCCGCCGATCAGCGACTGGCCGAAGATCGGCCGCCCCTTGATGAACGTGTCGTCCAGCTCAAGCGCGGTGTCGGCCAAAAAACGCTCGTGGTCGCTGAAATCCACGTACTGATCCCGCCCGGCCTGGTCAAAGTCGGGATGCTCGACGTAGGCCTGAGCATCCGTGAGATAATCAAGTTTCACACGCCGGTCAGGATTTGTGAAGGCCAAACTCCCGCCCCCGACTGCGGTGCCCAACTCGTCGCTTCTGGCGTTCACGGACGAAAAATCCAGATTGTCGGTGTACTGGCCGGTCAGAGACAGCAGCGGCCACAGCTCGAGGCGGTCGTCGGCCCGGGTTTGGCTGCCGCAGAATGCTACTATTACACCTGCGATCGCTACAGTCAGGCAATTCCCCGGCTTCTTCATTGATACGCGTCCGCCTCAGGGCACATGGACCACGTCCCCGGCCATGAGTGGGACGTCGCCGGATAAATCCCGGCCGCTCTGCACGAGGTTGTAGTCCACGCTGATTTGCTCCGTCTGGGTCGGGCTGCGGCGCGTGATCCGAATCTTGCCCAGGGCCGCAAACTCGGTGAATCCCCCGGCTTCGGCCAGCGCCTGCGACAGCACTTCGCCGGGACGCAGGCGCAGCGCGCCCGGCTTCTGCACTTCGCCGGTGATATAAACCGTCTGGCTGCGTGCGTCCGCCACCCGCACCGTCACGTTGGGCGCGTCGATGAAGGCCGTGAGCCGGTGGGTCACTTCCTGCTGTAACTCATCGCTGGTCAGTCCCGCGGCCGTGATTCGTCCGGCCAACGGTACGGTGATCGTGCCGTCCTGCGCCACGACCACTTTTCCGGACACCTCACGCTGCTTCCATACGATCACTTCGATCTGGTCGTCGGGCGCGATCACGTAGGGCCCGGCGGTGACTGGCTGATGCGTGACGATTGCGGTCTGCACGCTCTGACCGGAGCTGCAACCGGCCAGGCAGGCGGCGACGATCGCGCTCAGCAAAAAAAGTCTGCGGGAACTTTTGAACATGGCTTGAAGTTTAGCTGCCACCGATGATCAGATTCTCACCGCGGGATCCATTTACCCCGCAAGTGTAACCAGAATTACCTACTGATTGGCATAGGAGTAGCCGGTCGGGCGCAACTTCACGCCATGAATGACCGGGCCGAACTTGAACACGGCTCGCAATCTTGTTCCGTACTCCGGTCATCGGCACCGACCTCATCGCCCGGCACCGCGGGCGTCCAAACTGAGCATTCGGGTGATGAAACAACTGCTTCGCGTGTTGCACGACTCTTCTACCTGCTCCGCCGTCACAGGACATTATTTGGCATAACTACACGCATCAGTCCAATCTTCGTCATCTTGAAAGATGCTGTGGAGCTAGACAGAATCTCTTGACTTAATCCACAGGGGAGCATTACTTGCTGATTACAGACCTATGAACAGCACATATACAACTAGTAGTACAAATACAATAACAAGTAGTAGACAATCGGATGGGGACGGGCGGAAATCTGCCTAATAACCGGCCTTTCCATGCCGGTGGGACCACGACGGGCGCGGCCACCGGGGCGCCCGACGCTTCCAGGAGCAGGTTCCTGCCCCGGCTCGGACGGCTGGGCCTGCCCGACGAGATGACCGCCGACCTCCTCAACGAGACGATCGTGGTGCCCTACGGCCGGAATTTCCGGCCGTTCCTGCAGGGCGCGCCGGCCAACGTCCTGATGCTGGTGCTTAACGGCGTGGTCAAGGTTTACTGCGCGCCGAACAACTCGCGCCGCTTCCTGCTGCAACTGGCCGGTCCTGGCGACCTGATCGGCTATGCCGATTTCGTCGACGACAAGGGACGGCGCACCCAGATCTTCGAGTCCGAGGCGCTCACCAACTGCATGGTGGCGTTGATCTTCCGTCATCGCGTGATCAAACGGCTGCAGGGACTCGACAGCGCCGGGCTGGTGACGCTGCTGGAACAGGCCAACACCTTCTGGTCATGGGTCACATATCGCTACGCCTCGCTGCTGAGCTTTTCCTATCGTGAGCGCCTGGAAATCGTGCTCTCCGAGGTCGCGGCGCGCTTCGGAATCCGCGACGCACGCGGAACCATGCTGGCGCTCGAGCTTGGGCACGAGGATTGGGCCGAGATGATCGGCTGCTCGAGGCCGATGGCGAGCCGGCTCTTCGCCGACCTGGTTCGAGCGCAGATCCTGAGCCGCGACGGCAAGCGCTACATCATTCTAAACGGCACGGAGGTGGCGGGGCGCCGTTCCCTGCTGCCGGGCGCCGGCGCGGAGACGGGCTCATCGCTGCGCGCGCAATGACGTTCGGAGGGTTAGGCTTTGCTGGCGGTAGTTCAGTATCGAGTATGTATAGCAAGTGGGTAATGGTACGGAAGCGGGCAGGTTGAAAGTCCGCGCTGGATGATGAGCGCGGCCAAACGCCCTTGGTAGCCAATTGCGAGCGGGGAGATGTCGAAACTGTCATGACCGGTGCTGCGGCAACAGCCCCAGCGCGGACATGGCGCCGATCGGCATATCAGGTGTGTTTCTGAAACTTTAGTCATTGATGGGTGCTGGTGAGTGGTGCCGGTGGGGATGAAATTCGAGGCAGCGTCGGTCAGGGAGTCCGCTCGAAGTATCGAGCATGGGAGGGCGGACGCTTGCGCAGGCCCCCACGGAGCCGTGCCATCACCCGACGCGATGACGGAAATCTGAATGGGAGAACGCGGCGAGTCAGTTTCGCTCGCCCCCGGTGCGGAGCTGCCCGGTCAATCCGAGCCGGTTCAGGCCCCGGCCGCCGCCGCCGCCGCGATCCCTCCGGTCGGGCTCTGGGCCCTCTTCCTGCCGAGCCTCGGCTGGGCCGGGAGCGCGCGCCTGGTTTCGGCGCTGGGCGCCGCCGCCCGTTACGTCGTCTTCGCCCGGCTGCTCAAACCCTTCGACTTCGGGGTCTTCGGCGCGGCGACCGTCGCTCAAGTGATCCTCTACAATGTGGCGGATCTGAATTTCTCCCGCGCACTCGTGCCGCGCAAGGAGGAAATCCACGAGTACCTGGACACGGTCTGGTCGGTGGAGATTGCCCGCGGGCTGCTGATCGCGCTGATTCTGATCGCTGCGGCGGGACCACTCGCGCGCTTTTTCCGCATCGGTGATTTGACCGTCGCCTTTGTGGCGATCGCGCCCTTTTCGATCGTGACCGGCCTGGCTAGTCCGGCGGTCGCGGCGCAGATCTACCGCAATCTCGACTTTCGCGTTTCGCTGGTGTTGAACCTCGCCGAGCTCGCGGGCGGTTTCGCCTGCGGACTGGCCGGAATTTTGGTGTGGCACGATTGGCGCGGCCTGATGGCCTCGATTTATGGCGCACAGATCGCGCGCAGCGCGCTGACCTACTACTACTTTCCTTACCGCCCGCGCCTGGCGTTCAGCGCGCGGCGCGCCGGTCATCTGTTGCAGTTCGGCGGATGGGTCAGCGCGCGGCGCCTCGCCGAGACCGCAGCGCGCAGACTCGACAGTCTGGCGGTCGGCCACTTTCTCGGTGCGAGCGAGCTCGGCGAATATCAACTCGCATTTCGGGTCGCCGATCTGCCGACTTTCGAGATCGCTTACGCGGTCGGGCTGGTGCTGTTTCCGATCATTCGGCGGCTCGACCGGGCGAGTCTCTGATTCTGGCTCCTTTGGACGGCAAATGCGGTGGTAGTCTTGTCCGGTAAAAATCCTCTACGCCGCGGCGATCTGGGGATGGGGCGCGCCGTTGATTTCGCTGACCGTGGGAGCCAAATGGCTGGGCGCGCTGGCGCCGCTGCGCCTGCTCTGCGTATTCGGAATCTTTGGCGGGTTGGTCGCCGTGGGCGTCCAGTGTCTCGACGGCCTCAATGCGCCGGCGGCCGCGTTCAAGATCAGCCTGCTGAGCGCCGCGATCCTTGCGATCCTGGTAGTTCCGCTGACTGCGGTGTTTGGCGTGAACGGCACCGCGGCGGCGCTGGTGGCCTCGGTCGTCATCCCGTTGCCCCGCTTGTTCGCTCTGCAGCGCGCCGCGCGCAGTCCGCTTCAGTGACTCTCTACAACCTGTAGGGACTGCTAACTGCGATTCTGGTCGGGTCTCGCGCTCGCGCGCCGCCTGTTACGATTCAGTTCGCTCCCGAAAAAACATGCCCAAAGACATGCCGATGACGGTCATATTTATGCTGGGCGTTCTGTGGATCGCCTACGTGTACGCCGGTTATCCGCTGCTGCTGGCGCTGGTGGCGCTGCGCAAACGCGTGCGACCGCTCATTGCCGGGCGGCTCCAGCCCTCGGTCTCGGTGCTGATCGCCGCGCGCAACGAAGAGCAGGACATCGGCTGGAAGATCGCCGAGACGCTGGCCTGGGATTATCCGGCGGACAAGCTCGAGATCCTGGTCGGCGTCCGACGCCTCCGACGACGCGACCGATGAAATCGTCCGCCGCACTGGCGACCCGCGCGTCACCTGATCCGGATGGAGCGGCGGGGCGGCAAGGCGCGCGCGCTGAACCGTCTGGCCGAGCTGGCGCGCGGCGAGATTCTGTTCTTCACCGATGCCAACGCGCATATTGGGCCGCCCGCGCTGCGCCTGATGGTCCGCCATTTCGCCGACCCGCGGGTCGGCTGCGTCACGGGCGATTCGCAGCCGATCGACGAAACGGAAAGCCGATCGCCGGCGGCGCCGGCGCCTACTGGGGCTATGAGATCGACCCTCAAACGGCTGGAGAACCGCATCGGCTCGGTGCTGGTCTGTGACGGCGCCATCTTCTGTATGCGCGCCGCACTCTTCCATCGCCTCAGCCCCGACCTGGCCAACGACCTCGAATTGCCGATGCGGGTCGGCGCGGCGGGCTACTGGATCATCGCACGAGCCCGCGGCGATCGTGCTTTGAGCGTGACACCACCGCGCCGCTCCGAGGAATTCAAGCGCCGCCGCCGGATGTGCGCGCAGGGCATGCGCGCGATGCTCAGGCTGCGCGGCGTCTTCAGCGGCATACGCGGATGGCAGTTCGTCTCGCATAAGCTGCTGCGCTGGCTCTCGCTGATGCCGATGCTGATGATGCTGGGCGCTTCGGCCGTGCTGGCCCGCAACTCGCTCGGCTTCGCGGCCGCGCTGGCCTGCAGGGCGTCTTCTATGGGTTGGCCGCGGCGGGACTGGCCCGCGCGATCGCGGGCGTCCGGCCGCTAGCCCGCTCGCAGTTCCGTTTTACGTGGTGCTGGGCGTGATGGGTGCGCTGGTGGGGGTGGGCGAACTCTTCTCGGGCGGCGCTTCGACGTTCTGGGAGATTCCTACTTTGTCACGTGGTCCGTCCAGCGTGACTTTCCCGGGCGCGCCGACAGGTGAATATCGTGAAGCCGATCAATAGCCACTGCGTACTCTCCATCGATGTCGAGGACTGGTTCCACATCCTCGACCTGCCCGCCGCGCCGCCGCCCGACGCCTGGGAGCATCTCCCCTCGCGCGTGGAGCACAATTTCCTGCGCCTGCTTGATCTTGCCGCCGAAAACGGCGTGCGCTGCACCTGCTTCTTTCTCGGCTGGATCGCACAGCGCTATCCGGGACTCGTGACTGCGGCGGTGAAGCGGGGTCATGAGATCGCCTCGCACGGATGGGCGCATCGCCTGGCTTACGAATTGACGCCGGCCGAGTTCTATGCGGACGCGGCGATGGCCAAGGACGTTATCGAGCAAATCTCGGGACGCCGCGTGCTAGGCTATCGCGCAGCGGGATTTTCCGTTTCCGACCACAACAGTTGGGTCTTCGACGAACTGTTGCGCGCGGGCTATGTCTACGACGCTTCGGTATTTCCGGCCCGTCGCGCTCATGGCGGATGGCAGAACGGGCAGTATTCGCCTTATTTTCTTCACCGGCCCGGGCGGAACGTTGCTGGAGTTCCCGATGACGATCGAGAAAGTGCTGGGCCGGCCGTTCTGCTTCTTCGGCGGCGGATATCTGCGGCTGTTCCCGCTGTCGGTGATCCAGCGGATGACCGCCCGCGTATTGCGCCAGGGCCGGCCCGCGATTTTCTACATTCATCCGCGCGAGATCGACCCGGCGCAGCCGCGCCTGTCGATGAATGGCTGGAGGCGTTTCAAAAGTTACGTGAATCTCGACACGACCGAAGCCAAATTGCGGGAGCTGCTGGCGACCCGCGATTTCACCACCCTGGCTGACCTCGCCTACGAGATGGCTCCGGCCGCGATTCGAGCCGCAGGCACACTGGCGTAGCGCCGCGCTATGAAGGTCGAGTCTCACCGAGCATCGCGAAGCCTGGGATGCCTACGTGCAGGCCGCGGCGCCGGAGAGCGTGTGCCATCGATGGGTTTGGCGCGAGGTTATCGAGGAGACCTTCGGTCATCGCCCGCACTATCTCGCCGCGCTCGACGGCGGGACCATTCGCGGCGTCCTGCCGCTGGTCTCGATGCGCAGCCGGCTGTTCGGCAACTTCGCTGGTCTCGATTCCGTTCTTCAGCTACGGCGGCATCCTGGCCGATACCGACGAAGTACGCGAAAGCCTGCTCGCGCGCGCGGCCGAGCTCGGCCGCGACCTGGGCGCCCGCCATATCGAACTGCGTCAGGGCGACGCATGCCCGATGTCCTGGCAAAGCGCCTGCTTCAAAGTGACGATGGAAATTCAACTGCCTGATACTGCGGATCGAATACTGGAAGCGGCTCAGCTCCGGGATGCGCAACAAGATTCGCCAGGGTCAGAAGCATAACTTGCGCGCGGAGTGGGGCGGTCTGGAGGCGGTGCCGACCTTCTATCAACTCTTCGCGGCCAACATGCGCAATCTCGGCACGCCGGTTTATGCGCGCGAATTTTTTGAAAATCAGATCCGCCGACTGCCCGACCGGATCCGGATCGTGAGCCTGTGGGACGGCGCGACGCCGGTCGCCGCCGCGTTTCTGACCGCCAATCAACGTACCCTTCAGCTCCCGTGGTCAGCCTCGCTCCCGCAATCGCGCAAGAAATATTCGCAGGTCCTCATGTACTGGAGCTTTATCCAGCAGGCGATCGCGGACGGCTTCCGCAAAATCGACCTGGGCCGCTGCTCGCGCGGCAGCGGCACCTACGAATTCAAACGCCACTGGGAACCGATCGAGCGCCCGCTGCATTGGTACTATTGGCTGGCGCCGGGCGCCTCGATGCCTCAGCTTCGCCCCGATAACGCCAAATTCAGGCTCGCCGTCGAGCTCTGGAAGCGCCTGCCGCTGGCGGTCGCGAATTGCCTCGGCCCGCGACTCGTGCGCTCGATTCCATAATGGGAACCAACGGCGCCGTTCATCAGCTCAGCGTGGCTCCGGCTGGCCGGCGCGCGCGGCGCATCCGGGTCTTCGTTTTGATCGACGCGCTCGGCTGGGAAGTTATCAAGGACCGGCCGTTCCTGAACTCGGAGTTGCCGGTTCGCAAGGCGCTCCGAACCGTGCTGGGTTTCAGCTCGGGCGCGATCCCGACCATCCTGACCGGTCTCAATCCGGCCCAGACGGGTCATTGGAACCTGCTCTATTACGATCCCGCGCGCTCGCCGTTCCGCTGGATGCGATGGTTCTCGAGGCTGCCCGACCGAGCGCTCGACAACCGCGTCTCACGCAAGCTCATCAAGGAGCTGGGCCGCCGCGTGCTCGGGATGGGTCCGCTGTTCGAGTGCTGCGTCAGCCCGAAGCTATTGCCGTGGTTCGACTGGGTCGAGAAACGCAATATCTACAGTGAGGGCGGAATTCCCGGCTCGGTCTCGATCTTTGACCTGCTCAAGAGCCGGCAGAGTCCCGTATCGCGTCTATTCCTATCATCAATTGCGCGACGCCGAGATTCTCGATCACGCCCGCCGCGATCTCCAGTCCGGGGACGCCGGCTTCTTCTTCCTCTACCTTAGTGAGGTCGATCACTTTCTGCACGGGCAGTGCGATGACGGGCGGGTCGTGGCCGAGCGCCTGGCCTGGTATGAGCGGCAATTGCGCGAAGTACTCGCGGTTGCTCTCAGTCAGGATCCTGAGGCGACATTTACGATTGTGTCCGATCACGGCATGACGCCAGTGCGCTCGCACTATGATCTGGTCGGGCGCATCGAGGCGCTCGGCTTCGCGATGCCGAAGCACTATCTGGCGGTGTATGACTCGACGATGGCGCGCTACTGGTTCTTCGACGAGGCCGCGCGCCGGGCCGTCGTCGCCGAGTTGGAGCGCACGTCCTGCGGGCGAATCCTTGCCGACGCGGAACTCGCCAGCCTCGGGATTCTCTTCCCCGATCGGCGCTATGGCGAGGTGGTGTTCCTGCTCGATCCCGGCTGGCTGCTGGCGACGAGCGACTTCAACGGCCGCGGATGGCATCCGGTCGGCATGCACGGCTACCATCCGTCGGATCCGCATTCCGACGCGATCTTCCTGAGCAATCGGCAGCCGCGTCATGCCGTGTCCAACATCGCGGACATTCATGCGTGTCTCGAAGACGCGGCCTCATCGCAATGAGCACCGAACGGCGTATCTCTGTCCTGCACTTCACCAACGAGCCGGTTCGCGGCGGCGCCGAAGAGCATCTGCTCATGCTGCTGACGCAACTCGACCGCGCGCGATTTCGTCCGCTGCTGGCCGCGCCAGCAGAGCTAATCGAGCTGCTTCGTCCCGACCTGCCTCGCGACGTCGAAACGATTCCCATCACGCTGCGTCGCGTGCGCGATCTCGCCGCGGCCGCGCGCTTCGTCCGGATGCTCACCGCGCAACGGATCGACATCCTGCACTCGCACATGTTCCAGGCAAGTAAGTTTGCATCGCCGCTGGGATGGCTGGCGCGGGTGCCGGTCATCGTCGAGACGCACTCACGTACGTGAGCAGTGGCGGCGCGGCTGGTTGAAGGGCAGTTACTTGGCGGATCGGTTCGTCGGCCGTTTCATCACCAGATACATCGCAGTCTCGCTCGCGAACGCTGATTATCTCGAACACGAAAAGCGCCTGCCGGTTGGCAAGATCGCCGTGATCAGGAACGGCGTTGCGGTCGAACGCTTCGATCCCGGACGCGTCGCACCGGCCGCGATGCGCGCAGCGCTCGGGATCGAGGAAGACGCTCCGGTGGTGATCGTGCTGGCGCGGTTCGAGCCGCAGAAGGGACACGCCGTACTGTTCGACGCCTGGCAGTCGGTCGCCGCGTCGTTTCCGAAGGCGCGCCTGGTATGCGTCGGCGAGGGCAGACTGCGCGGGGAGCTCGAGGCACGCGCCGCCGCCCTGGGTATCGCCGCTTCGATCAGGTTCGCCGGTTATCAGTCGAACATCCCGGACTGGCTCGCGCTCGCCGCTTTCACGGTGCTGCCGTCCTTCTATGAAGGCTTGCCTTTGTCGGCGATCGAATCGATGGCCGCCGGGCGCGCCGTGGTTGCCACCAGCGTCGACGGCACAATCGAAGTCGTGCTCGACGGCAAGACCGGACTCACGGTGCCAGCCGGTGAGCCGGCGCCGCTCGCTGCCGCGATCGGGCAGCTGCTCGCGGCGCCTGAACTCGCGCGAAGCCTGGGCCGCGCGGGCCGCCACCTCGTGGAGGAGCAGTTCAGCCGCCAGCGCCAGGTCGCGGAGACCGAAACACTGTACCTCGATGCGTGGCATCGCCGCGCGACGACTGGAATGTCGACGATTTCATCCACGGCCGCAGCCGCCGCGGATCCGCGCCCGCTGCAGAGCAAGACCTGATGGCCTCGCCCAGCTTGTCAATTCCGCCGCTTCCCGATTCCGGGCTTCCGGATTTTATGACCGCCGAAGCGCAAATCTCGCAGGTCGTCGCCGAGCTGGCAGTCGACGCGTTCCCGCGCCGCCTGCGCGCAATCGTGCTCACCGGCAGTCTCGCGCGCGGCGAGGGCACCTGGATGCGCGACGGCGCGCGCAGCCGGTTGGCGGGCGACGCCGAGTTGCTGATGGTCTTCGAGGACGGCGCGCCGCCGGCGGCCGATCGCATCGAGCGCCTCAAGCGCGACATCGAGGCGCGCCTCGCCACCGCCGGGGTCGAAGCGTCGATCGTGCTGAGTCCCGTCGATCCCGCCTACCTGCGCCGCCTCCGCCCGCACATCTTCGCCTGTGAACTCGCTGCGCACGGCAAGGTCGTATGGGGCGACGCGCGGGTGCTCAGTCTGATACCGATCTTTGCCGCCAGCGAGATCCCGCTCGAAGACGGCTTTCGATTGCTCCTGAACCGGATGATCGAGCTGCTCGAAGCGGTCTGCGAACTCGAAGCCGGCGCGCCAATCACGGAGCGGGTGCGTTATCGCGCGCTGAAGCTCGCGCTCGATATGGGAACGTCCCTCCTGTTGTTCGAACGCCGCTACGAGCCGACCTATCGCGGACGCGCCGCCCGGGTTGCCGATTTGGCCGCCGCGTCGCCCCGCAGTCCGCTGCCGCTTGCCCGGTTCGCTGAGCGGGTCGCCGCCGCGACCCGGTATAAGCTCAATGAATCGGCTAGTCCCAGTGTAGGAAATATCGCCGATCTGATCAGCCTGATCGGAGACGCGCACGCGCTCTGGCGCTGGGAGCTGGAACGCCTGACCGGAGCGGCGCCCGCCGCCGGCGACGACGAGCTGCTCCGCCGATGGATCGCCGGCCAACCGCTGGCGGCCCGGATGCGCGGATGGGCCGCGGTCGCGCGGCGCTATGGAGCGCGCCGCAGTCTCGGCCGCCTGCCCTGGTGGATCGTCCGCGCCGGCCAGGGCTCACCCCGCCGCTTGATCTACGCGGCGGCCAGCGAGTTGTTCAGCGCCCTGCCCGCGCTGCTCGGCGGCGCCGGACGTTCCGCTCACGAATCGCGCTGGAATCAATTGCGGGGCGAGCTGCCGGCCGACGGCTGCTCCGAGGTCTCGGCAATCTGCGCCTGGCGCCGGCTGGGCCTCGCGATCGGCTGGAACTATCACCAGTTCCTGGAATTCACGCGATCCTAGCCCCATGCCGTCGCCACTGGTCAGCATCGTCATCCTGAACTACAAGCGCCGCGACGCGTTCCTGCGGAGCCTCGACTCGGTGCGCTGTCACGAATACGCGAACCGCGAAATAATTGTGGTCGACAACCATTCGGAAGACGGCCTTCGCGATTTTATCCAGAGCCATGCGCCCGAAGTCCGGTTGATCGAGCTGGATGAAAATCGCGGCGCCTGCGGCGGGCGCAACGCCGGCATCCTCGCCGCGCGCGGTGAAATCGTTGTCACGCTGGATAACGACATCTTTTTCGAAAGCCCGTTCGAGATCGGCAAGCTGGTCGAGACCTTCGCGCGCCGCCCCGACATTCACGTCATCGCCTGCCAACTGTGCGACGAGCAAACCGGCGCCCTGCGGGTTCGCGAGTGGTGCCATCCGCGAAGCTGGCTCGAGTATGGCCAGACCGAGTTCGAGACCAACTACTTTGTCGAAGGAGCTTGCGCGGCCAGAAGCGAAGTATACAAGGTCGCCGGACTTTACTACGAACCGCTATTTATTGGCTGCGAGGGTTGGGATCTGGCGCTGAGGATTCTCGACCACGGCTTTCGGATTCTCTACGACCCGCGCATCCGCTTGCGCCATCTGATGTCGGCCGACACGCGCACGCCCGAACGGCCCTACTACTTCTACACCCGGAATTACATCTGGATTGCCTACAAGGATTACCCGCTGCTGGCGGGCTCGGCGTTTCTGACCTGGAAGCTTCTGATGATGTTGTATTTCTCGATTCGCGCGCGCCGCGTCGGCGCATATTTCCGCGGCCTCAAAGACGGCGTGGCCGGACTGGCGCGGATCCAGCCGGAGCGGACTCCCATCGGGTCCGCCACAGTGAGCTATCTCAGAAATCTGGAGAGCCGGCGCCCCGCGCTCCGCACCCGCCTGAGCCGGCATCGCGAGGCCGTGCAACTCTGAGCGGCAGTTTGCGGTCAGGGCGTCGGAGTCGCGCCGGGCGTGGCCAGCTGGGAGTAGACGCCGAGATTGGCGGACTGAACCGGATCGAGGAAGTCGCCGTAGTTCGCAGACTCCCCGCCGGTCGAGTAGCCCCACTGATCCTTGCCGGTGGCAATAATCGCCTCGCGGCCGTCATAGGCGTTGTCGTTGGGCGTTATCAGCCCATAGTTATTTCCCATGCTGCTCATGTCGTACAGGCACCACCACTCGAACCCGACGATATGATAGGTCCCGTTGCTGTCCGCGGCATTGGCGAACGTGCTGACCATGTTCTGATAGGACGTGCCGCGCGCCGCCTGAGTGGTATAGGCTGCGGTACCTGAGTAACCCGGCGGTGGCATATATGCCGACAGATAGGAATCCTGCTGAGCGAAGAAGCCCTGCCAGTTAATCCACGGCTTGTCGCCGCCGTACTGGGCGGTGAAATTGATCCGCGCCTGCGCGTCGGTGCAGTTCGAGCAGGGATAGGGCGGAATCTCCTCCAGCGTGAACATATCAACGTACTTGGCGGCCTCGGTCAAAACTTCCTTGCGCGGCGGCGCGCCCCAGCCACCAATCTCCTGGGTCAGCAGGTAGCCCGGCGCATAGCGGTTGTACTGGGTCTTCTGCGCGCCGAAATATTGATCGAGCCAGTAAGAGAAAAAGCCGCTCAGGTCGGCCTGCATCGCGGCAGTCTCACCGGTGAGATTGTAGGGGTCGACGCCAATCCAGCAACTCTGCCCCGCAGCCTTCGAGGGACAAGTGCCGTCCTCATCGAGCAAGCCGGAGCCGGCGCCGAAGCTGGCGTAGCCGCCAGTCTGGATTCCGGCAAGTCCGCGCGAATCCGAGGTAGTGAAAGTAGTATAGCTGGATCCCCAAGCCTTGTTCAGCGCCGCGATACTGTTGCCGTACTCGCTGGCGAAGTAGCTGCTCAGGGCCTGCTTGCTGTACACGGTCTGATTACTGTAGGTCTGTCCCAAGCTGGAATTCGAGGCCTGATTTGGCGCCGTTACCAGTACCAACCAGGCGGTTTGCGGCATGTTGTGCCCTGCGGCTAAAGCTCCGGTGTAGCTGTCGTCCACGGTCTCGAAATCAGGCCCCGCACGGATGCCCATCGTGTCGTCGGATTCGTCCATATCGAACCCGATGAAGTAGTCATTGTGCAAGTCCAGCGCCACGCCGGTTGCCCAGTCATGCTGCAACGCGCCGGCCAGCCAGCCTCCGAAGTTGGGGTCGAACGCGTCGATGATATGCGACCGATAGCCGGTGTAGACCGTGCTCTTGATGCCGTTGAGTATGTCCTTGACCGCACCGCTCGCATAGTTGCTGTTGTTGGTCAAACTGTAGCTACTGGGATTCTCGTAGTAGAGGAAGGGCATCTTCTGCGGGATGGTGCCGTCGGCGGTGTTCCAGCCCGCCTGCATCCCCGGCCATACGTACTCGGCGGCATATTCGCTGAGCGTATTGAAGCCCCACTGATTGAGCCGCCGCACGGTCTCCAGCGCCCAGTTGGCGCCCCAGTAGGAGTTGGGCCCGGTGGCGTATTTGCTTGCGACCTTGCTGGTCAGGGTCGAAGAGTCGGTCCAGGTGACGTTGTAGACGCCCTTGAGGAAGAAGCCGTTGCCGGCCGGATCGCACAGCCACCAGCGATTGCCGAGCTTCTCGGTATAGAAATGCGGCTCCGGCCCATTGGCGCATTGCACCGCGGTGGTTCCCCCATAACTATCCAACGCATCTGTGCCGGATGACGCGGTCGGCGTCGCGGTTACAATCGGACTGACACTAACGGTTGGTACCGGAGTGAAACTGGCAGTCGGGCTCGGCGCAGACCCCGCGAGCGGCGTCTGGGTCGGTGGAGGGTCCGCCGCGGGCGATGGAGGATCCGCCGTGGGCGCAGGAGTTGGCGCCGAAGTGTTACAGGCCGCGGGAGCCAACGCCACCTGGGCAGCGAAGCTATCGACGTCAGATCCAAACTGCACCGACTGATCACCCGTTGCGCCGGCATCGGTCAGCGGCTGGTCCACCCACGCTGTGACCTGGTCACCGTAGGTTTCCTGCTGCTCGATGGCGCCCAGACTGGGCGTGCTCACGCTGCCGATAGTATTGAGGCTGTAGAGCATCAGCAGCATGTCGTTCGCGACCGAGGTTGTGACCGACGGTGAAACGATCTGTGGTGTCGACCGAGTTGACTTGCGAGGCCTGCGTGTCGATGGGATTGCCGGCGTCGACGCCTGCGTACACCGCACAAATCGCCGACCGGCTGACGGTCTCGCCGTAAACGAAAGTGACGCTGGTCGGATCGCCGGCCTCATAAACGTGATAGTAGAATCCGCTCAGATTGCCGTTGTAATCGCTGCCGCTGACCGCACTGCTGTAGCCGGAGGGAAGCACTGGAGCAGCGCTATCATTGGCGACCAACCAGATAGCGATCAGGTCTCCGGGCTGCACGCTTGAAGGACAGGCAACGGCCAGACTCGACGCCCAGGCCTGCGACACCACCGGCGTGCCGCTACGACTGGGTCCACAGGCCGCGGCAGTTGCGGCCGGAGTCGGCGTTGCAGTCGGGGTCGCGGTCGGCGTCTGAATCGCAGTCGGTGTTGGTGTCTCACTCGGCGTTAACGTCTGAGTCGGTGTCGGTGTCTGAGTCGACGCCGGAGTCGACGTTGGTGTTGAGATCGATGTCGGTGTTGATGTCGGCATCTGAGTCGACGTTGGAGTCTGAGTTGACGTTGGTGTCTGAGTCGATGTCGGTGCCTGCGTCGGCGTCGTCGTCTGAGTCGACGTTGGTGTTGCGATTGGTGTCGGTGTTGATGTCGGCATCTGAGTCGAAGTCGGAGTCTCAGTTGACGCTGGTGTCTGAGTCGAAGTCGGTGTCTGAGTGGGTGTCGATGTCTCAGTCGAAGCCGGTGTCTGAGTCGGCGCTGGAGTCAACGTCGGTGTCTGAGTCGATGTCGGTGCCTGAGTGGGTGTCGGTGTCTGAGTCGAAGCCGGTGTCTGAGTCGGCGCTGGTGTCTGAGTCGGCGCTGGTGTCTGAGTCGACGTTGGTGTTGCGATTGACGTGGGTGTTGATGTCGGCATCGGCGTCGGCGTTGGGCTTGGCGCAGGCGGATCGGGCGTCACGACGGCCGCGCGCACAGTCGGGGCCGGAGTATTCGTCGGTTTCGGAGTTGGAGTTGGACTCGGCGTCGTCCTGGGGGTCGGAGTGGGCGTGGGGGTCTGGGTGCGCGTCGGAGTTGGCGACGGCGTGCGCGTCGGAGTTGGAGTCGGCCTGCGCGTTGGAGTTGGCGTTGGCGTGCGCATCGTACTTGGAGTCCGCGTGCTTGTATTCCGCGTGCCTGGAGTCGGCGTGTGCGTGGGAGTTGGAGTCGGAGTTCGGGTCGGAGTCGCAGTTGCAACGAGTTCGGCTTGATCTTTGCGCATCCGTCTCGCCGCAGACTCGTCACTGGCGCGTACGATCGAGGGCAAGGCCATGATCGCCAGCAACGCAATCGCCGCGACCCATGAGACCATCGAGGAGCATGCCCGCGCCGTCCCGCGCCAAGTTCCCTGCAAAGTCCCGTCGCTCATGCCGCCCGGTGTCAGCCGCCGCAACCCAACGCGGCCCGGCTGGCCCGCTTGCAGTTCCGATTCCGACCGCTGCGGGCAGTCTTTCGGCGTTGCGGCAAAGTCGCCCATAGGTAGGATTATATAACTAGAAGTATATTTTGCAGTCAACTACACGGGCTGGACGCCAGCGGGCGCCTGCCGGGTCGACCTTTTGACGGTTGGATGAGACGGCAATACCACCTTGATGAAGCCTACACATGCGATGGCCCGCCTTGACGTGGCTTGCGCGATGATGGTAACAAACGATACCTGTCCTGACGGGGGCGCAGGGACGCTCGTTGACAGCCATCGCCACCAGCGGCCGCGATGGGGTCCGGATTTCCCTGCGACTGTGATCGTCCATGGGTAAGCTTGATCGCCCGCTGTATCTGCGGCCCAACGTAGCGGCGGAACCGCTCGTTGATCGCTGGTATGCCTGGACGCATCTGATTCCGCCCGCGCCGGCCGCGCGCAATCTCGCCGAGCGTCACCTACCCATCATGGAGTCCTATATCAGCGACCCCGACGCCCACGCCGCGGCCGCGCACCATCCGGCTCTGGCCGGCGGCCCGTTCGTAAATTACGACCGCGATCGGGTGGCCGAAATCGCCGCGCTACGCGACCGGACCAGGGCCGATCGGCATCATCTGATTGAGCTATCGGCCGCGATTACCGAGCTCGACTCGCTGTTGGCCGAGCGCGCCCGCGGCTACTCACTGGAGCCGCTCTATGAATCCATTCCGGCCGCGCTCGAGGGCTACGTTGAGCTGGCCTACGATCTCGGTAACCGTCCGTCGTTCCGTCTCCTCGAGCCGCTGCTCTACAAGAGCCGTTACTATGATCGTTCGGCGCAGAGTCTGATGCTGGCCGCGGTCGCTGACGACAGTCGTCCGTTCATCTTCAGTACGCCGCGCCTCGACGACGATCGTTCATTCCATTGGCAGACCCCGTTCGATAGTCAGGCCATCGACACTTTTTTCAGGCTGAAATACCAGCCGGCCCACTATTCCGCGATCCTGGACCTGTTCAATTTGTCGCCGAGCGACGAATCCATCCTGAGTTCATTTCTCACCGAGCGGGAACCGCCGCGGCGCGCCCGCTATGAGGGCCCTGGTCTACGCTGGCGCTATTTCGGTCACGCTTGCGTGCTGCTCGAAACCCGTGACTGTACCATTCTGACGGATCCGGTCGTCGCTTATTCATACGATAACGCTTCGCCGCGGCTGACTTACGGGGACCTGCCGGATCACATCGATTTCGTCCTGCTGACGCATGCTCATCAGGATCACGTCGTGCTCGAGACGCTGCTCCAGCTTCGCGATCGGATCGGGACTATCCTGGTGCCCGGAAACTCCGGCGGCTACTTGCAGGATCCCTCGCTCAGGCTGGCCCTTCAGGCGTGCGGCTTCCGCAATGTGCTCGACCTCGCCGAGATGGAAGAGCTGCGCGTCGATTCGGGGACCGTCCAGGCGATCCCGTTCACGGGCGAACATTGCGACCTCGACATCCGCAGCAAGACCGCGATGGCTCGTGCGGCTGGGCGGGCACTCGATGCTGTTCGGCGCGGACTCGCGCAACGTCAATCCAGGCCTGTATCGGCGCGTGCACGAGCAGACCGGCGACGTCGATACTTTGTTCATCGGGATGGAATGTGACGGGGCACCGCTGAGTTGGATCTACGGACCGCTGCTGGCGCGGCGACCGGAGCGGGCCATTGACCAGTCGCGCCGCGCCAACGGCTCGGATTATGCCGCCGCGATGCGGATGGTCGAGCAGTTCAATTGCCGCGCGGTCTATGTATATGCGATGGGCCAGGAGCCGTGGCTCCATTACATCAGCAGTATTCAGTACGAAGACGACTCCAATCCGATCGTGGAGTCGAACCGGCTGGTCGCAGCCGCTGCGCAGCAAAGTGATCGCGGCCGAACGCCTGTTCGGATTGAAAGAACAGGTGCTCCTGTAAAGCCGGCGGGATCGGTCCTGCTCCACACTCCCATGAAGACGCTCAACGGGTTCCATCCGGAAGTTGCCGGCGCGAGCGCGGCGGCGCGCGATCCCGCATCGCGCGGCGCGAACGTTGATCTGAACTTCACTGTGGCCGAGCTTTTCGAGCAGCAGGCGGCGCGGATTCCTGACGCCATCGCGCTGCTCTGCGGTGACGCGCGGCTCACCTATCGCGAGCTCAACGAACAGGCAAACCGGCTCGCGCACTATCTGCGCGCACGCGGAGTCACCACCGAGACGGTCGTGGGCATCTGCCTGCGGCGCTCGCTCGAGACGGTCGTCGCGCTGCTGGCAGTCGTCAAAGCCGGCGGCGCCTACGTCCCGCTCGATCCTGACTATCCGGCCGAGCGGCTGGCGTTCATGTTGCAGACACGCGCGCGCTCGTTCTGATCGCCGATCGCACCTGCGCCGCCGCGTTGCCCGCGATCCGCCGAGCTGATCCTGATCGATGCCGAAGCGCGCGCCATCGCTGCGAATTGCAGTACCGACCCGGCTCCGCACACCTGTCCAGTTAATCTCATCTACGTGATGTATACCTCGGGTTCGACCGGCCAGCCCAAGGGCGTGATGATCGAGCATCGCGCGGTGGTTCGGCTGGTCAAGGATACTGGCTACGTTTCGTTCGATGAGTCCCAACGCTTCCTGCTGCTGGCGCCGATTTCCTTTGATGCCTCGACGCTTTGAAATCTGGGGGCCGCCTTGAACGGCGCCAGCCTGGTCGTGTGCCACCGGAAACGCCGTCGCTCGAGCGGCTGGGCGAGATCATCAGTCGCCACCAGGTTAATACGCTGTGGCTTACTGCGGGCCTGTTCAACCTGATGATCGACCAGCATCCGCAAGCGCTCGCGCCTTTGCGGCAATTGCTGAGCGGTGGGGATGCGGGATCACCGGCGCATCTCCGCAAGGCGCTGGAGATGCTGCCGGATTGCCGAATGATTAACGGCTACGGCCCGACCGAGACCACGACTTTCGCCGTCTGCATGACGGTGCGGCCTGAAGACCTGTCCACCACGTCGGTCCCGATTGGCTATCCAATCGCGACTACTCAGGTATGGCTATTGGACGATGAGCTTGAATCCGGTGTCCGAAGGCGAGATTGGCGAACTATGTATCGGCGGCGACGGTCTGGCCCGCGGCTATCTGAACCGGCCCGAGCTTGACCGCCGAAAAATTCGTCGTGCCGCGATGGTCGGCCGACCCTGCGCTGCGGCTCTATCGGACGGGCGACCTGGCGCGGCGGCGCACCGACGGCGCGATGAGTGCCTGGGCCGGATTGACGATCAGGTGAAGATCTCGGGATATCGCGTCGAGCCGGGCGAGGTCGCGGCTGCGCTGCGGGAATTCAGCCCGGTGCGCGACGCAGTGATCTTGGCCGAGGAATCGCCGCGCGGCGACAAACAGCTCACCGCGTATGTCGTTCCCCGCTCAAGACCCGCGCCCGATCCCGCGGAGTTCCGCGCGTTCCTCTCCCGCAAGCTGCCGCACTACATGATCCCGGCGGCGCTTCGTGACGCTCGACGCTATTCCGCTGACCAGCAACGGCAAAGTCGATCGCGCGGCGCTGTTGCGCCGGCGCGGCGAAGCTCCGCGCCCCGGTGGTCAAACAACTGCGCTGCATGGCTCGCTCGCAGTCACAATCTCCGCCATCTGGCGCGAGGTGCTAGGCCTCGAGCAGGTCGGCGCGCGCGACAATTTCTTCGATCTCGGAGGCGACTCCCTGAAGCTGATCGAAGTCCACTCCCGGCTCCGCAAGCAGTTGGATCGCAAATTGTCGCTGGTCGATCTCTTTGAGTTCCCGACCATTGAGGCGCTCGTCGAGCGGCTGAAAGGCCAGACCAACGCGGCGTCCGGCCGGTGACGACCTCGATCTGCGAGCGCGGCGGCAGAAGGAATTGCTCGCGCGCCGGGCGAGGCCGGAAGTCAGCTAGCAATCACCATGAGCGCGGCAATCACCGACATCGCGATCATCGGCATGGCCGGAAGGTTTCCCGGCGCGCGGGATATCGCCGAGCTCTGGCAAAACCTGTGCGAAGGGCGAGAGTCGATCACGCACTTCTCGGCCGCACGAACTCGATGTCAAGCACGCGGCTTCGTTCGCCGCGCGGCCCGACTACGTGATGGCCCGCGCCATCATTGCGGACGCGGATAAGTTCGACGCCGCCTTTTTCGGCATCTATCCGAAAGAGGCCGAGCTGATCGACCCGCAGCAGCGGATTTTCCTCGAATGCTGCTGGCACGCCTTCGAGGACGCCGGCTATGACCCGCTCACATATCATAGGCGCCGCTGGAGTATACGCCGGCTGTAGCTCCAATAGCTATTTCCTGGAAATCGTATTCACCGATCCCGATTCACTTCGCAAGCTATACTGCCGGCTACCAGGTCAGCGATGTTCTCACCACGCTCGGCGCCAACTTCGAATTCCTGCCGACCCGCGTCGCCTACAAGCTCAACCTCAAGGGCCCGGCGTTTTCGCAGAACTCGGGATGCTCCACGTCGCTGGTAGCGATCTGCCAGGCGTGCCTCAGTCTGCAGAATTATCAGTGCGACATGGCGCTCGCCGGCGGCGTATCGATCACCTTTCCGCAAAAACGCGGATACTTTACACGAACCCGGCGGAATGGTCTCGCCGGACGGGCATTGCCGCACCTTTGATGAGGCGGCACAGGGAACGGTCTTTGGCGACGGCGCCGGGGTCGTCTTGCTCAAGCGGCTCGAAGACGCGCTCGCCGACGGCGATCATATCTACGCGGTAATCAAGGGCTTTGGGCTCAACAATGACGGCGACGCCAAAGTTGGATTCACCGCGCCGGGCGTCGAGGGGCAAGCCCGGGCGATCGCGATGGCGCATGCGGCGGCGGGAATGGATCCGGCATCGATCAGCTACATCGAGGCGCACGGAACCGCCACGCCCCTGGGCGATCCGATCGAAATCGCCGCTCTGACTCAAGCCTTCCGGCGCGCAACGCAGGCGCCGCCAGTTCTGCGCGCTGGGCTCGGCCAAGACCAATTTCGGGCATCTCGATGTTGCCGCAGGTGTAACGGGCCTCATCAAGACCGCGCTTTCGCTGCATCATCAGATGCTGCCGCCGGTACTGCATTTCCACGGCCCAATCCGAAACTGAGCCTCGCGGAGTCGCCCTTCTACGTGAACACGCGCTTCGAAATGGCCGCGCGGCGACACGCCGTTGCGCGCGGGCGTGAGCGCCTTCGGAATCGGCGGCACCAATGCGCATGTCGTGCTCGAAGAAGCGCCGCAAGCCGCATCTGCGAAGTCCGAACGCGGCGCGCATCTGGTGCTGCTGTCCGCCCGCAGCGAAGCCGCCCTCGATAGCGCGGCCGCCAATCTCGCGGCCCATCTTGCGGCCCAGCCGCAAATTGAGCTGGCCGACGTAGCTTGTACTCTGATGACCGGACGGCATCCGTTCGAGGTCCGCGCGATGGTCGTGGCGCGCGACACCGCGGACGCCGCGGCCGCGCTCGCCGGGCGGGATTCAAAACGGGTCATCACGCGGCGCGCTCGCGCGAGCCTCGCAGTCGCTTTCATGTTTCCCGGCCAGGGCGCGCAGTACGCCGGGATGGGCGAGCAGCTATACTCAGTCGAGCCTTTCTTTCGTGACCAAGTCGATAATTGCCTCGCGACGCTCGCGTCGATTTCAGCAATTGATTTGCGCCATGCGATGTATCGCAACGGCAATGGTCCGCAGGCGAATGATGAGTTAATCGACGCTACGTTGTTCGCGCAGCCGGCGCTATTCATCATTGAATATTCGTTGGCTCAATTGTGGATGCGACTGGGTATTCGGCCGACCGCGATGATCGGGCATAGCGTTGGTGAATTCGTTGCCGCGTGCCTGGCGGGAGTCTTTTCGCTCGAAGACGGACTCCGCCTGATCGCCGCACGCGGGCGGCTGATGCAGGCGCTGCCGCGCGGCGCGATGCTGGCCGTAAGGCTCGGCGAGACCCACGTCGCCGGGTACCTCGGCGCCGAGCTCAGTCTGGCCGCGTCGAATTCGCCTTCGCTCACGGTCGTCGCAGGCCCCGATGGCGCGGTGGCCGAGCTCGAGGATCGTCTCGGTCGCGACGGTGTGATCAGCCGCCGCCTGCGCACCTCGCACGCCTTCCATTCGAGCATGATGGACCCAGTCTGCGCGCCGTTCGGCGACGTGGTTCGGGAAGTGCAGCTCGCTGCACCGAAAATCCCATTTCTCTCGACAGTGAGCGGCACGTGGATCACCGACCAGGAAGCAACCGATCCCGAATACTGGATCAAGCATCTTCGCTCGACCGTGAGATTTTCGGACGCCGCCAGGGAGCTTCGATCGACCGACTGCGCGCTGCTGGAGGTCGGCCCCGGGCAGACACTGGGCGCGCTGGTCAGACCAGCATCCGGCGACGAATCCGGACCAGTTGGTAGTCGCCTCGCTGGCTGATCAGTCCGGCGAACAATCCGACGAGGAGGCGTTGCTGAACGCGCTCGGGCGGCTCTGGCTGCATGGCGCCGATCCGGACTGGTCGCAGCTTTATCGCGATGAGAAACGCTCGCGGGTGCCGCTGCCGCTCTACCCGTTCGAGCGACAACGATTCTGGAAGGAACGTCCCGCGGTCGAATCGGGTTTAGACTTGCGGCAAGCCCAGGATGTCACCGATAACAAGGAGCACGCAGACGGTGAATCAGCCACCAATGCGCCGCAAACCCGCGGCGAGCCGGCGCAAGCGCCCGTGCCGCCAGCCGAGCCGATGACCGATCAGGTAGTTCAACCGCAAGCAATCCAACCGGCGGACCGGCGGAATCAAATCCGCTCGATCCTGGGATCGATCCTGGAAGACCTGTCGGGACTGGATATTTCCGCCCTCGATGGTGCGGCGAGCTTCCTCGAGATGGGTCTCGACTCGCTGTTCCTGACGCAGATGTCGCAGGCTCTGCAAGCCAAATTTGGGATCAAGATTACCTTTCGCCAGTTGCTCGATCAGGAGTCCAGCCTGGACGCGCTGGCCGCATATATCGATCAGAAAATGCCGGCCGACGCCTTGCGACTCGCCCGCACCGGCCGGGATCGCGACGCCGGCGCCGTCGGCTCAGGTTGCGCAATCCGCGACCGCTGTCGCGACGCCGACGCAGAACCCGGCTTCCGGCACGACCGAGATGGAAGGGCTATTCAAACTGCAGCTCCAGATGATGTCCGATCTGATCGCCAAGCAACTCGAGATGCTGCGAAGCTCCGGCCTCGCCACCGGCGCACCGGGCGTCCCGATCCAGCCGTCCGCGCCTGCTGCGCAAGCGCCTCAAGCGGCTCGCCCGGCCGCGGCGCCGGAATCCCCGGCAAACGAGTTCACCCCGTCGGGACGGTACCGGCCGGTCCAGCCGGGCGTCGCCGGCGATCTCACGCCCGCGCAAGAAGACCATCTGCGCGCGCTGGTCGAGCGCTACACCAAACGAACCGCCGGCTCGAAACAGAATACTCAGAGTCATCGCGCACGACTGGCCGACCCGAGAGCGGCCGCCGGCTTCCGTTCGCAATGGAAGGAACTCGTTTATCCGATTGTCACCGTCCGCTCGCAGGGCTCCAAAGTCTGGGACATCGACGGCAACGAGTACATCGACGTGGTCAATGGCTATGGTCCGATCATGTTCGGCCATGCTCCCGATTTCGTCACCCAGGCCGTCGCGGAACAGCTCCGGCTGGGTTTCGAGACCGGGCCGCAATCGCCGCTGGCGGGCGAGGTCGCGGAGTTGATCTGCGAGCTGACCGGGATGGAGCGCGCGACCTTCTGCAACACCGGTTCCGAAGCCGTCATCGCGGCTCTGCGCGTCGCGCGCACCGTCACCGGCCGCAACAAGGTCGTGCTTTTCACCGGCGCGTATCACGGGATGTTCGACGAGGTGCTGGTCAAGGGCGTGAAGGCGGCCGGCGGACCGCGCACGCTGCCGGTCGCGCCCGGCATCCCGCGTGAAAGCGTACAAAATGTAGTGGTCCTGGACTACGGCACGCCCGACGCGCTCGCCTATATCGAGGCTCACGCCAACGAACTGGCCGCGGTGCTGGTCGAGCCGGTGCAAAGCCGCCATCCGGCGCTGCAACCGGTCGAGTTTCTCCGCCGCCTCAGGAGCATCACCGAGCAATCCGGCACCGCGCTGATCTTCGACGAGGTGGTCTGCGGTTTCAGGGTGCATTCGGGCGGCGCGCAGGGACTTTTCGGGATTCGGGCCGACCTCGCCACGTATGGCAAGGTTCTCGGCGGCGGCCTGCCGATCGGCGTGCTGGCCGGACGGGCGACGTTCATGGACGCGCTCGACGGCGGGATGTGGAATTACGGCGACGGCTCCTATCCCGAGACCGGGATGACTTTCTTTGCCGGGACGTTCGTGCGGCATCCCCTGGCGCTCGCCGCAGCCCGCGCAGTTCTGCTTCACCTGAAAGCTGCGGGCCCCGCCTTACAGGCCGGGCTCACGAGCAAAAACGCCGGCATGGCGGCTCGGTTGAATGATTTTCTGGAGCAGCGCGGGCTCGCGACGCGCGTGGAAAGCTTCGCGTCGATATCCTACTTCAGTTTTCCGGCTGAGTTGCGGTTCGCGAGTCTATTTTACTACTACATGCGCGATCGTGGCATATACATTCAGGAAGCATTTCCGATGTTCCTGACGACCGCGCACAGTGAAGAGGATATTGCGCGGGTCGAGCAGGCTTTCCGCGACACTATAGTCGAGATGCAGACCGCCGGATTCCTCCCTTCGATGGAATCCGAACCGCGGCCGACCTCCGCGCAACCGAAGGCGCATCGCAACGGCTCCGCCCCTGCGTCGCGCCCGCACGTTCACGACTCGTCCCCGGAGCCGGCCCCGCTGAATGGCAACGGCTACGCCGCGGTTTCGATCCGGCGCGCGCCATTGACCGAATCGCAACTCGAAATCTGGCTCTCCGCGAGCCTCAACGCGGAGGCGTCCTGCGCTTATAACGAGTCGTTCACCCTCAAGATGCGCGGTGAACTGGATCGAAGCGCGCTGTTCAGAGCGATCGAACTGCTGATTTCGCGCCACGAGGTCTTGCGGGCAACCTTCAGCCCGGCGGGCGATGTCCAGGAGTTCGCGCCGGAACTCAGAATCGACATCCCGGTTGAGGATCTATCGGCGCTCGACGAGCCGCAACGCCACGCCCGTTTGGAGCAGTTGCTCGCCGATGACGCCCGGCTGCCGTTCGACCTGACCAAAGGCCCGCTCCTGCGCGCGAAGCTGATCGAACTCGACCCCAGCGAGCATCATCTCGTGATCACGGCTCATCACATCGTCTGCGACGGCTGGTCGACCAACGTGCTGCTCGACGAGTTGTCAAAGGCGTATGCGGCGCTGCGCGACGGCCGGCCGTGCGAGCTGCCGGCCGCGATGAGCTTCAGCGCGTATGCGCAATCACAAGCCGAGCACTTCGCAAGTCCGCAGGGATCCGAGATCGAGCGCTACTGGGTCGGCCAGTTCCAACGGCCCGCGCCTTTGCTCGACCTGCCCCTGGATCGTCCGCGGCCGGCACTCAAGTCGTATGACGGAGCCACCTGCCGGCGCCGGGTTCCAGCCCAGACCTATCGCGCCATCAAGCAGGCCGGCGCCCGGCAGAAATGCACCTTGTTCGTCACACTGTTGGCGGGATTCCAGGCGCTGTTGAGCCGGCTGAGCGGCCAGGACGATATCGTAGTGGGTATACCTACTGCGGGCCAGTCGATCGTGGACGGTGACAACCTGGTCGGTCATTGTGTGAACTTCCTGCCGCTCCGAATCGGCGTTGCCGAAGACCCTCCGTTTGCCGATCTGCTGGCGCAGGTCCGGCGCAACCTGATCGATGCGTATGACCATCAAAACTATACCTACGGCCGGCTGATCCGGAAACTCTCGATCGCGCGGGACCCCAGCCGGCTTCCCCTGATGGAGGTCCAGTTCAATCTGGAGCGCGTCGGCGCTGGAATGCAGTTCCCCGGCCTCGAGATCGAGGTCGATCCGAACGCCAAGGCCTTCGTCAATCACGACCTGTTCCTAAACGTAATCGAATCCGACGAGGGCCTGACACTCGATTGCGACTACAATACGCAACTCTTTGATGCGGCTACCATCGAGCGCTGGCTTGGCCACTACACTACTCTGCTCGAGGGTTTCGCCGGCGACGCGAACCAGTTGGTTTCGAGATTGCCTCTGCTGTCAGAAGATGAGCACCGACAATTGACCGAGTGGAACGATACTCAGTCGGACTATCCGCGCGATCGGTGCGTTCATCAGTTGTTCGAGGAACAGGCTGCGGCGACGCCCGCGGCGATAGCGGCGGTCTGCGGAGACGCGCAACTTACTTACGCGGAGTTGCTTCACCGGTCGGAACAGTTGGCGGCATATCTGGCGCAGCTCGGGGTCGGCCCGGGCGTGCTGGTCGGAGTATTCGTCGAGCGTTCGTTATCAATGATCGTCGCGCTACTGGGCGTGCTCAAGGCGGGCGGCGCCTACGTTCCGATGGACCCAACCTATCCGCCGGAGCGCGTCTCGTTCGTTCTGCAGGACGCGGCCGTTCCGGTTCTGCTGACGCAGGACAAGCTGGCGGCAAGCCTGCCGAGATCAACGTCCCGCGTGGTCCGCCTGGATAGCGACTGGGACACGATCGCGCAGGCGAGCGCGCCGGCTGGGCCGCGCACGGCGGTCAGCGCCGAGGACACTGCGTACGTAATTTATACTTCCGGTTCAACCGGCAAGCCCAAGGGCGTCGAGATTCAGCATCGCGCGGTCGTCAACCTGCTCTCTTCGATGCGCAAACGACCCGGCCTGGAGGCGCGCGATACGCTGCTGGCCGTGACGACGCTGTCATTCGACATCGCCGCGCTCGAGTTGTTCCTGCCCCTGTGCGTCGGCGCGCGACTCGTAATCGCGAGCCGCGAGGCCGCCGCCGACGGCGCTCAACTGTGCGCGCTGCTGACGGGTTCCACTGCCACCGTAATCCAGGCTACGCCGGTGACCTTCCGGCTGTTGATCGAGGCCGGATGGACCGGCGACCCGCGACTCAAGGTTCTGTGCGGAGGTGAAGCGCTGCCGCGCGACCTCGCGAGCCGAATCCTCGAGCGGGTCGGTTCGCTCTGGAATATGTACGGCCCGACTGAGACGACGATCTGGTCTTCAACGCTTCGGGTCGCTTCCGGCGACGGACCAGTGGCGATCGGGTTGCCGATCGACAATACCCAGTTCCACGTGCTCGATGCCGCCGGGCAGCCCGCGCCGATCGGAAGACCGGGCGAACTGTATATTGGTGGCGACGGCCTGGCGCGCGGCTATTTCCGCCGGCCCGAGCTTACCGTTGAAAAATTCGTGGCGCCCGATCCATCGCGCAACGGCGCCGGTTCGCGGTTGTATAGGACCGGCGACCGGGTGCGCCGCCGGCCCGATGGCGCCCTGGAGTTTCTCGGCCGGTTCGACAATCAGATTAAGCTGCGCGGCTTCCGCATCGAGTTGGGCGAGATCGAAACCGCACTGGCGCGCTATCCTGGCGTCCGTGAAGCAATCGTCACGCTACGCGAGGACGTTCCGGGCGACAGGCGCCTGGTGGCATATATCACTACCGACCAGCAGGCGCTGACGGTGACGGCGGTTCGCGAATTTCTCACCGGCAAGCTGCCCAACTACATGTTGCCGTCGGCTGTGGTGCGGCTCGACGCGATGCCGCTCACGCCCAATGGCAAGGTCGATCGGCGCGCTTTGCCCGGGCCCGACCAGACCGCAATCGCGCGCGGCCGGGAATTCGTCGCGCCCGGCACCGCGCGGGAAAAGGCCCTGGCGGAAATCTGGGCCGAGGTGCTGTGTGTGGAACAGGTCGGGATTCGCGACAACCTGTTCGAGCTCGGCGCCGATTCGCTGCATATCTTCAAGATCGCCGCGCGCGCCAACCAGGCAGGAATCCGGGTCCTTCCGGCACAGTTCCTCAAGTATCGGACGATTGCGGATCTGCTCGCGCAACTGGACGGCGAGACCCAGCCCCCGGATACCGCGATGCCGGGTATCGTGCCGGTCTCGCGCGAGAAGTATCGGATCAAGCGGTCGTCACTGTGAGAGAAGATCCTGAGGCGCGGGCTCCGGCAGAGAATGGCCTGAAGCCTGCGGAGCACAAGCTCGTGAACCCGCCGTCTGACGAAGTCTACGCCCTGCCCGCCTCGCTCGGACAAGAGCGATTCTGGGCGCTCGATCGTCTCATCCCCGGCAATCCGGTCTGGAACCTGCCCGTGCGCTTCCGTCTGCAGGGGCCGCTCGACGCGGCTCTAATCGAGCGCGCCTTCAACGAGATTGTTCGACGCCATGAGATCCTGCGCACGACCTTCACGATCGTCGATGGGCATCCGGCCCAGGTCATCGCCCCGACCTTGGAAATTGTGACACCCGTAACCGATCTCCGGCATCTTCCCGCAAAAGAGCGTGATGCCGAAGTCGATCGGCTTTCCGTGGCGGAGGCGCATCGTCGCTTCGAGCTGACTACAGGTCCGCTGTTGCGGGTCGGCCTTTTGCGCACCGGCGAGCAGGAGCATGTTCTCCTCGTCACGCCGCATCACTCGATCGCGGACTACTGGTCGATCGGCCTGATCTCGAACGAACTCGGCGCGCTCTACGAGGCCTACGCCCGCGGCCGCCCGTCGCCGCTCCCCGAGCTTCCGATCCAGTACGCAGACTATGCCGTCTGGCAGCGCGAGCAGTCCCAAAGCGCGGTGGTGCAAAAGGAGATCGGCTACTGGAAGAAGCAACTCGAAAACCTCCCCGCACTGGAATTTCCCACCGACCATCCGCGGCCCGCGGCGCCAACTTACAGTGCCACTATCACTTCAGTGCTGTTGCCCGTGGCATTGACCGACTCGATCAAGGCGATCGCCAACCGTGAGTCAGCGACGTTCTTCAATACGATGCTGGCGGCGGCCGCGATCGTTAGCCATCGCTATACCGGACAAATCGACTTCGGAATCGCTACTCAGGTTGCGGGGCGGACCAGCGTGGAGCTCGAAGCGCTGATCGGCCTGTTCATCAATTCAGTCGTGCTGCGCATGAATCTCTCGGGCGATCCGACCTTTCGCGAGCTGCTGGGGCGGGTGAGCGAAACCGGCGCGCAATCGATAGTCAATCAGAATCTTCGCTTCGAGCAATTGCTCAAAGAGTTGCGGCCGGATGACTATCCCAGTACGCACACGCTATTTCGCCTCAATTTCATCTGCCAGAGAGACCCGGTCAAGCCGCTGGAGTTCGCGCAAATCAAGTTGACGGTAATCCCGTCGAAATCGCAGGGCGCCCTGTATGACCTGAATATTTTTCTGGTCCTGCGAACCGAAGGCTGGCGGCTGGCCTGCGAGTACAATACCGGCCTCTTCGAAGCCGAGACGATCGGTCGCCTGTTGGGCAACTATCGCGCGGTGCTCGAAGCGATCGCCTTGGGGCCCGATCGGCGAATTTCAGAGCTGGCGATATTTGACGTACCCCGATCCCGCGAAGAGTTGCCGCTTGGAACGCGCGCCGCGGCGACAGTGGAGCCGCACGACGACACCGCGCCCAACCTCAATGGCCATGCGGGCAAATCCTTGCCCGGCCCGAATCATCCGGCCGAGTCTGCACCGCCCAGGATTGCACGCGCGCCCGAAGATGAAACCTACGCCTTTCCGATTACGCCGAACCAGCAACGCTTCCGGCTTCTCGATCAACTGATGCCCGGCAGTCCGGCGCTCAACATGCAGGCGGCGCTGCGACTCGACGGGCCTCTGGACGTGGAGATACTTGGTCGCTGCCTGAACGAGTTGACCCGGCGCCACGAAACCCTGCGCACGACCTTCACCACGCTCGAGGGACAACCCGTTCAGGTCATTCACCCGTTCCTAGATGTCAGCCTGGAGGTAACGGACCTGCAGGAACTCCCCGAGCGGGAGCGGGAGCCGAAGGCGCAACAACTCCTGCATACGGAAGCGCTGCGGCCGTTTATGCTGGCTGAACTGCCGCTGTTTCGCGCCGGCCTGCTGCGGCTGACGGCCGACCATCACATCCTGATACTCACAATGCCGCACATCATCTGCGATGGATGGTCAAATGGCGTACTCCTCCACGAGCTGACTGCACTATACGAAGCGTATTCCCAGGGATGGCCGTCACCGTTACCGGCGCCTTCGATTCAGTATGCGGACTTTGCCCACTGGCAAAACGAATGGCTAAAGGGCAAGGCGTTCCAGGAAGAGCTTTCCTATTGGAAGCAGCAACTCCAGGGAAAGCTGCCGCTACTGGATCTGCCGACCGATCGGCCGGCGCGAACCGCGCTGGTCTCGCGCGGCGAGACCGAGACGCTCTCCATCCCGCCCGAGTTCGTCCGGGCGCTGAAGGATTTCTGCAAGCGCGAAGAGACTCACGATGTTCATGCTGTTCCTCGCGGTCTTCAAGGCGATGCTGCATCGCTACACGGGCCAGGAGGACATCCTGGTCGGCTCGCCGGTGGCCGGGCGGACGCCGGAAACCGAAGACGTAGTCGGGCCTTTTTCGTACCCGATCAGTCTTCGTTCCAATCTGTCGGGTAATCCGACGTTCAGGGAACTCGCTCGCCGGGTTCGCGACGTTACCGTGGGGGCGCTCGCCCACAAGGATCTGCCGTTCGGCCGCCTGGTCGACGCGCTCAAGCCGGAACAGGTGCAGGGGCGTAATCCGCTCTTCCAGGTCTACTTCCTGCATCAGGTTGCCTTCCTTCAGTCGGTGCGCACCGGCGATCTCGCCTGGACACCGTTGACCTGGGTTAGTCCGGGCACGGCCTTCGACCTTCATCTCGCAACCCTGGAACGGGGCGACGGGGTGGTGGCGCGGCTCGAGTACAACCCGGAGATGTTCGACGCGTCGACGGTCCAGCGGATGCTCGGGCATTTTCGCGTGATCCTCGAGGCCGTCCTCGCCAATCCCGAAGTCGCGATCGCGGCACTGCCGATGCTGACGCCGGCCGAACTACGGATCACGGCGCCGGCCAAGAGTAGCCTGAGCCCCGAACGCTCAACTGGTGGTTCGATTGTCGAAGCATTCGAAGCGCAGGTTCGCCGAACGCCGAATGCGATCGCTATAATCGCGCCGGAAGGAAAACTCACTTACGAAGAACTGGAAGCCAGGGCCAATAGCATTTCCGATCGACTGCGTAAACTGGACCTCGGTCCGGAAAAGCTGGTTGGCATTGGATGCGACTTTTCGGCATCGATGATCGCCGGCATGCTTGGCGCGCTGAAGGCCGGCGGAGCGTTTGCGTGGTTGCCGCAGGAGCCCGCAACTTCAGACCGCATACCGCGAAGTCTCACCGCCAGTATCAGAGTAGTGTTGTCCGATCGGCGAACGGAGCGCAGGTTCGCCGGCGAGGGCGTGCAGGTGGTGCGGATCGACCGGCGGCTGCGGCGCGGCGCAGGAGTACATGTGGCGCAGCCGCTGGCAGCCGATAGTGTCGCGTGCGTGCTGCTCACGTCGGGATTTTCCAGCGACACGCGCGCCGCGGTCATCACGCACGCGGCTCTGCGGTCGCGGGCAGCCTCGTGCGCGCAGGCCTGCGGTCTGAACCCGGGCGATCGGGTCGCCGTAAGCGGATCGGATACCGGCGAGGTGATCTTCGCGTCCTTGATTAGCGGCGCCGCGGTGGCTTTTGCGCCGCCCGGAGTCCTCGATTCATCTGCCGCGCTCGCCCGCTTTATCGCGAAGCAGAAGTGCAGCGTCCTCGTACTGCGCACGCGATCGTGGGAGCGCATGGTGCTGCGCAATGACGCGCGCAATTCGGTCTGGTCGAAAGACCTGCGATTGGTCGTCATTCATGGCGCGCCGCCGTCCGTGGTCGCGGCCGCGGCGTTCCGCGCCTCGGCAAGCGCATCAGCCCGCCTGGTGAGCAGCTACGGAACGGCAGAGACGGGTCTCTGCGCCGCGGTCTGCGAGCCGCGACCAGGTGACGGCTCACGCGGCGTTGACTCCCGGATAGCTTCCGGCACGGCCGGCCCCGGATACTGCATTCGGTCGCTCGACCGCCATCTTCAGCCCGTGCCGATCGGCGTCTGCGCGGAGATCTGCGTAGAGGGCGAGGGATTGGCGCGCGGCTACCACCACGAGGCCGAAACTACGGCGGCAAGGTTCGCCACTCTGGCGGGCAACCGGACGCGGGTGTTCCGGACCGGCGATCTCGGACGCTACCTGCCGGACGGGCAGATCGAATTTCTCGGATCCCCCGCGCGCCATATCAATCTCAGAGGGTTTCGTTTGCCGCTTCGTGAACTGGAAGCCGCGTTGATACCCCATCCGGCGGTGAGCGGAACCGTCGCCGTAACGGCGCACGGACCGTCGGGGGAGCAGCAACCGATGCTCTACGTCGAGATTGACGCCGGCGTCGCCGGTCCGTCGAGTCCGCAGCGCGATGTGAGTCTCCGGCGCCAATTGCGCGCGCTCGTGGCGGAGAGTTGCCCGGGCTATCCGCGGACAGTTGGTATCGTACTGGTTAATAAGCTGGATCTCGACGCCGACGGCCATGCTAATCCGGACGCGCTGCCGGCCGTCGACGAGTCCGCGTTCGAAACTCGCCAGCGTCCTCAAAGCGCCGCGCGACGGACTGGAATCGCAACTGGTCGAGGTCTGGCAGGAAGTACTCGGCGTCCGGCCGATCGGAATCACCGACAGTTTCTTCGATCTCAACGGCCATTCGCTGCTCGCGCTCCGGCTGTTCGCGAAAATCAATTCGCTGTGGAAGAAGAACCTGCCCCTGTCGACCCTGTTCCAGGCGCCCACCATCGAGCAACTCGCCGAGATCCTCCGGCAGCAGGACTGGTCGCCGCCGTCGCCCTGTATCGTTCCGATTCGACCCGAAGGCACCCGGCCGCCGCTGTACATAATCTCCGGGCTCGGGGGCAACGTGGTCCGGTTCCGCGATCTGGCGCGCTATCTCCCGCCCGACGTGCCGGTCTATGCATTGCAGCCGCCCGGCCTCGACGGGACCAGACCCTACCTGACTCGGCTCGAAGACATGGCCGCGCATTACATCCGCGATATCAAAACCCGGCAACCGGCCGGTCCCTATTGTCTCGCCGGTTATTCCTTCGGCGGTCTGGTCGCCTTCGAGATGGCCCGGCAGCTCGAAGCCCAGCACGATCGGGTCGGCCTGCTGGCGCTGTTGGATGCGCCCGAATGGCATTATATAGCGCAGAGTTTGAAGGCGATGGGCCCGCGCGAGAGATTTCGTCTATATCAGGAGCGCTTGTACAACATCCTGTTCGGTTCCGACCGAACTGAGTATGTAAGAGAAGCGATCCGACGGCGCACCTATCGAATAGTATATACTATCTACAAAGCGCTCGGCCGTCCGCTCCCTCAGAACCCGGGCGCGATTTCGGACATCAATGCTTTCGCCGCGGCACACTACGTACCCCAGGTCTACTCGGGAAGGCTCACCCTGTTCCGCACCGCGCAGGAATCGTATCTCGCGATGGGCGACTATCACCTCGGATGGGGTGGGCTCGCTACGGGCGGCATCGACGTCCACGAAATTTTTGGCCATCACCTCGAAATCACGTCTGAGCCGAACGTCCGGATCCTGGCCGAGAAGCTCGGCCGGTGCCTGCCGAGTGCTGAGCCCGGCGAGCGCGAACGGCCCGAGGAAGACCCGCAACCCGCCGCTGAAGGGCTGAATACCGGGCTGGCGGAGCCGACTGTAAATGCAGTCCAGCAGTTTTCCCGAGCCGGATGAGTAATGCCTTTGTACGCTCACGCGGAAGCTGAGAGCGCGCGCGCGGCGGGCTGCGGATGGCATCTGCCGCCGCCGCTGCCGACTCTCAGCCGCGACGAAGTCCACGTCTGGCGGGCGAAACTGGATACCCCTCCGTCGGCAGTCGCGCCGCTCGAAGCTCTCCTTGCCTCGGACGAACGGGCCCGGGCCGACCGTTTCATATTCCCGAATGACCGGCGCCGGTTTGTGGTGGGCCGTGCAATCCTCAAATCCATCGTCGGCTTGTATCTGGGTCGCGCGCCCTCGACCGTCGCGTTCAGCTACGGGTCGCATGGCAAACCGCGACTGAGCGAAGCCGCAATCGCCGAGGGGCTCTCGTTCAATGTTTCCCATTCTGACGACACGGCACTCTATGCGTTCGCGGACGCGCGCGAACTCGGCATCGATATCGAGCGCCTGGACCGAAAGGTGGACGTTGCCGGGATTGCCGGGCAGTTCTTTGCGCCGGGAGAAGTGGCGGCGATCGCGGCGATGCCTGCCGAACGGCAGCACCTCCGCTTCTTCGACTTCTGGACCCGCAAGGAAGCCTACGTCAAAGCGCTGGGCCAGGGTCTTTCGATTCCGTTGAATGAGTTTGATGTATCATCGATTGGCCGCACGCCGCGCGCCGATCACGGCAACGGACTTGACTCGACGGCCTGGTCGATACGCGAACTCCAGCCCGGGACTGGCTACGCCGCGGCCCTGGTCGTGAGTGGCAGGCCCTACCGACTCGCCTGCTGGGATTGGCGTTAGCCGGTACCTGCGCTACGCGCCGATGTCGCCCTCACTGGTTCGTCGCGCTGCCACACTTCTTGCAGTTCCGTCGTTGTATGAACTGGTCGGCTCGTTTCGGTCTCCCTTTCGCGGCATCTATGGAAGTTTTGACGAGGCGCGGAAGAGCATCCCCGTGAACCGTAAAGTCGGGTACGACCACGCGGAAACGGCCGCAATGTATATCGGTTATGCCCAGACGCTTCGGCTCAGTGACTATCCGGTCCTGTTCTGGATGAGGCCGGCAATCGAACAGGCCGCGTTGGTGTTCGACCTCGGCGGACACGTCGGTCTGGCCTGCTACGCCTTCGAGAAGTATCTCCCTTATCCGCCCGGCCTGCGCTGGATGGTCTGCGATTTGCCGGAGATCAGACGCGCGGGAGAGCGAATCGCCGCGGAGCGAAACGCTAACAGGCTTTCGTTTACCGGCGATTTTCTGGCGGCCGAAGGCGCGGACATACTGCTCACCGCGGGAACCTTGCAATGCATGGAAATCTCACTGGCATCTATACTGTCGCAATTGCGGCACCGACCGAAACATCTTTTGGTCAACCGCCTGCCGCTCCATGACGGCCAGCCCTTCGCCACCGTCCAGGATATTGGTCCGGTGATGATTCCCTACCAGATCTTCAATCGGCAGCAATTCATCGACTCAGTCTGCGGACTCGGATATCGGCTGATCGATGCGTGGCAAATTTCGGAACCGCTATGCGGCATGTGTGTTATTCCATTCCATTCCGAGCGCTCGCTGAGCGCATACAGCGGGCTGTATTTCATACGAGCGGATCAGCCTGGCGCAAATGAACGCTGAAAGATTGGGCGAACACCCGGGCGCTGAGATGAATCCTGCCGCCCGGCGATATGGAGCAGCCGCTACGAACTGACGATTTACCGGATCGACTGAGTATCGTCTCCGGCCAGTCAACTACCCTCCCCTGGATCGAACACCGGCGAAGCCCGATCGGGTTTCTCGCCACTTCCCCCCGCCATTTTCATTTCATATTCACCTTACGCGGGTCCGGCTCCCGACCGATCGCGATCGGGCGCCGAATCTGATGAGGTGTCGAGCGCGCGCAAGCGGCGCGAGTATGCGATCGCCCGGATACCCATCCAGATCGGCCCGGCGACCATCCAATAGACAGTCAACATCGCGAGCCGGTTGAGTAAAGTCGCCAGTAGTACGAGCGCAAAAAGACCCGGCGACTCATAGCTCAGGTCGAAGGTGCCGGCGGCCAGCTCGCGAATCGAGAGCTCGGTCAACGGCCGGCGAGCCGTCGAGAAGCGCTCGAGATCGCCCGCGCTCAGCCGTCCCGACGTGCACACCGCGTGAAATCGCAGCGAGTCGCCAACGCCGATCGAGATCGCGCCCACCGCGCCGGCGAAGAGCATGAAACGCGAGCCGCTCTGCATGAACGCCGACGCGCCCGCGGCAAACGGCAAAGCGGTCTTGATCAACCCGTGGCCCATCAGGTCCAGAAAAGTGCCAACCAACGATCGCTGGTCAGTAAGGCGCGCAACCTCGCCGTCGACAAAGTCGAGGAGGTAGGAAAACTCAAGGAGGAGCGCGCCGAAGACGCGAACGGCCCATGATGACGAAACCAAGGCGCCCGCGCCCAGCAACCCGATTGCGATCCAGCCCAGGGTTATCCCGTTGGGCGTCAGTCCGAATTTCGCGAGCGGAATCGACAGATAGATCGACCAGCGGCGATAGATCCAGTCGGCGCGGCTGGGACTGTACTGTGGCGGCTGTGCGATTCGTCTGAGTTCATCGCTCGGGAGCGACGACCACGCGCCGCCGGTTCCGTTGGAGCGATTCCCGGTGCTCTGATTGCTCGCGCCGCCGCTAGCCATGAATCGTTCCCAGGGCGGCGAGCAGGAAATCATTGTCGGCGGTATCGCGTACCGCGATCCTGACGTACTCACCCCCCTCCAGCCCGCGCTTTCCGGTGCAGTCCTTGATGAGCACGGCGTGCTGATCGAGCAGCGTTTGCGCCAGCGCAGTCGCCTTGAGTCCGCCGCCGAGCCTCGCAAAGAAAGTAGTTCGCCTGGGAATTCAACACACGCAGGAATCCGAATTGCTTGAGCCCGCGCTCGAATCTCGCGCGCTCCTGGCGCAGCCGCGCGCAAGCATCGGCATACTCATTTCGGTATTTGCCTATGATCTGAAGAAAGAACTCGCCTATCGAATTGATATTCCAGACCGGCAACTCAGTGCGGATTCTGGAAAGCAGCTCCCGATCCGCCGAACCGATCACGCCCAGCCGCAGACCCGGCACGCCGTAACTCTTGCTGATGCTTCTGACCACCATAACCGATGGATAACGTCGCAAGAGTTCCGCGTTCAGCATCGAACCGCCCACGCCCTCGTCGGCGAAGTCCACGAATGACTCGTCGAGCAGCAGGCGGACGCCTTTGCGGCTTAGATGCTCGATAAGGGCGAGCCGATCGCGTTGCGCTATACAGTGCCCGGTTGGATTGTCCGGATTTACCAGCACCAGCAGACCGAGACCTGCGGCGAAATCTTCCAGTTCCTCCACGGAGTAGCCGAAATCCGCGTCGCGGGGCCTGAACTGCCGCACGCGCCCGCCGCCGGGGCCGGTGCGCAGATACTCTTCGAAGGTCGGCACGACCACGCCGATCTCACCCTCGATACGGCTCAGCGCGATCCGGACTAACTCCGAAGCGCCGTTGCCGACCAGAATGTGGGCGGGATCGCAGTCGAAGAGCGCGGCGGCCAGCGCGTTCTGCACGTCCAGGCCCGACGGATAAGAGGTCAGCAATCCGCGCGTGCTCCGCTGCAGCTCGTCCAGCATCCGCGGACTCGGGAAATAGGGGTTGACGAGATAACAGAAGTCCCGCAGCCGCGGAAAACGCCAATAGCCGCCGTAGCGCTTCTGATATTGAGTCAGGGCCCGATCGGGGTCGGCGAACAGGGTTTCGGCGACCGCCAGATCGTTGGCGTCGTCGATTTCGTACCATTTCCGCGTACCCATCCGGAACGCTCGAAGCTCGGTCTTGTTGAGATAGGTGATTACGGTGAGCGCCTGTTCGTAATACTTCGAGCGGCCAAATGAAGTAATATAGGCATTGAGGAACGGAAGATAAAACTGTTTCGAAAAGTCACTGGAGAACTTATAGATATTGGCCGTCTTGTAGTAGCTGTCGGCCTCGGTCCACTTGAACAGCGTTTTCGGCACGATATCGACAATATTGCCGTCGTCGTCCAGGACCGTGACCGTGCCGTCCATCCAGGGCTCGAATCTGGCTACCACCGCCAGGTTGGGCGCGGGACTGTCCACGACCTCGCGGAGAATCCCGGGCTCAAAGATTACGTCGCTTTCGAGGAGCAGGGTGTCATCAGCCTCGAGATAGCTGCGGGCGAGCCACAGTGAGTAAATGTTGTTGGTGGTTTCAAAGAGCGGGTTGTCGACGAAAGTGACATCGAGCGAGCCGCGATGCGAGCCGACAAATGCGCGAAGACTAGCGGCGCCGTGGCCGGTGACGATGATCGCCCGGCGGATTCCGGCCGCGGCGATCGCCTCCAGCATCCGTTCGATCAAAGTCCTCCCGTTGACTTCGATCATCGCCTTGGTCTTGTCTTGGGTCAGGGAGCCAAGGCGCCGGCCCATCCCGGCGGCTAGAATTAGCGCTTGCATCTGGTCAAGCTCGTCGCGTGAAAACCATGATAGCATCCCGGCAGGCGTGTTGGTAAAACGATCGCGGCGCGAAGCGGTGGCATCGGGACGATCAGCGGTCCGTCTGCGGGTCTTCTGGTTTATTTTTCTAGCCGGTTGTACGTCTTTAGCGCCGCGACCGGTGTCAGCAGCCTCCTCGGACTCAGCAACGAGCGTATCGCCTCCGCCGATCGCGTCGGGACTGGACGCCTATGGAGGAACACCCGATCTGCGATGTCCGGCCGGGCCGGCGCGGCATTTCTATACCCAAAAGATCGGCTCGCACTGGTGGCTGTGCGATCCGGCCGGCAACGGCTTCTTCCTGAAGGGCGCCTATTTCGTTACCTGGACTGATTCTTCGCTACTGGGTAACAAGGTCGCACACAAATATGCGACCGGCCCCAACTCGAACTGGGAAGCCAACTGGGGCTTGCAGGCGGTGCGCCGGCTGAAGCTCTGGGGCTTCAACACCTTGAGCGAATATACCTCGGAATACGCGTGGCCGGGGATGCAGGCCGGATGGAACACGGCCGACGGCACCATGCCGCAGAAGATGCCGTTCTTTTTTTACGAGAACCCCAGCGGCTACAGTCTGACCAACAACAGCAACTATGCGAGCGCTCCGGTCAAGGACATCCTCAACGGGGTCAAGAGCACGGTCTTCACTGGCTATCGGTCGCATATCATCGACGCGTTCGACGCCAACTTCGGCGCTTGGCTGGCGGGCGCGCTGCAGCATGATTGGGGCACCGGAGTGGCGTTGGGACTGCATAATGACTACTTCATCGGGTTCGACATGGACGAATCCGACGACACGATGGGCATCCGTGCGGGGCCTGATTTTGCGACCGTAGATGATGCCTATACCGCGCAGTTGCAGCCCGGGCACAATATGCCGCAGACCGCGTGGCTGGTGCTGGTGGCGGCGCCCACGCAGACGGCGAACGCCAATGTCGGGGTGCATTACAGCGATCCGACGGTGTACAGCAAGCAGGCCCTGAGCAGCTACTTCGCTAACGAATACGCCAACCAGATCGCGGCGCTGAACACGGCCTGGGGCGCCCATTACACTACCTTCGGCACGTCCGATCCGGCGGGCGTGGCTGGAATCCAGAGCGGCGCCTACCAGAGCTTCGGCACCGGCACCGGCCTGCTCGATGAGGACGGCACCTGTCCCTCGAAGGCTGGGGGTCAGAGTTGCTGGATTGGCACCGACCCCTACAATCTCACCGGTGAGACTGCCCCGATGCAGGCCGACCTGAGTGGCTTCTTCTCTTACTGGCTCGATCAATACTTCGGCGCGCAGAAGACCCAGTACAGCCGCTATGCGCCGGGCTACCTGTTGACCCAGGAGATCGGCGGATGGGGCGCGCCGCCGCGCAAGGAGGTCCTGACCGAAGCCGCCAAGTACGTTGATCTGTTCACGCTGCCGGAGGTCCCGCCCTATCCCTGCTCGAACTGCACCGACGCGCAGGCGCGGATCAATTTCACCGCCCAGTACGGCGGCGACAAGCCGTGGCTGAACGTGCAGGCTTTCGTGGCCCAGCCCGATTCCTACATGGCGGCGATTATGCCGCCGCCGGGTTATTCCGGCAAACCGGCATTCACCACGCAGCGGGAACGCGGCGCGGCCTACCAAAAGATGGTGAGTACCTTCGTCGATGCGGCCGACGGCAACGGGACGTATCACATTGTCGGGTTCGAGTGGTGGACGATGTACGACATGATCAGCTTGAAGGGCAATTGGGGACTGGTGACGCCCAACGACAACGCCTACGACGGCCGTGAGGCGATCATCGCTACCGGCACTGATCGATGGGGCTACCCGACCGGCGGCGAGAAAGCCAACTTCGGCGACTTCCTCGATTCCGTCCAGGCCGCCAACGTCGGGGTCTACTCACGTTTGATCGCAAGCCCAGCGAACCCGGTCTTGACCCCGGCGCGCTAACCGACGGCGCGCGCCAAAGCTCGCGGCCTGAAGTTAGCGCGCTCGCGCGGCATGTGATAACCATCGGCGGATGGCAGCACTGACATTTCCCAAGGGCTTCTTGTGGGGCACGGCGAGCGCCTCGTATCAAATCGAAGGCGCGTGGAACGAGGACGGCAAGGGCGAATCGATCTGGGATCGCTTCTGCCACACGCCCGGCAAGATCAAGCACGGCGACAGCGGCGACGTTGCCTGCGATTACTATCATCGTTACAGCGACGATATCGCGATGATGAGCGAGATGGGGCTCACCGCCTCGCGCATCTCGTTGTCGTGGCCGCGGATCCTGCCGCAGGGGCACGGGACGATCAATCAGAAGGGGCTCGACTTCTACAGCCGCGTGGTCGACGAAATGTTGCGGCGCAACATCAAGCCCTTCGTGACGCTGTTCCATTGGGACCTGCCGCAGGCGATCGAGGATGCCGGCGGATGGCCGAATCGCGATACCGCGAGCTACTTTCGCGACTACGCCGCGATTGTCGCCGATCGGCTCGGCGATCGCGTCAAGCACTGGATGGTGTTCAACGAGCCGTGGGTATTCACGGTCTTCGGATACCTGGCGGGAATTCACGCGCCCGGACGCAACGAGCCGGCCGAGGGGATGCGCGCGACGCACGTGGTGAATCTCGCGCAGGGACTCGCCGTGCGCGCCATCCGCGACAAGGGGCATAAGCCCGAAGCGGTCGGGACGGCCTTCTCGATGTCGCCGGTGCATCCGGAGAATCCGGCCTCAAAGGACGACCGCGACGCCGCCGAACGATGGCATGGCTTCTTCAACACCTGGTTCCTGGAGACCGTGATGAACGGCCGCTATCCGGAGGTCTACGTCAACGGCAAATTCGCCGACCGGGTGGAAATCCGGCCGGGCGATCTCGAGACGATCAAGGCGCCGCTCGACTTCGTTGGAATCAATCTCTACACGCGGCAGGTGGTCGCCTACGACCCGACCGATACGAACCTGGGCGCCAAGCAGGTGCGTCCGGACGGCAAGGAGTTCACGGACTTCGGATGGGAGATCTATCCCAAGGCGCTGTCGGAGATGATTCTGCGGATCACGAAGGACTATAATCGACCGGCGATTTACGTCACCGAGAACGGATGCTCGTACGGCGACGGTCCGGGCGCCGACGGCGAAGTGCGCGACGAGCGGCGGGTGAGTTTCCTGCGCCGCTATATCGCGGAGGTTGGGCGCGCGATTCAGCAGGGCGCCGACGTGCGCGGCTACTTCACCTGGACTTTCACGGACAATTTCGAGTGGGCCGAGGGTTACGCGCAGCGCTTCGGAATCGTGTATTGCAATTTCAAGACGCAGCAGCGGATCGTGAAGCAGAGCGGTAAATGGTACTCGCGGCTCGCGCGCGCGAATGCGCTGGATCTGGAGCCGGGCGATTAGGCTGTCTGCAATCGTCGCTCACTCGCGCCGCGTCGCGGCTGGTGAAGGTCGACTGCACGACTATCCGGGTGGGCCCTGATGCTCTCGGACGAGTACCTGATCTGGATTCACCTGCTCGCGATGGCGGCGTATTTCGGCCTGCAATTCGGCTTCCTCTATATGCTGCTGCCGGCGGCGGAGACTGCGCCTGACGAAGCGTCACGCCGGGCGGCGCTGATCGCGGGCTTCAAATTCTACAATCCGTTTTCGATCGCGGCGCTCGGCGTGCTGGTAATCACCGGCGCGACCCGCCTGACTGATCTCAAGGCCACGATGCGGTTCGACTACTTCAGCCGGATCAGCGGGACGCTCTCGCTCAAGCTGCTGCTCGCGTTTTTGCTGATCTTCATTCAGACTTGGGTAACCTTCGGACTGACGTTCAGGATCGGCCGGCAGGAGGAAGTGGCCGCGCACGGCGACGGCGCGCCGTTCACGGTCGAGCGGGTGAACTCGATCCTGCGCCGGGCACGCGCGATGGTCTGGGTCACGATCGTGCTCGCCGCCGCGATCGTGCTGGTCTCGCTGCGGATGGAGAGCGTGACGCGGACGGCCTTCTCGACCGCCGGCGTCGCGCGGCAACGATATCAGCGGGCCGGGCTCCCGAAGATGCGAATGATTTAGGGTTGAGGAACGAGCGAAGCGTGAACAGCATTTGCGGCTGTCACACGCCTGCTCGAGCGCAGACCGATCGCCTGCGCTCGAAGCGGAATTAGACCAGGGCGACCAGCGAGCTCACGAGATAGACCAGCGTGATCAGCGCGAAAGCAAAAGCCCGGCAGTTCGTCCAAGAAGTTGCTCTGCGCGTACCGGATCGTGTCGCTCGTGTCCGTGAAATTTTGAGCGCGCTGCGTCAGCCGCGCGATTCCTGCTCCATTGGTAGTTGCAGCCATCGTAAATCCTCCTCTGTCCTTCAGTGGGTCAGTCGTCAGCTCGCAGCGCCTTAGTTCAGCGCGATCAGGGTGCTGACGAGGTAGACCAGCGTGATCAACCCGAACGCGACACCCGGCAGCTCGCTCAACAGATTGCTCGCCGCGTAACGGGCTGAAGTGATGCCTTCCTGGCGCTCGTCGAGATTCGCTACCAGCCCTGCCTCTCTGATTGTCGCTTCCATCGTATTCCCTCCACTCCGTTGGTCTTGCCTCACTGAAGCAAGCTGGGTGCCAACGCTACTGACAGCTTTGGGAAACTAAGGGTTCGAGGTTTAGACCCAGCTAAGTAGTTGAACTAGCGAAAGTTTTTGTGAATTCCGACGAATAAGGCAGGTTGTAATCTACCTGCATGAATTCAACTGCATGCCGTGATCCCTCGCAATCTGGCGAGAGCAGCGCTTTGCGATTCGCGAAGCGCGAAGGGCCGAGAGCAGGCTTGCGTCAGCCAATCGGTAGTTGATTTGACGTACGCATCCTGATGAGAGTTGGGCATGGGCCGCGACGGATCTGGAGACGACGTGCGAGCGGAGCCCGACGAGCGCGTCCAAGCCGCGGAGCCCGGAGCGCCTGAACCGACGCTTCGCGGCGCGGGCTCGCGACTGGGCGAACTCGCAGTCTTTCTGGCCGCGGTCATCGGGGCGATCGCGCTGGGACTGGGGATCAGCGCCTATCTGCGTGAGCATCCGTACGTCGTCGCGTACCTGCTCGCCTACGCCGGCTTTCGGATCGCGGACGTGATGCTCGACGAAGGCGATCGCGAAGCTCGCACCGACGCGCGGCCGCGATGGGGCCGCGAGGTGGCGATACTCGCGCTGTTCGCCGCGGCTCCTTTCGAGCGCACTTACGTCTATGGCGGCGAAGCTCCCGAGGGCGCGGCTGCATTCGGCCTGCTGATGGAGCTGGCGGGACTATGGCTCGTGATCGGATCACGCGTGCAGTTGCGAATGGGCGCGGGACGCGAGGGCAACGTCGTCGTCCGCACCGGCTTCTACCGCTACGTGCGGCATCCGGTGCGCGCGGGCGCGATGCTGGTGCTGTTCGCGTGGCCGTTCGAGTATGGGGCTCCGGTCAGCGCAGCGGTCACGTTCGCGGTCCTGCTGTTCGCGGCGGCGCGGGCGATCCGACGCGAGGAATCCGCGATGCTCGCGCGCTTTGGCGCTGAGTACGAATCCTACCGGCGCGAGACCGAGCGGCTGCTCCCCAACATCTGGTGAGTTGGGTTCGCGGCTGGAGTCGCCTCGACGATAACGCCGCGAAGGTGCCGCGATCTCCGGGGGCGCCAATCGCGTCGCCGGCACGCCGGGATTGCCGGGCGCGAATCCGACCTGAATCCGCTCAGCGGCGGATGATCTGTCGCGTGGTGCGTGAGAGCAGCAGGGCGAGGATCTTCATGTGAAAGCCCGTGATCGGCGGGGAGTGCGCCGCGCGACTCTGCGCCAGGACGTGCGCGGCGCCCAGCCGCGCGAGAGTTATCAGGCACGGCGTCGCAACTTTCGTCAGACCGTGCAGCAAGCCCAACCCGATGATGATCACCTGCGCTCTCCTTGTGGACGTGGCGTCTGCGCGATCGCGTTGCCACGGGCAGTACTAATTACGTACTAAATGTAATTGACGGTATCGTAAAGTCTAGACGATCACGCAGACAACAAAGTTAACCCGTAGTTATCTCGTTGGTGGGCTGGGCGGAGAGCAACGCCGGCGCCGGCGCCGATCGAGCAGCATCGCAGAAAATCCGTCGGCTTGCCGAGCCGTCGCCGGCTATGGGTAAACTTGCACCGGCGCATTCTGGAGGCATCGCCGATGGATAGGCTCTCTCCGGCACTTTCGTTTGGCCCGGTCCCATGTCTATACCGAGCCGGCGCAATTTTGCTCGCGACGCTTGCCGCGGCGATTGCCTTGATTGCCGTGGACCCCTCGCTTTCAATCGCGCAGACGGTGAAGATGAACGGCACCGTCGCACCGAGAGTCTCCACGATGGCCATCGCAGGGCACCTCGATCCCGCGAAGTCCGCTCACCCTCGACATTCGGTTTGCGCTGCGCAATCGCGGGCAGTTAGACGAGCTAATCACGGCGCAGATGAATCCCATCTCGCCGAACTATCATCAATGGATCACTCCGGATGTTTTCACCGGCCGCTTCGGGCCGACCGGCAAGAATTTTTCGGCGGTAAAGAATTGGTTGGGCGCAAATGGATTTCAGATCCTCGGTGGCTCGCGCGAAGAGGGATACATTCGATTTAGTGGCGATGTGGCTTCGGCCGAGCGCGTGTTCAATACCCATCTCGGAGGACTTTGGTGAGGGAAATTCGCCAACCTGTACGGAACCGGAAATTCCTGCGCAGTTCGCGGCCGTGATCGGCGATATCCTTGGGATGAGAACTCTTGGCCGCCTCGAACCTGCATATAAAGCCATCAGCTGAAACAAAGTGTTGGCAAACTGCCGGTTTGGAAGGGTGACGCACTTCTCGGTCGGCTTCAGGCTCGGCTTTAACCTGGATCATTCGGCAGATCGGGTTTTTACTTTTGCCGCGCCGACTTCTACAACTTCTATGACGAAAACCCGCTACTGAATGCCGGTAACACCGGCGCCAACGGCAGCGACTGTATCGGGATCTTTGCCGCCAGTAATGTCTACCCTGAACCTTCTCAGGCCAGATATTCTCCGACTATTTCAAGTTTTTCTCACAGTACACTCCCTTTTCCATCGACCCGTCGCTGACGATCGATCTGTCGAAAGAGAAAGATCCCGGTGTAGTCTATGGCACCCCCCTCGACGGCGGCCAAATTGACCTCGAGGCGTACCTCGACATCGAATCGGCGCACCTCATGGCACCTGGCGTGCCGATCACTTTGTACGTTACCAATCCGAAGAGCCTTTTGTTGACGCAGAATCTGAGTGATGCGCTCACCGCGATGACCAAAGAGAACAAATGCGGCGCGCTGAATTTCAGCGTACTACCTATGCGGCGCGCCGCCGTCCTTCTTCACCAATACGCTGGGCAATCTATTTTTGAAGGCGCAGACCAACGGGCAGTCGGTCTTCGTATCATCGGGCGATCACGGCGCAGATATGTGCGGCGATGGTTTTCCAAATGTAAACGAGCTCGGCGCGAATCCGCTCACCACCTCGGTGGGCGGCACCGAAATAGATTCTCCAGCTTATGATCAGAACGGGTTCTCGGCCGGATATTCGACCGAGTCCGCATGGAACGACCAGAACGGCGATAGTAGCCTGGCGGGCGAGAATAAGGTCAGTGGCGGCGGCATCAGCGCCATCTTCAGCAAGCCTGCCTGGCAACAGCACGTGGCCGGCACCAGCAATGACAACGCGCGGGACCTGCCGGACGTAGCGTCGCTGGCGGGCAGCCCCTACCTGTTTATTTACGCGGACACCGAAAATTCCCGCGGTAAACCATCACCTGAGAAAGCCGAGTATCTCGTTTTCGGCACCAGCGTCGCGTCGCCGTCGTGGGCCGGATTCTCGCGCCTACTTCAGACCGCGAACGGAGGGAAGCGTCTGGGCAGCCTCAACCCGACGATCTGGGAGTTGGGTGTCGCAGGGCAGGCCGCGAATGGATTCCATGACATAACTTCGGGCAACAACGATTACATCAGCGTGGTGAAGGGGAAGGCGGTCAGCGTTCAGGGATATGCGGCGGGTCCCGGATACGACCTGGTGAGCGGATGGGGCTCGATCGACGCCGATGCGTTCGTCGCCGCGTACCTCAACGCGCCATCGCCCTCGGCGACGCCCACCGCTACGCCTACGCCGGCCGCGCCTTCGAAACTGAAGGCGAGTACGTCAACCTTGAAATTCGCGGCCACAACGGTGGGCGCGGCGAGCAAAGCGCAGAAGCTCACGCTGCAGAATGAGAGCAAGAAGGGCAGCGCGGCAATCACGCTGATCCAATTCACGACGACCTCGAATATCGAGAGCGCGCCCGGCGGCACCTGCGCTGTGGGTCAGATGCTGGCGCCCCAAAAAGATTGCACGCTGCTGTTTACGATGACGCCCGCCACCGCCGGGACAAACACCGGAAGCGTGGAGATTCTCAGTAACGCGAGCGACGGCGACCTGTCGATCAGCGCGTCGGTGACCGGGAAGCCGGCGAAATAGCCGCCCGCTTCAGGGCGATCAGTGCGCGAGAGGGATCAAGCCAAGCGTTGACGCGGCGCGATTCAACGCACCATCGAAACACGCGAAGTGCATCTGGGACTGAGTATCGTGCGACACCCGCTCGGCGGTGGCGAGATGAATCGCATCGTAGGCGCGGAGTCTGAATTGCTCCGCCAAGTCTCCTGCACGGCGCACGATCGCGGAATCGGCCGGCATCTTAACGAAGATCCTCCAGTCAGCCTCAAATTCTGCTTTGCTGCGCTTAAAGGCCGCGGCAATGATCTCCCGGGAATGAAATTTTCGCGCCAGCGCCGAGCGCGTTTCGGCGTAAGTCAGAAGACTGCTCACAACCTGACTGGCCGCAGCCACCTCCCGCCGGGTCTCCGCGCTGCCTTGCTCGGAAGCGTACAGCTTCACCACCGCAGAAGTGTCGGCATAGAGGATCACCGGCGCCCTTCGAGGACAATCTCCGAAAGAGTCGTTTCGCCCTTGCGGATTCGAATCGGATGCCTCGCTCCTTTGATCTTGCCGGGCTCGCCCATAATGACTCCGGGAATCGCGGCCAAGCGGCGCCTGATCTCCGTCGGGTTCGGTTCCTTCTTGGTTTCGGGCGGTGCGGCCATGAGTCTCGCCAGCGGCCGTCCGCGCGAGGTCACGGTTACGGCCTCTCCCGACGCAGCCCGCGTCAGGTAGTGGGAGAGTCGCCGCTTCAGCTCGCGCACCGAAACCGTCATGAGGTCACATTATAGAGGTTGTGGTCACCGGGTTTCCAGCCGCGTTTTGATTGGTGACCCCAGCGGGAGTCGAACCCGCGTTACCGACGTGAGAGGCCGGTGTCCTAACCACTAGACGATGGGGCCGTCCTGCGCGCGCGCCGGAGGGTTTTGGCTGAGGAGGTAGGACTCGAACCTACAATCGCCTGATCCAGAGTCAGGTGGCTTGCCAATTAGCCGACTCCTCAGCGCCGCTTCAGTTATATCCGCAGCCTCGGTTTGTTCCAAGGGGCGAACTGGCGGCAGCAGAAACCCTCACCCGCGCTCGCGTTGCTCGCACGGCCTCTCCCTGGTCAGGGAGAGGCGCGGAAAATCGCTTCGCTCAAGGGAGAGGTGAAGAAGAGGCGCGGCGACGCCAGATCAATTGGCGGCGGAGCGGCGCAGCGTCTCGGCGTGGCGATTGACCAGCACGTCGCAGCGCTGCAGCAGCGCCGGGTCGTGCGCGTGCTGCTCGATCATGTAGCTGAGCTCGCCGAGGTCGTGCACCAGCAGGCGCATGCAGCGCTCGTACTCATCGCCCTGCTCGACCGCCTTGAGCAGATCGCCGACCAGGTCTTCAAGCTCGGTCTCTTCGACCTCGAGCGCGATTTCGAGCGCGCGCGCGATCGGCACATCGGCTGCGCGGCTGTGACGGTCGAGCAGCGCGCGCAGGCGCACGATCGTGGCGTTCTCGAGCGAAACCGGGCTCGGCCGGTCGAGTAGCCCCTCGAAGTCGAGCACGGTCGAGACCAGGTCGAGCGCGCCGACATGGCGCGCCTCGTCGCGGGCCATCCCGAACCAGAAATCGTGGAGCTGCGGCTCCCTGGCAAAGGCCCGCGCAAAGCGCGCATACAGGGCCATCGTCTGTTTTTCCAGGGCGATGGTCGTCTCCATCACTTCGCGCATCGTCGGCATCGCGGGACGATCATACCTTGGCCGTCCGAGGGCATCAAAGCACGTCCGACGCGGGCTGCAAACGAACCGTCCCGGAATAGCTGCGGCTACTTGCTGCTGCCGCTGACCGCCACAATGACGCTCGAATGCGCCGGGTCGTCGCTCGTAATCCCGACCGTGCCGCGAAACGGCGTGGTCTGTTTGATCGTCGGCGAGAAAACGATTTTCAGCGACAGGGTCTTGCCTTTCGCTACGCTGAATTGACTGGCGGTGAAGCCGGCCGCGAACGGCGCGACGAGGCCGCTGGAGTTGACCGTGAGATGCAAGACGCCGGGGCCGGAATTTTTGGCCATCAGGCTCATGGTCTCGTGCTTGTGCACCGCGACCGTGCCGAAGTTGAGCGCCTTGGGAACCGACAGGGCGCCGGACGCGCCGGTGCCGGAGACCGCAATCGGCGACGGCGAATTGCCCTTGGAGTCGTTGCTGTCGACGCTGATGCTGCCATTCGCGACGCCGACCGCGGTCGGCGCAAACTCGACGTTGATCGTCACGCTTTGGTTGTGCGCCAGACTGAATGAGGTGGGGCTGGTCTTCGCCAGGGAGAACGGCGCCGCCAGCGCGCTCAGATCAAGCGTCCCGGTAAGGCGCCCGATTCCGGAATTGGAGATCTTGAATGAGCGCGTCACGGCGGCGGTGTCGATACCGACAGTCGGGAAATTGATCGCGGCGGCCGAGAGCGCGAGCGTCTGGGTCGGGTAGGCGGCGATCAGTTGCGCGATATCGGGCGTGCCCCATCCCGAGACCAGATCGTAACCCGGACCGGCCGCGAACCCGGTGACGCCGTTGTAGTCATTGTTGCCGCTGACGACGTCGCGCAGCCCGACCGACAAACTATTTTCGGACGCACCGAGCTGGTAGATGCGCGGGTTGATATTCCCCAAGCGCCCGCCGGCGCTCTGCGCGATGAGTCTGGAGATACCCGCCCACACCGGCGCCGACAGACTGGTACCGCCCTCGCAGCAGGTGACACAGGGCGTGCTGCCCGTGCAGAAGGTACCGGCCGGGTCGTTGGGGTCGTCCCCGAAGTAGACCCCCGGCATATCGTTGCTGGCGATTATCGCGACATCGGGGACGTTGCGGCTGCCGTCCGCGGGCGAGACGCCCTGCTGATAGCCGGGCTTGGAGAATACCGAGCTGACGCCGCCGCCGGTCGCACCGTCACCGGGATAGCCCGGGTCGGCGAATGGCACCGGCTCGTCCCACACCAGCTCGGGCACGAAGCCGATATCGTCGCCGTTCGCGTCGTAGTTGGGAGTGAACTGCGTTCCCCCGACCGAAGTCACGGCGGGATCGGTCGAAAGTTCATTGACGCCGGCGGTTGATCCGGGCACGCAGTCGTCTTGCTGGGGATCGAAAATCTCGACGGCCGCGCCGTCGTCGCCCGCCGATACGAACACCGATTGGCCCTGGCTAGCGGCCTCCTTGAAAATTGGATCGAGCGTACCGGTGAAGAAGTTCGGAGGATCACCGCACTCGGTGAAGCTGATACTGATCGTCGAGCACTTGTTCTCCTTGACCGCCTTCTGAATGCCGTCGGTGATGGAATCGATCCTGGCGTTGTTCTGATTGCCGATGTAGACCCGGATCGCAGCGCCCGGCGCGGTCGCATGCCCCCACTGGATGTCCAGCAGCGCCTCGCTTTCGTCGCCGTTCTCGCCGGGATTGGTGGTCGGGAAAGTTTGCGAGATGTTGAGCGCGGGAGCATTGGCAAGAAACTCCCGGTCAAACGCATTGACCGCTCCCGCGGAATACTCCGAGTCCTCGATGAGGGCGATGCAGTCGGGGCCCCGACCGTTGATATTCGCGCTCAGCACCGAGTTCTCGTCGTAAAACTCGTAGAAGTCGCTCGGAGCAAAGGCCGGGAAACTCGGGAAATTCGGTCGCAGGCGCGGCGCTTCGGGAATGCACCGCTCCTTCGATCAGCGCGATCGACGTGAGTTGCTGCGGGCGGGATTTGAGCAGCCGGCGGCGCACGCGATTGCGGCGGAAGACCGCCGCATGGTGGCGCAGATTATCCAGTCCCTCGATAGCGGTGATCAGACCGGCGAATCCGGCCGGTACGATCGGATCTTCCCGATTTCCGTAGTAGCGATCGTCGGCGGTAGATACGATCGTGACGCCGAACAGCCGCTCCGCCTGCGCGACCGTGCCGCGCACGCCCAGGTAGCCATCCGCCACGCTGCGGGAAGTTACGGTGAAGCCCTCGGACTCGAGCCATTGCGCGAGCGCCGCGAAATCGCGTTGGTCGGGGCCGAAGCGCGCGGTAAACTCCTCCGGAGTCAGCCAGCGGTGATAATCGGGCGAGCGGGAATCCTGCTGGTCGGCAAGCAGCTCGTCAAGCGCGGGTTGGTTGCGCAGCGCGAGCACGACTTTCATCTCGAGTTGCCGGTAGGACGCCGCGGGTCTGGCCGCCTCTAACTGAGCGACCCCGCCGGGATGGTTTCCGTGCAGCGTCACGCTCTGCGCAGCAGCCGTGCCGGCGATCGCGCACAGAAGAGCGGCGACGAGCGCGGAAACCCGGGTCCGCGGCACTTCGTGGGCTCGACGAGAGGCTATCACGACCATCAAACCTGAATCCCGCACTTCACACATTTCTCCTTCGGTCGCGCTCTGGTTGGACGATCCTGCGACTGGACAAAATTCGCGCGGTGGTAGAAATCCCGCGGTTGCGCCAGCAGAAGGCAGCGGCAGCTTGACGCAAAATTACCCGCGCAGGGGCGGATCTTCGTGGGAAGCTCGCAATGGTAGACTCGTCAGACCACTCTGTAAGGGTAAACAGCTTCTTAAAGACTATGGAGTACTCGAGTTCAGAGTCAAGCTGCAATTCGCAAGCTGTCATTGCGAGGAGACGTCGCCCAAGTCCGCGGGTAGTCCGCTGAACGCGACCCTCGAACCATTCGCAGTCGCCTTGATTTGGTTGATAGTCTGGCGCGAGGCGCTGGCAACAGGCCCGATGCCTGAAGAGGAAGAAGAGGACGATGAGCCGCCTTGGCATCCGACGGCCGCCACGGCCACAAACAGCGCCATCATTGCAAGCGCGATCGCGCGCCGGCGGGTTGCGGCGCCGATCACGAGCAGGCTCATGCCGATAACGAGCAGGCTCGATCCCGGACCCGGCCCGACGCGATCCATGATCGCCGCCGGCGCGGAAATCACTGCGGCGTAAGCGATCGGCCCGGGTCTGCCGGGTACGCTCAGCGCGACCGATATCGCGAGCGTGACCGTAAGATTGAAGCTCGCCGAATCGCCGCTATTGACGACGAGCGGCTGGGAAAGGATGAAGCTCTTCGTGGCGGAAGGCGGCGTTGCGCTGGCGCTGGCCAAGCCGGTGGAGTCGGGCGAAGTCCCCGTGAGGGTCGCGGAGAAAAACACTTGCGGCTGGCTAAAGGAGACGTTCACGGCCGTGATCACTTCGCTGAACGGCGCGGTGTTGAGTACCGAGAACGAGCCGGCCGGGACGCTCTGACCCAGGCCGCCTGAACCACCGTTGCTCTGGACCGACACTACGCCGCCGGCGCTCGGCGGAGGCGTCGGGATTACCGTTGCGGTGGCCGTCGGCGTGCTGGTCGGGAGAGCTGATGTGGGCGTCGGGGCCGCAGTCGGCGTCGGCGTCACACCGGGAGATCGCGCCTGCACGAACTGCGCGATATCCAGCGTACCGAAACCGGTCGTCTGATCGTAGCCCGGCGCGGCGGAGAATCCCGCCACGCCGTTGAAGCCGTTGTTGCCGGTGATCACATCGCGGGCTCCCGGCGGACCGTTCGCCGCGTAGAAGGACGGGTTGAGATTGCCCTGACGGCCGCCAATCAGGGCCTGTATCGCCGCCCAGATCGGCGCGGAGAGGCTGGTGCCGCCGAAACAGCATTGCAGTGCGGCGCCGCCGTCGTTGTCGACGTATAAGAACACTCCGGGCGGTCCCGCGATCATCGCCACGTCGGGAACGTCGCGCGCACCGTCATCGGGAGTGACTCCGATCTGGTAAGCGGGCTTGATGAAAGCGCCGCTGAAGCCGCCGCCGCTCGCGCCGCCGCCGATGTTCCAGGCGCTCTCGGGCGCGAAGCCGACGTTGTTGCCGAACTGGTCGTAGGTCGGGGTGAACTGGGTCCCGCCCACCGAGGTCACGTTGGGATCGGCGGAAAGCTCGTTGACGGTGTCGTTCACTGCCGTCACACACATCTGAGATCGGATGTCGAACACCAGACCAGCCGCTCCCTGATCGCCGGAGGAGATCATCACCGTTTGACCGTTGACCGCAACCGCCTCGACGTAAATGGGGTCGACCGTCTCGGTATAGAAGGAAGGCGGCAAGCCGCACAGACTGAAGCTGACGCTCATCACCCCGCAAGCATTGTCGGATACCGCGCGCTGAATAGCGTCGACCTCGGGGCCGCTCGGGGAGGAGTTCGCCGGATCTGCGATATAGACCCGCAGCGGTGCGCCGGGCGCGACGGCGTGAGCCCATTCGATATCGAGCAGGGCCTCGATTTCGTCGCCGTTGGCGCCGGGATTCGTAGCATTGACGAAGACTTTGGTGATTGCGGCGCTGTTCAGATCGAACTGGGAATCGAAGGCGGAAACGGCGGAACCGAGGAAGTCGGAATCCTCGATCAGGGCGATACAGTCGTAATTGGCGCCGTCGTTGCCCGAACTCAGGATCGGCAACTCGTCGTAGAACGCGTACAAGTCCTGCGGCGCGAACGCCGGGCCCTGACCATCGACAATCGCCTCAGGTGCGTCCGGCATAGACTCAGGCGATCCGCGCAGCGCCGGGAAATGCCGAATCAACGCCTTGGCCGCGTGCAGGTCGTCCAGACCCTGGATATAGGTGATCACACCTGCGAAGCGCTCCGGAATGAGCGGGTCGGAGCTATTGGCATACAGGCGTCCGTCGCGCGAAGCGACGATCGCAACTCCAAACGCCCGCTGCGCCTGTGAAACCGTACCGCGACATCGGACCTGCCGAGCGGCGCGATTTGCCGACACGAGCTTGAACCCCTGCGCTTCAAGCCAGCGCTGAACCTCCGCAAAGTCGCTCGACCTCGGCCCGAAGCGCGATGCGAACTGAGTGCGCGAGATCAGCCGGCGGGATCGCGGCGCTGCGGCTTCCTGGCCGGCGAGCAATTGGTCGAGGGCGGCACGATTGCGCAGGCCGAAGACGATCTGCAGGTCGAGCTTGCGATCCGGCGCGGCCGGCACAAGGTCCGCAAGATCGGCGTCTGCCGGATGATTACCCGCCAGCGCGACCGCGCCGGCGACTTGATCCTGTGCCCGCAGCGGCGTGACGAAGCCGAGCACGCCGGCCGCGATCGCCACACCGAGCATCATCAACTGCGCGAGAATTCGCGGACCCGTCTCACTCTGCCGCCACCTCAACCCGTGCGCGATCGTAGTCAACCGCCTCTCCCGTCGGGCGCTGCTCGAGGCCGCACGACAATTTAAGGCCCAAGCTATGTCGCCAACTCAGACGTTGCCAGCCGGTTTCGCCGGTCAACGCCGCGCCCGCGCAGTTCAATCTATATTTCCGACGCGCGAAGGCGACGATCAGCCGGCGGTCAGGATCGACTGGATCGCGAGGTCCGCGCCGTCCGGATCGAGCTTGCGCACCGAACGGAGCAGGCGTCGGAGGTTCCTGCGGCGCAAGGCCGGCGTGAGCGGCGGGCCGAACAGCCGCGCCTTGTCGAGGTCGAGGATAATCACCGTGTAGCTTGCGCCGACTCGGGTGACGAACAGGTTGTGCAGGTTGAGATCGGCATGGAACAGGCCGCGCGCGTGCATCGTCGCGATCGCCAGCCGCGCCTGCTCGAGCACCGGGCCGCGCACCAGCAGGTCGCGCTCGGTGCGGAGCAACTCCCAGAGCGTCATCCCGGCGATCGCGCGGGTCAGAAAGAAGCCGCGGTAGATAGCCGGCGCCGCCCACTGGACCATCGCACCCATCGGATCGGCGACCGGAATCCCGCGCCGCCTCGCTTCAAGTGTCACTTGAAGTTCGCGCAACGGCCGCGGCGCAAGCCCGCAGTAGAGGTCGGTCAGGAGCCGACGCATCAGTCCGCCGCGACGGGCCGCCCGCGCGACCATCTCGGGCGCTCCCGGCAACACGATCCGTGACGCGCTCCGCCGGTTGCCCTCGCCGCCGGCGCCCGAGCGGGCCGGCTCCGCCAGCGCCGCTACGATCGCGTCGGCCAGCGGCGCCAGCGATTTCCGCAGGTAGAGAATGCGCCGGTCAAAGCTGAAGCTTACGAACTCGGGATCGAGATCGAGCGCGCGGCCGACCGGCACGATGCGCATGCGAACGATTCGACTACGTCCGCGCGCGACTGCGGCCGCGGACGGTTACGCCCGTTGGCGAAGTGGTCACTTCAGCGGCTGGGCTTCGTCGATGAGCATGATCGGGATGTCGTCCTTGATCGCATAGACCAGCTTGCAGGCCTCGCACACGAGCCCATCGTGCTTTTCGGTCAGCCGCAGATCACCCTTACATTTCGGGCAGGCCAGAATATCGAGCAAATCTTGACTCACAGCCATGGTAGGTAGTTCCTCCTTGATAACCGTTCATCCCGACGGTCGATCGCAACTGACGATCGCTCAGGCGAGCGCGGCCGGGCGCGTTCGGTTACCGGCGCCGACGATCGTGTCGAGCAGGCGCGCGCACTCGGCGGCCTCCATCGAGACTTCGAGCCGCAAAGCGTACAGCGAATCGCGGGCAAACGGAAACCGGTCGAGCTTCACGAGGTCCTTCTCGGTGGTGATCACCATATCGGCGTCCCGCGCGGCATTCGAGATGTTCTGCCAGTCGGTCGCGGTATAGTCGTGATGGTCTGGATATTCCAGCACCCCAACCAGTTCCGCGTCGTGTTGGCGGAGCATCTCGTAAAAGGCGTTGGCGCCGGCCAGCCCGCTGACCGCGAGCACGCGCCGTCCCACGAGCGCGAGCGGAGTCTCACGCCAGCGGCCGAACTCTGGATGGACCAGGCCGCGCGCCCGCAGCGTGGCGTGAAACGTCGCGCGCGCACCGAGCCGGGTGCGCTGCGCCGCGGTCAGCGTATCGGGCGCACCCTCGCGCCCGATCAGGACCACCGCGTCGGCGCGCCGCGCCGCGCTCACTCGCTCGCGCATCGGACCCGCGGGCAGAAGCCATCCGTTACCCAGTCCGCGCTCGGTGTTCACCAGCAGCAGATCGAAGTCACGCTCCAGCCGGATATGCTGAAAGGCGTCGTCGAGCACGACCACGTCGACCGGCGCGGTGCGTTCCAGCAGCTCGATACCGTGGATCCGCCGGCGCGCGACGGCGATCGGGCCGTCGAACTGGCGCGCCATCATCACCGGTTCGTCGCCGGCCTGCTCCGGCGTGAGCAGCAACTCGCGCCCGTCGGAGACCAACGCAGCGCGGCCGTCGGGGATGTGACCGCCATAACCGCGGCTCACGATTCCCACGGCGAGGCCGCGTGCGGAGAGCTTTTGAGCCAGGAAAATCGCCAGCGGCGTCTTGCCGCTGCCACCCACGGTCAGATTCCCCACGCTCACGGTCATCGGGTTGGCTCGCCGCCGCATCAGGCGCCAGAAGGACGAACGCATCGCGAGCCCGCAGGCATACAGCGCCGCGGCCGGCACGGCCGGCAGCCACAGCGGAGTTTCGTACCATCGCAACTGTTCGCGCCAGAGTCGCTCGAAGACGGAACGTCTGCGGACCGGAACCCGACCGAGCATTCGATCAGAGGCTAGCTAGCGCCTTCAAACGCAGCAAGCTCGGCGCGACGCTGCCGGCCAATCGCGCCAGCGCCTCGCGCGCGTTGCGGCCGGCGCTTACGCGCGCCGCTTGATCGGCCAGCAGCGCCACGCACGCCGACGCAATCTGGCCGGCGTCGTTGACGATCCGCGCGCCGCCTGCCGCGACCATCGCGGCCACCAGTTGCTCATGCGCCTCGTGAAACGGCCCGATCAGCACCGGCACTGACGCCGCCGCGGGCTCCGCGCTACTCTGACCGCCGCGTCCGGCCACAATACTCCCGCCCACGAACGCGACCGCAGCGCGGCGATAGAGCGCGCGCAACTCGCCCATTGTGTCGAGAATCAATACGTGGCAGGGCCGCCTCGCCGCTGCGGAGTCGCGCTCGCCTTGACGTACAGCAATCCGCACGCCTCGACGCGCGGCTTCGACCTCGCGGACGCGATCGAGATGGCGCGGCGCGAGCACCAGGGCCAGATCCGGGAAGGTCGCGAGCAGGCTCAGGTAGGCGTCGAGCACGACCGCTTCCTCGCCGGGCGCGGTCGAACCCGCGACCAGCATGCGGCTTGCCCGCCGCAAAGCTCTCGAGCTCGGGCCGCAGCGGCTGACGGCGGCGAGTCGGTGACGATCGAACTTGGCGTTGCCGCTGACGAAAACCCGCTCGCGCGGCGCGCCGAGCGCGGCGATAGCGCGCGGCGTCCTCTTCGTCTGCGCCAGGACCAGATCGACGCTGCCGAGCGCCTCGGCAAACAGCGGCCGCACCCACGGTAGCGGCCCAACGAGCGCGGTCGAGATGCGCCCGTTGACGATCGCGATCCGGGCGCCGAAGCGCGCGCGCCTCAATCGAAATAATTCGGGCCACAGCTCGGTCTCGGCGATCAGCACCAGGTCGGGATTCGATCGCGGCGCAGAAAGCGCGCTACCGTCCGAGGGATAGTCGAGCGGCGCGAGCGCATAGGCGTGGGCGCCGGGAATGCGCGTACGGGCCGCGTCGCGGCCGGCCGGGGTCATGGTGGTGACGACCAGCGGACGAGCCGGGCAACTCGCGCGCAGGCCCAGCGCGAGCGGCCGTGCGCCCTCGATTTCGCCGACCGAGGCGGCGTGGAGCCAGATGCGCACGCCGAGCTGATCGGTCGGCGGCGCGACGCGACCCAGGCGCTCGTCCCGATCGGCGCGGTCGGCGCCGCCTGCGATAAAGCGCGAACGGTAGCGCCGGGTACCAGATCGCGTTGTAGAGCTATCGATACACTTGGGACGCCGAACGTTCGGCGCGCCAGGATGCCGCTAGCTCAGCAGTTCGCCGTTGCCGGGCGACCTCGGCGGCCGACATGAACTGCAAGATCGTGCAGCTTGCGATATTCGCTGCCCGAGCGCGATCAGCTCGTCGTGCGTGCCTTCCTCGACGATCCGCCCGTGCACCATCACCGCGATCCGGTCGGCGCGGCGCACAGTCGAGAGCCGATGCGCGATCACCAGCGTGGTGCGGTTCTCGATCAGATGCTCGAGCGCTTCCTGCACCAGCCGCTCGGCCTCGGAATCGAGCGAGGAGGTCGCTTCGTCGAGGATCAGGATCGGCGCGTTCTTGAGCAGCGCGCGCGCGATCGCGATTCGCTGGCGTTCGCCGCCCGAAAGCCGCACGCCCAGCTCGCCGACCATCGTCTCGTAGCCTTGGGGCAGCCGGCATGATGAAATCGTGGGCGTTGGCGAGCCTGGCCGCGGCGACGATCTCGGTCGAGCTCCCTTCTCGATACTGCCGTACGCGATATTCGCGCGGACCGTGTCGTTGAACAGAAACGTATGCTGCGTGACCAGCCCGATCTGCGCGCGCAGCGAAGCCATCTTGATAGCGCCGCATATCGATTCCGTCGACCTCGATCCGGCCTTCCTGCACGATCGTAGAAAGCGCGGAATCAGATCGGCCATCGTCGATTTGCCGCCGCCGCTCATCCCGACCAGCGCGACCACCTCGCCCGCGCCGATCCGCAGGTTGATATCGTGCAGCACCCAGTCGTCGCCGTAGCGGAAGCTCACGTGCTCGAAGCTCGATCGCTATGGCTGGCGCGCGGCAGCTCGACCGCGTCGGGCGCGTCGGCCACGTCGGCTCGGCTCGTCCATCATCTCGAACACGCGCTCGGCCGCGGCGATTCCCTGCTGGATCGTGTTGTTGGTGCGCTCAGCCGCTTGAAGGGCTGGTAGATGATCAGCATCGCGGCGAAGAAACGCGGCGAACGATACCGAGCGTGCGCGTGCCGGCATCGACCGACGAGGCGCCGCACCACAGCATCCCGCACGATGGCCGCACGCGCCCATGCACCTCGATCATCGGGCTGGTGAGCGCCTTGATCCGCGCGACGCGCATCCGGATGCGGAACAGGCGGCGCAGCTCGGTGTTGAAGCGGCGGCGCTCGTAGTCCTCCATCCCGAAGGCCTTGACCACGCGATTACCCTGGAAGGTTTCCTGCAGCATCGCCGGTCAGGCCGCCGATCTGCTTCTGCGCGCGCTTGGTCATCCTGCCGCATGCCGCTTCGAGAAGCGCATGATCGGCAGCACGGCCGCGGGAAAGACCACGAACGCGATCAGCGCAAGCTGCCAATCGATATAGAATCGCGCGCGGCCAGCAGCGCGAGCAGCGAGGTGCCGTCGCCTGACCAGCGAGAACATCGCCGTCTGGTCGCCGTGCTGCCGACGATCTGGCCGACGTCGTTGATCACCCGCGACTATCACGCCGGTCGGCGTGCGGTTGAAGAACGACAGCGACATCGCTGCAGACGGTCGTTGAGATCGGCGCGGAAATCGAAGTGAGCTTTCCGCCCACGTAGGCGTTCAGATAGTCGGTGGACAAAGTTGGCGACCGCGCGGACCATGAACAGCGCCAGCACTTCGAGCGCAACGAGCTTGAGCGCGGCGAGGTTCGCGGCCCTGCAAGCTGGTTGATGAAATTCTTGACCAGAAACGGGATCGCGCCGTTGGTCGCGCTCAGCACCAGCATCGCGAGGCCGAGCAGGCAGTGACCTGCGGAAACAGGTAGGGCCGGAGATAACCGAGCAGGCGCCGGTAAATCGGCGGGATGAAGTTCATGCGGACTCATGCCGACTCGATCTCATCGCCAGCGCCATCTCGGCCACCCGCGCGGCCGCGCCCGGCGCGCCGAGGCGCGCGCGTAGCGCGCGCAGACGCGGCCACGGTTTCGCCGCGGAGCCGTCTCGCCCAGCATGGGCTCGGCCGCGCGCACCAGATTCGCGCTCATTGACCTCGCCCTGCATCAGCTCGGGCACGATTTGCCGGCCCGCCAGAATATTCGGCATCCCGATATAGTCGACTCCTCGGACCAGCATTCGCGCCGACGCGTAAGGTCAGTCTGGATGCTTTGTAGGCGATCACCATCGGACAGCCGAGCAAGGCGCAGTCTCCAGCGTCGCAGTGCCCGAGGCCACCAGCGCCAGCTCGCTCGCCGCAATAATACTATACGTATCGTCCTCGATTATACGCATTCCGGCCAGGCCAGCCGGCCCTCGCGCTGGAGATCGGCGGCAGTCAGCGTCGGCGCCAGCGCGATCACCGGGACGAGGTCGTGGTCGCGGGCGAGCACGCGCGCCGCGGCCACCATCGGTCGCAGCAGATAGCCGATTTCGGCGCGCCGGCTGCCGGGCAGAATCGCGAGCAGGCGCGCGTCGGGCGCCAGACCGTGACGCGCCAGGGTTTCGGCGCGCGGCCGTGCGGTCGACGCGATCGAGCAGCGGATGGCCGACGAAGGCGACGCGCTCACCGGCTGCGCATAGAGTTCGCGCTCGAACGGCAGCACCACCGCGAGCCGATCGGCGCGCTCGATCAGTTTGGCGAATTCGCCCGCGCCGCCATGCCCAGACCTGCGGCGTGATGTAATAAAGCACCGGCACGCCGGCGCGCTTGGCCATCCCGGCGAGCACCATGTTGAATTCCGCGAAGTCGATCAGAATCAGCAGGTCGGGAGCGTCGCGCCTGAAGATGCCGCGCAGACGCGAACAGCTTGCGCACCGTCCGCCGCGATCGTCGAGGCCAGCTCGGCGAGACCCATGCCGCGGATCTCCTCGATCCTGAACAGCGCGCGCACGCCGGCCGCGCGCATCTTCGCCCCCGCGATCCCGAAAATCTCGAGTCGCGGGCGCGCGGGCAAGGATCTGCGCGGCCAGGTCGGCGCCGTGCAGATCGCCGGAGGCCTCGCCGGCGACGATCATGATCCGGCGCCGCGCCTGCGCTTGCGCGCGCCCGCCAATGGGCTGCTGTTCGCTCAGTTGCACGGTCTCAGGATTGTGATCGAAAAGCGGCACTGGTACCACCGGGCTGGGTTCATGCGAAGTCCTGGTATAGGCCACTATCAGGGGTGAGGCCCGGATGACTCGCAGCGCAGTGAAAATCCTGGAGCTTTCCCGAACGCACCTCGCCGGGATCGTCGCGCTCTGCCGCCAGGAGGGATGGCCCAGCTACGGGACCGACCCCAGGCGCACGTGGCGGGCGCTCAACGCGCCCGGCGTCACGAGCGTGGTCGCGATCGACGATGAAACGGTGGTGGGGTTCGCCTACCTGCAGAGCGACGGTGAAATTCAGGCCCATCTGTCGCTGATCGCGGTCGACCGGGGCCGACGCCGCGAGGGCATCGGGCAGCGGCTGATCGAGGTGGCGTTCGCGCGATCCGGGGCTGACCGAATCGACCTCATCTCAGAAGCGGACGCGTTCTACGAATCCTTCGCGCACAAGCGGCAGCGCGGCTATCGCATTTATCCTGGTAATTTGCCCAAGCAGTTGCCGAAGGCTTCGCGGCGCAGGCGGAGACGGCCGCTCAGCCGGCGCTAATCGCCTTCTTCAGGTCGACAGCGAGATCCTGCGGCTTCGCGATCGATCCGCTGTACTCCTTGAGTTCGTGTCCGTCCGGGCCGATCAGAAACATATCGACCACGTGCGCGACCGAGCCGTCGGGCTCGTGCTCGCGCTTGAGCTTGAGCAGGTTCATGACGCGCTCGATTTCGGCCGGTGAGCCGGTCAGGAAAGTCCAGCCGTTCTCGTCGGCGCCCTGGTCCTTGGAATATTTGAGCAGGTCCTGCGGCTTGTCGTGCTCGGGATCGACGGTGATCGAGAGCAGCGCAACCTTGCTGCCGAGATCCGGTCCGAGACGGTTCGCAACGTTGGCCAGCTTCGCGGTCAGCATCAGGCAGGGACCGGGCAACTCGTATAGATGAAATCCACCAGCACCGGCTTGCCCTTGAGGGAATCCATCGAGAAGTTCTTGCCGTGCTGATCGAGCAAATTGGTTTTGGGCAGGCAATCCTCCTTGTTATCGGAGTCATAGCTCGCCGGGATGGTGGCGGGCGCATCGGAGCCCCCCGTGCCGGAAGCCGGACTGTTGTAAGCCGGATCGGGCGCGCTGCTGGTATCGTCGAGCTTGCAGCCCGCGGCCATCGAGACGAACGTCAGAAATGCGATCATGGCCACGCATCGTAAAATGTTTCCCTGGTTTTCGAAGCTGCGTAACATCTTCGCTTCTCCTGCAATCAAACTCGGCGCGCGGCCGGCGCGCCGGTGATGATTCGCGACTCGGCCGGTGCGGTCGCCACAGCGGGCATCGACCATCGATAGACGGCAAACGCCGCGGCAATCAGGCACAGGTCGCGGCCCAGATCCCACCACATCGCACCGCGCGTAGCCGGCCCCCCGCGCCGAAGCATCCGCAATCGATCGTGATCCCGCGCGCGAGCGCCGTGCCGATCGCGGTTGTGTAAAGCACCAGTGAAATCAGCAGCCCGAGCGCGGCGACCCGCCGCAGCAATCCGGCGAACAGCAGGACGCCGGAGATAATTTCAAACGCGGGTAGCGCCAGGGCCAGCGAGTTAATCAGCGCGAGGGGCAGAATTCCGAAGGCCGCGATCGTGTCGGCAAGCGCGAGCGGATTGCTCACCTTGATCGCGCCCGCGTAGATGAACAGCCCGCCCACGATCATCGAGAGCACGCGGTCTTGTACTTCCATGCGATGCCGGCAAGCGCGCTCATGGTATCGGTCCTTTCACGGCCGGCAGGTTCGCCTGCGACCATTCTTCCCATCCTCCAGTGAACACCTTGACGTTCGTGAAGCCCAGGCTGAGCAGTGCGCTCGCCACGAGCTTGCTGTCGTGGCACTCGCCGCCCGAGCAATACACGACTACCGGCTGGTCGCGGTAAGTCTCGAGTTTCTTCGCCAGCACCTGATAGTCGTGGGCGAAATCGTCGCGCGCGAGATTGAGTGCGCCGGGGACGTGTCCCAAAGCGTAGAATGGCGCCGAGCGCGCATCAAGGATCAGCGCGCTTTTGCCGTCGACGATCGTCCGGAACTCGGCCAGTTCGATCGTTTGCAGATCCGAGGCCTGAAAGGGCGGCGCGTTGACGAGCTTGTCAACTCGGCCGCAAGCTTCGCGTCGCCCGCTATCCGCTGAGCTTCACGTCGCCCGCGAGCCGCTGCTCGGGGGACTGATACAAAAGCGCAATCGGTTGCGCACTGAAACGATTCGCGACGACCCCGGCGATCATCGCGAGCACAAACAGCAGGATCACGCCGGCGAAATCGCGAATATAGATCGAAGCACGCGCGGCACTCCGGGACTGCGGGAAGGTCGCCGGCGCGGTTGAGGCGTTGGGCGAGGCGGTACTCATCATCTGTCATTTTAATGGGGCGGCGGCCCATTCGCGAGCACCGGAATCTTGCCGCCTGCGCTTGACGAGCGCCGACTCGAGGCATTTACGCTCGCCGCCAGGACTGGTGTAAAGTGCCTCTGGCGTTGTGAGCACGGTTTATCATCGTCACCGTGGAGGAAACCACCCGCACGTCCATCGCGACGGCGACGGCCACGCACCCGCTCACGATCACCACCACGATCATGAGCAGCGTCCTCATCACGACCACGACCATCACCATGGTCACGATCATCGCCGCGCTCCGCACGGCCACGGCCATCACGAGCTACGACCGGACTGGCCGCCGGCCGGCGATCGTCGAAGCGCATCCCGACGAGCTGGGCCACTGGCACTTCGACCGGCCATTCGAAGGAATCGCAGTTACACGAGCCGCTGATTTTCCCAGAAGAGCTTGCCGCTCCAGAACTCGGGTTCGTCGATCGCGAATTGAGCTGGAAGCCGTGGACCGCGCGCCCACCCCCAGTTCTCGCCTAAGAACCCCGCACCATTAGTCAGTTCAAAATTTCCCGGCCCGGGTCTGCGGATAGGTGTCTGCAGGCCGCCGTTCGGGACGCCGTGGAGCTGTGACCAGCGCGGATACGGGTCGGCGCAGGTGCTCGTTCGCGAGCCTTAAGCCTCGCGCGATTGCCCGGGAATTGTTCTGCCTGGGGAGGGTTCGTCTTGATCACATCAGCCTACACTCTGCGCACGCTGCTCCGCGTGGCGCTCGCACTCGTCCTCGTCGCGGTCGTCATGGCGGCCCGACCGGCTGTGGCCGGGCAAAAGGTCGTCGCATCGCAGCCGATTGTCGGCACGGCCAAGGACGCGCTCGGCCGGCCAATCGCTGGCGTTACGATCGATCTCCGATCCGCCGACGGGCGGACGGTCGCGCGCACCTCATCGGATGATCAGGGCCGCTTTGAGCTACCGGCGGTCAAAGCCGGCACGTACGCGCTGGTGACGACGCGCAAAGGCTTCAAACCCGCGACCAAAGTCATCACAACGCCGCAGTGGCGGCCGTGTTGCTGACTTTGGTGCTGCAAGCCGAGCAGGCGCTGACCGTACCGGTGAGCGCCGGCCGGCTGCGCGCGCAGAACCGCCTCTCCGAAACCGGCGCCAGCAAGTACACCTTCACCGCGAAGGACGTGGCCGATCTTCCCGAAGGCCAAGCCACGGCGCTGAACGAGGTGATGCTGCAGATGCCGGGAGTCGCGCTCGATCAAAACCAGGAAATTCACGTCCGCGGCGAGCACATGGGTATCCAGTACCAGATGAATGGCATCCTGCTCCCGCTCGACATCAACAATGACCCGACCTTCACCCAGCTCCTGAATTCGTATTTTGTGAAAAGCGTGAGCCTCGCCGACGGCATCCTGCCTGTCCCAGTATGGCTATCGGACTGCCGGTGTAATTGATATTCGAGACCAAAGACGGATGCGACTCGATGCCTATAGCAACTTCACGATCTACGGCGGGATGCGCGATACGGCGCAGCCGAGCTTCGAGCTGGCCGGCTGTCGCGGCCAGTTCAGCTACTACCTGACCGGCCTGTACCGGCACTCGAATCTGGGGTTCAGCTCCGCCACGCGCGGCCCCACTCCGATTCATGACGATACCAATCAGGGCCAGGGCTTCGCCTACCTGACGTACACGCCATCCGCAGATGAAGCTGAGCCTGATCTCGGGGATGACTATCGCGGACACGGACTTCCCGAACCGGCCGGACCTCCCGCCGCTTTACCGACTTGCGGGCGCCAATCCGGCGGACTATCCATCAAGCGGTATCGATTCGAGCCTCGCTCAGCAGGACTACTACAGCGTGCTGGCGTTGAACGGCGTGGCCGGAAGCCGCCTGGATTACCAGCTCGCGTACTCGATCCACTACAATACCCAGACCTTCCATCCCGATCCGCTCGGCGATCTCATCTACCAGGGCGTCGCGTCACACGTGTTCAACAGCGACCTCTCGAACACGGTGCAGGCAGACATCAACTACCGCCTCGGCGCGCATACGCTCGGCGCCGGACTGTATATGGGCGAGTATGGCGTCGAGTCCGACGACAGCTCGCGCGTTTTCAAAGTTAACGCCGCCGGCAACCAGACCAGTGACGTTCCGCTCACGGTCGGCAACAACCTCAACAAGATCAATCTGGTCTACGGCGTTTATATTCAGGACACCTGGAAGCTGACCGACAAGCTGAGCATGAACTTCGGCTCGCGATGGGATCGCGTTACCGGCTTTGCGGTGAATAGTCAGTTCAGTCCGACGATCAATTTCGTATACAAAGTGCGGCCCGACACTACGCTGCATGCCGGCTTTGCGCGCAACTTCCAGCTTCCGAACTTCCAGGGAATTTCATCTGCCACCTACAAAACCTTCGCCGGCACCAGCGGCGCGGTCGGGGTTCAGCAGGGCAACCCGAATGCCGTTGCCGGAGACCGACTATTACTGGGACGCCGGCCTCACGCACGAATTCGCTCCTCATCTGATGTTCACCAACGACAACTATTTCCGCCTCGATCGTCACTATCTGGACGAAGGCCAGTTCGGCTTCGTCCCGATTGATTCGCCGCTCAACTACGTTCGCGGCTACGGCGGCGGCACCGAGAATTCCCTGACTTACAGCCTCCCGGATCTGACGCTGCGTGCGGGCATCTTCGTGGCTCGCGAGGAAGATCGGGGCGTCGCCACCGCGCAATTCAATTTCCCGGCAGACGAACTCGCCTATATCGACAAGCACTACTTCGTGCTCGATCACACTCCGCTGGTCGGCGCGTCGGGCGGGGCGGCCTATCGATGGGGTGACTACCAGTTTACAGCTTCTACGGTTTTCAGCAGCGGGCTGCGCGGAGGTTTCGCCAACCAGATGAAGCTGCCCGACGTGTGGCAGGTCGACCTGAGCGCCGCGCGCGATTTCAACGTGCCGGGGCTCGGCAAGGTTAACGATCGGATCGTGCTCATCAACGCCTTCGATCGGATCAATCTCATCCGGCCCGCGACCGGGATCGGCGTATTCCAATCAGCCTACGGACCACGGATCGCGCTCTACGAAGCGCTGACGATTCCGATTCCGTCGCTATAAGGGGCCGCATGGCTGGATCCCTCACGTCGCAAGCCCGCAGCTTGTATTTGATAATCATTCTCATTATCATTCAGGCTTCGCGCAGCCATCGGGCGAGACCATCATGAAAGTCTGCCAGCTTCAGCTCGCCGCGATTCTTGCGACCGCAATCGTCGGCGCGTTCGCGCCCGCGCGCGCGCTCGCCGTCAGCGCCAGTCCCTGTCCGCGCTTTCCGGTCGGCAGCACGATCACCGAGCCCAAAAACCTGTTCAGCCGTAACGGAGTGCTGACGGTAAATCTGTCCTACGAGACCACCGTCGATGACAACGGCAACACGCTCTATTGCTACATGATGGCGGACGGGACACAGTCGCCCACGCTGCACGTCCATCCGGGCGATCATCTGGTTTTGAACCTGACCAATGACACGCCGGCGCCGACCTCCTCGGACGCGCTGCGGATGCAGATGACGGCGCCGCCCGGCAGCGTGTGCGAAGCCGCCACGATGAACGCGTCGTCGACCAACGTCCATTTTCACGGCACCAACACCTCGCCGACCTGCCATCAGGATGAAGTTATCTACACGACGGTCAATTCGGGCGAGTCGTTCAAATACGACGTGCACTTTCCGTCCGACGAGCCGGCGGGCCTCTATTGGTACCATCCGCATATCCACGGCCTGAGTGAGGCGGCGGTGCAAGGCGGCGCGTCGGGCGCGATCATCGTGGACGGAATCCAGAACCTGCAGCCGAAGTCGCGGGATTGCCGTCGCGCGTGCTAATCGTGCGCGACAATCCGGTCCCCGGCAATCCGACGCCGGGCGGCCCGATACCGTCGTGGGACCTGTCGCTCAACTACATCCCGGTCCCATATCCGGATTTCACGCCCGCGGTGCTCCAGATGAAGCCCGGTGCGCGCGAGTTCTGGCGGGTCCTCAATGCCTGCGCCGACAGCATCCTCGATCTGCAACTGCAATATGCCGGCGTCGCGCAACCGCTGCACATCGTGGCGCTCGACGGCGTGCCGACCGGATCGCAGGACGGCACCCGGCGCGGCAAGACCGTCACGCAGACAGACATCCTGGTGCCGCCTGCCGGGCGTGCCGAGTTCATCGTCACGGGTCCGACCAACAAAGTGATGAACGCCACGCTGATGACCTTGAATATCGATACCGGGCCGGACGGCGACAACGACCCGACGCGGCCGCTGCTGGCCATCCAAGCCAGCAAGCAGGCGCCCGCGCTGCCGGTGACGATACCGACGACTTTCGCGCGGCCGAATCGGCAGCGGTTCGAAGGGCTCGCCGACGCGCAGCCGACCACCACCCGCAATCTCTATTTCTCCGAAGTGCTCTCAGATCCCACTAACCCCAACAGTCCGACCAACTTTTTCATCACGGTCCAGGGGCAGACGCCCACGCTTTTCGGTCCCACCAACCCGCCCGCCATCGTCACGACCCAAGGCTCAGTAGAAGACTGGATAGTCGAGAATCAGGCGCTGGAGAATCACGAGTTCCATATGCATCAGATTCATTTCCTGCTGCTCGAAAGGGACGGCGCGGCCGTGCCCAAAGCGCAGCAGCAACTGCTGGATACGGTCCAGCTTCCCTACTGGAGCGGCTCGGGGCCTTATCCGAGCGTCAAGGTGCGGATGGATTTTCGCGGGCCCGACACGGGCGATTTCGTTTATCACTGCCACATTCTGGGGCATGAGGACGCCGGCATGATGGCAATCATCCGGGTGCTGCCGAAATCAGCCAGCCCGGCGGACATCTACGCGGCGGAGCAGGGCATCTATCCCGCCGGCTTCAAGCGCGAGTTCTGTCTCCTGCCGCAAGTCCGGCGGCCACAAGTGCAGTAGCTAACGCGATCGATATTCGGGTCGCTTGCAGGCGCTCCCGCGGGAACGTCACGCCCGTGATATGCTCGACTGATAGTCGGGACTACTGCGGCAAGTAGACGATGACGACCCTCTTGAATCCGTCGGGCGTGGCCTGGCGCGTCCATCGCGAGGCGGTGCTGCTGCTGGGCGGGCGCCGCGCGCTGCTGATGCAGATCGCGCATCCGGCGGTCGCCGCCGCGGTGGCCGATCACAGTGACTTCAAGCGGGACCCGTTCGGACGCTTGCGGCGAACGGTTGAAACGATGTTCACGCTTGCCTTCGGCACCCCCGCTGACGCGCAAGCGGCCTATCAGCGGGTCGATTCAGTTCATGCGCGCGTGCGCGGCGAAATTCCCGCCTCCGCCGGCACGACCGCGGCGCTCTACGACGCGCGCGATCCGGAGTTGCTGCTGTGGGTGCAGGCGACGCTGATCGACACCGCGCTCGTGGTCCATCGGCGCTTTGTCGGCAGTCTCGACGCGCGTGAAGCCGAGTGCTTTTACCAGGAGAGCAAGACTATCGCGCGCCTGTTCGGAATTCCCGATGCGCTGATTCCGGCCGGCCTGCGCGAGTTTCGCGCCTACGTGCGCCGAATGATCGAAGGCGGACCGGTGCGCGTAAGCGAAACGGCGCGTGAGCTGGCGCGCCCGATCCTCTATCCGCCGGTCCCGCTGGTTCCGGCGTTCGCCTTCGACGCGATCAACATCGTCACGATCGGCCTGATGCCGGTGCCGCTGCGCGCGCAGTTCGCGCTCGCCTGGAATCCCGCCTGCGCGCTGCTGTTCGACGCCGCCACGACCGCGATCGCGCTCACGCTGCCGCTGCTGCCGGACTTCGTCCGCGCGGTCCCGGCCGCCCGCGCCGCGGAAAGCGCGCTGCGCTAGCCGCGCAAATCTTCCCGACGGGACGCCTGCTCACGAATCAATCTTGTAGAACCGCGCGCAGTTGTCCCACAGGAACTTCCGCTTGGTGTCGTCGCTCAGACTCAGACTCAGAAACTTGTCGACTCCGTGCGGGAACTTGCTATCCGGATGAGGATAGTCAGTCGAGAATACGACGTTGTCATCGCCGAACCAGTCCACGAACAGCCGCGCGGGCTTCTCGTCCGCTTCCACTGATACATAGCAGTTGCGCCTGAAATACTCCGACGGCAGCAGCGGAAGCTCGAACTCGAAGCGACCGATATAGTCTTCGTAATGGTCATCCAGGCGCGCCAGCAGCCACGGCGCCCACGAGCAGTTCGCTTCCAGGAAGCCCGCGCGCAGTTTCGGGAATCGCGCCAGCACGCCGCCAGCCGTAAAGCTGGCGCACGCCGCCATCGGCCCGAGCGAATGCGAAAAAGTATGCCAGAGCATCATCGAGTCGTGCAGCCCGAGCCCATAGTCACCCAGACGATCCGGCCCGCCGCCGTGGAAGACCACCGGAATATCGAGCCGCTCGCATTCCGCCCACAAGGGATCGTAATGCCGGTCGTGCCACGGCCGTCGATTGACTAATCCCGGCAGCAGAAAGATGGACCTGAAGCCGAGCTTCTCGACCGAGCGGCGCGCTTCGATCACGGCTTGGTCAAGATCGTGCGGCGCGATCATGGCGGCGGCAAGCAGACGCCGGCGATCCTGCGCGCAGAATTCATATAGCCAGTCGTTGTACGCGCGCGCGATCGCAGCCGCGAACGCCGGCTCGAGACCCTCGTCCGGGCCGGCCGTCTCGGCGCTGTCGAAGCCCAGCACGAACAGCCCGCGCGACGGATACAGGACCGCAACATCGATCCCCTCGCGATCCATCGCTTCGAGCTGCGAGACGGCGTCAAAGCCGCGCTGCGCCGCAAACTCGTAGTCCTTCTCGAGCGGCGCAGTATGCGAGACGATCGGGCCGACCCACGTCCGGATCGCGTCGGTCCGGTACGCGCTGCGGTTGCCGATATAACAGGAAATGTCGCGCGGCGCGGCGTTGGTTCCGTACGGAGACTTCTCCCGGAACGCCGGATCGATATAGCGCTGCCACAGGTCGGGCGGCTCGATCACATGCATGTCCGAGTCGACGACCTTGAACGATCCGTGCGCCATCATCCGTGCGCTGTCTTGAGCGCGCCGCGCGACCGTCGCGCTCAGGTGCGTGCGACGTTGACCACCTGAATCTCGGTGAAGCCGAGGAGGCCCCACGGCCCGTTCTCGACGCCGATCCCCGACCACTTGGCGCCGCCGAACGGCAGATTGGGGCCAAGCGCCAGATGCTGATTCACCCACGCCGAGCCGCATTCGAGTTGCGCCGCGACCTCGGTGGCGCGCTCGGGATTACTTGACCATACCGAGCCGCTCAGGCCGTAGTGGGTCGCGTTGGCGCGGCGCACCGCGTCGTCGACGTCTTTGTATGGAATGACCGGCAGGGCGGGCCCGAACTGCTCCTCATCGACCAGCCTGACGCCGTCGGAAATCCCGCCCACGATCGTCGGCGCGTAATAATAGCCTTCACTTCCGATCCGATTTCCGCCGCTGACGATTTTCGCGCCATGCTTCCTGGCGTCTTCGACCAGCATCGTCACGCGCTCGAATTGCGGCTGGTTGTTGATTGGTCCGATCTGCGTGCCGGCGTCGAGGCCGTTGCCGACCTTGACGGTCTTGGCCAGCGCGCCGAGCTTTTCGAGCATTGGCGCGTACATGCTCTCGTGCACGTAGACGCGTTTGATCGCGCTGCAGATCTGGCCGCAGTTCTCGAATGCGCCCCAGAAAATTTTATTCGCCACCGCGTCAACGGACGCATCCGAGAGCACGATCGCGGCATCGTTGCCGCCGAGTTCGAGCGTGATCCGCTTCAGATCGGGCGCCGCAGCCGCCGCGACCTTCTTGCCGGTCTCGACCGAGCCGGTGAACGAGATCTTGCGCGGAATCGGATGGTTCGTCATCCAGGCGCCGAGTTCATCACCGCCGGAGACCACGTTGAGCACGCCGGGTGGGATCAAATCGCGCAGGATCTCGCCAAGCATCAGGGTGGTGATCGGAGTGTAGGGCGACGGTTTGATCACGACCGTATTGCCCGCCAGCAGCGCCGGCCCGATCTTCCAGATCGCGAGCATCAGGGGATAGTTCCAGGGCGTGATGGCCGCGACCACGCCCAGCGGCTTGCGCCGGATCTCGATGCGGCCCGATTTGTCGTCCTGCAGGACTTCAGTGGGAATCTGCAAACTCGCGGTGTACTGCAGCCAGTACCACGATCCCATGATCTCCTGGCCGGCCTTGTCGAGCGGCTTGCCCTGCTCCTGCGTGAGCATCCGCGCCAGGCCTTCGGGTGGCTGTTGCAGCGCGGCGGCGCAATCGTTCAGCACCTTGCGGCGCCCCTCAAGGTCGCGGCTCCAGGCGGGAAAAGCGCGCTGCGCGGCGGTCATCGCCTGCTCGAGCTCGTCTTTGGTGCAGTCGGGAACCTGGGCGAACACTTTGCCGGTTGCGGGATTAATCACGCCAACGGTTTTGGATCCCTTCACCGCCTTGCCATCAATCGTCATCGTGAATTCAGGCATGGGCTATTCTCCTTGATCTTCGACGAATCCCGGCACGAGGGCGCTCGGGTGTGCAACTCTGTGGCTTACAACGGGGCGCGTCTCCAGAGCAAGTCCGCGACGAGGCTCTCATCCCGTGCCCGGGCTCGCGGTTTTCCGGCTCTGCCTCGCGTCGCGCATCGCTCGCCAGCGCCGCCGGGTCGAGGCCAACGCGCCGAGGGCGCGCCGACCAGCCGCGCTTTGCTTCACGATTGGCGCCACCAACCCCAGCCACAGGATTTGCAGGGCGGTCGTCAGGCGGCGGTCGCTAACGCGAAGCGCGAGCCCCAACTCACGCGCGGCCTTACGATAGCGGCGAGCAGTGAGCCAGCGCTGGCCGCAAAACAGATGCACGTTGGCATACGCGGTGGGTCTCATCGCGCGAACGGCGGCCGGCAGGTCCGGATCGCGGAACAATTTGTCCAGCGGCGCGGTGCGCGTCTCCAGCACCGCGCCGAAGTGCGGCGAGGCCGGGCCAGTGAGGTTGCCGTCGTGCCAGCGGATAGAGGCAACGACCTTATCGACGAATGCGAACCGGTAATTTCGCGACACCCGTAACCACATGTCCCAGTCTTCGTTGGCAATCAGCGTTTCGTCATAGCGACCGGCGCGTTCGAAGCATTCGCGCCGCGCAACGACCGTGATGTTACAGGTGCAGTCGTCGTACACGATGCTGCGGAGGCTGTCATCCTCAAAGCGCAGGGGCAGTCCCTGGACGTGGGTCAGCATCCGCCCCTCGCGGTCCATCGCTTGCCCCTGGGCGTAGACGGCGCCGATCTCGGGCCGCGTATCCAGAACCGGGACCAGCGTCGCCAGCATGTCCGGCAGCCAGCGGTCGTCGGAGTCCAGCCGCGCGATATATTTGGCCCGAGCGCTGTCGACGCCGGCGTTCATCGCCGCGCTGATGCCACGCTGCGATTGGTGAAGATAAAGCACGCGCCGGTCGGCGATCGCGCGCACCAGCTCATCGGTACCGTCGGTCGATCCGTCGTCAACTACGATCAGCTCGAGATCGGCGAAGCTTTGGTCCAGAACGCTGCGGATTGCTTCACCGAGATAATGCGCCCGATTGTAGGTGGGAATAATGACCGTCACTTTAGGGGCGCCAGCGACCATGCCTGTAGGTATCTACCCGGTCCCCGCGCCAACTTCCATCGAACGCGCATAGCGTCGCGACGCGCCCCGCAATCGTAAGCGCGATCGGTCCAACGAGCCGCGGTCGCGGCTGATCGTGACTGCCCGGAGGCTTGATTCAAGGACTCGTGGCCGGCGGGGCGACGTTGTTCTGCACACCCCAGACGAAGTCCGTTTTGGTTTGTCCGCCGAACAGGTAGGCATTGCCGGGATCGATCAGCCCGTTAGCTACGTAGCCGGGATTGATCGTGCCGGCGGGAGCGCTCGCCGGTGCAATCGCGGGCCATACTGCCGCGCGATGACAACTCATGCAGTTGGATTCGATTCCCAACTGGCCGGGCAGCGAGAACACGCTATTGTCGAATCCCGCTTCAAGATATGGATTGTAGCACAGAGTGGGTAATGACGACGCGGTGCCATCATCGGTGAATGAGTATCCGACCTCCGCCACGTAGTGGTTGAAGGGCGGCTTTACCATCGGCCGCACAGACGCGGGGATCGGCACCGGCGCCAGCGACCAGAAGAACGTCTGCCATGTCCAATCGGAGATTTCATGCGACGAGACATGCATCGCGACCAGTAGCGCATAGTCGCCGGGATTGAAGCCGCTGCCGGTCAGCGGGTTGTTCGGAAACAGAATGGCGCCTTCGAGCGGGCTGCTGGGCTGAAAGTCCTCCGGCGTGAGCCTGAAATGGTAGAAGTCGTTGACCGACACCACCGGATGGCCATCGGCCTGAGTCTGCTCAAACTGCTGGACATTCATTCCCGGCGGCAGGACCCACATCCAGTTGGTCCACGTACCATATCCCGGCGTGGACTGCGTAATGCTGTCGGCCGGTCCCGTCCAGTACTGCATTTGGGTCGGCTGGTTGGCGTAAGCTAACAGGTAGGAAGGTTTGGTCATTACCGAGTTGGCCGGAAACGGCGCCAGATTCTCGGCCGCGATCGGCGTGGCGCTGCTCCAGTTGTCATTGATGTTCTGCAGCGTGTTCGGATCGTAGTACTGGTTCTTTTGCACGTGCCGGAACATCGGTCCATTGTACTGGACGGTGACCACGACGTTCTGATTGCCCGGCAGCGGCTGCGGCGTGGTCGTCTCAGCCAGCAGATGCTGGAACCTCGCGAACTGCCGCGGAAGCTCGAAGTGGACGCGCGCCGGTTCACTACGCAACGCTGCCGATTGCTCAGGCGTAGCAAACACGTCACCCTGCGGCCACCAGGTCAGGAACACCGGCGCGGCAGCGCCGCGGAATTTCTGCCTAGTGAGGCTGGTAACCGCGCCCCACAGCTTCCAGGCATGCAATGTAATCGACTTGATATCGCGCTGAGCTATCCACTGATTAATTGTCGCCGCGGAATCGGATTCGAACCACGAGGGCAGCGGACTCGGAACGAGTCCGAAGGAGGTAACGTCATCGGGATTCGGCGCCGCCGATTGCGAAGTTTCAGACGTCCAGGTTTGCGCGCGCGGCGCACCGCAGAGCACGATCACGAGCGCGGCAGCCCCCAGAAAACGGCCCAAACACCACCACTGCTTCATCCCGCATCCTCCGTCAGCAAGTCGGATCGCGCGATAGTAGAGCAAGCTGTGGGCCAAAGGCGGCTCGCGACGGCTTGGAAGGTCAAGATACGGGAAAAGCAACTGCGCCAAAGGGATCGCACGCGGCGCGGTGTCCCGATCCGGCGCCTTCGGCACGAGGTTGCGGCACGACTGTAGCTCTCACGCTACAATCGGAGCGGCCGACCCCATTCGGCGAATGCGTTAACGGGAGGAGCTAAGCCGATATAGCTACGACCAGCCGATCTCCGCCATCCGCTCAACCCGCCGCGTATGCGCGATCGGCCGCGGACAGCGCGCGGCCGCGCGCAACCTCGTGGCCCATCGAGCCCAGGATCTGCTCCAGCGCGTTCAGGATCAGGATCACGTTCTCGCGCCGCGACGATTCACCCATCAGGCCGATGCGCCACACTTTGCCCTTGAACGGACCGAGGCCGGCGCCAATCTCCACGTTATAGGTGTGCAGCAACTCCGCGCGGACCTTCGCTTCCTCGATTCCCTTGGGCACCAGCACCGCGGCAACTTGCGGCAGCCGGTAGCCCTCCTGCGCCGCCTGCTCGAGTCCGATCGCCGCGAGTCCGGCCTGCAGCGCAGATGCGTTCAGCGCATGGCGTTGCCAGCGCGCTTCGAGGCCCTCCTCGGCGACGATCCGGAGCGCTTCGTAGAGCGCGTAGTTCATCGTGATCGGGGCAGTGTGATGGTAGAGCCGGTCGGGTCCCCAATAGTGCTCGATCAGAGCCACGTCCAGGTACCATGACCGGCACTGGGTTTTGCGTTTTCGCACCGACTCGATCGCGCGCGTGCTGAACGTAATCGGCGAAAGCCCCGGCGGCGCGCCGATTCCCTTCTGGGTGCACGAGTAGCAAACGTCGACTTCCAGCTTGTCGGTCTCGACCGGGACGCAGCCGAGCGACGTCACCGCGTCCATTACGAACATCGCGCCGTGCCGATGCGCCATCGCGCCGATCCCCGCGACCGGCTGGTAGACGCCGGTTGAAGTCTCGGCATGCACCAGCGCGAGCAGCTTGGGCTGGTGCGCGGCCTTGAGCGCCGCCTCGATTCGCTCGGGCTCGATAATTCGGCCCCATTCGGCCTCGGCTTTATGCACTTTCGCACCGAGCCGCTCGCCCATCTCGGCCAGCCGTTGGCCGAACCCGCCCGCGACGCCGACCACGATCTCGTCGCCGTCTTCGATCAGGTTCGCCAGTGCGGCTTCCATCCCGGCTGACCCGGTGCCCGAAATCGGGAAGGTGATCTCGTTGCTGGTGCGGAACACGAAACGCAGCAGCGTCTTCACGTGTTCCATCACCTTGATGAAGTCGGGATCGAGATGGCCGAGCAGCGGCGTGAGCATCGCCTTGAGCACGCGCGGATTGACGTTCGATGGCCCCGGGCCGAGCAGTACGCGCGCCGGCGGCTTGAGTTCGGGAAACGAATTTGCGGATTCCGACAAGATTAGCCCCTCCAAAACCGTGCAATCAAAACGCCTATTATGACCGGCTCGCCGCCGCATTCAAAACCGATTGTTGCGGCGTTCCAGACGGACGCGCCCGTGCTAGAGTGGCCGCCGTGAGCGCCGTATCGGCCAGTTCAATTGACGTGGAACTGCTGGCTGAAATTCGCGACATCGTTGGCGCCGACGCCATCGTCGCGCGCGCCAGCGAGCTTAAAGTCTACGAGTGCGACGGCTGGACGCTCGAGAAAAGCGCGCCCGAGATTGTGCTGCTGCCGCGGACGACCGCGCAGGTGAGCGCGGTGATGCGCGCGCTGTTTCGCCGCGGCGTCGCGTTCGTCCCGCGCGGAGCGGGCACCGGACTGTCCGGCGGCAGCCTGCCGCTCAACGCGCCGGTGATGATCTGCACCTCGCGCATGAACCGGATTGTAGCGATTGATCTGGCTAACCGGCGCGTCGAAGTTGAAAGCGGGGTCGTCAATATCCAGGTGAGCAACGCGGTCAAGGCCGCGGGATTTTTCTACGCACCCGATCCGTCGTCGCAGCCGGCCTGCACGATCGGCGGCAATATCGCGGAGAACTCGGGCGGTCCGCACACGCTCAAGTACGGCGTCACCACCAATCACGTGCTGGGTCTGGAGGTTGTGCTTCCCGACGGCGAGGTGGTCGAGCTGGGGGGCGCGGCGGAAGAGCGCTGCGGTTACGACCTGGTGGGCGCGGTGGTCGGCGCCGAGGGCACTACCGGAATCGTCACGCGCGCGACGTTGCGCCTGATGCGCGAGCCGGAGCATCGCCGCACGATGCTCGCGGTTTTCGCCGACGTACAGGACGCGACCCGCGCGGTTTCGGCGATTATCGCCGCGGGAATGATTCCGGCCGCAATCGAGATGATGGATCGCATCATGATCCAGGCGGTCGAAGAGGCGTTTCATGTCGGGCTGCCAATCGACGCGGGCGCGGTGCTGATAATCGAACTGGACGGGCTCGAGGCCGGGCTCGATATGCGCGCGGCGCAGGCGTCGGAGCTGGCGCGGGGCGCGGGAGCGCGCGAGGTCCGGCTTGCGCGCGACGAGGCCGAACGCGCCGCGCTCTGGAAGGCGCGCAAGCGTGCGTTCGGCGCGGCCGGCCGCCTCGCGCCGAACTACGCGACCCAGGACGGCGTCGTACCGCGCACCCGTCTACCCGAGATCCTGCGCGTGATCGCCACGCTCAGCGAACGGTATGCGCTGCGCATCGGCAATGTCTTCCACGCCGGCGACGGCAATATCCATCCGATTATTCTCTACGACGAGCGCGAGCCCGATCAGGTCCGCCGCGCGATCGAAGTCGGGCGCGAAATCCTGAAGGCCTGCGTCGCGATGGGCGGCAGCCTCACCGGCGAGCATGGGATCGGAGTCGAGAAACTCGGCGAGATGCCGCTGCTGTTCTCGCCCGACGACTTGCGCGTGATGAGCGAGCTGCGGCGCGTGTTCGATCCGGCCGAACGCTCCAACCCGGGCAAGGTGATTCCGACGCCCGGCGGATGCGTCGAAGTCGCCGCTCCGCGCCGCCAGGCCCCGCTGTGACTCGTGCGCCCAACGCGATCGAAGCCCGCGCGTGCCAGGCGATCGTCGAGCCTGAGAGCGCCGACGAGATCGCCGAGATCGTGCTCAAGTGCGAGCGCGATCGGATCACGCTGGCGCCGATCGGCGCGGCGCGCTCGCTGGCGGACTTGCGCGCGCAACCGGTCGCGCTGGGCGTTTCGCTGGCTCGAATGACACGCGTGATCGCATACGAGCCCGACGACATGACGGTCGTCGCGGAGCCGGGAATCACGCTCGCCGCCCTCAACGATCACATGGCGGCACACCGCCAGCGCCTGCCGCTCGATCCCGCGAATCCGGCCGCAACCACGCTCGGCGCGATGATCGGCGCCGCCAAGGCTGGTCCAGTTCGGCTCTCGGAGGGGTTAGTGCGCGACCTCATGATCGGAATCCGGTTCGTCGGCCATGGTGGACGGATCGTGCGAGCCGGTGGTCGCGTAGTCAAGAACGTCGCGGGCTATGATCTGATGAAGGTCCTCACGGGATCATTCGGAACGCTGGGAATCGTGACCGAGGCCACGTTCAAGGTGCGTCCAATTCCAGAACTCTACGCGCTGGCGCTCAAGCCCTGCGATCAAAGCGCCGACGCGTTCGCGGCCGCGGGGAAGCTGCACGACGCGCTGCCGCTGTCTCATCTCGAAGTGCTGAGTGGGCAGCTCGGCGCGGCATTCGGAGTCTCCGGGGAAATTTCTTCTTCTCGCTGGAGTCTCTGGCAACGAGCGCGAAGTGGAATATCAGCTGACGAAGATCGCAGAGCTGGCGGAGCCGGTTGAGACTTTGCGCGCCGCGCGCGCAAGCGAGACTTACGAGCGCCTGCGCGATTTCGAGTTTGCCGCCGGCACCCTCATCGCGCAGCTCGCGGTGCCGCCGGCGGAGCTGGCGCGATGTCTCGCCGGATGCGGCGCGGAGTTCCGCGCTCACGCCGGATGTGGTGTGGCGCAACTCTCGTCATCCGCGGCGAGCGTCGATGAGGTGCCCGCGATCGTTGGGCGATGGCGCACGCTCGCCGCCGGCGCGCGGGGCCATCTACGCCTGCTCGCCGCGCCGAGCGCGGCGCGCGCCGGTCTGGAGTTCTTCGATCGCCCAAATGCCGGCGCGCTCGGCCTGATGCGGCGGCTCAAGGCGAGCTTCGATCCGGTGGGCATCTTCAATCCCGGCTGCTTCGTCGGCGGAATCTGATGGCCGCGACTCACATCACGGCACCGGTGCGCGACGTAGTCGAATACGAACTGCTGTTCGACTGCGTGCATTGCGGGCTGTGCCTGGAGGCCTGCCCGACTTACGCGGTTACACGCGCCGAGATGGATTCGCCGCGCGGCCGGATTTACCTGATGAAGGCGCTCGCCGAGGGGCGGCTCGAACTCGACTCCGACGCGGTGCGTCATCTGGATTTGTGTCTCGGATGCCGCGGATGCGAGACCGCCTGCCCGTCGGGCGTGCATTACGGCAAGTTGATCGAAGGGGCACGCGCGTACGTCGAGCGCAACCATCGGCGCAGTTGGGTCGATCGCATCAGGCGGGCTGCGATTGGCGCGGTTTTTCCGTATCCGGCGCGTCTCAAGCTTCTGCTCGCGCCGCTTCGTCTCGCGGAGCGCGCGGGCCTGAGACCTGCGATGCATCGGATGCTGCCGCGTGCGATGCGCGAGTGGCTCGATCTTCTTCCGCCGCTGAATCAGAGACCTAACCCCCTGTCCCCCTTCCCTAAAGACGGGAAGGGGGAACCGGGACCGGCGGTCGTGGTGCATCCCGGATGCGTGGCGCAGGTGCTGGCGCCGTCTGCGAATCTGAACAGCGAGCTGGCGCTGAGTGCCGCTGGATGCCGCGTCGTGCAGCTTGCCGGGACGACGTGTTGCGGCGCGCTCGATCTGCATTCCGGCAATCTGGAGCGCGCGCGCCGCTTCGCGCGCGACAACGTGCGCGCGCTCAAGCGCAGCGGCGCCGACGCGATCGTATCAGCGGCCTCGGGATGCTCGGCCGCGATCGCCGAGTACGGCTGGATACTCAAGGACGATCACGAGTTGGGCGAGGACGCGCGCAAGGTCTCGGCCAAGGTTCGCGATCTCAGCGCGATCCTTCTGGAACGTGGATTCATCCCGACGCGGGAGTTCCAATGCACCGTGACTTTCCACGACGCGTGCCATCTGGCGCATGGGCTCGGCGTGCGCGAAGCGCCGCGCCGGTTGCTACGCTCGATCCCCGGCCTGAAGCTGGTCGAGATGGCCGACTCGGACCTGTGCTGCGGGTCAGCCGGCAGCTACAACCTGACCGAGCCCGCGATGGCGCGCGAACTCGTGCGCCGCAAGGCCGACAACGTGCTCGCCACCGGCGCAGACTTCGTGGTGCTGTCGAATCCCGGCTGCGAGTTTCAGATCGCCGCGGAATTGCGCCGGCGCGGCGCGATTGTCCAGGTAGTCGCTCTGGCCGACTTTCTCGCGCTGGCCACGACTTAGGGCGCGCCCCTCGCTGCGGTTTGACAGTTTGGCCGGATAGTGAAGAGATAGTTCATCAGCTACAGCACAACGCGGTTCGGTGAAATCATGATTCGTTACGAAGAGTTCGACAGTGCGATCGGCCTCAATTGGTACGATGTGGATCCCGATCTCCAGCAGATCGTGCAGCGGCTGCTCGAGCCGGCCGATCGCGAGTGGTGCGAGCCCGAACTCAGGAAGATCGGCGCGCTGTGCGGCGGGCCGGTCGCCGCGCGCGCCGAAGTCACCGACAAGAATCCGCCGCAACTGGCGAAGTTCGATCGCTGGGGCGAGCTGATCGACACCGTGGTGCATCATCCGGGCGCGCTTGAGACCAAGCGCAACGTCTGGGAGGCCGGAATCAGCGGCCCGCGCCTGCGTCTCGAGGCGGCCCGGCACGGCCGCCGCTATCCGGTCCTGATGGGATCGATTGCCAACTATTTGTTGTCGCAGGCGGAGACCGGGATGCTCTGCGCAGTCGGGATGACCAACGGCGTGACCGGCCTGGTCGAGCGTTTCGGATCGGCGGAGGTGAAGGATCTTTTCATGCCGCATCTGCGCTCGCCCGGCTTCGACGATGCCTGGGACGGCGCGATGTTCATGACCGAGAAGACCGGCGGTTCCGATCTCTCAACGATCACCACCACCGCGCGGCGCGAGGGCGATCGCTGGCTGCTCAACGGCCCAAAATGGTTCTGCTCCAATATTGACGCGGCGGCGATCGCGACGCTGGCGCGTCCCGACGGCGCGCAGGAGGGCCTCAAGGGCATCGCGTTGTTCCTGGTCCCGAAGCGGCGCGGCGACGGTTCGCGTAACGGCATCAATATCCGCCGCCTCAAGGACAAGCTCGGCACGCGCGCGGTGCCGACTGCGGAGGCGGACTTCGTCGACGCCGAGGCTTTCCTGCTCTCGGGCGGCGCGGACGCGAGCGACGGGCGCGGAATCAACCGCATGATGGAGATGGTGAACATCTCGCGGCTGGGAATTGCCGTGATGGGGCTCGGCATCATGCGCCGGTCGTTCCTCGAGTCCGCGATCTTCGCGGCGCATCGCACCGCCTTCGGCACGCCGATCCAGGAATTGCCGATGATGCGCGAGATGCTGGTGAACATGGTGGTCGAGCTCGAAGCGGCCACGGCGCTGGTGTTCGGCGCGGCGGCGGACGACGGCGCAGTTTCGCGCCTGCTGGTGCCACTGGCGAAGCTGCGCGCGACGCGGCGCGGAATCGAGCTGGCGTCGCAGGCAGTCGAGATTCACGGCGGTAACGGCTACATCGAGAACTGGCCGGTGGCGCGCCAGTTGCGCGACGCCCAGTGCCACACGATCTGGGAAGGGACCGAGAACATCATCTGCCTCGATATCCTGCGCGCGTTGCGTGACGAGCAGGTTTTGCAGGCGGTGTTCGGCGCGCTCGAGGCGCGCACGCGGCGGACCACCGCGATGCTCGATCCGGTACGCGAGAATATCGCGCACAGTCTGGGCGAGGTGCGCGAGGCGCTGGCGTTTTTGTCGCGCGCCGACCGCGACCTGGCGCAGTTGCGCGCGCGATCATTCGCCAACTACCTGGCCAACGTCGCGCAGGCCGCGCTGCTGTTGGAAGAGGCCGAATGGGAGCTGGAGCATCACGGCAGCGCGCGCAAGGCGCTGGTGGCGCATCTGTTCGCGCAGTCGCATCTGCGCGCGCCGCGGGCCCGCGGAATGCTCTCGACCGATCGCAGTCAACTGGATTTCTTCGCACCGCTGACGCGGTATGGCGCGATCGATCCATCGCGCGTGGAAACGATCCTCGCGCACGGCTGAGGCGACAGTCCGGGAAAAGATCAGCGATCAGTTCGGTGCGGCTTCGGCGCCGGCTTTGCGCACGCCCATCAGATAGGCCTGGATAAATGGGTCGATGGCGCCGTCGAGGATCGCGTCGGTGTTGCCGCTTTCGACTCCGGTGCGATGGTCTTTCACCATCCGGTAGGGCTGCAGCACGTAGGATCGAATCTGGCTGCCCCACGTGATTTCCTTTTTGTCCTTGCCGAACGCCTCGATCTGCTCGCGCTTCTTGCGCTCTTCGAGCTCGAACAGGCGCGCGCGCAGAATCTTCATCGCCATCGCCCGATTCTTGTGTTGCGAGCGCTCGTTCTGGCAGTTCACCACGATACCGGTCGGCAGATGCGTCATCCGCACCGCGGAGTCGGTCTTGTTGACGTGCTGGCCGCCGGCGCCGCTGGCGCGAAACGTATCGATCCGCAGATCGGACGGATCGATCGTGATCTCGACTTTGTCATCGATCGCGGGCAGCACGAAGACCGAGGCGAATGAGGTGTGGCGGCGCGCATTCGCGTCGAACGGCGAGATTCGCACCAGCCGATGGATTCCGGCTTCAGCTTTCAGATAGCCGTAGGCGTAATCGCCTTCGACGGTGAACGTGGCATTCTTGATTCCGGCGCCTTCGCCGGGCTGCAGGTCCGCCAGCTCGACCTTGTAGCCGTGCCGCTCCGCCCACCGCAGGTAGAGCCGCTCGAGCATCTCGGCCCAATCCTGAGCTTCCATCCCGCCCGCGCCGGCCTGGATCGAGACGATCGCGCCGAGGCGATCGTGCTCGCCGCCGAGCATCACCTGCATCTCCTGGCGTTCGACCTCGGTCCGGGCCGCGGCCAGTGAGCCCTCGGTTTCGCGGGCGGCCTCGGAGTCCTCGGCGCCTTCCTCTTCTGCCATCGCGAGGAACACGCGCGCTTCCTCGAGCCGGGCGCGCACGCGCTCGCCAGCGGCGAGTTGATCCTTGATCTGGTTCTGCTCCTTCAATGCCGCCTGCGCGGCGTCGGGGCGGTCCCAGAAATCCTGCCGGCCGGATTGTTCGCTTAGTTCGTTGAAGCGCGCAGTCAGACGAGCGAAGTCAAAGACGCCTCCCGATTTTCTCGGCGCGCTGTTCCAGCTCGGCGACTTCCTGGCGAAGATCACTCAACATCGGATCGAAAGCTCCTCAAGGGGTTGGCGTCTATTTTGTCATGCGCGCGGCGCGAACTAAACGGGGGCAGCAGAGTCATTGATCGCGGGGACGCGATCGCTGGTCGGCGTTCGGGGAATCCTCATCCGAGCGGCGCCGGGATACGCGAGAGACGCGATGGCCGTTGCGGAGGGCGAGATCGGCGGTGAATTTCTCGAGCGGCTTCTGGCGGCGCGGCCGGAGCCATCCGGCCAGGAGCGCGGCTGCGGCCAGCGCGAAGCAGATTTCCGCGAAGAGATCACCGACCATGCTGTAGACGGTGCCGGCGCCCGCGTTCCATCCGACCTTCTCGATCTCGGTGTCGCGGACGAAGAGCGCGGTCGGCGACATGATCCGACCGGTCGGAGAGATTATCGCGCTGATCCCGGTGTTGGCGACGCGAATCATCGGGACTTTGTTCTCGACCGAGCGCATCGCCGCCATCGCGAGCAACTGATAGGGCGCCGAGCTGGCTCCGTACCACGCGTCGTTGGTGATATTGACCAGCACGTCGGCGCCGGCGTTGACTGCCCTACGCGTGAGGTCGGGAAACACGCTCTCGTAGCAAATCAGCGTGCCGAGTTTGGCGCCCTTGACGTCGAAGAGGGTCTGCTCGGTGCCGGGGATCAAATCGCCGAAGCCGGCGACGATCCGATTGACAAAGTAACCCAGCAAACCGCGGGCGGGCACGTACTCGCCGAACGGCACGAGTTGAATCTTGTCATAGTGCCCCGCGACCTGGCCGGCCCCGGTGACCAGGTAGGCGCGATTGTAGGAGCCCAGTTGGCCGTCGCGGCTGCCGATCGCTGGCGCGCCGAACAGGAAGTCATCGCCGGTCCTGCGCGCCATCTCGAGCAGTTGCGCGCGATACTCGGCGTCGCCTGCGAACTCGGCGGGGTATGCGTCATCGGGCTGGAAGAAGAATTCGGCGGCCGCCTCGGGCCATACGATCAGATCGACGCCTTCCTTGGCCGCGGTTTCGCTCTGATCAACATAGACGCTGAAGCTGTTCGCCAGGTTCTCGGGTTTCCACTTGAGGGTTTGCGGGATATTGCCCTGGACCATCGCGACGCGCAGCTCGCCGTCCGGCGTGGCGTGCTCGAGTTGCGCCATCCGCAGCGCGCCGAAGGCGAGCGCGGCGACCATCAACGCGGTCAGCGTGCTCAGGCTCCAGACGCGCGCGCGCAGGCTGTAGCGCGAAGTCAGCACGCAATAGACCACGGCGTTGAAGAACACGATCAGCGCCGAGACGCCGTAGGGGCCGGTGAATTCGGCGAACTGGATCAGTTGCAGGTTGCGATAGGCCGATTCGCCGAGCAGGTTCCACGGAAATCCGACCGGGAAAAAGCTGCGCGTCCATTCGACCGCGGTCCACGCGATCGGCGCGGTGACGAAGAGCGGAATGCGCAGGCGGCACGCGGCGAATTCGGCCGCCCAGATCGCGACGGCGGTGAAGATCGCGACTACCCCCGCCAACAGGATCAGCGGCAGGATCGCGATCACGACCGGCAGCCCCGCAAACTCGTGCAACGTGATCTCGATCCAGTAGAGCGAGCCAAGATAGCAGGCGAACCCTTGCAGCCACGCGTAACCGAGGACGCGCGGCAGCGATTCGTCTTCGATCGCATAAAACAGCGGCACGAACGCCACCCACGCGAGCAGGCTGAAGTCGAATTTCGGAAAAGCGAGCGCCAGCGCGAGGCCGCTTGCGATCGCCAACAGGCTTTTTGGGCCGAGATTGGGACTTCATCGCGGGCGCGATCCAAACAGATCGCTGAGCGGAATCACGCCGCCGCACGGCAAACGGCCGCCGAAGCGGTCGAAGATCTCGTCGGCGTCATGCCAGGTTTCGACCAGGGCGACCGCGCGTGCGAGCTCGATCGGCAGATCGCCCGCGATGCGCCATTCGCGCTCGAAGCTCCAATCAATCGGGGGCGTTCGATTCATCTCAATCGCAGCCACCCGCCACAGTTCGCCGGCGGGCAGCAGATGCTCGGCCTCGCGCCACGGCATGTAGATTACGGGCCGCGCGCCCATCCTGAAAGCGTAGCGCTTGTCGAGCGCGATTCCGAAGGGCTGGTAGCGGCGCCGGTTGCGACGGTCGAGCAGCCGATGGAGTTCCACCAGCGGCGCGTCGAACAGGCATACGACCGGCCGCCGGCCGCGAATCATCCGGGGCGAAGCGTGAATCAGCCCCTCGCGCAAAATCGCGACGAGATTGTCGAGCGCAGAGGCGGTCCCGGCCGGCCGAGTGAAGTGGGTGAGCATCGCGCCGGAGGGGAGCGCGCGGCGAGCGAGATTCCTCACGGGATTCATCGCCGGACTCATCACGACGTTCTCCGCGGGGTGCGAGCTGGCGTGGCCGGATGGCCGATGGCGCGCGAGCGGCGCGCGCCATTCCTCGCCGCCGGCAGCTTTGCGGCGAGTTCGCGCTCGCGCGCGAACATCCGCTTCGCCTCGGCGGGCGAGCGCTCGTGATCGTAGCCGAGCAGATGCAGGAAGCCGTGGATCAGCAGCGCGCGGATGCGTGCGGCCGGCGCAACGTGCAGGTCCCGCGCCTGGCGAAGCGCGGTATCGGCGGAAATCACCACGTCGCCCAGAACCGGACCGCAGGCCGGAGCCGGGGGCCGGTCGCCGCCGTCGTCCAGGAGCTCTGCCAATTGATGCTGCTCCAATTGGGCGAACGACAGCACGTCGGTCGGCCGGTCCTTGCCGCGGAAACGCCGATTGAGACTTCGCATCGCGGCGTCGCCCACGACCACCAGCGACAGCTCCCAGTCTTCGAGTTCGAGCATACGCAGCAGCGCTTGCGCGTCCGATCTAAGCCCGCGCGCGTAAGGCCGGCCGCGCGCAGCGTCACATTTGATTTCGACCGGCACAGCGATGGTCGCCGACGTGAGCGAGAGGGCAGTTAGCTATGAGGGGTCTGGTCGGCGCCGGGCTCCGTCGGTGGGCGCTCGCCGCTGGCCGATTCGTACGCGGTGATGATCGCCTGGACCAGGCGATGGCGCACGACGTCACGCTGGTCAAAGTAGACGAACGAGATTCCTGGTGTAGTGCTGAGCACGGTCCGCGCCTCTTTGAGCCCCGAGAGCTTGCCGCTGGGGAGATCGATCTGGGTGATATCGCCGGTAATCACGGCTTTGGAGTTGTAGCCAAGCCGGGTCAGGAACATTTTCATCTGCTCGGAGGTGGTGTTCTGCGCCTCGTCCAGAATTATGAACGAGTCGTTGAGCGTACGGCCGCGCATGAAGGCGAGCGGCGCGACTTCGATCGTGCCGCGCTCGATCATCCGGCGCGCGCGGTCGAAGTCCACCATGTCGTGCAGCGCGTCATACAACGGGCGCAGGTATGGGTTGACCTTCTCGTTCAAGTCGCCGGGCAGAAAGCCCAAGCGCTCGCCGGCTTCGACCGCGGGCCGGCACAGCACCATCCGCGTCACCTGGTTCTTCATCAGCGCCGCCAGCGCCATCGCCATCGCGAGATAGGTCTTGCCGGTTCCGGCGGGTCCGATTCCGAACACGATATCGTGATTGCGGATCGCGTCGATGTAGAGCTTCTGATGGACGCTCTTGGGCGAGATGACGCGCTTGTTGGCCGACACGTAGACCGTGTCGAGAAAGATCTCCCTCAAATCGATATTGCGATCGCCGCGCAGGATCCGAATCGAGTACTCGACGTCGCTCGGGTAGATGGGATACCCGCGCTTGAGCATCTCGTACAGTTCGCTCAGCAGCTTGCCGGCCAGCGCCTGCTGGGCGTGGCCGCCGCTGATCTTGAGCGAGGCGCCGCTTGCCCCGATTCGGACGCCGAGCGCCTGCTCGATCGTGCGGATATGGGCATCGTGCTGCCCAACCAGAGAAGTGAAATGCCGGGGATCGTCGAAGTGGAGTTCGAGCGAGTCTTCGCTGGCTAGCTGGGGAATAGGGCTCTCGCCTCTCGTCGTCGTGACCGTTCCATCCGCCGCTTCGCTGCGCGGCGCCCCGATTCTAGCCATTTTGCGCTCCGTGTGGCTAGGCGAGAAGTTCGAACACCCGTTCGAGCGCCGCGCCGAGTTTGGCCGGGTCCTTGCCGCCGGCCTGCGCCAGCTCGGGCTTGCCGCCGCCGGAGCCGCCGACGATCGGTGCAATTTGCCGGATGATGTCGCCCGCCTTGAACTTCGAGACCAAATCGGGCGTCACCGCGACCAGCAGCGCGACCTTGTCGCCCAGGTCGGAGCCGATTACGACCACCGCCGACTTGTATTTGTCCCGGAGCTGATCGGCCATCCCGCGCATCGCGCCCGGCTCGATTCCCGCCACCTTGCGCACGATCACTTTTACGCCGCCGACCTCACGGATCTGCTCGTCGGCGCCGGCGCCATGGTCGCCCGAAACGAGCTTCTGCTCGAGCGCGCGCAGCTTTTTCTCCAGCTCCTTCTCGCGGGCGAGCAGCCTTTCGAGCCGTTCGAGCGCGGCCGCGTCGCGGGCGCCCAGATGGTCGGACATCTGCGCCAGGATTTTCTCGCGGCGCCGGATCGCTTCGAGTGCGCCCTGGCCGGTGAAGGCCTCGACCCGGCGCACGCCGGCGGCGACGCCCGATTCCGCTTCGAGCTTGAAGAGCCCGACCTCGCCGGTGCGGCCCACATGGGTACCGCCGCACAATTCGACGGAAAAATCGCCCATCCGCACGACGCGCACGACATCGCCGTATTTGTCGCCGAAGAACGCCAGCGCGCCGGCCTTGAGCGCCGCGTCGTAGGCCATCTCCTCGGTCGTCACCGCCGCGTCTTCGCGAATCCGCGCGTTGATCTCCTCTTCGATAGTCGCGAGCTCAGCTTCACCCACCGGGCCCTTGTAGTTGAAGTCGAAGCGCAGCCGCTCCGGCGCGACCATCGAGCCCGCCTGATGGACGCTCGAACCCAGGATGTCGCGCAAGGCGTAGTGCAGGATATGGGTCGCCGAATGGTTGAGCATCGCAGCGTCGCGCCGCGCGCGATCAACCTTCAGGGTGACCCGCGCGCCGGTTCCAAAGTCTCCGGCCGCACCCTTGAGGATTTTGCCGACATGGACAATCGCGCCGTCGGACTTGCGGGTATCGAGCACCTCGAGAAGTGCACCGCCTTCGCTCTCGATCACGCCGCGATCGCCGACCTGGCCACCGCCTTCAGGATAAAAGGGCGTCTCGGCTGCGACCACCGTAATGCGATCGTTCGAATCGCCGCCGCTGGCGACTACCTCGGACTGCGCGTCGTAGCTGCGATGGCCGACGAATCGCGATGCGACGCCCGCGCCCAGCTTGATCTCCGGCGCGACAGCGTCGCCCTTGCGCGCGCTGCGGCCCCGTTCGCGCTGCTCGTCCATCAGGCGCTCGAACTCCGCAACGTCGACCGTGAAGCCCTCGTCTCTGAGGATGTCTTGAGTCAGATCGATCGGGAACCCGTAGGTGTCGTGCAGTTGAAAGGCGATGTCGGCTGGAAAACGTGCGCTCTTGATCGTACGCTGGCGGTCGACGCCACTCCGACAACAAGTCCATTCCGCGACCGAGGGTTTCGCCGAATCTCATTGCCTCGCCGGAAACTGATCTTCGGTGATTTGCGCGGAGTGCTCGCGCAGTTCGGGATAGGCAGCGCCCATCGCTGCAACGACTTCGTGACAGACGTGCCACAGAAACGTTTCGCTAAGGCCAAGCTTGCTCCCATGACGGACAGCGCGCCGAATCAGGCGGCGCACGATGTATTCGCGGTCGGTATTCCCGGGCAGGATGCCATCCGCAATCAGGAAGCTTATCGCTCGCGAGTGATCAGCAATCGCCCGAAACGCAACGTCTTTATTCGCGTCGATTCCATACGAGACTGGCTTCCTGAGTTCTCTGCCAACGGCTTCGATCCGCCGGATGATCCGCTGAAACACATCCGTGTCGTAGTTCCCGATCACCTTGCCCTGCTCGATCCCCTGCAGCACCGACGCGACGCGCTCGAGGCCGGTGCCAGTATCGACGCACTTCATCGGCAGCGGCGTCAGCTTGCCCGAGGCGTCGCGGTCGTACTGGATGAACACGAGATTGCCCAGTTCGATGAAGCGCTCGCATCCGTCGACGTTGACAAAACATTTCTGGCCCGGATGCGGCCGGCCATCGCAGGCTTTCTCGCCGCGGTCGATATTGATCTCGGAACAGGGGCCGCACGGCCCCGTGTCGGCCATTTGCCAGAAATTGTCTTTGTCGAAGCGGAGCACCGGATGGTGCAGGACGCCGAGCTTGTTCCAGATCTGCTCGGCTTCGTCGTCGTCCTTGTAGACCGTCGCGTAAAGCAGTTTCGGGTCGATTCCCCAGACCTTGGTGACCAACTCCCAATGCCACGGGATCGCCTCGGCCTTGTAGTAGTCGCCGAACGACCAGTTGCCGAGCATCTCGAAGAACGTGTGATGGTAGGTGTCGCGGCCGACGGCTTCGAGGTCGTTATGCTTGCCCGAGATGCGCAGGCATTTCTGGCAATCGACGACGCGCGGCGACGGCGGCGTGCGCACGCCCAGGAAATAGTCCTTGAAGGGGACCATCCCGGCGTTGGTGAACAGCAGCGTCGGATCGCCCTTGGGAATCAGCGAGGCGGAGGGCACGATCTGATGCCCCCGCTCCTTGAAGAAATCCAGGAACGACTGGCGGATTTTATCGATAGTCCACTGCATACGAGAGTCATATTAGCGGCCCGCGGCGCAATTCGCATAGGGCGTGGAGACTCTTGATCGAGACGCTGACTTTATGTCGGGAACCTGGCGCTCGGTTCGGGTTGGTTCTAAAATGGCGCCAGAATGGAACCATCGCTCGGGAGGCGATTATGCCGGTGAATCTCTCGATCAAGAATGTCCCCGACAAACTCGTGAAGCGGCTGCGCAAGCGCGCCGAAATCAACCATCGCTCGGTGCAGGGCGAGTTGTTGAGGATTCTGGAGGATGTGCTTGGATCGGAAAAGAAATTGACGGTCTCCGAGGCGTACGAGCGAATTCAGGCGCTCGGTTTGCACACACCCGACGAGGGGACGGCGATGATCCGCGCGGATCGCGATGCCCGATAAAATCGTCGACGCGTCCGTTTTGACTGCCTTTGCATTCGCAGAGGCGAGAGCGTCCGAGGCTCGCGAGCTTATCGATGGAGCGACCCTGTACGCGCCCAGCTTGCTACCATTCGATCTCTGCAGTGCGGCCCGGCAAAGATCCGTCGGCATCCTCAGGAGGCTGCCGAGATTGCGGCCGCCTTCGGCATCGCGCTTTCTATCGATGTGAAGCTGAAACCGGTGCCTCCTCGCGAATTGCTTTCACTCGCGGTGGAGACCGGCCTCAGCGCTTACGACGCGGCGTATCTGTGGGTTGCCCGTGACCTCGGGTGCGAATTACTCACCTTCGATGAGCAACTCGCACGCGCGGCGCGTGCGATATGAGCGGTCGATCGCTCAGCCTTTGCGTTTTGGCGGCGGCGAGGGCGACTCGTCCGGAGACTCTTCCGGCGTTGGCGGAGGGGCAACCACCTTGACGTGAAGCTTCTGGCGGATTTTGGCCTCAACTTCAGCTGCGATCTCGGGATTGGCCTTCAGGAGATCGCGGGCGGCTTCGCGGCCCTGCCCGATCCGTTCGCCGCCGTAGGAGTACCAGGCGCCGAGCTTCTCGATAATATTGTGCTCGGAGCCCATATCGACCAGCTCGCCCTCCTTTGAGATTCCCGAGCCGTACAGAATATCGAACTCAGCCTCGCGAAACGGTGGCGCGACCTTGTTTTTCACCACCTTGACCTTGGTGCGCGACCCGATCACTTCGGTGGCGTTCTTGAGCGTGCCGATCCGGCGGATATCGAGCCGGATCGACGAGTAAAATTTGAGCGCGTTGCCGCCGGTGGTAGTTTCCGGATTGCCGAACATCACGCCGATCTTCATCCGGATCTGGTTGATGAAGATCACGATCGTGCGCGAGCGGGCGATAATCGCGGTGAGCTTGCGCAGCGCCTGCGACATCAGCCGCGCCTGCAGGCCCATCTGCGGCTCGCCCATCTCGCCCTCGATCTCGGCGCGCGGCACCAGCGCGGCGACCGAGTCGATCACCAGCACGTCGAGGGCCCCCGACTGCACCAGCGTCTCGGTGATCTCGAGCGCCTGCTCGCCGTTGTCGGGCTGCGAGATCAGCAGGTCCTCGACCTTGACCCCGAGCTTGCGCGCGTAGCTGGCGTCGAGCGCGTGCTCGGCGTCGATGAAGGCGCACACGCCGCCCTGCTTCTGCGCCTCGGCGATACATTCGAGCGCCAGCGTGGTCTTGCCCGATGATTCCGGCCCGTAGATCTCGACCACGCGGCCGCGCGGCAGGCCGCCGACGCCCAGCGCCAGATCGAGGCCGAGCGAGCCGGTCGGGACCACTGCGATGTCGGCCTCGATGGCCTGCTCGCCGAGCTTCATTATCGAGCCCTTACCAAACTGCTTCTCGATCTGGCTGAGCGCCAGGTCGAGAGCCTTGCCCTTGATATCGTGAGCCATCACTTCTCTTTACTGCCCCCTGAAGACGCCGCCGTCATCGGCCGCTCGCCGACGAATTCTGCCACAAACCGGGCCCGATCGCGCTATGCCGGCGTCGTGTTTCTCCACTTTTTTTTCCCCTTCGCGCGGACGCCATCAGGCTACCGGCTGCGCGCGGAACTGGAACTGCGCGAGCTCCCGATACTTCGCCCCCGAAGCTGCGAGTTGGCTTTCATACAGCGTCATCGCTGCGATCGGTGAACGGCCGAAGTTGCGCGCGGCGGCCGCTTCGAGCTTGCCGCGCAGGATCGCCCAGCGCCGAAGATCGCGTACGCGGCCGATCGTCAGATGGGGCGAATAAGGGCGGCGTTCCGGCGCGAAGCCGGATTCCACCGCCGCTTGCTCCAGGCGCCGCGCCAGTGGTGGCAGTGCTTCGCATTCGAGTCCGACCCAGATCACGCGCGGGTGCGCGAGATTGGGAAAGGCGCCCAAGCCGCGTGCTTCGACCGTGAACGGCGCGGTCTCCGCCGCGATCGCCGCCAGCGCGTCGCTCAGCGGCGCGATGAGCCGCGAATCGATCGCGGCGCCCAGAAAGCGCAACGTCAGATGCAGGTTCGCACTGCGCGCCCAACTGATTCCGTCGCCGGGCTCGCGCAGCGCTTCGATCAGTTCGCCGATTGCGCGATCGGTTTCGGCGCGGAGCCTGACCGCGATAAACGCGCGAATCTTTGGCGCCAGCTCTATCGTCAAATTGTCAGCCAATCGCCTGCGCGCGAGTGCGGCTAACGCGAAAGCTCGTGCTCGACGAGTGGCAGCCGATCGTTGCCGAAGAACATCGAACCGTCGACGAAGATCGTCGGCGAGCCGAAGCCGCCGCGCTCGATCAGCTCGTCAGTGTTGACGCGCAGCTTGTCCTTGTATTCGGGCCGCGCGATCTTGTCGAAAAACTCGGTGGTGTCGAGCCCGACCGCGCCCACGATTTCGCTAATCACCTCGTCGCGGCTGATGTCGCGATCGTCGCCCCAATAGCTCTCGAATATCCGTCGCGAATACGGCGAGAGCTTGCTGTGCTCGTCGGCGACGAACGCACCCCGCATCGCCTTGACCGAATTCACCGGAAACACCGTGGGCTGGATGATCTTGAGTCCATAGAAGCGCGCCCAGTCCTGCAGGTCCTTGCCGTAGTAGCGCGCCTTGGCTTTCACGGGCCGCTGGCGGGTTTCGTAGACCGAAGGATTGACCGAGTTGAAGATGCCGCCGACCAGGATCGGCTTCCAGATCAGATTGGCGGCGTGGCGGCGCGCGATTTCTTCGATCCTGGTAAACGCGAGGTAGGTCCACGGACTGGAGCAGTCATAGAAGAACTCGAGTTTTTTGGCCATCGCGATTGACCTTCCGCGGCGCAAAATTTGAGCCCAGCAATAGCACGGCGCGGTGGCGTTTAACTATTGGGAGCCTGGGCCCGATGCGGGCGCGGGCGTGGCCGGCGGGGGTGCCCCGATCTGCACCAGGTCGGCGCGCAGCTTGCCGACGAACGCGGTCGCTTCGATTCGGAGCGGCAGATGACGATCGGCGGAGACCCACAGGGTGGTCTCGTGCGCAGTCTTGCGGGCGTCGCTATCGCTCAAATATGGGATCGCGGTGGCGATACGCAACGCGTCGAAGTCGCCGAGCGGGGTCGAGATCCGCTCGCGCCCGGCGACCGTGAACTCGATCACGTAGCGGGTGCGCGCGCTGAAGACGTCGAAGGTCAGCTTCTGCCCGACGGTGAGCGGCTGCGACAGGGCCATCATCGCCCCCGAAAATGGCCCCGACGGATGGTCGGCCCTAAAGCGGCTCGTCGCGCTGCCCTTTTTGTTGCGCTTAACCGCCGTGACCAGGCGCGCGCGGCGATCGAAGTCCAGGCGGTATTCGCTGCTGCGCTTGTTCTCATGATGCGTGATGGAGATATCGCGCGTGGCCAACGTCGCGCGGCTGAAGCGGTCGCGCAGGTAGTCGCGCAGCTTGTAGAGCAGATCGACGCCCGGGCTGGTGCGGACCCATATCTCGCCGTCCCACATCCTTGGGTCCTTGGCTGTCGCCATTCAATACGATCCGGGCCTCGCCCGCCGGCAAGCCCAGCCACGAGGCGCGAAAGACCAGTTGCTCGCCCGGATGCAGCGGGATCGTCCCCGGCGTGTAGGACGGAATCACCAGTCCTGCGGGGAGCGCGGACGGGGCCTCGGCCGGCGCTGATTTGCCCGCCGCGATCGCGATGCGCGGCGCAGGATCGCGCCCGATCAGGACCATCATCGCCACCAGCAATACTCCGCTTAAGACCCGCAGCCGGCGGGGCGTCCGATCGTCCCTTGCAATTGGATTCGTAATCGCCAATGATCTTTGCATCAATTTTGGCATCAACGGTGGACGTGGGAAAATGCGCAGATTCGCCCTGATCTCAGCCGCGGTTGGCCTGCTGGCGCTGTCTGCGCCGGCCGCCTTCGCGCAAGTCGGCAGCGCCTTGGGCAACAATGCGATGATGCATCAGGGCCCGATGTCGGACATGGCGGGAATCGGCGACCTTCAGAAACGAGCCCAGACCGAAACCCCGTTTGCGGTCGTCAAGGACGCCAAGAAAGCGATGGACGACGCCGACCCGACGGTTCGCGTCAAGGGACTCAAGTCGATTCGCAGCGTTCAGGATCCGGAAGTCAATGGAATCCTGATGCGTGGTCTGGTCGACCCGGACATTCGCGTCAAAATCAAGGCGGTCGATATTCTCGGCGAGCGCGAGGCCAGCGACGCCGTGCCGCAGATGTCGCAGATGCTGTTCCTGCGCTCGACCGAAGACGCGGTGAAACTCCACCTGGTCGCGGCGCTGGGCCGGATCGGCGACGCGCGCGGCACGTTGCCGGTGATGCAGTATCTTGAAGAGCAGGGCGATGAGCGCAGCCGCGGCACCGCGGTGTTCGCGCTGGGCGAGATTGGCGACACGCAGGCTACCGACGCCCTCACCAACGTCGCGACCGAGGACAAGAGCGATCTGGTGCGGCGCCTGGCGCAGGAAGCGCTCGAGAAGATCGACGGCGAGTTGCCCGCGCAGCATTCTTCGCGGCTGGCCGCGTCGGAGGACAAGAGCCTCGAGCCCACGGACCAGCGGCTCTCCAAGATGCGCGAGATGGACGAGGAGATGCAGAAGGCCGAGGGTCACTAGCCGCGGCTGATCCACTGGCCCGCCGCAACTCCGTCGCCACACCATTTTCCGTCCGCGACCATCGCGCGCCCGTTCACCAGTACATGCTCGATTCCGATCGGCTCCAGCGCCGGCGAACGGAAGTCCGCCCGTGACCCGACCGTTTCAGCATTGAAGATCGTGATATCGGCGGCTGCGCCCGCATGAATCAGCCCACGCCCCCTGAGTCTCATCCGCTCCGCCGCCATCCCGGTCGACTTGTGCACCGCCTGCTCCAGCGTCAGCAACTTCAGCTCGCGCACGTAGTAGCCCAGGATTTTCGGGTAGGTGCCAAAGCTCGCGGGATTATGATGCCCGTGCGAAGTCACGAAGGTATCCATCTCGAAGGCGTTGAGCGGATGGGCCATCGCGGCGCGCAACGCGTGCTCGTCATGATCGTCGCCGCTGTAGCGATGGAACATCACGCGCGCCCGGCCCTCGCTCGCGCGCGCGATCGTCAGGTAGGCTTCGGCCGGAGTGAGCTTCAGCGCCTCGGCGATCTCGCCGAAGAACTTGCCCTCGAATTCCCGCAGCTCCGGCTTTACGCCCCAGAGCAGTTGTGCGCCGTCGTGGAAGAAAGAGTTGAGTGGGCGCATCTCGTTATTGAGCCGGGTCCATCCTTCGTCGCTGTGCAACAGACGCAGCGGGTGGTCCTGCGCCCAGGCCGGAAAGAATATGAGAATCGTGGTGTTGCCGCCGGTGTAGGGAAAGGTGTCGAAAGCCACGTCCACGCCGTCGTTGCGGGCGCGCTCGATATCGGCCAGCACCTCCGTGGCAGTGTCCCAACTGTGACGGCCGACGAAGATCAGATGGGAGATCTCGGAGCGACACGCGCGCCGCTCGCGCCACGTCGACCATCTCGCGCACCGCGAGCAGATTGTGCGGCGTGGGACTGTCGTAGAATAGCGACCGCGCGCCGTAGACCCGCAGATGCGAGGTCAGCAAGCCGCCGGCCGCACCCGCGACTTCCGCCAGCGCGGTGAGTTCGGCGGGCTTCGCGACCATGCCGGGAAAATAGCCAAGTCCGGTGGAGAACCCGACCGCGCCGTCGCCCATCGCCTGCTCCACCATCGCGCGCATCGCACTCAATTGTTCGTCGGACGGCGCGCCGGTGTCGCGGCCCATCACGCACAGCCGGATACTGCCGTGCCCGGCGAGATGCGCCATGTTGATGGCCATGCCCTGCCGCTTGAGATGGTCGGCGAGTTCCGAGACCCGCTGCCATCCCCAATCCAGCTCGCGCTCGCTCAACAGCCGGGCGGATTCATCCAGCAGCCGGTAACACTCGCGCCGGACCGGCGCGGTCGAGAAGCCGCAGTTGCCGCCGACAAACGTCGTGACGCCCTGGAGCAGGAACGGTTTGACGAGCACGGGATGCTCCGGGATGGGCGCGACCCAGTCGGAGTGCGAGTGCAGGTCGATGAAGCCGGGCGCGACGATCAGCCCGCGCGCGTCGATTTCGTGCGGCGCGGTCGCCGAGGTCGCATCGCCGGGCACGATCAGCGCGGCGATCTTGCCGGCGGCGATCGCAACGTCGGCGGCGAATCGTGCCGCGCCGCTGCCGTCGATTACCGTGCCGTTGCGGATTATCAGGTCGTATTCCATGGCGCTCCGATTGTTGCGTTCGTCCCGCTCGAACGCAAACCCGTTCCTGGTTCGATAGCACCTAGTCCCGGCCCGCCTCTCAACTCGAAACCGCCGGCTACCGTCGTTTGAAGAAGTCGTGCCTGGCGCGCGTCCTTCCTATACAAGAGAAGATGCGAATGAACCTCGACACATTCCACTCCGACGCCGGGCCCAGGCCGCGGTTTGCCTGCGCCTGGGTTCTGTTGCTCTGCGCAACCATCGCGATCGCGCCGCGTTTGGCGGCTGCGGCCGAAACCGAAAGCGACAACCGCGTCCTCGCGACGGTTGGTCCGCGTCCGATTACGGAAAAAGAGGTGGCGTCGCGGATCAAGTCGCAGCTCGCCGTGATGCAGAGTCAGATTTACGAACTCAAACGCAAGACGATTCAATCGATCGCGGACGATTTTCTGCTTGAGCAGGCCGCATTTTCCATGCACATGACGGTCGCCGATTACTTGAAGCGCGGCGGCGGCGCCATCTCGGTGAGCGACGACGACGCGCGTAAATTCTACGACCAGCATCGGGCGCAGTATCATCAGCCGTACGAGCAGGCGCGGGCATCAATTTTGGGAAATATCCTGAGCCAGCGCGAGGAGGCGCGCCGCCAGACCGTGCTGGCGAAACTCCGCGCCGAGACCCCGCTCAAGGTCATGATGGAGCCGCCGCGGATCGACCTGAAGGTCGAGGGTCATCCCGAGCGCGGCCCGGCCGACGCCCCGGTCACCGTCGTCGAGTTTGCCGACTTTCAATGTCCATTCTGCGGCCGCGTGACGCCGGCGCTCAAAGGCTTGCGCGAAAAATATGGCGACCAGTTGAAGCTGGTCTACTTTGATTTCCCGCTGCAGTTCCATGCGCATGCGATGGACGCGGCCAAAGCGGCGCGCTGCGCAGGCGAGCAGAATAAGTTCTGGGAGTATCATGATGCGCTGTTCGCCGATCAGGCGAAGCTCCTGCCGGCGGATTTGAAAGCCACCGCGGCCAAACTGGGACTCGACGGCGCGAAGTTCGCCGCGTGCTTTGATCACGGCGGGCAGGAAGACGCGATCCGGCGCGACGAGGCCGCGGGCCGTCAGGTCGGAGTGACCGGCACGCCGGCGTTCTTCATCGACGGCCGCCCGCTTACCGGTGCGCAACCACAGAGCGAATTCGAGGCCATCATCGACGACGAGCTCTCGCGCCCCGGCCACGCTCAGGCACGCGCCGCCGTCCCCTTCCCGTGATCTCCGGGGTTAGGCGCCCTTCCTGACCTCGAACTTCGCGTAGCCCGCCGGCGGCTGATCGATCTTCATCGGCAGCGAGACTTCGCGCAGGATCGGCACCTTCTCGGTCACGGTGCCCGACGCGGGCGCGTCGAGCGGTACCGTGATCACTTCCGTACCGACGAAGCGAACCACCGTCGGCAGGATCTTGCCCGCATCGAGGTAGCGCGCGTGATTGGCCTCGAAAACGGTGTCGGTTTTGAAGAGCTTGGAGCCGGCCCGGATTAGATACCGGTTGTCGCCAAGCGCGCGCACCAGCACCGCTTCGCTGATCACGTAGATATACCCGAGCTTCGGCCGCAGCAGGATCGGGATCAGCGGATTCACCCCGAGCCAGAATGGAATTACTACGCGCCGGCCGTCGGCCCAGTCCGAGAGCCTGACTTCCGCCTCGCGATCATTGTCGCCCAGGATGAAGTCGCGGCCGTCGAAGTCCTTCAGAATTTGGCGGCTCAGCTCGTCCTGCGGCGGCGTGCTGATCTCGCCGGTCGGCCCGAAGTCGAGCGCGCGATCGGGCGTGCACGCCGGCATCGCCAGCGCCGCGATGCACACGATCGCAAACGCCGATGCGCCGCGTGATCGTTTCATCGAATCTCGAACCGCGCGTAGCTGCGCGGGACCGATCCGGCCAGCGTCCATTTCATCGGCAGCGACACTTCCTTCAACACCGGAATCGCGACCGAGGTTCCGTCGCGCCGCTTGAATGGCTGCGTGCCCGCGAACTGTACGATCATCGGCAGCATCTTGCCCGGCGATCGGAAGTGCGTGCGCGTGGTGATCAACACGGTCTCCTTCTTGATAAGCGAGCTGCCCGCCTCGATCAGCCACTGGTCCGGATCGCTCAGCGGCTTTACCAGCACGGCTTCGCTGATCACGTAGTAATCGCCTTCTTTGGGCTGCAAGACGCCGGGCACCAGGATGTTCATCCCGAGCCAGAACGGGAGCTGCAGGATGCGATCCTTCGGACCGTCGACGACGCTGAGTCGCGCGATCTTGTCGTCATCGCCGAGCACGAAACTCTGCCCGCGAAAGTTCAGCTCGATCTGCTCGGCGCCCGTGAATGGCGACGGCGGAGCCGTCGGGGGAACTGGCCGGCCGCATCCCAGCGCGACGGCCGTCAATGCGATCGTCAGCCGCACGATCAGATCGCGATCGATCTGCGCGCCCGCGCCTCGCTTTGACCCCGATCATATCCGATCTCCGCCCAGTATCGATTGCAAGCCGTTCAGGAAGATACTAACTCTCATTGAATGGGAGCGCATTCGCCCCGATGGCGGGCCGACGGGCGTGGCGGGCGCAGGGCCGGGAGGGTAGCGGCGTGAAAATCACCATACTCGGGGCCGGTGATGCGTTCGCGAGCTACGGTTATTGCCAGGCCTGTTACGTGATCGAGGCCGCCGGCAAGCTGATTCTCATGGAAGCCGGGCCCAACCTCCTCAGCTCGCTCAAGCGCGCCGCTTTCTCTCCCAGCAATATCGATCTGGTCCTGATCAGCCATCTGCACGGTGATCACTTCGGCGGCCTCCCCTTCCTGATTCTCGAATACATGTGGGAGAGCAAGCTCGAGGGCAACCTCACCATCGCCGGCCCGCGCCGCCTCGAGCAGCGCACCTGGACGCTCTTCGAAAACATGTTCTCCAACTTTCCGGAGGAGAAGGTTGCCCGCCGCCTCAAGTTCCAGGTGCTCGAGCCCGGTAAGCCGCGCGACTTCGACGGCGTCAAAGTCGCCACGCTGCGCACGCCGCACACCAAGCCCGACGTGTCGCTCGCCTTCCGGATCACGCTCGGCGGCAAGACCGTGGTCTTTTCCGGCGACACCGGATGGACCGAAGAGCTGGTGCCCTTCTGCGACGGCGCCGACCTGTTCATCTGCGAATGCACTTACTTCGGCAGTGCTCACCTGAATTTTCATCTCAACTATCCGCTCCTCGAGCAACAGCGTTCGCGCTTCAACGTCGGCCGGATGGTCCTCACCCATATCGGCCGCGAGGTGCTCGAACGCAAGTCCGACGTTAAGTTCGAGATGGCCTTCGACGGGATGGAGATCGAAGTCTAAGCCTCGTCCCGCCGCGGTAGTCCCATTACTATGGCAATCATCCACCGATTCGAAGCGCGCGCTCCGGCTCCCCTTCCCGTCCCTCCGGCTTCGCTCAGGGCAAGCTTTAGGGAAGGAGCCGGGCGTTAGGCTCGCCACTCCTACACCTCTCCCTAATCAGGGAGAGGTCGCGCGAGTATCGCGAGCGCGGGTGAGGGTACGGCCTTCATCTCTCCTAATTCCAAGCCTCTGCCTCAGTCTTCGGAGAGATAACCATGTCTTGAGCAAAGCCGAACGAAGAGACGGAGCACACTGTTAAGGTTTCTCTCAACAGCCTATATGGCGGACTTCTGAAAATGGGTATAGCCGACGGCAAGCGCGCTCTGGTCGTAGGAGTAGCGAACGAAAAAAGCCTAGCCTGGTCGATCGCCCGCGAGTCTCGCGGCGCAGGGCGCGACGATCGCGATGACCTACCAGGGCGAGGTCCTCCAGAAGCGCGTCCTGCCCCTCGCCGAGCAGATCCGCGCCACCGTGATCGGCGAGCTTGACGTCACCAACGACGACCAGATCGCTGCGACCTTCGCGGCGCTCCGCGAATTATGGGGCGGCCTCGATATGCTGGTCCACGCGGTCGCCTTCGCTGAGCGCGAGGACCTGCGCGATCGCTTCCTGACCGTCAGCCGCGCCAACTTCGCGCGCTCGATGGAGATCAGCGCGTATTCGCTGGTCGCGCTGGCGCGTGCCGCCGAACCTCTGATGGAATCCGCGGGCGGCGGCGCAATTCGTCACCCTCAGCTACCTCGGCGCGGTCCGCGCGATGCCCAACTACAACATGATGGGCGTGGCCAAAGCGGCTCTGGAAGCCTGCGTGCGCTATCTCGCCCTCGACCTCGGGCCGAAAAACATCCGCATCAACGCGCTCAGCGCAGGCCCCGCACGCACGCTTTCGTCCGCCGCCATCCGCGGCTTTCACGACATGGCGCACGAAGTCGAGCGCGCGCTCCCCGATGCGCCGCGCGATGGATCCCGACGAAGTAGGCAAGATGGCCTCCGCCCTCCTAAGCGACCTGTCCAGCGGAGTCACCGGCCAAACCGTATATGTAGACGTAGGCTACAACATAGTCGGCCTCTGACCACCTCTCCCGCTCTTCCGCGGGAGAGGTCGCACGAGCAACGCGAGCGCGGGTGAGGGTGCAGGTCCTGCCTCGTTCTGACCCTCGCATCGCTCCTTCTTACACCTCTCCCTGAAACAGGAGTCTGTTCTCGAGGCCGGAGGAACCTACGCGCAGCGATTCTCTTTTTCTGCCAAGTGCGGAGAGCTCTCGGAGCCACGCGGCAACCGGCGAGACGCCGGTCATTTGGTCGATCGAATTCCTGCCTTGGGACGGAGTTTACGCGTATACCGCTCGCGCGCTCTCGAAAGCTTCGCACGACCGGAGGACCTACCACCGCTGATCGCACCCGCAAAAGCCTCTGCGGATCGCGCGGCATACAGCGTCGGCATCGCCGCGATGGCAATGATGGCTACCCCACGCCCGTTCCAGACGGTCGTCGACCATCTGTTCTTCTGCGTGATCCCAGAGCGCCAATCCGGCGCGATCCTCTTTGCTGGCATCGTGACCGACCCAACCCGCCACCGATCCGCCCCTCGCGCTGCCATCTACTGAAAATTCGATTTGATGCAAAAATTGGCCCGCCGCGAGGAATTGACTTTGCACAAACGCCGTCACTCGCAACCGCGTCACGGGCGAACTCAGGAAGCGTACCATCGCTACTCTTTTGACGAGCGGCGGTGTTGGTCTTAATCGCCCAGTAGTGAAATTGCTCCGACATATCCGGGAGGCCGGCATTCGACGCCTTGCTGTGCTCCAGCGAAGCAACAACCGCGGTCGAGCGCAGGCTCGCTTGCGGTATCCCTCAGCGGCCTGGGCACGGCGAGGACGGAATAATAGGCGTCGCTTGGAGCTTTTGTCTCCTTAAAGTTCATTTGACAAGCCGGCGCAACCGCTGCTATTAGCGACCCTGGCAGGAGGACGCGCGATCTTTTCCGGGCTCGCTTCCAGAGGGGAGACACATGAAGCGCAACGCCGCAGCTCTGTTGCTGGCGGTCGTGATCGTTCTGATCGCGGTCGGGGTTCATCACGCGAAATCGACTCATTTAACGATGCCTTCAGCCAAGCCGGCCTCGAGCGTGGCCCCGCGCATCGGGTCGCAAGCGGGCAGCGCTCCAATTTTCGGGGGCTATGGCAACTTGCCGTTGAGCTTTGAGCCTAACCGGGGTCAGGCCGACGGGAGAGCCAGATTCGTCTCGCACGGCGACGGCTACAGCCTCTTGCTTACTCCAGAAGGCGCGACGCTGGCGCTGGCTCGGGCTCGCGGAGGGTTCAATCCGCGTGCGGCCGCTTTGCAGAAACCGGAACCGATCGAGCGTGCGCTGCGTAATCACGTCGCCGATCAGGCGGTCGTGTCCATGAAACTGTTAGGGGCGGACCGCTCGGCCCGAATCGAAGGCCTCGATCCATTGCCCGGCACGAGCAACTACATCATCGGCGCGGACTCGTCGAAGTGGCATACCGCGATTCCCACTTACGGAAAGGTCAGATACGGCTCAATCTACCCGGGCATTGATCTCGTCTTTTACGGCAACCAGCGCCTGCTCGAATTCGACTTGGTGGTCGCGCCCGGCGCTGACCCGGGCAGGATCGCGCTTCGTCTGGCTGGTGCCAGCAAGCTCGAAATCAACGCTACTGGTGACGTTGTGTTGCACGAGGGCGGCGGGCAGGTCTTGCTGCGCAAGCCTACCGTCTACCAGCAACACGGCCGGACCAGGCAGAAGATCAATGCTGCCTATAGGCTGACCGACGCCTCGACCGTCCGCGTGCAGGTCGGTGACTATGACCCGCACAGAACGCTGGTGATCGACCCGACCATCAGTTACTCCACCTTTCTGGGCGGGATCGTTGCCGGAGGTCGCGCTATCGCGGTTGACCTGGCGGGAAACGCGTACGTGGCCGGGCAGAGCTGTTGCTTCAACGATTTCCCTGTGACCCCAAGTGTGTTTCAGCCCGCACTGAATCCTGCGGGCGGATTCGATGCTTTCGTAGCGAAGCTGAACCCCGCGGGCACGGCGTTGCTGTACTCCACCTACCTTGGCGGCAGCGGCACGGACTCTGCCTTCGCGATCGCGATCGACTCTGCGGGCGATGCTTACGTAACCGGTTTTACACAGTCCGGCGACTTCCCGCACACGTCGCCAATGCTAGGGCCGGGCGGCGGCACTAATGGTTTCGTGACCGTTCTGAACCCGACCGGCACGGGTCTGATTGCCTCGGGCGTGTTCGGCGGGAGCGCGGGGAGTTACGGAAACGGCATCGCTGTGGACAATGCCAACAACGTATACGTCGGTGGATCCGCTGGCGGGTCGGATTTTCCCACCACCACCGATGCGTTTTGCCCCGGCTGCTTTGACGGCTTCGTCATGAAAATCAGCCCAGGCCCGGTACTCGCATACTCTACCTTGGTGCCAGCGGGGATTCTCGCAGTTGCCGCTGACGCGACCGGCAATAACGTATACGTTGCGGGTGGGACCAACGTTCCCGGCCTGCAGGTAAATGGAAGTCCCTTTGCCGGGACGAACGATGCGTTCGTGGCCAGAATAGACACGACTCTGAGCGGGCCGGCCTCGGTGGTCTACGCGACCTACCTGGGCGGAGGCGGCTACGACGTTGCCTTCGGCATTGCCTTGAGCACGAGCAACTCGGGCGGCGTCTGCGCGCAGAACTGCGACGCTTATGTCACCGGGCTTACCACTTCGAGCGACTTCCCAGTCACCGCCGGTGCCGCGCAGACCGTTTTTGGCGGGTCAGTGTCCGCGTTTGTGGCACGCATTGGAGCCTCGGGAGGGACGCCCGTTTATTCGACATACTTGGGCGAAAATGGTTACAGCCAGGGATCGGCAATCGCGGTCGATTCGGCGAATCAAGCTCATATAACCGGGCTTACCAGTTTCACGCAATTCCCCGCTGTCAACGCTTTGCAGGCGTTCCAGCAACCCAACGGAAAGCTCTTGGTTGGAGCTGCCAACGGACCGAGCTTCATGCAGAGCTCGTTCCCCAGTTCCACGGCCGGCTCGGTCGGCCTTAACGCTGCGACGGCCGACCCGACCGGAGCTTTACCAGTCTACTTTGTCGGAACCAACCGGACGGGAGTCTGGAGAAGTATCGACGGGGGAATGAACTATTCGCAGCTCGCGACCATCGGCTCTGGCATCGCCGCGCTGGCGTTTTCCCCGCTGGTCCCTCCATTTTCTTGTGCGCATGAGTTGTACGCGGGCGGTTTCGGCTTGTTCAAGAGCCTCGATGACGGCAACACCTTCACCACGCTCACCAACAACCTTCCGCCCGGTCTGAGTCCGATCATCATCTCCGTAACACCGTCGAGCGACTGCGCGCACTCCGGCTACGTGGGAGTGGGAACAGAAAACGGCTTCGCCTTCAGCCTTGACGGAGGGTTGAATTTCACCAGCGGAGGTCTGCCCAACGGGACGGTTGTCTTCACACAAGCCTATGCTCCCGACGGGGCCAACTTCGATGTCTATCTGGGTACTAACAAGGGAGTTTTTGCGAGCATCGCCGGCGGCCCTTTCATCCTGACCGCGCTCAATTTCGGCGCGGTCTTTTCTCTCGCAGTTGATCCAAGCACGAATCCGCCCATAGTCTACGCCGGTCTTTTGGGATTCGGCCCCTTCGCCAGCAACAACCATTTTTCGTCGTTCGTTTCTTCCTCCATTCCTCTCCTGAACAGTACCCCATTCTCGCTGGCCGTTGACTTGTCTGCCGCGAGTTCTCCAAAGCCGGTCTATGCCGGTGTCATAGAAACCTTCGGCAGCACTGGGAGCCTGTGGGAGAGCATCGACGGAGGCCAGACTTATACCCAAGTCCCGAGCTTCCCGGTCCAGCCCGGTGCCGTTCTGCCCTTGGCCATTGTCCCCAATCCCATCCTGGGCAACCCTTCGACCATAGTCGCAGGCGTATTCGAAGAAGTGGACAGTATCGCAGCCGTACTGAGCGCTGATGGCTCGACCCTGAACTTCTCGACGGTCATCGGTGGAAGTCTTCCAGACTACGGCATGGGAATCGCGCTGGACGGCAACGCGAACGCGTACTACGTGGGAACTACGTTTTCTCCCGATTTTCCCACCACCGCCGCATTTCAACCGAGTTTCGGCAGATCTCTGCCGGGAGCATTTGAGAACGCGGAAGTCGTCAAGTTGTCAAATACTTTTTCGGCGCCCGTGCCGCCGGCAGTTCCGGTGATCATCCCCAACAACCCCGTGGTTCAGCAGGTAACGATCAACTACCAAACCGTGGGCAACGCCAGCGGGCAGACCACGGTCACGGCCTCCAACACCGGACCGACGCCACCGAGCGGATTCAGCCTGGGGCAAAACAACGCCCAACCTACCTACCTCGATATCAGCACCACTACGAGTCCCACTGGGCCCATCAGCATCTGCGTCAACTACAGTCCGTCGCAGTTCAGCGATCCGGCTCTGGTCAGGTTGCTTCATTTCGACACCGCCTGGGTTGACGTCACAAACAGCAACGACACAGCAAATCAATGCCCGCCGAACGACACGACTCCCGGCGGATGCTTGTGCGGACTCGTGAGTCATCTGTCACCCTTCCTGATTGCTCAGGCGCCGCTGGCGGTATCGGTAGGGCCGGTCGGCCCGATCGTGAGCGGCCCCACACCCGTGCCGTCAGGACAGATCGCAGTAGCCCCCGCGATGCTGACCTTCAATCCCCATCCGGTAGGCAGCGTCAGCGCGCCGCAGACCCTGACCGTGACCAACAATGGGCTCGCCACCGTGCACGTCGCGAGCCTCGCGCTCAACCGGACTCGTTCGCCGAGACCGACAACTGCGTCGGCACGCTCGCGCCGCATCAGAGCTGCACGGCGCAGGTCGTCTTCGCACCGGCCGCGACCGGACCGGCACAGGCCTCGATCCACGTCAGCGACGACTCGACCCAGAACGAGGCCACGCATCCGCAGGCCGCGGCGCTGATTGGCGCCGGCACCGCCGGCAGCGGCCTCACCGCGGCGCCCGCGGCGATTTCATTCCCGGCGCAACTCCCGGGCACCACCAGCGCGGCGCGTCAGGTGCAGGTGACCAACAATCTCAGCAGCGCAGCCAACATCACGAGCGTCAGCGCCAGCGGCAGTTTCGCGGCGAGCAACAACTGCGGCACGCTCAACGCGGGCGCAAGCTGCACGATCAGCGTCACCTTCGCGCCCGCTGTCAACCGGCTTGCAGACCGGCGCGATCACCATCGCCAGCAGCGCGACGCGCGCGCCGCTCACGGTCGCGCTCAGCGGCGAGGCCGCTATCCCCGCGACGCCGACCCCGCGCGCCACCGCGACACCCGCGCCAACCCCGCGTCCGCGAGCCGACCCGACCCAGCGTGGCCGCGACGCCGCGATCGACCGCGACGCCCGCACCGAGTCGCCACTCCCACGCCGCCCGACGCCCGCCCCGGCCGACGCCGCGCTGAAAGTCACGCCGCATCATGTGAGCATGGGCAGCGCGGCGGTGAGTCAATCGGCTCAAGCGCTCAAGATCAGACGCGTCGTCCTGTCGAATCCGAAGAACAGAAAGCAGGACGCGACGATCACGATCGCGAGCGTCACGGCCAGCGGCGCTTTCGCAGTTGACGGCGCCTCGTGCGTCGGCCCGCTCGCTCCGGGGCACAAGTGCGCGATCGCAGTGTCATTCGCGCCAAGCAGCGCCGGCGCGCAGACCGGCGCGCTGACCATCACCTCGAACGCGAGCAACGGCACCCAGACCGTCACCCTCAGCGGCAAGGGCAAGCAGAACCGCAAGCCGGCGAGCGAGTGAGAGGCCCGCCACCGCTCGCATTTTTCTGGCCCCCCTTCCCCGCGCCGGTGGCGACGCGTCGGGAAGGGGCCGGGGGTTAGGTTCTTCGTCTCACGCCAAATCCTGTATCATTAGCTTCGGCGTCAGGTTTCGCGCCACGAGGTAGATATGGCGATCATTCCGGTCCCGCAGCTCTCCGATAACTTCGCGTATCTGATCGTCGACGAGGCTGCCAAGGTCTGCGGTGTCGTGGACTGCGCCGAAGCCGACAAGGTGACAGCCGCAGTTTCGCAGCGCGGGCTCGATCTGGTCGCCGTCCTCTCGACCCACTGGCATTTCGACCACGTCGGTGGCAATCAGGACCTGCTCAAGGCGCGCCCCGGCCTCAAGGTCTACGGCGCGCGCGCCGAGGGCGGCCGCGTCCCCGCCCTCACCCATCCGCTCGACGACGGCGATACGGTCCAAATCGGCTCGCTCGAAGGCCGCGTAATCGGTATTCCGGCCCACACCAGCGGCCACGTCGCGTATTACTTCCCCAGGCTCAAGGCGGTCTTCACCGGCGACACGATGTTTGTCGCGGGATGCGGGCGCGTGTTCGAGGGTAAGGCCGCCACGATGGTCGAATCGCTCGGCAAGCTCGCCGCGTTGCCCGACGACACGCAGGTCTTCTGCGGCCACGAGTACACCGAGAAGAACCTGCGCTTCGCGCTCACGCTCGAACCCAGCAATCCCGCGATCAAGGCCAAGCATGCGTGGGCGGTGAAGATGCGCGCCGAGGACAAATGGACCGTGCCTTCCACGATTGGCGAGGAAAAGCAGACCAATCCCTTCCTGCGCGTCGACAGCCCCGAGCTGCGCGCGAATCTCAAACGCCGCGATCCGTCCCTCGGCGACGATCCGGTCGCGATCTTCGCCAAAGCGCGCCAGCTCAAGGACAGCTTCTGAGCTTCCGCTGATCGCATGATCTGAGTAATGATCCGGGTACGGAGGAACTGCCGATGAAAACGTCGTGGCGCAAGATGCTGGACCGTCGGGACTTCCTCAAGCGCGGCGCGCTGGCCAGTCTTGGCGTCGGGCTGCTCTCATTCGCGGGCAAAGCCGCCGCGGCGGTGCCGAGCGCGGGCGTCGGCCGCTACGCGCCGCTGGGCCGCACCGGCATCAAAATCTCCGATATCTCCTTCGGCTCGGGCGGCTTGGTCTCGGGCCAGGAAGACCTGGTACTCAGGGCCTTAGATCATGGGGTCAACTACTTCGATACGGCCAACGACTACGGCGGCGGCGAAGCCGAGACGACGATCGGCAATGCCTTGCGCGGCAAGCGCGACAAGATCTACATCGCCTCCAAGGTCACCGCGCAGCCCGACGATCGCAAGGAAGCGATCATGCGGGAACTCGACGGCAGCCTGCGCCGCCTCCAGACCGACCACGTCGATGTGTACTTCAACCACGCGGTGAACGATGTCGCCCGCCTGAAAAATCCCGAATGGTACGAGTTCGCCGACCAGGCGAAAAAGCAGGGCAAGATTCGCTTCACCGGCGTCTCGGGCCACGCCGGCCGGCTCGCCGAGTGCCTCGACTATGCGATCGACACCGGCCACTTCGACGTCATCCTCGGCGCCTACAACTTCGGCCAGGACCCCCGCTTCTACCAGCGCTTCCTGCGCAACTTCGACATGGTTGCCGTGCAGCCCGAATTGCCGCGCATCATCCGCAAGGCCAAATCCAGGGGGATGGGCTATCTCGCGATGAAAACCTTGATGGGTGCGCGGCTCAACGACCTGCGTCCCTACGAGACCGGCGGCGCGACCTTCTCGCAGGCCGCGTTCCGATGGGTGCTGTCGAATCCCGACGTGGACGGTCTCGTCGTTACGATGCGTACCCCGGCGCTGATCGACGAATACCTCGGCGCTTCGGGCGCGCGCGCCGCCGCCGAGGCCGATCCGTTCTTGCTCGCGCACTACCTGCGGATGAACAGCGCGTCGCATTGCCGCCAGGGATGCGACCTCTGCGAAAGCTCATGCCCGGCCGGCGTCCCGATCGCCGACGTTCTGCGCACCCGGATGTACGCGCTTGACTACGCCGATCTCCGCCTGGCGCGCGATGAATACGCCCGCCTGGGCGCGGGTGCGTCGGCTTGCCTGACCTGCGCGCATCACGCCTGCGCCGGCGCCTGCCCCCACGGCGTCCCGACCGCCGAGCTGCTCGCCCCGACCCATCGCCTGCTGTCCTGACGGCTGATTCGCGACGGCCGCCCGCTTGACTCGTTTGTAGAATTATCCTACTTTTAGTTTAGTCAAGCGGAGAGGAGACGGACCGTGAGTAACGGAATTCTGGAGCAGGTTCGCGGGGATCGGAAGATCCTGGCCGCCCACCGCATCACGGAAGATGAGCTGAATTTCCTGGCCAAGGTCGATATGTTCGGAAGCCTCAAAAGCGTGACCGACGTGCTTTTCATCCTGGACAATATCCGCGCGAGCCATCCGGCGCCCGAAAAGCCCTGACCCGGCCCTCCCTCGCTTCGCCGCCGGAAGAATCCCCGGCCGCTGCGCCCACCTACACTCCCGCGCCCGTCCTCGGCGTCTACCGCGCGCTGGCCGACCTGCGTGATCGCGGCCCGGTCTGACGCCGCGAATTCCTCAATCTGTACGGCCCAAAATCTGAACGATTCAAATTGAAACGCGCGCCCATTGCAATTTACGCGATTGTCGTTCCGAAAACCCGTCTAGTCCAGCAAATTCAGCGATTCCCGGCTCGGTACGCTCTTTGCGCTACGAGTCTGTCATGCTCGATTTGCTGACGATCCCTGCAACCGCCGACCGCGCTCAACGAGTTGAGTGGCAAGCAGCAGGCCGAGGCTTACCGCCGCAAAACCTCCGGGAGCACTCCGCCCGCGAGTATCGCCGGCGTGCGCGGGGCTAGTCGCGCTCGCTGCCGGGCCCGCCGCGACTTGCTAATATCCCTCTCGGGCGTGTGCGGCTGCCGCCAACCCACATTGTGAAAGCGGCCTCGACATGAAGGACGACGAGCGTCGTGAAGCGGAGGCCTTCCTCGACCTCGTACCCCGTTCACAGAAGGGCAAGCTCAAGGTCTTTCTGGGCGGAGCGGCGGGCGTCGGCAAGACCTACCGGATGCTCCAGGAGGCGCATCACCTGCGCCAACAGGGACGCGACGTTGTGCTCGGGGTGATCGAGACCCACGGGCGCGCCGAGACCGCCGCCCAACTCGGAGATCTGGAAGCCATTCCGCTGCGCGCGATCGAATACCGCGGGACCGTTCTGCATGAGCTGGACGTTGACGCAATTGTCGCCCGCAATCCCGAGATCGTCGTGGTCGACGAGCTGGCCCATACCAACGCGCCCGGCTCGCGTCATGAGAAACGCTACCAGGACGTTGAAGACTTGCTCGAAAAGGGCATCAGCGTCATCACCGCGCTCAACATCCAGCACCTCGAAGGCCTCAAGCCGCTGATCAAGCGCATCACCGGAATCGAGGTCAAGGAAACTCTTCCCGATACGTTTCTCCTGCGTGCCGACCAGCTCGTGACGGTCGATATCGCGATCGAGGAGCTGCGCCAGCGTCTGCGCGAAGGCAAGATCTATCCCCCGGAACAGGTCGAGCAGGCGCTCAAGAATTTCTTCAAGCCCAGCAATATCGCGGCGCTGCGCGAGCTCGCCCTGCGCGAGGTCGCGCGCGATCAAAGCCGCCAGCGCGAGGAGCTCGAGCAGGTCAAGCGCGATGGCGGCCGCCGCTCGGCGGTGACCGAGCGCATCATGGTCTGTCTGTCGTCGAATTCGACCGGCGGCGGCGAGTTGCTGCGCAAGGCGGCCCGCACCGCGGCCCAGCTCAATGCCGACTGGTTCGCAGTCCACGTCGAGACGCCCTCCGAGTCGGTCCAGAAGATCAGCACCGCAGACTTCCGCACCCTGCTCGACAACATCAATATGGCGGCCGATCTGGGCGCCGAGATCGTCCAGTTGAAGGCGCCCGACGTGGTCAAGGCGCTGCTGGATTTTGCGCGCGAGAAGGCGATCACCCGGATCATGACGGGCCGCACCACGCCCACTTTGTGGAACCGGATCCGCGGCCGCTCGATCACCAGCAAGCTGATCGACGCGGCGCGGGATTTCGATGTCGAGGTCGTGGCGCGCGCCGCCACGGATGACCAATGAATAACCCTCCTTCACTCCGCAACCGCATTCGCAACGGCACGCTCGCGATGCTCGCGATCGCGATCATCTTCGGCGCGCTGGCATTGCCCGGCGTCTATCGGCTGGGCGGCGGAATCCGCGAGACGCTTTACCGCAATTACGTCAGTATCGACGCTGCCAAACACATGCACGACGCGCTGTACGCGCTCCAGCTTGCCGGGCGCGACGGCACGTTGAAGACGGCCCTGCCCATCTACCGCGATACGTTCGCTCACTGGGTCGACGTCGAGCAGCACGACATCACCGAAGTCGGTGAAGCAGATCTCGCCGCCGCGATCAGCCGTGACGGCCACCGCCTGTTCGACGAGCTGTCCGCCGATTCGCGCTCACCGCGCGACCCCGAGTTCGCCGCGTTGCACGCGCAACTCGACACGCTGATCGAGATGAATCAGGCCGCGATGTTCCGCGCCGATAGCCGCGCGAGCCGGATGGGCACGCGGCTGACCTACGAATTCGCCGCCGGCCTCGCGCTGCTGCTGGTGTTCGGCGCCGCGCTGTCGTGGACCCTCGGCTCGACGCTCTCCAAGCCGCTCGATGAGCTCGCGGCCCGCCTGCGCGGCTTCAGTCTGCGTGGCGGGCCGGCCCAGCGCCTGGGCCCGCAACCGCTCGCGGAGCTGCAACTGGTGGTTCAGGAATTCAACCGGATGGCCGAGCGGCTGGAGCGGTTCGAAAAGCTCAACGTCGACCGCCTGATCTACGAAAAGAACAAGACCGAAGCGATTATCGAGAGCCTCGAAGACGGCATCGTGCTGATCGATCCGACCGGAATCGTAACGCATATCAACGAGATCGCGGCGCTGATCATGGGCGTCGGACGGGAGGAAGCGCTCGGCAGTCCGTTCGACGATCTCAACAGCAGCCATCCTCATTACCTCCGCGTGCGCGCCGCGCTGCAGGCGGCGCAGAGCGAAGGCGCCGAACCTCGAGCGGATCGAGGTCGACCTCTACGTCCGCGGCCGCGACCATATCTATTTGCTCAAGCCGATGCCGCTCCGGCAGGGCGAGGGCCAATCCTTCGGCACCATCCTGATCCTGCAGGACATCACCTATCTGCGCGACAAGGATCGCGCGCGCGCCAACCTGGTCGCGACCTTGTCGCACGAGCTGCGTACGCCGCTGACTTCGCTCGCGCTCTCGGCGGAGCTGCTCGAAAAGAGCCGCACCAAACTCGACCCCAAACAGCAGGAGCTGGTCGACTCAATCGATGAGGACGTGCGGCGGATGCGTAATCTCGCCGACGATCTGCTCAACCTCGCGCGCGGTGACCCGGGCGCGATTCGCATCCAGCGCGTGCCGCTCGACGTCGCGGAGCTGGCCGACGCGGTGGCCAAGCGCTTCATGATCCAGGCCCAGCAGAAGCAGGTCGCCCTGGAGGCCGCGCCGCTCGAACCCGGACTCACCGTGCGAGGCGATCCGGTCAAGCTTTCGTGGGTGGTCTCGAATCTGCTCGGCAACGCGTTGCGCTATACGCCCTCGGGCGGCAGGATCGCTCTCGCCGCCGACCGCAACGAAAATTTCGTCCGCTTGAAGGTGGCCGATACCGGGCCCGGAATCCCGGCCGAGATCCGCAATCGGGTTTTCGAGCGCTTCACGCAGTGGAACGTCAACGGCCTCGAAACCGGATCGGCCGGCCTCGGCCTCGCGATCGTCAAGGATATCGTCGAGGCTCACGGCGGGCGTATCTTCGTGAACAGTTCCGGCCACGGCAGCGAGTTCACCGTCGAACTGCCCGCGGAGCAGGTCTGATGGCAAACCTGCTCATTGTCGACGACGAGAAGAACATCCGGCGCAACCTCGCGATCTACTTCGAGTCGTGCGGCCATCAGGTGCAGAGCGCCGAGAGCGCGGCGCTCGCGCTCGCGATGCTCGCCGAGCATAGCGATTTCGATCTGATCGTCAGCGACTTCCGCATGGCGGAGATCAACGGCCTCGAGCTGCTGCGCGAGGTCAAGCATCGCTTCCCGCAAATCCTGGTCATCCTGATCACCGCTTACGCCACCGTCGAGGGTGCGGTCGAAGCGATGAAGGCCGGCGCCTACGATTACCTGACCAAGCCCTTCTCGCTCGACCAGATCGGCCATCTCGTGAACCGCGCGCTCGAGGTCAAGACCCTGCGCTCCGAGAACCAGGCGCTGCGCGACACGATCGACGAGGTTCCGCTGCTCGAATCGAAGAGCCCGGCGATGGTCGCGCTGCTCGAGACCGCCCGCCAGGCCGCCGACAGCGAGGCCACGATTCTTCTGAGCGGCGAAAGCGGCACCGGCAAGAATGTGCTGGCGCGCCAGATGCATCTCTGGAGCCCGCGCCACAGCCGTCCGTTCGTGATCGTCAACTGCACCACGCTGTCCGAGCATCTGCTCGAAAGCGAGCTGTTCGGCCACGTGCGCGGCGCGTTCACCGGCGCGATCAAGGACAAGCCCGGCCGGCTCGAAGCGGCCCAGGGCGGCACCGTCTTCCTCGACGAGATCGCCGACCTGCCGCCGCCGCTGCAGACCAAGTTTCTGCGCTTTCTGCAGGAGCAGCGCTTCGAGCGCCTGGGCGATTCGCGGACCATCCAGGTCGACGCGCGGATCATCGCCGCCTCCAATCGCGATCTCCAGCACGAGGTGACCGCCGGACGGTTCCGGCCGGATCTCTTCTACCGGCTCAACGTGATCACGTTGCAGTTGCCGGCGCTGCGCGAGCGTCCCCAGGACATCATCACGCTGGCCGATCGTTTCCTGGCCGGCGCCCGCGCCCGCAATCGCCGCCCGGGCTTGCAACTCTCGCGCGAGGCGGTCGAGGCGATTGCCGCTTATCCGTGGCCGGGCAACCTGCGCGAGCTGCGCAATGCGATCGAGCGCGCCGCGGTGCTGAGCCGCGGCGAGCTGATCACGCGCGAGGATCTGCCCGATCTGATCTTCCAGCCCGCGCTGGCCGCGCCGACCTCATCGTCGGAAGCCTCGCTCGACGAGGTCGAGGAGGAGCATATCCGGCGCGTGCTGGCCAACGCGGCCACGCTCGAAGAGGCCGCCGACACGCTCGGGATCAGCGTCGCAACCCTCTGGCGCAAGCGCCGCCGCTACCACATGGACTGACGCACGGCACATTTCGTTACCGCCCGGCCGCGCGCGAGGAATCATTCCTCGAACAATCTCTCGAGGTCTCGCGCGCCGTGAATCACTCTGACTATTTCGGCGCCGTTGCTCAGCGGGCGATAGAAGACCAGATGCTTGCGGAACCCGCGCATTCGAAACATCCGGGTCTCCGCGAGTAGTGGATTGCGATACCAGGAGCGTCTCCCGATTGCAGGCCGGGCGGCGATGAGCCGAAAGGTCTGCTCCGCGGCGCGATAGAACCTCAGCGCGGCTTCATCTCCGGAACTGGCAGCGATGTAATCCGCCTGAGCGTCGAGGTCCCGGTCAGCCGCGGGCCGGATCAGAATCCGGACATTCACTTAGCTTTTCTTGCGACGGCGTTCGCTCGATCGGCGGCGCTTGCCGCTCCAGTAGGCGCCGTCGCCAGCGATCGGTTCTCCTGACCCGAGCCCCTCCGCAAGCATCGCTTCCAGCTTTTCTTGAGAGCGCCGCTTCTGGTCTTCCCGAATCAGCGCGCGCACGTATTCGCTCGGCGTGCTGTAGCCACCTTCATCGACCTGGCCTTCGACGTACTCTCTGAGCGTCTTCGGCAACGACACGTTGAGCGAGGTCATATCCATATCGCCACGATACGGCCTGCTGCCATATTATGTCAATGACTGACAGAAAATGGTATCGCCGTGGAAACCCGACCGGTCTCAGCCAGCCGATTTTGAGCCGCGGCCTGCAATTTCCGGATCAGAACGGCTTCAGCAGCGCCAGCAGCAGGATGATCAGCATCAGCGCGCTGACTACGCCGTGGACGATCCGGAACTCGCGCGCGGTCGCGCTGGCCGGCTCGTTCTCCAACGCCGTGATCCGCCAATAGAGCCGCACGTCCATCACGATCAGCACGAGCACCAGCAGCAGCTTCAGGTGGAGCCAGCCCTGGCGCAGCACTTCGGGCTCGAACGGGATCAGCAGAAAGCCGAACACGATGGCGATCGCCGCGCCGACGTTGCAACTGACGAACAGATGGCGCGCTACGACGATCAAGCGCTCTTTCGCCACGCCGACCTCGTCGGGCACCAGCGCCATCAGGCTCGCGATCACGAGCAGGCCGCCGAGCCAGAAGATCACGCCGAAGAGATGAAACGTCAGTACCCAAGGCATCGTTCGTCCCTCATGCAGCACCCAAGTCTATGCCGCGCATCAAGATTAATGCCATCACGGTCACCAGCGCGCCGCCGATATAAGGCGCCGGCGCGCCGAGGATCGCATACGCGCCCGCACCGATGATCGGGCCGAAAATTCTCGCCAGCGATAGCGCCGACTGATTGATGCCCAACACTTCGCCCTGCACCTGGCGCTCGCTGCGCTTCGAGATCAGGCTGGCGACCGCGGGACTCGCCAATCCATAGCCGATCGCGATCAGCGCGAGCATCACGAGCAGCGCGGTGTGCGAGCCGAGGCTGCCCAGCGGCGCCAGCCCCAGCGCCAGCGCGATCGCGCCCAGGCGCAAGATTCGCAGCTCGCCGAACTGCCGGACCATCTTTCCCAGCAGATAGCCCTGCGCGATCGCCTGCACCAATCCCGTGTAGCCGAGCAGCAGACCCACGCCGTAAGGCCCGTAGCCGTAGACCCGCGGGACCATCAGGGAGAATGTCGCTTCGAGCGCGCCCAACACGAACGTCAACAGAAACGCCAGCGCGAACAGCCGGGCGAGGCGATGGCCCGCCAGATCGCGCGGCAAGCGCAGCAGCGGCTCGAGGGCCCGCGCCAGCGTTAGGCGCGCGGCGGACGAAGCTTCGTGCGACTCCGGCAGATACCTCGCGGCAAAGAGCAGATTCGCAAACGTCAGCGCGCTGGCAAAGAAGACCGGCGTGCGCAGGCTGTGATGTCCCAGCACGCCGCCCAGCGCCGGACCCAGCACGAAGCCAAGCCCGAACGCCGCACCGATCATGCCCATCCCCTGCGCGCGCCCCGATTCGTCGGTCGTGTCGGCGACGTAGGCCTGCGCAGTCGAGACCGTCGCCGCGCACGCGCCGTGCACCGCACGCGAGAACAGCAGCAGCGCGAACGAATCCGCAAAGCCATAGATCAGGTAGCTGAGCGAAGAGCCCAGCAACCCAAGCATGATGATCGGCCGGCGCCCGACGCGATCGGAAATCCGTCCGAGTAGCGGCGCGCACAGCAGTTGCATCAGCGAGTAGACCGCCAGGATCGGGCCGACCGCGCCCGCGCCCACGCCCATCCGCGCCGCGAACATCGGCAGGAACGGGATCACGATTCCGAAGCCGAGCAGATCAACAAAAACCGTGAAAAACAGGATCAGCCGCGGCGCTCGGTTACCGCGCCCGGTCGCGGGCGCTTGCTTGAAGGCTTCGACAGTTGGCATTGATTTAAGACGCGACCGAACAAATCCTATGCGATACTGCCAGTCAAGCGAAGTCGAAACTGGAACCGAACCGTCCGGCAGCGCGCGCCGCAGCCGGCGTTAAACGCCCGAATCAGGTACACGAATCAAGGTGCACGAATCAGGTGAAACGATGGCTTCATATGGCGCAGAACTCAAACGCAAGACCGTGACCGCCGAGCAGGCCGCGGCCCGGGTCAAGTCCGATAGCTGGCTCGAATATGGCTTCGGCGTCGGCCAGCCCGATCAATTCGATCGCGCGCTCGCCGCGCGGATTGCGGAGTTCCGCAATCTCAAGCTGCGCGGCTGCCTGGCGCTGCGGCCGCGCGCCGCGATCGAGGCCGATCCCGAGTCGCGTCACGTCCGCTACCTGTCGTGGTATTTCTCCGGGCTCGAGCGCCGGATGCATGACCGCGGCCTTTGCGATCATATGCCGATGAACTTCGGCGAAGCGCCCGACAACTACCGCCGCTTCGTCGATGTTGACGTCGCGGTGCTGAAGACCGCGCCGATGGACGAGCACGGATTTTTCAACTTCGGCGGTGCTGTTACCTATCACAAGGCGATCACCGAGACGCGCGGGCACGTTGATCGTCGAGACCGACGCCTGCGATGCCCTACGTCTTCGGCGTGGAAAACGCAGTGCACATCGGCGAGGTTGACCATGTGATCGACGGCGGCGCGGCCGCGCTGCCGGAACTCAAAAATCGCGCCCGCCGGTCCGGTCGATGAAAAGGTCGCGCAGCTGATCGCGGCCGAGATCGAGGACGGCGCGTGCATCCAGATCGGGATCGGCGCGATGCCCAACGCGGTGTGCGAGTTCCTCGCCGCTTCGCCGATCAAAGACCTCGGCGTGCATACCGAGATGTTCGTCGACTCGCTGATCAACCTGTACGAAGCGGGCAAGGTGACCGGCGCGCACAAGCGGCTCAACCGCTTCCAGATGACTTACACGTTCGCCGCGGGCTCGGCGCGGCTCTACCGGTTTCTCGATCGCAATCCGCTCTGCTTCGCCGCGCCCGTGGATTACACCAATCTGCCGCACCACATCATGCAGAACGATCGCGTGGTCGCGATCGTCAACGCGGCGCAGATCGATCTGACCGGCCAGGCCTGCTCCGAGTGCGCCGGGCTGCGCCAGATCAGCGGCACCGGTGGCCAGTTGCAGTTCGTGCGCGGCGCGTATGCCTCGCGCGGCGGCAAGGCATTTGTATGCCTGTCGTCGCTCTACGAGCGCGACCGGCCTGACGGCGCGCGCCGCGAGAGCCGCATCGTTGCGAAGCTGCCCGCGCACGCAATCGTGACCACCCCGCGCACCGACGTGATGTACGTCGTCACTGAATTCGGGATCGCCAATCTGAAAGGGAAGTCGGTCCCGGAGCGCGCTCGCGCGCTGATCGCGCTGGCCCATCCGGATTTCCGCGAGGAGTTGGAGCGTCAGGCGCGCGAGTACAAGTTGATCCCGCGCGGATTCTTCTGAGCGGTTTGCAGAAAAGCGCGGCGATTTGCGCTCAGCGATTCCCGTCGTCATCGTCGCCGAAGCGATAAACCAGCTCGTCAGGACGGGCAAAGCCCAGCTCGCGGCGAATCAGATGCTCGACGTAACGGTCATCTGAACGAAGCTTCTGAACATTCGTTTCAAACCGGCCGTTTTCATCGGACAGGAGCCGCAGTTGCGCCTCCAGGGCCACCCGGCGCGCGCGCAGGACCATCAGATCGCGCACTCCTCTGGGCCCGGCGATGCAGTTCACGACCAGCATCGCCACGGTCCCGCCAAGGATAAGGCTCTGCCACTCGCGCCGGAGACCTGAACTTAACCTCGCCATCGCCGATATCGTAAAGGAGCCGGCCTCCCGGTTTCAAGGCGGCTTATACCCCGCGCTCGAACCGCGTCCGATAATCGAATGAGATCAGATGCTCGCGCGACTTTAGAATTTGTTTATAAAGATCACTGTCGCTCGCTTGATCGTTCGATAACGTTTTTATATTATGGGCGGCGTCTGGTGGAGAAATGAAGACCACCTATAAGTTTCGGTGCTCGGTCAGCGACAGAAGGAACGGAGGTATCTATGCCAGTGACTCGCAAGGGCCGCAGTACGGCCCGCAAATCCAAATCAAGAATCAAGGCCAAGATGAAGAAGAAAGCCGGCAAGAAAAAGAAGAAGTAGTTTTACGCTCCGAATCCTCCGATGACCTCGGAGGCTGGCTGAAGATGCCAAGCTCGTCGCTGGACTGAGCCGGGGCGAAGAAAGCCTCGCAGACCGGAAGCCCCCTCGAAAGAGGGGGCTCTTTTTTTGCGCGCCGCCCCGGCGTGGGCCTATTTCATGGCCGGGGCGCGTGCTTCATGATGAGCGTTTGGGAGCGGCGCGGTCTGAATCCCATGGCTGAATCGCATCAACATTTCGACGTGATTATCGTCGGCGCGCGGGTCGCCGGATCGGCCGCCGCGATCCTGCTCGGACGCCAGGGCCGGCGGGTTCTGCTGCTCGACCAGAGCGCCTTCCCGAGCGACACGCTCTCGACCCATATCGTGCTCGGCGGCGGCGCGCGGGTGCTGAATCGGATCGGCGTGATCGGCGAGCTCGAGCGGCGCGGCGGTTATCGTCTGGGCAAGGCGCGCACGCGCGCCGATTCGATCGACTTCACGGGACGGCTGACCGCCGCGCCAGATTCTGTGGACGATTGCGCGGGCTTATGCTTGGGCCGCGCGCGCATGGACGCGGCGCTGATCGAATTTGCGCGCACGATCGAATCGGTCGCGGTGCGCGAGCGCTTTCGCGTCACCGATCTGATCGTCGAGAACGGCGCGGTGTGCGGCGTGCGCGGCGGTGATTCCGGCGCGCAGGAGTTTCGCGCGCCGCTGACGATCGGCGCCGACGGGATGCGCAGCGCAGTCGCGCGCATCGCGAGCGAGCGGCTCGGCGCGTTTGCGCGCCGCGACGTGCCCTGCGCCCGCGCCTACTATTACGGCTATTTCACCGGCATTCGCGAGCCGCACCTCGAAGATGTGGTCCATATCGAGTTCGGCCCGCGCGATCGCGCTTACGTGGCGGCGCGCTGCGAAGACGGACGCGCCGTCGTCGCGACCGCGTTCGACGCCGCGGTGATGCACTCCTTCCGTACCGATCTGACCGCCAACTACCTGGCGCAGATCGCGGAGAATGCGCACATCGCCGCGATGGTCGAAGGCGCCACTTTCGCCGGCCGGGTCTATTCGAGCGGGCTGCTGAAAAATACCTGGCGGATGCCGGTCTGCAACGGCGCGTTGCTGTTGGGCGACTCCGGCCTGCACGTCGATCCGCTCTTCGGCCAGGGCCATTCGTTCGCGTTGATCAGCGCGGAGATCATGGCGTCGCTCGCTCCAGAATGGTTCAGCGCGCGCAACGGCTCCGTCGTCGAAGCGCCTGCGATGTCCAACTTCGCCGCGCAGCGCGACGCGATCCTCGGCCGTCACTACGAAGCGGCGGTCGGGACCTCGCGCGTTCTGGACGTTGATCAGAAGATGCTGATGGCGTTTCGCGCCGCGAACGCGGAGCAATGGGCGGCCGACGAGTTCGTACGCTTCACCAGCCTGTTAGCCGCGCCGGGTGCTTTTCCGACTTTCCGCTTCGCCCGCTTGATGGCGCGGCAAGCCCGTACCGCCTGACAGCGCCATGGATCTCCGGATCGGCCGGTTTCCCGCGCAGGTCGAGCGGCCGGAACCGATCAAGTTCGCGTGGCCGATCGTGCTGCTTCCCGAGCTGTTCACGACCGTCGGCCATCTGGCGATTCTGCTCGGCTACCTCGGCTCGATGGGCTGGGAAACTTACGCGCCCAATCTGCGCTCGGCGGTTGGGCAAGGCTTGACGCCGCCGCTCGGCCGGTTGCACTTCTCCGATCTGATCGCACTGGTCGAAGAGGTCCTGGGCGCAATCGGCCGCGACGCGATCGTGCTCGGGCACGGGATCGGCGGCCTGCTCGCGCTCAAGATGGCCGAGCGGCCGGGAGTCAAGGCAGGCGTGGCCTTTGCACCGTCGATCCCGGGCTTTCGCTCACCGCTGTTCATGCGCGCGCGCAACCTGCCGGCGCTGTGGCTCGGTGGTCTGCTCAAGCCGCCCTCCGGGCGTGCGCTGTTCGATTTCGTGGTCGACGCGGAACCGTATGCGCGCGCGAAGCTGATCACGAATCTCGTGCCCGATGCGTCCGCCGCCGCGCGCGAGGTCGCGCGCGGTGAAGTCCAACTCGCGTCCGGCGATCGCGCCGCGCCGCGTCTGATCGTCGCCGGTGACAGTGATCCGTTCGCACCGCTGCCGCGCCTCACCGAATTCGCAACCGCGATCGGCGCCCAACTCAAAACGCTAGCGGGCCGCGGCCACTGGATTATCGGCGGACGCGCGCTGGAACGCGCGATCAACGAGGCCCATCGTTTCCTCGTCCGTTCCCTCGGCGAGGATTTGCTCCTGCTCTTCCCCGAGGAATGGAAGACCCGACCGGACGAGAGCGGTTAGCGATCTGCGTTTGCCCGCGCAAGCGCTGCGGACCTAAACTCGGGTTGGAGGCGCATCCGATGTCCGAGCAGAATCTCCTGATTCAGGAAGAAGAGGGGCTGGCCACGATCACGATGAACCGGCCCGAGAAGCGCAACCCGCTCTCGTCCGCGATGATGACCGATCTGATCGCAGCGTTGCGCCGGGTCGGCGAGCAGCGCGAGTTGCGGGCGGTGATTATCGCCGGCGCGGGTCCCGCCTTCAGCGCCGGCCACGACTTAAGCGAGCTGCTCGACCGCGACCTCAGCTTCTACCGCCATGTCTTCGATCAGTGCGCCGACCTGATGCAGACCGTGCAGGCGATCGCGCAGCCGGTAATCGCCCGCGTGCACGGAATCGCCACCGCCGCCGGATGCCAGCTCGCGGCGACCTGCGATCTGGTGGTCGCGGCGCAGAGCGCCAAGTTTGCCACGCCCGGCGTGCGGATCGGGCTGTTCTGCTCGACCCCGATGGTCGCCCTGTCGCGCGCGATCGGGCGCAAGCATGCGATGGAAATGCTGCTCACCGGCCAGCCGATCGACGCGCAAACCGCCGCCGCCTGGGGACTCGTGAACCGCGTCGTGCCCGACGCCGACCTGATCGCCGAAACGCGCAAGCTCGCGCTGCAAATCGTCGAGGCGAGCTCGCTCACCGTCGCGATCGGCAAGCAGGCCTTCTACGCGCAGATCGATCTCGATCAACGCAAAGCCTACGACTACACGAAAGAAGTGATGAGCCTCAACGCGATGGCCGCCGACGCGCAGGAAGGAATCGGTGCATTTTTGGAAAAGCGCAAACCCCAGTGGTGCGGGAAGTAAGTCGGAGCCCGTAAGTGGGAGAAATGGACGACGGCGTTCTCAAAGACCAGGCGCTGGCCTTATGGATGACGGCGCAGCAGCACCACTTGTCCGGCGACCTCGATCGCGCGATCGAGCTTTACACGAAGTCGCTCGGACTCTGCCCCACCGCCGAGGCCTATACGTTCCGCGGCTGGGCCTACAGCGCTCAAGGTCGCCTCGACGAAGCCATCGACGAGTGCAAGCAGGCGATCGCCGTCGACCCGACCTTCGGCAACCCGTACAACGACATCGGGTCCTACCTTATCGCGAAGGGACAGCCCGACGACGCGGTCGAGTGGTTGGAGAAGGCCAAGACGGCTCCGCGCTATGAGCCACGCCACTTCCCCTACATGAACCTGGGGCGTCTCTATGCGCAAAAGGGGATGGTGATGGCCGCGATCAAGGAGTTCGAAGCCGCGCTCGAGATCCAGCCGGAAGAGCCATCCTGCCTTTCCGCGCTGGAACAACTCCGGGCAGCGCTGAATTGATCCCATCCCGCCCGCTGACTCCGCCGTGGCCTTACAGGTTCTGGTGTCACTATTCCGACAATGATGGCCGATCGTCGCTTTCATGTCGCATCCGGGGGCGAGCTCCTGCCCTTCCTGATGAGCCCGCCGTTGGGCTTGTCCCGCAAGCAAGCCAAGGAACTGATCCGGTTCGGCGCGGTAACGGTGCAGAGCAAACCAACGGTCCGGCACGACACGCGGTTGGAACCGGGCGATATCGTGACCGTCGCGGCGCGCAAGCCTGTGAGCGCCGCGCGCGAGCGCTACGACCCAAAAATCATCCATCTCGACGACGCCGTAGTTGTGATCGACAAACCCTCGGGACTGCTTTCGATGGGCTCCGCGCGCGAAAAGGAGCGAACTGCCTATCGGATCCTCAACGACCACTTGAGGGCGCTCGCACAAACTGCCCGGCAACAGATCTTCATCGTCCATCGGCTCGACCGCGAGACTTCCGGCCTGATGATGTTCGCGCGCAGCGAATCCGTCCAGGCGACTTTGCAGCAGAACTGGAAGAGGGTCACGAAAAAGTATCTCGCCGTGGTGGAAGGTGTGCCCCCAGACGCACAGGGCACCCTCAAAGATCACCTGGCCGAGAGCCAGTCACTCAAGGTTCATCGCGTCGCTCGCGGTGGCGAGCCCGCTATCACCCACTACCGTATATTGCGAAGATCCGGCGACAAATCGCTACTCGAACTTACGCTCGAAACCGGACGCAAGCACCAGATCCGGGTGCAACTGGCCGCGCGCGGCCATCCGATCGTTGGCGATCAGAAATACGGCGCCACTACCGATCCCGCGCGGCGGCTGGCGCTGCATGCGTGTGAGCTGAAATTTCGCCATCCGGTGTCGGGCGCTCCGATGGAGTTCCAGAGCGCGCTGCCGGGCCCGCTGAAGGCGCTGATCGAACGGAACCGCGGCGCGAACTGATCAGCACTAAGTGATCAGCATACGGCGATAGCGAGCCACTCCGCGCCTACGACGGTGCGCCCTCGATCACGCTGACGCGCGCGATCGTCGGCACGATCCGGGTCAGCCGGAAGCCCGCGGCTTCGTAGAGCGCGTGGAATTCCGCCTCGGAGCGCTGCCGGCCGCCGCTCACAACCAGCATATTGACGTTGTTGGCCGCTGCGCCCTGGCTCTGGATCGACTGATCGATCCGCGCCGGGTAGACGCCTTCGACGATCAGCACCCGGCCGTCTTTGCCCATCGCGCGGCGGCAGTTCTTCAGGATCCGTACCGCTTTTGCGTCCTCCCAATCATGAATCACGTGCTTCATCAGGTAGGCGTCGGCGCCAACCGGGACGGATTCGAAGAAGTCGCCGCCGACTGCTTCGCATCGCGAGGCCATCTCGGCCGCCGCGATCTTGCTCTTCGCGCTCTCGGCGACGCGCGGCTGGTCGAAAACGATTCCGCGCAACTTCGGATAGGCCTTGAGAATACCGAGCAGGAGCGCGCCGTTACCGCCGCCGATATCGATCACGCTGCCGAGCGGCGAGAAATCGTAGGCGGCTGCGACCGCGCTCGCGGTCAACGGCGCAAAGGTCGCCATCGCCTCATCGAATACGGCTGCGGCTTCGGGATCCTTCGCCATGAGCGTGAACGGATCGGCGTCGGGATCGCTCTTGCGAAACGCGGGCTGGCCGGTGCGAACGCAATATTCGAGTTCTTTCCAGCTATCCTGAATCCCGACGCCCGCGAACAGCATCACCGACGCCCGCATCGAGCCCGGCACGCCGCTGCGAAGATTCTGCGCCAGCGGCGTGAGCGCGAAATTGCCGGGCTCGCGCTCCTCGAAGACGCCGAAGCTGGCGAGCAGGCGCATCACGCGGCTCAGCGCCGACGCGTTGGTTTCGGTGGCTTTGGCCAGCTCGTTGTAGTGCCGCGGGCCGTCGTTGAGCAGGTCGGCGAGCTTCAACTTCACGGCGAGGCAGAGCGCGCGCGAAACGTAGTGGCCGATCGCCATCCGGTACAGCGCCAGCGAAGCTTCCGGTCCGGACAGTTGGGCGGGATTCTGTTCTGTCGCCATCGGGTTCCTCTCCTCGGCCTGGATTCTTTTCAGTTAGTACAACCGGCGAGCCGGCGGAAGGTTACGCGCGATCATGCCCGGGCGGGACTATGGCCCGTCGGCGCCGGAGCGGCGGCCGCAACGGAATCTGCTTGTTAGAAGGTTTGCCGGCCAGATACGATCGGGTTTTCGTTGGTGCCGGTATTGCCTGACGGCGCCGGCCTGGAAGCAAAGGTGCTCAGACGCATCACTACTTGCCTCGCCGTGATGATCGCGATCGCGGCTGGCAGTCCGTTGAAGTTGGCGCCGTGGTCCTCAATTGGCGCACGCGGCGGCGTCGCCGGCAAGCTGCTCGACTTTGCGCGGGGCGCGAGCGCCTTCGCGCAGTCCGTCCCGCCGTCGATCAGCAGCTCGATCTCGTCGGATACCGCCGCAAGCGGTGGCTCGTCCCTCACGCTGACGCTGCCCAACCAGGTCGCGGCCGGACAGGTGCTCGTGGCGACGGTCGCGATCCAGAACCTAGGCAGCTCGAACGCGAGCACCGCCACGATCACCGTGCCCACCGGATGGGCCGAAATCCGCCACGATTCCTGCGGCCTGGATCTTCAACTCTCGCTCGCTTTCCGGATCGCGCAAGCGGGCGACACCGCCGCGAGCCAGTTCACCTGGAACTTCAGCGGCGCATTTACCAGCGCCGGCGGCATCGTGGCGGTCGCGAACGGCAACCCCGACAATCCGGTCGAGACCAACTCCTTCAACTGCACCACCGCGAGCGCGACTCTGCTCGCGCCCTCGATCACCGTCACGTCGGACAATAGCCTCGACCTGCTGATCGGAGCGATCACCGGCAACAACTTCATTCGCGACATCGCGGGCTATTCGATCATCTACCAGGACGACGTTTCCGGAGCCGGACCGGACCTCGCCAATTTGTCGGAGCCAATCGCAACGGCGGGCACGCAAACCGGCAACCAGATCGCGACTGCGGCCAGTCCAGGCGACAATATCGGCTATCAGGTGGGCTTGGCTCCGGCGCCGATCGTGACGCCCACGGCGAGCGCAACCGCGACCCCGATCGCGACTCCGGGCAGCGGCCCGACGTCCACCGCGACACCCACGCCACTGCCGACAACCACCGAAACTCCAACCGCGACACCTACTTCATCCGGTCCGACGCAAACCCCAACGCCCACCTCTTCGTCCTCGGGACCCACATCCACTCCAACCGCGACACCCACCTCGTCCGGTCCGACCCAAACCCCTACGCCCACCTCTTCGTCGGCCGGACCAACTACGACCGCGACACCGACCTCGTCCGGCCCGACCCAAACCCCTACACCCACACCTTCGTCGGCCGGACCAACTCCGACCGCGACACCCACGTCATCCGGGCCGACCCAAACCCTTACGCCCGCGCCTTCGTCGTCGGCACCAACTCCGACTCCAGCTTCCACCTCGTCAGAAGCCACTCCGACGCCCACCTCCAATTCGTCGGGCCCAACGCCGACGCCCACTTCCGGATCAGGTGGATCCACATCGACTCCGACGCCGACCTCGAGTTCGTCGGGGCCAACCGCGACGCCGACGCCGGCGGGAGGACCGGGGGCCGCTTTCGAGACGATAGCCACGCGCGAGATCGGGCAGGCCGACTTCCTGCGCGATGGCCAGAACGCGATTAGCCAGTTCGGTTTCTCAGGGCCAGGCAGCGTCGCGATCGACCGCAGCTCCGCGACGATCCATCTCTATGTCGCCGACCCGGGGAATAATCGCGTGCTCGGCTATCTCAACGCCGAGTCTCTTGCCAGCGGCGCTCCCGCCGATATCGTGGTCGGCCAGCCCGACCTGTTCTCCAATGGTTGCAATTTCCAGCCGTCGTTCGCGCTCACCGGGCCTTCGAACCTCACGCTCTGCGGACCGCAGAACGTGGCCGTGGACAGAAACGGCAATCTCTACGTGTCCGACTCGACCAACAACCGGGTTCTGATTTATTCCAATCCGTTCGCGATCTTCCAGGCGACCGGCCGGAGCGCCGGTTTCGCGGCTGTGAAAGTGCTTGGCCAGGGCGGCGACTTTTTCTCTTCGGCGTGCAACCTGGGGGGCAAGACCCCGAGCGCGGGCACGCTCTGCTCTCCCGCCGGGCTCGCACTCGACAGCGCGAGCAATCTGTATCTGGCGGACAGCGCGAACAATCGCGTGCTCGAGTTCAGCGCGCCCTTCACCGGCAGCACGACCGACGCCGCGCTGGTATTCGGGCAGAATCTGAGCTTCACCTCTAACACCCCCAACCTGGGCGGCGTGAGCGCGGCGGGTCTCGACGCGCCCGCGGACGTTGCGTTGGACGGCGGCAACAACCTCTTCGTCGCGGATCGTGGGAACAGCCGAATCCTCGAGTATCAGACACCGCTCACGATCAATCCGTCGATCGCGGGCAGCGGCGATACCATCGCCGACACCGTGTTCGGCCAGGCCGGATTCGCGGGCGATCTCTGCAACCGCAACGCCACGCCAGCGGCGAATACGCTCTGCGAGCCGGCCGGCATCGCGCTGGACGGATCGGGCGATTTGTACGTGGCCGATTCCGGGAACCACCGGCTGATGCAGTACTTCTCGCCGCTGCAAGCGACTTCGATCGCCGGCTCGGGCGACAATCTCGCGGACGTGGTCTATGGGCAGGTGAATTTCACTGCGGACCAATGCAATCAGGGCGCGGCGATTCCGGGCGCGGCCACACTTTGCGATCCGCAGGCGGTGGCGCTCGACGTTGCCGCCAATCTGTTCGCCGCCGACACCGTCAACAACCGGGTGCTCGTGTATCCGCCGTCCGCCACTACCGCCGCGACGGTCCTGGGACATCCCGATTTCGTCCACTCTGCGCCCAACGCGATCACGCCGCAGTCACTCTCCGCTCCCGGTCTGATCGCCATCGATACTAATTCCACCCCCAATCATTTGTATATTGCCGATACCCAGAACAGCCGCGTGCTTGGCTACGCGAATGCGCAGTCGTTCGCCAATCACGCCTCGGCCGACATCGTAATCGGGCAAGCCGATTTTCAGTCCGGCGGATGCGACCCGGGCGGCGCCAGCGCCGCGGCGTTGTGCAATCCGGCCGCGGTCGCGGTGGATCACAGCGGCAACCTGTTCGTGGCCGATACCGGGAATAATCGCGCGTTGGAGTTCATCAATCCGTTCGGCGCCGGTCAGAGCACCGGGCTCAGCGCGGCGCTGGTGGTCGGGCAGGCTGGTTTCAACGCCATTTCCTGCAACCAGGGCGGCAGCGTGCCCGGCGCGGCAACCTTGTGCGGGCCGCAGGGTCTGGCCTTCGACCGCGCGGGCGATCTCTATGTCGCCGACACCACCAACAATCGCGTGCTCGAATACAACACCCCGCTCGCTCAGACGCCGGCGGCGAACGCGGTGTTCGGACCGGGCGGCGGCGGAAAGAATTTCGGCTCCGCGAACGCCGGGGCCGGCACGACCGGCCTGGATCTGCCGATCGGTGTGGGGCTCGACGGCGCCAACAACGTCTACATCGCGGATTCCAACAACCATCGCGTGCTGGAGTTCAATGAAACGTCCAGTCCGCCTACCAACTTTACCGCCAATTCAGTATTCGGCCAGTTCGGCAGCTTCGCCTCCGGCTCGTGCAATGTCGCCAATCCCGCTTTCCCGACGGGACCGAACGCGAACACCCTGTGCTCGCCGGCAGGTCTCGCGCTGGATCGGGGCGGCGACCTCTTCGTGGCCGACGCCGATAACAATCGCCTGCTGGAGTTCTTCAGTCCGCTGGCTGCGAGCGCGGTCGTGGGCAGCGGCGACACCAGCGCCGACGGCGCATTCGGCCAGGGCGACGACCTGACTGCGAACCTCTGCAACCTGGGCGCTGAAATTCCCAGCGCGGGCACGCTGTGCGGTCCGGTCGGCGCGGCGCTCGACGTTGCGAGCAACCTGCTCGTCTCGGACCGCGGCAACAATCGCGTGCTCCAGTTCGTTCCAACCTCCATCACGAGCAACCTGGCAGCGAAGCGCAAGGCTGCGCTGGCCCGCAAACCGGCCGGGCTTCTCGCCTACGCGCCGGCACGCCTCACGTTCAGCGGGCGGATTGTCGGCAGCCTGAGCGCAGCGAAGAAGGTGACGCTCCGAAACAAGGGCAGCGTGCCGATCTCGATTTTGAAGATCCGGGCGAGCGGCGATTTCTCATCCGGCTCTTCGTGCGGCCAGACGCTGCCAGCCGGCCGCAGTTGCACAATCCTGGTGCGGTTTCGGCCCGCAACTGCGGGACGCCGCGGCGGCAGCCTGATCGTCAGTGACGACGCCCGCGGCGGACCGCAGCTAGTGAAGCTGATCGGCCAGGGCCGAAAACGCCCACCGGCAAACCAGTGGTAGCCCGCTCTGATACCCGGTCAGCCTGCGATAGCCGCAATCTTCCGCGCTGACCCGCCGCCTGGCGAATTATTGCAGTTGCCAGACGGCGTGGATCGACCGTAACCTGAGATGGGGTTTCTTTTCGCCTTAAGATAGCTGTGAGCACACCGACACCTCCTGGCGCCGAAGTCTGCGCGCCCCCGGCCGCCGAGCCTGGGAGCGGCTCCAGAGCTTCGAGCTCTTTCGGCATTTTAGCCCGCAGCATCGGGACAACTTCCTCGACGCGTATCAACGCAACGGCGGGACGCGCCTGCGGCGTTTTGCCGCCGGCGAACTGGTGGGCCGCAAGGGCGAGTACGAGGTCGACCTGTGTTTCGTCCTGAAGGGGGCGGTCGAGCTCTTCGTGCGAGCCCCGGGCAACCGCCGGTTTAACGTGGCTACGCTGCGCGCGGGCGCCTTCTATGGCGAATTGGGCGCGCTCGGCGGAATTCCATTCGCCACCGATATCATGGCTGCCCAGGACAGCGAGATTCTTTACGTGCCGCTGAAGTTCGTGATGCCGAACGCGGAGGCGCGTGCGATTCTCGCCGGGCGCTACCGCGAACATGCGATGCGCGCGGTGATCGGCCGGCTCGAGCTGTTCAGTGGTGTGGCCGCGGGCCTGGTCGATCAGCTTATCGAGCGCGCCGAGATCCTGCGCCATGAATTTCGCGGCTTCACGGTGGTCTGCGAAGGTGAAGCGGACGACGCCTTCTACATTGTCCGCGACGGCCACGTAAACCTGATCCGCGAGCGGGCCGGTGGCGAGCGGCAGATGCTCGCCTACCTGCGGGCGGGCGACTACTTCGGCGCAGCGGCGCTGCCCGGCGGCATCCGCTACGATGCCGGCGTTCTCACCGCGGGCAAATGCGAGCTGATCAAAATTCGCGGCGCCGATCTGCGAGAGCTGTGCGAGCGCTATCCGGAGGTCGGCGCGCGGATCCGGGCCACGCTCGAACAGCGCGCCGCCGCCGAACGCCGCCTCACGCCCGAAGTCTCCAACCTGCTCGAGCAGAGCGGGCAGTTGGGCGTGATCCAGGCCGAGGCGCTGCTGGTGATCAAGCTCGACCTGTGCGTCAACTGCAACAATTGCGTCACGGCCTGCGAATCGCTCCACGGCGAGAGCCGGCTCAGTCGCGACGGAATCGCGATCGACGGCTATCTGGTGCCGACGGCCTGCCGCCACTGTAATGATCCCAAGTGCATGTCCTCGTGCCCGCCGCAGGCCATCCGCCGCCGGCCTGACGGGGAAATCTACATCAACTATGAGACCTGCATCGGGTGCGGAAACTGCGAGATCGCCTGCCCCTTCAATTCCATCAAGATGATCCCCACTCCGACCTTCGACCAGGCGCAGGCGGAGAAGGCGCGCATGACCGGCGACCCCCAGTTCCGTCCCTACCCGGTCGTTGAAGGTGCAGCGGAGCCGGGCTTCTTGAGCCGGCTGTTGGGATTGGGCAAAAGCCGCGAGCACGAACCCGGCGCGGCGGCTGGCAGCGCGGCGGCGAATCACGGCCACGGCAGTGCGCCGGATTCGGAGCAAGCGCACGTCCCGGCCAAATATCCAATCAAGTGTGACCTGTGCGACGGCTTGCCGTACATGGGATGCGTCCATAGCTGCCCGACCGGCGCGGCGGTGCGAATCGATCCGGCCACGCTGTTCGCCAAGGTCGGCGCAGTGGGCGCCGGCACCCGGGTGCTCAAAGCCCGAACGACGCTCTGACGCGAACCGGCAAACGCGCTAAGCTCGGGATGGGGACCGAGATTGCGAGACCGCCAATGAGATCAGCTTTGCTTCGACATTCCGCGCGCGGCGCAATCTTGCTCGCGTGCACGCTGACGCTCGGATGCGCGGTCGCGTCGGCGCCAATCCAGGACACCCCGTTGCCGGTGGCGGAGCCGCAGGCGGGTGGGATCTCGCTTATCGCGCAATCCAGACCCGCGGTCGGCGGAGTCGTACCGGTCTATATATCGGTCGCGAACGGCACCGACATTCCGCGCGCGATCGTGCCCAGCCAGGTGTTCGCGCTCGATGACAACGGCGACCGGATCGCGCCGCTGCCGCCGGGCGAGGCGGCGCGCCAGACCGGCAACTCGGGCGAACTGAAAGCAGCTCTAACCAGCACCGCGGTCAGCGGGATCGCGGCAGGCGGGATCGGCGGGATCCTCGGTGCTGCCGTGGGCACCGCCTTCGGCGCCGCCGGAGAGGGCGCAGCGCTGGGCGGCGGGATCGCCGGCGGCCAGGCGATGTTGGCTGGAGCGCCGGCGGGCGCCACCGAGTCGAAGAATCAGGCCAATCAGCAGATTAACGCGATCGCGTTACAGGGCGCCGACATCAGCAAGAACTTCACCGCCAGCGGCTACGTGTTCTTTCCCCAGGGGTCTTACACACAGATCGAGCTCTTGCTCGTCAACCGCGAAACCGGCGACACCGAGACGATCAAGCAGCCGTGGCGGTGAAGGGCCCTCGACGTCCGGGCCCGTATCGAACGCTCCCTCGCTGAGGCCGCGCGTCAGTACATCGGCGCGATCGTGACCAGCGCGCCGGCGCCGGGCTTGCCGCGCGCGGCCGGATCGCACACCACCATCGTCTTGCCGGCGAACTTGAGGCAGGTCGGATCGACCAGGCCGGTCGCATACTCGCGCGCCATCCCCTTGAACAGGCGATACACGCGGCCGTCGCGCTCGCCTTTGTTGTCGGCGGCCAATTTGCCCTCATCGGCAATGAACAGCACGCCGGCGTGATTGCCAAAACCCTCCGGCGCGAAGCTGAATCCGGTCGGCCGGATGAGCCCCACCAGATAGAAGTCGTCCTTCATCTTGCCGCTGCCGTCGATAATCGCGATCCGCCCGACCTTGGGGGCGATCTCGTTGCGCGGCCGCACCGACACCAGCATCAGGTTGGGCGCCTTGGCATCGCTGGCCGGTGCGAACCCGATATTGAAGAGCTCCCACGCCAGCGGCTCCTCGTAGGTTCCGAAAACGCGCGCTTTCCCGCCCGAATCGATTTCGTAGATCGTCGCGTTGCCGTTGGCAACCGCGTAGAGCTTGCCGGCGAACGGGGTGCCGGCCGCGCCGAATTCCAGGTCGCGGCACTCGGTCGGCTTGCCGCCCTTGGCGGCGGCGGGCAACGGCGCGAAGCCGGATACGGCGCCGGACTTGTCGATTCGGTCGACCGTGCAGACGCCCTTTGGATTTCCACCCTCGGGCGCCAACACGAAGGTCTGCCCGGCGTACGAGCCGAAGCCATCCGGCGCGATTGCGACCCCGCCGGGCTTTTTGATCTTCCCCATCGCAGCCGCGGTACCGCCCGTGATCGCGACCGAAAAGACCCCGCCGGCCGTCAGATCCGACACCACCGCCTTGTCGCCATCGATTTGCGCATACTCCGGCGCGAGGAGACCCTTGGCCTTGACCGGCCCGATCGCGAAGCCGAAATCCTCGGTGTCATAACCCTTGTCTTCCTGGGCCCGCGAATTCGCGGTGATCGCGAGCGCGGCCAGCGCCATCACGATCGCGCTTACGAACAATCTTACCGACCTGCTTCCCCACCTACTTGTGCTTCTTGTTGAGTTCATCCAGTGCCTCATTGACGAAATATTTCCGGCTCGGATCCCGATCATCGATCTCGACGCGGCGGCGCGCGACCCAATCCCCGATCGCGACCACCGCCGCCTCGCTCGCGTCCCGGATTCCGATCGACTGCGCGACGGCCACCAGCTCGTCGAACAACTCGTCGGGCAGCTCAATCTCGATTCGTTTTGCCACGGTCGGCTCGCTCTCCATATAGTCTTAGCCCGCACCGGTCGTCAAAATGGGCGGCGGATGGTGACAAACACGAAATCTGCCGGCACGGTGGTCGAGTACCTCGATCAGGGCAAGCTGCGCGCGGGCCTGGTACTCGGCGAACCGGCCGACGGTTTCCAGTTGCTCGAGGCTTCGGGCCGCGAGCGGACCGTCGCGCGCGAGCTGGTGCTGATCCGCCATCCCGAGCGCAAGGCCGACCCGGCGAGCCTGGCCGCGGTACTCGCCGATCTCGAGCAGGAGCGCGTGCGGCTCGCCGCCGAGCTCGATCTCGAGCTGCTGTGGGGCGTGGTCCAGGAGCAGGGCCGCAGTTTCAGCGCCGCTGAGCTTTCGGAGTTGTTCTTCGGCCGGCGCAGCAGCGCGGCGGCCTCCGTGATGCTCGAGGCGTTGTTCAACGACCGGCTCTACTTCGTGCGGCGGCATCTGGAGTTCGCGGCGCGCACGCCCGAGCAGGTCGAGCGCCTGCGGATCCAGAACGAAAAGACCCGCCAGCGCGGCGAGGAATATCGGCAGACGCTCGCGCTGATCCGCGCCATCGCGGCCGACGGAAGCGTGCCGGAGCCCGCCGCCGCCGCACCGCTCATCACCGAACTGTCGCGTTATCTGAAGAATCCCTCGACGCGTAGCAGCGAACTCACCACGATGCTCACGCAGGCGATGCCCGAGGTCGATCCCGCGGAGATCGCCTTCGAGATCCTCGAACGGCTCGGCGCCGCACCCGATGCGCCGCGCTTCGCGCTGATCGGCGGGCTGCGGATGGAATTCTCCGCGGCCACGTCGCAGGAGGCAGCCGCAGCGACAGCCGGCGACCATCCCCGGATCGACGACCAGTTCATGGTCACGATCGACGACGAAGAAACGCTCGAGGTGGATGACGCCTTGAGCTGCGCGCCGACGCCGGACGGCGGACTCAAGGTGCGCATTTGCATCGCGTTGGTGGCGGATTTCGTGCAACGGGACGGCGCGCTCGATGCCGAAGCGGCAGCGCGGGCCGCCACGGTCTATCTGCCTGAAGCGACCGTACGGATGCTGCCCGACGAGACTCTCGTGCCGGCGCGCGAGCCTGCTCGCGGGCGAAGAACGGCCCGCGCTCACGACCGAAGTGACGCTCGCACCCGACGGTGAGCTGCTGGCCAGCGCGATCTTCCCGGCCACGATTAAAGTCGCCGCCCGGCTGGACTACGAGCTTACCGATCGGATGCTCGCCGATCGGACTGACGAATCGGCGCCGGCCGTCACAGTGCAGCGGCTCCAGGCGATAGCGCTGAAGCTGCGCGAACGCCGGCGGAGCGCGGGCGCGGCCCTATTTATCCGCAGCGAGGCCAAGGTCAAGGTGCGCGCGGGACAAATCGAGATCAAGGTCATCGACAATTCCTCGCCCAGCCGCCAGATGGTGGCCGAATTCATGGTGCTGAGCAATTTCGTCGCGGCGAAGTTCGCGGCCGACAATCGGATTCCGATCATCTACCGCGTCCAGCCCGGAATCGGCAGCGATCCGGGAAGCCAACGGCCGCGCCTGTCGCTCTATCCGGAGCTTCACACCGGGGTCGGGCTCGATCGCTACGCGCAACTCAGCTCGCCGATCCGGCGTTACGGAGATCTCGTGCTGCAGCGCCAGTTGATGGCGGCCCTGTCGGGCGCAGAAGCCTGCATGTACCGGCCCGACGAGCTGCTGACGGTGCTGGCCGCGATGGAGAATACCGAGGGCGAAGGCAAGGATCTCGAACGGCGCTCCAAGCGCTACTGGGTGCTGCGTTATCTGCAGGAGAACCGCAAGGGGCAGGCGCTGAGCGCGCTCGTCACCCGCGATGGGATAAGCGCGGAACTTGCCGGCTATGCGGTGCGCGGGGCGTTACGCGGCGCGCCCAACGCCTCGACCGGGACCAGAATCCGGGTCGAGGTGATGCGAGTCGATCCGCTGCGGGGCACGCTGACGCTCGCCTATCGCGGTCCAAACGTCGAAACACCCGCCGCCGCTACGCGCCAAGCCTAAGCCACGAGTTTCGGGGAGCCTGAGCGCCGCTCCGGTTACGTTACCAATCCCCCCTGATAACCGATTGCGGCGCGACGGCCCCCCTCCCCTCACCCCCACTTAGCCCATCGCGCCGATACCGTCCTGATCCAGACGCCATCGGTCAATCGACTCGACATTGAACCGCCAGTCGCTGCCGACCTTGAAGGCCGGCAGCCGGCCCCTTTTGAGTTGACGATAAATCGTCGACGGATGGACCTTCAGATAGTCCGACAATTCCTTCACCGTCATCACCTTGCTCGGCTCCAGCCTCATTTCACGAACCCCCTAGTTCGCTGCTCGCGACACCACGCCGCGTGCCCGACACCCCTCGCAAGCCGCGTGCCGTTTTCGCGCGTGGAAAAAGTAAGCAAACTCCGTCGCGCAAAGCAGACTTAGGCCGATCACAGCCTCGCATGTGCGCGAGAATTTGGCGCACGACGACCAAATTTTGACAGTCGCGGATGTGCTAGGACGTTACACACCCGCTTCGGAAGAGACACCGCATCCGCGCGATTGCCCAAATTCGCGACGGCTGACTGAATCCGGCTCACCCGCTCACGCGGGTTCGAGGCGATCAGAGCTTGCCGATCAGCGTACTGCCCGCCTCGCCGACGAATTTCAGCAGTCCCGCCTCATCGGCGGCGCGCGGCAGCAGGATCAGCCGATGCACGCCCAGATCGGCGAAGCGCTTGCCCGCGTCGCGATCGATCGGGCCGCGCGGCGTGACGCTGATCTCGAGTTCCTCGAAGCGCCGGCTGGCTTTGGCGCACGCCGCACGCAAGCCCGTGATGCACTTTGCAGTGCCGTCGAGATCCTGCGCGAATCCGTACCAGCCTTTGGCGAGCCGCGCGGCGCGGCTGAAGGCCTCGGGCGTATGACCGCCGAAGACGATCTCGGGATGCGGCTTCTGCACCGGCCGCGGCATCGCATTGACGCCGCCGAAGGCCACGAACTTCCCGTGATACTCGGGCTTCTCCATCGTCCACAGCGCCAGCATCGCGGCCAGGAACTCTTCGCTGCGCGGCCCCTTGTGATCGAACGGCGCCCCGATCGCGTCGAATTCCGGCTTCAGGTAACCGACCCCGATTCCGAAGATCAGCCGGCCGCCCGAAAGCACGTCCAGCGACGCCAGTTCCTTGGCCAGCACCACCGGATTGCGCTGGGGCAAGATGATGATTCCGGTGCCGAGCCGAATCGATTTGGTCTGCGCCGCGACGAACGCGAGTGCCACCGTGGGATCGAGCATCGGGGTCAGCGGCGGCGCCGGCGAGGGCGGCGCCTGCGGGTCGGGCAGCACGACATGCTCGCCGGTCCACAGGCTCTCGAAGCCCGCCGCTTCCGCTTCGCGCGCGACCTTGGCCGCGGTCGTGGGCGCGGCGCACGGTCCGAAGTTGATTCCAAAAACTCCGAGTTTCATGCTGCGCTGATTAGCACGAAGCGCCGCGCGCGGCTACCGGGCACGCGCGCAGTAGTGATCTAACTCGACGCCTTCCGCTCGCGCGCCTCTTTGATTAGGTCCGCGACGCTCCAGCCTAGAATCATGAGGCCGTCGATCTTCGCGTTCTCGATGCGGACATTAGCCAGATTGACGTCAGTAAGCTTCGCGCCTTGCAGGTTTACATCTCTAAACGACGCACCCAACAGATTCACGTTCGCGAACCGCGACCCGGCCAGGTCCACGTCGTCAAACTCCGCCTGGGCTAGTGCGCATCCGTGGAACTTGGCCCCGCGCAACTGCTCGTCGTTGAATTGCTTGTCTTCGTTCATTCCGGCTTCTCCTTGGCTGTAGCGGTCTCAATTTCTCCAGATGACCATAGACGATTTGTCATGCCCGCGGCCATCTCAGGCGTCGCGCGGGCGGTGATTGACCAAAGGCGGCGTGGATTCCCATAATTTCGGGTGGCGGCGAGCGAGGAGGCGGGGTACGCGATGAGATGTCCTCAATGCGGCTTCAACGCGGACGGCGACGCGGCGTTTTGCTCGCGATGCGGCGCGCGGGTGCGCGAGCCGCGCCCGGCCGATCGGCGCGAATACTCGATTATCAGGATTTTCCCCTCATGGTGGCGCTTCATGTCCAATTTCGTTCTCGCGACGCTCCTGCTCGGGGCGAGTGCTCTGATGGGGATCGAAGGCCAGCAGCCGCTCGCCGCGGTGGCGCTCGGCGCCAGCTTCCTGATCGCGTTACTGACGATTCCGGCGCGTCGCAGCACCAGTTGGAGCATCACTTCGGAACGCCTGATCGAGTATCGCGGCCTCCTGATGAGCCGGCGGCGCGAGATCGAGCTGGCTGACATCCGGTCGGTCGAAGTGAACCAGCGGCTCAGGCAACGGCTACTGGGAATCGGCAACGTGCTGGTCGCCTCGGCCGCCAGCGCCGAGTTCCTGGTGAAGCTCGAAGACGTGGTGCATCCCGACGACCTGGCGCAGACCCTGCGCCGCGCCCGCCTGAAGCGCCTGGCATGAGCGCCCAAGCCAAGCTTCATCGGAGATCGGCTGACGCCAACCGCCGCCGCGGTCTTAAGTCACCCGGCGGCGACAGCGCGTTCCACTGCCTTTAAGCAATCTCGCACTCGGCCGATCCAGGCCGTTCGCGCCGACCACTGGACGCGCGCGCTACCGGGCGCGGCGCAGGATCGTATTGTCGATCAGGCGGGTCTTGCCGACGCGGGCGGCGATCGCGACCAGTAACGGACCGTCGCGCGACATGGGCGGAAGGAGGGTTTCCGCGTCCACGACTTCGACGTACTCGACACTCACGTCCGGCATCGCGGCCAGGATCCCGGTCGCCAGGCGCGCCAACTCCGACGGAGCGGCGCCGGCCTGGGAGTCGAATCGTTCGCGCACGGCTTGCAGTGCGCGGCTCAGGCTTAGCGCCTGCGCGCGCTCCGCCGGCGTCAGATAGGCATTGCGCGAGCTCATCGCGAGCCCGTCGGGCTCGCGCACGATCGGCACCGGCACGATTTCGAGATCGAAATTCAGATCGCGCACCATCCGCTCGATCGCGCGGAACTGCTGAAAATCCTTCTCGCCGAACAGCGCGAGGTGGGGCTTGACGAGATTGAAGAGCTTGGCGACCACCGTGGTCACGCCGCGAAAATGGATCGGGCGGCTGCGGCCACACAAACCCTTGGTTAGCTCGATCACTTCGACCCAGGTCTGGAAGCCGTCCGGGATAGATTGCCGCAGCCTTCGGCGCGAAGACCACATCGACCGGCACGGTGCGCAGCATCGCGCAATCGTGCTCGAAGTCGCGCGGATAGCGCGCGAGATCCTCGGTGGGCCCGAACTGAGTGGGATTCACAAAGATCGAGGCGACCAGCAGGTCGGCGCGGCGCCGTCCTTCGCGCATCAGGGCGAGATGGCCCTCGTGCAGATAGCCCATCGTCGGCGCCAGCGCGATCCGTTCGCTACGGCCGCGTGCGGCGTCGGCGAGGCGCTGCATCTCGGCGGGAGAGTTGACGACTTGCACGGCCGGCCGCGCTGCCCGAATCAGTCGCGCTTGCGGGCGCGATAGCAATGCTCGGGGCCGGGGAAGGCGCGCTCGCGGACTTCACGCACATAGCTGAGCGTTGCGCCGCTGACTTCCTCCCACAGATTCAGGTACGGCTTGGCGAAACGCGGCGCGGCGCATCCGCTGAGCCCGAGCAGATCATGCATCACGAGCACCTGCCCGTCGCAGTCCGGGCCGGCGCCGATCCCGATCGTCGGCACGCCCGCCTTGCCGGTGATCTCCTGCGCCAGCTCGGGCGGCATCCCCTCCAGCACGATCGCAAACGCGCCCGCCGCTTCCAGCGCGGCCGCGTCTTCCAGCAGCCGCTCGCGGCATCCGGGCGCGCGTCCCGCTGCGGCGTCCCTGCACGCGATAGCCGCCCATCCGATGGATCGATTGGGGCGTCAGGCCAATATGGCCCATCACCGGGATATCGACTGTCGACCAGCCGCCGCACGGTTTCCGCAATCGCTCACGCCGCCTTCGAGCTTGACCGCCTCGGCGCCGCCTTCCTTCATCAAACGGCCGGCATTGGCGACCGCCTCTCGATACTCACCTGGTAGGAGAGAAACGGCATGTCGGCGACGAGCAGTGCGCGGCGGCGGCCCGCGCGACCATCCGGGTGTGATAGATAATCTCGTCAACCGTTACGGCGAGGGTGTTCTGTCGCACCCTGCACGACCATCCCGAGGCTGTCGCCGACCAGCAGGACGTCGATGCCCGCGTGGTCGAAGATCCGCGCGAAGGCGAAATCGTAGGCGGTGAGCATCGCGATCGGCGCGCTCGCGGCTTTCATCCGCGCCAGATCGGTGATGCGAACTTTGTCTTTTTCATAGGTGCTCAACATCGAAACAAAACGGGCCGCCACAATATCCGGCGACCCACATGAAACGCGCCCGTCAAGGCGCTCAGCTGTCTTCTGGGTCCCGGTCCGAATTCGATCCGGGCGCGGCGCAAGCTGCTATGTAACGGCCCCCTCCTGTCTATAGATCACGCGGTCTAGCCGGGAGTTGCACTCACTCACTGCATGCTCCTCGACGCGACCGTGTTTCCTTTTAGTACGAACGCCGCGCGACAGTAAAGACGCAACCTCAGTAGCCGGCACGGCGGTGGCCGTAGCACGGCACCTGCACCGCGATCTGCATCCGTTTGCCGTTGCGGACGACGCTCAGATAGACGATATCGCCGGGCTGGACATCGCGCAGCCGGTCTTCGAAGTCGAGGTAGTTGGTCACCCGCTCGCCGTCGACGCCGATAATCATGTCATACGACTCGCCGATATGCGTCTGGTCGAGCACCGCCATCGCCAGCATCGCCGGCGGAAAGAGCATCGCCGCCGCGACCGCCGCGCCCTCCAGCACGGCGTGACCCGCAGTGCTGTAGGCGTGCAAACCGGCGTCGGCGGCCGGCGAGCCGGAGTGAACCTTGACGATCAGCAAGCCGTCGGCCTGCCCGCCGCCGCTGAGCTTGCGGCGATCCTCGCGCACTTCATGCCCGATCGGCGAAGTGTCGGTCGCCCTCGCTCAGGAATTCGCGCAGGCTGTGGAGATGGGGTGCGGGCGGCGGATTCTGCGCGTTCTGGTATTCCTCGGCGTCCTTGTTCCCCACCGCGCCCTGATCAGGCGCACCGTTTAACGCGGCGCCATCGGCCGGATCGGTGGTGACATCCACCTGGAGGCTCGGGGGCGATGCTGGCTTGCGCGGGCGGAATCTCGACGGTGCTGGGGTTCGTCTCGGAAGTCTCGGTTCGAGACGAAGCCGAGGCCGCCGCCATGCTCGCCGCCACCGCGCCGGCCGCAGTCGGCACTCCGGCGCGTCGGGCGGCACCGTGCGGGCGGCATCGCCGCGGGCGCGGTCGCCACGTGCGCGGCCGGCGCCATGGCCGGCGGGTGTCGCCTCCGCGATCGCGCCGGAGTCTTGGGCGCGAGACGCTGGCGGCCGCACCACTAGCGCCAGGGCCAGCAGCGGCAGCCCGATCGCGAGCGCGGCGGCGCGCTCAGTTGAGGGTCCAGCGGTTCTCATGCTCTGACAACGCGCGCCTTCGTTGCGCAGCTTTTTGAGATGCGAACGCACCGAACTGGCGGCGGCGGGATGCAGATACTCGGGAACGTCGGTGTAAATCCGCTTGACGATTGCCATCGCTTCGAGCGGCCCGTCTCTCGAGCGCAGCCAGCATCTGATTCTCGCGCAACTCGCGATGCGCGATATATTCGCGGATTTTTTTGGCGGCTCGTGGATCGCCGGGCCGTGCGCCGGGTAAATCGTGGCGACGTCGAGTTCGAGCAGCCGCCGCAGCGAGTCCATGTATTGCCCGAGGTCGCCGGTGTCTTCCGGAATCACGGTGGTGCCGGCGCCGAGCACAACGTCGCCCGTGAACAGCGCGCGTTCTTCCTTGAGGTAGTAGCAGAGATGGTCGGGGGCATGGCCGGGAGTGAAGATGCCGACCAGGGTGACATCTTCGCCGGCGATTTCGGCGCCGTGGTCAATCGGCGTCAGCGGCTCACCGGCCGCGTCGTGGCCGGGCCACGGCTTCTTGAACGCCGCGAGCGGGCCGAAGCGCTCCCGCACCTGCCCGACGCCTCCGATATGATCGACATGGGCGTGAGTCAGCACGATCCGGTCGATCCGATCGGTGTCGCACAGCTCCGCCAGCGCGCGGGTCAACAAATCCGCGTAAATCGCTACGCCCTGGCCGGTATCGAGCAGAAGCGGACGACGGCCCGTGCCGAGCAGGTAGGTGTTGGTGCCGGGGCCGGTGAAAGGCGAGGGGTTCTGGCCAAGCACGGTCGCCACCCGCGGCGACAGCCGGGCGTAGTCGGGCAGCTCAAGCCCGATCATCGAGTCGGTCACGACCCGCCTTGGAGAGGTTTTTTCCGACCGATTATCCATCGCTAGCGGCGCACTATGGGCGGCGATTGCGCTCGAAGATCAGCCGCAGTCCCTTGAGCGTCAAAAACTCGTCGACTTCCTCGATCGCTTTGGACTCGGCGGCGATCAGCTCGGCAAAGCCCCCGGTCGCGATTACGCGGGTCTTCTCGCCGCGCTCACGCTTGATCCGATCGACCAGTCCGTCCACCAGCGCGGTATACCCGAAAATTACGCCCGATTGAATCGCCGCGACCGTGGTCCGCCCGACCGCCTCGCGCGGCCGCACCATCTCGACCCGGTACAGTTTGGCGGCATGTTCGATCAGCGCGTCCATCGCGATTCCCAGCCCGGCGCGATCGCGCCGCCGGCATACTCGCCGCGCGCGGTCACGTAGTCAAAGGTGGTCGCGGTGCCGAAATCGACCACGATACAGGCCGAGCTGTAGCGCTCGAAGGCCGCGACCGCATTGACGATGCGATCGGCGCCGACCTCCTTCGGACTCTCGTACAGGATCGGCATCCCGGTCTTGATCCCGGGACCAACCACGAGCGGCTCACACGAGAAGTAGCGCTGCGACAACTGCTCCATGGTTTGATTGAGCGGCGGCACCACGCACGCGATCACGACGCCCTCGGGCTTGAGCGGCGGATTAAGCCCGGCCGAAGCGAACAGCGTGCCGAGCAGCGCGCCATGCTCGTCCGTAGTGCGGCCGGCAACCGTCGCGACGCGCCAATGATGGAGCAGGCGCTCACCGTCATAGACGCCAATCACCGTGTGACTGTTGCCGACGTCCAGCGTGATCAGCATCGCCCGCCTCCCTCAGTCAAAGCTTAATCGCATGCGAACACGTTCGGGCGCAAATTTCGGCCGAACGCGTCTCAATGGTGGAAGCCATGCGCAAGACCGCCCATGCCGAAGGCCGGCTCCATGCGCCACTGACCGTCATCGAGGTGATGAGGGCCCCCCGGATGCCTTTCCGTCGGCGGCGGCACAAACGGCGGTGGCCGAGGCGTTACGGTCCGCGGCGGAACGATTGGCGAAACCGGAAGATACGCGTAGGGCGGATAGTTGTAGCCATAGGCGTACGGGCTCATCAGGAGCGGCATCGGCGCGCCGAAGAACGGCGAAAACGCCGGCCCCATCGCCTCGGTTTCCATCTCCTGGTTCATGTAGTCGTCGATTCCGGCATACGAGGGCGGCGGGAGCGCGCCGTCCGGGTTGGCCGGGTCAGCCTGTGCGGCATTGTCGGCGGTCATGTCTTGCCAGGTGTAGACGTTGGTGCCATCCGACCATACATCGCCGGACTGCGCGGAGGGCGTGGGGGATTCGGCGGGCGGAATTTCCAGCGTCTGGTCCGGGCGGCTCTGATTGCCGTTCACCGCCGCGCTGGTCGCCGGCTGATTCGTGGCCCCGCCGGACGGACCGTCCGCGCGCGAGGCCGAAAACGTGATCGGGACGGCCAGCGCCAAGGCCGCAGCGACGACTGACATGCGCGCGTTCTTCACGGTTGGACGCGGCGGCGCGGGCTCCCCGCGCAACGCCTCTCCGGGCCTAGACGCTATCACTCTCCTCTCTTTCGGCAAAGCGAAACTTTGCGGCGGTTTTCCCGTCGCGACGGGCGGGATAAGATCGGCGGCTATGGCGCAGACAAAAGTCGCTTTGGTAACCGGCGCGGGCCGCGGCATCGGCCGCGATATCGCGCAACGGATGGCGCGTGAGGGGTTCGCGGTCGGACTGATCGCGCGGACGAAATCGCAACTCGAAGAGACCGCCGACCTGATCCGGCAAAGCGGCGGCCGCGCGCTGGTCACGCCGACCGACGTCTCCAGGCGCGAGCAGGTGCTGGCCGCGGTCGCCGCGGTCGAGCGCGAGCTGGGGCCGATCGCGGTCCTGATCAATAATGCCGGCGCCTACCTGCGCAAGCGTTTCGCCGAAATCACCGAAGAGGATTTCGACTTTCAGCTCAAGGTCAACGCCTACGGGCCCTTCTTTTGCGCGCAGGCGGTGGTTGAGGCGATGGCCGAACGGGGCGGCGGCGCGATGGTCTTCGTGCTGGGCTCGGAGAGCCGCGGCGGTCCCGCGCTATACTCCGCCTACAACGCCTCGAAGCTCGCCCAGCGCGCGATCGCGGAGTCGCTCGCGTATGAGTACATGCATCGCGGAGTGCATTGCGCGACGCTCGACGTTGACGGCGCGGTCGACAGCGAGCGGGTGCGCGAGTCGATGCCCGGCACCGATCCGTCGCACTTCGTCTCGCCGCAGGCGATCTGCGACGAGATCGTGCATCTGATCGGGCAGCCGAAAAGCTCGTGGTCGTTCGCGTTGGATCTGCGCTCGTTCGCGCAATGGCGCCCGCGAGTCGCCGCGAAGAAGCCCTGATCTTCACCTCGCCCGCTTTTTCGCGGGAGAGGTCGCGGCGGCTGCGGCCGCCGCGGGTGAGGGTGCTGCGCGCGACCGCGATCGATGGTGTCGCTTTGAGCGGCGCGTGATTATACTGACGTAACCTGCGGCCGAAGGGCTGCTGATCTAACGGTCGGGGCGTGGCGCAGACTGGTAGCGCACACGCTTGGGGTGCGTGTGGTCGCCGGTTCAAATCCGGCCGCCCCGACCAACCAAAACACCCAAGTAACATCAGGCATTTTTCGCGATTCCTAGTTGAGCAGGTTTTCCGGCCGATTGTCCGATTGTGGGGACTTTTGTGGGGACTCTCCCTCAAAATCGGCCTTCGGAGCGACGGCCGGGCTCTCCAGCGTCGCGATAGCATCTCGGCGCGCCTGAGCCCGGATATGAGCGTACCGGGCAAGCATCCGGGGACTGACGTGGCCGGCAAGCTGGCGGATCGTCTCTTCGGAGATTTTCGCATTTTCGGCTAATCGCGTGATGAACGTGTGACGCGCATCGTAGAAGCGGCAATCGACCTTCGCCCGTTCGCGGGCCGTATTCCAAGCGGTCTTGTAGCTGTAGACGCTCATCGGCCGGTCAAGCTTGACGCCCCATAGGTGCGGAAGGCGTTTCTGGCCCGCGAGGCCGACGTGATGGAACGGGAACAGGTAGCAGTCAGGCCCGGCCTCGGAAAACCGCGCCAGCCAGAGCGTGAGCGCGGCACACGCGCGTTTCGTCAGCGGCACGGCCCGCCCGGTGCCTGCCTCGGTCTTCGAGCGTCCGACCACGACTTCGCCCTCTTCGATCGCGCCGTCACGCCAGACAAGATTCAGATCGCGGCGGCGAAGCGCGCGCGTCTCCGCCGGACGTAAGCCTGCGTCGAGCGATAGGGCAAAGAACGGGTAGAGCGCGGCCGACGGACTCTGCCCGATGGTTTCGAGGAGCTTGGCTTCGTCAGCGGCCGAAAGCGCCCTGCCTGTATCGGTCCGCTCTGGCAGCATTTTGACGCGGTAGGAGATCGAAGCCCACAGGCCGAAATGCCGCAGAATCGCGCGCAGCGTCGCGACTTCGCAATTCACTTGACGGCCGGAAAGTCCCTCGCCTTTCCGCTTGCGTTGCAGGGCCGCGATGTCGCTGGCCATGATGTCCGACACAAGGCAGTTTCCGAAGTACTTTTTGAGCTTACCGACATACTGCTTGTAGTACGCGCGTCCGAGCGGCGTCAGCGCCGTTTTCGAGTCGAGCCATTTCTGCGCCGCGACCGAAAACAGTGGCGGAAGCTCGCGCTTCTTGAGGCCGTTGACCCCAAGCTCAAGCTCGCGCTGTCGCTGTAGTTCTGCCCGCTTCGCGATTGTCTTCGAGGCCGTGCGCGCGGACTCCCGGATGCGCGAGCCGTTGAACTCGAACTCGAACCACCACTTCTTGCCGCGTCGGTATACGCTCATCGTCGTCGCTCCTTTTTGGTCCGCCGATCTTGCCTTCGCTTCCTTTTGTCCCAAGCTCGTTTCGATTGATGCTGCTGAATCTCGGGCGTGCAGTAGAACCTGTCCTTGCGGGGCGGATAGAAAATTTTGTTGCAGTGAGGACAGACGCGCCAGCCGACGCCGAGGGTGTCGCGGGCGAAGAGCTGCCAGATCGCGGCCCACAGAGACATCGTGCTAAGGGCCAGCGCAAAGCCGATCTTTCCGCTCTTCTCGATCCGATGCCACCAAGGTTGACAGTCGCTCGCGTGCAAATTGATTTCGCGCTCGACGGTGCCGAGGATCATGCTTCGCATTAATCCCTGCCGGCCCGGATGGCGTAGCCACTCTCTCAGGGCGTTCTTGTCCGCATAGATGGGGAAGTCTTTCCAGGTCAGCACCCTGACGTTGCTCGGTCGAATCCAACAGGCTGGGCCCTAGCTTGTTGATTTCATCCAGGCGGGCGATCAGTTGGGCCCACGCCTGAGGCAGCGTCCCCGGACCGGAGCCCGAGTACGGTTCCCAGAGCGCGGAGATCGCGACGTAGCGCGCGTGTCTCGACCAGAAGTGGTCGAGATTCATCCACCTTCGATCGCGTACCCGAAAGAACGGTGCGCACGCCCCCCCGTGCAGGCTGGGTCCGGGTACTGGGAGTGAGAGCAAGCCAAAGCGGTTTGTAAACTCGACCGCGGCGGCATGGTTTCCATGCTCAAGAGCCCGGAAAGCGCCGTGCGGCGAGAGTGAAGGATCGAGACTGATCCGCGCTTCTTCGTAGGCAGCGTCAATATCGTAGAAGTCCTCAGTGCTATCGCTTTCAATTGCGACGCACGGCGCCCACTCGTCTGTCTCCGTCATCACCCAGGCAAAGTCTCCCGGAGAGATCGCTCTTTTCGTAACGGGCGTTGTCTCTATTTCTGCGGAGATTTCCCGGACTGCTCCCTGCGCCGGCAATGCTTGCCAGTTGGCTCGCCACCAGTGCATGGCGTCAGACGAAAAATGGGTTCGCGGCCAGTCCATGTTGCTCCTGAGTTGCGGAAAGTTGCGGATAGCTCAATCGAACACCAGCCGCAGCTTATTCCCTTATATATCTATTCATCAATGTAAATATATGAGGAAAGTCATCCTGTCAACTTTCGGAAGGTATGGAAATGGCAAATAAGGAACGATTGCTGACGATCAATGAGTGTGCCGAGCGGTTGGCATTGGCACCTATCACCATAAGAACCTGGGCCGCCGCGCGGAAAATCGCCTCGGTTAAAATCGGCCGCGCGCGCCGCATAAGTGAACGCGAGCTGGAGAAACTCATCGAACGCGGAACTCTGCCCGCGCGCGACGCGCGATGAGCGATGACCACATTTCGGACTGCGCCTTTGAGCGCCGGATGATTCTGGCGCGCTTGCGCTGGAACCTCACGAACGAGGCTGGGCGAATCATTGGCGCCCGAGCAGAACCGATTTCGCGTGACGGGCGGCGCGATGAGCTGATCCTAGCGGTAGCGCGCGCGGTGCCGAGGTCGAAAATTGTGCCGTGGCATGTGAGCGATCGAGTCGTCTTGGAGGTCATTCAACGCGTGGCGACGGACGTGGTGAAGCACCGTGGGAAAACTGCCGTCCGAGTCTGAATACCTCGAAAATCTGGGGTCCGACTTGGCCGCGATGGACGCTGCTGCGAAACCCGAATCGAGTGCGCAGCCGGTCATCGGCAAGCGCGCGAGCGCCATTGAGCCGCGTCCGATTAACTGGCTCTGGCCGGGGCACATCGCGCGTGGCACCTTGACCGTCATAGACGGTGATCCCGGATGTGGAAAATCCACTCTTACTCGTGATCTAGCTACCCGTGTGAGCAGCGGTCGCACCTTTCCCGACGGCGAACCCTGCGGACAGGCAACAGCGATCATTTTCAGCGCGGAGGACGATCCGGCCGCGACGATCAGGCCCGGCCTGGAAGCGGCCGGCGCAAACCTCGACCGGGTTGTCGTCGCGTCGCTGACGCTCGAAAGCGACGATGGACCGCGCTTGCTGACACTACCCGACGACATTCCATTGATTGAAAGCACGCTCAGAGAGATAGGCGCCACTCTGGTAGTCCTCGACCCGTTGAGCGCCTTTCTCAGCGGGAAAGTGGACTCCCATCGGGATCAGGATATTCGGAGAGTCCTGGCCGCCCTGGCCGCAATGGCTGAGCGCACCAACGTCGCGCTGGTTGTAGTCCGTCACTTGAACAAGTCGGGAGGCTCAAACCCAATGTACCGGGGCGGGGGTTCGATCGGAATCACCGCCGCGGCTCGCGCGGCCTTTCTAGTGGGGATCGACCCGCACGATCCCGAGCCTGAGAAACGTCGCATTTTCGCTCCCGTCAAAAATAACCTCGCGCCAATGCCAAAGTCACTCGCCTTCCGGCTGGTCCAGAGCGGGGGCGATGCGGTTGCGCATGTCGAGTGGATCGAAGGTTCCGCCGATGTCTCTGCGCGCGACCTACTCCGCGACCCTGAAACTGAGCGGCATGGCAGCATCGAAGATGCCAAAGATTTCCTTCGGGAAATTCTCGCGGACGGACCAAGGGCGACAGCCGAGGTGAAACGCTCCGCACAAATCCGAGGACTCAGCGGAAGAACGCTCGACCGGGCGCGGGCGGAAGTGGGGGTCGAGTCGTTCAAGGCAAAGGGAGAATTCGCGGGAGTCTGGTACCTGAAACTTCCCGACGCCGATGGCGCCTCGAAGTCCGCCACCGACCTCGAACTCCAGAAGCACGGACAGGTTTGGCGGAGATCGTCGGAACCCTCGCCGGAGAAGGACTCGAACGAAGTCCGCCAACCGCATAATGGTTCGCTGGCCTCGGGCACTCAGACGACTTCCGATAACCAAATGACCGCCGCCGAGGATGACGAAATCGATCGCCACGCGCGCAACGACGGGTGGCGCAGCGAAGAGAGCTCGGGGGAGTAGCAGCGATGAGGGAGCTGGCTGAGGGTGTGATGTACCGCCAATTTGCGGCGATGGCCAAGATCGCCGGCTGGACGGTGGAAGAACTCGCAGCGGAGTTTCGCGGGATCGCCGAGAGGGAACCGGCCCCGAGCTACTTCGCCCGCGTGCTTCGGGGCGATCCAGACTGGAGCATCGTTATCCCCTTCCGACCCGCTACGCAGCGAAGTGTATCTCGTGCAAAAGCAGAGCGTCTGTTCTACTGTGCGGAGGCTGGGCAAATTTCGAATTTGGCCTGTCCTCGGCACCGTGCGTAGACGTGGAATTTAGTGCCCTCTTTCAGCGCCTCAGGGTGGCCGGTGCGGTTGCGCTCCTGGTTAGCCTCCTGCAATCGAGCGTGGTTTTTGGGCAGTGTCCTAATTTCAAAAGCTCAGTCCTGCTCACGGAACCAATCGTCAGGCAAAGCCTTATGCGCTGCACGATCCGGCCTTTGCCATCTGTGAAGTTCTGGCTCGCGTACTTTCTCTCTCTCGTCGTCTTTTCGCCGTTTCTCGCGTCGCCTCTTCCAGCCAAGGCGCGCAGCTTCGCTTCGCCGTTTTTGTTCTTTGGTCATTCGATCTTTCATCAAGTTGTCCCGTCTGCGATACCCGCAAAACTCCGCTAGGCGGCTATGCCTTCCTCGGATTCCGCAGCTTCAATCAATTCGCTCGACCGACCATAGCCGATTCGCGACCCCGGCTTCCATCGCGGGCGTACAGCGCAGCGTCCGATGGATACGCACGAAATTGTAATGGGCATAGTGGAGCGCGACCGACGCTTTCAGATTCGCCAGCTTTTTTGTGAAAGCCAGCGTCAAACGGGCGAATCGCTTGTTCTCCATGCGGACGCTCAGGTTCTGCCGCTCGACGTAACTGAAGTCGAGATGAAATGCTCGCGATTAGGGCTGCCTATAAGCACCTCCCGCTCGCTGTTGCACCATACTGGGCGGAGAGTAACGCCCACGCCCTGTGTTCAATCTCCGAAGCGAAAACTTTGATGATTTGCGCGTAGTCCACCTTGGATTCCTGAAGGCCCGCCTGATCGCTCCGTAGTAAGGCCGGGAATGCGTCTGTGCTGATTTGCGGACGATTTACGATGCGCGACCGCAAATCATCGATGAAAATCGACGTGTCGTTCCAAGTCCGCCGACCGACGTGAAAGCAGGGAACCAGTTTCGTGTCGGCATCGAGCGCAACGAAAGTGTAGGCGTCTCCGAATTCACCACGCTCAGGAAGCAGACGACGCCCGCTTCTGTTTCATGCCGACGAATGCCCACAATTCGTCCAGTTGAAGCCGCTGACAGTTGAGGTTCCGCATTTCGCGATCCATCAAATCGCGCGCATCCGTTCCCCACGCGAACCATGAGCCGCATGATCGAATCGCGATGGATTCTGGTCATGCGTTCAACCGAGCGAATGCTGTTGCCCTCTACCAAAGCCCCAATCACCCGACAGCGCTGGTCCATGCTTAACGTATACATACAATATATAATGCGTGACCGGTCGGGCATTGTCAATCCCCCCATAAATGCCCCGGTTTTTCTACATTAGTGAAGAAGTACAAAGGGGTCTGTAGATTCGGTTCGATGCGTCGCGAAAGCTGGGCACGGTCCGGTTGTGGAGAGAAATTGTTAAGATCGTCCCTACGAATGCTTGATCCAGACGGCGCGGGCGGATATTAGAAGGATTGTGGAAGAGAGGGCGGTCCTGGGTCTTCACTCTTTGGCCGGAGTAACCCAGGACCGACCCGCCACGAGGAGGAGGTGAGGTAGATGATAGTTGAACCCGGTGGAACCGGTGCTCAACTCCGGGGCGGGACGCCCGCCCCGGCTCTTTTCACACTACTCCCGCTTGCTTTTTATAGCAGGCGGGCTCTCTGGAGGCAACGCGATGGCTAACGGCGAAATTGATTATGGGGCGGTTCTTTCGGACATGAAGGCGAAGAGGATGGCGCTGGACAGCGCCATCACCGGACTCGAACAGTGGTTGAGCCTAAAGAGCGTCGAGGGCCAGACAGACGCTACGCTCGGCACTCCACCGGATCGGACAGGCGCGCCGGGCGAGATCGATCGGATTCGTTTTTCGGCCAGAGCATCCCCGATGCCATTCGGAAGTGCCTAAAGATTATGAAGCACCCGATGAGTCTGACCGAAATCACGAAGGCGTTGAACGATGGCGGTTTGCTCAGTACCGCAAAAGATTTGACAGGCACCGTCAGCGCAACCCTCACGCGCATCAAGCGAACGGACGGAGACCTTGTTCAGGTCCAAGGAAAATGGGGATTGTCTGAATGGTACCCCGGAATGCGCAAGGACAAGGTTGAGGCAGCCGCACAAGGCAAAAAGGGCCGGAAACGGGGGCGACCAAAAGGGTCAAAGGCGAAAGCAACCGCCAGCCCGAAAGCAGCGGCGGCAAGACCCGCCACGTCCAAACCGACGCCAGAGCAGATTGAGCAGATCGGAAAACTAAATGCGGCAGGAAAGAAGCCCGGCGAGATCGCAAAAGTAGTCGGCCTTCACCACTTCACGGTGATGGCCGTCCTAAAATCAAAGAAGGCAGCGTAATTTTCAGGAGAAATAAATAATGGCCGCAACACCAACAGGAACACCAGCGCCAACTACCCCGCCACCTCCGCCAAGTCGGGTTTACGTATCCTTCGTGGCGGAGATCGTTCCCAAAACCGTGGAATCGCTTATGGCGGTTCTCGCCCAGCAAGTCGCGCAAAAAGTCGATGAAATCTATTTGATGCTCACGACACCTGGCGGGAGTGTCATGCACGGCATCGCTCTATACAACTTCCTGAAATCGATGCCGTTCAGCTCATCGTGCACAATTCGGGTAGCGTGAATTCCATTGGAAACGCCATCTTTCTCGCAGGGCAGGAGCGATACTGCTGCCCGAACGCGACCTTCATGTTTCATGGTGTCGGGTTCGATATCACCGACAAAATCCGACTTGAGGAGAAAAATCTGCGAGAAAGGTTAGATTCGATTAAGAACGACCAGCAACGTATCGGAAAGATCATCAGTGACAATACGTCGCTCAAGCAGGCCGACATCGAGAAGCTCTTTCTCGAAGCCCAGACCAAAGATGCGACATACGCCCGCACGAACGGGATCATTCACGACATCCGCGATATTCAGATCCCGGCTGGCGCAACCGTATTGCAGCTTGTATTCCAGCGATAGAGCATCGCTGAGCGGTGGAATTTCAAACGCGGTTGTGTCTGTCATCATTGGAGTCCCTCTACAGATTGTCGCGTTTGCCTACACGCCGAATAACGCCGTTATTATACCCCGAATCAAGAGAAGCGCAATGGGCTGATCTTTCACATTTCGCCGAAGATTCGCCAAAATCAATGCGCGGTTCACCTTTCACGGTTGCTCCAACGTGCCCGTGCAGCTTTACTGGCGCTCTCGCGACGCTGTTCTTTGGTCATTACTGCCGCCCGCGCCGGTCCACCCTTGAGGCCGCCCAGCCTGCCCAGCGCTCGCGCCAAGCTGCTCCGCGTCGCAGCGTCGCTCAGGTCCGGCCCTTCGGTCTCATTGATGACGTGGCGCGCCATCCGGCCCGCGATCTGATTTATGTCCTCGGGTTCATGCTTTCGTGACCGCTTACGCATACGGCTATCATGGCAGATCGCGCAGCGCGGCGCACGCGGGGTTCGGTCATTCGCGAATCGAGATTAGGACACTACCGGTTTTTGCGGCCGGCTCAGACAATCCCGAGCGCAAGCCCGCTCGCGGCACTCTGAAATACCAGCCCCGTGCGCTCTCCTTCGGCAGAGTCCAAGTCGGCACTTCAGTTGCCAAGACGGTGACCCTGACCAACAAGACCAAGGTCGCAATTGAGATCAGCCATATCGCGACCACCGGAACCATATACAGCGCCAGCCAGAATTGCCTCGGCACGCTCGCGGGCAGCGGCGGCAGTTGCGAGGTCTCGATCACGTTCAGTCCGGTCAAGGCGAAGCTCAAGGGCACGACGGTGACCGGCACCCTCACCATTAAGGACACCGGCACGAATAGTCCACAGACGGTGTCATTGTCCGGGGTAGCGTTCGTACCGGAGGTGCGCCCCCCGACCCCGACCCCGGCACCCACGCCAGCTCCGCCGCCCCCTACACCCACTCCGACACCGACCCAGGCTGCGGGGACGCCAACTCCCACACCCACGCCAGCCCCGACTGTGACGCCGACTCCAACACCAACACCAACGCCCACGGCGACAGCAACACCGTGCACCTCGGGCATTTGCGGTCAGGTGCTGGGGGGCCTCATACCGATAGCCAATTCCTCAGTCACGCTGTACGCAGCGGGCACCGCCGGCTATGGCTCGGCCGCCACCCCGATCGGGACGGCTACGACGAATGCCGACGGCACCTTTACGCTCGCTTCGTACACCTGCCCGGCAGGAAACCCGGAGACCTACGTCACCGCGAGCGGAGGCAATGTGGGATCGGGCGCCAATCCCGCGATCGGGCTGACGGCGGCGCTTGGGCCGTGCAACAGCCTTTCGACTTCGACCAACGTCACGATTAACGAGCTGACCGCCGCCGCGGCGGCGTGGGCGCTTGCGCAGTTCTTCGATTCGAGCGGGCATACCATCGGCGCGCCGTCTACCAACACGATCGCGCTGAGAAACGCGTACGCCGGACTCGCCAACCTGGCAGACGTGAACGCGCGCACCGTCTCAGTGAGCGGTGATCCGTCGAGCTTCCTGCCGACCGCGGCCGCCTGCGCCGCGTCCTCGCCGCCGCCGAATTGCGACGGCCTGGACCGGCTGAATACGCTGGCCAACATCCTGGCCGGATGCGTTGAGAGCACGGGACCGGCGTCGAGCGCCTGCGCAGCACTGCTCTGCGATGCGACCCCGGGCGACACCTATAACGGCGCTTCGTGCTCCGGGATTCCGACCATCACCGACACACTGGGGGCCGCGTACCATATAGTCGCCAATCCGGCGAACAACGTCAGCGCGCTCTACGAACTGGCGGCGGCGAGTACCCCGTTCAGCCCCTCGCTGACTGCGGCGCCCGACGGATGGGAGATCGCGCTCAACTTCACCCCTGCTGGCGCAGCATTCAACGACCCCACCTCGATCGCGCTGGACGGCTCCGGCAACGTCTTTGTGGCGAATGAAGGCAACAGCGTGGGCGATCTGACGGCGGGCAGCAGCTACACCGCCGGCCTCAACTTCGCCCCCGCTGGCGCGGCGTTCAACTACCCCGTCTCGCTAGCGCTGGACGGATCGGGCAACGTATGGACGGCGAACAGCTCCGGCAACAGCGTGAGCGAACTGCTGGGGCTGTCCAAGCCGCTCATCACGCCCGTCCAAAGCTGCGTAATATACTGGGCGAACCACCCCGGCCAAGCCTGCATGCCATGAAGACCAAAGCGCTTCGATCCGGGCGATGCCCACGTTCGACGCCTTGGTCGAGTCAGTGGTGGAGAAAGATATGAGCCCTGAAGAGCGATCCAGATTGTGGAGCAAGTACGAGGACGTTGCCATGCATTTCAATGAGCTCCTGATCAAGGCTCGGTACGCAGGCGCTTGGTGGTATCGCGACAATTGTAACCGCCGCGAGCTTTCTGGTGAAGGGTTCAGGCTCGGAGCCGTGGGCCCGCGGTCGCCGCAGTTTCCTTACTCTTGTTCTTTGCCTGGTGCACTCTGTGGCGGATCGACGTTTGTTACTACAGCCGGCTGCTGCACGGTGCCGTCAATGCGTTGCGGAAAATCGAAGAGGAAAGCGGCGATACTATCTGGTTGAGCACTAAGATCGAAGAAATGTTTGGTCAGCGAAGCGACCACAAGTTGAGCCCGCACGGCTTCTACTTTTACGTACCTGTCGCCATATTTCTTGCCGGCGTGTTTTTCGTGTCCGTTTGGGAAGCGCTACCATGTTGATGCGCAAGATCCAGAACACAGCGCGGGATTCCCAATGCCGTGAGCCACAGGCGGGTAAACGGGCGCGAGGACATGCGCATCGAAGATTGAACCGCTCCAGGCAGGAACGGCCCTTTTTCGGGCGCGGAGAGGGGGAACTCAAGGACGTTGAGTACTAGGCTGCGGCGGGGGCTGCGGTTGCGGAGCGGTAGGCTGAACCGGCTGGGGCGTTAGCTGTACTTGAACCTGCACCAATCGAGCCACACAATCTGCGGGCGTTAAGCTGTTCTCAAAGAGTTTGACACAGGCCGTCATTTGGAAGGTCAAATCAAGGGCGCAATATAGCTCCCAAATCGCATCGTCAAGTTGCTGGTTCACCGATAACGTCAGGAAAATCCGTACCTGCGAAAGTCGCTGATGGTTCCACTTAATCGGATATCCGTGGGACAGGAATTGCGAATGGTCACTGAGGTATACAGCAGTGTCGTCCGCGAGGGTCGCGGAATTGGTATGTCCGTCGAACATATAAGTTTTGAGCCATGTTCTCACGTACGTTCGGGACTGGTCGATAGCAAGGTCGCATTCGAGGAGTCGAGAAGGATGCGAAAGCGTCGCAAGCCACCCAGCCATTTTGCCGGGGTCTGCATTCACTTCTTGCTGCGCGAGTTCGTATTGTTTTTTGAGCGCGTACGCAGGCGAATACATTCTGACGCCGTTAGGAAGAACGACTGGCATCTGGGGATCAATCGGCCCCAGCTCCGCAGCCTCCGTCATCAGGATTTCGTTGCCCGACAGAGCAAGCATCGTAGCTGCGCTCTTCGCGTAGAAGGGTACAATGAATCTGATGTGGTTGAACTTGGCGCGAAGTAAGTCGACTATCGCGGCGGTGGCATCGGACATGCCGCCGGGGCTGTGAAGGACAACGTCAAGAACGTTGCCTCCAACGTTTGCGGTTACCTCGCGGAAGCCGAGCTTGTCGGACGGCTCGATGATTAACATCGAATCTGGTATCGGCTTCCCCGTCAAACAAGCTGTGGCGTAGAGAACAAGGGGACGCCCAGATATTTTCGTGACTGCGGCGATTTTTTCGCGCCGCACGTTATCGAGACCGGCCGGTCCCGAAGCCTGAATGGCTTGGTTTATCTCATTCAGGACCTTACCGAAAGATGCCGGAGGCAAGTCGGTCTAGCGGCGAGTCTGAGGGGGTTGCAGGGCTGGCGCGGCGACGGCCGACGTGCCGCTATAAGCGACCGGCATCAGAAGGGATTGCCCAATTGTCTTCTTCATACTGCGCGGACGTTTTCGCCCAAGCCTCCATGGCGCGAACAACCTGCGGATTGTTGGCCAGGAATTCCTTGACCCGTTCGTCAATTACATCCACGGTCGGCATTTTTAGGGAGTCTCCTGCTCGAGGATCGCCTGCCCCGCTTGTAGACGGGTTTCTAGCGCAATCGACAGGACCGTTCAAGCTCCCCGGATCGCGGCAAACCGGCCACTCGTGTCCAAAAACAGCCACTCGGACTGAAAATAAGAGTCTGGTCGATGGACGGCTTCAACACCGCTTGGAGGACCCGCACGCCCGGAAAAGCGTGCGCCCGGCCGCCTTCCCGGACGGGACCCGCGAGGTTCGGTCGGCGTGACTCCGCGCGGCTCGCGAAACTGCCGAATGGAAGGTTAGCGATCAGGGCGGTTTCCGGGCCTATCGCGAAGGGCAAGGTTTCCGCGCGCAAGGTGCTCGCATCTGTGGTCGAGACTGTCCGAAATCCTGGGGACGATTCGCGCTGGGCGATTCGCCTTTCTTGTTCGCTCCTACTCTCGTATAGCCCGGCTATTAAGCTTTGAGTCTTCTGAATCGAGGCGAGCCGAGTCTAGAGCAGGCTGGGAAACCCCTCACCTAAAGCCTACTCGTCGAGGGGGAACTGCGTCAATGGCGCCGCCGGGTTTCGGGCCGAAACCGTGACTCCTCGCGACCGTGCGATAGAAAAACCGGTTGATGAACACATGCCAGTTTTTCTAAGCGGCGGGGTTTTTCGAGGGCGCCGGGCGCCACGCACATCCGCGCCGGCCAGACGCAGAGAGTAGCGCCGCTTTTGAGTTGCGCGCGAGGGCTGCGCGGCCTCCATCCCCTCGGGAAATTGTGGGGACTTTTGTGGGGACTCTCGGTCAGGACTGGCATCGCTCAGTATCGGGCGCCCGGTCCGCGCGAGGGTGAGAAACCCCTTGGCGCACAGGCGTTGTTTGCATATCGGGCGATAGCCAAGCGATACTGGCGAATTTGACTCGGTAACGCTTGGGGTGCGTGTGGTCGCCGGTTCAAATCCGGCCGCCCCGACCAATTGCGAAGGGGCCTCGCGGAGGGCGGGAGCCAGTGCGATACGATATCGAGGCCGATTGGGTCCTCCTCAATACCTGCAATTATCGCTGCGCGTATTGCTTCGTTCCCGAGCAGCAACTCGGCGAGAAGCTGCGAGTCTTCGCGAGTCCGGCCCGATGGCAACGCGCCTTCGACGCGACCGACCTGACCTGGCAGCTCCATCTCACCGGCGGTGAGCCGTGCATCTATCCCGAATTTGCGGAGTTCTGCGAGCGCTTGAGCCGGCGCCATTACCTCTCGCTCAACTCGAATCTGACTCATCCCTCGATCCGGGAATTCGCCCATCGCGTCGATCCAACCCGGGTCAGCTTCATCAACGCGGGACTGCACTATACCGAACGCGGCGATCGCGACGGATTTCCGAACTTTATCCGCCACGCTGAACTCCTGCATACGCGCGGATTTTCCATTTTCATTTCGGTGGTCGCGACGCCCGAAGTGCTCGGCCAGGTCGACGCCGTCATCGAACGGCTGCGGTCAACTGGTCTCACGCCTTTGCCAAAAATCCTCAACGGGATCTATGAGGGTCGAGTCTATCCGAACGCGTATACCGACCCGGAGCGCCGGCAGTTCCGCGATTTTTCCGCACGGGCACAAGCCGCCAACCGCGAGTTGTTAGCGCGGATGCCCGAGCGGCCGAGTATCGACCTCGCGGCGGACGAAGCGGTCCTGGACGCGATCCCGTCCTTTCGGGGAAAAATGTGCGCCGCCGGTCAGAGCTTCGTCCGCATCCAGCCCAATGGTGACGTGTTCCGCTGCAGCACCAGAACCGCGCTCGGCAACGTGCTCAACGGCACGCTGTCTTTGCGCGCCACGCCCGCGCCCTGTAACACGGGCCACTGTTTCTATTTCTGCCGGAAGTACACGGCGCGCGCCGCGTCTGGATCGTCCCCCGCTCACCGGGTCGGTTGGGCGGAGCGAGGGGTGCAGTGGATCGCAGCGCTCCGCTAGATTTCGGATTCGCACGGACTGAGCGCCGCCGGGGCGCCGAGTTTTGGCCAGAACCGACGGGCTAGTCAGCGGCGGCGGGCGCGGGGGCGGGATTTTCGGCGTAAGAGAACGTCAGCGCGCCGTCGGCCAGATCCACTGACACGGTGCCGCCTTTCGACAGGCGGCCGAACAGGATTTCGTCGGCCAGCGCGCGCCCGATCTCGTTCTCGATGAGCCGCCCGAGTGGACGCGCGCCGAACTTGGGATCGTAGCCGCGCCCCGCCAGCCATTCGCGCACTGCGGCCGACACTTCGAGCTGGACCTTCTGTTTCGCCAGCCGCTCGGCCAGCTCGGCGATGAACTTGTCGACTACGCGCGCCACGACCGGCGGCGTCAGCGGCGCGAACTCGATCGTCGCCGAGAGCCGGTTGCGGAACTCCGGGTTGAACATCCGCTCGAGCACGGCGGTGGGATTGCCCGAAGTGAGGTTGGTCCCGAACCCGATCATCGAGCGCCCCAACTCCTGCGCGCCCGCGTTGGTGGTCATCACCAGGATCACGTTGCGGAAGTCGGCCTTGCGCCCGTTGTTGTCGGTCAGCGTCGCGTGATCCATCACCTGGAGCAGGATACTGAACAAGTCAGGATGCGCCTTTTCGATTTCGTCGAGCAGCAGGACGCAATGCGGCGTGCGGTTGATCGCGTCGGTGAGCAGACCGCCCTGGTCGAAGCCGACGTAGCCCGGCGGCGCGCCGATCAGGCGCGAGACCGTATGGCGCTCCATGTACTCGCTCATGTCGAAGCGCAGGAACTCGATACCCATCACCTTCGCGAGCTGGCGCGCGACTTCGGTTTTGCCGACGCCGGTCGGGCCCGCGAACAGAAACGCGCCTACCGGCCGATCCGGATGGCCCAGGCCCGACCGCGCGAGCTTGATCGCGCGCGCGACCGCGTCGATCGCCGCGTCCTGCCCGAAGACTCCCTGCTTCAGGTCCGCTTCCAGCGTCTGCAGGCGCTCGCGATCCGACGCCGACACGGTACGCTCGGGAATCTTGGCCATGCGGGCCACTGTGCGCTCGATATCGCGCACGCCGACCGTGACCGCGTCGAGCCCCTTGCCGCGCAGCCGCGCCGCCACGCCTGCTTCGTCCATCACGTCGATCGCCTTGTCGGGCAGGAAGCGGTCATTGATATAGCGCGACGACAACTCGACCGCGGTCTTGAGCGCGGGCGACGTGTAGCGGACGTTGTGATGCTTCTCGTAGTAGGATTTCAGGCCGTTCAGGATCTGCACCGCTTCTTCCGGGCTCGGTTCGAGCACGTCGATCCGCTGGAAGCGGCGGCCCAGCGCCTTGTCCTTTTCGAGCGAGCGCTTGTAGTCCTGATAGGTGGTCGAGCCGATACAGCGCAGCTCGCCCGACGCGAGCGCGGGCTTCAGCAGGTTCGAGGCGTCCATCGTGCCGCCGGACGCGGCGCCTGCCCCGACGATCGTGTGGATCTCGTCGATAAACAGGATGCGATGCGAGTTGCCCTGCACCGCCTTGATCACCGCCTTGAGCCGCTGCTCGAAGTCGCCGCGAAAACGCGTGCCGGCGAGTAGCGCGCCCATGTCGAGCGCGTAGATCTCCACGTTCTTGAGCGCTTCGGGCACTTTCCCATGATGGACCGCGAGCGCGAGCCCCTCGGCCAGCGCGGTTTTGCCAACGCCCGCCTCGCCGACGAAGACCGGATTGTTCTTGCGCCGGCGCAGCAGGATATGGATCGCGCGCTCGAGTTCCTTCTCGCGCCCGATCAGCGGATCGATCGAGCCCTTGGCGGCCTTCTCGGTCAGGTTGAGCGCATAGGTGTTCAGCGCCTTCGACGGCGAAAGCTTGCGCTCGCCGTCCGCTTCGCCGCCCTCGCCTACTTCCTCTTCACCGTCGGGCGATTCATGCTCGGGCTCTGCGCCGACCTTGGAAACTCCGTGCGAGATGAAGTTGACTACATCGAAGCGCGTCACACCCTGCTCCTGCAGGAAGAAGATCGCGTGAGACTCGCTCTCGTGAAACATCGCGACCAGCACGCCGCCGCCGTTGATCTCCTCGCGTCCTGCCGATTGCGCATGGAGCGCGGCGCGCTGCAGCGCGCGCTGCACGCCGGGCGCGTAATGGGGCTGGAAGTTGCGGCCCTTCGGCACGCTCTCGATCTGCTCGTCGAGGAACTTCTTGAGCTTGGTCCGCAGCGCGGCGAGGTCGGCGCCGCAGTTGCGCAGCACGTCGGTGGCGGTGACGTCGTGGAGCATCGCATAGAGCAGATGCTCCAGGCAGACGTATTCGTGGCGGCGTTCCACCGCTTCCTGCATCGCGAGCTGCAGCGTGACCTGCAACTCGCGACTGATCATTACGCCTGACGAACCCATCGCCGTCGCCTTATTCCTTTTCCATCACGCACTTGAGCGGATGCAAGTTCTCGCGGGCCAGTTCCTCGACCGTCCGCACCTTGACTTCGGCGATTTCAAACGGGTAGACGCCCGCGATGCCCATCCCGTTCTGATGGACGTGCAGCATAATCCGGGTCGCCTCGGCATGCGGCTTGTTGAAGACCATCTTGAGAATCTCGACCACGAACTCCATCGGCGTGTAATCGTCGTTGAGCAGGATGACCTTGAACAGCGGCGGCTTTTTGGTTCTGGTCTTGGGCTGGACGCGGGTGCGCCGCTCCGTCACGGTGCCGCCTTGTCCGGAGCGATTGTCGTCGCCGTTGTCGTCCGGCTCTCCGGCGCGCAGCCGGAAGCCGGCGCAGATCCGGAGATCGCTCATTCCCGGCCCCGCGCGATCGGCGTCGCTTGCCACCTCTCTAAAATATCAGATCGATCGTGTTGGAAGGGAGCGGCGCAACGAACTTGCTTTCTTTGGAGTCAGAATCTTCGGTCGGTCCCTCACCCCCACCCTCTCCCATTCAATGGGAGAGGGAGCCAGACAGAGGAAGTCTCGGGACGCTCACACCTCGATCAGCTCGAACACCGGATGGCGATCGGCGTATGGCGCGTGAGCCTCGGCCGGGGAGCCGGGCGGCACCTCGTGGAAGCGCTTCACGCTGGTGGCGAACCGATTGAGGAACTCCTTCAGGATCGGCGGCCGGTCTTTCGGGGCGACCTCGCGCGCCTGGAACTCCGTACGGCGGCTGCCCTTGCGCAGCGCGACGCGCCCGGCCGCGCGCGTGTTGCGAGCCCATTGGGTCTCGCCGCGGGCCGCGACCAGATAACGTCGCCCGTTGAATTCGAGCAGGTTGACCGGCGTCGTGAAGGTCTTGCCGCTTTTGCGTCCGCGCACTTCGAGCAGGTAGCTGTGGCCCAATCCGATCCCCAGCCGCACCAGCGCGCCGAAGGTCCGGTTGGCGATTCGCTCGAAGGCGGTTTCCTTCTGAAAATTCTTCTCGGACCCCATAAATTTCACCCCCAGGCCAATCCAGAACAAGCATCGACCGCGACAGAATACCGCGCCGACCACTGCGAGGCGAAGCGTTTGATTCAACGGCGCGGGCAGGCTAGATCAGAAAGTGTACAAAATGAACGTTCATTCATTGGTCGACGCTGCGGCGCCGGAGCGCCCCGCGCTCGGCGCCGGTCACAATTAGCTATGCCGATCGCGCTGAGAAGCCAGTCGCAGGACGAAGTGCTGGTGAAGTCGCGCCGGCGCCAGATCTTTCTGGCCGCGGCGCGCGTGCTGGCGCGCAAGTCGTTTCACGAAGCGACCGTGAAAGAAATCGCCGACGAGGCCGGCATCGCCGCCGGCTCGATCTATCTCTATCTCCACGGCAAGGACGACATCCTGGTGCTGCTGGCGGAATCGATGGTGGACGAGCTCAGCGAGGCGCTGCCCGATATTCGTGAGCGCACCGGCGGCGATCCGCGCCGCGAGCTGCTCGAGGTGATGCGCGCGATCCTGAGCGTGATCGACCGCTATCGGCAGGCTTTCACCGTGCTTCATCATGAGGTGCGCTATCTGGCCCGCCGCCCGCGCTATCGCGCCACGTTCGACAAGGTCGCGGCGCAATACAACTCGGTGGTGATGGAGGTGCTGGAGCGCGGTCGGAGCCTGGGCGTGATTCACTTCGAGGACCTGCGCAGCATCGTCGAGGCGATCCATGCGCTGTGCGCCGGATGGGCCACGGGCGGCGGCTTTCTGAGGGGCACAGGTATGGAAACCTACTGGCGCGAGATCGCCGCGCTGGTGCAAGGCCGCTTCTTCGCGCCCGGCGTGAGCGACGGCGCGGCGCTCAAGACTTCAGACGCGGAAGCTTAGAGGGATCGGGAGTTTCAATCCGATGGCATTTTACGACCGGCGCACTATGGACGGCGTTTACAGCGTTCGTCAGAGCGCCACTTACATCATGAATTACCGCTACGCCGAAGAGCGCATGATGCGCATGATGGCCGGCTGGATCGCGCTCACGCCCGAGCTGCAGGTCAAGCTCGAAATGGCGCGCCAGGTCTATGAAGACGCGCTGCATGCCGACGCCTTCGGCAAGCGGCTGGGCGAGTTGCGCAGCCAGGCGCAAGTCTCGAAGGCGGCCAACGATCAGTTCGTAACCTTCATGAACACGATCGAGGACAAGGAAGAGTGGGAGGACACGATCGAGCGGCTGGTCGGAATCTATCGCGTGCTCAAGCCCCATCTGATTTCCCATTACAGCGCGCATATCGAGGCGGCGAATCCGGTCTACGAGCCGCCGACGCTCAGGATTCTCGCGCGGCTGGTCGACGAAGAGAAGCGCCATGTCGAGCGCGGCTCGGTGCTGCTGGATGATCTCCTCGATACGCCGCAGAGGCATCGCCGGGCCTCGCAATGGCAGGCGCATCTCGAAGAGCTGCTCGCCGCGTCGGGTGGCGTTACCGGCTTTGGCGAGCCGGCCGAGGAACACCGGAAGTTCGGGCGGAGCTGATGGTAAAACCAAAGGTAGTCGCAGAGCTTGATCAGGCGATTGAAGCCCATGCGCACGCGGTTTTGAGCGGCGATCGCGAAGCCGCGGAGCGGTTCGTAACCGAGAGCGGCCGCGGGCCTTGGCACGACGCGATCGGCGCGGCCGAGTCGAAGCGCCCACTCGAATCGTTCGAGGTACTCGCGCGCGCGAAAATCGGCTTCCAGTACGTCGCTAAAGTGCGCTGGGCCAGCGCGCGCGGCAACGTCGTCCTGCAAATCCGCTGGAGCCGGCATGGCGACGGTTGGAAGATCGTCGATGTCGAGGACTTGAGTATTAAACGCTCGCCGTGGAGTGATATCCCGCCGCTCAGCGCGGTGTTGCCCCGCTCGGGGAACGGCAATGCCTGACCTGGGAAATCGCGCCAACGTGATGGGTCCGCAGCCGATTGCGCAACCGTTGCCGATACCGCCCGGAGTGACGGCCGCATCCGAGCGGATCGTGAAGCTAATTGCGGCGGGCGATTGCGCCGGATTGGTGGCGATGGCCGTCGAACGGGCTCGCGCCGACGCCGGCGCCCTCGCACACGGTGTGCGCGCGGGAGCGTATAATAATCATGAGATAGTCGGGCAGGCCCGGGCCAATCAGCACTACTACGTGAAAGCTCGGCTGATCGGCCCGGACGCGGCGCCGATGCTGATTCAGGTGCGGCTCGGCGAGCAGGACGGCCGCTGGATGATCTGGGAGGCCACCAACCTCACCGGCCGCCGCTCGGCCTGGACCAAATAGAAGAGGAACCAACGTCATGCAGAAATTCATTCCGGTCGACAAGCTCGCGCGCCCCGAGAATCACATCCTGGTGCCGCTCGAAGATATCCAGCAGGCGCGGCTCGATCAGAAGCTGCTGCCGTTCAACGCGATGCCTTACGAGGAGGACTTCCTCAAGGGCCGGCTGCACGGGATCGCGTCGGCGAGATTCAGGCGATGGAAGCCGCGGGCCGCTCGGTGTTCGATTTTCCCGAAGCGCCGTGGGAATTCCAGCTCGACATGGCGCGCCAGGTCTGGGACGAATCGCGCCACGCCGAAATCTACATGAAGCTGCTGGAGTACGTCGGCTCATACCTCGGCGAATTTCCCGAGAGCGAAGTGCTGTGGTCGTGCACTCAGGTCGATGATCCGGCCTGCCGCGTGGCGGGAATCAATCGCGGACTCGAGGGGCTGGCGTGCGACGTCTTCGAGCAGATCATCCGGCTCGCGCAGAAGATGGGCGACCCGGTGATCGAGCGCGCAGTCGATTACGTGCTGGCCGACGAGATCACGCACGTCCGGATGGGCTCGCAGTGGATGCGCAAGCTGACCGAGGGCGATCCCGTGCGGCTCAAGAAGGCGCAGGACTTTCAAGCCAATATCGACAATCGCTGTTCAACTTCAGCGGCGGGCGCACCACCAAGGAAGATGCGAAGCAGGTGCCGCAGCGGGTGGCCGATAAAGAGATCGATTTCGACGCGACGATCACAATCGCGAAGGAAGCGCGGCTGCTCGCCGGATTCACTGAAGACGAAATCGAACGCATTATCCGCGCCGCGTCGCGCAGCGCCGCGTACTGAGTCAATCGGAGGAACGTCATGGAAGAATGCATACCCGTTGACCGCCTGGCCCGCGAGGATCGCTTTGTGCTGCTGCGCGGCGCGCAAAGCGCGGGAAATTCGCGAAGAACAGGAACTGGACGAGCGCGAGATGCCCTTTGACGAAGAAGCGCTGCGCGCGCGCCTGCACGGAATCTTCTCCGGCGAAGTGCAGGCGATGGAAGCCGCCGGCCGCACCCTCTTCGATTTCCCCGACGCGCCGTGGGAATTCCAGCTCGATATGGCGCGCCAGGTCTGGGACGAATCGCGCCATACCGAAATCTTCCATTGTCTGCTTGAATATCTGGGCGGCTAAGCCGGGCGATTACGTCGAGACCGAAATCCTCTGGCGCTGCACCCAGGCCGAAGATCCGGCGGCCCGCGTGGCGGGAATCAATCGCGGACTAGAAGGTCTGGCCTGCGACGTTTTCGATCAGCTCATCAAGATCGCCCAGCAGCAATGGCGATGAAGTTATCGAGCGCGCGGTCGATTACGTGCTCGCCGACGAGATCACTCACGTCCGGATGGGCTCGCAATGGATGCGCAAGTTGACCGAGGGCGACCCCGAGCGGCTGCGAGCGCGCGCAGGAATTTCAGGACAGCATCGACGACATTTTCAACTTCCGCGGCAAGCGGCGAGCGGAAGAAGATGTCCGGCGGCCGCGAGGGACCGATCATCACGATCGCCGAGGAAGCGCGGCTGCTCGCCGGCTTCACCGAAGAGGAGATCGAGCGGCTGATCACCGCCGCACGCAAGAGCGCCGCGTATTGAGTTCGGCCGTCGCGTCTCTTTGGCCGTACGCTCACGTGAGCTCTCAGCGTCGGGAAGTTTCAATGCTTAATATGATAAGGCACTATGATTTTATCGCTCCACTCTTGGCGATTCTCTAATCCTAATGTAGAATTGAGTCTTTATGCGTTATTCGCTTAATGAAGCGTTGAGTGAGTTGTGACGCTTGGGAAGGAGTCCTTTTACTGAGTGTCGAGACCTCCGGCCCCACCAGGAAACCGCCGGCGCTCGCCGCAGTGGGTCGCTGAGATCGCGCGCCTGACCAAGCCCGATCGCATTCATCTGGTGCGACGGGTCGGACGAAGAGCGGCAGGGTCTGACCCGAGCAGGCGGTCGGGACCGGCGACCTGATCACGCTCAACCAGAGCAAGCGCCCCGGCTGCTATCTCCATCGCTCGAACCTCGAACGATGTCGCTCGCACCGAGATCTGACGTTTATCTGCACGCCCACCAAGGAAGAAGCCGGTCCGACCAATAATTGGGCAGCGCCCGAGGAAACCTATCGCAAGCTGCGCGGATGGCTCGACGGCGCGATGCGCGGCCGCACGATGTACGTCGTGCCGTACGTGATGGGGCCGCTCGGCTCGCGCTTCGCCAAAGTCGGGGTCGAAATCACTGACAGTATCTACGTCGTCCTCAACATGCGGATCATGACCCGGATGGGCAAGGCGGCGCTCGACATGCTCGGCGCGACGGGCGAGTTCAATCGCGGCGTGCATAGCACGCTCGATCTGAATCCCGAGCGGCGCCTGATCTGCCACTTCCCGCAGGACGACGCGATCTGGTCGGTCGGCAGCGGCTACGGCGGTAACGCGCTGCTGAGCAAGAAATGCTTCGCCCTCAGAATCGCGAGTTGGATGGGCCGCAAAGAGGGCTGGCTTGCGGAACACATGCTGATCCTCGAAGTCACGCAGCCCCGAGGGCGAGACCACCTACGTGGCCGCCGCCTTCCCGAGCGCCTGCGGCAAGACCAACCTTGCGATGCTGATCCCGCCAGCGCCGCTGGCCGCCAAGGGCTGGCGCGTCACGACGATCGGCGACGATATCGCGTGGCTGCGCATAGGCGACGACGGCCGTCTGTGGGCGATTAATCCTGAGAACGGCTACTTCGGCGTCGCGCCGGGAACCAGCACGCGCTCAAACCTCAACGCGATGAAGATGGTCGAGCATGATTCGCTCTTCACCAACGTCGCGATGACGCCCGACGGCGATATCTGGTGGGAAGGCATGGAGACCGCGCCGCCGAGCGGCCTTATCAATTGGCAGGGCAAGCCCTGGATCGGCAACCCCGCCGACAAAGCGGCCCATCCGAACAGCCGATTCACGACGCCGATGAGAAATAATCCGGCGTTGTCACCGCATGCTGAAGATCCCGAAGGCGTGCCGATTTCGGCGATCGTATTCGGCGGCCGGCGCGCGACTACGATGCCGCTGGTGCTGGAATCATCCGACTGGACGCATGGCGTCCTGATGGGCGCGACGATGGGCTCCGAGACCACGGCCGCGGCAGCCGGCGCAGGTCGGAGTGGTGCGGCGCGATCCCGATGGCGATGCTGCCCTTCTGCGGCTACAACATGGGCAACTACTTCGCGCATTGGCTCGAGATGGACGCAAGGCGATCAGCCGCCCACCGAAACTCTTCATGGTCAATTGGTTCCGCAAGGACGGCGACGGCAAATTCCTGTGGCCCGGCTATGGCGAAAACCTGCGCGTGCTCAAGTGGATGCTCGATCGGATTCACGGGCGCGTGCGCACGATCGCGACCCCGGTCGGGGGCGTGCCGAATCAGGACGACCTGGATCTGACCGGTCTCGACGTGTCGCGCGAGCAGCTCGCGCAGGCGCTGACCGTCGACGCCAACGAATGGAAGGCCGAGCTGGAATCTTCCCGCGAGTTCTTCGACAAGCTCGGCCCGACGATGCCCGAGGAACTCACGCGGCGCCATCGCGAGATCAGCGCCAGCCTCAGCCAGGAAGCCCCCCTCCCCCGCTCCGCCGCGCGTTAAGCTTTCGCTCCGGGGTCTCGGTTACGCCGAGCCGGTGAAGAAAGTCAGCGACCGGTTGGCGATCGCGATAATCGGCGCCCAGTAGAGGCCGAGGATGATCGTCAGGCAGGCCAGCGCGCCCATCAGTCCGTAATTCCAGGGCTCGATCGCGACCACGCCTTCGTCACCGTTGGGCTGGTCGAGGAACATCGTCCGGATCGGCCCGATATAGTAGTAAAGCGCAACTACCGAATTGAGTATTCCGACGATCGCCAGGGCGTAATACCGGCCTCGGATCACGGCCGCAAACAGGTAGAACTTGCCGATGAAGCCGATGGTCAGCGGGATGCCGGTCAGCGAGAACAGGAAGATGCTGAGCGCGATCGCCGGCATCAGACCGCCGCGCCACGCCAGCCCGCGATAGGCGCCGATATCCTCGCGGCCGGTCTCGTTGGCGACAATCATCACGACCAAAAACGCCCCCGCGTCCATCACGTAGTACGCCAGCAGGTAGAAGAGCATCGCGCGGATGCCGTCGTTGGACAGCACCACGAAGCCCATGAGCGCGTAGCCCGCCTGCGCGATACTCGAGTACGCCAGCAGCCGCTTCATGTTGGTCTGCTGCAGCGCCGCGAGATTTCCCAGCGTCATCGTGATCATGCACATCACGAGCAGCAGCTCGGGCCAGTCCACGCCCGCCAGCGTAAGCCATCCGCCACTCGGCGTCAGATGGGAGAGCGCCGGATAGAAAAAGCGCGTCAACAGCGCGAAGCCGGCGGCCTTGGAGCCGATCGCAAGGAAGGTCGTGACGGGAATCGGCGCGCCGGTGTAAACGTCGGGCGCCCACATGTGAAACGGCACCGAGGCGACCTTGTAGCCCATCCCGGCCAGGATCAGCACCAGCGCGATGAAGACCGCGAGCACCGGCGCCTGTCCGGCCGACGTGAGCGCATGGTTAATCGCCACGAAATCCAGCGAGCCGGCGATGCCGAAGATCCAGCTCATCCCGTAGATCATCGTGCCCGACGCGACGCCGCCGTAGATCAGATACTTCAGCGCGGCTTCCTGCGAGCGCCGGTTGTGGCGCAGGAAGCCGGTCAGGACATACGAGGTCAGGCTGACGAACTCGAGCGACAGGTAAGCCATCAGCAGGTTCGCTGCGGAGGCCATCAGGAACATCGCGAGCGTGCTCGACAGCAGGATCGCGTAGTACTCGCCCTGGTCGCAGGAGCGGACTTCCTTCGACCCGATCGACATCCAGACCGCGATCACGGCGGCGATCGCGATCAGCGCGCGGAAAAAGTGCGCGAACGAATCGAAAACGATCATGCGGTTGAACAGCCACGTGCTGGTGCTGCCGTCCTCGGCGAGAATCTTGATCAGCGTGCCCACCGTGACCGCCAGCGCGACGTAGCCAAGATTCGACTTTTCCGTGACTGCGAGATCGATGAGCACGATCGCGAGAATCCCGAACGTGATCAGCAGTTCGGGCAGGAAGAACGGGATACTTGCGACGTTACCCAGATCCATTTCAGTCAACCGCAGTGTTCAATTGGCCGGTCTGGTCAATTCAATGGACCAGCGCGACTGCGGCCGAGATCGGCGAGGAAATCACCACCTGGTTGAGATGGACCAGCGAGGTGTTGAGGAGGTCGAGGATGAGTTGCGGGTAGAAGCCGAGCACCAGCACGATCACCGCCAGCGGCACCAGCGTGAATGCCTCGCGGAAGCTCAGGTCGGGCAGCGCCTTGTACTTTTCGTTGAGCGGCCCCAGGTAGATGCGCTGGAAGGTCCAGAGCAGATAGCCGGCGGTCAGGATCGCGGTCGCGGCGCCGAACATGGTCATCAGCGGATGCAACTGCCAGGCGCCCAACAGCACCAGCACTTCGGAGATGAAGGCCGAGAGACCGGGTAACCCCATACCCGCGAAGAAGGCGAACCCGGTCATCCCGGTGTAGAGCGGCATCTGGGTCGCGAGGCCGCCGAAGCCGTTGATCTCGCGATGGTGCGTGCGATCGTAGATCACGCCGACCAGGATGAAGAGCATCGCGGTGATGGTGCCGTGATTGAACATCTGGAGCACCGCGCCGTTGATTCCGGCTGCGGTGAAGCCGGCGAGCCCGAGCATCACGTAACCCATGTGGCTGATCGAGGAATACGCGACCAGCTTCTTGAAGTCGGTCTGCGCCATCGCGCACAGCGCGCCGTACACGATGTTGATCGTGCCGATGGCGCCCAGGAATAACCACGCCAGCTCATGGCTGGCGCCCGGCAGAATCGAAAAATTGACCCGCAAGATGCCGTAGGTGCCCATCTTGAGCAGCACCCCGGCCAGAATGACGCTGATCGCGGTGGGCGCCTCGACGTGCGCGTCGGGCAACCAGGTGTGGAACGGGAAGGCCGGAATCTTGATCGCGAAGCCGACGAACAGCGCCAGCCAGACAATCCGCTGGAAGTTCATGCTGTAGCTGCTCGAATTGGCGGCGAGCTGCGTCATGTCGAAGGTGACCGGCGAGTTGTAGTAGTACAGCCCGAGCATCCCGAGCAGGATCAGCACCGAGCCGAACAGCGTATAGAGGAAGAACTTGATCGCGGCGTACTCGCGCCGCGGGCCGCCCCAGATGCCGATCAGGAAGTACATCGGCAGCAGCATCACTTCCCAGAAAATGTAGAACAGGAAGAAATCGACCGACACGAACACGCCCATCATGCCGGTATCGAGCAGCAGCAGCAGCGCAAAGTAGCCCTTGGGCGCGCGTTCGATGCCAAAGCTGGCGAACACCGCGATGAAGCAAATCAGCGCCGTCAGCAGGACCATCGAGATGCTGATCCCGTCGATACCCATGAAGTAGTTGATGTTGTAGCTGGCGATCCACGGATATTTCTCGACAAACTGGAGCGCGGTGGTGCTCGTGTCGAACCCCTGGTAGAGGCCGAGCGCGATCAGGATCTGCACCGCGGTCGGGACCACCGCGATCCACTTGATCAGGCTTTCCTGCCCTTTCGGGACCAGCAGGATGATCGTCGCCCCGAGCAGCGGGATGAACGTTATAAACGTAAGCGCGTGACTCATCGCGTGACGGTCTTCCTTTACAGACTTGCTTTACAAACTTGCTTTACAAACTTGCTTTACAAAATGTTCGCACTACGCTCGCAGCATCGCGCGCGCCAGCAGAATCACCATCACTGCCGCCAGAATGCCGTAGAGATAGCCGTTGATCGAGCCGGTCTGGAGCTTGCGGAGCCGGCCGCCCGCTTCAAGCGTCGCCAGCGAGGCGAGATTCACCAGGCCGTCGACGACGTAATGATCGAACAGGCCCGACGCCCACGCGACCCACACCGAGAGCGCGGCGATGAGGTTCACCACGCCGTCGATAATGTGCAGATCGAGCCAGGCCAGCGCACGCGTTAGCGTCAGATACGGGTTGATGATTCCGGCCTGATAGGCTTCGTCGACGTAGTACTTGTTGAGCACCAACTCGTAGAGCCGGCCGCCGAAAGCGGTGCTGAAGCGATCGGCGCTGAGCGTCTTGCGGCGATAAATCGAATCGGCGAGGAACCATCCCACCGCAACGATCATCAGCGACAGCGCCGCGAAGCCCGCCTCGGTCATGTGGTTATGGCTGCGGGCCTCCATCACCTGGCGCGTCACGTCGGAGCTGAATACCGGAGTGAGAAAATTCTCGAAGAGTTTCAGCGGCGCGATAAATTCGGGGAGCTGCACGAAACCGCCGACCACCGACAGCACGCCCAGCACCGCCAGCACGTACGCCATCGAGGGCGGCGATTCGTGCAGGTGATGCTCCTGCTCGTGGGTGCCGCGGAACTCGCCGAAAAAAGTCATGTAGACCTGGCGGAACATATAGAAAACCGTGAGGCCCGCGCCGGCCCAGAGCATCGCCCACACCACCGGATGGCCGTGCGCGGCAGCCTGCCAGATGATCTCGTCCTTGGACATGAAGCCCGCGAACGGCGGGATTCCGCACAGCGCGAGCGTCGCGACCATGAAGGTCCAGAACGTGATCGGCATATGCTCGCGCAGCCCGCCCATCTTGCGCATGTCCTGCTCGCCGCCCATCGCATGGATCACCGAGCCCGAGCCGAGGAACAGGCAGGCCTTGAAAAAGGCGTGGGTCATCAGATGGAACACGCCGGCCGCGTACGCACCAACGCCGATACCGGCGAACATGTAGCCGAGCTGGCTGATCGTCGAGTAGGCGAGCACCTTCTTGATGTCGTTCTGGGCAACGCCGATCGTCGCGGCGAACAGCGCGGTCATCGCTCCGACCACCGCGACCACCTCGCAGGTTGCGGGCGCCATCGAGAAAAGAAAGTTGAGCCGCGCCGCCATATAGACGCCGGCGGTGACCATCGTGGCGGCGTGGATGAGCGCGCTGACCGGCGTGGGGCCGGCCATCGCGTCGGGCAGCCATACGTAGAGCGGAATCTGCGCGGATTTGCCGGTCGCGCCGATGAACATCAGCAGCGTAATGAAGGTCACCATCGACATGCCGAAATAGCCGGGCATCCCGGCTGAGCGACGGCGCGTATTGCGCGATCTCGCGGATCACGAGCGTGGGATGGCCGGTCGAGCCGAGCGCGGCGAACAGGCTGTAGAGCGCGATCACGAAGGCCCAATCGCCGACCCGGTTGACGATGAACGCCTTGTTGCCGGCGGTGGTGTTGCCGACGACCTTGTACCAGAAGCCGATCAGCGCGAACGAGCAGAGGCCGACGCCCTCCCATCCCATGAACAGCAGCCACAGATTGTCGCCCAGCACCAGCAGGAGCATCGCGAAGGTGAACAGGTTGAGCCAGCCGAAGAAGCGCCAGTACGAATCATCGTCGTGCATGTAGCCGGTCGAGTAGATGTGGATCAGGCCGCCGACGCCGGTGACGATCAGCGCCATCAGCATCGAGAGCGGATCGAGCCAGAACGCGATATCGATATTGAGCCCGCCGATATGAATCCAGCGCCAGAGATCGTCGAGCATGAAGCGATTCTCGGGCGGCAGCGCCAGCATCATCACGAAGGCGCGGAGCGCGATCAGAAAGGCGAGCACGACCACGCCGCATCCGACCACGGTGATCGCACGCTTGCCGAATCGCTTCTGCAGCCAGGCGCCGGCGAGAAAGTTGACCGTCGCGCCGAGCGCGGGCAACAGCACTATCCAGCGGATGAAGGTGACGCTGATCGGATGGTCCATGGTCAGGCGCGGGCCTCACCCGAGCGCGAAGCGATGCGAGTCTTCATAAACTTCAGCTTAAGCAAGTATCCCGGTGATATAAGCAAAAATGTTGCGACGGTGAAAGCGGCCCGGGAGCCCGAAACACTTGAGCGATCAGGTTTGCCCACCATTTCGAAGTGCGGATTCGTTCCGCAGCGCAATCCAGGCTCTGCGCTATTCGCAGATGAGGCGAGCATATTCTTGCCCAAATCGGACGGTATTGGGTAGTGGGGCAGTTTGAAATCCCGGGCGGGAGGCGAGCGGGCCGGTTGCCGATTTGCCCACCTGTTGCCTATCCGCCACGCTGTCGGAGCCTGAACGTCTTTTTGCGAATCGTAGAATCATGGCACACCCGCTGCTTACGTGATGAAAACGCTTCGAGGGGAGTTTCAGAACATGCATCTAATCAGCCGGGCCTATGTGCGGATCACCGAGCGTAAGGGCCAGTCCATGACCGAGTACGCGCTGATCTTGTCGGCGATTGCCGTGGTCGCCTTCGCCGTTTACGACAACCTGGGCAACCAGATCGTGAACGTGGTGAACGGCATCGTCACCGACCTCTAGACCTCCGGTCACTTCTGGTCGGGCCGCTTCCCATTCGTCTACGATTTCGAGCGACCATAGCCGATCGGTGACGCGTGTCAGGGAATCGGGGCACGCTATGCCTGAGTACGCGAGCCCGTGCGCGGGCTAGCCACTCAGGGTTTCGGTGGCGTCGACGTCGATGGTCTTGAAGTCCTGGTAGATGGCCAGCACGATCGCGAGGCCGATCACGGCCTCGGCCGCGGCCAGCATGATGACGAAAATCGCGAAGACCTGACCCTCGTAACGGGCGCCGCCGTAATAGGCGAAGGCGAGGTAGTTGATGTTGGCGGAGTTCAGGATCAGCTCGACGCCCATCAGGATTCCGATCGCGTTGCGGCGCGTGAGCACGCAGAACATCCCGAGCAGGAACAGGATCAGGCTCAGAACCAGAAAGTGCTCGAGGGTGATTCCCGACGCGGCCAACTACCTGCCTCCCCCGCGCTATCCCCGGGCCGCGCTGCGCGAGATCGCGACCGCGCCGACCAGCGCCGCCAGCAGGACCATCGAGGCGATCTCGAAAGGCAGCGCGTAGCTGCCGAGGAAGGCGTTGCCGATTCCGTAGGTGGTCGGCGCGACGGCCGGCTCGCCCAGATGCCACGGCGTTCGCAGCGTCGCGTCCAGCATCACCGCGCCCGCGATCCCGGATACGATCAGCGCGGGAACCGTGCCGACCGCACGATTCGAGATGGTCACGTCGGCGATGCCCTGGGTGAGCATCACGGCGAACAGCGTCAGGACGAGAATTCCGCCGACGTATACCAGCAGTTGGACCATCGCGACGAAGTCGGCGGCGAGCAGGATATAGACCGCGACCACGCCCATGAACGCGCCGAGCAGGGCGAAGGTCGAGTAGACGATATTGCGCGAGAAAGCCACGAGCACGGCGGAGCCGATCGTCAGCGCGGCGACTCCGTAGAAGATTAGCTGGCCGATCATGAGGTGAATGAGGCCGGGGAGAATACCCTCACCCGCGCTCGCGATGCTCGCGCGACCTCTCCCTGGTCATCGCCACCGGCGCGGGGGAGAGGTGAAGAGGAGCGCTTCGCGTCAGACATAGGGATTCCTGAAACCATTCGTGCGAGGGCAGGCCGGCTACGCGGCTTCCTTGTCGGTGGGAGGCTTGTCTTCGCCGGGTTGGGCCCATTGATCCAGAAAATGCATCCCGCGGCTCAGGATTGGCGCAATGCGCGGATCGGTCTCGGGGCCTTTCTTGGGTTTGTAGGCGACCACCGGCTCCTTGATGAAGCGGCGAATCAGGCTCTCCAGCGAAAAGTCCGCGCCCTCGAATTCAGTCGTATGATGGATCGAGCCGGTGGGACACGGCTCGCTGCAGAGGCCGCAGAACATGCACTTGGCGATATCGATATCGAACTGTGAGATGAGCATCGCCTTGGTCTCGGGATGCTTCTCGACCGCGATCACGATGCAATCGATCGGGCAGGCGCGCTCGCAGGCCAGGCAGCCGGTGCAGATTTCCATGTCGACTTCGAGGATGCCGCGATAGCGGAACGGCAGCGTGTCCTGCACCCGCATCGGCATCCGGTCCGGATACTGAACGGTGTAGGGCTTGCGCACGAAATGCGACGCCGTGACGGCCATCCCCTCGAAAATCGAGGTGACGGTATCTTTGATATTGCGAAGGTAGGCGCCGACCGTGTCCATAATTCTCAGATGACCGGACTGACGTAAATCTCCATCTTCGAGCGGCGAAGATAGTACACCACACGCTGCATGAACACCGCCCCGAGCACCAGGGCCAGCGCCGCCATGATATAGCCGGCGACCGGATTGCCGTCGGGCCAGATCGCGACCCAGACCGCGGTGCCGATCATGTCGACGAACGAGATCGGCACGAAATATTTCCAGCACATCGACATGAGCTGGTCGATTCGCACGCGCGGCAGTGTCGCACGAATCCACATCGAGAAAAATACAATCGCCAGCACCTTGACGTTGAAGGTGATGAACTGCAGGACGTTCATCGTCACCCGGCTCTGGCTCACATGCGGGAATTGCCAGCCGCCCAGAAAGAGCGCGGTCATGATCCCGCCGATAACGAAGAGATTGCCCCACTCGGCCATGAAGAAGAACAGGTAGCGCAGGCCGCTGTATTCGGTGGCAAAGCCCGCGACCAGCTCGGACTCGGCCTCGGGCAGATCGAACGGCGTGCGATTGCCCTCGGCGAGCGCCGAGATGAACAGGATATTGGCCGCGGCGAAGGTGAACGGGTTGTTGAACAGGAACCAGTTATTCGGCGCCCAACCCTGCGCCTTGATGATGCCCTGCATCGAGAGCGTGCCGGTGATCAGCACGACCGGAAAAATCGAGAGGCCGGCGGGAATTTCGTAGCTGACGATCTGCGCCGCCGAACGGATTCCGCCGATCAGAGACCATTTGTCGTTGGAGGACCAGCCGGCCATCAGCACGCCGACCACGGTCAGCGCGGTCACGGCCGTCATGTAGAGGATGCCGACATTGAGATCGGCGAGGATCAGATCCGAGGAGAACGGCATCACCGCCCACGGCAGCACGAAGGCGAGCATCACGAGGTACGGCGCCAGCTTGAACAGCGTGGGGTCGGCGTCGGTAGGGACGATATCTTCCTTGCAGGCGTGCTTGACGCCGTCGGCCAGCCATTGCAGGAAGCCGTTGGGGCCGACGCGATTGGGCCCGATGCGCGACTGAATTCGCGCCCACACCCGGCGCTCCGCCCAGCTCACGATTCCGGCGAACGGAAAGGCGACGCCGAGAAAGACCACCAGACTCATCACGAAGATGATCGCCGCGTAGACTAGATCGCGCGACGGGGCCTTGCCGAAGAATCCGGAGGCGATCAGGTTGTCTGCAAGCTGCTGCATGTTTCTCGTCAATCAGGAGCGCGGACTACCCTCACCCGCGCTCGCGATGCTCGCGCGGCCTCTCCCTGGTCAGGGAGAGGCGAAGATAGGAAGCGGTCGTTGGTCGAGGTCATCGATCGATCTCGGGCGCGATTACGTCGAGGCTGGCGATCAAGGTGACCAGATCGGCGATCATCAGGCCGCGGCTGAGCTTCTGGATGATTCCCATCGCGGCGAATGAGCCGGTGCGGACGTGCACGCGCCACGGATAGCCGGTGCCGTCGCTGACGACGTACCAGCCCATGTCGCCGCGCGCGCTTTCCACCCGAATCTGGCATTCGCCGGCCGGCGGCTTGAAGTTGCGCGCGACCTTGGCGAGCACGGGACCGTCGGGGATTGCGGCCAGCGCCTGGCGCAGGATTTTCACCGACTCCTTGAGCTCGCCGATCCGCACCATGTAGCGATCCATCGAGTCGCCGAGCGTGCCGTACGCGCCGGCGCCGACCGGAACGTCGAACTCAAAATCAGGATACGCGGAATACGGGACATCCTTGCGGATGTCCCACTTGAGGCCGCAGGCGCGCAGGTTCGGCCCGACCAGATTGTAGTTAATCGCGTCTTCGAGGCTGATGGTGCCGACGTTGATCAGCCGCTCGACGTAAATCTTGTTGTAGGTGATGAGCGAGTTGTACTCGTCGAGGATCGGATCGAAGTGATCGAGATAGGCGAGCGCCTTCTCGCGCCAGCCGGGCGGCAGGTCCCAGGCGACGCCGCCGATCCGCATGTAGTTGAAGGTCAGGCGCGCGCCGCAGAGCTCCTCGATCAGGTCGTTGATCATCTCGCGCTCGCGGAGCACGTGGGTGAACGGGGTGTTGGCGCCGATATCCATCGCCATCGTGCCGACCGAGAGCAGATGGGACGCGATGCGGTTGAACTCGGCGGCGATCACGCGGCAGTACTCGCCGCGCCGGGGGACTTCGATTCCGGCCAGCTTCTCGCACGCCATCCCCCAACCCTGATTGGTGAACATCGCGCAGACGTAGTCGACGCGATCGGTATACGGCATGAAGCCGTGATAGCCGACCTTCTCGGCGATTTTTTCGATCGAGCGATGCAGATAGCCGACGTCGGGGATCGCCTCGCGCATCACCTCGCCGTCGGCCTTGACCACGAAGCGCAACACCCCATGGGTCGAGGGATGCTGCGGCCCCATGTTCAGCGTCATTTCTTCGGTTCGGAGCGTGCTCATTTCTTCTTCGCGTCGAGCCGGATAATCGGGCTTTCGCGGGTGGTCGAGATGCCGTGGTACTCGAGCGGCTCGACGAAATCCTTGCGCAGCGGATGGCCCGGCCAATCCTCGGGCATCAGCAGGCGGCGGAGATCGCTATGCCCGTCGAAGTTGACGCCGAGGAGATCGAAGATCTCGCGCTCCATCCAGTTGGCAGAATTCCAGAGCCCTTCGAGCGTCGCCACGGACGGATTGTCGCGCGGCAGCTTGACCTTGAGCACCGCACCGTGACGATTGCGATATGAAAACAGATGGTAGACGACCTCGATATGCTCCTTGTGATCGACGCCGCTTTCGTTGGACAGGCAATCCATCGCGATTTCCGGGTCCTGCTTGAGAAAGCCGCAAACCTCGACGAGCGCGGCGGGATCTACCACCATGAATGGATTGAGCCCGGTCTCCGCGACTTCAAGGATCTTCCCGTCGAAGCGCCCCTTGGCCTTCGCATATATTTCGCGCGCTTCCACTTGAGTTCAGGCGGCGGCGGTGCCGTTATGCGGTTCGCGGCTGAGCCAGCGCTCGGTCATCATCTTCTCTTGCAGCTTGAGCAGGCCTTCGGTGAGCGCTTCGGGACGCGGCGGACATCCGGGAACGTACACATCGACCGGCAGAATCTTGTCGACGCCGTCGCAAACCGAGTAGGCGAGCTGGAACAATCCCCCGCAGCTCGCGCAACTGCCCATCGAGATCACGTACTTCGGATCGGGCATCTGGTCGTAGAGCAGGCGCGTGCGCAGCGCCATCTTGAGGGTGAGCGTGCCCGCGACGATCATCAGGTCGGACTGGCGGGCGGAGGCGCGCGGCACGGCGCCGAAGCGGTCGAGGTCGGCGCGCGGGCCGCCGGTATGCATCAGCTCGATCGCGCAACAGGCGAGGCCGAAGAGCATGTACCAGATGCTGGATTTGCGCATCCAGTTGATCAGCTCGTCGGTCTTGGTGGTCAGAACGTAGTCCGGCAGCGTATTGAGCAGCGGCATGGCGTGGTCGAGTCTCCTACTCGGGGACCTTCTTGATCCATTCGAGATCGTGCTTGACCCAGACGTAAATCAACCCGACGAACAGAATCGAAAGGAAGAGCAGAACTTCGCTCATCACGTACAGGGCCTGGCCGCGCTTGACCCAGTCGCGATACACGACGGCGACCGGGTAGACGAAGGCGACCTCGACCTCGAAAACCACGAAGATCAGCGCGATCAGGTAGAAGCGGACGTTGAAATTGATCCAGGCGCGGCCGGTGGGCGGCTCGCCGCATTCGTACGGCATGAGCTTGCGCTCGAAGGGATTGGACGGCGCGAGCAGCTTTTGCAGGCCGAACATCACGGCCAGAAAGCCGATCGCAATAAAGGTCAGGGCCAGCGGTACGCCGAATTGAAAATACATCGTTCAGGTCCGGTATGGTCAGTAATTACTATAGCCGATCGCGGCTTGCGCGTGAAACGCAGCAGAAGGAATGCTTTTCCATCGATCGTCGCTGCTTAAGCGTTGCTTCATCGAATCGAGAGTCCGACTGCGACATGCCGCGGGCCGTCGATCGCAGCGCAGTTTTCGCTATTTGCCCGCCCGCTCGATGTGCTTGAGGGCGGCGGCGTCGAGCCAGGCGCCGTGATTGTCGGGACACGCCATCATCGCGATGCCGCTATCCGCGGTCGCTGCCAGCGGCTTGCCGCACTGCGGGCATTGCAGCGAAGCACCCGCCTGCTTCTCTTTCGTCATTTTAGCGCGCTGCCGCTGGATCAACCGCTCGTCTTCTTCGCGAGCCCACTGATCTTCGCGCGCCTTTGCAGCGTCGTGCAGTTTGTCGCCGAGACGGTCTTTTTCGTCTGCCATCAGAAGGCCCCTACATCAGCTCTTTGACGAGCTTGCCGCTGCGCGCCTTTTCGACCGTCGCCTCGAACTTCTCGCCGAGATCGACGCCCATCTGCTGCGCCCGTTTTTTGGCCCACAGGCCGACGTTGCGCGGGTCGCGATAGAACGATTCGTCGCGCGGCTTGCCGGTCTCGAACTTCCCGACCCGCGAGGCCTCGGTCTCGACCACGGCGAACGAGGACATCACCCGCCGCGTGCGCGCGCCGCAGTGCGGGCAGGCGACGCGGGGCTTGCGATTCGCGCCCATCACAACGTGCGAACTGACGCGCGCGCAGCGAGCACATTCGTACTCGTAGATTGGCATCCCGTTTGAAGGATAGGCCGGAGCGGCGGCACAGGCAAATGACCTCACCCCCGGCCCCTCTCCCTGAAGGGAGAGGGGAGTGAGGTGTGCAAGTTCGGGCGCGCTACGAATCGCGGAGGACGGAATCGAGCAGTGGGCTGCCGGCGAGCATCAGGAGTCCCACGCCGCCGACCGCGACGCCGCATCCGATCCACCACACGGAACGCCATTCGATCCCCAACCCGAGCATCGCAAGGCCCCACAGCGGCAGCACCGTCGAGACGAGCAGTCGCATCAGGAAACTGACCGCCTTTTCCGCCCTTTCGATGCGTTGCTGTGTCGCGCGGTCGTCGTTGTCCAAGCGGATGCCTCCCGATCAGGTCGCGGGTCGATTCGCGGGCGCCCCATTTTCGCGCGATGTGGAGGGAACGTTCAAGTTCGCTTCAGGTCCGAGGCAGGCGGCATCCGCGGCGCTTCAGACGGCGAGGCTGTAGGCGCCGCCCTTCTCCAGCGCCTTGGCGTAGGCTGGCCGGGCGTGCAGACGCGTTACCCATTGGTCGAGATTCGGGTATGCGGCGCGCTTGCCGAAGGCGCCGGCGACCTCACCCACGAAGCTCATCTGGATATCGGCACCGGTCAGGCCGTCGCCGACCAGGAACTGCCGTCCTTTCAACCGGCTGTCGACGAACCCGAGGTGATTGGCGATCTCGCTCTCGATACGCGGCATCAGCGGCGCACCGGCTTCGCCCAGCCGAATCGTATAGAGGTTGAGCATCAGCGGAAGCATCGCGGATCCTTCGGCATAATGGAGCCATTGGACGTAATCGTCGAAGGCAGCGGTGTCCGGCGCGGGCTGGAGGCGCCCCTGGCCGTGGCGACGGATGATGTAATCCACGATCGCGCCAGATTCGATGATCGTCCGACCGTTGTCGGTGATTACCGGCGACTTGCCGAGCGGATGGACCGCTTTCAGTTCCGGTGGCGCGAGCCGGGTCTGGGCGTCGCGCTGATAGCGTTTGATTTCGTAGGGAAGGCCCAACTCTTCGAGCAGCCACAAGATGCGTTGCGATCGCGAATCGTTAAGATGATGGACGACGACCATTTGATCTTCCTCCGTTGCGGGCAGGCCCCATCAGTTCCGCTGAGCGAGTGCGTCGCTGCGGCTGCGGCCTGCCAAATCAGATCGAACCTGTACCATAGCCGCGCTATGCCACGCACGCACGATCACGGAGCGAAGAACTTCGCCAGATCCTCAAAGGCCGTCTCGGCGTCGTGCCGCCCGAGCTCGATCAGATGATCGACATAGCAGCGGTCGAAGAAGAGGTATGAAAGCAGATCAGCTTCGTCGACGGCGCCACGGCCGGCGTAACGGGCCACGCTGCGGCTGAGTCGTTCGCGGGTGCTGCGGCTGTGCGACTGATGCTTGAGACACTCCGCGGCGATCGCGCCGATATCCTGCGAGGGCCGGAGGAAGACATTCTCGACGATACGATAGGGGGCGTTGCGCGTCGTGACGATCGGCTCATTGATCCGGGCGAGGAACTCCGGACCGTAGGCCTCGACGCCGCGCGCCAGGATTGCATTGAGCAGCCGCAGCCGCTCGACATCATGCTCGACGCGGTCGAGAAGCAGTGCGTTCAGCGCCTTGCCGGCGAGGTAGGTCAAAGTCGAGTAATTCGCCAGGCGCTCGCCCGCGATGCTGTCCTCCTCGCGCGCGCTGCGCTGATAGCGCAGTCCGATCACGAGGACGCGGTCGGCGCCGAGGCGTAGCGCCGGCGCCAGCGGCGTATTCAGACGAAGCCCGCCGTCGTAGCAATAGGCGTTGTCGACCCGGACCGCCGGGAAGATCAGCGGAATCGCCGCCGAGGCGAGTGCATGGGCGGGACCGATCCGGGCCGAACGCGCGATCACAAAGGGGTCGCGGGTCCATTGCGGAACAGTGCCGCTGCGGCTGTCGACGAAGACTACGGAGCGGCCGGTGGCAATCTCGGTGGCAGCAACCGCCAAGGCGTAGAGCTTGCCCTCGTCGATGTTGCGCCGCAGGTTTTCCCAGGGAATTCCCATCAGCACGGTGGACTCGAGCGCACTCGTGTCGAACAGGCCGGGAAGGCGATCGGGCGGCTTCGCCTCTCGGGTCGGGCGCCATCCGCTCGCGCCCCCAAGTCCGAGCAGCCGCCACGGCACGCGAATCATGTCGGTAAGACCGACCGGAAAGACCTGCTCCAGCGACAGCGAGCGCCAGGTCGCGATGAGCTTCTCACCGGCGTCGCGATCGTCCTGCATCGCGGCCACCCAGCAGGCGTGGATGGCCCCGACGCTGGTTCCGGTGATGATATCGAAATGGATGGGACGTTCGAGCCGGCGCGGGAGTTCTTCAAAAATGTAGGACAGCACGCCCGCCTCGTACGCGCCGCGGGCGCCACCGCCGGACATGACCAAGCCGATCCGCAAGCTCAACGCGGGATCCTTCCTTCTCAGCTGAGGCGCGTCGCGGCGCTACGAAGATCGACCGGCAGCTCGAGGTAGTTCTTGAAGATGAAGTCGCGATGCTCGAAGAGGATCGGGCGGGCGGCGGCGACGATGGCTGGATCGGTAATCGTGAACAGATCGCGCATCATCTGTGGCATCGGGCAGAGCTCGGGCGCCAGCGGGCGCATCATGTTGGTAAAAGCGGCCCAATAGATATCCAGCGCGGAGAGCGCGTCGCCGACGAAGAATCGACTGCCATGCGCCCGCTGATGGTCGAGCCGGTCGGCGAACGTGGTGACAATTTCGACGACGCGGGCTGCGGCGCGTGCGCCGATTTCCGGGGTGTAGCCGTACTTTTTGCCGAGATATTTGGAAACGCCGGCGCGATCGCCGCCGGGCGTCGTGAGCGCGACGTGCACCGAGCGCAGCCGCTCGGTCCATCCGAGACCGTTCTCGCCGCAGAGCTCGTTGCTGTAGCCAAACATCAGGATGCGATCCTCGAGCCGCGCCGGGATAAGCGCCGGCGTCGGCGCGAGACGCTCGGCGAGATAGAGCTGCTCGATCCAGGTGCTCAGCGGGCGTTCGTCGTTCCACGCCATAATCGGGAAGCTCTCCTGCCCGCTCCACTCGCGAAGCGGATCGAGCGACGAGCCAAAGGCGTGGGCGACCCGCGCGTGCGGGAGCTGCTTGACGTGCAGGATGCCCCGGAGCGCCTCGCCCCACGGGCTCGGGACCATCGCGAGCGTGACGATGCGGAATCCGGCGGCGTGGCGGGCCTGCTCGATCGTGAGTTTTTGTGGCTTCATCGTTGGTGACCTCGGGTGGAGCGTAGCGCATCTTGCGGATCCGATCAGTGGCGTCTCGTTCGCCGGAAACCGGCTTCGAAGCGGAACCGCTGCTCGTCAACCGGACACCTTGCCGGCGGTTTATCGGCGGTTTTCCTTCATCTCGAGCGGACCTGCTGTATGAAGGAAAAAAAGATTGCCATCCGTTGATTTTTCCTTCGTCTGGTTGCCGGGCTCGTGATGCGCTATCTGCCGCAGTCCAAGTTTTCCAAGCTGGAACTGCGGATGTTTCCGCGCGAGGTCGCGCAGCTCGCGGACGAGCTTATCTCCCAGGCGAGGGCGGGAGTAACGAGCGAACTGCCATCAGGCTTCGAACCGCCCGATCGTGATTAGCCTGTGGAGGCAACGGCCTCATCAACGCTGTTGATATTTTATATAACTTTATATATATTGTATAGGATGGACCCCGAGGCGAATCCTGCTCTAACGCCGGAAATGTGCCGCGCTGGGCGGGCGCTCCTTGGATTCAGTCAAGCTCAATTGGCCCGACAAGCGGGCGTCTCGCGGCTCACTATCGCTTACTTTGAGCGCGGGACGCGCAGGCCGATTCCGGCGAATCTGGCCGCGATTCGGTTGGCTCTTGAGGCGGCCGGCATCGCCTTCGTCCCAGGCGGCGCCGTCCTGAGGGATCTAGCCGCGACTTCTGCCACCGCCAACTCTCGGAAAATTCCCGCGGTTCTCCACGTTCTCCGGGCCGCTGCGCCGCGCCTCCAGAAGCTCGGCGTCAAACACCTCTCGCTGTTCGGTTCCACAGCACGCGGGACCCAACGTCCTGACAGCGACGTTGATTTGATCCTCGACCTCGACGGTCGGCGATCCATAGACCTGTTCGATTACGCCGGGATCGTGGCCGAAATCCAAAAGCTGCTTCCGCAACGAATCGACGTTGCTCGACGCGATAAACTCAAATCCCACGTAGCCCCAGAAGCTTTGCGAGACGAAATCCGTGCCTTCTAGCAGTTTTAGGGTTAGCCCCCTCCCCTCTCTTTCTCCCCGGAAGGGGAGAAGATTAACGAAAGCAGCCAGTTTCACGCAGGGTGTTGAGAGCGATGAAATCCGCTTTGGTCGTCCGCTTTTCTCAACACCCTGCCGCGGACCCCAAACGACGCCTGCAAGATATCCTCGAGAACATTGCGCGGGTCCGCTCCTACATGCGCGGTATGACTCTGCGAAAATTCACCTCCGATTCCAAGACGCAAGACGCTGTTGAACGCTGCCTAGAGCGAATTTGCGAAGCGGCGCGAAAACTCGGCGATGCCCTTGACGCGAAATATCCGGAGGCGGAGTTCGCAAAGCTCCGTCAGCTCGGCAGCGTGCTCCGCCACGATTACGACGATATCGATACCGACATGCTTTGGCGATCCGTGACCGAACGTCTGGACCCCCTCGAACGCGCGTGCCGCCGCGAGCTTGGCGACGCCCCTTGAGAAGATGTGTCGTAAGGCTCGTTACCCGACTCTACGCGCGCGCTTTGTTCCCGCGGCTAGCTCGCCGCCAGCATTGCCGCGAGCTCGCGCACGCTGATCGCTTCTACACCCGCCATCAGCCGGTAGCGGTCGGTGCCTGAATAGACGACAAAGCTGTGCTGAGGCTTTAGATCCTCGCGGGCGAAATGAAACCCCTTCTCCAACTTCGGCGCCAGTCCGCGCTTCACCTCGACCGCCCATAGGCGTCCGCCAAGAAATTCCAGAACCAGGTCGATTTCGGCGCCGGCTGAGGTGCGATAGAAGCCGGCGATCGTGCGGGCGGGGGCGGCGCTCAGCAGATTTTCAATGACGAATCCTTCCCAGCTCGCCCCGACGACAGGATGACCGGCGAGGGCATTGTGATCGCCAATACCCAGCAGCGCATGCACTATCCCGCTGTCGCGCACATACAGCTTCGGCGATCTGACCAAGCGCTTGCCGACATTCTCATGAAATGGACGCAGGCGCCGCACCAGGAAAGATCCACGAGAAGATCGATGTAGCGCGTGGCCGTTTGGGCGCTGATCATCAGCGCGGCGGCCAGGCGTGAGGCATTCATCAAGGTGCCTTGTCCATGCGCCAGCATCGTCCACAGCCGCTCAAGTGTTTCGGCCGGCACGCGCGGCCCAAACATCGGAACCTCCCGCTCCAGATATGAGCGGATGAAATCCTTCCGCCACTCGATGCTTTGACGGTCATCCTTGGCCAGATACGACTCCGGGAAGCCGCCACGGACCCACAGGGCCGTCAGGTCGCGGCCCTCAGCCGGTATTTCCAAAGCATCGAAGGGACCCATCTCCACATAGGCGATCCGCCCGGCCAGGCTTTCACCGGATTGCCGCAACAGATCCATCGAGGCGGAACCGAGCAACAGGAAACGCCCGGTCCGGCGGCCGTGTCGGCGGCCCTCGTCAATCAAGCCGCGCAAGGTCTGAAATAGCTCCGGCACCCGATGGATCTCGTCGAGCACGACGAGCCGGTCCTCATAATCCCGCAGAAAAAGCGCGGGATCGACCAGTTTGCTTCGGTCTCCACGCGCCTCAAGGTCAAGATAGAGGGACGAGGTCTTTTCGGCGATCTCCAGAGCCAAGGTCGTTTTGCCGACCTGGCGGGGACCAATCAGCGCAACCGCGGCCTGGCGCGCCAGGGCGTCGGTGACTGAGGGATAGATCTGGCGCGATATCATCATTGGATATTATCGACGACGTGGATAATATACAAGGCACATTTGCTTGGCTGCGCGGCAGGTTGCAGCCGCCATGAAGGAGAAACGCTTTTCCAAGGCGGAGATGGCGCGCAGAATGCGCACCAGCCGCGCCGCCCTCGACCGTCTGCTCGATCCGGATTACGACGCGGTGACCTTGAGTACGCTGCGCAAAGCGGCTTCGGCCGTGGGTCGTCAACTTCGGCTGGAACTTATCTGAAGGACTATTGACGCGATTAATACGAGGTTGCTCGCGAAGGGCGTCCCGCGCCTAGCTCGCCGCCAGCATTGCCGCGAGCTACCGCACGCTGATCGCGAAATTATCCTTGCATATTATCCACGGCTTGGATGATATGCAGGGATGAGTCGCGCAACCGCATGGAGGTCAGGAGTGGTCGGCCTCGACTTTATCCGCGCGCTTTCGCGGTCGCCTGCTTCATCGAGAGCCGTACCCGTTCGGCGATGAATCTCGCGAACGGCTCGATTTTGGTGTCGATGCTGGCGCGGTCCAGCGCCGCCAGATAGCCGTTACGATCCTCAACCCGGATGACCGTCCACGGATAGCCACCCGAGGACAGCATCGCGTTCATCAGAAAACGCGCCAGCCGCCCGTTGCCGTCCGGGTAGGGATGGACATAGCCGAACAGCCAGTGCCCCAGCACGGCGCGGACGCCGGGCACGGGTTCATGCTCGAGCAGTTCGAATAGCGCCGGCATCGCGTCGCGAACCGCTTCCCAGCGCGGCGGCACATATCGCGACGTACGCAGATAGACCGGGTTGTTCCGATAGCCCGCGAGCGTTCCCGCCTTAATCAGGCCGGCCGCCACGCAGGGCTGGAACAATTCGCGGTACCATTCCTTGTGAGCGGTGCGCGTTAGGGCGCCGGCATTGCCGCCAGCAATCACTTCGCCCACCGTTTCCTTCACTTTTTGGAAAGCCTGCCAGTAGCCGCGCGCCGCCAGTGCGTCGCGGCTCTCGCGGTCGTCGGCGTGATGAGCCGGGTCCCAGTCTCCCCGTTGCACTCTTTCGATCAGCGCCGGCGTGACGCTGTACCCTTCGATTGACAGCGAGTGGTAAGCGTCGCTTTGGTACATATCGTCCACGAAGCGTAGATACTCTCTCCTGTTTCGCGGCAGGCCCGGCGCTTTCGGGAACGTCTCGATAACCACTCCCCGCATCGATTCCCACATCGCCTGCATCCGCCCGACAATGGGCGCCGTGACGGTGGGCAAAACGCGGAAGGTCTGCTCCCGTGCGAAGGGATCGGTTTCGCGCACGTCGTATCCGGCGGACTTCATCGTCCTGATGATCTCGTCGGCTATCTGTGGGCGGCCGATGCGGCGGAAAGCTCCCGCGAGCTGCCCGGCTTTGGCCGAGTGCCCGCCGTCGAGGAGAAGCCGCAGCACCTCCGACGCTTCGCGAATACCCGCCAGCACGACTTGAGTCTCGATCGGATTGCGGGTGAAGAAAGCCTCCGGAACCTTCACCAGCGCTGCCGCAGGAGAGAACAGCTTCAGCCCGTCCTTGACCGACACGTCCACCGCGGCCGGCATTTCCGGCTGTTTGAGGTCGTAGAGGGATGTGCCGAAGAGCAGGTTCATGGTGTGGTTCGCGCCCTTCCGGCTGTAGACCACCACCTGGGTTGGAATCACGGTATTCTGCGCATGCAGAAGAACCGACTGCTCGGGCGACAGGTGCCACGCATCGGCAAACCGGTCCTGGCAGTATCCTGCGCAGAATTCCCAGAACGACGCATACCATGGTGTGCTGTCGCCGTCGCTCACGCTGGGACTGGAGGACATCAGCCAGCCCTTCATCACTTCCCGCAGGAAGCCGTTGCGCAGCAGGCGTTCCCGATGCGTGCGGCTTAGCTCGCGCGATCGGAAAACGCGGCGCCCGCCTTTCTGGAACTCCTGAAGGGCGGTGAGCGATTCCGCCAGTTTTTCATTCGGTTTTGGCATGATGGGGCTTCGCCCCCCAACTCGGGTTGGTACAAGGTTATTGTGCTGTGCACATACAAGCATATAATGCCGTACGGCTGCAAGCACATTATGCCCTGCGAATACAAGCCTATTGGGAGAAACTACGCCCTGTACGGAACCGGACACGATGGATGATAATGCGCTTTGGCATGGGTGAACTCGGAGAGGGAATGAGGCAGCGCCCACCTGCGGACGATGTGACCCGTAGCCTGCAGACGACCTCTGACAAGATCCGGGCGCTAGCACGCGCGGGCTACGACAGAACCGAGATCAGCAAGCTGTTGAATATCCGATACCAGCATGTCCGTAAGATCCTGGTCGACGCGGGAATCACAGGCGGTCTACGCCGCCAAGTCGAGGCGGAGCGCGAGCCCGTCACGGTTGAAGCCGACCCAGCTTCACGCGAGGCGACCTCTTGGGATGTGCTTCTTCGTGCGGGATTTCAGTTTATAGGCGAGTGGACGCAGGCAGCAGGAAGCAGCATCAGGCTCGTGGCCGAGGCTCCAGCGAAAGCAGGGGTGTATGCGTTCGTGGTCGACGACGCGGTCGTTTATGTCGGCCTGACAAATAAAGACCTGAGAACGCGTTTCGACCAATACCGGCGAGGGCACGCTGGCCAGCGGACCAACGCACGTGTGAACGGCCTGATCGCTAGAGCACTCGCGGAAGGGCGCCAGATCAAGGTTCTTGTCGCCACACCCGACGCCCTCGAATGGAATAGACTGCCGGTCAACACCGCGGCCGGTCTTGAAGCCGCTCTCATTGAGAAGATTCGACCCGCTTGGAACATTACCGGGGTTGGAAGCTCCGGCTGACGAAATCGACCCGCACCTTCTCTACCCACACCGCCCTCGCCCTCGCAAAGCGAATCGACCGCTCCTACTTAATCTTGCCCACCAATATGTCCAGGACGCTGCGGTAGCGTGCCACCGATATCGCAAAGATTTCATCAGTTTCCACACAACCCGAACATACGAGAGCGACAACGCGACCCTCGTCGTCGATCACCGGAGCACCGCTGGTGCCATGAAAGTGCTCATGTCCCGGATGGGGCATCGGCAACTTGAATACATAATAATCATCTTCGTTTCGCAAGTAAGACAGGCCTTCGTAGATCTTCAACTCCGCGACCAAAAGAGTATCGCTGGGATGCTTTTCCAAACTCGGCATCACTGCACCACAGAAACCGTATCGGCTGTCTGCTGACGGCTTCACCTGAAAATCTAGGCGATGCACCGTCACCGGTATTTCCTCGCCTATCTCGATAGCACTTAAAATTTCCTGCCGCTTGGGTTGGAGACTTGCTGGGACCTCGACATAAGAAAAATCGATGTCCTCCAGCGAAGTGCTCGCCAGGCTTCCTTTAGCAAGAAAATTCATGGCTCCTAATGAATATAGCGACGTGCCTTTCCCCGGCTCGTAGCGCAACTCCATGCACCATTTTCCCTGGTTCTTTGTCGTGTGCGACACGGTTAGCAATATGCGCTTGCCCTCGTAATCAATTAAGCAACCACTGCCCAACCGTTTTGGCAATTTGTCAGGCCCAATTTCCTTGAGCAGCACACTGGAAACAAATATGGCTCTCTGGAAATCACTGTCGAATTTCATGTGAATCGCCTCAGGCTACTGGTATGTAAAACACTAATCCAGAGAGTACAGCGTGTGGCCTTCGCATCGGCCTCGTTTGTCCAGCGATCTCTAAAGATGAGAAGGTAGCCAGCCGACGACAACCCGCTGGCCGGCGCTGTCCCAGAAGAAATAAAGCCGAAAACAGTATTGGCGGTCGTTCGCTACGCCCCGTTTGAGATGACGATCGAGAAACCTGGCAGTGCCGCCGAATAGCACGGACCATCGCTTGCGCTCCTCACTCGATGGGTTCGACGAGACAGTCGGGCTTTCCTCAAGACCAAGCTCCCGGCATGCTTTGTCGAAATCCGCTTTGGTCTTATTTCCTTGGCGCATGGGAACATAAACGTCCCGGAGAAGGAGGAGCGCCTTATAGAGCAAATCCGTGTCATGAAAGCGCGAGTCTTTGACACCCTCGTCGGCGTGCTTGTGCACGACCACCCTGCCGTCGAGACTCGATTCGCACCAAGCTCTGAAGGTGGGTAGTGTGATTTCCCTAGGAATCTGAATCACATCTAGGTGCTGTTCGAGCCTCTGCTTGGCGCTTCGTGAGATGCTCGACCTGCTGCCGTAGCGAGTAGGCGCGTCCTTTTTGCTTGCTGGAGTCCGCTTCCGCGTGCTCACGCTCACGCTCCGCTTCAGCCAGGAGCTCGCGGCTCTCATTTAACTCCTTCTTGAGATCGTCGAGTTCCTCCTGAAGACGACGGACCTCCTCAGGGTCGAACGCCACTTCGCGAGTGGCAGTCTCGTCGTCGCCTATGTTGGCCTCAAAGCCGAACTTCGAGCCAGAGGAGTCTTCACCGGGCAGTGAATACCAACCGTAATCGTAGGAGCCCGCACCATTACCGAATCTCGATATGCCGCCCGCAAGGATCGTTGCCAAGCGCGTCAGCGTATCGGGACCCGATACTCCTTTGAGCAGCCGGTGATACGTTTTGACGCCCTTCGTCTGAGCCCAGTCGAAAACCTTCTGATAAACGGCTTCGGACAACAGCTCATATATTTTTCCGACCTGCGGGGAGCGGCGTGATAGGAAATCGCGAAGGACTTCAGTCAATGCGTCGCCCCAGATCTCCCCAATGGTGGCTCGCTGGGTATTATCTTGGTAATCAGCGAAGTGGCAGTCGTAGTTTTGAATTGGCTCGTCCCACAACAAGGGTCCGTAAAGCGCGGAGACAAAAACGACCTCTACTGATTGCGGGAGTTCATTCCAAAACGACGGCGATATCGCCGTCAAGCGCGTGAAGAATCGTCCCTCTGAATAACGCTGGAAGGCATGAAGGTATACGGCTTCGCCGGCGTCGTCACCCCCAAATTCAGGTCCCTCGACAAGCCTTCTGTTGCATTGCCGCTCATCGCGGAAGCCTCCCTTCTGGTCTGCATTGTATAGTCGCGGTGCGTCGCCCTTAAGCAGCCCACGAATCGCCTGGCGCCGATCAAACAGCAAGTCGCGCGCAGGGCCGCTCAGGTATTCATCAATAGACCGGGCCCCGAGGCTCTTCAGTCCAGAGAACGTATGCTGCCGTTCTGTCTGCTTGTGATTGCTGCACGAAAGGAAGACCAACGAACAGGATTGTGATGATTCCATGGGTGTCACCCCGAATTCTCCCGAGTGGCGCTCTTGTCCTCAGATGCCCACGATAAGTTACCTTCCTGAACATCCGCAACGGACGAGTACTGCCCTTAACTCAGATTGGCCGCCGCTTCCCCCGCGAACCCACCATCTGCAAATGCACCGCTTGTAAGTCGAGCCTGAGTCCCCACCGTCGCTCCCGCATGCGCCCCGAGGGCAATCCAGGGCGACCAATCCTCGCTGAGGAAACGAAACACCGCGATCGGCTTGAGGCCCGTCCGGCCTTCGCGCCGCTGCTCCATCGCGAATTCCACCCTCCGAATCGGCCAGAGCACCCCGAGTTCCGCAACATCCACTCCTGCCCGGCATCGGCGAATCCCTTGCGTAGAACGCGCTTGGGGATCGGGTTCAGCGCGTTCAAATCTGACGCCTGCCGGTGCGGATCGAGTTCGGGTTCGATGCGCTCGCGCTCACGTGCCCTTGAGCGACCGCAGTCGCCTTGTCCAGGCGGTCGCTGTAGGCGTTGAGCGCGTCCGCCGTGAGTTTGCGCGTAGCGGTTGGCGTCGGCCCAGCGCCGGTCTTCGATCGCTTCGCGGACGCCGGGCAGGGTCTTGGCGCCGTAGCCGGTGAAGCGGCCGGGCGCGTAGATGAGATTCTTGTACCAGGGCCGGCCGGGCAGGCCGACGGTCGGGCGCGAGCGTCTGGTCGATATCGAGCATCAGCGATTGCAGGCGCGCGAGCCGCGCGCCGGACAGACGTCGGCGGCGTTTTTCGCGAGCGCGTCGTCGTAAGCCTTGGCGCTGCGCTTGAGCCGATCGACGGCGTCTTCGAGCGGCCGCGAACTCGACGTGCGGGACGCGGTCGAGCGCAGTGGGCAGGCCGCTCGATTTGGTGGGATCGGCGGCGAGCTGGAACGCGCGATCGTGCAGCAGCTTCGCCTGCGTCTCGGCCTCCTCGCGCTTGTCGTCGGCGAGCTTCTTCACCTGATCGAGATAGTCCGAGACCGCGGCGGCGAAGCCGCTGGCGCGTTGCACGGGAACGTCGGCGTCGGCCACGCGGATCACCAGGCGCCCGACGGTCTTGGCCAGCAGGGCGTCATAGACGAAGCCCGGATCGACGAAGCGGCTGTGATGCTCGAAAGTGTCGTAGCGGGAGTGGTAGACGCCGCCGGCTCTCGCCCTCCTCGCCGAAACCGAGGTCCAGCGCGGGCACGCCCAGATGCTCGATGAAGGCCGAATAGTCGGAGCCGGAGCCGAGCGCCTCGATGGGGAAATCCTGGTCGGGATCGGCGGCGATTTTGGCCTCGGCCTTGAGGTGCGGTTTGGCGTCGGGCTCGAGCGCCGCGATGCGCATCTTGGCGCGCAGCCGCTGGCCGATGGGAACGCCGGTCTCGGGATCGATCACGTCGGCGGCGACCTCGTTCACCAGATGCTGGAAGTCGTGGCTGCCGCCTACGCCCAGAAATCCGCGTTCGTTGGTGTCGGAGTTGATATAGAGGACCGCCTTCTTCTTCAGCTCGCTCGCGTGCGTTTCGACCCATTCGGTCGAGCCCAGGAGCATCGGCTCCTCGGCGTCCCAGCTCGTGTAGACGATGGTGCGCTTGGGGCGCCAGCCCTGCTGCACGAGTGCGCCGATGGCCTTGGCCTCGGCGAGCAGCGCGACCTGACCGGACATCGGATCGCTGGCGCCGAAGACCCATCCGTCGTGATGGTTGCCGCGCACGACCCACTGGTCGGGATAGATCGAGCCGTTCATGGATCGCGATGACGTCGTAGATCGGCTTGAGGCTCCAATCGGATTTGACGGCCAGATGGACGACGGCCGGGCCGGGCCCGACGTGATAGGTGATCGGCAGCGCGCCGCGCCAACGATGACGGAGCCACGTGGCCGCCCAGCGCGTCGAGGAAGACTTGCGCGTCGGCGTAGGAGATCGGCAGCACGGGAATCTTCAGGATGGTCGGCGCTTCGGAGATTTTGCAGCCGCTTGGCGTCTTTGGTCGCGCCGATTCCCGGAGTCAGCGGATCGCCGGGATACAGCGGCATATCGGCGACGGAGCCGCGCTGCACGCCGTGCGGCGGACGCATCGGGCCGTCGGGATAGGTCTCGTCGACCGAATAGCCGTCGCCTTCGCGGATCAGAATAGATGATGCATCCGATCGCGCCGTGATCCTGCGCGAGCTTCGGCTTCAATCCGCGCCAGCCGGAACCGTAACGCGCGATCACGATCTTGCCCTTGACGCTGACGCCCAGCCGCTCGAGCGTCTTGTAGTCGTCCTGCATCCCGTAATTGACGTAGACCAAGCCGGCGGTGACGTCACCGTCACCCTGGTATTCGACATAGGCGGGAAGCGCGGGATCGGTCGCGGTCGCGCTGGAATCGCCGGGGATCGGCGGCTCCTGCAGCGTGGCCTTGAACGGCTTGGGGCTGACCAGCTCCAGGGTTTCGCTGATCGGCGTCGGATAGAGAATCCAGAAGGTCTCGATGTGCGCGTCCCAGCCCCAGTCCTTGAACCACGCAAGGATCTGATCGGCGTTGGCCTTGTCGTGAGGCGAGCCGACGTGGTTGGGCTGCGCCGGCAAGCAGCTTCATCCAGTCGCGCAGTTCGTTGGGGTGAATGAGCGCGTCAAACCGGTGTTCGAGCGCGGCCTGATCGGAGAGCGGCGCCGCGCCGAATGCCAAGCTCGCACAGAGCACGCCCGCGGCCAGCGAGATGATCGCGCGCATGGTCAGTAATTTACGGTTCATAATCACTTGCAGTCTCGATATGCCTTGCGTGCGCGCCAAGTCTACAACTCTCGATGGGCCTTTCACAGGAGCAGGCGCGACGCTGCGTTGATCTTTTCCTCGGCCTGGAATAGCCGTGCTCAGGGATTGCTTATGTCATCGATGCTCAGCGTGCGGGGTTTGCGCAAAAGTTTCGGCGCGCGGATCGCCGTGGATAGCGTCGGCTTCGCGATCGCGGCCGGTGAAATCTACGGATTGCTCGGGCCCAACGGCGCGGGCAAGACCACCTCGATCTCGATGATCGCCGGGATCCTCGCGCGTGATGACGGCGAAATCACGATCGATGGGATCAATATCGACGCCGGCCCGCCGGCGCGCGCGCTGATCGGTATCGTGCCGCAGGCGATCACTCTGTACCTCGATCTGACCGCGCGTGAGAACCTCGACTTCTGGGGCCGGATGTATGATCTGCGCGGCGACACGCTTCGCACGCGGGTGGAAGAAGCGCTCAGCGCGGTAGGGCTGACGCCGCGCGCCGACGATATCGCAAGCACCTATTCGGGCGGGATGCAGCGCCGGCTGAATCTCGCTTGCGGAATCCTGCATCGCCCCAAGCTCCTGATCCTCGACGAGCCGACGGTGGGAGTCGATCCGCAAAGCCGCAGCGCGATCTTCGACCTGGTGGAACGCCTGCGCGACGAAGGCACCGCCATCCTCTATACGACTCACTACATGGAAGAAGCCGAGCGCCTGTGCGCGCGCATCGGGATCATCGACGCGGGCAAGCTAATCGCCGAGGGTACGCGCTCGGAGCTGGTAGCCAATCTCGGCCAGGATGCGCGAATCGAGATCGGGCTCGGACGCGGCGAGGGCCTGGCGCGGGCCGTGTCGGTGGTCGGTGGGCTCGAGGGCGTGCGTTCGCCCGTCGTGATGGACGATCACCTCAATGTGTTCGCAGATCGAGGGGCGTATCGATTGCCCGCGCTCCTGTCTGCGCTGCTGAGCGCCGGACTGGTCGCCGCCAGTATCAAGGTCGTCGAGCCGAATCTCGAAGATGTCTTCCTGCGGCTGACCGGCCGGGCGCTGCGCGATTGATTCGGATGCGCTACGCCTGGCTCATCTGCGTGAAGGATCTCCGCCAGCGGATGCGCGATCGCACCGCGGTGATAGGCGTGATCGGAGTCCCGCTCGTGCTGACGGCGGTGATGGGTCTGGCGCTGGGCGGTTCGCAGAGCTTTCGAATGCGCCTGGCGATTGCGGATCTCGATAGCTCCCAGCTCTCGCGCGCGTTCATCGCGTTTGTCCAGCATCCCTTGGCGGTGGGCGTAGTCGAGGTGCGCCGGATGGACTCGCGACGGGCGGCCGAAGCCGCCGTCACCTCGCACGAGGCCGACTGCGCCGTCGTGATCGATCGCGGCTTCGCGCGCGCAGCGCTCGCCGGCAAATCCGCGCCGGTCGAGATTCTTGTTCCGGCCAACGCGCAGTTCGCGCGGCTGATGACCGACGCAGTGGTCCGCGACTTCCTGAACCGCATCGCCGCCGGGACCGATCCACGAACTCCGATCGCGTCCGTGATTCCGTTATCGCCCGGCGGGATGCTGCGCACGGTCGACTTCTTCGCCGCCTCGATGACGGTGCTCTTTCTCACCTTCGGGATCCTCTCGGGCGTGCGCGCGATGCAGGTGGAGGTCGACACCCGCACGATCGCGCGGCTGATGGCTTCGCCCGCCGAACCAACCACGATCCTGGCGGGAAAGTTCGCCGCGCTACTGATCCTTGGCCTGATCCAGATGAGCGTGATGATCGCGGCGACTTCGATCTTGTTTGGGACCAGGTGGGGCAATCCGATCCCGGTGGCCGCACTGGTCGCAACCAGCGTCCTGATGGCTATCGGCATGACCGCCTTCTTCATGAGCCTCGCCCGCAACGCCGATCAGGGCCAGGGTCTGGCAAGTGTTGCCATCCTGCTGCTGGCAGTGGTGGGCGGCCAGTTCCTTCCGCCGCAGGGACTTCCCGATGTGTTCGAGACGCTCAGTCGGCTGACGCCCAACGGCCAGGCCTATCGTGGCTTCGTCGATTTGGGCGCCGCCGCGGCCGCTGGCAGCCTGCGGACGATAGCGGAACCGCTGCTGGTGACTGCCGCGGTCGGCATGGCCGGTATCGCTTTTGCCGCCTTGCGGGCGCGCGAAGCATTGCGGCGGCTAACCTGATGGCGCGCAGCGGCTTCAATGTTATCGCGGCGGCCTCGGCCGCGAACGGCGCCAGCGCCACGCGCGATCGGCGGCGACTTGCCGTGCTGTTCCTTTTGCCGACCGTCATCACGGCGGTGATCGGAGTCGCGATGGGCGGCTACGCCGATTCCTCGCTGGTCGTCGGCATCCTCAATCGCGCCGGCACAATCGAGAGCGCCACGCTGGTCGCGGCCATCACCGCCGAGGAGCACACGCGCATCCGGAACTACACGGATCAGGAGCGGATGCGGATCGCGGTGTTCCGCGGCCGCCTGAACGCGGGCGTGATCATCCCGCCCGGATGGCACGGCACGGACAACCTCCAAGTCTATCTGTCGCGCGCGAGCGTGGGGTCACCGATCCTCCAGAGTGAGATCGACGCCGAGCTGAGCCGGATGGCGCGCGGCGGTAAGCCCCTCACAATTGCGACGCGTTTCCCCGGTGGCGGCCGCGCGAGTGCGCCGCGGATCGGACTTCAGTACACGGCGCCGGCAAATTTGGTGCTGTTCCTGATGATCAACGGCTTCGTCGCCTCGCTCGGGATCATTCAGCTCCGCCGCACCGGACTCTCGCAACGCCTGCTCGCGACTCCCAGCCGCACCTGGGAGCTGTTCGCGATGCTCGCGGTCGGCCCGATGCAGCAGATGATTGCGCAGGCGATTTTCCTGATCCTGAGCGCGCGCCTCGCCTTCGGCGTGCATTGGGGCGATCCGCTGGGAGTCCTGCTGGTCACCACGGCGCTCATCTGTTTTGGCACGTCACTCGTGCTGTTGATGGGAACCGTTTTCCGCACGCCTGAGCAACCCACGTCGCTGGGGCCGTGGATCGGCGTGGTGGTGGGGATGCTCGGCGGATGCATGTGGCCGCTCGAGGTAGTTCCACCCTTCATGAGGACCGTGGCCTATTTCTCTCCCGCGGCGTGGGCGATGGATGCCTACCTCGCGCTGATCTTCAACCACGCCACCGCCCGCGAAGTCGCGCCCGACGCCGCCGTACTGTTTCTGGTCGCGGCCGCCCTCGCAACCCTGGGTATCGTCCGCTTGCGCCCGGAGTTTTCGCGCTAAGTCGGCGCCCGTCAGAACGGCAAACTCACCCGCAGCTCACGATTCAGTTCTGCCGGGCTATCACTCACCACAGTTCCGCCGTGGATATGGACCTTGCGGGATTCTTGACAAGGCAGAAGCAGGGTAACTTCGCCGGCGTGCGGACTAGCCTCGCCCACTCGCTCAATCCTGATGGCCAACTCTGAAGGCGAGCTCTCGACCTGCAACCGCCAAGTCCAGAAATGCCCGTCACGCCAGGCCTCGCTCTCGCCGTCATCTTCAAAGCATTCGCACTCGAACCGGCCCTCAGCCGGATGCGGAAAGACCGCAAAGCCGCGTTGGTCGGCGCGTTGCAAAAAGTGTTGCTCGGCAACATTCAGCGGAATCGCACAACCCTCCCGCGCCAACAAGGGCGGACGGTTCCACGGGGCCGGCAAAATCACTTCCTGGCCGCCGCGATGGTGATCGCCACTCCAGAAATCGTACCAGCCACCATCGCCGGGCAGATAAACTGATCGCTCCCGTTGCCCCGGTTGAACCACCGCCGCTACCAGCAGGTGCTCTCCCAGCATCATGTCGTCGTTCTCGGCGTAACAACGCTCATCGTGCGGGAACTCATAAAATGTCGGTCGAATAATCGGTGCATAGTCGCGATAGCTTCGCCATAACAGGTCGTACAGGTACGGAATGATGCGGTACCGGAACTTAATCAGATCACGGATGTAGGAAGTGGTCTCCGGATACATCCAGGGCTCGTTCACCGAGTTGTCATCGTTCCAGGAGTGGATACTGAAACGCGGCATGAAAATCCCAAACTGCACCCAGCGCAGGAACAACTCGGGATCAGGAGCCGGCCCGGCAAAGCCGCCGACGTCGTGACCGATATTCGAAACGCCCGATAACGCCAGTCCGATGCCCATCTTAAGGTTGTAGCGCAGCGTTTCCCAGGACGTGTAGTTATCACCGGACCAGGTCTGCGCGTAGCGGTGAACCCCAACTGCGCCCGATCGCGAAACCAGGAATGGGCGCTTGCCCGGAGAAAACTCGCGTTGCGCTTCCCACGAAGCTCGAACCATAAGCAGCGTCTGGAGGGGCCGCGCTTCTATCGCCCGCCGGCTCTCACCGCATCCATGAATCCGGGCCTTATCGCTCCAGATCTCGAATTCGTTGTTGTCGTTCCAGGTCGCTGCGATGCCGTATCGCAAGAGGGATTCCGTAACGCGCGCCTTCCACCACGCGACCGTCTGCTGGTTGGTGAAATCCAGATAGGCGCCGAGTCCGCCCCAGAACTGTACCAGGTTTGGTTGCCCGCCCTCGTCCTGGACCAACAGTCCCTGTTCGCGGGCCTGCTTGAAGTGCGGATGGTCCCGCAACAAGCAAGGCTTCACGTTCGCGCACAGTCTGACCCCGTGCTCCAGATACCTCTGCGCGAATGCCGCCGGATCGGGAAACTTGCTGCGATCCCAGTTGAACACGTAACGCCGCCCGCCGATGGAGGTATACCCTGACGACAAGTGAAAGGAGTCGCACAGGATGTCGTGTTCCTCACATCGCGAGAGAAACTCGTTCATTCGCTCTTGGGCATTCGATGACTCCGTGTAGATCATCGTCGAGCCGGAGTAACCCAGGCTCCATTTCGGAGTGAAGGTGGGCCGGCCGGTCAGCCAGGTAAAACGCCGCACCACTTCGGCCACCTTCGGACCAGCTATGAAGTAGTAATCGAGGTCTCCATGATCCGCGACAAAGTAACGATAGGGTCCATGATAGGCGTCGCGCTCGCGTCCCATGTCGAACGTGCAGTCGGACACTGTGTCGTAGAAAAGGCCAAACGCCGCGCCGGCCTGCTTCTTCCAGGTTATGTAGAAAGGAACGTGCTTGTAGAGCGGATCCGACGTCTTGGCGCTGTAGCCCATCGCGTCGATATTGGCCATCCGATAGAGCTGCCCGGCGCGATCGGTTGCTCCCGCTCGTTCGCCGAGACCGAAGTACATTTCATCGGCCTGCCGTGACAGGTAGTGATAAACGCGGTCGTCCCACCAGCCGAAGTTGTAGCTCTGCGTGGGCCGGTCGGATGCGACGAACTCCCACCGCCCGTCCCTCATCACCTCCCATCGACAGAAGAGGCCCCGCAGCCCGATACTCAACCGCACGCCGGTGGTCGTCACGGTGACTTCGTGCGAGTCTGACGCGATTGTGAACCCGGGCACGGTGAACCCCGAGCGATCGAAGCGGTCGCGCCCGTTGAACGGAACATCTTCCTGACCCGGGGCGATTGCCCAGGTGCGGGGAAAGTTGAGCTTGCCACCGGGCAAAACCATCACGCGAAGAACATCGTCTTCCAGAACGAAGACGTGGGCGATATGTCCTTCGGCGCTCTTGAGCGTTAGCCCTAAGTCCGACTGATCAGCGAGAAAGAAGGTCGGAGGAAATTCCAGTGACACGGCTTCGCCCCCGGACCCTTGACGCTCCTAGGCGAGCCGTTCGAGCGCGATGACCGGGATCTGGCGACTGGTCTTTTTCTTATACTCGTTGAACTGGGCCATCTGCCGGGCTTGCGCGTCGAACAACCGCTCGCGCTCCTCGCCTTTGGTGACGGTCGCCCTGGCCTTGAAACGCTCCGTGCCGATCTCCAGCGTCACCTCGGGATGCGCGACGAGATTGTGGTACCACGCCGGATTGTTCGGCGCGCCCGCTTTGGATGCGATGATGACGATGCGATTGCCGTCCTTGCTGTAGACTAACGGCGTTGTATAGGTCGTCCCGCTTTTGGCGCCTTTGTGCGTGAGAAGGACCATCGGCGCGCGGGCGAATGGGCCGCCGACCTTGCCGCCGGTTTTGCGAAACTCGTCGATCACATTTTTGTTGAACTCGGCCATCGCATCCGCCATGTTTTTCTCCTAATTCGCAGCAGCGCGGGGCTCGTGCCGCCGGACTTTCGAACTATGCGAAGGATACCGTCTAGCAGGCTGCTGAGGAAAGCCTCAATAGCCTGCTCCCTCTCTCTTATCTCCCTCAGGAAAGGGGGAGAAGATCAAGGAAGGCAACCGGTTTTCACGCATGTACGCGCTCTGCAGCCCGACCGCGTTGGTGGCAGGCGCGCCGATAGTATGCCCGCTCGCATCGAAGCATCGAAGAATTGCGCCAGCGCCCATGCGGCTGCCGCGGTGGTCAGCTCATTGATGGCGACGGTGGTCAAAGCCGAAAGGCTGTTGCACGGACCCAACGCCGCCATCAGGCTGATGGCCGAATTGGCGTCCGTGCCCGCGTTCTCTCCACTCGCAACGATATAGGCTTCTGGATTGCCGCCGGGCAGGGGTTGCCAAGCAAGCGCCGATTAGGCAATCCAGAATCAACGAAACTCGAATCGGCGTCCCGCGCGCCACCGGAAAGTCGGCGCGGCGCATTGCCTTGACATGGGTCAAGCTTCGGAACAGAATCCCGCACCTTTTGTGAGCGATTTTTTTCCCACGGAGTTTTCGCGGCGTTCCCTGAGAAGGATGTGTTCTCAATGAAGCTTCATGCGCTCTTATGCGCCTTACTGGTTGTCGTAGCTCTTCTGAGTGTTGCGGCATTGGCGGGCTATTCCGAAAGCGTGAGCGCGGATTCGCTGACCAGCTTGATCACTGGCGCGATTGATGAGACCGCCCTGGCCACGCTTAGTGGCAACATCCGTCCCGAGGTGAAAACGGCGATTGATCGCGGGCCGGTTGCCGACGATTTTCCGATGAAGCACTTGCGGCTCGGGTTGCGGCGCCCGGCCGACCGGGAACGCGCGCTCGAACGTTATATCGACGAGTTGCAGGACCGCCGATCGGTCAACTTTCACAAATGGCTCAGCGCGAAGGAACTGGGAGCGCGTTACGGCTTGGCGCGGCAGGATCTGGACACGATCGTCAGATGGCTGAAGGCGCAAGGCTTCGAGCTAAGGTCGGTCCATCCCGCGGGCGTACTGATCGACTTCTCAGGAACGGCGGGGCAGGTACGTAAAACCTTCCACACCGAGATCCATGACCTCGAAGTAAAGGGCGTCAAGCATTTCGCCAATCTCAGCGATCCGGAGATTCCCGCCGCGCTGGCGCCGGCCGTGATCGGGCTGCTGGCGCTGAACGACTTCAAGCCACGCCCGCTTGGGCAGCCGCGAAGCCAGTACACGGTTGGTGTCGCCCAGCAGTTGATCGTCCCGGCCGACCTGGCGACCATCTACAACTTTAACCCGCTCTTTACGGGGGGTTATTCGGGCCAGAAACAAACTATCGCGGTCCTCGAAGACAGCGACCTCTACAACGCCGGCAATCAGTCTTGTACCGCCAGCGGATCTCCGTTCGCGTGTTGCACGTCTGCCGGAACGGGAAGTTGCGTGAGCGACTGGAGCGCTTTCCGCAACACCTTCGGTCTTTCAACCGCCTTCCCGCAAGGCACCCTTACCCAGATCAACCCCGGCGGGTGTGACGATCCCGGCGCCAACGAAGATGATAGTGAAGCGGCGGTTGACTCGGAATGGGCCAGTGCAGCCGCGCCCAACGCGAACATCGTGGTGGCGGCCTGCACAGATCTGGACGCTGCCGGGCAAAACCTCCTGGATGAGGAAAGCCCGCCGGCGATCATAAGTATCGGCTATGCGGGGTCCGAGCCGGCTTTGGGCGCGGGGGAGAATGCGTCCATCAATATGATGTACCAGCAGGCCGCGGCGGAAGGAGTCGCGGTTTTCGTGTCGGCGGGCGATAGCGGCGGAGCCGACTCGGATCTTGATAGCTCTTTTGCACAGCGTGGAATCGCGGTCAACGGACTCGCCTCGACTCAATATAACGTCGCGGTAGGCGGGACGGATTTTGGTGATACCTACGCCGATTCAAACAGCACTTACTGGAGCCCGACTAACGGTAGTACCTATGGCTCCGCACTCTCGTATATCCCGGAAATTCCCTGGAATGACTCCTGCGCCAGTTCACTGATCGCCAATTACGTTTTTGAGTTCTCGCTCGAGGCACCCGATTTCGACCCGTCGAACACCTATGGCCCGCAGAGTCTATGCCAGACTCAGGATTCTCAGTTCATGGATGACACCGCGGGCGCCGGCGGCCCCAGCGCCTGCGCGACCGGAACGCCAACCGTCGACGGCGTGGTGGGTGGAAGCTGTGCAGGCTACGCCAAGCCCTCGTGGCAGTCGGTTCTCGGTAACCCCAACGACGGCGTGCGTGACCTTCCCGACGTTTCGCTGCCGGCCGGAGACGGAATCTGGGGCCACTACTATGTAGTCTGCTTTTCGGACCCGAATAATTCGGGAGAACCGTGCACGGGCACGCCCAACAACTGGGCCGGCTTCGGTGGTACGTCGCTCGCCGCGCCCATAATGGCGGGCATCCAGTCGATCATCAATCAGAAGGCCGGCAGTAGTCAGGGCAATCCGAACCCGGTTTACTACCAACTCGCTAATGAGGAGTACGGCGCGAGCGGGAATGCAGCGTGCAACTCCTCGCTGGGTAATGCGGTCGATCCGTCGTGCATATTCCACGATGTTACGCTGGGTGATAGCGACGTCCCGTGCATTGGCGCCGACAATTGCTACTCGTACCCGACCAATACGGTGTCAGGGTTTGCCGTCGGCTCGGACGGAGGCCTCACGCTGCTTGCAGACTCACCGTTTGCGACCGGCGGAGGTGGCACCGGATTGCAAGGTGAGTATGCGGCCAGCCCGATCGCGGTGAGCGGCACGCTGTTGTTCGCCAGCAACGGCCAGAACAATTTTGGCGGTTCAAGTATCAGCGCCTTTGCGATCGACCCGAGCAGCGGAATCCTGACACCCCTGGCGGGCTCTCCCCAGAATCAGACCGGCTCTCCAGCCGACCTGGGCCTGGCGGTAACACCGAACGGTCAATTCCTGTTCGCCACCAATAACAGCGAAGCCGACATTTACGCTTTCAGCATCGGTGCCGAAGGGGTCTTGACGCCGGTGCCCGGCTCGCCGTTTGAAACCAACGGCGTAGTCCCGGACGGCTCCACCGTATCGGCGAGCAATCAGTTCCTCGCGGTGACCCTGCCGCTCGATGATGCCGTAGCTATCTACAGTATCGCCGGCAACGGTGTCCTCACGCCCGTGTCGGGGTCACCCTTCAGTGCTCAAATCCCCGCGGCATGCAGCTCGTGCGTGGGCCCGGCGGGCATCGACATAGACTCGGCAAGCAGCCTGCTCTTTTCCAGCATCGCTCCGGGCAACGACACCATCGTTGATGTTTTCGACTTGGGATCGGACGGGTTGTTGAACCTAAGCGCAAACTCGCCATTCACCGCTTTGGGAGCGGAAAACGCGAACTTCGTCCGCCTCAGTCCGAACAACCACCTCCTCTTTGTCAGCAATCAGAACTCTATCGTGGATTTTACCGTAGCCAGCAACGGAGACTTGACTCCGGTTCCAACCTCGCCGTTTGCGCTGGGGTCATCCTCCACTCCCACCACGCTGGACACCGATTCGCTCGGCAAATTTCTATATGCAGCGACTACCGACGTGGAGCATCCGAAAAGCCCCGCCAATGCCGTAGCCGTTTATGCGATCGGCGATGACGGCGCCCTGACGGCGGTCTCGGGCTCTCCGTTCGCCACCGGCCAGCAATCCGGCGGGTTGGAATCACTGGCCGCTTTTCCGTCATCGCGCGGAGCGCCGGTCTCCGGAGCGTCGAATTTCGTTTACACCAACGACAACGAACTCGGCGTCGGTTTCGGGGTTCTCTCCACCTCCAACGCGGCTTTCCAGCCAGCTTTCCGAAGCAACGTCGGTTGGGATTTTTCTACTGGAATCGGTACCGCCAATGCGTACAACCTGGTAATGGCAGCGGCGATTTTCCCCGCACCTACGCAGACCCCTGTACCTACACCGACGCCTACGCCCACAACGACGCCGACCGCGACGCCGACCCCAACACCCACGCCGACCCCAACTCCGACACCGACACCGACGCCAACTCCAACTCAGACCCCAACTACGACCCCGACACCAACGGCGACGCCCACTGCGACTCCGACCGTGACCGCATCTTCGACGGCGACGCCCACTTCGACTCCGACCGCAGCAACGACTTCTGCGCCGACCCTTACGCCGACTCCGACGCCGACACCCGCTCCGACCGCAACCCCGACGCCGACGGCAACGCCGACACCGACGCCGATTGCCTCTGGTGGGACGGTCGCGCTGCCGAACTTCCCGACCCGCACGCTCGCCTTCGGAAAGGTCAAAATCGGCAAGACCAAGAAGCTCTCATTCACGATCGAGAACACCGGCAAGGGCGCGCTCGACGGGGACCTGGACTTGGCCGATCTTGCATCACCGTTCAGCGTCAGCGCAGGAGCCGGCAGTTTCGGCCTCAAGCACAACAAAACTATGCACGTGACGGTCGAGTTTGCACCGACGGCAACGGGTCCCTTCTCCGGAACCATTACCATCGACACAGGCGCTCTCAAGCATCCGACGGCGAAGGTATCGATTACTGGGAAGGGGAAGGTAAAGTAGGCGGATTTCGCGCGCCAATTTGAACATCTATCTTCATGGTTCGGTAATCCCCCGGCGTGAACCGCCCTCGCCAGGCGCGGCGCGACCGAGGTTTTGAAAGCCCTGAGCTGCGCTCGCATCGGCTCGATGCCACAGCGCGGCGCTAGTCGAGCAAGCGCCGCTCAGGTACGCCAGGACCCGCCAGCCAACGTCCACCCGATCCGGCGCTGCAGAGTGCCGCGATCGGCGTGACCGGAGCGCGCGCGACGCGGTCGGCGCACCTTGATATATCTTCGAGGCATATAAAATTCTCAGTTGTAGAAAAAATCGGGGTCACGATCGGACGGGCGGTTGGCGGCGCAAACCGCTCGGCGGCGGCACGAGGCCGTCGCGGCAGACTTCTCTCGCGCCACCCGGAAGGCGCCGAAATTGCCCAAAACAAGGCCCGTTTTGGACTCCGGCCGGTCGCGTGCCTGAAGCGTCCGCGAGATATAACTGATAGTTATTATTATCAGCACTGAGCTATATTTCGCTACTCGGTTACCCATAGTTACTATTTATATCTAGTAGGCGTATTTGTATTTGACTCGATAGGCGACTCCGTACGATAACTTCGTAGCTTGCCGCGAAAGGAAGCGCGCACCGCATGAACACCAGTAAACCAACCACGCCGGCGCGGCGGCCGCGATTCGCGGATAAGGTTGCGAGCAAAGATGATGCGAGGGAAGAGCTTATGAAGTTTCGTACCACCAAGTCAGTCGGTCGCGTGCAGTTTTCGCTGATGGTCGCTATCGGCGTATTGCTGCTGGCGATGCCGGCGCGGCTGCATGCCACGAGCTCTCCACTGAATCAGAACAACCCGACCCCCTGCCCCAACCCGACGTTGACGCCGTGCCCAACGCCGAAGCCGACTCCGACTCCGCGCCCGACTCCGACTCCCACTCCGTGCAGCGATCAAGGCGGTCAAGGCTGGTGGGGATATGGCGGCTCGGTCTGTTCGACGCCTACGCCGACGCCGAAGTCGACCCCGACACCATGCCCGACGCCGACTGCGAAGCAGACGCCAACCCCGTGCCCGACGCCGACCGCCAAGCAGACGCCAACTCCATGCCCGACGCCTTCGCCGACTCCAAGCCGGACTCCGACCCCGACCGCGACCCGGACTCCGACGCCGACACCAACGCGGACCCCGTCTCCGTCACCGACCCCGACGCCTTCGCCGACTCCAAGCCGGACTCCGACCCCGACACCAACGCGGACCCCGACGCCGACGCCTTCGCCGACTCCAACGCGGACCCCGACCCCGACGCCGTCACCTTCTCCGTCGCCCACACCGACTCCGTCACCGACGCCGACGCCCACTCCTACGGAAACCCCGACCCCAACGCCGACGCCGTCACCTTCTCCGTCGCCTACACCGACCCCGTCACCGACGCCGACGCCTACTGCCACGGAGACCCCGACCCCGACGCCGTCACCTTCTCCGTCGCCCACACCGACTCCGTCACCGACGCCGACGCCTACTGCCACGGAGACCCCGACCCCGACCCCGACGCCGTCACCTTCTCCGTCGCCCACACCGACTCCGTCACCGACGCCGACGCCCACTCCTACGGAAACCCCGACCCCAACGCCGACGCCGTCACCTTCTCCGTCGCCCACACCGACCCCGTCACCGACGCCGACGCCTACTGCCACGGAGACCCCGACCCCGACCCCGACGCCGTCACCTTCTCCGTCGCCCACACCGACTCCGTCACCGACGCCGACGCCTACTGCCACGGACCCCGACCCCGACCCCGACGCCGTCACCTTCTCCGTCGCCCACACCGACTCCGTCACCGACGCCGACGCCCACTCCTACACCTTCTCCGTCACCCACGCCGACACCGACGCCTTCGCCTTCTCCGTCACCGACGCCGACCCCGACACCTACGCCAACTCCTACACCGACGCCTACTCCTACACCGTCACCGTCACCGACTCCGACGCCTACGCCAACGTTGACGCCTACATCTACGCCGACTGCGACGTTGACGGCTACGCCTACTTCGACACCTACACCGTCGCCTACTCCGGGTCCGGCTCCGAGGATCGTCACCTCATCGCAAGCGGACACCAGCTCTAACGGCAACAGCGCTTTGACCCTCGTCCTGCCGAACGTCGTGGTGGAAAACAATTTCCTGGTGGCTACGGTCGCGGTCGCGACGGCTCCGAACGCTAGCTGCACCGGCGCCGGCGTTCCGTTCACCTGCTGCACCGATGTGGGGACAGGAAGCTGCCAGGATGCATCGAACGCAACGATCGAAGTCCCGGCGGGATGGACCGAAATTCGCCACGATAGCTGCGGCAGCGATCTGCTGATGTCGCTGGCCTACCGGGTCGTTCAACCCGGCGACGCCGCCTTCGAGGCGTTCGACTGGAATTTCCTTGGCGCAGAGCAGCCGTCCGACTCCAGCGACTGCACCGGACCCGGCACCCCATACGCATGCTGCACCGGCACTGCCAGCGGGAGCTGCCCGTTGTCACCTTTCCTGGCCTCGGGAGGTATAACCGAACTATCCAGCGTGGATACGTTGACGCCGATCGAGATCACCTCGGAGCTCTGCACACCCGATTCGACCACGCTGACCGCGCCGTCAATCACCACGACCGAGCCCAACAGCCTGGACCTGCTGGCGTGGGGCGTCGTCGGCAACAATGACGTGTCCAAGCCGACCGGATATTCGGTGATCTACAATCACGACATCCCTGGCACCGGACCGGACATCGCGAATCAGAGCAAGACGTTCGCGGCGGACAACACGGACACCGCCGATCAGCAGGCAACCGTGAATGCTGCCGGGGACAATATCGGCTACCAAGTGGGCCTGTCTCCGCCGCTGCCTTGAGCTGAAGTTCAGCGCGACACCACGCAGCGCCCGTGAGACGAGAGTCTTTCGGGCGCTGTCGTATTTTGGGGACACCGGCGCAACCTCACCGCCGTAACGGAGTCGCTGGACTGGCACGGGGGCTTCATGCAAAGGGAATACGAATGCCCTCGAGCGGAACAACCCGCGGCCGGCGCGCAGCAATCGGAATCCTTGCCGCGGTGATGCTGGCCGCAGGCTCGGCGGTTTTCAGCGGTGCGCTTGCGGCGGTCCCGATTGCGGCCGGCGCGTTCGCAAGCGACGGGGGCTCGCCGGCGGCATCCAGCCTCACGCTCACGCTGCCCATCGGCGTGGCGGCCGGCCAGTTTCTGCTGGGTGTAGTCGCGATCCAGGGTGGCGGCGCGGCCTCGGCCGCGATCACGCTCCCTATGGGTTGGTCGGCGATTCGTGACGATTCGTGCGGCGGTGACTTTCAGGAGTCGCTGGCGTTCAGAATCGCTCAGCCGGGGGACACTCCCGGCAGCCAATTCAGCTGGAACTTCAACGGAGCGTTCGTGAGTTCGGGAAGTATCACCGCCTATTCGAACGTGGACAGCGGGGCGCCGATCGAAGCGGTGTCGTTCCAATGCTCGACCTCGAACACACTCGCCACGGCGCCCTCGATCACGACCACGCAGAGCGACAGCCTGGACCTCGCGCTCTACGGGATCGTGGGCGACAATTTTCTCTCGCAACCGGCGGGATATTCGCTGGTCTACCAGCACAACATTCCGGCCTCGGGGCCCTTTGTCGGCAACTACCTGGAAGCGATCGCGTCGGCGGGCGCCGCAACCGGAGATCAGACGGTAACGGCCGCAAGCAGCGGTGACGCGATCGGCTATCAGCTCCTGCTTGCTCCGAGTCCAAGTTCAGCTCCGACTCCGACGGCGACGCCCACTGCGGCGACCGCGGCGACCCCGACGCAGACGCCAACACCTTCGCCGACGCCAGCACCCACGCCAACACCTTCACCGACGCCGGCACCTTCACCGACGCCAGCGCCGACGCCGAGATCTTCTCCGGCGCCGACGCCCGCGCCTCCGGTTCCTCGCGTCGTCACGTCCTCGCAGGCCGACACTACTTCGGACGCGGACTACTACCTGACGCTCACGCTGCCGAACGAGGTGACGAGCGATCAGTTCCTCCTGGCAAGCGTGGCCGTGCAGACAGCTTCGGATGGGTTTTGCACCCGGGCCGGCGTGCCGTTTGCGTGTTGCACCGGCTTGGGTACCGGAACGTGCCAGGACGCATCATCCGGCAGCATCGAAGTTCCTTCCGGCTGGACTGAAATCCGGCACGACTCCTGCGGTAGCGATCTGCTGATGTCGCTCGCGTATCGGATCGCGCAACCCGCGGACAACGGCACGAGCGAGTTCACCTGGAGCTTCCTCGGCGCCGGAGAGCCGACTGACTCCAGCACCTGCGCCGGCTTCGGCACACCGGACGCATGTTGCACGGGCGTGGGGACCGGAAGCTGCCCGTACTCGCCGTTCCTTGCCACGGGAGGCATAACCAGCATCGCGAATGTGGACCTGGAAGCGCCGATCGAGGTCGACTCGTCGCTGTGCACGCCGGACTCAACCACATTGACGGCGCCGTCGATCACCACGACCGAGGCCGACGCCATGGGAGTGCTGGTGTTCGGAATCGTGGGCGACAACTCGATCAGCAAGCCGGCCGGATACTCGGGCATCTACCAGCACAACATCAGCGGGACCGGCCCCGGCATCGCGAACTACACCCAGGTATTCGCGACCTCGGGCACGGTTACCGGGAACGCGCCTTCGAGCGGCAACGCGGCCGGAGACAACCTCGGTTACCAGCTTGGGCTCTCGCCCAGACTGCCCTGAGGTCAGTAAACCGGCGAGCTGAAGGCTGTCGGAATTCCCGAGCAGTTTGGTCAATTCTCTCCCCACTCCTGGGGTAACGTGGCGGAACCATCCGAAGCAGGGGGAGTGGGCGCCGGTGACTGCGCCGTTCGCGACCAGAAGTGCCCGCGAGACCGCAAGTCTCGCGGGCGCTTGCGTCAGCGCCGCAGCCCCCCGGGCTTCGCGCCTTGACTCCGCGGCGCGGCTCAAAAATGGCGCATGCGCCACAAGGCGGTGCGGATCTGCAACACGCGGGCTTCACGGCACTCTACTACTGGTAGAGTTTTCTATACAGGAAGTCTATTCGATTCGCCGCCCAGGCGGCTGGCGCGAACTTTGCTGAAGGTATCCTTGCGAACGGAGTCTCCAATCCGAAATTGCGGGGAAAAATACCATGAAGCACTACAATATAGCTGAGGCCGCACGGGCGGCGTCCGCCGTGCTGGGATTTGCGGCCGTGATCGGTCTGGCAACCGGGGCGTGGGCACAGACCGCGCCGAGAGTGATTAGTTCCTCCGAGACCGACAGCGGATCCACGCCGGCGCCGACGCTTACGATGCAACTCCCTGCCGGTGTGGAGGCGGGCCAACTGCTGCTGGCGACGATTGCAATCCAGGGCTCGGATCCGCTGTGGGATCCGTGGGCTCAGGTTCTCCTTCCCTCGGGTGGCTGGACGGAGCTGGTTCCATTTTCGGCGAGTACCTGCGGCGGCGATCTGGCGATGGCGGTTGCCTGGCGGATTGCGCAATCCACAGATACCCCCAAGAGCCAATTTACATGGGGATTCCTGAGCGGCGAGTATCTGACTCCCGAGGTGGTCGCCGGGGGGATCGTCAACATCTCAAACGTCAACACCTCGAGCCCGATCGAGGCAATCACGTCAGAGTGCACTACCGACAGCACCTCGGCGGTCGCGCAGCCGTTTGAAACTGCCAACAACAACGATCTCGACGTACTGGTGTTCGGAATCACCGGTGCGAATGATTTGTCGAAGCCCGTGGGCTACTCGGGCGTGTATCAGGAAGTCGTGAGCAGCATCGGACCCGACATTTCCAACGCGGTCAAGGTGATTCCGCAGGCATTTACTACCGTAACTTATCAGACCGCGAATGCCGCTGAGGCGGGCGACAGCCTGGGTTTTCAGGTTATCGTCGAGGGGGCGCCTGTCACCGAGCAGAGCAAGGCCGTTCGCGACGTGGTGGAGGAGCGGTAGGTTGAGGTAGCATTCGGAGGGCGTGCAGCAGCAACTGCGCGCCCCAGCTTCCGCTTTCGTTGCACGTTCTTCCCCGAAATGCCGCGGACCGCAACCTTGAAGGCGGCACTCTACGGCCCCCCGCCCGGTTCGGCCCCGAACGATTCCACCGCACTCACCCGTCCGGCGCACGCGCGAAACAGCAGACCTGTCGACTTGCGCTTTGACTGAACTGGTTCAGCGTCACACCACTAGCCAACGGTTTCGGATCGGCGATCGAAGTCCAGCCGCCCGCGCTTTGGTACGGATTTCTGCCGGTCCTTGGAAGAGGGCAAGCGGGAGTCGCGGACCCGGACGCCCGGCATCAGGAATGGCGGACTGCCTCAGGAGAGGGGGTTACGGCTCGACAATCACTTGAAAGCCCAAGCTGTTGCCGGCCGAGGAGGCGGTCGCGCTCTGGGCGCTAACGGTCGTAAACTGCTTCGGAATCAACTTGATCGAGTTGGAGATGGAAGGCCCAGTTCCGGACACGGTGTGGTAGTAGCTGAGTTCGTAGCCTGACGGTTCTGATAGGGAATCGTCACCCGTGATTCCAAACACCAGTACGTCGAGATCGTTACTGTTGGCGGTTTCAAACGCCTGCGCGCCCAGCGAGGCGCTGTCGGTGGTGCACTGCGCAGTGATTGCCTCGACCGGGGTCGTGGTGTTGACATTGGCGATATTGATGATCCCGCCGGAGGCAAGCTCGGGGGTAAGATACTGGCCGGTCAGGAATCCCCAGGTAAATTGGGTCTCGGGAGTATCTGTGGATTGCGCAATCCGCCAGGCAATCGCCATCGCCAGATCGCCGCCGCAAGTACTTGCTGACAATGGAACCAGTTCGGTCCAGCCACCGGCCGGGAGGATCACCGCGGCCCAAGGATCCCCGAGGGGATTCGTGCCCTGAATTGCGACCGTCGCCAGCAAGAGCTGGCCGGCCTCCACGCCGGCGGGCAGCTGCATGGTCAGGGTCGGCGCCGGCTCGGATCCGCTGTCGGTCTGGGAGGAACTAATCACTCTCGGCGTCTCTGCCCACGCACTGGTTGCCAAGCCGATTAGGGCGACAAATCCCAGCAAAGCGGACGCCGCCCGTGCGGCCACGGCCAGATGCGAACTTTTCATATTATGGATTGTCCCTTGAGGAGAAAACCTGCAGCTATGACGAACCTGAACCAACGTCTATTCAACTCGGTGGTGACGCGGCATTACGCACTTGCGGTGCACCGGGTATTTGTCAAGCCTACCGAGTGCAAATGCCGTGCGCTAATCCTGACCGTTCAGGAGAGGCAAGCGTCGAGCCCGCTTCAACGTCATTCTGAGCGAACGGACCTGAGCGACCGCGAAAACCTGTCCCGAGGCTTGGCAAAGGAAATCGCTCGGCATCGGACATGGGGGAAATGGGAGACTCGACGCTGGTACGAGACTTGTCGCGGTGGTCCGCACAATCCCGTCGAACTTGACCACTACCTCCTCCTCTTCCGTATCCACATTCCCGTCGGCGAACAGATAGGGCCATGCCCGTGAGATTCGAGATCCTCTCACGGGCACGGTCGCTCTCGCCTATCACCGGCAGCCTATCACCAGCCTTGTTACTCGTTGCGTCGCTCGCTCAGGGCAACGGTGACAGGTTTACCTGGAAGCCGACCCAGTCTCCGGCCGTCGTATTGTCGTCACATTCCCAGTTACGCGGCGTGACGACGGCCCCGCAGGTTCCATGACCCAAGCTGGTGCAGCAGCTGAACGGATTGCCGGATGCAGTGCACGACGAATTCACGGCGGAGATCGAACTGAGCGAGGCGTCCGGCCCAGTTCCGGCGATGTTATGCTCCCAACTTATGGTCTGTCCGATCGCCACTCCGACGGAGTTGTCGCCGTAGATTGAGCAAATCCCTACATTGAGTGTGTTCGCCTTCGTGGTCGCGGTCGACGGCGTGATAACGGTCGCGCTGTCGCCGGTGTTCGCAGTCGAATCCTCAACCGCAGTCACGCCGACATTGGCGAACAGGGTGATGTTCGCGCTGGCGAGCAGCGAATTCCCGCAAGTGCCGGCGTGCAGTCCGGTGCAGCACGGCTGCTCATTCTCAGAACAACTCCCAGTGCCAAGTCCGCTACAGCAAGAGAAAGGAGTGCCGCTCGTGGTACAGACCGCATTCGGCCCGGAAGTTCCGCTGCCGTCGCAATTGTAGTTTGCGCAGGTACCTGCATCGCTGTTGGAACAGCACGGGAAGGGAGCGCCAACGCCGGTGCAAGCTGCATTCTGATCCGCAGTGTTGGTGAAGGGCCAAGTGTAGTTCGTCGTCACGCTTTCGTTGGTCTGCACAAACTTATCATAGTACGCCGTCTGGAAGTCGGTGCCTGAAGGTGTGGTGTTGATCAAGGTCCAGTTGCAGGTCGGGCCGCCGGTGGTGGCGCAGCAGGTGGGTTGATTCGGCCCAACGCACTGGGCGTTCGAGGGCGTCGTGATCGTGGCGGAGGATATGTTCGGACAACTCCCCTGACCGTTGCTCCCGTTGCAGGTTCCGGTCCCCGTGCCGGTACAGCAGGAGTAGGGGCTGCCTGAAGTGGTGCATTGAGCGTTCCCGCACGTTCCCGTCTCATTGCCCGTACAGCAAGAGAATGGCGCGCCCGAGGCGGTGCAATCGCCGTTAGGAGATGCCCCCTGACAGCAGGCGAACGGGGAGCCGAAGTCGCTGCACACGCCGTACGGGGGCTCCTCGATGGGCACCACCGCCAGCAAGAACTGCCCGGGTGAGACGGTGTTGGGCAGATTGTCGGTAACCGACACGTTGCCATTGCTGGTCGTGTCTCCGTTGGTCGAACTCACGACGTTGGGCGGGGGCGGAGTCGGCGTCGGTGAAGGCGTCGGCGTTGGGGTCGGAGTCGGTGTAGGCGACGGGGTCGGACTCGGCGTTGGCGTAGGCGTCGGCGTAGGCGTCGGGGTCGGCGTAGGCGTAGGCGTAGGCGTCGGTGTGGGTGTCGGCGTCGGAGTCGGCGTCGGGGTTGGAGTCGGCGTAGGCGTTGGAGTTGGGGTCGGAGTTGGCGTCGGCGTTGGCGTCGGCGTCGGTGTAGGCGTCGGCGTCGGGGTCGGCGTCGGGGTCGGAGTGGGCGTCGGAGTTGGCGTTGGCGTCGGTGTAGGCGTCGGTGTTGGAGTCGGCGTCGGAGTCGGTGTGCGGGTCGGCGTCGGCGTTGGCGTCGGTGTTGGGGTCGGAGTCGGCGTCGGCGTGGGCGTTGGCGTCGGTGTAGGCGTTGGCGTCGGGGTCGGAGTCGGAGTTGGGGTCGGAGTCGGCGTCGGGGTTGGTGTCCGAGTCGGGGTCGGGGTCGGGGTCGGAGTAGGCGTAGGCGTCGGCGTCGGCGTCGGTGTCGGCGTCGGTGTGGGGGTCGGTGTGGGGGTCGGAGTTGGCGTCGGCGTGGGAGTAGGTGTTGGAGTCGGAGTACGTGTCGGCGTTGGAGTTGGGGATGGGGTCGGCGTCGGCGTGGGAGCTGGCGGAACGCAGTTACAGATGCCTCTGCCGGTGCCTTCGTTTATCGTGTAGTTGCAGAGCGCAGAGAGATCTACCGCATTAGTCGTAGTGCTCGGAACGTCCGAGAATTCTTCCTCGGTAAGGTTGGTGTTCTGAGGATGCCCAGCCCAGGCGCGAAGCGTCGGCGTTAGCGCCAACGGGTTGGTTCTGGCGGCCGGGTCGCAGCACACCCTGGCCCCGGGGCCGGTGGGGATGGTCGGCGAGCAGAACTCACCCGGGAGCGGTCCGCCGGGTTCATTGCTGAGGGTGTCGTTGGTCTTGGTCGACAGAAGCTGGATGATGCCGTCGGTGATGTAGTCGCCCGGAGTATTCTGGCCTGAAACCGGATTGGCGACGAGCAGCTGATCGATGTCGAGCGTGAGCAGGCCGTCGGACGAAACCGGGCAACCGCAGCATTCCTGCAGGGCCTGATCGGAATCGAACACGTAGATCATCGCGCACAGATATTCGGGCTGCGGGGGAATGGCTTCGAAGGGATCTACGATCCGGATTGAAGCATCGCCGGCAGTGGTGTTGGCGTTGCTGTAGTAATTGACCTTTTCGGTATCGGGAACGACTTGGGCATTTGCCAAACCGACCAGGACCGGGAGGGTCATTACAGCAAAAGCGAAAAGAAATAACGCCCCACCCGAAATCTTTCTCACTGACGGCATCATCGATCTCCCTCCATCTTCAGCCCCGAGCAAAGCCCAGCCGGACTCGGCCCCCCCGCTCAATGAGGTCGGTGAACAGGTAAGACAATGCCCGTGAGATTCAGGATCCCCTCACGGGCATTGTCGCTCTCGCCTATCACCGGCAGCCTATCACCAGCCTGATTACTCGCTGCGTCGCTCGCTCAGGGCAACGGTGACAGGTTTATCTGGAAGCCGACCCAGTCTCCGGCCGTCGTATTGTCGTCGCATTCCCAGTTACGCGGCGTGACGACGGCCCCGCAGGTTCCATGACCCAAGCTGGTGCAGCAACTGAACGGATTGCCGGATGCAGTGCACGACGAATTCACGGCGGAGATCGAACTGAGCGAGGCGTCCGGCCCAGTTCCGGCGATGTTATGCTCCCAACTTATGGTCTGTCCGATCGCCACTCCGACGGAGTTGTCGCCGTAGATTGAGCAGACGCCCACGTTGAGAGTGTCCGCCTCCGTGGTCGCGGTCGACGGCGTGATAACGGTCGCGCTGTCGCCGATGCTCGCGTTGAAATCCTGGACTGGAGTCGAGGCGCTTACATTGGCAAAGAGGGTGATGTTTGCGCTGGCGAGCAGCGAATTCCCGCAAGTGCCGGCGTGCAATCCGGTGCAGCACGGCTGCTCATTCTCAGAACAACTCCCAGTGCCAAGTCCGCTACAACAGGAGAACGGAACACTGCTCGCGGTACAGACCGCATTCGGTCCGGGAAGTTCCGCTGCCGTCGCAATTGTAGTTTGCGCAGGTACCTGCATCGCTGTTGGAACAGCACGGGAAGGGAGCGCCAGCGCCGGTGCAAGCTGCATTCTGATCCGCAGGGTTGGTAAAGGGCCAATTGTAGTTCGTCGTCACGCTCTCGCCCGTCTGCACGAACTTGTCATAGTACGCCGTCTGGAAGTCGGTGCCTGAAGGCGTGGCGTCAATCTTGGTCCAGTTGCAGCTCGCGGTGGGGAGGGTATTACAGCAGGTGGGCTGATTGGGCCCAGTGCACTGGGCGTTGCTGGGCGTCGTGATCGTGGCGGAGGATATGTTCGGACAACTCCCCTGACCGTTGCTCCCGTTGCAGGTTCCGGTCCCCGCGCCTGTACAGCAGGAGTAGGGGCTGCCTGAAGTGGTGCATTGAGCGTTCCCGCACGTTCCCGTCTCATTGCCCGTACAGCAAGCGTCCGGCGCGCCCGAGGCGGTGCAATTGCCGTTAGGAGATAACCCCTGGCAGCAGGTGAACGGGGTGCCCACGTCGCTGCACACGCCATATGGGGGCTCCTCGATGGGCACCACTGCCAGCAAGAACTGCCCGACCGAAACGGAGTTGGGCAGGTTGTCGGTAACCGACACGTTGCCATTGCTGGTCGTGTCCGCGTTGGTCGAAGTCACGACATTGGGCGGAGGCGGAGTCGGCGTCGGTGAAGGCGTCGGCGTTGGGGTCGGAGTCGGTGTCGGCGACGGGGTCGGACTCGGCGTTGGGGTCGGAGTTGGGGTCGGCGACGGGGTCGGAGTTGGGGTCGGAGTGGGTGTGGGTGTAGGCGTCCGGGTCGGGGTCGGCGTCGGCGTTGGGGTCGGAGTTGGCGTCGGTGAAGGCGTATGCGTCGGGGTCGGCGTCGGGGTCGGGGTCGAGGTCGGTGTCGGCGTCGGCGTCGGGGTAGCAGACGGAGGTGGCGGTACGCAGTTACAGATGCCTTTGCCGGTGCCTTCGTTTATCGTGTAGTTGCAGAGCGCGGACAGATTTTCCGCATTAGTCGTAGTGCTCGGAACGTCCGAGAATTCCTCCTCGGGTAAGGTTGGTGTTCTGAGGATGCCCAGCCCAGGCGCGGAGCGTCGGCGTTAGCACCAACGGGTTGGTTCTGGCGGCCGGGTCGCAGCACACCCCGGCCCCGGGGCCGGTGGGGATGGTCGGCGAGCAGAACTCACCCGGGAGCGGTCCGCCGGGTTCATTGCTGAGGGTGTCGTTGGTCTTGGTCGACAGAAGCTGGATGATGCCGTCGGTGATGTAGTCGCCCGGAGTATTCTGGCCTGAAACCGGATTGGCGACGAGCAGCTGATCGATGTCGAGCGTGAGCAGGCCGTCCGACGAAACCGGGCAACCGCAGCATTCCTGCAGAGCCTGATCGGAATCGAACACGTAGATCATCGCGCACAGATATTCGGGCTGCGGGGGAATGGCTTCGAAGGGATCGACGATCCGGATCGAAGCATCGCCGGCAGTGGTGTTGGCGTTGCTGTAGTAATTGACCTTTTCGGTATCGGGAACGACTTGGGCATTTGCCAAACCGACCAGGACCGGGAGGGTCATTACAGCAAAAGCGAAAAGAAATAACGCCCCACCCGAAATCTTTCTCACTGACGGCATCATCGATCTCCCTCTATCTTCAGCCCGGAAAGCCGAGGCAAAGCTGGCTTAGCTTCCCGCTCAAAGTTCGCCATTTCAAAAGCCCTAATGTAGGCAAATGACCGCTCCATGTTCTTATTCAGAATCTCCACCTATGTCAAGATGAAAGCTTGGCATCTCACGTCGAGGCTTCGTTGTTTGAGTGAACCTATTTACCCTTCGGAGGGCAGATGTCGCGTCTACGAGCAGGCTGTGGATAACCTTGAAAACCTGCCCAATTTACTTGCCGATCCCGCCCCGTCCGCCGCTCACCAGGTATCCACACACGGACGCTTCTTGCCGCTACGCGGCGGCGGTGGCGCCGCAGAGCGCAGGCCCGCGCTAATCCATCGGCGCGATTCCGCCGGATCGATCACGTCGTCGATCTCGAAGTGGCGACGCGGTATTCACCGCCTTGCCGTGCTCGTACATCCGCGCGACCATCTCGATCGAACAGCGCCTTGCGCTCGGCCGGATCGTCGATCGCCGCCAGTTCCTTGCGATAGCCGAGCTTGACCGCGCCCTCCAGACCCATCCCGCCGAACTCGCCGGTCGGCCACGCCACCGTGAAAGCGCGGCGCCTTGAAGCTTCCGCCGGCCATCGCCTGCGCGCCCAGCCCGTAGCCCTTGCGCAGTATGATCGTGAAGAACGGCACGGTGAGGCTTGCGCCGGTCACGAACATCCGCGACGGCATGCCGCACCAGCGCGGTCTTTTCGACCTCCGGGCCCGACCATGATGCCGGGCGTGTCGCACAGGAACAGGAGCGGCATATCGAAGGCGTCGCACAGTTGCATGAAGCGCGCGGCCTTGTCGGCGCCGTCGGCGTCGATCGCGCCCGCCAGATGGGTCGGGTTGTTGGCGATCACGCCCGAGCGGCCGGCCTTCGATCCGGATCAGCGCGGTCATCATCCCGAGCCCGAACTCGGCGGCGCATCTCCAGCACCGAGCCCGCGTCGGCCAGCGTCTCGATCACCGTGCGGACGTCGTAGATGCGCAGCCGGTTCTCCGGGATTGATCTGCGCAGCAGGCGCTGATCGGCGCGCTCCCAGCGGTCGAGTGGTCCCTGGAAATAAGCGAGATAGCTTCCGCGCGACGCGCACGGCCTCGGCCTCGTCAGCAACCGGCGATATCGACCACGCCGTTGGGCGCCTGCACGGCCATCGGACCGACTTCTTCGGGACGAAAAACGCCGAGGCCGCCGCCCTCGATCATCGCCGGCCCGCCCATGCCGATATTCGAGTTGGCGGTCGCGATCACCACGTCGCAGCATCCGAGCAGCGCGGCGTTGCCGGCGAAACAGCGGCCCGAATTGATTCCGACCAGCGGCACGAGGCCGCTCAGCTTGCCCCAATAGCTGAAGGCGAGACAGTCGAGGCCGGCGATGCCCGAGCCCGTCGGTGTCGCCGGGACGGCCGCCGCCGCCCTCGGTGAAAAACACCACCGGCAGCGCGACTTGCTCGGCGAGCTCGAACATCCGATCCTTCTTGCGATGGTTCTGCTGGCCCTGCGTGCCGGCCAGCACGGTGTAGTCGTAGGACATCACGACGCAGCGCGCGTGCGCCTCGCTCGAACAAGATCGCCATTGACCGTGCCCGAGCCCGGCCACCATCCCGTCGGCCGGGTGTTCGCTGATCAGGTCCTCGAGCGTGCGGCGGCGCCGCTGCGCGGCGATCACCAGCGCGCCGTACTCGACGAAGGTGCCCGGATCGCAAAAGTCTTCGATGTTTTCGCGCGCGGTGCGCTGGCTGGTCTTGCGGCGGCGCGCGACCGCGTCGGGCCGCGCACGCATCGAGTCCGATCGCGTGGCGCTCGCGCACTTCGGCGAGGTCGGGCCGGATGTGATCGAGATCAATGACCGTCTGCTCGCTCGGCGCGCGCGCCGCTTCAACCTCGGCCTGCTCGATGAAGGCCAGCGGATGGCCCTCGAACACCGCGTCACCCGGCGCGACCGCAATCGCCGGACGATCCCGCTCTGCGCGCGCGTGGATTACGTGCTCCATCTTCATCGCTTCCATGACGAGCAGCTGCTGGCCCTTGCGAATCTGCGTCGCCTTCGCGCGACCGCGATCGAAATGATCGTCCCTTGCATCGGCGCAATGACCGCGATCGTGCTCTCCGGGCGCGACGATCGCCGACAGGGCGCGGAGCACGACTGCGAGGTCGTCGTGCACGCGGCCGCTGCCGCCCGCCTTGCCGTAGGCGAGCACCGCCAGCGGATCGGTCGGATCGATCTTCGCACCGGCCAGACGCGGGCGGCAGCCGGTGACTGCTCGAAGTGATCGACGAACGTCGCGATGAGCGGCCCCCGGCGTCGCGACCAGCTCGGCGACGTGATCGTCGATAAAGCGCGTGTAGATCCGGTTCGCCGACGAACTCGGCATGCCGCAGCAGGTTCTGGAGAAAGACGATGTTGGTCGCGACGCCCTCGATCCGGAACTCGCACAGCGCGCGATAGCGCCTTGCGCACCGCGCGGCAAAGTCGGCCGCCGGCGAATGCACGATCAACTTGGCCAGCAGCGAGTCGAAACGCGGGCTCGTCGCGTATCCGGCATAGCCGAACGAGTCGACGCGCAAGCCGGCGCCAGACGGCGGCTCAAAGGCGGTCAGCACGCCGCCGCGCAGGCTTCGCCGCGCCGTCCGCGCCCATCGATTCCATATTGATCCGCGACCTGCATCGCGAACCCGCGCGGCTTCGGAATGTCGGCTTGCGTCACGCCCAGTTCGCTCAGCGTCGCGCCCGCCGGCGAGCCGCAATCTGCAGCTTGACCAGATCGAGGCCGGTCACCTCTTCAGTCACGGTATGCTCGACTTGCAGCCGGGGATTGGCCTCGATGAATGCGAACTCGTGGCGTCGCCGGCGGGCGCGGTGTCGACCAGAAACTCGAACGTCCCGAGATTGTCGTAGCGAACGGCGCGACGCCATCCGCAGCGCCGCTTCGATGATCCGCTCGCGCACCGCCGCATCCAGCGCAGGCGCGGGCGCGATCTCGACCAGCTTCTGATGGCGCCGCTGGATACTGCATTCGCGCTCCCACAGATGGCTCACGCGGCCTGACCCGTCGCCGATGATCTGCACCTCGATATGGCGCGCGCGCGGCATCATCGCTCGACGTAGACTTCGCCGTTGCCGAAGGCGGCCCGCGCCTCCGACTGGCATCGCGTGAAGGCCTCCTCGATCTCATCGGCGTTCGACCGCGCGCATGCCGCGGCCACCGCCGCCGGCGATCGCCTTGATCATCATCGCGGCGCCGGCGCCGAGCGACGCGAAGAAGTCGCGGGCTTCGTCGAGCGTGGTCGGCCCCAAGGTCCCGCGCATCACGGGCACGCCACAGCGCTCGGCCAGCGCCCGCGCGCGTGGCCTTGTCGCCGAACAGTTCGAGGACCTCCGGCCGCGGACCGACGAACGTGATCCCGTCCTCCGCGCAACCGTCGGGCGAACGCGGCGTTCTCGCTCAGAAAGCCGTAGCCGGGATGGATCGCGTCGCATCCGGCGGCGCGCGCCGCGGCGATAATCTGCTCGCCGTCGAGATACGCGGCCGGGCCGGCGCCGCGCAGAGCACGCGCCTCGTCAGCCTTGCGCGTGTGGAGCGAGTGCGCGTCGTCCGCCGAGAACACCGCCACCGTACGGATTCCCAGCTCGGCGGCGGCGCGAATGACGCGAATCGCGATCTCGCCGCGATTGGCAATAAGCAGACTCTTCGGAATCATGGGGCGCGACGTTTGTTCCTCAACGAGGTGAAGTTTCGCATCTCTCGTCACGAATGGGAACGCATCCGGGAAGCGGGCCCCGAGCGCGGAATTGTTTCCGTCGACGCGCCTAATCCGAACTGATGATGTGGTAGCAGACGCATCGCGGGTATGATGCACGCAAGTCCGGCGACAAATCGAGGTGGCAATGGCTGGGAAAGATTCGGTTCGCGAAGAAAACCATAGCGTCGGCGCGACCAGCTCGTCTGCTCACGAGGGCGGCTGCGGGCAAGCCGCTGCTGGTCCTGCACGAGGAGTTGGGCTGGCCCGGCTGGATGAATGGAATGCAGCGCTCAGCGAACGCCGCACCATCGTGACGCCGCTGCATGCCGGGATTCGGACGGACGCCGCGCGCCGAATGGATCGTGAACGTGCGCGACCTGCCGCTTTCCTCGCGCGATTCATCCGCGAGCAGCGGCCTCGCGCCGATCGACGTCATCGGCTTCTCGTTCGGCGGATGGCTCGCCGCCGAGATGGCCGCCAACGATCCCAACCTGTTCTCGAAGATCGTGCTGGTCGCGCCGGTCGGCATCCGTCCGCCCGAGGGCGAAATCATGGATCTGTTCACGGTGCCGGCGCTGGTCTATCTGCGCGAATCGGTGCGCGATGCGCATGCACGCCGGAGTTTGCGCGCTCTATACGACGGCGGACGTCGCCCGAGCAGTACGAGGCCTTCGAGGATGCGCGCGCGGAAACCGCGCGCATCGCATGGCAACCCTACATGTTCAATCCGAGCCTGCCGCATCTGCTCGAAGGCACCGTGAAGTCGTCCGGACGCTGATCGTATGGGGCCGCGACGACCGGGTCGTGCCGATCTCGGCCGCCGCGCGTCTATCAGAAATCGATCAAGGGCTGCGAAGCTGGTGACCTTCGATGGATGCGGCCATCGGCCGGAAATCGAAAAATCCGATCAGTTCATCAAAGAAGTTCAAAGCTTCCTGGGAGTAAGGGGAGGAGACGCCTATGCACATGATGTGGTTCACCGAACGGCAGTATCACTACGATCCGGAAACCGAAGCGGCCGAGAGTCATCTGCTGGAAAACCAGATCCTCCGCAACCGCAGCTTCTTCGGCACTGCCCAACAAGTACTTCGATGCCGGAAATGGGCTCGATGCTGCTCAACCAGTACCTCGACGAGAAGGTCTATTCCGAGGACCTCGGCTTCGACGGCCTGATGCTCAACGAGCATCATGGCACGCCGTTCTGCCTCGGCTCGGTGATGGATGTCGAGGCGGCGGTGCTCGCGCGCGCCACCAAACGGGCGAAGATCGTGCTGCTCGGCAATCCGGTGCCGACGGTCGCCAACGCGCTGCGGCTGGCCGAAGAGCTGGCGATGATCGATCTGCATCTCGAAGGGCCGCCTGGTCCCCGGATGGGTGCGCGGCGCGGGCAGCGAGCAGCTCGCCAACAACGCGAATCCCGCGCTCAATCGCGAATACTTCGAGGAAGGCGTCGACTTCATCATCAAGGCATGGACGACGCCCGGCCCGTTCCGCTACGAGGGCAAGCATTTCCACTTCCGCTTCGTGAATCCGTGGGTGCTGCCGCTGCAGAAGCCGCATCCGCCGATTTGGATTCCCGGCCTCGTCAGCCCCGATACGGTTATCTGGTGCGCGAAGAAGCGCTTCCCGTACATCGCGCTCGCCACGCAGCTCGAGCCGACGGTCGAGTTGTGGAACATGTACACCGATCAGGCCGCGCGCGAGGGCTATCAGGCGGGTTCCGAGAACTTCGGCTATCTGCAGCCGGTCTTCGTTGCCGACAACCAGGCAGCGCGCCGAGGAACTCGGCAAGCGCTTCCTTTATGGCGGCGCGTTCGCGCATTTCGCGCGTCCCGAATGGATGTTCCCTCCCGGCTATAATTCGAAAGAAGCGACCAAACGCCTGGCGCGGCTCGCGGCCGGCGCGAACCTGCCCGGCAAGCCGATCACCGATGTCATCGGCGAGGAGAGCGACGAAGAGATCGAGGCGCTTCAACAGGGCGTCTATTCGACCTATCGACAAAACCCGCGATCAGCTTCAGATGATCGCCGGCACGCCCGACTATGTCATCCCGCGCCTGCGCAAGGTGCTGGAAGTGCTGCGCCCGGGCATCTTCTCGTTCTGGCTCGATGGCCCCGTCGGCGCGAAGGATCGCATGCGATGCCTCGAGCTGCTCGCCAGCGAAGTCATGCCCGCGTTGCGCGAGACCGGCAAACAGCTTGGCCTCTGCGATCCGTTCCAGCGCAGGCCCGGCTCGGTTCCACTCGCCGCGGGACGCACGGCGGAGCGCGTCGCGCATGCCGACATGCTCGCCGCGCTGGGCGTGTAAGTCGAAGCGCCTGACGCGCGCTGGCTTCAGCTCCGTTCGTACTGGCCGCGATCCTTGCGCTTGACCAGGCCGGCTTCGATCCAGCGCGTGATCCCGGCGAAGATTTCCGACGCGCGCTTGACGCTCACCTCGCGGATTTCGCGCACGTCCGACGCGGTGAACCGCTTGGGAAGCTGGGGCAGTACTTCAGCCCAATTGACGCGGCTGCCGCCGGGCGGCGCAGGCTCCGCACCTCCGATCAGGCGGGTCAGCTTCGAGGCCTCGTCCCTCAGCCGGCCAAGCTCGCGTTCCCTCGCGCCGATTTCCTTGTGCAGCCCGGCCAATAATTTGCGGGCGTCTTTCTGGACCTGACGAATAGCTGAGGACATTGCGCCTGAAGCCTGCGGCATTGAAGTTCTCCCCGATGAGTGAGTCCGAATCGTCAGTCTATACGCAGCGAATTCGAAAACAACCCGCAATCGCCGGGGCGCGGCGCCGCGCGCGCGGCGCCCCGGCTTCGCCCGATATTCGCGCGCCGTAGTCCCGGAGATCGCACCCGGTTTGGTCTGTAGCTGCGGTTACAAGCGGGCGCGATCCTGTGTCCGCGATGCAACACGCGCGCGCGCACTGCCGCGGCAGCGGCGCGCAATCGCGCCTTTAGCGGCACGCAGCGAGGGCGAACGGGCGGCATCCCTCTTGCTACTTCAAGTAGCAAATGGCTACTGAAACCACGGGCCCGAACCCGCCGCCGCGGCCACCCGAGCTCCGGCTCGGGCGCGACGCCGCCCGCGGCGTAGCCGACGCGCTCGATCCGCTGTGGGTCGTCAGCCTGCTCCGGATCGGCTTCGGGGTCTCGATTCTGACCGTCCTCGGCCTGATTATCGAATCGCTGTGGTCCGCGCCCAAGACCGCGCGCCTGGCCCTGCCCTACGAGATGAGCGAGCTGTTCGCCCTCATGCTGGCCGGCCTGTTCAGCCTGCGCGAGGAATTCGCCCGTCATTGGCGGCCGGCCACGCTGATCTTCTGCCTGTTCGTGGTCGCGGTCGGGACCCGCAGCTATGCGATGCTGGGCCAGCAGGAGCCGGTCTTCGTGACGATCCTGGTGGTGCTGACCGCGACCTGCGCGCTGGTGCCGTGGGAATTTGAATGGCAGGCGTTGGCGACCGCGGGACTGTTGGTCGCCGCCGCCGCCGATACCGCGGTGGTGCGGCCCGGCAGCGTCTACATCTCCGGGCTGTGGCTCGCCGTGCTGCTGAGTTCCGTGCTGACCCTGGCGGGCAACCGGCAGTGGGCGCGCTGGCGCAACGCGCTGGCCGAAACCAATCGCCAGCTCCACGAGAGCGAGGCGCGCCAGCGCGGGCTGCTCAACGCCAACCCGGATCCGGTCTCCCTCGTCCGCCTCGCCGACTGCCGTTACATCTACGTGAACGACGCGTTCCTGCGCCGCGGCTACACACGCGAGCAGGTGCTGGGCAAATCGGTGCTGGAGGTGGGCGTCGCCGACGTCACCGCGCTGATCGAGACTGAACGCGAAGTGCGCGCACACGGCTTTATCCGCAATCAGGAGGTGAGCGCGCGCAACGCGGACGGCCGGGTCGTGCCGCATCTGGTCTCCTCGGTGCTGGTCGACGTGGACGGCGAACCCTGTGTGCTCTCCTTCGCGCGCGATATCGCCGAGTTCAGGCAGGTCCAGCATGATTTGATCACGGCACAGAATCGGGTGGAGGAGAGCGAGGCCAAGCTGCGCAAGATCTTCGACGCCAGCCCGGACATTATCGCGATCAACAGCCTGGTCGACGGGCACGCCATCGCGGTCAACGACGCAATTGCTGCCACCGGATACAGCCGGGAGGAAATGCTCGCGTGGGACTGGAACAAGCGCAAGATGTTCGTCGATCCGGTCCAGCGCGCGGAATATTTGAAAAAACTTTCGACCGATAAGTCAGTGCGCAACATGGAGCTGAGCGTTCAGCGCAAAGACGGCGCCGTGGTGCCATACCTCGTCTCGGCCGTGTTTGCGCAGTTTGGCAGCGAGCCGTGCGCGATCAGTTTCGCCCGTGAAATCAGCGAGATCAGACGCGATCGCGAAGAGCTGATTGCGGCGCGCGAGACCGCGGTCGCCGCCCGCGAGGCGGCCCTGGCGGCATCGCGCGCGAAGTCGGAATTCCTCTCCAGCATGTCGCACGAGATTCGTACCCCGATGAATGCGATTCTCGGCATGACCGACCTTCTGGCCGAGACCGAGTTGACCACCGAGCAGCGCCGTTTCGTCGCCACCATGGGCAGCAACGGCAACGCGCTGCTCAACCTGATCAACGGCATCCTCGATCTCGCCAAGATCGAAAGCGGGCGGCTCGATCTCGAGCAAGCCGAAATCGACCTGGAAGAACTGGTCGAGCATGTCGGGGAGACCCTGAGCATGCGGGCCCATGAGAAGGGGCTGGAGCTGACCGCCCGGATCATGCCCGGCGTGCCGCTGGGACTGGTGGGTGATCCGCTGCGGCTGCGCCAGGTGCTGATTAACCTGGTCGGCAACGCGATCAAGTTCACCGACCACGGCGAAGTCGCAGTGACGATCGAGCGCGAATTGGAACCTGACGCGCCCGCGAGGGGACCACGCCCCTGCGTTTCACGGTGCGCGACAGCGGTATCGGGATCACGCCGGACAAGCTGGGCGACATCTTCCAGAGCTTCACGCAGGCCGACTCCTCGACCACTCGCAAGTACGGCGGCAGCGGCCTGGGACTGACGATCGCCGTCGCGGCTGGTGCAGTTGATGGGCGGGCGGATTTGGGCGACCAGCGCCGTGGGCCGTGGCAGCACCTTTCACTTCGTGGCGCGGTTCGGTCTCGGAGAGGGGCCGGGGATCGCGGCGGAGAAGCTGCCGTATCTCAAAAGTGTGCCGGTGCTGGTGGTGGACGACAACGCCACCAACCGCGAGATTCTGCGCCAGCTACTGAGCACGTACGGAGCTGAAGTTCACGAAGCCAGCAGTGGGCAAGCGGCGTTACAGGAGGCCGAGCGCGCACGCCGCGCGGGCCGGCCTTATCGATTGGTGCTGCTGGACTGCAAGATGCCCGAGATGGACGGGTTTGAGGTCGCACGCCGACTGTGGCGCGAGGCCCGCGGTACGCCGCCGATCATCCTGATGCTCAGTTCCGAGGACCTGAATCAAACGCTCGCCACGGCGCGCGAGACCGGAATCGAGCTTTACATCGTCAAGCCCGTGCGACGCGCCGAGTTGCTGCGTGCGATCGCGACCGCGATGGGCCGCACCGGCGAGGTCCGGCCCGCGCCCACGGCGGCGTCCAACGGCCACGCTCAGGCGGACGAGCGTCCACTCAAGATTCTGCTGGCCGAGGACTCACCCGACAACCGGCAGTTGATCGAGGCCTATCTGAAGAACCTGCCCTACGGGGTGGACGTGGCGGAGAACGGGCAAGTCGCGATCGCCAAGTTCATGCGCAGCCACTACGATCTGGTGCTGATGGACGTGCAGATGCCGGTGATGGACGGCTACACCGCGGTGCGCAAGATTCGCGCGTGGGAACGCGAGCAGGGCTGCGCGCCCACCCCGATCGCGGCGCTGACCGCTTCGGCGCTGGAAGAGGACGTGCGCAACAGTATCGAAGCCGGCTGCACCACCCATCTGAGCAAGCCCATCAAGAAGTCCCGTCTGCTGGCCGCGATTCAAGACCTGGCGATCGCCTCTGCGGCGGGCGATTCGCCTGCGGCGCCGGTGATCGAATTCGACCCCGAAATAGGGGAGCTGGTGCCGGGCTTTCTGGCCCGCAAGCGCGAAGACGTGCAGGCGCTGACCGCCGCGGTCGAAGGATTCGACTACCAGGCCCTGCGCGCGATCGGCCATCGGATCAAGGGTGAGGGCGCAGGCTTCGGCTTCGAGGCGATCAGTGAAATCGGCCGCGCGCTGGAAGCGGCGGCCGCCGCCAGCGACGCTGACGCCGCTCGCCATCTGGTCCGCGCGCTGGCCGACTACCTCGACCGCGTCCAGGTCCGCACCGTCAACGGCCACGCCTGAGCACGCCGTTCCCCGCTTCAAATTCAGCAATCCCGGCAACGAAATCGCGCCCGGCGCGTTGCTATAGTCGCAACCATGAAGCCGGTCACGGAAGCCGATTACCGCGAGCGCATCGCGCGCGTCGTCGCGGCGCTCGCGGCTGATCCGGTCACGCCGCGAAGCCTCGCTGAGCTGGCGCGACTGGCACACTTCTCACGTTTTCATTTCCATCGCATCTTCCGCGCGATGACCGGCGAGAGCGTGATCGAGACCGCGCGCCGGGTGAGACTGACGCGCGCGGCGCATCGGCTCGCGACCACCGACGCGCCGGTCACGTACATCGCGATGGACGCCGGCTACGAAAGCGTGCAGACCTTCTCGCGCGCCTTTCGGGCCTTCACCACCGTGGCGCCGAGCGCGTTCCGAGACCGGCGGATGAGACTTGCCGAGTTGGTCAAAGGCCGGGCGAAACCGTCCGGAAATCACTGTGGCAGAGGAGGAAACGAAATGCAGGTCGAGATTATCGAACGCCGCCCGGTGAGCGCTCACGTCATCCGGCACGCGGGGCCGATGACCAAAGCCGGCGAGACATTTGCGCGACTGTGGCAGTGGCAGGTCCGGCACGGCGTGGCCGGGCGCGCCACCGAGGCGATCGGGATTTTTTACGGCGATCCCGAAGGCGGCGACGAGTTCCGCTATTTCGCGGGCGTGATCTATCCGACGCACGTGGCGCCGGAAGGCGAGGTCGAAAGCCACCAAGTCCCCGGCGGCAGGTATGCGAGCTATCGCCTGCTCGGCCCCTACGATCTGATCCATCCGGCGTTCGAGCGGCTCTATGGCGAATGGCTCCCGGCCAGCGGCTACGTTCCCGATGATCGCCCGGCGCTGGAGATCTATCGCAACAATCCCTACTCGACCCCGGCCAATGAGCTGATCACGGACCTGCTGATTCCGGTCCGTTAGCTGCCGGCTAGGGCGTCGACTGACGGGCGGGCGCTCCCAGCGGCACGGTGATTCCGGCGTAGACGGCGCGGCGCGGACCATACTGCGGTGAGAACACGCCGATCCCGGTGCCGTTGCGAATCAGATAGCTGTGGTCGAAGAGGTTGAGAATCGCCACGCGGCCCTGCATCCGGCCGACACCAGGCATCCGGAAGTTATGGACGACGGCGAGATTGAACTGCAGGCTCGGCGGCAATTCGCCGGAGTTGGCAAACCCGCGCCGGTAACCGCTGCCCCACAGCCCGTCGAGGGCGAGCAGGAATCCTCGCAGCCAGTAGCTCGACGCCCGCGGACGCGGTGAACATCTGGTTGTCGTCGAGCGTGACCCAGTGCTTGGCGATGTAGCCGATTTCGTCGGCGTCGTCGGCGAGAAATTGTCCGGCGTCGATATTTTTGGCCTGCAGGACTGCGTAGGAAAAGTTGAAGTACGAGGAGAAGGCTCCGCGCTGCCAGGTCGCGCTGAAGTCCGAGCCCCACGCGCGGCTTTGACTGTAGCTGAGCGGCGCGAAGACCTGCGAGCCCGCCAACTGGGCCAGGTCGAGCTGGTCATGGCCCTGCTTGTAGAACCCGTCGATGCCCGACGTTCAGTCCCTCGATCACGCGCTGGCGAATGCCGAGATCGAAGTAGTCGTCGCGCTCGGCCGGAATCTTGTCGTTGCCGTTTGAGACCGGCGCGGCGTTGGTGGTATTGGCGAACTTTTGCACGGTTTCGAGCGCGACCGACTCAAACGGCGGCACCTTGAAGTAGCGCGCGTAGCCGCCGTGAAAAATCGTGCCCGGCCGGACCTCATACTCGAACTCCGACCCGGGGACTGAATTGATTCTGGGTCACGAACGCGCTCATCCAGTCCCAGCGCGCGCCGGCGTTGATGGTGAGCCCGACCACCGGCTGCCATTCGTCCTGGGCGTAGAAACCCAGCAGCCACGCGATCTCGTGATTGTCGTCGACGATCGCAAATGGAGTGTTGCTGGTCTGGTTGCCGTCTTTGGCCGGGAACGTCATCGCGTGATCGTCGATCTCGATCGTCTCGCCGCTGACGTAGAAACCGGCATGAATCGTGTTTTTCGGATCGAGGGTGTAGCTGGTGTCCTCCTGCAGGCCGTTGATGAAGCCGCTGTGGAAGATCTTCGCCGCGACGCCATCGTAAATCAGATCGCCGATCGGATCGGGGTCATAGTCGAGGGCGTAGTAGCGGGAGAACGCGGAGAGCTGGTAGGCCGCCCGATCGCCCAGCGCGCCATCGAGCGTAAGGATCCCGTAATGGCTTTGCTCGAACTGGATTCCTTTACCGCGGCCGACGGATAATTGGTTACACCCTCCAGATCATATACCGGCGCAAGCCCCGGTTCGGGCGGAATCTGGAAGTAGTTGACCGCGGTTCCGGCAATCAGCGAGAGCCGGGTTTGCGGACCCAGGAAATATGAAAGATACGCGAAGCCCTGGCCCTGATTGGTGTGATCGTGAGCGGGCGTGGGACTTGGGGTGGGCGATTGCAGGCCGAGGTCGCTCTGCAGATAGAAGCCACTGACGTAGTAACTGAAATTCCCCTTGCATCCGCTGAATTCGAAGCTGGGCTCGATCGTCGCGCGCTGGCCGCCGAAGAAGTCGGCGCTCGCGCCGCGGTCGAGGCATCCGTCTTTGGTCTGGATATCGATTATCCCTTCGTTGCGGAAGCCGAACTGCGCCGGCAGGACGCCGGTGAGCAGCGTGATACTGCGCGCGAAGCGGGAACTGAAGATTTCGCCGAAGCTCGAGACCGCCTCGGGCAGAAACACGCCATTTATCCGGTACTGAATCCCACCGCCGTTTTCGCCGTGGAAATGGACCTGTTCCTGTCCCTGTCCGTAGGCGTCCTGGCTCACGCCCGGGGCCTGCGCGATCACCTGGGCCAGTTGGGTGTTCTCGCCCTGGGGAAGTCTCTCGACCGCCGCTTCGTCGAAGCGATAGGCGCTGCTGCCGGTCTCGGGCGAGAGCGCGTTGCGCGCGCGATCAAGCCGGCTGGTCATCACCTCGAGCGTCAGCGGGGCGCCGGTTGCCATCGTCAGAACGACCGAAGCTGCCGTCTGCCGGCCGCTCAAGACGACGACCTTGACGGCCGGCTTGAACTGCGGCTGCTCCGCGCTGACCGCGTAGATTCCGACGCCCGGCACCTTTGCGACGAACTTCCCGGCGCGGTCGGTTTTGGTGCGCGCGACGACCGTCTGCGACACTGCAATGCTTACGGTCGCGCCGGCGATCGGCTTTCCGAGCGCATCGCGCACCGTTCCGCTGATTCTGCCGCTCGCCGCGACCGGCGCGCCGCTGGCCGCGATTGCCGCTCCGGTTCCCGACAGAATCGCCGCTAAAATCAGTACGCCAAGACGAAGGACTGCGATGATCGAGAGCATGCGGCAATCGACGCCCGAAGTCGCCATCGCGCCTACAGTTGCGCAGCGGAGGGCCTATATCAACTGTCCTGCCCGGAAACCTGCTCCCCACCCCCGGCATACTTCACACTGGCGCGATTTGCGCATTGGCGCTACGAATTGGCGCCGTGCTATAAAAATTCGAGTCCGGGGTGGTCGCGGCAGAGCGCGCGTTCCGCCTCGTTTCAGCGAGTGAGGACGAATCATGACTGAATGGAGCAAGCCGGAATTCGTGGAAGTCCGGATGGACGCCGAGATCAACTGCTACAGCTCGGCCTGGGACGACATGGCCGCCGCCAAGGCCCCGCGCAAGCCGCAAGCCGGCGCGCGATCGCTGCCGGATCCCGAAGCGCCCGCGGCCTCCTGATTCGGTTCCGGTGCGGATCCGGGTGCTCGGTTCCGCGGCCGGCGGCGGGTTCCCGCAGTGGAACTGCAACTGTGAGAACTGCCGGGGGGTCCGATCCGGGACCGTGCGCGCCCGCCCGCGCACGCAGGCCTCACTCGCCGTCAGTTCGGATGGCGCGAGTTGGTGCCTGTTGAACGCAACTCCCGACCTGCGCACGCAAATTCTTTCCTGTGCATCACTCGCACCGAGATCGGGCCCGCGCGACGCCGCTATCGACGCGGTCCTGCTTACCGACGCGGAACTCGATCACACCGCCGGACTGCTCTCGCTGCGCGAGACCCGGTCCTTGCGCATCTACTCGACGGCGCGAGTCTTTGAGTGGCTATTCAAGTTGAATCCCGTGTTTGCAGCGCTGATCCAGCCGGGAAAGCTCACCTGGAGTCCGCTGACGGACGGCGGCCACGATCCGATTCGGACGGCCGATGGCGCCGACACGGGTCTCGGCTACGAGGCCCGGTTTGTGCGCGGCAAAGTGCCCACCTACGTTCGTCCGGCGCCCGCCGACGCCGGCGGGTCGAATCTCGCCTGCCGGATCGTCGATGCGAAAAGCGGCGCGTCAATACTCTACGTTCCCGCGATCCGGGAATTGGACGACGCGGTGATTGCCGCGGCCGCCGCCTGCGACTGCCTCTTCTTCGACGGGAGCTTCTGGTCGGAAACCGAGATGGAATCGCGCGGGGTAGGAGAGCGGACGGCTTCCGCGATGGGCCATCTGCCGATTGGCGGGCCGGACGGAAGCCTCGCGCGGTTGCGCGGCCTGACCGGAGTCAGAAAGATCTATACGCACGTCAACAACACCAACCCGATCCTGAACGAAGATTCGCCCGAGCGGCGCGCGCTGAGCGACGCCGGATGGGAGGTCGCCGAAGACGGTATGGAGTTGGTAGTGTGAGCCGATGAGCGTGACTGATCGGACCGCAGCCGCCGGCGCCGCGCCGGCGGACGATCCCCGGCAATTCGAGGCGCGCCTGCGCGCGGTCGGCGCCGCGGCTTATCACGATAAGCATCCCTTTCACCTGCTCATGCATGAGGGCCGTCTTACCCAGCGCCAACTGCAGGCCTGGATCGAGAATCGCTTCTATTACCAATGGATGATTCCGAAAAAGGATGCCGCGATTCTGGCCAAGGCCGATGATTCGGAATTTCGCCGGCGCTGGATCGGACGGATTATCGACCACGACGGCACCGCCGATCGCGAGGGCGGAATAAAAAAGTGGCTCAAGCTGGCGGAGGCGGCCAGGCTCGATCCGCAGGAGGTGCTGAGCCTGCGACTGGTTTTGCCGGGCGTGCGTTTCGCCGTCGACGCGTACTTGCAGCTGGTCGAATCGCGCTCCCTGGTCGAGGCGGTCGCATCGTCGCTGACGGAGCTGTTCGCGCCGGTCCTGATGGCCAATCGGGTCGCGGTGCTCGAGCGGCTCTATCCCTGGCTCGACCAGCGCGGGCTCGAGTATTTCCGCGGACGCCTGATCGAAGCCCCGCGCGATTCGGAATACGGACTTCAGTACGTGCTCGAGCATTGCACGACGCGCGATGCGCAGGACCGCGCCCTCGAGGCGCTGACGACCAAGTGTCATATCCTGTGGAGCCTGCTGGACGCAGTCTATTTCGCTTACGTCTCCCCCGGATGGCTGCCGCCGCAGTGGGGAAGCTGAGATGGACGGCGCGACCTGGCGACCGCGACTCGCCGCAAAGGCGCGGCTCAAGCTTGATCAAGTCAGCGGCCAGGAAATGCTGCTCTTTCCCGAAGCGGCCCTGATGTTGAACGAAACCGGCGCGGCGATCGTGCGGCTGTGCGACGGCGAACGCTCGGTCGAGGCGATTGCCGGCGCGCTTGCGCAGCGTTTCGCCGCGCGCGACCCGCGCACGATCGGCGACGAAGTGAACGCGTTCCTGAAGACCATCCGCGAGCGGGGACTAATCGAATGAGCGCGCCGCGTCCCTATACGCTGGTCGCGGAGCTGACCTACCGATGCCCGCTGCAATGCCTCTACTGCTCGAACCCGCTGGATTTCGCGCAGGCGCGCAACGAGCTTTCGACCGACGACTGGCAGCGGACTTTCGGCGAAGCGGCCGCGCTCGGCGTAGTGCAGCTCCATCTCTCGGGCGGCGAGCCGCTGCTGCGCGCCGATCTTCCCGCGCTGGTCCAGCACGCCCATCGCCTCGACCTTTATACCAACCTGATTACCAGCGGCGTCCTGCTGGACGAAGATCGCTTGCGCGCGCTGCGTGGCGCGGGCCTTGATCATGTTCAACTGAGTATTCAAGACACTATCGCGGAGAATGCCGAGGTGGTAGCCGGCGTCCGCTCGCACGAACGCAAGCTCGCAGTCGCGCGGCTGATCGTGAAGCTCGGCCTGCCGCTGACGCTCAATGTCGTACTGCATCGGCTTAATATCGGGCGCGTCGGGGAATTGATCCGGCTCGGCGCGGAATTGGGCGCGCAGCGGCTGGAGCTGGCCAATACCCAGTACTACGGATGGGCGCTTGCGAACCGGCGCGCCCTGATGCCGACGCGCGAGCAATACGAGCTGGCTGAGTCGATCGTCCGCGCGGAGCTCCCGCGCTATCGCGGCGCGATGGAGATCGCGTTCGTCCAGAACGATTACTATTCGGGCGAGCCCAAGCCGTGCATGGGCGGATGGGGCCGCAGCTATATCTGCATCAATCCATCCGGAGAGGTGCTGCCTTGCCACGCCGCGGCAGTGATTCCGGGCCTGACTTTCGACAACGTCAAGGAGCAGCCGCTCGATCGGATCTGGCGCGATTCGCCCGCGATCAATGCGTATCGCGGGTACGACTGGATGCTGGAACCTTGCGCGGCTTGTCCGCGGCGCGAGATCGACTTCGGCGGTTGCCGATGCCAGGCGTTTCTGCTCACCGGAAACGCCGCGAGCGCCGATCCGGTCTGCCGATTGTCGGCAGATCACGCGACCGTCGAGGCGGCATGTTCCGAAGGCTCCGGCGATGCGCCCCTGACCTATCGCGACGCGAAGAACAGCCGCCAGTTCGCCACGCGCGCCTGAATCGCGCTACTTTCCCTTTCCAGTCAGGTTCACGGTCTCCGAGCTGCGTCCCGGCGAATCGGCGGTCACCGTCAGGCTCGCGGTGAATGGACCGCTCCCGCTCGGGGCGAATTGCAGAACAACTTTCTGCCGCTGTTGTTCGCTCAGGACGAACGCGCCGCCGCCCGCGAGCACACTGAAGTTCGACCCGTCGAGACTGCTCGCGTCCACGCTGCCGTGCAGGACGCCATACCCGGTATTCTTTATCGTCAACGTAGTGTTTTTGGTTTTGCCGACCGTCACCGTCCCGAACTTCAGCGACTTCGGCAACGTCAGCCTACCCGCATACGCCCGTCCAGTGACCGGCACGTCCACAATTTGGGCGTTCGGATCGCTGCTCGAGATCGCGATCGTGCCCGCGTATCTTCCCAGGTTCGGAGTCGAATTGAACGTCACGACGATCAGCACCTCCCGAGCGTGCGGCAGGCTGAAGACGCCGCCGCCCGTCGCCGTAAATGGCGCGCTGAGACCGCTCAGGTCCACGCCGCCCGTGAGCGTGCCCTTGCCGACGTTCTTGATTTTCAGCGTGCGCTCATACGGCCCGGTGTCGGTGCCGACGATGCCGAATGCGATGCCGGCTCGGGAGAGCACAATAGTTCCTCCCGTGACCGACACGACCGGAGTGGGGGTCGGCACAGGCGTAGGGGTTGCCGGTGCGATCGGAGTCGGCGTCGGAGTCACGATTGCCGTTGTAGTCGGTGTCGCGATCGCGGTCTGAGTTGAGACCGGAGTCGGCGTCGGCGTTGGAAAAGGTGTCGGGGTTGCAGTCGCGGTTGGCGACGGAGTCGGAGTCGGGGTCGGCGTCGGCGTTGCGGTTGGCGTGGACGTTGGCGTTGGCGTGGAAGTCGCAGTCGGCGTGGGACTCGCGGTCGGCGTCGGACTCGCGGTCCGCGTTGGGCTCGGGCTCGGAGTGGCGGTCGGCGTCGGAGTGCGAGTAGGCGTTGGGGTCGGAGTCGGCGTGGGTGACGGACTGGGGGTCTGAGTCGGCGTCGCAGTTGGAGTCGCCGTGGGGGTGGGCGTTGGTGACGGAGTCGGCGTGGGGGTTCTGGTCGGCGTTGGCGATGGCGTCGCTGATGGGATTGGGGACGGGGTTGGGCTCGGAGTGGCAGTTGGACTTGGAGTCGGCGTGGGTGAGGGACTTGGCGTTGGAGACGGCGCGGCTGTTGGCGTCGGCGACGGACTGGCAGTGGGAGTCGCGGTCGGAGTAGGAGTCCCAGTGTTCGTGGGAGTTGGGGTTGGGCTCGGAGTAGCCGTCGCAGTCGGAGTATTGGTCGCGGTCGGCGTTGCAGAAGAGGTCGACGTTGGCGATGGACTGGCAGTGGGAGTTGCGGTTGCGACCGGAGTAGGAGTCGGACTGCCCGTGGTAGTTGGCGTCGGGCTGGCCGTGGCGGTCGGAGTGCTAGTCGCCGTCGGCGTCGCAGAAGACGTTGCGGTCGGCGTCTGTGATGGACTCGCGGTCGGAGTGGCAGTCGCGGTCGGAGTAGGAGTCGGTGTGTTCGTCGGAGCCGGAGTAGCCGTGGCGGTCGGAGTATTGGTCGCGGTCGGCGTCGCGGTCGGCGTCGGCGATGGACTCGCGGTCGGAGTGGCAGTCGCGGTCGGAGTAGGCGTCGGTGTATTCGTCGGAGCCGGAGTGGCCGTGGCAGTCGGAGTATTGGTCGCGGTCGGCGTCGGCGGAGACAGGCCGAGTTGGTATCCGATATTGTCGCCGGCGTTGGTAACGGTCGTGGTCTGATCCTCAGTCGCCGTCCCCGATGCGGGAATCAACAACAGATCATATGCGATGGCGGGACCGCTCACGGCAGAATCCCATTCGAACAACTGAGAGTAATCGGTCGGTTCCGGCAGCAGCACGTTGTCGGGCGCAATTCCGTAAACCAACAGGTCCAGGCTGTTGTCTACGGTCGTCGTGATGGACGGGGCGGTGAGCGTCGTAGAGCCCGTCGTGCATTGAAAGGAGTTGGCCTCAAACGGCGTGACTCCGTTGATGTCGGTGAATGCCCCGAGGCCGCCCGCGCCGGTGAACGTGTCGCTGAAGTTCCATACGAACGGCGTGCCGGATGTGTCACTGGGCTGCGCAACCCGGTAAGCGACCGACATTTGAAAGTCGTCGCCGCAGACGTTGTGCCGGAATTCGGTCCATCCCGCGGGCACGGTGATCGTCGCAGTGCTCGCGTCGGCGCCGTTGAGGCTCTCGATTGCAACCGTGGCCAGCAGGAACTGGCCGGCCGCTACCTCAGAGGGAAGGGTAAGCGTCAGCGAGGATTCTCCGTCTGAACCAGTGTCGGCCACCGATACACCGACCGCGGCGGGAACCGGCGTCGGCGTTGGCGTCGGGCCCTGGGCGAACGCCTGCGCCTGGATGCGGTCCGCGAGCGCGGCCGCAATCGCGTCGCGAAGCCGCCGATGCTTCGCATCCGAAGCGCCGCGCGGCAGCACGGTCACGAGCCCGATCGCAGCCGCGAGCATCAACCAGTGAACTGTGCGTTTCAAAAGGGTTCCTACGGTCTTGCCGGAACTGAATAGCCGCCCGAGCCGGTTAACAAAGCGCCGGACTACTGGGCGATCCCAAGCAGCATCACGGGCGTTGACGCATGGCCCGGTTGGTCGCTGGTTACGGTCACGACGGCCCTGAACGCGCCTTGCCCAATCGGCGCGAACTGCAGCAGGAACGTCCTGGGCCTGGCCGTCCTCCAAACTGAATGCTCCGCTACCCGACAACGCTCCAAAGAGTCCAGCGCCCGCGCCGACGCTGCCGTGCAGGACGCCAGGCCCCGAGTTCTTTATCCTCAACGTCATCTTCCTGATCGTGCCTACAAATATCTTACCGAAGTCGAGCGACTTGGGGACCACCAGATTTCCGGCGACGGCATGCGCGGTAACCGGCACAGTCACCGTCGGAAGAGCCGGGTCGCTGCTGGAGATCGTGATTCGTCCCGAGAAATGCCCCGGGGATTGCGGCGGCGTGAACGTAACGGCCACATTCGTCGTCTGTCCGCTGTCCAGGCTGAACGATTGCGATCCGTTCCCGCTGAAAGGCGGGCCCAGCCGGCTGAAGTCTACGCCGCCCGTGAGTTGCTCGCGGCCCCGGTTGCTGATTACGAGCGAGCGCGTGGTGGGATTCGTGTCGATACTCACTTGCCCGAAGCCGATCGCATTGCTGGAGAGTACCAGTTTTCCCCCACGATCGCCTGCACACGAGTTGGCAGCGGCGTCGCAGTCGGGCTGGCGGTCGGCGCCGCGGCCGTCGGCGTTGGCGCCGGAGTCGATGTCGGGGCCGCAGCCGCCAGCAATCCGTATACCGTCAGCTGCTCGGCGCCAGGAACGTAGACTTTGCCGTTGGCGACCGTCGGCACCGAGAACTTGACGCCCGGGGCGGCGGTATCGCGCGGGCCCGACTGGTCGCTTTCGTACAGCAGCGTCGCCAGGTTGGTCGCGTCGTAAGCGCACAGCACCGCCGTCTGTCCCTGACCCGCGCCCGTATTATCGAGCACCCACAGGACACCGTCGCTGGAGCCGTTGGCCGAGATTACCGGCGCGGCGGCCGGGTAGCCAAGGACGCGCACGCTCCGCGAGGTCGGCGCGCTCGACAGTTGGCCGCCGCTCAGCTGAAAGGCCTTCACCGTGTCACCGATCGGCGCAACGTAGACCGTGCCTTGCCAATAGGCCGGGGTGCCGTACAGGGCACCGGTAGCGTTGGGCAGGTACTGCACGATCTGACTATTGCTGCTGCTCTGAAAGCCCCCCAAGTTATCCCGGTTGAGGACATAGATTCCACCGCCCTTGCCGCCGGTGATTAGAAGATGGGGCGGTCCGCTGCTCTGATCGGGCGGCAAAAAGGCCCCCCCGGTCCCAAAGTCGAAATCCTTGGCGTCAAGCACGGCCTGGTTGAAAGGCGTGAACGAGTCGAGTTGCACGAGGCTGAAGCCCGCGTTCGGAGCATTGCTGATGAGCTGGAGCTTGAGCGCGCTATCTCCCAGGTCTGAGCCGGCAGTGTTGCCGTCGAAGCTGCCGTTGCCTGTGAGCACGAAAATGTTGCCGTCCGAATCGGCGGCCGGGCCGTTACCGGTTTGCCAGATGCCGCCGCGCAGCCCCTTGGGAGTGTCTACGTATACGGCGAGGATCGCCAGCGTCGCCGCGTCGTAGGCCAGGACCCAGCCGTGGTACGCCCCCTGGTCGCCGTGCGACGCGAAGGCGACGTACACCACGCCGCCGGCGAGCAGCAGCGCGCTGCGCTGGTTCTGAATCAGCGGTTGCCACACCACGTTGCCTTCGTTGGCGCCGGTCGAGGCCCGAATCGGCACGGGCCCACCGAACTTCTCCGCGCCGGTCGCGATATCCAGAGCATGCAGCCGTTGCTCGCAGGCGCCGTTACCCTGCATGGTCTTGGCGACTACATAGAGCGTGCCGGTAGCGGGATCGATCACGGGCGTACTGGTAATTCCAATCTCGGGAGTAATGTCACCCGAGTTGACCGCCTGCGACGAAACCGGGGTGACGTTTTCCGCGGCATCGAGGAAGCTGACATACCACAGCGGCGGCAGCGCCTGGTCGGCGTCGAGCGCGTAGACGCTGTCGTTCTCGGTGGCGACGTAGACTACGTTGTGCACGCCCTTGCCGGGGACATTCACCGCGGGAACGTAGAGCGGCTCTGCATAGACCTGGCCGTCCACGCCGTACGCAAACAGTCTGCCGAAGGTGTCGCTATTGACGTTGGCGGGAGTGAGCGTCGTCTCAAACAGGTTCTGGCCGGTGCGAAGGTTGTCGTTATGATAGGTGAAGGTTCCCTGGTAACCCGCGGCTGCGGTTGGAGCCGGAGTCGGGCCGGCCGGCTGAACGGAACTCGCACCGATCGCGCCGGCTGCGAGCGACACCACGGGCTGCAAGGATGCGATCCCGATCGCAAGTACGATCGCGAGGCGGTATCCCCCGCGTCTCGACACGCTTTTCCTCACACCACAGTGACAACTCGCGCTGGAATCTATCGGCCATTCGCGCGTATCGCAAGCGAAAATCGCAGCCCCGCATATCCGTTAGCCGTGTCGGCCCGGCCGCTCGGGAATGAAGCGCGTCACTGACCTCTTGAGGTATCGGTAGCGCCATAGAAGCAAGTCCGCAAGGCGGCCAGCGCTTACGTCGCTGACCTGTATGGCAAGCTCAGCGGACTCCACATTTGAGCGCCTCCCCCGGCCGACCACATCGGCCGGGGGAAGGCGTTCGCGGGTCAGCTTCCGTGCTGGCGGTTCTTCAGCGGGCTATGTTACCGCGCTCTGCTGCGGGACCATCGCCTTCAAGTGCGCCACGATTGCCCGCAAGAGCAGAGCGGATTCGCGCGCCGAGAGTCGCATCGACCTTGGTCCAGTATTCGATCGCGCGCTGCTGCATGTCGGGTTTCACCCCGCCCTTCAAGTGGCCGGCGATATTCGTGACCAGGTGGTCGCGGTCAGGGCCGGACAACACCTCGCGATACAGCGTGCCAGGCTGGCCAAAGTCGTCGTCGTGGGCGTGTTTCACGTACGCGGTCCGCGCGATCTCGCCCGCTTCGATTTGCCAATTCGGGAGTTCGTAGGCCGGGTCTGCCTTGGGCCCGCCAAACGAGTTGGGCGCGTAGACCGGATCGGGCGGATTGCTGTGGCGCATCGCGCCGTCCCGATTGTAGCTGTGTAGCGGAGAGAGCGGCCGGTTGACCGGCAACTCGAGATAATTGGTGCCGATGCGGTGGCGGTGGGTGTCGGGATAGCTGAAGAGCCGGCCCAGGAGCATCTTGTCGGGACTCGGGCCGATGCCGCGAACCATATTGGCCGGCTCGAAGGAAGCCTGTTCGATCTCGGCAAAGTAATTCTCGGGATTGCGATTCAGCACCATGCGGCCGATCGGGATTTGCGGATAGTCTTTGTGCGGCCAGACTTTGGTCAGATCGAACGGATTGAAGCGATAGTCGGCCGCATCCTCGAAGGGCATGATCTGCATTTCCAGCCGCCATTCCGGCGCGTCGCCGTTGGCGATCGCGTTGTACAGATCGCGGAGATGGTAGTCCTTGTCCTCCGCCGCCATCGCTTTGGCGTCGGCGTCGGTGAAATTCTCGATGCCCTGCACGGTTTTGAAGTGGTATTTGACCCAGAACTTTTCGCCGCCCGCGTTTTCCCACAGAAACGTGTGGCTGCCGTAGCCGTTCATGTGCCGCCAGGTTCGCGGAATGCCGCGATCGGTCATCAGGAATGTCACCTGGTGCGCGGATTCCGGCGATAAGGTCCAGAAGTCCCACTGGATATTGTTGTCGCGCAGGTGATTATCCGCGCGGCGCTTTTGCGAATGGATGAAGTCCTGGAATTTCTGCGGATCGCGGATGAAGAAAATCGGCGTGTTGTTGCCGACCAGATCGTAGTTGCCTTCCTGGGTGTAGAACTTGAGCGCGAAACCGCGGGGATCGCGGACGGTATCGGCGGAGCCCGCTTCCTGGGCGACGGTGGAAAACCGCGCCAGCATCGGAGTGCGCAGGCCTTTGCGGCTCAGGAAATTGGCTTTGCACCAGGGCGTCACGTCTTCGGTGACCTCGAAGAAGCCGTGCGCGCCTCCGCCCTTGGCATGAACCACACGTTCGGGGACCCGTTCGCGGTTGAACTGTGCCATCTTCTGGATCAGGTAATGGTCCTGCAGCAGGATCGGACCATTCGGGCCGGCGGTAAGTGAATGTTCGTCGCTTGCGGCCGGAATGCCCGCGTCGGTCGTCGTTACAGGAGGCATTTTATTGGCCATGATCATCTCCTCTGAATTATTCGTCTGTTTAGCGACACTCTGAGCGCTTTTGCAGCCTAAATGGATGGCGTCCAATACTGGATGCCATCTAAATGCAGACCTGAAGCCAAGCCCCTGCAAAGGCAAATTGACCTTGCGCCAGGCGCCTACTCCCGTTTTTCGCGCTCGCGGCGCAGCCGGCGCCCGCGAATCACGACCTGATACTCGTCGATCTCGAAACCCTTGAGCGCGCCAACCTGCCGCACCCGGAACGAATCCCACGGCAGATCGTAGATCGCGCCGCCCTGGCGATCGATGAAGTGATGATGGCGCATGAGGTTCGGATCGAAGACCACGTTGCCTTCGGCCAGGGTCAACTGGCGCAGCAGCCCTTTGCGTACGAACAGGCCCAGCGTGTTGTAAACCGTCGCCCGCGACAGCATCGGAAAGCCCACGCGCACCCGCGACCAGACTTGATCGGCGGAGGGATGGTCCTGGGTATCGAGCACGTAACGGGCGATCGCCACCCGCTGCGCTGAGGGCTGGATGCCGCGCTCGCGGAGCGCTTCGACTGGATCGTGCATGCGTTTAGACTATGTCTAATTGTGGATGATGTCAACAATCTTGCGAGCGCTGGCGATTTGGTGCGAGGCGGGATTACAGCGAGCGCAGCAGGCCGGGCGTGACGAGCCAGCGCAGCACGCACTGCGGCGCCTCGGCGGCGAGATCGGCTTCCAGACACGCCACGCCGCCCTTCTTGAAGTCGACGGGGAGCCGCCGTTCCCCACCGGTCAGGAGCAGCGACGCCAGCTCGCTCAGGTTGGGCTGATGGCCCACCAGGATCAGGCTCGCCAGCCGGGCGTGCGGACGGAGCGCCGGCGCCACGGCCTTTACGTCCGCGGAAGCAGCCAGCTCGGGCATCACCTCGACGCGGGCGCCATTCAGCTCCCGCGCGAGGATCTCGGCAGTCTCGCGCGCCCGGCGCAGCGGACTGGTGAGGATCAGATCCGGTTTGAGCTTGAACTTGCGCAGGCCGCGAGCCGCGCGAATCATTTTAGCCCGGCCTTCGCCCGTCAGCGCGCGATCCTCATCGCCTCCGGCGGCGTGATCTTCGGCGATCGCATGCCGCACCAGATAGAGCTCCATCGGCAGTTGACGGCGCGGGCTACAAACCCGAGACTGAGGATCCGTCGAGCTGGCGATCGCGCGGCGTGAAGGTCACCAGTAGGCGCGGCGGCTCTTCCAGCGGGATGATCGCGAAGCGCGCCACCGGCAGCGTGTTCACCCGAATCGTGGTCTGCCCCGAATCGCTCAGCACATCGCAGTCCTTGAAAATCGAGCGATCGAACACCAGATGGCGTTCGAGTTTGGAATCGGGCGCCGCGTTCTTGAGCTTGACGGTCAGCGTGGAGTAGCCCTCCCCGTTTTCAATCTCGCGCTCGAACTTCACCGGGCCGCTGAGGTCGAGGATGATCGAGAGCGGCGGATCGGAAGCGCCGAGCCGAATCGTGCGCAGCGTCACCGGACCGCCGGTGGCTTTGGCCTCCCGTACAGGCCTGGAATCCAGAATCGGCAGGCCGTCGGGCCCGTAGTCCGAATTCGTCGCGGCCGTATCGCCGGGAGATTCTGCGTCACGCTGCCGGACCAGGACGTGGTCTTGATCGTCGGTTTCGGCCGGTCCGAAGCCGCTCTCGGCCAGCACCAGGCGCAACGGATCTTCCTCGTTGTCGATCGGCTGGTTCAGCGCGGTCAGCTCGCTCTGCGCCTTGGCCGCGTAGGGCGTGTCGGGATAATGGCGCGTCACCGCGGCGAACGCCTGAGCCGCAGAGTATTTCTTGCCTTCCTTCTTGAGCGTGATGGCGAGCTCGTAGAGCGCTTCGGACGCCACCGGGGTATCGGGATATTTCTGCATCAGCTCCGCCAGGCGCGATTCGGCGGCGCGATAGTTGGCGCGCTTGAAATAAAAATTGCTGACCACGAGCTGATTGCGGGCCAGCATCTCGCGGCACACCGCGATCCGCTCGTGGGCCAGCTCGGCGAACTGGCTTTCAGGAAAACGCTGCTCGAGAACCTCGAACTGATGCAGCGCGCTGCGGGTGGCGCTTTGATCCTGGTCCTCACGCCCGATCTGGTCGAAGTACGACATCGCCAGGAAGTACGACGCCAGATGGAGGTTCTTGTTGGTCGGATGCATCCGCTCGAAATCGTTGAGCGCGCTCACCGCCTCGCTGTATTCCTTCTCGCGATAGTAGCTCAGGCCGATCTTGAGCTCGGCGTCCTCGGCATAGGGGCTGAAGGGGAACTGATCGATCAGATGTTCGTAGTTTTCGATCGCGTTGTTGTAGTTGCCCTGGGCGAACATCAACTCGCCCTGCGCATAGTAATCTTCGACCGAAGGAGCCTTGTGCAGGGCGCACCCGGCGAGCGCAAGCGGCCAGAGGGCCAGAAAAATAATCAGCGCGCGTCTCATAAGGGGATTGTAGACGAAGGTTAGACGCTCGTCTCGATCAAGGCAAGGCCGCGTCCGCACCTGCGCCCGCGCGGATATTTCCATCGTGCCCGGCGGCCAGCTTTGACAGCAGGGTCATGAACTTGCCGCCGGAGCTGCGCGGAATTTCGCCGACCTGGTCAAAAGCAACCGACACCGGAAACTTGAGTATCTCGCCAAAGCTGGCAGTGATCTGCGCTTCGATTTCGCGGCCCAGCGGCTGATTGGCCACGAAGCGAACCGTACAGCGGTCCGGCGTTTCCTGCACGACCTGGAACTGCCGGATCTGGGGAACATCCCTGAGCGGGCCGACCAGCGGCCATGATGCGACCAGCCGGCCGTCGGGCGCCCGGAACAGATTGATTCCACGCCCAATCACCTTTTCGATTACCGGCAGCGTCCTGCCACAGGCGCACAGCCTATCGGATGAGATCGCGTAGTCGCCGATCTCGTAGCGCACCAGCGGCATCAGGCGGTTCTGAAGCGTGGTGATGAGCACCCGGCCCATTTGGCCCGGCGCGGCCGGCCGATTATCATCGTCGACGATTTCCATCAGCACGTGTTCGGCATTGACGTGATAGGTTCCGCGCGGGCACTGCCATGCGATGAAGCCTTCGGTGGAACCGTAGTTGTCGCTGATTTCGACACCGAGCAGCTTTCGCGCGCGATCGCGGATTGAATCTTCCAGCACTTCGGCGCCACTGAAGATGCGCCGCAGCGAGCGCAGGCGCACGCCACGCCGTTCGAATGATTTCAGCAGGCCTTCGAGGTTCGAGGGAAAAGTGTAAAGAAACAACGGGTCGAGCTCGATCAGATGATCGACCTGATCGTCGAACGGATCAAAGATGATCGGCGGAAAATACGATCGGAGCACGGCGCGGCTCTTGAGCAGGGCGGCTTCAGGAACCTCGTCCGGCCCGCTGGTCAGCGCGATAATCCACACGTTGCGCCGCGCCGGATTCCATCCGTTGGCCCGCAGATAGCGGATCCGCGCGGCGTAACGGCCAGCTTGATGCCCCAGGTCGAACAGGAACTCCACCGGCATCCCGGTCGATCCCGACGAGGTGTCGGCGAAATAGGTGAGCCCCGGACGCAGGCACTCGCGCACCGACCGATTGAGCTTCAGAATGTCAGCGCGTTTCAACGTCGGAAGCTCTGGCAGCGCGGGAGGCTCGACTGACCCGCCGAGACGCTCCTTGTAGAACGGGATGGCGGCGGCGGCACGCAAAGTCTCTGCAAGTAGCCGGTGGGTGTGGTCCTCAAGCCGCTCGCGGCTCCAATATTGCAAACTGAGCATCTGCCGGTATTGGGGCAGGACCGCGAGCAGGGTTCTAATTCCGCTCATCGACGAAACTGCTGCCGTATCGCAGCCGCTGCCGGAAGCGGCAAACGCATCGGATCGCACGAGTCTGGTTGAGCTTTGGGCATCGAAGTGATATTCAACCTAGCTAACGTATCGGATTCATCGCTTCCTGTCAGGAAAGGAAAAAGAGATAGAGGGGTAACTTCGCAATGGCGCATAAGACGCGGGCGATTGTTTTGACGACGCTGAGCCGGACTCAGGAAGCGAAAGCGATGGTCGCGGAGCTCGAGGGGCAGTCGAGCGGGCCGGAGGCGGAGAGCGCTAAGCCGACGCACTGGACGCGCCGATTCGGCGCTTCCGGCAAGCCTCGTCGATCGGTCACCGCGCCGCCGCTTCGTCGATCGTACGAGTAGACAACCGGCCGGGCTGCGGAGGAGCGCGATAGTGCACAAAACGCGAGCGATCATTGACGACCCTGAGCCAGAGTCAGGAAGCGAAGGCGATGGTTGCGGAACTCGAAGGGCAGTCCATCGGGCCGGAGGCGGGGAGCGCGAAACCGACGCACTGGACGCGCCGATTCGGCGCATCAGGAAAGCATCGGTGTAGCGGTATCCACGCGGCCTACCCGTCATAGGATTGGCGCAAAGGGTGCCGCGGGCGGGATAAGTCATCATTGTGAAGAGTGCGGCGCTTCGCCCGCGCGATGGCCGCGCTGACCTACCTCTGTGAAAGCCGACTTCATTGTCTGGTCCGACACCAGCTTCTACGATCGTCTCCACGAAAAGACCGCGACCGCGCTCATAGCGGCAGCGGCGGCATTGCGGTCGAGGCGTCCGTTGGCGGGAGACGAGGAAGAATTCCTCGACCTCTATGGCGTGATGGAGTCGGGCGATCCCGAATCTTTACCCAAGTCTGGCGGGATCCCTACGGCTACTTCTGGGCGCGCCACGCTTTCGAATTGGTCGGGTGGATTCTCAGTGGAACCGCGCCGCCGCGTTCGGTCGCCGAATACCTGACCGAGATCGGAAAGTCGGATCCCCAAGCCGCGTTGAAGTTCCATCTCGAGGAGTTCAAGCGTTTCGGGCTCGCGCTCGCGATTATTCGTGGCGGCCGGCTCCATTTTCGAAGTCCGTGGGAGGCCGCGCTCCCATTCTCAATCCCGGGGACCCGGCTTGCTGCGGTCGGCAAAGGAATCGTACGAATCGCGGGGGTCGCGGACGGCGCGCTCGAGGTCATCCGCGAGGGCCGAACGGTATGCCTGCGACCCGATGACCCGTCGGATAATCCTGATGACCCGAGCGTTGTCACGCGTCCCCTGATTCGTCTCGGCGACTGCGAACTGACGCTCAAGCCGGAGGCTTTCATCCTGCCCCGAATCGAGGCCGCAGCGGCGCTGACGGCGCTTCCGCACGATCTGCAGGAACGCCTGATCCCGATGACCGAAGAAGCGCTACGCCTGGTCGAGCGGCACCTGCCTGACGCCTTCAATCATATCTGCGAGTTTATTCGAGTAATTGCCTTCAAACCGCCGCAGTCCGGAGACTACTCCAACATCAGCTACTCCGATCTGCCCGGCTCCTTCGTCTTGGGCGCGATGGGGGAGCCGTACTGGATAGCCGATGGATTGGTTCACGAAACCTTTCACAATCGTCTGTTCTGCATCCTGGAAGACAGGCCGATACTTGTGGAGCCGGACGATGCCCCGGGGCCGTCGGAGTTTTACTCTCCCTTTAGAGATGATCTGCGCCCACTCACCGGATTGCTCCATGCGCTGTATGTCTTTACGCAGGTCTGCCGTTTCTGGCTGGCGGTATGGGCGAGCGGCGAGACCCGCGGATCGCGCCGGGCGTACGTGGAAGATCAGGCCGTGCGGGTCACGCTCCAGATTCGGATTACGCTCAGCCAATTGCGGCGCTTCGCACGGTTCACGCAATTTGGCGCGGAGCTGTTCGACCAGCTTGCGAAAGATGTCGAAGCGGCCACGATCAGAATGAAGCGACTCGGGCTGCGTCTGGATGCGCCGGCGATGCTCGTGCGTCCGGACGGGGAGATCGTCGTGGGCGGCCTCGATTCGGACCAGCATCCGCTCTCGATCGTCGAGACCGTTCGCCGTCATGCCGCGCGCCATGACGTCCGCAAGCAGTGCAGCGAACTCGAATCGATCCTGCGTATCGAGTAGCAGAGCTGTCGGCCACGTCGTCCGCCGCAGACGCGCGCCGGCACTACCCTTGTCAGCGCGCCTGGCGGCGGGTTTCCTCGATGAGGATCTCAGCCACGCGCCGCAGACCTCCGAACTGCGCGGCAAGGTCGATCCCGGCCCATCGCTGGATGCTCCTTCCTTGGCCCGAGGAGAAGTGCCATACGTCGCCCGCCGAATTCACCTCGACGACGAAAAGCCGGCCGCTTGGCTCCTCGCGCAAAATGTCCATGCCAAGGAACGGGATATCGGGAAAAGCCGCGTGAGTCTCTCACCGAAGGTGATGATCTCTGCATCGTTGTTCAGCTCGAAGGAACAGCCGAGGTGATTGGCGGTTACCGCCGGGCTCTCGAAGGCCTCCGGATCCTTGATTGGCGTGCGTTCGTGCGAGGCCTCGGCGCGCAAGGAGAAGAGCACGCGTCCGAAAAGGGTCGTCACGCGGTAGGAAATCGGCCAGAGCCCGGTATAGATGAACTTTTGGGCAATCACGCCGGAACGGCTCGCGAAGCGAACCGGAGTATTCGGCGGCCGCCAGCGCACCCGCGACGTCCGTCGGATGCGAACCTCGGCCCCACGTCCGCCGTAGTCCGGCTTCGTGACCACATAGCGTCCGAGATCGATGACTGCGGGCGAATTCCTGCGCGTCAGCAGGCGCCATTGCGGGACCGGGATTCCCGCGGCCTCGAGGCGGCGATACTCCTCGCTCTTCGGAAGCAGCCGGCCAGTGCGCACGGTGCCCCGCAGCGGGTGGTAGAAGAGCAGTCGGCGGGTCGCGAAAACCAACGTCGGATGCGTGGCGATGAGGACGCGAAACAAACTCCGCGGCGCGTCGAGGAGTGGAATCGGGCGGATATCCGGAGCCAGCTCGCGGCAGTGAGTGGCGACCTGGCGCAAGTCGGCCATCACGTACGGTTCTGTCCGCCGCGCGACCAGCACGAGGTTGCGGCGGCTGGGCAGCGTCATCGCAGCCGAGGATACTCCCATACCACGCTCCGGGTCTGGCGATGCCGAGTCAGGCCACGCGCGCCGGCGGCAGGCCGAAGGCGCCGGAGAATACGGGCCGGCCGGCTTCGAGGTACTTGCGCCCGAAATTGGTGCGATCGGCGCCGGGAACCGGCTCGTCGCAGCGTACAAATCCCGCCGCGGCCATGATCGCGAAGATCGTGTGCGCGTATTCGCTCACGTCGGTCGCGACGAAGACCCGGCCGCCGGCGGGAGCGAGCGTGCGTTTGAGGCTGGACGCGAAGTGAGCGGTGAACAGGCGATGTTTCACGTGGCGCTCCTTCGGCCACGGATCGGGAAAATAGATGTGATAAGCGGCGACGCTCTGATCGGGCAGCATCAGGTTGACCAGCGTGCGCGCGTCGGCACGCAACACCCGCAGGTTGTCCGATTCGTTACGGCCCGCCCGCACCGCAAGCAGCCGCGACACGGAGGCTCGCCAGCTCCACCGCCAGGAAGTTGCGCTCGGGCGTCGCGGCCGCGCGCGCGATGATAAAGTCGCCCTTGCCCGCGCCGAGTTCGACCTCGAGCGGCGCGGCGCGCACAAACAGCGTCGCCGGCTCGATCGCCAGCGCCACCGCCTCGTGGGGAATCAATACGCGCTGGGCGAGTATCTGCGCGGCGGGGTTCCGCCAGATTCGCGCCGCCTTGCGCATCCGCGCCATAGATTCAGTGAGTCTCGATCGATCCGCATTCGCGAGATTTGGCGGTTTGAGCAACCTGGCGCGCGTCCACGCGCCGATCTCCGCGCGCATGTCCGCGGTTCAGCAAGGTCTGCGGCCGGCGGTTCAATCCGTACGCGCCAGGAAGGCGTTGACCTTCGCGATCAGCGGCTTTAAGTCGGTCGCGTCGACCAGCGCGCTCGCCATCCGCACCGGATCGCCGAAGAAGAACCGCTCGTACAGCACCTGCCGGCCGCCGAAGGCGCTGCCCGCGACGTCCCACGCGAGCCGATAGAGCGCGACGCGCTCGCGCGCGGCGGCGTCGGCGGCACCGAAGTATTTTTCGATATCGGGCGCGAGCGGGCCCTGAAAATCGCGCTCTGACGGCGTCGCCATCAGGCTCGAGGAGCTGTTGAGCTGGATTATCTCGACCAGCCGCGGATACAGGCGCGGGAACAGGTTGCGCGCGGTATCTAGCGGGGCGCGGGCCGGCACGAACGTACCCCATTGGTCGCGCGTAGCGTCGGCTTCGGCGGCGCGCAGGCAGGCACGCATCGTCTCGGTCGTCATGATCATCTCGGCCAGCCGCTCGCGCACGTGCGGCAGTCCCATCGCATCGCTGGCCTCGGCGATGCGCGCGGCCAGGCCGAGCAGGAACTCGCTCTTGACGACGTTCTTGACCACCACTTGATGCATCATGTGGACGACGGCGCCGGTCGCGGCATACAGCGCGTTGCAGCGCGCCACGTCGCCGCACAGAAACACCCGCTCCCACGGAATCGAGACGCTGATCGAAAATCACGACGCAGTCCATCTCCTCGAAACGCGAGGCCAGCGGCTGGTCAAAGTGGGACCGGCCGCATCGAACGGGTCGCGGCACAGGAACTTGAGTCCCGGTGCGTTGCAGGGAATCGCGAACGCGAGCGCGAACTGCTCCGCCGCCGGTTCGGCCTTGAGCACGGTCGAGGGGAAAACCAGCAGCTCCTCGGAGAGCGGCGCCAGCGTCGCCAGCATGCGGCATCCGCTGACCACGATTCCGTCGTGGGTGCGGTCGACGAGCTTGCAGCGCGAGGTCGGCGTCGGTATTGCCGGCCCATCCGGCGGCGCGGCTGGCGCGCGGATTCACCAGCGTATGGGTCGCGCACCAATCGTGGCGGCGCGCTTCGAGATAGTAGTTGGCGACATTGTCGCCGAAACGCGGATCGCTCTCGGCGAAGAATTGGCGCGCCGCCGCCATCGCGGCGACGCTCGCGTTGAGGTAATCGGGCGTGCGGCCGAGCATCCCGCCGCTGAATTCCGCCCATCGGCTCATCATCAGGCCGCGCTTGCGGACTTCGTCGGCGCTCGCGGGCTGCATGAACGAAAAGCCGACCCGATCGCCCTCGTCGGTGCGATACGTCATCGCCTCGGGATGCTCGATCTGCAGGTCGTAGAGCGAGGCGATCGAGCGGGCGCAGCGGCATGAAGGCCGGATGCTGCGTGACGTCGGCGACCCGCTCGCCGCCGAGCCAGATCTCGGCCTTGAGCTTGCGCAGCGCGCTCAGGTAATTGTTGCCCGATCGCGCACCCATCAGGGCAGCTCCCGGAGGTCGCCAGTGAGGATCAGATAGTTCCGCATCGTGATGCCGCGCGCCCGGCGCGGGTCATCAGTATAGCCCAGACCTGCGCGGCGTCTGGAACGAGAGCGGAGGGTCGCTTAAACTGCTGCGCGACAGATGCGTACTACGCGATCGAGAGAAGCGCGAACCTCCGGCGCGCGGCGGCGGCCGCGATTCTGATGCTGGCCGCGGGCGTGCAACTCAAAGCCGCCGACGCCGGCGCAACTCGGCCGCCAGATCTACATGTCCAATTGCGTGATCTGCCACAACGCCGATCCCAATCACGCGGGCAGCCAGGGTCCCCCGATCGCCGGCTCGTCGCGCGAATTAGTCGAAGCGCGCGTGCTCCATCTCAGCTATCCGCCGGGCTACAAGCCCCAGCGCAGCACGCATGCGATGCGCGCCTTTCCGCAGCTCGCCGGCCATATCGACGATATCACCGCATTTCTGGCCGCAGCCGCCGACAATAAATAGCGGGATCAGGGAGGGCCGGCGCGATGCCGGTCCCTACCCTTCCGCGTGCGACTTCAAGCCAGCGTGACGGCGATCACAACGGTCATCACCAGCCACAGCACGAAGCCCGCGGTGATCACGCCCGGGATCGTATCGAGCGGTTTCTTGGTCATTCCTTGAGTGCCCAGCAGCGCGTTCAACTCGACCAGCACGATGACTGCGCCACCGATGATGAGCCATGCGGCGAGGCCGCCGGGCGTGGCTTCGGAGAACAGGTTGTAGTGGCTCGCGCCGCCCATGAAGAAAAGCATCGGGATCGAGAACAAGACGTTGGTGCGCGAAGCGAGCGCGGCGCGGCGTCCCGCCGGGGCCGCGGCTGGGATTGGCCGGGGCTCCGCCGGCCATCGCGACCGCGTTGCCGATGATGATCTTCTGGTTGGGCCAGATCACGAACCAGACGTTGGCCCACATGATCAGGCCCATCGCGCCGCCGGTGAAGATCGCGACGGTCCACGGCGTGAAGGTGTAATCCAGACGCGCTCCCCACCAGATGAGCAGGTAAATCAAACCGAAAACCACCGTGAACATCGCGCCCCATCGAAACCACCACAGCGCGCGCGGCACCAGCTTCTGAATTGCGCCGCTGCGCACCGGCGGCTCGGTCTCGCCGAAGAACGGCGTCTGCACGAGATTGAAATAATAGAGCAGGCCAATCCAGGTGATCCCCGCCAGAAAATGGCCCCAGCGCAGCAACATGAGAATTATGTCGATTCCGTTCAGATCCATGACAACCTCCTTCCCCAACCCCCAACCAAAGCGGAGGCGGTACTCAAGCGTTGTAGATGCAAGCCCTTATTGAGCATCAATCAAGTTTCACCGGGGTCGTCAAGGTTCGAGCCGCGCCGGTGGAATTGCCTCGCCGCTTCGGTATAGACTTTTGTCGAGAGAAGGGGGCGGTCGTGAGGCCCGTGGATTAACTCAGCCAACGGCTCGTGCACAGCCGGCTACCGTGGAAGAACTCCCTTCGATCATTCCGATCTTTCCGCTGCCCAATCTGGTCCTCTTTCCGGGCGTGAAAGTGCCGTTGCATATCTTCGAGCCGCGCTATCGCGAGATGGTCGCCGAGGTCGGCGCCGGCCACGGCATCGTCGGGATGATGCTGCTCAAGGGCGACTGGGAGCGCGACTATTACGACTATCCGGATATCTTCGAGATCGGATGTGCCGGGCGAATCGGCGATTCTGGCGCGGCTTCCCGATGGACGGTTCAATCTGGTGCTCGAGGGACTGGTCGAGTTCCGCGTGCTCAAGGAGTTGCGTGACCGCTCGTTCCGGCGCGCGAAAGTCGGATGGTGTCCGGTCGACCAGCACGCGCTCGATCTCGATGAAGAGTCGATGGAATCGCTGCGCGCGCTGCTGTTCGGTTATCTCGGCGACGCCGCGGTCGAGGCCTGGCGGACCGCCGTCGAAGAACTGGGCTTGCGCGGCGCGGAGTCTCGTGAACTTTTTGAGCTTCTACCTCGATCTCCCGGCGCTGGAAAAGCAGACCCTGCTTGAAGCGCTCGACGCCCGGGCGAGATGCCTGTTCGACGTGCTGACCTTCCGGCTCGAGGAGCGCAAGCTCGGCCCCGCCGGCTCGGGGGGTGGCTCCAGTATCGTCCAGTAACCGCAGTCGCCGGCCGGCCTCGCGCCGGCGTAGCGTCTCAGCACGCTCTGATTCGGTCCTGCAACAGGCGGTTACATTTTGTATCTGCCGGTACAATTGCAAATCGGGCCACCGCAGTTCGCATCCTGCGCCAGCCCCCGCCGTGAAGGCAAAAGACTGCTCCTTACGCCCTGATTCCGGCACTCCTTACCTGTAATCGGCTTTGCAAAACGCCAAAATCTTCGCGAAACGCGAAGTTGCCTCGAAATCTATTGCAGAATTCTTAGTTTCGAGGTATCTAGAACGTGACTAGCCGCCTCGGCAAACTCGGCACACTGCTTGCTTCCCAAAATGCCAAGCAGCGAGCCGGCTCCGCTTGGGAAAACGCGAGGAGCCGGTGACGCGAGGTGAGGAGGGCGACTTGAGATGGAATGGGAAAATGGAGCGCTAGGATCATTGCTGGTTCCTGACGTTATCACCCCGGATCAATATTATGACTCGCGGCGCGACGACAGCGCGCTGCGGCCGGTCAAGCGGCTGATGCTCGCCCTCCTGGAAGACGCGCTGCGCTGTTTCCAGAACAATGCGGACGCCAAGGGCGGTCCCCGCAAGCGCTTGTACTCCGAGGCCGAAGAATGGCTGTGCAACGAGGGCGGCGAAGGCCCGTTCTCTTTCGATACCGTGTGCGAGACGCTCGGGATCGAGCCGCGCTTCCTGCGCAAAGGGCTGCTCGACTGGCGCAGTCAGCAGCTCGCGGGTTCGTCTCCGCGGCGCCTGGCGCGGCGGTCGCCGGTAGTGCGCGCCGGCCGAATCAGCGCTCCGGTTCCGCGGCGTAGCCGGCGGATGTCGCAGGCGGTCTGACCCGAACTGCGATCCCGTCATCATCGCAGACATCCAGACCACATCACTTAGAAATTAAACGGCGTGCGTGCCATAGAGGCACCGCACGCCGTTTTGCTTGTCAGGCAAACGTAAGTCGCCTGACGCGCCGACGGGACCGTCCAGCGCGTCAGGATTCCGTCTCGGAGCTACTTGGCAGGCGCAGGAGCAGCCGGAGCCGGGGCAGCCGGAGCCGCAGCAACCACCCCCGGCGGCGGCGGCGGTACGTAACCCTTGGGCTGAGCCGCCGCCCACGCTTCGCAAGTGTCGATATCGGACTGCTCAACCTGCAGTTGCTCCATGATATCCGAATCGCTCTTGCCGTGAGTCTTGAAGTAATGAATGCCTGGGCATTTGACTTCGAGGTTGAAATTTCTGATATCGGGTCCTGCCGACGCGACCGATCCGCCGGCTGCTCCCGAGCCGCCGCTCGAACCGCCAGTCGCACAACCCGCAATTATCACGAACAGCCCCGAGGCCAGCGCCAACCCGATCGTGGTCTTCATGGATTCCTCCTTCACTCTGAGCACCCCACCTGGTTCGAACCGCGCGCGTTCCACCCCCGCTAGAAAAGCAGCGTCAAGATACACTTGGCTGGCCCAATTATCAAACCCGCCCGCAGCCGAGGCAAGGTGGTTAATTGACGAAGCTTACACAGCCTCGAAGAGGATTTTGTCGCCCCGCGCGGCCTTTGTGGCGCGCCCCTCGCGCGTCGAGTACTCCAGATGCGCCAGGGTCTCGAACGTCGCCGCCATCACGTGGAAGATCGGCCGCTCCTCGCTCCCGAACACCTGCTGCGCAACTTCGAACGCGGTCTGCGGCCGCTTGCGGATCAAGTCGAGCATCTCGGCTTCGCGGGCGCGATGGTGCTCGATGAGCTGATTCGCGCGATGGCGATGGTCGTGGTAGATGCCGCCGTGGGCGGGCAGCACCAGCTCCACGTCGAAGCGCTGCACCTTGTGCTGCGAGGCGATGAAGTCGCCGAGCGGGTTGCCGGTCGTGTCGGGATAAATCCCGACATGCGGCGTAATCTTCGGCAGCAGATGGTCGCCGACGATCATCACCTTCTCGCTGCGCAGATAAATCACGTTGTGTCCCGGTGAATGGCCGGGCGTCCAGATGATTTCGATTTTGCGCTCGCCGACGGGAATCACGTCGCCGTCGCCGATGGTCTGGTCGAGTTTCATCGCGGGACTGTAGAGCGCCGTCCCCATCCAGGTCGGCCGCATATTCTGCGGCGGATACTGCTCAATCGGGAAGCCGTGGCTGGTGAAAAACGCGCGCGCCTCCGGCCGATCGACCATCGTCATGCTGCCGAAACCCAGCATGTGCTGGGCGCGCTGGAGCTCCAACTCGTGCAGATAGACGCGCGCGCCGCTGCGGCGCTGAATCTCGCCCGAGGCGCCGAAGTGATCGATATGATGATGGGTGCTGATCAGGACGTTGAGATCCTTCGAGCTTGAGGCCGACCTCGCCGAACGCTTCCTCGAGCGTGGTAACGCTGTCGGGGGTGTTCATGCCGGTGTCGATCAGCGCCCACTTGCCGCGGCAATCGATCAGGTAGACGTTGATGATCGTCGGCCGCATCGGGAGCGGCAGAAAAATCTCGTAAATACCGGGATGGACTTCGACTACTTTTGCAGGCACTGGCAAGCTCCGCTGCCGCTGTTGCGCACATGCAGCGCGGCTGAGTGATCGCTTATCTTACTCGTGCAACTGGTCCTTGACCTGAAAAGTCAGGCCGACCGTCACTTTCCATCTGACCACCTTGTTGGCCTCGACCGTGGCCGCGATATCGCGCACATGCGCGGAATGGATGCCGTTGATCGTCACGCCGGCGCGCGAGATCGCCAGTTGGACCGCGTCCTCAATCGAGTTGGCCGAGATGCCGGTGAGCGTGATGGTTTTCTCCACCATGACGTGCTCGCTCCTGTCAGATCGCGGCGCCACATCGCTCCGCGAGCCCATTACCGCACAGCGAGATGGGCGATTCAAGGCGAAGCGCCTGCTCGGCGACCCGACAGAACCCTCGAATATCGGCTTTAGCTCTCAGTCCCGGGGTACCGAAGCATCTTGACAAACCTAATGATATTAGGCAAATCCCTAAGAGGAATATTGGCGATTTCGATGAGAATCGATTGCGCACGACTCCGGCACGAGGCTGGTGCTCTCGCCAATCGGCGCGGGCTTGATGGTCTATCGATGAGCGATCTTGCGCACGCCCTGAACGTCCGCACGCCCTCGCTTTATTCACACGTCGCGGGCATTGACGACGTGAAGCGTCTTCTGGCGCTGCATGGTCTGGCCGAGCTGGAGCAGGGGGCGGCGCGCGCCACGATCGGAAAATCCGGCGCCGATGCGGTCCGGGCTCTGCTTAACGGTTATCGCGACTTCGTCCGGAAAAATCCGGGTGTCTATGCCGCCACGCTTCCGACCCCACCGCGCTCGGACCGGGAATGGAGCGGCGCTGTGGATCGTCTCATGAATACCTGCCTGGCGGCCTTGCAGGAATATGAGTTGCGCGGCCCCGAAATGGTCCATGCGCTACGCGGCCTGCGCAGCCTGGTGCACGGATTTGTTTCGCTCGAATCCTCCGGCGCGCTAAAACACCCGGTGAACCGGGACGAGAGTTTTGCGTGGCTGGTCGAATCGTTCCTCGCCGCGCTCGAGAAAATGGCTGCGCAATCACGGGCAAAGCGGACCATGGGAGATCGAACATGAAAGCGACTACGCGCCTTCGCCAACTGCTCGGCCAGCCGGACCTGATCGTGGCGCCCGGCGCCTATGACGGCATCACCGCGCGGCTGGTCGAGCAGGCCGGGTTTCCCGCCGTTTATATGACGGGTGCGGGCACCTCGATGGCGCGCGGCTTTCCCGATTTCGGGCTGCTCGGCATGAGCGAGATGGTGGACAACGCGACCGTGATGGTGCGCACGGTGGATATTCCGCTGATCGCCGATGCCGACACGGGCTATGGCAACGAGCTCAACGTCACCCGCACAGTGCGCGAATTCGAGGCGCGCGGCGTGGCCGGCATCCATGTCGAGGACCAGGCATCGCCCAAGCGCTGCGGCCATCTGGACGGCAAGGAGATCATCCCGGCGGCCGAATTCGTCTCGAAGATAAGGGCGGCGGGGGCCGCGCGCCGCGATCCGGATTTTCTCATCATCGCACGCACGGATTCGCGTGCCGTCGCAGGCTTCGACGAAGCCATCGCCCGCGCCAACGCAGCCTTGGCGGCCGGTGCCGACTTGGCCTTCGTGGAAGCGGTGCAAACCGCCGAGGAACTGGCACTGGTTCCGCAGCGGGTGAAGGGGCCCTGTCTGCTCAATGTCGTGCCCGGCGGAAAGACGCCCCGCGTCACCATGCAGGAAGCCCAGGCGCTCGGCTATCGCCTGGCGATTCTGCCCGGCCTTCTTCTGACTGCCATGATGGTCGCCGCCGATCACGCCTTGCGCGCCATGAAGGAAACCGGCGCTCCGGCAGACGCGGCCAAGGGCGCCAGCGTCATGGATACGTTCCGGCGGTTCGGCGCGGACGAGTGGAACGCCTTGCGCCAGCGCTTCGCGACGCAGAAATAGCGATGCCGCGGACGCTGTTCGAGAAAATCTGGGACGCCCATGTCGTGCGCGATCTGGGTGGCGGCTGGGCCTTGCTGCACATTGACCGTCATCTGCTCCACGATCTTTCGGGGCCGCCGGCGCTGGCCGAAATCGCCAGGCGCGGGTTGAGCGTCCGCAATCCGGAATTCACCTTTGCCGTGCCCGATCACGCGGTTTCCAGCGCGCCGGGCCGCACCGCCCAGATCGTTCGAACTCGGCGCGCGCCTCTATGGCGCGCTCAAGAAATTCGCCGCATCGGGCGGCATCCGTTTTTTCGATCTCGGACGGAAGGGCCAGGGCATCGTTCACGTCATGGGTCCGGAGCTCGGGCTCGTGCTGCCGGGACTCACAGTAATATGCGGCGACAGCCACACCTGCACGAATGGCGCGCTGGGGGCGCTGGCCTTCGGCGTCGGCAATTCCGAAAGCACGCATGCGCTCGCGACCCAGACCCTGCGTCAGCGGAAACCGAAGCTGATGCGCGTGCGCTTCCAGGGCGAGCCCGGCCTGGGCGTGACGGCCAAGGACCTCATTCTTCACCTGATCGGAAAGATCGGCGCCGCCGCGGCGTCGGGTTGCGCAATCGAATATGCAGGCTCCGCAGTCCGGGCCATGTCCATCGAAGGCAGGCTCACGATCTGTAATCTCTCGGTGGAACTGGGCGCGAAATATGGTCTCGTCGCGCCGGACGAAAAGACCTTCGCCTATCTGCGCGGCAGGCCCTTTGCGCCGCAAGGCGAGGCGTTCGATCAGGCGCTCGCGCACTGGCGCACTTTATATACGGACAAGGACGCACGGTTCGACCGCGACGAGATCATCGACGCGGCCGCCATCGCGCCCACGATCACTTGGGGCACAAGCCCTGAGCATTCGATCCCGATCGATGGATTCGTTCCGTCGCCCGCGGCCCAGCCCGATCCCGAAGCGCGCAAGGCATTGGCCGCCGCCCTGGACTACATGGGCCTTGAGGCGGGCCGCCCTATCGCCGGCACCAAGGTGGATTGGGTCTTCATCGGCTCCTGCGCGAATTCGCGTCTCTCGGATCTGCGCGAGGCCGCCGCACTGGCGCGCGGGCGTCACGTCGCGCCCGGCGTCACCGCCTGGGTCGTGCCGGGATCGGAGCAGGTGAAACGGGACGGCGAAGCGGAGGGGCTCGACCAGGTCTTCCGCGACGCCGGGTTCGAATGGCGCGAGCCGGGATGCAGCCTTTGTGTTGCCGCCAATGGCGAGCGCGTGCCACCCGGCACGCGGGCCGTCTCGACCTCCAATCGCAATTTCGTCGGCCGCCAGGGGCCTGGCGCGCGCACGCATCTGGCCAGCCCCGCGATGGCGGTGGCCGCCGCGGTAACCGGCGAATTGTCCGACGTGCGAAAGCTCTGAACCATGCAACCCTTCACGACCGTGGCGGGCGCCGCCGCGCCCTTGCTGCAGGCCAATATCGATACCGATGTGATCGTCCGCATCGAGCGGCTGACTGGAGGAGCCGATCTTGGGCACTACGCGTTCGAGGCGCTGCGTTACCTGCCGGACGGTTCGCCAAACCCCAACTGCGTGCTCAACCAGCCGCGCTTTCGCGACGCGCCCATCCTGCTCACGGGCCGGAATTTCGGTTGCGGTTCGTCACGCGAGGGCGCGGTGACGGCGCTGATGGCGATGGGCGTGCGCTGCGTGATCGCGCCCAGCTTCGGCGACATTTTCCACGCCAATTGCTTCCGCAACGGCCTCCTGCCGGTCGTGCTGCCGCAGGACGCGCTCGAAAAGCTGGCGGCACAGTCGCGCGATGGCGACTTCACCGTCGATCTCAAGGGACAGTTGGTCGTCGCGCCCTCGGGCGAAGGCGTAGCGTTTTCCATCGATGCGCTGCAGCGCGAAGCGTTGCTGGAGGGCCTCGATGAGATCGGTCTCACGCTGAAATGCGCGGACTCCATCAGCGGATGGCAAAAGGCCGATCGGCTGAACCGTCCATGGGTCTGGCAAATCGAGAAGGTGATTGTGTGATGGCAAGCCCCAACCGTCCCGCGACCGAACCCAAAGGCGTCACCGGCGCGCTCGCCACCTGGCTTGAACGACTGTCGCTCGACGACGTGCCGGACGCCGTCCGCGAACGCGCCAAATATCTGCTGCTCGATGGTATCGGCTGCGCACTGGTCGGCGCGAAACTGCCGTGGTCGGTGCTTGCAGTCGAAACCGTCACGCGCTTCGAGGGCCAGGGAAACAAGACGATCATCGGTTGGGGCCGCACGACGGCCGGGCCGGCTGCGGCGCTGCTCAACGGGACCTTGATTCAGGGTTTCGAGCTGGATGATTTTCATCCGCTCGGCCCGCTGCACAGCGCCGCTTTGATTCTGCCGTCGCTCATCGCATGCGCCGAAGAGCTTGGCGATGTGGATGGCGCCGCGTTCCTGCTGGGCGCGATCAAGGGCTTTGAGGTCGGCCCGCGCGTGGGTATGGCGCTGCACGGCGCGGAGATGCTGTCGCGCGGCTGGCACTCCGGGCCGGTGTTCGGCACGCATACAAGCGCGGTCGCCGCCGGCTCATTGCTCAAGCTCGACGCCGCCGCGTACGAGGACGCGTTGGGCCTGGCGGGGACGCAATCCGCGGGCCTGATGGCGGCGCAATACGAAGCGATGTGCAAGCGCATGCATCACGGCTTTGCCTCGCGCAACGGACTCTATGCCGCGCATCTGGCGGCGGCCGGATACACCGGCATCAAGCGGGTGTTCGAGCGCGAGTATGGCGGCTATCTGTCCGTATTCGGGGAGGGACATGCGCCGGATGCGAGCCGGATAATCCACCGTCTTGGCGAAACCTGGGAAACGCAGCGCATCGTCGTCAAACCCTATGCTGCGATGGGCGCGCTCCATGCGCCACTCGACGCGCTGTTCGAGATCGCCGCAAAACGTCCGCTGCGCGCCGCCGACATCGAGCATATCGACGTCGACATGTCGCATGCCGGCTATCACCATGGCTGGTGGAAGGTCGAGAGGCCGCTGGAACCCATCGGAGCGCAGATGAATGTCGCCTATGCGATCGCTGTCGCCATCCTGGACGGTACGGCGATGGTGGCACAGTTTTCGCCGCAACGGATCGCACAGGACGATGTCTGGGCGCTGATCCCGAAAATCGAGGCGCATCATGATCCCGAATTCGACAAACCGGGCACCAACACCCGCGGCGCCTCACGCGTAAGGATTCGCTTTGTGGATGGGACGGTGGAAGAATGCCTCAAGCCGGTCGCGCGCGGGATTCTGACGCCGCTACCGGCGGACGAGGTCGTCGCCAAGTTCCGAACCCTGACGAACGGAATCGTCGAGCCGTATCGTGTCGCGCGGATCGAAGACCGCATCCTCCAGCTTGAGAAGCTGCGCGACGTGAAAGAACTGATCGGCCTGCTCGCCGGGCCGGTCGAGCCGGTCTTCAGCCCTACTGCAACACCTCCAGGATCACCGCTTCGTTGGGCGACAGCGTAAGCGATCCTTCGACGCGCTTGCCCTCGCGGGCCGCGATCGTGCTCAGCAGGATCGTGCCGGGTGGCGACTCGAGGCGGCGGTCGGCGTTGCTGAAGTTGATGGCGACGATCACGCGTTGGCCTTCACCCTGACCTTGCTGCTCGCGGCGGAAAACGATGCAATCCTCCGGCGCCGATCGCATCGGATGATACGTCCCATCGAGCAGCGCGGGGGTTCGCTTCCGCACCTGGAGCAGCCGCCGATAGAACGCGAGCATCGAGGCGGGATCATCGACCTGGCGCTCGACGTTGATCGCTGCGCTATCGCCGACCGGCAGCCAGGGGTGGTCTGATACGCTGAAGCCGCCATTCTTTTTCGCCGACCATTGCATCGGCGTGCGGCAGCGATCGCGGCCGACCGGATCGCGCGCGTTGAGAAACGGGATGTGCACGTCGGGCATCCCGATTTCCTCGCCGTAATAGAGAAACGGCGTGCCGCGCAGCCCGAGCAGCATCACCGCGGCCGCCCGTGCGCGCGCCTCGGTCTCATCGCCGCTCCGGTAACGGCTGATATGGCGCGGAAAGTCGTGATTCGAGAGCGTGTAGGTCGGCCACGATCCGTCGCTCGCCGGCAGCAGCGCCTCGGTCTTCTCGATCACGCTTCGGAACGCGGCCGCTTCCCACGGGCACATGAAGAAGTGGAAATTGAACGCGAGCTGCATCTCATCGGGACGCAGGAACTCCGCCAGCGATTGCGGCTCCCGCACCCACACCTCGCCGACCATCATGCGGTCGCGGTAACCGTCGAGCACGCGCCGAAAGCCACGGATGATATCGTGCTGCTCGGGCCGCTCCTGATCATAGATATGGAGCTGGAGGCCCTGCGGATCGTGACGGGTGAAGACACTCGAGTCGGTGCGGGGCGGATTGTCGCGCCGCGCCGCATCCTTCATTATGTGGGAAATTGCGTCAACTCGAAAGCCGTCGACGCCGCGCTCCAGCCAGAAGCGGAGCACGCCGTGCATCGCCTCGACCACTTCCGGATTGCGGTAGTTGAGGTCGGGCTGCTCCTTCAGAAAGGAATGCATGTACCACGACCCGGTCGCCGGGTCGTACTCCCAGGACCGCCCCCCGAAAACGCTCAACCAGTTGTTCGTCGGCCGGTCGGGATCGCCCTCGACCCAGATATACCAGTCGCGCTTGGGATTGCGTTTCGACGCCCGCGACTCGACGAACCACGGATGCTGCTCCGAGGTGTGATTCGGCACCAGATCGACGATGATCCGGATCCGCGCCGATGCGCCTCGGCGAGCATCCGGTCGAAGCTCGCGAGATCGCCCAGCTCCGGATGGATGCCGCAGTAGTCGCTTACGTCGTAGCCCCAATCCTTGAGCGGCGACGGATTGATCGGGCTCAGCCAGATCGCGTCGATGCCGAGCGAGCGGTCGGTGCCGTCGTTGAGGTAATCGAGATGGGCGGTGATACCGTCCAGGTCGCCGATTCCGTCGCCGTTGGAGTCGGCGAAACTGCGCGGGTAAATCTGGTAGAATACGGCGGTCTGCCACCATGGTTGGTTCATCGCACCTGTTTAACGCGCGCGGGAGAACTTAAGCAATGGCGCGATTCCGGCTCGGCGCTTTGATCGGCGAGATGTGGTCGGGGACCGAATTCATCAGCGCGCTCAGCCGCGTGGGGGATGACGATCTTCCGCACGGCGACGCCAGCGGCGTGCTGCTGATCCCGGGCCTGTGGGGCAATGACGCCTCGTTGTTCATCCTGCGCCGCGACCTGGCGCGGCTCGACTACAACGTCCGCACGTGGGGCCTGGGGATCAACAACCGGTGCGGTGAGGAGACGATCGCCGATCTGATCGCGGCGGCACGGCTCCATCGCGAGCGCCATCGCCGGCCGCTGGCGGTGATCGGCCACAGCCGCGGCGGTTTCATGGCCCGCGAGCTGGCGCGGCGCGCGCCTGAGCTGGCCGACCTGGTGATCACGCTCGGCACGCCGATCGGTGGCAGCGCGATGGACGTCGCGACGACCGGAGTGCATCTGATGCTGCGGGTATCGCGCGCGCTGTTCGCCAAGCGTCCCGGATGCCTCACGCCGGACTGCGACTGTGAATACGTCCGCAACGTCGGCACCACGCTGCCGGCCAGCGTCGCCATCTATTCGCTCTGGAGCCGCGACGACGGCGTAGTAGTGCCCGCATCGTGCGTGAAGGCGGGCGAGCCCAATATCGAAGTGCCGGGCACGCACGTCGGAATGATCGCGAATCGAGAGGTGCTGCGCGTAATCGCAGAAACCCTCGCGCGGTATAGGGTCCCGGTGTCCTCGTCGCTGTGAGAGGCTACAACTCGATCACGTAGCCGTCGGGATCGGTGACGTAGACGAATGGATGGCCGGGGGCGTGCTCGCCGCGCCTTAGGACTTGGCCGCCGGCGCGCTCGACTTCTTTGACTGCCGTGTCGAGGTCGGCCTTGGCGACGCGGAAGCCGAAGTGCGAGACACCGCCGCCGGCTACCGGTTCCGACGGGCCGGCCTGGCATAGCGTGATCATGTCCCGGCATCCGGGCGTGTTCAGGAAGACCATCCCGTCGCCCTCCCAGAAGAGGATCTGGAGGCCGAACACCTCCTGGTAGAACTTCAGCGATCTTTTGAACGTCCGACACGTTGAGATTGATATGGGTCAGTCCCTCGGTCTTGACCATCGCGTTGCCCTCCTAGGCTCGTGATTGGTAGCGGTAGTTTTTGGAGTTGGATGGCCGGCAGGGACGCCGGCCACTACCCTACCCCGAAACCCAGTCCCTACGCCTGGTAGGGGCCGGCCTCTGCGCCGGTGGCGACCGTGACGGCCCGGGCTGTCAAAACCGCTCGCGGCCATTGGCTAGGTTCCCGACGGTGCGCGCAGCAGGATTTGTTCGGCATACAGCGCCGCGATTGCGGCGTCCGACAATCCTAGTGTGTCGCGCAGAACCGAATCGTTGTCTTCACCGACGCGCGAGGCCTTCACGTCAGTGCGCGTGTTGAACGACGAAAACTTGACCGGCATCCCGGGGATATCGAATTCGCCGATCGCGCGATCCTTCACCCGGCGCACCGTGCGGCGCTCGCGCAGGTGCGGTTCGGCCATCGCCTCTTCGAGCTTGTAGACCGGCGCGCACGGCACGCGCTCGCGATCGAGGATCGGCCAGCGCCGCGTCGCGATCGGGAAGCGTTGCGAGCCACGCTCTCGATCAGCTCCTTGAGCGCTAGATTGTTTTTCATCCGATCGCGCAGCGTCGCGAAGCGCGGGTCGCTGCCGAGGTCCTTTCGGCCCATCGCGGCCCACAGGCGCGGCATCTCGTGCTGCTGCACGACCAGAAAGAGGTAGCCGCCGTTGGCCTGGAAGACGCCGACCGGACTGCCGGTCGGATGCATCGAGCCGGCGCGCTTCGGTATGAATTTTCCCGGCCGCAGCGAGACCAGCGGCACGCACAGCTCGTGCATGTGGAAGTAGGTATCGATCAGCGAGGCGTCGATATACTGGCCCGCGCCGGTGCGCTCGCGATTGAGCAGCGCGAAGCCGACCGCCATCGCGGCCGCGACGCCGGCCGAAACGTCGCCGATCGCCATCGCGGGGACTGACGGCGGCCGATCGGGCTCGCCGATCTGGTCGAGCACTCCGGAATAGGCCGAGCCCGAGGTAATCGTAGCCGGGCTTGTGGCTGAGCGGCCCGGCCTGCCCCGCCACCGAAATCGAAGCCATCACGAGCTTCGGGTTGATGCGGCTGAGCGCGTCGTAGCCCAACCCCATCGCGCCGATCACGCCGGGGGCGAAATTCTCGACCACAACGTCGATCTTCGGAATCATCTGCAGGAGCAACTCGACGGCGCGGGGCTTGCGGAGATCGAGCGCGAGGCAGCGTTTGCTGTGGTTATGCTGAAAGTAGTAGGTGCTCATCCCGTCGCGCACGACGCCGAGCGCGCGGACGTGGTCGCCCTGCACAGAGCGCTCGATCTTGATTACGTCGGCGCCCAGCTCGCCGAGAATCCGGGTGCAGGTCGGCCCGGCCACCCAGTGGGTGAAGTCGAGGACTCGATAGCCTTCGAGCATTTGCGGCTGATTCGCCATGCAAGACCTCCGCGCCGGATGGGCGCAGGATGTATCCTACAAAGTCGAGCTTGGGAATGTCCAAGGGACCGGGGCAAGCAGACCTCACCCGCGAGCGACTTGCGCAGGCAAGTCACTCGCGACCTCTCCCGGTTTGCGCCTGCGGCAAGGCCGCAGGTGCGGGAGAGGTTTTCGGACGCCGGCCTTCGGCTAGGCGGTCACTCGAATCGAGGAATGAACGGACGGCGGCGTTGAACGCTTGCGGCTGATGGATGTTGGCGGCGTGGCCCGCGTCTTCGATAATCACCTTCTCGGCGCCGGGAATCTTCGCCGCCATGTAGTCAGTGGACGGGAGAAACATCTTGTCCTTGGCGCCGGCGAGCACGAGCGTGGGCACCTGGATCTGCGGCAGCGATTCGACTACGCGGCCGTCGCGCTGCGCCAGGATGCCGCGCGCCGCGTGCGCCAAGCCCTGGGCGCTGCGGTGGCGTGCGGCGGCGACTTCCTCACTGGGCGAGGCCGCCGCGAGTCCGCGCTTCTCGAAGGCGCGCGCCATGCGCTCCGTGAGTTCATTCCACTGCGCGCGGCCCTCGTCGTTGCGATAGCCGGGGCCGGTGTCGAACAACATCAGCGCCGCGACGCGCTCAGGATGAATCAAATTGAAGGCGAGCGACAGGTAGCCGCCGAGCGACAAGCCGCCGATCACTGCGCGCGGCGCACCGCAGGCGTCGAGCACCGCGGCCATATCCGCGACCGTCGCTTGATGGGAATACATGGCCGGATCGTCGGGCGAGTCAGAGCGATCGTGTCCGCGCAGATCCCAGGTGATCAGATGGTAACGGTCGGCGAGTGGCCCCTGCCCTTCCCACATCCGGGCGCTGGCGCCGAAACCATGCGTCAGCATCACGGCCGGACCCGATCCGCGCTCCTCGTAGTAGATTTGCGCACCGTCGCGATTAACGTACGGCATAATTCACTGGATTGAAGGCCAAGCGTGCCGGCATCTCGAATAGCAAGTGGGCACGCCTGTTACGCCGGCGCCGGCGCGCGGCAATCGGCGCACAGGCCGTAGAGCTCCATCTTGTGGCGGGTGAGGAGCGCGCCGAGCTGGCGCGCAACGGCCTGCTGCAGGCGCTCGATACCTTCGTTCTCGAATTCGATTATTTTGCCGCAGCGCTCGCAGATGAAGTGGTCGTGATGGTGGTCACCGACCGCCTCGTAGCGGGCCTGGCCCTCGTCGAAGTGGCGCTCGGAAACCAGCTCACACTCCTTGAGCAGGCGCAGAGTGCGATAGATCGTAGCGTAGCCGACGTGCGGATTGATCCGCTTGACCTGGACGTAAAGCTCCTCCGCGCTGATATGGCGGCCGAAGCCGAAGAAGCAGCGCGCGATATCGTCGCGCTGGGCCGTGGACTTGAGGCCGCGATCCTTGAGCCGCACGTGAAACAGCGCCATCAACTGGTCCGCGTTGATACGGCTGGGCCGGTCGATGACCGTGCGGCCGGTGCCCGGATTCTCCTGCGAGCGTGTCATCGTCCCACGTCAGCCGGTCACGTCAACTGGGTCTCAGGTCAAGCGGTTTCGGTTCCGGCTTGCAACATCCGCCGGGCCGCGGGCGAAAGATAGAGCGCTTCGAGGTCGCGGGTGCGCAACGCCTCGACGAGGACGTCGAGCTGCTCGTTGGGCGGCTGATTGGGATCGATTATCACGAGATCTTTCTCGCGCAGGCGACAGGCGCCGCCGCGGGCGCGATAGCCGATCTCGCGCAGCAGGCGTTCGCGGCGCACTTCCAGGCCGGCGCGCGTGGCGGCCTCGGCCAACTCGTCGACCAGCCTCTGCAGGCGCGATTCGCGGCGATCACTCATGCTCTGAGTTCCTCTTGTGGCTCGGCTGGGGGCCGTGGTATCGCGGATCAGGATGATCAAGAAGATCCTGATCGGTATCGACGCTTCGGATCATTCGCGCACCGCGCAGGCCTATGCCTTCTATCTGGCGCGCCGGCTGGGCGCTGCTGTGACTGGTCTGCACGTGGTCGATATCGTCTCGATTGAAGGATCGTTTTTCCATGATATCTCAGGTTCGCTCGGACTTGAACCCTATCTGGATTTTTCCTCCAAGATGCGCGAGGTGCTGACCGCGCGCGGCAAGACCGTGCTCGAGGATTTCTCCGGCGCGGCGCAGCGCGAGAACGTCGCGGCTGCAACCCAGCTCGACATGGGAATCGTCGCCAACCAGATCTGTGAACGGGCGCGCAGCGCCGACCTGGTGCTGATCGGCCATCGCGGGATCAACGAGCGCTTCTCGACGGGCCTGCTCGGCTCGACCGCCGAGAGCGTGGCGCGCAAATGCCCGCGCCCGCTGTTCGTCTCACCGAAAGAGTTCCGCGAGATCAGCCGGCCAGTGCTCGCTTACGACGGCAGCGAGCGGGCCAGCAAGGCGATGCAATCGGCGGCCGAATTCGCCAGCGAGCTGGGCGTGCCGCTCACCGTCGTCACGGTGGCCCGCGACCCCAAGCTTGGCGAGCGCACGCTCGCGGAAGCCCGCGCCTATTTGGCCTCGTATCCGGCGGCGCGCGCGGAATTCAAATTGATTGCCGGCCACGCGCATGAAGAGATCATCCGGTTCCTCAAGGAGTCCGACTCCGACCTGCTCTTTATCGGGGCTTACGGCCACAGCCGGATTATCGAGATGGTGCTCGGATCGAACACCGAGTACGTGCTGCGCAACGCGCCCTGCCCGGTGTTCCTGTCGCGCTGAGCCCGACGCTCGCAGCGGGCATACCCTCACCCGCGCTCGCGATGCTCGCGCGGCCTCTCCCTGGCCAGGGAGAGGCGTAGGAGCGGGCTTGGTGCTCGGAGAGCTGTCGCCCAGCTTCGGCTTTCAGCCTGACTTCTTGGTCTCTGCGGCTGGGACGAAGTTCAGCGAGGCGGAGTTCATGCAGTAACGCAGGCCGGTTGGGGCCGGGCCGTCGTCGAAGACGTGGCCGAGGTGCGCATCGCAGCGCGCGCACATCACTTCGGTGCGGGTCATCAGGAGGCTGCGATCCGACTCGGTGTGTACGTTCTGCGCGGCGATCGGCTGGTAAAAGCTCGGCCATCCGGTTCCGGAGTCGAACTTCGTATCGGAACTGAACAGCGCATTGCCGCAGCATACGCAGCGGTAAATTCCCGCGTCATGATTCTCCGCATATTGGTTGGCGAAGGGAGGTTCCGTGCCCTTGCGCCGCGCGACTTCATATTGCTCGGGAGTCAGGAGCTTGCGCCATTCAGCGTCCGGCTTTTTTACCTTGTCTTCCACAAAAACACCTCTACTTTGGCCCGCGTCTGAAAACTCGACGATCGTGACCTTGCCCGGTTTTCCGGACGCGGAGTCGTCCGTCGCATCCGACGAGTTGGTCTCAACCCAGCCCCATGCGATCGCGGCCGGAACTGCCGCGATCGCCGCCAGGACCAGCCGCCGGCTCAGGAGATTGCCCGCGTTCGCCATCGTGCGATTCGTCTTTTTGATCATGTCACAAGAGATAATCCCATCCCAAGGGGCGTAGTTCCCGATTCCCGGCTGGTTGCCGGCCGACGGGCGGGCCTGCAAGAGTCGCCTGGGCTCCACGATGTCGCGAGTTTCTTACCACTGCCCGGCTGCGGTGCGCGATCAGATCGGCGCGCTGGTGGCAGGCGTGCGGAGCGTTCTCGGCGATAATCTCGCGGGTATCTACCTGCACGGCTCGCTCGCGATGGGATGTTTTAATCCGGCGAGCAGCGATATCGACTTGATCGTCCTCACCCGGCGGTCGATTGCGCCGGCGGCCAGATTAGAACTCGTCGCGCTCCTGCTGGAACGGTCGCAGCGGCCGAGCCCGATCGAGGTCAGCTTTCTGCGCCGGAGCGCGCTGCGTCCGTGGCGCTATCCGATGCCGTTCGAGCTGCACTATAGCGAAGACTGGCGCCGGCGCTTTACGGCCAACCCGGTGCGCGCGCTCGCCGCACAGAAGCGGATCAAGGATCCCGATCTGGCGGCGCATATCGCAGTCGCCCGCGCGCGCGGTATCCGGCTGACCGGACCGCCGATCGCAAAAGCGTTGCCGGATGTGCCTCAAGCCGACCTGCTCGATGCGGTGCTGCGGGACTTTTCGTGGAGCGGCGGCCGAATCGGGCGCGCGCCGGTTTACTTCATCCTGAACGCATGCCGGATTCTCGCGCTCACCGCGTCGGGAGCAATCTGCTCAAAGCCGGAGGGTGGCGCGTGGGCGCTTGCGACGATCGCGCCGGACCATGCGCCGCTGGTGCGGCGCGCGCTGCGCGTTTATGCGGGAGCCGTGAGCCGCGCCCGGTTTGAGCGCCGGGCGCTACGATCGTTCGCGGCCTACGCGCGGCGCGAGATCACGCGGTTGAACGCGCGCGGTGCGTGAAACGTCCGCGCCGGCCGGACGCCAACAGCCCTAACGCGGCTTCGCTGGTCAGTTCGCTGAGCGGCATAATCTGCTTGCGCACGATAGTCGTGGTGTGGCTAATGCGCGGAGACGCGGACTGGGAGAATCATCAGGCTGAGCCCTTCCATCTGGAGGCGGTTCTGCAATTCGAGCGCGGTGTAATTGTGCAGAAAGCGGCTCACGAACCATTGGCTCGAAGTCTCGAACACGAGCTTGCCGGCGAAAAAGACCGAGCGCGGGAAATCGCGTGACACTTCGAGGCACAGGCGCTCGAGCTCGAGCACAACGTCGGTGCCGATTCCGGCGCGCACGTCGGAACGGAGGCCCATGTCGCCGGCGAATCTGCGATATTCATTGAGATCGTCGGCGATCGAGCTTTCAAGCTGTTTCACTTCCTCGGGGCCTTTGAGCAGGGCGGCATCCACCTCGCCGACGGCGACGAACACCACGTTCTTGAACTGGCCGTTGAACAGCCGTGGAATCGCGGTCAGAGTCGCGAGCCCCAAACCGCTGAAGCCGCCGACCAGCAGCACCGCGGTCGGATCCTCGGGGTCGGGCGTCTGGTCCAGCGCGGGCGGCATCTGCTCGGCCGCGTAGAGCCGCGGCAGGATGTCGGCTTCGAGCTGCGCGGCAACGTCAGAAACATGCGCATAGTGCCGGCGCACCCGGTAGCAGAGCGCCACCATGCCGCCGGTCATCACGACCGTGACCCATCCGCCCTCGTTGAACTTGAGCGTGGTCGTGATCACCAGGATGGTCGCGGTGAAAAAGCAGCCCAGCCCGTTGACGAAGAGCTTGCGCTTCCAGCGCGGCTCTTCCTTGCGGGACTGCCACCAATGGACGCTCATCCCGAGCTGCGAGAGCGTGAACGTGATGAACACGTTGATGGCGTAGAGGATCACCAGCAGGCCCACGTCGGCGCGGGTCGCGAAGAGGATCAGCCCGGCCGCGACGCCCATCGCGAGAATCCCGTCCTCGATTACCAGGCGTCCGCTCACGTTGGCGAAACGGCGCGGCAACCAGCGGTCGGTCGCCATCGTGGCGAGCACGCGCGGCCCGTCGACGAAGCCGGTCTGGGCGGCGACAAAGAGCAGCGCGCCTTCCGTAATCAGGGTGAAGGTGATGATCGGGAGGCCAATCGGGATACTGCCGAGCCGCCAATTGGCCGCCATCCGGCTGAACAGCACGGCGTTGAGCGTCTTGCCCGGCTCCGGTCCGACATTGAAAAGCAGGTAGCTGATCAGGATTCCGCCCGCGATGAACGCGAGCGAGAACGCCATGTAGAGCATCGTGCGCTTGCCGGTTACGGTGCGCGGCTCGCGCAGGATCGGCAGGCCGTTGCTGACCGCCTCGATTCCGGTGTAGGTGCCGCCGCCGAGGCTGTAGGAGCGGAAGAAGATGATCGCCAGCGCCAGCACGCCGAGCTTGCTAACGCCCTCGTGCACCTGTCCCACGGCGTCGTGCGCGACCATCGGCAACTCGCCGGCGCGGCTGAGCAGCGCGTAAGTGATCATGAACACATGCGTCACGACGAAGGCCAGGAAGATCGGCACCAGGGTCATGACCGATTCCCGCACGCCCCGCAGGTTCATCGCGACCATCAGGAGCACGACCAGCAGGCAGATCCAGAGCTTGTAGGGAAACCACGCCGCAGGCATGAAGCTGAAGATCGCGTCCGCGCCGCTGGCAATCGAAATCGAGATGGTCAGCACGTAGTCGATGACGAGTGCGCTGCCTGAGACCAGGCCGGCGTAGTTTCCCAGGAGCCGGGTGGCGACCAGGTAGCCACCGCCGCCGGTGGGAAACAGGTCGATGGTCTGCGAGTACGAGGCCGAGATCACGAACACGGTCAGCGCCATCAGCATCGCGAGGAACAGCGCCAGATATTGATGATGGCCCAGGGCGAGGAAGGCCTCCTCGGGGCCGTAGCAAGACGAACTCAAACCATCGGAACCGAGCCCGACCCAGGCGAGGAACGCGATCAGCGAGAGGTTGTGGAAGACCTCGGGATCACGGACGTCGCGCGGCGGACCGATCAACAGTCCAGTGAGCGTGCGTTTTTCCGGAGCGGAGTTCTGCGTTCGTCGGTCGGCGCGAGGTGTGTTAGACGCAACTGCCATCTGATGGTGTCCGAAGCCTCCCGGTCACAATCTCGGGGGTACCAATCATTGCCAGAGGGGGGAACTTTACCTGGATTTCAGACTGGGCGAAGACCTTTCAAATTGCAAGGTTTGGCACGATTCAAAATGCAATGAACAGACCGAAACGCGCTTGTCGTGTTGCCGAAAGTGTCGTGATTTCAAGACTTTGTCATGTGGCATAGCCCCTGCGTTGTAAGGGGGGCAGAACGATGGATGCGGTTCGCCATAGCTTCGCGATTCAGTCGCTCGGCAAGCGACCCGGACTCTTTCAGGCGCAGCGCTACCTGTATTACTGCGTGCGCTGCAAATGGACTTTTCTGATTAATGATACGGGCCGCAATGCGGTGACGCCGGTCGACTCGGCGGGCAAGGAACTGGTGGCTCACGAAGCGCATCGGCGCCTGCTCACGTTCGCACAGGGACCATGTTCAGCGACCTCGTTCATCGGGGATCGCAGCCCGATCCCGGTCGAAGCGCAGCCGGAAGCATCGAGCGGGATTCGGATGACGCGGCCACCGCGCGACGCCCGCGGTACATCGCGGCCGAGGCTGCATCTCGTGTCGCTCCGCTCCCGCCTGGAACCCGGCACGCGCTGACCGATCACCGCTCGACGGCTCCCGCAGCCGCGCGGTTGCCCGGCTCGCCCAACGGCTCGAGCCGCGAATCGTACATCCGGAATTTCAGACCGAGCGTCTTCAACTTCATCGCCGGCGATCCCCGCCGCGAAAGCTCCAGATCGCGGCGATTCACGATTCCGGTCAGCAGCGGCGGCTCGGTGGGACGGCGCAGCACGCTCAAGTCGATCTCGTCGACTTCGGGCATCTGATCGAAGAGCCGCATGATCGCCGCCTCGGCGTCGGCGAGACATTGGCGTGCGAACAGCCGTTCCGCCTGCGGCTGCTGCGTCCAGCGATCCCAGGGATGGATATCGCGCGCGACCCATTCCAGACGCATCGTGGTTTTGATCGCGGTGAGCTCGAGACGATCGGAGCGCATCGCGGCGCGCGGCCGCAGGGCCAAGGCGCCCTGCACGCGCGCCAGAAGATAGTTTGTCCGGCTCGGTCCGCCCCTTCGTCGGCTAAAAAGATCGAGCAATCTCACTGGCTATCTCTTCGGCGCGCCGGTTAGAGATGGGCGGGTCGGTCCTCAGTCGGAGGCCGAATTCCGACTTGCGAGGCCGACCCGCCCGTGGTGTGCAGGTGGTGGTTGGCTCAAACCATCTTCCTGCGCGTAGCGTCCAGCGTGCGCATCAGGCAACCTTCCTGGGCTTTGGAGGGACTGGACAAAGTGCGGCGGCCGATGGGCACCTCGTCGATCCTCTTGGGGCAGCCGTCATTACCGGTTACGACGTACTCGGGATAGGCCGGGAAGCCGTGCTCGTGCAGATCGAGTCCTTCGATTTCTCCCTCGGTCGGGATGCGCAGTCTGAAGGCGTACTTGACGGCGTACATAAGGGCCATCGAGGCAACGAAGGTCGCTATGGTGATCGAGAAGCTGCCGATCATCTGCGCCTTCAAAACACCCAGACCGCCTCCGTAAAAGAGGCCGGTAACAACGCTGCTGGTGTCCGCCCCGGTCGCTGTCGGCGCGCCGTATTTGCCGGCGGCGAACAGCCCTAGCGAGAGCGTACCCCAGATTCCGGCGACCATATGAACGGGGACGGCCCCGATCGGATCGTCAATGCGCAGATATTCGAGCAGGTCGATACCCCAGACCACCACGATCCCGGCGCCGATTCCGAGAAGAAATGCACCTTCTGGATCGACCCAGTAGCAGGGGCAAGTTATCGCAACGAGTCCGGCGAGAAACCCGTTGACGGTCAACGCGAGATCCCACTTGCCTGCCTTTAATGTACGAATAGAAAAGCGACGTCAGGCCCGCCGAGCAGGCCGCTATCGTAGTGTTGAACGAAACGCGGCCGATACCCTGCGTAGTCGAGGGCCGATAGCGTGCTGCCTGGGTTAAATCCGTACCATCCGAACCACAGGATAAGCCCGCCGGTTGCGCCGATAATCAGATCGTGCGGCTTCATCGGTTCGCCGCCGTCGCGTTTGAAGACGCGGCCGAGGCGAGGTCCGAGCGCAATTGCGCCGGCCAGTGAGATGACGCCGCCGATCGTATGAACCACCGTGGATCCGGCGAAGTCGTGGAAAGTTGACCGGGTTCATGTTCGCGAGCCAGCCGTCCGGACCCCATGCCCAGTGCCCGATGATCGGATAGATGAAGCCGGTCACGCCGACGCTGTAGAGCAGGTCGCCGATAAAATCGCAGCGGCCGATCATCGCGCCGGAAGTAACCGTCGAGCAGGTGTCGGCGAATGCGTACTGGAACACCCAGTAGGCGAGCAGCGGCACGCCAGTGGTGCCGTAAGTCGCCGGCAGGCCGTGCAGCATGAAGCCGGTGGTGCCGATCCACGGCGTGCCGGAGCAGAACATGAAAGCGAAGCCCCACAGCCAGAAGGTGACGCCGCAGATGCAGGTGTCGGCGATACCTTCCACCAGGATGTTGACCGTTTCACGAGAGCGGGCGAATCCCGCACTCGAGCATCACGAAGCCGACCTGCATGCAGAAGACCAGGTAGGCCGCGACCAGCGTCCAGACCGTGTTGATCGCGTTGATATTCGCCGGCGGCAGGGGCGGCGTGGTATCGGCGTAGACGACCGCGGGCAGATACCACTTGGAGATCAGCAAGACTACGATCCCCAGGCCGATCATCTTGCCGAGAAGCAGGTATCCGGCGTTGCGCCGCACCGCCGGATCTCGCCATCGTTCCTTGAACAGTTGATAGATCCCAACGACACCAGTGCTTGACATTTTCTGCCGCTCCTCCATATCGGATTTGCCTTTCGGACTTGCTGTTTCGGGCCCGCGCTCCTGACGAACAATTCGTGCGCCGGGCAGAGAGCAAGCGGCATGCCTTCTGGATACAAATCCGCCAATCAGTAGGCTGGTGGATGGCGGCATCCATCTTTCGATGGAGACCGAGGTCAACCGAAGATTGGAGAGCCAATGCGCGGAGTGGATGTAGCCTCAGATCGTGAGCGCAACCGGATCGGGAAGCGCGTGGCGATTCGATGGGCAGTGCCCGTCATTTGCGCGGCATCACGAGACGATCGGAGTGATCGCCGGACTCGCCGACGGTCTAACGCTGATGGTCGAGGACCGCGACCAGTCCGGTCTTGATCGCGTAGTGAGTCAGCTCGAGGCGATCTTTCAGCCCGAGCTTCTGGAAGATGTTGTTGAGGTGGGTTTTCACGGTGCTCTCGCTGATCGAGAGGCGTTCAGCGACCTGGGCGTTGCGCATCCCGCTCGCGACCCATCGCGCGATCTCGGATTCACGGGCAGTGAGCCGGCGTGAAGCGGTGCTTTCCCCGGCGGCGAACTCGGCCTGCACCGCCGGCGGCATCCAGACCAGGCCCTCGGTCACGGTCCGAATCGCGGTGACCAGAGTCTCGATTGCGAAGCGCTTCTGAACGATCGCGCGGGCTCCCATCCGCAGGGCGCGCGCGCCGTTCTCGGTGCTTTCGCTGGCGGTGAGGACGATCACGCTCGTCAGGCGCGAGAGCGCGGGAATGTCGTCCATCAGCCAGCGCTCCATCTGCAGGTCGAGCAGCAGGATGTCGCAGGGCGTGGCGGCGAGGATCGATTCCAATTCGCCCGCGTGAGCGGCCTCCGCCACGACCTCGAGATCGGTCTGCAACTGCAGGAGCGATTTGAGGCCCTGGCGGAAGAGCGCGTGATCGTCGGCGATTATTATGCGGGTCGCCATGCTGCTACGAATTCGGCATCTCGATTTCGAGATGCGTCGGGCCGCTGCCGTTGACGCGCAGATGCCCGCCCAGCTCGGCGACGCGCGAAGCGATCGCCCAGGGCAGGCTGTCCACATCGGAGAATCCCACGCCGTCGTCTTCGATCGTGATCAGCAGCCGATCGGCAGCATCGGTGACGTTGATTCTGACCGCGGTGGCCATGCTGTGGCGGCGCGTGTTCCGCAAGCCTTCGAGCATGATCTGCAGGATGTGCTCGCCGGTGGTACCCGGCGCGGCAAAGATCGCGCGGAAGTGAACCTGCGGATCGGAAACCGCCGCCGCGGTATCGCGCGGGCCGATGGGCTCGACTCCCGCGAGCGAGCGGATGTAAATGCGCACTTCATCGTACTCCCGTTCAACTCCGGCCTGCAGTTCGGTGAGCTGGACCAGCGCGTCCTGCTGTTGATTGCGCGCCAGGAGCTGGCGGCAGGTCTCGAGACGCAAATTGACGCCGGCCAGCGCCTGCACGTAGCCGTCATGCAGCGAACGGGCGATCAGATGGCGCTCGGCGCGGGTTTCGAGCTCGCGCGCCTGGGCCTCGAAAGCGGCGCGCTGCTGGCCGAAAAACCCGATCACATAGCCCGCGATCGCCAGGTATACGGCGCGCATCATGTAGGCATTGTTCATTCCGTCCGAGAACGCAATTACCAGCAGATAGAGAGTCACGCTGCACAGCGTCACGATCAGCGTCGGGCGCAGACTGGCGCGGATTCCGACCGCGGTGATGGCGAAGACGAAAAACACGTACGAAGGGCTGGTCTGACCTTCGGTGAGAACCGCGATTGCGGTCGCGAAGAAGAGATCCAGGCAGGTCGAAAGCGCCGGGAGAACGCGATTGTCGCCGGCGTCGCCGAGCCGCTTCAGCGCAAAATAAACCACGACGCTGTAGGTGAGATGGCACAGCAGGGTGACGAGCGCGTAGGTGGTGAGATGAAACAGTCCTCCGGCCGCGCTGGGATCGATGTAGAGGGAAACCATCGCGACCAGCGACAACAGGATACGCGCACGGGCGACATTGAGATCGAAGTTGTGAAAGCCGGGCAGATTCATAAGTGGGTTTTTTTCGCGCGGCAACAATCGCTCGCTAAGGAAATGGCTCTCCGTTGACGCTCTCCACGCGCGATCGAAGGGAAAGCAAGTCCTGTTCCGCGCGCTGCACCTGAACGCCGACGCCAAACGACGCCAACGCCCGAACGCAGATCACGTTGCCGGGGCGATATCTCTCGCTCGGGTCAGGCGATTGGTGAAAAATGAAGCATCGTCGTCGCGGAACCCGATCCCCGGTGGTTGCTGGGGGCTTTTCGTGGAGCGGCCGCCGAATCGAGCGCCTCGCCGGTTTACTTCATCCTGACGCGTGCCGGATTCTCGCGCTCGCCGAGTCGGGAGCAATCTGCTCGAAGCCGGAGGGGGCGCGTGGGCGCTCGCGAGGCTCGCGCCGGATCATGCGCCGCTGGTGCGGCGGGCGCGGCGCGTTTATGCGGGAGCACGTCGCGGAATTTGACTTCCGCTGGAACGCGCGTAAGGTCGATGACGGAGCGAGGCTGGTGTTGGCAGTCCGACGCTGCGAGGGCAAGCGGCTGCGCTACCGTGAGCCATTGGCGACTCCGGCGCAAGGCAGGCTATTCTGAACCAGCCATTACAATGCCGCGCACGCAATCGCTGAAATGACTAAAGCTCGGCGAGGCTTGACCTTGGATGCGCTCGTTGCGGAAGCGGCGAAATTTGCCCGATTGGAGAGTGCCCACAATGAGCCGAGGCTTTTCGGCGTCACTGACGGGAAGGCGGTCGGAACCTACCTTGAGCACAAGTTCATCGCGCATCTAAAGCTGAGGTAGACGGTCGGCGAGAGCAATTCTGCCAGCGGCATCGATCTGCCGAACCTTGAAGTTGATATCAAAGTTACGAGCATCACGCAGCCGCAGTCGTCTTGTCGGTACTGGCTGAATTCAGACACCGGGGGCGGGAAATTAAGACACTCTCAATGATGCGGCGGAGGGGACGGTGCTGGCACGGGTTGCGGGAGGTTTCCGAGACGGTCTATCGCCCTCGACAGCGAATCAAGTCGGCTGTTAACTGCATCAATCTTCGCGTTCACGCCATTAAATTGCCCGCTGACTCCGTTCCAGTAGGCAACTGCGATAAGGGCGATCACCGCCAAAAAGATACTGATCGCCGCCAAGAATGTCGTCCGCGTTGGAAGATGTTTGATTTCAGCCTGAAGATTTGTGACCGTCTCGCCGAGAATTTTCGTTCGCTCGCTAAGCCGAACGATACTGAAGGTCGCACGACCATCTGCGTCGGGGCCATTGGGAAAGGGAGGCCCCTCTCCCGGGCGTCCGTATTCAGCCACCGGCTTCAGGCTCCCCTTTACCTGACACAAGCCATTCCCAAAAATCGGGCTCCTGCCATCCCCAAAATGAAGACACTTTGAGAACTACGTAGACCGGCGGTGTCGCCTGCGGAAAGATCGCATCGCCTATTTCTTTGCTCGTTTGAGTACTGTGAATGATCCACGCACTCGCGTTGAGCGCGCGACTATCTGGATACATTTTCTTGAGACGCGCCGACTCCGGTGCTTGTTGCGCTTGAGCGGTGATCAGGACATACGTGGCCATGAACGTAGTTTAGCATTCATGCCACTATCGAGTCCCGGCCTGCAAGATCAGGAGAGCGACTACTCGCGCCTGCGAGGTTTCGCCATTTTTCCGCCCAATATCACGCGCGGTCTGAATGGCGTGTACCCCGGCCTGAGCGTGGTCGGCTGCGTCGGATGCGGTAGCGGCGGCACGTCTTGCGGCGCTAGCGCAGCCTGCACAAGCTCGCCAATCGTCCAGATGTGGTCCGAGACGCCCAGCGCCATCGCGGGCGTACAGCGCAGCGTTTCGTGATACCGGCACAGATTGTAGAAGCATACCCACAAATTGCACGGCTGCCCGATGGTTCTCAAGGCGCTTCGAGAATCCGTTTGTGAGACGGGTAAACCGGCGCGACGCCATTCGCGTCGAGAGATTGAATCGCTCGACAAATGACGTGCTGACTTTCTCCGGGTCGGGGCGTCCTCTTATCACTGTCGTTTCGACGCCCGCGACGTGTCCCGGTGAGTAGCGATGCGCCGCGTCCGGCAGATTGGAATCGCCAACGTACTGTTTCGTGAGGACCGCGTAATCCACGTCGCGCCCGAAAGCCGCTTCGACCGCGTTCGGGTATGGCGTGTATCCGTCCGACGTTATCTGCGGTCGATTCACGATGCGGGCGCGTAAATCGAACGCCAGTGCCTCGGTATTCTCGGTCGAGCGTTCGCCCACAACGTAGCTGATAACGGCCTTCTGCGTGGCCGCCAGCGCCACGAAAAGCCAAACGTCACCCATCTCTGCCGGATCATCCTGACGGACGCGCTTCTGCTTTTTCCCGATGAAATCCCACTGCTCATCTAGTTCGAGCACGCCGACTTGAAGATCGCGCATCAAGCGGTCGTGGAGACGCGCGCAGCCCGCGCCGACGCGCAAGCCGAGGCTCATGATCGTATTGCGGTTCGCGCCCGTCAGGCGCTCCGTGGTGCGGATTCCGCAGCCCTCGGTCAGAGCCGCGATTATCTCAGTTTGTTTCGAGAGGGCGAGCGTGTTCATTGCCGACTCCGTGTCTTGCCTTGCCCGGGCGGACGGAGCGACAATGAAAGCGCCAGCTTCGATTGTGTCCGTTCGCGCGGATACATTGGAGAAAGACCGGCGTGGGTGCTATCAACACTCTCGCCGGTCGGCTTTACCAAACTCACCACGGCCCGGATCGCCTGTCGCAGCCACGCAGACAGGGACCGGGCCTTTTCGTTATTGCCCGCCGCGTCGGTGAGCATGGACGCAGGGGCTAGGGCAGGTCTCATTTGGTACTCCATGCTTGTATTCTACTTGCGGGCTTACGTATGTCAATACTTGCGGGGGCTGTATTGACACTACTCGCGCGCCGTGCCAATCTGATTTTCATGGAACAACCAGCAAACAAACTGAGTCCGTCCGAAGGCGGCAAGATGCGGGCCAGCAAACTCTCGCCCGAACGGCGAAGCGAAATAGCCCGTCAGGCCGTGCGGATGCGCTGGGCAAAAGCTCGCGGGCTAAAGACGGTTCTGCCGGAAGTGGTGAGCACAGAGCCGAGTATGCCCGAAGCCAAGCTAAAGGGTGTCCTGCGTCTGGCGCTCGAAGAAGATTTCGAGATTCCGTGCTACGTCCTGAACGACGGGCAGAGGGTCATCGGAAGGACATCGGCGACCGAATGGTTGACCGGAATTAAGGGCGGTGGAGGCTTCGAGAAATATCTGGCCGTAGGATCACTAAAACCGTTTATAAACATGGACTTGGTCACTCGAGAGAATGGTGTCTTTTCGGCTCCCCGAAGTTGAGGGGTTGGGCCGCAATGTGAAGGGCATACCGAGCGACCTGATGATTGAAATCTGCCGGTCGATGGTCGCTGCCCTTGATGCGAGCAATCGAAGGGATAGCGGCACGAAATTAACGAAGCGACAAGCGCAGATCGCGATACGTGCGGGCATGTTCGTGGCTGCATGTGCGAAGGTTGGCCTTGACGCTCTTGTGGACGAAGCGACCGGCAATCAGTACGAGCGTGCCGAGGACGCCCTTCAGGTCAAGCTGCGAGCGTATCTCGCTCAGGAAATGCGCAAGTGGGAAAAAACGTTCCCCGATGAACTGTGGAAGGAATTCGGCAGGCTGACAGGTTGGAAGGGAACCGTAACGCAGCGCCCGAAATATTGGGGCAGGCTGGTCACGGAACTCGTTTACGAATATCTCGACCCGGACGTGGCGAAGTGGCTCAAAGACAATGCTCCACAACCGCAGCACGGACGAAACTGGCATCAATACCTGAGCGATCAGTACGGTCTCCGAAAGCTCACGGAGCACGTTTGGATGCTGATCGGTATCTCCAGCACTTGCCACAACATAAGCGAAGTGTACGACCGGATGGCGGAGAAATACGGACGGGTTGGCGTTCAATATCGTCTTTTTTTGCCGCCGCCACGGGCGACGGATCAAGCATGAAGCTCCGTCATGCCGCTGTGCTCGCGCTCACGGGCTGGACACTCGCCGTTCCGCTATCCCCCACAGCGTCGCGCGAGGTTATGGCTTCAAGGGAACGGGCCGATGCTGCTCAAGCTCGCCAGTGGGAAATGTTGGGAACCTACGCCACGCTCGGAGACTGCGAAGCAGCCGCGATGCGACGGATCAATCAGACACGGCAACCCATTCCCAAGGACGACCCGCTGTACGACGCACAATCGCTTGAGGATGGTCCGCCTCAGTGTTTTCAGTTTGAACCCTTCCCGCCAGTTTCAAAATAAGCCACTCGCGCCTTGAAATTCAGACACTCAGCCCCGAATTAAGCCAGTACCGTCTTGTCCCTTCAAATCGGCTCGACAGAAGATTTTCGGGCTTGGGTATCATCTCATCGTGTTCGTCTATGAGAAGACCGACAATGCCGCTCAGAAAACCGCCCGTCTCGACATAAAGCACGCGGTCTTCGTGAACAAGAGCCGAACTGCCGATTACCAGATGACGCGCGGCCTCAGGGAGATCATTGAGCACGACGGTAACGCCGACGATCTGGTCGCCTTCATGCAGGACAAGAACCTGCCAGTTGAAGAGATCGAGGCCAGGAATATCGCTGAAGAAGCTCTGAAAAACGAACCCGCGCAAGGCTACCTCACGATTTCCAATGCCCTGCAATGGCGGCTCCAATACAGCAGGGCTATCGTCGAGGCAGGCAAGGTCGATGGCGTCCGCAGGGTGCGCTAACGTGTCCTATCGATCTAAAACAACCAGACGGGCTGAGTTCGGTGATTTCCAAACGCCGACCGCCCTGGCGCGGCAGGTCTGCGAACTGCTCGCCGGGAAGGGGGTGTGGCCCGCCTCGATCATTGAACCAACCTGCGGCACTGGCAGTTTTCTGTTCGCGGCCCTCGACCGATTCGTTGGTGCCGAGCGCGCGATCGCTATCGATCTTAATGAAGATCACCTGAATCTCGTGCGCGGAGCCCTTGCCCACAAACCGTACGCGGGAAAGGTCCGCATCAGCCGTACCGATTTCTTTGAGGCAGATTGGCCGAAGATCGTCCATGCCCTCCCTGAACCCACGTTAGTGATCGGCAACCTGCCGTGGGTAACAAATGCTGCGCTTGGCTTGCTCAGAAGCTCGAACCTGCCGGCGAAATCGAACTTTCAGAATCATCGCGGGATGGACGCCATCACCGGCAAAAGCAACTTTGATATCTCGGAATGGATGACGCTGCGCATTCTTGAAGCCTGTCGAGGGCGCGCAGCCGTAATCGCTCTACTGTGCAAGACGGCGGTCGCACGGAAGGTCTTAGCCCACGCGTGGAAGACCGGAATTGGGCTCGCGCAGTCTGATATCTATTCGATTCGCGCACTGGATCACTTTGGAGCCTCGGTGGACGCGTGCCTGTTTGTCTGTCAAGTGTCGTCCTCGACAAGCTACGATGCGTCCCTGTATCCAAGCTTGGAAGCGAGTGCGCCAACTTCCGCTATCGGATACCGCGATCATCGAATCGTCGCCGACACGTCCCTATTCGAGCGCTGGAAGCACCTTGCAGGACCGGGCACGATGGCAACACACCGATGGCGTTCGGGCATAAAGCACGATTGTGCGGCCGTCCTAGAACTTGAGAAAGCCGGGCCTGTTTACGTCAACGGGCTAGGAGAGACGATCGATCTGGAAGACGCTCACGTCTACCCGATGCTGAAGAGTTCAGAAATCGCAAACCCTAAAGCAGCCGCGCCCACGAAATCGATGCTGGTTACTCAGCGCTCTGTTGGTGATGATACTCACGCGATCAAACACAGCGCACCAAAAACATGGAAATATCTATCGCGCCATGCAGGACTGCTCGACGGTCGCGCCAGTGCGATCTACAAGGGGCGTCCCCGGTTTGCGATTTTCGGCGTCGGGCCATATTCGTTCGCACCTTGGAAGGTCGCGATTTCCGGCTTCTACAAAACTCTGACCTTCAGGACCGTCGGGCCGGTTCGCAACAAACCGGTTGTGCTCGATGATACCGGCTATTTTCTAGCCTGCGAAAATGAAGAGGAGGCCCGCGCCGTGGCTGCTCTCCTGAATGGCGAGGTGGCGCAAGAGTTCTTCCGAGCTTTTGTATTTTGGGACGCCAAGCGCCCAATTACGGCTGAGCTGCTTCAGCGTCTGGATCTATCTGCATTGGCTCACGTCTCGAAGAGTCCGGGCATAAGATTCATCTCTGTCCAAGGCTCCTTGGTGTGACGAGCACGAAAGCCACAGAGGTCGAGCGACGCAATCCCGGCCGCGCGCCGGAGATGCTCAAGATCGAAGGCGACTGGAAAGACGCGATGCAAAAGCCGATTTTCAAGAGCGCCCGGTCGGCGACTGGCCTAAACCCGAAATGAAAACGGCGAAGTAGTCGGGCTATACCACATGATCCCGCGAAATCCCGATTGATCCAACTGATTGCGTTCACACATACTCCCGACAACCTCTCTCAGAAGGCCCAGTTGCCGCGGACGAAGCTGGTCATGAAGATTGCCATCGAGAGCAGGCACCAGAAGTTCAGGAGCGCGTACCAGGGGCGGTTGCGGGACCAGCGGGCGAAGAGGATGAAGATCGGAAAGAGCGCCAGATCGTAGCGCGGCGCGCTTAAGTCCCAGGTCAGGCTGGCCATGATCAGCCAGTTGGCAAACATCCAGACGCTGTAGGACGGCCGCAGCATCACGGCCGATGCGATAGTGGCCACGAGCCCCAGCGCCAGGTAAGCCGAGACCTGCACGCCGATCATTTGCGCGTCGTAGGAGTCGCGGGTGGTCAGCACCTGCGCCACCGTGGCGATTTCGACCCAGGGCCAGGTCAGTCCCTGGCTCCAGTGCGTCCATTCATAATTGGCGAAGATGAACGGATTTCCGCTCACCCGATAATTGATCAGCAGGTAAACGCCGAAGCCCATCGGGATCAGGCCGATCCAGAGCCAGCGCCATCGCCAGCGGCGCTCGGACCACATCTGATGCAGCGCCTCGACGCCGAGCGCGGCGACCAGCAGCAGACCGTTCATCCGGGCCAGGCACGCCAGCGCGCCCAGGATCGAGGCGGCCATCCAGTGGTCGCGGCGCGCGGCCAGGAACGAGCAGACTACCAGCGCGAGAAACAGGCTCTCGGTGTACCCGATATGAAAGAAATAGGCGGTCGGAAAGATGAACATGAACCAGACCGCGCGATACGCAACCGGCTCGGGAAAATCGATCGCCACCAGATGGGCGAGCGCCACGCCGGCGACGATCGAGGCCAGGCACGAGACGAGCAAGGCGCTGACCACCGGATCGCGGACCAGCAGCGTGACCATCCGCACCGCCCAGGGGAAGAGCGGATAGAAGACGATGAACAAACTCTCGGGGCCCGCGCTTTGGTAGCCGTGCGCCGCGATCGCGAGGTAGTGCGGCGCGTCCCATCGGTTCCAGATGTCCAGCGCCCCGCGCAGATTGTGGAGCTGCTGGTCATTGGTGACCTGAAATGTGAACCATCCAAAGGCCAGGGTAAACACCTGGGTGAAGAGCGCGAGGAAGACGATGCTCCAGTTGGTGCGGCGCGAAACCGGCGGACGGAGCCGCGCCTGCGGCCGGGCGGGTTCTGGTGCGGCCGGCGGCGCGAGATCCGGGCGGGAGGTATCCGGCGCGTCAGATTGCGCCGGTACATCATTCAGGTTTGCGCGGTCTTCCACTCCGCCCTTTGGCACTCCGCCCTGTCGCACTCCGCCCTTGCGCCGGGACGACCCGGTGCGGGCGGAATCTTATCGAACTGTGAACTGCGCAGCGAGATGGGAATTGAACCGCCGGTGGGACGGAAGGCGTTTCGGATCAGATGGCCGGCAGGGACGCCGGCCGCTACCCTGGATGGAATCCTACCTCGAGTAGGAGCCGGCCTCCGTGCCGGCCCGTAGCGGTCGAACCGCCTGCTACCGTCGGCGCGGCCATGCGGCGCTGCGGCCGGGCGGATTTCAGCGGAAGCTGGGACCAACTGGGGGGATCAGGTCCGAGAACCGATCCCCCCGCGCCCTCCGTAAGGCTCCCCGCTCATCGTGCTTCCTGCTGCAACACCCTCGTGATGCCGGGCAGCCGCGGTCCGAACACCTTTTTGAACCGCAGGAGCCGGTCGATCGACCATTTGAGAATCGCGTCGAGGATCTCCGGCGAATCATCGATCTTGCCGGACAGGTAGGTGCCCACGCTGCAAGCGCGCCGGCTCTCGGCCGCGTCCCATTCGAGCTTCTCACCGAACTCTTTCTCGATACCGCTGGCGTGCTGGCGCAACTGGTCGAAGATCAGACGGTTCAAGTCGCGGTTGCCGACATCCATGTAAAGCTCGGCCCGCACCCGGCCGCCGCCGGAAAACCAGATCGAGTAGACGACGCCGCTGGTGCCCGAGGCGAATGAATACCAGTTCTGCGGCTGGCCCATCTTGGCGTTGGTAAAGCGATACTTCTCGCGCAGCTCGTCGACCATCCGCTGGAAAAACTGGCGATAGGCCTCCTGATGGTCGGCGTCGGCCGTGGCCCTGGCGGGCGCGGCTCCGTTCGCCGCGTCCTGGCTCTGGCCATTAGCGTTGGCGGCGACGCCATTGGCGCTGGCGATCGCGCTGCCGTTGCCGTTGCCGCCGTTGCCATTACCGGCATCGTTGACGCCGGCCGGGCCGCTCGCACCGGAACTGCCGTTGCCTCCGGCGCCGTTGGTTCCCGCCACGAGCGGGACCGTATGGCCGGCGGCCGCGTGAGGACCGAACCCGGAGAGCAGCCGGAATTCCACCGCCGGTTTCGAGTCGTCGATTCTGAAGACGTTAAAGCCCAGCGCGTAGAATTCGGCCTGACCGCCGCGGCGATTGAGCCATTCCAGGGCCTGGCGATGAGCCTCGCGGAATTCGGGACTGATCCATACGACTACGCGCGCATCCTGGCCGCTGGCGAAGGTGATGATCTGGCCGAGCTGGGAATCGTCGGTGGGATCGAGCTGGTTTTCGATGATCACGACCCGGTCGCGGCCGGTGTCGCGCGCGATGAGATCGGCGGCCGCGGCGCCGACCGCGCGGTCGCGGCTGACGAGCTCGAGGTCCATCCCGAGCACGGCGCCGAGCAGGTCGAGATGGTCGCCGAGCCAGCTCGTGAGGGCCGCCTTGTCGCCACCGGCCAGCGCGCGCGGATCAACTTTGGTGAGCGTACCGAATTCGAGCTTCATGGTTCCGACCTCTGCCACGCGCTCCGGGAGCCACGCTTGTTTCGCGGGCGTATTTAACCATTAGTATAGTTTTCTATACTAACAGTTGCAAGCGGCATGGATCGGGAATAAGCGGGTGGTACGAGGGCCGGGCGCAACGTCATTTTTTGCGGGGTACGAAATGCTGCACGCCCGGGCCGGCATTTTCGATCTCGCGGATCAGATCGGCAAGGTCGTCGGGATCATTCACGAAGTCGATCGCGGAGGTGTCGACCACCAGCAAGGGCGCCTCGTCGTAGTAGAAGAAGAAGTCGCGGTAGGCCGCCGAGACCCGCTCCAGATATTCGAGGCTGATGTCGCGCTCGAAGTCGCGGTTGCGTTTGCGCAAGCGCTCGGCCAGCACGCCCGCGCCGGCGCGAATATGAACGACGAGATCGGGCTTGGGCATCCGGGCATCGAGCAGTGGATAAACCTGCTCGTACAGCGACAGCTCGTCGGGCGCGAGGTTGAGGCGGGCGAAGAGCCGATCCTTGGCGAACAGGTAATCGGTGACGGTGGCCTGGCTGAACAGATCCTGCTGGGCGAGCTGGCGCTGCTGTTCGTAGCGCGTCAGCAGAAAGTAGAGTTGCAGCGGCAGGGCGTACTTGTCGGGATCGGCGTAGAAACGCGCCAGGAACGGATTGCCGGCAACATCCTCGAGAATCAGCCGCGCATTGAGCCGCGCGGCCAGCGCCTGCGCGAGGCTGGTCTTGCCGACTCCGATCGGCCCCTCGACTGCGATATAACCGCCCCGCCGCCGCATCGCGCGCCGCGTCCTGCGCCTTGACGCTAGCCCGCGCTCGTGACGAGCGCGCGAGAACCTGGACTCGGCGCGATGGTCCGGCTCAGCATCGCAGGCTCAATGCTGATGCTTGGCCTTGGCCCGCAACGCCGCGACGTTGGCGTCGGGAGCACCGCCCCGCTCCATCAGATCCGCGGCGGTGCTGTAATCCGGCGGGGTGTGCGCCAGGTAGACCTGGGCGAGTTCCAGGTTCGCGGTTTTGTTGTCCGGGTCGGTGGTCAGGACGTTGTTGAGCAGCTTGAAGGCGGCGTCAGGGGAACCCGAAGCCCTCGCCGCTTCGCTGGCCGAATGCAGGATCTTGTCGGCGTTCGCGTCAAGCGAATTCGCGCTGGTCGCCTGCGCGATCAGCGTGTAGGCGCGAATCGCAGAATCGTAAGCCTTGATCGCGTCGGGGTAGTTCTTTTGCGCGACCAGGTCATCGCCCTGTTGCGCGATCATCGGCGCGGCTTTTGTAAGCCCCTTGACCGCCTGGTCGCGGACCGCCCGCGAGGGGTTCTTGGCCGCGTCTTTGAGCTGCTCCAGCGCCTCGTCGATCTTGCCGGCCTTGATGTCGCCCACCGAATCATCAACCGAGTTCTCGGTCTCCTTGAGCTGATGGTAGTAGCGGGCCTTGGCCAGTGTCTTGGTGTCGGTTGGATCGAGGCGCGAGGCCGCGTCGTATTCCTGGGCAGCGCCGTCGTCGTCGCCGAGAGCTTCGTCGATATGGGCGAGCGACTTGTGGGCATCAAGGAGGTCGGGATCTTCCTTGACCGCTTCCTCAAGTTCCGCCTTCGCTCCCGCAAGGTCGTGCTTCTCGAACAGATCCTCGGCAGCGTAGAGATGCTTCTTGGCCTTGGACATACAGCCGGCGAGCGTTAAGGGCGCAGCCAGCGATATAAGCGCGAGCAAAATCAGCGCGCGCGAAGTTCCCGTTCGCATTGAATCAGTTTCCTTTGCCGGGCCGTGGCCCGCGGTCAGAGCCCCCGCGAATTGGCTCAGAGTGTCGAGGATATGCGCCGGAGTTGTCAAGGCGAAGGGGCCGCTCTACGCCTTGGCAGGCGGCGGACCGGCGGGCTGGGGCTGGACTATCGCGGCGCTCGGGCCGGGCGCCAGTTCCTCGGCCCGCAGGAGGGCCGCCGCGCCCGACGGCACCAGGCGGATGGTTGGTTCGCGCGCCAGCAACTCCAGGATGCGGCGCGAGATCTCGTCGCGTACCTGGGCCTGCATCCGCACGTCCACGGGATACCGCACGCTGAGGCGAATCGCGGCACTGGTGATACTGAGGCGGCTTTGCGGGCGCGGCGGTTCGAGCCGCAACTGAAAACGCCGCTCCATCTCGCGCGAGCTGCTGCGCGCCGCGTCACGATAGCGAGAGAAAACCTCCTCGACCGCGGCGAGCAGGAGCTTCTCGGCGAGCTGAAAGTTGCAGTCAGGCGCGACCGTCAGCTCCAGGTCGTCCCAGCCCAGGCTGCTGCCGTAAGCCCGATTGGCGAATTTCTCGCGGAACACCACCGAGTTCGGCATCACCAGCAGCCGCCCGCTCGGCTCGCGTTGGTCGTTACCGCCGACTCCATCATCGTGAGCTTGGTCAACCCGATATCGATCACCTCGCCGCGCACGCCCTGCACTTCGATCCAGTCGCCGACCTTGATCCCGTAGCGCCCGCCGATCCGGAAGTAACCGGCGATCGACAGGATTACGTCCTGCAGCGCAACCGCGATGCCGGCGGTGCCAAGTCCGATCACGGTGGCGAGCGAGCCCGCCTCGCTGACGAACTCGAAGGCCAGCACGATCGCGATCAGCCCGCTGATCACGAAATTGCGCAACTGGAGCATCTGGCTGCGCCGGCGGCTGTCTTCGACGTAGCGGAACGCGAGCCGGCGCCAGGTCATGCCGGCCGCGAACAGGAACCCGAGCACGACGGCAAGCCCGACCGCGCTCATCACGAGGCCGTAGAGCTGCGCGGCGGCGCGCCGGCGCACGTCTTCCCGCCACTCGCCGAGGTTGGCCTGGTAGCGGTCGAGCAGCAGCGCCAGCTCGCGCAGCGGCAGGGCCGCTCCGGCCACGAGCTTGTTGCGGAGCAGCAGGCTTTCGAACTCTTTGCGGCGGGCATCGATCGTCGCCGGGCTGGCGCCCGCTTCGGCGCCGGCCTGGCCAACCAGCGCCCGGGCGTCGCTGTCGATACGAGAGATATTCGCATGGAGCGCGTCGACCGCGGGCGCGAGAGTCTTGCCAAGGTAGACGGTACCGTTGAGGCGCTGCGTGATCAGATCGGCTTTGTCCCGCAACGCGAACCACGCCCGCGCGCGCGGGATCAGTCCCGTCACCTGGGCCTCGGTCGCGCTACGCGCCGCGCTCGCCGGCGGCGGAGCAGTCTCACCCGCCGCTGGTATAGTCCGTTCAAGCTCGTCGATCTGATCCGACAGCGCGTCGGCGGAGCGGCCACCCTTCTGACCTCCGACGCCGGTCTCGAAGTCGGACATCGCATCGATAAATTGAGCACGCGACTTGGCCAGTTCAAGCTGTCCCTGAAGTCCGGCGAGTTGGCTCCCGATCGCGGCACGGTCGGCCTTTTTCGCTGCCGCGAGCTGCTTCTGGAGCTGGTTGATCTGATCCTGGAAACCGGTCACTTGCGCCTGAATCTGCGCACGCCGGTTCTGGACGATCTCCGGATGGGCCAGAATATCGTCTGCAGCCGCAGCCACCGGTGGTTGCTTGTTGTTCTCGGCCACGCCCAGTGCCGCGAGCGCTGCGGCCTCGGCACGCCCGTACTGGAACGCGAGCTTGACGATATCCGCGACGCCGGCGCGATTGCGTGAAATGAACAGCACCTCAGCCGGTTCCTCGACCAGTTGCTGTTCCAAATCGACGCCCCGCGACCAGGCGATGACGGCGTCGAGGAGCGAAATCACCGAATTGCTGTCGGGAATCGAGATCGCAGCCGCCGCGGGCGAAGCCTGCGGCGCAGGTTGCCCGGAAGATTGCGGCGCAGGCTGCGGCGAGCCGGGCGTGTCAGAGGCGGCCGGTCCAGCAATCAGGAGCGCGATCAGCAGCAGGCCGGGGACCAATGCGGACCAGACCATCGCTCGCAACCTGGCCGGTGACGAGGGGAGTCAGGGCGCGGCGACATCGGCGGGATCATACCATAGGTCGAAGGACGGGCGCGGCGAGCGGGCCGAGCGGAAAGCGGGCTGCAATGAGAGGCGCCTGACGCAGCCGCCGATCAATATCAATTCAATGCCGCGGCCAATCTGCGGTGGGACTAATCCGCGGGCAGCGGCAGCGGAAAGTGCACGCGCTCCTTCTTGATACTCAACAACTCGACGGTCGCGCCCTGGCGCGCGAAGGAGCCGATAATCTCCTCGACCAGCCATTCGGGTGACGACGCGCTCGCACTCAGCCCCAGCGAGCGCACCTTGTCGAGCATCGCCGGCTGCACGTCGGCGATCGAATCGACCAGGTAGGCGCGCCCGCCCGCCATCGCGGCGACTTCGACCATCCGGTTGGCATTCGAACTCTGCTTGGAACCGACGACCAGAATTGCGTCGGTCACCTTGACCAATTCCTTGACCGCGTTCTGCCGGTTCTGAGTGGCGTAGCAGATGTCGTCGCTCCTGGGCGTGTTGAGCGCCGGGAAGCGCCGCTTGAGGGTCTCCATTATTTCGCGCGTATCGTCGACGCTGAGCGTGGTCTGGGTGACCGCCGCGACCCGCGCGGGATCCGGAATCTGAACGGCCTCCGCCTCCGCGACGGTCCCGACCAGCAGCACCTGCCCGGGCGAGACGCCCAGGGTGCCTTTCACTTCCTCGTGGCCGGCGTGACCGATCAGGATTACCGTCCGGCCTTCGTGAGCATAACGTTCAACTTCGTCGTGAACCTTGGTAACCAGCGGGCAAGTCGCGTCGATCACGCGCAACTTCCGCTCGCGCGCGCGGTCCCATTCGCTGGGCGCCACGCCGTGCGCGCTGAAGATCACGCGCTGGCCGGTCGGGACTTCGTCGAGGCTTTCGACGAAGATCGCGCCTTCGGCCTCGAGCGCCTCGAGCACGAAACGGTTGTGGACGATCTGATGGCGCACGAAGAGCGGGCGGCCGAACACGCGCAGCGCGCTACGCACCGCCTCGACCGCGCGGTCGACGCCGGCGCAGAAGCCGCGCGGCTCCGCCAGGATGATTTTCTCGACCGCAGATTGATTCTGACTCATCGCCGGGTGATTAACTTATAGTGGCAACTCGGTCAATACCGGACAAGGCGGGCGCTGGCCTAATTCGCGGCGCCTGAATTTGAAAGCGCGAATGCCTTAATTTGGCTTGAGGCGCGCATCATTGCAGCGATACGTCCTCCGTTCGGTAGACGCAGACTCGATCGAGGAATGAACGCACCGCAGCATTGAACTCATCCGGCTTGTCCAGATTGGACACGTGGCCGGCGCCCTCCAAAATAACTTTTTCGGCTCCCGGTATGTTCACGGCAAGGTAATCGCTGGCCTTAAGGAACCTTTTGTCCTCGGCGCCGCACAACACCAACGTCGGCACCTGTATCGACGAAAGCGCCGCGATGACTCGATCGGCCTTTTCATCAAGCATCCCACGGGCTGCGTGTGCGAGGCCCTGCGAGCCCCTTTTTCTCTGACCCGGCCCGGTATCAAACAGCATGAGTGCAATCGTCCGCTCCGGGTGGGCGAGGTAGAACGAGAGTGAGATGAATCCTCCGAGCGAGAGCCCGCCGATGACAGCTCGTTTGACGCCGCACGCCTGCACGATCGCCGCCATGTCGGCGACCGCCGCCTCGTGCGAATAGAGCAAGGGATTCTCCGGAGAGTCCGAGCGGCCATGACCACGCATGTCCCACGCCATTAAATGGTAACGGTCGGAGAGCGCGTCCATCTGGTGCTGCCACATTCGGGCGTTCGCCCGATACCCGTGGCTAAGCAGCACTGCGGGTCCTGAACCGCGCTCTTCATAGTGGATCTGCACTTGGTCGCGTCCAGTTATGAACGGCATCTCTTCCCCTAAAACATCATGAGCGCGAGCGCGGCGTCGTCGCGGAGCGTCACGACCCTTGTTTCCCCCCTTTGATTGTCCGAATTGACTCAGTACCGCAAGGCGGTAGCCGATCCTTCCGCTCAGGCCGGGCGCGGGCGGCGCACGATGCGGACGTTGCCCCATTTTCCGACCGCGCCCTGACCGTGGCACGATACGCTGCCCTGGCTGAGGTCGATATCCTTCTCGCTCATCAGGCCCATCGCGAGCGTACACGGGCCGAGCTTGAATGGAACATTCGCATACTTCCGGATCTGCGCGCCGTCGATCGCGAACGTGACGCAGTCGGCCGCCGAATCGTAGGTGATCTCGTAATGGCGCATGCGGCCCGGCGCGTATCCCGCGCGGACTTCCTCGAACAGGCAGAAGTAGCGCGGGCCGTGCGCAGCCGGCGCGTCGGGCACGCCGGGAAAGGGCAGCCGGCCGTAGACGGTCGCGGCCACCTCGTTACCGACGAAGAAGTCCAGCGCGGCGCCGGTACTGAAATCGAGCACGTTGAACGACACGAAGCCGTCGTAGAGATCGTTCGGCGCACCGCCGATGATCGTCGCCGCCATGTCGATCGAAAAACTGATCGTCCCGCCGGCCGGCGGCGCGAAGCTGCGTGCGCTGAAGTACATGTGCTTGGCGTTGTCGAGAAACTGGATCGAATCGTGGCGGCGCGTGTACGGCACCGCGGCGACGCGCAAGCAGCCGTCCTGCACGATCACGATCGCGCCGGGCTCCTGATACTGCCAGAAGCCGCCGTCGGGAGTTGGAAAGCCGGCGGGAATCCAGTCGCCCTCGCCGGTGATCACGGTGGCGAAGTTGGAGTAATCGATCGTCTCCTCGGAGGCGCGCGCGTCGCTCATCGGGTCAAGTCTTCCTGATCCAACCGAGCGATGAAAGCGCGCGCGGCGCCGGACGGCGCCTTTGACGGGCCGCGCGGCGCGGACTTATAGTTGCGTTAATGGCGCTCAAAGTCGTGATGTTCTCTGATTTCGTCTGCCCCTTCTGTTATATCGGCTTCAAGACTCTGCGCGACCTGAAGTCCGAATTCGATTTCCAATCCGAATGGCGCGGCTTTCAGATTCATCCCGAGTGGCCCGCCGAAGGAATTCCGGCTGAGAAAATCGGGCGGACGGACGATCTCGGCGCACGCCGCGCCTTGTGGGAGCGAATCCGGATGCTCGCCGATTCGATCGATCTCGCGATGAAGCCGCCCGCGGTGTTCACCAACTCGCGGCTCGCGCTCGAAGCCGCCGAGTTCGCCCGCGAGCTCGGGCGGGACGAGGACTTCGTGGCGCGCGTGTATCGGGCTTACTTTCAGGAGGATGCGAATATCGGCGACCGCGAGGTGGTCGGCGGGCTGGCCGCGGCGGCCGGGATCGATCGCGCGCAGCTCGATGCAGCGCTGAACTCGGGAAAATACTCGCTGAAGTTGAAGAACAACGCGCTCGCGGCGCATCAGCGCGGCGTGAGCGGCGTGCCGACCTTTATCATCAACGGCTTCCCGCTGGTGGGCGCGCAGAGCGCCGACGTGATGCGCCAGGTCATGAAACGCGCCGCCGAACGGCTGCCCGCGGAGTAAGGCGTTCGCCCGCGCCGAATCGAATTCCGTGAGTTGAATGAGTCTGTGAGCGGGCCGGGCGATATCATTCGTATCGACTTGCGTCTCGATTTGCGGGGCGTGAAATGCCCGCTCAGTTGGGCGCATGCCAAGGTGCGGCTGGAGGCGATGGAGCGCGGGCAAACTCTGGAGATTCTGGTCGACGAGCCCCGCGGCGCCCGCGATATCCCGCGTGCGGCGGAGGCGGAGGGCTACGCCGTGATCGGGTCGGAGCAGGTGGACGCGTGGTTCCGGGTGCGGATCGAAAAGTAGGCCGCACGCCGATTACCGATCGGCGCGGAATTCCCGCAGCACGGTTTCGATTCCGCGGCGGTCGCGGCGGCGGGTGATGCGGCCGTCCTGATCGAGCTCGATTTCCTCGGACTCTCCCAGCAGCGGCTCGCAGACCCAGCGCAGGCCGGCCGCATCGCGCTGGCGGTAGGTCTCCTTGCGCGAGGCCGCGACCAGGGTGTTGGGATCGATCATCACGATCCGGCCGGTAAAGCGGCTCTGACCGCGCGCGCGGGCGTGCGCGATGATCAACGTCTGGAACAGGATCAGGTCGGGATCAACTTCGCGAAAGCGGCCCAGCTTGGCCTCGACCGCGTCGCGGCCGGCGAGCGCGTCGACGCTCCCGCGCATCAGCTCGCCGTCGGCGCGGTAGGCCGCGGCGCGCGAGAACGGCCCGCGCGTGTAACGGAGCGTGATACTCGACGATCGCGGTATCGGGACCGAGCCGGGCCTCGACCTCGTAGCGGCCGGAGTTCGAGGTCCGCGAGCCCTCGAGCGAAGCGGCGGTAAGATGGGTTTCCTCGACGGCGATAATCTGCGCGGCCGCGGCCGTGGGAACGGCGCCCAGGATCTCGTAGCGATAACTACCCGGCGGCGGAATCATCTCGCGGTCAATGCTTACGCGGCTTACGCGCAGCGACACAGGCTCTGGATCGCAGCACGTGTTCGCGAACCCGCTACAGCGCGCCTTTCAGTATCGCACGCAGCCGCCCGGCAAGGTCGGGCGCAGCGTCTTCGTGCTTGAAGTAGACGTAGTTTTCAGCACCGGCGTCCGCGAACGCCTGGAGTTTGCGCGCCCACTCGGCAAGCGCGGCGTCATCGTAGCTCGGCTTGCGCAGACGGACGTAGACCCACGATGCGGTCCGCTCGATTGGCGTCGAGAGCTTCTCGCTCTCCGCGATACACAACGCTGCGCCGCCGTCGCGCAGCGCCTGGAGCACCGCATCGTCGAACCACGCGGCGTTGCGGAACTCGAACGCCGCGCGGATCCGCCCGCCGATCAGGGCCAGGAAATCGGTCAGCAGCGGCAGGTCGCGCTTGAAGTCGGGCGGAAGTTGAAAGAGGGCGGGACCGAGCCTGGAGTCGAGCGCGGCCGCCATCTTGAGGAAATAATCCAGGCTCTCGCCGCTGCCCTTCAGACGCGCGAAATGGGTTATGCGCTGGGGCGCCTTGAGCGCGAAACGAAAATTCGCCGGCACCTGTTCGGCCCACCGCTCGAACATCCCGGCTTTCGGCATCGCGCGGAACGTGTAGTTGATTTCCACGGTCGCCAGGCTGCGGGCGTAATGCTCCAGCATCTTCGCGCCCGGCAGCTTCGGCGGGTAAAACTTGCCGAGCCACTCCTTGTAGCTGAAGCCGGAGGTCCCGATCCGAGTCTCGCCCTGCATCGCGCCTACCGTTCCGCAACCGTAGCTTCCGGCTCGGCAGGTAACAAGCCTGAAACCGGCGCGAGGTTTGAACGTATAAGCAAGTATAAGAGGGTCTTCGCAAACCGCCGGTGCGAAGCACCCGTCGAGTACCAGACACGATTCGTTGTTGAATGTGCTGAAATTTTGCTAGATTAGGAATCAATTAGCCTAATTTAAGAGGTTTGAATCGACGATGCCGATTTCAGCTAAAGTGATGACGGTGAACGAGCTTTCCGATTATCTTCGCGTGCATCGGTCCACGATCTATCGGTTGCTCAAGAAGGGACAGATCCCGGGCTTCAAAATCGGCAGCGACTGGCGCTTCAACGTGGAGGCGATCGATCAGTGGCGCCTGCAGCAGGGCGGCTTACTCGAAGCCGAAGCCCAACACGGCCGGAACTGATCTGTCCGCTCGGTCCGCCGCGCCGGCGCGAGCGCCGGCCGCGCGACTTTGAGCATCTAGTTCCTTCATCAAGGCGTAGCCGCCGGTTGCGCAATTCGACCCAGGCTCCGGATTTCCGATCGTTTGGCTGACCTCGACCGCGGCGCATAAACTTGCGGTCGATGCCGACCGGGATTTCACACAAGACCGGCTTGTTCACCGAATCGGTGATCCGCGAGATGACGCGCCGGGCGCTGAAGATCGGCGCGGTCAATCTCGCCCAGGGCTTTCCCGACTTTCCCGCGCCGACGGAGCTGAAAGAGGCGGCCAAACGCGCGATCGACGAGGACTACAACCAGTACGCGATCACGCACGGCTCGCCGAATCTGCGCCGCGCGATCGCGGACAAGGTCCGCAGCTATAACGGCATCGCATGCGACCCGGAGCGCCATATCACCGTCACCTGCGGCGCGACCGAGGCGATGATCGCCGCGATGCTGGCGGTGATCAATCCGGGCGACGAAGTGATCATCTTCGAGCCGTTTTACGAGAACTACGGGCCCGACGTGATCCTCGCGGGCGCGACGCCGCGCTACGTGGCCTTGCACGCGCCCGATTTCGCGATCGACCGCGCCGAGCTGGAAGCGGCCTTCAGCCCGCGCACCAAGGCCGTAGTGATCAACACGCCGCACAATCCCACCGGCAAGGTCTTTACGCGCGCGGAACTGGAGGTGATCGCTGAACTCTGCCGCCGCTGGGACACGCTCGCGATCACGGACGAAATCTACGAGCACATCATTTACGGCGACGCGCGGCATATCTCGATCGCGGCGCTGGACGGGATGGGCGAGCGGACGATCACGATCAGCGGACTCTCCAAGACCTATTCGATCACCGGCTGGCGGCTGGCTTACGCGGTCGCGTGCGAGCGACTGACCGCCGCGCTCCGCAAGGTGCACGATTTCCTGACCGTCGGCGCGCCGCATCCGCTGCAGGAGGCGGGCGCGGTGGCGCTGCGGCTGCCGGAGTCCTTCTACACCGATCTCAGACAGATGTATGACCGCAAGCGCGCGGCGCTGTACGCGGCGCTCACGGGCGCCGGGCTCGGATGTCATCAGCCGGCAGGCGCCTACTACATCATGGCGGATATCGGCCCGCTGGGATTTGCGGACGATCCGGAAGCGGCGGACTTCTTCCTGAACGAGGTCGGCGTTGCGCCGGTCCCGGGCTCGAGTTTCTATCATCGCCACGAGCTGGGGCGGCAGATGCTGCGGTTTACGTTTTCGAAGAGCGACGAAACGCTCGCCGAGGCGGCGCGCCGGCTCAAGTCGCTCGGCGCCAAGCTCGCCGCACGCCGCCGCTGACGAACACCCGCCCGCGGCGGGCGTCCACCCTGGCGTTCATTTGCGGCCGCGCAAAACGTGCATCGGGGGCCGCTCGATTCCGCCCGAGAGGTAGATCAGCACGGTCCAGACGCTGCGGCTGAACGGGTAGAAGACCACCACGCTCACCGCGGCGATCACGCTCAGCACGACGAGTTGCGCGAGATCCGACCAATTGGTGACGAGCGCCAGCACCAGCCAGGCGGCCAGAAATGCCCCGGCCGCGACCGCGTAGTCCACATACATCGCACCGAGCGACTCGCCGGGGTCTTTCCAGAAGATCGCGTGACAGTTCGCGCATTCGCGATTCATCCTGAAGTGAGTGCGGAACAGCGCGCCGCGGCCGCAGAGCGGACAGCGCCGCGCCAGCGCCCGCCGTATCAGGAAGCGCGCCGGGATCTGTGCGGGCTCTGCCGCGCGCGATCGGTTCATGGGATGATTCTACGCTCCGATTGGACTATCGCCCAATCGGATGAATCATCGGGCCGGCTTTCCCAGCGCTGGCGCGACGAAGTCGATCTTGAAGGAGCTAGCTCAATGTCCGGCGGCGGGCGAGGCCGCGGGCCCCGGCGCACCGGCCTGGAGCGGCGGCGCGGGCGTGCCCGGCGTCGAGACGAAGCCGTCGGGTAAATCCCGCACCGGCGTGATTTTGATCGCGATTACGGCGCCGCTATCGAACTTCGCGCGCGACGGACCCACCCCGAGCAGCCGATTGGCCAGGTATTTTTTGCGGAAGTCGTCCAGGATCCTGGTTTGAATCGCTGCGTCGCTCGTGATCTCGGCCTGGCCGATAAAGGCGGGACCGCTCGCCGCGCCGATCCAGATCAGCGCCGGGCTGCCGCGCCTGATCCGCTTGGCCTTCCAGGTCTGCGGCCCGGTCTGGATCAGGATCGAGTTGTTGTCCGCGCCCAGGGTGAACCATACCGGCGCCGCTTTACTCTGGTTGCCATCCTTGCGGACGGTCGCGATATAGATGAGGCTGGCCGGCGAGAGGGCTTTTGAATCCCGCGGCGAGATCTGCGCGCGCGCATCCGAACTGAACAGCACCAGCGCGAGCGCGACGGCCAAGGCGCCCGCCAGCGAGCTGCGCAACCCCGACGATCGTTCCATCATCCCTCCGGCGGCGACTTGTCCCGCAGCCACTTTCTTAGCAGGGCGCCGGAAAAAGATCATCTGCTGCGAGATCGCGCAACGAAATCACGCGACGAAATCGCGTGGGTTGACCAACCGCACTATGATAACTTTTTCCCCGATTGCGGATTCCGGTAATCTCCGTTGGATCTGAAACCGGACTCCGAGGATTGATGCGAGTGTTGAAACTGACCAAGTCGTGGAAATGTACGGCGGCGCTGGCTGCCGTCATGCTCCTGTGCGCAATTCCGGCGCGCGCGGCAGCTCCGGCGTCCAGGCCCGCCGACAAATCGCCGCCCAAGACGATCGTATGGCAAGAATGGTCGAATGAGGTTTTTGAGCGCGCCCACGAAAACCATCAGTTCGTGCTGCTCAAGTCTGCAGGCCTCGTGGTCGCATCAGTCCCACTTGCTGGATCGGGAGACTTATACCGATCCGGGCGTAATCCGTCAGATCAACGCACACTTCATCCCGGTGCGGGTCGACAAGGACACGAACCCCGATCTGGCGAATCGCTATAACCAGTGGGGATGGCCCGCGACGATCGTGTTCAACCCGGACGGCAAGGAAGTCTTCAAGCGCCGGGGCTATCTCCGGCCCGCCGCAATGGCCTCGATCCTGCGCGGCGCGGTGCGCGGCAGGACCGATCTTAACGTGGGAGCACCCGCGCACGAGATGCCGCCGGCGCCAACGGCTGCGCTCAGCCCCGCGCAGCGCAAGTCGATTCTCTCCATGCGCGACCGGATCTACGACCGCGAATTCGGCGGATGGGGCCAGGGCGCCAAGTCGATCGATCCCGATGACTTCGAGTACGCGATCACGCAGGCGATCGCGGGCAATCAGCACGAAGCCGCCGAAGCGCGCCAGAGCCTGGACGTGTTGCTCAAACTGATGGATCCGGTGTGGGGCGGCCTCTACGATTATGCGCTGCGCTACGATTGGAAATTCCCGGAGTTTGAGAAGCTGATGCAGGTCCAGTCGCAAGGCATGCAGCTCTACGCACTGGGTTACGCCGCGTTCCATAAGCCCGAGTATCTCGACGCAGCGCGAAAGATCGCGCAGTACCTGCGCAAATTTCTCCGCAGTCCCCAGGGCGCCTTTTACGCCAGCCAGTCCGCCGATCCTGATGAAACCACGAACCGCGCCGTGTTCTTCTCGATGGACGCCAGAGGGCGAGCGATTATCGGCGGGCCGCCGGTCGACCAGAATCTCTACGCGCGCGAAAATGGTTGGGCGATCCAGGGACTGACGGCGCTTTACGACGTTACCGGCGAGCAGCAGTACCTCGACGAGGCGGTCACCGCGGCGAAGTGGGTTATCAAGCATCGCGCCAGCCCCGGGGGCGGTTTCTATCACGGGCCAAAGCCCGCGCAGCTATATCTCGCCGACAACCTCGCGATGGCGCAGGCTTTCCTTGCGCTCTACCAGTCCAGCGGTAATCGCGCGTGGCTCAAGCGCGCGGCTGACACCACGAATTTCATGCGGAACCAATTCAGCGATCCGGTCGCGGGCTATGTCGCCGCGCTCCGGCCCTCTGGCGCGCAAAGCCTCACGCCGGCTTCGCGCTTGTATCGCAACATCGGGGAAAATATCGCGCTGGCGCGCTTCGCTAACCGCCTCTTCCATTTCACGGGCGATCCGGCGGACCGAAAGATGGCGGAATCGGCGATGCGGTATGCGGCTTCGCCGGAGCTGATTAAGAACCGGATCTATATCACCGGGCTGGTGTCGGCCGATCAGGAACTGGCGAAAGACCCGCTTCACATCACCGTAGTGGGCGCCAAAGACGACCCCGACGCGCTGCAGCTCTATCGCGCGGCCTTGAGCCTGCCCTCGACCTACGAACGGATCGAATGGTGGGATAAGGACGAAGGTCCGCTGCCCAACCCGGACGTTGACTATCCGGCGACCACGCAGGCCGCGGCTTTTGTCTGTTCCGGCAGCACCTGCTCGCCGCCGGTTTTCGATCCCTTGAAGCTGGCCGCCGCGATCGGGCAGACGAAGCCCGCTCCCGGACAGCAGGCGAGCACCGCCCCGCTCTTCTGAGAGACCAACTCCCGCGGCTCAAGCCGCCAGTGCGGCATAGCGCACTTTGGTGAGCTGCTCGGAGATCTCCCAGAGCCGGGCGGCGGCCGACGCGTCGCGCGCAGCTGCGCTGCATCCCACCTTCTTCGGATTGCCCCACATCTCGCCAAGGCCGTCGGGGCCGATGTAGTCACCGCCATGCGCGTCAGCGGCCGCGGCGGCATAGAGGGTCGGCAGCGCGCCCATCGCGGCGCTTTGCGCAAACAGCCGGTTCGCCACGCCCGTCAGTGATTCCATCACGGCCGAGCCCCTCATCCGGGGTCCCATTGCCTGCAGATTGGTCGCCGCGTAGCCCGGATGGCAGGCCGTGCAGGTGAGCTTCGCGCGCGCCGCATCGACGCGGCGCTGCAACTCGAAGTGGAACAGCAGATTGGCGAGCTTGCTCTGGCAGTAGGCGGCCCATTGGCGATAGCGCCGCTCCCATTGCAGATCGTCGAAGTGGATCCGCCCCATCCGATGGGCTCCGCTGCTGACCGTGACCAGCCGAGCGCCGTCGGTCGCGATCATGCGATCGAGCAGCAAGCCGGTCAGCGCGAAATGGCCGAGATGGTTAGTCCCGAACTGCATCTCAAAACCCTCCGCCGTGCGACGAAGCGGGATCGCCATCACGCCCGCGTTGTTGCACAGCACATGGAGATGAGGATGCTGCTTTGAGAAGGCGGCGGCAAAGGCCCGCACCGACTCGAGGCTGGAGAGATCGAGCTCCATCACCTCCAGGGCAGCGCCCGGATTGGCCGCCGTTATCTGATCAGCCGCGGCGCGCGCCTTCTCCAGGTTGCGGCACGCGAGCACGACTTGCGCCCGCTTGCGCGCGAACTGCAGCGCCGCCTCGTAACCGATTCCGCTGTTCCCGCCGGTAACGATAATCGTCTTGCCGGAGAAATCCGGGAGATCATCCGCAGTCCAGGTCTGATTGGCCATCGCTCAGGTTCCTCGTCGGTGAGTATACGAGAGACGCTGGAAGTTTTCCGCATCCGGCGACGGGACCGATCACGCCCGCGAACCAGCCTCCAGGAACGCCGCGGTGTGATACAGGGCGGCGATCGTCTTGGCGTCGATGATTTCGCCGCGCCGGACCAGCGCGAGCGCGTCGGCCAGCTTCACCCGTTCGACGTTGCCGATCACTTCATCGGCATCGAGATTGCGCGGGACTTCGGACAGCTCGCGGGCGAGGAACAGCTCGATGCGCTCGTCGCAGAAGCTCGGGATCGTGACGATCGCCCCCAGATGGTCCCAGCGGCGGGCGGCGAGTCCGGCCTCCTCGGCGAGTTCGCGCTCGGCGCACTGGCGTGGCGTCTCGCCGGCATTGCGGCATCCCGCCGGCACTTCGCGCAGATAGCCGCCGATCGCGTGGCGATATTGCCGCACGGTCGCGATCGTGCCGTCGTCGTAGAGCGCCACGATCGCGCAGGCGCCCGGATGGCGCACGACCGCGAGATCGACCGTGACCTGATTCGGGAGCGTGGCGGTTTCGACTCCAAAATCCACCACGCCGAGTTTCAGGATCGGCCGGCGGCTGGTTGCCATGCGCGATGCGTTGCTCACGCCATCGCGACGAGGTCGTATGCCGGCGGGAGCTTCTCGGCGATTGAACTTACGTTCTGGCCGTGGTTGCGGGCGCGAATCACGGCGCCGTCGCTCATCACCGCGAAGAATCCGGCCGCGTCCGCCGGGTCGCGCGCGAAACGCATCATCATGCCGCGCGCCGAGCCACCGGCATCTGCGATCGGCTCAAAGCTCTGGCCGCGATCGGAGCTGCGAAACATCAACGCGTCAGCGCCGCCGGCGCCTAGCCGCCACATCGGCGGCGGGCCCGCGGCGGCCGCGGTGTAGACCACGCCGGCCGCTTCGCCATCGACCAGCACCGGGATCGTGTAGCTGCGGTTGAAGCCGCGCGTGACGCGCCGCCACGCTCCGCCCGCATCCTCGGACAGATAGAATCCGGCGCCGGTAGTGGCGTACAGACGCTGCGAGTCCTCGGGATCGATCGCGATCGGTATGGACGTCGCAATAGAGTCCGCGGTTGAGAACCTCGAAGGTCTCGCCGCGATTGCGCGAGCGAATCACGCCGCCTTCCTCCACCCCGACATACATCGTGGCCGGGTCGCGGCGGTCGAAGACGATCGAGCGCACGTGCGGGATATGCGGCGGCGGTGGAAAGGTCCATTTGTCACGCCCCGGCACGTCGAGAAATTTCTTGCACTCGACGAACCCGCGTCCCGAGTCGCGGCTGCGGAACAGGCGCGCATGCGACGTGCCGACAAAAACCTCGCCGCGCACATCGGGCGGCGTGGCGAGCGCCCAAACATCCTCGTCGCGGGCGAGGCCCGGCGTGATGTCGGTCCAGCTCTTGCCGCCGTCGGTCGAGCGCGCGAGCGAGCCCTTGCCGCGCGTGCTGCCCATCGAGGCCAGCTCGGTCGCGCCCGCGTAGAGCAGCCCCGGGTCGAGGCTGTCCTGGGCCATGCACCAGATCGAGGAGGGATCGGCCAGCACCATCAGGGGCGTGCTGCCCCGGTCCGGATCGAGGATAACGATTCCTTTAGCGGTACCGACGCAAAGCCGCATCCCGGCCACCTCCTTCGCGCACCAGCGGGCGCCGCGCGCCGGCGCGACGAATGGCACAGACGCCTTGAGGATACTACTTCAGAGGCTCGCGCTCAAAATGGCGCGCGCCTACTCCAACCGGCCGCCGACGCGAAGCTCGCCCGACGCGACCAACTCTTGCGGCGCAATTTTCTTCGGACTCGGGTCCAGGCGCACGCGCCGGACGACCATCGATGCGCCCCGCAGCGCGAGCCGCATCCCGGCCTCGTCGATCGCGAGAACCGCGCCCGGCGCCGCGGCCGGATCGTGAGCCTCGAACGCCGACTCATACAGGCGCAGCCGCTGATCACCGAGCATCGCGAACGCGCCCGGCTGCGGATCGCATCCGCGCACCAGATTGTGCACCTCGCGGGCCGACTTGCTGAAATCAACTTTCGCATGCTCGTCACGGCAAGGGGGCTCGTAGGTCGCCAAGCGCTCGTCCTGCGCGATCGCGGGCGCGGAGCCCGCCTTGATCTGATCCACTGCTTGGAGCAGCGTCTCGATGCCCATCGGAAACAGGCGATTGAAGTAGATCGAGCCGGTGGTATCGCGCTCCTCGATCGGCGTGCGGCGCTGAATCAGGATCGGGCCGGTATCGATTCCCTGGTCGGGCCAGAACCAGGTTACGCCGGTTTCGGCGTCGCCCTGGATGATCGCCCAATTGATTCCGCTGGCGCCGCGATGGCGCGGCAATAGCGAAGGATGGAAGCAGATCGACTTCAAGCGGGGCACATAGAGAATCCGCTCGGGCACGATGATCGTAACGAAGGCGAGGATCGCGAGATCGGCGTCGAGCGACTGGAAATGCGCGAAAGCCGCTTCGCCGCGAAACGACTTGGGCTGGCTGAGCGGCACGCCCAGCGCGACCGCTTTCGCCTTGAGCGGATCGGGTCGGCCCCCGGGCGCGTCCGGCGGCGCGAAGACGTGAACGATCTCCTCGCCGCGCGCGTGCAACTCCCCGAGCGCTTTCTCCGCGAAGGCCGCCTGCCCGAGCAACGCGATTCGCAATGCGCTTCCTCCGTCGAGTTACCCAATCAGAACCGCGGGCCCGCGTCAAAAGCCGCACGGTAACAGTAGCGCGATTGACAGGCTCGCGCGCCGACCGGTTTATTGAAAGACCACATGAAGTCTTATCGCAAGATGTTTCGCGCGATGCTCGTCCTCGCGCTGGTTGCCAAAGCCGCGCTCGGTGGCGCGCCCGCGCTGGCAGGCGCGACCGGCGGGCCGGGCCGCATCTTCATTCTGCTGGTGTGCGACGGACTGCGTCCGGATCTCGTGACGCAGCAGAATATGCCCAACCTGTACGCGCTCGGACGCCAGGGCGTGCGCTTCGACCATCATCACAGCCTCTACCCGACCCTCACGATGGTAAACGCAGCCGCGCTCTCGACCGGCGCGCAGCCCGGAGTCTCGGGCCTGTTAGCCAACCTGATGTACTTCAAACCAGTGCTAGGCTCGAAGATCTCTGCCGGGTCGAATCTGGCCGACCTGATCAAGCAGACGCAATTTCTGGAGAGCGTGAAGTTCCTTGCCCAGCTCAACGGGCCCGGCGGCCTCGACGGCCATCTGCTGGCGCTCGACACGGTCGCGCAGGAAACTGAGCGTGAGGGCGGCTATATCGCGATCCTGGGCAAAGCGGGACCGGCCTTTCTCTTCGACAATCGGGTCGCGCTGCTGAAAGACGGGCGCGATCTCCTGGACCAGCCGCACGCCGATTTTCTGTTCGCCACCGACGATCTGACGGCGCAGGCCCCGGCGCAGACGGGTGTTGCGCCGATCAAACCGCCGGGCGACAGCGGCAACACCTTGGTCGAGGCGCTACTTACCTCCGCGCGCGACAACTTCTACACCGGCGTCGCGATCGAGCGGGCGCTTCCCGCCGCCGAGGCCGCAGCGAAGAGCGGCCGTCCGGCGCTGATTGTGTTGTGGCAGCGCGATCCCGACGTGACCCAGCATCGCGCCGGCCTCGGAACCGCGGAGGACCTGCAGGCCTTGGCGAATGTCGACGCCAATATCGGCCGGATTCGCGGCGCGCTTATCAACGCCGGCCTCGCGGACCGCGCCGACCTGATGGTGGTTTCGGATCACGGCTTCGCCACGATTCGGATGCGGATCGATCTGAGCGGCCTGCTGGTTGCCGCGGGACTCAAGAAATCGGCGGACAGCACCGACCTCGTGATCGCACGCAACGGCGGCAGCGACCTCCTCTATCTGTCACCCGACGCGTTCCCCTCCACCGAATCGCGGCGCGCGATTCTGCAAAAGATCGTCGAATTCGCCGAAGCCCAGGAATGGTGTGGTCCGATCTTTGTTCGCGACCCGGCGCCGCCCGACCCCCACCACCATCGGGACCATCATGGCGACTATCTTGGCTGGATCGACGGCACCTTCAGTGAAGCGGCGGTGGGAATCTACAATAAGGAGCGTTCGCCGGATCTGGTGCTCTCGTTTCGCGAACTGCCCGACCTCGACAATGCCGCGCTTACCGGCCCGGGCCATCCGGCCTTCACCGTTGACGCCAAAGGCCAACACTCCGTCACCAACCTCTCCAAAGAAGTGGTCCGGCCGGTGCCGGGGCTTAATTATAGTGATGGATCGGGGAAGGGAACGACCACCGGGATGGGCTCGCACGGCGCGGCGGGCACCCGCGAGCTGCACAACGTCTGCGCCGCGATCGGGCCCGATTTCCGCCGCGCCTTCGTTGATCGGGCCCCGACCGGAAACGCGGACGTTACGCCGACGATCGAAAAAATCCTGAGGCTCGAACCGAACGTCGGGCCGGGCGGCGTCTATGCCACCGGCCGGGTGATGGAAGAAGCGCTCAGCGCCGGCGAGCACGGGCCGGGAATCGCCCGCCCAATCAGGATGACCACGGAACTCGATTTGGCGGGCGTTAAGGTGATCACCACGCTCAGCGCGACTCAGCTCGGCAGCCGGCTGTATCTGGACGATTCGAGCGTCGAGCACATCCCGCTCGGCCACTCGCCGTGAGCTGCCGCACTCAATTGCACGCGCAATTCCCGCACGTCCCGGTCGTAGTCACCGCCAGTGCCCCCACCGGGCTGGTGAAGTTGTTGGTTTGCTGTGCGACCAGACCCGCAACCGGCTTTGACGTCGAGATAGCCGAGGCAGGCCCCGATTGCGGCCTGGCTGGCCTGATAGTAGTTGGACGCGGTGAGCCGCCCGGCCCATTGGACGGGCTGGCCGGGCGACGAGCAACTGCAGGAGAAGGTCTGCGTAGACGAGAGCGGACTTGGGGTCGGAGTCGGCGCCGGAGTCGCTATCGGACTGGTGACCTGCGCGCGCGACGCTCCGGCCGCGCCCACGATCAAGCCCAGGGCAAACGCGCCCGCCGCGATCAATTCTCTTCGCATAGCTGTCTCAACCTCTGCGCCGGCCCTCCGCTCCCGATGCGACGCGCGGCCGGGGCTGGTACAGTTAGGTATCATTTGAATTTGCGGCGGCACATTCAAGCGATCGCGCGTAAGATAATTCCCTGCAAGAGTTCGAACCGGGAGAAATGCGCATGCTGAAGAGGTTGTTTCGATGGCTGATCAGGTCGGTCGTGATAGTGGTCATACTGCTCATAATCGCTGCGATAGCCGACTACGTGAACCATCGCGTCAAGCCCGGCTCGGTGCTGGTGGTCACCCTCGACGGCCCGGTGGTCGAGCGCGGGCGGACCGGAATCAGCGGCCTGTTCAACGGCGGCAAGGAGACCCCGCTCAATCAAGTCCGCGAGGCGCTCGACAAGGCAGGCCGCGACGCGCGAATCGTCGGCGTGGCGCTGAAGATTATCGATCCTGACATGGAGTTCGCGCAGGCGCAGGAGCTGGCCGCGCTGGTCCATGACTTCGCGGGGCACGGCAAGTGGACCTCCTCGTATATAGAGACCGCCGGCGAGGAAGGCCCCGGCAATCTCCCCTATGTCGTCGCGACGGCCGCGCACGAAGTCGCGATGATGCCGCAGGGCGAGCTGAATCTGTTCGGCGTCGGCGTGCGCGAGATCTTCGCGCGCGGCGCTTTCGATCTGCTCGGAGTGCGGCCCGATTTCATGGCGGCCGGCAAGTACAAGAGCGCGATGAACATCTTCACCGAGAAAGACTTCACCCCCGGTCAGCGCGAAGAGGACGAAGGCGCTGGTCTCCGACCTCTACGGCCAGCTCGTCAACCAAATCGCGGCCCAACGCCATCTTGGCGTCGAAACCGTACGCGCGATTATCGACCGCGCGCCCGCTTACCGCCGACGCCGGTCTCAAGGCAAATCTCGTGGACCGGCTGGAATATGAGGACGACTTCGAAGATCACGTCGAGCACTACGGCGGCGGCGCCGAGCACGCCACCGTCGACTACGAAGACTACGTGCGCCCGCGGCTCCTGCCGACGCTGCGGCACTACGACAAAATCGCGGTGATCTACGGCGACGGCGACATTCAGCGCAGCGCGGGTGGGCTCGGATCCGGCGACGGCGCGATGACCTCGGACCCGATGGTCAAGGCGTTCAAGGACGCGCGTGAGGACGACTCGGTCAAGGCGGTCCTGTTCCGCATCAATTCACCGGGCGGCTCGGTGCTGGCCTCCGAGCTGATCCGGCACGAGGCCGAGCTCACCGCCAAGGCGAAGCCGATGATCGTCAGCATGTCGGGCTACGGAGCGTCGGGCGGCTACTGGGTCGCAACGCCGGCCAAGCGGATTTTCGCCGATCCCGCCACGATCACCGGCTCGATCGGCGTGCTGGCGGGGAAATTCAACGTCGCGCCGCTGACCGCAGAAGCTCGGCGTCAACAGCGGCGCGATCACGCAAGGCGCAAACTTCGAGATGTTTGGCTCGTTCACCGACTTCACTCCCGCGCAGGCCGACATCATGCGCGATCAGGTACTCGGCGGCACCTATCAGCGCTTCCTCAAGCTGGTCGCGGATTCACGCCATCTTCCGGTCGACAAGGTCGACGCGATCGCGCAGGGCCGGGTCTGGACCGGTGAGCAAGCGCTGCCGATCAAGCTGGTGGACACGCTGGGCGGGTTCGATGCGGCACTCGAAGCCGCCAAGCAGGAGGGTAACCTTACGCCCGGACAGAACTATGAAATCGAGGAGCTGCCCGAGCAGCCCTCGCTGATCGAGCAATTGCTCGGCGGCGGATTGGACGCGCGGGCACCGGCCGGCGCCGCGGCGAGCTTGATGCGGCCGTGGAGCTGGCTGCTCAGGATCGCGGAGTCGGGCCGCGGATTCCGCGCCGCCTACTGCCCGCTCACCCCGGTGATGTGATCGCGGGGCCCGTGGCCTGCAACGCATTTCGAGAGCAGGTAGCTGATCATCGGTTAGTTGATCATGGAAACGAAGCTTGAAGAGTTCCTCAATGTTCTCGGCGAAGCCGAGCGCGCCGGCGGGCGCGTACTGTACGAATTGACCGAACTGGCCCAGTCGCTCGAACTAAGGGAACTGCTGAAAAAGGTCGGGCACGACGAAGGCTACTACGCCGGCGAGCTCGCCGCCCACGTGCGCCGTCTGGGCGGAAATCCCTCCAACCGGACGGGCGATTTCGTCGAGAAAGTGCGCGCGGTCGGCGATTTCCGCGGCAAGCTCGAGTTGCTCAACCGCGGTCAGCGGTGGGTGATCCGCAAGATCGAGGAGCAGCTCGCGTCGATCAACGACCCGCACCTGCACGCGTTCCTGGCCGTGATGGCGCAGGGGCATCACGTGAATATCGCCGCGCTGGAGGAGGCGCTGGCAAAGGGCGCGCTCTGAGCACCTCGATGTACCGCACGCTCATCGGGCTGCTGATGGCAGCGCTGACCGGGCTGGTGTTCTACCTGATCGGCCGCCGGCGCTACAGATGTCCCCTGTGCGGGCGCGTGGTGAATTGGCGCGACGAGCGCTGCCCGCATTGCGGCGACGACATGAAGTTCCAGCATCGCGTCGGCCCGCCGCCGAGCCGGATCGTGCAGCCGCCGATCGTTCTGCATGGTACGCCGCTTGCGCCGCCGCCCTCGCGCCGCCGCAACCAGGACCGTTCCCGGGCCGCGTTAGCCGCGATCGATAGCGGGCGTCGGCCGTGCGCTCACGCCGCGAGGACGCGCTTCACTTCGCGCATGAAGGCGGCGATTTCGCTGCGTGAGTTGACCGGGAAGCGGACGAAATCGTCGCCGGACTTAAGATCGGCGAAGAGCCCGGCCGGGTCTTCGTGGAAGTGCACGAATCCGGACGACTTGCGATAGAACGCGCCGCGCTTGCGTTCGCGAAGGCCGTCAAGCTCGCGCAGCCGGGCGAGGATCGGTTCGAGCACATCGAGCGCCTGATCGCGGGCATGCCGCATGTGCACTCAGCCCGGATGGCACCCGGCGGGGTCGGGAATCAGGTATTGCGAGGGCACGATTTGCTGGTCCTGATTGGGTGGCTGCCATTCGAGATGCATCGAGGACGTGCCCCAGATATTGCGCTCGCCGGTCTCGATCGAATGCTCGCCCGCGGTGAGATAGACCGTCCCGGAATCGGCCATCTTCGCGATATCGCCGGGATCCGCAAGCACGGTCTTGTCGTCGATCTTGAGCCATCCCAGATCGTCGACCGCAAGACTGAAACGATACTCGCCGGCGACCGGCGCGATGAGCTTGCCTCTCCATACCACCGCCGAGGGCGACGGTAGCGAGCCCAAGGCGACGATGTCGTCGAAATTGATCTCGCTGTCGACGCGCTGGATATGGGGCGGAAATTCGCCGGTGGGCCGCAGTCCCTCGTAGTAGCATCCGAGCAGCCCGTGCGATTGCTTGAGACTCGGGCGCATCAGCGGGCCCAGCGTGGGCGGAATGAACAGCAAGGCGATCGCAACCCCGGCGACGGCGTTCAAACGGGTGCGGCTCATGATCCGCGGCGGCTCCGCGTTCCGGAGCAGGTAGATCGCGCCGCCGATCCAGAGCGCGGCCAGCGGCCATAGCTGCAGCGCACCGGGCAATCCGATCAGCTTGCCCAGATTGAAGCGCGACCGAATCTCCGGCAATCGGCGGGCCGCCGAAATAGGCGCTCTTGTTGTAGGCGAAATCGCCGCGCAAATATGCCGGCCATAGGAAGTCGCGCAACGGATTCGTCGTATTCGTAGGGCAGATGGGGTTCGATCGCGGTTGCCATCAGCATCAGGAAGGCCGAGACGACAGCGCCAGCACGGCGAACAGCGGGTTGATTCGCTCGGGCAGGAATGCCATCGCCAGCACCGCGAACGGGAGCACCGGCACGAAGTGGCGCGGCCCGACTGCAGTGCCGCCACCCCAGTACACGATCGAATCACCGTACGAGGCGTTGAACAGGTCATAGCCAGGACCGCGAACGCCACGGTCAGAAACTCCGGCCGCAGCGACTTGTGGCGCGAGAAAAAATACAGCCCCGGAATGACCAGCAACAGCACCGGATTGCAGAACAAGATGCCGCGCTGAGGGTCGATCAGGATGTCCTACAGGATCGAGAGCTGGGGATAGGTCACGCCGGCGAAGCCCTTGGCCTGCGCCGCGAAGCGGTTGGCGTCCGGCAACCCGTAGGCCTCGTAGCTCAGGAACAAGGCGTTGCCCAAGGCCACCTTGTTGTAGAGCCATCAGCAGGTCCGCGACCACGGTCGCACCCGCGACGAAGGTCACGATCTTGCCCCAGGTCTCGAGCCGCCAGATCGCGTAAGCGCCGACCGCCGCAGCAATCAGGAAGGTCGGGTAGTCGCATAGCACCCCCCATCCGGCGAGCAGGCCCGCGAACAGGCTCTGCCACCAGGGCGCGTTTTCGTCCTGCGGCAAAGCGAGCAGGTAGAAGGCCGCGAACACGCATAACGCCGAGATCGGTTCCGAGGTGAACTCAGTCGCGTAGGGGAACATGATCGTCCCGAATGCGAGCGTCAGCCCCAGTGCCACCGCACGGCCGCTGCTCGCGCCGAGCATCAGCGCGAACCGGTAGACCAGCACCACCATCATCGCGACCACCACGCTCACCGTGACGACCGTCACGAGATAGGTGGCGAAAGCCCAATAGAATCCGCTCGGCGGCGAGGTAAAGATCCTCAGCAGCGTGGTGACGAAAATCCAGGGCAGGATCCCGGTGATCGCGCCGCCCGGCGCCTTGTTGGAGTAGATGTGCGAATGCAGCTCGACGATGTCGGCGGTGTTGAAGCCGGCGAAGCCGTCGATCCACAGCGAATGGCGTTCGAGCAGCGCGCGGATCAGATCGATCCGCGACGCGGTGCTGTGATCGGAGGCCTGATAGAAGTAGGCGAAGGTCAGTACACATACCATGAAGAGCGCGATCTCGGTTTCGCGGCGCGCCTTATCGATCGCAGAAACGGGCGCGGACAACGGGCCGCCGGACCTCAGCACGTGCCGGACCCGCTCCAGCAAATCCGTCAGCGTGACGCCGCGCTCGCCGTTGCCGTTTCGCGATAGCATCAGGCCCGCCAACACCGCGAGCGCGGCGACAAAGAGCGCGGTGACCGAAGCGGTGTTGTTGGTTGGACCCGAGGGCGCCGACGGGTTGGTCGAGTCCGATTCCTCTGCCGAGCTGACGCCCCGGATCACGTCGAGGTCGTACTTGAGGCCCGCGTCAGGCGGCTCACCGGCGATCTCCACCGCCTTCAGATCGCGACAGAACACCTTGCCGGTGTTGAGATTGGCGAAGCCGCCGATCCGGCATCCCAGCTCGACATCGGCGCCCGATCCGCCGGCCTTGAGGTAGAAGCCGACCGTCTGCCAATCGGTGGTGCCGTGGAGCTGCTCCGAGATCATCCCGTCTTCGACGATGCTCAGGTTGGCGCCGACGCTGGTCGAAGGCACATCTTCGGCGCGCATCTCGGCCGTGAAGTGATACCAGCCGGGACCCAGGTGGACCTTCTGACTCCAGCGCGCATCGTTGGGCTTGGAGCTGGAAACTTCGAGCATGGCGGGCGCAGCGCCCGCGGGATGCCAGGTGTAGGTGCTGAACTCGTCCCCTTTCTGCCAGGCTTCGGATTGCCATTGATCGGGCACGGCGCCGCTGCCTTTGGACAGATCGCCGTTGGCCACGAAGTTCCGCTCGGCTTTGGCGTCTGCGTCGGCATTTGCGATTCCGATCACCAACGGCAGGAGCCACGTCAGCAGAACCACAATCCATAGCGGCGCGGCCAGGCTGAATCGGCGACATCCGGCCGAAGCGAGCTTCGATCCCAATGAACTCGCCTTCGACTTCGATCGGTTTCGGGAGACGATACCCATCACACGCGACCCATGGGCCAATACCATAGCAAATGGGTGACCGCGCGATGAGTAGCCAGTCACCCCTCGTAGCTACCGGGCGGCCCCTCGGTCTATGATACCCCGCTGCCAGTTCCAACATGCGGGAGAGAGTGTCAGCCAAGGTCCAGGCCGCTGCACGCAATGCGGCGGGAATCGCGGCGTTGGCCCTGCTGGCGATGCTCTGCGCTGCCTGCGGAGGCCGCGCCGGATCGGGCGTGGCGGGCAATCTCGTCCGCAACGGCGATTTGAGCGCGGGCAGCGGTGATTCGCCGGACGACTGGCAGGCCGGCCCGGCGCCGCCTGATGCAACGACGTTCCTGTGGCAGCACGGCGGTGTATGGTCGGGCGCGCTGGAGATCTCCAACGTTAAGCCCAGCGACTCGCACTGGATCCAGAATCTTCATCTGGGCGCGGGATGGTATCACTTTTCCGCCAGCGTTCGGGCCGAAGGGGTCGGCAAGGTCAATTGCGGCGCCAATCTCTGCCTGCTCGAAGATGGAATCATCTCGCCGGCGCTCAACGGCACCACCGATTGGCAGACCGTCGGGTTCTATCTGCGCATCGGCGAGTCGGGGGCCGACGTGCGGCTGGCATGCCGGCTCGGAGGGTATTCCAGTCCGAACACCGGCAAGGCGTTCTGCCGGGACATCAGAGGGGTGCGAATCCCGGCGGAACCGCCGCCGGATACGACCCCGCGCTTTGACTTGGACGTTATCAATGGCGTCCACCCGGCGCTGAAATCGTCGCCGGGTGCGCCGATCTCGGCCGCGACCCCGCTGGCAACGCCCACCGTACCGGAGCGCAACCCGGCCGCCGAGCATATCGAGATGCCGGTGGATACCAGCGCGCCCGAGGTCTCGCGCCTCGAGCGGCTGGCCGATAGCTGGCTCGACCCGTTCGAATGGCTCGTGGCAGTGCTGGCGATTCTGGCAACGCTGTGGATGGCCACGGTCTCCGAAAGCGGCCAGATGGCGTGGGCGGCCGTGCGCGCGTCACGCGCCTGGCTCACGCGCGAGGTCGCGGCGGTCAGAGCGGAGCCCGCTCGCGGCATCCGCGACTTGAATCTCGTCCTGCTGATCAGCATCGCCGCGGTAGTGCTCCTGACCGCGGTAGAGTTCCTGACCTTCGGCTCGAATGCCGGCGGCTGGATTTACGACTACGTTGCCGCCTTCCGGTTCGGGCCGCTGCTATGGGCGATCGTGATCAGCCTCGTGATGGTCCCGCTGGTTCATCTGAGCGCGCGGCTGGTCGCGCGTCATCAGTCGGTCACGCTGGCGCTGTGGCTGGTGGTGGGAACGGCGGCCCAACTGGTACTGCACTCGTTCTCGCCCTTCGCGCTGAGCGGCATCCTGCAGAGCGACAACGCCAACCCCTTCTATAGCACCAGCCTCATGTACCACCCGTATGAATTCCTGAGCCGCTATCAGGAGATCGCGCCTTCACTGATGTTCCAGGTCAAGGCGGCGATGCCGGGCGAGGTGCTGCTGCTGGAGTGGCTGGGGCGCATTACCGGCCAGCCGCAGCGCCTCGCGATCCTGGTCATCGTGATCGCCAACCTGGGCGGGCTCTTCCTGTACTTCATCGTCGCGGCGCTTTACGCCAGTCGCGAAATCGCGCTCTACGCGCTGATCCTGTATCTGTTCATCCCGGCGCGGATCTACTTCCTGCCGCTGCTCGACGTTGTCGCGCCGGTTCCGGTGCTGGCGTGCCTGTTCATACTGGTGCGCTTTGTTGCTTCGCGCGGCGCGCTTCCCGCGTTCGTGCTGGGCATGAGCCTCTACGCCGCGATTCTGTTTGATCCGCAACCGTTCGCCCTGGGGTTGTTCTTCGTGGCGATATTCACGCACGCGTGGCAATCCGGAAGGGTGCGCAGCGCCGACGCGCTCCGGCTGGGAGTGCTGGCGGCAGCGGGATTCCTGCTGACCTACCTGGCGATGCGGCGCGGGTTCCATTTCGATCTGGTCCGCGTATTCGGCGCGGTCGTGACCGAGGCCCACCGGTTCAACCAGAGCCGCGGCCGGCCCTACGCACCGTGGCTGTGGGCGAACCTGCGCGATTTCTTCCTCAACGCGGGCGCACTGCCGTCGTTGATCTGCGTGGTCTACGCGCTGGTGCTGGCCGACCGCAGGCGTCATCCACCCGCGCCGCGGACCGGCGCCGCCACCCAACCGTTGTCGCCGGGCGCGGCTCCCCTGATGCTCGTAACGCTCCTGGCCACCGTCGCGGTGATCGATCTGCTCGGGTTCAACCGCGGCGAGGTCGCGCGGAGCTGGATCTACCTGATGGTCTTCGTGCAGGTCGTGGCGGCAGGATTTTGCGGTCAGACCGCGCGGCGCTCGACGCTCGACATCGTTCTGGCGGGCTCGATCATCCAGACCGCGGTGACGATCGCGATGGTCGCGTTCGTCGCGCCTTGACAGGCTATTAAGAGAAGCTCAACACCCTACTCCCTCAAATGCCGAGAGCGAGCGCGAGCGCAGCCCCGGGTTTCTGCGCGTCGCCAACGCGCTCTCGGCGCTATATCCGAGGGACAGTGACGAAAAAACGCCTGCTGGATGCTATGCTCTTGGCAATGCCAAAGTGAGGCGAAAAGTGAATCGCAGCCAAGCAAAAGAGCCCTTGATACCGGACGCGAAGAGGAAGCGGCGTTCGGGAGAGTCGTTCGCATCCGAGAAAATAGCATCGGGAATGGCATTCTCAATTGGCAAGTCGGTCTCGACAAAGGCACGGCCGAAAGCCTCCGGCCGTATGCGCGAGAGTCCCAGGCTTGCGGCGCTGAAACGGTCCCACTTCACGAAGAAAGGCCGAAGTGCCCGCATCTCCCGCGGCCTCGAAGCGCTTGAGCGGTTTCGGTGGGACCTCGATCTGGACCGCGAAACGATCAGATGGGCTGCGGAAGACCCCGAGATTGAGCACCTTTGAACGTGGCTGTCCGCGACCTGTTGGACCTCCCTGACGGGAGCAATGTCCTGGTGGACGCGAATCAATGCGCTCAACCAGACTTCCCGCCAATGCATGCGGCTCCTTGATAGGTGCGTCCGAGAAAAAGTCTTCGGGATAACCACCATCGAGGCTGTCAACGAAGCCTGCCATCGGCTCATGCTGCTTGAAGCGGTCGGGACAGGCGTCATCGCCAAACATGCGGCAAGCTTGCTGAAGCGCAAACGTGAGGCAGTGAAGAAACTACGGCGCTATTGGGAGCTCACGGAGACAATCCTTGGCGATCTGAATCTGGCAATTATTCCCCTGGATGAACAGCGCGTGCGGCGAGCCCACGAGATCAGAACGCAATGCGGTCTTTTGACCAATGATTCGTTACTGGTCGCCGCAGCGCGAGAGTACGGAATCGGCTGCATCGCGAGCCACGATAGTGATTTCGACGACATCGACGGAATAACCGTTTACAAGCCGAGGGACATCCCCTGATGGAGCCTTGGCACAAAATCGTCCGGCCTCGGTCCGAGGTTCGCGAAGGTCGATCGTCGAATCCGGACGAGATCGCGATTCATCTGGAGCAAGCCGTGAGCGGCGCGGCGCCGGACAACTACAAGACGAGGGCTCAGATTCGCTTCCGCCATAGCACGATTGCGGCCAGCGAAGTCAGGAACGTCAGGATCGCGCCCAAGATGAACGGGTAGCTGCGAAAGACCAGCTGCAGATGTTGCGCGCCGGCGGGCAGGCGCACCGCGAACATGGTGTTGTCGGAAAAGACCTGGCCGTGGCCTTCGACCAGGCGCCAGTTGGCGTCGTAGACCTGATTTATCACCAGTACGTTATCGGTCGGCGTATCGACCTCAAAGCTCAGTGCGTTAGGGGTCCACTGGTCGAGGCGGACCGAACCTGGGCGCACCAGAAACTGCTCGCCCATGTAGCCCGGCTGGTTGTAGCCCACGACGCTGCGGTTGGAGAGGTAGTAGAAATCGAGGCCTTCGTTGCAGAACACCGCGCCGAGATTGGCCTCCGATTGCGCGACCATCTCCCACGGCGAGCCGAAATTCTGCCGAAACACCGGCGCAGCCGTAACTTGCGGCACCTCGCTGGTGATCGGTACGGCAAGATTGATCTTGCTCACCTGCCGGGCGTCCACGACGGCCGCAATCGCCAGCGCCGCCGCCAGAATCGCACCGAGCGGCCACAGATGGCCGGCCAGAAAATCGGCGCCCAATCCGGCTATCACTCCGACCGGCAGCGTTATCATCATCAGGACGCGAGCCGGGACCCGCTCCTGCGAAAATATCGGAAAATGATGCAGCAACGCCCAGGGATACCACGGACGCGGCCCGCCCATGGCCAGCGTGAAGAACATCGCGATCGCCAGCACCCAGGGCAGCGCGCGGCGCGGCGAAAAAACCACCCCCAGTGCAGCCAGCGCCACCGCGGCCGGGCTTATGTACGTGCCAACTTCGAAGAACCCCCACATTCCGGGTCCGATTCGGTAGTTCTCAGCCGCGAAGCGATCCCAGAACTGATCGCGCGTGAAGATCCCGATCAGCAGCGTCCGGACCGGATTGTACTCGAGGTCGGCGATCGGCCGCGGATGGAGTTGCAGAACATACCAGGTGGGAAACAGCTTGATGGCGGCAAAGCCCAAAGCGAAGAGTCCCAGAACCATCATCCCCCGGATTGGCCGCAACGTCTTCCCAACCACCGCCGCGTACAGCGACAGCAACCCGGTAAGCAATATTACGCGCGTGCAATGATAGACGCCGCCTTCGAGGAAAGTGAGCGCCAGCAGCAAGCCCGCGCCGATCCAGGGCCACATTGTCTCCCGCTGCGTGCCGAGCCACACCAGCGTCACGATCCAGGGCAGATACATGGTCGGCAGGTACTCGAGGTGGCCAACCGCCATGTGCAGGTAGAACCACGAGCTGGCGGGCAACACGGAAGCGCAGATCAGCCGGCCCAGATAGCCCATTCCCATAATCCGCGCCAGTGCATACCCACCCGTCCAGGCAATCGCTATATGAATAGGTATCTGGAGATTCAGGCCGACGAACGGACCGAGGATAAGCTGGACGATGAATGTAGGGCTCACGAACAACGACAGCGGATGAGCCAACAGCGGCATACCGCCGCATCGGTAGGGATTCCACAGTGGAATCTGGTGAAAGTGGATAATCGTGTAGTAGGCCGCCCAGTCGGGTTGGAGATGCTCAGACCAATCGTCGGTGATCCCCATGCCCCAGAGCTTGAGCAGTATTGGGGAACTGAAAGCCCAAACGAAGCAGCCGACGCCCAGGGCGACCAGTAAAACTTCGCGCCAGCCGAGTTTCCGCATAGAGGGCGAGCCCATTGTGACCATGCCTGATTTGCTCGTCAATCGCAGTCTTTGCACAGTTCCGAAAAATGCGGCCGCGGTTACAGAAGCTTCAGGAAACCTTGCGCCGGAACAGGCGCAATGAGCCCCGATGGAACACTTCGTCGTAGCCGTCGGGCGGTTCCTTCATGAACGCCGGCGGGCTGACCTGCTCCAGGATGTAAGGCGGGCGCGCGGCCAGAGCCTGCCTAAGCGAGTAAATCGGCCGGACCCGGCTACCCGCGAACCAGCCGATGTCGGCGCCGCCGATTTCATACACAATCGGGTCGTCATCGATGCCGGTAAAAACTGCATAGCGATTGAAGTCGCTCAGCACGGTAGCGTCGTGCGCGATATGCAGGATGTGAGTATCAGTGGTTATCCGGCCACTGGCCTGTTCTTTGCGCAGAAAATCAACCAGTGCGAAATCGTCGGCGTTCATCGTCCACTTGGTATCATGGCTTCCGGCCCAGAAGCCGTTCGCCGCAGTATTGAGACCGATTGCCCACTCCTCCGTGATCGAATGCGCAGTGTAGTCGTAACTGACATCCTGCCAGGGATGCCACGGATAGATGAGCAGCGTGAGCAGCGCCAGGACGACGAGCGGGCGCGTGCGGCGTTTGGCGTCGTAGAGCAGGGCGAAAGGGATCGCGGCCGGGAAGACCAGGAAATAGGGGCACCAGTATTCTTCAATCTTGTAGCTGATATCCGCCAGCCCCGAGCGGAAGACCTCGCTGCCCGCCAGGTTGCCGAAGAACCCGAGAAACTCATTGGTCGCGCCAACCAATAGCGCGATTGCGACAAGCGTGGCGCCGTACGGGGTCGCCAGCGGGCGATCGAGCGCGATCCAGATAGCCAGTCCGCTGAAGGCGAGCAGGAACAGGAACGGGAACTGGATCATCATCGTCCCGTAGATGGAGTCGGGATGCGTGGCATGGATGTAGATAACGGTCGCGGCGAGAATCGCGACCGCGACCGGGTTCAGCCCAGGCAGCGACCGGAAGGACGGCGGCGCGCCGAGCCGAGGACGGCGCACGCCGTACAGGATGACCGCGAGCCCGGCCAATTGTGCCAGCGGCAACACCGGATACGGGAGCGGCTTCGCCAGGCCGATCGCGAACTCCGGCAAGGCGAACAGCGCGGCACCGGCCAGGCAGATCACGCTGGCCAGAAAGCGGTCGTAGTCCGCCTCGGCCAGACAGAGCAGGGCGCCGACTCCGGCGATCATCATCGCGAGGCCGCCGTCGATCGCATGCACCGCGACCGAGGTTCCCAGGATCAGCGCGCCGACCGCGGTCAGCGTCCGGTTGCGGCGGCGGTCGAGAAAAAACGCCAGCCCCAGTCCGATCAGAACCAGATCGACCGCGGTACCGCGCATCCCGGCCATCCGCCGGAACGTGACGGTGAAGAATAGAAACAGCGCAGCGACGCCGCCGGCCGTATCGCCGGCCAGCGTCAGCCCGAGCCGATAGGCCGCGAACAGCATCAGCGCGCCCATCGGGATCATCGTTCCACTTTGCGCCAGCACGCCGAGCTTGACGCGGCCGGCCGAGGCGAGCATCGCCAGGAAAAGCTCGAAGCCCGGAGTTTGCGCGCGCGCGCCGAAACAGCCGAAGGCGTCGTTGTCGAACGGATGGTACACGCCGAAGGTCAGGATCCGCTGCACCGAAGCCGGCGCGCCGAGCACGTCCATGTACGGCGCCACCGGCGACCCCAGCTCCATCGGCAGCATCCCGATCGACAGCAGCCCGAATGCGAGCAGCGTCAGCTTCTGTCCCGCGCTCAGCGGCGCGCGCCGGATTTGGGGCGGGCGCCGCCATAACTGAAAGATGCCGGCGGCGAGCAGGAGCCAGAACGTAAGCGGGCGGAAGAGATCGATCGGCCCCAGGGTCTGACCGAGAAAGTATCCGAGCACCCATACGCCGCCAGCGCCGGCGAGAATTGCATCGATGAGCTCAAGCGCCGGATCAATCTGCAACAGCAGCCCGGCCACGACCACCGTGCCGAGCGCCCAGACCGACCAGAGCTTGAAGGCCGCTACCCCGGTAGTCGAAATCAGCCGCCGGATACCCGCAAACGCCGGCATGAAGTGCACCGAATAGGGCGTGCCTTCCATCCGGTCAATCGCCATCATGGTGACCCACAGCAGCGCCACCGCAACCCCGATCCAGGCATAGCTGCGAATCTGATCGGTCGAGAGATCTTCAGGGAGAAGATCGTCCTCACGCTCAAGATCTTCGGCCGGCTCCTCCTCTGTGAGAGCTCCAGCGTGCTCCGAATCCGGGCGCACGACCCCGCGCGCCACGCTGCGCCGCGGGCGCCCTCTCGCACCGCGCAGACGCCGGATCGTATCGGCGGCCAGGCCGCGGCCTCCCAGCAGGCCGGCCAGGAACAGTGCCGCCACGCCGATCAGGATCAGCGTTAGATTGACGTGGGCGCCCGTGCTGGGCGGAGCCGCCGCCGACGCGGGAGCCGCGGGACCGCGAATCGCGTCGAGGTCATAGGTGAAGCTGGCGCTGGTGGGCGCCTGGCTGAGCGGCACGGCCCGGATATTGCGACACGACATTTTGCCGCGGTTGGTGCTGGCGAATCCCCCCAACCGGCAGGCCAGCAGGACGTCCGCGCCCGAATCGCCCGCTTTCAGGTAGAATCCGACCGTTTGCCAATCGGTGGTGCCGTGAAGTTGCGGCGAGATGATTCCGTCTTCGAGGATACTGAGGTTAGCGCCGACGTTGTCCAGCGGGATACCTTCGGCGCGCAGGCTCGCTGTGAAGTGGTACCATCCCGCATTCAGATGGACCGTCTGCCCCCAGTATGCGTCGTTGGGCTCGGTGCTGGAAATTTCCAGCTCGGGGGTTGCATTGGGATCGTGATGCCAGGTGAAGCGGGCGGACTCGAGCTTCCACGCGGCGGTTCGCCAGCTATCGGGCGAATTGCCAAAACCCCTGGTCAAATCGCCGTTGACGACGACATTGACGTTGTCCTGGGAGTCGGCACGCGCAAGCGCCGCCCCGCCAGCGAGCCCGAGCGCCAGCAGCACCAGGACGCGGATCGTCGCGGCGATCGAGTTTCGACGCTGAACCGGCCGGTGGAATTTTTCCCGCCCGGTCGGCATCGTGTTAGGTGATGGTAACTCAATTGCCGTTCCGGACCGACCGGCGGGCCTGCTGGGGCTGGCGAGACTTAAGCCCGGGACGAGATCGCAAGCCTCGAGCGCTGATCGGAGTCCCGGCATGAAGACCCGGCGGTTCACCATCCTCCTTTTCATGACTCTGTTATCCGGCTGGCTGAGATTCAAAGGAACCAGTTTCGGGATGCCCGGCCTGTATCGTCCGGATGAGGAGTACATGGTCTATCCGGCGCTCGGTTTTGGCGAGAGCTGGAATCCTCGTTTCTCACTCTACCCGGCGGCGCAAATGTATTTACAACATGCGGCGCTCGTCGTCTATGCGGCCTGGCAGGGACACTGGTCGGATTTTCGGGTGCTCTACGATAGCGAGATCCACGCGTTTGCCTTTCTGGTCGCGCGCTGGGCCTCGGCGGCGCTCGGCACCGTGACCGTGCCGGCGACCTATCTGGCTGCGGCGCCGATCTTCGGCATCCCGGCCGCGTTCGCCTCCGCCGCAATCGTCGCCTTCTCGACCTTCGGGATCCTGAACTCGAAGTTTGCGACCGCCGACGTGGCGGCCGCGCTGTGGCTTACGGTTGCGATCGCGATGGTGCTGCGGATCGCGGTCTACCGCCGCACCTGGTATTACGTCGGGGCCGGCATCTTCGCCGGGCTTGCCACGGCCACCAAGTATCCTTCGGGCGCGATTGTGTTCGCGATCGCGGTGGCGCATATTGGCGCCCGCCGGCGCGCCGGCCTGTCGATTCCCGGTTCGTTCGTGGACCCGCGCATCTACCTCGCCGCGGTGCTGACCTTCGTGGCCTTTTTCTGCGCGACGCCCTACGTCTTTCTGGATTGGCGACAAACGGTGAGCGACTACACCTTCCAGCGAAACTTCGTCGTGAGCGGCTACTCGGCCGCCGGCTACGGCTGGCATTGGCTGCTGGCGCGCTCGATGAAAGACGGTTTCGGTATCGCGCTGGAAGTCTTCATGCTCGTCGCGCTGCCCTGGGCGCTGTTGAGTCGCAGACCGGGCGCGCTGGCTCTGCTCGCGTTCGTGGGCGCGACGTTCGCCGCCCTGGTCACCAGTCATCTGCTGTTCTATCGCTACATTCTGACGCCTTTTCCGGGCCTGGTTTTCCTCGCCGGAATTCTGGCCGCCGATCTGATGAACTTTGCCGTCGCCCGGTTGGGCGACCAGCGCGGCAAGATGGTCGCCGGGATTGGGCTCGCGATCCTGCTCGCGCCGTCGCTGTTCCGCGACCTTCAACTCGACCGGCTCCTGTCCCGCACCGACACGCGGATCATGGCGCGCCAATGGATCCGCGCGCACATTCCCCGGGGCAACGAAATCGCGGAGATCGACAACACCACGCCCTACGGCAAGCCGGTGCTGGTCGGCGAGTATCCGGTGGTCAGATTCGGATCGCCCGCCGAGCTGCGGTCGAACAATATTCACTGGGTGCTGTCCGACAGCTACCCGCCGCTGTTCTACTCGCCGGGACCCAACGACGCCGAGCTCGGCGAGCTCGACTCGCAAGCCACGCTGGTCTTTGACGCCAATCCGCTGCGCGGCGGGAATCCCGCACCGATTTATGATCCGAACGACGCGTTCTACGCTCCGCTGCGGCACTTCTCGAACGTGACGCGGCCCGGCCCGCGCATCCGCATCTGGCAGCTCAAGTGACGCGGGGCGGCGCGCGCCGCAGGATGGCGGCGCTGCTGCTGGGGTGCTCGCTCTGCGCTTGCGGCGCCAGCCAATCCGCGGTCCCGGCGGCGCCGGTCGTCCATCACGAGGGCGCGGCCGAAGTGATCGTAGAGCCGCCACGCGCCGTCCTCGAGGTGGTAAGCCCGGCCGATCGCAGCTGCACGATCGACGCGATGAAGATCTGCACCGCCTACGGCGCGGTCGGCACGGCGAGTGGAACGGCGCGCACGGTCTCGATCCAGGTCCCCGGCGGCGAGGCGATCACGGTCGGATGCCACTACGCCGCGCCCGGCGGCGCGTTAGTCTCGGCCGCGCCCGCCTCCAGCGCGGCCCTCAGCCTCGATTCCGGGGCGTTTCTGGCGGCGCACGGCTTCTGCGTCATGCCGCCCGGCGGCTGACCGGCCGCATCCTCGGTCCGAACCTTCGGCCGGTACTGGCATTCCCACAACCTCGCGGCCAGCTCCTACCAATTGACGTATATCTTGACTGATAGTTCTCCCTGCTGCATTATTCAGGAAGTCTAAGCGCGCGGGAGATAAGCGGATGGGTGTTGGGCGGCAGGTTTTGGCGGCGGAAACAACGGCTCCGGTCGGAGGGTATCCCACAATCACGTTCGAGGGCCTGCGCCATGCGGGCGCGAACATCGGGCTGGCCACGATGTTCTTCGTCGCGGCGATCCCGGGCGGCGGCGCCTATCACCTCAACCATCTGGGCGATGCGATCTGGTCGGTCGGCATGATACTCACGGGCGTATTTTGCGTCATGCGGCCGCGGCCGTCGGCCGTGATGCTGGACTGGCGCGCGATGGCGTCGGGACTCGGCGCGTTCGTGCTACCGGCCCTGATGTCGCGGACCAACCTCTCGACCTCCGGTTTCACCTATCAAACGGCGATCGTGTTCGAGTCTGTGGGTGTAACGCTGTCGCAAGTCGCGCGCGTTTACATGGGCCACGCCTTTGCGGTCCTGCCTGCCAACCGCGGCATCGTCTCCGGCGGGCCGTTCCGCGTGGTGCGCCATCCGGTGTACCTGGGATGGATTCTGCTGGCGATGGGATTTTCGATGGCCTATCCGAGCTTCTGGAACCTGGCGCTGCTCGCCGCCTGCATGGCGCTGACCTTCTGGCGAATTCATCTGGAAGAGGAATTGCTGGGCGCGGATCCCGACTATCGCGACTATCTGTCGCGCGTTCACTACCGCATGATTCCCGGCGTCTACTGAGACGCCGCTGCGCAACCCCTATTGCGCAAGCCCGCGCGGCCCGAGTTAATTGGCCCGGGTGGGCTCCTTCCACGACTTCGCGCTGGTTTGCCAGGCGCTCAGCCAGACCGGCAGCCGTCTTCAGATGGCGCAACTGGCCGGCGAATTCATGGCTCAGCTCGATCTCGAAGAGGCCGCGATCGCGGCGCGCTTCATGGTCGGGCGCGCACTCGCGCAGGGCGAAGAGGGCAAGCTCAACGTCAGCGGGCGCGCGATCTGGAAAATCGCGGCCGAGATGACCGGCGGCGCCGACCAGGGCGAGGAGATCTTCGCTGCTGCGATCGATTTCGGCGAGGCGATCGAGATGCTGCTGCAGCTGCGCCCGACCGAGCCTGAGCCGACGCTCACGATCACCGAGGTCGAGCGGCGTTTCGCCGCGATCGCCGCGATTGAGGGCCGTCACTCGCGCAACCGCAAGCTCGATGCGCTGCGCGAGCTGCTCGAACGCGCCAGCACGCTCGAAGGCAAGTATCTCGCGAAGATCCTGATCCGCGAGATGCGCCACGGCATGAGCGAAGGCCTGATGCTCGAGGCGATCGCGAAGATGGCGGCGCGGCCGGTCGCGGAAGTCCGGCGCATCGCATATGCTGGAGGGCGACCTCGGCCGGGTGGTACGTGCGACGCGGACCGGGAGCGCCGCGCCGACGCCGAACCCGGCCGATGATGCCGCCGGACTTCTCGCGGCGCCGCCGCCGCGCCCGCTCAAGCCGATGCTCGCGGCAGCCGGCGCGCTGACATCGCCGAGGCGTTCGCGATGCTGGGGCCGGATCTCGCGCTCGAGCACAAGCTCGACGGCGCGCGCGTCCAGATTCATTGCGCAGCCGACGCGCGTGCGGATCTTCTCGCGCGCGCCTCAACGAAATCACCGCGAGCCTGCCCGAGGTCGTCGAGGTCGCACGAACGGCTCGAGTGTCGCAGTGCGATCCTCGACGGCGAGGTGATCGCGGTTGACGCCGCCGGACGGCCGCTCGCGTTCCAGGAGGTGATGCGACGTTTCGGGCGCGTGCGCGACGTCGAGCGCTTGCGCGCTGAGCAGCCGGTGCGGCTGTTCCTGTTCGACCTGATCGGCGCTCGACGGCGAGCTGCTGATCGACCGGCCCTATCGAGGAGCGCTTCGCGGCGCTGGCGGAGCTGCCGACGACGCCGGCCTCGAGCCGGCCGGCCGGATCGTGCCGGCCTCGCTCGCCGAAGGCGAGCACTTTCTACGCGGCGCGCGATCGCGCCGGGTTACGAAGGCGTGATGGCGAAAGCGCTGGAGAGCCACTACACGCCGGGCGTGCGCGGCCGCGGATGGCTCAAGATCAAGCGGGTCGCGCACGCTCGACCTGGTGATCGTCGCGGCGGATTGGGGCTACGGCCGGCGCCACGGATGGCTCTCGAACTATCATCTGGCGGCGCGCGACGAACCGAGCGGCGAGCTTCGTGGAGGTCGGCAAAACCTTCAAAGGGCTTGACCGACGAGGAATTCCGCGAGATGACCGAGCGCCTGCGGCGCTCAAGATCGAGAAGCGCGGCGGCACGGTCGCTGGTGCGGCCCGAGATTGTGGTCGAGGTCGCCTACAGCGATATCCAGCGCAGCCCGCAGTATCAGAGCGGGATGGCGCTGCGCTTCGCGCGCATCGTCAGAATTCGCGACGACAAGACCGCCGAGGAGGCCGATACGATCGCCACGCTCAGGGCGGAATTCGAGCGGCAGCTGGTCAAGCCGCGGTAGCGCGGGAGCCGGCTCACTGATGGTAGTGGGCTTCGCTCAGCGCCATCGCGATCGCTTCAAGTTCGCTGTCACCGAACTCCTCGAGCATAAAGCGCTCGGCGTTCGGACTCTCGCGCCCGAAGACATCGCAACTCCAATGCTCAGGCCCGAGCTGATGCGTCCTGAGTACGAACGTATGACCCCTCAAAATCTCCACCCGTTCCATGGTTCGCCACCTCGCTCAGTGGAATCCTCCATGGCCCTTAGGTTGCCGAAGTCATAAGTAGCCTATTCCAGTTATGTCATCATGTCTAATCCTAAATATTAAGCCCGGTAGCTGGCGGTAATCACGCAGAGTTATCGCAAATCAGAACGTCAGGCGCCGGACCAGCGCTTCGGCGATCAACAGTATCATCGCGGCCACGATTGGCCACGGCGCTGAGCGAGCGCGCATGCTCGAACATCGGGCCGCGTCATCGCGACGTTCGCCCGGCGACGGATTGAGTCGCCCGCCGGTCGCCGACGCGAGATGCTCGAGCAGGCCGTAGTTGGGCTCGGGTCGCGGCAGTTTCGGCGATACACCGCCGGACTGACCGTATAGGCCGAGCGGCGGGAAGGTCTGCGCCCTCGCGCCGGGCGGACTTGAGCGCGATGTTGTAGATGCCCGGGCTGGGCGCGCCTCGACGCTGCCCGCCAGCTCGCCCGGGCCGTCCTGGGACAGGATCGCCTCGACTGCGCAGGCCGTCGGGCCCGTCACCGTCGCGTCAGCAGACGCGCGCGCGATGCCCGGGATGCTCGCCGTAGTCGGTGAGCTGATCTTGATGCGGCCCGCGCGTAGCCGAGCGCGACGGCGAACTCCTGCGCGGTCGGTCGATCTGCGGCGTCATCCAGGCGAGCAGCCGATCCCACAGCGGCCCGAAGACACCATTGCGCACCCATGCCGAGGACCAGCGCCCGCTCGCGTCGGTGGTGATCGCCATCGCCTTGCCCGCGCCGATATTTCCAGCTCGCGATTAGCGGCTCGCGCCGCCCGTTGCGATCGACGAACAGGTCCATCGTGGCGCGCGGCTTGAGTCTGTGAGACGAAGCCCTCAGCGGCGGCAATTGCCGCCCGGCGAGTTCCTTGAGCACCGGATCGGGCGCGTACGCTGCGCGGCACGAACTCTTCTCGACCATCGTCGCGCTCGCCGCCGTGCTGCTTGACGTCCTCGAGGAAAAGCTCCGGCAGGTCTGGAGGCGCTGTCGGTCTGATAGAAGCCGCCGCCGCCGTATTTGCTGATCGCTTCAAGCAGCGCACGTTGGCCTCGCGTGCCGACCGCGATGGTCGAAATCGTCACGCCGCCGTCGTGATGCATGCTCGAGACCAGATCGTAGTACATCGCGGCGGTGCCGCCGGTCTCGCCGTCGGTCAGAATCACGACGTGCTTGATCGACGCGCCGCTCTCGGCGAGCGTGCGCTCGGCCTCCTCGAGCGCGGGCAGCAGGAAGGTGGTGCCGCGCGCCTTGAGCCGATCGATCATCTCGTCGAAGTAGGGACGCGCTGTCCGCCAGCGGCTCGAGCGGAACCACCACGAACGGCTGCGAGTCGAACCCGATCACCGCCGATCAGGTCGTTGTCGCTCAAGGTCTTGATCACGGTGCGCGCGGCGGCCTTGGCGTATTCGAGTTTGTTCTCGCGGCCCATCGAGCCGGACTTGTCGATGATCAGAACCAGCGCGCGCTGGCGCTCGCTGATGCTGCGGCGGCTTCATCATTACCGGCATCACCTTGGCGATCGGGCTGCCCTCGTAGCCGCCCAGGCCGAAGCTCTGGTCGCCGCCGATCATCGCGAGCGAGCCGCCGTCGCGCGACGTAATTGCACCAGCGCGCTCTGCGACCGCGGGCGAACGCGCGCGCGCGGCACGTTGTTGAGCACAACCGCGTCGTAGCCCTTGGGACTGCCGTTGCCATTGCCGCCCGGCGAGCGACCACGACGGTCGGGCTCCAGCCCCAGCCGCTTGACGACGGTTTCCAGATAGCCGGCATCGCGCTGCGTGTCGGTCAGGATCAGCACCCTGCGCCGCGCGCCGATTCCGACCCATCCCTGGAGCGAGTCGTCTTCGGGATAGATATCGAGCGCCGGGTTGGCGGGTTTGAAAACCGCGCGATAACCGACCAGTCCCGAGTGGCTCCGGGCGCACCGGAAAATCGAACCGTTCTCTGCCCGGGCGCGAGCGTCACTGCGCGCTGATCGATCAGCTCGTCGTTCTCGATAAAGCTGAAATCGTGCCGCCGGCCGGCACCGCGTTGAGGTTAGTGAGCGTGACGCCGAGCGCGAACGGCGCGGCCTTGGCCAGCGCGGGCGGCAGGCGTCAGTTCGGTCATCGCGACGTTGGGAACGTTTGTCGGCGCCCGGCGGCGTGAAGATGTAGAGCTGGATACCGCGCGGCGTGCAAGCGCGGCGATCAGCGCCGCGTCGGCGTCGCCGTGATTCTCCCAGCCGTCGGTCACCAGCACGACCGGCCGCCGCGCGCCGTCGGGATCGGCGGCCAGGCGATCGAGCGCGCGCTTCGAGGTCGGTCGCCTCGCGGATCGCATCCCTTGCAGCTCCGCGCCGCTGGTCGAGCGTCGGTAGCGCATCGCCGACGGTCGTCGACGCCGGCGTGCCGCCGAAGATGATCGCCGGATCCTCGCCCGCAGCTTGAGCTGTCGCGCAGGCAGCGCCGCGCTGAATGTGCGCATCGCGGGACGTGATGCTGGCCGATTCGTCCACAACCGCGGGCCGCGTCGTGCCCTCGAAGCGCTCGACGTCTCAGGATCCTGCCAGCGCGAGCACGAACAACGCGAGCACGATCGCGCGCATGCAGCGGCGCGAAGCGCGGCGCAGCGACCGCCCGCGATCAGCGACCACGCCGCGACGACGCGATCGGCGCGAGCAGATAGAGCGCGTCCGGACGCGCGAAACTCAGCTCGCTGAACAAGGTTGCCGCAATTCATGCTGGCGGCCAGACGGTCATTGAGGTTGGACCAGCGGGCGGCGGCGCCGATAGACGAAAACCGCCTCGGCCGCAGCCAGAATCATGATCGCGACGAGGATCGAACCTTCAAGCGGAACCTGGCGTGTGAAGGATGAAGAATTGGTGGCCTCGGGCGCGGCGTGGTAGCGACCTTGAGCGCCGGCGTGTTCGCGAAATCCGACGCGGCCAGATCGGCAAGGTTGACCGCGCGCAGCGAACGGGACTCGCCGGCGCCGATCAACTGGTAGACGCCCTGCGCGGTGGCGTCGGTAAAGAGCGCGCCCGGCTGCACCGCGACCGCGCGGCCCGAAGGCAGCACGATCTGGTGACGCCCGCGGGCACCGGCCAGGGCTCGCCGGTGCGAAAGCCGGCCGTGTCGGTCGAGAGTCCCGCGAGGTAGCTCAGCAAATTGAGGGTCAGCACCGACATCGGGAGGTTCTTTTTGCCCGAGGTACGGGAACGGATTGAAGCCGGTGGCAACATAGCGATGGCTCGCGCGCTCGCCGGCGCATCACGAGACCACCGAGGCTGCCGCTGACGACCGGGTGCCATCCAGGGATGGAACCCGAAGTATTCGCCGCGACGCGGCTGAATCAGGCGGAAGTTGACTGCGTCGGTGAGCGGGTCAGGCGTGCGCCATCCGGTGATCTGGATATTGTTGGACGATGCCGCCGTGAAGTTGAAAACCGGATCACCCGCCGGCGGCATCACCAGCAGCGCATTGAGGGGCGGGCAGTTCTTTGGGGATCGCGTATTCGAAAATCGCGAGGTCCGCGCTGGCGAGATCAGCGGGCGAGAATTGATCGGGCGAGCGCGCGCGGATCGTAACGCCGGGCAGCGCGGAAAGTCCGGCGGCGTCGGCGGGCGTGGGGCTCACGAACAGGATCGCGACCGCCTTGATCCGCGCCCGCGGTCGCGTAGGCGGCATTATCGAGCGGGAAGTCGTCGTTGGGCGTGAGCTCGGCCCGATAGACTTGCGCGGTCGGCAGCGTCGGGAACTCCAGCGAGCCGATCTCGCCGGGGCCCAGGCGCGCCGAAGCATGGTCGAGCGGGCGGCCGTCGCCGCTCACGGCGACGGCGAGCGTCTGGGGAGCGGAACTGAAATTGGCCAGCGTGAGACGCGCGCGCAGCGTGGCGGCGCCGAACGATTCGCGGCGCAGGACGAAGGAGCCGATTGCGTAGTTCGGAAGCGGTCCGCCGACCGTGATCGCGCGCAGGCGCGGCGGGAGCGGCGCGTCCAGCGGATGGTCGCCCGCGAAGATCACTTGGCGGAAGTGCGCGCCCGAGGCCAGCTCACCGAGCATCCGGGGCAGGGCTTGCAGATCGTCGGGGGCGTCGCACGGTTCGACGCGGCCCAGCGCGGAGCGGGCCGCAGCCTCGGTGTCGAACGGTTCGGCCACGCGATGCGGCTGCGGCGCGGTGACATAAACGCTTATCTGGCCAGGGTCGGCCTCTGCGGCCAGCGCCCCGATAAGCGCTCCGCGCGCCGCCTCGAAGCGGGTCTGGCCGGCGCTCACGTGCGCGCGCATCGCGGCGGAGTTGTCGAGCACCACCGCAATCGGACTATCCGGCGCGATCAGTATAGGGCCCGGCGATCGCGAGCACGGCCAGCGTGAGGATCAGCAGCTCGACAAAAAACATCCAGTTGAAGCGCGGGCGGCCGCGAAACGCCTCGGCGCGCGGACCGCGCAGGGCGCGAAAGGCGAGCACGCTGGAGACGATCACGCGCGTGGGGCGCTCGCGCGCGAGGTAGGCGAGCACCAGCGCCGGCCCGGCGGCTGCAAGCGCGAGGATCGCACCCGGATGTAGCAGTCCCATCGAGATCAATTATGCTTGACGACGCCGCCCGAGTGCGACGCCCGGAGATTTGATCCCCGGCCCTTTTCAGAACCGGGCTGAAGCCTGCGCCGGGTGCTCCCTAATGTACCAGACCCAGTTCGCTGACGGCGCGCAGGAAATAGTCGTGAAAGCTGAGATCGGTCGTGTAGAGCGTGTAGTGCTGGCCGTTCTTGAAGCAGAAGGCGCGGATCTCGCGCGCGAGCCGGAGCAGCGTTTGCCGGTAGCGCTCGCGCTCGCGCGGGCCGAGCGCGACGCGCAGACGCTCGCCGCTTTCCGCGTCGATCAGATCGACGTCGCCGTCGAGCCCCTGCCCGCCCAGCTCGCCGCCGCCCAGCACCTGCACGGCCGTCACGTCCATGTTGGCCGCGCTAAAGAGGCTTAAGCCTCTGGTGACCGAGTTGAGCAGCATCAGGTAGTCCGACACGACAAAGACCTTGCCGGCGCGCCGGACCGCGACCAGCTCGCGCGCCATCGCCGCGGCCAGATCGAGCTGCCCGGCGGGCTTGATCGTGCTCAGGCGGCGCGCCAGATCGACGATCCGGAAGCGATCCTTGACGAAGGTCGGCCGGGTGGCTTCGCCTTCGCCGGCGAGCACGCGGATCATCACGCGGTCGCCCGAGGCCAGCGCGACGTAGGCCAGCGCCAGCGCAATCGCAATCGCGGCGGCGAATTTGCGGTCGCTGGCCGGGTAAGCCATCGAGGCGCTGGCGTCGACGAAGATGTAGGTCAGGAGGTCTTCCTCCTCCTTGAAGAGCTTGATGTACAACTTGTCGGTGCGGCCGTAGAGCCCCCAATCGATGTAGCGGAAGTCGTCGCCGAGCGAGTAGGGACGGAAGTCGCTGAACTCGAGCGAGGTGCCGCGGCGGGGCGACAGATGGCCGCCCTTGCCCATCCCGGCATACTCGCGGCGGGTCTTGAGCCGCAGCTGATCAAGCCGCGCCATGAAATCGGGCGTAAATTCGACTGGTAGTCCGAGCATGGAATTCGAGTCAGCGATTCCTGTTTAGTCTCTCTCTCAGATTCTGTATGGAAGAGGGCTCAGAAGCTTGAACACTTTCGGCCGCGGGCAATGCGCAGCCAGAGCATCCGGAGCCTAGCTCCGCTGATTGAGAGCAGGTCATTAGAAACGCCCGGGGACCCCGCGCGGTGCAGCCACCACTTCCTTTCAACTCTTGGGCGTGTGCGCACGGATGTAGCTTAACCCAGCTACGAACCGGTGTTTGAGTTCACACTTGAGGGAACGGAGATCACTTTTAATATCCGGATCTCTGTGAGGTCTTTGTCGCGGGTCACGAAGCATGCGTCGTCGTCCTGCGAATCTTGCAAGTCGAGGACTACCGAGGCAAGCACCAGTGAATCGGGCAGCTTTAGGCCGCTCTTGTTCTGAAACGAATGTGACAGTCTCAATACTTCCAGCGTCAATGGGACTATTCTCGCGGCTGCAGTGAGCCGATTCACACAATTCCGGAACCGAGCCTCCTCGACCTGGGTGCTGTTCGTCAAACTTCTCTGAACCGCAGCCAATTCGGGGCGCGCCATGAATGTTGCCGATCTCTGGAGTTGCACCAGCTGATCGTCGAGCTGATTAGAGAATCGAGCTGATCGAGGTGCCTGCCGACGAGTGCGTGGTACGCTTCGGGGATACAAAAAGCCGGAAATATCAGCTGCGTGCGGCCCGCTTCGGAGAGCGAAAGAATCTCCTCGCAACTGACACATTCCTCCTGTGCGAGGGCGACTTCGACGAGGAAATTCGTCTCAACATAGACCTTCATGCCTCGGGCTCAAGTACGACGCGACCACCGTGAATCGCTTCCAGGAGCCCCGACGCCGAAAGCCACCGCGTGGAGTCACCCTCGCCGGTCCCGTTGTGGGTGAGGGATCGAAGCCAATTTCCTACAACGAACTCGAGTGCGTATTCCGAAAGAGGATTCGCTCTCGCTGCACCTGTGGGGTAATAGGGCTTGAGAAAACTGTTCGGCTCGACGACGAAGTCCGGCTCGACCAGCCGAGATCTTCCGCTGCGCTTTTTCCAAAAATAGAAGCGATCCGGGGTTGCCAGCAGAAAGAAAGGCGGGGGCGGCCCAAGGTATTTCGCGAGCACGTTTCTGCGAAATTCCACCGCCCATTCCGGCGACGTGGCGGCCCTATTCTTTACCTCCACAATCAAAATGGCTCGACCGTCTGAGTCCAGCACTGAGATGTCGGGGCGCATCAAGTCACAGGTTAGCGCATAGATTGGGCGTCACGCCATTCAACGCGTAAGCGTGCGAGGTGCGCTTTGCGAAGGTGGCTGGCCTGAGATTCTTCGCTTCGCTCAGAATGACGGTGGCTGGTGGAGGCTTTTTTCATCGCGAGTTGCCCCACTCGGCGCGCTACGACCGTGATGGGCGCTTGATGCGCTTGGTTACCTGCTCGAGCAGCGACTCGGTGCTGACGTTCTCGGCCTCGGCCTGGAAGTTGCGCAGCAAGCGATGGCGCAACGCGGGCACCAGCGCGTCGTCGATATCGTCGTAGCTGATCGTCACCCGCTCATCCATCAGGGCGCTGACCTTGGCGCACAGGATCAAGGCCTGCGCGCCGCGCGGGCTCGGCCCGAAGCGCAAGTATTGCGAGATCTCCGCAGCGCGCCGGGGCCGCTGGGCGTGCAGGCCGCGATGATTCCGATCACGTAGCGCTCCAGCGGCTCGGCCACGATTACTTTGCGCACCAGATCCTTCAGCCGCTCGATCATCGCCGGCGCCTCGCCCGGATCGAAGATCGGCTTGATCTGGTAAGTGGTCGCGCCGGTGGTGCGGTTGAGGATTTCGCGCAACTCCTCGGGCTTGGGCGAAGTGATTACGACCTTGAACAGAAAGCGATCCATCTGGGCTTCGGGCAGCGGATAGGTTCCTTCGAGCTCGATCGGGTTTTGGGTAGCCAGCACGAAGAAGGGCGGATCGAGCTTGTAGGTCGTGCCGAGCACGGTGACCTGCCGCTCTTCCATCGCTTCGAGCAGCGCGGATTGGGTCTTGGGCGTGGCGCGATTGACCTCGTCGCCGAGCACGATGTGCGCAAAAATCGGGCCGGCCTTGAACTGAAACTCGCGCCGCCCGTCGACTTCGGTGAGGACCTGGGTGCCGACGATATCGGAGGGCATCAGGTCGGGCGTGAACTGGATCCGCTTGAAGCTGAGTCCCAGCGCCTCGGCCGCGGTCTTGACCATCAAGGTCTTGCCGAGGCCGGGACGCCTTCGATCAGTACGTGGCCGCCGCAGAACAGCGCGGTCAGCACCTTGCGCACCGCCGCCTGATGACCGACGATCACGCGGCCGACTTCGGCCTCGGCGCGGGTGAAGACGTCGCGAAATTCCGCGATCCGTTCGGCAAAGCGCTGGTCGGTAGATGTCTTCGCAGCAGCTCCCATCCGTGCTCCTTCTTCTCAATCGGCTCCGGTCGAACGACGGCCTTGATCCGATCAGCCTACTGAATCAAATCGCGATAGCGCGGCGGCACCAGTTGCCGCTCGTCGGGCGTCGCCTCCAGTTGCTCGGCCTTGAGCGGCGCGTTTGAGTACGGCGCGCTGGCTTCGGGCCGCTCGGTGTCCAGCACCGTTTTCCCGCCGCCGCTGGAACTTGGCGCGGAGGGGAGACGGAACACGACGTAACGCGCGTCGCGCAGCTCGATCGGCGGGCCCTTTTCGCCCGGCTTGTAGAATCTGTCATAGCGGACCGGCGCGGGAAACTGGCCGAGCCTGGTGTCGCCCTTATCAGAGCCCTTGTCGTTGTTCGCGGTCTGGTCGCCGCCGGGACCGGACTTGTCCTGGGGCGAGCCGTTCTGGCCGGGCTTTGGCGCATTATTCTGCGCGGCCGCGTCGGCTCGATTGGCCGCGCCGGGCTGATTGGGATTCTGGCCCGGGGTCAGCGCATTGCCAGGCTTGTCGCCGGGCGCGGGCTTGGGAATCGAATTGCCGTTGGGCGCGGAATCCTTCTCGATTTGCTCTTTGGCCTTCGCGAGTTCGTTTTGCAGATCGGCAATCTGCTGGTTGTTTTTCTTGCCCGGGGCCGGAACCGCTGGCCCCGGCGTTGGTGTTTTTGCCGTTGCCGGTCCCGGCTCCCGCGCCGTTCCCCGTGCCGTTTCCCGATCCTGCGCCGTTCTGGCCCGAGCTACCCTTGCCGCCGGAGTTCTGCCCGGACTTGTCGGATGGTTTTCCGGATTGGGGCGGGGTTGGCGGCTTGAGGCGATCGATATCATGCGTCACGTCGGCGAGCATCTTGAGCTTGCGCTCGGGCGGCAGCTGGTTATTCTCCAGCGCGTCGGCAGCATCGCGCAGGGCCTTGGCGAGCGCGCGGCCTTCGCCGGTGGGAGAATCTTCGAGCTCGCGCGCCATCTCACGCAGCTCGCGCGCCTGAGCAGCCTCGGGCAACGGCGGCCGCACGAGCGCCATCATCGCGAAGCCGAAGACGACCAGATCGCGAGCGACAGCGCCGAACCCAGCGCAATCGGGCGGCCCAGATTGAAGCGGAACGCGCGCGTGGGCGAAAAATTATCCAGATATTCGCTGACCCGGCCCCAGAGGATTGGAAAGAGCGGCGGCCGGCCCGAGCGCGGGGAGCGACGGATCGGTCAGTGTCGCCAGCGTGAGGATTTCCTGGCGGGCGTTTACGATCGTATCGACGCGCTCGGCCGCCGAGACGAAATCTGCCAGCGCGGCGCGCGGCCCGGCCGCGAGCGTCGCGGCAAGCGCGAGACCGATCACTCCGACGGCGGTCAAACGCGACGCGCAACTCCGCGAGGATTGCGGGCGCCAGCTCGGAGCCGAAGCGGATCCGGTCCATCCGTTGACCGGCGCGAGCGCCGAGCGAGCGCCAACGCGGTTAGCGCAGGCGCGAGTCGCGCGGATCGCCGCACCGGTCGCGGCAATTCAGCGCCAGCCGCGAACGTGCGCTACCGATCATTTCAACCGGACTCTTGTCGACCGGGGTCACGACCATTCCCGGTCATTTGATCTGACTCGCGGCGTGACCGGCGCGCGCGGGTTGCTCGCGATTGTGTTCGAGATCGACGCGGCGGATTTGGCTCGCAGCGCTGATCGCGGCGATTGCGCGCTCGTGCTCGCTCAAGGTGCGCGAAAACATGTGCGTGCCGTCATTGCGGGCGACAAAATACACGATAATCGGTCGCGGCCGGATAGAGCGCCGCCCGGATCGATTCGATCCCCGGGTTGGCGATCGGACCCGGCGGCAGGCCCATGATAGTATAGGTATTGAAAGCCGAGGGGGTATGCACGGCGATGGCCGCCCGCGAAATCTCTCCATCGAGACTATACTGGGCGGTCGGATCGGATTGAAGCGGCATGTTGAGCCGCAGCCGGTTGTAGAACACGCCGGCGATCAGCGGCCGCTCGGCGAGTACCTTGGCTTCCTTCTCGATTATCGAAGCGAGCGTGACCAGTTCCCGCGCGCTGATTCCGCAGCCGGAACATCTGCTCCTCGACCACAGGCGTCTGAGTCGCGTAAAACCGCGTGAGCATCGCGGCCAGAATCCTATCGGCGCCGCGAACGGCGAGAATCGGTACGTGGCCGGAAACAGGTATCCCTCCGCGCCCAACGGTTCCAGCCCCAGCGCCGTTACGAGCGGCCCTGCGCGCGGCCTTCTCGAACTGGCTGTCGCACACCAGATCGTCCTGTTCCAGCCGCTCGGCGATCTGATGGACGGTGAGACCTTCGGGATCCTTACGCTTACGGAGAGAAGTCGCCGTTCACCAGATGGAGCATGACGTCGGCCACGGGCTCGCCACCGTGGAAGGCATAATCGCCGGGCTGCAAGCGGGCGGAAACGCCGGTGAACTTGGCCCACAGAACCAGCGGGACTGGGTTACGGTATGATTCCGGCGGCGGCGAGCCGGCCGGCGATTCTGCGCAGCGATTCGCCCTTCCTGATCGAGACGATCCGCGGCGGCTGGAACACCGGGGCGGCAACACGAAAGTAGTAGCCGAACGTTGCGCCGATGAGCGCCACGAGCGCCAACGATGCGGCAATGATGGCGAGTTTGCGGGTCATCAGGATCTGCCAAGTTGCGATTTGCCAGGTTGGGATTTGCCCGGGTTCACTCGGGGCGCGACGAGGCGCACTGAGCGGTCGATAGCACCTCGCAAGCGACGAGGGCCGGCCCTTCGATCATACTAACGCGATATGGTGGGGGACGGAGCTATCCCGGCGGGCACGACCCGGCGCGCGCCGGGACTGGAGCCAGCCTTCGAGGATAACCGCCGCCGCGACCGCGTCGATGGCTGCTTTGTCGATCCGGCCGGAGCGACCGGACGCGTTGCGCAGGCGTTCTTCGGCCTCAAAGCTGCTCAGCCGCTCATCGTAAAGTTCGACCGGCAGCGCGATCGGCTTCGCCGGCAGGCGAGCGAAGTTCCTGGCGGCCCTTGCTTGCGGCCCCTCGCTGCCATCCATGTTGAGCGGCAATCCCACCACCACGGAGCGAACGTCGCGGGCGAACAGGATCGCGCGCAAAGCCTCAAAGTCGTGCCGATGGGATCGCCGTTCGACGGCGCCGACCGGATAGGCTATGGAATCATTCTCTTCCGCCACCGCGATACCGATCCGTCGCCGTCCGAAATCGAGCGCTGCCACAGCCATGATTGCTATTAGCTAGACTGATACTTCATTGCGGATTGATCAAGCGTGAGCAGAGGCCGCAGCGAGTCTGGACTGACCTTTTGGTGGGCATCGGTTAGGGGTTGATTTCGGGGCCGTGATCGCCTAGTTTCAACCGTCGATGAGTCTGCGGGGAAGGAGCAGCGGCCCTGCCTGGGTCGTAGCGGCAGTGGTCGTTGCCTTGGTGGCAACGGGCGGTGCGCTGCGGCTCTTTGTGCATGCGGTGCGCGATACTATCCGGGCCGACGACGCGGTCGCTACGATCGCATCCCAGCCCGCCGCTTCGGAAGACGTCACGGACGCCGGAACCGACGCTTGGGACTATCCCGAGGCCGAGGTCGGGGATTCCGAAGAACCCGCCCCCGACCCGATCGTTATCCGGTTCACCCTTGATCGGTCCGTGCGAGTGGCCCGCTTTCTCGAAGAAGCGGGCCTGAGTTCATCCGAGGCCACTCGCTGGAGCGACGTCTTCGAGGGAACTGCTCACACCCGGCTGCTCTCCAGCGGCCGGCTGATCAGTCTTTATAAAGATCCGAGACCGGCGACCTGCGCGGATTCAGATACGATCTGGACAACAACTCAAGCTTGGTCGAGCAGGGCTTCGGTAACGGCGTCGTTCTGACCGGCGAGCGGCCGATACAATACGTCGTCAAGCCGATCAGTGTCGCGTTCGCAATTCGCGATGATTTTGACAAAGAAGTCGCGCGAAGAGGTATTCCGAAGCCGGTGGTCGAATCGCTCCAGGATGCCTTCCGGGACAATCGGCCGGTTGAGGCTCTACCACCCGGTGCCGGGATGAAGCTTATCTACAGCGAGGTGATCAGCCGCGACGGGACCCATCGGATGCCCGGCGACCTGGAAGCGGCGCAGGTGACGGTCGGTGGGCACACGCTGGACGCTTTTGCATTCCGCGACGAACACGGCCGAGAGCATATGTACGACGAGAGCGGCAAGGCGCTGGGACCCCAGACGCTGCGCTTCCCGCTGCCGTTCGAGTACATATCTTCGGGATTCGCGTCCGCTCGATGGCATCCGATCCTGCATAAGTATCGCCCGCACGTCGGAATCGACCTGGTCGCACAGTACGGCACGCCCGTGAAAGCGATAGCCGACGGCAAGGTCGAGTCCTCGGGATGGGCCGGCGAACTCGGCAATTGCGTGCGGCTCGCGCATGACCACGACATGGTCAGCATCTACGGTCATCTGAGCCGGATCAGCTCGGAGGTCAGGCCGGACGGATACGTGAAGGTTGGGCAGGTGATCGGATGGGTCGGATCGACCGGCCTGTCAACCGGGCCGCATCTGCATTTCGCGATTCTGTATGAGGGCCAGTACGTGAATCCGCTGAGCCAGAAGCTCGGTACGAATCACGAGGTTTCGCCGCGGCTACGCGCGCTGTTCGATCAGGTGACGCAACGCTACCAGACCCTGCTGGCGTCGTTGCCCGACTTGGGGATCCATCGTGTGATGGCGGCCGAGCGGAAGCCGGCGATCTCGCAATTCGGGGACCTCTACCATGTCGAGTTGAAGCGTCACGCTCCCACGCGGACCAAGTTTCGCGGCATGCGCACGGTCGCGGTCGAATCCGCCGTTGCCGCCGGCGGAATGTAGGATCCCGGCGACCGATCTGAAGCGCAGGCTCGAAGCCTGTGCCCCCTCAAATTTTCTTCAAGCTTGCAGCGCGGTCGCGCGGCCGTCTTTCGCGATCAGGAATTGGCGATCGGGCGCGTCGCACGCGGCGCCGGTATCCACCACGCGCGCGCCGTCCGGCGCATACTGCAGGATATAGGTCTTGCGCACGGCCTTGGTCGTGTTGGGGCCGGTGCGATGCGGCGTGAGCGAGGAGAACACCACGATACTGCCGGCGCTCGCCTCGACGGCTGTCGCCTCGGGTCCGTCCTCTTCACGGCAGACGTAGCCGAGCTTGCTCAGGCGATGGGCCAGCGTGCCGCGCAGATGGCCGCCGGGGACCACCCACGGACATCCGTTGTCGAGCGTCGCGTCGTTGAGCGCGATCCAGCAGGTGAGATAGGCCTGAGGCTCGACGTAGGTGTAGCCGTTATCCTGATGCCACGGGAACGGCTTGGGATACTCGGGCTTTTTGTACACGGCCTGGTCCCAGTAGAGCCGGACATCGGGACCGATCAGGTCGCAGCATAAGTCTACGAACAGATGGCTGGCCGAGAAGTCGCGCAGCAGGGGCGAGAGCTTAACCAAATGGGTGGTGAAGGTGATTCCGTCCGCCTGCGCGATGAACATCCGCTTGTCCGGCAGGGTGCGCAGAAAGTCCTCGCCCCGCACCTCGAACGGATCGATCGCCGCGGTGACGCGCGCGACGGTCTTAAGATCGAGGACATCCTTGAGCAGGAAGAATCCGCGCTCATTGTAGGATCGCGCCTGCTCGTCGGTGATCCGGCGGAACGGACCTCTGATCGGCGTCCATTCAAAGCCGTGATTGTGCGGATGAAGCGGCGGTACGGGTTGAAGCGTTGAGGAGAGCGTCATTTCGGGTTTCTCCTTGCTGGGGAGGCTCTGCGCAACTCAAGCAAAATATAATCGCTTCGCGTAGATCCTTCGGCTTCGCCGTGCTCACCTCAGGATGACAGAAAAAGAGCGCGCGATGACATAAGGGCGCGCGCCGCTGCTGTCATTCTGAGCCGAGGCCCTCCGAAGGCGAAGAATCTACGCGGAGCGATCTGGCCGCCTTCTCCGTTATGCAACAGGCTACCGCGGCGCCGGACGGCAAGGAAATGCGCTTCGCGATTCGGCGCGGTGTCACTTGGTCTGCGCGCCCGTTGATTCGGCGACCAGTTCGGCGAGGTCGCGGACGCGGAGCTTGTCTTCCAATGCGCGGGATTTCACCGCGTCCTCGAGCATCGTCATGCAGAACGGGCAGCCGACGGCGATCGCCTCGGGCTTGGCCTCGCTCAACTGGTCGAAGCGCTTCTGGTTGATGCGGGTGCCTTCGTGCTCTTCCTTCCAGAAGCAGCCGCCGCCGGCGCCGCAGCAGAAAGTACGATTTTTCGACTGCTCGACGTCGGTCAGCTCGGCGCCCGGGATCGCGCCGAGCGCGGCGCGCGCGCCGTCCCATTTGCGGTTGTGGCGGGCCATGTAGCACGGATCGTGGTAGGTGATGCGCGCATTCACGGCGTTACGCGGCTTGAGGCGGCCGGCCGCGATCAGCTCCTCGATAAATTCGCCCTCGTGCATCACATGGTAGTTGCCGCCGAAGTCGGGATATTCGTTCTTGAGATTGTGGAAGCAATGCGGGCATTGGGTAACGATCCGGCGCGGCTTGTAGCGGTTGAGCGTCTCGACGTTCTGACCCGCGACCGTCGCGTAGAGATATTCGTTGCCCAGGCGGCGCGCCGGATCGCCGGTGCAGCTCTCTTCGGTGCCCAGAATCGCGAAGCGCACGCCGGCCTGCTTCATCAGGCTCGCGAATGAGCGGCTGACTTTCTGGTTGCGCTCGTCGTATGACCCCGCGCATCCGACCCAGTACAGCACGTCGATATCGGAGGAATCTTCGAGTTCCGCCATCTGCGGGATCTCGAGGCCGTTGGCCCATTCGGCGCGTTTCTCCTGCGCGAGTCCCCACGGATTGCCCTGATTCTCGATGCCCTTGAACGCGCCGGTAGCCTCGCTCGGGAACTTGCTCTCCATCAGGACCTGATAGCGGCGCATGTCCACGATGCGCTGAATGTGCTCGATCCCGACCGGACAGCCCTCTTCGCACCATCCGCAGCTCGTGCATCCCCAGACCGCCGCTTCGGTCGCAACTTCGGTGATCATGTCGGGACCTTTATATTCGGCCGCGGCTGCGGCGCCGTCGCCGTTGGCTGCGCGGGCCGCGATCAGGCTCGGCGCCTTGGCGAGCAGATGCTCGCGCTGCTCGATTACGAGGAACTTGGGATTGAGCGACTTGCCGGTGCTCACGGTCGGGCAGTTGATCGTGCATCGCCCGCACTTGAGGCACGAGGCCATGTCGAGCATCTGCTTCCAGGTATATTGCTCGACCTGCGCGACGCCGAAAGTCTCGGCGGTCTCGAAGTCCTTGATCGGCGCGAGGCGGCCGCGCGGCTTCAGATTGCGGAAGAAGAGATTGACCGGCGCGATAAAGAAATGGCGCAGCTTGGTGAACGGGAAGCAGAACAGCAGGCCGTAGACCAGCAGCACGTGGACGATCCAGAGGAATCGATGGTAGGTCGGGCCCGCGCCGAGCGCGCCTTCGAGCGCGCCGACCGTGCGGCCGACGTAAGCCCATTCGGTGAAGTCGGGCTTCTCCGCGTTGATCCGCGCCCCTTCGAGCATCAGGCCGGTCAGCGCGACCAGCACCATCATCGACATCGGGAACCAGTAGCCGAGCCGGTTCTCGAAGTTGTCGAGCATTTTGGTCTCGGGCGGGAGATTGAGCACCGCCGGCTTGCGGAAGCGGCGGCGCGCGCCCTCCGCGAGCACCGCCAGGATCAGCATCAGAAAAAAGGTGTCCATCGCGGCTTTGAAGACCAGGTAGAAATCGCCGTAGTAGAAGTAGAGCGGGATTCCGAACAGCGCGAGCACTTCGCGCAGATCGCTGTTGATCAGCACGATCGTGGTGCCGATAAAGAGCCCGACGAAGCCGACATAAAAGCTGTAGTGCATCCAGCCCCACGATTCACGCACCACGACGCCCTGGCCGAAGGCGTCGCGGAGCGCGGACATCGCGCGATAGAGGGGCTGGTCGAGGCGGTCATCGGGCGTGCCGAGCCGGATGATGCGGTACCAGCGGAAGATCGCGATCGTGGTCGCGGCCATCCATACGGCGAGCAGACCGTACATGATCACGACAAACGCCGGCGGGACATTCCACAGGATCGGGCGGGTAATTTCGTGGTTCATCGGGCGCTCCGGAAGGGCGCGGGAGTGCGTCGAGATCTCGGCATCATGAATGAGGTTTAATCAGAGCGCGCGGCCGAAATCGAGGGGATGGGCGAGGAGGCAGTCACCCTCATCTGCGCGGGCCGCATGCGCTGGGGCGACGCGGCCCGCCGGTTTTCTGGTCGGTGATCTGCACCCGTCGCCGACGTGTACGCCTGCCCGGAAAGGATGGCATCAATCCAGGAGTGTCCCCAAACGGCATTGTTCCTGTCGTTCGACCCGCTTGGTTCTCCATATAACCGAATCTGCATGGCGGCACGATCGCATTAGATATAGTTTGAGAGTTGGGGAGACCATCGGGATCGTCACGATGGAACCCTCCGTCCTCGTAATGAAGCTACGAAGTGTGCGCGTCCCTTGCGGGCGTTATCACGCGGGCAAGAGCGCGGTGAAATAGCGACCGGGCCGGTAATACAACTGACAGGCGATGAGGTGACAACGATGGCATCTGAAGATGTTGCAAGTTCTACGGTGCGCCAGGCAATGGATCAGGGTCGGCGGGCCGCCGAGACTGCCAGCCAGGCAGTCAAGGACGGCTATGAAGCGGCACAGCAATTCGCTCAGGAAAAGGGCCTCGACATCGACCTTGGTCTTGGTGACTTCGTTCGCCGTGAACCGTGGATAGCCATCGCAGCCGCGTTTGCGATCGGTTACGTCGCTGCGCAGATCGTAAGGCGTGTATTCTGACCGGGTCTGATGTTTCGTGAATAATTCAGCCAATGGCGCCGCGCGGCATCGGGATGTGGGCGAGTACGTCCGGGACGAGCCCCTCACCGCGCTGGCGATTGCCACCGCGGCGGGATTCGTTCTCGGTAAAGGACTTAACGGCCGTTTCGGTTTGGCGATGCTCGCAATCGTCGGCCGGATTGCGCTGCGCGGCGTGGCGACCAGCCTGATCGTGGGAATGGTGGCCGGTAGCCATAACAGCAAGGGACAAGACCGCGTGAAACACGGTAGTGGCAGGCATGACGACGGAAGAACAAATTTCCAAAAATCAGGATGAGCGCGACGAGGCTCGCCAGGACTTACGCGACACTTTGACTGAGGTCAACGCGAAAGTCGAACGCGCGGAAAGCGACCTTCGCCCGGACCATCTGCTCGAGAACCACGCGGTTGCCGCTTCCCTGGTGGCGGGCGCCTTGGGCTTTCTCATTGGCTCAACCATCAATAGCCGCGCGACCGGCCCAATCCTGATCGCCGCAGTGCTGGGCTTTGCGCTTTCGATACGTTCCTCACGCGAAGCCGGTGAACACGATGGCAGAGAAAGATCCTCTACCGATTGACGGGACGCCCACCGGGTACGCTGATTGGCCGACCTTGATCGAAAGGGCGGTGGACGACGTATCGCGCATTCTTCGGTCCGAGGCCCAAATGTTTCAAATCAGCACGGGGGCGGCTCTGGACCTGCAAATATCCAAAACGCTGGCGCGGCTGACGATAGTCGCCGTGATGATCAGCGGCGCGCTATGCATTTTGTGCGCCTCGATCTTCTTGCTCCATCAGTGGCTCCCATGGTGGCAGGCTTTTGGAATCGCAGGTCTGGCCGCGTTGCTGGTCGGGATCGTGAGTAATGCTGCCGTGAGACCTCCAACTGGGGTCACGACCTGAAGATTCCTGGTGTCAGTGGTTTGGAAACACCCTCGACACCTTACTTGCCCAACGGCAGCGATCGCGACGACGGTGCCGAGTCAGGCGGCGCGACGCAACCGATTCTGGCGGTAATCGTAACGACGGCCGTTCTCTATCTTGCCAGAGATATATTGATCCCGCTCGCAGTGGCATCGCTGCTGGCCGTATTCTTCAGCCCGATTGCAAGCCGCCTGGAGCGCTTCGTGGGACGCCTGGGCAGCTCGCTCCTGGTGGTTGTGACAGCCGTAGTGCTGATTGCCGGCATCGGCTATTTCCTCACTATCGAGCTCACTTCAGTTGCGGTTCGAATGACCGACTACAGTGACAATATCGCGACCAAGATCACAGCGCTCAGAGGAAGTACGCCGGATTGGCTGCAACAGATTGAAGACAGCGTCAAAAACGTCGAGCAGCAAATACAAAAGCCGGCAATCAAGCCAAGACGATCGACTCCTTCCGCCATGGTCCAACAGTCTGCTGACGGGTTCGGCCCGGCCCAGGTTATCAGGCCGTTTGTGCCGATACTGTCAGGCCTGATCGAAGGCTTATTCATCGTCGTTCTATTGTTCTTTCTGCTTTACGGCCGCAAAGATTTGCGCGACCGCCTAGTGCGGCTTACGGCACGCGTCCGGATAACACTTTCGGCGGAAGGGATTGCGACCGCGGCGGAAGCGGTCGGCCATTATCTCTTACTGTTTTTCCTGATTAACCTTGGCTACGGGTTGGCCATCGGGGCGGCGATGTGGGTGCTCGGCTTGCCCAACCCGGCGCTGTGGGGCGCCCTTGCGGCCCTGCTGCGCTTTGTCCCCTACGTCGGCGTGCCAGTCGCGGCGTTGTTGCCGACGTTGGTCGCGTTCGCGGTATTTCCGGGATGGGGCAAATCGTTCCAGGTGCTCGGATCCTTTGTCATTGCCGATCAGGCGGTGGGCTATCTGGTTGAGCCTTTTCTGATCGGCCGTGGAATTGGCTTGTCGCCGCTGTCATTACTGGTCTCGGCGATGTTTTGGTCATGGCTGTGGGGACTGCCGGGACTGCTGCTTGCGACGTCTTTGACGGCTTGCCTGAAGGTCGCCGGTGACTACATTCCCGCGCTCGGGTTTCTGGGAGTGTTGCTGGGCGCGGACGGCACTTTGGAAGACAGCAACGATTATTATCGGAGCCTGCTTGAGCTCGACGTGCCAGGCGCGCGAAATATCGCGATCCACTATTCCGATAAACATGGTCTGGAGCCGACCTTCGACGATGTTCTTATTCCGGCTGTGAGCCTGGCCGGCGAGGAACGGGCGGACAATCACATCAGCCAGGAAAATCAGCGATTGATCAACGATACAACAGTGGCGCTGGTGAAGGAGCTTGGGAACAGGTTTAGAAAACCGAGAGCGGCGTGGAGACTCCGAATACTCGGCGTCTGCGTGCCCGGCGAGGGTCATAGGTTGGGTCTGCAAATGTTACTTGATCTCCTGCGCCGCGCGGGAGCGACGGCAAACTTTCTGGATGAAAGCAAATCACCGGCGGAGATTTGTGAGGTCGTCAAGCGTTACGCTCCGGACCTGGTGTTTCTGTCGTGCACAATGAGCGAGTACGCTCCAGCCGCGGCGGAATTGGTGCGCCGTCTCAAACTGGATTCGCCCGGCTTGACGATCATCTGCGGCGGAAGAGGTGGATTGGCGGAGGGTTCAGAACTTCTGAAAGCCGGCGCTTCCCAGATTTGTGAAACTAGAAATGACGTGCGCCGGGCAGTCAGGCTCTATGTTCTGCGGCGATCAGTGTCTCGGTCCACTGGACTTGGCGGACATCGTGTTTCAGGGCGCGGTCCGATGGAGGACGGGTCAGAGGATGCGGTCCTCAATTCCTCGTCGCCGCTGCGGCTTTCGAGCGCGCCGGCGATTGAAATCCCGCCCGCGCGAAGGCCAGCCGATTGGTAGTGCCCGGTCCTAAGCCGCTTCTCCAGCAGCCGAGCGGTCGAACAGCTGCCGAGGCTTTTTTGGATCCGGAATCTCAAACGAACAGACAGTCCACAGCCCGGATGGAGGTCGCCTCGCGAGAGGGCCAGAATTCCAAACCTATGACTTACAAATCAGGCCGCCGGGCACCGCATAAGTCCGGTTTCAGTGAGTTCTTCCTTTCGCACAAGGGCGACCTGACGTTGGCATTCTCCGCCCTGGTTTACGTCACGAGCTGGGTTATTCTCACGTCTACGCGCTGGAAAATGCCGGCCGAGATTTCAGTTTCGATGGCGGAGGCGGCTCTGATTGGCGGCCTATGCGATTACATCGCGCTCAAGATGATCTTCGAGCGGCGCTGGTATCTCCCGAACTCGGGTGTGCTCCCCCGGAACCGGGAGAAACTGATCGAAGGAATCGCCGCGACGATCGAGAACGAATGGCTGACGCCACAGATGATCGGGCGCAAGCTGCACGAAATGGAACTCGTCGGCCGGTTGGGCTCCTTTCTCGAGGAGGTCAAACTGGACCACTTGCTTGGGGAAGCAGGACTCGAGCGCATCCTGAGCCGTGCGGTCGAATATCTGGAGTCGCCGGAGCAGCGCGATGTCCTCGAATCGATTTTGAGAAAGGCGTTGCCGAAGACCTTCACGCGGATCTACGCCGTCGTCCGGGGCCTGGGAGCGGACGTATTGACCGCACGGATCGCGGCCAATCTGCGCAGGCGGTTGCCGGAGCTGCGCAAAGACCCCGAGCTGGTGGGACGATTGAAAGCGCTATCCACGAATTCGGTCATCAGCTTCACGACCCCGAGAGCTACGGCCATCAGCTTGCGCGCAGGATGATCGATCAGGTGGTGCGGCGGGCGGTCGATGCGAGCCGGGGCAGATATCGCACATGGTGCGGGAAAACCTGGCGCTGCTTTCCGACGATCAGATTAGAATTCAGATCGAATCGAAGACCCGCACGCACCTGGACTGGATCCGCGTCAACGGTGGGATCTTCGGCGCATTTTTCGGGCTGCTGTTCGCGCTCTCGCGCATCGTCATGCATCACGGGCCTGCGCTCATGGCGCGGCTCCAGGCCGGAATGTGAATTGGGCAAGGGCAAGCGATCGAATGGCGCCACGATTCAGCTTGGAAGAGGGGTTCGCCGCGGCGGCCGTGCATCAACGGTAGCATGAGCGATCAGACCACCAAGGGCACTCCGTGGGATGTGTTTATCCATCTGCTCGCGGTCGTCGCTCTGTACGTGAGCATCTATGGCGCACTCATGCTGTTGTTTCAGTTCGTCAACCTTGCGCTGCCCGATCCGACCGACGTTCAGTTCGACGTTCACGATTCGATCCGGTACGGCGTCTCGATGGTGGTCATTTTCTTTCCCGCCTATGCGTGGGCGTGGCGGTCGATCGAAATCGATTTCAGTGCGAATCCGGAAAAGCGCCGGCTTTGGATCCGGACGTGTCCGATCTATCTGACACTGTTCCTGGCGGGGCTGCTCGCGCTGATTGATCTGTCGGTCCTGGTTTACTTCTTTCTGGGCGGCGACCTTACGCTACGGTTGCTGTTGAAGGTCGCCGCGATTCTCGGGATCGCCGGAGCCGTGCTGGTCTTCTACCTGGGCGCGCTCCGGCGCGAGCCCGGCCGGCTGCCTTTCGCGACGCGCGCGTTGGCCTACGCGGTCTGTGCCCTGGCGGGCGTGATCGTCATTGCCGGATTTGCGTTGGCGGGATCGCCGGCGCGGTCGCATCTTGGGCGCTTGGACTTAAAGCGTGTGGAGGCCCTCCAGTCTATCCAGCGCGAGATCCTCACGTACTGGCAGAACAAGGCGGCACTGCCTGCGTCGCTCGATCAATTGGCCGACAACGTCTCGGGCTATGTTCCGCCGCACGACCCGGGCAACGACGCGCCGTACGGGTTCCGGATTGCCGGCGTCACGTCGTTCAACTCTGTGCGGACTTCGATACCAACGACCCGGACGCTGCACGCAGCCTGCCGCGGTGGACCTCGACGGAGGGCGGCGTAGACACGACCTGGAACCATCCTTCGGGACACGTCTGCTTTTCGCGAACCATCGACCCCTCGCGCTACCCGCCCAAGGTACCGCACCCTGCGCCGAGCGAGTGACGGCGCAATTCGAGGAACGGTCACCCTCATCCTCGCGGGCCGCTCGGTGCGGCCCGCTTTTCTTCTCCCGCAACTGAGCGGGAGAAGATCTGGAAGCGCGGGGATGGCAGGGTCAACCGGGCGCGGCGCGGAAATAATGGCCGGGGGTTTGGCCGAAAGTTAATCGGAACGCCGAGATGAAGGCGCTGGTGCTGTCGTAACCAACATCGAGGCCCACCGCGGTTACGGGCTCGCCGGCGGCGAGCAGGCGCATCGCGTGGCCAAGGCGGACCTGCTGGCGCCATTTGCCGAAGCCCAGACCAGTCTCGAGCTTGAACAGACGCTCGATCGTGCGCTTGCTTGCGCCCGCAATCCTGGACAGCTCGACGAGGGATCGGCCGTCCGAGGGTTGGTCCTGGAGCAGAGCGGCGATGCGTTGGGCGCGCCGGCAGCGGCAGATGGACCGCTTCGGATTGCATCACCTGGAGATGATCCAGCAGAACGGAGATCAGATGCTTCTCTGCCCGGATGCGAACGCTCAGGCGGTCGAGCTCGACGGCGCGCAGAATCAGCTCGCGCAGCAGCGGCGAGACTGCGATCGCGCGGCATCGGTCGGGCAGTGATTTGCCGAGACTGGGCACCAGATAGAGCGTGCGCAACGACACGGCGCCGGACATCTGGATGGAGTGGCGCGTGCGGGCGGGAACCCATACGCCGCGATGGGTGGGGACGACCCACGCCCCTTCCGGCGTCCGTACCGTCATCACGCCTTGGGAGGCATAAACCAACTGATGCCACGGATGCGAATGCGCGCGGATAACGTGGCCGTCGGCGTATTCGGGCACGGTGCCGGCGCGGACCTGATACTTGCGGTCGTCGAAAAACCAGTGGCGCTTTTTCGGCATCATTTGGCAATCTAGCGCAAGACCGCCATCGCATAAAGTGGGATATGATCGGGTAGCTGATGCGAATCGCGAGGAGGATCAAAACGATGCTCGGAGAATATAAAGTGGTGGCGATGCTCGCAACGACGCAGCCCGAACGGGCCATCGTTTTCTATCGCGACGTGCTCGGGCTCGAGTTACTCGTGGACCAGTGGCACACGGTGGTCTTTACGGCGGGAGGCACCAGGCTTCACCTTCAGAAGGTGAAGGAACTTTCGCCGCAACCGTTCACTGCGTTGGGCTGGGCAGTTGCCGATATCAAAGCGGTGGTGGCAAAGCTCGCGGAGAAGGGCGTCAAATTCGAGCGCTATCAAGGTATGGATCAAGATGAAGCCGGAATCTGGACGACGCCGGGCGGCGCGGCCCAAGTATGCTGGTTCAAGGATCCGGACGGGAATACTCTGTCGCTGACTCAGTTCCCTTCGAAGTAGGATAGCAGCGCCGGGCAAATTGACGAATAGCTACGCGTGCTTGAGCTTTTTGATCTCTTCGGCCATCTCGGGGACAGCCTTGAACAGATCCGCGACCAGGCCGAAGTCGGCGACGCTGAAGATCGGCGCCTCTTCGTCCTTGTTGATCGCCACGATGATCTTCGAGTCCTTCATCCCGGCCAGATGCTGAATCGCGCCGGAGATTCCGACCGCGACGTAAAGCTCGGGCGCGACCACCTTGCCGGTCTGCCCGACCTGGAGGTCGTTGGGGACGAAGCCCGCGTCGACCGCCGCGCGCGACGCGCCCATCGCGGCGCCCATCTCATCGACCAGCGGCTCGAGCACAATCTTGAAGTTCTCGCCCGACTTGAGCCCGCGTCCGCCGGATACCACGATTCGCGCCTCGGTGAGTTGCGGGCGGTCGCTCTTGGTCTCGTTGAAGGAGACGAACTGCATCTTGAACGCGGCCGCGTCGAGTCTCGGCGGCGACCTTCTCGACCGGAGCGGGCGTGCCCGCCGGTTTCGCCGAGTCGAACGCGGTCGCACGCACCGAGACGACTTTCACCGGCCCGTTTAGCTCGACCGTCGCCAGCACGTTGCCCGCGTACATCGGACGCACGACGGTGCCGTCGTCGCCGATCGCGACGATATCGGAGGCCATCGGCGCGTCGAGCCGCGCCGCCAGCCGCGGCATCAGGTCTTTGCCGAGCGCGGTCGCGGTCGCGAGCACGTATTCGACGCCGAGCTTCTTCACCAGCGCGGCGAGCGCCTGCGCGTGCGCGTCGGCGAGATAGTGCGCCAGCGCGGGATTCTCCAGCGCGACGACCTTGCTGAGACCGTACTTGGCCAGCTCGCCGGCGAGCGCATCAGCCTGGTCGCCGACCACTACGCCGATACATTTGCCGTTGCGCTTGCGCGCCAGCTCCAGCCCGGCGCTGACCGCGACCAGTGTGGTCTTGGGAAAATGCCCGTGCTGATATTCCGCGAGAACCAGAACGTCACCCATGGTGATTAACTCCGCAACCTTGCGCCGCCACTGCGCGCAGATCTGTGTTCATCAGTGTTCATCTGTGGTTACGTTCGGACCGGGGAGAGGTTCCTAGCCACTAGATCACCTTGGCTTCGCTGTGGAGGACCTGCACCAGCTCCTGCACCGAGCCGAGCTTGCGTCCGGCCTGGCGCTTGGGCGGAGCCTTCAGCTCTTTGATCTTGAGGCTGCGGAGTCAGATCGACGCCGAGACTCGCGGCCGGCATTTCCTTCAACTCCTTCTTGCGCGCCTTCATGATTCCCGGCAGCGACGCGTAGCGCGGCTCGTTGAGGCGCAGGTCGGTGGTAATCACGCCCGGCAACGCGAAGCCGACGGTCTCAAGGCCGCCATCGACCTCGCGGACGACCGTGCATTTGCTCGTCGGCGATTTCGACCTTGGAAGCGAACGTCGCCTGCGGCCAGCCCAGCATCTCGGCGAGCATCTGGCCAACCTGGTTGGAGTCGTCATCGATCGCCTGCTTGCCCAGCAAGACCAGTTCGGGCTTTTCGTCCTCGACCAGATGCTTGAGCACGCGCGCGAGCGCGAGCGAGTCCAGCGCGGTGTCGGCCGTGACCAGAATCGCGCGATCGGCGCCCATCGCAAGGCCGGTGCGAAGCTGCTCCTGCCACGCGCTCTGGCCGATCGCGGCCAGCATCACCTCGCCGGCCTGCTTCTCCTTGATCCGGAGCGCCTCTCAATCGCGATTTCGTCAAACGGGTTGATCACCCATTTGACATTGTCGGTGGCGATTCCGGAACCGTCGGGCAGGACCCGGATAGTGGTTGCGGGATCGGGGACTCGTTTGATGGGCACGAGAATTTTCACGCAGCTTTAATCGCTCCTGGCCTCGGCGATCCGGCGAGGCGAAAAATCAACTGCAAGCTGGTCTGGAATAGCGACCGGAAACGCGAAGAAAGTACAGCGAAACCACGAACCGGTCAACGTCGCGGCGACCGGGCTGGTGGCAGGATTAGCCAGGCGCAGTCGTTCCGGCGCGGGCTACTCGTTATAGCCGAGCCGGTAGGATAGCTCGCGTGCCCGCTTCGAGGATCAGCGGCACGATTTCGGCGCTGATGCGATCGCCCCCAATCCGGTAGGCGGGACCGGCGATGGCGAACGAGCCGACCACCGTACGCGTGTAATCGCGAATCGGGACGGCGACCGACGCCACGTCCTCGAGGAACTCGCCGCTATCGACCGAGTAGCCGTCGCGCGCCACCGAGCGCAACTGCTCGAGCAGCTCCGCGCGCTCGACGATAGTCCGCGCGGTGTAGCGGCGCATATGCTCGGGCAGCATCGCGCTGAGTTGCTCGTCGGGCTCGAAGGCGAGATGGGCCTTGCCGACCGCGGTGCAATGCAGCGGCAGGCTCTGCCCGATCGGCGGCGTGATCTTCACCGCCTGCTCCTCGGGCTCGGCGGCCTCGAGCGGCACGATCCCGTCGCGCCGCGCGATCGCGACGAAGGCGCTCTCGCGGCATTTTCGGGCGACCTCGGCGAGGATCGGCCGGGCTTGCCGCACCAGCCCCATGTGGTCAATGTAGCGGCGGCCCAGATGCAGACATTTGATACCCAGCCGGTAGTTCTCACTGCTCTTGTTCTGCTCGATATAGCCGCGCGCCTCGAGCGTCGCGAGCAGGCGAAAGACGTTATTCTTGTGCAGCTTCAGGCGCTTGGAGAGTTCCGTTACGCCCAACTTCGTCGCCTTCGCCGAAAAATTGTTCGAGCACGTCGAGCGAATGCGCGACGGATTGAATAACGTAGTTTGTTTTGTCGCGGCGAACCATCGTCTCACGCTCTCGCAACGAGCGTCGATCGTCAGGTCGGAAACGTCGTTTGGAAAGCTGTTTTAGTTTAGGCGCCCCTCCGCGAATGGTGTCAATGCAGCGTAACCGGATTCCTCGGAAATCTCACAACCGGTGATTTTTATTGACGTTTTTCTACTGGCCGAGCCTAGCGCCGAGAGGCATGCCGCGATGAGCACCCCAATCGACCGACGCTTCTTCCGACGGATGGATGAATCCGACGACCCGATATTTTACGCGGCTCCGCGCAAAGTTGTGCACATCGATGAGGGCGCCATAGCGGAGGTCGGTGAAATCTTTTCCAGCCGACTTCCCAAGCGCGCAGTGCTGCTCGATCTCATGAGCAGTTGGCGATCTCATCTGCCGCCCGAACTTATGCCGGTCCGCGTGGTCGGCCTCGGGATGAATCGTGCCGAGATGGAAGACAACCCGGCGCTCACCGGAATTGTCGTGCACAACGTCAATCGCGATCCGCATCTGCCATTCGCTGACGCCGAATTCGACGGCGCCGTGCTGACGGTCTCGGTCCAGTACTTGATTGATCCGATTGCCGTCTTCGCTGACGTGGGACGTGCGCTCAAGCCCGGCGCGCCACTCGTCGTTTCGTTCTCCAATCGGATGTTCCACGTCAAGGCGGTCGCGATCTGGCTCGAAGCCACCGAGGAGCAGCGGGTCGGACTGGTGCGGAAGTACTTTGTGGACAGCGGCGCGTTCGGGAATATAGAAGTGATCGACAGCAGCCGGCGTCCGGGGCCGCCATCAGATCCGATTTGGGCGGTCGTCGGCTATCGCGTCGGCAAGGAATCTCCGTGATCAAACATCGCGGGCTCAGGCATCTGGCGTTGACGGTTTCCGACGTCGAGCGCGCGCGGCAGTTCTATACGCGCGTCTTCGGGATGAAGCCCGTATGGGAGCCCGACGCCGACAATTCCTACCTGACCTCCGGATGCGACAACCTGGCGCTTCATCGGGGCATCGCCGGCGATCGCGCGGCGCAAAGCCTCGACCATCTGGGGTTTATCGTGGCGACACTCGACGATGTTGAAACGGGCTACGCGTGGGCGCAAAACAACGGGGTCGAGATCGTCCATCCCTTGCGGAAGCATCGCGACGGCTCGTCGTCATTTTACGTTCGCGATCCCGATCGGCAACGTCGTCCAGGTTCTCTACGAACCCAACATCAGTCCGCTGGAGTTTACCTGAGATGCTTCCCAATTCTGCGACCGCTGACGGCACGTCCGCATACGCGCGCCGCTTCGCCTCGATGCCCGGTCATTTTCGCGGCGCGATCGGACTCAATGTCTCGATCGATCGGGATCGGCTCGTACCTCGGCGAACCCGACGAGGACACCGATCGTGCTTACGAAGCGTCCGTGACCGCGGCGATCCTCGGCGGAATCAATCTGATCGACACCGCGGTCAACTATCGCCTCCAGCGCAGCGAGCGCGCGATCGGAAAGGCGCTCGCTGACTTGGTGGCGGGCGGAAAACTCCGGCGCGAGGAGGTCGATAGTCGCGACCAAGGGCGGTTACATCACCTTCGACGGCGATATGCCCGCCAACCCGCGTGCCTGGTTCACGGATCACTTCATCAAGACCGGCATCATCTCGCCTGACGAGCTGGTGGAGGGTTCGCACTGTATCGCGCCGCGATACCTCGACGCGATGATCGAGACCAGCCGCGCCAATCTCGGGCTGGAAACTATCGACGTCTATTACCTGCACAATCCCGAGAGCCAGCTTTCGAGTGTCAGCCGTCCCGAATTTCTGACCCGGATGCGCGCCGCCTTCGAGATGCTCGAAGGCAAGGTCGCGCAGGGGAAAATCGGCGTCTATGGCACCGCGACCTGGAACGGCTATCGCGTCGATCCGGGCGATCGCGGCTACCTCTCGCTCGACGAGCTGGTCACACTCGCGACCGAGGTCGGCGGTCAAGACCATCACTTTCGGATGATTCAACTGCCGTACAATCTCGCGATGCCCGAAGCGCTGGCGACCCCGAACCAGCGCGTGGCGGGCGAACCGGCTCCGCTGGTGAGAGCGGCACAAGCGATGGGCGTCGCGGTATGCGCGAGCGCATCGATTCTGCAGGGGCGGCTCGCCCGCGGCCTCCCGCCGGTCGTCGCCGACGCTTTGGGCGGCCTCAAGTCCGACGCCCAACGTTCGGTCCAGTTCGTACGCTCGACGCCGGGAATCGACGTCGCGCTGGTCGGGATGAAATCCGCCGCTCACGTGCGCGAAATTCTGCAGACCGCGAAGACACCGCCCGCCCCGTTCGAGTCGATCCTGAAACTGTTCCGCAAGGCCGATTCGTAGTGCGCGATGAAGCTCGAACGGTTCAGATGGCCGGCCCGGATCGCCGGCCCGGGTCGCCGGTCACTACTCCCGATGTTGCAGAGTCGCGTAGCCGAAGCGCAGGCGCTGGATTCCGGTCGCGATTTCCATCGCGGTGAGAATGTAGCATAGCGCCGGGCCGAGCGATCTCAGCGCGGGCGTGTGCTCGACGATCGCGAGGATCGCGAAGAAGATCAGCGCTTCGGTGCGCTCCAGAATTCCAGGCGGATACTCGATGAGCTTAGGGCCGCGCCGCTCGAGCGCTGCGCCGACCGCCAGAAAGACCGTGATATTTACGTACCAGCTTCCGACCAGCACGAACGCGGGAAAGTAGAGTTCGGGCCGCGGCCACGCGATTCCTATCATTACTGCAATTTCGACCAGCCGATCGGACGAGAGATCGAGCACGCCGCCGATCGCGCTGGGCGCGGCGCACTCGCGCGCGATGGTGCCGTCGAGCGCATCGAGCACGGCGCTGATCGCAAGCGCCGCGAGCCCCCATCGCAGCGCGCCCACTCCGAAAGCGATTGCGGCCCCGACCCCGATCGCCGCGCCCGCGATCGTCGCCCGATTCGCGGTCAGACCGACCCGGAACAGCGCACGCGCGCCCAGCGACTGGATCCGCCGGACCGCCGGCATCGCGCCCATCACGGTGTCGAGCATCGTCAGGTCTCTAATACGTAGTGGAGGTACGCCTTCGGATTGCGCTTACCACACCAGCTTCCGATCGGGATAGAGGTCGAAGAAGACGCGCCAGTTGCCGACGCGTCGCCGCCACGCGGTGGCTTGGGTCTTGAGCCGTGCTATGTCGCCACTGAACGGGTCAGTACGCATCGCGGCGAGCCCCCTGAAGATACGCTCACGATCGCGCCGCGGGATTTCGCTAAGCTCTTTTTCGGCCGGACGAGTGACGTGGATTTCCCAAGCCACGAACGAGTTCCTCGAGCGTCACATACTCGCCACGCTTGTAGGCGGCGCGTCCGCGCTGAATGGCCTGAAGATCCGCGGCACTCGCATCGACCGCCGGGTAGTGGCGGCCTAAATAAGTCCGCAGCGCGTCGCGGAGCAATTCGGAGCGCGTGCGGTGCTCAGCTTCGCGGACCCGTTCCACCGCGCTGAACATCTCGCGAGGAAGAGAAACGCTTACGGTCTGGCGGCTTCGCATAGCAGTACCACTACCAACTCCCGGCATTTGTTACCACACTGCCCGGTCAAGGGTGATGGGCGGTTTCGACAGCACGGGCCGGCACGGAGGCCGGCCCCTACCCAATGTAGGTGCCGCGTTCAGGGTAGTGGCCGGCGTCCCTGCCGGCCATCCGACTCCAAAACTACCCTGTGCCCGATTACGCCAGCTCCTCGAGCTTTTTGCCGCGGGTTTCGGGAGCATAGAGCAATACCAGCGCGGCGCCGATTACCGGCCCGATACATACTGATGTCACTGCGTTGCCGAGACCGCCCAGTGCGTTGGAGAGCGCGCCGATCACGAATGGCGTGGCGAGCGACGCGACTTGCCCGAACACCTGCACGGTGAGGCTGTATGAGGTAGCGCGGATGTCGGTGGGGAACAGCTCGACCGAGTAGGTTGCGGTCGCGGTGCGCGCGCCCTGGAAGGCGAACACCGTCGCGACCATCGCCGCCAGCATCGCGGCGTGGCTATCGGTGCGGAACAGGAACAGCATCGAGATCGATCCGAGCACGTAAAAGATGCTGGTCGTGGCCTTGCGCCCGATCCGATCGAGCATCTGGCCGCAGAGCAGATGGCCGAGTGTGCCGATCAGATAGGCGAGCACGACCGCACGCCCGATCTGCGCCGAGGTCCAATGATGGTCGCGCTTGGCGTAGAGGCTGAAGAAGGTTACCGCCGGCGCACCGACCAACCCGACGCAGTTCCAGAGCAGCGCCACCAGAATAATGCGCCCGCGATAGCGGCCGCCCAGCGGCTCCAGCGCCGTGCGCAGCGCTGCGACGACCCCGCGTTTCCGCGGACCCGCCGCGCGGGTGCGGCTCAGCGCGGTGAAGCGGACGGTCTCGCGCACGCCGCGGCGCAGCGACGCGACCAGCAGCAGCGGGCCGACGCCGATGAAGTACATCCCGCGCCAGCCCCATCGCGACTCCGCGATATAGCCGTAGAGCAAGCCGCCCACGATCACACCCAGCAGTCCGACCATGTTGAGCATCGCCACGCCCATCCCGCGCATCCGGTCGGGAAACTCCTCGCTGATCATGATAATCGCGACGCCGAACTCGGCGGACAGAAAAACCTGCGCGCAGCTCTGAAACAGCGTGAAGGTGCCGAGCCCCGGGATAGCGCCGTCAGCAGCGTGAACAACGCGTAGAACAGCACCGTCATCGAGATGATCGGCTTGCGCCGATCCGATCGGCCAACATCACGATCGCGAACGCGACCATTCCGCCGAGGCGCACGAACGACGCCATCGCGCCGATCGCGCGGTCGTCGAGATGGAAGCTGCGCGCGATATCGGGGGTGCAGAGATGGAAGATCGTGACGTCGTAGCCCTCGAAGATCGTCACCGACATCAGGAGCCCGAACAGGGTCCACAGATAGCGGTCGAGCGTCAGGATTCCGCGCGGCGCGGGCCTGACCGCGGCGACGGCGATGCTTCAGACGACGATGCTTCAGCGGGATTTGGAATTGTCATCGCGGACCCGTAACAATCAGGAACGTGACCCAAGCTCCCAAATTGAGGCGGCGGGGGCAAGCGCGATTCGCCTGGCTGTTGCTCGCGCTGATGAGCCTCGGCTCGATCCGCCTCGCGGGCGCGGCGCCGGCGCAGGGCCGGCTTGATTTCAGCAGCACGTATTTCACGATCCTGAGCACGACCGACGCCCAGGTCGTCGGCCGCGCCCATTACTTCGTCGACCAGGTGAACGGCGCGAGTGTGTTACGGGGCGACAATCGCTACCTGGACGGCACCTATGATCTCGAATCCGACACGCTGGAGGTGCCGCCGTCAGGCGCCACGCCGACGCTGATGGCGTACGAGCATTTGTATTTCAATCGCGACGGTTCGCCCTCGATGGTCACGCGAGCCGACTTCAGGACCGACTCCGCATCATGCGTCCGCTACGAGAACGGCAGCCCCGAGACCGAATCCGCTAAGCTGGACTTTCCGCCTGACACCTACGCCGGCGCGGGGATCATCATCCCGCTCGAATACGGTCTGCGCAAAAGCCCGCAGGATCCGATTCACCTGCACTTCTTCAGTTGCGTGCCCGCGCCGCGCGTGGTCAGCGTCGAGGCGGATCCGCGCAGCCGGCCTGAAATTGCCCGGCTATAGCGGAGACGTGATCGCGGTCGATGTGCGAGGGCGGCTCGGATGGTGGGACCTTTTTCTGCGGCCGTTCATTCCGCAGATCCGGGCCTGGTTCGATCCGTCCAACCGCTTCATCTATCTCGGCGGCGAGATCCAGCGCTACTATCGCGGACCGCGCGTCGAGCTCGTGCGCGAGCCCAACCCGCGCAGCGGCGCCACGCCGGGCGCTACGCCAGCGAAGTGAGGCGAGCGAGCGTTGTCGATTTATGGAGTCTCGGGCGTATGGCGGGCGGGCGACGGTTTGGGCTTGCGATACTGGAAGGCGATCTGGCAGGTGGGGCAGGTGCCTTCCGGTTGATTGGCCCCGTGACGACGCACCAGCCTGACGTAGCGCACGCTGCCGTCGCTGCAAAGGTGCCCCGCTACGGGGAAGTCGTACACAGTACGAACGGTCATGTCATCCATCTCTCTGGACTACAGCTCCTTACATGCAAAGTTTTCCTTCTTAAATTTCCCCGCGCGTCTCGACGCGGCATCAGGCTACAGCGATCAAACATATCGAAATTCTGCGCTCGATCAATCTTTTGCCCGTACTTTTTGGCGCATGCGGAAAAAAAAATTTCAGAGCGTCGGGCCGCGCACGTCGAAAGTGACGATCTGGAACGGCCGAAGATTCACTTCGAAGGCGCCGTCGCGACGCTTGAGGCTCGCGCCTTTGACCGCCCGTCCGACCAGATCGGCGAGCCGCGCGGTGCATCCGGTTGCGAATCTGAAACATGCGGTCTCCGGCTCCGCGGAGCTGCTGAACGCGCGCAAGAGATAGCCCGGGCCGGCTTGCGCGGGCCGGGCGGTCGAGAACACGATGCGCGGATTGTCGCACGCGCAGAGTCCGATAGGCGTCGCATCGCCGGTGCGGCGCGCGTTGAAGAGCCGGGGCGGGAACGCGTAAGCCTGGCTCGCCTGAACCAGCTCCGATTCCGGATACGCGCCCTTCCAGGCCGCCAGGGCGAACTCGAAGCGATAGAGCGCGAACTCCTGCGCGCCGGGGGTTTCCATCTCGGGGCCCGCGCCACCGCGCCGGGTCTGCAAATCCGCCCGCGAGAGCCATCCGACGCATCTCAGCAGCGTGAGCAGGATCGTTGCGCCGCCGGAATCCTTGCGCACCTCGGCCTCGTAGAGCCCGCGGCTGATCAACGCCGCCGAAAGCTCCGGCGACTCGACCCCGGTCAGAGTGCGATGGGGCGCCGTTGGACAGATATCCTCGGTGCCGGGCGGCTCACGGGGCTCGAGGGCTCGCCGGACCATCCCGAAGCTGGTGTCGGAGAGCGATTCCGAAGCGGAGATTGGCGTAGCGAGGGCGGCGCGCAGACGATGGTCGCGCGCGTGATTGTCGATCGTCACCTCGAAGTCGATCCGGTCCAGACCGGCGTAGAGCGTAGCCATCAGCTCGATCGCTCCGCGGACGGTCTCAGGCGCGCGGGCGGCGCGGCCGGGCGCGAGTGCGGCGGGAATCCGGTAGCCGAGCGAGATGCTCATCCGGCTGCGGACCGGTCCGCGCTCGATTACCCATGGGCTGAGCGACTCGGGCTCTGAGAGCGTCGGCGCGCCTGGCACCGGGTCGAAGTTGTATTCGTCGCCACGATTGCCGTCGTCCTCGAAGTAAAGCTCGAAGCGCCGGCCGGCGGCGCGATGCTCGATTGTGAGGCCGCGCGCCGACGGGCTCAGCTTGAAGTGCTCGTTCTCGATCGAGTCGGCGGCGGCGTCCGGCGCGCTGCGCGCGACCGCCGCGCCGCTGTCGGCGATTTCGTAGCGATGCTCGCGGACCAGGCGGTAGAAGCTGAAGCCGGTCTGGACGAGATTGCCCGCGACGAAGGCAACTTGGGCACGCGCCGGCGTCGAGGCGTGAATCTTGAGCGTGGCGTCGTCTGGCACGGTTGCGATTTGCCGCTGGAACTCAGCCAAATCGAGATCGCTCAGCGCGGTGCGGCTCATGAAGAGATCGAGCTCGAAGCTGCCCTCGTTCCCGGCCCGCAACTCGAAACGGTTCACGAAGCGGCCCATCAGCTCGGCGCTGGAAAGTCCCGCGACGACGCGCTTGAAATCCGGCGCCGGCATCTCGAGGTCGGAGGCGCGGCCGCGGCGCGCGACCTCGATCGCGGCCGGAATCCGCCGGCCCTTCGCGTCGATCACTGCGTAGCGCTTGTCGGCGTCCTCGATTTCGACTTCGCCGGTAACCAGCGCGCGCCGCGCGAAGCTCGGGTTGAAGACCGCGATCGCGCGTTCGCCGCCGTCGTGGCCTAGGATCGCGCGCGACGCGCTCCGCACGACCATCTCACCGATAATCGAGGCCTGATCGAACCGGTAGCGCATGTCCTGATGGACCTGATCGATCGAGCATCCGCAAATCGAGTCGTGCGGATGGTTCTGGATCTCCATCCGCCAGGCCAGGTCGAGGAACGAGTCGAGATCCTCGCCGTGGCCGCATACTTTCGCCAGCGCGGCGAGCGGATCGGCGAGCCGTTCGAGCAGGTAGCAGTTCAGGAAGTCGCGCTGTTTGATCCAGGCGCGCGCCGAAGTCACGCCGGGCAGCAGATGGGCCCGCGCGGGCGAGCGCAACTCGCCGCGATGCCGGGTTAAATCTTCAGCCGGCAGCTCGGCGAGCCGTTTCACATAGGTTTCGAGCGTGCCGACTTCGAAGTTGAACTCGGTGCGCGGCGCTTCATTGAGGCGCTCCATCAAACGCGGGTCGGGATGCGCATGGTCGGTCCCGTTCATCACCAGGATCGGCGCGCCGGCGGCGAACTCGCGCTCGCGCGCCGCGATCGCGCCCGCCCGCGCCAGCGTCGCCGCGACTGATTCGCTGGGAAAGCTCGCACCGTTGGAATAGCCGTACGGCAGGTAGGTGGTGAAAATCTCGGTGCCGTCGAGCGCCTGCCACGCGAAGCGGTTGCGCGCGATTTCGCGCCCGACGCCGCGCCATACCACCGCGGCCTTGAGGCCGAAGCCGGCCAGAATCTGCGGCATCTGGGCGATATGGCCGAACTGATCGGGCAGGTAGCCGATTTCGAGCGGCTCGCCGAAGCGCCGCGCGATCTGGCCGCCGATCTCGAGGTTGCGAATCAGCGACTCGCCGCTGACCAGGAAGCTGTCGGCGAGCACATACCACGGTCCGATCGAAATTTTGCCGGCCTTGACCAGCTTCGCGATCCGTTTCGCGTGCTCCGGTCGGACTTCGAGGTAATCTTCGAGCACGATCGTTTGCCCGTCGAAGTGGAAGCACGGGATTTTTTCCGCTTCGACCAGGTCGAGCATCCGATCGGTCATCGCGACCAGCCGCGCGCGCATCCGCTGGAACGGCTCGTACCATTCACGATCCCAGTGGGTGTGAACCACGAAGTAAAGATAATCCATCGAAGCCCCGCGCCGTCCGTGCGGAAGGCGCTGATGGTGGGGATTAACCGAAGCGCCGCGATCTTGCAATTGGCGCCCGTATGATGGCGCTGCTCGAATCTGGGCAGTAAGACAGTTGAGGCAGCCCAGGGCGCGGTATTTCCCTACAATGAGATTTAGTCAAATGGAGGAGAAGAGAATGAGCACACGGCTGCTTGCGATTGGAATCGCCGCCGCGCTAGCGGCAGCTCTCACCGGATCAGACGCAGGTTTCGCTCAGCAGGCGGCTTCGGCCACCTCCACTGCCGGCGCTACAAAGATGGGCGCGGTCGCCGGTTACGGACTGCGCGCGTTCGAATTCGACAAGATGGATCCCGGGATGGCGGACGCGATGTGCTCCGGGCACATCGAGATGGCGTCGATGAGCGGCATGGGTTCCATGGCGGACATGGGCTCGATGAGTATGGGCGGCATGGGGAATATGGAAAAGCACATGGCGTGGAGCAAGTTGCGGCCGGCCAGCGACGCGGACCGGGCGCGCGCGCAGAACTTGGTCGACACGCTCAAAACGGCGCTGGCGAAGTACCGCGATTATCACGTCGCTGAGCAGGACGGCTTCAAGCCGTTTCATCCCGAGTTGAAACAAGCCGAGGTCCACTTCACGAAAAACTGGTACGCGATCAAGGCGGCTTTCGTGTTCAACCCCTCGCAGCCGACGTCACTGCTCTATCGGCCAACGCCTGATGGCGGATACGAACTGGTGGGCGCGATGTACACGGCGCCGAAGCGCGACACCGAGGATCAACTCGACAAACGGGTTCCGTTGAGCGTCGCACAATGGCATCGCCACATCAGTCTCTGCTTTCCGAAGAAAGGCACGGAGCTAAGCAAGGCAGATTGGACGAAGTTTGGGCCCAAGGGCTCGATCGACACGAAAACCGACTGCGACGCCGCCGGCGGGCGTTTCTATCCGCAGCTTTTCGGCTGGATGGTCCACGTCTATCCGTGGCAGGCCGATCCCTCCAAAGTCTGGGCGCACGCGATGTAGGGTTACTCTGCTTCTCAGTCTCCTGAGTGCTCGCGATCCGATCGCTTGTCAGTCGCTCATCGCCGTCGGCGTTGTCTGCTCCATCGGCTGCGGGCGCGGCTTTTCGAAACAATGGTGGGCATTAACCTAGGCGGCGCGATCTTGCAATTGATGCGCGTGTGGTAGGCTCGATCGGATGGCGAAACGGTGTGGGCTGAGCACGTTGCTGATCGCGAATCGCGGTGAGATCGCGGTTCGGATTATTCGCAGTGCCCGCTTGCTTGGGCTTAAGACCGTCGCGGTTTATTCGGAAGCCGATGCCGGGGCGGCGCATGTTGCGGCGGCTGACGAGGCGCGGTTGATCGGGCCGCCTGAGGCTGCGCAGAGCTATCTTAATATCGCGGCGATTATCGGCGCGGCTAAGGCGGCGCGGGCCGACGCGATTCATCCGGGGTATGGATTTCTTTCCGAGCGTCCTGAGTTTGCGCGCGCGGTTGCCAAGGCGGGAATCGTTTTCGTCGGGCCGCCGGCGGACGTGATGGCAGCGCTGGGCGACAAGATTGCGGCGCGGCGGCTCGCCGCCAAAGTCGGCGTTCCGACCGTGCCCGGCAGCGAGGTCGCCGATCCCGGCGGCGGCGCGGACTTTTGCCGCCGTCGCGGGCTATCCGATTCTGGTCAAGGCGGCGGCGGGCGGCGGCGGGCGCGGGATGCGCGTCGTTGGCGATGAGTCGCAGCTCGACGCTGCGCTGGAAGCGGCGGCGCGCGAGGCGCAGGCGGCCTTCGGCGACGGCCGGGTCTTTATCGAGAAATATCTTGCGCGGCCGCGTCATGTTGAAGTGCAGGTGCTGGGCGACGCGGACGGACGCGTGCTCGCGCTGGGCGAGCGCGACTGCTCAATCCAGCGGCGGCATCAGAAGATTGTCGAGGAGTCGCCGGCGCCGGCGCTTTCCGACCCGCTGCGCGGCCGGATGGCGGAAGCGGCGGTCCGGCTCGCGGAATCCGCCGGCTATCGCAACGCCGGCACGGTCGAGTTCCTGGTCGAAGGCGATAATTTCTACTTTCTGGAGGTGAATGCGCGCCTGCAGGTCGAGCATCCGGTGACCGAGCTGCGCTTTGGATGCGATCTGGTCGCGGCGCAATTGCAAATCGCGGCGGGCGGCGGCGTCGCCGAGCCGGGCGCGCCGCGCGGCGCCGCGCTCGAGTGCCGGATCTATGCCGAAGACGCGGCTCGGGACTTCCGCCCGGCGACCGGCCGCGTCGAGCTGCTCAATCTGCCGGCCGGGCCGGGCGTCCGCGTCGATACCCATCTGGTGCGCGGCGCCGAGGTTTCCGCTTACTACGACGGACTGCTGGCCAAGATCATCACCGTTGGCCACACGCGCGAAGACGCGCGCCGCCGGATGGTGCTCGCGCTCGATGAATTCGCGCTGCTGGGCGTGACTAACACCGCCGGCTTTCTGCGCGACGTGATCAGCAGCGAGCCTTTTGCCCGCGCGGAACTCTCAACCGGGTTTTTGCCGAGCTTCTTCCCGCGCTGGCGCCCGGCGGACGAAAGTCTTGACGCGGCACTAATCGCGGCGGCGCTGGTGACGCGCGGCGCGTTCGGCGCCACGCGCTCATCGGGAGATTCGTCGGGTGCGCGGTCTGCGAGTGCGGCCGGCGCGCGATCGCCGTGGGACGATTTGAAGGGCTTCAACCTCTGGAGCCGGCGATGAGGCTCAGGCACGCCGGCGACACGCGCGAATTCGAGATCGAGATCGAGGTTGACGGGCCTGCGCCCGACGGCGGCGCGGTCAAGGCGCGAATCGACGGGCGCGATCTGAGCGCGGAGCGACTTCCGCTGGCGGATGGCGGGGCGATGCTGACGATCGGCGAGCGGCGCGTGCGCGTCTATGCGATCCGCCGCGGCGATTCGATCCTGATCGCGATCGGGCCGCTGCAATTCGAGCTGACGCCTGGCGCGGGACGCATCGCACGGCGCGCCCACGGCCTGGTGGCGCCGGAGATTGCCGCGCCGATGCCGGGCAAGGTGCTCAAGATTCTGGTCAAGGAAGGCGAGCGCGTCGCGGCTGGGCAACCGCTGATCGTGATGGAAGCGATGAAGATGGAGACCACGCTCTCGGCCGAGTCGCCCGCGATCGTCAAGAAGGTGCGCGCGACGGTGGGCCGGATGGTCGATCACGGCGACGTGCTGATCGAGCTCAGTCCGGTCCCGGAGTCATCACCGCCTCAATCTGCGCCCGCAGCCCCGTAATCCAGGCGGCGAAGTCGGCGTCGCGATCGACCACGATCTCCAGCTTGCCGCCCGCGATAATTCGCACCCGCCCCGGACTTTCGGTGCGCAGCGGAATCACGACTGCCTCGCGCGAGATTCCCAGCGGCTCGATCACCGCGAAGATTTGCTCGATCTCCTTGAGTCCGATCGCTTTCAGCATGATCAGGATGAAACCACAGATGAGCGCCGATGAACATCGATTCCGAAATCCGAGCCGACAGAGTAAAAGAATAACTGCAGTCTGCTTCGGGTACGGAGGGTTCCGTGTTTGGCACGATCAAGAAGGTGGTAAAAGACAAGGGCTTCGGTTTCATCACTGCCGACGACGGCGGCGAGGAAGTTTTTTTCCATCGCTCGCGGCTCGACCCGAAGGTCTATTTCGAGGATTTGCGCGAAGGCGCCCAAGTGCAGTTCGAATGCCGCCCCGGCGAGAAAGGCCGGCAGGCCGTCAACGTCCGCCTGCGTTAGCGGCGACGACCCGGCCGCCGCGCTGCGTCAGATACGGCGGCGCAGCGCGAACCATCCCTGGAATATCCGCTTCACGAACGGCGTGAGCCGGGTGCGATTCCAGGCATCGCCAGTCTTGCGAATCGCCTCGGCCTGCGTCGGATATGGATGGATCACGTCGGCGATCGCGCCGAGGCGGATGCCGTTTTTGACCGCGAGGGTCAATTCGGAAATCATTTCGCCGGCATGACTGGCGACGATCGTCGCGCCCACGATGCGCCCGGTCTTCTGCTCCGCGTGCACCTTGACGAAGCCCTCGCTGTCGCCGTCGAGGATCGCGCGATCGACATCGCTCAACTCCTGCACCAACGTCGTCACGTTGATCCCGCGCTGCTTCGCGTCGGCCTCGTATAGTCCGACGTGCGCGATCTGCGGATCGGTGTAAGTGCACCACGGCACCGTGAGCGTGCTCGCTGTCGCGCGGCCGGAGAACAGCGCGTTGCGGATCACGATGCGCGCCATCGCGTCCGCCATGTGCGTGAACTTGAACGCCGAGCAGACGTTGCCGGCGGCGTAGATTCGCGGATTGGTCGTCTGGAGGCGATCGTTCACCTTGATGCCTGCGACCGAATCGTACTCGACGCCGGCCGCCTCAAGACCGAGTCCTGCGACCGCGGGCGCGCGGCCCACGCCGAGCAGGATCGCGTCGGTCGCAAGCTCCTGGCGCTCGCCGCGGCGTTCGAGCTGCACGATCGTCTCGGCGGCGCGCTTCGCGACACTCAGAATGTTGGCCCCGGTTATCAGCGTGACGCCGTCGCGCACCATCGAGCGCTCGACCCGCTCGGCGGCGTCGCGATCTTCACGGATCAGGATCTGCGGTGCCACTTCGAGCAGGGTGACTTCGGAGCCGAAGCGCCGGAAAGTCTGCGCCAACTCGCATCCGATCGGTCCCGCGCCGATCACGACGAGCCGGCGCGGCAATTCGGTCAGCGAGAAGATCGTCTCATTGGTAAGGTAGCCGGCCTCGTTCGAGGCCGGGAATCGGCAGCGAGGTCGCGCGAGCGCCGGTGGTGATCGCGGCGCGCGCGAAGCGCAGCGTCTTGCCGCCGACCTCGATCGTGTTGACGCCGGTGAAGCGGCCGTTGCCGATAAACACGTCGACGCCGAGCGACTTGAAACGTGCGGCGGAGTCTTTGGCGGAGAACTCGGCGCGCAGCTTGCGCATCCGCTCCATCACGAACGGAAAGTTGAGCGACGCACCGGCCGGCAACTGGACGCCGAAGCGCGCGGCGTCGCGCACCTCGGCCCAGGCGCGCGCAGCGCGAATCAGCGCCTTGGACGGAACGCATCCGAAGTTCAGGCAATCGCCGCCCATCAGATCGCGCTCGACCAGCGCGACCTTCGCGCCCAATCCGGCCGCGCCCGCCGCCGCGATCAGTCCGGCAGTGCCGGCGCCGATCACGACCAGGTTGTAGCGCGACGCCGGTTCGGGATTCATCCAATCGTCGGGATGAACGTTGGCGATGAGCGCGCGATTGTGAACGTCCATCGGGGCAACGCTCAGATGTCCCGCAGCATCGTCTGCCACTCGAACCTCCTTTACTAAGTCTGTTCGTGACTCGTCGGATCGTCCGCGGTCTTCTCGCGCAGAGCCTGCGCGCCGATCCGCGCGACGTACACCGCGACCGCAACCGTGGCCGCGAAACCCACCAGGTTGAGCACCCATCGTCCGGACGTGGCCGCGCCGTTCGCGCCGCCGGCGCGCGCGAGGTCACCGGCGAGCGACCCGATATAGACGTACATCACGGTGCCCGGCAGCATCCCGGCCCACGAGGCGAAAAAGTAGTCGCGGAGCGAAACGCGGGTCAGTCCGAACGCGTAATTGAGCAGGTTGAACGGAAAGACCGGCGAGAGCCGCGTGAGCCCAACGATTTTCCATCCCTCGCGCGCGACCGCTTCGTCGATCGCGCGGAAGCGGGGGTTGGCTTCGAGCTTCGCCGCGACCCAGTCGCGCGCCAGGTAGCGCCCGATCAGAAAAGCGCTGGTCGCGCCCAGCGTCGCCGCGATCGAAACGTAAATCGAGCCACGCACCACGCCGAAGACCACGCCTGCGCCGATCGTCAGGATCGCAGCCGGGAACGAACAGGACGCACGCCACGATGTAAATCGCGATAAAGACCAGCGGCCCGAGCGGACCGAGCCCTTTGGTCCATTCGAGCACGCCGCGCAGCCGAGCCGCGACTCCGAGGTAATGCCCGAGGGCGATGATCGCGACCGCTATCGCGGCCCAGAGGATCAGCCGCGTGCGGCCCCGGGCCTGTGAACGGCTCGCGGCGGTCATCGCAGTGAGGGCTTGCTCATAAGCATGGCGTCTCGACCGATGTTATAATTTCGCACATGGTTCCTCATCAGCATCACGATCCTCCGCATGATCGTCCGCACGATCCTGCGCATCACGCCGACCCCCATCAGAGTCTCAAGCTCGGCGTGATCACCGCGAGCGACACGCGCACGCCCGAAACCGACGAGAGCGGCCGGCTCGTGCGCGATCTCGTCGAGCGCGCCGGCCATCACGTGACGTATCACGCGATCGTTCCCGACGATCCGCCGCGAATCCGCGATGCTATCACGGTCAATCTACCTAAGCTCGACGGGGTCATCATCACCGGCGGCACCGGAATCGCGCGGCGCGACACGAGCGTCGAAGTGGTGCGCGCGCTGCTCGACAAGGAGCTGGAAGGTTTCGGCGAGCTGTTCCGGATGCTCTCGTATCAGGAGGTCGGGTCGAAGGCGATCATGAGCCGGGCGGTGGCCGGAGTTAGCGGCGGGAAAATCCTGGTCGCGATTCCGGGCTCTCCGGCGGCGTGCCGGCTCGCGCTCGAGAAGCTCATCCTTCCCGAGCTGGACCATATTGCAGCGCAACTCCGCTTATGAAACGCCTGACGCTTAAACTTTTCGCCACGTTGCGCGAGCGCGCGCAAGCCGCCGAGATGGAACGCGAGTTCCCCGACGGCACTACGGTCGGCGAGATCTGGCACAGCTTGGTCGAGCAGTTCCCGGCCCTGCGCAGTGGCGATCACGATTCGATCGCATTCGCGGTGAACCAGGAATACGTCGCGGCGGATTTTCGGCCGCGCGACCACGACGAGGTCGCCTTCATTCCGCCGGTGAGCGGGGGATCGGATTCGACCGGGCATTGGCCTGATCGCGATCGGGCGCGAGCCGATCGATGTTGCCGCGGTCGAAGCCGCGGTGGCCGATCCCGCGGCCGGCGGCACGGTCACGTTCGTCGGGATGACCCGGCGCGACAATGCCGGGCGAAGGTGATCCGGCTTGAGTACGAGGCCTACGAGCCGATGGCGCTCGGCGAGATGCGCCGGCTCGCGGAAGAGGCCGGCCGCCGCTTCACGATCACACGCATCGCGATCCGCCATCGGATCGGCGTGGTCGCGATCGGCGAGACCTCGGTGGCAATCGCGGTCTCGGCGCCCCATCGCGGGGAAGCCTTCGCCGCGTGCCGCTTCGCGATCGATCGCCTGAAGGAAGTCGTGCCGATCTGGAAGAAGGAGTATTTCGAGGGCGGCGAGGTCTGGATCGGGAGTCAGACTTCGCGTCCGCCCGATCGCAGCGACAAATAGAATCGCGCCGCGGCGATTCGTTCAGCGGCGTGTCCGCGCCTGCGCGTCGCCTCGCGGACTCGCGACTTTTTCCAGTTGCGCCAGGGCGGGCTCGATTGCCTGCTGATCTTCGAGCGCGCCCAGAAACGGATCGCGCTTAATCCGCGCCATCCGCGCCGGCATGGTCTTGATATTGAACGCCGCGGGATCGAGGTCTCGCGCAGCTCGGGCCACTTGAGCGGCGCCGACACCGGCGCGCCCGGCACCGGACGCGACCGCGAACGGCGCCGCGATGGTCTTGCCCTGGCCGAGCTGCAGATAATCGATATACACCCGGCCGCGCGCGTGCCGGGTTCGCGGATTCATGGTCGCGTCCTCCGGCATGCGCGCCACCACCAAGCGCGAGACCAGTTCGGCGAACATCCGGGCCTGCTCGTAGGTGTATTCCGGCACGAGCCCGACCACGACGTGCAGCCCCCGCTGGCCCGAGGTTTTGAGGTAGGGCCGCAGGCCCGTCTCGCGCAGACGCGCCGCCGACTTTCACGCGCGACGACCACCGCGCATCGCGGTCGTCGAGCCCTTGGGATCGATATCGAACAGCAGCCAGTCGGGCCGTTCGAGATGGGTAAGCCGCGACGACCAGATATGAATCGGAATCGCGCCGAGATTCGCCATGTAGGCGATCGCTTCCGCGCTCTCGAGCACGAAGTAGGAGATGTCGCGCCGGGAATCCTGCGACCAAATCTTCTCGGTCCGGATCCATCGCGGGCGCGAACGCGGGCGCATCCTTCTGAAAAAAACTCTTGCCCTCAATCCCGTCGGGATAGCGCGTCAGCACCACCGGGCCGGTCTTTGAGGTAGGGCAGCATCCAGGGCGCGATCGTCGGGTAATAGTGGATCAAATCGCCCTTGGTGTAACCCTCGGCGGGCCAGAAGACCTTGTCGGGATTGGTGATCGTGAAGCTCGCGCTTGCGCCGGCGTCCATGATTTCGCTCGGCGGCCTGGATCGGCGTCGGCGGCTGCGGCGGAGCGATCATCGCGGCCGGGCGCGCGGCGCGGCGATCGTGCGCCAGGACCGGATAGACGCACTTCGCGCGGGTCGGCTCCGTCGATCAGTTTGAGGAAGCTCGGATGGCGGATGCCGCCGTCGTCGGTCCACTCGCCGAACCGCACCTCGCATACCAGGTCCGGTTCGCAGAAATGCGGCCGCGCAGGCACGCGCGGTTCGCCCTGCGCCGGGCGGCGAAACGGCGAGTCAGTCGCGCGCGATTGCGCTCGAGCAGCCCGTGGATTTCGCGCAGTTTCCGTTTCGTCGAAGCCGGTGCCGACTCGCGAAATGAAACGCAGGCTGCCGTCGGCTCGTAGGCGCCCAGCAGCAGCGCGCCGAAATGAGCTGCGCGCCGCCCGGATCGGTCCATCCGCCGATCACGAAACTTCCTCTGCTGCGGGCATTTGATCTTGATCCACTCGCCGCTGCGCGTCCCGCGATATGGCGACGTCGCGGCGCTTGGCGACGATTCCTTCGAGTCCCGCCGCCGCGACCGCCGCAAAAAAATCCCGTCCCCGCGCCGACGTAATGGTCGCAGTAGCGCAGCGGTCCCTTCACCTTTTATTACGCGCGCCAGTAACGCCTTGCGCTTTTCGAGCGCCAGCGGACGCAGATCGAAGTCCTCGAAGGCGAGCAGATCGAAGACCTGGTAGCAGACCGGGATCGAGAAGCTCAGGCGCTCGATATCGCGCCGTTCGTGAGCGCCGATGCGCCGCTGCAGGAGTTGGAAGCTCGGCCTCGAGCTCTTCGCCGAATGCGACGATCTCGCCGTCGAGCACGAAGCGCGGGAAGGGCAGCTTGTCGAGCGCGAGCACGACTTCGGGGTATTGGGCGGTGATCTCGGCGCCGCTGCGGCCGAAGATCCGCGCCTCCGCGCCGTCGCGAATCGCGAGGGCGCGCACGCCGTCGTATTTCAGCTCGAAGAGCCATCCGTCGCCGTCGAACGGACTCTCGGCCAGCTTGGCGAGCATCAGGGGAAATGACTTGACGGTCGCGTCGCCCGGCAGCCGGGGCGCCTTCAACCTGGCGAGTTCCTGCGCGAGCGCGCCGCCCGCTTCGGCGCCATCGCGCATCTCTTCGAGCGTGAGCCCCGAGAGCACCGAGCCCGGATGGCCCGCGAGGACATCTTCTTCGCGACGTATATTCGTCGCGTTTCTTGATCAGCAGCCACTGTTCCTTGCCGTCCGGCTTGCGATCCTTCATCCCGCGGGTGCGCACCAGCGTATAGGCGCCGCGCAGCTTGAAGCCGTGCAGCTCGAAATCGAGCTTGCCGGCCCGTACCGATGCGGCGGGATCGCCGGGCGGATCGATCGGCCGGTACTCACCGCGATCCCAGACGATCACCGCGCCCGCTCCGTAATTTCCCGCCGGAATCGTCCCTTCAAATCGCCGTATTCGATCGGATGATCCTCGACCATCACGGCCAGCCGCTTGTCCGCGGGATTGAGCGAAGGTCCCTTCGGCACCGCCCACGACCGCAGCACGCCCTCCATCTCGAGCCGGAAGTCGTAGTGAAGGCGCCGCGCGGCGTGCTTCTGAACCACGAACCTGCCGCCCGCGGCGCTCGATGCGCCGGCCGATGCCGTGCCGAATGGCTCAGGCGTGCGATCGGCGACTCGCTTGCTGCGGTATTTGTCGAGAGGCACTATTCGCTTTTACTTCGCCGAAAAAACTTGCGTATCCAAGTGACTATAGCGAATCCCGGGCCGGAGGCTCTTGTGTTGGCCGTTGGTCCATAGGCTACGATCAGGGACCGGAGGCTTGTTATGGCATCACGGCCCGTCGGCAGCGGCAATATCTCGTTCGGCCTGGTTTCGATTCCGGTCAGGTTGTTCTGCGCGACCTCCGCCAAGTCGGTCAGTTTCAACCTGCTGCACGCCAAGGACCTAAGCCGCATCCAGCAGAAAATCTACTGCCCGGTCGACGACGCGATCATCGATCGCAGCGAGCTGGTGCGCGGCTACGAGATCGAGAAGGGCCGTTACGTCACCTTCACCGATGAGGAGCTGAAGAACCTCGAGGCGCGCGACGACCACGCGATCGAGATCACGCGAGTTCGTGCCGCTGGCGGAGGTCGATCCGGTCTACTTCGAGGATTCGTATTATCTCGGATCCGAAGCTGGGCGCGGCGAAGGCCTACCGGCTGCTGGCCGAAGCGATGGCTCACAGCAAGCGCGTGGCGCTCGGCAAATTCACCATGCGCGGCAAGGAGCATCTGGTGCTGATTCGGCCGTACGCCAAGGGCCTGATGCTGCATACGGTCTACTATGCCGACGAAGTGCGGCCGGTCGAGGAAGTCGATCGCGCCACGAACGAAGCGGTCAAGGACGCCGAACTGACGCTCGCCAAACGCCTGATCGACGAGCTCACCGGCGAAGAAGTTCGACCCGTCAAAGTATCGCGACAACTATCGCGAGCGCGTGCTCGAAGCGGCGCAGCAGAAGACCGCCGGGCAGCAGGTCGGCGAAGCGCCGACCGAGCCGCGCCGCGGCCAGGTGATCGACCTGATGGCGGCGCTGAAGGCCTCGCTCGACAAGCGCGGCGTTGCTGCGCCCGCTGACGAGAACTCCGGGCAGTCGGCCGAAGCCGAGACTAAGGTGAAGGCGCAGGCGCGCGCAGCGCGCTCGGGCGGCGAGCGCCGCCGCGCCGGCGGCAAGAAGTAGGCTTCGGCCCGCCGTCACGAATGAGCGACGCGCTGCCACTGGCGAAGACCATCCGCTTCGGAGCGATCTCCGGCGCGCTCGACGGCGAGCATGCGAGGCAAGCGGCGGCGACAGTCGCGCGATTGGGTTACGACTCGCTCTTCACCGGCGACCATATCGCCTTTACCGGCCCGATCAGCGATCCGCTCACCGAGATCGCTTTCTGGGGAGCGCTCGAACCAAAGCTGACGCTCGGCACGAGCGTTTACCTGCTGCCGCTCAGGCATCCGACGATAGTGGCCAAGATGGTCGCGACGCTCGATCGGCTGCTGGGCGCGGGCCGCCTCGTTTTCGGCGTGGGAGTGGGCGGAGAGTTCCCGCCCGAATACGAAGCCTGCGGGATCCCGCTCAACCAGCGCGGCGGGCGCACGAACGAGGCGATCGAGGTCATCCGGCGGCTCTGGACCGAGCCCCGCGTCGCGCATCGGGGCAAATATTTCAGCTTCGGCGAAATCAGTATGCTGCCGAAGCCGGCTACGCCCGGTGGCCCACCGATCTGGATCGGTGGCCGGGCCGAGGCGGCGCTAAAGCGGGCCGCGCGGCTGGGCGACGGATGGATTCCCTACGTGATTACGCCGCAACGCTTCGCCGCCGGGTTGGATTTCATCGGCGCGGAGGCGGTGCGCGCCGGCCGCCAGCTCGAACGCTTCGACACCGCGGCCTTCATCTTCTGCACCTTGGGCAAAACCTTCGAGCAGGCGCTCGAGGTTTCGGCCGAGCATCTGAGCAAACGCTACGCGATGGACTTTCGCGCTGCGGCGCGGCGCTACGCTGCGCTCGGTACGCCGGCCGACGTAGCAGCCCGGCTGGCGGAGTTCCAACAGTCCGGCGCGCGTGATTTTCTGATCGACATCATCGGGCCCTATGAAGAGCGCGATGCGATGCTTGAGAGCTTCGCCCGCGAGGTGATCCCGCTGCTGCGGCCCGGCTGAGACCCGGCTTCAGCGCCCGCTTCACCGATTGACCGGTTCCTGCACGCGGCATTCCGCCGTACCGACGGCGGCGCCCTTGCCGCGCATCAGCCACCCGGCGCAGGCGCACAAGGCAAGTACCGCCAGCGCCAGCGGCGGGCCGATCGGATTCTCGAACAGCGTGAGGCGTTTATCGTCCAGACTATAGGTCGGGAAGGCGCCCTCCGGCGGCGCGTCGACCGGAGTCACGTTGACGCCGCGAAACTCGGCCCGGCCGCTGTTCAAATCCCAGTATTCGCCCAGCCGCAGCGCCACCTCTACGTAGGCTCCGGATGGACCGACCTGAAGGTAGAAACCTGCTCTTTGCCAGTCGCCGCTGCCGCCGCGGTCAGGTGCGCTCACGGTTTCGTCCGTCAAGCCAATAGAGGCGCCGTATCGCCCCTGCGGCACGCCAGTGACGCTGATCTCGCTGCTGATATAGTACCAGCCCGGCTGCAGATGCACTGACTGTACCCATCGCCCGTCACCGGGTATGTGATTAACGATCTCGACCGCGCCCGGATTCAAGCCATTTGGCGGTATCCAGTTGTACTCGGTAGTCGGCAAGCTTACGCGCGCACGCCAGCCCTGCGGCAAGTTATCGTGTCCGCTGGAGAAGTCGCCATTAGTCAGTAAGTTGTCGGCTGCGACCCGCGGTGCGTGAATGAGTATTGCCGCAGCCAGCACCGCGACGGTCAGCGCGGCGCGGCCGGACCCCAGTCGTTTCAAATCCATCTTGTCACTGCCATACGAACGGCCCTCCCGGATGGAACCACGCGCGCGCCTGGTATCCGACCGGTGAGATCGGAAGTCCAATCCACAACGGCATGAAGTACACATATGCAACCAGCGCGGCGATCAGGAACGAGGCGCAGACCAACCGGCCGGCGCCGCCGTCGCGGCGGCCGCGCCAGATCCAGGCTCCGGCCAGGAGAGCAAAAGCGACCGTCCCGGCAATCGCGCCGAATCCGAGCACCAATGCCGGAGCGAGCACGAGCATCACGATAGCCTGCTCCCAACGACCGGCGGCGCCGAGCCAGCATCGTGCAAGCACCGCGGCGAGCGCGAGATAGCCGAGATAGAGCGCGGGCGTGAAGTCGGTCAGCAGCTTGTTGTCCCGCATCGCAAGCCACGCTACCCACAGGGCCAGATAACCGGCGGCAACAAACACCCCGGCCAGACTCGCGCGGCGGATCTGGCGGACCGCAGCAACCGCAATCGCGCTGGCCGCTCCCCACCATAGAACCGGATTCCCGCCGGCCATCACGGTCGCAACTTCGCCGGTGTCGAGCTTGTCCTGCCAGAAGGTAACCGGCCTGAGCATCAGCGGCCACCCCCACCACGGCGAGGCGCGCAAGTCCGGCACTTGCCGTTTGAAATCGTCCAGGTAGCCGGCGTCGAGATAGTATTGCCACAAAGACTCAAGTCCGCCCCAGTGCGCCCAAAGACTATTGGGCAGAATTGCAAAAAGGTACACCAGTGATGCGACTGAACTGACCAGCAGCAGAGCGCCAAATACACTCAGACCGGAGTCCGCATACCACTGCTCGATCCGGCTGCGATCAGGCGTTACCAGAATAGCGACCAGCGATCCCATCACCAGCACGAAGACTACCGCCGGTGCATACAGCGCGGACGCCATGCAGAGGCCGAGCGTCAGACCAAGCGCGGCGAGGGTCCATCGTTGTGGCGCGGCGGGACTCTGCGCGAAGTGGAACAGAATCAGGTAGGCCAGCGCGGCCAGGGTCACGAACCCCATCTCGGGTAAGGCCACGCGCGACAGCACGAGGAACATCCCGTCGCCCAGGATGAACAAGGCCGCGAGCGTCGCTGCGAGCCGCGAGCCAAACATCCGGCGGCCCAGCAAATATGTGATACCGACCAGGCCGGTTCCCGCCATCGCCATCGGCAGCCGCCAGCTCCACGCCTGATCCCCGAACGTCCGGATGCAGACCGCGATGGTTTGCACGGCCAGCGGGGGTTGCGAGTCCACGAACCGCTGCCCCGCCAGATAAGCGCGCGCCTGGCCGACGAACTCCAGCTCCTCGGGTGCTGCGGGCATAGTTCCCAGCCGCCACAGGCGCGTGAGCGCGAGCGCGATCAGAATCGTGAACACCAGCCAATCGATGCCGGTCAAACGATCGAGCGTTACCGCGAGTCCGGGTACCGGACGACTGCGGGGTCGCGCCGGGCCGGTCCGCGGCTGATCGGCGCGGCGCGGCGCTCGGCGCCATCACGCCGGGATCGATCGGGCGCGGGAAAGTGAAGGTGTGCCGGAGCGCATAGAGGAATGTCGCGAGCGCCAGGACCGCGTCCGCCAGCATGTTGGGATCGTTCGCGGCCATGAAACGCGAGGCGCTCATCACCACCTGCTTGACGTAGACCATATTGAAGAGGCAGGTCGCCGTCAGTGCGGCCAGCACGACCAGCATCGCGGGTTCTTCAACCGCCAGCGGCACGGCCACGACCAGGGGAAGATAGAAGTACCGCTCGTGCATTCGCGGCCCGAGGATGAACGCGCCAAAGGTTACGAGAAATACGCCGTGCAGCAGATTGCGCGCCGACGGTCTTCGCCACAGCAGCCAGGCGATCGCAAGATAGAGCGCGATGAAGAGGCTCATCCCGATCGTGAAGAACGAGACGCCGGCAATCGTCTTCGAGTCATCGATGAAGAGCCCGCCGATCAGCGCCATAAGATTGAAGGCATTGGCGGAGGTGACGGAGACCGCGTACACCGCGTCGAAGTAGCGGCGGATCTGGAACGGCGCAAAGCCAATCAGGACTAGTGCGCTAAACGCGGCCGCCGATCTGAGCCAGCTCCTGAAGTCGCCGCGCAGTAGCGTCCACAGGGCCAGCACCGGCAGATATAACAGCGCCTGGGGCTTGGCCAGCACGGCCAGCGCGGCCAGCATCCAGGCCAGCTCGAACTCGGAATCGAGCGCGCTCATGATGCTCAACAAGGCGGGAATCGCCAGCACGGAATCGCTCTGGCCCCAGAGCAGCGTGTCGAAGAGCAGGGCGGGATTGAGCGCGACTGCGAGCATGCAGAACCACGCCACCTGCGCGGAATGCCCGCGACGGCGCACGAAGATGAAGATGGTCGCGGCCAGTATGAAATCCGCGATCAGCGGCGGAGTCTCGACCAGCATGCGCAGCGTTTCGCCGGTGGCGCCGGTCAGATGCGCGGCGATTCCCACCACCCACAGTGCGTAGAGGTAGCCCGGCGGGTAGTTGCAATTGAACCCCGGATAGGTCTCGGCCGGCCCGAGGTCGATAAGATCGAGCGCCCAAATCCGGTAGGAGTCAACGTCACCGGGGAATCCGGGACACCACGGCAACAACGCGAACTTGACGATCGCGATCGCGAGCAGCACGAGCAATGCGGCGCGCAGCCCGAAGTCGCAATCGCGCCACTGGGGCAATGCGTAGCGCACCAGCGCGTAGCTCAACAGTGCGGCCAGCGCCAGCCCGGCGGCGACGCCCGCCAGCCTGCCGTCCGAGTGCAGTCCCCGGATCGCCGCGAGCAGGGAAACCGCGCCCGCCAGATACAGCGGCGCGCGCAGCCTGGACGCGGATTGCCTCATGCCGGATCTGCCACTTTCCTCGCGCGCGTCTGACGAGCGGCCGGAGTCGGAGCGCCGGCGCGCGTGCATCTTAACTGATAGTCGCAGCGTCAAAAAGCAACCGGCCCCGCAGAGTTAGTCAACGTGACTCTGCCGCCGCCAGCGGGATCCACTCCGGCTCGCGACGCGTTAACGCCGCGGCAGCTTTACTCCACGCCCGGCGAAGCATAATCTGAGGACGCCTCGGACGCAGCCTTCATCGAATCTCGATACAGTTCTGGATTCTCCGTCGCGTGCGCTTCCTGGCAACAGATCAAGGAGGAAGCGCGCGATGCTTCAACAGCCTGAGACGGCATTCACAATTCCCGGCGACCGATCGCCCGACGCCGCGGCGGTGCGATCACGCCTCGTCGGTGGCCGGCCGCTGGGTCAGGTGCGGCCGTGGGAATGGCCGTGGTGGCGCACCGCGGAGAACGATCTCGGCGTGTTCCTGTGGATCGTGCTGATCCACGTCACCGCCGTGATCGGTCTGGTGCTGTATCCGCTGCCGGGCTGGAGGATTCTGCTGGGTGCGATCGGGCTTACCTGGATCGGCGGTCTCGGCACCACGGTCGCGTATCATCGCTCGCTCGCGCATCGCTCGGTCAAGCTCCATCCGCTGGTACGCTCGATTCTGATCTTCTTCGCGATCGCAAACGGCTCGGGTAATCCGCTCACCTGGGCGGCCAGCCATCGCCTCCATCACGCCAAGGCGGACACGCCGGACAACGTCTCCAGCCCGATGTGGGGCGGATTCTGGTGGGCGCATCTGCGCTGGCTGTGGCAGGCGGGCGATCCCCCGATTGCGCGCTACTGCCAGGACTTAAAGCACCTGGTGATCTGGCGCTGGATGCAGGTGCCGATCCTGGCAGTGTCGTTTCTGGGCGGGTGGTACTTCGGCGCGTGCGCCTTCTTCTGGCTCGGTGCGATCCGCCTGGTGTTCGCGCTGCACGCCCAATGTTTCGTCAACAGCATCTGCCACAGCAAGCCCGGTGTTACGCTTGGAGAGGATTCCAGCCGCAATGTCGGATGGCTCGCCGTGATGCACTTGCTCCAGGGCGAGAACTGGCATCGCAATCATCACGCGCGTCCGGGCTCGGCGCGGCTGGGATGGTCGTGGCGCCAGCCCGACGTCGGCTACCTGGCGATCGTCGATCCTCGAGCGGTTGCATCTGGCCGCCGATGTCCGCCGGCCTGCAGTCGAAACGCGGCTCGATCCCGCCGCCTGAGTCCTGCCCGGTCCCAAGACTCCAGCCCGCCGCTTCCGCGTTCGGCAACGCGCCGACCACCGGCTGCTACAATAAGTTACTACTATTTAACTGATTGTAGGTGCTCAACGTTGACTTATAAGCGGCAGGACGTGACAATTTTCAACAATGGCGGCCTCCTACAATCTCCGTCTCGCCGGCATGACGGTGACTCCGTCACCGTTTGCCCCGAGCGATTTTGCTTGCGCGGTCTGTCGCCAGCCCCATCAGTGGATGGTGCTGCGACAGACCTGCTGCGACGCGCTGCCGGTATGCTCGCAGTGCCTGGAGCGGGTTCAGGCCGCCGCGCCGCCGCCCGGGGAGAAGTCCACGCCGGCGCCGCGAGCGCGTCGCCCGGCCTCCAAACCGTCGCCCCAGTAGCCCGCCTGGTCCGCGCCACCAACGATCTCCGGCGATTCTCTGCGCACAGTATCGGCGTTCGGGTCCTGCCAGCAGATGTGCGACGCGCTGTGCCGGAGCTTTCGCCATGGCGGCTTCCGCAATGACCCGGGCGGAACTTCTCGACGCGATTCTCGAGCGGATACTGGCGATTGAGCGCACGCATCCGGTGCGCGTTGCGATCGACGGCCCTGACGCCGCAGGCAAGACCACCCTGGCCGACGAGCTGGCAGTGCAGACGGCGCGGCGAGGGCGGGCGGTGATTCGAGCCGGCATCGACGCGTTCCATCATCTGCGCCACATTCGTTATCGGCGCGGTCCCGAGTCCGCGGAGGGGTATTTTCGCGGCTCGTTCAATCTCGCAGGCTTGCGAGCGGCGCTGCTCGAACCGCCGGGCCCCGGCGGGTCAAGGCTCTATCGCAGCGCGATCTTCGATCACCGTGCGGACACTGCCGTCGACTCGTCGTTGCACCGCGCCGATCCTGGCGCCGTCCTGCTCTTCGACGGAGTCTTCCTGATGCAGCCTGCACTGCGGCCGTCTTGGGACCTGACGATCTTTCTGACCGTCGCCCCGGCCGTGACCCTCGCGCGAGCGCTTGGTCGGGACGCGGAGCTGCTCGGGACACGCGCGGAAGTGATGCGCGGGTACCGGACGCGTTACATGCCGGGACAGGAGATCTACTTCAGCGAATGCCGGCCGCAGGAAGCCGCCGATTTGTTGATCGACAACAACGACCCCGCGAACCCGAGCATCCTGACTGCGGGAGGAAAACCCCCGGCTCCCCGCTCGACCTAAGGGCTGCCGGCTTCGGCCTGGATTCGCGCGCGCTCCGCCTTCGACTCCGCGATCACCTGTTCGAGTACGGCGTCGGGAACGTGCGTGAGCGCCGCCACTGAATCCTTGATCTCCGGCTGTTCGACGGCGCGTGAGAGGGTCTCGGCCGAGGTGGGACCGCTGCGCTTGCCAACGAAGGGCTTGACGATCAGGTAAATGATATCGCGCAGCTTCATGAAACGCCCGAAGCGGCGCAGCAGCCGCAGCGTCTGGATCGGGTAGTGACTCAGCTTGTAGAGGAACAGGCGTCTGAGACCGGCGTTGCGCTCGCGGTTGATCACCTCGCCGGGCAGGCAGGTCGGATCGATCTCGGAACACTTGAAATACTTGAACCAGTCGCGGACATCGTCGACCAGCTTGCGGTCCAGGTACTCCTGCCATAGCGGCGTGCCGCGATAGACGCACAACCGGTTGAAGTTGAAGGTGTCGAGCCGCAGCCGCGCAGCGAAATCAAAAGTCGCTCTTAGATCTTCCACCGTCTCGTCGGGACTGCCGACCGTGAAAAATCCATGCACAATCTCGATCCCGGCCTGCTTCGCATTCGTGACCGCCTCCTCCACCTGCTCAAGGGTCTGCTCCTTCTTGAGCCGGTCGAGGATCTTCTGGCTGCCGCTCTCGATCCCGAACATGATCGTGCGGCAATGGGCCTTCGCCATCGCCGGGAACAGATACTGGGCGACCGAGTCGACCCGGCCCTCGCAGCCCCATTGGATCGTCGAGCGGTTGTCGACCAGCCCCTGGCAGATCGCCTCGATCCGCTTGGGCTGCAGCAGGAAATGATCGTCGACAAAGTACACCGCGCCGTAGCCCTGTTCCTGCAACTGCTTGAACTCGGCGACCACGTGCGCGGCGCTGCGCGAGCGCCACTTGCCCTGGTTGAAGATCGGGATGTCGCAGAACACGCACGGCCACGGGCATCCGCGCGAAGTCTGCATCGTGGCGAAACGCTCCATCGAGAGCACCGCCGGCACATCCAACGGCATCGACTCGATAAAATCGAGCGCCAGGCTTTCGCGATCCGGGAACGGCCACTGGTCGAGATTGCGCTCGGCGGGCCGGTTCGGATTGTTGACGACCTTGCCGTCGCGCGACCAGGTGAGCCCCGCGACCGCGACCGGATCGTCGAGCTGTGCGGTCAGGTCGAGGATGAGCTGCTCGCCGTCGCCGCGGCAGACGAAATCGACCTCGGGGCACTGCTGCTTGACGAGCGCCGCGTTGAGCGACACGAACACGCCGCCGAACGCGAGCTTGACCTTCGAATCGACCGCGCGGATCTGCCGCGCGAGAATCTTGGCGTATGGATAGCTGGTCGTGCTGAGAAAACTCAGTCCGACCAATTGCGGCTGCCGCTTCCTGATCTGGTCGATGATGACGTTGTTGGGGGTGTCCGGATTGGCCTGATCGAACATCACGCACTCGTGCCCGGCGCGCTTCAACACTGAGGACAGCGACATGATTCCGATCGGCGGAAAGCCCATCACGCAAAAGTTCCCGTTCTTCGCCCGCTTTTCGGCGGGCAGAGCATAGAACTGAGGATCGCGAACGTGAACGAGGAATATGAGCACAGTGGCACTCCGATTTTTGCCGATAATTCGGGCGGCGGGTGGCGCGCCGTCGTGGACCACCAGCAGAGATCGCGGCAAAGGCCGGAGTATACTATCTCCACCGCGGCGGCGAAATAGACTGAGGTGAAAGGTCTCCGGCCGTAACGACTTTGTTATCTGCGTGACATCGAGGCGTAAGGTTGCTTAACTACGCCGCATTGATGGTCAGGCGGCCGTAGCAGCTGACGCTCCCATGAACAGTGATCGCTGTTTTGTCGGTCTATGATGTCCGAAAATTGCCAGCCTAATTTTGCCAGTTGCGTAAAATTATGCCAGTTGGGGAGATCGGATGCGCTCTTGGGAACGTGTGGCGGCACGCGTTCGCGCGTCCGATGGTCCCATCGCGTTTAACGCTGTGGAAAATCTAGTCCGCGACAAGCCGGAGATCGATCCGGCGATCTGCTGGCAAGCCATTTACAGCCGGGACCTCCGCTTCGACGGGCGCTTCTTCGCCGGCGTCCTCACCACCGGCGTGTACTGCCGTCCGATTTGCCCAGTGCCACTCAGGAAACCAGCCAATGTTCGATGGTATCCGTCGGCCGCGTCGGCTGAAGCGGCGGGTTTCCGGCCTTGCCGTCGGTGTCGCCCCCACACCTCGCCAGGTACGCCGGCGTGGCTGGGAACGTCGGCGGTGGTCTCTCGCGCGCTTAAACTGATTTCCGAAGGTGCGCTCGATGTCGGTGATGTGGAGGCACTTGCCGAGCATGTCGGCCTCGGCTCTCGTCACCTGCGCCGATTGTTCGTCCAGCATCTGGGAGCGTCACCGGTAAGAATTGCGAGCACGCGGCGTGTCCACTTCGCGCGAAACCTTCTCGACCAGACCGACCTCCCGATCACGAAGACCGCTTCCTACTCGGGGTTCAAAAGCATTCGACAATTCAACCATGCCATGCGAACGACGTTCGACATGTCGCCCTCGGAGCTGCGAAAACTGCGCTCTGGCGTGAAGACAACCGCTACTCAGGGCGGCATCGCCCTCTATCTGCCCTATCGTCCACCATTCGACTGGTGCACCCTTATTCGCTTCCTCAAGCGACGGGCAACGCCAGGAACAGAAGTTATCGAGGACGATTGCTATCGGCGGACGATCGAGATCAATGGCCAGGCCGGCGAGATCGAAGTAAGCCCGGAACCTGATGGGCCTTTTCTCCGCGCGCGTGTGACCTTGCCGAGCTACGAACAGCTCATGCCGGTGGTTGAACGGGTGCGGCGGATATTCGATCTCGGTGCTGACCCGCTGCAAATTACCGATCACCTTGCCCAAGATTCGAGGCTCGGCGAGGTGCTTCGGGCGCGACCCGGCCTGCGGGTGCCGGGCGCCTGGGACGCTTTTGAGCTTGCCGTGCGCGCCGTGCTAGGTCAGCAGCTGACATTTGTGGACGCCAAGTCGGTCATCGCGCGGCTCGTGCGAACTTTCGGAAGACCGATAAAAACTACGGTCCCGAGGCTGACGCACCTCTTTCCAGGACCCGAGGTTCTAGCCGCGGCCAACCTTTCAAGCATAGGCTTGCCTCCAGCTCGTGCAGAAACGCTTCGAGCATTGGCGCGGGCCACTTGTGAGGACAAGCTTAACCCGGCCGCATGTAAGAGCCTGGACGAGATTATCTCGCGACTTTGTGCAATACGCGGAATGGGACGCCGGCGCGCAAATTACATCGCCATGCGGGCGTTTGGAGAGCCCGACGCAATTCCATCGAACGATCTGGGACTTCGGCGGGCATTGACCAACGGTCGAACACCGCTATCCGAAGATGAATTCCTGAATGTTGCGGAAGCCTGGCGGCCGTGGCGGGCCTATGCAGCGATGTACTTGTGGGCTGCGGCTGCGGCCCGTTCCGCAGCACGCGCCGAACCGCAATGATGAGCGCGGTCAGCGGACAAGCCGAGGCTGATTCCTTAGAGGGTCGGTCCAAACGATCAGCCCGAGATCGACCACGTAAAGCGCGATAACCACGTTCCCCAACTCAAGCGCGAAGTCGCCAACCGGTATGAGCTGCACGACTCCCCATAAGAGAAACGCTAGTCCGAGCATCAACCGTTTGAGCAATTCCAGTGGCCGCGGTCGAAGTATCGCCTGCAGCAGGATGTAAGAAGAACCCGCGAGCAAGAGCGGGAGCGCCGGGAGCGGCAGAGTTTTAAGCAGAGCCCAACCGCGGAACGCCGCCTTGGCGATATGCCTCTGGAAAGAAGTCAATAACGGGGTCGCCCCCACACATAGAAGGGCAAAGCTGCTCACTACGGCCAGAAGTGCCAGCGATCTGGCGAGCCACCGCACGAGCTCTTCCAGAGGAGGCCCCTCGCCCGGTCTTCTTATCGAGCTTGTATGATCATCATTCGGTTCAAACTGGACGCCATTTGGTTGAACAGGGTTCGGCGTCTCGCCGTCGTCTTCAGGAGAACCCGCCCGCTCCGCATCGAATCCCAAGGTGCCTGTTGATCTACGCATCTTGATCACGCTGCCGATGTTGATCGATCACCTCCGTAGTTTGCCGAACCCGGCCCGTCGTGAGAATGGGCCGCCAGTCAAGAAGAGCGATCGCATCTCTCAAAATGAAGGCTGGATTGCCTTATGAAACAATTCGCGATTAAAGGCGCCCAGTAAGCGCCGGGTCTGCGCGGAGATCGCTTTGGAAATTGGGATTCCGATGATCGGATAGCCAAAACATTCACGTCCGAAAATTGCCAGTCATGGTCTGGCCTGGCAGCTATCTTTGGGCTTTGATCGGGGCGAACCGAGGCTGTTGGAGCGGGACCTGGGCGATTTCGCGCGCTGACGCTCATCCTGTCCCTCGCGGCTCGTTCAACACCATGATGGACTCGCGAGTGAAATCCGATTCCCCAACGGCTCCGTCCACAACGCGGATGAGTAACTCGCTGGTTGCGGACCGTTCAGGAGGTGAAAGACTAGCAAATGCCTTGGACCATAACTCGTCTTTGCAGAGACTGTCTCGATACAGGCTGCGTCAGTGTTTGTCCGGTTGACTGCATCTACGAATATACAGGCGACGACAGAGCAAAATTTCCCAACCAACTCTACATAGATCCTGACGAGTGCATCGATTGCGGTGCGTGCGAGCCTGAGTGTCCATGGCAAGCGATCTTCGAAGAGCCCGCCGTTCCAGAAATCTTCAAGGACGACATAGCCTTGAACCACGCCAGAGTCGCGATGCATGACCAGTTCAAGGTCGCGGTCTTTCAGAAGAAGGAACCGCCAACTCCTGAACAGATTGCGGCAAACAAGGTGAAGTGGGGCATGGACCCAAATGCATAGCCCTCAGACGGGTGCGGTTCCCGGTCAAGCCCTAGACCAAGAGGCCTTGATGGGTGCCTGCTACGAGACTGCGTCGCGTACGATGTTCGACTCCGAACCCGAACCCTCGAAGATAAAGGAGGTCGCTGACAAGTTTTTTGACGTTGCCATGCAGTACATCGGTGCGGTGCCGAAGGCCGGCGACCGCAACGTCGTGGTCCGGGCGGTACGCTACATGGCTGAGGTTCATGCGTTCTCGCTGCTAAGGGAAGACACTGCATGGTTCCGTCATACCCTGGAGGCCCTCATTGAGCTTGCCTGTCCGGGCGAGGTTCGCACGCCCGAAGCGGCCGAGTTCTTCGCAGACATTGAAAAGGGGCTTAGGCGAGCGCGCGGGCAGAGCCCTTGACGAGGGTCCGAGACGACGCGCTTGAGCACAGCCACGCTCCGATTTTGCCGATACTTAGGACGGTGGGTGGCGCGTCATTGTGAGCCACCGGCATAGATCGGGCAAAGTCGCGGGTATGCTATCATCAAGACTGCGGCGATATAGACTGCTGATCGCCGAGGTGCGTTTCGATGGACGTTCAGCAAGATCCCGCCCGGGCGCAAGCCTCCCGACGATATCAATGTCCTGGTCGAAATCCCGCAGGGCGGCGTGCCGATCAAGTACGAGCTGGACAAGGTTTCGGGCGCGCTGTTCGTCAACCGCTTTCTCCACACCGCGATGTACTACCCCGCCAACTACGGATTTATCCCCAACACGCTCTCTGCGGACGGCGACCCGTGCGACGCGATGGTATTGTCGCAAGTGCCGGTGGCGCCCGGCGCAGTCATCCGATGCCGTCCGATCGGCGCGTTGCTGATGGAAGACGAAAACGGCGTCGACGAGAAGATCCTCGTCGTGCCGCTCGATGAGTTGAATCCCTACTTCGGCGGAATCACGAATCACACCGACCTGCCGCCGATCATGCGCGACCAGATCGAGCACTTCTTCAGGCACTACAAGGATCTGGAAAAAGGCAAATGGGTGAAGCTGGGCGGCTGGGTCGATCGCGAGGCCGCGCGCGATCTGATCAATCAGGCGATTGCGCGCTATCGCAAATCTGCCGGCAAGTAGCTACGCCGCCGGAGGTCCGACTTTCAGCCCTTGAGATCGCGAGGCGCCCGGGTTCACCGCGGGCGGAGTCCGCAGTGCGGCTCGATACCGGTGCGCTCGTAGTAGCGCTGATGGTATTCCTCGGCGCGGTAGAATTCCGTCGCGGGCACGATCTCGGTAACGATCGGCCGCTTGAATTTGCCCGCTTGAGCGAGCCGGCTTTTGGACGCCTCGGCCGTGGCCCGCTGCTCCTCGTCGTAGAAGAAGATGGCCGAGCGATACTGACTGCCAACGTCGGGGCCCTGCCGATTGAGCGTGGTCGGGTCGTGCATCTCCCAGAACAGATCCAGCAATTGCTCGTAAGAGACGCGTGACGAATCGTACTTGACCTGGACCGCTTCGGCGTGTCCGGTGCGGCCGCTGCAGACCATCCGGTAGGTCGGATCCTTGACCGAGCCGCCCATGTAGCCGGATTCGGCCTCGATCACGCCCTCGAGACTGTCGAAAGGCCGCCTCGACCCCCCAGAAGCATCCCGCGCCGAAGCTGGCGGTTCGGTAGTTGTCCATCTGATCTGTCGTCTGATCCATCGATGTGCTCACACCTTTTCCATACACGGATTCCGCAGTTGTGACCAGTTCGGGGAGCGCGCGTGTGCGGCGCTTAATTCAAACGGCCTATGACCTGCCCCATCTGGCCGGTATCGTAGGCGCAGAACTGGCTCACTTCGCGGGCGAAACGGCGCGAGTTGAGCGCCTCGAACATCGCGTTGACCGGAGGCGATTCGGCTTCGGGCGCCAGGATTGCCAAATCGTAACGCTCTTCCCGCAGCGGGATGAATTCCAGGCCGTAGGCGAGCGCGGCAACCCGCAGCGTGACTCCAGCGTCGGCCGCGCCCGTAGCGATCGCCGCGGCGACCTCCAGATGGCCGCCGAACTCGCGCGCATAGCCGGAGATACTATCGGCGCGCAGGCCAAGCTCGGTTACTGCGTCGTCGAGGGCGCAACGCGCTCCGGAGCCGCGCTCGCGATTGGCGAGCCGCACGCGGCGCCGCGCCAGATCGGCAACCCCGCGAATTCCCAGCCGATTGCCGTGCGCGACGGCGAACCCGAGTTCCCAGCGCGCGAAGTTGACCAGGATCGCGGCGCGGCGGCCGAGCGCGCGCCGCACCGCACCGAGGTTGTATTCGTCACTCTGCGGGTCCCGGAGATGAATCCCGGCGGCGTGGGCGCGCCCGTCGAGCAGGGCTTCCAGCGCGCGGGTGCTGGAATACGGCAACGCGGCGGCGCAAATCGGCGATCGTTGGCGGGCCAGCCAGTCGCGGAGCATCGTCACCGCCGGATCGCATCCGGCGATCAACAGCGTCGAATCGATCTCGTCGGGCGAGCGCCAGGTCGAGACCCGGGTGCGGGCCCGATTCGCGCGCGCGACGATCCCGGCGGGTGGCGCCAGCGCCAGCCCGGCCGCCGGCTGAGACACGGCAACGATTCTCCCGCCCACCCGACCGAGCACCACGCCGGTCCCGGACGAGCCCGGGGCGTCGCTCCAGCGGGCTTCGATCCGGCGGCTGGCCTGACCCCCGGACTCGGCGAACAAGGTCTCGACCGTCTGTCCCAGCTCGCGCGCCAGCCGCAGCGCGATCGCTACGCTTGGCTGGTAGCCGCCCGCCTCGATCGCGCTCAGGGCCTGGCGCGAGATAGCGGCGCGGCGCGCGAGCCCGCTTTGGGTCATGCCGCGTGCGATTCGCGTGTCACGAAGCGTGTTTGGGTCGGCCATTAAACTTGTCAATTGTCCCGTATAATGGCATAACTTTTCGCACTATGAAAATCGCAAGCCGCCACCGGGCGCCGTCGCGCGCCGCCTTGATCGCCACCACCACGATCGTCGCCGCGATCGCGCTGGCGGATCTTTCACCCCCGCGCGGGCGCAGAACCTTCAGGACATTGGCCAGGACATCGGCGACTATTTCGCCAACTGGTTCGTGCGCTCCGACCAGGCCAAAGCCGAGCAGCCGCATTGGATCACGCCGCTGGTCACGGTCACGCCGCGGCTCGAGCAGGAATTCCGCTACGACCAGTCCTTCCAGTACTCGCAGCACGACAATGTGACGATCAATTTCGGGAGCGGCAAGGGCTTGGAGCTGATTCCATGGGACAACGTGGAGGTGATCCTGGGGGTCCCGAACTGGTCGTCCAACCAGGCGCCGGGCAAGGCGGGCGCGGCGACTCGCGGCTCGGACGGTTTCGAGGACTGGACGGCGCTGATCAAATATCGGCTGCTCTCGGCCGATGAGGAAAACGGCAACTACATCCTGTCGCTCTTCATGGGCTTCAGTGCGCCCACCGGTCAAGAGGAGGACAGCAAAGGCCATGCGCTCTACACGCCGACCATCGCGTTCGGCAAAGGATGGGGTGACTTCGATTTTCAGAGCACCGTGGGCGTGGCTTTCCCCGATGGGGGACTCGCTCGGCTCGGGATGCCGCTGACTTACAACACGGCCTTTCAATATCACGTGCTCGAGGTGCTGTGGCCGGAGGTGGAGGTGAACTACACCTGGTACCCGAACGGAGAGCATACCGGCAAGAATCAGGTGTTCCTGACGCCCGGTATCGTGGCCGGCCGATTTCCACTTTTCGGGCGGCTCAAGGCTGTGGTCGGCGCCGGATTTCAGGTCGCCGTCACGAAGTACAACTCTTATCACAACGCGTGGCTTCTGTCGGCACGAATTCCGTTCTGACCGCTTCGCCTGATGCGCGCCACCGTCCTCTTCCTGGGCCTGATGCTCAGCACGCTCGCGGGCCGCGCGGCAGCGCAATCACTGATCCCGCTGCAGGTAGCATACGCGGGCTCGATGGCTTCGATGATGGATCGCGGCGTGCGCCCGGCGATCGCGCAGGCGCTGGGCGCCGAGTTGCAGGGCCGCGCCCAGGGTTCGACCGGGTTGGCGAACCTGATCGTCGCTGGGAGTATCCGCCCCGACGTTTTCATTGCGGTGACGCCCGGCCCGATGCGGATCGTGCTCAACGCCGCCAAAGCCGACCGCGCGATCGCGATCGCCGGCACCGAGATGGTCATCGCGTACAGCCCGCGTAGCGCTTTCGCGTCCCAGTTCGCGGCGGCGAACCAGCCGGGCGCGAAACCGTGGTGGCAGATCCTCGAAACGCCCGGGCTGCGTTTCGGCCGCACTGATCCGAACACCGACCCGCAAGGATTGAATATCATCTTCACTATGCAGTTAGCCGCCAGTTACTACCGGCAACCGGATCTTGCCGCGAAGATTCTGGGGCCGCAGATCAACCCGGCCCAGATTTTCCAGGAGCCCGAAGTAATGGCGCGGCTGCAGGCCGGGCAACTCGACGCGGCCTCAGCTTACGGGACCCAGCCCGCGGCGCTGGGCCTGCCCCTGCTGACCTTGCCGCAGGAGATCAACCTCGGCTCAGCGGCGCTCGCGGCACACTATCGCGACGCCACGGTGACGCTGAACGGCAAGCAGCTCCATCCCTCGCCGCTGATTTTCTACGCCGCGGCCCTGCACGACGCGCCCAATCCGGCGCTGGCGCAGCGTTTCGTCGACTGGTTGCAGACGCCCGCAGCCCGCGCGATACTAACTGACTATCACTATGAGATCCCCGGCAATGCTCAGGCGCTGAGTCGCTAGTGTCGGCACATTCGGTCTGGTGGGGGCGGCTCGGGATGCTGGCGTTCGCGGCAGCCCTGCTCTATCCGCTGAGCGGCTTGCTGGCGCCCGTCGGCGCGTGGCAATGGGACGGCAGTATCGCGGGTTCGACCGCGGCGGCGGTGAGAGTCTCGTTGTCACTGACTGGCGTGGCCCTGCTGATCGACGTGCTGGTGGGCACGCCCGTGGCGTGGCATCTGGCCCGCGATGCGGGCGCGGACCGAATCATCTGGGAAGCCGCGGTGCTGGTGTCGGTGCTGATGCCGCCGCTGGCGACGGGTATCCTGCTGTCGCTCGCCTTCGGGCCGCAGACACCGCTCGGCGCATGGCTGTTGCGCCTGGGCCTGCTGACCAGCAACAGTGCGATCGCTTTCACCGTGACGCAGGTCTACGTCAGTATCGGCTACTATATACTGGCAGCACGGGTGGCTCTGGGAGCCGTTCCGCGCGATCTGGAGCGGATCGCGGCCCTGCTGGGGCAAAACCCGTGGCGGGTCTTTCGCCGGGTTACGTTTCCGCTCGCGCGGCTGGGCCTGGCCGCCGCGGTGAGCCTGGCCTGGGTCCGCGCACTCGGCGAGTTCGGAGCCGTGATCGTCACCGCCTACTACCCGACCGGGATGCCCGTGCAGATTTGGGTGAACCTGCAGGACGCCGGAATGCCGGCGGTGATGCCCTTGCTGATCGTGTTTCTGCTCACAGCGCTGCCGCTGCCCTGGCTGATTCATCTGCTGGCGCAGCGACGCTCAAGCGATGCTTGAGGCGCACATCGTCAAGGTCCGGAGCGCCTTTACGGTCGAGGTCGAGATTCGCCTCGAGCGCGGCGAACGGCTCGGGCTGTTCGGCGCGTCGGGCGCGGGCAAGAGCACGGTGTTGTCGTGTCTGGCGGGTCTGGAGACTCCCGACGCCGGCGCGATTCGATTGGCTGGCGCAGTTTTGTTTCCGCCCAACCTGCCGCTCTATCGCCGGCCGCTCGGCTATCTCACCCAGAACGATTGGATGTTCCCCCATCTGACCGTGGCCGAGAACGTGGGCTTCGGTCTCGAGAGTCGGGAGCGCGCCGCGGCGGCCGGATGGATCGAGGAGCTGCGGCAGCGCCTCGACCTGGCGCCAGTCTGGAACGAGCCGGCGCGGCTGGTCTCGGGCGGGCAGGGACGGCGCGTCGCCCTGGCGCGGATGCTGGCGCGGCGGCCGCCGTTGATTCTGCTCGATGAGCCGTTCACCGCGCTGGATCGTCTCGCGATCAGCGCCATGATCGAGGCGCTGATGGAGTGGCATCGCCAGCTCGGTTTCACGCTCATCGCGGTCGATCATCGCGCGGAAATTCTCGAGCGCTTATGCGCCCGCGCTGCGGTGATCGAATCGGGCCGGATAGTCCAGGAAGGTTCGTGGCCGGAGCTCGCATCGAAGCCGGCCACGCCCGCGCTGGCGCGGCTCCTGGGGCCAATCTAGCCCGGCCCGGCGCTAACGGGCTTTCGGGGTTTTGATTTCGACCCCGGCGAGTGTGATATCTTCGCGGCCATGACGTGGTGGCAAAATGTGGGCGCTGTGATCACCGGAATCGCCGGACGGTTGCAGCAGGATGTTCCGCACCTGGCCGTGGCGTGGCGCACGCTGCTCGGCGTGGCTCTCGTCGCCTTTCTGTTCGGCATCTACTACTCGCGGCGGATCGCGGGCGGACGGTCGCAATATTGGCGGCTTTCCAACGCCAGCCTGCGGCGCAAGGTGGTCGAGTTCACGAGCCGGCTCAGGCACTACGCGGCGGGCCGCGAGCGCGAGATGCGGCTGGCGTGGCAGAGGGGCAACGTCGATCCGGGGGACGTCGCGGTGAATCTAAAGGCCGATTACAGCGGCTCGTTTAGGGTCGATGCGATCGGGCTGCGCGAAGCGCTCGAGGGCCGCGTCAACGGCGAAGAGCGCCGGTCGCGGCGCGAGAAGCGCCAGGTGCTCGATCGGATCTACCGGGACCCGGAATCCCATTCCGATCTCGTGGCGGCGGCGGACGACCTCGATCAGATGGCGCATGGCTTGCCGCGCCGCCGCGCAGTCGGCGGCTGGCTAAGGTCGGTCTTTCTTCCCTAGCCGGCTGGCGGCCAATCGGTCCGGCATGCGCCGGAGCGGGCGCTTAGAACCTGCCTTGGAGTACGGACGCGGGCGTGGCGGCCTTGTCTCTGCAAATGCACGCTCTCCGCAGCTGTCGCGCTGCGCCCGAGGCGTTATCGGTGGAGATCATCGAGCCGGTCTGCGAGACCGTTTCCCTCGGCGAATAGGCGACCTTGATCGAGCAGTCACCCTCCGGCACGACGGTCCGTGCCGGAGCAGTTGTCCGGTCGCGACCGCGAACAGGCTCGACACCCATGACCACCGGGATGCCGGAGTTGTCGGTCGCCTTGATGGTCGAGGGTGCGCTGGTTGAGCCGACCGCCACCGGGCCGAAATAGTTTGGGCTCTGAAGTTCGGTACTGTCCGAATTAGGGCAATAATATAGTTGACAAATCACCAGCTTTGCGGTACCACTAAGCCATGGCAGCCGAACCAAAGACGCTTCAAGAGGCAATCGTCTATTTCTCGAATCCCGTGAACTGTCGCGAATACGTGGTGGCGCGCCGTTGGCCGAACGGCGTGACGTGCCCGATCTGCGGAGGCCGGAAGGTCGCGTTTCTGAAAAAGTACAATCGTTGGCAATGTGGCAGCCGACATGATAGACGACAATTCACTGTAAAGACCGGCACGATCTTCGAGGATTCTCCGCTCGGGCTGGATAAATGGCTCATGGCCATGTGGCTCGTGGTGAATTGCAAGAACGGCGTCAGTTCCTACGAAGTTCACCGCGGGATCGGCGTGACCCAGAAAACCGCTTGGTTCATGGATCACAGAATCCGGCTTGCATTGAAGGCGGGCGCACTTGAGAAACTGGCCGGTGAAATCGAGGTAGACGAAGCCTTTATTGGCGGCTTGGCCCGATTTATGCACAAGGACAAAAGGACCAAGATCACCGGCACCGGTGGTGCCGGTAAAGCGGTCGTAATGGGACTCTTGGATCGCAACACGCGAAAAATTCGCCTAGCGCACATCCCGAACGTTCAGGGGGAGACGCTTCAGGGCGTTGTCCGCAAGTATGTTGCGGGCGGTTCATACGTGTTCAGCGATGCGTGGGCCGGATATCACGGCCTGGATCGCGAATACGTCCATCAGGTTATCGATCACGCTGAAGCCTACGTAAAGGGCAACGTTCACACCAACGGGATCGAGAATTTCTGGAGTCTGCTGAAGCGCGGGCTGAAAGGAACCTACGTCAGCGTCGAGCCATTCCATCTGTTCCGGTATCTGGACGAGCAGGCGTATCGCTTCAACAATCGCACAACCAATGATGCGGAGAGATTCAGTATGGCGGTATCAGGAATCGTCGGAAAGCGCGTCACCTTTGACGAATTGATCGGCAAGGAAGCAGTCCCCGAAAGAGCCAACCATCTCCCGTAAGCGGCAGCGCCGAGGCAAACGACGAGCGGACTGAGTAACCAGCTCGCAAATGATATCCTCTATCCACATCCAAGGCTATCGAGGCTTGCAAACATTCAACATGGATGGTCTCGGACGCCTCAACCTTCTCGTCGGAACGAACAATTGTGGCAAAACATCGGTTCTCGAAGGTCTGTACTTACTAGCGTCTCGAGGCGATCCATATGCCCTTTGGCAGCTTTTGTCGCGAAGAGGTGAGCGCAGTACTATTGAACGTCACAGGCAGTCCGTCGAGCTTGACATATGCCATCTATTTACCGGACACGAACTTCACCCCCCAACATCAAAAATTACCTTGACAGCAACAAATCAGACCCCTGAACGTTCGGTCACGCTTTCAATTTCGGAAATGTCGGCGAAGGATCGGGCCGCCCTCTTCGGTGACCAAGATACCACAATCCCATCTAGGTTCGTGCTCCAGGTCAAGGGCACACCCGCCCCATTGGTTTCGGTGCTTCCCCTGAGTCGAACCGGCGGCCTTCCTTTAGATGCCGTGGAGGCTCCACGCAGGATGCGACGACGAACAAATGATTCGACCCCATCTCACTTCGTCACTGCCGAATCGTTAACCAGCGAAGAGTTAACGGCGCTTTGGGATAAAGTGGCGCTCACGCCAGACGAGGCTATGGTATTGAGCGCTCTCCAATTCCTTGACCATGACATTGAGCGAATCGCCGCTCAAGCGGCGTCGCCCATCTACGGCGCGACCCGCGGTGGTTTCATCGTTAAGCTAAAAGGTCAAGACAACCCAATTCCGATTGGCAGCATGGGCGACGGGATGTGGCGCATGCTCGCGATGGCAATTGCCATAACTCACTGTAAGGGCGGGTTTCTACTCGTTGATGAGATCGACACGGGTCTGCATCATACGGTCATGTCTGACATGTGGAAACTCATCTTCAACGCCGCAAAGCGATTCGACGTGCAAGTGTTTGCGACTACCCACAGTTATGATTGCGTCTACAGCCTCGCGTTTCTCTGTGGGGAGAAACCAGACCCAGATAACCTCATTACGGTTCAACGGATTGAAAGTGGAAAGTCGAAGGCCGTTCCCTATACTGAAAGTGAGATCAAGGAGGCTGCGGCTAAAAAGATTGAATTGCGCTGACGATGGGTACCTCGAACTCAAGACAGTTGATAGTTGAAGGCATGGACGACAGGCACTCTGTCATAGGGTTGATGCGTGCCCATATCGACTGGCCGAAGCCCATAGAGAACGTGCCGGTTTATATCGACCTTGGAAATAGTGCTGAAGAGATTTTGAAAGAAGGTTATCTCACCGCCAAAATAAAAACACGGACGACTGAAATGCTTGGCGTAATGCTTGATGCAGACACCAAGCCGACGAGTCGATACAGCAGTATTCGTCGATTGTGCGTGGAGTTGTTTCCAAAACTACCTGCGAATTTGCCCACCGATGGTCTGGTTGTCGAGAACGACGACGGCAAACGGTTAGGCGTTTGGGTCATGCCAGACAACGCCGCGCTTGGTTGCTTGGAGACTTTCCTGCGAACTTTAGTGCCAGACGAGTCCGAACCAATATGGAAGCATGCGACAGAATCAGTAGCTAAGGCAAAGACAATCGGTGCTAAGTGCCGTGATAGTCACCATGCGAAAGCGAACCTGTATACTTGGCTGTCGTGGCAAGACCCGCCGGGGCAATCTCCGGGCTTGGCTCTAACTAGACAAATCCTCGACCCTCTTGCCCCAAACGCTGCGACGTTTGTGAAATGGTTTCGCAAATTGTACAAGCTATAGGAACGCAATCATGGCAGACGACCCGGCCCCCAAAGTGACGAAAGAACTGGAGGCTAAATGTGATGCGCCGAATCAATTTGGCAGATTCGACGCTTTATTTCGGGCCGTCATCTCAATTCCGAAAGCCGCCATCGACAAAGAAGAAACAAGGTGGAAACGGCGTCGAAAGAAGCGCGCCAACCATCACGCCTGAGTTTGAGAGATAGTAACCTAAATCGCCGTTCCGCGTCCCAACCGGCTTGCCTGTTGATTTGCCAACTATATTATTGCCCGAATTAGGACAACCGAAGCGGGGAATTAGGACACTTCGGCAACAGTGCGCTGCGGGAATAGATAGCGGACTACGATTACAAAAATACCCAAAACATTCGCCGTGGTTCCGGCGATAAGAGCCAAGAGAACCTGATCCGACAATCTAAATTGATGATCGCAGATACTTGCGCTGAATCCTTGAACGAAGAGAACGACGAAGACGAGAGCCAACCAAGCTACGATCAGAATGAAGATTCCCCAAGCGAATTTCTTTCGCAGCTCAATGTCCTGCTCAAGACCTTCAAGAAGCAAGGTCCGACGGCGGGCATCAAACCGGTCACTCTCTCGCTCTGCGTCTGCATCGGGACTGGGCGGCGGTTCGGGAGACCTGATCGCATCAAGATCAGCCTCGGTTGGCATCTGTCTTCGATCGCGCAGCGACATTCCTGAAGTAATCTTGAATCAGTTCATCTGGTATATCGACGTTTCTTCTGTCGGGATGCGCGTCGCGAACTGTCCGCCATGGGGTTCCGGGCCGATGCGTATCGGCTGAAAGTTGGAGGGCGCTGTAAGAGCCAAAAACCTCGACGATTTTGTTTAGGAGTTTTCCGGTGACTTCGTGTTCGATCGGAATTACTGGCGCAAATATCTGAATCTTTCGCTCAGGTGATACTTCAAGCACGGTACCGTGCTTCGCGATCGGCTGATTTCCGTACTGCTTGAACTCGTGGTACACGCTCGGAACAACCGGCCCGTATTCCCAAGCTTCGATCAATTCGTCGATCAACGGTCCATCGCGAAGCGCGAGATTCCATCCATGTGCGTAGTAAATTAGCTTCTGGAGCTTGAGCGGACTGACGGCCCGCACATGGTCGATGAACCAATTTGCAACCGCCATCGAGCGATATAGCGGCTTTTTGTCCATCTGCGCGTGATCTTCTCTAGGAATGTTGGTCCTTAGCCTTCGTATTCTATTCGCCGGTTCTCCAAATTTCAAGAGCGCGGCTTGCTCATTTTCCCGCCGCGAATCACGTGCAGTCCTCGGAATGGCAGCCTGCCACGCCGCTGCGCCGTCCTCGGCTCGCGCGGGAGCGGCGGCACGTCGGACGGCTCAAGCGCCGCGCTCAGAAGCTCGCCGATGCTACAAACGTGATCCGTGACGCCCAACTCCATCGCGGGCGTGCAGCGCAGCGTCTCATGGACCCGGCAGAAATTGTAGAACGCGATCCAGAGCGCAACCGCCGCGCGATGGTTCGCGAGCTTTTTGCTGTAGCCGTTCGTTAGGCGCGTGAACCGGCGCGCCCAATTTGCCCCCTTTTCTGGCCGCCGAGAATATAAAGCCCTTTATTTCCGGTGACTTACTGGCGCGCCTCTTGTCGCCATTGGAGTACAAACCGAAACATGGTGGGCGAAGCGCTTTTGGCTATGAAGCGACGCTACTGACCAAAATCTGTGGGGTTATTCTTGACGCGAAAAAGGCTTCGGCTGATCTATGAGCCGTTGCCCCCTGGCGTGTTGCCGGAGCTACAGAAACGAAACCCACCCATTTACCACGGCTACCGCAAATACAAGCATTTCCAGTTTTTGACGCCGGAAACCGGAAGTCCTCATCTCGACAAGCAGATCGTGGCGGTGACGACATTGATGCGCGCGGCGGAAGACAAGCGGTCTTTCGAGCATCTTTTCAAACGCGCGTTTCCGAAGAAAAACCAGCAACTCGATCTGCCATTGCCGCATAAGGATATGGAGGACGATCAGGTATGAAGCTCCGCCACGCCTTGTTGTGCCTCGCGTTTCTGCCCGCCTGCGGGGTGATATCAGCGGCGAATCAGATGGACGCGTCCAAAGCCGCGTACAAGCAATGTTTAGCCGCGAATCCTACCAGCCCCGATCAGTGCGCAGGTTTGAAGGCGGCTTACGATACGGATCTCAATGAGTGGAAAATAAGGGTCGGTGCGCAATAGATACGGCCGGTTGAAATTAGGACACCCCGCCTTTCAAATCAGGACAATCGCGCTCGAATTAGGACAGCACCGTGAAGTTCGGTCTACTTGCGCGCCGCCCTATTGCTCGCTCTCAGGCTGACAAACTCTCGACGGACCGTCTCACGCCATGCGATACCCATCTTGCCAACGGTGCGGCTTCATGATCGTGCATGCTTGGAGATCATATTCAGCGTCGACCAAACCATACGTAGGCGTGACTATGCAGATGTGGAAATTGCCAAGCGGGAAAATGGCGGGACGTCACACCCCCCCAAGCGGTCTCGTGTCTGCTCGCAGGCCGGAAATCATCCCACTGCAACCTGGGTGAAGCAGAGCGAAATCACGGCTCGAAGCGGGTGACCCTTGGCGACGGAGACTACAGATATGACTGACTGGCCGATTACTTGGCGGGCGTGCTGGATCTGGGCGGAGTCGCCTGTGCCGATTGTCTCACCCTTCGCCGCGGGCCATCGACCGCCCCGGGAGACCTGGAATCGGTTCTGCTACCTGCGCCGCTCCTTTCACCTCGATACGGTCCCCGACCGTGCTGCCGTCCGGGTGACGGCTGACTCGCGCTTCATCCTCTATGTCAACGGTGCGGAGGTCGCCCGCGGTCCGGCGCGCGCGATGCCCGAGCGGCTGGCCTATGCCGAGATCGATTTGAGTCCATATCTGCGCGCCGGCACGAACGTCATCACCGCGCTGGTGCGATTCTATGGAGCGGCCGTACCATGGTGGCAGCCGGCGCGGCCGAGTTACCAGTTGGGCTACGGCTCATTCGCTTTCGAGGCCCCCGCGATCGGGATCGTCTCCGACGCGTCATGGAAGGGGCTCCCCGCACCCTACCGGCCCGAGGTCTCGTCGGCGCGTGCCCTGCCCGTTCCCCCGATCGGGCTCCTTGATGGCGCCGAGGTTCCGCTCGGATCGACGGACCCCGGGTTCGACGACTCGGAATGGAAACCCGCCGCGGAACTTTCCGCCGGCACGTTGGCGGCGAATCGCAAGCGGATCCCGGTCGAGCCCTACACGGCGCCGGAGCTTACGGATCTCGCCCCGCTGACCGCGATTCCGATCGCGCTCACCGAGCTCGCGTCCCGCGCCGTTGCCGAAAATCGTGACCAGGACCCGCGCGCGGCGTATCCGCCCGCAGATCAAAGCGGCGGGCCAGCCGATAGTGCGGACCTGATCACGACCTTCGACGCCGGGCGAATCACGCTCGCAACGCCCTGGGTCGAAGCGCACGGCCCGCGCGGCTCGACGGTCGACCTGTATGTCGGCGAGGACCTGCGCGCCGACCGGTCTGCCGAAATCAGCCCGCGCTTCTACGCCACGCGCTACCAACTGGCGGGCGCGGGACGCGAGCGCGTCGAAGGTTTCGACGCGGTCGGATTTCGCTACCTGACTATCGTCGCGCGCGGCGGCGCCCGCGTCGATCACGCCGGCGCGATCGAGCGGCGCTATCCACGCTCCGACGCGGCGCGCTTTGAGTGCGACGATGAACGCCTCAACACGCTCTGGCGGATCGGCGCGCGCACGCTCGATCTCTGCTCGACCGACGCCTTCATCGATTGTCCGTTCCGCGAGCAGCGCGCCTGGCTCGGCGACGCTTACGTCCATTCGCTGCTGACCTATGTGACCGCCACCGATTGGCGTCTCGCGCGGCGCAACCTGCGCATCTTCGCCCAATCGCAGCGCGCCGACGGACTGCTCGCGATGGTCGCGGTGGGCGACTTCTCGAATGTGTCGACCACGATCCCGGACTTCTCGCTCCATTGGGTCCGCGCGCTCGCGCGATACTTCGAGCACTCGGGTGATAGCGATACGGCCCGCGAGCTGCTCCGGCCGGCCTCAACGTCCTTGCGGCCTTCGAGCGGTTTCGCGCTGCGGACGGATTGATCCGCGGGATGCCCGGCTGGCTCTTCGTCGATTGGGCGATGACGGAGCGGGCCGAGGTAGTCGGCGCGATCGACGCCCTCTACGCCGCCGCGCTCGAAGATTTCGCCGTGCTCGGCGAAGCACTTGGCGAATCTACTCGCGCCGGCGACGCGCGGCGCCGGGCGCGCGTACTCGCGAGGCTTTCGAAGCGCTGTGGGACGACCAGCGCGGTATCTATGTCGATGCGGCCGACGACCACGGGCCACGCCGACGAGTGAGCCAGCAGACTAACGCCGCGGCGATCGTCTCCGGATGCGCGCCGCCATCGCGATGGGCCCGGATCCTCGACTACATTCTCGACCCGCGCCGGCTCGTCGTTACTCCCACGATTTCAGATAATCGCTCCGCATACATTTCCCAGCGCATGGATCCGTCCGACTATATGGAATTCGATCCGGAGGGTAACGTCGTCGCCGCGCAGCCCTTCTTCTCGCATCTCCTGCATCAGGCGGTTGCGGCTGCCGGCCGCCGTGATCTGATCGCCGGGCTTTGCATGCGATGGTGGCCGCAGGTCGAGCGCGGCAACACCTGCTTCGAGGAATATTGGAGCGGCCCGAGCGGCGACGCGAGCCGCTGTCACGCCTGGGCGGGAACGCCAACTTACGATCTAACTACTCACGTGCTGGGAGTTCGGCCCGCGGCCGCGGGCTATCGCCGCGCCGAGATCCGTCCGCTCTTCGGCGGGTTGACGCGCCTGCAAGGCCGCGTTCCCACGCCGCACGGATTGATCGAAGTCGACCTCGACCGCGAGCGCGGCGGCATTGTCGCGATTCCGCCGGGCATGACCGCCGACCTCCACTTCGACGACGCACCGCTCGCCGATTGATCGCTGGGCCAGGCCGCCACGAAATCGCCCGCTAGAGGAGGCTTATGCGCTCACATACCAAATATCTCACGATGAAGGTTCCCGCGCGGATGGATTTCGTCAACCTTACGGGCGAAGTCGAAAAGGCCGTCGCGGAGAGTGGGGTGCGCGAGGGGCTATGCCTGGTGAATGCGATGCATATCACCGCGTCGGTGTTCATCAACGACGACGAGCCCGGCCTGCACGAGGATTACAAACGCTGGCTCGAGTCGCTCGCGCCGTATGATCCGAGCCCGGAACGGTACCATCATAATCGCACCGGCGAAGACAACGGCGATGCGCATCACAAGCGCCAGGTGATGGGCCGCGAGGTCGTCATCGCGATCACGAAGGGCAAGCTCGACTTCGGCCCGTGGGAGCAGATCTTCTACGGCGAGTTCGACGGGCGCCGCCCCAAGCGCGTGTTGATCAAGGTGATCGGGGAATAACTGCGGGTAGTTTTCGATGGCCGGCAGGGACGCCGGCCACTACCCTGAATGAAGCTCCCCATCGGGTAGGGGCCAGCCTCCGTGCCGGCCCACGCGGTCAAAATCGCTCACTACCGCGAGCGGATCAAAAAACAGGCTGCCGAGGAACACCTCGGCAGCCTGCCAGCCCGTAGGAGCTCTCCTCCTGCCTACCGGGAATCCGGTTCGAATACGTGACGCAGCGGCGGCGTGGTCTTCAGCTCGCCGAGTTCGTAGGTCCACGGCTCGCGCATCGTGGCCGGCACCGCGCCGGCGTCAAGATAAAATTGATTATACCATTCGCGCAGTTGGTATATCGGCCCGTCGCCTTCGCATAGCAATGGATTATCAATTCGGACCTTGTTGTCCCAGATCGCGACGTCCTGGTAGAAGCCGTCCTGGATCCCCTTGATATACGCCTGGGCGATCTGGCGGCTCAGGTCTTCGGTGATCCCCTCCATCTTGCGGACCATCATGCCGAAGCGCAGGTCGAAGCTCTGGAGCGTAACCGGCACGTGGCAGTTGAGCAGGATGGAGTCGATCGGAAAGCCGCCCATCTCACCCTTCATCTCGGTGATCTGGTAGGCGGGACCGAAGTACGTCGCGCGGGTCATCAGGCCGCCTTCGCCGTTGGGGCCCTGGCCCTTGCCGACCATGATCTGGGTCGCCTTGTGGCCCTCGAAGATATTGCCGAAATAGGCAGTCGGTACGCTATGCACGAAGGCGAAGTGCGCTTTGTCGGCGATATTGTCGATCAGCTCGCGGCAGTTGGTCTTGATATGCCACTTCTCGATTACCCAGTCGCTCCACTGATCGGAGAAGCAGTCGTCGATCCGCGGGATCGCGACCTCGGGCGGCGGCGCATTGCCCTCGGGATCATTCCACACGAACAGCAGCTTGTTCTGCTCGGCGGTCGGCCACGATCGCACCCGCGCCTTGGGCGGGATGCGCTTGCAATAGGGAATGTCGTTGCACTTGCCGTCGGGGCCGTAGCTCCAATGATGGAACGGGCAGATTACGGAGTTGCCGCGCACCTCGCCGTGGCTCAAGTCGCCGCCCATGTGCGGGCACCACGCGTCGAGCACGTGGACCTGGCCATCCTCGCCCTGAAACGCGACGAGGCGGGTGCTGAAGGCCTCGAGCGTGTGAGGCTTGCCGTCGCGGTAGTCCGCGGCGAGGCCCACGCAATGCCATCCGCGCGCGAAGCGGTTCGGGATCGGTTTGGCCTCGATAGCATGCATCAGCGCCATGGTTTACCTCAGAGTTCCTGACCGCGATTGTAGCCTGCCGTCGCGCACGGTCTACATCGTCTTTTTGGACGATGGCGCGCGGCGCAATTGTTACAACGGCTTGCTTCACGCATCGACGAGCGGCGTGTCGCGCGGGCGTTAGAAGCTGCCGAGATCGAGGTCCATGAAGCTCTGGCCGATGACCGGATGGATCGCGCCGACGCTGAACCTGGTGGGCTTGTCATTCTTGTCGCGAGCAATTTTGTAATCCACCCGGCTCCACGAATCGAACACAAACGGCACGCCATTGGCCTGCAGCGCGGCCGGCGCGTCCATCAACTGAAAGTGCAGATGCGGCTCCGTCGAGTTTCCCGAGTTGCCCAATTCGCCGAGCAGGTCGCCGCGATGAATCGTTTGGCCCGTGGAGACCTTAAGCGTCCCGGGAATGAGATGGGCATAAAGCGCGAAGACCCCGTTGCCGAGATCCTCGACGACGTTGTTGCCGGCGATAGTGTCGAGCGTGATCGGCACCGCGGGTTTGAGTGGCTGATCCTGAACCGGTGTGTTCTCGGGAATTCCATCCCGAGCCGAAACGACCGTGCCGTCAGCGACTGCGTAGATCGGGCTCCGATACGCGAAATAATTGGCGTTGGAGCTCGGATCGCCGGAAAAGCCGGCGCCGTCCGAGCCCAGTCGGATCCAGTCAACCGCGTACTCCTCGGGGAAATAGACCGTCCCAGCGAGAACGATCAGCGATCGCCGATGGATTGAATCGTTCGTTGGACCGTTTGGAGTCCACCAGTTTTTCCCCCGCAGCGGGGGGCTGATGACCTGCGCCTTCCGCGTGCTCACGACGGTGTCGGGCGCATGGAGAGTTTGCCGCGTCTCAGTCGAATCACCTTCCTGAATGTCGAGCGTGTTGCTGAAGGCTGAAGGGACGCAGCGACCCGCAGCAAGATCAAGGAACACGAACAGCGTCGCGCTCCGGCCCGATTCGAGAAGCGGCGCCTGCGGGGCGGTTCGCGCCGGATTGCCGGCGCCGTTGAAGATCGCATCCAGTCCCTTTCCGCGATACTGCCGGGCGAAGTCCGGACACGATCGGTCCACCGATTTGACGCCGTAGGTCACGATGCGCATTGGTTCTTTCTCGTAGCTGGTGAGCAGAAGTTGATAGGCGACGTGAACGCCGCCATCGCCGACAAACGGAATCGCAAGGCCCGCCAACGGCTGGGCACTGACAAAGAAGGGCTTGGCGGCGGCGGCCGCAATCGCCTGTGAGCTTCCGATCAGCCCCAGCAACAGCGCCGGGATCAACCTGCGAGTGAGCACGCGGGCTTTCAGTCCGTGAAGTTTCACGCCCGCGCCTGCTCCACGATCTACCGGGTCGCGAAAATCAATGGTGACGGCGCCGGGACTGCGATCTTCTGAATGCGGCGGAAGCCCGCGTCTTTGAGCCATTCGCGCATTTGCGCCATCGTGAAACGTCGCCCTCGGGAACGTGGATCATCATGTTCAACGCGAACAGCGCGGGGAGCGGCGGACCGGTGCGTTGATCGTTAGGAATGAGTTCCGCGATCAGCACGGACCCTCCGTCGTTGAGCGCGGCGAAGGCGCGCTTCAAAAGCTCGCGGCTCCGGCGCTCGCCCTCGCCGTGCAGGATATGCCCGATGATCACCAGGTCGAACTTGCGCTCCTCCCATTTCAGATCGCGCAGGCTGCCTTCCAGGTAGTCGTACTGTTTTTCGACACCCCATCGCCGGACGTATTCGCGGGTGGTCGGAAGGACCTCGGCGATGTCGAGGGCGGTGACCCGCGCCTTGGAATTCGCTTTGGCAAATGGAATTGACCAGGCGGCAGCGCCCGCGCCGAGATCCAGCACCGTGCGGATTTTGCGTCGCGCCCGGGCCGGAAATGAGCGCACGGCCGCGGATGAAGCCGTGAAGTTGATTGGAAAGATCTGGCGCACGAGCAGCGGAAAGAATACGCGGAGGGCTGCGCCGCCGTCGTCGGGCAGCGCAGGTTCGCCCTTGCGGACGGCGTCGGCAAGCTGCATCCACGTCATGGTCAGGCCGCGAGTCACCTCGACCGTATTTTCCATGTACAGTTCTTTGCCGCGCACCAGGTAACGATCTGCGACCGGAGCAAGCGCATAGCGCTCACCGCCTTTGCGCAGGTAGCCGAGCGCCGTAATCGCCTCGAGCAGGCGCGCGGTCCCATGTTCCGACGCGCCCGCGGCCCTGGCGATTTCTGCAACGGTGCGCTTGCCCTCCGCGATATGTGTGAACAGCCCCAGCTCAATCGCCGTTACCAGCGCCTGCGTGCGCTGAGTCGCCCAGAGGTCCGCCATCAGTCCGACCACGCCCGCATCGCTCCGATTTCCTCCGCTGGTCCCACGCTTCATGACAGTGCCTTGCCCCACGCGTCCACGAACGTCATCTCGGCGGCGCCGCGGCGGATTAGCGGGCCGTGGCCGCGGCCGACCGGATAGCCGATTGGAATCGCGGCGGCGGTTCCCCATGGCTGCGGAATCGCGAGCAGCTCGCGGACTTCGGGCTCGCGCTCGCAGAGCAACGTCGTGAGGACGCAGCCGAGTCCTTCGGCGCGGCAGGCGAGCAGCAGGTTCTCGACCGCCGGATAGACCGACGCGCCGCCGACCACCGACACGCAATCGAGCTTCGCGTCGGTGACCGCCATCTCGGCCGGGTTGAAACAGAAGATCGCGATCACCGGCGTCGCCTCGAAATGCTCGGCAAGATCGTCGCCGGCCGCGATCGTGCGACTCAGTGCGCTTGCGCGCGGCTTCATCCGCGATTCCGGTCGCCATCTGTCGGTAGTATTTCGCGAATGCGGCCCAGCGTTCGGCGTAGAGCGCGCCGAGCCGCTGCTTCAGCGCGCGATCTTTCGCCGCGATTATCCGCCACGGCTGGCGATTCCCGCCGGTCGGCGCCCAGGTCGCTGCCTCGAACACGCGGCGCAGAACGTCATCGGGGATCGGATCGGGCCGCAGCCGCCGCACCGCGCGCAGCGTGCGCATCGTTTCGTAAATTCCCATTTCAGCCATAGGGATTTCCTCTATCGGACTTCGGTTGGTGAAAGATCTCCGGGCTCAGAGAAAGAGCGAGGCCGGGCCGGCGCCGAGGTACAGCCGGCCGGTCTCCTCGAAGATCGCCTGCGCGACCATCCGATGCTGCGTGATCACATGCACGTCGCGGAAGCATCGCTGCAAGGGGCTCACGGCGTGGACCGAGGAGCCGCCGCCCGCGTTGTACATCAGATCGACCGCGCGAGCCGATTCCCAGGCCGCGTTCGCGATCGCGAGCCGGAGATCGCGCCGTTCGGCGTCCGTAGGCGCCGAACCGGCCGCGACCGTGCTCCACACGGCGTCGATAGCGTCGAACAGAAACGCGCGCGCGGCGCGCAGCATCGCCTCGGCGTGCGCCACATCGGCCTGGACCCTTCCGATCTGCGCCAGCGTCTGCCGTTCCCAGGTCGGCTTCTTGCTGCTCGCGAGGCGAACGAGTTCGTCAATCGCCCGTCGGGCGACTCCGAGCGCGACGGCACCGAGGCCGAGCGCCAGAAAGCCGAACATCGGGAAGCGGCAGAGCGGCGCGTTGACGACCGGCGGCGTCACGCCCAACGGGAATGCGCGCACCTCGGGCACGAACACATCGGTGACCTGAAAGTCGTGGCTGCCGGTGCCGCGCAATCCCGAGGAATACCAGGTGTCTAGAATTTCCGTCTCGCAGGCGGGAAATATCATCAACCTGATTTCCGGATCGCCGCTCGGGGAACGGCGCGGCGTCGCGCCCTCCATCACCAGCGACCCGCCCACGATCCAATGGCAGTTCTGCGTGCCGCTGCCCCATTGCCAGCGCCCGGTCACGCGATAGCCGCCCGCGACCGGCGTGGCCAAGCCGGTAGGCGCCACGGCGCCACCAGTGATCACGTCCCGATCGGCGGCGTAAATCTCGCGCGCCGAACGCTCGGGTAGATAGCCGGCCAGAATCGCGGTTGCGGCGCCAATCGCCAGGCACCATCCGGGGGAGCCGTCGGCACGCGACAGCTCCTCGATCACGCGGACGGTATCGGCCGGATGGAGTTCGCCGCCGCCGTAGACCCGGGGAATCGCGACGCGGAACAGACCCGCTTCGGCGAACCGGCCCGCGAGGTCGGCGGGCAGGCGCCGCACGGATTCGATCTCATCGGCGCGTGCGATTACCTCCGGCGCAAGGGCGCGCGCAGCCTCAAGTTCCGGAAACTCTCCGTCGTGACGCATGCCGCATTAACAGCACGCTTTAAGGCTTAGGTGTCAAGGGTCGGGCGGGATCCTGGCCGAAAGAATGTCCCCGCAGACGCCGGGGCTATTTCGCTACGATGCCGGGCAGCCCTTCATTGAGAGAGCCGGAGCGGAAGCCGCGCAGATCGAGCGTGACGAAGCGGAAGCCGATCGCCTTGAACTCGCGATCGATCAACGTGCGGATCTCGGGCTTCAGTAACCGCTCGATCTCATCCGCTTCGACTTCGATCCGCGCCACTTCGCCGTGATAGCGCACGCGCGCGACCTTGAAGCCCCGAGCGCGTGCAGAATTTTCTCGCCGCGCGCGACCTTCTCCAGCCCCTCCGGCGTAATCTCGGTCCCATAGGGAAAGCGCGACGAGAGGCACGGCGAGGCGGCGCGGTCCCAGGTGGGGAGCGACAGCCGGCGCGACAGCTCGCGCACCTCGGCCTTGCTCAGTTCCGCCTCGACCAGCGGATGGCGCACGCGCTGTTCGGCCGCAGCCTTCATTCCGGGCCGATAGTCGCGCAGATCATCGAGATTGAGGCCGTCGGCGATCGCCTCGATTCCAAGCTCGCGCGCCTTGGCCGCGCAGACCGTGAACAGATTGCTCTTGCACAGGTAGCAGCGGTCGATCGGATTGGCGGCGTAGCCGGGAATCTCAAGCTCGTTGGACTCGACGATCAGATGCCGCGCGCCGATCCGATGCGCCATCGCAATCGCGGTGTCGCGATCCTCATCGGGCATCGTGGGCGAGGTCGTGGTCAGGGCGAGGGCGCGATCGCCGATCGCGTCGTGGGCGATTTTCAGGACCAGCGTGGAATCGACGCCGCCGGAGAAGGCGACCAGCACCGATTTCAGCGGCGCGAAGATCGCGCGTACGCGGTCCAGTTTGGCGTCGATCGAGTCCACTTTCCCTGGAATGATCCTGAAGACAAAATCGCTTCGCGTAGATTCTTCGGCTTCGCTTCGCTTACCTCAGAATGATAGCAAGGGCTTGGCGGACGATCAGATACCCTCCGCTTCGAACAGGTCGGTGGTCAGGTAGCGCTCGCCGGTGTCGCAGAAGACCGTCACCACCACTTTGCCCTTGCCGAGGCGGCGCGCGATCTGGAGCGCGCCGAAGCAATTCGCCCCCGACGAGATGCCGACCAGCAACCCTTCCTCGCGCGCGAGCCGCCGCGAATGGAGCGCCGCGTCCTCGTCGGCCACTGCGATAATCTCGTCGTAGATCTTGCTGTCGAGGTTGTCGGGCACGAAGCCGGCGCCGATGCCCTGAATCTTGTGAAAGCCCGGCTCGCCGCCCGAAAGCACGGGCGAATTGCGCGGCTCGATTGCCACGATCAGGAGCGGGTTCTTGAGATGCTCGCGCAGGTAACGGCCCGGCGCCGCTGATCGTACCGCCGGTGCCGACCCCGGAGACGAACGCGTCGATTCGCGGCAGTTGCTCGACCAGTTCGGGACCGGTGCTGTGATAGTGCATCTCGGGATTGGCGGGATTACTGAACTGCTGGGGCATGAAGTAGCTGGGATTTTCGCGGACTAACTCCTCGGCCTTCGTGATCGCGCCGTGCATCCCGCGCGTGTCGGGAGTGAGCACCAGTTGCGCGCCGTACGCGACCAGCAACGAGCGGCGCTCCTCGCTCATCGTGTCGGGCATCGTCAGGATGAGCTTGTAACCCTTGACCGCGGCGACCAGCGCCAGACCAATTCCGGTGTTGCCCGAGGTCGGCTCTACGATCGTGTCGCCGGGCTTGATGCGCCCGTCGTGTTCGGCGCGCTCGATCATAGCCAGGCAGATTCGATCTTTGACGCTGCCGCCCGGGTTGTAATTTTCGAGCTTGGCCCAGACCTCGGCGTCGTCCTTACCCGGCAACCGGTTCAGACGAACAACGGGAGTGTGCCCAATCAATTCCAGTGGCGAGCGCGCAACGCTTACCGGCATGACCGTGATTCTAGCCGCAAATGAAGCCGTTATGCGACAGAATCGCGGGACGATTACGCGAGGCGGATGTGGCCGTGGCTCAGCCGGCCTTGGGGCAGGGCGGCGGCGTTTCGTCGCTCGGATGGAATCCGTCGCCCTGGCCGATCAGCTTGTGGGCGGGAATCCAGACCCGCTTCTGTGGATCGTGCACCGCGTAGCCGATCACCTGGGCGCGACGCCCGTGCTCTTTGGCGATCGCGACGACCCGGTCGGCGTCGTGGCGCGACACGACTACGCAGAAACCGGTGCCCATGTTGTAAACGTGGAACATCTCGGGGTCGGACACTGCGCCGCGCCTTTTGATCAGCGCGAAAATCGGCTGAGGCTCGAGCATGGCGTCGATCACGTAACCGGTCTCGGACGCGACCCGCGTCAGGTTGAGGAAGCCGTCGCTCGTAATATGGATCAGCGCCTTGATCGCCAAGCCGGCGTCGAGCATCGCCAGCGCTTCGCGGACATAGATATGGGTCGGCCTGAGCAGCTCCGCGCCGAGCGTCTGGCCCAATTCGGCGACCTGCTCGCCCAGCGGCGCCATCGATTCGCGGAACAGCACGCGCCGCGCCAGCGTGAGGCCGTTGCTGTGGATACCGCTGCTAGCGATACCAACGACAACGTCGCCGGGCGTGATCGCCTGGCCGATCAGGATGCGCTGCGGATGGACGGTTCCGACGCAGGTGCCGACCAGATCGAAGCCGTAGCCGGGGCGGACATCGTCGCGAATCATCTCTGAGACTTGCGCGATTTCGCCGCCCGGCACGTTGATCCCGGCGGCCTTCGCGCCGGCGTAGAGACCCTTGCCGATCGCGCCGAGAAAGCCCGGCTCGATCTTCTGCACGGCGATATAGTCGACCATCGAGATCGGCCGCGCGCCGACGCAGATCACGTCGTTGGCGTTCATCGCGACGCAATCGATTCCCACCGTGTCGTACTTGCCCAGCGCCTGTGCGATCAGAAGCTTGGTGCCGACGCCGTCGGTCGAGATCGCGAGCCCCTGTTCGGGCGTAAGCTCGATCACGTTGGCGAAGTATCCGAGCGGCAGCAGCGGCTTGCATCGATTCAGCGCAAAGGTCTGGTTGACCCACGCGCCGATCTCGCTCAGGCCGGCCTCTTCCATCCGGGAGTCGACCCCCGAGTTTGCATACGTGACCGGCGCGGCTTTTCCTTTGCCCATTGCGTTACGTGGGTAGCAGAACGACCGGTACGATCAAAACCCCGGATGGCACGATCGTCAACAGAACGATCGCGAAGGACTCCAGGCCGCCCACCCGGCGCTCAGATCTCGTTTCACTGCTGATTGGCGAACACCGGATGGACGATCTGGCCGTCCTGCGCCGCCTGCCCGATATTGAGCGCCACCAGGTCGTCGCCGTGCACGTCGCCGCTGACCACCACGTTCTGGCCGTCGTCATAGCCGAGCCGGACCTCGACCAGTTGCAGGCGCTCGCTGCGCACTACCGGCACAAAGACCTTGCCGTCGCGAAAGACCAGCGCGTCGTCGCGGACCATCTCGCCCGTGTCGGAGGCGGTGACCGCGAATGCCGCGCGGGCGTACATGCCGGGATAAAGCGCAAAATCGGTGTTCGGCAGATCGACTTCGACCAGCATCGTGCGGCTGGCGCTGTCGAGCGCCTCGGGATGGCGGATGATCGGCCCATGGAAGACCTTGCCGGGACGCTCGTCGATATTGATCGTCGCCGAATCACCGTTACGGATAAACAACGCCAGGCTCTGCGGCACATTCGCGTAGATGCGCACAGGCGCCAGGGTCGCGACGCCGAAAATCGGGATTCCGCTGCCGGTGGTCGAGCTGGTCGCGTCGGGAATCAGGGCGCCGGGATCGACGTAGCGCGCCGTGACGATGCCGTCGAACGGCGCGGTGATCCGTTTGTAGCCCTGCTCGGCGAGCAGTTGGTCGTAAGTCGCCTTGGCCTGCAGCATCGCGGCGTGTGAGGTATCCGCCACCTGCTGCGCGATCACGCCCGGCGGGACGAGGGCCTGATTGCGCTGGTCGGTGACCGACTGCAGCCAGTAGTTGGCTTTGGCATTCACCACCTGTTGATCGAGGTCGGGTGTCTGCAGAACGGCGAGCAACTGGCCCTGCTTTATGCGATCGCCCTTGTCGACCATGATCTTGTCGAGATAACCGGCGACTTTCGCGTAGATCGACGCCTCGGTATAGCCGTGAATCGTGGCGGGCAGGTCGATCGTGCGCGAGCTGGGCTGCTCGAAAACCTTCGACACCAGTACGTTGCGGCCTTCGGCGGCGGCTTGCGCGAGCGCGGAGGTCTGCCGCTCGATAGTCAGATCGTGGCTCAACACCAGGCCCGCGGTCAGGGCCATGATCACGACGACGGCGCCAATCAGTCCGGCGGTAAAGAACTTGCCGGGCTTGGGACCGACGTACTTTTTCGGATCGTCTTCCATGGAATCTTCAGGCACCAGGCAGCGTTACCGCTTCAACCTCGGCGTCCCGCTCCTTCTTGCCCTTGAGATTACGGCTGAAAATTGAGTAGATCGCCGGCACCACGAACAGGGTCATGGCGGTGGCCGCGATCAGACCGCCGATCACGGCGCGGCCCAGCGGCGCGTTGAGCTCGGCGCCTTCGCCCAGCGCCAGCGCCATCGGCAGCATGCCGAGGATCATCGCGAGCGCGGTCATCAGGATTGGCCGCAGACGGATCCGCCCGGCCTCGATCGCGGCCTCGACCGGACCGAAGCCCTCCTCACGCAATTCATTGGCGAACGTGATCAACAGATTGCTGTTGGCGACGCCGACTCCGATCGCCATGATCGCGCCCATCAGCGATTCGACATTGATCGTGGTGCGCGTCAGCACCAGGAACCACAGCACTCCGGCGAGCGCGCCCGGCACCGCCATCATGATAATCAGCGGCTCGAGCCACGACTGAAAATTCGCGGCCATCATCAGGTAGACCAGCACAATCGCCAGCACGATTCCGAGTTCGAGCGTGTTGAACGATTGACGCATCGCCTGGCTTTGGCCGCGAACTACGATCGAGGTGCCGGCCGGCAGCCTGCCGAGGTTGGCGATCTCGCGGTGCACGGCGTCGCTGGCGCTACCGAGGTCGCGTCCCGCTACCGAGCAATTGACGTCCATCACACGCTGCACGCTGTAATGCGCGATCACGGAGGGGTCGACGTTGTGCGTGATCGTCGCGACGTTGCCCAGCACCTGGGCCGGCGGGGTGGTCGCGTCCGCGGGCGAAGCCTGGCCGTCGGGGCCGGACGGCGAGGTGTTCGAGGCGGCCGCGACGGTGCCGGCGACCGGGATGCGTGCCAGCGCCGCGACCGAATCGATCATGTGCTGGGGCGATTGCGATATAACGAAGTAGTTCACGCCGCTTTTCGGATCGAGCCAGAAGTTCGGCGTGAGCAGGCTGTTGCCGGACAGGGCTGTGAGCACGCTCGAGGCGACGTTGTTCTCGGTGACGCCGAGTTGCAACGCGCGGTCGCGGTCGACTTTCACCTTGAAGGTCGGATAGTCCAGCGGCTCCGCGATCCGCACGTCCGCGAGCCCCGGGATACGCTCCATCCGCTCCTTGAGCCGGGAGGCAATCGCGAAATCGGATTGCAGGTTGGTGCCGGAGATCTGGGTGTCAATCGCGGCTGGCAGGCCAAAGTTCAGCACCTGGCTGACGATATCCGCGGCCTGGAAGTAGCCGGTGACGTTGGGAAAGTCGCGCGCCAGCAGGCCGCGGACTTTCGTTTCGTATTGCGCGGTCGGATGGTGCGAGGGCTTGAGCTGGATCAGGATGTCAGCATCCTGCGGTCCGGTACTGTCAGTTTGATAAAACGCTAGATCGTAGGAGATCGGCAGGCCAATATTGTCGCTGATCCCGTCCAGCTCGGCGGCTGGAATCAGGCCGCGGATCGCCTGCTCCAGACGGTCGACCACGAACTCGGTGCGCTCGATCCGGGTGCCGCTGGGCATCCGCACGTGCAGGCGCATCATGCCGGCGTCGACCGCCGGAAAAAAGTCTTCGCCGGTGACCAGCACCAGGAACATCGAGGCGCCCAGCCCGATCGCGACGCAGGTCAGGCCGAGTCCGCGGCGCGCGATAAAAACCGCCAGCGCCGCGCGATAGCGCTCGCGCATGCCCTCGAAGCGCGCGTTGAACCAGCGCACGAAGGCGTCCCAGCGGCCGGGGCCGTCGTGCTGCTCGTGCTCATGGGCGAGCAGCTGATGCGCCATGGTGGTGACCAGCGTGCGCGACAGCAGGTACGAGGTCAGCATCGCGAAGACCACGGCCAGCGCGAGCGGTGTGAACAGGAACTTCGCGACCCCCGAAAGCAGCGCGACCGGGAAGAACACTATACAGATCGCAAGCGTGCCGACCAGCGTGGGCGTCGCGATCTGGCTGGCGCCGTCCAGAATCGCGACCAGCAGCGGCTTGCCCATCGCGTGGTTGCGATGGATATTTTCGACCTCGACGGTCGCGTCGTCGACCAGCATCCCGACCGCCAGCGCCAGCCCGCCCAGCGTCATGATATTGAGGGTTTGGCCCGAGAGCTTGAGCGCGACGATCGCGGTCAGAATCGAAAGCGGAATCGAGGTGACGACGATCAGCGTGCTGCGCGGCGAGCCGAGAAAGACCAGCACCATCAAAGCGACCAGCCCAGCCGCGATCAGCGACTCGCGCACCACTTCCCACAGCGCGCCCTTGACGAAAGTGGACTGGTCGAACGCCAGCGTGATGTTGAGCCCCTTGATCGCCGAGGACAGAATCTGCGGAATCTTCTGCTTGACCGCGTTGACCACCGTCAGGGTCGACGCGTCGGAATGCTTGATCACCATCATGTAGGTGCCGCGCCGGCCGTTGACCCGCACGATATTGGTCTGCGGCTGATGCGAATCCGAAACCGGCGCGACGTCGCCCAAATGGACGGTGGCGCCGTTGGCGATCTTGATCGGCAACTGGTTGAAATCCGCCACGGTGTCCGGGCTCATGTTCAGGTCCACGTCGTACTCGTAGTCGCCCATCTTGGCGGTGCCGGAGGGAATGACCACGTTGGTTTGCGAGAGCGCGTTGCCGACGTTGGCGGGCGACATGCCGTTGGAATAGAGCGTGGCCGGATCGATATTGACCATCACGGCGCGCTGCACTCCGCCCAGCGGCGCCGGGCTCGAGAAGCCGGGAATCGTGAAGAGCTGAATCCGCACGAAGTTCAGCCCGTAGTCGAAGAGTTGCGGTTCGGTGAGCGTGTCGCTGAACAGGTTGAGCTGCGCGACCGGAACATTGGCCGCGTCGTATGAAATTATCTGCGGCGGCACGGTGCCGCGCGGCAGGATTGAAAGGATGGTTTCCGAGACGGCGTTGATCTGCGCGATCGCGCCGCCGATATCGGCTTCGGGATAGAAGTAGATTTTCAGGATGCCGAGGCCGTTCATCGACTGCGAGTCGATATGCTCGATTCCGTTGACGGTGGTGGAGACCGCGCGCTCGCTGATCCAGACCATCCGCCGTTCGACCTGGAACGCCGACAGCCCGGGGTAGTTCCACACCAGCAACACTACCGGTAGGCGAATCGCCGGAAAAATGTCGACGTTCATCAGCCCGAACGAGAGCACGCCGAGCACCAGCATCAGGAGCGCCATCACCGCGACCGAGATCGGGCGCCGCAACGCGAGGCGAACGAGCCCCATCATAAGGCGGTTACTCCAACCTCAGAAGCGGCGCCGGACGACCTGAGCGCAAGGAGCTTGCGGAGCGGATTCACTGGACAAGTTCCGTAACCTCGCTTGGGGGTTCAGGCGCGGCGGCCGGGTGGGACTGCGGCCCGGGTTGGCTGGCGATTCGCTCGCCCACCCAGCGTAACGACTTCATCCACTTGCGACGGAACTTGGGATCCACGGGTTCCATCCCGCTGATGAGCCAGGTGATCTGCGGGAAGGCCAGTGGCGCCATGCGCAACGCGAAACTGATCAGCAGCAGCATCTGCTCGTTCGAGTCGGATGGGATCTGGCCGCGGACCTTGGCGCGGCGCAGTTGCGCGGCCTCCATCCTGAACAGGTCGCGGCGTTCATCTTCATCCACCAGCTTGCGCTTGCCGCCCGCCAGCGCTTCCCACTCCAACATGCGTACGCCGTCGGCCTGGGAGCAGGCTAATTCGTAACCCTTGGCCAGGCGGCTGGCGAAGTCGTCGTTCGGATTCGACTCGAGCAGGCTCACCCTTTCGGCCACCTTGCGCCGCAGAACTTCGCGATACAAGCCTTCCTTGGTCTTGAAGCAGTAGAAGATCATCCGCTCGTTGACGCCCGCCCGCTGCGCGATTGCGTCGGTGCGCGCGCCGGCGAAGCCGTGGGCGGAAAACTCCGCCAGTCCAGCGCCCATGATCCGTTCCCGGGTGCGATTCAAGTCACGGCCGGTCCCCATTCGTGCTCCTTCATCAATTAAGCGGATACTTAACTCTATTAAGCAGGCACTGAAGGAGTCAAGAGGAAGCGGCCGCGCGGCTGGCAAAGCCGCAACGATGAATACGCCGCGTTGCTTTGCGCAGCGGCGGCGGCTAACCCATAGTGCTGGCCGCGCGACCATGCTCTATCCGTTCTCATACCCGCTCCGGTTGCGATGGCCGTCACTGCGCGCGACGGCCGCGGGCGGGAACGCGCTGTCGGACTGGATTCATATCGAGGCGATTCGGGCGCTTGTACATCATACGAGCGCGGTGCTCGTCGCGGTGCTGTTGTTCGGATTCACCGGGCTCATCGTGCGGCGGCTGTTGCACGAAGGGCCGATCAAGCGCCTGATCGTCGTGATCGACGAAGTCGTGCTGCTCCTGCTGCTGGTCTTCTTCGCCTACGACCTTTTCACGACGTTGTATAAGTGACGCAGCAGCGCGACCAATCCGGCGCGGACGCCGAGCGCGTACTGGTGATTTTCCCCGGCGCGCTGGGCGACTTGATCTGCCTGGGGCCGGCGCTGCGGGCGCTGGCGCGGCGCCATCGCGGCGCCTCGCTCGAATTGATGGCGCGTCACGAGCTGGCGCAATTCGCGGTCGGACGGATCGGCGTTGCGGCCGGACACTCGATCGACCGGCGCGAGATGAGTCAGCTGTTCGGCGCATCAGACGACGCGGGCGCGGATGCGCGTCGGTTCTTCGGCGGATTTCGGAGCATCTACTCGTTCTTCGCCGCGGCGCATCAAGGCTTCCGCGAGTCGCTAACGCAGGCATCACAGGCCAAGCTAAGCTTTCATCCTTTCCGGGCGGATGATGCGGGCCACGTCGCCGCCGCCTGGCTGCGGGCGATTGGTGAACCCGCCGACAGCCTCGAAAGCCGGCTTGACCTGCTGCCGGAGGATATCGACACGGCGGCGCGCGGACTTCGAGCCCACGGGCTCGACGCGCAACCGTTCGCGCTATTGCTGCCGGGTAGCGGCGGCGCCGGCAAAAACTGGCCGCCCGAGAAATTCACCGAACTGGCTGGACGGCTCGAGCCGAGGATCAAGGTCGCGATCGCGCTCGGACCGACCGAAGCCGGAATGCGGCAATCGTTCGCCGCGCGCGGCGGCCCGGTCCTGGCGAATCTCGAACTGGGGACGCTGGCCGGTACTGCCGCTCGCGCGGCAATTTTCGTCGGCAACGACTCCGGCGTGTCGCATCTCGCGGCCGCGGCCGGCGCGCCGGGAATTGCCCTGTTCGGCCCCAGCGATCCAGAGCGATGGCGTCCGCTCGGCCGGGTGACGGTCCTTCACCGCAGTCCGCTCACTGCGCTGGACGTGGCCGAAGTGGCTGCCGCGGCGAGCGCAATGTTAGCCTGCTAGAGCGGATGAGTTCTCGTTGGCTAAAGCGCCCGCCGCCAACTATGGCTATATTATGGCGCGGGCACGGGATGCCGCATAAAATGAACCACGGGTCACGCTCTCAAGACGGGTCATTCTCAAAATGAATAACTTGCTCAAGACCACGGTCCTGCTCGGCGCGATGACCGGGCTCATAATCCTGTTCGGCGATCTGCTGGGCGGGCGGCGCGGCGTGGAAATAGCGTTCGTTTTCGCCGCGGCGATGAACCTCTTCAGCTACTGGTTCTCCGACACGATCGCACTGCGCGCCTACAACGCCCAGCCGCTCGGACCGACCGACGAGCCCGAGCTATATGCGATCGTCAACGAGCTTGCGGCGGCGGCGCAGATCCCGATGCCGCGGCTTTACATGATCGACAGCGACACGCCCAACGCGTTCGCGACCGGGCGCAATCCCCACCACGCGGCGGTCGCGGTCACGCGCGGGATCCTGCGGATGTGCAACCGCAACGAGCTCAAGGGCGTGCTCGCCCATGAGCTTTCGCACGTTATCAATCGCGATATCCTGACCAGCTCAATCGCGGCGACGTTGGCCGGCGCCGTGATGATGATCGCGAGCTGGGCGCGCTGGGCCGCGATTTTCGGCATCGGCGGCAGCGACGAAGACGAGCGCGGCGGCATGCTGGGCCTGCTGCTGATGGCAATTCTGGGGCCGATCGCGGCTTCGCTGATTCAACTCGCGATCTCGCGCACCCGCGAGTATCAGGCGGATGCGAGCGGCGCGAAGCTCGCGCACAATCCTATGGGCCTGGCGAGCGCGCTGCACAAGCTGGAATCCGCCAACGAGCGGATGCCGCTCGACGCGGGCCCTGCGACCGCCCATCTGTTTATCGTCAATCCGTTGAGCACTGAAGGCATGATGCGGCTGTTCTCGACCCATCCGCCAATCGAGGAGCGGATTCGCCGGCTCGAACAGATGGCTGCCGGCCGCAGCGCGTAACTCCAATCATCGCGGGCAAACGATGGACCAATCCGAGCCGAAGGAAAAAGGGTTCAAGGTCGAGGATCGACGCCGATTTTCGCCGGAAGGCGAGCTCAAGCCCGAGCATCGCGAAGCGGACCCGCACCAGCAGGAGCGAAAGGAACCGCAAGCGCCGGAAGGCAAACCCGTAGCCGGCGACGCGGCTGCGAGTAAGACCGATGCGTCGGCCCAGGCCGCGGCCGCGCCCCGATCTGCGTCTGCGTCCGGCGCGAGCGCCCCGCCGCGCGACGCGCCGGCGGCTGAAGCCACCGAAATCACCTTTGCGACCTTTATCGTCGGGCTCTCGACCCAGGCCCTGCTCCATCTGGGCGAGATACCCGATCCGACTACCGGAGAGCACATCCGCGACCTCGCCGGCGCGCAGCAGTTGATCGACATTCTGGGGATGCTCCAGGCAAAGACCCGGGGCAATCTGGCCGCCGATGAGCAGCATCTGATCGAAGCGATTCTCTTCGATCTGCGAATGAAGTACGTTGAAATTGCGCGGCAGGCCCCACGTTAGTGCCGAGTCATCGCGATGCCCCGCCCGAGAACGCGCCCGCCGCAGAGGTTTGCATGGAGCTTCGGATGTCGCCCAGGTTCGCAGGCGCCGCGCTGGCGCTTGCGGTTGGTTTGCTGAGTTCAACCTTGCCCTGGCCGGCGCCGGCGCAGGCCGGTCAACTCTGGACGGACGGCTCGGCGGGCGCCGACCGGTTGCGCAAGGTCGATACCCTGCCCGACTTCGTCGAGCTGGCCGCCAAGCTCAGTCCGGCGGTGGTCAATGTCTCGAGCCAGCAGAACGTGAGCGAGGGCTCAGAGAGCGGCGAAAGCGAGCCGTTTCAGCAGTTCGGCGCGCCGTTCGAGCAATTCGGCCCGCAATCCAAAAGCCTAGGCTCGGGTTTCGTGATCAACAAGGAAGGCTACATCCTGACCAATGATCACGTGGTCGATAACGCCACCGAGATCGTGGTCTCGACGCACGAAGGGAACGAGTTCAAGGCCCGGCTGATCGGCAGCGATTCCAAGACCGACGTGGCCTTGATCAAGGTCGACGCCAAGCGCGACTGGCCGGTCGCCCCGCTGGGCAACTCCGACGACATCAAGGTCGGCGAGTGGGTGATGGCGATCGGCAACCCGTTCGGCTTCGATCATTCGGTGACCGCGGGCATCGTCAGCGCCAAAGGCCGTTTCATCCCGGGCAACTATGACGATTTCATCCAGACCGACGCGTCGATCAATCCGGGCAATTCGGGCGGACCGCTGATCGATCTGCGCGGCGAGGTGGTCGGCGTCAACTCCGCGATCTACACCCGCACCGGCGCCAGTATGGGCATCGGTTTCGCGATCCCGATCAACCTGGTCAAGGAGGAGATCGCCCAGCTTCGCAACAGCGGCAAGGTAACGCGGGGATGGCTCGGGATCCTCGTGCAGAAGGTCACGCCCGAGCTCGCCGACGCGATGGGTCTGGGCGAGCCGCAAGGCGCGCTGGTCGCGGACGTGCTCAAGGAGGGCCCGGCGCAAAGCCGCGGGAATCCAGCGCGGCGACGTGATCGTCGCCTACGACAATCAGACCGTGAGCGACTCGCAGGAGCTGCCGCTGCTGGTCGCGCGCACACCGGTCGGCCATACCGCGAGCGTCAAGATCCTCCGCAACAAAACGCCCAAAGAGCTAATCGTGACGATCACCGCCTCGCAGGAGGAACAACTCGCCGAGGCCGCTCCTGAAGAAGGTTCTGAGCCTGAGGACACCTCGCCGTTAGGGCTCAGCGTGAAGAACCTGACCTCCGACCTCGCGCACGAGCTTGGAGTAGACGCCAAAACCGGGGTCGTAATTTCGACCGTGCGCCCCGGCAGCTCGGCCGACGAGGCGGGATTGCGCCCGCGCGACGTGATCCTCGAAGTCAATCGCAAGCCGGTCAAGGACGTCGATTCGTATGACAACGCGCTCAAGGCCAGCGGCAAGGGCAAAATCGTTTTGCTGCTCGTCAAGCGCGAGGACTCGACGCTCTTCGTGCCAATCAAGCCCCAGGGCTAGTGCCGCTGCGGGCTGGATCATCAATTGATATGACCGGCGGCGAGGCAGCTTTGCCGCAATCCAGATGTCGCTGCGCCGCATAGTCAAAGTCTCGCTGTTCAGCGCGTTGGCTGTGCTGCTGTTCGCGGCCCCGCCCCTACTCTACTTCTTCTACGTCTACTACCAGGCGCTCGAGACCGAAGTCGTAACCCGCTTCGCTGGTCAGCGCTGGAATATCCCCTCGCGCATCTATTCGGACTCGCTGACGGTTTACGCCGGCCAGAACCTCAAGGACCTGGGCTTCTTCGAGCGGCTGGCGCGGCTCAACTACCATCCGGTGAACCCCGACGTCAAAGTCGCCGCGCGCGGCGATTTCAGCTACGACCCTAAGCGCGGCAAGCTCGAAATCTTCCTGCATAGCTTCGCCTATCCGTATCCGCAATTTCCCGGGCGAGATGGTCGAAATCGCGCTGGCCGGCGCCGAGCAGACGATCACTTCGATGCGCGATCCGTTTTCGCACCGGGCGCTCTACTCGATGGAACTCGAGCCGGAACTGATGAGCGGCATCTTCCAGGGCACTTGGGAGCAGCGCCGGCTGGTGCGGCTCTCGCAGATTCCGCCGCTCTTCGTCGACGCGATCCTCGCCGCCGAGGACCATCGCTTCTATGAGCATCACGGACTCGACCTGGTGCGGATCATGAAAGCCGGCATGGATCGATTTCACCGCCGGCCACGTCGCCCAGGGCGGCTCGACCCTGACCCAGCAACTGATGAAGAACTTCTTCCTGACCAGCGGCGCGACTGGCAGCGCAAGGTCAAGGAAGCGCTGATGGCTTACATCGCCGAGCGCCGCTACTCCAAGGACGAAATCCTGGAGAACTACATCAACGACATCTACCTCGGGCAGCGCGGGCAGGAGGGGATTTACGGTGTTTGGGAGGCCTCCGAATACTACTTCTCCAAGGAACCGCGCGATCTGACTATCGGCGAGATGGCGACGATCGCCGGGATGATCAGCTCGCCCAACCGGTTCAACCCGCTGCGTCATCGCCGATCCCGCGCGCGTGCGCCGCAACGAGGTGCTCGCCTCGATGCTCCAGGATGGCTACATCAGCAAGGCCGCCTACGACGAGGCGGTGGCCGAACCGCTGCGCGCCCGCGAAGCCTACACCGAGAGCAACGACGCGCCCGTTCTTCGTCGATTACGTCAAGCACGAGCTGGCCGAGCGCTATCCGCCGGAGGTCCTGACCGGCGAGGGCTTGCGCATCTTCACCACGCTCGACGTGCACATGGAAAAGCTGGGCGAATAGGCGGTCGAGCAGAATCTCGCCGAGCTCGAGGCCAAGCACTCGCGGCTGCGCCGCAAGGAGGCGACGATCAGCTCGAAGCGGCGCTGATCGCGATCGAACCGCAGACCGGCAAAATCCGCGCGATGGTGGGCGGGCGCGATTACCGCGACAGCCAGTTCAATCGCGTCATGCAATCCAAACGCCAGCCCGGCTCGGCCTTCAAGCCGGTCACCTATCTGGCCGCGCTGGAGGAAACCTTCGACCGGCGGCCCCGGCGATTCCTGCCGACCAGCTATATCGATGACATCGCCGTTCACCTGGCAATACGGCGACATGAGCTGGACGCCGAAGAACTACAAGGACCGCTACTTCGGGCGAGTAACGCTCGAATTCGCGCTGAGGAATCGCTCAACTCGGCGACCTCGCGGCTGGCCAATGCGGTCGGTCTCGATCGCGTGCGCGATATGGCCGCGAAGCTCGGCTTCGGCGACCTGCCGCCCTATCCGTCGATCGTGCTGGGCGGAATCGAGGTGACGCCGATGCAGGTCGCGCAGGCCTACGCGATCCTGGCCAACGAAGGCCTGCGAGGTCCAGCCCTATGCGTGTCACCGCGGTAGTCGATCAAGACGGCCATGTGATCGAGGGCCACGAGCTCAAGGCCGAGCAGGTGCTGTCACCGCAGCTCGCCTATACGATCGATTTCATGCTCGAACAGGTGATCAATCATGGCACCGGCGACGGCGCGCGCAGGCTGGGCTTCAAGCGCCCCGCGGCCGGCAAGACCGGCACCACCAATGACGCGAAAGACGCATGGTTCGCCGGGTTCACGCCCAACCTGCTCGCCGTGGTCTGGACCGGTTTCGACAAGAGAGAGGAAATCGGCCTGACCGGAGCGGAAGCGTCGCTGCCGATCTGGACGAGCTTCATGAAAGCCGCCACCGCTTCACGGCCGGCGCTCGACTTCAATCCGCCGCCGGGTCTGGTGATCGAAAGAGTCAATCCGGTACTGGGATGTCGCTCGGGACCATTCTGCCCGCTCGGCATCGAGGGCGTATTTCCCAAGGGGATGGAACCGACGCAACCGTGCGCCTGCTCACCCCTGCCGGTGAGCGATCGCGGCCTCCCCGCCCCCGACTCGGAACCCGACTCGACCGCGGATCCGAACGATTGACCTTGATGGGTTCCCGATCGCGATCGGAATCGCGCGCCTGGCTCTTCACCGCGCTGGCCGCCATATTCATGGCGCTCTGCGCCGCGGCGCCATCGCGCGCGGACCTTAACGAAGAGACCCTCCCGGCCGAGGAAATGCCTTCGCCCACCGCGGCTCCCTCGACGACACCAGTATCGGCTGAGCAGCCGACGCCTGCGGCGGGACCGACTGCCGCGCCGACGACTTCACCCGAGGAAACCTCGCCGGAGGAAACTCCAACCGCCGAACCACCAACGCCTGCCGCCGAGCCCTCCCCGGTATCATCTGCAGATATGCCGCCCACAGCGATAGCGACCAGCGGAGCAACTCCCGACCCGGCCTTCAGCACGCTCGGAGAACCGCCGCCCATCGATCTCGACGCGACGCCGACCCCGCCGGTTAGCGCTGCACCTTTAACCGGGCTGATCGACGACGCCGCAACGCCCGCCCGTGCCGCCTCGCTGCGGGACACCGAAGAGGCGCGCCAGGAAATCGCCGACGGCAAGGCCGCCGAAGCGATTCACTCGCTCACCGGCGCGCTCTCGATCGATTCCAGCAATCCCTACGCCTACTTCTACCTGGGACGCGCGTACGCGCTGAAAAAGGACTGTCATCAGGCACTCACGTTCCTGCAGCGCGCGGAACTCGGCTTCGCCGCCGATCCACCCTGGCTTGGGGAGACGCTAAGCTTCGAGGGCGCGTGCTACGAGCAATCCGGCCAGACCACCCAGGCGGTCGTCGCCTACAAACACGCGCTGGATTCCTCACCGTACAATCTGATGGCCCGAGTGGGCTATGGGAGACTCGTTCAGAGCCCGCAGCCTGAAGCGGCCGTTGCGCCGGCCGCCGACGTGCAACCGCCCCCGGAACCCGGCGCGCAGCCGCCGCCCGCGATGCCGCCGCCCGCCGACGCTCCAGCCGAGCCCAATCCACCGGGCCCCGCACCGGCAAACCCCTAGCCGGATGTTGAGAAGTGCTCCGGGTTGAGGAAGTGCCCGCGACACATCTCAACTCAGCACCTTGCGCGCAAACTGGCTTCCTTCCTTAGTCTGCTCTCCGGTCGCGACCAAGAGGCTGTCATAGCGTGTCGAAGCACGATGTTGGCGCGTTTTGGCTCCCCTTCCCATCCTTAGGGAAGGGGCCCGGGAGTTAGGTTCCACATCCCGCGCGTTCTCTCCCGGTCTCTCGGGAACGAGTGGGCGTTTTCAAAATCGAGTACACTTCGTTGACTTCGATTTAGCGAGAGTATATCCCGAGAGCAGCGATAGCTGAGTGGCGAGGGCAAAAGGCCAACCTCGACGGGCTGGCTTGCGAAAAATCAGTCAAGGGAGGATTCAAGGAATGTACAAGAGCAAGGTCCTTTACGCAGTGGCTTTGGCGGCTTTCCTCGGCATGACGGCGTCAGCCATGGCGACTATCCTCGAGTTTCCAACCGGAAAAGGGAATCCGGGGCTCCTTAAAGGAACCTACGGGTTCAATTTCGATGGCGGCTACACCGTGCAGGAAGATGGCCATCGCCACGTGGGCAGCGGGTCATTCATTTTCGACGGCAAAGGCGACCTTACCGGCGGGCAGGTGTACTGCAATGACGATTTCTTTGAGACGACCTCCAACATCGTCGACGGTTTCTACTTGCTCAATACGGACGGCACCGGCTTTATGAGCGTCGACCTCGACTCGCAGTTCTGTGACACTGAATTTCCCGGGTTTCGACCTGCGCATTAGTGTCGTCGGCGGCGGCGTGACGATGCGTTTCAGTTCCGACGCGAGCGATTTCTATTACCCTACCGGAATCTTCGTGCCGTTTGCCGGCGAGGCCGACGTGTTCTTGCCGAACCCGGCGCAGTAGGCCTGAACCAGGATCGACTGACGAGCCCGCCGATCACGATACGATTCGGTCGGTGTCCTGAGCTGGAAATGCGCACAAGCTGTCTGAGCCCCCGCCTCTCCCATGGTATGGGAGAGGGTGTGGAATCCTACCGAGAGCCGAAGTTCCCGCGCAAACTCTCTCGATTTGTAAGCCCTTTCCCTTTCCAGGGAGAGGGTCGAGTGAGGGACAGGCCGGAAGGACACGATCTGGGTGGGCGACCAGTCAGACTATCTTCACCCAGCTCTTATGGATCATGGGTTACCAGGGGGAGCTTTCCTGGTTCTTATGGGTGTCGGATGGGCGAACGAAGGTTCTCAGGCAATCACGACATCGCCAGGTGTTGTCAGGATGATTGTAGTTATTTCGGTTGTGATCGTAGCAGTTGGCGACCTGCCAGGCTGGATCAAGTGAACGGAAACTAAACCCAAATCCCTTTTCTCAGCCGACTGTTAAGCCGGCCTCCGCCCCGATTCTTCTCCATAAGGCAGCGTTTAATCTCTGTTCACCAGTGGTGGCAAAATTTACGGCTCGGTGGCCGGTCCGATCAGCGGCGCCTTGACCGGTGCAGCGGCGCCAATCAACTCGGTTACGGTGTCGCCGGTTCCTCCGCCGTTGTTGGCTACCCATACGTTGCCTGACGGATCGATCGCGATCCCGTACGGCTCGATCAAACTTGAATCGGTGTATCCGCTTACTCCGGAGAGCGGCGCACCCGGCGACGACCCCGCGATGCCCGCGAGTTCCGACACGCTCATCCCGTGATAGTTCGTCATCCAGACGTTGCCCGCGCCGTCGATCGCGACGCCGACCGGAGCGTCGAGGCCACCTCCGATAAAGCCGCCCGCCGGCGAGAACGGCATGCCCGGCGCGCCGCCGCCGCCGAATCCGGCCAGGTCGGAACCATAATAGTTTGCGACCCACACGTCGCCTGAGCGATCAGTCGCAATCCCGTAGGGCGAGTCGAGACCGCCGCCGACATAACCGGCGAGGGGCGAGAGCGGGCTTCCGGCCGCGTCGAATTCGCTGATCGCGTCGGTCCCCTGGTCGGACACCCAGAGCTTGCCGCCGCGGTCGAAAGCGAGCGCGACCGGAAAGGCGAGTCCGCCGCCGGTGAAGCCGCTGGCCGGCGACATCGCGCTTCCCGCCGGGGAAAACTCACTCACGCTCGCATCGCCGAAGTTCGCCACCCACGCGTTGCCCGATCCATCGATCGCGACCGCCTCGGGAAAGTCCAGGCCGGCGCCGCTATAGCCGCGGCTGCCGGAGAGAATCGCGCCACTTGCCGACAGCTCGGTCAACGCGCCCTCGCCCGAGTTGACGCCCCCCGGGCTCTGCTCGTCGGTCACCCAGACGTTGCCCGACTGATCAATCGCGATCCCGAAAGACTCCTCGAGGCTGACGTTGGCGAAGCCCGACGGCGAGAGCGGCGCGCCGTTGGGCCCGACTCGGTGACGCCGCCGTTATAGTTCGCGATCCAGACGTTGCCCGGCGCGTCGATTGCGATTCCGGTCGGCGCGCTCAGTCCGCCGCCGCTATGCTCGATCGCGATCGTCCAGTCGGTCGGCGCGGCCGCGAGCGCCGGCTGATACGGCGCGTTCGGCGCGATCAGATTGAACAGCGCCGCAGTGTTGTGCGCCGGATTGAGCGCGATCTCCAGTGCGGCGCCGAGCGTGTCAGAGGGAGCCTGGCCGCCGGAAGGCGCGGCGTCGGCGAACAGCGTCGTACACGCGATCGAGGACGCCGCCGTCGAGCTCGCGCAAGCCGCGAGGATGTCCGCCAGCGCGTTGAGCTTGGCCGCCGGAATCGCGGCCGTCGCGGGCGGATTTGGCTGTACCAGGCCCGTGGTAACGTCCGCGATAAGCGGCACGCTCGTCGCCGCGTTGGTGATTCCCGGCGACGGTCCGCCAATCTGATTCGGTGTCGCGATGAACTGCGCCATCGCCCACACCGACGCGACCGTCGTCAGCTCGTCGATGACCACCGGGAAACCACTCGCCAGTGTGGCGCAGTTGCCGAGCACCGCCAGCATCGAGATTGCCGTGTTGTCGGCCCCCGCCGCTCCCACGCTACCGCCCTGCGCAGTCAGGTAGATCTGCTCGCCGCCGCTCGGACAATTGAAGCCGATCGAGAAATCGCCGCCCGAATCGGTGGTGGCGCTGGCAAGTGCGATCGCTCCCTGGCCGTAACCGGCGTTGCCAAACGCGTTCAGCGTCACGGCCGAACCCGCGATCGGATCGCGCCCGCCCTGCACCATGCCGCTGATCAGATTCGACGGCGTCGCAGTCGGCGCGGGGGTTGCGGTGGGCGTGGATGTGGCAGTGGGCGTGGATGCGGCGGTGGGCGTCGGGGTCGCAGTCGATGCCAGAGTCGGGGTCGGCGCCGGGGTCGCAGTCGATGCGATGGTCGCAGTCGACGCCGGGGTTGCGGTGGGCGCGGGTGTCGCAGTGAGCACCGGGGTTGCGGTGGGCGTGGATGTGGCAGTAGGCGTCGCGGGCAGCGGCGTGCCGAAGGACACGCCCGCCAGCGCCACGCGCTGCGGACTGTTCGCTGCGTCGTCGCCGATGACCAGCGCCTTCGTCACGCGGCTGCCCGTAACTTTCCTGGCGACGGCCGGGCTGAAGGTCACCGCGATCTGACAGGTGGCGCCGCTTAGGATCGGGCCGATACAGTTCTGGCTCGCGCTGAATTGATCGTTCGTCGCCGCGATACTGCCGATCAGCAGCGCCACGCGATTGCGGTTGGCCAGCGTCACAGCCATCGTGCGCGCCGCGCCGGCGTTGACGCGCCCGAAGCTCAGCGAATCCGGCGTGATGCGCAGTGCGCCGCGCACGCCCGTGCCGCGAAGCTCGACCGGCCCGGTGCGGTTCCCCGACGTATCCGTGATCGTGAGCATCGCCACGCGCTTGCCCAGCGCGCCAGGCGTGAAAGTCACCTCGATCTTGCAGGATTGGCCGGGATTCAGCGTGCCGCATCCGTTGGGATTACTCGCCGCGAAGTCGCCGGCGTCATCGCCGCCGATCGTGAAGCTCGAGATCGTGATCGGCTGCGCGTCGTTGCCTTTCGGATTGGAGATCGTGACCGGTTCAGGACTGCCCACCGCGCCCCCAGCTCCGAACACCTCCTTCGGGAAGTGCAGAGCTACCGGTGCGGCTGTCAGGCGGCTCGCCGCCGCGAGCGCCGGCCACGCCCGCATCAGCAGCACAGTCCCGAGCGCGATTCCGATCGCCCCCCGCCGCGTCCACGATCGCATTCTCAGCCCGCGCGTCCGGCGCGCCCGCTCCCGGCTGCGCCTCTCCCCCGTGCCGGTGGCGATGACCAGGGAGAGGCCGCGCGAGCATCGCGAGCGCGGGTGAGGGTGCCTGCTACCACCGGGAAACGCCTCACCAACTCCGAAGCGGAGATCGCCGCAATCCTACGGCAGGCAGTACTGCGATGAATCGGCCAGTTCCGCGGCCACGCAGCTCTGGACCGGCGTGACGACTGGCGTCGCCAGGCCGATCAACTCGCTCAAGCTGTTGTCGTCTCCTCCGATAAAATCGTTCAGCACAAAGACGTTACCCGACTCGTCGAGCGCCACGGACCTGGGTTGCGTCACCTTCCTGGTTCTCATCGGAACCGCCAAGCCGGTCGTGCTCCAAGTCAACGACCTCATTGCGAAGCGCCGCCGGCGCCCGCGGCTTGTTGAACCGTGCCCAAGTCGAGCGCGGCGGCGAAAGTTTCAAACCGTTCCATCAGCCTCGCTTGCGCGACGGCGCGGCTCTCCGCGGGCACAGGCCGATCCGTGATCTCGATTGAGACCGGCACGAAACCTCCGGCCGCGGCGAAGTTGAGCTGGGGCGCCTCCCAAGCGTCCGACCGCCGGCTTTCGACGCACGCGCCGGCGTAGCATTCGGTGGCCGCCACCAAACTCAGGCCGTCACGCTCCTCGAACATCGCGACATCAAACTCGACCGCGCCGCGCGCGGTGGCTACCGGCCGGACGCGTTCATCGCGCGGTTTTTCACCCCGCACCAGAAAGCATCCGACCGTGTTGTGATGCATTACGGCGTCGGGCCGCACGTCGAACGAAACCGGGCTTCCGTTGCCGTCCGAGTAGTCGGCGCCCGCCTCGGTCCCGAATCCGTTGGCGTTCTTCCAGCGCCGCACCATCTTGAACTTGCCGATCGCCGATGGCAGCAGCGCGGACAGCGGCGGCGCGGCAGCGACGCTCGGACGCACCAGCGCGATTTTCAATCCGCCCAGGATCACGAGCGTGGCGGCGAACGCGATCAGCTTGCGCTTCATCGGCGCGCTGCCCATCGCGGCGCCTCGAGCAGAAAGGCCGCCGCCAACGCGAACAGCGTGGCGCCGATCAGATAGTCGGCTCCGACCGCATGCCGGCCCAGGATCGGTGCCAGGTCCGCGAGACAATAGAACAGCACCAGCGCGCAGAGCCTGATCAGGTTAAAGACGAAGGCGAGCAGGACCGCGAGCGCGACATAGAGCCCGTGGAGCAGCGGCCGCAGGCCGCGCAGATACCCCGCCACCAGCGCGGCGTATCCCATCGCCGCCGCGCTCGCCAGCCCGCTGCATCCCGGCGCGACGAACATCCCCAGACCCTGATGGAAAAACATCAACTGCAGCGCGTCGCCGCTCACCGGCACTCGCAGCCATCCGGCAAACCCGCGGGCGGTCGCCGCGCCCAGATATTGGAGGGGCAGATCGATATAATGAGTGACGAAGGCCGGCACCGGATCGACGAACAGCAGCAGTGCCAGCGGGAAGCACAGCTTGCGCCACAGGCGCACGCCGCCGAACAGGATCACCACGCCGCTCAAATAAGCCCACAGCATCAGGCCGATCGGGATCAGCGTGATCGCGCCGACGCCCGCCACGAACACCGACGGAAACGGATAGATCGGAAGCTCCGCGCTCAGCGCCGTGGCGATGATCAGCGCCAGCCCCCACCAGTTCCCGATCAATTCGAAGGTGCCCTCGCGCAGCGCGCGCCACGCGAGCCAGGCGCTAACCGGCGGAATCAGGATTCCGATCGAATCGACGCGGTCGGAACTCCAGAGGTCCCACTGAATTCGCAACTGATGGGAGAAACAGATCAGGCCGGCGATCGCCAGCAGGGCGGGAGCAAATGCCGCCAGACCCGGTTGCGCGCGTTCCGGAGCGCTTTCGGGCCAGCGTGATAGGCTCGGTTGAGCAGCCATCGACGCGCTTTGACGCGCCGGCTAGCGACGACGCTCGCGCGAAGCCCGCGAATTCAAACGGCTGCGAATCAGCGGCGCCGCAGCCACTGCGGCCACGATCAGGCCCAGCACGACCGAGGGGTTCTCGGGAGAATCGACGCAGCCGCCGAACGCGAGAGCGCGGGACGCGGCAACCCCTATTGCCACCACCCCAACTACCGCTAAGAGCAGGTATTTTTTCATGGCTCTCTCTCCGTTTATTTAACGAGTCCTAATACCATTGCACGCCAACGATCCGCAAACCTTAAGCATCCGTAGCGCGCAGGAGCGTAGCGCAATCGCCAACTACGCGTTAGGGTTGGTTCCGATGTTGATCCTTGGCATCGAATCGTCCTGCGATGACGCTGCGGCGGCGGTAATCGAAACCGAACGCCCCGGCGTGGCTACGGTCCGCGCCAGCGTCGTCGCCAACCAGGACGATATCCATCGCGCGTACGGCGGTATCGTGCCGGAACTCGCCTCGCGCAATCATGTGGTCACGATCATGCCGGTTATCGAGCAGAGCGCTGGAGACAGCGCGGATGCCGCCTTGGCGATCTCGACGGGAATCGCCGTCACGCGCGGGCCGGGCCTGGTCGGCTCGCTGCTGGTCGGCCTGATGTGCGCCAAGGGGCTGGCGCAGGGCACCGGCCTGCCGATGGTCGGCGTCAACCATATCGAGGGCCATCTGCTCGCGCCGCTGCTCGAGCATCGCGTTGCCGATGCCGTTTCTCGCACTGGTCGTCTCGGGCGGCCATACCGCGCTCTTCCTGGTCGAGGATTTCGGCCGCTACCGCAGGCTCGGGCAGACGCGCGACGACGCCGCCGGCGAGGCTTTCGATAAGGTCGCCAAGACTGATGGGCCTCGGCTATCCGGGCGGCAAGATTATTGACGAGCTGGCGCGGCAGCGGAAACCGCAAGGCGGTAAAGTTGCCGCGCGCGCGGATCAAAGGCGCCCCGCTCGACTTCAGCTTCAGCGGAATCAAGACCGCGGTCGCCTTGTTCTTGCGAGCGAAGCCGGCGCCGCGACCTCCGCCGCCGACCTTGCCGCGAGCTTCCAGGAGGCGGTGGTCGAGATGCTGATCCGGCCGACGATCGCGGCGGCGCGCGAACCGGTGTCGACGACGATCGTGCTCACCGGCGGCGTCGCGGCCAACTCGCGGCTGCGCGAGCGGCTGGCCGAAGCCGCCGAGTCCGACGGGCCGCCGCCTGGTCGCGCCTTCGCTCAAAGTACTGCACCGACAACGCGGCGATGATCGCGATGGCCGGCAGCTACCGCCTGATGCGCGGCGAGCGCGATGCGCTCGCAATCGACGCCGAAGCCAACCTCGCCTTGTGAGCTTGAACGCCGCGACCAGAAAGCACGGTCACGCAAGCGCGGGATCGGGTCCGAGCGATGCGCTTGCGCGCGCGCCGGTATGCCGCCCGAGCAAAGGACGCGGCCAGAACTTCCTCGTCCAGCCCGCGCTCGCCGATCGCATCGTCGCCGCCGGCAAATCTGCGACCGGCTGACGAAGTGATCGAAATCGGACCCGGCCTCGGCATCCTGAGCGAGCGCATCGCTGGCCGCTCCGCTGTCGCCGCTTCGTCCTGGTCGAGCTCGACTCGCGGCTCGCGGCCGCGCTCGCGGATCGCTTCCGGTCGAATCCGCAACCTCGAAGTTATCCACGCCGATTTTCTCGATCTCGCCGCCGACAACCTGTTGCCGCAATTCCGCGATCAAGGTGATCGGCAATCTGCCGTTCAATGTGGCGAGTGCGATCCTGCGCAAGCTCTGCGCCTGGCGCAGCCGGATCGCCCGGATGGTGCTGATGTTCCAGCGCGAGGTCGCGGAGCGGATTCGCGCCGGCCGGGCGAGCCGGGCTATGGCGATGCTGAGCGTGATCAGCGCGCTCTACTGGGAGATCGAGTCCCATTTCAGCGTCGCCGCCGGCAGCTTCCATCCGCGCCCCAAAGTCGATGCTGAGGTCCTCGTGATGCGCCCGCGCGCCGCTTCGCCGTTCGCGGCGGACGAAGAGCAGGCGCTGCTCGACACGGTCCGCGCCAGTTTCTCCGCCGCCGCAAGATGCTCCGCAACGCGCTCGCAGGCGGGCTCAAAATCACTCCGGCGCGCGCCGAAGCCGGCCTGTGCGCGCCGCGATCTATCCCGCGCGCGCGCCGAGACGCTCGCCGTCGCCGATTTCGTGCGCCTCGCGCGCGCGCTACGCTCCCCGCGATGCCTGAGTTGCCCGAAGTCGAATCGCTCCGGCGGATTCTCGCGCGCTCCGTGGTCGAGCCGGACGATCGTCTGCGGCCCGCGTCGTCGAGCCGCGGCTGCGGCGCAAGGTCGCGCGTGATTTTGGACCACGATCATCGGCCGCAAGATCGAAGCGCTTGCGCCGCCGCGCCAAGTACCTGATCATCAAACTTGAGCGGTGAGCACGCGATTCTCGCCCATCTGGGAATGAGCGGCAGCCTGACCCATCGCGGCGCGCGAGATCCGGATTCGCTCGCCGGCGGCCCGATCTTCGGTGACGAAGACCATCCGCTCGACGCCGCGCACGATCATGTCGACTTCCGGCTCGACGACGGCAGCCGCCTGGTCTACAACGACCCGCGCCGCTTCGGATTGATCAAGCTGCTACCGCACGGACAACTCGAACAGTGCGTCGAGTTGCGCGGGCTTGGTCCCGAGCCGCTCGGCGGCGCGTTCAGCGCCGCCTACCTGGCAGGCAAGGCGCGCGGGCGAAGAGTCGCGATCAAGAACCTGCTGATGGATCAGCGGATCGTGGCCGGAATCGGGAACATCTACGCGGCGGAGATCCTGTTTCGCGCCGGCGTGCGCCCGACGCGACGCGCGGGCCGGGTGCGCCGCGACGAAATCGAGCGGATCGCCGCCATCACTCCAGTCATCCTGCGCGAGGCGATCGGCAAAGGCGGCACCACCTTTCGCAGCTATCGCGATTCGCGCGGCCGTCCCGGCAACTTCTCCAGCCGCCTGCGCGTCTACGGCCGCGAGGGTGAGCGGTGCTATACCTGCTCGACGGCCATTCGAAATGTCGTCGTCGGGCAGCGCGCGAGCTTCTTCTGCCCGCACTGCCAGAAATGATGGAACCGTGCTGCCCACGAACGTAAGCTTGATCAAGAGGTTGCGGACGGTTTTGGAATCGGATGGCCGGCAGGAACGCTGGCCACTACCCCTGAACGAAGCTGCTATCTTGGGTAGGGGCCGGCCTCCGTGCCGGCCCGTCTTCTCAAACCGCCACTGGCAAGGCTTGGCGGCATAGGGCTGACGAGGAGGTTCTGGACGGATGGGAGAACTACCGCGGGGTATCGGCGGCGCGCTGGCGTTTATCCTGGGCGCGTGTATCGGCAGTTTCGTCAACGTCGTCGCGTACCGGCTCCCGCGCGATCTCTCGATCATCCGGCCCCGCTCGTTCTGCCCCCGCTGCAACCATGCGATTCCCGTCTGGCTCAATATCCCGATTTTCGCCTACCTGGGGCTGCGCGGCCGCTGCCTGATGTGCGGCGAGAGCATCCAGTTTCGCTACTTTTTGACGGAATTGGGACTCGCGGTCGCGGCGCTCTATCTGTTCCTGACCTACCCGCTCCCCGAGGCTGCCGCGCGCTTCGTGCTCTGTGCCGCGTTGTTCGCGGTCTCGCTCATCGATTACGACTGGCGCATCATCCCGCACGAGATCTCGATGCCGGGCATCGTGATCGGCTTTCTCTGCGCGACCTTCGCGATTCCTGAAGTGGGATGGAAAAGCTCGCTGGAGGGGATTCTCCTCGGCGCGGGCGTGCTGTTCGGCCTGGGCGAAATCTACATGCTGGTGCGCAAGCGCGAAGGCATCGGGATGGGCGACGTGTTCCTGGTCGGGATGGTCGGCGCGTTCATGGGCTGGCGCGCGGTGCTGTTCACGCTGTTCATCGGCTCGATCTTCGGCTCGGTCGGCGGAATCATCGCCGCTTTCACGGGCGGGATGCCCGACCCTCTTGTCGAGGGCGCCGATCCCGCGGCCGACCAGCCGGAGGCGGACGTGTCGCTGCTCCAGACCGCGGTGCCGTTCGGTCCGTTTCTGTCGCTGGCGGCCGGAATCTACGTGCTCTTTCAGCCGGGATTCCTCACCTGATAGCGTTCGCGGCGTATGGATCGCGGACTGTTCATCACGTTGGAAGGCATCGAGGGCTCCGGCAAAACCACGCAGGCGGCGATTCTGGCCGACGCCCTGCGCGCCGCAGGCCGCAAGGTTACGGTCACCCACGAGCCGGGCGGCACGCGCGCGGGTGAGGCGATCCGCGCGATCTGTCTCGACCCGGCGGTCTCGCTCAACGTCGCTTCGGAGTTGTTGCTGGTGCTGGCTGATCGCGCCCAGCACGTGCGGGAAAAGCTCCGGCCCGTGCTCGCGCGCGGTGAGATTGTGATCTCCGATCGTTATTCCGACTCCACCGTCGCCTATCAGGGCTACGGCCGCGGCTTCGATCTGAAACTGCTCGGCGAGCTGAACCATCTAGCCACCGACGGCATGAAACCCGACCTCACGATCGTGCTCGATTGTCCGGTCGAAACCGGCCTCGAACGCACCCGCACTCGCGCGCGCGGCGACGTACGCAGGCCGGACCGTTTCGAGGGCGAGCAAATCGAGTTCCATCGCCGGGTGCGCGAGGGCTTCCTCGCGGTGGCGCGCGCCGAGCCCGCCCGCGTTGCGGTAATTGATTCCGCGCGCGATCTCGAAGCGGTCACCGCCGACATCCGCCGCGCAGTCGATGCGGCGCTCGCACGCCATTCGCCAAACCGTTCGGACGGCTAAGCGCGCTCCACCGATGCCCCTCAACAACCTGCGCGGTCATCGCGAAACCTTCGAGCGGCTCCAGACCGAACTCGCAACGCGACCGTCCCACGCCTACCTGTTCGCCGGGCCGGCCGGCGTCGGCAAGGCACTGGTCGCCGAGGGGTTGGCGCACGGACTGCTGTGCGAGCGCTCACCCGGACCGCAGTTCTGCTGCAACCCGATTCAGTGTCCGGTCCGCGCGCCAGCCGGCGCCGAGGCTGTTCCCCGCTGCGATTGCTGCGCGGCCTGCGTCCAGGTCGCCACGGGCGTGCATCCGGATTTCACCCACGTCGCGCGGCCGAAGAATCGGACCGACGTGCTGATCGAGCAGGTCCGCGAGCTGATCGCGCAGCTCTGGACCCGCCCGGCACGTGGCACGCTTCGCGTCGCGATTATCGACGACGCCGAGACCCTCAACTTCCCGGCGCAGAACGCGCTCCTCAAAACGCTGGAGGAGCCGCCCGGCCACGCGATCATTTTTCTCATCACGCAGAGCGAGCGCGCCCTGCTCGATACGGTGCGTTCACGGCTGCGGCCGGTGCGCTTCGGTCCGCTCCCGGTCGCCGAACGTCGAGGCGATTGTCGCGTCGCACGCAAAGCTCGATCCGGTCCGGGTGGCCGCGCTCGCGCGGCTCTCGCGCGGCAGCGCCGCCCGCGCGCTCGCACTGATCGACGGCGACGCGCCGCCGATCAAGGAACTGGTCGAGGCGCTCAAGGGATTGGGCCGGATCGATTTCGCCGCCGCCACCGCGCTGGCCCAGGACCACTTTGGCGGCCGCGAGCAGGCGGCCGGAAACTTCGAGTTGATCGCGCGCCTGCTTGAGGAAATACTATGCTACAAGTTACTGCGGAGTGATTTCGCGGCGCCATCACCCGAAGTAGCGGCCATCATGAAGGAACTCGGAGACCGGCTCGATATCGACGCGATCGCAAAGCTGGCCGGCGCGGCCGTCAAAGCCGCGGTCGCCATCGACGGCATGGCGAATCCCAGGCTCCAGGCCGAAAACTGGTGGTTGAACGCCGCGCGCGCGGCGCGGAGTCAATGATGCCTCGCGATATCGATCCTTTTGACCATCGCGAAGAGCTGCCCAAAATCGTCGCGGTCAGCCTGCAACCGGTAGGTCATATCTACAACTATCTGGCCGGCGCGCTTCAACTGAAACGCGGCGATCGGGTGATGGTCGACAGCGAAGCCGGCGTGCGCCTGGCCCGCGTCGAGATCGAGCCGCACGAGGCCGCGCTGACGCTCGATCGGTCCGGACTGCGGCCCATCATGCGAATCGCAGACGAGGACGATTTACGCGCCGAAGAAGACATGCTCGACCGCGAGGCCGAGGCGCGCCGCGTGTGCCTGCATCGAATGCAGGAACGCGGCTCGACGATGAAGCTCGTGAACGTGAACTTCAGCAACGACGGCCGCAAGGCCACGGTCTATTTCAGCGCCGAGAACCGGGTCGATCTGCGCGACCTGGTGCGCGACTTGGCCAATTCGCTGCGGGTACGAGTCGAGATCAAACAGATCGGCGCCCGCGAAGAGACCAAGGTCACCGGCGGAATCGGTCCGTGCGGACGCGAGCTGTGCTGCTCGTCGTGGCTGCGCGACTTCGAGGCGGTCACCGTCAAAATGGCACGCGAGCAGGGCTTGGCGCTCAACCCGTCGCGGCTGGCCGGGATGTGCGGGCGGCTCAAGTGCTGCCTGCGCTACGAATACGGCACCTACGTCGAGCTCAAGCGCAACCTGCCGCCGGTCGGCCGCCAGGTGCTTTGCGTCAAAGGCGACGGCAAAGTCGTGCGGCACAATATCCTGAAGCAGACCGTGCTGATCCAGCGCGACGAAGACGGCGGCGTGATCGAGGCCACCCTCGAGGACCTGGTCGCACAACGTCCCCTGTAGCCGCGCAGGTTCCAGCCCCCCTGCCCCTCCCACAAGAAAATCAGTTCGGGTAGCTTCCTCGCGCCGCGCAGGATGGCAAAATAACCCCGTGGCCGAACGTATCCACATCACGACTGCGATCTTCTACAGCAACGGACCGCCGCACATCGGCTCCGCCATGGAGGCCTTCGCCACCGACGTCTTCGCCCGCTACCATCGGCGCAAGGGCGACGTTCGTGACCTTCGTCACCGGCACGGACGAACATGGCGACAAGAACTATCGCGCGGCCGCGGCCGAGGGGCTCAAGCCCAAGCTGTTCGTCGACCGAATCGCCGCCGCATTCAGGGACGCCTTCGCGGAACTCGACATCAGCTACGACTATTTCGTCCGCACCACCGATCCGGCGCATCAAAATTCGTACAGCGGATGCTGTCGCGCGCGCGCGCCAGCGGCGATATTTATTTCAAGGACTACGAAGGCCTCTACTGCGTGGGATGCGAGCGCTTCTACACCGAAAAAGAGCTGCTCCCCGGCGAGGTCTGCCCGACCCATCAGCGGCCGGTCGAGAAGATCAAAGAGGGCAACTATTTTCTCAAGCTCGAAAAGTATCGGGCACAGATTCTGCAACGCATCAACGATGATCCGCAGCTCATCCGTCCCGAGCGTTATCGCAACGAAGCGCTCAATATGCTCGCCGAGCCGCTCGATGATCTCTGCATCTCGCGCCCGAAGTCACGGCTGGATTGGGGAATCGAGCTGCCGTTCGATTCCGAAGTACGTAACCTACGTCTGGTACGACGCCTTCTGGGCGTACGTCAGCGAACTGCCGGAGGCGCAAAATGAATCAGACCAATCGCTCGATGCGCTGCGCAAGTTGCTTCCGGTCACCGAGCACTTCATCGGCAAGGACATCCTGAAGACGCACGTGGTGTACTGGCCCGCGATGCTGCTCGGCGCGGGACTTCCGCTGTACCGCCATCTGAACGTCCACGGCTGGATGAACTTCGGCGGCGACCGGATGTCCAAAAGTGCGGGCAATATTCCCGACCCGGTTGAATATAACAAAAAGTACGGCCCGGACGTGCTGCGCTTCTTCCTGATGCGGGAAATCACGTACGGCCTCGACAGCGATTTCACCGAGCAGCGGCTCATCGAGCGCTACAACGCCGACCTCGCCAACGACCTCGGCAATCTGACCAGCCGCGTCCTCGCGATGGCCGCGCGTTACTTCAACGGCGAAGTGTCGGAGCATCCTCGCGCGGATACTGGCGCGCTGGGTGTTGCCTTGTGCCTGGTTTTTGCTGACCTGAAGAAGACCATGCAGATGGAGGTCGAGGGGCTGGCCTTCAACCATGCGCTCGAAACGATTTGGCGGAGGCTGGATACCGCGAACAAGTATGTCGCCGCAACCGCCCCGTTCACGCTTGCGAAAGATCCGGCGAACATGCCGCGAGTCGCGCAGATTCTCGCCAATCTGCTCGAAGGACTGCGGGTGGTCGCCGACGTGCTCGAACCATTCATGCCGATCACGTCGAAGCGGATGTTCGAGATGCTCGCCGTCGACGAAAAGACCGCGCGCGCACCCTTCGGCGAGGGCATCAAGAAAGGCCATCGCGTGAATCCGCCCGTGCCGCTCTTCCCGCGCATCGAGAAGCCCAAGCCGTGACACGATCGTGACTGCCTGGTACGAGAACGACGATTTCTGGGAAACTGTCGCGCCGGTGCTGTTTAACCGCGAGCGGATCGATCTCGCTCCGCAGCAGGTCGATCAGGTGATCGCGCTGTTGCGCCTGAATAGCGGGGCGGGGGTGCTCGATCTGTGCTGCGGGATCGGCCGCCATGCGCTGGAGCTGGCGCGGCGCGGCCACGTCGTGACCGGCGTCGATCGCACGCGCGCCTACTTAAAGCGCGCGCGGGCGCAGGCCGCAGCCGAAGATCTCAAGATCGAATTCATCGAATCCGACGCCCGCGCCTTCCGCCGCGCCGGCGCCTTCGATGGCGCGATTAATCTGTTCACCTCGTTCGGCTATTTCGAGGATCCCGCCGAAGATCTCAAAGTCGCGGAGAACTTGCACGCCTCGCTCAAGCCCGGCGCGCGGCTCGTGGTCGATCTGATCGGCAAGGAGAATCTGGCGCGGCGATTTCGTGAGCGCGACTGGCATGAGAACACCGACGGCACGCTGGTGCTTGAGGATCGCAAGCTGCGCAACGGATGGGACTGGCTCGAGAACCGCTGGATTCTGATCAAGGGCGGCGAGCGCAAAGAGGCTCACGCTTTCCCATCGGCTCTATTCCGGCTCCGAGCTGGCGGCGCTGCTCAAACAGGCCGGCTTCGCGGCCGTTACGCTCTACGGCGATCTGTCCGGCGTGCCGTACAACCATCGCGCGGAACGCCTGGTTGCGGTCGCGGAAAAATGACCGCCCTGATCGATACGCATTGCCATCTCGCCGATCCCAGGCTCTACGGCGATCTGGAAAACGTGCTGGCGCGCGCGCACGAAGCCGGCGTAGGCACGCTGCTCTCGGTCGGCGCGATCGGCCCGATCGAGAACGACCGGCGCACCGTCGCGATCGCCGAGGCGCACGAGAACGTCTTCGCCGCGATCGGGGTGCATCCGCACGACGCGAAGGATTGCGACGCGGATCGAATCGCGCAACTGCGCGAGCTTGCGCGATCTAAAAAAGTGGTCGCGATCGGCGAGACCGGTCTCGATTTCCATTACCTGCACTCGCCGCGCCGACGCGCAGGAGGCGGCGCTGCGGCGCCATCTGGAGCTGGCGACCGAGCTGGGGCTGCCGATCGTGATCCACTGCCGTGACGGCGAGCGGCGCATCACGGAGATCGTGCGCGAAGTCGGGATGCCGCCGCGCCGGCGGCGTGATTCACTGCTTCACCGGCGATAGCGACGCGGCCCGCGCGTTCGTCGCGCTCGGCTTTCACATCTCGTTTTCGGGAATCGTGACCTTCAGGAATGCGGGCGCGCTGCGCGCGGCAGTCGCCGCGGTTCCGGATGATCGCGTGATGGTCGAGACCGACGCGCCGTATCTGGCGCCGGAGCCTTATCGCGGCAAGCGCAACGAGCCGGCCTACGTCGTGCGAACGCTCGAGGTCCTCGCCCATCTGCGCGGGACCGATCCCGGTTCGCTCGCGACGCAGACCACCGCGAACGCGTCGCGATTGTTTCATCTCAACTGAAAGCAGATATATTTCCCAATCAGGAGCACGCTGAGTGAGCAACCAGGAAACCGCTGATCCTCTAATTGTGCAACACGAAGCGCCGCTGGGATGGCTCACGCTGAACCGCCCGCACGTGCGCAACGCGCTCAATCTCCGCACCTGGAATCGCATCGCCGAGGGCGTTGCCGAGTTGGAATCCGACTCGGCGGTGCGCGTGATTATCATGCGCGGCGTAACGCCCGAGGCCTTCATCGCGGGCGCAGATATCTCGGAGTTTCCATCCCTCCGCGCCGACGCCGCTCAGGCCCGCACTTATCGCGACGCGCCCAACCGCGCGCTCGCCGCGATGGTCGATTGTATCAAGCCGATTATCGCGATGATCTCCGGCGTATGCGTCGGCGGCGGCGTGCAGGTCGCCCTGGGCTGCGATATCCGGCTGGCGGCGCGCGGCACCCGGCTGGGCGTGCCCGCCGCGCGCTTGGGACTCGCCTACCCGCTCGAGGGTGTGCTCGCGCTGATGGGCGTCGTGGGTCCGGCGAACGCGCGCGATATCCTGCTGTCGGCGCGGCTGTTCGACGCCGATGAAGCCGCGGCGATGGGCTTGGTCAATCGCGTGATCGAGCCTGCTGAGCTCGAGGCGTTCACGCGCAGCTATGCCCTCAAGATGGCGGCGAATGCGCCGCTGACGCTGGCCGCGGCCAAGGCCACGATCCGCGAGGCGCTCAAGGACCCCGATCAGCGCAACGCGAAGCTGGTCTCGGAACTGATCGCGCGCTGCTTCAACAGCGAGGATTACAACGAAGGCGTGCGCGCGTTTCTCGAGAAGCGCCAGCCCAAGTTCTCCGGCCGGTAGACCGCCGCGACACCGTCTGCGTCGGCGCCGGCACAAACCACCCTTATTCTCGCTACTGCCTGTGGATGATATCGTCCTACCGGGAGCTACCCATGGACGCATCGCCTGCGACCGCTGAGGAGAAAATCTACTTCAACCCGTTCGATCCGGCGTTCCGCGCGAACCCTTATCCGTACTACGTCGCGCTTGCGCGCGGGACCTCCGCATCGGTTCAAGATGTTCGTGCCTTGCATCCTGGTCGCGCGGTACGCGGACGTAACCACGGTGCTGCACGATCATGCGCATTTCTCGTCGGAACGCCCCAAGGCGCTGCTGGTGAATGACGGCTACGACAACGTGCAGGACATGCTGACCACGGCGCTGTCCGATCCGCCGCAGCACACGCGCATCCGCCAGGCGGTCACCAGAGATTTCACGCCCAAGCGAATCCAGGCGATGGAGCCGCGCATCCGCGAGATCACGCGCGAGCTGCTGGACGCGATCGAAGCCAAGGGCAGCTTCGACGCGCTGATCGATCTGTTCGATCCGCTGCCCGCGATGGTGCTCGCGGAAATCTTTGGCGTGCCGGCCGAGGATTATCCGCGATTCAAGGCCTGGTCCGATCTGATCACGCGCTCGGTGCGCGTGATGCCGGGCGTGCCGCTGCCCGCGAATATCCGCGCGGCGTTTGTCGATCTGCGCGCCTATTTCACCGAGCTGCTCGACCGCCGGCGCGTCAAGCCGGAGGCCGATCTGCTGGGCTCGCTGGTGGTGCAGGAAGAGGCGGAGCGCCTAACGACCGCCGAACTGCTGGACTTCATCATCATGCAACTGGTCGCCGGCACCGACACCACGACCAACTCGATGGGCAACGGGCTGCTGGCGTTCATGCGCAATCGCGACCAGCTCGACCTGCTGCGCCGCGAGCCGACGCTGATCAACAAGGCGGTCGAGGAGATGCTGCGCTACGACGGACCGATCCAGGCGATCGCGCGCTTCGCGAAGGAAGACACCGAACTCGGCGGCACGATGATTCGCAAGGGCAGCGTGATGTTCAACATCCTGGCCTCTGCGAACCGCGATCCCGCCCAGTTCAAGGATCCCGAGAAATTCGATATCACGCGCTGGCCGAATCCCCAGCTGGGGTTTGGCATCGGAATCCACGTCTGTCTCGGTGCGGCGCTGGGGCGGCTCGAAAATGTGGTGGTGTTCGAGGAGCTGCTACGCCGCTTCCCGAATCTGCGCCTCTCCGATCCCGAGCCGTCGCTGGAGTGGGGAGATTTCTACTTCCTGCGCGGCCTGACCCACCTGCCGCTGGAATTCTAGCGAATTCGCAGGGTGGCGGCGCGTCCCGGCCGCTGCATGCAGCGGCGGGATTGCGGCGCAGAGCGCCGAATGTGCAGGCTTTCGGCATCCCCGCGATGGCATCGTGATTGCTCCACTAGTTACAACCTTATGAAGACCCCGCAACGTCCCGCTTCCCCGACTCGACTCGTCCGCGCGATGCTGAAAGCCTTACGTCGTCGCCGGAGGGCTGTGCAATGGAAGTGAATCAGACCGCATCGACCGATTTCTACTTCAATCCGTGGGACCGGAGTTTCGCGCCAATCCCTATCCTCATTACAAGTCGCTGCTTTCCGGCCCGCCGCGCAAGGTCGAGACCTTCTTCCCGATCGCGCTCATCGCGCGCTACGCCAACGTCACTACGGTCTTGAGGGATCAACGCCGGTTCTCCAGTGTTCAAATCGAGCGGCCCGAGTTCTCGCAGCCGGACGATCCGTTCGGGCAGGGAAGGTTGAAGACCATGCTCTTCTCCGATCCGCCCGATCACCCGGCTGCGGCGCCTGGTCAGCCGCGATTTCACGCCCAAGCGTATCCGTGAGTTGGAGCCCCGCATCCGCGAGATCGCGCGCACGCTGGTCGACAAGGTCGCGGCCAAAGGCGAACTCGACGTGATGGCCGACCTCGCAAACGCGCTGCCGGTGATGGTGATCGCGGAGATGCTCGGCGTGCCTGCCGATCGCTACGAAACCTTCAAGCGCTGGTCGGATATCATCATCGCGGCGGATAACAACTTGCCCGGATCACCCCAACCCCCGAGCTACTTCACGCCCGCCAGGGGCTGATCGAATACTTTGCGGAACGAGACCGACCTCCGCCGCCGCAATCCCGGCCCCGATCTGGTGAGCGCACTGGTCGCCCATCATGATGCAGAGACGCTCAGCGCGGACGAACTGCTCGGCTTTCTCGTCCTCCTGCTGCTGGCCGGCAACGAGACCACGACCAACCTGATCGGCAACGGGATGCTCGCGCTGGGCCGCAATCCGGCGCAGCTCGAACTTCTGCGCGCCAACCCGGCGCTGATGCCGCGCGCGATTGAGGAGATGCTCCGCTACGACGGGCCGGTGCAATCGACCGTCCGCCGCCCGGCGGAACGAACCGATATCGGCGGCGTCTGATCGCGATCCGGACACGGTCGCGTTCGTGATCCTCGCCGCGGCGAATCGCGATCCCGCGCAGTTCGCGAATCCCGATACGTTCGACATCACGCGCCAACCCAACGATCATCGTCGCGCTCGGCGACGGAATCCACTTCTGTATCGGCGCGCCGCTGGCGCGGCTCGAGGGCGCGATCGCGATCGGCGCGGTACTCGAACGCTTCCCCCATCTGGGCCTCGCCGAGCCCGACGCGCCGCTCAGCTACAAGGGCTCGTTCTTTCTGCGCGGCCTGAGCTCGCTCAAAATGGCGCTCGCTTAGCCGGCCGCGCCGGGCCCAAATTCACCCGCGCGGAGAAACCGGCGACCATGACCCTCCCCCAGCCCCAGGCGCCTTCGGCCGAGGATGAAATCCTCGAGTTGCCGCGGCTCCAGCGCCGCCTGTTCCTCTTCGGCAAGCTGCCGCCGTTCACCCGCCGCCAGTGGCGGGTGTTCGGAATCGCGGCGACGGCCGGGTTCTTCGACAATTATGATCGCGCCCTGCTGAGCCTCGCGCTCAAGCAGATCCAAAAAGGGCTACGAAGTCGCCGAGGAGCACCTGGGCGCGATGCTCTCGACGATTCGGATCGGCTACGTCCTGTCGCTGCTGATCACGCCGTTCGCGGACGTGTTCGGGCGCCGCCGCCTGCTGCTCTACACGATCTTCGGCTACACGATTTTCACGGGACTGAGCGCGATCGCGCCGAGCGCAGCCAGCTTCGCTGCCTGCCAGATCGTCGCGCGCGCGTTTGCCGGCGCCGAGGCGACGATCGCGCTGGTGATCCTGACCGAGGAAGTCGACGCCGGCGTGCGCGGATGGGCGATTGGTTACCTGGGCGCGCTGAGTTCGCGTTGGCTACGGATTAGCGGCGGGAGTCTTCGGGTTGGTCAACGTGATTCCCTACGGATGGCGCGGGCTGTACGCCATTTCGCTGATCCCGCTGATCGTGATCATTCCGCTGCGCCGCGCGTTACCCGAAAGTCAGCGCTTCGAGCGCGAGAAACTCGCCGGCGTGCGGCCCACCAACATCTTCCAACCGCTGCGCTCATTGTTCAGGTCGCATCCGGGGCGGCTCTCGATGATGGCCGCGGTCGCCTTCCTCGGCAATTTGGGCGGCAATTCGTCGGGCGTTTTTCTTCCCAAGTATCTGCAGGAGGCGCATCACTGGTCACCCGCCCAGGTCTCGATGTTGTTCATTTTCGGCGGCGCGCTGGGAATCCTGGGCAATATCGTCGCCGGGCGGCTCAGCGATCGCTTCGGCCGTCGCACGATGGGCGGGCTCTTCATGATGCTCGCCGCGATGCTCGCCTTCTGGATCTTCACGGCGCGCGGCAATTGCGTGATCGTCGCATGGATCCTGCAAGCTTTTCTTCGATACCGCGTCGGGCACGATCATAGGCGTCTACAGCGCCGAATTGTTTCCCACCAGCCATCGCTCGACCGCCGGCAGCGCCCTGGCCGTGGCGGGCACGGCCGGCGGCGCGCTCGGCCTCTTTCTGGAGGGCGTCCTGTATCGCTACACGGGCTCGCACTGGAACGCGATCCGATGCCTGTGCGTGTTCTGGTTTCTTGCGCCGATCACGATCTTCCTGTTCTTCCCGGAAACCGCCGGCCGCGAGCTCGAAGAGATCTCGCCCGATGAGGCTCCCGCTCCGATCGCGGACTGAGCCCGCCCGCGTCGCGACCGCAGCGAGTCTCTGCTATTTTGCGACCGTGATCGCATTCTCACGCCGCCTCGCGCCCGCAGTGCTAGCGTTGACTCTTCTCGCCTGCACCGGCTCTTCCGACCCCTCCATCAGAATCGTTGCGCCTGACGGTTCCGCGCGCGCAGCGGTGCGCGTCGAGATCGCCGACACGGCCGCCAAGCGGGAAATCGGGCTGATGTACCGCAATCACCTCGATGAAGACGCGGGCATGATCTTCGCCTTCGCCGAATCGGCGCCGCGCACGTTCTGGATGAAGAACACCGAGATTCCGCTCGACATGATTTTCGCCGACGCCGACGCCAAGGTCGTCGGCATCGTGGCCGAGGCGGCGCCCTACACCGAAACTCCGCGCGTGGTCGATGCGCCCGCCGAGTACGTGCTCGAGGTGAACGGCGGCTTCTGCGCGCGCCATCATGTCGCCGCCGGGGATCGGCTGATGTTCCTGAACTTCGCGCCGCACGGCCAGCCATAGATTACGCCGAAGTTGCAGCCTTTGACGCCCACGAACGGCTTTCACCTCATCGGCGCATGCGATATTTGTCTCTTGTTGCCCGGTCGCGGATTTGTATGATGCGGCTTGGCGCGACCTTTTAATTCATGGGACTCAAAGAAAATCTGGAACGGGTGCGCGAGCTTTCGCGGCAGGCGGAGCCTCGGTGGCGGCGAGGAGCGGCTCAAAAAGCAGCGTGATGCCGGTCGGATGACGGCGCGCGAGCGGATCGAGTTCCTGCTCGATCCCGGCACCTTCGTCGAGCTCGACAAGTTCAAGACCCATCGCTGCACCGACTTCGGGATGGATCAGAAGAAGATTCCCGGCGACGGTGTGGTCACCGGCTACGGGACTATCGACGGCCGCCAGGTCTGCATCTTCTCGCAGGACTTTACCGTGATCGGCGGCAGCTTGTCGGGCGCCTACGCCGAGAAGGTCGTCAAGGTGATGGACCTGTCGATGAAGACCGGCTGCCCGATGATCGGCCTCAACGACGGCGGCGGCGCGCGGATTCAGGAGGGCGTGGTCTCGCTGGCCGGCTACGCCGATATCTTCCTGCGCAACGTGCTGTCCTCGGGCGTGGTGCCGCAAATCTCCGCGATTATGGGACCGTGCGCGGGCGGCGGAGTCTATTCGCCCGCGATGACCGACTTTATCGTGATGGTCCGCGACACCTCGTACATGTTCATCACCGGGCCGGATGTGGTGAAAGCCGCCACGCACGAGGAAGTCACGATGCAGGAACTGGGCGGCGCCGACACGCACGCCAACCGCTCCGGCGTATGCCATCTCGAAGCCAACGACGACGAAGACGCGCTGCTCATGATCCGCCAGTTGCTCTCGTACATGCCGTCGAACAATGCCGAGGACGCGCCCTTCAAGTCCGAGGGCGACGATCCGAATCGGCGCGACGAGCAGCTCGATTCGGTGGTCCCCGAGAATCCCATCAAGCCCTACGACATGCGCGAGATTATGCTGCGTGTCGTTGACGGCGGCCACTTCTTTGAAATCCAGAAGGACTTTGCGCCCAATATCATCATCGGGTTCGCGCGGATGGGCGGATACGCAGTCGGGATCGTTGGCAACCAGCCCGCCCATCTCGCCGGATGCCTCGATATCGACGCGTCGGTCAAGGCGGCGCGCTTCGTGCGCTTCTGCGATTGCTTCAATATCCCGCTGGTAACCTTCGTCGACGTGCCCGGCTTTCTGCCCGGCACCGCGCAGGAGTTCGGCGGAATCATCCGCCACGGCGCCAAGTTGCTCTATGCGTTCTGCGAAGCCACCGTGCCCAAGGTCACCGTGATCACGCGCAAGGCGTACGGCGGCGCATACGACGTGATGTCCAGCAAGCATATCCGCGGTGATTTCAATTTCGCCTATCCGACCGCCGAGATCGCCGTGATGGCGCCTGAGCCGGCGGTCAACATCGTCTATCGCGGCGAGCTGGAACGCGCCAAAGATCCCGCCGCCGAGCGCGAGCGCCTGGTCGCCGACTACCGGCGGACGTTCGCCAATCCGTTCAAGGCGGCTGAGCTCGGCTACGTCGATGAAGTAATCGTGCCGCGCGACACGCGACCGCGCGTGATCAGCGCGCTCAAGGCGCTCGAGAACAAGCGCGATCGCAACCCGCCGCGCAAGCACGGCAATATCCCGCTGTGAGTGCGCGCAAATCGCAGAAAGAATCGGCGCCGAAAGAACGTCCCAAAAAACGTGCCAACGAAGGTGCGATGTTCAAGCGAATTCTGATCGCCAACCGCGGCGAGATCGCGGTGCGGGTAATCCGCGCCTGCCGCGAACTTGGGATCGAGTCCGTGGCGATTTTCTCCGAGGCCGACCGCACCGCCTTGCACGTCCGCGAGGCCGACTACGCGTTTCCGGTCGGCCCGTCGCCCGCGGCGCAGAGCTACCTGGTCACCGATCGCATCCTCGAGGCTGCAAGGTTGAGCGGCGCCGACGCCGTACATCCGGGCTACGGGTTCTTCTCCGAGAATGCGGGCTTCGCTCGCGCCATCGAACGCGCCGGCCTGACCTTCATCGGCCCGCCACCCGACGCAATCCAGCGGATGGGCGACAAGGTCGAGGCTCGCAAGTTGATGGCCGCGGCCGGCGTGCCGGTGGTGCCCGGCTCACCGGGCACGCTCGAAACGGAGGAACAGGTGCGCGCGCTCGCCGAACAGATCGGCTATCCGATCATGGTCAAGGCCGCGGCCGGCGGCGGCGGCAAGGGCATGCGCCTGGTTCAGAACGAGCAGGAGCTGCCGTCGGTCGTCCGCACGGTCGCCAGCGAGGCCAAGTCGTCATTCGGCGACGGCCGCTTCTATGTCGAGAAGTTCGTCAATCGCCCGCGCCATATCGAGGTGCAGGTCTTCGCCGACCAGCACGGCTCGACGGTCCATCTGTTCGAGCGCGAGTGCTCGATTCAGCGGCGCCATCAAAAGGTGGTCGAGGAATCGCCCTCGCCGTTCATCACGCCCGAGATGCGCGCGAAGATGGGCGAGGTCGCGGTCAAGGCCGCCCGCGCGGTCAACTACACCAACGCCGGCACGATTGAGTTCCTGGCCGACGCGGATCGAAATTTCTACTTTCTGGAGATGAACACCCGGATCCAGGTCGAGCATCCGGTCACCGAGCTCGTCACCGGCCTCGATCTGGTCAAAACCCAGATCCAGGTTGCGGCGGGCGCGCCGCTGCCGTTCCGGCAGGAGGAGCTGGCGCAGCGCGGATGGGCGATCGAATGCCGCGTCTACGCGGAGGATCCGGCCAACGGCTTCGCGCCCGCCCCGGGCCGGATCACCACGCTCAGATTTCCCGACGGCCCGGGCGTCCGCAACGACGCGGGCGTCTATCAGGGCGCCGAAGTGCCGGTCTTTTACGATCCCATCATCTCGAAGCTCGCGGTATGGGGACGCGATCGGCGCGAGGCGATTGATCGCATGCGCCGCGCGCTCAGCGAGTTCGTGATCGCGGGCGATCTGACCACCAATCTGGATTTCCATCGCTGGATCATCAGACATCCGAAATTCATCGCCGGCGATTTCGACACCGGCTTCATCGGCCAGGAGTTCAAGCCCGCGGCGCACCCGGCCGACACCGATATGGCGCGGCTCGCCGCGATGCTCGCCGTCGCCGCCGCCGTGCAGCGCAATTCCAACCATCAGGGCGGCGCGGCATCAACTGCCGCTTCGCCGGCGGCGCACACCGCGGCGTGGAAAATGCTCGGCCGGCTCGACCTGCTGAGGCGCTAGCGAAGAGTCTGATGCCTCGCTACCTGGCAACCCTCGAGGGCGCAGAGCACGCGCTCGAAATCGAAGAGCTCGATCGGGGCCGCTGCCTCATTCGCCTCGGCGAGCGGCAATTCGAAGCCGATCTTCATCAGGTCGCCCCCGGCTCGTTCTCGGTGATTGTCGACGGCCGCTCGTTCGACTTCGAAGTGCATCCGGACGGCGACGACGTGCGAATCGTTTCGCGCGAAGGATCGACCCGCGTGACGCTGGTCGATCGCGCACGCCGTACCGCCGCCCGTGACGGCAAGGCGCGCGAGGTCAGCGGCAAAGTGCAGCTGAAAGCCATGATGCCCGGCCGGGTCGTCAACGTCCTGGTGGCCGCGGGAGACACGGTCGAGGCGGGACAGGGCGTGTTGATCATCGAAGCAATGAAGCTGGAGAACGAACTGAAGGCGCCCAAGGCGGGCAAGGTGGTAGAACTAAAGGTGGTTGCGGGCCAGACTGTAGAGAAAGGAGAACTACTGCTCGTTATCGAGTAGGGCGAGGCCAGCTTCATGTCGGAACACCGGCGCGATCTCGACGACGCACGCAAGCACTGGCAAGAGCGCAAGCTCGATCCTGCGCTGAAAAAGGGCGGCGAGCGACGCGAGCGCTTCGTCACCAGTTCCGGCATCGATGTAAGGCGGCTGTACGAGCCGGCCGACACCGCCGACCTCGATTATGTAAACGATCTCGGCTTCCCCGGCGAATATCCCTTCACCCGCGGCGTGCAACCCACGATGTATCGCGGGCGGCTGTGGACGATGCGCCAGTATGCGGGCTTCGGCACCGCCGAAGAATCCAACCGCCGCTACCGCTACCTCTTCCAGCAGGGGCAAACCGGTCTCTCGGTCGCCTTCGATCTGCCGACCCAGATGGGCCGCGATTCGGACCATCCGCTGGCGCAGGGCGAAGTCGGGCGCGTGGGCGTGTCGATCTGCTCGCTTGCCGACATGGAGACGCTGCTCGAAGATCTGCCGCTGGACAAGATTTCCACCTCGATGACGATCAATGCGACCGCGTCGATCCTGCTGGCGCTCTATCTGGTGGTCGCCGAGAAGCGCGGCGTGGGCTGGGGCAAGCTCAACGGCACGATCCAGAACGACGTGCTCAAGGAGTACGTCGCGCGCGGAACTTATATCTATCCGCCGCGCGGCTCGATGCGCATCATCACCGACATCTTCGGCTTCGCCACGCGCGAGGTGCCGAACTGGAACACGATCTCGATTTCGGGCTACCACATCCGCGAGGCCGGCTCGACCGCGGCGCAGGAGCTGGCCTTCACAATCGCCGACGGGATCGCCTATGTCGAGGCGGCGGTGAAGGCCGGCCTCGAGGTCGACGCGTTCGCGAGCCGGTTGTCATTTTTCTTCAACGTCCACAACAACTTTTTTGAGGAGATCGCCAAATTCCGCGCCGCGCGACGGTTGTGGGCGCGAATCATGAAGGAACGCTTCGGCGCGAAGGACGAGCGCTCGATGATGATGCGGTTTCACGCGCAGACCGCCGGCTCGACGCTGACCGCGCAGCAGGTCGACAACAATGTGGTCCGCGTGACGGTGCAGGCGTTGGCGGCGGTACTGGGCGGCGCGCAGTCGCTGCATACCAATTCGAAGGACGAGGCGCTGGCGTTGCCGACTGAAGTCTCGGCCCTGCTCGCACTGCGCACCCAGCAGGTGATCGCGCACGAATCCGAAGTGGCCGACACGATCGATCCGCTGGGCGGCTCCTACTACCTCGAAACCCTTACCGGCGAGGTTGAGCGCAAGGCGCAGGAATATCTCTCGCGCATCGACGACCTGGGCGGGGCCGTGGCCGCGATCGAGCGCGGCTATATGCAGCGCGAGATCCAGAACGCCGCGTTCATCTATCAGCGCGAAATCGAAACCGGCCAGCGGATCATCGTCGGCGTCAACCAGTTCACCGGCAACCACGAAGCGCCGACCGATATTCTGCGCGTGAATCCTGCGATCGAGGCGACGCAGAAAGCGCGGCTCGAACGCCTGCGCGCAGAGCGCCCTAAGGCGGCGGCAGAAGCGGCGCTGGCGCGAGTCGAGAGCGCCGCCCGCGACGGGAGCAACCTGATGCCGCCGATCGTGGACGCGGTACGCGCCTACGCCACGCTGGGCGAAATCGCGGACGCGATGCGCCGCGTGTTCGGCGAGTATCACCCGGCCAGCGAAATCTGAACGCGCCGGCGCAAGATTCAGACCGCCGCGCGCCCGGACGCGCTGGACTTCCGGCGGAGCGAGCCCAATTGTGAACGGGACGTGACGCGCGATCGGCGCTCGGGCACGATTGATGATTGCCCTTGCACCGTAGGTTCTTCATTATAGGAGGCTGAATTTCGGGCGAAGCGGAGAACTGAAGAGATGGGGCCGATTGCGAAGGGAATCTTTCTCACCAAGGGCGTGGGCAAGCATCGCGAGAAGCTCAGCTCGTTCGAGCTGGCGCTGCGCAGCGCAAATATCGCCGAGTACAACATCGTGCGCGTCAGCTCGATCTTCCCGCCGAACTGCAAGGTGATCTCGATCCAGGAGGGCCTCAAGCGCCTGACGCCCGGGCAGGTGGTTTACGCCGTGATGTACGACAATGCCACCAACGAGCCGCATCGGCTGGTCGCGGCGTCGGTCGGGCTGGCGATTCCGGCCAACCCCAGCCAGTACGGCTATCTCTCGGAACACCACAGCTTCGGCGAGACTGATCAGAAGGCCGGCGACTACGCCGAGGATCTGGCGGCGACGATGCTCGCGACGATCCTGGGCGTCGATTTCGATCCCAACGCCAGCTACGACGAGCGCAAGGACATCTGGCGGATGTCCGACAAGATCGTGCAGACCCGCAACGTCACGCAATCCGCGATCGGAGATCGCGACGGACTCTGGACCACGGTCGTGGCCGCGGCCGTCTTCGTCGACCTGCCCGACAACAAGCAGACGCCGCCCGGAATTTGATCATCCGCAAAGTTTGAGTGGTCTGCCGCGCGGGACTAAGCTGAAGTCATGGCGACCGAGATTCTCTACTGCGCGGCCTGAGGCTACAAGCCGCGCGCGGCCAGTCTGGCCGCTTCACTGAAATCCCGCTTTGACGAAGGCGTCACGATCACGCCGGGCAAGAGCGGCCAGTTCGACGTTGTGGTCGACGGCCGCGTGATTTTCTCCAAGTCCGAAACCGGCCGTTTTCCCGTCGACGGCGAAGCCGAAGAGCGCTTCGAAGCGCTCAAGACCGGCAAGGATCTGCCGCCGATCGAAAAATCGGGCGGCGTGCTACGGCGGGCGGTCGGGAAACTGTTTAAGTAACCCGACGACAGTCACGCTGCCGACCGCTAGAATGAGTGGCGAGTCGCCATGACCAAATCCTGGACATTTCGCCGACGATCCGATGTCGAGCGCTTCTGGCGCGAAGTCCGCGATGTGCCAAGACGCACGAACGGACGCAAGCACTATCAGGAGGAGCGCTTCTGCCTCGGGCTCTATCTGCTCGCGCTCGCGACTCACGACTTGCTCGCGTATCCGCTTCGTGTCGAAGAGGGCGAATCGCCGGACTTCATGCTCGTATGGAACTCCGGTGAAACGACCGGCCTCGAAGTGACTCGCGCGACAGAACCGTCGTTGCAACGCGCGATGACCGCCGCCGACCACGAATCCGCGCGGAGGGAATCCGAGGCGGCGAAATCGGGAGTCGAGCCGGAACCGGTGGTGATCACGCCGTCTTTGCTGGGCTACGTGAACGATGAGCCCGAACGATTGTTCTGTTGGCTGGTCGGTGAAACCATCGAGAAAAAGCTGGACAAGCTATCGAAATTCAAAGCCGCCTCCAGTTATGAGCTTCTGGTCGCGGACGACCTTCCCGTGGGAGCTGATTCGCGAGCGGCATTCGGCGCGATGCGAGGGTGGATTCGAAGCCTGCAACCGAGGGTAGTCTGTGCCTTCGCGAAGATTTCAGTGATCAAGTCGCTGGACATCGCTTTCGATCTCGGTGGTGACTTTCGTGTTCTTCCGTATATCGAGCTGTCATCGCCGAAGCTTGGTGATCCCGAGTCTACACGCGACTTCGCGGATCGCGTGGAAGACGCGGCTAGAATAACGGCAGAGGACGCCATCAGGCGCCACAAGAGAGCGGGAAATCCGGTCTACTCGGTTGACGCGCGCGGTCGACTCGTGAAGGAAACCTCTGACGGTCGCCGATTTGAGGTCGAAGTGACGCCTAGTGGTAGCGAGGCCATAGTCCGAGAGCTTCGTGACTGATGTCGTGGGTCCCTGGCTGTGGCTCGTGGCCGGGCCCAACGGCGCTGGCAAGAGCACATACGTTCCAAGACTCCCGGCCGACATTTCCCAGATCATAATGCCCGACGAGATAGCGCGCGCGATATCTCCCGGCGCGCCGGAAGCGGCTGCGCTTAGCGCAGGCCGGCTCGCGAGGTCGCGCATGCTCGGTTTTCTGGAAGAGCGACGAAACTTCGCGGTCGAGACCACGCTATCGGGTGAGCTCCATCTGCGGGTCGCGCGCCGAGCGAAATCTGAAGGCTGGAATGTTGGTCTAGTCTATATCGGCTTGCGCACTCCGCAGCTCGCGGTTTTGCGCGTGCTGCAACGTCACCGCGCCGGCGGCCACACCGTACCTGTCGCTGATATAGTCAGACGTTACGAAAGAAGTTTGCGAAATCTGTCGGTCCTGTTTCCGTTGGCGGACGAGGCGCTGGTGTTCGACAATTCATCGGCAGCGCGACCGATGAAAAAAGTGCTGGTAGCGCAGGAAGGGCGGGTCAGCTTCCGGACATACCAGCTTCCACGTTGGCTTCGCACGGCGCTTGGTTCGACACTCGCGCCAAGTCGGGTCGGTCCGCGAACGTAGAGCTTGTGCCTCACGCGCGCACGTCGAACATTTCCTTGAAGCCACTTTTTGCGTGCGGGCCGATGATCAGCATTTCCAGGATTCCCAGCCCCTCGCGATTGCCGAGGCGCGCGCGGGTGACCGCCTGGATATGCTGAAACAGCGGGCTGCGCTCGTCGGCTTCTGAGAGCTTGAACGACTCGTAGGCGGAAGTGTCGGCGCCGACGTACATTCCGTGTCCCCACTTGGGATGCAGATAGCCCAGCCCCTGCATGTAGAAGTTGTAGAGTGTTTCGAGTTCGATGCGATGCTCGGCGCCGGCGGCGTTGCGCAGGATAATCTCCGCGCGTTTCGCATGGCGCGTGCCCGAGCGATAGTCAACGCGCCAATCGACCGCGGCCATCGGCTCGACCTCGGCGTCGATATTCGCGCGCATCGCCGCGCCGAACTGATGCCATCGTGAGCCGTCGGGATTTTCGTTCACGTCGAAGTGCGTGCAGTAATCGTCGAAATTCACCGGCGACCAGAGCCAGAAATATTGCGGCCGCGAGTCGGGAACGCCCGCCGGCTCGCGCTCGCCCACCGTACGGATTCCCCATGAGCGATCGCGCGAGCCCCAGGTTCGCGCCGGGCTCGCCTCGAAGCGGCGGCCAGCTACGCTCAGCGTGCCGGAGTAGCCGCCATGCTGCGTGAAGCGCGTGAGATCCATCACGATTCGCGCGCCCGAGCGGCGCGTGAAACGCGGCTCTTCGATCGGCTTCGCGCGCGCGTCGAAGACCAGGTCGGCCTGTAAGGCCTCGTGCTCGACCCGGATGCGCAAGGCGCGCATCGGGCGCACCACTTCGATCGTGATTGGACCGACGCGGGTATCGAGCCGGTCGGCGCCAAGCACGCGCGAGGCGCGCACGCAATGCTGCACGCCGTCGACAATCGCGCTGAACCCCGCATCGATAATCCCCAGGTTCGGATAGACGCCCATCGCGGCCGCGAAGTACGGCTCGCCCTCGCGCCAGTAGCCGTTGAAGAAGAAGCGGTCGTAGAAGTTCCGGTCGCCGGTGAAGACCTGCTGCACCGGCTCCGGCGTCTGATGGAGCGGATAGTCATCGCCCGAAGTGATCATCGTTTCGTCCTTGGGCCCGTCCTTGCAGGGACCGCACAGTTGATATCAAGTCACCGGGTGACTGACTAATGCTTCTGCAGCTGCTTGATATCTTCGAGCAGCACCTTCTCGTGGCCCTGCGGATTCACTTTGGCGTAGACCTTGCGGACCACACCCTTGGGATCGATCACGAAGCTGCTCCGCTCCCAGAACTTCATGCCGTTCCATTCGCCCTGTCCGATCCCGCAGGCCTTGATCAGCTCGGCCTTGGGATCCGCGGCCAGATCGATCGTGAAGCTGAACTTGTTGCAGAAGTTCTTGTGCGAGGCGACGTCGTCCTGGCTGACGCCGAGGATACTGATCCCGGCGGCGTCGAAATCCGCCTTGCTCGCGGTGAAAGACTTGCCCTGGATCGTGCAGCCCGGCGTGTCGTCCTTGGGATAGAAGTAGACGACCAGCCACTTGCCGGCGAAATCGCCGAGCCTGGTGACTTTGCCGTCCTGGTTCGGGAGTGAGAAATCGGGAAAGGGTTTTCCTGCTTCGAGCATGATGCACCTCGTCTTTGGTGGTTAATCCGTACTACGTCGACCGCGTTCTGGTTTTCCTCGCCGGCGAGATCCCGCGTCGCGCGATTCCACAGCTCGCGGCTTTTGCCTGGTCGGGCCGGACGCGCCTGCGGGCGCGGCGGCGAGTCGTTTCGGCGCCGCCATCCGGTAGCCGTCTTCGACGATCCGGGCGAGCTCGTCCCAATCGACCTTCACGTCAAGCCGCACGCCGACCCATCCGTTGGCACCGACGTAGGGCGGTACGAAAAACCGCTCGGGATCGGAACCCACAAGGATCTCCTGGACCATCGGCGGCGCCTTGCACCACACCGCGATCCGGCCTGCGTCGTGATGGTTGTTGTCGAACATCGCAAACATCTTTCCGCCCACCCTGAAGGTCGGCTCGCCCCACGCCTCTTTCTCGGTGGCTTCGGGCAGCGCGAGGCAGATCTCACGCAACCGTTCAATTGGTTCACGGCGCCCCATCAGTAGCCTCTATAACATGAACGTGATCGGACTGGTGGCGGCCAACACCCATGCGAACCAAGCCGATTCGACCAGCGCGATCAACAGCAGGTTGCGCGAGCCACTGTAGGCGAACGCCGCAAAGATTTCGATCATCACGAATATCAGGGCGAGGCTCGGCAGAATCAACATCACCACACCCGGCAGTACATCGAGAGTCACTCCCGCCACCATCGTCGCCAGGATCAACACCCGCCCGATAACGGCGAGCACGGTCGAGATCGCGACGCCGCCGCGCCGCAGCAGCAACTCGAAGCCGAACCAGAACGGAAGAAGCGTTGCAGTTACTATCGCCCAGACGATCAGACGCTCAGGTGTGAACGACAACCGATGGAACGTGACCGTCATCGGGACCTGGCAGGCATAGACCACCGCGAAGCCGATCGCGGCGGCCAACATGGTCGCGGCCAAGCCGTGGGTTATCTGGATCCGGTCGATCGAGCTGGAGAGCGTCAAGAGAACGATCAGGATCAATCCGGCGACCGCGAACCACGAAGCCTGGATATCGCCGACCACGAGCGGGACAAACGACGCCTGCGGGATCATCGCGACCAGCGGCATCGCCGCCAGCATCACGGCGGCGAAGATCAGGAGGTTGATCCAGCCGAGCAGGCCGGCCGGGCGCTGCGGCCAGGCGCTCGCGATCGATCCGCAGATCAGGCCCAGCGGCGCCAGCAGCAGCACAAAAATCACCAGCGCGAGACCCGAAACCGGCAGGCGCGGATCGGCGACGGCGATCGCGCTGGTGCGCGTGATGCCAAAGCTGCTGTCGAGCCATCTCACGATCGTGGCCGTCGCCGCGGCTGAATAGAGAATCCGAATATGGTCGACGCCGGGAATCTGCACCGCCTCGACCGCGGTCCCCGGCCCGAAGTCGCCGTAAGATTTACCCAGCTCCACGTCCGGCACGCCCGCCAGACGCGCCGCGAGCGCAGGCGAGGTCTGCCGGATAAACTCCGGATCGTTCTCCGCGAAGATGAACAGCGCGTTTTTGGGCGGCGTGGCGCCAAGGTTCCAGCCGCCCGAGATCATCACCGCGCCTTTGAGGTTCGGATCCTGAGTCGCGTAGTCGAGCGTCGCACCGGCGCCCATCGAATGGCCCATCACTACGATTCGGGACCCGTCGACCAGATCGTAGCCGCGCAGGAAATCGACCGCCTCCTTCACGTCCTGAGCAAGGTCGCCGCCGGCGGCGAAATCCGCAGTGAACGGATTGCGATTCTCGCCGTGACCGCGAACGTCGATCGCGAGCACCGCATAACCATTATCCGCAATCCGCCGCGCCAGCACGCTCATCATCTGGCGATCCGACATGAAGCCGTGAGTCAGCACGACTGCCGGAGGACGCTCGGCCGGCGGCGGCGGCAACACCCGGCGAAACGTCTCGCCCGCGGGAAGGTACAGCGTGGCGGGCTCGTGTCCCGGCAACTCGACGAAGGTATGCGGCGGGCCGGCCAGATCCAACCGGCCCAGCCAGCCAATCGTGAGGACGAAGAGAATCGCGAGGACCAGCGCGGCGACGTGGGAAATCCGCATTGCGATAAGGATTCTCCTGCTAACGGTCGGTTCCGCGACCGACGAAACCGCAACGGTCAGTCAGGTCCGCGCGAAGCCCCAGCGCAATCTTCATTCTTCGCCGGCAGGAGCGCAACCGTCAGTTTGGCTTCGGCTTCGCAAGCGCGTCGAAGCGCCGCGACATCTCTTCCAGCGACACATCCTCTTTGTGCGTGGCGATGTACCAGACGTGACCGGCCGGATCCTCCAACTGCGCGTTGCGATCGCCGTAGAACTGATCTTCGGGCGCCCGCGTCGAGGTTGCGCCGGCTCCCATCGCGCGCTTGTAAAATGCGTCCACGTCCTCGACATACAGATGGATGCTCATCGGTGGCCGTGCGCCGCCCAACGACTTCGGGCCGAGGATGCCCATCTCGGGATGCTCGTCGGCGAGCATGATCAGCGCCTTGCCGATTTTGATCTCGGCATGTCCGATCCGGCCGTCGGGCCCCGCCAGGCGAGCGACTTCGGTTGCCCCGAACGCCCGCTGGTAGAACTCGATCATCTTCGGAGCGTCAGCGACGATTATATATGGCGTCGCGCCCTCATGACCTTCGGGAATCGGCTTCACTGCCATTAGTCATTCCTCCTCTGCGGTTTGCCGCGCGTCCTGCTTAGTAAACTGAAGAGGCGCGAAAAAGTTACGGCGATGCGCGAGAGCACCGCGCGTCAGACGGAAAGCTTGCCCGCGAGCAAATCGCCAAGATGATTCGCGGCGACGCGGATTCCGACGAAGAATTGACCGAACAGAGCGTAGTCGGCGCTCGCTTCGTCGAAGCGCATCTCGTAGATGAGTTTTTTGAACACCATCGGATCGTCGGCGAACAGATCGACGCCCCATTCCCAATCGTCCAGGCCGGTCGAGGCCGAAATTATCTGCGTCACCTGTCCCGCGTACCTGCGCCCGATGAGCCCGTGATCATGCATCAACCGCCGCCGCTCTTCCATCGGCAGCCGATACCAGTTCTTTTGCTCGTCGCGCTTCTTGCTCATCGGATAGAAACACAAATAGCGGCGATTCGGAATTAAGGGCCAGAGCCGCTCGGCCAGCTTGTGCCGCTGATTCTGCAGCTCGGTCTCGACCGCCCGTTGCCACTCGGGCGAGTGCGGCCGGATTCCCTCTTCGGCCAGTCGCGTGTGAAGCGCGACCGTCGCCTCGTACAGTCCCAGCTCGACCACCGACAGGTACGAGCTGGCCGGTTCGAGGAATTCGAATAGCCCGAGGTTCGCGATCTTGATCTGGGTCGCGGCAAGCTCATCGAAGTTGCGCCGGAAGTGAGCGAATATCAAATCGCCCTTGTGGCCGATTGCGCAGAACAGCGCGCTCTGGCCGCTTTCCATCTGCTCCATCTGCGCGAGCGCGCCCGACGCCTCCTTCACGAGCGTCTCGCGGCGCGACGGGTCAAGCGCTTTCCACGCCGTCCAGCGCACGCGGAACATCTGATGCAGCAGGCTGGAGCCTTCGAGCGCGAGTGGCGCATCGGGAAAGTCGGCGCGACCCTTCATGGTGACCACTGTAGTCCGGATTTCTCTCCGCGGTAAGGCGACTCGGGCTCCCTCGCTGATGGCTACCCCAAGACCGCCCATTTCGCCATTCAATCGCCGAGGGTGACTCCAGGACTGCGCGGGCACGCACGGACGCGACGAGCGTCAGCGGGGCACTTCCGAGAGCGTCACCATGAACTTTCCGCCGGGCGCACGTGAGATCTCGCCGGCTTGCTCGAATCCGACCGACACGTGGCTGCCGAGATAGTCGCGGAAACCGGCCCGGACTCGATCCTCGCCTTCCGGATGGAGCGGCCGCGCGGCGGCGTAACGTAGCAGCAATCGATCGACGGTCTTCTGAACGATTTGGAACTGCTTGAGTTGCGGCAACTCCTTCACGACGTTCACCAGCGCCAGGGTTGAGCGCAGCGTGCCGTCGGGCATCCGAAACAGGTTCATCTGGCGTCCGAGAATCCGGCCGAGCAGCGGCAGCGTGCGTCCGCAGGGGCAGGGCCCGCCGGCGGCGATCGCGTAGTCGCCGATCTCATAGCGCAGCAGCGGCATCAGGTAGTTCTCGAGCGTCGTGATCAGCACCCGTCCCATCTCACCTGGCGCCACCTCGCGACCGGCCTGATCTACGACCTCGATGATCACGTGCTCGGCGTTCACGTGATAGCTGCCGCGCAGGCACTGCCAGGCGAGAAATGCCTCGCTCGATCCGTAGTTGTCGGTGATCTCGACGCCGAGCTGGCGCCGCGCGCGATCGCGCAGCGAATCGTCCACCACTTCACCGCCGGAGAGCAGGCGCCGCAGCCCCGGGATGCGCTCCTGCCGCTCCTCCAGGGTCTGGAGCAGGCCGTCGAGATCGGTTGGATAGATATACATGAAGCTCGGATTCAGCCGGCGCACAATCGCGGCCAGCTCGGGAAACGGCGTCGAATTCGCGATGAACCTGGTGCCGATGAACAGTCGGGTCGAAAACTGGGTGTCAGGATCGTCGAGGTGGCCGGCCAGGAAACCCGCACTCGGAAACCAGGCGGTGCGCACGAATGGATTCCATCCACAGGCCCGCAGGTATCGGGCTCGCGCAGCATACCGGCCGCGCTGATGCGATCGGTCCAGTAGAAGTTCCACGGCCGCGCCGCTGGTTCCGGAAGAGCGCTCGTAGATGAAGTGCGTGCCCGGCGCACGGAGCGATCGGACCTGACGATTCAGGAGTTCGACCTCCGGTCGCTGCAGCACGGGAAGCTGCCGGAATTCCTCGATCCGAGGATTGCGGCCAAGTCGCTCGGCGTAAAAGGGGATTCCAGCCGCCGCGGCGAGCGTCTTTCTGAGCTGCGCGTCGCGATAGGCGCCGAGCTTCTCCGGCGTCCAGTACTGCGATCTGATCAAAGCGGCATAGCGCGGCGCCGCGTCGAGCAGCGTTGCAAGGACACTCATCGGCGCGGCTTCAAGTGATGCTCAAAAATATAGACCGATTTGGAGCCGCACAATAATCGGGATTTTGGCGACCCAGGTTTTTCTTGTGAGACTGAAAATCATCGGTGTTTATCGGTGTTCGTCTGTGGTTCCTCTTTTACTTCCATGCGGCGCCATTCGGATATTCGAACTCGGCGAGCGATTGCGGGCGCATCTCGATACTGAAGCCGGGCGCAGTCGGTGGAAGGTAGCGGCCGCCGCGCACCGTCACCGGATTGAGGAAGTGCTCGTGCAGATGGTCGGCGAACTCGATCGCGCGCCGGTCGAGGCTCGCACTGACGCAAATGTAATCGATCAGCGAGACGTGCTGCGCATATTCGCAGAGTCCCAGGCCGCCCGCATGGGGGCATACCGGCACGCCGAACTTCGCGGCCAGCAGCAGGACCGCCAGCGCTTCGTTGAGCCCGCCCAAGCGGCAGTTGTCGAACTGGCAGAAATCGATCGCGCCAGCCTGCAGCAACTGCTTGAACATCACCCGGTTCGGGCAATGCTCGCCGGTCGCGACGCCGATTGGCGCGATCGCGCGGCGAATCGCGGCGTGTCCCAGAATATCATCGGGACTGGTCGGCTCCTCGATCCAGAGCGGGTGAAAGCGCGCGAGCGGACGCATCTGCGCGATCGCCTCGCCGACGTCCCAAGCCTGGTTCGCGTCGAGCATCAGGGCGCAATGGGGCCCGATCTCCTCGCGCACGAGCGCGCATCGCCGCACGTTCTCCTCACTGTCCAGTCCCACCTTGATCTTGAACCGCGTCCATCCCGCGGCCAACGCCTCGCGGCATAGCGCGCGCACCCGATCGTCGGAATAGCCCATCCACCCGGCGGAAGTGATGTACGCGGGATAGCCGTCACGGCGCATGTCGGCCTCGCGGGCGGCGCGTGTGCCGGCATTGCGGCGCAGAATTTCGAGCGCCTGCACGGCCGTGAGCGCGTCGCTCAGGTAGCGAAAGTCGACGCACGCGACGTACTGCTCCGGCGTCAAGTCGGCGACCAGCTTCCAGACCGGCTTGCTTTTAACCTTGGCCCAAAGATCCCAAACCGCGTTGACGATTGCGGCCGTCGCGAGATGAATCGCGCCTTTCTCCGGTCCGATCCAGCGCAACTGACTCTCGCCGGTGAGCCGCCGCCAGAAGCCGCCCATGTCCGCCGTGATCGTTTCGAGGCTCTGCCCGACAACCAGCGGCGCGAGCGCGTTCACTGCCGCGACGCAGACCTCGGTTCCGCGCCCGATCGTGAAAGTCAGGCCGTGCCCCGCAAGCCCGTCGCGAGCGTCGGTCGCCAGCACCACATAGGCCGCGGAGTAATCGGGATCTGTATGCATCGCGTCCGAGCCCGCACGGCTGCGCGAAGTGGGCGTGCGGATGTCGCGAACGGTGAGCCCGGTAATGGTACGCGCCATGCCCAATTCCTCCGCGCCGCATGGTAGCATTGATGCTTTCCAACCGTCGATGAGCGAAGCCGCGACAACCTACGCCGACCTGCGCCAGAGCTGGCCTCGACCAACGGCGCCGCGGCCGATCGTCGTGATCGGCGCGGGCAGTATCGTGCGCGACGCCCATCTGCCGGTCTATGCGCGGCTGGGCTTTCACGTTGCCGGGATCTTCGACGTCAATCCCACGGCGAGCCGCGAAAAGGCCGCGCACTTCGGGATCGCGCGGGTCTTCGACTCGCTCGATGAAGCGCTAGCCGCGCCCGGCGTGGTCTTCGATGTGGCCGTGCCGCCGCAGCATATCGCGGGAATCGTGGCGCGGATGCCGCCCGGCGCGCCGGTGCTCATTCAGAAACCGCTGGGCCGTGACCTGGCCGAGGCCCGCACGATTCTCCGCATCTGCCGCGAGCGTGGGCTCGTCGCCGCGGTCAATTTCCAGTTGCGCTTCGCGCCGAACATGCTCGCGCTCGCCGACCTGTTGGCGCGCGGCGCGCTGGGCGATCTCACCGACGTGGAAGTGCGCCTCAACCTGCACACCCCGTGGGAGTACTGGTCGTTCTTAAAAGGCGTGCCGCGCCTCGAAGTGCTGTTGCATTCGATCCATTACCTTGATCTGATCCGCGCTCTGGCCGGAGAACCGCACGGCGTGTATTGCCGCGGCGCGCGCTATCCGGGGATGGCCGATTATCCCGACGTGCGCAGCAGTATCATTCTCGATTACGGCGACCTGATTCGATGCAGCCTGAGCCTGAACCACACCCATAAGTTCGGCCCGCGCGAGGCGGTGTCGCAACTCAAAGTCGAGGGCACGCGCGGCGCCGCGATTGCGAAGATGGGCGTTAACCTCAACTATCCGCACGGCGAACCGGACGCGCTCGAAGTCGCCGCGGGCGGCTCGGGCTGGACCTCCGTGCCGCTGCGCGGCGCGTGGTTTATCGAGGCCTTCGAGGGGCCGATGTCGAATCTGCAGCGCTTTACCGCAGGCGAGGACGACACCCTGATCTCCAGTGTGGCGGACGCGTTCCGGACGATGGCGGTGGTCGAGGCGTGCTACGAATCCAGCGCGCGCGGCGCGACGCCGATCCCGCGCGACGAATGACGCGGAACCGGAGCCGGGCGCGGCGCTTCAGACCTGGGCGGTATCGAGCAGGGCGCAGCGCAGCTTGAAGAAATGAATCATGGAGGTCATGTAGGAAACCCGCCATGAAGTACTGATTCGCTGCTTTTTGAGATCAAGTTTGATGCGCGGGCCGAGGCTCTGGTAGAGCTTGTTGACCCGCTTGAGAATGCTTTCGGAGCTTTCCAGCCGGTCGCCGCCCAGAATGAGCTTGATCTGCTCGGGAGCGTAGGCGCCCAGCGCCACCAGCGCGTCGGCGAACAGCTCGTGCGGCTCATGCAGATGGGCGCCGAAGGTGCCTTCCATGAAGGCCGTCATCGGTTCGTCGTTCTCGCCCACCAGCGAGCCGTAGACATAGTGGCCGATTTCGTGACCAAAAGTTGCGGCGACCGCGCCCGGATGGTGCGCGGTGTTGAGGAAGATCACGAATTTGGGCTTGTCGCCGACATTGGCGCGGCAGAAAAAGCCCCGCAAAGCGAGCCCGGCGCCTTTGCGATAAGGTTCGGCGCGCACCTCGATCTGGCGCGGCCCGAAGAGCCGGGTCAGATCGCTGAAGTTCTTCGGCTGGTCCCAGTCTTTCCAGCGCTCGGGATTTTTCTTTATTTCGGTATCGACGATCAAGGAGAGTTCTCTGAGCAGCGACGGCTCGGGCAGCCCGGGCACCTCGCGGTAGTCCGCCGCCAGCACCTGCTTCATGTCGGCGAGCTGAAGCGTGACCTTCTTGCTGAGCGAGGTGTATGGAATCTCGATCTCCTGCAGCAGTTGCGAGACCAGCCCGTCGACTTCGCGCACTTTGACCGCGTCGATTTGGCAGGCCGCGGCGTGGCCGTGGCCGTGCCCGCGGCCTGCGCCCTGAAGGGTCGCCTCGACATTTATCAGCGATGGCATTGCTACACCCCGCCGGTCAGTCGCGAGAAAATTTCCGGTCTGCTCATCTCGACAGCGAATGCCGAACCGTCTGCAGGATATAGACGAAGTCGCGCACGCTGCGCACCTCGCCCATCAACGCCACCTGGGAAAGCATGTCCAGTTCCTCGCGCCGGATGCCGTGCGCGCGCTGCAGGCGCTCGTCCTTCCTGAAATCCTCCCAGGCCGAGTTCGCGCCGGGCTTTTCCTGCTGAAGCAGGGCCCGGGCCTCGGGATTCGCCAGGAAGAACAGCTCGCCGCGGTCAAGCCCGAGCGCGTCGGCAAGCTTGGTGACGGTGGCGTCGGAGGGACGGCGCTTGTTGGCCTCGAGATGCCCGATGAACGGAATCGAGGTCTCGATCTGAAGGGCCACTTCCTCCTGGGTGAGCTCGAGCTGGCGACGCCGCTCGCGAATCACCTCGCCGAAACTGCGGTTCTTGCTAGCTTCTTTCGTCATTGGTCTCTCCGCTTACCTCAGGCTCCCGCCGGCGCTCCACGCGGGCCGGATAGGCGAGCCCTGAGGCTCTGTGACTTGAGTCGATATATAACATTTTGTTGCTAAGCCATGCAACAAGTAGTTCCATATTTCCGCCATAAAGGATGGTTTGCAGTCAGGGCCGCGATTTCACCGCCGCCGGCCGGCGCCCGGGCGGCGGGCCGGCGGATGCAAACCAGCGATTTGGCAGACAAATTGCCGCGCGCGGCGGTACGGGTGCGGCTGCGGGCGGGTCAGCGCGGGCGGATCAGCCGGGCCACCAGCGCCGGCTCCAGCGCCATGTCGATCAGGGTCCAGGCGGTCGCGAGCGCGCCATCGATCACCGCCTGATCGGCGCTGGCGCCCGCGCAGTGCGCGGCGAACTGCGGCTGATGGTTGAGCGCGGGCAGCGAGTCGATGCCGATCATCGGATGGATCGCGGGGAGCGTCAGCGAAACGTTGCCCATATCGGTCGACGCCGCAACCCGATCCATTCCCGGCAGTTGCGGAAAGCCGCGGCCCAGGCGTTCGGCGTTGCTCCGGTACAGCGCCGCGAGCTCGTGGTCGTGCTTCATTTCGGCGTAGGGATTCTCGCCGCCGACGATCTCGAGTTCCGCGCCGGTCGCGAGCGCGCCGGCCTGAAAGCAGCGCTGCACCCGGGTGCGAATCTCGTCCAGCTCGGCGAGCGTTTTGGCGCGCACCGAGAACACCCCGGCGGTGTGAGCCGGCACGATATTGGGCGCATCACCGCCCTTGGTGACGATGCCGTGAATGCGATCGGTGCTCCGAATGTGTTGGCGGAGCATCCCGATCGACGTTTGCGCGATCGTCAGCGCGTCGGCGGCATTGATCCCGAGTTCCGGAAAGCCCGAGGCATGGGCCTCGCGACCGGTGTAGCGCACCTCGAAACTCGAGTTCGCGATCATCGTCGGTTCGAGCATATCGATCGGCGCCGGATGCACCATCAGAGCGGCGTGCAGCCCGGCGAAGGCGCCGCCTTTGAGCAGCCGGATCTTGCCGCCGTTGTCGCCGACCTCTTCGGCGGGCGTGCCGATCACGCTCACGGTCAGGCCCACGTCATCGGCGACCCGGGCCGCCGCGATCGCCGCACCCGCCGCGATCGCGGCGATCAGGTTGTGGCCGCACGCGTGGCCGATGCCGGGGAGCGCGTCGTATTCCGCGCAGACCGCCACGTGGAGCGGTCCGGAGCCGGCCTGCGCGCTGAACGCGGTCGGCAGGCCGCAAATCCCGGCCTCGACCTGGAAGCCCGCGTCCGCGAGCGCGTCGCACAGCCACGCCGACGCCTGCCGCTCCTCGAACCCGATTTCGGGATGAGCGTGGATCCGATGGCTCAGGGCGAGCAGATTTTTTTGCTGGTTCTCGAAGCGCTCACGCGCGCCGGCTTTAGGATCCATCGATGCGTCCCCTTGCTCCAGTGGTTACGAAGCCGGCCAGTTGCAACCCTGCAACGTCACCGACTTAACTAATTGTAACATTATCATTTATCGGCAGTAGGCGCGCGAAGCAAGCCAAAGTTAGCGGATTTGCGCAGCTTGCGGCCGCGCCGTGCTATTGATTGAGTCCACTGTGAGCCCCGATTCATGATCCGTCTGCACTACTCCAACCGGATGGAGAATCTGGTTGCGCCGCTGGCGGAAGCGGTCGCGGCGCAGCAGCGCCTGCGGCCGCTCGAACGAATCCACATCGTCGTGCCCAACCGCGTGGTCGAGGAATTCGTCAAGCTTCGGCTGGCCGAGAAGATCGGCGTCGCCGCGAACCTGGAGTTTCCGTTCCTGCGCCGCTATCTTGCGCGCGTCGTTCAGGCGGCGAACCCGGGGCTGGGCATCCTCGAGTTCGAGGAACTGCAGGTGCTGCTGTTCGAATCGTTGCGGCGCGCGATTGCCGGCGGCGCGGCGGAAATTCGTGCGGTGCGCGACTACGCCGAGACCGCGGCCGACCGCGGCCGGGGCACTGCCGATACGGAGCTGCGGCTCTTTCAGCTGGCCGGGCAGACGGCGCGGTTGTTCCGCGAGTATTCGATTACGCGCCGCCCGATGCTGCATCGATGGCAAACCGGTGAGTCGCTCGCAAGCTCGCCGTTCGAAGCGACCGAACAATGGCAGCGCCATCTGTGGCGCTCGCTCTTCGGAGCCGATCACGCGGTGCGGCCGGAGTGGCTGACGGGCGCGGAGCATCAATGGATGCTGTTGCCGGACGGTTTCGATGCGACCGGCGCGGGCCCGCTCAAAGCGGCGCTGTCGCCCGTGCTCCATGTCTTCGGACTCGCCTACGTGGGACCGGCGTTCGCCGGGATGTTCGCGCGGCTGGGCGCGGTGGTGGAGCTGCACATCTACGCGCTGAACCCCTGTCTGGAGTTCTGGGAGGACGTCGAGCATCCGAGCGGGGTCGCGCGCGAATCATGGGTGCGGCGGCGGGAGCGGCTCGACTCCGCACAGTTGCAAGACGCCAGCGATCCGTTCGCTCTCGACGTGACGGGCGACAATCCGGCGCTGCGGCTGTGGGCGCGCCCCGGTCGCGAGTATATCCGGCTGCTGAACGAGCTGACCGATTGCGATTTCGATCCGCACTTCGCCCATCCGGCGAACTCCGCGGCTCCCACCCTGCTCCAGCGCTTGCAGGAGAGCGTGCTGATTCGCGAGGCGGAGCGGGCGCCGAAGCCGGCCGGGCACGCAGCCGACGCCGACGCCAGCATCCGCTTCCTCGCTTGCGCGGGGATCCGGCGCGAAGCGGAGATCGCAGCCGATACGATCTGGTCGCTCGTGCAGCATCCGGCGGGCGCGGCGCTCCGATTTCACGAGATCGCAGTCGTGGTGCCGGACCGGGCGCTCGACGAATATGTTCCCCATCTCGAGACCGCCTTTGCCCAGTCGCACCAGATTCCGGTCGAGGTCGTGAACCGGCGCTTTGCGACCGAGAGCCGGGTGGCCGAGGCGATCGGCCTCCTGCTCCGACTGCCGCTGGGCCGCTTCACGCGCGACGAGCTGCTCCGCCTGCTGACCCATCCGGCGATCGTCCCGGCCGATTTTGCGATCGATCGCGATCGTCGGCCCGATCGCTGGGCACAATGGTGCGACGAACTCGGGGTGTATTTCGGCGCCGACCGCGACGACCTGGCCGGCACGTACATTCCGGAGGAAGTGTTTCATTGGGATCAGGCGCTGAAGCGGCTGGCGCTGGGAACTTTCATGACCGGAGAACCGAGCCGCGATTCGCGATTCTTCCGCGCGCCTGACAGCCGCGAGTACCTGCCCTACGAAGTCGCGCCGGACGAAGCCACGGCCGTCGCGAGTCTGGTGCGCCTCGCGCGCCGGATGCTGTCCGACGCGCGCGAGCTTCGCGCGCAACGGCTCACGCTCGCTGATTGGGGAAAGCGGCTGAGCGACTTCGTGCTCGGCTACGTCAATGCTCCAAATCTGATCGACGAACGAATCCGCGACTATTGCGTGAGCGCGATCGAATCGATCGCGGCGCCCGCAATCCGGAGCGAGCCGGTTCCCTATCTCGTCGCGTGCGAGTTCGCGCTCGCGTGCATCGCCGAGGTCGAGGCGCGGCGCGGCCGATATGGCGGCCGCGGCGTGGCGATCGGCTCGCTCGCCGCGCTGCGCTCGATCCCGTTTCGGGTGATCTTCGCGCTGGGCCTGAACGAGGCCGACTTCCCCGAGCGCCCCGGTTTCGATCCGCTCGACCTGCGGCTGGCGCGGCGCAGCGCCGGCGACGTTACGCCGACCGAGCGCGACCGTTACCTGTTTCTCGAAACGCTGCTCGCGGCGCGTGAGAGGATTTTCCTCTCCTACGTTTCGCGTGATTCGCGCACCGGCGATCGGCTCGAACCGTCGGCCGTGATCCGCGAGCTGCAATTCATCCTGCGCGGCTACCTCGACGAGGACGCGGTGAAGGGGCTCACGGTCGAGCATCCGGTCAGCCGTTATGACCTGCGCTACTTCCCCGATCTCGATCCGGAGCCCGCACAGCCGGCGGCGGAACTGGTCAGCTACGATCGTGACGCGCGGCGCGGCGCACGGATGACGGCGCTGCGCCAGGATCTCATCGAGCATTGCGGAGATGCGCCGCTGCCCGGCCGCGACGAACCGATGGTTGACCGGCTTGCGCCCGAGGTGCGCCAGCGCCTTTACGACGGGTTGCGCCTGCCGGAGCTGGCTCCGCATAGCGCTGACGCGCGCGATGCGACCGAACTGTCGCTGCCGCTCGCCGCGCTACGGAAGTTTCTGGAGTGTCCGATCCAGGGCGCGGCCCGCTACGCGCTCGGGATGCTCGAAGACGACGAAGGCGCCGCCGAAGATCAGGAAGACGAGCCGCTGGCGCAGTCGGTGCTCGATCGCACGGTCCTGCTCCGCGACGCCCTGTGGCGGTCGCGCGGCGATCGGGAAGCCGCGCTCGCCGGCTACGCAGAACTGGTCAAAATCGCGCAGGTGCATGGCCACGCGCCCGTTGGGCTGTTCGCGGAGGCCGCGGAGAAAGCCGACCGCGCGCGGCTCGGCGCCTGGATCGATCAAACGCGCGCCGCCGGCGGGTGTGAACTCGCCGACTGGCAGGAGGTTCGGATCGGACACGCCGGTGAGTTCGCCCGCGCCGACCGGATCCTGGACGACCTCATGGTCGACGTGAGCGTGCCGCATCCGGACGGCGGGCCGCGCCTCCGGCGCGCCAGGCTGCACGGCAACGTTGGTTTCATGTCGCCCGGTCTGGACGCTTCGCTCCGGTTCGTGCTGCGCGGCGAGCCCAAGGCCAAGGATTTTCTCTACCTCTTTATTTCGGCGATCGCGCTGGCGGCTACCGGCGTCGCCGGGCGGGAGTTTCGCGCCATCGTGGTCGGATCCGACGGCGAAGAAGGAAAGACCTTCGAGAAGCGCCTGCGACTCCCCGAGCCGGAGCGCGCGCGCCAATACCTGGCGGCACTCGCCGCGGACTTGCTCTCGGGGGACAATCACTATTTCTTGCCTATCGAGGCCGTCGAAGAGTTCTGGCGCAAGTGGAAGGGAATCGGCAAGCGAAAGAAACCCGGCGATGTGGACCTGATCGAAGTGATTAATGGCGTGCGCGAGAACGAATACGGCAGTTGCAGTTCGGACTGGGGACCGGTTCGCAACGCGCGCCGCTTCGAACCGCCCACAGAGGCAGTCGCGAAGGCGATTATCGAGCGGCGCTTCGGAATGATTAGCGAGATCTTCGAGGCATAGCCCACTCTTCCAACTTGCTACCCGACTAGCTATTCAAGTTTATACACTCGCGCGACGCTCTCGCCCAGGATTGCGCGGCGGCCGGAGTCGGTCATCGGCGCGACCATCCCGCGCAACTCTTCCAGATAGTTGCCCGGATGGTCCGGATGCGGATAGTCACTGGCCCAGAAGAATTTGTCCTCGCCCACGATCGACATCAGGCCGGCGATCGTCCGCTCGTCGGGATCGGCCGAGATCCAGCACTGGCGCTTGAAATAGTACGAGGGTTTCTCCTTCAGACGCACCGTGCCGCCGAGCGTGGTGCCGCTGTAGATCGCGTCGCCGCGATCGAGGAAATAGCCAATCCAGCCGGCTTGTGATTCGAGCACGATCACGCGCAAGCGCGGAAAGCGGTCGAAGACGCCGAACTGGAACAGCGTCGCGAACGCGTGCTGAACGCCCTGGCCCGCGAACAGATCGTAGTACCAGGCGGCCCACTGGAAATTGTCATAGCGATGATGGATTCCCCACGGAATCGGCTCGAAGGTCGGATGGATCGCGAGCGGGACATCGAGGTCCTGGGCGGCGGCGAACAGCACGTCGTGCGCCGGATCGCCGTGCGGCTTGCGCGTGATCGTGAAGGGGCATACGAACCCACCCTTGCATCCGTCTTTCACCGCGCGCTCGAGCTCGTGCGCCGCCGCGGCGGGATTACCCAGCGAAAGATGCGCGATCGGGACGAGCCGGCCGCCGGAATCGCGGCAGAAATCGGCGATCCACCGATTGTAGGCACGGCAGTAGGCGCCGGAGAGGTCGGCGTCGAACAGCTCCGCTTCCCACAGCAGTCCAATGGTGGGATAGAGCAGCGCCTTGGCCATCCGTTCGCGATCGAGCAGCTCGAGCCGTTCCTTCATGTTCATCGCACCGAAGGCGACGCCCTTTAGATAGGTGTCCTCGGGCTTCGGGCGCAGGCGGTCCATTTCCTCCGGCGTAATCTTCCCCTGCATCGCGAGTTCGCGCAGCCGCTGAACGTCGCCGACGCGCTTGCCCATCCCTCCCAGTGCGCCGAGCGTGCCGTGGCGCGTCATCTTCGCACGCTGGCCGTTGATTTCGAGATACTCCCAGCCCTCATCGTCGACCCGGATCCGCATCGCGCGATCGCGATACTTGTCCTCGAGGTATTTCTCCCACAGATCAGGCGGCTCCAGGATATGGCCGTCGCAATCGATCACGCGTGCTTCGTTGTTCATGACCTGCCTCGCATCTAGAAAATCGCCAGCGGGTTGACTGGTGAGCCGGTGCCGCGCTCCAGAATCAGAGGCGCGACCGTGAACATGAATTCATAGCGGCCCAGGCGCGCGCAGGTTTCCGCCAGCGCGTCGAAGTCCGCGTTGTCGAGCAGATGCACGCCCATCGTGACCAGCGTGCAGACGTGGATCGGGAGCGGCACGTCATCGTAACCACTCGGCAGCACGTCGCTGACCGCGTCGGAGCCCAGCATCGCGACTCGGCGTTCGTGAAGCCAGGGCAGGCAGGTGGGATCGAGGCCGGGCAAGCGATTCGGATCCCAGGCGCCTTTGCGCTTGCGGCGGAGCGCCCGACCGGTGCGAATCAGCAGGATGTCACCCTCCTCGACGCGGACGTGATGATCTTTCTGTGCTGCGTCGAGCTCTGCGGCCGAAATTCCCTCGCCCGGCTCCAGCCATTCGACTTGGCGGAGCTTCGGGATATCGAGCAGCACGCCGCGGCTCACGATCCCCTGACGCGCGACGTCGATCGCGCACTTGTGCGCACCATGTGAGCCGACTTCGGCGGCCGCGAAGCCGTTGTACATCTTGCCCTGCCAGAAGACGTGGCAGAGCGCATCGATATGCGTGTTCGCCATCCCATGGAACGAGATCGCGAAATAATCAGCGGCATGCGGAAGCCAGGCGCGATCGGAATCGAATCCGGCTTGGACGATCAGATGCGTCACCGGCGTCGGATTATCGGCCGCGGGCGTGACCGCCAGCGGCAGCGCGAGCGAGACCGCCTCTCCGCTCTGGACCAGCCGCGCAGCAGCCGCGCGTTTTTTTTCCGTGATAAAGTTCAATGCGCCGCGCTGGTCGTCCTTACCCCATCGCCCCCAGTTGCTGAGCTTTTCGAACAGGCCGATCACCTCGGCCGACGTGAGCTTCGCTGACATGATCGCATCTCCTGCGGCGTCGTTTTGGGTTCCTATAGCACGCGCCCCCGGAGTCCGGTTAGCGCTGCCTGAAGACCTTGCAGCATTGACGAATCCGCTCCTCTCTCCATCCTTCCGCCTAGCCATATATCCATCTTCCGACCTGGACCTGATGACCGATTGACAGGCGGCTGCCCGTGCAATGTGCAACGTGAAGTTTCAACTTTGCACGAGTCGTTGCATTTTGAATGGCATCAGTCTTGCGCGAGGGGGCCTTGGCCGACGCTACTTTTACGGCATAGGAGGAAACATGGCCAAGAAGAAGCACCGAAGATGATGCCCACGCTGGGGCTCACCGGCGTCACGGTCAACGCGATGGCGTTGATCGCACCGGGCGCCTTTCTGTGGATTACGTTTGTCCTCCAAGCCGGATACGTGTTCCCCTCGGGGATGGCGATGTGGGCCGGAATCTTCGTCGCGCTGATGCTCGCCTACGCGACGGCGATCTCGTATTCGGAGTTAGCGAAGCTCTATCCCGGCGCGGGCAGCTCATATCTGTTCGCCGAGCAGGCCTTCCTGGGCAAGACCACACGCGTACCGCTTCGCGCGAATCGCCAAGTTCGTGATCGGATGGGCCTCGCATCTTTACTACTGGGTCTATCCGGGCGTGATGGTCGCGACGATGGGCGTCATGGTCGGCTACATCGTGGGATCATGTCGCGCCCGATACGATCAACGCGGCAACTCCGGGACCGGTCTTCATGGCGCTGGTCGCGATTATCTTCTCGTACGCCGTCGCATATATCGCGTTTCGCGGAGTGAACGGATCGACCAAGGTCAACATCGCGATCAACGCGATTCAGATCGTCGCGCTGCTGTTTTTCTGCGGCCCTGGCGATCGCCTATCGGTTGGCGCATCCGGCCGGGTTCGGCGGGCTTCGGTCTCGACGCCAACGGCAACATGGTTCGGCCACGCTGTCACTACGCGTTCACCGGCGACAACCCGGCGCATACGAGCGCGCTATCAGTAATCATGCCGCATCGTTCGACTGGGTCATGTTGCAGGCGACGATCGCGATTCTGCTGCTGGTCGGCTTTGAATCAGTCACCTCGCTGGGCGAAGAAGCGATGAACCCGAAGAAAGACATTCCGCGCGGAGTGCTGCTGTCGCTGACGATCCAGGGACTCTTCTGCTACATGATCGAATACTTCGCGGCGAACTACTTCCTTAACAGCGCCTACAGCCTGAATGCCGCCAAGGGTTCGGCTGCGCCCATCGGCGACATGATGGTGATCGTCGGCAATGCGCTGCTCGGCGGACACGGCCAGGCGTTCATGCTTATCGAGGCGTCGACCGTTTCCTGGCTTTGATCGGCACGACCCTGAGCTGCATCAACACCGGCGCGCGCGTGACCTACGCGATGGGCCGTGACGAGGAAGTTCCGGAGCATTTCGGCCTGCTGCATGGCGACAACCTGACTCCCGCATCGCGCGATCTGGACGCTGGCGACGATCTCGGCGGTGCTGGGCGCCTTCGGCGCGCTACTATTCTTCGCCGGCGGCTCCGCGCCGGACGACAAGACCATCGCCACGCTTCCACATAACCTCTGGTACGCGTTCGGCCTGAGTTCCAACGCGTCCTTGTCGGCTCTGCCCAACGGCCTGTTGCTGGTCACGCTGGTGTCCAACTTCGGCACCTTCGTTCTCTACGGACTGACCAACATCGTATGTATCGTGGCATTCCGCGAGCATCGACGACTTCCATGGCTTCAAACACATGGTGGTGCCGGTCTTCGGTGCGCTCGCGAACTTTGCCTGCATCGCCTTCTACATAATCGGACCACTGGAAGGACTCGGCAGTGCGAAGGAGCCGCTGATGGCTGTGGCGCTCTCGGTGATCTGGGGCGTCTACGGCGCGATCTACTTCGTGCGCAGCTCGAGAAAGAAGGGTAAAGAGACCATCCTGGTCACCAAGCCGGCCTGAGAATTCCCGATCCGTGATGAGCAGGGGGCGAGTCTCGAGAGGCGGTCCGCCCCTGCGTTTTGTACGGGCAACCCAGAAGCGAGCGCCTGCATTTCATGGCAACACTACTCTGACTCGCATGGACGAACCCGTCGAAGGCAGCAGCCGGAGAGTGTACTTTCGAGCTGGCGCTGCTTTCCGACATCGGCACCGACCGCCCCGACAACGAGGATTCTGCGGACACTTCATCGAGAGTCCAGTGAGCGCGATATTCGCCGTCGCCGACGGCGTGGGCGGATACGAGGGCGGCGAAATCGCCAGCCCGATGGCGATCGATATCACGCTCGCGGCCTACCGCGACAGCCCGCCGGCGTGGGGCGCCGCCAAGCGGCTGCATCGCGCCGTACAGCGCGCCAATATCGAGATTCATAACCGCGCGCTTTCGGTCCCCGAGCTGCGCCGGATGGCGACGACCCTGACCGCCGCGGTGGTCGACGACGGCGCGTTGACGCGGCGCATGTCGGCGACTGCCGGCTCTACCTGCTGCGCCACGGCAAGGTCAACCAGATGACCAAGGATCACACCTGGGTCGGCGAGCGGGTCCGGATGGGCCTGATGACCTCGGCGCAGGCGCGCGCAGCATCCGGAACGCTCGGCGCTGAATCGCAGCGTCGGGCGCGAGCTGATCGTCTCGGTCGACCGGATCACGATGCCGCTGAAGCAGGGCGATCGGCTGATCATGTGCAGCGACGGACTATACAATGTGCTCGACGAGGCCGAACTCGAGCGCATCACGCACGAGGTTCAGCGCGGAAGAGGTCTGCCGCGAGCTGATCGAGAAGGCCAACAGCCGCGGCACCGCCGACAATCTGACGGTGGCGTTCCTGAAGATGATCGGGCCGACGCCCAACGTCGCGCCTGAAGCGAGCAGCGGGATCGTCGCACGCCTGATGGGACTTTTCGCCGGCGCCAGTGAGACTCCAGGTGCGCGGAGCGGCTTGCAGCGGTTTGATCGTTCCGGCGCGCTGGTGTTAACGTGCGCGCCCGTGCGGCACACGAGCGGGGCGGCATAGGCGATGCGCGAGGTCAACGTCGGCGAGAATCTCGACCAGTACGAACTGATCGAAGTGATCGCGCGCAGCGGGATGGCCTCGATCTTCAAGGCGGTCGATCGCGTGAACGGCGGCCACCGTCGCGATTAAAGTGCCCTACATGCAGTTCGAGAGCGACGTGGTCTTCTACGACCGTTTCCGCCGCGAGGAAGAAATCGGCCAGCGCCTCGATCATCCCAACATCATCAAGGTGCTCACGCCGCGAGGAAAAGCCGGATGTACATCGCGATGGAGTTCGTCGAGGGCGAGTCGCTGCGCGCGATGATGCGCGACAAGCGCGCATCTCCCGGCCGAGAAGGCGCTCGAGCTACGCCGGCCAGATTTGCGAGGCGCTGATCTACATGCACAGCCAGGGCGTGGTCCATCGCGATCTCAAGCCCGAAAATATCCTGGTCACCGACGAGGGCCAGGTCAAAATCATGGATTTCGGCATCGCGCTGGATGAATCCGCGCGGCGCCTGACCTGGTCGGGCCTGTCCTCGACTATCGGCACGCCCGACTATATGGCGCCCGAGCAGGTCAGCGGCCGGCGCGGCGACGCAGCGCACCGACATCTACGCGCTCGGCACGATCCTGTACGAGATGCTGACCGGCGAGCTGCCCTACTCAGGGTCCCAATGTCTACAACGTGATGCAGACGAAGACCAACCAGGACCCGCAACCGCCGAGCCGCGTTCGTGCCCGACCTCGACCCACATCTCGAGGAGATCATGCTGCACGCGATCGAGCGGCAGCCGCGCAATCGCTACGCCACCGCCGCCGAGATGCTGGAGGACCTGCGCGATCCTTCGCGCGTCACGGTGACCGGCCGCGCCGCGCATCTCCATCCGGCGCAGCCTGCGGGCAGGCGATTCGAGCGCGTGCTGTCGTGACCGCATTTTTCTTCATCTCGCTGATCGGGGTCTTCTGTCTGCTGATCTGGCTGGCCAACCGGTATCCGGCGGCATCCGTCGCGCAGCCGCACGGCGGCAGCTATCGCGGGAAGATGAAATGATGCGTCGCCCGCTCGCGATCGTCGCACGAGCCGTCGCGCCGCTGCGGACGTGCGACCGCCGCGGCGATATTGCTGATCGCGCTGGCGGTCGCAAGCCGCGCCGCGCGCGCAGGACGCCGGCACGCCGGACATGCTCGAACAATCGCTCAATCTGGCCTGGGTGTTGGTCGCCGGCTTCCTCGTGATGTTCATGCAGGTCGGTTTCGCGATGCTCGAGACCGGCTTCACCCGCGCCAAGAACGCCGTCAACACGATGGCGATGAACTTCATCATCTATCCGCTCGGCCTGATCGGCTTCTGGCTGACCGGCTACGCCTTCATGATGGGCGGCGTCGAGCCGCTGGCCCTCGCTGGGCGCCGCCGCGATCGGCCATCCACGAGCTGACGATCAACCTCGGCGGCCATCAGTTCGGGATCTGCTCGGGCTCAGCAAGTTCGCGCTGGTCAACGTCGCGCACGATCCCGCGCAGCCTCGCGATGTTCCTGTTCGCGGTGGTGTTCATGGACACGGCGGCGACGATCCCGACCGGCGCGATGGCCGAGCGCTGGAAGTTCTCGGCCTTCTTCGTCTACGGCGTTCTTCATGTCGATGTTCCTCTATCCGCTCTACGGCAACTGGGTATGGGGCGGCGGATGGCTCGTCGCAGCTCGGGGTCAACTTCGGGCTCGGCCACGGCCACGTCGATTTCGCCGGCTCCTCGGTGGTGCACATGACCGGCGGCATCACCGCGCTGGCCGGGGCGATCGTGCTGGGCCCGCGGATCGGCAAGTTCCGCCGCGACGGCGCGATCGGCGCGCTGCCGGGACACAACCTGCCGATGGCGGTGGTCGGTACGCTGATCCTGGCTTTCGGCTGGTTCGGCTTCAACGCGGGCTCGACGCTGGCCGCCTCCGACCCGCGCATCGCGCTGATCGCGGTCAACACGATGCTCGCCTCGGCGGCCGGCGCGCTCGCCGCATTGCTCTATCTGTGGCATCGATACGGCAAGCCCGACATCGCGATGGCCTGCAACGGCTTGCTCGGCGGGCTGGTCGCGATCACCGCGCCGTGCGCCTTCGTGACGCCGGTCGCGGCGGTATTGATCGGCGTGGTCGCGGGACTGATCGTGGTGTGGAGCGTGCTCGCGCTCGAGCGCCGCTTTCACGTCGACGATCCGGTCGGCGCGATCGCGGTGCATGGCGTATGCGGCATCTGGGGCGCGCTCGCGTTGGGGATTTTCGCCGACGGCAGCTATGGCGACGGCTGGAACGGCGTCGCCGGTCCGGTGCGCGGCCTGCTGTTCGGCGACCCGGCGCAGTTCGTCGCGCAGCTGATCGGCGTGACCGTCAACATCGTCGTGGTGTTCGGACTGGCGATGGCGTTCTTCGTGATCATCGAGCGCACGATCGGCAATCGCGTCGCCGCCGAAGTCGAGTGGACCGGCCTCGACGCGCTCGAAATGGGCAGCGACGCTTACCCCGGCGGCATGACCCGCGGCCGCCGATCTTCGCGCCTACCCGATCTTTGCCGCTTCTACTATCGAGCGAAAATACCGTCCTGATGTAGCGACCGGCGTCCACATCCCGGCTCCGTCGTTTCAACGGATGCCGCCTGATCCCGCCTGAATAATATAGAACTCGTCCTGAACGCTGCTCTCCGCACGAAATCCCTGAAATATCAGGCAGTTGACGCGAAATCGCCGCCGGACCGCGACGCGATAACTAAGGCCATCGTAGAACGCCGCCTCATATTCGTTAAACTCGCTCGACCCACTCTCCCTAAATCCAGCCCCATCTCGAATTGCCTTAATTACCCTTGACAGATTCCACCTTCGGGATTACTTTCAGCGGGCGGCGGGGAGGTTTCCCTTATGAAACTAGGAAGCGAGATACCCGAGCTCGATGCGATCGATCTGCAGATCATCCAGTCCTTGCAGGAGCAGGGCCGCATCCCGCACGTCAAGCTCGGCGAGCAGGTCGGGCTGTCCGCGCCCTCGGTGATCGAGCGCGTCAAGAAGCTCGAAGACGGCGGCATCATCACCGGCTATCACGCCTCGGTCGACGCGCGACGCCTGGGCAAGGACGTCACCGCCTTCATCGGCGTCTCGATCAGCCATCCCCGGCTGATCGGCCTGTTCGAGCGAGACCGTCGACCGACTCGACGACGTGCTCGAATGCCATCACGTCACCGGCGAGCACACGCTGCTGCTGAAGGTGAAGACCGACGACACCGCGTCGCTCGAACGGCTCATCAGCACGATCCGCTTGATCGAGGGAGTGGCGCGTACCGAAACGATGGTGGTGCTGTCGACCCATACCGAACGCTCACAAATTTCGCGTTCACGATGCGCGAGCCGGAAGATCGCGGGCAACGGCCGGCGGCACAACGCCATACGGCGTCAAGAACGGACCGACGCAAGACAAGCGGGCGTAGTCAGACGGACATAACGATGAAAAGCGCGCGGACTTCCCCAACGGCAGGGACTTTACGACCCGGCGCACGAGCACGACGCCTGCGGCGTCGGCTTCGTGGTCAATATCAAGGGCGACGCATCGCACGACATCGTCCGACAAGGGCATCGAGGTCCTCGACAACCTGACCCATCGCGGAGCCTGCGGATGCGATCCCCAGACCGGCGACGGCGCCGGAATCCTGATGCAGATTCCCGCACGAATTCCTGCGTCAGCGAAGCCGAACAGCTCGGATTCGGCCTGCCCGCGCGCGGCGAATACGGCGTCGGGATGATCTTCATGCCGCGCGACGCTGGCAAGCGCGAAGCGCTGCGAGGAGATTTTCGAGCGCGTCGTCGCGCGAAGAAGGACAGCCGCTTGCTGGGCTGGCGCACGGTGCCGCATCGATCCGATGCGCGTGCGGCGCATCGCCCGTCGAGGGACTCCCCGCGATCCGCCAGATCTTCATCGGCCGCGGCGCGGAGCCGCCGAGACGTCGAGGCGCTCGAACGCAAGCTCTACGTGATTCGCAAGCGCGTCACTAACGAAGGCCGCCAAGCTCGCCGCTCGAGCGGCGAGATGTTCTACGTGTGCAGCCTCTCGGCGCTGACGATCGTCTACAAGGGCCAGCTGATCTCGCATCAGATTCCGCGCTTCTATCCCGACCTGCTCGATCCCGCGATGACGCTGCGGCGCTCGCGATGGTCCATCAGCGCTTCTCGACCAACACTTTCCCGAGCTGGGACCGCGCCCATCCGTACCGCTTCCTGTCGCCACAACGGCGAAATCAACACGCTGCGCGGCAATATCAACTGGATGCACGCGCGGCGAGAAGCAGTTCGCCTCGCCGCTGTTCGGCGACGACATCAAGAAGCTCCTGCCGATCATCGAGCCCGACCGGCAGCGACTCCGGCGATGTTCGACAACTGCCTCGAACTGCTGGTCCGCACCGGCCGCTCGCTGCCGCACGCCGTGATGATGATGATCCCCGAGGCGTGGCAGAACGACGCCGCGATGCCCGACTGCCAAGCGCGCCTTCTACCAGTATCACTCCTGCATGATGGAGCCGTGGGACGGCCCGGCCTCGATCGCGTTCACCGACGGCCGCCAGATCGGCGCGGTGCTCGATCGCAACGGCCTGCGTCCCTCGCGCTACCTCGTTACCAAAGACGGGCTGGTCGTGATGGCTTCGGAGACCGGCGTGCTCGACATCCCGCCCGAGCAAATCGAGCTACAAGGGACGCTCGCAGCCGGGCCGCATGTTCCTGGTCGATACGGTTCAAGGCCGCATCGTGCAGGACGAGGAAATCAAGGAGTCGATGGCGGCGCGCAAGCCGTATCGCCAATGGCTCAACGACAATCTCGTCGAGCTTGACAGATCTGCCGGAGCCGCCGTCGGCGCCGCGCTCGACGGCGCGGGCCAGTTCGATTTGCTCGCGCAGCAGCAGGCCTTCGGCTACACGATCGAAGAACTCAAGATGATCCTTGCCCCGATGGCGGCCAACGGCCAGGAGCCGGTCGGCTCGATGGGCACCGATACGCCGCTGGCGGTGCTCTCCGACAAGGCGCCGCTGCTGTTCAACTACTTCAAGCAGCTCTTCGCCCAGGTCACCAATCCGCCGGTCGATTCGATTCGCGAAGAGATGGTGATGTCGGCCGAGACCACGATCGGCGCGGAGCAGAATCTCTTCGAGGAAACGCCCGCGCATTGCCGCCAGCTCCGGCTGACCAGCCCGATTCTGACCAACGCGCAGCTCGAGAAGATCAAGCGGCTGGCGCAGCCGGGACTCAAATCGATCACGCTGCCGACGCTGTTTCACGCTGACGACGGCGAAGCCGGGATTGCGCGCGGCGCTTGACGATCTCTGCCGAAAGCGCATCCGAGGCGATCGCCGAGCGGCTACACGATCATCGTGCTCTCGGATCGCGGCGTCGATGCCGAGCACGCGCCGATTCCGAGCCTGCTCGCCACCGGCGCGGTGCATCATCATCTGATCCGCGAGGGCACCCGCACGCGGGTCGGGCTGGTGGTCGAATCGGGCGAGCCGCGCGAAGTGATGCATTTCTGCCTGCTGATGGGCTACGGCGCGGGCGCGATCAATCCGTACCTCGCCTACGCGACGATGATCGCGATGATCCGCGACGGCGCGACTCAAGGACGTTGCGGAAGAAGAGGCGGTCGAGCATTTCATCAAGGCGCTGACCAAGAGCCTGGTCAAGGTCGCCTCCAAGATGGGCATCTCGACGCTACAGAGTTATCGCGGCGCGCAGATTTTCGAGGCGATCGGCCTCAACCACGAGGTCATCGACCGCTACTTCACCTGGACGGCGTCGCGGATCGAGGGTGTCGGCCTGGACGTGATCGCGCGCGAGACCGCGCTTCGGCATACGCATGCCTTCAAGGTCGATCCGAGCCTCAACGGCGAGCTCGACGCCGGCGGCCAGTATCAATGGCGCCGGCGCGGCGAGTTCCACATGTACAACCCCAACACTATCGCCAAGCTTCAGCACTCGGTGCGCGCCGGCAACTACCGCGCGTTCAAGGACTACACGCGGCTGGTCGATGAGACCAGCCGCAATCTCGCGACGCTGCGCGGCCTGCTGAAGTTTCAAGCCGACGCATCCGCCGGTCCCGCTCGAGGAGGTCGAGCCGGCCGCCGAGATCGTCAAGCGCTTCAAGACCGGCGCGATGTCATTCGGCTCGATCAGCAAGGAAGCGCACGAGAACCTCGCGATCGCGATGAACCGCATCGGCGGCAAGAGCAACACCGGCGAAGGCGGCGAGGATCCCGCGCGCTTCAAGCGCGATCCCAACGGCGACTGGCGGCGCAGCGCGATCAAGCAGGTCGCCTCGGCCCGCTTCGGCGTGACCAGCCACTACCTGGTCAACTGCCGACGAGCTGCAGATCAAGATGGCCCAGGGCGCCAAGCCCGGCGAAGGCGGCCAGCTCCCCGGCCACAAGGTCGACGATTTCATCGCCAAGATTCGCTACTCGGTCGCCGGGCGTCGGACTCATCTCGCCGCCGCCCCATCACGATATCTACTCGATCGAAGACCTCGCGCAGCTGATCCACGATCTCAAGAACGCCAACGACCGCGCCCGCATCAGCGTCAAGCTGGTCGCCGAGGTCGGCGTCGGCACTATCGCCGCCGGCGTCTCCAAGGCCAAGGCCGACGTGGTCCTGATCAGCGGCCACGACGGCGGCACCGGCGCCTCGCCGCTCACCTCGATCAAGCACGCGGGCATCCCGTGGGAGCTCGGCCTCGCCGAAACCCAGCAGGTCCTGGTGATGAACGACCTGCGCGGCCGCATCCGCGTCGAGACCGACGGCCAGCTCAAGACCGGCCGCGACGTCACCATCGCCGCCCTGCTCGGCGCCGACGAGTTCGGCTTCGCCAGCGCCGCGCTGGTCGCCAGCGGATGCATCATGATGCGCGTGTGCCATCTCAACACCTGCCCGGTCGGGATCGCGACCCAGGACCCCGAGCTGCGCAAGAAGTTCGAGGGCAAGCCCGAGCACGTCGTCAACTTCATGATGTTCATCGCGGAGGAAGTCCGCGAGCACATGGCGCAGCTCGGCTTCCGCTCGATGGACGAGATGATCGGCCACGTCGAATGCCTCGAAGCCAACGAAGCGATTGATCACTGGAAGGCGAAAGGCCTCGATCTGAGCCATATCCTCTATCGCCCGGAAGTACCGGCCGAGTTCGCAATCCACAACGTCGCGACGCAGGACCACGGCCTCGACCAGGCGCTCGACCGCGAACTGATCGAACTGTGCGCCGACGCGCTCACCGAGCGCACGCCGGTCGGTCTGGCGAATGCAGATCCGCAACTCGAATCGCGCCGTCGGCACGATGCTCTCGGCGGAAGTCTCGCGCCGCTTCGGAAGCCGACGGCTTGCCGCCCTACACGATCCAGATTCACTTCAAAGGCTCGGCCGGCCAAAGCTTCGGCGCCTGGCTCGCGCCCGGCGTCGCGTTCCATCTCGAAGGCGACGCCAACGACTATATCGGCAAGGGACTCTCGGGCGGGTTCATCGCGGTGCGCCCGCCGCGCGAGGCAACCTTCAAGGCCGAAGACAACATCCTGATCGGCAACGTCGCGCTCTACGGCGCGACCGGCGGCGAGGCGTTTTTCCGCGGGATCGCGGGTGAGCGCTTCGCGGTCCGCAACAGCGGCGCGGTCGCGGTGGTCGAGGGCGTGGGCGATCACGGCTGCGAGTACATGACGCGCGGCAAGGTCGTGGTGCTGGGCCGCACCGGCCGCAACTTCGCCGCCGGCATGAGCGGCGGCATCGCCTACGTCCTCGACGAGCACGGCGCCTTCGCCCCGCGCTGCAACCTCAGCATGGTCGAGCTGTTAGCGCTCAAGGATCAGGCGGAGATCAACGAGCTCCGCGCGCTAATCACGCGCCATCACCAATACACCGAAAGCGCGGTAGCCGCGCCGCATCCTCGACGATTGGGACGACTACGTCACCAAGTTCGTAAAAGTGATGCCCACCGAATATCGCAAAGTCCTCGAACGCCAGCACCTAAACACCGGCTCAGACATGGCCCGCCTGGCCGCCGTATGAAGAACACAATGCACGCCCGCGTCGCATGCGCTTTTGATTCGGGGGGGGGGGGGGGGTTTCGTCTGGATCGATCAAACAGCTCAGTAGTCGCGCCCAGCTCTAATCTGTCATTCCGAGCGGAGGCTGCCGTGAACGCAGCCAAATCGCTTTGCGTAGACTCTTCGCCTTCGGGAACCTCGGCTCAGAATGACAGAGGGTCCCCCCTAACGGCAGGAGGGTCGCCGCTCTTATGTCATCCTGAGGCGAGCAGGCAGCGAACGAATGGGCAAGATAACCGGCTTTGTCGAGATCAAGCGCGAGACGCCGTCGCGGCGTCCGGTCGCGGAGCGGCTGCGCGATTGGCGCGAGTTCGATCTCAAGCTCCCCGACGAGAAGCTCCGCGCCCAGGGCGCGCGATGCATGGACTGCGGAATCCCCTTCTGCCACAAGGGCTGCCCGCTCGGCAACATCATCCCCGACTGGAACGATCTGGTTTACCGCGGCCGCTGGCAAGAAGCGATCGATCGCCTCCATTCGACCAACAACTTCCCCGAGTTCACCGGCCGCATCTGTCCCGCCCCGTGCGAGGAAGCCTGCGTCCTCAACATCAACAACGATCCGGTCACGATCAAGCTCATCGAGAAAACCACCATCGACCACGCCTTCGCCGAAGGCTGGGTTAACGCCGATCCTTGCCCAGCACCGCACCGGCAAGAAGGTCGCGGTAGTGGGCTCGGGACCGGCCGGTCTGGCGTGCGCGCAGCAACTCGCCCGCGCGGGCCACAGCGTCACGCTCTTCGAGCGCTCCGATCGCGTCGGCGGCCTCCTGATGTACGGCATCCCGGATTTCAAGCTCGAGAAGTGGCTGATCAATCGCCGCGTCGAGCAGATGAAGGCCGAAGGCGTCGAGATCGTGACCAGTTGCCACGTCGGCGTGGATTTGAAAGGCGACGAGCTCAAAAGCAAGTTCGACGCGATCTGCCTGACGGTCGGCGCGACCAAGCCGCGCGATCTGCCGATCCCCGGCCGCGATCTCGCCGGCATCCACTTCGCGATGGACTTCCTGCCCCAGCAGAACAAACGCAACTTCGGTGACGTAATCCCGCCCGAAATCTCGCTCACCGCCAAGGACAAGAACGTCGTAATCCTGGGTGGCGGCGACACCGGCTCCGACTGCCTGGGCACCTCCAATCGCCAAGGCGCAAAAGTCGTCTATCAGTTTGAGCTGCTGCCAGAGCCGCCGCCGGCCCGCACCGCCGAGATGCCGTGGCCGGACTGGCCGATGATCCTGCGCACCTCGAGTTCGCACGAAGAAGGCGTCCAGCGCGACTGGAGCATCAACACCAAGCGCTTCTCCGGCGAAAACGGCCAGGTCAAAAAGCTCCACTGCGTGCGGCTGGCCTGGAAGCGCGACAACGGCCGCATGGCGATGGAGGAGATCCCGGGCAGCGAGTTCGAGCTCGATTGCGACCTCGTGCTGCTCGCACTCGGCTTCCTCGGCCCCGAGCCCGACACCGTCGTCAATCAGCTCGGCCTCAAGCTCGACCAGCGCAGCAATATCGCGTGCACCAACTACGCCTCGAGCGTGCCCGGCGTGTTCGCGGCCGGCGACGCCCGCCGCGGCCAGTCACTGGTGGTCTGGGCAATCTGGGAAGGCCGCGAAGCCGCCCGCGCCGTAGACGCCTACCTGATGGGCGAGACGTTCCTACCAAGCAGCCCGGAACTGTAAGCGCTCCCCTGAAGCAACACCCCTCTTCTAAGGCAACACCCCTATGTCATTCTGAGGCGAGCGTAGCGCGAAGCCGAAGAATCTACGCGAAGCGATTTTTCGCCCCTCCCTGAAAAGTCATCGTCGCGGGGCGTACGCAGCGTTATTTCGCCGCTGCTCGACCGTATCAACAGAAATCAGCGACGCGTCGAAACAGCCCCGGATAGCGCGGATCGGCGAGCTCGAGTTGATGCGCCGTCTCGAGCGGCACCCATCTGATTTCCGAATGCTCGTGCGGCTGGCGGTTCACGATCGGGCCGCTCCACTCGGTCACCACGTAGACGTGGTACTGATGCGCGCCATATTTCTCCGGATTCAGTTCGTCGAATATCCCAAGCGGCTCGAAGCGCGTCGGCACGATTCCCAGTTCCTCTTCCAGCTCCCTGACGAGCGCCTGGTCGGGTGACTCGCCAGCCTCAAGATGACCACCGGGCAGGTCCCAAACGCCCGGATAGAGCACTTGCCCGGCCGCGCGTTTCCCGAGCAGAACCTTCGCGTCGCGCACCAGCATCGCAGCCGCGCAAATCTTGATCATCCCCCATCGATCCTCAGATCGCGATCCTCGCCGGGTTCGTTCGAGATCTGCTGCATATCCACGCGGAGCAATTTTTTTCACCTCTCCCGCTTGCGGGAGAGGACGGCGGGCGTCACGCCCGCCAGGTGAGGGTGCCTGATCCTCTCTTTCACCCCAATCCCAGCAACACCCGCAGCCGCTTCGCATTAAACCCAACCATCGTCTCACTCCCGACCTGAATCACCGGCACGGCCCGAAACCCCTTGCTGATCAATTCATCGCGCGCCGACGGATCGTCAATATTCCGTTCGCTGTACGTCACGCCGTTCTGCGCGAAAAATTCCTTCGCCTGCTTGCACGCCGAGCAATGTGGCCCGGTATAAATCGTCACGTCCATCGCAGCATCCTCCGTCAATCGAGCATAACCTTGACGCCCAACTCAGGCTATCCAGCTTCCGACCCGATCTCCTCGCGATAAATCGCCGCCTGCCCCGGCCCTTCCGCCACCGACACCTCGATCGCCACGATATCCGCCAGTGCCGCGCGCCCCTTCAGCGCCTCGTGCAACTCGTTGAAGATGAACCGCGCCAGCTCCTCCGCCGAGCTATGCACGATCGGCAGCGCGCAAACATCGGCCGCGGGCAGCACGAATTCGTCCTGCTCATAGCGCACGCGAATCCGCTCGCCCTCGCGCGCGATCGTCAAACAATCGCTGTTCATTGGAATAATCGTGCGCTCGTCGATCCGATCGACGATTTCTTTCGTCAGCTTCTTGATCAGCCCGAAGTCGAGCACATACCCGGTCTTCGCCAGCCGCCCCTCCACCCGCACGCCCACCTGATAATTATGGCCGTGCAGCGGCTCGCGAAATCCCGGATACGCGATAAAATGCGCCGCCGAGAATTTGAGGTTCTCCTTGGCCACCTGAATCGAAAATCGTGACTTCACCTCTCGATCCTTAGCCGAGCGCCGTAGGCTTTAGAAGCGGCCAGGGCGCCCGATACTGGGAGTCGGACGGCCGGCAGGGACGCCGGCCACTACCCTGAATGAAGCTGCTACATGGGGTAGGGGCCGGCCTCCGTGCCGGCCCGCGCGCGCCCCGAATAGAGCTCCTACCTTTCACCGCAGGTCATGGGCGCGTCGCCGCGGAGCGCGCGCGCCCGGAGTGAAAAACTTGTGATGCGCCTGCGCTTCTGTTAGCAGCACTGCAATGCGAGTACAGGTTGGCGATCTTCGGATGTTCTTCGATGTCGAGGGCGCGAAGCTGCGGCCCGAGGGCCCCAGAATGCGCAACGTCCCGACGCTGCTGATGCTCCACGGCGGCCCCGGCGGCGACCATTCGTCATTCAAGCCCGCGTACGCCGCGCTCACCGACGTTGCGCAGGTCGTTTACCTCGACCATCGCGGCCAGGGCCGCAGCGATCGCGGCGCGCCCGAAGCGTGGAACCTCGCGCGATGGGCCGACGACGTGAAGGCCTTCTGCGACGCGGTCGAAATCGAGCGGCCGATCGTGATGGGCGTGTCGTTCGGCGGGTTCGTCGCGATGGCTTACGCGCTGCGTCATCCCGACCATCCAGGCAAGCTGGTGCTGTGCAGCACCCGCGCGGGCCGGCCCGATCCGGAGCGCGAGGCCGCGGTCTTCGAGCGGCTCGGCGGCCCGGAGGCCGGCGCGGCGGCCCGCGGCTATCTTTGTGGCGAAAATCCCGACCGCGAGGCGTTACGCGAATTCGTCCGCCTCTGCCGGCCGTTATACTCCCGAGCGCCATACAATCCCGAACGAGACGCGCGCCAGGCGTGGAAGCTTGACGTGCTCGCCGCCTTCCGCAAGGGCGAAGATTACACCTTCGACTATCTGTCCGATCTGCCGCGCATCAAGTGCCCCACGCTCGTGCTCGCCGGCGAAGACGACCCGATCACGCCGCCAATTTACTCGGAGCAGATCGTGGCCGCGCTGCCGCAACATCTGGTCCGCTTCGAGCGCTTCCCCAACGCCGGCCACGGCATCTCCGCCGACGCACCGGAACGCTTCTTCAACGTCCTGCGCGAATTCATCGCAGCGGAGGAAAAGTGATGACCAACTTCGGCGTGGTGATGTTCCCGGCCGAGTTCGCGATTCATCCCGCGGAATTGGCGCGCGCGGCCGAGGAGCGCGGCTTCGAGTCGCTCTTTTTCCCCGAGCACTCGCACATCCCGGCCTCGCGCAAATCGCCCTACCCGGGCGGCGGAGAATTGACCAAAGAGTATTGGCTCTCGCACGAGCCGTTCGTCGCGCTGGCCGCAGCCGCCGCCGTAACCACCAGGCTCAAGCTCGGCACCGCGGTCTGTCTGGTGGTCGAGCGCGATCCGATTATGCTCGCCAAGGAAGTCGCCTCGCTCGACAAGCTCTCCAACGGCCGCGTGGTGCTCGGAATCGGCGCGGGATGGAACGCCGAGGAGATGGAGAATCACGGCGTGCCGTTCAAGCGCCGCTGGAAAGTGGTGCGCGAGAAAGTGCTCGCGATGCGCGAAATCTGGACCAAGGACGCAGCCGAGTTTCACGGCGAGTTCGTCAACTTCGATCCAATCTGGTGCGGCCCCAAGCCCGTGCAGAAGGGCGGCCCGCCGATTCTGCTCGGCTCGTTCTCCAAGCGCGCGTTCGAGCGGGTGATCGAGTACTGCGACGGATGGCTGCCGGTCAATATCCCCAACTTCGACTTCGCCCGCGCGGTAACGTCGCTACGCGAGACCGTCGAACGCGCCGGGCGCCGGCCCGATTCGATCCAGCTCACGATTCCCGGCGTCGCGCCCAAGGAAGAGGAGGCGCGCAAGTTCATGGCAATCGGCTTCGACCGGATTCTGTTCGGCCTGCCGCCCGCCGGCCGCGACATCGTGATGCCGCTGCTCGACCGCTACGCGAGCCTAATCGCCACGCTCGCCCGCGGCTGAGCGCCGCTCACGAAAGGAGATCCCCTTCTTTCAAAAGCCCTTCTTTCAAAAACCCTTCTTTCAAAAAGAAGACGCCTTCTAATGTCATTCTGAGCCGAGGCCTCCGGCCGGAGGCGAAGAATCTACGCGAAGCGATTTCTTCTTCCCTTTCCTTCACCCGCCCAGGAATGCCGCGAGACTCGGATCGGCGACGGCGCTGAAGCGCTCTCCATAGCGCTCCGGATCCAGCGAGGTCGCTTCGGCGAAATGCTCGCGCTCCCCGTGGATCACACGCGCCAAATGGCGCCCGACCTCGCGCCGCAAATTGGTATCGGCGTGAACCCGGCCCGCCAGATCCACCACGCCCAGACCGTGCAGCCCGCCCAGGATACACTCGACGAAATATCCGATCTGTCCGTCGCGATCAATCGCCGGATTGTCCAGCGCGATCGCTTCGCCCAGGCTGAGCAGGCGGCTCATCCCGCACTCGGCCCGCCGCGACGCCACCGCCGGATCGCCGCTCCCGTCGTAGCCCGATCCGATCGCAACCATCGCGACCCGCCCGTCGTCGAGCGGCAGCGGATGAAAGATATAGCCCGGCGACGTGTAGCCCACGAGCTCGCGCAATGCGCGTCGATATGCGAGCAGATCGAAGTGCGCGCGCCGCGCGATCTCGAGCAGAAATTCGCCAAGCGGCTGTCCCGCGCGGTCAGCAAATTCGATCAGCTCCACGAACTTCTCGGGACTGTACTCCTCGCGCTTCGCGATTCGGGGCGCCCATTGGCGATCGAACACCAGGCCCACCGCGCCGACGCCGGCCCCGCGATTCCCGGTCCGGCCGCTGATCGGTTCGCCGCGCGTGATCGGTTCCAGATCCATCGCCAGATAGTCGCCGTGGCTGGAAGGCTTCGCGAGGCCGCGCCGCGCGTTGCGTAGCGAGAGCGGGAACGCCGCACGCGCCACCAGCTTGCTGCCGCCCCCGCGCCGCCTCGCGAGCATCCCATAGCCCGAGAGCAGCGATCCGTAGCCCACTACCAGCAGCGTTTCGTTGCTCATCTCACACCCATAGCAGCACGCCGCGCGCCGCGTCGCCGGTGCTTGCCGTGATACCGCGAATATACAGCCCGAGCTGCGCGCGATATTCGTTCAGGCGCGGCGCGATCTCAACGTCAGTCTTGAAGTCGACGACCACCCATCGCCGCGCGCCGCGCGCCGCTTCGACGAATGCCAGGTCGGCGATTCCCTCCATCGTCACGCCGTCGTCGAGCCGCACCAGCACCGGACACTCGCGCCGGCAACCGCCGACTGCGCGCGCCGCGCTGATCATCAACGGCGACTGCAACGCGGCCGCGACCGCCTCCACCGCCGCGGCGACTTCATCCTGCGGCGCACCGAGCATCCGCCCTTGCAACCCGGCCGCCGCCGCGATCGCGTCGCGATCGGCGCCGAAGGCCACACGCAGCAGCGTTCCATGCACGAGCGTTCCAAAGCGGACGCCATGCGGCCGTCCCGTGACGCGCGGCAACTCAACTACCTCGATTTCCTCCGGCACGACGCGCTTCGCCGCGACCGATTGGATCGCCAATTCAGTCGCCGTCGCAACCGTGATCGCAGGCCGGCCGCCCGAAACAAGCATCGCCGCACGATTCTCGCTCCATCTGCGATGCTGCTCCTTGCCGCGTTCCGAGACCTGCCCGCTCTCGTCGGCTTGCAGGAGTTTGTGCTGCCGCAGACCCATCGTCTCGCGCACGTCGAGATCGAGCTTGAACGGATCCCACCATACGACCCGATGCGCCCCGGCCTGTGGCCGATGGAGCCCCGGCGCGACCGCCTTGGCCTTCGGCGGCGCCTTGGGTGGCCGCTTGAGCACGCTGTCGTCGCCAAACAGCAGGCATCCGGGCGGCTGCCGATTGAGCGGCGCGCGCCGATCCTTGAAATCGGGATAGAGCGCCGGATTCAGCCGCGCGAGCCATCCATCCTGCGGCTCGTCACCGACTACCGGCACGACCAGCAGATCGCGCGCGCGCGTGGCCGCGACGTAGAGCACGCGGATCGCCTCTTCCTGATCGCGCCGCAGCTCCTCTTCGCCGCGATCGAGCAGCGCGCGCGGCGCGCATCCGCCGAGCCGCACGGCGCAGAGCCGGCGCTCGGGATCGATAAATCGCTGCGGCTCGCCGCGCGTTTCGTTGCAGGTGATATCGGCGAGGATCACGACCGGGAACTCGAGTCCCTTCGCGCGATGCACCGTCATGATCCGCACGCCCTCGGTGCCTTCCTCGACCACCGGCGCCTCGCTCGCCTCGACCCGTTCGGCGCGCGCCTCCAGCTCGTCGACGAAGCCGCGGAACGAAGTCGCGCCGCTGCGCGCTTCGTAGCGGCGCGCCTGATCCATCAGGCGCATGACATTGGCCAGCGCCTGCTCGCCGGTCGGCCAGATCGCAATCCCGGCGTGCGCGCGCGTTTCGGACAGCAGGCGCGAAATCGTATCCGCGATCGGGCGCCGATTGCGCCCGCGATGCAACCCGCGCAGTAATTTGAGCGCCTCGCCGACCTCGGCGAGATGGGCCGGCAGTCCTTCGGGAAGCTTGCGGAACGGATGCAGGCTGCCGAGCACCCTGGTTTCGCGAAACTCCAGCAACGCCGCGTCGGAGAGTGCGAACAGCGGTCCCTTGAGCGTCGCGAAGACCAGCAGCTCGTCGTCGGGCCGCTCGATCGCGCCGAGCGCGTTGCGAATCGCCTCGACCTCTTCACGCTCGTTGAACGACCCTCCGCGCACCAGCACGTGCGCGATATGGCGCGCTTCGAGCGCGCGGATATAGGGCCGCGTTACGTCGCGGCCGTAGGCGTTGAGCCGCCGGAACAAGATACAGATATGGCGCGGCCGCAGCGCGACGCGATCGGCGGGACGGTCGCGCTCCGTAACCGTCCAGCCGCTCTCCTCGACCAGCCATCGCACGAACGCCGCGACCGCGTTGGGCAGCGACTCATCGAGCTGCCATTTGACGATCCGTCCGTATTGCCCGTACGGTTCCGGCACGGGCAGCGCGACGATCGGGGGCTGCGACTCGTGATCGGCGCGGCAGGGATCGAGCTGCGCGTAGGCCGGCTGGGTCGGCGACTCGGCCGCCATCAGCGGCGCGAAGGCCGCGTTGACCATCCGTTGCAGCTCGGGCACGGCGCGAAAGCTGACGGTCAGATGTTCGAGCGCGGCGCCCCGTTCGCGCAGCCGCTGCTTGACGCCCTGATAGAGCGAGACGTCCGCGCGCCGGAAGCGATAGATCGATTGCTTGGGATCGCCGACGATAAACAGCCGGCCCGCAACCGGCCGAACCCGCGTCCAGTCGGTCTCTTTCGGATCGTCGGCGGCGAGCAGCAGCAGAACTTCAGCCTGGAGCGGATCGGTGTCCTGGAACTCGTCGATAAAGATCCGGCTGAAGCGCTGCTGCAGCTCGCCGCGCACCGCGGCGTTGCCGCGCACCAGGTCGCGCGTGATGAGCAGCAGATCGAGGAAATCGAGGAGGCCGGCGCGCCGCTTCAGCTCCGCGTAATAGGTCACGACCGGGGACAACTCCTCACGCAGGAGCGGCGCCAGGTTCGCGCCCGATTGATCGCGGAACGCTTCGAGGCTCCGGTGTGCGCGGTCGCGGCGCTCGACCACCTCGTCGCGCGCCAGCGGTCCGTAGTCCGCGCCCCAGCCGCGCCAGCGCCAGCGGCCGCCCGGTCCGCGCAACAGCGCCAGCAGCACCGCCTCAAGCGCGTCGTAGTCACGGCCCCGCAGCGGCTCGAGTCGAATCGCTTCAGTGACGGCACGGCCGATTTCGTCCAGCGCACGTTGCAGCGGGTCGTCGGCGCTCGAAAGTTCGGCGAGCTCGCCGAGCTTCAGTAACTCCGTGACCAGCCGATCGATCTCCGCGTCGCGAGCAAAGTCCTCATGGGGCCACGCGGCATCGAAATCGCGCCATTGCAGCAGCTCGTAGGCCGCGGCGCGCAGGATGGGGCGCGGCCCTTCGCGCGCGTTCAAATCCCGCCGGCATAGGATCCGGCGCACGCCCTCGCCAGGCGCCGCCAGCGCCTGTTTGAACCAGCGGTTGAAGGCCGCATCGAAGAGGCTTTCGGCGGCGTCCTCGGGCGCGACCTCGAACATCGGATCGACGCCCGCCTCGACCGGGCGCTCCCGCAGGAGGTCAGAGCAGAATGAATGAATCGTACCGATGCGCGCCTCTTCGAGTTGCGGCAGAGCGCCGAGCAGGTTGCGGCGCGACTGGTCATCGAACGCCGGATCATGGCGCGCGCGCTCGATCTCTGCGCGCAGCCGCAGCTTCAGTTCGCCCGCGGCCTTTTCGGTGAAAGTCACCGCGACGGTGCGATCGAGCGTGGCGCGTCCCGACGCGATCACGGCGACCACCCGGTTCACCAGCTCGGTGGTCTTGCCGGTGCCGGCGGCGGCTTCGACTATCAGCGTGGTATCGAGGTCGCGCCGAATCCGATCGCGCGCCGGTTGATCGGCCAGTGTCGCCGCCGGCGTCACGGTTGCTCCCGCAGATGTTGCAAGCTCGCCAGTCGCGCCGGATTCTTGAGCCCCGAGCGCAGCTCCTCGTAGGGCCCGCACACCCGCCGATAGTCGCAGTAGGTGCATTCGCCGTGGTCGGGCGCGGCGGGCATAAAGCCCTCGGCCAGCGCCGCGCCAAGCGTGCCGGTCACTGCGCCGATTGCGGTGCGGGCACTATCGTCGAGCCGGACGACCCGCTCCTCGTAGCCGCCGGACGCGGTGCAATAGTAGAGGCGGCCGGCGTCGACGCGTTCGCCGAGAATCTGCTCGGCGGCGAGCGCATAGAGAATCGGTTGCAGCGTTTTGCCGCCGCCGATTAGCACGCCCTTCTTCGCCCACGCCTTACCGGTCTTGTGATCGGTCGCACGCAGCATACCGCTGGGATGCCGCTCGACCAGATCGATCGAGCCGCGCAGATTGAGCCCGGCGACGCCGACCGGATTCGGGCTGCTCGCCGGGTCGGCCTGCTCGCGATCGCTCGAGCCCGAAGGCCAGCTCGAAGCGCTCCGGGCGCCAGCGTTCGGCGTCGCCGGCAGCGCGCCGCAGCCACTCGCGCAGATCGGCGCGAATCGAATCGATGCCGTCGTCCCAGACGCGCTTGATTGCGGGCGCCAGCTCTTCTTCGTACCTGGCCGCGACGCGCCGCAGCGCCGCGTCGACGCGCGACTGGGCCTCAGTGAGATTTTCCGCCGTGACCGGCAGCAGATTTCCGCCGCGCAGCTCGCTCAGAATCTCGAATTGCACCTCGTGAAACAGCGCGCCGCGCGTGAGCGGATCGATCACCTCGATCGGCTCGGCGTCCTCGCGGGGCGCAAGCCGATGAATCGCCTGCAGGAAAAAACGATACGGGCAGGCGGCGAAGTGCTGCAACGCGGTGGGCGAGTAGGAGCGGGCGGCGAGTTGATGGCGCGCCAGAGCGGCGCGCGCGGGCTCGTCGGGATCGACCAGGCCGTCGGCGGGCGTCCAGCGGCGCAGCCATCGCCGCGCCCGTCCGCGCAGCGTGCGCGCCAGATGCGGATTGGCTTCGAGCAGGTAATGCGCGGCGCCGACCGTGGTATCGGGATCGGCATCGACGAGCTGGTCCAGGATCGCCAGGTCGAACTCGGCCGCGTCGATCGCGTCGGCGGAATCGGCCGGCGCCGGCCATCCCAGCCGCAGCCTCTGCTCGCCGGATGCGCGCCGCGCCAGCTCATCGAAACCGGGCAGCCGTCCCTCGGCCGCGCGCAGGACCTCGAGCGCGTAGAACGACGGCACGCGGGGCCGGCCCTGATCGAGATCCACGCGCGGATAGGAGAGCATCACGCTCGATGCGGCCGCGCCGACCGCAATCCGCAGCGCCAGCCGCTCCTCATCGGCGCGGTCCTTCTGCACGGCCAGCGCCGGGCTCGAGCTGCGTGCGGAGCGCGTCGGCCAGGATCGGGTCTTCGGTCAGCTTCTTCGGGAAGACGCGCTCGGCGAGTCCGGGCACGATAACCACGTCGAAGCTCAACCCGCGCGCGTCGCGGGCCGGCGCGACGAACACGAATCCGTAACGGCGGCGCGGCGGCGGAACTTCGAGCCGGCCCAGCCGCTCGGCGAGTACCAGGCGGACTTCGTCCAGGCCGATCGGACCTACGGGTCCCATCGGTTCGAGTTCCGCCAGCGCCTTCAGCACGGTTGCGCGATCACGGATCGCGCAATCGACCAGCGCGCGCAGATGCGTTAGCCACTGCGCCCAGCTCGCCTGGCGCGGCAGCGCAGCCAACGCCGAGATCAGCGGTATCGCGACGGTCCGCAGATGGCCGAGGTCGAGCAGCCGGCGATCGATTGCGGCTGCGCGCGCCTCGTCGTCCTGCACTTCGGCGCGCTGCCGATCGAGCTCGGCCTCCCGCCCGCGCAGGCGTTTCTCCCATCGCTCACGGCTGCCGATCACCGCTGCGTCGACGATAATTCGCTCCCACCGCCACGGCGCGCGCAACGTGCCCTCGACGACCGGGACCGGATCGGCGCCGGAGGACTCGGTCTCGGCAGGAGCCGCTGTGACTTCAAGTTCCGGCGCGAGCGTGCCGGGTCCCATCTCGAGATCCGGCGCGAAAAAATTCCCGTCCGCGCGTGCGCCACGCTGCGCCGCGTCGGGATCGAGGTCGGGAACCTGCGCGAGGGACAGATACTCAGCGAAGCGCCGCGCCGCCAGATTTTCCGCGGCGCAGGCGAGCAGGCACAGCAAGGCGCGGCCGCCGGGTTCGGGGCGCGCAGTGCCGCGGGCGAACCAGGCCGGCACGTCGGCGCGACGCAGAGCCTCTTCGAGGTACGGCGCGTAGCGCCTGGCGGCGTGCAGCAGCACGGCGATGCGATCGAACGGCACGCCGCGGCGGGCCTCGGTCTGAATGCGGCGCGCAATCTCCACGCACTCCTGCATCTCGCCCGGCGCCGAGACTACTTTGACGGTTTCGTCGAGCGCGCGTTCGGGCGGCATCGACTCGGCAAACAGATGGTCCTGCAAGCTGAGAAGCGACGAGGGCGCGGAATCTGCGGCGGACCACTCGACCGCTTGGACGCTGAGCGCAGCTTCGAGCAGGCGCTCGCCGCGCGCGTCGCCCGCGGGAAGTGTCGCAAGGATCGAGGGCGAGCGCGACCCGAGTGCGGCGACGAAATCGTGCTCGGCGACGCTCTCGATTGACACGTCGAGCAGCAGCGTCGGCAGCCCGGCGAAGCGCGGCGCCGGGTCGCTGAGCACAGCCTCGCTTGCGACTCCGAGAACGCCGGCGCGATCGATCAGGTTCGCATCGGCCAGTTCGATCTCGAACTGTCTCAGGATCGCGGCGAGTGCGGCGCCGGCGCCGTCGTGGCGTTCGAGCTCCGCGGCCGCAACCTGCGCCAGGCGTAGCTCGCTGAGCGTACGCGCGAGCGCACCGGGAAACCCCGGCCGTTCGGCGACCGGCTCGAAGTAGCCCAACTGGCGCTCGGCGGCGAGCCGGTAGACTGCGCGTGCGGCGACCGCTTCGGCGGCGAGACCGGTGGCCGGCGCCAGTCCGGTTCGCGCCAGATGCTCGGCCGCGAGCAGGCCCGCGAGCCGATTCAGCGTCAGGCGATGGATTCCGAAGCGGGCGCGCCGATTCGCCGCTTCGCGCAACAAGTCGTCGGCAGCTTCCCAATTCGCGGCGACAATCAGCGCTTCGGCGCCGGCGGGGATCGCGTCGAGCCATTGCCGCGCGGAGGCGATCCGATTGGCCGCACGTGGCGAGCGGACAATTTCACGCGATGGAGGCATCGGCGGCAAGGCCCCAGTCTAGGCGATCGTGCGTGTGCCGGAAACGCCGGCCGCCGGTAGTGGAGCGGCTTTGACAGCGCCGGCACGGAGGGCCAGCCCCCACCCAATGTAGGAGCTTCATTAAAGGGTAGTGGCCGGCGTCCCTGCCGGCCATCCGATTTCAAACCGCCCACTACCCGTCGGCCGGTCGCAGGCGGCGCGATCTACTTCTCGCTCTTTTGTTCGATACTTTGCGCGCCGGCGAGCGAGAAGCCTTGCGCGGTGGTCGCGCTTAGCGCTGCGACCGCGTTTTGATCCGAGGCGATCGCCTTCATCACCGCGCCGGTCGCCGCAGCCATCAGGGTGTACTTGTTGGCCGCCACCCGCGCCGCCGACGCGTCGATCGAATCGAGCAGCCCCTGGCAGCGCGGCATTACGTACCGCGCGATCAGCTCGTAGCTGTGGAGCATCTTGTCGAGCGGCGCCCAGTCGTGCGCGAAGCACAGGACCGTGCCGAAGCCGCCGGAGAGTTCCTGCAGCTTGGCGATCTTCTCGATCGCGTCTTCCGGCGTGCCGAAGATGCCGCCGCCGATTCCTTCCATCTCGCACGCCGCTTCGTAGCCGTCCTTGATAATTTTCGCGTCGGGACGACCCAAGATGCCCGCGATGTATTCGTTGTTCCAGCGCTTGAGGCCTTCGGCCACTTCGCGGCAGGCCTGCTCCTTCGATTCCGCCAGATGGAACGGCATCACGATCCGCCAGTTGGCGCGATCGATCTTCTGGCCATGCGCTTTGGCGGAGGTCTCGGCGAAATTCCATTGCGTCTTGAGCGCGCTCAGACCCTCCTGCGAATACGACGCGACCGACAGCACCCCCTGCCCGTACTTGCCCGCGCACTTCATGCCCGACGGCGAAATCAGCGACGCCACCGCAACCGGCATCTGCCGCTGCAACGGCCGCAGATGCAACGCCGCGTCGCGCAGCTTGAACCATGAGCCGTCCACCGTGATCGGCTCGCGCTCGGTCAACAGGCGCAGGATAACGCCGAGACCCTCGTCCATCTGATCGCGCTGGACCATCGGATCGATCCCGAGCATGAAGGCGTCGGAGGGCAACGCGCCCGGGCCGACGCCGAGCATCGCGCGGCCGCGGCTCAGATGGTCGAGCAATGTGATCCGCTGCGCGACCGTGAACGGGTGATGGTACGGAATCGAGACCACGCCGGTGCCGAGCCGGATGCGGGTGGTGCGCTCGGCCGCCGCGGTCAGGAACATCTCGGGCGACGCGATCGTTTCCCATCCGCCGGAATGATGCTCTCCGACCCAGAACTCATCGTAGGCGAGCTTGTCGAGCCGGGTCGCGAGCTCGAGGTCGCGCTGCAATTGCAACGTGGGATGCTCGCCGATCGGATGATGCGGGGCGAGAAAGACGCCGAAACCCAAGCGATGGTCCATCACGAACTCCTTCGAATATCCCGACCGGCCAGCGCGGGGGATCGCTTCGTCATTCTAGGGCCGCGTCGGCTAATGGCGCAAAGCGACCGGTATCGCACGGCGAGTCAGTCCCGGGCTATCGCGCGCGACTTCCGACCGCTGCGCAGCGGATGGCGCTACATGTAGGTTTCGTCCGACTTGCTGCGCGACGTTGGCGTCGCACCAATCGCCGGAGTTGCTCCGGCCGCGGGGGAGGCGCCCGCGTCAGGCTTCGCCGACGGTCCGGCGGATGGAACTTCGCTCGTGCCACCTGAACTCGGAGAAGTCGGCGGCGGATTCGCCACCGGTGTAGCCTCTGCCGAGGCTGCCGCGCCGGGGACAGAAGTGTCCGGCGGCACGTAAACCGGCGGCAACTCCGTGGACGGCAGTTCCGGCGCGGGCGTCGGCTGCGGAGTGGCGCCCGCCGCCATCGCGCCGGTTCCCACTCCGTAGTAATAGACCAGTTCGCCGCCGGTATGCCCCTGGTAGGTCAGGAAACCGAGGCTGATCACGGCCACGAGCAGGTACAGCCCGCGCGTCCCTTCCATGAAGCTCAGCAGCGCCGTCATGATCCGCCACACCGCGAGCGCCCCGAAAACGAACATCAGCTCGTAGCCCAGCGCGCCGTGGCCGAGATAACGGACGTGCAGGACCCCGCTCTTGAAATACGCCTGCGCCTGCGGCGACATCTGCTCCCAGATGCGATCGGTCTCCATGTCGCCGGTCGCATACGAGGCCGCCGCGGCCAGCGCACCGACGATCGTCAGGGTGAGCGCAGTGGCGCGCAGCCAGCCGCGCGCTGGAAACAGGCCCGCGATCAGATCGATCACGATCGCGACCGTCAGCAGCGCGACCGTGTAGTGATCGGCGACCGGATGTAGCTGCATTCCCTGGAACAGTTTTTCGAGCGCTTCCATCTGGGCTCCCGGCTGATTGTCCGCGCTGCGCAATCGATGGATTGCACGCAGGGCTTTGCGCGGCGATTCCGTTTCTTATTGCAGACCCGTGTCGCGCACGCAAATATTCCGGTCCTGGTCCGGGCCAGGTTCGGCTCTCGGGTTCCAACCTGCAAGGGTCGAAGCTATTGTTGGAAGGTTAAAAAGCCCGAACATGCCGACGCGAAAGACAGAAGTGCGCAAGCTGCTGGGAACGACAGTCTCGTTCGTGCTCCTCGCCGCGGTGATTGCGTTGTTCTTCGCGTTCCGGCAGCGGGCCGGAGCGCTGCACGCCCCGCCCTTTGAGGTTTCGATCGCGCAACTCCCCTACTATGCCTTCTGCTCGTTTTACCGGATGCTCGCGGCGTATGTGCTGGCGCTGATTTTCTCGATCGTCTACGGGCTGCTGTGCGGCGCGCAGCCGGGCCTACGAGCGGGTGATGATCCCGGCGATCGATATCGCGCAATCGGTGCCGGTGGTCGGCTTCTTTCCCGGCCGCGGTCTACTTCTTCGTCTCGCTCGCGCACGGCCGGCGCATCGGGGTCGAGATGGCGGCGATCTTTCTGATCTTCACCAGCCAGGCGTGGAACATGGCGCTGGGCGTGTTCGAGGCGGTCCGCACGATTCCCGCCGACTCGATCGAGTCGCTCGAGGCCTTCGGCGTCAGCGGATGGCTCAAGTTCAAGCGGCTGTTGCTGCCGGCCTGCGTGCCCGAAGCTGGTCTACAACTCGATCCTGTCGTGGGTCGCGGGATGGTACTTCCTGATCGCCTGCGAGATCATCACCGCCGGACCGGCGAATTATCGGCTGCCCGGACTCGGCAGCCTGCTGATGGAAGCGGCCGACAATGGCCAATCGGAGCGACGTGGTCGGCGGCTTGCTGACGCTGCTCGCGATCATCGTTGCGATGGACCTGTTCGTGTGGCAGCCGCTTTCGATCTGGGCGGAAAAGTTCCGCTACGAGTTCGCCGCCTCGGCCGATCCGGTTCGTTCGCTCAGTCGATGCTCGACGCACTCACCGGCATCGGCCCGGCCGATCACGCGCGCCGTCCGTGCCCTGCTGCGCCGCCCGGTGCGCGATTCGTTGTACGGCTGGCCGAATCGCATGCCCAAGCTCGATCCGCGCACGCGTCCGACCCTCAGGCGGCTCGGAACGGTCGCGCAAACCGTCGTGCTCGCCGGAATCCTCGGCCTCTTTGGCTACGGGATCATCGCCGGACTCGTCGCGCTGGTCCACACGCTCCTCCAGCCGTGGCCCGCCGAGGTCCGGCGGATTCCGGCTGCGACCGCCGCCTCGACGCTGCGGATGCTGATCGCCTACGCGATCTCGCTGGCGTGGACGCTGCCCTGCGCGCTGATCGCCAGCGACAGCCCGCGCTTCAGCCGCTGGCTCGCGCCGACCGCCGAGATCGCGGGCTCGATGCCGGCGACGGCGCTGTTCCCGCTAATCGTGCTGTTCGTGATCCGGGTGACCGGCGGCATGAACCTCGCCTCGATCCTGCTGATCCTGACCGGGATGCAATGGTATCTGCTGTTCAACCTGCTGGCGGGCGTGAGCCAGATTCCGAGCGATCTCAAGGAGGCGGCGCGTTCGTTCGGGCTCAGCCGTTTCGCGACCTGGCGCAAGTCGTGATTCCCGCGCTCGTTGCCGTCGCTGGTCACCGGCAGTATCACCGCGTGGGGCGGGGGCTGGAACGCCCTGATCGTGTCCGAGTACTTCGTTTACCGCGACCATGAGTATCAGGTACTGGGATTGGGCGCGTTGCTCGACGAAGCCACCTACAACACCGGCAACGGCGTGATGATCCTGTTGAGCCTGCTCTCGATGGTCGCAGTAGTGATAATCTTGAATCGGCTCTTCTGGCGCCGGATCTACGACGTGGTAACCGAGCGCTACAGACTGGATTACTGACCGTCGGAGATTAACGACGGCGCGCCCATGAGCGATCCGGATTCGCCGACCCATGGCCCTGCTCGAACTCAAACAGGTCTCGAAGAGCTTCGCTCACGCCAAGGGCGAGCTGCGCGTCCTCGACGATATCTCGTTCACCGTCGAGGAAGGCGAATTCGTCGCGATCGTGGGGCCGTCGGGATGCGGCAAATCGACCCTGCTGCGGCTCATCAACGGCATCATGCCGCCGAGCTCCGGGACAGGTGCTCTACAAGGGCCGCCAGATCGACGGGATCAATCTCGAATGCGCGATGGTGTTCCAGTCGTTCGCGCTGCTGCCGTGGCTGTCGGTCAAGGCCAATATCGAGATGGGTCTCGAGGCGCGCGGTATCGGCCTCGCCGAACGCGAGAAGCGCGCGGCATCTATATCGACAAGGTCGGACTCGACGGCTTCGAGGAAGCCTATCCGCGCGAGCTCTCGGGCGGGATGAAACAGCGCGTCGGCCTGGCGCGCGCGCTCGCGGTCGAGCCGAAGGTGCTGCTGATGGACGAGCCGTTCTCCGCGCTCGACGCCCTGACCGCGATCACGCTGCGCGAGGAATTGCTCGATATCTGGCAGGCGCCCGATATGCTCGGTGAAGACCGATCATCATGGTCACCCACATTATCGAGGAAGCGGTCGAGCTGGCCGACCGGATCCTGGTGCTGGCGACTTCGCCGGGGCGCGTGGTCGGCGATCTCAAGGTCGATCTGCCGCGCCCGCGCGACAAGCGCACCGAGCCGTTCAACGCGCTGACCGACAAGGTTTTCTCGCTGATCGAGGAGCGCGCCTGATGCCTCTCCGGTATCAACCCGATTCCCGATTGCCAGCTCACCTGGGTCTTCGGCCTGCTGGAGCATGCTCGAGGATCGCGGCGGCCGCGAAGACGGCTACAAGATCGCGCGCGATCTGCAGTTCAAGTTCGGCGATCTGCTCAAGGTGATGAAGGCGGCCGAAATCCTGGGCCTGGTCTCGACGCCCTCCGGCGACGTGGTGCTCGAGCCGCTGGGCAAGCAGTTCCTGGAGAGCGACATCAACCAGCGCAAGCTGATGGTCCGCGAGCAACTGAAGAAGCACGAGCCTGTTCAACTATTTGATCCGGCTGCTGCGCGCGCCAGGAGGACCGCTCGCTCGACCAAGGAGGTGGTGCTCGAGCATCTGGCGATGCTTCTGCCGACCGAACCGCCCGAGCGGACTGTTCACGACGCATCGTCAACTGGGGGCGCTTCGCCGAACTGTTCGGCTACAACAAGGACGAAGACCGCTTCTACCTCGATCATGAATAATTGCTGGCGAATAACTCCGAGAGCCAACTGTCAATTGCGGCGCAGCCGCGTAAGGAGGATCAAACGATGCCGGCGGAAAGTGAAAAAGTGGTGGCCGATTTTTGCAAGTGCTGGGAGCGCCGCAATCTCGACGAGATCATGGCGTTCTTCACCGACGACGCGGTCTATCACAACATCCCGATGGACCCGGCCAAGGGCAAGGCGGCAATCCAGAACGTGATCAACACGTTCCTGCCGATGGCGTCTGCGGTGGAGTTCAAGATTCTGCACACCACCGCGGTGGGCAATATCGTGATGAACGAACGGGTCGATATCTTCCAGCTTGGCCCCAAACGGATTGAGCTGCCGGTCGCGGGCGTCTTTGAAGTGCGCGGCGGCAAGATCGCGGCCTGGCGCGATTACTTCGACCTCGCGACGTGGACCAAACAGATGCAGTAGGTCTCGCGCGAGCAACTTCGTCGACACGGTTGGGTCGCGAGCGAGCGCTACCATGTAGCGCTCGCTCGTATACAGCACTGTCGCCGCTGCGGTTGTCGATGATCCCATAACTGCGAGAACAATATGGCGTCATTGCCGTTTAGTATCACCCTCATTCGATTCCTGGCAGCTCATAGAACTGCTTTTCTCACGAGAGTCTTCCTCTTCAGCACCTTTGTCGGCACGGTAGACGGCTATATTCTCATCGTTATCCTGATCTATGTCATGTATGACAAACGGCTGGCAGTCCGGCTCTCGGTATTGCTATTGCTCACGATGTCACTCAATCATGTGCTGAAGATCATCATAAAGAATCCTCGGCCCTTCATCCGTGAAGGCACCTACGCCAAACAATGGGCAGTCTCAGCGGAGGATGCCAAAGAACTTGCGACGGAGTATTCAACCCCTTCTGGCCACGCCATGGCCGGATCGGCTTTTTATTCCTACTTGTATGCGTTGGTCGAAAACCGAAGCGTCAGAGTCGTCGCCATCATCGCGATTCTTATGACCGGACTATCGCGTCCTTATCTTGGGGTTCATTACCTTGAAGACATTCTCATTGGCTGGGTGATTGGACTAGCGGTCGCCCTGGCGTTTCTGAAATATGCCGACGCTTTCGTCGAAAAATGGGACCAAGTCTCGTACCGGTACCAGGTGACAATCGTAGTTGGGTCCAGCCTGGCGCTCTGGCTCCTCACTATTATGATAAATGGCTGGCGAATCGATGGTCAGCCGCGCGCATTTCTGGGCTACGCGGGATTTTTGACGGGCCTGGTAATTGGCCTTCCGTTCGAACTACGCACGCTGAACTTTGACCCGCGAAGCTCAGGTGTGACCGCCAAAATACTACGGTACTTCATATCTGTCGGCATGGTAATACTCACATTGCTGCTTCTCGGTAGAGTCTTTGCGACGATGAGTGATAACTTCTCCATGCCGGGATACCTGCTGCAATACATTCGCTACACCGTAGCAGGTGCTGTAAGTATCTACCTTGCGCCGCTGCTGTTTACAAAAATGAGATTAGCTGAAACTTACCCAATCGGAACTGAAGTTGAGACCGGCCGGGCACTTGCCGCATTGAGTCGTCGCTAGCCAGGACTTGCGATGGCCGCGCGGGTCACTCACGCCATCATCGGCACCGCCGGCCATATCGATCACGGCAAGACCGCACTGATCAAGGCGCTCACCGGTCAGGACACCGACCGGCTCAAGGAAGAGAAAGCGCGCGGGATCTCGATCGATCTCGGCTTCGCCTATTTCACGCTGCCCGACGGCACGCGCGCCGGCGTGGTCGATGTGCCCGGCCACGAGCGATTCATCCGCAATATGCTGGCCGGCGCGCACGGCATCGATCTGGTGCTGTTCACGATCGCGGCCGATGATGGCGTGATGCCCCAGAGCGAGGAGCATCTCGACATCCTGCATCTGCTCGGCATCGCGCGCGGAATTTTCGTGATCACCAAGGCCGACCTCGCCGGCGCCGAGCGGCTGGCCGAGGTTCGCGAGGAGATCGGGCTGCTCGCCGACGGGACGCGGCTGGCCGGCGCGCCGATGATTCCGGTTTCATCGCTAACCGGCGCCGGGCTTGACGAACTGCGCGCGGAGATCACGCGCCGGCTCGACGGCTTCGAAGCGCGCCGCTCAACCGGGCTCTTTCGGCTCCCGCTCGACCGGGCGTTTGTAATCAAGGGGCACGGCACGGTCGTCACCGGCACCGCGATCGGCACCGAGGTGCGCGTCGGCGACCGGCTGCGCGTACTGCCGGCCGGCGGGGAGGTGCGCGTCCGCTCGATCCAGATGCACGGCGAGCCGGTCGAGAGCGCCGGGATGTGCCAGCGGGTCGCGCTCAACTTGAGCGGCGCCGAGCGGATCACGCTCAAGCGCGGCGACGTGCTGGCCGACCACGCGCTCGATCTCGCCGCCAATCGCCTCGACGTATCGCTCGAGTTGCGGCCGCTGGCGAAGCGTCCGCTCAAGAATAATCGCCGCGTCCGGTTCTATATCGGGACGACCGAGACCATCGGCCGCGCCATACTGCTGGAGCCGGTGGGCGAGCTCGCACTGAAGCAGAGCGGACTCGTTCAGCTCGTGCTCGACGACCCGGTCGTGGCGCTGTTCGGCGACCGGTTCGTGATCCGCGACGAGACCAACCTGCGCACGCTCGGCGGTGGCGTGGTGTTGAACCCGACCGGCAGGCGCGCGCGCAAACCGCTGGAACTCTATCTGGAGCGGCTCAAGGTGCTGCGCGCGTGCGCCGCGACGATCGAGACAATCGGCACGATTGAATCGTGCGGTCCCGACGCGGTCGCGGCACTGCTCGCTTTGCAGGAGAGCTTCGCGCTGGCCGCGCCGCAAATCGCGCAACTGCTCAACGCGCCGCGGCGCGCAATCGACACGGCGCTGGCCGACCCCCGTTTTGCGAAGCTCTCGATTGGCGACGAAGACGCGTTCACGGTCCGGACGCGATGGGAAGAACTGAAGCGCTTCATGCTCGACGCGCTCGCCGCGCACCATCGGAGCCATCCGCTGGACCGCGGAATGGAGATGGAGGCGCTGCGCGAGCAATTGCCCTACGAGGTCGCGGCGCGCGCCTTCCGCGCGCTGGTCGACCGGCTCGCGAGCGAATCAGAGGGCGAATCGGAAATTTTGCGCGAAGAAAGCACGCTCAAGCTCAAGTCGCATCGGGTGCAACTCGTTAACGATGACAGCCGGCTCGGCGCGCGGATCGAGCAGGCGCTGAAGGAGGCGGCTTTTCAACCGCCCGACTTGAGGCAACTGGCCGAGGCACTGAAGCTCGCTCCATCGGAGAGCGCGCGGCTCAAGACCCTGCTCGCGGCCCTGGAGCGGCAGGGGCGCCTCGTCAAGGTCGCGACCGATCTCTATTTCGAGCGCGAGGCGCTGGAAGCGGCGCGCGCGCGGCTGATCGAATATCTTGAGGCCAATCCCGAAATCACCGCCGCGATTTACCGCGACTTGCTCGGAGCCTCGCGCAAGTTCGCGATCGCGCTGCTCGACTACTTCGACCATTGCGGCGTAACGACTCGCGCCGGCGACGCGCGCCGCCTGCGGACGAAAGCGCCGTGAGCAACCTCGACGCCGTTGCCTATCGCTCACGCGGCCCGCGGAAGAGCGATCTTCGGCTTCTCGACCGGTTCGTGATACAAAAACCGGCATGAGCTTTCGCCACGCCGCCACGCTCATTTTCGTCGGCTGGTACCTCCTGCTGCCACCTCGGATGACCTCCAACCCAAGGCTGCCGGATATCGGCGCCCCGCTCTCACGATGGATGAATCTGGGCGCGTATCATCAATCGGACGAGTGCTTGGCGGCCCGCGCGAAGACCTATAAAAGTACCGAAAAAGGTCTGCCGACGGCTTCCAACCGGTTTTTCCAGGCCCAGATCGCGTCCTCTCAATGCGTCGCGACCAGCGACCCGCGCCTCAAGGGAAGATGACCGGGAGATTCATATTGATGCAACGCGAAATCGAATCGCTTCCTGAGGCGGTGGTCGTGGTGATAACGAAGGAAAAAAAGGTACTGCTAATCCAACGCGGTCCAGACGTACCCGACGCCGGGTACTGGGCGCCGCTGAGCGGCAAGATCGAACCTCAAGAGGATCAGGCTGGAGCGGTCGTGCGCGAAGTCCGCGAGGAGGCCGGTCTGACCGTAAGGCCCGTCCGGAAAGTGTGGGAAAATACCGCTGCGAGCGGTAGTCACAAGTTGCACTGGTGGCTTGCGGAGTGGGTGTCCGGAGACCCAGACTTGACCCACGAGAGGTTGTTGACGCCCGCTGGCTTGGCGTGGACGAAGTTCTTCGCCTTGAGGGAACCTTCGATGGCGATCGTGAGTTCTTCCAAAGCGTGTTCCCGCTTCTCTGACACTCCGTCAAATCAGCGCATTGCCGGGCATCGACTGGCGTTGCTGCAACTTGTTATATCGAGGATGAGCGGCCGACAGGCCCGGACGCGGAGGCAATTCCATTGGCTGGCATACGTAGCGAGAAAATCTGGATCGACGGCGAGATGGTTCCCTACGACGAGGCCAAGGTCCACGTCCTGACGCACAGCCTCCATTATGGTCTCGCCGTATTCGAGGGGATGCGCTGCTACGAGACGACGACCGGTAGCTCGGCGATCTTCCGCGGCCGCGACCATATCCGCCGGCTGCTGGATTCGGCGCATATCGTCGAGATGCCGATCCCGTTCAGCTCGGAAGAACTGCTCAAGGCCTCGGCCGATGTGGTCCGCGTCAACCGGTTCAAGGAGTGCTACCTGCGGCCGATCGCATTCTTCGGCGAGGGCGAGATGGGACTCGCGGCGCGCCACAACCAGACCCGGGTAGCGATCGCGGCGTGGCCGTGGGGCGCGTATCTCGGCCAGGACGGTCTCAGCAAGGGCGTACGGCTCAAGACTTCATCATTCGCGCGCTTCTATCACAACTCGATGATGCCGGCGGCGAAGGCCTCGGGCCATTACGTCAATTCGATTCTCGCCGGCTACGAGGCGCGGCGAAACGGCTACGACGAAGCGCTCCTGCTCGATACCACCGGCTACGTCGCCGAAGGCAGCGGCGAAAACGTCTTCGTGGCGCGCGACGGAATCGTGCGGACGCCGCCGCTTACGTCGATTCTGGCCGGCATCACGCGCGACTCGGTGATGAAAATCCTGCGCGACCTCGGAATTCGCGTGATTGAGGAACTTTTCGCGCGCGACATGTTTTATATAGCCGATGAGGCCTTCATGACCGGCACGGCAGCCGAAATTACGCCGGTGCGCGAGCTCGACGACCGCAAGATCGGCACCGGCACCCCCGGACCGATCACGCTCAAGGTGCAGGAGGTTTTCCAGGCCGCGCTGCACGGCCGCGACGCGCGCTATCGCGACTGGCTGTACCAGGTCTGAAGGGCAGAGCGGATCGAAATCACGGATTAACATCAACAGCAATGAACTCCGCCGGAGAGCGGAGCCTTGGGGAAAATTATGAAGTTAGCGCTCCTTGCTGTCGGGCTGATCGCCGGAAGCTTCTGGTCCCGGATCGCCCGCGCCGACATGCTCAAAGAAGGACAGATCGCGCCGGACTTCTCGACCGAGATGGTCCAGGGCGATCAGATCAGCCCGGTCAAGCTCTCCGACTATCGCGGCAAACGCGTGGTGCTCTACTTCTATCCCAAGGATAACACGCCCGGATGCACCAAAGAGGCGTGCTCGTTTCGCGACGGATTCACGCGCTTCGAGAAGGCCGGGATCATCGTGCTGGGATGCAGTATCGACACCTCCGACGCGCATCGCGCCTTCATCAAGAAGTTCGGCCTGCCGTTCCCGCTGCTGCTCGACCACGACAAAAGCATCGCGCGGGCGTACGGTGCCGCCAACGGTATCCCGATTCTCGGTTTCGACAAGCGGATCACGTACCTGATCGACACCGACGGCAAGATCATGAAGGTCTACCCAAGCGTGGATCCATCGGTCCATGCCAACGAGATTCTCCAGGTGCTCGAGACGCCTGCCTCCGGCGGGCCACCCTCGTCCGCGAAACCGGTCACGAACTGAGCGGCGACCTTCGTGGGCGCCCCGGGTAGTGCGGTTTTCATAACAGGGGCCGGCACGGAGGCCGGCCCCTACTCAATGTGGGAGCTTCATTCAGGGTAGTGGCCGGCGTCCCTGCCGGCCATCCGAATCCGAAACTCGCCGGGCGGCTGGTTGACATCGGAGTCGGCGGGCCACAAACTTCCGTCATGCTGGTTGCGCGGCTCTACGACTTCGGCGATATCCGCCTCGAGCAGAACGCCCGTCCGGAAATAGGCCCCGACGAGATTCTGGTGCGCACCCGCGCGTGCGGAATCTGCTCGGGCGATATCATGCCCTGGTACCTAAAGCGCAAGGCGCCGGTGGTGCTGGGACACGAGCCGGTCGGCGTGGTTGCGCAAGCCGGCGCGGCCGTGCATGGATTCAAGGGCGGCGACCGCGTCTTCGTGCACCATCATGCGCCCTGCTTCAACTGCGCGGCGTGCCGGCGCGGCCACTACGTGCATTGCCCGACCTGGCGGGCGAGCAAGATCACGCCGGGCGGGATGGCTGAATACTTCGCAGTCGGCGCAGCCAACCTGCGCGATTCGTTCCGCCTGCCCGACCAGGTTGGTGACCTCGACGGCGTGCTGATCGAGCCTGCGGCGTGCGTGGTGAAATCGATCAACCGCTCGGGACTCAAGCCCGGCGAGTCGATCCTGATTATCGGCCTGGGCATCATGGGCATGATGCACGTGCGGATCGCACGCAATCGAGGCGCGGGATTGATCATCGGCGCCGATCTGTTCGAGCGGCGCGCCGCGCGCGCGCGTGAGCTGGGCGCCGATTTCGGGATCGCGGTGTCGGGCGACGATCTCGTCGAGCGGGTGCGCGAAATCACCAACGGCGCGATGGCCGACGTGGTTATAGTCGGGCCCGGCAGCGGCAAGGTGATCGGCGCGGGAATCGCGGCGGCCGGACGCGGCGCCACGGTCGTGCAATTTACCTCCACGCCGCCCGACGAGGAGATGATGATCAAGCCGCACGATCTCTATTTCAACGAGGTCCGGCTGATTCCGAGCTACTCGTGCGGTCCCGACGATACCCGCGAGGCGCTGAACCTGATCGAGCGCGGCGTAATCGCGGCTTCCGATCTGGTGACGCATCAATTTCCCCTTGATCAGATCAACGAAGCGTTCTCGATCGCGCAGAAGCCCGAAGCTCTGAAAGTGGTCGTGACCTTCGGCACGTAAGAGCATGCCCGGATCGAAGGCGCACGGCGGCCGGCGCCGCCCGGACCAGACGGCCGAAGGTGACGCTGCGGCAAGCGCGCCGCCTGCGATGCGCCGCTTCAAGGCGGGCTTTCGATGGGAACACGTCGAGCTCGAACCGTACAAGATTGCGGCGCATAGCGGCGGCGAATTCCGCGGCGCCTCACGTCAGGTGCTCGGGGGCAAGTGCGGCGAGCAGATCGGCTTTCATGTCCGATACTTCGAGCTCGAACCGGGCGGCTTCACCAGCCTGGAACAGCATGGGCATTCCCACGTTGTAATCGGCGTGCGCGGACGGGGAACGGTCCGCTGCGGCGACGCCAGCTACTCACTGGGCCGCTTCGACACGATCTACATCGCACCGCACCAGCCGCATCAACTGGCAGCGAGCGGAAAGAGCCCGTTCGGGTTCTTCTGTATCGTGAACGCACGGCGCGACCGGCCACGACCGGTTGTCGAGGCGCGCACCCGCCGCCTCAAGCCCTGAATCGCGACCGGCTGCGCGTGGACAGATCACACCATAAAGAGCGCCCACCCGATGGTGGACGCTCTCTGGTGTGAATCGGAATCCGTCGCTTGCGAAGTTGAACTTACGGAGCGGCTGGAGACGGAGACGCGCCGGCGCCGCTATCGGCCGGAGCCGCGCCCGCATCAGCTGCGGCCGCCTTGGCCTTGTGATGATGCTTGCGGGGCATATGCTTGGGAGCTTCGGCCGTGGTCTTGGCCGCTATCGCCTCAGCGCGATCAGCCGCCGCTTTCGCGTCGCTGGCCGCCTGATCAACCCGACTCGCCGCAGCCTGCGCCTGCTGCGCGGCAGCCTGGGCCTTGCCTGCAGCCGCCTCAGCGCGAGAGGCTGCCTGATCGGCGCGCTGCGCCGCGTTGGTGGCGCGCTGCGCGGGATCGGGCTGGCCTGACGAGCATCCCGCCAGTAACGAAAGGGCCAATGCAGCCCCTGCAAGACCAGCCAGTTTAGAAGATCGCTTCACTAACCCTTCCATCACTATCCTCCTTGACACCTGTTGCCGGCAGCCCCGAACTGCCGAAGGCTCATGCGAATGCAGATTTTTTACCCACCGGGGCTTAAACAGAAAGATTACACGTAGCGAAATGCTACTGCAATCCGTGTCCTTATATTAGCTCCACTCCGCGCCGCTAACGGATCGACGGCGGCTTCATACTCGCCATATCAATCTCAAGCACACTAAAAGGACGGCTAGAAATCGTCGCCGCCGAAGTCGTCCATGCCCCCCATTCCGCCCATCCCTCCCATTCCACCCATGCCCCCCATTCCTCCCATACCGCCCATGCCACCCATTCCGCCGCCCGGAGGCATCGGAGGAGCCGGTCTTTTCTTTTTGGGTTTCTCGGCGATCGCGGCTTCGGTGGTGATAAACATCGCAGCGGCGCTGGCTGCATGTTCGAGCGCGGCGCGCACGACCTTGGCCGGATCGATCACGCCGGCCTTGACCAGATCTTCGTAAATCTCGGTTGCGGCGTTGAAGCCGAAGTCGCCTTTGCCTTCGACGACCTTGTTGCAGACGACTGCGGCTTCGAATCCCGCGTTGGCCGCGATCTGCCGCAACGGCTCAGACATCGCGCGCGCGACGATTCCGGCGCCGGCCTTCTGCGCCTCGTTGAGCCTGAGGTCGCGCAGCTCCGTGGATGCGCGCAGCAGCGCGACACCGCCGCCCGGCACGATGCCCTCTTCGACCGCGGCGCGCAGCGCGTGCACCGCGTCGTCGACCCGCGCCTTCTTTTCCTTGAGCTCGACTTCGGTCGCCGCGCCGACCCGGATCACGGCGACGCCGCCGGTGAGCTTGGCCAGGCGCTCCTGCAACTTCTCGCGGTCGTAGTCCGAGGTCGTCCCTTCAATTTGATTGCGGATCAGCTCGATTCGTCCCTGAATCTCGTTTTTCTTGCCCGCGCCGCCCACCAGCGTGGTGTTGTCCTTGTCGATCGTGACGCGACGGCATCGTCCGAGCTGACTGGGCTGCACTTTTTCGAGCTTGAAGCCGAGCTCCTCCGCGATCACCGTGCCGCCGGTGAGGATCGCGATATCGCCAAGCATCTCCTTACGCCGATCGCCGAAGCCCGGGGCCTTGACGGCCGCGATCTTGAGCGTGCCGCGCAGCTTGTTGACGACCATCGCGGCCAGCGCTTCACCCTCGACTTCCTCGGCGATCACCAGTAGCGGCCGGCCCGCCCGCGCGACGCTTTCGAGCAGCGGCACGAGCTCGCGCAGGTTGCCGATCTTCTTTTCGTGGAACAGGATCAGCGGCTCCTCGAGCTCGACGGTCAGCTTCTCCGGATTGGTGACGAAATACGGCGAGAGGTAGCCGCGATCGAAGCGCATCCCCTCGACGTGATCGAGCACGGTCTCGAGGCCGCGCGCCTCCTCGACCGTGATCACGCCTTCCTTGCCGACTTTGTCCATCGCGCCGGCGACAATCTTGCCGATCGCGGCGTCGCCGTTGGCGGCGATAGTAGCGACCTGGACCATCCGATCCTTGTCCTTGATCGGCCGCGCCATCTGCTTGATCGCGGCGACCGCCTTGCGCACCGCGGCCTCGATTCCGCGCCGCAGCTCGATCGGCGCTATACCGGCGGCCACCAGCTTGATCCCTTCGCGCACGATCGCGCCGGCCAATACGGTGGCGGTGGTGGTTCCGTCGCCGGCGACATCGGAGGTCTTCTGCGCGACCTCGCGAATCAGCTTCGCGCCCATGTTCTGGAATTTATCTTCGAACTCGAGTTCCTTGACGACCGTCACGCCGTCCTTGGTCACCAGCGGAGCACCGAAGCTGCGCTGGATCATGACGTTGCGGCCCTTGGGTCCCAGCGTGACGCGGGCCGCCTGGGCCACCAGCGTCGCGCCCTCGATTATTCCGGTACGCGCGTTTTCGTGAAGCTCAACCTGTTTGGCCGGCATTGGCTAACGTCTCCATAGTGCAGTAGTTAAGCACATAAATCTGGGGTGGATGCCGAAGTCGCAACCCGCACGGCTGCACCGCGACCGCTTTAATTTAAGCACTAACCCCCGGTTTGCAAGGACCTGCCACTCTTTCGCCGGGCGAATTCGCGTGCAAGGATGTAACTCCACTCCAAAAGGATGCCGTCACGGTGCAGATCAAGTTCGATTCCTGGATTCTCCGGCTCGGCGCAACAGCCTCGTCCGCTTTCCTTCTGATCGCGGCCGCGCTGCTCTATTCGCATCAGCCCGCGGTCACCGCCGGATGGTCGATGTTCGCCGACGCGCGCGGCGCGGTGACGCTCAGGCCGCCGTCGCTCGTCCAAGACGAGGATGAGGGCGGCGACGAGGATCAAGAAAACCAGATCCCGCCCGAGCAGGTCGAGAAGTACATCGCCGTCTACAAGGCGATGCAGCGCGATCACAACCTGAGCGTGGACCAAGCCGCGAGCGCGCAAGGCCTCAGCGTGACGGCCTTCCGCGATATCGAAGCCAAGATCGAGCGCGACGACCTGATTCGCGAGCGCGTCCGTCAAGCACTTCGCGGCGAGAGCGCGAACTCGCCCTCGCCATCGCCTGCTAGATAGGAAATCCGGCTCGCGGGAAAGCCGCGAGAAAGCTGGGGACGCCCGGCGAGAGGACACGAATCCTCCCGCCCGGGTTGAGCTCGGTCTTCGGCGTTACTTCGTAACGGAAGTCGAGAAAGCCGCCTCCATCCGTGCCACCGCGTCGTTGGCCCGGCGAACCGCGTCTTCGGCTCCGCTCGCGGAATCCTCAGCTTTCTTGGCCGCATCGTCGGCTTGAGCGCTGGCATCTTCCGCGGTCTTGGCCGAGGCCTCGGCCCTGGTCGCAGAGGCTTCTGCCTGGTCGCTGGACTTGTTGATCGCATTCATATCGGGTCCGCAGGCCGCAACCAATGCCGCCATGCTCAAGATTCCGAGTAGACTCACCAACGTCTTCATCCGTACACACCTCCTACGTGATCGGGTTGCAGAACGGGAAAATTAGGCCGAACCTCGCAATAGTTACAAATCATTTTGTCCGGCGCAAGCTGCCCGCGCGGGTGTCCGCAGTCCCGGCGGCGATTAGCGCAGCTTGTTCTGCGCAAGGTTGACACGCAAAACTTCTGACAGTTATCGTCTGGATAGCCGGAGTCTGCGCCGGCAAATTCCCGAGCAAGTCGATTCAGGTGTACGGGCTGGAGCGTAAATGGCGACCATTATAACGAGCGAATGCATCAACTGCGGGGCCTGCGAGCCCGAATGTCCCAACACCGCCATCTATGGCGGCGCCGTGCCGTGGGAGCTTGACGGCGCGACCCATCCCGCGATCGCGCAGGATATCTACTATATCGTGCCCGAAAAGTGCACCGAGTGCGTCGGCTTTCATGATCATGAAGCCTGCGCGGCGGTCTGCCCAGTCGATTGTTGCATTCCCGATCCCAACAACCTCGAGAGCGAGGCGGTGCTGCTCGAGCGCGCCAAGGTGTTGCATCCCGAGCAGGCTTTCGGCGCCGACTTTCCTTCGCGCTTCCGCAAAGAAGCAGGCGCGGCACCTGCCGGTAACGGCGCCGCCGCGGCGCCCCCCGATGGCGCGAGCACACCCGCAGCACCTGCGGCCGCGGCTCCGAAAGTTCCCGCCGCACAGCCGGCGGCGGCCGCAGCCCCCAGGTCGGCGGCGATTGCGGCGCCGATCGCGATGGTGAATCTGCCCAAGGACATCGGCGCGCTGCCCGCTCCACTCGGCGAGAAGCACTTTGCGGGCGAACTCGAGGAAGACTTCGAGACCGCGCTGGCCGCTGTCCATAACGGCCCGCTCAGCGGAGCGCCCGCCCCAGTGCAGATCGCGATGCGGCTGGCCGAGCCGATTCTCGGCGCAATGCCCGACCGGACCAAGGCGCGGCTCGAGGAGTCGGTCGGCATCGCGGGCTTTTCGCGTGCACGCTCAACAGCCCTGAACATCATCGTGAATCTGATCCTGTATCCCGCGATCCTGATCGCCCTCTCGGTGTCGATGGGCGGCGATCCGTTGTTCTCGCTGCAGACCCGCGGATGGATCGCGCTGGGGCTGTTGATCGGCGCGATCGAGACCTGTTGGCGCTTGCGCGAGGGTATCTTCATGGCCCGCCCGGCCTCCGATCTCGTCTACCGCGGATGTTGGTACGGCATCGCACTCGCGCCGCTGGGTACGGTCCTGGCGCGCGGCACCCGGCTCCGTCACAGCGTGCGCAAGGTCAGCTTCGACGGATTCCGCAGTGACCAGCACGACGAGAAGCTAGAGCGCGATCGCCGCTACGGGACCGTCTACACTGTGATGGAACAGGCCAACGCGTACTTGGTGCGGCTCGAGATGCCGCGCCGCATCCCGGCGTCGTCGCTCAAGCGCTTGTGGAACCTGCCCGACGAGATGCCCGATTACGACTTCAACCTCGCGCTCCAAGACGGCGTCCTGAAAATCAGCGCCAGCGTGCGCGGTGAGGCCCTGCGCCGGCTGTCGGGCATTTCGTCCGCGTTCCCGGCCGATTTCCTGACCCCGATCGAATTCGAGAAGCCGGTGGCGACTTTCAAACATCGGATGCGCGACAAGGTGCTCGAAGTCATCGTGTTCAAGGGCGAAGCTGACGAGATCAAGCACGCAGCGTAGCGGTTCCGCACCCGCGGCGTGCCGCAATTTCGAGCGGCTACCGATGCGGCTTCAGATCAAGGACGCCACCGATTCCGATCTTTCCCGCATCTGGGAGATCGAGCGGCTGTCGTTTCCCCAGCCTTGGAGCCTCAGTTCCTTCGAGCGTGAACTGACGCTACCGTTCTCCCGCCTCGTCGTCGCCAATGCCGAACTCGGTGGCGATTGCGGCCCGATCGGATTCCTGTGCCGATGGCTCGTGGCCGACGAGTCCCACATCCTCAACCTCGCGGTCCATCCCGACGCTCGACGCTTCGGGATCGGCACTGAACTTCTGGTCGGTGCGATTGACGAAGCAAAAACGAAAAGTGTCCAACTCGTGACCTTGGAGGTGAGACGCTCGAACCTGGCTGCGCGACATCTGTACCGCAAGTTCGACTTCGAAGAACGCCGTTTGAGACGCAACTACTACGCACCGGGCGAAGACGCTATCGTAATGGAACTGAGATTTGCTTAGTCATTGTTTGTCAGCAACGCGAATCAAACAACGTTTCATCTAATTTTGGCCCCTTCAGACCGCCCAGGCCCGCTGGGGATATCAAACCTGACGCGGGTGTGCCATAATTGACCTTGGTCGGGCCTCTCGGAGCGGTGGTGAACGATCCGTCGCCAACCGCCTCCGAAATCCGCGCCGACGACCACAAACATAGGTTAAGTTCAGATGAATCTTCAGTTCAAGAAGGGCGAAAAGGTTGTCTACCCCGCTCATGGCGTTGCCGTGATCGAGGATATCGAGGTCCGCGCCATCTCTGGCACCGAGCGAAGATTTTACGTGCTGCAAGATCCTCGGCACCGAAAAGATGACCATCATGATTCCGACCGAGAATGTCGAGGCGGTCGGCCTGCGCCGCGTGATCGGCAAAGACATGGTCACCAAAATCTACAAGATTCTGCGCCAGAAAAAGGTCGAGGTCGATACCCAGACCTGGAATCGGCGCTATCGCGAATACACCGAGAAGATCAAAACCGGTTCGCCGCTCGAAATCGCCAAAGTTCTGCGCGATCTGCTGGTGCTCAAGGGCGACAAGGAACTCTCCTTCGGCGAGCGCAAGATGCTGGATACGGCACGCAGTTTGCTCGTGAAGGAACTGTCGATCGCCAAGGCGCATCCGGAAGAAAAGATCATGGCGGAGCTGCGCGAGATCTTTCCGAACTGATCTGCCGAACTGACCTCCGCATCGAACCTGCGTCACCACATTGAGCTTTTCCACGGGGCCGGAGCAATCCGGCCCCGCTTTTTGTTGCCGCTCTGACAACGACCGATAGCTTTCGCCGCGGGATTCGCGACAATGGATCGAGGACGCGGGCCAGGCACGCCGAGTGCGCGAGGCCGCGCAAAATGTCGTGAGAGCTTCGATGAGAGCGTCAGCGATAATCGTCGCAGCCGGCAGCGGCCAGCGGCTGGGCTTTGAGGTCCCGAAAGCCTTCGTCCCGCTCGGCGCCCATCCGATGCTCTACTAGGCGATTCGCACGATCGCTTCCGTCGCGTCGATCGTGGAAGCGGTAATCGCCGTGCCCCCCGGGATGGAATCCCGCGCGCGCGATGAAGTAAACGCCGCCGGAGTCCGCATTCCGGTCAAACTCACCCCCGGCGGCGCCGAGCGCCAGGACTCGGTGCGCGTCGCGCTCGCGCTAACCAGCGCCGAAAGCGAACTCGTAATCGTGCACGACGCCGCGCGTCCGTTCGCGACGTCCTGAACTTTTCGCGGCGTGCCTCGAAACCGCGGCCCGCGCCGGCGGCGCGATCGCGGCGGTTCCGGTCGCCGACACGCTGAAGCAAGTCGAGGAGAAAACCATCCGCGCAACCGTAGCACGCGCCGGTCTGTGGCAGGCGCAAACCCCGCAAGCGTTCCGCCGCGAGATCCTGATCGAAGCCCATCGCCACGCCGAGCGCGAACGCATCGCCGCCACCGACGACGCCGATCTGGTCGAACAACTCGCCGCACACGGACAAGTCCTCGCGAAAGTGGAAATCGTAGAAAGCTCAGCAGCTAACCTCAAAATCACCACCCCCGCCGACCTCGCCTTCGCCGAACTCCTCGCCCGCGAGCAACTCACGCGCCCCGGGTAAACGGGTGCCAGCGGGGCACGATCATGAAGGTGGTGATTCTTGCCGCCGGCGCGAACAATCCGCGGAGGTTCAAAAATACTCGCGAGGTGGGGATCCGATTCCCCGTGTTCGCCAAACCGAAATGTCTCTATTCGTACCACGGGAAGGTCCAATTGCGACGCGTCCTCGAAGACGTCAGGCAGTTGGGGTTGGAAGAACGGACCCGAATCGTGGTCGGCTACAAAAGTGACCACATCCGCGCCTTCGTCCGCGACCACGGATTCAAGGTCGAGCTGGTCGAAAATCCGCGCTATCGCGAGTCCGCCCTTTATTCGGTGATCGCGGGCCTGCACGGCGTCGATGAGGATGTTCTGCTCCTGTTCGCAGACGAGGGCCTGAAACTGCCGACTCTGCGAGCTCTTATTCGAACCGAAGGACGGCTGGGATTTCTGCTGACCAAACATTTTCCCTATAACTGCGTGAACGCTCTGAAGATCGGCCGGGAAGCCCTGGCTCTCTTCCGCGATCGGCGTTATCTGAGCGATGAATTTCTGGCTGACGTGCGGCGCTTCATGACCGATGACGCGGGACGACCGCTCACCGGAGACACACCGCCGCCGATCGGACTTGGCATCAGCAGCGGATGGGCATTGGGCTTTATCTGCATCGACATCATAAGACGAGTCGGCAAGCTCGACAAAACCACGGCCCCTATCATCTCTGATGGCGATCTAAGTCCCGTGCCTTTCGACGACCGCGTTGATTATGTCAACGATCTCGACCGCTTTGATCAAACCGACGAATGTCGGGACAGCGCCTTACTGCGCCTGGGCTTTCTGCTTGAACGCATCGTTCGACATACCTGCGTCAGCGTACGACATTCCCTGACAGCGCGATCGTGAGTAGCAACCTCGGTCTTCCGCCGATCGGAGAATTAGCATCAGAGCATGTTCCGCTCGGCAGAGGGCAAGATTTTCAGATCGCTCGACCAGGAAGATGCGTCAGCGCCGCCGGCGAGATGGCCTTGGGAACCGCCTGTAGTGAGGCCGCGTCCCGCTGGAACTCAAATCCCTCGATCGCGGCAAGGAGGAGCATCGTGGCCCAAGTTAGGGTGGTGGCATCGACGGGTAGTCGCGTCGGAAAAAAAGCTGCGATCGCCGCGATCGTCACGCACACCCAGGCCCAGGGGTCCCACGACTCGTATCCCGAATCATAGATCCTTGCACGGATCATTCGCCGGTTCGCCCGCGCCCCGACGACCCCCGCGAGCAGCGGCAGCGCCAGTCCGGACGGACCCAAAAGGACGCACACGCCGGTCACAGCGAAGCAGAGCAGCAGCGGAACAGCTTCGCGCCGATGGCTCGCTACGCGTCGCCACCGAGTAACGATTTCGAGGGCGAACGCGCCCATCGCGAGCAGCACCAGCAGGTCCCCGGGCGAAAGGCCGGCATAAAAGAGCGCAACCATGCGCGGCCTGCCGAGATAACCCGCCAGGCATAGAACCAGCGCAAAGCACAAACTGCCCTCGACCTCGGACACCGGCGCCGAAAAGAACCGGCCGTTGTGGCGATGGTCCCACACTGCGCTCCATGCCGCGAGAGAAGCGAACACCACCACGGCAAAGAGGACGAGGTCCGGCAATCCGAGCCACCATCCAAAGCCCAGCGGCAGGAGATAGACGGCATGGGCGTCGATCCCGTGATCGAGCATTTCCCCAAGCGGACCGCTGGACCCGGTGCGGCGCGCGTGTGGCCCGTCGATGTCATCAAGAGTGCGATACGACCACGCCAGTGCCGCCGCTGCGAGGAGCGCGCCGGCGGGCAGCGCGAGCGATCGCGCTGCGATGCACAACGCGAAGGTTGCCACGGCGCATAAAAAGGCGCAAAGCGTTAAGGCGTTCGCCGAAATCGACAACGGAATCATCCGCAGGATCGGGCGACACCAGAATCGATCGAGATACGGAAAAAGAATCGACCGGCATTCGCTGCGAAAGTTGTAGTGCTGGATTGCCCGGCGGGCATCTGACGATGCCGCCGAGCCAAGCTCCCGTGGTGGTTTCACCGGCGAGAAGACAGCATAAACCGGGGAGAGCACCAGCAGAGGCGACGGCGAAGCCGACGAACTGTTCGTCGCCTGGTCTTGTCTTGCTGTCCTGATGGTGATCGCTCGGGGCAAAGTCCTGGCGATGATTCAGTGGCCGATTACCCTGCTGCCGATCGCCGCATATCAGGACCTCGCGATGGCCGCCGCGGTCTGCTGGTTGACCCTCAAATTGCTCGCGGTCGTGACCGGCATCCGGATGCGCCGGGTTGCAATATTTTTCGCCTGGATGCTGTGCGTGCTGTGGGCAGCATACACCGTCGTGAACGAGGTGGTTTTCCGCTTCCTCAGGACGTCTCTCAGCTGGCGCCTGCTGGTCCTTTCGAGCGAGACTCAGGGCGTACGCGGTTTGCGGGCCCTGCTGGGCGAGGCCGTGACCGTCTTCAGGATCGTCGAGGTCGTTGCAGCCCCGATCGTCGTCGTGACCGTCGCAAAACTGGCCCGCCGCTTCGCGCCCGGCCTGGTGAAAAAGGCGCGCCGCGTTGCGGGCCGCCCGGCGTTCGCAGGGTTGCTGCTGCTGTACTTTCTGGCCGGCAGCGCATGGGCCTCGCGGTTCGTGTCCTACGCGCCGATCGTTTCGAATCCTGAGTGGGAGCTGGCTTCCTCATTCTTTGCGCAGCGGTCGCCGCGGCTGGCCAGGGCTTTTCCGGCGAGCTACCTCGATGACTTCCGGCCCGCTGGAGCGCCGGCCGCGACCGAACTCTCGGGACGCCTCCCGCCCGGGACCAATATCGTGATCGTGGTGATGGAGTCGGTGGGGACGCGCCGGCTGGAACTCTCCGGCGCATCGTACCATGACAGCCCGGAACTCCTGCGGCTTTCGGCCCACGCGGCGAACTTCACCCGGATGTACGTCTCGATGCCGTTTACCTCCAACGCCATGGGCGCGCTCTTCTGCTCGCTATATCCGAGCCCCGGATGGGGCACTATCACCAACGAATTTACCGACCTGCCCCTGCCGACGCTGGCTTCGGTCCTGGCACCGCACGGCTATCGGAGCGCGTTCATTCATGCCCAGCCGCTCGCTTACGACTCGCAAGGGAAGTTTCTCGGCCGGCACGGATTCGAGGTGATTGAAGGCAAGGAATACTCGACGCAACCGCACGACCGGGTCCTGGTGGACGAAGCCGCCGACTGGATTCGGCGGGGACGCGGCGGGCCGTTCCTCCTCGTACTATGGACGGACGACACGCACGAACCCTACACGCCGCCGCGCCACCTCGACTTTGGCGAGAGCGATCCGCCCTTGAGCCGCTACCTCGACGCGATCGCTTCCACCGATGCAGTGATCGGACGGCTGGCCTCGCAACTTGATGCGATGGGCTTGGGCGACAATACAGTGCTGGTGGTCACCGGCGACCACGGCGAAGCATTCGGCGATCACGGCCAGTTTTTCCACGATATGTCGACCTACGAAGAGGAGGTGCGGATTCCGTTCATGATCGTGAGCCGGCGTCTGTTCCCTCGTCCCCGGCGGATCGACTCGACCCTGCAGCAGGTCGATATGGCTCCTACGCTGCTCGACCTGCTTGGCTACCAGGCCCCGGCGCAGTGGCAGGGTCGCAGCATGTTCTCGCCGGCGCGCGCGGGACGTGCGTACCTGATTGCCGACTCGCTCTTTTTCCGCCTTGGCTTCGTCGATGGAAGCCTCAAGTACATCTACGACTACAATTCCGGGCAGAGCGAACTTTACGATCTCGATGCGGACCCGCATGAGCAGCGCAACCTGATCGATGAGCCGTCGTACGCCGGATTCGCGCAGGAGGCGCCTGAGCGCCTGTCTGCCTGGCTTGCATTCCAGAACCCTTATCTTGAGCGATTGGCGCACGGCCAATCGGTGGCGGAATCTTCGGGCCCGCAATCGCCCACAGTGCCGTCCGGGCCTGCGCAGCCGGCAACCAGCTCACGGTGAAGATCTGGCTGGTCTTGCGACTGTAGAAAGAGCGCTCGCCGCCGAAACGGCAGGGGTTTACATGCGCGATTCAGGCGCTTGACGGCGCGTGCCCGTCTGCGCGATTATTTCTACGTTTGGTTTTCGATGCGCTGGCGGGTCGGGTTTGCCCCCCTTTCCCGGCCCGCCGGTCGCTGACGAGTTTGTTTCTAGTCCGGTGAAAGGGGTGTTGTGGTTTGTTCCGATTCCTGCGCGAATTTCAGCCGCGCGTTCTTCTGAACGATTCGTTCACATGATTTGAACGCCTTGTAAGCAAAGGGGGCGTATGCTTTGCCGAGTCTCAAAGGTGGGACGCCGGTAGGCGGCAACTGTCCCCGGCGTTCCACCCCGATTAAGAAGGGGGGCCTCCGAACGCCCAGGATGTCGGATTGCGGCTGTCTGGAAGATAGCGGCAGAATGTCCCAGTCCTGACGGCTTTGCTCAGCAAACAGCCAAGCTCAGGATGATGCGCGGCGATTTTTTCCGTCGCCGATTTTATCGCTCGTACTACGTTGATCCGCGCCCGCTCTGATTGCGAAGCCGCACGCCGGTCTCTCCCACCAAGTCCCACCGCTCGCGACAGTTCCTTGACGAGTGATTCGATCTCCTCTTCGATCCGGGAGTCTGTTGCACGTGACCGAATTCTTTGGCTTCATCGAGTTCCTCGCGAAGCTCAACCAGGCGGCGCTTGTAGGCAGTCTTGGCCTCTGAATCAAGCATTGCGCCCGCATCGTCAAGGCCGCCGGTTCGAAGTCCCAATTCGGCGATCTCGTGCTCGGTTCCGGACAACTAACCTGGCTACTCCTTCCACGGATCGGCCGTCCAGCCCGGCGGCGTCCACACCAGCTTCTAAAGCGAGCACGTGGAACTCGCTGCCCGGATGCTGAAGCAGGCGGGCTATATAACCGATGCCTTTGAGATCTTTGATGCGAACGACCCTTCCCTGATAAGCGATAGTCCAAAAGTGGCCTTCCTTCCGGAAAAGGTTCTCTACTCCTCGTTCCGCATCGACCGTGCCGGCCCGACGGTCCAACCCGTCTTTTCCGGAGCTCGATAGTTTACCGAAAAGTTTTTCGGCCCTTTCCTCGATGGCCTTCATTCCGAGCGCCGTAGCGGTATCCAGTGCCTGGTGGAGTAAGTCGAGCGCCCTTTCGCGGTCGTTCGGCCGTCCCTGCGCCAACAGCATAGCTGCGTACTCTAACTGGGTCCGAGCCACGAACGGCTTGGCGCCCATAAGATGGTTGAGTCTTAGGGCCTCTTCGAAGTGCGCCTGCGCTTGCGCGAAGTGCGACATCGTCGCAGACAGCATCGCCAGGTAGTGAGCCACCGATCCCAGGCAAACGGTCAGAACGATGGTAGCATTGCGGGACGAATAAGGCTGAAGGAGCTTGTACAGGATCGCAGCACGCGGCGCGTCTCCGACAAAGGCGCATACCTGAGCGAGCATTACCATCTCGGCGAGCCAGGCTGCATTGCGGGGAAAAGCGGCGAAGTCGTCGCGCGCCAAGACCTCAAACTGAGACTTTGCTTCATCCGGCCGGCCGGTCTCCGCGAATACCAAAGCCAACAGGCACCGGTTGAGAGCCAAGGGACCGGAGTTAGTCAGCGCGGCCGTCAGGAGCGGCTCGAATCCCTCGAAATCGCCCAACTCCCGCCCGAGCGCGAAGCGCTGCAGTCTGAAATTCATCGTTGCCCGGTGTCCGAGCCGTTCGCCGAGCGTCCGGGCCGTCTCAGCCAGTTGCTGAGCTTCCTGGAAGCTGCCGGCGATTAGTGCGCGCGTGGCCTGAGCACGTTCCTTGTCTGCGAGCGCAAGCCACGCATGCTCCTTGAGTTTCGAGAAATTCTCAAGCTCGTCGTCCACCGCCTGGACTTCGCCCAACTCGAGGAGGTCTGCCAGGCGGAGATAGCGAGCCCTGGGGGCATAGAGATGGTTCGCGGATTTCTCGCATAGCCGGATGATCTCGTTTGCGACCGCAAGCCGTTCCTGAAGATTATCGGGCCCCCAGGTCGCAAGGTGCCAGTTATGCAAGACGTAGATTAGTGTTTCGTCCTGCTCCAACCGGCGCGCGATCGCGACGGCCTTCTGACTGAGCATCGCCCTTCGTTCTTCAGCGCCGGATTGGTAGTACAACTCCCAGGATAGCCGGGAAAACAGCATCGCGCGTAACGCGTTGTCCTGGCCTCCCATCGCGCTCAGAGCTTCCTCGAGTAGGGCCAGCAGGGCTTGGTTGACGGCCCCCGGATCGCTCGGAAGCAGCCCGATCCCAAGGACGGCGCGCGCCAGCAATTCGGGACCTTTAAAACGTCTCGCGCAGCTCCAAAGCTTGCTCGAACGTAAGCCTGGAGTCCTGGAAGAGTCTCGCCCGGTAAAGTGCATCGCCGAGTGCGAGGAGCAGCTCGCAGCGGAGGCTCTGGTCCGGCGAATTCTGAAGTGCGAGCGCCTCTAACGCGATTCGGTACCGACGCGCCGCCTCCTCATGAGCCAGTAGCTGAGTTGCGCGCTCTGCGGCCCGCCAGGCATAGTCGACGGCTTTCGCCGGGTCTTCAGCGGGCAATGCCCGCACCAGGTGGCAGGCGATCTCTGCCAGATGTTCATCGAGATCAGCGCGGTACAGATGTTCTAAAGTCCTGGCGATCCGGGCGTGAAGTTGCTGACGGTAGGGTTTTGCCAAATCGCCGTAGCTGGTTTCGGCCACCAGCGCGTGATTGAATCGGTAACGACCCGTCGCTTCGGGCATCTCCGCCAGGAGGCCTGCACGGCACGCCTCCTCTAGGACCTCGGCCAGTCGCTCAAAGGGCAACTCCGAGATCCGGCCAATCTCCGCTACCTCGAATTCCCGGCCCAACACCGAAGCCAGACTGAGTACGGACCGCGCTGATGCAGACACCAACTCCAGCCGGCGGCGAATCGTAACCCGGACTTCCTCCGGTATCCTGATGCTCGCCGGTACGATCGCCCGAGGCCCTTGAGTCGAGGTCTCCGCCAGGAGCAAGCGGACAACTTGACCGAGGAAAAACGGGTTGCCTTCGGTCACGCGATACAGTTCCGTGACCACCGCCGGGTCGATCCCCCTCCCTACGATCCCTTCGACAAATTTTGTAGTTTCGGCTTCGCTGATGCCGCGCAGAGTGATCAGTTGGCCTTCACGGTTTATATCGCCGATCAGCCGGGGCATCCGGTCCGCCAACCTGACCTCGCTCTCGCGGTAGGTAACGATCAGCATCAGCGGCGCATCATGGGCGTCGCGGGCAAGGAAGCGCAGAAAAAGGAGGGAGTCTACGTCAGCGGCGTGAATGTCATCGAGAACGATAACGAGCGGGGCAGTCCGCGCGACGTTCTTCAGGAAATTCGTAACTGCATCGAAAAGGCGAAAGCGTTCCGCCTCGGGATCATCCGAGGAGAGCGAGGAGAGCGCGGCTCGCCTGCCGGCTCGAATCCCCCGGCGTGTTCGGCCGAATTCCGCGCCTACCTCAGGAATCAAACGAGCGATTTCCGAGACCGCAGAGTCCGTCCCCGGCGATGGCGGAGGCTGGTGGCGCTGCATGCAAGCACGCAGTACCTGGACCCAAGGCCAAAACGCGGCGGCCCCACCCTCTTCCCACCCTCGCCCCCAAACCACTCGCGCCCCGCGGTGCGCTGCCTGGCTCGCGATTTCGCTCGCCAGACGCGTCTTGCCGATTCCGGGTTCGCCAATCACCGCGAACAAGCGCCCGGAACCGCGCAGGACGTCGCTCAATCCGGCTTGCAGCTCCGCGAGCTCTCGCGAGCGACCCACGAAGTCGTTCCCGTTGGCGTGCGGCAGCGCGCTAATGGCGTGTTTGGCCTCTGTTCGAGCCATCGCTGATTGCGGCAGCTTTCACAGAAGCCACCATCAGTTGGGATCCGTCTGGAGCCACGGACCCGTCCGTACCGCTAGTGTCTTGTCGCTGCTGTCAGCTACGTCCTCTGAAGTTTGGCGATCGCTAGATGTTGCTTGCGGATATCGGAGAGGTGCCGGCCAAGTTCCGCCGCGCGTTTGGCGCTTTTTCCGAGCAGAACATCTATCACCGCCATGTGCTTCCCATGGGTTCTGATTTCAGCCGGAGTCAAGTTCTGTGGGCCGGCGGTCAGGATGCTGTGCCCGTGCCCACATAAACTGACGATTAATCCGTGCATCGTCGGCTCGCCGGCTTCCGGCCTGCGTCCCAGCACGGCTTCAACCACAGTCTCGGCGTGTGTATTCATTTTCGCCAAGTCATCAAAGAGCGCTTTCGCTGTGCCGGCGGCTTTCTGCCCGTACTGTGCAGAGGCGCGAAGATAGCGATCATGCGTCTTTTGCTTGGATGACGACCAACTTTCAACCTGTGGCATCCCTTTTCTCCCTTTCGAAAAGTGGCGGCGGACGATTTGACGCGAATTCGCTCGCGCCCGCTGCCCGCTGGAAACAATAGGCGACAAAAAAGAATACTGCAAACGCGACCGACACCCTATTGACTGTCGCGGCGGAACCGCGATCGGCGCGCCTACTCGATCGTGCCCTTAAGGGTTATTGAGACCTTATCCTTGGTGAAGGTGCCCGTCATGGTCCCGTTGCCCGTAGATTGATCGCTTGAAGATTCGATTCCCCAGCCTCCGGTGAAGGCTTGATGGGCGCCCGCCGGGCACAGCGCCGCCAGGAGATCGAGCACTGAAGTTTGCGTAACCTTCTTGTGGATCAGAGTGGCATTCGCAGTGATGAACACCGGCTGGCATTGCAGTTCCGAGTTGCCGGTGTCGATAGTAGCAAACACTTCGCTCGAACCGGTGAAGCTGCCGGTGACCTTTCCGCTCTCAACCGTGAGACACATGCAGGCGCCACTGCGGCAAGTGTTGCCGTATCCATCGACCGTACAGGCGCCGGACGACACCGACCCCGCACCGTTAATCGTGAACGACACAGATTTGGTCTTAGCCCCGGCCGGCGACGCGCAGAGCATCGCGATCAGCGTAATCGCATTGACCAGCGCCAGTTTTCGAATCATGACCAATCGAATTCCCGATCCATCAAAAGTTACCGCTTCGCGCTGCGACTTATTTCTAAGGCAGCGTGATCGTGCCCGTAAGCTTGAGCGCAACCTTGCCTTTGCTTCCGTCAAACTTCCCCGAAACAGTTCCACTGCCCCCAACGTCGCCGCTCGAGGCGGTGATACCCCATGTACCGCCCTCCAGCGTACCGTTTGCGCACTGGACGAGAAAAAGATCGCCGGCAACGGTGGCGCTGCCTACGGTCGGGACCGTAGCCGTCGCGGTAAATGACACATATACCGGCGTGCAACCGGCGCTCGAGTCTGCTTCGCCGTTGTCGATCGTGGCGGATAGATCCGCGTTGCCGGTGGCGGAGCCCGCGATCTTCGCGCCGGGCACCTGCACGCATATGCAATTGTCGTCCGGACACGCGGTGAAACCCGAGACGGCGCAGGGGCCCGACGCAGGCGCAGTCGCCCGGCCGGTCACGTTGAGAGTCCCGTTGACGGTTAGCGGGTGAGCTGCCTGCGGCCACGAGAACATAAGGATCGCGACCGCGCTCAGCGTAGCCAGCTTCCGCCACCCGACGCTTCCTCTATCTGGCACCGCGCTCTGTCCTGCCGAACGCCCTGACGAGCGACTGTGGTCCGGAATTTCCACTCTGGATCGATCCGGAGGGGAAGCTAATCCAGACGGCCTCTGCTTTACAAGTTCTCAGATTGGGACAGTGGCCCGGCGGCGTTCCGGTTGTGAGCCGTGCAAGAGAACCACAAGGGGCAGAGGAACATCAGGCTGATCACATCGCCCTGCTTGGATAGCGTGGCACGCTGGATCGTACCACCGTTGATCGACTGAACTCCGAGGAGCTTCTCCTGCTGACGCACAACCAGGAGCTGGTTGATCCGTCAGCGCCAAAATGGTGGAGGCGGGGG
>CAWESZ010000004.1:0-64869 GCA_963811865.1 uncultured delta proteobacterium | reverse complement strand
TTTCCGGACGCGCCCGGCATGGACTTCATCATTACGGTTTGCGATCAGGCGGCTGGGGAAGTCTGCCCGGTCTGGCCCGGCGCTCCGATCACGGCGCATTGGGGCATAGCCGATCCGGCGGCAGCAGCCGGAACCGCCCAGGCATTCGCGTTTCGGTGCGCGTTTACGGAGCTGTCGAACCGGATCAATTTGTTCGCGAACCTGCGGATCGGAGACCTCGATAAACTCGCGCTCGCGCGGCGGCTGGAGGAAATCGGCCGCGTCCGAAGCGACTGATCGGCCGCAACGGAGTGGGCGATCGGATGGCCGGGAGTCTGCCGCGCAAGGCGGTTGCGGAGGGGCTCGGCACCGCCTTCCTGCTCGCCGCGGTCGTGGGTTCAGGAATCATGGGCGAGCGGCTGGCCGGCGGCAATGTCGCGATTGCGCTGCTGGCGAACACGCTTGCAACCGGCGCGGCGCTGTCAGCGTTGATCCTGACCTTCAGCCAGGTCTCCGGCGCTCATTTCAATCCAGCCGTCACGCTGGCCAGCGCCTGGTCGGGCGAGCCCGGATGGGCCGAAGTGCCGGCTTATATCGCCGCTCAGATTGCCGGAGCATTCCTCGGAGTAGCGGTGGCGCACTTGATGTTCGGGTTGCCGCTCTTCTTCGCCTCGCGTCATGCGCGTCATGGCGCGGCGCAACTGCTCTCGGAGTTCGTTGCTACGTTCGGATTGCTCGGCGTGATCCAGGGCTGCTCGCGGAGTCGGCCCGATGCGCTCGCATTCGCAGTCGGCGCATATATCGCGGCGGCGTATTGGTTCACGTCCTCAACTTCGTTTGCCAATCCGGCGGTCACGCTGGCGCGAGCGGCGAGCGATACCTTTGCCGGAATAAACCCGGCCGATGTGCCGGGCTTCGTCGCCGCGCAGATCGCTGGGGCGGCGAGCGCGGTGGCGCTGTTCAGGTGGTTGGGTGCAGCACCACGCGCGCGTGCGCGTTACGGAGCCGGGTCGCTGTCGTCCTGATCGCTGCGGTGCGGGAGGGGCGGATCTTCCTTCTCGTCGCCGGTGACTGAGCCGACGTTCCTGGCCTTCGTGATAGACCTCGACGCTGCCGGTGGTCGGATCGGGGAAGAGATTCCACTCGTCGGGCGGCGGATTCGGCGGCGCCGACACCTGCGCCACCGGTACGACCGGAGCCGCGGGTGGAGACGGCACCGCGGCCGGAGCGCATCCGGCGATCACCGCCGCAGCGGTGATCAATCCGAGCCGGGAAACTATGCGGGTCGCCAGCTTCATCGTCACGCGCGCCGCGGGAGGGGCGGCCGGGAGCAGCCTTAAGTTTTCCGCGCGCGCGTCTGCGGCGCAAGAGCAGTTGGTGGTGGGTGATTTCTAAGAGGACGGGCCGGCACGGAGGCCGGCCCCTACCCCATATAGCAGCTTCATCAGGGTAGTGGCCGGCGTCCCTGCCGGCCATCCAATTCAAACTGACCCGCTACCGAGCAGTTCGCGCAAATTAGCGCACGCGGCGCAGGCTGCGAGCGAGGTCGGCCAGATCGGCGAGTGAGCGCGGCTCGTGGCCGAGGTCGGGAGCCAAGATCAATTCGGCTCGATGGGGCAGCCGGGCGCGCAGGGCGTCGAGCGAGATTCGATTCGCGCCGCTTGAGCGCGGCGAAATCGCGCCAGTTGCGCTTGAGCCTGCGCTTCAGGTCGGCCGGGATTTTCGCGCGCTCCAAGTCGGCCAGCGCGGGCATCGCGGGCATCATCCGGTTGACGACCAGCGCGTCGACTTCGAGTCCGGCCGCCTCTAGCGATTCGACAAAGGCGCGCGCTTCCGTGACGCGCTCGGCCTCCGCGGTCGTGACCACGACCACCACGGTTTCCGGTTCGCGCAGGATCGCTTGCGCGCGCTCGGCGCGCTCGGCGAAGCCTTCGTACATCCCGTCGAAGCTGCGCACGAAGCCCTGCACGTCTGAGAGCAGCCGCAGACCCGTGATGCGATCGAAAGCGGCGAGCACGGCGCGTGCCGCCATATCGACCAGCCCCAGCCCGCGCAGCAGCTCGCGCGAAGCGCCGAGCAGCGCCAGCGCGCGCGAGTTGAGCAGCTCGAGCAGTCGGCGCGGCGCGTCCAGGAAATCGAGCGCCTCGCGCGCGGGCGGCGTGTCGAGGACCACCAGATCGCTTGCGCGATCATCCAGCAGTTCGAGCAGCTTCTCCATCGCCATGTAGTCCGCCACGCCGGAAAGCGCGCCCGAGAGGTTGCGGTAGATGCGGTTGTCGAGAATCGCGTCGCGGGCCGAGGCCGAATGCGCATAGCGGGCGACCAGCGCGTCGAAGGTGGCCTTGGGATCGAGCTTCATCGCACGCAGCCGCGCGCCGGCGGCTTTGGTCACGCCGTCAAGCGCGACGCGCTGCGGCTCGCCGCTGCGCGCGTCGAGCCCGAGCGCGTCGAGTAGGCGCGGCGCGGGATCGACGGTCATCACGTCGACCGCGCGGCCCTCGATCGCGCCCCGCATCGCGAGCGCCGCGCTGAGCGTGGTTTTGCCCACGCCGCCCGGCCCGAGGCAGATCACCAGGCGATGCGCGGCGGCAAACAGGCGCGCCGGCTTGCTCACGGGAAAAATTCCGTCGCGAGCCTGCCGCTTAAGTCGCCGATCGCATCCGCGTCGAGGACCGGTGCGAAGACCATCGGGAGTTCGATCACACGCAAACCGCCACGCTCGAGCTGGGTGCGGGCATGCGCGGCGCCGGCGGCGGAATCGAGACGGCGCGCGGCCAGCCGGGCGTGCGCGTTGGGCACGGCCGCGGCCAGCTCGGTGGAATCAAAGAGCGTGGCGGGCACTCCGCTCAGGATCGCGGCCACGCGTGCGATCGCGGGCTTGCTCGCCAGCGCGGCCGATGCTTCCAGCGTCTCGCGCAGCGCCAGTTCCTCGGGCGTGAGAGTGAGCACGACGCCGAAGCGTTGCGGATCGCCGAGAAAGCGCTCGACCTCGGCCGCGAGATGGTTTAGCGTGCCGATCGGCGCGATGCCCTTGACGCCGCGCGCGACCGACAACAACTCGAGCGCAGTGCCGGTGGCGGGCGCGTCGATTACGACGTAACGATCGTGGAGCGCGGCCTGAGCGGCCAGCTCGCGCAGCCGCTCGAGGATCAGGAAGGCCTCCAGCCCGGGCAGTGCGGCGGTGACGTAGCCGAAGGTCCGGCTCCTGAGCATCCGGCGCGAGACCATCTTGAGCGGCACGATTCGCTCGATGAAAGCTTCGACTCCGCGCGCGGCGTGAGCGTCATCACTTGCAGGTTCTTGCCCGCCTGGACGGCAGCGGTGCCGTCGAGATTCGCGCCTACGAGCCGCGCCGCGGAAAGCCGCCGGTCGAGATCGGCAAGGATCGTCGAGTGGCGCGTGGCGAGCGCGGTCGCGAGCGCGGCGGCGACGGTGCTCTTGCCCGTGCCGCCCTTGCCGGTGATGAATATCAGGCGGGGCAGGGTGATCGGCAGCCGGGCCATCAGCAGAACTTAGGACTGCACCAGCCCGCCGTCCATATGGATGAAAAGCACCCCGCCGGAGCCTCGATGAAGAGCATCATACTTGCGGTCCCGCCGGCCCAGATCGCGATGTTCAAGGCGGTGATCGAGTCTTACGACAATCTGGCAACGCTGCGTACTGAAGATCCGCAGCGCCATCATCTGAAGCTCTGGTTCGACCCGGCGAGCGAGGACGAAGTGCACCGCCTGCTCGAATCGCTGGCGCCCGCGATCGTCGTCACGATCCTGGCGTAATCTCGACGGTGTAATCGCGCCCCTCCCATCGCTGCTCCTCGACCCAGAAGAATGTGAAGCGAATCGGCCCGCGTTCGGCGGGCGCTACCTTGATATCGACGTAGTCGAGTGCGAGCGCGGTCGGAGTCGAGCGGGTGTCGGTCACGCTGCTCCAGTCGCCGAAACTCCAGTGAAGCTGGAACGGTTTCGGCACGATGATCCGGAACGTGACACCGGCGGGAATCCGGCGGACGCGCCGATTCGGTTTCCATACTTCGAGCTGCACCGCGGCGGCGCGGGTGCGGTAACGCTCGGCGACATCGGGAATAAGGTCGAAGACCTGCCCGTCGGCCGACCGAGCGCAGCAGCTTGATATATTCCGCGTGCGCCCACATCAGCGGCATCGCGCTGCCGGTCGGCTTGCCGAAATATAGCAGACACGTCGGGCTAGATCGGGCTCGATCCCAGATCTGTTCGGGCAGCAGGCGCGTCGGGTTGGCGAAATTTTCCAGCGCGCGAATATAGGGCCGCACATCGCGCCGGGCCGCGAGCTCATAGTGGCCGCGCTCGCCGGTGAGCAGCGGCCACGGCCGCCCGCGGCCCCATCCCTCGAACGGTGCCGCCGTCATCGCGCTGGCCGTAGCCGTCGTGAGTGTAACGCCGCCAGCACGGACCGCCGGGAAAGTCGACCTTCAGCACGCGCGTCCACCACGCGCAGCGAATCCTCGATCAGCGGATCGCCGGCCTTGCGGATTCCGTAGCGCACCAGTTCGAGAAAGCCGGCATCGACGATATCCGCGGCGGGAAAATCCGCCGCGATCGCCGGGCGGGCGATTGCGGATGCGGACCAGCGCCGTGATCCGGATCTTCGTCGGGCCCACGTCGATCGTTCACGATCGGCGGGAGTGATACGGATGTAAGTGGCGCGTGATTCCCGGCACGATCATGCCCTGACTGGTTACCGTCCAGCGCCTCGATATGCGCTTCGAGGAAATCGGCGTAATCGGCCAGAAACCGAGCGCCGGCGTCGATCGCCGCGCTCATGCGCCAACGCGGCGGCGCAAATCAGCGCGGCGATATTGCTCGCCAGCGTCGAGGGCGAGAAGCCGCTGTTCTCCTCCCAGCGCTCCTGCGGCGTCGCAGGCCCGTCGACGATCAGTAGCGCGCCGCCGCGACGCACCATCGGATAGGGATCGAAATCGCGCAACGCGCCAGCTCGTGCGCAGCCGCCATGGCGAGCATGATCGGAAAGGCGACTTCGTCGAGCTGGATCCCGCGCCAGTACGGCTCGCCGTCTGATCCAGAAATTCTGCGGAAAGCCGCCGTCGGCGCGCTGCGAGCAGGCCAGGTAGATGAGCGCGCGCAACGGCGTGGCGAGTCGCCCGCAGCCGAGCAGGCCGGTCGCGCTGTTGACCATGTCGCGCGTCCAGACCAGATGATAGCCGCCGAGGTCCTCGTCGCCCTTGATTTCGCCCCACGGGATACTCAGCGAGGCGATCATCGCGCCCGGGATAGCTCTTGTCCTCGTGCGCCAGCAGCAGCTCACGGCTCCGGTGATAGAGCGCGCCGCCGTCGCCGGTGAAGCCGTTCGAGCGGATGGAAGCTGCGGCAGGCCCGCTGCCATTGCTCGAGGAAGCGCTCGCGATGCTCGCATGAACGGCATGCCCAGCGACTGGAAGACCGTCGTCACGGCGCGATGCAGGGTGTGGCCGAAGCCGAGCGCCGAGCGTGAAATCGCAGCCCTGGCTCAGATCGATCTCGCCGGTCAGCGCGATATTCCCGTCCGCGGCCGAGGCGAACTCGTAGCCCATGCTTGAAATGCTCGGCCAGATCGCGCCATCCGTCGGTCGTGCCGACGTAACCGCACGAGCGCTGGACGAACGGCGCGGTGGCCGCCAGCGCGAGCCAGATGGCGCCTCTTGTGGGCGGTCAGGAACTCGTGGCCGGCGATCGCGCCACGTTGCCGTTGTTGTCCCATCCGCCGACTTCGAGATGCGGCGCGAGCAGGACGTAGAGATGCAGGTCGCGCGAGGAAAGCCGGATCGCCCTCGAGCCGGGTGTCGAGCAGGACGCACGGCTGATGCGGGTCGGCGATGATCTCCTTGATTACGACCTGGTAGCGGCCCGTCCGGTCGGTGTTGGTAATCCGCACGCCGAGGCCGTGCTGCGCCAGGTACTCGATCGTGGATTCCAGGTGGCGATGCGCGTCGTGGAAGAAAGTCTCGCCGTCGGTAACCAGAAACTGAAGATCGCGAATCTGCGGGCGATCGATGGTCGGGTAGTAAATCTCGCTGAGCACGCCGCCCGAAACGTGAACCAGACCCGGCTCGCGGTCGAGTAGGCGGTGCCGACGACATCCTTGGCGCTGTGAGTCCAGCGCGGCTGGAATGCCCGGGCCGCCGAACGCCCGGGGTGAATCCTGCAATCGTTGCCAGTCCCTCGAGCTTCAGGGCGTATCACCGAGGCGCCGCGGCCAGGCCAGCGCGAGACTCGCGGCGTTCGGGCGCGCGGCTGATCCGGAACAGGTAGGAGACTCCGATACTGAGGCCGTAGAGCCCGAGCAGCGGAATCGCGAGCAGGAACTGCGAGACCATGTCGGGCGGGGTCAACGCGGCCGCGACGACGAAAATCGCCAGCACCGCGTAGCGGAAATACTTGAGCATCAGGCGATAATCGATCAGCCCGAGCCGGGTCAGAAAAAAGGCAAAGATCGGCATCTCGAAGGTCAGCGCCAAAAGCCAGCAGCAGCTTGGCCGAAAAGCCAGGTATTCGCTGATCCGCATCGTCGGCGTGACGCCGATACTCGCATACTGGCTCAGGAAGAACGCGTAGCCGACCTTGAAGACCACCGCCCAGCAGAAATAGCCGCCCAGCAGAAAAAACATCGTGGCGGAGAACCACGAACGGCGTCGCCATCCGGCGCTCGCGTGGCGTACAGCCCGGGCGCGACGAACTTCCAAATCTCGTAAAAGACCGCCGGGCTGGCGATAAACAAACCCGCGATCAGCGCCACCTTGATCTTGGTGAAGAACGCCTCGCCCACGCCCGTGCCGATCAGCAGCACGTGGCCGTGGGAGACTTCGCGAATCGGCAAGGTCAGCAGGCGAAGAGTTGATCGGCAAACGCATATGCGATCATGAAGCCGACCGCGAGCGCGATCAGCGCGCGAATCAGGCGGACGCGCAGCTCCTTGAGATGCTCGATCAGGGGCATCCGGCCGTCGGCGCTCGGCGGGAACGAGATCGCGCGCGACGGCCGCGCTGCGCCGGGCGGACTTCGGCACGTCATGGCCGGCGAGACTTCCTGGACTTCCGGATCGTGCGGATCGTGCGGCACGGCGATCTGACGGGGCGATCAGCTCTGGCCGCGGTGGCGGGGTCGATTCGCGATGCTCGGGCGGCGAGCCGTTCTCGGGGCCGGCCGGTGCGGCGGCGCGGCTTGTCATCGACGGCCTCGGTCAGCTCGCGCATCACCTGTTGCTGGCCAAGCGCAGTTCGCGCATGATCTTGCCAACGGTGCGCAGCACCTCGGGGAGTCTCTCGGGGCCCGATGACCACCAGCGCGACCGCGAACACGATCAGCTATTTCAACGATGCTCAATTTGAAAGACGCCGTCAAGGCCCGTTCGGCCGGAGGCCATGCTCGCAGTATTCAATGACCGTGACACCTGTTCGGGGTGTCAACGATGCTCACGACCGCGATGATCGCCGATCGCCGGTTTACCCACCACTTCGCGGGCCGATCTCATCCCGAGCGCCCGGAGCGGATCGAGGCGATGATCGACGATGGCCGAACAGCTCAAGCGCGCCGACCTCAAGTTCCTGACGCCGCGCGAGGCCACGCTGCGCGAGCTCGGGCTCTGCCACGGCGCCGACTACATCGCGATCGGTCGAGCGCACCGCCGGCGCTTGAGCGCTACGACTTCGACCCCGATACGCACACCTCGCGCGAGACCTTCGCGACGGCGAGCTCGCGGCGGGCGGCGTGCTGACCGCGGTCGAGGCGGTGCTCGACGGCGCCGCGGACAACGCGCTTTGCGATCGTGCGTCCGCCGGGCCATCATGCGCTGCCCGACACGCGCGATGGGTTTCTGCTTCTTCAACAATGTCGCGATCGCGCGCGCCTGGCTGCTCCGCGAGCGCGGGCTGCAGGCGCGTGCTGATCCTCGATTGGGACGTGCATCACGGCAACGGCACGCCAGGAAATCTTTTATGACTCGCCCGAGGTGCTCTACATCTCGACTCCATCAATTTCCGCACTATCCCGGCACCGGCTCGATGCGAAGAGCTCGGCGACGGCGCCGGGCGGGCTTCACGGTCAACGTCCCGATGCCGGCGACGTTCGGCGACGCCGAGTATTTGCGCGCTTTCGACGAGCTGCATGATGCCGATCGGGCGCGAGTTCAAGCCCGAGTTCGTCCTGGTGTCGGCCGGCTTCGATTGCCATTTTCGCGACCCGCTCGGCGCGATGCGCGTCACCGAAGACGGCTTCGCGGCGATGACGCGCCGGATGAAACGGCTCGCCGCGGAATGCTGCGACGGCAAGATCGTCGCCGCCCTGGAAGGCGGCTACGACCTGCAGGCGCTGGCCGCCTCGGGTCAGGCCGTGATCGAGGAGTTCGGCCGCGACGCCGACGAGCCGATCGCGCCGGCCGCAAACGGCGATCGCGTGATGCCGATAATCGATCGCATCCGGCGCAATCTCGGTCCGTTCTGGGAGTTGGACTGAGGTCGGAAGTCCGTCGGCCGGTCCTATCTGTTCGGGTGGAAGCTTTCGAGCGCGGTGGGAAGTTCGCCCAACGCCTTTGGGGTAATATTAATATTGTTGGGGCTGTTGTCCTTGGGCGACGACCCCAACATTCTTGACGGACTCGCCAGCTTCGCCTTTCTCGCCGCCGGATGGTCCTCAATTGTTCATGCTAGGGTCCTAATCGATTTTGGCGCTTGGAGCGATCCCCGTGATGCGCTGGCAGCCGCGGTATCCGAAGATGACAGTCTCTCCAACGCGGCAAGGGGAAAGTCGCTCTTTTAGGAACTGCCCATCGCGCCGGAAGCCCTCGCCCGGTGCTATGCACCGCTGCGAGAGCGAGTGGCGACTGGCAAATCTCGCCCTATCGGCCGGTCATCTCGGCGAGGAGATCGACGCGGCCTCCCTCATCACGCAGCACCTCGGCGATGGCCATGCAATCGCCGACGTTCACGGCGCGGCCCCCGCCTGCGCCTCGGCCTTCGCCATTCGCCCTTCGGTCCAGCGGATGACATCCGCCTCTATAAGTCCGCTACCGCAAGGAGCCCACCCTGCCGCCATGCCTCCCGCCTTCCATTCTTCGTCCGGAAGAAACCATTTCCGCGCTCACGGCAACAAATTGATGCGAGCAAGGCTATGGATGAAGAAATTCCGATGGCTTTCTGGAAACGAAACGGACGGTCGCGTTGTCCTTCGCATTCAACGGGAGCCTCGAAGGATCGTGAACAGTTTCTCATCTCCGAGTTCCGTCAGCGCCTCTCTCCAATTTTAGATTCCGCCAGAGCGCAGAGCGGTCAGACTTTAGGCCACCAGCTATTCCCATGTTGAACGAGGACGCACAGCGCCAGTGTTAGTTGCTCGGTGCTTTTTGTCATCTCTGCGAAGTTGTTTATCCGCAGCGTAAAAAGATTTTGGAACCTCATCTCTGAGCCTTCTCACCATTTCAGCAGCCACAAATCATCGAAACTCGGCTCGGACAAGCAGACCAGAACAGAAAGTCGCGTTAGCGTATACGCGGCATTTTGCCCCGGTTCCATCAGACCAGCGTTGCTACGGCCAGCGAGTAACCCGTCGTAGTCCCCCAGCAGCCCAAGTCTGACGAACATGCTTTTTATTCCAGCATGCACGTTATCGTTGCCCATCTGATAGTGGGAGCGCATTTCCGCGCGACCAGCCGCCTTCTCCAAGTCGGCGAATGTCGGCCTGAGAGTTTTCAGATGCCAAGCCGCCCACCCGTAGTCCGTCTTAAAGGGTTGACCGTACTTCGCAAGCGCCCGGTCATACGCTTCTAAAATCTTTTTCTGCTCACGTGCTGGCAAAGGCCTATAGCCAAGGTCCTTGTAACACCGCAAATACTTGTCCATCGCACGCTTCGACTCAACGGCTTGATGAGCAACGTATCGTTCCCCAATAGTCTCGCCGTATTGCGAGATAACGTCGGCCACGACCGCAATTTCGTGGAGGGTGCGCCAGCGGGCCATCGCACCGTCGGCGAAGCCATTCTCCAGAAGACAAATTATCTCATCCGTCACCTGGCAAGCCCGGACAAGCTGTCGAATCAGAATCGCCCTCGACCGCTTAATCTTGCCGCTTTTCTTGCTTCGGCTTCTGTCATGGGACCGCTGACACCACTCGCGGGACATGGTGAGGAGCATTCGCAGCTGGCCGAGCGGTTTTCCCCATCTCTCCTCCAATCGCTTCCGAAATTCCGACAACTCAGCGTCCTGCAGAGCGTGTTCGCTGGCCCAGCGGGATTTGAGGTCCCTGAGTACTGCCCGAGAGTTGCGGCCAACCATGTCGAGAATTAGTCTGGGAATTTCTGTTGTACAGAAGCGATCAAGCGCGCGTTTGATCTCCTCTGCGTCAGCGTCATCAAAGCTGAGGCCGACATGTCCGGAATATTTGCGACTTTTGTAGCGAAATGTCTCCGTGTTCCCGCTTAGAACATGCTCGGCAACCTTTTTGGAAAGCCGTTTGGTCGCGGTAATTCCCTGCTTTTGCAGTTTCTTGCGAATCAGGTTCTCAAGAAAGAGCGCTGGCAGTCTCTCCATAGCTTGCTTCAACGATCGTTGCAGCGTGTCCACGCTTTCACCTGTCCAAGTCGAAATTTCCGCGGCGGCCTCCGGCAGCTAGGACCATACACCCCCTTCGCACCCAACCGCGTCTCTCGGGGCACCATTTTCCGCTTCACGAAGTCCCAAGCGACTCTCAACCGCTCGTCGGCGCCCCCGGACCCTTGCAATGGTTGTCTGCTCAATAACCTCTTCCGGACTGTGCTACCCCCGACGCGCCAGTTCGGGAGAGCGACTGCTGCTTCCCGAATCGCGGCTATCTTTGCGACAAGCTTTCGAGCGCCAGCGGGCAGATCGGTAGCACGCGGGATTCGATTCGGTGCTCGACCCGTTGGCCGACGCCGATGAAGTGAGTGCCGGCGGCTTTGGCGGCTACGTGATCGATGTCGCTGTCGCCGATGTAGACTGCGCGGTTCGCGGTGGTTTTGGCGCGTTCGAGGCATAGCGTCAGGATGTCGGGTGCGGGCTTTGGGCGTACCTTGTCCAGGGCGCTGGCTACCGCGTCGAAAACGTCGGCTAGGCCTAGATATTCGAGCAGTTTCGGCACTGTTACTGAGCGATTGGTGGCCAGTGCGATCCTGTAGCGGCGCTTTAGCGCGAGCATGAACGGGCGTAGCTCCAGCGACGGGCGCAGCAGCTTGAAGAACGGGGTGAAGTCGAGCGACTCGGCTAGTTGTTGCATCCGGCGGACGCGGGCGGCGTCGCCGCGGGCGCGGGCCTCGAATATTCCGGTCGCGGATAGGTAGACACAGGCGCGCTCTTCTTCGGGAGTCATCGCGGGCTCGCCCATCTGGGCGAAGATCGCGTTGTAGTAGGCGACGTTGGACTCGTCGGAATCGAAGAGCACGCCGTCGGCGTCGAAGATTACGAGTTCGATCATCACGGTTTACCACCGAATTCCGAGAAACCTCTCGCCAGGGCCGCATCGGCTGCGGCGTGAGCGCGCTGCTCGAGGGCGAGGCCGAGCGTCGCGGCCAGGCCCGCGTCGGGGTTGGCGCGCGCGACCGCGCTATCGAGCAGCTTCGTAGACTGCTGGCCGTAGCGTTTGTCTTTGGTCAGCGCCGACAGATCGTCAAACTCAATCGCCGCGCTCGCTTGTACCGACGGCATGGTCTGGTCGAACAGCACGCTCGGATCGGCCTTGACCGCCGCGAGCACCGTGCCCGCGTCGGCAGTCTCGCGATCCTGTAACAAACCAGAGACTGGATCGCGGAATCGCTTCATTACGAGGGCGGCCAGCGCGCGAGCCTCGTCTAGATAGCGCGGCGCGACTGTCGCTCGGTAAGCCGCGTTCATCGCTTCGAGCATCCGGACCTGATCTTCCACCAGGCCCGGAACTTCGGCCTTCGAGTCCGCCCAGGCGTGATAGAAGCTTCCGTCCGCCGCGCGCGCGTGCGCGAGCAGAAAGTCCAGATCGTCGAGCGCGATCTTCTGCAGCGCGTCGTCGCGGAGCACTGGCGCGGCGTAGAGATACGCCGTGGCCATCAGCGCGTTGCGATCGATCAGCACGGTGTGATCGACCTTCGGGACCGGGCGGCGACGATCGCGCGCCGCGACCATCGCGGCAACGGCATGCGTCAGCGTCGCATCGAACGTCGGCGCGTTTGAGCTTGAGTTGCGAGGCGATCGCGTCGGGAGTCATCGCGCGGCGTAGCACCACGCGCCCGTCGGGCGCGCGGGCGGGGTCCGGATCGAAGCCGAAGTACAGGATCGCGACCCGCGCCTCGTCGGGCTTGAGCACCTGCTCAATCTCGGCCCTGGTCCACGTGTAATAGCTGCCGTCGTCGCCCGGGAACGCGTCGGCGTCCTGATGGGAGTAGAACGTATGCGTTCTGGGATCGAGGAGCGTGCTGTTGACGTAACCGACGACGCCGCGAGCGACGCGGGCGAAGGTTTCGTCGTCGAGACTGGCGAGATAGGCCTCGGTGTAAGTCTGGATCGCGAGCGCCTGGTCGTAGCCCATCTTCTCGAAGTGCGGCACGCGCCAATTCGGGTCGGTGGAGTAGCGATGGAATCCGCCGCCGAGCTGATCGTAGACGCCGCCCGCGGCGATTTTCCGGAGGCTGTCGAGCGCGATCGCGGTGAACTCCAGATGGCCGTGGAAGCCGTGCGCGAGCGCGAGCCGCAGCGCCTGGAAGTCGTAGAATTTCGGTCCCGGTAAGGGGCCAAAGCCGCCGTTGATGGGATCGTAGGTTGCGCTGATCGAATGGAGGATCGCGACGCGCAGCGCCTCGGCGTCGCCGTGCGTGCCCGTCGCGGCGGGAGCTTCACCGGCGGCAAGCTTGGCGGCAATCGTGTGCGCGGTCTTGACGACCTCGGGGTCGCTCGCGTAGCCGTCGGCGACGCGGCCGAGGAGATCGGTCATCCCGATGCCGTGCGGGTCCTGCTGCAACGTCGCGGGCGGGATGTAGCCGACGATCAGCATCGGTGCGCCGTCGGCAGTGACGAAGCAGGTCAGCGGCCATCCGCCCACGCCGAAGACCTCTGCGGCGCGTTGGTAATAGTCGTCGATATCGGGACGCTCGTCGGTATCGACCTTGATCGGCACGAACCTCCGGTTGATCAGGTCGGCGACCCGCGGGTCGGCATAAGTGCCCTGGTCCATCACGTGGCACCAATGACACCAGACCGCGCCGATATCGAGCAGAATCGGCCGGTCGAGCGATTTCGCCAGGCTCAGGCTCGCATGCTCCCCAACGCTGCCAGCGGACCGGGCTCGAGGCGGCTTCGCGCAGGTAGAGACTCGCGGCGCCCTTCAGGGCGCCGGGCGGCAAGACTGCGGCGGGATCGGGCTGGGCCGCGAAAACGGGTGGCCGAGTCGCGACCGGTGCGCCCGCCAGCGCGATCGCCAGCACGATTAATGAAATTCTCGTTGACAACTTTTCGGCACCGCGATAGCAGGATATCATGCCGGGAAGACACGCCATGCCTTCCGACAGATTTCAGCCACAGCGTTGCCCTGAGATTGCCGGCGCGGCAGACTGCCCGCGCGGCCGGAGTCGCCGATGAGCACCGCTTCGTCGCGCCCACGCCGCTTGGGGCCCTCGCGGGGACCGGCGAAAGTGATCCTGATGCCGACCCCGAAGGTCGTTCGCCGCCGGCGCGCGATTCGGGCGACGATGGGCATGCTCGCGATGGGGCTGATGGGCGCGATCCTCGCGCGGCTCTACATCTCGCGCACTGCGCCGCTCACGTCCGAAGAGATCGCCGGCGTTACGGTTCACGAGTCCGAGATTATGGATCTGGTCAACGACGAACGGGAGCGCGCCGGATTGGCGCCGCTGAAATTCTCGCCGCGGATGGCGGTGATGGCGCGCGGGCACAGCTACGATATGGCGATTCGCCGCTACTTTGCGCATAACAGTCCGGAGGGCAGCACTCCCGCCGACCGCCTGCGCGGCGTCGGGATCGAATACCAACAACTGGCCGAGAACATCTACATGGACGACTCTCGCGACGCCGACGGCTTGCCGCAGCGCGCGCTCAAGGGATGGCTCGCCAGTACCGATCGGACCAACCTGCTCTCGCCCGCGTTTACCGAATCCGGGGTCGGAATCGCTCGCTCAGCCGACGGCAAGACCTACGTGACGCAGGATTTCCTGCGCTGATGCGATTCGCCCGAGCCGGTCTCATCGACCTTCGAGCGATTCGGCGCCGCGGGATGATCGCGGTCGCGCTTGCGGCCGCGTCCTTGGCGGCCGGATGCTCGTTGCTGGGATTAGGCCTGTCGGTGGTGCCGATGGGACTGCAAGCGGTGGAGGGGGTCACCGAGGGGGCAACCATCGCGGTCGGGCAATCCGCGACCGGGCATCCAACCGACACCAAAGAGGAGGACGCCGGCAAATGCGAGCAGTTGCGCAGTGGACCTCCGTACGTGACCGAGGTGCGGCAGGCCGCCGACGGTATCGAAATCCGGCAATGGAGTCTGAGCGGGACTTCGGCCGCGCCAAACTGGTCGGTAGTCACGGGAAAGAACTTCGCGACCAGCGGCTGGCGGTCGGGGTCCGAGATTTATCAGATGGACTTCACTCCTCCGCTCCCGACCGCGCTCGCCGACGCGAAGGCGCGCTACCTGGTATTCGCGCCGGCCGAAGCGGACGGGAGCGCCGAGAACGAGCAGGTGATCAGTTTCATTAGTTTTTTCGGACCCGCCGACGGCACCTTTCAGTGGGACGGGCGGACCTATAACTATGCGGTCGCGCAGAAGCTGCCGTGCTTTCCCGCCACGTCGTGAGCATTCGCGGCGCGCGCGCGCGAGCGCGGCGGGCCTGATTGCGGCCGCGGCGCTGGCGCTTATCGTGGCGGGATCGGGAAGGGCCTTGGCACAGAACCTCGACGGCAACGGGAATCCGGCGCGGCTTGAACCTTCGAGCTGGCGCGACGATCAGCTCACGATCGCCAATCTGGGTCACGCGACGCTGCTGATGGACTACTTCGGCGTGCGCGTGATCAGCGATCCGTCGTTGTTCGAGCGGGTCGGGCTCGCGCTCGGTCCGCTGTTCACGATCGGGCCGGGACGCCATACTGCGCCGCCGCTGGCGCCGTCCGATCTGCAATCCGTCGATGTGATCCTGATTACGCATGCGCACATGGATCATCTCGACCTGCCGTCGCTCAAGACGCTGCCAAAAAACGCGGTGGTGGTCGCGTGCGATCGCTGCAAGGAACTGATTGCGCCGCTGGGCTTCGCGGATGTGCGCGAGCTCAAATGGGGCGAGCACACCGAGATCAACGGGCTTACGATCACCGCGATGGGTGCGGCGCACTGGGGTAAGCGCTGGCCGTGGGGCATCGACTACGGCTTCAACAGCTACGTGCTCGAGAAGAACGGCCATCGGATGCTGCTGGCGTGCGACAGCGCGCGGACCGGATTGTTCGGCAGGCTCCACACCAATCCGCCGGAAGTCGCCGCGTTCTCGATCGGCGCCTACAATCCGTTCATCTGGAATCATGCCAACCCCGAGCAGGTGTGGGAGATGTTCCGCGAGAGCGGCGCGCAATATTTGGTGCCGATTCACTGGGGGACGTTCAAGCTCTCGCGGGAACCGATGGAGGAGCCGCTCCAGCGCCTGATCGCAGCGGCGGGCGCCGATGCCGACCGGATCGTGATGCGGCAGATCGGTCTGGCCTGGACGCCGCCGCAGGCGGCCGATCGGCGAGCGCAGGCGGCCGCGACCCCCGGCGCATCCGCGCCCTGACGGGCGGGGCGCGCGGCCCCCCGGCCGTACCAGCCTCGCTGGCGTCATTTCATTACACTAAGTAGGCTTATGTCATGATGGCCGGGCTTAGATGAGCGGGGCCGAGATGCGAGCGATCAAGCAAGCTCTGATCGCGGCGGCGTTGTGCGTCGCCGCCAGTATCACGTTCCCGCTCACCGCGTGGGCCGGCGACGCCGACGGCGACTGGGAGGTCGTCAGTGCTCCGCCGCAGGAGGAGCAACCGCCGCGCCCGGACGCCCAGATGTCCACGCCGCCGGACATGGCTCCGGCGCCGGACGCCGCATCGGCCAACGGCGGGCGGGTGGTCGTCGCTTGCGGCGAGAAGGCCGTGGCAGCCTCCGCGCAGGTGCAGCAGATCGTCGCGCAGATCAATCGGGTCTGGGACTCGGACGTCAAGGTCTACCAGTCGGTTCAGGCGCTGGGACCGCACGCGAGGGAGGGGGGCTGCATTTTCTACCATCCCGAGGTGATGAACGGGCTGCTCAACGGCTGGATGAATATCAAGGAGGCGCGCGAGGTCCAGCCGATGGTCTACGCGATCTTCGCGCACGAAATCGGCCACGAAGTGCACAATGATTTCGCTCCGGAGCGCGCGAAGCTCACGAGCGATGAACGCGAGCTCGAGGCCGATCGCTTCTCCGGCTACACGATGTCGTATCTGCGGATTCAGCCGGCGGACATCAAGGACTACTTCCGTACGGTCGGCGACGATTTCGTGGGCGGCAATAGCCACGGATCCAGCGATCAGCGGGCGACCGCCTTCGAGTACGGATGGAAACTCGCCGAGGCGGGCTCGTCCGAGCAGTCAATCGTACCGGCTACCGGCCTTGGGCAGCCTTAGCCGCCGCGCCGCAATTCCCGGGGTCGGCAGTTTTTCCCGCACAACCGGGCATTAGTGCCAATTGTCCGCCGCCCGCTGCCGGAGTACTCGCAGACCGGGAGCTGGACAATTTGCACATGCAACCTTGGCATGCGTACGCAGCTATCGCGATCTGCTTCGTGGTCGGGCTAGTGAGAGGCTTGCGGGCGCGCCTGCCGCAGGAACGTAAGCCCCCACGCTAGCCGCCGCGCGCGCTTTGAGCGCGGCCAGGAGGCGGCGCGGCAGTTTGTCGATCGGCGGCGGCCCCTACCATGGGTTCTCGAGCCACCGCTCGACCATCTGTAGCCGATCGCTGCCCCAAAAAGGCTCGTCGTCGACGAAGATCCAGGGCGAGCCGAACACGCCGCGGGCGACCGCCTGCTCGCCTTGCTGGCGCGCGATGATCTTCACCTCGGGATCGGCGATACCCGCCAGGACGATATCCCGGTCGATCCCGAGGGGCGCCGCCGCGGCGGCGATGGCGTTGGGATCGTCGGTATCGAGGCCATTCTGGAAGTAACCGATGATAATGCGCTTTGCCAAGGCGGCGGCGGCGTGCGCATCCTTTCGCTCGAGATAATAAAAGGCACGGATCGCCGGCAATCCGGTTCTTGGATGATTTTCCGGCAGGTTGAAGGGGACGCCCTTGAGCCTTGCGAGGCGCTGCCAGTCGCGACGCGCATAGTCGCGCTTGAGCGGCGTGCGGCTCAGCCCTTGCGCGCCGGTGACTTTGAACGCGGCGCCGAGCGTAAAAGGCCGCCACGTGACCGTCCGACCGTGGCGCTCGGCCAGCGCCTCGATTTCGAGCGCGGCGAAATAGGCATAGCCCGAAGCAAAGTCGAACCAGAACTCGATTGGCGCCCCGCCGCGCTGCCGCGTTTCACTCATTTTCCGTCGTCTCGCAACGTCATGGTCATCATCGCGACTGTCGCCGATCCACCGGGCCGCGCGTGCCCCACGATTACGGGCGCCGAAACCTCACGCGATTCGACCGTTCCCGACCCGACGAATCTCGACTAGCGTTTTCGATTTACCCATGCAAGCTTGGCATGCGTACGCAGGTATCGCGATCGGCTTCGTGATCAGGCTGGCGAGAGGATTGCGGGCTCGCCTGCCGCAGGAACGCAAACCCCCGCGCTAGCTGCCGCGCGCTTTGAGCGCGGCCAGCAGCCGGCGCGGGAGATTGTCGAACGGACCGTTCGACATGAACACTACAATGTCGCCGGGACGCGAATCCTCGAGGATCCGTTCGAGAATGGCGACGGGTGATTCGCAGGCGATCGCAAGCGGGCCGCGCTGAGTGATCGCGCGCGCCAGCGGCTCAATGTGAAGCCGCTCGGCTTCGGGAATCGGATCACTGGGCTTGAAGTAGACCGGACCGAGGTAGACGCGCGCGGCGCGATCGAAAGCGCGTTCGAAGTCGGCTTGAAAGACGTTGCGCCGGCTGGTGTTGGAGCGCGGCTCGAACGCGGCGAGAATCCTGCGCGGCGCGAACCGATCGCCGACGGCCTCGAGCGTCGCGCGGATGGCGGTCGGATGATGCGCGAAATCATCCAGCACGGTGATGCCGGCGGCTTCGCCGACCACTTCCTGGCGCCGCGCGACGCCGCTAAACGAGGCGAATCCGGCGAGGCTCTCCTCGGGCGCAAGCCCGAACTCGCTGAGCAGCGCGAAGACGCCCAGCGCATTTGCGACATTCATCCGGCCGCCAATCGGCAGGCGCGCGTTCTCGGCCACGCGCCGTCCCTCGCGCGTGATCGCGAAGCGGGCGCCGGCGGCCTCGATCCGTAAGTCGATCGCGCGAAAATCGCCGGCGTCCAGGCCGAACGTAATTCGCCGCGCCCGCGTGGAAGCGGTGACTTCGATCGCGGCGGGTGAATCGGCCGAGACCGCCAACACGCGATCCGAATCAAGCTGGTCGGCCAGTTTGCGGAACGACGACTTCACGTGGTCGAGGTCGCGATAGATATCGGCGTGATCGAATTCCACCGAGGTGATGATCGCGCCGGTGGGCCGGTAGTGGAGGAACTTCGGGCCCTTGTCGAAGAAGGCGGTATCGTATTCGTCGCCCTCGATAACGAAATCGGGACCGCCGCCGAGGCGGTAGTTCGACTGGAAGTCGACCGCCATTCCGCCCACCAGCATCGAGGGGTCGCGCCCGGCGCTGGTGAGCACATGCGCCATCATCGCGGTCGAAGTGGTCTTGCCGTGCGTTCCAGCCACCGTCAGGACGCGCCGGTCGCGCAGAAAAAAATGCCACAGCGCCTCGGGCATCGAGAGGTAAGGAATCGCGCCGGCGAGCAGCGCCTGGGCTTCGGGATTGGCGCGCGGGATCACGTTGCCGACGATCACCAGGTCGGGCGGGGGCAAAAGATTACGCGAGCCGAAGCCAGGCGCGACCGTGATTCCCAGGCGCCGCAGCAGCGACGCGGCGGGCTCGTACAACTGGTCGTCCGAGCCGGTGACGCGAAAGCCGCGCGTGGCGAGCATCCCGGCCAGCGCAGTCATCGCGGTTCCGGCGATCCCGATCAAATGGATGTGCCGAATCGTGGCGGGCACGGCGGCGAACCGGGCCGCGGACTCCGATGAGACTTCGATTGGCATCGCGGCAAACTGCGATCTAAAGCGCCACCCGGCGCAGGCGCAACGCGTTGCCGACCACCGAGACCGAGCTCAGGCTCATCGCGGCGCTCGCCAGGATTGGGCTCAGCCCCATCCCGAAGACCGGATAGAGCACTCCGGCGGCGATCGGAATTCCGAGCGCATTGTAGATGAAGGCGAAGAACAGGTTCTGGCGGATGTTGCGCATTGTCGCGCGGCTGAGGCGTCGCGCGCGGACAATTCCACGCAGGTCGCCCTTGACCAGGGTCAGCCCGGCGCTCTCCATCGCGACGTTGGTCCCGGTGCCCATTGCGATTCCGACTTGCGCAAGCGCGAGCGCCGGTGCGTCGTTGATCCCGTCGCCCGCCATAGCGACCATCCGTCCTTGCGACTGAAAGCGCTTCACCACCGCGGCTTTGGCTTCGGGCGTGACCTCGGCCTCGACGCCGTCGAGCCTGAGCCGGCCCGCGACGGCCTCGGCGGTGACGCGGCTGTCGCCGGTGAGCATCACGATTCGAATCCCGTCAGCGCGCAGCGCCTGCACGGCCTCGGGAGTCGAGGGTTTGATCGGATCGGCGACGCCGAGCAGTCCGGCCGCGCGGCCGTCGATCGCGGCGAACATCACGGTCTGTCCGTCCTGCCGGAGTGCGTCGGCGCGTGCGGTGAGGGCGTGCAGATCGATTCCGGCGGCGGCGATGAACTTCTGATTGCCGAGCATCACCGCATGGCCCGCGATCGTGCCGCTCACGCCCTGGCCGGTGACCGAGCGGAAGCCGGCGGGGTCGGCCAACGGCAAACTACGGGCGGTCGCGCCGGCTACAATCGCGGCGGCCAGCGGATGCTCGCTGCCGCGTTCGAGGCTGGCCGCCAGCCGCAGTAGGTCGTCATCGTTGGCGGGCGCAAGCGCGAGGAGCGTGACGAGGCGCGGTTTGCCCTCGGTGAGGGTGCCGGTTTTGTCGACCAGCAGCGTATCGACCTTTTCCAGGAGTTCGAGCGCCTCGGCGTTCCGGATCAGCACGCCGGCGGCAGCGCCGCGGCCCGTGCCGACCATGATCGACATCGGCGTGGCGAGTCCCAGTGCGCAGGGGCAGGCGACGATCAGCACGGCGACTGCGGCTACGATCGCGTGCGCGAGGCGCGGCTCGGGTCCGAGCAAAGTCCACAGTGCGAAGGTGATCGCGGCGGCCAACACGACGGCCGGCACGAACCACGACGCGACCGCGTCGGCCAGCCGCTGGATCGGCGCACGGCTGCGCTGCGCGTCCGATACCATCACGACGATTTGCGCCAGCAGCGTGTGGGCGCCGACGCGCTCGGCGCGCATCACGAAGGTGCCGGTCGCGTTAACGGTCGCGCCGATTACTGAGTCGCCGGCGGCCTTCGCAGCCGGGATCGGCTCGCCGCTGATCATCGACTCATCCACGGCGCTCGATCCTTCCAGCACTACGCCATCGACGGGAATCTTCTCGCCCGGGCGGACGCGCAGCCGATCGCCCGGCGCGACCTGATCGAGCGCAATATCTTCGTCGCTGCCGTCGGGACGAATCCGGCGCGCGGTGCGGGGCGCGAGGCGGAGCAGGGCGCGAATCGCGCCGGCGGTGCGATCGCGCGCGCGGAGCTCCAGCACCTGACCGACCAGGACGAGCGCGGTGATCACCGCCGCGGCTTCGAAATAGACTTGCGGCAGGCCGCCCATTGCGCGGGCGGAGTCAGGCAGCCACCCGGGCATCGCGACGGCAACGACGCTGTACGCGTATGCGATTCCGACGCCGAGACCGATCAGCGTGAACATGTTGAGGTTGCGACTGACGACTGAGCGCCACGCGCGGGCGAAAAACGGCGCCGCGCCCCAGAGCACGACCGGCGTGGCGAGCGCCGCCTGAAGCCAGACGACCGTGCCGGCGCCGAGCGCCCGGCGCATCGGTTCGCCGGGGATCAAATCGGACATTGAGAGCGCCAGTGTAGCGAGCGCGAGCGGCGCGCAGATCCAGAGCCTGCGGCTCATGTCGGTCAGCTCGGGATTGGACGCAGAATCGAGGGCGACGGTGCGCGGCTCGAGCGCCATCCCGCAGATCGGACAGGGCCCCGGCGCGTCGCGCACGATCTCCGGATGCATCGGGCAGGTGTATTGCGAAGCGGACCTCACCCCTGGCCCCTCTCCGACGCGGAGAGGGGAAACGGCTTTAGGAGCGGTTTTCAAGTACTGCGCCGGGTCGGCTGTGAACCGGTCGCGGCATCTGGCGGAGCAGAAGTAAAAGGTGTCGCCCTCGAACGTGTTCGAGTAATGCGCAGTGGCGGGATTCACGTTCATCCCGCAGACCGGATCCTTGACTGGATTTTGGGCGCCGGCGGGAGGCTGAGCGGTCGCCGGGTTCATCCGGTGTTGAGCGTCTCCATCACCAGGTCGTGAATCTTGGGGCGGAAGTCGCGGATCGCCTGATTATCGCGGCGCGGATGCACGCGGTTGGTGAGCAGCGAAATCGCGAGTTTGCGCTCGGGCTCGATCCAGATCGAGGTGCCGGTGAAACCCAGGTGACCGACCGCGGCGGGCGAGAAGTGCCGGCCCGAGCTGGAGAGTTGCGGGCGACGGCGTGTCCCATCCCAGCGCCCAGGTCGAGCCCTCGACGGCGGTATCGCGGGTCCAGAACTCGCGCAGGACTTTCTGCGGCACGAAATCGGAAGTCCCGTGGTAACTAGCGAGCAGCTCGCACGCGATGCGATCGACTTCGCGCACCGGCGCGAACAGTCCCGCGTGGCCCGATACGCCGCCCATCGCATAGGCGTTCTCGTCGTCGACCTCGCCGACCAGCAGCCGCTTGCGCGAGGGGCAGACCTCGGTCGGCGCGAACATCTCGGGCACCGGCTCGAGCCGGCGCGTGCGGACCATCGAGATGTCGATGAAATCCGAGGCGCGCAAGCCGAGCGGGCGGTAGATCTTGTCGCGGCAGAAACGATCCAGCGCGACGCCGCCGATCTGCTCGATCACTTCGCCCAGCAGCATGAAGTTCAGATCCGAGTAGATGGTTTTGGTGGCCGGGCGGCGCGTCGAGTTTCTCGCGATGGATCTGCTCGTAGACGTATTCCTTGGCGCCGCGGCTGGCCATGAAATTGACCTTGCCGCCGCGCTCGATCTCGGCGATCTGCGCGTAGAACGGCCGCCAGGCCGCGAGCCCCGAACAATGCGCGAGCAGATTGCGGAACGTGATACGGACCTTACCGTGCACGCCGAAATCGTGGCAGAAGCGCGTGACGCGATCGTCGAGGCGGAGCTTGCCGTCGCGCATCAGCATCATGACGGCGATCGTGGTCGCCAGCGGCTTGGTCAGCGACGACAGGTCGAAGACGGTCTCGATGCGCATCGGCTGGCGGTCGGGAGTGATCGAGCGGAAGCCGAAGGCGCCCTCGAAGGCGATCGCGTCGCCGCGGCGGACCACGATCGTGGCGCCGGGAATAACCTCCTGCTCGACCGCTTCAGCGAATCCGCGTTCGACTCGGGACCAATCCAAGTTAAAGCTCCACTTTAACTAACTGCCGGTTCCAGGAACTTGAGTTTCAGGGCGCGCGAATCGAGCCGCGCGCGCACGCCAAACGGTAGCGCGAGATTCTCGGTGGTGTGGCCGGCCTCGATCCCCATCAGGACCGGGCCCGCAAAATCGGCGGTCTGCTCGGCGATAAAGCGGGCGACGAGGGCGCGCTCCTGATCGCCGCCCTCGGGCGCGGGCAGGCCGCCGAAGACGATTCCCGCCAGCCTGGCGAACGCGCCGGATTGCCTGAGCTGCACCAGCATCCGGTCGATTCGGTAGGCCTTCTCGCCGGTGTCCTCGAGAAAGAGAATCTTGCCGGTGAAGTCGGGCGCCCACGGCGTGCCGAGCATCGCGACCACCACGGAGAGGCATCCGCCGATCACTTCGCCTTCGGCGGCGCCGGGCCGCACCGCGGCACGGGCTTCGAGATCAAAGCTCTCGAGCTCGCCGCCAAGCAGGCGCACCAGATGGTCGAAGGAGCGGCGCGAGAGCGCATAGGCCGGCCCGGCCATCGGGCCGTGAAAACAGACCATCGCGCTGCGTTCGACGATTGCGTTCAAGAGAAAGCTCAGGTCGGAAAAGCCGACGAAAATCTTGGGCGTGCGCGCGAGCGCGGCGAAGTCGAGGATTGGCAACAGGCGTCCGGAGCCGTAGCCGCCGCGCGCGGCGAAGATTGCTTTGATCTCGGGATCGGCGAAGCCGGCGGCCAGCTCGGCGGCGCGTTCGCGGTCGCTGCCCGCGAGGATGCCGTCGCGGCTCAGCGCGTGCTTCGAGACTTTGACCCGAAAGCCGTGGGCCGCGAGCGCGTTCACTCCGCGTTCGAGGAATTCGGCGTCGATCGCTGCGGCGGGCGCGATCACACCAACGGTATCGCCGGGCCTGAGAGCAGCGGGCTTGATGCGGCTTTGATTCACGTGGCGGGAATCAGAGTATCACGAGCGGGTGCGCGGGTTTAGCGGATGCGAGACGTGGGCGGGCTTACCCTTGTATCTCACAGATCACATCGCAAGATAGTTGCAGGCGCGGCAAATCGCGGGACCCTGGGCCGGCTGAGGCCGTGGGTGAGCAGGAATCGCCGCGCCGCAACTATCGCCGGGCGAAAGTCCGAACAGTCGCAGGAACCGGCCTCGGGCCAAGTCGAAATGCGCAAGGCGGGACTCGCGCGGCCAACTGGGAGGCGGTCATGGAGCAGCAGGGCGTATACGTGGGCGTGGATGTTTCCAAAGAGCGACTGGAAGTAGCGATCAGTCCGGGCGGCCAGTCGTTCTGGGAAGGCAACGACGAGCGGGCGGTGGCCCGCCTGGTCAAACGGCTCCAGCCGCTGGGCTGCACCCGGATCGTGCTGGAGGCGACCGGCGGCTACGAAGCGCTGGTGGCCGCCGCGCTGTACGCCGAGGGCTTGCCGGTGGTGGTCGTCAATCCGCGCTGGGCGCGGGACTTTGCCCGCAGCGTCGGGCAACTAGCCAAGACCGACCGGCTCGACGCGCAGCTCTTGGCGCAGTTTGCCCAGCGGCCGGAACTGAAGGTGCGTGAACTGCCCGACCAGCAGACTCGTGAACTTAAGGCGCTGTGCACGCGGCGCGCGGAGTTGGTCGAGATGCTGACCGCCAGCGCCGCCGCCTCGAGCATGCGCCTAAGCCTCTGCACCGCGGTATCAATGGTCATATCGACTACCTGCGCAGGCAGATCAAGCGCTTCGACCACGATATCGATCAGGCCGTACGCGGCTCGGAACTGTTCCGCGAAAAGAGCGAGGCTCTGACCAGCGTGCCCGGGGTGGGACGGCTGCGGTGCGCCGCGCTGTTGGCGCGCCTGCCGGAGTTGGGACGGCTTAATCGGGGCGAGGTCGCCAAACTGGTCGGCGTGGCGCCCTTGAACCATGACAGCGGCAAGCTGCGCGGGGTGCGAATGATCGCCGGCGGCCGCGCCGAACTCAGGCGCGTCCTGTACATGAGCGCGTTGAGCGGCATCCGCTGCAACCCGGTGCTGCGGCCCTACTACCAACATCTGCGCGCCAGCGGCAAGCCCCACAAAGTCGCCTTGGTCGCCGTGATGCGCAAGCTCCTGCTGATCCTCAACGCCATGCTCAAACATCACACCCCTTGGAGCCCGCCATGTCCAAATCCCGCTTAAGCCACCGGCCCGTTGCCCATAAGTCCACAGGCGGGATACTCCCCACAATCCCAGCGCCTGTGGACCCTGTGGGCAACGCGCCCCACTGCTTGACTCCCAACACAGTCGCTCACCCGCGCTCGCGATGCTCGCGCGACCTCTCCCGGTCAGGGCGAGGTGAGGAAGGGCGGCGGCGCTGATCAGGGAGAGGTGAGGAGTCGCACCGTCACCGCTCGCGCGTTCCTCGCCACCGGCGCGGGCGCGAGCCGCCTCTCCCGCAACTGAGCGGGAGAGGTGGGGAGACTGGTTCTACAGGGAGCGGCCGACGGCTTCGGCTACTGGCTTTAGCGCTGCCATCAGGTGCATGAAGGTGGCGGGGCGGAGTTGCTGGGGGCCGTCGGAGAGGGCGTGCTCGGGCGACGGATGCACTTCGATGAGGAGACCGTCTGCGCCGGCGGCGACCGCCGCCAGGGCCATCGGCGTGACCAGCGACCACATACCGGTGCCGTGGCTGGGATCGACCACGACCGGCAGATGCGATTGCGCCTTGAGCAGCGGGACGGCGTTCAGGTCGAGGGTGTTGCGCGTGGCGGTTTCGAAAGTTCGGATGCCGCGCTCGCATAGCACGACGTCGGGATTGCCCTCGGACAGGATATATTCGGCCGCCATCAGGAACTCATCGAGGCGGGTGGACATCCCGCGCTTGAGCAGGATGGGCTTGCGGAGCTTGCCGAGCCGGCGCAGCAGGGAGAAGTTCTGCGAATTGCGGGCGCCGACCTGAAGCATGTCGGCGTGCTCGGCGACCAGCTCGATATCGTGGGCGTCCATGATCTCGCTGACTACCGGCAGGCCGACCTTGCGGCCGGCGGTCTCCAGCAGCTTGAGCCCTTCGCCCTCCATCCCCTGGAACGAATAGGGCGAAGTGCGGGGCTTGAAAGCGCCGCCGCGCAGCAGATGGGCGCCGGCGCGCTTGACCGCCTCAGCGGCGAGGCCGACCTGCTCGCCGCTTTCGACTGCGCAGGGACCGGCGATCACGGTCAGGCGTTTGCCGCCGATCTCAACGCCGCTGACATTGATCAACGAGCCTTCAGGGCGGACCTCGCGGCTCGCCAATTTGTAGGGTTGCAGCACCGGCATGACGCGCTCTACGCCGGCCACCGATTCGAGATGGCCGAGCTGATGCCCGCCGCGCTCATCGCCGACGCAGGCAACGACCGTGCGCTCGACGCCGCGGATGATGTGCGCGCGATAGTCGAGCTGCTCGACCATCCGGACGATGTCCTGAATTTCGACTTCGGTCGCATGGGCCTTCATTACGACGATCACGGCGCGCAGAGCCTCCTGACGAGTGCGGCCTACAGTCTATCTGTCAGGAGGCGAACTTGGAATGCGCGCGGGCAGTCCAGTATGTTACGAGTACGGGAACACCTCGATGGCAGCGCGCAAACCGTTACGAATCGTTCACACTTCGGACGTCCATCTGGAGACCGACAGCTTCGGTTCCGATCGGCACGGCGAGCGCTTGCGCAGCCTGGTGCGGGCCGCCTTCAGCGAGGTGATCGAGATCGCGAACGGCCGCGGCGCGGACCTGCTATTGATCGTCGGCGATCTGTTCGATTCGAGCCGGATCAGCGAAGGGGCGCTCAAGTTCGCGCTGGAGGAGATCGGGCGCGCGCAGATGCGGGTGGTGATGATTCCCGGCAATCATGACGCGCACGACGAGCGCTCGATCTACGCCGCGCTGCCGCAGAGCGCGCTGCCGCGCAACCTGCATCTGATCCTCGAACCGACCGGGAGCATGCTTGAGTTTCCCGGATTTGACGGCGCGCGTATGGGGACGCGCGCTGGTCGAGCATTCGCCCGACTACCGGCCGCTGGCCGGAATGCCGGCGCCCGAGCCCGGAGTGTGGAACATCGCGCTGGCGCACGGCTACTTCATGACGGAGGGCGACATGCCGCGCTCGTCACCGATCACGGCCGCGGAGATCGAGGCCAGCGGCTACGATTATATCGCGCTGGGCCATGTGCACGTGTTCCACGACGTTTCGCAGGGCCCGACGCGCGCGATTTATTGCGGAACCCCGGCGCCGCTCTATGCGAGCGATCACGCGGGATGGGTCGCGTACGTCAACTGCGTGCCGGGTTATCGGCCGGACGTGGAACGTCTTCCGGTGCGGCCGCGGGAGTAGCGTCGCCGCTCGCCGCCGCGGCGGATCGCTCGGCGGGCCCGGCGATCGACATCATCAGGACGATTTCGAGCGGACGGGCGGACGCCGTGAGCCGCGAGTTGATGCAGATCGATTGCGGGTCAGGCAGGAGCCGGTAGACGCGATCGGCCGGCGACAGCTGTTCCCCGAACGACGGCAACGAAACTCCGGTGAGGCCAAGTTCGTGCTCCAGCACCGCGATACAGGTGCCGGTCACGATATTGGCGGCTTCCTTGAGCGCGTCGATCTCGCACGGGTCGAAAGGCGCCGCGGGCTCGTCGCTCTCCGGCAATGGCGCAGCGCCGTGCCGTCCCAGGAGCAGATCGAGCATCGAGCCGATCAGGCTGTAATCGATCGCGAGCGAGACGGTGACCGGTTCCTTGCCGAAGGCGGTTTGGCTGACGGTCACCAGATGATCGCGGCCGTTGAGGCTTTCGAGCAGCGCCTCGCGCCAGTCGGCGTGATAAAGCCGGCAGCATCGGACCCGGATCTCGCCGTTTAAGAGCTGGCTTAGAGCGACGGAAGCGCGGGCCGATGCGGCCTCCATGAGCTGCTCGAGATTCCGGGCGACAGCGTCATCTCTCATGGCGTGGATCGGCGCGCCGAGACTTCGGCGGGCGCAGCGCCGTTCCCCAGTTGTGGAAAGAGCGCGGCGAGACGGCGCCGGATACGCTCGAAGGTGGCATTGTCGAACGGCTTGACCACGTAGTCCTGGGCACCGGCGCTCAAGAAGGCGGCGCGGCTTTCCTCAAACGGCATGGCAGTCATGAGAATGATCTGGGCGTTGGGATCTCCTGGCGCATCGCGCGCAGCGCGGTCAGCGAGTCGGTTCCGTCCGCCTCAGCCATCACCACGTCGAGCGTGACGAGGTCGGGCTTGAGGCTGCGGAAGAGGGAGAGCGCCTGCGAAGCGTTTTCGGCTTCGGCCACGACCGTGCATCCGATCCGCTCGAGTTGGCGGCGGATCAGGACGCGAATGAACATCGAGTCATCGACTACGAGCGCGCGTACCAGCATAGTCCCCGCTTTTAGTTGCGAACGTTGCAAAAATCGGCCTCGATGATCGGTAGAGCAAGCGGCAGGCCAAGGGCGTCGCGGGCGACGCATCAAGAAAGACCGGCGCTGCGCAAGATTTGCGGCGTCAGGGGCGCATAGCCGAAGCGCAAAGCTGTCGCGAAACCGGACAGCGGCGGCGGATCATGCTCGCGATCGCGACAGGCGGCAGAACAGAGCGGCGGCCGATTGCTCGGCCGCCGCTTTTGATATCCACACCACGTCAACGCAAGGCGGCTGTTACGTAGGCTGCGGAGCTTTTCCGGTGACACCTGGTGAGTGAGGAGGACGGTCCGCGGAATCGATTGGTAAAGTCGATTGGAAAGATGATAATTTCTTGCTTCCTCCAGACGCGAATTTATTTCCTTCTCGCGCCGTCGAAGTACCGTGGACGGAAACGGCCTGAAACTTTGCCGCGGTAGGCGGTTTGGCCAGGGGGAGTTGAAACCGGAGATGCAAGACGGAAATCCCAGTTGAATTGCGCCTACCGCTCGGCGCGCAGTCTCGGCACGGCAAAATTGCAGGCGTAGTGTCGCTCGTCGTTGGCCTCCTGCTATTGGGGACGGCTCTGACGGCCTCGAGCGCTTCGGACGTGCCTGAGAAAATAGCCCCGCGCGGCAAGCTTACCTTCGCGCCGAAGTCGCTATTTTTCGGCCGAGTCCAGGCGGGCACGATCAGCCAGAACTCGGTCAGTCTTACGAACGCCAGTAAGGTCGCAGTCGACGTCACCAAGATCACCGCCAGCGGGGCTGGATTCTCGGCCTCCCAGGATTGCCTGGAAACTCTGGCCGCCGCCGGTGGCGCTTGCCAGATCGTTGTGACGTTCAGCCCCGCGAACGCGAAGAATGCCAAGGGCGCCAAGGTCAGTGGCCTGCTGACGATCAAAGATAACGCCTCGAACGACCCTCAGACAGTGAGCCTTTCCGCGACGAAGTTCGGACCCGCGGCGACTCAGACGCCGACCCCGACGCCAACACCGACCCCGACGCCAAGCCCGACCCCGACGCCCACACCGACCCCGACGCCCACTCCAACCCCTGGGCCGGCCAACATCACTTTTATCGGTTCGACTACCACTGGGGCCGGTAACGGTATCCAGACCGCTCCCACCGCTATCCAGAGCGGCGATCTGTTGCTCGCCTATTACTCGTTCTCCGCGCTTGCAACCGCAACGGCGCCAGCGGATTGGAGCTTCCTCCAGGCGGCGCCCGCCAGCAGCGGTTTGGGCGAGGTCGCAGTGTGGTACCGGATCGCCACCGCGGCTGACACGGCCGGCACGCACTACCTGTGGACCTTCAGCACCATCGCTTTCGAGTCGGGCGCGATGCTGGCGTACCGCGGGGTCGACCCGAACACGCCGATCGACGCCTTCTCGACCGACTCGGGCGCCAGCACCAGCCCGACCCTCGCAGCGCTCACGACCACGCACTTCACTGACATGTACGTAGGCCTGTTCGGCGGCACCGACGCGGGTAGTCTGGCGCTCCCGGCGAACCTCACCAGCCGTGCTCTCACCCAGTACGTCGGGTTCGTCAACTACGGCCAAGCGGGAGGCGACCTGCTGCTCGGCGCCGCGGGTTCGGTGGCGGCTGACAGTGGCGCCATGAGCGACGGCGACTGGGCCACGGTGGCGCTGGCGCTCAAGGCGCTCAATCCGCTGCCGACGCCGACGCCGACCCCGACCCCCTCGCCCAGCCCAACCCCGACGCAAACGCCAACTCCGATACCGACTCCGACTCCAACCCCAACGCCGACGCCAACCCCAACGCCGACTCCGACCCCGACACCGACGCCAACCCCGACGCCCACGCCGACCCCGACACCGACGCCAACGCCGACTCCAACCCCGACGCCCACGCCGACCCCAACGCCGACGCCAACCCCGACGCCGACTCCGACCCCGACACCGACGCCAACCCCGACGCCGACACCGACCCCGACGCCGACGCCGACACCGACGCCGACACCGACGCCGACGCCAACCGCCGACGCCGACTCCAACGCCCACGCCGACTCCAACCCCGACGCCCACGCCGACCCCGACGCCGACGCCGACGCCGACCCCGACGCCGACGCCCACACCCACGCCGACCCCGACACCGACGCCAACGCCGACCCCGACGCCGACCCCGACGCCGACGCCGACGCCTACTCCAACGCCGACGCCCACGCAGACCCCGTGTACGTCGGGAATTTGCGGTCAGGTGCTCGGCGGCCTGACGCCGATAGCCAATTCCTCAGTCGGCGCTGTATGCGGCGGGCGCGACCGGCTATGGTTCGGGTACCACCGCGATCGGGACGGCCACGACGGCCGGCAACGGCGCTTTCACCGTAGCCTCATACACCTGCCCGGCTGGAAATCCGGAGACTTACATCACCGCGAGCGGTGGCAACGCAGGCGCGGGCGCCAACTCGGCAATCGGACTGATGGCCGCGCTTGGCCCGTGCGGCAGCCTTTCGACCGCCACTCACGTCACCGTCAACGAGCTGACCACGGCGGCGGCCCAGTGGGCGCTGGCGCAGTTCCTCGATTCGACCGGGCATACCATCGGTACGTCGTCGACTAACGCGACCGGGTTGACCGAACGCGTACGCCGGCGTGGTCAATCTGGCGGACGTGAATGCGAGCGACCTTTCGGTGAGCGGCAATCCGTCGAGCTTCCTGCCCACCGCCGCAGCGTGTGGGTCGGGCCCGCCGCCAGCCAGTTGCGACGCGCTCGAGCGGCTGAACACGTTGGCCAATATTCTGGCCGGATGCATCGAGAGTTCCGGATCGTCGTCGAGCGCGTGCGCGGCGGTGATGTGCGACGCGACCCCCGGGCTGAACTACACCAGCTCCTGCTCGGGGACTCCTACCATCGCCGACACGTTGGGGGCGGCGCACCTGATAGTTACCAACCCGGGGAATAACCTGAGCGCGCTGTACGAACTGGCGTTTGTGAGTACGCCGTTCGTCCGGGCTGGGAGCGGCGCCCGACGAATGGGAGATCGCGCTCAACTTTACCCCCTCGGGCGCGTCGTTCGACACGCCGGACTCGATAGCGCTGGATGAATCCGGCAACGTCTTTGCGGCGAATCTCAGGGCAACAGTGTGAGCGAGCTGACAGCGGCCAGCAATTACCGCACGGGTTTCAAATTTCGCCCCCGCGGCCGCAGCCTTCGACGGGCCCGAGTCGATAGCGCTGGATGGGTCCGGCAACGTCTTTGCGACCAATATCGCGAACGTAAGCACTAGCGGCAGCGTGAGCGAGCTGACGGCAGCCAGCAGCTACGAAACCGGCCTGAACTTCAACAACGGCAACACCGGCTCGCCGGGCGCGGCGTTCCGACTTCCCGGTCTCGATAGCGCTCGATGGATTCCGACAACATCTTTGTGGCGAACGACAACGACAACGTCGGCGCCTTCGGCAGTGTCAGCGAGCTAACCGCGGCGGAGCAGCTAGAACCGGGCTGAAGTTCAACAACAGTAACACCGGCTTGCCAGGCGCGTCGTTCGGCTTTCCGGTCTCGGTAGCGCTGGACGAATTCGGCAACGTCTTTGTGGCGAACGCCAACGGGAACGGCAGCGTGAGCGAGCTGACGGCGGCGAGCAGCTACGCAACCGGCCTGAACTTCAACAACAGCAACACCGGCTCGCCGGGCGCGGCGTTCGACTTCCCGGTCTCCATCGCGGTAGACGGATCCGACAACGTCTTTGCGGCGAACCTCCTGAGCAGTCCGACGCCCGGCAGCGTGAGCGAGCTGACGGCAGCGAGCGGTTACGCTACGGGCCTTAAATTCGCGCCCTCGCCAGCGTCGCTCGCCAAACCCGAATCGATAGCGGTGGACGGAGCCGGCAACGTCTTTGTGGCGAACGAGGGTAACAGCGTGAGCGAGCTGACGGCGGCGAGCGGTTATACTGCCGGCCTCAACTTCGCTCCCGCCGGCGCGGCGTTCGACCTTGCCCGCTGGATAGCGCTGGATGAATCCGGCAACGTTTTTGTGGCGAACGAGTCAGGTGGCAGCGTGAGCGAGATTCTGGGTCTGGCCAAGCCGGTGATCACGCCCGTCCAAAGCTGCCTGATCTACTGGTCGAGCCATCCCGGCCAGGCCTGCGTGCCGTAGCGATTAGCGATGCCGCCACGGCCCTGAGGCGCGGCGTGTGCCAGTTCGCGTGGTTGGCGCCACCGCCGAAGGCGCGCGGTGCAGTCGGTGCTAAGTGGCGAGGTCGAGCGTCTGCAGGATGGCGTCGGCGACTTGCTGCATCGCGTCCTGATCCAGCCTGGTCAGCGGACCTTCGATCAGTCGACGGTTGTCGATGGCGCGAATTTGATCGATCAGAAGGTCGGAGGGTTGGCGTAGCTTGTCCGCAGCCTTGAGCCGGATTCGCAGCGGCGCGGCGTCGTCGATTAGATTGGTGGTCAACGGGATCACGATCGTTGAGGGATGGGCGGCGTCGAGGAGTGCCTGGGCCTGAACGATGAGCACCGGCCGGGTCTTGCCGGGCGCGGTGCCCCGCTGCGATTAAGCTTCCCGAGCCAGACCTCGCCGCGCTTAGGGCGGTCCCAATTAGGCATCGGGATCGCGTTCGATGCGGCTGAATTCCGCGTTCACCCGGATGCTCTCTTTGCGGACACGGCGCGACGCATCGGCGAGCCGCATCGCGCGGGCCTTGGCCTCGGCCTCGCGATTCATCTTTTCGATGGCGCGGCGGATGTACTCCGCGCGCGGGACGCCGAGGGCTTTGGCGCAGCGGTCGCTGGTTCTGAGGAATCTGCGGGGAGCTTGAGGGAAATAGCTTCCATATCTATGCTCGAATAATATCTCTCCAAGATATCTTCAGACAATATGCGGGATGGGGATCTAACCCCCGGCCCCTTCCCTAAAAGCTTGCCCTAAGCGGAGCCGAAGGGACGGGAAGGGGATTTGGAGGCGGTCTTCGCGCGTCGTTATCGTCCACGGGGACGTGGCCCAGGCGGTAAGGTGCTCTCGGGAAGCGACGGCGGCTGGCGAGATTGGGTTCGTTGGCGATTGCGCCGAGCTCCTAATCTCCGGAGCGGTTTGGCGGAGGCCTTCCGCCGCGCGGGTTCATTCATTTTGGAGTTATTGAAATTGTCCTATCGTGTAGCATGCTTGGCGGGGTGGGCCCGACTTCGGGTCGCGGGCTTGCGTTCCACCCGCTGCCGCGTCTGGACGAAAGCGCGCAGGACCGCGTTGATGCGGGTCTGGTAGCCTCTGCCGCGCGCCTTGAACCAGTCGAGGATATCGCCATCAAGACGAATGTGAACGTCTTGCTTGGCGGGCGGCAATCCAACGATGACAGTGCTTTCCCAGTGTGCGGCCAAGGACCCTTCGTCTTGGTCGGCGAGCCGTTCAACTTCCGCCTGCGACATCGCGTCGACGCGCTTCCAATCGGTCTTGCTCTCGCCACGAGCAATTTTCCGTCTGATCTTGTCAGCCGAAAATCGCGCGATACTTTCGTTCTTCCGCATCTCTTGCTCTCCTGAAGGAAATAAGCCGGGTGGCCGCTGCGCGCTCGGTCCACACGACGGCGAAAAATCTGGTCGCCAACGGCCCGACGGTGGCAAAGCGTTCTTCGCCGTGACGGGGAGACGGTTACGTGAATACCGGGCGCCCGTCGAACAGCGGGATTGCGTCGATTAGATCCAGGCCGTGCTCCGCCAGATTTCTCGCGCGCTTTTTCTCGTCCCACTCGAAGTCCATTCACGTTCGTATCTGCAACTATGTACATAGTCGAGAAAGTTGAACAGCCAAAGGGCTGAACGGTTTCCGCGGCGACGCCAGGGCCGGTCAGCGTAGATAGGCGCAAAACGGCACAACTCTCCGGCCATGCTTGGCGTTCCCGTCCCGATCAGTGCGGCTGACGCGTTGGCACAAAAGCAAGGCGGCGAGCGATTGCGCTGCTGGGCTCCTGATCCCCGAAGGGATTTGTGCGGAGGCCTTTCTTCCTACGCTGCGACGACTTCCGCTATTGCTCTTGCACGGCGCACTTTGACTTTCACATCCACCCGCGAGCCGAGCCGATTGATCATCGCGATCAGGCGTTCGACGCTGATGCGCCGGAAGTCCGCATTGCGTACGCGCGAGAAGTCTGCCGCGTCGGAATGGTGCGAGTGCTCAGGTGCATGGCAATGCGAAAAATCTTATCGCTCCGGACTGATCCACTTCGAGGACGTGATTCACGATGGCGTTCGCCGGGTCTCCTCGATTCTCAAGGTACGTGAGCGCAGCCTTCAGCAAGGCCCACGTCCCCTCACGATCGATCGCAGGCAAAATGATCAGCCCGGGATGAATTTCCGCATCGCCGACCAAGCGGCGAAAGTCGCGCGCATTTTCGGTGACGATTACGCGATTCTCTGCGATACACCATTGAAGGACCCGACGGTCCGGCTCGCCACGGCGGCCAACGTGCAACGGATGAACCGCGTCGTAACGGCCCGTTTTATTGAGCCGGGTTGCCAATTGAGGAGACAGACACTCGTCGATGAACAGCTTCACGCGGCATCGGCCCACGGACGCCCGCCCGGGCGTCCCATGAGCGGATGCGCGCGGGCGTAGATGATTGCGGCCGCGACCGCTGCCCGCGAAAGATCCGGTTCTCGGCAAGGATGTCGTCGATCGTGTCGCCGTGCTCGACCTGGCCGAGCACCGAGTAGACCGTGACCCGCGTACCTCGAATCACGGCAGTCCCGCCTTTGATTGCCGGATCGATGACGATTAAAGCGTCGCGCGTAGCACGATATCGCGCAGCACGATCCATGACGTCGCCAACCAGACGGCCCACGTCGATTTGTACGGCAGGCGCCAACTCAACCCGAGCCTTGCGAACATCGGCCGGCTTGATGCGCGCAAGCCTGGCCACCAAACGTTTCTTGTGGGCAGCCGTGAGTTTCAGGTCCAGCGTCGATATGATCGCGGCGTAAGCCACGGCATGGAGCGGAAGCATCCGCCTGGCCTGCGGGCTTGCGCCTCGCGCGGCACGGAAGCTGGCGCGCAGCACACCCTCTTCGATGGCCTTTTCGACGATGCGTTTTGACGCGCCGGACAGTTCCGCGACCTCACGGGGCGTCAGAGTTGCAGCGATTGACATAAGTCGTTCCTTCCAGGGGACTACTTTACTGCAATGATGGGCTTGGATACAAGCGTCAGTGCAGGGTGGGAAGCCGACGGCCTCTATTCGGCGAATCTCGGCGAACGTCTCGGCGGCGGCTGAAGGAGGCATTGGAAATTATAGCGATGAAGAATCCGCCGCAGGTCGGCGGTTTAATCCGCCGCGAGGTGATTGAGCCGCTCGGACTGACGGTCACCGAGGCCGCGAGGGTTCTCGGTGTCGGGCGGCAGGCGCTGTCGAGCCTGCTGAACGGGAAAGCGGCTCTTACGAGTGAGATGGGCTTGAGAGTCGAGAAGGCGTTTGGGCCGAAGATGGAACACCTGATGCGAATGCAGCTGGCTTTCGATTTGGCTCAGGCGCGCAAAGCGGAGCGCGGGGTCGCCCTATAGCGATACGTTGTTGGAAGAAAGAGGATCATCCGGGGTGGCGCAGAAAACAAGGCGCGCAGCGTATCCACGGCGTAGGTATGGCGGCAAAAGGTGAGAGCGTCGGGAAGGGCCACGGATGGACGGGGTCTGGGTTCCCGCGTGGCCAAGGCGATGGAACGGGCTGCCGTCGCGGGGCGGCTTCGGCCAAGGCCGGCACCTGCCCTGGTAAGGCGTCGAGGCCATTGGTCGGAAGTTCCTCCAGCGGAGTTTATCCTGAGCGAAGCCGAAGAGTCAGCTTCGAGGAACAAGCGCCGGGTCGCCAGGGGGAGTAGAAGGTCGCCGTGTTGCTTACCCGGTAGGCGGAATATTGTCCACCGAAAGTTTTTAGGAATGGTTGAGTGCTTGAAAGCAGGCCGCTATTGGGGCGTCCTAGCCAGGACGAAAGACAGAAGGGAAGCTCGATCTGATGTTGTGGCGAGGCTGACCGACTCGGGGCCGGCCGGCGAGGGTGTTAATTCGGGGCTGTGCGTCGAGAAACAGGAATCTGTCCGGGCCCTCACCCGCGCGGCGCGAAAAGCGATAATGGTCCGGAGCGATTGGATCGCGCCGCTTGCCCTCTCCCGCGGTAATGCGGGCGAGGGGTTCAAAAAATCGCGGCGTTGGTTTTGTCCCGCGATGGCGCGGCGAGGGGTTCGAGATCGCGGCGCTGGTGGAGGGCGCGGAGGGCTTTGCGCAACGCAAACTCTAATCGCTTCGCGTAGATCCCTCGGCTTCGCTTCGCTCACCTCGGGATGACACCCCGTTTGCCGATTGGCTCGGCGCGTAAGCGGGAGGCGGCCCGAATCGCCGGCGGTACATGGCGTTTCGGGCTCGATCAGTTCGGCTGATACGTTTGCGCAAAACAAAGCGGCGGCCGATTGCGCGGCCGCCGCTTTTCTCATCCACACCCACCTCAACGCGAGGCGGTTGTTACATCATACCGCCGGGAGGCATGCCACCGCCCATTCCGCCGCCGCCGCCCTTGTCATCGGGCTTCTCGGCGACCATGCATTCGGTGGTCAGCAGCAGGCCCGCGACCGACGCGGCGTTCTGCAGCGCGCTGCGCACGACCTTGGTCGGATCGATGATGCCGGCCTTCATCAGGTCTTCGAACTCCTCGCTCGCGGCGTTGAAGCCGAAGGCGCCCTTGTTGTTCTTGATCTTGTCGACCACGATCGAGCCTTCCCATCCGGCGTTGGAAGCGATCCAGCGGCAGGGCTCTTCGAGCGACTTTTTGATGATCGCGATGCCGACCTTCTCGTCCTCGCCGGCGCGGAGGCCCTCCAGCGCGGACGAAGCGCGAATCAGCGCGACGCCGCCGCCGGGCACCACGCCCTCTTCGACCGCGGCGCGAGTCGCGTGGAGCGCGTCCTCGACGCGGGCCTTCTTTTCCTTCATCTCCATCTCGGTCGCCGCACCGACCCGAATCACCGCGACGCCGCCGACCAGCTTGGCGAGCCGCTCCTGGAGCTTCTCGCGATCGTAGTCGGAGGTGGTCTCGTCGATTTGGGCGCGAATCTGCTTGATGCGGCCCTCGATGTCGGCCTTCTTGCCGGCGCCGTCGATGATCGTGGTGTTATCCTTGTCGACCACGAGCCGCTTGGCGCGGCCGAGATCCTGGAGGGTGACGTTCTCGAGCTTGATGCCGAGCTCTTCGGCGATCACCTTGCCGCCGGTCAGGATCGCGATGTCTTCGAGCATCGACTTGCGCCGATCGCCGAAGCCCGGCGCCTTGACCGCGACGCAGGCGAGCGTGCCGCGAATCTTGTTGACGACCAACGTGGCGAGCGCTTCGCCTTCGATATCCTCGGCAATCAGGATGAACGGCTTGCCGGTCTTGGCGATCGCCTCGAGGATCGGGAGGAGATCCTTCATCGAGGAGATCTTCTTCTCGTTGATCAGGATGTAAGCGTCGTCGAACTTCGCTTCCATCCGCTCGGGATCGGTCACGAAGTAGGGCGACAGGTAGCCGCGGTCGAACTGCATCCCCTCGACCACTTCGAGCGTGGTCTCGAGGCCCTTGGCTTCCTCGACCGTGATGACGCCTTCCTTGCCGACTTTCTCCATCGCCTCGGCGATGATGTCGCCGATGGTGGAGTCGTTGTTGGCCGAGATGGTGCCGACCTGGGCGATCTCCTTGCGATCCTTGGTGGGCTTGGAGAGGCCCTTGAGTTCCTCGATCACGGCGGCTACCGCGCGGTCGATACCGCGCTTGAGCGACATCGGGTCATGGCCGGCGGCGACCATCTTGATGCCCTCGGTGAAGATCGCGCGGGCCAGCACGGTCGCGGTGGTGGTGCCGTCACCGGCGACGTCGGAGGTCTTGGAAGCGACTTCCTTGACCATCTGGGCGCCCATGTTCTCGAACTTGTCTTCGAGCTCGATTTCCTTGGCGACGGTGACCCCGTCCTTGGTCACGGTGGGAGCGCCGAAGCTCTTTTCCAATACGACGTTACGGCCCTTGGGACCGAGCGTCACGGTTACGGCGTCGGCGAGAACATTCACACCCTTGAGAATCTTCTCGCGCGCCTCCTGTGCGAAACGAACCACTTTGGCAGGCATTATTGTTTTAACCTCTTACGTTGCTTGACGTGAGAATATGGTTGCAAGGGACGCGAGCTATTCGAGCACGCCGAGGATGTCGTCCTCGCGCAGGATCAGATGCTCCTCGCCCTCGATCTTGACTTCGCTGCCGGAATATTTGCCGAACAGAATCCGATCGCCGGCTTTCACGTCAGGCACGAGCAGCTTGCCCTGCTCGGTGACTTTGCCTTTGCCGACCGCCACGACCTTGCCCTCCTGGGGCTTTTCCTTGGCGGTGTCGGGGATGATGATCCCGCCTTTGGTCTTTTCCTCTTCCTGGATCCGCTTCACTAAAATCCGATCGCCCAACGGTCTGATTTTCATGGGCACGAGCCACCTCCTAACGATGTCTTTATGTTGTATGCCGGGTAGAACTGTTCGCTGACAAAGTAACCACGCTTGACGGGAAGTCAACTGGCACTCCCACGGCATGAGTGCCAACGGGGACTGTACATGGATCGGGAGGGGATTCAAAGCCTGAGGCTTCGGGTGTCGTCGATGAGTTGGCTAAGAACAAGATGGCATAATGAGCGTAGACGTGAAGCGGGCCGCGAGGATCAGTTGAAAGATCCGCAAAGATCGGGTTAAAGCGATGATCAGGCTGGGGGCGAGACTTCGCGGCCAAATCGATCGGAGAGTAGTTCTGCGAGCTTCGCCAGGAGCTCGTGGCCGTCTTTGTCGTCGAGCCAGACCTCGCGGGCGGGATCGTAGCTGTAGTGGAATCCGTGGGCCTCGGCGGCGAGCCAGACCTGAGAGGTGGCCGCCTGACGGCTGACGATAAAGCGGCCGCCGTCGGGGAACTCGAGCGTAACCACGCCGTCGCCGGTGGTGTAATCGACTTCGTCAGGATCGAAGTCTTCGAGCCACTTTGAAATTCGCGTCAGGCAGGCGTCGGCACGCTCGAGAAATTCCTTCTGATCCATGCGAATGATCTTAACAGAGCGGCTCGAACTGGGCAGCACGCCGAGCTAGGCTCAAAAGCTTATGGCGGACGAACGCATCCGACCGATCGCGATCGCTGTCATTCGCAATGGCGATCGGCTGCTGGTCTTTGAGGGGCGCGATCATATCAAGCAACAGACGTTCTATCGGCCGTTGGGCGGCGGAATCGAATTCGGCGAGTTCGCCGTGGATGCCGTGGTGCGCGAGATTCGCGAGGAGATCGGAGCCGAGCTGGTGAATCCACGTTTTCTCGGCGCGCTCGAGAACGTCTTCACGCTCAACGGCGATCCGAAGCACGAGATCGTGATGGTCTTCGAAGGCGGGCTCGCCGACTCCGGTCTCCATGCGATCGCGACGATGGAGGGAACCGAGGCCGATGGATCGAAGTTCAAGGTGCTGTGGAAACCGCTCGCGGACTTCGCCGCGGGTGACGTACTTCATCCGGACGGACTGCTGGAGCTTCTGACAGGTTCGCGCCTCTAGCGCGGCGGGCCTTTCTTGCGCTGTTCCTCCTCGCGGTAGCGGCGATAGAGGATATTCCATTCGGCGCTGCCCTCGACCACGCCGCGCTTGAGCGAAGCGATCTTGCGGCGGGCCGCAGCGTCGATCGCGTCACCCTTCTCCGCGAATTCCGCGACCAGCTCGCGGGCTTGGCGCAACGCGAGGGCGAAATTGTCGATCTCAGCCAAACCCTCGCTGCGAATCTTGTTGATCGATTCGCGCGCGAGGTAGAGGACGCGGGCTTCGCTGAGTTTCATGCGCGATTGGAACCAAAGACGAGCACAGATGCGCGCCGCCTCAGAGGGTGAAACCCTGCTTCTCGGCGAGGCGCTGGCGGATCATCGAGCGCAGCCGGGTCGCGTCCACGCGGGAATCCTTGCGGGCCAGCTCCTCGGCCATTTTGTCGGCCTCGTCGTCGATCCGCGCCTCGGTCTCGAAGTTCGCCGACATCAGCTCGACCACGCACGCGACCAGCTCGCCGGCGTCGGCCTTGGGCTTGATCGAGCCGCGCGCGATCAGGCCGTGAACCAGGTGATGCGCCAACGCGTCGATTTCAGTGTCCTTTACGACCATCGTCTCACCGACCCTTCATCCGGCTCTCCTGTTCCTTATAGACCGCATCGACGTTCGGTTCGAGAGCCTGGTAGAACTCCTTGATATGGCCGATATTCCCGCCGAAGTCGCCGGGGAGAAAAATCGCCAGCCAGGAATTCTTTTGTGACCGGGAGCAGATGTCGATCTCGCTCTTGGGCGTCACCATGATTCGCACGTCGTCCTCCAGCCGCAAGATGCGCGTGGTGTAAATGCAATCGAGGGTGAGATCGCCAGGCGAGGACGCTTCGAGCTTCCATCCGCCGAGTTCGCCGACGGTCTGCTGCGCGAGCTGGAACAAGCGCGCGCGCGGGATTCCCGGATAGCCGTGCCGCACCAGCTCGGGATACGAGTCTTCCTCCTCGTCGGCAATTGCCGCCGGTCCGGGTGGCGCCGCGACTGGAGTTGCCGCCGGAGTGGCGATTTGGGCGCCGGGCCATCCGTGCGGACATTCGGCCGAGCCCAGGCCTTTCTCGCTGGTCGCGGCCTGATCGACGGTCACGAAGCGTACAACGCGGGCCGACATTCCGGGACTCTCGCTGATGCTGACGTTGTTCATCAGCACGGCCGTCCCGCCGACCGAAATTACGATCGCCAGTGCGGCGATCGCAAATCCCAGCACCGTGCTTACGATCCGCCGCACGCGGGGGACGAAGCCGATCACCGCGAGCAACAGCGCCGCGATCGCAAGCTCAATCTCAGTGGTGGAAATCACCGGCGCTGGAAACACAAACCGGCGCGGCCAGATAGGGCCGCGCCGGCTCGAAGTCGCGGTTCAAGCGGAGTCTACGCGGGCGCCGCGGCGAACTCGCCGCCGTCGCCGCGCAGAATCGCATCGAAGCGCAGACCGCCCAGATATTGGCGACGTGCCTCATCGTCGGTGATCGCGGAGCGGCGGACGTCGCGGCGGCGAATCTGCCAGATCCCGCCGACCATCGGATGGCGTCCCTGCCGATAGCTGAAGAAGTAGTAGATGAACTGGCGCAGGTTCGCCATGCGCGCCTCCGCGCCGAGTCCGCGGCCACCCGCGACCGTGAAGATCGTGTGCAGCAGCCCGCGCACGGTGTAGAAGCCGGCGAACGCCTCACGATAGGCCTGCATCCAGGAATGCGGATCAAGCAGCTCGTGCTTGAGCGTGACGTGCTGGGAGTCGAGCTGGTTGAAGTCCCAGTCAATGATCGCGTTTTCCTTGGTGTAGCGAATCTGATCTTCAGTGCCAGGTAGCGGCGTCATGATGAAAAACGACACGATATCGAAGCCGAGCTTGCGGAGCACCCGGGCCGCGACGCGCCCGCAATCCCGGCCGTCAAACGGGAAACCCAGCATGTAGCCGGCGTGGACGCCGATTCCGGCGCGGTGCCAATTGTCGACTACGCGGCGATACTTTTCGTACACCTTGGCCTTGGCGTCGGTCAGATTGAGCCGATGACGCCGGTCGTCGGTATTCTGATATTTGGTGGCGAAATTGAGATTGTCGGGGTTGAGCGATTCGATGCCGACGAAGGCCTCGTAACATCCCGCCTTGGCCGCGAGCTCGACGAAACGCCGGCTGCGCTTGTGCTTGGGGCTGTCGGTCTCGCCCTCGGCCAGGTTCGCGTAGCATGACGCGTCGACATCGACCTGCATCATGAAGGAGAGCTTGGGAAATTCCTTCTTCACCTCGCCGAGCCCGGTGAGAATTTCCTCCCAACGCGGGCTGCGGAAAAAGTCATCGTCGACCAGGAACAGCGATTCGATCCGGTGATAGCGGATCGCGTCGCGCACCCAGCTCACGACGGCCTCGGGCTCGCGCGAGCGCATCGTGCGCCCCATCACGTTTTTCACGCTGCAGTACGAGCAAGTGAAGGGGCAGCCGCGCGAGGTGTCGAGCGTAGTCATGGCGGGGTTGACGAAGCGGCTCAAGTAGCGGTCGTCCACCATCGGGAGCTGCGCGTCGGTGATCAGCGGGACGATGATATCGTCGCGGCCGGTCTTGGCGCGGATTCCCTCGGTCACGGAGTAGTGCGGCTTCAGCTCGCCGCTGAGGAAATCCTCGATAATGTCATGCCAGAGATTTTCGGCCTCGCCCGCGACGGTCGTTACGCCGCAACTGTTGAGGAATTTGCAGGAGTCCGGATAGCCGCTGACGTGGAAGCCGCCCATCATCGTGGTGACGCCGCTGGCGACGAACTGCAAGGCGAGGTCGCGTCCGCGCGGATACTGGTTCGACTGGACGCCGGCCATTCCGATCAGCAACTCGACCCCGTCTTCATGGGCCTTTTCTTTGATCGCCTTGACGTTGTCGGGACTGACGACGCCGTCGCAGCCCTCGTCCCACAGGATGGTCTCCAGGAGGACGTTGCGTTGCGCGGCGTAGCGCTTGTTGAAGGCGTCGTTGAGGGAGGCGAGCACCGTCAGCGTGTTATTGGGCTGGACGCCGTAGCGGTAGAATTGCACGTAGCCTTCCTCGTCATAGCGGGAAGGCTTGATGAAATAGACCCGTACGGTCCGGCACGGCTCGGGCTTGACCGAACCCGCGGCAAGCGCGCTCTGGCTCGCGGACAACTGGAGGCTGGACGGCCTCTCACCGCCGTAGCGGTTGCGCCCGATATACATGTAGCCGCCAAACGCGGCCCCAGCCACGACAACGATGAAACAAGCAAGAAGAACCATCCGTTATTACCCCTGTTCCCTGTCTCAGCCCGGGTACGGGCTACTTTTGGCCTCAACCCCTCCGTCTAACCGAGCGGTCAAGCTGCTGAGTTGTCCCGACCTTAACTATTCTGGACCCGAGGAGTCAAGTATTCGTACCCGCGAGCCGAAATTGAGAGCGATTCCAATTGCCGAAACCGCGTCATCACCCGATTTAATCACACTTTAGCGGTACATTTCGACCATCTCGATTAGCCCGAGATCGCGGTAGCGCTCGATCAGGTAACCCTTGATCTCCTGCGCCGTCGCCATCGCCATCACGTCGCGCGCGATCAGCCTGGCGCTCTGGAAATCGGTCTCGCGCACGAGCTTGCGCACCACCGGGATAAAGAGCGGGCTCATGCTCAACTGATCGAGCCCGAGCCCGACCAGCAGCAGCGTGCAGAGCGGATCGCTCGCCATCTCGCCACAGATACAGACTTCCTTGCCGGCGCCCTTGGCGACGTTGCGACTTCGGAAATCGCCGATGAGCACGGCCGGATGAAGCGCCTCGTAGAGCTGGGCGACCTTGGGATTGTTGCGATCGGCGGCGAGCAGAAACTGGATCAGGTCGTTGGTGCCGATCGAGAAGAAATCGACCTCGCGCACCAGCGCGGCGCGAGCCACACCGCGGCCGGCACCTCGATCATGATTCCGACCTCGATATTCGGATTATGCTCCAGCCCTTCCTTGAACAGCTCGGTCTGCGCCTCCTGCAGAATTTCGCGTGCGCGCCGCAATTCCTCGATGCTCGAGATCATGGGGAACAGGATGCGGACGTTGTAACGCGCCGCCGCACGCAGGATCGCCCGCAACTGGACCTTGAACAAGCCCGCCATTTCGAGCGAGATCCGTATCGAGCGCCAGCCCAGGAACGGATTGTCCTCGCGCGGGACGCGCATGTACGGCGGGTACTTGTCGGCCCCGATATCGAGCGTGCGGATCGTGACCGGCCGCTTCTCCATCGGCGCCAGCATCCGGCTGTACAGACTGAGCTGCTGGTTCTCGTCGGGAAAATCCTCGTAGGTCAGGAACGAGAACTCGGAGCGCAAGAGCCCGATACCCTCGGCGCCGTAGCGCAGCGCGAGCTGGATATCGTTGTAGAGCGCGATATTCGAGAGCATCTGGACGCGATGGCCGTCGCGGGTGGTGGTCGGCCCGCCCTTGCCGACCATCAGCTCGCGCTTGAAGGCGTCGTAGCGCTCGAGTCAGCTCCTGTCGTATTCACGTTCACGTCGGTGCTGGGGTTGACGTAGACGATCCCCGAGTTGCCGTCGAGCACGAGGTCGTCGCCCTCGACGACGGATTCCATCAGATGCTCGACGCCGACCACGGTGGGAATTTCGAACGAGCGCGCCAGGATCGCGGCGTGCGAGGTCACGCCGCCCGATTGCAGCGCGATCGCGACTAGGTTCTCGTGCGAGACCAGCGTCAGCTGCGAAAGCGTCAGCTCCTCGGCGACCAGGATCGTCGACTTGGAGAAAGCGGCCTTGCGATCCTCCTGGCCGCAGATGGCGCAGCAGGCGCTGACCGACATCGCGGAAGTCCGTGGCCCGCTCGCGCAGGTAGCCGTCCGCGACCGCCAGCATCGGGCGCTCAGCTCGTCGATCGCGCGGAACAGCGCGCTCTCGGTCGGAGTAGCCGCCGTTGATCGAATCGCGAATCCGGTCGATAAACTCGGCGTCTTCCAGGATCAGCCGATGGCCGTCGAAGATTTCGAGGTCGGCCTCGGCCATCAGCGGCGTCATCCGGGTCTTCAACGCGGCCAGCTCGGCGCGTGATCGCGAGAGCGCTTCCTCCAGCCGCTTGAGTTCGGCCTGGCGGTCGCGCGCGCGCTGATTGCGATCGACCGTGGAGAGAAAGGTGCCGACCACATGGGCGCGGCCGTGAGCGAAACCGGGCGCGGCCGCGCAGTCCGACCAGGCGCGGCCGCCGAATCTTCTGCGGCGCCGCGAGGCGGGGCTTGCCGCCGATCTTCTCGTAGTCCTTGAGCTGGCGATTGGCCTCGATCATCCGGCGCCGGTACTCTTCGCGCTCGCGCTCCTTGGTGGCCAGCGTTTCGCGCAGCCGGAAGTGCGAGAGGATTTGCGCGACCTGGCTGGCTGCGGTGGTCAGCAGCATGATTTCGTTGCGGCTGAACTTGCGCCGGCGCAGCGTCTGCGCGACCAGCACGCCGATCGGCTGGCGCTTGCCGGCCCGCATCGGTACACCGAGGAACGAGTGGTAGCGCTCTTCGCCGGTCTCGGGGAAATACTTGTAGCGCGGATCGCTCATCGTATCTGCAACTGCCACCGGCGCCATCGTCTCGATCACCCGGCCGACCAGTCCCTCGTTGGTGCGCATCGAGACCTTGCCCACCGCGTCGCGGTCGAGCCCGACCGTGGCACGCAGCACCAGCCGCTCGCGTTCGGGTCGAATAGATAAACCGAGCAGACCTCGACCTCCATCCCGCTCGCGATCACGAACGCAACCCGATCGAGCGTTTCGCGCAGATCACCGGCGGCTTCGGTGCCGATCGATGAGATGTTTTCGATTAAGGCGAGTCGGTCGCGGGTCGCGGCCATCTGTAGCTCTTGCCGGTGAAGTTGCGCGCCGATTGTAGCGCAGCGCTATTCCGGCAAACAACCGCGCTCTTTCACTCGGCGAGCTCGAAGCGCTCGAGCGCATTGCGCAGCAATCCCCGGCCCGCGGCGCAGCGCCGCGCCTTGATCGCGTCGATCAATCCGCGTTCGCTGGTGACCGGCGCTTCGAGCAGCGTGGTGACGCATCCGACCGAGCGCTCCGAATGGGAATCCGAGCCCGCGACTTCCGCCAATCCCAGCCGGCGCGCGACCTTGAGCGCGAACTGGTTCTCCTCCTCCGAGCAGGCCCCGTTGAGCACTTCGATCGCGTCGACGAGATGGAAAATTTCGAGCTTCGCCGCGCGCTCCGGATACGCCGGATCGATCGGCTCGGAATCCGGATTGATAAACGAAAAGCGCGCGTCGAGCTTGTAGCGGAACGGATGGTTTGCGACCAGCAGTCCGCCCGCGCCGTCAGCCACCCGCCGCAATTCCTTGAGCTTGTAGATTCCGCCGACGTAGCGCTCCAGCCCGAACACCCCGATATGGCCGAAGTCGGTCGTTACTTCCATCCCGCGCAGCAACAGCACGCCGGCCTCGGCCGCCAGCTCCGCGACTTCGAGCAGATCCCACATGTTGTCGTGCTCGGTGATACAGACCGCGCCGATCCCGAGTCGCGCGCGCGCGCTCGATCAGCTCGTTCGGCGTCATGTTCGAGTCCGAGCTGCCGCGATTGGTATGCAGATGGAGATCGACGGTGAAGTAGGGCCGCGGTGCGTGCCCGCTTCCGGGTTCCATGTCAGTCCGGCCGCGCGAATCGCTCCCGCGCGACGCACTCGCGAGCTATTTCGGCGGCTCGGACGCCAGCGTGATCTTCGTCATGTGGTCGCCCTTCTGGATCTGATCGACCACGTCCATCCCTTTGATCACACCGCCGAAAATCGTGTACTGGCCGTCGAGCCCGGGCTGCGGCGCCAGACAGATATAGAACTGGCTGCCGCTCGAATCCCGCTTCGGATTGACCTCATCGCCGGTCCGCGCGGTCGCGAGCGAGCCGCGCAGATGATTCTCGTTGGCTGATCTCCGCCGGTACCGTATAGCCCGGACCGCCCGACCCGGTCCCGTCCGGATCGCCGCCCTGCACCACGAAGTCCGGGACCACGCGATGGAACGTGAGCCCGTTATAGAAGCCCTTGCCGACCAGCTTCTCGAAATTGGCGACCGTCTGCGGCGCCACCTCCGGATAAAGCTCGACGACAACGACGCCCTTGTCCGTATTGATGATCGCGTAATGACCGGTGTTGCGCACGGGTAAGTCACCTGAGTTCGAGCCGGTGCACGCCGGAGCGATCGCGAGGATCGCCGCGACGGTAACCAGGAAAGACGTATGCCGTAACCTCATGTTGATAAGCCCTCGTATTCGTTAGCCCCCATTCAAATATTTCACGCGCCGCCTGCGTGCAAGCCCACTAGATTTCTCCCGCGATGCTCCCGCCGATGGACGCTCGCGCCCGCGATGCGCTACAAGCCGATCATGAGCAACTGGTTCGATACCGCACGCTTCGGGATGTTCATCCATTGGGGGACCATCAGCCAGCGCGGATGGGAGCTGTCGTGGCCGCTGGTCGGCGGCCTCGGCGCGCTGCCCGAGGGTCAGAGCGTTTCGATCGACGAATATTACGCCACTGCCGCGACTTTTAACCCGATCAAATTCGATCCGCGCGAGTGGGCCCGGATCGCCCGCCGCGCCGGGATGCAATACGCGGTCTTCACCACCAAGCATCACGACGGCTTCGCGATGTTCCACACGCGCACCTCCGATTTCTCGATCGAGCGCACGCCGTACCGTAACGACATCGTCCGCGCGTATGCCGACGCCTTCCGCGCCGAGGGCCTCCGCGTCGGCTTCTACTTCTCGCTCTGCGATTGGCATCATCCCGACTATCCCGCGTTCACCGCATCCGACCGTCCCTACCGATGGGGCACGTGGCGCCGCTCGACGCCCAAGGCCTGGGACCACTTCCTGCACGTGATGTTCGCCCAGATGAGCGAGCTGCTCATCAACTATGGCCAGATCGATCTGCTCTGGTTCGACGGCGGATGGGAACGCACGCCCGAGGAATGGAAGTCCGCCGAGTTCGAGCACCTGATCCGCTCGTTCAGCCCGACGTCCTCATCAACGATCGCCTGCCCGGCTTCGGAGACTTCAAGACTCCCGAGCAGGCCGTGCCGCCGCTGCCGCCGCCCGAGCCCTGGGAGACCTGCCTCACCATCAACCATAGCTGGGGCTACAATCCGCGCGACCATCATCTCAAGTCGCCGCGCGCGCTGGTCCACACGCTCTGCGAAGTCGCCGGCAAGGGCGGCAATCTGCTGCTCAACGTCAGCCCGACCGGCGAGGGGCTGCTGCCGCCCGAGCAGGTCGAGCGCCTCGACGCCATCGCCGCCTGGATGGGCCCCAACCGCGCCAGCATCATCGGCACGCGCCCCGGCCTCGAGCCCTGGCAGTTCTACGGCCCCTCCACCCGCGACGGCAATCGCATCTACCTGCATCTCCTGATGCGCCCGTACGACACGGTCGCCGTCCGCGGCGTGCACATCAAAAAGGTCAAGCGCGTCCGCGCCCTCGCAACCGACACCGAGCTGAAGTTCAAAACCAGCTGCGCCGCCGCCGACATGATCTTCAACCCCGATCCAATCGGCGAGCTAACGATCGAAGTCCCCGAGCAGATAATCGATCCGCTCGCGACGGTGCTGACCGTAGATTTCGAGTAATCGACTTCGAGCGACCACAAAGGAGCAAGAACCTACTAGATGTACCGGCAGCGAAGCCGCGGCCAACCGCTATCGACGCTCACCCCGGCAATCGCGATTCCTCACCGCACTCCTGGCCTCACTCCTGATCCTGCCCGCCAACCGCGCACGCGCCCAGCCGAAGTTCGACTATTCCCCGCCCAAAGCAGTCGACCGCGCCGCATTCGACTCATTCCAAAAAAATCCGATGTGGGCGATCGCGCCCAACGCCGGCACCTGCGATAGCTTCGGTCAAGGCGTGCTAAGCATCGCCCAAGCCCGCGACCAAGGCGTCCCGCAGTCGCAGGTCAAGGAGCAGCTTCATCAAGGAATGGCGCCCCATCAACAGGCCGAAAACGATCCCAAAGGTGATCCAATGCCGAACAGCCTGGGCCCCAAAAAACTGGAACAGGCCACCGACGACCTGATCGACACGGTCTACACCTTCAAAAATCTTTCCGCCGAAAAACTCCACAACGCCGAACTCTACGCCTGCCATCTCTACCTCGAACAAAAATGGAACGCGTACCCGGGCACCACCTGGTAATTCGCGCCTCTGAATCGCTTTAATCCCTCGCCCGCGTTACCGCGGGAGAGGGCAAGCGGCGCGATCTAATCGTTCCGGAACGTTTAAGCTTCTCGCGGCGCGCGGGTGAGGGACCGGACAGAATCTCCTCTCCCGGTCAGACCCGAATCGACACTGCCGGTCGCACTTCTGTAGCCAAGGGGCCATCCGTGGTAGAGCAATCCAGAAGCACCAGCAACGGCTGCAGCCCGACGACGCGAGCAGACGAGCAATTCTCGTCGGAGGTTAAGCGGCATGAAAGGAAGTTGTCTCTGCGAAGCCGTCCAATACGAAATTGACCAATTGGACGGGCCAATAGGCCACTGTCACTGCCATACCTGCCGAAAGGCCCACGCGGCACCGTTCGCCTCAACCGCGTGGGTCAACCGCGAACATTTCAGATGGACGAAAGGCCAGGACCGGCTCTCGTCGTTCGAGTCCTCGCCCGGCAAGTTGCGGTACTTCTGCTCACTGTGCGGATCACACCTAATCGCGGACCGGCTCAACCAGCCGAATGTCATCCTCCGAGTAGCCACGCTCGACGAAGACCCAAGCGCCCGACCCGTCTGCCCACATCTGGACCTCGCACAACGTCCCCTGGCTCCGCTACGACGATAAGAATCCCCTCCTATCCTGAATGGCCTCCGGGCAGATGAACTCGAGGAGGGAACCGGGCAAGGTCGAGAACTTCGCGGGTGCGTGGCGGATCGCAGGGTCGCGGTTAGGAAGCCGAAGGGCCGGCCGCGGCCCATGGCCCCCTGAATGTCGAACATCGCTGAGCCTGAGCACGGCGACACGATCGAGGACATCGTTGCTGAGAACCCGGATATTTCGCGGGAGGCGGTCGAAGCCGCAATCATCTACGCCCGCACGCATCCGCTCATGGGACGCCCCGGCGGACGTCCGTGGGCCGATGCCGCGTGAAGCTGTTCATCGACGCTGGTGCGGGTTCCCGTCCCGGCACTATCTGTTCCAAAAGAACTTGGTCTCTCTCCAACCCTGTGATTACTTCGTAATTACGAACTTGGAGAACGATTAGATGAAAGCTCGAATCGTCCGCATTGGCAACTCCAGAGGCGTCCGTCTGCCGAAGCCGTTGCTTGCCGACGCCCGGCTCCCGGCCGATGTGGAAATCCGCGCCCGCAACAGTGCCATCGTCATCTCGCCAGCGTCGCGCCCCCGCGCCGGATGGGCCCATGCGGCGAGGCGACTCCGCGAGCCTCGGCGAGGATCGCTTGCTTGACGCGCCAACCGCAACCCGCTTCGACGACGAGGAATGGAAGTGGTAGCGCCGCCTGAGGTGCGCCGCGGCGAAGTCTTTTTGGTGGATCTCAATCGCCGCTTCGGAGGAAAGGCCGGTCATGTTGTGCTCGATCAAATCCGGACCGTGGATCAGGCGCGTTTGATTCGTAAGCTTGGCCGCCTGTCTCCGCCAACGCTCAACCACGCGCTGTCCGCGCTCTAGGAGATGTTTGCGGTCTGTGCGCCGGCCCGGGTTCAAGTGCTAAACGTTGGCCGGCGTCGGAGCCGGACCATCGGGCCGCCGAGAAGACGTCGCGCCCCGCATCCGATTCCCCTTCCCGTCTTTGGGAAGGGGACAAAGGGGACAGGGGTTAGGTTCTTCAATGGTAGAGAATCGCGCCGGACCGTTGCCCTCTACCTATGGAACAGCGCCCGGAGTATCGACGGCAGGACTTCGCCATCGTAGCGCTCGATGTGCGAGTCGAGCGCCCCGGCCAAAGCGAGCAGCGTCTGCGCGAAGCTGCTGCGGTCCTCGGCCGTCTGCGGTTCACGATCTATATCCAACGACCCCGCCGGCAGAGCGGCGACCAACTTGCGCATCTCCTGACGCTCGTTCTTCAGGGTCTCGAGCAGTGCGCCTGGAATTGCGCGATGCGCCTCGCCCCACGAGAACACCAACTCTTCTTCGATTTGCAGATGTGCCCATAGGTCGCGCTGGATCTCGTCCCACAGCTCGACGGCGCGTTGCTTCGCTGTGACCGCGTCGAGCCCACCGGCGAGCCTCGTGGCCGCGAACGCCAACTGCATCGTAAGTTCGTTCAACTTTCGGTGTTCGCTGCCCAGACACGAAACCATCGTATTGATCATCGGAATCTCAAGGTCAGGCAGCGGACCGCCGCAAGGAGTCATTTGAGTTGTAACCTGTGTAGCTCCCATGTGCTTTGCCTCTGATAATCAAGGGAATGAGCAATCTCGATGCCACGAATTGGCAAGCATTGGACTGCTCAGAATTGAGGAACTGCGTAGCGGCGGTTTTGCTTCTGCGAATTAATCGCGAAATGCGGATCGCCGCCGGACCGCACCGGAAGCAGTGCATTGCCCATTTGCCCGCGGCGGCACGGATGCCATAGAAGGCGTCGTCGAGTGTGTGTGCTCCGACGCGGATCTCCACCGCGCGCGGCGCGAAGGGCGCGATCGTGCGATTCCGGGCTGATACGAACTCACCTGGCCCGACGCCGCCCGTGCCCGGGAGGCCTATGTACCCCTCGCAGAGCCTAAGCTCGTAATCGACGCCGTGCAGGACTTGGCCTCGAATCTGGGCACGGTGCGGTCCTTCCTCGGAATCAGCGACGGGTAGAGTCGTTCACTTTCCGCCGCGGATAAACTCGTCCATCGGCGCGTGCCTGATCGTCAAGACCCGAACCGTCTTGCTCGCTTCGTCGATTTCGTAAATGACCCGGCACACATCCCGCTTCGCGCCGTAGAGCAAATGCCGCAACCGCCGCTTGGCCTTTTTGCTCTCGGGAGCTGCGGGGCAGCGGCGCGGCAACCGTTCAAGCCTGTAGATGGCCGCCTCGAGCCCGTTGAACCAACGGGCCGCCGCCGCCGAATCGTCCGCCGAGATTCGCTGATAGAGGTAATCGAGGTCCCGCTCTGCGCGGAGCGTCAATTCAACGCGATACGCCATGGCGCCGGCGTAGTTCGTTGAACACCGTGCGGGCCGGCCGCGTCCGCCCGCGGACGATATCCTCCGCGCCTTGCCGGATCGCCTCGTAAACGTCGGCGCGGGCGGCGCTGTCGAGCAATCGCTGATAGGATTCCGCGTCCTGCACCACGGCCTCGGCCTTGCCGTTGACGGTCAGGACCAGTGGCCGCTGGCTCCGCTTCATCGCCTTAAGAAATTGCCCAGATTTCCGCCGGAAATTTGTCAGAGACTGAATGTCCTTCGTGATATCGAGCATGGCAACTCCCTCTGAGCACAGCACCTAATTAGGTGCTAGCTGGATCAGAGCGCTCTGTAAAGCAGAATGCTCCCGCCGGCCGCCCCTGGACTTCGCGATCGTGCGCGTGTATCGAACTGAAATTGGCTGATCAATCGCGCCGCCGATACGGAGTACGTTTTTCCTCGAGACGCATGGCACAGAACTATCTGTGCCGCCCGCCGTACTCTCCGGAAGTCTACGCCACGCTCTTGGGCCTGTTTGAGGACCGGCCCAGAAAACTGCTCGATGCGGGATGCGGTCCGGGCAAGATCACGCTCGGGCTCATCGATCGCATCGACACTGCCGACGCGATCGATCGCTCGGACGAGATGCTGCACGTGGCGCGCGCTCTGCCGAACGCCGACAGTCCGAAGATCCGATGGATTCGCGCAACGATCGAAGACGCTCCGCTCAATCCGCCCTACGGTCTGATCGTTGCCGGGGCGAGCATCCATTGGATGGACCCCGATCGCGTGCTGCCACGTTTTGGCGCCGCGCTGGCCAACGGCGGCTTGCTCGCCGTGCTCGATGGAGACGCGCCGGTCGATGCGCCATGGGAGCACGAAGAGACCACGTTCATGATCGACTTTCTGGAAAGAATCGATGGCAAGCGTCCCGACTGGTGGCGCAACGCCCGTCAGCGCCTTGGCGAAGCGATCCTGGTCCATCCGGGCTTTCAGCGCATTGATCGGAAAATCACCGCGCCAGTCGCGGTGTCACAAACGGTTGAAGACTATCTCCGTTGTCAGCATTCGCGTGCGACCTGGTCGGAAGATCATCTCGGCGAGCAGGCGTCAGCCGAATTTGATGCTGCCATGACGGCCCTGCTATCCCGCTACGCAGCACACGACATGCTGACGTTCGCGGTCCAAACGCGCATCGAGTGGGGCCGGATCACAATCTGACGAGCACATTCCAGGAAACGGTTGCTCTCCCATCGCGTTAGGCGAATCGCTCTTACGTCGAGTCCTCACAACCTACGCCGCAGATTACAACCTCGCCCCAACCAAACTCTCGCTGAACAAGGCGGCGGTGAGCTTCCGGACCGTTTAACCGGCTGGACGCATCGCTCCACTTCCAGCCCGGGGAGCAGTCCATCACCATTACCTTAGGATCTAACTGTTCCGGCCGGGGACCAAAGACCTTCCGGATAAATGGATCAGGAAGGAATCGGCAAATGAAAGACATGCTTGACGGTGGCGCTCTTATCCAGGGGCTGAGAGCGGAACATGTACCGGTCATTCTGGCCGTCTCACTTTTCGCCTTGCTGTTTCTGTTTCTCGCGCGATCGACGCTCTGGTACGTGGCCGAACGCGTGCCGTCACGAATGCGGATGCCGATACTTCGTATGTTGCCGATTGTCCGCCTTTTGATCGTAATCGCGGCTGTCGCGGTCATTGTCCCGATGGTCGTTGAACCGACGGTTGAAAACCTGGTTGCGATGGTCGCCGGTGTCGGTCTGATCCTTGCCTTCGCTTTCAAAGACTATGGCAGCAGCCTCGTGGCGGGATTGGTGACTTCGCTGGAAAACACCTACCAGCCCGGTGACTGGATCGAAGTCGACGGAAGTTACGGCGAAGTGAAAGTGATCGGCCTGCGGGCGGTGCATATCGTCACGGCGGACGATACCGAGGTCATCATTCCTCACTCGCGACTCTGGTCGACCAGCATTTTCAACGCCAGCAGCGGCAGCCAGGGTCTTCTTTGTGTGACGCACTTCTATCTTGAGCCCGACCATGACGGCGCCGCGGTGCGGCAGAGCTTGGCCCAAGTTGCGGAATCAAGCTCGTACCGCAAGCCCGAAACGCCCGTGGTGGTGATCGTGCTCGAAAAGCCGTGGGGAACTCTGTACCGATTGAAAGCGTACGCAAGGGAAAGCCGTGATCAGTTCCTCCTGATCAGTGACTTTACGATCCGTGGTAAAGCGGCGCTTGTGGCCATGAATGTCCGCTTCGCCCAAGCGCACTACGCTGAAGTCAAGGAGCGCTGATTGCGCGCGCAGGCTCCTGCGGAGAACTGCTAATCAGCACGTCCCGCAACGGTGCGCCCGGCGACCTCGCAAATCACGTCTTCGTAAGCCGCCACGAACCCAGCGAGATCGTTTGCTGCTGCTGACTCGCGCGCTCTCTTGCCGATTGCGCTGCGCAGGCCGGGATTCTCCGCGGCCAGCAGAGTTTTTTCCGCCAGGGCGGCAACGTCGCCTTCGCGGAACAGGATGCCTGTCTCGCCGTCACTTACCGCCTCCCGCATTCCGGCAATGTCGCTCGCGATGACCAGACGGCCGCAGGCTTGCGCCTCCAGACATGCCCGCGCGAGGCCTTCGGACTCCGACGGCAACAGCACCATGTCCGCCAGGTTGAGGTACTTCGGAACCGAGTCATGATCGACCCAACCCGTGAACCGGAAGCGGTCCAGGATGCCTTTGCTTCTGCACTGCTCCTCCATGCGCTCCCGGCCCCGGCCATCACCAACGACTACGTATCTGACTCTGGGATTGCGCGGGATCACCTTTTCCGCCGACATCACGATGTCCAGCGGCCGCTTTTGCGGCTTCAAGTTCGATAGGTGAAGCACCGTAAGATGGTCATCACCGAGGTCAAGCTGGTGCAGGAGGGTCTGGTCCTTGGGCTGGGGCGAGAACTTTTGTTGATCCACCTGATTGGGAATCACCTTCACATCGTCGAACCCCAGGGCTCGCAAACTCTCGCCAAGATGCCTTGCCACGGCGACGATCCGATCCACTTTGCGGAACTGCCCGAGCAGCTCGGCTCTAGCCGCTGGCGGAAAGATATTCAGGATTCCTAACACCGAGTCGCCCCGAATCAGGAGTAGGCAAGGGAGTCCTGCGGCCTTCGCCAGGCCAGGCACATGCCAGGCAAAGGTATCGTTCCCGACGACCACTATGTCGGCGCGCCGGCGCGCCACCATGGCTCGAAAACCTGGGCGGATCCGATCGCCCTCGGCCCTCCGGTAATCCTCCGAGGCAATGAGGTCGGGCGAGCTCTCGATGGACGGCACCGCAAACCGGGTGACCTCGATCCCCGGATGCGCGCGTGCGAACGAGTCGCCGACCCGGCAGCGCCCGGCATTGCCGGCGCCAGGGCGCGCACGTTGTGCCCCGCGCAGGCCAGCCCCTCCAGGAGCTGGCCGCCCCCGATTGCTGCGCCGCCGCGACGCGGCGGCAGCGTGCCGACGTAGTCAATGTTGAGACGCGCGTGGCGCGTCGGCGATCCGGACGTGCCGCGCAGAAGAGTCAGGGACGTGCTCCAATCGACGGCGCGTCACCGGCGCAGGATTCCCACTGGGTCTCGCGTTCGCGGATATCCAGCGAATCGTAGGCCGCGCGCATCTGCGCAATCCGCTCCGCCAGGCGATCGCTCTGGCGAACTGAGTCGAACTCCTCTTCTATCCGTCTTCGCCCGGCGCGGCCGTATTTGTGCCGAAGCTGGGGCGCGGCTGCCAACCGGCCAAGCGCCTGCGCCAGGCCGTCGATGTCGTGCTCCTCGACCAGGAGGCCGGTTTGCTCGTGCAGCACCGCCTCCGGGATCCCGCCATGGCGTGTCGCCACCACCGGCAAGCCGCTCGCCATCGCTTCCAGAATCGTGTTCGGGACTCCCTCGACTTGGCCCGCCTCGGGGACGAAGACGCTGGTCTGAAGCGCGATGTCTGCCTGGGCGAACTCGCGCGCGAGCGCGTCGACGGCCAGCGCGCCGCAAATCTGGATCGAGCCGGCAAGACCCAGGCTCTCCACCAGCGCGACCAACTCCGCGTCGAGCCCGTGCTCATCGGAATTGCTGCCGTTTCCGATGAGGCGCAGCGACGCACCGGGAAAGCGCTGAACGAACTTGGCGAACCCGCCGATCGCCATCCTATGGCCTTTGGATCGTCGGAAGCGGCCCGCCATGACGATCTTCACGGGTCGTCCAGGTTCCCGTTGCCGCGGCATCGGGTAGCGATCCAGATCGATGCCCAGGTGATGCAGAAACGTCCGCTCCTGCGGCATCCCGAAAGCGATCAAGCGCTCGACCAGGTTCTGAGACACGGCCAGAAAAAAGGCTGCGGGAGCCGTCCGCAGCCGGGCGTAAGCAGGCCCGAGCTCTGCCGCGTTGAGTTCGATATTGGCGTCGGAACCATGGAAATAGGCCAGGATGGGAGCTGAGAGGTGCTTCGCCAGCTGGATGACTCGGCCACCGCATTTGAGATGACCAACTATCGCGTGAATCGGCCCATAGCGTAGCCGCAGGGTCGCGGCGAGTGACGCCGCATTCTCCGGACGCAACCAAGCGCCCACGTCCTGATCTCGATGCACATGAATCGCGGCCTCCGCGGCCGACCGATCGCCGTCGGGCTCATCCGCGCCGAAGTAACCCGGGTTTTTGCCACATAGCACTACGTTGTGGACCTGCCGGCCCAGACCGACGATCGTGCGCCAGGTCGCAGGATGATGCCGGCGGCCGAACCGGAAGGAGCTTACATGCACAACGGTCGGGCAAGCGCTGCGCGCGCGTTTCATCGCTCTGCCATCATGCCGTAACCGGGCGAAAATGGAAGGCCATCAGCCAACCGGTCCAAGCGCCTGATGCCAGAAACGGCGGCGAGCTGCTCGGGTCAAACCTGGCTGGTCGGTTGCGTTGCCAGCGTCTTCCATGAGAGGGCAGAATCATCAGCCTGAAGGCGTAGGACAAGATGAAGATCATCGTCGCAGCCGGGGCACGGCCCAACTTCGTAAAGGCGGCGCCTTTACTTGACGCGCTGAACGCAGCGCGCGCGAGCCGTCCCGGCCTTGAGTTCATGCTGGTGCATACCGGTCAGCATTACGACGAAGAGATGTCGCAGGCCTTCTTCGCCGATCTCGGATTGCCGCGTCCTGACGTCGATCTTGGGGTCGGCTCGGGGACTCATGCCGAGCAGACCGGCAACGTGATGATCGCGTTCGAAGCCCTGCTGATTAAAGCTCGGCCCGACTGGGTAGTGGTGGTCGGTGATGCAAATTCCACCGTGTCCTGCGCGCTGGCTGCCGGCAAACTTGGCATCAAGGTCGCTCACGTCGAAGCCGGCTTGCGCAGTCGCGACCGCACGATGCCCGAGGAGATCAACCGGGTGGTTACTGATGTGTTGTCCGAGGCCCTGTTCACCACCGAACCGGCCGCGTCGGAGAACCTGCGGGCCGAAGGCGTGGACCCGGCCCGGATCCATTTCGTCGGCAACGTGTTGATCGATACGCTCTTCAAGCACCGGGCGCGTGCCGAAGCAATGCGCTATTGGGAGCGGCTGTCGTTGCATCCCGGCAGCTATGCCGTGTTGACCTTGCATCGGCCGGGTAATGTCGACCAGCGCGAGATTCTCGAGCGGATCGCGTCAGCCATGGAGCAAATCCAGCAGTCGTTGCCGCTGGTTTTTCCGGTTCATCCGCGGACCAGAAAAATGGCTGAGACCTTCGGCTTATGGAAGAGGATCCAGAGCTGGCCGAATGCCCGCGTGGTCGGGCCGCTGGGATATTTGGAGATGCTGTCGCTTACGAGTCACGCCGCGCTGATTCTGACCGACAGCGGCGGGCTTCAGGAGGAAGCCGCGGCGCTGGGCGTGCCCTGTCTCACGTTGCGCGACAACACGGAACGGCCGATCACGATCGAGGTCGGGGCGAATCAGGTGGTTGGCAACCGGCTGCAGGCGATCATCGCTGCGGTCGATGCCCTCCTCAAGCAGGGCTGGCCGCAGATCCGCCTTCCCGAGAAATGGGACGGGCGCGCCGCTGAGCGCATCGTCGGCATCATGCTCGACGGGCGAGGCTGCGCCGTGGGCTCTGACGGACCGGTTAAAAACCCGGGCGTAACGTGAGCGCCACGTTGTCGGGTCTTTTGTTCAGCCCGCGGCGCGCGCGAACAGGATCCCATCGATAGCCGCACGCGCCGCCGGCGCAGGATCGTTTTCGATTCTGCACTGGCGGTTGAAAATCATCGTCGCGCGCTCCGACGCCGTATAGGGCGACCAGTGGGGAGCTTCGCCGGGGTTGGGATCGCCGGTCCGCGCAAAGGCGATCCATCGCGCGCTCATCGCGGCAGCCAGCGCGCGGACTTCCGCTCCCTCCGGCGTGAGCCGTGGCGCCAGCGGCTCGCCGGCATTGTCGAACACGAACGGAATCTCCAACGCGTGCGGCGACTTGAGCAGGCCGCCCATGATCGGTGTCTCCCAATTGAAGCGGTACAGATAACCCGGGGCCTTACCCAGCGCGGTCTTGCGCTCCGCGATCTTTCTGGAGAAAGCCGCGGTTGGAAACTCGGTTCCGATCAGGAACATCAGCTCGGAAGGCGTCGCGCCGAGATTTTCCGCACGAAAGACCTCGATTACCCGCTCGGCGTCGGCGCCGAGGAAGTATCCGGCGCGCTTGCGGAGCGTGTTCTCGTCGAGCGAGAAAGCGCCCGCAATCGCGGCCACGAACAGCGTCATCTCGGTGCGGTTGTACCCGATGATCACCGGCACGTCCGCGGAAATCTCGGGTGCGGCGGGATCGAACGGATGGTTCCGGAGCGTGACTCCGTCGACCACCGGTGCGAAGCCCTGAATAAAACCGGGGATGTGACGCCCGAGCTTTTTCTCGACGGAGGCCTGTGCGGCCAGAATTTTCTCGACCGGCGCGCCCTGGACTTCGCCGCGGTCAATTCCAATGCCAATGCCGAGCTCATCGAGAAACATCGCCGCGACTTTCCCAGCGTGCTCGGTCTCGTTCATGCGGAAGCCCGGGCCACTCTGGATCACTGCGCGATGAAAAAGGCCCGTGGCCGGCGGCATCGCGAGCAGCGTTGAGACCTTCTGTCCGCCGCCCGACTCGCCGAAGATCGTGACGTTGGCGGCGTCGCCGCCAAACCGCGCGATATTGTCTCGCACCCACTTAAGCGCGGCGACCAGGTCGAGCATCCCGACATTGCTTGACGAGGCGAACTGGCCGCCGCCCACGCTCGCCAGGAATGTATACCCGAGCGCACCGAGGCGATGGTTTACCGTCACGACCACCACGTCTCCACGCCGCGCGAGATTGGTTCCGCTATAGATCAACGGCGAGCCGGAACTGGATGCGAACCCGCCGCCATGACACCAGAACATCACCGGGCGCTTGCGGCCGTCGCCCAACCCGCGTGTCCAGATGTTCAGGACCAGACAGTCCTCGCTCTCGGCGATCCCGTCCGCATCGCCGAAAGACGCAAACCCGCTTCTGGGATCGACCAACCCCCGCATCGTAGACGGGTTCTGCGGCGCGCTCGGACCGTAGCTGAGCGCGTCACGCACACCCGCCCACGATGTGGGCTCGACCGGCGGCATGAAGCGATTGCGGCCCGCGGTCGACGCTCCGTATGGGATGCCCCTGAAGACGTTGACGCCGTTGACGCTCTCGCCACGCACCTTGCCATGAGTCGTCTCGACAATCGGATTGGACGGGTTTATTCGCTCAGAAGCTGACGTCATGTCGTTTCTCCTGCGATAGGGGCCCGATCGTAGAACAGAGCCGCGTCGCTTGTCGAACCGGCTGCACAGTAACTCGCCGATCGATCTCGGGAACACTACCGGGATCCGGCCAGACTCCGTTTCTTTCTTGCCATCGGCAGGGAGAAGCTGATACGTACCTCTCGGGATGGGCGACATGTCAGCAGGCGTGCTTGGGTGGCGGAAGCGAACGACTGACTTCGCGGTGCTAGCGGGGTTGCTCGTATCTATCATGGCAACCTCATTACCGGCCTACGCGAAGAGCACTCCGCCAGCGCAAACGCCGCCCTCGGACCTTACGGCATGTATCAACACGAAAACGAGTGCGGTGACGTTCCCGGCAGTCGGAAAGAGCTGCCCGAAGGGAACGACGCCCTTCTCGGTCGGAGCAACCGGTCCGGCAGGCCCGCAGGGCGCCGTCGGGCCACAAGGTCCGCCGGGAGCTGCCGGCGCTAACGGTCTTCAGGGGCCAGCCGGCCCGCAAGGCGCCACCGGTGCGCAAGGCGCCACCGGCGCGCAGGGCGCCACCGGCGCGACCGGCGCACAAGGCGCCACTGGCGCGCAAGGCGCCACCGGCGCGCAAGGCACCACCGGCGCACAAGGCGCGACCGGCGCGCAAGGCCAAATCGGCCGAACCGGCCCAGTTGGCCCGCAAGGCCTGTCGGGGTCTGTGAGTATCGACATCCAGAGCAGCGGCCCGGTGCAGGTATGCGATCAGGAGTGCGCCAACCCTATCGGTATCGCCAACCCGGGGGATTGCGATAGCACCACCTGCACTTCCGAGGTGGTTCTGAGTCCGGTTCCGACCGCGCAATGCCCGCCCGGAGAGGTGGTGCTCAACGGGGGTTACTCGGAGGTGCCGCTCAGCGTTGGCCCGGTAGGCTACGGTAGTCGCGGAATATACGACTACCCATACCCCCCTTTTGCGGTCGGGGGCTGGCCGAATTCTTCGCAAACCGGGTGGACGTATGGAATCCTGGGAGAATTCTGTACCAGCTTTGACTACTCGGTTTGCCGGGGCGTTATGGTCCAGGCGTTCTGCACTCCGGGCGCGCTTGCCACGACGCCGCCTGCCTCAAATTAACTCTGAGCGCACGGGCAGAAGCCGCGCGTCGCTCCGTAGCCTCGGGAGGCTTGTACTGTCGTCTCTCTGGTCCCATAACGAGGGCGGGAACCTGCGCACACGCGCGGATTCGTGAAAACAGACGGTTCGCATCGTGATGGCCTTGACGAACGGAGGTGAATTCATTGAAACGGATTCTTCAGGCGCTCTTTCTGATGATCGGGCTTTTCGTAGCGCCCGCAGCGTACTGCCAGGTACAGTGCCCGACACGTTTGGTGAACCAGAGTACGTCCGGATGGGTGAGCATCCCGGCCAATAGCGGCACCAGCTTCGTTCCCATCGCACCGTATCAATTCACAACCCCGACCACCTGTCCGCCGGCGCAAGATCCCAGCCAAATGTGGGCGTTGCAGGTGAACTGCACCGTGCTCTTCAACAATACCAGCGCCTCGGCCGCATCGATCATGCCCGTGGGCATGGGCTTCACGGCCGGGTTGCCAATCCCAAGCGGAGGCACGGGCGAGATTCATTGGACCGACAATATCGATGTCGCGTCGGGTGTGTACATCACGGGGCCGTTCTGCACCATCCTAAGCACGCAGGCCGGCCAGGCCCAAGGTCAGGTTGCCCTTGACGCGATCCCAATTCTCTACTGAAAAGTTGCGTCCTGGCGCTGCGGCGGTCCCAGCGCTCCGCTGCGCGTATCGAGTCCCGCCTGCCCGGCGCGAGACTCGAATTGACACTCTCGCCGGTCGGTCCTAAACTTCGCGATCGAGCGGGCGTAATTCAGCGGTAGAATGCCAGCTTCCCAAGCTGGACGTCGCCGGTTCGACCCCGGTCGCCCGCTCCACCAATTTCCCCACGCACAGCGGATGCTCCGACGATCCGCGATCCGCGAACGGGCTATCGATAAATTGCGCTCCACGTCATCCCGGACCGAAAAATAGTGCTCGACAACACCAGCCGCGGAACTTCGGCGCAGTTTTTCGCCGGCGCGTGCAGCAGCAGCGGATGCGTCAGGAGTACGTCGCCGGGATCGCCGGTCATCTCGACCACGCGGACTTCTATTTCACCCAACCCGGCGGCGCTCCTCATGAATTGCTGGATGCGATCGGCCTTTTCATCGTACGAGCACAATTCCTTCACCCATGGACAAGTGCGAATCAGGGCCTTGCGCGCCTCGGCCGAGCGCAGCGTTTCCACTTCCCCCACCCGGACAAGATCCTGCACGAGCCGATGCGATCCCGCGACAAATACGGTGCCGCCGCCCCCGGGCTGCAATCTTGCCAGACAGGTGAAGAGGCGTACCGCGAAGAGCGCTTCCTGCGCGCGCGCCGCCGGGTAATCCAGATGCCAGCTCTGATGTGGCACGTTCCATCGGTCGCGGGATTCCGGAAACGCCACCAGCAGCGAGCCCCATCGCTCGGGCCGCTCCCAGTTTCCACGGCCCAGAAGATCATCGAGCGCCTCGCAAATTGCCGGACTGCCAATCTTCCCGAAGGTCACTGACTTCGGCAGATCATGAGTCCCGGTAGTTCGCCGGGCCTCCCACGTCTTGGGCGCCTCGCGCCGGATCTGATATCGCCGGTGCAAACTCTCCCACACGAGATCGCACATCTCGCGCGCGTCGCCGGGCGAAATCGCGCCGGGGACCCGTACCATGCCGAGCCGATCGAATTCCTCGCGCTGTTCAGACGTTAACATTGCAACCTCGTCGCCCTGGATGACGCCGGTCGCCGGCTTGCTCAGACGCGCCGGGCTAAGTTGCTGCTCGCGTACCCGCCGTTCACGGAGCGCGAGCATATAGCGCCGCGTCCATGCGATCAGCACGATCATCACGCCGAAGGCCATCACCGGCGAGATCGCCACCACCTGCGCCGGTGACAGGACCAGCGCAAGGCCCACCCTGACCAGGGCTTCGACCAGATAAGCGATCCCCCACACCGCGGTCACCAGCCGTTGCGCGGCACGAAAGTTCGGATACTCCCACAGCCCGTTCCACCATTCGAGCCGCACCGGATCGTCGCCGGCAACGAACTGCCGGTTGATGTAGAACATCAGCGGCCGCTCGGCGAGCAGCGAGCCCAGGCAGATGAAACCGAAGGTCGCGGTCAGAAACGATTCCTTGATCAGCGCGAAGAACACGCTGCCCGAGATCAGCGAGGCCGCGGTTCCAACTGCCAGAAAGGTCATTACGATAATTCCGAGCGGCTCGAGCCGGCGCGACCTGGCCCAGACGCGGAGATTGTTGAGCGCCGGAAAGAGCCCGCCCGCGACCAGCGCCCACAGCGTCGCCACGCCTTCTCTGGTGAGCACGTTAAACGCTACGATCGGCATCGCCACGTCGAAGACCAGCGTGGGCAGCATCTGCGTGAAGCTGAAGCCTCCGGCAGGCTCGGGATCGAGATTGATTGCCAACGGATCGGCCATTCGTAACTCCTTCGCCCGGCGGTCGCGAGTTCGTCTCGCTCTGGTTTACTCCTAACTCACGGCTCGCAACATGAGTGCTTGCGCTCCGACCAGCGCGACGAGGCCCTGGACGGGAACTCGATGTCCATGCGCGCTGCTGCTCCGCTCGTGGCGTCTGTCCGGGTTGCTTCCTCAATTGACATCTGATGATTGATGCGTGATGATCACCCGGTGCGAACCACACTCGATATCGACGCGGACGTTCTGGAAAGTGCCAAGGAGTCCGCAGCGCGGCGCGGAACTACGGCCGGGCGGATTCTTTCCGAGTTGGCCCGCACTGCGCTGACGCCTCGGGATCGCTCTCCACGCAAACGCAATGGCGTGCCGCTGCTGCCCGAGCAACGCGGGGCGCGGCTCGTCACACCAGAAATTGTGAACCGGCTCCGCGACGAACCGTAGGCGCGTGATTGCTCTCCTTGATGTAAACGTCCTGGTTGCGCTGTTCGATCCCGTCCACGTGCATCACGAGGCGGCCCACGCCTGGTTCGGGCGTAACCGCAACCGCCGATGGGCGACCTGCGCGCTCACGGAGAACGCTCTAGTCCGCGTATTGTCCAATGCGGCTTATCCTGGCCGCCGCACCACGGTAGAGGATGCAGCCTCCCGTCTGCGAACTTTCTGTTCCGATCGCCAGCACGTGTTCTGGTCGGACTCGATCAGCGTGCGCGATCCCGGGCGCTTCCACTGGAATCGCGTTCAGGGCCATCGCCAACTTACGGACGTCTACCTTCTTGCCCTTGCGGTATCGAACCGAGGCCGGTTGGCCACTTTCGACTCCGCCATGTCGCTTAAGGCGGTCGAAGGTGCGGCGGCACCGAATCTCGAACTCCTCGCGGCATGACCGCATAGCGCTCCGTCCGCTCGACAGTAGCCGACGTATTCTCTCGGTCTTCAACGCCGGCTGTTGACCGCCCCCGGGGTAGACGCCGCCAGCGCACAGGCCGCGGCAAAGACGGCGAGCGTGCACAGGAACAGCAGATGCGCGTTGATCAGGGATCGGACGAAAACGGGATTATCGAAGCGGCCAGCGCAATCGCGATCACCAGCGCGGCACGCGGCGTTTCGCGCCGGCGCGCGGCCTCGCCCGCGGTGAAGATGTAGATCGGAATCAACAGCACCATCTCGTGATCCCAGCTCATCGGGGATCAGGCAACGCGGACCGCGGTCCACAAGCCGAAGCAGAGCCCATCCGCGTTGCCCTCGTCGGGTGCGTGCACCGTCGCGGCTGCGGCCGCGCAGATAATCACAAGGTCGATCGTTAGCGTGATTGCAAGGGTGGGTATCCAGAGCCGGCATCCGCCCGCGGGCAGAACAGCTGTCCGAGCGTCTCCGCTACGTTCGGCCACACGCCCAGCATCCGCGGCTGGCTCAACGTGATGCTGAGCTGACGGGCGCGCGGGCGAGGAATTCGCGCCATCGCCCCACGCCGGTGAGCGCAATCCCGGCGAGGCTGAACGCGACGGCCCATCCGAGCGCGCTCCAGCGCCGCCGAAACAGGAAGTATCCGCCGACCGCGCCGGGGTAAGCTTTCAGCAGCGCCCCCAGCGCGAGCATCAGGCCGGCTCCCACGGGTATCCGCTTGCGATCGCAGAGCCATGCGCCTGCGACGACCGTCAGCAGCAGCATCCCGGGCTGCGCGCCGTGGAGCGTCACGTGCACCGGCGGATAGAGTAGGGCGAGCGCTGCTGCCGCCAGCAGCGTGGCTGGCTCAGGCGGCGGCCGGATTTCGCGCGCCAGCATCACGACCGTCGTGATCAGCCCGAGCAGTTGGCACGTGATCCAGA
>CAWESZ010000003.1:0-548130 GCA_963811865.1 uncultured delta proteobacterium | reverse complement strand
TTCCAACCGGCATAAACAAGAACACCGCTCAGTTGGTCAGAAAGCCGCACGCACGCGCTGTCTGATTCGCGGACGACAAGAAACAGAGTTTGCGCCGAACTCACTACCGCGTCCCGAACGTAGGACGCCTGATTAGCCGTCAATTCCACTATTTGGCTGCGAATTGGGGCCGTCGCTGAGCGCGTGTTCCGGATCGGCGAGCGTTCAACGTTCGACCCGCGGCATGATCCGTCTCATGAACCCGTCGAACAACGGGACGGTGAACGCCGTATCGCCGTGAGCCGGGCGGCGAGTTCAGGTGGGGGCGTTCCGGCCCCGGGAGCGTATGGATTGGTGCGACGATCGATTTATTGGAATCTTACTCGATGTTATCGTTTTGAGGTAAGATGGCATAAGAACGCTATAATTGGAAAGCCGAGGACGGACGGCTTGGGGTCGCCCGCTTTGGTGGCTGGTGGCCGGCAGGTGGCAGCTCCCGACCTGCGCCTCGCGGAGGGACGCAAAGATGAGATCGGTCTCAGGAGCGCAGGAATTCCTCTATCAGCCTGCCGATGTCGGTGCTCGCGATCTCTGACCAATCCATGGCGGCGGCGATTTTTCCGCAGTCGCTCTTGCGGTACGCCGGGAGCTGATCCCCAAGTGTCTTGTACTGGTCGAGCACGCTCGGCACGCCCGGATAGATCGTAGCGAGGGCCCGCGCGGAAAAGTAGCTTTCGGTAGAACGGAGGTCGGTGAGGCTACAAGCGACTCCTGCGGCGCCACACTTGGCTAGGAACTTTGAGCGCGCGGGCGCCGGCGCGCCTCCGGCCGTGTCTCTCTCGCTGTCCAAAACAACCAACGCTTTGGGATTTAGCGCCTTCAGTTGAGCGACATCAAAATCGTCGCTGGCCGAACTGTCCCCGCCAATCGAAACGACAGCAACCACCTGATTTTGGAAGGACGGAGCCTTCGACAACCAGGCACGAAACGCAGGTATATCGTGGGGGCCCTCCACCCACAGCACTTTTTCGGCCTGGAGAAGATCACCGGGGGATGCGCCAATAGACTGCAAGATTGCCAGCAGTTCATCGGTCGTAGACGCCGCGCTGACTGCTATTTCATTCCTGTCGCCGTCCCAGGCAGTTCTGTAGATCGTGCCGCCTTCCCTCTGAACGACGTTGAGTACCGTGGGGCTATGTGTGCTTAGGATCAGTTGCGTGTCTCCCTCTTTGGCGTACCGGATCAAAAAGTCCAGAAGGAGCCGCTGAAGGTGGGGATGCAGGTGAAGTTCTGGCTCCTCGATCAAAACGACGTCTATCGGGGGCGCTCCACGCAATGCCGGAAGTGACTTCGCGAGCTTCGTCACGAGCATGATCAGAAGGCACTCGCCGATCCCCGCGCCCATGCGAGAAATTGGCATCGCACGTCCATTGACGTGAGCGTTGAGTTCATCCGCAGCTGGAGGAACCGAGAGGCTCAAACGACTCGAAGCCGGCGAACCTTGCGAAATCAGATTCAAATTCCTTCAATAACGCGTTATGCTTCTTGGAGGTAGCGTCTTGAAGATTGGGCTGGCGGGCTCGCTGCACCCACGGGATCACGCCCGCGCCAATGGCCATGCCGTACAGGTCATCGGGGCTCTGGTTGACTCGTGGACCGAAACCTCTGTGTGAGCCAAAGTAGAGCATTCGATTGGCCGCTACCGGCAGGGTCTGCAACCATTGGGAAAGTGGCGCCGTCCAGTCGCCCGGAATCCCTTGCAACTTGACCGCCCCCTTGCCGAAGTCCAGGGTTTGCTCGCCGCCGACTTGGAGCGTCCGCAACGTCTGCCCAGTCCGGTTCACGGAAACGCCAAAGCGGATCGGCACGCTGTCTCCAGAATTGGCTGGCTGGAACTTCAGGGAATCCCTTGGGTAGGCAATCTCGGCTTCCAGCAAGCATTCGTCGCCGGCGTACAGATTGAAAAGGTCCTCCGTGAGCGAAGGCGCGGTACTAAGCACCGCCCTCGCGAGGCTGAAAGTTGGCGTCCTTTGGAATTGCATGTTGAAGTTAATGCTCAGAAGCTTCGAGAGCCAAAATACCGCGGACAGGATCGTGGTTTTGCCGCTGTTGTTCGGCCCACAGACGACGGTGATAAGGGGGTGAAACTCTAGGCGCACGCCGCTGCTGCCGGCGCCCAGATACCCCTGAATTTGAAGTGACCTAAGACGAATGCCCATTGTGGATCAGTGACCGTCGGAAACGGTGTCCGCTCGAGGGCGTGTATCGATGCGCGGTCAGTTGCTAGCCGAGCTGCGCATCAACTCGTCGAGGCGCTTTAGGTTGTCGAGTAACGTGGGAAGTTGATCGAGGGGAAACGAGTTGGGACCGTCGCTTAGGGCGTGTTCGGGATCTTCGTGGACTTCCATGAAGATGCCGTCGATTCCGACTGCGACTGCGGCGCGGGCCAGCGGGGCGACGAACTCGCGTTGGCCGTCGGAGCGCTCGCCGCCGGCGCCCGGCAACTGCACCGAATGGGTCGCGTCGAAGATGACCGGATAGCCGAAGCTGCGCATGATCACCAGCGAACGGAAGTCGGCGACCAGATTGTTGTAGCCGAAGGAAAAACCGCGCTCGGTGAGCAGCAGGCGGCGGTTGCCGGATGATCTCGACTTTCTGCGACCGTGGCGCGCATGTCCCACGGCGCGAGGAACTGCCCTTTCTTGACATTGACGCGCGGCCGGTCGCAGCCGCGGCCTGAATCAGATCGGTCTGGCGCGAGAGCAGCGCCGGAATCTGCAGGATATCGACCACGTCGGCCGCCGCGCGGACCTGGGTCGGTTCGTGAATATCGGTGAGCACGGGCAGCGCGAACTCGCGCTTGATCTCGGCCAGGATGCAAGCCCGTCGTCGAGTCCCGGGCCCGCGAAACGACGATGGCTGGTGCGATTGGCCTTGTCGAAGGAGGATTTGAACACCAGCGGCAGGCGCGGCGCGGCGCGCGATCGCGGCCAGCCGTTCGGCGTGGCGCAGACACGATTCCGCGATCTTCGATCACGCAGGGGCCGGCGATGAGCACCAGTTGCTCGCCGCCGAAGACGACGCCGCCTGCGCGTTGACCTGCGCGACTTGCACCTGCGGGACTTGCACGACGCTCACGAAACCGAGCGCAGCTCGCGCACCTTGGAGCGTTCGGGCGCGAGCGCGGCGCGCCGGTCGACCGCGGCGCGAATCAGCCCGCGGAACAGCGGATGACAATCGAGCGGCCGCGATTTGCAACTCCGGATGGAACTGGCAGCCGAGGAACCACGGATGGTCCTTCAACTCCATGATCTCGACCAGCTCACCGTCGGGCGAAGTGCCGGTGGCGACGAGGCCGGCCTTCTCGAGCGCGTCGCGATAGGCGTTGTTCACTTCATAGCGATGGCGATGGCGTTCGGAGATCTTCGCCTTGCCGATACAGCGACGCGGCCAGCGAGCCCGGCTTGATCACGCACGGATAGGCGCCCAGGCGCATCGTGCCGCCCTTTTTGGCGACGCCCTTCTGCGGTCTCCATGATGTCGATGACCGGGTCGGGAGTGTCGGGCGCGATTTCGCTGGAGTTGGCGCGCTTGAGGCCGAGCCGATCGCGCGCCGCCTCGATCACCATCATGTGCAGGCCGAAGCAGATGCCGAGGATCGGGACGCCGTTTTCGCGCGCATAGCGGACCGCGCGGATCTTGCCCTCGGTACCGCGCTCGCCGAAGCCGCCGGGAATGATAATCGCGTGGGCGTGCGCGAGCCGCTCGTCCGACGTTCTGCTTCTCCAGCTCCTCGGAATCGACGTAATCGATGGCGACCTTCGCCTCGTTGGCGATCGCGCCGTGAGTGATCGCCTCGTGCAGGCTCTTGTACGAATCGACCAGGTTGACGTACTTGCCGACGACCGCGACGTTGACCGTCACCTTGGGATTCTGCGCGGCCTTTACGATGCGCCGCCATTTGGCCAGATTCGGCGAGCCGGTCCAGATGTTGAGCTTCTCGACCACGCGCTGGTCGAAGCCCTCCTCGTGGAACTTGAGCGGGACTTCGTAGATGCTCGCGACGTCGGCGGCCGCGATTACGCAGTTCTCCTCGACGTTGCAGAAGTGCGCGATCTTGGCCTTGACCTTTTTTTCGAGCGGCCGATCGCAGCGGCAGAGCAGGATATCGGGCTGGATTCCGAGCCCGGTCAGCTCCTTGACGCTGTGCTGGGTCGGCTTGGTCTTGAGCTCGCCGGCGGCCGGGATAAACGGCACCAGCGTCAGATGCACATAGAGCACGTTCTCGCGCCCGAGGTCCCAGCGGAACTCGCGGATCGCTTCCAGGAACGGCAGGCTCTCGATATCGCCGACGGTGCCGCCGACTTCGACGATACAGCAGATCGGCGCCCTCGGCCGCCATCAGGATGCGCCGCTTGATCTCGTCGGTGATGTGCGGAATCACCTGGACGGTCGCGCCCAGGTAATCGCCGCGCCGCTCCTTCTGGATCACGGTGTCGTAGATCTGGCCGGTGGTGAAGTTGTTGCGCCGGCTCATCCGGGTCTGCACGAAACGCTCGTAGTGGCCGAGATCGAGATCGGTCTCGGCGCCGTCGTCGGTGACGAAGACCTCGCCATGCTGCAGCGGGCTCATCGTGCCCGGATCGACGTTGATATAGGGGTCCATCTTGAGCAGCGTGACCTTGAGCCCGCGCGCTTCGAGCAGCGCGCCGAGCGAGGCCGCGGCCAGTCCCTTGCCCAGCGACGAAACCACGCCGCCGGTCACGAAAATGAATTTGGTCTTGCCGCGTTCCACCGTCCATACCTCCCCTCGTCTATCGCGCCGGCGCCGCGAAGCGGCGCGCCTGCGCCAGATCCTCGGCTGTATCCACTTCAAGCGACGGCGCCACGGAAGGCACCACGCGGATGCGCTAGCCGCGCTCGATCGCGCGCAATCTGTTCCAGCTTCTCGATTCGTTCGAGCACGCCGGGCTCCAAGCGCCGCGAAATTGCAGCAGAAAATCGCGCCGATAGCCGTAAACCCCGATATGCCGCAGCGCATGCGCCGGCACGCCGCCGTCGCGCGGAAACGGAATCGGGCTGCGCGAGAAGTAGAGCGCGTCGCCGCGAGCGTCGCATACCACCTTCACCACGTTGGGATTGCGCCATTCCTGCTCGGTATGATCGGCGTCGCCAGCGTCGCCATCGCGATCGATGGATCGGCGCGCATCGGCGCGGCCAGCGCGTCGAGATCCGCGGGCGCGATGAACGGCAGATCGCCCTGCACGTTCAAATAGATCTCCGCGCTCGATGCGTTCGCGCGACCTCCGCGATCCGATCGGTGCCGCTCTGATGGCCGCCGAAGTCATCATCGCCTCGCCGCCTGCGGCACGCACCGCCGCCGCGATGCGCTCGTCGTCGGTCGCGACGATTACGCGCTCGACGAGCCGCGCCTGGCATGCCTGCCGCCACACCCGCACGACCATCGGCACCCCGTCGATCTCGGCCAGCGCCTTGCCGGGCAAGCGCGCTGGAGCCATAGCGCGCCGGGATGACGGCGATGACGCCTTGGTCGCTTAAGATTTTGCTGTGCGCGGAATTGCCTTGCGAAGCGCGCGGCATGGTAATTGGTATCGGAGCGGCCGGGCCGTTGTCAATTTGCGCGCACGGCCTTTTCCAACAGGCGCCGCGATGAATCGAAGTGCCAATGCGGGAAGCAGCCCCCCTCACCTGCGCACGCATCGGATACGCCCGCTTCCTCTCGCGCAACTAAGCGGGAGAGGTGATCGGAGAGGCGCGCCTTCCGCAGGCGGCCACGCTTACGCGTTCATCGATTCGAGGAATTCGTCGTTGGTCTTGGTTTCTTGCATCTTCTCGAGCAGGAATTCCATCGCCTCGACGGCGTTGAGTTGCGAGAGCAGCTTGCGCAGAATCCAGATCCGGTTGAGCGTGCTGCGCGGCAGCAGCAGCTCTTCCTTGCGCGTCGTCGAGCGCTGGATGTCGATCGTCGGGAAGATGCGCTTTTCGAGCAGCCGGCGATCGAGGGCGATCTGCTGATTGCCGGTGCCCTTGAATTCCTCGAAGATGACCTCGTCCATCCGGCTGCCGGTATCGACCAGCGCGGTGGCGATAATCGTCAGGCTGCCGCCGTCTTCGGTGTTGCGGGCGGCGCCGAAGAACTTCTTGGGCTTGTGCAGCGCGTTGGAGTCGACGCCGCCGGAAAGAATCTTGCCCGATGGCGGCACGACCGTGTTGTAGGCGCGCGCCAGGCGCGTGATCGAATCGAGCAGGATCACGACGTCGCGCCCGTGCTCGACCAGCCGCTTGGCCTTTTCGATGACCATCTCGGCCACCTGCACGTGGCGCGTCGCGCGGCTCGTCGAAGGTCGAGCTGACCACCTCGCCCTGGACCGAGCGCAGCATGTCGGTGACTTCTTCGGGCCGCTCGTCGACCAGCAGCACGATCAGCACGATCTCCGGATGGTTATGCGCGATCGCCTTGGCGAGCGCCTGCAGCATCATGGTCTTGCCGGTGAACGGCGCCGCCACGATCAGTCCGCGCTGGCCTTTGCCGATCGGCGCGACCAGGTCGATGATGCGGGTGGTGTAGTCCTCGTGATCGTATTCGAGCTTGATGCGCTCCTGCGGATAGAGCGGGGTCAGGTTGTCGAACAGGATCTTGTCGCGCGCCTTCTCCGGCTCCTCGTAGTTGATCGATTCGACCTTGAGCAGCGCGAAGTAGCGCTCGCCCTCTTTGGGCGGACGAATCAAGCCCGAGACCACGTCGCCGGTGCGCAGATTGAACTTGCGGATCTGGCTGGGCGAGATGTAGATGTCGTCGGGACCGGGCAGATAGTTGTAGTCGGGCGCGCGCAGGAAGCCGAAGCCGTCGGGCAGAATCTCGAGCACGCCTTCGCCCAGAATCGAGCCGTTCCGCGCCGCCTGCGCCTGCAGGATCGAGAAGATCATCTCCTGCTTGCGCATGTTGGTCGCGCCGTCGATATTGAAATCGCGTGCCGATCTGCGGCCAGCTCGGTGATCTTGGCGCTCTTGAGCGCCTTGAGATTGAGCACCCCGTAATCGCCCAGCACGCCCGTCGTCGGCGCCTCCGCGCCGTCCATCGCCACCGAACATCGCGCCGATGCCGTCGCTGTCCGCCGGATGTTGCTTCGGCTGCTGCTGGATTTCGCTTCGCGTCGCCCCTCGAGCCTTTCCCATGTGCCTTCCCCGCAACCTGCCTCCTATTTGTGTCACGCTGATGTTCCGCGATGTGAATAATCGGCATAGTTGATGATCGTTGATGGTATTGTCTCGATCGGCCCATGTGTGCCGAACCGGAATTCGTTCGGACTTCCCTGATGTCGGCGAGCAGCCGGAACGTAATCAGAACAGAGCGGCGCCGGGCAGCGTCGAGAACTAACGGATCGTTGCGGAGCGACAGGTGGTCTCCTGTACCCGCCGTGCGCCATCGCGCGGATGGCTCTTGATTAAACGTTAACCAAGCCTCTATCAATCTGTCAACGCTGACCATTACAGTCCGTCTACCCAGCGCCGAACGACGCGGCGCGGCCGGGTCGAGCGCCGCGCGCGGCCGAGAATACTGCGCTGAAATCCTCCGGCAGCGGCGCGACGAATTCAAGCCGCGCGCCGGTGCGCGGATGATCCGAGCTCGCAGCGCCAACGCATGCAGCGCCTGACGCGCGAAGCTGGCGACCGCCGCGCTTCGTGCGCGCCATAGAGCGCATCGCCCAGGCAAGGATGGCCGCATCGACGCCAGATGTACGCGGATCTGATGGGTCCGGCCGGTCTCGCGGACGCACCGTCGCACCAGGCTGACGCGATCCGCGGCGAAACGCGCGAGCACGCACACATGGCTGACCGCTTCGCGCGGCGCCCGCGACGCTGACCGACATCCGCTTGCGCTCGCGCGGATGCCGCCCGATCGGACGCGCGATCGTCAGCCGGTCGCGCGCCAGCCATCCGCTGACCAGCGCGAGGTAGATTTTGCGTACCGTGCGCTGCCTTGAACTGGCGCGAAAGCGCCGCGCGCGCGAACGGTGTGCGCGCCACCACCATCACGCCCGAGGTGTCCTTGTCCAGCCGATGCACGATTCCGGGACGCATCACGCCGTCCGGCTCCGCCATCGCTGCCAGCTCCGGAAAGCGCGCCAGCAGCGCATCGACCAGGGTCGCATCGGATGCCCCGGCGCGGGATGCACCGTCATGCCGGGCGGTTTGTTGACGACGATCATGCTCCGCGTCCTCGAACAGCACCTCGATGGCGGCGGCGCCGGCGCGTGACTTGCGGCGCACCTGCGGCAGCGCGGGCGGCGGCGCCAGACCGCGATCTCGTCGCCGGCGCGCACGCGGACGCGGCCCGCGCCGCTGCGCCGTTCACCGTTACCAGGCCGGCCTTGATCATCCGCGTAATCTGCGAGCGCGAGTACTCAGGCGCAACCCGCGCCGGCCAGAAAACATCGAGCCGCATCCCGGCGTGCCGCGGTTCAACCGTAATGTGCGTCTTGCGGCGGATGCTCGACTCTGATCGTTTTTGCTGCTTGCAGATCGTGCGGATCAAGCTGGAGACGGCCTTATCGCCAAGCAGGCATCCCGAGCCTTGGGCCAAAAATCCTTCGAGTGCGTCCATGCTTCGCGTCGCAACGTCACGACGTAGCGATAACCCTTCGCCAGCGTTTCTCGTCCTGCGTCGATGCGCAGACGGCTCAGTACCATCTCAATCGGAGTTATGAAAACCTTTCTTTACAGCTCCACGAACTATGCGTAGGTCGATCCGACGTCCGTATTGGCCGCTCGGACAGTGCCCGCCACGCTGATGACAGACTCGATCGAACGGTTCATCCTTCTGGAGATCCGAGTTCCAGAACTTCCGGGTGCGATTCCTCGAGCATATTCATCCATCACCAGGTTCTTTGATTCAGCGTTCGTTCACCCCAGCGGGAATGGTGATCCGGTTCCCAGCTCTGTTCATAGCGGCTGCGCGCTGAGGATTCGCGAACGAGATGATTGGCACTCATTGCCACGGCCTCGATCGCTGCGGGCGGAGCGGGCGGGATGTCCGGCGGAGGGGTCGGCTCCTGTCCGATCGCGCAGCCCGTGCTGGTCTTCCGGAGTTCTGTCGCGCCCTCGCCGAGTATCAGACAGGGACACAGTCTGCCCGTGCTCACGGATTTCGAGTCCGGAAATCATGCCAATTTGTGTTCTCGCCTTTGCTTCATCGCGCTGCACAGTCTGCGTACGGTACCGGATGACGGGCCCTCGATATGCGGCGATCGCTTTTTCGTGCGCGAACGTAAGCGCGATATCGTCCAGTCCCTTGAGCAGGCATTTCTTGCGAACGGGTCGATCTCGAAATGCGCCGACCAGCCGAATTCGTCGCTGACCGTCTGCGTTCGGACATTCGACAGTCAGACGATAGCCCTCTGCTTCGCTGATGCGCGAAAATCGCGTCGACCTCTTCGGCCTTGAGCGTCATCGGCAACAACCCGTTCTTGAACCAGTTGTTGCGGAAGATATCGGCGATACGAAGGGCGCGATCACGGCGCGAAAGCCGAAATCGGCCAGCGCCCACACCGCGTGCTCGCGCGAGCTGCCGCAGCCGAAATTGGCCCGCGCCACCAGGATCGAAGCGCCTTGATAGCGCGGATTGTTCGAGCACGAAATCCGGATCTGTCGAGCCGTCGGCACGTCGGCGCCAATCGAAGAACAGGCCCTTGCCGAGCCCGCTGCGGACGACCGCCTTCAGAAACTGCTTGGGGATTATCTGGTCGGTGTCGACGTTGCGCGGTCGAGCGGCGCGACGAAGCCAGTGAAATTCTTGAATGCGTTGCATGGCGATGTCTCGACTGTCGCTCGCGCTGGCCTAGCGAGTTAGGCCCAGTTCGCGCATGTCGACGAAATGGCCGGCGACGGCCGCGGCGGCCGCCATCTGCGGGCTCACCAGATGCGTGCGGCCGCCCTTGCCCTGGCGCCCTTCGAAGTTGCGGTTGCGAGGTGCTGGCGCAGCGCTCGCCCGGCTTCAGGATGTCGGGGTTCATGCCCAGGCACATGCTGCATCCCGCTTCGCGCCATTCGAAGCCGGCCTCGCGTGAAGATGCGGTCCAGGCCCAGCTGTCTCCGCTTCGGCTTTGACCTGCTTGCGAGCCCGGCACGACCATCGCGTGCACGTCGGCTGGCGACCTTGCGGCCCTTGACGATCTGCGGCGGCGGCCTGCAGATCGATCAGGCGCGAGTTGGTGCACGAGCCGATAAAGACCCGGTCGATCGCGATATCCGCGATCGGCGTGCCGGGCTGCAAGGCCCATGTACTCGAGCGCGCGTTCGAGCCGCGCGGCGCTGAGTCGGCATCGGTTGAAAGCTCGCCGGATCGGGAACCTTGCCGGTAACTTCGGCGACCATCGCCGGGATTGGTGCCCCAGGTGACCTGCGGCGCGAAGGCGGCGGCGTCGAAGCACGATGGAGCGATCGAATTTCGCGCCGGCGTCGGTGCGAAGCGTCAAGCCAGCTGCTTCGGCTCGCCGGTCGAATTCGGCGCCCTGCGGCAGAGTAGCGGCCGGCCGCGCAGATAATCGACGGTCTTCTGGTCGGCGCGCGACCATCCCGGCGCGCGCGCCGGCCTCGATCGACATGTTGCACACCGTCATCCGCTCTTCCATCGAGAGCGCCTCGATCGCCGAGCCGCGATACTCGACCACGCATCCGGTCGCGCCGTCGGTGCCGATCCGGCCGATGATGCCCAGGATCACATCCTTGGCCGTCACGCCCGGACCGCCAGCTTGCCGTCGACGCGGATTTCGAGCGTCTTCGGCGCGCCTGCCACAGGCACTGCGTGGCGAGCACGTGCTCGACTTCGCTGGTGCCGATTCCGAAGGCGAGCGCGCCGAACGCGCCGTGAGTCGAAGTATGGCTGTCGCCGCAGACGATCGTCATGCCGGGCTGGGTCAGGCCCAGTTCGGGTCCGATCACGTGGACGATCCCCTGCTCGTGTCGAGCCGAGGTCGAACAGCCTGACGCCGAATTCGCGGCAATTGCTTGCGCATCATCTCGACTTGCAGCGCGCGAATCGGGATCGGCGATCGGCAGCGATTGATCGGTGGTCGGCACGTTGTGGTCGAGCGTCGCGAAGGTGCGGCGTCCGGCGCGCGCACCTTGCGGCCCGCGGTGCGCAGCCCTCGAAGGCCTGCGGCGAAGTCACCTCGTGGATCAGGTGGAGGTCGACATAGAGCAGCGCGGGTTCCCCCGGTGATCGATTCACCACGTGACTAGCCCAGATCTTTTCGAATAGCGTTTTGGCAGCCATGAGTCGAAGCCCGTTCTTCCAGGTGAATGATCACATTATCGCGATGGGGGTCGCTGGCCAATCCTCACATCTTGATTGGAATCGCGGGGTGGCTGCGGCGGCAGTCGCGAGTCGGGCTACTTCGACCAGCGCGATCGGGCGACTCGCCTACTTGATCCGGCGGCTCGGCGCGGCGCGCTCGGCTCGGACCAGGCCGCGGGTGACGCGCCTCTTCGCCGAAGCGGCGCGCGACCTCGTCGAGCGCGCGATTCAGCCGCGGCGCCGCGACTGCGAAGCTGCGGCCGGAGATCGAACAGGCCGAGTTGTGAGCGCGGTCCGACGCGTTCCAGATTATGGACCTGGATTCCGGCCAGACGCATCTTTTCGCCGGCGCCGTGACTTCGGCGAGCAGGAGCGCTCGCGGCGTCGGCGATCTCCGCGCCGTCGTCGGTCGGCCGCGTCGAACGAAAAGCTGCGCGTGATCAGCGGATAACGTCCGCCGCCGAGCGGCCGCGCGAGCTTGAGCTTGAGCGTTACCGTGCGCGCGCGCACCGCGTCGGCGCGCAGCCGGCGGCCGATCGCCTCGCCATGCGCGATCAGCGTGCGCCTCAGTTCGAGCGAGTCCAGCGCGATGGTCGCGCTCGAAGGTGTTCTCCTCGCCATAGGACTTGCGCTGCCAGTCGCGCGACCACCGGGCGCGGATCGCGGCCGTTGGCCAGTTCGTGCAGATGCGTGCCCGAGCGAGCCGAAGCGGCTGCGCAAGCGCGCCGGGTCGGTGCGCGCGAGTTCGCCGATCGTCGTGATTCCGGCGGCGTGCAGCCGCTCCAGCGTAACCCGGCCGACGCCCCACAGACGCTCGACCGGCAGCGGGTCGAGGAACTCGCGCAGATGCTCGGGCGCCGAGCATCAGCAGTCCGTCGGGTTTGGACATGTCGCTCAGGATTTTCGCGGCCATCTTGGTCGGCGCGATACCGACCGAAACCACCAGGCCGGTCCGCTCGAGCACCCGGCGCTTCAGCGCGCGCGCGACTTCAATCGGCGCGCCGAGCAGTCGTTCGGTGCCGGTCAGATCGAGAAACGCCTCGTCGAGCGACAGCGGCTCGACCACCGGGCTGAAGCTCTCGAAGACCTTGCGCACCATCGCGCGAAATCTCGACGTAGCGTTCCATCCGGCCCGGGCACGAAAATCCCTTGCGGGCAGAGCTTGCGCGCCTGCGCCGTGGGCATCGCGGACCGCACGCCGAACTCGCGCGCCTCGTATGAGGCCGAGGTCACCACGCCGCGGCGGCTGCTGCCGCCGACGATCACCGGCTTGCCGCGCAACTCGGGATTATCGAGCTTCTCGACCGAGGCGTAGAAGGCGTCCATGTCGGCATGGGCGATCACGCGTGCCACGACCGCGTCGTCTCTCGCGCGGGCTTCATGGCGAATCCTCAAGCTGCGTAGCTCGCCAGAGGCGATACGATACGCGGCTTCGGCGGCGAGTTCGCCGCTGCGGACGCAATCGGGGATGCCGACGCCGCGATAGGCGGCGCCGGCCAGAGCGAAGCCCGGCAACTCGCGCCGCGACGCGTTCGATTTCAGCGACGCGATCGAGATGGCCCACCGCGTACTGCGGCATCGAGTCGGGCCAGCGGCGCACGCAGCGTCAGTCGCGGTGCGGCGCGTACGCCGAGCAGACGCGCGTATCTCCTCGCGCGCCGCGCCACCATCGCGTCGTCATCGAGCGCATCATCCCGATCTGCAGCGCGCCGCCCAGAAACACGCGCAGCAGGACAGTGCCCTCCGGCGCGCGTCCGGCGAATTTCAGGCTGGAGAAGCTGCCCGCGATTATCCTGCGGCCTTCGATTACCGGCACGACGAAACCGAAGCTCTCGCGGCGGCCGGGGAAAATCGGCGACTCGATAGGCGAGATTCACGGTCGCGGCCGAAGCGTAACTGATTTGGCCAAGCGCGGGCCAGTGCGGCGTAACGTCAGCGAGCATCCGCGCCGCGGCGTGCGCCGGCGCCGCGCAGCATCGACCGCGTCGGCCTCGAAGTCTGCGCCATCGGTAGCGAGAGCCGCCAGGTCTGCCCTGCGGCTGCGCAAATTTCGGCAACACCTCGGCGCCCAGCCGGATCGCATTCGCCGAGCCGCGCTGCGAGCGCATCGACGAGCGTGCGCATCCCGCCGCGAAAGCTGAGGAACAGGCTCCAGCGCGCGCCGCTGGTGCCTCCGGCCTGCTCGGCGGCGGTCTGCGATTCGCAGCTTTGAGCCCGCGGATCACGCTGCCATGGCGCGCTCCATCTCGACAAAGCGCGGCATCGTGGCGCCCATGCTGAGCCGGTCCGGGTCGGCGGTATAGATTCCGCCGGCCAGCGGCTGCGCGACCCGCTCGAGCACCTCGGCGCCCAGCCGACGTCGTCACGAATGACGCGAGACTTTCGTCGCCGGTAGCGCGCCGGCGGGGAATCAACGGCTCGAGCACCAGGCGCAGCTTGCCGCATCGGGCTCAGGAGCGGGCTTTTCAGGACCGGCCCCAGGCGCGCCGGCGCCAGCAGCGAGAAACCGTCCGGGATCTCGACCAGCCGGCCGCCGCGCACCACGTAGTCTTGCGAAATGCTCCGGTTGGTGCCAATCAGCTCGGTCTCCAGGCCGAGCCGCTCGCAGAGCTCGGCGGCCCCGGCTTTTCGGAAAGGAAGGAATCGGCGCCGGTCTCGATGACGAAGCCGTCGCGCGCGATCGTGTCGAAGCGCGCCGCCGAGCCGGTCGCCGCGCTCGAACAGCGTGACCTCGAGCGGAATCTCGCGCGCCGCCGCGAGCTCCACCGAGCGATACGCGGCGGCCAAGCCCGTGATTCCGCCGCCGATAACGACGCCGCGCGCATCCTTGGGATGTCAGCGGGCGTCGCCGTCAAGAGGTGCGCTCGCGAACGATCGCGGCCATCATCTCGATGAACTGCGGATGGTCGCCGACGGTCGGCGCGCGCACCATCCGACGCCCGCCTCGCGCGCAATCGGCGCGGCTTCGACGTCGAGATCGTAGAGCACCTCGACATGATCGCAGAGAAACCCGATCGGCACCACGATCACCGGCCGGCCGCCGAGCTTGCGAAGCGCATCGCCGATATCGGGTTCAAGCCAAGGTTCGCGCGGATTGCCGCTGCGGCTCTGAAAAGCGAGCGTCCAGGACGTAAGTCCCAGGGCCTTGCGCGACGCAGCTGCGACGATTCGGTCAACTGCTCGACGTACGGGCTCGCAGCCGCCATCGCGACCGGAATGCTGTGGGCGGTGAAAATCATCTGGGCGCGTGGCGCGATCGGTCGGCGTCCAGCGCGCGCACGCCTCCGCGACGCGCGCCGCGACGGCCCGAATGAACAGCGGATGGTCATGCCAGGGCGCGGGATATTCGACCTCGGCGCCTCGGCGCCGGATGGTCGCGCGCGTCGTCACACGTTTTGCTGGTAGCGCTCCCAACTCGCCTCGCTGCGATGCGCCGCCATGATGAAGCCGAACGACGCGGCGCGCCCCGCCGGCGGCCAGCTCGCGAATCGCGTCTTCGACATAAGGCTCCCAGTTGCGCATCCCGACGATGACCGGAATCGGCGGATCCTTCGCGCGCGAGCACGCGCGCGCAGCGCGTCGGCCTGACGCATCGTGAGTTCGTTGTACGGCGAGCGCCCGCCGATGACGCTCGTAATGATGCACGACCTCTTCGTACGCGCTCTTTCGGGACGGGCCGTCCGCGCAGCACGTTGTCGAGGAACGGCCGGATCTCCTCGGCGCGCGTCGGGCCGCCGAAGCCAATCATCAGCACCGCGTCGTGGCGGAGCCGGGCGCTCACCAAGTCATCGGTGGCTCATCTCGTGGACCGCGTCGACCAGCGCGATCACATGATCGACCGGACGTCTCGGGCAGGATTCCGTGGCCGAGGTTGAAGATGTGGCCGGGGCGGCCGCCAGCCTGATCGAGGATCGCTTGCGCGCGCGCGCCGAATCTCGCCGACCTCCGGCGAACAGCGCGATCGGATCGAGATTGCCCTGCACCGCGACGCCGTAGCCGAGCCGCGCCCAGGCTTCGGCCAGATCGACGCGCCAATCCAGTCCGATCACGTCGCCGCCCGCCTCGCGCATCAGCTCGAGCAGATTGCCGGTGACCGTGCCGAAATGGATTACCGGCACGCCCGGGCGAATCGCGGCGATCATCGCCGCGGTGTGCGGCAGCACGAAGCGGCGGTAGTCATCCGGCCCGAGACTGCCGACCCAGCTATCGAAAAGCTGGACGATGTCGGCGCCGGCCTCGATCTGCATCTTCAGATAATCGGCGGTCACGCGCGCGAGCAGGTCCATCAGGCGATGCCACAGCTCGGGCTGGTTGGTACATCATGGTCTTGGTCGCGAGATATTGGCGCGAGCCGCCGCCTTCGATCAGATACGAGGCGAGGGTAAACGGCGCGCCGGCGAAGCCGATCAGCGGCGTCTTGCCGCCCAGCGCCGCGCGCGCGAGCTTGATCGCGTCGCCGACGAAGCCCAGTGACTCGGCGGCATCGACCGGCGGAATGCGCTCGAGGTCCGAGCCGAGCGCGAACCGGCCGGTCGATCAGCGGGGCCGTCGCCGGTTTCGTAATGCAAGCCCCACGCCCATCGGGACGCAGCGGCAGCAGAATATCGGCGAAGATGATCGCCGCGTCGACGCCCAGCCGCTCGCACCGCGGTGACGGTGACTTCGGCGGCGAGGTCGGGACGCTGGCACAGCTCCAGGAACGAGTAACGCTCGCGGACCCGGCGATATTCGGGCATGTAGCGGCCCGCCTGGCGCATCAGCCAGATCGGAGTATAGGGAACGGGCTCGCGCCGGCAGGCCCTCAGGATCGGATGGTCGCGCAGTGCGGCGCTGTGCGCGGGAGATCGGCGGCGCGCAGCGGCGCGCGGGCCGGCGCCCGCTCGGCAACTTCGATTCGCGGCGGGGTCTCGCTTCGCGCCGTGGCGCGCTTGCGCGCCAACATTGCGACGCTGCGCGCGGCGGCTTCTTTCACCAGATGGCCGAGCTTGGGATGGCTGGGCTCGAGATCAACTGGGATGCCGTTGGCGCGTAATTGCTCGGAGCAGACCGGTCCGACCGAGCCCACGACCATCGCGGCAAATCCGCGCCTGACCGCGGCGCCGAGGTCTTCGGCTTCCGCCATCTGCATCACGTTGGTCACCTGGTTAGAGCTGGTGAAGAGCGCGACCTCGGCTGCGCCGCGCCGCAATCGCCTTGAGCGCGGCGCGCAGCGGCGCACGGTCGAGCGGCAGTGTCCATCGATAGACCGGCACGCTCAGTAACCTCCGCGCCGCGAGCTTCGAGTCCGGCAATGAGGTCGGGGTTGGATACGCCATATTCCTGCACGGCGACACGCCTGCCGGTGAGGTTGACGCGCGCCGCAAGCTCACCGAGCACCTCGCGCCACGTATTCGGCTCCGCAATCGCGATCGTAGGGGCGAGGCCGATCTCGCGCAGCGCCGCCACCGGCTTGGGCCCGCGTGCGACGCTGAGAACCCGCGTAAGGGCGGCGGCGATCGTGGCGCGCGGATGGCGCGTCTCGATCACGCGCAGCAGGGCGCGCGTGCCGACTCCGGTCAGAAAGATGACCACGTCGATGCGTCCGCCGAGCAGCCGTTCGGCGAACTCCAGCGCTTGCGGATTCTCGTCGAGCGGCAGCTCGCGCATCGAGGGCGCGACGATCGCGACGCCACCGTTGCGTTCGATCAGCGCGGCGGCTTCGCGCGCCATCCGGCTCTCGAACGCGATCACGCGAAGTCCGGCAAATCCGGCGCCGCCTGCGCCCGGCCGATCCTGTGCCTGGGAGTCCATTGCGGGAAGAAGGTTCGCAATCATCTTGCCGCGCCGCACCCGGCGAAGTCTACCGGCGGGGTCGCAAGCGCGCGGCAGGCGGCGCTGCCGTTTTGCCGGGCACGCGGCGTGTGTAAGCTGTGAACCCACTGGAGGTTTGATCTGATGACCCAGCGCGTGGGAATTGCGGGAAGCCGGGAGCGGAGAGTCGCCGGCTGGGCGATAGTCATGGCGGCGGTGGTGGTGGCTGCGGCCTCGGGCTGTGCTGTACAGCAGGTCGGCCCCATTCCCGAGTCGCAGATTCCAACCGTGATCACCGTCGCGGCGCACGCGCGCAGGCGTCCCTTTTACGATCAGGCGCTCGACGCAGGACGCCAGCCCGCCCAGGTAATGGCCTTTTACGGCATCGCGCCCGGAATGGCGGTCGCGGATCTGTTCGCGGGCACTGGATACACGACCGAGCTGCTCTCCAGAATCGCCAGCGGCAACGGCCAAATCAAAGGCGTTAGCGGAACTGTCTATTCGCAAGTCCCGAGTTACGATCCGAGCGCGGAGAGCGACAACCGATGGGCCCGGCGAATCCAGCAAGTGGCGCTCGCCAACGTCATCGTCGTGATCAAGCCCTTTGATGCCGCCGATTTGATCCCGGCCAAGCCCGACTCGCTGGACGTGGTCCTGATCGATCTCCACTATCACGAGCTGGCGGCGAGGAATGTCGATCGCGGCAAGATCAACGCCGAGGTTTACAAGGTGCTCAAGCCGGGCGGCGTCTACGGAATCATCGATTACAGCGCGCAGGAGGGTTCCGGAACGCGCGATGTTGCCACGCTCAATCGAATCGACGAGCAGACCGTCATCACGGAAGTGAAGCAAGCCGGATTCCGGCTGGTGGCGAGCAGTTCGACGCTGCGCCATCCCGAGGACGATCGCACGGTACCCGTTGCCCAGCGTCTCGAATGGGCCGATCGCTTCATGCTGAAGTTCGTCAAGCCGCAGTGGCCGATCTGACGAGCCCGCGTCGCGTCAGGCCGCCGGTTCGAGCTCGAAGCCGGAACGTTCGATCAGCTCACGCGTGCGCGCGTACTCCCATCCGGGGGTCGTCAGATAACCATTGACGAAGATCGAGTTGACTGCGTTGAAGACCGCGCCCTGCCGCGCGCCGAGATGCAGTTCCCGGCCACCCGCCGCGCGAACCTCGCTGCGGGGATTGAGCAGGCGGAAGAGGCACGCGGCCTGGAGGCACTTTTCGGGCGTCAGCGTGCGGGTCGATTCGAGCGGCGTGCCCTTGATCGGGATCAGAAAGTTCACCGGCACTGAGTCGATCGCGAGGCGCCGCGTCGCATAGGCGAGGTCAAGGATGTCCTCGTCGGTTTCGCCCATCCCGATAATTCCGCCCGAGCAGGTCGAGAGGCCAGCCGCTTTCACGTTGGCGATAGTCTCGAGGCGGTCGTCGTAGGTATGGGTCGAGCAGATGCTCGGATAAAAGCGGCGGCTGGTGTTGAGATTGTGGTTGATCCATCCGGCGCCGGCGCGCTTGAGGCGCTGCGCCTGCGCGAGCGTCATCAGTCCGAGCGACAGGCAGAGTTCGAGGCGGGGAAACTCGCGCGGATCCGCTCGCAGGCCTCGCCCAGCCGCTCGACATCGGCCTCGGTCGGTCCGCGCATGCTGCACACCATGCAGTAGCGCCGCGCGCCGCTTTGGACCGCCATCCGCGCACCCTCGACCAGTTCGGCGAGGCTCTGAAGCTTGTAGACCGGGATCTCGGCCTTGGAGATTTTCGACTGCGAGCAGTAATGACAATCCTCGGGGCAGATGCCGCTTTGCGCGTTGCGCAGGACACAGATCTTCACGCGGCGGCCGAAGCCCGCCTCGCGCACTTTCAGAGTCGCGCCGAGCAAGTCGCCGAGCCGTGGCTCGGGACAATCGAGGATCGCGAGCGCCAGCTCGCGATCAGCTCGCGCCCCGCCAGCACGTCGGTGACCATCCGGTCGAGATCGATAGCTTCAAATCGCATCGGTTACCCCAAGAATCAGGCTGCGCGCTCCGTCGTCCGGCGGTGGAACCCTTGCAGAGTAGGAGCGTTGGCGCCAGGCGATCAAGTGCGCACGCCCGCTGGGAGGCCGCCCAAAGGCGCCGGCCGCGGAATCGCTAACTTGTTCCAACCCCCGGCCATCCTTATCATCGCCAGTATGGCCGCTGGAAAGCCGATACCGAAACTCGAGCGTGAAGCCGAGCTGGTCGTGAATTCCCGTCTGCTTGACGTGCTGAAAATCGTGATCATCGCCACGATGGTCATCGGCTCGGGATGGCTCCTGTGGAGGCATCAGGAGTGGTTCAGAAATCCTCAACTGATCAAGCAGGAAGTGATCGTCTGGGGCGTGTGGGGACCGGTCATCTACATGCTGCTCTACGCGGTGGGGCCGTCGTTCCTGGTGCCGGGCTTCGTGATGACGATCGCGGCCGGGCTGGCATTCGGGACGTTCTGGGGATCGCTGTGGTCGCTGATCGGCGCCGACCTCGGCGCGCTGATCGCATTCGCCGCGGGCCGCTTTCTGGGCAAGGACTTCGTACAGCGCACGGTCGGCGTGCGGTTTCAGGGCATGATCGACAAGATCGCCCGCAACGGTTTTTTCATTATCTTCTATCTCCGGATCGTGCCGGTCATTCCGTACAACTTCCTGAATCTGCTCGCAGGCGCGTCGCCGATTTCGTTCAGCGACTACTTCTGGGCCAGCATGATCGGGATGGTCCCGGGGACGATTCTGTTCGCGTTCCTGGGCGACGCGTTGTGGCATCCGACTTCGCCGCGGTTTTTCGTGGCGCTGGGATCGATTGTGGCGTGCTTCGGATGCGGCGAGCTGTACCGGCGCTACTCGAAGATCAGTCTTGCCGTCTGAGCGGCAAGGTTCAGAAATTCCGCAGCATCCGCCGGAAGCCGGGACAACCAACCAGCGCCGCGAACTCGGCGCTGCGGCGCTCGTCGCAGAAGCTGAAGCCCGCTTTCTCATAGGCGTGCTGCGCCGGAAAATTGTCGATGAAGAGCGTGATTTGGGACAGCCGATGACCGCGGCGGCGTCCGTCTTCGAGCACGCGCGCCATGAGCAAGTCGACCAGCCCGCGGCGGCGGAACTCCGGCAGCGTGCCGACATTCTCGACCACCCACGCGCCCTCGGCCTGGTTCGGAATACAAGGCCATACGGGCGCGGCGCGTTCAGCGGACTTGCGCTGGTCGTCCGCGGTCCATCGCAACTGCGCCGCGACCCGATTGCAGTGCTCGATGACGACCGGCCAACCGCCCTCGTTGGGATCGAAACCGCACAGCGCCGCAGCCGGAACGCCGTCACATTCGGCGACCATGAAGCTCGAGTAATGGCAGAGCGAGACCGGCTCGATGAGCGCGAGCCGGGTGAGATAGTCGAGGCAATATTCGTCGTCGCCGCCGATGATGAGGTCCCAGACGCCGCGCGTGACATGACCGCGCGACGCGAGCTGCATCACGGTCGCGAGAAAGCGAGCATCCTCGCGCCGCCCTGGCCGGAAGGTAACCGCCATTGGATGGCTCCGTCGTGCCGGCCGTCGCGCCGATGCTTTACGTGCCGGCTTGCCAGCTCGTCAGGTAATGGCGCTGCGCTTCGGTGAGCGTGTCGATCCTGATTCCCATCGCGGCCAGCTTGAGGCGCGCGACTTCGTCTTCGATCTCCGGCGGGACGTTATGGACCCGGACTTCCAGCCGCGAGCGGCTCGCGGCCCAGCGCGCGGTCAGCGCCTGAGTGGCAAAGCTCATGTCCATCACCTGCGCCGGATGGCCCTCCGCGCAAGCCAGATTCACCAACCGTCCCTCACCCAGCAGATACACGTGCCGGCCGTTGGGCAGCAGGTATGCATCGACGTTGCGGGTGACGTTGGCATCGACTTTTTTGGCCATCTTCCTGAGCGCGGCGATATCGATTTCGACGTTGAAATGGCCCGAGTTGGCAAGCACCGCGCCGTCTTTCATCAGACCGAAATGCTCGGCGTTGATTACCTGCTTGTCGCCAGTGACGGTGATGAACAGGTCGCCGACTTTCGCCGCGTCATCCATCGGCATTATCTGATAGCCGTCCATCGCGGCTTCGAGCGCGCGAATCGGATTCACTTCGGTGACGATCACGTTGGCGCCGAGACCGCGCGAGCGTGAGGCGACGCCGCGCCCGCACCATCCGTAGCCGCCGACCACGACCACTGAACCTGCGATCAGAACGCCGGTGGCGCGGATGATTCCCTCCAGCGTCGATTGGCCGGTGCCGTAGCGATTATCGAACAGGTACTTGGTCTGCGCGTCGTTGACCGCGACCACCGGAATCTTGAGCGCCTCGTCCTGCTCCATCGCGCGTAGCCGGATCACGCCGGTGGTGGTCTCCTCCATGCTCGCCGCGATCTCGTGGGACTGAGCGGCGAATTCGGTATGCAGCAGGTTCACCAGATCGGCGCCGTCGTCCATCGTGATCGAAGGATGATGCTTGAGCACCGAGCGCATATGGCTGTAATAGGTGTCGCGATCCTCGCCGCGAATCGCGTAGATGGCGATCCCATATTCCTGCACCAGCGCCGCGGCGACATCGTCCTGCGTCGAGAGCGGGTTCGAGGCGCAGCAGACGACTTCCGCGCCGCCGGCCTTGAGCGCGCGCAGCAGGTTGGCGGTCTCGCAGGTGATATGCAGGCAGCCCGCGAGCTTGATTCCCTTGAGCGGCTGCTCGCGGATGAAGCTCTCGCGAATGCGCTTGAGCACGGGCATCTGGCCGTCGGCCCATTCGATTCGCTTCCGCCCGCTTTCGGCGAGGCCCAGATCGTGGACATCGTAGTCGCGCGCGGCTTTATCGGCCGGCGGGGCCTTGTGTGCGGAGACGACAGGTTTGCGCTTAACGGCTTTGGTTGCCATGCACTGCTCCAATAATAGAGATGTCGGAAATTGTCTTGTCGGTGGGCCGGCCCTACCGCCGGCCATTCAAGCCGAACGCACTGCGTAGCGCGTCGACCATGTCGACCCGCTCCCACGGGAACAGCCCGTCCTGCGCGACGCGTCCGAAATGGCCATATGCGGCCGTCGCCCGATAGATGGGCCGCTTGAGGTCGAGCGTGCGGATAATTCCAGCCGGCCGAAAATCGAACAACTCGCGTAAAGCCGCGGAGATCTTCGCGTCGGGCACGGCGCCGGTGTCGAACGTGTCGATCAGCATCGAGACCGGTTCGGCGACGCCGATCGCGTAGGCCACCTGGATTTCGCACTGGCGGGCCAGTCCCGCCGCGACCACATTGCGCGCGACATGGCGGGCCATATAGCACGCCGAGCGATCAACCTTGGTCGGATCCTTGCCTGAGAATGCGCCGCCACCGTGGCGGCCGTAGCCGCCGTAGGTGTCGACGATGATCTTGCGGCCGGTGAGGCCGCAATCGCCGTGCGGGCCGCCAACCACGAAGTTGCCGGTCGGATTAACGTGATAAACCGTCGAGCGATCGAGGTACTGCGCCGGGATGGTCTTCTTGATCAGCTCCTCGATCACGAATTCGCGGATCGTCTGGTGCTTCGCCTCCGGCGCGTGCTGCGTCGAGACCACGACCGCGGTCACCGCGACCGGACGCCCGCCAACGTAGCGCACCGTGACCTGGCTCTTGCCGTCGGGCCGCAGGAAGTCAACTTTCTTCTCTTTGCGCATCCGCGACAGGTTCTGCATCAGGTGATGGGCCAGTGAGATCGGCAGCGGCATGCACTCGGGCGTTTCGTCGCAGGCGAAGCCGAACATCAGTCCCTGATCGCCGGCGCCCTGCTCCTTGTGAAGGCCCTGGCCTTCGGTGACGCCGGCCGAGATATCTGCGGATTGCGGCTCGATCGCGGTCAGCACCGCACAGCGATTTCCGTCAAACCCGATCGCGGGATCGTCGTAGCCGATTTCGCACGCCACCTTGCGCGAGATCGCCACATAGTCGGGACGGGTCCGGCTGGTGATCTCGCCGGCAAGCACGATCAGTCCGGTTTTGACCAGGGTTTCGAGCGCGACGCGCGAGTTCGGATCTTCGGCGATCAGAGCGTCGAGGATGGCGTCCGAAATCTGGTCGCACATCTTGTCGGGATGGCCCTCCGACACCGATTCCGAGGTGAAGAGGAAATCCTTAAGCGGCATTCAAATTGGCTCCTCGCAAGGCACGTCCGTAAACCACGTCGGCGAGTCCGCGTTCCGATCCGAGTCGCAGCCCGCATCGAGTCGGTCTGCGGCAGCGGCCGCGCGGCTCCTGATCAGGATGGAACTCGCCAGCGGGGCGGATACGGTCCTCCGCAAAGGCGAATATTTGGCGTCATATAACCAACCGGTCAGTCCCCGGTCAAGCTTGCAGTGATCGGCCGGAAACCGCCGGCGGCGCGGCCAGCGCTGGGCGCGAGCATCACTCTTCGCCGAAACGATCCTCGAACAGCCGTTGCAGGGTTGCGAGCGCGTCGCGCGCGTCGTCGCCGTCGGCCTTGACCTTGAGCTTCGTGCCGAGTCCGGCGCCGAGCATCATCAGGGCGGTGACGCTTTTCGCGTTGGACAGTTCTTTGCCGCGGGCAAGCGTGATGGAGCTTTTGAACTTCGCCAGGGCCTGCGCGAGCGTGGAGGCGGCGCGCAGATGCAGGCCGAGCTTGTTTTTCACCTCCACCGTCGCCTCTGCCACGCTCATCACCCGTACAAGATAGAGCTAAGCGGCGCGGAGGTAAACGATGGCCCCCGCGTAAACCCGCCGTGGGCCGGCGTCTGCCGGCCTCCGGTCCTAGTCCGGGTATTGAAAATATCGCTCAGCCGCCGTTGCGGCCGTTGGTGGATTTCGACTCACCCTGACTGGCGCCTTCGATGGCGCGGGCGAAGAGTTGTCTTAACCGTGGCTCGATAGCGCGGTCGCGCGTGCTGCCTTCCCGCTGCCGCCAGGCGCGGAGCGGGATTACGGCCTTGGCCATGTTGCGATGGCCGCCCGCGCTGCCGATGTCGCTGAACAGCTTCTGCACGAGCTCGCCCGCGCTGCCCTGGGCGTATCATGAGTGCGCACCGCGATCGCCAGCTTGCTCTCGAGCTTACCCGAAACCGCGACCCACTCGACGCCTTCGAAATCGAGGCAGAAGTCGGCCATCTGCACGATCAGGTCGTCGCGCTCGACGCGGCCCAGATGGAGTACGACCAGCTTGTTTTCGACCGCGAAGCGGCTCATCGCATGCGCCAAAATCCGCGCGAAGCTCACCGGCAGCTCGGGCCGCTCGATGCGCTTCAGCAGCGGGTAGTTGGCCAGCGGATATAGGTGGGTGAAGGCCTGCAAATCGACATCGGTCACCCGCCGCGAGAGCATCAGGGTGTCGCTCTTGATTCCGTAGAGCAGCGCCGTCGCCAGCCGCTCGCTGATCCGCTCTTCCGCGTTCAGCAGATACTCGGTCATCAGGGTGGCGGTCGCGCCGTAACGGGTGCGCACGTCCTCGAACGGCGCGGCGCCGACCGGGTATCCGGGATGATGGTCGATCACGATATCGGCGTGGTCGAGGCGGCCCTCGAAATAGGGCGGCTGCACGTCGACCATCGCGATCTTGTCGAAGCCGCGGAGGTCTTCGGTGTTGGCCGCGTCGATATCGATTTCGAGCAGACGCACCATGTTGCGATTTTCCGGACGGGTGACCGGACGAAGGCTGAAGATCGGCGTGGTGAGCTTGTTGCGGCCGAGCAGCACCCGCAACGCCATCGCGCTGCGATTCCGTCAGGGTCGGGGTCGTCCTGCAGCACGATCGCGATGCGGTCGTTGTCGTCGACCAGCGCGTGAAGTTCCTTGATCTTTTGCCTTGTGAGCGTTTGGTCCATAGACTGAAAAGCCGCGCCGGCACCGATACCGGCTGAGCCGAAGAGCGATTTAGCAGCTACGGCCGGGAGCGGGCTTGGGCGCGCCGTCCGGATTCGACGAGAGGAAAGGAGCAGGATTGGTTGGGGCAACCATCGGTCAGCTCCCGGATAACACAGCGCCGGACGCCGAATCAATGATATTGTTCGGATCGGCGAATAGAGGCCCAAAGTACGGTGTCTTCGGAAGCACAACAGCACTGCGAAATCTGCCGGCGGCCATTTGTGGACTGGCTCCTGCATATTACGGTGGAAGACCCGGCGCGGCTTCTCCCAGGATGCCTTCGTCTGCGCCAATTGCGGGGTCAAGCTGCGTCTGGCCTCAGAAAAAATGCGCGACTTGCAAATCGACCCGTGGCTACATGGGGCGGTCGCGCGCGTTCTTAAGGGCCGCGAGTAGCCGGCAGGATATCGATGGGAACCAGCGGCGGAGAAATCGCGCGAATCTCGATCGCTGGCCCTACGAGGAGGCGCGCAGGCTCGATGAGCGCGCCGCGAAGCTACTGAGCTCGATCGCGGCCCGTGATCTTTCAGAGCGGGTTTGGACCGTCGGGCCTGCCGCATCTGGGCACGATGTGCGAAGTGCTGCGCCCTTCCTACGTGCGCCACGCCTTCAGCTGCTCGCGCCGGAGCGGCCCACTCGCCTGATTGTCTTCATCGACGATATGGACGGGCTGCGCAAGGCGCCGGAGAATCTCCCCAATCGCGAGCAGTTACTGCCGTCGCTGGGCAAGCCCGTCTCGCAAATCCCAGATCCTTTCGGATGTTGCCCGAGCTTCGCGGAGCACATGGTCGGTCAGCTCGTGAAATTTCTCGAACCGGTCGAAGTGGATTACGAGTTTCTGCGTTCGAGCGAGATGTACGCGGAGCGGCCGCTTCGATGACGCGCTGCGGCTGATCCTCAGCGAAGCACGCCGAGATCACGGCGATCATCGCGCCGACGCTGCGCGAGGAGAATCGCGCCGGATGGTCGCCGCTGATGCCGGTGTGTCCGTCGTGCGGGCAATCAACTCGACCCGTGTCACCGCCTACCATCCCGAGCGCGCCACGGTCGAATTCTCGTGCGAGCGAGCCTTCGGCGGCGCCCGACGGATGCGGCTTCAAGGGCGAGCAGAGCGTGCTCGGCGGCCTGGCCAAAGCCCAATGGAAAGTCGATTGGGCACTGCGCTGGTTCGTGCTGGGCATCGACTACGAGCTTTACGGCAAGGACCTGATCGATTCGGCGCGGCTCTCCGGGCAAATCCTGCGCCTGCTCGGCGGTAAGCCGCCGCTGGGCTTCGCGTTCGAGATGTTCCTCGATGAGGAGGGGCGCAAGGTCTCGAAGTCGGTGGGGCGCGGCGTGAGCACCGATCAATGGCAGCGCTACGCGCCGATCGAGGTGCTCAAGTATTTTCTGATGCTGAATCCGCGCCGCGCGCGCAAATTATTTCTCGAGTCGATTCCGCAATATGTCGATGAATACCTGGACGAGTTGCGCGCCTATGCGAACGCCGATTCCGGTTCGGACGCGCGGCGCAATTCGGTGCTCGAATTCGTCTTCCAGAAGAGCAGCGCGAGCAGTTCAACTCCGAGTTGAGTTTCGGGATGATCATGCATCTGGTGGCGGCACTCGGCACCTCCGATCGCAGCCTCATCTGGAATTACCTCAAGGTCTACGATCCGGCGCTCGACGGCGATCGCGAGACGCTCGCGCTCGCGGAGTCGCTGGTCGATTGCGCACTGAATTTCTACGCCGATTTTGTCGAACCGGCGAAGCAGCGCTACGTGCCGTCGGATGCGGAGCGCGCGCAGTTGCTCACGCTGGCCGATTATCTCACCGCGCATCCCGAGGCGCGCGCGGAAGAGATCGAGAAGACCATCTACGAGCTGGGCCGCACTCACTATGACAAACCCGGCAAGATTTTCCCTTTGATGTATCGCACGATCCTGGGGCAAGAGCGCGGGCCGCGCCTGGGCGCGTTCATTCGGCTCGCGACGCCGGCGCGCGTCGCGCAGATCCTCGCCACGGCGCTGAAGCAGTAACAGCGCCGGTCCGCAATGGACACATCAAAAGTTGCACTGATCACGACCGGCGGCACGATCTCGACCGTCGATCGCGGCTCGGGCGCCGTTCCGCAATCGGGCGGCGTCGAGTTGCTGCGGATGCTCGGTGACGCGTCACACGGGATCAACGTCGAGACGACCGAGTTCACGCGGATCCCCGGATGCGAGATGACACCGCAGCGGATGTGCGAGCTGGCCGAAGCGGCCGAGCGCGCGCTGGCGCGCGACGAAATCGCCGGCGTGGTCGTAACTCACGGGACGGACACGATCGAGGAGAGCGCCTTTGTATCCCATCTGACGGTGAAGAACGCCAAGCCGGTGGTGTTCACGGGCTCGATGCGTACCGGCTCTGAGCTGTCGTTCGACGGGCCGCGCAATCTGCTCGACGCGCTCAAGGTTGCCGCGTGGCCGCGCGCCGTTGGGCTGGGCACGATGCTGGTGATGAACGAGCAAATCCACGCGGCGCGCTTCGTGACCAAGGGCAACGGCGCGTTCGTCGGCGCGTTCCATTCGCCGGCGTGCGGACCGCTGGGCCGTATCTATAACGGCGCGCCGATGCTCTTCATGATTCCCGCCGCCGCGCGCCGCATGCTGGCGCCGCGAATCGCGACCGGCGTCGCGATCGTGCGGGCGCTCAGCGGCGATACCGAGTCGCTGCGCGAAGCGCTCGCACGCCCCGGCCTGCGCGGTATGGTCATCGAGGGCTTCGGCAGCGGACGCGTGCCGTCGTCGTGGTGCGCGCCGCTGGAAGCGGCGCTCGGGCGCGGTGTGACTATCGTGCTCGCCTCCCGCACGGGTGCCGGCGCGATCGGCGATTCATACGGCTATGGCGGCAGCGCGAGCAATCTGCTCAAGGCGGCTCTGATCGCCGCGCACGAATTGCCCGGCCACAAGGCGCGCCTCGAGCTGATGCTCGCACTTGGCAACGAGCTCGGGCTCCACCTGATCCGCGATCTCTTCGAAAACGAGTGAGCTATATTCGTTGACAACGGCGCTGCCGCGCCGGAAAATTGACCCCAAATGGCAAGAATCACGGTCGAAGATTGTCTCGACAAGGTTTCCAATCGCTTCGAGTTGGTGCTCGGAGCCGCGCGCCGCGCCAAGCAACTGCTCAAGGGCGGGCGGCCGCTGGTCGATTCCGACAATAAAGAGGTCGTCACCGCGCTGCGCGAAATCGCCGCCGGCAAGGTTATCCTGGAACGGCCGCCCGCGGAGGAATAGCCCTCCACGCGGACTGATTCCCGGCGCGGCCCAATCCGGCGCGGCCTTTCCCCAGACCTGAGCGGCTACGGGATATCGCCCGCCGCTACCGGAGCTTTTGGGTGACCCGCAAGATTCCCAAGACTCGTCGCCGCAAGCTCGCTGAGCCGGCGCGCACGGATGCGCCCGCGGCCGAGGTGGTTTCCGTCGAGCCCGAACTGGCCGACGATGACGCCCCGGACGTGTATCGCAGCGATGAGCCGTCGGACCTCGATGCCGCCGAACCGTCCGAAGCGCTCGATGATCGACCCGGCCCGGAACGCGTCGCGGGCAGTGAGGCCGACGACGGCGCCGAGCCCGCCAGTGAAGGCCGCGGGATCGTCCCCTACGATCCACTGTCCCGTTATCTCGCCGATATCCGACGTTTCCCGATCCTCACCCGCGAGGAGGAGCAGAAGGTCGCGCAGGAGTACGCCCGCACCAAGGACCTCCAGTATGCCTACCAGTTGGTCACCTCGAATCTACGATTAGTAGTCAAAATCGCCAATGAGTTTGCACGCGCCTCGAAAAACCTCCTCGACCTGATCCAGGAGGGCAATCTCGGCCTGATGGAGGCGGTCAAGCATTTCGAGCCCAGCCGCCGCATCCGCTTTCCCTCCTACGCGGTCTGGTGGGTCCGCGCCTATATCTATCGCTACCTGATCAACAACTGGCGGCTGGTGAAGATCGGCACCACTCAGGCGCAGCGCAAGCTCTTCTTCAACCTGCGCAAGGAAACCGAACGGCTCGAGGCCGAGGGTTTCGCGCCGCAGCCGCGCCTGCTCGCCCAGCGGATCGGCGTCAAGGAAAGCGAAGTCCGCGAGATGCAGGAGCGGATGGCGCAGAGCGAGGTCTCCCTCGATCAGCCCACTGCCGCCGGCGACGACTCCCGCCTCGGCGACGTCATTCCCGACACTTCGCGCAGCCCTGAGGAGCTGACCGCCAGCGCGCAATACCGCACCTTTGCCCACGAGAAGGTCGCCGAGTTCGAGGCTACGCTCAAGGACAAGGAACTCGAGATTTTCCGCAGCCGCCTGCTCACCGAGGACCCGCCCACGCTCCAGGAAATCGGTGAGCGCTTCGGGATCAGCCGCGAGCGCGTGCGCCAGATCGAAAGCCGCCTCAAGCGCCGCCTGAAGGCGTTCCTCAAGTCCCAGGCCTCCGATATTGAACAGGCCGGCCCCTGACGCTGGCGCGACGATTTATCATGCCCGGCGCGTGATCCCACCTTGCCCAACGCGGGCGCGGACTGCGATAATATGGATGGTTGTGGGGAGCAGGAGGTTTCGGGGCACACGCTATGCGAGAACGCACATGCGCCCTGGTTGTGGTGGGTAACGAAATCCTTTCCGCCAAGATTCAGGACAGCAACGCCTACTTTGCTGCCTGCGAGTTGCGCAAGGCGGGCGCGACGCTCAAGCGGATCACGGTAGTTCCTGACGAGCTCGACGCGATCGCCGACGAAGTGCGCCATTGCGCCGCCCGTTTCGACGTGGTGCTCACCTCCGGCGGCGTCGGCCCTACCCATGACGACATCACGATGGCCGGCGTGGCGCGCGCGTTCGGCCGCCCGCTGGTGAAAGATCCCGAACTGACGCGCCTGATCCGCGAACACTTCGCCGGCGCCAACGCCGCCGCATACCGGATGGCGGAAGTGCCGGAGGGTTCGGTGCTCAATCAGGCGGGCGACCGATGGTTTCCCACCGTGCAATGCGACAACGTTTACATCCTGCCGGGAGTCCCGCAGCTCTTCGAGGCCAAGCTGCTCGCGCTGATGAGCCGCTTCACCGCCGATCCTTATTACTCGCACGCGATCTACTTAAGCGCCGGCGAAGGCGTGATCGCCGAGCATCTCAATGCCTGCCTCGCCCGCTTTCCCGAGCTGATGCTCGGTTCCTATCCGAAGATGAGTCATCCCGAATATCGCGTGAAGCTGACGCTCGAATCCAAGGATCGCGACTACCTCGAGCGCGCCTTTAACTATCTGCTCGAACTGTTACCCAAGGATGCTGTGGTGCGGACTGAATGAATCGGACCCGATGGAGGAAAGTATATGTTTAGCCGACGTTTTGAACTATCACTGATCGCGCTCGCACTCGCGCTGCTGCTGGCGGCGCCCGCCCCGATCCTCGCCCAGACCCTGGCTCCCGCGAGCGAATCCGGCGCGCAGACCCAGGTTCCGCAGCCCGATGAGGGCGGCGGCGTCAACTGGAAAGGCGCGGGTTTCGGCGCGCTCTCGGTGCTGGCGAATATTCCCTACATTCCGGCCAAGCTCGTATACGCCATCCTGGGCGGAATCGTCGGCGGCGGCGCCTGGGCGATAACCGCGGGCAATACCCAGGTTGCGAATACCGTATGGCGCAGCTCGCTCGGCGGCGACTACGTCGTGACTCCAGGGATGCTCGAGGGCCAGGAACCGATCAACTTCAGCGGACCCACGGGAACCGCGCCCCAGGCGACGGCGGCGTCCGCGCCTGCCGGCCAGTCACCCGCGATGTCGTCGTCCGTGCCCTCGATGCCCGCGGTGCCCCAGCGTATCGATCAGGGTTCCGGCCCGGTCAGCAGCGCCGACCACGGTATCGAATGAGACGCTCGCTCTGAGCCCACGGGCCGACCGTTGTCCTATCATTCTGACCCGAGGCTCCAGCCGAAGGGGAAGGATCTGCCCGGTTGTCATTCTGAGCCGAGGCCTCCGGCCGGAGGCGAAGAATCCACGCGGAGCGATTCGTCCGTTTCGAAGTCACGAAGATCTCCATCGCCGCGGCGGACGTTTTGGGCTGATCACCAAACGCGCGGGGGCTGTCATTGTGAGCCGAGGCCTCCGGCCGGAAGGGAAGCATGTCCTGAGGGCTGCGGAAGGAAATCTACGCGAAGCGATTCGCCTGTCTGGAAATATAGAGAATCTCGAACAGTTGGGGTAAGGTTCCGACCGAAAATCCCATGAAAAAGGCGCGCTTCCTCTGGCGTTCGACCTGCACGACCTGCCGCAACGCCCGCGCCTTCCTGCGTGACGAGCTAGGCGTCGAACTCGACGAGCGCGACTACGCGCGCACGCCGCTAACCGTCGCCGAACTCGAGCAGCTCTTCAAGAACCGCGACCCGCGCGAGTTCCTGAACCCAAAAAGCCCGGCCTTCAAAGCCAAGCGACTCGACCTGAACAAGCTAACGCCGACCCAGGCAATCAAGCTAATCGCCGAAGACGGCCGCCTGATGAAGCGCCCGCTGACAATCGCCGGCCCCCGCTTCATCACCGGCTTCAATCGCGAAGAACTCCGCACCGCCTTCGCCTGAGCGGCACTGGCCTCCGAGAATGGACTTCGGGGCACTCGTGGTGCTTGAAGACGGCTCGGTATTGATGCGACTCTGAATCAGGATTCAAAAGGGAAATCCCCGCTCTGATTCAAAAGGGGAATCCCGCCAGACAAAGGAGGGCTCAATGAACCGGGGAGTCCGCATCGGCATGGTACTCGCGCTCGCGCTCGGCGGATGTGCGTCGCAAGGCGGGGCTGCGCCCGGCGCTGGCGCGATCTGCACGATCGATGCCACACAAGTATGCGAAGGTCTCAAAGACAAGCCTATTACCATGAACGGGCAGCAGACTGACGCGCAGGGGCTCGAGGGTAGCTCGCCTATCACGATGAATATCAGCGTGCCCTTGCCTCTGCCCGACGGCGACGTAGGCGCCGAGGTGCAATGCGAGCTCAACAGCCGAACCCGCAAGGTGATCTACAGCCGAGTTACCAAGCCCCCGCAAAGTGAGCAGGCAGCGACCTATTTCAAGCAAGCCGGACTCTGCACCAACTGAGCATGATGCGCGGGCGTCGCGCAGTTGCGGTTCTGATCCTCTGCGCCGCTTCGCTCGCGCTTCCCGGATGCTCCTCAGCGCCGCCGGCGCAAACCGCAGCCACACTCACCGGGACTGCGCCGTCGGCTGACACCGGGCTTTTCGACCGCGGGCTGGCGCGCGTTAACTACTGGCGGGCGCAGGCCGGCCTGCCGGAGGTCAAGGCCGGGCCCAGCGCGCTGGCGGCCGGTCACGCCCGCTATTTGATTAAGAACCACATCGGCTCGCCGGATCAGGTGTTCGCCGAAGATCCCGCCAACCCCTTGTACCAGGCGCAATTCGCGTGGGCTCCGTGGAACATCCTGATACTGCTTACCGACCGAATTCCAAAGGACGGACCGGCCTTGATCGATACCTGGTTCACCGACCCTTACACGACCTTCAACCTGTTGGGCATCGAGGCTAACCGGGCGGGCTACGGAGACTATTGCGCAGGCGGAAGGTGCGCTCTGGTGCTCCAGATCTACTACGATCCCGCGGCTAAGGTTCCGCATTCTCCCGCGCGAAGGGTTTTCCCGCTCGAGTTTCCGCCGCCCGGCGCGGTGCTGACCGCCGCGATGACCGCATACCACGGCGCGGCGTCAAACCCGCCGCTCCCGCTCGCACCGGCAAGCGCGTCGATACGATTTCTCGCCAACTGCCCCGGCTACGCGACACCGACCGGCCCCCCGATAATCTTGCAGTTGGGACCAAGACGGCTGAGCGATCACGTTCTCTCGATAACCGACAACTCCCTCGCGCGCGATGAGCAACCGGTTGAGCACTGCCTGGTCGACTGGACCAATTACCAGAATTCGCAAGGAGGGCTGGCCAGCCTGGTGCGCAATCTGATGAGCATGTATCAAACGGTTGTGCTCATTCCGCGCCAGCCGCTCCGGCCCGGCGCATCCTATACCGCTTCAATCACCGTCGAAGGCAAGCCGCATCGATGGACCTTCTCGACCGCGCCGCCGTTAACTGCCGGGCACTAACTCAGCACAGACGACCGATGGCAACGGCGCAACCGCTTCTACAGCCCGGTCCGGTCCCGCTTCCTGTCAGCCTGGGCGCGGCGCTATTTCCGCGACGCCGGTTTCAGCGCTACCGCGGCTTCCGCCGTCAGCAGCAGGAAGGTCAGCGTTTCCTGCAGGTACAGGCTTACGCTGCTGTCGTCGTGGCTCGCGTAGCCAATCGAGACGTCCTGGCCGAGATGCAGCTCAAAGTCGCCGCCGCGCGTCGTCAGCACGAACGCTCCGGCGATCGCGGGCGCGAAGATAATTTCCTCGTTGACGAGCCGCTGGATGTGCTGGATGACCGGATAACCGTGATCGCTGGCCTCGCTCAGCGCGGTATACGCGTCGGCGCCCATCACCACCGAATATGGCCCGTTGACGCCGGCGAGGCGTAACTGGCTCAGCGCCTCCGCGACCGCGTCGGGGTAATGCGACGGGTCGCCGGGCAACGCCGCCACTTTGTTGCTGGTCCCTTGCCGGACGCCTTCGATTCCGCCGGCGGCGTAGCCTTCGAAAATCGCGCGGTCTTCGGCGAACGCGATCCGCTTCGCGGCGTCTTTCAGCGGTTGCCAGTTCGAGTCATTGGCGCCGCGCGCCACATCGTCGATCGCCTGGCGATCCAGTTGGAATGGCACGCGCATCTCAACCAGCGCCTTGACTTCGCGTTGCCGTGCGATCACACCGCGCCCGGCGCCTCGAGATTCTTTAGATGGCCGGTGCCGACTGCCGACAGCATCACGCCGCCCGGGCCTTTGACATCCACCACCCGCCGCCCGGCCAAATAACGTTTCAGGGTGCGCTCCGCTTCTTCTTCGATTTGAGCCCACGCGCCGTCTGCGATCGGGGCTAGCTCGCGGTGCAGATTATTCATCGCGCGATTCTCCTTTCAGGGAGCCGATACCGAGCGAGCCGTCGCGCGCGCGCCGGCATCTGGCGCAGGGTCGGTCTGGGCGGGAGCAGAGGCGGTCGCTGCCGCCGCGGTCCCAGTGGGCGTCACACTGTCGAGGAACGCAGCCGGCGGCGTGAAGAACAAGCCGCCGGTGACGGCGCGGCTGAAATCCAGCAAGCGATCGTAGTTGCCCGCCGGCAGCCCCACGAACATGTTTTGCAGCATCTGCTCAATCGTGCGCGGCGAGCGCGCGTAGCCGATGAAATAGGTGCCGAACTCGCTCTGTCCCGGCCGGCCAAAGACCCCGTTGGCGCGGAAGATCTTCTGCTCGACGCCATCTTCAACGATGGTCGTGAGCGCGTTGTGCGCGCGGGTCGGTTTGACGGCGTCGCCCAATTCGATATCCGAAACCTTGGTGCGGCCGACGATCCGCTCCTGAACCTCCGTCGGCAGCGCGTTCCATCCGGGCAGATCGTGCAGGTACTTCTGCACGATAACATAGCTGCCGCCCGCGAAGGCCGGATCTTCGTCGCGGACCAGGACGGCCTCGAGCGCCTCCTTGTCGACCGGGTTCTCGGTGCCGTCCACAAAGCCGAGCAGATCGCGGTTGTCGAAATAGCGGAAGGCGTGGACTTCGTCTTCGACGGCAACCGCGTCCCCGAGCGCCGCCATGATCTGCGTCGCGAGTTCGAAGCACAGATCCGTCCGCGCGGCGCGGATGTGAAAGAGCACCTCGCCCGGCGTGGAGACCGCGTGGCGCGGCCCGGCCGTGATCTCGCGGAACGGATGCAGTTCTGCCGGCCGCGGATCTCCGAACAGCCGATCCCATGCTGCCGATCCAAAGCTCATCACGCAGGAGAGGCCTGCCGAGGTATCGCGAAACCCGACTGCGCGCAGCAGGTTGGCCAGCTCCGGGCATAGCGAGCGGACCACGGTCACGCTCTCCGGGCGCGGGTCAATCGTAACGACCAGAAAGATCGACGCCCGGGTCGGCCCCATCACCACGGCCTGTGGTGTGACAGGCTGCGGGAGGATTGCGCTCTTCGTCGAGTCCGCGTTAGGCACCGCGCAGCATTTGAGCACGATCGCGAGGTTGGAAGAAACCGATCGGCCCGCCTCACGATCCGCGGAGGGTGGGCCCTCGCCGTTCGCGTGCATCGCGCGGGCTGCGATGCTAAATCCTGACTGTTCGCACTCCACGAGGTATCGCATGGCAAGCGTCGACGAACTCTGTTTCGCGCCGGCCCGCCGCCTGCTCAGCCTGCTGCGCGCCCGCGAGGTTTCCGCCGAAGAGCTGGTCTCGGCATTCTTCGAACGTATCGAGAGCCATAACCACAAGTTCAATGCGATCGTAACCCTGGTCGAGGAGCGCGCGCTCGAAGAAGCCGCTGAAGCGGACCGCAGACTGGCCACGCGCGGCGAAGGCCGGCCGCTCGAAGGCTTGCCGATCACGATCAAGGATCACGTCGCAACCGCCGGCGTCCGCTCGACCGACGGCATGAAAATCCTGGAGCATCACGTTCCCGACCGCGACGCGCCGACCGTCGAACGTCTGCGCGCCGCCGGCGCGATCATCATCGCCAAGACCAACCTGCCCGAGATGGCGATGGATTACGATTGCGACAATCCGGTCTTCGGTGCGACCCGCAACCCCTGGAATCTCGACCGCGTCCCGGGCGGAATCGAGCGGCGGCGAGGCCGCGGCGCTGGCCGCCGGCTTGAGCCCGCTGGGGTTGGGCACCGATATCGGCGGCTCGATTCGCGTGCCGTCGCATTTCTGCGGAACGGTCGGGCTCAAGCCCGGCTGGGGCACGATCCCGCCCAACGGATTGGTGAACCCGCTTCCTCCGTTCGCCCCAACGTCACCGCCGGACGTCGAGATGGGCGTGATCGGTCCGATGGCCCGCTCCGTCGATGATCTCACGCTCGCGTACAACATCCTGCGCGGACCCCATCCGAGTTCGCCGCACACCGCCCCCTCGAGCGAGGCTCGCCCCGAGACGGTGGACTTGAAGCGCCTACGCTGCGTGTTCTTCACCGGCGGCGGACCGATGCCGGTGGCCCCGGAGATCCGCGATGCAATCGCATCCGCGGCGCGCGCGCTCCAGAAGACCGGCGTTGCGATCGATGAGAAGACGCCGCCCATCGCGCGTGCGGCCGAAATCTGGCTGCAATATCTCACCGCCGACGGCAACCGGACCGTGATCAACGCGCTGGGCGAAAACGTGAAGCTCTCGCGCGAGCGCCTCAAGCTGTCGATGCTGTCGCCGGCGCCGGACCTTCCAACCTCGGAGTTCTTCAAAGTCGCGATCGCGCGCGATACCTTCCGCGCCGATCTCGCCGGCTTCATGGAACGCTACCCAATCGTGATTTGCCCCGTCTTCTGCACCACCGCCTTCCCGCACGGCGCCTTGGCGGTCGAAGTGGAGGGTCAGACTTATCCCGTCTACACCGCGGGATGGCCGAGCACGTGGGTCAATCTGGCTGGCCTGCCCGCCGCGGTGGTCAGTGCCGACCGCGATCGCCAGGGGCTGCCGATCGGCGTCCAGATCGTGGGGCGTGCATTCGCGGAAGAAACCGTGCTCGCCGTGGCGCGCGCGCTCGAAGCCGAGCTCGGCGGTTACCAGCGGCCGCCGCTCTGATTACGCCGACTTTTCGGCGGATTTTTCCGACTTCTCGGCCCGTTCGGCGCGATTGTTCTCGTGGCGATTGCTGTCGTGAGGCCGCTCGGCGCGCTCCGCGCGTTCAGCCTTGTCGGCCTTCTCGGTCCGTTCAGTCTTGTCGGCGCGCACAGTTCCCGGATGCGCCGCCGTCAGGATATCGATAAACTTTCGTACGGCCGGCGAAAGCTCGCGCCCGCGCTTGTAGATGATTGCGAGCGGACGCGTGAAGGTTCCCTCCTGAAATTCGAGCATCTTCAGCGAGCCGCGCGCGGTCTCGACCTCGACCGTCAGCTGCGGCACGATCGCGATCCCAATGCCGATTTCGACCGCCCGCTTGATCGTCTCGATATTGTCGAACTCCATCGTGTAGATGCGGCTTTACGCCGTGGTCACGCAAGATCCGGTCGGCAGCCTTGCGGGTCGGGATGTCGCGCTCGTAACCGACGAATCGCTGGCCGCCGAGCTGGCCGAAGCTGACCTTGCTCAGCTTGGCCAGTGCATTGTCGGGTGGCACCACCAGCACTAATTCGTCGTGCCGAAAGGCGATCGTCACGATCTGGCTGCGCTTGGCCGGATACGCGACCACGCCCAGATCGATCTTGCCTTCGACCAGGTCCTCGTAAATCTTGTTCGAGCGCAGATATTCGAGATGAACGTTGACGGCGGGAAAATTGCGCAGGAATTCGGTCAGGTATGGGGGCAGCTCGTGCAATCCGACGCTGTAAACCGTTCCGACCCGAATCGAACCGGCGACCACCGAACCGATCTCGCGCAGCCGATTCTCCAGCTCCATGAACCGCCGGACGATCTCCTTGCTCGCGTTGTACAGAATCTGCCCGGCCGCGGTCGGTTTGACTCCGGCCCGCGCCGCGCTCTATCAATCGACAATCGTACTTGTCCTCGAGGCTTCGAACCTGCTGGCTGACCGCCGATTGGGTCACGAAATTTTGCGAAGCGGCATAAGAGAAGCTTCCGCTTTCGATGATGTCGCAGAAGACCTTTAGCGTTTCGATATGCATGACGCTTAGCTTCTCGTATAAGGATATTTGATGGCTCCGGACTGAGGCAACGTGCCCTCAAATATTTGACCCGCTCAAGCGGCTCGCAGAGCCGCTCGCGAAGAAGCGATTGGCGATCCTCGCCGGCCAGATTGCCGCATGACCCGCAGTATGCTTTAGTTTCAGGTGAATCGACGCCTCAGGAGCTATAAGATGACTGAAATGCTCAAGGACCTCGACTTTTTCGCCCTCGACGATCTGCTCCGCCGCGAAGAAAAGATGACCCGCGAGACGGTCAAACAGTTCGTCCGAACGCGAGGTCCTGCCCGATATCGAGAGACATTTCGCCGGCGAGACTTTTCCCGCTCGAGCTGCGTCCCGCAGATGGCCGAACTGGGCATGTTCGGCGCCAACCTGAAGGGCTACGGATGCGCCGGCATGAACAACGTCGCTTATGGATTGATCATGCAGGAGCTCGAAGCCGGAGACTCGGGCTTGCGCTCGTTCGCCTCGGTGCAGAGCGCGCTGTCGATGTACGCGATTTATGCCTTCGGCTCCGAGGAGCAGAAGAATCGCTACCTGCCCGAGATGGCGCAGGGCAAGCTGATCGGATGCTTCGGCCTGACCGAGCCCGACCATGGCTCCGATCCGGGCGGAATGGAAACCCGCGCGCGCCGCGACGGCCGCGGATGGGTCCTCAATGGCACCAAGCGCTGGATCACCAACGGCTCGATCGCCGATGTCGCGATCGTGTGGGCCAAGGTCGACGAAGGCATCGCCGGCTTCCTGGTCGAAAAAGGCGCGCCAGGGTTCAGCACGCAGCGATATCAAGGGCAAGTTCTCGATGCGCGCCTCGCTCACTTCAGAGCTGATATTCGAAGACGTCAGGCTCGATGACCGCGCGCGTCTGCCCGAAGCGCGCGGGTTGCGGCGCCGCTCGCCTGCCTGACCCAGGCCCGCTATGGAATCGCCTGGGGCGCGATTGGCGCGGCGCGAACCTGCTACCGATGCGCGCTGGAATACGCGAAGTCGCGCAAGCAGTTTCAGCGTCCGCTCGCCGGCTATCAGTTGGTGCAGAACAAGCTGGTCGACATGCTGACGCGAGATCACCAAGGCGCAGATGGTCTGCCTGCGGCTGGGCCAGCTCAAGGATGCAGGGCAAGATGCGCCCCGAGCACGTCTCCTTCGCCAAGCGCAACAACGTCGCCGCGGCGCTCGATATCGCCCGGGTCGCGCGCGACATGCTGGGCGCCAACGGTATCGTCAACGAGTATCCGGTAATCCGGCACATGCTCAACCTGGAAACGGTGAATACCTACGAGGGCACCTACGACGTCCACACGCTGATTCTGGGCCGTGACATCACCGGCGAAAGCGCTTTCGAGTAAGCCCCGCGCAGGAGAATGACGCCTGCTTCACACCTTGAAGCGGACGTGGATGATGTCGCCGTCCTGCATCACGTAGTCCTTGCCTTCGAGCCGGAACTTGCCGGCCTCTTTGACCTTCGCTTCCGAGCCGCACGCCGACGAAATCTTCGTAGCCCATCACCTCGCAGCGGATAAATCCGCGCGCGATGTCGCTGTGAATCTCGGCCGCAGCCTCGAGCGCGCTGGCGCCGCGCCGCAGCGGCCACGAATGCGCCTCCGGCTCGCCGACGGTATAAAAAGTCACGAGCCCCAGATGGCGATAGAGCGCGGCGATCAGCCGCTCGCGCGCGGGCCGTTCGAGCCCGGCCTCTTTGAGCAATTCGCCCTGCGCCTCCGCTTCGAGTTCCCATAGCTCCGCCTCGAAGGCGGCCGCGAGCCTGAACACGTCGAGCCGCGCGCGGTCAGCGTGGCGCGCTCGTCCTCGCTCAGCCCGGCGGTCGCGTTCTCGGTTTCGCAGTTGACGGCCACCAGCGCGGGCTTGCGCGACAAAAACGCGAAACTCGAAAACGCCTGCAGTTCCTGCGCCGTCATTTCGAGCAGCCGAAGCGGACTGCCCTGCTCCAGCCATTTAAGACATCGCTCGAGCGACGTGCGCTCAAAGTCGCTGAGGCCTTTATCTTTCTTCAGCCGTTCGTACCGCCGCTCCGTCTGCTCGAAATCGGCGAACACCAGTTCCGCTTCGATCGCCTCGACCGCGGACCGAGCTCGACCTGATTGCCCGCAAATTGCGGGATCACGATCAGCAGCGCGTCGAGATCACGAATCAGCGGCATCAGGCTCACGTCGAGCGCCGCGCCCTCTTTCTGCTCTTTCGGATTGGGCGCGAAGTCGAGCAACGTGAGTTCGGCCGGCACGAGCTTTTTCGAGTGATGGGCTTCCGAGAGAAACTCCAGCCGCGGATCGGCGACCTTGATCTGCCCCAGCCGCGCCCGATTCTTCGCGTCGGCCTGCCCCGGCAGCGGTACCAGGCCGGTGAGCGCGTGAAACACCGTCGATTTGCCGGCGCCGCGCGCGCCGATGATTCCAGTTCTCAACGTTCAATACTCCAAAACCTCAGAGCGTGGCACATCGCGCGCCACGGAGAAAGTTTCCCCTGTCGCTTAAGCAGCGGGCGGTTTTGACGGCGCCCGGCACGGAGGCCGGCCCCTACGAAAGTAGGAGCTTCATTTAGGGTAGTGGCCGGCGTCCCTGCCGGCCATCCGACTCCGACGCCGCGCGCGGCATGTGCTCTCCCGTCAGGCTTCTCGACTGTGCGCGCGGCCAAGCCTCTGCCTGCGACTCTCGACGAAGGCCCGCAGAACGTTGTTGATCCTGGTCTGATAGCCGGCGCCGGTCTTCCTGAACCAGCTAAGCACGTCGGCGTCGATACGGATGTGAATGTCCTGCTTGCGGGGCGGCAGTCCGGCCACAGCTTGCGTCCAGTCGATCTCGCCATGCACATCGTCGGGGTCGGCGGCGATCGAGGCTTTCAAATCCGCTTCGCTCATCGCGTCAACCTTCTTCCAATCGGTGCGGCTCCTGCCGCGCCGCCGCAGGGCCGCCAGTTCCTTAGCCGAATAGCGCACGGTATCGCCGTTTTTCCGCATCTCTTGCTCCGCGCATCGTAATGATCCGGATCGTAGCGCCGCGCCAACACCACGCGACGGCGATCAGGTGGCCGTCGATCTCCGCTACGCTCAACCAGCGTTCCTCCGGGTCTCGGGGCGAGGCGACCGTGACCAGCGGCCGTCCGTCAAATACGGCTTGGGCGTCGATAAAATCGAGCCCCCTTTCCTTTAGAACCTTAAGCCGCTTGATCTCCGACCACTCAAACTCCACAGGATTATGTATCCATCTCTATGTACACAACCAGGGAATTTGAAGCAACCGATCAATCGCTCGCTGCGCGCCTCATCTCACGATGCCGCGGCTTCGGAGTCTGCGATTCTCGTCGCGTCGTAGCCGAGGTAGTGCGCAAGGACCTCGTCGGTATGTTCGCCGAGTTGCGGCGCGACCCGATCGGCCTTGGGCGCGGTCGCCGAGAACTTTGCGAGAATTCCGGTCTGCTTCACGCGGCCCCATTGCAGATGCACCAGCTCGGCAATTAGCTCGTTGGCGGCAACCTGCGGATCGTCGAATAGCTCCTTGACCTTGTTCACCGGCGCGACCGGGACACCGGCCGCTTCCAGCTCGCGAATCGCCGCGGCGCGATCGCGGCCAGCGAAGTATTCGCCCAACGCCGCGGCGAGCGTGCCCTCGGCCGGCTCGCGCGCCGCGCTCGCATATGACGCGTCCGCATCGACACCGCACAGCGCGCGCATTGCGTCCCAATGCTCCGGTTCGGCGATCGCGATCGCGAGCCAGCCGTCGTCGCGGCATCGGTAGCATCGCGCCAGCGCCGACGCTCCGCGCGCTTCCGCGTCGCCGTTTTCCAGATCGGGTCGGCCCTCGTAGAAAACGAACTCGCCGGCCTGGAGCGCGATCGCCGCTTGCAGCAGCGACGTTTCGCACATCTGTCCCCGGCCCGTCAGTTGGCGCGCTCTGAGCGCCAGTACGCATCCGAACGCGGAAAGCATCGCCGCGCCGTAGTCGCAGATCGCGCACGTGAGATACACCGGATGGCCATGATGGCCGCCCTGCGCCGCCATCACGCCCGAGCGCGCTTGCAGCAGCGGATCGAACGCGGGCTGATCGTGCGCGGGCCCGCGATTTCCAAATCCCGTAACCGACATATAGATGAGGCGCGGATTCAACGCCGCGAGCGATGGATAGTCCAGCCCAAACCGGCGCATCCGCCCCGGCCGCATATTCTCGACCACCACGTCGGCCTTCCTCGCCAGCTCGCGCACGATTTCGCGACCGTCGGCCGACGCGAGATTCAGCGCCAGACCGCGCTTGCCCTGGTTCCAGCCCAGGAAGCCGAACCCGAAATGACGAAACGGATCGCCCTCCAGGCTCTCGATTTTGATCACGTCGGCGCCCATCTGGGCGAGGATCATCGGACCGTATGAGCCTGCGATGTAGCTCGCGAAGTCGAGCACCAGCACGCCCGCGAGCGGTCCGGGATCGCTCGCGCCGAATCGCACTTCGGGCGAATCCGCCTCAGCGAGCGTCGTCTGAGGCGGACGAGCGATTACTTCGTTAACCGCCGGCGCTGCTCCCGAGATCTCCCCGGGCGTATCGAGCAGATTCACCGGCACGCCCATCTGCACGGTCGCGCCAAGCACCGGGTCATGAATCTCGCGCCGCATCGCGAGCGCTCGCACCTGCGCATCGTCGATAAATTCCTGGCGCGTCAGCACCGGCGCGCACGGCACGTCGGCCTCGCGCAGAATCCGCAGCCATTCGTCGCGCGGCCGCGCGCGGATTATTTCACCGAGCAGGTCCTTCAGCGTCTGCCAATGCTCGCCGGGAATTCCCCACGGCGCATTCTCGAAGCGCGGATCGGCCACCAGGTCGGGACGCTCGATCGCGAGCGCGAATTTGTTCCAAAAGGTCGCGTTGCCGCAGGCGATGAACAGATAGCGGCCGTCAGCGGCCTCGAACAGGCGGTAGCAGGGAATCGGGCCCAGCGGATCGTTCGCCGCGCGCGCGTAGAGCGCGGTCATCTTGTCGTGACGCATGATCCCGCCGGTATGCAGCGCGAACGCTCCCGCCAGCAGCGACACCTCGATCAACTGGCCTTCGCGATCGCGGCCACGCGCGATCAGCGCCGCAGTCGCCGCGATCGCGCCCATCGCGCCGGCGGCATAACTCACCGCCGGAAACGCCAGCGGTACCGGATTTCCGCTGCGCGCCCACTGACTACCCGCGATTCCGCCGCGCGCCTGCACCAGGTCGTCGCTCGCGTCGTCCTCGGCATGCGGCCCACGGCTCCCTAGCGGCGGCATGCTCAGCAGCAACGCGCGCGGATTGTGCCGGCGGATCGATTCGTAATCGAGACCGAGCGCCTGCGCCCGCCGCGGCGTATATCCCGTGATAACGATATCGGCCGATCGGAGCAGAGCCTCGATTTCGCTGCGCGCCGCGCTCGACTCGAGATCGATGAACCGTGACTGCTTGCTGCGGTTCAGCACGTGGAAGTGCGGCCTGCCGCGGCCGGCCACGCCGCCGGGCGGTTCAACCTTGGTCGCGCGCGCACCCTGCTCCGCCAGCAGCATCGCGGCATACGCCACGCCCAGGTGGGAGCTGAACTCGACCAGGCTTACGCCTTCGAGCGCTTTTCTGATCCTCGCTTCTGACAAGCCCTGATTCTCCAGACGCCCTCGGCGCAAATTCAATCACTCGCAATCGCCGGTTCAGCGATTCGTAACACTGATTCTCTACTACTACACGATGGGTTAGTGTAGCGTCCGACGGCGGAGAGCGCGGCGCGTTACAAGGCCGAATACATCTTTATGAAGCTCTATCTGATCCGCCACGCGGCTGCCGAGAGTCCATCCGAAATCGCGGATGAGGAGCGGCCGTTGACCGAAAAGGCGCGCGCGCGGATGGTTCGCGCGGTTGCCGGCCTCAGGAAGCTGGAGGTCCAACCCGAGTTGATTCTGGCCAGCCCGCTCAAGCGCGCCGCCGAGACTGCCGCGATCGTCGCCGAAGGACTCGGCAACATCCCGATCGAGACGCTACGCGAACTCTCGCCCGGCTCCGACTTGAGCGCGCTGATCGCAAAACTGCGCCCCCATCTCGGACTTCGTGAGCTTGCGCTGGTCGGCCATCAGCCGGACCTTGGCCATCTGGCCGCGTTCCTTCTTTCCGGCCTGGCGGATACCTGCGAGGTTGCGATCAGAAAGGGCGGCGTCGCGTTCCTCACCGGCGATCTCTCGGACCCGGCCGCCCGCTTTACGCTCGATTGGCTGCTGCCACCGAAAGTCCTGCGTCGCCTGTAAGTCGGCGATAGGGTAATGATAAACCCTACATCGCGCGGCCGGAGATTGTTTTGAGCCCAGACCTTCAAATCCATGGATACGCACCCGCCGCGAGCGGCGCAGAGATCTACTTCGAGAGCGCCGGCGCCGGCCCGGCCTTGGTCTTTATCCACGCCGGCGTCGCGGATTGCCGGATGTGGGATCCGCAATTCGAGGCGCTCGCCAGTCGCTTTCGCCTGATCCGCTACGACTTGCGCGGCTTCGGCAAGTCGCGGATGCCCGACGGGCCGTATTCGCTGCGCGACGATCTATTGAGCCTGCTGAAGCATCTCGGCGTTGCCAAAGCTGCGCTGGTCGGATGCTCGATGGGTGGCGCGACCGCGATCGATTTCACGCTCGAACATCCTGCGATGGTGACGGCGCTGGTTCCGGTCGGCGCCGGCATCAGCGGATCGAACGAGTGGTCGCAGGAGTCGATCGATCACTTCGGCGGCCTGATGAGCCACTTCCAAAAGGGCGAGCTGGATCGCGCGCGCGATCTGGATGCGCGCTTCTGGATTGACGGACCGTCGCGCGACCCCGCCCGCATCGATGCGGTCTATCGCGCACGGGCGCGCCAGCTTCATGGCGAGAATTTCTCGTTCGGGCGGTCCCTGCATCCGGAGCAGGAACTCAAGCCACCCGCCTCCGGCAGGCTCGGCGAGATCAAGGCGCCGACGATGGTCGTAATCGGTGACTCCGACGCGCAGGACTTGATCAAGCTCGCGCACCGGATGAAGGCCGAGATCGCGGGCGCGAAAATCACCACGATCGCCAACGCGGCGCATCTCCCGAGCCTGGAGCATCCGGCACAGTTCAACCGGCTCCTGCTAGATTTCCTGGGTCCGCTGCTCGGCTGAAGATTCGACCCGCAGCGAGGGCCGGCGCGCGCAATCAGCTTCGCGCGAGCGACGCTCCGAAGATCAGCAGCGAGATCTCAACTCCCATCAACAATGCGATTGCGGCCATCAAAGGCATATACCTACCTCCTTCTCGGCGGCATTAGTACGCGCGACCAGTGTTTATCGGTGCAGCGCGCGAGTCCAGAGCTACGGCCGCAGATGCCGAAGCTTAACGGATCCGAAACATTTCGCAGCGCACGATCGGTAGGCATCTCGGCGCCATCCGAGTACTATCGCGATAGTAGCGCTCAAGGACTGCCCGAAGGCGAGATCGTCTGCCGGATGCGGGGTCGGAAGCGGTGGTGCGAGACGGTTATAGCGACAATCCTCAATCGGGGCCGTCCAAGCCTGACGATTTACGCCGCGTCAATCGACACAAAATGCTCAACGGCTCGGGCCGTGGCGCGCCTCATAATGGAACCGCGTCCGGCAATCATAGCTTCGGCCTGAAGGCTCGCAGCATGCGCCTTGCGGCAATCGACGTCGGCTCCAACTCCGTCCACATGCTGGTGGCCGATGTTACGCGCGGCGGCCATATCGAGGTGGTGGACCGCGTCAAAGAAGTTGTCCGCCTGGGACGCCGGGTCTTCGTCACCGGCCGCCTCACCGCCGAATCGATGGACCTCGCCGCGCGCGCGCTCAAGCACTTCGAGCAGGTGGCGAAGGCGCAGCATGTTGAACGGCTGCGGGTCGTCGCGACCAGCGCCGTGCGCGAGGCGAGCAATCGCAGCGCCTTTCTCAAACGGATCAGGCGGGAGACCGGACTCGCGGTCGAAGTGATCAGCGGCCAGGAAGAGGCGCGCCTGATCTTCAGCGCCGCGCGGTACGCGTTGGGACTCGACGGCGGACCGCATCTGCTGCTCGACGTAGGCGGCGGCAGCGTCGAGCTGGTGCTCGTGCGCGAGGGCCGGCCGCTGTGGCTGCGCAGCTTTCCCCTGGGCGCGGCGCGCCTGACCGAAAAATTCCTGACTTCCGACCCACCCGGCGAGGCGCAGGTTGCGGCGCTCAGCGCCCATCTGAAGCGCGAGCTGGGCGAAGTCCTCGATGATGCCCGGCGTCAGGGCGTTACTCGCACGATCGGGACTTCCGGTACCGTGAACTCGCTGGTCGCGATGGTGCGCGCGGCGCGGGGTGAGGAGCTCGGCCGTCTGCACTGTGCGAGCGCGTCGGCGGCTGAAATCGATCGCCTCAAGCGCAAGCTGCTGGAGTGCGGCGCTTCCGAGCGCGCCGAATTGCCCGGAGCCGACGCGAAACGCGCGGACCTGATGCCCGCGGCCGCGATTCTGGTCAACTTCATCCTGTCCCGTTCGGAATCGCCCGAGCTGGTGGCGTGTTCATGGGCACTGCGTGAGGGCGTACTGCTCGAGCTCGCCGGGCTGGTCCGGGAGCAGGGCGCCGCGGACGCGCGCCGCCGTTCGGTCGAGGCGCTGGCGGCGCGCTTCTCCGGCAGTAACGCGCACGGGCGGCAGGTGGCGCGGCTGGCCCGGCAGATCTATGACGGCTGCGCCGCCTCATTGGCGCCGGCTGACGAATCGCGCGAGTTGCTCGAATACGCCGCGCTGCTGCACGATATCGGCCACGCCATCGACCACGACCGCCATCATCACCACAGCTACTACCTGATCAGGAACGGCGACCTGCTCGGCTTCGATAGGGCCGAGATCGAGGTCATCGCGCTGGCCGCGCGGTCCCATCGCAAACAATCCGCCCGGCTCGATTCGCCGCAGCTTGATGCGCTCCCGCGCGACAAGCGCCGAATGATCCGCGGACTGGCCGCGATTCTGAGGGTCGCCGACGCGCTGGACCGCAGCCATTCCAACGTCGTGAGAAACGTCACCATCAGTCAAGCGTCGGGAGGGCTGGTTTTCGACGTGGACTCGGGCACCGAGGACGCCGCACTGGAGCTATGGACCGCGGAGCGCCGGGTGGATCTGCTCGCGCGGATGCTCGATCGCAAAATCATCCTCCGGCCGCACAATGCCGCCGGCGTGCATAACGGCCTCCCGGCGCACGCGCGAACTTCCGGCGCGCAACTGTCCAACGGCAACGGGAACCATCGCGCGGCGAAGAACGGCACGGGCCGCCAGGGTCGCCACGGAGGCCGGCCTCAGTCCTACGAGCGATCCCACTCAGGGTAGCGGCCGGCGTCCCTGCCGGCCATCCGATTCTCAAAACCCCGGCCTGCCGAAAAATCGCCCGACAAAATGGCGGAAATCTATACCGCTGCGGCCTGAGCGCTCGGAAGCGGCCGCGGCTGCTCGTGCCGCAGCAGCACGAACAGCCGTACCCGGTTCTCCAACTCCTGCAAGGCGTGGCGCAGCGCGTTGCGCTGCTTCGGCGTGCTCTCACGCGCCGCGGCCGGATCGGTTATCGTCCAGTGAGCCAGCAGCGGATGTCCCGGCAAAGTACCCTCGAGCTTCGCCGCCGGCGTGTCGCAGAGGCTGATCACGAAATCCATCGGCGGCGCACCCGGCGCGGCGAATTCCTGCCAGCTCTTGCTGCGCAGTTCGTCGGTCGGAAGATTGGCCGCCTTGAGCGTATCGATCGCAAGCTTGTCGACCTGGCCGGAGGGATTGAACCCGGCACTGAAGGCGCGGAAGCGATCGCGACCCCAGTGACGCAGGACCGCCTCAGCTAAAATGCTGCGGTTTGAGTTTTCGGCACAGACGAAAAGGACATTGAAGCTTCGGTCGCTCATTGTGCTTGATCCATGGATAGTCGCGAACGTTGCGTCGGGGTTTTTCGGATCGCGGTCGGGACAGACGTTATTCTCCAGTAACAGGTAACCACCCGGAAACCGATTTTTAGACTGTCGCGAGACGGTCGCGTCCGAGAACAGGCGCGACTACGACCAGCGTCGTTTCTATAACAAATGACTTCGCCGATCGTCCAACCCGGCGCAAAAATCTATCAACACCCGTTACATAATTCCAGCAAAAACCTTGGATGCCCGAAAACACCAGTAAATTGGCGGGTTTTTCGTCGAAGCGTGCGGAATTAACCGACGCAAAACTGCCCCTTAATCCATCCGTAACCTGAAGTTGCCACGTTCTGGGCAGCCGCGCGTGCGCCGTCAATCCAGACCTGTTATGCGGCAATAAGGAAACCATAATGTTCATAAAGAGAATCGCGTTCGGGTTGATGCTCTCCGCAGTGGTCCTTGCTGGAGCGCGCGACGCCCGGTGCCAACTCCTGATTAACGGCGCTGGTGCGACCTTTCCATATCCCATCTACTCGCAATGGTTCGAACGTCTACGCCAAGAACAACCCGGGCGTACAGTTTAACTACCAATCGATCGGTTCGGGCGGCGGCATCAAGCAACTGCTCAACAAGACCGTCGACTTCGGCGCCAGCGATGCCCCGATGAACGACAAGCAGCTCAGCCAGGCGTCGGTGAAAGTGATGCACTTCCCGACCGTGATGGGCGCGGTCGTGATTACCTACAACGTTCCGGGCGTGACCGGCTCGTTGCGGCTGACCGGCCCGGTGATCGCAGACATTTTTATGGGCAAGATCACGAAATGGAGCGACCGCGCGATCGCGCAGCTCAATCCATCGGTAAAGCTGCCCGACACCCCGATCGTGGTCTGCCATCGCTCGGACGGCAGCGGCACTACCTACGTCTTTACCGATTATCTGTCCAAGGTCAGCCCCGACTGGAGCAAGGAGGTGGGCAAGGCGACCGCGGTCAGATGGCCGACGGGTCTTGGCGGCAAGGGCAACGAGGGCGTCACCGCGCTGGTCGAGCAGTCGCCGGGCGCGATCGGATATATCGAGTTGGTCTACGCGGTCCAGACCAAGGTCCCCTACGCCGATCTCAAGAGTCACGACGGCGATTGGGTCACGCCCAGTGTCGCGAGCGTGACCGCGGCTGCCGCGGGCTCGGCAGCCAATATCCCCTCGGATTTCCGGGTCTCGATTACCGACGCGCCGGGCGCCAATTCCTATCCAATTTCGTCGTTCACCTACCTGCTCGTCTACCAGCAGCAGGCCGACGCCGCGAAGGGCAAGGCGATCAAGGAGTTCATCAAGTGGATGCTGAACAGCGGGCAACAGTATGCGCCGGCGCTCTCCTACGCCCCGCTGCCCGCGCCGGTGATCACGGCCGAACTGGCGGCACTCGACAAGGTCACGGTCGCCGCGAATTGAGCGGCTGCCGCGGCGAGTGAATCGTAGCCACGGATTTCCCACGGTCGAGAGCGAGCGTGGCGGATAAGCCGCCACGGCGGTATAGTCGCATCGTCCCGCCGGGGCGGGTCACCGATGAGGGTCAGGATCATAGCGGCTTCGTTAGGATTGCTGCTGGCTCTCGGTCTTTTTCCTGGCGCACGTTCTGCCGTAGCGGCAGAAGGGATGATCGACCCCGGCACGCCGGCCGGGCAACATGCGATGCGGTTGCTGAGCCAGGCGAAGTACATCTACACGATGAACTCGCAGAGTTGGACGTCGACCAATCCAACCCTCAATCGCTTCTACCGTGCCAAAGTGCGACAGGTTGACTTTCTGATCGATCGCCTCAGGAAGGGCGTCGCGGTTCCGCTCGACGCCGTGGACGACGCGCTCGACAGTCAGGACGCGGCCCGGCTTGGCGGCCACCCGATGCCGATCGCAGGCCGCGAGTCGCTCTAGTTTCCGCTACAATTTGCAGTCTTCCTCGGCTCGCGGGCAAGTCCGGGAATTTATCTTTCCGAAATTGCCTCGTAATTCGCTCGTAACCTCGCCCGCGTAATTTCTCGCCGCGCTGCACAGCTCTATCCGGGCGAGTGCGCTGACGAGCATCGCCGGTTGGGGGATCGGGAAAACGCGCGGAAGTTATACGCGGTGCAGAGGAAGCCGATTCGAAAATAGTTCTTGGGGAGGAAATGAACGATGAGCAGAGAACGGATCAGGGGATTACTCAGTGCCGCGGCGATCTCAGCGGCGATAGGCGTGTGCGCCGGATGCGGCCTTTCGATGCCGACGATGGTGACGCCGGCCGCCGGCGCCCAGGGCGCGCAAGCGAATCCGCCGAATATCTGGGACTGCGGGTTGGTGAGCTCCGGCTCGCCCAGCAAGTACGTATGCGGCGACAAGGTCTATACGACCTTCCAGCTCGCCAAAATCCGCGCGGACGAAACCAGGAAATATGAATCCGGGCAATGACGCGCGGCACCACACCTCAGTCACCAGACCATCCAACGGAGGGAACCACCCAGTGAGATCCAGAAGACTAATGGTTGCGGCGGCGATGCTCGGAGTGGCGATGCTTATCGGCGCAATCCGGCCCGCGCTAGCCCAGGATTCAACCCCGAAAACCCTGACCCTGTGGGTCGACTCGAAGACCGGCCAGCTATTTACGCGTCCGGGCAAGGGCCGCACGCCGTTCGTGATACCCGGCGCCGCTCTCGACACCAGTGCGATCGCAAATCAGGTCGAACAGAAAGTTGACCAGAAAACTGCGACCCTCGAACAGACTCAGGAGCAGATGAAGGCTGACCTGGCCAAGACCCAGCAGCAGACCCAGGAACGTCTCGATGCAGATGGCCGAGGTCAAGCCCGCCTGGCAGGACTATATCGACAATTTCAAGAACAAGTTCCGGGTCGGCACGCTGGTTTACGCAGACTACCGCTTCTACACGCATACCGGCTTCGGGCCCGCAAGAGCTCACTCAGATCAACGCGCCGGGCCCCGGCAACAACAACTTCAACAGCTTCGACATATCGCGCGCCTACCTGAACTTCTATTTCAATCCGACCGACGACTGGACGGTCCGCGTGACGCCCAATGTCTACCGGGCGAACGCTGGCGGCACCACGGCCGACGGTAACTCGGCAAACAGCTCAATCTCCAGCAACGTGGACGATCAGCTCGATTTTCGTCTGAAGTACGCCTACTTGCAGTACAGCAAGTTGTTCGATCGGGTCGAGCCTATGAAGGGCGATACGGTCACCTTCGGCCAGGCTCCCAACCCGCTGGTCGGCTGGGAGGAAGATCTCTACGGTTTCCGCTACGTCAACCTGACGCCGTGGAACTACCTGAGCTTGTCGTCAACCCAGCAGGGCCTGTCGATGCAGGGTCCGATCAAAGTCGACAACCTGCAGTACGTCGACTATGACTTCGGGGTCTATAACGACGCCAACTTCCATCAGATGGAAGAAGCTGACACCAAGCAGGTGATGGGGCGCGTCTCGGTCTATCCATTAGGCGCGCAATGGCGCTTCGACGGGCTGGGGATCACAGGCTTTTTTAATTACGGCTACAGCAACGTGGCGCCCGATGAGACCAGCGTCACAGATGACTCGAAGCATGTTACGCGCGTCGCTGGGCTGCTGCACTACACCACCGACTGGTGGGGGCTGGCGGGCGAATACGACTTCGGCCACAACGCCTTCACTACCGGGAACCTGTGGTCCAGCAGCGGGCCGTCGTCCAGTTCCAAGACCTTCGCTTCCTACTCGGCGATGAGCACCGCCTTCCAGAATAACGGCAAGCCCTTCTCGCAGGGATTCGACTTCTTCGGTCACTTGCGAATTCCGCAGACGCCGCTGACGGCCTTCGGCATGTTCGAGGCGTTCTATCCGAACACCAAGGTCAATCTGAATCCCAACGACTTCCAGCGTTTCGTGATAGGTATGAGCTACCAGTACAACGAGTTCCTGCGTATGTCGCTGGCCAGCCAGAACCTGCTCTATTTCCACAAACAGCAGGACGTTCCGGCGGACGAGTACAACGAGAACCCGGCCGTCACCGACGCCGTGCCGCGTGACAACCACATGATCTTCCTGGGCGCGGAGTTCAGTTACTAAGCTTCCTCCACCCCGGCGGGCGGGCGAGGTGCTCCCCCCACCTCCCCGCCCGCCGTCTTCCTTACAACCCTGGTCAATTCAGCTTGGTCAACGAGCGGGCGCTGGCTCGATCGACGGCCGCCGCGGCAAGCGAATAGCCGTAGAGCGAATTGGCATACTCGGCGTCGTCTTCGGTGTAGTTGCGTTGGGCATCCTCGAGCTCGACGATATCGCTGAGACCCGCCTGATAGCGCCTTTCGGCCAGCTCCAGCTCGACCCGCGACGCAGCCAGCGCCTGCTCCGCGCGGTCGATACGCTGAAGTGAAGACTGCCAGTTCAGGAAGGCCGTTTTTACCTCGAGGATAATTCGCTGGCGCAAATCCTCGTTCGCATGCTCGATCGCGCTTTGCCGGAACCGGGCCTCGGCGATTTGATGGGTCGTCAGAAAGCTGTTGAAGATCGGCCAGGTGAGCACGATTCCGACGTTGAAGTTATTCACGACCGGCAGGCCGGTTCCGACGCCCGCATAGCCGGCCGCCGCACTGAGCGTCGGAAAATAGTCACTGCGGTACTCAGTAACCTGCGCGCCCATCGCGCGCGCCTGGTCCTCGAGCGCCCGCAAATCCGGCCGCAGCTTGAAGGAAGTTTTCAGCAGGGATTCGAAGGTGTCCCGGATACTCGAATACGTCATCACGTCCGCGGGGTGATAATCGGGCGCGCTTTCGCCCAATCCCAAGGCGTTGTCGAGCGCAGCCTTCGCGTCGGCCTGGGCGTTGCGCGCATCGACCAGATGCAACTGCGCCCGCTGGACCTCAGCCTGCGTGACATAAACGTCGAGCTGGGGTCGCAAGCCGGCTTGCGCCTTGACCTCGGCTTCATGCCGATGGAACTGGCGCTGTTCGACCGCCTTCTCAAACACCCGGACCATTTGCCCGGCCTCGAGCAGGTTGAAGTAGGAACGCGAGACTTCAAAGATCAAATCGAGGTCCGTAAACCGCTCCTGCCCGGAGGCCGCATCGGCTTCGAATCGGCGCTGGGCCACGAATCCGCGCCGGCGTCCGAGGTCGAAGAGAAACTGCGACACGGCAATCCCGCCCGCGTAGTTGTCCGAGGTGCTGGAGTTTTGCGAGAAATCGTTCGCGGGCAGGTTGTGATTGGTGCCCGTCAGTCGCGGCAAGACGCCGTCGGGATCGTAGTAGCTGGTATTACCGATCCCGTTGTCGGTCGTGCGCAGATATTCGCGCGACCCCGAAAACCTGCGGACCGAGGTACGACCGCGCCTGGTCGAGGCGCTCGCCGGCGGCGCGGCTCTCGTCGTTGGCCTCTTTCGCCCTCGGATGGTTTCGCAGCGCGATCGAAATTGCCGCGTCCAGCGTCAGTTCGGCGCCCGGCGCGAGCGGCCGATACTCACTGGAGCCGGGCGGCGCCGCGCTCGCGGCGCCGCCTTGGGGCATACTCGCCGCGGGGGGAGCAGCGGCCGCCGGCGGAATCGTTGCGACCGGCGCCTCGTTCTGCGGCGCAATCAGGCCTGACGCCCGCGCTCCAGCCGGCAACAGCACTGCGAGCAACAATCCTGCGATCAGGAAACCCGGTCGACCTATCATGGTTGTTTACCCTTTCGGCAATCGAGCGGTCGGAAAGCGACCGCTCAGTCGGTTGATGCTACGTTACCGGCTTCGCCGCCGTCGTTCGCGATTACGTAGTTGACCGATTCACCGTCGCTCAGTGAGTTGTTGTACGAGGCGACCACCAGCTCGTCGCCCTTCAGTCCCGGAGGTAATCTCGACGTTGCTGCCGTTGTCGATTCCGGTGGCGACCGGCACTCGGCCGAGACGGCCGTGGCTGACGACCAGCACCTCGGCGCCTGCGCCGGACTGGTGGATCGCTCCGACGGGCACGCGCAGGGCGTCCGGATGGCGCGCCAGTTCGAGGGTCACGTGCGCATACATCCGCGGATAAAGCGCGCCGCCCGGATTATCGATGTCTATTTCAGTCAACATCGTGCGAGTGGCGAGATCCAGCGAGCTGGCGTAGCGCGTTACCGCACCGGCGATCTGGCGGCCTGGCAGCTCGTCGAAGCGCAGAATTGCCGGCGTGCCGCGGCGAATCGACGGGCATGCGCCTTCGGGCACGTAGACGTAGACCCGCAGTTTGTCGATCTTCGCGACGGTCAGCACCGGGCCCTCCGCCTCGCTATGGCCCTGCGCACCCTCGGTCGCTTCGGGACTGGTCGTTGCCCCGCTGTCGCCCTCGCCCGCTCCGCCGCCGGCGCGAATCAGCGCACCCGGATCGGCGAACCGGCCGGTGACGACCCCGTCGAACGGCGCGATAATCTTCGTATAACCCACCATCGTTTCCAGCGTGCGGACCTCCGCCGCGGCCTCCTGGTAGCTGGCGATCGCCATATCGACGTCCTGCTGGGACACGAGGCGCGAATCGGAATGCTGAACCTGCTTCAAACGCTCGCACGTGATGCGCTGGATATCCATCCGGGCGCGGGCGCGGTCCAGGTTCGAATGGAGTTCCGGCACCTCGATTTCCGCGAGCACCTGTCCCGTCTTGATATGGTCGCCCTTGTCTACGCTGATCGATTTCAGATAGCCGGTGACTTTGGCGTGCAGTGCAGCCTCGTAAAAGCCGACCAGGTCGCCGGGCAGCTCAATCGACTGAGTAATGGTCCCGCGCTGCGGTTTCACCACCAGCACCCGGATGTCCGGCGGACGCGCAGTTTCCGGCGCGCTCCGGTCGCAGCCACCCGCAAGCACGAGGGCCGCGAGCGCGAAGGCAGCCGCGCGCTTCACTGGCCGGCCTCGTCGCGCCCGGCCGCCTGCCGCCGCCCATAGAACAACTCGTACACGCAGGGCACAAGAATCAGCGTGAGCACAGTCGATACGGTCAGGCCGCCGACCGCGGCGCGCGCCAGCGGCGCCGAGGCCTCAGAGCCCTCGCCGAGCTTCAGCGCGATCGGCATCAGCCCCGCAACCGTCGCCAGCGCCGTCATCAGGATTGGCCGCATCCGGATGCGCGCCGATTCGACCACGGCGCGGCGCAGCTCTTGCCCTTCGCGCCGGCGCTCGTTGGCGAAATCGACCAGCAAGATCGAGTTGGATACCACGATTCCGACCATCACGATGATTCCCATGAACGATTCGATGTTGAGTGTGGTGCCGGTCGAGCAGCAGCGTCCAGATCACGCCGATCAGCCCCATCGGCACCGCGAACATGATGATCAAAGGGTCCAGAAAAGATCGGAACTGCGCGACCATCACCAGGTAGAGCAGCACCACCGCCAGCCTGAGCCCGAAGCCGAAGCTCGAAAATGACGGCTGCATCGCCGCCACCGAGCCGCGATAGTTGACGGCGACATCGGCCGGCAGGTCGAGGTGGCCGAGCGCCTTTCGAATCGCGGTCTGCGTGCCGCCCAGGTCGCTGCCTGCGGGCGACACCAGCACGTCGACCACGCGCTGGATGTTGTAGTGGTCGGCCTCCGACGGATGGTGTTCGGCAACCACCGACGCGACGTGCGCGCAGCATCAGGCTCTGCGCATGGCCGCCCTCGCCGCCGTGGCCGAGCACCGGAATATCCTGCAAGCGCCTCGGTCGAATCGAAGCCCTTGGCCGACTGTGGATATTCGACCGTCAGGAAGTAGTCATTGTTGTCCTTGCGATCGATCCAGATCGACGGCGCGATATACATGATTGGAGTTCGAGCGCCGTTATCACGTTGGAGACCACTTCTTTCTGGGTCAGGCCCAGCCGCGCCGCCCTGATCCGATCGACCTTGATATCGAGCGTCGGATAGTCGGACTCCTGCGGGATGAAGGTCTGCGAGACTTGCGGCAAGCCGCGGATCAGCTTCGCGTGCCTGGTCGGCGGTCCGATACAGCTCGTCGAACTCGCGTCCGCTGAATTGCACGTCGATCGGCGCCAGCGAGCCGAAATTCAGCACCGCGTCGATGATGCTGCCGGAGGAAAAGAGCGTCCGCACCTCGGGCACTTCGCTGGGCAGCGCCGCTTCGAGCTTGCCGACGTAGTAAGCGGTCGAGAGCCTGGTGCCCGGGCTTGAGCTCGACCTGCAGAAACCCGGAATCTTCGCCGAGTTGGGCGAGTATATCGCGGAGATGCTCGGCGCCAGGCCGATGTTCGAGACCACCATGTCGAGTTCGTCGGGCGGAATCACCTTGCGGATCACCGCTTCGATTCGCTGCGCCAACTCGGTGGTGAGTTCGAGCCGCGTGCCGGCCGGCGCCCGGAAGTTGATCGTGAACTTTCCCGGCGTCGGTTTGCGGGAAACAGCTCGGTTCCCAGCAGCGGATAAACCGCCAGGCTCCAACAGAAACAAGCCGCTGACGGCGGCGATCACCAGGAACTTGTGATCAAGCGCGCGGTCGAGGACGTGTTCGTAACGGACCGCGAAGCGCTCGTAAACCCGGTTGAATGCGGCCGAGCGGGCCGCGTCCCTCGCCATGCTCGGCGCCTCGGCCTCGGCCAGCGTAAGAAAGCGCGCGCAGTAGATCGGGATCACGCTCATCGCGACCAGGTACGAAGCCGCCATCGAGAGCACCACCGCCAGCGCCAGCGCGCTGAAGAGATACTTCGCCACCCCGAACAGAAACATCACCGGAAAAAACACGATGACAGGTGGTGACCGTCGAAGCCAGCACCGGCAACGCGACTTCCTCGGCGCCGTCGCGCGCGGCCTGGGCCGGTGCTTTGCCCTCCGCCAGATGGCGATTGATGTTTTCGAGCACGACGACCGAGTCGTCGACCAGGCGGCCGATCGCGAGCGCGAAGCCGCCCAGCGTCATGATGTTGATCGTCGATGCCGCTCATATAGAGGCCGAAGGCGCCGGCCAGGATCGAAAGCGGGATCGAAAGGAAGATCGCGAACGTCGAGCGGAAACTGCCGAGGAAGATCAGGATCATCAGCGAGGCCAGCACCGAGCCCGAGACCGCCTCGTGCTCCAGGCTTTCACCGCCTGCATCACGTAGGTCGACTGGTCGAAGATCGTCCTGAGCTTCATTCCGGCCGGCAGCGCCGTAGACCTTGGGCAGCAGGTTCTTGATCCCGTCGACCACCGAGATAGTGTTGGCGCCGACCTGGCGCAGCACCGGGATATATACCGAGGGCTGCCCGTTGATCAGCACGCTTGTTGTACTGAATCTGCGAGGAGTCGCTGACCCGCGCCACGTCGCCGAGCAACACCGGCGCCTGACCGCGGCCGACCTTCACCGGCACCTGGTTGATGTCATCCGACTTTCGGGATCATGCTGTTGGAATAGATGTAGTAATCCTTCGCTCCGATCTTCGACGTCGCCGGCGGGCAGGATCAGGTTGGAGTGATCGAGCGCGTGCACCACGTCCATCAGCGACATACCCGCGCGCCTGCAGCGCCTGCGGATCGACATAGGCCATGATCTGGCGGAACTTGCCGCCGAACGGGATCGGCACCGAAGCTCCCGGCACCGTCGCGAGCTGATTGCGGATGTTGTAGCGGGCCTGGTCCTCGAGTTGAGTTTCGCCGTAGCCGGCGCCCTCCGAGCGTCACCAGCACGACCGGCAGCGACGAGGCGTCGTATTGCAGGACCAGCGGCGGCAGCGTCCCGGGCGGCATAATCCCCAGGTCCGCCATCGCCAGCGTCCCCATCTGGGCCGCGGCAGCCTCGATATTTGTGCCGGGCTGAAAGAACACCTTGATGATGCTGACGCCGGACAGCGAGCGCGATTCGATATGCTCGATGTTGCTGCCGAGGGTGAAAAAGCGCTCGTAGCGGAAGGTGATGTTGTCTTCCATGTCGAGCGGCGGCATCCCCTGGTAGAAGGTAGCCACCACCACCGCCGGAATCTTGATGTCGGGAAAGACGTCCACCGGCATCCGCGTGAATGCGGTGACCCCCAAAATCGCGATTATCAGCGCGCCGACGATTATCGTGTACGGATTGCGCAGTGAAAAACTTGGCACGCGATCGCAACCTCGACAAGCTTCGCCGCGGATCCAGCCGCGCAAAGGCTGAGTTTTGTGGACCAGCGTGTCCGGCCCCGAGGCCGATCACGCCCACCAAACCGATCGAGTCGAGATCAGGAAATTGGGTCGTCGCCGCTCGAACGCGAGGCGATGAACTTGGGGCGCAGCAGAAGCCGCCGCGGCGTACGCGGCGCGGTCGTCTGCAAGCTGTCCGCTGGATGGATCGGCGGCTGATACAAGCCCGCCAGCGCCGCCGGGCTGAGACGCTCGCCAATCGCTGCGCGCGATGGTTGGGTCGACCCGGCCTGGGGAACTTCCAGAGTCACCTGACGGCGAAACTCGCGGCGAGCCTCAGCGAGTTGGTGGGCCGCGGTGACACCATTGGCATTAACCGCAGGAGGGATCAGGCAAATCCCCAGCGACAGGAGGGCAAATCCCGCGACCAGCAGCACGATCGCGACTGGGCGCTTTGCAAGAGCAGCGCTCACCTACGGTTAAGGCTAGTCAGGGTGCGGCTCAAGTTCAAGCGTGACAGGCCAACGGCGCCAACGCGGCCTTTGCCGCGCTAGGGTGAGAATACCGGATTGAACATGTTGATTTCCGGCGCGTCGCTGACCTGGTCCCACTCTTCCTGGTTGAGCACGTTACTGGCTTTCATCTGCGCAGTGGCCTGCGCGGTGCCCCGGATCTCGCGATAACGATCGTAGGCGGCCTCGTTGCCGGCGTACATGCATCCGCAGACGTAAGGGTCCGCGTACCAGTAGCGCATGCCGTGTTTAGTATCGAGCGAGCGGCTGATCGTGAGCGGCTTCAGGGAATTGAGTCGGTGCGCTGCGCCGAAGTCTCGGCCGCCATCCGCAGAAACCCGGCCTGCTCGAGCAACGGCTCAACCTGATTAGCGCTCTCGCGTCGTTCCGCGGTGACGTTCTCCTGCCACAGACTACATCCGGCCTGCGCCGCGATCACGATCAGGCCCGCGACGCTCAGGCAGGTTGAGGCCGTCACACGCCGCGCCCTTTGACGGTAGTTTCTCTGCGATTCCTGCTCACGCATCCGCTCTCACCCCGCGCGCTCCGGCTGACCAATGCTCAAGATAATATGCCACAGTTTTAGGCCGAAAGCGTCCTTTCGTTCACGATCAAGGGAACCCTTGACGCTGCGGGCCGGCCCAGCGTTGGATAGGTACGATGAGGGGAGCCGCCACATTCGCAAGACCTCGCCGCGGTCGCTTGCCGTCCGCGGCGACAATCCTGCTATTGAGCGTGATAGTCATCGCCGCCGCAGGTCCGGTGCGCGCCCAATCGGCCACGGTTGATAGCGCGGCCAGCGAGCAACTTACCAGCTACTTCCGAAGCCATCGCCTGCCGCTGGTCGGCGCGCAGGTGAGCGTGGACGGCTCCGGCACGAAGCAGGTGATGCTCTTCGGCTACGTGGCGACTTCGTTCGGCAAGACCGATGCTGAAGCCCGGGCGCGCAGATACCTGAAGCAGCCCGGTATCACGATAGTCAACCGAATCCAGGTTCGCCCCGAGATCCTGCACCTCAAGCCAAAAAAGCCGAGCGGCAATGACGCCGGCGACCAGCCGGGCGACTCGTACGGGTCTCCCAACTATGGCGGCGGCAGCCCCGGCGCCGCGCCGTGATAGAATCGCGGGCGCCGTGGCTGACCAGGTAATCGCCCTCAAAAGAGACGCGCCTGACGAGCGCAGCTTCAAGATCAAGTACGCCGAGCTCCTGAATCCGGCGCAGCTCGAGGCCGTGAAGCATCGCGAGGGACCGCTGCTCGTGATCGCCGGCGCGGGCTCGGGCAAGACTCGCACCCTGATCTATCGCGTCGCGCGTCTGATCGAGAGCGGCGTGCCGCCGGGCTCGATCCTGCTGCATGACCTTCACCCGCCGCGCTGCGCAGGAAATGCTGCGGCGGGCCGAGCGGCTGGTGGGCGATCGCTCGCGCGCGGTCGCGGGCGGCACCTTTCATTCGTTCGCCAACCTGGTGCTGCGCCGCTTCGGCACGCCGATCGGAATCCAGCCCAACTTCACGATCCTCGACCGCTCCGACATGGAGGACGTGCTCAACCTGATACGCACCCGGATGGGCTTCGCCTCACGCGAGCGGCGCTTCCCGAAAAAAGGCGCGCTCGCCGAGGCGATCAGCATGGCGCGCAACAAGAGCCGCACCCTCGAGGCGGAAATCGAGGCCGACTTTCCCCATCTGCGCGAGCATCAGGCCGAGATCCTCCAGCTCGCCGCGGCCTACGACACCTACAAGCGCGAGCGCGCGCTGCTCGACTACGACGATCTGCTCTACCGGCTGGCCGAATTGCTGCGCAGCGACGAGCCCACCCGTCGCCGCCTGTCCGACAGCTATCGCTACATAATGATCGATGAATACCAGGACACCAACCTGATCCAGGCCGAGCTGGTGAAGCTGCTCGCGGCGACCCATCAGAACGTGATGGCGGTGGGCGACGACGCGCAGTCGATCTATTCGTTTCGCGGCGCCAATTTCCGCAACATCATGGAGTTCCCGACGCTCTTCGCGGGCGCGCGGATCGTCAAGCTGGAGGAGAACTACCGCTCGCTGCAGGGCATCCTGGACGTCGCCAACGAGGTCATTTCGCGCGCGCAGGAAAGTTACGCCAAGGTGCTGTTCACCCGCCGCGAGGGCGCTTTCCGGCCGCTGCTGGTGCGCGCGCCGGACGAGAATTCGCAGTCGCGCTTCGTCTGCCAGCGCATCCTCGAGCTGCGCGAGGAGGGCGTCGAGCTGGGCGAAATCGCGGTCCTGTTCCGCTCGAGCTTTCACTCTTTCGACCTGGAACTCGAGCTGCAGCGCCGCGACCTTCCGTTCATCAAACGCGGCGGCTTCAAGTTTATCGAGACCGCGCATATCAAGGACGTGCTCGCCCATCTGCGCGTGATCGCCAATCCGGCCGACGCGGTCTCGTGGCTGCGCGCCCTGATGCTGTTGCGGGGGATCGGCCCGCGGCGCGCCGAGCGCGTGGTCGAGGCGATTGTCAATTCGCCTGAGCCCGCCAGTGCGCTCGCCGCGGCGGCGAAGTCGGGCGGCAAGGGCGAGGGCGATCTGGCGCGGCTCGCGGCGCTGCTCACGGAACTGCGCGCGGCGGCGCGGCCCGCCGAGCAACTGGCGATCGTGCTCGGTTACTATCTGCCGCTGATGCGCGAGGCGTACCCCGACGACTATCCCAAACGCGAGCGCGACCTCGAGCATTTTGCTGCGATCACGGAACGCTACCGGAGCCTGCAATCGATGCTCGCCGACATGGCGCTCGAGCCGCCCAACGATTCGATCGGCGATATCCTGGCGGTCGATCCGGACGAAGGCTACGTCACGCTCAGCACGATTCACTCCGCCAAGGGACTCGAATGGAAGGTGGTGTTCCTGATCTGGGCCGCGGACGGGCGTTTCCCCGGCCCGCAGAGCGCCGTCGCCGGAGGACCTCGAAGAGGAGCGCCGCCTGATGTACGTCGCCGGCACGCGCGCGCGCGATGAGCTCTACATTTCGTATCCGATGTACATGTTCGATCGCGCGATGGGCTACGTGCTGGGGCGCGCCTCGCGATTTCTGGAGGACGTCAATCCCGCGATACTGCCGACCGCGGTGTTGCAGGAAGAGGACGAGGAGACCTCGTGATGGCAAGCCTAACCCGCGCGAAGCGTGCTGACGTTCCTCGCGACCTTTGACTCAATCGGTTTCCGGCAGAAACCGGACAGCGCCGAGCAGGAACAAAAATACCGCGGTCGAGCCGATCCATTCCCAAAATCCCAGATGCCACAACGATCGATTTTCTATCGCCCGATAGACTGGATTCGTCCATTGAAAGTGAGCGGCGGCCAGCGATCTCAGGACCAGGATCAGAAGCGCGGGCGGCACGATCAGACTCCAGGCGAGAAAGATCCGAAGCCGTCCGTGCCCTTCGCCTGGAGCGACCGAAAGTCCTCTCAGGGCGGACCAGTAGAACGCCAGCATCCCCAGGCCGAAGCCGATCCCGGCGCCCCGCGCGAACATTTCGTGGAGGAAAGGCTGCAAGACTATCAGCGCGCCAAGCATCAAGCTGATCGCTCCCGCCCCGAAGGCAAGCGCGCCGAACGCCGCCGGCAGAGGAGCAACGACACGCAGCCGCTTTCCGATCCAACCGGCGAAGGGAATCGCCAACAGGCCCGCCACGGCCACGCCGACCGATCCGATCGCGTGAAACTGCGGATTCTTGTCGGGATAGAGCAGTTTCGACATCGACCGGGTGCGCCAATCGAAGGGACCGGGAAACGTCCAGATTGCGAACGTCAAACTGCCGAAATATGACGCCCAAATGAGCGGGATGAAAATCCGCAGGAGTGTCCGCTGCTTCAGCCTGCCGGAGCAGAAATCGGTCAGGTGCGAGATCGCAGTGGGCACGAGCTAGCCCGCCGGCCAGGGTAGTCAGACAATCTGCTACTGTATTCCTACACCCTGATGATGCCGCTGACGGCGCCGCCCGGTGCCGGGCGGCCGGGGAAGACCCGGTCGATCTGCGCGTCGTCGAGACCCATATGCGCGTGCAGCACCGCCGCTGCGATCTCGCGAAAATCAGTCGTGATCGCTAGATCGCGGCCCTGATACAGATCATCCGGCGCGAGGCCCGGCCAGCGCCCGTACACTTTGCGCCCGCGGATATTTCCGCCCATCACCCACATCACGTTGCCGTGACCGTGATCGGTTCCGCCGTTGCCGTTCTCGTGCACCGTGCGTCCGAACTCTGAGATCACCAGTACCACCGTGTCGGACCAGGCCGGGCCGAGCGCGCGGGCGAAACTCGCGAGTCCCTGACCGAGCCCGCGCAAATGGTTGGCCAGTTGGCCTTCGGCGGAACCTTCGCTGACATGCGTGTCCCATCCGCCGAGCGACATGAACGCGAGACGGATTGAGGCGTCGCGCGCAATCAGCCGCGCGAGCCGATCGGTATCGTCGGAAAAGCCGGCCGGCGAGGGCGCGCCGGCGTCCGCCACGACCATGTCGTCGGCAATTTCGGCGAACAGTTTCCGCCGTGCGACGCGGCCCTCCCGGTAGGCGCGGCTCAGCGCGTCCTTGCCGGTGTAGAGAGTGTCGAAAAGTTTGTCGGCTTGCGGAAAATCCATCGGTGTCGGCCGTTCCGCCGCCCGTCCGGTCGCGATATTCGCGACCGGCATCTTGCCGCTCACGATTCGCGGCAACACCGGACCGAGGCTGACCGCCTCGGTCGCCGGATGCGCGCCGGGCAGCACCGCGAGGACCCGATTCATCCATCCGTCGGGCGTGTTCCTGATGCCGGGGGTGCCGCTCTCCATATAGTCCTGCGCGTCGAAATGCGAACGTGTGGGGTCCGGCGAGCCGCACGCGTGCACGAAAGCGAGCGAGCCGTCGTGCCAGAAATCCATCATCGGGGTGAGCGCCGGATGCAGTCCGAAGAAGCCGTCGAGGTTGGCGGCGCCGTTCTCGCCGCGCTCCCGGCCGATCGCAATCGTCGGGCGTGATTCGTAGTAGTCCGACTCGCCGTGCGGCACCACCACGTTGAGGCCGTCGACTGCGCCGCGCAGAAACACCACGACCAGCCGTTTGCGCGCGCCGGAAAGCGTGCGTGCCGCCCACGCATGGGGGCTCAGCAGGACGATTCCCGAGGCCGACAACAGCGCCGCGCGCCGCAGAAAGCTGCGGCGATCAATCGGCTGCGCGATCAGATTGCACGTTTCCAGATTGGACTTTGGGCGAGCCATCTCGACTATCTCCGCATGAACTCGGGACTGCCCAGGATTACCGCGCTGCGCATCGGCTCCGCAGCCGCTTCCAGAGCCGACGCCGTCTGCTCGGAGAAATGACCGCCCAGAGTCGCGGCCAGGATCGCCGCGTCGACCGGCTCATTCGCGATGGCCGGCCGCCGCGCGATGCCCATCGCTTCGCCGCCGTCGCCGGGCGGTGGCGCCTCGAGCTGGAGGCGGCCCGTGCCGAGCGCGATCGCGAAATCGAGCCGGCGCATCATCGCATCAGGATTGAGCCACGCGTCCTGGGTGTTCTTGTAACCGTCGGGGGTGGGGCAGCCGTACACCGGCATCCCGAGCTGCGCCATCGCAGCGTACAGCGCGCGCAGGTTGCGGGGACGCGCGCCGGCTCCACGCGCGGCCGAAATCACGAACTGGTAGGGGGTCTTGAACTTGACCGCGTAGTAGCGTTTCTGCCAGAACTCGTCGCTCGCAAAGAGGGTGGTGAGCACGGCACGGATATCGCCGTCGGTGTCCTCGAAGCGGCCGGCCAGCGTGCTGACCAGCGTCGGCGGCGGATCGTCGGCGACGAAATACTGCACGAGCTTCAAGCTCAGATGGCGCGCGGTCGCGGGGCTGCGCGCCAGAATATCCAGCGCCTGCTCGCCCTCGGCGATTCCCGAGCCCGTGATGGTGCGTCCCAAAAAGACCTTGTCGCCGAAATCGTGGCGGCTGGCGTCAAAGACAAATCCGTCGCGGTTCAATTGCAGCGACGCGCGTTCCGGTTCCGGGTACTCGAACATCCGCAGCCAGCCGCGCCGGCGCGCGCGCAACCGGCGCAACTGGTCACCCGGACGCGGCAGGCCCCAGCCGGTGAGAATCCGCGCCAGCGCGATTACGTCCTGCTGGGTGTAGCCGCCGTCGACGCCCAGGGTGTGCAGTTCCATCAGCTCACGTGCGTAGTTCTCGTTGATCCCCTCCTGCTTGCCGCGCGCGCCGGGACTGCCCGGCGCGGTGTTCTGCCAGTTGTCGAGGTAGAAGAGCATCGCGGGATGCTTGGCGGTGGCGCCGAGCAGATCGCGAAAGCGGCCGAGCGTATGGGGCCGAATCGCCTGCTGCTCGTAGGCGCCCACCCAGATCCGATCGAGTCCCTTGCCGGCGAAGACGTTGAAATGGTTGAACCAGAAATCCGCCAGCACCTCCTGCAACTGCCGGGGACCCTCAATCGCGCGCATCATCCGCGCCCCCACGGCCTGGACCAGCACTTTACGCCGTAGTTGCTGCACGGCCGTCGTGTCCGCTCCGGTTTGCGCGGCGGCTTGATCAGCCTTTGTGGGCATGCTCCAATACTTTAAGTAGAGGGCGACCGGGCTCATCGTGAGAGTCTCGAATCCGGCGATCGACTCGACCAGGCGGTCGGGCACCGGGATGGACTCGGGATGCAACTGCTCGTGGATATAGCGCTCGACTCCGATGCGCTTGACCCGGTCAACGTCGTCCGGCCCGGGGCCAAGCGAGAGCCGGTTCAGGGCGTGGATTACTTTGAGATCGTCTGGAATCGGGACTGTTTGGGCGTCAACCATCGGAGCCGTTTCCGACCGGGGCACGGAGTCCTTTAGTGAATACGTCGCGGACACTGGTCCGTTTCGCCGGGGCCCGTTTCGCCGGGACCGAAGGCCGCTAGCGCGGAGCGCGGCCCCAGGCTTCGACCAGGCTTTCGAACGCCCGTTTAAGCTCCGGATCCTTGATTTCAGGGAGCTGAATTGCGTGGCGGGTATGGCGCGGGACGGGACGCAGCCGCGGCCGCTGGCGCCGGCTGAGCGCCCCTTTGACAAAGCGCAGGTCGCGCACTGAATCATTACCCAGCGCCGCGCGCAGACGCTCCAGGATCTGGAGCTTCATCAGGCTCAGCTCCTGAATCCACATCGGGGACGAAACCTTGATCACGGCGACGTGGAACTTGAGGTCCGCGACCTCGGTGCGCCGCGCGATCGCGTCGCCAGCCACCTGCGGCCAGGCCTTCACCAGCCGGAACAGATCGAAACGTCCCTCGGCGTCGAGCCGGTCGACAATCGAGAGCAGCGTACCGCCGATCTGCTCGGGAGATTTCCTCCTTCTGAGTGCCACAGCCTGATCACGATAGCGCCGTGGCGGCTCTACGGGAATGGCGGCGGAATCGGGGGCGCGGAATGAATGGCGGCCGCGTCAGCTCCGCGGCTTCACGAGCAGGTTGTTGTGCACCGCTTTGACCCCGGGCACTGCGGCCGCCACCTTGGTGGATAGGTCGATGTCTTCCTGCGAATTGACGAAGCCGCTCAACTGCACGACGCCGTTGTAGGTCTCGACCCCGGTCGAATAGGCGCTGAGCTTCGAGTCCGCCACGAACGCAGCCTTCACCTTGGTGGTGATCACGGAATCATCGACGTACGCGCCTGGGCTTTGCGTCGTGCTGGTTCCGGCGCAGGCCGCGGCGAAAACTGCAAATGCCAACAGCAAAGCCGCGAGTCCCGCGCTCCGGTACTCACTGCGATTGTGACGAGTTGAATGATTGAGTAGACCCACGACCCTAACCTCCCGGAGTCCTATGTCCAGTTCCACCGGGAGCCCGACCGCACTTCGATTCAACCGGCCGCGCGCACCCGGACTATAGCCGCCGTACGATGCCAGATTTGTAATCAGGGCCGTTGACCGATGCAACATCGAATTGGGGTTCCGGGCAGAGGCGAAATCATTCAGCGCGCGAAGCGATCGGATTGCGGTGGTCTCACGACGGGCGAGCTGACCAAGTGCCATGCTCGCCCGAGGGAGTTCCTTCAAAGGTGCCGCGCAGGTCGTTGGTATTGCGCTCGCCTTCGAAGTAGAGCGTCTCACCGTGATAGGGAACCTGAAAAGAAAGATGCGTGCCGCGGATATAGCCCTCGATCGGAGTAAGGCCGTAGCCGGTTTCGTGAATCACCATCTCGCCGTGTAAAAAGCCGTTGGGCTGCGGCCGGAGACGGAGTTCGATCGGGATACTGTCCTTGCCGGCGAGCCCGCTGATGTTGCCGGTGGCCAGAGTCGGCGAGTCGAGGCTCACCGCCGCCGGGGCCGGCGCGGAGAGGCCGCCGGCGTCGGGTCCGAGCCCGTCGGGTCCGAGCACGCGGAACTTCCGCTCCGCCAGATACTGCCCGTTTAAGTAAAAGGTCACGGTGTAAGTGCCGGGCACGAAAGCGCCGCCGCCGGAGTTGCCGACACGGCCGCTGAAAGTCGCTTCCCGGGCCGACTCGGCACCATCCGGTGTCGTACACGCTGCCGAGCGTGTGGCCGTCGGGCGCGACGTACGCGGCGTCGACACGATACTGGTTGCTGTCGAGCCGATAGAGCCGGTTCTTGAAGCTGACTTCCCAATCGACGAACAGCACCTTGGTAACGTCGAAGGCGTCGCCGGGGCCCGAGATCGGTGTGCCGCTCTTGGTGCTGTTGACGAAATGGATATCGGCCAGATCGAGCGGATGTTCTTTATGCTCTTCGATCATCGCCAGCCGCTTCTCCGCCGCGAGGCGCTTTTGCTCCTCGTCGCGAACGGCCTCTTCGGCGGCCGCTTTATCGGCGGCGGCTTTGGCCTTGCTCGCCAGATCTTCGGCGACCGCGAAGCGCTGCTCGGCCAGCGTCTGATCGTCGAGCGCGAGGCTCACCTTGTAGTCGCCGCGCGGCCGGTCCGAGAGATCGGGCACCAGCGCGACGCCGCTGAAGTCGACGGTCTTTTCGGCTGGGCCCGACGAAGCGCTCTGCGTCGGTGTCGGCGAGTTGCAGGCCGTTGGGATCGAAGAAGCGCGCCTCGATCTTGTCGGAGCGTCCTTCCAGTCCGTTCAGGTGGTTGGTGAAGATCGCGGTCCATTTCAGATAGCGCGCGTTGGTCAGCTCAGTGTCGGTGAAGGAGGCTTTGGGCGGCGACAGCGGCGAGCCTTCGCGAGTCGACAGCGCCAGCGTCATCCGCTCGAACTCGAGCGGATGTTCGCGGGCGGCGGCGAGCAATTCTTCGTGACTCCAGGGCAAGCTGGTCGATGCATCGCTTGATCCCAAGTTGGGTCTGCAACTGGGGATGGAATAGATATAAGTGGCGCCGAACGCGACGCTGCCGAGGAAGACCGAAAAGCGTCGCCAGCCGCATGGCGCGCGGCGAAGGCGCTGCGGGGCCGCACGTGCGCCGCAACGACTTCTGCTCCGGGATCGGCGGCGGCGCGAGTCCGGCGGTGCCGCTCTTGGAACTCACGCGGGCCGTGGGCCGTCAGGCCGCGCCCGTAGAGCATCATGTCGCGGAATTCCTGGATCGTTTGCGGGCGGCCCTCGGCATTGTAGCGCGAGCGCCCGATCGATCGCACCGGCCAGATTGCCCGAAACGTCGGGGCGCAGCTCGCGCACCGGCGGGAAGCTGAAGGGCGGAAACTTCTCCGGGTCGCGGCCGGTCAGGACGTAATGCAGCGTCGCGCCCAGCGAATAGATGTCGCTGCGCGGATCGACCAGCCCCTGGTATTGCTCGGGCGGCGCGAAGCCCAGCGTGCCGATCATCGTGCCCTTGCGCGCCGCCTTGAACAGGCGCGCGATGCCGAAATCGACCAGCACCACGCGGCCCTTGGGCGTGAGCATCACGTTGGAGGGCTTCATGTCGCGGTAGATGATCGGCGGTGTGAAGCCGTGCAGATAGGCGAGCACCTCGCACAACTGGCGGGCGATATCGATCACCAGCCCCTCGGTGCAGCGGACCGCCGCGCGCAGCGATTTCCTCCTCGAGGTTGCGCCCCTCGACGTATTCCATCACCAGGTAATGGCGATTGGGATGGTCGAAACGGTCGCTGATCGCCGGGAATCGCGGGATGCTTGCAGTTGGGCGAGGGTGTCGGCCTCGCGCGCGAAATATTCGTTGGCCTCGAGGCGCTGCTGGGGGTCGATGAAATGATCGACCATCTCCTTGATCGCGCAGGGGCGGTTGGCGAGACGCTGGTCGCGCGCGAGGTAGACCATTCCCATGCCGCCGCCGCCGATCAGGCTTTCGATCAGATAGCGATTCTGGAGCACGGTGCCCGCCGGTCGAGCGGTCCGGCATCGGCTCCGATTGGCCTGTGCGGATGTTGGCGAGTGGGCCATTGGTGTCAGTCCGCAAATGACAACCACACCGAGATGTTATCAGTTCCGCCTCCCGCATTGGCCGCCACCACCAGTTCGCGCGCCGCCTCGAGCGGATCGCATGGCGGCGCAAGAATCTCCGCCGATCGCTGGTCCTCCACATGCGCCATCAGTCCGTCGCTGCACAGCATCAGCGCGATCGCCGCGCTTGAGCCGAATGCTCAACGCTTCAGCGCCGGCCGGACCGTTGGCGCGGGCACCCAGCGAGCGCGTGATCACGTTCTTGTGCTCGTGATGGCGCGCTTCTTCGGCGGTGATCTGGCCGATCTCGATCAATCGCTGCACCAGCGAATGGTCCTTGGTCAGCTGGCGCAGACCGCCGCCGTCCACAGATAGGCACGGCTGTCGCCCACCCATGCAACGGCGGCCTCCGGCGGCAGCAATCAACGCGCCGACCGCGGTCGATCCCATGCCGCGCGCTCCGGATGTGCCGACCTGATATTCGAGGATTTTGCGATTGGCCTCTTCGAAGCGCCTCTCTGCAGGAGCCGCCATCATTGACGGCCGCCGAGGTCCTTGCGCTTGACGCCGTCGCCAGTCTTGCTCTCAACATAATCCCGGATCGTGTCGACGGCAATTGCGCTGGCGATTTCGCCCGCTTCCGCGCCGCCCATCCCGTCGGACACGACGTAAAGATAATTCTGCGCCGGCTCGACCTGGCGAATCACGCAGATACTCGACCGCCATCACGGAGTCTTCGTTCAGCTCGCGCACGCATCCCGACGTCGGTCAGCGCAGCCGACGCGAATCTGAATGCGCCGGCCAGCTTGACCAGCTCGGCCTTGAACGCTTCGACGTTCGGCCATCGGGCCTCGGCGTTGAAGCCCAAGGCGCGCCGCACGCACCTGCTCGAGCGCCAGGGGAAACCACGTGCGGCGGATAGAACCGGATCGGCCCGGCCTCCTCGCGCCAGCTCTCGGACTCGATCCGTTCGCCGGTCAGACAGGTGTACAGCAGGCGCCGATCGAAAAGACGTCGGCGCGCTTGTCCACCCTCTTGCCGCGGTAGATTTCGGGCGCGGTGTAGCCGTCGTTGAAGATCGGCTCGGACTGGAACTCGTTGTCGTTGCTGACGTAGTCGAGGCCGGTCAGCTTGATTCGGCCGTCGGCGCCGTACGCGACGCGAGTCGGGACAGATATCGTTGACGCGCATGCCGCGGCGATGGACGAAAGCGACCGCCTGGCAGACCTGGATCGCGACGTCATAGCGCTTCATCTCGGTCATCTTGATCCGCCCGCCGTTCGGAGAACGGCGTGAGCGCTCGTCCGGATAGACCAGGTAGACGCGACCGTCTTCGGCAAACCCATCGAGCGCGCGCTGGAAGTGCCGGATGGTTGAGCGTGAGCGAAAGCGCCAGCACGCGGCCGAAGACCTCGCCGAGGTCGTCGCGGCGGCTGCCGGCGGCGCAGCTCGCGGCTCGTGCGGCGGTCGCCGACCCGTTTATGCCGCCAGTACGGCGGGCCGCTCGCGCTACCGTCGGCAGCTGCTTCGGTCAGGACGATCGGCGCCGACGGTTCCTCGGGCTGCGGCGAATCGACGGCGGCTCGGAGATCTGAACGGCCGAATCGGCCGCGGCGGAGGCCAATTCGACTGCGGCCGTCGCCGCCGTTGGGGCTGACGCGGTCTGAGTTCCTTGAGTCTTCGCGCGCGGACCGTTGGGGTCTTCGCCGCTTGCGGCGCTGACGCGGGCCGTCGCTGATCGGTATCGAGCCGCGCATCGTCGGCGTCGCTACGGCTCGGCTGCGGCCGGACTGCTCGCTCGCGAAGCTGGAACGGCTCGCTGCTTGCCGGCGAGCTCGCGCGCGTTACGCGGGAGCGGTTCTCGTTCGAACTCGCGCTCAGCGCGTCGACGATCTTGAAGCCGCCCTTGAGCACGGTGCCAGTTTGAGCGGCGGCAGCGATACCGCGTCGCCAGCGTCGTCGCCAGGCCCGGCGATAGCGGTCGCAGAATTTGCGCCGTCACCGCGACCGCTCGACACGACACTGCAATTGCGCCGAGGCGCCGGTAGTCCTGCGGCCGGCCGCGGCGATCGTGAACCGCGTTCGCACTGTCGACAAGCGCTTCTCAGATTGCCGCAATCCGGACACGTGATCATGCTGTCAGCCTCTTCGGAACTCCAATGTGGCGCCGCCGAGCACCACCTGTCGCGGTCGCGCAATTTGTAGAGTTGGTCGCGGCCCAGCCGTCCCTGACCGAAATGTAGGTGCCGTTGAGGCTGCCGAGGTCGCGAATGAAATAATCCTGACCGCGTTTGATGATTTCGGCATGACGGCGGGACACGCGGTCGCCGCCGACCTGAGCATAGCCAGAGTCAATATCGATTCTGGTCAGCCGGTTCGAGACGCGTCCAATCATCATCGCTTACCAGCCAGCGCAAACCGAGCGCCTCGCTCGTTCTGGAGACCAGGCAGGCACCGCTCGGCGGCGCCGGCTCGCGGCTGCACCGGGCCGCTCCGTTGCGCGGCGCGGGATTGGCCGAAGCGTGCGGGGCGTCGCGGCTTGGATTACCGGCGCGGCGGATCCGGCCGGGATTCGATGCGGACGCGCCTGGCCGGGGCCGGTGGCGGCAAGACTCGCGGCCTGACGCGGCTTCGGGCGTCGGGGCCGGCTGGGGTTTGGCGGCGGCGTCAGATCTGAGTCTTGGCCGTGATGAGTCCGCGGGCGGGGTTGCGCGGTGGGGTGAGAATGCCGACGGAATTTTTAGAACCGGGGCCGGCGCGCGCGCTGGTCGAGTGGAGCTCGGATGTCTTCTGCGGCGCTCGGTGCCGGGGCGCGGTGGTGGCAGCACGCTGGGCTGCCGGCATGCATCGACACGTCGTCGAGCGCCGACGGCCTTGCCGGAGGCCCCCGTCGAGTTCTGCGCAATCCCGAGCGCGGTCGCCCTCAGTCCCCGCGCGCGGCAGCGCCTGGAGCATCGCCACGCGCCGATTGCGGCCGCTTTTCCGCGTCCGTGCCAAGGCCCACATCACCACGCGCTCGATCTGCGCCGAAACTTCGGGCGCCAGCTGGCGTACCGGCGGAAAGCTGAACGGAGGCTCAAGCTGAGGGTCGCGCCCGGTCAGCAGATGGTGCATCGTGGCGCCCAGTGAGTAGAGGTCCGACCTGGGCTCCATCTTGCCCAAGTATTGCTCTGGCGGGGCGTAACCAACCGAACCGATCTGGGTTCCGCGTCCGCCCGGCGGCAGAAAGCGCGCGATGCCGAAGTCGATCATCATCGCGCGCCCGTGCTGATCGATCATGATGTTGCCGGGCTTCAAGTCGCGGTAAACAATCGGCGGGTTCTGGGCGTGGAGGAAGCACAACACGTCAAGAATCTCGCGCGCCCACCGCATCACCTGTTGCTCGGGCACGCGTGCGCCCGCGCCGCGCTGGTCCAGCCATCCCTGCAGGTCGCCGCCGCGCGATGTATTCCATCACCAGGTAATGGCGGCCGCGCTCGGCGAAATAATCGATCAGATTGGGAATGCCAGGATGGGAGAGCGGGGCCAGCACTCGTGCCTCGCGGGCGAAATCCTCTATCGCCTTTTGCTCGTGAAGCCCCTCGCCGACCAATCATCTCTTTGACCGCGACCGGGCGGTTGGCCAGACGCGTATCGTTGGCCATGTAAACCCGTCCCATGCCGCCCGACCCCGATGACCTTGCCGACTCGGTATCGGCCGTCGAGTTCATGGCCGGTCGGAAGCGGATCGCCGGTTTTCATCTGAAATATCCTGCTGACACTGCCACGGGAGGCTCCAAAAACTGTAAACTGCTCCCGCTACTCGCAACGCTTCAGGAAACCGGCTCGATCACCACCTTGAAGAACGTCTTGCCGATGATTATCTCGTCTCCGTCCTTAAGGTCTCGGCCGGGGCGCCCGGCGCCAGCCGCGGCTGACGATTTACATAGGTACCGTTAAGGCTGCCGATATCTTCGACCGTGATCTTGCCGCCGTCGATCCGGATCAACGCATGCTTGCGCGAGATCTTGGCTTCAGGATCGTCGGCTTCGAGATCGACCTCGGGAAATGAGCCGGTCTCGGGGTCCCATCGACCGACCAGGTTGTTGCCGTCTCTCCAGCGGAAACTCCTGTCCCTGACGCCCGCCGCGAACGATTTTCAGCTTGGCCTTGAAAGCGGGGGCATGGCTGCGGCAGGTGCGGAGCGGCTGCCGCGGGCGGCTTCTGGAGCCGCCGGCGCTGGCGCGGGCCGGATGGTGGCCTCCTGGACAAAGGCTGGCTCTCGCGGCGCGGCCGGCTCTGGCGCGACCTGCGGTTCGACCCCCGCGAGGCTGCGCCGGGCCTGATTCGGGCGCATTGGGAGGAGCGCCAATAGCACCGGTCGGCGCGTCTGGTGCAGCGGCAGGAGCCGCTTCGGGGGACGCGGCCCCCTGATTAAGCTTGATCCCGCATCCATCGCAGTAGTCGAGCCCGTCCATGTTTTCGTAGCCGCATTCGCTGCACTTGATCATCGTTGGCCCCTTAACCTCTCGGCTCTGGTTGGCGGCCACGTCTGCGGCGATCGCCCTTGCGGTCGGATTTCGGATATGGTACTCAGTTCTCTTCATGCAGTCCTTCAACATTCCGGGATCGAGCATCTGAGTCTTGCGCACCACCGCCTGCGCCTGCAGCAGAGCTGGTCTTGGCGGCCTTGTCTGCAGGTCTGGGTCTTCTTAATCTGGTCCATCATGCCGCTCAACGCCTGGGTCGCCTTGATGTTGCCCAGCCGCTGCGTGCCCTGAATCGCGTTGCCAGCAGTCGGGTGGCGCGATCGACGTTGCCGGCTTCAAGCTCCTCTTCCGCCTTGGTCTGCAGCTTGGCGATCGACACCTGGTCGACCAGGTTCATCACCCGGCCGTTGGCTTTGCTGGTCAGCGCCGATCGAGCGTGTATTCGACGGTCACGTCGAGCGCTGACCGATTGCTCGGCCGACGCCGGGAACCTGGTAATGGAAGCTGGTCTGCGCGATGCGCACCGCGCCGGGCTTGCGCGGCGGCAGCACCAGGGTGAGCAGCACCGAAGCCGGCACGCCGGCTTCGAGGTCGCCGATCCGATAGGCTGACCTTGCGATCTTCTGCCAACAACGGCGCGCCCAGCGCGTAGATCTCCGGGCTGGCGCGGAACGCCTTCGCGGATCTGCACGCCCTGCGACAGCGCCACATCGATCCGGCCGTTGCGGCTCGCGACCGCGCGCAGACCCGTCAGTTCGTCCTCGAAAATCGCGGGAATCTCGGCCGAGTCGCCGATGAAGTGATACTTGCCGCTGGAGTCCTGCGAGATCCGCATCAGCAGCTTCTCGTTGAACTCCACGCCCACGCCCATCGCGGAGAACGACATCTGCCGCGATTCTGGCATTGACCAGATCGACGCAGGCCATCTCTTCGTAGGTTTGGCCATCGGTCAGCACCAGCACGCGATTGAGCCGGTTGCGGCGCGAGATTCTTCTTGACCTCGTCGATAGCCGCGCGCATCCCGAGCGCCATCTGCGTGCCGCCGCCGATCTCCAGCAGGTCGATGTCGTCGATCGCGCGCTTGACGCGCGGCTTTGTCTGCATCGCGGCGCCGGAGGTCGATCACCTGCGCCTTGTCGGCGAAGGCGACGATGGCGACTTTGTCGCTCGGGAGCTGAGATTGTCGACGAGGAATTTGACCGCCTCGACCACGAACTCGAGCCGGCGCTCGTCGTACATCGAGCCGGAGCGATCGAGCACGACGCCCAGGTTGAGCGGCAGACGCCCGCGCGCCCGCGCGCCGCCTGCAATCGCCTCGAACAGAACATAGAGGACAAAGTTTTCCGCGCTGGAAAGAACGTACTCGCGGCTCGCCAGCGCTTCGAAGGTCAACCCTCCGGCCATCTGCGATCTCCCATCCTTCCATTTTAGGGGCAAGGTTCAGGCCTTGGCAACTAAGCTGAACGCAAAATGGGCAAATTCGACGGGCACGAGGCCCGCCCGGCGCGAAGGTCCACCTTGCCGGGCATCTGCGGTATAATCGGGGGGCCGAGGGACAGGACCGGGTGATGGAGGGTATGACAAGCGCGGCCACGGGCGATTTGGTCGCGATCGGAAATCGGCGGCTGTGTGCCTGCCCGCCGACTCATATCAACTGTATGACGGCCAAGGAGTGGCTCAAGTCGCAGTTGGGGGTGTGGCAGTTCTTCTACGAAGGACGGGACATCCGCGACAAGAACCTCCACCCGGCCACTTTTCCGGTCGCGCTGGCGCGGCAGGTCATCAAGCTGCTGAGCCATCGCGGCGAACTGGTCCTGGATCCGTTCGTCGGCAGCGGCACGACGCTGCTGGCGGCCGAGGACGAGGATCGCAATGCGGTCGGCTTCGACCTCCAGCCGAAATACATCGAGCTATCCCGCTCGCGCCTGGCCGGCGATCACGCAAGCGGCACGCGACAGCTTGCCGTTTGCACTGACGCGCGGGGCATCGCGGCCTGCCTGGCGCCGGAGTCGGTGTCGCTGCTATTTACCTCGCCGCCGTACGCCAACCTGCTCAATCGCAAACGCAAGAACAAATCCCGCCGGGTTCGGGACAACGGCCAACTCGGCAAGGTCGAGCAGTACTCCCAGGACGCCCGCGACCTGGGCACGATGCCGCTCGATGAATACGCCGCCGCGATGGGTGAGATCTTCGAGCGGCTGCTGCCGATACTCCGCCCCAAGGCGCACTGCGTCGTCAATGTGCCCGACATGTGGTGGGAGAACCAGCGCATCACGATCCATGTCGCGCTGATCGAAGAACTCCGGCGCCGCGGCTATGAACTGCGCAACGTCATCATCTGGGACCGCACGAACCTGGTGAACAAAATCGGAATCTTTGGCTGGCCGAGCAATTACATCACGATGGGCGTGACGTTCGAGTATCTGCTCGATTTCTGGAAGCCGCCCACCGGCTGACGGCGCCACGCCAGCCGATGAACCCGATTTCCGCTTCAGCCCCGATTGCCACTTCAGCTATGATCCAACCAGTACCAATTCTGATCACCGATTCGGCCACGAGAGGGAATTAATCGCATGGACTTGAGCGGGAAATGCGCGATCGCGGGGATGGGCGCGACCCGGATGGGCAAAAACTACGACCATCATCACGCGATCGGCTTCGCCACCGAGGCGGTGCAGCTTGCGCTCGAGGACGCCGGGCTGGCGCGCGCGGATCTCGACGGGATGCTGGTGAATCCCGGGATCACCTGGATGAGCAATCCGATGGCCTCGTTCGATCTGCAACAGGCGATGGGGCTTAAGAATCTGCGACTGACCGCGACCATGAATCTCGGCGGCGCCACCGCAGCCGCGATGGTGATGCACGCTGCGCAGTCGATCGCCGCCGGGATGGCCGAAGTGGTCGCGTGCGTGTTCGGCGATGCACCACTCAAGCCGCCCGCGCCGAAGGCCGCCAGGGCCGCGGGCGGAGGCTCGGCCGCCGCGTACGGATTCGGGCGCGGTCTCGAAGCCGCCTATGGGCTGTTCGGCGTGAACGCGACCTACGCGTTCGTCGCGCGCCGGCATATGCATCAGTACGGCACGACCAACGACCATCTGGGCGCGATCGCGACCGCACAGCGCGCCTGGGCCAACCTGAATCCGCAAGCGCAGATGCATGACCAGGCGATGACCATGGAGGATTATCACGCCTCGCGCTGGGTGGTTGAACCGTTTCATCTTTTCGACTGCTGCCTCGTTTCCAACGGCGGGCTCTGCCTCATCGTCACTTCGGCGGAGCGCGCGCGGGATCTCAAGAAGCCGCCGGTTTACATTCGCGGGATGGGTCAGGGACACGCAGGCGGCGATCCGCTCGAGACGCTGGCCTCAGGCGCGCCGGTCGCGAAGGAGACCGCGTTCCGGATGGCCGGCATCAAGCTCGAGGATCTCCAGTTCGCGGAGCTCTACGACTGCTACACTTTCACCGTGCTGGTGACGCTCGAGGACTACGGCTTCTGCCGCAAGGGCGAAGGCGGCCCGTTCGTCGCAAACGGACGCATCGGCCCGACTGGATCGTTCCCGGTCAACACGGGCGGCGGCCAGCTCAGCTCTTTCTATATGTGGGGCATGACGCCGATCTGCGAGGCGGTGCTGCAAGTGCGCGGCGAAGGTGGCCACCGTCAGTTGCCCAAACACGAGCTTGGCCTGGTATCGGGCAATGGCGGGATTCTTTCCACCCACTCGACGCTGGTGCTGGGTTCCGCGCCGCAATGATGGCGGCGCCGAGCCGGCCCGATGGGCTGCCTACTGACAGTTTAAGCCAAGTTGCGCACGCCCCAACGCGAGAGTAAGCAAATCTAATGCCTCCAGAGACCGGCAAACCGATCCCGAGCGTTACCCCGATGCTCGCGCCGTTCTTTGCGGCGGCGCGGCGCGGCGAGCTGGTGCTGCAGAAATGCGGCAGCTGCGGCCGGTTCCGTTTTCCGCAGCGCGAGCTCTGTTCCCACTGTCTCTCGCCCGCGGCCGCGTGGACCCGGGTCAGCGGGCGCGGTCAGGTCTTCAGCTTCAACGTGATGCATCAGGTGTATCATCCGGCGTTCGCGGCCGACGTGCCGTACGCGGTGGTCGTGGTGCAGCTCGAAGAGGGCGCCCGGATGGTGTCCAACCTGGTGGGCGTGAAGCCCCACGAGATCAAGTGCGGGATGCCGGTCGAGGTGGTGTTCGAGAAGCTCAGCGAGGAAGTCACGCTGCCGAAGTTTCGTCTCCGCTAGCTGAGTGAGCCGTCGTCAGCCGGGCGCACCCGCCATGATGTCATTCGACAACAAGCATCTGCAGCTTCTCATCGAGATCTCGCCCGACATAATTATCGCCGTGGACCGGCAGGGCACGGTGATCTACTACAACGACGGCGCGCGCCAGAATCTCGGCTACAGTTCCGAGGAGATCATCGGCCAGAACGTCACGCGCATCTATCCGTCACTGGAAGAGGCGCGCCGCGTGATGAAAACGATGCGCGAGTCCGGCGGGCGCATTTCTAGCTTTGAGACTATGTTTCGGAGCAAAAGCGGCGAGCTGATTCCGGTGGCGATCTCGGGCTCGACGATCCACGACGAGCAGGGAACCGAAATCGGCTCGATCGGCTACGCGCGCGACATCCGGCGGATGCGCCTGCGCGAGCAGCTGGCCACTGCGGGCGAAATCGCGGTGAGTCTCGCGCACGAGATCAACAATCCGCTGGAAACGGTAACCAACAATCTCGAGCTGCTGACGCGCTCACTGGAAGCCCATCTCGACCAGGCCGAGTTCGCGACCGACCGCGAGCGGCTCGATTCGATTCGCACCGCGATTCAGCGCGTGCAGACGATCCTGCAGCGGCTCGACGCGATCTCGCGTAAAGGGATCTACCAGACCCGCGACTATCTGCAGGGCAAGAAGATGACCGATCTGGGGCCGAGCGCCAACGAGCCGGCCGCGGCCCGCGATGACCCCCAGCCGCACGGGGACTGGCCACTACGCGGGATGTCGGTGCTGGTGCTCGACGACGACGTCTCGGTGGTCAATTCGCTCGCCGACCTGCTCAAGGCCGAACAGTGCATCGTGCACACCGCCATTTTGCCGAGCGCGGCGCTGGGGCTGCTGCGCAACATGAAGATCGACGCTGTGATCTCCGACGTGGTGATGCCGGAGATGGACGGCTACCAGTTCTACACGCGGGTCAAAGAAGAACTGCCCGAAATGATCGTGATCCTGATGACCGCCTACTACTACGACAGGGATCACATCATCAAAAGAAGCCGGATGCAGGGACTCGAGGGCGCGATCTTCAACAAGCCTATCAATCCCGCCAAGCTCCGCCAGCTTTTGGCGCAGAGCCGCCGCCGACCCTGACGCGCCAGTGTGCCGCGCGGACTACGGCACCAGCACAATGAATCGTGGACTGCCGCTGGTTGAGCCGCTCTCGGTGTTCACCGTCGCGCCGAGAGTCAATTGGGCGTCGACGAGGTTGAACACCGTCACGCTGCCATTACCCCGATTGACTGCGTAGACCAGAGTGCCGTCGGGGCTCACCGCGATTCCGTTCGGCCCGCTGAGACCGGATGACGTTGATCCGAGCGATTGCAGGGCGCCGGTGGTCGAATCGCTCGGGAGGACAAACTGCGTAACGGTGTTGGCGGCGAAGTTCGCCGTAAAGGCGGATTCGCCGCCCACGGCGATGCCGATCGGCTGATCGGCCGACGTGCCGGTACTTAAGCTCAGCAGGAAGCTCAGCCCGCCGTTGGTTCCGATCGAATACTGTACGATCAGGCCGTTCGCGACATCCGTGGCGTAGACATAGTCGTCTGAGGGATCGATCGCGACCTGGATTGGGCTGCCGACAGTGGTGCCCAGGGACGGGATGGTATTGACCAGTGAGAGCGCGCCCACGGTTCCGATTGAGTAGGCGTCGATCACTCCGGCCCCGTTGTCGGCCACATACACGAAGGCGTCGTTTGCCGCGATCCCCTCGGGGGCCGTCAGCCCGCTCGCGATGCCGATCGTGGCCAGGGTACCGTCTGAACCGATCGTGTACTGTGCGATGCTGCCACCGCTCTGATTCGTCACGTAGACGAAGCTTCCGGAGATCGCGATACCGCTTGGTCCGCCGGTCTTCCCGCCGAACAGGGTGCTGATGGTGCCTATACGCGTGAGCGCGCCGGTGGTCGAGTCGATCGAGAACTCGTGGACAAGACTGTCGGCAAAGTTCACCACGTAGAGGTAATCGTTGGACGGACTCACGGCCAGACCAACCGGGCCGCTCGCCGGGCCGGCTGGGATCGTGCCGATCAAGCTCGGCCCGCCAAACGAATTGATGGTGAACTCGGATACGTTGCCGTCGAAATTGGTGACATACGCGAAAGAGCTGCCACCGGTACCGGTGCCGCCCCCGCCCCCGGTGGTGGTCGAGGTCACGCCCGAGAAAAGACTCTCGTCACCGCATCCGCCCTGGGCCACCACCGCGAGCAGCATCATCGCAAGCAACCCGAATCTGGCCATGGCGCACATCGATCGAGTTTTCATCTCTTTATTAATAGCAGGATCCCGGATGCGACTTGGATACGGCCTCGGTCAGCGCGGGCGCTTCGGCGTTTCGATCGGCAGGTCGTCGCGATTGCCCCATTCCGCCCACGAGCCCATATAATTGCGCACCTTGCGGTAGCCCGCGCGCTTGAGCGCGAACCAGGCATGCGCCGCGCGATAACCGCCCTGGCAATAGGGAATTATTTCCGCATCGCGACGGAGCCCCAGCCGCTCGAAGGTCGCGCGCAGTTCGGCGGCCGGTTTGAATCCGCCGTTGGCATCGAGAGCGTTTACCCATTCCAGATGAATCGCGCCGGGAATCGCGCCGCCGAAGCGGGCACGCACGTTCTCGGCGTAGTATTCCGCGTCGCTGCGGACGTCAAAGATCGATACGTCGGCGCGGCCCAGCCGTTTCAGGATGTAGTCGTATGAGGCGATCGCTTCCTCGCGGGGCTCAGCCCGAAACGCGCACGGCGTGACCGGCTCCGCGGCCGTAGTGAGCTGCTCGGCGGCCGCGGCCTTGAGTCCGCCGTCGAGAATCCGCACCGCGCGATGACCCATATATTCCAGCGCCCACGCGCCCCGCGCCGCCCGCATCCCGGCGTCGTTTTCGTAGAAGACGGCCGTCTCCGCGCCGCTGATTCCGAGTGCGGAAAAAATCCACTCGAGCTGGGCGCGAAACTCGCGCAGCCCCTTCTCACTGGTGTCGTAGTAGTGGAACGGAAATGGATCGAAGTGGCGCGCTCCGGCCAGATGGCCAGCCCAGTAGTCTTTGGCCGACCGCGTGTCGATCAGAACCACCGCGCGGTCCCCGCGATGCTCTCCCAGCCAGCGCGCATCGACCAGGAACTGCGCGTCATTTTCGTCGGATGCCATGCTTCCTCCGGCGGCCATCGCGCTCGGCGGCGCAGACTTGCCGCCGCTCGTCGCTCAAGCGTCGCGGCCGACCGCTTCGTCAATCGAGCCTAGCCCGTCGCTGCGGAGCATGCGACAGAGCCCGGCCTTGAGCGCGCCGACCATCGCCGGGCCGTGGTAGATGAGTCCCGTGTAGAGCTCGACGGCGCTCGCGCCCGCCCGGATATGGGCGTAGGCGTCCGCGGCGCTCGCGATGCCGCCGACGCCGACAATCGGCAGGTTGCCGCCGGTATGCCGGTAGATTTCGCGAATCATTGCGCGCGCCCGCGCCCGCAACGGTTCACCGCTCAGCCCACCTTCAAAGGCGGTCGTAACGCCGACCGCCTCGCGCGCGAGCGTGGTATTGGTCGCGACGATACCGTCGAGGCCCAGCGCCAGCGCCTCATCGCAGATCCCTGCCAGCAATCCTGGCTCCAAGTCGGGTGCGAGCTTTATAAGCCGCGGCGGGCTCGCCGCAGCCGCATCGGGGGTTGATGCGATCGCGGCGAAGATCTCGCGCATCTTTTCGGGCGCCTGCCACTCCCGCAGCCCGGGCGTATTGGGTGAGCTGAGATTGACGACCACGAAATCCGCCAGCGGCCCGAGCGTGCGCATCAGGGTGGCATAGTCCTGCACGATGTGATCGGGCTGGGTGTCGCGATTCGGTCCGATATTCACCCCCACGCGCATCGCGAGCTTGGCGCTGCGCAGCCGACCGAGGCGATGCGCCGCCGGCTCCATCCCGGCGCTGGGAAAGCCGAGCCGGTTCACGAGCGCCCGATGCTCCGCGAGCCGCCACATCCGCGGCGGCGCGGTGCCCGGCTGGGCGCGAGGCGTAATCGTACCGAACTCGGCGAAGCCGAACCCGATCGCTTGCCAGGCGCCGGCCGCGCGCACATCCTTGTCCATCCCGGCCGCCAGCCCGATCGGATTGCTGAAGTTCAGACCCCAGAGCTTGCGCCGCAGTTCGGGCGGGTCCGGCGAGCCGCTGCCGAGCGGGACGCCCGCCAGCAGCGTCAGCGCCAGCCGATGGGCCATCTCGGCGTCGAGCTGAAACAAGAGCGGCCGCAGAATGCGCGCATAGACCGCCTCGACCATCGACGCCATCACGGGCGAATCTTGCAGTCCGCACGCGCCCGCGCAATCGCCCGGCGCGCCGCTTGTTGATGAGGCTCGCCGATCCGCCATCGCAACTGCTGCCGCTCATCCGGGCGTTGCGATAGAGTAGGTTCCCGGAGGACCAACCGCGTTGGACAATCAGGCACAGATGCAGGTACGGCTCATCGATTACGCCAAGGCGCCGCTGGAGAAGCTCTACGCCGCCTTCCGCACCTGCTACTCGGCCGACACGCCGATCGAGATCTGGGAAAAGATCGAAGCCGAGAAAATCAGCCACGAAAAGATCCGCGAGTTCATCCAGCAGCGCCTGCAGACCGGGCACGCCTCACCGCTGGAGCAGGTGGTGTTCTGGTTCGGGATCGCGGGCGTGTCGCGCTCGCTGTCGCATCAATTCGTGCGCCATCGGATCGGAATCAGCTTCGAGCAGCAGAGCCAGCGCTACGTCAAATTCAAGCAGGACAAGCTGGCCTTCGTGCTGCCCGAATCATGGCGTCGGGCCGGGATGGAAGACGAATTTTCCGCGCTGCTGAGCAAGACCTCGGAACTGTACGCGCGCGCGCTCAAGGCCGGGATTCCCGCCGAGGATGCGCGTTTCGTATTGCCCAACGCGGCGCCGACCAACTTCCACGTGATGGTCAACTTTGCCGAGATGCTCCATATCTGCGATCTGCGCCTGTGCGTGCGCGCGCAATGGGAGATTCGCCGGATGGTCGCGCTGATGCGCGCGGAGATCAAGAAGGTGTTGCCCGAGATCGCGGTCTTCCTGCAGCCCAAGTGCGGCGAGAACCGGATGGGCTACTGCGACGAATCGACCGAGGACTGGATCAAGTGTCCGCTGGGCAAGGTGCGTCCGCACAAGGCGGAACTGTTCCGGCTCTACGAGATGCACGGCAAGCAGAAGCCCCGCGCGCTCAGCGAAGCGGAATACCGCGCGGTCGAGGAGAAGGAACAACTCTGAGCCCGCCTTCGCCTCTCCCGCTCCTCTTCGAGCCGAGTCCGCGAAGCGATTTTCTACACCTCTCCCTGACCAGGGAGAGGTCGCGCGAGCATCGCGAGCGCGGGTGAGGGTAGTCTTTTCCCGTGCGCCCCGAACTTAAAGACCCGATCGCGAGCTTCAACCGCGGCCGATACTTCGACGCGGCCGAGCAGTTCGAGCGGGCCGCTCAAGCTATCGAGCCGGAGTTGAAGGAGCTGGTCGGCGCGCTCAACCGCGTCGCCGCGGCGCTCCATCTGCGCTTCCATCGCGGCGGCCGCCAGTCGTCGATCAACTTGCTCTCGCAGGCGATGCTCACGCTGGACGACTTCAAGCCGGCGCGCGGCGATATCGATATCGAGCGCCTGTTTACCGAGCTGGCGGCCTACACCGAGGAAATCCGCGCCAGCCCCCGCGACGAGTTGAGCGGCGTACGCTATCGGGCGCGGCTGTTCGTCGAACGCCGCCGCGCCCCGAAAATTCATTCCGGGTAGCGCGATGCGCCGGCGCCTCGCCCTTGACCAGCTCCGCGCCGCGATGCTCGCGTGCCGCCGCTGCCCCGCGCTGGTGCGCTGCCGCTCGCGCGTGGTGCCCGGCCACGGCGCCACTTCCGCGAGCGTGGCGTTCGTGGGGCTGGCGCCGGGCCGCCTGGGCGGCGATCGCACCGGTATTCCGTTCAGCGGCGATCGCTCGGGCGAACTGCTGCGGCGGATGATTCGCGAGACCGGGCTGCACCGCGTCTTTATCACCAACCTGGTGCGCTGCAATCCGCGCGACGCACGCGGCCGAAACCGTGATCCGAGCGCGCGCGAGATTGCGAATTGCCGATCGCATCTGCACGCCGAGCTGGACCTCGTGCGGCCCGCGATGGTGGTATGTCTGGGCCGTCTCGCGTGGCGCGAACTGGCGGGCTCGGACGCCGACTTCGATCCGACTCATCCCGCGATCGTCAACGTCAACGGCCTGCGGCTCTTTGCGATGTACCATCCCGGCTACGTAATTCGCGGCGCTTATCCCGTGGAGAACTACGCGCGCGATTTCGAGCGTCTGGCCGCGATGATTGACTCGATCGGCAGCTCCGGCGATGCTCGAAAACGATGGACGTTACACTCGATTTCGTCCGCGCCGGCCTCGAACGCGCCCGTTACGTTACCAACGAGCGCGTCGAGACCGCGATCTTCCTTGCGCTCGCGCTCGACAAGCCGCTGCTGATCGAAGGTCCGGCCGGCGCGGGCAAGACCGAGGTCGCCAAGGTGCTGGCCGAGACGCTCAAGACCGAGCTGATTCGCCTGCAATGCTACGAGGGCCTGGACGAAGCGCGCGCGCTCTACGAATGGAACTACCAGAAGCAGTTCTTGCGGCTGCAAGCCGGCGAGGATGAGGGTTTGCGCTGGGAGGAAGTTTCGGAGCACATCTTCTCGCGCGACTTTCTGCTCGAACGGCCGCTGCTCAAGGCGATTTCGGCGCCGCACAAGGTGGTGCTGCTGATCGATGAAGTCGACAAGGCGGACGAGGAGTTCGAGGCGTTCCTGCTCGAGCTGCTGTCCGACTTTCAGGTGAGCGTGCCCGAGCTGGGGACGCTGCGCGCGGTCGAGCGGCCGGTGGTGGTGCTGACCTCGAACCGGGCGCGCGAGCTGTCGGAGGCGCTGCGCCGCCGCTGCCTGCATCTCTTCATCGATTTTCCCGGCCTCGAGCAAGAGCGGCGGATAATCGAGCTCAAAGTGCCGGAACTCGACACCCGGCTGGCCGCGGAGGCGGCGCGCTACGTGAGCGCGCTGCGCAAGCTCCAGCTCCGCAAGCCGCCATCGATCGCGGAGACGCTCGATTGGGTGCGCGCGCTGCTGCGGCTGGGAATCACAGAACTCGATACGCCCGCGATTCGCGCCTCGCTATCGGTGCTGCTCAAACACGAAGACGACCGCGCCAAGGCCGAGCATCAGCCCACCAGGTCCGCGTCTTCAGCCGCGCCCAAAGGCGCAAGGAAGGGCGCGTCCTAAAACCCGAACTGATCGCAGGTCAGGATCCGGGCGGCGGCGGGCAATTGGGGTAGGGATCGCCGAATAGCTGAGCCAAATCGAAAACCGGTTCGCCGTCCGGGGCGGGAAAATCCACCGTCTCTCCGACGATATCGCGGCAGGCCACCAGGCCCGTATTCATGCTCGCGAAGCCACCCAGCCTGCATCCCAGCCGGCCATAAGCTCCGCACTCACCCACCTTCACGTAGAAGCCGACGTTCTGCCAATCAGTGGTACCGTGCAACTCCGTAGAGCCAATCCCCCCCATGTCCACCAGGCTGAGAGCGGCCCCGGAAGGTCCCTGGGGGACATTCTCGCTACGGATGCTGGCGGCGAAATGGTACCAGCCGGGTTCAAGGTGAAGGGCTTGGGCCCAGAATGCATCGTTGGACTGAGGGCTCGACACGTCCAATTCGGGCGGATCCTGCGCGGGCAGCCAGCTGAACGCGGAGACCCCGGTGACATGCTCGGCTTGGACCCAACCATTGGGATCATTGCCGCTTCCTTCGGTCAAATCCGGGTTGCTCAGGATGTTGTCGTCAGCGCCGGCGGTCCTTGGAGCAGACCATGCGATGAAGAGCGATGCGATGATCGTTGCGGTTGCGAACCGCGACAATCGGCAGAGCTGAACGGCAGTCATGCTTACGGCCTCCCGGGCGCAGACTTTTCGCAACGATGACACGCGAAAAGGGAACAAACGTCGCGATGATGTATCACATCACCTATAGCAGCTAAGCGCATTTTGGTCCAGCCTTCAATCCTGAAAGTTTTGCCCAAAAGCCAAGGGTTTTGCGATGAAGCGGAAGCAGTGCGCGGATCGGGGGGGGCGGGTCGCCCCAATCCCGGCGTTATCGCCGCGAGCATCAGGGCAGCGTTTCAACTGAAAGCCAGCTCAGCGTTTTGTTCTTGGGCGACGGGCAGCCCCATTGTTCAGGCGCGCTTTCAGGATTGTAGGCGACCCAGACCTGGGCGTCCCAAGCAGTCGGCCCGATGACATCAAAATCCTGGCAGGCCGACACCGTGGTCGAGCCCGGATAAGTTCCCACTGCCTCCGGCGGCAACGCGTAATCCGCCACTGGACCAAGCGGCGTGGCGATCCATGCCTCTACGCCGTCATGTATAATAGAAAGCGCATTCCCGTAAATCCCGTAACAGACGCGGATGATCTGGGCGCTGCTGCTGGCAACTTCTACGGGTATAGATAAGCCCGCGATAGCACAGCTCTGGTTGGCGCCCGCAAATTGCGGCCCCGACAGCTTGCGGCACTGGCAATCGTTGCTGGTGACGGTGGTTAGCGATTGCGCGCGCCCCATCGCGGGAAGGCAAAGGCCCAAGGTCAGGAATGCCGCTCCCGCGGCCAGTACGCGTCGGATCATCGAGGTTCTCTCCCCACGTCTATGAGCTAAAGGTTGCCATCGCTCCGGCTCCGATGCTCTCGGACGCCAAAGCGTTGACGAGCAAGCCGAAACGAAAGGCCGAGCCATTCGACCCGGCCTTTTTCGAAGCCCTTGTTTCGGCAAGTGGGTGATGGTCCCCAATCGGCGAACAGAGAATCCGAGGGTTTGCTCAACCAACGAAACTATTTCATGGTGCGGGTCCGGTCAAGCCGCAGAACGCGCCAAAGGGGGTAATGGCTTAGCTGGGGGCTAAGGGGCTGAATTTCAGAGCGCAGCGCACTTCTACGAACGATCCCGGTCTGACGAAGCGCCTTTTGCGTGTTCGTCGCAAGCGCATTGGATGTAGGCAACGCCGTCGATGGTAATCAGCCGAGACCATTTCGCGATGCGGAACTCGTCGTTCTCTATGCACTCCATCGCGTCGCACAGCTGATGCGTCTCGTATTTATTGAATCGCCACCGGCCGCGGCTGACTGCGCTGATTCGCGAACCCGAAGCGCTGCCGGGCCTGATGGGCGGGGAAAAGGTCGCAATGGCCATGTAAATAAAAGACGCGCCCCAAGCGATTCGTATTCAACTGGTGTGCTAACGGACCCGCACAGTCGGGGTTTCAGGTTCTATGTCGCTTTGGCCGGTTGGCTCAAGCCTGGCTGGCCCGACCGGTCTAGCGCCGAGCCCAGTGTCCTATTTTGACGCATCGGCTGTCCTAATGCGGGGCAGTCGCAATTTCGGTGCTAGCCTAATCGGCCCGCGATGGTCCTGATTTTCGGGCTGAGAGTGTTCTACTTGGGTAGGGCGGGAACCGGGGGCGCGGTCACTTTTGCTTTGAGGCGCGGATCGTCCTCTGCGACGCATTGGGCATTGCACCGAATGCAGAACACGTCGGGATTTCCGTGGCCACGCCGCCCGGTCGCGCTATGTTCCGCCTGAGCAGCCAAAGCTTGTTCGCGCATGCGATACTTCGCGTTCTCGCACCCGGCATTCCGAGGAAAGGCGTTTCTGATGGTCCACTGGGAGAGTGGAGCGCCTTGGTTTACCTCGTAGCTGTCGGGTATGGTGGGCGGCAGCATCAGGTACCAGCCCGTGAGCGCGAGCGCGGCGGCGTGACGCAGCTTCATGGTGGGGTTGTAGCGCGACGCCCAAGAGAACGAAAGGCCTGATTCGGCCGGCACCCGATCGTGGCGACCGGATTCATCAGCCGACGCTAACACTCGCGCCAATTATGCGAAGGCCAAGCCGGGCGGTGACGCGCTGGGAGGATCGGTTGGACCTTGCCGTGCTGTAGAAGAGTGCGCGGCCTTTAAGGCGCGGCAGTGATGACCAACTCGCTGTCACTGCCGCCGCGAATCCTTGAGCACGGAACGCTGGAAACGTATAGACGCCGAGCTCCGCGCCAAGGTCGCCGAGGCGGGCTGCGAATGCGATGGACGCAATCTCGTCGCGCTCGACGACAACGCACCAGGGCTCCCAGAAGTCGCCGATCCGCTTAAAGCCCGCGTCAAGCATGGGCTGAGGCAATCCCCGCTCAGCGAACCGGGCCAGCATCGTCTCGCCCTCCATCGAATCGCCTCGGACGATCGTCGCGGAGTGTTCATATTGCAAGTCGTCGGGAAGTCTGTAGATGGGACCTGGGGCCACGGTCGTGACCGGCTGGTCGGTAGACAGAATATCGATGATTTTTCCCAGGCATTGAGGCAGGACATCAGGATCGCGCCACGGGGGCTCGCGCGAGGCGATGGCGAGTAATCTCGAAGCGATCTGATCCCCAACGTCGTGGCGGATGCGGACGATGTTGCCTTGGGGGCATCCGGTGAAGAATAGGCGTGGCCCGGGTGAACAATCGGGGTCGTTCGTCCGCTCGATACGCTCCGCGCTGGAGAGCACAAAACTTGTCTTGACATCGACGTGCAGGAGCCGCAGATCGTCGACCTCTGCTACGCTGGAAGCGAGTTCCCTCACTGGCGTCCTATCCGTAGCTCTAGCACTGCTCTCTCTCTCATATCTTCCCTAAAGACGGGAAGAGGAGCCTCTGTTGGAGAATTCAAAATCTACTACCCAAGCCGGGCAGTTCTCAAGGGGGCCGGGCTAGCGCAGATTTATCCACTTTTCGTTCTTGGTCCGCCAGCAGGGCGGATAGCCCGCCTGAGAGAACAGGGTATGCGCGCAGACCTGGCTTTCGGGGTCGCTTTCGATCACTTCGACTTTCCCGTCTTTGTGAGGGACGAGATAGAAGACATTTACCTTGATGGTTGAAAGCAGGGTCCGGCTCGCGGGGAAGTGGCGGGAAAAGCTCAGATAGTCGGCGGCGTAGGCGGCAACGACGATGCCGAAGACGAGGATCGCCGCGCGCTTTATCTGGCCGATACGCCCGCTTGCCATGTGGTAACCCTTATCGTGCTTGAGAACCTCGAACCAGAACCGCAGGCACGGTCCTGATTCCAGCGCGATGGTCCTGGTTTGACGGACGGGCTGTCCTAGTTACGCGAGTGGCGGCCAGTCAAGGCATTTTCGTGACGCGATGCTCTGCCGCTTTCGCCTGGCCTTTGATGAGCGCGGGCGCAGCAGCGGGGCGGGACTTCATGCTGGCGTTTTGGCGCTGGGCTGAGAAAAGCGAAAGGCTGAAGCGAGGAGGCGGAGCGGTGTCCTGACCTGGCCGCGATGGTCGTGATCTGACCGGGGGGTTGTCTTATCTTCCGGTGAGATCCCGAGCGGTGCTCTCAACGCAGCGCGCCTTCTCGATGGCCAGCAGGCTTTGGTCTTTGGTTTGCGACTCGTCTTGAGACTCGCGATGTGTCATTTCCTCAATTCGTCCACTTTCGCAATCCTCGCTGGAGTCGAACGTGCCGAGTATCGTCCACTTGGATAGCGGTTCCTGATTGGCAACTCCACTGGAATCGATCAACGGTGGAACCATCAGATACCACCCCGTGAGCGCGAGCGCGGCGGCGTGGCGAAGCTTCATGCTGATCTTTTTAGCGCGCGGCCGGCAAAAGTGAAAGGGCGAATCGGGGGGGCCGGTGCGGTCCTGATCTGCCCTGATTGTCTATTTCGATTCGGAATCGACAGGCGCCTCAAGCTTTTGAGGCCCGTCCGATTCGGGCGACCGGTGGGAGGGGAGCTACACCGCTTGGCCGAACGTCAGGGCGTAGCCGTCGAGGTCACGCACTTCAATTTCCCGGATCCCGTAGAACTGCAAACATGGCGGTCCGGAAACATCGGCACCCTTAGCGCTGAATTCTGCGTACAGCGCGTCAACATCATTGACCCATAGGTATGCATCGAGGGCGGCTGCCTTCCATTTGCGGTTCGAGCCGCCGCGACCGTGTTCGACCAGGCTGAGCATGATCCGGGCGTCGTCTCGGCGCACGATTACGAACACGGGCGGGTCTTCGAAGTAGGGGCCGATCGCGAAGCCCAATTTGTCGCGGTAGTATTCCGCGGCACGCACGACGTCCTCAACCAGAAACTGGGGAGCGATTGCGGTCAGGTTCGATGCCATAGCGTTCTCCGGGGGTGAAGGAGGTTTATGCTAGCGTTGTAGCGTGCGGCTGATGAAAGCGAAAGGTCAACCCCAAATTCCCAGCAATCGCGCATGATTCAGCCTCTGTTCCTTATCGGCAATAAGCGCTCCGGAACCTCCCACCTGGTGCGGGTGTTGAACCTGCATCCGCAAGTATTCGTATCCCATGAATCCGATATTTCCTGGATCCTGTATCAGTTTCATGGTGACCAGCCATTTCGTGCGCATGCCTGGGACTCGGACAGAGGGATGCGTTCAACGCTCGAAATGTCGGGACATCTGCTCCGCCGCGAGGCGAGTCCTCTGCAGAATTTTCTGGCAGTGCAGATGTCGGTAATGGAAAACGGCAGTCCGTGGTTGCCCGCACAAAAGAAAACGGACTTGAAATGGGTCGGCGACAAGAAGCCGACGCAGCACGGGGACCCGGAGTTGCTGAAGTTTTTGTTGCAGCAGCACTTTCCTGGAGCGCATTTCCTGCACATCGTCCGGCATCCTTTCGAAGTGGTGGCGAGTTCCGACCGCTTCAATCAGACGGCGCACGGAGATTTCTGGCTGGGATTGTCACCGGCGGAGAAGATGGAACGGTGGACCTTCCACGAGCAACAGGTGTTGCAGCTCCGCCAAGGTTTGCCCGGGCGCGTTCACAGTTTGCGTTATGAAGATTTCTGCCGCAAAACAGAAAAGGAATTGTCCGGGGTGTTCAGGTTTTTACAACTGGAACCTGATTCCCATGCGCTCCGGGAAGCTGCCCGCCAAACCCGCCTCTGGGCCCATGCTTTCTCGGCGATACGATGCTCTGCGGAGGCGACGCGCATTGCCGTCATTTATGGCTATGATCTTCGGCGCCGAGCACGCTGGCTCCGCGTGCTGGCGCAAAGTGTACGCCGGCGTGCGGCAAGAAAGTTGAGAGCGAAAAGCAATCCGGCATCGAGCCGTCTTTAACGCCTCTGATGATGCCGCCGGTTTTTCCGAGCGATCGGGCCCGCCAGCCGAGTCGAGGCTGGCGGGCACGGTGACGGTCCGGTCTACGCCTTATGGTGTACGGGCCAGGCCCGGGTGCACGACGGTCGACGTTGAGACTTTCGATGAGGATGAGGTTGATGTGGCGGGCACATAGGTGACAACACAGACGGTGCCAGGACCACCGATGCTGGTCGTCACTCCCGTTGCAGAATCAGTTGCCGAATAGATGTCATTAGGGTCGCCGAATGTGATGGGAGCAACGATAACGGGGAAGTTCACGGTAGCATCAGTGAAGACGGCTACACCGCCGGAATAGCAGGCTATAGAGTCAGTGGCGCCGGTAGCCGCCAATGCGATCGTTGAGGAAAGTACGACCGCGCTTAGAATTAGCAATATCACCTTCATACAATGGAACCTCCAATGAGAGAGATTTGGGGACCGGGCGGGTGCGCCCCTGGTCGTGCCCGGATATCGATCATGGCACGGCGGGAGCGGCTGTCCATGCATAAAGTAGGCGCGCCGGCTACGTGGACACCTCACTACGCCGAAAAGCGACCGTGGTCGCGTCATATACCGCTATGTACCGCTATATACCGGTATATTCCCGCAAAACCGGCCAACCCGGCCATCAAGGCAGGCGGTATCCGTTTCCCGGTACTGTCCAAATTGGCGTCGCGCCGGTTCACGCGGCTGAACGGCGGCTACAGCGAGCGGTTCGCGAATCGTCGCGCGGCGCTCGCGCTCTGGATCGCGTTCTACAATTTCTGCCGGGTGCACGAAACGTTGCGCTGTACGCCCGCGATGGAGCAAGGCGTAACGGATCATGTCTGGAGCATCGGCGACCTTATCGACGCGGCGCTGGAACCGTCAGACACGATCGCGTCCTCCCTCTATTGTAGATTTACCGGCGCTCCGCTACATCGGGCGTTACGAGGCGCATAGCGATGGGACGCAAGATTCTTTTCATCACGACTGATCAGCAGCGCTACGACGCGCTGGGATGCAACGGCGGCGCGATCGCGCGGACGCCGGTGGCGGATTCGCTCGCCGCGGCGGGAATAAATTACCGGCGCGCGCACAACCAGAACGTGGTCTGCATGCCGGCGCGCTCGACGATGATCACCGGCCAGCACGTTCGCACTCACGGCGTGGTGGCCAACGGCGTGCCGCTGCCGGCGAACGCGCCCAGTATCGCGGCCTACCTCCACGAACAGGCAGGCTATCGCACCGCGCTGCTGGGCAAGGCGCACTTCGAGCCGATGTTCGACATGGGGCAGAGTTACTTCGAGAACCGGATGGCGCGCGAGGGCTCGACCGGGCCGTTTCGCGGTTTCGAGCGGATGGAACTGGCGATGCACGGCCCGATGGGCCAGTGGCACTACTCGCTCTGGCTCCAGAAGAATTTCCCGGAGGAAGCGAACGGCTTCATCCAGTTGCTCGATATCAGCACCAAGGACGGCGGCGATACCGGCGCGCCGCAGCTCAAGTACAACTCGATTTCGCGCGAGCATTATCACACCGATTGGGTGGCCGATCGCACGATCGCGTTCCTGGATTCGCTCTCCGCCGACGAAGACTGGTTCGTATGGATGAGCTTTCCGGACCCCCATCATCCGTGGGATCCGCCCGGCGCCGAGGCGCGGCGGCGGATTAAGTGGCGCGATCTCGACCTGCCCGTGGGTTATCCCGGCTCGCGAGAGAAGATCGAACAGATACTCGCCCAGAAGCCGCGCCATTGGCTCGACTGGTACGAAGGCCGCTTTCGCAACAACGAAGGCGGGCCGTGGGCGTTTGTACCGTGCACGCTCACGCCCGATCAGCTCCGCGAAATCAACGCGATGATTCACGTCGAGAACGAGCTTATCGACGAAGCCTGCGGCCGCGTGCTGAAACGGATCGCCGAACGCGGATGGGACGCGCAGACCGACGTGTTCTTCACCACCGATCACGGCGAGCTGCAGGGCGATTTCGGCTTGCTCTACAAGGGGCCATATCACGTCGATGCGCTGATGCGCGTGCCGTTCATCTGGCGGCCGGCGCCGGGCGCGAAGATCAAGCCGGCCGAGATCTCCGAGCCCGTGGGCCATCTCGATCTCGCGGCGACCTTCTGCTCGATCGCGAACGTGCCGATCCCGCAATGGGTCGAGGGCAAGCCGCTACCGACCGCGCCCGGCTCGGACCGTCATTGCGTAATCACCGAATGGGACAGCCAGTTCGCGCAGATCGGAATCCATCTGCGGACTATCTACCGCGACGGATGGGTCTGCACGGTTTACGAACCGAGCACCCGCGACTACGGCTTCGACCTGGCTCCGATCGTGCGCGCGATGGGGAATGATATCCCGCCGCTGCCCGATATCCGCTACGACGGCACCGAGGGCGAGCTCTACAACCTCGACGAGGATCCGCGGCAGTGGCGCAATCTGTGGAGCGACGCGGGTTACGCGAAGATCAAGTCCGATCTGATCGCGGATTTGTACGACCAGCTTCCGCCCGCGCGTAATCCCCGCCTCGCGGTGGAATCGCCGGTGTGAGCGGCGTCGCTCTGATCACCCTTGCCTCCGCTCAGAAGCCGGCGTTCTCGACCCACTCGGACAGGATCGGCAGCTTGTACTTGTCGCCCGTATAGGCCTTGAACATCAGGAACAGCCACACGCCGAAAAACCCGAGGTTGACCACGAACTGCACGAGCTCGAACAAGCCCGCGAGCGGGCGCAGAATTCCGGCGCCCAATCCCAGCACTACGTTGACCGCGAACCACGCCACCGAAAACGCGATCGACTGCCGCGCATGGAAGCGCACATACTCGTCCTTGTCGTACGGCTCCAGATAGAGAAAGATCACGCCGGTGACGAAGCCGAGCAGATAGCTCAGCGCGCCGATCAGATTGCTCGGGGTTTTGGCTTCGGTGCCGTTCATGAGCAGCTCTTCCTCCTCCGCCTGAATCGAGGCACGCGCGTGGCGCGCCAATGCTTCATCTGTAACCAACCACCCACGCGCGAGGCAATCGCAAGCCGCAGCCGCGCGGCTGCGGGAGAACCTCGCGGAGCAATCGGTAGACCAGAATTATAGTCCATGCCAGAATGAGTCGATGCCGGCCTGGACGGTCGCCTTGAGGGAATCGGTGATCGACGATCTTCGCGCCCTCGGTAAAAGAACGGGAAAGGCAGTTCTGACAGCATCGATCTTGCGCCTGAAGCAGGACCCGCTGGCGCATACCCGGCATCTCAAGACGCTGCGACCGAATCCGGTAGCGCATCGCGAGCTGAGACTGTTCGGCAAATATCGGGTTCTGTTCACGGTGGATGAAGCGGAGGCGGTAGCAACAATCGTTCTGGCTGGAGAGAAACGAGGCAACTCTTTGTACGTGCAGGGCAAGAGGTTTACCACCCATGAAAGTCATACCGTTGAGTGAAGCCAAGGCTGGGCTGAGCCGCTACGGGCGGCTGTGCCACGACGAGCCGGTGGTGATAACCGTCAACGGCAGGCCGTTCTTCCAGCTGGTTCCCCTGGACGAGGACGACGACCTGATCGACCGGTTGATCGAAGAGCATCCGGGATTTCGTTCGCTTTTGGAAAAACGCCTGAGCGAACGCGCTATACCGGCGTCGGTCGCGCAGCGGCGTCTGGACGGGAGTAGATTACGACGCGCGAAGGCAGGCTGACCCGAGAGCACGCGGCGGCGGCCGTCGCGCCTGCCCAGCGATTGCGGTAGTTCGCCCGGCAACTATACTGCGACGATTCGGTCAGAGGGGAGCTGGCTTGATCTTGATCGCCGGCGGATACCGGAACTTCCTTTTCGGGAAGCGCTTCAGCGCAGCGTCGGCGGCGCGCGTCGCCGCGATCTGCTCGAGTTGGGCGGTGATCGTACTGACCAGTTGGGCGCGGCTGACCGGCTTGGCCAGAAAATCGCTGACCCCCAGCCGCATCGCTTCAGCGCGCGCGTCGATATCGTCGCGCGCGGTCACCATCACGACCGGAATCTCGGCGGTCTCGGCGTGGGCCTTGAGCGCGCGGCAGACCTCGAAACCGTCCATCCCGGGCATCATCAGGTCGAGCAGGATCACGTCGATCTGATGCTCGTTAATCATCCGCAGACAGCTTGCGCCCGAGTCGGCGGCGATCGCCTCGAAGCCTTCGCGCCGCAACTGATGCGACAGGATCGCCAGCGTGTCGGCGTCGTCGTCGACCACCATGATCCGCGTCCGGGGCCGCTCCGATCCGGCCGCCGCAAGACTCATTGTTCCGGATCGTCCTCGGGCTCGCCCTCGGCCCCATCTGCCGGCGGCCCGATCACGCCGCAGCGCCGGAGCTTGGCGGCAAAGGTCGTGCGCTTGAGGCCGAGCAGGCGCGCCGCGGCCTGCTTGTTGCCGCCGGTCTGCCGCAGCGCCTGATTGATCAGGCGGCCCTCCAGCTCGTGCACCAGGGCGTTGAAATTTACTCCGTCCCGGTCCAGCGCCGGGCCCGGAGCGATCCGCGCACCCGCGCGCAGGTTGAGCGGCAGCTGCTCCACATCGATCGTCGAGTGCTCGCAGAGGATCGCCAGGCGCTCGACCAGATTCTCGAGCTCGCGAACGTTGCCGGGCCAATCATACGACCACATGTACACTACCGCGGCGCGGCTCAACTCGAAGGTTCGACCGAACCGGGCGCCGGCGCGATTCAGAAAATGCTCGATCAGGGCCGGGATATCCGGACGGCGCTCGCGCAGCGGCGGGATGATGATCGGCACAACCTGCAGGCGATAGAAAAGATCCTCCCGAAAAGCGCCCTTGGCAATCAGCGCGGGCAGATCCTTGTTGCTGGCTGCGATTACGCGCGTGTCGACTCGGCAGGCGCGGTCGGCCCCGACCGGCCGCACCATATGATCCTCGAGCGCGCGCAGCAGCTTGGCCTGCAACAGCAGGCTCAGCTCGTTGACTTCGTCCAGGAAGATCGTCCCGTCGTCGGCTGCGCCGAACAACCCCCGCCGGGGTGCGGAGGCGCTGGTGAAGGCTCCGCGCTCATGGCCGAACATCTCGGATTCGAGCAGTTCGCCCGGAATCGCCGCGCAGTTGACCGGCACGAAGGAGTGACCGTGGCGCGGCGAGGCTTCATGAAGCATGTGCGCGACGACTTCCTTGCCGGTGCCGCTCTCGCCGGTGATCAGCACGGTCGCGTCGGTCGGCGCAACGCGCTCGATCACCGCGCGCAGCTTGACGATCGCCGGATGGCTGCCAATCAGGCAGTGCGGCGCAGCGGCATTAGATCCGGCGGCGGCGATCTTCAGCTCGGATGACAATTCCCTTCCCCTTAATGCCCCCCCGGGCGGCCGGAGAAATTTCAATCGAGAGGTATCAGGACCAAGTCGAGATTGAGAAGTGATTTGTAACCTGGAGCACAAAACCCCCTCTTCACAAAAACCGCTATCATGATCAACTCAGGTTAACAAGCAGTTCCCGAGGTCATGCTTCGATAGGCATGAACACACCCGTCAATGCCCACCAAAGCAATTAACCTTCCGTCATCGCGCTGGTCGCGTCCAGCCACGCGAGCATGAACTCGTTGATGATCGAGGGGTCGAGCCCGCTCGCGGCGCCGCCATACACCGCGCCGCTCTTCGGCGGTGTCGCCGGCGGAGTCTTCGCATAGGCAACGCCATCCGCCAGGTCGGCGACGAACCGCGCGGCCAGACCCGGAGCGGTCTGGGGCAACGTGACACACAGATGGAAGCCGGGCGGGCGCTGGAGACCGTTCAGGCGCCATCCGCGCGACGCCATGAAATCATTGACGTGGTAGATGTCCACCGCGTCGGACGTGAACGCGATGCAGTACGTAGGCTGGCCGATGATCGTGAGCTCCGGAAACTGCGCCGCACCGGCCCGGATCGCGTCCGCGGTCCGCATGATCCGGCGCGCCGCCTTCAGATAGCCCGCCTCGCCCATCGTCACCATCGCGGCCCAAGTCGAAGCGGTGATTCCGGCCGAGCGGCTGCCCGCGATGGTCGGCGACGCGTACAGGCCGCCCTGCCAGTCGGTGGTCGAAAAGTATTGCCGCCGGCGCAGCGCCTGGTTGCGATACAGCACCACCGACGCGCCCTTCAACCCGAAGCCCCACTTGTGCGTGTCGCACGACATCGAGGTGACGCCCGGCAGGCGGAAATCGAACGGTGGAATCGGATAGCCGAGCTTTTCGATCCACGGGAGGATAAAGCCGCCGAAACAACTGTCGACGTGCAGGCCCACGCCGGCTTCGAGCGCAAGGTCGGACAACTGGTCGATCGGGTCGATAAGGCCGTGCGGATAGTTCGCGGCTGAACCGGCAATCGCGATCGTGTTGGGCGTGATCTGCCGGCGCATCGCCTCGACGTTCGCCAGATAGTCCTCGCCGACCGGCACCCGGATCAGCTTGACGCCGAAATAGTGCGAACCCTTGCTGAATGCCGGATGAATCGTGTCGGGCACGACCATCTCGGGCGCGGTGATTCCTTTCTCGGCCCGCGCCCGGTCGCGGTAGGCGAGGATCGGCAGGATGATGCTCTCCGTACCGCCCGAGGTGATCGAGCCGCAGACTTCGTCCTGCGGGTTGAGCGCCCGCGCCGCGTCCGCGTGGAGCATCCGCGCCGTCATCGAGATGATCTCGGACTCGAACTTGGTGCCGCTGGGACAAACGTCGCGCTGCAAAAGATTGACGTGCGAGAAGAGCGCGAAGACCCGGTTCAGAAATGCATAGTGGTCCTTGCCGCCGTGATAGTAAGTTCCCGAAACCTTGCCGGTCTGCCAGTAGGCGTCCTCTTCCGCCGCGATCGTCTTCAACTCTTGCAGCAGCTCCGCGCGCTTGCGCCCCTTTTCCGGCAGCGCAGGATAATTCCTGAAGCGGCGGCGATATGGGTAGAGATCGCCGAGCGGCCCGTTCGACGACGGCTCCTGCTCTTTCAATTCTCCTGACATATGAGACTCCTTGCTGCGCCAATCCTCAGCGCGGCGCGGCGACCGGATTGAGGCGCCGGTAAATCGATTTGGTGCGCTTGTAGAACTGCATGAACTCCTGAAATTGACGATCGTAGATCCGGCGATTGCTTTCGGTCGGATCATAGACCGCGGCGATCTTCACGAGCGAGGCAATATCATCGATCGCGACCTCGCCGAGCGCGGTAAAGGCCGCCAGCGCGGCGCCGACCGCGTTGGCGTGGCGCGGGTTCGCGACCTGCGACACCGGGCAGCCGAGCACGTCGGCCTGGATCTGGCACCACAAATCCGACTGCGCGCCGCCGCCGATAAAGTTGAGGCGCTCGAAGGGCCGGCCGATGAACTTCTCGACGTGCCGCTTCAGCCAGCGCAGGTTGAAGGCGACGCCTTCCATCACGGCGCGCACGTAATGCTTGCGCGTCATGCCGGATTTCTGATTGAAAAACGCGCTGCGCGTGGACGGATCCTCCGAAGGCGCGAGCACGCCGTTGATCCAGGGCGTAAAGATCAACCCGTCGCTGCCCGGCCGGCGCTTGCGCGGCGATGCGGTTCAAGTAGCCGTAAACGTCGCCGTCCGGCGCCGCGGGCGCAGTCCCGTCACCCTCCGGAAACAGGAGTTCCTTCAGAAACTCCAGGCAGCGGCCGGCGACGCCCTGCTCCGCAGTGACCATGTAGCGGCCGGGCAGACCCGCCGGCATCGTGGAGATCATATGAAGCGGGTCGGACTTCTTGGCCGGCACGTGGCAACTCAGCCACGAAGTCGTCCCGATGTAGAAATAACCCTGGTAGTCGCGCACCGCGCCGGCGCCGATCGGCGCCGAATGAGCGTCGCACGAGCCCATCACGACCTTGGTCCCGGGCGCGAGGCCGATCTGGTTCGCGGCGCGCGGCGTGATCGTACCGAGCACCGCGTTGACCGGGAACAAATCCGGCATTTTGGCGCGATCCACGCCGGCGAGGCGCAAGAGCTCGGGGACATAGCGGACATTGTTCGAATCGCGATTGTCGGTCAGCCAGTATGGAAAGATCGTCCCATACGACGCGGCGCAGCGCCCCGTTAGCCGCATATTGAGATAGTCCATGGGTTCGAGGAATACGCGGGTGCGCGCGTAAATCTCGGGCCGTGCGTGCTTGAAGTAAAGCACGTGGCCCAGGCCGTCGGCGCCCGATTGCACCGGCGCGCCGCCCGTAAGCCTGAGCCACTTGATGACTTTGGACAGGCTGTAGCCCTTAAGCGCCGGAAATCCGCCGGCCACGGCGCGGTTGTAAGGTCCGCCGCGGGTGTCCATCCAGGAGATTGCGTTGCTGAGCGCGGTTCCGTCTTGATCCACCGGGACCGTTACCGCCCACTGGGTCGTGCAGGCGATCGCGATGATCAGTTCGGGCGCGATCGCCGCCTGCGCGAGCGCCGCATTGGCGGCGCCGCAAACCGCGCTCCACCATTCCTCGGGATCCTGCTCCGCGCCGCCGCCGGGCAGCAGGATGGTCCTGATCGGCCGCAGGCCGGACGCCACCACTTCACCGCGATTGGACACCAAGGCCGCTTTCGCGCTGCCAGAACCCATATCGATCGCCAGCACGTACTTTTGCGCCGGCACGTTAGTTTGCGCCAGCACGTTGTTTTGCGCGAGCACGGATTTGTCGCTCGGCTTGTCGCCCGCCGCCATGCGATTCTCCTAGCACAGCCGCGAACGCCGGGGAGAGCGTGGCGCGAACCGCTTTTCGCCGGGCGATCACGAACGTGGAAAAGGAAGCGGCGAGCCGCGGGCGCTCGCCGTTTTGGAAGGCAGTTGAAAGAAGCCGCGCAGATGCTCTAGGGCGCGCTGCGGACCATCGCCGGAACCGTGAAGAAATTCCGATCGACCGAGGCCATGTTGATGTACCAGCACTCGCGCTCGTTGGTCTCCGCCGACGGCAGGTAGCACATCGTCGAGAGCCCGCCCTGGACATCGGTCTGCGCGGTGGCCACCACGAATTCACGCTTGAACGGATAGATCGCAACCCGGGCGTCGGGCACCGGCCGATCGCGATAGGCGAGCCAGTGGATTTGGTTCTGGAACAGCTCGCCGCGGCGGTCATAGGTGTCAACGTAGGGCTCGAACCACATTTCGGAATCGATATAGAGAACGGTCTTGCTCTGCAGCGGGTGAATCCGATCGGGCCGCGGCGTCGCCTCGACCACGTACAGATTGCGCAGCTCCCAGGCTTCGGGACAGGCGCTCGCGCCGCCGTCGGTTCCGCAGCGGATCTCGGGCGAATGCTCGGCATGTACGCTCGCCAGCATCGGTTTCGCCGCGAGCAGCTTGTAGTTGTATTCCTCGGTCTTGGCCACGAAGCCCAGAAAGTGATCGGGATCGCCGACCAACGCACCCGGCGAGATGCTCAGAAACTCTTCGCTGAGCCGGCGCACGCGCCGTTGCCCGGGAACCCAGGTCCACTCGTCATCCGGACGATTCGGAGCGGCGTAGCGATAGCGGATAAAGCCTTCGCCGCGCGCCTGTTGCGGCGCGAGCACCGGTACAGACCCGACAGCCAGTAGCGGCCACTCTTCAGGAAGTCCGGATCGATCGGCAGCGGTTCAACTTCGGTCCGTCCTACCAGCCCGTAGCCGGCGTAGTGCCCGACCTGCATCGAGAAGATCGGCTTGTAGGACTGATGATAACCGCCGTACTCGCTGTCGCAGTCATAGAAGCGCAGATCGTAATCGTCGGTGCTGATCGGCCGAAAGGCGTTGTTCCAGATGATCTTCTCGGCCACGTAGGGATCGTTGACGTCGACGAACGGGAACGGCTGTCCAGCCGCGTAGCCAACCAGACTGCGATGGTCCGCGGAGAGGCGCACCTGTGGCGAGTACTTCTCAGTGGCTTCCTTGTACGGCGGCGGCCAGTCGACCTGCTCGGTCGGGACGATCTTCATCGTCATGCCACGCGCCACCTTGTAGTACACGCCGGGCGAGACCAGCGCCTTCACCTTCGCGGCGTTTTCCGGAGTGATGAAATCACCGGGTCCGACCTGGGCCCAGGCCGGATCGACCGCCAAGCCCATGACCAGCGAGCCAACTGCCACCGCCCCGCATAAAGCAACCCTCACCTTCATTGACGCACCGCCTTCTTGCGAAATTTAGCAATCATTCGAGCCAGGCCCCGGCCGACGGCGCCCGCTCGGCCAGGCCGGGGTGCAGCAGCCGTTCGCGCAGCTTCGGTTCCAGAGCCATATCGATCAGCGTCCAGGCCATCGCGAGCGAGCCGTCAATCACCGCCTGGTCGGCGCGCTCGGTCACGCAGCAGGGCGCGAACTGAGGCTGGTGATTCATAGCGGGCAGACTGTCGATACCGATCATCGGATGGATTGACGGAATCCTGAGCGAGACGTTGCCCATATCGGTGGACGCCACCGGACGATCCATCCCCTCCATCGAGAAGAACAAGCGGCCAAGGCTCTCGGCATTGCGCTGATAGAGCATGATCATGTCGGGATCGTGGATCATCTCGGCGTACGGACGATCGCCGCCGACGATTTCGAGTTCGGCTCCGGTCGCGATCGCGCCCGCCTCGAAGCAGCGCTGGACCTTGCCGCGGATCTCATCCAGATGGCGCACGGTGCTGGCCCGCACCATGTATCTCGCACTGGTCAAGGCCGGCACGAAGTTGCGGTCGTAGCCCCCGCCGGTGATGATCCCGTGGACCCGATCGGTCGGGCGAATCTGCTGGCGCATCAATCCGATCGCGGTCTGTGCAACCGTCATCGCGTCGGCGGCATTGACCGCCTTGTGGGGATGGGCGCAGACGTACTCCTCCCGACCCCGGTAGCGCACCTCGAACACCGAAGTCGCGAGCATCTGCGGCGTGGCCATGTCGACCGGCGCCGGATGAACCATCGCGGCGGCGTGCACGCCCGCGAACCCGCCCGGTCCAGGAGCAGAATCTTGCCGCTCTCGTTGCCGACTTCCTCGCCCGGCGTGCCGATTATGCTCAGGCTCAAACCGAGCCTCGTCCGCCACCTTTGAGGCCGCGATTCCTGCGCCGGCGGCCGCCGCGGCTATAATGTTGTGCCCGCAGGCGTGCCCAAGCCCGGGCAGCGAATCATATTCGGCGCACAGCGCGAGATGCAGCGGACCACTGCCCGCCCGGGCGATAAAGGCCGTTGGCAGATTGCAGGCGCCCGCTTCGACCTCGAAGCCTGCATCGGCCAGCAGCTCGCAGAGCCATTGCGAGGCCAGCCGCTCCTCGAAGCCCAACTCCGGATTCGCGTGAATCCGATGGCTCAGGTCGACTATGGCCGGGCGGACGGCGTCGAAATGCTCGCGAGCGGCTGCCTTGAGGTTCATCAAGTCTGAAAAAGCCTCCGAACCCTTATCACAGTTCATGCCAACCATCTTACAACTAGTAGGGCTAGGCTAACTACCTGTTAAATGGGCATATCGGGCCGGCCTTCGAATCGCGCCCCGGGAAAATTGACGCCTGCGAAACAATTACTTGTTTCAGGAACGCAACACGGGAGCGGAGCTGTCGCCGAGCTGATGAGTCAGCGCGGTGCGATCGGCTTTGCGCTATGCGAGGTTTTCCTGACCTGGCCGCGCTCGGCGCGTTCGAGCGCCGGCGGCAGGTTCCCACTTTCCAGGCCCCGCGCTTGTCGGCTCGGGCATTTGTGTGGTTTGCTTTTTGTGCGCCTTCGATTGCAAAGACGGTCGAGAGAGCCAAAATGCACACGCCGGGAAAGTTGCGCCCGGGGCCTGAGCCTCGTGCTCTCTGCGGTCGGCTTGATCGCGATCGCCGGTGCGCTAAGCCGCTTGAGCCGTCGACCGCACCCCGCGGGATCGCGGATGGTCTCCGCGCGGGCTCCGAGCGGCCAGCCGTCCAGCGGTTCGTATCAAACGCTGCCGGTCTTCTTTGAGCCCAACGCCGGTCAGGCGAACGGGAGCGTGCGCTACTTCTCCCATCTTGACGACTACACTCTGGCCATCAGTTCGAGCGGTGCGACGATGGTGCCTGGTCCGCAAACCCCAAGCGCGGAGACCGGCCATTCGAGCCGTCGCGCGCCGGCACTACCCACTGGACTATCCGCTGACCGGGACCAGCCGGCGGGCGCGCTGACTATAGGGCTGCAAGGCGCGGCGCCGGATTCGCTGCTGGGACCGGGGCAGCCGTTGGGCGGACACGTCAATTACCTGATCGGCAACGACCCGCCGAAATGGCGCACCGACATCCCGATTTACGGCGAGGTCATCCAGCGCGGAGTGTCGCCCGGAATCGACCTCGTCTATCACGGCGGCGGACATGGGCTGGAGTACGACTTCGTGATCAGCCCCGGCGCGAATCCGCGGCAGGTCAAGCTCGCGCTCGGGGGGTTCGATAGTACCGAGCTGAGTCCGGCCGGTGATCTGATGTTGCACGCCGGCGCCCGGACGATTCGAATGCTCAAGCCGTTCGTCTATCAGGAATCGAACGGCGTACGCGTCGAGGTCGCTGCAAACTATGTGCTGGCGGGCCGCGAGCGCCGCGCAACCAGACTTGCGACCGATGATCCCCAGGCTTCCGTCGCGAGCTTTCATATCGGTGCGTACGATCGGTCGCGGCCGCTGATTATCGATCCGATCCTGAACTACGCCAGCATCTTGAATGGGAACGCCCCGGCAATCGGCACCGCGATCGCAGTCGACTCCTCCGGTCTGGTATATGTCACCGGCCAAGTTTTTCCGCCCGGCTTCCCTACCACTAATAGCCCCGGGGCGTGCTCCGGCTCGGGCTCCGACTGCCCGTTGCACGAGGCGTTCATAATCAAGATCAATCCGAGCGTCGGTGGCGCTGCCGGAGTGATCTACGCCTCGTACCTCGGCGGCACCACGAACGGTGGTCCCGGGTTCACGAGTTTCTTCGGCGGCACCGGTGCGGGAATCGCGGCCGACTCCTCGGGTAACGCTTACGTAACCGGCTTCACCGAATCCGCCGATTTCCCGGTCACGCCTGCGACGGCCGTCGAACCGGATTGCCCGGCGAATGAGGCCGACGGATGCAACGCCGGCTTTGTCTCCGAAATCAGCAGCAATGGCAATCAACTTCTGTACTCTACTTACCTGGCAGGCAGCGGAACGATCTACGGGGGCGACAAAGCCTCAGCCATCGCGGTCGATAATTCCGGAAATATCTATGTAACCGGCAATACCCAGTCGATCAACTTTCCAACTACTTCCAACGCACTGATTACCAAGTTTCCCACGATCTGCCCGGGCGGAGAGTTTCTGGGTGATTGTGGCTGCGGGTTTGTTACCGTAATCGATCCGTCCGATCCACCCGCCAGCCAGCTCCTCTATTCGACGTACCTTGGCGGGAGCGGCGACGGCGGCGGCGATGGCGACAGCGGGACCGCGATCGCCGTCCACGGAGGTAAAGTCTATGTGACCGGCAGTACCACTTCGACCAATTTTCCGACCACGAAGAGTGGTTACCTGAGCCTCCTGCCCCGGCTGCGGCACCACGATGGCCAACGGCGCCGGCGGCGGCGACGGCTTCATCACGGTAATCGACCCGACGCAGTCAGGCAGCGCCAGCGTAACCTACTCCAGCTATTTGGGCGGCAGCGACGGCGAAGACAGCTTCAACGGGATCGCTGTCGACTCCTCCGGCAATGCCTGGATGGTCGGCCAGGCCGTCTCGACCGACTTCCCGATCACCAGCAACGCCTATCAGAAGTCGTATGCCGGCGGCAGCGGCGTCTTCGTATCGGAAATCAATCCTTCCGCCAGCGGCAAAGCCTCGCTGGTCTACTCGACGCTGGTCGCCGGCGACGCCGGCGAATCCGGCGAGGGTATCGGCGCCAATGGGTCCGACGTGTTCGTCGCGGGATGGACCGCTTCGGACGATTTTCCGACCACGCCGGATGCCAACATCGGTGCGGGCGGATGTATCGCATGCGATTCCTACCCCGCCGAGAACGGCTTTTTCCTGATCCTGAATCCGAATCTCTCCGGCGCCAAGCAACTGGTTTACTCCACCTTTATCGGAGGGACGGCGATCGGGTACGGCGACGCGATCGCGGTGGACAACTCGGCGAACTCCTACGTCACCGGCTATGTCCAATTCACCGGCTACGCCACCACTTCCAATGCCTACGAAACCACTTGTCCTCTCTGTCCCGGACCCGGCGGCGCCCAGAACGCGTTTCTCTCGATCTTCACCGGGCCGTCAAGTTCATCCTCGACTCCGACCCCGCGGCCCAGCGGCGGCGCCACGCCCTGGACCGACGCCGGTGCCCGGTCAGGGACTTTCGATTTCACCCAATCCGCTCGACTTCGGCAACGTCGGCACCGATACCAGCGTGACCAACGCGCTGATGATTACCAACTCGGGCAGCGCGTCATTGAGCGGTAAAGTTACTAGCGGACTGCATAACCCGTTTACCATCACCAAGGGCACCGGTGCGTATCATCTGGCGGTCGGTAAATCCTTGGAAGTGGTAGTTAAGTTCGCGCCGACTTCGACTATTGGGTCGCCATTCTCGGGAACCGTCAGCGTCACCAGTAAAGGCGGCGCGACCCAGAGCGTGAGTGTGACCGGCAACGCCGAGCCCGGCACCCTGTCGCTGAATACGCAGGCGCTGAGCTTCGGTGATGTTACGCTCCATAAGAAGCAGACCCTCACTCTGGCCATCCAGAACGGCGGGCGCGGCGTGCTGCACGGCGACGTGAAGACCTCGGGCTTGAAAGAGCCGTTTAAGGCTTCGGGCGCGGGCAATTACACCTTGCCCACGGGCAAGAGTCGAACAGTGACTGTAAGTTTCACGCCGACCGCGGCCAAATCGTTCGCCGGCGCGATGACAATCACCAGCGACGATCCGAACAACAAATCGGTCGCGGTCGCGGTCAGCGGCGCGGGAGTCCCGGCTCGACGAGCAAGAAGTAATGGCGGATCGCCGGCCGGCCGCCGCGCGGAGCGACCGTCGGCGACACATGCGTCGCAGGGATTCTTCGGGCCAAACGTCCGCAAGGTGACAGGAGCGTCAGGGATGGAAAGTGCCGGAGGCTTGCCGGAGTTGCACGAACTCAATCGCGGTTTCACGTGGACGCCGGTGTGGCCGCCGTTTGGCGTCATCAGCGAAGAGCAGGCGCACTCGTACAACGAGCGCGGATTCTTCGTCCTCGAGAACGCATTTGACCGCGATACAGTCGCACGCGCGATCGCGGAGATCGACCCGCGGGAGGCCAAGGTCGAGGGCTATCTGCGCACGCAGCCCAACGGCCGCCGCTTCATCGCCGAAGCCGGGGGCATCAGCTTCACGACTGACCTCGTCAAGCACTCGCAGTTCATCCGCGATCTGTCCGCGACCCCGGTGATCGCCGGCGTCTGCCGCGACCTGCTGGGTCCCAACGTGCGCCTGTACCGGGACCAGGCGGTATACAAGAAGCCCGAGTACCCCAAGCTGTTCCCGTGGCATCAAGACAACGGCTACAACTTTGTCGAGCCGCAGACCTATCTGACCTGCTGGATTGCTCTGACCGACGCTACGGTCGATAACGGTTGTCCGTGGGTGCTGCCGGGCGGTCACCTGCGTGGCACCCTCAAGCATCATCTGACGGAGCTCGGGTGGGTGTGTCGCGAACAGGACGACCCCGAGGCGCTCGCGGTCCCGGTGCGGGCCGGCGGCATGGTTGTATTCTCGTCGCTGATGCCGCATCGGACCGGGCCGAACCTTACCCGCGAGGTGCGCAAAGCCTGCATCCTGCAATACGCGCCCGATGGGGCGCGCTACATCCAGCCGCCTGCTCTGTGCAACGCGCCGGGTCGACAGTACCTGATCGTGAGGGACGGCCAGCGGATCGCCCCACCGCCGCTCGATCCGCACTAAGCGGCGAGAGCCTTCCTGACTGATTGATTTCATTGGTGGACGCACCTGGACTCGAACCAGGGACCTCTTGCATGTGAGGCAAGCGCTCTAACCGGGCTGAGCTATGCGTCCACCGGGGAATCCGGATTATCGCGCCGGATCGAGCGCCTCGCAAGAGCAGCCGCGACGCCGAGGCGCGCCTGGATCACTCGATCGCGAGGCTGGCGAACGTCACGGCCGAGCCGGTTTGCGGCTCCAGCGCGATATCGTACTTGAGCAGGCGGCCGGGATGGCCGCGCAGCAATTCGAGTTGGGTGTACATCGGGGCGAAGCCGCAAATCCGCCGCCGGTCGCGATCTTTCGCGAGGTCGGTGAAAAACGCCGCCGGATCGCCGCGCGTGATGGTCTCGATCAGCGCCAGATCGTCGCGCCGCACCCATTCGACCACGCCGTCATCGACGCTGAACTCGTCACCGAATTTTTTCCCGACGTGCGCGAAGTCGACGCCCGCGACGATCAACGTGCGCCGGCCGTCGGCCTCGAGCTCGGTCCTTAGCGAATCGAGGAACGCGCCGACGCGGCGATCGTTCGCGGGCGTAACGTTGCCGGCAAGCATCTCGTGAAACGAACTGACCAGGATCGGCACGACCGTGTAGTTGCGTGCGCCGAGCGCCCAAGCCAGGAACAGCGCCTGGAATTCGATCGAATGCTCAGTGCGATGGAGCAGCTCGTCGGCGAACAGATCGCCGGCGGTGTAGCGCGCGGCGAGCCGCTCGACGAACCCGCGATCGGTCTCGAGCGCGCCGAGCGGCGTCGAGTAGTTCTTGCGCGTAGCGGTGAACAGCTCGGGACCCGTCCCGTAGTGCGACGTGCCGAGGATCACGACCAGCTCGGGCGGCTCGCGGCGCACCAGCTCGGCGTAGGCGTGCGCATAGGCCGCGCCGCCGCGGCGCGGATCGATATGCGGCGCGATCAGTCCCGTAAGCGGCGCGCCGGCGCCCGAGGTCGCGACCGGACCGGGCCCGGCGGGCGGCTCGAAGTAGCGCCGGATCTCCTCGCGCAGCTTCGCCGGATCGCTCTCGTAGCAGAGGCCGGCGTGAATCGCGGCGCGCTCGGGACGCCGATCGAATTCCTCGCGCACCTGCTTCACGCGCTCGGCATAGGCGGGCGAGTCGAGAAAGTGCGCGCGATCCAGGACCGTGATCAGCTCTTCGACTTTCTCGAGCGGGATGGCCTCGCCGAAGCGCTTGGTGAAAGCCGCCTGCAGATCCAGCGCGCTATGACTGCCGTCGCACAGCGTGAGCAGAAAATACGCGCCCATCCCGAGCATCACCGGCTCAGGCGCCATCCCGCCCGGATCGCGCAGGCAGATCAGCGTCTGGCCCTGATGCTCGATCGGAAAGACTTCGACCGGACGGATTCTGGGTTTCTCCATCGCCGCGCTAGGTTCCTTTCGTGCGGAATATTCCCGGACCGGAGCGGCCATTCACGGATGCGGCCGGTGCGTCATCTGACCTTGACGAAATCGCCCCCGACCAAATCGCGCATCCCGCGACGGCGCATTTACAGATGCTAGGGGCTTTGGCAGACTCCGGCAAGCCGCCGGGTGTATACCGGAGCGCAAACGTCGCCGCATCACTTTGAAGAGAAGCTCGCATCGCGCGCGTGATCCGCGTTCCAGCTTGCGCTATATCGTCTGCCGCACCGGCGATATGAAGCCCGGCGAATCGCGCAAGTTCATGCTGCCGATTCGAGGCGCCGACGAAGAGTGCTTCGTCATCAATTTCGGCGGTGAATTCCACGCCTACGTCAACCGCTGCCGCCACGTGCCGATGGCGATGGACTGGGTGGACAATCAATTTTTTGCCGAAGAGGGGCGCTACCTGATGTGCCAGACCCACAACGCCTATTACGATCCCGCCAGCGGCGAATGTCTCGCCGGCCCGCCGACTGCCTGCGGCAAGTTTCTCTATCGGGTGCCGATCGCAGATCGCCGCGGGCGTGATCTACGCCACCGCACCCGAACAGGAATTTGACGATTGAAATTGACGCGCGCCGCGCGAGGCAGCTCAGCCAGAAATTCTATTCGTACTCGTCGCCGAAGTGCGCGCGCACGATCCGCGCCTTCAAGTACTCCAGCGTGCCAAGATCCTCGACGATATCGCCGCCGGTGTCGTAGAAGAACAGTTCGCCGTTCTTGGTGCGGCCCACCGCGATAATCCATTCGAGATCGTCGCGGTCTTCCAGCAGGTAATTGATGGTCTGCGCGACGCCGCGGCCCGGGATAATCGTGATCTTCGGGCGCGGCGCTTTCTCCTGCTTGGCCATCGTTGCTCTGCCTCTGGCAGGAAGTACCGGACCGATCTGGCCCTACATTACGGACGCCACGTGATCTAAGTCAATACCGCGTGCGCGACGACCTCCGCGTGATGCGTGTTCGGAAAAAAATCGAACGCGCGCACCCGTTCGAGCCGCTAGCCGTGCCGGCCGAGTGCGCGCAAGTCGCGCGCCAGCGTGGTCAGATTGCACGACACGTAGAGCACGCTCGGCGCGCCCAGCTTCGCGATCGGATCCATCAGTTCGGGTGCGCCGGCGCGCGGCGGATCGAGAATCACAGCTCGGGCCGATAGCGCGCGCGCAGCAGAAATTCGCGCCGTTTCCTTCGCCTTCATCGCGGAGAAGCGCGCGTGCTCGAAGCCGAGGCGCCGCGGCGTTGGCGCCGCGCCGCCCCAATCGCGAGCGGGTCGGCGTCGACCCCCGTCACCTCGCGCGCCGCGGCGCGCCGCGGGCAGGCTGAAGTTGCCGGCGCCGCAGAACAGATCGAGCACTTGCGCGCCCGCGCGCCGCGATCTCCATCACGAAGCCGATCAGCCGCCGGTTCTGCGCGTGATTCACCTGGCTGAACAGGTCCGCATCGACGGTGAGTTCAAGTCCCGGCTCGAGTTCGATCGCGATCGCCGGATCGCCGATCACCGCGCGCGCCCGGCGCCGCGCAGCACGATCCCGGCAATCTCCCGATCCGCCTCGATCACGCTCGCGCGCGCGGCGGATCTCCGCCGGCCTGCGGCGCGCGCGCCAGATGCGCGATCAGAACTTCGCGGGCGCCGTTGCGCGACCACTTCGATCTCGTCGAGGTTGCGGCCGAGCGCCGCGGCGAGCCGATGCGGTATCCGGACGGCCCTCGACGGCCACCATGCAGCGGTCGATCGCGACCAGTCGATTGCTGCCGAGCTGATGGAATCCGAGCTGGCCGTCCGCTCCGGCCTTGAGGCGAATCCGCGAGCGATAGCCGAACTCCGCCGGCGCCGCTTCAACCAGGTCTGCGGGATCAATCGCCACGCCGAGCGCGCGCCCGAGCTCCGCCGCGATGATCTCGGCCTTGAGCCCCAGCTGCGCGGGATATGCGATCTGCTGCCAGTCACATCCGCCACAGCGCGGCAGAAACGGGCACGGCGGAACGCGGCGCGCGGGCCCGGGCCGATCACCGCGATCGTTCGCGCGAGGGCATAGTCGCGGCGCTCGGACGTGATCGCGACTTCCAGCACGTCGCCCGGCGCGCAATTCGGCGCCATCACGGTCTTGCCGTCGAGCCGCCCGATTCCGTACGGGCCAAACGTCATCGCGGTGATTTCGAGCTGCGGCATCAGCCTGCGCTTGCGGGTATTTCCGGGCGGGCATGCGCCGGAGGCGATGCCGGAGACAAATCCACGCGAGCGATTATGTCTTTTCTGTTACCGAACCGGGAAGCGATCGCGGCGCAGGTGCCCGATGCCGCTGGCTGATCGCGCCGCCCGCAAATTATAATCCATCCGCGGGGTCAGGTGGGACTTAGATTCCACGCCCGAACTATCGCGCTCAATGTCGGGGATGGCGTGGAAACCGAAGCAACGCTACGAAATCTGATCGACAAGACTCTGCCCGGCGACCAGGCGCGGCTGCTCAAGCTCTTCTCGGAGCGGCTCTTTGCGCGCCTTTCGCCTGAATTGGCCGAGCGCCTGGGCGCGGAGCGATTGCTCGCGCTCGCGCAGACCGCGTTCGAGTTCTTTGCGACCCGCGGCGAGCCGGTCGCGGTGCGCGCGATCGCCGGCGTCGATCGCGATGGCGATGGCGCGACGATCATCGAAAGCGCGATGGACGACTGCGCGTTTATCGTGGACACCGTGCTCGAATACTTCCGCCAGCTCGGCGCGCCGGTCCGGATGCTGCTTCATCCGATCTTCACCGCGGCCCGCGACGCGGAGGGGCGGCTGACTTCGCTGGAGCAGAATTTTTCCAGCGCACGCGACGAGTCACTAGTCCACGCCGACCTCGAACCCACCGGTGGCGACGGGCGAGAGATCGCTGCCGAGCTGAAAAGCCGCCTCGAAGAACTGCAGATGGTTACCGCGGACTTCGAGCCGATGAAGGTCCGTGCGCTGGCGATTTGCGAGGCGACCACCGCGGTCCGCGAGCTGGTCGAGGTGCGCGACCTGATCCGCTGGATGGTGAACGACGGCTTCGTTTTTCTCGGCTATCGGCGCTATCGCGTGAGCGCCGGCGACGGCCATCGCACACTCGAGGTCGAGCCCGACTCGGGTTTGGGAATCCTGCACGACGAGTCGCGCTCGCGCTATGCGCATCCGAAACCGCTGGCGGAAATCGAGCCGGGCCAACGCAAGCTGCTGATCGAAGGACCGGCGTTGATCGTCGGCAAGACTCACGCGCTCGCGCGGGTCCATCGCGCCGCCGCGATGGACGACATCACCATCCGCCGCGTCGATGGGGAGGGAAAGCTCATCGCGTTCGACCGCTTCCTGGGCTTGTTCACGTCCAAGGCTCACGCCGAAGAGGCGGCGCATATCCCGGTGCTGCGCGCCAAGCTGCGCGAGATACTCGCGGCCGAGCGGCCGTTGCCCGGCTCCCACGACTTCAAGCAGATCGTCGCGGCGTTCAACGGCTTTCCCAAGGAGGAGCTGTTCCGCGCTTCGGTGGCCGAGTTGCGCTCGCAGCTCGGCCGTATCCTGGACCTCAAGACCGCAACGCACGTGTGCCTGAGCCTCTATCCGGACGCTGATCGCCAGTGCGTGGTCGCGCTGGTGACGATGCCGCGCGAGCGCTTCGCGACCGAGGTGCAGGTGGAAATCCAGGCGGCGCTGGCGCGCGCGCTAGGCGGGGCGCTGCTCTATCACCATCTCGCGATTGGCGAGGGCTACAGCGCGCAACTGCACTTTTGTTTCTCCGCCGCCCCGCCCGCCGACCCGGTGATCGCGCAACTCGAAGCGGAAGTCGCGCGTATGGCGCGCAGCTGGGAGGATCGCCTGCACGAGCAACTGCCCGCGCGATTTGGCCCGGCGCCGGGCCACACGCTCGCCGCGCGATGGGCCGGCGCGTTCGACGCGCATTACAAGGCCGCCCACGACGTCAATCGCGCGCTCGGCGATATCCAGCGACTCGAGCGGATGCTCGCTGGCGGCGCGCCGGAAGTCGAGCTCGCGCCGCGCCCCGACGCGGCCGGCGAGACGACCAGCACGCTGCGAATCTACACGCTCGACCAGCCGCCCCCGCTCTCCGAGCTAATGCCGATTCTCCAGAATTTCGGTATCCGGGTGCTCTCCGAAGATGCGCACGAGCTGTGGCCGATCGTCGACGGCAGAAAGCGACGCGCCTCGATCGGATCGTTCACGGCGCAGGGCGCGAAGGGCAAGGCGCTGCACGCGATGCCCGGCGCGCCGCGGCTCGCCGAGGCGCTGTGCGCGGTCAGAATGGCCCAAGCCGAGAACGATCCGCTCAACGTGCTCACGACCGAAGCGGGACTCGCCTGGCGCGAGGTCGCGCTGGTCCGCGCCTATCTGGCGGTGGCTTTCCAGATGCGGCTGGCGCCCGCGCGCCCGGCGCTGCGGCGCGTCGTGATTCTCCATCCCGCGCTCGCGCGCGCCCTGGTCGATCTCTTCGTCGCGCGGCTCGATCCCGATCGCGAGCCGCCGCCGGAACAGTTCGCCGCGCTCCGGGCAGCTTATCTGAACGCGCTCGCGACGGTCGACAATATAGAGGATGACCGCGTGGCGCGCCGTCTGCTCTCGATGGTCGAGGCGACGGTGCGCACCAACTACTTCGCGCCGCCACCGGCGCCCGATCCCTTCATCGCGCTCAAGTTCGAAAGCGGCCGGATCGCAGAACTGCCCGACGACCCGCCGCGGTTTGAAATCCACGTCAACAGCCCGCGCATGGAGGGCTGCCATCTGCGGGCCGGCAAAGTGGCGCGCGGCGGTATCCGCTTCAGCGATCGCGCCGACGACTATCGCACCGAGATCCTCGATCTGATGAAGACCCAGACGGTCAAGAACGCGATCATCGTACCGATCGGCTCGAAGGGCGGTTTCATCGTCAAGGCAGGCGCGGCGGGCGTGGCCGCGCATCAGGATGTAGTCGAAGCCTACCAAACGTTGATGAACGCGATGCTCGACCTGACCGACAACCTGGTCGCGGGGCGCGTGGTCCGCCCCGAGCGCGTCAAGGTGCTCGACGATGACGGCGCCTACCTGGTGGTGGCCGCGGACAAGGGCACCGCGGCCTTCTCCGACCTCGCCAATGCGATCGCGGCGCGCCGGAGCTTCTGGCTCGGCGACGCCTTCGCGTCGGGCGGCGAGCATGGCTACGATCACAAGGCGCTGGGAATCACGGCGCGGGGCGCGTGGGAATCCGCGCGGCGCCATCTGCGCGAGACCGGCCGCGACCCGGAGCGGGGCGCGCCGATCGAGATGGTCGGAGTCGGCGACATGTCGGGCGACGTGTTCGGCAACGGCCTGCTGCAATCCGCCAATCTGAAACTGATCGCGGCGTTCGACCATCGCCATATCTTTATCGATCCGGCTCCCGACCCGGCCGCAAGCTTCGCCGAGCGCAAGCGGCTGTTCGCGCTGCCCACCTCCAGTTGGGCGGATTATGATGCCAAATTGATCAGTCCGGGCGGCGGCGTGTTCAAGCGCGGCGCCAAGCGGATCGCGCTCAGCCCGCAGGCGCGCGTGGCGCTCAAATGCGAGGCCGCCGAGCTCGACAGCGAAAGTCTGATCGGCGCGATCCTGCGCGCGGAGGTCGACCTGCTCTATAACGGCGGCATCGGGACGTTCGTGCGGGCGAGCGACGAGAATGATGCGCAGGTCGGCGACCATGCCAACGACGCCTGCCGGATCACGGCGGGCGAGCTGCGCGCGAAAGTCGTGGTCGAGGGCGGGAACCTGGGCTTCACGCAGAAGGCGCGCATCGAGTACGCGCTGGCGGGCGGGCGGATCAACACCGACGCGATCGACAACTCGGCCGGCGTCGACCTGTCGGATCATGAAGTCAACCTGAAGATTCTGCTCCAGCCGGCGCTGGCGCGCGGCGCGCTCGGCTTTGATGATCGCAACGCCGCGCTGCGCGCAGCCGCGGAAGAAGTCGCCGCGCAGGTGATTTGCGACAATCGCGATCAGAACCTGATGCTGAGCCTCGAACAGATCCGCAGCCGCACGCAAGCGAGCGTGTTCCACGAGCATCTGACCGCGATCGAACAGCGCGGTATCCTGCGCCGCCACGAGCATGCGCTCCCGACGCGCGAGGCGTTGAGCGCGCGCCGCGCGCGCTTTGCGGGTCTGACGCGGCCGGAACTCGCGGTGCTCACAGCCTACACCAAGATCGATCTGGCCCATCGGCTCGGGGAAACCGCGCTGCCGGACGATCCCTACCTGGCAAACCGCTTCCTCACGCCGTACTTTCCGGCTTCAATCGCCGCCCGCTTCGCCGCCGAGATTCCCGGCCATCGCCTGCGGCGCGAGTTGATCGCGACCGCGATCGTCAATGAGCTGGTAGACCTCGTGGGTTCGATCTTCGTCTTTTCGCTGGTGCGCGATTACGGCGTCGAAGCTGAGCAGGCGGTGCGCGCGTGGCTGATCGCCAATGACATTCTGGGCGTGCCGGAGCGGGTCGTGCGGCTGAAAGCAAGCGCGCCCGAACTCAGCGTGGAGGCCGAGCTGGGCGCGTTCCTCGCGCTCGAGCGCGCAGTCGGCCGGGCCGCGCGATGGGCGATCGTCAACGCGAATCGCGACGGCTCGGCCGGCGACACGATCCTCCGCCTGCGGCCAGCGCTAGAGCAACTGAGCGGCGAGTTCGAGACGATGCTGGCCGGGAGCGAGCGTGAACGCTTCGAGCGCTCGTATCGCGAGCTCCGCGCCGCGGTGCATCAGGAACAGCCCGCCTACGAGCTGGCACGTCTGGCCTTCGCGGACCATCTGCTGAGCGTGCTGTCCTTGAGCGCCGCGCTCAGGCTCGAACCGGCGCGCGTAGCGGCAATCTATTTTCGGCTCAACGAGGATCTCGACTTCGACCTGGTCGAAGCGGCGGCCGACGCGATCGGAGGAGAAGACCGCTGGGAGCGGCGCGCGGCCCGCGAGCTGGGGACCGACCTGCGCGCGACGCGAGTCGAATTGACCCGCGCGATCCTGACCGATTGCGACGCGGTCGCCGATGCGGACGAAGCGATTCGGCGCGGGCTGCACGGACGGGAGCGGGCTTTCGAGGAAGCTCGGCGGCTCAATTCGGAACTCCGCGCGCAGGGTGCACCGAGCCTGGCTGCGCTCGCGGTCGTGTCGCGCGCCCTGGCGCGGCTGACTCTTCAAAGTTGAGGCTCTGGGAGCAATCGTGGCTGAGATCGCGGTAGTTGGTCCCGGCGCAATCGGCTGCGTGGCCGGGTCAGCCCTCGTTGCGTCGGGGCGTCACCGAGTCACGCTATGCGCTCGCACCGGGTTCGACAAAGTCTCAATCAGGCGCAAGGACGGCAGTGCCGATCTCGAGGTTCCGGTCACTACGGTGACCAGCGAAACACAGGTCCATCCGAGCGCCCGGCCGAGCGCTTGGGTGCTGGTCTGCACCAAGGCGCATCAGACCGCCTCGGCTGCCGGCTGGTTTCGGGCGCTCGTCGGCCCCGAATCGGTAGTGGCCGTGCTTCAGAATGGCGTGGAACACGTTGCGCGGCTCGCGCCGCTCGTTCCGCCCGGCACCCGGATTGTGCCGGTGGTCGTGCGATGCCCGGCAGAGCGCGTGGCGCCCGGCGAGATCATCCTGAGAAGTCCGGCGCTCCTGATCGTCCCGGACACGGTCGAGGGCCGCAACTTTGCAGAGCTCTTCGCGGGCACGCCGGTTTCGGTTGCGACCACCGCCGACTTCCTTACCGCAGCGTGGGAGAAGCTCTGCCAGAATGCCGCGAGCGGCGCGATAACGGCGCTCACTGAGCAACCGCTTTCGGTCATGCGCGAGGGCCTGGTCGCCGATCTTGCCCGGCAGATTATCGAGGAAGGCATCGCTGTGGGCCGTGCGGAGGGAGCGCGGCTCGATGCTTCGCTCGCATCGCGACTGGTCGGAGCAATGGCGGCGATGCCCGATGCGGAGCACGCGGGCAACTCGATGTACTACGATCGGCTCGCGGGCCGTGCGCTCGAGTACGACGCGCGCAATGGCGCGATCGTGCGCCTGGGCGAAGAGCACGGTATCGCCACGCCCGTGAACGCGGCCATGGTCGCTTTGCTGAGCGCGGTTCGAGCGCGTTAGCGCCTAATCAGGCGCTCAGTTCGGTGAGCGGCGCGGTGGGCGAATCGACTCGCGCGGCGATGAGGTTCGGCTCGTCGCCGAGTACGTTCAGATCCTGATACATCCGCGCGCCCGCGGCGAGGAAAAACGCCGTCGTCAGATATGCGACGGCGACCGCGAGCAGATCGATCAGGAAGACCGCGAACGACAACCGTCCCGCGAAGTAGCCGATCGGGCCGAGCAGCAGGCTCACCCCCACGAAGGCGCCGCCGACCCAGGAGTTGTAGCCCGACCACACCGCCAGGAACACCAGGATACGCGCCGCGACTTTCCAGAACCGTCCGCGCATCACGTCGCGGCTGTGGAGTAACGCGGGCCAACTGCGCAGGCTGTCAAATATCAGCGCGTACTGCGAGAAGTAGAGCCAGACGTACGCCAGCAGACCCGGGATGATCAGCAGGACGAAGCCGACCAGCGTCGCGAGCGCCTGCAGCATCAGGATAAACGAGAACGGCCCTACCAGCGGGAGCGCCTGCCGATAGACCGCCAGCGCCTCGAGCATCGGGGTCTTGGCCCGCGCTCCGGTTTGCATCCGCTTCAGCGCGGTCAGCACTACCAGATTCACCATAAAGGTGAGCAGAAAGAGCAGGAGATGGAGCGGAATCGTAATCCAGAGGGGGAACGTCGGATGCCCGGTCGTGATTTGCGGAACGCCGGGAGCCTGCGCGGGAAAAAAGGCGACGCTACGCGTCCCGCTGGATTCCGAAGGTATGCGCCAGCGTGTCCTGAAGATTGATCGCGTCGGGCAGCAGGCAGAGCGCGGCGATCAGCGCCAGCGGCGCCAGGATCAGGCCGATGATGTTCCAGTTGCCGCGGAGATCGTTGACCGCGTTGGCGAGGTAGATGAAGCTGCTTTTGAGCCGTGCCTGCGCCACAGTGTGATCGAACTTGTCATCTCAAGAGTTGCAAGACAAGCTTTGGGCCCCGGCGATGCGACCCGCGCGCCAGGATCGACCTTTTTCACAAGCGCCCGCGGCGACACTGACAGGCCACTTGCCGCTGTGATATTGGCTGAGGCATGAAGCGCCCTCATCCCGCACCCGAATCGACTCCAAGGCTTGCTCGATGGCTCGATGGAGCACGAGGCCGCCTGTCGAGCGCCGTCGTTGGGTTCACGTTGCTCGCGTTCCTCGGCGGATGCTCGTCGCAGCCGATAACGGTCGAGCATGAGCTGACGGTCGCGGCTATCGGTGCGGCGGTCGGAGCCGCAGCCGGCGCCGTCATGGGGCACGAGATCGGGGACTCGATCCCGCTATCCATGTTCATCGGCGCGGCCGGGATAGGCGGTGCGATCCTGCTGATCGATGAGGTGGAGCGCGAGGCCGCCGACAGCAACCTGCCGCCGAGCCCCTGAGCCGGCGCGCGAGATCAAGATGCCCCAAGACGAACGCCACGCTCAAATCGAGGAGGAAGACCGGATGCTCCGCTGGCTGCGCTTTCTGGTCGACCTGACCTTCGCGACGCTCGCCCAGGACGACTCGTTGACGCTCGACCAGGCCTGGGAACATGTGCGCGCGCTCAAAGCGGCGGCCGTCGCGATGTTCCCCGGCAAGGACGAAGTCTTCGACCTGATCTATCTGCCGCGCTTCTCGCGCCTGCTCCAGGAACGCTTCGGCGCGAACTGAAGCGCCGCGCCTCTGCCGATGAAGCAGCTTAGCGGCGTGGTCGCCTCCGGAGACGGATCGACTTTCCCCGGCCAGATCAGCTTCGGCGAGCGGATCGAGCGGATCGAAACTGCTTCCGGCGGTGATGACTACCTCCTGCCAGGTTTTATCGATCTGCAGGTCAACGGCTCGCACGGGATCGACGTGATGACTGCCGCGCCCGAGGAACTCGCGATGTTGGGCGGGCATCTGGCGCGCGATGGCACGACGGCATTTCTTCCGACCGCGGTGACCGGGCCGCTCGATCAAATTGAGCGCGCCCATAACGCGATCGCCGCGGCGATGGGCGAGCAGGCTGGGCGCTCCGGTGTGAGCGCGCCGCACGCCGCCATCCTCGGAATGCATCTGGAAGGGCCGTTCATCTCGCCGGCGCGTCTCGGCGCGCATCCGCCGCTCAATCTCGAACCGCGCGGCGAGCCGCTCGAGTGTGTGCTCGGACTCAAGCGTCTGCGGCTCGTAACGCTCGCGCCCGAGTTACCCGGCGCGCCGGAGGCGATTCGACGCCTGTGCGCGCGCGAGGTCGTGGTCTCGATCGGCCATACCGACGCGACGCTGGCGCGAAGCCGAGGCCGGGATCGCGGCGGGCGCGCGGATGTTCACCCATCTGTTCAATGCGATGCGCCCGCTGCGCCATCGCGATCCCGGCGTGATCACGGCCGCCCTGCTCCCCTCCGCAGCCATGCCCGCGGTAATTCCCGATGGTGTGCACGTGGATCCCGCGGTTCTGAAGCTGGTGTATCAGGCGCGCGGCGCAACTGGGATGATCCTTACGAGCGACCGGGTCGCGCTCGGCGGCGATGCCGGCACTGCGTCGCGACCGGTGGGCCGCGCGCCGGCGCGGGTCAAGGATGGTGCGGCGCGCCTCGCGGACGGCACTCTGGCGGGCAGCGTGATCTCGATGCTCGACGGGACGCGGCTGATGGTCGAGCGCGTGGGCGCGAGTATCGGCGCGATCGCGATGATGAGCGCAGCGAATCCAGCCGCGCTGCTGGGGGTTCAAGATTGCGGCCGGTTGAAAATCGGGATGCGCGCCGATCTGCTGCTGCTCTCGCGCGACCTGAAGCTGAAGGCAGTCTTTATCGGAGGCCGTGAAATTTCGTAGAGCGGCTGACCTTGAATATGTCATCCTGAGAGGTGTGATCTCGTGAGGGTAGACCGGGCAACTTCGACTATCGGAGGATCGACACGATGCCGCTGAACAAGGCCTGCGTGGGCCGCGAATATCCGCCGGTTGCGACCACGGTAACGGTGGAGGCGCTGCAGAAGTATGCGCGCGCCTACAACGACGACAATCCGCACTACTTCGACGCGGGCATCGCCGGCGGAATCGTCGCGCCGCCGATGTTCGGCGTGGTGGTCACCTGGCAAGCGGTGCTGGCCGCGGTCCTCGACCCGGAGGCGGGCGTCGATCCGGTCAGGCTGGTCCACGGCGAGCAGGACATGGAATACCTGACCCCGATGCGCGCCGACGACGTGATCACCGCGACCTCGAAAATCGCAGCCATCGAGAGCCGCAGCACCGGCGAGACGATGGTGGTCGAAGTCGACGCGCGCAATCAGCGCGCCGAAAACGTCCAGCGCACTCTGTTCACGGTCTTCATCCGCGGCGGTATCAAGGGCGCGCCCGTCGAGGTCCGGCCGCCGGAGCCGGTGCGCGGCGAGCCGCAGTTCGTCGTCAGCCAGACGATCGACAAGGACCAGACCTACCGTTACGCAGAAGCCTCGGGCGACCACAATCCGATCCATGTGGACGTAAATGTCGCCCGGATGGCGGGGCTGCCGGGAATTATCGTGCACGGGCTCTGCACGATGGCCTTCACCTCCAGGGTCATGATCGACAAGCTCTGCGGCGGCGATCCGACCCGGCTCAAGCGCCTGCGCGTGCGCTTTACCAAGCCGGTGCTGCCCGGCCAGACGATCACGACCAAAATCTGGCGCGAGGGCGAGAAGACCGGCCGCATGCTCTATGCCTACGAGACCCTGAATCCCGACGGCGCCGCGGTGATCAAGGGCGGCATCGCGGAAGTCGCGCTCTGATCGCGCAAGGAAGCCGGCGACGGACGCCGCCACCCTCACGCATCGGCCTCTCGCTCTCGCTAAGCGGCGCGTATGCCGAGCTGGGCCGTCAGGCCGAGGCCGCGCTGCGGCTGTTCGTCGCGGACACCGAAGCGGCGGGCGGACTCAGGTCGGCGGCCGCCGCTACCGGCTGGCGCTCGAATGCCGCGACGACCGGAGCGAGCCGGCGCGCGCCGCGGAAATCTATCGCTGGCTGTGCGGCGAGCGGCGCGCCGACCTGATCTTCGGCCCCTATTCGAGCCGGCTCGCGCGCGTGGCCGCGCCGATCGCGGAAGGCGCGGGCATGACGATGGTGAATCATGGCGGCGCCGGCGACGAGCTATACAACCGCGACTACCGCCTTATCGTCGGAATACTCAGTCCCGGCCAGTGACTACCTGCTGCCGTTTTTGCGGCTGCTGAGCACGCTCAAGTTCTGGCGCAAGCGGGTCGCGATCGTGGCGTCCAGAACGCCCTTCGCGCGCGACGTGGCCACCGGCTTCGAGCGCGCCTGCAGGCGACGCCAGGCCTGGCGGCGCGGCGTGCGCGTGCGGCTGAAATACACGGCGGCCGGCCGCGACCGGGTCTGGGACCGGCTGCTGCCGCGCGCTCAAACGCTCGCGGATCAACGCGCTGTCGCCGCGGGCAGCTTCGACGAAGACGTTCGAGCTGATGCGCGTGGTGACGTCGCCGGACTTGCATATCCCGGTGCTCTGTTGTGTCGCGGCGGGCGTCACCGGTTTCGGCGCGGCGCTGGGCGAGCATGCCGACGGTATCGTCGGGCCGAGCGGATGGGAGGAAGCGGTCGCGATCACTCCGGAGATCGGGCCGACGCCGCAGGAATTCGCGCGCCGGATGCGCGCGGCTGCGCCGTCGGTCCATATTGATTATCCGGCCGCGCAGGCTTACGCCGCTGGGCGTGCTCACCGGCGCGGCGCTCAGGACCGCGGGCGCACTCGATCAGGAGCGCTTGCGGACTGCATTTTCCGATCTGCGCACGAGTACCTTTTACGGCGATTTCGCGATTGATCGCGTGACCGGCCGCCAGATCGGACATCAGATGCTGCTCGTGCAATGGCACGGTGGGCGCAAAATCGTGATCGAACCCGAGAGTCATCGTGAGGCGGGAACGCTGGAGCTTCCGAGCGGATGGCGCCTGATTCTCTCGTCGTATAAGGATGCGCGACTCAGAATTGAAGGTCCGCAGGACGAAGGGGATGAAGCGCCGAATGAAGCCATCGACGAGCATGATCGATGAGCGGCGTCACGGTGACGCTGGCGGCCCGGACGGTGCGCGCGATCGGGCTGATGTCCGGCACCTCGCACGATGGAATCAGCGCCGCGATTGTTGAGATCAACGAGCAGCATAGTCCGCCGGCGCGCCTGATCGCGTTTGCGAATTCTCGATATGCCGAACGCCTGCGCGCGCGGCTGCTGCGGGCCGCGGCCGGTGATGGCGTCGGCACCGCTGAGATTTCCGCGCTCAATTCCGAGCTGGGCCATGCTTTCGGCCGCGCCGCGATGCAGATTGCGCGCCGCGCCGGAATCCCGCTCGAACGGCTGAGCTTTATCGGCTCGCACGGCCATACGTTGTTTCCATCTGCCGCCGCGAACCGCCGCGCGCGGGCAGACCCCCTCGACGCTCCAGCTCGGCGAGTCCGCAGTGATCGCCGCGATGACGGCTGCCGGTGGTCGCGGATTTTCGCCTGATGGATATCGCGCTCGGCGGCGAAGCCGCGCCGCTCGCCCCGCTCGCGCATCTGTGGCTCTTCGGCGATCGGAAGCTCGGCCGCGCGGTGCAAAATATCGGGGGAATCGCGCAATCTGACCTATCTGCCGCCGCGGCGCGTCCCGGTGACCGGCGCGTGATCGCGTTCGATACCGGGCCCGGCGTGATGCTGATCGATGCGCTCGCGCGCAAGCTGCTCGCGCGGCCGGCTGCGGATGGATCGCGACGGAAAAATGGCTGCGCGCGGAAGGTGAGCGCGACGCTGCTCGCCGAGCTGATGCGCGACCCGTATTTCCGCCGCCGGCCGCCCAAATCGACCGGCCGCGAGCAGTTCGGCCCGCACTATCTGGCGAAGATCGAGGCGCGCGCGCGCGGATTGTCGCGTCGCGGCGACGACCTGATCGCGACGGTGACGGCCCTCACCGCGCGCTCGATCGCCGACGCGTGCCGGCGGTTCGCGATGCCGTGGGCCCGGTCGATCAGTTAATCGCGACCGGCGGCGGCGCGCGCAATCCCACGCTGATGCGAATGTTGCGGACGGAATTGACGGAGTCGAAGTGCTGACCGCCGAGCAGGTCGGGGTCAACGGCGACGCGCTCGAAGCGGTCGCGTTCGCGATCCTGGGCTATCAGATGCTGCGCGGCGAACCGGGCAATATGCCGAGCGTCACCGGCGCACGCACGTCGGCGATTTTGGGCAAACTCACGCTGCCGCCTACGTGACAGCCGTTGCGCTCGTCACCAATCCTCAGAACACTCGCCGGGTTTGCGGGGGCGGAATTCCGGCCTTTTCGGCGGATTCGCGGGCGGCCGAACCGAAGATGCCGATGCTCATGGTCGAGGACGACTGCGCGGTGCGGGCGCCGTAGATTTTCGCGCGCGCGGCGTGCACCGCCTGGTCGTCGGGGGCGGCGAACGCCGCCCAATCGATCAGGTGACAGGCGAGTTCGAGTTCTCCCGCTGCCAGCTTCTCATTCGCGCGCGCGACTACGCGGTCCACTCCGCCGGCCAGCGCAGCGATCTCGCGCGCCTGATCGGCTTCGCGAGCGGGCTTCAGATGCGACGGGATGCCGTCGTACCATCCGCCGTCCAGCCGCCAGATGTTGCGCACCACGAACTCGGGCTCGTCGTACACCGGCTGCAAATAGGGGCGATCGACCAGCGCGGCGGGCGGCTTGACGGTATGGATAATATCGTCGAGTGTCGCGCCTTCGTTCATCAGTTTAGTGGTTTGATCGCTAAGGCTCTGCAGGTAATCGGCGGTTTCGTTCAGCGCCTGACGCACGTTCACCAGGCCGAAGATCGGCAGCCCATGCCCGGGACAGAGGACGGTCGCGCCGGTTTTGGCCATCGCGCGCAGCGCGTCAGCCCAGTCTTTGGCGTAGCGCTGGACCTTTTGCGGATTGCCGGCGTTGGGCGCGCACCAGATGAAAAAATCGCCCGCGCACAGCACCTTGCGCTCGGGTATATAGACCCAGGTGGCGTCGTCGGTCTCCCCGCGCCCGTGATGGCATTCGAAGTGACGCGTGCCTGCCACCACGTTCAGTTGATTATCGTAGTAGGTATCGGGATAGACATAGTCAGAAGGGAAACTCGACTTGATACTGAACTGGCGCGAATTAATCACGTTCTGATAGCCGGTGGTGCGCTTGTAGCGATCGAAGCGTGGCGCGACCAGGCGATTACCCACGACCTTGGGCCGCGCGACATGATTGCGCTGGGCCTCGGCGACGATCGCGGGCATCCCGCCGACGTGGTCGACGTGACCGTGCGTGTAGATCGCAGTACCGATGCGGTCGGGCGAGTAGCGCCGCAGCATCGCCAGCGTCGCCTCCTGGTTGAAGTAGGCGCCGGTGTCGACCAGCACGAGACCCTCTTCGGTCTTGACCGCGACCACGTTCGCGAACCATCGGAAGTACGCGACACCGTCGGCGACTTCTTCGGATTCGCCGGTGGGCAGCAGGGGATGGGTGGTGCGGATCGTTTCCGCGCCACTCATCAGCTTGTCCGAGATTTCCTTGATCGTACCCATTGTGAACCTCGCTCCTAGTCCAGCGGATGGAGCTCGCCGAAGTGAGTAATCCGCTCGTGCTCGACCCAGGAATAGCACTTGAGCCGGTCGATCAACTTGCCCGCGATTCCTGCGGCCCGCGCGCCGACCATGTCGATCGAATAGATGTCGCCGGCGTATAGTGCTTCGCCGGCCGCGACGTTCAGCCCTTCGAGCGCGAGGCGGAAGATTTGCGGGTCCGGCTTCTCGACGCCTACGACCTGCGAGTCGATGATCACGTCGAAGTACGGCGCCAGCCCGTAGCGCCGCGCGTTGCCGGCGGCGCGGCCATCCGAGTTGGAGACGATCGCGAGCTTGAAGCCGCGCGACTTGAGGCGCTCAAGGACCTCGATAGTGCCCGGCCGCACGTCGCGCCAGAGGGCTTCCACGGCGTTGAGCTCGCCGAATACCCGGGCATGCTCGCGCATCTCGTCGCGCGGAATTCCGGCGGCGTTCATCCAGCCGCGAAAGTAGTCGCGGTTGGCCTGGTTGGAATCGGGCGCGCCGGCGGCGTTCATCATGTAGTGATCGAGCGCCGCGCGCCCCTGGTATTCGGCCCGCTCCAGCGCGGGCGCATCGAGCTCGCGGTCGCCCAGGCGGCCCCACTCGCGCGCGAGGAGTTCGTAATCCAGGAACGTGAGCGTGTTGCCGAGATCGAACAGCAGGGCCTTGATTGGCGAGGCTTTGCTGCTTCGTTTCTTCGCAGTCGTTTTTTCGTGGGCCATCTTCTGGTACCGGAGCGGCGAGTTTAGATCATTCCGGCGGTGCTGACCAACCCGTACCCATTCAGCACGTGCGGCTCGATGAACGTGGGTGGAAGGACCTGCGCGAGAAGTAACGGGCCGCAGCCGGAATCCGGGACCCTTCGCGCGCCAGACAGACAGACGCGCGAGGGTGACAGACCAGCTTCCTTCGCGACCCGGTGCCACGCCAAGCGCCTGGTCGATTTCGGGGAGTTCGTTGTCAAAGCCGGCCGCTACTAAAGTCTCCGTGCCACGCGGCAATCGCGGAACACTTCAGCCTGCTCGCCGGGACCCACGACGACGGAGTGTATTACACGCGCCGGCGGATCGCGGGGCTGGCGGCAATCGCGCCCGAGCTTGAAGCTGCCGGCAGTACCCTCGACCTCGGATGCCGCAACGGCGCCTGGCTGCGCGACCTCGCCGGCGCAGGCCGGCGGGTCGCCGGCCCTGCTTCGGAGAGGCCGATCGGCGTGGCGAAGCGGACCGCGGGCGCCGACCTGACCCTCGCGATGCTGGCGGAAGCGCGCGGGCGTATCGGTGGCCGTGCGCACTTCGTGCGGGCGCACGCCGCGGCGCTGCCCTTCAGGTCCCAATCCTGGAATCTGGTCCCGTTGGATGGTCGGATATCGACGAATGGGTGCGCGTGCGCTGGTTCAAGGTGGCGCCGGAATCCGTCCGCGCCGAGATGGATCGCACGCTTACCCGGCTCGCGGGCGACGAAAGCCTCCGCAACGTCAGGTTGAATCTCGCCGAGTGGATGCTGATTGGCAGGAAAGCCGCCGCGCCGACTCGCGTCTGAGCAGCGCGCGTGCGAAGCCGAAATCGCCCCAAATGGTCCTTCGCGAATACGAAGGCAGCAGTCCTTTTGCGGCGTGGGTGCGCTAGTCCTGTATTGCCCCATCGCGCCGTTCGCCAATGTGCCAAAGCACTCCGGATGGATCCACGACATAAGCGATCCGAAGGCCCCATGGCTGCATGGCTGGCGCGCGCGGAGGCTGAACATTGAATTTTCCGGGCAGATCAAGCCCATCAATGTGGGTCCACCAAGCGTCAAGATCGTCGACCATGAGCTGCATCATAAAGTTTTCAGCCCAGTCCTTTTGATAATGGCGCTGAAGTATGAAACCGCCGGAACCGGCCCTGAAGATCGCCACGTCTCCGTCAAGAAGCTTTTCGAAGCCCAGCGTCTCATAGAAGTTCTTGGAGAGATCAAAGTCTTTTGCAGGCATGAATGGGCGGGCGAGTTCTGTTCCGCTCGGAACTTGCTTCATCGCTTCCTCCTTCAAATCCGGACAGGTCTGGCGCTCGCGACCTGGTCAACAATGGTCCAACATGGTCATTCCCGGCATTGGCGGCAAGCGGCGGCTTTGGGCCAAAAGTTGCCGTTCCTTCCCCGGCATAACAACACCTGCCCTGAGATTCAATGTCTCCGCTCGCATGGCCCTAAATGGGAAGGTTCTGATTGAGTCTGGACCCTGGCATAGGACAGAAGCGCGGCGCTCTGAGTCAGGGGTGGTTTCAAGGCACTGGCGTCACCGGTCGAGGCCGACTTTTCTCAGCAACGCGATGAAGCGCGGCTCGGAACGCAGCGGGTCGTAGACCTTATCGACCTCGAGAATGATCAACTGTTGCGAGCGGGCTTCGTAAGCCCTATCGAGACCTTTGCGTGACTCAGCCAAACCATCATCGCTTCGCGTTGATCCTTCGGCTTCGCTACGCTCGCTTCAGTATGACAGACAAACGGGCGCGGGCGCTGTCATTCTGAGCTGAGGCGTCTGCCGGAGGCGAAGAATCTACGCGGAGCGATTTGTCTGGCTCTGGAGTTACCCAAAGGAGACGCCGGCCCTACTTCGGGAAGGATCCGCTACAAATTAAGCTGCACGACCGTGGCGCCGGCGCCGCCGAGATGGGGGTCGGCTTCGCGGAACGCTGCGCAGTACGGCGAGCTGCCGAGATACTCGCGCACCGCCTTCCTGAGCGCGCCGGAACCCACGCCGTGGACGATGCGCACCTCGGGGCGATTGGTCAGGTAGGCCTGGTCGAGAAATTCCTCGAGCGTGCGCAACGCGTCGGTGGTGCGCATCCCGATCAGCATCAGCTCCTGCCGCTCCGTATGCTCGGCCGCGGTCACGCTGACCTTGGGCGCTCGCGATGCCGCGGCCTGCTGGGCCGCGCGCCGCAGCCGTTCGGGCGCCACTTCGATCCGCATCCCGCCGCGTGTGATCACAGCGCGACCCTCCTCAAGGATCAGCAACTCGCCGCGAATCTGCCCGAGCTCGACCTGGTCGCCGACCTTGAGCGGCTCCTGCGGGGCGAGCGGTTGCGCTGGCGGCGGCACCGGCGCGACCTGCTCCAACTTTTCCTGCGCCTCGGCGACGAAGCGGCTCAGATCGCGCTGCGACTTCGTTTTTACTTTGAGTTCGACCAGCAGCTCGCTGCCTTCGCGCCGCATCTGCTCGATCAGGCCGGCCGCGTCGGCGCGGATTCGCGCGCGGTCCGCCGCGATCTTGTGGCGTGCGCGCTCCGCCTCCTCGGTCGCGAGGCTACGGGTCTCTTCGAGCGCGGCTTCACGCTCGCGCAGCGTTTCGATTCGAGTGCGCAACTCGGCGCGCTCGGCGTCCAGCCGCTGCAGCGCCTGCTCCAGCTCGACGCTTCCGGCCGGCCGCGCCTCCTCGGCGGCGCGGATAATTTCGGCAGGCAGTCCCAGGCGGCGCGCCACCGCCAGGCCATAGCTCTGTCCGATCGTGTGCGGCTTGAGCCGATAGAGCGGCGTCATGCGCTCGGGGTCGAAGTCGACCGCAGCCGCCTCGAAGCCGGCGCGCGAGTAAGCGTGCAGTTTCACCGCGGTCGAGTGGGTCGCGATCGCGAGCACGCAATCGGCGGCTCGCAAGATAGTTCATCAAGCCGATCGTCAGCGCGGCGCCTTCGGCCGGATCGGTACCGGCGCCCGGCTCGTCGAGAATTATCAGCGCAGGTTCGGCCAGCGCGCGGATGATCTCGGTCAGGTTGACGATATGAGCCGCGAAGCTCGACAGATTGGCCTCGATCGACTGCGCGTCGCCGATATCGGCGAACACGCTGCGAAACACGGTCACGCGGCTTTGGCGATCGGCCGGAATCAGCATCCCGGCCTGCGCCATCAGCGCGAACAGCCCGACGGTCTTGAGCGCGACGGTCTTGCCGCCGGTATTGGGGCCCGAGATTACGATTCCGCGCTGGCCGGCGCGGAATTCGGACGTCGATCGGCACCACCTCGCGCCCGCTCTGGATCAGCAGCGGATGGCGCGCGTCGATCAGTTCCATCGCGCCCTCGGTGATCTCCGGCTCGATCGCGCCCGAAGCGCTCGCCGAAGATCGCGCGCGCGTTGAGGGCGTCCAGCGCGACCATCGCTTCGAACGTGATCGCCAGCTCGCGCGCGTAGCCGCGCACCATCGCGGTCAGATGGGCCAGGATGCGCCGCTCCTCGGCTTCGGCTTCCCGCTCGAGCATCATCAGGCGGTTGTTCAGCTCGACCGCCCACATCGGCTCGACGAACAGCGTCTCGCCCGAGATCGAGCGGTCCTGCACGATCCCGTCGAGCTTCTCTGCGTAGTTGAGCTTGAGCGGCAGGACGAAGCGGCGGTTGCGGACCGTGACGATATTGTCCGAGACGAACGGCTCCATCCCGCCCGCGTTGAGCGCGCGGACCAGCCGCGACTCCAGATCGACCCGCTCTTCGCGCAAGCGATTGCGCAGGCGCTTTAAGTCATGGCTGGCGTCGTCGAGCAGGCCGCCGTCGTCTTCGAGCGCGCGGAGCAGTGCGTCGGCGAGTTCCTTGGGCGCGACCAGGCTGTGCGCGAGCGTCGCGAGGTTTGGCAGCGACTCGACCCGCGAGCGGGTGAACGCCTCGGCCTGGCGCGCCGCCAGCACGAAGTCGCGCACCGCGACCAGCGCCACGCCGTCGAGCACCGCGCCCTCGCGCGCCGCCACCAGCAGGATTGCGCGCTGGTCGGCGAATTCCTGCATCGGGAACGAGCCCGCGTGCGCGCGGAGTTCCACCAGCTCGGCAGTCAGGCGCAGCCGCGCGCGAACCTCGTCCGGGTCGGTCGAGGGCCGCAGCCGCCAGGAGCACGGCGCGGCCCGGCTCCGAGGCGGCATAAGCCGCCACCAGCGCGAGCACCTTGTCGAATTCGAGCGCTCTGAGATCGCGTTCTCGCATCGTCAGTTGGCCAACGTCACGGCCCTTCGCGCACAGTCACTTCCTCAGGCTAATATCTACCCAAAGTACGAACCGGGGAAGCGATAACCGGCGCGAGAGAAGCACAGAAGATGGAACGAATCGAATCGCGGATCAACCCGTCGAGCGCCGAGTTCCGGCGCAATCGCGAAGTCGACGGAAGCGGCGGTCAAGAAATTGCGCGCGGACATCGAGCGGATTCGCATCGGCGGTTCCGAAGAGGCGCGCAAGCGCCATCAGCGAGCGCGGCAAGCTGCTGGTGCGCGAGCGCGTGAAGCGGCTGCTCGATCCCGAGAGCGCGTTTCTGGAGCTTTCAGCGCTGGCCGGATGGGGCATGTACGAAGACGACCCGCCGGCGGCGGGAATCGTCACCGGCATCGGACGGGTGCACGGGCGCGAAGTGATGGTCGTGGCCAACGACGCGACCGTCAAGGGCGGCACGTATTATCCGATCACCGTGAAGAAGCATCTGCGCGCGCAGGAAATCGCGATCGAGAACCGGCTGCCGTGCGTCTACCTGGTCGATTCGGGCGGCGCGTTCCTGCCGCTGCAGGCCGAGGTCTTTCCCGATCGCGATCACTTCGGCCGGATTTTCTACAATCAGGCGCGGATGTCGGCGGCCGGAATCGCGCAGGTCGCGGTGGTGATGGGCTCCTGCACCGCGGGCGGCGCGTACGTGCCCGCGATGTGCGACGAGAACGTGATCGTCCGCGAGCAGGGCACGATCTTTCTCGCCGGTCCGCCGCTGGTACGCGCCGCGACCGGCGAGGAAGTCAGCGCCGAAGAGCTGGGCGGCGGCGACGTTCACACCCGCCTCTCCGGCGTGAGCGACTATCTGGCCGACGACGACGAGCACGCGCTCGAAATCGCGCGCTCGATTTTGGACAACCTGGGACCGCGGACGTCAGCGCCGCCGACGCAGACGAGCCGGAAGATCCCTACTACGATCCGGCCGAGCTTTACGGGATCATCCCGGCCGATACGCGCAAGCCCTACGATGTGCGCGAGGTGATCGCGCGCCTCGTCGACGGCAGCCGGATGCACGAGTTCAAGGCGCGCTATGGGACCACGCTGGTCACCGGCTTCGCGCGCATCCACGGCTATCCGGTCGGGATCATCGCGAACAACGGCGTGCTGTTCAGCGAGTCGGCCCTCAAGGCGACGCACTTTATCGAGTTGTGCTGCGCGCGCCGCATCCCGCTGCTGTTTCTGCAGAACATCACCGGCTTCATCGTCGGCAAGCGTTACGAGCAGGGCGGGATCGCGAAGGACGGCGCCAAGATGGTCAACGCGGTCGCCAACGCCCAGGTGCCGAAGTTCACCGTGATCATCGGCGCGTAGCAACGGCGCCGGCAACTATGGGATGTGCGGGCGGGCGTACTCGCCGCGCCTGCTGTTCATGTGGCCCAACGCGCGGATCTCCGTGATGGGCGGCGAGCAGGCGGCGAATACGCTGCTGACGGTCAAGCTCGATCAGTTAAAGCGCACCGGCCAGACCATGAGCGAGAAGGAGCAGCAGGAGTTCATGCGCCCGACGCTGGAGAAGTACGAGCGCGAATCGAGTTGTTACTATTCGAGCGCGCGCCTGTGGGACGACGGCGTGCTCGATCCGCTCGAAACGCGCGCCGCGCTCGCGCTCGGCCTCGCGGCCGCGCTGAGCGCGCCGATTGCGGAGGTATCAGGCTTCGGCGTCTTCAGGATGTGAACCGACCGAGGCGAAACGATCGCCAATTGAGCGCCGCCGCGGCGTCCGCTTGAGCCCTACCCCTCCGGGCCGAGCATCTTTTCCGGCTTTACGAGGCGATCGAATTCTTCGCCTTTCAGAAAGCCCAATTCTACGGCGACCTGGCGCAGCGTCTTGCCCTCGGCGTGGGCTTTCTTGGCGACCTGCGCAGCTTTGTCGTAGCCGATATGCGGGCTCAGCGCCGTGACCAGCATCAGGGATTCGCTCACGTTGCGGCGCAGTTGCTCGAGGTTGGGCTTGAGCCCGGCCACGCAATAGTCGGTGAACGAGCGGCACGAATCGGCGAGCAGCGTCACCGAGTGCAGCAGATTGTGGATTATCAGTGGCTTGAAGACGTTGAGCTCGAAGTTGCCCTGCGAGCCCGCGATCGTGATCGCGGTGTCGTTGCCGATCACCTGCACGCAGATCATCGTCATCGCTTCGGACTGCGTGGGATTCACCTTACCGGGCATAATCGATGAGCCTGGTTCGTTCTCGGGCAGTTGCAGCTCGCCCAGCCCGCAGCGCGGCCCGGAGCCCATCCAGCGGATATCGTTGGCGATTTTCATCAGCGAGCAGGCCAGGGTCTTGATCGCTCCGCTCGCCATCACCAGCGCGTCATGCGCCGCGAGCGCCGCGAACTTGTTGGGCGCCGAGACGAACGGCAGCCCGGTGAGTTCCGCGATGCGCTTAGCCATGCGCTCCGCGAATTGCGGATGGGTATTTAGGCCGGTGCCGACCGCAGTGCCGCCGATCGCGAGTTCGTAGATATCGGGCAGGATCATCGTGATGCGCTTCAAGTCGTAGTCGAGTTGTGCGACGTAGCCGGAGAATTCCTGCCCCAGCGTGAGCGGAACCGCGTCCATCAGATGCGTGCGGCCGATTTTCACGATCTCGCGATACTCCACCGACTTGGCCTGGAGCGCGTCGCGGAGTTTGGTGACTGCCGGAATGAGCCGCTGATTCAGCTCCTGCGCCGCCGCGATATGCATCGCGGTCGGGAACGTATCGTTCGAGGACTGCGCCATATTCACGTGATCGTTGGGATGGATCGGCGTCTTGCTGCCCATTTTGCCGCCGGCCAGCTCGATCGCGCGATTCGAGATCACTTCGTTGGCGTTCATGTTGGTCTGCGTGCCGCTGCCGGTCTGCCAGATGCGCAGCGGGAAATGATCGTCGAGTTTGCCCTCGATCACCTCGTCGGCCGCGCGGATGACCAGCTCGGCCCGGTCGGGCGGAATCGAGCCGAGATCGCGATTGACCTCGGCGGCGGCCTTCTTCAGCAGGCCCATCGCGCGGATCACGGAGCGCGGCATCCGGTCGTGTCCGTGCGCGAAGTAGGTCAGCGAGCGCTGCGTCTGCGCGCCCCAATATGCGCCGGCGGGCACCTCGATAGCGCCCATGCTGTCGGTCTCCATGCGTTTACCTTTGGCTTCGTCGTAGAGATTGCTCATTTCCGAATCCTGACCGCCCGGGTCGCGGACGTTTTAGATTTCTGCTTCCATTGTACTTGAGGAGGCGAGCGTACACAGAGGCCGGCGGAACGCCGGCCCCACTTCGCGGCGCCAAGATTTGATCTAAGGGCGCAAGCGCATGCATGATTCGGCAGAGGCGAGAAGTTATGGCCGACCAGACGCTGGTTCCCGAAGCTTTTGGACCGCTGCAGGGGGTGAAAATCGTTTCGAGCGGCACGCTCGTCGCGCAGCCGTTCGCGGCCGCGCTGGCGGCCGAGATGGGCGCCGAGGTGATCCAGATCGAACGGCCCGGCGTGGGCGACGTCGGATGGCGCACGCTCGGCATCCGGCTCCCGACGCGTGACGGCAGCCCGCCGATCGCGACCAACTGGGTGCAGGAGCGGCGCAACGTCTTCTGCGTCACGCTCGATCTGTCGAAGCCGCGCGGCCACGAGATTTTTATCCGGCTGGTCGAGCGCGCCGAAATCTGGATGGAGAGTTCCAAGCCGGGGACCTATCACAAATGGGGCCTCGACGACGCCGCGGTGTGGCAGGTCAATCCGCGGCTCGTGATCGCGCATACCTCGGGCTACGGCCAGAGCGGGCATCCCGCCTACGTCAGCCGCGCGTCGTACGATATCGTCGGCCAGGCGTTCGGCGGCACGATGTACCAGACCGGCTATCCCGATCCGACGCCGCCGACCCGCGCCGCGCCGTGGGTGGGTGACTACCTCACGGCGTTGTTCACGCTCTGGTCGTCGCTGGCGGGGCTCACCTACGCGCGTTCGAGCGGCAAGGGCCAGGCCATCGATGTCGCCCAGTTCGAGGCGATCCATCACGTTCTCGGCGGCACGATGGTCGAGTATTTTCGCGAGGGAATCGTGCGCGAGCGATCGGGCAACAAGGCCCTGGGCTTCCAGCCGCTCGACAGTTTCCGCGCGTCCGACGGATGGGTCGTGCTCGGCGCGCTATCGGAGGTGTACGAGCGGTTGTGCCGGGTGATCGGACTGGATCCGGGAGAACCGAAATGGCAGAGCGCACGGGTCAACCTCGAAGCGATCGAAGGAATCGAGTTCGATGCAATCCTGCGCGGATGGATCAACGAACGGACCGTGGCCGAGGTCGTGCAAATCATGAACGAAGCCAAAGTCGCCTGCTCGCCGATCATGTCGAGCAAGGACATGGCGGAAGACCCGCACTATCAAGCGCGCGGGACGCATCTCGAGTGGGAGGACGAGCTCGTAGGCCGCGTGAAGGGGACGGGAATCGCGCCGAAATTCTCGCTCACGCCGGGCAAGGTGGTCCGCGGGTCGGTGGGAATCGGTCACGACAACCGTCGCGTATACGGGGAGCTGCTGGGTCTCAGTGACCGCGAGATCGAAGGCCTCAAGCGCGACGCGGTGATCTGAATCGAGGACGCCGCGGGCGGAGCTTTAGGGCGTCGCCAGTCGCGGCGGCGCAGCGGCCCGCCGACGGCGGATCAAAGGGTTTGAATCCCGCCTCTGGGGGCGCTAACTTTGCGTGCCGGGCCCGCCGGGTTCATTATGGACTTGGGCCACGATGGTTATGAACTTGGGACGCCCGTGACAGGAGAGATGCGGCTATGCCATGGACAATCACCAGGCTCTGCCGGGATTGCGTTGACACCGGATGCGTCAGCGTCTGCCCGGTCGATTGCATTTACGCGTATGTCGGCGCCGACAAGGTGCAGTTCCCCAATCAGTTGTACATAAACCCCGACGAATGCATCGATTGCGGCGCCTGCGAGCCGGAATGCCCGTGGCAGGCGATCTTTGAGGAGCCGGCGGTGCCGGAGGTGCTCAAAGACGACATCGCGCTGAACCACAAGACCCTCGAACTCGCCGACCAGTTCAAGGTCCAGGCGTTCGTGCAGGTCGAACATCCCACGCCCGAGCAGATCGCGGCCAACAAGGTGAAGTGGGGGCTCGATCCCAACGCGTGAGGGACTGGAAATGTTCGCGGGCTTGCTGCCGTATCGACGGGTGACCTCGTCCAGACCTGTCTGTCGCTGAGAGCCGGGCGCGGCGGGAGTTCGCCATGAGCGTAGCTTTCGACTTCTATTTTTCGTTCCGCAGCCCGTATTCCTATCTCGCCACGCCGCAAATCGCGGAGCTGGTGGCGCGTTACGACGCCGCCCCAAATGTCCGCATCGTCCTGCCGATCGCGCTCCGCATCCCCGGCTTCTTCAAACGCGTGAATCCCCTGTGGCCGCCGTACCTGATGCGCGACACGATGCGAATCGCGCAGATGCACGGCATCCCGTATAGCTGGCCGTACCCCGATCCGATCGTGATGGACCTGGCCAGCGGCGAGGTCGCTGTGGATCAGCCGTATATTCATCGCGTCTCGCGCCTTGGAGTTGCGGCCACCGAGAAGGGGCGCGGCTTGCCCTTTATCGTCAGCGCGGCGCGCGCGATCTGGTCCGGGGATATTCGTAACTGGCATCAGGGCGATCATCTTAAGAGGGCCGCTGACGAAGCGGGGCTAAGTCTCGCCGAGCTCGACGCGGCGATCGCGGCTGATCCGGCCCGCTACGATCGCGAGATCGAAGCCAACGCCGCCGCTCAACAGGCCGCCGGCCACTGGGGAGTGCCGCTGTTCGTGTTTCAAGGCGAGGCGTTCTTCGGCCAGGATCGTATCGACCACCTGCTGTGGCGGATGAAACAGCACGGGCTGACGGAGCGCGGTTAACCTTCCGGAACCTGAGACGGACCGTGGCGGGGGCGATGGCGCCTTCGGATGATGCCTTCGAAGGCGTCAAGACCCGGATAGCCAGGGACACCGCGCGCCGCAATCTTCCCGCCAGCGCGTTTCGAGCGGACCGGCCTGAGATCGAGCGCAGTTCCGGCGCGGCGGACGAAGCCGACGTGGCCGAAGACCTCGCCCGCTGATCTCACGCTACCTGGACTCGTGACACGCCGCGGCGGCTTGCGCTCCGCCCAGATGCTTCGTTGCGGCGATTTTCCCTCCAAATAATGCCAAGCGGTGTACTGCCGCATCCACTTGACCTATTTGTAGATATTATCTACAGTTTGTTTCAACGCCTGGATGTCGCCAAAAAGGGTGCGCAGTTTCGCGGCAATCCCGAACCCGGCGCCAATGTGGGGAGAAGACCATGGCCATACTTGAACACTCCGTGACCCTCGATAAAACCTCGCCGGTCACGCGCCGCCGGTTCATCGTTCTTCCGGTTGTCCTGCTCCTTCTGGCGGCGGGCGCGGGTTCATCCGGCGCCGCCACCTTTAATGTGACCACGACCACCGACCGCGACAGCGGCGCCTGCAATCCCGGCGATTGCGCTCTGCGCGAGGCGATCGACGCCGCCAACGCGTCTTTCGGAACGAGCACCATCGACGTTCCCGCCGGCACCTACGTGCTGAGCATTGGGGCGTCGCTGGACCTGGAGTTCAGCAGCGTAACGATTGTTGGCGCCGGCTCCAACTCCACCATCATCGACGGCAATCAGCTGGTCGGAGTCTTCAACATGTCCTTCGGCACGTTCGAGATGGACGGCGTCACCGTCCAAAATGGTCTCGACGCCACTGGCGATGGCGGCGGCGGGATCCTGGTCACCGACAGTGACTTCACCTCGACCGACCTCGTGATCACCAATTGCGTGACGAATGGCCCGGGCGGCGCGCTGTTCAACAATGATTCAGCCGTTTATTTGACCGATGTCACGTTCACGGACAATCAGGCTGTCACCGGCGGAGGGCTGGCCAACGAGACTGGCTCCACTTACTTCGACGGCAGTTACACGATTAACGGCAACACTGCGACCGCCGAGGGCGGCGGGGTATGGAACAGTCTCGGGAGTGTTTATCTGGACAACAGCAACCAGCCCGCGCCGACGACCGGTGGCGGCACTATTTCCAGCAACCAGAGCGGTACCAACGGCGGCGCCATCTACGCCGACGGCGACCGGACCCAAATCCAGAACGCCACCCTCGATTCCAACCAGGCGACCGGGGACGGCGGAGGCATCTGGAACAGCCCCTCCACCTCCACTTACGTGACTAACGTCACCATCAGCAACAGCAATTCCGGGGCAACGGCGGCGCCGCATGGAACAGCGGCTTCATGGAATTCACCAACGCTACGCTCGCGGCCAACACTGCCGTCGCCAACGGCGGAGCTGTCTGGAACAATTCGTATCTGTTGATTCAGAGCGTGACCGTGAACGGCAACAGCGCGGCTGGCGGTGGCAGCGCCTTCGGCTCGGGCGGCGAGATCGAGGTCCAGAACAGCATCATTTCTAACGGCACCCCCGACAACTGCGAAGGCGGCATCCACTCCGACGGCAACAATATCGATAGTGGAGCGACCTGCGTTCCGATTGTGGGGGGCGATCTGCAGAACACCAATCCGCTGCTGGGCCCCTTGCAGTACAACGGCGGCCCGCTGTTCCTCGATACCGAAGCGCTTCTGGCGGGAAGCCCGGCGATTGACGATGCGGTCAACTGCCCGCCGCCGGTTACCGACGAGCGCGGCTTCGGCCGGCCGGTGGGCGCCGCGTGCGATGTCGGAGCCTACGAACTGGGAGCTGTGCCGACTTCTACTCCAACGCAGACTTCGACTCCTACCCCCACACCGACCCCGACCCCCACGCCGACTCCTACTCCCACACCGACCCCGACCCCGATTGCCACGCCGAGCCCGAGTCCGACACCAGTACCAACTGATACGCCGACGCCTGTACCAGCAACTCCGACTCCGGTGCCTCCGAGCCCCACGGCTACGCCGACACCTGTGGCCCCAACTCCAGCGCCCCCGACCCCGACACCCACTCCTCAGCCTTGCGCGCCGACTGGCCGCAACCTCAGAGTCAGACCGGCATCGGTCTTCTTCGGCAGCGTGGTCATCTTCGGCTCGAATGCGGATACCGTCACCCAGACCATAACCTTGACCAACAGGAGCACGCAGGGCGTCTGCATAACCGGCGAGTCGATGGGTGGCTCCAACGCCGGCGACTTCGTCATTCAAAACGACGGCTGCAACGGCAAGGTCGCAGCGGAAGGCTCATGCCAGCTAACGGTGGCATTCTCGCCCACGGCCGCTGGCAGTCGGTCGGCGACCCTGACGCTCAACGACAACGCCGCGAACAGTCCCCAGAGCACCTCAATGTTCGGGACCGGCTTCGTGGGTTCTTTGGGTATTCAACCGAAAACCCTCAACTTCGGGAGCGTCAATATGAACGGCTCGAACCCAAGCGTCACGAAGAGCTTTGTCATTACGAACCGATATGATGTGCCCATAACGATCCAGGACTTCTCTAGCTCCAACTCCGACTACTCGGTCAGCCAAAGCTGCGTCGGGCAACTGGTGAAGGGTTCGCCGTGCACCGTCCAGGTGACTTTCTCGCCTTCAATCAACGGCAAAGACGACGACGTGATCCAGATCTCTGACGACGCGTTCGGAAGCCCGCAGTCAGTCGAAGTCAGGGGGAAGATGGACACGCCGCGAAGGCATCATCGCTAGCGGACGCAGAAGCTCCGCTATTGCGATTGCCGCTGCCGTTGGCAGAGGTGAGGCCGGAGGCGGTGGGGCCGGAGACCGAGCAGGACGAGGTGCCCGAGGCGGTCGCGGCGCCCGAGTTATCGACGGTGAACGTCCCGTTGAACGTGCAGGTGGCGTTGGTCGGCCAGACCCGGGATCGCGCCACTGGCGAGCAGCGCTCCGATGCGCGTCCCCCGGATCATCTTCTTGCCCAGTAGTCCCCCGCGTGGGCTGTTTTGTCAGGCGCGACTACATCGTGTCGCTTGCAAAACCCCGAACTGCGATTGCGCTCGCTCGATGCCGCCGGAGCTTCGCACCACAAGAGCGTGTGTCAATCCAGAGCCGATTACGCGGGCCCAAGACCAGCCAGCCAATGTTCACCTGGCGCGGCTGTCCATTATGCGGGACTCAGGAGTGCAACGGCCAGGATCTCAGACGATCCGCTTCTGACCCCGCGCGAAGCCGCCCTGCTGGCCGACCGGCGCTTCGGTCTCGCGCTCGCGCGGACGGCCGCGACCTCGATTCCCGCCACCGCCGCCACCACTGCCGCCGCCCCCGCCCCGGTCGCCGCCGCGCTCCGGCCGGCCCTCGACCGGCAGAATCTCGACGGTACGCATATAGCCCTCGCCGGTCGAACGCGTCGTCAGGAGGGGATCGTCCTTAAGCGTGAGATGCACGATCCGCCGGTCGCGCGGCGCCATCGGCTCCATCACCATCTTGGTGTGCTCGCGCTTGGTCCGCTCGCCCATCGAGAGCGCCATCCGCTCCAGCTGACTACGCCGGCGGGCGCGGTAGCTCTCGGTGTCGATCACGACCGCGACTGCGTCCTTGATTTTGCGCGCGACTACCCGGTTGAGGAGATATTCGAGCGCGTCGAGGGTCTGGCCGTGGCGTCCGATCAGGATTCCCGAGCCGTCGCCCTTGATTTCGATCTCGATCGCCTCCGCGTCGCTCGCGGTCACGCGAACCTCGGCCTTCTCGCCCATCAGCTCGAGGATTTGCGCAAGGATCGCGGTCGCTTCGCGTTCCTGTTCCGCCATGTTGGCGGGCGGGCGACCGGGTTCGGCGCGCTCTGCTTCCGGTCCTGCTTCGGCGGGCTCATCGCGCGGCGGGCGCGGGGCTTCGCGCCTCGGCTCGCGGCTGGGCTCCGGCCCGCGGGCCTTGACCGGTTGCGGGCTGGCCAGCGATTCGGACTGCGCGCGGCGCGCGGGCGCCGGTGGCGGCGACTGGGCCTCGCTATGCGCGCCCTCGGTGGGTCGGAGGCTGACGCGCACACGCGCCTCGCGCGAACCCAATCCCAGCAGGCCCGAGCGCGGCGTGCTCAAGACCTCGATCACCACGTCGTCTTAGTCGCGCCGAGCTGAATGAGCGCCTGACTGACGGCGTCGTCAACGGTAGGAGCGGTTACTTCAACGGAATCTTTGGCGCTCATGCGGTTGCCACCGCGGGTACCTGTTTGAACTCACGGTTGAGAACGAATTGCTGCACGATCCCGAGCACGTTGGATGAGAGGTAATAGAGCGATAGGCCGGCCGGGAAATTCACCAGCATCACGGTGAAAATTAACGGCGAGAGCATCATCATCCGCTGCTGATTGGGATCGGGCGACGTTGGCATCATCCACTGCTGCAGAAAGGTGCTCACGCCCATCAGCAACACCAGCACCGGGATTCCGCCGCAATGGGTCATCGGCAGCGTCGGCATCCCGGCGATCTTCAGGCAATCGGGCACCGAGAGATCGGTGATCCATCCAATGAACGGCGCATGGCGCAGCTCGACGGAGTTGAGCAGCGCTTCATACAATCCGATGAAGACCGGCAATTGCAGGATCATCGGAGCGCATCCGCCCAGCGGGTTGACGTGGTTGCGCTTGTAGAGGTCGACCATCTCGCGCTGCAGGCGCTCCTGATCGTCGGCGAACTTTTCGCGAATCTTCGCAATCTGGGGCTGCAGGCGTTGCATCCGGATCATCGACCGCTGGCTGCGAATCGACATCGGCAGCAGCGCGAGGCGGATCCCGAGCGTCAGCAGGATAATATCCAGGCCGTAGTTCGGCGCGATCAGATGGAAAAACTTGAGCGTTCGGAGGAACACCAACGCGAGGATTCCGGTCCAACCGAAATCGATCGCCTTGCTGAGCCGCGGATCGACCGCCTCCAGCAGGTCGATCTGTTTGGGGCCCATATAGACAAGCGTGCTGAGCTGGTGAGCGCCCGCGAAGAATACCTGGGCGTCGGCCTGGGTGCCGTTGAACGACATGTCGAGCGTTCCGGGCGAAGTGCTCTGCGGCAGGAATACCGACAGGAAGTAACGATCGCCAAAGCCGGCGTAGACAATTGCCCCTTGCGCCGGCTCGACGCCCTTGGTGAGGGCTTTCTGCGCCTCGACGATCGCATGGTCGCCAACATAAGCCTGAATCTCGGGGATATCGTAGTAACCCGCGTGCGCGGTGAGCGGCTGCGCCATCGTGAGGCCTATCGCCTCCGGCGCGCCGCCGCTTTGATCCACGGTCATGTCGAACGCGTAGCTGCCGGCACTGAAGGTGAAGGTCTTCCTGATCGTCAGGCCGGCCGGAGCCTGAGCACTGAAGGCGACCACCGCTTTCTCGCCCGAGTTGAGCATGACCCGCGCGGGCGCGTCGCTCGTGTAGTCCAGCGCCTGATCATCCAGGCTCGCCGCGCCGAGCTTGATCACCACGCCCAGCGGCAGGCTGCCGCCGGGCGCCGGCTTCACCATCTGATACCACGGACTGTCGGCCGCCGAGGTTTCACGAAACTTCTTGAGCTTGAAACTCTTCAAGCGGGCGCCGTGGCTAGTGAACACGGCCTCGAAGAGTTCGGTATCGACCTCGAAGTCGCGCTCCGCGGCACGCGCAAGCGCGGGCGCGGCAGCAAGGTGAGTCCCTAAGGCGGCGGGGGGCGGCGCGACGATTGGAATGGCTGCGTTCTCCGGCGTGGAGGTGACGCCTTGCGCAGTCGGCACGGGAGCGGCCTGGCGTTCCGGTGGCGGGTAGAGCCGCTTCAGCACCAGCTCCTGATAGGCTACGACCAGCCCCAGCGAGAGGATAACCGCGATCAGAATCCGGGTTTCCAAAGTGTTCTTTCCTCAGGACCCATTACGACTTGGCGCCAGGTGGTCGGCGCGATGCGGCACCGGATCATAGCCGTGGCCGCCCAGCGGGCGGCAGCGCAGGAGCCGGCGTGCGGCCAGATAGCCGCCGCGGCTGATTCCATGCTCGTTAATCGCCAGGTGCGCATACTCGGAGCACGAGGGCTCGAAACGGCAGGCCGGCCCGAACAGGCTGACCATCAGGGGTGACAGCAGCAGACGATAGACGTGAACTGCGGCGGCCACGATCGCGCGCGGCGCTTTGAGAGCGGTGACTTTTAGCGACGGTCGGGGCGTCAAGGCTGGGCCTTCATCCTTTTGCTCAGGATCAAAGTAGCAGCCGCAAGCTCTGCCTTGATAGTGGGGGTTCCAATTCCGCCGGCGCCCGCGCGCGCGATTACAACCAGCGCACTGTCGGCCGGCATGATCGGGCGCAGATCGAGCCGGAAGCACTCGCGCAGCCGCCGTTTGAGCCGGTTGCGTACCACCGCGTTACCGATTCGTCGCGAGACCGCGACCCCCAGCCGGGCGCGCTCGAACTCGGCCGATCGCAGCGCGTAGAGCACGAAATGCTCGGTCTGCGAGCGCAAGCCACGGCGTTGGATACGCACGAAATCCGCGCTGGCCTTCAGCCGATCGGCGGCGCCGAAGCTGCGCGAAAGGCGTTCCGTGTTCAGCCCGGCTGCTTGGGCGGGATCGTTATCGCCAGTCGCTTGCGGCCCTTGGCGCGCCGTCGCTTGAGCACCTGGCGTCCGCCCGGCGAAGCCATCCGGGCCAGAAAACCGTGTTTCCGTGTTCGTTTTCGATTGTGCGGCTGGTAGGTTCTTTTCATTGGTCGTAACGAATGCTTGTCTGACTGCCTGCGCGGCTGGGCCGAACATGCAATCGAACCACATGGACCGGACCGTAGCAAGGGCGTTGCGCAATTTAGCCGACGGACCAGCCGTGATGGCCCTGACCGCGATCGGGCTGGCGATCCGCCTCTACCTCGTTTTCGCCAGCTACTGTATCTCCGCCGACGGTCCCGAGTATGTTCGGATGGCGCGGGATTTCGCCGCCGGAGATCGGACGGGAGCCCTCGGGTCGATCTTCTCCCCGCTGTATCCGTGGCTGATGGCGCTGGTCCATCCGCTCGTCCCCAATTGGGAGTTAAGCGGTGACCTGCTCTCGACGTTCTTCGGAACCATCACGATACCGCTGGTCTATCTGCTGATCCGGCAAGTCCTTCAGGTCCGATCATACGCGCTCGGTGCGGCTGCCATCACGGTTATCCATCCCTTGATGGCCGAATATTCGTCGTCGGTGAGGACGGAGGCGGGCTATGTATGCCTGATGGTGGCGGCGCTTTGCCTGCTGATCTCCGCAATCGAGCGCGAAAGTCTCGCGATGGTGGCGGCGGCGGGAGTGGTCGGCGGCCTTGCCTATCTCTATCGCGCTGAAGGGTTCGGCTTCCTTGCGGTCGGCGGCGGGTTTGTGATCGCCGGGGCGTGGGTCTGGCGGCGATGGCGCATCACACAGGGCCTTGCATGGGCGGCGCTGCTGGCAGCTACCTTCCTGACCGTCGCCTCGCCGTATCTACTTTACCTTCACCGTGCGACCGGGCGCTGGACGGTCAGTCGCGAGTTCAACAACAGCGTTGCCATGAGCGTGATGGAGACCGCCTCCAACAAGGCTCCCTGGCAGGCGTTGAGACAGGCCGGCACCGTCTCCCTGCTCGGGGCTCTGGCGACTGATCCGCAGGCCTATTTCCTCAAGGTTGCGCACGATCTGGTCTTTTCCTTCTACTATCTGGCGGAAGCGCTGGGCCCCCTCCTGACGTTGCTGCTGGCGCTCGGGCTCGCCCTCCGGGGCCGAAAATCCTCGATTCGTGGAAAGAAAGCCTGCTTCTGCTGATCGCGGGCTTCTATCTCACCAGTTTCGTGCTCCTGGTCACTGGCCCGCGGCTGATCGAGCATGTCATCGTGTACACGTTCGGCTGGATCATGATTGGATTCGAGCGCGGGTCCGAATGGATTGGACCGCTCCCGATCGTGGGCGGGAATCGGGCCTCAACCAAGTTTGCGATCGTCGTCGCGCTCACGATGCTGCCGCGAACGCTCTGGCCGATCGGCTACGATCAGCGCGCGTTCAAGCTGGCCGGCGCCGACATCCGCACGTTGGCCCAAGGCGATCTCGCAGTGGTTTCGTCGCAGGGCCAGACCGCGTATTACGCCGGAGCGAGACCGATCGATCTGCCGACGCTTCGCCCCGGGAATCTCTGCCGATGGCTGGCTGGTCAGCCAGATGCAGCCTACCTGATGATGTCGCGGCGCGAAGAGCGCAACCTGGATGATCCGCGGCCGGTCGAGTGTCTCGAATTCGTCAAGCGTTACCCGGCAACCGGCTCCAACTATTTTGACCTGTTTCGGATCAAGCGCGTGACGGCTGCGCGCTGAGCACAGGCGTGTATATCCAGGACACCATTGTCGCGCCGGTCACACCACCCGGTACCGGCGCAGTCGCGATCGTCCGCCTCTCGGGCCCGGACGCGTCCGCGATCCTGCGCGCGATCTGGCGTCCGCTCCGTCCCCGTCGCGAACTCAAACCCCGCACCCTCTATCTGGGCGAGGTCCGCGACCCCGCGACGGGCACGACGATCGACCGCGCGCTCGCGGTTATCATGCCCGCGCCCAGGAGCCTGACGGGCGAGGATGTCGCCGAGCTTCAATGTCACGGCGGTCCCTACCTGGTCCGCAGAGTGGTTGCGCTCGCGATGGCGCATGGCGCGCGGATGGCCGAACCCGGTGAGTTCAGCCGGCGCGCTTTCCTGAACGGCCGAATTGATTTGACCGAGGCCGAGGCCATCGCCGACCTGATCGCCGCGCGGAGCGATAGCGCACTACAACAGGCGATAACCCAGCTAGGTGGGGCACTGACTGAGCGCGTCGGACGTTTGCGTGAGGCGATAATCGGAATTCGTGCTCATTTGGAGGCTGCGATCGACTTTGCCGACGAAGATCTTGACCTACCGTCGGGCGAGGCGATCGCGCACTCGATCGGCGACTTGATCGCCGATATCCGCCTGCTGCGCGACAGCTTTGCCCGCGGCCGCCTGATGCGCGAAGGGGCTCGTGCCACGATCATCGGCAAGCCCAATGTCGGCAAGTCGAGTATCCTGAACCTGCTGCTCGGTATGGAGCGCGCGATTGTCACTCCGATCGCGGGCACCACCCGCGACGTGATCGAAGACTCAATTCGCCTCGGTCCCTGGCAGCTCGTGATTCAGGACACCGCCGGCGTCCGCGAAAGCGCCGAAGAGGTGGAACGGATCGGAGTCGAGCGGACGCTCGCGCATGCGGCCGAGGCCGAGCTGATCGTCGCGGTGTTCGATTCGTCGCGGCCGCTCGAAGCTGAGGATTTGCGCGTGATCGAGCTCTGCCGCAACCGCGCCGGCGTCGCGATCCTGAACAAGCGCGATCTGCCCACCGTGCTGTCCTGCCAGAGTCTCGGGACGCTCCAGATGCCGCTCTTGCCATTCTCGGCGCTCAAGGCCGACGGCCTCGAGACGCTGCGTGACGACCTGACCTGCGCGGTCGAGGCGCTGGCCGGAGGGCCAGCGCGGGACGGAATCGCGATCTCGCGCGAGCGCCATCGCCAGGCCCTGACGGTGGCTCTGGAAGCGCTCGAACGCGCACAGCCCGCGGTGCTCGCGGCCGTCCCGCCCGAGCTGGTCGCGGTGGACGTGATGATCGCCGCCGACGCGCTCGGCGCGATCACCGGCACGGTCGGCGCCGAGGACGTGCTCGACGCGGTCTTCCGCCAATTCTGCATCGGCAAGTGACCGGGCCCGCCGCTCTCTAAATTGTAGATATATCCAACAAAAAGTATCGAGAACGCGGCTTCCCTCCGGCGGGTCAGGTTTTTCCCCGGTTTGCACCCGACCCGGCGCGGGGCATAATCCACTGCGATGAACTACGACGTGATTGTGGTCGGCGCCGGCCACGCCGGAATCGAGGCTGCGCTCGCGGCCGCGCGGATGGGCGCGCAGACCCTGATGCTCACGCTCAACCTGGATCATATCGGCCAGATGTCCTGCAACCCCGCGATTGGCGGGATCGGCAAGGGCCATCTGGTGCGGGAGATCGACGCGCTCGGTGGTGAGATGGGTCTTGCGATCGACGAAACCGGAATTCAGTTCCGCCTGCTCAATACCCGCAAGGGACCGGCGGTCCGTGCCCGGCGCGCCCAGGCCGACAAGGCCGCCTACCGGGCGCGGATGAAACGCGTGCTCGAAACCACCGCCAACCTGTGGATACGTCAGGCGAGTGTCGAGCGGCTTATCGTAGAGGACCGCGCCGTGCGGGGCGTCGAATCACAGATCGGTGAGACGTTCGAGGCCGCGACGGTCATTCTGACTACCGGCACTTTCTTGAAGGGACTCATCCACGTCGGTCCGAAGAACTACTCGGCGGGCCGCGCCGGCGATTTCGCGGCGATGGGTCTCAGCGAGAATTTGGGGAAACTCGGGTTTCGAATCGGGAGGCTGAAGACGGGCACCTGCCCGCGGCTCGACGGCCGCACGATCGACTACTCGGAACTGGAGCCTCAGCCGGGCGACCATCCGCCACCCACCTTCTCGTTCCGGACCACGCCGATCGTACGCGAGCAGATCCCCTGCTATCTGACCTTCACCAACAGGCGCACTCACGAAATCATCGCCGCCAATATCGGGCGCTCGCCCATGTATTCGGGCGTTATCCAGAGCAAGGGTCCACGCTATTGTCCCTCGGTTGAAGATAAAGTGATGCGTTTTCGCGGCAAAGAGCGCCATCAGATCTTCCTCGAGCCCGAAGGGCGCGACACCGTAGAAGTTTATCCCAACGGGTTATCCACAAGTCTGCCACTCGACGTGCAAACCGCGATGGTGCGCTCGATCGAGGGACTAGAGCATGCCGAGATCATGCGTCCGGGCTACGCAATCGAATACGATTTCTCCGATCCAACCCAGCTCGAACCGTCGCTCGAGACCAAGCTGGTCAGGGGACTTTTCTTTGCCGGCCAGATCAACGGCACCACCGGTTACGAAGAGGCAGGTGCTCAGGGCTTGATCGCCGGAATCAACGCTGTGCTCAAGACTAGGCGGCACCCGGCGCTCGTCCTGCGCCGCGAGCAGGCCTATATCGGCGTGATGATCGATGACCTGGTTACGCGTGGAATCGGCGGCGAGCCCTACCGGATGTTCACCTCTCGCGCTGAGTATCGTTTGCTGCTTCGTGAGGACAATGCCGACCGGCGCCTGTCGCCGATCGGGACCCAACTCGGCCTGCTCGATGCCACGGTCGGCGCGCGGGTCGTGGCCAAGACCGCGAGGGTGGCTGGCGAGTGCGAGCGCCTGCGTCGAACCGTGGTGATGCCAAGTGATTCGGTAAACAGCGCCCTGATCGAACTGAACTCGACCCCAATCACGCAGGCAGTTCGCGCGATCGAGCTGCTGAAGCGCCCCGAAGTCCCATATGCGGAGCTGATCGGACTAACTGATCTCGAGCCACGGCTCGACCTCGACCAAGCTGCGGAACTCGAAATTGAGGTCAAGTACGAGGGGTATATCCGTCGGCAAGCCGACACTATCGAACGGTTCAAGCGCCTTGAGGGCACGATGATTCCTGAAGCGCTCGACTATACGGCGGTGCGCGGGCTTTCAACCGAGGCGCGCGAGCGGCTCTCGAACGTCCGCCCACGATCCTTGGGTCAGGCGGCGCGGATGCCGGGGATCACCCCAGCCGCGGTCTCGCTGCTCGCGGTGCATATCCGCGGCGGGCACGGAAAAAAGGCTGCGTTCACCCCGCTCGAGTCGATCTGAGCCCGCGTTTCACGTGAAACATTCTGCCGTCCGGCTGAGTTTCAATGCTCGGCGGATCTTCCTGACGACATCCTGTGGTCTCGATACCGGTTTCACGTGAAACGTCAAACCGGTCGACGCGGCCCCAACCCCCAACCCGAGTCGATAGTTACCAGCGTTCGTTCTCTGGTCGAACGCTCGCTGGAAAGGCTCAGTTTCAATCCGACACCCCGCTTTTTCGATCGTATTCAAGCGCTGGCTGCGCTGCTCGCTCTCTGGGGATCGCAGATGAACCTGACGGCGCAGCCGGATGAGCCCGTTGAAATCTCCTTCCAGGTGGTGGACAGCTTGATGCCGCTCGTGCTTGCCGGGCGCCCCGGTGGTGCTGTGCTGAGCGAGGCCTTCGGGACCGGCAGCCGTATTCTCGACCTTGGCAGCGGTGCCGGATTTCCGGGTCTGGTGCTCGCCGCGGCCTGCGCCGCGCACTTCACGCTCTGCGAGTCGCGGCGCAAGCGGGTGAGCTTCCTGCGCGTCGCGATCGCCGAACTGGATCTCAAAAATGTGACGGTCGAATCCGCTCACGTCAGTCCCAAGAGCTTCCCCCGGAGTTCGATGGCCTTACGGTCCGTGCGGTCGGCAGCCTTCCGGAAACCTACCGGATCGCAGCCGCGGCTCTGCACCGCGATGGAATCGCGGTCTTGTACGCAACGCCCCGTCAGCCGATTCAGGAGAGCGCCGCGCTTGCCGCCGGACTTGTGGATTGCCAGTGGCAGCGCTATCAAGTCGACCGTGGTGATCGATCGACCGGTCGTGCACTGGTCACTTGGCGTAAGGCTTAAGTCGGATTTCACGCTGAAAAATCTCAACCTATCATTACATTTTCTCGTTCTCGACCAGGGGGCTTTGATTTTCTGATCGACCAGTGTAAATAGATTAGATATCTTCAGCATTCAGGGTGGTGTGGGTTGTGGGCCGGGTGATCGCAATAGCCAATCAGAAAGGCGGCGTCGGCAAGACGACGACGGCGATCAATCTTGCGGTCGCGATGGCTCGCGGCGGGTCGCGCGTCCTCCTGATCAACGTCGACCCGCAGGGCAATGCCACTTCCGGCTTGATGTCCAGCGAGGAACTCGCTGCCACCCGCTCCTCGCATAAGACGATCTATGAGGCCTTGATCGGCCAACTCGAACTTGCCGGGACGACTCGTTCAGTTCGGCCGACCCTGTTCGTATCGCCCTCGGGTCCAGATCTGGTCGGGGCCGAAATCGAGCTGGCAACTATCGAGGGGCGGGAGTATCGGCTGAAAGGCCTGTTAGGAACCGCGCCGTGGGATTATAACATCGTTCTAATTGATACACCGCCCTCTCTGGGTCTCCTGACACTCAACGCCTTGGTGGCCGCCGATTCGGTGCTCGTTCCGATGCAGTGCGAATACTACGCGCTCGAGGGACTGAGTTCGTTGCGCGCGACCATCGCGCGCGTGAAGGGGGCGCTCAATCCGGGCCTGGAAATCGAGGGTATCCTGCTGACCATGTTCGACGCGCGCAACCGGCTGAGCCACGAAGTGGCGCGCGAAGTGCGTGAGCATTATCCGGCCAAGGTCTTTCAGAGCGTGATTCCCCGCAACGTGCGCCTGTCCGAGAGTCCCAGTCACGGGCTGTCGGTGCTGGAGTACGAGGCCAAGTCCAGCGGCGCCGAGAGCTATCGCAAGCTGGCGGCGGAGCTGCTCGCGCCCAAGCGCTGGCCCGAGGGGGATCACAAGGCTTCGTGACCGTGTGAAACAACTGCGATCGGTGAAATCATTTGGACGCGAAAGTGTTTTTCAACAGCCTGCGGGCTCGTGCCCTTGGCGAGCAGCGAGGCCGGGGCCGGGCACGCGGGCATAACCTGGGTGGGGAGAGTGAGGAGAGGCGGATGATCAGGAAACCTTTGGGACGGGGATTGGACGCGTTGATCGAAAGCCCCAGGCTTGAGCCCGAGAGCCTGCCTGCGGCGAGCACGCTCACGATGGTGCCGATTGACCGGATCGTGCCGGGGCCTTTTCAGCCTCGCCAGCGATTCGACCCGCAGCGGCTCCAGGAGCTGACCCGGGCGATCCAGACGCAGGGCGTGATCGAGCCGCTGGTGGTACGGCCGGCGCCGGTTTCGGCTGAAGGCGGCGCGCGTTACGAATTGATCGCGGGTGAGCGGCGCTTGCGCGCAGCGCGTAACGCTTCGCTGACCGAAGTCCCCGTGGTGATCCGCGACCTCGACGACCGCGCCGCGCTCGAGATGTCCCTGGTCGAGAATCTGGCGCGCGAGGACCTGAACGCTATCGAGGAGGCACGCGCCTTCCTGCGCCTGGGCACCGAGTTCGGGCTCAGCCACGACGAAGTGGCCAGCCGGATCGGCAAGAGCCGTCCCTACGTCAGCAACACGGTGCGACTGCTCGACCTTCCGCATACGGTGGTCGAGATGCTGATCAGCGGGCAGCTCAGCGCGGGGCAGGCCCGGCCGCTGCTGGGGCTCGGCTCCGCCGAAGTTCAGATTGAAGCGGCGCGCCAGATCGCAGAGGGGGGAATTTCGTCGCGCGGCGCCGAGCAGATCGCCAAGTCGCATCGCGGCCGGAGAAAAGGCGCAATCCGCACCGGCCTCGACGCCAACCTGAGCGCGCTCGAAGAGGGACTCCAACGATCGCTGATGCGCAAGGTGAGGATCATCCGCCGCCGCGGGCGCTCGCCGGGCCGGATCGAGATCGAATACTACGACGACGACGATCTGACCGCGCTGGCCTCGACACTCGGCGGGCACGGCCGCAGCGCCTCGATGCCGGCGTCGTAGCCGGGGGCCCCGGCGCCTCTATCGTTCCACGTACACCTTGCCCCGTCGCAGCAGGACGAGCGGATGGGCGCCCGAGCGGATGGTCAGCACCGGCTCGAGCTCCAGCGCTTCGAGCCGATGCGCCCTCCAGACCGCGGCGGGTAAGATGACGTAGCCGGGGGGCGCGTCGCCGAGCTTGCCGGACAGCGGCGTCGCGTCACGATCGAGATAAAACAGCAGCGGCGCCGCGTCACCTTCGATCCCGTAGAGGAACAGCGGTTCATCGGGACCGACGACCCGGGTGATCTGAGTCGCCGCGTCGCGAAATGAGTCGTCGCCGCAATTCGCGATCTCCCGGTGTGGCAGGTAGGCAAAGTTGAAGACGATCAGGCCGGCGCAGATCGCCCCGACCACAGGACGCGCGAGCCTGCCGATCCGATGCGCCCGCAACGTCTCGATTCCCCACGCGAGCATCACGGCGGATGCCGGCCACAGCGGCAGCAGATAGGCGCGGCGCTTGTAGGCCGCGATCGAGAAGAACGCCACGCTGACGACCCAGAAAATCGCGAGCAAACGGACGGCACTCCGCGACCTAACCCCCTGACCCCCTTCCCTAAAGACGGGAAGGGGGAACCCAATAGCCGCAGCCACCGCGATCGGGACCATCAGGCTGAGCGGGGCGGAATTGAGCAGGATCGGCCCGACGTAGTACCAAGGTGGCATCGCACCGAGCGAGCCGAAAAACCGCCCGAAGTTCTCGGAGCCAAGCTGCCGATGCAAAAAGCCGTAACGGCGCCCGTAGAGGCAGGCCAGATACCAGCTCGAACCGACCGCCAGCGCAACAATCATCGGGCCGGGATGGAGCAGCTTCCGGACTTCGTTGAGCCGGCGTTCGACGATCAGGAGCACTCCGATCGACGCGAGCGGCAGAATCGCACCCACCGGACCCTTGGCAAGGACCGCCAATCCGAGCGCGAGCGCGAAAACGTAGAGTGTGCCGGATCGCGCGCCAGCTTCGCGCTGCGGTTGATTCGCTTGAGCGCGACCGCCGGGCAAGTACCAGCGGAGAAACGAGAACAATGCCAGCGTCTCGAAGAAGGCGAGCGTCATGTCGACCCGGCCGATTCGGCCCTGGCTCACGTACTGATACGATCCGCACAGGATCAGCCCGGACATGATCGAGCCGGCCGGGCCAAGCACGCTCAGAGCGAAGGCCATCGTGAGGATGACCCCGGCGGTCGCGTAGAGCGCCGCCGGCAGGCGCAGATTGAACGCGGTGACCTTGCGAATCCCGAGCGCATGGTCGAGCGCGACCGCGGTCCAATGGAACAGCGGCGGCTTGTACATCGGGTCGCGGCCGTTGAGCAGCGGGAAAAGTAGCGCGCCGTGCTCGACCATCTGCTGCACGAACACGCCCTCGATCGCTTCGTTATCGCCGCAAACGTCGGCGGCGTCCAGCCGATGGAGCGTGAGGACAGCGGACGAGGCGACTCAGCGATTCGCCGCCATCGCGGAGGATCAATGCTGGAGCCCATCGACAGGTTCGGCGCGGAAGCTCAGTCGAGGTCGGCGCGGAAGATCGCGAGCCGCGCGATCCGCGCCCGATCGTAGTCGCGCCACTTCGACCCGGCCACCTCGCTGGCCGTCACCCGGCGAAACCCCAGCCGCGTGAAGAAGCGCGCCGCGCGTTCCGCGCTAGTGCAGGCGAAGACGTAGCGCAAGCGGCGGGCGAGCGCCTCGGTCATCACTTGCCTGCACGAGTTCAGCCGCAACACCTTCGCCCTGGAAGCGCGTGAGCGTGTACAGCGCGGTGATTTCGCCCGCCCGTTCGCGGTGGTAGGGCTCGGTCAACAGTGAGCAGATCCCCGCCAGATGCTCGTCCCCGATCCGATACCCGAAGCACGACGGCAAAATTTCCGCGATTCGCCTCGCCGGTGCGCGGGAGCAGAAAACCCTCGCTCTGGGCGCGCATGATCAGCGCCTCGACCTCGCCGAAGTCGTCGATCGCGATCGGCCCGACCTGGCCGTACTGCTGCGCCGTGAAGAGCGTGCCAGTGCCGATGTAGCTGAACAGCTCCTCGTACACGTCTCGCGGCGCGGCGAGATTGACCGATCCGACGCCGTCCTTGAGCGCGCGGCCGGTGGCGCGCAGAATCGTGCGGCGGAGCTTCGCGCGCGTCTGACGCAGCGCGCGGTTGATGCGCCGGCCTTCGACAAACGACAGGCGGTCGCCGTTGCGGGCGGTCAGCCCGCCTTGACGGTCGAGCAGAACCAGCTTGAAAACCATCAGGCGGCTCGCGAGTTCCTGTGCGAAGATCGTGAGGTCGGCGGCGTCGTCGGTTTCGGTCGCGGCGACGATGATCGATCCGGTGCGCAACCCCCGCCAGATCCGCGCGACCGCCGAGTCCGGCGGATACGGCCGCGAGCGCATCCCGCGCACCGGGTTCGATCATCGGGGGCGGTCCCTGCGGCGCGAGCCGGCCCATCCGGCGCATCAGGCGCGGCAGCGCACTCATCGAGACGATCACGATGCATCGCGTCTGGTTGCGCCGCAGCTCGCGCAGCGCGCGGACCAGCGAATCGAGATCGCTCATCCGCTCGGCACTCGGTGGAATCAGCGCGAACAGCAGGCTCTTGCCGTAGAATTCCTCGAGATAGAAGGTCTTCTCGGTGAATGTCGAAGGGGCGGCGGGCCGCAACTCCGCCTCCGAGAATGCTTCGAGGGCGCTCACGGCTTGCGGCTAGTGCCCGCGGACAGCGCGACGCGGGGAAAGTTCACTTCGCAGTAGCGTTCGGTTGAAGGGGCATCGGGCTTACGGCTTGCCGGTCGCGGTCGCGACACTCTCCGAGATGGGCGGCCGGATGTGCATCGGCTTGGGTGTTAGGCCCGGCAGTTCCGCGTCGACGACTTCGCGCAATGTTGTCCGTGAGAAGACCTCGAGCAGCACGTGCTGTCCCTGCTCCCATACTCGAAACATCCGGCAGGATGGTTTGAGCCCACAGTTGTTGCTGCCGTCCATGCAGACGTTGAGTGCGATCGGGCCCTCGACCGCCTCGATAATATCCTTGAACGAGATCGTTTCGGGCGCGCGCGCGAGTTGATATCCGCCACCCGGACCGCGACGCGCCCGCACCAGCCCGCGATGCATCAGGTCGCGGATCACCTTCTCGAGGAAGTACTTGGGAATCTGCTCCTGTTCGGCGATCTCGAGCCCGCGTGCGACGCCGTCGGGATTGTCCGCCAGATGAATCATCGCGCGTAGCGCGTATTCGATCTTGCGGGGGATCTGCATCAGGCTCATGGTTCTTACCCGATCCCCGGCGTGATCGCGGTCCCGTTTCCGCCGCGCTGGTTCATGAATCGCTCGACGTACTTGCCGAGCATATCGCTCTCGATATTGACCATCGCCCCCGGATGCTTGAGCCCGAGCGTCGTCGTTTTGAGGGTGTGCGGGATCAGCGCGCAACTGAAGCGCCGGTTGCGCACGCCAAACACCGTCAGGCTTATTCCGTCGATCGCCACCGACCCCTTCTCGATCAGATAGCGGACCGTGCCGGCGGGCGCCTCGAAGGTGCATAGCCGCGAATCACCTTCGGGCTTGATCGATACCAGCCGCCCGACGCCGTCGACATGCCCGGCCACCAGATGGCCATCGAGCGGCTTGGCGAGCGTGAGGCAGCGCTCCAGATTCACCCGATCGCCGGGCTTGAGTCCGCCCAGGATCGTGCGGCGCAGCGTCTCCGCGACGGCCACCATCGCGACCGTCCCGCGTCCCTTCGCGGTCACCGTGAGGCACGCGCCGCTGACCGCAATCGAGTCGCCAATCTTGATTCGCGCCAGCGGCAACGCCGTCCGTAGCGTCAGCAAGGCACCCTGATTGGCCGGCTCGACACTCTGGACGGTCGCGAATCTTCTATGATTCCGGTGAACACGGGCGACTTAAAAACCCAGAAAAATCATATCTTTTTTGCACGATGATTCGCAACGGTATCACTCGCCCGCCGGTTGATTTCGTTCAGCGGGACGGGAAGGAAGGCTGGTGACGCAATGCAACCGAATCGCGACTAGACTGTTGATCAAAGAGCGCGAACGCCATTGGCAACTTCATCCGATCCACCGACCAGCAGTCCGACCCGCGAACTCGCCGCGATCATGTTCAGCGACGTGGTCGGCTACACCGCGATCATGGGCCGCGATGAGCAGAAGGGCGTCCAGGCCATCCGCGACCATCGCGCATACCTGCGCGCGATGCTCCCCAAATTCAACGGCCGCCTCATCGGCGAGATCGGTGACGGCACGCTCTCCAGCTTTCATAGCGTGGTCGATGCGGTGGGCTGCGCGCGCGAGCTGCAAGCCACCCTGAAGGATGACCCCGAGCTGCGGCTGCGGATCGGAATTCACGTCGGCGACGTGCTATTCGCCGACAACACCGTGCTGGGCGACGGGGTGAACGTCGCCTCGCGGCTCCAAGCGCTGGCGCCGCCCGGTGGCATCTACATTTCGGAGCGCGTCTACGAAGAGATCCGCAACAAGCCCGAGCTGCCCGTCAAAGACTTGGGTGAGAAGCGGCTCAAGAACGTCCCGCGCCCGATTCGCGTCTACGCCCTGGCTGCGGCCACGCTTCCCGAGCCGCGGCGCACCGAGCGGATCACCCGATCGACGAGCCGTGTGCTCGCGACCGGCGTCGCGGTGCTGCTCATCGCGGCGCTCGGCTATGAGATCGCAAGATGGCGGTTGTCCGCATCGGGCTCAGCGCCGCAGGTCGCCACCCAGCCGCGGCTCATCCGCTCGATCGCCGTCCTGCCGCTCGACAATTTCTCGGGTGATCCAAATCAGGACTACTTCGCCGACGGGATGACCGACGAGCTGACCACCGACCTCGCGAAGATCAGCGCGCTGCGCGTGATCTCGCGGGGCTCGGTGATGCAATTCAAGGGCGCTGACCGGCCGCCGACGCCCGAGATCGCCAAACTGCTCAACGTCGATGCGGTCGTGGAAGGCTCCGTGGTCCGCTCGGGCGACCGCGTGCGGATCACCGCCCAGTTGATCGATGCGCCGGCGGACAAGCATCTGTGGGCGGACAGTTACGAGCGCGACTCGCGTGACGTACTGGCTTTGCAAGACGAGTTGTCCCTGGCGATCGCCCGCCAGATCAATATCGAGCTGACGCCGGATGAGCAGGCGGGCTTCGCCAAGGCCCGCCCGGTCAATCCCCAGGCCCACGAGGCTTATCTCAAGGGTCGCTATTACTTAGGCAGCTACACTGAGGAAAGAACCAACCAAGCCATTGAGCAGTTCGAGTTGGCGATCAAGTTGGACCCAAACTTCGCGCCCGCGTACACCGGGCTGTCCGACGCTTACTCTGTAGATGATGACTGGTATGTTCCGGCCAATGAGGTGATGCCAAAGGCGAAGGCGGCAGTGGAAAAAGCCCTGCAGCTTGACGATTCCCTCGCCGAAGCTCACGCTTCACTGGCTGTCATTTTGTATGAATACGACTTGAATTGGGCGGGAGGCGAGCGTGAGTTTCGCCGGGCGATAGCGCTCAATCCCAGCTATGCCTTTGCCCATGAATGGTATGGCTATCTCTTGTCGAATCAAGCGCGATTCGATGAGTCCCTCGCCGAGTCAGGCGTGCTAGGGAACTGGACCCCCTCTCCTCCGGGAACACGAATGGCCTGGCTTGGACGCTTATGCTCCAGGGTAAGCACGAGGCAGCGAAGGAGCAGGCCCGCAAAGGATTGGAATTGGATCCGAATTCCTTTCTCTGTCAGTTTACTCTCGGGTGGATCGGCATCGAGGCGGGCAGCTTCGGCGCAGCGATCGTGGAACTGGAGAAAGCGCGGACGATGGATTCTCCTCCTTTCGTCGCAGGCTTTCTTGGGTACGCCTACGCGGCGTCAGGCGACCACGCCAAGGCCCGGGCGACCATCGCGGAACTGAACCAGATGTCTTCGCGCCGATTCGTCTCGCCATCGTGCAGCGCGCTCATCTATCTAGGTATCGGCGATAAGCAGCGCGCCCTGGACGGGCTGGAGAAGGCCTACGAGGCCCGCTCGTGGTGGCCGCTCTACCTCAAGGTCGATAAGATCTACGACCCGCTTCGTTCCGAGCCGCGCTTCATCGCGTTGCTGAAAAAAGTCGGCCTGGATAAGTGACGCGCTGAAGCCGGGTCGTTATCGTGGCGCTCCGGTAGTGGGCGGCTTTGGAGATCGGATGGCCGGCAGGGACGCCGGCCACTACTCTGAATAAGGCTGCTAAATTGGGTAGGGGCCGGCCTCCGTGCCGGCCCGTGTGAAGCTCGCCTACTACACCGGGGGTCCGAACCTTCCGCTAATGGAACAGCTTGTCGAGCGAGCCGCCGAACAGCTTGCCCAAGCCCTTGTGTTTCTTACCCAGAATACCGCCCAGTAGCTGATTGGCTTTGCCCTCCAGCACGTTCTGGGCAATCGCTTGAATGTCCGGCTCGACCTTGGGCTTGGGCAGCATTCCCACGATCTGAAGCGGAATCTCGACTTCGCCCTGCTTGTTGGTCAGCAGCACGATCGCCCTTTTGTTCGCCTCGTAGCTCACCGCTCAGCTCTTTGGCGATAACAATCCGCGCCTTCAGGTCGATGTGCTGGTCGAAGTCGAAGCGGCCGTCGCCCTCGACACCGTAGTCGGGCGATTGCACTTTGATATCGTGCGAGACGATCTGCTGGTCAGCGATCGTAAACGACAGGCTGGCTTGAGAGATGTCGGTGTCGGGTGAAGCGAACAGCCCCGGGATGGCGCGCGATGATCGCGGGGGTCACCAAATCGCCGATCCCGGGAATTCCGTGCGCCTTCTTCATCCCCTGCGCGACCACATTGATGCCGAGCAGCTTGCCGTCCTGAATCGAAGCTTTCCCCGCGCCGAGTAGCGTGGGCTTGATTTGCTCGAATTCAGCCCCGCTTCCCGAGAGCTGAATTTGCCCGGTGAGCAAGCCGCGTATCGTATCGGCGGCCTTGGACTTCTGCGACGCGAGCGCTTGTTGGATGTCGATATGGTCAAGGCTGAGCCTGGCTTCGAACGGACGCGCCGGCGTCATCGTGGCCGTAGCGGACGCGGCAATCGCGCCGCCGAACGCGTTGAGCTTGAGTGATCGGACATCAGCACGTCGATCTCCGTACCCGCCGGTGAGCGCCAGATTCTGATAGGCGACGTTGTTGATCGATCCGGCGGACGAGTTGAGGTTCGCATCCAGCTGTGGCGCGCTCATCGTTCCGCCCAAGGTTCCGGCCACCGATAATTGACGCAGCTCTTCGGGCGTCCCGGATTTTCGGACGGCACGATCTCGGCGACCTTCAGCGCGTCATCGTTGAACTGGAAATTTCCCTTGAGTGGATCGAACGAGCCAACCTCGGCTTGCATCCGGGCGTGGCCCGAGCCCAGATCGAACTGGTTGGCTCGATGACGGCGCCGTTGCCGGTGAAGCGAATATTGCCGCTCAGATTGGCGACCGCGGCGGTCGCGCCACCGGTTGGCTTGAGGGTCACGCTCGTAAACGCCAACGTCCCCTGCGCCTCCAGAGGGGGCGCCGCCGCCGGACCGCCTCGAGTTCGATGCGTGCACATCGGCGTGAAGTTCCGCGGCGCCGGAGGGGTTGTATCGAGCCGACACCGGCAGCGTGCTGCCGATTGATGCCAGATCGAAGCGGTTGCTGTCGAGGCGGACCTGGATCGCGCCGTCGCCGATGCGAAGGTGCGAGGCTTTCAGTTCGAGGCTCGCGAGCGTGAGCGTCGCCAGATCGATACCGATCGCGCCGTTGGAGCGCGACCCAGCAGCCGAGAGTTTGAGCGGCACGCTCGCGGGCTTGTCGAAGATCGAGCCGTACGCGACGCGCGAAGCGCTGAGGTCCGCCGTCCAGGCTGAAGTTGAGTGCGACCGGACTGCCGGTAACCGTCGCCGTCGCCTGCGTCGGATCGGAGATCGATAAGCGGGCCGGGAATCACGCGGGCGAGGGCCGCGATCTGACGCAATTCGTCCAGCGCGATCGGGCCGATCGAGGCCTTCAGATCGAGCGGAAGCGCGCGCGTGTCGAGCTTGCCGTCGTCGCCCACCAGCGGACCAATCTCGCCCGACAACACCAGATTCTGATCGGCGGCGAATGTGGCCAGCTTGCCCGCGATAGCGAAGGGTTGAGTGGCGCTAAATTGGCTGATTTCAGATCAATCGCGGTCACTTGAAGCGGTTCGCCGCCGATGGCGAGGTCGGTATAGGAGACCGTCGCATTCTGGATGCTTAAGGTATCGAGCGCGAATCGCTCAAGCGCGGCCATATTATTGGAGTGCTTCTTTTCAGCGTGCGGGGCAGTCTCGGCGACCTCGCTGGAGGGTTTTCCGGCCGGCGGATTGGCTGGAGCCAAAGTTCCCGAGGGCGGCGCTTTCGCGCGCCGATGTTTGCCGAGCACGGCGAAATTGACCTCGCCACCCTGATCGCGAACGACTCGACCTGCAGGTCCTTGAATACGAGCCGGCGCAGGCGCAGATGGCCGATCAGAAGTGGCAGCAAGTCCGCTTCGCCGACGACCTCCGACGCCTGCACCATCGGCAATGGCGAGAAGGCCGGATCATCCGCGACCTGGAGCCCGGTGATATCCAGCACGACGCCCCATCCGAGGCTGGCGGTAACGTCCTGTACCTCGACGGGCGCCCGAGCACGGCGCTGAGCTTGCCCAGCACATAGGCGCGGTCTTCGCTGATAATACGGTTGAGGCTCAGGATCGCGAACGCCAGGATCGCGACGAGCAACACGATCACGGCGCCCGCGACAGCAAGGGCTTTACGCATCAAAGCTCCGGTTTCAGCGTTTCTCAGTCCGCTCGGTCGCCTCTGCGCAAGCCGGGAGATAGGCGACGCTGGTGCGGCATTTGTGAGTACGAACGGCGCGAGATGCGGTATCGTTTTGCGAACCGGTTTACGCTTCGCGCATCGCGAACGTAGGATATCCTCTGGCAGGGTGCGCAAGAAACGTAAATCCGATCGGCGCGAGCCGAAGCGGCCGAAGACTCCCAAACCGGTCTTCACGTCGCCCTTCAAGGGTCTCAAGAAACTGCTCCAGGAACATGCGCGCGGCGCACCGGCCAAGCCGGAGGCTAAAGGCGCATCGGCCTCGTCAGCAGCCGCGAGTGAGGCCGGCGCGCCGGACGAGGCGGCGATTCTGCGCGCGGCGCTGGAAGGCGTGCGGCCGCTCGACGGCGTCGGCAGGACTCGATCCGCTCGAACCCGAGGTGACTCGCGCGATCGTCAGCGAGGATTCCGAGGTGCTCGCGCAGCTCTCCGACCTGATATCGGGACAGGCCCCGTTCGATATCAGCGAGACCGACGAGTACGTCGAAGGCGCGCGGGTCGGGCTCGATCCACGGTTGGTTACGCGGCTGCGGCGGGGCGAATTCGCCGTCCAGGCGCATATCGATCTTCACGGCAAGATTCAGAGCGCCGCGAAAGAAGCGTTGACGGTTTTCATTCTGGAATCGGTGCGCAAGGGGCTGCGGATGGTGCTGGTGGTGCACGGCCGGGGCCTTCGCTCACCGGGCGGCCATCCGGTGTTGAAGCACGCGACGACGATTTGGCTCTCGCAGCGGGCGCTGGCGGGATACGTGCTGGCGTTCGCGAGCGCGCGGGCGGCTGACGGCGGCGCCGGCGCGACCTACGTCCTGCTCAGGCGCGAGCGGCGCCGCAGCCCGTTCGAGGTCCTGGAGGGCACCAAGCGCAGAGAATGACCCGACGCCGGCGGGGGCTCACCAGCGGCTGCGGACTTCTGCGGCGAGCTCGACCAGGTCCAGCTCGGCTTCCAATTGCTGAAAAGTTGAATCGGCTATCACGCCGGTGAGCCTTAACTGAGCCAGCCTTTCGCGCGCTGCGGCTCGGGAGCGTTCGCGCATAGCCGCCTCAGCCTGGCGTGCTTCCGGCCGCGGTCCGCCGGAACCGTCGACGCGGCCCAATACGTCCGAGTATTCGCGATGTAGCGCCGCAGCCGCCTCGGTGTCCAGCTCACCCAGACTCTCAGCGCGGCTTTGAATATCTCTTCCCGGCCAGCGCGGGTCTCGTCTCCGACCGCTTCGTCTTCGTCCAGTCCCAGCGCCAGCACCAGCGGACGGAGTGAGAGACCCTGTATAACCAGCGTGCCCAAAACGACGGTGAAAGCGGTCAGCACGATCACGTCACGATAAGGAAAAGCCGGCGCGCCGCCTGATCCGTTAGGCAGAGCGAGTGCGGCCGCGAGCGTTACAATGCCGCGCATTCCGCACCATGCAACGACGGCAGCGCGTTTGAGCGGTGGCGTGGCAAACGTTTGCGGGGTGCGTTCCGCGAGGATAAGGTTGGTCAGCCATAGGGCCCGGTTGCAGGTCATTACCCAGGCGGCCCGCGCCAGCATAGTGGTGACCAGCACGGCTGCCGCGAAGGCGAAAGCTGGTACGCGTTGCGCGGGACCAAGCCGGTCCAGAATCGGGCCGACTTGGAGGCCGATCAGGACGAAGGCGAGCGCATTGAGCAGAAAGACTACCGTTTCCCAGACCGCATAAGACGGCACTCGAACCGCGGCGGCATCCGGAACGGAGAGCGGCGCGACACGATGACGGCAAAAGTCACGATCGTCGACACGCCGGACAGGCCCAGGCGATCGGCAACAATCCACACGCCAAAGGTGCCGATGATTACATGATGATCGAACTGGGCACATCGGAAAAACGCGGCACAACGTTGTCGAGACACGAGCGCGAAAACGACGCCCACTGCAACGCTGCCGGCCAGAACCAGCGCCAGGGTCAAAGCCACCGCGGCGCGCAGAGCCAAGGTGCGCGACCGTGGCCGCGACGGCCAGCCTGTAGATCAGCAGGGCGCTGGCGTCGTTAAGAAGACTTTCACCTTCCAGGACGACCATCAGCCGATGGGGAAGCTTGACTTCCTTCAGGATCGCCGTGGCGGCGGCTGCGTCGGGCGGCGCCACTACGGCACCCAATACGACGGCGACCGACCAGGGCATGGCAGGCACCAGCCAGTGAGCCACCAAGGCTACCGCCGAGGTCGTCACCGTGACTGCGATCACGATCAGGCAGCTGATGGGAAACCAGGTCTCGCGGAGATCCCGCAACGAGCTGTCGAACGCGGCGTCCATCAGGACCGGCGCGACAAACAACGCGAGCGCCAATTCCGGGTCGAGAGACAAGCGCGGTCCATGCTTTACAAGGGCAACTGCCGCACCGCCGAGCGCCAGCAGTGCCGGTGAGGGAGCATCCAATCCTGCGCGCCAGGGCGGCCAACAGGACTGCACCCAGGAGCAAGACTAAAATCCACTCGAGTTCAAGCATGTTCGGAATGTATCGAGCGGGTCACTTGGGTCCGGCCGCCCTGCCGGTTTTGCCGCTCAATCTCGGGTAGCAGCAGTATTTCGCAATTCTCGGCGCTGTAAAAGACGACGGGGCCCGAAACCGGGCCCCGTTATCGATCTCGAACGAAATTTTGCGAACGAAATTTTGCTCCGAACGAAATCCTGTTCGTGATTAGATCTTGGCCTGCAGGAAGAAGGCGATAACCAGGGCGTACAAAGTCAGGGCTTCGATGAAAGCCAGGCCGATGATCATCGGGGTGAAGATCTGACCGGCGGCGTTGGGGTTACGGCCGATCGATTCCATCGCCGACGGCCACCATCCGACCCTGGCCGATGGCGCTGCCAAACGCAGCGATGCCAATACCAATGTTCGCCGCCAGAGCAATCAGACCAGCCCTTAGCGGACTGACCGCACCCCCGGCGGCCGCCTCCTGTGCCATCGCCATCAGCGGCGATGCGAGCAGCATCAGAGATGCCGCGCTCAATACCATTCCAAATCGTCGAACCATCCTACCGTCCTCCTTGATAACCCCGGCCGTCGCCACGTTCTTGATCCGCCTCTGTCATCCTCTTCCACCACCGGCATCTTGAGCCGGGGCGCGAACCGCGGTTGGTTGCGAATTAATTAATGCTCGTGGCTTTGCGCGAGCTTGATGTAGCTCATGGTTAGCACCATGAAGATTAGGGCCTGGATCACGCAGACAATTGCGCCCAACGCATAAAACGCCAGCGGGATGAACAGCTTGGTCAGCCCGGTGAAGATTCTGAGCACCTGGTGATCGGCGAACATGTTGGCGTAAAGACGCACGCCCAGGGAAAAAGGCCGGAAAAGATTATCGGCCAATTCAATCGGCAGCATCAGCGGCGCCAGCAACAGCATGGGCCCCAGAAAACTCCGCAAGTAGCCCAACGCCATTGGCCTTCAGCCCCTGGTAAATGTAGAACGCGAAGCACACCGTCCCGAGGGCGAAAGTCAGGTCGGAATAGCTGGTCGGCGGCTCCATACCCGGAATCAGTCCGAAAATATTGCAGGCCAAAATAAACAGGAACAGAGTGCCCAAAAACGGCACCAGATCGCGACGCGCCGTGAGTACCCAGCACGCCGGCGACGAAACCGTCGAGCCATTCCACCAGCACCTCCGCGATTGAGCGCAAGGTGATGCCTTCATCGGGAACGGTGGGATCGCCGACCGCCGCCAGCGCGCTGCGCGCCATCAAGCCGAAAACCAGCAACAGCGCCATCACGATCCAGGTGCCCACCAGCACCTCGGGGATTGCTCCGCGACCGAGAAGCTCGAGCAGATTAACCGGATGTCCCAAGATTCAACCTCAAATTATGGCGCCTCAGCCGGACGTATCGCGGCGCGCCAAGTCTGAATAGATATCGCGAGCAACTGAGTCAATACTCCCGCGCCGAAGCCCAGCGGGTCGATATGCGCGTGCTTGAAGACCAGGTAGACGAGCACGACGATCAGCAGGAGCTTCAGGGGAATCACGAGCAGCCCGGCGCGGTTCGCCATCGCGCCACCGCCGGCCGCTCCGATCACGGCGCGGCCGAGCAGGCCCAGGATGTAGAGATTCCCGATCACGACTGCTCCGCCCAGCAGGCAGCCGAACCCGGCGCCAAGCGTGTCAAAGAGCGCCAGCGCCGTGGCAGTCGCAGCGACCAGAATGAGATTCGTCCGCTGGATCGATTCGATAGTCGGAATCGCCGCCATCACTCCTTCATATCTCTCTGGAGATTCTTGACCTCTCTAAACAGGTTGTAACCGCCCGCAAACAATCCCAGCAGGAACATCACGAGCGTAAACATGGGATCGGTGCCGAAGTGCAAATCGATATAATGGCCCACGATCGGGCCCGACGATAATCGGCGAGACGAACTCCGTGCCGATCGCGGAGTATTTCACCATTTTGGTCCATGGGAGCGCCATCGGGTTTGCCGCCTCTGCCGTTCAGCCCAGACTCCGCATGGATTCGCGGGCCGCGACGATAGTCTGCTCCAGATCGGCCTCGCTATGCGCAAGCGAGACGAACAGCGCCTCGAACTGCGAAGGCGGCAAGTAGATGCCGCGATCGAGCATCGCCTGGAAAAAGCGCGCGAACTTCCTGGTATCCGAGCGGCGCGCATCCTCGGCATTCTCGACCCGCTCGACGCCGAGGAACAGGGTGAGGAGCGAGCCGGCGCGGCTGACGCATCCCATCTCACCTGCGTCTTTCAAGGCCGCGACGAAGCCGGCCTCCAGCTTTGCGCCGGCGGCCTCGAGCTGCTCGTAGGTTCCCGGTTGTTCGAGAATCTCCAGCGTCTTCAACCCGGCGCGCACCGACAGCGGATTTCCCGAGAGCGTGCCAGCCTGGTAGACGGGCCCGACCGGCGCGAGCTGATCCATCAGGTCGGCGCGGCCCGCGACCGCTCCGATCGGCATCCCGCCACCGATCACCTTGCCGAGCATAAGCAGGTCGGGCTCGGCGTCGAAGATCGGATAGGCGGCGCCGAAGCGAAGGCGAAACCCGGTGATAACTTCGTCGCAGATCAGCAGCGCACCGTGGCGATGCGCGAGCGCACCGAGATCCTTGAGAAAATCCCGCGCGGGAGGCACCACGCCCATATTCGCCGCGACCGGCTCGACGATCACCGCAGCAATCTCGGCCGGCGCGATCGCGAACTGGCGCTCGACGGCCTCTAACGAGTTGTACGGCACGACTAGCGTAAGCTTGGCCAAGTCGGCCGGCACTCCGGCGCTGTCCGGCACGCCCAGCGTCATCGCGCCTGAGCCGGCTCGCACCAAGAGCGCGTCGCTGTGGCCATGATAGCATCCGTCGAACTTGATTATCTTTGGACGCTTCGTGATGGCTCGGGCCAGCCGGAGTACGGTCAGCCCGGCCTCGGTGCCCGAACTGACGAGCCGCACTTTCTCGGCGACCGGAATGGCGGCGCTGATCCGTTCCGCCAATTCGACTTCGAGCTCGCGTGGGGGCTCCGTAGCTGAGTCCTTTCGCCGCCTGATCGGCCAGCGCCGCGATGACGCGCGGATCGGCGTGACCGACGATCGCTGGTCCGTAGGAGCCAACGTAGTCGATGAAACGATTGCCGTCGGCGTCATAGACCAACGCACCTGCGGCGCGATCGATAAACAGCGGTTCGCGGCCGACCGCGGTCCACGCGCGGACCGGAGAATTCACTGCGCCGGGAATTTTCTTTTGCGCGCGCGCGAACAGCGCGGCGGAATTACGCTTCACGATCATCGCTTCGTCGCTAACATCGGTTGCGTAGCGCAGTCAAACCGCGCGTGCGAAAAACCCGCGCGTCGCGCGCTTGAGTGAAACTTCTGATCGCCTGTGATAGCTCCTGGAGCCATCGGCGCCGATTAGAAGAGCGCGGTGCAAATTTCACTACGCGGAAAAAAATTTGCAGGCCAAGAATTTTTCAAATAATTCGCACGCTTGTAAAAATCGCGCGCGCCGCGCTTGAGGGTTTGTGAAAAAGAGCCTAGTAACGACTCTTCGCCGCAGAATTGGATCTCGTACGCGGACAAGGTTTTTCGCGTGCGCGAACCGGGGGTTCAAACTGTGATTGACGATCGGCGGCATTTCAGCGTCCGCTTTTCCGCTCCGGCGAGAAAGCATAAACCCCGGATCGCGACCGCGGAGAGTGGATAATTCGGTGCCGGGAATCACACAGGTATCGTCGGGAACGGGCGAAAGGAATGTTATCCACAACTGTCTACAAGGCTGTGTGTAGTTGATCTGAGGACGGGGGTGCAAACCGGGCTTGAGGGGCCTTCGCGCAAGGCCTCATGGGGAGGAACCGATGAACGGGCTGTGGCAGAAAGCGGCTGACCGCCTGCGCACCGAAATGGGGCAGGTAGGCTATGAAACATGGATCGGACCACTGAATTTTCTGGGTTTACAAGGAAAAACGGCAACCATCTCGGCGCCCAACAAATTCTTTCGGGATTGGGTCAGCGAGCGCTATCTGGACGTTTTGCGCCAGTCGCTCTCGGCTGAAGCGGGCGAGACGCTCAACGTCAGGTTGACGCTCGGCGAGCGGGCCGGCGAACTGACCGAGCGACCGGCAGCGCGGCCAGCTGTGCCGCCGCCGGCAATCGCGGTGAAGGAGAACGGCCGCCGCGATCGCCATCCGCAGCTCAACCCGCGTTATACCTTTCCCGAGTTCGTGATCGGCTCATCGAACCAGTTTGCCCACGCCGCGGCGCTGGCGGTCGCGAACCAACCGGGCGAGAAATACAACCCGCTTTTCATCTACGGCGGGGTGGGACTCGGCAAGACGCACCTGGCGAGCGCGATCGGCCATCACCTGTGGACCACCTCCGATCGTCCGCGCAAGGTGCTGTTCATGCCGGCCGAGGTCTTCATGAACGAGCTCATCGGCTCGCTGCGCCGGGACAAGATGAACGAGTTTCGCGAGAAGTTTCGCCGTCTCGACGCGCTAATCCTCGATGACGTGCAATTCCTGGCCGGGCGCGAGCGCACCCAGGAGGAGTTCTTCCATACTTTCAACTCGCTGCACACCGATCGCCATCAGATCGTGCTGACCTCGGACAAGGTGCCGCGCGATATTCCCGAACTCGAGGAGCGGCTGAGGAACCGTTTCGAATCGGGATTGATCGCCGATATCTCGGCACCCGACCTCGAGACCCGGGTGGCGATCGTGCAGCGCAAGGCCGCGCTCGAACACATCGGGGTGTCGCCCGAGGTCGCGCTCTATATCGCCCAGAACGTCACCTTGAACGTGCGCGAGCTGGAAGGATGTCTGACGCGGCTGGCGGCACTGGCCTCGATGCACCAGTCGGACATTACGGTTGAATTCACGCGCCAGGCGCTGCGTGACCTGATTTCCGATCAGCAGCTCAAGCCCGATGTCGACCTGATCCAGAAGACCGTCAGCGATTTTTTCCATATCCGGCTGACTGACCTGAAATCCAAGAAGCGCACTCAGCACATCGCGTTCTGCCGCCAGGTCGCGATGTATCTGTGCCGCAAGCTGACCGACTGCTCCTTTCCAACCATCGGCGGTCACTTCGGGCGCGATCATTCGACCGTGATTCACGCCCACAACCTGATCTCGCGCCGGGTGACTCACGACTCGGCGTTCCGGCTCTCGATCGAAAAGATCGAACGGCTCCTGGTCGGGACCCGCAGGCCATGAGCCGCACAATGGTGCTTGGTAAGCTGTGCGCAAGCTGGGTAGAATTGCGGCACTCTCGACAGGCCGAGGCGCGATCATGAAACTGAGGGCCGGGAGCGTGATCATTACCGACAGCTCAGCATCGTGCGGTTCGCTTGTTTTTTCATGCACTTGGCGCGAGCATAAACAAATCAACAGGACCTACTGATCCGACTAGATCTATTTCTTAAAAAAACAGAGAAGAAGTAGGAAGCAGGAGTTTAGTGGAACTCGTTATCGACCGCGCATCACTCGCCAACGGGCTCTCGCTGGTGCAGGGCATTGTCGAGCGCCGCAACACCGTCCCGATTCTCGGTCACGTCCTGATCGAATCGAGCGGCGCCAGTTTGCAGCTCTCCGCCACCGACCTGGAAGTTGGGATTCGGACCGAAGTCGCCTGCAAGTCGAGCAAGGGCGGCAGTATTACGCTTAACGCGCGCAAGCTGTTCGAGATCGTTCGCGAAGCTGCCGGTGATGAAGTTGCGCTCAAGTCGCTCGATGGCGACTGGGTGGAAATCCGATGCGGCCGCGCGAAGTTCAAAATGATGGGACTCGATCCGCGGCAGTTCCCGGCAATGCCGCGCCAGGGCGATCAGAAATCGCCGGGCGCCGGCGCGTCCCGGACCGCAATCAAGGCGGAGCTGGACGTTTCGGCCGCAGTCCTCGCGACGATGATCGACAAGACCCTGTTCGCAGTGAGTCCGGATGAAACGCGCTACAACTTGAGCGGCGTGTTCGTCGAGTCGCCGGAGCCTGGGCTCGCCATGATGGTCGCGACCGACGGCCATCGCCTCTCGATGATCCGTCGCGAGGTGAAGGGTTTGTCGATGCCGGGCGGCGTGATTATTCCACGCAAGGGGGTCGGCGAGCTGCGTAAGCTGCTCGATCAGCCGGGCGATGCCGAGGTGAAACTCACGCTCGACGGCCAACTCGCCGGGCTGAAGCGCGGGAGCACGGAAATCTCGATGCGGCTGGTGGAGGGAGAGTTCCCCGACTATCGCGGCGTGGTGCCTAAGCAGTCCCGTTACGAAATAATGATTCCGCGCGACGGACTGCTGGCGGCGGTCAGACGGGTCGCGATTTTCTCCAACGAGCGGTTCCACGGCGTCAAGCTGGCGCTCACCGCCGGATCACTCACGGTGTCGTCGACCAGCCCCGATCTGGGCGAGGCCAGCGACATGATCGACGTGGACTTCAAGGGGGAAGACCTGTCGATTGGATTCAACGCAACGTACGTCACCCAGGCGCTGGGGGTAATCGCTCCCGAGAGCGAGGTCGCCCTCGGCGTGAGCGACGAAGTAAGCCCGGGCGTGCTCACCACGCCGTCGGACACGGGCTTTACGTACGTGGTGATGCCGATGCGGCTGTAGGGGGCCTCCAGCGGCGCGCTAGCGCCGGAAGTTGCGGCGATAGACCATGTAGTTGGCGCACACGTAAGCGCCGAGCTTTTCGGCGGTGCGGCGCGACGGCCAGTTGTCATCGAGCACCAGCGTATAGCTCAGGTATTTCGCGCCGCGCTCGAATCAATTCCAGGTACGAATAGGCCGCCATCGCGAGGTTCACGCCCCGTCCGCGCGCCGACTCGCGCACGCCAATCCCGAGGAAGTTGAGCTTCTCGGAGTCGTCGAGCACACGGCCGGGCTTGAGCACCGCGGTGTCCGAGCCTTCGGGCGTGACCAGCACGATTCCCACCGGCGCGCCGTCCTTATAGGCCAGCACCGACGACTCGAACCCGCCGATCATGCCGTAAAATCCCAGCATCAGCGCGAGTTCATCCTCGGTAAAAGGTGTATAGCCCCAGTGCGTCTTGAAAGTGTCGTTGAAAGTGTCGGTGACTTGCGGGATTCGACTTGCCTCCGCTACGTCCTTGAGCGGCACGATCTCGAAGCCTGCGCGCCGGGCGGCTTCGAGCGCGCTCTGGTAGCGTGCGATCAACTCGGGCGTGACCCGAATCTTGTAATCGACCCAGCCCTGTTCCGACTCGAAGCCGGCGTCCTTCAGCAGGCAATGGTAGTAGTCCGGATTGTGCCGCACGAGGCTCGCCGGCAGCGACTCGTAACCGTCGATCACGAACGGGAAGTCGAGCAGCCCGAAGCCGGCGCGCGCGGCCTCAACCCCTTGTGCGGCGAGCCATTCGCAGGCCCGATCGATCAGCATCCGGACCGCGTCCCGCGTGGCGGGCATCGCCTCGAACATCGTGAGGTGCCCCAGGCGCTGGCGCCAATGGCGGTTGTAGTGCTCGTCGACCACGGCCAGCGCGCGGGCTACGATTTCCCCGCCGTCGCGCACCTGGAACGGGCGAATCGTCCGGCCCTGCGCGAACGGACTCTCGCCGGTGAGCACCGGCAGCAGCAGCGGTACCAGCACTGGCCAGCGCGCGCTGCGCGATTGGTAGACCCGATCCTGAAAGAGGATGAACTCGCTCAGCGCGTCCATCCCCTCCGGTGTTTCCAGTTTCAGCGCCATTAATTATCGACGGCGCGCGCCGATGCGACACGCCGCAAAGACTTTGCCCGAGTCGGGCAGCACGCCGCAAGCCCGAAAAGGTCGAACCGCGCGCCACGGCCGATTCGAAGCCGAAAACGAAAGGAGCGAGACGGCCGGCCGGCCGAATCGCTCTCTCGATTTCCGAACGCGCGGCGGGCCGCGTGCGGGGTTCAGCTCGCGATCATTACATGCCGCCGGATGACGACTTGCTGGCGCTTGATTCGGCTAGTTCCTGTTCCAGCAGACCGCGCATCGTTTCGTACGGGACATTCCCGCTGATGAAATGTCCGTTGACGAAGAACGTGGGCGTGCCGGTCATTCCAAGCTTGGACCCTTCAGTCTGATCCTTCTGAATCTCGGCGGCCGTCTCGCCTGAATCGAGGCACTTGTCGAACTTGGCGCCGTCGAGGTTCATCGAGCGCGCGTAGGTTTTCATCTCGGGGATTTCCAGGCTGTCGGCCGAGAACAACTTGTCATGGAAATCCCAGAACTTGCCCTGCGCTTCAGCACAACGCGCGGCCTCGGCGGCCTTCTGGGCGTGCTTGTGCATCGGGAGCGGAAAGTCCTTGAATGCGAACGCGACCCGATCGCCGTATTCCTTGCGGAGTTTCTCCAGCATCGGCTCGACTTTCCGGCAGTATGGGCACTCGTAGTCGGCAAACTCGACCACCGTCACGGACGCGTTGCGCGCGCCCTGGACCGGAGAGTTGCCCACCGCGACCTTCTCCTGCGGCGGCAGGATCAGCATCACGACCGTCGCGTCGGCGCGCAGCGACTTCGCGTAGGTCTCGATTTGCTTGCGCTCCCGACCCTCGCGGATATGTCCCTTGATCTTGTCCTTCAACGCGGCGAAGGGCTGATCGGTCTGAAGGCCTTCGTAGTAGACCTCGACGGCCTCGTCGCTCGGGTCCTTGACCTTGGCGCGCACGTGACGATCGAGCAGTTGCTCCACCGTAAGGTGTTCCTTTTTGGCCTGCTCTTCGAACAGGTCATTGGCGATTGCCTCGTCGATCAGATCGTGCTGGGCGGTGTAGTACTTGTAGTTCGCGTCGAGCATCTTGGCGGGGTCGTGCTCCTCGAGCTCGCCGACGGTGATATTGCGATCGCCGACCCGAGCCACTACTCGGGAGGGATCATCGCAGCCTCCTGCCCACGCCCGCGCTGCGCACAGGGCGGTCGTAAGCGCCAGGGACAAAACTATCGTTCTACGCACGGTAAATTGGGGTCTCCTTCCTGCGCCAGAGCGTCGTGGCCGGCGCGGATAACCGCCTACATTAACCTCCAATGCGCCATGCAAGCAAGAGAACAAATTGCGCGGCCGCCGGACGGTTCCGAATCGGGGCCTCATCATCGCGAACCGATGCCGCGCGCAGATGCCGCGTGCGCGAAATTTGGCGCAATCCGCCCCATCGGCCGGCACCGGCGATCGCGATTTGCGCGGGCCTTCCGGTCGATTACTTTTGGCCGTTGACAGTCGCAAATTTATGCCGACACAATGACCGCGACCCTTCAGATATCAATCGCAAAGAGAGCTAATCCTTCGATGACATACGAAGCCGAGTCTAACTGCTCGGTTGATGGCACAGACATTGTATAAGGTAGAAGATCCAACAGGATAAGTCGCAATGGCTGGGGAAACAGCCTGAGAAATTCACGATATGTTTCTGATCATTGACAAGTGTATCATCCCTGCGACATCGGCATTGCGACGGCGACAGGCCAGCCGTGTACTCAGCGACCGCAAGCCCGAACCGGTTGCTGCACAGGAGATGCGAGCAATGAGCGCGCGGCGCGACTCCCTTGATATCACTCTGAAAATTGCGGCGTTGCTGCTGACGTTGGCGCTGTTAGGGCCTGGCACGGCCTGCGCGCAGAGTTGCCCGGCCCACATCGCGGTCGGAAACACCAGCGGCAGCGTTAATGTCAGCGCCAACGCCTCGAAAAGCTTCGTACCGCTGGTACCAAGTCAGTTCACGACTCCGACCTGCGCGCAGAATTGGGTGTTGGTCGCCTACTGTACGGTGCAGTTCACCAACGGCACGACCGTGGCGGCGACGGTGACGCCGTCCTCTGTGAACATCAGAGGCGTCAACGTGCCCGCCAGCTCAAGTCAGTACATAACCTGGACCTATTCCGTTTCCGCGCAAGCCGGGTCGCAGGTGAGCGGTTCGTTCTGCCCGATCAGTTCGACCGAGAGCGGCACCGCCACCGGCAGTGTGACGCTCATCGAGTTGCCTCAATAGTCCGAGGCTTCAGTGTGAAGAACTCACCGCAAGCGAGGCCGAGGGCGCTCGGACGAATCCGCCTCCTGGCGGCGGTGGTAGTCTTGATCGCCGCCGGCCCGGCGATCGCCCAGACCGTTCCGCTGGCAGGTAACCATCCCGCGGAGGTCGAGAAGTGGCGACCGGTGGGATGGGCCGATCCCGATCAGACGCTCGTGATGCGAATCCGGTTCGCGACGCGCAACCGCCAAGCGCTCGAGAAATTGCTCGCGGAGCAGCAGGATCCCAAGTCGCCGAACTACCACCATTGGCTGCAGGCCGGCGAGTTCGCGGATCGTTTCGGCCCCCGCCCCTCGGACATCAACGTGGTGTCCGAATGGCTCAAGCTCAAAGGCTTCCAGATTCTGTCGACCAACCAGGCAGGGCGCTACGCGGAGTTCAGCGGCCCGGAATGGATGGTCGAGCGGGAGTTGCATACCAGCATCGCTACCTTCGCTGACGGCCACGCCTACGCCAACCTGACCGATCCGCTGATTCCGTCCGAATTCGCCGGCTTGATCGATTCGATTCAGGGTCTCGACAACCTGCAACATTCGATGCCGCTGCTGCATCGGCACGACCCGCTGCCGGCAGCGCCAACTGGCGCTCCGGAGTTGCCCGCGATGGTGCTGGCCGAGTCGTTCGATCAGGCGCAAGCGCAGGACAGTCCGTCGCTGCCCGGCGCGATCCCGGTGCCGGAGACGATCGTCGCTAACGCGCGCGCGTTCGGGCCGAGCGATCTGCGCACGTTCTACGACGAGAATCCGCTGCTCACCAACGGTATTACCGGGACCAGCGATTGTATCGCGATTGTCGGCGCGTCGGATTTCCTCACCGCCGCGGTTACTGACTTCGACACCCAGTTCGGTCTGCCGGCCTCGAATATCACGCGGGTCCTGTCTGACGGCTCGAACCCCGGAATCAACGGCGACGAGACCGAAGCCCTGCTCGATCTCGAGTGGTCGCATGCCGTCGCTCCGTCCGCCGCCCAGCGTTACTACATTTCGGCCGGAGTAACTGACGCTATCGCCGGCGCGATCAGCGACAACGCGTGCAGCGCCATCAACATCAGTTTCGGCTTCTGCGGCGGTGGCAGCGCCTTCTACCAATCGATGGACTCGATGTTCGCGCAGGCCGCGGCCCAGGGACAATCAGTTTTCATCTCTTCGGGTGACCAGGGCGCCGCGGGCATCGTGCTCAACTCGGCGGGCACCGAATGCGTGTCCGGAACCAGCCGCAACGTCAGCGAATTGGCCGCCAGTCCGAATGTCACCGGCGTGGGCGGAACGGAATTCAGTCCGATCTACAATTCCGGCGGGAGCGATTCCGGTAGCGTAGCGGAAAGTGCTTGGGGCGAAGCGAGCTTCGCCGGCGGCGGTGGAGTTAGCCAGGTCTTCGCCAAGCCCAGCTTTCAAACCGGCACCGGCGTTCCCGCCGACGGCCAGCGCGACGTGCCGGACGTAGCAATGGTTGCGAGCCCCGACCTGCCCGGCGTCTTCCTCGGCAATGATTCGGGCGGCACCGCGGTCATCGATTGCTGTTGGGGCGGCACCAGCCTGGGCGCGCCAATCTGGACGGGGATCGCAAAACTGCTGGAGCAGCAGAACCTGGGACGGGTCGGCAATCTCGACCCGAGGCTCTACAGCCTGGCGAATTCGAAATCCTGTGGCGGGGGGATTCCGCGACGTAACCACCGGCAGCAACACCTTCAACGGTGTGCCGGGTTACACGGCCGGAGTTGGCTACGACCAGACCACCGGATGGGGCACGGTCGATATCGCGAACTTCGTCCCGGCGTTCGTCGAGGCAGGGCTGGCGTCGCCGACTCCAACACCGACGCCTTCACCCACGCCGACTCGAACGCCCTCGCCGACGCCGACCAGCACGCCGACCCCGACGCATACTCCGTCACCAACCCCGACCCCTTCGCCGACCCCTTCAGCCGCAGCGACGCCAACGCCAACGCATACTCCGTCACCGACGCCCTCGCCGACTACCAGTCCATCGCCGAGTCCTACGCCGACCCCTTCACCCGCAGCGACGCCAACCCCGACTCAAACTCCGTCACCGTCACCAACGCCGACGCCTTCGCCGACTGCCAGCCCATCGCCGAGTCCTACGCCGACTCCGTCACCGGCAGCGACGCCAACCCCAACGCATACTCCCTCACCGACGTCCTCGCCGACTGCCAGCCCATCGCCTAGTCCTACGCCGACCCCTTCACCCGCAGCGACGCCAACGCCAACTCATACTCCGTCACCCACGCCGACGCCCTCGCCAGCGGCGACACCAACTCCAACCGCGCCCGCGACGGCAACTCCGACTCGTACCCCGTCACCAACGCCCAGCCCGACGCCGAAGCCGACTGCGACCGCGACTGCAACTCCTGTCCCCGTCGCAACTCCCGATTGCTCGGTGACGGTTCTGACCAACGTCTTGAAGGGCTTAGCTCCAGTCAGCGCTCAAGCCACGACCAATATCGTTCCGATCGCGCCGTTCCAGTTCACAACCTCGAGTTGCGCGCAAAACTGGGCGCTGGTCTACCACTGCACGGCCCAGTTCCAGAACCTGGGCAGGACCACCGCGACCGTAGGGCCGGCCAACCTGAGCATCGCGGGCGTCAGCGTGCCGGTTAATTCAATTGAGTACTTCGCGTGGACGGCGTCGAGTACCGTGGCGGCTGGAACGCTGGTCTCGGGTCAGGTATGCCCGATCGTCGCTACCCAGGCCGGCAACGCCACCGGCAGCGTCACGCTGATCGCCTTTCCGCAGTAGCCCGCGTCCGGCCGCATCCTGAAAGTCAGTAACTCAGGGTCAGTCTTCGCTTGCCTTAACGATCTGGAATGTGCCGAAATGACTATCGCGGGTCAGGTATGGCGATCTCGAAAGCAGCACCAGCCGCGGCCGGTAATCACGGCCCTTCATCCCGCAGACTGATCGAGGCCGATCCCGAAGTCTTCCACCGCGACTTCAATCAGCGCCCGTTCCGACTGCATCACAGTCTGGTCGAAAACCCGCTGATGCGGATGCGGCGGCTGATCGAGCTGGCGCGCAGCCTGGCGCAACTCCCGGGTGAGGTTTACTACGACGTCGGCGTGAACCGGGTCGACCAGCGCTGGGACGAGACGCCGCGCCCGGCCCAGACCGTCGATCAGATAATCGCCGACATCTCAGCGGCCAGAGCCTGGATTATATTGCGGCGCGCGGAACTCGATCCCGACTACCGCGTGCTGCTCGACGCCTGCATGAGCGAGCTGAGTGAACTCGGGTTCGGGCCGTATCGGGATCGGGTCCGGGTTCGCAATGCGATTGTGTTTATCACTTCGCCGCAGCGCGTCACGACTTATCACATCGATCGGGAGTGCAATTTTATCCTCCAGATTCAGGGACGGAAAACCGTCTATATCTTCGATCAAAACGATCGCGAGGTGCTGCCCGAACAGGAACTGGAGAGATTCTGGGCGGTCGATAACAACGCCGCGAAATACAAGGCGCACTATCAGGATCGCGCGCGGGTCTTTGAGCTGGAGCCGGGTGACGGGGTTCACGTTCCGGTCAACGCGCCGCACTGGGTGCGCAACGGCGATGGCCCGTCGATCACGTTGAGCGTCAATTTTCAATTCGACGACATGCTGGCGGCGAATAAATATAAGGCCAACTATTATCTGCGCAAGCTGGGGATGAGTCCCGCGCCGCCGGGCCGTTCGGCGATCCGCGATCAGATCAAGGCCAACGCGATCCGCGGCGCAATACTGCTGCGCAAGCCCTTCAAACGGCTGGCCGACAAGCGCTGAATGATCGACCGCGTCATCCAGATGCGGTCGAGCCTCAGCCCCACAGCGACCACTTGTGGAGCGAGAGCACGTATGCGGAGAGCAGGCCGTTGCTGGTGGCGTGGGCCAGCACCGCGTCGGAAAGCGCGCCGCGGCGATAGAGGACGATCGCGAAGATCATGCCCGCCGCGGTGCCCGCCACCCATTGGCGATTCATTGCGCCGAACAGGATCGACGAGCCCAGAAACGAGAGCCAGGTGAAGCGGCCCAGCGGCACCGTCTCGAACTCGGAAGCGATCAGCTTGCGGGTCGCGTAGCCGCGAAAGACGAGTTCCTCCGCGATCGGGACCGTCGCCACGGCGCCGGCCACCCGCAGGAGCAGCCAGAGCGCCGCTCCGAGGGCGGGCAGACCGCGCAAGGCCCGGTCGAAGCCGGCATCGGCCGCGGCGCTGTCCGGCGTCAAGGCGATCCACAGAGCAAAGACCAGGACGCCCGGCAAAAGCGCAAACCACGAAGGCTTCGAACATATCGCGCGGAGTTCCGCGCGATAGAGCCACAGCGCGGCGGCCGCGACTATCACCCGCAGCCCATAGAACAGCTCGAAACCGTTCGAGAACGCCACCGTGAACATCGAGGTGGCGATAATCGCGAGCATCGGCGCCAGGTACGCGGCCGCCGGAGCCGGGCGCGGCGCGCTATGCGGCATGGCCGCGAACAGGCCCAGGCGCCGGCTTGCCCAAATCAGACCGCAAGCAACCAGATTGAAGAACAGCCATCCCGCGACCGAATGAAAACCCCGCATGGCTGCGCCGGCGTCCCATGTTCCGATCAGAATCAGGGCCGCGATCCGGACCACGTTCAGAAGCCACATTGCCGCGGCGCCGGCCGGGATCAGGAGCAGGGCCTGCGGAAACCGCAGCTCGCGCCGGTAGAACCATAGATAGAGCGCAAGAAAAGCTCCGATCAGCGCAATTCCCTCCAAGCCCGAACAGTCCGGGCCGATTCGCGCCAGGAATGTCGGGGTGCCGATAATGAACTGATCCGGATGGACGATCACGGGCGCGCCGAGCATCCGCAACACCAGGCTGACCATCGCGAAGGTTCCGCGCTGCACCGGCCGCCACAGGCCCTGCACGTATGAACCCAGCAGATACGCCGCCCAGCCAAAGGCGGCGCCGGCCAGAAATGCCGCGCGGCTGCGGCGAATCCAGCGGATCCAGAATCGGCCCGGAAGCGCCGCCAGGGCCCACGTGACCAGTGCCGCCGGCGCCAGTATGAGGAGGTAAAACAGCGTGTAGCCCTCGGCGCCGGAGGCCGATGGAATCCGGGTGCTCCCTCTGTGCACCGTGGCCAAAGCCATCACCGTGAGCGGCGCCAGATGAGCTCCGAACCAGACCAGGGCGCGTGCTCCGCCGCTCTGTTGCGGGTCTTCCAGCACGCGGCGCAGTTCGTCGCGGAGCACTGGCCGGCTGAGAAAGATCGCGGCCACAATTGCGGTGATGAAGACCGGTCGCGCCCCGTCGATCACGGCGAGCAACGCCGCGAGGTAGGCGCTGGTCCGACCCGGTATCGCCTGGGTATCGAACGGGAGCGTGAGCGCGACCAACTCGAAGCCCAGCAACAGCAGCAGAGCGCTGAAGCGGACGAGCCAACGCGTGAAGTAGGGGATTTCGAGGAGAGCGCGTTCCGGAGCGGACAAGCTATCGGCGCTGACGCCAGTCTTCAGTTGCCGCCGCGCACCGGATTCAGGCGAACGTCATTTTCGCTTGCGATAGCGCTCGAGCAAGATCAGCGCGCTGCCCGCGCACAGCATCAACCCGCTTACCGCCGCCATCGGGTCGATTTCAGGCGCCTGCACCGGAGCCGGCGTCGATTGCGGCGGGATCCACCACCACCACGACCACGCGAAAGCGGCATTCGAGCACGTCAGCAGCAAGACTACGCAGGTGCTGAGCCCAAAAAGCCCCAGCCAAACTCGTTTTGATAAAAACAACTTTCTTTCTCCGCTGCGCATGCGGTCCCAGGGAACCCTCGGAACCTTGACCATCTGAATCGGGGATTAGCCCAGCGGCAATGGTAGTGTCAACCGGAAATTTATCTATAAGTAGCAAATCAATTCCGGGAGGAGGGTCGATCGGAAGCCGGCCGATCGCGCTCGCGCCAGGGATTTTCCAGGCTCAGTTCAACTGATATAGCGCCATCTCCAGCAGGTCGCCGAGCCATTCGTCGAGGACCTTCAGGGCGGGCTGCCAGACCGGATCAGTGGGCTCGGGAAGTTCGCGCGGCGGCCGGCCGCCGATCCGCCGGTCGAGTTCCGCCACGACCGCCGCATGTGGAAAGCCGCTCGCGCGACCCGCGGCCAATGCTTCGCCGGGCGAGGTCGCCACGATGGCCTGCGAGAGCAGCAGCCACAGCGCCGGAATCCGGCCCAGCAGTACGTCCGCGAGCCGCGCGGATTGGCGATCATGGACGCTCTGCCAGATTATGTTGCGCAGATCCGAGACTGCGACTGCTGCGCTTCGCATGGCGTCTGCACGCGTCGGCGGGCTGAGTTGATCTCGAAAGTCAGCGCCGAAGATCACGGCCCCACGCCGCTTGAGGAAGTAATATTCCTCGGCCGTTCTCAGCAGGTGATACCAGCGACCGGCCGCCCGCCACATCGGAAGCGTCAGGACGATCGGAGAGCGGAGCCGGAAGTAGTCGGTGCGAATCCGGTTGTAGCTGCCCGGACCGGCAAATAACTCGCGCAGGGCTCTGGAGGCTTCCAGTCGGCGTGCGAACGGGAGTTCATCGCGGAGAATGAAGTAGATTCGATACTCATAGCGACAGCCCGGATCGGCGCCGAGTATTACACTTTGCACCGCGTCTGCCTGCGCGCGGCAGAGTTCCACGATCGCGGGCTGGCAGGCATGGATGGCGCGGTCCAGCGTGTCGGGCGCGATGCCTTCAGCCACCGGCGACAGCCTCTGGCCACCGTCCGGGGCTGGATCTCGAGCGAGTTCGCACAGCGCAGCGGCTTCGTCCTGCGCCAGCAGGAAAGCGGATGCGACTTCATCAAAGGTTGCGTTCGCCCGGCCACCTCGCGCGAGAGCGCGGGCGATCCGCAGCCCTCTAGCGCGCAGTCCCGGGGCCACTTTCGCCAGCATCCCAGGATGAGCCTGCAGTTCGTTGTCGATCCCCAGAATTCCCCGGCCCACGAGCCGCATGCAATGAGCATCCAGCCGGCCCTGGAAAACCTCCCGGCAGAGCGCGGTGAAGTTGTACATGACGCGCCCGAGAGGCTCGAAGGGCGTCGGGCGAAGGACCGGCGCCGGCCGTGGCTGTGGACCGATAATGCGCACGCGCCGGGCGGTTGAAAAATACTGCGACTCCAACGCCCGTTTCAATCGCAGTTCCGGTTCGGAGAAAAGGCGCAGATCGATCATCCTGCGCCACGAACCGGCAGGTAGCAGAAAGGGCGCGAGCGATTCGCACAGCTCGAAGAACGCAGCGGTGTCGAGCGGGACGGTTTCGACCCGAAGATCAAGGTCGCTACTGCCGAAGCAGTGGCCCTTGACGGGAAGCTTCAACTCCACTGTGCGGATCTGCGGTGTCCGTCGCAGCCGCAGGGCAACCCAGGCCAGTACTGCGGCGTAGACCGACGCGTACGCCCATCGGAACGGAGGATACGGTGATGTCCGGATGACGAGGTCTCGCAGACGCCGGTCAGGCGTCGCTTGCCGACTGGCGCCGTGCCGCGAGTGGTTCGAAGGGGCGATCGATCCAAAGCCGGCGCCTGTGAGCTCGGGCGGCGTATGTGCGGCAGTCGTCAATCCCCGCTCTCCTCCGGTGGGACCCTGCGGTCCCCGTTGCATTATGGCGTCCGCTACCGGTATGCGACAAGGGAAGGCGCCGTCGCGGTTGAGTCCTTGCGCTAGCGCCTGAATTGCCGAAAAATCAAAAGATTGGCTGGTGTCCAAGCCTTGAGAGTCGCGATCGCAAACTTCTCAAAGCCCGTGCCGGGGACGTGCGATTTCGAGGCCTACTGGGCGCGCTATGAGAGGCCGGCGCCGCCGCCGCGCGTGGCCTTGTTTGAGCAGGCCCATGACTGGGGCTTTCATATTTTCGCGCTGGGCGGCTTCATGTTGGACCGCGGCCTCGCCGAGGAGGTCGAATTCTGGGACTACCGCGCCGATCGCTGGAGCGGCTACCATCCCGGCGGCGTGAAGCGAGTCTCATTCCAGAATCAGGACGATCTCGCCTGCTATCTGCGGCGCTTCGGTTACCCGGACCTGTTCGTCAACCACGGACCGGTAGGCCAACCGATGCTCGAAGCTCTGGCCGGGAAGTCTTTCCGGGTCAGCGTGCCGGCTCTGCGTCACGGCAAGTCCGTCGTCGGCAACTTCGACGCCGAGTGTTTCCTGGTAGACTCCGCCGACACTCTCGACGCCCGCTCGATGCTTTACGTTCCGGTAGTGAATACCGCGAAAATCTGTCCGGCCGAATGCCGGCCGGAACGTGATTTCATTTATCTGGCCAGTGCCTATTCGGGTAAGCGCCATGACTTGCTGCTCGATTCGGTTCGGGGTACCGAAACGACCGGACATTTGCACCCGGTCGACGGCTCGCTGCTTAACCTGGTTGGTACCAAAGTAACTACCAGCAAGTGGGATGAGCGAGACGTTGTAGACTTGCTCAGAACTTCCCGAATCGCGGTATATCCAGGGGATCGCACCTCGAATCCGGCTGCGATGTGGGAGTGCGTCGCCGCCGGTTTGCCGATCGTCGTCAATGAGAATATCGCCGGCGGCAAGCATCTGGTGCAGCCGGGTGTTACCGGGGAGTTTGCATCACCGGAAAAATTCCGGGAAACGATGAGCTTTGTGCTCGAACGCCGCGACTCGTATCGTCCCCGAGAGTACTTCGAGGCGCATTGGGACACGATCGAGACCCTCGAGCGCTACCTCGATTTTTTTCAGAAGATGGGGCTGGCGCTGTAGGCGATGTTCCTCGTCGGCGGGCCAGCTCTGAGCGGAACGACGCTGCTCACCCTGATGCTTAATCAAGGCGACATCATATGCCTCGACGAGCCCGACTTTCACAACCCGGCTCAGGGGCATAGGGGAATTCCGGTTCTCAGGTCGCGATTTCCGGGCATATCGTTTCCGGAAATGTCCGGGCGGGAACTGACATATCCCGAAGCCGTGGAGTTGATACTCCATTGCGAAGCCGCGATCGGTTCCCATCAACTGGGAATCAAGACTTGCGATCGGATCTTTATTGGCTACTTCGACGTTTGCCGTTTGCGCGGGTTTCCGGTGATCGCGATTTTCCGCGATATTCGCGACGCACTTGTCACGCCGTTACCGGATTGGCTGACCGAAGCCGCTCTGAACGACGCGTATCGGCTCGTGTGGCAACATCGGGAGCAGTTCAACCTTTGGCTGCGATATGAGGATCTGGTCGCCGATCCCGGCCGGGAGATCGCAGGGATCGCTGCGGTCCTCGGCAAGCCCCTTGAAGTCAAGCGCAGTTGGGCGCCAAGTGACGTGCCGCATATGATGCTGAAACTCGACCGCCACCAGCGCCTCAAGGAGGGTCGCCTGTCGACCTCGAGAGTCGGCATCTGGCGATCCTCAGGTAAGGAATTCTCAGCCGAGACCCACGAAACCGCCAGGCTGATGGGGTATTGATTGTCAGCCCGGGATTCGGCCTCGGGCGTCCATCAACCTGAGTTACTCATGTCCTCAAAGCGATTCGCCGCGAGCATCATCGTACCGCTGCTGGATCAGCGCGATGACTGGCTGGAGCAGAGCCTGCGGTCGGCGCTGACCCAGACCGTTCCTTGCGAGGTCATCGTCGTGCACGCGCCGAAGACCCGCGAATCGAATCTCCACCTGATCGCGCGGCTGCGCGATCAATTCGACGGTCTACTGCGATCCGCACGACAGCCGATACCGGGGTTCGCCGCGGCGCTGAACTTCGGCATCAATCTGGCCGGCGCCGACCGGGTCGGGTTGTTGATGTCGGACGACTGGCTGGATCGAGAGGCAGTCGCGCTCTGCGTCAAACACGAAAACGACATTGTGTCCACGGGTCAGACTTCCTACGCGAGCGACGGCGTGACGTCGCTGCCCGAAGTCAGCGCGATCCCGAATCTGCGCGGATTCGAACGGCGCAAGCATCTGGACCAAAGGGCGAGTTATCTGAGCCACTTCTTCCTGTTCAGACGAGACCGGCTCAAGGCCATCGGCGGCGCCGACGAAACGCTGGGCGATTTCCCCGGCATCGATGACTTCGACATGGTCTGGGTCCTGCTCGAGCGCGGGGCGAGCGTGGGCATCGTGCAACAGAGCCTGTATAACTATCGCGACCATGAAGGCGAGCGGCTGACGCTGCGGGATCCCGCGGATGCGATCGCGGGCCTGGAGAGAATTCTGCGCAAGCACAACGTCACGGAAGCGGACCGGGCCCGGATCATGGCCGCGCACACACCGTGGTACGGCGAGCCGGTTCATCGCGCCAACCAACGCCGCAAATCGCGAGCCGGCGCGGCGTAAAACCGCGATGAAACGCGGCTCCGACGCGAGCTTGTTCACGGCCAGAGGCTTGCGCCGCCGCGAGTTTTTCCCGCACGAAGTCACTCGGCTCCGCAAGCAATATCCCGACACGATTCTGAAGCTTGAGCGGCGCGGATTTTCGCCCGAACGGATCGCTGCGGGCCGGTGCTATCAAATCAATGTCTATTCACCAAGAATCGAAGATTTTCCGGTGCGGCTGTTCAGGGATCGCGCGATAAACTGGCACGCGCAACAGTTTGGCCGGGACGGATTGATTGGGGCCGCCGGGCTATTCGTCGAAGCCGGGGCCGCATACGTTACGTTGCTTCAGTCGGATCTCTGTCAGCAGATTTTCAGAAGTGAGGAGCTGAAACGTGAATGCGCTTCACGGCTCAATAATCGATTTCGCTATTGGTACAAGCTCGTGCTCAACGCCATACTCGACTTCGCTGCTGATCTGGCGCTCGACATAGTATATTCCCCGACTGCCGCGCATATCATTGCCACCACCCCCAGGCCGGTCGATCCCGGCCTGTTCACCGAGATCTATGACTCCGTTGCCGGGCTGTACGAGTGCACGCGCGACGCGCAAAGTGAGGCGCAATACTGGCGAATCGAGCTGGCCGCCAATCGCGAGCGTATCGCGCGCCTCGAACCGGCTTCGTCCGAGCTGCCCGCGCCCGAGCGCGTCATCTGCCTGTATCACGACGTTGAGCAGGACGTTGATACGATGGTCTCAAAAGCGGAATGCGCGGCGGCGTTGGCGCGCATGCTGGAGCTGGAACACCAGCGCGGAGTCCGCGCGACCTACAACGTGCTGGGGACGATCTTTCGCGAAGTTGCGCCGTCGGTATTGGATTCGGATTGTCACACGCTGGGCTTTCATACCTATGATCATCAGATCAACGATTCGGCGCAACTGGGAAAGGTTCGCCAAGTGGATTTGCAGGTCAAAGGCTATCGCCCGGCTCAATCGGTCATTACACCGGAGATCACCTGGTACAATCTTTCGCTTTACAATTTCGAATGGCTGATGTCCTCCGCCCGCAGTCTCGGCATCGACGAGCCGACGCTCGAAAACGGGATCGTCAGGATCCCGGTTCATCAGGACGATTGGGGGCTTGCGACCGGGGAGCCCTACGACGAATGGACGCAGCGGTTGTTCCGGACGATCGCGGCGAAGAAGTTCGTCGCCGTCGGACTGCATGATTGCTATTCCCGATACTGGATCGAGCAGTACGACGCATTGCTCGCGCGCTTGCAGGATGCCGGGGAAATGCGGAGTTGCGATGAGCTGGCGAGCTACGTGTACCGCGCCAACGCGTTGTAGATCTGATCAGGCCGGCGCGACTCGCGGGTCATCGCGCAAGGACCGACAGGATCGCCGTGCCGGCGCTCTCGAGGTCCTGGCCCAACACCAGCCGATAGCATTTGGCGCGCGCGAGCAGGCGTACCGCGCTGGTCAGGCGCGAGCTGGCGATTGCGGCTTTCTGAAGCTTGTCTCTCACGCCGCCGCGCAGAAAGTATTCCACGACTTGCGGCAGCCCGAGCCCGAAGATCAGGTTCGCCGCGACGGCCGGAAAAACTGCGGTGCGGCTTACCGCTTCAATTCGGGACGGGACGCCGCTGCTTCGGACTCCGACGATTACCGCTTCGGGAACTGCTTCGTCGGCCACCCGGTCGCGGAAGTAGCTCAAGTCGATGAGGGTTTTCGCGCCGTGTTTCCGGCGTCGAAAAGTGCGTAGATACTCGGGCGGGATTCCGTTCACTTCGCCGCGAACTCCCATTCGGGTGGGAAACGCGCGCAGCCTGCCGCCGGCGAGCAGCGGCGTATCGTCGGAAAGGACTTTTACGCCGGGCCGTTTCAGCAGTTCGAGTGCAAGGGTGGTCTTCCCGCCGCCTTCGGGGAGCAGCACCAGCGCGCCGCGGCCGTCCACTGAAACGCCTAGGGCGTGCACCCGGTGGATGCCGCGACGGTCGTGAATTTCGCCCACCCGCGAGAGCGCCATCAGATAGGTAAGCTCGTACAGAAGGTCGGGATCATGCGACCAGAGCTCGCCCTTTTCGGCCGCGAAATCATAAATAGCCAGGGCCTCGCGCTGGTAGTCGTTGTAACGCAGCGGGCCCTGGTCGTAGCTGATCGCATTGGGGGTCACCATGCTGGCGATCCGATCGGGAATCCGGTCCCAGGGCGGATCGCTGTCGTAAGCCGAGATCTCAATCGCTGACCGCGACGGCGTGGCCAGAAAATACGCGAAATCGCGCTCGAAGCCGGCGATCACCGCCGACGCCGAACCGCTCACAATGAGTCCCACACCGTAAAAATCAAAACCCGCGGTACTCACTCAGCGATGTTCCTTTTTCGGAATTGCCTCGCCGCTCGGCGATCGTGCTATCCGGGGACCAGGCTGGCTGGACATTTTTGGCGGATGCGCGAGCGCTCGGACAGGCGCGAATGCGCCGTTGTATCAAGTGAGCCGGTTCAGGGCAACGGCGAGATTCGACCGCAGCGCGTTGGCGCAGATAGCATCGACAGCCCCGCGATATCTGAACTTCAGTGCGGAGAAGTTTTGCATGGCGGCAGATGTGCGAGCTTCCGCCTTGGGATTAGGATCCTTGGTCATTGCCGTGAGCTTCGTGCGGATCGGGTCCCAGCACGGTCCAACCCCAAATGGCAATTCCCGCCAGCAACAAGATGGTTGCGACGATCGTCCAACCGCGGCCCCTTGGTGGCGCGAACGGTCTCGGCTTTACGCTCGAACTCACGATCTCGGGCTGGTCCTGAACTGAATCGAGATCGACGCGCGCGGCATTGGCCGGCGCATCGGGCACCCGCGCAAGCCGGATGAGGCGGAAAAGCGCCGCGCCGGTGCCCTCAAGGCGGCAGATCACCTGCACGTTCCGTCCGGACCCGCCGACCTTGAAGTATAGGCCTCCCTTGCGCCAATCCGCGGCCGTGCCTGCGCCGAGCCATGACACACCAAATGCGTGCGCACTCACCTGGATTCCGATCGTCGCCCCGCTGTATGAGGCGGCGATACCCGGCATCCGCATTTCTCCGGACAAGTAATACCATCCGGGAGACAAGGCGAGGGTCTGACTCCAGTCGGCCACGTTGGGTTCGCTGCTGGTCAGACGCAACTCCCCCGGATCGGCGGATGCACGCTGCCACGAGAAGACGCTGACGCTCCGTTTCCTCAAGCTGGTCGGGCGCCAATCGTCAGGTAAATCGCCGCTGCCCGCGATCAGATCACCGTTGTGCACGAGATTCTCGTCGCTCGAAGCCGGTCTTGCCGGGCACAGCGCCAGAACAATGAGCAGCACGGCGGCGGCAAGCGCGCTTCGATTTACGATCCGGTGCACCGACGAGAGCACCTCAGCGCCAGCTCGCCAGCCCGGAGCCCTTCAACCACAGCCGGGCGTCAAGCTGCGCCGCGGTAATCGGTGTGCCGGTCCAGATTGGCAGAAAATAGAAAAATGCGATCGCGGTAGCCCCGGCGTACGCCGCACATACGAAACGCCCGCCGTATTGCGAGCGCGAGCGCAGCAGCAGGACGTAACTCGCCGCGGTCGCCGCGGCCACGGCCAACCCCGGACCGATCCCCAGCCCGACCATCATCGAAGGAGTCAGAGCAATGAGCAGGGCCGCATGCTCCCAGCTTCCGGCCTCGCCATCCCAGCATTCGCCGAGCGTCCCGGCAAGACTCAGAAACCCGAGATACAGCGCAGGCATGTAGTAATAGAGAAATTTATAGCGGCTGACCGGGATCCACATCAAAAGATAGACCGCGTAACCGAGGACGGCGAATCCCTGCGCCAGGTTACAGCGCGTGATCGCTCTTCCGGCCGCGAGCGGGATCGACACCAGCAACGCCCAGCAAATCACCGGATTGTCGATTCCCAGTATCGAAGCGACCTTCGCCCCCGGCAGAATGAGCAGATTCTCCTCGTTCCAGTAGAGCAGTGGTCGGAGCAACAGCGGCCAGCTCCACCACGGCGAGCTATAGGAATGGGTAGCGGGGACATGGATCTGGCCGCGCAAGGTCTCGCGAAAGTAGGAGATCTGATCGCTGACGCCATGCCACCATCCGAAATAGTAGGTCGGCAGAAAAAGCAGGATGTAGACGAGCGCGGCCAAACCGCCGACCAGCGCGAAAGCGCCGGCGAGCGGCCGGATTGCGGCGAAGCTCCAGACGCGCGGGCGCGGGTCCGCGGCGGCGACCGCCCGCACCATCACGAATGCCACCGCCCCCATCACCAGCGCGAAGGTCACCAGCGGGATCCCGAGTTTGGAGGCCAGGCACAGGCCAAGCGCAATTCCCATCCAGACCAGCGTCCGGCGCCGCGCGAACGGATCGCGGCTCTGGGCGAATCGGAACAACGTCAGGTAGGCGCACGCGGCGAAGGTCAGGTAGAAAATTTCCCAGTGCGCGAGCCGCGAATCGACCAGGAACTGGCCGTCGCAAAGCACGAAGAGCGCCGCCAGCGCGGCCGCGACGCGAGACTTGAACATCCGATGTCCCAGCAGGTAGGTGACGCAGACCAGAGCGCTGCCGAGGCTGGCGCCGGCCAGGCGCCAACTCACGGCCCGGTCACCGAAGGCCCGGATGCAGATCGCGATCAGTTCCGCGGCGAGCGGCGGATGAGTCTCGCGATCCGGCAGATGCTGCAGGTAGAGTCGCGCGGAGTCGACGGTGAACTTCTCGTCATAGACCAGCGTCGCCGGATGACCCAGGCCGATGAAGCGGGTCGCCGCGGCAGCGAGCGCCAGCGCTGCCACGATGTACGCGTCGACGCGCAACCGTCGTGGTGCGGCAACGCGTTGCGTCCCGGTGACGCGGGAGAGCGGACCCGGTCGGACCATCTCCGCCATTCTACCCGCTGGCGTCACGCTTTGCCGGTCCCCCGCGCGGGTGGTCGCCAAGATAGTTGGCGCGGCGACGCCCGATCGGGGCGCCGGGTTGCGCGGGAAGCTTCGGAATCGTGCGGCGGACTAAACGATCCGCGACACGCCGGGGATGCTGCGGACGGCCGCGCTGGCGCCCCAGCTCAGCAGCAGCGTGCCCGCGAAGACCAGTACGCCCTTTTCGAAGGCTGAAAGCGGCGCGCTCAGAATCGCGAGCTGCAGCCAGGACACGAACATGTAATGGATCAGATACATCCCGTATTCGTTCTCGCTGAGGCTGTCGAAGATCCAGAAACGGCGCGTGGCGAATCGCACGAACAGCGCCATGAAGGCGAGCGAGATCGCGCCGCAAGTCGCTGCGAACACCGTGCCGCCGGTGACGCTCAAGACGACCGGTGACATCGCGCCACCTTTTGAGATCACGATCAGGAAGAACACCACGCTCAACCCGAACGCGACGACCATCCAGATGGTCCATCGCGCCCAATGCTGCGCGAGCGTCCCGTGCGGCGCCAGCAGGCCGCGCTCGATTCCGTAGGCGCCGACGCCGATTCCCGCGAGAAAGTAGACCGCGTAATGAAAGACCCGTGCAGTCTGGAACTGGAACGGTCCGATGCTGGTCCAGTCCATCGGGCCGAAGATGCGAAACATCGGAATATAGACGGCCGCGGAAGCGGCGACGAGCAGCAGATAGAATCGCACCGGATGTCGGTGCGCGTTCGATACCAGACGGCCAATTGCGGCGCCGAAATTCGGCCTCAACGCGAACAGCGCCGCGGCGGCGAGATCGAACGCCAGCAGCAGCCAGATGAACCAGGCAGGTCCGGTCGGCCAGTCGCCAAACGCGAGCCAGTCGTGAAGGTAGCCGGTCAAGTCGTGCGCGCCGGTCATCAGATACGCGGGATAGTACGCGACGGGAGCGATGATCGCAGCCGCGAACAGAAACGGAATGCCAAGCCGGCGCAGGCGATCGCGGATGAAACCGGCGTTGCCTTTGCGTCGAAGACTGGACCATACGAACAGCCCGGAGACGAAAAACATCAACGACATAAAGAAGTCGTCGTTGAAGCCGGTGAACAGACCGAATCCCGTCGAGTGCACATGATCGAGCACCGGGAAGGCGCGCCACAATTGAGGCTGGGCCAGTAGCGAACTGGCAAGGGGCTGCGGCAAGTCTATGTAGGCCAGCACCGAATGATGCGCCAGCACCAGCACGACCAGGAAGCCGCGCAGATATCCGAGCGCGACATTGTGTCCAGCTCTCGCGACGCCGCCGGCCTGCATCTCGCTGTTGTCGGCCGATTCCGGCTTGAGAAGCGCTCCTGCTGACGACGCCATTGGAATTGCCTCCGCTACGCGGACTTGCGAGTAGCCAGATCGAACAGGGTCGCCAATTCCTGCGCGTAGAATTTCAGATCCAGTTCCGGATCGATGGCCAGTAGGGCTGGGAGTGCGTCGATCGCACTCCTGACTGCTATCGCCATTACCTTGGTTGAGAACTCACGGAACTCGCCCCGCTCCTGTCCGTAGTGCAGAAGTTTCTCCAGCTCGCGGACTGCCGTTTCGAACGTCATGGTGAAATCGATCAGGGGCTTGCCATCGTCAGCGCGGGCGCCCGCCAAAATGTTCATCACCGCTTGAATGTGATTGTGATGAGAGCCGATGAACTCGAGGTTGCTCTCGACGTACACCCGCAGCATTCCCGCAACGCTGTGCTCAGCGAGGATCCGGGGGAGCATCACGGCGCTGCTTTTCGCCACCACCGAGTTCACGACTTGCTCGATCAGCTCGGCTTTGCCGGCGAAGTGATAAGAGATCACGCCCTTGCTGACGCCGGCGCGCCTTGCAATCTCGGCCAGCGAGGCGTTGGCGTATCCGAGTTCCGCGATCGCATCGATTGCGCATTCGACAATTTGCGCGCGCCGCGCAGTTTCAATGAACGAACGGTCTTCCTGGCCGTGTGGGATAATTTCTGGTCGCACGACCAAAAGATTAGCCGTCCGACCAACACGGGTCAATCCCCGCGCGTCTAAGGCAGGCGAATTCGTAAGCAGTTGACGCGCAGGCCACCCGGTGCGAGCATCGACGGCCGATCGAACCAGGCGAGCTCGGCCGTTTCGTAATGAACGGATCCGTTCAACAGATCACCGCGGATGAGGCGCGCATCGCAGCATTGCGAGCCCAAGGCCTGCTCGGGACGGACCTGAACGGCGGAGTTCACGGACTGCTGCGGCGCGTCGGCGCGGTGCAACTGGACACGATCTCGGTGCTGGCTCGGTCCCATGAGCTGGTTGCCTACGCGCGCCTGGGCGATGCGGGACGCATCACAGTAGAAGAGGCGTACTGGGGACAGCCGGCGCGGGCTTTCGAGTACTACGCGCACGCCAACTGCGTGCTGCCCATCGAAGCCTGGCCGTTCTTCGCCTTCCGGCGTCGCCAATGGCGCGAAAGGCCGATGCGCAGCCTGTCAGCGCGAGTGTTGCGCGAGGTGCGCGCCCGGCTTCGCGACGGGCCGGTAACCGCGAGCGATCTGGGTGGAGCAAGGAAAGACCACGGCGGCTGGTGGAACTGGTCCGAATCCAAGCACGCGATCGAGATGCTCTACCGCCGGGGCGAGGTTGTGTGCACGTCGCGCAGAGGCTGGAAGCGAATCTACGATTTGCCTGAGCGCACGCCTGCTTCGCGGATGCGTGGCAACGAACCGTCCGATGCTGAGTGCTACCGTTATCTGGTTCGATCCACGGGACGGGCGCTTGGCGTCGGCACTCGGCGCGATATCGCCAATTACTTCCGGCTGACGACCAAGCCGGTCGGCAGCCCGCCGGACGCCCATCGCCTGCTCGATGCGGCAATCGCCGACAGCGGCCTCGTGCCGGTCCGCGTTGAAGGGTGGCACGAGACCGCCTTCGCCGATCCGATCGCGCTTCAATCGTTGGCCCGCGAACAGCATCGCGTCACACTGCTCTCGCCATTTGACTCGCTCGTCTGGGAGCGCGAGCGAACCGAGCGGCTGTTCGGTTTCGCCTTGTCGCTGGAGGCCTACGTACCCAGGGCGAAGCGCGTGCACGGATATTTCACGATGCCCCTGCTCGCCGATGGGCGCCTGGTCGGCCGGGTGGACCCCGCGCGCGACGGGAAGACGCTCGTGATCCGCAAGCTCACGCTTGACGACCGGTCGGCAGTCCCCGCGATGGCGTCGGCCCTGTGCGAGGCCGCATCGTGGGTGGGATGCGATAGTGTCCGAGTCGAGCAGGTCCATCCGCGAAGCATCGCCGGCGCCATCCGCAAGGCGCTGTCGTGATCGACCGTTCGCTGCGAGCGCTGGTTGTTGTCTGCGGTTTGTCCTGGGCGCATCGCACGCTGGCCCATGATGCAGAGAGTTGCATCGAATGAGAAACCTCGTTTATCTCGCCTTGGCTCTGGCTCTTGTTCAGTCTACGTCCTGCGGGAAAACCGACAATTCAAAGGCAGTCAATTCAAAAGCAGTCAAACCCGGAATTGCGCTGACCTACGCCAACGACGTACAGAAGGATGGCGCGGGCGCGCAACTTCAAAGAGTGTACGGTATCTATGCTCTCTCGAGATATTTCAAAGTACCGTATGTCCACTCTCCCCTGAAAGAGATCGGTTACCAGGGATTGGCCGCGCTGGAAAGAAACGCCGGCTCTCCGGACCTGCAGGACAAATATAACCGCGTCTTTACCATACCGTCCGACCTTGAATTGCCCGAAGACACCATCTCCAGGTATATGAGTTCACCCACGGTTGAAGACCTCGAGCACCTTAAGAGTCAAGCGGAAAAAGAGAACACATTTTACCTGGTTAGAATCTTATATCCGTATTCAATCACCGATAAGAACCCGGAGATCTACCGCTGCCTCAAAAACATTTCTCCATTTCAGTCCGCGCGCTCTGATACCTTCAGACTCGCCATTCATGTGAGGAGAGGCGAGGAATTTGTGGTCGATTCGCAGCGCATGTTGCCGAATTCGTACTATGTCTCGTCAGCAATGAGAATCGTTGAAGCCCTTAAGACACTCGGCATACCTTTTGTCTGTGAGCTTTACACGGAAGTTCCTTCCAAGGCCTTCGTGGTCACACCTCAGAGCCACGGCATCAATGGTCGCATTTCCCACCCGGTCCTGATTGATCCCAAAATGAATCGGATCGAAGATTTCGACGTTATCCCCAATCTGCGCAAATGCATAAACCTCGATCCCATCGAATCCCTGAAGGGAATGGCCACCGCGGACGCGCTGATCATTAGTCGCTCCTCATTTAGCTACCTGGCCGCGCTCTTTAGCAAGGGAATTGTAATCTACTATCCGTTTTGGCATCAACCGCTCAAGGAGTGGTTGATTTCCGATCTAAACGGGAACATTTCTTCCGAAGAACTTCTCAGCCAGTTGAAATCCTGGAAGCGCGATCACTTATCACTCGGAGCGAGACTTGACCCCTCGCCGGCGGACGAACGGCGACAGCTTCAGGCTCAAACGCAGCAAGTGCCGCATCAGTGACGATCAGCCGCCACCGGAACCCGCATAAGCGAAGTGCGCAACTGGTTTGTTCTTCTGTAAGCACGAGAGAGACATGTATGGAGCTGCAGGCTGGTAAATCTCGACCGCTGCGCATTGTCTTGCCTGTCTGGTGCTTTCCGGTCATGCTTGCGGCGCTGCTTTGCGCTGGTCCGTTCAAATCCCCCTCCTCAGCCTCGCCGTTGCGCCGCGCTCCGCTAAGACCTGCGCGCGCGACGCAACACCTTGGACAGTTACCGCTTTCGTTTGAACCGAATCGCGGCCAGGTGGGGCCGGGATCTGATTTTCGTGCTCTTGGCCGCGGCTTTGAAGCGCTGCTGGCAAAGGATGGTACGAGGATCCTCTTGCCACCGCCCCTGGCAGCCAATAGGCAGAGTGATTGTCGGATGCCGAACGGTTCGGCTCTTAGCGCGCGGTCTGTGCGGCATGGGGAAACAATCCGTATGCGCTTGCTGCATGCCAAGCCAGATCCGGAAGTAGCTGCCGTGAACAAACTATTCGGCAAGAGTAACTACCTCGTCGGGCGAGACCCGAGCCGATGGCACACGGATATTCCCAATTACTCCCAAGTCGAGTATTCGGACGTCTATCCGGGAATCGATCTGCGCTACCACGGAACTCAGCGCAATCTGGAGTATGACTTCATAATACATCCAGGTGCTCACCCCAGCACGATCGCCCTGGCCTTTTCGGGAGAAGTCGCGCGCGACCTTAACTCCGCCGGCGACCTCATTCTGAAGTCGTCGAACGGCAATGTGACTCTCCATAAACCGGTCGCATACCAGTGGACGCACGGTGTGCGGCGCGAGGTCGAAGCCTCCTTTCAACCGGGGCGGGCCGGCAGTTTAAGCTTCAAGGTTGCCGCGTTTGATCGAGGCGCACCGCTGATCATCGACCCGGTAGTTACTTATGCGACGTACGTTGGCGGAAACTTCGCCGCTCCTTTCAACAGCATGGCAATAGACGCGGACGGCAACGCCTATATCACCGGCACCGCAAACGACGATTTTCCAACCACTGCCGGGGCCTATCAGGCGACCCTCAAAGGAGCCAACGACGTATTCGTTACCAAACTAAATGCTGATGGCACGGAGACTCATCTATTCGACATTCATCGGTGGTAGCTCTGATGACGCCGGCTATGCGGTGGCGATCGATATGTCGGGTCACGCGTATGTCACGGGGGTGACCGAATCGAGCGACTTTCCGGTCGTGAATACCACCTTCGGCGGTGGTTCTCATCCGGAAGGAAGTCATACTGCATTCGTGCTGGAACTCACGAGTGACGGTGCGGGACTGGTCTACTCCAGCTACCTGGGAGGAAGTAAGTCCGAATTCGCGAATTGGATTGCGGTCGATCCGAACTGCAGTTCAAACTGCCATGCCTATGTGGCTGGTGGTACGCAGTCGGGCGACTTTCCGGCCACCTCGAATGCTTTCCAGCCCACCTTCGCGGGCAACAATCAGGATGCGTTCATCTCGAAGGTAGCGGTGGTGGATGGCCTCGCAACTTTGGCATACAGCAGCTTCCTCGGCGGCCCCAGTTTCGCGGGCGCGCTGGCAATCGCTGTAGATGGCAGCGCAAACGCCTACCTCACGGGCAACGCAGGCTCAGGTTACCCGAGCACTGTCGGCGCCCCCTTCGGCGGCAATCAAGACGCATTCGTCACCAAAATCGACACCACGGCCAGCGGTCCCAGCTCCCTGGTTTATTCTACGTACTTGGGCGGGAGCGGGCGCGATCAGGGCGAGGGTATCGCCGTGCCGCCGGGCTGCGTCTCGGCATGCAGTGCGTACGTTACGGGTATGACGTTGTCGCCGGATTTCCCTATCACCGTCGGGGTAACGCAGCCTTCGCTGGCCGGCTATGAGGAGGCCTACGTCACGCAGTTGAGCCCGGCGGGCGCAATCTCGTACTCAACTTTCCTGGGCGGGGTGGGCCTCGATTACGGCCAGGCCATCGCTATCGACTCGAATGGCGATGCTTACGTAACCGGATACAGTGACTCACCCGATCTTCCGGTCATCGATCAGCTCCAGCCAATTCCGGCGCCGAATGGGAAACTCTTCGAGTTTTCATCTTCCGGGAGCTCGATCACCGAAACCGGTTGGCCTCCTCTGCACGCAGGGTCGGCGCGCTCGCTCGTCCGCGATCCGACGACTACACCCAATACGCTTTATGTCGGGACTAATCGCGAAGGAATTTGGAAGAGCGTCGACGACGGCGTGAGCTTCACTGAAACAGCGTCGACGCGAGACACAGTTTACGCGCTGAGCATCGACAATGGACTGACGCCGCAGACGCTGTTCGCGGGAACCGCCACGGGTTTGATGGCGAGCAGTGACGGTGGTGCGTCATTCGCGTTACGCGGAACCGGGCTGCCGGCGAGCGTCCTCGTGTACTCAATCATTGCGGGACCGGGCGACCTGGTCCTGCTCGGAACCAATCAGGGGGTGTTCCGCAGCACCGACGGCGCCCTGACTTTCGTGGCCGCGCCCGGAGTGCCGGCTCCGACTCAGGTGTACGCGCTGACCAGCGACAGCGGCGCGGTCTATGCCGGCACCGGACGTGGCGTACTGATAAGTACCGACGGGGGAATGTCGTTTACCGCGACTAACATGAACTCCAACACGGTGTACGCGATGGTCGATGATGCCAGCTCGGTTCCGCCCAAGGTCTATGCCGGAACCCTCTTTGGCGGCGTGCTTGTAAGTTCCGACGGATTCAAGACCAATGTCGAAGGAGGAGGCATCAGCCTTTCGCCTGAGGTAGTCTTTTCTCTTGCACTCGATCCAAGTACGTCTAATCCCGCCACCGTTTACGCGGGCCTTTCCAACTTTGTGATAGGTGCGGTCTTTGAAAGTAGCGACGGTGGCGTGAACTATGCTCAGGTTCCATCTTCCGCACCCGATCAGGATGGTGCCTTGAAGCCGCTCGACGTCGAGGGCGGAACGGCCGGGAACAATTCCACGATATTTGGCGGATCGGACGAGGAGTTCTACGCGTTTCTCACCGAGCTTAACCCGAGCGCGTCGCAGATCTTGTTCTCGAGCTACATCGGTGGAAGCACCAGCACGATTCCTCAGGGAATCGCGATCGATGCCGCAGATAATGTCTTTGTCAGCGGCTATACCGCGTCGACCGACTTTCCCACGACGTCGGGAGTGTTTCAGCCTTCCTTCGGCTACCAGGGCTCCGGCTTCGCCAACGCTTTCGTAGAGAAGGTCGCCTTCGCGATGCCTTCGCCGACTGCAACCGCCACTCCGAATGGCGCGAAGATTACTGCGCCGTCATCGCTGACGCTGAAGCCCGTGGGAATCGGCAGCGATAAAGCATCGGCCGCGAAGCTGATGGTCAAGAACTCGGGCAAGGGCGGCGATCTGATCGGAACCGTCGCGAGTCAAACCAACCCGCTATTTACCTTGTCGGCCAACAGCTTCGATATCGCGCCTGGGAAGGTCGAGGCGATTGACGTAACCTGTATGCCCGACAATCTCGTCGACCACGGCGTGCTGACCCTCAACAGCAACGCCTCGAATTCCAACACGTCAGATGTTGCACTCGATTGTACCGGACTATCAGGTAAATTGTCGGTGCCGAAGACCCTGGTCTTGAGAAGCGGCGGAGTTGGGCAGGCAGTGACGGCGAATCTCGTAGTCAAGAATGTGGGGAAAGGAGTACTGACCCTCACTTCGGATGCTGCGACGCCCGCTCCACTGTTTCAAGGCGGCGGCCAAAGCGTTGGCGTGCAGCCGGGCGCAACTGCCGACATCGCCATCTCCTTCACGCCGGCACAAAAGGGCATTGTCACTGGGAGCATCGAACTAAACGCTACGCCGCCGAGCCGCGGCGGTGTTACCGTTCAGCTCAAGGGAATAACGAAGTAAGACCACATTCGGATTGCGGCTGTGAGACGCAGCAAAAGAGGTGAGCGAATGGCGACCATAGTTCGACTGCGGCGCCGGGCGTGGCTGATTGTAGAAGTGCTGGCGAGCCTGGTTACACTATTGGCGTGCCAGGCGACGGTCGCGCAGGCTCAGAGCGCGGCGGACGTCTACACGCAGCGCTGTGCCGCTTGCCACGGTCCGGCTGGAAAAGGCGACGGGCCGGCCGCAAAGATGCTCAAGCCGGGCCCGGCGCCCTTCTCGACGAGTCTACCCGACCAGACCGACGACTGGATCGCGAAGGTGATCAAGCAAGGCGGTCCGGCGGAAGGGCTTTCGGTCGCGATGCCCGCTCAGCCGAATTTGAGCGACGACCAGCTCAAGGCGCTGGTTAAGTACATCCAGCGGTTGCACTGATGGAGCCGGTTTCGCAACGCGACGCCCGCGGGAGCCCACGCTTCCAAAGCCCCGTGCAATGCCGCGGCTAGAGTGCCGGTAGTGGAATAGTCAGTGTATCGTAGACTGTGATTCTGGGTCCGTATGCCGACTGGAAAATCCCGATACCTTCGGCGGGCCTGATCAAGTTGGTCCGGTCGAAGATGTTGAGCAGCGTGATCCGATTCGTGATCGCGCCGAGGTGAGGCACTATAAAGGTGCGCTCACCGCTCAGGTTGACCTGCACGACGTGGGGGAGCGATTGGAGGTCGGCAAAGCCGCCGCGCAGGCCGCTGCTATAGAGCGCGTCGATACTGAAGCTATATGGTTGCCAGTTATAGGTAGCCCCGCCCGAGGCGCCGTACATCGGCTGGTGATCCAGGACGATGTGGTTGTGGTTTATATAGTAAAGCTCGTCGGGATCGAAATTGAACTGACCGGTCGCGACGCCTTTCTGCATATTCAGGCCGATCGTGGTGCTGCCGTAGATCGACAGGTTCTCGGCCCGATAGCTCACGGCAGTTTCGGTACCCCAGATATAGCCGCGCTTGTAGTTGAACGGCGCAAAGATCGGGACTACGCCAAACTGGCCGGTGTCCAGATAGTGTTCCGTATACTCATAGAAAGCGTCTTCCGAAATCGTGATGTGGGGCGTCAATTGATGCACCACCCCGGCGTCCCCTTCGTAGTCGTCCTCGGTCTCGGGAGTGGGATTGCCCGGCCCGGCCTCGCCGGTGGTGCCGGCGAACGCGGCCGGAGCGCCGGGCGAGATACCCTGGAAACTGGGCACCTGCATGTAGCGGGCGAACCCGGTATGCAGCGTAGTGTCGGGGCGCAGCATATAGACGAAATTCAGGCTCGGGTCGAGCTGGTTGCGGGTGGTGAATCCGCTCAGGCGATCCCAACGCAACCCCAGATTGACGCGGAGCCGGTCGGTAAGCTGCCAGGTGTCATCGAGGTAGACTCCCGACAGCAGGTTGATCTTGTTGGCGTTGTTGACGATGCGGATCGGCGTGGTACTGGCCTGCGAGCCGTCGGGGTTGGTCTTGAAGACCAGCGACGAGTCGTCCGCTTCGACCCCGTACTCGCCAAGGTAAACACCGGCGCCAAGCGTATGCGAAGCGTTGAGCTTGTAGGTGGTGTCGCCTTCCAGCGTGTTGTCGAGATCGCTGTGAAACGCGGTTGAAGCCACCCCTTGGTAGAGCAGCTCTCCGATGTCGTCAGGTTCATATTTCTGCGAGATGTAGTGGGCGGAATAGGCCAGTTGATAGGTGAGGCCGGGTGCGGGCGCTCCGTTCAGCGCCAGTATCCCGAGATAGTCCCGGAAATTCAGATATGAATTGATATCGGCGGATGGATAGTAACTCGGCGCTCCGCTGAGTGCAAATTGCGGCGTCAAATTCGACCGATTGGGTAATTGATTGTCGCTGGCGCTGACTGAAGTAATGAGACTCAGTCTGGTCGTCGAGTTCAAATTGTAGCTGAAAAACCCAAACCCCTGACCCTGGTTGGTATGATTGTGGATGGCGTCGGGGGCGGGCGTGGCGGAGCTGAAGGCCGAATTGCTCTGGCTATAGGTACCATCCACGAAGTAGCTCAAATCACCATGACACCCGGCGTACTCGAAGCTCGGCTGGATGGTATTGCGCTGACCACCGTACAGGCTGACACTGCCGCCGGGCTGCTCGCATCCGTCGCGGGACTGAATGTCGACCACGCCGGCGGTGGCGTAGCTGTAGCGTGAGGGCAAGATACCGTCGAGGAGCGTCAGGCGCTGGATAAAGGCCGGATTCAGCATCGAAATAAACGGCGGATTGGTGTTGATATCGATCGGCACCAGAATCCCGTTGATCTGATACTGAAACTGAGGCCCCTCGGTATTGCGGATATGGATCTGCTGGTTCTGATCGATCGCGACCCCGGGCATCTGCGCGAGTACGTCGGTGATGGCAGTGTCGCTGCCCTGCGGCAAATTGGCGATATCCTTCGCGGTTACCGTATAACGGTTCGAGCCGGTATCGGACACGCCGTTGGGGGCCCGGATGCGGCTCGCTTCAACCGGAATCGTCAGCGCGTGCTCCGATTCGAGCGCGATCGTGATTGACAAGGTCGCGCCGGTTTTCGGCAGCACCACTGCCTTGGTTGCGGTCTGAAATCCCGGCTTCGCCGCGATCAGCGAATAGACGCCGGGCACTGCCGGTGCGATCGCGAAGCGGCCACGGCGGTCTGTGATAGCGTGCGCGACTGAGCGTCCGTCGCGGGTCTGCAATTTGAGGTGCGCTTGCGCCAGCGGACGCCCGAGCGCATCGGTGATGGTCCCGCTGAGCTGATTCGGTCCGCCCCAGGCGGCGGTTGCCGCCATGAGAAGGAGGATCGTCAGGGCCGAAGTCAGCGCACGCATGGCCGGGGCGACAATATTGAGAATCATTCTCAATGTCAACCAGAAAATGCTGCCTAACTAGTGTGAAGCCGAAGGCCAAGCGCTGGAATATTTCCGGAACCTGCGCTCGAATACGATGATCGCACAGCGAGGAATCCAACCCATGCTCATCGCACAAATCACGGATCTTCACGTCGTCGCGAAGGACCGTCTCTGCTACCGGCGCGTGCCCACCAACGCGCAACTCGCGGAGGCGGTCGCGCATCTGAACGGGCTCGAACCGCGGCCGGACGTGGTGATCGCGTCGGGGGATCTGACCGACCACGGACGCGAGGAGGAGTACACGATGCTGCGTGAGATCCTCGCCCCGCTCGTGCCGCCCGTGTTCCTGATTCCCGGCAATCACGACCGCCGCGAGGCGCTGCGCAAAGTATTTGCCGGTCAGCCCTACCTGCCATCACCCGACCAGCCATTCATCCATTACGCGGTTGAGGACTATCCGATCCGGCTGGTCGCGCTCGATACGAGCGTACCCGGATTCCATCATGGCCAGCTCTGCGAGGATCGCCTGCGCTGGCTCGACGCAACCCTGAGCGCAAGGCCGAATCAGCCCACGCTGATCTTCATGCACCATCCGCCGTTTCGCACCGGCGTGCGCTGGATGGATGCCTCGGGGCTGCATGGCGGGCGTGGGATGGAGGCGATCGTGTCGCGCCATCGGCAGGTCGTGCGGGTCGCCTGCGGCCATATCCATCGGCCGATTCACGTTGCGTGGGCCGGCACGATCGCATCGGTCGCGCCCAGCACCTGCCATCAGGTGGCGCTGAACATGAGCGACAAGGAAGCGCTCGATTTCATCATGGAGCCGCGCGCGATTCAGCTTCACATGCTGGATTCCGGCTACGGCCTGGTGTCGCATCTGAGTTACGTGCCGTGCAATTACGAGCACGTCTCGATGCTCGGCAGTCTGCCGGCCGAGACCGTGGCGGAATTCCTCGCGCGCGAGCGGCGCGCTTATGAGGAACTCCGTCGCGAGGAATACGAACGCCCGCGCTGATTCGATCGGCGGCCGGGGTCAGAGCTTCGCCGCGGGCTCGACCCAGGTGCGCGCGAGGTCTTCCATTTGCGTCGCGATTTCCGCGACCGTTCGCGAGGGCCGGATATTCACGAGCACGACTTCGTCAGCGCCCGCGTCGCGATAACGCTTAAGATCGTCAGGCGTAACGGGCTTGCTGTACGGCGAGATCACCAGCTCGAGATCGGAGCGCTTGCGCCCCTTGGCGCGAAGCAATTCCTCGAGCTTGCGAATTTTGGCCGCGGCTTCGTCGGGAGTGAGATTGAAGCCGAACCAGCCGTTGCCGTAGTCGGCCGCGCGGCGCAGCGCCGGCCCGCTCTCGCCGCCGAACAGCACCGGCACTGCCGCGCCCCGCACCGGCTTGGGATACGAACGGACGTTCTCGAACTTCACGAACTCGCCCTGATAGGAGCTGACCACGTCACCCCACAGGTGGCGCATCGCGTCGATACACTCGCGCGTGCGATCGGCGCGGCGCTCCCACGGGATGCCGAGCGCGCGAAATTCCTCCTCGAGCCATCCGATCCCTACTCCGAGCGCGAAGCGGCCGTTGCTCATCCAGTCGAGCGTAGCGATCACTTTGGCCAGGACCACCGGGTTATGTTCCGGCACCAGGCAGATTCCGGTCGCGAGGCGAATCTTTTCGGTCGCCGCGGCCATCGCGCACAGCGTCATGAAGGGATCCGGAATCGGCGCGTCCGAACGGGCGGGCAGGATTCCGTCATCGCGGTACGGATAGCGCGAAGTGTAGTTGTCCAGCAGTACGACGTGCTCGGGTACCCATAAAGTAGAGAATCCCAACCGTTCGGCGTGCGCGGCAAAGCCTTTGGTCAGGGACATTCCGGGCTCCGCCCCGAGATCATCGCGAATAGTCCGATCTTCATTTGCGGCCTGCTCCGTTACGGCAATTGTGTCGGGTAAGCTCTTCTTACTACCGCGCCGGATCGCTTGGCCAGATGCGCTCGTCAGCGGGACGGGCTCGGGCGCCCCGCTTGCGGGATGCGAGATCGCCGAAACGCGTCGCCGTATGCGGTATAACTTCCGTAATAGACGGCAACCTCCCCGGTGAAGTTACTGATCGATCGACTCTTCGACACCCGACTATGAAGCGCATTCTGGTGATCGGCGGCAGCGGCACGCTCGGCCGGAGCGTGATCGGTCAACTGCTCGCAGTCGGCCATCAGGTTCGCGCGACGAGCCGGCGCGTCCGCTCCGGTAGCGAGCCGGCGCGGGTCGAATGGGCCCAGAGCGACCTTCGGACCGGCAGCGGCCTGCGGACCGCATTGGAAGGTGTCGAGGTCGTCGTGCATTGCGCGACCAATCCGGCCGCGTCGAGGCGCGTAGATATCCGAGGGACTGAGCGGGTTCTGGAGACGGCGCGCGCCGCGGTCCAGCATTTCATCTTTCCCTCGATCGTCGGGATCGATTCCAATCCGTTTCGCTACTACCGCGCGAAGCTCGCCGCAGAGAAACTCATCGAGCAATCGGGCGTGCCCTGGACGATCCTGCGCGCGACGCAGTTTCATTCGCTGGTCGATCAATTTCTAACCGGGCTTTCGCGCCTGCCCTGGATTTTCCTTCTGTCGAGGCTGCGCTTTCAGAGTGTCAGCGTCGACGAGGTTGCCGCGCAACTCGTGCGCTGCGTCGCCGAAGGTCCGGGCGGGCGCCAACCCGATATCGGCGGTCCGGAGGTGCTCTCGGCTGAGGCGATGGCCGAGCGCTGGCTGGCGGCACGCGGGCTCGAAAAACGGGTCGTTCAATTGTATCTGCCGGGCAGGACGGCGGCGGCGTTTCGGCGCGGCGACAATCTGCTGAAGCAGGGCGTTCTGGGCCGAATCACCTGGGACGAATGGCTTGGCGAGCGCGCCAGCCGATCGGGAACCGACGCTTGAACCTGACTATTTCTATTCAATCGATTGACTCATCCGATCGAATGGCTTACCGGGTGAGTTATGAAGGTCACGGCTTTGAACCCGGCCCGATCGGAGGCGGCTCATGCCGCGCTCAATCGCGGTGCTGAGACCAGCGCACGTTTGATTGAGGCCGCGATCGAGGTGTTCGGGCAGTACGGCTTCGAGGGTGCGAGCACGCGGACGCTGGCGGAACGGGCGGGCGTCAATCTGGCGGCGATTCCGTACTATTTCCGCGGCAAGGAGGGCCTCTACCGCGCGGCGGCCCAGTATATCGTCGATCGCTTTGGTGAACGGCTGGCGCCGGTGACCCGCGCGATCGACCGCGCGCTTGAAGCGGGAGTTAGCGCCGCGCGAGGCGTCGCGCCTGCTACACGAGTTGCTCAACGCATTTGCGGCGCTGGTGATCGGCTCCGACGAAGCCGACCGCTGGTGCGCCTTCATCATGCGCGAGCAGACCCATCCGGGGCCGGCCTTCGAAATCCTCTACCGCGGTATCATGAGCAAAATTCACCAGCAGTGCGCCGTGCTGCTCGGTCGATTGCTTGACCGCCCGCAGGACGATCCGCTGATAACCATCCGCGTGACGGCAATCGTGGGCCAGGTCCTGATTTTTCGCATCAGCCGCTTGGCCGTGATGAAGCGCCTGCGCGTCAAGCGCTTTTCTGAAGAGCTGGTGCAACAGATCCAGACGGTGCTGAGCGGGCATCTGGATTCGATCGTGGCGCGGGCGCGGCCGTGAGCGGAGGCGATTGCCGGGCGCTTCCGTTGCGAGGCTGAAGCTGATGACCAGGCGAATTCTGATCGCGATCGGAATCGGATTGGCGGCGGCCGCGGTGGCGGCCTTCCTGTGGATCAGGATGAACGGCGTCGGCCCGACCGATCAGTTGCTGGTCTCGGGCAATATCGAGGCGCACGAGAGCCTCGTCAGTTTCAAAGCGGTGCAGTCGCGAATCGTGGCGCTGCCGTTCGACGAGGGCGCGTGGGTCGAGTCCGGCACGCTGCTCGCCCAGCTCGACGCCGACGACTATCGCAAGCAGGTTGACGTGGACAAGGCCGCGCTGCGTGTGCAGCAGCGACAGTTGACCGCGACGCAGGAGAATGTAGAAGTCGCGCGCGCCACGGTGGTCAACGATCGGGCCGATCTCGCGCAGAAGCAGCTGGACTACGATCGCAACCAGAAGTTGTTTCAGGAGAACGTAGTCTCGGCCGATGTCCGCGACCTGGCAGCGACCGCCTTTAAGCAGTCGGCGGCAGCGCTCAGCCGGGACCAGGCCAGCCTCGTCGGTGCGCAGAGAGATGTTGAAGTCGCCAAGGCCAATATCCAGGACGCCGAGCAGACGCTGGAGCTGGCGAAGATCACGCTTGGCTACACGACCCTCCGCGCGCCGTTCGCGGGCGTCGTGATGGTGCGGGAGGCCGAGCTCGGCGAGGTGATGCAGCCCGGCACGCCGGTGGTCACGATGGCCGACCTCGACCATATCTGGCTGCGCGCCTATATCAGTGAGACCGATTTGGGCCGGGTCCGCTGGGGTCAGGACGCGGCGGTTACCACCGATACCTATCCGGGCAAGCAGTATCATGGGCGCGTCTCGTTTATCGCCTCCGACGCCGAGTTCACGCCCAAGAGCGTGGAGACTCACACCGAACGGGTGACGCTGGTCTATCGAATCAAGATCGATATCGACAATCCGCAGCATGAGCTGAAGCCGGGGATGCCCGCCGACGCGACGATCGAACTCAACTCCGTTCAGAGCGGCAACAGCCGTGGCTGACGACGCCGTCGAAGTCCGCGGGCTGGTGAAGGATTTCCCCGGCGTTCGCGCGATTGATGATCTGAGCTTCAGCGTTCACGCCGGCGAAATCTTCGGACTGGTCGGACCCGATGGCGCCGGCAAAACCACCACGATGCGCATGCTCGCCGGAGTGATGGCATCCCGATCAGGGCTCTGCCACAGTTGCGGGCTACGACACGACGCGCGAACCGGAGGCGGTCAAGCGCTATATCAGCTATATGCCGCAGCGCTTCGGGCTCTACGAAGATCTCACGGTCAACGAGAATATCCGCTTTTATGGCGACTTGTTCGGCGTCAGCCGCGCTGCGCGCGAGAAGCGTGCCACGGGCTCTGCTGGCGGCCTGCGGCATGAGCCAATTCGGCGGCCGGCTGGCGGGAAAGCTCTCCGGCGGAATGAAACAGAAGCTGGGGCTGGTCTGCGCGCTGATCCATACGCCGCAGGTGCTGCTGCTCGACGAGCCGACCAACGGCGTCGATCCGGTTTCGCGGCGCGAATTCTGGGCGATGCTCTACGCGCTGGTGGGTCAGGGCGTGACGGTGATTAACTCGACCGCCTATCTCGACGAGGCCGAGCGGTGCCATCGCGTCGCGCTGATGCATCACGGGAAGCTGCTGTTTTGCGACGCTCCGGCGCGGCTCAAAGAGCGGGCGGGCGCGGTGGTCACGATCGTTTCACAGCGCCGCGCGCAGCCTCAAGCACGAGCTGGCTTCCGCCGCCGGCGTTGAGAGCGTGATTCTGGTCGGTGACGCGGTCCATCTGTTCGTCGATGACGCGCTGCGGCGCATCCCCGAACTGCGGCAAACACTGGCCGCGAAGGGTCTGCCCTACGACGAGGTGGTTCAAGTTACGCCGACGATCGAAGATCTGTTCGTCAAAGCCGTCACCGGCGAGGCGCGACGTCTGAACTCGAGGTCCCGGCGATGGGAACTGCGATAGCAACCGGCGACGTTTCGGTCGCGGTCCACGACCTGGTCAAGCGTTTCGGCGACTTCACCGCGGTGGATGGCGTCACCTTCCAGGCGCGCAAGGGCGAGGTGTTCGGCTTCCTGGGCCCCAACGGATCGGGCAAATCCACCACGATCCGAATCCTCTGCGGCCTGCTGCATCCGACCTCGGGACGTGCGGAAGTCGCCGGCTACGACGTGGCCAAATCTCCCGAAGCGGTGCGCCAGAAGATCGGCTACATGTCGCAGAAGTTCTCGCTCTACAACGACTTGACGGTGATCGAGAACCTGCGCTTCTACGCCGGTATGTATAGCGTCACCGGCGCGGAGCTCAGTCAACGAATCGCCTGGGCGCTCGAGATGGCCGGCCTGACGGGCCGCGAATCGAGTCTCACGCGACGCTGTCCGGCGGATGGAAACAGCGCCTGGCGCTCGGCTGCGCGGTGCTGCATCGGCCGCCGATCGTGTTTCTCGACGAGCCGACCTCGGGCGTCGATCCGCTCTCGCGCCGCCAGTTCTGGGAACTGATTCAGCAGATGAGCGGCGAGGGCAGTTACGGTATTCGTGACCACGCATTACATGGACGAAGCCGAGTACTGCAATCGGCTGGCGCTGATCTTCCAGCGGCCAGCTGATCGCGCTGGGCACGCCGACCGAACTCAAGCTGGGCGCGGTCAAGGGCGACCTGATGTGCTTGAATCCGACTCGCTGCAGCGCGCGATCGAGATCGTCAAGCGCGAATGTCCGGGAGTGCGCGACGCCGCGGTTTTCGGCAACGCGCTACATCTGGTGTCGACGATGCGAGTCGGCCGCCGTGCCCGCGATCCGCGCGGCGCTGGCGGCGCGCGGCGTGCGGCGTCATCAGGCTCGAAGTACCATCCGTCCGAGCCTGGAGGACGCCTTTGTCGCGCTGACCACGCGCGCGGCCGAATCCGCGCCGGCGGAGCCGGCAGTCCATGAATCTGGACGCGCTGCTCGCGATCGCGCGCAAGGAAACGATCCAGATCTGGCGCGACCCGCGCAGTCTGCTGGTCGTGCTGCTCATGCCGGTCATGCTGATGTCGCTGCTGGGTTACGGGATCAACCTCGATCAGACGCACGTGCCGCTATGCGTCTACGACCGCGAGGGCAGCCAGCAGAGCCAGGATCTGCTCAAGCGCTTCGTCTCCAATCGGTACTTCGATCTCACGCTTGACGCGCGCGACTACGGCGAGCTTACCGACGCGATCGACCGCGGGCGATGCACGATTGGCATAGTCATTCCGCTCTACTTCTCCGAGCGGCTCGGCCCAGGGCGAGACCGTCGGCGTGCAGGCGATCGTCGATGGCACCGACAACAACACCGCCGATCTGGTGATCGGCTATGCGCAGCAAATAGTCGCGGGCTTCTCGGGCGCGGTGCAGATGGACTTCCTGCAGCGCAGGGACTGAGCACGTTCTCACCAATCGCTGACGATCGAGGCCCGCACCTGGTTCAACGAGGATCTGGAGAGCCGCAACTTCATCGTGCCGGGAGTGGTCGCGATCGTGATGGCGGTGATCGGGACCTTCCTCTCCTCGCTGACGATCGCGCGCGAATGGGAACGCGGCACGATGGAGCAGCTCATCTCGACGCCGGTGACGCGCGGCGAGGTAATCGCGGGCAAGCTGCTGCCCTACCTGCTGATCGGAATGTTCGACGCGGTGGAGTGCATCGTGATCGCGGTGTGGTGGTTTCGACGCACCGTTTCGGGGCAGCGTCCCCGGCTGCTGCTCGCCGCTTCGGCCCTGTTCCTGCTCGCGGTGCTGCTGTTGGGCTTTTTGATCTCGGCGGCGACCGGCAATCAGCTCGCCGCCAGCCAGTTCTCGCTGGTACTCACCTTTCTGCCCTCCTTTCTGTTATCCGGCTTTGCCTTTCCGATCGATCAGATGCCGGCTGTGGTCCGCGAGTATCACCCGGGTTTTTCCCGCGCGCTACTACGTTACCGCGCTGAAGAGCCTCTTTCTCAAGGGCTCCGGAGTCGCCGCGATAGCTGGCCAGATGGCGGCGATGGCGCTTTTTGCCCTGGCGGCCGGGGCGCTGACGATGCGCGCCTTCAAGAAGAAGCTGGCGTGAGGATGGTCCGATGTTCGCGCGGATCCGGCAGATGATCATCAAGGAATTTATCCAGGTATTCCGCGATCCGGCCGCGCGCTTCTCGCTGCATCGTGCCGCCGATCATGCAGATCCTGATCTTCGGCTACGCCGCCAACTTCGAGGTCCATCACGTCAACACTGCGATGCTGGATCTCGATCACAGCCAGGAAAGCCGCGAGTTGATCGCGCGCCTGGGCGCCAGCGACTATTTCGAGTTCGACGCGACGCTGACCAACCATCACCAGCTCGCCCGCGCTGATCGACCGCGGCGACGTGGCGCTGGCGCTCCAGATCCTGCCCGGATTCGCCGAAGATCTGCGCCGCCAGAACAGTCCCGAGGTGCAGGTGATTCTGGACGGGACCAACTCCAACACCGCGCTGATCGCGCTCGGTTACGTGAGCCAGATCGGCCAGCGCTACGCGAACGATTATCAGCTCGACTACCTGAATCGCGTGATGCCCACGCTAGCCGCCCATGATTCCCGCGGTCGAGCTGCAACAGCGGCCGTGGTTCAACCCCGACCTCAACAGCAAATGGTTCTTCGTGCCCGCCACGATCGGGACGCTCACGCTCACGCTGGTGGTGATGATGACGGCCTTTGCGATCGTGCGCGAGCGAGAGATCGGGACGCTCGAGCAGCTCATGGTAACGCCGATCAGCGCCTACGAATTCATCGCGGGCAAAACGATTCCGTACCTGCTGATCGCGCTCGGCCAGCTCGGATTGATGGCCGCTGGCTGGAGTGTGGTGGTTCCAGATACCCTTGCGCGGCAACCTCGGGCTGCTCTTGCTGGCGTCGGTGCTGTTCATTGTCAGCATCCTGGCGGTCGGACTCTTTCATCTCGACCATCTCCGCAACCCAGCAGCAGGCGATGGTGGCGTCGTTCTTCTTCATCGATGCCGTCGATTACGCTTTCGGGCTTCAGCTTCCCGATCAGCTCGATGCCGCCGTGGCTGCAATGGCTCACGTTTCTTGATCCGCTGCGTTATTACCTGGTCGTGTTGCGCGGCACGTTCCTCAAGGGCGTCGGGTTCGCGACGCTCTGGCCGCAGATCGCTGCGACGGGCGCGTGCGCGGTGGTCCTGCTGGTCTTCAGCGCCCGGCGATTTCAGAAAACGCTGGATTGAGCGGCCGAGGTCACTCGGCGCCGGGCAGGCGCTTCAGGAATTCCTCGAGCGAGACTTCGAAAGCGTCGGGCGCTTCGAGATGCGCCGCGTGACCGGCATGGAAGGTTTCGAGCCGCGCATTCAGAAACGCCTTGATCGCGGGCAAGCAGGGCTTGAGCCGGACAATCCGGTCGCGCTTCGCCCACGCGAACAGCACGGGACAGGCAATCGCGGGAGCGAGCGCCCGCAGATCTGCCTCCGGCTCACCGAAGCTCCGCCACGCCTGCGCGAGAATCGGCGCGATTTCGTAACCTGCGGCGACGATCCGAGCGCGCGTGTCGGCCGCTTCCGCCTTCGGCAGGACCATTTTGTAGTAGGACCTGAACAGGGGTGGAAACCACCAAGCGCGCCGCGCGCCGGCGGCAAAGAAACGCGCCATCGCGCGCGTCGCGAGGCGGACCGTGCGGTCACTGGGAACCAGCCCGCCCGGATTCTCCAGCACGAGCGCGCGCACGCGACTTGGATTCGCCGCCGCGTATCGGATCGCGGCCGCGCCGCCGATCGAGTTGCCGATGATCACCGGACGCCCGATACGGGCCGCGTCGAGGAAGCCCGCCAGCAGCTCCTGATAGCGCTCGGCGCTCGCGGCGACCGGGTCCGGACCGGAATTACCCTGCCCCGGCCAATCGAGTGCGACTACGCGGTAGCGTTCTGCGAAGCGCCGGCGGATCCGCTCGAAATCGCGCGCGCCGTGACCGATCGCGTGCAGACACACGAGCGGCGGGCCGGTGCCCGCGTCGTCATACGCGAGCCGGACGCCGTCGACGATCGTCTCCTGCCAGGGCGCGGCGGCGCCGAGCGCCGAGCGCGCGCCGCCTTTTGCCGTTTCGCCGGCGGTCGCGGCGGATTCGATATGCGGCTCATTGGTCAGCATGGAGGGCCTCGCATGCGCGGTCGAGTTAGTGATATTTCTATCACTACCCGCGGAACCGGGACAAGGCGCAGCGGAGGACGGCAGCGAGCTATTTTGAGAATCGGATGGCCGGCAGGGGCGCCGGCCACTACTCCAAATGAGATTGCTTGGCGGGTAAAGCCGGCCCCTCTTCACTGAACCGCCCACTGCCCGGCCGACAGGCCGGCATTCCGGTCGGAGGCGTTGCGGTCCAAAGAGGTACTCAGTTGTCGAATGAGCGCATGACTGCGAATGCCGTCGCCGGTCGTCCGCGGCGGGGGACGCCGGCGCAGACGCGCGCGCGGCTGGTCGCGGCCGCAGCCGCGGTCTTCAACCGCGACGGCTACTACGGCACCGACTCGAATCGGATCGCGCGGGCGGCGGGCTACGCTCCGGCGACCTTCTACAAGCACTTTCCCGACAAACGGGCGATTTTTCTGGCCGCCTACGAGGCCTGGGTCAGCGCCGAGTGGAGCGCGATTGAGCGTTCGCTCGGCCGCGCGCGCGCACCCGCGCAGACCGCCGCGGAGCTGGTGAATCTGTCGCTGCGGCATCACCGGCGCTGGCGCGGGCTCAGGAGCAGCCTGCGCGCGCTGGTGGCACAGGACCCGATCGTGCGCGGCTTCTACCGCGCTCAGCGCCGCCGCCAGCTCGGGATGCTCGCGGCGCTGCGGCGCGCCGAAGAAGACGACGCGATCCTGCTCTACACGATGGAGCGGGTCTGCGACGCGCTCGCGGACGGCGAAATCACCGAACTCGGGCTGAGCGCCGCGACCACGATCGCCCGCCTGCGCGCGATCGTCCGGCGCCATCTAGCAGGTGTTGATAAAGCCGTGAAGGTTTGATGAATGAGAATCGCGCAGTCGGGACTTTTCTCGGGGGTAAGCCATGGCCCGCGGTAGTATCAATCATCTTGCGCTGACCGTCAGCGATCTGGTCCGTTCCACCGAATTCTACGACAGAGTGCTGGGGTTCATGGGCTATACGCGAGTCGCGGTGCCCGAAGCGACTCAGCAGTTGATGAAGACAACGCTGCATGCGTGGGCCAGCCCCAACGGCTCAATTACGCTTCGGCCAGCAAGGGAAGAATCTGCAGGCAAAGCGCATGATCGCAACGCGCCGGGACTCAACCATACGGCGTTCAACGCCGACAATCGAGCCGATGTCGAAAAGCTGCATAGTCTCCTACAGGATATCGGGGCGCAGATCCTCGACCCGCCGGCCGAATATCCATACTTTCCAGGATACTTCGCGGTTTATTTCACCGATCCCGACGGCTTCAAGTTCGAATACGTTTTCTGGCCAAAGCCTTAACACACGTGACTTGAAGCAAGGCGGAATCGGTTGATCGCAGAGTAGGAGGAAGCGGCGGAAGCGGGGAGAAGAGCGGCGGCAGCGGGCGATGAGATGTACAGCGGGATTGGGGGACCGTCGGCCTGCGCCGTACTCGCTATCGCGGCCTCGACCGCACCCAATTGCACGCCCAAGGGGGGTTGGCCTCGAACCGCCGATTGCGGTATTCGAGTCGAGCAGGACAGCCTCTGCCGGAGCGTTCGCTTCCGACAGTTTGGTCCACTCCTGACGAATGTAACGTAATGAAGAATGTAACGTAAGCAAGGAGAACCCGTGGGTAGACTCGACAAAAGAGTGGCAGTAATCACCGGCGCGGCGAGCGGTATCGGCCGCGCGACCGCGGCCCGGTTCGCAGGCGAGGGCGCCGCAGTGGTAATCGCGGACCTTAATCGCGAGGGCGGCGAGGCCGCGGTGCGCGATTGCAAGGAGAACGGCGGCAACGCAGTCTTTCAGCTCACCGACGTCTCGGATGAAGCGGCGATTCGAGCCGCGGTCGCCCGAGCGATCAAGGAATTCGGACGGCTCGACGTGATGTACAACAACGCCGGCCTGGGCGGCGCGGTGGGACCGATCGACCAGGTCTCCGTCGAGAACTGGGACCGCACGATGGCGATCCTGCTGCGCTCCGTCTTTCTGGGGATCAAGCACTCCGTGCCCGAGATGCGCAAGGTCGGCGGCGGTTCGATCATCTCGACCGCCTCGGTGTCCGGTCTTCGTGGGAGCCCGCCGGAATCCACGCTTACTGCGCGGCCAAGGCCGGCGTGATTAACCTGACGCGTTCGGCGGCGATGGAACTGGCGAAGGACAAAATCCGGGTGAATTGCATCTGCCCGGGCGGAATCAACACGCCGCTGATCTACAATCGGGTCCCGGGTGGAGAGCAGATCACGGGGCAATTGATGGCGCATTTCCAGCCGATTCAGCGCGCGGGACGGCCCGATGATATCGCGGCGATGGCGCTGTTCCTGGCCAGCGACGACGCGGAGTGGATTACCGGACAGGAGATGGTGGTCGATGGCGGGCTGACCGCCGGCTTGGGTGTGAGTGTGAATCCGCCGGCAGGCAGCGCGCCGCAGCCGGAGTCGCCGCTGGGCGCGACCGGATGGTCGGGGCCGTCATTTGAGAAATAATCTTCGAGAACTGAATCTTGCGAGAAGTAGTGATCAGCCGGGCGTCCGGCGGCGATCGCTTGAAGACTGCTGATCGCTGGAAGATTGAACGGGCTGTCGCGCTGTGGAGAATTGGCGCCGCGTCAGGTCGTGGTGCGGACCAATGGTGCTAGAATCCGAATCGAGTATGAAGGAAGGCGAGAGGGCACGTGGTTTAGGCAGGGCCAAGGGACCAGACTGCCATAGCAGGAGGACTTCCGCGGCCCCCTCGCCAACTTTGGAAAATAGTTTGGTAGAATAGCTGGTTTGGACGGTCTGGTGTTCGTGGTCGTTGCCTTATCGGCTGCAGGACTTCACACACAACCTCGCTTGCTCACCTCCTGCGTGGATTTCCGGGCTGGCTTTGGTTTGCGGTTGGAAGAGCCATCGGATATCCCCCACTAAAGCAAGTAACCGAACGGCGAAGGCCAATCAACGGCCCCGCTACCATCGCTCCACAGGTGCAGTGGAGTTCCTGCCAGCTACCAGTTGAGGGAACTTTCGGGAGCGGCGCGGGATTGCGCTCAAGGCGGACACTTGAGAGGCTGGCATTTGCCGGGCGTGCTCGAAAAGCGCTCCGCCGATTGGACTTCGTGCCGCCGCTGACGGCGGAAAGGAATTCGTGACTTCGACCCGGATTAGATCAGAGAAATCCGCGGCGCCGCCGCTTCCCGCGAGCAGCCCCGCTACCGCCAACGGCGCCGGTCCGGCGGCAACTTCGGTGGCGCCGCCGGAGCGCCTTCCGACCAGCACCAAGATCCTCTACGGTGCGCCGAACGTCGCCGGCGCGGCACTGATCATTCCGATCCTGATCAACATGCCGAAGTTCTATGCCGACGTGGTGCTGGTGCCGCTCGGCTTTCTGGCGATCGCGATCGCGCTGGCGCGCTCGCTCGACGCGATCAGCGATCCGGTGGTGGGCTGGCTCTCGGATCGCACGCGGACGCGATGGGGCCGCAGGCGGCCTTATATCTTTGTGGGTGCGCCGCTGTGCGCGATCGCATTCTGCGCGATGATGAGCCCGCCGGCGCATCTTTCGGGTGCGGCGGCCGGGGTCTGGTTCGGCGCTACGTTTATCCTGTTTTTCATCTTCCACACCCTTTTCATTCTCCCGTACTACGCGCTCGGACCTGAGCTGACGCTGGATTACAACGATCGTTCGAGCCTGTTCGGAATCCGCGAGGCGTTCACGATTCTGGGCACGATCATCGCGGCCGGTTCGCCCGGCTTTCTGATGCACGCGTTTGGCTGGAACGAGCGGCGGGTCTTCTCGGGGCTGGGAATCGTCTTCGCGATCGCGTTGACCACGCTCTTCTGGCTGCTCGCGATTCGCGTGCGGGAGCGCCCCAACTTCGCGACCCGTGAGCCAAATCCGCTCGTGCCCGGCGTCCGGCGCGCCTTGCGCAATCGCCCGTTCTCGATCCTGCTGTCGAGCTACGTGGTCGGCAGTATCACCGGGCTGATCCCGGCCACGCTGCTGCCTTTCTACAACGCCTACGTAATTCAGCCGAAAAACCCGACCCTATGGCTGTCGATTTTTCTGCTGGGCTACTTCGGGATGGGCTTTCTGTGCCTGCCGCTGTGGCTGATGGCGGCGCGGCGTTTCGGCAAGCTCCCGACCTGGCTTGCCAGCTTCGTATGGGGGGTCAGCGGCGGCGGCGCGATGTTCTTTCTCGGCAAGGGCGACACCGGCCTGCTCATGATCTTGATCTGCTGGGCGGGGGCGAGCTTCGGCGCGGGGCTGTTCCTGGGCCCGGCGATGCAGGCGGACGTAATTGACTACGACGAGTTCCATACCGGGCGGCGCCGCGAGGCCCAATACGGCGCTTTCTGGAGTATCCTGCCGAAGTTCATCGCGATTCCCAGCGCCGCGATCCCGATCGCGATCCTCGCGTCGCTGGGCTATGTGCCCAACGCGGTTCAGCCGCCGGCAGTGCTGCTGGCGATCCGGGCGATCTTTGCGCTGGGCCCGGCCACCTGTGGCACGCTGTCGTTCCTGATCGCGATCAGGTACCCGATCAGCGAGAAGATCCATGGGCTGATTCGGGCGGGAATCGAGCGTCACAATCGCGGCGAGACGGCGACCGATCCGCTGACCGGGCAGGAGGTTCCACCGCCGAACGCGCGCGACGTTGACGAAGATACCGGCTGGTTCCTGGACAATTTCTCGCCGGGCGAGCTGAAGCGCTATCTCGAGCGCGGCGCGTCCGCACCGGTCAAAGACGTATGGCGGGCGGCCGCGGCCTCGATCACCGTATGCCTGTGCGCCGCGATTCTGGCGCTCGAACGGCTGGGCGGCGCCTCCACCGATCCGGGCGCGGTCGCGTCACTGAGCGTGGTGGTGTCGGGCTTCTCGCTGGCGATTTTCGCGTTCCATATCATGCGGCTCAGTCCGGCGCGGCGGCTGGCCTCGGGCGCGATCTCCGAGGAGACCGTGCGCGCCCATCTGCACGAATCGTACAGCGGGGTGAGCGTGCTTTAGAGTTGAGCCGCTTTTGGGGCCGCGCTTCGCTGCGGTCGAAGGCCGGCGGAAGCAACTAATGACTTTGGAATTGGTAAGGAGAGGCACATGGCTATAACACAAACTTCTGTCGAACCGGCGGCCGGAACCAGGAGCGCAGCGGCGTCGGCCTTCCTCAAGGATTCCCCCAAGAAACTTCTGATCGGCGGCAAATGGGTCGCTGCCAAATCGGGGAAGACCTTCGAAACGATCAATCCGGCAACCGAAGAAATCCTCGGGCTGGTTGCCGAAGGCGACCAGGCCGATGTCGACGAGGCCGTCAAGGCCGCGCGCAAAGCACTCGAAGAAGGAAAGTGGTCAACGATGCGTCCGCACGAGCGGGGCCGCTTGCTGCTGAAGGTCGCAGAACTTATCGAAAAATATGCCGACGAACTTGCGCTGCTGGAAAGCCTGGACAATGGCAAGCCGCTCGCGATGGCGAAGAATATCGACGTCCGGGGCGCAGCCGAAACTTTCCGTTACTTTGCGGGCTGGCCCACCAAGATTTACGGCGAGACCAACCCCTCCGATCCTTCGACGTTCAATTTCACGCTCCGCGAGCCGATGGGCGTGTGCGGCCTGATCGTCCCATGGAACTTTCCGCTGCTGATGGCGGTCACCAAGATCGCGCCAGCGCTCGCGTGCGGCAACACCGCCATCCTCAAGCCGGCCGAACAGACCCCGCTCACCGCGTTGAAGCTGGGCGAGATTCTGCTCGAAGCGGGAATACCCGAGGGCGTGGTCAACATCGTCACCGGCTTCGGCCCCGGCGCCGGCAGTTCGATCGCGGAACATCCGGATATCGACAAAGTCAGCTTCACCGGATCGACTGAAGTCGGAAAGTTGATCCTGCGGGCGTCGGCAGGGAACCTCAAACGTGTCTCGCTCGAGTTGGGCGGCAAATCCCCGAACATCATCATGCCGGATGCCGATCTGACGCAGGCGGTGCGGACCGCCGCCACCGGAGTCTTTTTCAATTCAGGACAGGTGTGCGTGGCGGGAACCAGAATTTTCGTGCAGCGCGAGATGTACGACGAATTTGTCGATCAGCTCACCAAATTCAGCGAAGGCATGACGCTCGGCGATCCGCTCAATCCGCAGACGCGGCTCGGGCCCCTGGTCTCGAAGGAGCAATTCGATCGCGTCAAGAACTACATGGCGATCGGAAAGCAGGAAGGCGCCCGGGTCACGACCGGCGGCGAGGCCAACGCGGGAAAAGGCTACTTCGTCAAGCCGACGGTGTTCGCCGATGTGAACAACAATATGCAGATCGCGCGCGAAGAAATCTTCGGCCCGGTGGCCGCGGCGATTCCGTTCAAGGATGAAAACGACGCAATCCTGCAAGGCAACGACACCACTTATGGGCTCGCGGCCGCAGTGTGGACCCGCGATCTCAGCCGGGCGCATCGCGTTGCGCGGGCGCTCAAGGCCGGCACGGTGTGGGTCAACTGTTATGGCGTCAGCGACACCGGCATGCCGTTCGGCGGATACAAGCAGTCGGGTTTCGGACGCGAAGGTGGGAGGCACGTGATCGACGTGTTCACCCAGGTGAAGTCGGTGTACGTGAAGCTCTGATAGCGAAGCGCTCGTGAAAAGTGAAAAGTCGCGATGAGCGCGGAACCGACGCAGTGCGGCAAAGTGTCCTTCGAGTTCTGGTTCGAGTTCGCCAGCACCTATTCCTATCTCGCGGCGCTGCGGGTCGAATGCGAAGCCCGGACCCGGGGCATCGGCGTCGAATGGCGCCCCTTCCTGCTTGGTCCGGTGTTCTCGGCTCAGGGATGGCGGGACTCCCCGTTCAATCTCTACCCGCTCAAAGGGCGTTACATGTGGCGCGATATGGAGCGCTGGTGCGAGAAGTATGGTTTCTCCTTCAGGCGGCCGAGCAAGTTTCCGAGAAACGGCCTGTTGGCGGCAAGGATCGCCTGCCTCGAAGCCGGACAGCCGTGGTGTGCCGAGTTCGTGCGCGCGGTATTTCGCGCCAATTTCGCTGAAGACCGGGAGATCTCCGAGGTGGGCGTAATCGGCGAGATTCTCGGATCGCTCGGACAGGACGCCCCGGCGCTGATTGCACGCGCGAATTCCCCCGAGAACAAGGATCGGCTGCGGCGCCAAACGGAGCGGGCGTCGCAACTCGGAATTTTTGGCGCGCCGACCTTTCTGGTCGATCGAGAAATGTTCTGGGGCAACGATCGGCTTGAAGACGCGCTGGAATTCTACCGGCACGCGATCGCGCGGACGTGAGGCGCAGCTTCAGCACCAGCGGCACGGAGTCCGCTCCCCCAACGTAAGAGCAGGGTAATGGCGGGCCTCTTTGCCCGGCAATCTCCGACCCCAAAACCGCACTTCTGTTTATCGGGCGGCGACGCTTCGCGTTCATCCCAAACAGCCAACTGCGCCTGCACGCGGCTGACTTCCCTTGAAAACCGGCGGGTGCTCAGCGTAAAGAGATGTGAACTGTCCGCTTGTAAACCGAGCGGCGTTGATGGGAATCCGAATCAGGATTCAAGATGGGGGACGCGGTGGGATCGAGCGGCGGTAGTCCGGTCGCGATTGCTTTAGTTGTCGCGGTCATGGTGGCGGTTAGCGCCGCGTTCGCGACTGCTGCGCACGCGGAGAATGCTTCATCTCCAGCGCCGCGATCTCTGCAGCTCCGGCCGCGAGCGCAAGCCCAGCACAATCCCGGCTGGTCGCAGCTACTGCCGACTCCACAAAATTTTGGTTCCCTGGATAACACCGATCGCGGGTTGAGTAAGGCCAGCGCTTGACGGGCCCGGCTAGTTGCGTGTCAAATCTTCGGCCAGTATCGGTCTGACTATACGGTTCGGTTGGTGGAGGGCGAGATGCCTGTCGGGGTGTCGCTGCGAGTCTGAATCAGGATTCAGCGTGAAAATCCCCGGGGAGTCGAGCGGTAGTAGCTCGGTCGCGTTTGCTTTAATCGTCGCGGCTATCGGCGCCGCCTTCGCGACCGCGGCTCGCGCTCAGAACGTTGCGCAGAGCGCCTTGTCTCCGGCGGCCGCGATCGCTGCGGCTCCGGCCGCGAGCGCGAGCCCAGCACAATCCCCGCCGGTCGCCGCTGCGGCCGACTACGTAGGCAGCCAGCTCTGCCTTTCCTGTCATCAGAAGTCTGGGAGCGATTTCCAGCAGACGATGATGGGGAACATCCTTATCAAGCATCCGCGCGATTCCGTCGAGGAGCACGGATGCGAGTCGTGCCACGGGCCGGGCAGCAACTACGTGCCGCCGATGACCGAGGCGATGGGCAAGGGGATACTGCCCGACGACCCGCATCACGGTCCTGCTACTGCGGGAGTTACGACCTTCCGCCCCGACGCGGGTGAGTCGGCGGCGCAAGACAACGAGCCTTGCCTGAGCTGCCATGAGCGCGAGCAGCAGGCGTTCTGGCGCGCGAGCACGCACGCGTTTCGCGGCGTGAGATGCGTCGATTGCCATCAGGTGATGCACAAGACCAACTCCGAGCATCAGCTGGCGGCCGACTTCCGCGCCAACCCGTTCACCTACACGCGGCCCGAGACCGAGCTATGCCTGAAGTGTCATCTCGACAAGCGCAACCAGATCAACATGCCGTCGCACATGCCGCTGCGCGAAGGGTTGATGGTCTGCACCGACTGCCACAATCCGCACGGCGGGCCGTATGACCATCAACTGATCCAGCCGACGGTCAACGAGGTTTGCTATACCTGCCACGCTGAAAAGCGCGGGCCGTTTTTGTGGATGCATCCGCCGGTGATGCAGAACTGCTCGAACTGCCACGAGCCGCACGGCTCGACCAACCGCTTCCTGCTGAAGATCTCGCCGCCGCGGCTGTGCCAGCAGTGCCACATCGGAACGTACCACCCGGGAACGCCGTCGATGCCGAATACGGTGTTCGTCTTCGGCCACTCGTGTACGAACTGCCACGCCAACATCCACGGCTCGAACTCGCCAGGCGGCGTGTTTCTGACCCGGTGAACGATGCGCCAAAAGAAAGCCAGGGAGGCCGAGCCATGAAACGCATCGACACCGCCCGGGTCATCATGCCGCTGCTGATCGCGATGACGCTGGCCGGGCTCGCGCCGGGTGGAGACGCGCGCGCGCAGACCACCGTGGGATGGGTGTCGGTCGCGGGCTCGGCGGAAGTTGGCGGGTTCGTCGAGCCCGTGCCGGACACCACCGTCGCCAAGTACCGCGAGTATAGCGATCGCGCGCAGCAGATCATCGCGCCGGAACTGAGCCTGATCGGGTTGGACAAAAATGACGATCGGGCGTTCGCGGACTTTCACTCCTACAACCTCGGGCAGACCAACCAGATGTACAACCTGCATGCGGGGGTCTACGGGCTGGTCGAGATCCAGGCGCAGTGGCTGGAGATCCCGCATTACCTCAGCGACGACGTCGGTGCGCTGCCGTTCACGCAGGACGGCGGAAGTTTCACGCTCACTTCGCATCCCGCGCCACCGACCGCCGGCCAGCCGGCTGGGCAGAACGTCGGGACCTGGGTGGACCAGACTGCGCACCCGGTCGCGCTCAGCCTGCTGGAAGGGGTCGCGAACCTGCACATCCGCTTCACGCCCAATCCCAACTGGGCGTATACCGCATACTTCAATTTCCAGAATCCCAGCGCCAATTACGCTGCGTTCGGCACCATGTTCGGGCCCAGCCCCGGAAGCTACAACGTGGCGCAGGTTTCCCAGCCGATCGAGTATGACATCTACAACTACGGCGTCGGCGCCGATTACTCGAAAGACTGGTGGACGGTCGGATTCAAGTACGACGGCTCGTTTTTCAAGAACGAGGACTCGGTGCTGACCTGGTCGAATCCGGACGTGTGGAGCGAGCTCACGCCGTCGGGGGCCTGCCTAAGCTCGGCGACCTACTCGCCGTCGGGCGGGACCGGTCCGTGCTCGGGCAGGATGCAGCTCTATCCGGACAACGAGTCGCAGACCTTCACGGTCGACGGTGGAGCGCATCTGCCGTTAAACACGCAGGCGATGGCGAGCCTTTCCTATGGCTGGTGGCTGCAAAACCAGGGCTTCATTCCGTTCACCGATAATACCGCGCTGAAGGCTCAGTCGCTGCCGCAGTCGAGTCTCGGCGGCGACGTGCAGCCGTTCTTCGCCAATGCGACGCTGGTTAGTAAGCCGCTGGAAGCGCTGGAACTGCGCGGCACCTATAGCTACTACAACTACAGCAACGAGGACCCGGCCATAAAGTTCAAGGACGTCACTTCACTCAATGACATCAGCACCAAATTCACCGCGACTGCGTTTCCATTTTCGTTCTCGCAGCAGAATATAGAGATGACGGCGAGCTACAACCTCACGCCGACGCTGGCGGCCCGGATGGTCGGCCGGATCGACACCGACCACAACCGCGGCATGATGGTCCTGCAGCAGGATCAGACCTCGTACGGGCCGGTGCTCGACTGGACGCCGTCGGACTGGCTGCAATTCCAGGGCAGCTATCAGCACGCTTTCCGCGACTCGCCCGACTACAACAACAACCGGGCGACGCTGGTCGCGCAGAACGCCGGCAACACCGAGCTCGATGAGATGCGGCGGTTCGACGAGGCGACGGTCGAGGTCAACCAGTTCAACCTCTCGGGTTCGGTGCGCCCGTTTGAGGCCTCGGAAGACGCCTGGCTCAGCTCGCTCTCGATATACGCGTCGATGGGTTACGATGACTACAACTACCCGGCCTCGGATATCGGCTTGCAGCACTGGTCGGACTATGTACCTTCGGTCGGAATCAACTATGAACCGTCGGACGATCTGAAGATCTTCGCCGACTACAGTTGGCAGGCGACCGACTGGGACATGATCTCGATGCAGCGCCAGCCGCACGCGCCGAATCCAATCGAGGCGGCCTGCCCGGCCTCGCCCGACGCGCAGACCCCGCAGAACTGCCCGGCGCAGGTGTGGACGGGATTCGGCCGGGACCAGGGCAGCTCGGTCGACGTGGGAATCGAGGTGGCCGTGCCGGCGCTCAACGTCGAAGGGACATCGATCCTCCGCAACAAGTCCAAGCTCAGCGTGAACTATACTTACTCGGTGTCCACTTCGCTGTCGCACGCCAACGGCGACGCGGCGCTCGGTCCGGCGACCTCTTATCCGAACGTTAGCACCCAGTTCCAGGAATTGATCGTTCAGTATGAATATCCATTCGCCAGCCGGATGTCGCTGAAGGTGGGCTACTACTTCAATCATTTCGGAGAAAGCGATTTCGCCTACGAGAACTTGACGCAGTGGATGGGCAGCGCGTCGCCTTATTCGACGTTCCTCGGCTCCACTACCTGGACACCGTACAGCGCAAACGCCGCATACCTGGCGCTGCATTTCAAGTTCTGATCAAACATGAATTTTGTGAGGCCAGCATGATTAGCAATCGCCAGCTTTGGAAAGTCGCCGCGGGTCTAGCGTTGACGCTGCTAGCAGTGCTCGCGGCCGGCCGGGGAACCGCCGGCGCGCAGGACGCCGCGAGCGTGTTCAAGACCAAATGTGCCGCGTGCCACGGGGCGGCCGGCAAAGGCGATGGTCCCGCCGCGAAGATGCTGAAACCGCCGCCGTCCGATTTCGCGGTCTCGTTGAAGGGCAAAGGCGACGACTGGATCGGCAAGGCGATCAGCGCGGGCGGCAAGAGCGTGGGCGAGTCGCCGCTGATGCCCGCCTACTCGACGCTCAGCGCGGATGAGGTGAAAGCGCTGGTGGCATACGTGAAGCAATTCGGCGGGCCATGAGCGGCGATCAGCTACTGAGCAGCGCCCGCCCGAAGTGGCTATTGCTGTTCGTGCTCGGCGTGTTCCCCGCGCTGCTGGTGGCGGCGACCGCGGTGCTTTCGTTCCAGCGCGCGGAGCAGCTGTCGTTCTGCTCCTCCTGCCATACCATGACGCCGTGGGTGATGGACCTGAAGAATCCGCAGAGCAAGGGAATCGCGCCGCTGCACTATCGCAATCGCTGGATACTCAAAGACCAGTGCTACACCTGTCATGTCGACTATGATTTCATGGGTCCGGTGAATGCGAAGCTGGACGGAGTGCGCCATATAGTGGCGTACTACACCGGGATCGGAATACATCATCCGATTACGCTGTACAAGCCGTTCCCCAACAACAACTGTCTCCAGTGCCATGGCCCCTCGGCAGAGTTCCAGAGCCAGACCCACATCGCGGTCATGGAGCAGATCAAGTCAAACGCCATGAGTTGCGTAGCCTGCCACAATCCAATTCACACGCCGCAGGGATAATGCTATGAACAAAGCCATCGAAATCGCGCTGGGCGCGGACCTCCTGGGACTGCTCGCAACCCTGCCGTGCCTGCTCGATACGACGCCGATCACGATGACGCTGTTTTTCATGGTGGGAATTCCGCTGTTCGCGGCCGGCTTCGTGATCTACGTGGGCACCGTGATCGCAGACCTGCGGCGCCACGGGGTGGTCTAAACTCAATATCACAGCATCGTATGCGATCGATTCAGATGTAGGTTTCGAAAGGGCGTTGGGCAAAATTGTAAGGCACTCCGGCCGGAGGTCGCGAGAACCAAATCAATGATGAAAGGGATTCTATGGGACAACGATGGAGTGCTGATCGATACGGAAGGCTTGTTCTTCCAAGCGACGCGCAATGTGCTGAGAAGCGCAGGGGTTGAACTAAGTCGCGAACGGTACGTGGAGTGGTCTTTGCACCAGGGGCGAAGCTGCTTCGATCTCCTGCGGGAGCAAGGCTGGACTCTGGCGCAGATCGCGGAGCTTCGTTTTCAGCGCAATCAAGCGTATTCACGGATGCTCGCAAACGGCCTAGGTATGATGGATGGAATTGTGGAGGTGCTCACCTTGTTGCGCGCGAAATTCCGAATGGCGATAGTTACCACTTCACGACGGGAGCACTTTGAGCTGATGCACCAGCGTTCGAATCTGTCTCAATTCTTCGAGTTCGCGGTAACGCGAGAGGACTATGGGCGTTCGAAGCCTCACCCAGAACCCTACCTCTCCGCGCTGGAGCGGTTACAGCTAAGCGCAAAAGAGTGCATTGCAATCGAAGACTCTGAGCGCGGGCTGGCTGCAGCGAACGCGGCCGGACTGCATTGTATTGTGATTCCGAATAGCATGACTATGGGGAGCGCCTTTGGCGACGCCGCGATGGTTATCTCTGATGCCGCAGCGCTGCCGGGCGCTCTTTTTCGTTTTGCAAGAACTCCCTCTTTCTGAGGACAGCTATGGAATTACTGACGGAAAGCCATCTCCCGCTGAAGCTCGTTGCGAGCGGCAAAGTTCGCGACATTTATGAGGTCGATGACGATCAAAAGGGGCGGTGCTTACCGCGCTGAGCGCCTGGTGGTTTAGCCAATTCGGAAACTCAATCGAGCACCACATGGTGTCGGTCCGAACGGAGGACATCATTGAAGCGGCTCCAGGTCTTGCCCCGCACCGCTCGACCATCGTGGCGCGCGCGATGTTGTGCAGACGCTTGCAAATGATACCCATCGAATGTGTTGTGCGTGGATATCTGTCCGGGTCGGCGTGGAAGGAGTACCGTGCGCTGGGGACGCTCGCAGGCGAACCATTGCCGGCTGGGCTGCGAGAGAGCGAGCGTCTGAATCTCCCCATCTTCAGTCCGGCAACGAAAGGTCAAACCGGCCATGATGAGAACATCACAATCACAAAGATGGTCGGGTTAATTGGCGTGGAACTTGCGCAGGAAATTCAAAGCCTAAGCATGGCCGTCTACGAGCGCGGGCGAGCCTTGGCCGCCGACCGCGGGCTGATAATCGCCGATACGAAATTCGAGTTCGGTTTGGACAGCGCGGGGAGAGTGACTCTTGCAGACGAGGTGCTCACGCCAGACAGTTCGCGATTCTGGCCCGCCAAACAGTGGGCGGTCGGCGCGGCACCGCCGAGCTTCGACAAACAACCGCTACGAGACTATCTGGAGCAAGAACGTGATGCCGGTCGATGGAATGGGGAAACCCCTCCATCCTCGCTGCCTGACGAGGTTGTAAACGCAACCTCCGATCGCTACCTGGAACTCTTCCGGCGCATGACGGGGACAAACCTCGACGTGACCCAATAGCTGTAGAGCTTTCGCTTACAAGGCGAGTCGCCGGTTGCGGAAGTAATCGGTTACGCGCTGCGCCTGCACGGCGGCGTCAACTATCACCCGGTGGGCGGCGCGGTAATCAGCACCTAATGCTGTATTACCTAGGTGACTTAGGCATTGCTAGTATCTCCATTGTTCTGATAGCTGTCGCGCTGACTGCCAGATTCGGTTGGAAGTCATTGTCTGTGAACCGGCCGCGCGTTGTGTGGTGAGAAAGCTTGGCCGTGAACTAGGCTTTGAGTGACGCCAAGCATTGCGGATAACTCGATTAATGTGGTTCGGGTCTGGCAGAACGGTGCCCTGGAGAACAGATTTAACTATTCTGCATTGGAGTCGCAAATCTTGACGGAGTTTCGGAGCAGGATGTCGTGGCGATCGCTCAGCACTATGGTGTGGGCTCACCCTTCCTCGATGTAACTCGGAGTCCAGAAGCAAGCAGTGAGCCAAGCTGACGAACTCCAATCTTGCTAAGTGGTTGAGAACATAGGATGGGCATCAGAAACTATTTGATCGAAGGCGTTTCTGGCACCGGCAAAACGTCAGTCTGCCACGAACTGCGGAGGCGCGGTTGCCATTCCATCAATGGTGACACTGAGTTGGCTTATCAGGGCGATCCAAAGACGGGGGAGCCCGTGGATGGGCTTGCCCACGAGCACCATATTTGGAACGTAGATAAGGTCAGAGCGCTGGTGGCCGACGAAAGCCATGCTGCATCATTCTTCTGCGGCGGCTCGAGGAATTTCTCTCGATTCATTGATTTGTTCGATCAGGTGTTTGTTCTCGAGGTCGATCTGGACACGTTGACCCGACGGCTTGCCGAGAGGCCGGAAACTGAGTGGGGCGGAAGATCTGCCGAACGGCAACTCATTAGGCGATTGCACGCAACGAAAGAAGATGTCCCGAAGGGTGGTGTCGTAATCGATGCCACTGCGCCGATTGAACGCGTCGTGGATGAGATTTTGGAAAAGTGCAACTAGGTCACACACGCCCGGCATTCCCGCCAGACTCAGCGAAATGACCACAACTAAGGTTATGGGCGGACGGCCCGCCAAATTCAAACTGACCCACTACCCGACGGAGGAGGTCCTTGAAATGCGAGATCGCCGTGTAGTCGCCGCGCCGATGTAGCGACAACGCGAGACCGTATCGGGCGCGGTGGTATGGGCGAGCGTCGAGGGAGCCCCAACTAGCGCCGGCGCCGTCTTCCCGAAAATCCTGGATCGCTGCCGTCCGCCAGATGGTAGGCGAGTCGGTACAGTTCGAGTTGTTGGTCCGATCCGGGCTCGCCGTCCGATGCGAGGATGACGTAGGCGTCGGCCGCGACGGGGTTCAAACTAAGCGCTTTGCGCGCGAGCGCTCTCCTTCGGTCATGCGTGCCAGCCTCCCAAGCGTCGTATATGAATTCTTGCGCTTCTTCTTGGGCCTTCTGGCTAAAGGCTGGGGCTGACTCGCGAGGCGTCATGGTCGGGCTAAACCTTATAGCTGTTTCTCTCCGAGAAGCGCTTCGAGTCCCAGTTCGAGATCGCTTTTCGCCACTAAATGGCGATGAGCATTTTAGGAAGCAAAGAAATCTGGATGCGAAAATCTTCCTGTATGAATGACTATCTGGAAGTCTAATCCGGGACTTACCCTACCATCGCGCAACCTCACCGCAAAGCTGTTCATCTAAATTCACTTCAGATCTGAAATCATCTATCGGAGCGGGTCGATAGGAGTCGATTTCAAAACCCGTTTGTCAAAGAAAGAGGGATCTTGCAAAAAGTCGTCGAAGTCAGTGGAAGAAGAGAAGTTCGTGATCTTGTAAGAACCCCTATCATGCAAAATATAGGAATACGTCAGATTTGCCTGTGTCCAGTCGTTCCCTGGAGTCCCAGCCTCAAATACCAAGAAGACTGGTTCGGCGCTAAGCACGAATTTTACGTTTCCCAAAACCGAGGGCATTTGCGGTAGCTGGTTTGGCAGTTTTCTGCGGCTTTCCATCGAGGCGAGCCATTGCCTTACCGTGTCCGCACTCCTGGGAGTGAAATCGCTGGCGTATAAAGCGTCCTTCCCGCTCCGATGGGCGAGGGCTGCATTCCGGAAGAACTTCAGCAAGGGAGTAGGAGGTTTCACCTTCTCGTCTCCGAGCGGGAAATCCATGGGTGATCCGTCAAATTCAAGGAAAACGGGATGTGTGCCGGTATCGGCCTTGCCGTCGAGAGGAATTGGATACTCATAACGCAGATTGATATTCGGCAACGGCTTGTAGGCGTCAGGCTCGGTTTGAGCTGCCTGGAAAGCATTCAGCACCATGGCTTCGACCGGACTGGAGCTGCCCACCGCGCTGAGCCGCAATTGGTTGTTCTTGTCCAGTCCGACATAAAACGCATTCCGCCGGGCGCCGTCCTTGGTCATCGAATCCCAGATGAACATGGTGTTCGACCCAAGCTGGATTTGAGCGATAACCTTTAAATTGTCAAAATCGAAATTGCTCCTGGCCACACTCATCCAATTCTGAGGACTGTCATCCGTCAGGGTTATGAGTGTCGTGCCGAGACCCTTCATCTGATTCGGGGATGTCCAGACGCTAGCAAACTTTGCCGCATCCGCTTTGCGAATTGCCTGCACCACGGTCACAAACATTGTTTGCTCTTTGTCCAGAGGGCCTGCGGCAAACTGGTTAAAGGGAATGTTGTAACTCCTCATTTCGAACTTTAAGTAAAGCGGACAGCGAATAGGCCGACCGTCGATCGCGATCGGAATGGGAACGCTGACGCGGCTGAATTCGTCCCCGAATACGAACGTTGGCGCTACCAGCAGGGCAATAGACATTCCCACTGCGTGTATTATTGTCCGTAATGACATTCGTCCCCCTACATTGTTCCCGTTTTAACCATAGATAAGAAAGTCTTGCAAAGCCGTAAGCGTGGATCAAGTTGCTCTTAACCGGGATTTCCTTGTTTTGAGCTGGCGGCGCAACTCGGAAGGTTTTGGTGCGCCGACCTTTCTTGTGGATCGAGAAATGTTCTGGGGCAACGATCTGCTTGAAGACGCGCTGGAATTCTACCAACACGCGATCACGCGCACGTGAGAGACGGATCGCATCGCGCTCAAGTCAAGGCGCGCGGACCTGCTGCAGAATGAAGTCAACCCGTTGCGATACCGGCGCTTTCGGAACCTCGATTAGCTCATAGCCGGATTCGCGATAGGCCTGGGGCGCAATGCGATACTCCGCCAGAGCGTCCTCGTAGGAGTGTCTGCGCTCCTCATCGGTTTTGAAAATCTCCGGCCACGGCGGCGTGATGAAAACCTTGCGGGCGTATCGGTAGATGCCGGCGGCGGCACGGTGGTGCTCAGGCACGGGAACGTTGAGCATCCACGAAAACGTGATTAGCTCCGGAATGCCTCGATCGAAGAACACCGGGAGGGTTCGCTCGGTGACTTGCGCGAAGAGATACATGTAACGGGAGAGCAAAAGTTCGCGGAACTTTATCCGATCCTGCCAGGGCGTGGCGTCGCCGCCGATCCGGAGCTGCTCCTGTACGATCGTGCGTCCGGCTTCATCGACACCCAGAAATCCCCGCGCTTTCAACGCGTCGATAATCGAGGATTTGCCGCCGCCGGAGCATCCGGTCACGATGTAGAAGTTGTCCCGTTCGTAAGTCATCAAGCTCAAAAAGGGGTGGGCGCGAGCGGATGCTGCTGGGTTAGGCAATGGATCGCGCCGAGGCCCCATACGAGGTCGGTCGAGGGGATGCCGACTACGCGGCGGTTGGGGAACAGGCGCGCGAGGGTGGCGGCGGCAACCGAATCGGCGGGGCAGTTGAAACTTGGCATCAGCATACCGCCGTTGGCGATATAGAAATTCGCGTACGAGGCGGGCAGGCGCGTGCCGTCGTACTCGATTGCGGCCGGCATCGGCAGCGTTTCGATTTTGAACGGGCGGCCGTCCTGATCGCGCATCGCACGCAGCCGCGCCAGGTTGTCGCGCAGCACAGCGTAGTTGGCGTCGGCCGGGTCGTGCTCGATCACGGTGACGATTGTATCGCGCGCGACGAAGCGCGCGAGATCGTCGATGTGGCCGTCGGTGTCGTCGCCGGCGATCCCGTCGCCGAGCCACAGCACATTGGTCACGCCCAGGCAGGCCGTAAGGTAGTCCTCGATTTGCGCGCGGTCCATAGCGGGATTGCGATTGGGATTGAGCAGGCAGGACTCGGTGGTCAGAATCGAGCCGGCGCCGTTGGGATCGATCGAGCCGCCTTCGAGCACGATCCCCGGCTCGACGACCTCGAAACCGTAACGCTCCGCGAGCCGTTGCGGCACGACGTCATCGAGATCGAAGCGGCCGTACTTCTCGCCCCATGAATTGAATTTCCAGTCGAGGGCGAGCTGGGCGGGACCATAACCCGCGACGCGGTTCAGCAAGATCGGTCCGTGATCGCGAATCCAGGCGTCGTTGGTCGGAATCGGGAGCAGCTCGATCCGCGCCATCGAGGTCGGCGGCGCGTGGGCCGCGATCAGCTCGCGAACCGGATCGATCTCGCTTGGCGCGTTGACGAGGAGTCGCACGGGCTCGAACTGCGCGAGCGCTGGCGGCGATGCGCGCGAAGATGGGTGGAATCACCTCGAACTTGCCGGGCCAGGTTTCGCGATTGTGCGGCCAGACGAGGTAGGTGGCGAGATGCGGCTCCCATTCCGCGGGCATCCGGTAGTTGCGCAGCAGCCGGCGCTGCTGGTCCGAGATTCGGTGGGCGGTCATCGTTTACCGGGAGCGCCGGCGCTCAGGCGCGGAAGCGACGGAGCAGGTCGCCGTAGGCGTCGATGCGCCGGTCGCGCAGGAACGGCCAGTTGCGGCGGGTCTCTTCGATCTTGCCCAGGTCGCATTCGACCAGCAGCGTCTCTTCGACGGTAACGCTGGCGCGCGCGATCACCGCGCCGAACGGATCGGCCACGAACGAGCCGCCCCAGAATTCGAGCTCATCCTCGACGCCGACGCGGTTGACCGCCGCGACAAAGACGCCGTTGGCGATCGCGTGGCTGCGCTGGATGGTTTCCCACGCGTCGTGCTGGCGCTTGCGCACTTCGGGAATTTCGTCGCGATGCCATCCGATGGCCGTGGGGTAGCAGAGCACCTGCGCGCCGGCGAGCGCGGTCAGGCGCGCGGCCTCGGGAAACCATTGGTCCCAGCAGACCAGCGCGCCGAGCTTCGCGTAGGCGGTCGGATACGCGGCGAAGTCGAGGTCGCCGGGCGTAAAATAGAACTTTTCGTAGTAGCGCGGATCGTCCGGGATATGCATCTTGCGGTAGCGGCCGGCGATTTTGCCGTCGGCGTCGATGATCACGGCGGTGTTGTGATAGACGCCGGCGGTGCGGCGTTCGAAGATCGAAGCGACGATCGCGACTTTGCGGGCGGCGGCGACGGCCGCGAGCGCATCGGTGGTGGGGCCGGGAATCGGCTCGGCGAGGTCGAAGAATCTGACGTCTTCGGACTGGCAGGGATAGCGCGAGCGGAACAGCTCCTGCAGGCAGACGATCTGCGCGCCGTTGCGGGCCGCTTCCTCGATACGCGCGATGGCGCGCTCCAGGTTGAGCTGCGGATCTTCCGCGCAGCTCATCTGGATTAGTCCGAGGCTGATCTTGTCCTGCCGTTCGCTCATCTGGCGCTCATCTGTCGCTCATCTGGGGTTCGGATTCTATTTATGCGAGATCATCGAGCGTGACTCAACCGAGACGCAGCGTGGTCATCGCGAGCGTTCGAAATCGAAATTCTGCCTGGATGTCGAAACTAGGCGAGACCGGAGTTGGTCGCGGGCCGCATTTTCGCCAACCTCATCGACGCCGCGACCAATACGAGCCCGCTGACGTGATAAACGAAAAGTGGTCCTGCGAGCCGATAGTACCATTCCTCCAGGTGAGTGATTTGGGCACCTGCCGGAAAGAGGATGGTCGGCAGGGACAAGACGAGATTGAGGGCCGCGGACACTATCCACAGAGCCAGGAGTCGATAGTCATTGCGGAGACGCTGGAACATGAGTCCCCAGAGCACCACTGCGACGGGAAGAATCGGCAGGAACATTCGGGTCGTGTCGCTGGCAAAGAGAATCGAGACGAGCGAGCCGGCCAATACCAACCCGAAGTACGGCACTATCCGCCCGCAACCGGAACTCCAGGTCAGGGGAAGCGCGAGCACCGTCAAGGGCCACAGAAAGCCTAAGGCAAAATAGGTTTCGGCATAAAACTGCCAGGTTGCAAACTGGCCAAATCCGAAGAACGCTACCCCTGGCATCCGAGTACGCCAGCGCGGGAGCAGGTATGACAAGGCCGCCGTTACGACAATCAGCAAGCCACTACGCCAACGGCGCGTCGCGAGAAAACCGGCGGCGCCGTACAGACAGTCTTCACGCGCGAGCCCGCCAACGAACGTCGTCAAGCCGAAAAGCACCGCCCGGTCGGCGAGAAAGAACCCCAACATCATCGTCATCATAAGGAAGCTGAAGCCATCAGTCAGATAGGGGTTCTGCACCATGAGGAGCTGGCGGGTCGAGGTGGCGAGCGTTACAAGCGCCACGCAGGCCGGCAGAAACTGAACGCGGAGCCGCGCCATGATGCGCAGGAGGAGCACGTAGCTGATAAGCAGAGCGGCGTAGGTGATGGCCCCAATTGCTTCCAACGGCTCGAGCGGGAGAAGTGCTGCCAAGCGTGGCACGAGCACGCGCGCCGCGTACGGATTATGCGTCGGGTCCCCGCGAACCATCGCGAGGTACTGATAGGTGTCAGGACTGAGCGCGAGCCATCGCGACGAGCCGGTCACCGAGCGCGGCTGGACCACAGCGACCGACAACAAAAGCAGGGCTGACCCTACGATGAACTGCGCCGGAAGTTTGTAGACAGGCTGTGCCATCGGTCTTCGCTTCGCCAGAATGCGGATTCCTTTAGCCGGCTCAATGTAATTCGGGCCTTTAGCTGATATCAGGCGGCGCCGCCGCGCGCCAGATTCGGGCGCGCGCGAGTAGTCGGCGGTATAGAGATCGGATGGCCGGCAGGGACGCCGGCCACTACCCGGAATAAGGCGCCTGCGTGCTGGCTCGTGCGGTCAGAACCGCTCACTACCCGCGCACGGGATGCGCGCAGATTAGAGAGTGGCCGGTGGCGGATTCGACTCGCACCGCGATGGTGTCGCCGGCGGCGATTCCGTCGCGGGCCGGGAAGATCGCGGTCTTGTACTGCGGGGTCTTGCCGGCGAGCATCGCATTGCCGCGCCGCGCCGGCCCCTCGACCAGCACGCGGAATTCCGCGCCGATCAGCGCGCGATTGCGGTCCGCCGAAGTGTGTTCCTGGAGCGCGATCACTGCGGCCAGGCGGCGGGACTTTTCGGCCTCGCTCACGGTGTCGCCGAGCTTGAAGGCGCGGGTGTGCTCACGGAGCGAATATTTGAAGCTGAAGGCGGAATCGTAGCCGACGGTGCGCATCAGATCGAGCGTCGCATCGAAGTCGGATTCTTCCTCGCCGTGGAAGCCGACGATGATATCGGTCGAGAGCGCGAGATCGGGAATCGCCTGGCGGACGCGCGCGACCAGAGCGAGATATTCGGCGACCGTGTAGCCGCGGTCCATCGCGGCGAGAATTCGATCCGACCCCGATTGCACGGGCAGATGGAGGTAGGGCTGGACCTTGGGCTCAGCCGCCATCGCGTCGATCACGGACTCGGTCATGTCGCTCGGATGGGGCGAAGTGAAGCGGATCCGCTCGATGCCGGCGACACCCGCGACCCGATGCAGCAGCGCGCCGAAATCGATATCAGCCGCATCGTCGCGATACGCGTTGACGGTCTGGCCGAGCAGGACGATTTCCTTGACGCCACGCGCGGCGAGCGCGGAGACTTCGCGCAGGATCGCGTCGAGGGGCACGCTGCGCTCGCGGCCGCGCACGTAAGGGACCACGCAGAACGCGCAGAACTTGTCGCATCCGCGCATCCCGGTAACGTACGCGCGCACGCCGGCGGCGTGGTCGGGCGCGATATCGGCGTAGGTCTCGGCGCGATCGAGGCGGACGTCGATTGCGGGATCGATTGCAGGATCGACGGCAGGATCGAAGGCGGCGCGGCGGATCAGTTCGGGAAGCCGGCGGTAGCTGTCGGGGCCGGCGACGAGATCGAGCCACGGGGCCTGCTCGATCAGCGCGGCGCGATTGTGCTGCGCCATACATCCGAGGAGCCCGAGGCGAAGCTCGGGGCGGCGATGCTTGAGGCGGGCGAGATCGCTCAGGCGGCCGAGCACGCGCTCCTCGGCATGCTCGCGGATGGCGCAGGTGTTGAGCAGGATAACGTCGGCATCCTCGGCACGGTCGGCGGTGGCGAACCCGGCCCGGCGCATCACGGCGCGCACGGTCTGCGAGTCCGCGATATTCATCTGGCAGCCGTAGGTCTCGATATAGACCCGCGGCGGCGCGGCGGTGTCGGGGGGCGCGTCCATATTGGCGGGTTGATTTTAGGCGATGGGAGAGAGGTGATGCCAGAGATTGGCCTACGGCTCGGGCGCTTCCAGGTCGCGGCAAATCTTGCGGGCCAGAAATTCGTTGATTTCGCGATGGCGGGGAATGGTCGAGGACTTGCCCTTGGCGCGATTAACGTAGACCGAGTGACTCGCTCCCTCGCGCAACAAAGTGCAGCCGCTACGCTCCAGATGACGGAGCAGGTCGCGGCGCTTCATCGCTCCGGAATCAGAAGAGGTTCCCTTAGCACTTTTTTGCCCTTGAGCGATTCCTCAGCCAGGGTCCGGTTGGCTTCGAGCGTCAACCCGACCGCCTCCTTGAGGTTTCGCCGGGCTTCGGCGAGAGTCGCGGCCTGCGTGTTCGCGCCGGGCAGCTCCTCGACGAAGGCGATGTAACCCTCGGGCACTTTGCGGAAAACGGCGGTGAGCTTCATAGCTTTCCCTATACTCTGTGCATCCCGTTGAATGATAGCCGCGGCGCGCGTCTTCTGTTCCGCCACGAATTTTGAGCAATTCGGCGGGCCGCTTTTTCCTGAAGATCGAACACCGAGCCGGACAGTTCGGGGTCCGCGCCGCGCGCCGTGCTCGCGGATGGCGCAGGTGTTGAGCAGGATAACGTCGGCATCTTCGACGCGGTCGGCGCTGGCGAATCCGGCCTGGCGCATCACGGCGCGCACGGTCTGCGAGTCCGCGATATTCATCTGGCAGCCGTAGGTCTCGATGTAGACCCGCGGGGGTGCGGTGGGGTTGGGGGGTGCGTCCATATTGGCGGGTTGATCTTAGGCGATGGGGGTGAGGGGATGCCAGAGATTCGGCGGCGGGCACAGGTAGCCCTGAATCGCGGTCGTGACGGTGGTTTGAATCGGGTCGAGCTTGCGCAGTGCCGTCTCGCGTGCCTTCTTTTCCCCCGCGGATTTCAGCAGATTGGCGATCAAGTTTTGGGGACGGGTAGGCGCCTGGAGACACGGCTCTATTGGGGCGTTTTGGCGAAGACGAAAGGCGAAGTTGAGGTGGTCGGGAGAGAACGACGGATTGCCAGATTAGCGCTCGGCGAGAAGCGGCAGTACCGAGGGGGCTTGCGCGAGGGGGAGAATGTGTCTCGTGCATTGGTCAAGGGCGTTTTTTCCGGGCGTCTTTTCCTGACAGAGACTTCTGTCGCGATTGAGCTGGTGGATCTAGTTCTGTGTAGAGGGGGTTGCAAAGCGCGAGATCCGGGGCGATGGTGAAGTATGCGATCAGCAACTGCGCGGAGAGTCTCGTAAGGCACGGGGAGGAAATCCTGGTCGAACCCGGGTTTCGCCGACGCCGGTCGCTGACCCCGCACGTTAGGCCAACCAGTATATGCCCTCAGCGCCTGACTTCGGTGCTAGACTTGAGGCCAAAGTCGCGGAGCAGTTGAAGGCGCAGCGCGTCGGCTACCTGCTGGGCACAGGCTCCTCGTACCTAAACGGAAACGGATATCCACTCGCCGTCGAGCTTTGGGACCAGATCAAGGACCGGATTGCAGACACCAGCAAACGCTCAGAGATCCAAGCGAAGCTGGACGCGGGCGCGAAAGGGATTGAACAGGCGCTAGACTTGCTCGATGAGGGTTCGCCACAAGAGGGCCCGCATCGGTACTTGGTAACCGCCGCCATCGCGGAGCTGTTTCAATCTCGGACTCCGCCGCTCGATGTTCACACCGAGTTCGTGCTCCGACTGCGCAAGCGGTCGGACCCCCGGGTGAAGGTCTTCAGCCTCAACTACGATCCGCTCATCGAACGGGCTGCCGAGAAGGTCCGCGTGCGCTTATGCGACGGGTTCTCCGGGAACGAGCACGCGTTCTTCGAGCCGGCGATCTTCGAAGAGCGGATCGGACAGATTCGCGGCACGCACAAGGGGAAACAGTTTGAGGAGACGGCCAAGCCTATTCACCTGTTCAAGCTTCACGGGTCGCTCGGGTGGTACGAGTGTACCACCGCTGGCGTCCGCAGATGCGCGTTCGGCGTGGGCATTCCTACGGCGACGAAGCGGCTCATGATTCCGCCACAACGCCGCAAGGCGAGCGATACGATGAGCCAGCCCTACGCGGCGCTTTGGTCCGCGTTTCGCGGCGCTCTTGGTCAGGACTCGGTGCCGATCAACCGATTGGTATGTCTCGGGTACGGCTTCGCCGACGAGCACGTCAACGCTGTGATCGAGGCCGCCCTGGCCCGAACGGATTTCACAGTCTTGGTCTTGACTAAGGAGCTTTCCAACGAGGACTGGAGCCGCTGGAGTACCAAAGGTAACACTATAGTCGTCACCGAGTCACGCTGCGCTCTGAAAGGCGAGGTCGGCACGGGTCACCGTGACTTATGGAGCTTTGAACGCGTGGCGAGGGAGGTATGACTGATGCCCGCATCTTCATCAACCGTCATCGGACACATCGTCGACGTTCAAGGCAGTCTGCTGATGGCCACGCTCGTCGAAGACGAGCAGGGCCGTGCGCCCACGGTGACGATAGGCGACGAGGATATTCCAGTCGGCGAACTCGGTTCGTACGTCGCGGTGCGGCAGAACGATGTTCACATTATCGCTATGGTCACGCGAATGACCGAGCAGGAAGCGCTAGCAACTCCAACGATCGAGACACCGGGCGACGACAGCGCTCGCCTCCCCTTCGCCAAGCGGGTTGCGCGACTCACGCCCGTCGGCTCCCTCCGACCAGACGGGCAGTTTGAGCGCGGGGTCGGGCGCTACCCGACAACCGGCGCCGAGGTCCACGCGATTGGCGCGGTGGGCATCGCCAAAATGTTCGATCGCTTCCAATCCAAGGGATTCGCTGTTGGGACCGTGGCGACGCAACCGACGCTCAAGGTGTGCCTCGATCCTTCTAACTTCTTCGGTAGGCACTTCGCTGTCTTGGGGCAGACCGGTTCGGGAAAGTCCTGGACGGTTGCATCGCTGGTGCAAAAGACTGTGGTGGTCATGCCCAAGGCTCACATCATCATCCTCGACGTGCACGGGGAGTACTGCTGGAAGAGGAATGACGGAAGCCGCCGCTACGCATTTGCCGATGCGATCGTGCGGCACGTCGACGCCCGGGATTTGGAGATTCCCTACTGGTTGATGACCTATGCCGAGTTATGCGACCTGCTTATATAGCACACTGAGCAGGAAGCGACCAACCAAACCGCGTTTTTCCGTGATTGCCTTTTCGAAGAACGGCAGGCCGAGAATACCGGAGGAACTCCCCCGTTAGGGCTATCCAGAGTCACAGTGGATACCCCCATCTACTTTTCTCTGGACAACTTGCTTACGAGGGTGCGCGACAAGAACACCGAGCGCGTCGGCAATCGGGAGGGTCCGATGTTCGGCAACTTTGACAGGTTCCTGATGCGGATCGAGAGCAGGTTGAACGACGTACGCTACGACTTTCTCCTCAAGCCTAGGAGCCGCTCTAGCTCTGCGTCGCTCTCGTCGCTCTTGCGCGACTTTGTTGGCTTGGGCAGTAAAAAGGCCGCCGTCACTGTGATTGATCTCTCGTCAGTGCCGTTTGATGTCCGGCCGACGGTTGCTGCTCAAATCGGCCGATTAGCGTTCGAGTTCAACTACTGGAACCCGCAGTACCGCGAATTCCCAATCCTTCTTATATGCGAGGAGGCCCACGCGTACATCCCTCGCGCCAGCGAGAGTCAGTTCGCAGGCTCGCTAAAGTCGATGGAACGCATTGCCAAAGAGGGCCGCAAGTACGGGGTGGGTCTGGGAGTCGTAAGCCAACGGCCCCATGAAGTCTCCGAGACCGTTCTGGCCCAATGCGGCACTTTCATCTGTCTCCGCATCACCAACCCGGACGATCAGCGTTACGTCCGGAGTCTAGTGCCCGAAAGTGAAGGTGACTTAGTCAGCGTGTTGGCGGGGTTGGGACGGGGTGAAGGGCTCGTGCTGGGTGAAGCTGTGCCCCTGCCCACACGCTTGCAATTCGAGAAGCCGGACCCGGCGCCAAACAGCGATGACGTGGATTTTTACGAGAAGTGGAGGACAGGCCCCGACGACTTAGACGTGGACGCAACCGTGAAGCGCTGGCGCAGTCAGGAACGCTGAATGGATGCGATGGCCGTCCACGAACAGTATCGATCCACCGTAAACGAACCGGCGGCGTCCGGCTTGGGAGGCTGCTATTCTGCCGCTGAATTACGCCCGCTTGGGACCGGGTGGCGAGAGTGTCAGCTCGCGGCTGCGCGTCGAGAAACGGGAATCTGTCCGGGCCCTCACCCGCGCGTCGCGAAAGGCGATGATGATCCGGAGTGATTGGATCGCTCCGCTTGCCCTCTCCCGCGGTGACGCGGGCGAGGGATTCAGAAGATCATGTAGCCACAGATGAACGCGGATGAACGCTGGCTGACGGACGGGGGATTCGGGGTTTCGACGCTGGTCCGCTTGCGCGGCGAGGCGTTCAAACGCGCGAGTTGGGTGGTGTGAGATTTCTCGCCCGCAGCTCCGCTCGGAATGACAAATGGGATTCCGGTCCGGGGCCTTAATCGCGCGGCGCGAAGGGCGGGATCGGACGGGAGGCCGCGGCGAGTAACCACGGATGGGCGCGGATGAACGGTGTCAGGCGGGCGAGGGATTCAGAAGGGCACTTCGTCTACCCGGTCTTGCGGTCACGCGGTCGTCGGAAATCGAAAACGCAACTGTGGGTGGTGTGAGATTTCTCGCTCCGCAGCTCCGCTCGGAATGACAATGTGACCACAGATGAACACGGATGAACGGTGCCGGACACGGAGCCGCGTTACAGTTCCTCGCTCTTCAGGAAGTTGACGAACCGATCCAGCACCTGACGTTCTTGCCGGCTGAGTTTCGCGAGAGAATCGGACTGGGCCGCAAAACGGGAAGCTTCCTCGACCAAACCTTCGGGCGTTTCTTTGATGGCGCCGGCCAAAGCTGCTAGGCGTCTGGTGGGGATGCCGTAGAGCTGACCCAGCTTGTGGAGAACGACCGGGGATGGCCGGTAACCAGGATTGCGTTCCATTGCGATGATTTCGTTTCGGTCCATCTCCAGCTTTTTCGCAAGCTCATCGACGGTGAGCTCCCGCTCGCGACGGAGACCCCGTACGAGTTCGCGGAACACGTCACGCAAGCGCTCGGCCTGCTGGTCTCCGGAGGCCATCAAGACCTTGACGCGCTGATTCAGCGCTCGCGCGATGCGATCCAGCATCGTGAGCGAATGCCCCTCATAGTCGGCGTCCTCGAGTCGGCTGATAACGGACTGCGTAGTTCCGACCATCGCGGCAAGCCCTTTTTGCGTGAGCCCCGCGTCCTCGCGCAGCTCGCGGATGGTTCGAGCGACCTGAGCGTTGACGCGCTCCTCCTCCAGGGAGGCTGCGCGCTCCGCATCGGCGCCGATATAACGACGGTGGAGAATCTCGATGGCATCTGCAGTCTTGGGTCTTCGCATCGCCTTACTCCCGATGGGTGCACCTTTCGGGGTTCTTTTCAAACCTTGCCTTCCTTTCAATGGCCCGATCGATTTCTGTGTCGGGCACCTTCCCCTCCTTCGTCAAGCCGTGTGTCACGACCGCCCTTCCTTGAAAAAAGAAATAGAGCATCCGGTATTGAACACCCTGGAAGCTGAGCCGCACCTCGTGGATGCCGTCCCGCAGAAAATCGGCTTCGGGGCGCCGCAGCTCGTGTCCCATCTCACGCAATCGCTCCAGCCGCGCAATGCACTTCACCTGAACTTTGGCCGGCTGCCCGTCAAGCCACGCCAATAACGGAACAGAGCCAGCCTCGGAAAACAGGACCACCTCTGTCTGCGGCACTTGGAGATTTCCCCCTACACCGCAATTTTGCGATATCTGTCCGCCCTTGTCAATCGCAATATTGCGATTCTCGCGGCGCGAAAAGCGACATCAGAGGGACCGGGCGCGGCAAGTAACCACGGATGAACACGGATGAACGGTGCCGCACGCGGATGATCCGGAGCGGCTTTTGCTGCGCGGCTGTGAGGTCTGGCGCGCGCGAGCCTGTCCCGGGCCCGTCGAGGGAAATCGCGGATCCGGGACCTTTCGCGCGCCGGGCAGGAGGACGCGCGAGGGTGACGAGCTGCATGCCAAGAATAACCACGAGACCGGCGGCAAGATGGCCGAAAAAGTCGTATGGGTCGAACGGAATGTGGTCCACGTCAATACTAAAGGAGTCCCCGCACTTCTGCTGATCAGAGTCCTCCCGTGTTTGCCTTCGCGACGAAGCCCTCAAGGGTGACGATGTCGACCCGATCGGCGCTGGTGAGGTGAGCTTTCAGTCCGCCGCCGGTGTAGAAGTTGCGGAGCTTCCAGCCTTCACCGCCCAATACCAAGTAGGCCTTGGCAAAATGTCCGGTGCGAACGGCCTCGGCGAGACAGATTACCTCGAACGGGACCTTTTGTTCCGCGGTCCCGGAAACCTGCTGCCATTTGAGAGACACCAGATATCGATGTCCGCCTTTTTCGGCGATCGCGTCTACCATGTGGCGGCCGCCGCCCAAGCGTGAGCCGATATTCTGCTGCGTGAGGGTGGTGGTAGCCGCCACGCTCGAGCGCTGGCAGTATCATCGCCTCCAGGACTTGTCCGGTTCTTGTATCGCGCGGCGCCATGCTGGCGTTGGACATTCCTGAGCGCGAGCACCTCTCGGGCCGGGTGCGGTCGCCAGTGCAGCTGATCATGCGCGGCGCCTGCAGGAAGTGGAGGGTAAAGCCGAGGCGTTCGTAGAGAGCGACGATTCGATCCGTCGCCTGGTTTGACAGGACCACCGGACCCGGATGTTTACCGAGCCGCTCGGCGGCTCGCACCTGCTCTTCCCAAGTGAAGCCTTCCTTGGCATAGCTCGTGAACTCGACATCGTACGGCGGATCCGCGTAGACAAAATCCTCCGGATCGAGCCTGATCGTTTCGAAGTCTCCGCAGCGGAACTGCCAGCGAGTTGAAGATCTCGCGATATTGGTTGAAATCTCGCGCGTATGTGATGCGAGTGTAGCGGCCGAACGGCACGTTGAATTCGCCGCTGCGATTGAAGCGACAGAGCCCGTTGTAGCCGGTGCGATTGAGGTAGTAGAAAAGGCCGGCGGCCTCGCGGCTCCGTCCTTCGCCCTTTGCGAGGATCTCGTTGAACCGCGCCCGCTGGAGGTAATAGGCCTGCTCCTGGTTCACCATCGGGAGCGAGATCGTCAGACCCCGTCTCAACCAGCTATAGAAATTTATAACGTGCGGGTTGATGTCGTTGACAATGGCGCGGGTTGGCATCAGCCCAAGCGTAACCGCCAAGCCCCCGCAGAACGGCTCGACGAGTCGCCGCCGTGCTGTGCGCCTGCCAGATGTGCACGCAGATAGGGAACCTGCCATCGCTTCCCGCCCGCCCACTTCAGCGGCGGGCGCACACGTGACTTGGCCTCTTCCCGAGAAATTGACGCGAGCGCGAGAGTGGGCGGGCCGGTTGGGGCCGTCGTGCGCGAAGGTGAGAGGGTCTTCATCCGGCTTGATGTTTGGTCGATGCCGTCGTGCTTCGCAAGTCCCGTGGTTTTGGCCGTGAACAGCGCGCCCGATGCCTTTGGAGAGTTGTCGGGAGGGCGACCGAGGTCGAACCGGCGGCGCCCAGCTTGGGAGCTCATTCTGCCGGCGGAATTGCCCCTCGCTCGGGGACCGGCTGGCGAGGGTGTTAGTTCGGAGCTGCGCGCCGAAAAACAGGAATCTGTCCGGGCCCTCACCCGCGCGTCGCGAAAGGCGATGATGATGCCGGAGCGATTGGATCGCTCCACTGGCCCTCTCCCGCGGTATCGCGGGCGAGGGATTAAAAAACATCGTGCCCTCTGTTTTAGCTCGTGGGGGAACGGGCGAGGGATTCAGGTCGAGGCGCTGGCCGGCTTCCTGCGGGTGATGCGGGGGCGGGGCTTGGTGCATCTTGCGTCGAGAGGCAGGAAGCTGTCGGGGCCCTCACCCGCGCGTCGCGAAAAGCGATGATGATCTGGAGCGATTGGATCGCTCCGCTTGCCCTCTCCCGCGGTAATGCGGGCGAGGGATTAAGAAGGAGCGCCGTTTGTTTATTTCCGCGATGACGCGGGCGAGGGTTCCAGAAGATCATGTAACCACAGTTGAACACGGATGAACGCTGCCGCACTCGGATGATCTGGAGCAGCTTTCGCTGGGCGTCTGGGTGGTCTGGCGTGCGAGGGCTTGTCGCGAGTCCGTCGAGGGAAATCGCGTAGCCGGGACCCTTCGCGCGCCGGGCAATAGGACGGGCGAGGGCGACGGTCGCGATTGAAGGCGGCCAGGCAAATCGCTCCGCGTAGGTTTCCCTCGGCTAGACTCGGGACAAGCTTCTTCGGACGCCTCGGTTCAGAATGACAGCGGGATCCGGGGTCCCTCGGCTTCGCTTCGCTCACGGCGGAGCAGGCACCCTCACTTGGCTCCGCTACGCTGCGCCGCTCTCTCCCGCGACCGAGCGGGAGAGATGCTCTGGAGCGAGGCTTTCGCGCGCCGGGCACGCGCGAGAATGACGGGCATCGGCGACCGGCGGGACGCCGGTCCTACTTCTGAGCGCGGTAGCGGCGATTGCGGGGGCGGGGAGCGGGCACCCTCACTTGGCTCCGCTGCGCTCCGCCGCCCCTTCGGCAAGGCTCAGGGCAGGTTCTGTCCCGCGACCAAGCGGGAGAGATGCTCTCGGAGGGACTCGGGACAGGCTTCGCGCGCCGGGCGAAACAGACGCGCGAGAATGACGGGCCCGGTGACCGGCGGGACGCCGGTCCTACTTCTGAAGGCGGTAGCGGCGGGCGGTGGCGTTGCCGGGGTGGGGTAAGCGTCGGTATGATTTTCGATTGATGAGACCTACTGGTCCGCGGCCGGCTTTTGAGCGGTTGGAGGCTACGCTGCTCGCGTGTCCGCGGTGCCGCGTGGCGGTGCCGGTGCGCAAGCGGCTGCTGCTGATCGTGCCCGAGGGCGAGAAGTACGAGTACGTCTGCCCGACGTGCGGCGAGACCTGCGGCACGACGGTCGAGAAGACTCCGGTTTGATGCGCGGCGCGATCGGGTAGGCGCGCGGGCGTGGCGGCGCGCAATCGCCTCCGCGGCCGGTGTCTGAGCGATTGGAGATCGCGGAGCGCGCGGTCCAGGATTTTGCGCACGCTCTTCGAGGCGTGCTCGCGTGGCGGAGTCGCCGGCGCCGCGGAATCGATACAATCGCTCGGTGGTGGGCTATTTTAAGAGGACGGGCCGGCACGGAGGCCGGCCCCTACCCCATATGGCAGCTTCATCAGGGTAGTGGCCGGCGTCGCTGCCGGCCATCCAATTCAAACTGACCCGCTACCCAATCGCTCAATCGATACAATCGATCAGCGGAGATTTTCCAGGTCGCGGAGCGCGCGGTCGAGGATTTCGCGCACGCTCTCGAGGCGCGCGCGCGTGGCGGAGTCGCCGGCGACGGCGCGGAAGGCGGCCTTCACTACGCGTTCCGCCGGGCCGCGAACCTCGGCCGCGTCGGGATCGAAGGCACTGCGCCAATCGTTCCAGCGCTCGGCGCGCCGCCAGATGCGCGACACGGTCTCCTGCTCGCGATTCAGCTCGGCGCGGCCGGCGTCGGTGAGGCTGTAGACGCGCTTGCCGTCGCGCGATTCCGAGACCACCATCTCCTCGTCTTCGAGCTGTTGCAGCGTGGGATAGACCGTGCCGGCGCTCGCGCGGTAGACGCCGCCGGAGCGCTCTTCGAGCTGCTTCATCAATTCGTAGCCGTGCTTCGGACCGTCGGACATCAGCGAGAGCAGGGCCAGCCGGACCTCGCCGGGGCCGAAGAATCTGGCGCGCAGACCCATCATCCCGAATTCGTGCCATCGTGCGCGTCGCGACTCGTGCCATCGCATGCGTCGGGAGAATCTATCGGTTCCGCAGTGAAACATAGCGTATGACCTCATGTAAGATGCTACGTCATATGTATCGTACGATATAACGGGAGTCAACAAGGTGTCGGTATGTTGTCCAAGGTCGGAATAGGTCGGGATTTAGGCGCGATCGCGCGATCTCGATCGGATCAGCCCATCGTGGAGACACTGCGCGGCTCGATCTCGTAGATCACGCGGATCTGGCCGGCCTCGCGGAACGGATACTGGTCGAGGCCCATATATTTCTTGGCGAGCGAATCGATATGCGCGTCGGCGCCCTGCTCGGTCTCGCGCACCACCTTGCCGCGGACCTGGATGTATCGATACGCGTTGTCCGGGTCCATGATCGCGAGCGCGACGTTGGCGCCTTCTTTCATGTTGCGCGCCTTCACGCGGCCACGCGCGGTGTTGATGCGAATCTTGCCGGCCGTGTAGTCGAACCACACCGGCGTTACCTGCGGCGATCCGTCGGGCATCACCGTGGCGAGGTTCGCGAAGGCCTTTTTGGTTCCGAGCAAATCGAGATACTTGTCCGGGATAGTCGCCATCGTCGAGTCTCCTCTTGGGATACGAGCGTGATCCGAATCGTAGCGTGAGCATCGCGGGCAAGCCACGAATTTCTCGTGCCGATCGGGCATCGCGAAATTGACTCCTCAGCCCCCAATGGGCTACTACGAAGGCGGATGCTGGTGGTGGCCCGGCCTAGGGTGTGGGGATCCTGTAGTCACGATTGAGGAGCACTCGGGCAATGGCAATTTTCGGCAAAGAACCTGACAAGAATTCACGCATTAACGAAACCTTAAAGACGCCGCCCTCGACTGCGGCCGCTGCGCCGAACGGCGAGGATCGCACGCCGATTCGGCTCGCGACGCCGGCCCCTCATGAGGGGGACGGGCGCGCATATCTTGACCGCGGCTCGAAAGTCAGCGGCAAGCTCTCCTTTGACGGCCCGGCCCGTATCGACGGCCAGGTTGACGGCGAGATTCACGCCAAAGAGAGCATCATGATTGGCGAGAGCGCCGTCGTGACCGCCCAGATCAAAGCCGCGTCGGTGGTCGTGGCCGGCAAGGTCAGCGGCGATATCGTCGCCGGCCAGCGTATCGAGATCCGCCCGTCGGCCAAGGTGCTCGGCAATCTGACCTCGCCGATTCTCGTGATTCACGAAGGCGCCCTGTTCGAGGGGCACTGCGCGATGCAGGCCGAGAGCCCGCGCGACAACAAGGTCGCGGTCTTCCCCAAGGAGGAGCGGCTGGCGCAAGTCCAGAAGGCCTGAGCGCCGTCCCGTCTGCGCCTCGCCTTGGATCAGCTTGCGGGCGCCGCACCATCATGAAAGTCACTCATCCCGCAAGGGAGGGGCCGTAGAACATGCATATCCCGCCGGACTGGGGCACCTTCTTCGCGCTCATTGTTTCGTTCCTGATTTTCTGGTTTATATTCAAGCGACTTTTTTTCGCTCCCTTCCTTAGTATGCTCGGCGAGCGCGAGCGCCGGCTCCGAGAGCTGGGCGAGCGCGCCGAGTTTCTGGTCAAGGAAGCGAAGGACGCCGAACGGGAACGTGAACGGCAACTCGCGCAGATTCGGCGCGAGGCGCTGGCCAGACGCGAGACCGAGCGACGGCAAGCCGAGGAGCAGGCCGCACAGATGATCGAAGCAGCCAAAGCGCAGGCCCACGCCGCGATGGAAAAAGCCTCCGCCGCGATCGAGCAACAGATCAGCGCCGCCGAGGCGCAGCTCGACGCTCTCGCCCGCACGCTCGCCGCCGAGATGGCTGAGCGGGTGCTCGGCCGACCGGTCAAAAACGGCGGCACGCCCGCGTCGCGCAACAACTGACCGCAACGACTGATTCAATGATGCGCTACCGAACTCCCATCGCGGCCGTGATTCTCGCGATCGCGCTCATGCCCGCGCGTGCGATGGCTGCAGAAGGCGCAGCCGAGGGCGGCTCGTGGGTCGCGCTGCTCTTCTTCGTAATTAACTTCTCGATCTTCATCTTCATACTGGCGCGCTTCGCCGGACCGATGGCGGGCAAATTCTTCAAAGACCGCTCCAGTCAGATTCGCGGCACGCTGGCGCGGGCCACTGCGACGTTCCAGGAAGCGCAGGATCTGGCCAATCGGGCCGCGAAGCTGAGCGCCGGGCTCGAGGCCGAGAAGGCCCGGCTCGCCAAAGATTTCGACGACGAGACCGCCATTCAGGCGCGCACGATTGTCGAGCTCGCGCACGCCGGCGCCGAGCGCATCGCGCGCGACGCCGAGTTGACCGCGGCCGCGCTCGCGGATTCCGCCCAGCGGCGCGTCCGCAACCGGCTCGCGGCTGCGGCCACCCATATCGCGCACGACCTGATTGTCCGTGACCTTAACGACGCCGATCAGGCGCGCCTGCTCGCCGGCTTCATGGACAAGCTTCGTCACGAGGTCCGCCCGTGAAAGGTTCTCGCGTCGCGAAGCGCTACGCCCGCGCCCTGCTCGAGCTGGCCCCCGATAATAAGCAGCTCGAGGGATGGGCCTCCGAGCTGGATCGACTCGCCGCGATGGTCAGCGATCCCGAGTTGGCCGAGCGCTTGGCGTCGCCGGAGTTGCCCGAAGCGGCGCGGATCGAAGCGATGGGCAAAATCGCGGAGCGTCTCGAACTCAGCTTTCCGTTGCGTTCATTCGCCGTCGTGGTCGCACGGCATCGCCGGATCGACGATCTGACTGCGATGGCCGAGGCGTATCAGGCGCTGGTGGATGAAGCGCTGGGCCGCGCCCGCGCCACGCTGACCTTCGCGCGCCGTCCGTCCGACGCCGAAATCCAGGGCGTCGCGCAGGCGCTCGGCGCGATCGTGAAAAAGCAGATCATTCCGACCGTTAAGGTCGACGCGACCCTGCTCGGCGGAGTCGTCACGGAACTCGAGGGCAAGATCTACGACGGCAGCCTGGCGACCAGGCTGGCCGAGATGCAGCAGCGGCTCAGCGCTTGAGCCGCAATCAGGTTGTATGGCGGAAATCAGACCATCCGAAATCAGCGAGATCCTCAAAGGCGAAATCAAGGGTTTCGAAGGCAGCGTAGCGGTCCGCGAGACCGGCCGCGTGCTCAGTTGCGGCGACGGCATCGCGCGTATCTACGGGCTCCAGAACGCGGCATTCGGCGAGTTGCTGGAATTCCCGCACGAGATCTACGGCATCGTGCTCAACCTCGAGGAGGATAACGTCGGCGCAGCGCTGTTCGGCGATCCGCAGGAGATCGGCGAGGGTCAGGAAGTCAAGCGTACCGGCCGCATCGCGGAAGTTCCGGTCGGCGAGGCGATGAGCGGGCGCGTCGTCAACGCGCTCGGCCAGCCGATCGACGACAAGGGCCCCATCAAGACCACTGAGCGCCGGCGCGTCGAGATCAAGGCCCCCGGCATCATCTTTCGCCAACCCGTCAAGGAGCCGCTCCAGACTGGCATCAAGTCGATCGACTCGATGTTTCAGATCGGCCGCGGCCAGCGCGAGTTGATCATCGGTGATCGCGGCGTCGGCAAGACCGCGATCGCAATCGATACCATCATCAATCAGCGCGGCCTCAACGTCTATTGTGTCTACGTCGCGATCGGGCAAAAGCGCTCGACGGTCGCGCAGGTGGTCGAGAAGCTCCGCCGTTCCGGCGCGATGGACTACACGACTGTCGTCGCGGCGACCGCCTCGGAAGCCGCACCGCTCCAGTACATCGCGCCTTACAGCGGCTGCACGATCGGCGAGTACTTTCGCGACAACGGCAAGCACGCGCTGCTGGTCTACGACGACCTCTCCAAGCACGCAACCGCGTACCGCCAGCTTTCGCTGCTGCTGCGCCGTCCGCCCGGACGCGAAGCCTACCCTGGCGACGTCTTCTACCTGCACTCGCGGCTGCTCGAACGCGCCGCCAAGATGAGCGACGAGAAGGGCGGCGGCTCGCTGACCGCGCTGCCGATTATCGAAACTCAGGCCGGCGACGTGTCGGCCTACGTGCCGACCAACGTCATCTCGATCACCGACGGGCAGATCGTGCTCGACGGCGACCTCTTCAACTCAGGGATCCGCCCGGCGGTCAACGTCGGTCTGTCGGTGTCACGCGTCGGGTTCTCGGCTGCGGTCAAGGCGATGCGCCAGGTCGGCGGCACGCTCAAGCTCGACCTCGCGCAGTATCGTGAGATGGCGGCCTTTGCGCAGTTTGGCTCCGACCTCGACGCGAGCAGCCAGCGCTTGCTCCATCGCGGCGATCGGCTCACCGAGATGCTCAAGCAGAACCAATACGAGCCGCTCCCGATCGAAAAGGAAGTGCTGATTGTCTTCGCCGGCAACGAGGGCTATCTCGACAAGCTCGAAGTCCCGCAGGTCAGGCCCTTCGAGCGCGGCCTGTACGCGCGTTTCGATGCGCGCCACGCCGACTTGCTGGCCGAGATCAAGACCAAACGCGAATTGAGCGACGAATTGCGGAAGAAGCTGGTGGCCGCGATCGACTCCTTCACCAAGGAATTCATCGCGGAGCAGCAGCCGAGCGCGGCGCAGCCCGCGGCCTAGCGCCGCTGCGGCCAGACAGCGATGCCAACCCTCAAGGCGATCCGGCGGCGCATCTCGTCCGTCAAGTCGACCCAGCAGATCACGCGCGCGATGAAGCTGGTCGCCGCGGCGAAGCTCCGCCGCGCACAGGCAGCGCTGGCCAATTCCCGCCCCTATCATGAGAGCCTAAGCGCGATCGCCGCGTCGGTTCTGGCCGCCGATTCCGCATCCCTCGCGGCGCCCGAAAACGCGGCGCCGGCCGCGCTGCTGATCGTGGTCGCCTCCGATCGTGGTCTGTGCGGCGGCTACAACGTCAACGTGATTCGCAAGGCCGAGGACGAAGCCCGCCGCCTTCGCAGCGAGGGGCTCGAAGTTCGCCTGTTCGCCGTCGGGCGCAAGTCGGTCGAGCATTTCAAGCGCACGCGACAGCCCTTGGTCGGTCAGAAGACCAACAACCATCCGCGCCTGGCGACCGTCGCGCTGGCGCGCGAGCTCGCCGCCCGGATGCTCTCCGAATATCAATCGGGCCAGGTACGTCAGGCTGGCATCGCCTACACGGCGTTCCACTCGGCGCTCTCGCAGCGGCCCTCGTATACGCGCCTGTTGCCGCTGGAACCGCCTCAGGATAAGGAAGCGCCGGCCGTCGACTACCTGATGGAGCCCGGCCGCGACGCGCTGATCCCGGTCGTGCTCAGAAGCTACGTCGAGTCGTGGGTGTATCATACGCTGCTCGAAGCCGAGGCCAGTGAGCAGGGCGCGCAGATGACCGCGATGGACAGCGCGACCAACAACGCCACCGACATGATTCAAAGTCTAACGCTGGATCTGAACCGCGCGCGCCAGGCGACGATCACCAGGGAACTGATGGATATCGTAGGCGGCGCCGAAGCGCTGCGCGGCTAGCCGCGCCGGCGTCAGGCAAAATCGACAGCGCAAAAAGGAAACTCGCGGCCATGAGCAACCCAGTTACCGGTCGAATCAACCAGGTCCTCGGCAATGTTATCGACGTTGAGTTCCGCAACGGTTCATTGCCGCCCATCTTCAGCGCCCTGCGGGTCTCGAATCCCGCGCTCGGCGATCGGGCCGGCAATCTCGTACTCGAGGTCGCGCAGCATCTCGGCGACAAGAACGTCCGCTGTATTGCGATGGACGCCACCGAAGGCCTGGTACGCGGGATGGAAGTCACCGACACCGGCGGCCCGATCTCCGTGCCGGTCGGCCCGGTCACCCTCGGGCGGATCATGAACGTCACCGGCGATCCGGTTGACGAAGCCGGGCCCATCACGTCCGACAAGATGCGCGCGATCCATCGCGACGCGCCGCCCTTCGCCGATCAGGCGATCGAGGTCGAAATTCTCGAAACCGGAATCAAAGTGCTCGATCTGATCTGCCCGTACGCGCGCGGCGGCAAGATCGGATTATTCGGCGGCGCCGGCGTCGGCAAGACCGTTACCATCATGGAGCTGATCAACAACGTCGCCAAGCAGCACGGCGGAGTCTCGGTGTTCGCCGGAGTGGGCGAGCGCTCGCGCGAGGGCAACGATCTCTTTCGCGACCTCACCGAGTCGGGCGTGTTGGCGAAGACCGCGCTGGTCTATGGCCAGATGAACGAGCCGCCGGGCGCGCGCGCCCGCGTCGCGCTCACCGGCGTCACGGTGGCCGAGTACTTCCGCGACGATGAGGGCAAGGACGTCCTGTTCTTCATCGATAATATCTTCCGTTTCGTGCAGGCCAACTCGGAGGTTTCCGCGCTGCTCGGCCGGATGCCCAGCGCGGTCGGCTACCAGCCTACTCTCGGCACCGATCTCGGCGAGTTGGAAGAGCGGATTACCACCACCAAAAAGGGCTCGATCACCTCGGTACAGGCGATCTTCGTGCCGGCCGACGATTACACCGATCCGGCGCCCGCGACCACTTTCGCCCATCTCGACGCCAACACCAATCTCGACCGCAAGGTGTTCGAGAAGGGAATTTTTCCGGCGGTCGATCCGCTCGCCTCATCCTCGCGCATGCTCGATCCGCAGGTCGTGGGCGAAGAGCATTTCAGCGTCGCCCGGCGCGTCCAGGCGATCCTGCAGCGCTACAAGGATTTGCAGGACATTATCGCGATCCTCGGGATGGACGAGCTTTCCGCCGACGACAAGCTGGTGGTGTCGCGCGCGCGGCGCATCGAGCGTTTCCTGTCGCAACCGATGTTTGTCGCCGAGCCGTTCACCAACATTCCCGGCGCCTTTGTCCCGCGCAAGGAAACCGTGCGCGGCTTCGCCGAGATCCTCGACGGCAAGTGCGACGACTTGCCCGAGCAGGCCTTCTACCTGGTCGGCACGATCGACGACGCGCGCGCCAAAGCCGAGCGCCTGGCTCGTGGCGAGGCGCGCTAGTCCACGCCGATGGCTGAGAGCTTTCCGTTCAGGCTGATCACGCCGACCGGCATCGCGATGGACACCCCGGTCGAGGAGGTGATCGCGCACTCCGCGCTCGGCGAGTTCGGTGTGCTGCCGAATCATATCAACTTCGTCACCGCACTGATCCCCGGCGTGCTGCGGGTGAAGTCCGGCGCGGCGCGCGAGGCCGACTACGTCGTCACCGGCGGCTTGGCCGTAGTCAAGGACGGCGCGATGACCGTGCTCGCCGACGATGTAGAATCGCCCGACCAGTTCGATCGGGCCGCGGTCGCGAGCGATGCCAGGATCGCGGACGATCGCCTCGGCCAGACGAGCTTTTATGCGCCCGAATACGCCGACGCCGAGCGCGCCGCACAACTCGCCCGCGCCCGCCAGCAAGCCTCCGAACTGACCCGCCCCTCGCACTGACGCAGCCCATCGCGCCGCTCCAGAACCGGCACATGCCGGTCCAAAGGCACGCGCCCGAGAGGCGAATTCCTGCCGTAAACTGTCAGTTGACATGCGACAGACGACCGGGCCGTGCTTGCGATGCGGTTCGCAGCCGCAGCTCGCAGGGCCATGAAGCTCTCCAGTCTTCGCCTCCATCCACTCAAGCGGGTCGTGTCTGCGGTTCGCACCCAAGGAGTGAAAGTTTTATGCGCCCGAAATCCAACTTACAGCGATGGGGAACGCGCGTCGGGGCGATACTCGCCGGTGGCGCGATCGCCGCAGCGATCGCGATCCTTGCTTTGGCTCCGCGATCGGGCGCGTTGGCTAACGACCCAACGGCCACGATTTTTGTCGCGAACAGTAACTCCGACAGTGTTACGACCTACCCCGTCGGGGCCAACGGCAATGTCGCGCCGAATTCTTCCGGCGCGGGACTCGGGGGCCCGGCGAGCGTCGCTTTCGATTCCAAGGGGAATATCTACGTCGCGAACGAGTACACCAGCACGGTGACGGTCTATCCGGGGAGCAACGGAAACGGCACGCCGATGGCGGTTATCGGCGGTTCCAATACCGGCCTGGACTATCCGCTAGGTATCGCGCTGGACGCCAGCGGCAACATCTACGTCACGAATTCCTCCATAACCAACACGGTCACAGTCTACTCGGCCGGGAGCAATGGGAATGTCGCGCCGAGTGCGACTATCGATCTTTTGAATACCGGCCTCAGCCATCCCTCTGGTATCGCGGTGGACGCCAGCGGCAGGATCTACGTCGCGAGCTTCGCTCTCCAGAACCAGAACAGCACCGTGACGGTCTATCCGGCCGGAAGCACCGGCAACGCCAGGCCGAGTGCGACGATCGGTGGGTCCAATACAGGCCTGGAGTTCTCCGCTGGTATCACCGGTATCGCGCTGGACGCGAGCGGCAAGCTTTACGTTGCAAACGGCGGCAACAACACCGTGACGGTCTATCCGGCCGATAGCACCGGCGACGCCGCGCCGAGTACGACCATCGGTGGTTCGAATACGGGCCTCAACATACCCTACGGTATCGGCTTGGATGCCAGCGGCAACATCTATGTTGCAAACAACGGCGACCAGACCGTGACGGTGTATCCGGCCGGGAGCAGCGGCAATATCGCGCCGAGTTCGACTATTGGTGGGTCCAATACGGGCATTGGCCCCGACTCTCCCCGAGGTATCGCGGTGAACGCCAGCGGCAATATCTACGTCGCGAATTTCGGCAACACGGTGACGATCTATGCGCCCGAGAGCAACGGGAACGTCGCGCCAACTTCGACTATCGGTAGCGCGAATACAGATATGGTCTACCCCTATGGCGTTGCGGTGGACGCCAGCGGCAACATCTACGTCACGGATTTCGAAGGCGCGGATGGCGGCGCGGTGACCATCTATCCGGCCGGGAGCGGCGGGAATATAGCGCCGAGCGCCACTATCAGCGGCTCCAGTACGGATCTCAGCATGCCCACTGGTATCGCTCTGGACGCCAGCGGCAACATCTACGTCGCAAACCAAAACGGCAATACGGTGACGGTCTATCCGCCGGGGAGCAACGGGAACGTCGAGCCGAGTTCGGTCATCGGTGGATCGAATACGGGCCTCTTCAACCCAACTGGTATTGCGGTGGACGCCAGCGGCAGATTTACGTCGCAGGCGGCCGAGGAGTGACGGTCTATCCGGCCGGGAGCTTCGGCAACGTCACGCCGAGCGCAACTATCGCTGGCCCGAATCCGGGCCCCGGCTCAGTATCGCCCTGGACGCCGCGGGAACATCTACGTCGCGAACAACTCAGCCACAGCCTTGGGCAGCACGGTGACGGTCTATCCGGCTGGGAGTAACGGGAACGTCCAGCCGAGTCGACCATCGCTGGTTCCAACACGGGTCTTGATGAGCCCCAAGGTATCGCGGTGGACGCCGGCGGCAACATCTACGTGACGAACTACGGCAGCCAACAAGGCGGCAACGACTCGATCACGGTCTACGCGGCCGGAAGCAACGGCAACGTCGCGCCGAGCGCCACCATCGTGGGACCCGCCACGCAACTCGCCATACCTTTCGGAATAGCGGTCTCCTCTGGAGAGCCTCCAATTCTGACGTCAGGTATGACACCAACTCCGGCAGCCCCTACTTCGACACCTACGCTGGCGGCATCAACTCAGACCCCGACACCTACGCCGACGCCCATGCCGGAAGGCGGGAGCCTTTCGGTTTCGACGCACAGCCTCTCGTTCGGCGCGATCAAGATGGGCAAAAGCCATAAGCTTTCGTTCACGATCAAGAACACCGCGAAGACCATGCTCTATTGCAATGTAGACGACAGCGCGCTTCCGCCTTCACTGAGCGTAATTGCCGGCGCGGGCTCGTTCGCCCTGGGCCACAACAAGGTGCAAAAGGTGACGGTAGAAGCGGCGCCAAACGATACGGGTCCGTTCTCAGGGACGATCACCATCGATTCCGGTGATCCCAAGCGTCTGATAGTCAGCGTGACGGCCAAAGGGCGCGGTGAGAAGTGAGGGAAGGCGGGCGAAAAATCAGCTCAGTGCCCGCAGCCGCTCGAAGAAATCCGGGAACGTCTTCGCGACGCAGTCCCGGATTCCTGATGCGGACGCCCGCTAGCTTCAGCCCGATGATCGCGAAGCTCATCGCGATGCGATGGTCGTCGTAAGTTTCGATCGTCGCCGGATGGGGCTGCGACGGTTCGATCTCTAACCCGTCGTCGGTCTCGCGCACCTTTGCGCCGAGCCGGCCAAGCTCGGTCGCGATCGCGCGCAGCCGGTCGCTCTCGTGATGGCGGATGAACGCGACGTTGCGAATCCGCGTCGGCGAGGACGCGAACGGCGCGATCGCCGCGAGCGTCGCGACCATGTCCGGCATCGCCGCCATGTCCACATCGACGCCGGCCAGCCGTCCATCGCTGCGCACCTCGACTCCGTCAGGTTGCCACGCGATCCGCGCGCCCATCCGCTCCAGAACTTTTAGAAAGCCGATATCGCCTTGCACCGAATTGGGACGCAGATTCGCGATCCGGACGACGCCGCCGCATAGCGCGGCCGCGGCCGCAAAGTAGCTCGCGCTCGAAGCGTCCGCTTCGACCGTGAAATTATTTTGAGCCTGATAGGCTTGGCCTCCGGGACCACGATCTCGTCGCCCTCGACCCTACTCGAGGCGCCCCACAGCTTCATGATCGCCAGCGTCATATCGATGAACGGTCGCGCGACGGCGCCGGTCACGCGCAGGCGCAGCCCTTGCTTCCACAAGGGCGCGGGCAGCAGGAGCGCCGAGACGAACTGTGACGAGACCCGCGCGTCGATCGTCGCCGCGCCGCCCGCGAAGCGATTGGACGGTTCGATCACGACGGGCGGACAGCGGTTGTCATGCTCGCTCAGTGCGCGCACGCCGAGGCTCGTGAGCCCGTCGAGCAACTCGCCGATCGGCCGCTCGCGCATCCGCGCGCTCCCATCCAGCCGAAAGCGCCCGCGCCCCAGCGTCAGGAAGCCGAGGATGAATCGCATCGCGGTGCCGGCATTGCCGACGAGCAAGTTCGCGCTCGTAGCGGGAACGCCGCCGCCGCGTCCTTCGATCTCGATCCGCTGTTCGTCCGCGGTGGTCTTGATCTTGAAGCCGAGCGCCCGCAGCGCATCGATCATGTAGCGCGTGTCGTCGCTGAAGAGCGCGGATTCAATCGTCGAGTGCCCGGCCGCCATCGCGGCGAGCAGCAGGGCGCGATTGGTGATGCTCTTGGAGCCGGGCACCCTAACCGTGGCGTCAAGCGCACCAGTGAGCGTGTTTATCTCGATCTCGTCCACGATCGCATTCCACTATAGCAATCAACCGCCGGCCGCCGCCCGCGCTCCGAACGTGATCTTGCCGCCCTTGATCTGATCTTCCGCCGCATGTGCCAGCGCGAGCGCCTGGGCCGGAACCTGCGCGGCGAGATGCGGATTCATCACCACGCTGACCATCCCGTCGTTCATCCCGAACTCCAGCATCGCGGGATGAAAGGTACGCGCCTTCACCTCGTTCGCGATCTTCAGGAAGGCCCCGGGGATATCAGTCACGGCGCTGGCCAGCACCACGTCCGGCGCAACGTCATTTTGATTGCGGTTCGCGCCGAAGGCGTAGATATGCTTCTGGCCGGCGGCCTGAAAAACGCCGAGGCCTGCCGCATCGGCGTTATGGAACAGCAGATCGGCGCCCTGGCTTACCTGGGCCAGCGCGGCTTCCTTCGCCGCGCCGACATCCTCGAAACTGCCGATAAAACTCACCAGCACGCGGCCGTTGGGCCGGATTGAAAGGAAGCCGCGCCGAAAGCCGTCGAACGTGAGCCGGATCGCGGGCAGTTCGATACCACCCACGGCGCCGACCACACCGCTCTTGGAGATCGCGCCGGCGATCACGCCCTCGACGTACGCGGCTTCCTCGATCTTGAAGGTCAGCGAGGCGACATTCGCCGCCGAAGCGCTCCCGGAAGTGACGATGAAGAACGTCTGCGGGAAGTATGTTGCGACTTTGAGTGCGGCGTCGGTGTATTCGAAGCCGTGGGCGAAGATCAGGTTGAAGCCGCGCGCGCCGAAATCGCGAAACGCGTCCTCAAAGTCGGCCGGCGAGGTTGTCTGTACCATCGCCGTCTCCGCGCCCAGCCGGGCCTTGATTAGCTGCAAGCCGTCGAAGGCCGCCGCGTTCCATCCGGCGTCGCTGACCGGACCGGGCGTCAGCAGGGCAACCCGGAAACCCGCCGGCGCGGTCCCGGATGCGTCCCGCCGCGAGCAGGCCGTAACCGTCCCCAAGGTCAGGATCGCAGCCAGCGCGACGCTCAGTGCGTTTCTCATAATCAGTCGGGGCGAAGAAAGCTCGAACCGTTTGTTGATTGACTATCAGAAGGCGGCTCTGTATTCGATAAGAGAGTGATTTTTCGGGGCGACCCGGTTGTTCCGGACCGGGCGGGGGTTTGAACGTGTTGGGAAAGGTGCGGCCTACGGCTGGACGAACTATTGTTTTCGATGGCAGCGGGATCGCGCGAGCGCTGTGCGCGCTCGCGTTGGTCGTGTGCACAAGCTCGGCCGCCTGGGCCGGGATGGAGCTTCCGTTTCCGCGCCCCGCGTCGCTCGAGCCGAACGTCTCGTTCTGGGTAAAGGTCTTCACCGAGTACAGCTCTCGCGACTTCGTTATCCACGATCGCGATCAGATCTGGCGCGTCTACCAGGTCATGACGCTGCCCGGCTCCGGCTCGCCGACGCGCGACGATATCGATTGGGCGCACTCCTACCTGCGCGCCAAGTATACCGACATGCTGACGCATCTGGCCTCGGGCGCCCAGCCAAGTACCTGGGAAGAGCGCAAAGTGGCCGCCATGTTCAAGGGCGAGCCGCTCTCCGCGTATACCGAGGCGATCGACAACCTGCGCGTGCAGGAGGGCTTGCAGGACCGCTTCCGCGACGGGTTGCTGCGCAGCCGCTACTACACGCCCACGATGGAGCGCATCTTCCGGACCTTCGGCCTGCCCCCCGAACTCGTAACGCTCGCGTCGGTCGAGTCGGGGTTTCACAGCGGCGCGCGCTCGAGCGCCGGCGCGGTCGGCATCTGGCAGTTCACGCGCTCGACCGGCCGCCGCTATATGAAGGTTTCACGCGGCAATGACCAGCGGCTGAATCCGGTCCGCGAGACCGAGGCCGCGGCGAAGCTGCTGCGCGCGAATTACGACGAGCTCGGCGACTGGCCGCTCGCAATCACGGCCTACAATTACGGAACCGCCGGGATGGCCCGCGCCGCATCCGAGAACGCCAGCGACTACGAACGCGTCTTCGAGACCTACAAGGGCCCGCACTTCGGGTTCGCGACACGCAATTACTACCCGGAATTTCTGGCCGCGCTGCAGGTTCATCACTATGAGGACCAGTACTTTCCCGGCATCGCGGACGAGAAGGTTCCGCGGCCCTCCGATCTGGTTCCGACGCACGCGCGCGCCCATCGCTCGCGACGCACTTCTGCCAGATTGCGCCACGTCTCGCTGCGAACTCACAGCCCCGTGGTTTCGAGCCAACCGTCCTGAGCGCGGCCCGCTCGCGGCTCTGAAGTAGCGGCCGGCATCCCGGCCGGCAATCCGCTTGCCGCGTTCGCCCATTGGCGGAACGCCGGCGCGCCACTCTCACACCACGGTTTGCTACTCTGTTCGTTGATGCGCGCGGAAGCAGAGTTGGCTCCGGAGCTGAGGAGCGTAGCCAAACGGCTGTCGGGCCGACTCGGGAGCGAGCGCTACGGCGCGACCGCGGTCAAGCTGGTGATCGAGCGCGCGCCCGACGAGCGCCTTGCGCTCGCGTTCCTGCTCAAGCTCGCCGAGCATTCGCCGGCCGCGGTCAAGCGCGCGCTTTCCGATCGCGCGCTGGCCGGCGATCTGGTGTTCTGTCTCGGTTCTTCGGAGCTGATCGCCACGGGCCTGAGCGCGGCGGGCGACGCATGGCTCGATTCGTTCACCACCGCGCGCAGCGGCAGCGAGAGTGCGCTGCTCGAGGCGTTAACCCTCGACGTGGCGGGCGTCGACGATCGCGCGCGGGCGGCGGAAGTGCTCGCAGATTTCAAGCGCGCGAATTTCACCCGGATCGCGATTGCCGATCTGGTCGGCAATTCCGGTCCGGTGGGAAGGTCCGGCGTCGAGGGCACGATGCGCCTGATGTCGCGGCTCGCGGACGTGTGTATCGCCGCCGCGCTCCAGCTCGCGATGCAAATCATGGGGGAACGCGCGCGCGCCGCCGGCGCTTTCTGCGTCCTCGCGATGGGCAAGCTCGGAGTCAACGAGCTTAACCTCAGTTCCGATCTCGATCTGGTCTACCTGTTCGATTCACCCGACGAGCGTGCCGCGCAGGAGCCGGCGGCGCGGCTGGGTGAGCTGCTCACCGATCTGCTCTCCACCAATTGCTTCCGGGTCGATCTGAGGCTTCGACCGGGCGGACGCAATGCCCCGCTGGTGACCTCGATGGAAGGCGCGCTGGGCTTCTATCAGAACCAGGGCGAGGCGTGGGAGCGCGCGGCGCTGCTACGGGCGCGTGCGGCGGGGGGCGACCTCGATCTGGGCCGCCGGCTGCTGTCGGAGCTGGAACATTTCGTCTACCGGCACTATCTCGACTTCGACACGCTGCGGCAATTGCGCGCGATGAAACGCCAGATCGAGCAGGAGCTGCGCTCCGCCGACGCGATTCATCGTAATATCAAGCTCGGCTACGGCGGCATTCGCGAGCTCGAATTCATCGTGCAGGCGCTGACGCTGGTCTATGGCGGACGCGATCGGCGCCTGCGCGAAGGACCGACGCTCGCGGCGCTCAGGAATCTCGATTCGTTCGGCTATCTGCCCTCCGGGCGCGCCGCCGAGATGGCCGAGGCCTACCTGTTCCTGCGCGACGTCGAGCACAAGCTACAAATTGTAGCGGGCTTGCAGACCCATAGCCTGCCGGTCAACGACGCCGCTATCCGCGGTCTGGCGACGCGAATGGGTTTCGGCAAGGCGCCCGGCGCGGCGGCGGAATTTCAGACCGCGCTCGGCCGCCATCGGCTGCGGGTCGCGGAGTTGTTCCACGAGATGCTGGCCGGCGGCGGGGACCGTGCGGCGCCGCCCGCCTCGGTCGATGCGCAGGCGGCGTGGCAGGCCGCGCCGGATCCCAAGGAGGCAGCTGCGCCGCTCAAGGCGCTGGGGTTCGCGGCGCCCGAAGAGAGCGCGAATCACCTGACGCTGCTCGCTTCCGGTACGTGGGCCGCGGCGGCGAGTCAGCGCCGCCGCGAGCTGCTCGATCGCCTCGGTCCGCGCCTGCTCGACGAGATCAGCGGCCTGCCCGATCCGGATCTGGCGCTGGAGAACCTGGTGGCGTTCATAGCCGCGGTGGGCGCGCGGACCTCGTTCCTGGCCCTGCTCGAGCAGCATCCCGCCACGCGCCGCGTCCTGCTCCGCCTGTTCGCGTCGAGCAGCTACCTGTCCACGCTCTTCATTCGCCATCCCGACATGCTCGACACGCTGGTGCGTTCCGATCTCGCGCGGCTCAGACGTCAGGCCGGTGAGCTTGAAGCGGAGCTGCGCGGCCATCTGGCGCCCTGCACGGATCTGGAGAGCCGGCTCGACGCGTTGCGCGCGTTTCGCCATCAGGAGTTCCTGCGGATCGCGATCGCAGATTTGGCCGGTGAGCTTGCACTCGACGAAGTGCACGCGGAGCTTACGGTGCTGGCCGAAACGGTGGTGCGTGCCGCGCTGGAGGTCGCGCGGAGCGAAGCGGCGCTGCGGACCAATATCCCCGCGGCCCTGCGGCTCTGCGCAATCGCGATGGGCCGGTTGGGCGCCGCCGAGATGAACTACAACTCCGATCTCGACCTGATCTTCGTCTATGACTGCGCAGGCGAGGTTGCGACGAGTGGACGCGAGCCCGCAGGGCGAATCGTGCAGAAGCTGATCTCCGCGCTCGAGGCGCGAACCCTGGAAGGCTACGCCTACAAGATCGATTTGCGGCTGCGCCCGTCGGGCAACGCCGGACCGCTGGTCGCTTCACTCGAAGGCTTCCGCGAGTACCATCGCCAGAGCTCGGCGGTATGGGAACGGCAGTCGCTGGTTCGCGCGCGCGTGATCGCCGGCGACGAGACGCTCGGCCGCGAGGTCGAGGCAGCGCGCCGCGAGTTCGTCTTCAGCCGCGGCCTCAGCGCGCACGAAGTCGGCGAGATCGCCGCGATGCGCGCGCGGATGGAGCACGAGATCGGCGCGGAGAATTTAAGCCGCCTCAATCTCAAGCAGGGTCGCGGCGGGTTGGTCGATGTCGAGTTCATCGCGCAGATGATGGCGCTACGCCACGGCCGCAGCTTCGAGGAACTGCGCCGTCGCAGCACGCTGGATTTGCTCCGCGCGCTTGCGCAATGCGGTTTGATCGACGCAGCGGACGCGCGCGAGCTCGAAGACGGCTACCGGTTTCTTTCCAACCTGGAGAACCGGCTCAGGATCGAGAGCGATCAGGCGGCCTGGGCGCTGCCCACGGCGCTTACGGAGTTGGCGCGAATCGCGCGCCGGATGGGATACGACGGCGCAGACGGCGCGGAGCGCTTGCTGGCCGAGCTGCAAAAGCGCCGCGAGCGAATCCGCGCGATCTTCGTTCGCGTCTTCGCCGCCGAGCAGCGCGAGTAACGAGCGTGGCGGCCGCCGCGCTCATGCGCGAGCGCCGCACAGGCCGCTGATCGCAAAGCGCGCGAGCGCCAGCACCACAAACGCGAGCAGCGCCGCGAGGCGCATCAGGCTCCGCGCCGCCGTGATATCGCGCACCGAAACCTCGTGCTCGGCCTCGCCGAATGCGGGATGCGCCTCGAACTTGCCGTCGTAGAACGCGCCGCCACCAAGCTGGATTCCGAGCGCGCCCGCGATCGCGGCCTCGGGATAACCGGCGTTTGGGCTCGGATGCCGGCGTGCGTCGCGGCGGCAGGTCGCCAGCGCGGCGCGGCCGCGGCCCGATTGCAGCGCTGCGGCGATCACGAGGCAAAGCGCGGTCAGCCGCGCCGGGATGAGGTTCGCCGCATCGTCCAGGCGCGCGGCGCATCGTCCGAAATAGAGGTAGCGCTCGTCGCGATGGCCGATCATCGAGTCCAGCGTGTTGATCGCCTTGTAGGCCATTGCGGCCACCGGCCCGCCCGCGAACAGAAACAGCAGCGGTGCGACGAAACCGTCGGAGCAGTTCTCAGCCACCGATTCGATCGTGCCGCGGATCATTCCCGCGCGATCAAGCGATCCGGGATCGCGTCCGACCAGCGCGGGCATCGCGAGGCGAGCGGCGGCTTCGTCCTCGCCCGCGAGACAGCGCTCGACTTCCTGCGCCGCGTCATCGAGTCCGCGCAACGCGAGCGTGGTCGAGGCGACGATGATCGCGATCAGCGCGCCCGGTATCGCGCCGAGCCGTTCGCCGAGCGCGATCGGCATCCAGGCGCCAACCGTCGCGAGCAGGATCACCCCGGCGGCGAGGATCGCTCCGGCGGCGAGGTCAGCGTTGGGCCTGCCCGTTCGCAGGCCGCGTTCGCCGCGCGCGATCGCCCATCCGATCATTCGTACTGGATGTGGTAGCCAGAGCGGATCCCCAAGCCAGAGGTCGAAGAGCGCGGCAAGCGCGATCAGCGAGGTCGGCAGATGAAACGCGCGGCTCGTCACGTGCGCGACTGGAGTAGCGCGGCGATTCGCGCGAAGTCGGCATGCGCGACGAAAATATCCGCGAGCCGATCGTACTCGTCGATGCGGACCTTTTCGTAATCATCGCCGGGCGCGCCCACGATCGGTGCGAGGCCCTTGGCCGCACGAATGTCGTCGAGGAAGTGCCGGCGGAACTGTGCTGAATCGAACAGGCCGTGGATCGAACTGCCCATCACGCGGCCATCGGCGGATTTGCAGCCTTCGGGCTCGTCGATCGATTTCCCGTCGCGCGCCGTGAGCCTCAGCAGCGGTTGCGATGCGCCGGCGCGAATCACCCGTCCCGCATGGATCTCATAGCCATGAATCGGTAGTCCCGACGCGTACTCGAATCCCTCGACCCGCGCGGTGATTTTGACGGGCTCGAAAACCGTCTCGATTTCGAGCAGCCCGAGCCCGACAGTTTCCGCAGCCGCGCTTTCGATTCCGTGCGGATCGAGAATGCGCCGGCCGAGCATCTGGAAGCCCCCGCAAATCCCGACCACGCGTCCGCCGTCGCGGAGATGCCGTGCGAGCCGCGTCTCCCATCCCGCCCTTCTCAGCCACGCCACATCGGAGACCGTGCTCTTGGTGCCGGGAATGATCAGCACATCGAGGCGCGGCGCGCCGGCCGCATCGGTGAGATAGTGCACCGCAACGTCCGGTTCCTGCTCCAGCGGCGCGAAGTCGGTGTAGTTCGAGATGCGCGGCAGATGAACCACGCCGATCGCGATCGGCGCGGCGCTCGCGGCCGGCGCGGCGTAATCGAGCTGCGCGGCGTCCTCTTCGGGGAGGCGCAGATTCCCGATATGCGGCAGCACGCCGAGCACAGGAATTCCGGTGCGCTCCTCGAGAAAACGCAGACCGCTATCGAGCAGACTCACTTCGCCGCGAAACTTGTTGATCAGCAAGCCGCGCAGGCGCGCGCGCTCGGCGGGCCGTATCAACTCGACGGTTCCAACCAGCGCCGCGAACACGCCGCCCTTGTCGATATCCGCGACCAGCAGCACTTGGGCGCTCAGCCAGTTCCGCGATCGCCCAGTTCACGATATCGCGCTCGCGCAAGTTGATTTCGGCGGCGCCGCCGGCGCCCTCGATTACGATCAGGTCGAATTTTTCCGCGAGCGTCTGGTAGCTCGCGACCATCTCCGGCCAGGCTTCGCGCCGGTACCGCTCATAGTCCTGGACTTCCATGTGAAAGCGGGCGCGGCCGCGAATGACGACCTGGCATCCGCGGTCGGTCTCGGGTTTGAGCAGGACCGGATTCATGTCGACCGTCGGTTCGAGGCCGCACGCCTCCGCCTGCATCGCTTGCGCCCGCCCGATCTCGCCGCCGCCGCATACGGCGGCGTTGTTCGACATGTTCTGCGATTTGAACGGCGCCACGCGCACGCCGCGCGCGCGCAAACGCCCGGCAGAGCGCCGTCACGACGACGCTCTTGCCCACGTCCGACGCCGTGCCCATCACCATCAGGCTCTTTGCGCGCTTGGCTTCCATTCGGTTCGCTGGTGAAATCCAGCGTGTTCGTCCATGGCCGGCGGGACGCCGGCCCTACTTACAGAGTTCCACTCGACTCGATTCAGAAATCCAGCTTGACGCCCGCGACTCCATTGATCGGCGGCGACTTGAAACCGAAGGCCTCGGAGTAGTTGCGATCGAACAGGTTCTGCACGCGCATGTAGATTTCCTCGTTGCGGATTCGGCCCCATCGCAGCCCCGGCGAGTATGACACCACGGCGTCGAACTTCTGATAACCGACATGGTTCCTGATAACGTCGGTGGTCGGATCGAGATCATCGCGATCGCCGACGAAAGTATAGGCCAGGCTGGCGATCACGGTGTCGTTGCCCATGAAGAGCCCGTCGTGGATGTACTGCAAGAGGCCCGCGGCGGAGTGCTTGGGCACGCGGATCGGCCGCACGTCCAGCGGCGTCAACGGCGGGGCCGGCGGCGGAGGCGGCCGGTGCGTCTCGTCGATAAAGGTGAAATTCCCGCTCAGCGTCAAATCGTGCGTGAGGTGCACCAGCGGCACGGCCTCGAAGCCCTGCACATCGACGCGGTTCGCGTTGGCGACCGTCTCGCATCCGGGTGACGAGGTGCACGGCACCGGCTCGATCAGATTGTGTACCCGGCGCGAAAAGTAGGTGCCGGTGAAAGAGGCCAGCTCGCCGAAGGTCTTGGTAAAGCCGCCGTCGTACTCGCTGGAGATTTCGGGTTCGAGATTCGGATTGCCGAAATCCGGGTAGATAAATTCGTCGAAGCTCGGCGCATCGAAGCCTTCGCTGTAGCTGCCGCGCAGCGTGGTCGCGATCGGCGCGATCGGAATCGCCACCGACCACGACGGGCTGACCTCCTCGCCGAATTGGCTGTTGCCGTCGGCGCGGAATCCGCCGGTGCCCAGAATATGACCGTCGAGGAGGCTTACCTCCTGTTCCACGTAGCCAGCGTATTCCTGGCGCTCGGCGTGGAAGACCGTAATCGAGTTGTAGTTGAATGCAGGTTCCGCGAAGTTGTCGCCCGAGCGGAGCCATCGATCCTTGAAATCGAAACCCGCGACGGTGCGGATTCCTTTGGTCCACTCGTAAATTGCTTCCAGGTTGGCGCCGCGAGTTTCCTCCGGTATATCGCTCGATTCGAGCGCATCACTGGCGGGCGGGGGATTGGTGGACGGGATAGTTGTTGAGCCGGATCTCGTTGCGCACGAAGGACCCGCTCAACCGGACCGTAAGCCGGTCGCCGAACTGGCGCTCGATCTCGCCCTTGTAGAGCATGAACTCGGTGCGTTGATGCGCCGTCGGATCGAGCGGTCCCTCGAAATTCGTCGTAGTTCGACCAAACTGACGTTCGCCCGCGTGTAGCGCGCAAACCCGGTCACGGTCGTGTCGTCGTCGAGATGATAATCCAGCCGCAGTCGAGCCCGAGAGATTGTCGGAGCTGTCGTTGATCGGACGAAAGCCGGTGGTCGAGAAGTACGACAGCGCGCCCGAGTAGCCGAACTTCCTTCCGACCCGCTGAAGGTCTCGGCCTGGCGCTGGGTGGCGCGATTGCCGCCTTCGGAGAGCATCGTGAATTGCGGCGGCCCTGACCCTCCTTCGAGATGAAGTTGATCACGCCGCCCATCGCCTGCGAGCCGTAGAGCGCGCCGCCTGCGCCGCGCAGCACCTCGATCTGGTCGATATTGTCGGTGGTCAGGTTCGGCCAGATCGAATTCGCCGCTGGCGCCGTGTTGACCGCGACTCCGTCGATCATCATCAGCGTCTGCTCGCGGTCGCGCCGCGGATACGAAACTTCGCTGATCGTGCCGGGCGATCCGTCCTGGGTCACTTGCGACGCCGGGCACCTGGCGCAGGGCGTCGTTCACCTGCTCGATCTGCTGCGACTCGATCTGGCTGTGCATCGACCACCGTGACCGTGGTGCCGATTTCGCTGATCGGCTGCTCGACGCGCGTCGCCGTCACGACGATCGTCTGCGGCAGTTCGCGGCCGGCGATGGCTTGCGGGCCGGCGAGCGCGGCTTGAGCTGCCGCGAGCTGGACGCGCTCGCGTTGGTCGCCGCCGGAGTGGCGGCGATCGCGATGCGTCGCCGACGGACTGGCGACAGCCGCGCAACGCAACAGCGGAAGGAAGACTAAAACCGTAACGAACATGTGACTCGCCTCATGACATACACCCTCGTGTGCGTCGGCCTTGGGCGAGTATCGGCCGAACGAAGCCGGATCGCTTGCGCGAAGATCGGCCGCAGCGGCCGCAGCCACCCTCCCCGCGGAAGGCAGACGGCTTAAATGTCCCGGCCGGTCTCCTGGCTTGGGGTTCGTCCTCGGGCCCGCCTTCCCGCCGCAAGCGGTGGCATCGATGGGCCGTCGTCCCCCCACACAGTTGCGGGGCAGCGCCGGATTTTCACCGGCTTCCCGAACACCGGGCGCGCGCGATTGATATTACGCGCCGGGATTCGTAGTCAAGTCGACGGCGGGCGGCGGTGCGTTAAGCGCACGCCTCCGGACTGGAGTATCGTCGATCGATGGCGATCGATTACGCTTATCACCGGCGGCGCGCGCAGCGGCAAGAGCGGCACGCGATCGCGCGCGCGACTGGCGTATCGCGGGCGACGCCGGCATACTTCGTGGCGACCGCGCGAGGCGCTCGACGACGAGATGCGCGCGCGTATCGAGCATCATCGCGCGAGTCGCCCGGCCGGAATTCGAGACGATCGAGGAGCCGCTCCGGTCGTGGCGGCGCTGGCCGCGCTCGAACGGCTCGCGCCGACGTGGTCGTGCTCGACTGTCTGACGCTTTGGGTCTCGAACCTGATGGCGCATCTATTCGCGACGACGCGGCGATCCTGAGCGAGGCCGATGCGGCTGGCCGGAACGCTGGCGCCGCGCGCCTACACGAGCGTGATCGTGACCGACGAAGTGGGCGCGGGAATCGTGCCGCGACAATCCGCTCGCGCGCCGCTTTCGCGATCTGCTGGGCTGGAGCAATCAGAAAGTAGCAAATATCGCCGATGAGGTAATCCTGATGGTCGCCGGCCAGGCGCTGCGCGTCAAGTAAGGTTGGGTTAGATCGGGGTTAGGTTGACATTACGATCAGCACAAGCACTTCGACGACTTCGCCGGCCGCGCCGATCAGGTCGCCGGTGACGCCGCCGAGCCAGCGACGGTAGAAGGTGCGGAGCATCAGCGTTGCGATCGCGGCCGCGGCGCAGGCGGCGAGCATCGGCCGCGACGGCACGAGCAGGGCCGCCACGATCGTCGTGAGCGACGCGAACCCGAAATTGTACGCGCCCTGCGTTTCGAGCAGCGCCGAGCCGGCGCCCGCCGATCGCAGATAAGCGAGGCCGCTACTCACCGCGACCATCGCCCATCGCGCGAGCCCCGGTGCAAGGTACAGCGCTGCGTAACGGCGATGACCGCGGAGCGCAACCAGAGCCACGATCTTGAGCGCCAGCACGAAAAACAGCGCGATCGCGCCGAAGCTTCCGATCGCGCTGTCGCGCAGGATCTTAAGCGCCCGATCGCGATCGCGTCCCGCGCCGAGCGCGTCGGCAGTGTCCGCGAGGCCATCGAGATGGACCGCGCCGGTGAGAACGGCGAGCGAGAGCACGATCAGCACCGAGCGCAGCGACTGCCGGAACGCGAAATGCAGCAGCCAATCCTCGGCTGCGATCGTCGCGCCGATCATGAAGCCGGCGATCGGGAAGTAGGCGTAGGATGCCGCAATCGACTCAGGCGGAACTGAGGTCCGCGGTCCGACCGGCAGGATCGTAAGGAACGCGAGCGCGAGCCGCAGACGGTCGAGAGCCGCCCCGATGCGACCGCGGTCGGAGCGAGCAACCGGATTCGCTCACTTGAGTTTTTCCGCCACGCCGGCGCCGGCGAATGTCGCCATATTATGGAACAGTTCGAGCGCCGCCCGGATCGTGGACATCGCCAGCGCCGCGCCCGTGCCTTCGCCGAGCCGCATCTCAAGATCGAGAATCGGGCGGGCTTGCAGGTATTCGAGCGCCAGCGCGTGACCACCCTCCGCGGAGCGATGCGCAAAGAACAGGTAGTCGCGCAGCGCGGGATGAAGCTTGCTTGCGATCGCAGCCGCGCTGGTCGCGATGAAGCCGTCGACCACGACCGGCACGCGATTGGCCGCGGCGCCCAGGCATGCGCCGGCCATCGCGGCGATCTCGAAGCCGCCCAGCGCTGCGAGTCTCGCCAGCGGATCGCGCACGCGGCCACGTGCAGCGCGAGCGATCGCTCGATGACCTCCACCTTGTGGCGGAATTGATTCTCATCGAGACCGGTGCCGCGGCCCGCGATTCGCGCGGGCGGAATATCGGCGGTTGCGCAGAGCAACGCAGCAGCCGGAGGTGCTGTTCGCGATCCCCATCTCGCCGATTCCGAGCAGCGTCGCGCCGTCGCGGACCGCGTCACGCGCGATTCCGATTCCAACCTCCAGTGCCCGCCGCGCCTCGTCGGGCGACATCGCGAGACCGCGCAGCATGCTGCGAGTGCCGGCGCCGACGCGGCGGTAGATCACGCCCGGCATCGGATCGGCGCTGGTGTCCTGCTCGACGCCGACGTTGACCACCTGCAACTCGAAGCCGAAATGGCGGGCCAGCACGCTGATCGCGGCGCCGCCCGTGGCGATATTGCGCAGCATCTGGACCGTCACCGCCTTGGGATAGGCGCTGACGCCCTCGTCGGCGACGCCGTGATCGGCGACGAACACCGCGATCGCGCCGCGACCCCATCGCGCCGATCGGTCGGCGCGAATCGCGGCGTAGCGGCGCACGATCTCCTCCAGCCGGCCGAGACTGCCCGAGGGCTTGGTCAGCGAATTGAGCCGCGCCAACGCGGCGTCGGATGCGTCGCCGTCGGGCGGACGAATCGCCGCCAGCGTCTCGTCGAGCAGAGCTCATCGGCGCTCAGCGATCCGGCGGCAGATCGCCGGGAAAAATCGCGCGCCAGATCGCCGCGTCCTCAATCGCTTTGACCAGCGCATCGGTGTGGCCGTCACGCGCGACCCAGGAATCGAAATGGAGCAGCGTGCGCGGCGGGAGCCGTTTCGCCCATTCCGCGCTCTCCAGAATCGGGCGCTCGGGAAAGTCCCGCACATAGCCGATGCAGAGATAAGCGATCGGAATGATGTTTTCGGGAACGCCGAAGATGCGGCGCAGCGCGTCGTTGCGCAGGATGCTGACCCAGCCCACGCCCAGCCCCTCGGCGCGCGCGGCGAGCCACAGGTTCTCGACCGCCAGGCAGGCGGAATAGACCTCGACGTCGGCAATCGCGGTCTTGCCCAGCACGCCGGGCCCGAAGCGATCGGGCTCGCAGGTGACGATCAGGTTGAGCGGCGCTTCGAGAATTCCCTCCAGCTTCAGCGACGAGAAATTTCTCACGCCGCGCGCCGGTGAATTGCGCGGCGTTGCGTTCGCGCTCCTGCTCGAAGATGCGCCGGACTTCGCGCCGCCGCTCGAGGTCGCGCACGATCACGAAATCCCACGGCTGGGTGAAGCCGACGCTGGCGGCGTGATGGGCCGCGATGAGCACCCGCGCGAGCACCGGGTCGGGAACCGGGTCGGGCAGGAACTCGCGAATGTCGCGGCGGCGGAAAATCGCCTCGTAGAGCCCGCGCCGGAGTTCCGCCGCAAAGGCGTGCCGGTCGATCACATCCACGGCGATGCTCGCGCCGCCATCGCGCGGCGATGGTTTCAGGACGCCGCCGCTTTGCGGGCCGCTTCGAGCACGGCCTCGTAGTTGGGCTGGTTGGCGACTTCCTTGACGTATTCGACGTGCGTCAGGTTGTCGTTCTTGTCGACCACGAACACCGCGCGGGCCAGCAGATGCAGCTCCTTGATCAGCGTGCCGTATTTCTCGCCGAAGTCGGCGCGCTGGTAGTCGCTGAGCATCGTGATCTTGTCGACGCCCGCCGCGCCGCACCAGCGCGTCTGCGCAAACGGCAGATCCATCGAGATGGTTACGATCTGCACGTCGCCCGGCAGCTTGGCGGCTTCTTCGTTGAAACGGCGAGTCTCGACGTCGCACACCGGCGTATCGACCGACGGGATCGCCGACAGGATTTTCACCTTGCCTTTGAATTGATCGAGAGTGGCCGGCGCGAGCGTTTTTCCGACCGCCGTGAAACCCGGCGCCTTCTGTCCCGGCTTGAGTTCCGGCCCCACCAACGTCATCGGATTGCCGCGCATCGTTACCGCGCCTTTGCGTTCTTCCGCCATGGTCGAGATCCTCCTGTATTACGTGCTCTATGACTTGCTCTATGGACTCGCTCGGTAACTCGCCGGCTAGGCGGCGAGATTTCAACGGTAGTCTCCCGGACTGTATTCGGTCGGGTCCGGGCCGTAAACATCTGCGGTCACAGCCATAGGGGTGCGGTTTCGACCGCACGGGCCGGCACGGAGGCCGGCCCCTACCCAATGTAGGAGCTTTGCTCAGGGTAGTGGCCGGCGTCCCTGCCGGCCATCCGACTCCGAACCGCCCACTACCGTGCAACTGACGCGCCCGGCCCGCCAACGCTGCTGACTATAGCGTGACCGGGGAATAGAATCTGTATGCAAAGGGCCCGACGCAAGCTACCCCCTTTGCCGAGGTTGCAGATGGCAAACCGTTCGAGCAAACCGGGGGCAATCAAAACCAACGGAACCGCGGCGCGAAATCACCGGCCAGCCCGAAACCAAGGGCTAATGGATGACCGCGCGATTCGCCGCGCGTTCGATCGGCGGCGCCGGACGCGGCCCCTGATCGCAGTCTTCGGGAGCTCGCGCCCGTCACGGGGCGACGAACTTTTCCGCGACGGTCTTGAGATGGGCCGCCTGCTCGGCGCCGGTGGCTTTGACGTCATGACCGGCGGCTACACCGGCGTGATGGAGGCGGTGAGTCAGGGCGCACACGACGCCGGCGCGCGCGTGCTCGGAATCACGATGAAGGGCTTCGAGGATCGCACCAATCCCTACGTGATGGACGAGATCCGCACTTCGCATTTCTACCAGCGCTTCCGTTATCTGGTCGACGGCGCCGACGGATGGGTGGTGATGCGCGGCGGGATGGGCACGCTGGCCGAGATGACTTTTGCGTGGCAGAAGCTGTGGCTCAAGATGCTTACCGCGCGTCCGCTGATCCTGGTCGGTCTACAATGGCGCAAAGTCCTCGACGTCTGGCTGGAGAACATGACCGTGCTCCCCGATGACTATCGCGGTCTGACCGTGGTTGCGACGCCGACTCAGGCGTGCGAGGCACTGCGGGCTTTCTTTGCCCGTGAAACCGGCGCCGCGCGCCGGCTCGATTCGCACCGCGAGGTGCACTAGGCGGTTTGGAGCCGCCCCGCGCTGTCTACCAGCGAAACAGGACGCCGACCAGGCCGCCCAGGATGAGCAGTAGGTTGGCTACCGCGGTCATCATCGCGCCCGGCCCGCGCTTCTCGGGATCCTCGAAGTAGCCGCGCGCATAGACCACTCTGCCGATCAGGAAGATCAGGCCGAGTAACGCGGCCACTCTCATGCTGAGTGTCAGGCCGAAAATCCACAGAGCGGGAATGAACACGACTAGCGCCTCGAGCGTGTTCTGATGAACGCGGAAGTAGCGTTCGAAGATCGGATCGCCGGTGGTGGCCGGCGCTTTGACATTGTAAGTGCCGCGCGCCCGTCCAACCATCACGCCCAGGATCGAATACTCAAGCAAGGCCAGGACGGTAATCAGTGCTACCAGGTGAAAACCCCGAACTCCGTGCATTATGTTCCTCCTCCGGCTAACGCTCCGTTATGCTTTTCGATATCTGGCAATGCGCGCGGCCTCGATCGCGTCGGCAACCTCGCGGCTCGGGCGCGCGGGCATGAAGCCCGGCGTGTAGTCAGTTTGCTCCCAGCTGCGATCGTCGGGATCCCATACGTAAGGCAACTCTACGATTTCGCCCGGCCGCGCGATCGTTTCGAAGGCGCGTAACGCGTCGCTCACTATCCGGCGTTGCAGCTCCGGTTGATGCGGCCTGCCGGTCTGATGGCCGAGCGGGAAGTTCACGAACACCGCGCGGGGCGGCTTTACAGCCTGCGTGATGTCGAGCGCCGAGGTCATCGTGAGTGTCGAGATTCCAGCTTCTTCAACCGCTCTTGCGATCAGTCCGACGGACTGATGGCAGACGGGTCAAGCCGGCACCAGGTAGAAAGCATCGACCCTGGCGGCGCGCAGCTCGGCGACGATCTGCGGCGCCAACTCGTCGCGGATCTTGCGGGCCGAATAGACTCCGCCCATGAAGCTGAAGGCCGGGTCGGCGAGCTCGCCGATTACGCCGGCGGCCTCGAGTTCGCGCATCCGCTCGAGCGGGAAGACGCAGTTGACGTTGGCTTCGGCGTCGGCGGTCGGATAGCCGAAGTGCCAGACGTAGAGGTCTTCGCGCGGCGCGTCCTTCGGGATGCGGCGGTAAGACGCGTCCTCGCGATGGAACCGCGGCTGGTCGCGATACATGATACCGCCGGAGCTCATCAGCGCGAGCTTGCATTGCGCGATCGGCTTCATAAGCGGCGTCCATGGCACGCTGTCGTTCACGACCCATCGGTAGTGCGCATATTCGCGGTAAAGCTCGCGGGTGCGCGGAATGTATGCGATCGACATGGCTCGTGCGATTCCTATCCGCCAATTCTATGCGCGAACCTCGATCGGGCTCAAACGCCCGCTGCGATCAGGTGGCGCTCAGCCCGCCGTCGACGATCAACTCGGTGCCGGTGATATACGAGGCCTCGTCGGAGAGCAGAAAGACGATCGCGCTGGCGATTTCCCAGGGCGTGCCCTGCCGGCGCATCGGGATTCGCGGCGCGACCTGGGCCTCGCGATCGCCGGACAGCCGCCGCACCATCGAGGAGTTGATGAGCCCCGGCAAAATCGTGTTGACGCGGATATGGTCGCGCGCGTGCGACATCGCGGCCGAGCGCGACAGTCCGAGCAGCGCGGCCTTGGTCGCCTCATACGAGACCATCCGGTTGCTTCGAATCGCCGCCAGCGACGATACATTGACGATCGCGCCACCGCCGGCTTTGGCGATCTCGGGTACGGCGTAGCGCATCATCAGGAACTGGCCGCGCAGGTTGACCTGCACCATCTTGTCGAACTGCTCAGTAGTCGTCCCCGTGAGGCTGCCGCCGATCGCGATGCCGACATTATTGACCATCAGGTGAAGCGCGCCGAAAAAGCTCACCGCGGCCTGCACCGCAGCGCGGCAGGATTCTTCGTGGCCGACGTTGGCCTCGACCGACTCAGCCACTCCGCCCTCGCTGCGGACGAAGTCGGCGGTTTCTTTGGCAAGCGCAAGTGAACGATCGGCGACCATCACTGAAGCGCCCTCGCGCGCGCATCGGATCGCAGTCGCGCGGCCGTTGCCAATGGAGATTTTCTCGCCTTCCTTGGGCGGCCCGTCGGCGCCGCCCCCGACGATCAGAGCAACCTTACCGGCCAGATGTCCCGCTGCGCTCGCCATGAATGGGCCTCCGTCGAAGAGATCACGCGAGAGATAGCGCAAATTGGGTCGGACTGCACGATGCTCAGAATCGCCCTTACAAGCGGATCGCGGCGAGGACGGCGAACAACGCCAACTCGCAGACCGCGGCGCCGGCAGCCAGCGTGAAGCCGCCGGCCCCACCGACGCGGCGGCTGAACAATAGCCGCAGCAGCAGGATCACGAACGCGATCACGACGATGACCGCGAGCGCCACGATCTCGTAGAGCCCCATCGCGATTCCGAACGCGAGCACGCTCGATCCCGCGAACTCGCGAAACCTGATCCCGCCCTCCCATGGAACGCCGAGACCCCATCGCTCGAGCGGCTTGAGGCCGTAGCCAACCGGCACGATCGCCCATCGCGAGAGCATCGTGGCCAGCACGATCGCGCGCGCGCGAGCCGGAGGATTAGCGATCGCGCCCAGCAGATAAATCTCCAGGATCACGAAAGCGATTGCCGTGAGCGCACCCAGCGGGCCGACCTCGGTAAGGCCGGTCCATGACGGACGGTTGCCCGCTCGCAGTTGTCCGATCGTATGCGCCAGCCCGCGCGGATAGATCGCGCCGCCGGCGAGAATCGAGAGCGCGATCACCAGCGTGGCACGCGCTCGCGGCGCAACTGCCGCCGTCAGCGAATGATCGACCAGCGCCAGCGCAACTCCGAATATCAGTCCGATGACTGGCAGAAAGAGCATCGCGCGAGCCCGCTGCTCGGGAGTGCCCTGCCGCCGCTCGTCGAGAATGGGCCACGCGGTCAGCGTCGCGAGCGCGAACAGCGCTTCGAACGCGATCGCGCGCAGACCGCGCGGGACATCTGGAGTTTCCCCGCCCGTTTCGGCGGCGATTTCCTCCACGGTGCTCACTTGACTGGATACTCGCGCAGGTTCAAATGGGACCCAATAGGGACTCGAAGGTTGGCGCCACGCAAGGGTACGTTGCGCGGTGCGTGACGACAAGCCGATGCGAAGCGTAACGCGATGAAGATTCTGGTGATGGGCGCCGGCGGGGTCGGCGGTTACTTTGGCGCGCGCTTGCAGGAAGCGGGCGAAGACGTGGTCTTCTGCGCGCGCGGCGAGAATCTGCGCGCGCTGCGGGAGCATGGACTGGTGCTGGAGAGCGTGCGCGGCGATCTGCATCTCGCCACCGTCAACGCGACCGAAGATCCGCGCGAATCCGCTCCCTACGATCTGATTTTGTTCTGCGTCAAAGTGTACGACACGGAGTCCGCAGCGCGGCAAATTGCCGGATGCCTCCGCGCGGGCGCCGCGATCCTGACCCTCCAGAACGGCGTCGAGAGCGAAGCGCGGCTGGCGGAGCTGTTCGGCAGCGGCGCAGTGATGGGCGGCAATGCGCGCGTGGGCGTCGAGCTCGCGGTGCCCGGCCGAATCGTGCATCGCACGACCGGAGCGATCGAGTTCGGCGAGCTGGACGGCGCCACCTCCGCGCGCGCGCTCCGAATCGCCGACGCTTTCCGCCGCGCCGGCATCCTCGGCGCGCTGATCCCCGACATCCGAACGCGCCGCTGGTACAAGCTGCTCTGGAACAGCGCGTTTAACCCGGTCACGACGCTGACCCGCACCCGGGTCGGTGATTTGATGGACGACCTGGACGGGCTGGCGCTCGTGCGCACCTTGATGCTCGAAACGCTGGCGGTCGCGCGCGCGGACGGCGCGGCGCTGACCGAGGAGCACGTTGAGGAGCTGCTCGCACATTCGGAACGCAACCTGCGCGCGCTCAAGACTTCAACCCATCAGGATTTGGAGCGCGGCAAGCGGCTCGAATACGAGGCGCTGAGCGGCGCCGTGCTGAGGGTCGCCTCGCGCTTTGGGGTTGCGACGCCCGTCACCGCGGCCGTGTACGCGCTGCTCAAGGCGCTCGATCGAACCAGGCGGTAAGCCACAGTCAGGCGGGGCCGGCAGTCAGCCCTGCGTGATCGGAATGTGCTTCGGCTGCGCGCGGACGCGATCGAGCCAGTCGCGCACGTTGGGAAAGCCCGCGAGGTCGAAACCGCCTTCGTGGGCGACGTGCGTGTAGGCGTAGAGCGCGATATCCGCGATCGTGTAACGGCCGCCGACGAACCATTGGCGCGGCTTCGAATCATCGCCGCGCAGATGGCCTTCCATCACGGCGAGTGCGTCATAGCCGAGCTTGCGCTTCTGCTCGAGTTCCGCGCGTCGCTGATCGGCGATTTTGAACACATGCACCCACGCGCGCGCGGTCGCGATATTCGGTTCGTGGCTGTACTGCTCGAAGAACAGCCATTGGAGCATCCGCGCGCGCTCGAATGGATGGGTCGGCATCAGCGGAGTGCCCTCGGCGAAGTGGAAGATAATCGCGTTCGATTCGAACAGGCGGCGGCCGTCGTCAAACTCGACCGCGGGAATCCGGCCGTTGGGGAACTTGCTCAGGAACTCAGGCGTGCGCGTCGCGCCGTGATGAAGGTCCATCTCGACGCGGCGAAACGGAATCCCGACTTGGGTGAGCAGCAGGCGCACCTTGTAGCCGTTGCCGGAGGGGAGAAAGTCGTAGAGCGTAAGCATCGGTATTCCCCTGCGTGAAAGGTCAAATCAAATTGTGTCGCGGGCGCGGTCAGCGATTCTCGCTCATCAGCCGGATAACTTCGGCGCGGCCCCATTCGACCTCGTGCCGATGATGGTTGGCCATCGCTTGCAGATAGTCGCGAATCGGGCCGTCGGGGGCGATCTTGAGTGCTTCCTCGACCTTGCGCGCCACCCATTCCTGGCCATGCGACAAAAGGTTGAGCCGATCGGGCAGCGAATCGAGCGCGGCGACTTTGGCGGCGAAGGGGCCGGTGCGATCCGACGGCGTGCCGCCGCCAGCGCTGATCAATTCCTCGAGGCGCGCGGCGTTCTGCGCTTCATTGTCCTTCGCGGCCAGCATGAAGCGGCGCATCTCGTCCTGCGTAACCTCGCGCGCGAGCCGGTCAAGGGCGACCACGCCGGCTCGCTCGGATTCGAGCAGCAGGTTCAGAATTTGCTCGAGTGGGGCGTCCACGGAAAGCGAATCTAGTCCCGCGCGAAAAACGCCGCAAGCCGCTATCCGGCAGTCGCTAGCGCATCAACATGCGGACGGCGACGAAGATCAGGAACACCGCGAAGGCGCGGCGCAGCACGAGTCCCGAAAGCTGGGCCGCGCCGATCGCACCGATATAGGCGCCGACCAAAAGGCCGATTCCGAGGTAGAGGGCATACGGCACGTTGACGTTGCCGTGACGGTAATATTCCCACGCGCCGAGCAATCCGACCGGCGGCAGCAGCGCGCCCAGCGAGGTCCCGACCGTGGTGTGCTGCGACATCCCGAGCAGCAGGACGAGGGCGGGCACGATCAGGACTCCGCCGCCGACACCGAAAAATCCGCCCAGAATTCCGGCCGTCAACCCGAGAACCAAAACAATTGCAACGTCGCTCATCTTGTCGAATGCCTGCCTTTCCGCCGTCGCGCGAAGGCGCGAGCGTAGCAGATTGACGGTCCAGGATCGAAAGCCGGATTGAAATCCGGTTCGAAAGCTACCGGGATGGGACAGCTTGCAGCTTGTCGCCGAGAATCGAGGCGAGCTTCTCCGCCGGCGATTGCGCCAGGTCGCTGCGCATGAAGCCGGAGGCGGCGGCGTGGCCGCCGCCGCCGAAGCTGCGGGCAGTCTCGGACAGGTCAACGTTGCAATCGGCGCTGCGGCGGAGACTTACGCCCTGACTGCGAAGATCGAACAACGCGATCACGGTCCGGGTTTGATCTTTGTAAAGCTCGGCGGCGACCTCGCTGCTGTAGCCGAAGCAGCAGGCGGTGCGCAGCTTGAGGCCGTTAGCCAGCGGCCGCTCGACCAGCGTGGAGCGCGCGAGCCGGAGACTCTTGGCCATCGCATCGCGGCCCTGCTCCATCGCGGCCTTCAGGCGCGGAGTAAGCCGCGGCTGATCCATCCGCAGGATCTCCCGGTACGACAGCGCGCCCCCGAGCGTCTGCACCGCGAGCGCCCAATCGGCGGATTCCGGCAGCCGCTTGACCCAGCGATCGTGATCGTCGGCCAGCTCGACCAGCGGGAAGAATTGCTCGAAGGCGGCGCGGGCCGCCGATCCGGCGGCGAGCCTGCGGCGCAGAAAATTGAACGTCAACCGTGCCGCCGAGAAGCGCTCGGAAAGCACCTTGCCGCGAAAGGGCACCTTGAATTCGGGCGCGTCAGCGCGGGAGACTGCGGTGCGGTGATGGTCGATCCAGTAGATGTCAGTGCCGGCGCTGGCCAACGCGCGCAGATGCTCGGCGGTCGCGGTTGAGGTCCACGAGAGATCGGTGATCCAGATTTCGTCGCCGTCGCTGCCGAGCCTGGACTTAAGCGCCCGCAACCGGTCGTCGCTCTCGCCGTTGGCGGCCAGGATCGGCTCGACGCGATGGCCCCGGTAAAAGCGGGCGACAGTCGCGGCGGCCACCACCCCGTCGAAGCAGGAGGGGCCGTGGCTTACCACGCGAATCATGCGGCGATCATGGGGCATCAGTCAATTCTAAGCGAATCGAAGGCTGCGGGCGACCAGCCCGGCACGCCCGCGGGCTGGATGCCGGCGAATCTGGCGAACCTGCTCACGATCACGAGATTCGTGGCCGCGGCCGTGTGGGCGGTGCTGTTCTTCAGCGCGCCGCAGCCCAGACTGCTGCTGGGAACGATCGCGGTTGCGGCTGCGATCAGCGATATATTCGACGGCCGCGTGGCGCGCCGATTCGGAACGTCGGGGACGGCCGGTCGCTGGCTTGACGGAATTGCCGACGTGACGTTCGTGCTGACGGTGCTCGGATGCGAGGCCTCGGCCGGCGCGATCCCGTGGTATGTGCCGGCGCTGATCGCGGCGTCGTTCGCCCAGTATGCGCTGGATTCCATGCTCCTTGGCGCTGCGGCCGGCGGACCGATCCGCAGCCGGCTTGGCCATTGGGGCGGCGTGATCAACTACGCAATCGCGCTCGTGCTGGCGTTCGCTCCGCCACCGTATTTTGCGGGCGCGATCGTCAGGAGCTGCGCGCCGCTGCTCGCGCTCTACTACCTCGCGGCGATCACGGAGCGGGCGATGATGTATCGGCAAAGCTGGCGGACCAGGCTCGCCCCGTCAGAACGCTGAGCTATCGTTTCGCGATAACGTTCGCAGGCGCCGGCGCGGCTGCTGGAACTATACGTGGCGTCGGCGTAGAGATGGTGAGGGCTTCTACGCCGCAGGCAGCAGTTGGAACCGCAGATCCTCGAGCGCGCGCAGCATCCAATCTCGCGACGCGACATCCATCCTAATGTTCTCAAAGTCCTGTACCGGCTGATTCAGGCGGGACACGCCGCGTATCTGGTCGGCGGCGGGGTACGCGACCTGATGCTGGCGCGCCGGCCCAAAGACTTCGACGTTGCCACGTCGGCCCATCCGCAGCAGGTGCGTGATCTGTTTCGTAACTCGCGCCTGATCGGGCGGCGCTTCCGGCTGGTCCACGTCTTCTTCGGCCCGCACAATATCGAGGTGGCGACCTTCCGCCGCCAGGCCGAAGCCGTAGTCGACGACAGCGACCCGATGATCCGCCATGACAATACGTTCGGGACCGCGGAAGAAGATGCCTTTCGGCGCGACTTCACGGTTAACGCCCTGTTTTACGATCCGAGAACGTTCCATGTCGTCGATTACATCAGCGGCGTCGCGGATCTGAAGGCGCGGCTCATCCGCACGATTGGCGATCCCGAGCTCCGCGTGCGCGAAGATCCGGTCCGGATGATCCGGGCGGTGCGCTTCGCCGCGAAGCTCGGTTTTGAGATCGAGGAAGCGACCCGCGCCGCGATCGAGCGCCATCATGCGGAGATTCTGAAGGCATCGCGCCCGCGCATGATCGAGGAGATTCTACCGGACGCTGATGCAGCCGGCGGCTGCGCGTGCGCTCACGCTGATGGAGGAACTCGGACTGCTGGCCGTGCTCATCCCGCGCCTGTCAATCCATCTCAAGGCGGGCGGAGCAGCATCGCAAGACACTTTGACCGGACGAAATCTGGCCGCGCTCGAAGCGGTGTTCGCCCGCGGCGGTGAGCCGGGCCACGCTTTCATCCTGGCCGCCCTCTTTCTGGATCTGTACCGTTCGTCGCGGCCCTCGGACGGCGCGCGCCATCAGAGGGAGCTGCTCGACGACTTGCGCGCGCAGGGGTTCGCGCGCGGCGACACCGAGCACATGCGTCTGCTGATCGATGCGTTCGAGCTGCTGGTCGGACGCTCGCGACGGGCGCGGCGCTTGTTGCGCCGGCCGTACTTCGCCGAAGCGCGCCATCTCTACGACATGGTGGCGCGCAACTACGGTGACGATCCGGCCGAGCTGGATCGGTTCATGGCGTCGTTGGCGCATTCCGGGCCGGGCGAACATGCCCGTCATGAGCCGCGCAGCGCAGACCCAGGGGCCGCTTCGCCGCCCGGACCCACGCTGGCGCGGAGCGGGCGCCGACGGCACCGGCGCGGTGGCCGGCGCAATCGCGCGCGCCACGCGACGGCCCTGCACGGCACGGCCCGCACGCCGGTCGACGAGCGACCCGATTCACATTGATTCGCATTCGCGGACCGCACCGCCACGCCCTCGAACTCATTGTCGTTGAGACCGGTGCGGCGCTCGCAGTATGCTGTCGTGATGGCCTTGAAACGCAACGACTCGACGGCGAGCGCGCCGATCCGATTGACCGAGCGATGCAAAGCCGGCGGATGCGCCGGCAAGCTTGGTCCCGCCGATTTGAAAGGCGTGCTGGCCCATCTCGATCTGGGGAGTCATCCGGATTTGCTCGTCGGGATCGCGACCGGCGACGATGCCGGTGTCTATCGCTTGAGTGAGGGCCTGGCGATCGTCAACACAGTCGATTTCTTTACCCCGATCCTCGACGATCCTTTCACCTACGGGCAGATCGCCGCCGCCAACGCGATTTCAGACGTGTACGCGATGGGCGGTGTACCGAAGACCGCGCTGAACCTGGTCTGCTGGCCGCATACCGGGATGCCGCCTGAGATGCTCCGGGAGATTCTGCGCGGCGGCGCCGAGAAGGCGCGCGAAGCCGGCGTCGTAGTCGTCGGCGGGCATAGCGTCGGCGACGAGGAAGTGAAGTACGGGATGGCGGTCACGGGCGTGATCGATCCACGCCGAATCGTGCGCAACGTCGGCGCGCGCGAGGGCGATGCGCTCGTGCTCACCAAGCCGCTCGGCACCGGCATCCTGATGACCACCTTCAAGCGCAGCGAGCTGCCGGCGGAGCAATACGCCGCCGCGGTTAGAACCATGTCGGAACTGAACGCGAATGCGTCGCGCGCGATGCTCAAATATGAGGTCCATGCCGCGACCGATATCACCGGCTTCGGGCTCAGCGGGCACGCGATGCAGATGGCGGAAGGCAGCGGAGTCACGCTCAGGTTCGAGGAATCCGATCTGCCGCTGCTCCCCGGCGTGCTGGAATGGTGCCGCGCGGGCATGATTCCCGCCGGCGGCCGTCGCAACCGCGAGTACTACGGCCCGCGCGTGAGAATCTCCGACGAGATCGCCGACGAGATGGCCGAGATGGCGTTCGATCCGCAGACCTCGGGCGGGCTCCTGATCGCCTTGCCCGAGCAGCACGCCTTGAAGCTGCTCGCGGACTTGCAGGCCGAGGGCAACCTCGAAGCCGAGATTATCGGCTGCGCCGTGGCGGCGGGCGAGTTCCCGATCGAGCTGGTCTAGCGAGACGACGATAGCGACGAAGAGCCCCTCGATGACGGTTTGCGCTTGAACGAAAGTGCGCCAAGCGCAATGCTGATTGCTGCGTTATGGCCACCAGCGTTTCACGCGAAAAGTTGCTCTTCTACGCCGCCGCCGGCGGGCTCGGCGGATTCGGCGCGTGGGGCGCGGCCGAACCGTTTCTGGGGATCCGATCGGTGTATGCGCGCGACGTTCTGCTCGGCGCGCTGGTCGGACTATTCATCGCGACCTTCCTCGCTTCGATCGAAGCGCTGAGCGTGGGCCAGTGGCAGCAGGCGTTGCGCAACGCGCGCAGCGGCGCGGCGATCGGCGCAATCGGCGGTGCGCTCGGCCTGCTGGTTGCGGAGGCCGCATTCGATCTGTTGGGTGGCTTCAACGGCCGCATCCTCGGCTGGGCGGTCGGCGGCCTGGCGGTCGGTTTGGGCGTAGGATGGGGTTCCGGTTCGATGGCGCGCCGGCGCAACAGCGCGATCGGCGGCTTGCTGGGCGGCGCCCTCGGCGGACTGTTCTACCAGAGCCTGACCGTGACTTTCCCGCAGGCGATCGGCCGCGCGATTGCGATCATCGTGCTCGGCGCGCTGATCGGGTTCTTTATCGGACTGGTCAGCGAGCTGCTCAAGCGGGCCTGGCTGATGGTCGTGCGCAGCCAGAGCCGCAACGCGCGCGAGGGGCGCGAGTATCCGCTGGTGAAGCCGGTGATGATTATCGGACGCGCCGAGGAAAGCGACGTGGGCCTGTTCGGTGACAGCTCCGTGCTGGCTCATCATGCGATCATCCGGCGCGAGGGCAAAAATTTCTTCGTCAACGCCACGGGCGGAGGCCAGGTGCTGGTGAATCGCCAGCCGATCAACGGTCGTCAGCCGCTCAAGAGCGGCGATCGGATCGAGATCGGCGGCACGATGTTCGTCTTCCGCGAGCGGGCGCAAGCCGCGTGAGGTTGCGACCAATCCCGTGGAGAAAGTGGTTACACGCTCCGCGCGGTCTGCTTCAGTCTCCCTCGCATGGTTCTATGCGATCGCAGGTGCGATCGTCGTCGGCATCGCCGCGGCATTCGGCGGCTGCTCGACCATGTTCCAGACTACCGTCAATCTTCCGCCGGTCGCGGATCAGACGCTCGAGTACTATCCGCGCCAGGTAAAGGGCTACCAGAACAGTTACCCGCCGCGGCGCATCCTGGTGATTCCGACCGTCGATGCGCGCGAGTTCAAAGATCCCAGCGCTATCGACCACGCGCCCGACGCGCAGGGGAATCCCCGGATCGGCGTGGTGCTCGATCGCGGCCATCAGGTGCTCCAGCGCGTGTACGGACAGCCGCTGGGGCCCACCGTCCAGCGCGCCCTTGCGAGCGCCGCCGCGGAAGCCGGAATGGTTTCGTTTGTCTCGGACGATTCGCTCGATGCGGCGCTGAAAAAGACCAACCTCGAGTACGTGCTGCAAGGTACGCTGACCGGATGCTGGGTGAAAAAGCAGCGTGGTCCCGACGGCGCCAACGGGATCACCTGGGCCACCTCCGCGGACTTTGCGGTCGATGTGGCCCTTTACAAGCCGCCGTTTCACACCGCCTTCTGGCAGGGCGTCAGCTCATCGACCTACGACGACCCTCCGCTCACCAATTTCCTGTCCGGTCCTGAGGACGACACCAGCATCTACGACGAGCCCGGCGAAGTGCTCTCAGTTGCCCTGACGCGCGCAGTCGCCAACACCTTCCGGCGTTCGGATCTGCGCGCTCTGATTCTTGACGACGTGGTCCTGCGCCGCTGAATTCCGCGGGTCTGGCACCCCGGATGATATCGCGGTATGGATCACGCGAGCCGTATCCCCGATCATTGCCAGAGGAGGTCGCTGGATCCATGACCAAACGCGTGAAGGAAATCCTGTCCTGGTACGATTCGGCCAACGCTGGAGTCCGCACCAACCTCGCGCGGATGATGAATCACGGCAAGCTCGCGGGCACCGGCAAAATGGTGATCCTGCCGGTCGATCAGGGCTTCGAGCACGGCCCGGCCCGCAGCTTCGCGCCGAATCCGCCGGCCTACAATCCCCGCTATCATTTCGAGTTTGCCATCGAGGCCGGATGCAACGCCTACGCCGCTCCGCTCGGATTCCTCGAAGCCGGCGCAGCCGACTTCGCGGGTGACATTCCGCTGATCCTGAAACTCAATAATCATGACGTGCTGCTCGAAGAGAAGGATCCCGCTTCGGCCGTGACCGGCAGCGTGAAGGACGCGCTGCGAGCTGGGATGCGCCGGCGATCGGCTTCACGATCTACCCCGGCTCGGCGCTGCGCCGCTCGATGTACGAGCAGCTGCGCAAGCTCGCGCGACAGGCCAGGGCAGCACGGGCTCTGCGTAGTCGTATGGTCGTATCCGCGCGGGTCGGGCATCAGCAAGGACGGCGAGACGGCGCTCGACGTATGCGGCTACGCGGCGCAAATCGCGGCGCAGCTCGGCGCCCACATCATCAAGGTCAAACTGCCCAGCGCCCATCTCGAGCAGGCGGAGGCGAAAAAGGTCTACGAAGAGACCCACATTCCGCTCGAGCCGCTCTCCGAACGGGTCCGCCACGTCGTGCAGTGCTGCTTTCGACGGCCGCCGGATCGTGATTTTCTCGGGCGGCGCCAAGGAGGACGACGAGACCATCATCGAGGAGGTGCGCGCCATCCACAAGGGCGGCGGCTTCGGCTCGATTATCGGCCGCAACTCCTTCCAGCGCCCGCGCCCCCAGGCGCTCGAGCTGCTCCGCCAGGTTATCGCAATCTACGCCGGTCAATAGAGGGCCGGTCTCGCCCGGGTGGCGCGACGTTCCCGCATCGTAGCCGCCGCCACGCGGTGGAATTTTATCTATAGCGCGTCAATGTCAACTGTATACTTGCGTCAATAGTCAGGAGCGCTGACATGGAATACAGAATACGAGTATCAATTCCTGCTCTTCGAGCGCCAGGCGGACGGCGTCCTGCTCGTCACGATCAACCGGCCCGACAAGCTCAACGCCACCAATGCGCGCCTGCACTGGGAACTGAGCCACGTCTGGCACGATATCGGCGAGGATCCGCAGACCAAAGTCGCGGTGATCACCGGCGCGGGCAAGGCATTTTCGGTCGGCGGCGACCTCGACATGATCGAGCAGATGAAGGCCAACGCGGCCAGCTCGCGCAGGCCTGGCGCGAGGCCGGCGACATTGTCTACAACATGATCAATCTCGACAAGCCGATCATCTCGGCGATCAACGGGGTCGCGGTCGGCGCCGGACTCGCGGTCGCGCTGCTGGCCGATATCAGCATCGCGGCCGACACGATGCGCATCACCGACGGCCATCTGCGGCTCGGCGTCGCGGCGGGCGATCATGCGGTCATCATCTGGCCGCTGCTGTGCGGGATGGCGCAAGCGCGAAGTACTACCTGCTGACCGCCGATTTCATCGACGGCAAGGAGGCCGAGCGCATCGGCCTGGTCAGTCTCTGCGTGCCGGCCGACCAGCTGATGGACCGCGCGCTGGAGGTTGCGCGCAAGCTCGCCGCCGGACCCCAGCAGGCGCTGCGATTCACCAAGCGCGCGCTCAACCATTGGCTCCGGTGGCCGGCCCGGCCTTCGACGCCTCGCTGGCGCTCGAGATGCTCGGCTTTTTCGGCGCCGACGTTGCCGAAGGCGTCCGCGCGGTAAAAGAAAAACGCGCCCCGGTCTTCCCGGGCGTCGGCTCCAGATAAAGGCCCGGAGCAGCGGAAGCAGCTAAGATCGACATCGAGCGCGCGTCGCCGGCCCGGCTTTCGGGGCCTCGATGGCGCTCGATGGGCTCGGCTTTTTCGGCGCCGACGTTGCCGAGGGCGTCCGCGCGGTCAAGGTGGGCTCGCGGCGAAGCACTGACCGCGGCCATTTTCGTGGCTGCCGATTTTTGAAATACTGCTGCAAAACGATCTCCTGGTCAAAAGCCTGGCGACCCGCCTGAAAGGAGAGAGCCTATGAAGCGCACTTTAGTATCTGTCACCGTCGTTGTCCTGGCTGTGCTTGTGTCGGGCGTCCTGCTGGCTCAAAGCAACCCCTTCATCGGCACATGGAAACTGAACACTGCCAAGTCGAAATTCAATCCCGGGCCAGGCCCGCAGAGCAGGACGCTAACCTATGAAGCCCAAGCCAAGGGCCTAAAAGCTAGCTCCGAAGGGACTGCCGGCGATGGAACCCACACCGCGTTCAGCTACACGGCCAACTACGACGGAAAGGACAATCCGGTTTCAGGGACGGGAGTACCGGGCGGTGCCGACACCGTTGCCCTTGAGCACATCAGCCCCAACACGATCAGATCGACCTGGAAGAAAGCCGGGAAGGTAGTTCACACCGGGCGAAGCCTGGTCTCCAAGGATGGGAACGTCATGACGATAAGGGTGAGGGGACCACTGCCAACGGCCAGCCGGAGAGCGACCTGATGGTCTGGGACAAGCAGTAGGCCGAGCGACCCCTGGCAGGGTGTTGAGAAAGTAAAACCAGGTGAGTTGGAGAAATGTACGCTCCAAACACCCTGCATGAAACTTTGGCGCCTCGTCGCGCTGGCTTGTGTAGCGCAAGAGCCGCACGGGGTTCGCCGAGCTACTAGCAGGCTGTTGAAAACGCGCGACACTCGCCGAAATCTACAACTGGTTCACCGCGTGGCTTCGACACCGCCGACCTGAAGGAAGCCAAGGCGCTGCTCGACGAACTGAACGGCTGAGTGCCCGCGAGGTCGCCGAGGGCATAGGTGCGCTGAAAGAACGCGTCCTCTTCCGGGCGTGGGCTCGCGATAAAACCCGGACATAAAGGCAACGCTCGCGCGCCGCCGCTGACCGATCGCGATCCCCGGACGTGGGACTTTCGGTCGCCGGCGATTTTTGAAATACTGCTGCAAAACTATTTGATCCAATTCTGCTTGGGGAGGAATCAACGGTGAGTAGGAAACTTCTGACCGCGATCGCGGGTTCTGCGCTCGCGGCATTTATCGGTCTGCAGATGGCGGCTCCGGCTTTCGCCGCCAGCAAGGTCCCCTGCGATCAGATCATGCAGGAGCTGGACAGCGGCAAGAAGGCCGCCGAGGTCGCCAAGGACCTGGGTTGCACCGTCGGTCACGTCCGCTATTGCAAGGCCAAGGCGAAAAAGGCGGCGAAGGCCGCCGCGGCCGCGGCGGCGCCGGCTGCCGCTCCGGCTCCAGCCGCTCCGGCGCCTGCGGCCTCTCCGGCCGCGAAATAGCGTCCCGCGTTCCCCGCTCGCGAACCGCGCGTTCCGACTCCCCTTCCCGTCTTTAGGGAAGGGGCCGGGGGGCAGGTTCGCTATCCTGCGCGTTCCCCGCTCGGGAGCCGCGCCGTTTGCGCTCCCGCAATCGTCGCCCGGGACTCGCTTGCGCTGCCGAACGCTCGGACCGCGGGAAGACCAATCCTCCGCGCCTATCCGGACGGGGGAACACGTGCCGCCCACCAGATCGCGGACGAGGTCGCGCCCCAGCTTTTCGATAGCCACGATATGCGCGTTGGTGTTTAATGATCTGCTTGAGAATGGGCGCCCGGGATTTTCGTGAAGAGGTAGTTTCTGAAGGACGCCACACCTTCGGAGCCAACGCTAGTGAAGAGACGGCTGATTTATATCGCGACCGGGGCTCTCGCCTCGATGCTGTGGAGTGTCGGCTGCCACAAGCCTGCCCCGACGGCGCCGACACCGACTGTCCTCGTAGCCGAGGTGATCCAAAAGGATGTGCCCATTTACTCGGAGTGGGTCGGCACCACGGTTGGCTTTGTCAACGCGCAAATCCGCGCGCGAGTGCAAGGCTACCTGTTGAAGCAAAATTATGAGGACGGCCGCGCCGTCAAGGGCGGGCAGCTCCTGTTTCAGATCGACGACCGCGATTACAAGGCTGCGCTCGATCAGGCCCAAGGAACGCTGGCCCAACAGCAGGCCAATCTCCAAAAAAACCAGCTCGACTTGAACCGTTTCAAACCGCTGGCTGCCGAAGGCGCGGTCAGCCGCCAGGAGCTGGATGACACCGAGCAGGCTACCCGCGCGAGTGAAGCCGAGGTCGAGTCGGCGCAAGCCGCCGTCGAGACCGCAAACCTCAACCTCGGATGGACGCGGGTCACATCGCCAATCGACGGGATTGCCGGGATTGCGCCGGTCCAGGTCGGCGATCTGGTTACGCCTTCGACGCTTCTGACCACCGTGTCGCAGGTCGATCCGATCAAGGTCGATTTTCCGATCAGCGAGCAGGAATACCTGCGTCACGCCGATCGCATCAAGGAACATCAGGCCAAAGGCCGGTCGAAGGACGAGCCGGATCTGGAACTGATTCTTGGCGACGGAACCGTTTACAAATATCCGGGCCATTACTACCGGGTGAATCGCCAGATCGATATCCGGACCGGCACCATCGAGGTGCAGGGACTGTTCCCCAATCCCGAGGCGATCCTGCGTCCGGGTCAGTATGCCAAGGTGCGGGCGGCGGCCGACACCCGGCATAACGCGCTGCTGGTGCCGCAGCAAGCGGTGCAGGAAACCCAAGGCCAGTATCAAGTGGCGGTGGTAGGTTCCGACAATATCGTGACGCTGAAGAATGTGACACCCGGCGATCAGGTGGGCAGCCTGTGGATAATTGACGCCGGCCTGAGCGCCGGCGAGCGCGTGGTCACCGAGGGTTTGCAGAAGGTCAAAGACGGAATCGAAGTGATTCCGCAGCCCGCCCCGGCAACGGATTTATCGTCGCCTGCGGCGGTGCCGGGTGCCGGAGGGCAATCCTCCAACGCCGCGCCCCAGACGGTAGATCGCCGGCCTCGTGTCTAGATTTTTCATCAATCGGCCGATTGTCGCGATGGTGATCGCGATAATTTTCGTGATCACGGGCGCCGTCATGATCCTGCGGCTGCCGGTGGCGCAATTCCCGGAAATCGTTCCTCCCAAGATTCAGACCACGGCGGTGTACACCGGCGCCGACGCGCTCACGGTCGAAGAGTCGGTGGCTACGCCGATCGAGGAGCAGGTCAACGGCGCCAAGAACATGATCTACATGCAGTCGATCAACGGTTCCGACGGCACCATGACGCTGCAGACCAGCTTTGAAGTCGGCACCGATGTGGATATCGATCAGGTGCAGGTTCAGAACCGCCTGGCGCAGGCCACTTCCAGTCTGCCCGATGACGTGAACGCCTACGGCCTGACCACGCAACAAACCGTCGGCATCCCGTTGCTGGTTTTTACGGTCAGGTCGCCGAAGCGGACCTGGGACCAGACGTTTCTCTCGAATTACGTCTCCATCAACATCGAGGATGAACTCGCGCGCATTCCGGGCATCGGGCAGGTACGGATCTTCGGCGCGGCCAATTACGCGATGCGGGTATGGATCGCGCCGGACACGCTCGCCAAACTGCAACTCACCGTCACGGACATCACGAACGCGATCGCGGCTCAAAACGTGGTCAATCCCTCCGGCCGGCTGGGCGATGAACCCGCGCCGCCGGGGCAGGAATTTACCTATACCGTGCGCGCGCAGGGCCGCCTGCTGGACGCGGAAGAGTTCGGCGACATCATTCTCCGCGCCAATCCCGACGGCTCGATGGTGCGGCTCAAGGACGTCGCCAGAATCGAGCTGGGCGCCCAGAGTTATACGCAGCAGGCGACCACCAACGGGGCGCCGGCGGCGGTGGTCCTGCTCTACCAGAATCCGGGTCTAACGCGCTCCAGGCAGCCAACAAAGCCAAGAAGAAAATGGCGGAGCTCGCCCAGCACTTTCCATCCGATATGGAACAGAAGCTGGTTCTCGACACCACCGTTCCGATTACCGAGGGCGCGAAGGAAATCGCCAAGACCTTGCTGGAAGCGATCGCGCTGGTCGTAATTGTCATATTCATCTTCCTCCAGAGCTGGCGGGCCACGCTGATCCCGATCCTTACGGTTCCGGTCTCGCTGGTCGGCGCATTCATTTTCTTTCCCGCGGTTGGATTCACGACCAATAGCCTGTCGCTATTGGGTCTGGTGCTGGCGGTGGGACTCGTGGTCGACGACGCCATCGTCGTGGTCGAAGCGATCGAAGTCAAAATCGAGCAGGGCAGGTCTCCGCGCGATGCCGCGCTCGAGGCGATGGACGAAGTCGCCGGCGCACTGGTCGGGATCGCGCTGGTGCTGTCGGCGGTCTTCATTCCCGCCGGCTTTCTGGTGGGAATCACCGGCTCGCTTTACCGCCAATTTGCCCTCACCATCGCATTCTCGGTCATCGTTTCCGCCTTCAATGCACTCACGCTCAGCCCCGCGCTGGGCGCGCTATTGCTCAGGCCCAAAGGCGACCAGACCGGAAGAGGGCCGCTGGGGCAGTTCTTCGCCTGGTTCAACCGGGGGTTTTTGCGGATCACCAACGGCTACGTCCGAACCTGCGGCATGCTCATTCGCAAACTCGCGTTCGCCATGCTGTTGTTGGTCGGATTCGTAGCGCTCGCTGGGGGATTGGGCAGAATCGTGCCGAGCTCGTTCCTCCGGACGAGGATCAAGGCTACTTCATCATGAACGTGCAACTTCCCGGAGGCCGCATCGCTCCAGCGTACGGCCGCGGTGATGAGAAAGATCGATGGGATCCTGAGCCACGAGCCCGGAGTTCGCTACTTCAGCGGAATCGCGGGCTACAGCGTTCTGTCGCAGGTCAGCAGCACCAATTCCGGCACCTATTTCTGCCAGTTCATACCCTATGCGCAGCGGAAAAAGCGCCAACTCTTTTCCCAGGCGATAGTGGAATCCGTGAACCGCAAACTCGCCGCGCTGCCTGAGGCGCGGGCGTTTGCGTTCCCGCCGCCCGCCATCCCCGGCATCGGCCAGGCGGGCGGCATCGACGTGATGGTCCAGGACCTGGGCGGACATCCGGTCGATTATCTCTGGAACAATACGCTTACATTTCTTGCCGCCGCGCAGAAGAGACCTGAGCTCGGCCGGATGAACGTGCTTTTCAACCCCGCTACGCCGCAGATCTTTGCGGGTCTGGACCGGGAAAAGGTCTTCAAGCTCGGCCTTTCTACCAAGGACGTTTACGGCGCTCTTCAGACCCTGCTTGGCGGTTTGTACGTCAATCAGTTCAACCGCTTCGGTAGAGTGTGGAAAGTCTTCGTCGAAGCCGAGCCGGTCTACCGACTGATACCGCAGGACGTGGGCCAATTCTATGTCCGGAGTCGAACGGGCACGATGGTGCCGCTCTCGACGCTGATCGACATGAAAGCCGCCTCGGGCCCGCAGTTCACGACCCGGTTCAACGAGTACCGCAGCATCGAGATCTTCGGCGTGCCGGCCCCCGGGCACAGCGCCGGTGACGCGGCGAGAGCGATAACCGAAGTAGCCAACCAGGTGCTGCCGCGCGACATGGGAATCGCGTGGAACGGGATGAGCTACCAACAATCGGTGGCGGGCGGCGCGGCGGGCGTGTTCGCGCTCTCGCTGATGCTCGTGTTCCTGATTCTGGCGGCGTTATACGAGAGCTGGTCGCTGCCGTTCAGCGTGCTCTTGAGCACGCCGGTGGCGGTGTCCGGCGCGTTTTTCGGGCTGTGGCTGCGGAGACTCGACAACGACGTGTATGCGCAAATCGGGCTGATCATGTTGATCGGTCTTTCGGCCAAGAATGCCATCCTGATCGTCGAATTTGCGCGCGCCGAGCTCGACAAGGGCGAAGCGCTGATCGACGCGGCGCTCAAGGGCGCACGCTTGCGCCTGCGGCCGATCCTGATGACGTCTTTTGCATTCATCTTCGGATTGATGCCGCTGTGGACCGCGGTCGGCGCCGGTGCGGCGGCCCGTCGTCTAATCGGCACCGTCACCATCGTCGGGATGATCTTCTCGAGCGCCTTCGCGATCCTGCTCGTGCCGGCGCTGTTCGTGATCGTCGAGCGGCTGTCCGGCGGGCGCCGGAGCGGAGCTCCCGAAGTATCAATAAAACCGGCGGCGCCGCCGAGCAGCGAGCCGGCGCGCAAAGCCGGATAGGGAGTCAACCCTATTACTATACGCAGCCTGATGTTCGCGCTGTTCGCGGTGCTGCTCGCCTGCTGCTCGTCGACCTCAGAGAAGTCCTGGCCACCTGCAGTGGGGCCCGACTATCGGCGGCCCGAATTCAATGCGCCGCCGGTCTTCCGTAGTCAGCTCGGCCCCGCAGAGGCGGCATCGATTGCCGATCTACCGTGGTGGCAGGTCTTCAGCGACCCCAAGCTGGTCGCCTTGATTGGCGAAGCTCTACATCAGAACTACGATCTGCAAGTCGCCGTAGCGCGCATCCAGGAATCTCGGGCGCTGGTGGGCGTGGCCGCCTCGCAACTCTTTCCGCAGCTTGGCTACGAGGGCGACGCAGAACGGGGACAGACCTTTATTCCCTTTGAAGCTCCTAATCCGACCCTGGATGTCTTCACGGGTATGTTCAATATGGCCTGGGAGATCGATCTCTGGGGCCGCATTCGCCGTTCCACCGAGGCTGCGCGCGCGAACCTTCTGGCTGCCGAATATGCACGTCGCGGCGTGATGCTGACGCTGGTCAGTAACGTGGCCGCAGCCTACTTCGAACTGGCCGAGCTGGATCGCGAACTGCAGATCGCACGCGACAGTTCATCTACCTACGAGCAAACCTTAACTTACTTCACGCAGCGGTATCTCGGCGGCACCGACACCAAACTCTCCACCTCACGCGCGGAAGCCAATCTGGAGGCGAGCCGGGCTACTATCGCGGCTCTGCAAATTCAGATTGCGCAACAGGAGAACGCGATCAGCGTCCTGCTCGGCAGCACGCCGAAGTCCATCGAGCGGGCTGAATTGCCCGCTTATCCGCCGGTTCACGCTCCCGCAGGACAGACCACTGTCCTGCTCAGGCGGAGGCCGGACATTCTGCAAGCGGATCAGGGCATGGTCAGCGCGAACGCGCAGGTCGGAGTCGCCGTGGCAAACTTCTTTCCGGTGATTGGCCTTTCAGCCCTCTATGGTGGTCAGGGTCAACAAGTCGGCGATATCGTCAAGAACAGCTTCACCGTTTGGGGCATCGGCGTCAGCGTGACCGGGCCGCTGTTCCAGGGCGGCAAGCTGTACGAATCGTATCTGGCGCAAAAGGCCTACTGGGACGAGACGGTCGCGCAGTACCAGGCGACGATTGTCGAGGCGTTCCGCGAAGTGTCGGATGCCCTGGTGGCGCAGCAAAGGTTGGCCGAGAAGCGCTCTGCTTTGGAGCAGCAGGTGGCGGCGTTGAGTGAAGCCGTCCACCTGTCGCTTGACCGATACAACATCGGCCTCGCGAGATACTACGAGGTGCTGGAGGCAGAGCAGGAACTCTATCCAGCCGAGGATGCCCTTGCTCAGACGGAGCGGGACCAGTCCCTCGCGGTGGTGAACCTTTACAAAGCCCTCGGCGGCGGCTGGAACCTCAGCGATAGTCAGTGGACTCCGGCCCGCTGAGCTCGAACGCATTCTTCCGGCTCCCCTTCCCGTCCCTTCGATAACTGGGTGACCAACTCCATCTCCTCCGGCGCGGCGCGAATAGCGCAGAATGGGTCCGGACTTGGGGTAGCGAAAATGCCCTCAGGTCTCCGCCGCTCTCCCGTCGTCGAAGTGGACGGCCGCGCGCCAATGGAGCGCCAGGCGGTAGCCAAGATTGCGCGGGAGGTTCCACCAGATACCGACGCGCGACTTGCAGAGGAGCCGGTCGAAGATCGACGGCAGCGAGTAGAACTGATCCGCGAACCACGCGACCCCTTGCTCCAGCTCGCGCGGAGACATGTTGCTTGGTCGAAAGACCGCGTCGACCTTGCCGTTGTAGCGGTCCCAATCCGTCGTCAGCAGGCGTCCGGTACGGACCATCTCGTCGAAGAACGGCGTGCCAGGCATCGGCACGACGATGCCGACCGTTGCACTGTCGATGCCGATCCCTCGATAGAATCGTAGCGTGCGCTCGAAGATCCCCGAGTCGTCGCCATCGAGGCCGAACATGGTGCCCGCCTGAATGGCGATGCCGTGCCGGTGAAGGTTGGCCACCGCCCGCTCGTATAGACGCACCTGATTGAAGCGCTTCCCTTGCAGGTCGAGGCTGCGTTGAGAGATTGTCTCCAGCCCCACGAACACGGCCCTGCATCCGCTCTCTGCGGCGACAGCCATCAACTCCTCGTCGAAGGCCAAGCGCATCGTGGTCTGCGTCGTCCACCACTTGCGATAGGGAGCGATGGCGCGGCATAAGGCGAGCGCATAGGCTCGGTCGGCCATCAGGTAGTCGTCCCAGAAGACCACCGATTTGCCGGGCATCAGCGCCACCTCCCGTGCCACCTCCTCGACCGGACGCCGACGCTGCCCGCGCCCGTACAGGAAGGGGATCGAGCAGTAGCCGCAGTGGTGCACGCATCCGCGGGTGGCGATCGTAACCGCGCGGCCATAGCGTCGACCGCGAATGAGATCCCAGCGTGGCGCTTTCATGCCGCGTAGATCGGCGGGCCGACCGCGATAGATCTCCTGCCACCGGCCGCGTCCGAAGTCATTGACGACCTCCGGCCAGACGAGCTCCCCTTCGCCGATCACCAACGCGTCGGCGTGGCGCAGGGCATCCGAAGGCATGGCGGTGACGTGCGGTCCGCCCAAAACGACGCGCCGGCCGCGGGCGCGCAGTTGCCTGGCCAGCCGATACGCGTGCGCCGCCGCCGGGGTGTTACAGGTGATCGCAACCAGATCTGCGTCGCGGTCCAGGTCGACGGGCTCAACGATCTCGTCGGTGTGGTGCAGCTCTACGCCCGGCGGCGTGTAGGCGGCGAGCAAGGGCATTGTGAGCTGCGGAAACCGGATCAATCGCCATTTGCGCAACCGCCGTGACGGTCCAGACTCGGGAGTGATCAGCTCGATCTTCATGCGGATGCACTATACGTTGTCCGTCCCGACACCTTGACTATCTCGAAATCTCGAAATCTCAAGTCAAATCGTGGTCACCCCCAGGGTGGGAGTAGCCAGGCATCGAATGCGTCCGTTGCATTGGTAAGGCCTTGGCCGTACGAGCCGTTCTGGAATTTTGTTCGTTCCGGCCCCACGACCTTGGCGCCCGGCGGGTTCTCAGACTGACACTGCGAACATTGCATCGGCACTGCATCTGTCCCAGATCGATCACGCCACTGTCAAGCTGCGAGTCGGCGCCGGGAAGGGCTGCGAACAAGGAGGATACTCAGTCCGCCTAAGCCCTGGTGCCAGTGTAGCTGCAAGGGTGAAATGGTGCTCGCCCCACGCTTACTCCCTTCGGCTTCGCTCAGGGCAAGCTTCAGGGAAGGGGCCGGGGGGTTAGGTTCCTTCTCTCCCGGTCTCCGGGCAAAATAAGCCAGCAGGCTATTGAGGCCTTTCTCAACCGCCTGCTAGTGTCGTGCTTTAGCGCTGGAACTTTTGGAGCCTCAATCGCGATGCCAGGCTGTGAACTCTGCGAGTTGCGTGACTACACGCTGCGTTACTGCAACTTCCTGAACCCGTTCCCGCTTCGCGATTCTCGACTGCGATTCCTGCGACACTCCGATGGCGGTCCTCGGCGAGCATCGCAAGGACGCCACCGAGGCCGAGCGTGCCCTGATGATCGCGGCGCTGTCGGCAGTCGCGCAATCCAAGTACGGCGCGGACGGTTTCGTCATCGACGATGTGATGCGCCAGATCCCGGATCACTGCCACATCCACGCCCGCCCGATCCTCTGGCGCCAGCGCTAGGCTCGACTCCCCTTCCCGTCCCTTCGGGTTCGCTCAGGGCAAGCTTTAGGGAATGGGCCGGGCCGGGCGGCCTGATTTGTTCGGCAACCGCCGTGCGGACCTTTTGGCGAACGGGCCGGATTATGCTATGCCCCCGTTACGTTACGGAAGGGGCTTGCCTCTGATAAGGGGAGAGCAAGACCACCGGGGGAGGTCTGGACATGTCCAGCGGCTTGGTCAAGTGGTTCAGTCCTAAAAAGGGCTACGGCTTCATCACGATGCAGGACGGACAGGAAGTGTTCGTTCACTACTCGGCGATCGACGGCAGCGGCTTCCGCTCGCTCGAGCCGGGGGAGAAGGTCGAATTTGAGGTGACCGAGGGGCCCAAGGGCCTGCAGGCGAGCGCCGTCGTGCGCGCCGCCGCGCGCAACGTCGCGTAACCGCTCGGGATACCCCACGATCGCGCGAACTCCGGCGCCCCTTCCCGTCCCTTGGGCTTTGCTCAGGGCAAGCTTTAGGAAGGGGCCGGGGGTCAGGTTTCCGCGCCGCCGGGAAATGCTGCGCGGCAACGTACCCGGCGGGCAACGTACCGACGCGCCCGTCAGGCGCCGTCGCGTTTGCTGGCGCCCGTCCTCGGCTCGGGCGGCAGATTCAGGATGTCCCGCCGATAGTAATCCGATAGATACTCGACAATCTCGCGCATCGAGAGCACTCCGACCGGCCGCTGCTCGGCGTCGACCAGCGGAATATGGCGGAAGCCCTCGATCACCATCTTGTTGAGCGCGTACGCCACCACGTCGTCGGCCTGCAGCGCCATCGGCGCGGGCGTCATATAGGCGCTGGTCGGTGTCCGCTCGAGATCGATCTTGCTGCCCACCACCTTCATCAGCACGTCGCGTTCGGTGAAGATTCCGGCCAGCTTGCCGCCCCTCACCAGCAGCACGCAGCCGCGCCGATGCTCCTTCATCTGATGCACGGCCTCGGCCAAGCTCGCTTCGGTGTCGAGAATGATGGGTGGATGGGCCAACACATCGGCGAGGGTTTCGTGGCCCATCGCCGCCTCCAGTTCCGAAGGTCCCGGATATTCCTCGATTTGGGCGCGATCCAGATCGTCGTCGCTAGCCATACCGACCTCGCAGGGCCACAAATGACGGCCACGATAATCGTAGGCCAGCCCGTCTTCAAGCGCAAGGGTGAAATTGGTACTGTCCGAATTAGGACAACCGAGGCGGGAAATTAGGACAATGAAAATGACGCCCGCAGACGCGAGCCCCGCTGAAAGCGGTTAGGGTTGGGGAAGTTTCTTCATGCCCGTCGCGTCGAGCATGGATTTCATCTTGTCTGCCCGTTCTTTACTCTCTACATTCCTGCTGTAGAGAAAGACGCCAACGAGCGATGCGGTGGAAGTTCCGATTACGCCAAAGCCCGCTATGCTCTTGTCGAGAGCCAGAAGACCGCCGCCTATCACCAGCGAGAGAACCGCGATCGTCTGCTCCGATAATTTGTCCCAATCGCTCATTGCTGCAATTGGACTCAACGACACGCTCTCAAGTTCTTGCCGATGTATCGAATGGCGCTCGGCCATGGCAACATCCGTTCGGCAGCGCCGCCGAAAGCCTCGTTGTATCGCGCTAAAATGTCGGGGGGCGGGAGCGGACCTGCAAAAAATCGCGAAACCTGCGAAATTACCAGCGAGGTAACTTCTGCGGTGATTTCAGCGATCTGATTGCTGGTAGCGGGCGGTCCCGACGACTCTTGTGCTTTGGGTAGTTCGTCGCTCATCGGAACCATGGAACGCTACCGAGCCAAAAAGGCCCGGTTGTTTCTGGGATAGTTCACTCTCAAAAGCTTGAGACGCCGTCCGTAGATATTCGCCGATAAGCTTCCAATCGTTAAACAGAGCAAGAGCGTCGGCTACGCCTGGTGTTGGCGAAATATTGTACGCATCAAATCGACCGGACAGATCAAGGCAGCGCCCCACCCCGGCCAAAAACGATGGGTTCGCAAACAGGAAACCGGTCTTAACCTCACTGCCCATATACAAATCCTATAGAAATATTTACATCGGGCGTCGTTGATGCAGCGTATACCAATCTTCCGCCGCACCTGACAAGCGTTTGGTGGTCCAGAACAATTGTCCGTGCCTGACCGCTCCCTGAACTATAGCGTACCGTACATCTCTGAGGGAATCCCTGCAAATTCAGCGGTTTCGTGGTCCGCTCACCTTCCCGCCGCGAATCACATGCAGCCCTCGGAACGGTTTCCGCCACGGTCGCTGCGTCGTCTTCGGCTCGCGCGGCAGCGGCGGCACGTCTGACGGCTCTAGCGCCGCAGCGATAAGCTCGCCGATGCTCCAGACATGATCCGTGATGCCCAACTCCATTGCGGGCGTACAGCGCAGCGTCTCATGCACGCGGCAGACATTATAAAAGGCGATCCAGAGCGCGACCGCCGCGCGATGGTTCGCGAGTTTTTTGCTGTAGCCGGTTCGTCAGGCGCGTGAACCGCCGCGACGCCATACGCGTGCTGAGGTTGAACCGCTCCACGTAGGGCGTGCTGATATGGGCTGGATTTTTCTCAGATAGAACCCGCGACCGCAAACTAAGCCACTCGCGCATTCAAATTCAAAACACTCAGCCCCCGAATTGAGCCAGTACCAGAAATTGATCCAACCAGCGACTCGCGGGGGAGCCGACCGTCCGCATTTCATCCGCGCACTTGCAGCAGAGATTGAAGAGTTCTGAACCGAGCATCAGCGGCACCCACGCAAGCGCCTTTTCTGCATGGCAGCAATCGCAGGGCAACATTCGGACCATCGGATTCTCGCGAAGGAAACCAGCGTATCCGTTGGGTCGGTTTGGTGCGCCAGCCTTCCGGATACGCTGTGTGGCTTCCCGCCCCTCCTGCCTTGGACCTACACGCACTTTTCCGCTTCTACTCTCCTCACGTCAAAGGAAAATCGTTCCTCCGGGAACTAACGATACCGAAATTAGGGCATCCCGCCCTTCAAATCAGGACAATTGGCCTGAGACCAAATCCTCAGCATACGGAATATTTCCCCCCGCAGGAGGACTTCCAGAAAGACCGGACTGGAAAAGGGTTCGGCCTTTCACTTTTCGTGGTCTCTTGAAAGTTGGACCGTCTTGCAGATATCTCACTCGGAAATGGGTGCTGTTGCGACCTTCTCCCCGTCCGTTCGGCGCGGCGGTGCCTCCCGTTCACAAATCCGCGCGGGCAGCGGCGGATGGCGATTCAACAAAAACGAAACCGATCAGCTGTGCGACGCTCTGGAGTGCATCGAAAACGACGAGTTCCGCATCGCGAAATGGTCTCGGCTGATTACCATCGACGGCGTTGACTACCTCCAATGCGCTTGCGATGAGCACGCCAGAGGCGCGAAGGAGCCAGCACTCTAATCTCACTACGTCTCGGTCATCTCCCGCCTGATCCCGCAAAACCGGCCACTCGGGGGCCGGGCGGGACGAATCCCGCACAATCGGCTCTATTCTGTGCCCTCCGGCCTCGTTTTACGCGCGCGCATCGGGCACGCGATATGCCCATCTGGTCGGGACCGAGGGGCGATCGGCAACTGGTCGCTGACCAGCCTGCAGCAGCGGCTGGTGAAGACCGGGGGCCGATTGGTCAAGCACGCGCGTTATTACTGGCTGCTGCTGGCGGAGAGCCATCTGACGCGACGGCTGTTCGCCCGGATGCTGCACAAGATCGCGGCGTTGCCGGCGCCGACGGGGTAGTCTGGGGCGTTGGCAACTTCATAATCGAGCTGCGCGCAGACGGGGGAACGCAGCGGTGTCTGTGCAAATCGGCCGCGGGTGGCCCAGATCGGATCTCAGACCCGCGAAGAGATCGAACTGAGCGCTTTGCCGGCAGGCCCAAGCGCGTGCGGAGCACGCGCCCCCTCAACTTGCGTTACGGCGTGCGTTCGCCCTATAGGTCTGCTGACAGGAAGGGGCCAAAACGGAAATTCCTGTTCAATGGGAACGTTGCGCTTCCCCGGCAACCGAAAGACTGGCGTGGACAAGAGGTCATCTGTGATAACCAGCAGGCAACTGCTCCGGGAAGAAATCGGGAAAGTCTGGAATATCGACCGCAGTGAAATGATAGACAACCTCTATCGCTTGGAGAACGGAACTTTGGTGCTGAGACCGCATAATTTCTACGTCCCCGGCTGGCCACCCGGCCAAGCAGAGAAAGAAACGCCGATCCTGCTTGACTGCTTCGACCGGGGCGGATGGTTCTATGGTGCATTCGAGGACGCAGAACTGGTCGGAGTCGTCGTCCTGGATAGCAAGCGCATCGGCAAGCACAAGGATCAACTCCAGCTTAAGTTCCTTCACGTGAGTAGTTCATACCGAAATAAAGGCTTGGGCACGCAGCTATTCGAACTAGCCAAGGCTAGCGCACGCGAGAGAGGAGCCAGGCGGCTATACATCTCCGCATCGGCTTCCGAGAACACTATCACTTTCTACCTGCGGTTAGGTTGTACAGTTGCTGGAGAGCCTGACCAGGATCTGTTCGAGCTCGAGCCTGAAGATATCCACCTTGAATGTGATGCTTGACGCGTTTCGAATTAGGATACCATTAGGGCACTACCAGTGCAGCGCGATGGAGGTCTCCGGGATACCGGCCGGGCGGACGGAGCGACACGCTGACCATTGAGGGTGCAGGCTTCCACCGAATGAAGAGGTCGCCGGCGCTGATGGAAATCTGCTCTTACATCGTCTAGGCTGCGCGACGAAGGTGGAGGCGCTCCATTCTAGCATTCGCGTTTCGGGCTGACCTTTCCGCCTTGAATCACGCGCAGCCCCCGGAACGGCAGCCTGCCGCGCCGCTGCGTTGTCGGCGCGCTCTGTGGTCCGGGCTTGGGCGTTTCCGGCGTTGCCAGCGCCTCGGTAATCAATTCCGCGATGCTCCAGACATGATCCGTTACGCCCAATTCCATCGCGGGCGTACAGCGCAGCGTTTCATGCACCCAGCAGAAATTGTAGAAGGCGATCCAGAGTGCGACCGCTGCCCGATTCGGCCTTGGAAGCGGAGATGGAAACTCTCGGCGTAGCGCCAAAGCAAAAGGCGAAGGCGCGTCAGGGATTTCAACGGTCGGCGGAGCAGGCAAAGCGGTTCGGGCGGGGAAGGGATCGACTTGTTCTTCCCGGTGGGATATCTCTCGATTCAACGCCCTCTAGGGAGGCTAAGATATCGACCGATGGATGTTCCTTCAACCGGCCAACAGGCGTCCGATCTCAATCCGGCATTCGGGGCTCGATTCGATTCGTTAGCCGAACCGGGCGCGGAATGGTCGCGCGATTCACGTCAGCAATGGCTGCAATTCGCCCAACGGCTTTTCGACCGGCTCTACAAAGACAAGGCGGAATGAAGCTCCGCCACGCCGACGCGCTCGCTATTGCAGCCTGGTCCCTGCTCATCGGCTGGTACCTGCTGGTCCTGCCGATTTTGTCCGGCTGTTCCGATCTCCAGAAAGGGGGAATGGTCACCTGTCAGGCCGAAACCGCCGGTTGCCAGTCAGGCCCGGAACCAATCGGCAAGCCCAGCCCGGCCCCAACTTCCGCCGCGCCATGATTTAGGACAACACGCCTTTCAAGTTAGGACAATCGGCCTGAGATTAGGAGTTGCGGGTCTGAAGTTACTAAGGTCGGCGGTGACGTGATTGCCCTCCAGCGGCATGAGGGCTTCCGCTGCTAACGCCTCCTGCGCGCCTGCTCGGAAGATCGAGCCGGGTGCGGCCATCGGCAAAGGCCCCCAATCGTCGCTGCCGCTGGCGGGTCGCCGTCAGCTATGCGTGGGGCCGGAGCCGTTGCCGTTGTGACCGTTGCCGTTGAGCGAGCCGTTGGTAGCTCCCAGCCGCGCCGCAACCTTGCGCTCGAGGCTGCCGCTTTCGATTGAGCAGTGCATCCCGCATTCTTTGGGTGCGTCGGTCTCCCACCACCATCGACCCGAGCGCGCGTCTTCTCCGGCGACGACGGCGCGCGTGCATGGCGCGCATCCGATCGACTGATAACCCTGGTCGTAGAGCGCGTTGTACGGCACGTCGTTGCGGCGGACATAATCCCACACGTCGTGGTCGGTCCAATCCGCGAGCGGAGCAAGCTTCACGATTCCGCCGTGCACGCGGTCGATTTCGAGCGTGCGGATATTGGCGCGAGTTACGCTCTGGTCGCGTCTGAGGCCGGTGACCCAGGCGCGGTAATTCAGCAGAGCGCGCTTGAGCGGCAGCACCTTGCGCACCTGGCAGCACATCAGGCGCAAGTCTACGCTTTCACGAAAGAGGTCGTCACCGTGCCGCGCGACCATCGCTTCGACCTTGGGGGCTTCGGGCAGGTAGACCTCGACCCGGATTCCGTAGCGGTCGTAGATGCGCGAGATCAACTGATGCGTCTCTTCGGGCAGGCGTCCTGAGTCGATTGTGAAAACGCGGACGTTGGGATCGATTCGCCACGCCATGTCGATCAGCGCGCAGCCGTCGGCTTGCAGCCCCGAGCAGATACCCAGATGTTGCCCGAACCGTCCCAGCGCCCAGGCGAGCACCTGCTGAGGACTCTTGCCTTCCAGATCGAGGGCGGCTTGCTCGACTTGCAGGTCGTTCATAGTCTGCTCTTGCATAACCTGCTCTTGCATAGCCTTCTCGTGCACGATCTGACCGTTTGATAGCTGCTCGTTCATGCCGCGCACTCGCCGTCCTTGGTTTCGCCGGTGAAGGCGTGATCTTCGCCGATGTCGATGTAGTCTTCAGGTTGTGCGGTCTCGGAACTGATCGCGCCCAAGTCGGCGAGCTTCGCCTCGATCTCTTCCAGACTGACGCGCTTGAAAAACTCCTGGACGCCCTCGCCTTCGGCCCGCCCATCGCGATACCACTCGAGCAGGCGGCGCATTGCCTCGGTCATCCGGCGCGCGGGAATCTTGACGCTGCGGCGGCCGAAATGAGCACTCTCGCCGTCCACGCCACCGCCGACCATCAGTTGGTATTGCGGAATTACGCGGCCGTCCTCGAGCCGGCGCAATCCACCCTGAAAGCCGAAGGTTGAAACATGATGCTGCCCGCATCCGTTGGGGCATCCGCTGATCTTGATCGAAGCGTCGGACGCTACCTCGGCCAAGTCGGGGCGCGATTCGATAAACTCCGACAACTCGCGTCCCAGTCCGCGCGACTGAGTGACCGCGAGCCGGCATGATTCCGCGCCCGGACAACTTGTCACGTCGGCGATTGTGTCGGCGCCCGCGCTCCCAAGGCCTGCGGCTCGCAGGCGCTGGTAAAGTGCAGCCACGTCCGCCTGCTTCACCCATCGCATTACGAGGTTCTGCTGCAGATTGGTGCGCACGCTGCCGTCCCCGTATGCCAGCGCGAGATCGGCGAGCACTCGGAACTGCGCACCCGTCACATCGCCCATCGGCACGCGTATCGTCACCGCGGCGTAACCGGCCTGGCTCTGAGCGCGAACATTGGTGCGGCAGAAATTGTCGAACTCGGGCTTCGAAAATGCCAGCGGGAGACCGAGGACAGCATCCGGTACGATTCCCGGGCCTTTGACCTGCGCCGCAGCGACCCGGCGCGCAACTTCGGCCTCGGATGGGGGCGCGGGCCGATCCCATCGCGGTGCGCCCTCGACGGGCGGACTTTGCGGATCGAACGGCAGACGACTTCCGCCCTCGGCCCGCACGGCGCTCAACTCCGCGTCGAAAAGCTTTTTCCACGCGTCCCAGCCGAGCTTGCGGATCAGGAATTTCATCCGGGCGTTGGCTTTGCTTTTGCGCTGTCCGTGCTTATGAAACACGCGCAGAACAGCTTCGGCGATATCGAAGATCTGGCCGGCGGGTAGAAACTCATACAGCACCTGTCCGGACTGGCAGAGCGTCGCGGTGCCGCCGCCTACCGTGATCCTGAAGCCGCGCTGGCTACTGCCGTTGTTCGCGAGCACGCGCGCGCGGAAACCGATATCGTTGAAGGCGCCACCGGCGCAATCCGTCTCGCAGCCGCCAAATGCGATCTTGAACTTGCGCGGCAGAGACGAAGTGAGGCGATGGCGCAAGAAGTACCGCGTCAACGCTTCCGCGTAAGGAGAAACGTCGAACGGCTCAGTGGCGCAGACCCCCGCGAAGGGGCAGCCCACGATATTACGAACTGAATTTCCGCAAGCCTCGCGGGTGGTGACGCCCGCTTGCGCCAGATGCTCCATGCAAGCCTCGGAGTCGCTGAGCTGGACGAAGTGCATCTGGATGTTCTCGCGGGTCGTGATATGAGCGAAACCACGCGAGTACTTCTCGCAGCAATCCGCGACCGCGCGCAGCGCCGGGGCCGACATAATGCCCTGCGGGATCTTGATGCGGAACATCTGGACGTCATCCTGGCGTTGGCCGTAGACGCCCCGGACCAGCCGGAATGCGCGCCACTGTTCGGGCGTAAGTTCGCCCCGCTCGTAGCGCTCCAGCGTGTCGACGAACTCCGCGATATCGGCCTGACTGGCGAACGATAGCTGCGCCCGGCCCGACGTCGAGGGGTGGTTCGCGCTTTCCTCGCCAGCTGGGATTTCGGTACTCATCGGTGCTACATCAGGGCTCGAAGTGTGGTCGCCTTCGTCCGGTTCTGACTCCGCGGGCGGCTCGTCAACCGGCCCGTCTCTGAGCCATCCACAAGCGAAAGGTAACTATCGCAGTCATCTTAGTCAACTAAATAGATGACTAGCGGACTCGCCTATTTGCTGAATCGTTGCAATATGGTAGAAATCCTGGGTAAACAGCCATGAAATTCGGCGTCGGCATCGACTATTCCCTCAAGGCGCTCCTGATGCTTGCGGAACGCTATCCCAGCCCGCAACCGCTTCGCGTCGAGGAGATCGCGCTCCGGGAAGGGATCCCGGAAAACTACCTCCGCCGCCTGCTGATCGACCTCAAACGCGCCGGGCTCGTCGCCAGCCAGAAGGGTCCGAGCGGCGGGTACATGCTGGCTCGGAGCCCGGCCCGAATCACGATGGACGACGTGGTCCAGATTATCGAGGGCGAGTACCTGCCGGTCGAATGCCTCGAAGACGGGATCAATGGGCCTTGCCGGCGCGACGAGAATTGCGCGATGCGCGAAGTGTGGCGCGAGGTCCACGGCGCGGTCGGCGCGATCCTGCGGCGCACGACGCTGGAGTCGTTGGCCGCGCGCCGCAAGACCGCGCTGCACTTCCAGAATCAGCGCCGCTCGACTTGGGCGGCAATTCTGCCCCTTGCATACGATCCGCTTCCGTAGAGAATTGACCGTTCGGGGCATCAACATCAGGAGGGGTTTCAAATGAGCGGATTCAAGGCTTTCATACTGCGCGGTAACGTGGTCGACATGGCGGTGGGCGTGGTGATCGGCGCAGCCTTTGGCGCGGTCGTCACCGGGCTGGTCAAGGATTTGATCACGCCTCTTATCGCAGCGGTCGGTGGGAAACCCGATTTCTCGGCGATCGTGTTCCAGCTCAACGGCAGCAAGTTCCCAATCGGGGAGTTCGTCAACGCGCTGATTTCGTTTCTGATGATCGCGGCGGCGGTCTACTTCCTGGTGGTGCTGCCGGTGAACACGCTGGTGGCGCAATTTGGCGCCGAGCCGCCGGCCGAGCCGACTACCAAGAAGTGCCCCGAGTGCCTGAGCGAGATTCCGCTCCAGGCGAAGCGCTGCGCGTTCTGCACCTCAGTGCTGTAAGCGCGGGCGGCTCATTCGGCGCGCGCGATGATTCCGTCGGCGAGCCAGCGCGCAAGCTGCGCGGCGGCCTCGTGGGCCGCAGCCTCGGGCGCGAGATCGGCAAACGCGCCGCAGATCGCCGCGAAGCATTCGCCATTTCTCAGCAGCCGTAAAGCATGCGCGGTACGATCATCCATCGCGGTGTGAAGCACGTCGTCGCCCGGGGATCGCCATACCAGGATCGTCGTACGCTCGGGCGACTGCTCGCTGACGGCTTCGCCCGCCCAGATCCGATGGACCGGCCAGAGCGCCTGCACTACCTCCAGCGCGGGAATCTGCACGAAGCGTAGCTCGGCCCAGCGGTCGGCGGGGACTTCGCGCAGCGCATCGGCGCCGATGGTGCCGGCGTTGGGAGCGTCGAACACTTCGACCCGCGCCCATTCCAGCCGCGCGAGATCGGAAAGGAACGGCGAAAGGCCGCGGCGCGCGGTGAGAAAGTCGGCCAGCGCGCGCCCCACGTAGCGAGTCGACGGATGCTCGGACGGACGGGCCCGCAAATATTCGCGCGCCAGCTGCTCAAATTGATCGGCGCCGAGCAGCGCCGCGACTTTCGGAAAATCCTCGCGCAGCACGTCGCGCAAGCGCCAGAAATAAGCGTCGGCGTAGACTTGCAGCCGCGCGCGGCGATCGAGCGTCGCACTCGGCGCGACGATTTCGGCCAGTTCCGCTCGGATACTGGCCCCGCCCGGTTCGTCGGCGAGCGAATGCCAGAACAGGCGCTGGAGCTCACGTAGCGCCGGTGCGGGCATTGAGCGCCTCCTCTGCAAGAGTCTCCGCTTCGATTCGCGCGCGCACGCTCGGCTTCGGCCGTGAGATCCGCGAAGGCGGGAATATGGTCGTCCCATTCGATCAGCGTCGCGACCGGTCCCAACCGCCGAAGTGCCTCGCGGTAGAGGGACCATACCGGCGGCGGCACCGGATGGTCGTGCGTGTCGACCAGATGCGTGCCCGCGTCAGAATGTCCCGCCAGATGGATCTGCCCGACGCGGTCGATCGGCACGCTGGCGATGTAATCGAGCGGCGAAAAGCCGTGATTGATCGCGTTTACGTAGATATTGTTCACGTCGAGCAGGATGCCGCAGTCGGCGCACTCGGCGACAGCGGCCAGGAACTCCCATTCGGGCATCGTGGAGTGCTCGTAGGTCAGGTAGCTCGAAACATTCTCGATCAGAATGCGCCGGCCCAGCCGCTCCTGCACGTGGCGGATTCGCGCCGCGGTCGCGGTCACCGCTTCTTCGGTGAACGGCAGCGGGAGCAGATCGTGCGCGTAATGCCGTCCGAACGCGCCCCAGCAAAGATGGTCGGAGACCCACGCGGGCTCGAAGCGGCGGATCAGCGTCAGCAGGTCGTCGAGGTAGCTCTCGCGGATCGGATCGACGCCGCCGATATTGAGCGAAACGCCATGCAGGACGATCGGTCCGGCCGCCCGTGCGCGCTCGAGAATCTCCAGCGGCCGCCCGCCGCGGATCATGAAGTTCTCGGTGATTACCTCGAACCAGTCGGCGCGCGCGGTGCCGTCGAGAATTCCTGCGAAGTGCGGGGCGCGCAGGCCGACGCCATGACCCAGATGGGGAAAGTCACGCATCGCCGATAAAACGGGGCCCGACGCCGGCGTCAGGCCCCGTGATCGTGCTTCAGTTCTTCTTGGTCGGCGCGGTAGTCACTGTGCCGCCCTGCGTCTTGCAATCGTCTGCCGACGACGTCATGACCATCCCCTGTCCCTTGCAGGCGTTCTGTCCCTTGCAGTCATTCTTGGCCGTGGCGCAGGCGCCGTGGCCCTTGCAACTGTTGACGCCCAGACACTGGGTCGTGCCTTTTCCGGCCGAATCGTCCGCGCGGACGACGATCGCCCCGCTCAGCAACAGGGCTGCGGCGGCGCCCGCTACGAGAATATTCTTCGCATTCATGGCGTGTCTCCTCCGTGAGTTGGACCTGTCAGACTAGATGACACTGACGAACTACAGCTTTCAACTCCCCTCGATTGCCCAAAGTTCCGCGTCCCGGCCAGTTCCGGATACCCGGTCTGGCAATCCCGGTGTATCGTCGAGAGGCAGATTGGGGATTGCGAGCGTTCGGGCCAAGTGGAACTGATCAAAGTTGGCATATCGGCCTGCCTGCTGGGCGCGCAAGTCCGCTTCGACGGCGGCCACAAGCGCGATCCATTTCTGGTCGAGACGATCGGCCGTTTCGTCCAGTGGATTCCGGTCTGCCCCGAGGTCGAGATCGGGCTGGCGTGCCGCGGCCGAGCATGCGGCTGGTCGACAGCCGCGACAGGGTGCGGCTCGTCGAGTGGGCGTCCGCTTCGACCTCCGACGCGAAGTCCGATCTCACCGAGTTGCCTGATTACACCGAGCGGATGCGCGCGTACGCCCGTGAGCGGGTTGCCGCTCTCTTGCGCGAAGGATTGTGCGGCTACGTGCTCAAGAGCAACTCGCCCAGTTGCGGGATGGAGCACGTCAAGTACTTTTATCAACGATCCGGAGCGGTAGCCCGAGCCGGTCGCGGCCTGTTCGCCGAAACCCTGATGCACGCTTGGCCCAATCTGCCGGTCGAGGAAGAAGGCGGGCTGGCCGATCCGGCCCGATGCGAGAATTTTATCGAACGTCTCCTAGCTTACCACGGGCTGCGCTCACGGTTCAGGGGTTCCTGGAATTTGGGCGACCTGGTTGCATTTCACAATGCGCGCAAGCTGCAGTTGCTCTCCCACTCGACCGGCGCCTACGAAGCTCTGAGCCGGATGGTCGCGCGTGGCTCAACGATGGCTCGCGAGGCTCTGCGCGCCGACTACGAACGTGAATTCATGGTTGCATTGCGATGTCCGGCGACGCGCGCGCGCCATACCACGAAATGAGTCCTGACCTGACGTCGTCGAGGCTCCGTGTTACCGATGCTTCCCGCAGTCGTACTACGGAGATGCGGCCCGAATTGGTGCTGGTTGCCCATCGCTTGACCCGCCAGGAATCGGGCGACTCTGGACATCACAGCGGATTTCAAGGCAGAGCGCGCGTGGGCCAAGCGGAACGAAACTTGCGTCTTGAAGTTGAAGACTAAAGGGATGGAATCTGATCGCGCGCAGCCCCGACGAAACGTGCTGGACGGCCCTTGGGGCGTCGCGGCGATGCTGCTGGTTTTGCTGGCGATGTTCGGCCTGATGGTGGGCTCGGCGTGGAACGACTCCGCCACTTACGACGAAGTTTCGCACATCGGCGCCGGTTTCGCGTATATCACGCAGGGTCATTATCGGATCAACGCGGAGGCGCCGCTGCCGCTCAAAGCGCTTTCGGCGTGGTTCGCTGAACTCGCGGTCCATCCGGATTTCCCGGCTGAAACCCGGGCGATGCGCCAGAATAACTCCTCGGAGCAGGGGCGGCTGTTTCTGTACGAGTCGGGCAACGACGCCGACCGAATCATATTCTGGGCGCGGATGCCGCTGATGCTGGCGGCGCTGGTTCTGGGCGCGCTGCTGTTTCTCTGGACGCGGCGGCGCTTCGGCGGCGACACCGCGCTCCTCGCGTTGCTGTTCTTCGCCTTCTCGCCGACGATGCTGTCGCATGCCAGATTGGTGAACAGTGATCTCGGCGCCTCGTTCGGCTTTTTCATCGGCATCGTGGCTTTTCTGCGGTTCCTTGAGGCTCCCAGCCGCGGCAATATCCTGATCGCCGGGCTCGCCTTGGGCACCGCGGCGCTGTGCAAGTTTTCGGTCGCGCTGCTGATGCCGCTGCTCGCGATACTGCTTGCGGCCTGGATTCTCACGATGCCCGACGCCGCTCAGCGGCGCGCAGCGCTCCGCAAGTACCTGCCGAGGTCGGTGGGCGTTGCGATTGTCGCGGTGCTGGTGATCTGGGGCGTCTACGGATATTTCGTCTGGGGCTCATCGGCGCCCGCGCGCTATAGCGACGCGTTCGAGTTTCCGCTGCTGCCCTTCGCCTCTGAGCATCCGCTGATCGGCAAGGTCGTCGTTCCCTTCGATCTCGTGCTGCTCAAATCATGGTTGACCCGCCCGCTCGGCGAATGCCTGCTGGGTTTGCTGCTGGCCACGGGTAGGGTCGCGGACGGCGACTTCGCCTACTTTCTGGGAACGCTGACCGCCAAGGGCTCGCGCTTCTATTTTCCGGCTTTGTATCTTCTGAAGGAGCCGCTGCCGCTCCATCTGCTGACGCTGATGGCGCTGGGACTGGCCGCTGCCAGTCTGCTCCGGTCGCGGCAGACGAACCAGCCGGTCCCGGTCCGGATCAGCCGCTGGATTCACGCGAACTTCGCCGAGTTTTCGGCGCTGACCTTCGTGTTCGTGTACTGGACGCTCGCGATTCGTTCCGGCCTGAATATCGGCGTCCGCCATGTGATGCCGACTTTCCCCTTCATCTACATCCTGGTTTCAAGACGGATCGCAAGTTGGCTTCGCCACGATCCGGAGGCTGGAGCCGGCGCGCCCGGCGAGCGTCGATCGCGCGCCATTGGCGTCATACTCCCGCGCGTTGCGGTGACCGCGGTGATGCTCAGTCTGGTTGTGGGTACAGCGCGCGCATTTCCATATTTCCTGCCTTACTACAACATCCTCGCCGGGGGAACGGAGAACGGTTGGAAGATAGCCATCGATTCCAATTACGACTGGGGTCAGGACCTTTACCGGCTCCGCGACTATGTAGCCCGCAACAATATCAAAGAGATTTCACTGGACTACTTCGGCCGCGCCGACCCGCAATATTATCTGGGCAACGCGCTGGTGCAGGAGAAGCCGGCCGACGGCGAGATCGCGCACGGATGGTTCGCGATTTCCGCCTCCAACCGGCAGATGGCCTATGCCGAGCCGGAAGAGGGCTTCGACACCGAATGGAAGGGCGCCTACGATCCGCTCAAGGGCTACGAGCCCGTCGATCGGGTCGGCTATTCGATCTTCATTTACCGGCTGCCGTAGCCGGCTCGCGCTACTTGCTGAGTTCGTAGATCGATACGTGCAGCGGACTTGCCGCGGTGAAGGGCTCGCGACTCCATCCGCCCCAGCGTTCGCGCAGCCGCATCCCGGCCAGCCGCGCCATCAGGTCCAACTCGGCCGGATAAGCGTAACGAACCTGCACCGGATAAAGCCGCACGCCCTCTTTCGGCGAGATCACGACTCTTTGCGTGCGAGTCGCCTGATTCACCAGGTCGTGGACCGACGCTTCGATCTGAACTTCTTCTCCGTCAACCGCGAGCGTGGAAATTCTCTGACCACGGTCGAAGCGGGTGAGATCAGGCACGAAAGCCTCGATCACAAAGGCGCCGTCGGGCCGCAGCCGCTTGGCGACGCGCGCAAAGCATCGCACCTGGTCTTCCTGGGTCGGCAGAGCGAAGAAAGTATTGAAGACCACATAGATCAGTGAGTACTGCCCCTTCGCCGGGACGCCGGCGAAATCCGCGATCGTCACGGCGATGTTCTCGCCGCCGGGCTTGGCGCGGAGTTTCTCGACCATCGCGGCCGACGCGTCGATACCGCTGATTCTCACGCCGCGCGCGGCCAGTGGCAGTGCGATCCGCCCGGTGCCGATCCCGAGTTCGAGCGCGCGGCCCTTGCCGGCGAGCCCGCTCAGGAATGCGACGGCATCATCGGCGTGGCTGGGGCCCCGAATATTCCGCGCGCCTCCGTACCAGTCGTCGTAGACTTCCGCGACCCGATCGCCATAGGTCGGCGCGCTGTACGCCGGCGGCATGGTGGCGTCACTCTTCATAGCGGCCAAACTTACTCCGCGTCCGCTCCGATCGCCATCTGCGCGGCGTGATCCGAAAGACGCGTGGCGCATCGGCGGGCTCTGGGCCTGCGGGGAAGAAACGCCCTCAGCGCGTGCGTTTTGAACGGACCCGTGATGGTGCTCGTGCAGGCGCACCGGCTAAAATGCAAACTGCGCATGATGTACGCGCGGAATTGAGTAGAGGAGCGGCGAAAACGCGGAGTTGGGGGCGGGGAAAGTGTCAATGCGCTCCGGATCGATGAAACCAGGTTTCCCATACCGCGTCTTGCGCCGACCCATCCTGAATCTCGGCCGCGCCGCAATTGTTGCCTGGGCCCTCGTGCAGTTTAGCGTTGGCGCAGCATGCGCGCGGGCAGGCGAAGTTCCCGACGCGAAACCAACACCGTCGCCGCCGTTCGGCAATCCGGAGATGGTGCAAATTCTCGGCTATGACGACAACCAGGGCAACAGCAACAACGCGATGGAACCATTCATCAGCCGTGACGGCAATTATCTTTTCTTCAACAACTCCAATACGGCGACGGACACCAATCTATTCTGGGCGACGCGCATCGACGACGTGACGTTCCAGTTCCAGGGCGAGATCGGGGGCGTGAACAGCACGTCGCTCGACGCGGTCGCCTCGATGGACGCAAATGACCAATTTTATTTCATCACCACCAGGAGTTACTTCAACAAGCACGCCGGCCGTTTGGCGACCATCTACTCGGGACCTTTCTTGAGCGGAAATGTCGCGACGGTAGGTCCCGTCAAGGGCGTGGCCTCGCCGGCCGTGGGATTGGTCGATTTCGACGCGGAAATCAGCGCCGACGGCAACACCCTCTATTTCACGCAAGGCGACTTCTTTACCAGCAGTCTCGACAGCACGAAGATGATGTTCGCGACCCGCAAAGGCGATCACTTTGCCGTGAGCCCGAACAGCGCCAGTATCATGGCCAAAATCAATGACCGGTATTTCAATTACGCGCCCGATACTTCGGCTTCGGAACTCGAATTCTTCTTCACCCGAACCAACCCCAAGGTAGGGCCGGCGATCTTCGTGGCGACTCGCGCCTCAAAGTCGAAGCCGTTCGGCACGCCGCAGCAGATTGAAGCGATTACCGGCTTCGCTGAAGCGCCTTCGATCTCGCCGGACGATCAGTCGCTCTATTATCACGTTAAGAACGCCAGCGGCGTATTCGTCATCAATCGAGTCACGCGCACTCTTCCGCCTTAGCGCATTTGCAGAGCCGGCGGCGCATCGACGGACTGGCGCCGGCCGCGGCGGGTATGCCAGATGTTGAGGCGGGCGCCTTTCGGCGCCCGGCTTCCGCGCGCGCATTTTCGCGCCTCCGAGGAGACCCAACGATGGCGTGGATTCCCACGATTCCCGAAGAGCAGGCGCAGGGACGGCTGGCCGAAATCTACGCGGAAATCAGGAAACATCCGCATTTGATGGGCCTCGTACCGAACGTGATGAAGGTCCTGAGCACGCGGCCGGAACTGCTCGAGGCGGTGGTAAAGGTTGCGACCACGGCGACCTTCGGCGGCTCGCGTCTGAGCCGGACGCAGGAGGAGCTGATCGCAGCGGTCGTCTCATCCGTCAATCGCTGCCACTACTGCGCGAACGCCCACGCCGAGCTGCTCCGTTTAGAATCGCATGGGGACGGCAGTCTGGTCGCGCAGGTCAAGCGCGACTGGCGGACTGCTCCGCTCGGGGAGGGGGATCGCGCGATGCTCGCGTTTGCCGAGAAGCTCACCGTGAATTCTTCCGCGATGACGCAGGCCGATATCGACGGACTGAGAAAATACTTCTCTGCGGAGCAGGCTTTCGATATCGCTGTGATCGCTGCGATGTTCAACTTCATGAACCGGATCGCCGATGCGTTCGGTGTCGAGCTGGACTCGGTCCTGGCGCGGCTGGCGCGTTCGGCGCCCGAGGGCGAGGTGCTGGCCGAACTCGCACTCAAAACCCGCGGCTAGCGGGTCGTGAAGTCGCGAGCGAGCAAGAGGTGACGGCAGAATTTGCTTGAACGCCGGTGCCGGCGCGTACGAAACCTGCGCAGCGCAGCGGGTTCCGGCGCGTGAAACCGGTCGGCAACTTGACAATGTTACCTCTGGAATGGTACGTGGGCAAAATCGCCGTTTTGGCGACTGGCAACTCCTCCTTTCGCGGGGCGAGGGCGGGGGATGCTGCCAACCACTCTGTGGGCGTTGTGTTTTGGTTGGGGGTTATTATGTCGGACAAAAGTTACGGGTTTCCGAGCCGCGAGTTATCGCGGGGATTACCGTGGGTTGCGGCGGTATGCCTGCTGACCGTGTGGTCGAGCACCGCGATGGCGACCATCACTCAGGGTGATTTCTCGGTGTTCGGATATGTGAGCAGCCGATGGTCGGGGCGGTGGGGCGAAGGTTCGAGCCGCAACGTCACGCCGACGACGTTCAGTCCGGCGACCGGTACCGGAGCGGCCGTCGGATTCCCCTCGGACGCCACGCCCGGTTCACCCGGCCAGCGAACCGGGGGCAGTTACGACTTCAACCATTGGGACTTGGTTCAGGCCCGGCAATTGGCCGATATCCGTCCGGACTACCACATCGTCAAGAACTACAATTTTCTTGGACGGCTCGACACGATACTCCTGAAGGACGCCGATGTGTACGGGTGGTACAAGCCATGGTACGACGCCTTCCCGGACCTCAAGACCAGAGGTACCTCTCAACTGAGCCGCGATTGGACCGACTATACGTCTCAGGAGAGAGTCGCACAGTTCGATCGCAACGATCTGCGTGAATATTACGCACAGCTCAATTTCACCGACAACCTCACCGCAAGGATCGGCAAGCAGGAGGTTATCTGGAGCGAGGCCGACGCGTTGTCGGGCACCGATGTGACCAACCCCTCCGACCTCCGCTATCACTGGACGAATTTCGAGTCGGCGGAGGATGAGCGGATCAACCTCCGGATGATCAAGCTGAACTACATCTTTCCGGACTTCCTCCAGACGGCCAACAACGAATTCGAAGTTTTCGTGATTCCGGGCGACTGGCAAGGCGGCGCGGACGTAGTCAATACCACCGACGCGCGGAGCCCGTTCGTCGCCCAGGCCGCGGTAGCGGGTAATGGCCCAGGCTACAACCAGAACGGCAACGCCTTTCTGGACCAGACGCTCGCGGACGGAGACCCGACTCCCTTACACTTCGTTCCAGCCTCGGCCGCCCTTGACGTCAATTCGTTTCTTGATGAGAAACTGACTACCTTGCAGAACAGTTTGCCGAATTCCCTGAAATACAGCGAATTCGGAGCGCGCTATTCCACCTTGCTCCCGATTGGCAACGGCCTTCAGACCAGCTTTATCTGGCTGTACGAGGCGCGCTCGACGAAGCTTGGATTCTGCAACACCTGCAAGGCCCCCCCGGGTTACTTTCCCATGGCGCCAACCACGCCGCCGGGTACGTTCATCTCGGTGGTTAACCCGGAGATCGCCACGGTCGAGGGTATTCCGACGGTCCCGCTGTTGTATGGCCCTCCGAAGCAAAAGCTTCTGCCGATGTTGGGCAATCTCCAGGTTTTCCTAGACAGCGAGGTCGTCCGGCAGAACTACTTCGATATTACCGGAACATACTACGACAAGGATCTGACCGACATCGTCTACCGCTATGATGCCGTCTATTCTCCCAAACAGGCCACCAATGTATCTTCTCCCGGACCGTATACGACAAACGCTAGCGGAGCCAAATGGACGGAATATTCCCGCTTTATCGTCGCGGGAGATCGTCCGACCTATATTCCCTGGCTCTCCAAGCAGCACACGTTCATAACCTTCCAGAATACGCTGACCTGGTATCCTGACCGGCCGGCCAACGCGGTTTTCGGGAGTCCGCTTTCGACGGCAAAGCAGCGCGAGATCAGCGAGTTGGGCGTCCTCGCGTTTACCAACTGGCTAATCAACGGCCAGTTAACGGCGACGAACGACGTCGTCTGGGACGTGGATAATTGCGTGGGATACGTGGAGAGCGCGAACGACTATCGCTACTCGCGAAACATCCTGCTGGACCTCAATGCGATCTGGTATCTGGGCAAGAGCGGTCGTTACACCGACCCCTTTCTGTTCAGCCGCGACCAGCGCATAAATGAGGTAGAGGTCCGTTTCACGTACGAGATCTGAGACCGCGATTTTGTCAGGGCGGCCCCGGCTCGCTCCGGGGTCGCCCTTTTTTCTCTTCGAGTTCCGAGTGCGCCGCCGGGCGGCTTTTCAAAAATGACATCGTCGCCGGAACTTCAGTGGTATCTGCTCCATACCAAGCCACAACGCGAGCGATGGGTAGCCGGGCAGCTTTCCGCGATCGCCGCTGATGTTTTCCTGCCGTTGCTCAAGGCCAAAGCGCCCAGATGGGGTCGCATGACGGAGTCGATCGGCCCGCTTTTCCCGGGCTATGTGTTTGCCCGGTTCGATCTTCAGGCCCGGTACTTTGAGGTGAAGTACTTGTCGGGAGTCAGGGGCCTGGTTTCGGCCGGCAACGAAGCACTGGCGGTTCCGTCCCTGATCGTCGAGGAGATCAGGCGGCGCGCGGTCGACTGCGTGGTTGAAATCACGCCCAAACCGCTCGCACCAGGCGAACCTGTCAGTGTGGTGGAGGGACCATTTCGGGGTCTCGAGGCGGTCTTCGAACGGTATCTGTCGGGAGCGGAACGCGCTGCGATTCTGTTGAACACGGTCGGTACCACCGGAGTTCGGATGGTTCTGCCGGCTGCGTCGGTGAGCCGGTTTCTCTAAGCCGGGCTTGGGGGAGATTTTCCTGTGGAGTTTCCAGGGTGGGCAACCCGGCTGTGGGTCGCCTCTTTAATCTTGATCTGCGGTCTGGCCGCGTGCTCGGCAGTCGCGCCGCTGGCCACGCCGGCTAACCAGGGTCCGAGTGCTTTTATGGGCGTCAGGTTCGGGCTTACTCTTGCCCAGACCCAACAGCTCCATCCCACCGGAGACCCGGAGACCAGTCCCTACGGCGCCGATGCCTACCGACTGGCCGATGTCTCCGTGGGCGATGCAAAATACGATTCGGTCGTCTACGAATTTACCAACAATCACGGGATGCAGATGGTCGTTGCACAGTTCCTGGCGGGCTCGGGTGACCTGATCCTCGATGACCTGCGCAAGACTCTCGGCGCGCCCGACGCGTCGAGCGATACCGATTCGACTGACGGACCGAGCCTGATCTGGCATACCGCGTCCGGTGTCAATGTGCAGTTCGACGGCCCGAAGCGGCAATTGATCTTGCTCGGACCATATGGAAAGTCGCTCGAAGGCGACATCAACTTGAGAAATCAGCTCCGGGATTATTAGCGCGGCCAGCGGCGGGTTCGGAGTCAGCAGAACAGCGTTAGACCCTTGGGTGCCAGTTAGGTTCGCCAACCGTCGCGACGTACGGTACCAACTCTTCAAAGCGGCGGATCGTTGCGATTAGCTAATGGGCAACTCGTTTCAGGGTAGTCTAGCAGGTGCCCGGATCGGCCATCCGAGCCTCCAGAAAACCGCCCCTTGCCTTGCCATTGGAATCATCGCCTTCATTCCCCGATCGTGCTATTGACTCAGACTTGCGACGATCTGGAGATTCCTCCTCCGGAGCCCAAAATAGTTTGAACAGCCGGATGGCAGGAACAGGCGCGGCTATGCGGAACCTTTTGACCTTGGGGAAGCTTCTTCATTCGGGCCGGAGTTGGCTGTTCGCGATGGCAATCGTGGCTCTGCTTGCGGTCGTGGCTGCCGCACAGACCGAGCAATACGGGAACGACGAAAACGGCGGAGCCTACAGCGGGGAAAACGACCCGGGTTCCGATTCCGGTTACGAGGGCGGGGCTCCAAATTCGCCCGATACCGGTCAAAACCCGCCCGACGAATCCACCGAACAGTCTTCGGGCCAATACTCGGATCAATATTCGGACCAATATTCGGGGCAATCCGAGGACCAATCCGGCGAGCAAGCCCAGCCAAACCAGATGCCGATTCCGGCCGCCCAGCCCACTCCTTGGCAAGGTCAGACCGAAGCACCGAACACCAACGGCAATTTCAACGAATCGGGCGCGCCCGCCGGGTTCAACGAATCGGGAGCGGCCACCGGCGCTGCGGCCAGCATGGCCACCCAGCTCAGCCCATCGGCGATCGCCGAGCTGAAAGCGCGGCTTTCATCGGGACCGCTCACCGCGGACGACCTCCAGCAGCTCTGCGCTCAGATGGCAGCCAAGCATATGACTGCGGAAGATTTGCAAGAGCTTTCGCAAACCCTCTCTCTGAACCTCACCCCCGAGCAACAAGCACAATTGGAAAGCTGCACGCAGTTGAACGGACCCGAAAATCCCGCCCAGCCGCGCCAGCGTGCGCAAGTTCGCCGCCCGCTCTCGCCGACAGCCCGCAATGCTCGGCCGCTTCGACTAACGCCCCAACCGGCTCTTTCCTCAATCGAAAAGGCCTTCCGCGGGCTCGATTTGAATGCGCCGCCGCAGCAGCCGAGTCCGCAGGGACTTCTGCAGTACGGCTACTCACTGTTCAATCGTCCGGTGTCGACCTTTGCTCCGGGCAACAATCTTCCGGTCAGCAGTGACTACCTGGTCGGGCCCGGAGACGAACTCAAGGTCCTGATGTGGGGCCGGATCAATCACAGCTATGATCTGCAGGTCGATCGCTCGGGGGCGATCGCGATTCCGGGCATCGGACCGATTCAGGTAGCCGGGCTGACCTTCGCGGAGGCCAAGAAGCTCATCGAGGAACGCGCCGGCCAGATTACCGGCGTGCAGGTCGACCTCACGATGGGCCGGCTGCGTACCATCCAGGTCTTCGTCATCGGAGAGGTCAACCATCCCGGCCCCTACACCGTGAGTTCGTTGTCGCACGTATCGAATGCCCTGGTGGCGTGCGGAGGGGTCACCAAGATTGGGAGCTTGCGCCGGATCGAGTTGCGGCGCGGCAATCAGCTGGTCAAGGTCTTCGACCTCTATGACCTGCTGATGCATGGCGATACCGCGGCCGACGAGCAGCTCCAGCCCGGCGATGTGATCTTCGTGCCGGTGATCGGTCCCGTGGTCGCCATGATCGGCGGTGTGAAGCGCCCCGCGATCTATGAGCTACGCAGCAGCCCGGCCGACCTTCCCGGCGTGCTCAATCTGGCCGGTGGAGAGAGCCCATTCGGCTACTCGCGCAGGATTCAGGTCGAGCGGATCGAAAATCACACTCGCCGTGTGGTGCTCGATACCGACCTCGATCAAGTCCGGTCGTCGCGCTTCGCAGTCAGCGACGGCGATCTGATTCGGGTCTTCTCCGTGCTGCCCCAGCAAAACGACATCGTAACGGTCAAGGGCAATGTGTACCGCCCCGGCAAGTACCAATGGCATCCGGGCATGAAGGTGGCGGATGTGGTCCGTGAGGCCGAGGGCATCGCCCCGCGCACCTTCATGCGCTACGCGATGATCCGGCGCCAGGAGGATGAGAACCGGGTCGTACATATCGTGCCCGTTGATCTCGACAGCGCGATCGCGGATCAGTTCGATGCCAATCTGACGCTCGAGCCCAAGGACATCCTGACGGTTTACAAGCTCGATCAAATTCGCGATCTGCCCACGGTCCAGGTCTTCGGCGAGGTTCGAAATCCCGGCTTCTACGCGACCAGCCCGGATATGCGGGTGAGCGACCTGGTCTACCTGGCCGGCGGACTCAAGGACGATGCCTATCTGGCCAAAGCGGAGGTTGCCCGCACCGAGGTGATCAACGGCAGCAGCACTCGCCACAGCTATATGGACCTCGATCTGCGGGCGGCGTTGAAGGGTTCTGCCGATCACAACCTGAAGCTCGAAACCAACGACCAGCTCTTCGTCTGGCGCGCGTCGAACTGGCACCTGCCGTGGGTCGTCCAGATCAAGGGGCAGGTTCTGAGGCCGGGTCCCTACACCTTCCACGAGGGTGAGCATCTCGCCTCGGTTCTCGAACGATGTGGCGGGATGCTGCCCGACGCCTACCTTCCTGCCACCGTCTTCATCCGCCGCTCCATCAAGCAGCTCGAGCAGACCAGCCTCGACGAGAGCCGGGCCCGCCTGCGCAAGCAGATCGCGCAGGTCCAACTGATGCCAAAGCAGGTCGGCGAAACCGACGAGAGCCGCAATGCCCAGGCGCTGGGCGGCCTCGAACAGGTTCTGGAGCAGAGCGAGGGTGAGGGCGCTTCGGGCCGTATGGTCGTGCATCTGCGTCCACTCGACGAATTGACAACTTCGCAGGACAACGTGCTGCTCGAGGATCAGGATCAGATTGTGATTCCCAGGCGTCCTTCGGCGGTGAGCGTGCTCGGTCAGGTATACCATCCGACGGCGCTGGTCTATCAGCCCGAACTGACCCTACGCGACTACCTCGATCGCGCCGGCGGTCCGACCGAGGGTGCGGATGAGGATCATATCTACGTCTTCAAGGCGGACGGTTCGATCCTGACCGACGATGGGCTCAAGAACGGCTCCAAAGCCAAAATGTTTCCGCTGCTGCCAGTCTTTTCCGGCGGCTTGATGTCCGCCTATCTGGAGCCGGGCGACGTCGTGTACGTACCCGAGCAGTTAGTCTTCTCCAACAATCTTGAGGTCGTGAAAGACGTGTCCCAGATAATCGCGTCCGCTATCCAGACCATCGCCGTGGTCGCTTTGGTCGCCACGACCCACTAGATGATGCGTTTGCGCTGGCTCGCGCTGATCGTCGTCCCGGTTACGCTATGGGCCCTGCTTGCCGCTAGCGCACAGGCACAGGAGCCATCCGGCGCGATCGATACCCGTGCGCTCTTCCGCGCGGTTGGGAACCTGTATGATCTCGATCCCGACCTGCTCGCGGCGATCGCGCGCGTCGAATCGGGCAACGATCCGCTTGCGGTTTCGTCCAAAGGCGCCCGCGGCCTGATGCAACTGATGCCCGCGACCGCGCGCCGCTTCCGGGTCGAAGACTCGTTTGATCCAATCGAGAGCGCGCTCGGCGCCGCGCGCTTTCTTGAGTATCTGAGATGGGCGCTCGCCGCGGTGCCCGATGAGTCCGCCGATCTGCCCGAGATGCTGGCCGCCTACAACGCGGGCGAAGGCGCGGTGCGGCAGTATGGCGGCATTCCCCCTTATCCCGAGACGCGCGAATATGTCCGCCGCGTCCTGCTCGCGTGGCTGCTCGACGGAGTGTCGCCGCAACTGCAGGCCAGACTCACCGCTTCGCGTTTCTCGGCCGCGGGCTCGCCTCTCCCGCAACCTCCTGCGCGTGACCCGCTGCGGCAATTGGCCGAGATCCGCGCCGAGCGCGAGGCCGCCCTGGCCCATCCTGAGGCTTACCCGCCCGCGGCAGGTCTGAAGTGAGCTTCCGGGCGGCCCGGAGGCTCGCCGCGCTGCTCCTCGTGCTGCTCTGGCTGATGTCGGCCGCGGTCGCGCGCGCCTCGACCTATGTGGTGTACATTCCGCTCGACAGCCCGGTCTACGACGAGCTCGATACTCTCAACGGCCTCGGATTGCTCGAAACCTACCTGTCCGAGATCAGACCGATCAGCCGCGTTGAAGCGGCCCGTCTGACTCTGGAAGCGCAGAAGAACCTCGCGAATTTTGAAGCGAGCCATGCCCTGGCGCAAGCGATGGTCGACGCGTTGCGATCGGAGTTGAGTGAAGAGATCGGATGGCTCGAGAACAACGCCGAAGATGACCAGCCGAGCATGCTTCAACCACTCCAGCGGGTCGAAGTGCAGTACATCTATTCCCGCGGTGAGCAGCGCTCCTCAAATACCGACGGCGTGGGCGACTCGGTCGAGGGAACACCGTTGCTGCCCTATAACGACGGCATCCCGACCGCCTCGGGAAGCAACGAGGTTGTGCGATGGAACCTGTGGGGCGGCTTTGGCGGATTTCTCACCACCTACGGTGAGCCCGCGGTCACCGGCCCGTTCACCCACAATCTTGCCGACGCCGAGCGGTTTCGCCTGCTCGACGGTGAAGCGGTCGTAAGCCTCGGTAATCAGGCGCTCTCTTTCGGACAGGAAGAGATGTGGTGGGGTACGGGTCAGTTCGGCGCGCTGTCTCAGAGTAACAACGCGGCGCCGTTCCCGGCGCTCCGCCTCCAGAACATCCATCCCACGATACTGCCCGGGTTACTCCGCTACCTGGGCCAGTTCCGCTACCAGGTCTTCTTCGGCCAACTCGACAGTGACCGCTCCTTCGCCGCCCATCCGTGGATCGACGGCCAAATCTTCGCCTTCAAGCCGCTGCCGAACTTCGAGTTCGGCTTTACTCACGCGATCGATTTCGGCGGCCGTGACAACGACCATTACTCAGTGCCCGGTTTCTTTGGCCGCGCCACTGGCTTTTCCACGGGGTCTGCCTCGTCCGGTAATACCAACTCTCGCGCCGGTGTCTTTCTGAAGTTCTACTTCCCCAAGCTCAGAAACGCGGAGCTATACCAGGAGATCCTTGGTGAGGACGATCTTACCGATGAAGTCAGCCCGATCGGCAAATTCCTGCCGTTCCTCGCAGTATCCTACCAGGGCGGACTGTATCTTCCGCGTCTGACTGCCGATGGTATGACTGACTTTCGATTTGAATACGCAATCCTGGAACCTAATTACTCCATTCACGAGCAGGGGCTCAATTGGAATTACAACGGCACCTGGCTGATGGGCGATGCGCTCGGGCCGAACGCCACCCAGGTTGATATGCAGGTCGGAAGATGGTTGCCGGGTCTAACCAAGGCGAGCGCCGACCTGTTTTACACCGAGCGCGCGCCGAGCTTCGGCACTAATGAGCCCTATCCCTCCTCGGTCTACGGCCCGGTCCTCACCAAAGAGCATAGCGGCGGCCTGGCCTTCGATATCCTGCGGATTCCCCAGCACACTCCATGGACCAGCGATAGCCTGCTCGACGGCCGCGCGCGGATCGCATTCGAGTATGTCGATCACCTGAATTTCGGCGGCCCGGGCAACTTTCGAGTCCTGATCCAGCTGTCGACGAGCCTCAACCCGAGTTGGAACAATCTCACCTGGCCGTAGCCGTACCGCGATCGCCACGCAAGCTGGCCTGATCATTATCGACGCCACAGTAAAGTACCCAGCGACGGCGAGCGCCGCTGCGGGCGGAGTACTGCCCATCAGGAGCGCGGTTTTGAACGGGAAAATGTCAGGCGGGGAAAATCTGAGAGGGGATCGAGAGAGTGACTTTTGCCGGAGCGGACTTGAGCGGCCAACGCGCCGGATTTCACCAGCCGTCGGCCCGGAAGACTTTACCGAAGGTCTTCAAGACGATCTTGCAATCAAGCCAGAGTGACCAATTGTCGATATATTTACAGTCGAGCTTGACGACGTCATCGAAGTTATGGATCGCGGCATGCCCGTTCACCTGAAACAGGCCGGTGATCCCGGGCTTCATGCTGAGCCGCCGCCGATCCCGGTCCCGGTAGTGACTCACCTCGACCGGTTGCGACGGTCGAGGGCCAACCAGGCTCATGTCGCCTCTGAGCACGTTCCAGAACTGCGGCAGTTCATCCAGATGATGGCGGCGCAGCCACGCCCCGGTGGGAGTTACCCGCGGGTCGTTTTCGAGCTTGATGAACGCGCCGCCGAGCTTGCTCCGAACCAGCAACTCCTTTTGCTGCCGTTCGGCATCCACGCACATCGTTCTGAACTTGTAGCATTCGAACACGCGCCCGTTGCGACCGATCCGCCGCTGGGAGAATATCACGCGCCCGGGCGACTCCTTGTTAAGGCGCGGCCTGTAGCACAGATAAACCAACCCACAAAGCACGATTCCTGTCAGCGAACCCACGATGTCCATCGCCCGTTTCAGCAGCAACGGCAGCAACTCTTGCGGGACCGTCTCGAGTGAGACCAGGTACCGCCCCTCGCCCAGGTCGTCGATTTGATAACGGCCGAAATCCGCGGCCGGCATCTTGACCAGCATCCGGAAGATCAATCCACGTTCCGCACAGGCTTTCTGCAATCCGTAAAGACTATCCGCACTCGCCCATGGCAGAACCGCGGTCACCTCGTCGACGACATAGCCCTCGAGCAGCTCGTGCCAATTGACGGCGCTCGCGACCGCGAGCTCGCGCCTGCTCCGTCCGCCGGCCGCGACTGCCAGCGCGGTGTGCTGCGAACTTATGACTCCGGCAACGGTGAAGCCCCGGTGCGAATGCGCGGGCATCAGCCGAAGGTACTCCTCGGCGTCTTCAAGTTCGCCCACGACCAGCACCTGCCATTCCTTGTGCCGGCGCCAGCGTTCTACGAGACGATCGATAATCTTCTTGACGACCAGTCTCTCAACCACCAGCGTCGGAACCGCGGCAAGCACGAGGACCGTCAGTGCGAACAGGCTCAGGTTCGGCCGTTTGGTAATGTAAGTGGCGCCCAGGATTATCAGCGTAGCGAACAGTCCGGCGATGGCGACCGAGCTGATGAGGCGGCCGGTACGTTGATTCGAGGGGGAGCGGTAGAGACCTGACAGCGCCATTGACGCCACAAACGCCGGGACCGCTATCCAGATTACCGACAGGTAATCTTCGAGGCGCTTCGGCCCGCTCTCGGGAGAGAGAAGATTAGTCAGAAGCCAATAGGCAAAGGCCACGCATACGACCAACGTGACTACATCGGCCGCCAACTTTATTTCGACGAAGAGCTTCTGGCCCCTACGCAGCACGTTCCTGACTATTCGCAAACCCCGGGCAGCACGGGAGAGTCACCCGGTCAGGGAAGGTCGTCGCTCTGGGCGGGCGACTTGCCCGCGGCAACCCAGAAGTCACTGGCGGGACCGAGGAATGCATGCGACACGCCTGAAATCAGCCCGAGCAACTGGGCACCCGAACGGGCCGCCAGGATGAAAGGCGACAACGTCCCGACCAGCGTACTCTTGCCAAACGCGCGCATCGAGAACGGCAGCGCGCTCAGGACGAAAAGCACCGCCACGATTCCCGACACCGGCACCGGTGAAAGCCGGAATAGATCTACGGCCAGTCCTGCGGCCAGTGCCGGACCGAACAGCGTCTGGAGCTTCATCAATTGCGGTGTGTGGCTATCTTTCATCGCCTTGGCCGGGTTCTTCTTCACGGCCATCACGCGCCAGAAGGCGAACTTGTACTTTTTCTTCAGGTAGCTGGCGAAGTCTCGTGGATGACTGTGATACACGACGGCGGTCGGCACGAACACCATCTTCCAGCCGCGCGCCGACATTCGATAGGAGAGTTCAACGTCTTCCGCGCACGCCACCGGAAAGACGACGTCATAACCGTCCATCTCAAGAAACCGCTCGCGCCGGAATGCGGCTGAATACGTGTCGATGAAGTCGATACTCGACAGGCGCCCCATCCGCCGGTAGCGATCTTCGTACTCGATCTGTACAAACCGGGGGATAAGTCCCGTCTGCCGAGTCCGGTAGATTCCCTTCGCGGCCGCCACCTGCGGGTCCTCGAACGGCTTTGACATTTCGCAGAGCCAGTTCGGGAATGGCTCGCAGTCATCATCGGTGAAGACGATGATGTCGCCCAGGGCCTCCCGCGCGCCACGGTTACGCGCTGCCGCCGGCCCGGCATTCGGTTGAGTGATCACCCGCGCGCGTGGATAACGGGCCACGATGTCCAAGGTGCCGTCGGTCGAGCCGTCATTGACGACGATGATCTCGAATGAACGGTCAAAGTTCTGATTGTCCAGGGCAGCCAGACACCGGTCGATTCTGCCGGCGCCGTTCCACGTCGGGATAATCACGGACACCGACACCGGGGAACGCGTTTGCGCCATCGCTTATGCTTCCTCAGGCTGCGGGCCGGCTTACCGAGGCCGGGCTGGATCCGCCGAAACTGCCGCGTAGCAGATACTTCGAAAGAGTTGCGAACCCTTTCAAGTTGCGTTGCAATTCGCGGGGATCGCGGAACGATTGGAGCATTTTCCCCAGAACATAGCTCGGGCTCAGGTAGAAGCGGCGTCGCGCGCGGTCGCAGAATTCCACGAGTTGCTGGTGAGTGATATTGGGAAGATTGACCACGCTGTTGTGCAGGCCGTCTTCGGTGAGCCAGGCCGACCACTCCTCAGTGGACAGATAACCCCGTTCCTTGGCCTCGCGAAAGGCCGAGGTGCCCGGGTACACCATGATCGGGAAGAACTGCGCCGTGTCAGGCTTGAGCCTGCGGGCGAATTGCAGCGTCTTCTCCATGCTTTCCGGAGTCTCATTCAGATTGCCGACCATAAAGCAGCCGTGGACCATGATCTCGGCCTGACGGCAGAGCCGGACAAACTTCTTCGCCTCGTCGTGATAGCCGGGATCCCTGGTCGCGGTGTTGTTCTTCTTCATGCCGCGGATTACGTCGACGTCGCCACTTTCGAAGCCCACGCAGAACAGGCGCGCGCCAGCCTTGTGCAGGGTTGATAGAAGGTCGAGGTCGGCGCCGACGTCGGCCCGGCAGTTGGCATCGAAGGGCAACTTGTTGCCCCGGCGGATCAGCTCGTTTGCCAGCTCCATCGTGCGCTTCTTGCTGATGATGAAAGTGTCGTCCTCGAGCATGACGGTCTTAACTTCCGGCATCTCTCGAGCGACAAACTCGAACTCGTCGGCCACATTCTCTTTCGAGCGATAACGCATCGTATGGCCGCTGAAAGTCTGCGGATAGACGCAGAAGCTACAGTAGTACGGACAGCCGCGGCTGGTATCGAAAACCACGAGCGGCCACAGCGAATGTCCGTAAAAATAGTCTTTGGCATTCAAAAAGCGCTTGTAGACTTCGCTTACAAAAGGAAGCTCGTCCAGATTCTTGATCGCTTCACGAGGCTTGTTTACGACAACTTCGTCATTCCCGTTGCGCCAAACCAGACCTTCCACCGATTCCAGGCTCGCACCGCACTCTATCGCGGCGAGCCAATCGCGCACCGTGTACTCGTATTCGCGCAGCGCCACTGCCTGTACCGATCGGGACATGGCGAAGGTTTCGTTCGGCATCGCCGAGACGTGCCGGCCGACCAGCAGGAGGTGCAAATCGGGATTGGCGGCGTGCAGGGCGTCCAGCACGCCAATGTCGTTCACGATACTGGGAGTCGAGGTGTCACAGACCACGGCCCCAATCCGTTTTGCTTCGACGCGATCCAGGACGGCTTTCAGGGACAGATTTGCCGCCGGAGCGTCGACCAGATCAACGTTGTGGCCTTGCTTGATCGCCACCGCCGCGGCGTGCGAAAGCCACTTCGGATAATACAGCGTTCCGCTCTTAGTGACCGCGGGACTTCGCTGTTCTCGCGAGAATCGAGGATGGAAAGGAGGGTTAAGGAAGAGAACACGCATCGCGACCCCCGCACTCAATACAGCGCTTCAACGATTCCAAATTCACCCAGCCGTCCGTTTGGAGGGTTTGGTCTCCGGGTTTGCCGGCAGATTCACTTCTCTAGGGAGACGCCACCCCCTTGGAAATTCAGTTCAACGCGCCTCGGACCCGAGCGCGCTCGATGCTATCGAGAAATTCCGACGAGATCAAGCTCGCCCGGCGAGCCCAGGCTTGAAGTTCCGTCAAATTCGAGCGCCAGGCAAGCCGCGCGCAATTCCCCGAACAGATTTTCGCTGCGTCAATTCATGGATTGAAGCTGGATGCGCGCGAACTCGAGGAACAATCAGTGCCCAGTAGCTCGTCAAGCGCTCTCAGAACAGCGTTAACAGAGATTGAACGCATACACACGTTGTTTCCACATTCTGCGTAATCCGCGCCCGAGGTTGCGGCACGGCTTCCGTCGTAACATGGAGAACATGCCAGTTCCTTGCCGCCCCACAGCGCGCGGATCTTTCCGCTGGGCGGAAGGAACTCTGAGGGATTGGTCGGCCCGAACAGAGCGACCAGCGGCGTGCCCGCCAAAACCGCGATATGCAACGGTCCTGAATCGTGCGTCACCACCGCTTCGCACCAGCCATAGAGCGCAAGCAAATCGGTCACGCTCGTCTCGCCGATCAGATTGCAAGTGGCCAGACCCTCGAACGCACCACTCGCCCAGTGATCTGACGATCCGCCGGTGAGAACCACGCCCGCGCCGCGCTCGAGAATCCGCTGCGCAAGCAGGACATACGAATCCAATGGCCAGCGCTTCAACGGCTGGTCCCTCAGGAAATTGCTGGCGCCGCCGGGAGCGAGCGCGACCACCGGTCGCGGCAGGTTCCTCAACCGAAGTGCGAGCTCGGCCGGAAGGTCCAGTCGAACCTGAGGAAAGCCGAAGCCTTGCTCCCGGGGACCGTCGCGGTTTGTAACCAGCCGCGCATATTCGTCGCCTTGGTACCGGCCAGGTATGACTCCCTGCCGCCCCCGGCGCTTCTTGAGGCTTCGCCGCTCGCTCGCCAGGGCGGTAATACTCAAGAGTCCGTAACGAAAGTCGCGGTTGGCCGAGAGCACGAGATCAAACCGGCGACCGAGCAGTTTGTACCAGATCCGAAAAAGCTCCGAGACCCGCTCGCCTGGCGACCCCAGGAGCAGACGGCGCTCATCCACTACCAGCAGTTCGTCAATGCCTCCGACAGCCTTCAGTAGTGGCGCTACAGCTTGACCGCAGAGCCAGGTTATTGACGCATTCGGATCAAGCGAGCGAACGGCGGCATTCATCGGCAACGCCATCACCACGTCGCCGAGCGCTCTGAGCTTTATTATGAGAACCTTCATCCGCCCGGGGTTCACGATCAGGCCGTGCGCAAGGGCGCCTATGAGTCAGTCGATACCAGGCCGGCAACGGTTCGCCAACTCGCGATCCGAGGAAAAGACCTGGCCGCTTCGCCGGCAACCATTTCGCACCGGGCGAGAAGCAAGCCCCACAGGATCCACAGGAATGGCCAGCCGATATCAGGCAGCGCCAATACCATTGCGAGCAGGTTTGCCACGCACGCCCACTCCAGCGCCGACAGATCGAGGTTCCCGTCGGCGGTCAACGAACGCACCACGGCAGGCTTGCGTGTGTCCGCGTACGTCGTCCAGGCCAGTTGCAGGAACAACAGTGTTCCCACTACTCCCATATTGGCGAGCAGATTCGCCGCCAGACTGTAAGATCGATGCGATCCTAAACCCGCTCCCAGGCCGAAGGTGCTGGCGAACAGTTGCAAGCCCCACAGATTCATTTGGAGGCGCTGAGTTCCGGAGCTGGTCGCGACCTTTTCCAGAAGTTCCTCGCTGACCACTCCCGCAATGTCTCCGAGTGTGATCGCACCGAGAATCGCTGCGCCGACAATCACCAAACCGAGAAACGCCCAGCGCCGGGGAAATCTCCCGCGTCCGACGATCTCCGCGACACACCGAAACAGCACAACCACCAGCATGATCGCCGCGACTGCGTAGCCCGTAGCCGCGGTCGTCATGACCAGCACCGCCAGTCCCAACACGAGCATAGTTCGGGCGCCAGGGAATCTGTGTTTACCTCCGGCTACGAAGACCCCCACGAAAGTCGTCCACGCGGCGAGAAATGCTCCGGCCTCGGACGGCCCCACGAAAGTGGCCGACACGCGATGTACCAGGCCCACTGTCTGGGCGATGTTCTGGGTCCAGCCGACGTTGCTGTTGATCAGCCAATCCGGGTATGGCAGTCCCATCGCCCACGCCAGCCTTTGATACAGTCCGAACAGCACGACGGTAACCCCGGACCAGTAGAACACGCGCAAGAGCCCCGGAACGCTTCGTGGAGAGTAAGCCGCGCGTCGGAGGATAGCCAGCGTGAACACGGCGCCCAGGACCACGTATGACGACTGTGCAAAGTTGCTGATTCTCCACACCAGGGGCGTGGTGACCATTTCGTCTTGAATGAAGGTCGGTTCGACCCGATCGCTGATGACCCTGATACCCTGCAGTACGTAGGGCAACAGGTTTGCGGAGATAACCGCGTAGGCGACGAACGCCGCCAGCGGCACTATGTATCGCGCGTCGACTCGTACCGCGTCGGCTGCAACGCGGCGCAAATCGAGTAGCAGATAGCCGAGGATGAAGAAGACCACGAAATAGAAGGGTGATATTCCTGTCCCTCCCGAACTGCCTCCGAAATTGGCGACCGAGGCCGCTTGAAAGATCGCCAGGTAAATTGCCCAGGGCAACAGGTATCGACGGCGGACCAAAGCCAGCCCGATTGTCACCGGGATGACGATCCATCCCATGGGCGTGATACTCACTGACGCCTCGCTGAACTGGATAGTTTCAGAAGACCTGGGCCGCGCACATCGTCATCGGTTTGCGCCCGCACCTGGCTTCGCCGTTCTCATAACCAGCCACATCGCGAAGAGAAAGCCCAGCAATGCCGCGATGATCATGTCAAGCATGACGTTCGGTCTGGAAGGCCGTCAGAGGCGGCCGGCGGATCGAGCACCCGAAAGGCGAAGTCGGCCTCAACCTGTGCGGTCTTCTTGCGCTCCACTTGCTTGGCCACCAGCTCATAGAGTTGCGCGCGCAGCATCGGGTCCGGAGTCGCCTCGGCCTCTGCCTCCAGCGAATCGATCGCCGAGGTCGCGTCGCGAATGTCGCGCGTGCGCAAAAGGTCGAGCAGGTCGGCGATGTAATAGCCCAGAATTCGTTCGGCGTCGGCCCGGTTTTTGGCCTCAAAGCTGAGTGTAAGATTGCCCGTCTTTAAGAAAGATCGGAGCCGAACCGGCTCTCCAGAATCCGGTAGACCCCCCAGTCCCGGTCTTTGGGTATCGGGCGCATGAAGCCCAGGAGGCCGGGCTTGAGCAGTTCGTCGGTCAGTCCATGACGCTGGGCCAGAGCAAGATTGAAACGGAAGCCGTGCAGAATCGCGACGTACTCCTCGGCGTCGCTACCGGAGCCCGTAAGGCTCGACGCCAGTCCACCCAATGCGCCGCCGCCCAGGCCGCCCGCCAGGCCGGAAATCCTGCTCTCGATCGCCGAGGTCGAAATTGGGCGAACGACCGCGGTCGCGCGATACCACTTCGGAAGCACCATGCTGACAGTCGTGCCGGTAATGACCGCCGCGAAAGCCATCACCGCCACGAACGTACGCCATCGCGCTCTGACCGCGATGAGGTACGGGCGAAGATCAATGAATTCGCCTTCTTCTTGCAATCGCAGCCCTGCATGCTCCGGCGTTTCCAGCGGTCGTGCAGCTCTGGGCGTGGCGATTTGGGCTTTGTCCGGAGTCATCTGGTCCCGTCCCCGAGCTGCCAAAGGGATCGTGTCGGCATCACTGGTCCTTCTTCGTCAGGCAGCGTGGCTGGATGTTTCAGCCAATAGTGCGCGCAGCGCCGTTGCGCAGTTCGACCGAACTTGTGACGGAACGAGGTCCCGGCGGCGGCGCATTCGGAGCAGTCGCGCAGCTCGCGATGCCACGTTGAACAAAAATCCGAAGCCGGTTGGAAACAACGAGCCGACGCGAACCAGCAGCGCTCCCCGACGATCGGAGAAAGATTCGCGCAAAATGGTCGCCGCCTGTGTCGCCTCCTCCCGGTAACCATGAGTTGATGCCTTAAACCCCCGCAAGAATATGTTCTTGTGTGCATCGCGGAGGATCAAAGCGCGCGCCCGGAGCCGTTCCTGCTCGGAAAGCACGCCCAGGCTTGCGATGTTATCCGCGATCTTCTCATATGCCGGCCAGTAAGCAGAAGGCGCATACGGCTCCTGAACCGTAGCGCTCGAGGGATGCTGGGACAGCATGCCGCACGGCGTCGTCGAAACGGCGATCGGCTGCTGCGCGGCACAACGGCAAAAGTAATCGACATCGCAGGGATTGCCAACCGCCGGGTCGAGCGTGCCGATCCGGGACATCACGTCGCGCCTGAACAGGGTTCCGGTGAAATCGGGATGACCTCGGCGGATAATCTCGAATAGACCCTCCGGCGGCTGATATATTCCGTCGCGCCATCGCCCGAGCGGAATATCTCTGATCTCTCCGTCGGGGGTCGCCCAGATGGTTGTTCCCGCGAAGAGGATCGCGTCTGCATGCCTGTCGAGCGCGGATAAGCCGAGTCGAAGAAGCGCGGAAAGACCAGGTCGTCATCGCTCAGGAGGTTGAAAAACCGCGTGGCCACTCTCTCCATCCCATAGGCGAAATTTGGCACCAGCCCGATATTGCGCTCATGGCAGTGGTATTTGACGCGGGGATCGGTGGCGGCGAGACGTTCGACCACCTGGCGAGTCTCGTCGCCGGAGGCGTTGTCGTAAACGTGGACTTCGAAATGCGGGAATGTCTGCCTGAGCACGCTCATGATCGCGCGCGGCAGCAGCTTGGGCCGCCGGTAAGTGGGAATGACAGTTGTTATGCGAGGTTCCATCCTTGATGCCCCTGAGCAAGTGACGACCGGAGGTACTAAAAGGCGCTCTTCATGACATCCCGTCCCTGGTCGGACTGAGTATGCCGGACGAAGTCACCCGTGACCTTGACTGTCGATCTCGTAGTCACCACTCGATACACCGGTCAGGTAGACATAGTTGCCATCTCGGTTGGCTCCGGCAATACCCTGAACGGCTCGGAAGCGACCGTGGCTCCACGCGAGCTGCCCATTCACGCTAATGTCGGTTTCGCCCCCGAATAACGGCACTCCGATGGTTCCGGTCGTTCCGGCTGGAGATTCGACTTCCATGCCGAAACGTTGCAGCTTGGCGTCGTGCCCCCAATTTACAACAATAGGACCGTACGGCGTCGGGGTCTGTCCCTCTACCCAGGCGAGGTTACCCGGATGCGGTTTGACCGACCAGGTCTGGTATCCGGCCGCAGCGGGGCGAATACCGAGAACAAACGCCGACAGCGCGGAGGTGGCCCCGGAGGACCAACCGTGCGCGAGGCTGGTGAATGCTCCAAATCCCGGGGTCCCATCGGTAGCAAGAGCTTCCCAGTCTGCGCCGCTGAAATTCGGACCGCGTCTGGCCATCAATCCCCACAAATTGTAGATCAGCTGCAGTGCGTCCTCAACATCGTCCGCCTGAAAACGCGCACGCAGCTCCATGTCGGATGCAAAGGGACTGATGTACGCCGCGAAACCGCTGTCCGCCGAAAAGGCGAGCGGCCCGTTGCGAGTCCACAGCCCGCTCTTGAGGGTCGCGAGAATGGCCAGGATCCGGTCGGCAGGAGCGACGCCATATAGCACCGCCAGAGCGTTAGCGTCCTGGGCTAGCGTCCCCCGCCGGGTGCTGCTTATGTCGTAGACCCCGGTGAGGGAATTGAACAGGTTGGCGTTGATCGCGGCCTTGACCGCGAGCGCCCGCCGTTCATATAGGGCCTCTGCGTCGGATTGCCCGATAGCTTTCGCCATCAACGATCCTTCGATCAGGGCACGGTAGTAAAGAACGTTGAACTCCGTCACCGCTCCGGTCAACGGACCGTCATATGGATGCCAGTCCAGGCCGTTACTGGAATTAGTAACCAGCAGACCGTCGCGATCGACACTTTGAGCGTTGAAGGACAGCTCACGTTGGACAATTGGCCATTGCTGCTGTACGAAAGCCTGATCGCCGGTATATAGATAGTAGTCAGCGAGGTTCACGACATAGTATATCGAGTACGATGTCGAGTATGCGTAGCCATCGTAGCTATCATTGGCCGGGAACGTGCCGAGTGGAGTACTCGGCGGCACATCGGATCCAACTTCTCCATTGGCCTGTTGGTAGGTGCCGAGCAGGAGCAGGGAATTACGCAAGTAGTCGTCAGTTGCCGTGGAGTAGTATACGGTCGGTCCGGCGACACTCAAATCTCCACCCCATACGACCCGGTCCCGCTTGGCCCCGTCCACGATCGGATCTCCGGCCGGCTGGCCGGAATTGGCCGGTAGCTGGTCGAGCTGGGCAGTGTAGGCGCCGTCGTACCAGATCCGGTTCAACTCGTCGGAGCTGGATATAAAGTACCCCTGATAGTCATCGGGGTTAGCCTGCAACGGACTGAAGTGGATTCCGACGCCGGTCAGGGTCAGGCTGCCCGGTGAGGTCAGAGCTATTTCCTGGAAGCGTTCGCCGCCCTGAATCGACCCCTTAGTTGTGCTCCCGGGTTGGCTGATGGAAAAGATGTCGCAACGCGACGGATCGGCCTCATCGTGGCCCGGAGCACGGTCGCCTTTCGGCCCGAGATACCGCCGACCCTCGCTGTAAGCCGCACGCAGGGTCGGCGTCCCGGTCGACCCGGTCACGATGAAAAATGGCACGCCACTGACATCTTTGCCGTAGTCGAGAACGATTTTTGGATTCGGCCCGCCGGGGCTCCTGGTCATCGTCGTTGCGCCGGCTGCGCCTGGATTCAGAATCGCGCCAGGATTGTCAACGTCTCCTGAAGTACTTACGATCTTCACCGGATAAACGTCGCCGGCTTCTGGCCCTTCCACGTATTGCTGCCAATCCGGGTTTGCCGGCCAAGGGTTCGATTGGGCAAGTCCCGTCCCCGCCGAGGTCGAGAGCAGGATCGCGACCAACAGCGCGACGGGCAGGCGGCCTTTGTTCAGCATGATTCGCTTTCATTGAACCCGAGAAATACGGCCGCGCTGTCTCGTCAACGCACGGAAAACGGCCGCCCGATCGCGGACGAGCCCGGTCACAACATCAGGTCCTTGATTGCACTGAGCACGCCGGACGAATAGCGGCTGTACCGGCGGCCGGTCAGTTCCTTGATCACGATCGGCAACCTGCGCGAGCGCGAAGCAGGTAGTCGGGCGCGGGCCCTGAGGTGAGCCACCATTTCACCGAGCTCTCGCAGCACTCTTCGATCCGGAACTCCAATGGGCTGATCCGGTGATTCGATTCTCGCATCGAGTGCAGCCAGCATCACCTCCATGGGTTCGGATAAGGATTCAGATCGCGGCACGAGATCGATCGCGGGAGGTTTTGGAAAACCGCCGCTCTGTTGCGTCCGGTGTTGGCGCCACACCTGCAGGGCCGTGGAATGGACAAAACACCTCCGCCCCAGGCGAGTGTCACGAGGCCCAGCCAGGTGTCATGATGCCCGGTCAGGAAGATCGGGTTACTTGGGATAGGCAGGATAACGCTTCTGAGTCTGGCACGGAACGCCAGCGAGTTGCCAAGGAAAGAGGGCGGCAGCGAGGAAAACGGAGGACGCTGGTGGCGCCTGAGGTATGAGGTCGTGTAGCCGAGCGGGTGCAGATCCTCGTCAACGACATCGGCTTCGCACGCAACCAGATCCGCTTGCGGCGACTGCGCCAACGCCTGTTCCATCAAGCGAAGCTTGTCGGGGTACCAGACATCGTCACTGTCGCTGAGAAAGATGATATCGCCGGTGCATTTGCTCATCGCGCGATCGAAGTTGCGCCCGACCCCGACGTTCTCTTCGTTGACAAAAAGGCTCACCGGGAACGGCGCGCGCACCGCGAACTCCCGGACTATGGCCAGCGTACAGTCGGTCGAAACGTTGTCGCTGACGATCAGTTCATCCGGCAGACGCGTTTGCTGGAGGAAACTTTCCAGTTGCCGGGAGATGAACCGCCCGCCGTTGTAGACCGCCAGCGCGATGGAGATCTTTAAGCCGCGACTCACTTCCCGGCCTCCGACATCAGATCTCGACTGGCTGGCAACGTTCTCTACGCTAACGGTCTGCTATCTCGCGCCGGACTTGAACAGTTGCGCCATGTCTGCCTCGACGTTTTTGACCGTGTCAGTCATTAGATATGTGTTATAGGTGCTTTCGCCGGCCGGGAAAACGTCGGACCTGGTCGCGTCCAGCTTGACGCTGTCAAACGACGTTTCCGAGGTTCCATCGCCCGTGCACGGAAATTTGTAGATCGCCAGAGCATCGACGGAGCCTCCTTGCGAGGTATTCACGCCATACTCTCCCATCGCGTGTGCGCCTGATTGATCGGAAGCGATAACGCCGCCAAACCCGGGCTTGAAGCCGTAGTGGGCGGTTTGAGGAGGCGCGCAGGCGTCGGGTACTTCGTGGGTCACATCGGTCAACTTGTTGGTCTCGGCATCGTAAGTCCAGAAGCGGGTGAAAATAGCGCGGAGATATGGCGTTGGCAGTTCCAGGCTACCTTGAATCGAGTTTGGCAGCGAGAGATGCGTGGTGTACTGTGCGACCGGCCCCATATCATTGAAGTTCAGAGTAACGTCCTTGCCGAGGATGATATCGCCCCAAATGACGGGATGATTCTCACCTCCGCCATGTCCCGCCGGGTTCCAATCGAGCGGGATTGCGCGCGTGGTTTGCGTGTTACCCGAATTCTGCGCCATGAGGACCGGAGAACCGTGGCGAGCGCCGGAGACGAGGTTCGACACGGTGAATCTATCTCCAGCTTCGGTCGGATTGGAGCTGCCGCCGTCGAAAAAAAAGGCGCTCTGGATCTCCCGTCCGTAGTCGTTGGTGTTCACGAATTGGACGCCGTGCCAGTACCAGCGCCATAGGGCGCCTCCCGCTACCAGGTTCGATTGGATCGAAACCCCTCCGGCCGACAGAGACAGAAGGGACTCATTGCGGTTCCCGTACCGCGGATATCCATAGACTCCAAGCGGCTGCGGAACATAGCCGCGCAGGGCTTCAGCCGGGCGCATGAGTGCGTAGTCTCCGGTGATCTGATTAAAACCCTCATTCAGAGCGCTCAGACCCGGAGCCGAATCCTGATCGGTCCACGGGAACCCCAAAAGTTTCTGCGCGATATACCCGGCCACCGCCGAAGTCGAGTCCAGGTGAATTGTCCGGGTAGAATTAACCAGCCGCTGGAGGCCGAATCGTGGCCGAAATAGCGTCGCTTGGTACGTAGAATTGTTGTCCCTCGAACCGGTACGTAGCTGGCGCATCCGGCAGGATCGTGGTCAGCCGGTCAGTATCGTCCATCACGGACCTATAGAGAACATTCAACTTGACCGGGGTCTGCCCATGGGCGGTAGAAGCCAGGCAGTCGAGCAGGATAGCAAGCGCGGCGACGATCGCGAACCCGGTTCTCATTGCTGCGCTCGCCTCAGCTTTCCGATTCTCCGCTGCGCGGAAGCAATCGGAATGCGTTCCGAGTGGCTCACTTCCGCGCCTCCAGCAGGATCTCCTCACCCGCGCTGGGTTTCCAGAGAAGCATCAGTTGCTCAATAAGGGTTGCCGCTTGTCCATAGAGTGCCTGCGGCCGCGTCGGTTTCAGGAACATGTCTCCGCGGTTGGTGCGACTGATTAGGCGGCTTTGCACAAACACGAAAGATGTCGTCCGAAGGCTGCTGGAAGCCTTGACGCTGCCAAGCCCGGCTCGCTGCGCGAGGGTGGTCAGCGTCCGCGGATTGAAAATGTGCAGATGGCGCGGCGGGTCGAGGTCCACGCAGGCCGAACCGAAACGAAGATGACCCCAACCGGCGCTGTTGGGCGTAAGGAGCACGATGGTCCCGCCCGGCCTCAGAACCCGGCGGCATTCGCTCAATAGGGCGAGCGGATCGTGGACATGCTCGATGACGTGGCTCATCAGAACAAGATCGAAGAAACCGTCGGCCAAACCTTGCTCGGAAAGTTGCCCGCAATGTACGGCCAGACCCCTCTGCCTGGCGATTGCCACCGCTTGCGGATCAAAGTCCACACCCTCTGCCGACCAGCCTGTGCTTTGGGCAAGTTCAAGCGACTCGCCGCTGCCACATCCGACGTTGAGAAACCGGCCCGCCTTCTGCCTGGCGACGTATTGGAGCGGGATCGCCAATTCAGCTCGGTGAGCCGAGAGGTACATCGGAAGGGCAAAGAACCATCGAAAGGGCCTGCCCGCGTGCGCGCCGTAGTTGAATCGGTTTGCCAGATAGGCGGACTTTGCGAACGTTATGGCCTGCCGAAGGAAGCCCGGCGATCCAGCGGACCGATCCTGGGTATGGTGCGTGAAGTAGGTCTGATAGGCCTTCCCGATATCTTCTTCGATGGGCATCGGGTCGAGCCAGATAAGCCCGCAGTCGGGTTTGGGACAGCGCTTCAGATCCCATCGCCCGGGCGCCTGGTAGAGCCGATCGCTAAGTCCCCGATATAGCTCCTCACCCGGCGCACCGCATAGGTAACAATGGGGATATGGCCGAGTCCGGATAGCACCGGTTGCCGCCGTGGGCGGGAACGCCCCTGAATCACGTTGGCCGCTGCGCGCCGAGTCGGGAATTGCCGTCGGTGCCTCTTCCGTCGCGAACCCTGTTAAGCACATCTCTGCGCCGCGCCAAGCCGGTCCCTGATGTCGCGCTCTTCATCAACATGAGGACTCGGCAGACGGGCACAATAGCGCCAGTTCAGGGACAAGGGCAAGCGCTTTGACCGCGGTGCTCGCGACATGCTAAGAGACAAAATCTTGTCGCCGCAGGCTTCGGGCGGGGAGATTTGCGCGAAAAGAAGATAGACCAACTCTATCCTCTATCTTATGCATAAACCAGCGGATCGCGTTCAAGTCTCGGTCGTTACCGCCGTGTGGAACGGCGAGTCTACTTTGGCGCGTGCAATCGACAGTGCCTTGGACCAGCAGTTTGACGGTCTCTTTGAGGTAGTCGTGGTCGACGACGGCTCGACAGACGGTACCGCGAAACTGCTCGAAGGCTATCGCGGCAAAGCGAAGATCGTGAGCCGCCAACGGCAGGGCACGCCTGCCGCCCGTAACGCGGCTGTCAGGGCCTCGCAGGGAGAGTACGTCGCTTTTCTTGATGCCGATGATGTGTGGCTACCCGACAAACTCTCGAAGACCGTGCCGCTCCTCGTCAAAGAACCGAGTTGTGTTCTGGCTTACTCGGATTTGTATCAAGTCGACGCGACCGGCGATGTGATTAAGGCGTCTTACGTGTCGGAACAGATGGCACACTCGCCGTCTTTGGAAGAGATGCTAAGCGCTTACTGCTGGCCGATTCTGCCGTCCGCCACGGTCATCCGCCGTGCGACTTTTGACGCCTGCGGCGGATTCTGTGAGGACTTCCGCAAGGGTTACGGTAACGAAGACAACTATCTGTGGCTTTGTGCACGTGAACACGGACCCTTCCTCTATATACCGGAACGTCTGGTGCTCTACCGGGCCAGGATTCTCGCGGAAAACTTTGAGAAGCGTCTGGTGTATCTGGGGCAGTCGAACAACGAGGGACGCCTTGATCCTCAACTGATAGAGGGCTACGTTGTCGGCGATGAAACGTTTGCACGCCTGGTCGCTAAGCGATACGGGGCGCGCGCCGAACAACTCGTACGGCTTGTCAGGCGGGAGCAGGTGAGCACACTCACCTTCCTGGCACTGTTAGCGACGAGTAGAGGCGAGCGGCTGAAAGCGCGCGAGATTCTCCGGTTCGCCCTCCGCTACAATACGTTTCCATGGAAAACGCGGATCCGGCTGCTGTGCACTTTCGTCCCGTACGAGGTCGCGCGGCTCCTTTCGACCGTCTTGCCGTCCAAAGTCGCCCGAACCCTCTGGGGGCCACCTCTCACAGCTTGATCGAGCGAGACGGTCCGGACAAAAGCACGCAATCTCTTAAGGCCTGAGGTATAGTCAACCAGGAATCGCGCGCCGGCGGAGCCGTCTCCGGGTAGCGCGCCGGGTCGCTTGCCAGCTTTGCCACTTCGGGAATCGGACTCATAGGCGCGATGACGACAAGTGTCAGCAAGAATGTAGCTGCCAGCGTTTTAAACTACTCGCTACGTATTCTGGGCCCTCTGATACTCACGCCGCTCTACGTCCGCCTGCTGGGACATGAGCTCTATGGCGAGTGGCTGGTGATAGCGAGCCTTGGCTCGTACGTCGCGCTCGCAGATCTGGGTATGGGACAGGCGCTCAGCAACCATATTGCCGGCACTTATGCCCACCGACAAACCGGTGAGGTTGCAACAATCATCTCAACGGTCTTTTTGACCGAGGTAGCGATCGCCACTACGGTCTCCCTGGCAATCATCGTAGCGACCTCGCTACTCTCGCACCGATTGCTGCCGCGCTATGGCAAGGAAGAGTTGAGCGCCTTCGTAGCGTTTGCCTCGCTATCCGTATTGGCGCTGCCTTTCCAGACCTATATCTGGGTGTTGCGCGGTTTCCAGCGCGTTGATCGACACCAGATGATCGAAGGCGCAGCACTCGTAGTGCGAATCGTCGCGATTACGGTTACGCTGCTATTGGGATTCAAGATCCTGGCGGTCGCAGTAGTCAACGGGGTGGTAATTCTCCTCGTGGGACTGGCGGCCTGGGTGTGCTCGCATTGGTCGTGGCCCCAGGCCCGGGCGCGAATCTCGCGGTTCTCGATGCACAGTCTGCGGAGCGTGGCCAAGCCCAGCGCCGGCTTCCTCGCGATGCAAGTCTCGACCATTTTGAACCAGGGTGTCGATTCGGTGGTTATTGGATATTACCTCGGCGGAGTCGCTGTAACGCGCTATGTTGTAAGCCTTCGAATGATAATGGTAGCGGCCGCCCTCTTCGCGAGCGCGATCCAGGCTCTTACACCTACGATGACTGAGGATTACGCCCATCAAAAGATTGAAAGCATTGGGGCGAGCCTCATTCTGCTCACTCGAGTTGCGTTACTCTATGCCGCGACGGCTGTCGTATCACTATGGTTGGCGGGACCGACCCTGCTCGCCTTCTGGGCGGGAGCGAACGTATTTCCGGGCTCTGTTACATTCGGGTTGCAGTTGGCCTATTTCTTCCTTTTGATCTTGTTTGCGCCGGCCATCACACTCTTGACCGCGACCACGCGCCACTACGGATTTGCCAGGCTGCTGATTGTTGAAGGAATCATCAATTTGATTCTGTCAGTGTGGTGGGTTCAGCGGTGGGGTCTGCCAGGCGTCATGGGCGCCACTTTAGCGGCCAGCGCGCTGACGAACGCCTGGTACGTCCCGCTGGCCGCGACCAAGACCATCCAACTTCGGCTGGCAGAGACAACGGCTAAAATTCTCCCCGAAGCTGCCACGGCGCTTGCGGCGATGGCGCTGGTAGGAATTCTGTGGGCTGGCGAAGGGCAGACGCAAGGCGCGACCGCTCTTGGCGCAGCTCTCCTGGCAGCGATCCTGGTGTCGGTTGCTCTTGCATGGAGTGGCTTCAATAGAGATGAGCGGCAAGCCGCGCTCGCGTGGTTCATAGCCTCAGGCCGGCGCGTGGTCGCGAAAATTGTGTAGGGATCAGGGGACGACGCGTAGATTCCCCTGACGCCATCCGCGTGGCGCCGGCGCGGGAAGATGCCGCAAAGCGCACCGGGGCGCGGTCATCGCGCGGTTTCTTGTCGCCACCAGCGGATGGTGGAGGCGAGGCCTTCATCGAGCTTCCATCGGGGCGCGAATCCCACTTCCTCGCGCAGCTTCCGCGAGTCCGCGATCACGGCCGGCGGGTCGCTCGGTGCTTCGATAGCGCCGAAATCCACGCGGCCTTCAGCCTCCAGCAGGCGGGCGATCTGTCCCACCAGCGAGCGGATGGTAACCGGCTCACCGGACCCGATGTTGACCGCGCCGGCCACTGCGCTGTTGAGGAGTGCGATGAAGGCCTCGGCAACGTCCTGAACGTGAAGAAAGTCCCTGAGCTGGCGGCCGTGCGTGCACCGGGCGCGTTCTCCACGCAGAAGCGAAAGGATCACCGATGGGACTAGGCGCGCCGGCGCTTCCTCGGGGCCATACAGGTAGAAGATTCGCCCCCACGCCGAGCTGAGTCCCACCTGTCTGGAAAATCCCCTGACGATTTGCTCCGTAGCGTTCTTGCATACGCCATAAAGCATGGCCGGGCGCGTGGGCGTCAATTCCTCGCTACAATAGCCATAGCTCAAGTCATATTCGAAGCAACTGCCGGCCAGGACCGCACGCTGGCCGCCGTGTTCCGCAAAGGTGCGCAACAACTCCAGGCTCGCCTGGCACCAGCGCAAGTTCTCGGGGGAAATCGTGTACTTTCCCGGCACCGCATACCAGGCTAGATGCAACAGGTGAGTCGGCTTGACTTCGGTCACTAGCCGATTGACTTGCGCGTGGTCCAGCAGGTCAGACCGATGCCACGTCAGTTGGGGACCGGCTTCCCCTCGCGGCTGCGAAGATACCGCGTGGACCTCATAACCGGCCGCCCGAAGCGGGGCCACACAATGGCGGCCGATAAAACCGCTCGCGCCCGTCAGTAAGACCCGCTTGCTCACACGAAATCCGGATGACTCGCATCCTTCGGTGAAATCACTAGCGGCGCGGTTGGCCACTTGATACCGAAGGCCGGATCGTTCCAGCGGATGCCACATTCGTGCCCTGGACTATAGAATTCGGAAACCTGGTAGAAGACCTCGGTGTTCTCCGTCAGTGTCAGATAGCCGTGAGCAAAGCCCTCCGGTACGTAGAGCGCCTTGCGGTTATCGGCGGTGAGCTCCGCCCCGAACCAGCGACGGTAGGTGGCCGAATCGGGCCGCAGATCGATGACTGCATCGTAGATCGCGCCGTTGGTGCAGCGCACCACCTTTACCTCGCGAAACGGCTCCGCCTGGTAATGCATCCCGCGCAGAGTGCGCGCGCTCGCGTTGAAAGAGATGTTGCATTGGGCGACGGCCGGATTGAGCCCGTGCGCCTCGAACTCGTGCCGGCAAAACGAGCGCGCAAAAAATCCGCGCTCGTCCGCCCGCGGTTCGATCTCGATGAGGTACGCCCCTTCCAGCGCGGTCGCTTGAAATCTCATCAGAGATGCCGCCTGCAACTTCTGCGATTCAAGCCGAGCGGGTTGCGGCGTCAGGCGACTCGAGGTCGTCGTAATAGCGAATCTGACCCGCGCTCAATCCGTAGCAATCGGTTTGCGAAAGGCACGCCTGATACCATTCGACGGTAAGCTGGATGGCGGCGGCCGTGTTGAGCCGCGAGCGCCATCCCAGCAAGCGTTGCGCCTTGGAGCTATCAAGTCTGAGCGCCGGCGCTTCGTGGAGTTCCCTGCGGCCCCCGGCTGCACGCCATACGCCTCGGCCGAAACCGCGCGCCAGAGCGTCGGCCAGAGCCGCGACCGTCACGGGCTGCTCCGCGGGAGGGCCGAAGTTCCATCCTTCGGCCCATCGTTGTCCTTCCAGATAGAGCCGTTGCGCCAGCGTCAGATATCCGCAGAGCGGATCGAGCACATGCTGCCAGGGTCGGATTGAGCCGGGATTGCGGACCAGCAACTCCTCGCCGCGAGTGAACGCGCGCACCGTGTCGGGAACGATGCGATCGTCTGCCCAGTCGCCGCCGCCGATGACATTTCCAGCGCGCACCGAGGCCACGGCCACGCCGGTGGTCGCGAAGAACGCCCGGCGATAGGCCGCGGTTACCAATTCGGCGCATCCCTTGCTCGCGCTATACGGATCGCGGCCTCCCATCGGGTCATCTTCGCGATAGGGCCGGGAAACGCTGCCGTCGTTTTCGTAACACTTGTCGCTAGTCACGATAACGACTGCGCGGACCGAATCGATGCCGCGAATGGCCTCCAGCACGTGCGCGGTGCCCATCACGTTGGCCGCGAAGGTCGCGACTGGTTCCGCATAGGAACGCAGAACGAGCGATTGCGCCGCCAGATGAAAGACGATTTCGGGTTTGGCCTCGCGGATGGCGGACTCAACTGAGGAGTAATCGCGCACGTCACCCACGATCGATTTCATCCGGCGCCCGAGCTGGCACAGCTCGAAATATGACGGCATCGTGGACGGAGGCAGCGCGAAGCCGGTTACCTGCGCACCCGACTCGATAAGCCAGCTCGCGAGCCATCCGCCTTTGAAACCGGTGTGGCCGGTAATCAGAACGCGTCGGCCGCGCCAGAACTCCGCGTTAATCAACCCACACCTTCCAGGGTGCCTTGCCGGCGCGCCAGATTTCGTTCAACAGTTCCATCTCCCGGTGGGTGTCCATGCATTGCCAGAAGCCGCGATGCTCATATACGGCAAGCTCCTTCTGCTCGACCAACCGTTCGAGCAGGCCCGATTCGAGCGATTCCGCCTCACTCTCGATCAGCTCCAGAACCGCGGGCTCCATGACGAAGAAGCCGCCGTTGATCCATCCCTCATGCACCTGCGGTTTCTCGCGAAACATCTTAACCAGTCCATCGGCGATCGCCAGTTCACCATAGCGTGACGAGGGTCGGACCGCGGTCACGGTCGCGAGCTTGTGCGAGCTGCGATGGAACTCGAGCAGGCGGCGGATATCCACGTCGGCAACTCCGTCACCGTAGGTCAGCATGAAAGTCTCGCCGGCCAGATACTGCGCCACCCTTTTGAGTCGACCACCGGTCATCGTCGCCGCTCCGGTCTCGGCGAGCGTTACGCACCATCCCTCTTCCCGGTGGCTGCCGTGCACCTCAATCTTCTGCGAGCCGAGTGTGACCGCAAAGTCGCGGTTCCTGATTTCATAGTTCAGAAAAAAGTCGCGAATCACATCGCCCTTGTAACCGAGACAGATGATGAAGTCGGTCACGCCGAAGGCCGCGTAAGTCTTCATTATGTGCCAGAGGATCGGCCGCCCGCCGATCTCGACCATCGGCTTGGGACGGTACTCGGTTTCCTCGCGGATCCGGGTGCCCAGGCCTCCCGCCAGTATCGCGACTTTCATCGGTTCAGACGACGCCCGAAACCGGCGTCCAGCCATACGAAGGAAGGTGATCCTGCGCGGCAAAGGTCCCGGCCACGCCGACCCGCAATTTCAATATCACGACCAGCGGGGTGGAGGCGATCAGGGCAGCTTGCGAACAAGCGTCCGCCCTCCCTTCCCAAGGCAAACCTCGCGAGCCCTGAATATGTCCGGCACCCTGCGCGCGCCAATTTGTACTGATCCAGGAAGACGAGCTAATCGGAGGTCTTTAGGCGCGACTCAGAAAATCAAAATAACTATTGGAATCTGATAGCCGACATTGAATCGCTTACACCAATATCTGCCAGCTATCGGTAAAATTTCCACTTCCGGAGAGAGAGATGAAGCAATGCGGCGCTCGTCTGCGCCACCTACAATCGTCTTCGTGCCCGTCACGCGGAAACTCCCAGCGTAATCTGCCGAACCCCCAGGAGATCAATGCCGAGAACCGAACATCAGACAACCTGCCTACCAGAGCCCCAAATGGTCGTCAACCGCGACGGCTCCCATCAGGGCTTCGCCGGCGCCGCCTGAACGCGCCGTTTGTGAGTTGTCCCGCAAAGGCCTATATGAATGCCGGTCGGTAGCGTGCGTTGGGCGCCGTGAGGCGCCCGCGGTGAACTCGAAATGATGGAGGGCGCGATGGTAGCTCGCAGCCGGGCACATCCGGGGGGAGCGAACAATGGCTGAGCGCAGAGCACTCGAAACTTTGGCCGAGCCGAGACGAATCACCCGGCTCGAACGATCGCTCGCGGCCGAAGCGGCAAGGCGCGGCTCCGAGTTCTCCGACGAGCCGATTGATCTGCTCCCGTATCTGCTGGTTCTGCTCGACTCGTGGCGAACGATTGCCACCGTGGTCACGCTCGCGGTCGCGGCCACATTCTTCACCTCGAAATTCCTAGTCCGGAAGTCGTATCGGGCGCTGGCGATTGTCAGGCCGACGCCGCGGTTCGCGATGCAGAGCAGGTTGTCAGGTTTGTCGATGCCGGAGAATCTGGCCTCGCTCGCGAACGTCACCGGCGGAAGAGCCGGCGACGAGGCCGAGGAATACACCACGATCCTGCAAAGCTACGCCTTTACCACGGCGCTTATCGAGCGTCATCGAATCGATGCGGGGCCGCGGTCCGGAATTGTCGGCCGCGCGCTGGCGTTGCTTGCCGGTAGCGACGATCCGCAATGGCAGCAATATCGCCAGATGGCGGGGCGGTTTTCGTGTGACTATTCTGCCCTGACCGGAAATCTCACACTCTATTATCAGTCCGACTCGGCGCCCGATGCGCAACGCGTACTGGGCTATTACATTGACGATCTGCGCGACCAGCTCCGCCAGGGCGACGTCCAGCAAGCCAACACCGCGATCGATTCGATGAAGAGCGAGGCCCATGCCACCTCTGACTACCTGCTGCAGACGCAGCTCTACGAACTGATCGCCCGACAATTGCAGCAGCTCAAGCTCGCCGAAGTCCAGGCCGATTTCGCCTTCACGCTGTTGGAGCCGCCGATCGCGCCGCGCCGTCCGTATCGCCCCTCGATTCCGCTGAACAGCGGGATCGCGGCGATGCTGGGCGCGCTCGCCGCGAGCATTTGGGTTCTGGCGAGGCGGCGGGCCGATCGGGCGAACGGTCCAGGGGAGACGCTCCGGCCCGCTCCGGATGACGCTCCTCCCGTGACCGTAAAAGTCAGCTGAGTACAGGAAGTCCGGGTGTGAGCGCAACTGGCGAACGGCTCTCGGAGATGAGCCGCGCGGCACCCATCGCGGATGCGGCCGAGCCCGCTTGCCAGCCGGCTCACAAGCGCGCTCGATGGTCAACGCTCGCGCCGGCTTGGCGTGGAGGTCGCGGATATGCGCGCCGAGTGGCGCCGCTGGCGCTGGGCCACGGAGTCTCGCGGCTGGCCGCGTTCGCTTTGGTGGTCTTCATCGGTCGCTTCCTCGGCGCCGAGGCGCTCGGGGAATTCTCGCTGGCTCACGCCCTGGGGCAATACGTGATGCTCGGCAGCGATCTGGGTACCAAGGCGATCGGCGCCCGGACGGTTGCGGTCGATCCTTCCGCGGCAGCTGCCGTGCTGCCGGTTGCGCTGCGCAAGATGGTCATCCTGGCGATGGTCGGCTCCGCGATCACGATTACCTATTCCCGCTTCGGACCGGTCCCGGCGCAGTGGCGATGGTTCCTTGCGGTCTTCGTCCTGTCGGCGACTCCGTACGCACTCAATATCGACTGGCTATTCTGGGGGCTCGAACGGTTCGACCTGTTCGCATGGTGGCAAGGTGGAGTGTACTCAGCATACGCGGCACTCGCGATTACACTGAGCATAGCGGCGAAGCGGAGCCTCTATGGGGTGGCTGCGGGCCACGCGATCGCATGGGTCGGGGGCGCTGCCTTCCTCTGGCTGTGCTGGACGAGAACGAAAAAGGTGCTGCCTGAAGTTGCGCGCGAACGCTCCAGTTTGCCGGCGCAAGTCCCCTGGCGCTCGATACTCGCGCTCGGCAGCACGGGGGTCGCGGCGATGGTGCTCGATAGTGCGAGCCTGTTGGTGCTCGGCGCATTTGGCACGCCGCGAGCGATTGGCGAGTACGGGGCGGCGACCAAATTACTCGCACCGATTCTCGGCCTTCAGACCGTGCTCTATTTTGGAGTCTACCCATGGCTGGCGCGCCGGCGGCCGTTGGCGCAGGGCGAACGATCGATTGCATGGCTGCTGCCCGCGAGCGCCGGACTGTTGGGCGTGGCCGTCGCAGCCCCGCTGGCGATCGGCGCGCGTCCGATCGCCGTGCTCTGCTTCGGTCAATCGTATGCCAGCGTCGCCGTACCATTGCGCGCGCTTTGCCCGCTGATTCCGTTCGCGCTAGCCGCGATTGTGATCCGGGCGATACTGATCGCGCACCAGCATGACACGCTCGCGATGGCCGGAGTGGTTGCGGGAGTGCTGGTCAGCCTCGCGCTGAGCGGACTGCTCGTACCGCGGCACGGCCCGGTCGGCGCGGCCTGCGCAACCAGCGGCGCTTACGCGGCGAGCGCACTCGTAAGCCTGGTGACGCTCTGGATCGCCGGCCGGCGATCATACGCCGCATCGTCTACACCACGAATCCGCACGGGTTTGCAGGCATGAATCCGCTTCCGGTCCTGATCGCGATCAACATCCTGATGCCGCTCGCGGCGGTCCTGATCCGCTGCGGCTCCGGGCGAATTGCGATCGACCACGTCGCGACCTTTACCTTCGGCTACCTCTTTTACTGGATCTTGCCGATTCTGGTCGGCGTGCTCGGCGCGTTTCAGCATAGTTCGACGATGAGCGTTTGGTATTTGCTCTTCCATACTGTCCCCCAAACGGCCCTGCAGTGGTTCTTGCTGGTTTCGTTATCCTGCTATTGGGCATATCTGTTCGGCGCATACCTCGGCGCCCGAGTACGCATTGTGAACCTGGCCCGGCTGACCGACATCGACTTCGATCGCCGCCTGCTCAGACCGCTGCTGGCGCTTTCGCTGATCGCGCTGGCCGCGCTTGGCTTCGCGCTGAGAGATCAACTGTTCGCCGGCTACCAACAACTGGGCGATCCATGGACGCCCGACCCGGGCAAAAGCGCGCTGGCCGCTCTTGCCTCGCTCTCGATCGTTTTGTTGTTGCTCGATTGCGCCGCAAAACACCGGGTCATTCGCGCCGCCCGATCATTGCCCGCCCTTCTGGTCGGGCCGTTCCTGCCGCCGTTCGTGATCGCGTCGGTGATGCTCCTGAGCATGGGCATGAGGCTGTACGTGGTCTCCGGAATCCTGATGCTGTGCGTCTATCGCTCGGTTTTCCTCCGGCGTTTTTCATTGGTAAATTTGCTCGCCATATTTGCCGCCGGACTTCTGGCCGCGGGGCTGGTCGGCCTGTGGCGACAGGGAGCCGACGGCCATGAGCTGCTGGCTGCGCTCGCGGGCGAGCCGCTGTATGTGGCCCTTCCGCTGCTGCACTTTCTCGCGCACTATTCGCTCCCCTTGCTGAGATTTCCACACGCTCTGTTGAGTGACTTTGTCAACCTGGCGCCGACCATCCTGATGCCCTCAAAGCTTCAATTGATGCTGCGTCCGGAAAGCGCTGGCTATGAGATGTTCTCGCCCGGCGGCGGTCTCAACGCCTTCTATTCCTTGATGGTGAACTTCGGCATCGTCGGCACGCTCGGTGTGCTCTTTGTGTTCGGATTTGGAATGAGCACGCTCAAAGCGTCGTGCGGGACGCCGCTGGCGCGCACGGTGTACGTGATGACCTCCGGCTGGCTGGCGTTCACCTTCTTCCGGGATCCGTTCTATGTGTCGATTGTCAAGTGCATAGTCGAGTTCGCAGTTTTGATTCCGCTGTTGATCACCGTGGCCTTGCATCTCGGTACGCGGATGCTCTCCGGCCCGGCGGACCTGCCGGGGGGTCATCGCGCGGCGGCGGCCGGGATCGACTCAGGTCGGGCGTGAAAATCGGGATCAATCTTTTGTGGCTGCTGCCGGGCGTGGTCGGCGGGACCGAAACCCACGTGCGTGGCCTGATTGGCGCGCTGGCGGAAAGCGATCGCGTCAACACTTACGTGCTCTTCACGAATCGCGAAAACCACGGGCTGTTCGAAACCTGCGGCGCGAATTTTGTTCGCGAGTTATGCGACTTTTCGGCCGCTTCGCGCTCGCGGCGGATTCTCGTGGAGCAGGTGGCCCTGCCGATTCGGGCGGCTCGCGCGCGCCTCGACGTACTGCACTCGCCCGGCTACACGATCGCGCTTGCAGCGCGATGCCGAAAGGTCGTTACCATCCACGACTGCAATGCTTGGGCGATTCCCGCCAGCGTAACCGGCGCCCGGCGGACGGCGCTCAGGATCCTGGTGAGGGCGAGCAGCCGCGTTGCCGACGCGATAGTAACTGTCAGCGAGTTCAGCGCGCGCGAAATCATAAAATACCTGCGCGTTGACCGGTCCAAGGTATTTGTCGTGCCTAACGCGCCTGCGCCGCGCGCGGCGGCCGGCGACCACGGATGGACCGAACTCGCGCACCGGCTGGGCATCGCGAAGAGCTATATTTTCGCCTTCAGCAGCGTTTTCCCGCACAAGAATATCGAGGGTTTGATCCGCGCCTTCGCCCGCCTGCCCGAGCGCGCGAGCCATCAGCTCGTGCTGGCCGGACACGCGCCCAACCACACGCCGGTGCTCGAAACGTTGGCCCGCCGGCTGGGTATCGGCGCATCGGTCGTCCTTACCGGTTATCTTCCGGACCGGCAACTGCAGATGGCGCTGGAGCACGCGACGGCGCTCGCCTTCCCGTCAATCTACGAAGGCTTCGGAATTCCCGTGCTGGAAGCGATGGCCGCCGGCGTCCCGGTGGCATGTTCCGCGCACGCGGCGCTGCCCGAAATCGCCGGGAACGCCGCGCTATACTTCGACCCGCACTCGCCCGCCGGGATCGCCGACGTTCCTGCATCGAATGCTGGTGGACGGCAACTTGCGGCAGACGTTGATCGCGGCGGGTTACGCAAACGTCAAACGATTTTCCTGGCAACGCGCAGCTTGCGAGACCCTGCGAGTATATAACCGGGTGACCGACGTTCACCTCAGTCGGCGCTCAAATAGGTATACGTCTTTGGTGGAACTGCACAAACGCTCCGACCATTGACCGGGGCCGGATCGGACTTTGGGTGGCGTATTTCGGAAGATGGCTGAACTACTGCACCGCAGACCCACGATGCAAGCCCGGCGGCTGGGTCTGCTCTGCCAACACTTCTATCCGGAGATGAAATCGACCGGCCCATTGATGACGGAACTCGTCACGAGCCTTGCAGAACGCGGATGGCGCCTCCGAGTGTATTGCTCCCGGCCCACCGGCCCGATCTCAGCCGAAGCCGGCGCCTGCGATCGGCCCGGCCATCCGGAGGTGGAAATCGTCCGCGTGCCCGCGCTCGGACGGCATGAGGGCAACCTGCTCGCGCGTTTGCTCTTCGCGCTGACTTATCTGAGCGCGGCCGCGGTCAAGGTGATGCGTGATCGACGCGAGCTGGTGGGACTAATCGTCACCACCAACCCGCCGTTCGTCGGACTGGTCGGGCTGCTGATGAAACGGTTCGCCGGCCTCAGCTACGTGCAGATTGTGCATGACCTGTTCCCCGACTCGATGGTCGGGATGGGACTGATTTCAGCCCAGTCTCCTCTGACCGCAATCTGGAGAAAGATCACCAGCGCAAGCTTTCGCGGTTCGGCGCTGGTGATCGCGATCGGGCGGGACATGGCGGAGATTATCCAATCCATACTCGGTTCGCATACGACCCAAGTCGTGACTATTGCAAACTGGTCTGATGAGTCAAAAGTATGGCCCGTTCCCCGCGCCCAGAATCAATTCATTCGCGCCTGCGGGCTGGCGGACAAGTTGGTGGTGCAATACTCAGGCAACCTGGGCCGGAACCACAATATCGAGTGCCTGATCGACGCCGCGAAACTGCTGTCGGACGATCCCAGAGTAGTATTTCAGTTTATCGGCGGGGGCGCCAAGCGGGCCCTCATGGAGCAGAAAGCGCGGGCGGCCGGCCTGGTCAATGTCCAATTTCTACCGCTCCAGCCGGTTGCGAATCTGGCCGCGGTCCTCTCCGCCGCTCACCTGGGCGTGGTCGCTTTGGGCCAGCCGTTTACGGGACTTTCGGTGCCCAGCAAGGCGTACGGGATAATGGCCAGCGGAGCGCCGATCCTGGCGCTGGTGGACGAACGAAGCGAGATCGGCCGCACCGTAATCGAGAGCCACTGCGGTCTGGTCGTACCGAACGCAGACGGCCCCAAGATCGCTTGCGCTATACGTGACCTGGCGCGGCAGCCTTGGCGATACGCAGAAATGGGCGCGAACGGGCGTCAGGCTTTTCTCGGCCATTACACTTTGCCCCAAGCGGCTGATCGCTACGCGGCCGCACTTGACCAGGTGTTCCGGAAGGGAGCCGAAGGTCGCGACAGCGCTGCGGACGGACGGCTGACGGTTGCGTCAAGCGCAAGGCGATTGGCCGGCGGCGCCCTTGGAGCAGCGCTCAGGTTCTTCAACGACTCGCAGCCGGCTACCAAATGAGGGGAAGGTATGTTCGCTCCAAAGGGTTGGGGAAAACGATGGGCGCTTCTGATCGGCGGCGATTATGCCGTCTGCATATGCGCGGCCTACTGGGCTTTTGCGCGAACCGGCGCATTTGATTTCGGGCTCGCGCGGCCCGCGCACTATCAGGCCGGCGCGTCGGTGCTTGCGGGGACCCATCTCACCACCTTGTATTTCCGTGATCTTTACCAGATCGACCGCCGCCGCACACGCGCGTGGGTAGCCAGTGCGGTACTCACTGCGAGCGCGAATGCCGCGGTGGTGGTGGCGGTGGTTGCGTTCATGGTGTCCATAGTCGATTACGGCCGGCGCTTCTACATAGTATACATGCTGGTGTCCACGTCGTTGCTGGTAGTCTGGCGCGTGGCAGTGACGCGGGCGATCTTCGATCGGACTCGTGTTGGAGTAATGGTGTGGGGCTGTACGGAACACGCGCCGCGGCTTGCGCAGGAGGTCGAACGGCTGCGCCATCTCGGCTACCGCTTTCTGGGTTTTGCATCCTGGGACGAGGGCGTCAATCACCGGGTGGGGCCGGCGCAGCCGGCGAGTTATCCGATTCAGCCGGTTTCATCGATCGCCGATCTGACCCGTAGGTTCAAGCCCGACATCCTGGTGCTGCTTGATGACGGATCCCGGCTGCCCGACACTAGTGAATTGGTGAAGTGCCGCGCGCACGGGGTTGACGTGCTGGACTTCGAGACTTTCTGCGAACGGAACACGGGCCGCCTGCCGTTGCCGTTCGTGCGCGAGTCGTGGCTACTGTATGCGCCCGGGTTCGCCGACCCGCGATGGCAGAGACTGCTCAAGCGTGGCTTCGACATCATAGCGGCGGCGGCGCTCGCGATCATCACGTTGCCGCTCTCGCTCGCCGTCGCTATCGCAATCAAGCTGGATTCGGCCGGCCCGGTGTTCTACGCGCAGGACCGCGTGGGCCTGGACGGCCGGCGCTTTCGGGTTCGCAAGTTCCGCTCGATGTGCCTGAACGCGGAACGCAATGGCGCCCCGGTATGGGCGTCAACGGCGGATCCGCGGGCGACCCGGGTGGGGCGCCTGATCAGAAGGCTCCACATCGACGAGTTGCCCCAGTTGCTCGCCGTCGTTCGCGGCGAGATGAGCCTGGTGGGACCGCGGCCGGAGCGTCCCGAGCTGGTGGCGCAACTCCGCGAGGCGCTTCCCTACTACGACTACCGGCATCTGGTGAGACCGGGGCTGACCGGGTGGGCACAGGTATGCTGCCCCTACGGCGCCAGCGTGGATGACGCCCGCGAAAAACTCTGTTACGATTTGTACTATATCAAGAACTGGTCACTGGTGTTCGAGCTTCAGATTATCCTTCAGACGGTCAAGGTAGTCATTTTCGGACGCGGCGCTCGCTAGCCGGCGAGCGGGAACGTCAGGGCGGTTTCGGGCGCGGCGATTTTCCGCGCGCGGCCGGGCTTGCAGCCCGGGCTCTCGATTTACGCCGGGCCAGCGTGCGATAATTCGCCCATTCTGGGAAGGGACCGATATTGCGAATGAACCGGATTCGTCAGCCAGTAAAGATCGTTCCCAAGGGATGGGGTCGCGAGGTCTGGATCGCGAACAATGACCTCTACTGCGGGAAGATCCTCGAGATCAAAAAAGGCAAGCGTTGCTCGCTGCATTATCACAAGCTCAAGACCGAGTCGTTCTATCTGCATTCGGGTCGGTTGCGAGTCCTGATCAAGCATTCGGCCGAGGCCGAAGCGACCGAGGAGTTCGAGCTGCGCGCCGGCGAGTGCATGGATATACCAACTGGCCTCGTTCATCAGATGGAGGCGCTTGAAGACGCCGAATTGTTCGAATTCTCCACCCAGCATTTCGACAGTGACTCCCATCGGCTCGTCAAAGGCGACTGAAATGCGGAGCGCGTGGTTCGGTCGCGGCGCTGGCGCACAAGGGCCGGCGTAACCTCATGGCCAGGGTCGCGCTGATCACCGGCGTCACCGGGCAGGACGGTTCGTACCTGGCGGAATTTCTGCTGGACAAGGGCTACGAGGTGCACGGCATGATGCGCCGGACCTCGAGCTTCGCCACCGGGCGGATCGATCACCTGCGCGAGGGCTTCAGGACCAAGGGCCCGGCCGCTGCAACTTCATTACGGCGACCTCGGTGACGGCACCGGACTCAGGAGGATCATCGAGGAGACCCAGCCGGACGAAGTCTACAATCTGGCGGCACAATCGCACGTCAGGATCTCCTTCGATCAGGCCGAGTATACCGCCGACGTGGTCGGGCTGGGCTCGCTGCGGCTGCTGGAAGCGATTCGCGACTACAACCAGCGGCACCAGCGGGCGGTGCGCTTCTATCAGGCCGGATCGTCCGAGATGTTCGGCAAGGTCGTCGGAGAACTCCGCAGCGCGAGACCACGCCGTTTCATCCGCGCAGCCCCTACGCCTGCGCCAAGTGCTACGCCTTCTGGCAGACGGTCAACTATCGGGAGGCGTACGGGCTCTTCGCCGTCAACGGCATCCTGTTCAACCACGAATCGCCGCGGCGGGGCGAGAATTTCGTCACACGCAAGATCACCCGGAGCGCCACGCGCATCAAGGTCGGATTGCAGGACAAGCTCGCGCTCGGCAACCTGGACGGGCGCCGCGATTGGGGCTTCGCCGGCGATTACGTCGAGGCGATGTGGCTGATGATGCAGCAGGACAAGCCCGACGACTTCGTCGTCGCGACCGGCGAAAGCCATTCGGTACGCGAATTCCTCGATCTGGCCTTTGATCGCTTAAGCTCGACTGGCACAAGTACGTCGAGATCGATCCGCAATTCCTGCGCCCTTCCGAGGTCGACGTGCTTTTCGGTGATTACGAGCAAGGCCAAGCGGATGCTCGGCTGGGAGCCGAAAACAAATTCGATCAGCTGATGCGATGATGGTCGATGCCGACCTCGAACTTGCCAAGGCGGAGTTGCGCAGCCGAGGCTGAGCGAATTCCACGTCGCTCAAAGGAAGGCGCGATCGGTTCGGTCGGGCCTTTTCTCATTTTCGCGCCTTGAACAATGAATTCTATCGCTGACCGACTGACCGTCGTCTGGTTAGTCGGTCGGCGCTTATTTCGGCGATATGTTGTCAAAAGAAATTGCGCGTGATGCTTTCGTAACGGTAAATTAATGGACATTCGGTTTGGCATCTCAGTCTGGTTGAGTGGGTAGGTGATGTACAAATCAAATTCGTCAAGACTCAGTCCATTCGGCGCGTCGGCCTCGCGGCGCGCAGTGTTGCTGTCCGAGGCGTTACTGAAGATCCGCACCAACGAACCGATCGAGTTCGTGGACCTGACCGATCAGATCAACCAGCATCTGGCCGCGCATCGGGTGGAACACGGCGAGGTCACGGTCTTCTCGAGGCACACTACCGCGGCGATCAAGATCAACGAGGCGGAGGAGTTGCTGCTGGAGGATTTCAAGCACTTCCTGCGCCGTCTGTGTCCGCCGGAGCAGAGCTACAATCACAACGACATGAGCCGCCGCAAGCCGCCGATCGCGCCGGACGAGCGTCCCAACGCCCATTCGCATCTGATCCATCTGTTGCTCTCGACTAGCGAGACGATCCCGGTCAGCGATTCGCAGCTCGCGTTGGGCACCTGGCAGCGGGTCTTCCTGGTCGAGCTCGACGGTCCCCGCGAGCGCGAAGTGATTCTGCGCTGCGCGAACTATGTCCGGCACGAGCCGGCCGAGTTGATAGATGCGGTGGTGACGAATAGCTATTCGCGCCGGGTACGCAACGGCGCCTGACTCAATGTCGTGTCCACAGTGGCGGCCCCTTTGCGGGCCAACTTGAGGTAACCAGCGTGTCGCAAGCGGGCAAAGAGCCGCGAGCGAGCCGCCCGAAGATGCCGGGCTACGGGATTCTGGCCGCCGACCAGGGATCGGGCCTGCTGCCCTGGAGCTGGGCGCGCGAGCGGCTGGAACAATCGCACAACTACTTTCTGGCGACCGCGCGGCCCGACGGGCGGCCTCATCTGATGGCGGTGTGGGCGGTCTGGGTCGATGATACGTTCTGCTTCAGCACGGGAGCGGAGTCGGCCAAGGCACGCAACCTCGCGCACGATCCGCACTGCGCGATTGCGATTGAGGGCGCGGGCGAGTCAGTGATTGTCGAGGGGATCGCGGCGCGTGCATCCGACGCCGAGTACCTGAGCCGCGCCGGTGATGCCTATCAGACGAAATATCCGCCCTACAAGCTCGATCCGGCAATGGGACCGATATTCGTCGTGCGCCCACGAGTCGTGTACGGGATGATCGAATTCCGCATGGTCGAGACGGCGACCCGCTGGGAATTCGGCGGCACTTGGCCGCGGCGCGCTTAGAGCCCGCGCTCCAGGTTTCCGATATCGTCCGGCGACAGGCTGAAGTATTTCGCAGTCCGGATGGTGGAACACGAGCGCGGTAACCGAGCCCTCCGGGTCCATCATATAGCCGTCGGTTAGCCGCACGCCGATGCTCTTCTCGATCTCAAGCAGCTTGAACAGCGGCGACCTGATCCTCCAGCCGGGGCACGCCGGATAGCCGAACGAATAGCGCTTGCCCCGATAGCGGCACTGAACCAGGTCCTTCAGCGTGAGGCCCGGCGGATCGCCGATTCCCCACATCTGGCGGATCTTGAGATGGAGCAACTCGGCGAACGCCTCGGCGCCTTCGAGCGCCAGAATCTGCAGGATATGCGAGCGCAGGTAGTCGCCCTTTTCCTTCCACTGTTCCGCGAGCGCGCGCACGCCGTCGCCGACGGTCGTCGCGAACATACACAAATAGTCAATCGGGCCTGACGAGCGCGGCGTCAGGTAGTCAGCCAGGCACAGGCCGGGCTCGGCGCTTTGCCGGCCGAAGGTGAAAGTCTCGACAATAGTTCCGGAATCCGGGCTCAGGATCAGCATGTCGATCGCCGTCCGACGCAGCCGGGAAGAACTTGTATACTGCTCGCGCGGCGATGTCCGTGCGCGCGAGCATCACTTCCTGGACGGCCTCGACTTCGGCGTGCAGTTCCAGGGCCTTGGGATCGCTCGCGGCCAGTGCCTGCTCGAAGTTCTTGAGCCCCAGATGCCGGGTGTAGAGCATCACCGGATTGATGTAGCGGAAGACTTCGTCGAGGTCGTAATCCTTGAGCACGTGAAGCTTCAAGTCCGGCGGCGTGGGAATGTCCACGTCGTGCCGTACTGACGATTCCCGCCGCGCCGGCCTGGCCACAACGTCGGTGGGCTTTACTGCCGCGAGCAGTTTCTCAGTCTGCACCGCGAGCGCGACCGCCAACTCCTCGCGCCGCTGCGCATTCATGACCTGGTTGGCGAGGTCCAGCCCGGACATCGCGTCGTTGGCGTAGGCGACCAGCCCTTCGTATTCGGGCGCGATCTTGATCCGCGTAAAGCGCGAGGACAGCGCCGCGCCGCCGACCAGGATCGGGCATCGGATCCCGGCTGATTTCAAGTCCTGCACCGTCGCGACCATCATCTGCGCCGATTTCACCAGCAGCCCCGAGAGGCCGATCGCATCCGGATGGTGCTCGCGGTAGGCCTTGATCAGCTCCTCCGGCGGCACCTTGATACCCAGATTGATCACGCGGTAGCCATTGTTGGACAGGATGATATCGACCAGATTCTTGCCGATGTCGTGAACGTCGCCCTTGACGGTCGCAAGGATGATGCGGCCCTTGTTGGCGGCGTCGGCCCGCTCCATGTGCGGCTCGAGATGGGCCACCGCGGCCTTCATCGCTTCGGCCGATTGCAGCACCTCGGCGACGATCATCTGGTTGGCGTTGAAGAGCCGCCCGACTTCGTCCATCCCCTTCATCAGCGGACCGTTGATGATTTCGAGCGGCGGGCGGGCCGTGAGCGCCTCATCGAGGTCCGCGGTGAGCCCGTCTTTCGATCCCTCCAGAATGTAGAGTGCGAGCCGTTCGTCGAGCGGCAGCGATCGGCGCTCCTCGACCGAGGGTTTCACTTTTCTGGCGCGGAAGTAGGCGGCGAAGGCGGCGATAGGATCCTCGCCGCGCCACCAGATCAAATCTTCGGCGAGACGCCGCTCCTCCTCCGGGATCGATGGGTAACGCTCGAGCTTTTCGGCGTTGACGATCGCGAGGTCGAGCCCGGCCTGCACACAATGGTAGAGCATCACGGAGTTGAGCACTTCGCGGCCGGCTTCGGGCAATCCGAACGAGACGTTGGAGACCCCCAGAATCGTTTTACATCGCGGCAGCGCCGCCTTGATCAGGCGGATGCCCTCGATGGTCTCGACGCCCGAGCCGATATAGTTGCGATCGCCGGTGCCGACCGGGAATACCAGCGAGTCGAAGATGATATCTTCCGGCTCGACGCCGTACTTTTCGGTGAGCAGCTTGCACGAGCGCTCGGCGATCTCGAGTTTGCGCCGGCGCGTGATCGCCTGCGCCTGCTGTTTGTCCTCGTCGATACATCCGACCACCAGCGCCGCGCCGTAGCGGCGCGCCAGCGGCACGACCCGCTGGAAGCGTTCCTCGCCGTCTTCGAGATTGATCGAGTTGATCAGCGACTTGCCGGGCGTGCGCTTGAGCGATTCCTCGATCACGCGCGCGTCGGTCGAGTCGATTACGATCGGGACCTTGACCTTCTTTACCAGCAGCTCGAGGAATTGCGTGACGTCGGCCATCTCGTTGCGGTCGGGATCCTGCAGGCATACGTCGAGCACGTGCGCGCCGCGCCGCACCTGCAGCCGCCCGATCTTCGGCGGCTTCATCGAACTTGCCCGCGCTGATGAGGCGCTTGAACTTGCGGCTGCCGAGCACGTTGGTCCGCTCGCCGACGACCACCGGGCGAGTGTCGTCGTCGATTACGAGGGATTCGATTCCGGAGATGATCGAGCGGCGCAGCGTCACGAGCGCGCGCGGGCGCTGGCCGGCGACGGCCTGCGCCAGAAGTCGAATGTGCTCGGCCGTGGTCCCGCAGCATCCGCCGACCAGGTTGACCCATCCCTGTTCGGCGAAGCGCGCGACCTTGCGCGCCAGCAGCTCGGGCGTCTCGTTGTAGTGGCCTTCTTCGTCGGGCAAGCCGGCGTTGGGCACGCAGGCGACCGGAAAGCGCGAGATTGACGATAGCGTGCGCAGATGATCGGTCATGAAATCCGGGCCGGTTGCGCAATTGAGCCCGATCCAGAGCAGGTCGCGATGCGCGATCGCGGTGTAGAACGCCTCGATATCCTGGCCTGCGAGCAGCGTGCCCATCGTTTCGATCGTGCCGGAAACCGCGACCCCGACGCTCGCTCCGAGTTTCTCCATCGCGCGCTCGACACCGATCAGTCCGGCCTTGCAGTTGAGTGCGTCCTGCACGGTCTCGATCAACAGAAGGTCGGCGCCCCCTTCGATCAGTCCCTCGGCCTGTTCCTGATAGGAGGCCGCCAACTGATCGAACGTCACACCGCCGGTCACCGAGATGCTCTTGGTCGTCGGGCCCATCGAACCCGCGACGAAACGCGGCTTGTCGGGTGTGCTTGCGGCGTCGGCGGCTTCACGCGCGATTTTCGCGGCGATTCGATTCAGCTCGCGCGCGTCGTTCTGAAGTCCGTACTCGGCCAGCACCACCGAAGTGCTGCCGAAGCTGGCAGTCTCGACAATGTCGGCACCGGCCTCAAGAAAGCTGTCGTGCATCCGGCGGATCGCATTGGGGCGGGTGCGCACGACGTTCTCGTTGCATCCTTCGAGTTCGGGTCCACCGAAATCCTCGGGGCCAAAGTCCAGCCCCTGGATGTAAGTCCCGAACGCTCCGTCGAGCACCAAAATGCGCTCGGCGAGGAGACCTCGAAGAAGCTTGATCCTGTCCGCACTGGTCGCCATTGTGTGAAGAACCCGCGCCGTGCGCGGCCCCAAGTTCCCAAGTCTATTCAAACCCGCAAAACGTGTGAACATGCCGAGCGCAGCCAAAACGGACCGTATGGTGCTGGTTACTGGCGGCGCGGGCTTTATCGGATCGCATCTGGTCGACGCGCTAGTCGAGGCCGGGGTGAACGTTCGCGTGCTCGACAACTTCGCCACCGGCCGGCGCGAGTTCGTAAACCCGGCCGCGGACCTGATCGAAGCGGATATACGGAATGCGGATTCGATCGGGGAGGCGTTTGCGGGGGTTGATTGCGTCTTCCACGTCGCGGCGCTGCCGCGGATACCCCTTTCGATCGACCGGCCGGTCGAGACGCATACGGTGAACGTGGTCGGCACGCTGAACGTGGTGCTCGCGTGTCGCGCGGCGAAGGTGCGCCGGATCGTCTATTCGGGATCGTCGTCGGTCTACGGCGATCAGCCGCGCATGCCGCTCGTCGAGACGATGACGCCGAATCCGATCAGTCCGTACAGTCTGCAAAAGCTGGTGGGCGAGCAATACCTGCGGATGTATCACCGGCTGTCCGGGATCGAGGCGGTGGGCCTGCGCTACTTCAACGTCTATGGACCGCGGATGACGACCGAGGGCTCGTATGCGACCGTGATTGGCGCCTTCATTCGCGCGCGCCGCGAGGGGCGGCCGATCCAGATTTTCGGCGACGGCGAGCAGACCCGCGACTTTACTCACGTCCGCGACGTGGCGCGCGCCAACCTGCTCGCGATGGACTGCGCGGTCGCCGACGGACGTCCGATCAACGTCGGTTACGGCGCCGAGACCAGCGTCAACCGGATCGCGGCACTTTTCGGCGGGCCGACCATCCGAATGGCGGAGCGCCTTTGCGACGTACGCCGCACGCTCGCCGACCCCTCGCTGGCGCACGAGCTGCTCGGATGGTCGGCGCAGGTGACGATCGAGCAAGGCCTCGCAGAAATGATCCACGCCGCCGGACTCAAGTAGCGATGGCTCATCCCTATTACAAGCAGCATTGGATCGAGATCGATCCCGAGCGCCATGCGGCGTATGACCAGATCCTCAATTTTCATCCCGCGATGGAGCCGCTGCTCAAGCCGCTTGCGCTCGCACCCGGGATGCGCGTGCTGGACGTGGGCTCCGGGCCGGGTCATACCACGCTCGAACTGGCGCGGCGCGTGGGCGCAACCGGTCGCGTGACCGGAGTGGATATCAACTCGGAATTCGTCGCGCGTGCTTCGCAGCGCGCGCAACAGGCCGCGCTCAATGCGAATTTCGTATGCAGCCCGTTTCCGCCGTTGCCGTTTCCCGACGCGAGCTTCGATCGCGTCTTCTGCAAGAACGTCCTTGAATACGTTGATTCGCCGCCGGAAACCGTGATCGAGATGGCGCGCGTGGCGGCGAAGGGCGGCGTGGTGGTTGCCGTGGACAGCGATTGGGACATGATCGCGATCGAACTGGGTGCAGCGGCGCGCCCACTGACTGCGAAGATCATCGCGGCGGCCAAAGCGATCGCAATCCGGGAGCCGCGCATCGGGCGGCAACTCTACGGTTTGTTCCGCGAAGCCGGTCTCGGCGACGTTAAGGTCGAGGTGTTTGCGGGCGCGGACACCGTGGGGCGGTCGCTCCCGATGCTGCGGGCGAGTTTCGCGCGCTATGCGCGCGACTCGGGACAAATCACGGCGGAGGAGATCGAAGCATGGTTGCGCGCGGTCGAGCGCGCGATCGAGACTCGTAACTATCTTTTCGTTCTGCCGCAGTTCGTGGCGCGGGGGATTAGGGCGTAAGGCAACGATAACGCGGGCGTGGTCCCGCAGCGAGGAAAATCATGGTTCCGGCCTGGCTGTCTTTCTTTGACGCAATCCTGGCGGTGGTGCTGGCGACGGTCGGAGTTCTGGGCGCGCACTACTACTACATGGCGCCGTTCCAGGGTTTTCAGCTTTTCGCGTTCGGGTTCGTGCTGAGTATCATCGGCCTGACCTTCGGCCTGATCGGAATTTTCATGACGCGCACGCCGGCGCGCGCGGCAGTGCGGCCCCGCGCGAAGTTTGGAACGTTCCTGAGCCTGGCCGTCGCGGTGCCGATCTTGCTGCTCTTCCTGAGCGGGCGCAAATATCCCGCGATCAACGACATCACGACCGACTTCGACAATCCACCCGAGTTCACCCGCGCGCCCCAGTTTCCCGCGAATCAGGGCCGTGACATGAAATACGACAAGCAGCGGTATGCGGAACGCCAAGCGGCCGGCTACGACGAACTGGCGCCGCTGAAGATGCCGTCCGATCCGGACGCCACTTTCGCCAAGGTCGAAGCCGCGGCGAAGGAAGTCCCGACCTGGCTGATAACCGTCGATGATCCCAAGGCGCACACGCTGGAGGGAATTGCCACCTCGCGGCTGTTTCACTTCAACGACGATTTCGTGATCCAGGTGCGCCCGGCGGCGGACGGACCGGGGAGCCTGGTCGAGATGCGGTCGAAATCGCGCGTCGGGATCGGCGACTTCGGCGTCAACTACAAGCGCATCAAGATGTTCTTCGCGATGCTCAGCGGCGATTCGAGCGCGTCGGGGTGAGCCCGGGCGGCAGGTGCAGTGCGCGCGTCACTACCAGGAACCAAACGTCGCGCGCGAGCAGTGCCAGGACTTAGTGGGCGGTTTTGACAGCGGGCCGGCACGGAGGCCGGCCCCTACCCAACGCGGGAGCTTCATTTTGGGGTAGTGGCCGGCGTCCCTGCCGGCCATCCGACTCCTAAACCGCCCACTACCCAGGACTTCACGTACCGTCACTGCTGCAGCTAAGGGGCGAGCGCGCGGATTGTGCGCTTGACCGCGTGGTCGCGATCTTCGTTCACCGGATTGGTGAACACGATCACGGTGCCAACGCCGGGCGCGGCCAGTTCCGCGATCCGTTCCCGGACGCGCGCCTCCGAGCCGACGAGCAGCGTCGCGTCGATCATCGCGTCGCTGACCGCCGCGACCGCGGCCTCGGGATTGCCGCGCGCGGCGCGAATCGCCTCGATCTCGCGGGCGAACCCGGCGTGCGCCATCATGTTGCCGTAAAAGCGCAGCGCACCGTAGCGTGAGAGGAGCTTGCGCGCCGGCCGGCGCGCGGCTTCCAAGTCATCGGAGATAAAAGCGGTCGCGAACAGCGTGGCCTCGATCGCTTTGGGATCGCGGCCCGCGGTTCGCGCGCCCTCGGCCAGCTCGCTGATCGCCTCCTTGACCCGCGCAGGCGGAAAAAAGTTGAAGATCACGCCGTCGGCAATCTCACCCGCGAGTTTCACCATCGGGCGCGATACCCCCGCCAGATAGATCGGCAGCTTCGCACCGCTGATGCGGGGCCCGGTCTGCCCACCCTCCAGCGCCTTGCGCAGCCGCGCGACGGTTTCGCGCATCCGCGCGAGCGGATTGCCCATCTCGATACCCAGCGCGGAATTGCCCTCGCGATGGCCGGTACCGAGGCCCAGGACAAAGCGGCCGCCGGTGAATTCGTGTACCGCGGCGGCCTCGTTGGCGAGCAGCACCGGATGGCGGAGATAGATGTTGGCGATCGCAGTGCCGAGCGTGAGCCGCTTTGTATGGAGCCCCACCGCGAGCGCGCAAGCCAACGCGTCGTTGTCGGCCTCGGTCACGAATACTCCCGCGAAGCCCGCGTCTTCCGCCGCCCGCGCCCATTCGATCAACTTCTGCGGCCCACTGTCAGGCATGACCGCGAACGCAAGCGCGACTTTGGCGTTGAGATTAGCCATCTCGATTCCTTATCCTCCTCGAGCCCGTATTTGCCACGATCTGAATGCCTAGCTGCGGGAATATTTGGATGCCGCCGGTGTCGTCGGCCAAGACGACAAAATGCCCCTCTTCCGCGCGGCCGACGGCAAGCGCAAGCGACTGACAGCGGCGGGACTGAGGGCGCACTCCATGCGGGAAAATGCTCAAGCGGCGTCTTGTGGACGCCGACCTGCCGCACCTCTTCTCTCCGCAAAGCTTCCGGGTTACGGTCGTGACAGATTTGCTCAATCAGAACGTGCCCCTCGAGGACGTTCAGTACCTCGCCGAACACTCGAGACCCGAGGACCACGTAGAATTATGATCGCAGGCGGCGGCGCATGACGCGCAATATCGTGGAGCGGATTTCTATTTGATAAAACGATGAACACTCGCCCCCAATATCTCCCTCGATCAGACCTATCGTTGGGTGATGAGCGTGGCTGACAAAGGTGTCGGCTATACGGAGCTATGAATCCCAAACGGGAGTATGTACTTACCTCAAATTTGCTGATTGGTAGAGTTTTCGTCGCCGCGAACCGGGGCCATTCAGTCTGATTTCTTCTTGCTGGGTTCGGGCTTGGGCCATCCGCCAGTCGGGCGCTTCACGCCGAGGGCCTTCTTGATATTGTCCTTCCAGTCGCCCTCAAGCTTGAGAATTTCTGGCTTCGGCCCGCGCTTCGCTGGTTTCTTTTTCATGCGCTCGCCATGGCCGATCTCTGGGCCGTGCTGGTAACGCGCGCAGCCCGGAGCCATTCATCCAAATCCTCGCGGTAGTAGAAAACGCGCCCGCGTTTGACGAACTTGGGGCCAGTCCCGTTGCACCGCTTGATCGCGAGCGTATGGACCGCTAGCCCGAGATACGCAGCGGCACTTTTTGTATTCATCCGCCCATCCGGCAAAACCGCAATGTTTTCAATCATTTATAGACTCCACACACGCAAACGTTTTGCTGCCGTTTGCGGACCCGTGCTGAGATGTATTGCGCAACCACACATCTGGTGATAAACAAATCAGAACGTTTCCGACATTTGCAGCACCGAGGCGACAACGATGGCCGATTACATTTTGCAGCCAAACCAAGCAGGCACCGCTGCTCCTCGCGTCAGCCGTCGAAGCGGAAAGTTCACAAGGTCTGAAACCGTTAGTATCCGGCTCGATCAGAAATTGAGATATCTCGCAGAACTTGCCGCACGCAAACAGCGGCGAACCTTGTCGAGTTATGTTGAGTGGGCGATCGATGACAGCCTGAGCAGGATCGTAATCTGGGAGGGCGAAGAGTATCCCGGTGGTCCCCTCACCCGCACTACAATCCGCGATGTAGCTGACGGGCTCTGGGATGTCGTTCCAGCGGATCGGTTCGCGAAGCTTGCCCTTCGCTACCCCTTCATGCTCGACCATACCGAACAAATTGTGTGGAAATGCGTCACCGAGAACGGGGCCTTCTGGCGTGGCTGGTTCCATAGACAAACGCATTATTTTGTTTGGCAGATCGATGAGGAGCACCTGAAGTTCGATAAACTCCGGGAATATTGGACGATTCTCAACAACGTTGCTCGCGGCGAGGCACGGGAGTCTGAACTGCCGACGTGGACTAAGAGCAACCTCGCGCCGACGACTAGCGCGGGCGTCGAGTCCCCGCCCCCAATGGACGACGAGGACATACCCTTCTAGCGACAACAGGCGAGGAAGTAAGGATGCCGGGGTGTTGGAACGGTAGACAGGCAAGATTTGGGATCTTGTGGGCCTGACAGCCCGTGGGGGTTCAACTCCCCTCCCCGGCACCAATTTCGCAGCATATATCAAAATGGCGTACCTTGCACGGGGGTCGGGGGAGGCGTCGCCAATGGCTCGCGATACCGCAGCCGTTTGCCTTGCGACCTCTTGATTGCGAGGGCGGTCCGCGCTCCATCATCAATCTTGCGCGCGTTCCAACGGAAATCAAACTCCGCAACGTATCGATGCAAATGCTTTCGGCTGACGTTGTGGAAAGTTCCATAGATGCCGCGCTTGAGCAGAGAGAACGCAGATTCGACGGTGTTGCTGTGTGTGCCGTCCGGCTTCGCGTACTCGCCTTTCGAGTGGTCGGTCATGCCGTGGCGCGCGAATCGCTTGCCGATGTTGCTGAGCATGTAGAGCGGAGCGCTGTCGGTCATCAGATGCGATGCGCGCGTGACATTCTCTTCCAGAATCCGCCCGACGTTCGCGGCGTTTACGTCTGGCGTCACAAACGAGCGAATCTTCCCGCCGCGCTCGACGAGCGAGACGACCGGCGTTTTCTTATTCAGCCAGCCTTTCACACGACGCCGGATGCGATCCCTTGTTGCGCGGCTTGCCGCCGATGTAGGCTTCCTCGGCTTCCACGGTCCCTCTCAGCTTCGGCTGTCCACGGTAGTCTTCGGCCATCGCGAAGCGAACCCGGTGCATCATAAACAGCGCCGACTTGTAGGTGACGCCGATCGTACGCTTCATTTGCAAGGCGCTGAAACCTTTTTTCGACGAACTCGCTTTCCAGAACGCATAGCACCAGTGGCGCATTGGAATCCGCGAATCCTCGAAGACGGTCCCAGTTCGCGGGCTGTAGTGCTTTCCGCAGCCGTTACACTTCCAGAGAAATCGTTTGTTGCGCCCACCAGTCTTGCGGTCCTTCATCTTGTAGACGTTGGTATCGCCGCACTGAGGACAGCACGGGCCGGTTTCTCCCCAACGCTGGTCTTCAATGAACTCGACTGCCGCCAGTTCATCGGAGCATGCCAATGGAAGCGCGGCCACGATTGCCGATTTGTCGGAAGCGACGGGTCTTTGTCCTTTTGCCATGATTGAATGATCGCAGATTTTTATCTTTGAGTCAAGTGTAAAGACTTCACAAGACGGGGGTTTAGACAATCTTACCGATGACCCAAGAGCATGGACAGCAGAAAGCCGGCAACGAATCCGCAGGAAAACCCGAAAGCCCACGATTCGCCCTGCTTAGTTTCACGCAAGTTCGCAAGAGCATCGATTATCTCATTTTTATCGTCGGCCCCATTGGTGCTGTTATTTTTAAGTTCGATCCGCTGGTTGGCGTCTGGCTTCTGTGGGGGTGGGTCGTTCTGTTGATAATTACTCATGGAATTCAATTAGCTCTTTGGTGTTCGGGGTATTACGCCGGTATTGTGGTCGCTGGCGCACTGATCATTTTTGCGTCCGCACAATACGTTGAACGTGTTACGGGCTGGCTCCTGTGCTCACCGATCCAAAGCGAAGAGGTTCTGACCCCATCCGCGCTACCATCGCCGCCAAACCCTTGTCTGCCCGTGCCGAATAGCAGAAAAGACCTAGCATTTGTGTTCTTCGGGACGAATGCTGGCCCCGCATTATCGGGCGCACGACCGTGATTGGAACTACTCCGATTGGGGCCCTGCCAGCCGACACGTTACTGTCCATCACGAGAGATGCGCGCGGCCTTTCGGTCAGCGCTAAAATTTACGACAAAGAAGGCGTCAAACTCGCCTATGTCGATGACAATCATCCACATGCGGTTGGCAACGTTTGCGCTCGAAGACCGGATGTGAGCACGTTTGTCGTGGAAGATTTTCATGGCAATGAACTTCTCTTCGTCCGTTATTTGAATCCTTTAGCGATTGAAGTGAGAGGCATCTTTGCCTATCCCGGCCATCCATGGATTCAAATCAGCAAGACAACCTTGAAATCCAGTATTGGCCCGCGCATGTCGGACAGTTGTATGATGGTGATGCCCGGTTCTACAATTTACGAACTTGAGTAGGGTTCAAGAGGCGAGAATCAATCCGCCTACCCCGGGCACCGATTTCCACGGGATTTGAGGTAAGTACATACTCCCGATCCCAAAGCTAACGCGAACTCGCGAACACAGTTAATCAAGCAGCTCCACGACTCCGCTTTGGCTGCAGACCTGCACCAGCGGATCTATTGGATTTACAAGAACAAGGACGACAGAGCGAAGTACGTAGACACCCTGAACCGCTATCTTGGATTCTTCGCATCCAGTACCCAGGCTCATTTCCTCGCCATAGTCGTAATTCTCTACGCCATCTATGAGCATCGTCGCGACACAGTAAATATGGGACGACTACATGAAGGGGCATCAGCCGAGCTGAAGGCGTCGCTGAATGCAGACTACACTCGTGCGAAGGCCATCTGGAAGAAAGTCGCGATCCTGCGGAACAATCACGTCGGCCATGTGACCGACCGTCTTGACATCGAGGCGGTGTTTAAGCTCGCCAATATCACGTATGACGAGATCAAAGAACTCATCGAGCTTACTAAGAAGCTAGTGAATTCGTTCTCGTATGCGGAGGATCGCAGCTCGTTCGCCGATAGCTTAGATTCTGCCAAGGACACTTACCGCATGTTGGAGAGACTGCGCTCATCTTAACCACTGTCGCCGGATGAGTGCTGTCCCCGACTGCGGTAACTTGGGCCCGATCTCTCTTTGTTTGGGTACGACGCGTTTTCGGAAGTTCCTTGTCTTTTCTGAAGGAGACGCCTCATGCTGTTCCCGGTCCTTGAAAAAAGAGGAACTGTCATATATGTTCTCTAGCTGGAGAATATATTGTGGAGTCTGCAATGACGACGCACGAACAGCCACTTTTCACCACAGCCGAAGCGGCGGCGCTAACTCGTCTGCCCGTCAAGGTGGTCAATAACGCAATCGACAAAAGGACCGTCGCGGCTCATGTCAGAGGCAGGCACGGGGAGAAATCGCTTCGTCTGGTTGACGCGTCCGCTCTCCTTTTCTTGTCGCTTGAGCGCGAGCTCGTCAGTGACACGACGCCTTCGTTCCGCCAGAAGCTTTTCAAGGCGATTAGCGCTGCCGTGGCGGAAGGCGCTCAGACCGTTGCAGTCGGAGCGCTCACTTTGGATATCCGGCCGTCCTGGCAGGACATGGCGCGGCGCATTAAAGAGCTGCGGCGGGCCGAAGGACTGGCCAATGCTGACCCAGAGGTTCTTGGAGGAGTTCCCGTTTTTCGCGGCACACGCATCCCGATTCACATGATCGCGGACCTTCTAAGCCAGGGCGAGACGGCGGAAACACTGCGCCGCGGATATCCACGGCTCACGGATGAAATGATTCACCTTGCGCCGCTCTATGCCGGCGCCCATCCGCTGCGCGGCCGGCCGCGCAAACAGTCCTGGCGGGGCCGCCCCAACGGCCGTCCGGTTCGCGTCCGTCTAGGGGACGCGGCGGCGACGTGAGGTTTCTCGTCGATGAATGCCTGACCATTGAACTCGTGCGCGAAGCCGAGAAAGCGGGATTTGAGGCTCATCATATTGCGCATCTCGGAAAGACGAGCTGGAAAGATTGGAACATTCGCGACCATGCCATCAAGGACGATTTCGTTTTGATCACTAATAACGCCAGCGATTTCCGGTCACTCTATACAGCCAAGGATTTGCATCCCGGGCTTGTCATACTGGTGCCGAATCTCCCGCAGGAAAAGCAGGTCCTGCTGTTTCGCGCCGCGCTGACGCGGCTTGCCGAATTGGGCGACCCGATCAACCAACTCCTTGAAGTGGACCTCGTAGGGGACGAAATCACGCTTAGGCTTTACGACTTTCCGGCGGCAAAGAGCTAGACTCATTGCGGGGACGGGGTAGCTCATTACGGTGACCGCCGAATCCTACTCCAGCCCGTATTTGCGGCGTTTGCGCCATAGCGTTGCGACGTTGATGCCGAGCATGTCGGCGGCCTCGTCGAGCGTTACCGCCTGTTCGAGCACGGTCTCGATATGGCGGCGCTCCAGATCTTCGAGCGTGAGCGTGCCGTCGCTGCGGCGCGGCTCGGCGACGATTTTGTCGGGCAGATCGCTGAGCGCGATCGAGCTGCCGCGGCTCAGGATTACCGCGCGCTCGATCGCGTTGCGCAGCTCGCGGATGTTGCCGGGCCAGGGGTAGGCGCTCAACGCGGCGCGTGCCTCGGGTTCGAGCGCGAGGCCGGACTTGTGATGAGTCAGCGCGGCCTGTTCGATAAAATGCTCGGCCAGCGGGACGATCTCGCCCGGCCGGTCGCGCAGCGGCGGCATCCGGAATCTCGATCACGTTGAGCCGATAGTACAGGTCCTCGCGAAAGCGCTTCTCGCGCACCGCTTGTTCGAGCCCCTGGTTGGTGGCGGCGATGATCCGCGCGTCGATCTGCAGGGTTTGTGCGCCGCCGACGCGCTCGAAGTTCTTGTCCTGCAGGAAGCGCAGCAGCTTGGACTGGAGCTCGGGCGAGAGGTCGCCGATCTCGTCGAGGAAGACGGTGCCGCCCTCGGCCGCTTCGAGCCGGCCGGGCTTGTCCTTGATCGCGCCGGTAAACGAGCCGCGCACGTGGCCGAAGAGCTCGCTCTCCAGCAGATGCTCGCTGAGCGTGGTGCAGGCGACCTCCACGAACGGTCGCGGGTTGGCGCGGGCTCTGCTCGTGGATATACCGCGCGAGCAGGCTCTTACCGGTGCCGCTCTCGCCGGTGATCAGGATGGTCGCGTCGCTCCCTGCGACCTGCGCCGCGGTCTCGGCCACTTTGCGGCTGTGCGGTCCGTGCGTGAGGAACGCGCCGGGCGTGGCGAGCCGCTCGAGCCTGGTCTTGAGCGTAGTGTTCTCGACCCGCAGCTTCTGCAGCTCCATCGCGCGCGCCACGACCTGCCGGATGTGCTCGGCGCTAAACGGCTTGGGAACGTAGTCGCTCGCGCCGCGGCGCATCGCCTCGACCGCGTCGGGAATCGAGCTGAACGCGGTCATCATGATCACCGGCAATTTCGGGGCTGGTGCGCTTGACCTCGGCGAGCAGCTTGAAACCGTCCATCCCGGCCATCCGCACGTCCGAGACGAGCAGCTCGACGCCGCCGCGGGCGAGGATCGCGAGCGCCTGCTCGGCGCTGTCGGCCTCGGTCACGCGATGGCCCGCGGGTTCGAGCGTGGCGACAATCATGCGGCGGATGTTGCGGTCGTCGTCGACCACCAGAATGTTAGCCAATCACTTCCTCCCGAATCGGAATTTCGACCGTAAAGCTGCTGCCCGCGCCGCGCCGGCTGTCGGCGAAAATCCGGCCGTTGTGCGCCTCGACGATTTCCTTCGCGATATAAAGTCCCAGGCCCGCCGAGCCGGCGTGCGCCGGCTCGTTGGGGAATTGCGCATAGGGCTCGAAGATTCGCGGCAGCACCGCCTCGTCGATCCCCGGCCCGGTATCGCTCACGATCACGCGCGCCGTCTTGGCCTCGCATCGGATCTCGACCGCGATCCGGCCGCGCTCCGGCGTGTAGCGCAACGCGTTGCCGAGCAAATTGGTTATCACCCACGGCAGCTTGATCGGATCACCCCAGATCGGCACGGGCTGTTGGTCGCCGCTCACCGCCAACTCGATACGCTTCTCGTCAGCCTGCATCTTAAACGGCGCGCAGACCTCGCGCACTATGCGGTCGAGCAGGATCGGGCGCCGCTCGACGCCGATGCGCGCGTTGCTGTTGCGCGAGGCGTCGAGCAGGCCGCTCGCGATAGTCTGCAGGCGGCCCACGTCATCGCGGATGACCGTCAGGATCTCGCGCTGGCGCGCGCCGGTCTCGGCGACGGCCGCCTCGGCCAGCAACTCCGCGCCGATCGCAAGCGAGGTGAGGGGAGTCTTGAGCTCGTGGGAGAGCGTCGCGATCAGATTGGTGCGCGCGCGCTCCTGATCGCGAACGAAGGTCACGTCGCGCAGCAGGACAATCGTCCCGAGCCGATCGCCGCCGGGCCCGGTCCAGGACAGCTCGCCGGCGAGATAGGTATGATCGCGGCCGCGGACGAAAACTTTGAACTCGGCCGGCGCGAAACCGTTGGTGCGCTCCTCAGGACTTGCGGTGAGCTGATTTTCGCCGCGCTGATTCGCTTCGTGTCGCCGCACCGCTATCACCCGCGCAACGTGCGCGTTCTGCGCGGCCAGTTCGTCAAGCTTGTGGCCCACGACGCTCTGCGGCTCAAGATCGAGGATCGCGCCCGCGACCTCGTTGATGTGCACGATCGCGTCCTGGTTGTCGAGCACGATCAAGCCGTCCTCGACGCTCTCGATTATCGCGGAGGTCTTGGAACGCTCGTGCAGCAGCTCGTCGAGCCGCAAACGGTAGTCGCGGTCCAGGCGTTCCACCATCGCGTTAAGCTCGTTGGCCAGCGTTGCCAGTTCGGCACTGCGCGGCGGCGACATCGCGCGCAGCGCGCGCTCGTCGTCGATCCGCCGCAGCGTCTCGGCGAGCTGGTTGAGCGGGCGCACCGCGAGCGTGCGCGCGAACAGGTAGCTGGAGGCGCCCAGCAGCACCACTACCGTCAGCACCAGGAACAGCTCCTCGGTGCGGAGCTTGCGGGCGACCGCAACGGTATGACGATCGGCGCTGAACATCGCGTGCTCGTTCAGTGCGACCAGGCCGGCGAGGTCGCGCTCGAGCCGCAGCGCGGGCTCGCTGCTCTGGGCGGGCGTCGCGTTGGCAGAGCTAAAGAGGGCGTCACCGTCGGCGGCGATCTGCGCCGCCAGCCGATCCTCGCCGGGCTCGGTCAGATTCTGCTGCTCCACCTTGAGCCAGTTTTGGAAATTTTCTTGCGCTTGTGACGCGCTCAGATCGCGCGTGCGCAGATCGGCAATCGCGGCCGACATGCCGTGAGCTGCTTCTATCGATCGATAGTTCCGCGAGAGCACCCGGTTGACGGCGCTTTCGAGGACCGCGATCCGCGAGATCGCAACCATGCCCAGCGCCGCCATCAGCAGCACCAGGATCAGGTTGGTCAGCCAGACCCGCCCCGCGATCGACCATCGCAGGCCGCCACCGCCGCTGCCCGCGCTGCTGGTCATTCCGTCATTCTACCGCCCTCGCGGGCGCGTCGCGCAAGCGTTTGCCATTGCAGATTGCACGACCAGGATTCAGACCACAGCATTGCGTGTCGCAATCCCAATGCTGGTCGATTCGCGAGTCTGGCCGTAAATCCGCGGGCGCGAAGATTGCTTTATGAAAGGGGGCATTTCTTTTTGAAAATGTCGGAGGCTCGATTTGGCCGCTAATCCCAAGGTTCCACCATCAGTCGCGAAGGGTGCGCCCACTCCGCCCGCTGCGATTATCGGCAAGCAGACCAAGGTAATCGTCATCACCACCGGGATGCTGACGTCTTCATCTCGTTCTGGAGAGCGGCGGCCATGGTGCTGTGCGACCTCGCCTCGACCGCCTACTACATCGGCGGAATCGTCGAGCAGGCGGTCGGCCGCTCCGCGCCCTACTTCATCCTGGCCGTGATGCTGTTCTCGTATGCGGTGCGCGCGGTCTATGTCGAGTCGTGCTCGATGTTCACGCGCGGCGGCGTGTATCGGGTCGTGAAAGAAGCGATGGGCTCGACGCTCGCCAAGTTGTCGGTCTCGGCGCTGATGTTCGACTACATCCTGACCGGCCCGATCAGCGGCGTCTCTGCCGGCCAGTATATCACCGGCCTGATGAACGAACTGCTGAAGCTGGCGCATATCAGTTCGCGCTTCCGCCCGACCTCACTGCGGCGGTATTCGCGATCGCGGCGACGGTCTACTTCTGGTGGCAGAACATCCTCGGCATCGAGGAGTCCAGCGAGAAGGCGATGCGCATCATGCAGGTCACCACCGTGATGGCGGTCGTGATGATCGTCTGGTGCGGCATGACGCTGCTACTTCCGCGGGGCGCATCTGCCGCCCTTCGAGCCGCACGTTCACCCACGACTCGCTGGGATGGCTAACGCATCTGCCGGCGGCCCGCACGTTCGGCGCGCTCGGCATCCTGATCGCGTTCGGCCATTCGATCCTCGCGATGTCGGGTGAGGAATCGCTCGCGCAGGTGAATCGCGAGATCGAGGCGCCCAAGCTCAAGAACCTGCTGCGCACTGGCTTCATCATCTTCATCTACAGCCTGCTGCTGACCGGGCTGATTTCATTCTTCGCTGTGATGATCATCCCGGACAGCGTCCGGATGGCGAAGTATGGCGACGATCTGATCGGCGGTCTCGCGATGTACATGGTCGGGCCGCTGTGGGCGCGGATCGCATTGCGCGTGTTCGTGGTGTTCGTCGGATTTTTGATTCTCGCCGGCGCGGTCAACACCGCGATCGTCGGGTCGGTCGGCGTGCTGACGCGCGTGGCCGAAGACGGCGTGATGCTCGACTGGTTCCGCCTTCCGCACAAACGCTTCGGCACCAACTACCGGATCGTGAACCTGGTCGCGGGCCTGCAAATCGCGACCATCATCCTGTCGCGCGGCGACATGTATATCCTGGGCGAGGCCTACGCCTTCGGCGTGGTCTGGAGTTTCGTCTTCAAGAGCCTCTCGGTGCTGGTCCTGCGTTATCGCCAGAAATATCACCGGCTTGTGGCGGATGCCGCTCAACCTCACCTTCTTTCGGCCCGGCGGCCAGGATTTCCCGCTCGGCTTGGCGCTCACGTTTCTGGTGCTGCTCGCCACCGCGCTGATCAACCTGCTCACCAAGCAAGTCGCGACCGTATGGGGAGTCTCTTTCACCGCGATCCTGTTCGTGCTCTTCAGCATCTCGGAGCGGATCAACGGCGCGGTCGCGCACGAGTACGGCGAGGAGCCCGAGAAGTTCAACTTGAGACGATCGAGGACGGCCAGCCGCTGGATTTCGATCACTGCGGAAACGGCCACGCCGAAACCGGCCACGCGACGCGCAAGCTGATCGCGATTCGCGATCCCGGCAATCTCGCCCATCTGCATCGCTATCTGAGCGAGCCCGATGACGCCGAGCTGATCGCGCTCACCGTCCGCAACGAGCGCGGGCTCGCCTCCAGCGAAGGCGCGCAGCCTTTCACCAGCGACGAGGAAAAACTCTTCAGCAAGGTGGTCAAGGTCTGCGAGGATCACGGCCGCGCCGTCCGCCCGATGGTGGTAGTTTCCAACGATCAGCAATTCGCGATCGCGAACACCGCGTTCCGCCTCGGCGTCGACGAAATCGTGATGGGCGTCTCGGCGAAATTTTCCGCCGACGCGCAGCTCGAGAACTTCGCGATGCACTGGGGCGCGCTCGGCGCCGACGAGCGCCACGTCAAGGTCCGCGTCCTCTCCGACGATCGCGACATCCGCGCCGAGATCTAGGCGAGCTCTAAAATAGATCGCCCGATCGCATGTTGGCGCTCGATCGTCCTCGGACCCGATCTATTTCGGCCTAAGCCAGCGGCGGTTCAGGGCCTTCCCGACTGCATTCCCGGGATATATTCCCATCGATATTCCTATGCTACATTCCCATACTATTGAGTCTTGCCGATCATAGTGACGATTCTGCTTCTGCGCGATTCCTTGCCGTGTCATTCTCGCGCGTCTGCTTTGCCCGGCGCGCGAAGAATCCCGGAATTCCGGAATCCAGCATTTCCCTCGGCGGACTCGGGACAGGCTCTCGCACGCGCCATCGCCAGCGCCGCTGGACGCGCGCGCAGGAATGACAAGAGGAGCGGCTTTTTTTGTCATCCTGAGCCGCAGGCGAAGGATCAACGCGCAGCGATTCTTTTTACTGATACACCACTTGATCTCTTTACCGGGCCCGAGGCTTAACCCCCGATGCACGCCGTCAAAGTCCACGAACTGAAGAACAACCCTTCCGAAGCGCTGCGCGCGGCAAGGAAGTCCCCGGTAATCGTGATGAAGGGCGACCACCCGGAGGCCGTCATCTTCCACCTCGATAACGACGCGCTCCTCACGCTCCCGGGCATGAAGCTCGCCCTCGCCACGGCGCTCTTCAAAGACGACCATCTCCCGCTAGGACAAGCAGCCCGCCTCGCCGAACGCCCGCTCGCCGACTTCATCCAGCACCTCACGCGCGCCGGCATCCCGGCAATCACCGGCAGCGCGCAGGAAGCCGGTGAAGATCTCGACGCTCTAAAGAAATTCACGCTCAAGCGGACGCACCACAAAACGCGCAAACCGAGACCACGCCGCTAAGGTCCAGGTGACACTGCGGCTGAGTCGCTTCCCCGGATACCAGAACGGGCAGGCGCTGTTCCGCGGCGTGAGCCGGTGCGGGATGCGCCGCCGGCGGGCGGACGGCTGATCGACCTTTCGTTCGATACCCAAACCATACATCTGGTCGCCCTAAATGATGCCATATATGGCATTGTTTCACTTGACTTTAGTGTCATATATAGCTAGATTTGGCATTGCTGAGAAACAAAAATGACCAACACTACGCAAACCGATCTTGCGGTCGGCCTAATCAGATGTCTTGAAGGTCGGCGCAAAGAACTGGGGATGAGTCGGCCGGTCGTTGCACGCCGTGCCGGATTGGGCGGGCGAACGGTGCAACGGGTGCTCTCCGCTCAGGAACCCAGCCCGAACTTGGGCACCGTATTACTCATCGCCAGCGCCCTCGGGGTTGAACTGCGGCCCACTCCTACTGCCACGCCGCACCAATTCCGCCGCGAGCAGGCAGAAAAAAAGGCGACGCAGCTTGCTGCGATGGTTCAGGGAACCTCTAGTTTGGAAGCGCAAGCCGTTTCCAAAAGAGACCTCCGAGAAATCAAGGACGCGATCGCTTCGGAATTGATTAGCGGGTCGCAACGCCGACTGTGGGGATAGGTGAAACGCAAACCTCTATTCATCGAGCCGCCTGGAGCAACGCCGATTGATGACGTGAGCGGGCTGATTCCTGCGAACGTCAGCACGCGCCCTCAGCTGTTCACTGCGGAAGCGAGAAACATAAGCAAGGCATTCAGCAAGTACTTGGCCGCTACTCCCTCGAAACGGCAAGCACCTTTCACTCTCGATTGGTGTTACAAGCTACATTCGGAGATGTTCGGCGAAGTATGGAACTGGGCGGGCAAGCGACGTATGACCGATTTGAATATCGGCGTTCCGAAAGAACAGATTGATCATGACCTGAAGAACCTCCTTGACGACCTTGCAGCATGGCAGGAATACAAAAGCTTTAGCCTCGTCGAACAATCCGTCCGATTGCATCATCGCGCGGTAAAGGTCCACCCGTTCGTCAACGGGAATGGGCGATGGGCACGGCTCCTCGCCAATATCTGGCTGAAACGATTCAAAGCATCTCCCGTCCAATGGCCGGAAGAGGGGATCGGAAATGCCGGGACTATTCGAAAGGAATATATGGCTGCGATCAAGCTCGCAGACCAGGAGCACTACGAACTGTTGACGGCTCTCCACCAAAGATATTCTGGACCCCTCTAAGCCTTGCTGACTGCGGACTCATGTACGCGAACAAATTGTGAAGCGCGTCCGCGTGAAAACGCAGAACCCCCCAAAGCGAACGGAGCAAATTCCAGAGCAGCTTGCGTGATGTAGACAGCAATCTAGACAAGCAGCCCGCCTCGCCGAACGCCCGCTCGCCGACTTCATCCAGCACCTCACGCCCGCCGGCATCCCGGCAATCGCCGGCAGCGCCCGCGAAGGCGTCGACGACTTGGAGGTCCTGCGCAAGCGGTGCAAATCCTCCTGACCCATGCTACGCCGCCCATCCATTTCTCGCAGACCAGCCTCGGACTTTCGTGGTTAAATGCTGTCTTACGTTGCGATAACTTCAGATCGTCGAAGCCGAGGCGCTTCCCGCGCGAGACGCGCCAGGCGACCGCGAAATTAACGCCGCGCTGCGCCGCGGTGCAGGTCTCAGCTTGAATCCGCCAGGTTGTCATTCTCGCGCGTCTGCTTTGCCCGGCGCGCGAAGAATCCCGGAATCCCGGAATCCGGGATTTCCCTCGGCGGACTCGGGACAGGCTCTCGCACGCGCCATCGCCACCGGCGCGGGACACGCGCGCAGGAATGACAAGAGGAGCGGCTTTTTTTGTCATCCTGAGCTGCAGGCGAAGGATCAACGCGAAGCGATTTTTTAAACTGATACACCACTTGATCTCTTTACCGGGCCCGAGGCTTAACCCCCGATGCACGCCGTCAAAGTCCACGAACTGAAGAACAACCCCTCCGAAGCGCTGCGCGCGGCAAGGAAGTCCCCGGTAATCGTGATGAAGGGCAACCACCCGGAGGCCGTCATCTTCCACCTCGATAACGACGCGCTCCTCACGCTCCCCGGAATGAAGCTCGGCCTGGCCACAGCCCTCTTCAAAGACGGCCATCTCCCGCTGGGACAAGCAGCCCGCCTCGCCGAACGCCCGCTCGCCGACTTCATCCAGCACCTCACGCGCGCCGGCATCCCGGCCATCACCGCTCGCACGCAGGAAGCTAGGCAGGAAGCGCGCCGCTCCACGAAAACGCGCCGCTGAACCAGAGTCAACGGGACCTCGGCGCGGAGATTTGAGCGCGGCCCGGAGACAGTTGCGACCAGTCAGACGTCGAGATCACTCTGTCCGCGAACTTACCCGGCGTCAGCGGTTCGCCTCGCGAACCGTCGACGCGACACGCCTAGGCACCACGCGCCCGTGCCTCCCCCGAACGCCGCCACGATCCTCCACCAACGGCGCGAGCATCAGCCCGGCCGCGTGGTCGAGCACTTCCTCGAAGTCGAGGTCCGGGTTCACCACCCACAGCAGCGTGAGGCCCTCGAACAGCGCGACGCCGCTGATTGCGGCCTTGTGCGGATCGACCGGGCGCAACTCACCTTTCTCGATTCCGTCCGCGATCAGTTTCGCGAACGCGTCTATATATGCGTCGAAGTAGCCCCGCGCACGCCGGCGCATCGCGGGATTCCGCGCCGCCATCGCATAGGCCTCCAGCTCCACGCCCGCCAGTTGGCGCGCGTGGCGGATCTGTTCCGTGGCGCATCGCGCGACGGTCATGATCCGCTCGACGACCGGGCGGTCGGATTTGATCTGCTCGGCAACGTCGCGCAACGAGCGCTCGAACATTCGCGCCAGCGACGCGCCGATAATTTCGTCCTTGCTCTTGAAGTACCAGTAGATCGCGCCCTTGCTGAGCCGCGATTCTCGACAATCGATTCCATCCGCGCTTCCGCGAACCCGTTGCGCGCAAATACTGTCTCCGCCGCATCAAGGATCTGGTTGCGGCGCTCGTTACTGACCTCCGGTCGCGACATCTCTTTACGCCGATTCGAGCGTCATCTTCACTCCATAGCGTGGACGCAGCGTGATCAGCGGCTGCGGCTCCACGGGATGCCCTGGGACCATCCGCAACCGATACTTCTGCGCGACCGTGGCCAGCATCAGTTGTCGCCTCGGTCAATGCGAGAGATGTTGCCGATACACTGGCGCGGGCCCGCCGCCGAACGGAAAGTAGGCGTAGCGGGGCCGGCCCGCCGCGTCGCTCGGCGGAAAACCGTTCGGGATCGAAGCGCTCCGGATTCTCCCAGAACTCTGGATGGCGATGCGTCAGCCATTGGCTCGAGCATCACGCTGCACCTTTCGGGATCGCGATAGCCCATGATCTCGTCGTCGGCGATCGCCGCGCGTCCAACCGACCACACCGGAGGATAAATTCGCATCGCCTCGTCGATAACCATCGCGGTGTAGGGCAGCTTGCCGGCAGATCGGCCATCGCGGGCGCCGCCCGCCGAGCACCTCATCGACTCGCGTGCAGTTTTCGCTCGGGCTCCGGATTTTGCGAGAGCAGATACCAGGTCCACGATAGCGCGTTGGCCGTGGTTTCGTGGCCGGCGAGTATCAACGTCAGCGCTTCGTCGCGCAACTCTTGTCGCTCATCGCTTCGCCGGTCTCCTCATCGCGCGCCGCCAGCAGCATCGAGAGCAAATCGCCGTATCCCTGTTTTCGTGTCGCCGCTTCGCGATCATGCTCGCCGACGATCCGCTGTAACATCGCCGGCGCGCCTTGCGGAACGGAAATTCTCCCGCGTCGGCAGGCACGGCGCAGCATCCCGATATCGAATTGGCCGAAGCGCTCGTTGGCAGTCGTCATCGTGCGCCCGATTGTGTCCGCCTGGCTGGTCAGGTCCATCGTGAGCAGCGCGCGTCCCACGATCTCCAGCGTCAGCCGCATCATCTCGCTGGTTACGTCCACCGGCTCGTGACGGCCGGCGATACCGCTCCATCGATCCAACATGCCCAGCGTGCAGTCGGTCATCGTCGTGCCGAACGCTGCGATTTTCTGATGGTGAAACATCGGCTGCATCAGCCGCCGCTGCGCAAGCCAAATTGAACCCTCGCTCGTGACCAGCCCCTGCCCGAGCAAGCGCGCGAGGATGACGTAATCCCGCGATTTGGTGTAGTTGCGATGGTTTTCCTGCAGGACGTGCTTGACGCCCTCGGGATGCGCGACGATGTACACCGGGAAATTCAGAAATCGCGCGCTGACCACGTCGCCATACTCGCGGAAGAGTTTTTCGATAAACGGGATCGGCTTGCGTATCAGGGGCAATCCGCTGAGCGGCCCGCGCGGCCCGGGCACGCTTCGCCCGGCGCGCGGTTTCGAAGGCGCCGTCGCCGCGACGGTGGAAGGAGAGATCGTAGGCGCGTGCTCAGAAGACATCGCAATTCTCCAATCCGAGTAATAAACCGACCGGTCGGTCGGTTGTTTATCTTCGCCGCGCGCAACGCCAGAGTCAACCACAAAGCGAGAAATGCCGGAGCGGCGGGCTCACCTCAAGTGTTGGGAGCCTGAAGCCTCGCGCGCGTCATTCTCGCGCGTCTGCGTTGTCTGGCGCGCGAAGAATCCCGGCTCCGAATCGGGAATCCGCGCTGCCCGCTACCCCGCGATCCGCCTCCTGTGATGGCATCCCGAATCCCGCTATGATTTTCCCCTCAGTCCTATGATCGCGATCGTCGACTACAAGGCCGGCAACCTCACCAGCGTCGCCAGCGCGCTCGAATTTCTCGGCCATCGCTGCGAGATCACCGACCGTCCCGAGCGGATTCGAGCCGCTGATCGCATCATTCTGCCCGGCGTCGGCGCGGCCGGCGCCACGATGGAAAACCTGCGCGCTCTCGGGCTCGATACCGTCCTGCGCGAGCTGGTAATCGAGCGCCACCGGCCGTTCCTCGGCATTTGTATCGGCATCCAGGTGCTCTTTGATCGCAGCGAAGAGGACGACGCACCCTGTCTCGGCTTCGTCGCCGGGCGCATCGCGCGCTATCCGAACTCCGTCGACGGCCGTCAGCTCAAGGTCCCGCAAATCGGATGGAACCGCGTGCGCCAGACGCGCGCCCATCCGGTGTTCGCCGGCGTCCCCGACAACACCCACTTCTACTTCGTCAATTCCTACTATCCGCTTCCCGACGACCCGTCGGTCGCGATCGCCGAGAGCGATCACGGCGTGACGTTCACCGCCGCGATTGCGCGCGGCAATGTCGTCGCAACCCAGTTCCATCTCGAAAAGAGCGGCGCCGCCGGCCTGAAGCTGCTCGATAATTTCTGCCGGCTCGCGATCTGATCATGCTTGCCAAGCGAATCATTCCCTGCCTCGACGTGCGTGACGGCAAGGTCACCAAGGGCGTGCGCTTTCTCGAAAACGTCGACGTCGGCGATCCGGTCGCGATGGCGCTTCATTACTACGCTCAGGGCGCCGACGAGATCGTCTTCTACGACATCACCGCTTCCAACGAGCGGCGCGGGATTATGATCGACGTCGTGCGCGCAGTCGCGCGCGAAATTTTCATCCCGTTCAGCGTCGGCGGCGGCCTCCGCACCCTCGACGACATGCGCGCGGTGCTGCTGGCCGGCGCGGAGAAGGTCTCAGTCGATTCCGGCGCGGTGCGCAATCCGGCGATCATCACGGAGGGCGCGCGCGCCTTCGGCAGCCAATGCATCGTGCTCTCGATGCAGGTGAAGGCCACCGGCAAGCGGCCGGCCGTTCCCTCCGGGTATGAGGTCGTGATCGACGGCGGCCGCGATTTCACCGGCAAGGACGCGATCGCCTGGGCGCGCGAGGGCGAGCGGCTGGGCGCCGGCGAGCTCTGTATCAATTCGATCGATCGTGACGGCACCAACCTCGGCTACGACCTCGAGCTGACGCGCGTGATCAGCGACGCGGTCACGATTCCCGTGATCGCATCGGGCGGCGCCGGCGAGCCCGAGCATCTCCATCAGGCCTTCACCGCCGGTGCGGCCGACGCCGCGATCGTCGCCTCGATCGTGCACTATGGCACCCATCCGATTCCCGCCCTCAAGAGCTATCTCCGCAGCCACGGCGTTGAAGTGCGGGAGCAGATCACGCTCGGAGGTATTGCGTGAAGATCGCGCTCGTGGTTTCCGACTTCAACGGCGAAGTGACCGCGCTGATGCGCGATCGCGCCCGCGCGCACGCCGAGTCACTCTCGGTCCAGGTCAGCCACGAGGTCCACGTCCCCGGCGTTTACGACATGGGCCTGGCGATCAAAAAGCTGCTGCAGCGTTCCGACGTTGACGGCGTGGTGATCCTCGGCGCGGTGATCAAAGGTGACACGCTGCACGACGAATTGATCTCCCACGTGACCGCGCGCGTCGCCAGCGATCTCGCCCTGCAGTTCGACAAACCCGTGGCGCTGGGCATAACGGGCCCCGGGATGACCGACGCGCAGGCGATCGATCGCATCGACAACGCGCGCACCGCGGTCGACTCGGTGGTGCGGATGATCCGCACGCTCGAGGAAATCAGCTAGCGTCCTGAATCGGAAGTTCCCAAAGTCGCTCGGCTTGAAAGCTCCCCAGATCGCGAATTCCCATGTCATCCTGAGGTGAGCGAAGCGAAGCCGAAGGATCTACGCGAAGCGATTTGCCTGGGCTCCGCGCACTTCCAACTCAGGGCGCTAGCCCGTCGCCTCACAGCGCCTACTGATAGCGCCGAAAGTGATCCCATATCTCCGGCAACGGCCGGTGCATCCCGTGACACACGATGATCGGGCGCTCGTTCTCGTAGGGCATCACGTACGGCGCGCCGATCTGTTCCCGCAATCTCGGCCTTGTCGCAAATCTGTTGCCAGCGTTCCAGGTCGCCGTTGACATGGATCACGACGCTGCCGTCGTAGCCGTGCGTGCCCCACAGGAAATATTGCGCCTGGCCGCACAGCGCAGGCGGTAGTCCGTCGTCGCGCCCGTAGACATCGATTGCCGCTGCCTCGCCATAGTCGATAGTCATTATCGCCGCGCGCGCGCGATCCGCCGGCGGCAGCGCGCGATAGACCGCGGCGACCTGCTGCTCCATCTGCCGCCAGCCCAGCTCGTCCGAGAAGATCTGCGTGAGCGGCGCGCCGATCGCCGTGAGTTCGTTAGGCCGCGGCCGCAGGTTGGTCGCGTCGAGATAGCGCGCCAGCGCCGGCGGATCGAGAATCGGCAGTATCACCGGTACGACCGGAAGCAGCATCGCAGCCGCGCCCGCCAACCACGCGACGCGAAGCCAGCGCCGCACGCCCTCGCACGCGACCGCTCCGGCCGCAAACATGGTCGGATAAGCCGGCGTGAGATAGTAGTCCTTGCCGTGCGACGCGATTACGAGCACGGTCGCGGCGACGAACGCGATTGCCAGAAAGCGCGCGGCGCGGAGCCGTGCACTGACGAACGGCGCGACCACGCCTGCGATCCAGAGCGGAGCCAGCACGAAGTTCATCGCGAGAATCTGCCCGATCTCGAACCGAATCGTCCCGCCGGTCAGATTTTTCTTCGTGGTCGCGTAATGGATCATTACGAAGAACGGCCAGCCGTGAATCGCCTGCCAGACGAGACTCGGCGCGCCGATCACAAAGCACGCCAGCGCCCCGTACCAAAGCTCGCGCCGCGAAACGATCCGGCGCGCCGTGGTCGCGGCCGTCCCGATCGCGAGCGCGATCAGCCAGATGCCGATCCCGTACTTCGCTTCGAGCCCGATGCCGGCGATTACGCCCGCCCATAGCAGCGCGCGGCGATCGTCGTGGATGACTCCGCGCGCCAGCAGGTACGCGCAGGCGGTCCACGTGATCGGCTCGAAGGTCGAGGTCCCGAGGTTGGTCGCGAACGCTACCAGCACCGGCGCCATACCAACCGCAACCCCCGCCATCCACGCCGCGCTCCGATTGCCGCCGAGCGTGCGCGCGAAAGCCGCCGTCAGCGGTATCAACGCCACCGTCGCGGCGATTGCCGGCACGCGCAGCAGCCAGGTATGGTCGCCGAAGAGCTGGGTCGCGGCGGCAATCAGCGCCACCAGCGGCGGCAGATCGACGTAGCCGAACGCGGGATGGCGTCCGCAGACGATGAAGTACAGCTCGTTGCGAAAGGTGTCGTAACGCCCGGCCAACGCCAGACACACGACTCCGAGCAGCGCCGCGAACCCCCAGACGATCGGGTCCTGTCGAACCGCATCGCGCATCCGGTCGAGGACGGACCGTGCCTCAAGCTTCTTCGCCTCATCAATATTAGAACGCATTGCGTACGATTATAGACTCAAAGCTCCGGCCTTTGCCAGAGCCGTATGAATATCAGTCCTATTATATTCGAGCTATCCTGAACTTGCGTTCGGTCGAGCGATCAGGAATATATTACACATGAGCGTATTATCCGAGGGTTCGGATCGCTTGGCCGAAGAGGCCCGGCTGCTGCGCACCAGCGTCGCGCGCTTGCAGCGCCGGCTCCGCTCCGAGCGCGGCGACACCAGCATCGGCCTCTCGCGGTACAGTGCGCTGGGACGTCTTTTCTACAGCGGCCCGATGTCCGCCGGACAGCTCGCCGCGCACGAACGGCTTCAACCGCAGTCGCTGACCCGCATTCTTGCCGCGCTCGAGGCCGACCGGCTGATCACCAAGTCCACCGATCGGGAAGACCATCGCCGCACCCGTATTCAAATCACCACGCGCGGCATCGCGGTGCTACACCAGAACGCGGTTCCGCAGGAAGCCTGGCTGGCGCGCGCCATCGCGCAATCGCTCACGCCGACCGAGCGCGAGATGCTGCGCCTTGCCGCCCAATTGATCGATCGCGTCTCGGCGGCGCCGATCGCAGACGCCGGCGACACAAGCGATTCACCGTCGATTTTTCGGTAGACGCGCGGCGCTCCCGTTCGTAGATTGGCGCCATGCTTCGATCCAACTTGCCCGCCACGGACGAGATGGTCCGCGCGTATCTGGCCAGCGACACCAGCTACGAAGGCGTGTTCTTCACCGCGGTCCGCACCACCGGCATCTTCTGCCGGCCGAGTTGCCCGGCCAAAAAGCCAAAACCCGAAAACGTTGAGTTCTTCGCCACCATTCGCGAGGCGCTCGCCGCCGGTTACCGCGCCTGCGAGCGATGCCGTCCGCTGGATTCTGCCGGCGAGCCGCCCGCGTGGCTGAAAACCCTGCTCGCCGAAATCGAGCATGATCCCGACGGGCGCTGGCACGACGCGGATCTTCGCGCGCGCGCCATCGAGCCCGAGCGCGTCCGCCGCTGGTTCAAGACTCATCATGGGATGACCTTCCACGGCTACGTGCGAGCGCGCCGGCTCGGCCGCGCGCTGGGGAGAATCCGCCACGGTGAGGATCTGACGCAGGCGGCCTACGCTCATGGCTACGAATCGGTCAGCGGATTCCGCGAGGCCTTCCAGCGCCTGTTCGGCGAGACGCCGGGGCGCAGCCGCTCATCGCGCCTGCTGGTCTTTACCCGCCTGCTCTCGCCGCTCGGCCCGATGGTCGCGGGCGCGAGCGATGAGGGTCTCTGCCTGCTCGAATTCGCCGATCGCCCGATGCTCGAGACCCAGATTCGCCGGCTCCAGAAAAGATTGGACGCCGCGATCGCGCCCGGCGAAAACCAGCACGTTGCGCAGGTCGCCGTCGAGCTCAAGGACTATTTCGCCGGCCGGCTGCGCGAATTCCGCGTGCCGCTCTGCCTTCCCGGCACGGACTTCCAGCGCGAGGTGTGGAGCGCGCTGAGTCTTATCCCCTACGGGCAGACCGTCACCTATCAGGAACTTGCCCGCCGCGTCGGCCGGGCCAACGCACCGCGCGCCGCGGCCCGCGCCAACGGCGACAACCGCCTCTCGATCATCGTCCCGTGCCATCGCGTGGTCGGCTCCGACGGATCGCTCACCGGCTACGGCGGCGGACTCTGGCGCAAGCGCCTGCTCCTCGATCACGAACGCAACACTCTGCAGCCGGTCGCAGCCGCTTCACTATCGCCAAGCGCATCGGAGCGAACATGAGTTTACAAAATCACGACAAGGCAACCGCGTTTCGCGCGATGCATGAAGGCGCCGAGCTGCTCGTCCTGCCGAACGCCTGGGACGCCGCGAGTGCAGTGGCGATCGAGCGCGCGGGCGCGAAAGCGATCGCCACCACCAGCGCCGGCATCGCCCAGTCCCTGGGATACCCCGACGGAAACGTCCTGACCCGCGAGCTCGCGGTCGCGGCAGTGGCCCGGATCACGCGCGTGGTGCAGGTTCCCGTCTCCGCGGATATCGAGGAAGGCTACGGCGAGACGCCCGAAGAAGTGTGCCGGACCGTCGAACAGATTCTCGAAGCGGGCGCCGTGGGGATCAATCTCGAGGACGGCAGCAAGCCTCCAGCGCTTCTGGCCGCGAAGATCGCCGCGATTCGCAAGCGCGCGGAGCAACTGGGTGCATCGCTCTTTATCAACGCCCGCACCGACGTCTACCTGCTCGGCGTTGAGAAGCAGCCTCTCGACGAGACATTGAAGCGCGCCGCGCTCTATCGGGAGGCCGGCGCCGACGGCCTCTTCGTCCCGCGCCTCAAAGACCCCGATTCGATCCGGCGCGTCTGCGCCGAGGCCGGCTTGCCTGTGAACCTGCTGGGCGTGCCGGGGATTGCCTCGCCGCGCGAACTCTCGGCGCTGGGCGTCAGGCGGCTCAGCGTCGGACACTGGATCGCGAAGGCTGCGACCAGCTTCACCGAACGCTGCGCCCGAGTCCTCCTGGCGGAGGGCCGCTACGACGACTTTATTCCCGCGCCCGCGAGCTGACGGAACCGGCGAAAATCTGACGGTCTGCGGATGCGCTGTTCAGAAACCCGCCGCGTGCCGTTGAGACGGCGCGATGCGCTTCCTATACTCATCACGCGGTGGCAATGGCAGGCAGCGGGGCGGCGGCGCAAACCTTCTCGACTCGATCGGCGGCGCGAATTCTCGCGGTCTCGCCCGATCGGATTCGTTACTGGGTAAAGCGCCGGCTCATTCATCCGGCCGCGACCGCGGGGCGCCAGTACCGCTTCGCCTTTAACGATCTCCTCGTGATGCGCCTGGCCAAGGAGTTACTCCCCAGCCGGCGTCATCTGGAAACCATCCAGCGCTGCTTCGAACGCGTGCGCGGGCTGCTCGGTCCCGCGCGCTCTGTGACGTCGCTCAGGCTATCGAATGACGAAGGGAGGATCGTCGTGCACGAGCGCGACTTCGCCTTCGAGGCCGAGAGCGGACAGTTGATCCTGGATTTTGATTCGTTGTCCGCCATCCTCAAAGCCGAAGACGCGCCGCAAATCGCGCAGGCGCCAGGTGAGCCGCGCCGGGTGGCCGGCGCTTCTGGCGAGGCGGCGCTCGCACGCCGGATGTTCACCGAGTTGCTGGCCAACGGCAAGCGCAACGCCGAGGTCCATCTCAAGATCGCCGCGGCCCTCGAGCGCGACGGCGACCTGACCGCCGCGCTCAAGCATCTGCTCAGCGCCGCGACCATCGAACCCGCCAACGCGCACGTCCATGAGCGGCTGGGGATGCTCTATCGCCGGCGCGCCGATCTGGACGCCGCGATCAAGAGTTTCCTGCGCGCGCTGGAATGCGATCCCGAACTGGTCGAGCCGCATCAGAATCTTGCCGAGCTTTACGAGGTCACCGGCCGCAAGCGCGACGCGCTCCGCCATCTGAGCGCCGTCAATCGTCTGACCCGCGAATAGGCCCGGCCCCCGCGATCACTCACGTAATTGGCGCGCGGTTGATTCGCTGGAAGTCGTGGCGTTAAGCTCGTCGCGGACTACCTGTGATCATGGATGAGCGCCCGCTCAAACGAATCGATCTGTTGCGCCATGAGCTGAAGGCCCTGCGTTTCATTCTGGACAATTTTCACTCCGGCAAGCTCGAGCAGGCCGCGCTTCCGCGCCGCGAGGACTTCCAGTCCGAGCAGACCCGCGCGCTCTACGACGCGATCATGCAAGCGCCCGATCGCATCGCGGCGGAAAAGTCGATCGCGGATCTGGAGCTCGACGAAATCGATCTGGATTCGTTCCTGCGCCTCTCCGGCGAGCATTACTACAGCTATCCTGCACTCGTGAGGCAGCGGGCGGAGGCGATCCGGCGGGGCGAGCTCAAGGTCGAGGCGGCTTGAGCGCGCCCGACGCCAACGAATTCCACTTCCTGCTCGATCGCGGCGGCGCCGTGATCGTGTTCGAGGAAAAGGACACCGCGTGGGCGGGCGTGCTGGCATTCTCGACCGAGGACGCGGCGCGCGAGTTCTGCCGCGTCAGCCAGCTCGAAGTTGCCGAAGTGGCCTCGCTCGCGGCCGACGATCGCGACTCGATCGCCGCGCTCGTGCGCGAGGTCAAGCGCCGCGCGGTGCGCTACCTGCTGCTCGATCTCGACTACCGCACCGGCCGCTGCGTGCAAATCGACTTCGACGGCGACGCCCTGGGTGCACGCCGCGAACGTCAGTTCACCCCGCGCGAGCATCGATGAATTAATTCAGATCCGAAGTAGGGCCGGCGTGAGCCTGCGCGGAAGAAAAATGATCGAGCCGGCTAGGTGAACATCGCGGCGAGGCCCTTGGGCCTCACCAGCTTGCCCGCCGGCTTGATCTCGTCGGCGAGCCTTTGTAGCCGTGCCTGGAACGCTTCCATCTCGGCCGCCTGCTTCTGCTCGATCTGCTCGCGCTCACGCGCCTGCCGCCGCTCGACAGCTTCGCGCTCGTGTTGGCGCCGCGAATAAAAGCCCTCGAACGTGTCCTTGACGGTCGTGCACATGACCGAGTTGGGAACGAACGAGCCCGAGCAGACCGGGCAATAAAAGACTACGCCGGCCTGAAAATGCCGATACGGGATTTGGTAGATCTCGTTGCAGTCCTTGCATCGGACCGGAACTTCCCACGCGATCGGATCGAATTCGTCACTCTGCGCCGCGATTCCGGCCGCGATCGGAGCAGCCTGCGCCGCAGGAGCCTTGGGAGCCGGCGCGGCCGCAGGCGCGGCAGCGGCTCCGTTGGCGGCTGTCGCATCAGCCCCGTTCGCGGTCGGCGCCGCGCTGCTCTCTTTGCGGAAGCGCGAGGGAAAATCGGCGCCGAAGGCCTGCTCGGGATGCAGCACCTTGGCGCGCTCGAGCAGCACCGACTCGCTCTCGAGGTTGTTGGGATCGGGGATACAGCAATCGACCGGGCAGACCGCCGCGCAGGCTTCGTGATCGTGAAAGCCCACGCACTCGGTGCACTTTTCCGGCACGATGTAATAGATATCCTGCGCGATCGCGGGATGGGTCGCGCCGTTGAGCTCCCACGGCACGGCGCCGCCATAGATGGCGGTGTTGGGACATTCGGGCTCGCAAGCCCCGCAGTTGATGCATTCGCTGGTAATCGTAGTAGCCATAATTTCGTGAAGCGGCGCTAATCTGCTTCCTTCATCACTTTATCAATGCTGATAGCGAGCAGACAAACGGTCGGGTGATCGGCGCAACGCGTTTTCCGGCCGCCCGGTTTTGACTATGCTGGGCGAAGCGCCACGAGGAGCCGCGAATGGATCTGACTTTTACTCCCGAGCAGGACGAATTTCGCGCCAAGGTCCGCGCCTTCCTGGAAGAGCACGTGCCCAAGAGCGGACTCGCCGGCCGCCGCGAGGGCGGTCAGGACCAGGACTGGCTCGCGCGCGCGAAGGCATGGCAGCGTAAGCTCTACGACGCCGGCTACGTCGCGCTCTCCTGGCCCAAGGAGTACGGCGGGCAGGCGCTGGATCCGGTCCGGCAGGCGATCGTGAACGAGGAGATGGTGCGGGCGCGCGCGCCGTTCGTGATCGGCGGCCAGGGCATCGGGATGTTCGGGCCGACGTTGATCACATGGGGCACCGAGGAGCAGAAGCGCCGCTACCTGCCCAAAATCCTGACCGCCGAGGAAATCTGGTGCCAGGGCTATTCCGAGCCCGGCGCCGGCTCCGATCTCGCCTCGCTGCGCACCCGCGCCGAAATCGTCGGCGACGAATTCGTCGTCAACGGCCAGAAGGTCTGGACCTCGGGCGCGCAGTACGTCCGACCAGATGTTCTGCCTGGTGCGCACCGATCCCGACGCGCCCAAGCATCGCGGCATCTCCTACCTCCTGATCGACATGCATACGCCCGGAATCACCGTGCGCCCGCTGGTGCAGATGACCGGCGATCGCGGCTTCAACGAGGTCTTCTTCGACAACGTGCCGCGTGCCGCGCGAGAACCTGGTCGGCAAGCTCAACGAAGGCTGGATGGTCGCCAACGCTACGCTCTTTCACGAGCGCAACGTGCTGGGCTCCGCGACCGTCAGCCAGCAGCTCTTCAACCGGCTGCTCGCTCTAGCCCGCTCGATCAAGCGCAACGGCGCCGCTGACCAAGGATCCGGTCTTTCGCCAGCGGCTCGCCGATCTCGAAATTCGAGGTCGAGGCGATGCGGTTTCATTTGTACCGCCAGCTCACCGATCCGATTCACGGGCGTAATCCCGGCATCGAGTCGATGGTCAACAAGCTGGTCGGCACCGAGCTGAATCACGATCTCGCGACCGCGGCGATGGAATTGATGGGCGACTACGCGATGCTGGCGCGCGGCGACGAAACGCGCTCGACCGCGGCTATCTGGCCGTACGAATGGATGTTCTCGCTCGGGCTCGTGATCGGCGGCGGCACCTCGCATATCCAGAAGAACATCATCGCCGAGCGCGGGCTCAAGATGCCCAAGAGTCGCGCTGAGAGCGCTCGCGCGTACTAGCGGAGGGCTGGCAAGTGGATTTTGGACTGAGCGACGAACAACGTCAACTCAAGGACAGCGCGCGCGAGTTCCTGCGCAACGAATGCCCGACCACGCTGGTGCGCCAGGCGATGGCCGACGAAGACGGGATGCCGCGCGACCTCTATCGCGAAATCGCCAAGCTCGGCTGGACCGGTCTGATCGTGCCGGAGAAATTCGGCGGCGCCGGTCTCGGGATGCTCGACATGGCCATATTGCTCGAAGAGTGCGGCTACGCGGCGATGCCGGGGCCGTTCCTGTTCTCCTCCGCGATCGCGGCCAGCGCGCTCGTCCGGGCGGATCGGAAGAGTTGCAGAGTCGCTGGCTGCCGGCGCTCGCCGAGGGCACGCGCGATCGGCACGGTCGCGATCGTCGACGAGGACGACAGCCTCGATCCGCGCGATCATCACGGCTATGCGCCGCGAAGAACGGCTCCGGCTGCGTGCTCATCGGCGCCAAGATGTTCGTGCCGTACGCCCATGTTGCCGACTTCATGATCGTCGCGGCGCGAGTGCGCATCGGCCGACGAGGCGGCGTCTTCGTGATCGAGACCGACACGCCCGGCGTGCGCATCGAGACGCTGAAATGTCTCGACCTGACCCGCCGCGTATGCGCGCGTCGAGCTCGACGGCGTTCGGGTCAACGCCGGCGCGCGGCTTCAGGCGGCGCCACCTGTTCGAGCGTTTGATCGATATCGGCGCGGTCGCGATCGCGGCGGATTCGCTCGGCGGCACCGAGCGCGCGCTCGAGATGGCGGTCGAATACTCGCAGTGCGGGAGCAATTCGGCAAGCCGATCGGCTCGTTTCAGGCGCTCAAGCATGCCGCCGCCGAAATCGTCGCCGATCTCGAACCCGCGCGTTCATTGCTATGGTACGCCGCGCACGCGCAGGACGCGCTGCCGGACGAGCAGCGCGCGCCGCCGCGATGGCCAAGGCGCGGCTCTGCGAGATCTACACCCGCGCGACCGATCGCGCGGTGCTGATGCACGGCGGGATCGGCTTCACCTGGGAGCACGATATCCATCTCTGGTTCAAGCGCGCGCGCTTCAACGAATCCTGTTTCGGCACGCCGGTCTTCCATCGCGAACGCGTCGCCACGCTCGGCGACTATTGAGCCAAGGAGGGGAAGATGAGCAGGCCGATGGTGCGGGGTCGAATCAACGGGGCGACGTATTCGTTGCATCTGGCGGACTGCCTTAGGTGGATGGAAGCTCGCGACGAGAACTCCATTCACGCCATCGTCACGGATCCTCCGTACGGCCTGAAGGAATACTCATTACCCGAAAAAGAGAAACTGCGGCGGGGACGCGGCGGAGTCTGGCGGATTCCGCCGTCGTTCGACGGCTGCGAGCGTGGCGCGGTGCCCCGGTTCACGGTGCTCAGCGAAGCCGAGCGCGTCTCACTGCGCGACTTCTTCCACGAGTTCGCGCAGCGCGCGCTGAGGATCATGGTGCCGGGCGCGCACCTCTTCATCGCAACCAACCCGCTGCTCTCTCATCTGGTCTACGTTCCGTTGATGGAGGCGGGCTTCGAGAAACGGGGCGAAGTCATCCGGCTGGTCCAGACGCTACGCGGGGGCGATCGGCCCAAGAACGCTCACCTCGAGTTCGCCGAAGTTACGGTTATGCCCAGGTCTTGCTGGGAACCCTGGGGGCTCTTCCGCAAGCCGTGCGAGGGCCGCGTCCAGGACAACCTGCGCAAATGGAAAACCGGCGGCCTGCGCCGCATCTCCGCGGATGGACCGTTCGCGGACGTGATTATTTCCGCGCCCACCCGGCCTGAGGAAAGAGCTATTGCGCCGCACCCCTCGCTCAAGCCGCAAGCCCTAATGCGCCAGATTGTGCGGGCTTCGCTACCGCTTGGCGCTGGCGTCGTGCTCGATCCCTTCATGGGCGCCGGCTCTACGATCGCCGCGGCTGCGGGGGTTGGCTACGATAGCATCGGCGTCGAAATGGATTCGGCGTTCTTCGCGATGGCCGAGGCCGCAATCCCGGTATTTGTGCGTCTGGCGCCGGGTTTAGCCCCTTCGGCGCGGGGCAATGGGCAGCGTGCCCTCTTTACCTAACGGCCTTACTCTCGCGCATATTCGGAAGGCGATCGATTATATCGAGCGGCGCGCCGGGGAGGTCGTCGAGATTTACCACGAACAGGCGAACGTCTTCAGCGGTATCGTTGGAATCTTCGGCGTCCAGGCGCTCGACCGGTACAGTCCGTACCGCAAGCACAAGCATCCCGATATCGCGCAGCAGCGTTTCCCCGATTTTTCGCTCGGTGGAAAGTCCGATCCGCCGCCGGAGCAGGCGCTCGAATCAAAGGGCAGCACGCGCGCGTGGGCCTTGCAGTCGCACTATGACCATCCCGGTTGGTACATCGTCTGGCGCTACCTCGTCGATCCGACCAAGACTATCAAGCGCGGCCGTGAAGTCGTGGTCTGGCGGGTCGACGTAGCGTTCATTCAAAAAGACGACTGGAAGTATGAGGGCAGCGGGGCCGGTGCCGGGCGAGGCGGCCGCACGCACACGTTCGGTGTGCGCGCGCCTGCAAAACGCTTGCGCGACGCCGCCGCGTTTGCCCTCGCCGGCGTCGCGATCCGCGGCGGCCGGCCGATTGTAGTGTGACGAACACGGCGCGCCGGGTTCCGCGGCCTATGCGCACGCGTCCCCGATCCCGCATCCTCGCGATACCCCGGGTTTGCAGCGCGCGAAGGATGTCGGTTTTCGTCACGACTCCCTCCAGCGCGCCGTCGTCGCTGCCCACGAACAGCAGTTGCTCGCCCTCTTCGCGGCCCAGGAGCTTGAGCGCCTCCATCAGCGGGCAATCGGCCGGCACGCGCGGCACATGATGGTCGGCGATATCCCCGACGGTTGTAGTCAGCCACTTCTCCGGCGCGATTCGGCTCAACTGCCACACGGCGACCGTCGCGACGGCGCGTGAACCGTCATAGACCGCGAAGACCGCACGCTGGTCCGCCGCGGCGCGCTCGGCGAACGCGCGCAGATTCATGCCGGCCTGCACCGCAGCGATCTCGTGTTGCATCACCTTGCGCACCTCGATGCCGCTCAGCTCGGCGAGCGCGGCGACCTCGTGTACGCGCTGGTCGCCGGAGACCGACGCTTCGCCCGACACCGCGTACGCGATCGCGGCCCCGATCAGGCTCGGGATGATGTAGAAATGGCCGCCGGTGGTTTCGGCGACGAACACCACCGCGGCGAGCGGGGTCTTGTAGCCGGCGGCGATGAACGAGGCCATCCCGACCGCAGCGTAGAGATCGAAGGTCGGCGAATGGACGATGGTCTGCGCGAAAGCGTTCCCGAGCGCGCCGCCGGCCAGGAACAACGGCACGAACACCGCGCTGACGCCGCCGCTGCCGATCGAGAACAAGCTGGCGCCGAGCTTGAGAATCGCAAACGAGATCAGCGTTCCGGAGGAGTGCGGCCGGCTGAGGATCTCGCGCACCGCCTCATAGTTGGGGCCCAGCGGAATCAGCGGGCCCGGGAAGAATTCTATGAACAATAGCCCGCAGACTGCGGTGACGAAGCCGCCGATCAGGAGCTTGAGCGTGTGCGGAATCGGCGCCTCGACCGCAAAGCTGCGCACGCGCCGGAACGTGATCGCAAAGACCATCGCGGCCAGCCCGCAGATCAATCCCAGCAGCGCGGACCACAGCAGATCGCGATCCGAAAAGGCGGTGCTGCCGGCGAAGGCGAACAACGGCTCCGAACCCAGAATCGGCACCATCGTCGCGTATGCCACCACCGACGCGATCAGCGCCGGCAGCAGCGCCTCGTGCGCGATATCGTCCTTGTAGGGTATCTCCAGCGCGAACACGATACCCGTGAGCGGCGCGCGGAAGACCGCGGCCATCCCCGCCGCCGCGCCGCTGATCAGCATGATGCGGCGGTCGTGCGGTTCCAGACCAAGGCGCCGCAGCTTGCCCCACAGCCACGAACCGATCGCGCCGCCGCCGTAGATGCTCGGTCCTTCGAGTGCGGCGCTGCCGCCGAAGCCGACCGTCGTCACCGCAGCCAGCAGCTTCCACCAAAACGGGCGCATATCGATCGCGCCCTGATGCTCGTGGTAGGAGCGGATAATCTCCTCGGTTGAGTGCTCGTTAGGATCGCTCGTCCGGTATTCCATGATGAGCCCGGTAAGTAGGAACCCGAGCAGGAGCCCCGGCATAATCATCCAGTGGTGGCGCATGTAGAGCGGCAGAATCGCCTTCCAGGTGCCGTCCAGAATCGCGAGCGCTACTCCGGTGACCACCAGGCCGGTCACTATTCCCACGATCGGCGCGACCAGCAGCCACTTCTGAATATCGCGCGAATAGGTCGCGCTTAAATCTTCACGGACCAGGCGGCGGTACTTTGCGAACATCAGATGACTCATCCGTTCCGAATCGAATATGCGCTGCAACGAAGTCCCCGCAAGATGCGCGAGGGTCTCGGATCACGACGCAATGCGACGCCCGACCCGGCGGGCAAATTTCCCCATACCATGTTCATTTCTGCTACATGCTTTGCCGCACATTTGTCACGCACTGGCGCGCGCCTGATACGCCGCACCGGGTAAACGCACGGATTGTGATGGCTGCGCGGGTCGCGACACCGATCAGAACGGGAAACCCGCGATTTGCTTCCGGTTCTGCCTTCCGCAACGTGGCTGGAGCCAAAAGAACCACTAGACGCGAGCCGCGGGCGAGTCGGCTTGGTCCCAGTCTCGCGTTGCAATCAATGGCACGGCAATTGAATCTCCATACTCTGAACGCTTGACAGGAGGTCCCAAACGGGCTCCCACGCAACGCGCTCCTGAGGAGCAAATGGATACCAACGACCGCACGGATTTCGGGCCGCGAGTCCTCCTGGTCGAAGACGATCCGACACACGCCTTCATCGCAGTGACGGTGATCCGGCAGGTGCTCGGAGATGGCTGTGAAGTAGTGGTAGCGGAAACCGCTGACGAGGCGATGGGCGTGATTCGGCATTTCACCGAGCAGGATCGGCCGGACCTGATGCTGGTCGATCTGCGCCTGCCGGACAAGGGCGGGTTTGCGGTGCTCTCGGCAGCCCGGGCGCACGAGGCTTCCGCACAGGTTCCGCTGTTCGTGGTGACGAGTTCGCTCTACGATCGCGACATCGCGCAGAGCTATGAGTTGGGCGCTTCAGTGGTGCTGTCCAAGCCGCTGTCGCGGGCCCGACTGAAAGAAGAACTCGTGCGGATCGGCGCGCTGCCGGCGATTCCAACCGGATTGATTGATCGAGCCTATAGTCACTGACCCGCCACGCGATAAGTTTTGAAGTCCGCTGCTGGGCGCGCGGCTCCCGTGCAAACGGGGGCCGCGCGCGTTTTCGTCTCGCGCGCTCCCGGTGAGCGGCTTCGACAACACGGGCCGGCACGGAGGCCGGCCCCTACGCGATTGTAGGACTTCATTCAGGGTAGTGGCCGGCGTCCCGGCCGGCCATCCGACTCCGAAACTCCGCGCGCCTCGATGCACTTGACCGTCGCGCGCTCAAAGTAGGAATCTGCCATCAGTCTCCCGGCGCGTTCGGGCGCGGGCAAGGAGTTCGACGGTGGAACCCTACAAATTCGATCGCAGCGAGGCGCTGTTCGCGCGCGCCAAGAAAGTAATCCCGACCGGCATCTACGGCCATCAGTCGCCCAAGCTGCTCGCGATGGGCTCGTATCCGTGCTTCTTCGCGCGCGGCGAGGGCTCGCACGTCTGGGACGTTGATGGCAACGAGTACATCGATTACATGTGCTCCTACGGTCCGATTGTGCTGGGGCATCGCCATCCGCGCGTCGAGGAAGCGGCGCGCCGCCAGATGGAACAGGGCAACTGCTTCAACGCGCCGAGCGAGCTCTGGGTCGAGCTGGCCGAGTATCTGGTCGGGATTACGCCCTGCGCCGATTGGACGGTGTTCGCCAAGAACGGCTCCGACGTTTGCACCTGGGCGACGCTGGTCGCGCGCAACTTCACCGGCCGCAAGAAGATCATCGCCGCGACCCATGCTTATCACGGTACGCACGCCTGGGTGACGCCGCTGCCCGCGGGAGTCACGCCCGAAGATCGCGCCAATGTCCTGAACTTCCGCTACAACGATCTGGAGGGACTGACGCACCTGATCGACGAGCATCGCGGCGACGTTGCCGGAATCATTCTAACCCCGTTTCGGCACGACGCCGCCTTCGATTCCGAAATGCCGGCCGAAGGCTTTCTGCCCGGAGTGCGCAAGCTCTGCGACCAACACGGGATCGTCTTTATCCTGGACGACGTACGCGCCGGCTTCCGCCTTCACATGGGCGGCTCAGGCGAGTTGTTCGGCGTGCGGCCCGATCTGACCTGCTATTGCAAGGCGATCGCGAACGGCTACCCGCTCTCGGCCTGCCTCGGACGCGAGGATCTCCGGCGCTCCGCGATGGAGGTCTTCTTCACCGGCTCGTACTTCACCAGCGCGGTGCCGATGGCTGCGTCGCTGGCGTGCTTGCAGGAGCTGCAACGCAGCGGCGGAATCGAGAAGATGCGCCATATCGGCGAGCTGCTGCGCGATGGATTGCTCGCGCAGGCGCGTTCGCACGGCTTCGAGGTCACGTACTCGGGGCCGCCCGCGATGCCCTACATGACGTTCAAGGCTGACCAACGCAAGTGGGATCGAATCACCGCGTTCTGCGCCTGGTGCGGCAGTCACGGCATCTTTTTCCATCCGCGCCACAATTGGTTCATCTCGGCCGCGCATTCGGAGGAAGACGTCCGCCGCACGCTCGACGTGACCGACGCCGCGTTCAAGGAAGTGCGCCGACGATTCGACGGCTAAGCCCGGCTTCCGGGCTCTTGGTGTTCACATATTTGCAAGCCAGAGTGGCGTCGTTCATGAAGAGGAAAGTCTATTCGTACCAGATCACGCTCATCCCGCAAGACGAGGGCGGGTATGCGGTACTCGTTCCCTCGCTGCCCGGCTGTGTCTCTTACGGCCGCACAGTTGACCAAGCTACCGCCCGCGCCAGGGAGGCAATCGCGCTGCATCTCGAAAACCTAAAGGCTCATCGGTTCTCGGTCCGCGGCGAAGAGCGTAGGCCCGTTCTGAACACGGTCATCCACATCACGCTGTAGCGTGCCCAAACTTCCGTTCCTCACTCCCAAAGAGATCGTCAGAGCCTTGGAGCAGGTGGCGGTTGACCGCGGCGCCGATCCGGATCTCACGGGCCCCAGAGCGAGTACGCGCAGGAGTCGGGACATCGCTCGGGGCCGAAGTCAACTTCGGCTCCGGCGAACGGAGATCCGGCCAACGTGATGCTGCGAGCGCCCTCCGCGCGGGCTTTCTCGAGCACGAACAACAGCCGCTCGCCGTGATGATCCACTGCGGTCGATTTGGCGATCAGCCTGAGGCATTCGAGGCGCGCCGGATCGATCTGCGCATCCTGCTCCTGGCTGATCACGAGGTAGCGCTGCTCCGATCCGGCCGCGCGGCAATCGAAGTTCTCGGCATGGCCGACCGCATGAGATGAGTAGAACGCGAGGTCGTAGTCCATCGGGCTGATGAAATCGATCGCGGCCCCGGCAGGCACGATCGCGTCAACTTCGGCGGCGAAACTTTTCAGGCTCTGATGACGGCTCAGCGCGGGATTCATCGCGCCGAGCCAGAAGGCAGTGCCGGCGGCTGCCAGAATGAGCACCCCATCGAGCTGTAGTCGAGGCAGTCTGCGCCGCAGGCCGAGCACCAGCAGAACTCCGCCGGCGATCCAAGCGAGCAGAAAGAGCGCGAAGGCCGGGCGCCCGGCAAGCGCGGAGAAGATCAGCAGATATTCCCGGTCCGCCCGATGCAGATGCGCTAGGAGCCCGGCAGGCGGTCCGAAAATCAGCGCGGCGACCATCGCGGCTGCGACCAGCAGCGCACCGATTCCGAGCACTCCGCTCCCGGCCTCGAATGTTCTCGCCACGAAAGGGTCAGGGCTGGGACCGTACATTCGGTCGATCAGCAGTCCGAGGCCTGCGGCGAGTCCGGGAAATGCGGGCAGGATGTAGACGAAACATTTGCCCTTCGACGCGGAGAAGAACAGAAAGACCGCGGCGAACCAGCACAGGCTGAAGACCGCCGGCGCTGGAAGCGCGCCGCGCCGTCGCCATAGCCAGACACCGAGCGCGGGCAGGTAGAAGCTCCAGGGAAAAAAGCCCGCCAGCGTGATCGGCACAAAGTAGTAGAAAGGATTCGGGCAGTAGAGATGACCGCGAATATCGGCCGACAGGAAACGATGGAACAAAACCCCGTAGATCTGCCATTGCAGGAATCTTTGGCCGCCGACGTGGTACGCGGCCACATACCAGGGCGTGACGAATAACACCGCGCCGGCGAAGGCCGCAATCAGATCGAGCGCGAACAGCCGTCGCCAGCGCCCGGTCGCTGCGCAATACGCGCCGATCACGAGTCCCGGCAGCAGCACACCAAGCACGCCCTTGGTCATGGTCCCGAGCGCCATCAGGATTGCGGCCAGCAACAGCCGTCGGCGCCGCCGATTCGGAGCACCGCATAGAGCCCGCTCCAGACAGATGATCGACGCTGTGGCGAACATCGTCAGCATGGCGTCCATGCGCGGCTGGCGCGCCGCGTCGGCAAAGAAATGGCAGAACAGAAGGGCGGCGGCGGCCCAGAATCCCGCGCGGTAAGTCGCGACCTGCGCCAGCCAGAAGAACAGGATCGCGCAGGTCGTCGCCGCGGCGACTATCTCGGGCAACCGGAAAGCGATTTCGTTCCATCCCAGGAGCCGGACCATCGCGGCGTCGATCCACCACGAGAGCGGCGGTGCCTGGATGTCCGAGCCGGGCTCGTAGAGCGCGTAGGAGGGCAGGACAGCGTGACCCGCCAGGATGTCGCGCACGGCGCTCGACTCGAAGACCCCCAGCTCCTTGCTGAATGGAGCCGACGGCGCCAGCGTGAGCAGGAAGGCCAGCGATCCCGCAAAGACCGCCGCGGCGCGAATTAGACTGGAGTTGCGCATCGATCGGAGTTCCATTGGCGGGTTCCATTTTCGCGAACCACACTTCCGTCATCCTAAACGTTACTGCGGCGCATATAATAGGCGAACCGCTAACAGGCTCGCGGCCGCGTCAGCTTCGGTTTACAGTATGGGGATGCGCTTGATAGCGTCGGATCGCGTAACCCGATGAGTCCCAGGCGCCTTGCCAAGCTGCTCGCATGGCTCGGGAGCATGGTTTTGGGGGCGGTCCTGATCGTGTCGGTCTGGGTCGTCCACCATCGCACCGGCGAACAGCTAATCAAGGAGGCCGCGAGCGTGGTGCCCGGCTCGCTGCTCTCCGCGCGCAACTTCCACTGGACCCAGATGAAAGGCGACCAGAAGCAATGGGAGCTGGTCGCCGGGCGGGCCAATTTTTCCGACGACCGGAAATCGATCCGGCTTATCGATGCCGACGTCACGATGGATTCGGAAGACGGTAAGCATGTGACGCTGCACGCACCCCTGGCCGACCTCAAAATGAACGGCAATCACGTCAATCGGGCGGACCTGACCGGCGGACTCAAAGTCCATTACGGAGACGTGATCATCACCACGCAGCAGGCCGTCTTCCTGCCCGACGCCGACGAACTGACGGCGCCGGGTCTGGTGACGATTGAGAGCGTGGGTTTGAAGGTCACCGGCGTCGGCCTCACGGCTCATCCGCACGCGGAACTCTTCGATCTCCATCAGCAGATCAACACGGCAGTGACGCCGAAGCGGCGCGCTCCCGAAACCGGGAAGACACTTTGAAGCGTCCATTCGCAGGCTTGTGGGCAGGGGGCGGTTTTGACGGCACGGGCCGGCACGGAGGCCGGCCCCTACCCAACGTAGGAGCCTCATTCAGAGTAGTGGCCGGCGTGCCTGCCGGCCATCCGAGTCCAAGACCGCTCGCTACCGGCTTTTGCGCGGCGTTTGCGCTGATCTGCGTGCTCACGGCCGCGTCCGTGTGCGCCCAGGATAAATCGAACGGAAGCCGCGACCTCGCGAGCGCGCCGGCCGTGACCGCGCCCGCCGTGAGCGCTGCGATGGCGACCGCGCCGGCCGCGCCTGCACAAGCGCTGCAGACTACCGACTCGCCTGCGCCGGTCCGCCCCGATTCTCGCGCTGCGTCGACTCCCGCCGACAATCACACCTTCACGGCTCCATTCTCGTCGAGCAAGGGGCCGATCGATATCAAGTCGGATTCGATGTCGCTCGACTACAAGGGCAAGATCATCGTCTGGACGGGCAATGTTCACGCCATCCAGTCCGGCAGCGATCTGCTGTGCGACGTGATGCACGTCTACTACGGAGCGGATTTCAACGACGTCAAGCTGATCGTGGCCGACCACAACGTGAAGATTACGCAGGGCGGCCGTTGGTCCACCAGCGATCACGCGGTGATGGATCAGGTCGCCCGCACCGTCGATCTGACCGGCAATCCGGTCATCCACGACGGGCCCAATCAGATCACGGGCACCAAGGTCCGTATCTATCTTGACACGCAAAAGAGCGTGGTCGACGGACCCGCGCGGGCCGTGATCTTCCCTCACAAGGACCAAACCCGCGATAATAACCAGGCGAACGACTCGACCGATCACGCTGCCGATCGATAAAGACTGAATGGCGCTCGAAGTAAAACTCGGACAGGACCTGCGGCTGCGACAGCAGCTCGTGATGACGCCGCAGCTCCAGCAGGCGATCAAGATCCTGCAACTGTCGCTGCCCGAGCTCGAGGCCGTGGTGCAGGCCGAGCTCGAGCAGAATCCGATGCTCGAGCCGCTGGACCGAAGCCCGGCCGAGGTCGCCTCCGAATCCGATTCGCAAACCGGTGAAGCGCCGGCGGCCGCCGACGCCGAGACCCGGGCCGCCCTCCGAGAACGGGACTGACCCGTCAGCGGACGAAGCCCCGTGGGACGGGGTCGCCGACAATTCGGAAAAAAACCTGGAGGCGCAGCCCCCGACCGAGGCTCATGACGCCGCGATCGAGCTCAAGGAGCTCGGCACGCTCGACAAGCTCGACTGGCGCGAGTATCTCGAGAACTATTCCAACAACTGGCAGGGCGGCGAGCCTGCGCCCGAGCAGGACGACGAGCATCGCCAGACCCTCGAGGCGACGCTGACCCGCAAAGCCTCGCTCGAAGACCATCTGATCTGGCAGCTCCGGCTGTCGGGATTGAGCGAGGCCGACCAGCGCATCGGCGCGGCAATCATCTACAACCTCAACGACGGCGGCTATCTGGAGACGCCGATCGAGGAGCTGGCCGCCAAGCTCGAGACCGACGCGCCCGCGTTCGAGCGCGTGCTCAACCGCATCCAGCAGTTCGATCCGCCCGGGGTCGGCGCGCGCAACCTGCGCGAATGCCTGCATCTGCAACTGCTGAACCTCGGGATGGAAGAGTCGCTGTCAGCGCGGATCGTGCTCAACCATCTAGACCTGCTCGAGAAGCATCGCTACGGCGAAATCGCGCAGGCTCTGCGCCGTGGCGCCGGATTTGGTGACCCAGGCCGCCAAGATCATCGGGTTGCTCGAGCCCAAGCCCGGCCGCGACTACAGTGGCCAGGAACCCACCTACATCGTGCCCGACGTCTATATCCAGAAGGTCGGCGAGGAATACATCGTCACGCTCAATGACGGCGCGGTGCCGCGCCTGCGCCTGGCGGGCTACTATCAGCGGGTGCTGCGCGACGGCGATGTAGCGGCCGACGCGAAGGAGTATCTGCAGGAACGGCTGCGCTCCGCACGCTGGCTGGTGAAATCGATTTACCAGCGCCAGCAGACGATCTTCAAAGTGGCGCGACTCGATCGTCAAGTTTCAGCGCGCCTTTTTCGACCATGGCATCAGCCAGCTCCGAGCCGCTGGTGCTCAAGGACGTTGCCGACGACATCGGGATGCACGAATCGACCATCAGCCGCGCCACCGCCAACAAGTACGCGCATACCCCGCAGGGCATTTTCGAGCTCAAGTTCTTTTTCACCTCGGGCGTCAAGGCCGCCGACGGCGAAGATGTCAGCGCCGAGACGGTCAAGGAGCGGATTCGCGCGATGGTCGGCGGCGAAGACGCCACAGACCCGCTCTCCGACCAGGCGATCGCCGAAGTTGCTGCGCGGCGAGAAGATCAATATCGCGCGCCGCACCGTCGCGAAGTACCGGCAGGCGCTCGGGATCCTGCCCTCCGCCAGCCGCAAGCAGCCCGATTGATCTTCGGCGGGAGGATTCGCGATGATGAAGAACCACGCGGAGGCAAGAGAAGCCGGGCATCGGCCCGCGAGCAACGGCGCGCATCGGCGGCGGTTCCGCAGGCGCAGGCCAACGTCGCGGTGACCTTCCGGCACGTCGAGCCCACCGAAGCGATCAAGGTCTATGGCCGAGCGCAAGCTCGCGCATGTGGCCAAGTATCTGAGACGCGCCTGCGACATTCATCTGATCCTCACGGTTGACAAATATCGGCAGCACGGCGAAGTTACAGTCAAATCCGGCCGTTTCGCGGTCAGCCGCGCAGGAGGAAACCAAGGATCTCTATTCCGTGATCGACCTGCTGGCGGACAAGGTCGAGCGGCAACTGAAAAAGCATGTGGAAAAGACCCAGGCGCGCAAAGTGCGCTCGCGCTCGACCGGCGAGTTGCTGACCGCAGTCGAGGAGCGGGAGCTGCAATCGAGGCCGGGCCGCGCCTGACAATGGCGCGCGGTGTCCGCGCGCGCGGCCGGCACGACCGCAGACGCGGTCGCGATTACCGACCGCAAAGCCAAAGAGCCGAGATAAGCTGAAGACCGAGATGAAAATCACTGACATCCTGAGTCCCGAGATGGTGGTGCCGGAGTTGAAAGGCAGCGACAAGCCCGCGGTGCTGCGCGACTCGCCGCGCGTGTTGTGCGCCAAGTACAAGGAGATCCGGAGTCGACGATCTGGTCGCGGTGCTGGAGGAGCGCGAGCGGCTGGGCTCGACCGCGATCGGCGACGGGATCGCGATTCCGCACGGCAAGCTCGCAGGCGTCAAGGGTATTCTCGGCATCTTCGGGCGCCATCCCGCGGGCGTCGACTTCGACTCGCTCGACGGCAACGCCGACCCATCTGTTCTTTCTGCTGGTCGCGCCCGAGGATTCCTCGAGCCTGCATCTGAAGGCGCTGGCGCGGGTTTCGCGCCTGCTCAAGGACGCGGCCTTTCGCGAGCATCTGCTGAAGGCGTCCGAACGCGCCGAGCTTTACCGGCTGATCAAGGAAGAAGACGGCCGGTACTGAGTCACTCCAACGCCGAGGCCGGGTCCGCCGCGCAATGAAGCCGCTCGATTCAGGCCGCCCTCCCAAGAGCGACTGCAGCGCGCGCGATCCAACCGCCGGAGGCGCGGCCTCGAAGACATGGCTTTTCATCGTCACCGGAGTTTCGGGTTCCGGCCGCGCCACCGCGATGCGCGTGCTGGAGGATCTCGGCTTCTACTGCGTCGATAATCTGCCGGTGGCGCTGGCGCCCGCGGTGGTCAAGCTGGCGACCGAGCACGATCCCAGCGCTCAAGGGCATCGCGCTGGGGATCGACAACCGCGAGCGGCTGTTCTTCCCGCAATGGCCGCGGGTCTTTGCGCAGCTCGAAGCGCGACGGCTTCCCGCCGCGGATCCTGTTCCTCGACGCGTCGGACGAAGTGCTGGCGCGGCGCTACTCGGAGAGTCGCCGCCCGCATCCGATGGCCGCGAGCGGCGCGAGCGTCACCGACAGCATCCACCGCGAGCGCCTCGCGCTGGCCGAGATGCGCGAGCGGGCCAGCCGCGTGATCGATACCACCACGCTGACCGTCCATGAGCTGCGCGAAGTGATCACCGCGGCGACGCTCGGCTCGACGGCGAAAGATCAGATGACGGTCGCGATCGTCTCCTTCGGTTACAAGTACGGGATGCCGCTCGGGCTGGATCTGGTGCTCGACGTCCGCTTCATTCCGAATCCGTTCTTCGTGCCCGAATTGCGCGCGCTCGACGGGCTCGATTCGCGCGTGCGCGACTACGTCTCGGCCCAGCCCGGAGGCGCGCGCTTCGTGGACGAAATCACCCGGCTGCTCGGGTTTCTTCTCCCGCTTTACCGGCGCGAGGGGCGCAGCTACCTGACCATCGGTCTCGGCTGCACGGGCGGACGGCATCGCTCGCCGACGCTGGCGCAGGAGTTCCAGCAGCGCCTGGCGGCCGACAACTATCTGGTCGAAGTGCGCCACCACGACATCGCAAGGTAGAGCGCCGTACGTTCGCTTGGTCCAGGCTGCGAACTCGCCGATCGAACCGACCTTATAAGTCGTTGGGGATCCTTTTCTCATCGAGGGTTCTTTTTACCTCCGCCCAAAAGTCGTCGAGCAACTGCATCGCACCCGTGAAGTGGTAGGGGCTGCCACGGTCGTTCCCTTTTCGATGCCAATGGTCGTAGGCGGGGCGCCTGTGCCCTCTTTCCGGACCCCGTGCGCGTTGTCGAATCGGACCCATGGAGCACCGCCCGCCTTGAGGCGCAAAACAATCGCGTAACGGACGCCGTGCGGACGCTCCCGCGTCTTGTCTGTGCGCCGGGCGGCGAACTCGGGCAACGACCCGGGCGCCATTTCGAAGACTGCGCCGTCGAGAGCAAGGAGTAACTCGAGCTCATCGTCGTTATTTAACATAACACGTTAAGATAAGCTGGCCAACACTACACGGCCTCGGCTGTCCATCAAAACCCGGAACAACTTCTTTGCGTTCTCGGAGTTTTAGAAATCGGCCGCGCAGCACTCGACGGTCGCTCAGTTCATGATGTTGCCGGCGTCGACGTTGATGGTCTGACCGGTGACTCCGGCGGCGGCCGGGCCGACCAGAAAAACCGCGACCTGCGCGACTTCGTCCTCGGTGACCATCCGATGCATCGCAGAGCCGGACACGAATCCCGCCCGGATTCGCTCGTAGGGAACGCCCGTGGTTTCGGCGCGCGCCTTCATCATGCGCTCGATGCGCGCGCCTTCCACCGCGCCCGGGCAGATGCAATTGACGCGGATTCCCTTCTCGCCCCACTCGCCCGCCAGCGTCTGCGTAAGCCCGATCATCCCCCACTTGGAGGCCGCATAAGGCGAGCGCAGCGGAAAGCCGCGCCGGCCCGCTCCGGACGAGATATTCAGGATGTCGCCGCGGCCCTGGCGTTCCATCGCGGGCAGCACCGCGCGCGCCGCCAGCCACGCGCCGGTCAGATTGATGTCGATCACTTCCTGCCATTCCGCGAGCGACATCTCGGTCGTGCGCCGCGTCGGCCCGCCGATCCCGGCGTTGTTGACCAGGATATCGATGCGCTTGAAAGTCGCGAGCGCCTGCTCCGCCATCCGCGCGCAATCCGCTTCCTTCGCGACATCGGTCGCGATCGTGATCACGCGCGCGCCGATCTTCTCGACTTCCGCTCGCGTTTCCTGCAGGGTCCGGCCGAGCGCGCGGCGAGCACCAAGTGCGCGCCGAGCTTCGCATAGGCCAGCGCGATCTGCTTGCCGATTCCGTAACCGCCGCCGGTGATTATCGCCACCTTGCCCGCCAGTTCGTTCATCCCGTCGCTCATCGCGAATCATCTCCCGCAATTGGAACTGCGGCCGTATCGCGCCGCGACCGCGACTGTAGCAAAGCCCGGCGGCGGCGATCACCACCCGCGAGGGCGAGCTTTAGCTGAGTCGCGGACCTACAGAGAGCGCAGGAAGTTCAGCAGATCCTGCTGTTGCTGCGGGTCGAGATTGTTGAAGTTCCGGATGACGGCATTTGCTTCCGAACCCGAACTGGAATGCTGCTTGATAGCTTCAAGAAGGTCCGTCGTGCGGCCGTCATGCAGAAAGAAAACCCGCTGTCCTACTCCCCACAGTGGCGCTGTGCGGAAATGCTGGCCATCCGCCAAACCTTGCGTGATTCCATCGGCCAACCCGGTCCCCATATTGTGCACCAGCAAATCGCTGAACAGGTTCGCAGGCACCACGGAAAGCGCCGCGGCTTCGCTCGATTGGGCTGTTGCCATGCTTGGCGTATGGCACAGTGCGCAGCCGATCTGCGAAAACACCGCCTGGCCTCTTGCTGCGCTCGGCGTGAGCGGTGCGGGCGCGGGCGGAGCGAGCATGCGCGCGAAGGCCGCAAATGCGGTGATGTCGCTGTTTACTTGCGGGCCGGTAAGCTGCGGATTTGAAGTGTCATCGGGCGTGGCGGTGACTTTGCACCCCGCCGGCAGCGAGCCACCCGGCGCAGGCCGCTTGGTTCCGAACAGTTCGTTCGACACGCCGATTTCCACCACGTACGCCTCACCCGCGAACATCAGCAGCGATTTGTTCTGGGCCTTCCAGCCAAAGCGAGTGATCGTAGCGTCGTTGGCGCTGCGATTGGGCAGGCCGGAGATCCCGAGCGCGGTTTTCTCGGTGGCGTTTGCGGCCTGGTTCGCCAGAATTGTGGCATCATCGATATTCTCGATCAGGCCGTCTCCAAACAGTGGCAGGGGGATGCGAAACACGGCGTTGCCGAGCATCAGTTCCTTCGCGAAATCCGGCTGTGCCAGATTGCAAGTCGGCGCATCAGCGCGGCCCGTGACGCTGAACAAATCGTGCACCCCACCATCGGGCGCGCCGAAGTTCAGGGTGCCATTGGGATTCTGAAAATATTTCAACCTCATCTCACGCACAGGCCCGGCGGCGGTGATGAACGACGGGACGATATTCCTGGCGCTGTCGGCGTTGAAGTCCACGGTCGCTTCCGGGTTCGGGCCGACGAACGGAAACACTGTCGAGGACGGCGAAGTCCCACCAATCGCGGGCTGCGAATGGCATTCGCCGCATGCCGAGACCGGGCCGCTATTGTAAAAGGGCCCGAGGCCACCCGGAAAATTCTCGGTTTCAACAAACAGCGCAGCACCGTCCTGCGCTTGCGCGGTTTGCGCGGCCGTCAGACCAGGCAGAAACCCGCCTGACGATGCGGGTGCGCCGCGTGGGCCGGAATCTTCCGCAGGCTTTCCGATCGGTGGCCCCGCTGCCACGGCCGCGCCCGACGACAGCACCACAAGAACCGACGCAATCACAATCGGCTTAAAGGTTCTCATCGAAACCGGTTTGACTCACCGGTACCATCGGCTGCCGGATGGCGGTTACCGGCGGCGTCGGCGTTCGCGGCTGAAATACGCAGCAAGCAGATTGAAGCGATTAGAGTTCGGGTTGCGCTCATCTTCACCCTCGTCGGACGATCCATAACGAGCGCCGATTCACCAATCCGTATACCATCGCGAAGGAGAAAAATCCTATCCAGCGAGCGCTCCGCGCCGACCGATCGGCCGGGCTCTTCGAGCCCGGCGAGACGTAGTCTCATTCGGCGCTTGTATGGCTGCTTTCGCCCATGCCACAGTCATCGAAATACCTATCGTCGCGGGGCATAAATCATGAGCGCGATCGTCACCACTCGGTATGGAAAGCTCGAAGGCCGCGAAGAAAACGGCCTCTTCGTTTTTAAGGGCGTGCCGTTCGCGGCTCCGCCGACCGGCGCGAACCGCTGGATGCCGCCGCAGAAGCCCGCGCCGTGGACCGGCGTGCGTGACGCCAAGGCGTTCGGCAAGGCCGCGCCGCAGAATCCGCCGCCGCCCGCGCTCACTGCGGCATTTCCGGGGATGGGCGCGGTCGAGCCGTGGGCCGAGGATTGCCTATTCCTCAACGTATGGACGCCGGCGCTCGATCGCGCGCGGCGTCCCGTGATGGTCTGGATTCACGGCGGTGCATTCGTGATGGGCTCGGGCTCGACCCCAATCTACGACGGCACCACGCTCGCGCGCCGCGGTGATACGGTCGTGGTGACAATCAACTACCGGCTCGGGCCGTTGGGGTTCCTGCGCCTCAACGACCTCACCAACGGCAAAATTCCATCGACCGGTAACGAAGGAATCCTCGATCAGGTCGCGGCGCTGGAATGGGTGCGCGACAATATCGCGGAGTTCGGCGGCGACCCGGGCAACGTTACGATCTTCGGTGAATCGGCCGGCGGCATGAGCGTGGGCACCCTGATGGGCCTGCCGGCCGCGCGCGGGCTCTTCCACAAGGCGATTCCGCAAAGCGGTTCATGGGCCGCGAAGAATCTCGAGCGCGCCAACCTGGCCGCCGAGTGGATGCTGAAGCGGGTGGGCGTCAGGGCCGATGATATCAGCGCGCTCCGCGCGCTCGCGCCGGAAGCGATGCTCGAGCCCACCGCAGGCAGCATGCTTGCCGTTCCCGAGCTTGGGTCACTGCCGTTCGTGCCGGTGATCGACGGCACCGTGCTTCCGCGCCTGCCGGTCGATCCGGTCGCGGAGGGCGGCGCGAAGGGCATCCCGACCCTGATTGGCACGAACCTGGAGGAATGGAAGCTTTTCGGCGGATTCGATCCGGCGGTGCGTACGCTCGACGACGCGGCGCTCCTTAAGCGCATCGGTGCTGCGGTCGGCGAAGCGGCGGGCGCGATCGTCGAGACCTATCGCAGCGCGCGCACCGGCCGCGGCGAACTAACCACGGCGCCTGAACTGTTCATGGCGATCGAGACCGATCGCATCTTTCGCATCCCGGCGACGCGTCTGGCCGAAGCGCAGTGCCGGCACGAGCGGCGCGTCTTCAATTACATCTTCACCTGGAAGTCGCCGATCTCGATCCTCGGCGCGTGCCATGCGATCGAGCTCGGCTTCGTGTTCGGGACTCACCAGATGATCGCGATGCTGAACGGCAGCGGTCCCGCGGTGGATGCGCTTGCGCAGAAGACCGGCGACGCGTGGCTCGCGTTCGCCCGCACCGGAAATCCGGCTTGTGAATCGCTCGGCGCTTGGCCCGCGTTCGACGCGTCGGGCCGCGCCGCGATGCTGCTCGGAGCCGAGTGCAAAATCGAGCAAGCGCCGATGGAGCCCGAGCGTCGCGCGTGGGATCAGATTCCGAACCTGCGGATCGGCGGCGCCGACGCCAGGTAGGCGCTGCGGGCGGCGCGCCGTAAGACGCGCCAGCCGAACTCTTTTTCGGACCCACTCCGATCGATTGCCCGCAACCAGTTCGATACTTGACAGTGTCCGGTACGAAACTTGACAATGTCAAGTGACGGGTTTATGCTGACCCGCAGGTACGGCGAGCCAATCGCGACCCGCACCGAATCCGGTGAGAAACCGCACAGAGGAGCTTGGTCGATGGAACATTCAGACTATGTTGCCCCGGACGCCTCCTGGATCAGACCGGAGATTTTTTCCGACCCTGCGCTCTACGAGCTGGAGAAGCAGCGCGTCTTCGGCCGCGCATGGCTCCTGCTCGGCCATGAATCGCAATTGCCGAGGCCCGGCTCGTTCCTGCGCACATATATGGGCGAAGAGTCCGTGCTCGTGACGCGCGATCGCGGCGGCCGGATTCGCGCCCATCTCAACGCCTGCCGCCATCGCGGTTTTCAGGTCTGTCAGGAGGATCGCGGTAACGCGTCCCGCTTTCAGTGCCGCTACCACGGCTGGACCTATGATAGCGAGGGCAGCCTCGTGAGCGTGCCCGGCGAAGAGTCCATCTACTACAAGCAGATCGACAAGCGCCAATGGGGCCTGGTGCCGGTCGCCCGCGTGGAGACCTACAAGGGTCTCATTTTCGGCAATTTCGATCCCGATGCGGGCACACTCGAAGCTTTCCTGGGCGACATGGCCTGGTATCTCGACATTATTCTCGACCGTCGCGAAGGCGGAACGGAACTGCTCGGGCCGCATCGCTGGCGCGTAGCCAGCAATTGGAAAGTAGTGGCCGAAAATCATTGTGGCGACGAATACCATATCGGTTTCGCGCACGGCTCGGTCTTCCCGCCCGACTTGGGCGCCAATCGCGCCACGCCGCTCCCTTATGCGCGCGAAATTCGTCCGGCGCTCGGCCACGGCCTCGGCGTCAACATCTTTCCGGACGAAATCGCGCCTGAGGATTTCCTGAGGCTGAGCGCCGGCGCCAACTATCCGCCGCATGTCATCGACTATCTGCTCGGCGTTCAGGACGAGATCGTCGAGCGGCTGGGCCCGCAGCGGGCGCGGATCGGTCTCATCCACGGCGCGGTATGGCCGAATTTTGGAATGGTGCCCATCGTGAACTCTCTGCGCATCATCCAGCCCCGGGGCGTGGGCGAAGTGGAGATGTGGTCTTACTGCCTGGTCGACCGCGACGCGCCGCCCGAGGTGAAGGCCTGGCTAGCCGCCCAGTCGGCCCGCACCTTCGGACCCGCCGGAAGTTTCGAGCAGGATGATGCCGGAAACTGGGCGGCGGTAACCCGTTCCAGCCACGGCGCCGAGGCCCGCAAACACCGCCTCAATCTCCAGATGGGAGCCGGCCATGAAGAGCGGTCGGACCGCGTTCCGGGCGAGCTCGGCATGACCGCCAGCGAGATCAATCAGCGCGGATTCTATCTGCGCTGGACGCACGACATGTTCGAGGGAGCGGCATCGTGAACGGCGAAGATTTCACCCGGCTGCTGGAGGTCCAACAATGGCTCTATCGCGAGGCGCGCCTGCTCGACGCCCGCCGCTACGATCTCTGGCTGGAACTGCTGGACGAAGAGGTCCGCTACCGCGTTCCGAGCCGCGCCTACGTCCGGCAAGGGCACGTCAAGGATTTCTCCACCTGGTCGGTGGAACGCGAGCTGGAAGTAGCCGATGCCTTGCCGTTGATCGACGATGACTTGTCCGCGCTGCGCTCCCGAATCGGACGCCTGCAGACCGGCATGGCCTGGGCCGAGACGCCCCCGTCGATGGCGCGGCGGCTCGTCAGTAACGTCATGATCCTCGACCGCGATGCAGCCGGAGGCTTGTCCGTGGTCAGCACGTTGTTCCTGGCCAAGGTCCGCGGCGACCAGCGCGTGCTCTTCACCGCGGAACGCCGTGATCGGATTGTCCCGGCGGGCGACGGCTTTCGTCTGCGCGAGCGCTATGTCGTCCTCGACGACGTGGTTCTGGCGTCGGAGAATCTGTCGCTCCTTTTTTGAGCGATGCGCGGGGCTTTCGCGCCGGCCTGGCTGAAAATCTCCGCGGCCAGGTCAATGAAAGACGCGATCGAGATTCCGGGCCGAATGAACGTTCAAGGGCCCATCGAGCCAGAGCGTGGCAACGCCATGCGCCGCAGCCCAGAGTGCGTTGGCGACCTCGACTAGCCGCTTGTCGGTTTTCGCCGGGCCGGGATGGCAGGCCGCAACCGCGTCGACCAGGCGTTGGAATGCCAGCGTGGCCTGCGCGCGGGCCTCCGGGTAGCGCTTGAACTCGACCAACTCACGCCGGAACATCACCCGATAGTGGACCGGATTCTCAATCGCGAAAACCATGTAGGCGCGCAGCAGGTTGCGGAGAACGTCGGGCGGAGATTTGCGGCGGTGCTTGGTCCGGACCTCCGTCAGCCGCGCGTTGAGCCGCGCGAAGCCCTCATGCGCAATCGCCGCGAGGATGCCCTCGCGATTGGTGAAGTGGTAATAGGGGGTCTGGTGACTCACACCGGCTCGCCGCGACATCTCGCGGAAGCTCAGCCCGCTCAAACCCAGCTCGTCGATGAGGCGGACGCTCTCATCCACAAGTTTTTTCCTGGCGTCAGCCGCCTTCATCCTGCCGCTCCTGTCTGCCCGGCCCGCTGGGTTCCTGGTGGTCAAGCGATGCTCAAATCCATGCTGCATCGCGCCTCAACTTGACATCGTCAAGTATAGCCCATCTCCGGACCGGCAAACGAGGGGAGCCTCGATCACGCCACGGCTCTCGAATGGGTACGCGACGATATCGCGGAGTGGGATCAGATTCCAAACCTGCGGAACGGCGCGCCGACGCAAGGTGGCGCGGATGAAGCGCGATCGTCGAGCAGCCGTTCCCGTGGGCGCCACGGTGTTCTGAAATCGCGGGCTGTCCGACCCGTGTCGCACAACCGTAAAATGGTGAAGAGCAAAAGAAGCTGATGTCAACAATTCGGAAACCTCGCGTTGCTGTTCCCCTTCTGGCGCTGCTAGTCAGTCTGGCCGCGAGTCTATCTGCCTCGCCGGCGAGTGCCGCCCCTTGGCTACAACCAGATTACCTATACCGTTATTTCGTGTGGGGCCCGCAACACCTCTTCTCAACTTCCGACGATTACCGGCACTATGATTATCACACCATCGACAATGGGCCGGCCGCATTTCACTTCGCGCCAGCCAAACGCGACCTGGTTCCGGACACAGTGGAATACCAGGACGGCAAAGTCGTTAGGCGCGTCGCGCTCGATGAGCTGCTTCGCTCGACCGACACTCATGCTTTCATCGTCGTCAGAGACAATCAGGTGCTCTACGAGGATTATTTCAACGGCTTCAAGCGCGACTCGCTCTGCACCTCGTGGTCGCTGTCAAAGTCCGTCACCTCAGCACTGGTGGGCATCGCGATCGCTGACGGCTATATCAAGAGCCTCGACGATCCGATCACAAATTATCTGCCCGAGCTGAAAGACCGGGGTTTCGATGCGATTACGATCAGAAATCTTTTGACGATGGGGTCGGGGATTCGATATCGGATCAGTTTCTTTCCGTGGGACGAATTTGTCCTGGCCGGCTACTACCCGAATCTGCGGCAATTACTGCTATCGGACCTGAAGATCATGGAGCCGCCGGGACAATCATTTCACTACAACAACTTCAATACCGAGCTCATCGGCCTCATCCTCGAGCGAACTACCGGTCGCGCTCCCAGCCAATATCTGCAGGAGAAGATCTGGCAACCAATCGGTATGGAATATCCGGCCACCTGGAGCATCGACAGCGAACAGGACGGGTTCGAGATAACGCCGACGCTGCTCAACGCGAGAGCGATCGACTTAGCCAAGTTCGGCCGGCTCTATTTGAACAACGGCAATTGGAACGGCCGTCAGATTATCCCGCAGCCGTGGATCGTCGAATCCACAACCAGAGATCCGAACGACCGCCGTCCATGGGAGACCTTCTCTCGATGGCAAGACCAGGGGTGGCAAGACCAGGGCGGTTACTACAAATACTTCTGGTGGGGCGTTTCGCAAGCCGGGGGCGACTACAGTTTCATGGGTATCGGCACGTATGGTCAGTTCATTTTCGTCTCGCCCAGGACGAAAGTTGTGATCGTACGGACGGCCGGCGACGACGGCATCGACCCACCGTACTGGCGCGAAGTCTTCCAGTATATCGCCGACCAAATCGACGCGACCGATCGTCGGCAGGCGACGAGCGGAGTCGCCAAGTGACGAATTGACACCGACGGTCGCGGATTCTTACAATAGCGCGCGGGTTTTCTCATCCACACGAATCGCGCTCTGAAGCGCGCCCGGCCGCGGTCGCGGCGGGTCGGCGATTTTAACCGTACGACGGGAACCGGACGGACCTGATGATCGAGGTCAGAGACCTCACCAAGTATTTCGGACCGACGCTGGCGGTCGACCACGTCTCGTTCAAGGTCGAGCCGGGCGAGATCATCGGCCTGCTCGGCCCCAACGGTTCGGGCAAGACCACGATCATGCGGATTCTGACCGGGTTCTTTCCGCCCACCTCCGGTCAGGCCCTGATCGCCGGCCTTGATGTCGCCGACCATTCGCTCGAATGCCGCCGCCGGATCGGGTACCTGCCCGAGAACATGGTGCTCTATCCCGATTTGAGTGTGACGGCGCTGCTGGAATTCGGCGCGCGCGTGAAGGGGCTCGATCGCGCCACCGCGCGCGCGCGAATCGAATTCGCGATCGCGAGCTGCGGTCTCGGCGAAGTGCGCAAGAAGCTGATCGGACGGCTCTCAAAAGGTTACCGGCAGCGGGCCGGAATCGCGCAGGCGATCCTGAGTGATCCCGAGGTGCTGATCCTCGACGAGCCGACCGTCGGGCTCGATCCGCGCCAGGTGATCGAGATTCGCGACCTGATCCGCTCGCTGGCGGGCCACTCCACGGTCCTGCTCTCGACCCATATCCTGCCCGAAGTGAACATGACCTGCCGCCGCATCGTCATCATCGATCGGGGGAAGATCGTGGCGCAGGATACGCCCGAAACTCTCACCGCCCGCCTCCAGGGCAGCGAGCAGACGCTGGTTACGGTGGCTGGGCCGCGCGATCAGGTCAGTCAGGCGCTCAGCAGTTTGCCGGAAGTCGAGCGGATCGAGGAGCGGCCCGCGGCCGGAGCCAACGGCGTCTGCACCTTCCTCGCGTACTCGCGCGGCAACAGCGACGCGGCCCGCTCCGCGATCGCGCAGAGTATCGTGCGCCACGAATGGGGCCTGCTGGAGATCAAGCCCGTCGCCTTCAGCCTCGAGGATCTGTTCATGCGCCTGGTGACCAAGGAAGATCATGTCTGATCCGATCGGCAAGTTTGATCCGGAATCGGAGAGCCGCTGATGCCGCCGAGCGCAGCCACGCTGGAGATCGGACGTGAGCGTGACGCGACCGCGCGCACCTCGCGCGGCACGACGCGCGCCGGCTTCTCGCCGCAGCGGGCGCTGGCGGTGGCGCGTAAGGAGCTGCGCTCCTACTTCGCGTTCCCGCTGGTCTACCTCCTGTCGGCGATTTTCCTGCTGCTTTCCGGCTACTACTTTTACACCGACCTGATCTTTTTCGAGACCATGTCGTTCGCGCAGGACATTCTTCAGAACTACTGGAGCCTGCTGTTCGGCGACATCCGGCTCTGCCTCCTGCTGACGCTGCCGTTCGTCACGATGCGGTTGTTCGCCGAGGAGCGAAAGCTCGGCACGATCGAGCTGCTTTATACCTATCCCCTGCGCGACACCGAGATTTTCTGGGGCAAGTTCATCGCATCAATGATGATCTTCCTGATGATGCTCGCGCTGACGCTGCTCTACCCGGCCTACCTGCGCAGCCTCCACCGCTTTCCGCTGCTGCCGCTGCTGGCCGGCTATGTCGGGCTTATCCTGATCGGTGGAAGCTTCATCGCGTGCGGGATTTTCATCTCGTCGCTGTGCGAGAGCCAGGTCGTCGCGGGCGTTGCCACGATCGCGTTGCTGCTCTTCTTCTGGATTCTCAACTGGAACGAAGCCTCGTTCGAGAGCGGGCTGGGCGACGCAGTCAGGTCGATATCGCTATTCGACCATTTCGAGCCGTTCGCCAAGGGCGTGATCGACACCTGGCACGTTGCGTTTTTCGTTTTCTTCATCACGTTTTTTAGCTTTCTGACACTACGTTCGATGGAGGCGCGCAAGTGGACCGGCCGCCGCTAGCTCGCGCGCCGGGCCGCGCCTCTTTGTGGCGCAACTACGCGCTGCTCGCCTACACCGCGATCGCGCTCGCGGCTCTGCTGGTGGTCGCCAATCTGATCATCTTCGATCACAACCTGCGCTTCGATTTTACGCCGACCAAGCGCTTTACCCTCTCCGGGTTCGATAAACGGGTGCTCGACAACCTGACCAGCGACGTCAAGGTCATGCTGTTTATGCGGAGCGAGGATCCCGAGTACCAGGAACTCGCCGACCTGTTGTTCCGGGTCGCCGCCTACTCGCCGCACGTCAGCTACCAGATTATCGATATCAACAAGGCCCCCGGGATGGCCCGCCAGTACGGGATCTCCAACTACGGTGAAGTGGTCGTTGAGTCCGAAGGGCGGCGGCGCGATTTCGACAACGCCCGCTCCGATATTCTGGTTCCCGCCATCCTGCAGGTCACCCACGCCTCCAACAAACATATTTATTTCACCGCCGGACACGGCGAGCGCGACGTGTTCGACACCAATCGCGAGCTGGGCTACTCCTCGCTGAGCGCCCTGCTGCAGCAGAACAATTACCAGCTCGACAATTTGTCGCTGTTCGCCAGCGGCGTCCCGGACGACGCCAGCGTGGTCGTGATTATGGGGCCGCGCAAGGACTTCCTGCCCGAGGAGCTGGCCGCGCTCGCTCACTACCTCGGCCGCGGCGGCCATCTGATCGTGATGCTCGATCCGTACGGCGCGCCGAGCCTGGTGCAGTTCCTCAAGCAATACCATGTCGATTATATCGAGCAGGTAATCGTCGATCCGGCCTACCGGCTCTCGGCGGGCGAGATTCTGACCACCCAGATTCCGCTGCGCGCAGAGGACAACGTGATCACGCGCGCGATGGTCGGGCCGGCGGTATTCTCGCTAGCGCGCGGCGTCGGGATTGACGGCGCAGTCGGCGCGAGCGCTCCCGGCGGACTCGAGCTCCAGCGCGCCGACGTGCTGCTGCGCTCCTCCCACGAGAGCTGGGCCTCCGGCGACGACAAGGCGGTGACCACCGGAATCACCGAGTATCGCGCCGGCCGCGATATCAAGGGACCGGTGCCGGTCGGCGTCGAGGTGGATCTCACCCCGGCCGACAAGGCCCACGTGCCGGTGAGCGACATGACGCGCATCGTCGCGTTCGGCGACTCCGATTTCGCCTCCAACCAGTTTTTCGAGATGCTCGGGAACCGCGATCTGATCGTGAACGCGGTCAACGAGCTGGCGGGCGACGAGATTCTGATCTCGAGCCGCGAGCGGATCAACGCCGAGGGCGCGGCCTTTTATCTCAGCGACCAGGAGGCGCGCCGCGCCTTTATGCTGGGCGCCGTGATCGAGCCCGCCGCGATGTTCGCGATCGGGCTGGTGGTGTTTACGCGCCGGAGATTTTTCGTATGAGCGCGCGCCCGGCGATTCTGTTCACGATCCTGCTGGCGATCCTCGTGCCCTACTACGTGCTGGCCGATCGGCCGCAGGTCCGCGAACTCGAGGTCAAGCATGAGCATGCGAGCCTGTTCGACTTGAGCGCGATCGATGGAATTACGATCACGCGCGGCGCGGAGACGCTCGCGTTTCACAAAACCGCCGACGGCAAGCTCTACCGGATCATCACTCCCGCCAACGCCTTCGCGCCGCAGGACCTGATGAGCGCGCTCGCCACGCTGTTCATCGAGGCCGGCGACGTCGAGATCGTCTCCGACAATCCCGCCGACCTGCCCCAATTCGGCCTCGACCATCCGCAAGTCGAAATGGTGATCGAGGCGCCCGGCAGGCCGGAGCCGATCCGCGTACAGCTCGGCAATGAAAATCCGACCCACAGCGCCATCTACGCCCGGATCGGCGACTCGCCCAAGGTCTTTCTGCTCGGCCGCAACCTCGAATACTACCAGGACCTGATGTTCCAGTGGGTCGAGGGCAAGCAGGGCAAGAAAGCCTGAGGCGCCCGTCTCATGCCCCGGGCGGCCGCGATCTAAACAGGTGATCCCATGACGGGCGGTGCGAACAATCGCTGGCCGGTCGATCTCAGGATCTTCGGGGCGATTTTCGCGATCTGGGGCGTAAGCCTGCTGGTGCGGGTGTTCACGCAATCCGGGCTGGGCGAAGCCGCCGACCCGGCTCAGGCCGTAATTTTCGGCTACAAGCTGTATGGCGTGGGCGCGCGGCTCGTGCTCCTGGTCCTGTCTGCGGTCTACGCCTTTTTCGGGATTGGGATGCTTACGCAGCGGCGCTGGGCGCTGGTCGTGGCGCTGTTCTATTTCTCACAGGTCGTGATCAGCCTGCTGGTGTTCATCGCCTTATACTGGCGCGTTCCCGGACAGGAAATTCACGTTCAGTATTCGGCCTTCGGCGGCCCGCTGATCGTGATGTTCCTGCTCTACCTGTGGATTCGCTCCCGCGAGTTGATCTTCGGATCGGATCCCGCCGTTTGAGCGCAGAGACGATCAGCGTCACGGCGCGGTTTTAAGTCTCTCTCCCTTAGTGTTAGCCTCGCGGCAACACAAGCATGCCGATGCCAAACAAGAAGGTCATCGTGGTCGGGGGCGGTATGGCGGGCCTGGCCGCGGCGTTTCGACTCCGGCAAGCCGGCGTTGAGGTCACGGTTCTTGAGTCGAGCGACCGCGTCGGCGGCAGAATCGCTACCGACTCGCGCGACGGCTATGTAATCGAGCGCGGCGCGCAACTGATCACGAGCACCTATCGTAACGTGCTCGGTCTGGTTAAGGAGCTGGGCCTTGAGTCGGAATTGAAGCTGACCAGCCCGTGGCTGGCGATCGTCAAGGACGGCAGGCCACGTCGCCTGCCCTCCGGCGCGATGTTTCCGATTTATGCGGTCACCAGCGGTTTGGTGAGCATCCCCGATCTGCTGCGCTTCATCTGGCATACCACAAAGTTGCGGTGGCCGCCGGTCGATAACTACGCGGCGTGGGCAGACTACGACGATGAGGACACGGCGCGATGGTGCGCACGACGGCTGGGACGCGGCGCCGACTATCTGGTCGAACCGCTCGTCGCCGGCGGACTGCTCTATGCGATGGAGGAGGCGTCGCGGGCGGTGACACTGGCGACGCTCGCACTGACCGACAACGGCCGCAGCAAGGATATGACGCTTAGCCGTGGAATGGGCTCGCTGCCGGAAGCGCTCGCCTCAAAAGTCGAAGTCAAGTTGGAGGCCCCGGTACAAGCTATTGAAGTTGACGCCGATGGAGCCGGCGTGCAGCTCGCCGGTGAGCAGTTGCGCGCCGACCATGTAATCCTCGCTACCACCGCTCCGATCGCGTCGCGCCTCTATCGCGGCGGTGACGAGCTCGAACGCAAGCTGATGGCGACTGAGTACGTATCGACGATCAAGATTGGTCTGGCTACGAGCCGCCACTGGCGGGATGATCCGACGTTGAAAGACGTGTGGGCGTTCATGATCCCACGCCCCGACCGCAAGCTGATCGTTTCGGCCACTCTCGAATCGGCCAAGGACATCAGGCGAGTGCCGGACGGCGAGTTCCTGAATCTGTTCGTCGACTCCGCGGCTGCGGGCGCAATGCTGGACCTGCCCGACGAGAAGATTGTCGCTGCGGTGCTTCCGGATATCGAGCGCTTCTTTCATGGCGCGACCGCATCGATGCGCTTCGCGCAAATCGTGCGATGGCCGCGAGCCTTGCCCAAATCTCCGGTCGGGCGCAGCCGCAACCTGGCCGAGTATCGGCGTTCAAGGCCGCGCGCCCGGCGTTTGCTGCTGGCCGGCGACTACATGGGGATTCCGACGTTTGAGTCGGCCGCGGAAACCGGCTTCTGGGCGGCGGACGGCATCCTTGGCGCCGGGGGATAGCCGCTGAAGCTTCCGCTTCGGTCGCGTCCCGGTAGATAAAACTGCCCGCCCGGCGGTCGATCGGCTATAATCCCAGTCCATGGCGCGGCGGCATGAAAGTCTGATTCCGCTCTCGCATGAGCATCATGACGCGCTGCTGCTGGCGTGGCGATTGCGCTCGGGCGACTTGTCCAAACGCGAGCCCGAACTGCGCGCCCGGCACGTTAATGCGTTCTTCGAATATCGGCTGACCGCCCATTTCGAGCTTGAAGAGGAACTGGTGTTCCCAGCTATCCGCCCAGTGCTGGGCGTGGAAGCGTCGCTGATCGACGTTCTGCTGGGCGACCATCGCGAGCTGCGCGCGCAAGCCGCGGCGATCAAGGCCGGCGCGCATGAGCAGATCGACAGTTTCTGCGCTTTGCTCGAGCGCCATATCCGGACCGAGGAGCGGCAACTGTTCGTGCTGGCGGAGAATCGGTTAAAGCCCGCCGAGATGGCGGAGCTGGGACGGCAGATCAAGACGCAGCTCAGAGATGCGGTCCCGTAATAGAATTCGCGTCGACCTCAGTTGCTCAATTGGAGGAATAGGCATGATTGCGATTCGCAAGGCTGCCGAGCGCGGCCATACCAAAATCGACTGGCTGGACAGCCGTCATACATTTTCCTTCGGCGACTACATGGACCGCAGCTACATGGGCTTTCGGCAACTCAGAGTGATCAATGAAGACCGGGTCCAACCCGCCAAGGGCTTCCCGACCCACAGCCATCGGGACATGGAGATCATCAGTTACGTGCTGGAGGGATCGATCGAGCACAAGGACAGTCTGGGCAACGGCTCGACTATCCATCCCGGCGAGGTGCAGCGGATGAGCGCCGGCACCGGGATAACGCACAGCGAATTCAATCATTCGGCCTCGGAGCTCGTGCACTTCCTGCAGATGTGGATCCTGCCGGGCGCCACGGGAATCAAACCGGGCTACGAGCAGCAGCGATTCGATCGCGAAAAATCCCGCAACCGATGGCTCCTGCTGGCCGCTCCCGACGGGCAAGGCGGCGCGGTCGCGATTCATCAGGATGCGTCCCTCTGGCTGTGCAATCTCGAACCGGGCAACACCGTCCAATTTGCCCTGAAAAACGGCCGGCACGCGTGGCTACAGATCGCGCGAGGGCAGGTGCAACTGAACGCCAACCCCATCGGTCAAGGCGACGGCGCCGCGGTGAGCAATGAGCGCTCGCTCGATCTGACCGCGGAGAGCTCGTCCGAGCTTTTGTTGTTCGATCTGGCGTAGGGGATCGAAGCTACTCGATGAGCTACACGCCGAAGATCCTGGCGTTTGCGGGGAGCACCCGCGTCGAATCGTTCAACAAGAAGCTACTCAGGATCGCCGTCGGCGGCGCCCGGGCGGCTGGCGCAGAGGTCACGCACCTCGATTTGCGCGAGATCCCGATGCCACTCTACGACGGCGATCTCGAGACCCGGGAGGGCTTGCCGTCCAATGCGAAGCGGTTCAAGCAGCTCATGATCGACCACGAGGGGCTGCTAATCGCCGCTCCGGAATACAACAGCTCAATTTCGGCGGTGCTCAAAAACGCCATCGACTGGGCCTCGCGACCCGAGCCGAACGAACCGCCTCTGATCGCTTTCACCGGCAAGGTTGCTGCACTAATGTCGGCGTCCCAGGGCACCTTGGGTGGGCTGCGCGGACTGGCCGCGCTGCGCTTGATCCTGGGCAATATCAATGTGCTGATCCTGCCCGGCCAGGTTGCGGTCCCGAGGGCGCCCGCAGCCTTCGATGACGCGGGCAACCTGAAGGACGAAAAACAGCGACTCAGCGTCGAGAAGCTCGGTCGCGAGCTGACTTACGCACTGCGTAAGTTGAAGGGCTGACCGGACTGCGGTGCTGCCAGGAGGCGCGATTACCACATGGCGGAAAATGGATCCTGGTCGCGGCCGCTCGAGGAATTCCTGGTGGTCGAGTCTGCCGGCGAGGATCGCTTTACCGCGCGGCTCGACGGTTTCGGCGGCGTGATCCTCGGCTGCGCGACGCTCGCCGCCGCGCGCACCTGCCCGGAGCGCGCGCTTCACTCCCTGCACGCGTACTTCGTGCGGCCGGTGCCGGGCGACCGACCGGTCGAGATTGTCGTCGAGCGCCTGCGCGACGGGCGGCGGTTCGCGCTGCGGCGCGCTCAGATTAGGCTGGAAGGCCGCCTGCTCTTCGAGCTCATGGCGAGCTTCGCGACGGCGGGCGAGGGCGTCGACTATCAGGACGCAGTCCTCGACCCCGAACTGCCGCCGCCCGAGAGTCTTCCCAGCGAGGAAGAAATCGCCCGGGCGGAGGGCTGGAAGGCGGACGAGCCGGGACCGCTATGGGGCGCGCTCGAGTGGCGATGGATCGGAGGAACGCCGTGGCAGGCTCCGGCGGCGGGGACATCGTCGCGCTATCGGGCGTGGGTCCGCCCGCGTTTTCCGTTGCCGGCCAATCGCCCCCTGCAGGCCGCGGCCTTGGCCTTCCTGAGCGACTACCACTCGCATATATCAGTCGCGCGCAAGCTCGGCGGACACTTCGATACGTCTGGCTTTGCGAGCCTCGATCAGGTGCTGTGGGTCCATCGCGACCTGCGATGGAACGACTGGTGGCTCCTGACGACCGAAAGCGACATCGGCCACGGCGGGCGGGCGCTCACGCGCCGCCTCCTCCACTCACGCGACGGGCTTCTGGTCGCCTCGATGGCGCAGGAGCAGTTGATTCCGGCCGCGACCGCATCCCGGCCGGAGTGAGAAGCGACGCGGGGCGGGGGAGTAGCGGTGTGCCCGCTACTCTCCATGCCGATCGCCCGATTATTGATTCAGTTCAGTGCAGGAAAACTAGGCGCGGGCCGCCGGCGCTTCATCGGTCGCGTTTCTGCTCGTTCCGCTCAGTGCGGCGCATGATTCCCTAAGCCAGGTCCCGGTGGAGAGCTCGTCCTCGGCAAAGAGCCGCAGCATTTCTTTGGTTTCGATATCCTCCTTGATCAGCGCGGCGAAGTCCCAAATCGGCTTCACGGCGTCCTTGGCGTCGCCGACCTGAGAGGCAAAGCGATGGAGCTTATCGATATCCGAGACCTCCGGATTGGCCAGGAAGTCGCCGCCTTTGCGTCCTTCCTCGCCCACGGCCGCGCGCTTCTCGCCGCCCAACTCCAGCACGCGCTGCTCGAAGACCCGCGCGTGATAGCTCTCGCGCTCGGCGACCATCCGGAGCCCGCTGCGGATACAATCGGTCTTGCAGACCGCGGCCCAGCGCGCGAAGGCCTCGCCGCCGCCGGCTTCGCCGGCGCGCACCTTGTCCAGAAAGCTGATGATCGCGTCGCGCTCGGACTTGTAGGTGCGGCCGAAGGCGTGAAAGCCGGGGCCGCCGTTCGCGCCCGGCGCAGCACCGCCGCGCTCGAGTTGCGCCATCTCTTCGTCGAAAGCTGCCTGAGTGATAATTCCGCTGCGATAGGCGCGCAGCAGTTGCTTGAACTCAAAATCGCGGCTCATTGATGATTCCTCCGGGGCGGGGTGTCGATTCCCTTCCGGAGCATATTGCCGGTTTCCGATTACTGTCAAACGCGGATCTGTGGCCGCGGGTCGCTTTAATCAAGCAGCCAACGTGCGATTCGTTCGCCAACGACCAGCGCCGGGAGGTTGGTGTTAGCGCGCGGTATCACAGGCATGATCGACGCGTCAGCGACGAAAGCGTTGTCGAGTCCGTGAATTCTTCCCCGCGAATCGACCACCGCGGACCGATCGCTCGCCGGACCCATCCGGCAAGTCCCCACCGGATGGTAGTAGTGCAGGCAATTGGCGCTGACGAACGTCTCGATCTCGGTGCGGGTGGCGATGGCGCTGCCGGGTGAATTCTCGCTGCCGGCAAATCGGGACAGGGGCGCGGCTATCTCGCGGGCAAGCGCGACTCCGTCGGCGAGCACGCGCAAATCTTCGTCCTCGGGATCGGACAGGTAGCGATGGTCGAGGATCGGCGGCACGGCGCTGTCCGCGCTCGTCAGCCTTAGCGCACCACGCGAGCGCGGCGTCAGGCCCGCCACTTCCAGCGTCCATCGCCAGCCGGTTGGAGTTGTGGGGTCGGGTCCGCCAACCGGATAAACGTGCAGATCAAACCCGCGCGTACATCGTGACGATCGTGCCTTGGCGAGCGTCTGCTCCTCGGGCATCCAGTGATCGCGCGCAAACGCGGCCATCATCTTTTCGAGTTCGTGGGTTCCTGCGTAGCTCACTGTGACCCGCGGATGGTCATGCAGGTTGCGGCCGACTCCGGGCAGGTCGTGCATCGGCGTGATCCCGGCGGAGTGAAGTTCGGCGGGATCGCCGATTCCTGAGCGCAGGAGAATTGCCGGAGAGCCGTAGGTTCCCGCCGCCACGATTACTCGGCCGGCTTCGATTCGCACCGGGCCCTCGCGTCCGGCTGCGACGACGGCTTTCACTCGCCCTGACCTGATTTCGAGGCGGTCGCAGGCGGAGTTGCCAACGATCGTCAGGTTAGATCGCGCGCGGACCGGATCGAGATAGGCGAACGCCGTGTTCCAGCGGACGCCGTTCACGATATTGGCCGGACTCGGCGCCATCCCGAGGTTCTCATCGAGATTGTTGAGGTCAGCGACGCGCGGGATTCCGGCGGCGACCGCGGCGTCCAGTGCCAGGCGCTGGAAAGGAGTGAGCTCCCCGAGGTCCGGAATTCGAACCCGCAGACGCTCGGAGCCGGCGCGGAACAGCGGCCGCAATTCGTCCGTGGACCAGCCCGGATTTTCCAGCGCGGCCCATCCGTCATAGTCGACGCTGCTGCCCCAGATCGCGGCGCATCCGTTATGCGACGAGCATCCACCGATCACACGAGCACGCTCGTAGGCGATGACGCGCGGCGCGTAGAGCTCCCCGCTGTCGTAGCCCCAGTCGTGTGTGGCCGGTATCGCGCCGGCATTGATGAGTTCCGCCGGCCATCGTCCCGCGGCGAACGGACCGTAATCCGGACCGGCTTCCAGCAACAGGACAGACTCCCCCGAATGCTCCGCGAGCAGACCCGCGACCGCGGCTCCCGCCGTGCCGCCACCGATCACGACGGTAGCGGCGAACTTCGGCAGCGGCGTGCCGGTTGGAATCTGATCCTGTTTTCGCGCCATCTGAGTCGCACCTTCAACAAACGGGCGGCCACGAGCCTACTCCAACTATGCGCCCCTCAGAAGAATGGCTCGGCGCCAGACGTCTCCGCCCATCAGACTGACCCACCACGGATCTGCGCTGCGTTTGTTTCGGGCCGCGGTGCGCTGTAGCTTGGGGGCAAATTCCAGACTGAGGCAGCGACATGGGCGAATTCGAGCATAAATTCGTAAACACCAACGGCATCAGAATGCATCTGCACGAGGCCGGCAGCGGCTTTCCGGTCGTGATGTGCCACGGCTTTCCCGAGATGTGGTACTCGTGGCGGCATCAGATTCGCGCGCTGGCCAAGGCCGGGTTTCGCGCGATCGCGCCCGACCAACGCGGCTACGGCGAGACCGACTCGCCCAAGCCGATCGAGGCGTACACCGTACGGAACCTGGTCGCCGATATCGTCGGGATGCTCGACGCGCTCAAGATCGACCAGTGCGTGATCGTCGGGCACGACTGGGGCGGGTTCGTGGCGTGGAGCGCCGCGATGCTGGCGCCGGATCGGATCGCGCGGGTGATCGGGGTCAATACGCCGTTCTTTCCGCGCTCGGCGGTCAAGCCGCTCGATCTGATGCGCGCCGTGGCGAAAGGCAACTTTCACTACATCCTGTATTTCCAGGAGCCCGGGGTCGCCGAGGCCGAGCTGGAGCGCGACGTGCGCCGCTCGCTGCGCGGCTTCTATCAGGACCGCCGACCGGACTTACGGCCGAAGAGATTCGCAAGACGCCGTCGGGCGTATTCGGTCCGGCCGGCGGCGGACTGCTCGATCGCTTCGTCGACCGTCCGCACGGCAAGTTCCTGACCGACGAGGATTTCGAGGTCTTCGTCAAGGCGTTCGAGCGCAGCGGCTTTCGCGGCGGCCTCAACTGGTATCGCAACTTCGACCGGAATTGGGAGGAGAGCGCGAACCTCGAGCAGCGCGTCAATCAGCCCGCGCTGATGATCACCGCCGAGCTCGACCTGGTGCTGCGTCCCGACATGGCTGAGGGGATGAGCAACTGGGTTCCCAACCTGCGCAAAACCGTGTTGGTGAAGGGCTCAGGCCACTGGACGCAGCAGGAAAAGCCCGAAGAAGTGAATCGCGCGATTCTGGAGTTCCTGGCCGACTTGAAGAAGTGAGCGACCCACTTCTCCCGTGATTGAGGTCCAACCGCGAGCTTCGCGCTTCGATCGGGCTGGTAATGCCACGGAGGTGAATCCCATGGAATCCTTCTGGCCCGACGACATTCGGCTGGTCATATCCATTTCGATGCAGTTCGAGAGCGGTGGGCAGCCGCTGAAGGGCACCGACAGCCCTTTTCCCAAGGTCGATTTCCCGCCCACCGTGCCGTCCGATGCAGCCGCCAACACCTGGTTCGCCTATGGCTACCGCGAAGGCATTCCGCGGATGCTCGATCTGTGGGACCGCCACGGAGTCAAGGTTACGTCACACATGATCGGTGAGGCGGCCCAGCGCCATCCCGCGCTCGCCAGGGAAATCGTCGCGCGCGGCCATGAGGCCTCAGGACATGGTCCCCGCTGGAGTTCGCAATACGCAATGAGCCGCGAGGACGAAAGAACCTTCCTGATTGCTGCACGCGACATGGTCGAAGCGGTCACCGGCCAACGTCCGGTGGGCTACAATTGCAACTGGCTGCGGCGAGGACCGAACACGTTATCCTTGCTGCAAGAGCTCGGCTATCTCTATCACATCGACGACGTCAGCCGCGACGAGCCGTTCATCGAGCAGGTCAACGGCAAAGACTTCGTAGTCGTGCCCTACACCCTGCGCAACAACGATATTCTACTTATCGAGGGCCGGAACTATTCACCCTCGAAATTTCTCGAACAGATCAAGCTCGACTTTGATTGACTCTACGAGGAGGCCGGCAGCCGCCGCCGCATGATGTCGGTGAGCGCGCACGATCGCATCAGCGGTTCACCGCAGATGGTGCAGGTCTGGGAGGCGTTCCTGCGGTACGCGAAAAGCCGACCGGGGGTGACATTCCTGCGCAAGGATCAGATCGCCCGCTTCGCCCTGGCGAGCCCGCTGACGCTACGCGAGAGCGAAACCATCTGATGGGGGAGGTGTTCCGCGTTGTGGCGCGCGTTATCGGCAGTCAGGTTATCGGCACCTGCTACAAGTCATCTACCGCTGTATCTGAACAGGGTTTCGTTTCGGTGCAACAACCGGGAAAACCCCGATGTTTTCACCGATTTGATTACGACGTGCAGTCAGTAGCGATCCGGGGCTCGCGTTGGTAAAATACCGGCGTGACCCGAAGAAAGTTAAAGCCGAAAGAGCCCGTCAGCGAGAAGACGCGCTCCGAAGACGAAAGGCTGCGCGAGTCGACCCGCCGTATCGATCTGTTGAAGTTTTGACAAGCTTCTCGGAATCGCACTTAGGCAGCCGAGGGGAGAACCAAAAGTTAGTTCCCGAAGAGAACAAACGATGGCAGAAGGTAGACCATATCTCGCCGCAGCTTTTCTCTGCGAAAGAGTTCTCGAAGACAAAGACAGAGTCCTGAGCGCGATACGGATCGTCGATACGTTTGTCGTCCCCCAGCAAGCGGGCACTATTCCGGCCGACATTCGACCAGGGTTTTCGTTCACAGTTCTTCTCTCTTTTAAGAGGAGCGAGGGGGACTCGTCCAACAAACATCAGGCGACTGTGCGGATACACACGCCATCAGGTAAGCCGCTGAAAATCGAGGGCCGAGACCTCCCGGAACCAACTTTTGCATTCGTGTTTGAACCAACGCCAGAGGGACATGGGTCGGCAAACGTGATTCTTAATATCACGATGCCGATAGGCGAGTACGGTCCCTATTGGTTTGACGTGATTGTAGACGGTGAGAGTCTGACGCGGGTTCCGTTCAGGCTGCTACAGCAAACGACCGTCGCTCCACAGACGACGAACTAGTATTTGCCACGGGCCGATCTGGCGGGGCGGCGGGTGCGAAGACAATATTGAAGCGCTGACTCATGATCAATTCGGCCAATCTTGCGCGAAGCTCGTCACGACTCAAAATACCGTTGGAATGCTCCGCAAGCGCCAGCTCGACGTCTCCAGCTAGTTCGCGCACCTCCGCGCTTTCCAGATGGATATTCCAAGTATTGCGAGTGAGCCATTCATTGAACGCGTTCAGACTCTGCTCTTGAGCGAGGAAAACGAGCAATTGCTCACGAATCTCCGCAACAGTTGCCATGGCAGTCGACTCCTCCGTTCAAGTTGTTCACGTTCCCAAACAGCGAATTACGCAACTTTTCAATGAAGGTCAATACTTCGAGCGAGCCCGACGCGGAGAATTCCATATGATCACCGTCAGCGACCATTGGGCCGATCCCATTAAATCAGGTCAACCGCACGGAACCAAGACCCAAATGGTCGAATACATCGACGCAAACGGCGCTCAAATTGCGCTCGTCCATCAATACAAGCTTCTAGATGGAACGCTCGGCGCGTCCGGGCGTCCCGACCCTAAAAAGCTACGTATTGGCGATATTCTCTACCTGATCGATCACGATGCCTGCTCGTAAGGGAAACTCTCGCTTCCTTCGCCCCCTTCAACAATCGCTTTAATATTAGCCTCAATATGTTCGTGCGCTTCAGGGGGACGACGGCGCGCAAAAGCCGCCGACTCTCAATCGTTCCTTTCGTTACGAGTTTGTCGTCTTCGAGAAAAAGCACAAAAACACGTACAGGCGCGCTAATGCTCGGCTGATCGTCGCTCTCTCCACTGTCCGCCCCGATTCCTGAGCCACCATCCCGGTTTACATAATCAGATGCGCAAGCGGGGCGGCGGATTGTACAAGTGGAAAAATGAGAACGCCGCGACTACGAGGGCGTGCGTGATTCTGCCCGACGCGATCAGCTTGCCGATCTTGCGCAGCGGTACGAGCACCACTTCGGTTTCTTCATTGGAGTCCAACTGCTGCTTCCCGACCTTGCGCACGTTGCGGGCGAAGAACGAGTAGCAGTAGTTGGGCTGGATCGCCGGGTTGGATCGACCGGCCGATCGCGACGATCGCGCGCGAATCGTAGCCGGTTTCTTCGAGCATCTCGCGGCGCGCCGCGGGCTTTCGGATTGCGGTCGTCGGGATCGATCATCCCGCCGGGGATTTCCAGCGTGAACCCGGCGATTCCGTGACGAAACTGGCGCACCATCACGACTTCGTTGCCGGGCGTGAGCGGAATGATATTCACCCAGTTCGGCGCGGTGAGCACGAAGAAGTCGTGGTTGCCGCGGCGCGGATGGTGCGAGCGGCGCCGGTGAAGATCGAAGATCGGTGTGTGGTAGACCGGCTCGGATTCGAGGGTCTTCCACTTGCTAGGTTTCACTCGGCGCCCTCACCGGGGTACTGCCCTAATCTGGTAGGCTCCCGGCTGTCGAACGGATTGACAAATGGATCGACGGGCGACCGAAGGTCTGATGACCGTGAATCGGCGATGAACGGTTTGAGAAAAAGAGGGCGAATCAGGACAATCCAAGGACTGGCGTACAGTCCTCCTTCGGAGGCTGAAGCCCTTCACCTTCAATTTTTTTTTCCTGCTTATCCTCTAACAACTTCGGATCGATGCCCGGTAGCAGTTGCTCGACGGGCTCCGGTTGTACTGCCTGTACGCGATTGATCATCGCCTGAATTTCAGCATTCTGGTTTGTCGGTCTGAGATTCACGGTCGGGTGGTCTCGTTTGAACACCCGGGAAAACTTCGTCAGCAAAAGCTTGGCCAATCGTTTCGATGCCTGAAAAGTCAAGATACACGTCCTTAAAGCGACTCAGCCCGGCCACGACCCGTTTCGCCTGAGAGCGCGACACAAGCTGTTCCGCCCCGTATTTCGCGAGACTCAACGGCACGCTGGTCTTGGTGAATCCGTAGTCCTCGTCTCCCGACGCAAACTTGTCCATCACAGATTTGATCGTCCGTTTAGAAAACATGCTGATCACCATGAGCACCGTCGTGCCGGCGACATCGGGCCGGCCCTTGACTTCCACCCCCATCAGCCAATCGACCTTCGGCACGCAGGTAAGTGTGAGATTTCCCGAAGCGATCATGAACAAGTCGAATATGCGAGAAGTGAAAAAGATTCCTTCGCCAGTATGGAATTTCGGATCGGTAGTAAGTTTGCCCTTGGTAAGCTCGAATATGGCTTCACGGTGGTCTTCCAGTTGGCAAGCATCCTGAATCTTCTTGAAAATACCCACGCCCTGATCAGAAACGAGCATCATGACGTTTGCTGCTGTCCGGGTAATGGAGATACCCGCTTGGCCAGACTCGGAATGATCGATCGTGTTGTTCAGCATTTCGGTGAATCCGTGCTGGCAGATATGCAGCAGGTTGCTCGGCAGGTCAGCCAAGAGCGGTGCGACATCCTGGCGCCATACCGAGTCCTCGCGGATCCCCGGAACGAGGGAAATTGTTTTTCCGAGGCGCTCTAGAACGGCGAGGGTGTACCCTCGGGCGCGTGTGCGGCCGCTACCCAGTACCACACCTTCCGCCACCATGGCCTGAAGTTCACGATTTACCGTTTGCCGAGAGACCAGGCGAACTTTTGGGCGGCTTCGGCGGCGACGTGTTTGCCTCCGGCACCTACTCGCTCAATGAGCCATTGACGCAGGTTTATTTGCTCATCGTGCGGATTTCCCATGTGCTTATTGGAACACAAACAGTTTGGTATTGTCAAGCTATTGGAACATTAATGGCGAGCACTCTACTATTGCCGAATTGCCGACGTTTGGACGCGCTACCGGCGCAACTCGCACAGTCCGCAGGCGCGGGAGAGGTAATCCGGCGCCGGCATCGCGTTATTAGAAGAGCCGCCGGTACTCGATTGCCGGGCAGCGGTCCATCACGACCGTCATCCCGGCGTGCTGCGCGCGGCGGGCCGCGTCGAGGTCGACGACGCCCAGTTGGCACCATAGTATGCGTGCCTTCTTTCGATCGCCTGCTCAACGATACCTGCGACGTGCTGCGGGCTGCGGAACACGTCCACGATTTCGATCGGGTCGGGAATCGAGGCCAAGTCGGGGTAACATCGCTCGGCTAATGCTTCGAGCAACGCTTCGGGCGGGAGCGTCGGATTTACCGGGACAACGTGGAAGCCCTTGCGCTTGAGCAGCACTGCGATGCGCAGGCTGTCGCGATGCGGATCGTCGGGCATCCGACGACTGCGACCGTCGTGGGCCGCGCGAGGATCGCGCGGATCACCTCGTCGGGCGGGTTTTGGAAGTCCACCGGGTCGGTAGTTTCCTAGTTTTGGGACTTGGCTCTCTTTAGCGTAGGCTGCGGGACACTTATCCGCCGGCTTTGACGAGTAGGTCCAAGGGACCGAAACAAACAAAGGGCCGGTGCGCTGTGGAACGCTCGGCAATTCTCCTCAGCAATGTTCGGCACAGCGCAATGATAAACGCACAGCCGAGTACAAATTCGCCTAGCTCGCCTATATTGGGCGCTCTTAGGTCAATCGTCATCGGATCGCGCTTCCACTGAGACATCAACCTACCTAGCGCTTCTCTGTCACGTTTTGGCAGTTTAGCTGGGGACCAAACGCCAAATAAATGGCGATATTGCAAGCTATTCCGAACGATACTCAGCTCGCCACCTTGGACAGTATCTCTTAACGCTTCCAATTTCAGGACTACTTCCTGGACTTCATTCGGGCTAAGCGGCCCTAGAGATATCTTCCCTATGGTTGATTTAAGCCACTCGCCGAATACTCTCCAGAACGATTGGTGGCTGCTGCCAAGGAGGAGCGTTGCTCGCATCCCGGCGGCGGAGTCGGCTATTACGCAGTGATACAGCCCTCTTTCAATACGGAAGGGCAACTTGCCCATTGATGACGCAAGCGTGTTTATTTTGAACGCGTGTCTGTAGTCGAAATGGGAGCAGCTTTCGCCAAACAGCCGAACCAACGAGTGACCTGCGTAGAATGCCGCGTAGTAGAGCTTAATTAAGCCCCAAGGGAGGCTATGGTCTTCAACCATCTTGGCGGCAATCGACGCGAGGGTTTGAAACGATGCGCACATGAACCGACAACTATCTGAAGCAACCGCGCGCGCGAGAAATTCCGACTGCCGAAAGTCGATGCAGATTGTTCGGCCCTCGAAATCCAAATCGTACCCTGCCTTTTGTTGGTTAGTGAGTATATCTGGCAATGTCATGTCGGCGCCGCGACCACTCAGCGACATTAACCCTCTAACCACATAGGGTTGTAGCGCGTCGGCCACAAGAGACATCTAGGCGACAGCGGTACCGATTGAGAATCCGGACCGAAGTGCCTTCCTAAGGTTCTCTTGTAGGTCCTTTAGCTTGGAGGTCGGCCGTTGGACATCAGCTTTCTTCACACGATAGAAGAACGGTCGAAGGATTTCGTCGAAATGCTCCGTTGTGAATTCCTGTCCATGCCGATCCGCCACTCTCTCGCGATGGTTGGGAATAGAAGCAAAAGAACCTTAAACAGCGCGGGATTCGTTATGCTCTCGGCGGCGTCGCGCCCACGAAGACCGGATATGCACGCATGAAGGTAGGCGCTGAGAACGTCGTACACGTGCCGGGCATCGCTACCAACGAAGGTCTCCCAAATAGCCTTTAGGGCGGCGTTGAACGTTACGCGAGATATCTTCCCGGTCTGTTTTTCCGAAGGGCTAAGCAGTCCCAAGAGCGGGCTGTCAGGTTCCCTTTCAAAGAGGTCAAAAACGTCCCGGAAAAGGGCTTCCTGGTTGGTTTCAGTTTCCGCGAGGCGCTTGATGTCCAACAAGAGTTCGGTCGGAACCGGCCGCTGCTTCGTGTTGATGTCCATAAAGAGGCGACACTCTTCGGTTCTGCTGAGACCGTTATATATGACTACGGGCACTCGTACACTGGTTTTGGCCAAGCGGAATCCGTACACACGATGCTGACCATCGAGAATCAGGAAGGCCCGCGGGATTTTCATAAAACGGAGAGTGCGCTTCGCGCTGAGATATTCGAGGCGGGCGTCGGCTTGGGCGGACAGAACGATAGAGGTAGGAATCGTTCCAAAGCCGCTGTCAATGTAATCGGCGATCTCTTTGGCGCGACGTTTCTCAAGCACTCGCTGAAAGCCATCTATGGGATTTTCGCGCCGTGGATCAACTACGCAGGTCTCGGCCAAGACTTCACTAGGCATCGAAAGCGTATAGAACCGGTGTCTCCCCTGCCTGATGAGGCTCGCGGTGTAGCTGACACGCTCACCGCCTTGCTCCGAGGGTTGCTCCTCAAACATGCTGGACGTTTCTGCGTGCTCTGGCATCTTACCGCACCCTCTTCGGCGGTCCGGCCGAAGTCAACAAGTCAATGTTTTTAACAGCTTAGAAGTTTCGACCGAATTCTAGCGGAGCATATCATGTTCTTCCTGTAGACTTGCTTGAACAAACGGAATCCGCCTTCCCGCGTCCTCGAGTTCTTATCCGGGCCGCTCGTCGCAATCGTTCCCGGACCCACGCCGAGAGAGGCAATCCGGCCAGCTCGGCGGCTTCCTGAAAAGCCTGTTTTTCGATTTTGGTAGCTCGCGCCTTAAGAAGTTCTGTTTTCATCCTGCCTTTGAGCATGGTCCGTATGTGGCCACAAATCAAGCCTTAGATTGCTTGGTCGATGGCCACAAACGGACCACAATCAGTACCGGACGGCAGCCGCCTACATCGGGGCGATTGCAGTTAAATTTTACGAGCCTGAACCAGGCGGGCGGGGACGATATCGCCCGCCGCATGTGGCGGGTTCACAATGCACGGGGGTTTTCGGTATGCCAGATCAAGAGCATGTTTTGACGAGTTTCGTCGAGCGGCAGAACCTCGCTGGGGGACAGACATGAGGCCGGTTTCCCGAGGCTGACAAGCGCCTCCTCGAAGAAGGTCCAGTTCAGCGCAGCGGAGAGTACAAAAGGCGAGACGAGAGAGACACGACAACCCGATCACATGCCCGAAATGCGGGAGGCGGGGCGTGGTCACCTGGGAAGAGAATGAGAACCCGGTTTATAGTGGAGGCAATTGAGACTCCAGCATCGAATCGGTGTCGAAGGGATTTCGGACAGGCCGCAATCAGCAGGTTTTTGTGAGGGTTGCGATGAGCCCGTAGGGGGCTGATTTTCAAATAGGTCACTACCCGCCGGCTATCCCAGCAAGCGATCGACCATGCGTGGCACGAGCCGCTTGATCTCGTCGCGGCAGGCTGTGAAGACTTTGTCGCCCTGCTCGTAGGGGTCTTCGATATCGCCGGTTTCGCCGGCGAAGGCGCGCAGCGTGTAGACCGGACGGCCGTCGGCGTCGGGAAACTTCGCGCGCAGCTCGCCGGCCTGCGCCTCGGTCATCGCGATCACCACCTCGGCGTCGCGCAGCAGCTCGGGATGGCGCCGCAGGTCGGTGGAGGTCGCCTCTTCGTGCAGCTCGATGCCCTCGTCGCGGAGCGTGAGCCGCGTATCGAGCGAGATCAGGGCGCTGTCGCGCGCGTAGGCGGCAATACCGGCTGAGGAGACGCGCACGGCCGCGCCGGCGCCGCGGCTGTGAAGCTCGCGGCGCAACAGATGCTCCGCCATCACGCTACGCGCCGTGTTGGCCGCGCAGATCAGCAGGACCGAGCGAAAACGCGGCGTCACCGGTTGACTACCGGTGGCCGCCGCGTCGTTCGCCGGGTCGTGATCAGGCGGGCGCTCAGCCGCCACCCGCCATCACCTCGCCCATGCTCTCTTTCTTGGTCAGGCCCTTGGCCAGCTCTTCCTTAAGCTTCCCGCCCAGCGCGTTGGGATCCCAGATCGATCCGCGCTGCGAGACCCTGGCGACCGAATGCCAACCCTTCATCAGCCACACGGTGCCCATCCCGACCCGGAAGACCTCGCCGTGGACGTCCTTGGCGTCGTCGCTGCCGAGCCATGCGACCAGCGGCGCGACGTTGGCGGGACCGAAGGGATCCCACTCGCCGGCCTTCACCTGGCCCATCGTCGCGGCGGTCTGCGGCGTGGCCTCGATCGTCAGGCGGGTGCGCGCGACCGGCGCGATCGCGTTGGCCGTAACGCCGTAGCGAATCATCTCGCGGTCGATAATTACCGCCATCGCGGCGACCGCGGCCTTGGCGGCGCCGTAGTTGCCCTGTCCGGCGTTGCCGAGCAGGCCGGAATCGGACGCGGTGTTGATCAGGCGGCCGTTGAGCAGATTGCCGCTCTTGTGCTGCTCGCGCCAATAGGCAGTGGAATGGCGGGCGAGGTTGAAGGTGCCCTTCAGATGGACCGCGAGCACGGCGTCCCAATCCTCCTCGCTCATGTTGAAGATCATCCGGTCGCGCAGAATGCCGGCGTTGTTGACCACGATGTTAAGCTTGCCGAAGTTGTCGAGCGCGCACTCGACGATCCGCTTGGAGGACTTGAAATCGCTGACGCTCTCGAAGTTGGCGACCGCCTCGCCGCCGGCGTTGCGAATCTCCTTGACCACATCTTCGGCGGGCGAGCGCGAGGTTCCGGTGCCATCGAAATGTCCGCCGAGATCGTTGACGACGACCTTGGCGCCATGCTTGGCCATCAGGAGGGCTTCTTCGCGTCCAATCCCGCGTCCGGCGCCGGTAATAGCGACCACTTTTCCCGTTAGTAATGCCATCTTTTTTAGTTCCTCTTTTCGTTCGAATCTGGAGTTTGTTGAGCCACTTCGCCCGGTCCGACCACGTCGAACTTTTCCTGGGGCATGGCGAGCTGGTCGCCGCCTTTCTCGGGTATCTCGTAGATCAGATCGATCGTGATATGCGATTGGTCCTGGTCGCTCGGAAAGAGCATCACACTGTCCTGCTCGCCTCCCTTATGGAAGTCGCAGGACCAGGTCTTGCGGGCGGCCGACTTCATGGTTGAGGTTACTTCGTAGCCGTTTTTCTCCAATGCCTCCTTGTAGAAATCGATCAGACGGTCAACCGGCGCCGGGCTGTCGAGCAATATCTCCCGCATCAAGCCCTTGGGCCGGCGGACATGGTCAACCGTCGCGTTGGGAAAGATCGGCAGGCTGGCGTCGAAATCAGCCGGCATCGCGATGCTTGGCTCGTCCGGACCGAACGTCCGCCGCGGGCTTGACCTCGGCGGTCGGCGCAGGGGGCGCTTCGGGCCCGCGACAACCAGCGCAGGCGAACAAAATCATGGTGGAAAGCGTCACTAGGTACGCGGTCCGCGTTCGAATTTGATTCGGCACCATCGGTGGAGCTTCAGCCAGTCCGGCAAAAAAGAGACGACCGCCGGGCGGTCAATTTCTGGATAGACGTGAGTGAACGAGAAGTCAAGGCGAGCGACAGCAAGGGCGATGCCAGCGATGTCGAAGCGGTTTGTGCGGCGATACGAGGCCGGGTCCTGGACCCGATGCGCGGCGTCGCCGGGGAGCCGGGAAATCCCGCTCTTGACAAAAGGGCGTTTTTTGTTGCATTCAAGGCCCGCTACTCCCTTGTGTCTCTATGCTGGCTCCCTCCCGAATGAGGGAAGCGTGCCGTTTGCAGGCCGGGGACGCATGCGGGAGGACGGGGTTCACTGGACTGGACAGAGACCGGAGCTTTGCGGGCCGGATTCGGTCGCGAGATTGCACCGGTAAAATTCTAGCGGCTTGAGAGGATAAGCGATGCAAAATCAGTTCGGCATCATTTCAATGATCCAGCAAGGGTATTACGCGACCTACCCCCTGCTGTTCATTTCCGTCGTGTGTCTGGCGATCATCTTCGAGCGCACCTGGTCGTTGCGCGGAATCGGCCCGCAGGCGGCCAAGATGGCCGACGCCTTGATCGCGCCACTGCGCCAGGGCCACTTCAACGAAGCGCTGCAGCAAGTCCAGGGACAGCGCACGGCCGGCGAGCGCATCTACTACTCGGTGATCTCCGCCGCGCAGACGATGGACCGCGAGCACCTGATGGACCTCGAGGAGGAGCGGCGCTTTCGCGAGGTGCTCGAGCTCAAGCGCTACACCTGGGTGCTTGCGACTACGGGCGCGTCAGCCCCGTTCATTGGGCTGTTCGGCACGGTGGTCGGCATCCTGGTTTCGTTCCAGTCGATGGCGATCATGGGCACCGGTGGATTCTCGGTCGTCGCCGGCGGTATCTCGGAGGCGCTGATTTCGACCGCGCTCGGACTGGTGGTCGCGATCATCGCGGTTATTTTCTACAACTACTTCAACGTCAAAGTCGAAAACATCAACGCGATCATGCACATCAGCGCGGGACGGCTGGTGGACGCGGCGATGCAGGGACGGGAAGGCCATGGCGGTTAGTGGTCCCACTGGCGGCGGCGTCGGGGGTTCGGTTTTCTCGCAGATCAACATCACGCCGCTGACCGACATTTTTCTGGTCCTGCTGATCATTTTCATGGTGACCACGTCGGTCACGATCGAATCGGCCGCGCACGTTGATCTGCCGCAGGCGGAAAATACCGCGCCCGAGAACAAGGGCGTGATCGTTACCTACACCGCCCAGCACGAGCTATTCGTGAATTCGCGCGACGTACCCGAGCGCGAGCTGGAAGGGAGCCTCAAGGAAGCGCTGGGCAAGGTAGATTCGAAGATCGTGGTCTTCCAGGGCGATCGCAAGGTGCTGCTGGGCGACATGGTGCGAATCCTCGATGTCGCCAAGCAGGCCGGCGCCGCCACGATCGCAATCGCGGCGCAGCGCGCCAACGGCTCTCAGGCCACCTCGGTGACGACTTCGGGAGGCTGAGCCCGTGCGGTTGAGTCATCCCGGCAGATCGATTCTGGAGGCTGTTCAATGTCAATGAGCATGGGCTCGGGAGGCGGCGTCTTCTCCGAGATTAACATCACGCCCCTGACCGACATTTTCCTGGTTCTGCTGATCATCTTCATGGTTACCACCGCGGTTACGATCGAGTCCGCGGCGCACGTCGATTTGCCCAAGGCCGAGGCCGCCGCCAATCCCAACGACAAACCCAAAGGCGTAATCGTCACCCTGACCGAGGAGCATCAGATCTACGTTAACGAGAAAAACGTGCAGGAGCGCGAACTGGACCCGGCGCTCCGCGACGCACTGGGCAAAGTGCCCGACAAGATTGTGATCTTCCAGGGCGATCCGAAGGTTATTCTCGGCGACATGGTCCGTATTCTGGACATCGCAAAGGGCGCCGGCGCCGAGGGGATAGCGATCGCAATTTCGAAGCTCAACCCCGGCGGAGCGCCTGCAGCGCCGGGCCCGGCGGGAGGTTGACGCCGGTTCCGGCTCGTAAGATTCGCCGGTGTTAGGAGAAAAAGTTGGAACGGCAGGGGCTTCAAGCGGGCTTGGCGGCAAGCTCGGGACCGCGGTAAGCTGAATTGGGTTTCTCGGTTCGGGCCGAGCGCGAATCCGCGCGGGGAAATTAACTCCAATGATGGCGCTAATAATCGTCATTTTGATCGTCTCGACCATCGTGGTCGCTGCGGTGCTCTACCGCATGATGGGTCGGCGCGAGGAAAAGGTCTTCGAGGAAGTCCTAAAGGACGACACGGCCGAGGCTGAACTCTCCCGACTCGACCAGATCCGTCGCTCGCTGGGGTTTCTGCTGGGCCCGTTCCCGCTCTCGGTCGCGATCCACGTCATAATCCTGCTCTTCCTGCTGATCACGGTTCACGAGCAGCGTGGCCGCGAGCTGATCATGGTGAACCTCGAGGCGGGCGGCGGCGGTGGCAGCAACAACGACGAGATGCAGGATCTCGACATGCCTGAAGTCCCGATGCCCGACACGGCGCCGCAGCAGATGGACCAGCCGACGGCCGTGGATACGTCGCAGAACGTGGGGCTCGCCAATGACTATGTGCGCGCGCAAGGCGGCGGCGGCATCGGAATCGGCCGCGGCGGCGGCATGGGCTCTGGCTACGGCCACGGCATCGGCGCGGGTTTCGGCGGCTTCATCGGCGAGTTGCGCCGCAAAGGCCTCGACATCGTGCTGGTTATCGACGGCACCGGCTCGATGAACCTCATCATCGATGACGTGAAAACCAAGATGGGCCAACTGATTCGCGCGGTTCACCGGCTGGTGCCGATCGCGCGGGTCGGAGTCGTGGTTTTCGGCGGCAAGGGAGAGGCCAGGGTTATCCAGCCGCTGACGCTCTCGCCCGACAAGCTCCAGGCCTTCCTCGGCAAAATCCAGGCGATGGGCGGCGCCGAGTGGAAAGAGGACACGCTGGGCGCTGTCGAGGCCGCGATGCCCGATAGTATCGTCGGCGCGCAGAGCAAGATGGACTGGAAGCCCTACGCGAAGAAGGTGATCGTGCTGGTCGGCGACTCGCCGCCCGAGAAGGAAGATTTCGCTCCGCTGATGGCCGACATCAGGAAATTCAAAACCCAGAACGGAACCTTCAACACCATCGACGTGACGGCCGAAGAGCACGAGCGGTTCGAGCGCGAGTTCTGGCTCAAAGTCCATCGCCAGGAGCCGCCTTCGATCACGCCGCTGCCCGAATTTTATCAGGAGACGCGGCAGGCCTATAAGGTTCTGGCGTCGGCCGGCGGTGGCGCGATGAAAAGCCTCACCAAAGACACGCATATCAATCAGCAGGTGCTGATTCTGGCCTTCGGCGATCAGTGGCAAACGCAAGTCTCCGCCTTCGGCCGAGGCATCACGAGCGGCGGCCAATAGCCGCAGATGCGCGCATCGCGGATGCCCGGTGAGGCGGCTTCGCAAGCGTCTCACCGGCTCGCGCCGCAGTCGCCTGACTTCCGCTCGCCTATGAAGACGCGATCCACCGCTGCGGCGCTCCTTATGGCTGCCCCGGCGATCCTGTTCGCGCTCGCAGCCCGGCCCGCATTTGCCTTCGACGCCAGCTACCATCGTGAGCCCAAGGATCTTCCGCCCAAGCTCGCCTCCAAGCTGACCGAGCAAATCTCCGACGAGGCTGAGCCCTACCTGGACAAAGAGGACGAGAAGCACAGCAGCGGCGAGACCTACGTCGATCTCCAGCAGAAGTTCGAGTATCTGCCCAGCACCGGTTCCGACGGCCGGATGGTCGTAAGCGCCAAGCTCGGCGGCGCCGAGTACCAGCCCGTCAAGGGCGCTACCGGCAAGGGCAACGCTACCGGCAAGCTGAAGTATTTGGTGTTCAGCTACGCGCTGGACAATGGCAAATGGGTCGAGATCAGCAAGCCGAAGTGGGAGTCGCAGGACCTTGGCGCTGCCGCGGGCAAGAAGATGACCGCGTCGGCGGCGCGCGCTGAGAAGCGTAAAGCTGCGCTCGCGCGTCAGGCGGCGCTCAAGGCCGCCGCCGAAAAAGCCCAAGAGTCAGAGGACCAGTAAGGGCGTTCGCAACTCCCTGCCGCCCGGTCCCGCTCTCCGTTGAGCGGCGTGCGTACTTGGCCACTAGTCGTCAACCAACTGACGCTGCCGAAACCGTCTCGGCGCTCGTGCCGACGCGGCTGTGATGGCGGCCGTAGCTGAAGTAGATCACCAGCCCGATCGCCAGCCACACCACGAACCGAATCCAGGTTGCGAGCGGCAGCCGCAACATCAGGTAGGAACAGAACAACACGCCGAGAATCGGAACGAGCGGCACCAGCGGCGTCCTGAACGGACGCTTCATGTCGGGCTCTAGACTGCGCAGGATCCAGACCCCCAGGCATACCAGCACGAACGCGAACAGCGTCCCGATATTGGTCAGCTCGGCGATCTTGTCGATCGGGAGCAGCGCGGCCGCGATTCCGACCGCGAACGCGGTGATGACGGTCGGGATGTAAGGCGTGCGGAAGCGCGGATGCACCCGGCTGAACGCGGGCGGCAGCAGCCCGTCGCGCGACATCGCGAAGAAGATCCGCGATTGTCCGAGCAGCAGCACCAGCAGCACCGAGGTCAGGCCCGCCACGGCTCCGATCGAAATCACGCCCGCGACGAAGTTGAGCCCGCGCGCGACAAACGCCGAAGCCAGCGGCGCGGTCAGGTCGATCTGCGTGTACGGCACCATCCCGGTCAGGACGCCGGAGACCGCGATGTACAGGATCGTGCAGACCAGCAGCGAGCCGAGAATACCCCGCGGCAGGTCGCGTCCGGGATCGACCACCTCTTCCGCCGCAGTGGAGACGGCGTCGAAACCGATATAGGCGAAAAAAATGTACGCGGCGCCCGCGCTGATACCCTGGAATCCGTACGGCGCGAACGGGCTCCAGTTGCGGGGCTGAACGAAGAACATCCCGACCACGATCACGACCCCGATCACGGTGAGCTTGATCGCGACGATAATCGAATTGAAGCGCGCGCTCTCGGAGATCCCGATGTAGAGCACCGCCGAGATCGCGAAGACGATAAACAGCGCGGGCAGATTTATGATCGCGCCCGGCGCGGTGCCCGGCGCGTGCGCCAGCGCCGCGGGGATATGCAGTCCCAGCCCGTCTAAAATCACGCGCAGGTAGCCGGACCATCCCGAAGCGACCGCGGCGGCGCCAACCGCGTACTCCAGCACCAGGTCCCAGCCGATAATCCATCCCACCAGCTCGCCCATCGTCGCGTACGAGTACGAGTAGGCGCTGCCGGCCACGGGAATCATCGCGGCGAATTCCGCGTAGCACAGGCCGGCCATCGAGCAGGCCACACCGGCCAACATGAATGAGGCGATCAGGCCCGGGCCGGCCTGCTTCGCGCCCACGCCGGTCATCACGAAGATGCCGGCGCCGACGATTGCGCCGATCCCCAGCGCGGTCAGATCGAGCCAGCCCAGCGCGCGCTTGAGCCCGCCCGCATGCGGCCCGCAATCGGCCATCAGCGCCGCGGCGGATTTCCGCCGGAGCATCTGTTCGCGCAAGCCGATATTTTCACTCATGCGTCTACCGCCGCCCCGGGGTTACGAGCTTGTAAGGACTCGGCGAGTTCAACACTTGCCGCATCGACGGTCAATGCGTGTAGCGGGCCGGATGGAAAACGAAATCGGCGTGACGCGGTGTCCTACCAGCTCAGGTAGCCGCCGTCGACCGCTACGACCGAGCCGGTCACGTAACTCGAAGCGGCGCCGGCCAGAAAGATCACCGCGCCCCGAAGCTCGTCCGGCCGGCCGAGGCGTCCCAGCGGCGTCAGCGCTTCCATCCGTTCGCGATTGCCGGGCTTGGCGATGCCCGGCTCGGTCGCTTCGGTCGGAATCCAGCCGGGGCGATCGCGTTGACCAGAATTCCGTGGGGCGCCCATTCGACGGCGAGTTGGCGGGTCAGATTCGCCAGCGCCGCCTTGCTGGCGGTATAACCTGACAGTCGGTAAACCGCGCTTCCCACGTAAGCCAGAATCGAGGTGACATTGATGATCCGGCCGGGCTGCTTGCGCTCGATCAGATGCCGCGCCACCCGCTGGGAGAGCATCATCGGCGCCGTGACGTTAAGGCTGAGCGCCGCATCCCAGTCGGCGCGCGAGTACTTTTCGGCGCGCCCGGTCGGCGCGATTCCGGCGTTGTTTACCAGGATATCGATCGTGCCCAGCTCCGCGACCGTCTGCGCAACGACCCGATCAAGCTCGGCCTCGACTGTGATATCGGCGGCGATCGGGAACGCCCGCACCCCGTAATCGTGCGCCAGCTCTTTCGCGAGCGCGCTCAGCCGCCCGGCGCGGCGCGCGACCAACGCGACATCGGCGCCGCCGATCGCCAGCGCGCGAGCGCATTCAACGCCCAGGCCGGACGACGCGCCGGTGACAAGTCCGATGTGTCCGCGCAGGGAGAAGAGCGCTTCGAGCGGATTCATGGGATGCGTCGGCGCGATCGGCCGTTAGTTGCCGAACGCTTCGCCGGCGGCCTCGGCCGCGGCAGCCACGGCGCGATCGATATCGGCGCGAGCGAGGCCGTAGTGCGTCACGGCGCGGAAGGAGGTCGGGCCGCGTGGACCGATCCGGACGGCGCGCGCTTCCAGCGCCTTCGCAAATCGATCGGCCGACGCGGCCTCGCCGTCGGTATCGAAGATCACCATGTTGGTCCGCCGCTCAACCGTCCTGACGTGCAGGCCCGCGATCAGCGCGAGACCCTGCGCCAGCGCGCGAGCGTTCTGATGGTCTTCGCTGAGCCGATCGATCATCGTTTCGAGCGCGACGATTCCTGCCGCGGCAATTATGCCCGCCTGGCGCATCCCGCCGCCCAGCAGCTTGCGCGCGCGCCGCGCCCGCCCGATGAACGCGGCGCTGCCGCACAGCAGCGAGCCGACCGGACAAGCGAGCCCCTTCGAGAGGCAGAACGAAACCGAGTCGGCACAAGCGGCGAGCTTTGTCGCGCTGGTCTCGAGCGCGAGCGCCGCGTTGAAGATCCGCGCGCCGTCCAGATGAATCATCAGACCGCGCCGGCGCGCAGCCTGCGCCACCTCCGCCATGTGCGAGAGGCTGACCGGCGCCCCGCCGCATCGATTGTGCGTGTTCTCCAGCACCACCAGAGCGGGCAAGGCGAAATGGGGATCGTCGGAAGGGTGCAGCTCGTGCGCCAGCTCTTCGCGATCGAGCTCGCCCTGCTCGGTGTTCTTCACCGGCGCCAGCACGATACCGCCGACCGCGGACGCCCCGCCCGCTTCGTAGCGGTTGGTGTGCGACTCCGAGCCGATGATCGCCCGGGTGCCGCGCGGACAATGGACCAGCATCGCGATCAGATTGCCCATCGTGCCGCTGGTAACCAGCAGCGCCGCCTCCTTGCCGAGCATCGCGGCCGCCATTTCCTCGAGCCGGTTGACGGTCGGATCTTCGCCGTAAACGTCGTCGCCTAACTCGGCGCGTGCAATCGCCTCGCGCATCGCGGGCGACGGCAGCGTGACGGTATCGCTGCGGAGATCGATCACTGGCCGATCGCGGGGCGGGTCACTGCTTTGGCCACAGCGGCGTGACGTTGCCGTTCGAGACGTCGACCTCTTCCACCGCGTTCTCGGTAGTATCGGAAAAATAGAGCGTGCGGCCGTCCTTGCTGATGGTCAGACCCGAGCCGATATGGCCGTTGACGAGCGTCACGGTCGAGACGGTGCCATCGGCGAGACTGAGCTTGCGAATCGCATGATTGTCCGCGTCAGCGATGTAAAGCGTGGCCCCGTCGATCGCGAGCGCCTCCGGATGGTCGAAAGTCGCCGCGGTGCCCTTGCCCTCGTCTTTGCCCTCGGCGCCGCTGCCTGCGATGGTCGAGGTCACGTTGCCGGACAGGTCGATCTTGCGGATCAGATTGTTGGCGGTGTCGGACACGTAGACGAACTTGCCGTCGGTCGCGATACCGCGCGGGCGGCCGAACTTCGATTTGCCGACGGGGCCGTCGTCCTTGCCGTCGCCGTCCGGCGCCTGCCCGCCGATCGTGGTGACGGCCAGGTCGGCCAGCGCGAGCTTGCGAATCATGCTGTTGCCGGTGTCCGCGATATAGATGGTGCCCTTGCCATCGGTGCAGAGCTGCGTGGGCAGGTTGAAATGCGCCGAGTCGGCGCGCCCGTCCTCGGTGCCCGGATTATTCGCGGAGCCGACAATCGTGGTGACTTTGCCGGTCGCCGGAATGATCTTGCGGAGGTCGCAGTTGCTGGTGTCCGACACGTAGATGTCGCCGTCGGCGAGGGTGAGGCCGTCGGGGCTGTTGAACAGCGCGCTCGACCCGGTTCCGTCGGCGCTGCCCTCCTTGAATAGTGTTCCGGCGACAATCGAGATCGCACCGGACAGCGTGATCTGCACGATCGTGTTGTTGCGGCTGCTCGCGACGTAGACCGCGCTGCCGTCAGTGTCCAGTCCGGCCGGGAAGTCGAGCCGCGGTCCGCTCGGTATCGTCGCGACCGGCGGACCCTCCTGCGCAATCGCGGGAGCGGCGGCCAGGAGTCCCGCCATCAAAGCGACCACGATCAGAGCCGGCCCGGGCTTCATGGGAAAATCGCCTTCACGATTTCGTCGATCGCCCGCTTGCTGTCGCTCTCGTCGGTCAGCGACCAGGTCACGGCTACGGTGGCCGCGCGGCGCGGCGCGATACCTTGGCGAACCAGCTCGCCGGCGTAAATCAGGAGCCGCGTCGAGACGCCTTCTTCGAGCCCCGAGGCCTTGAGGTTGCGGACCTTTTCGCCCAGTTGCGCCAGCCGCGTCGCCAACTCGCGGTCGGCGCCCGCTTCGTGCGCGACAATCTCGACTTCCTTATCGGCGGGCGGATAGCTGAACTCGATCGTCACGAAACGCTGGCGCGTCGAGTGCTTCAGGTTCTTCTGGATACTCTGATAGCCGGGATTGTAGGAGATGACCAGCAAAAAGCCCGGATGCGCCTCCAGCGTCTCGCCGCGCTTCTCGATCGGCAGGATGCGCCGGTGGTCGGAGAGCGGATGGATGAGCACGGTGGTGTCCTTGCGGGCCTCGACCACCTCGTCGAGATAGCAGATCGCGCCGCTGCGCACCGCCTGCGTGAGCGGACCGTCGACCCATACCGTCTCGTCGGCCTGGATCAGGAAGCGCCCGACCAGGTCGCTGCCGGTGAGATCTTCATGACAGGCGACGGTAATCAGCTCGTGCGGACCGTCGGGCAGCACCGAAAGTTGATGCGCCATGTGCTCGACGAAGCGCGTCTTGCCGCATCCGGTCGGTCCCTTGAGCAGGATCGGCAAGCGCGCTTTGTAAGCTGCGGTAAAGATCTCGACCTCGTCGCCGATCGGCAAATAGTAAGGCGCGTCGGCGGGATTGAGATGCTTTACTTCGGGGCCCTCGTGAGAGCCCTGGAGCCGGCTGTCGAATTTCTTGAGCTTCATTGGCACCGCTTTACCTTTTTTCGCGACTGTACGGCGACGCGGACCCGGTCACGCGGACGCTCGGCATCGCTTTGAAAGTTAGGTCGTTCCCAGCCCCTTAGCTTGAGCCGCGGGAAAGATCTCCGTCGTGCCGCCTTTGAGATCCTTCACCTCCCAGCCTCTGGCGATCAACTCTCTCCGGAGTTCATCCGACCGCTTGAAATCCTTGGTTGTCCTGGCTAGCAAGCGTTCGTCTACGAGCGCTTGGATCTCGGGCGGGACCTTCAGATCCTGATAAAAGTCGACCAGCTTCTGGAGGTCAAGTCCGAGGACAGAGTCCATCTCTCGTAGCGCGCTCCAGATCTTGAAATCGCTCTTCCGGTGAGCCTCGCCGATCAAGGCTAATACGGCGGCGAGCGCTTCCGGCGTGTTTAGGTCATCGTTGAGCGCTTGGCGGAACTGTTCCCGAAAACCAAGGGTCCACGAGCTGTCAGTTTGTGCTTCGCGCTTCGAGAAAACTTGCGCCAACCCCTGAATGTAATCGAGTGTCTTCTGAGCCGAACGAACGGTTTCGTCGCTGAACACCAGCTCCGAACGATACTTGGCGCCGAAGCATAACAGCCGGAACGCGAGCGGATCGATTCCCGCCGCAACCAGATCGTCGAGCAGCGGAAACTTGCCGGCGCTCTTGCTGATCTTCGCGCCGCCCTTGTCAATCAGGAACGCGTTGTGCACGAAGCAGCGGACGAACTCCTTGCCGGTCGCACTCTCGGACTGCGCGATCTCGTTCTCGTGATGAATCGGAATATGGTCGGTGCCGCCGGAATGCAGATCGATGGTCTCGCCGAGATACTTCATCGACATCGCCGAACACTCGATATGCCAGCCCGGATAGCCGCGGCCCCACGGACTTGGCCACTGCATCAGGTGTGCAGGCTGGTTGAGCATCCAGAGCGCGAAGTCGTGCGGGCTTTTTTTGTCTGCCGAATGTTCGAGGCGCTGATCGGTGGCCTGTTCGTCGAGGCTCTGGGCCGAGAGCCGGCCGAGTCGATTCCCGCCGCGATATTTCTCGACGTCGAAGTAGACCGCGCTCTTTGCGACGTACGCGAAGCCGCGATCGAGGATGCGCTGGATCAACGCCAGCATCTCGGGAATGTGATCGGTCGCGCGGCAGAGCAACTCGCCGGGAGGCAATTTTATATTCAGCCGCTCGCAGTCGCGGCGGTACATCGCGAGATAGAAATCGGCGACCTCACGCGGGGTCTTGCCCTCGGCGCGCGCCGTCTTCTCAATCTTGTCCTCGCCGGCGTCCTCGTCCGAGGTCATGTGCCCGACATCGGTGACGTTCATGACGTGGCGGACGGCGTAGCCGTTGAATTCGAGCGCGCGCCGGAGCGTATCGACGAACAGGGCCGCGCGCAGGTTGCCGAGATGCTGCGGCAGATAGACGGTCGGCCCGCACGAATAATAGGTAACGATGGGTGGATTGAGCGGCCGCAGTTCCTCGACCCGGCGGCTCAGCGTGTTGTGGATCTGAAAGGGTTTCACGGCCGTGGCGGATTCAAAATATCGCGCCGCCACGGCTTCAAACAAGCGCCGGCGAGGGTACGCTAACCGTTGGGCAATGCGCTGTCCTTGAGCCGGCCGTGGGCGTCGCGCTCGTACCGGGTCGCGGCGATTCGCTTGTACTGCCGATCGGCCATCCAGGCAAAGCCCGGCACGTACCACAGATAGGCGAGCCATCCGGTGATGCCGCTCTGGCGGCGCAGCACCTCGTTGATCGCGCGCGCCCCGCGATAGACGCGCCCGCGATCGTCCACCGCGTGCAGCTCCTCCAGCAACTCCTCCGGCCTGAATTGCGGGAAGCGCTCGCGATCGGCCGGATTGTGCAGGTCGAAGACTTCGATCGCGAGGCTGTTGTCGTATTGCCGGATTGCCTCAACGCCGGTGCGGCACATGCCGCACTCGCCGTCGATCAGGAGCGCCAGCTTGCCGGACGAAGCGGTTCCCTCAGCCGGCTGGTTCATCGATGTTTCTCGCGTCAGCGTCTCGACAGGCGCGGATGGTGGGCGGCGCGCGCGAGCTTCAGCCGCTCGTTATTGATTCGCCATTCGTAGCCGTCGAGCAGCGACTTCCATCCCGCTTCGACCGTGTTGGCCGACTTGGCGAGCGTAGCCCACACGCTTTGGCCATCCGAGAACTTCTTGATCGACATGACCTCGGCTTCGGTCGACTCGCCGCTGCCGTGCGAATAGGTCTCGGTCACGCGCACCGCTTCGAGGAAGGGGAAGTACTTGAGTAACGCCTTGCGTAGCGCGAGATCGAGCGCGTGGACGACGCCGACCCCGCGCGCGGCCTCGGTATCCTCGACGTTGCCGACCCGGATTACCACGGTCGCGTCGATCGTCATCTTGCCCTCGAAGGAGTCGTCGATCACGCGGCGCCGGACCACTTCAAACGGTGCTTCATAGTTCCCCGCGCTCCGCAGCTCGGCCAATTCGCTCGAGGCCTGCGGCACGTCGGGTTCGAAAAAAAATGAAGCGCGTTCTTCGCTCATTTGGCCCCGCACTTCTCGATTATCGATTCGCGTCCATCCCCTTTCAAGGCGCGTCACTGCGAATAGAGACGCGGTCGACGGCGTAAGTCAACAGCTTCGCGGCGGCGGGTAGTGATCTAATTTGAAACGGGATCAGCCGGGATTTACCGAGATATGGCGGGATCAGTGGCTTCGCAAACCCTTGAAATTGCACCCCTCCGCTCGACTGCGCTTTGGGCGTGCGCAACCGAAATAAAGCTCGCCCGTCTTCCCGGGATTTGCGCCCGACCGTTGGCGAGCCGCATTCGGGGCACGGGCCGCCAACCTCGCCTCTTTCGGTCGGTCGCTCCCGCTTTGGGTCTCTCGGCACTCTCGGCACTGTCATTTCAGCAGTTTCTCGAAATCCCTCAGCACAGCCTCATGATCTTGAGTTCTGAGAGGAGCTTGGGAAAAGAATTTGTTTTCCGCGTACGGGTACCCAATTCGGCGCGCTACGGTGAAGGCGACCGGAGAAGGCACTAGGGTCGGGGACAGTTCAAAATGCAGAGAAAAGCCTTCAGGCTCGTAAGCTGGACAGACTAGACCATAGTTCTTTATGTAACTTGTAACCTGACGCCCAATTCCTGAAAGTTCAGCAAATTTGAGGCTCATTGGCATCGCCTCAAAGTCGAATTCCAGTGAACTAACGTAGGCTGGGCGAAAGCGTTCTTGAGCGTTTAGTCGGTACGTTGTCTGCACCCATTTGATCAGGTTCTCAAGAACAAAATCCGAATCGTCTGTGGAAGTGCGCGTGGAAACAGAGACAGATGTAGTCACTCCAACGTAGGAAACAAGCAACTGGTCGATAGCAATATTTGGCTGATCGCTACGTGGCAGTTCACCAGATTCAAACGACGCCGGTTTCGTCTCGGCTTCCGCGACAGTAGAGGCTCGCTTGAAATGATATTTCGCTTTAAGGCTGTCGAACACCTCCGACAGCATCACCGAATCGAATAGCCGAGGCCCAAGGGTGCGAAACGATGCGGCTCGTAGTACATTTACGGACTTCATACAGAAAGCGCCTGCTTTATCAAAGGATGGGTCTCGTCCCTGCGATTTAGTGTCTCCAACCTACCGGGCAGTTGTTCTTTCACCAACTCATCGAGCGGGGTATCTTTTTGAACTGATCGGCCTTCAATGCCAATACGGTTGAGATTGGGGAAAAGATCAATCACTTTCCCTTTGGCGCGACCAAGTCGGTCCTCGACTTCATCAAATTCCTGCTCGAAGTTTGGCCGCTTAAGGTATTCATCGCTCATACGATCCGCATCATTTATGAGCGATCCATAGGTTTCGAGCGAGACGTGCAATATGCAGTCCAGTTCTCGCGCTATCTTCTTGAGCATAGTAATGCTTCGACCGGAATAGTTGACACTCTCCATGCGCGAAATAGCCGTTTGGGTGGTACCCAAACGAGATGCTAACTCCGCCTGCTTCAATTCCCTTTGCTCACGAACGGCACGGAGCTGCATACCGATGAACGCGTCAAGAAATTCGTCCGCGTAAGCTTCCCGATACTCGCGATTCTTAAATTCCTGTCGGAGATTGTCACGCAATTCGGACATGGGTTCCTCTCCTCGCGGTATCCGCGATAATGGCCTGGCGGTTCTGCTCGGCTTCTTCCGCTGCACCCTGCGGGAGTTTGCTGTTTCTCTCTTCTGTTCCAAACAATAGCGAATATTCCGTTAGATTGGAGATCGGTCCTCGACACAGAAGCGGCCTCATGGCGGTCTGACCATGCACTCTCAGTTTGTAGATATGCTTCTGTTTCATAACGGGGCCATGCAAAAGCTTCGATTTGATCGCGTTCTCAAATGTCGTCCTGACAAGCATATCGAGCTTGGCGTTTACTCTCGCGCGGTCGATGGTTGAGCGCGTTCTCGTCCAGCCCGCAATGATGTTCTGCCCTCGTCGGTCAAGAAAGTCCCAGAGATTGTAGAATAGCGCAACTTTGCTATTTTGTCCAGAAGTCCCCATTGACTACACAGCGCAACTTTGCTATATTCTCTAAATCCGATGTTAAATCAAGGACTCACGCGCAGATTGTCAGACAGGCGGCCTCCAAATCCGTTCCCTAGGGTCAGTCTGTGCGTTGGGGAAAGCGGGGGCCCGGTCGGAGTCGCTCTCTGTGCCGTTGCCCCCGCCATAAGGTTTCTAAACGCGACCGGCGCAAGCGCGCCAACGCTCACGCCGGTTTTCACCTTGACGTGCCGTGATCGGGCACAATCGAGGCTAGCAAATCGATTGTCTTCCCCCGCTCGCGCGCGCCGTCAAGCCGACCAACGAGGCTTGACGATGAACGTTCTACCGATGCGCCGCTCATTCGCGACGTGCTGCGGACGCTGTTACCCTCTACGAGGGCGGAAAAGAATCGCCGTCTGCTTCTCCGCGCATCGTGCGGTCCATCAATCGCTCGCAGCCGTCGCCCGTGCGCTTGAGCAGGCTGAGGATCGTGCCGATATGCGCCGATCTTTCCTGCGAGCGGTTAGAGCTTGATGAAATCTGGGGATACGTCGCGATGAAGCAGAAACGCGCCGGGCAGTACCCCGAACGTCGCGAGCAAGTCGGCGATTTCTATTGCTTCATCGCCTTGGACGCTGAAACGAAACTGGTCCCCTGCTATCGCGTCGGGAAGCGGACGTGGAGCGAGTGCGATGCGTTCGTTCAGGACTTGCGCTCGCGGCTCGCGCGCCGTGTGCAAATCTCGACCGATGCGTTTGCCGCATACTACGGGTCAATCGCTCGCGCCTTCGACCGCGCGGTCGATTACGCCCAGATTCAGAAAGTGTTTGCGTCTGACGTGAATTGGGGGCGGTACTCCCCGCCCGTACTCATCAAAACGCTAAAAGACAGAATTATTGGGCTGCCCGACATGAAACTAGTTTCCACTTCGTATGTTGAGCGGCAGAACTTGACGGTCAGGATGCAAATGCGCAGGCTGACGCGGTTAACCAACGCTTTCAGCAAAAAACTCGACAACCTGAAAGCCGCGTATGCCCTGCATTTCGCGCACTACAATTTCGTGCGGGTCCACCAGACGCTTCGATGCACGCCCGCGATGGCGGCAGGGGTCTCGGATCGGCTATGGACGATGGGGGAATTGATTGAGGCTTCGATCACACAACAAACGGAGGCTGCGTAAAAATGACAACACAAGAAGCGATAGATACTCTTGCTGGGTTTCGTAAAGCTTTCAGGGCGCTCGAATCCGACAAAAGCGATGCAGGCCATCAATGCCTTATTGAATTCCGGTCCCGTTGCAACCGCCGCAGGCTCTATGCACGCCCGTGATTTCGCCAGCGTTTTGAGCACTCTGAAAGCGGCCTTCGACGCGATGGACAATAAGGGAATCTGATTCCCTTCAAATTAGATCACTACCCGGCGGCGGAGTCCGCCCATCCTTCGCGGCCGGCGATGTTCGCCGCTACATCGCGAGGCCGCCGTCAACCTGGATCACTGCGCCGGTGATATACGCGGCGGCGTCGGACAGCAGGAAAGCCGCGGTCGGCGCGACATCGTCCACGCTGCCGATTCGCGCGAGCGGAATCATTGCCAGCGCCGCGGCGCGATTCTCGGGCGGCATCGCCGCGGTCATGTCGGTCTCGATAAACCCCAACGCCAGCGCGTTCACGCGTACATTCAGCCTGCCGACCTCCTTGGCCAGCGCCTTGGTCAGGCCGATCAGCCCGGCTTTGGACGCGGAGTAATTTACCTGCCCGGCCATCCCGACCAGCCCGCTGATCGAGGTCACGTTGAGAATCGCGCCGCCCCGGGCCTTCATCATCATGAAGACTGCGGCGCGCGCAAAGTTGTAGGCGCCGGTCAGATTGGTGCGGATAACCTCCGACCAATCCTCCTCGGTCATCATCACGATCAGCTTATCGCGTGTGAGTCCAGCGTTGTTCACCAGCCCGTCGATCTTGCCGAACGCGCTCTTGGTCGCATTGACCATCTCGCGGACGCTCTTCAAGTCCCCGACGTTGGTTTTGAACATGAGCGCCTTGACGCCCAGCGCTTCGATTTCGCCCTTCAGCGCGGTCGCCTGGGCCTCGCTCCGGACGTAGTTGAACGCGACGTTGGCGCCCCGGCGCGCGACTTCGAGCGCGATCGCGCGGCCGATTCCGCGGCTCGCGCCCGTCACGATTATGCCCTTGCCGTCGAGGTCCTTCACTGCTGCCGCCGGAATTGCGTAAGCGCGGTGGCGCTCTTTTTTCTATTCGCGATCGGGCCGGCTCAACTCGCGCTCCAGGATCGCACGGTACTGTCCGATGTACGATAGGTACTGATAACCGAAGCCGCGCTCAAGTTCCCGGTCGTGATTGGGGACCGCGCCGCCGAGGTCTTTCACCAGCCAAGTGTAGACCATCCACTCTTCCGAGCGCGGCGCCTTACGCAGGCTGTCGCGCTTGAGCATCACGCGCTTCGGCTCGATCTTGAGAATTCGCGCCAGCAACGGAATCAGCTCGCTCGAATCGCGGGCCAGCTCGTCGCGGGCGAAAAGATTGACCGCGTACACCAGCAGGTCCCCCAGGCACGCTTCGACCGAATCAGGCGTGGCGCCCGCCCGATAGCCGGCCAGCGGACCACTCGCGGACAGCGCGTGGGCCAAGAACTCGGCATTGGCGCCGTTGATGGTCGAGATGAAACCGCTCGCCCGCGGCGACGCGTTGTAGGTGACCCGTTCTTTGAATTTCGCCAGCCCGGGGGCGGCGAGTTCGCGCATGAAGCGCCGTCGCGACCGAGAGAACCTGAATTTCAGGCCCGAAAACAAAGGGCCTCGTGTTGGGGCCGGCTGGAGGCCGGACCCCGGTCAGGCGCTGAACGACGACCCGCAGCCGCAGGTGTGGCTGGCTTTGGGATTGTCGAACCTGAAGCCCGCGTTGTGCAGCCCCTCGACAAAATCGAGCGTCGTCCCGCCGATATACGGCAGCGACACCTCGTCGACGAAGATCCTGATCCCGTCGAGCACGGTTACAACGTCGCCTTCCTTCTGCGAGTCGAAATTCAGCGCGTACTGGAATCCAGAACATCCGCCGCCGGTAACGGCGATCCTCAATCCTGTCTCGGAGCCCAGCTTCTCGCGGGCGTGCATCGCTTTGACGGTTTCCAGCGCCTTGGGCGTCAGCTTGACAGCGGTATCGGTAACCGCAGCAGATTGCGGTGCGTGCGCGTGTTCGTGTTCCTGATGCAGCTCATCCGTCATTTGATGGATCCTCCAGGTAGAGCGCGCCAACGGCACGTCAGCGCTCCGATCAGAACGTAATAACGCCTGACCGCGCAGTCAAGGCAGCGAAATCGAGTCGCTGCCACCTGATGATGATACCATAAGCTGCAAGCGAGTCCGACATGAGCCTCGAACGTGCAATTGCCCAAGCCGCCCATCAGCAGGGTTTCGTCCTGGTGGGATTTGCCCGGCTGCGGCGGCTCGCCGAGCGCGACGAATTCTTCGCGCGCTGGGTAGCCGACGGCCGCCCCGGCGACATGAGTTATCTGGCGCGCGAGCCGGAGCGGCGCTTCGATCCGCGCCGGCTGGACGCACGACTCCGCTCGGTAGTGAGTCTCGGTTATCCTTACGCAGCGCCTGCGCCGCCGACTGTCGACTGGCGCGCCGAACTGCGCGGGCGGATAGCGGCGTACGCGTTCGGCCCGGACTATCACGATCGGGTTCTGAGTGCGGCGCGCGCGGTTGCCGCCATGATTACCACGGCGTGCCCCGGCGCGGTCACCCGCGCCTACGTCGATACCGGGCCGGTCTTCGAGCGCGACTGGGCCACCGCGGCCGGTCTCGGATGGTTCGGCAAGAACACCAATCTCCTCAATCGCGATCACGGCTCCTATTTTTTCCTGAGCGAGATTTTCACCGATATCGATCTCGAACCGAGTGGCGAGTTCGGTCTTGACCATTGCGGCACCTGCCGCCGATGCCTCGACCTGTGCCCGACCAACGCGCTCGCCGACGGCTATCTGATGGAACCGCGCGCGTGCATCAGCTACCTCACGATCGAAAATCGCGGCCCGATACCCGTCGAGCTGCGGCCGAAGCTCGGCGCGTGGGTTTTCGGCTGCGACATCTGCCAGCAAGTCTGTCCGTGGAACGACGGACACCACGCGAACGCACTGGAGGATCTCGCGCCTTCGCTGCCCGAGTTGATGGCGCTCGACGACGAGGGTTTTCGCCGCCGCTACGGCAAGAGCGCGGTCCGGCGCGCGAAGCGGCGCGGACTGCTGCGCAATGTCGCGGTGGCGCTGGGCAACAGCGGCAATCCGGCGGCGGTCGCGCCGTTGGCCCGCGCGCTCGAATCCGAGCCTGAGGTGCTGGTCCGCGCGCACGCGGCCTGGGCGCTCGGCCGGCTCGGCACCGGCGCGGCGCGCAGCGCGCTGGAGCACCAGCTCCGGTGCGAGCCCGATTCGGAAGTTAGCCGCGAACTCCGCGCCGCGCGCGCGGAAATCGGATCCGCAGCGCTTGCCAAACAGGTGTCACCCGTCGGACACTCAGCATAGTGGCTGGATGAACGAAGCACGGCAGCAATTCGCGATGATCGCCGCGCGCGAACCGGTTCCCCTGGCGCGCGGCGCCCTGCTGATCGCGAAAGAGGAATACCCCGATCTCAAGGTCGACGAATATATCGACCAGTTCGCCGAGCTGGCGCGGGAAGCCGAGCCGATCGTGCGCGGCGGCGCCAACACGGTCGAGCGCGTGCAATTGCTTTCGCAGTTCCTGTTCGCGGACAAGGGCTTCGAGGGTAATCGCGATCAATTCAGCGACCCACGCAACTCCTTTCTGAACGAGGTGCTCGATCGCCGGCTCGGGATTCCGATCACGCTGTCCGTAATCTATCTCGAAGTCGGACGCCGGCTCGGGATCAACCTGTACGGCGTGTCGTTTCCGCGCCACTTTCTGGTCAAGGCCGTCGATGAGCGCGGCGAGCTGATCATCGATCCGTTCTGCGGCGGCGCGATCCTGAACCTCGACCAGATTCGTGCGCGTCTGGCGGAAGTCTACGGGCAGCCGGTCGAGGTGCATCCGGCGATGTTCAAAGCGGCCGGCGCGCGCCACATCCTGGTCCGGATCCTGCGCAATCTGAAGGAAATCTACGCGACCGCGGAGCAATGGCCGCGCGCGCTGGGCGCGCTCGACCGGATTCTGATGCTCGATCCGCGCTCGCTCGACGAGCTGGCGGAGCGCGGCGCGCTCTACGAACGGCTTGAATGCTTCCAGGCCGCGCTCGACGATTTCCAGAGCTTCCTGTCGCAGGCGCCCGAGCATCCCGGGGTCGACACCGCGCGTGACGCCGTCGTCCGCCTGATGCGCCAGGTGGCGCTGATCAGCTGACGCGCACGGCGCGCCCCTCGATGGCTTCCGCGCCTCCATCCTTTGACTTCTTCGCGGCCAGCCGCGCCGCGGTGAAAGATCGCGAGCTCAGGCGCAAGCTCGAAAACGCCAGCGCGCGCCATCTTGACCACCTCGCCGAGACCGTCGCCGAATTTCCGCCCTACGAAGCTGAGCGCAATCGCGCGCGGGAGATCAAGGAAGACGCGATCGGCCGCCTCGACGAGCTGCTCGCGCAACTCAAGTCGAAGCTCACCGCCAACGGCTGCCAGGTGTTCTTCGCGGCCGACGCCGCCGCAGCCCGCGACTATATCGTTGGCGTGGCGCGCACCTGCGGCGCCCGGCGCACGGTGAAGGGCAAGTCGATGACCACCGAGGAGATCGATCTCAATCCCGCGCTCGAGCAGGCCGGGATCGAGGTGGTCGAGACCGATCTGGGCGAATATATCGTGCAACTGCGCGGCGAGCGCCCCTCGCATATCATCACGCCCGCCATCCACCTGTCCAAAGAAGACATCGGGCGGCTGTTCGCCGACAAGTTCGGAATTCCCTACACCGCCGAGCCGGAGCAACTCACGGCGGTCGCGCGCGAGCGCCTGCGTGAGGTGTTCCTGAACGCCGAGCTCGGCGTGGCGGGCGTCAATTTCGCGATCGCGGAAACCGGCACGCTCGTGATGGTCGAGAACGAGGGCAACGGGCGGCTCTCGTCCTCGATGCCGGAGACCTTTGTCGCCGTGATGGGAATCGAGAAGGTCATCCCGGCGGTCGCCGACTTGAGCCATTTTCTCGAAATCCTGGCGCGCACCGCGACCGGGCAGAAGCTCACAACTTACACGAGCCTCATAACCGGCCCGCGCCGGCCGGTGAGTTGGACGGCCCGCGCGAGATGCACGTGGTGATTCTCGACAACGGCCGCCGCGCGATGCTCGCCGATCCGGTGCTGCGCGAGGCGCTGTATTGCCTGCGCTGCGGCGCGTGCCTCAACGTCTGCCCGATCTACCGGCGCATCGGCGGTCACGCTTATGGCGCAACCTATGGCGGGCCGATCGGATCGATCGTAAGTCCGTCGCTGTTCGGCAGCGTCGCAGGCCATCTGCCGTTTGCGTCCACGCTGTGCGGCGCGTGCCGCGACGTTTGTCCGGTCAAGATCGATATCCCGCGCATCCTGTTGCACCTGCGCTGGAAAGCGAGCGAAGGGCCCGCGCCGATCAAATGGCCGCCCGCGATCGAGCGGGCGCGCACCGGCGCCAAAATGTTCGCGCGGCTGGCCCGCTATCCGCGGCTGATTCGCTTCGCCGGCCGCGCCGCCGCGCTCGCGCTCAAGCCGTTTGGGCGGGGCGGCTATCTGCGTAAGCTGCCGCCGCCGTTTTCCAACTGGACCGAGAGCCGCGACTTTCCCCGGCCGCGCCCGCGATGAATTCGACGCCGCGCACGCAGGTTGTTGCAGAGCGCGTCGATGATCCGCCGCGCGATGGCGATCTGATCGAGCGCTTTGTCCGGGAGTCGAATTGGTGAGTGGGCGGGCGTTGCGAGCCGACTCGGAAGCGCACGCGGCCGAAACGATTGTCGAGCTGGCGCGCGCCGGACACGTCAGGAGCGCCGCCTTCGGCCGCGGGATTGCTACCAATCTTGATACGCTTGTGGAGCCTCTGCAGCCGGCCGGAATCGAGCTCATCCGTGCGGATCGAGTCGAAGACAGCCAACGCTCCGCGCTCAGAGCCGGATCGCGAGTTGCGATATGGGCATCGCCGAGGCGGATTACGGAGTCGCTTCGACCGGCACGCTCGCCGTCGCGGCCGATGCGACCCGCCCGGGCGCGCTGACGCTGCTGCCGCCGCTGAGCGTCCTCATCCTGCGCACCGATCGCATCGTGCCGAACCTCGCGGCGCTCTTCGAGCGTATGGGACCGGCCGCGATCGCCGAAAAGCGGCTCACGCTTATAACCGGGCCGAGCCGTACCGCGGATATCGAGAAGCGAATCGTGATGGGGGTACACGGCCCGCGCGAGCTTTGCGTCATTCTGATCCGCGCGTAAATCCGATCCGATCATCCGATGGCTGACAGCGTACAACTCTTCTCGACCTGCCTGGCTGAGGAGTTTTTTCCCGAAGTTCCCGCCGCCACGGCCGCGGTGCTCGAACGGCAGGGGATGATCGTGCGAACCGCCGGGCGGGCGTTCTGCTGCGGGCAGGTGGCCTTCAACGAGGGGCTCCGTCGCGAGGCTGTCGAACTGGCGCGCCGGTTTCTCGACAGTTTCGACCCGCAAATTCCGATCGTCATCCCGTCCGGCTCGTGCACGACGATGGTCAAAATCTTTTACGCCGATCTGCTCGCGAACGAACCGGCGCTGAAGCAGAAGGCGCAGGCTGTCGCTGCGAACGTGTTCGAGTTCTCGCAATTCATGGTCAACGTGCTGAAGGTCAAGGATGTCGGCGCGCGTTTCGAGCGGTCGGTCGCGTACCATCCGTCGTGCCATCTGCTGCGCGAGCTGGGCGCGCGCGACGAGCCGATGCGCCTGCTCAGCGCGGTGCGCGGGATCCGGCTCTGCGAGCTGCCCGATCGCGAGGAGTGCTGCGGTTTCGGCGGAATGTTCTCGGTCAAGTTTCCGCATATCTCGGCCGCGATGCTGGAGGATAAGCTGAACCGCGCCGCCGAGAGCGGCGCGCAGGTGCTGGTCGCCAACGACTGCGGCTGCCTGATGCAGATCGCCGGCGGCGCTCATCGCCGCGCGATGGCGCTCGAGACGATGCATCTCGCGCAGGTCCTCGCCTCCCGCTGACGGGCCCGCAAATCCCGCCGCACGTCAGGCTTGCGCGCGGTCCAATAGCTCGCGGGCGGCGCGGCGCAGTTGGTCCGTGATTTGCGCCCCGCCCAGCATCCGCGCGATTTCCTCGGCGCGCTCGGCCGACTTGAGCGCGCTCACCCGGCTGCGGGTCGCGCCGCGCCGTTCCTCTTTCTCCACCAGAAAGTGACTATCGGCGAAGGCTGCGATCTGCGGCAAATGGGTGATGCACAGCACCTGATGGTAACGGCGAGAGCAATTTCAGCTTGCGGCCGACCACCTCCGCGATCGCGCCGCCGATACCTGCGTCGACCTCGTCGAAGATCAGCGTTGCGACGCCGCGCCGGCGCGCTTCCAGGCTCTTCAGCGCGAGCATGATCCGCGACAGCTCGCCGCCCGAGGCGATTTTCGCCAGCGCCATCGGCGGCTGCCCCAGGTTCGGCGAGAGATAGAACTCGACCGTGTCGACGCCGCTCGGTCCGAGCGCGATGCCATCGTGAACTAAGCCGGCCTCGCCTTCGGCGAGCGTTCCGAGCCGCGCCTCGAAGGCCGGATTGCGCATCCCGAGCGTCTTGCAGCTCGGCTTCCATCTGCTGCTTCAGCTCGGCGGCGGCGCGAGTTCGTTGCGCCGCTGCAGCTTCTTTGCGATCGCGGCCGAGCGTGTCGATCGCGGCTGCTCAGCTCGGCAGCGGCTTGCACCTTGTTTTCTCGCGACGTCTCCAGCGTTGGCGATTTCGGCGCGCGAGCGCGCCAGCGTTTCGAGCGCGGCGTCGATCGTGCCGCCGTACTTGCGCTTGAGCCGGTTGAGCTCGGCGAGGCGGTTGTCGATCTGTTCGAGCCGGGCCGGGTCGGCCTCGATCCGCTCGGCGTACGAGCGAAGTTCGTGCGCCGCTTCGTCCAGGCTCGCGCGCGCCGCCGCGATCAGCTCGAGCGGCGCGCCGAGTTTCGGATCGATCGCCGCGGCCTCGCCGAGCCGGGCTTGCGCGTGCGCGACCCGATCCAGCGCCGCGTCCTCTGCGCCGTAGAGCAGCTCTTCCGTTTCGTGCGCCGCCGCGGCGAGCTTCGCGGCGTTGGCGAGCACGGTGCGCGCAGCGGCCAACTCCTCGTCCTCGCCGGCCACGAGCGCGGCACGCTCCAGCTCAGCAACGCTTGAAGCGGGCCAGCTCGAGCAGGTCGGCGCGTTCGCGCTCACGATGCGCGAGTTCGTCCAGCCGCGCGCGCAACGCGGCTGCGCCCCGTAGGCGATGCGATATTCGTCGAGTTGCCCACTCACGCCGGCGTAGCGGTCGAGGATCTGCTGATGGCTTTCCGGCCGCAGCAGCGACTTGCGCCTCGTGCTGGCCGTAGACCTGCACCAGCGCCGCGCCCAGTTTCGCGAGACTGTTCACGGTCGCCAGCTCGTCGTTGATGCGTCACGCGCGAGCGGCCGCCCGCCGCGATCACCCGGCGAATCAGGAGCTCGCGCTCGCCCCCGCCGGCGATTCCTTCGGGCGACGGCGCCTCGCCCTCCAGCTCGAACAGCGCCTCGACCGCCGCTTCCTTCTGATCGACCCGGATCACGTCGGCCGAAGCGCGCGCCCCGAGCAGCATCGCCAGCGCGCTCATGATGATCGTCTTGCCGGCGCCGGTTTCGCCGGACAGCACGTTGAGGCCGGCGCCGAACTGGAGCGCCGCTTCCTCGATAATCGCGAAGTTGCGGATGCGCAGCTCGAGCAGCATCGCCGCTAACCCCAGTGCAGCTTGTCGCGCCAGATCTCGAAATAGGGATGGGTAGAGCGGATCAGCGCCACGACGTTGCGGCTCTTGCGAATTCTGACCGCGTCCTCAGGTCCGAGCGGCACCATCTCCTGCCCGTCGAGCGTTAGCGCCGCGGGCAGCTTGCCGGTTCGCACGCGGATTTCCAGCTCGAAGGTGTCGGGCAATACCACCGGCCGATTGCTCAGCGTATGCGGGCAGATCGGCGCGAGCACGAGCACGTCGAGGGTGGGGAACAGAATCGGCCCGCCGGCGCTGAGCGCGTAAGCGGTCGAGCCCGTGGGCGTCGCGACGATCAGACCGTCGGCGCGATAGGAGCAGAACGGTTTATGGTCGGCGCTCACCTCGATTTCGAGCATCGTGCCGAGCGCGCGCTTGGCGATCACTGCGTCGTTGAGCGCGGGGAGCATCCGCCCGCCGGCTTTTGGCCGCGCGCCGTTTACCACCGAGGCTTCGAGCATGATTCGGCGGTCAACCTGATATTCGCCGGCCAGCACGCGTTCGAGTGAGCCGCGCGCTTCTTCGATCGTCGCCTGGGTCAGAAAGCCGAGACCGCCCAGGTTGATGCCGAGAATCGGCGTTTCGCGATTTCCGATCAGGCGCGCGATTCCGAGCAGCGTGCCGTCGCCGCCGAGCACCGTGATCAGGTCCGCGCGCCGCGCGAGTTCATCGGCCGAGAGCGGCCTGGCGTTCAGTTCGCGGGCCAAGTCCTCTTCCGCCAGTGCGACCAGGCGGCGCGACCGGAGCCAGGCGCTCAGTTCGCACGCGATCTCAAGCGCCCGGGGATTGTCGCGCTTGACGATCAGGCCGACGTTCCTGATGGGACGCTTTGCCACGGTGGTTCGCAATTGCCGCTGCTGCCCGGCGCGCGTCACCGGGCCGCATCCGGCGGAGCGCCGACGACCTTGCTGCCCTGGGTGTAAATGATCGCGACGGCGTTGATGTAATAGCCGGTCATATTCTCGGAGGTCTGCGATTTGCTCGTCAGAATCAGGATTGCGTCAGCGCCGGTCTCGCACGCCTTGCGCATCACCACCGGCATCACGTCGCTCTCCTGCGCGTAGACGTTGCCAAGCCCTTCGATAATCGAGACCTTACGAAAGTCGGTCAGCGGCTCGGAGCGCAGGATCGGTACCGTGCAATTGGGATCCCTGGCGGCGCGGCCGGAGGGCTCGATTTCGGTGAGCGTGGCTTGAGGCGGCAGTGCGACCACCCGCTGGCATCCCGAAACCAGCGCGAGCATCGCGGCGCCCAGCAGGAAAAACATTCGCAGCATCTCTAAGCAATATCCGCGCGCGACGGATGCCCGCAAGCCGCATCGAAGCGCGTGTTCCGGCCCCTCGCTTTCGGTGCAGGTGTTCTATATGAATTCGATGGCGGCGCCGACGGCGCGCCGCGTGCTCGCGATGGCAACCGCAAATGCAAAGACGCCGGCCCGGCCGTTGCTCGGCGCTCACGTGTCGATCGCGGGCGGGGTGCATGAGGCGCCGGCGCGCGGCCGGCAGCTCGGATGCGACTGTATCCAGATTTTCACCAAGTCCTCGCGGCAATGGGCCGCGAAACCCTACGCGAAAGAGGAAATCGAGGCGTTTCGGCGCAATCAAAAGGAGCAGGGGATCCAGAAGATCATCGCGCACGACTCCTACCTGCTGAACCTCGGTGCGCCGGACGAGAAACTCCGCGCGCGCTCGGTGGCGGGATTTGTCGACGAGCTGGAGCGCTGCGAGCTGCTGGGCGTGCCCTACCTGGTTGCGCATCCGGGGGCGCATGTCGGCTCCGGCGAGCAGGCCGGAATCGCGGCGATCGGACGCTCGATCAACGAGGCGCACAGGATCTGCGCGGGTTTCAGGGTGAAAGTTGCGCTGGAGATCACCGCCGGACAGGGCAGCGTGCTGGGCTGCAACTTCAAGCAGATGGGGCAAATCTTCGACGCCGTGAAGGAAAACGAACGGCTGCGGCTGTGCTTTGATACCGAGCACGCATTCGCCGCGGGCTACGATCTGCGCGACGCCGAAGGCTACGAGCGGACCTTCACCGAGCTGGACGAGCAGATCGGGCTTGAGCGGCTCGCCGCGTTTCATCTCAACGACTCGCTCAAGCCGTTCCATTCGCGGGTCGATCGCCATCAACATATCGGCCAGGGGCATCTGGGCGTCGAGCCGTTTAGGCGGCTGCTCAACGACGCGCGCTTCTTCGGCCTGCCGATGTGCCTCGAAACCGAGCCGGGGCCCGAGTCGGCGGAGATTGCCAAAGACCTCGCGACGCTGCGCGGCTTGCTGAAGTAGGCAAAGCGGAAAGTAGTAAAAATGGCCAAACGGATTCTTACCGGAGACCGGCCGACCGGCCCGTTGCATCTGGGTCATTACGTCGGCTCGCTGCAAAATCGCGTGCGGCTCCAGCACGACTACGACACGTACGTATTGATCGCGGACGTGCAGGCGCTGACCGACAATTTCGAGCATCCCGAGACGCTGGGCGCCAACCTGTTCGAGGTCGCGCTCGATTATCTGGCGGTGGGGCTCGATCCGGAGAAGGCAAAGATCGTCGTGCAGTCGATGGTGCCCGAGCTGACCGAGCTGACGATCTATTTCATGAACCTGGTTACGGTCGCGACGCTGGAGCGCAATCCGACCGTAAAGGACGAGATCAAGCAGCGCAACTTCGGGCGCAATATTCCGGTCGGATTCTGGTCGTACCCGATCTCCCAGGCGGCCGATATCACGATCTTCAAGGCGGACCTGGTGCCGGTCGGCGACGACCAGCTTCCGATGATCGAGCAGGCGCGCGAGATCGTGCGGCGTTTCAACTCGCTTTACGGCAAGGTGCTGATCGAGCCCAAGGCGCTGCTCGGCCAGATGGCGCGGCTGCCGGGCACCGACGGCGGCACAAAGATGTCCAAGTCGCTGAAGAATTGCATCGGTTTGGGCGATTCCTCCGAGACCGTGCGCAAGCGCGTGATGTCGATGTTCACCGATCCGACCCGGATCCATCCGACCGACCCCGGCCACGTCGAGGGCAATCCGGTCTTCACCTATCACGACCTGTTCAACCCCGATAAGGCCGAAGTCGAGGAGTTGAAGGAGCGCTATCGCAAGGGGACGGTCGGCGACGTTGAGGTCAAGCAGCGGCTGTTCGCGGCGCTGGAGGCATTCCTGACGCCGATTCGCGAGCGCCGCGCCGGCTTCGCCTCAAAGCCGGAGCGCGTCCGCGAGATCGTGTGGGAAGGCACGCGCAAGGGCCGCGCGTTGGCGCAGGCGACGATGGCCGAAGTCCGCCACGCGATGAAGCTCGATTACCGCGAACAGGGCTGAGAGCGAGATACCTAGCGCAGGTGATACTGCTTGATTTTGCGGAGCAGCGTCGCGCGCGAGACGCCCAGTGAGGCGGCGGTGCGCAGGACGTTGCCCTTGCTTCGCGCCAGCGCTTCGCCGATGAATTTCGCCTCGAACTTTTCGCGCGCGTCGTCCAGCAGAACGGCGCCGGCCGCAACAGGTTCGCGGGCTTCGGACGAGGCTCCGTTCGCGCCGTTGGCGCCGCTTTCCGTGATCGCCTCGGCCGGGCTGTCCGGGCGGGCGCCGTTTCGGATCGGCTGCGAGAGACGTTCGGGTGCGATCACTTCGCCGTCGCGGGTCAGCGCCGCCGCCCGCTCGATTTCGTTGCGGAGCTGGCGCACGTTACCCGGCCAATCGAAGGCGCACAGCATCCCGATCGCCACCGGATCGAAACCCACGATGTGCTTGCCGTCGCGCTCGGTCGAGGCATGCAGAAATCTCGCGGCCAGCAGCGGGATATCGTCGCGCCGGTCGCGCAGCGGCGGCAACTGGATCGGGAATACCGCGAGGCGGTAATAAAGGTCCTTGCGGAAGCAGTTGGTGGCGACCGCGTGCTTCAAATCCCGGTTGGTAGCCGAGATCAGCCGCACGTCAATCTTGCGCGGATTCGGTTCGCCGAGCGAAGTTACCTCGCCCTCCTCCAGGACGCGCAGCAGCTTGGCCTGCATCGAGAGCGGCATCTCGCTGATCTCGTCGAGGAACAGCGTGCCGCCCGACGCCGAGCGGAACAGCCCGGGCTGATCGGCAGATCGCGCCGGTGAACGCGCCGCGGCGATGGCCGAACAGCTCGCTCTCGAGCAAGGTCTCCGGGAATCGCCGCGCAATTGATCGCGAGAAACGGGCCTTCCGAGCGGGAGCTGGTCCGATGGATCGCGCGGGCGACCAGCTCCTTGCCGGTGCCGGTCTCACCTTCGATCAGCACCGGAATCGAGGTCGCCGCCGCGCTCTCCATCTGCGGGAACACCTCGACCATCGCCGCACTCGTGGCGACGATCTCGGCGAATGGATCGTGGCGGGCCAGCTCGCTGCGCAGCGCGCCGACCGCGGTCCGCAGCCGCTGCTCGGAGGCCTCGAGCTGGCTGAAGCGCGTGGCGTTCCGGATCGCCACCGCGATACTTTTGGCCAGCTCCTCCAGCACCACCAGATCATCGTGCGAGAAGTGCTCGCCGCTGCGATGGTTGACCACCTCGATCACGCCCAACGGCGCTTCCTGCGCGATCAGCGGCGCGGCCAGAATCGATTTGGTGGTGAACCCGGTGTCCTGGTCGATTCCGCCGTAGAAGCGCGCATCGTTGCGGACGTCGTCGACTTTTTCGGCCCGCCCGCTGCGCAGCACCGCCCCGGCGATTCCGCTAGTGGCGGAGAACCTGAGCCGGGCCAGCCGTCCGCGGACCTCGGGATCCTCTTCCGAGATATATGGGAAGTAGAGTTCTCCACCTTCCTGATCCAGAAGCAGGACCGAGACCCCCTCGGCGTGCAGAATCTCGCGGCACTTGGCGATCACGAACGGGATCAAGTCTTTGGAGTTCGGTGCGGCTCGCAAACGCGTAGCCCAGTTCGTAGATCTGCCGATAGCGGTGGCTTTCCGATGAAACCTTCATCCTGAGGCTGCCCTATTAAATTTACAGCGCTTTGCGTGAGCGGAGCCAAGAGGGTTTCAAGGATTAAGCGCACCCCGCGCGCCCTCTTAGAGGCGAAACTTAGTCGAAAATCAAGCAGAGACGCGGGATTTTCGACCGGGAGTTGGCGCGAGAGTCACCCAAAGTATCACGCGCGGCGCGCAGCGTGGATGTGCGATGCGCCGAGAAATTTCGGGCTGGCTCAGCCTCAATACGCTTTGGCGAAAAAAGCGCGCTCCGAGGCGGACTCTGCACACACGATACACTTGCCGGGCGTGCCCGCCTGATTCAGCGGAATCGCGCGGCAGGTGGCGCGCGTCTCTTCGCGAATCCTGGTCTCGCAGGCGGGCGCACCGCACCAGTAAACGTCGGCGAAGCCACCGCCGCCTTCACCTTCCATCTGGGCACACAGGCTTTGATAGTCGTCGAAGCGGCGGGTCTCGGCCTCGCGCGCCTTCAGTGCCTGCTGCAGGAGGCCGTGCTGGATTTCATGCAGTATCGCGGGGACGCGCTCGGGCAGCGCCGACGATCGCGACCTTTGATTTGTTCTGACCAGCGGGCAGATCGCGGCGCGCGGCGACTACCTCGCCCGAGGCGACGTCGCGCGGGCCGATTTCGATTCGCAGCGGCACGCCGCGCATCTCCAGGTCGTTGAACTTGAAGCCCGGCGTGACGCCCTCGCGCTCATCGACGCGAACGCGAACGCTCGCGTGCTCCAAGCCCTCACAGGCCGAGCGCGCCGCGGCGAGCACGGTCTCGCGCTCCTCGGGTTTGCGGAAGATCGGCACAATCACGACCTGGGTCGCCGCGAGCGTGGGCGGAATCCGCAAGCCCTGGTCGTCGCCGTGGGCCATCACGATCGCGCCCAGCAACCGGGTCGAGACGCCCCAACTGGTCTGCCACGGATGTTGCAGCTCGTTGCGCTCGTCGAGGTAGCGGATTTCAAAGGCGCGGGCGAAGTTCTGTCCCAGAAAGTGCGAGGTTCCGCATTGCAGCGCGCGTCCGTCGCCCATCAGCCCCTCGACGGTGTAGGTCTCGTCGGCGCCGGGGAAACGCTCGGCGGCGCTCTTGCGTCCGGCGAGCACCGGAATCGCGAGAAAGTCCTCGCAGAACGCGCGATACAGCTCGAGGATCATCAGCGTCTCGCGCTCGGCCTGTTCGCGCGTGGCGTGCGCGGTGTGACCCTCCTGCCAGAGGAATTCGGCGGTGCGCAGGAACAGCCGCGTGCGCATCTCCCAGCGCACGACGTTGCACCATTGATTGATCATCAGCGGCAGATCGCGATGCGAATGGATCCACTGCGCGAAGAAATGGTTGATGATCGTCTCGGAGGTTGGCCGCACGATCAGCGGTTCCTCCAGCTCCTTGCCGCCGCCGTGCGTCACCACGGCGACCTCGGGCGCGAAACCCTCGACGTGCTGCGCTTCCTTCTGAAGGAAGCTCTGCGGGATGAACAGCGGAAAATAGGCGTTGCGGGCGCCGGTCTTTTTGATCCGGCGGTCGAGCTCGTCGCGCAACGCCTCCCAGATCGCGAAGCCGTCGGGCCGAAACACGATACAGCCGCGCACCGGCGAGTAGTCGGCGAGTTCGGCGCGCAGCACCAGATCGTTGTACCAGGCCGCGAAGTCCTGGCTGCGCGGAGTGATCTTTCTATCGTCCTGCTTGTCTGCCATCGAACCTACTATTGAGACGGAGACGGGAGCACGATTCAACCGCCGTGCGAAACCCGCAGTGGGCGGTTCTGACAGCACGGGCCGGCACGGAGGCCGGCCCCTACCCAATGTCCGAGCTTCATTCAGGGTAGTGGCCGGCGTCCCTGCCGGCCATCCGGCTCCAAAACCGTGCGGCTGGGGCGCGCGCTTCAGGCCGCGACCGGCCGGCCTTCGCGGCAAGCGGGCGTGAAATCGAACACCGGGTAACGCTGGCCGAGAATTTTGGTGCCGGCCGCAGTGTAGTGATAGACCAGCGCTGCGCGCCGGGAGCTGGCGCGATTGTCATACGACCGATGCATCAGGTTTGCGTCGAAAATCAGCACGTCGCCCGGGTTCATCAGGACCGGGACTTCGCCGCTGAAATCGTGATCGGTGATTTCGAGGTAGCCGTAATTCGAGCCGGTGCGTTCGGGCACTACGTGGGGATGGATCGGCTCGCGATGGGAACCCGGCAGCACGACCAGACATCCGTTGTCGAGCGTCGCCGCGCTGATCGCGAGCCAGACGCCGAGCTGCGGATGGTCGAACTGGAAATAAAATGAATCCTGATGATACGGCTGGCCCATCGCGCCCGGGTTCTTGAAGATCATCTGGCTCTGGAAGCAATCGAGATCGCGGCCCATCAGATCGACCAGCGCGTCCAGCAGCGCCGGCATCTGCGCGAAGGCCCGGAAGCGGGGCCGGCGATGGAGCGAGAAGACTTTCGAGACGTGATCTTCGGGCACGCGGGCCGCGGGATTCAGCTTCTTTTCGAGATGAATCATCGCTCCGTCAAGATTGTGGAAATGGCTGTCCGGCCGCTCGACGGGAATGACCCGCCGCACCAGCTCGATCGTCTCGTCGAGCATCGCATCGCCGGCGGCAGGGTCGAGCAGCCGCTCGAGGATGAAAAATCCGTCGCGCCCCCAGGCGGTCTTCTGTGGTTCGGTCAACATCGTGGCGGAGCCGCTCAGGCTATTCCATCGTCAATGCCGCGCGCGTGATTGCCACATCCTTCTGGCGGTTGATCCATTCGGCCTGGTTGAAGGCGTCGTTGATCTTTGCCAGCGGGAACTTGTGCGAGAGGACCTTGCCGATCGGATATTTCTCGCGCGTACGTTCCAGGAAATCGAGCGCCTTCGGGATCACCCACGGATCGTACATCACGACGCCGACGATCTTCTTGTTGCCCCACACCAGGGCCGACGGATCAATCGGCACGCTTTGGCCCATCGAGATATTTCCGATTTCCAGATAAGTGCCGCCCTGGCGGACCATCATCAGTCCTTCCGGCACGACCGCCGGCAGGCCGACCAGCTCGCAGACCACGTCGGCGCCGCGCCCCTTGGTCAGCTCGAACACCTTGCCCAGCGCGCTTTCCTGATTGATATCGACGGTCGCGTCGGCGCCGAACCGTTTGGCCAATTCGAGCCGCGCCGGCACTCCGTCGATCGCGATAATCTGTCCGGCGCCCATCTCGCGCGCGACTGCGACCGCGTAGAGCCCGAGCCCTCCGGCGCCCTGGATCGCCACCGTGTCGTCGAAGCGCAAGCCCGCCTGAGTGAGACCGTAAATCACCTGGCTGAGTGCGCAATTCACCGGCGCGACCAACTCGTCGGAGAGCGAATCGGGAACCTTGAACACGAACATCCCGGGCTGCAGGTAGTAATATTCCGCGAACGCGCCGCGAAAATATGGCGGATTCTTGATCGAGCCGGTCATGTTCGAGAGCTTGTTGGGACATGCGGCGCGCTGGCCGAGCAGGCACTGGTAACATTTGCCGCACGGATTGAAGTAGCAGTAGACGATGCGGTCGCCTTCCTTGAGCGACTCGCCCATGCTGTCGGTGCTGACGCCGGCGCCGAGCTTCGAGACCCGGCCGGTCATCTCATGGCCGAAAATCGCGCCCTCGGGCGGAATCGGAAGCGGCAAATCGCCCCGCCAGATATGCAGATCAGAGCCGCAGATGTTGGCCATCGAGACCTTGATCAAAATGGCGCCGGGCTCGACTTCCGGGATCGGAAATTCCTGGATTTCATATGGCTGGCGAAACGCCTTGAGTACCGCGGCTTTACCCTTCATGCTGCTCCTTAGACCTCGCTGGTGGGCGCCGATTCAATCACCTGATGGCCACCCGGATGGCAGCTTAGTCTGGAGATTCCCATGTTATCAACAGAAACATGCGTATCAGGCCGCGCGTTGAAACGGCTCAACTTTGCGCCGGTTGCGATTCTGATGTTGCTCGCGATTGCGGCGGGCGCACCCTCCGCCGCCGGGCAGGATTCTCCCACGCGTTCGATTCCGCCTGGCCTCAGAACGATCATCGTCGACGGTAACGGCGAAGCGCGCGCCAGGCCCGACACGGTCTCGATAGACGTGGCGATCGTAACGCGCGCTGCGAAGGCCGGCGAGTGTACCAAACTCAACGCGGCCCTTGCGGACAAGGTCTCCGGCGTTCTCAAGTCGAAGCTCGGCGGCAAGGGCAAGTTCGAAACCAGCGGGTTTACGCTCTTCCCGGAATTCAATCAGGTGACGCCAGGCCGGAAGCCTCAAATCATCGGCTATCGCGCGGAGAACTCGATCGCGGTCGAGACCGGCGAGACCAGCCTGGCCGGGCCGCTTATCGACGCGGCGATCGGCGCCGGGGCAAATCGGATCAGTTCCGTGAATTTCATACTCAAGGACACTGCCAAGCCGCGGGGCGAAGCGATCGCAAGCGCCTCCAGAGACGCGCAGGCGCAGGCAAGTGCGCTCGCGGCCAGTCTGGGCGTGAAACTCAAGCGCATCTACAGCGCAACGACTACCGCCGACACAGAGGGGGGAGTAGCCTACGCGACGTCGGCCCTCGTGTCGGCAAGGTCAGCTGAGGTCGAGAACCCGCCGACGCCGGTCCAACCCAGCGAGGTCACGGTTCCCGCCCACGTTTCGCTGGTGTACGAGATCGAGTAGCTTGTCCGGCGTTCAGTACTCGTCGCTCGCCGCCTTCCTTGCGCATTATCGGGCGCTCAAGTCCGCGAGTAGTCTCGCGCCGGAAGAGCAATCGCGGCTCGCGGAGATGGGGAAACTGATCGATGGGGCTGGCCTCGATGCTCGCGAGCTGCTCGAGTCGGGCGATGCGAGCGGAGCCGGGTCCGCGATGCGTCATCGCGAGCGCGCCGAGCGGCGGCTCCGCGCGGCGTTGCTCACGGGCGGCGTGCTGACCGGGTGATCGGGCGGCGATGCTGCTTTACCTGCTCCGCCGTATCGTGTTCGGCGCTGTGGTCCTGATCGGCACCTCGCTCATCACCTTCGCGCTCGCCTTCGTCGTGCCCGCCGATCCGGCAGTTGCGATTGCGGGTGCCAAGGCCGATCCCCAGACGCTGGCGACTATTCGCCACGAGCTGGGCCTCGACCAGCCGGTCTACGTCCAGTACGGCCGCTATCTCGATCGCGCGATCCACGGCGATCTGGGCCGCTCGTATATTCGCCGCGAAAACGTAACCGATCTGATCCTAAGCCGCTTCCCGGCGACTGCGATCCTCGCGATCGCCGCGATGGCGGTGTCGCTGCTGCTCGGAATTCCGATGGGGATGGCCGCGGCGGCCTACAACCGGCGCGCGCTGGACAACATATTGCTCGTGATCGCGCTGGCGCTGATCTCGATGCCAGTCTTCTGGCTCGGCACGATGCTGCTGATCGCAGGCGGCCTTTACCTGCGCTCGTTCCCGCTCGGCGGTTACGGTGACTGGCGCAGCCTGATCCTGCCCACGCTCACACTGGCGCTCGGCTCCGGCGGGCTACTACTCGCGGATCCTGCATACCAATTTGGCCGAGGCGCTGGGCCAGGACTACGTCCGCACCGCGCGCGGCAAGGGGCTGTCGCGATCGGGCGCGATGTTCAAGCATGCGATGGCTAACGCGCTGCTGCCGCTGGTGACGATGGCCGGGCTGGACCTGGCCGGGTTACTGTCGGGCGTGGTGCTGACCGAGACGGTCTTCAACTGGCCGGGCATCGGACGGCTCGCGTTCGAGGCGATCTTCAACCTCGACATCCCGCTGATCATGGGCACGGTCCTGTTCTCGGCGTTTCTGATCGTGGCAGTGAATCTGGCGGTAGACATTCTCTACGCGTGGCTCGATCCGCGCATCCGCCTCACGGAGATCGGATGAAAGATCGAATCAACGTGATGGAGCTGGCCGGCGGCGCGATGGTGCTCGCGCTGGTCGCGGTCGCGTTGTTCGCGCCGCTGCTCGCGCCGCACGATCCCACCCGCGCCGTGGCGCCGACCTACGGCGATCCGGGTGCGCCCTCGATAACGTTCCCGCTCGGCACCGACGAGCTGGGCCGCGACGTGCTGTCGCGGATCGTCTACGGCGCGCGCATCACGCTGAGCGTCGGGGTGGCCGCGCTGGTGGTCACGATGGCGATCGGAGTGGTGATCGGGCTCGTCTCCGGGTTTTTCGGCGGGACCGCGGACTTTCTGCTGATGCGCTTCACCGACGTGATGCTGACGCTGTCGCCGCTGCTGCTCGCGATGGCTCTGGTGGCGGTGCTGGGGCCAAGTCTGCTCACGTTGCTGGTGGTAATCGGGCTGGTCTCGTGGACGCAGATCGCGCGCGTGGTGCGCGCCGAGACGCTCTCGATGACCCAGCGCGACTTCGTGCTGGCGGCACGCGCGCTCGGCGCGCCCGCCTCGCGACTGATCGCGATGCACGTGCTGCCCAACGTGCTCTCGACTATCGTAGTGATGGCGGCGCTCAGCACTTCGACGATCCTGCTGCTCGATGCGGCGCTGAGCTTTCTCGGGCTGGGTGTGCCGCCGCCGACGCCGACTTGGGGACGCATGATCGAGGAAGCCACGATCTACTTTCGCACCGCGCCGTGGCTGGCGGCGTTTCCAGGCCTCGCGATCTTTTACGCGGTGCTGGCCTTCAATCTGCTTGGTTACGGCTTCCTGAGAAGGCGCGGCGGTCGATGATGAGTCGAATGGCCATGCCGTTGCGACTGGGAGCCGCGTGTGCGATCGCGATCGCCGGCTCAATGCTCACCGGATGTCACGGCGGCGCGCCGCGGCTGAACTTCCCGCCCGACGCGAAAGTCCTGCGGATGAACATGCCCGACGACGTCCCCACGATGGATCCCGCGGCTGGCTACGACACTCCCTCCTGGACCTTTGAGCAGATGGTCTTCGACACGCTGGTGCGCTACAGCGACGCCGGCGTCGATCTGCAACCCGACGTTGCGCTGCGCTGGGAGTCTTCGCCCGATTCGACCGTCTTCACCTTCCATCTGCGCAACGACGTGCGTTTCACCAACGGCCGGCCGGTCACCGGCGAGGATTTCAAATACGGAATCGAGCGGGTGCTCGATCCGGCGACGCGCTCGAAGGGGATGGAATACTACCGCGCGATCGCCGGCGCACCCGACTTCATCGCCCATCACGCGGCGCACGTGAGCGGAATCGAAACCCCCGATCCGTACACGATCGTGTTTCATCTGAGCGCGCCCGATCCGATCTTCGTGCACAAACTCGCGATGCCGTTCGCGTCCGCGGTGCCGCGCGAGGTGGCGGAGAAATGGGGCGAGGATTTCTCGCGTCACGTGGTCGGCAGCGGCCCGTTTATCATGAAGGAATGGATCGGCGGACAGCGCGTCGTGATGGTCAAAAACCCGGACTACTTCATCAAGGGACTGCCCCATCTCGACGCCGTGGTCTATCTGATCGGAGTCAATGAGGAACTCGACTGGTTCAAGTTCGAGGCCGGCGAGACCGATGTCGTCGTGCTGATCCCGACCGCGGAATTCCCCTACGTGATGAAAACGCCGGCGCTCAGCGCGCTGGTCCTGAAGAATATCACGGTCACCACCCGCTACCTCGGGATGAATTGCCAGATGTGGCCGTTCACCGATCCGCGCGTGCGCCAGGCTTTCAACTACGCGATCGACAAGAAGAAGATCATCGCGCTGCTGAACGGACGCGGAATCGTCGCGACCGGCGTGCTGCCGCCGAGCCTGCCCGGCTACAATCCCGAGATCGAAAGCTATCCCTATGATCCAGCCAAGGCGCGGCGCCTGCTCGAGGCGGCCGGCGTCGGAAGTAATTTCGAGCCGGTGATCTGGCTGCAAGCCGACCGGACCTTCATGATGCTGGGTCAATCGATTCAGCAGGATCTCGCGCTGGTGGGAGTTCACGTCGGGCTGCGGCCGGTGGCGTGGGGGCCGTTTCTGGAGGCGATTCGCCAGCCCAGAACCGCGCCGCTCTTCCTGCTCGCGTGGGAGGCCGATTTCCCCGACCCCGAGAATTTTCTCGACGTTCTGCTCTCGCGCAAGCAATGGGGCGCCAACAACGACTCGTTCTTCTCGAATCCGGATATGGACGCGATTCTGGCTCAGGCGGCGCCGATCGCGGATATGCCCAAGCGCTACGGACTTTACCAGCAGGCCGAGAAGATCGCGGTCGCGCAGGCGCCGTGGGTATTCCTCTACTATCCGGTGAACTACGTAATTCGCCAGCCGTGGGTCCACGATTACGTACTCAATCCCACGCGCCCCACGCGCCTGGAGAAGGTCTGGATCTCGCCGCATCCGGGGAGTTGAGAGACTTTGCCCGGACGCTGGACAAGCTAGAAACATGGCAGCTCGCGCGACGAGAATTTTGATCAACTTCGCCACGCTCAAGTTCTTTCCGGCGCAGCAGCGGAATGCCGAGACCGGACTGGCGGTCGGGGGCTTTGACCGGGTTATTTGCTATTGCCGCATGAATATCGATTGGCACTTTCTGGTCCGCAACCGGTCTCTGTTAGCGGCTCGCACCGGCGCCGGTTACTGGCTCTGGAAGCCTTATTTCATCAAGCGCGCTCTCGGCTTGCTCAGCGAGGGGGACTTCCTGTTCTACTGCGACAGCGGGAGTTACTTCCTGGATCGCATCGATCCCTTGATTGAACTCGCCACCCGGACGCGGCAGCAGGTCATCCCCTTCGAGCTGGTGCATCTGGAAAGGTGCTACACGAAGCGTGACGCCTTCATCCTGATGGGCTGCGATGCGGCCCGCTTCACCGACACCCGGCAGCGGCTCGGCGGCTTCATCCTGCTGCAGAAGTCTGCTTTTGCCGAGGCGTTCGTCGACGAGTTTCTGGACCTGGCGCAGGATCCGCGGTTGATTAGCGACATGAATAATCGGCTTGGTTCGCCTAACTACTCGGACTTTGTTGGCCATCGCCATGATCAGTCGATCTTCAGTCTGCTGACCAAACGACACGGGCTCGCCGCTTATCGTGATCCCTCGCAGTGGGGCAACGACCTGCGGGAGGAGTATCCCACCTCGGGCTACGGCCAGCTGATCGAGCTAACGAGAAGAGCGACATCGCGTCCGCGCGCCCTGCTCTCGTGGTGGCAGAGGCGGCTGCACCGAACCTCGATGTCGCCGTGGATCATGGGTTAACCAGATGGAACAAATCGCGCACGCCTGGTCGCCGTTTCCGCCAGCGTGGGTGGATCGACGACCGCAGTAATTAACGCGCTGGAGGACCTTTGGGCCCAGGGCGACGCGGTTTGGTACGTACAGGAATGGCCTCGGAAACGACAATCGCCAGAAGATGTCTGATGGCACTTTGTTATGGATTGCACGGCAATGGAAACTCCGCTGGTTCGAATCGCCGCCGACTACGACTGCTCCCAACTTCTGCGCGCCACACCCGCCGGTAAGGGCTTCTGGGACGAGTCTGCTTCACCACCGATGACGTGGTTGACTGCGATTATCTCGTCTCCGCTTCCCAGGCGGCGGGCATTCGTGCGATGAAATCCGTCGCATATTCCAACATTTATCTATTCCGCGGCTTGCACGTAGGTATGATACTGGGCGGATGACGGCATCCTGGCTTCCCATGAGTTTGGCGCCTTCGATCCTTGGATCTCGTCATGCCGCGCCCAAAGTCAGTGTCGTCATGCCGGTTCACAATGGCGGGGCTTTTCTCTCCGAGGCTATCGAGAGCATCCTGGTCCAAACGTTGGATGATTTCGAGTTCGTCATCGTTGACGACGGCTCGACCGATGAGACCGGCGCAATTCTGGCGGACTATCAGCGTCGGGATGCCCGGATCCGAATCCAGAGTGATGATCGGCGCGGTACTGGCGCTGCGCTGAACACTGCGCTGCAACTCGCTCGCGGCGAATATGCAGCGCGGATGGACGCGGACGACGTCAGCCTGCCAGGACGTCTCGCCATGCAGGTGGCCTTCATGGACGCGAATCGAGAAGTCGGCGTATGTGGCACGTGGATAAAGACCTTCGGCGCCTCCCGCAACCGAGTCGAGCGTTATCCGCTCGAAGATGCAACATTGCGCTGTTGTCTGCTATTTGGAGATCCGATCGCACACCCCTCAGTTATCCTGCGCCGGCAGATGTTTATCGAAGCCGGTCTGATCTACGAGACCAACAGCTTTATTGAGGATTATGAACTGTGGACGCGCGCGGAAAAGGTTTGCCGCCTCGCCAATATCCCGCGCGTCCTGTTGCACTATCGTCTGCATGGTTCTCAAATCAGCCGCCGTCATTTTGATGAGCAAAGGGAGGCTTCGAAGAACGTGAGGCTGACCCAACTCGCCACGCTCAACATCCGTCCGAGCAAAGAGCAAGTTGAGGTACATGAAGCTATCAGCAATTTATACACTCATCTCGGCAAACCGCTGCAACCGAGTATTGAGTTTCTCGACCGCGCGGCGGATTGGCTTCGCTTCCTTCGACTTTCCAACCAGAACGCAAATGCTTTTCCCGAGCCGGCATTTTCGTTTACCTTGTCGCGGCAGTGGTACAAGCTCTGTTCGGCTTCGGTCGCGCTGGGATGGTCAGTGTGGCTGAGAGCCCGCCGTGAGGCATTCTGCAGTTGGGGCTCCGAACGCTTGCTTCACTCGCTTAAACTCGCGGCGAAGTGTGCTCTGGGAATGCGAGCTTCCCCCCAGCCTGGGGCAGGCGGGACAGAATTCTAGCCGCGTCTATCAGGCATGGAAACCGCCAGTCCCCTGGTTCGAATCGCGGCCGACTATGATTGCTCACGGCTGCTGCGTCAAACACGCAACGGTAAAGGCTTCTGTGACGGAGTCCGCTTCACGACCGATGATGTGGCGGAGTGCGACTACCTTGTCCTACTCAACAACCGCCGTGCGGAACCGCTTCAGGTGTGGTGCCCGCGCGGCCACGTCTGGTGCCTCATCCAAGAGCCGTATGTGTCGGGTAGCGATGATTGGATAACTGAAGGGCATGAATCCTTCGCACGCGTGTTTACTCATCACGTACCGCGGGCCGATCCGAAATATGTTCGGTCACATCCGGCCGTACCTTGGTGGGTCGAGCTCAGCTATGACGAGTTGGTCGCTTCGAGGATACCGATCAAGACGCGGGGAGTTTCGTTTGTAGCGAGCACCAAGAACTGGCTAGCGGGCCATCTCAAGCGCAACGCTTTCCGCGAGTTCTTAAGGCGAGAAGCGCCAACAAAAGTGGATAGCTTTGGAAGCGGCGTCCGTTACATCGAAGACAAGTGGGAGGGGCTCGCGCCTTACCGCTATTCCATCGCGATTGAGAACTCGAACAGTCCTGACTATTGGACGGAAAAGCTCGCTGATTGTTTCCTAAGCTGGACGATCCCGCTCTACGACGGCTGCCCCAACATAGAGGACTATTTTCCCGCTGATTCTTTGATCCGAATCGACGCCAACGATCAGGCGGCAAGCCTTGCGAGAATCGGTGAATTGCTGGGTCACGACGAATGGGAACGGCGGCTGCCGGCGCTGCAGGAGGCGCGGCGGCGTGTCCTTGAAACGCACCAGATCTTTCCCCACCTTGCGCGCGCGATCCGCACCTACGGAAGCAACGATCGCGAACACTCACGGGTGAACATCGCAGGCTACGGGGCCGGGCCCTTCAAGAGTCGCGTGTTATATCTCGCGCACGCGATGGCACAGATCTTTCGGAAGACGGAAGTCGGTGACGCCATCCTGAAAAGAGTGCGCCGTCGGCGAGACATTGGACGCTAGTGAGTTGACGGCTCGGCCATCGCGGGCCCGGATTCTGCGTCGAGTTCGGCGCATGGGACGGCAAGACGGCCAGTAACACGTACACGCTGATCGAACAGGGATGGTGGGCGGTGCTGATCGAAAGTGACCCCGCGAGCGCTTCCGCCGCCGCCAGCAGACACAACGCCAGCACGACGGACCGGTCACCACGATCCTGGCCGCCGTCGGTTCCGGAGAAGACGACAATCTCGCTGCCATTCTGCGAGATACCGGCCTGCCGGCGGACTTCGACCTGCTCTCGATCGATGTCCGATTCGTTCGACCGGCAGATCTGGAACGCCTTCAGCGGGTACGCGCCGAAGATCGTCATCATCGAGATCAATTCGTCCATCCCACCGGGTGTTCACCAGATCCACGACGGGCATGACGCCACCGTGGTCGAGCTTCACGTCGACGCTGGAGCTCGGCCGGCGCAAGGGGTACCGACTCGCGTGTCATACCGGCAACATGATCTTCGTGCGCGAGGATGTGCTACCACACCTGGAGCAGATCATGATTGTGGTTAAGCTAGCCGGCGGGCTCGGCAACCAGATGTTCCAGGATGCCGCCGGCCGGCGCCTGGCCCTGCACCATGCCACCGAGCTGAAGCTCGACCGTACCAACTACGATAACCAGCCCGCCAATGGAACGCCGCGGCGCTACGAGCTGGGTTGTTTTAATCTCAAAGCCTCTGCCGCAACTGCAGCCGAACTGCCGCCGATTGGATTGGCGGAGCGGATCAAGCGCAAGCTGGCTGGCCAGAAAAGCCTGGCCCTTATCTACGAGAAGGGTTTTAACTTTGACCCCCGCATCCTTGAAGCTGCTGACAATTCTCTGCTGATCGGATATTGGCAGAGCGAGAAATACTTTGCCGATGTGGCCGACACGATTCGGTCAGACTTTAGCTTTAAGACCAGGCCCACGGGTAAAGACGCCGAGCTGGCCGAACAGATTGCTTCGGTCAATGCTATCTCCCTGCACGTCCGGCGGGCCGACTACGCCCATGACGAAGCCATCAATAAGCATCACGGACTGGCGCCGCTTGACTATTACCGCGAAGCCGTCAAGCAGCTGGCGGCGCGGGTTGAAAGGCCGCACTTTTTTGTGCTTTCGGATGAGCCGGACTGGTGCAAGGCCAATATCAAAATCGACTTCCCCACCACCTTCATCGACCACAACGGCGACAAAGGGTACGAAGACCTGCGTCTGATGAGCCTCTGCCGGCACCACATCAGTGCCAACAGTTCGTTCAGCTGGTGGGGGGCCTGGCTCAACCCGCGGGCCGGCAAAATCGTCTACGCGCCTCAGCGCTGGCTGGCCAACCCCAATATCGATACCGGCAACGTCACGCCGGCAGCTTGGATCAGGCTATGAGCACCAAGCCGCGGCTATCGGTAGTGATGAGTGTCTACAACGGCGAGCAGTACCTGAAGCTGGCCATGGACAGCGTGCTAGATCAAACCTGGCGTGGTTTTGAGTTCATCATCATTGATGACGGATCAACCGACGGCAGCCGGGAGATTATTAGGAGTTACGCCGATCCTCGCATCAAGCTGCTGACCCAGGATAACCACGGGCTGGTCTATTCGCTTAACCGCGGCATCAAAGCGGCCGACGCCGACTACGTTGCGCGCATGGACGCCGACGATATTTCGGCTCCGCAGCGGTTCGAGAAGCAGATGGCGGCGCTAACGGCCGACCCCACCCTGACCATTGTCGGATCAAACTTCGTGATGATCGACGATGCCGGCCGGGCTGTTAAGACCATTGTGCCGCCAACCCGCGATATCGACATCAAGCGCCAACTGTTTATCCGCAACCCGCTCTGCCACGGCAGTGTGGTGATGGCGAAGGCGGCCGTAGTCGCGGCTGGCGGCTACCAGGACGTCGGGCCGGCCGAAGACTACGAACTATGGGGCCGGTTGTTCGAAGACGGCGCGCGCTTTGCCAGCGTACCGGAAACGCTGTACCGGTGGCGCAACAACCCGGCCGGCATCTCATCCAGCGCCACCGAGCGCCAGCGCGAACTAGCGCACAAGGTGCTGGCGGGACTGTGGCAGCGGATAGCACTGCCTGATCCCGGCTTTTGGCGTTTGGTTGCGGGTGGCTATCGATACTTAGCCGTACCGCGCTACAGCTGGCGGCTGGCCGTGCAGTATGCCCAGGACCAGTATGCACTCCTAGGACTAAGCCGCAGAAACGGAGCTTTGATGCAGGCGGCCAAACTCGGGCTGGTGCTAATTGCCCTTCTCCCGTTCACCCTAGCAGCGCGAGACGAAGCGTCGGTCACACTCGCCAAGCGGCCATACCACTTTGCGCGTAATCAAGTCGGTTTGGCACTGCGGCGCTGGGGGTTGCGCTAGTGGAAGGTGTTACCCTCGCCACAGCCGCCGACAAAGCCTTCGCCGAGCAGGCGTTTATGTAGCCGGTTTACAGCCAGAAGGTGTGAGATGTCGCCTGGAGAGTTATCCCCACTAATTTCAAGAGTAATCATGTCTCATATGCTTGCCTGTGTGTTGTAGAGTTGCGCATACGCGCCGCCCGACGTGACGAGCTCATCGTGCGTGCCTTCTTCGGCGATCCCATCCTCGGTCAGCACTACAATTCTCCCCGCGTTCCTGACGGTCGACAGGCGGTGCGCAATGACGAGCGTCGTGCGATTCCGCGCGAGCCGGTGCAGGGAGTCCTGGACCGATCGTTCGCTTTCATTGTCGAGCGCGCTCGTCGCCTCGTCGAAAATCAGGATGGGGGGATTTTTGAGAAAGACGCGGGCGATGCTGAGCCTCTGCTTTTGCCCGCCAGAGAGCTTCACGCCGCGTTCGCCGATCTCCGTATCGTAGCCGTTCGGCAGCGCCATGATGAAATCGTGCGCATGGGCCAGTTTCGCGGCTTCGATGATTTCGTCGGGGCTCGCATCGGGCTTGCCGTAGCGGAGATTCTCCGCGGCCGTGCCCGCGAACAGATAAACATCCTGCTGCACGATGCCGATATTTTGCCGCAAGGACTGCGGGCGGACGTCCCTCACGTTCGTGCCATCGATTAGGATGTCGCCCTCCGTCGCATCGTAGAAGCGCGGGATCAGCGAGCAGAGCGTGGTCTTGCCGACGCCCGAAGCACCTACCAGCGCGACTAACTCGCCGGCTCTTATCTCGAGCGATAGGTTTTTCAGGACGAAGGGCGAATCGTCGCTGTATCGGAAGCTCACGTTGCGGAACGTGATGCCTCCCCGCACCTGCGTCAGCTCGGCGGCACCAGCCTGGTCGGGCAGGTCCGGCTCCATCTGCAGCATCTCAAAGAACCGGTCGAAACCGGTGCTGCCTTCCTGATAGAGCCGCGCGAAATTCACGAGCCGGCGGATCGGGTCGATGAGCACAGCGACGCACATCAGGAAGGTAAGCAGGTCGGCGAGGTCGAGCGCCCCCCGCGCGATGCCCGCGGCGCCGAAGACGATCACAGTAATAGTGATGAGCTGCGTGAAAGCGGCCATCCCGCCGGAGAACCATGCCTCGCTCCGATAGCCCTCGCTCCGGCTCGCGAGAAAGCGATCGTTCTCGTAGTTGAAGCGCGCGGTCTCGAACGCCTCGTTGGTGAAGGATTTAACCACCCGTATCCCCGCGAGCGAATCTTCAACACGCGCGTTGATGTCGCCGATGCGGTCCTTGCTCAATCTGAGCGCGGCAATCATGCGCCGGCTGAAATGCAGCGCGAAGAGGAACATCACGGGCAGGAAGCACAGCACGATCAGCGTGAGCGTCCGGTCGATATGTGCGAGGATGATGAGCACCCCGATCAGCTCCAGGGCCGCGATCGCGAGATCTTCCGGTCCGTGATGATAGAGCTCAGCGAGGGACAGGAGATCGTTGGTGATCCGAGCCATGAGCTGGCCGGTTCTCTGCCGGTCGTAAAAGCTGAACGAGAGTTTCTGGTAATGCTGGAACAGCTCTCGGCGCATGTCGCGTTCCATCTTCGCACCCATCACATGTCCCTGATAATCGAGGAACAACGTGCACAGGGTCTGGAGAGCGACGAGCGCAAGCATGGCGGCGCCCAGCGCATAGATCTTATCGAGCGCGCCCGGTGCGCCCTCTTTTCCAAGCAGGTTCTTGGTGATGAAATTCGCGCAGACGGGCAGCAGCAGTGCCGCGGCCGATATGATGAGGGCGGAAAGAAGGTCAGCGAGAAGCAACCCTCGATACGGCCGGTAGTAGGAGAGGAACTTTTTGGCTCGCGAGCCCGCGAATCCAGTCGCGGCCCGCTCGGTCGGCCTTGTTTTATCGGCGCCTACGCGCGCCGGATCCACGGAATGTAGCTTTCGCATGAAACACCATGTCCTTCTGATGGGTTAAAACCGCTCTCTGAATGGACATGGACGTTGTCATTTCGCTCTCCTTGGGTTCCGTGGCTCGGTCGAAGCGACGATATCACACTACCGGCCACGCAGTACAAGGTCGACTTGAACCTTCACTGCGGGTCGAAAGCTTTGGTCGTACGATTAGTAGTTCGAAACATCCAGACTGCTTGGACTGGGCCCGGACGATGAGCTGCTGTCAGTGCACTAAAAAATCGCGGTCGCCGAAGCGCCCCGCGCCTCACGCGCCTGGAGAGGGTCTGGATCTCGCCGCATCCGGGGAGTTGAGGCGGGCCTGTCCGAACTCGCTGACATGGCTATAATGGCTATATGAAGAAGGCCGGCATCGCGGAACTGAGGAACAACCTGTCGCGTTACCTCGATCACGTGCGTGCGGGCGGCACGGTTACGATTTGCGATCGCGACAGGCCGGTCGCGCAGATCGTGCCGCTCGAACATGCGAAGCCGCGCACCAAGGCCGACGACGAGGCGCGGATCGCGCGCCTCGAGCGCAAGGGAATCATCCGGCGGGGCAAGGGCGACATGAAGGATTGGCTGAAGCATCACCCGCCGGTCAAGGTTCGCGGCGGCAGCCTCGTGAAAACTTTGCTGGAAGAACGCGAGAGCGGCTGGTGAGGTTCTGGGACAGCTCTGCGCTTGTGCCGCTGTTCGTCGATGAGTTTGGCACCGCGAAAGTCCGATCATGGCTTGAGTCCGATCCCGATGTAACGGTCTGGGCATTTACGCGCGTGGAGATGATGTCCGTGCTTGCGCGGCGGGGGCGAGAGCGCCCGAACGCGTCCGACGAGATTCAGTCTGCGCGCCGCGAGATAATCAGCGCTTGGCAGTCCTGGTTCGAGGTTTCGGACGTTGAGAACGTCCGGCGCCATGCTCTACGGATGGTCGAGAGTTATCCGCTTAGAGCGGCCGACGCGCTTCAGCTCGGGGCCGCGGTCGTGGCCGCCGAGGGCGATCCCGCGACGCTGGATTTTGTTACCCTCGATCGGCGCTTGGCGAACGCCGCCGAGCGCGAAGGATTCGCGATCCTCAGGCCCGACTAAGTTCGTACGGAATCAGGCGTCAGAACCGGCGTCTCGAGCTCGGTCAGTTCACGGATTGCGCGGCGCAGGAAGCACAGGCCGACCAATCCATTGCAGAGCATGAAGATGAAGTGCGCGGCGAGGCTGTAGGCCAGGATCGTCGCCGGCGTGGCGTTGTCGGAAAAGAACAGCAGCCAAGCCGCCTGGCTGGTGCCGAGATGGGCGATCGCGATCGGCAACGCCGCGGCCAGAAACACCAGCGGCAGAAAGAGCACGAGCTTCAGGAACGGAATCGAGATGCCGTACAGGATCAGCGCGAAGTACTGGGCGACAATCGAGGCCATGAAGGTCGGCGCCTTGATCGCGAGCACGCAGAAATAGTCCAGCGGACGCGCCTTCAGGAACGTGCTCAGCACGCTGCCGAAGCGCGAGCGTTCGATTCTATCTCGCAGGCCGGCGTTGCTCCGCGCCATCGTGAAGAACCCCATGATCGCGAACAGCAACGCCCACGCCACGATGTAGGCGATACGCAATCCGTGGGTGACTTCGAGCAGCCGCGGATTGGCCGGCGAGTAGAACAGCACGCCCAGGGTCGAGAACAGGAAAAGCTGGTAGACCTCGAGCAGCGCGATGAACAGCACGGAGCTCAGCGCCTCGAAGAACGGGACTTTGGCCCGCCGATACAAATAGTAGGCAACGCCGCCCTGCCCCAGGCTGGTGTTGAGTAGCGCAAGCAGGTACATGCTCGCCCGGATCGGCATCACTTCGGCGAAGCTGAGTTTGGCGTTGAAGCGCCGGACTACCCAGGTCAGGCAGAAAGAATCGAGCGTGAAGTAGAAGAGCGCGAACGGCAGAAATACGCCGATGAATTCGAGCGCGGGCACGCGGCCCAGAGCTTCGACGACCTTGCCGACCGGAATCCGCCAGAAGATCAGCGCGAAGATGGCGAGCGTCCCGAAATACGGGATGATGCGCCGCCAGAGCGGCGCGCGGGTTCGCGCGGGTGGCGCGCCAGCTATCGGTTCGGTTGCGCCGGTCGGCTCTGCGCTGATCCCGCCGCTCATCGAGCGCTTCCGGCGATCGCCGCCGTGCCCCCGAGCACGCGCTCGCCAGCGCCGTTGGTGACCCACACTTCGAGCGCGGTTTCGTCGCTGGCGGATCCGGCGACGCGGATATGCGCCGTGAGCCGGTCGCCGAAGAGCACCGGCTTGACGAACGCGATCTCGAAGCGGCCGCCGCGCAGGAAGCGCATCCCGAAGCGATTCGGTGAGCAATTGCGCGAGCAGCGCGAGGCTGTGCTCGCCGGCCGCGATCGGCGCCGCGAAGCCGGCGCGCGCCGCGGCTTCGGCATCATTGTGGATGCCCTCCTTACGGCGGCGGCGCGGCGACGCCACGGCGCGCTGATAAGCGGCCGCCGCGGCGGCGTCCAGAACATAGGGCGCGGAGACGTATTCCGCGCCTACACCGAGGCCGACGCCGGCTTCTGGGTTGCGAGCGTCCGGGTTCATCGCATCGTGCCTTTCTCGAGAAGGATCGAAGTGATCGTCTGACGCGTCAGCAACTGATCTCTATCGGCGTCGCGCGCTTCGTATTCGAGTTCGAAGTAGAACTTGCCACGCTTGCGATAGGTGCGCACGATACGACCCGAGACCGTGACGGCCTGCCCGACGCGCATCGGCTCGAACAGCTCGCACTTGTGCCTGGCATGGACGCCGCCGGAACCGCCGCGGAAGTGCGCCGCGATCAGCAGCGCGTAGTCGTTCAGGCGCATCGTGGGCGGCGCGAGCTGCAAGCCATCCGGCGCGTCGGTAGTGAAGAGCGGATTGTCACTCTTGAGCGCGCGGGCAAATGCGCTCACCTGCTCGCCCGAGATCACGTAACCGATTGGCCCCAGCGTCATCCCTTCGCGCAGGTTTTCGGCGGACATCACTATCCGATCGTCACTCACGGGGCGATTCTTTCCGATGGCCCGTTCGGGAGCAACCGGCGTTCTCGGGCAACTCGGCGCGGGTCCGTTTGCGGTAACGGCGAAGCAGGTGATATTGGCCGCTGATGGCCGTAAAGCCGCCACCATATGCACGGGCCGCACTCGCTCATCTGCGCCGCGCCGATCCGGTGATGGCGCGACTGATTGCGCACGTCGGTCCCTACCGGCCGCCAAAGCGGCCCGACCGCTTCCAGGCGCTGGTGCGCGCGATCGTCTTCCAGCAACTCGCAGGCCGCGCCGCGCAGGCGATTTACGATCGCTTCGTTGCGATCTTCGAGGGCCACGCTTCCCCACGCCGGCGGAGGTGCTCGGTGCGCCGATTCGGAAGTTGCGCAAGGCCGGGCTCTCGCGCGCGAAGACGCTCTATATCCGGGATCTCGCCGCGCATGTCGCCAACGATTCGATCAATTTCCGGCGCTTTCGATGGATGAACGACGAGGAGATTATCGAGCATCTGACGATGGTCAAGGGAATCGGGCGCTGGACCGCCGAGATGTTCCTGATGTTCAACCTGTGGCGGCCGGACGTGCTGCCGGTCGGTGACCTGGGCGTGCGCAATGCCGCGATGAAAGCATTACGCGATGCGGACGCATCCGACGGCGAAGCAGCTTCGGGCATTGGGCGAGCAATGGCGCCCCTATCGCAGCGTGGCGACCTGGTATCTGTGGCGCAGCACCCCGATTACGCTGCCTGCGGACCCGTCGAAGCGCGCGCGGCCGAAGCGATAGAAGCGTCTCCGCTCCCGCGATATGGTAGCCTCGACTGCGGCGCGATCCGGCCGAAGTTCGACCATCGATACGAAAGGAGTTCCCCCATGCGTCCAATCAAGTTTGCGGTAGGCCTGCCTAACAACGATTTTGCGGCGACGCGCGCGACCGCCGAGCGCGCCGAGGCGCTGGGTTTCCATTCGGTCTCGCTCGACGATCACTTCTTCATGCGCGGCCTGATGGAAGGACCGCAGTCGCCGCATCTGGAATGCTTCACCACGCTGAGTGCGATCGCGGCGCTGACCAAGCGGGTGCGGCTGGTGCAGATGGTCACCTCGATGTCGTACCGGAATCCGGCGCTGCTGGCGAAGATGACCTCGACGCTCGATCAGATCAGCGGCGGCCGGGTGACGGTCGGCGTCGGCGCCGGCTGGTTCCGCGAGGAATACGCGGCGTACAATTTCCCGTATCCGTCCAACGCCGAACGGATCGAGCAGCTCGCCGAGGGAATCAAGGTGCTCAAGGCGATGTGGACCGAAGACGAGCCGACGTATCACGGGCGCTACTTCAAAATCGACAAGGCGTGGAACTTTCCCAAGCCCGCGCAGAAACCGCATCCGCCGCTGCTGATCGGCGGCTCGGGCAAAAAGGTGCTCGAGATCACCGCGGCGAGGGCGATATCGCCAACCTGATTCCGCCGATTACCAGGGGCGAGGTCGATCTCAAGGACGCGCTCAAGTTCGACAAGCCCGCGCTGGCGCGCAAGATCGAGACGCTGCGCGGATTTACGAAAGCGGCCGGGCGCGATCCCGGCGCGATCGAGATTTCGGGCAACAGCTTCGTGTTGATGGCGCGCGACAAGACGCAGGCCGAGGCGATGATGCAAGCTACCGCGGCGGCGATGCAGGTGCCGGATATTGAAGCGGCGCGCCGGTCGCCGCAGGTGCTGGCCGGCACGATCGACGACGTGAAGCGTGAGATTAGGTCAAGGATCGAAACGCTGGGCGTGACCTACTTCTTCCTGAGCTTCCTGATGCCCGATACGATGGACATGTTCGCGAAGGAGATCATGCCCGAGTTCGCGAAGTGAGGGGGGCGGGCTATGAAGTCGGTTTCACGTGTTAGCGCCCCGCGCACGCCAACAGCCTCATCGTCAGTTTCCCGCGCGGCAAAACTCGCTCAGTTTCGCCGAAGTCACTCGGGATCGCAAACTCGCGGTGACTTGCGCTGGTAAATCATGCCAGCGGTCTGCATACCACGAAGCGAGTGTATCAGTCAGGTACTCCGCGACCTCGGCCTCCAAGTCAACGCATTCAAGGCAAGCTGCATCCGTTTTCACGAGGGAAGATAGAGGCCCTATTGTCGGCGCGGAGAAAACCGAAGTGCTGTGAACATGAACCGATAGAACGCCATAAGGGTCTTCCGTCTTTCGCGTTTTTCTCTTCGCGAGAATCTCAAAACGCTGTGTAAATCTGGTACTGTTGTCGCGCATGTATTTTCGCAGCGTAGAACGCGATGGAAAGTCCTCAACACTCTTTTGCACGTGAGACCATTCCACAGCATGATCGTTGAAATAGATCCAGGCCAACAGTAATTCAAGCTGCACACGCAGGGAGACAACGGCGGGCCTCACAAGGCCGAGCGAAAGGCAGCCAGCTACTTCTATGACTGAACCGTGAACGCCGTCCAGTAGCCAATCCGCTACCTGGCGCGAAATGGTCGAGCGGAGATAGCCCAGCCAAATCAAGAGAAGCTCAGTCGCCTTCGTGGTCTTTGTCAAAAAGTTCCCCCTACATCGCATGCAGTGCGCATCGACCGCGGCCTTCAGAGCATCCACTTGTTGATCAAAGCTGACCGGCATCTTACTTCTCTCGTTCCCGTAAAGGCCAGTCTAGCGAGCTCTCGTGGACATTCGCATTCCGAATCTTGGTAGCCTGATGAAGCAGCTCGCTCGGGGGCACTGAGAGCGCGACACGCCCTAGCCAGCGGCGCAAGCCTTCCTTGGCGTGGAACCGGGGCAAGTCGACTGATGCGCTATCCTTCTCTGCCCGCAGCGAGTCGCGCAAGCGTTGGGCAGCCTCAGTCGCAGGCAAGTGTGCCTCTGTCTGCAACAGGCGAACGATCTGCTGTACGAGGTCGTCCCATTGCGTAGGCACTCGCGGCTTGGAGAATGCACTTTCTTCCCACAGGAGCTCAAGCGCGTTGGCGCTGAGATTGCGCCTGATCGCGCGGACTCGTTGAAGCACATTATTCGGCCCCAGCGACTCTAGATCGCGCAGCGCTTCACTGAGCATTTGATCGCTGAACCCTGATGCTGCGAGCAGGATTGCCAGGCGCTCTGTCCCGCGCTTCATTTCAGATACCCCATCGTATACTAAGCTCTTTGACTACATCGCCGATTTCAGTCTTGAGCAGTTCTCTGTACGGTACCGGCTTGTCAGTCGCGAATCCTGTGTAGCCGGCGCTTGCAGCGAGAAGTTTCGAGTGTCGAAGTTTTGCTGCGAAAAGGAGAGGACCAAAAATCGTGTGCCGGCGCAACTCATTTTCCACAGTTTGGTCATATTGCTGCCTCGGAACACCATTCAACAGGATCGCCATTTCGGGTTTAGGAGCAATTTCGGGGATGCGTGCGATGAAATCCGCCAGAAGCTCAAGGCCGAGAACTGAATACCTGTCCGGTCGAATTGGAACGAGGACCTTTTGACACGCTTGTAGCGCGCACAAGGTAATAAATGAACTGCTTGGATTGCAGTCGATCACGACCACATCGTAATCAGCACGAGCGGCAGAGATAAATTGCAGAAATCTTTGCTTGACTAGGCCGAGCTTGTGCTGATCGGCGATCAGGCTGTACTTTACGAGGTCAAAGTTTCCCGGAATCAGATCGAGAAACGCTGGGCGATCTGTGAAGTGCCGTAGCCTCCTTGCGAGCGTCGAGGCAAGCGGCGGCGCATGCGAAGTGATGGCAACATCGAAGAGCCCGACTGCTGACGGAGGCTCCATCGCTGTGAATATAGTCTGATTGTTGGACTTGAGCGTGTCGTATTCTGCTCTCGAGATCAAACATTGTGTGAGGTTGAACTGCGGATTCTAGGTCGACGAGGAGTGTTTTCTTCAGTCGGGAATGATACAGGACACGCATTACGTGCGCAGAAATGGTGGTCTTGCCAACGCCCCCCTTCATGTTGAGGACGGCGATTACTCTCCCGTCAGGCATGGATCATTAGCCCCCGTTGTGGTTGGTCGGTAAGGCAAAATCTCTCGCCGAGCCGAATTTGCGTTCATCGCTTCAGGCGGCGATTCAACGCGCGTGGGAACCCCGCGTAAATCGTTCAGGCATGTTTGCCATCCTTCGCATTGCCCAACTCTTCTGCCAAGACCGTTTCCGTTCGGCTGCTGTTAGCGCAATTTAGCACACTGGACAGCGCAGAGCATTCGAGCGGCGAGCCCGCACCCACCCCTTGCCCGACGTAGTTTTCGGTATGGTGGACCGTTCGGCGCTCGAGGTCTGCCCCCTCCCGTTTCGTCGCTAAAAGGTGATCACCGTTCGGATCGACTTGCCGGCGTGCATTAGGGCGAAGGCTTCGTTGATTTGCTCCAGCGGCATTGTGTGGGTGATTAGGTCGTCGATGTTGATTCGTTTTTCCATGTACCAGTCTACGATGCGCGGGACGTTGCGGCGGCTTTTGGCGCCGCCGAAGGCGGTGCCTTTCCAGGTGCGGCCGGTTACGAGTTGAAACGGGCGGGTTGAGATTTCCTGGCCGGCGCCGGCTACGCCGACTATTACGCTGGTGCCCCAGCCGCGTTGGCAGCATTCGAGGGCTTGGCGCATCAGCTTTACGTTGCCGACGCATTCGAATGAGAAATCTGCGCCGCCGTTGGTTAGATCGATTAGGTAGGGGACCAGATCAGTGGCTACTTCGGCGGGATTTACGAAATGCGTTGCGCCGAATTTTTCCGCGATTGCGCGGCGGGCGGGATTCTGATCGATGCCTACGATCATTGCGGCGCCGGCGAGGCGGGCGCCTTGGACTACGTTGAGGCCGATGCCGCCGAGGCCGAAGACCACTACGCGATCACCGACTTGGACTTTCGCGGTGTTGATTACGGCGCTGATTCCGGTGGTCACGCCGCATCCGATGTAACAGATCTTGTCGAACGGCGCGTCGGCGCGGACTTTGGCGAGCGCGATTTCGGGCACTACCGTGAAATTGGCGAAGGTCGAGGTGCCCATGTAGTGATGGAGCTTCGCGCCGCGAAGCGAGAAGCGGCTCGTCCCGTCGGGCATCAGACCGCGGCCCTGCGTTTCGCGGATCGCGGTGCAGAGATTGGTCCGGCCGGAGAGACAGGCGCGGCACTGGCGGCATTCCGGGATGTAGAGCGGGATGACGTGATCGCCCGGCCTAAGCGACGCTACCTCGGGACCGACTTCGACCACGACGCCGGCGCCCTCGTGACCGAGGATCGCGGGGAAGAGCCCTTCGGGATCGGCGCCGGAGAGCGTGAACGCGTCGGTGTGGCAGACGCCGGTCGCCTTGATCTCGACTAGCGCCTCGCCTTTGCGCGGTCCGTCGAGGTCGACCTCCTCGATTTGCAGCGGTTGTCCGGCCTGATGCGCGACGGCGGCTTTGACTTTCACCGATTTTCTCCCGGCGGCTGATTGTAGTCCGCGCGCAGCGCGCCCATCAGGAGCACGTCGTGATAGACGCCGTCGACGTAGCTTTCCTCGCGCAGCAGTCCCTCACGCTTGAAGCCGCACTTTTCGTAGCATCGGATCGCGCGCTGGTTATGTGCGAGCACGGTCAGCCAGAGGCGGTTGAGATTCATCGTGGCGAACGCCAGACGCATCACGAGCTTCAGCGCATCGGTGCCGCAGCCCTTGCCCCAGAAAGTTTTCTCGCCGATCGTGATGAAGAACAAGGCCTTGCGGCTCATCCAGTCGATCTTGCGGATTCCGGTTTCGCCGATCAGCTCGCCGGCGAGGGTTTCGATCGCGAACGACTTCGCCGCGGGATCGCCGCCGGACGCGGCCGCGATCTGCCGCTCCTGTTCCGCGCGCGTGACCGGATAGTTCCACGGGCCGAGCAGACGCGTGACTTCCTCGTCGTTCCACCATCGCATCCGCGCCTCGATGTCAGCCGGTTCCCAGGCTCGCAGCCGCACCAGTTCGCCTTGCATCACGCTTGCTCCCGAGCGTCCAGCCGCTGTTCGAGGGCGCGGATGCGCCGCACCAGCTCGGGCAGGCGCGGCCACACGGCTGCCATCCGGCGCCAGACGCGGATTTCGACCGCCGGGGTGCCGCCGACCACCTTGCCGCCGGCGACATCGTTGGGAATTCCGGATTGCGCGGCGACCATCACGCGATCGCCGATCGTGACGTGGTCGGCGCATCCGGTCTGTCCGCCGAACTGGCACCACTTGCCGACGCGGGTCGAGCCGGCGATTCCGGCTTGCGCCGCGAAGCGCGAGTATTCGCCGATCTCGCAGTTGTGCCCGATTTGCACCAGGTTGTCGAACTTGGCGCCGCACCGGACGATAGTCGCGCCAATCGTGGCGCGATCAATCGTGGTATTGGCGCCGATCTCGACGTGGTCTTCGATAGTCACCGACCCGACCTGCGGAATCTTGTGGAGGTCGCCCTCGTGCTCGACGTAGCCGAAGCCGTCCGCGCCGATCACCGCGCCGTTCATGATCGTGACGTGATTCCCGATCGTGACGCGCTCGCGGATGGAGGCGTGGCTGTGGCAGACGAAGTGATCGCCGATGCGGACCTCAGGATAAATCGTGACGTGCGGATGGAGGATCGCGCCGCGGCCGACCACGACGTCCGCGCCGACGACGCAGTAGGCGCCGATCGACGCGTCGGCGCCGATGCGGGCGCTCGCCGCGATCCGCGCGGTGGGATCGATTCCGGCCGGGGGCCGATAGGGCGGAAAGAAAATCGTGAGCATCCGCGCGAAATCGAAGTGCGGCTGGGCGCTGATCAGAACCGGGCACGGCGCCTGGTCGGCGAATTCCGCGAGCACGATCGCACCCGCGGCCTTGCTCTCGCGCAGCGCGGCCAGATATATGGGCGCCGCGACGAAGGTGATCGCGCCGGGACCGGCAGCTTCGATCGGCGCGGGCCGGGCGATCTCGATCTCGCCGTCGCCGCGCAGTTCAAGTCCCAGCCTGGTAGCAAGTTCCTTTAGCTTCATTTTCCTACTCACTGGCGATACGGCTGAGCGCGCCAAGATTTTCCAGGGCGCTTACGACTTCCGCAGGTTCAATCGATGTGAGGCAATGGTAATGGCCGAAGCGGCAGGTGCGGGCCAGGCAGGGGCTGCATTCAAGCGCGCGGTAGAGCACCGCGATCCTGGCGCCGCTCGGGCCGGTGCGATTGGGATTGGTCGAGCCGAAGACCCCGACGGTCGGGAGATTCAGCGCGGCGGCGAGGTGCATCGAGCCCGAATCGTTGCCGGCGAAGCCGTCACAGAGCGACAGCAAGGCGATCAGCTCGCCGATGCCGGTCTCGCCGGCGGCCACGAGCGCGCCGCTCCGGCTCCCGCGGGCAACTTTCTCGCATCGCGGGCGCTCCGCGGGCGCGCCGACGAGCACGCATTCGGCTCCGCGCTTGCCCATCAGATCGATGAGGGCTGAGTAACGTTCGGCTGGCCATTCCTTGGCCGGACCGAAGGCGGCGGCAGGGGCGAGGGCGATCAGTGGGCGATCGGGATGTTGGCGGTGCGCCGCGAGCCAGGCACGCATCGCGGCGCGATGCGGTTCGTGAACGTCGAGTGCCGACCCCGGCGTAGCTCCGGGCGCGATCGCATCCGCGTCGGTGTCGATTCCCAAGGTCGCGCGGAGCATCGCGAGCCAGTAATGCATCTGATGGCCGGTGAGCGCCTCGGCGGGCGGTGCGAGCTTGTGCGTGAGCAGCGGGCCGCGGCCGTCGATTGCGTATCCGGCGCGGTTGCGCACACCCGCCAGCACCATCCAGAGCGCGGAGGAGAAGCTGTTGGGGAAAAGGATCGCGAGATCGAAGCTGCCGGCGCGAATCCGGGCGGCGATTCGCGCCGCGTCGGCGGCGCTGCGCAGCCCGCGCGCGCGCGTGTAGGGGATCACCTCGTCGATCCAGCGGGCGCCGTCGAAAAAGCCCGCCAGCTCGCGCGTGACGAGCACCGCGAGATGCGCATCGGGCCAGGCGCGGCGAATCGCGCGCAACGCCGGCAGGCTGATCACGAGGTCGCCGAGCCAGTTGACCTCCCGCACGAGCACGCGCCGCGGCGCAGGAATCACCGGCGCGGCCGTCGACGTCAAGGTCAACGTCGACTTCGACGGGCGCTCGGCGGCTGCGCCGGCCAGTTGGTAGGCGTCTTGAGACTGCACTGTGCGATCTTGCGAGATGACGCGTCGCGGGCGCAAGCGGAGGCCAGCCGCGTTGGCGGCGGGGTTTGCGACCGATTCAGGGCTGGGAACGCGGCACCTTGATACCGCGCCGGATCATGTTGCCGATCGCCCGCAGCCACATCGCGCCCTTGACGCGCGTCTGATGGGGCGCCGCGGCAGCGCCATCGCCGGCGAGCGCGCGCACGTAGGCGAGCATATCCGGCGCGCTGGCGCGGCGGCCGACGTTTTCGAGGCTGCGGAAGCGCACCTTGCGATCGCGATCGATCACAAACGTCGCGGGAAAGGCGATGCCGCCTTTCTCCGCGCGGTTGAGCAGGCCCCAGCTCTCGATCACCTCGCGGCGCGGGTCGCATAGAATCGGAAAGGGGAGTTCGAGATCGCGGGCCATCGCGTCGGAGCGCGTGCGGTCGTCGACCGAGAGCGCGACGACCTCGGCGCCGGCGCCGCGCAACTCTGCGTAACGGTCTCGGTAGTCCGCCAACTGGCGGAGGCAGAACGGTCACCAATGGCCGCGGTAGAAGATTAGTACGAGCAGGCCACCGGCGGTCAACTCGGACAGGCGGCGCGCGTTTCCGCGCGCATCGTCGAGCGCGAAATCCGGGGCGAGATCACCGACGGCTGGAACGGCCGCATCCATGGGGCGATCATAATCGGGCGCGACGCCTGAATCATCAGGCGTAGACAAACATTCGGGCGTGAAAACGAAAACGGCGATCCCATCCGGGACCGCCGTTCGTTGGTGAGAGCTTCGGCGGGGCCTTACTTGCCCACGACGAAGACGCAGCTGGTGGTGCCGCTGCCGCCGATGTTGAGGGTCGCGAAGCGCTTCGCGTTCTCGACCTGATACTCGCCGGCCGCGCCGGTGGTCTGGCGCCACGCGTCGAGCATCTGGCGCACGCCGGTGCATCCCACGGGATGGCCCGCGCCGATCAGCCCGCCGCTGGGATTGATCGGCATCTTGTTGCCCATCTCGATTACGCCCTCTTCGATCGCTTTCCACGATTCGCCCGGCTTGGTGATCCCGAAATGGTCGATCGCCATGTACTCGGAAGTCGTGAAGCAATCGTGGGTCTCGATTCCGGACAGATCCCACACCGAGTTGAGCGCCGCGCGCTTGAGGGCGTCGAGGATCGTCTGGCGGGTATGCGGCAGCACGTAGGCGTTGTCGCGGCTCTCGGCGACCTTGGTGTCGAACTCGAGCGGCGCCGTATGGTGGCCCCATCCGAGGATGCGCGGAATCGCGTCGAGCTTCAGATTGTGGCGCTTGGCGTAGTCGGCGGCGTATTTCGCGGAGGCCAGAAAAATCACGGCCGCGCCATCGGTCACCTGCGAGCAATCGCTGACCTTGATCCGGCCGCCGATCACGGTGTTGTACTTGCTGGTCTTCTGGGCGTGGCTCTCGCTCATGTACCAGTTGCGGGTCTGCGCGAGTGGATTGCGCCGCGCGTTCGAGTAGTTGACCGCAGCGATATGCGCGAGATGCTCGTCCTTGAGGCCGAAGCGCTTGTCATACTCGTCGCCCAGGCGGCCGAAGAGCTTGGGGAACGGAAACTCGATTCCCTTGGCCTCGCGCTCGTACCAGCCTGCGGTGCCGAGGAAGTCGCCGCCGGTGGCCGGATCGACGGTCTTCATCTGCTCGATTCCGACTACGGCCGCGAGGTCGTAGCGGCCCGCCTCGATTTCCGCCGACGCGGCGAGAATCGCGATTGAGCCCGACGCGCAGGCAGCTTCATGGCGGCTGGTGGGAAGTCCTGAGAAACTGGGATCGATATCGACGAAGAACGCGCCCAGATGGCCCTGCTTGGCATAGAGTTCAGCGGCGAAGTTGCCGACGTGCGCGGTTTCGATTTCCTTCGGTTCGATCTGCGTAGCCGCCATCGCGCCGATCGTCGCCTCACGCATCGGGGCCAAAAAATGTTTACCCTCTTTCGTCCAGTTGCGGGCGAAATCGGTCTGCGCTCCACCCAGGATATAGACCGATGGCGTACTCATAACGTGATTCTCCTATCCGACGAAGGTGCGGCCGAAATCCAACAAACCACCGGTGTATAGCTTACCACCGTTGGCGGCGGCTTGCTGCACGATCGGCGGGACTTTGAGCTGGTAGCGCTGAAACATCGCGATCGCGTCTTTCGCGCCGAGCAGATCGATCAGGACCGTCGGCGGCGCCCAGTTGAAGCCGAAGCTCATGATCGTATCGACATCGGCGGCGCTTTCCGCGACTTCGCCGACCCGATTGAGCGCGTAACCCGCGTAGCCGAGCACGACCTGACGCGCCAGATCGGCCTCCCATCCGGAGGCCGTCGCGAGCGTGGCGATCGCGTCGCGATAGCGGCCGACGCGGTTGAGCGATTTCATCCGCTCGACGAAATCGATCCGCGCCGGTGCCTTGAGCGCCTCGTAGTGCCCGGTCCCCGGATGCAACACCTCGACGGTCTTGCCGTCGCGACGGTAGAAGCCGCCGCGCTCGGGCGTCTTGTCGCCCAGATGGCCCTCGGCGATGCCCTTCTCGACGTAGGCCGGCAGCTTGAAGCACGCATGGGCCTCGTCAGTGGTGCAGAGCGCGTGGATATTGTCCACGATCGCCTTGTGCACGTCCCATCCGACCAGATCGATCGTGGCGAGCGGCGCCATCGCGCGGCCCGTATGCGGTCCCACCAGATAGTCGATAAACGCCACGCCATGTTCGCCGGCGAGCTGCGCGGCTTCGTTCAACACCTTGAAGCCGATCCGATTGCCGGCGAAGGCCGGACGGTCGCGCGCCACGATCACCTTGCGGCCGAAACGAGTGCGCAGGCTTTCGACCACGCTTGCGGTGACGGCCGGATCGGTCGCGTCGTGCGGAACGACTTCGGTACCGGTGATCATGTGGGGCGGATTGAAGAGATGAATCCCGAGAAAGCTGCGGCGGAAGGAATCGCTGCGGCCTTGCGCCATCGCGGCGATCGAGAGTCCCGACGAGCAGGTCGCGACGATCGCATCGGGGCGGCGATGCTTGTCGACGCGCTGGAAATACTGCTGCTTGAGCGGAAGGTCCTCGGCCAGGGTTTCGAAGATCAGCGTCGCCTCGGCGACGGCGCGATCCATGTCCTGTTCGTAGGTGCCGGGGACGACGCTGTCGGCCACTGCCTCAGCGCGGGCCAGGGACTGCGCATCGGTGAGACCCTCGCGCGCCTTGGCCAGGTCGCGCGCCAGCATCGTGACGTGGCAGCCGCCGCCGGCGAACATCGCCGCCGCGCCGGCGCCCATCGTGCCGTTGGCTCCGAGAATGACTACCTTAACGTTCTCGCTGCGCACTGCCATCTGCCTTCCAGGCATCGCGCCAGCCGGATCATGCCGCGGCCGCTGCGCGGAAGTTTCGCGAAGTTCCCCGCTGCGGAAACCCGCCCGAGGCGACCGCAGCCGAGCCAGATTAGCTTGGGTGACAGCGTTATGCCAACAGGCGGAAAGGCTGCGCTTAGAGCAGGCGCCAGGCGCGGCCGTCGGCGCGAATCAGATCATCCGCTTCCGTTGGTCCCCATCCACCCGCCGGATACTGCGCGAGCGGGATGCGGTGGTCGTCGTGCCACGCCTCGAGCACCGGTTGCAGAAGTTCCCAGGACTTCTCGACCTGCCGCTCGGCGATAAACAACGTATGGTCGCCGGCCATCACATCGAGCAGCAGCCGCTCGTAGGCCTCGGGTGAACGACCCCCAAATTCGCTCTCGTAATGCAGGTTCATGTGGACCGGGCTCACGGCCAGATCGAGGCCCGGCCGCTTGGCCATCACCTGGAGCGAAAATCCCTCGTCGGGCTGGATTCTGAGCGTCAGCACGTTCGACGGGAGTCCGGTGCCGCGATTGAAGAGAATTTTTGGCACGTCCTTGAACTGCACTGAAATCGCGCTGGCGCGCTTTGCCAGCCGCTTGCCGGTGCGCAGGAAGAACGGCACGCCCGACCATCGCCAGTTGTCGACGAAGAGCTTGAGCGCGACGAAAGTCTCGGTGTGATTGGCGGGCGTGACGCCGGATTCCTCAAGATAGCCCCGCACCGGCTGACCGTCGACAATCGCGGCGCTGTAGCGCGCCCGCGTCACGAGGGCGCCCACCTCCTCACGGCGAATCGGCCGCAGCGCGCGCAGCACATTGAGCTTGGCTTCGCGGATCGCGCCGGCCTCCAGCGAGACCGGCGGCTCCATCGCAATCAGCGCCAGCAGTTGCAGCAGATGGTTCTGCACCATGTCGCGCAGCGCACCGGCGGTGTCGTAGTAATCGGCGCGGGTGCCGACCCCCTCGCTCTCGGCGACGGTTATCTGCACATGGTCGATCTGGCGGTTGTTCCAGATCTGCTCGAAGATGCCGTTGGCGAAGCGCATCACGAGCACGTTCTGAACGGTCTCCTTGCCGAGATAGTGATCGATCCGGAAAATCTGCGATTCGTCGAAGTAGCGGCGCAGCGCGCGGTTGATCTCGAGCGCGCTGGCAAGGTCGCGGCCGATCGGTTTCTCGACCACCAGACGGGTGAAGTTCGGGGCGTCGGGCGCGGAGATCAGACCCGCCTCGTGAAGCTTGTCGACCGCGTCCTTGATCGCAGCCGGAGGAATCGAGAGGTAGAAGACGCGATTGGGCGGCAGTCCGCGCTTGGCCTCGGTTTCCTCCAGCCGCGCGCGGAGCCGGCCGAATCCGTCGGGCTGATCGAGTCCCGAGAGATAGTCCAGCGCCGTGGCGAATTGGTCCCAAGAGCTTTCCTCGACCTTCGAGGGCGAAAACTGCTCGGCGGCGGCGCGCGCGCTCCGGCGGAACTCCTCGAGCGCCATTGGCCGGCGGGCGAAACCCAGCACCGCGCTCCGCTCGGGCATCATGTGGGTGCCGCTGGCGCGCAGATTGTAGAGCGCCGGAATCAGCTTGCGGCGCGCGAGATCACCCGAGGCGCCCAAAATCACGACCGTGCAGGGCAGCGCCGGTTGAGCACTGGCGATGGTAAAGAGATCGGTCATGCGAAACGCGGTCCTTTCCCGATTCGCGGGGTCATTCAGGGCACCTTGCAGCCTACGAGTTTTGACGCTTTCCACAAGCCAGTCGAGATGTTACCGTGACTAATAGCGCGGGTTCGGACGTGGATTCGTTCCCGGAGTGACACGATCACCGCGCGCGCCTCAGGCTGAGTTACCATCCATGCAAGCGAAGTCTGCGACAGCAACGTTCAGTGGCGCTCGACCGCCCGACGCGGCGGCGCAATGGACCCCGGTCGCATTGTGGGCGGTGCTGATCTTCGTACTTTCGACGGAGTACTTCTCGTCGGCCAGCACGGCCCGGATCATCGTGCCAATTCTCCAGTGGCTGATGCCGGCCGCGTCTGCCGTAACGATCGAGAGCCTGCACGGACTGATCCGCAAGTCGGCGCACTTCACGGAGTATTCCATTCTCTTCTGGCTGCTGGTGCGCGGGCCGATGGCCGGCCGGCCCTATCTGGCGCTTGCGGTCTGCGCGCTCTATGCCTTCTCCGACGAGGGCCATCAGATCTTCGTGCCGGGCAGAACCGCGTCGATCTACGACGTTGGGATCGATTTCGGCGGCGCACTCTTCAGCCGGTTTCTGCATCTCGCGATTATCGAGATCGTCTAGCGAGTTTGGCGGCTCTGGGGGCTGCTAATCGCATTATTGGAGCGCCCGCCAGGCGCGCTGCCGGCGGCCGCGTCTGATGCTCGCCAGCCGCTCCTGAAGCCAGCGGCCGGCAGCGTGGCGGCGCAAGAATTCCCAATTCGATATGAACCAGAGCACGCGGCTGGCGGAGGCGGCCTCGAGCCGCCGGGCCAGTCTGGTCGCGCTTGTGGGAACCAGTGCGAGTGCCGCGGCATAAATCCGCGACGCCGGCCGGCCGAGGTCCGCGTCCGTTATCCAGCTCGCGTCCGCCTTCATCTCCCGGTAGAACTTGCAGCTCGTGCACGGTATATCCGTGCGCTCCGCCGCTTCGCCGCGCAGCATCCGGCGCGCATACTGCATCCGCTCGTTATTCAGTACGTTGAGCAATCCGTCGCGGAACGCATTGCCATAATCACCCCAATAGTTTACGCAACAGCCGAGAACGCGGCCGTCAAAGTTGATTTGCGGCGCGGTCCACATCTCCCGGCAGATTGATCGCTGTGAGTAGCCGCGGCCGAACTTCTGTCGAAACTCTGCGCGCGTGGCTACGCCGAGACCCGACTCGGATGCCACCCGGGCATGATCCCGGACCGGTGCGAAGGGCTGGTCGTACAAGTCGTCCCAGTTGAGCTTCAGCGCAAAGCCCATGTTCAGCCGCTCGGCCATCGCCCTGGCCGCATGAATCTCGTGCTCGTTGTGGCTGAACGCGACGAACTGCCAAGTCAGCTCGGGATAAGGCGAGCGATACTTCCGTTTGAGTTCGTTGATCCGTTCGGTGTTGCTGATTACGCGGTTGAAGTCGCCGCGGACTCGGTACACCGAGTAAGTCTCAGGTGTGGCGCCATCGATTGAGCAGTTGAGATGGCGCAGCCGGTATTTGACCAGGCCTTCCAGCACGTCCGGCTTGGCGGTATTGAGATTGGCCCCGCTCAGAGTAAGCGATACGCCTTTCTCATAGGCATAGCGCAATATATCCAGAAGCTCGGGATTGAGTAGTACTTCGCCCCAATTGGAAAGCTCGACGTGTTCGATCCAGTGATTGTCGTCGACGAACCGGCGGAAATCATCCAGGGTGAGAAAACCGGACTTGAGATGCTTTCCGATCTCACCGGTGGTGGTGGGGCAGCTCGGACATTTCAACTGACAAACCGTCGAGGCCTCGAGGCGAACCCGGTCGGGAGTCACGGTTGCCGCCGACATAACGATCATCCCGCATCGACGGCGGCGGTGATGCGATCGATCCGGCCGAAGAATGCCCGCACCGCCGGAAACTCTGCCGGAATCTTCAACACGCCGGTAAAGGCCAGCGAATGGAGCGTGCCGTAGAGACAGAAATCGGCCAGGCCGATTCGGCCGAAGAGGAAGGCGCGCTCGGCGAGCGCCGGTTCGAATGGCGCCAGCACGTCGCGGACCCGGTTCCAGTTGGCGTCCTGCTCGCGGAGCATCTGCTCGCAGAAGCCCGCGCCATACTTGCGCTCGCGCGCGTACTGCCACATCGCGAGCCGATCGGCGCCGCGAGCGCGCCAGTGTTCCATCGAGTCGGGAACCTTGACGCGGAAGATCGCTTCCTCGACCTCGCTTTCGATATAGCGGGTGAGCGCCAGATGCATCCCGCGCCAGCTTTGCGGCAAAATCGTCGGCTCGGGATACAGCTCCTCGAGCCGCATCGCGATCCGATCGGAGTCCACGATCGTCTCGCCGCCGGCGAGCGTGAGCGCCGGTACCTGCCATTGTCCCGAGGCGCTCACCAGCTCCTTGCGCTCCAGGTAGTCGACCTCGATCGCCTCGAACTCGACGCCCTTGTATTCCAGAATCTTGCGGACCTTGGCGCAAAAAGGGCTGGGCAGGAACTGGTAGAGTATCGCTTTCGACATCGTGGTCTCAGTGGCTGAGCATCTGGGCCATCGTGGTGGCGTTCATGATTCCGAAGTTGCGATAGCAATTGTTGAACATCACGAAGGCCCGCTTGACACCCGTCAAATTCTTGAGCCGGCCGGCCCATTCGGCCAGCTCGCGCTCCGTATAAAGATACTTATAGCGCTCGGCGACTTCGATATCCCGCCGAAACCAGTTCTCGCGATTGCGGCCGTGAAAACGAATGTAGGCGTCGGGACCGCTGGTGGCCAGGAACGACGGCACGATAGTGGGCGCCGGCGGCGCATCGACCGAGACGAAGGCCAGCTCCCGCTCGCGCAGGAATGCCAGCGTCTCGGCGCGATGGGGCTCGGCAACCCAACTAACGTGGCGGAACTCGGTCGCGATCGACATTCCGGGCAAATGACTCTGGAGTCCGGCGATATAGTCGAAGTTGCGGGGGCTGAAGGTGAAGTACGGCGGGAACTGAAACAGCAGCATCCCGAGCTTGCCGGCGTCGCGGAGTGGAGCGAGCGCGCTCGCGAACATCTGGAAGGCGAGATCCAGCACCGGTCGGGGTGGATCCTTCAGGCGTGGCGCAGCCCGCTGCTCCGTCGTCAGCATCTCCTTGATCACTTTGGGCAGCCGTGCGGTGTCGGCCGCGTGCTGAGTCAGCAGCGCGAACGCCTTGATATTGAAGACAAAGTCCGGGGGCGTGCGCTCGACCCACAGGCGCGCGTTATTCTCCGAGGGCAGCGCGTAATAGCTGGAATCGACCTCGACCGTGCTGAAATGCTGCGCATAGAACCGCAGCCGGTCCTCCGCGGTCTTTGCGGCCGGCGGATAGAAGGTGTCGGACTTTACCAGCGTGGGGTCCGTCCACGACGCGGTGCCGATCAAAAATTGCGGGGCGGAATCCACGGGTACCGGGTCGTTGCTAGCGCGGCTGCGCGAGCCGGCGCAAGACATCGTCGAGATCGGTCTCCGCAAACGATTTCCGCACGATCGCGGCGGCGGCAAGTTCGTGCTCGGCGGCAGTGTGAGCCAGCGCGAGCACGCGCATCCCGGCGCGATTGCCTGCTTCGATACCGGCAGGGGTGTCTTCGATCACCAGGCACTCGTCAGGCTCGATCGGGGGGCGGACGCGCAAAAGGAAGCCGAGCCGTCCGAGCGCGGCCAGAAAGCCGTCGGGCTCCGGCTTGCCGCGCTCCACGTCCTCGGCGGCGATTATGTCGACAAACAGGCGGCGCAGGCCCGCGCGATCGAGCAGCAGCTCCGCTTCATGGCGCAACGCGCCGGTCGCGACCATCAGCGGGAAGCGCTCCGCGCAGCGGCGGACGAAAGCGGCGGCGCCGGGATAGAGGAGATCGCGATCGGCGATCAGGCGCTGGAACACAACCGTTTTGCGCGCGATCAAATCCTCAATGATCGCAGCGTCCGCCGCGCGGTGATTCTCGGCCAGAACCACCGCGAAGCAGTCGCGATCGTTGTAGCCGATCAGCCGGCTGAAGTACGCCGAGCGCGTCAATTCGATTCCTTCGGCGCGCAGAACTTCCGCATACGCCGCGAAGTGGAGCGGCTCGCTATCGACCAGCGTGCCGTCGAGATCGAAGATCACGGCGCGAATCATTCAGCGATGAAACCACAGATGACCCCCGAGGGACACCTTAGCGTCGCGAGCGGCAGGGTTCTTTTCGGTCGCGCTACGGCGCGGCGCCCGGCGTTCGCGAAGCGCGCGCCCCACAGATGGACGCGCTCGGGCTCGATCCGCACGACCGGATTCTTGTCGGCGCTGAGCACCATCGCCCGATACTGCGGATATTTGTCGCGCAGCCCGCGCAACGCGAGCATGTACTCGTTGGGATCCTCGACCACGCGCGCCCGCCCGTGGATCAGCACATAAGCGAGATGCGCCCAATCCTCCTCGTAATGGTCGATCAGCAATGCCACGCGCGGGTTCTGCGCGATATTTCGCATCCGCTTGAGCGCGGTCCCGGTCTGGCGCTTGGGCTTTTCGTCGATCACGAAGTAGAGGCGGGCGGTGTCGAGCCAGAAACAGATCGGCACACTGTGCGGCTCGCCTTTGGAATCCGCAGTCGCGAGATGGGCAAGGCGTGCGCCGGCAAGAAAATCGCGCACCGGAGGCCGATTGAGCGCAGTTGCGGGATCAGCGGTCATCTTGATCGCCCCGGACCCGGCGCGGGACCCGGTTCGCGCGCGATGCGCGCGAGCGCCTGGCGCGCAGCCTTGCTCAGCGCCGGATCGCCGGATTGGTTCGCGGCGCGCTCCAGGGCCAACGCTGCCGCCGGCGAGCGCAGGCCGAGGCGGCCGAGCGCGCTCGCGGCGGCGCGCCGCACGCCGGGGTCGGGATCGGATTCAACGCAGCCCAGCGCGATCGCGACGCCTTCGTCACCGGCGTCCGGCAGATGAGCGAGCAGTGAGAGCGCGGCGAGCCGCACCCCGCTTTCCGGGCTGCGGCTGGCGCGCACGACCATCGCGCGCACCGCCGGATCGGACAATTTCAGATCGCGCAGACAATAGATCGCCATCTTGCGCGCGTTGTGATCGGTGTGATCTTCGAGCGCGATCAGGCCGCGGCGAATCTCTTCAGGGTGGTCGGCGCCGAGACGGACGATCAGGTCTGCCGCCGCCCAGCGGATGTCGCCGTCGGGGTTCGCGAGCGCTTCAAGCAGCGCCTGCTGCGCGCGCAGATCGAGTGCGGCGCCGATTCGACTGAGCCCGTATGCGGCGCCCCATCGGCGGCGCAGGTCGTCGCTGTCCAGCGCGGCGCGCAAACCGGGAACGACGCGCGGGTCGTGACAGGCGGCCGCGGCCAGCGCGTCGACCGCGCGGCGCTGGACAATCTTGCGCGGCGCGCCGAGGCATTCGAGCAGCGCGGCGAGCGCGCGATCAGAAAGATATTCCGCGGGAGTGCGCGTGACTTGCGCGATCGCGTCGAGCTGCGCTTGCTCGGAGGGATCCTCAAGCGCGAACGCAAGCCGCTCGTCTGTCGGTCCGGTGCTCACGCGGCCTTCATCACGAGCTTGACCAGATTAGCCAGCTCGCCGAGTCCGAGGATGTAATTCGTATCGTTGGCGAGAGTACGGATCGCGGCGGTCGAGACGGCGGAAAGATCGAAGCGTTGGCCGGCCAGCTCGCGCTCGAATTGGCGCAGGCCGGCGGAATTGGCCAGGAAGTCGCCGGTGAGCATCGCGCGATCAATCGCAACGCCGCCGCGGTCGAGAGCGAGACGCGCCTCAACGACGCCGAGTTGCGCGCTTATGCGGCTGACCCGGTCGAACGCGGCGTCCGGCCGGCGATCGTGAAGCCATCCGGCGTCCATCAGGGCGGCGCCGCGCTGCTCGCCCGCCGAGCGCTCCGCGGCCGTCAGCTCGCGGCGCTCGATTTCGCCAAGCGCGGCGGCATAGCCGCCCTCGATCGCGTCGGTGAGTTCGGTGACGGTGACATCGCGGCCAAGCTCGCGTACGAGTTTGGTTGCGTTCGCGCGATCGTACATCGCGCAGGCGAGCGAGCCGTCGGGATCAAAGCGTTCGAGGTCGTGGACGAGGTCTTCCATGCCGCGATTCACCGCGAGCATCAACTCGAACAGTAGCACACCGTCGGCGTTGGTTTCGAACGAGCACATCGCGAGCTCGCGATGGTCAAGCGTGATTGCGTCGCGGCCGGGGTAGAAGCAATCCAGCCCGAGCGTGCGCAGGCCGTTCATCACGCCGCGCGCGTAACGATTCATCACCTGGTCCGGCTTGAGGCGCGAATCGCGCTCGCCCAGCAGCGCGGAGCGGTTCGGCAGGATGAGGGCGACGCCGAGCGATCCTTCGCCCGCGCCGGCCACGCGCCCGCCGGTCAGCCGGCGATACGCGGCGAGCCCGTCGCGATGGGCCGGGCCGCCATAAAGATGGTAGCGACCGATCGCGATCAGCCGCCCCGCCAGCGAGTAGACAATCAGTAGCGGGCGGCAATCGCGCGCGCCGACTGCGTCAAGGAAATGCAACTCGAGGCCAAGCAGATCGCCGGGGTCCAGCCGCGAGAGGACGATCGCATCGAGGACGGGCACGTAGTCGATGGTATCAGGTTCGCCTTCGCGTGTCGGGTTAGGGGCCGGGTTTCAAAACCTCTTCCCCGGCCCCTCCCCGAAACAGGGAGGGGAGCCCGGCGCAGGCTTCATCTCTCCTCGCCGAAGAGGAAGATCGAGCCGGCGATAGTCAGGAAAATCAGGTCGGCGATCGACGCGGCGATCCATGCCGGCATCAGGCCCGAGCGGCCCAGCGAAGCGGTGAGGCCGAGCACCAGCCAGTAGCCGAAGCCGAACGCGATCGCGAGGCCGAAGCTGCGGCCAAGACCGAGATTGCGCGGCAGCGGGTCGAGGCTCAGCGCGATTCCGAGCGCAACCATGATCAGGCACGCGGGCGGCATCGCGTATTTCAGATCGCGATCGACCACGTAGCCGCCGGGATCGAGGCCCTTGTGCCGGAGCTGGCGGATGTAACGGTTCAGATCCCAGAGGCTGAACTCCTCGGGATCCTGGCGGAGCATCCCGAAGTCCGCGGGCCGTACGTCGATTCGCAGCGACTGGGATTCAGCCGCCGCGACGTTGCCGTTGGCCGCGACGTTGAGCCGGCTGAGGTCGGAGGGCTGCCAACTCTTGCCGTTCCACGCCGCGCTGTCGGCATGGACGATATTGCGCAGGCTGTAGTCGGGTCCGATTTGGTAGAGCGTTACGCCGCGAAGCTGCTGGTGCGCCGAGTCGTACGCGTCGGCGGAGAGAAATCCGTCGCGCACGCGCACCCAGATGCCGTGGTCGGCGAATACGCCGACCAGCTTTCGCTTCTTCAGCTCGACCGAGTAGAGGTAATGCGCCTCGCGGGTTGCCAGCGGGACAATCGTCTCGCTCAGCAGGAAGTTGAACACCGAGATCAGCGCCGCGACCGCCAGCACCGGCGCGGCCATCTCGAGCCGGCTGATTCCGAGCTGCTGGCAGGCCAGCACCTCGCCGCTGCGGTTGAGCAGCGCGAAGCCGAGCAGCGTGCCGGCGAGGCAGGCCGCAGGCAGAATCTGCGAGACGATCAGCGGGAGCTTGAGCACGAAGTATTCGATCCCGAGCAGGCCCAGGCCGCCGTAGTGCATCAGGTCGTCGAAGCGCTCGAAGATGTCGCCGAGCAGGTAGCTGGCGGTGAAGGCGGCAACGCAGACCAGGAACGGCTCGAAGAAGCGGCGGGCGAGAAAGCGATCGATGGTGGGAGAGAGCCGCGCCCGCATGGTCAGGCCGCCTTGCGCTCAAAGCGTTCGACGAAGTCCCAGAGCAGATCGCCGGGGCCGCGTCCCTGGTCGCCGCGATCGGTCGCGCTGCGATAGAAGAGCCACAGCGCCAGGATGGCGAAGACCAGGTTGGGAATACTCATCGCGACCAGCGCGTTCAGCTTGCCGCGTTCCCCCAGCGCCTGCCCCAATCGCATCAGGGTGTAGTAAAAGAAGAACAGGGCGACGCTGACGCCGAAGCGCTCTGATTGCCCGCCGCGCGCCGGCTTGAGCCCGAGCGAGACGCCAAGCAGGGCGAACAACAGCGTCGCGACCGGAATCGTGTACTTGCGCGCCATCTCGGTCTCCGCGACGTAGTCGGGCGTGCCGGCGTCGCGGCCGCTTGAGATCGCGGCGCGCAGCTCGTCGAGGCTCATCGCTTCCGGGTCGCGCTGCTCGATTCCGATGTCCTCTTCGGGCTGGATCGTCAGGTCGTAGCTCGTAAAGCTGGTGACGTGAGAGTCCTCAGTCTGCGCGTCCTGGCCGAAGATTGAGCCGTCGAACAGGCGCAGCGTGACGGTCTTCTGATGCGCGTCGGGCAACAGCAATCCGCGATGGGCGACGATCGTGTTCTGCTGCCCGGGGTCGCGCTCGTCGGAGATCATCACGCCGGCCAGCGTCGAGTCCGCCGGCGATACCTGATCGACATAGACGACCAGGCCCGGAAAATTGCGATTGAAGACTTTCTCCTTCAGGCCGGCCGAGGTTCGCGTGCGGGTCAATTCGTAAAGGTGCTGCTCGAGACTCGCGTTGGCCCAGGGCCGCACCACGAAGGCGAACCAGCTTGAAATCGCATAGACCACCAGCGCGATCGCCATCACGGGTACCGCCAGGCGGTACAGGCTGATCCCGCAGGCGCGCGCGGCGGTCAGCTCCTGGTCAGTCGACATCCGGCCGAAGCCGAGCAGCACCCCGAGCAGCACCGCCATCGGGAAGGTCAGCTCGAGAAAACCGGGCATGATGTACGCGATGAGCCCGATCACCTCGGAGACCGCGACGCCGTGATTCACGACCATCTCGGTAAGCTTCAGCATGCGGCCGGCCACCAGCGCGAAGGTGAGCAGGGCGACGCCGAGCAGGAACGGCCCCATCACTTCGCGGATCACGTAGCGGTCGATTATCCGGCTGAAGCGTCGCATCGGGAGTATCTACCTTGACGAGGTCCGGTCTGAGTATTATCGCGGGCGATGAGCCCCCGCTATCCCGGTAAGCGACCGCATCCGCGCGCCCAAACGGAAAAGGCGGCGCATCAAGGCGGGCGCGAACGTCATCTCGAGCGGGACTCGGAGTCGCAGATCGTATTCGGGGTCGAGCCGGTGAAGGAACTCCTCGCCGCGGCACCCGCGACGATCCGAACGCTGCACGTCCGCGAGCGCGATCGCGCGCGCTTCGCGGACGAGATCGAGCGGACGCGAACGAGCGGCGGCGAAGTCCAGTTGGTTGACGATGCCACCCTGGCGCGAGTGGCCGGGCGCGAGGCGCGCCATCAGGGAATCGCGGCGCTGGTGCGCGAATACGCCTACGCGCCGCTCGAAGCGCTGATCGCAGCGCAGCCCGATCCGATCCTGATTGTCGACGGCGTGACCGATCCGCGCAATCTGGGCGCGATCCTGCGCTCGGCCGAAGGCGCGGGCGCCAACGCAGTGATCATCGCGCGCGATCGGACCTGCCCAATAACGCCGGCGGCGATAAAATCCTCGGCCGGCGCGTGGGTCCATCTGAAAATTGCGCGATGTGGCAACGTCGCGCGGCTGCTCGACGATTTGAAGGAAGCGGGCTACTGGGTCGCGGCGCTGACGCCGGGCGGCGAGACATTGATATACGATCTCGATACCACGCGGCGGCTCGCGTTGGTGGTCGGATCGGAAGGTCGCGGCGTGCGTGAGTTGGTCGCGAAGACCGCAGACTTCCGGGTGAGCATCCCGATGCGCGGGCGGGTCGGATCGCTCAACGTGTCGGTCGCGACGGCGGTCGCGCTGTTCGAGATCGCCAGGAGACGACCCTAGCCTCGCTCGGGCTCGACGATCGAATCAATACCTGGAGTTGTTTCCTGTCGCCCCGGCCTGCGGCCACTTGGGCGAATTTGAATCGCGTCGCGCCGGGGGACTAGACTTGAGTTGTGAAGAATTTTGGGCGCGTGATGCTGGCGCTCTGGTTGGCCATGGCGACGCTGGGGTTTGAGGCCTGCGTACCGGCCGGTCTCGGCTCGTCCGGGTATCCCTCCGGAGGGAACTACCGGTCGTCCGCCGGGCAGAATCCGGCGCTGGCGCCGGTGCCGTCAAATCTGTCCAGCGATACCAGCACATTTCATCTTTCGCCCGGCAACCTTACCGACTTGCAACTGGGCCAGCAGTTGACCGACTACCTGCACGTCCATCGCTTGCCGCTGGTTGGCGCGCAGGCTTATACCGACGCCAACGGTTCCCGCCAGGTGGTGCTCTTCGGGTTCGTTGCAACGACCTTCGGCCAGCGCGACGCAGCCAGCAGAACTCGAAGCCTGCTCAACGATCCCGCCATCCAGATCGTCAACCGAATCACGATTGACCCGAGCCTGATGTCGGCGAACGGCGCTCCTACGCAGCCGGCCGAAAGCCTCAACCCCGACGCGACCGCTCCGGCACCGTCGTCGCCACCGATGAGCGGCGTGCAGGACTACGAGAATCAGGGTTACGCAAATCGAGCCTACGGCGGCCAAGCCTACTCGTATCAGCAGCAGCAACAGCAACAACAACAGAATCCACCGGACTGGATGTCGCGGATGCTCCCGATGCTGATGGGCGGCGGGGTGGGATCCGGATCCGGCGGGACGAGCAGCTTCGGGGGATTCTCGAATTCGTACGGCTCTGGCAGCCCTTACGGGAGTCCGTATCCGGGCGGTTATTCCGCCCCGTCAAGCCCGTTCCTTCCGTGAAGCTTGGCTAGTTGCCCTCCGGTCACTGGCGAGAGCTGAGTTGGCACGCGCTACGCTGAGACCGTTGGTCATCGCGGGAGATCTTCCAACCGAATGCCGCGTCCGGCCGCCAGCGCGCCGCGCGCCTGCGCAATGCGCCGCAGAAACTCGGGATGGTGCTCCAGACGGTACTCGAACCAGTCCTCCTCGGTTTCGAATCCCACCAGCACGCCAGCCGGCTTGCCATGCCGCGTGATCACAATTTCCTCGGATTCGGCCAGGCGCAGGAATCGCGACAGGTCGTTTTTGACTTCAGCGAGCGCCACCTGGCGCATCGGGCGTTCCGTTCCCGCCGAGCCAGCGCTCAGCTTCGGCTTTCGTGACGATCGCGAGGATCTCGACGGCTTCGGGCCAGCGACCCGCCGGATCTATTCGGTCGCGACCCAAGCGAAGATCCTGCCGGGGGGACGGGGCGGCTATCCGGCGCCGAGGAGTCCCTTCCTTCCGTGAAGCGTGCTGCCCGCTCCGGTCACCGGCAAGCGCTGAGCTGGCGCGCGTTTCGTTGTTTGAGCGGCTCGCAGTGTTCACCCCGCCACCTCTGCAACTCGTGTGCGGTCGACGTTGATCGTGGTCAGGTCGCGGCCGACCGTGACCCTGCCCCTGTATCCGCCGGAACGGACGTCCTGGGCGAACGCCTCTTCCTCGACCTCATTGTGGGGTGCCGGGATGAGGTGCGTCAGGACCAGGTGCCGCACACCGGCCCGCTCGGCCAGCGCACCCAAAGGCACGGTGTCGGCGTGATAGCTCAAGACCCTCTCGAACACTGTGCCCTTGGTCAGGTCGCGTAGGGCTGTGGCGCGGCAAGCCTCGTGAACCAACACATCGGCGCCCGCGCTAAGACGTTCGACCTCGTCGCACACGCGCGTGTCGCCCGAGATGACGACGATTCCGGCGGGCGTGGTGACGCGGTAGGCCACCGCTTCCATCACCGGCTCATGGTGGACCGCGACCGCCTCGACGACCACCGCGCCGCTCTCCGATCGCCAGACCTCAATCGGGGTGCTCTTCGCTTGGAAGATCCGCAGATCGATCGTCGGTGCCTCGCTCAGCTCATGCTTCATCCGCACCGCGATGTCGTCCTCGTATACGTCAAACATCCGGCGGGCGAACCTGGCCACTCCACCTTCGGCGGCGACCACCGTGAGTGGTCCGGTGCGATGGAGTAGTTGTTCGATCCATCGCGTCATCGCCACGTCGGCGAGATCAACCAGATGGTCGCTGTGCACCTGGGTAACGAACTGAGCCGTCAGCGCGTATGGGGGTACCCCCGCCTCCGCCAGGCGGATTACCGTGCCCCGCCCGGCGTCGAACTGAAGCGCGATGCCCCCATGACGAACCAGCGCGCCGGCGCCGGCACGGCCGCGGCCCGGCGACGAGTGGGGAACGCCGGTGCCGGTGAGTACGACGGCCGTGGAAGAATTGGTCATGGCTGCCTCTTTACGTGCCCTCAAATAGCAGGCTGGCCTGGTCCTGGCTCACTCGTATGGCAAAGGACCAGCCCCTCTTACCTAGCCAGCGCTGCGACCTTGGGCCAGACCGCTTGTCCGTTCGCGCGGAGGATTTCTACCGCGAACTCGGGCGCCCAGTTCGCCACGGCAGTTTCGAAGGACCGGCGCGCCCGCACGCGCGCGTACCAATCGGCCAGCGCGGGGCGGGCATCGGTGGAGAGCAGGGGACCCATTGCGAGATGATCGAGCCGCAACACGTAGGGGAGGGCCGCGGCGTCGGCGAGGCCGAACGAATTGCCGGAAAGCCAGCCCCCGCGTGTGGTCGCGGCTTCCACCTGGTCGAGGAATGCGACCATCCTTGCCAGCGCGCCTGCGAATTCCGGTGCGTCCACGCCGCGTTCGATCACACTGCGCCGCGCCGCGCGTTCCGCCACGTCGGGGATCGCATTAATGTTCGCGTCGCGGACCTCGGCGGGCTGCTGCAGGAGCAGGTTGCGCGGACCGATCGCAAACGTAACGACCGCAATCGCCGCTTGAATCTTCTCGTCGAGCAGCTTCGTCCATAGGCGAGCGGAGTGGCGGCCGCGGGCATCCGACGGCAGCATCGGCGGGTCCGGGAAGACCTCGTCGAGGTACTCGTTGATCAGAGTGGACTCGATCAGTACGGTTCCGTCGTGTACGAGTGTGGGCACGACGTGGTTCGGATTGAGCTTCACATACTCGGGAGCGTGCTGAGCGCCTCGCATCAAGTCCACCTCGTGGGAAACGAAGTCGATTCTTTTTTCCGCAACCACGAGTCGCACCTTTTGCGAGCAGGTCGAAAAGCCAAAGTGGTAGAGCTCGATCATGAGTCGTATCTCCTTTATATGAACCAGTCGGTCGGTCAGCGGCCGAGAATTTTGGTGACGGCCTCGCGCAGCGCCCCGGCCGGATTGGAGACACCGCGAGGGCAACGCCAGGCGGTGATCCGATCGGGCCGCAGGAGCAGGCACCCGTCGTCGTCGATCTCGCGCAGGCGCGACCAGCCGCCGAGCACGTCGTTGTTGAGCTGACCCAAGCCGACCGCGACCGGCTCGATGCTCACACTGGTTTCTCGGCTCACCTGTGCGGCCGCGTCCGCCCAGGCGGATCCCGCGATGCCGGTGATCAGCGTGAAGCGATCGTACCGACAGAGGTCCAGGGTCGAGATGTCCTCGGTGCCGTGCTGCAGCCAAACGTGCGGCAGCGGAGCTCCGGGATGGGTCGTCGGGTGGTAATAGAGGTCGGGGTCGCGCTCGTCGGGCGAGAAAGGCGCACCGTCGCGGACGATCGCCTCCGAGACGTAAAGCTGCCCCATCTCCACACCGTGCGCGTTGAACTGGCCGTTCAAGAGATCGAGCGCAGCGAGGAGCGCTTGGCGCTGTGCTTCGCCGTCGGGGCCGAGCAGCCGATCGAGGCTTGCCAGGGCCTCACTCTCCGTCTGGCCCGGCTGAAACCCAAGGGCCGCAAGGCATGGGACCATCTCCGCGACGCTCCGATTGGCGCGGTCGACGACCTGACGGCCGACGGGCTGCCGCTCCGCGTCGTAGCTGTCGAGTAGGCGGTCGTGAGCCTTGCCCGAGCACACGAGAGCGAGCTTCCACGCGAGGTTGTAGCTGTCCTGAATCGAGGTGTTGCTCCCCAGGCCGTTTGCCGGCGGGTGCCGATGCGCCGCATCGCCCGCCAGGAACAGCCGTCCCCGCCGGTAGCGAGCGGCGACGACGTGGTTGATCTGCCATTCGCTGATCTTCTTGATCCTGACGTTGACCGATGGGTCGCCGATCGCCGCCCGCACCGGGGCATGACGGACTCTGCCGAGAGATCGGTCGCGTCGAGCCCTTCACGGAAGAAGATGGTGCTCCACTCCGTCCACGGCTCGACGCAGGTCCAGATGCTGAGCACGTCCCGGTTGCCGGGCTTGCGCACGAAGAACAGCGCGCCGGAGCGGTGCTTCGTGTAACGCGACAGGTCGGCTTCGATCCAGACGGTAATGGCGTTGCCGAGCCCGGCCCGGCCCTCGAACTCGAAGCCCCCCTGCTCGCCGACCAGCGAACGGGCACCATCGCAACCGATGATATAACGGGCGCGCGCCTCGAATTCGGTGCCGTCGAGCCGCTTGCGAACCCGGGCAATGGCTTGGTCCGGAGTATGACTGACCGCCACCACCTCGTGATCGAAGCGGATGTCGGCGCCAAAGGAACGGGCGGCGTCGAGCAAGATCGGCTCAAGAATGTGCTGCGGGGCGTTGCACATCTGACACGGGCTGGCCGCGGCGTAGTCGGCGCGACGGTCGTCGCCGGTGCCCCACGTCATCATGCGACAAATCTCGCGTCCGGCAAACGACGTCGCAAAGACCTGTTTGCCCATCAAATGCCAGGGCAGCGCGCGAGCCACGACGCGACCTTCGATCCCAAGGTCGCGGAAGATCTCCATGGCGCGTTGATTGGTGATATGTGCGCGGGGCGAATCGGCCGTCGCGCCGTACTTGGTGACGGTCAATGACTTCACGCCGCCGCGGGCCAACAGGGCGGCGGCGGTCAGCCCCGCCGGGCCCGCGCCGGCTACGAGCACGTCGGTTTCGAACGTTTGCAAGTCGCGTACCCCCTCCGGCCGCTTCAGCGCGGCATGCCGATCGCGGTGCGCTCCGGCATTCGTTAGTCGAACGAATAATGGACGATTGACTTTCATTTGTCAAGCGAATAACATCTGGCTCGAATGAAGAGCCGCGCCGAACAACGCGAGGATACGCGCAACCGGATCGTCGTGGCGGCGGCGAAGGCCTTCGCGGAGATGGGGTTTCGGGCCGCCAGCACGCGCGACATCGCAGCGCGCGCCGGCGTGAACCAGGGGTTGATTACCTACTACTTTCGGAGCAAGCAGGAATTGTGGAAGGCGGCCGCCGGGCGAATCTTCGAGCAACTGCGGGAAGTTCTGGAGCAGCCCCTCCACGGCGTCGACGCGGCCGACCGGCGCGCCCGCGCCCGCGAGCGCATCCGCGAGTACGTCCGCTTCGTCGCCGCGCATCCCGAGTTGTTTCGGCTGATGGTCGAGGAAGGCAACCAGTCGGATGTCCGAATGCGCTGGCTCGTCGATACGCACGTGAAACCATTCTACGAACGGTTCCTGCGGCTTGCGGGGACCAACCTGGGCATCAAGCGGGCATTTCTACCGCACGCGTTCTACGCTTTGGCGGGCGGGGCTTCGATGATCTTCGCCATCCGGCCGGAGTGCCGCCGCTTGACCGGTCTCGATCCGGCCGTCGAACATGTCATCGGAACGCACGCCGAGTTCATGGCGCGTCTGCTCGTACCGTAGAGCGAGGAGCCGTGACCCCCGCCACGCGCCCGTTCGCCGAATCTTGGTGGAGTCCGTTGCAGTCCCGGCTTTGGCCGTTCTCGTTGGAGTCGAATCGAATCGGATCGAAGATTGATCTTGGAGGTAGAAGTGACCATGACATCAGTACCAAACGTCGTAGGCAGGAAGCTCACGCTCAGCCACGTCGGGCTGAGCTGTTTCGACCTGGCCCGCTTGGAAGACTTCTACACGCGAGTCCTCGGCATGACCGTAACCGATCGCGGCAGTATCCCCGGCGGAAACGCGCAGCTACTTTTCCTCACGACTGATCCCGTCTGAGCACCATCAATTGGTGCTTGCCTCCGGACGGACCGAGGGAACGATCCTCGAGGGGCCGGTACCCGGGGGGAGTTGGGGCGCCGCGATTTTCCAGCTGACGTTTCGGCTCGAAGATCTCGCCACGCTGCGCCGCGTGCAGCAACGCCTCATCGGGGAGGGGAATACGAACTTCATCCCCCTGAACCACGGTAACTCCTGGTCCTTGTATACGCGCGATCCCGAGGGCAACGCGCTCGAGTTCGTGGTTGATAGCCCGTGGTTCATGCACCAGCCCGCGGGCGAGTTCCTCGATCTCTCGCTTGACGATGCCGAAATCCTGCGCCGCACCGAGGAGATGTGCCGCGCCGCCGGCGACTGGCAGCCGTTCGAAGAGTGGCGCGAGAAGATTGCCGGTCAGATCGCCAACGATCAGGCCCGGCTTCGCTAGTCGCGGAACGTGATGGGGCGCGTTGAAATTCCGGTTCTGCCGGTTCTGACTGCGGACGCATCCTCGCGCGCCGAAAGAACGGAGCGATAGGCGATGAATCTGGGACTCGAAGGACGAAAGGCGATCGTATGCGCGTCGAGCCGTGGGCTGGGTAAAGCCTGCGCGCTGGCGCTGGTGCGTGAAGGGGCCGCGGTTGTGGTCAACGGCCGCGATGCCGGTAAGCTCGAAGCGACCGCCGCCGCGATTCGCAGCGAGACCGGAGCGCCGGTTATCGCGGTGGCAGCCGACTTATGCAGCGACGAAGGTCGGGCGAAGCTGGTAGCGGCATGCCCCGAGCCGGACATCTTGATCACCAACAACGGGGGCCCGATGCCGGGCCGCTTCGAGGACTGGGATCGCCAGGCATGGCTTGCGGCACTCGAGCAGAACCTGCTGGCGCCCGTGCTTTTGATCCGGACGGTGATCGGCGGAATGCGGGCGCGCCGGTTCGGCCGCATCGTCAACATCACCTCGGCGATGGTGAAGTCGCCGCATCTGCTCATGGGTCTCTCGACCGCGGCACGCAGCGCGCTCACCGCCGTATGCAAGGGGCTGTCGCGCGAGGTTGCCCGCGACAATGTAACGATCAACAACCTGCTTCCCGAGCGCATCGACACCGACCGCCAGCGTTTCATGGCGGGATTGCAGGCGGCGGGACGCGGCATTTCCATCGAGCAGGCCTACCAGGAAATCGCCGCCTCGATCGCGGCGAATCGTCTCGGGACGCCTGAAGAGTTCGCCTCTGCGTGTGCCTATTTGTGCAGCGCCCAAGCCGGGTTCGTATCGGGCCAAAACCTTCAAATCGACGGCGGGTCTTACGCGGGGCTGATCTAGGGACGCTCCGAGATCATCAGGTGTCCCTCCCAGAATTCCATCGCGGGCCCGTTCGGAACGTGGAACCACCGGCGGGCGGCTGAATGGTGGCGAGGGCGGGAGTTGAACCCGCAAGTGCCTTGGCACGGAGGATTTCGAGCCGGGCGATCGCCTCCGCCCGCGACCCAAGCAAAAAACTTGCCGGGGATGGCCCTCTTTTCTTGACATCGGGGAAGATAGAGAATAGAAATGCGGTTTTTAGTCCGCTGCCGATGTAGCTCAACGGAAGAGCAACTGATTTGTAATCAGTAGGTTGCCAGTTCGATTCTGGCCATCGGCTTGGCTCACGGGCGACTTTGCGGAGAGGTTCCCGAGTGGCCAAAGGGAGCAGACTGTAAATCTGCCGGCTTATGCCTTCGGAGGTTCGAATCCTCCCCTCTCCACCAGAAGATGCCGGAGAGCGGGAATAGCTCAGTTGGTAGAGCGCGAGCCTTCCAAGCTCGGGGTCGCGGGTTCGAGTCCCGTTTCCCGCTCCAATGTGCAGCTCTCGGCGCGTGAGGTACGTTTGGCAAGGTGGATGGTTTGCCCATGTAGCTCAGTCGGTAGAGCACTTCCTTGGTAAGGAAGAGGTCACGGGTTCGATTCCCGTCGTGGGCTTTGAATTGATCACGAAGAGGCAGCGGTAGACCAACATGAGAGACCTGATCGGCCTGGCGTGCGACAGTTGCAAACGCCGCAATTACAACACCACCCGCAACAAGAAGCGCCAGACGGAGAAGTTCTCGATCAAGAAATTCTGCCCGGCCTGCCGCTCGCATACCGTGCATAAAGAGGTCAAGGTTACGTAAAATCCGGCCGTGGCGCGAATCCGGGTCAGTAGCTCTAACTGGACAGAGCATCGGACTCCAAATCCGAGGGTTGCAGGTTCGAATCCTGCCTGGCCCGCCAGGCGCTCAGAGGGGCTGGCAAGAGTCCCAAGAAATGGGTAAGATTAAAAGTTACCTCGAACAGGGAATCAGTTTCGTTCAGGAATCCTGGACGGAGCTCTCGAAAGTTCACTTTCCCTCGCTCAGGGAAACCGTGCAGTTGACGGCGGCGATATTGGTGCTGACTTTCGTCCTGGCGCTGTTCCTGGGCATGGTCGACCTTGGGGCAACCAGAGTGGTCCGCGAGCTTCTCGGCTGAAGGGCCGCGAGCGGCGCAACGCGCAATTGGGAGCGGGTTCAAAGGTGCAGGCGCAAACCGAATCTTCACCGGACGGCGGGCACACCGCGGCGGATACCGCCGGCGGCGGCAGCCGCAAGCCAGGCGAGCCGACCCGCACGACGGCCCGGAAGTGGTACGTCGTACACACGTATTCCGGCTACGAGCACAAGGCCAAGGCCGCGCTCGAAGAGCGGGTTCGCAATCTGAAGCTGCAGGAGAAATTCGGCGACGTACTCGTCCCGACCGAGCGTGTGCAGGAGCTCGGCAAGGGCGGGCAGCGCAAAATCTCCAGCCGCAAGTTCTTCCCCGGCTATATCTTCGTGAATATGGAGCTGGACGACGAAACCTGGCACGTGATCAAGGACACCCCCAAGATCACCGGTTTCGTCGGTCATTCGACCAATCCGCCCGAGGTGCCCGAGTCCGAGGTCACCGAGATCACGCAGCAGATGCAGGAGGGGGCGCTGCGGCCCAAGCCCAAAGTGCTGTTCGAGGTGGGCGAGGCGGTCAAGGTGGTGGACGGCCCGTTCCAGGACTTCAACGGGACGGTCGAAGAGGTGCGGCCCGAAAAGGGCAAGGTGCGGGTGCTGATTTCGATCTTCGGGCGCGCGACGCCTGTCGAACTGGATTTTGTGCAGGTAGAAAAGTCGTAACACGCGGTCAACGCTCCCCCGGGGCCCACCGGCCGCGGATCTCGACGTTCGGGTATGCCAAGTGGCCAAGAAAGTCGTCGCTGAAATCAAGTTGCAGATTCCGGCCGGAGCGGCCAATCCGTCGCCGCCGGTCGGGCCCGCGCTCGGCCAGAACGGCGTCAATATTATGGAGTTCTGCAAGACCTTCAACGCGCAGACCCAGAACCAGCAGGGCTTGCTGATTCCGGTGATCGTCACGGTCTATGCCGACCGCTCGTTCACTTTCATTACCAAAAGTCCGCCCGCCTCGATCCTGCTGCTGCGGGCGGCGGGGCTCGAGAAGGGCTCGCCCACCTCGGGCAAGAACAAGGTCGGCAAGGTGACCCGCGCGCAGGTCGAAGAGATCGCCAAGACCAAGGTCAAGGACCTGACCGCCAAAGATGTCGCAGCCGCGATGCGCACGATCGAAGGCACCGCGCGCTCGATGGGAATCGAAGTGCAGGGATAACGCCCCGGGGAAAGGCAATGGCAGGCAAGAAATATCGCGAAGCCGCGAAAACGATCGATCGCGAGAAACGCTACTCGCTCGACGCGGGGATCAAGATCATCGCCGAAACCAGGCTCGCCAAGTTCGACGAGACCGTCGAGTTGGCGGTGCGACTCAACGTCGATCCGCGCCAGGCCGATCAGAACGTGCGCGGCACGGTCGTGCTGCCCAACGGCACCGGCAAAGTTGCGCGCGTACTGGTGCTGGCCAAGGGCGACAAGGAGAAGGAGGCGCGCGATGCAGGCGCCGATTTCGTCGGCGGTGAGGACCTGATCAAGAAGATCCAGGAGGAGAACTGGCTCGACTTCGACCGCGTGATCGCGACCCCCGATATCATGGGGCTGGTCGGCCGGATCGGCAAAATCCTCGGTCCGCGCGGCCTGATGCCTAATCCCAAGGTCGGCACCGTCACCTTCGACGTTGCCAAGGCCGTCGGCGAGGTGAAGGCCGGCAAGGTCGACTACCGGGTCGACAAGGCGGGCGTGGTTCACGCGCCGATCGGCAAGCTCAGCTTCGGCGAAAAGAAACTGCTCGAGAACGCGCACGCGATGCTCGGCGCGATCGTGCGCGCCAAGCCGGCCAGCGCCAAGGGCATCTACGTCAGGAGCGTCGCGGTATCGTCCACGATGGGCCCCGGAATCAAGATCGATACCGCCGAGGGCCGCGCAGAGGCGGCGGCCTGACGCCGGCCCCGAGATAGCGCAATGAAAAAAGAACAAAAGCTGGCGCTGGTCGAAAACCTCGCGGAGCGCTTCAAGCGCACCAATCTGGCGCTGGTCTCCGAATACAAACGGATGTCCGCGGCTGAGACGACCGAGATGCGCCGGCGCCTGCGCGCGGCGCGCGGCGAGTTGCGGGTGGCCAAAAACACACTTATCCGGCGTGCGATCAAGGGTACCGCGTTCGCGAAACTGGAAGACCAGTTGGGCGGTCCGGTCGGGCTGATTCTGAGCTTCGAGGATCCGGTCGCGCTGGCCAAGGCGGCAACCTCGTTCAAGGAGCTGGGCGACAAGTTCAAGGTGCGCGGCGGGGTGCTCGACGGCCAGCCGCTCAGTCTCGAGGAGATTCAGGCGCTGGCCGCGATGCCTCCGAAAGAGGTCATCCTGGCGCAGTTGCTGGGACTCCTGCAGGCGCCGGCCACGCGCCTGGTGAGATTACTCAACGAGCCGGGCTCGGCGCTGGCTCGGGTGATCGACGCGATCGGCAAGCAGAAGGGCGAATCGGCGCCGGCGGCCTGAGCCGTCGGCGTCTGGACGAAGTTCGGAGTGCTCCCACACCCCGGGATTCGACGCGAGCAAAGACAAGGAGTCATACCAACATGTCGGAAGCACAGGTGAGCCGCGATCAGGTCAAAGATTACCTGAAGAACATGTCGCTGATGGAAGCGGCGGCTCTGGTCAAGGAACTCGAGCAGGAACTCGGGGTCTCGGCGGCGGCGCCGATGGCGATGGCTGCGGCGGCGCCCGCGGCGGCTGCGGCGGCGCCCGTGGCGGAACAGGACGAGTTCACGGTGGTCCTGACGGGCTCCGGCGACAAGAAGATCCAGGTGATCAAGGTGGTGCGCGAGCTCACCGGGCTGGGCCTCAAGGAAGCTAAGGACCTGGTCGACGGCGCTCCCAAGCCGGTCAAGGAAGGGGTCAGCAAGGCGGAGGCGGAGGATATCAAGAAGAAGATCGTCGAGGCGGGCGGCACCGCGGAGCTGAAATAGGAGATCGGCTGCCTACGGCGTCACAGTCCCGGTCCGGTGCAGAGTTCGACGGGCGAGCGCATTATCGATGCGCCCGTGCGCCGGGTTGCGCTCGCGATCGGGCCCGGCGTCGATCGGCATTGGTTCCGTTCGGATTGGTTTCCCGCGCGGGATTCGCGCACGAGATTCGGTCAGTTCGCGGCGCGCGCCTCCGACCCGGCCGCCGCACGCGATCGCCAGGCGCACAGCGCCGGTGAGGTAGAAATGGCTCAACAGCAGGTTACCAGTAATCTTCGCCTTCGCCGCTCGTTCGGCAAGATCAAGAAGATTATCGAGATTCCCAACCTGATCGAGATTCAGAAGCGCTCCTATGACGAATTCCTGCAAGCCGGCGTAACGGCCGAGAATCGCACCGATACCGGCTTGCAGGCGGTGTTCAAGTCGGTCTTCCCGATCAAGGACTTCAACGAGACCGCCTCGCTCGAGTTCGTCGCTTACGAGCTCGGCCAGCCCAAGTACGACGTTGATGAATGCCATCAGCGCGGCATGACCTACGCCGCGCCGCTCAAGGTCAAGATTCAACTGGTGATCTGGGACGTCGAGAGCGGCCGACGCTCGATCAAGAACGTCAAGGAGCAGGAGGTCTACTTCGGCGAGATTCCGCTGATGACCGACAAGGGAACCTTCATGGTCAACGGCACCGAGCGGGTGATCGTCTCACAGCTCCATCGCTCGCCCGGCGTGTTCTTCGAGCACGACAAGGGCCGCACCCATTCAACCGGTAAGCTCTTGTACTCGGCGCGGATCATCCCCTATCGCGGCAGCTGGATCGACTTCGAGTTCGATCCCAAGGACGTGCTGTTCGTCCGGATCGACCGGCGGCGCAAGTTTCCCGCCACCGTGCTGCTGCGCGCGCTCGGCATGACGACCGAAGACCTGCTCAATTACTACTACCGCAAGGACGTGATCCTGCTCGACGGCAAGCTCTACGCCAAGCAATTCAAGCCCGATCAGTTGATGGGCAACCGGGTCAGCCGCGACGTCAAGGATCCCAAGAGCGGCGAAGTGATCGCGCGCGAGGGGCGCAAGTTCAACAAGGCGACCGTGCGCCAGATGGAGCAGGCCAAAATCAACGAAGTCCCGATCGGGCTCGACGAAGTGGTGGGGCGCATTTCGGCCCACGACGTGGTCGATAAGGGCACCGGCGAGGTCCTGCTCAAGACCAACGAAGAGCTGGCCGAGGAGACCCTCGAGAAGCTCCGCGAGCGCGGGATCAAGAAGATCGAGGTGCTCTATACCGAGGGCGAGCCCGGCGGCGGTCCGCTGCGTCTTACGCTCGCGCAGGACAAGCTCGGCGGTCCCGAGGAAGCCGTGGTCGAGATTTACCGGCGGCTGCGCCCCGGCGATCCGCCGACCAAGGAGACCGCGACCACTTTCTTCAACAACCTGTTCTTCAATCCCGAACGCTACGATCTCTCCAAGGTCGGGCGGCTCAAGCTCAACCACAAGCTCAAGATCGACGTGCCGCTGGAGCAGGGTACGCTGCGCCGCGAGGATATCCTCGAGGTCGTGCGCTACCTGCTCGAGCTCAAGAACGGTAACGGCCAGGTCGACGATATCGACCACCTCGGCAATCGCCGCGTGCGCGCAGTCGGCGAGTTGGTCGAAAACCAGTTCCGGATCGGCCTGGTGCGGATGGAACGCGCGATCAAGGAGCGGATGAGCCTGCAGGATATCGAAACCCTGATGCCGCAGGAGCTGGTCAATTACAAGCCGGCCTCAGCGGTGATCAAGGAGTTCTTCGGCTCTTCGCAGCTCTCGCAGTTCATGGATCAGACCAATCCGCTGAGCGAGATCGCTCATAAGCGGCGCCTCTCGGCGCTCGGCCCGGGCGGCCTGACCCGCGAGCGCGCCGGGTTCGAGGTCCGCGACGTCCATCCCACGCACTACGGCCGCGTCTGCCCGATCGAGACGCCGGAAGGTCCCAATATCGGCCTCATCGCCGCGCTTTCGACCTACGCGCGGGTCAACGAGTTCGGTTTTATCGAAACCCCCTACCGCGAAGTCGAATCGAGCCGGGCGAGCGACCGGATCGTCTACCTGTCGGCGCTCGACGAGGAAGACAAGGTTATCGCGCAGGCCAATGCCCAGCTCGACAACCATGGCAAGTTCGGCGCCGAGTTGATCTCGGCCCGGATCGGCGGTGAGTTCACGGTGGTGCGTGCCGAGGACGTTCAGTACATGGACGTCTCGCCTAATCAGTTGGTCTCGGTGGCGGCCTCGCTGATTCCGTTTCTGGAGAACGACGACGCCAACCGTGCGCTGATGGGCTCCAACATGCAGCGCCAGGCGGTGCCGCTGCTCAAGACCGAGGCGCCGCTGGTCGGTACCGGCCTGGAATGGACGGTCGGCCGCGACTCGGGAGTCACCGTGGTCGCGCGCCGCGACGGTACCGTCGAGAGCGTGGACGCCGAGCGGATCGTGGTTCGCGCCGACCGACTGGCGCGCGATGCGCGCGACCCAGGCGTCGATATCTACAACCTCGTCAAGTATCAGCGCTCCAACCAGGGCACCTGCATCAATCAGCGTCCGGTGGTGATCAAGGGCGAAAAGATCCGGGCCGGCGAGGTGCTGGCCGACGGCCCCTCCACCGATCTCGGTGAGCTCGCGCTGGGCCGCAACGTGCTGGTCGCCTTCATGCCGTGGGGCGGTTACAACTTCGAGGACTCGATCCTGATCTCCGAGCGCGTGGTCAAGGAAGACCTGTTCACCTCGGTGCATATCGAGGAATTCGAGTGTATCGCGCGCGATACCAAGCTGGGGCCCGAGGAGATCACGCGCGATATTCCCAACGTCGGCGAAGAAGCGCTCAAAGATCTCGATTCGAGCGGAATCATCCGGATCGGCGCCGAGGTCCGCCCCGGCGATATCCTGGTCGGCAAGATTACGCCCAAGGGCGAGACCCAGCTCAGTCCCGAAGAGAAACTGTTGCGCGCGATCTTCGGCGAGAAGGCCGGCGAGGTCCGCGATACCAGCCTCAAGGTGCCGCCGGGCGTGGAAGGCACCATGATCGACGCGCGCGTCTTCGCGCGCCGCGGCGTGGTCAAGGACGACCGCACTCAGGAGATCGAGACCCTTGAGGTCGAGCGCCTCAACCAGGATCAGACCGAAGAGATTCGCATCATCCGGCAGGAGACGCTGCGCAAGCTCAAGCGCGCGCTGACCGGCAAGAAGCTGGCCGGCCGCGTCCTCGACGACGAGCGCCGCGTGGTGCTCAACAAGGGCGACGCGGTCGAGGCTGACCAGCTCGACGAGTTGGCGCCGCCGCTGTGGAGCCAGTTGCGGGTCGAAAACGAAGCCGCGATGAGCGAGGTCAGCGCCGCGCTGGCCTCGATGGCAGAAAGTGTCGACGGCGTGAAATCCCAGTACGGAACGAAGATCGACCGCCTCAAGGCCGGCGACGAGCTGGCGCCCGGCGTGATCAAGATGATCAAGGTCTTCGTCGCCCAAAAACGCCGCCTCCAGGTGGGTGACAAGATGGCGGGGCGGCACGGCAACAAGGGCGTGCTCTCGCGGATCCTGCCCGAAGAGGACATGCCCTACCTCGCCGATGGGACGCCGGTCGATATCGTGCTCAACCCGCTCGGCGTGCCCTCGCGGATGAACGTCGGCCAGATCCTGGAAACGCATCTCGGATGGGCCGCGCGCGAGTTGGGCCGGCAGCTCCAGCACGAGCTGGAAAACTCGCCCACGATCGCGCAGCTCAAGAAACGCTTCCGCGAGCTTTATCCGGAGAAGGAGTCGCAGGACTTCATCGACGAGATCAGCGAATCCACCGAACTGATGAAGCTGGCCGACAAATGCCGCGACGGAATCCACGTCGCGTCGCCGGTGTTCGACGGCGCGCGCGAGAAGGAAATCTTCGAGCTGCTGGGCCGCGCCGGACTGCCCGACAGCGGCCAGTGCACGCTCCATAACGGCCGCAACGGCGTGTCCTTCGAGCAGCCCGTCACGGTCGGCGTGATGTACATGATGAAGCTGCACCATCTGGTGGAAGACAAAATTCACGCGCGCTCGACCGGCCCCTACAGCCTCGTTACCCAGCAGCCGCTGGGCGGCAAGGCCCAGTTCGGCGGCCAGCGCCTGGGCGAGATGGAGGTCTGGGCGCTGGAAGCCTACGGCGCGGCCTACACGCTGCAGGAGATGCTGACCGTCAAGTCCGACGACGTGGCCGGCCGCACGCGCATGTACGAAGCGATCGTCAAGGGTGAGAACACGCTCGAGCCGGGGCTGCCCGAGTCGTTCAACGTGATGGTAAAGGAACTCCAGTCGCTGTGCCTCAATATGGAACTGCTCGAGCATCCGCAGGGCGAATAGCTCGGCGCTCCAGGGAGAACAGGTAATGGAAGATCTCTTTGGCATTTTTGAGAAGCCGAAGAACCCGCTGTTGTTCAACGCGATCCGGATTTCGATCGCGTCGCCGGAGATGATCCGGTCGTGGTCGCACGGCGAGGTCAAGAAGCCGGAGACCATCAACTACCGGACCTTCAAGCCCGAGCGCGACGGGCTGTTCTGCGCCAAAATCTTCGGCCCGACCAAGGACTACGAGTGCAACTGCGGCAAGTACAAGCGGATGCGCCATCGGGGCGTGGTCTGCGAGAAGTGCGGCGTCGAGGTGATCCAGTCCAAGGTCCGGCGCGAGCGGATGGGTCATATCGATCTGGCCGCGCCGGTTGCGCATATCTGGTTCCTGCGCTCGCTGCCCTCGCGGATCGGCACCCTGCTCGACATGACGCTCAAGGAACTCGAGAAGGTCCTGTACTTCGAGTGCTATGTCGTGACCGATCCGGGCGAAACGCCGCTCCAGGTCAAGGAGCTGCTGACCGAGCGCAAGTATCGCGAGGCGCGCGAGCAATACGCCGACGGCTTCAAGGCCTACATGGGCGCCGAGGCGATTCGCACGATGCTCGGCGCGCTCAATCTCGACCAGCTCGCCGAAGATCTGCGCAAGGAGATGAAGAGCACCGCCAGCGAGGCGCGGCGCAAGAAAGTCGCCAAGCGGCTGAAGGTCGCCAACGCGTTTCGCGAATCCGGCAACAAGCCGGAATGGATGATCCTCACGATCCTGCCGGTGATTCCGCCCGACCTGCGGCCGCTGGTGCCGCTGGACGGCGGGCGCTTCGCCACTTCGGACTTGAACGATCTCTACCGGCGCGTCATCAACCGCAACAACCGGCTGAAAAGGCTCATCGAGCTGAACGCGCCCGATATCATCATCCGCAACGAAAAGCGGATGCTGCAAGAAGCGGTCGACGCGCTGCTCGACAATGGCCGGCGCGGCCGCGCAATCACCGGACCGTCCAAGCGTCCGCTCAAGTCGCTCAGCGACATGCTCAAGGGTAAGTCGGGCCGCTTCCGTCAGAACCTGCTCGGCAAGCGGGTCGATTACTCGGGCCGCTCCGTAATCGTGGTCGGCCCCGAGCTGCGGCTCCATCAGTGCGGATTGCCCAAGAAGATGGCGCTGGAGCTGTTCAAGCCCTTCATCTACAGCAAGCTCGAAGAAAAGGGCTACGTCACGACCATCAAGAGCGCCAAGAAGATGGTCGAGAAAGAGAGCAAGGATGTGTGGGACATCCTCGACGACGTGATTCGCGAGCATCCGGTGCTCCTGAATCGCGCCCCGACGCTGCATCGACTGGGGATCCAGGCGTTTGAGCCGGTCCTGATCGAGGGCCGCGCGATCCAGCTCCATCCGCTGGTCTGTGTCGCGTACAACGCTGACTTCGACGGCGACCAGATGGCGGTGCATATACCGCTGTCGATCGAAGCGCAGGTCGAGTCGCGCGCGCTCATGATGTCAACCAACAATATCCTGTCGCCCGCCAGCGGCAAGCCGATCATCGTGCCCACCCAGGACATGGTGCTCGGACTGTACTACATGACGCGCGACCGGCCGTTGGCGAAGGGCGAAGGCAAGTTCTTCTCCAATCCGGAGGAGGTCCGAATCGCTTACGACCACGGCGAAATCGACCTGCACGCGCGAATCACGGTGCGGATGCAGCCCGTCAAAGAGGGCGAGCAGGAGCGCGAGGAGGGCGATCTGCCGGTCGAGGTCAAAGCCGCCGCCGCTGACGGCAAAGCCGCCGCCGACGGGAAAGGCAGCAAGGCGCGCCGCGCGGCCAAGGGCAACGGCGCACCGGTCGTGCCCGTGCGGCCCAAAGTCGAGCGCATCGAGACCACGGCCGGGCCGCGTGCTGCTCTACGAGATCGTGCCGCCCGGGCCTGCCGTTCGCCGAAGTCAACCAGACCATGAAAAAGAAGGAGCTCGGCAACCTGATCGACCTCGTCTATCGCCGCGCGGGCAACAAGGCGACGGTCATCTTTGCCGACCGCCTCAAGGACATCGGCTTTGATTTCGCGACCCGCGCCGGAATCTCGATCTCGATCAAGGACATGAAGATTCCGCCGCAGAAGGCCGAGCTGCTCGAAGAAGCGCAGTCGCAGGTCAGCGAAATCCAGAAGCAGTACAACAACGGCGTAATCACCGACGGCGAGCGCTACAACAAGGTCGTCGATATCTGGGCCGAGGTCCAGGACAAGATCGGCGGCGAGGTGATCAAGGGGCTCTCGACCCAGGTCTTCGGCAAGGACAAGAACGGCAAGGATATCAGCGGGCCGTCGTTCAACCCGATCTTCATCATGGCCGACTCGGGCGCGCGCGGCTCCGAGCAGCAGATTCGCCAGCTCGCGGGATTGCGCGGCCTGATGGCCAAGCCGTCGGGCGAAATTATCGAGACCCCGATCACCGCCAATTTCCGCGAAGGGCTGACGGTGCTGCAGTACTTCATCTCGACCCATGGCGCGCGCAAGGGTCTGGCCGACACCGCGCTCAAGACCGCGAATTCCGGCTATCTGACCCGCCGGCTGGTCGACGTGGCGCAGGACTCGATTATCACCGAGCGCGATTGCGGCACGCTCGACGGAATCGAGATGACGCCGCTGGTCGAAGGCGGCGAGATCATCGAAGGTCTCGGCGACCGCGTGCTCGGGCGCGTGGCGCTGGAAGACATCCGCGATCCCTTTACCAACGAGGTGCTGGTTCGCGCCAACGAGATGATCGATGAGGACAAGGTCAAGGCGATCGAAGACGCGGGCTCGGAGCGGGTCAAAATCCGCTCGGTGCTGACCTGCCAGTCGCGCCAGGGCGTATGCGTCAAGTGCTACGGGCGCGACCTCGGCCGCGGGCATCTGGTCAACCTGGGCGAGGCGATCGGAATTATCGCCGCGCAATCGATCGGCGAGCCCGGCACGCAGCTCACGATGCGCACCTTCCATATCGGCGGCACCGCCAGCCGGCGCGCCGAGCAGACCACGCTGGAGGCCCGCAACGAAGGCGTCGTCCGCCTGCACGACGTCAACACGGTGCGCAGCCGCGACGGCTTGTCTGGTCGTGATGTCGCGTCATGGCGAGGCGGTAATCGCCGAGCCGGTGGTGGGCGAGGACGGCATCCAGCGCGAGCGCGAACGCGAGCGCTATCCGCTGGTCTACGGCGCCAAGCTGCGCAAGGCCGACGGCGAGCGGGTCAAGGCCGGCGAGCTGATCGCCGAATGGGATCCGTACACGACCCCGATCATCACCGAGGTCGGCGGCACGGTTAAGTACGGCGACATCCTCGAAGGCAAGACGATGGAAGAGCGGGTCGACGAGCGCACCGGCGCGCGCTCCAACGTTATCGTCGAGTTCAAGGATCTCGACGTGCGGCCGCGTATCTCGATCAAGGACGCGGCGGCAAGACCGCCAAGATTCCAAGACGCGAGTCGTACGCGCGCTACTTCCTGCCGGTCGGCGCGTATATCAACGTGCCCGAAGGTACCGCGGTCGAGCGCCGGCGACGTTATCGCCAAAATTCCGCGCGAAACCACCAAGACCAAGGACATCACCGGCGGTCTGCCGCGGGTGGCGGAGCTGTTCGAGGCGCGCAAGCCCAAGGAATTCGCCGTCATCTCGGAGATCGACGGGCAGGTCTCCTTCGGCAAGGACACCAAGGGCAAGCGCAAGGTCGTGGTCACGCCGGAAGTCGGCGAGCCGCGCGAGTACCTGATCCCCAAGGGCAAGCATATCGGCGTGCACGAGGGCGATTTCGTCAAGGCCGGCGAGCCGCTGATGGAGGGCTCGTCCAATCCGCACGACATCCTGACAATCCTGGGCGAGAAGGCGCTGGCCAAATACCTGGTCGACGAAATCCAGGAGATTTACCGGCTGCAGGGCGTGCGTATCAACGACAAGCATATCGAGGTGATCGTGCGCCAGATGCTGCGGCGGGTGCGGATCAAGGAGGTCGGCGACACCGATTTCCTGGTCGGCGACCAGGTCGAGAAGTGGCGCTTCGACGAGGAGAACGGCCGCGTCCTGACCAAGGGCGGCGAGCCGGCGATCGCCGAGCCGCTGCTGCTCGGGATCACCAAGGCCTCGCTGTCGACCGAGAGCTTCATCTCGGCGGCCTCCTTCCAGGAGACCACCCGGGTGCTGACCGAGGCCGCGATCAACGGCAAGGTCGACCGGCTGGTCGGGCTGAAGGAAAACGTGATCATGGGCCGGCTGATCCCGGCCGGCACCGGGATGCCCTCGTACAACCGGATCGAGATCAAGGTCGAGGGCACGCCGAGGCCGAAGAAGCCGGGCCGCCCGAGGCGGAACTGCAGCCGCAGGTGGGCCGGAGATTGACACGATGGTTATTTTTTCCTAAGTATGGGTATTCCCCCAAGGGCGAGTCATGCCCTTGGGGGGTTTGTTTGGCATCCGCCGCTTGGTTCCGAGACTCGCGGCCGTAAAGCGCGACGGATCGACGCGGGATGCGCGACGAAAGTCCGTAGCCGAGAGAAGAAGTTATAAACGTGCCGACTATCAACCAATTGATCCGCGGAGCGCGCGTCAAGAAGCGCTACAAGACCAGCGCGCCGGCGCTGCAGGGCTCGCCGCAAAAGCGCGGCGTCTGCACGCAGGTCAAGACCACCACGCCCAAGAAGCCCAACTCGGCCCTGCGCAAGGTGGCGCGCGTGCGGCTGTCCAATGGCTACGAAGTCACTACTTATATTCCCGGCGTGGGACACAACCTGCAGGAGCATTCGGTGGTGCTGATTCGCGGCGGCCGCGTCAAGGATCTGCCGGGCGTGCGCTATCACGTGGTCCGCGGCACGCTGGATTCGATCGGCGTGCAGGAACGGCGCAAGGGCCGCTCGAAATACGGCTCGAAGAAGCCCAAGTAGAAGTTCATGTCACGCAAAGGCCAGGCTAAAGTCCGGGAAGTAGCCCCGGACCCAAAGTTCCACGACCGCACGGTGGCGAAGTTCGTCAACATCGTGATGGAGCGGGGCAAGAAATCGGTCGCGGAGCGGATTCTCTACGGCGCGATCGAGCACGTCGCCGAGCGCACCAAAGAAGACGGGCTGGTGGTCTTCAAGCGCGCGCTGGAGAATGTCCGGCCGGCGGTCGAGGTCCGCTCGCGGCGGGTCGGCGGCGCCAACTATCAGGTGCCGGTCGAAGTGCGGCCGCAGCGGCGCACCTCGCTGGCGATGCGATGGCTGGTGGCGGCGGCGCGGGCGCGCGGCGAGAAATCGATGCAGGAGCGGCTGGCGGCGAGATTCTCGAGGCCGCGGCCAATCGGGGCGGGGCGGTCAAGAAACGCGAAGATACCCATCGGATGGCGGAGGCCAACAAGGCCTTCGCCCATTATCGCTGGTAATACCGAGTAGTTTTCAGATGGCTCGTGAAACTCCAATAGAACGGGTGCGCAATATCGGCATCATGGCGCATATCGATGCCGGTAAGACCACGACTACCGAGCGGGTGCTCTACTACACCGGCATCAACTACAAGATCGGCGAGGTGCACGAAGGCACCGCGACGATGGACTGGATGGTGCAGGAGCAGGAGCGCGGCATCACGATCACCTCGGCCGCGACCACCTGTTTCTGGCGCGATCATCGGATCAATATTATCGATACGCCCGGCCACGTCGATTTCACGATCGAAGTCGAACGCAGCCTGCGCGTGCTGGACGGCGCGGTGGCGGTGTTCTGCGCGGTGGGCGGCGTCGAGCCGCAGTCCGAGACGGTCTGGCGCCAGGCCGACAAATATCACGTGCCCGCGCATCGCGTTCATCAACAAGATGGACCGCGTGGGCGCCGATTTCGAGCGCGTGATCGGCGAGATTCGCGAGCAAGCTCAAGGCCACGCCGCTGCTGCTGCAGCTCCCGATCGGCGCCGAAGAGAAATTTCGCGGCGTGATCGACCTGATCGAGGAGCGCGCGCTCATCTGGGACGAGCGATACGCTCGGCGCGGACTTCACCGTCGAGCCGATTCCCGAGGAGTTGCGGGAGCAGGCGAAGGGCTACCGCGACAAGCTGATCGAGGCGCTGGCCGATCACGACGAGCAGCTGATGGAGCTGTATCCTCGAGGGCAAAAGCCCCGAGGCGGCCGCATCTCGAGAAGGCGATTCGCGCCGCCACGCTCAATATGCAAGCTGGTGCCGGTGCTGCTGGGCTCGGCGTTCCGCAACAAGGGCGTGCAGCCGATGCTCGACGCGGTGGTCGATTACCTGCCCTCGCCGCTGGATGTGCCGCCGGTGGTGGGCAAGGTCGACGAGAAGCTGGAAGAGCGCTGGCCGCGCGACGACGCGCCGTTCGCGGCGCTGGCGTTCAAGATCATGACCGATCCGTATATCGGCACGCTGACCTTTATGCGGGTCTACTCGGGGCAGCTCGAAAGCGGCGCCTCGGTGCTCAATTCGACCAAGGGCAAGCGCGAGCGGATCGGGCGCCTGGTCAAGATGCACGCCAACAAGCGCGAAGAAATCTCCGAGGTGCTGGCGGGCGATATCTGCGCGGTCGGCCTGCGCGATACCACCACCGGCGACACGCTATGCGACCCGGCCCATCCGATCGTGCTCGAGTCGATCGAGTTTCCCGAGCCGGTCATCCAGATCGCGATCGAGCCCAAGACCAAGGCCGATCAGGATCGGCTCGGCGAGTCGCTCAACAAGCTTGCCAAGGAGGATCCGTCGTTTCGGGTCACCAGCGATAAGGAAACCGGCCAGACCCTGATCGCCGGGATGGGCGAGTTGCATCTGGAAATTATCGTCGACCGGCTGCTGCGCGAGTTCAAGGTCGACGCCAACGTCGGCAAGCCGCAGGTCGCCTATCGCGAGACGATCCGCAAGCCGGCGGAAGCCGAGGGCCGCTTCGTGCGCCAGAGCGGCGGCCATGGCCAGTTCGGTGTGGTCGAGATTCGCATCGAGCCGCTGGGCAAGGGCGTCGGCTTCGAGTTCGTCGACGCCACCAAGGGCGGCTCGATTCCGCGCAACTTTATCCCGTCGGTCGAGGACGGGATCGACGAGGCGATGGAAACCGGCGTGCTGGCGGGCTATCCGATGGTCGATATCAAGGCCACCCTGCTCGACGGCAAGTATCACGACGTCGATTCGTCGGAGATGGCGTTCAAGATCGCCGGCTCGATGGCGTTCCAGCGAGGCGGCCGAGAAGGCCGAGCCCGGTGCTGCTCGAACCGGTGATGGATGTGGAAGTGGTCACGCCCCAGGAATTCATGGGCGAAGTTATCGGCGACCTGAACTCGCGCCGCGGCAAGATTCTGGACATGGAGAATCGGGCGGGCGCGCAGGTGATCGAGGCGCGGGTACCGCTGGCCACGATGTTCGGGTATGCGACCCGGCTCCGCTCGATCACCCAGGGCCGCGCGACCTACACTATGCAGTTTGCGGTGTACGAGCCGGTGCCGCAGCCGTTCATCTGGAACTGACCGCGCGCGACGGTGAAGCCGGCGAAACGCGCGCGAGAGCTTAGGGGCGAGCCGGCCGTTTTCGCGAGGAGATTACGATGGGCAAGGCTAAATTTGAAAGAAACAAGCCGCACGCCAACGTCGGCACGATTGGCCATATCGATCACGGCAAGACCACACTGACCGCGGCGATTACCAAGGTGCTGGCGTCGAAGAAGCTTGCGCAGTTCACGGCCTTCGACAAGATCGACAAGGCGCCCGAGGAGCGCGAACGCGGCATCACGATCGCAATCGCGCACGTCGAATATCAGACCACCGCCCGCCATTACGCGCACGTCGATTGTCCGGGCCATGCCGACTACATCAAGAACATGATCACCGGCGCCGCCCAGATGGACGGCGCGATCCTGGTAGTCGGCGCCAACGACGGCCCGATGCCGCAGACCCGCGAGCATATCCTGCTCGCCCGTCAGGTCGGCGTGCCCGCGATCGTGGTCTTCATGAACAAGGTCGATATGGTCGACGATCCCGAATTGCTCGACCTGGTCGAGCTCGAAGTGCGCGACCTGCTCAAGAAGCTACGCCAATTTCCCGGGCGACGACGTGCCCGTTATTCGCGGCAGCGCGCTGAAGGCGCTGGAGTGCGGATGCGGCAAGGACGACTGCCCCAACTGCAATGCCGATCCTTGATCTGATGGAGGCGGTCGACAGCTATATACCGCAGCCCAAGCGCGAAACCGACAAGCCGTTCCTGATGCCGATCGAAGACGTGTTCTCGATCTCGGGACGCGGCACCGTGGTTACCGGCCGGATCGAGAGCGGCCGGGTCAAGGTCAGCGAGGAAGTCGAGATCGTCGGCTTCAAGGATACCCAGAAGACCGTCGTCACCGGCGTCGAGATGTTCCGCAAGATCCTCGACGAAGGCCAGGCGGGCGACAATGTGGGCGTGCTGCTGCGCGGGCTCAAGCGCGAGGAAGTCGAGCGCGGCCAGGTCCTGGCGCAGCCCGGCTCGATCACGCCGCACACCAACTTCGAGGCCTCGGCCTACGTCCTCACCAAGGAAGAAGGCGGGCGCCATACGCCGTTCTTCACCGGCTACCGCCCGCAGTTCTACTTCCGCACCACCGACGTGACGGGCGTGCTGACGCTGCCCGAAGGCACCGAGATGGTGATGCCGGGCGACAACATCAAGATTTTCGGCGAACTGATCACGCCGGTCGCGATGGACGAAGGGTTGCGCTTCGCTATCCGCGAGGGCGGCCGCACGGTCGGCGCCGGCGTGGTTTCGAAGATTCTGAAGTAACGATTTTCCGGGGGTATAGGGAGCGAAATTCGACACGTGGCTGGGATGAACGAAAAAATCCGCATCCGACTGAAAGCGTACGACTACCGGCTGCTCGACCAGTCGGTGCGTGAAATCGTGGATACCATCCGCCGCACCGGCGGACGCGTCGCCGGCCCGATTCCGCTGCCGACCCGGATCGAGCGCTTCACCGTCAACCGCTCGCCGCATGTCGACAAGAAGTCGCGCGAGCATTTCGAAATTCGCACCCACAAGCGGCTGCTCGACGTGCTCGAGCCGACCCAGCAGACCATCGACGCGCTGGGCAAGCTCGATCTGGCCGCCGGCGTGGACGTGGAAATCAAACTCGAGTAGCGCGATGCTCAGCGGACTGATCGGAAAAAAACTCGGCATGACCGAGGTCAACGATGCCGCCGGGCGCGTGCGCGGCGTCACCGTGATCCAGCTCGGGCCGTGCACGGTGACCCAGCTTAAGACCATGCCGGCTGACGGTTACGAAGCGGTGCAGGTCACGTTCGGAAGAAAGAAGCTCAGCCGCGTGACCAAACCTATGCGCGGCCATTTCGCCAAAAGCGACGTCGCGGCCGGCGTCGCGACGCGCGAATTCCGCCGGGTCGGCGAAGGCGAACTCAAGCTCGGACAGGCATCGCGCCCACCGAAGTATTCAAGGCCGGCGACGTGGTTGACGTGAGTGCGGTCTCCAAAGGGCCGCGGCTATGCGGGCGTGATCAAGCGCCATCACTTCTCCGGTTTTCCCGGCTCGCACGGCACGCACGAATACTTCCGCCACGGCGGCTCGATCGGTAACCGCTCGTACCCGGGCCGCGTCCGCAAGGGACTGCGGATGGCGGGGCAGATGGGCAACGAAGCCGCAACGATACTGAATCTCGAAGTGGTCGAGGTGCTCGCGGAAGACAACGCGATCGCGGTTGCCGGCGCGGTGCCGGGCGCCGACGGCGCAATCGTTACCGTCAAGCATGCCGCCAAGCCGCGGCATCGAACCGATCGTGGTCGCCCATGGCTGAGAGCAGGCGCAAATCGAAGCGGTCAAGCTGCCGCTCTATCTCGGCCGCAGCGCGAGCGCGTGGGCGAGATTGAAGTCTCCGGGCGCGTCTTCGGCCGCGCGGGCGATACCGGCGTGCTGCACGAGGCCGTGCGGATGCAGCTCGCGAAGCGGCGCGCGGGCACCGCAGCCACCAAGACTCGCGGGCTGATCTCCGGCGGCGGCCGCAAGCCCTGGCGGCAAAAGGGCACTGGACGCGCGCGGGCCGGCTCAACGCGCTCCCCGCTGTGGCGTCATGGCGGGACGACCTTCGGCCCGCAGCCGCGGGACTATTCGTACAAGATGCCCAAGCAAGGCCTGGCGTCACGCGCTGTGCCTGGCGATCTCCGATCGCGCGCGCCAACGGCAAGCTGAAGGTGATCGAGTCGCTCGAGCTGTCCGAGGCCAAGACCAAGGCGGCCAAGGCGATCCTCGATTCGCTGGAGTTCAAGCACGCGTTGATCGTGATCGGCGAGGGCGAAGAAGGCTTTGCGCGCGCGGCGCGCAACCTGGCGGCGCATAAGGTCCTGCCTTTGGCGGGGCTTAATGTTTACGACGTGCTGAACTACGACGAGCTCCTGATGACGGCCAATACGGCGCGCGCGCTCGAGCAGCGGCTGGGAGGCGCGGCGCAATGAACCAGGAGAGCCTGATTATCGGCCCGCTGCGTCACGGAGAAGGGCACCGCCGTCAGCGAGAAGGCGAATCAGGTGGTGTTTCGCGTGCATCCGGGCGGCGAGCAAGGGCGCGATTCGCGCAGAGCGTCGAGCAGCTGTTCAAAGTCACCGTGCTGAAGGTCAGGACCGCCAACTTCATGGGCAAGAAGCGGACGCGCGGACGCGTCGACCGGCAAGAAGCCGGACTGGAAGAAGGCTTACGTCACGCTCAAAGAGGGCGACCGGATCGAATTCTTCGAGGGTGTCTAGGACAGGCTAAATTGCGATGGCAGTGATCCAGCTAAATCCGCGCACGCCCGGCCAGCGCTTTATGCAGTTGGCGGACTTCTCCGCGCTGGCGAAGAAGAAGCCCGAGAAGCGGCTGGTCGCGCCGCTCACCCATTCGGGAGGCCGCAACAATCGCGGGCGCATGACGATGCGCCATCGCGGCGGCGGCAACAAGCGCCAGTTGCGCCTGATCGACTTCAAGCGCAACAAGGACGGCGTGACGGCGACGGTCGCGGCGCTGGAGTACGATCCCAACCGCTCGGCCAATATCGCGCTGCTGCATTACGCGGACGGCGAAAAACGCTATATCCTGGCGCCGGAAGGACTCAAGGCCGGCGATCCGGTCGAATCCGGCCCGCAGGCCGATATCAAGCCGGGCAACGCGCTGGCGCTGAAGAACATCCCGCTGGGAACCTTCGTCCACGCCATCGAGCTGAAGCCCGGCGCGGGCGCGCAGATGGCGCGCGGCGCGGGTGCGATGGCGCAGTTGATGGCCAAGGAAGGCAAGTTCGCGCTGCTCAAGCTGCCCTCGGGCGAGCAGCGGATGGTGCAGGCGGAGTGCCGCGCGACGATCGGGCAGGTCGGCAATCTCGAGCACGAGAATATCTCGATCGGCAAGGCCGGCCGCAACCGCCATATGGGATGGCGCCCGCATGTGCGCGGGATGGCGATGAATCCGGTCGACCATCCGCACGGCGGCGGCGAAGGCCGCTCCAAAGGCAACCATCCGCAATCGCCGTGGGGAACGCCGACCAAGGGCTACAAGACCCGCGGCAAGAAGCCGTCCGATCGTTATATCGTGAGCCGCCGCCCGCGCGGCAAGCGCGGTTGAGGCAAACCGGTTTGAGACAGTTGAGACAATAGATGCCCCGGTCAATGAAAAAAGGTCCGTTCATCGACGGACATCTGAAGAAGAAGGTTAACGAGGCCTCCGGTTCGGCCGACAAGCGGATTATCCGGACCTGGTCGCGCCGCTCGATGATTCTTCCTGAGATGATCGGGCTGACCTTCGCGGTGCATAACGGCCACAAGTTCATTCCGGTCTACTGCACGGAGAACATGGTCGGGCACAAGCTCGGCGAATTTTCGCCCACGCGCACCTTCCACGGCCATGCGGGCGAGCGCAAGGGCGAGGTCAAGCCGAGTGGGGCGCCGGCGGGGGGCGCGGCCGCATCGGCCGCGGCTGCTCCGGCCGCGGCGGCACCCAAGCCGGGTGCGCGGTGAGCCGATCGACCAATGGAAGCAATAGCGAGAAACCGGTTCGTCAGGATCTCGCCGCAGAAGCTCAGGCTGGTGTGCGATCTGGTCAACGGCAAACGTGTCGATGAGGCGCTCTCGATCCTCGAGTTTACGCCCAAGAAGGGCGCCAAGATCGTCTCCAAGAGTCTTGTTGTCGGCAGTCGCCAACGCGCGCAATCAGCAGAACGTCGACGAAGACCGGCTGTACGTGAAACGTGCGACGGCCGAAACCGGCCCGATCTCGAAGCGCTCGCTGCCGCGAGCGCATATGAACGTGACGCCGATCCTGAAACGCACCAGCCACCTGACCGTGGTGATCGACGAGCGGCCGGCGTAGGAGCCATATGGGACAGAAGGCACATCCGCGCGGACTGCGACTCGGAATTATCGAGGGCTGGGACTCGAAGTGGTTCGCCAGTCATGGCTATGCGGACGTTGCTGCACGAAGATCTGAAGCTGCGCGAGTTTATCAAGAAGCGGCTCTATCATGCGGGAATCTCGCGGATCGAGATCGAGCGGATGGCCAACAAGGCCAAGATCAATATTCACACCGCGCGGCCCGGAATCGTGATCGGCAAGAAGGGCGTCGAGATCGAGAAGCTCAAGGCCGACATGCAGAAATTGATGAAGGGCAAGGAAGCCTTCATCAATATTCATGAGGTGCGGCGGCCCGACCTCGATCCGCAACTGGTGGCCGAGAATATCGCCTTGCAGCTCGAACGGCGCGTGGCGTTTCGGCGCGCGATGAAAGAAGCGGTGACGCGCGCGATGCGGATGGGCGCGCAGGGCGTCAAGGTGCAGGTCTCGGGACGCCTGGCGGGCGCGGAAATCGCGCGCCGGGAATGGTATCGCGAGGGGCGCGTGCCGCTGCAGACGCTGCGCGCCGACGTCGCCTACGGCTTTGCCGAGGCGCAGCACCACCTACGGCGTGATCGGCATCAAGGTCTGGATTTTCCGCGGCGAAATTCTGACCCGCCAGGAAGAAGAGGCCAAGCGCGCGGGCGCGGCACGCGCAGCAGGACGTCGAAGTAGACAGCAGCGATGCTCGCACCGAAGAAAGTAAAATACCGCAAGATGCAGAAGGGCCGCGTGCGCGGCACCGAATCGCGCGGCGTGGAGCTGGCGTTCGGCGACTTCGGCCTCAAGAGCCTGGAGACCGCGCGCGTCGATGCGCGCGCGCTCGAAGCCGCCCGTATCGCGCTGACGCGCCATATCAAGCGCGGCGGCCGCGTCTGGATCCGCGTCTTTCCCGACAAGCCCTTTACCAAGAAGCCGGCCGAAACCCGGATGGGCAAGGGCAAGGGACCGCCCGGAAGGATGGGTCGCGCGCGTGCGGCCGGGGCGGATCCTGTTCGAGATGGAAGGCGTCGACCACGCCACCGCGCGCGAGGCGATGCGGCTGGCGGCGCATAAGCTGCCGATCAAGACGATCGTGGTCGAACGGGAGGGAGGAGCCCTTGGAGCTTGACGAACTCAGGCAGATGAGCGCCGAAGACCTGCGCGTCAAGGAGCGCGAAGCCCGCGAAGAGATCTTCCGGCTGCGGCTCAAGCTGCGCACCAACCAGCTCGACAATCCGTCGGGCTACCGCCGGGCGCGCAAGGAATTGGCGCGGATCAAGACCGTGCTCAAGCAGAAGATCGGCGGCGCCGGCGACCGGCGCAGGCGGCAAGGTCAGCGATGCGGCAGCGAGTTAAGCGGCGCGAAGGCGTGGTGGTTGCCGCCCGATGACCAAGACCGTGGTGGTGCAGGTCGACCGGCTGGTCCAGCATCCGCCTGTATGGCAAACGGATCCAGCGGCGCTCGCGCTTCATGGCGCATGACGAAAAAGCGCGAATGCCACGAGGGCGATCGCGTGATGATTATCGAATCGCGCCCGCTCTCCAAGAACAAGCGCTGGCGCGTCAGCCAGATCTCGCGAAGGCGGCAGCGCTGAGGAGCGGCAGCGGCGATGGTGCAGACGCGGACAGTGCTTGATGTGGCGGATAATTCCGGCGCCCGCAAGGTGCAATGTATCAAGGTGCTGGGCGGCTCGCGGCGCAGGTATGCGACGGTCGGCGACGTTATCGTGGTCTCGGTCAAGGAAGCGATTCCCAACGCCAAGGTCAAAAAAGGCGAAGTGACCCGCGCCGTGATCGTGCGCACCGCAAGGAAATCAGCCGCAGCGACGGCAGCTATATCCGCTTCGACGACAATTCGGCGGTGCTGCTCGACGCCCAGCACGAGCCGATCGGCACGCGTATCTTCGGGCCGGTCGCGCGCGAGCTGCGCGCCAAGCGCTTTCTGAAGATTATCTCGCTCGCGCCGGAGGTGCTGTGATGGCGGCGGCGCGCGCACGCGAATCCGACCGGCCCCGGAGCCGCATCCAGAAGAACGACATGGTGATGGTGATCGCCGGGCGCGATCGCGGCAAGACCGGCAAGGTGATGCGGGTGATGCCGGAAAGCCGCGCGGGTGGTGATCGAGCGGCTCAATGTCGTCAAGCGCCATTCGCAGGCCGCGCGGCGCCGCCAGTCCGGGCGGAATCGTCGAGAAGGAAGCGCCGTCGATTTCTCAACGTGATGATTTTCTGCGACCGCTGCAACGCGCCGGTGCGGATCGGAATTAAAGCGGCGGCCGACGGAGCAGCGGACGCGGATCTGCCGGCGCTGCGGCGAATCACTGGGTAACGACTGATGGCCGACGAAACGAAAAGCCGCAAGGGCGCAAAGCCGAAAAGGCCAACCGGCCCGACAAGGGCGGTGCGCCCGACAGGGTGGCCGGCCGGCCAAGGCCAAACGGCCGCCCAAGGGTGCCGCGCCCGACAAGCAGGCGGCCGCCGAGCAGCCGGCCGAAGCCGGCGGCGCCCGAGCCCAGGGTGCCGGCCCGGCTGCGCGTGCGCTACGAGCAGGAGATCGTGCCGGCATCTGATGCGCGAGCTTAAGATCGACAACAAGCTGCGCGTGCCGCGCCTGGACAAGATCGTGATCAACATGGCGCTCAGCGAGGCGCGCGAGAACGTCAAGGTGCTCGACGCCGCGGCCGAGGAGCTCGAGCAGATCACCGGCCAGAAGCCGGTCATCACCCGCGCGCGCAAGGCGATTTCGAATTTCAAGCTGCGCGAGGGAATGCCGATCGGCGCGATGGTCACGCTGCGGCGCGAGCGGATGTGGGAATTTTTCGATCGGCTGGTGAATGTCGCCCTGCCGCGCGTGCGCGACTTCCGCGGCGTCAGCGACAAGGCCTTCGACGGGCGCGGCAATTACTCGCTGGGCCTGCGCGAACATACGATTTTTGCCGAGCTCAACCTCGACAAGGTCGAGAAGGTGAAGGGCATGACGATTTCGATCATCACTACGGCGCGCAGCGATTTCGAGGGCCAGATGCTGCTGCACTCGCTCGGCATGCCGTTTCGCGGCGCGCTGGAACGCGAACGCGCGGCCGCTCCGACGCAGCCGGGGCAGGCGACCCCGACGGCCCCGGCACCGGCAGCCCGGCAGCGCAGGTGAACTGAGATGGCAAAAACCTGCCTGAGGGTAAAGGCGCGGCGCACGCCGAAGTTCAAGGTGCGCGCAGCATAACCGCTGTCCGCTGTGCGGACGCCCCCGCGCCTATTACCGGCGCTTTCAAGATGTGCCGCCTGTGCCTGCGCAAGCTCGCGCTTAAGCGGCCAGTTGCCGGGCGTCGTCAAGGCGAGTTGGTAAAGGTTTCAAGCTGATGTCGCAAACCGATCCGATCGCGGAGTTGTTGACCAGGATTCGCAACGCGATGCACGCGCGGCACGAGCGTGTCGAGATCCCGCATTCGCGCGTGCGCGAGGCGATTTGCCGGGTGCTGGTCGCCGAAGGATTTCTGGCGGCGTCGAAGCCGGCGGGAGCGCCACAAGCGCAAGCTTGCGCTCAAGCTGCGCTATTCGGAAAAGCGCGAGTCGGTGATTCGCGGTCTCAGGCGCGTCAGCCGGCCCAGCCTGCGGCGCTATACGGGTGTGCGGGATATCCCGAAAGTACGCGGCGGGCTGGGCGTTCAGGTGCTGTCGACCCCGCTCGGCGTGATGACCGACCGTGAGGCGCGCCGCAAGAAGGTCGGCGGCGAGATCCTGCTGGCGATCTGGTAGAGGTACGGTCGCATGTCGCGTATCGGAAGACTGCCCATCGTGCTCGAGAAGAACGTCAAGGCTGACGTGGCCGACGGAATTCTCAAGGTCGAAGGGCCCAAGGGCAAGCTCGAGCTGAAGCTTGCGCCGGGCTTCGGCGTGGAGATCAAAGACTCGAAAATGGTTGTTACCCGCCCTGGCGACTCCCAGCCCGAGCGCTCGAAGCACGGTCTGATGCGCAAGCTCGCGGCCAACATGGCCGAGGGTGTGAGCAAGGGCTTCACGCGCGTGCTTGAGATCAACGGCGTGGGTTATCGGGCCGAGGTCAAAGGCGCCAACATCCAGATGACGCTGGGATACTCCCATCCGATTGTGTATCAGTTGCCGCCGGGCGTGACCGCCAAGGTCGAACGCCAGGTACTCATGACGCTGGAGAGCTGCGACCGCCAGTTGCTGGGCGCGGTGGCGGCGCAAATCCGCGAGCTTAGACCGCCGGAGCCGTACAAGGGGAAGGGTATCAAGTACTCAACCGAAACGATCCGCCGCAAGGCGGGCAAGGCTGCGGCGAGCGCGAGCGCGGCCTAAATTTTAGAGGAACTACCGGGAATCGAACTGTCATGCCCTCTCAGAAAGTGGAAAAACGTACTGCGCGGCGCGATCGCGTCAGGCGCAAAGTCATCGGGAGCGATGTGCGTCCGCGGCTCTCGATCTATCGCTCGCTGCATCACATTTACGCGCAGATCATCTCGGATCAGTCGGGCCGCACGCTGTTCGCGGCGTCGACGCTGGGCGCCGAGCTGCCCGAAGCGGTGAAGAAGAAAAGCAATGTTCCGGCCGCGAAAGCGGTGGGCAAGGCGATCGCCGCGCGATGCCTCCAGAGCGGGATCAAGGAAGTGATCTTCGATCGTAACGGCTTTCTCTATCATGGCCGGGTCAAGGCCTTGGCCGACGCGGCCCGCGAGGCCGGACTGAAGTTCTAAGAACCTCGAACTCGGAATAGTCAGCAGGAAAAGCGGACCGACAGGATAAACCATAGTGGCTGAGCGTATAGATCCCCAGGGACTCGAGCTGAAGGAAAAGGTCGTGCATATCAACCGCGTCGCCAAGGTCGTCAAGGGCGGCCGGCGCTTCAGTTTCAGTGCGCTGGTCGTAGCGGGCGATCAGAACGGCCTGGTCGGCTTCGGACTCGGCAAGGCCAACGAGGTTCCCGAAGCGATTCGCAAGGGGGTCGACCGCGCCCGCAAGAGCCTGGTACGCGTCCCAGTCAAGGGCGGGACTATCCCGTACGAAGTGCTGGGACGTTTCGGCGCGGGCAGGGTGATCCTGAAACCCGCCGCCGAAGGCACCGGAGTTATCGCGGCCGGCGGCGTACGAGCGGTGGTCGAGTTGGCGGGAATCCGCAACATCCTGACCAAGCGGCTGGGTTCGTCCAACCCGCATAACCTGGTCAAGGCGACGTTGCAGGCGCTGACCGAGTTGCGTGATCCCAAAGAGATCGCCCGCTCGCGCGGACACGAACCGGAACGGCCCCAGGCGGCCTGACGAATCGGGAATATTAAGGTATGTCCGAAACTATAAATGTACGGCTGGTGCGTAGTCCGATCGGTACCAAGGTGCGCGTGCACGAGACGCTCAGAGGCTTGGGGCTGACGCGCGTCGGTCGAACCCGCACGCTCACGCGGACTCCGATGGTCGACGGCATGCTCCGCCGCGTAGCGCATCTGGTCGAAGTGCAGACCAAATAGAGACTGACGGCATTTAACAATGGATTTGAGTACGCTGAAACCGTCTCCGGGCTCCAAGACGCGGCGCAAGCGGATCGGCCGCGGAATCGGCTCCGGTCACGGCAAGACTGCGGGCCGCGGCTATAAGGGCAAAGGCTCGCGCAGCGGCGGCAATACTCCGCCCGGCTACGAAGGCGGCCAGATGCCGCTCAACGGCGGCTGCCCAAGCGTGGGTTTCGCCGCTTGCAGAAGAATGCCACCCGCCGCGAAGAGTTCGCGCACGTTAATCTCGGGCGGTTTTCGATCTTCGCCGACGGCGCGACGATCGATCCGCAGGCGATGGCCGAGCGCGGCCTGGTGGCCGCCGGCCGGATGATCAAAGTGCTTGGCGACGGCGAGTTGAAGACAAACTGACGGTCAAGGCGCACGCCTTTTCGGCAGGCGCGCGTGCAAAAATCGCCGCCGCAGGCGGAGTCGCGGAGTTGCTGCAAGGCACCTAGAACCGAATGCTTGAGGGGTTCTCAAACGCCTCGCGCATCCCGGAATTGCGCCGCCGGCTGTTTTTCACGGCCGCGATGCTGGCGGTTTATCGAGCGGGTGTCGCGGTCCCGACTCCGGGGATCGACGGGCAGGCGCTGGCCTCGTTCTTCGACGCGGCGCGCTCGACCCTGTTCGGCTGGATCAACCTGTTCTCGGGCGGCGCGCTGGAACGGTTTTCGGTCTTCGCGCTGGGAATCATGCCCTATATCTCGGTCGCGATCATCCTTGACCTGATGAAAATCGCCTCGCCGTATCTGGACGAGTTGTATAAGGAAGGCGAAGCGGGGCGCCGCAAGATCGCGCAGTACACGCGCTACGGCACGGTCGGGCTCGCGATCCTGCAGGGCCTGATGATCGCGATCTCGCTGGAGAAGATCCAGGCGCCGGGCGGCGGTTCGGTGGTCTACAACCCGGGCTGGGGTTTCCGCATTCTGACTATCCTGACCCTGACCGCGGGTACGATCTTCATCATGTGGATCGGCGAGCAGATTACCGAGCGCGGCATCGGCAATGGCATCTCGCTGATTATCATGGCCGGGATTATTGCCCGTCTGCCCAGCGCGATCGGCGTCACTGCCCAGTTCGTCCGCGAGGGCGAAATGAGTATCTTCCTGCTGCTCTTTATCGTGGCGGTCGCGGCCTTCGTGATGGGTGGAATCGTGTACGTCGAGACCAGCCAGCGCCGGATCCCGATCCAGTACGCGCGCCGGGTGGTGGGCCGCCGGATGTATGGCGGCCAGACGTCCCATCTGCCGCTCAAGATCAACACCTCGGGCGTGATCCCGCCGATTTTCGCTTCGTCGATCCTGGTCTTTCCGGCGACGGTGGCCACTTTCGTTCCGTGGCTCAAGGACTATTCGTCGCTACTCACGCCGGGCGGCCTGGTATATGATGTGGTCTACGTCGCGTTGATCGTCTTCTTCTGCTACTTCTATACGGCAGTTACTTTCAACCCGGTCGACGTTGCCGACAATTTGAAGAAGAACGGCGGCTTTATTCCCGGGATCCGGCCGGGACGCTTCACCGCCGAGTACATTGACCGGGTGCTGTCGCGGATCACGCTCGGCGGCGCGATTTACGTCAGCGCGGTGTGCGTCTTGCCCACGATCCTGATTCAGCGCTTCAACGTGCCGTTCTACTTCGGCGGCACCGCGATGCTGATCGTGGTCGGAGTCGCACTCGATACGGTGGCGCAGATCGAGACCCATCTGCTGACGCGCAACTATGAGGGCTTCATGCGGCGGGGGCGGATCAAGTCGAGGAGAGGATAGCCGGTGCGGTTGGTGTTGCTTGGTCCACCCGCGGCGGGTAAGGGCACTCAGGCGCGGCTGCTGGCGGAGCGGCTTAAGGTGCCGCAGATCGCCAGCGGCGATCTGTTGCGCGACGCGGTGCGGCGCCGTACGCCGCTGGGAACGCAGGCGAAGAGCTATATGGACCAGGGTAACCTGGTCCCGGATGACTTCGTGCTGCAATTGATTGAAGAGCGTTTGCAAAAAGCCGATGCGCAGGCCGGCTTTATTTTGGACGGCTTTCCGCGCACGGTCGCGCAGGCCGAGGCGCTGAAGAAGCGGCTCGACATCCGCGGCCCGGTGCTCGACAAGGTCATTGCGATCATCGTTCCCGACGAAGACGTGGTGAAGCGGATTTCGGGGCGGCGCACCTGCCGCAACTGTGGCGCGATGTATCACACGATTTTCGATCCCCCGCGCAACGTCAACGTCTGCAATGTTTGCAACGGCGAGCTTTACCAGCGCGACGACGACGCCGAAGACACGGTGCGGATGCGGATGGAGGTCTATAAGGCCAACACCCGCCCGCTGCTCGAGCATTACGAGCGGCTGGGGCTGCTCTATCGGGTCGACGGAGTGGGACGGCCGGATGAAATCAGCGAGCGAATCCTGAACGCACTCGGCGCCGGCGCCGAGCCGGTGGCCAGACGGGCCAAGGGGTCGGCGTGATCCTGCTCAAGACCACCGAAGAGATCGCCCTGATGCGCCAGGCGAACCGGATCGTCGCCGAGATTCTCGAGGCGCTGGCCGCGGCCGTGCGCCCCGGAGTCACTACCGACGACTTGGACCGGATGGCCGAAAAGCTGATTTACGAAAAGGGCGCTCAGCCCGCCTTCAAGGGCTATGCGCCGCGCGGCGTGGTCTATCCCAAGTGCCTGTGCGTGTCGATCAACGACGAGATCGTTCACGGTATCCCCTCGGGGCGCAAGCTCAAGGCGGGCGATATCGTCAGTCTCGATTTCGGCGTCGTCTACCGGGGCTTTTTCGGCGATTCGGCGCGTACGGTCGCGGTCGATCGGGTGCCGGAGCGTGCTGAGCGGTTGATGAAGGTTACGCGCGAAGCGCTCTATGCCGGAATCGAGCAGGCCCGGCCGGGCAACCGGTTGGGTGACATTTCGCGCGCGGTGCAGGAAGTCGCCGAGCGCGCCGGATATGCGGTGGTCGAGGAGTTTGCCGGGCACGGAATCGGACGCAGCCTGCACGAGGATCCGCAGGTGCCAAACTACTTCCGGCGCGGGATGCCGAACCCCCGGCTGCAGGAAGGGATGGTGCTCGCGATCGAGCCGATGGTGAATGAAGGCGGCGCCGAGCTCAGGATTCTGGACGACGGCTGGACCGCGGTTACCGCCGACGGCAGGCTTTCGGCCCATTTCGAGCATTCGGTCGCGATTACCGGCAGCGGACCGCAGATCCTGAGCGAGGTAGGAAATGTCTAAGGGCGACGCGATCGAAGTTCAGGGTAGTGTGCTTGAGGCGCTGCCCAACGCCATGTTTCGGGTCTCGCTCGAAAATGGACATCGGGTGCTGGCCCATATTTCGGGCAAGATGCGCATGCACTACATCAAGATTCTGCCCGGCGACAAGGTCACGGTGGAGCTGTCGCCTTACGACTTGAGCCGCGGCCGGATTACTTACCGGATGCGTTAGCAGGCGAGCGATGAAAGTCCGACCCTCGGTAAAAAAGATTTGCAAGAACTGCAAGGTAGTGCGCCGCCAGGGCGTGGTGCGGATCCTCTGTTCCAACCCACGTCACAAGCAGCGTCAGGGCTAGGGAGGTTGCCTGGATGGCACGTGTCGCTGGAGTTGAGTTGCCCCGCAACAAGCGCATGGAAATCGCGCTGACCTACATTTATGGGATCGGCCGCGCCGCGGCGCTGAAGGTGCTCAAGGCGGCCAACGTCGATGCCGGCCGCAAGAGCGACGACCTGACCAGCGAGGAGCAGGTGCGGATCCGCCAGGTGCTCGACGACGGCTACAAGGTCGAGGGCGACCTGCGGCGCGAGGTGCAGCAATCGATCAAGCGGCTGCTCGAGCTCGGATGCTACCGCGGTATACGCCATCGGCGCGGACTACCGGTGCGCGGCCAGCGCACGCATACCAACGCGCGCACCCGTAAGGGGCCGCGCAAGGTCGTGGCGGGCAAGAAGCAGGCGCCGTCCAAGGGTTAACAATCGGGCCCGGCCCGACGCGAGTCGGAAGCCGGCGCTGAGCACATACGCAGGGAAAAATGGCTGACGAAAAAGAAAAGAAAACCGAAGGCGCGAAAGAGCCCGCAGCACCGGCTGAAGGCGGCGCCGCCGCGGCGGCCGGCGCGCCGGCGCCCGCACCCAGGCGCAAGCGCACCCGGCGCGTTGTGCCCGAAGGCGTCGCGCATATCCACGCCACCTTCAACAATACGATCGTCACGATCACCGACCATCAGGGACTGGTGGTCGCCTGGTCGAGCGCGGGTTCAGTCGGCTTCAAAGGCTCGCGCAAGGGCACGCCGTTCGCAGCCCAGATGGCGGCGGAAGCGGCCGCACGCAAGGCGGCCGATGTCGGGATGCGCAGCGTGGTCGCCTATGTAAAGGGACCCGGCGGTGGGCGCGAATCGGCGGTCCGCTCGTTGCAGCAGGCGGGCTTGAATGTGCAATCGATCAAGGATGTTACGCCGATACCCCATAACGGGTGTCGGCCGCCCAAGCGGCGCAGAGTTTAAGGCGAGGCAAGCAAACGTGGCCAGAAATCTCGGTCCAGTGTGCCGGATGTGCCGGCGGGAGGGGCTAAAGCTCTTCCTAAAAGGGGAACGATGCTACACTGACAAGTGCGCGATCGAGCGGCGCAACTATCCGCCCGGCGTTCACGGTCAGTCGCGCACCCGCTTTTCGGAATTCGCGATCCGGTTGCGCGAGAAGCAGAAGGTCAAGCGAATCTACGGTCTGCTGGAAACCCAGTTCGCGCGCTATTTCACGATGGCCGAGCGGATGCCCGGTGTCACCGGTGAAAACCTGCTCGTGCTGCTCGAGCGACGGCTCGACAACGTGGTCTACCGGCTCGGCTTTGCCAGCTCGCTCGCCCAGGCGCGCCTGATCGTGCGCCACGGGCATATCGAGGTGAACGGGCGGGTGGTCGACGTTCCGTCCTATCTGGTCGCGGTTAACCAGGTGGTGAGCGTCACCGAGAAGAGCCGCCAGAAAAAAGTGATCGCCGAGGCGATCGAGCTCGCGCAGCGGCGCGGCGCGCCGCCCTGGATGACTTTGGAGCGCGAGCAGTTCCGGGGATTCCTGCGTTCATTGCCGGCGCGGGGTGACCTTACAATGCCGATAAATGAGAAGCTCATCGTCGAGCACTATTCGCGATAGCCGGGAAATTTGCGATAGCTGAAGCCCGCTCGATTTTCGGGCGTTGCGAGTATCGGAAATCCTCTCTGGTCGGAGAGACTATGCAGAACGATTGGCGTGATTTGATTAAACCCAAGGCCGTGGACTTCGAGGAGAAGGAGCTGACGCCGACTTATGGCCGCTTCTTCGCCGAACCGCTGGAACGCGGTTACGGAATCACGATTGGCAACGCGCTGCGGCGCGTGCTGCTGTCCTCGCTGCCCGGCGTCGCGATCACGGCCGTCCGGATCAAAGGGGTGCTCCACGAGTTCTCGACCATCCCGGGCGTCAAGGAAGACGTGACCGATATTGTGCTCAACCTCAAAGAGGTGCGGCTCAAGCTCCACGAGGGCGACCAGGTGACGGCCACGCTCAAGGCTCGCGGCGAAGCCCAGGTCACCGCGGGCGATATCCAGGGCGGCCCGAGTCTCGACATCCTGACCCCGGCGCAGCATATCGCGACGCTCGACAAGGGCGCCGAACTGGATATGGAGTTGGTAATCAAGTCCGGGCGCGGATACGTCCCGGCCGAGCGCACTGACGAAGAGGAGCCGATCGGGACGATCCGGCTCGACGCGATCTTCTCGCCGATCCGCAAGGTCAACTTCACCGTGACCAATGCCCGCGTCGGCCAGCGCACCGACTACGATCGCCTCGCGATCGAGATCTTCACCGACGGCTCGGTCAATCCGCGCGACGCGCTGACCTACGGCTCGCGCGTGCTGCGCGACCAGATGTCGATCTTCGCCGGCGTCGAGGAGGAAGCCGAGCCGCCGGTCGGGAGTGAAGGCGCGCCCGCGAGTCCATCTGCGATCAACGAGTATCTTTATCGGCCGGTCGAGGGACTGCCGATCTCGGTGCGGGCCTTCAACGGCTTGCAGAACGCCGATATCAAATATATCGGGGAGCTGGTCCAGCGCACCGAGCAGGACATGCTCAAGATCAAAAATTTCGGCCGCAAGTCGCTCAACGAGATCAAGGAAGTGCTGGCCGACATGGGCCTCTCGCTCGGGATGCGGCTCGACAACCTGCCGCCGCGCAGCGAGCTCGACCGGATGTGGGAAGAGCAGGAGCGGCGCGAGTCGGCTTGACCGCGCACGCTCTGAAGGAAATCCCCGATGCGTCATCTTAACCAGGGCCGCAAGCTCAACCGGACCGGCGCCCATCGTAAGGCCCTGTTCCGCAACCTCGTCCTCGCCCTGATCCGTCACGGGCGAATCCGGACCACCGACGCCAAGGCCAAGGAGCTCCGCCGCTATGCCGATCGGATGGTCACGCTCGGCAAGCATGGCGACCTGAGCGCGCGCCGGCGAGCGTTCGCGTTTATCCAGTCGCGGGACGCGGTCAAGAAGCTGTTCGACGAGATCGCGCCGCAGTTCAAGGATCGCCCGGGCGGTTATACGCGCGTGATCAAGTTCGGCTTCCGGCGCGGTGACGCGGCCGATCTTTCAATCGTCGAGTTCACCGGCACCTCCGAAGAGGCGAAGGCCAAAAAGCCGCGCAAGAAGGCCACCCGCAAAGATCAGCCCGAACGCGCAGAGCGCGGCGAACGCCCCAAACGCGCCGCCGCCGGCTAACCTATAGCGTCCGCTCTTTCTTACGCCTCTCCCTGACCAGGGAGAGGCCGGCGAGCGTTGCGCTCGCCGGGTGAGGGTATCTTCCTAGTCCCCCTCCGCCAGCAGCTTCGCGCGTAGCGCCATGTGCGCGCTCTTGAGCCCGGTCAAAATTCCGTCTTCGAAGTTCCACTCCGGCACGGCGATCAGATCCGGAAAGTCATGTGGATTCCGGATGTCCTCCGCGGTCAGCCCCGGATGAATCCGCCGCGCCAGGTCGAGCACCTTGCCCTCCTGCTGCGCGACGATTTCGAGCATCAGCTGGTCGATCATCGCGAGCGTCTTTACCGCGCCATCGGACACGCCTGAAATCTTAGCGAGTGTAACGACTAAGGATCGAGGGCCGGGGTGAAAGGTAACTCAGACTGCGCCCTTGAGCGCGCGAGTTTCGAACTCCAATCCGCGCGCGCCCGCGTCAACCTTGACCCGTGAGCCGTCGCGGATTTCGCCGGCCAGCAGCTTGCGCCCCAGCGTGGTCTCCAGTTCGCGCTGGATCATCCGCTTGAGCGGCCGTGCGCCGTAGACCGGGTCATAGCCGCGCTCGGCAAAGTAGTCGCGCGCCTTATCGGTCAGCTCGAGATCGATCTTGCGCTCGCTGAGCCGCTCGCGCAGCCGGGCGAGCTGGATATCGACGATCGAGCGCAGTTCCTCCTTGCTCAGCGGATGGAACACCACGATCTCGTCGACCCGGTTCAGGAACTCGGGCCGAAAGCTCTGGCGCAGAACGTCGAGGCATTGCTCCTTCATCTGCTCGTAGTCCCGCCCCTTGAACGACAGGATCAGCTGCCCGGCGATATTCGAGGTCATGATCACGACCGCGTTCTTGAAGTCCACCGTGCGGCCCTGCCCGTCGGTCAGCCGCCCGTCGTCGAGAATCTGCAACAGCACGTTGAAAACGTCCTGATGCGCCTTCTCGATTTCGTCGAACAGGATCACGCAGTACGGACGGCGGCGCACCGCCTCGGTCAACTGGCCGCCTTCGTCATAGCCGACGTAGCCCGGAGGCGCGCCCACCAGCCGCGAGACCGAGTGCTTCTCCATGTACTCCGACATGTCGATTCGGATCATCGCGGCTTCATCGTCGAACAGGAACTGCGCGAGCGCTCGCGCCAGCTCGGTCTTGCCGACGCCGGTCGGGCCCAGAAAGATGAAAGAGCCGATCGGCCGGTTCGGATCCTTGAGCCCGGCGCGCGCGCGCACCACGGCGTCCGACACCGCCGAGACCGCCTCGTTCTGGCCGATCACGCGCTTGTGCAGATGCTCTTCCAGATGGGCGAGCTTCTGCACATCCCCTTCCATCAGGCGCGACACCGGAATGCCCGTCCAGCGCGCGACCACCCCGGCGACATCCTCCTCGTCGACCTCTTCCTTGATCAGCCGCGAGCCGCCTTTCTTTTTGATCAGTCCCGACTCGTTGTCTGCCAGTTGCTTTTCCAGGCCGGCCAGCTTGCCGTATTGAAGCTCGGCCAGCTTGTCGAGGTCGTACTCGCGCCGCGCCTTCTCGATCGCAAGCCTGGTCTGCTCGATCTCGGCCTTGAGCTTCGAGATGCCTTCGAGCCCGGACTTCTCGCTCTGCCATTGGGCGTTCAAAGCGTCGCGCCGCTCACGGATCTCGGCCAGTTCCTTCTCGAGTTTTTCCAGCCGCTCGCGCGAGGGCTGGTCGGTCTCGCGCTTGAGCGCCGCGCGCTCGATTTCGAGCTGCATGATCCGGCGGTTGACCTCGTCGAGCTCGACCGGCAGCGATTCCTTTTCGGTGCGCAGCTTGGCCGCCGCCTCGTCGATCAGGTCGATCGCCTTGTCGGGCAGGAAACGGTCCGCGATGTAGCGCTTGGAGAGTACGGCCGCGGTCACCAGCGCCGAGTCCTTGATCCGGATGCCGTGATGGACTTCGTAGCGCTCCTTGAGTCCGCGCAGGATCGAGATCGCGTCCTCGACGCTCGGCTCGTTGACTATCACGGGCTGGAAGCGGCGTTCGAGCGCCGCGTCCTTCTCGATATGCTTGCGATACTCGTCCAGCGTGGTCGCGCCGATACAATGGAGCTCGCCACGCGCCAGCATCGGCTTGAGCAGGTTCGAGGCGTCCATCGCGCCTTCCGCCGCGCCCGCGCCGACCACGGTGTGGACCTCGTCGATAAACAGAGATCACCTCGCCGGCCGATTCCTGGACTTCTTTGAGCACGGCCTTGAGCCGTTCCTCGAATTCGCCGCGGAACTTTGCGCCCGCCACCAGCGCGCCCATGTCGAGCGCGACGACGCGCCGGTTCTTGAGGCCCTCGGGCACGTCGCCCGCGACGATCCGCTGGGCGAGTCCCTCGACGATCGCGGTTTTGCCGACGCCCGGCTCGCCGATCAGGACGGGATTGTTCTTGGTCCGCCGCGAGAGCACCTGGACGACGCGGCGAATCTCCTCGTCGCGGCCGATCACCGGATCGAGTTTGCCGCCGGTCGCCATCGCGGTCAGATCGCGTCCGTAGCGCTCCAGCGCCTGATAGGTCGCCTCGGGATTGGCGGAGGTCACCCGCTGATTACCGCGCACCTTCTTGAGCGCGCCCATCAGCTTGTCGTGCGTCAGCCCGGCCTCGCGCAGAATTTTGGCGCCGGCGCCGGGCTCGTCGAGCGCGGCGACCAGCACATGCTCGATCGAGGTGTATTCGTCTTTGAGCTTGGCGGCTTCCTGCTCGGCGCGCGAGAACACGCGGCCCAGGCGCTGGGTCATGTAGACCTGGCCGGCATCCGCGCCGCTTCCGGTTACGCGCGGCAGCTTGTTGATTTCGTCCTGGAGCTTGCGGACGACCGTGGTGCGATCGACACCGGTGAGCTTGAGAACCGAAGCAGCAAGGCCCTGCTCGTCATCGAGCAGCGCGGCCAGCAGATGCTCGACGTCAACGGCCTGATGATGGGCGCTGAGCGCAGCGCTCTGCGCCCGCCCCATCGCCTCCTGCAACTTTTCGGTAAAGCGGTTCGGGTCCATCAACCTGAAAGATAATCACTATTCAATGTCAGGCAAGCGAATGCATTGTCCCTCAAAGGGTCCGGACGGCGGGGCTGGCGCGTCTGCAGATACCGCGATAACCTCGGGATCAAGAGAGCAAGCTAGGAGCGGTAGCAGTAACGTGGCAAAGGCGGGCTCAAATCGAGTGAAGAGGAAGGCGTACGAACGGCGTCCCGCGGCCAGGGCATCTGGAGCCTCCGCGAAGGACCCCTTGCTTCGCTTCCTCAACGAATGGATGGCCGACGAGTCGGGCTATGACGAAAAGGTATGGCCGGCGTTGAGGAACGAGCTCAAGTCGCTGCGATCATCTTGATCGATTGGTAGAGCATCTCCTCCCCGTCATTCCCGCGCGCGTGTCTGGCGCGTGCGAGGAATCCCGGATTCCGCGGCCGTGGCGGACCATGAGACCGGGATTCTTCGCGCGGCAGCCACGCGCGAGAGTGACACAGCAAGGAGTCGAGCAAAACCAGAATCGTCAATATGATATGCGAAACTCAATAGATCGCTGGGGCAGCTAGGAGGTTGCCTTGGGCGGGGCAGCCGTTGGCGCGGTTCCAGCGGCCTTGTTTTCTGTAGCCGCGTCTTCTGCTCGTTGGCGTTTGTGTTGACGGTGTCGAATCTTGGGCGGTCCGACTCTTTCCCTTGCGTCATCGGAGAACAGGTCGTGAATGGCAGCGGCAAGGTCTTCAACGTCCAGGAGAATCCCCTGAGACTGGTGAATCTTGCGCCGTATGAGGGAGAGCACCTGTTCGTCGAAGAGAACCCGACCGACTGATTCCGGGTTCAATGCCGAGGTCCTTTCCCAGAAGGTTTCGTGTTCCCCCTTCTCGATTGCCTGCCTATGGAGCAACGCCAATCGTTGTGCGTTCAGGTCGAAATGGTCGCCGTCTGACAAGTCGATGGAGAACGCCTTTTCGTACTCAATGCCCTCGTCGAACGTCAGATGGTATAGGTTCCAAACCACGCCGTTAGTTAGGACCACCCAGCGAAAGTTATTCTCGGACGCATATCTCTCCGCCTGCTCGACGTGACGGTCCCGCAGCTTCTCGCCCGCGGCTTTAGCTTCGACGAGCAGCTTAGTCACGTTGTCGATCTTCAACGCGATGTCGACGTACTTGTTTTTGAGCTGAGCCTCACGGCTGATTTCGCTCATGCCATCCCACCCAAGAACATCTTCGAAAACCTTGACGAGGCGCAGTACGGTGTCCGCCTCGTTCAGGTTGTCCTTTTGTGCCTGGAGGAGATACGGGAGGATCTTCCTGAGTGGCTTCTTGATGTCGGTTGGCATTTGGCCCTCCCTCCCCGGTGCCGGGAGATGGTTGACGAAAACTTTTCCTATGTCAACCGGCGCTAGTCCAACCACACTCCCCTGCCGACGGTCAAGGAAATACCGGTGGTGCCAAACCCGCAGCGGAGACTCGCTGCCCCCGACCTTCGATGACGTGCGAGTTCGGCCGCGGACAGCCGACAGTTACGCGCCGGCGATCATCATCTCGCTGATCTTGAGCGTTGGCGCCGCCGTGGATGAGCGCCAGTGCAGGTCGCTGCCGATCATCTCGATCGACTGGTAGATGTCCTTCAGATTGCCCGCGATCGTGATCTCCTGGACCGGATAGGCGAGCGCGCCGTCTTCGATCCACATCCCGAGCGCGCCGCGTGAATAGTCACCCGTTACCATGTTGATGCCAAATCCAATCAACTCGGTGACGTACAGACCGCGCTTGACGGATCCAATGATCTCTTCGGCGGAGTAGGGGCCGGGCTGAAGATAGAGATTTGCGGGACTGACGGACGGCGCTTCACCCACTGAGCGCGCGGCGTTGCCGGTCGCCTTGAGATTCAGCTTGCGCGCCGAATAACTGTCGAGCAGATAGCTGGCCAGCACGCCCTTGTCGACGATCGCCTTGCGCGAGGTCGGGAGGCCTTCGCCGTCGAACGGCTTCGAGCCGAGTCCGCCCACGATCGTGCCGTCGTCGATGATCGTCACATTCGGTGAGGCGACCTGGGCGCCGAGCTTGTCGATGAGGAACGACGCGCCGCGATACAGCGACGGTCCCGAGGCCGCGCCCGCGAGCGTGCGGATCAGGCCGCCGGCGAGATCCGGGTCGAAGACCACCGGCGCGCGCGTGGTCTTGATCTTGCGCCCGCCCAGCCGGCGCAGCGCGCGCCGCGCGGCGGTCAGCCCGACCGATTCGGGGTCTTCGAGCCGGTCGTAGCGGCGGCTTGAAGTGTACCAGTAGTCGCGCTGCATCGAGTCGCCGTTCTGCGCCACCGGTATGACGCTCAGCGAGTACGACGTGCCCGCATACTCCCCCGAAAAGCCCTGGCTGTTGGCGAACGAGATTTGGTAGTAGCCCGAGTCGAACTCGGCGCCTTCGGAGTTTTTGATCCGGGGGTCGAGCTTCAGGGCCGCGTTTTCGGCCGTGCGCGCGAGCTTCAGCGCCTGATCGGCGTCGATGATTCGATGGGTGGGGTCGGTCAATTCGAGCTCGATCAGATGGCGCGGATGGAGCGAGCGATCGGGCAGGCCCGACCACGGATCGGAGGCGGTCAGCCGCGCGAGTCCCACGGCCTGCGCAACGAATTCGCCGACCGCCGCGCGATCGAGGTCCGCGGTCGAGGCGGTCGCGGAAGATTGGCCAGTGAAGATCCGCAGGCCCAGCCGCCGCTCGCGTGAGCTCTTGAGCTTCTCGACTTCACCCAGCCGCACGCCGGCGGAAAGCGACTCCGCGCTGACGATCAGGACTTCGGCCGCGGTCGCGCCCTTGCCGGTCGCTTCCGCCAGCGCCCATTGTGCGAGTTCCAACCCTTCCATCGCTCAACTCCGTTGCTAAGCGTGAGTGCCGCCGACCGTGATGCCGTCGACGCGCGTGGTCGGCAGGCCGACGCCGACCGGTACCGATTGTCCTTCCTTGCCGCAGGTGCCGATACCCGTGTCGAGTTGCAGGTCGTTGCCGACCATCGCGACCCGCGTCAGGAACGTCCGGGCCGTCGCCGATCAGCGTGGCGCCCTTGACCGGCCGCGTCACGTGGCCGTCCTCGATCAGATAGGCCTCGCTCGCCGAGAAGACGAACTTGCCGTTGGTGATATCGACCTGGCCGCCGCCGAAGCTGACCGCGTAGAGCCCGCGCTGGACCGAACCGATAATTTCCTCGGGCGTCGATTCGCCGGCGAGCATGAAGGTGTTGGTCATGCGCGGCATCGGAGTGTGCGCGAAGCTCTCACGCCGGCCGTTGCCGGTCGGCTCCATCTTCATCAGCCGCGCGTTGAGCCGATCCTGCAGGTAGCCGCGCAGGATGCCTTTTTCGATCAGCACCGTGCGCGAGGTCGGAGTGCCTTCGTCGTCGACATTCAGGCTGCCGCGCCGGTTCGGCATCGTGCCGTCGTCGATCACCGTGCAGAGCGGGCTGGCGACCTGCTGCCCGATCCGATTGCTGAAGGCGGAGACGCCCTTGCGGTTGAAATCGCCCTCGAGACCGTGGCCGATCGCCTCATGCAGCAGAATTCCGGGCCAGCCGTGCCCGAGCACCACCACCATCTCGCCGGCCGGCGCGTCGATCGCATCGAGGTTCACGATCGCCTGGCGCGCCGCTTCGAGCGCAAATTCTTTCCAGCGCTCGCCTTCGAGCAGATAGCGATACTCGACGCGGCCGCCGCCGCCGAACGTGCCGACTTGCCGGTTCGCGCCCTCCTGGGCGATCACCGAGATGTTGAGCCGGCAGAGCGGCTGCACATCCGCCGCGATCCGTCCTTCGCTGTTGACGATCATCACCAGCTTGCGCTCGGCCGTGAACGACGCGATTACGTTCTTGACGCGCGGGTCGTAGGCGCGAACGACTTTATCGATCTCGTTGAGGAGCCGGGCTTTTTCTTCGATCGGAACGTCGAGCGGAGTGCGCTCGAGCTCGTAGAGCTGATGGCGCGCGACCGGCTGGCCGACCTGGACCACGCCGGAGCGCGCGCCGTGCTGATCGGCGATCGCGCGGGCGGCTTCGGCCGCCAGCTTCATCCGGTCGATCGTGACTTCGTCCGAGTAGGCGTAGCCGGTGCGATCTTCGGCGCAGACCCGCACGCCCACGCCGTGGCTGACGCTCTTGCTGGTGCGATTCACCATCGATTCTTCAAGGCTGAGCGCCTCGGCGTCGCGATACTCGAAGTAGAGATCCGCGTAGTCGGCCTTGCGTTCGAGCGCGGTATCGAGGATGCGCTCAAAGGCGCGGTCGCTCATGCCGAAACGGGTCAGAAAAAATTTATCGGCTGTCGGGATTTCGTTTGCCATCTGTTTTTACCGCCCGAGGATGCTGCTTACCGATGCAGGCGCCGCTTTCCGTCGCAGGCTGCTTTCCACCGCTAGTTGCGCAGCGATTTGCATTCCAGTCTATCAGAGGCGCCGATTCGGTCGTAACCGCCTTCGATCGTGACATGGCCTGCGATCGTTCTGATCGTGCTCTGGTGATATCGGGATGCGACAGCTCGCCGCGTGCTCCAGCCGGCGCTGATCCAGGCGCTACTTTCCAGTGCCGCTCAGGGTGATCTTCTGCGGACTGCCGGCGGCGTCGTCGGTGACCTTCAACAGGCCGGTGTATGTACCGGCGGCTCTGGGCTCAAAGGCAACAAGCAGGCCGCACTTGGCGCCTGCGGCGAGCGTGCCGACGCAGCCGTTCGTGGCGAGCAACGCGTCAAAATCCTTGCCGTCTCTGGTCACCTGGATGCTGGTGATCGTAATCGGTAACGGGTTCGAGTTTTTAAAGATGATCGTGTGGAAGGAGGGACGTTTCAGGCGATGGCTCCCGAAGTTCACGCTTGCCGGGGCGAAAGCCAGCTTGCCGATCCGGCCCGTCCCGCTTAGAGAAGCTCTTCACCGGCGCCCCCTTCGCCGCATTGGTTTCAACCGTCAGCGAGCCGGTCGCCCGGCCGGTGCTGCTGGGCGTGAAGGTCACGGCTACACGGCACTTTGTGCCCGGCGCCAGGACTTGCCCGCAGGTGGTGCTCGTGGAGTCGACTGCGAAGTCACCGGTGGTTAGGTAGCTTTCGATCACTACCGGCACGTCCTGCTTTTTGGTCTTCGGATTGGTGATCTTCAACATCAGCGGTTGGCTGGTGGCGGCCTTGCCGCCGAGCAGGACCTGGGCCGGAAACGTGAGAGTCTTGGGGCTGAAAGTGAGCGCCACCGGCACCGGCGTGGGAGTTGGAGTGGAGCCGGGCGTAGCGGTCGCGGTGGGTGTGGCGGTGGGCGCAGCAGTGGGCGTAAAGGGACTGGACCCCGAACCGAAGGGCTGCTGAGTCCCGCCCGCGATCAACACGTCGCCGCTTTGCAGGATGGACGCCGCATGACCCACGTGCGGCGTGCTCATCGCGCCGTCCGCCACGAACTCCGTCCCTGACGGGTCGTAAAGTTCCGCGTTCGCCAGCACGTTGCCTGACGCGTCGAGTCCACCGGCGACCAGCACGTCGCCATTGGTGAGCAGCGTTGCGGTATGGAACGCGCGGGCGGTGATCAGGCTCGCGCCCGCCTCGAAGCTGCCGGCGACGGGGTCGTGAGATCTCCGCGCCGAAGATCGGGCTGCCGCTTACGTCGATTCCGCCTGCGATCAGCACGGCGCCGTCATTCAGCAAGGTCGCCGTATGTCCAGTGCGCGCGGTCAGCATCGCGCCGGCGGGTGAGAACGTCGCGGTAGTCGGATCGTAAAGTTCGGCGCCGCCGGTCGGGTGGTCGTTCGCGTCGACTCCGCCGGTAATCAGCACGCTGCCGTTGTTGAGCAGCGTCGCCGCATGGCCGGTGCGCGCTGTAATCAGCGCGCCGGTTGCCGAGAAGCTTGCGGATTGCGGGTCATAGATTTCGGCCGTGGCCACCAATGTGCCGTTGGCGCCGACTCCGCCGGTGACGAGGACCGTACCCCCCGGCAACAGCGTCGCGGATTGGCCGGCGCGCGGGCTGATCATCGCGCCGGTCGGCTCGAAGTCGCCGGCCGACGGGTCGTACAGCTCCGCGGCGCCGATTACGGCGCCGCTCAGTCGATACCGCCCGCGAACAGCACCGCGCCGCTCGAGAGCAAAACCGCGGAATCCTCGACACGCGGGACGATCATCCCCGCCGCGGGTACGAAGGTTGCGCTCGAATCGTCGTACAGCTCGGCTTCGGCAACCGGCAGGCCGCCGAGATCGAGGCCGCCGGCGATGAGCACGTTGCCGGTTCCAAGCAACGTGGCCGTCGCGCTGTAGCGATTCGTAGACCAGGCTGCCGATTGCGGCGAAGGTGTCAGTCGGGTAGGAGTAAAGCTGCGGGCTGGCCGCAGTGAGCTGCGTGGCTCCCGTGAGCGGGCGGACCAAGGCGAGCAGCACGAGCGCCGCGCCCACGGTCACCGCCAGACCGGCGAGCAACGATCGGACGAACTGTCGATTAGGGTGCCGCATGATCCCGGCCCCGGCGCGCCTCGCCATATTCCCCGGCTAGCGCCGGTCCGACAGGTCGGTTCTAGAGTCCGGCCAACAGACCGGCGAAGTGCGCATGAGCATCGGGCGCGGCGGGTTTGACGGATGAAGTTGGCACGGCACTAGCGTAGGGTCACCATTCCGAACCCGGCCGGCAGCCCTTGCACCTGCACCGCTCCCGAGTTTCTTCGAGACCTTCGAGGGCGGTCGCAGTCTGAATCGAGCGGGCGGGCCGCGTGGCCGTCGCGCCGGCCCTTTTGAGCGAGCCGAGCAGGCTGGTCAGGGTGAATGTCACCGAGCCACCGGGCAGTACGCTGAGCGGCTTCTTGAAGGTGAAGGTGGCTGTCGAACCGGGTTGGACGACCGTCGCGGTCTCGGTCTGGGTCCGTCGTGACTTGGCGAACACCTCACCGGTCAGAATCACGCGCGAGAAGATCGCCGCCCGGCTCAGGGCCACCGTTACGCTCGAGAAGTTCTCCGCGCTGCCGCCGATATTAGTGGCCTGAATCGCTCCCGCGTTGACGAGCGAGTTGTGCACCCCACCTGATTTCA
>CAWESZ010000002.1:0-90856 GCA_963811865.1 uncultured delta proteobacterium | reverse complement strand
CCGGCGAACTCGTCCCAGCTTTTGCTGCGCAACCCTTCGATCGGGACCCCGAAACTCGTGAGCAGCTCGATGGCGCCCGCGTGCACTTCACCCTTTGGATCGCTGCCTGCGCTGAACGCCTGGAATCGGCTCGCATAGCGATGGTTCATCAAGGCTTCGGCCATGATGCTCCGGGCCGAATTTCCGGTGCACAGAAACAACACCTTGTAGAGTCTAGCCACGGACGGAGGTCGCCTGCTATGCGCTCGCCTTCGTGCAGCAGGCGCCCGCCGATGGCTCGGCGGCGATCGGCGCGGCCGCCTCCTCATGCAAAACGTCAGCAGTGCCGAACGTGCGGAAAGTTTCCCATCGCACGCCCTGCGGGTCTTCGACCCAAGCCTTGTCCAATCGCGCGTAACAGCAGGCCGAGTTCTTTTGCACCAGCACGGAACGCTCCGCTTCGGCGAGCCGGCCCTCGATCGCGGATAGTTCGTCGGGGGTTTCGGCCTGCACTCCAAGATCGTCCAGCCCGGGCGCGCGTCCCAGCGAAATCGCGAAATTCACGCGCGGGTCGTCGAGCGCCCACTTCGCGTAGTCGTTCTTCACGACCGCCGGATCAGTACCGAACAGCGTCGAGTAGAATCGAACCGATTCCGGCAGGTCCCGGACCGAGACGTGGATGTGAATCCGTTTCATGCTAAGCCACCATTCCTTTCGGGCGCGATTGCGCCGGGTTTCGCAGTTGTGCCGGCTCCGGTGCGCAACACGCCACCGCGCCGCCGCAACAATTCTCCGTCAGATAGCCCATCAGACTGTTCATGGTTCCGTAGTCGGCCGCATAGATGATCGACCGGCTTGCGCGCCGTGCGCGGACCAGACCCGCGTGCCTGAGATGGCTCAAGTGAAACGACAGCGTGGGGGCCGCCAACCCCAGCCGCTCGCCGATCGCGCCGGCCGCGAGCCCCTGCGGACCCTTCTGGACCAGCAGGCGATAGACGTTGAGGCGTGTTTCCTGCGCCAGTGAGGCCAGCGCCGCAACCGCCTTTGATCGTTTCATATTTCCATAAATATAGAAATATGGTGCCGCGGGTCAAGCGCCCGCCGGCGAAAAGCGTCCTTTCCTTCAGTCCTTGAGCAGGTTGCGCGCGATTACTACGCGCTGGATTTGCGAGGTGCCTTCGTAGATCTGGAGCAGCTTCGCGTCGCGCATCAGCTTCTGCACCGGATATTCGTCCATGTAGCCGTAGCCGCCGAAGATCTGCACCGCGTCGGTGGTGATCTTCATGCAGGCGTCGGCGGCGAAGGCCTTGGCGTAACTCGAAATCGCGTTGGGCATCTCGCCGCGATCGACCAGCCACGCGGCCTTGTAGGTCAGCAGGCGCATCGCTTCGATCTCGATCGCCATGTCCGCCATCATGAACTGCAACGCCTGGAAGCTCGCGATCGGCGCGCCGAAGGCAGTGCGCTGGCGCGAGTATTTCACGCATTCATCGAGCGCGCGCTGGGCGATTCCGATCGCGATCGCGCCGATCTCGGGGCGGCTCTTGTCGAACGTCGCCATCGCGTACTTGAAGCCCTCGCCTTCCCTTCCGACCAGCGCGGAGGCCGGGATGCGCAGATCCTCGAAGAAGATTTCGCCGGTGTCGGCCGCGCGCTGCCCCAGCTTGCCGTGCATCCGGCGCCGTGAAATCCCCGGCAGGTTGGCGGGAAACACGAAGCACGTGATGCCCTTGTGCTTGAGCCGCTTGTCCAGGGTCGCGAACGCGACATACCAGTCGGCCATCGAGCCATTGGAGATGAAGTGCTTGGTGCCGTTGAGGATGAACTGGTCGCCCTCGCGCCGGTAAGTCGTGGCCATCGCGGCGACGTCCGGAGCCCGCGCCCGGCTCCGTGATCGCGAACGCGCAGAACGTGAGCTTTTTGATCAGCGCGCCGAGATAAGTGCGCTGCTGCTCCTCGTTGCCGGCGATCAGGAGCGGCAGCGTGGCGAGATCATTGGCGCCGACCGCGTTCGAGATCCCGGAGCATCCGTAGTTCAGCTCCTCGACGATCAGGCAGGTGTCGAGCACGCCGAGCCCCGGACCACCCAACTCCTTCGGCACGCCGAAGTTCATCAGGCCCGCGGCCCACGCTTTTTCGCAGATGTCGACCGGGAAGATTTCCTTTTCGTCGCACTCGCGCGCGCGCGGAATAATTTCCTGCTCGGCAAACTTGTGCGCCAGTTGCTTCAGCTCGCGCTGCTCTTCGGTCAGATCGAAACCCAACATGGATCACGCTCCGTTGACACTTCGCGGAAGGCGGGAAACCGCCCATGCGTAAGCTCCAAGAATGACAGCAAACCGGCGCGGCTTGCAAAAGGGGCACGACTGCCGCTAAGACCAGCATGCGCTCGGGCCCGGCGCTGAGGTTGCGCGGGCGACGAGCCGATCCACACGAATCAAGGAGCAGGCGATGTCGATTATCGTGGTCGCGAGAATCAAGGCGAAAGCGGGCAGCGAGAAGACCCTCGAAGACGCGTGCCGCGCAATGATACCGAAAGTGCGCGGCGAGGCCGGCACCGAGAGCTATATCTGTCATCGGTCGGTCCCCGATCCTACTGTCTTTCTGTTTTACGAAGTCTACAAGGATCAGGCGGCCTTCGAGGCCCACGGCAACACGCCGCATATGGCGGAATTTCTGAAGTCGTTGCGCGGCAACCTCGACGGCCATCCGCAGATCGACATGCTGAGCGTGCTCGACAAGAAGTAGGATTCGGAAGGTCCCTCACCCGCGCCGCTTCGCGGCTTGCCCTCTCCCTGGAAAGGGAGAGGGAACACAAGCTCCGGGGCGTCTTGCAGCTCCCCATCTTAATGCCTCTCCCTTTCCAGGGAGAGGCCGACGGCCGTCTGCTGCCGGCGAGTGAGGGATCTCTCCTAACCTACGCGCCGGCTTCCTTGAGGATTCTTGCGATCAGCGCCGGGTCGGCGGGAAATCGTCCGCTCTTGGAGAGGCGTTCGAGCAGGATCGCCCATCCGCGGTTGCGCGCGAAAACTTCGCGGAACAGTGGGATCGCCTCGTTGACGCGACCGATGGTGGCCATCATGACCGCGCCCCAGTAGAGATGCTCCTCGCTGTTGGGAGCGTAGCGCCGCGCCATCGCGAATTCCCGCTCGGCCGTATTGAGGTCGCCGCGCGTAGCCGCCTCGCGCGCCGCCCTGCTGTGCAGGATCGCGCGTTGAACCCCGGCCAGCCGGCGTAATTCAACCAGGGGCTCAGGGCTGTCGTCGACCCGGATATCGAAGGTCCGCTCCCACGCGCGTGCCCCCGGCTTGCCGCTGGTCACCACCAACGCCGCCGATTGCCGGCCGCGAACGTCACCGCCGGCCGCCTCGGCGGCGTCGAGCGCCGCGAGCATCCGCTCGGCGAGATCGCCCCGGGTTTCCCGATACGCCTGAGCCATCGCGGGCCACACGTTGGCGTTGAGCATCATATTGCCCTGCACGGAAAAATTGTCCCCGACAATATGCCCGGCGGCCTCAATCGTGCCCGCCCCGGTATACGCGGCGACGCGGCCGCTCGCGTCAATCATCGCGACCTGGCGGACGTCGCGGCCCTCATCCGCCGCGACCAATTGGCGCAGCGCCTCGGGCGCGCTTTTGCTCCTGCGCATCAGGTCGAGGCCCAGCGGTCCATAGCTGAATTCGACCGTTGCCTGGGTCGCGACGGCGCCGACGTGCGGCTCGAGCCAGGGCACTACGGCGCCGGACGCGAAGGCGTGCGATTGTACCGCGACGCCCAGCTCATCGGTTTCAGGATCGCGCGCGACGATCGAATATGTGTTCGCCCACCGGCAACCGAGATTGTCGGAATTCAGATCGCCGCAGCTATAGATGGAGCGCATGACGCATCCAGCTCAGTAAATCTCTCAGCACTTCATCGCGATTGGTCTCGTTGAGCATCTCGTGCCTACCGCCCGGATAATATTTCTCGATCACGTCGGTAAGGCCGACCGAGCGATAGCGCTGGGCCAGCGGCTTGAGCCATTCGAGATCATGATTCAACGGATCCTTGTCTCCGGCAAGTATGTAAATCGGCAGATCGCGGCGGATGCGCTTCAACTCGGCCGGATCGGCCAGGTGCGGCGCCGCCTGTGCCATCGCCTGCACCGCGCGCGGATTTACGCCGAACCCGCAGAGCGGAATCCGCGATATAGGCGTCGACGGCGGCCGGGTCGCGGCTCAACCAATCGTAGGGCGTGCGCGGATCTGCGATTGCCTCGTTGAGGGAAGACAGATCGACGCTGCGATCGTGATCGAAGGTCAGCTTATCGACCGCGACCGATCCCGAAAGCGCAACCGCGGCGATCAGAGCGCTGTGATCCAAAATGTATTGCTGCGCCGCGAACGAGCCCATGCTGTGACCGAGCAGAACCAGCGGAAGCTGGCGGTCGCGCTCGCGAGCGATTCGACTGAGCGCCGCGAGATCGGCGACCAGCGCATTCCATCCGCCGGCGCCGAAATCGCCTAGCGCTTCGTGGTTCCTGGCCGTGCGGCCGTGTCCGCGATGGTCGTTGGCGTAGACGTGAAAGCCGGCGTTGGCGAGGAAGGCGGCCGTGTGCGCATAGCGCAGCGCATGCTCGCCCATCCCATGCGCGATCTGGACGATACCCGCGGTCTGAACCGGCGCGGCCCATCGATAGCAGGCAACCTCAAGCCCGTCGCTGCTGGTGAAGGAGAAGTCTTCGCGCGTCATCGGATCCTCTCATATCGTATCGCAGCGGAATCGCATAACCACTGCGCGAGCGCACGCCAGGCGCTGGTTGCCTCACCATACCTGATGGCTTATAACGGCCATAAGTCATGGCCCTGGAGCAACTCACCTCACTCGCGGTCGCCACCGGCGCGACCGCTACCGGCGCATGCTCGACCGAGGCGCCAGGCGACCGGCGAATTCGCGAGATTCTGGAACGGGCGCAGTCGGGCGCACGCTTGAGCGACGCCGATGCGATCGGAATAATCGAGTGCTCCGACGCCGACTTGCCCGCGGTTCTTGCCGCAGCCGCCGAGCTCCGCGATCTCGCCAAGGGGCGCGAGGTCACCTACTCGCGCAAGGTCTTTCTGCCCGTCACCAATCTCTGCCGCGATCGCTGCACCTACTGCACCTTCCGCAAGGATCCCGGCGATCCTGGCGCGTGGACCATGATGCCCGGCGAGATCGCCGAGTGGTCGCGCGCGGGCCGCGAGCTGGGCTGCAAAGAGGCGCTGATGTGCCTGGGCGACAAGCCTGAAGTCGCGTTCCGGAGTATCGTGAGACGCTGAGCGTCGCTGGGCGTGCGCAGCACGATCGAATATGTCGGGCGGCGTGCGAGATCGCGCTGAAGGAAGGCTCTGCTGCCGCATACCAACGCGGGCTTGATGACGCGCGACGAGATGCGCGTGCTGCGGCCGCTCAACGCCAGCATGGGACTGATGCTCGAAAATATCTCGCCGCGGCTGCGCGGGCGAGGCGGCGTCCATCAGGCGCGCCGGACAAGGATCCGGCGCTGCGGATGCGACATGATCGAGCGAGGCCGGCGCAGCTGAAGATCCCGTTCACGACCGGAATCCTGCTCGGAATCGGCGAGACGCCGGCCGAACGCGCGCAGAGCCTGATCGCGATTCGCGACCTGCACGAGCGCCACGGCCATATTCAGGAAGTGATCATCCAGAATTTCCGCGCCAAGCCGGAGATCACGATGGCGGACGCGCCCGAGCCGGACGAGATCGAGATGGCGCGCGCGATCGCGACCGCGCGGCTGGTGCTGGGCGGCACGATGAACGTGCAGGCGCCGCCGAATCTGTCACCGCACTCGATCGAGCTGTTCCTGAGCGCCGGCATCAATGACTGGGGCGGCATCTCGCCGCTCAGCAAGGATTACGTCAATCCGGAAGCGCCGTGGCCGCATCTGGACGCGCTGGCCGAGCGCTGCGCGCGCGCCGGCTTCCGGCTCATCGAGCGGCTGGCGATCTACCCCGAATACATCAATGATGAATGGCTCGATCCGGCGCTCGCGCCGAACGTCGAGCGACTGTCGGCTGAGACTCGTCGGAGGTGACGCGTGAACCTCACCGAATTGCGCGACTATGTCGACGAAATCGAGGCGACGCCGCTCGACGCGCTGCTGGAAAACGCCTCCGCCGACGTACGCGCCGCGCTGGAGCAAGAGCCTCGACCGCGAGGAGCTGACCGCCGATGAAGGACTGGCGCTCTACACCGCCGAGGGCGACGACCTGCGCGCGATGATCAAGTGCGCCGACCTCGCGCGCGCCGAGGATGTCGGCGACGAAGTCACCTACGTCGTCAATCGCAATATCAATTTCACCAATATCTGTTTCGTCGGATGCCAGTTTTGCGGTTTCAAGCGCCAGAAGTGGGAATCCGACGCCTACGACCATTCCGACGAAACCATCCTGGCGCAAGGTCGCCGACGCGCAGGTCGCGCGGCGCCACCGAAGTCTGCATGCAGGGCGGGATCAATCCCGACATGCCGCCGTTCAAGTATCGCGACCTGCTGCGCGCGATCAAAAGCGCAGTTCCCCGATATCCACGTCCACGCCTTCTCGCCGATGGAGATCATGTACGGCGCGCGGCGCACGCAGATGGACTATCCGGAATATATCGCGATGCTGCGCGACGCACGGCCTCGGCTCGATTCCCGGCACCGCGGCGGAGATCCTCGACGACAGCGTGCGCGAGATCCTGAGCCACAAGAAAGTCGATGTCGCGGCGTGGGTCGATATCATCACCACCGCGCACTCGCTTGGCGTGCCGACCACCTCGACGATCATGTACGGTCATCTCGAGAGCCCGCGCCACGTGGTCAATCATCTGAGCCTTGCTGCGCGACATCCAGAAGCAGACCCACGGCTTCACCGAGTTCGTGCCGCTGCGCTTTATCCATGAGAACACGGTGCTCTTCCGCAAGGGACTGGTGTCGCCGCCGGAGAGCGGCTCCCCGACTTCCGGATGTATGCGTTCGCGCGGCTGTTCCTGCGCGGCTAGATCGACAATCTGCAGACCTCGTGGGTCAAGCTGGGCGTCGACCTCGCGGCGCTGACGCTCAAGGCCGGATGCAACGACTTTTCCGGCACGCTGATGGAGGAGAGCATCACGGCGCAGGCCGGCGGCCAGGCGGGCGAATTCGTGGCGGTCGACCTGATCGAGGAAAAAGCGCGCGAGATGGGCCGCGTCGCGGTCGAACGCACCACGACTCTACAAGAAACTCTACGGAAGAAAGGCTCCCAATGGCGCGCGGCCGATCAGCCCCTCCGCCGGCCGATCACCACGCTTGCGGGGGGAGTGGGTGCGGCTAAGTTCATCCGCGGCCTGGTGCGCCGCGTCGATCCGCGGCGACTGACCGTCATCGTCAACACCGGCGACGACGAGCACTTCTATGGCCTGCACGTCTCGCCCGATGTCGACACCGTCATCTATACGCTCGCCGGCGTGGTCAACCGGGCGCCAGGGCTGGGGCCTCGAGGGCGAGAGCTTCAACGCGCTCGAGGCGCTCGAGCGCTTTTACGGCAAGGCGCTGGTTCACGCTCGGCGATCGCGACCTGGCGACCCATCTGTATCGCACCGAGCGTCTGCGCGCGGGCGCGACGCTGAGCCAGGTCACGCGCGAAATCGCGGCAGCGTTTCGGCGTGCAAGCGCGAGCGTGATGCCGATGAGCGACGACCGCGTGCGCACCTTCGTCAAGCTGCAGGGGACGCGCGGCGCTCCCGTTCCAGGAATATTTCGTGCGCGGCCGCGCGCGCGGCACGGTCGAGCGAATCGAACTGCGCGGTGCCGAGCAGGCGCGTCCGCTGCCCGCCGCGATCGAAGCGATTCGCGGCTCCGCGCCGTGATCCTGGCGCCGTCCAATCCGTTCGTCTCGCTCGGCCCGATCCTCGCCCTGCGCGGGATGCGCGAGGCGCTGCGATCGGCGCGCAGCCGGGTCGCCGCGATCAGCCCGATCGTCGGCGGCAAGACCATCAAGGGGCCGGCCGACAAGATGATGCGCGGGCTGGGCCACGAGGTCTCGCCGCTCGGAGTCGCGCGGCTCTATCGCGATTTCGTCGGCGTCTTCGTGCTCGACGAAGTCGACCGGCGCTACCTCGAACCAATTCGAGAAGCTTGGCATGCGCGCCGTCGCGACCGATACTATCATGAGCACCCCGGCCCGGGCCGCCCGGCTCGCCGACGTGGTTCTGCGGCGCGCTTGAGGTGTAGGCTTAGCCCGCCGATGGCTTCGCTGACTCTGACCGCGATCGAAGGTATCCCGCTGGTCAAGCCGGGCGACAATCTCGCCGAACTGATCGTCGCGCGCGCTCGAAAAAGGCAAGCTTAAGCTCGACCACGGCGATATCGTCGCTGTTTGCCAGAAGATCGTCTCCAAGGCCGAGGGCCGGCTGGTCAATCTGAACGACATCGAGCCGTCGGAGCTGGCGCGCAACTTCGCCGCGCGATGGGACAAGGATCCGCGCGCGGTCGAACTGGTGCTGCGGCAGACCAATCGGATCGTGCGGATGGACCGCGGAGTGCTGATTGTCGAGACCGGACCGGGATGGGTATGCGCCAACGCCGGAATTGACGAATCGAACAGCATGGCTGACGATCGCGCGATCCTGCTGCCGGAAGATCCCGACGCGTCGGCGGCGCAGACTCCGCGCCGAGCTGAAGCGGCTGACCGGCGTCGAGGTCGCCGTCCTGGTAACCGATACGTTCGGGCGCCCCTGGCGCGACGGACTGACCGAAATCTGTCTCGGGATTGCCGGGATGAACCCGATGCTCGATCTGCGCGGCACCACCGACCTGGGCGGCCGCGAGCTGCATCATACGGTGATCGCGATCGCCGACGAGACTCGCGTCGGCGGCCGGCCTGCTGATGGGGAAGGCGGCGGCGATTCCAGCCGTGCTGGTGCGCGGTTACAAATATGAGCCGGCCGAGGGCAGCGCCAGGGTGCTGATTCGGCCGGCCGAAGCCGATCTGTTCCGTTGAGCTCGTGAAGACAGAAAAGTCAGCAGCTCTCGCCGAAGCGCCGATGGTCGAGCCGCTCAACCCGGCTCGATATCGTCGAGGCGGATCTACTTGCCGTCGAGCAGAAGCTCGCTTGCCTGCTCGATTCGCGCGAGAACCTGATCTCCGAGATCTGCCATTATCTGATCGACGGCGGCGGCAAGCGGCTGCGCCCACTGTTCATTCTGCTGGTGTATCGCGCATGCGGCGGCGATGACCGGACCGTCGCCGACGCGGTCGACGCGGCGATCGCGCTCGAGCTGATTCATTCCGCGACCCTGCTCCACGACGACATTATCGACGGCGGCACGCTGCGCCGCGGCAAGCCCTCCGCCTATATGCGCTACGGGCCGGGCCCGACTCTGGTGGCCGGCGATTATCTCTTCTGCCGCGCCTTCGAGCTGTGCGGCCGCTTCGAAGAGCGGCTGGTCCGGACCGCCGCCCAGGCCTGTATCCAACTGACCGAGGGCGAAGTGATGGAGGGACGGCTGCGCCGCAATGCCGCGGTGAGTCTGGCCGATTATCGGGCCGTGATCGGCCGCAAGACCGCGTCGCTGTTCGCCGCGGGCGGCAAGGTCGCGGCGGATTTGGCGGGTGCGCCGGCGCCGTTGGCATCCGCGATGGAGCAGCTGGGCAGCGCGATCGGCCTCGCCTTCCAGATGATCGACGACCTGCTCGACGTGCTTGGCCCCGAAGAAAAAACTGGCAAGCCGGTCGGCTCCGACCTGCGCGAGGGTATCCCTTCGCTGCCCGTGGTGCTGGGCGTGGAGTCCAGCCGCGACTCCGTGAGCTGTTCGGCGGCGGCCGGGCGCTCGACGGCGCCGACTTTGACCGCGCGTTGCGGATTCTGCGCAGCCCTCATCTGCTCGACCGGGCGCGGGCTCTGGCCACCGAGCAGGTTGAAGTCGCGCGCGGGCTGCTCAACCAGCTCAAACCTTCGATCTATCGCGACAGCCTGCGCGTCCTGATCGACGAGCAGATCGACCGCGAAGTCTGAACGGAAATTCGAAAAATTCCGGCCGGGTTAATCCGTATTCATCGGTGGTTCCTGACCGCTCTCTAATCCAATGCCTCATGTCGTGATCGTCGGCGCCGGACCGGCCGGCGCGACGCTCGCCTACCTGCTGGCGCGGCGCGGAGTGCGCGTCACGATGCTCGAACGACAGGTCGATTTCGCGCGCGAGTTCCGCGGCGAAATCCTGATGCCGAGCGGCATCGACGCCTTCGCGCAGATGGGCCTGGCCGGCCAGCTCGCCGCGGTGCCGCAGGCGCGAGTCGAGGGCCTCGAGCTTTATCGGGGCCTCAACCGCGCGCTCAGCCTTTCGATAGCCGCGACGGGCCCGCATATCGCCGCAGTCTCGCAACCGGCGATGCTCGAAATGCTGGTCGCCGAAGCGGCGCGTTTCGCAAACTTCACGCTCGAACGCGGCGCCACGGTCCGCGACCTTCTCCACATCGACGGGCGGGTCGCGGGAGTAACCATGGACACCGCCAAAGGACCGCGCGAGATTCGCGCCGATTTCGTAATCGGAACCGACGGCCGCACCTCAGTAATCCGCAAACGCGCCGCGCTCCGCGCGGAAAGCACGCCGCAAGCCTTCGATGTCGTGTGGTTCCGGGTTCCAATGGACGGCCTGTTCACCGCGAACATCGCGCGCGCCTATCTCTGGTACGGCCATACGGTCCTCGCCTTCCGCACCTATGGCGACGGGATACAGATCGCCTGGATCATCGACAAGGGCACGTTCGGCGAGTTGCGCCGGATGGGCGCCGACCGCTGGCTCGATGCGATGACCGCCTACGTCCCGCCCCACTTCGCGGCCCATCTGCGCGCCCATCGCGATTCGCTGACCCATCCGTTTTTGCTCGACGTGGTCTGCGACCGTCTGACGGACTGGACCGCGCCGGGGCTCCTGTTGCTCGGCGACGCGTCGCATCCGATGTCGCCGGTCGGCGGCCAGGGAATAAATATTGCGCTGCGCGACGCGCTGATCGCCGCCAACTATCTCGTGCCGGTGCTGGCTGCCGACGGTGCTCCCGCCGCGCTCGACGCCGCCGCGCGCCGGATTCAGGCCGAGCGCATGCCTGAGGTGGTGCGAATCCAGGGGCTCCAGCAGGTCGGCCCGCGCATCCTTTTTGGACGATCGCTGCTCAGCCGGATCGTGACGAGTGCGCCCGTGATGAAGCTCGTCCGCACCCGCCTGTTCGGCTCGCTCTTCGCGGGCCGCTTCGGCGCCTTTCTAGACGGCGCGGTCCCGGTCCGCCTGACGGCGTAGCAGGCGCGTGAACGAAAAAAGGCCCGGTGGCTGAACCACCGGGCCTTTGATTTTCAGAAATGTGGTGACGGAGTTTACTTCACGGTCCAGGTGTCGCCGCGGCGCATCAGCGCCTTCAGATCGCCGGCGCCCATCTTCACTTTGGCATCGCTGAGCTGCTGGTTCATCGCGCCGTCAAAAGTGGGCCGCGTGACCGCGTAGAACACGCCAACCGGGGTCGGCATCGGCGGCTCGAAGTTCGCGAGCATGAACGCGGAGGCGAAGTTGGTCTCGTCGTGGACCACCAGGTCCTTCTCGCTGAATTCGGCGCCCAGCTTCACGACCTCCGGGCGCATCCCGTTCATCCGGATGCCCTTGTCGCGGTTCTTGCCGAAGATCAGCGGCTTGCCGTCCTCGAGGATCAGTTGATGCTCGGCCTTGATCGCCTTGTCGCTCACGTCGTTGAAGGCGCCGTCGTTGAAGATGTTGCAGTTCTGAAGAATCTCGATAAACGCCGAACCGCGATGCGCATGCGCCCGCTTGAGCATCTCGCCGAGATGCTTCTGCTCGACATCGATCGAGCGCGCGACGAAGCTCGAATGCGCGCCGAGCCCGAGCGACAGCGGGTTGAAGGGAAAGTCGACCGAGCCCATAGGCGTGGACTTGGTGACCTTGCCGACTTCCGAGGTCGGCGAGTACTGGCCCTTGGTGAGCCCGTAAATCTTGTTGTTGAAGAGCAGGATCTTCAGGTCGACGTTGCGGCGCAGCACGTGGATGAAATGATTGCCGCCGATCGAGAGCGCGTCGCCGTCGCCGGTGACGACCCACACGTCGAGCTCGGGACGCGTGACCTTGAGTCCGGTCGCGATCGCGGGCGCGCGGCCGTGGATAGTGTGGAAGCCGTAGGTGTTCATGTAATACGGGAAGCGGCTGGAACAGCCGATCCCCGAGATGAAGACGATATTCTCGCGCGGGATGCCGAGCTCGGGCATCGTCTTCTGCACCTGCGCCAGGATTGCGTAGTCACCGCATCCGGGACACCAGCGCACTTCCTGATCGGAAATAAAGTCTTTGCGGGTGAGCGCGGTAGCCATCGATTCAACCCTCCAGAGCTCGGCCGATACGGCTGGCAAGCTCGCTGACCTTGAACGGACGGCCCTGAATCTTGTTGCAGCCAACCGCGTCGATGAGGTACTCGGCGCGGACCATCTTAATCAACTGCCCCAGGTTCATCTCCGCCACCATCACCTTCTTGAACCGGCGCAGCGTCGCACCCAGATCGGGCGGGAGCGGATTGAGATAGCGCAGATGGACGTGTGAAACCTTGCGGTTCTTCGCGCGCATCTGCTTGACCGCCTCGCGGATCGGGCCGAAGGTCGAGCCGAATCCGAGCACTACCAGATCGCCGCCTTCCTGGTCGCCAAAGATTTCGGTGCGCGGAATCTCGCGCGTGATCCCCGCGATCTTGCGGGCGCGCAGGCGGACCATCAGCTCGTTGTTGGCGGCCGAGTAGCTGACGTTGCCGGTGCGGTCCTCGCTGGAAAGTCCGCCGATTCGATGTTCGAGGCCCGGCGTGCCGGGCACCGCCCACGGCCGCGAGAGCGTCTGTTCATCGCGCGAGTAGGGCAGAAAGCCCTCGGGGTTGGTGGCGAATTCGACTTTGATCGGCGGCAGCTTGTCGGTGTCGGGCAACTCCCACGGCTCGGCGCCATTGGCGAGCTGGCCGTCGGTCAGCAAAATCACCGGGGTCATGTACTTCACAGCCAGACGGACTGCTTCGTAAGCACAATCGAAGCAATCGGCAGGAGTGGAGGCCGCGATGATCGGAATCGGCGATTCGCCATGCCGCCCGTACATCGCCATCAGCAGATCGGCCTGCTCCGGCTTGGTCGGCATCCCGGTGGACGGGCCGGCGCGCTGGATGTCGGTGATGATCAGCGGCAACTCGACCTTGACCGCAAGCCCGACCGCCTCGGCCTTGAGGTTCATCCCCGGACCCGAGGTCGTAGTGATTCCGATCGCACCGCCGAACGCCGCCCCGATCGCGGCCGCCACACCTGCGATCTCGTCTTCAGCCTGGAAGGTGTAGACCGGGAAATTCTTGTATCCGGCCAGCTCGTGCAGGATATCGCTGGCCGGCGTGATCGGATAGGAACCGAGAAACAGCGGCCGTCCCGCCTTGCAGGCGGCGGCCACGAAGCCCAGCGCGGTCGCACTGTTGCCGGTGATATTGCGATAGAGGCCGGGTGCGATCTTCGCCGGCCCGACCTTGAACGAGCTGACGAAGCTCTCGGTGGTCTCGCCGTAATTGTAGCCGGCCCTAAAGGCCCGCTGATTCGCTTCAAGCAGCTCGGGGGTCTTCTTGAACCGGCCCTCGATCCACTTAAGCGTGCTCTCGATCGGGCGCTGATAGAGCCAGGACACCAGACCGAGCGTGTAGAAGTTGCGGCACTTGAAGCCCGCCCGATTGCTCAACCCAAGGCCGTGCAAGGCGAGCGACGTGAGCCGGGTGATCTCGATTGCGAAGACCTGGAACTTGTCCAGCGAGTGGTCGGTGAGCGGGTTGGTCTGGTAGCCGGCCCGCTTCAGATTGGACTCGGTGAAGGCGTCCTTGTCGATGATCAGGACGCCGTTGGGATGGAGGTCCTCGAGATTGGCCGCCAAGCCCGCCGGATTCATCGCGACCAGCACGTCGGGCTCGTCGCCGGGCGTGAAGATCTCGGTACTGGAAAAATTCAGTTGAAAGCCGCTGACGCCGGCCAGAGTGCCGGCCGGGGCGCGGATTTCAGCCGGGAAGTCCGGCAATGTTGCGATATCGTTACCAGCCAGTGCTGATTCTGTTGTGAACTGCATCCCCACCAACTGCATCCCGTCGCCCGAATCCCCAGCAAACCGAATAACGACATGATCGCGTTGCTCGCTCGGCTTGGCCGCATGCATCCCCTCGGTAGGGGTCTGGGAATCGGCGACCTGCCTCGCCGCCTCACGTGGTACAACAGCCATCTCGGTCACATCTCCTTGGAATTCACGAACCTGTGCGTTTGATGCCAGCCATTACGCAAAGGAAGACAAATAGTTGAGAAGCCAAGATTAAATATAGCTAATGCAAGGAAAGCGTGAAAGGGGGCGTCTCAGCGCACGTCGAAGGCCCGAAATTCGCCGCGAAATTGGGCCCATTCTTCCTCGACGCGGGTCACCCGCGCGGCGGGCGGTCCCTGATGGGCCCACGCCAGCAGAGCTTTCAGGGCCGAGCGGCACCCTTCAGCCACGATCTCGACCCGGCCATCGATCAGGTTGCGAACCCATCCGGTGAGCGCGAGGGTGCGCGCTTCGTCGACCGCGGCGCCGCGAAAGAACACGCCCTGGACCCGGCCACTGACCCACAGATGCAGCCGCGCGTGACCGTCTCGGGCAGGCATCAGGCGCCCTCGCCGCCCAGCAACGCGATCAGGTCCTGCTTCGGCCAGCACCTTGACGCCGAATTCGTTGGCCTTCCGCAGCTTGGAGCCCGGCTCCGCGCCGGCGACGACGTAGTCGGTCTTGCGGCTGACCGACGAGGTCACACGCCCTCCGGCCGCAAGGATTTTGCGCTCGGCATCCTCACGGCTCATCGTTCCGAGCGTGCCGGTCAGGACGAAGCTCTTGTCGCGAAGCGCCCCGCGCCCCTGCGCTTCGACGGGAGGTTTGAGACTCGAAGAGCTGCGCGAGGCGTGCGACTGCCTTGGCGTTGCGGGGCTCGTCGAAATACTCCCTGATACTGCGCGCAACCTCCGGGCCGATATCGCGGATCGCGCGCAGGTCGTCCTCGCTCGCGGCGATCAGTTCGCCGACGGTCTTGAAGCGGCGCGCCAACTGGCGAGCCGTATGCTCGCCGACGTGGCGAATCCCGAGCCCGTTGATGAAGCGGTCGAGCGTAGTGCGCCGCGAGCTCTCGATATTGTCGAGCAGGTTCTGCGCGCTCTTGTCGGCCATCCGTTCGAGCGCGATGAGCTGGCTTTTGCTGAGGCGGTAGAGGTCGGCCAGCTCGCGCACCAGCCCGGCCTCCACCAGTTGGCCCACGAGCTTATCGCCGAGCCCGTCGATATTTACGCTGTTCTTGGAGGCGAAATGGCGAATCGACTCACGCTCGCGGGCCGGGCAGTTGAGGTTGACGCAGAAGTAGCCGACCTCGCCCTCCTCGTGCACGATCGCGCCATGGCACACCGGGCAATGCGACGGCATCTGGAACTCGGGCGCGCGCGGATGCCCCTTTTTCGTAACGTGAACGACGTAGGGGATCACGTCGCCGGCGCGTTCGAGCAAAACGGTGTCCCCCTCGCGGACATCCTTGCGGCGAATCTCATCGAGATTGTGGAGCGAGGCGTTCGAGATCGTTACTCCGGCGAGCGCGACCGGCTTGAGTTGCGCGACCGGCGTGAGCGAGCCGATTCGCCCGACTGAGACCACAATCTTCTCGATTCGCGTCTCGGCCTGCTGCGCCTTGAACTTGTACGCCACGGCCCAGCGCGGTGAACGCGAAACTTCGCCCAGTTGCTCCTGCAGCGCGAACGAATTGACCTTAGCGACGACGCCGTCGGCGTCGTAGTCGAGTTCGTGCCGCCGCTCGGTCATCTCGTTCCAGAAATCGAGCACTCCCTCGACGCTGCTGCAGACCCGCGAGAGCGGATTCACCCGCAGCCCGAGCGCCTTGATCCCTTGCAGAAAATCCCACTGGCTCGAAAACCTGAGCCCTTCGACCGTCCCCGGCGTATGGCAGAAAATATCGAGCGGACGCGCCGCGGTAACTTTCGGATCGAGCTGGCGCAGCGAGCCCGCCGCGGCATTGCGCGGATTGGCGAAGACCGGCTCGCCGCTGCGCTCGCGCTCGGCGTTGAGGCGCTCGAAGGCGGCGCGCGGGATGATGACCTCGCCGCGGACTTCCAGGAGGCGCGGCGCCGCGCCGTGCGCCGGACGCATCAGGCGCAGCGGGATACTCCTGATCGTCCGCAGGTTCTGGGTGACATCTTCGCCGTTGACGCCGTCGCCGCGCGTCGAGCCGCTCCTGAACACGCCGTCCTCGTAGATCAGCTCGACCGCGAGCCCGTCGAGCTTGACCTCGGCGACATACTCGACGTGGGCGTCGGACTTGAGCATCCGCTTGATGCGCGCGTCGAACTCGCGCATCTCCTCGGCGTTCATCGCGTTGGCCAGCGAGAGCATCGGACGGCGATGGATCACGACCGGGAACTTCTCGCTCGGCGCGGCGCCGACGCGCTGCGTGGGAGAATCGGGCGCGACGAGCTCGGGATGCTCGCGTTCGAGCGCTTCGAGCCGGCGCATCAGCGCGTCGTACTTGGCGTCCGAGACTTCGGGATCGTCGAGCACGTGATAGCGGTAATTGTGATGGTTGATCAGCTCGCGCAGCCGCTCCGCCTCGCGCGCGAGCTCTCGTGGTGTTGCTGGCATCGGGCTCTATTTTCTGGGCCCTCTCCCTCTGAGCCCTCTCCCTATGATGGGAGAGGGTGTGGGTGAGGGACCTTAAGATTTTTCAGAATCTCTTCCAGCACTGAGTCCGTGTCCGTCAGCACCTGATCATTCCAGAAGCGCAACACCTTGAAGCCGCACTTTGCGAGGTAGGCAGTTCTCTCTTCATCCTTGGCAGTCTGTTCCGCGTGCTGCCCGCCATCAAGCTCCACGACCAGCAGTTGTTCTACGCAGCAGAAGTCCGCGATGTACGGGCCGATACCGTACTGACGTCTGAAATTTGACGCCGAGTTGCCGGTCGCGGATCCGCATCCAGAGTTCATGCTCTGCATCGGTTTCATCGCGGCGGAGGCGCCGGGCGAGGTCGCGTCGAAGTTGCATCGGGCCGTCGAACCCTCGCCGGAAATTCTTAGGTCCCTCACCCAAACCCTCTCCCATCGATCGGTATGGGGAGAGGGCTTTAGAGGTCAGCTTCGGAGAATTGGCGGCCGCGGCATCTCTACCGCCCGACGCCCATCGCGTCGAGGAATTCGTCGACGCTGTTGAAGCGCATGTACATGTTGCGGCGCTTCTGCTCGCCGATCGTGCTGCTCGGCTGTGGCGCGTAGGCGTGCCCGGGATACACGACCGTCGCGTCATCGAGATTCCGCAGCGTCTGGTTGAGGCTGTAATACATCGCTTCGGGATCCGAGCCCGGCAGATCCACGCGGCCACACGAACCGACGAACAGCGTGTCACCCGAGATCAGATTGCCGCCGACGAGGAAGCATTGCGATCCCGGCGTATGGCCGGGCGTGTGCAGGTACTTTATTTCCAGGTTGCCGAGCTTGATTGCTTCGCCCGCGTCGACCATCACGATGTCCGAGTCTGAAAGGCCCGACACGTGCTTCGCACCCGCGGCTTCGTTGCGGTTCAGGTAGACCTTGGCCTTGACCCGCGCCAGCATCTCGGCCGCGCCCTCGATCGAGCGGCCCATCATCCGGCCGCCGAGATGGTCCGGATGGTAGTGCGTGATGAGAATCTGATCGATCGTGTAGCCCTCGCGCTCCGCGAGGTCGCAGACTGCGGCTACATCCCAGGCCGGATCGACCACCGCGGCCTTATGGGTCGCCGGGTCGCCGATCAGATAAACGAAGTTGGCCATCGGGCCAATTTCGAGCTGTCGCAGATAGATTTCGGCGTGCGTCGCCATCGAGGGAACTAGGCTTTGCCGCCCTCGGCTTTGCGCCGCGCCATGCGGGCGGCTCTGGGATCGATCCGCAAACCGCGATCCCACAAGTACTCGGGCTCGTCGAGCCGCTTCGCAACCCATCGCGACTGCACGAACAGATGGTCGCTGAGGCGGTTGACGTAGGCCAGGAGCTGATCGTTGAGCGGCTCTTCGCCATTGAGCGTCCAGCACACGCGCTCGGCGCGGCGGCATACGGTGCGCGCTTGATGCAGGAACGCGTTGAGCTTGCCGCCGCCGGGCAGCGTAAATGACTTGAGCGGCTCGAGTTCCTCCTGCATCCGGTCCATCTCCTGCTCGAGCGCGGCGACTTCGCCCGCGCCCATTTTGTGCATCCCGTCGTACTCGGCGGCGGGCGGCGTCGCCAGCTCGCTGCCGACATCGAACAGCTCGTTCTGGACCCTCCGCAGCATCTCGGAGTACCACTCGTAGTCCGTACCCAGGGCGATGCCGCATTCGGGGAGCAGCGTGCGTACGATTCCGACGATCGTGTTCAACTCGTCGATCGTCCCGTAGGCTTCGAGTCGCGCGCTCGCCTTGGGCACCCGGGTGCCGCCGACCAGCCCGGTGAGTCCCTTGTCGCCGCTGCGCGTATAAATCTTGGTGAGCCTGATTGCCATGCTAGTGCCGTTCCAACTTGTTGTTCCGAATTGTAGCGCGCCATGCGCCTATCCCACTCGCTCGTACGAATAGTTGGAACGGCACTAGACTCGCGCCTTCTTGCGCAGCGCCTGATACGAACCCCGCGTGATATCGGCGGAGACCGGCAGGCCCGCGTCACGCCAGCCTTTTACTACGAGCTGTCCGCCGGCGCTACGCGCGCCGCCGAAACCGCCGCGCACGTTGGTGAGATCGGTGTAGCCAACCTGCTCGAGCATCTCGCACGCGCGCTGCGAGCGTCCGCCCGCCATGCATCCGACCACGAGCTTCTTGCCCTTGGGCAAGAGCTGCTCGGCGATCAGCAGGAACTCGGCGTTGACCTCGAACTGGCCGGGCCCCTTGATGAACACGACCGGAAGATTGATCGCGCCCTCGGGATGGCCCTCGGCGAATTCGTTCTCGGTCCGGACGTCAACGTACACGGCGTCGGGATTCTTGCTGAGGATCTCGTGAGCCTGAGGCGGCTCGGTCTGAGCTATCGCCATCGTCGGATACCTCTCGCAACTCCAGCTTAGCATCGCCACGCCCGGCAGGCATCGATCCCGCAGTCCGAACGAGGCGACGGTCAGCCTAGCAGAAATCGCGCGGTGACGGGGACCGCCCGGCTACGGCCGGCGGGCGCCGTAGCGCTCGTAATGCACCATCTCGGAGCGCTTCTTGAGCGGGCGGGGCTGAGGCTGATTGGCCGGGTCCGAATAGCCGAACGGCAGGATCGTGAAGATTGGCCAGTCATCGGAGAGATTGAGCAGCGCCGCGATCTTGTCACGCTCGAAGTTGCCCACCCAGCAGGTGCCGAGACCCAGCGCCCAGCCGGCGTTGGCCATGTTCTGCACCGCCTGTGCACAATCGACGTCGGCCCAGCGCGCGTTGTTGCGATCCTTGAGAATCGCGATCGCCGCCGGCGCTTCGGCCACGAATCTGCCGGTCGCGCACAGCGCGCCCAACTCGCGCAGCGTGGCGGGATCGCGGATGATGATGAATTGCCAGGGCTGCAGATTGCGCGCGCTCATCGCGTGGCGCCCGGCCTCGACGATCTGCCGGAGCTGGTCGAGTTCCACCGGCCGCTTCGCGAACGCGCGCTGCACGCGCCGCGTCAGGATCGATTCGATCGCGTCCATGATCGCCTCCAACCGCAGAGTCCCCGATCAAATCCGACGAAACAAGACGATTCTGGCCTCACGCCGGCGTGTGCTATGCTGAGCCCACAGATAGACACACTGGAGTTGGGAGCGGCCGAGATGGCGGTAAGACGTGCGCATGTAGTTATTCCCGAGGAACTCATTGCCGAGATTGACGGGCTCGTCGGCCGGCGCGGCCGCAGCAGCTTTCTCGCCCGGGCCGCGGCTGCGGAGGTAAGGCGGCTGCGGCAACTCAAAACGCTGCGCGAGGCGACCGGCGCCTGGAAGGACGCAGACCATCCGGAGTTGAAGGGCGGCGCGGCGCGCTGGGTCGCGCGGATGCGCAAGGAGGGTGAAAAGCGGAGCCCCCGCACCGAGCGCCGCAGATGACCACCTACCTGCTCGATACTTCCGTCATCATCAACGTCATTAACGGCAAGGGCGACCGCTCGGCGCTGCTCGAGGGACTGCTCCTGCAGGGCAATCGCCTCGCCTGCTGCGCGATCAACGTGGCGGAAGTCTACGCCGGAATGAGACCCCATGAGGCGGCGCGGACCGAGGCTCTAATACGGAGCCTTGACTACTACAACGTCACCTGGGAAATCGCGCGCGGCGGCGGACAGCTAAAGGGTGCGCACGCACGCGCCGGACGAACCATTTCGCTGCCGGATGCCCTGATCGCCGTTGTCGCGATAGCAAACGGCCTCACGCTGATGACTGACAACGTCAAGGACTTTCGACTTCCCGGCCTCACGCTGTATCCGTTACCACGCGGCTCGCGCTCTCGGCGATGACCGCGTGATCGGGGCGGCGCCTCAGCCGCGGCGGTAGATCGCGAATTCTTCCTCGAATTTCGCGGCCCGTTCCTGCGCCGAAACCAGACGCTGGGTGCGGAGCAGGAACTGCACCAACTCTTCCTGGCTGGCGTGTCCCGACGGGCTGACCATTTCCACCAGTTCCTCGATCAGGCTGGGAAACTTCTCGCTGGGGATGTAGTAATGCGCCCAGCCAAAATTGCAATGGCGATGCAGAATTTTGGCGATCGCCTTTTCCAGAGTCTCGCGTGTGGTCATGCGGCGCTCTCGGTATCGGACAGATTGCGATGCGGACGCGCGCGCGTCCGGCCCCACGTCAATCTTGCAGACGTGCAGAAACGGGACAAGACGGGCGTGGCGCCGCGGCCCGCGGTCAGGCCGATTTCTCCAGCTTGCGTGCGGCGGAAGTCTCGTCGTCGGCCCACACCAGCTTGCGATAGTCGAACTTGGATTCCTCGATCACGTTGAACTTGATGATCTCGAAGTACGGCGAGAGGTCGAAGTCCCGCGGCGTGATGATCGTCGGCGAGACCCGGCGCAGCACTCCATAACTGCGGGCGTCGGGCCGCGAGATCAGCCGCCGCAGTCCCCGTTGCTGAGTCGAAGATGAATCGAGCGGCAACTCCTCGAAGCTGGGCACGATCGGAAACTTAACGTGCTCGAAGCATTCGGCGATCAGACTGGAGCAGATGACCCGGGTGGGCTCGCCGCTGCCGAATTGCAGCGCCTTGCGCCGAAAGCGCCGCGGCACGAGACTGACGGGCAGGAAGTAACGCGCCAGATCGACCACGTTGCGGATGTCGTAGGTCGCACCGACTGCCAGCAGCGCCTCGTCGACCACGCGCTTTAAGTCGCCGTTCGCCAGGTTGTAGGGACGGCAGACGCGCAGGTTGAAGTCGCGGTACTTGCTGATCGGCGCCAGGGTCACGCCGCTTTCGACCAGCGCCTCGACGACCAGATAGTTGGCCTCATCGCCGAACTCGGCGATCAGCTTCTTCCTCAGCTCGGGGTCGCGCCGGAGCGGTTCGTCACCGACATAGAGCGCCACGTGCGACCACGAACTCTGCGTGAGATACTTTATGCATTCGCTGATCCGCTCGTTGCCCTCCACCAAAACCACGTCACCCTTGCGGATGAAGCGTTTGAGCCGCCCCATGTCATTGGGGATGAAGAGCGTATAGCGACGCAGGGGTTTGGTGAGAATCCGGACCACGAGAGCGGCAAACTTGTGGCGCAGAAAGGCAGAGGGATTCAGCCGCTCGAGCAAGCTCCGCGGCCGCGCGACCGTAGCTTGAGAGATGCCAGCGCTCATCCAACTCGAATATACGAGGCTGGAGGCAGGGATGACAAGCGAAGGCAACCCGAATAGTCAGAATCGACGCTATTTCACGTGGCCTTAAAGACCCGATCGCATGGGGAAGCGGCGCCGGGCGCTCAGCCCTCGAATGACCCGATTATCCCGTAAAATGGCACGGTTAGCGTCGATTGGCGATCGTCGTCAGTGCGGATCGCCAGGCTTCCCCGCAACTGACCGTCAGGGGTGTTCTTGCGCAGCTCGACCGTGATCTTATACTCCTTGCCCGGCTTCACCGGCTCGAAGCTCGCCACCACGCTCTCATTGGTGCTCGACACTCCGAGCACGTTGACCGCGTGCGGGCCGTCGTTGGTCAGCCTCAAGATTCTGACCACGCTCTGCCGGCTCGGCACGATCCCGAACGACACCTGCGCGGGATTCAGCGCGATATCGCCGGTGACAATTCCAGAGACGTGAACCTCGACCGGCTTGCGGCTGTTGACCACATCGATTGAATCGTCGAACTGACCGATCGGCATCGTCTTCAGCAGCGTCACCTTCAGCGTCGCGCCCGGCTTGCCGTCCTTACGCGGCTCCTGCGTCACCTTGATATTCGGGCTGGTGTTCGATATTGGGCCGACACTGAAGCTCTTGGAGTTTTTGGTGAGATCGCTAACCACCACGTCGCGGCTTTGTTCGGTCCCGAAGCGGACTTTGCCGAACATGACATCGGAGGGTACCGCCTCAACCTCGAGCTGGACATCGCCCTGCAGGGTCATCAGAGCATTCGGAGTAGCGGGGTCATTGGTATACACCGTGATAGTGCGTTCGCGATGACCCTTCTGGAAGTGAGTATCGAAGTTGACCGCGATATCGCTCTCTCCGCCGGGCGGAACCCGGTTGAGGCTGGGTGCCGCCGCGGTACATCCGCATGAAGTCTTGACGCCGCTGAGAATCAAATCTTTGGCGCCGATATTCTTGATCGTGAACGAATGGGTAACGTGCTGGCCCTCCAGCACCGTCCCGAAGTCATAGACCGGGTTGAGCATCTGGACCCTGGGGCCGGCCGCGGCCGCCGAGGATGCGGCCGATTGCGCGCCCGGCGCGGCGGATTGCGCCCAACACCGGCCTTGGCCCGCAAGTCCTATCGCCAGCATCGAGGCCAATATGCCAATTCCCGCTCCGAGAATTTTCGGTCGCATGTCAGAACTCCGGTTCATAGATTCGTATGCAGTCCGGGAACCGTACGCAAGGATACCTACAACTATACTTCAAGCCGTCGGGGTATGGCGATCAAGAGACTTTCGCGACGCGCTGCGAGGGCTGGGGCAACGCCTCGTACCGGCTCAGGAAGTCGGTGGCGCAATTGCCGCGCCGAAAATCCGCATCGTCGAGAATCCTCAGATGGAGCGGGATGTTGGTCTTGATTCCATCGATGACGATACTCGCGCAGCGCCGCCTTGGCCCGCGCGATCGCCGCCCGCGCGATCGTCGGCATGCACGATCAGCTTCGCGACCAGCGGATCGTAATGCACCGGCACGCGGTAGCCATCGTAGAGCGCAGTCTCGACCCGCACGCCGAGGCCGCCGGGCGGATGATGGTTCGCGACCACGCCCGGCGACGGCAGATGCGTATCCGGATCCTCGGCATAGACGCGGCACTCGATCGCCGCGCCCTGAAGACTGACCTGGCGCTGCTTGAAGCGCAGCTTCTCGCCCATCGCCAGCCGGATGCTCTCCTTGACCAGATCGATCCCGGTCACCATCTCGGTCACGCCGTGTTCGACCTGGATCCGCGTGTTCATCTCGATGAAATAGAACTGGCCGTCGGGCGCGAGCAGAAACTCGACCGTGCCGACGTTGGAATAGCCGACGACTTCGGCGGCGCGCACCGCCGCCTTGCCCATCTTCTCGCGCAGCCGGGCGGTCAGCACCGGGCACGGCGTCTCTTCGAGCACCTTCTGATGGCGGCGCTGAATCGAACAATCGCGCTCGCCGAGATGAATCACGTTGCGATAGTTGTCGGCCAGAATCTGGAATTCGACGTGGCGCGCGCGCTTCGAGATATTTCTCGAGGTACATCGTGCGCGAGCCGAAGGCCGCTTCGCTCTCGGCGCGGGCCAGCGGAAACAAGCGCGTCAGCTCCGCCTCGTCGCGCGCGATGCGCATACCCTTGCCACCGCCGCCGGCCGCCGCCTTGATCAGCATCGGGAAGCCGAGCTTCTTGGCCGTCGGCCTGCGCATCGCGCAGCTCCGTGACGCCTTTGCCCTCGCTGCCCGGCAGCACCGGCACGCCGGCGCGCCATGATCCGGCGCGCGCGCGGCTTGTCGCCCATCAGCCGGATATGGCGCGCCGCGCGGCCCGACGAAGTTGACGCCCGAGCGGCGGCAGGCTTCGGCAAAGTCGCCATTCTCGGACAGAAAGCCGTAGCCCGGATGGACCGCGTCGGCGCCGTAGGTCAGCACGGCGCTGATAATCGAGGGAATGTTGAGGTAGCTGTCTTCGGCGGCGGCCGGACCGATACAGACCGACTCGTCCGCCATCCGGACGTGCAGCGCGTCCTTGTCGGCGGTCGAATAGACCGCGATCGTCGGAATTCCAAGTTCGCGGCAGGCGCGGATGATCCGGATCGCAATCGTGCCGCGATTGGCCACCAGCAGTTTCTTGAACATGATCGCGGCGCGCCCTACCCAACCTCCGATATACCATCAGCGGCTGCCCATACTCGACCGGCTGTCCATTCTCACACAGATATCCTGACCACCCGCCCGTCTGCCTCCGCCTCGATCTCGTTCATCATTTTCATCGCTTCGATTATGCAGAGCGGCTGACCCTTGCGCACGCGTCTGCCCTCCTCGACGAAAGGCGTCGCGTCGGGCGACGGCCGCCCGATAAAAGGTCCCGACCATCGGGCTTCGTCACCAGCCCTGGTTCGGCCCCAATTCGAGCGCTCGGGACCTCGCCGCCGTGACCCCGCGGCGAGCGCGCTTCGAACCGGGCCGGCACCGCGTCTTGCGCCGCGGACGCGCGCCGGCATCGCGCGGCCGTGTTCCGCCGGCGTCGATCCGAGCACTGCCGCGCACCAGCCGAACCTTGCCCTTCTTGTCCTCGACTTCGAGTTCGACCAGCCCGTGCTCGCTGCATCAGGGCGAGCAGCGCTTTTATTTCACGAAGTTCCATCGCGATTTCAATGGTCCGGCAGGGCCTGCGCTCCGGCGCTCACGTCTGCGCCGGGACGGTACGCCTCAACGACCGGTTAGCCCGCAACGCCTCGGGCGGCTTTGACCACGCCACGCGCAGCGCGCAGCGCCAGCAATAGCTCTCGGCGCCGAAGCCCATGATGCGGCCAGCGGCGATGTCGGCGATGGTCGAGTGATGGCGGATCGTTCGCGCCGATAGATGTTCGACAGATGGATCTCGATCACCGGCATTTTGACCGCCAGCACCGCATCGCGGATCGCGACGCTGGTATGCGTATAGCCGGCCGGGATTGATTAACAAGACATCGACTCGCTGGCCCCGCGCCTCCTGAATCCGGTCGACGATCGCGCTCTCGCTGTTGGACTGGAAAGTCTCGACCGCCATCCCGAGTTCGCGCCCAGCTCGATTCAGCCCGCGGTCGATTTCCGAAGGCGCATGCGTCCGTAGATTTCGGGCTCGCGCTCGCCGAGCAGATTAAGATTGGGACCGTGGATAACCAGCACCGCCGCCGGCTTGCCGGGCCGCACCGTAGCCGCCGATTGCGTCGAAGGCAGCCCTCTGAGCCTCGTTACCATCCAACCTGTCTCCCGGGCATTGAATCCTACCAGTCAGACGGTTTCAAGCACGGGTGAATTCGACAAATAAAACAGATAGTTGCGGGTTCGGGACTCGATAACGGTCGCTCAGGCAGCTTCAACTCGATCCGCCGTCCGCGTCGCGAGGTCTGGTGCGCAGCGCCTCCTGATAGACTTCGCGGCGGCTGCGATTCGTGAGGCGAGCGATCACCGCACTCGCCTCCTTGAGTCCCAGCCCGGCCTCAAGCAGCAGATCGATCGTCACTCCGGCCCGCGCGATTTCATCGCTATCGGAAGCACGATGAGCGTCCTCGGCCGCGCCCTCCACCACGATCGTGATCTCGCCCCGCGCCTGATCGGCGGCGAAGCGGCGCGCGAGCTCGTCGAGCGTTCCGCGCAGCGTCTCTTCCCAGGTCTTGGTAAGTTCGCGGAAGATCGCCGCGCGTCGGTCTGCACCGAACGCGGTCGTCATCTCAGCGAGCGTCGCGCTCAACCCGGCGCGCCGCCTCGAAGAAGACCATCGTGCGCGGCTCGTTACCGAGCACTTTCAGCCGGCTGATTCGCGCGGACGCCTTGGGCGGCAGGAAGCCCTCGAAGGTGAAGCGACTGGAGGGCAGCCCGGAAATCGAAAGCGCCGCGGCAACCGCCGACGGGCCGGCCACGGGTGTCACCGCGATGCCGGCTTCGATCGCGCCGCGCACGAGCCGGTAGCCCGGGTCCGAGATCGCGGGCGTGCCCGCGTCGGTCACCAGCGCGATCCGGGCGCCGGTCTTAAGCCGCTCGACCAACTCGGCCGCGCGCCGCAGCTCGTTATGCTCGAAGTAACTGACCAGCGGCTTGCGAATCTCCAGCGCGGCCAGCATCCGGCCGGTGCGCCGGGTATCCTCGCAGGCGATCAGGTCGACTTCACCGAGGATGCGCTTCGCGCGCGCACCCAGGTCATCGGGATTTCCGATCGGCGTCGCAACGACGTAAAGCGCACCGGGCTTGTGAGATTCCGAGGCCATGTACGATCAGCCGTCCAAACCACCGACGCGAAAGGCAAATCGCTTCGCGTGGCCTCCTCGCCGCGGTCGGAATGACACAAGGAAGGAGCGCGTGTTTTGTCATTCTGAGCCGAGCGCAGCGAAGGCGAAGAATCTGCGCGGAGCGATTTCCTACCGGCCCCAATCCCTTGCGTAGCGGAAGTCCCGATCGATCGTCCGCTCGGACAGCTTCGCATATCACCGGTAGTCGGCGCTTGAACTGCGAGTTGCGCATCATCTCGCTCACCCGCCGGATGAAATGCTCCGGAAACCGGCCTCGAGCAACTCCTCGTCCGAGTAGCGCCGATCGATCATCAGAAACAGCAGCTCGTCGACTTGCCGATAGCTGAAACCCAGCTCATCTTCCGAGGTCTGCCCGACCCACAGATCGGGCGAGGGCTTCTTGCTGACGATTTGCTCGGGCACGCCGATTTCAGCGGCCAGCGCCCACACCTGGGTCTTGTAGAGATCGCCGTTGGGATTTACCGCCGAGGCCATGTCGCCGTAGAGGGTACCGTAGCCGAGCAGCAACTCGGTCTTGTTCGAGGTGCCGAGCACCAGCGCGCGGACGTGCGCCGGAGTGGTCGTAGAGGATCGTCATCCGCTCGCGCGCCATCTTGTTGCCGCGCCGCAGGCGGTCGGCGTCGGGAAAGCGCTCGAAGTAGGCGTCGATCTGCGGCGTGATCTCGACCGTGATGGTCTTGATCCCCGCGCAATCGGCCAGCATCCGCGCATGCTCCAGACTCTCCCCGCTACGAGGTCTTGTACGGCATCATGATCCCGAGCACGTTTTCAGGCCCGAGCGCATGCGCGCCGAGAATCGCACTCAGGCTCGAATCGACCCCGCCGGAAATTCCCGAGCACCGCACGTTTGACGCCGACCTTGTGGAACTCGTTGCGGACAAAAGCCACCAGCAGCTTATGCACGAGCGGCGCATTGAGTTCGGGACGCGGATAAGCGGTCTTCGCTTTGGGCGCGGCGACCATCGCGGCTCAGCCCCGGGCGCGCCGCGCGCGCTTGGCGGACACGGACAGCACCGGCCGTTCGCGCTCGATACGCGCGGGCGCGATCGCGCTGTCACTGTTGGCGCGGATGCGCGTCAATTCGTTGATCGTGAGATCGAGGTCCTCGTCGCGCATCATGGTCGAGGAAATCCGTTTCCGTCGCACCCGCCGCATCTGCACTTCGCCGATTGTCAGCGCAGGCTCGAAGTACGGCGCCTTGCAGACCGGCTGTCCGAACGGATCGATCAGCTCCGAGCCGCCCCAAAAGCCGACGCCGTCCTCGAAGCCGACCCGATTGCAATACGCGACGAACACGCCCCAGGTCTCGGCGTGAAAGCGCGTGAGCTTTTCCCAGTAGAGCGCGTTCTCGGGCAGGTCCTGTTTGCTCATCCCCCAGATCGGACTCGACGAGATGCAGATAATCGACAGCGCGCGATCGGCGGCGGCCACGTAAGCGGTCGAGGGATGCCACATGTCTTCGCAGATCAGCACGCCCATCCGGCCAAAGCGCGTATCGAAAGCGCCAAGCCGGCGGCCGCGCGCGAAGTAGCGCAACTCGTCGAACAGGCCGTAGGTCGGCAGGTAGCATTTGCGATGGACGTGGCGCAGCTCGCCGCCCTCGAAATAGAGCGCGGAGTTGTAGAACAGGGATTCGGCGCTCTCCTCGACGATGCCGACCACGATCGCGATCCGGCGGCTCAGCTCGCGCAGCCATTTGAGTTCCTTCGCGTCGGCCCGCAGCGCCATCGCCGGCACCTGGTCCTTGAGAAAATAGCCGGTGAGGCTCAGCTCCGGAAACACGACCAGGTCCGCACCCGCTGCGCGTGCGGCGCCGATTTGCGCGCGGATCAGTTCACGGTTCGCGTCGCGATCGCCCAGCCGCGGCGCCATCTGCGCGAGCGCGAGCGTGTACTTGTCGACTGACATAGCGTCATCCTGACGCAAAGTAACCGGACACACAAGGCGCGCGAGCGCGATGCGCAGACACCCTCACCCGGCGAGCGGCTTGCGGAGCAAGCCGCTCGCCGACCTCTCCCGGTGCGCGTCAGCGGCCCGGCCGCTGACGCGGGAGAGGTGGGCTTTTCGCGAATTGTCTTATCACTGCGGTGGACACTACAATTGGCGAGCTTACGCAAGGTAGATCCACATGGCAGCCCCGACGGCAACCCTGCTCATCACTTCGCGCGATCGCGCGGGCATCATCGCCGGCATCTCGAATCTGCTCTATTCCCACGGCTGCAACATCATCAACTCGGATCAGCACACCGAGGAGCAGGACGGGCGCTTTTTCTGGCGAATTTTCCTCGCCAGCGAGCGCTTGGGACTCGAGCAACTGCGCGCGCTGCTGGGCCAGAGCCTCGAGGCGCTGTTGCCGGATATCGGAATCAAGTGGGAGCTGCACGATCACGCGCGGCGCGACCGGATGGTCATAATGGTCTCGCGGATCCCGCACTGCATGATGGATCTGCTGAGCCGCTATCACTTCGGCGAACTCGACGCCGATGTGGTCGCCGTGATCAGCAACCATCGCGAGATGGAACCGATGGCCCGCGCCTTCGGCGTGCCCTTCAGCGTGATCGCCGTCGAGAAAGGCCGCAAGCCCGAGGCCGAAGCGATGCTGCTCGAAGCGCTGCGCAAGCTCGATTGCGACACCGTCGTGCTCGCGCGTTACATGCAGGTGCTGTCGGGCGATTTTCTGCGCGCGTGGGGCAAGCCCATCATAAATATCCATCACAGCTTTCTGCCCGCCTTCGCCGGCAACAGTCCCTACAAGCAGGCGTACGATCGCGGCGTGAAGCTGATCGGGGCGACCGCGCATTATGTGAGCGAGGAGCTGGACGCCGGGCCGATCATCGCGCAGGCCACGATCGAGGTGAGCCATCGCGATTCGAACCGGGAGCTGGCGCGCAAGGGCAAGGACGCGGAAGTGATCGTGCTGGCCAAGGCGGTCCGCGCGCATCTGCAGAAGCGCGTGTTCGCGCATCTCAATCGGACCATCGTGTTCGATTGAACTTGCGGGTTCGATTGAATCGTCTTCATCTGGTAAGTTCCGCAACTATGGCAAGCGAAGAGTCCCCCGGATGCGGATGTCCGCCCACGGCTCCGGCGATGCCTACAGTCGGCGGCGTGCATCATGTTTTCCTGACGCTGAACGACCTGAAAAGGTCGCGGCCGTTCTACGCCGCGCTGATGCCGTGGCTCGGATTTCCGGAGCTTCACGACTTCGGGGCCGTGATTGGATTTTCCGGCCGCGGCGGCAGCTTCTGGCTCAAGCAGGCTGATCCGAAGTACGCCGGCGATACCTTCTCAAAAGATCGCGTCGGCCTGTGCGAAGTGGCTTTTCGGGCCGTGGATCGCGCACAGATCGACGCCTTGGCGCTCGACGTACCCAAGTGGGGCGGACGAATCCTCGATCAGCCGCGCGAGTATCCCGAATACGTGCCGGGCTACTATGCGGTGTTCTTCGCCGACCCGGACGGGATCAAGCTCGAAGCAGTACACATTCCGGAATAGGACAGGGTGGTCACGATGGCATCCGTCAATCAGGATCGGCTGAAGCAGCTTTTTCTCGAACTCGTTCAGATCGACTCGATCTCGCGGCGCGAGCGCGAGGTGGCGCTTAGGCTCCAGCGTGAGATCGAGGCCTGCGGGGCGACGTGCAAATTCGACCGCGCGGGTGAGCGCGTCAAGGGCAACACCGGCAATCTGATCGGCCGGATCCCCGGCAAGGTCAAAAACGCGCCGCCGATTCTGCTCTGCGCGCACATGGACACCGTCGTGCCGGGCGAAGGCGTCAAGCCGATCGTCGAAGGCGACATCATCCGGACCGACGGCACCACCGTGCTCGGCGGCGACGACAAGTCCGGATGCGCGATTATCTGCGAGGTGCTCCATCGGCTCAAGGAGGGCGCAGTCGAGCACGGCCCGATCGATGTGGTGTTCACGATCTGCGAGGAAGTCGGCCTGCTCGGCGCGCGTTACCTCGATCTCGACCTGGTCGAAGCGCGCGAGGGGCTGGTCTATGACAGCGACTCGCCGGGCTATCTGTTCGTGCGCGCGCCCGGCGCGCACAGCCTGCGTTTCACAATCAAGGGGCTCGAGGCGCATGCCGGGATGGCGCCCGAGAAGGGAATCTCGGCAATCCAGGTCGCATCCGAGGCGATCGCGGCGATGCGCCTGGGGCGGATCGATCACGAAACCACCGCCAATCTCGGCCTGATCGAGGGCGGCCGCGCGCTCAATATCATCCCCAATGAAGTGGTAATCCGGGGCGAGGCGCGCTCGCGCGACGCCGGCAAGCTCGCCGCGCAGATCGAGCACATGATCGATTGCTTCAAGGCCGCGGTGTCGAAGGCGAGCGTGACGAACGACGGTCAGAAATTTCAGGCCACGTTGGAATACTCAACGCCGCCCGAATACGCCGCGATGAACGTGCCGGACGACGCGCCGATCGTGCGCAAGGTGGTCGAGGCCGCGCGGCGCGCGGGACGGGTGGTCAAGCCCGAGGCGATGGGCGGCGGATGCGACGCGAACATCCTGAATCAGCGCGGGCTGGTGGTCGCCAACCTCGGCACGGGGATGCGCGACATCCACACCGTGCGCGAATGGCTCGACGTGCGGGACATGATCGGCACCGCCGAGGTGACGCTGGAGTTGCTCAAACTCCAGGCCGGCGGTTAGGCTCCCCTTCCCTTCCGCTGCCGTTCAGTTCGCTTGCTTGCGCAGGAAGGTCGGCACGTCCAGATTGTCGTCGCTCTCGAACTGGACGGCCTCGCCCTTGATCGCGCCGTAGCCCGCCTCCTCGGCCCGGCGCTTGAACGTCGGGATATCAAGACTGTCGTCGAAGATCGTGCCCATCCGGCGAATCGGCTTTTTGCTCTGATTCACAACCGGCGGCTTCAGCATCGGCTCGGCCGGCGTCTGCACGCCGGCCGGATCGATCGGCCGCGTCGCCATCGCCATCACCGGCGCGGTGATCGGCGCACCCGACGGCGAGTATTTGGGATCGAACGTCGCATCGAGATCGCCGAAGCCGGTCGCGATCACCGTGACGCGAATCTCGTCGCCGATCGTCTCGTCGATCACGGCGCCGAAGATGATATTGGCGTCCTCGTGCGCCTCTTCCTGAATCAGGCTGAGCGCCTCGTTGACCTCGTAGAGCGCCATCTCGGGGCTGCCGGTGATATTGACCAGCAGGCCGCGCGCGCCCTTGATCGACACGTCCTCGAGCAGCGGGCTCGAGATGGCGCGCTGGGCAGCTTCGAGCGCGCGGTTCTCGCCCGAGGCGCTCGACGAGCCCATCATCGCCATCCCGCGCTCGGCCATGATCGTGCGCACGTCCGCGAAGTCGAGGTTGATCAGTCCATGAATTGTGATCAGCTCCGAGATTCCGCGCACCGCCTGGAGCAGCACGTCGTCGGCCTTTTTGAACGCGTCGCGCATCGAGGTGGTGCGGCTGGCGATCGAGAGCAGGCGCTGATTGGGAATCGTGATCAGCGTATCGACCGCGTCCTTCAGCTCGCGCAGCCCCTGCTCGGCCTGCTTCATCTTGCGATTACCCTCGAACTGGAAGGGCTTGGTCACCACGCCGACCGTCAACGCGCCGGAGTCGCGGGCGATCCGCGCGATCACGGGCGCGGAGCCGGTGCCGGTGCCGCCGCCCATGCCGGCGGTAACGAACACCATCTCGGCGTCCGACATCATCTCGCGCAGCCGCTGCTCGTCCTCGAGCGCGGCGTTGCGGCCGACCTCGGGATTGCCGCCCGTGCCGCGGCCGCGGGTCAGATTTTGTCCGATCTGGATCCGCAACGGCGCGACGTTGTTCTTGAGCGCCTGGCTGTCGGTGTTGATCGCGATGAACTCGACGTTGCGCAGGCCCGCCTCAATCATGTGAGCGACCGCGTTACCGCCGCATCCCCCGGCCCCGATTACCTTGATCCGTGCGCCCGGGTCGGGATTGTCCAGCAACCTAATCATTTCCACTCCTCCTACACCTCTGGGCGGCGCTTGATCGCGGCGCTCATTTGCAAACCGGCGTCGTCTCCGGCGCCGGCTCAAAAGAAATCCCTCACCCAATCGTTGAAGCGGGAGCGCATCCGGCCGAAGCGGCCGTGGCGTCCCGCGGAGCCTGCGAGCCCGCGCGCGCCCCGCGCGTAAAGCAGCAGGCCTGCCGCAGTCGTATACATCGGCTTCATCAGATCTTCGGGCATCCCCTTCAGATTGATCGGCAGTCCGCGCCGCACGGGCAGGCTGAAGATCCGCTCAGCCAGCTCCTGGGTGCCTTCGAGCAGCGAACTGCCGCCGACCAGCACGATTCCCGAGGCCAGACTGCTCGGCGACGCCCGAGCGGATCAGCTCGCGCTGGACCAGCGCGAAGATCTCCTCCATCCGCGGCTCGATAATCTCGCCCAGCCGCTTGCGCGCGATCGGGGTCGGCTCGCGACCGCCGACGCCCGGCACCTGCACCATCTCGTCGCGCGCCGACGACCAGGTTGGTCGCGACGCCGTATTTGATCTTGAGCTGCTCGGCGTCGGCGAGCGGCGTGCGCAGGCCCGCGGCGACGTCGCCAGTCAGATGGTTCCCGCCCAGCGGCAGCACCGCGGTATGCATCACGGCGCCGCCGTGGAGCACGATAATGTCGGTGGTGCCGCCGCCGATATCGACCAGCGCGACGCCCAGCTCGCGCTCGTCGGGGAACAGCGCCGCCTCGGCCGAGGCCAGCGGCTGGAGCACCATCTCGCCGGGCGTAACGCCCGCGCGCTCGCAGCACTTGGCGAGATTCTGGCCGTAGCTCTGAGCGGCCGTGACGATATGGATGCGCGCCTCGAGCCGCACGCCCGCCATCCCGACCGGATCGCGCACGCCTTCCTGCTCATCGACGGCGAACTGCTGCGGCAGCACGTGCAGGACCTGGCGATCGAGCGGAATCGCGACTGCGCGGGCCGCATCGATTACCCGATCGACGTCGCGCGCGCTGACCTCGCCGCCGCGCACCGCGACGATGCCGTGGCTGTTGAGCCCGCGAATATGCGCACCCGCGACGCCGACGATGACCGAGCCGGCGCGCACTGCCCGAGGTTTTCTCAGCCTCCGCCAGCGCGGTCTTGATCGCTTCGACCGTCGCCTCGATATTGACCACCACGCCCTTGCGCAGGCCGGTGCACGGCGCGACGCCGAAGCCGATCAGCGCGAGCCCGCCGTCATCCGCCGCCTCGGCCATCAGCGCGCAAACCTTGCTGGTGCCGATATCGAGCGAAGTAAGCGTGTTCCTCATGGCAGGCGCGCCTCGATCACGCTGCCGCCCAGTTGCCGCCTCGCTGCCTGCGCGATGCCGGGCGATCGGCGTCGGCGACCGCCAGGAAAGTCGCCGGTGGCGCTTTCGCGCGCCGAATCTTCCCGCTCATGATGCCGTTCAGCTTGCGGCGCCGCCGATCGCGCTCGGCGAACGCGGCTCGCCCGCAGGCGCATCACGGCCTGCCCGGGCGTGGTCATGTCGAGAGAAGCAATCGCGCTCTCGTGGCCGTGCCAGCGCTTGAGCACCGTGCCGGCGCGATCGAGCTCCAGCGGCATCTGGCCCAGATCGAGCACCACCTGGGTCCGCGAGCGGTCCAGGAACAGCGAAGCTTCACCGTCGCCGTCAAGCCGCATCTCGGAGACCATCCGCAAGCTCGGCCTCGGCGCGGACCAGCGCTCGGGCGTACTCGACCAGATCGGCGGGGCTGACGTGGTCGAGCGGCGCACCGCTGATTATCGGCAAGCTGTCATCGGCGCCGGCGCGGACCGGACCGCGCAACTCGCCCGACTCGGACAGCATGTAGAAGCCGTCAGGGCGCTCGACGACTGCGACCGCGTTTCCGGCCGCGGCATCCTCAAAGGCCTCACGCGGCGGGTCGGGATTCCGGATCGGCAAGCGACGGAACAGGGTGGCCTCTTCGCGCAGCCGCAGCCGATATCTGATCGTAGGCCTGGAATGTTCGGTGCGCGAAGCCCTTGTTCTGCGCGCGCAGCCCGCTGAAATATCCGAGCGCGAAGAAAGCACACCAGCGCGACGCCGAGCAGCCGCCCGGTCCATCCCAAGCTCTTGCCGATACCCCGGCCGACGCTCCCGCTGATGCCGCCGTTTTTCCTCTTCCGCCTCGCCACGACCGCCCCTCCCGGCAGACCTACGCCCCTACCACTCGCCCACTAACTTGACCTCGGGTTCGAGTGCGACTCCGCTGCTTTGCTTGACCTTGTCGCGCGCCAGCTCGATCAAGCTGCGCACTTCGGCGGCGCGCGCGCCGCCCAGATTGACGATAAAATTCGCGTGCCGATCCGAGAACGCCGCGCCGCCCAGACGCGTACCCTTGAGCCCGGCGCTTTCGAGCAGCTGTCCGGCAAAATTGCCGGGCGGATTCTTGAAGATCGAGCCCGCGTTGGGAATTCCCGCCGGGCTGGCGCGCGTTACGCTTGGCGCGCAACTCCGCGACCTTGGACTGCATCGCGTCGCGATCACCCTCACCGAGCTCGAAGTCGACCCGCGTAATGATAAATCCGGGCGGAAGATTGGTGCGCCGATAGGCAAACCCGACCTCGTCCTTGTCGAGCGCGCGCACCTGCCCCGCCCGGTCACGCCGTGCACGCAGGTCACGACCCGCGCCATCTCGCCGCCGAACGCGCCCGCATTCATCACCAGTCCGCCGCCGACGGTGCCGGGGATTCCTTCGCCGAACTCGAGACCCGTAAGCCCGTTCGCGACCACTTTCTCGACCAGCGCGCCGAACGCCGCACCCGCACCCGCGCGAACCTGGACGTCGTCGATCTTGACGAAATTGAATCCCATACCGAGCCGCACGACCAGGCCGCGAATACCGCGATCGCTCACCAGCAGATTGGTGCCTGCGCCGAGGCAAAAAGCCGGGACATCATGGCGACAGGCCAACGCCATCGCGGCCATCAACTCGGACTCGCTCTCGACCGTAATCAAAAGATCGGCCGGCCCCCCGATTCGGAACGAGGTGAACTCCGCCAGCGGCGCGTTCACCGCCAGGCGTTCGCCGAACAGTGCGCCGAGCTCTCGTTCAAGCGCGCTCATGGACCTTGGCCTCGCCCGCCAGCGCGGCGAGAACTTCGTCGCCGAGCTGGTAAACGTCGCCGGCGCCGAGCGTGACGATCAAATCGCCCGGCCGCGACGCCTGCGCAACCTCAGCAGCCGGATCGCCGGCATTGAGATAGCGCACCTCCAGATGGCCGCGCGCGCGCATCGCTTCGTAGAGTCGCCGCGCGGAAACATCAGCAATCGGCTCCTCGCCGGCGGGGTAAACCTCCATCAGGTAGAGCAAATCGGCGTCATCGAAGGCGACGACGAAATCGTCGAATAGATCGCGCAGGCGGGTGAAGCGATGGGGCTGGAACACGGCGACGATGCGCTTGCCAAACGCCGCGCGCGCCGCCGCCAGTGTCGCGCGGACCTCTTCCGGATGATGAGCATAATCGTCGAGCACGATGCGGCCGGCGGCCTCGCCCTTGACCTCGAAGCGGCGATAGATACCGCCGAAAGTGGACAATGCGTCGGCGGCGACCTCGAAAGTGATTCCCAGTTCGAGCGCGACTGCGATCGCGGCGAGCGCGTTCAACGCTACGTGACGGCCGGGGGACGGAATCGTCGCCGTGCCGAGCCGTGCACCCTTGTGCAGTACCTCGAAGCGGGTCGAGAACCCGTCGATCACAATTCCCTCGGCACGCAAATCTGCGTCGGGCGCGACGCCGTAAGTGACCACCGGCTTGCGCGCGGCCGGCAGCAGCGCGCGCACATTGTGGCTGTCGATTCCGAGCACCGCACGCCCCGTAGAACGGCACGCGATTGATGAAATCCCGATAGGCCTCCCGCACGCGCTCCATGGTGCCGTAGTGATCGAGATGTTCGGGATCGATATTGGTAACGACCGCGACGGTCGGCAGCAGCAGCAGGAACGAAGCGTCGCTCTCGTCGGCCTCGGCCACCATAAAGTCGCCGCGTCCGAGGCGGACGTTGGTCGCCGTGCGCGCGCAGGTTGCCGCCGATCGCAACCGTTGGGTCCATCGCGGCGGCTTCCATGATCAGCGCCACGAGCGAGGTGGTCGTGGTCTTGCCATGAGTGCCGGCAATCGCGACTCCCACCCGCGCCATCCGCAACAATTCGCCGAGCATCTCGGCGCGCGCGATGACGGGAATTTTGAGCTCGCGCGCGCGAACCACTTCGGGATTGGAGAACTTGACCGCGGACGAGATCACGACTGCGTCGAGCGGCCGGCTCAGATGATCCGGATGATGGCCGTAGCTGACCTCGACCCCAAGCGACGCCAGCCGCTCAGTCATGGGGCCGCGGCGGAGGTCGCATCCGCTGACCGTGAAACCCAGCTTGCGGCTCAGCTCGGCGATCCCGCTCATGCCGGAGCCGCCGACGCCGATAAAATGCAAACGGCGCGGCCTGGTCAGCATGCCGGTAGGAGCGAATTCGCTCATGCCGCCAGCCTCGCATCGGCGATTTCGAAGCAGACCCGGGCGATGCGCGCGGCGCCATCCGGCTTCGCCGCGGCGTAGGCGCTCTGCCCCATTTGCTGCAGGCGCGCAGGATCGGGCAGCAACTGTTTGAGCGCGATGGTGAGATTGCCGGCCAGGCTCTCATCGTCAAGCACGACCATCGCGCCGCCGCATCGCTCTATAACGCGCGCGTTTAGCTCCTGTTGGTGGTCGCGATGGAACGGATAGGGTACGAAAATCGCGGGGCGGGCGGCGGCAGCTATCTCGGAGACGGTCATCGCGCCGCCGCGGGCAACGACCAAGTCGGCCCGGCGCAGCGCGGCGGCCATGTCGTCGATAAACGGCATGACTTCCGCGTGGAGACCCATCCTTTGGTAGCCTTCCCTCACCAGCACCTCATCCGCACCCCCAGTCTGATGAACAACCGCCAATTTTATAACAGTTTTTTCGATCGGTTGGAAAGCATCGAGAATCCCGATATTTAGACGGTGAGCGCCGCTCGACCCTCCCAGAACCAAGATCGTACGGAGGTTATCAACAGGGTGTACATAACTTGGGTTGGGGACGAACCGGAGCGGATTTCCGGTCACTTCAACTTTAGCAGGCGTAAAAAAACGCGCGGTTTCGTCGAAACCGACGCAAATCTTGCGCGCGAAGTGCCACAGCATCCGATTGGCAAGCCCCGGCAAGGTGTTCTGTTCCTGCAAGACGAGCGGGACGCGCCGCAGGATCGCAGCGACTGCGATCGGCGCTGACGCGTAGCCTCCGGCGCTCACGACCAACTCCGGACGAACCCGCCGCAGCAAGGCCATCGATTGCACCAGTGCGCGGACGAATTCCACCGACGCCTTGACCCGATCGGCAAACCCGTGACCGCGCAGGCCGTGCATCTCGAACAGGCGGTAGCGAAATCCGCTGCGCGGCAGCCACTGGGCTTCGAACCCGGCGCTGCTGCCGACGAAGAGGACCTCGGTCGCCGGCCGCTGGCGCGCGATCTCCTCGCCCATCGCGACCGCCGGGAAGAGATGGCCGCCCGTGCCTCCGCCTGCGATTATCACCTTCATCCTCCCGCTTCGATCACGCTCATCGCATCGCCGGGCGGCGGCCGAGCGCCATCAACGCGCCGAGCGTCGCCATCGACATTACGATCGCGGTCCCGCCGTAACTCAGAAAAGGCAGCGGCAGCCCCTTGGTCGGGACCATCCCGATAACCACGGCCATATTGATCAGCGCCTGGAGCGACAGCAGCGACGTGAGTCCGACCGCGAGCAGGCTCGCAAACGGATCCGGCTCCTCGTGCGCGATTCTGAGCCCGCGCCACATGATCACTCCGAACAGCGCGACCACGACCATCCCGCCGAGGATCCCGAACTCCTCGCCGACCACGGCGAAGACGAAATCGGTATGCGCCTGCGGCAGGTAGAACATCTTCTGTCGGCCGTCGCCCAGGCCCACGCCCCATTTGCCGCCAGCGCCGAGTGCGATTAACGATTGCACCAACTGAAAACCCGCGCCGCGCGCGGTTTGCGAACGGATGGAGAAACGAGGTCAGCCGCCGCATCCGGTAGGTCTTATGCACCGCCTGGACCGCGAGAATCAGGATCGCCGCCACGCCCGCGCCACCGAGATGAGCCGGCTTCGCTCCGGCCGCCCAGAGCATCGCGAACATCAGTACCGCGATCATCACGGTGGTCCCGAAATCGGGCTGCTTCAAAATAATCAGCGCGATCAGCCCGACACCGATGAAGATCGGCAACGGCCCGGCGACGAACTTATCGATTCGTTCCTGCCGCTTGGCCAGGAACTCCGCCATGAAGAAGACCACCGCGACCTTCACCAACTCCGACGGTTCGGCCACAATCGGCCCGATCGAAGCCAGCGCCGCGCGCCACCGCGCACCTGCCCGAGACCCGGCATCCAGATCAGGATCAGCATCGCGACCGAGATGACGATCAGCGGATAGACCAGGCGTCGCAGTCCGCGCAGCGAGAACTGCGAGAGTAGCGCCAGTGCGATCATCCCGAGAGCGATATGGAACAGATGCAACTTGAAGTAGCGGAACGGATCGCCGCGCTCCTGGCCCATGAAATAGGTGGTGTTGAGCACCATCAGCCCGCCCAGCGTCATCAGCACGCCCGCCGGCAGCCAGAGCCACGGGTCGCTGCGCCGGTAGACAACGGCGTCAAAGCGCCCGAACCAGCTTCTTAAATACTTCCCCACGCTCCGCGTAATCCTTGAATTGATCAAAACTCGAACAGGCCGGCGAGAGCAGCACCGTATCGCCCGCGACCGCGGCGCGCGCCGCCCGTGCTACTGCGTCATCGAGCGTCTGCGCCAGCTCAATTACGGTCGCGCCCTCCAGCGCCGAGCGCATCTGCTCGCGCGCCTGGCCGATCAGAATCGCGAGCTTCACTTTGTCCTTGAGCGGCCGGCGCAGCGGCGCGTAGTCGCCGCCTTTGTCGAGTCCGCCGGCGATCAGGATGACGGGCCGTTTGACGGCCGCGATCGCCTCGACCACCGCGCCGACGTTGGTGCCCTTGGAGTCGTCGATAAACGTCACGCCGCCCAGCTCGCGGACGATCTCGATCCGGTGGGCCAGCGGCTTGAACTCACCGAGTGCGCGCTCGATATGGCGCGGATCGACGCCCATCACCAGCGCCGCAGCCGACGCCGCCATCGCGTTGGCAAGGTTATGACGGCCGGGCAGCCGGTATCCGTGCAGATCGATTCGGCCGCGCCGCCGGCCGTCGTCGAACATCAGGGTGCTGCTGTCGCCCCAGATTCCGGGAACGGTCGGCGCGTCGAGACCGAAACCCAGCACCTGCGACTTGACTTCGCGCGCCAGGCGCCAGACCCGCGGATCGTCGCGATTGAGAATCGCCCAGTCGTCGGCGTCCTGCCGCGCGAACATGCCGCGCCTTGGCGCGCGCCGTAATCCTCGAGGTCGCGATAGCGGTCGAAGTGATCGTCGCTCAAATTGAGATGAACCCCGACCCGCGGGCTTGAAGCTCTCGACCCACTCGAGCTGGAAGCTCGACACTTCAGCCACCGCGACGTCGAACTCGCGGCCGACCGCGTCGATCAGCGGCGTGCCGAGATTGCCGCCGACGAACGTCCGCATACCCGCGGCCTTGAAAATCTCGCCGAGCATCACGGTGACCGTGCTCTTGCCGTTGGTGCCGGTGATCGCGACGATCGGCGCGGTCGAGGAAAACCGCAGCCAGCTCGATCTCGCTGAGGACCGGGATGCGCGCATCGACCGCGGCCCGCAACAGCACCGAATCGCGCGGCACGCCCGGACTCGCGACCACCAAGTCGGCCCCGCTGAGCCATGCGGGATCTTCCGCGCCGAGATGGATTTCGCCGGCGGGAATCGTGCCGCGCGCAACGTCGGTGCGGCGATCCGTGAGGACCAGCGACGCGCCGCGCTCAGCAAGGAAGCGCGCGGCGGCCTGACCCGTAACTCCCAACCCGACCACCATCACGCGCTTTCCTCCAAGCTCGATCACCGCAACTTGAGCGTGCTCAGCGCGACCAGCGCGCAAACTATCGAGACGATCCAGAAGCGCATCACGACCACCGTCTCGGGCCATCCGCCGAGCTCGAAATGATGATGCAGCGGCGCCATCCGGAAAATCCGGCGATGGGTCAGCTTGTAGTAGTAGCGCTGGATTATGACGAAGCGGCCTCGACCACGAACACGCCGCCGGCGATCGGCAACACCATTTCCTGCTTGGAGAGCAGCGCGACCATGCCCAGCGCGCCGCCCAGCGACAGCGCGCCGACGTCGCCCATCATCATCGAGGCCGGATAGGCGTTGTACCAGAGGAAGCCCATCGACGCGGCGATCAGCGCGGCGCAAAAAATCGCGAGTTCGCCGGCGCCCGACCACGTGCGGAATCTGCAGGTAGGTCGCGAATTTCAAATTGCCGGCGACGTAGGTGAAAATCCAGTAGCAAAAAGCCACCGTCATCACCGGGCCGATCGCCAGCCCGTCGAGTCCGTCGGTCAGATTGACCGCATTCGAGCATCCCACGATCACCACCATCGCGAACGGGACGTAGAACCACGCCCCGCAGTCCGGATGCAGATTCTTCAGGAACGGCACCGTCAGATCGTGTCGGGAAGCGCAGCCCGACGAACAGAACCGCAGCGGCGACGAACGCGCAGACGAACTGCCACAACAGCTTCTGCGGTCCGCTCAAGCCCGTTGCCCGTGCCCGCGCCGGAGCTTGAGCAAATCGTCGGCCAAACCGATCGCGCCGAAGCTGAGCGTTACGAATATCGCGATCCAGACGTACGGATCGCGCGATGTCGGCCAGCAGCAGCGTCGCCAGCGAGGCAGGAGGCCAGGATCAGCAGACCGCCCATGGTCGGCGTGCCGGCCTTCTTCTGATGGGTCTGCGGGACGTCGTCGCGGATGGTCTGGCCAATATGCGCGCGGCGCGGAATCGCTCGATCAACATCGGGCCCATCGCGAGCGACAACACCAGAGCGGTGAGCCCGGCCAGCACCGACCGAAACGTCTCGTAACGCAGTACGTTGAGCACCGGATAGCTGGAGTGGAGCGGAAACAGGGCAAGATACAGCATCGGCGCGATCCGCGGTCAGAGTTCCCGGTTTACCGTCGATCGCGCAAGACCTTTTCTCGCGCCAACCCCTTCACCTCCCATTCATTGCTCGATCACGGCCAGAACCTCGACCCGATCGTCGAAATGCAAACGCCGGTCGCCAACTATCTGATAGTCCTCGTGGCCCTTGCCCGCGATTACGACGATGTCGCCAGGCGCGGCGATCGTAAGCGCAAGCGCGATCGCCGCGCGCCGATCGGGCTCGACCAGGTAGCCGCGCGCCGCCGCATTCCGCGCGATCAATTCGGCTCAGGCCCGCTTGCTCCAGCCCGGTCTCGACTCGCGGCGATGATCGCCAGCGGATCTTCGGTGCGCGGATTATCCGAAGTCAGGATCGGCACGTCGGCGAGCCGCCCGGCGATCTCGCCCATGATCGGCCGCTTGCCGCGATCGCGATCGCCGCCGCATCCGAACACGCACATCAGCCGGCCCCGTCTTAAGCGCGCCGCAGCGTCTCGAGCACCGCCTCGAGCGCGTCGGGCTTGTGCGCATAGTCCACCAGCACCTTCACGTCGCGCAGACCGCCACGCGCTCCAGTCTGCCGGGGGCCCCTGGGCATCGCCGCACACCCTCCGCCACCGCCGCCATCTCGATGCCCAGGGCCACCGACACGGCCACCGCACCCAGAATATTCAAGCAGGTTGATTTCGCCGAGCAGCGGCGAACTGATTTCGATCTCTTTGCCCTGCGCGCTGATCGTCGCGCGAATCCCGTCGATTCCGGCGCTGAAGCTCACCGGATGAACGTCGAGGGCGCGATCGAGCCCGAAGCTCAGCTTGTCGCCGCGCACCGCGGCCAGCACCCGCGCGCCGAACGGATCGTCGCCGCGCACGACCGCCGACCGGCGCGCCGCGGCGGCTGCGCGGCATGATCTCGGTGAACAGTCGCAGCTTGGCGGCGAAATAATTTTCGATCGTGCCGTGATAGTCCAGATGGTCGCGCCCCAGATTGGTGAAGACGCAGGCGCGAAATCTCAAATCTTCGACGCGGCCCTCCTCAATTCCGATCGAGGATATTTCCGCCGCCGCGTGCCGCACGCCGGCGCGCACCATCTCGGGCCAGCGCGGATTCGAAATCGATCGACTCGGGCGTCGTGAGACCGCGGTAGATCTTCTGCCCGCCGATAAACGTCCCGATCGTGCCGATGATCCCGGATGGCTCGCCGGCGGCCTCGAAAATCGACGCGAGCAGATAGGTCGTAGTGGTCTTGCCGCTGGTGCCGGTGACGCCGATCAGATCGAGGTTCCCGCTCGGCGCGCTCGAAGAAGCGCGACGCGGCCGCGCCCATCAGCAGGCGCGGCCGCTCGCACTCGACCAAGGTTGCCGCGGGGCGCGCCGCCGCTCCATCCCATCCCCTCACCACCACTGCGCGCGCCCCGCGGCTTAATGCATCTTCAGCGTTCGCCTGGCCGCGCTCGGTATCGCGTGCCAGCGAAAAGAACAAATCGCCCGGTCCGCTCTTGCGGGAATCATAGACTCAGCCCGGTGATCTCCATCTCCATGTCGCCCCCGATCCGTCCTCACCGCCTGCCCTGCCAGTAGCTCGCCAAGCTTCACCGATTGCTCCGCCGTGTGCGCGCCGCCGAACCAACCCCGGTCGTTTCCAACTCGCGGACGCCATCAGCGCCTGCGCCAGCTCAGGCGCAAGCGCGAGTCTCACCATTGAAGAAGTGACTGCGGTATCGGGCGCCGGCTCTTGGGCGATGACGTAGCCGGAACCCTTGACTTCGAGATTGAGATTTCTGCGATGCGCGATCGCCAGGGCGCGGCGCAGACTCAGGCCGCTGAAATCCGGTATCGCGCCGCCCGCCGCGGGCATCGTAAACGCCACGGTCTCGAGTGCCGGCGATCCGACGCGGCTCGTCCGCAGCGTCGTCCTCGCCTTCGAACGGCAGCAAGCTCGCCGTCTCGACCGGCGGATGCGGCGCGACGATATTGAGCCGGCGCGAGCGCGCCCGATGCGATCGCGCTGAACACCGGCGCCGCGACCAGTCCGCCGAAATGGCCGTGGCTTACGTCTTCGAGCACGACCAGAATCACCAGCCGCGGATCGTCGGCCGGCAGAAATCCGACGAACGAAGCGACCAGCCGGCTCTGATAATAGCCGCCGGTCTCCGGATTGATCATCTGCGCGGTGCCGGTCTTGCCCGCCACCGTAAAATCATCGACCCGCGCGCGGCTGCCGGTGCCGTCGGAGCCGTTGACAACCGAGCGCAACAGCACGTTCATCGTATGCGCCACGTCGGGTGAGACCGCGCGCTCGAGGACCTGCGGCGTATGCGTCAGCACGCAGTTGCCGGCGGCGTCGTAGGCGTCCTTGACCACGTACGGGCGCATCACGAGACCGCCGTTGGCGATCGCGGCATACGCCACCGCGAGCTGGAGCGGCGTGACCGCGACCCCCTGGCCGAAGCCGTGATTGGCAAGATCGATCGGCTCCCACGTCGATGCGGGCCGCAGCAGCCCGGCCGCCTCGCCCGGCAAATCGATCCCGCTGCGATGTCCAATCCCGAACGATCTCAGGCCCTGATAGTACCGCTGTGCGCCAAGCCCCAGCGCGATCTTGGCGGCGCCGATATTGGACGAGACCTCGATGATTCCGCCCAGGTCGAGCCAGCCGTGATGCCCGTGATCATGAATCTGCCGGCGGCCGATCGTGTACTCACCGTTCTCGCAATAAATCTTGCGCTCGGGCGTGATGCTCTGATTTTCGAGCGCGATCGCGCCGAGGATGCCCTTCATCGTCGAACCGGGCTCGAAGGCGTCCTGAACCGAGGGGTCATGCAGCGTCGCATGAAGATCGTCCGCTGCGGCCGCGACGTTGGCCAGCGCGAGCACCTCGCCGCTGAACGGATCCAGCACGATCGCGCATCCGCGCCGCGCCCCGCTGGTGCTCACTTCCGCGGCCAGCTCGTGCTCGGCGAGCGACTGGATTTCGGCGTCGATCGTCAGCTCGATGCGCGCGCCCGGCTCGGGGCTCTTGAGCGCGAGCGGGCTATCGAGAATCGGATGGCCGAGCGCGTCGCGATAGAAACTCAACTCGACCGGCTCGCCCTTGATCAGATGATCGTACTGTTCCTCAACCCCAGAGAGACCCTGGCCGTCCATCCCAGCCAACCCCACCACCGCCGCGGCCAGGTCTCCCTCCGGGTAGAAACGTTTGTATTCGCTAATGGTGCCGACGCCGTCGAGTCCCAGCGCGTCGGCAGCCGCCGCCCGCTCGGGCGCCAGATGGCGCGCGAGCCATACGAACGGCGCCGGATGCTCAAGGCGCGCTTCCAGCTCCGTGCTCTTGAGGCCCATCGCCATCGCGAGCTGTGCGCGCTCCGCCGGCGTACTGCCGTCGATCAGCTTCTTGCGATACGCGTAGACCGAGCGCGTCTCGGCGGACAAGGCCAGTGGCTTGCCGTTCCGATCCACGATCGGGCCGCGCGGCGCCGCCAGCTTGAGCTCGCCGGTATGCTCGAGGCGGCCCATCGAGCTCAGCAACGGTCCGCGCACGGTGACCACCACCGCCAGCCACATCGCGTCGACCAGGAACAAACCGCCCAGGACCAGCGTGAGCGTGCCGATTCGCGCGCGGCGCCGTTTGAAGACCGCGTTCATGGCACGATTACCACCTGCCCGCGCTGCGGCGCAGCAAGATGATACTTCGCCGCCATCGCCCGCAACTCTTGATGGGAGCTGAGCTCGGCGACCTGCAGCCTGAGGTGGCGATTCCGTTCCTGCTCCTGCGCGATCCCGCTCTGCAATTGTGAGAGCCGATAGCCTTCGGCGGTAACCTCGAGCCGGATCCTCAGCATCGCGAAACCGATCGCGATAATCGTCAGCGCCAGCATCGCGGGCACGATTCTCGACGCCGGCCGGATCGGCTTGACGCGGCGGTTCATTGCGCGCGCTCCACGGATCGCAGCCGCGCGCTGCGCGCGCGCGGATTCTCGAGCGTCTCGGCACCGCCGGGCCGCAGCGCCTTGCGCGACGGTAAGGTGAATGCACCGCCCTCGGCCAGCGCGCGGAACCGATTCTTCACCGCGCGGTCTTCCAGCGAATGATACGCGATCACGGCCATCCGGCCGCCCGGCGCGAGCCGCATCGGGCCGCGCTCCAGCAGGATCGCGAGGCTCTCCAGCTCGTGATTCACGGCGATTCGCAGCGCCTGAAAAGTCCGCGTCGCGGGATGGACCCGGCCGTGCCGGCGTGGCCCGAGCGCGCGCTCGACCAGGATTCGCAGCTCGCGCGTGGTCGCGATCGGGGCGTGCTCGCGCGCTTTCACGATCAGGCGGGCGATGCGGCGCGAGGCTCGCTCCTCGCCGTACTCATAGATGATCCGGGCGAGCTCGACCTCGCTCTCGCGGTTGACGATTTCCGCGGCGGACAACTCCTGCGCCGGATCCATCCGCATGTCGAGTGGGCCGTCGTCGCGAAAGCTGAAGCCGCGCGATGGATCGTCCAGGGCGAAGCTGCTCATCCCGAGATCCGCTATAATCGCGACCGGATGCTCGCCGCCGATCGCATCGAGGACCGCGTCGAGCTCGGCGAAATCGGCATGACGCAGCACAACTCTCGAACCGAATCGATCCAGGCGATCGCGCGCAATCGCGAGCGCCGCCGGATCCCGATCTATCCCGATCAGGACCGCATCCGTCGCTTCGAGCAGCGCCTCCGCATGACCGCCGGTCCCGATCGTGACGTCGACGATCGTCCCGCCGCGATTCGCTCCGAGGATCGCGACCACTTCCGCCGCCATCACCGGAACGTGCATCCGTTCGATGCTCGTGTCGCTCATGTCGATTTCAAGCGCCGCGTTCATGCTTTACAGATCCAGCTTCTCGAGGAACGCGGGATCTCCGACCGTCACCTCGATCTCGTTCAGATAGCGATCGAGCGTCTGCCGATCCCAGAGCTGAAAGTGGTCCACTGTCGCGGAGAAGGTAACGTCGCGTTCGAGGCTCGCGTACGTGCGCAGCCGCGCCGGAATCAGAATTCGTCCCTGACTGTCCACTTGCACTTCGTGCGCGCCGCCGATGTAGAAATTCTGGAACGCGCGAACCTGGGGACTGAACGATTTCTTCTGCTGAAGCTTGCCGATCAGCCGCTGCCATTCGCTCGGCGGATACAGTTCCAGGCAGCGTTCCTTGTCGAAGTTGCAGTTGGTGATGACCAGGATTTCGTCGTTGTCGCGTTGCAGAACTTCGCGGAAGCGAGCCGGGATACTCACCCGGCCTTTGTCGTCGATCGAGTGATCGAATCGCCCGCTGAACCCGAGGTTCGCCAAAGTCTCCCACCTAGTCCCTTAAGCGCTCCACAACATCCCACCCACTACCACTCATAGTCAAGCGAAACCTCGGGCACTCTCAGGCCAACTGAAACTATTATAGCGAATGAAAAACGAAACGCGATTAATGTCGCGAACCGGGACAAAGTTCTCCTTGACACCACGGACCGGAATCGCGAAACTCGCGCCCGATTACGGGGCGATCGCAGCGCCAATCGCTCAACGCATCCTGGCTCGAAGAGAGCTCGGAAGTTAAATCACATCAAGAGAGGAACCAGCGGGCAAGGCTACGAAATTCGGGCATTCGACAAACCCATACGAGACAGCGGCCCGTATGAAAAAGTGAGGTGGTCATGCCGACAGTAGCAGAAACCCTGGTAAAGACTCTGGCCGCGGCCGGGGTTAAGCGAATCTACGGAATCGTCGGCGATTCGCTCAACGGCATAACCAACGAGCTCCGCCGCCAGAAAACCATCGAATGGGTCCACGTCCGCCACGAGGAAGTGGCGGCCTTTGCCGCCGGCGCCGATGCGCACGTCACCGGCGAGCTCGCGGTCTGCGCCGGAAGTTGCGGTCCCGGCAACCTTCATCTCATCAACGGGCTCTTCGATTGCCATCGAAGCTCCGTGCCGGTTCTCGCAATTGCGGCCCATATTCCGAGCGACGAGATCGGCTCCGACTATTTCCAGGAGACGCATCCGGAATTTCTGTTCCAGGGATGCAGTTACTACTGCCAGTTGGTCTCGACCCCTGCCCAGATGCCGCGTGCGCTCGAGACCGCGATGACTACCGCGATTGCTCGCCGCGGAGTCGCCGTGATCGTTCTGTCCGGCGACGTGGCGCTCCAGTCCGCCGAGCATCCGAGCGCCGTGGCCTATCAAAAGCCAGTGCAGCCTCTCATCCGGCCGGCGGATCGGGAGCTCGACCGGCTCGCGGAGCTGCTGAACGACTCCGATCGGGTCACCCTGTTGTGTGGCAGCGGCTGCGCCGGTGCTCACGCCGAACTGCTCAAACTCGGAGAGACGCTCCAGTCGCCGATGGTTCATGCGCTGCGCGGCAAGGAGTACGTCGAGTATGACAACCCTTATGACGTTGGGATGACCGGACTGATCGGGTTCTCTTCGGGCTACTACGCCATGCTCGGCTGCGATGTGCTTCTGATGCTGGGCACCGATTTCCCCTACCGGCAGTTCTATCCAACCGGCGCCAAGATCGTCCAGGTGGACATCCGCGCCGAAAAACTCGGCAATCGCGCGCCGCTCACGATGGGGCTGGTCGGCGATGTCCAGAACACGATCACAGCGCTGCTTCCGCGCCTGCGCCCGAAGAGCGACGTCAACTTTCTTGACAAAGCGATTAATCACTATCAGACCTCGCGCAAGGAGCTGGACGAGCACGCGGCCGGCCATGCCGGGCACAAACCGATCCATCCGCAGTATCTGACCAAGTTGCTGAGCGAGGCCGCCACGGAGGACGCCATCTTCACCTGTGACGTCGGCACGCCCAACGATCTGGGCGGCGCGCTATCTCAAGATGAACGGCAAGCGGCGCCTGCTCGGTTCCTTCAATCACGGCTCGATGGCGAATGCGATGCCGCAGGCGATTGGTGCGCAGGCCGCCTTTCCCGGCCGCCAGGTGATCTCGCTCTCGGGTGACGGCGGGTTCACCATGCTGATGGGCGACCTGCTGACGCTCACGCAGATGGAGCTGCCGGTAAAGGTGGTCGTCTTCCACAACGCAAGCTCGGCTTCGTCGATCTCGAGCAGAAAGTCGGCGGGTTATCTGCCGACCGGGGTCGATCTCAAAAATCCCGACTTCGCCAAGATGGCGGAAGCGGTGGGCATTCGCGGCATCCGCGTCGAGGATCCGGCCGATCTGGAGCAGGCAATTTCTCGGGCGCTCGCTCATCCCGGTCCCGCCCTGCTCGACGTGCTGACCAGCCCACAGGAGCTGTCGATGCCGCCCAAGATCACGTTCGGGGAGGCATACGGGTTCGGCCTGTTTATGATGAAGGCTGTGCTTAGCGGACGCGGCAGTGAGATAGTCGAGTTAGCCAAGACGAACCTCTTCCGGTGATGAGGTAGCCCGGGCATGATCCGTGATCAGACTCAGACGTCAAGCAAAACTCGAGCGCTCTGAAGCCAACTGAAACTATTATAGCGAACGAAAAACGAAACTCAGTTTATATCGCCGAACAGCCCAAAGTTCTCCTTGACATCACGGACGGGAATCGCGAAACTCGCGCCCGATCACGGGCGATCGCAACGCCAATCGCTCAACGCAGCTTGGCGTCGAATATGCGATAGTCCGCGCTGGGGGCGTGGCATGCATCCTCTTGGTCGCCATCTTCCATTGGATTGCGCTGTACATAACCGCTTTGCCCTGCGCACCAGCGACGGAGCTCGGTTGATCTTCGCGATCTATCTCTGGCTCGCGGGTTCGCGCGAAGAACAACCCCGCCCGTCTGATCAGGGGAGAAACTGAGGCGGAAAATGAATATCGCGATGATTGGCACGGGTTGCGTTGGCCTCGTGAGCGGCGCCTGTTTCGCTGAGAGCGGCAACGATGTCATCTGCGTCGATATTGATAAGGCGCGCGTCGATCAGCTCAACGCGGGTCGCATCCCGATTTACGAGCCCGGGCTCGAAGAACTGGTGCGACGCAACACCAAGGAGGGACGGCTCCAGTTCACCGGCGACCTGATGCAGGCGGTATCGCGGTCGATGGTGTCGTTCATCACGGTCGGCACGCCGATGAGCGCCACCGGCGCCGCTGACCTTTCCGGCGTGCTTAAGGCCGCCGAGCAGATCGCGAGAGCGACGGTCGGCTACCATGTGATTGCAATCAAGAGCACCGTGCCGGTCGGCACCAGCGATCGCATAGGCGCGGCTATTGCGCCGCTCGCCAACCACCGAATCGACCTTTGCTCATGCCCCGATTTTCTCAAGGAAGGCTCCGCGATCGGAGACTTCATGCGGCCGGACCGCGTGATCATCGGCAGCGCCAGCGAAAAGGCCACCGCGATTCTGCGGGAGCTGCACGCGCCGTTCGTTTGCACCGACAACCCAATCCTAATCATGGACCCGCGCTCGGCCGAGCTTTCCAAGTACGCGAGCAACGCGATATTTGCGATAGGCATCTCGTTCATCAATGACATCGCCAACCTCTGCGAGGTGGTCGGCGCGGAGATCGACGACGTGCGCCGCGGGCTCGGCACTGACTGCAGGATCGGCTCGCGGTTCCTGTTTCCCGGCGTGGGCTACGGAGGCTCCTGTTTGCCCAAGGATGTCCAGGCCTTGATTCATACCGCGCGCGCGAACCGCCTCGACTTCGCCCTGCTCGAGGCGGCGGAAACCGTCAACGCGCGCCAGAAGTGCGTTCTGGTTGAGCGGGTGAAGGCTCACTTCGGCGGCGATCTTATGGGGCGCACCTTCGCCGTTTGGGGACTCGCTTTCAAACCTCGCACCGACGACATGCGCGAAGCTCCCTCGATTGTAGTAATCGAGGAGTTGCTGGAGGCGGGCGCACGCGTAAGGGTCCATGATCCCGAAGCGCTTGACAACGCGCGCCTGATTTTCGGCGACCGGGTCAGCTACCACACCATCAACTACGAGACCCTGACCGGCGCCGACGCGCTGCTGATCATGACCGAGTGGAACGAGTTCCGCAATCCGAATTTCCGGCGCGTGCGAGCGGCGCTCAAGAGTCCCGTCATCTTCGATGGCCGCAACCTTTACGATCCCGCGCTGATGAAGGCGCTAGATTTCCGCTACTACTCAATCGGCCGCCACACGATTTAAGGGGCGTCGGGAAACGTTTCAGCCGGTTGTACGGGGAGCTTGATGAAAATTCTGGTCACCGGCGGCGCCGAGTGACAAGTGGTTGAAGGCGGAGGCGATGCAAGACGAGACAATGGAGTGCCCCAGGCTGGCAAGCCCTATGGTGACGCTTTTCGCTCATCCTCCAACATCTACCTGCATGAAGTGCTGGGTGAGTGGTTCACGGAGATGGTGCAAGGTTCTCTCAAGAATTGGGATGAGACCATCCTAAGAGGCGTAAGAATCAGTTGAGCATACAGACAACACTGTCCCGCAAAAAGGTGTTGAGCGTGTTCGGCACGCGTCCTGAGGTGATTAAATTTGCCCCGATCCTGAATGAACTCGAAAGAGCAAGCGCGCGAATTCAGCCCGTCAATGTGGCGTCGGCACAGCATGTACACTTGCTGTACCCGCTTGCCGCTTTCTTCAATTTGCGAATTGACTACGATCTGCACTCGATGACGGAGAATCAGTCTCCGTCCGGCGCATGCCGACGGATAGTGCACGGTTTGCTTCCAATTCTGAAGCACGAACGACCCGATCTCATCCTGGTGCAAGGCGACACCGCAACCGCTCTTGCGGGAGCAATCGCCGGGGTCGAGCGGCGAATCCCCGTGGGACATGTCGAAGCGGGCCTGCGCACCGGCGACCTTGGGTCTCCTTTCCCTGAGGAAGCCAATCGCCGGGCAATTGGCCGCCTTGCGACTTACCACTTCGCGCCCACGAATTCCAATCGCGAGGTTCTGTTACATGAAGGCGTCCAACGCGAAAAAGTCTTCCTCACCGGAAACCCCGGGATCGATTCTCTTCTTGCAGTCCTCCGCAATATGGCAATTACCCCAACGCTGCGGCATCTCTTGAAGGCAACCGCAAACACTAAGCGTCTTATATTGACCGCACACCGGCGGGAGAACTTAGGGTCGCGCATGGAGGCTTGCGTTGCGGCGTTGCGGCGCTTCGTGGACAAGCACGCGGATGTGACAGTGATCTTTCCGGTACACCCCAATCCCGCGATCGCTGGGGCGGCAAACATCTTGCGCGGGCACTCGCGCATTCACCTTGCTGAACCGCTCAACTATCCCGATTTCGTTCATCTCATGCAGCATTCGTGGCTGATTGTTTCCGATTCAGGCGGCATTCAGGAAGAAGTGCCATCGTTGGGAAAGCGCCTCCTGATTCTTCGCAGCAACACTGAAAGACCCGAGGCCGTAGCCTGCGGCGCCGCTCGACTGGTGGGCACCACCCCCGAATCTCTCACGGCATCACTCGAAGATGTTTGGTTGCACGAGCCCCGCACACCTTTCAGATACATAAACCCCAATCCGTTTGGGCGGGGCGATAGCGGGGCACAGATCGTCGACGCAATCGAGTCAATTTTTTCCCAAAGGCAACCTTGATGGTACCGCCGTTCGACGAAGATTCCATGGTGCAATCGGCGGCCATCGAAGGCTGGTTGCTGGGATCCCGCGCAAATCGCGGAAGGGCCCGACCGCGGAGGCGTGCTTGGCTGGTTTGACCAGGACACGTCAACGCGCTTCATCTACGGCGAAGTCACGGGATACTACCTGTCGTTCCTTGCCTTCTTGCTGCGTACGGAAGTTGAACCAATGCCTCTATCTTCGAAAGCTACTCTGGCTGTGCAGTGGATTCGCCGCAGATGGCTAGAGCGCCCAACCACGCGCGCTTATATCGACGGCCAACAAAGTCGAGACTGGAGGAACTCAGTCTCGTTTTCCTTCGATCAAATCATGATGTTACGAGGGGTTTACGCCACCGCGGCCCTCGTGGATTCGGGGTTGCTTCGGCCACTCCTGGCGGACTTGTGCCGGCGCTTAGGGAGATTTATAGGCGAAGACGGTCTGCTCTTGCCTTGCCTAGCGACCGGCAGTGGGACAATCCCAGAACGATGGTCGACTCGGCAAGGCCCTTATCAGATGAAAGCCGCAGCGGCACTGCTAGCGATGAGTCCGATCCTGACCCCGCCGTTACAAATGTGCGGCTGGGAGACCTGCAACAGTTTCGCATCGTTCGCGCCCGAAGTTATTGCGACCGAGGAATTGCATCCGCTGCTTTATTTTGGAGAAGGCCTATTGCTCGCGTGGGCCGCTACCGGGGAGCACCGCTTCCTCTCGCATGCGCAGCTCATCCTGGGTCGAATCCTGGAGCACCTGGGTGAGGTGAAAACAGATACAGAGTATTTTCGGTCTGACGTGATCGCCCAGACGTTACGCGCGGCGTGTCTTCTGGGCAACTCGAACACGAAACAGCTACGCACGCTCGCCGGAGCACTTGTCCAATTCATGGGACCGAATGGCGCTGTGTACTTTCGCAGGCACCCAAACGGTCAACTGCAGCACGCAAACGTTTGGTGTAGTATTTTCGCGGCGCAAGCCCTTCACAATTACTCTCGCATATTGCGGCACGGTTCCGTCTCTTCCAGTGATATAGCTTTCTTGGTCTAAGCACCGCGCGAGTGTTTGCATCTCTCGGCTCTATCAACCCTTTTGAGAAAACCGGACGATTTTCTTTGCGGTCCGGGAAACTTCACTGCGGGTTTTAGCAGACGGAATCCTATGCGCCAAACTTGGCTCGGCTATGATTCAATTGCGGAGATTTACGAATATGACATGGGCCAAAACATGCCGTTCGACGACACCGGCTACTACGTTCGGCACGCAACTCGGTCCTCGGGTGAAGTATTGGACCTCGGATGCGGGACGGGGCGGGTGTCGCTTGCTCTTTTGAAAGCACACCTGGCCGTCACGGCAGTGGACTCATCTGCGCCGATGCTCGAACGCCTCCGAGACGCCCGAACCAATCTTTCGCCGGCTCAGGCAGAGCGATTGAGAATCATCCAGATGGACGTGCGCGATTGGGCTCTGCGCGCCAAATTTGAGACGGTTTTATGCCCCTACTCTTTGTTCACCTATTTTGTCGAAGAGCATGAGTACGCTTCTGTCCTCGAAAGTGTTCGCAATTCCTTGCTTGATGACGGCCAGTTCATCTGCGACGTCTTCATCCCACGGGGAGGCACCCCCTACGGGCAGACAACGCGGGACTATCAACGCCGCTTACCCGATGGCAGCCTACTCACACGGTCGAAGGTGATCGTGGCAGATGAGACCGTTGGCGTACACAAAATCACTCGTCACTATGAGAGGTCTCGGGGGGCAAATTCCCCGGAACGCTTTACGACGATCGAGCGCATTCGGCTTTGGTATCCGGATGCGCTCGAATGCACCCTTAAGCGCCACTTTTTTGACGTTGTGGCTCGTGATTTCGACTATGAATTCTCCGGGGACGAAATCTCTGCTCAATTCGCAACGTTTCGATGCCGGCGGACTCGCGGCTAACGAGCTAGCCGACCGTGAGAAAGTAGGCGGGCCCTTTTTTGCATCGGCGGTCGCGCAGCGGGCATCCACTCGATCCAAGAAGACCGCACGAGCGTAACCGGGCCGGAGTGGACCCGCACTATGCATCTCGCAGGAGCGTTTCGGCGGCTCTCGCGGCCGGCACGGAACGCTTGAGGTGTTCGATCATCGCGGCGCAGACCTTGGCCGCTTCGAATCGGTGCTCAAAAAGAGCACGGGCCCGACGGCCCATCTCCCGGCGGCCCTCCGGGTTTCCTGCGAGGCAAATGATCGCGGACGCGAGCGAGCCCGCGTTACCCGCCTGGTACTGGATACCAATTTGCTCGGACTTGAGTAGCACTTCCATCTCGCCGGCCAGTGAAGAGACTATAGGCAATCCTGCCGACATATACTCGTATGGCTTACTAGGCATCGCCTGCGCGACGGACAGGGCGTACAGGGCGAGGCCGAGGTCTGAGTATCCTCAACAGCGTATGAATCTCCTCCTTGCTCAGCCAGCCGGGAAGTATCACGTTGCGAAGGTTCCTGGCCCGGCTCGCCAGCCGTGCCATCTTGTAGCCATCGCCGGCGAGGACGAACTGAATCGGCTCATGTTGATCGCGCGCGAGCAAGCCGGCGGCCTCGATCGCGGTTTCGAGATCGTATGACGCGCCGAACGTGCCGACGAAGGACACGATTAGATGGTCACGGCGAATGCCATGGCTCATGCAGAATCGGTCAATCCGTGCCGAAAGCTCCGGCTGGCTGATTTCCGGTGGCGCCGGATAACCGAGCGGAAACACCGCATCCAGCGCCGCGCGCGGCCGGCCAGCGTGGGTGAGCGCCCAGTCCAAATACGTCTCCGAAACAGCGGTGATCGCGGTGGCCTTGCGAAAGGTCCAGCGGGTACGGGCGAATTTGCGCCATAGAATCAAACGGGCCGGTGCCCTGAGCGTTTTTGGCAAGAGGCTCACGTATGACTCAGGCCAGATGTCGCGAACGTCGACGATCACCGGCACGCCGCGGTGAAGGCCAAACTCGACGCAGCGCTCGGCAAGCTCAGGAACGGGCAGACAGCAGAAGATCAGGTCCGGAGCGCTGCGCTGCGCAGCTTCGGCCGCGAAAGCCTGAGCAATTATACGGTTGTGCCACAGGCGGGCGGGCGAGAGGTTGTGCGGGTATGCGGGCGCGCGAAGCAGTCGAATGGTAAACCCGGGCCTGATGGCCAGCGTGGCGGACTCAGGAAATCTGTGGACCTTGCGAATGTGGTTGAAAGTTGCGGTCCACCACAGCACTTCGTGACCGGCTGAAACCAACTGATCCGCTAGGATTCCACAGCGCAGCTCGCGACTGCCCGCATCGATTGGCAAGGGTTCGGCAATTTCCGTAATCCAGACGCGCATCTGATGAACCCCACATCCCATCACAAACCGCCCATGGTCAAGCGAAACCTCGGACGCCCCGGAGCGAACAGAAACTATTATAGCGAACGGAAAACGAAACGCAGCTACGCAGCTAATGTCGCCAAGCGGCGCGGAGTTCTGCTTGACATCACGGACTGGAATCGCGAAACTCGCGCCCGACGACGGGCGATCGCAACGCCAATCGCTCAACGCATCCGTCTCGAAAAGAACACGGACGAGGAAGAGGAAAGATGATGAGGGGCAATTCCCGCCTAAGAATCGCGCTAGTGTTGCTGGCCGGCCTGGCCGCGACTTCAATTTTGTACGCGCCAGCGGCCGAAGCGAAGCACAAGAAGGCGCCCACGCCTACTCCCACTCCGATGCCGACCCCGTCGCCCACGCCGGCGCCGATCGTCAAGGAGTGGAACTTCGATCAGGACAAGGCGCACGAAATCGCTTCGGGATGGACCCCGGTCGAGGGCGATTGGGTAGTACTTTCCGATCCCACCGCGCCCAGCGCACCCAACGGCTTCGGGATGGAGTCCGGCCGCATGCTGAAATCCCTGATGGGCGGACTCGACTATTCCACGCTGGTGGTCGTGACGGATCCGACCGAGTATTCGGACTTCACCTACGAAGCCGAGTTCAAGGCAACCAAGGGCTACTTCGATTGTTCAGTCGGCCTGATTTTCCGCTACGCCGATCCGAAAAACTATTACCTGTTGTCAGCCGGATGTCCGACTGACTATTTCGCCCTGAATCTAATCTCGGACGGCAAGGTCGATGTATCTGAAGCAGACCGTCGTCCCGATCGACCAGGGCGTCTGGTACAAGATCAAGATCGTCACCGACGGCGACCACCTCTCGGGCTACGCGAACGACAAGATGGTCTTCGACGTGACCGACCCCAAGATCAAGAGCGGCCGGATCGGGCTCTGGGCCCATGATGACTCCCAGCCGCTGTTCGACAACGTGACTCTGACGCTACCGCCAGGCACCGGCGAACCGGAGGCCTCCCCATCCGGAGCGGGCTCCAGCGAATCCCAACCGGCGCCAACGCCCCGCTGACAGCCCCACCCCCGATGCCCGCCGCCCCAGCCGCCCCACCACCCCCAATGCCAGCCCCCGAAAGCGGCGCCCCTCCACCGATGCCTCATTGAGCCGCGCGGCAGGTAGTGACCTAATCTGAAACGTTCGAAGCGAATTCTTGGCGTTACAGTCGGGGCGGCTTTTGTCGCGGCCGCGCTCTGCTTGCTCGCGCGCGCCCGTCACAGTCCTGATCGCGCCGAGAACGCTCTCATCAGCGCTCGGACCGCCAGGTCGGCCAGGATCCCGCTGGTCTTCGAGCGCAACGCCGGACAGACCGACCCGAGCGTCCGCTATCTCTCACACAACGGCCGCTATTCGCTGTTCCTCACCGACGATGCCGCGGTGTTCTCGATGGTCGCCGGAACGCCTCACCAAGACGCGCCGGCGGGCGGTTTCGCGCCGCGCGACACGGTGGTGCGCTCGGCGGTGCGCCTCAAGCTGATCGGGGCGAACTCCCATCCGGAAATCGACGGCCTCGACCCGCTCGCGGGCCGGGTGAACTACCTAATCGGGAAGGACGCCACCAAATGGCATGTTGGTATTGAGACCTACAGCCGGGTGCGCGTGAGCGACATCTATCCCGGCGTGGACATTATCTACTACGGCACGCCGAATTCGCTCGAATACGACCTCGTTGCGGCGCCCGGAGCCGACACCTCCTCGATAAAATTCGCGATCGAAGGCCCGGCCACGACCGTCGTCGACGGCGACGGCAATCTCGCGATCGCCAGTGCCGCCGGCCTGATGATGATCCATAAGCCGTTGGTCTACCAGCAGACCCGCGACGGAAGCCGCATCCCGGTCGGCGGCCGGTTCGAGTTGGCCGGCGACCAGCGCATAGTCGGCGGCGTGCCGCACCGCGAAGTGGCTATTCAACTCGCCGCTTATGACCATTCCCGTTCCCTGGTAATCGACCCGACCATCGACCAGGTCATTTACTCGAGCTTCCTGGGCGGTCACGCGTCGAGCGTCGGCAACGTGAACCTGGAGCAGTTTTCCGGTATCACGCAGGGCCAGAAGATCCCGGCAATCGCCGACGTGGGACTGGACGTTGCGCTCGATCCGTCAAACCATTCCTACGTCACCGGCATCGCCTACTCCAATGACTTCCCTCAGGTGGGGGGGCTGGGGTCGGGCGACACCGGCGCGAACTCGCCGCCGAACCAGAATCCGGTCTCCTTCGTATCAGAGTTCGACACCACGCAATCCAACGCCGCGTCGCTGATCTATTCGACTTACCTTGGCGGCAGTGGCGATCAGAACCCGGCCGACGCCGGCAACGGCGACGGCGACCTGGCCTTCGGTATCGCAGTGGACGCGTCGGGGCAGGCTTACGTGGTGGGTCAGACCTATTCGACCGATTTCCCCGACACCGCGAGCTGTGGAGGTTTCGGCCGCACCAGTGATCAGGGCGAAACCTCCACCAACGTCGGGTTCGCCGCCAAGCTCAACTCGAGCGGCAATGGGCTGGTCTATTCCTGCTACATCGACGGATCGGCGAACGCGACTGCGGCGCGGGTCGCGCTCTATCCGTCCGGATGCGGTGGAAATTCGTGCAAGGCCTACGTCGTGGGTTCGACTCAAAGCACCCAGGCCGAGGGCTTTCCGGTGACGACCTCGAATGCGTTCCAGGGTGACCTGGCTGCCACCGATGGCAAGAGCAACGCGTTCTTCATGGTCGTGCACGAAGACGGGCAATCGCTGGATTACGCCACCTATTATGGCGGCGCCGGCAACGGGCAGAATGCCGAGGCCGGATTGGGCGTCGCGGTGGATTCCAGTGCTCACGGCTACATCACCGGGGCGACCTACTCCAGCCCGCTCCCGACTCAAAACCCGGCGGTGAGCGCGTACGCCGGCGGCTCTAACCAGACCAGCAACGTATTCGTCGCCGAGTTTGATCCGACCCAGAGCGGCAACCACTCGCTTCTCTATGGAACTTATCTGGGCGGCGCCGGCGCGAGCGTAACCATCCCGGTGATCGGAACCTTTGCCATCGGCGACGTTGGCACCGGGATCGCGATCGATAGCGAAAACCACATCTGGGTGACAGGCTTCACCGCCTCGAGCAACTTCCAGGTGCCGGGGACCTCAGAGCCTGCCTATCAATCAACCAACCAGGCCGAGGCGGCCCAAGCGAGCGCGGGCGCGCCGGCAACCGCCGCCTTCATCACGGAACTCGATCCCACCCAGAGCGGTCTCAACCAGATCCTCTATTCCACTTACTTCAGCGGCTTCGGAGTCTTCACTACCGGCCTGGCCATCGGACAAATCGGATTCGGCGACGCAGCCGTGGATATCCAGGTGATTAGCGGCCAATCGGGTGACCGGGTCTACATCACCGGCGCGGCGACCTCGCAAAGCGGGTTCCCGCTTAGCCCGAACGCATGCTTCCCGAACAACCATAGCCACGGGCTTCCGATCGGGAACGCTCTACTCACTATCGATGTCCCGGTGACCGGCTTCGTGAGTCGAGCTGAATCCGACGCAGTCGGTGGCTGCGAATCAACTCGTCTTCTCCACCTATCTGGGTGGCAGCGGACAGGCCGACGCAGGCGCGGGAATCAAGGTGGACTCGAACGGGAACCTCGTCGTCGCCGGAGTCACCTTCTCCAGTGATTTTCCGGTCACTCCCAACGCCTTCCAGGTCATCAACAACGCCGCATCGCCCAATAACACCGGACCCAAGAGCGCCACCAACGCTTTCCTGACGGTGCTGAATCCGGCCGGCAATACCTGTCCGACGCCGTTCCCGATTGCTTCGCAGACGCCAACCTCGACTCCCACGCCGAAGCCGACCGGCACCGCAACGCCAACGTCGGCTGCGACCTCGACCTCCGCCGTCACGCCGATACCTGCGACCGCGACCCAGACCCCAAGTATCACTGCGGTCCCAACGCAGACCCCGACGCCCGTGCCCGTGCCGGCCCTTACCCCGGGCGGCACGTTGGCGCTTTCGCCGACGGCGATTTCGTTTGGAAAAGTGGGCACTTCGACCAGCACCAGGCAGACGCTTAAGATCGCGAATTCAGGTCAGGGCAAGCTGTACGTCTATGTCGATACGTCCGCGATGACCAGCCCGCCTTACAGCTTCGTTTACAGCCCCCCGCTTCTGTCGGGGGGGCTCACTATCTATGTCATCCCGCCTAACCACGACGTGTTGGTAACGACCAGGTTTGCGCCCGGCCCGCAGGCGGTTCCGCAGCAGAGCTTCCCTGGCAAGATCGTTGTCAACAGCGGCGACCCCCATCATCCGAAGGAGACGGTGGCGGTGAGCGGGACGGGCGAAACAGGTACGCTCGTGGTTTCGGCGGCGCCCAGCCTGAGCGTCCGTCATGGCCGGAAGAAGAGCGCGACGGTTACCATCCGCAATGCCGGGTTGGGAGTGCTGCACGTCACCGTCGACTTGACCGGGCTCAGCGCACCACTCAGCGCGACACCGACGACCGGCGCGTTCGCGCTAGCCCATAACCAGACCCATGCGCTCAAGGTGCAGTTCGCGCCGCCGACCGCAGGCGCGTTCCACGGCTCGATCAAGATTATGAGCGACGACCCCGCTCATCCCTCCGTTACCTTGGCGGTGACGGCCACCGCCACCTAGCCCACCGGCCGCCGCGAGACTTTGCTCGGGACTGTTCAAGCCGACAGCCAGCGAACCTCATGCAGCGGGACCGGATTGTCGAATCCTTTGAGTGGAACGCCGCCCAAATCGACAAAGGTCAGTGACTTCCCGATACAAAGACCGGCCACCACGTTCGACACCAGGATCTACCTGGTTGCGCCCACGCACAAGCGCGAGCCGCCAGTTGCACCGCGGCTCCAAGAGATCCTCACGATCTTCGACGGGCTCACCGGCGCTGATTCCGATTCGGATCCGGATGGGCTGGCTCGGATGGTCGCGGTTGTAGAGCGCCAATTCCTTTTGTGCCTCGATCGCGCACTTCACCGCGGCCACCGCCGACACAAAGGCCGCCATGATCCCGTCGCCGGTGTGTTTGACCTGGCGCCCGCTGTGGGTGTCGAGCGCCTTGCGCACGATGGCGTCGTGCTCACGAATCACCTTCAACGCCTCAGTATCGCCGAGCTTTTGGGTCAGGGTGGTCGAACCTTCTATGTCGGTAAACAGGACGGCGCGAAACCCGCCGTCCAATACCGCGTCTGAACCCGGCGCAAGCGCTGCCCCGTTGCTGTTCGCGGGACCGGGTCCCAGAAAACCGTGCACGGATTGGGACTCGACTTCTATGATCTCGTCGGCGACCAGTCCGTGCGCTTCCTTGTGTACGGCGATTGCAGCTTCGGCATCCGGCGCCTCGACCAGGCAAAAGACTTTGCCCGCCGACTCGTTGAACCAGTATTTTACGTAGTTGACGTGGTGTCTTTCCTGGCACTTGACATCTGCCAGATGCGCTTGCGCGACTGCCTCGACCGTCGCACCGTCCAGACGATGGATGTCCATGAACAGCCGCATTGATCTGTTTTACACCGCCGTGGACCGAATACGCCAGTCTTTGCTCGCGGCGCTTCCAGTGCTGTCAAGCGGACCAGGAATCTGCCTGCGGCTTGCGCCGAATCGCACCGCCGCCTAGTCTGATTTCCGATGCAAGATCATACGGAAACCCACGTCGATCAGCCGGCGGCGGCGTCCGACCCCGCCGCGAAGCCGGACATTCACGTCGAGCCGGTCCATCTGACCACTGGCGAGTTCTTCGGCCAGATCCTGCGCGGAATCGGGATCGCGTTTGGCTTGGGCCTGCTGTGGGCGATGGAGAGCGTGCGGAATGCGTACTTCCGGCTGCTCGATCGCTGGAACGTCAAGCCGCACCGACATCGCCACGCCAGCGCCTTTCCACCAGGCAAACCTCCCACAAGCACCCATCCCGAACCCGGAGTCTAGCCGGTCGCAGAGAAACGGTCCGCGCGCTCCGGCTCCCCTTCCCGTCTTTAGGGAAGGGGCCGGGGGTTAGGCTCCTCTCTCCGGCCCGATAAAAGTCGCGCGCGACCACGTATAGCTCCGACGACCCGGGGCGAGTCGCCTCGGTGCGCGCGATCTGAACGTCGCGAAATCGCCGCCTGAACTCCGCCACGCTCTGCTCGAAGTCCCCGCCCATGAACAGCTTCGCGACCATCGCGCCGCCCGGACGCAGGCTGTGCTCCGCCACGCCAATCGCTGCCTCGATCAACTCCGCCGATCGCGCCTGATCGCGCGCCGCGATACCGCTCAGCTTCGGCGCCAGATCGCTGGTGATCAGATCCGCCGGGCCGCCGAGCCGTGCCGTGATCGCAGCCGCGACCGCGGGCTCGCGGATATCGCCGGCGATCGTGATTACGCCCACGATGCGGCTTGCGCACGCGACGAGATCCACTCCGACCACCAGCCCATTCTCTCCCACCGCCCGCGCGAGGATCTGAGCCATCCGCCGGGCGCGCATCCCAGATCGACAATCTTCGCGCCGGGCCGGGCCAGCTTGAAGCGCCCGATCAATTCCTCGATTTTGAACGCCGCCCGCGACGCGAGTCCCTGCGCGCGCGCCTTGCGATAAAATTTGTCGCGCGGAGTGTAGGTCGCCATCGCGCGCTTATCTGAAATTGCTGCGCACAAAATCGCCGCGCGATTGCCCGCCGCAACCAAAAGCCGTTATTCTGATCGTACCGGCCTGTAGCGATGTCATCTGTTCCGCTCGACGATCTGAATCCTGCCCAGCGCGCGGCCGTAATGGCCGGCGCCGGCCCGATTCTGATTCTCGCGGGCGCCGGCTCCGGCAAGACCCGCACGATGACCTACCGTATCGCCCACCTCCTGGCCGAGCGCAAGGCCGACCGCCGATCAGGTGATGGCAGTCACGTTCACCAACAAAGCCGCGGCCGAGATGCGCGAGCGGGTCGCCGCGCTGCTCGGCGGCGCCACGCGCTTTCCGCTGGGTCAGCACGTTTCATTCGGCCTGCGCGCGAATCCTGCGCCAGGAGATCGCCGCCCTGGCGACGGCTACGATCGCAACTTCTCGATCCTTGACGAAAGCGACGCGCTCTCGACTATCCTGCGCGGGCTGGTCGACGACGGCGCGCTCGCCGGCATCGCCCAGCGCCGAGTTCGTCCGCACGCGGATCGATCAAGCCAAGAACGAGGCGCTGCTTCCCCGAGGAACTCGCCGCCCGCGCCGGCAATCCCACGGACGGTCGCACTCGCGGAAGTGTATCGCCTTTATCAGGAGCGGCTGCGCGCGATCAACGCGCTCGATTTCGGCGACCTGCTGCTCCTGACCTATCGGCTCTTCGAGCGCGATGCCCGACGCGCTCGCGCGCTGGCAGGCACGCGCGGCGCATCTGCTGGTCGACGAGTACCAGGACACCAACCGCGTGCAGTACCTGCTGGTGCGCGCGCTGTCGGCGCCGCACCGGCAACCTGTGCGTGGTCGGCGACGAGGACCAGTCGATCTACCGCTGGCGCGGCGCCGACATCCGCAACATCCTCGACTTCGAGCGCGACTTCCCGGCGGCGCAGGTCTTCAAGCTGGAGCAGAACTACCGCTCGACCAAGACCATCCTCGCCGCCGCCGGCGCGGTGATCGAGAACAATCGCGAGCGCAAGCCGAAGCGAGCTGTGGACCGAAAACGCGGCCGGCGAGCCGGTCACCTAGTACACCGGACTCACCGAGCGCGACGAGGCCGAGTTCATCGCGCGCGAGATCGCGCGGCTGACCGCGCAGGAGTCTGCGCGCCGCCGAAATCGTCGTCTTCTACCGCGTCAACGCGCAATCGCGCGTGATCGAGGAAGCGCTGGTGCGCCGCCGGATTCCCTACTACGTCGTCGGCGGCCTGCGCTTTTACGACCATCGCGAAATCAAGGACCTGCTCGCCTATCTGAAGCGTGATCGCGAATCCGCGCCGACGCGATCAGCCTCGAGCGGATGATCGGCACGCCGCCGCGCGGAATCGGCGCCAAGACCATCGAGGCGATGGCGGCGATGGCGGAGCGCGACGGATCGAGTCTGTTCGACGCGATGGGCCGGCTCGAAGACGGTATCGTCGCGTCGCGCTGCGGATCGCCAAGCAGCCGCGACCACGCTCGCCGCCTGGATGCGCGAGCTGATGGCGCGTCGATCCAGCATGACGGTGCGCGCGATCCTGGACGAAATTCATCGCCACAGCGGCTTCCTCAGCTATCTCGAAGGGCTCGCCGACGGCGGCACGCGCCGCCAGAACGTGCGGAGTTGCTCGTCCGCGGCGAGCGCTTTCGACGCCGAGTCCGGCGCCGGGCGCGCTGGGCGATTTTCTGGAACGGGTCGCGCTGGTCAATGACGCCGACCAGCTCAACGCGCAGGGCGGCCGCGTCGCCCTGATGACGCTGCATACCTCCAAGGGGCTCGAATATCCCGCGGTGTTCATCGCCGGGATGGAAGAAGGCTTGTTTCCGCACAGCCGCTCGCAGGACAGCGCGCGAGGAAATCGAAGAGGAGCGCCGGCTCTGCTACGTCGGGATGACGCGGGCGCGCCAGCCCCTCTATCTCACCAACACGTTCTCGCGCGAGCTGTACGGCAATCGCCAGGAATCGCGCCCGTCGCGCTTTCTGGCCGAGATCGATCCCGCTCTGATTCAGCGGATCGCGCCTGAACGCTCGCACTCCGGCAGCCGCGCTTCGTCTTGCCCGGCGCGAGCCCTACGTCGATTACAGCGATAGCCAGCTCGCGCCCGACTTCGACGAGGCCGACGGGGGTGAAGGACTCGCGGTCGGCGCCGCGCGTGATCCATCCGACCTTCGGCGCCGGAATCGTGCAGCCGGCGCGAAGGCCGCGGCGAAGGCGCCAAGGCCTGGGTCGATTTCGACCGCGGCGGCGTCAAGTTGCTGGTGCTCAAATTCGCCAAGCTGCGCCCGATTGCCCCGTGATATCAGCCATGCCGTATCATTTTGATTGTGCGGAGTGGCGGTGAGGTTCCATTGCGGGCGCGTAGCATGTGCTCGTCGCAGCAACTGTAATCGGAGTCGGCCGGCGTTCCGGTGCTAAAGCGCTCGCGGCGTGGTGTGTGCTCGCTGGTCGGTATCGCGTCTCGGCCGGTCGCGTCGTTCGGCATGGACCGAAGAGTCGAGTTCGAGAACCGGCCCCTGTATGCGTATCCGCTTCCGCCGGCACACGACGGCATCGTCGGCGACTTGACGCATCTACAAGATGCAGAAGGGCGACACGCTGCTCGACGTGGGACGCTGGTACGGGCTGACGGCGAAGGAAATCTCCGACGCCAACGGTCACATCGACTGGTGGGTCGCCGCCGGTCGGGCACGGACATCATCCTCCCGACCGAGCATATCCTGCCCGACGGACCGCGCGTCGGGAATCGTGCTGAACATCCCCGAGATGCGGCTCTACTATTTACCCGACGCACCATGCTGCCCGGCACAGCAAGAAAGGCAAGCTCGAGCCGGCCGCGTATTCATCCCGCGCAGGTGGTCTATACGTTTCCCGTCGGGCTCGGCCGTTTCGACTGGAAGACCCCGGTCGGCGCTTTCAAGGTGCGCGGCAAGACCGAGGATCCGACCTGGATCGTGCCCGCACGACATCTACGAGGAGCATCTCGAGCGCGACGGCGAAGCCGACCACATGGTCGCCGGCGGCGATCCCGACAATCCGCTGGGCTACTACCGTATCGAGCTGAGCCTTGCCCGAGTACGCGCTGCACGGCACCAACGTTCCGTGGGGCGTCGGGATGGAAGTCAGCCACGGCTGCATCCGGCTCTATCCGGAAGATATCGAGAGCCTCTTCAAGAAGGTTTCAGATCGGTACGCCCGGGCGTTTCGTCTATGAGCCGGTCAAATTCGGATGGCGCGGCGACACGCTCTACGTCGAGGTGCACGACGACCTGTACGCGAGCTACCCGGGCCTCTGGAATCATGCGGTTGACGAAGTCAAGCGGCGCGGCCTCGAAGATCAAATCGATTTCTACAAACTGGAGAAGGCGGTCGAGGCCAAGACCGGCGTCCCGACGTACGTAGGACTAGGTTCCTCTCCGGTCTCGGGCGCCGACGCGAAGGTGTCCGAACTCTCCGACCGCTAGCCCGCGCGCGCCGTTCGCGATCCAGCCCGTCATTGCCAGCCCGGCGCATCGCTGCCAAGCCGCGCCGGAGGCCGATCCCATCGCGGCGGCGTTGCGGACATCCGCGCGATCGGTCCAAGCCGCCTGAGCCGTCCCCAGGCTGTGTCCATCTCGATGAACCACGGCGCGATCGCGGCGACGTCGACCCCCGCAGGTGACGCCTCGGCCGGCGTGCGCGGCAACGCCATGATCCACATCGCGGTGCGCGTGAGCGAGACTCGGACGTGCCAGCTTCCGCCTTCCACTGCGCGGCGCGCGAGCGCGGCCAGCGCTCCCAACGCCGCGAGGTATCCGGTGGTGTAGTCGTTGACCGCGGCCGGAATGAGCGCCGGCGCGCTCTCCCCCGCGTGCTCGTGCGCCATCCCCGAAACCGTCTGCGCAAGCTGCTCCCATCCGGGTCGCGCCGCCCATGGTCCCTGATGGCCGTAGCAGTCGATCGAAACCATCACGATCCCCGGGCGCATCTCGGCGAGCGCCTCGGGCCCAAAGCCGCGTCGCGCAAAAGCGCCCAGCCGATAGCCTTGCGAGAAGACGTTGGCGTTGCGCACCAGCGCGCGCAAGCGGTCCGTGTCGTCCGGGCGCTCAAGGTCCAGATAGCAGGAGCGCTTGCCGGGATTGGTATCGATCACGAACGGCTCGACAAACGGGAGCCGCGGGCTGCGTACGTGCAGCACCTCCGCGCCGTGCTCGGCCAGCGTCCGCGCACAGGTCGGCCCCGCCAGTACGCGGGTCAAATCGAGCACGCGCACCCCCGCGAGTGGCCGCGCGGTGGGCCATGGTAGCGGCTCCGCCGGCGCATCGCCGATTCGCACCAGCTCGACCACCGGCGCTCGCGCGAGCGCGATCCCTTGCGGATGCATGCGCCACTCATCGGCGCTCCTTAGCATCGCGCCGCAGAGCCCGCGCTCCGCCAGTGCGTCCTCGAGCGCCTGCGAATCCCATCGTGATACGGCCTCGGCGATCATCGCCGCTTCGTCAGCGCACCCGAGCAGCGCGAGCGTTCCCGCGCCCGACGCAAACCCGCCGTGTAAGTGAATCCATCGCCCATCGCGTGCGCGATAGAGTGCGGTTGTGGGGCGCGGCTCGCGCGGGATCGTAACTCCCGCGACACGCTGGAATGCGAACGAAAGCAGCGAAGCCGCCGCGGCCCGAACGTCAAGCTCGATCCGCTGCGGAGCGCCGCCCCGCAGGCACCACAGATCGGCGGCGGCAACCGCCTGCGCCGCCAGCACCGCAGCCGCCGCCTCGCCGGCGCGAAACCGGGTCGGCAGGATCGGATTGCGATTGGTGATCACCAGCTCGTGGCGCATCGGATCGGAGCCGCATCCAATCGAATCCAGCAGCTCGCGCGTCCACATCGCGGGCTCGGTCGACGATGGCGCGACCTGCTCACTGGTCATGGCGCGAAGCTACCACGCGCGTCCCTCGAACGGCAGACCACCTCGCGCGCCTGGAGTGAAAAAGCGCGGTTGCTCCGCTTTCCAGCGACCTTTATACTGCGACCGAATTGCAAAGCGCCCGCTCGCGCCGGCTTCGCGGCCTCAAATTGAAAGCCAATTTTGATCTCGGCTCCACTTCGGCACCTCCGACCATCAAGGCGGCCGCCTAGGATGCGCCAGGTTCCTTTCCATCGTCCCGCGATCGGCCCCGACGAAGAGCGCGAGGTCCTCGAGGCGCTGCGCTCCGGATGGATTACCACCGGGCCCAAGGCCAAGCGTTTCGAGCAGGAATTCGGCGCCTATGTCGGCGCGCGCAATGCGCTCGCAGTCGCGCACGGTACCGGCGCGCTCCATCTGGCGCTGTTCGCGCTCGGGATCGGACCGGGCGACGAGGTGATCACCACGCCCTTCACCTTCACTGCGACCGCCGAGGTGCTCGCCTATCTCGGCGCGCGGCCGGTCTTCGTCGATATCGACCCCGGCACCTTCAATATCAATCCGGCGCGAATCGAAGAGGTTCTGGAAACCGGCAAGCATCAGCGGGTGCGCGCGATCATGCCGGTCCATTTCGCGGGCCATCCCTGCGACATGGAACGTATTCTCGCCATCGCGCGGCATTACGGCCTCAAGATCGTCGAGGATGCGGCCCACGCGGTTTCCGCCGCGCGCCATATCGACGGCCGCGGGATGGTCAAAATCGGCACGCTCGGCGATTTGACCTGCTTCAGCTTTTACGCCACCAAGAGCATCACCAGCGCCGAGGGCGGGATGATCACCACCGAAGATGACGCGCTGGCGCACAAGATCGCGGTCGCGAGCCTGCACGGGATGGACCACGACGCGTGGAAGCGTTACGACAAGAGCGGCTCGTGGTTCTACGACATCCACGACGTTGGCTTCAAGTACAACCTTTCCGATGTTCACGCCGCGATCGGCCTGGCGCAGCTCCGGCGCGCGGACGACCTGATGCGCCGGCGCACCGCGATCGCGCAGGCCTACAGCGCGGCCTTCCGCGCCGTCGAGGCGCTGCAGGTCCCGTACGTCGAGCCGGGCATCATCCATCCCTGGCATCTCTACGTCTTGCGCCTCAAACCCGAGCTCCTCAGAATCGGGCGCGCGCAGTTCATCGATCTGCTGCGCGAGCGCGGCGTCGGCGCCTCCGTGCATTTCATCCCGCTCAACACGATGGACTTCTACCAGCAGCGCTATGGCTATCGAACGGGTGATTTCCCGATCGCCGAAGACGTGTACAGCCGCTGCCTCTCGCTGCCGATCTTCCCCACTATGGAAGAAGGCGATGTGAGCCACGTAATCGACACCGTCCTCTCGCTCATCAGGGAGAACGCGCGCTAGGATCAAGCGATGCGAACCCTGGTCACCGGCGGCGCGGGATTTCTCGGCTCACACTTGTGCGAGCGGCTGCTCCACGACGGCCACGAGGTAATCTGCCTCGACAACTTCTTCAGTGGGCGACTCGCCAACGTCGCCCATCTCAAGAGTCACGGCAACTTCGAGTTGATTCGTCACGATATCGTCGAGCCGATCCTGCTCGAGGTCGATCGCATCTACCATCTCGCCTGCCCGGCCTCGCCGGTCCATTACCAGTTCAACCCGGTCAAGACCATCAAGACCAGCGTGATGGGCACGATCAACATGCTCGGACTCGCCAAGCGGGTGCGCGCGCGAATCCTGCTGACCTCCACCAGCGAGGTCTACGGCGATCCCGAGCAGCATCCGCAGACCGAGGGCTACTGGGGTCACGTGAACCCGATCGGCGTGCGCTCCTGCTACGACGAGGGCAAGCGCGTCGCCGAATGCCTGATGATGGACTATCACCGGCAGAACAACGTCGATATCCGGATCGTGCGCATCTTCAACACGTACGGCCCGCGCATGGCGATCGACGACGGGCGCGTGGTCTCCAACTTCTGCGTCGCGGCGCTGCGCGGCCACGACCTCGAAATCTACGGCGACGGCAAGCAGACCCGCGCGTTCGCTTACGTCAGCGACCTGATCGACGCGATCGTCAGGATGATGGAGCTGGAAGGCTTCGTCGGTCCGATCAATATCGGCAACCCCGATGAGTTCACGATCGAGGAGCTGGCCTCGATGGCGATTGAGTTGTCGCGCGCGTCCTCCAAGGTGGTGTACAAGCCGGCGCGCCCTGATGATCCGGTGCGCCGGCGCCCGGACATCTCGCTGGCGCGCAAGCACCTCAAATGGGAACCCAAGACGCCGCTGCTCAAGGGCCTCGCCACCACGATCGAGCATTTTCGCAAGGAACTGAAGTTGACCAGCGCCTGAGCCGCTGCGCCCGAGACCGTTCGTCGAGGAGAACCAAATGGCTACTGCACTCATCACCGGCGCCTCCAGCGGTCTGGGCGAGGAGTTCGCCCGCCAGCTCGCGAAGAGCAAGTACGATCTGGTGCTCGTCGCGCGGCGCGAGGACCGGCTCAAGGCGGTCGCCGACGATGCTGCGAGGCTTGGCGCGGCCAAGGTCAAGGTGATTGCCGCCGACCTGACCGGCCACGAGAGCGCCGCCGCACTCCATCGCCAGGTCACCGCCGAGGGCCTTCAGATCGACTACCTCGTCAACAACGCCGGCTTCGGTACGCGCGGCCGTTTCGACGATCTGCCCTTCGAGCGCGAGATGGAAGAAATCGAGCTCAATGTTACCGCGCTGGTCGCGCTGACGCGGTTGTTTCTGCCCCCGATGGTTTCGCGGCGCAGCGGCACGATCATCAACGTGTCGTCGGTCGGCGGCTTCACGCCGGTCCCGTTTATGGCAACTTACGGCGCGACCAAGGCGTTCGTGCTGAGCTTTTCCGAGGCCCTGGCCGAGGAGCTGAAAGACAGCGGCGTCACCGTGATGGCGCTCTGTCCGGGCGCAACGCGCACCGAGTTCCAGAAGGTCGCCAACGTCGAGGAAGCCCGGATGCCGTCGTTCGCCTTCATGAATGCCGACACTGTGGTTACACAGGCGATCGCGGCCGCGAAGCGCGGCAAATCGGTATGCGTCAACGGGCCGATGAACAAGATCATGGTCGAGTCGACGCGATTCACGCCCCGCCGGCTAGTCGCGAAAATCGCCGGCTCGATGTTCCGGGTGTAGCCCTGACACCCCTCCTTGTCCGGAGACCTTTGCGTAGCGATCGACACAATCAAATCGCTTCGCGTAGATCCTTCGGCTTCGCTGCGCTCGCCTCAGGATGACAAAAGGAGCGCGCTCTTCTTGTCATTCTGAGCCGAGGTCACCGGACCGGAGGCGAAGAATCTACGCGAAGCGATTTGCCCGGTCCGGAGTTACGCAAAGCCCGCCTGAACCGGCAGAGGTCGGCGCGTGCAAGCGTGAGCTCGCTGGGCGCCAGATGGTATTCCACGCTGCCGGACTCCGCTATTCCTCGGCCCTCTTCCCGCGCGGTTTCGGCGCCGGCTTCGGAGTGGCCAGCAGGCGGTCGAGCTTGATGCTAAGATTGAGCAGTTGCCCGTTGAGATGATCGAGGCGGGCCTTGAGTTCGCGCACGTCGCGCTTGGACGGAATGTTCACGAAATCCAGAAACGTTTCCATGTTGCGATCGAAGCTCTTCTTGTTGGCGAGAAATCTTTCGCCGGCGCGGCCGAGCGCCCGGCGCGCCCGCTCGTTGGACATCGCCTCGCTGAAGAAGCTCGTGAGACCTTCTTCGCTCATCTGCTTGATTTTCGCGAACAGGCTCTCGGCGTCTTCAGTAGCCATCGCCAGTAACTATATATAGCCCGCCGCGCGGCGCAAACCGATGGAAACCCTCGCCACCGTCCTGAGTTACGCCTCCGGCTTCGCGCTGATGCGTTATCACGAGAATCCGCCCGAGCTGATCGCAACCTCGCTCGCGATCAACGCCGGGCTGGGACCGCTTATCGTGATAATCGCAAGGCGGCGCCATCGCGGCTCGCTGGCCTGGATCGCGCTGGGATTCACGCTCGGCCTATGGGCGCTGGCGGCCGTCCTGCTGATGGGCCCCGCCGCCGAGCGATCGGATCGCGATCCCGGCGCCGGCTTTCCCCCTACTTCGCACGCTGCGTGATCCAGGCCGCGATCGGCGCGTAGACCTGCGCCTCCGCCTTCGTCCCGCAAAGCACGTCCAGATGCCCCCAGTCCTTGAGCTCGGTGAACGAGACCTCCGGGCTGCCGGTCAATTTGGTGGCGTCGCGCACCCGGCCGGGCCATTCCGGCGCCATATTGGTGCTACTGAAGGCGATCACCGGAATTTTCGAGCTGCCGAGCGCGCGCGCGAGTTCGGGGGTCAGCGGATTCTCGTAGTTTTGGATCGACGGCCACCAGCGGTCCTCGGGCAATAACACGCGCGCGAGCGTCGGCGCGTCCGAGAACCCGCCCAGCGGATTGCCAAGACCACCCGAACCGCCGAAGGCGGCTGCGTCGAACACCACATGTTCGAGATTCTCGCGTGCGGTCGTGTATTTCGGAATCGGCGCCGGCCCGTCCGGATTCGCGATCACGAGCTGCATCAGCACTTTGCGCTTGTCGTAGGTCAGATGCTTCCCGCCCAGGTCATCGGCGTACCCGCTCGGGCCACCCGAGACCATCGGCTGATCGCTGATAAAGCCGTCCAGCACGATCAGTCCCGTCACGCGCTGCGGATTGCGCGCGGCAAAGAGATAGGCAAACGTGACCCCGCGGCTGAATCCGGCAACGAATAGTTTGCTCGCGTGCGTGCTGTTCAGGATGAACCTGACCGCAACGTCGATATCCGACTCGAACAACGCGTTGGTCCATCCCTTCAGCTCGGCCAGATCACTCTCCGGCGTCTCGGGCGGAACGAAGTGCGTGCGGTAATCGAGCGCCCACGTGTCGATCCCTTTTGTCGCCAGATAGACCATCAGATTGTGATGCGGTTCGTCGATTCCCACTTCGCCGTTCATGTTCGTCCCCGGCAGAAACAGCACCACCGCCGCCGGATGGTCCGGCGGCTTGGGGCCGGCAGCCACACGATGCAACGCGATCTGATCGAACGGCGACGTACCGACCGGGGTCTGGAACCGCCATTCGTAAATTCCTGGCGCGCCCTTCAGCTCGCGCGTCGCGACGGGCGAAAAATCGGCGCGGACACTCGCCGCCGCCGCGAACGCGAATGTGAAAACGATCAGCGCAGCGCCCCAACGGCTCGCGCGTCGCGCGGCAAATCGCGCCGTGCTCCGATTCATCTCAATCCTCTCCCGGGCATTCGTCGCCGAGCGCCGCATCAGGCAAGTCCACACCGTTCCCGCCGATCGCGAAGATACGCCCGTCACGATCGGCCGCATGGTTCATCGCGACGTACATGAAACCGCATCGGTCGCATCGGTTGGCCGCGATCGTCGTGAGTTTGCTGCCCCACGCCCCGAGTCCGACAAAATGATGGCTCCCCATCGAAGCGCCTTTTATACCATGCCGTCCGCATCGAAGCATTGGCGGTTGATTCTGTCCGCCCGCCGTGCGAAACAGAGATGCGCCGCGGCCTGAATCGATCTTCGGGCGCGGCGGGCAAATCGAACCTAGTCAACGCAACCGGAGCGTACGATGGCGAACCAAATCGAATTCGCGATCTTCTCACCCCAAGCCGCGATGTCGTGGCCGGCGCTGCTGGACCGCGCGCGCCTCTCCGAAAAGCTCGGCTTCCACTCTCTCTGGCTGGTCGATCACATGTGGACGCGCGGGATGCCCGACCTCGACCATCACGAATGCCTCACCCTGATGGCCGGGCTCGCCGCCGCCACCGAGCGGCTGCGCATCGGCACGCTGGTGCTCTGCAACTCGTATCGCAATCCCGCGCTGCTCGCGAAGGCGCTGACCACGATCGACCACATCAGCAACGGGCGGCTTGAAATCGGCATCGGCGCGGGCTGGATGGACGAGGAGTATCGCGCTTACGGCTACGAATTCCCCTCGATGGGCAAGCGGTTGCGGCAACTCGACGAGAGCCTGCAAATCTTGAAGGCGATGTTCGCCGAGAAGAGCGCCAGCTTCAAGGGCAAGTACTACGCGATCGCCGATGCGCCGCTCAATCCCAAGCCCGTGCAAAAGCCCCATCCGCCGATCATGATCGGCGGCAGCGGCGAAAAAGTGATGCTCCGGATCGTCGCGCAACACGCCGATCGGTGGAACTGCCCCGCCGGCTACAGCGATTTCGGCCACAAACTCAACGTGCTCAAGGATCATTGCAAGGCCGTCGGCCGCGACTTCAACACGCTCACGATCTCCGAGCAGATCCTGATCTGCATGGGCAAGGACGCTGCCGAAGTGGAGAAGAAGTGGCAGATGGCCAAGCGCTTCCCGTTCTCCGCCACCGGAATCAAGGGCACGCCGAGTGAGATCGTCACGCAGCTCCGCGAGCGCGTCAGCAAGGGTATCACGATGTTCACGATCTTCTTCAGCGACTTCGCGCCGCCCGCGACGCTCGAAACGTTCGCACGCGAAGTGATGCCCGCGTTCAGATAATCGGGTTCCCGCTTCCCGTCCTCAGGGAAGCGGCCAGAGGGTTAGGTTCTCCTGATGTCAACGGTCAACAAGAAAGTCGAATTCGGCCTCGAAGTTCCGCAGGGTGGGCTGCCCTGGTCGATGTGCCTGGAGTTCGCGCAAGCCGCCGAGCGGCTGGGCTACCATTCGCTGTGGCTCTCCGATCATTTCTGGATTCCGGGGCTGCCCGATCTCGATTATCACGAAGCAATCGCGATGATGGGCGCGATTGCTGCTCGCACCGAGAAAGTGCGGCTCGGCACGATCGTGCTCTGCAATTCGTATCGCCATCCGGCGATGCTCGCGAAATCCCTCGTCACGATCGATCACATCAGCAACGGCCGCCTGGAGATCGGGATCGGCGCGGGCTGGATGGAAGAAGAGTATCGCGCTTTCGGCTACGAATTCCCGTCGGCCGGCGTGCGCCTCAAGCAATTCGAGGAAGGCCTGCAGGTCATCAAGACGCTGTTCGCCGAGCGCCGCGCCAACTTCAAGGGCAAGTACTATTCGATTACCGACGCGCCGCTGAATCCCAAGCCGCTCCAGAAGCCCCATCCACCAATCATGATCGGCGGCCTCGGCGAGAAAGTATTGCTGCGCATCGTCGCGCAGCACGCCGATCACTACAACGTTATGCCGACCTACGACGATTTCGATCACACGCTCGGCGTGCTCAAGGAACACTGCCGCGCGATCGGGCGCGACTTCAACACCCTCAAGATTTCCGAGATGGTGTTGACCGTGCTCGGCAACACCGGGGCCGAAGTCCGGCAATCCTGGCAGCAGACGGAATCGATGGGCCTGGACCTGAAAAACGCGATCAAAGGCACGCCGCCGCAGGTGATCGAACAATTCCGCGAGCGCGCGGCCAAAGGCGTGAGTCTGTTCCAACTCGTCCTGTTGCCGCTGCCGTTCGTGCCCGCGATCGAGCTGTTCGCGCGCGAGGTGATGCCCGCCTTCGCATAATCGGCCCGGCGCCTGAGCCATGGACGAACGACGCCTTCAAGACTACCTGGCGCGCAAGCTTCTCGGCGCGACCAACGTCAAAGTCGTAGGGCTCAAGCGAATCGCGGGCGGCTCGTCGCGCGAGACCTACGCCTTCGATCTCGAATGGCGTGACGCGCGCGGCGCATCGCAGTCGCGCCCGCTGATCGCGCGGCGCGACCCCACCGGCGGCCTGCTGCAATCCTCGCGCGAGCGCGAGTTCAGCGTGCTCCGCGCGATGCATCGCGCGGGCCTCAAGGTGCCCGAACCGCTCTTCCTCGAGCTCGATCCCTCGGTCATGGAGCGCCCGTTTTTCATCATGGCGCGCGCCGAAGGCCGCGTGAGCACCGGCGCCTTTCCGGCTGCCGAGCCCGCCGAGTTGCGCACGAAAGTCGCCGACGATTTCCTAAGCGAGATGGCGCGCTTGCAGGCGGTGGACTATCGCGCATACGAGCTTGAATCACTCGGCGTCCCGCACGATTTAGCCGAGCCGGCGCGCGCGCAAGCGGCCCACTGGCGCGAGATCTACGATCGCGACCGGATGGGCGAGCATTATCCGATTCTCTCCGCCGCGTTCGCCTGGCTCGCCGCCAATCCGGTCGAAACCGATTGCGTGGTCGTCGTGCATGGCGACTATCGCTCGGGGAACTACCTCTACGACGACCACGGCATCAACGCGATGCTCGACTGGGAGATGGCTCATCTGGGCGACCCGATGGAAGACCTCGGCTGGGCCTCGATGATGTTCTGGGGGCGCGCCGAGCTCGCGGGCGGACTCCTCGAACGCCAGGAATTCTACAAATTGTACGAGCGCAAGACCGGCCATCCCGTCGACCGCCGGCGGCTCTTCTTCTACCAGGTCTTGGGCAACGCCAAGATGGCGGTGATCTGCCTGACCGGAATCCGCGACTTCGTCGAAGGCCGCACCGCCGACTCGGTGATGCCGTTCCTCCAGCTACTCCTGCCGCCGCTCTTCGACGATCTGGCCATCCAGCTCAAGCTGGTGTAGCGGAAGCACGGTAGTACATTAAGGATAGCTGAACATGGCCACTCCGGGTGAAAGTAGCGCAGTGTCCCCACCTCTCCCGCTTTTTTGCGGGAGAGGACGGCGGGCGCAACGCGCCCGCCAGGTGAGGGTGCCTGATCTTCGCCACGGCGCAACACAGAATTGGTGAACTGAAATGCTACGCCCTACGCTCGCGGAAACTCTCGCCGGCATCCAGCGCACGATCCTCGGCACGCTGTTCGCCGAGCTGACCTCACCCTACGCCCAGGGCCAGGCCGCGATGGCTGCGGCAGACCTCACTCACGTGATCGCGTCGCTGGAGACCGCTCACGCCTACGACGCCGAGGAAACCGCCGACCTCATCGCGACTCTCGCCGCGCTGAACCCGCGCGCCGCCGAAGCCTCGCCGCCCGATCGCCGCGCGATGGAGGCCGCGATGGCCGAACTCGCCGCGTCGCTCGCGGTGGGCAAACTCGACGACGCAGCCGCGACGCAGGTGCGCGCCTATCTCCGCCGCTATCTGGATCGCGCTCGCGCGCTGCTCAAGAGCGAGTGGGCCGCGTGATTGGCCAGGAGGAATCCGTCATGAGCACCGACAATGCCGCGAAAGTGCAGGCGCTGCGCGCCCGCCTCGACCATCCGGTGATCGACGGCGACGGCCATCTGATCGAAGCTGCACCGCTGTTCGAGAGTTATATCCGCAAGGTCGGCGGCGCCGACCTGCTCGATTCTTATCGCCGTGAGCTGCGGGAGCATCCGACCAGCGCGCGTGGCAGTCGCGACACCGGCGATATGCGCGGCGCCTGGTGGGGCATCACCAACGACGCGTACGATCTCGCCACCGTGATGGCGCCCCGGCTGCTCCATCGGCGGATGGACGAAATCGGCATCGATTTCTCGATCCTCTATCCCACGCTCGGCCTCGCCCTGCCCACGATCTTCGACGCCGACGTGCGGCGCGGCGCCTGCCGCGCGCTCAACACCATGAACGCCGAGAACTGCGCCGCCTGTACCGACCGGCTCACGCCCGCGGCAGTGATCCCGATGCATACGCCCGCAGAGGCGATCGCCGAACTGGAGTATGCGCGCAAGACGCTGGGGCTCAAGGTCGCGATGGTTCCACCCGGCGTCGCCCGTCCGATTCCGCGCCTCGAGCGCGAAGCTCCCGCGGCTTTCCCTTACGCCGCGTACTTCGATTCCTACGGCCTCGACAGCGCGCACGACTACGATCCGGTGTGGCGCAAGTTCATCGAGTTGGGCGTCGCGGTGACTTCGCACGGCGCGGTGGGACTGCGCTATCTGCCGCTCGGCCGCCGCTCGCCGAGCAATTACATGTTCAATCATATCGGCGGCCACGCCTTTCAGCAGGGCGAGTTCTGCCGCGCGATCGTGATGGGCGGCGTCGCGACGCGCTTTCCCAAGCTCAGCATCGGCTTCCTGGAGTGCGGCGCCGGATGGGCCTGCGATCTGCTGCACGCGCTCGAAGAGCATTGGGAAAAGCGTAACGCCGAGGGGCTCAAAAACTACGATCCGTCGCGCCGCGATCGCGCGCGCACGAATGAGCTGCTGGTTGAGTACGGTGGCCCCGACTGGGTCACGACGTCATCCACCAGCGAGACCCCGCGCGCCTACGACGAGGGCGTCGACCGCCGCGCGCACGATCTCGCCGAGCGCGACGAATGGGCGCAATGCGGCGTGAAAGAGGAGCACGACTTCGCGCGCATCTTCGAGGGCTTCTTCTTCGGCTGCGAAGCCGACGATCCCAGCGTCTATCGCGCGCTCGACGCGCGCGGCAACCCGTTCCGCGCGCGCCTGCAAGCGGTCTTCAGCTCCGATATCGGCCATTGGGACGTACCCGATATCAAGGTCGTGCTGCTCGAAAGTCACAAGCTGGTCGACAAGGGCCTGCTCTCCGCCACCGACTATCGCGATTTCGTTTTCACCTATCCGGCGCGGCTCCATCTGCGCGCCAACCCGGATTTCTTCGTCGGCACGCGCGTCGAAGGCGCAGTCAGCAAGCTCGCCGCCTGAGGCGCTGGGGCAGGATAGACGTGGTCGCCGCAGGCAGCTGATAGCTCATGCGACTCGGACGAGAATGGATGATTCGAGGCGAGGCCAAAAGTCTAACTCTTCCGAAGACAATGACCAGGGGCTGCGACCGCTTTCTCCAAGATCACGTCCAACTCAGAGGCCTCGTCCGTCTCATACTGGAGTTCGCAACATCGTACGACGATATCATGAGAAAAGTGGCAGTGCTTCTCGAGTTACAGATGAAAAGAGCAGAGTTCCGGACGGAGCCTTGACGCGGAGTTTGGCGAAGATCTGCTTAAGCACTGGCGAAGCGGCGCGGTGGGGCGAATGTCAAGGGAAGGCGCGGGGACGACTCGAATGTTGACGGAGCACGTTCCTCTGATTCTAGAGATGACGCTCTGCCGCGAGTTCGACAACTTCGAGGTCTATCTCGCCGAGCTAATGGCGCAAATCTTTCGTAAGAGGCCTGAAACTCTGAAATCGGCTCAGACCGAGACGCATGAGGTGATCCTCCAATTCGGCTCAATGCAGGAACTGAGGGTTGCGCTGGCGGAGAGACGAGTGCAGTCCGTTTCGCGAGAAGGAATGAAGGCACTGACGAGGGAGTTTGAAAGAAGGTTTGGCCTACCCCTCTTCAGGACGGAAACCGACCTTCGACGCGCTATCAAAATCGGCGAAACTAGAAACATAATCGTACATAAGCGCGGAGCAGTAGACGCGAGATCACTTCGAAGAGCCCCGTCTCTAGGTGCAGAGCCAGGAGAACGCCTCGTGGTCGATCCTGAGTGCGTGGTTCCGGACCTGCGATTCCTGGTGGACACTGTGCTTGATGTCGACCGCCGTGCTCTCAGAAAATTCAACCTTCCGGAGGTGTTGCTTGAGTAGGCCGAGCAGCTCCCACCTCGGCGCGGTCACAGCATGAACGGCGCGGAGAGTCTGATTCGCACTGCCGTCGCGGCGGGAGTCGAGGTATGCTTCGCGAATCCCGGCACCACCGAGATGCCGCTGGTCGCGGCGCTCGACGCGGTCGGCGGGATGCGCGCGATTCTCGGGTTGTTCGAGGGCGTCTGCACCGGCGCGGCGGACGGCTACGCCCGGATGGCCGATCGGCCGGCGATGACGCTGCTCCATCTCGGGCCCGGCTTCGCCAACGGCATCGCCAACCTGCATAACGCGCGGCGCGCGCACTCACCGATCGTCAATGTGATCGGCGATCATGCGACCTGGCACGTCGCCGCCGACGCCCCGCTCACCTCGGATATCGTGTCGCTGGCCCGGCCGGTATCGGGATGGGTTCGCTCGGCGCACAGCGCGAAATCGCTCGCGACCGAGATGGCCGAGGCGATCGCCGCCGCCGGCCACGCGCCCGGCGCGATCGCGACCCTGATCGTCCCGTCAGATTGCCAATGGGAACCGGCCGACGGCCCGGCCGCGCCGATTCCACCCGTGCCGCCTGAAGCTCCATCCGAAAACGCAGTTCGCGCCGTCGCAACTGCGCTGCGGGATTCAGGATCGAAGGCCGCGATGCTGCTCGGCGGGCTCGCGCTCCGCGAGCGCGGTCTCGCAGCCGCCGCGCGGATCGCGGCGGCCACGGGATGCCGCCTGATATGCGAGACGTTCCCCGCGCGAGTCGAGCGCGGCGCCGGAATGCCCGCCGTCGAGCGCCTGCCCTACTTCCCCGAACAGGTACTCGACGCGCTCGCGAAATTCGACACGCTCCTCCTGGCCGGCGCGCGCGAGCCGGTCGCTTTTTTCGGCTATCCGAATATGCCCAGCCGGCTCGTGCCCGAGCGCTGCAAGCTCGCCACGCTCGCGACTCCCATGCAGAACGTCGCGGCCGGCCTCGAAGCGCTGGCCGAGGCGATCGGCGCCCCGCCCGCGCCGGCGGCAGAATCGCCCGTGAACCGCCCGGCCCTACCCACCGGCCCGCTCAACGCGACGTCGGTCGGCGCGGCGCTCGCAGCTCTGATGCCAGAAGGCGCGATCGTGATGGACGAGGCGGCCACCACCGGCTTGCCCTTCTTCCTGACGTCGGCGGGCGCGCCGCGTCACACCTATCTGTCGCTCACCGGCGGCGCGATCGGACAGGGACTCCCGTGCGCCACCGGCGCCGCAGTCGCGTGCCCCAATCGCCGCGTGATCGCGTTTCAGGCCGACGGCAGCGCGATGTACACGCTCCAGGCGCTGTGGACCCAGGCGCGTGAGAGCCTCAATGTCACCACGCTCGTCTGCAACAATCGCAGCTACCGGATTTTGCAAATCGAGTTGAGTCGCGCGGGCGTCGCCGAGCCCGGGCGCAAGGCCCGCTCGCTCACCGAACTCGCAAATCCCGAGCTGGATTGGGTCCATCTCGCGCGCGGGATGGGCGTGCCCGCGATTCGCGTCGAGACCGCTGAGGCGCTGGCCGAAAATCTGCGCCGCGCTCTCGCCGAACCCGGCCCGCAATTGATCGAGATGATGCTGTGAGGCACTCCGAATGAGCGCTCAGCCCTACTTCACGCCAGCCCTGTTCAAGTTCCTGCGGGAGCTCGCGGCGCACAACAATCGCGAGTGGTTCCAGGCCAACAAGCCGCGCTACGAGAACGACGTCCGCGACCCGATGCTCGCGTTCATTGCGGGCTTCGCCCCGCGCTTGCGCAAGCTCAGCCGGAATTTTCTCGCGGACCCCAGGCCGATCGGCGGCTCGATGTTCCGCATCTATCGCGACGTGCGGTTCGCCCGCGACAAGAGCCCCTATCGAACCAACGCCGGAGCTTATTTCCATCATGTAGCCGGCGCGCAGCGCGACCTCGACACGCCCGGCTTCTATCTCCATCTCTCGGTCGGCGAAGTGTTCGTCGGGAGCGGCCTGTGGCACCCCGAGGGACCCGCGCTGGCGAAAATCCGCGACGCGATCGTGGCGCATCCCGAAAAATGGAAGCGCGCGATCGCGGCCCGCGAGTTCCGGGCGACTTGCCGGCTTTCCGGCGACAAGCTGCAGCGTCCGCCGAAAGGCTACGACCCGAATCATCCGTTGATCGAAGATCTCAAGCGCAAGGACTTCGTGACGGTCACCGATCTGAGCGAGAAAGACGCCTGCTCGCCGCGCTTCATGGATCGGTTCGTCGACGCGTGCGCCGCCGCCGGCCCCTTCATGCGCTTTCTCACCGAATCGCTCGAACTGCCGTGGTAGCACCGGCGCAAGCGCCGCAACTCCATCCCGAATCTGGCTCTACGCCGCGGCCGTTCCTGAAGTGGGCGGGCGGAAAGAAGCAACTGCTCGGGCGGCTCGCTGAATTGTTACCGCCGGATTTCGATCGCTACGCGGAGCCGTTCGTCGGCAGCGCCGCATTGTTCTTCTATCTACGCCGGACCCGGGGGAAGTTCCACTCCCATCTGTCGGATCGCAACTCGGAACTCGCGAACTGCTATGCGATCGTGCGGGATCGGGTCGAACAATTGATCCCGCTGCTCATGACCTACCAACAGCAGCACGGCAAGTCACGCTACTACGAAGTCCGGCGCATGAAGGCGGGCGAGCTGGACGACCTCCATCGCGCCGCGCGGCTGATCTATCTCAATCACACCTGCTTCAATGGACTGTACCGGGTCAATTCGCAGGGTGACTTCAACGTGCCGATCGGCAGCTACGTCCGGCCGCGCATCTGCGACGAAGGAATATTGCGCGCGGCGAGTGCGGCGCTTAAGGGTTGCAAGATTTCGCATCGCGACTTCGCCACGATTCTCGGTCAGGCCCGCCGCGGCGACTTCGTGTACTTCGATCCGCCCTACTATCCGGTCTCGCGCACTTCGAGCTTCACCAGCTACGCCGTCGGCGTGGACGCGCGCGCTTCGTTCGGTATCGAGGAACAGGAGCGGCTGGCCGCGACCTTCGCCGCGCTCGATCGCAAGGGTTGCCGGGTAATGCTCAGCAACAGCGATTGCGCGCTGATGCGGCGGCTATATCGGCGCTACCAAGTGCACACGGTCCAGGCGCGCCGCGCGATCAACTCCAACGGCGCCGGGCGCGGCATGATCCGGGAAATCGTCGTGACCAATTACTGAGCTCGCGCTCGCGGAATGCGACCCGGCCGCCGCAGTCGCCTCAGATGCGCTTGCGCTTGTTCGTCAGGTAATCGACCAGCATGTACTCGCCCAGATGGTCGGGGCGGGTGTAGAGCGCGCGGCCGCGGTTGATCTGGGTCATCTTTTCGACGAAGGCGCGCAGGCTCGGCGAATCGTCGAGCATGAAGGTGTTGATCGTGATTCCCTTGCGGCGTGACGCGTTCGACCTCCTTGAGCGTTTCCTGCGCCGCGCGCATGCTGATGCCGCCGAACGACAGCGGCCATTCGCAGTAGAGCCGCTTGTTCAGGAAATAGGCGGTGGGCTGGCCGTCGGTGATCACGATGATGTGCTGGTTGCGCGACGGATGGCGCGCCAGCAGATCGGTGGCCAGCCGCAGGCCGTCCTGCAGATTGGTGAACGGATCGCCCATGTTCCACGACGCCTCGGGCAGATCCTTCAGCTTCAGCTCCACCGCGCGCGTGAAGAAGCCGACGATCGAAAAGAAGTCGCGCGGGAACTTCGAGCGAATCAGCGTCTCCATCGCCATCGCGACTTTCTTGGCCGCGGCGAAGCGCCCCTCCCAGCTCATCGACCACGACATGTCCAGGCACAGCACGGTCGACGACGAGCTGCCGTAGTCGTTCTCGTAAACCTCGAAGTCGTCGGGTCGAGCTCCAGCGGCACGCCGGGCTTGCGCGTCAGCGCATGCTTGAGCGTCCCGACCAGGTCGAGATTGAGCGGATCGCCGTAACTCGTAGGGCTTGATCTCCTCGGGCCGCATCTCGGCTGATGCCGCGATGGTCGGTCAGGTGCGAGCCGGCGCGATCCTTGAGCAGGCCCTGGTAGATGTCGCGCAGCGCGAGCTGGCCGATGCGCCGCACGCCCTTGGGCGAGAGCTGCAGATGGTCGCCCTTCTGCGCCAGTAAGCCCGACTGGTTGAGCAGCAGCATCACCTGGCGCAGGTTCTGGAAATCCTGCATCGCCTGCTGGCCGAGCAGCTCCTTGAGCTCTTCCATCGAGATCGTCTCGAAGTTGCCCGACATCAGATCCTGTTCGAGCTGTTCGCATCCGCTCCATCTCGCGCATCAGCTCGAGCGCCTGCTCGATAGTTCGAGGCTCTTGGGGCCGTGGAACATGTGGCCGTAGCGATCGCGGAAATTTTCGAGGTCGCGGATATTTTCGTACTCGTCGAGCAGTTCGTCGAAATCGGCCTTCGCCGCCGCGTCCTCGAACTCGTAGCTTTCGAGCTTGCGCAGCGCCTCCGACTTAGCCGGCGCGGCATCCGCGCGATCGCGCGCTGCTTCTCCTCCACCCCGGGCTGCTTGCCCTTGAGCTGCGTCCAGCTTCTGGCGCTCGCGGTCGAGGATATCCTCGAGCCGCTCGCTCCATCTCGGAGAGCGACGTTCTTCAGATTGAAATCGCGGTAGCGCTGGCGCATCTCCTGGCGCAGCTGCTCGAGGAACTCCTCGAGGCCCATCACCTTCACGCCGTCGAAGTCCATCCCCTGGCGCATCATCCAGTCCATCGCCTGGCGGACGTCGTCGGTGTAGGAAAGATATTCGGCGAGCTTCTCGAACACCTTGTCGGCGTCGAGCCTGAGCTTCTGCGTGCCGTCCCACTGCGTATAGCGACTGATCACCATCGCGTACCAACTCCGCTCAGGCGTGATAGGCGAAGCGGCCGCCCTGGCGCTCCTTGTTGAGCTTCTGATGGAGATGCAGTCCCTCGAAGATCAACTCGCTCGCCGCGGCCATCAGGCCGGGGCTTTCGAACGCGTCCGAGCCGGTCGACCGCCTCGCGCAGGCCCGGGAATTTCGCGCAACGGCTCGATATATTCGGACGCGGGCGAAGTGTCGGACACCTCGACGCCCCATCCCTGCTCGAAGTAGGCGATCACCCGCTTCAGGTCTTCGATCTTGAGGTAGCGGTCGAACACCTTGAGCACGGCGCGGTTGATCAGCCGCTCGATCAGATCCTCTTCCTTCTTGTCCTCGCCCACGTATTCGAGCTCGATCTTGCCGGCGGTCGAGGCATAGAGCGAATGCAGGTCGGAGAGGCGCGGCACGATCTCGTTCTCGCCGTTGCGCACCGCGCGTTTTTCGGCGTTGGAGATCAGCGACTCGAAGTTGTTGATCGTCACGCGCACCGAAACGCCCGAGGTCTGGTTGATTTCGTTGCAGGCGCGCGCCTCGAAAGTGATCTGCGCGAGCATCTCCTTCATGAATTGCGGCACCCGCAGCGCATCCCGGGCGCGGCGGATGCGAGCACTCCTGCTCCATGATCGCGATCTCGTCCTCGATCGTCTTCGGGTAGTGGGTGCGGATCTGGATATCGAAGCGATCCTTGAGCGGGGTGATGATCCGGCCGCGCGAGGTATAGTCCTCCGGATTGGCGCTGGCGACGAACACGATGTCGACCGGCAGGCGGATCTTGTAGCCCTTGATCTGGACGTCCTTCTCTTCCATCAGGTTGAACAATCCCGACCTGCACTTTCTCGGTCAGATCGGGCAATTCATTGATGGCGAAGATGCCGCGGTTGGTGCGCGGGATCAGCCCGTAATGGATGGTCTCCTCGTCGGCGAGGTAGCGCCCCTCGGCGACCTTGATCGGATCGATCTCGCCGATCAGGTCGGCGATCGAGACGTCGGGCGTGGCGAGCTTTTCGGCGTAGCGCCGGTCGCGGCCGATCCATTCGATTTCGAGCTCGTCGCCGTTTTCGGCCAGCTTGCGGCGGCATCGCCGGCAGATCGGGCGCGACCGGATCGTCGTTGATCTCGCAGCCCTTGACCGCCGGCACCCACTCGTCGAGCAGATTCGTCAGCGCGCGGATGATCCGCGACTTGGCCTGCCCGCGCTCGCCGAGAAACACCATGTGATGGCCGGCGAGGACGCCGTTTTCGATCTCGGGCATGACGGAGTCGTCGTAACCGACAATCCCCGGCAGGATCCGCGTCCTTGTCGCGCAGCAGCCCAGCAGGTTGTTGCGCATCTCGATACGCACGGGCTCGACCTGGTAGCCGGCGCGCTTGAGTTCGCCGAGAGTTCTGAATCTTGCAGCAAGCTTTGGTTCCATCGCAGAGCCCAAAGGCGTCCATCATTCTAGGATACGGGAGCGGCCAGGTTTTTGAAATGCGGTGCCAGCCGCGCGAAGCTCGCTTCCAGATGCTGCGAGAGCACGCGTGTCGAGCATAGCACCGGCATGAAGTTGGTGTCGCCGTTCCAGCGCGGCACGATATGCCAATGCATATGGTCAGCGATTCCGGCGCCGGCCGACGCGCCCCAGGTTGGCGCCCAGATTGAAGCCGGCCGGTTTGAGCAGCGTGGCGCATCCGCCCACCGCGTGCGCGATCAGCCCGCCGATCAGCGCCCGCTCATCGCGGGTCGAGCAGCTCCGGCGAGGCCACGATGGCGGCGCGGCGCAATCATCAGATGGCCGTTGTTGTACGGATATCGGTTGAGCATCACGAGGCGCGCGGGCCGGCGTACAGCACCAGCGCGGCGCGCGCTCGGCGCGCGGAAAGCCGCCGAAGCAGAAGATGCAGCGATCGCTTTGCGCCCGGCGTGCGCAGATAGGTGTCGCGCCACGGCGCCCACAACCGTAGCGGCGGGAGGCGGCGTCGGTTCCGACGCGACTATGGCGCCGCGCCTTCGCTCCTGCGCCATTAACCTCGCTGCGGAGTTCCTTGCCGGCGCGGAAGAACGGGATTCGCTTGGCCTCGACCGCCACCAATGCGCCGGTCTTCGGATTGCGGCCCTGGCGGGCGCGGCGCTGCTTGACGCCGAAGCTGCCGAAGCCGCGAATCTCGATGCGTCGCCGCGCGCCAGCACTTCGCCATCGCGTCGAACATCGCGTTGACGATCGTCTCGGCTTCGCGATGCGAGAAGTTCTGGCGCCGCCAGCAACTCCTCGATAATCCCGCGCTTGGTCATGGTGCCGGTCCCGCCCGCGCGCCGCTGCGCCGCCGTGGCCAGCGATCGCGCCGGCCGCCGCGGCAGCCTTGCTGCCGTCGTCGCGATCCAGCCGCAGTTCCTCGTTGAGGATATCCTCGAGCGAGAAGCGCTGCGCCTCGTGCTCGCGCTTGAGATAAGCCTGCATCTCCTCGCGCTCCTCGTGCTGCTTGAGCGCCCGGATCGACAGCCCGATCCGCCGCTCCTTGGGATCGAGCTGCACCACCAGCGCCTCGACCTGATCGCCGACCTTGAACAGCGACGAGGGCTTGTCCACGCGCTCGGAGCTGAACTGCGAGATGTGAATCAGGCCCTCGATCCCCTCTTCGATCTCGACGAACACGCCGAAGTCCGCGACCGAGCTGACCTTGCCGTTGACCTTGGTGTTGATCGGATAGCGCTGCGCGATGGTGTTCCACGGATCGGCGGCTGAGCTGCTTGACCCCCAGGCTGACGCGCTCATTCTCGATGTCGATTCCCAGCACCACCGCCTCGACCTCGTCGCCCTTTTTGAAGAGTTCCGACGGATGGCGCACCTTCTTGGTCCACGACAGGTCGGAGATATGCACCAGGCCGTCGATGCCCGGTTCGATCTCGACGAACACGCCGAAGTCGGTGATCGACTTGACCTTGCCCTTGACGTGGCTGCCGATCGGATGGCGCTCGGCCAGCTCCTCCCACGGATTCGGCTCGGTCTGCTTGAGCCCGAGCGAGATGCGCCGATTGGCCTTCGTCGACACCGAGCACCTGCACCTCGACCATGTCGCCGACGTTCACCACCTTCGACGGATGCACCGCGCGCTTGCTCCAGCTCATCTCGGAGACGTGGATCAGCCCCTCGACGCCTTTCTCCAGCTCGACGAACGCGCCGTAGTCGGTGACGCTGACGACCTTGCCCTTGACCCGCGCGCCCGACCGGATAGCTTTCGGCCGCGCTTGGTCCACGGATCGGACATGATCTGCTTCATGCCCAGCGAGACCCGCTCGCGCTCGGAGTCGTACTTGAGCACCACCACCTTGACCTTGTCGCCGACCTTGAGCACTTCGGACGGATGCTGCAGGCGGCCCCACGACATGTCGGTGATATGCAGCAGCCCGTCGATACCGCCGAGATCGATGAACGCGCCGTAATCGGTGATGTTCTTGACCGTGCCTTCGAGGATCACGCCCTCTTCGAGCACCTTGAGCGTCTGCTCCTTGAGCGAGGCGCGCTCGCGTTCGAGCACGCTGCGGCGCGAGACCACGACGTTGCCGCGTGCGCGATTGAACTTGAGGATTTGAAAACGGCCGCGCTGGCCGATATAGCGATCGAGATTGCGCGCCGGACGGATGTCGACGTGCGAGCCGGGCAGGAACGCCGGCACGCCGATATCGACCTTCAGGCCGCCCTTGACCTTGCCCAGGATCACGCCTTCGACCGGCGTCTCGGTCTGGAAGGCCCGTTCGAGCTCGCGCCAGACCTTGAACTTCTCGGCCTTCGCGTGCGACAGCATCACCGTGCCGTTATCGGTCTCGGTGCCTTCGAAAAAGACGTCGATCTCGTCGCCTTCCTTGACCGCGACGTTGCCGTCAGAGTCAAGGAATTCGGCGAGCGGCACCTGGCCCTCGCACTTGTAATTGATATCGATGATGACGTTATCGCGGGTGATCAGCAGGACCGTGCCAGTCAGCACGTCGCCTGGGCGCGGAGCGTGCAGGCTCTGTTCCATCAGCGACTCGAATTCATTGTCTCCTCCGTCAAGTTTTTCGGACAAACCTTTCTCCATTTATTTGGGACCTTCTTGGGAAGTCGAGGCTATCGCGATCCATACAACCGGGCCAGACTCGTTTCAAGGCCTTTGATCGTTGGACCGCGCCTCGATGTGCGCGACTTCAGCGCCGCAATCACCGCCGGAATCTCAAGCGCAGTCGAGTCTATCACGATCGCGTCGTCGGCGCGGCGCAGCGGAGCCAGTTCGCGCGCCTGATCGCGCCGATCGCGATCGCGTCAATTGCGCCTGCACTTCCGTCGAGGCTGGTCGTTCGACGCCTTGGGCGCGCAATTCGTCATAACGGCGCGCGGCGCGCACCTTCACGTCGGCGTCGAGAAAGAACTTGAACTCGGCGTCGGGAAAAATCGCGGTGCCGATATCGCGCCCTTCCATCACCACGCCGCCCCCGGCCCCGGCCGCGCGCTGCAGCTCGCGCATCCGTGCCGCGCACCGCCGCAGCGCCGACAGCGCGAGGCCAGATCGCTGATCGCGGGCAGCGCGTGGTAATGTCGCGCGGTGCACGTCGTGGCCGTCGAGCAGCACGCGCTCGCCGTCGAAACGCGATCCGGATCGAATCCAGCATCGGCGCGAGCTTCGCTCGACAGCTCGGGGTCGTCCGGCTCGATTCCGGCTCGCGCGCCGCCAGCGCCACCGCGCGATACATCGCGCCGGTATTCAGATAGCTGAAACCCAGCGCGCGCGCCAGGCCGCGCGCCACGGTCGACTTGCCGGCGCCGACCGGCCCGTCGATCGCGACGATCGGCCGTGCGCGCGTCATTTCAGCCGCTCGCGCTGTCACTTCAGTCGCTCGCGCATCTCGCGTCCGCGCTCGAAGATGCGCCTCAGTCCGGCGCCGTCGCGCCGCTCGACCGCGCGCGAAACTCCTCGAGCGTCACGCGATAGAGCCAGCGCCGCGAGAATCGCCTCGCGATTGGTCAGGCAGATATCGCGCCACATCTCGGCCGACGACGCCGCGAGCCGCGTCGTGTCGCGCAATCCGCCCGCGCCGAACTCCGCCGCGAGCTGTCCCGCCGACCCGCTCGTCGGCCAGCGCCGCGGCCAGCGCGCTCGCGACGATCTGCGGCAGATGGCTCGCGCGCGCGAGGATCTCGTCGTGCATATCGGGCGCCATCCGCTCGACCCGCGCGCCGGTCGCGCGCCACAGCGTCTCGATCTTGCTCGATCGCCTCGGGCGTGCTGCGCGCCGACGGCGTGATGATCACGCGCCGGTCCGCGAACAGCTCCGGCGTCGGCCGCCGCCGCGCCGGTGGTTTCCTTGCCGGCCACCGGATGGGCCGCGACCAGCGCCATCGCCGGACCGAGCAGCGGCTCCAGTTCGCGCACCACCCAGCCCTTGACGCTGCCGACATCGGTGACGACCGCGTCGGGCGGCAGATGCGGCGCCATCGCGGCGAGCGTCGCGGGCATCGTGCGAATCGGCGCCGCCAGCATCACCAGGTCCGCGCCGCGCGCGGCCTTCGCCGGATCGCGCGTGGCGCGATCGATCGAGCCCGCGCTCGAGCGCGACGTCGAGATTGGCCTGCGTGCGGCCCAGCCCGACGATCTCGCCGACCAGCCCCTCGCGCGCGCAACCAGCGCGAGCGAGCCGCCGATCAGCCCGACGCCGCATATCGTCATCTGGTGAAAGAGCTGGGTCATCGGTGCGCGTCAGTCGGAGCACTCGCTCGAGCGCGGCGACCAGCTGTTGATTCTCGGCCTCGAGACCGACGCTGATCCGCACGTGGCGCGGCAATCCGTAGCCGTCCATCGGGCGCACGATCACGCCCGGCGCAGCAGCGCATCGTACACCGCGCGGCCGTCGCCGACGTCGGCCAGGATGAAATTCGCCTGGCTCGGCACGAAAGCCGATCCGAGGCGGCGGAACTCGCGCTCCAGATATGCCATCCCCTGCGCGTTGACTTCGAGCGTGCGCGCGGACATGCTCCGCGTCGTCCATCGCGGCGATCACCGCGACCTGCGCGAGCGAGGTGACGTTGAACGGCTGGCGCACGTTGTCGAGCAGCCGCACCATATCGGGCCGCGCGACCGCGTAACCGACGCGCAATCCCGCCAGGCCGAAAATCTTCGAGAAGGTGCGCATCGTGACAATCATCCGCTGCCCGTCGTGATCCTCGAGCGAGTCGGGATATTCGGGATCGCGCACGAACTCGAAGTAGGCCTCGTCGGCGACGATCACCACGTGCTCGCGGCACGCGCGCGAGAAAGCGCTCCCATTCGGCGCGCCGATAGATCGTGCCGGTCGGATTGTTCGGATTATCGAGAAAGACGATCCGGGTGTTGGCGTCGATCGCGGCGGCGATCGCGTCGAGATCGAAAGTATAGCCGGCGCGCATGCGGCACGGCCTTGCCGCGCCGCCGGCGGCCGCGATCGCCAGCGGATAGATCGCGAACGCATGCTCGGAGAAGACCGCGTTGAGCCCGGGCCGGATAAACAGGAAGGCCAGCAGGTTGAGGACCTCGACCGACCGCCGCAGCCATGAAAATTTGCGCCGGCGTGACGCCGATGGCGCGCCGCGATTTTGTTGCGCAGCGCCTAGCTTCCGCCGTCGGGATAGCGGTTCAGCTCGGCAGCGCGGCCTTGACCGCGGCCAGCGCGCGCGGCGACGGCCCGAGCGGATTCTCGTTGGACGCGAGCTTGACCGGCTCGCCGATCCCCAGCTCGCGCTGACCTCCTCGATCGGCTTGCCGGGCTCGTAGGGAGTGAGCGCGGCGACCGACGGCAGCACCAGATCTTCGGGCTTTATCGGTGACAAAGGACGTGGCGGACGCCGCTACCCGGCGAGCGCCTCGCCTTCAGGATACGATCCCAGCACCTTCAGAAAAAGCGCTTCTGCGCTCGAGCGCCTCCAGCGCGCGCTTGAGCTTGGCGTCCTCGCGATGGCCCCCCAGTCGACGAAGAACAGATACTCCCACGGCCGCGAGCGCATCGGCCGCGACTCGATCTTCGACATGTTGATCGCGTTGCGCGCGAACAGGCTCAGCGCCTCGTGCAGCGCGCCGACCTTGTCGGCGCACCGCGAACAGCAGCGCTGGTCTTGTCGGCGCCGCTGCGCCCCACCGGCTCGCGTCCCGATCACCAGGAAGCGCGTGGTGTTCTGCGCCAGATCCTGGATATTCTCCGCGATCACCTTGAGCCCGTAAGCCGCGGCCGCGTCGACCGACGCGATCGCGGCGCAACGTCGGGTCCCCGCCGGCGCGCTGGGCCGCGAGCGCGTTCGACGCGACCGCTTCGAGCTCGCAATCGGGATAGTTGGCCGCCAGATAGCCGCGGCACTGGGCGAGCGACTGCTGATGCGAGACGATTTTGCGAATCGCATCGCGGTCGCCGTCACGCGACAGCAGCGCGTGCC
>CAWESZ010000001.1:0-455274 GCA_963811865.1 uncultured delta proteobacterium | reverse complement strand
CAAATTTGGTGAACGGCGCCGGCTCGGTGCAGGTCACGCAGGTGCTGAGCTTGTTGGAACGGGCCTCGTACAGCTCAGATCGCGCTGGCCTGCAAGCCGTTGCCGATCGGGATCAGGGTCGAATAGCGCCCGCCGAACTCGCTGTCGCCAATCTTGCCGCCCATCTGGTTCTGCGAATACAGGACGTTCAAATCCGCGAAGAACGGAATGGGCCCCTTGCCCAGAAACCGCTGCAGCGTCTGCAGCGCCGGAACGTTCGGCAAGCGGTACATTGGGGTTTCGCCCTGGTCCAGCAGGGTCTGTTCCTCTAAAAGGCTGGCCGTCCTGGTTGTACAGCATCGTGGATTTTGGACCCGCGGTAATCCAGGGATCGCGGGCGTCGGTGATATTGGCCTTGTAGCCGCCCTGGAAGTCACCGGAATCATAAAATTTCGAACAGGTTGTTCGCGGTCTGCAGGTCAGTCGGGCAGGATGTAGTCGAACTTGACCAATCCGCAGGTTCACGCGGCGAGCTGTCGTCGATATCTGCTGTAGCGGTAATCTGGAGGATTGGTGACCTCGGTGCCGGAGAATGCGTCGGCTTCGCTCCAGATATACCTGTTGCTTGCCCACCTTCATCGAAAAGTTGTCGGTGAAGTTCGAGCTGGCCGTAGTATTCGTCCAACTCGTTTTTGGTGAACTGATTGACGATGTCCTCCGAGGTGAAGTTGCTCCAGTCGCGATTGGGCTCAGGCCCGTCCGGCATCCTTGAAGTCGGAAGGGCATCGTAGAAGGCTTCGTAGTCGGCGTAAAAGTTGGCGTCCTGGAGAAATCAGAGTGTCAATTCGTCCGAGCAGCTTGTAGTTCTTGACCACGTGATCGTCGGTCGTGAGATTCATGCTCTGGCGCGCCTCGACCAGATCCCAGTGATTGAAGTCGAAACTGCCGCCGGTAAAGTTCGGTGCCTTTCCCGCTTTGATGACGATGGTTGCCGGGTTCGGCGCGCCGTCGGTAGTCGATGGCGTTCCGCCGCGCTCGGAGCCTTCGCCCCATCGCCCGGCCCAGGTGGTGTTGAAGCTGCCGAAGAACGAGAAATCCCCCTCCGTGATCGTGGCCATCGCCACCACCGGCCGCACCATGACGGCGAAAATCACCAGCACCTGCAGCAGTGACGATCGCGAGCGCCCGCACTGCTGCCCATCGCCTACGAAGTGATCGCTCATAAACCGCGACCTATAGCACAGCCGCCCGGATACGCAATCGGAAAAGTGCTCGCGCCCGGTTGTGTCCCAAAATGACACGGCACCATAACGGCCCGCGCAACGTGCCAGCGCGACCGCGAAACGAGCTCGCAGCGGCACGGGTAGTCGGGGAACGGAGCACACGAATTCAACCACCAGTTGGCCCAAGCTGAATCGAATCACCTTCCGGCGCGTCAAAATCATGAATCGCGTGTGCAAACCCTTAGGAAGACATAGCCTGTCACATTGATTGACAAGGCTTCTTGTCATATCTTATCAATGCAAATTAATTCTAAATACTTATCAGCTCTTGTAAATTCTCAATTCGTCGCTGCGTAACGCAATATGTGAAACGCTTAGAGCGTCTACGCTTGCAGAATTGATCGGGCTGTGATTTCTCAACACACTGCTGTTCTTCAATCTTCGGTCGGGATAGATCGCGCGCGCGGTATCTTCCAAAACCGGCGAGCACCGGAACAGTGGCGAACACAGTCTGCGAGTGGGCCGCTTAGGTCCGTCTTCGGGACGACAAGATTTGAAATGCGTGGTGACGAACCGCGCCTAAGGGGACGGACCTTGGGGTCGGAGTTGTTTACGCGGCAGAGCAGTAGACTAATTGATCGCGAATGGAGAAGCGCAGGAATGGCTATACGGTATACGCACGTCGCCGAACTGGTTGGCATTGTGGTTCGTCACGTCGGAGGACGCACTCGCTATGAAGCCCTGATCAAGGACCTCAAGGCGTCGCAGGCCTACATCAAGAATCAGTCGTTTCGCGAGTCGATGGAGCGGATCGAGCGGCAACTCAAGACCGGCAAGGCGAAGCCAATTAAGGACCCATCGACAGATCCTCCCAAGGGGGCGCCGCGCGGACCGGCGCGAGTGGTTTCAAACTTTCACGCGCAGCTAAGCGCAAACGCGCGAGCAAGTCCGCGGCGCTGGTGCGCGTCGATCTCGCGTAGTTGCGCGCATATAGTTGCGGCGTGACACCAATCACGCCCCCGGCGCCGGCGGACGAGTCGCGCGAGCTGACCGTGCGCGGGTTTGCGCTGGGCCTGTGCCTGGCGCTGATTCTCGGTGCAGCCAACGCGTATCTGGGCCTCTACGCCGGGATGACGGTTTCCGCGAGTATTCCGGCCGCGGTCATCTCGATGGCGATACTGCGGATGCTCGGGGGCGCGACGATCCTCGAGAACAACGTCGTGCAGACCGATCGCGTCGGCGGGAGAGGCGGTCGCCGCCGGCGCGATCTTCACCTTTCCCGCGCTGGTGATTCTCGGCAAGAACGGCCTCGCTCCCGTATTGGGACGTCACGCTGCTATGCCTCGCCGGTGGCACGATGGGCAGCCTGCTGGTGGTATTTCTGCGTCGCGCCTATATCGTGGAAGAACGCCTGCCGTTCCCGGAGGGCGTCGCCTGCGCCGAGGTCCTGCGCGCCGGCGCGGACACCAAAACGCCGCGCCGCTCGCCTGGGCGGCTTCGATCTCCGCATCGCTCAAGGCCTGGCAAGACATCCTGGGACTGATCCCGGCGACGCTATCCGGTGCGCGATGGATCAGCGGCGCGGCGGTTGCCGGATCGCCGAATCTGTCGGCTGCGCTGCTCGGCGTGGGCTACATCATCGGCCTCGGCATCGCCAGCCTGGTTTTCCTGGGCGGCGCGCTGCGATGGTTGCTCGCGGTTCCGATCGCCAGCGCGCATCCATCCCGAACTTCGCGCGCTCGCGGCCAGCGACGCAGCGCATCAGGTCTGGAGCGACCAGACGCGCTATCTCGGCGTCGGCGCGATGCTGGTCGGGGGCATCGTGACGCTGTGGCGGCTGCGCGGCGCTATCAGCGAGGGCTCGCCGAAAGCGTCCGCACGTTGCGCACGCGCGCCACGGTCTCCCGCGCGCGCGAGGATACCTGACCTGCCGGCCGCGGTCGTGCTGGCTGCGGTCGCCCTCTGCGTTGCCGGTGATCTTCGCGAATCTGCCTGCTGCTCAGCGGCAGCCTCTGGCTGAGCGCAGCGCTCGCGCTGGCGCTCTGCGTGATCGGATTTTTCGCCACCGCAGTCGCCGGCTATCTGACCGGGATGGTCGGCGCTTCCAACAATCCGGTGTCCGGCGTGACGATCATCGTGCTGCTGGCGATCGCGGTGATCCTGAAACTGTTGCGGGTCGACGTCGCGATCGGGCCTCATCTGGCGATCATGGCCGGCGCAGTCGTATGCACGGCGGCGGCGATGGCGGGCGATTCGCTGCACGATCTCGCCACCGGCTACCACGTCGGCGCCACGCCGCGCTCGCTCGAAATCGCGGTGCTGTTCGGCGCCGTCGCTGTCGGCGTTCGTGATGGCGCCGGTGTTGAATCTGCTGATCAGCGCTTACGGAATCGCCGGCACGCCGAGCGCGCGCTCCCAGCCGCTCGCCGCACCGCAAGCGTTCCTGATGGCGAAGGTCGCGCAGGGCGTCTTCACCGGCAATCCCGCTGGGAATGATCATCGCCGGAGCCGCGCTCAGCCGCGATGCTCGCGGCGCTCGACAGCTGGCTCGAACGCCTTGACGCTCGATGGCGCACGCCCGTGATGCCGGTTGCGCTGGGGTTCTACCTGCCGCTCGGACTCAGCGTCGCGATCTTCGTCGGCGCGCTCGGACAAACGATTTTTCCGGCCGGCAAGGAGGGCGGTGAAGGCGGGCGCCGGGCTGCTGTTTGCAGCGGGTCTGGTGGCGGGCGAGGCGCTGATGGGCGTGGCGAGCGGCGCGCTCGTCACGCTCGGCGCAAAGCTGCCGATCTTCTGACGCGCGCGCGACTGTGAAGCGCCAATCCGCAGGCGCACCATGGAACGATCGCGCGTCTGCTATTCGTCCGATTCTTCGCCCAACCGGCAGGTCGCGACGGGACTCACTACGAACGCACCCGGTCCGCAGAACCAGCCTTCGGGTGCGGCAAGCACATGGAACCAGTTGCGCTCGCCGTTCCAGCACATCACCAGCGTTGCGCCCGCCAGCGCCTCGTCCGGCGCCGCCAGCGCGATCGTCGCGAGCAATGCGGACGATTCGGGCGCGATCGTGGCCTCGATCGCGCCGTGGGCGGGCTCAGAAGTGATCTCTTCCATGTCGTACGGCATCGCGGCCATCGCGTCGTTGGTCGCGCGCGGCACCATATAGCGCCGGCCGACCTCGCGATCGACTCCGATCACGATCGACCGCCGCGCCATCATCCAGCGCCACTCGATCGCGAGCTTCATCGGCACGCGCAGCTCGTTCACCGCGTGAATCGGGAACTCAAGACGTTGTCCCGGCGTGACGACCGTGTTCGGCAGGGAAGTGCACACCAGCACCGGCCGCGAGGCCGCGGCAAGCGCGTGGTAGGTTGCCTTGGGCCGTCGATCAACGTCGACCAATCCGCCGCCGGCCCATCCCCACCAGTCGGCGAAGAAGTGCCATCGATACGCGTTGAAGGGCCGGCCGCGATTAATCCGAAACCACTCGGTCTGATACTTCGCCAGGAAACTCCCGTAGGCTTCGGTCGCGCGTTGCCACGCCCGCAGCGACGGATAGCGCTCCGGCAGGCCCGCGAAGCTCATCGTGGACGGCCCGAACGAGAGCCGGCTGAGCCACTCCTTCATCTGCAAGTCGTCGGGCGGCCAGCCTTGATCGTTCCATCGCGACGCTTGCGGCCCGAGCGTCCAGAAGCCGAACTCGCTGACGAACCACGACTGATGCTTGCGCACACCGTAGACGCTGCCGCCAGACAGCGAGCCGTCGTAGAGATGAAGGTCGTCGCCGATGCCCGACGCGCGATGGATATGGCGGCTCGGATCGACCGCGCGCAGCCGCTCCTCGAGCGCCTCGTCCAACACCTGGTTGTCGCCGTCGAGCTCGGTGTCGCGGGCTTGGCCGGGAAGAAACATCGCGTTGGGCTCGTTATGGCAGGCCCAGTACACAATCGAGGGATGGTTCCAATAGGTGTAGGCCATCTCGGCAATCTGTCGGCGCGCGGTGTCGATGAAGCCGGGATTGGTAGCTGCACCCGAATCGTAATGCCATTGGAGCGCGAAGTCCTGGAAAATCAGGATACCGGCTTCGTCGGCGGCGTCGTAGCACGCGGGCGTCTGCACATGGCCGTGCACGCCCAGGCTGTTGAGATGCGCCGCGGCGGCGAGCGTCATGTCGCGGCGGTAGAAGTTTACGTCAACATCGGCGAAATGCTGGCGCGGGATATAGTTCGCCGCCTGGACAAAAATCGCACGCCCGTTGAGTATCATCCGCTTCGGCTCGCCCTGCACCCGCGCGGTGCGGATTCCGAAGCGCGCCGATTCCTCATCTGACCACGAGCTGCCGATGTAGACGCGCGCGTCGAGCCGATACAGCTCGGGCGCTCCCAAGTCAGCGTGCGAGGCCGGCCACCACAGCTTCGGATTCGAGATCGCGATCCGCGCGTCGATTCGATTCGCGCCCGGCTGCAGCGTCGCGGCGATCGAACCGGCGAGAGTGTCGCGCGCACTCAGCGCGGCGATCGCGAGATCGACCGGGCTGCGATCGCGCCGGACGTGAGGTTGGTGATTACGATCGCGAACTGGACGATACCTTCGCGACATTCCAGCGGCGTGACGAAGACCGCATCGATTCGCGCTGCGCCGGTGCCGCGAATGCGGACGCTGCGGGTGATCCCGCCGGTCGTGAGCGATTGGGCCAGGTGCCCGTTCCATCCGGCGTCATCGAACCGGGCAGCCGCCCGGGCGCGAATCGTGATACTTGAGCGTGCCCTTAATCACCCGTTTGGCGTGACCGAGAAACGGCGCCGCTGAGGACCATTCCTCGAACGGATCCTGCACGCGCACGGTCAGCACGGAGCCGGGGCGAATTTTGCCGGTGAGATCGAACATGAACGGTGCGAAGTAGCCTTCGTGGCGGCCTGAGATGCTCGCCGTCGATCCAGACGTTGGCCAGGTAATCGACCGCATCGAAGACCAGCAGCGCGTGCGGCGCGTCGAGCGGCGCGAGCCGGCGGCGATAGTAGACCGGCCCGAAATGCGCCGAGAGCGCCGGTTCGAGCCCGTAATTGTTGGGCACGAACACGCGATCCCATTCGCTATCGTCAAAGCCCGGTCCGACCGGTGGCGCCGGCGGATCGTTCGCCATCGCGCGGCGGCGCCATTCTCCGTCGAGCATGACCGCGCGCACTTGCGAGTCTGCGGATTCGCGCGCGGGAGTCTCGATCACGCTCGCGGCGCATCGCGCCGCGCCGCTCACCGCCCGGAAACGGGAATGCGCGCTGACTTCCGCCGCGCCGGGAACTGCGTCGTCGACAATTTCAATCTTGAGTTGTGCCATCGCCAGGACGCATCATATGCCGCTTGAGGCCGCGACGGTGAGAGGCGCGGTCGGAACGCGTTTGCGACTGGGTCGCGGCTCGTTAGAGTCCAGCGTCGATGAGTCCGGAAACGTCAGCGGTCGCGCCGCCGAAGAACGCCATCGTCATCCTGCTCGACAGCCTCAACCGGCACATGCTGGGCGCCTACGGCGGAACCGAGTTCGAGACGCCCAACCTCGACCGCTTCGCCGCTGAGCGCGGTGCGCTTCACCCGCGCACTACACGGGCTCGCTGCCCTGCATGCCGGCGCGTCACGACATCCTCTGCGGCGCGCTCGACTTCCTCTGGCGGCCCTGGGGCTCGGTCGAGATCTGGGAGGACGCCCGATCACCCACGCGCTGCGCGACGCCGGCGTCGTCACCCAGCTGATCAGCGACCATCCGCATCTGTTCGAGGCCGGCGGCGAGAACTACCACTCCGACTTCACGCGCCTGGGACTACCAGCGCGGCCACGAAAGCGACGCCTGGAAGACGCGTCCCGATCCAGCTGGGCCGGCGCGCCGTCGTTCGGCCGCGGCTGGATGCCCTACGACAACTCGCGCGGCTGGTTCCGCGGCGAGGCCGACTTTCCCGGGCCGAGGACCATGGCCGCGGCGGCGCGATGGATCGAACGAGAACGCCGGCGCCACGAGCGCTTCCTGCTCTTCGTCGACGAGTTCGATCCGCACGAGCCGTTCGACACGCCCGAGCCCTAGGCCTCGAAGTACGATCCGGACTGGCGCGGGCCGCACCTGATCTGGCCGCCCTACGTGCGCGGGCGCGCATGCGCGGGGCGTGCTCGACCCAGCGCAGGCGCGCCAGATCCGCGCCCAGTATGGCGCCAAGCTCTCGATGATCGACGCCTGGTTCGGCAGGCTCGCTGGACGCCGATCGACGCGGCCGGCCTCTGCGACGACACCGCTGGTGATCGTCTGCACCGACCACGGCCACTACCTGGGCGAGAAGGACATCTGGGGCAAGCCCGGCGTGCCCGATCTACGAGCCGCTCGGCCACACCCCGCTGATGATCGCGCGGCCCGGGCGTGCGCGCCGGCGCCGTCGACGCGCTGACCACCAGCGTCGATATCTTCGCGACGCTGGCCGACTTGTTCGGCGTGACGCTTGCGCCAGCGCACGCACGGCCGCTCGCTGTTGCCGCTGCTCACGGGCGCAGGCGGCCAGCGATCCGCGACTGGGCGCTGACCGGCGTCTGGGGCCGCGAAGTCCATCTGATCGAGCGGCCGCCCACGCGGCGCAAATATGCGCGCGCGCCGCACGGCGCCAACGCACCGCTCAGCCATGGTCCAACCGCTGGTCGACCATGCCGATGCATCATGTGCCCGAACTTCACGCTGCCGCTGCCCGACGAGCGCGCGTTACTCGACCGGATGCCCGGTTCGAGAGTGCCGGTGATCCACCAGCCATTTCGGGCCGGCGATCTGCTGCCGTTCTGGGCGATGGGGAAGTTCAGCGGCAATCATCTCTATCAGCTCGGCGACGATCCGTGGGAGGAGCAAAACCTCGCGGGCCGCGGCGCCGAGCGGAACGCGGCCGACGCGCTGCGAGCCGCGCTGGACGAAGTCGAGGCGCCGAAGGATCAGTACGTCCGCCTCGGGCTCGACTGATTCGAAAGCGGCGGATGCTGTCGGGTCAAACCGAGAGCGGACCCGCGACCGCCGCGCGATCCTGGTCGGTTAGTCTCGACCAGGCTTCTTCGGCGTCGCTGAGCGCGCGGCGCCAATCGTTCAGCGTCTCCCAGGCCGACTCGAAGGACGGCCAGTCGGGCTCGCGGATGCCGACGAAGATGCCGTTGCGCGGCCGGCCTTGCTCGTCCGCCTCGCAAAGCTCGCGTCCGCCGCGGGTCTTGGTGGTTCGCAGCCGCTTCCACAGGCTCGGCGCCGGCGTGCCGTTCTGCTGCGCTTGGCCGCTCAGAACAATGTCCACCAGGTTCAGTTGCGCGGCCAGCCGGTCCATCCGCGCCTTGGCTGCGATCAGTTGCTGACGGGTCTTCATGTAGATGCGCAGCGGATCTTCGGGCGAGTATGAACTCGCAGCGAGTTCGCGACGTTGACTCAGATCAACCACTCCCATCACTTCAACTACTCCCATCACTTCCCCCAAGTTAGTTGCGACTCGCGCCTGGCGCACGGCGCCAAGCCGGTCCGGTTACCCACAGCTCTCCCCGACCGCTCAGTGCGAGAGCGCCTGCCGCACGGTGTTGAGGATGTAAACGAAGTCGCGCACGCTGCGTACTTCGCCCATCAGCGCGACTTGCGACAGCATATCCAGCTCCGGCGGCGTGACACCGAAGGCGCGCAGCAGGCGCTCGTCGCGGCGAAATTCCTCCCAGCTCGAAGCGCCGTTGGGATGAACCTCTTCGAGCAGCGCGCGGGCGCCCGGATTGGCCAGGAAGAACAGCTCGCCGCAATCGAGCCCGAGCACGTCGGCGAGGCGCGCGACAATCGCTTCGGAAGGACGGCGCTTGTTGGCCTCAAGATGACCGACGTAGGGAATCGAGGTCCTGATGTTGTGCGCCACCTCTTCCTGGGTGAGGTCGAGCTGGCGGCGGCGTTGGCGGATCACTTCACCGAAGTTGCGGTTGGTTTCTCTGGCCATGAGTGAGTGCCTTTCAGTCCGGTTCAAGTTAGCGACGCTTTGCAGGTTGCTGCCTATCTGTTGAGTACTAAAGTAGTACAATATGTAGGAGAGTGGCTGCTACCTGTCAAGCATCAATCCATATCACATAGTATATGTGAAATAACTATTTGTAGGATGCGGCGCGCGCATGCGAGGCACCAACGTTCTGAAGCAGCCGGGGCCGGGACACGCAGACCGGCGTGGTGCGGTTCGGCGTCGGGCTGAGCGGCGCGGCCCGACGTGCGGAAGGACGCCGCGCTTAATTCGCGGCCGGCGACTGCGGCTTGAGCGCGTCGAGACCAGCCCGCGGCGGCGGCTCGCGCCACAAGGCGATTCCCCCCAGCAGACCTTCCAGGTTGCTCACGATCTGGACCGTGTCGGGAAGCCTGAAAGTGATGAGCTTGCTGTTGCCGCCACCGATATAGAGCCGGTCGAAGTTGAAGGCCGTCTGCAGATCTGCCAGCGCCTCCTGCAGGCGCTTGTTCCATTTCTTCTTGCCTTTCCGCTCGAGCGCCGCGTTACCCAGCTCGTCTTCGTAGGTGCGGCCCTTGCGGAATGGATGGTGCCCGATCTCGAGATGGATCCGATGTCCGTCGACAAAGAGCACCGAGCCCATCCCGGTCCCGAGCGTGATCACGAGTTCGACTCCGTGGCCGCTGATACATCCCAAGCCCTGCACATCCGCGTCATTGGCCAGCCGGACCGGACAGCCGAGCCGCTCCGCGAGCGCCTTCTCGAATTCGTAGCCGATCCATCCTTTGCCGAGGTTGGCGGCGGTATAGACCATGCCCTTCTTGATCACGCCGGGGAATCCGACCGAGGCCCGGTCGAAGCGCCCCTGGAGCTTCGCGAGCCTGGCGATTACGCCCAGCACGGCCCGCGGGGTCGCGGGCTTCGGAGTGGCAGTACGACCGCGTTCGGTGATCGGCTTGCCCTTGTCATCGAGCGTGATGACTTTGATTCCGGTACCGCCGATATCAACCGCCAGCGTGCGCGGCAGCGCCTTCCGAGTGTGCGTAGCGGTGCGTGGGGCGAGCTTTGCGACTGCCATCGGTCTACCTCCTCCTGATCCGGGCCGGCCCGCGGAGCGTACCGGAGCATAGAGCTTTGACCTTCCAAAAACCAACCTTCGACGAAATTTTCAAGCCCGCAGCGACATCTTTCGACCGGCGTGTGATAGGCTGAACCGGTACCCGGTCAAAGCGGTCGAGCAGGTTCGTGGTTCGGGGGATCAGGTGAGAGCGTCATTGAGCGCAAGTTCCGCCAGCGGGCACAAGTCAGTCCGGGTTCTGCGGGCGATCGCGCCGTCTGCGCGGCCGGCTGCGGGAGTTGCCGCGCCTGCGGATCGCGGCCCCGAAACCGCGGCGGCGCACTTGTTGCCCGAGCTGCTCGCGAAGCGGCTGCGCAAATTCGCGGCCGTCCTGCCCAAGGTCTTGAGCGAAGGCGAACCCGACGCGATCCATGACCTGCGCGTATGGAGCCGGCGCTTGCAGCAGGCGCTGGTGACGCTGCTCCGCAAGCCGCGCTCCAGCGAGGCGCAGGAGATAGTTCGCGCCCTGCGGCGCGCGCGCCGCGCAGTGGGCGGATGGCGTGATTGCGACGTGCTGCTCGACTTGCTCGCGCGGCGGATCCGGCGGATGCGAAATTCCGACGAGCGGCGCGCGTGGGAGACGGTGCGGGAAGCGCTGAACGAGCGGCGCGCGCGCGAAATGCACCGCGCGCGGCGCAAGCTCGCCAATCATAAGCTGTTCACCCTCGCCCACGATGTCGCAAGGCTGATGGAATCCCCGGCGCCTGAGCTCGGGGCCACGAACGGCGCGATCGGCGACGACCCCGCGGCGCGGCTCTCGATTGCGATCGGGAGCGTCTGGCGGCGGTGGCAGGACTCGCTGTCGCGGGCGCGCGCGACCGCCGATCCCGCCGACCTGCACGCCTTCAGAATTCAGACCAAGCGCCTGCGCTATCGAATCGAGCTGGCGCGCGAACTCGGTGCGGCCGAGTCCGATGCGCCGCTCAAGTCTCTCAAGTCATTGCAGGACCGGCTCGGACGGCTGCACGATCGTGGCGAATTCGCCCGGCTCGCCGCCGAGGCGATCGCCCGGCCGGAGCTGTTGATTCGCGAGCCGCGCGCGGCGAGTCTGCTGCTGCGCAGACTCGCGAGAGAGCAGGAAGCGGAGGGCGCCGAATCGGGGATAGTAATTGCCGAGGCGGAAGCGGGCGCGGCTGCAACCGAGCAATGGGTGGAACGCTATCGCGGACTATCGGAACGGGAATCGCCGCCCGCGGACGACGCTCGCCCAGACCGCGACCAGCAGTAGAACCGCCGGCTGATCCGGAGACTACGGAGCCTTGAGAGGGCCGGGTCAGGTCTTCTGACTGTCGCGCCCGATCGGGACGACCGGGCCGTTCGCGGCGTCCGCTTCGCGCCGGCCACGATGCAGATAGTCCGCGATATGGGAGCGCAGGTCGCCCTGAATCTCCTCGATCGAACGGCGCGCATCGACCGTCACGAACCCCCACTCCTCGGCCAGCCGGTCGTACTCACCGATCAGCCGGCGCTGGTATTGCAAGAAGGACTCGAAGATGTCGGAGCCCATCGCCAGATGCATCCCCGACTCCCAGTAGTCCATGCCCTTGCCCTGCACCACGCGCGGCACCAGATGGTCCACGTCGACCTGCAGGTAGATCACCAGGTCGGGCACGAGCGCCATCCCGAACAGGTCGCGCGTCCAGGCCGGATCGGCGCCCATCACGGCGTTGCGCGCGAAAGCGGTGTACATGTAGCGATCCGCGATCACGATGAACCCGGCCTGCAGCGCGGGCAGAATCTCATGCTCGAGCCGATCGGCGAAATCGGCGGCGTAGAGCAGGCTGAAGGTCGTCACGGTCAGGCGATGGCCGTCTTTGGCCTCGTTGATCGTCTCGGACAACAGCGGCGAGCGAATCCATCCGGTGTCGCTGACGGCGTAGCCCTCGACTCCAGCCAGGGGCGCAGCAGCGCGATCTGCGTCGAGCGGCCGACGCCGTCGGTCCCCTCGATCGCGATCAGATGACCCGCCAGCGGCTTGCGCGCCAGGTAGGGCAGGCCGTGATTGAACCAGATGCTATTTCGCTTCTGCGCCATGACGTTGCCCACTGCGCGCGTGCGGCTGTTCGTAGTCGCGCAGCACCTCCTGGATCATGCGGCGCACGATCCGCTGCTGCGCGGGGATATCGCCGGTGGCCTCGATATCCTGCAGGCCGAATTCATCGGCCAGGGCGTCGTAGATTTCGAGCACGCGGCTCTGGAACAGGCGAAAACTCTCGACCGGATCGGCCGACAGTCCAACGTCCATCCCGGCCTCGTGATACTTGAGCTTGGCGCGGCCCGCGAGCAACCGTTCCAGCGAGACTTCGATCGGAACCCGGAAGTAGAGCGTCAGATCGGGCCGCGGCGCGAAGGCATAGACCTGGCGCACCCAATCCGGATGCACGCCGCGGGCGACGTCACGCGCGAAGGCCGTATACACGTAACGATCGGCCAGCACGATCATTCCCGCCTTAAGCGGCGGCAGAATCTGATATGTCAGCCGGTCGGCAAAATCGACTGCATGTAGCAGGCTGAAAGTGGTCGGCGTGAGCAGGTTCTTTTTCTTGCCCCGCTGCATCGAGCGCCGCACCAGCCGCGAGGAGTTCCACTGCGTGAAATGCACCGGATACTCGTGCGCCCGCAGCCACCGTTCGAGCAATCCGAGCTGGGTGGACTTGCCGGATCCGTCGATGCCCTCGACCGCGATCAGCCGCCCGCGATACGAATGCGGTGAATTGAGCAGCGTGTTGTGCGGCGGATGAGCGGGCTTGGCGGCGGCTCCGTTCGCAGCGCCGTCCGCGACGGGCGCAGCCGCGCCGTTCGGGATTTCCCCGCTGGCGCGACCATCCTGCCCTCGCGAATCCATGCTCGTCCTCTTCCGCTCTCGCCCCCAGATCCGAGCCGGGAGCGCCGCCACTTATGTATCCGGAGCCCGCCCCGCGCGCGGTTGAGCGCGCGGAACAAGGCCGTATGGTCGTAGCGCATCGGGCTCGAGTTCTCAAGCGTATCGATAATCCGGCGGCGCTGAGTATCGGCAACGCTCGTTTAGGCGCGTTTGCGCGCAACGTGAGGGAACCTGGCTCCCGGCGCGTTCCGGGGGTCATCACTGCTGTACCATCCCGCGACGATATGTAGCATTTCACGCCGCTCTGTATAACAGCGGCTGCGAAAGCCCGCGGTTGCGACCCGCGCCGATGGCACGCGCACTGCTCCCCAAGACGTGCGGCAGGTGGCTTGCCCGCTCCGCGCCAAGGGGGGCGCGTTGCGATCGTCCGGAGTTGTTCTGCTTGGAATTCTGTGTGTCCTTCCGCTACGGTCGGCGAACGCCGGTTCACGCTCGGTCGCGTTTCCCGTCGGCGCCACGGTGATGAGCGGCTGCCGGCTGAAGACTTCGGTTCTGGACTTCGGCGATGACGAGTCGGGCCAGACTAACGGCGATTCCCACGGCGATTCCCACAACGATTCCCAAGACGATTCCGAAGACCAGCGCCTGCCCGCAGTGACCCTGACGTGCAGCGCCGGCACCAGCGCGACCATCACGACGCTCGACGATCGCGGCATCGCGCGGGATCCGATCGGAATCCAGGTCACCTGGCTGGAGCCCGACCGGTTCGAATACGAGGTCTACGATGCTCGCGACGGCGCCGTCGTCACATCGGGACGCTGGTACGGCCGGCTCAGCGTGGCTCCTGCACGCGGCGCGGGGCCCGAATTTTATCTGGTGCGCGATCGGCCCGGCGCCGACGCGGACGCCCGACCGGAGTTGTATCCGGTAGACGAGGAGATCAGTGCCGTCGAGTCGGATCCGGGCGAACCTGATCCGACTATCGAGGTGGTATCGATTGAATTCTAAACGCTTGCGGCGGCCCAGCGTTCCATCGATCATTACGCGATGGTAAGCCAGACAGACTCGCCGGCGGAGAAGACATGGGAGGAGAAGATATGAGCACACGTGTGCGACTCACGATGGGAAACTTGATCGCGCTGCCGGCGATAGCCGTGGCGGCGCTGGTACTTGGCGGATGCTCGGCTTCGACGCCGGCGCCGCCAACGAATGCGCAAAAGACCGCAGTAATGACGTTCGACCTCAGCAAGTGTCAAGCCACCGGCGACACTGGCCTCTACAAATGCCCCGAGATCGACAAGCCGATCTGCGATCCGTCGTTCGCCCGGGCTGATGTGGAATGCGTGAGAGTCACGGCGAACCACACCTTCGTTTACGCCCCGGGAGAATAACCTGACCTCGCCAGAGCAGCCTTGAAGGACGGCGCCGCGACGTTCAGCGCGGCGCCATCCGCAGCGCGCCGTCGAGCCGGATCGTCTCCCCGTTGAGCATCGAGTTCTCGACGATGTGGCGCGCCAGCGCCGCGAACTCGGCGGGACGCCCCAGGCGTGACGGAAACGGAATCCCCGCTTCGAGCGCCTTGCGCGCCGGATCGGGCAGCCCGGCCAGCATCGGGGTGTCGAACGTGCCGGGCGCAATCGTGCAGATCCGAATCCCGAGCGAGGCCAGATCGCGGGCGATCGGCAGCGTCATCGCGACCACCCCGCCCTTCGAAGCCGAATAGGCCGCCTGCCCAATCTGGCCGTCGAACGCCGCCACCGAGGCGGTGTTCACGATCACGCCGCGCTCGCCTTCACTATTGGGCTGATTTTTCGCCATCTGAGCCGCCGCGACGCGAATCCCGTTGAAGGTACCGATCAGGTTCACCTGGATGACCTTGCTGAACAGATCCAGCGAATGTGGTCCCTCTCTGGTCACGGTGCGCATCGCGCGGCCGATGCCCGCGCAGTTGACCGCGATATGGATCGCGCCGAAGCGCGCGACCGCTTTCGCCGCGGCCTCCGTCACGCCGTCCGCCGAGACCACGTCGGCCGCGACGAACATCCCCTTATCGCCGAATGATTCCGCAACCTTCGCGCCGGGCGAGGATTGCAGATCCAGGACCACGACCTTCGCTCCGGCCCCGGCGAATTCCCGCGCCGTGGCTTCGCCCAAACCCGAGCCGCCTCCGGTGATCAGGGCAACCGCGTCCTTGAGATTCATCGCTCACCTCGCATCGTGATTTGCGTCACGGACCATACGCACGGCAGCCCGCCGATGCAACCGGCGCTTCAATCCCCGGCGGTCGGTTCCCGCGCCGCCGATTTACCGGGCAGCGTCGCGAGTATTAGGATGGGCCCAACCACTATCCACGAATGCCCAAAAAAAGCGGAGGAATCATCATGGGTCGGTTTGTTTCAGACGTAAAGAAAATTCGCGACCGCGCGCGCAAGAATATGGACTCGGGCGCCGTGACCGAAGGTTACAAGGCCAACCGCAAACAGGTCGTCAAGGTGCTCAACGAAGTTCTCGCCACCGAGATCGTCTGCGTGCTGCGCTACAAGCGCCACTATTACATGGCCGACGGGATAAATTCCGAATCGGTCAAAATCGAGTTTCTTCAGCACGCCAACGACGAGCAGCAGCATGCCGATTGGGTCGCCGAGCGCATCACGCAGCTCAACGGCGAGCCCAACTTCAACCCGGAAGGCCTCGCCACTCGCAGCCACTCGGAGTATGCGGAAGGCACGGACTTGGCCGAGATGATGAAGGAGGATCTGGTCGCGGAGCGAATCGCGATCGAGTCCTACTCACAGATCGTGCGCTGGTTGGCCAACGACGATCCCACCACGCGCAAGCTGATCGAAGAGATTCTCAAGTCGGAAGAGGAACACGCCGAAGATTTGAAGAGCCTGCTGGCCCGGATGTCGTAACCCTGCGTACCGGGATTCATGCGCCGGCGGATGCGCGGCGGCGCAGGACGTAACGGGTGCGCGGGCTGGAGATCCGTGCACCCGGTGCGCTGCTATCTGCTGAGGGCCTGGCGAACGGTATTGAGAATGTACACGAACTCGCGCGGGCTGCCGATCTCACCCATCAGCGCAACGCGCGACAGCATGCCCATCTCTTCCGTAGTCACGTTGTGAAGGCGATGCAGCCGCTGGTCGGCGCGGAACGCCTCCCAGGCCGAGTTGAGCTTCGGCGGTTCGTTCTCGTTCTTCAGCAACTCGCGCGTATCGGGATTGGCGAGGAAGAAAAGTTCACCGCGCTCCAATCCCAGGGCGTCCGCGAGTTTGGTCACGATCGCGTCGGACGGATGACGCTGATCGGACTCGAGCAGGCCGACGTACGGCGTCGAGGTGTCGATCATGTTGGCCAGCTCGCCCTGCGTGAGGTCAAGCTCGCGCCGGCGCCTGCGAAGGACTTCACCGAATGTGCGACTTTTCTCTCCTGCCATTGAACTCCACCTCTGGTCTAGTCAGCCTCGACAGAGGATCGCTCCCCTGCCTGACCGGACATCGCTCAAGAGTCGATGCCGCCATTGGAAGGAGTAACAGATTCCGTGCCACGTTAAAGCACGAGATTTCGTCAATAAACTTAGGGGTCTTCAGGCTTTGGAGGCGCTACGACGCAACTCCGGAGTCGCACAAACGCAACATCGACCACCGCTGTGGTTTCAGTTCTGCAACTTTTGTCTCAATTTGCGATCCGGCCCGCCCGACTCGCTGCGGGCGCGCGCTGGACGACCGCGATGCCTTGAGGGCGGGCGACTGACCGCGGGGTGGGCATCAGTCCGTTTGAATTTTGCCGCTGACCGTTGTAGGAAAGGCAGTGAGATGGTGAGGGGGGAAGCGGCGTGGCCGGATCCTCGTGACCGAAGGCCGTTTTAGCAGGAGGACTTCCGCGCCCCCCTCACCAACCTTGATTCCGCGACATTCGTTCGATCATCCTGCGATTCGGAATTAGTTTCGGATTGCCGTTTCGACGGTCCAACTGCTGCTGATCAGGAAGATCAGCTTCCGACGATCGACCGTCAATCTGAAAATCCTCGACTATTCATCAAACCGTAGTAGCAATCCGCGCGCCTACGCCGTTTCGACTCACAAGTATGCCCGGTCAATCTGTCCACCGCCTGGCGACCGCCAAATTCTTGGCGGTATGCACGAGAATCACGCATCGCGCTTTTTAGGCGGACCAAATTGAAACGGCATCGGTCTGCACGATGCCTTGTGACGCGCCCAATCATGCTTGACCAACGTGCGCAAAACCGGCACGGTTGTGGTCAGGTTTGAGCGGTTGGGCTCATCGGCGAGCCCCTCAATAACCTCACGATGCAGCTTCGATTGAGCACACTCCGGCAACGCGCGCGTCGAACGGCGTTTTTGGTGGCGACGTTTTTGGTCGCCGCGCAGTTGCTGGGGGCCGGCCATTTTCATCTCAGTTCCAGCGCGCACAAGTACTCCGCGACCGCGGCGTCGGCCGTTGCCAACGATCTGTGCGCGATATGCCTGCTGCACTTCAACACGCCGTCCGCATCCGCAGTCGTTCCGACTCTCGCCGCGGTTTTCTTAAGCGAACAACGCCCGATTTTCACGGCTCGGGCGCAATTGCTCTCGTCGTACAGCTCGCATCTGTATGGCCGGGCCCCGCCCGCTTCGGTCTAAGCTCCCGCTCTCACAAATTTTCCTGGTGATACGCGCGCGGATACTCTCTCGCGCGTGGCTTCGCGCAAGCAACTGACGCCGCGCGAAGCGGTTGCGCATCTCGAGGAGCTAACGATGCGAAGGATGGTCATTTTCATAGTTGGGCTGGCCGCGATGGTCGCCCAGCCGATTTCATTGTTTGCGGGTACGGCAACGAGCGCACGGCGCAACATCACCGGCACGGTCAAGGACGCCCTGGGCCGGCCGCTGGCGGGAGTCAACCTCTCGCTACAAAATGGCAAGGGCGTGGTTGTCGCCACCGCCGCGAGCGACTCCGACGGCCACTTCGTCTTCAAGGCGATCGCGGCGGGCGTTTACGCTCTGATCGGTACGAAGGCCAACTTCAAGACTGCCACCGAAATCGTGACGCTGTCGGCGCAGTCGCCCAAACCGATAGGGCTGGCGCTGCAGTCCGAAGGGGCGCTCAGCATGGCGGTGGTCGCGAAACGTCTCAACCAGTCGCGCAACGGACTGTCACCCGAAACCGGCGGCAGCGTATATCGCTTCAGCGCCAGCGCGATCCAGGACCTGCCCCAGGGCAACAATACCGCGCTCAATGATGTCCTGCTTCAGGCCCCCGGCGTCGTGCAGGATTCCTACGGGCAACTCCATGTGCGCGGCGACCATGCGAATCTTCAGTACCGAATCAACGGGGTCCAGTTGCCCGAAGGAATCACGGGCTTCGGGCAGGTGTTGAGCCCGCGTCTCGCGCAGAGCATCAGCCTTCTGACGGGCGTTCTGCCGGCGCAGTTCGGCCTGCGCACTGCCGGAATTATCGATATCAAGACTAAGGACGGCTTGCTCGACAACAGCGGCGACGTCGACTTCTACGGCGGGCAGCGCGGGACGGAACAGCCGAGCTTCGAGTACGGCGGCTCGAAGGATCAGTTCAGCTACTTCCTCACCGGCCAGTATCTGCACACTGATCGCGGGCTCGAACCGCCCACTCCCGGTCCGACCGCGATCAACGACACCAGCCACCAGGGCTCGGCCTTCGGCTACTTCTCGTATTTCCTGAACCCGACCACCCGGCTCAGTCTCATCACGGGAACCGCCATCAATCATTTCGAGATTCCCGCCAACCCCGATCAGCCGCAGGTGTACGATCTCGTCGGCGTGCCGGTCTATCCGTCGCGCGACGTTTCCGAGAACCAATTCGAGCAGAACTACTTCGGCGTGTTCGCTCTCCAGGGAGTAATCGGGCCGGACGCCGACTATCAAATCGCGCCGTTCACCCGCTATTCCACCGTCACCTTCAATCCCGATCATGACGGCGACCTGATCTACAACGGCGCCGCGTCGCGGGTCTTCCGCAGCGATTTCGCCAACGGCGTCCAGATCGACACGGCCTACCACGGCTTCGACCAGCATACGATCCGGCTGGGAGCTTACTTCGACGGCGAGCGCGCCGAGATCGATAATCACGAGAATGTCTTTCCCGCCAACGCCGCGGGCGACCAAACCAGCGACGTGCCCTTCGAGGTCGTTGACGACACTTCGCTCCTGACCTGGAACTACAGCATCTACCTGCAGGATGAATGGAAACCCATCGAGCAGCTCACGATCAACGTCGGCACACGCTTCGACCTGTACGACGGCCTCGAGCGAGCGGACCAGGCGAGCCCGCGCGTCGGGCTCGAGTACACGCCGCTCAAGGGCACGACGCTCCACGCCGGCTACGCCCGGCAGTTCACGCCGCCGCCCACCGAGCTGGTCTCGGTCACCTCGATTCAGAAATTCGAGGGCACCACCGGCGCGCCCGCCTCCGACGGCAACCGCACGCCGACGGTCGAGCGCGATCACCTGTTCGACGTTGGCGCGACGCAGCAAATCCTTCCGGGCCTCAACGTCGGAGTCGACACCTACTACAAGAAAGCCGCGGATTTGATCGACGAGGGCCAGTTCGGCCCGGCCCTGATTTTCGAGACCTTTAACTACAACAAAGGCCGCGTTTACGGCACCGAGTTTACCGGCTCGTATACGCACAACAATCTCTATACGTACGTCAATTTCGCGTTCAGCGTCGCCCAGGGTACCGATATCGAATCGGGGCAATTTAACTTCGCGCCGGACGAACTGGCCTACATCAAGAATCACTACGTGTTTCTCGATCACGACCAGACCTTCACCTCGTCGGTGGGCGGCGTCTACAACTGGCAAGGATTTACCTTTAGCCTCGATGGAATCTACGGCAGCGGGCTGCGCAGCGGCTTCGCGAATACCGGCAACCTGCCCTTCTACATCCAGGTGGACAGCGCCATCAAGAAGGCCTTTACACTTCCGACCGTGGGCAAAATGGAAGCGCGCCTGGCGGTAGTGAATCTTTTCGATCACACGTATCTGGTCCGCAACGGCACCGGAATCGGCGTCTTCGCCAATCAGTATGGTCCGCGGCGCGCCATATACGGAGGACTCACGTGGGAACTGCCCTTCACGCAAGCACAGCCGAGCGTCCATTGATCATGGCTGCGCGTATCCCGGCGTACGAACTTCCGCTCTTCGAGCCGCCGTGGCGTCGATTGGGGTGGTTCCTCCCGGGTGCGCTGGCTACGTGCATGATCCTGGCGGCGTTCTCGAAGGTGCTGGACCAGCGGCCGGTGCCGCCGCCCCGTCGCGAGGCGATCGAGGTCCACATTATTCCTCAACCGCCGCCGATCGGTGGTCTTCAAGGCGGAGCTGAAAAGAAGCTCGCAACCGCCAAACCTCTGCACCATGTGACGGCGAAACCGAAAACGCGCCCGAACCAGCCCCCGGTGCTCGCCAAGATCACGCCCGTGCTGCCGGGCCCCGTAACCGCCTCGAACGGCATCGCGACAGGCGGAGCGATCGGCCGCACCGAAGCGAGCGTCGCGCCGGAGGGATCAGGTAGCGGGATCGGCACGGACAGTATCGGCGCGCGCGCTATCTACCATCCCATCCCCGCGATTCCGGACGATCTGCGCGAGGATGTTTTTCAGACCGAGGCCGTGGCCCATTTCACGGTTTCCTCCGACGGGACCGTCAAGGTGACGCTGTCGAAGCCGACCAGCAATCCGCGCCTGAACCAGATTCTGCTGGCAACCCTTTCGCAGTGGACATTCTTCCCCGCGGTCAAGGACGGGATCGCAATCAATTCCGCCTTCGATGTGCGAATTCCGGTCAGCGTCCAGTGATATGATTTAGCGTGGCTTCCGCCTCCCAGCCTCTGCTGTCAGCCTGCATCTACGCTGCGCTGGTTCTGGGCCTGCGCCACGCGCTCGAATCACATAATATCGCCGCGATCGGCGATTTCACGACCTCGGCCGGATCGCCATCGCAGGCGCTCGAATGGACGGCGCTCTACACGGTCGGCCACGTGCTCGCGATCGCCGCAATCGGGTCGATGTCGGTGGCGTTCGGCCTGTCGCTGCCGGCGGGCGCGACCGCGGTAATCGAGCGGCTGGTCGGCGTCACCCTGATTATCTTCGGTTGCTACGTTCTGTTCGTACTTTTCGCCCGGCCCGGAACTCTGGTCCGTCAAAGCCGTGTGATGCTGATCGCGGCGGGAATCCGCCACGCGTTTGCCGCGCTGCGGCCCGGCGGCAAACACCAGCACGAACACATCCAGTTGCAGCCGTCGAGCGGCGCGCGGCCGGCGTTCGTGCTCGGTCTGGTTCACGGTGCGGGCCTGGAGACGCCGACTCAACTGGCCTTGTTCGTACTCGCTGCGGGGATGCGCGGATGGGAGGCGGGACTGTTCTGCGTGATGGCGTTCGTGGCCGGGCTGGCCGCAATGACGGGCGCAATGGCGGCCGTATCGGCCGGCATGTTCAGGCTCTCCACGACCTTGCGCTGGGTGCAGGCGTCCGTGATGTTCGTCAGCGGCGTCTATAGCCTCGCGCTTGGCGCGGCCCTGACCATGGGCGCGTTCTCATAGATGACTGATCTTGAACGATTGCGGGGTTCCTACAGAATGAACCAGATCACGTCGACGACGATCTTGATTGGCAGCAGGATCACCGTCCCGACCACGTCCAGCGCCGATCCCAGCACGCTGCTCCCACCGCTGCTCGTGGTGGTGGTCGTGGTTGTGACCGTCGAGTCCGCGGGCGCGCCCGAATCGCTTACCGGCGTCACGGCGGGTTTCGTCGTCGTGACCGTCGTCTGAGTCGTCTGCTGCTGACTCGAGCACGACTGCAGCGCACCCGATCCGGTAATCACCAGCAGCAGGGCTGCGATCGCAGCCCAACGGCCGCCGCTGCCCCTGGCGCGATCCACTGTGGTTCTCATGACGCCGGCTTACCCCGCGGATGACTGCGATCTTCCTCCCGCAAGCTCCGCACCGCCGTGGCGATCTGATCGCTCAGGTCGCCGACGTCGGCGCTGAGCGCGGCCACCGCGGCGTCGGTGCCGCTCGATTGCGCCGGATGCGCGATCGTCGATTCCCGGTCGAGTAGAATGCGGCCATCCTTGCCGTCGCTGATCGTCCAATGAACCAGCAACTGCGAATCGCCTTTCGGATCGCGCTCGAAGCGCTCGACATCGACTTCCACCTGGTAGTCGATATTGGTCGATTTTACCCAGGGGAAGGAAACTATCTGGGCGTCGTCCAGGATGTTGTCAAGGTTTCGCTCCAGAACCCGGCTGAAGTTAGTATCGATCGCCTCGGCCCAGAAATCGCTCGATGAGTATTCGACCCGGTTGGCCTCGACCCGAGTTGCTATTTCATCGTGACTACTGAGGTAAGAGGGCAGCCGCACCGGGCCGAGGCCGATTGAATAGGCGTTCGCGCCCGGCGCCGTCGCGGACGGCGTGGCAACCGCCGCGGTCAGCACGAAATACCGCGACTGATCCGGCTGCGGCCCGAAAAGGGAGCTGCAGGCGTAAAGCAGGACCGCGGCGGCCGCCGCGATCGGCAGGCGCACCAGTATCCGCATCATCGTGCCACCTTCGAGAAGTATCGGCCGCGCACCGGCGCGCTGGGATTGCGCTGCAAGTATTGCGCGAGTTGTCGCACGGAGCGCGCGGCGTCGTCCAGGTCCTGCATGGCCTTGCCGGTCTGGTAGACCAGCGGCGAGGCCGCGCCCAAGGAGTCCTGAACCGTCGCGAGGGTCGCGCGCGCCTGCGCCAGCGCGACATTGGCGTTTTTCGTGGTGCTGCGCAGGCTCGCGGAGAGCGGCCCCACCTCCTGGTCGAACTTGAGCGTCGCCTGCCGAATACCCACCGCCGCCTGGTTCAGGCTGGCCTCGGTCTGACTAAGGCCCTTCACCGCGCTCTTCAACTCCGGCGACGTCGCCAACTCACTGACCGATTCCAGTGTCGCCTGGATCTTCACCGAGAGTTTCTGAAAATCTACCTGGTCAAGTTGCGCGAGCACGCGGTTGGCCGCCGACTGAACCTGTTCGAGCGGCGTCGGCACCGTCGGAATCTCCTGGTACGGCGCCACCGTTCCTGGCGGCAGCACGAGCGTGACCGGCGTCTCGGGATGGAGATCGAGATCGATATACAGAACTCCGGTCACGAAACTCTCCATCGCGAGCTGGGCCCGCAGGCCGCTATCGATAAAGGCTCTCATTATGCCCGGATCGTCCAGATTGACCTGACTGACCCCTCGACGCATCAGGAGGCTTTGTTCCAGCTCAATGATGACCGGAATCTTTATGGCGGCCGACTCCGCAGTGCTCTCCTGGCCGAGGTTGATATTCAGCAGAATTCGCGTGACCGAGCCGATCTGCACGCCCTTGAACTTGACCGGCGCCCCGACCCGCAGGCCGTTCACGCTGCCCTGAAAGTAGAGGATGTATTCGTGTTTTTTCTGAAACAACTGCCCGGAGCCCATCACCACCACCGCCAGCACCACCAGGGCGATCGCGCCCAGTATGAAAGCTCCGAGACGGGCCGGATTGGCTTTATTGGCCATGACTCTTCTCCGCTGCGATCCGTCCGCGGCTCAGAAACTGATGCGCGCGCGGCGCTCTGGAATTAACCGGCGGCTGCGGGGCGCGCCGGCGCGCGATGCAGAATCTCCCGAGCACCGCTAAATTCCGAGAATGTTGAACACCACCGCGAAAATTCCGCAGCTCACAACTATCAATACTATACTCAGAACCACCGCGCGGGTGGTCGCCTCCCCCACTGCCGCCGAGCTGTTACCGCATTCGAACCCGCTCATGCATCCGGCGAAGGCGATCAGGACGCCGTAGACGGTGGCCTTGAACAGTCCGCCGAGCAGATCGTGCGCCCGCAAGGCGTTCGCGGTCTCATGCGCGTATGCCATCGGCGAGATCCCCAGCATCGCGGTGCCCACCGTCGCGCCGCCCAGAATTCCCACAAAGTCCGAATACAGGCAGAGCAGCGGCATCATCAGAATCAGCGCGATCATCCGCGGCAGCACGAGGAACTCCATCGGCGAGATCCCCATCGTGGTAAGCGCGTCAATCTCCTCGGTGACCTTCATGGTGCCGAGTTGCGCGGCGAACGCGGCGCCGGTCCGGCCGGCCATAATAATCGCGGTCATCATCGCGCCCATCTCGCGCGTGGTGCCGATCGCGACCAGGTCCGCCACGTAGATCGCGGCGCCGAACTGCTGTAGCTGCACCGCGCCCATGAAGGCCAGGATCACGCCGACCAGGTAACTGATCAGCGTCACGATCCCGAGCGCATCGGCGCCGCATTCCTGGATGATCTGCAGCAGGTCGGAGAACCGGAAGCGGGCGCGCCGCCGCACGAAGTTGCCCAGCGCCATCGCAACCTGCCCGATAAAGATCAGGCTCGTGTCGAAGGATTCGCCGAAACCGATCGCGGCCTGCCCGACCCGCGCGGCTAGCGAAGCACGCACCTTGCGCTGGCCGGCATCGGTCCGGTCGGGGACGGATTCGGCCAGTTCGAGCAGGCGCGCCAGACCTTCCGGCAGTCCGGCCCGATCGATCTCAACGCCGCGTTGGGTGCAAAGCTCGACGACCGCATTCACGAAGTTGAGCAGGCTCGTGTCCCATCGCGCGAGCGACCCGGCCTCGAACGCGACGCGCCGCGGCGGCGTTGCTCCGTTAAGCTCGCGCTCCACCTGGGCGGACGACGGCATCCCGTGATGCAGCCGCCAGGTCCCCTTAAGGCCGATCGTGAGCGTCCCGTCAGCGCCGCGGGCGAGTGACAGGTTGCCATTCGCCTGGTCTTGCATCGGTATTTTTCGGCCCGCCTGTCCCATCCTCACCTGTCGCGTCATCCTGCCGACAACCGAACGGACGACCTAGGAAAACCTTGTCCGCAGATTGGGCTGAGCGCAAGAGGCGACTGCCGATGCCACCCGGATCCATGCCGGAGAACGGCGTGCTGTTTCATTGCACAATCGTTGCCCGACGCGTGAGCAATCGGCAGAGCGAGATTGCCGGAAATCGCGGAAATGTGACTGCGCGATGCTGGCACAGAGCCTGCTCCTACCGCCGATTGTTGGGCGGGGGCCGCGGAAGTTCCCCCCTGCTAAGAGAAGCCCCGTAACGTAGCAGTCCAGGCCATACGGGCCTCCGTCCAACGCTAACCTCTGGGCTGCGCCGTCTGGTCACCAGATCCGAATCGGGGTCGATTCAGGACCAGATTCGTCGCGCGGCTTGCCTTGCGGAAACGTTCTGTGCTCGTATCCTTGGCGGCGAAGGAGGAACGCGCATGGAGATGAAGGCCGCCCCGCAAACAACGCAGGCGCCGTCACCTGCGCAGATGATCGACCTCGATCGCTATCCAATCCTTGATTTGCACTCCGACGCCGCTCGCGAGTTGACGCAACGATGCCGCCGCCAGCTCGACGAAACCGGCGCCTGCGAGTTGCCCGACTTTCTGACTCCCGACAGCGTCGCGCAACTCGTGCACGAGGGTGACGCGCTCTCGAATCTCGCCTATCACAGCGTCGCCACCGGCACCCCCTATCTTGAAAAGCCCGACTTCACCCTGCCCGCGGACCATCCGCGACGGATTTTCGGCGCCTCGTCGGTCGGCGTAATCGCCTACGATCAGTTCCCCGCCGATTCGATTCTGCGCCGGCTCTACGAATGGGAACCGCTGATGGACTTCATCGGCGCGGCGCTCAACAAGGAGCGCCTCTATCGCTACGCGGATCCGATGGGCGCGCTCAATCTGGCCGTGATGGGCGACGGCGAAAAGTTGTTCTGGCATTACGATCAGACCGACTTCGTGACCTCGATCGCGCTCCGCGACGCGGACGACGGCGGCGACTTCGAGTACGTCCCGCTGATTCGCAGCGCAAGCGACGAGAACTATCCGACGGTCAAGCGCCTGTTGGAGGGCTCGGACCAGGGCGTGGTGCACGTTCCGATGTGCCCCGGCACGATGCTGCTGTTCGAGGGGCGCAACTCGATCCATCGCGTCAGCGCGATCCGCGGCCGCACGACGCGGCTGGTGGCGCTGCTCGCCTACGACACCAGACCCGGCACTCGAAGCAGCAGGCTCTTGCAGCTCTCGCGCTATGGCCGGGCGGCGTAGACCCGTCTCGTCCGCGCCGCTCGCCGCGGCCACCCGAATTGCGGGCACCCGAATCGAAAAAGACCTGCTCGGCGCGCTCGCCGTTCCGGCCCGCGCGCTCTACGGAATTCATACCGCGCGCGCGGCGCGCAGTCTGAGTTTTTCGGGCAAGACACTCGGCCATTATCCCGCGTACCTGCAGGCGCTCGCGATCGTAAAGCAGGCCGCGGCCCGCGCCAATCGCGACGCACACGTGCTGGAAGCGCGCCTCAGCCGCGCGATCGAAGGCGCCTGCGATCCGCTGATCGCGGGCGCGCATCTCGATCAGTTCCCGGCCGACGTGCTCGGCGGCGGCGGCGGTATCGGCGTCAACATGAACGTCAACGAGGTCGTCGCGAATCTCGCCAACGAGAGCTGCGGCGGCCGGCGCGGAACCTACGATCCGGTAGATCCGAAGACCCACGTCAACGCGTCGCAATCGACCGCCGACGTCTGCCATTCAGCGCTGCGAATCGCGATCCTGGCGCGATGGGTCCCGCTGCGCGCCGCGCTCACCGCTTGCGCGGACGCGTGCCGCGCGAAGGCCGCCCAACTGCGGCCGGTGATGACGCTCGCGCGCACCTGCCTGCAGGACGCCGCCCCCGTGCCGCTGGGCGAGCTTTTCGGCGGATACGCCGCGGCGTTGAACCGGCGTATCGCCGAGCTCGCTCACGCCGTCGGGGCGCTGCGCCGAATCAACCTGGGTGGCACCGCGATCGGGTCCGGCGCCGGCGCGCCGGCGGCGTATCGCCGCGCGATCCTGCCGCGCCTCAACGCGATCGCCGGAAAGATAACCGGCACGCGCCTCGAATTGCGCGCGAACCTTTATGACGCCGCGCAAAATATCGACGACCTTGCAGCCGCGCTCGCGCAACTCGCGATCCTCGCCGAGGTTTTCATCAAGATCGCACAGGATATCCGGCTGCTCGCCTCGGGACCCGCGGGCGGCTTTGCCGAGCTCATCCTGCCGGCCGTACAGGAGGGTTCATCGTTTTTTAACGGAAAGATCAACCCGACCGTGGCCGAAACCTTGCTCCAGTGCTGCTTTCAGGTGCTAGGATGCGAACGCGCCGGGCGCCTGGCGCTGGAGCGCGGCGAGCTGAATCTCAACGTTTTCGAGGGCCTCGCGGCAATCAACCTGCTCGATGCGATGGCAATGATGGAGCGTGCGGTGGGAGTGTTCGTGGACTTGTGCCTCAAGGGCATCGTCGCCAACGAACAGCGCTGCGCCGACCTCGCCGCGCGCGCCAGATTCCGCTGACGCCGGGATTGCGATGACCAGTAACCGCAGCCAGTCGATCCGCGAGGCTTTCGACGCGGTCGCTCGCGAGTACGATCGCACGCGGCGGATGTTCGTGCCCTGCTTCGACGAACTCTACGCCGCGGCCGTCGACCGCATCCCGTTCGCGCATGACGATGAATTCGAGGTGCTGGACCTTGGCGCCGGCACCGGCCTGCTGTCCGCGATCGTTGCGGAAAGATTTCCCCGCTCGCGGATCACGCTGGCCGACCTCGCGCCCGCGATGCTGCGCGAAGCGCGCAACCGGCTGCGCGGCGCGCGCTTCAGCTTCGTCGAAATCGACTACTCGGCCGCTCCGCTCTCGGGCCGCTTCGACGCGGTGGTCTCGGCGCTTTCAATCCATCATCTGGAGCACGAGCAGAAGCGCGCGCTGTTCGCGCGCATCCATCAGATGCTCAACGGCAACGGCGTGTTTGTGAACGCCGAGATCGTCGCGGAAGACAGCGAAGACGCGGAGCTGCGCACCCAGGAGCGATGGCGCCAGGCAGCGCGCACGGCCGGCGCCACCGAAGCTGAATTGCGCGGCGCCCTCGAGCGCCAGAAACACGACCGCTGCGCGGCCGTGGGAACGCAACTCTCGTGGCTGCGCAGCGCCGGATTCAGCGACGTCTCCTGCGGCTTCCGCGACCTCATCTTCGCCGTCTACTCCGGCCGGAAATAAGCTGCGCAAGGGCCCCGGCCAGTGACCGGCGGGACGCCGGTCCTACTTCTGAACGCAGTAGCGCCGGCGTCTCGCCGGTGATTTCCAGGCGTCTGTGCCAGCCCGCGCTGTCAAAACCGCCCACCGCCGCGCGATCAGATCGCTTGGCCGGCGCACCAGCCACTCGACCACGCCCACTGGAAATTGTAGCCGCCGAGCCATCCCGTCACGTCCACCGCCTCGCCGATTACGTAGAGGCCGGGCACGTTACGCGCTTCCATGGTTCTGGACGAAAGCCCCGCCGTATCGATACCGCCTACTGTCACCTCGGCTTTGGACCATCCCTCCGATTCGGTCGGTCTCACCTGCCAACACTTGATCCGCTCGGCCATCGCCCTAAGACTGCGATCGGGCAGGTTCGCGATCGGGCCGGCGAAAGCGCCGGCCTCCGCCAAGGCATGGGCGAGACGCGTCGGTAACACTTCCGCCAGAACGCTTCTCAACTCCGCCTTGGGGCGCGTGCGCTTGCGATCGGCCAGAAAGTTCTCGACCTCCAACTCCGGCGCCAGATCGAGCGCGAGCGTGCCGCCCTTCTGCCAGTACGACGAAATCTGGAGGATCGCAGGGCCCGAGAGTCCGCGATGGGTAAACAGGATACTCTCGCGAAAGCTCTGCCGGCCGTAAGAGACCCGCGCGTCGAGCGAGACGCCGGACAGCGGCTCGACGAGATCGAGCGTCGCGTCCGCAACCTTCAGTGGGACTAGCCCCGGACGCGGCTCGATTACCGCCAGACCGAAGCGCCGCGCCAAGTCGTAGGCGAAGCCAGTTGCCCCCATCTTCGGAATCGACAGACCGCCGGTCGCCAGCACCAGGGCCGGCGCGCCAAAGCTGCCCCGGTCAGTCTCGATACGAAAGCGGTCGGCGCGGCTGATTTCGGTAACTCTATTTCCCGGCCGCACGTCCACCGCGGCCGTCGCGCATTCCGCCAGCAGCATATCAACGACTTGGCGCGCCGATCCGTCGCAGAAGAGCTGGCCAAGGGTTTTCTCGTGATATCGAATCCGGTGCCGCTCGACCATCGCGATGAAATCGTGTTGCGTATAGCGGCTGAGCGCGGACTTGCAGAAGTGCGGATTGGCGGAAAGAAAGCGCTCCGGCGCGATCTCGAGATTCGTGAAGTTGCAGCGCCCGCCGCCCGAGATCAGGATCTTGGGTCCGACGGATTCGGCATGGTCGAGCAGCAGCACGCGGCGCCCGCGCTGCCCGGCAGTGAGCGCGCACATCAGCCCGGCCGCGCCCGCCCCGAGGATCACGACGTCAAACGCTTGCATTGCCGAGGCCAGTTAGCCGCTGGCAGGATATCGAGACGAGGCCAGAATCGCGAATGTCAGAGCTGCGCGCTCAGCTGGAGTAAGAGCAATACGCCTATGCCCGCGAGACAGTAGAGATGATCCCGGTAGATCGCACGGGCGAGACGCGTTTGCACGTCGGGTGAATCCTTTGCCCTTCCGAGCCGCACTGCGTTCGGAATGGTTCGCTTCCCGGCCAGTCCGATCGCGCTTGCGGCGGACACGAGCGAAATCCATTCGATCCACCAATGATCCGCGTTCTGCACAATTTCAACGAGGATCGCCAACAAGGTCAGACCCATCACCACCCCGATCAGCCGGTTCATCGGCCTCGCTTTGGTGGTGACGCGCCGGTAGTAGGCCGAGATCGATGCCAAGACCTCGGTCGGCAGCGTATCGCCGACGTGCCCTCGCGTCTGCACGTCGAACATCAGGTCGAACCACAATACCGCGAACAGAAATCCGGCCCCGGCCGCGACGCATGCGTGCATGTGACTTAGAACTTCTCCTTGAAGGGACGAACATCGAGTTCGTGGCTCCACGCGCTACGCTCCTGATGAGCCAGATACCAGAAGGCGTCCGCGATAGCGGAAGGTTTCAGCAGGTCTTCGTCTTTGACGTTGGGACGAAATTTGCGCAACAAAGGCATATCGATTCCGCCATCGACGTTGACATAAGCGACGTGAATGCCCTGCGGATGGAGATCGCGCGACAGGACTTCCGCCAACCCGCGCACCGCGAATTTTGCCGGCGCAAATCCCGCCGACGTCGGCCAGGGCCTGATGCCGGCCGTAGCTCCGGTGATCAGCAGCGTGCCTCTGCCCCGCGATAACATCGACGGGACCACTTCACGCGCCCAGAGGAAGGCGCCAAAGGTGTGCAGCCGCCAGTCCTGCTCGAAAACCTCCGGCGTGATCTCCATCAGTCTGCCGAACGAGCGCCGGCCACCGTTGTAGATCAGGATCTCGATCGGCCCGAGTTCCTTTTGGATCTTCTCGTGCGCGGCCGCGATCTGTTCCGGTACCGTCGCGTCGCTCTGAATTGCCGCCGCGACTCCGCCGCCCGCCTTAATCTCGTTCTCGAGCCGACCGATGAGATCCGCGCTGCGCGCCACCAGCGCGACCTTGTACCCCTCGGCGAAGCGACGGCCGAGCGCGGCGCCCAAGCCCTCGCCAACTCCGACCACGACGGCTACGCTTTCGGCGGGTGTGCTCATAATCTCTCCTAAGCCTCGATGCCTAATCCTCGATGCCATGCAGCACGCGCTCGCGCCGCAATCGGTCTACGTCTTCGCGGCTATAGCCGAGTTCACTGAGAATCGCCTGGTTGTCTTGTCCGAGCGACGGCGCCAGCGATCGCACTTCCGCCGGCGTACGATCAAAGCGCGCCGCCGGCCGCGGCTGACGCACCCGACCCAGCGTCGCGCTCTCGTGCTCCTCGAGAATGCCGCTCTCCCGCACCTGTACGTCCTGCAGCAACTCGAAACGGCTCAACACCGGCGCGCACGGCACGTCGTTGCTCAGGAGCCGGAGGAGAATCTCGTCCGCGCGCCATTTCTGCAACTCGGCGGCGACGATCTCGCGGCGTTCGATATAGTTGCGCGCCCGGCTTGCAGCCGAGCCGAAGCGCGGATCGTTGATTAGCTCCTCGCGATTGAGCGCCCGGCACATCCCCGCCCACTCGGCGTCCGACAACGCGCCGGCCGTGATGTAGCGATCCTGCGTCGCAAACACCAGATCGGGCCCGAGCGGACTCAGCGACGGATCCGACTCCTGACCAACGTAGGTCAGGCTCGGCATCGCCTCCGGCCATAGATACGCAATCATCGCGTCGAGCATCGCGATTCGCACATGCTGCCCGATTCCGGAGCGCGCTTTCGCGAACAGCGCGGCGGTGATCGCCTGAGCCGCGGTCAGCGCCGTCGTGTAGTCGGCGATAATCGTGCGCACCATCCGGGGCCGGCCGATTTCGCGATCGGCCTGAATTTCCGCCAGACCACAAAGCGCCTGAATCACCGGATCATAGGCGCGCTGATGCGAGTAAGGCCCTTTGCTGCCGAAGCCGCTGATCGAAACGTAGATGATATCCGCGCGGATGCCGCGCACAGTCTCTTCGCCCAGCCCGATCTGCTCGATCGTGCCCGGGCGAAAGTTCTGGACGAAAACATCGGCAGTTGCGATCAGTCTTTTGACAATCTCCAACCCCGGCGCCGACTTGAGATCGAGCGACAGCGAACGCTTGTTGCGATTGCACGACACGAACGACGCCGGCATCCGCGCATGCGCCGGGCTGAATCGGCGCATCAGATCGCCGCTCGGCGACTCGACCTTGATCACGTCCGCGCCCTGATCCGCCAGCATCATGGTCGCCATCGGACCAGCGACCATCGTGGTCAGATCAACGATTCTCACTCCGTCAAGTGCGCCAGCCATTTTCGTGCTCCTGGCTTTCGACCGGTTGCGTTCCGGAGATGCGGCTGCGTGGAGCCGATCTGAATCAGACCGCCGTGGTTGAGATCGGACTATGAATGCGGGCTGGGTCCGGGTCAAATGCCGCCGGTCACAACGGCGGCCGTCGTTCGCTACCCCCCGGAGCCGGTAACACTCAACGAGACGCTCGGGTTGTTCCGGTCGTTGCTGGTGATCGTGATCGTGCCGCTGAACGGACCGGCCGCGCGCGGCGCAACCGGACCATCACGGCGCGGCTCGTCCGACTTATAATCGTGAACGGGCCGGTACCGGAGCCCCCTTGGCGACCGCGCTTACGCTGACGCTGCCAACCTCTCCATCGCTGCCGGAGAGGAGGACTGTTCCTTGTGCCGCGCCCGTCTCCGTCGGAGCGAATGTCACTACGACGAAGCTGGTCACGTTCGGGGGCAGCGTGAGCGAACCGGTCCCAGCCACTTTGAACGGAGGGGCGGCATTGATCTTTATTCCAAGCACCTTGTCGCCGAGGTTCTTGAGCACGAACGATTTCATGTAAGTCCCGCCGGTGCTGACGGTGCCGAAGTTGATCGAGGTGGTCGAGAGATTCAGTGCCGCATGCTGACCTACACCCACCGCGTAGAGGCCGTCCTGCGCGCCGTAATATATGGTGCCGTCGGCGCCGATCGCGGCGGGCGAGAATCCCAAGGCGTCCTCGAAGTAATGCCACTTCTTGCTGCCTCCGGGAAAGACGCCGTAGATGCTCCCGTTTTCCGCAGCGAGGTAGACGGTGCCGTCCGCGCTGATTACCGGCGGCTCAACCTCGCCGAGGCCGAAGGAGGTGCTATTGATAATAGATTTCCACTTGATCAGGTTGAGCGGGCCGAGGGCATAGACGATACCATCGCCGAAGTCATCGCCGGTGCCCGAGCCGAAGTAGATAGTGCCGTCAGCGCCAATCGCCAGCGGACCCACCGGCTGCTCCGGGGTGGCAAACGTCCACTTCTGGCTGCCGTCGGAGTTGAGGGCGTATAGGTAGCCGTCATCCGCACCGGCGTAGATGGTCCCGTCGGCGCCGATCGAAGGCATCGCAATGGTCTCTGCGTTGGGGTCCGAAAACGTCCATTTCTGGCTGCCGTCAGGGTTGAGAGCATAGAGGTTGCCGCCAAGGCCGGCGGTCGAGCCGACGTAGATGGTGCCGTCCGCGCCGAGCGCCGGCACCCCAAGTTCCACCGGCTCCGGGCCCGAGAATGTCCACTTCTGGCTGCCGTCGGGGTTGAACACGGAGAGGTTACCGGCAGGGCTCAAGTCCGCATAGATGGTGCCGTCACTCCCTATTACCGTCGCTGACGGACGGACAGCGCCAGCACCAAAAGCAGGCGTGACCACGCTGGGGAACTGCCACTGCTCACTACCATCGGGGCTGATCGCGTAGACGACGTTGCCCGATTCGGCATAGATAGTGCCGTCGTCACCAACGGCCGGCGTTGATCCCATGATGCCAAACGAGGTATCAAACGGCGCCGAGGCTGAACTTCCACTTCTCACTGCCGCTGGGGCTGATGGCATAGAGGTAGCCGTCGTTCATATCGATATAGATCGTGCCGTCGGCGCCGACTACCGGCGCAGATGCCGCCCCGAGCTGACTGTAGAACTTCCACTTCAACTGCCCGTTGTTGGCGCTGGTGTCGAGCGTGCTCTGGCCCGTGTGCCTGGCGTCGTGGCCGAGCATCGGCCAAGGGCTCGTCGGCGACTGGGCCCGCGCCGGCTCCACCAACGCCATCGTGAGCGCGGCCACCATCGCGACCGTCGCGCAGCCCGTTCTCAGAGTGCCAAGCCTTGCGCCGTTCCCCCGCGCATACGTTCCTGGAATCATGATTCGACCGAAGCCCCTGACCACTAGTAGTTACCAACACAAAACCTAAAAAGTCAACAGGTAGTGGGCGATTTTGACCGTACGGGTCGGCACGGAGGCCAACCCGAATGCAGCAGTTTCAGCCAGGATAGAGGCCGGTGTCCCAGCCGGCGACCAACTCTAAAAATAACCCACTACCCGTAAGCTCCCGGGCCGTCGGCGGAGATCAGCCTCGCTCGCGCCTGATAGCGGGAGCGGACCATTCGTCCAAAAGACTGTAGCCGACTGCGAGCAGCGTGGGACCCAGGAACAATCCGATCAGACCGAGGGTCATCGCGCCGCCCAACACCCCGAGGATGACCAGAATCAGGGGCAGCGTGGCGCCGCCGCGGCTGATCAGAAAAGGCCTCACGACATTGTCGATACTCCCGACGATCACTCCCCATACGACCATGAAGATTGCCCATCCGGTGGAACCCTGATGGTACAGCCAGAACGCCGCCGGCAGCATGATCACGTGCGTGCCGCCCGGAATCGGCGACACCAGGGACGTGACAAATCCCAACAGCGCTGCGCCGGGAACTCCGGCGACTTCGAAGCCGATCGCCGCCAGCACGCCCTGCACCAGCGCGGTTCCCAGGATACCGTAGACCACCGCGTGAATCGTTGCGCCGGCGACCTCGAGCAGACGACTACCTTCGTCTCCGCCGATTCGATTGGTCGCGACTACGAGGCGGCGCGCGGCAAATTCTCCGTCGCGGTAAAAGAAGAAGGCGATCAGCAGGCTCAAAACAATCTGGAAAATCCCCTGGCCCAGGGTGCGTCCGGCATCCAATACGAAGCGCTTGGCCGCGGGCAGCAACTTGGCCAGTTCATCCATTCGCTCGGTAGTGCTCCCAGCCATATGATTCCAGTAGTCCGCCAGGTGGCCGCCCACGAGCGGAATATTTGCGACCCACGCCGGCGGACTCGGCGGACCCTCGTGGATGAGCCGCTGCGTGGCCGCGACGAGATCGGAGACGTTGTTGGCCAGCGTCATCCCCAGGATTGCCACCGGCGCGGCGATGATCACGATCAGGATCAGTGTCGCGACCATCGCGGCGAGCGACCGCCGTCCACCGAGCATTTGCTCCAGCTTCGCGAACCAGGGCCAGGTCGTGAAGCACAAGATGGCCGCCCACAGCGCCGCCGAGATGAAAGGCCGAAGAATCAGCAGGCAGACGAACGTGAGTAGCGCGACCGCAGCGAGGCCGACCCACAGCTCGACTCGCGGCCGGCTGTCGCGCTGGTCAGTGGACGGCACGGCAACGGCCGGGCGTGATACGAATCCGGCGGCGAGTGGACTTGGCCGCGGTCGTGATCGAGGAGGGCATCGTCACTTTCTAGCGTGACGCGCGGCAGCAAATCCACCCGCCGCGGGATCGCACGAGTGTCAGAACGCCACCGGCAGAGCTTCGAGCCCGCGCAGCACCGCGGCCGGCCGCCAGCGCAACTCGTCGCCTGTAAGTCTCAGCTTCGGGAAACGCCGAACGATTCTGGAGAGCGCGATCCGTCCCTCCAGCCGCGCGAGTCTCGGCGCCCAGGCAGTAATGGATTCCCAAACCGAACGACAGATGCGGGCACGGATCGCGCAAAAGGTCCAACTGGCCGGGCGCGTCAAACACCTCGGGGTCGCGGTTCGCCGAGGCGAAGATCATCCGGACTCGATCGCCGGCCTGAATACGCTGGCCGCCGATCCCAACTGCGACCTTGGCCACGCGCCCGCTGTATTGAACCGGCGAGTCGTAGCGGAGCAGCTCCTCGATTGCGCGCTCCTCGACGTCCGTGCGGCTGCGCAGCAGCGCGAGCTGGTCGGGATTCCTGAGCAGGGCGAGCAGGCCATTGCCGATCAGGTTGACGGTCGTCTCATGTCCACCGACCAGCAGCAGGAGCAGCATTCCGACCAGCTCGCGATGGTTGAGCATGTCGCCGCGATCTTCCGCCCGAATCATCGCGGTGACCAGATCGTCACGCGGCTCGGCGCGGCGCTGGGCGATTACCGCGTCGAAGTATTCGAGCAGCTCGTTGCGCCCCTCGGCGGCCAGCGTCGCCGCGCGCGGGTCAGTCACGGCGCCAAGTGACAGCGCGATCTTCTGTGAGGCATTCCGGAAAAAGTCGCGCCGCTGCGGATCGACGCCCAGCAGCTCGGCGATCACGATGATCGGCAGCGGATAGGCGAACTCCGCGATCGCATCTATCGTGCCGCGCGCGGCTGCGGTATCCAGGAACTCCTCGACGATTTGCTCGATCCGCGGAATCAGTTGACGCACCGCCCGCACCGTAAACGCCTTGCTGACCAGCGTGCGCAGCCGCGTATGGTCTGGCGGATCAGCGACCAGCATCGAAGGCGGCCCGCCCTGCTCGGCCGAAAACCGTTCGTTATCGCGCACCACGGCCACGATGTCCCGGTACCGCATCACCATCCAGCTCGCGCGAGCGCGATCGAAATGGACCGGGTCGGTTTCGCGCAACGCGGCGTAGGCCGGATACGGATCGGCCAGGAAGTCCTGTTCCATTCGAACCCAGGTTTCAGCGTGCTCCATCGCTTGCTCTCCTGCGCTCCTGATACCCGATGTACGACACTGCCCGGCGGCGCGAAAGCTAAGGCCGGTCTGGTCCCGCGAGCCGCTCATCGACGGCAAGTTCGAAACCCTGCAGAAACTGGAGATAGTCAGACGGCAGGCCGTGCTGGCGCGCGCCCTCGATCAGCAGGCCCATGTAACGGGGCGAGGGCTTGCGCCCACGGATGTTCTTGTCTGACTGATAAGTAAAGGCGGCGACTCGTTGCCCGCCCTCGATGATCACGTCGACCGGAACTCGCCGGTACGCGCTGGAGGGTACGCCTTCCGTGCGGTCGAGATGGTCGAACTCTGCGGCGGTAATCAGGTAGAGCACACCCCAGGCGTGCGCTCCCGCTTGAGATTCGAGGTTGGCGACGGCTCGCTCGCCGGGTCCGACCGGCAGATTGAAGCAGAGCCGGTAGTCGTCGAGCCGCGCCGGCCGCGTCTGGAGCGGATGCATGCCGCGGCGATCCACAAAGATGGCGCGATTCATGTTGCTGCCGTAGCTGAAATACCACGTCACGCCTTCGGTTTCGTCCTGCATGGCTGCGATCTTCAGGCGGCGACCTCGGCCGATGTCCCGCGATGGCGGCGATACATATCTTCCGCCCATCGGAAGGCCGGGTGTTGCGCGAGCGAGTCGCGGTATTCCTGGATGACGCGGGGCGGAGCTCCGGCGACGCGATATTCGAACTCAGGCGGCGACACGATCGGAGTCAGCAGTGCGGCGGCCGTGAGATCGGCCACACTGAAACTATCGCCCACCAGGTAGCCGGAGGGTTGCAACTCGGAAGCAATCCGATCGAGGCCCGCGCTCACTTTGGCCCGGCCGAGCTTGACGGATTCCGGCGTGATGTGGTGGCGGCGCTGGTAAAACGATCCGAACGCGGGCAGAACCATACGCATCACGCGTTTCACCTGCGGCGTCATGCCGCTCCCAAGCACGTTGATGGCGGCGTCGGGCTCGTCGGCAAAGAGCGGGCCGATGATCACCGCGCGTGCATGATGGCCGAGTTCCTCGTCGAAAAATTCCTCCAGATCGAGCGCACGGCGCCGCTGGGATTCATCGCGTGGATAGAGCGCAGGGTCGGGCTTGAAGCGTTCGAGAGCCTCGATAATGCGGGTGGAATCGCTGATCGCTTTGCCGTCGAGAAACAGGATCGGCAGCGAGCCCTGCCCGGTGGCTCGCCAGGCTTTGAACAGATAGTTGAATCCGAGCGCGCGCCGGACGTGGGGAATGCGTTTGAAGTCGAGCGCCCACCGGACTTTCTCATTGAAATGAGAAATCGGAAAATGCCAGAGGATCGGCGGAGTCGTCGCCATACCCAACTTGTTTCATACTTCGTCAGACGTAGCGACTGGCGGCCCCTTTCGAGCGAGGCTAAGGAATCAGGAGGAGCGCAGCCGGCCACTGCCGCCACCGCGAGTGGGCCACTACCGCCAGACTGGCGTCGAGTGGACGTTAGAGCAGCTAGTGGGCCAAAATCGCGTGTTTGCAGAATCAAAAAGCGGAAATTCCGGATGAAGCTGTTTGCGAGGCCTTCAAAACCGCGCTAGGAAGCATGAAAAGCTCGCCTGTCGGGAGGGAATCAAGTATGACCGGCCAGTGTTTCTGTGGAAGCGTCGCGTTCGAGTTCGACGGTCCGACCACGAATATCGAGATCTGCCATTGCTCGCGATGTCAACGCGCGACCGGCTCCCCGTTTGCAGCGGAATTCCGTGTGCGCGCGGAGAAGTTTCGCTGGCTCCGGGGCGAGGACCTGATCGCATTCTGTGACGCACCGATACTTCGCGAACCTCCCGCATATCGCAGGTCCTTCTGCAAAACCTGCGGCTCGCAAGTGCCGACGGTAATGGCCGGCAGCCCGGTAACGGCAATTCCCACCGGACTCGTCGACGGTGACATTCCCGCGCGCGCGGCAGACCACATCTGGGTGGGCAAGAAGGCGAATTGGCTGAATCTCCGCGAGATCGGCACGCTACCGAAACATGATGGCGATCCGACTGCCGAATCCAACGCCAGACTGATCGAGCCACTAAAACTCAACTAACGCGTCCGCAACGAGCTACGCTATCTCCCGGTGATGAGCAATTAAGTACCTTCCAACGACGGCGCTCCCCCGTTTCGGGCAGCTTTACGGAATCAGGAGGACGCGGCCGACGGCCTGGCGGCTCTCGATATAGGCGTGCGCGGCGGCCGCTTGCGAGAGCGGGAAGGTTTTATCGATCACGACTTTCAGCTCGCCGCGGGCTGCTTCGTCGATCAGCCGCTGGATCATATTGTGGGCGCGGTCGGTGGCGATCTCGGCGCCGAGGAAGACCCCCGTCAGTGAGCGATTGCCAGCCATCAGGGGCGAGACGTCCACGCTCATCGCCTCACGCCCGGCCGAACCGACCATCGAGATCCGGCCCCGGTAGCCGAGCGCGAGAATGCTGCTCTGGAGGGTGGTACCGCCGATCGGGTCGACCACCAAATCGACGCCCTTGCCGTCGGTCAATTTCATCACGGACGGCACGACTTCGCCGGTGCGGTAGTTGATTCCATGATCGAGGCCCAGCGGTTTCAAGCGTTCCAGCCGCGCGTCGCTCGACGCGGTTGCCAGCACGGTCGCGCCGGCGCGCTTCGCGAGTTGGATCGCGGCGACTCCCACCCCGCTCGCGCCCGCCTGTATCAGCACCGTCTCTCCGGCCTTCAGCCGGCCGAACTCGAACAGGCAATCGTCAGCGGTGCCAAACGCCACCGGAATCGCGGACGCAAGCTTTACGTCGAATCCGTCCGGGATCACCCACGCGGTACGCGCCGGCACCGCACGCAGGGCGGCATGCGAGCCGGCCAGGAAAGTTGTGACGACCTTCTGGCCGAGGCGCAGATTCGTCACTCCCGAACCGACTTCGACAATTTCGCCGGCGGCCTGATAGCCAACCACATGCGGTGTGCTGAGCAGCGCACCGTGCCAGCGATTGAGCACGTCGCCGCCCTCGATACTTACAGCTTCGACGCGAATCACGATTCCGCCGGGATAGCATTTCGGATCGGGAACGTCCTCGTACTTGAAGACGTCAGGAGTGCCATTCTGGTAGTAAACCGCAGCTTTCATCCGGTCTCCTCAGTAGTCAGTTCGATAGCAGGTTGGCGACAAGTTCACGCGCCTTTAGGCAGCCCGAGTACGCGCTCGCCGATGATATTGTGCTGGATCTGATTGGTTCCCGCGAAGATCGTCGGGCCGCGCGCCGCCAGCATCCTGAAGGACCAGCGGCCACGATCGAGCGCGAAGGGTGCGCCGTATTCGAACTGGCTATACGGACCCAGCAGCTCCATCGCATACACCGCGATCTTGAGCGCCAGCTCGGTGCCGCACAGCTTCATCATCGAACCCTCGGGACCCGGTGGCAAGCCCTTGAGCTGGCGCGTGAGCTGACGATAGCCCGTGTACTTGAGCGCAAGCGCTTCGGAGGCGAACTCCGCGACCTTCTGGCGCACGCTCGAGTCGTCCCAGGCGCTGCCGCCGTTGCGCTGCAGCCGCCGCGCGAGACTAGCCAGTTCCTTTACTTCGTTCAGCGTACCGCCCTGGGCGGCGCCGCCGCCACGCTCGAACATCAGGGTCGTCATCGCGACCTGCCAGCCGTTGTTCTTCTCCCCGACGATATTGCTGCGCGGCACGCGCACATCTTCAAAGAATACTTCGTTGAAGCCGCGTCCACCGGTCATCTGCACCAGCGGCCGCACCGTCACGCCGGGATTGTGCATGTCGATCAGCAGGTAACTGATGCCCTTGTGCTTCGGCGCGTCCGGATCGGTTCGCACCAGCGCGAAGATCCAGTCCGCGTGATGAGCCACCGAGGTCCACACTTTCTGCCCATTGACGACGAAGTAGTCGCCATCCTCGACCGCGCGGGTCTGAACCGAGGCCAGATCAGATCCCGAACCGGGCTCGCTATAGCCCTGGCACCAGATCTCCTCGCCCTTGAGAATCGCCGGCAGATGCTGCCGCTTCTGCTCTTCGGTCCCCCAGTGCATCAGGGTCGGCCCGAGCAGACCGATACCCATTCCGATCATCGGTTCGGAGAGATGGAGCCGGCCGAGCTCCTCGCGGTAGATCAGGCGCTGCATGATCGTGGCGCCGCGACCGCCGTACTGCTTGGGCCAATTGACTGCGACCCAGCCGCCCTCGTTCAGCTTCTTGTGCCATTTGACGCGGGCTTCCCATTGCCCCTCCGCTTCGCTGGCCATGTTGCTGACCGCGCCGGGCGAGAACTGCTGATTGGCTTCGAGCCAGGTGCGCACTTCCTGACGGAATGCTTCGTCTTCGGGAGTATAGTTGAAATCCATTTGCTTACCGTTGTTACTTTTGCCGTTTCGATGCTGAACAGAGTAATAGCGATTGGTTCGTTCTACAATTCCGGCTAGTTAAGGACCGGCTCGCCGGTCGCTCCGTCTTCCATCGATTCGAGGACTCGGGTGTCCTCCCAGACCGGTATGTTGTTGGCGGCGAACAGCTCGCGCGTGCGCGCCGTTACGGCTCCGACGCGAACCAGCGCCGGCATCATGAGATCACGGAACGAGTGGATATGTCCAGGCGGCAGCGCGGAGCGGAACATCCCGGCCGCGCCGCCCTCGATCAGCCCCTTGATCAGGTCCTGCGGATCGATACCCACGTTCTCGCAGACCATCATGAAGCCCGGGTCGGGCTTGCGCATGCCGGTGCCGTCGACGCCGCCCTGCGAATCGACCATCTCCTTGACCGCGTCGAAGGCGAACTGCGCGACGTCTTCGCGCTCGTCGGGATGCATCCCGGCGATGGTCTCCTTCACGTACACGTTGCCGAATGCCACATGGCGCGCTTCGTCCTGCAGCACGTAGTTGGTCAGCTCGCGAAGCAGCGGGCAAGTCGCCTGCTTGCGCATGTTGTGGAACGCCGCGAGCGCCAGACCCTCGACGACCATGTTCATCCCGATCAAAATCTTCACGTAGTGATCGGCGCGCAGCGTGGTGTCGATGACTTCCTTGAGCCACGGCGAAATCGGATAGACGATCGCGAGCTTGCGGACGTAGCGCTCGTAGACCTCGACATGGCGCGCCTCGTCCATGGTCTGGGTCGCGCCATAGAGCTTCGCTTCGTAATCGGGCACGGCGTGCGTGAGCGTGGCCGCGGTCATCAGCGCGCCCTGCTCGCCGTGAAGAAACTGCGAGAGCAACTGCGCGGTGGCATGGGCCGTGAACGCGTCGCGCTGCGATTGCGACAGGCGCTGGATGAACGGCACCTTGTGGAAGATGAAGCGCTCCTCGCCAACGATCGGCTTGGACGGATCGACCTCGATACTCCAGTCGAGCTTTTCTTCCGCGTCCCACTGATTCTGCTTCGCCTTCGAGTAGAGGTTGCGGAGCTTTTCGATACCGATCTCGTAGTCGAACTGCCACGCCACTTCCATCGGGGTCCGGTAGGTGTCGAGCGTTTGCCAATCCATAACCGGGGCGGTCTGACTAGTCATTGATTATCCTCCAGAAGATAACGACAGATCATTTGAATGAGCTCCTCGAGTACGCGCTCGGGCGCGGGGTCGGAGATTTGATGCACAAACACTTCGGTAGCGGCGGCGCGAATCGCATTTTGAACCAGCAACGCTGCGGCCAGCGGGTCGATGTCGCGGCGCATCGTGCCCTGAACCTGACTATAAGCAATCAGGTCCCGCAGCCGCTCCCTTATCACCTGCTCGATCCGCGCCAGCCGCGCGCGAACCTCCGAATCCCGCTCTGCCAGCTCGATTATCACCAGGCGGAAGCCCCCGCTGCTCCGGATCTCCTCATAGCGCGACCGGAGAATCGAGGCTATTGCGGCGCGCACGTCAGGACCGCGAAAGCGTTCAAAGTCCAGCGCGCTTTGGCGGCTGGCCAGTTCCCGATCGCCCAGTCGTCGATCAGGGCGAGCAGGAGCGCGCGCTTGTCGGGAACGTGATGGTAGACCGTGCCGACACCGATGTTCGCGCGCCGCGCGACCATCGCCATGCTGGTTGGTTCGTAGCCGTGCTTGGCAAAGAGCTGTTCCGCGGCCTGGAGCACGCGCCGCCGGGTGACGATTCCGCGCGCCTGCGGGCGGCTGCGGGTAAGTGGAATGACGCGAGAGGTCGCTGGCATAGATAAATCTTGTAGCACGCTACAAAACCGAAGTCAAATTCGGTTTCGAGGGTGAATATCCCATTATTTCAAATAGTTAAGAAGAGAGCCGAATCCGATAATGCGTCCGGCTTAAGTCATCAAACCGCCGCCTCTTCCAACCCGAGCCGACAGTCTGCTAGTCACGGGTTCCAAGACTGAATCATGCGGCGAATTTTGAGAATCGGCCTGCGCGTGCTGGCGGTCGTTGCGATCGGGGCAGTAGTCGCGATTGTGATCCTGTTGGGCTCGCCCGCGATTCCGGACCACTCTGACTACCAACTCGATATCGCGACGCTGCGGCAAATGGCCGACACGCCCACGGGCGCGCGCCCGATTGGCGTCAACGCCGCGATCGTTGGCGAAGGGATGCCGCCGGCGGCCTTTTTTCTCGGCGGCGTACGGTTCGACCGCCATCATGCGGTCTTCCCCTCGTATCAGGTGCTCTATCCCGACGGGATGGTGATTATCGACGCGCCACCCGGCGGCGACTTCTATTCCAGGTCGATGGCGGGCACTCTCCACGAGGATCAGTTCCGCGCCGAGCAACGGGCGCTCACGATTGCCCGCACGATCGTGATCACGCACGAGCACGCCGACCATCTGGGCGGGATCGCGCAATCACCGCAACTGGCGGACTTCGCCGGGCGCGTGGTGATGACGCGCGAGCAGCTCGAATCGCGCCGCTGGCTTCGCGTATCGAGGTTCCCGGACAATATCAGCGCCACGATGCGACCCCTGGACTACGACCATTACTATGCGCTGGCGCCGGGAATCGTACTGGTCAAGGCGCCCGGGCATACGGTTGGCAGCCAGTTGGTATACGTCCACCTCGCCGGCGGCGCCGAGTATCTGTTTATCGGCGACGTGGCGTGGGACATGACGCAGGTCACCACACCGCATTGCCGGCCGCGGCTGGCCGAGTTGTTCATGAGCGAGAACAGCGACCAGGTAACGGCGGAACTGAGGACGCTGCACGACTTCGCGCAGGCGAACAGCTCCGTCCATCTGGTGGTCTCGCACGACGCGGCGCAGCTTGCCGACTACCAGAACGCCGGTCTGATCGGCCGAAGCTTCAGCCTGCCACCATAAGTCGCGTCGCAATCCCTATCTTGGCGCTTACTGCTTCACGAATTTCAGCATGAAGCGATCGCTCGTGCCGCGCTTGGCGCCGGCCACGCGCGGCGACGTTGACCAGGTGCGATCGTTCGTCCGGATGACGCAGTGCGTTGGAAGCCGCGGCCAGCTTGAAGCCGGCTTGCTCGACTTCGGCGATGAGAAAATTCTCGTCGATGCGATGCAGCGCGACATCCTTGTCACCGCTGCCGGCCTTGGCGCTGTGATCCACGATGCCGTAGACCCCGTCGAATTTGAGCGCCTTGAACACCTCCTTATTGACCTTCGCGCGATCGAGCTTCTGCAACACGAGGTCGTGGTAGTTCATGTTCATGATGACCGCGTCGAGAGAGTCGGGTGGGACCGCGATCAAATCCGGGTCGTCGAAACCCTTGCTGACCGCCGTGACGTTTTTCAGCGCGGGATTCCGGAGCCGTTGATCCCAGGCCTGCTGAATCGCCTGGTAGGCGGGCGGGAAGATGGGATTCTGCGCATAGACGGTTCCGTTCGCTCCGACCGCGCGCGAGAGCAACTCGGTGGTGTAGCCACCGCCGCTGAAAAGGTCGGCGACTTTCATCCCGGGCTCGATGCCGAAAAACGCCAGCATCTGATCGGGCCGGCGGCCGGCGTCGAGCTTGCGGTCAGCCGCCGGACGATCCGGCGCCGCGATCGCATCCTTGATATTTTGCGGAATCTGTTCGGCCGGAAGCGCCGGAGATTCCTGCACGGCCGCGCTGTCCGCGGATTTTTCCTGTGCGAAGGCGAGTTGGACACCGGTCAGAAGAACTGCCGCGCCGACCGCGGCGATGAGACCTGATACGCGCTTCAACATACTTCCTCCTTCGGAAACTCGGGCTGGTTGGAGTCGGGTGCTCGATGACCGGGCCCGTCAGGCGGACGGTGGATATTCCTGGTGCTGGGGCAGATTATCAGTGATCTCGTGCCAGGGCGCCTTGGAGCCGACGTAGATGTGATGCGTGGGCCTAACCCCCGGATCACCGTCGAGTGCGCCCGCCGGCACGAGCACAAAGTCGCGCGTAGGAACGGCGCGCGGCATCGGGCTGCCGCAGACGCGACAGAAAGCGTTGCCGAAGCGTTGCGTTGCGGGCAGCCTGTAGTTCACCAGCAGATTCTCACCGCGCAGCCAGTGGAAGTCCACGGGCCGGACGAACAGGTTGGCAGCGTAGGCGGCGCCGCGCACCTTGCGGCATCGCGAGCAATGGCAGTTGCGGAACTCGATCGAAGCGGCAGCCTCGAAGGCGACTCCACCGCAGAGGCAACTTCCTCGAATCATCGCGTTGTTCCCCCGCTCTGGATTTGCAGAACCCGGCCATCGTTGCAAGCGGTTGGCGCGTCCGTGAGATTCCCTGCTATTGAGGTGTCATCGAATCAGCCGGGACCAGATCGGGAGGAACCGAACGATGGGCAAGCTCGACGGAAAGGTGGCAGTAATCACGGGCGCGGCGAGCGGGATGGGTCGTGCGACCGCGATTCGCTTCGCGAAGGAAGGCGCGGCGGTGGTTGTGGCGGACCTCAACTCGCAGGGCGCCGAGACGGTGATATCCGAGATCGCGGCTGCGGGCGGACGCGCCGTGTATCAGCGTACCGATGTCATCAGCGAGACGGATATCAAGTCGGTGATCGATCGGGCGGTCAAGGAATATGGCCGGCTCGACATCACCTATAACAACGCCGGAGTAGCGGGCGCCGTCGGCAAGATCGAAGACACCCGCGGCGAAGACTGGGACAAGACTTTTCACATCCTGACGCGCGCCGCGTTCTATGGAATCAAGCATTCGGTCGCGCCGATGAGAAAATCAGGCGGCGGCTCGATCATCTCGACGTTGTCGGTCGCGGGACTGCGGGGTATCTCCGGCCTTACGGCTTACAGCGCGGCGAAAGCGGCGGTGGTGAGCCTCACGCAATCGGCCGCGATCGAATTGGGCCGCGATCTGATCCGGGTGAACTGCATTTGCCCGGGTGGGGTGGTTACGCCGCTGGTCGCTCGCGGCGTTCCCGGCGGCGAAGAGACGGTCGCCAAGACGATGGCGCGCATGCAGCCGATTCCGCGCGCCGGCAAGCCGGAGGATATCGCCGCGATGGCGTTGTTCCTGGCCAGTGACGAAGCTGAATGGATTACAGGCGCCGCGATGGTCGTCGATGGCGGAATCAACACCGGCAACATCCGGGCCGGGATCGGGTCATGGGGCACGTCGGGATTTTCCGGGCCGTCGTTCGAGAGATAGGCGCACGCTGCATCGAGTTGACCAGGGAGGAAATCTGGTGATTTCGAGAAAGCAAAGAGTCGCGTTCCGCGACTTTTCGACTTTGAACGACGAAGACCGCGAATTTGCCGAGCGCAACAAGATCAACGGGCGGATTTTCAACATCTTCAAGGTGCTGATGCATCACCCGAAGCTGTTCCGGGTCTGGTCGCGGTTCGCCGGCTATATCATGTCGCAGCAGACGCTGCCGGCCCGCGATCGCGAGCTATTGATCCTGCGAATTGGATGGCTGAATCAGGCCCCGTACGAGTGGGAGCAGCACGTTTTGATCAGCAAGACCGTTGGCCTCACCGACGACGAGATCGAGCGAATCAGCAAGGGGCCCCAAGCCGGATGGAACCGCCATGAAGCCGCGCTGCTCCAGGCCGCCGACGATCTGTTCGAGAACTCCGTGCTGTCGGATCTGACCTGGCAGACGTTGTCCGAGCGCTACAGCACCGAGCAGATGATCGATGCGGTGTTCACGGTCGGCCAGTACAACCTGGTGTCGTGGGCGCTGAACAGCTTCGGCGTGCCGCTCGATGACTTCCTGCCGGGCGGCGCGAAGAAATAACGCGCAGTCGCGGCCGGGTAGCGGGCGTTTGTTTGCAAGAGGGCCGGCACGGAGGCCGGCCCCTACCCAATGAAGCGCTTTACTCAGGGTAGTGGCCGGCGTCCCTGCCGGCCATCCGACTCCGAACCTGCCACTACGCCGCGGCTGGTTTGAGGCTTGCTCCCCGCGCTGGAGTCCGATAAGTTTTGCCTAACAGTTGTTAGGGCAGAGCTCCGAACCAAACCAAACCGAGGCGAATTTTCCGATGGCAGAGCAGAACGGCAGTCTTCAGGAGTCATTCGGCAACGACAATATCCGCGCCGAGCGCGAGCGCATGAACGAGGTCATCCGGAGCAAGATGCTGGCCGAGCTGCCGGCAGCCTCGGCGCGCCTGACCGATCGCGGAATTGATCCGCGGCCGATCATCGGGACCGACTACGAAGGCAATGCGATGAGCGTGGCGCAATTCTATCTGATGCTGCGCGCCTACGCGGTTACCGAGAAGGCCGGGCAGGATCCGACGTACCGCGCGGCTCGAGTCTGCGATCGTCTCCGATCTTCCGCCGCAGGCCCGCGACGCCGCGTTTATCGCGCTCAATCAGCAGTCGGCCGAAGAGGCCGGCCACGGCGACAAGGTTTTCGGTGCGGCATTTTACGAGATGGGCGGCCTGGCGCCGGCTACGTTACCCGAAGATCAACTCGACCGGAGCGACAATTTTCTCGATCCGGTGGACGATCGGGCGCTCAACACGCAGAAGGTGCTCGACATGATGGCGGTGCTGGGCGGCGTCGAGACGCTGGCGCTCGAGCGCGCCTTTCCGCTGGTGCTGAGCGCCTGCGCCGGCTGGAAGCATCCGCTGTCGGGGCAACTGGTCGATCAGGTCAACCATCTGGTGAAACCCGAAGAGGCGCGCCACGTGCTTACCTGGCGCTATTTGTTCCATCAGGGAGTCGTGCCGCGCGGCGACGGCGCGATCGAGCGCTACTTCATGCTGACCAACTGGGGACGCGACCGCTTTCTCGCGCCGCGGATGGAACGCAAGGAGTTCGAGCGCCACATGAAGGCCTCCTGTCCCACGCCGGAGCAGTTGATCGGACGCCCGCTGCCGGTATCGATCTGAATCGGCAGCCGAGGTGCCAAGGGCCGGCGCGATCCGGCTGCGAGCAGGCTGTTTTGGCCTGCAACTTTTTGCCGCGCAAATGAGTTTAACTGGTATGCGTTACACGACCGTATACCAGTGGAATGGGATTCCTCGCTGCGCATCGCCCCCGGCGCGTGACTCCGCTCGAAATGACGCCGGGAAGAAGACCCGAAGATTGTCTTTCCAGGCGCTGCTGCTCCTGATCCTGGCCGTTGCGATCGCGCCGGCCGATGCGGGCGTTGAGGCGACGCCCTCGCCGCTGTCGGGCAGCGCGGCGCAGAGTGAACCGATCGCGGTGCTGTCGGGCGGTTGTTTCTGGGGCGTGGATGCGGTCTTCAAGCACGTCAAGGGAGTGACCAACGTGATCTCGGGCTACGCGGGAGGATCAGCCGCCACCGCCCAATATGAAATCGTGAGCACAGGACTGACGGGCCATGCCGAATCCGTGAAGATCACTTACGACCCGACGCGGATTTCGTACCAGGACCTGCTCAAGGTCTTCTTCCTCGTCGCGCATGATCCGACGGAGCTGAACTATCAGGGGCCCGATTCGGGAACGCAGTACCGCTCGGCGATTTTCTACACCACCGATGAGCAGCGGCGGATCGCGCAGGATTACATCACGCAGCTCGATTCGGCCAAGGCGCTGCCCGGGCCGATCGTTACGCAGGTGGGGCCGCTGAAGGGCTTTTACCCGGCCGAGGAGTACCACCAGAACTTTCTGGCGCGTAATCCAGACTATCCGTATATCGTGATCAACGACCTGCCCAAGCTCGAACGGCTGCGGAGGACCTTTCCCGAGATGTACCAACCCTGACGTGGATCCGCCGCGGCCGATGCGGTGAAAGGCTCCAGCTGGTTGCCGTCAACCGTCAGCGGTGACAGTCCAGCCCAAGTATGTCACCTTGATGTGACAAGGTGCGACGGCACGCAGCAGTCGACTGTCGAATTCGAAGCGCGCCGGCCCTACGCGCTCGGCGCGGATCGAGCCGTTTTCTCAACACCCGGCTAGGGACTCTTCCCGCTGATCGATATCGTCTCCTGCAGATGCTTCGGGTCCCCGCTCGTGACCGTAATGGATGAATGACTATTTCAGTGGACCGGTTAGCGGAGAGCGGCTGCCAGAAGAGACTCGCGCTGTGGGTGCGCCATTGCCAGGCCGCGATGGAGGGCTCCGAGCCGGCGCCGCCGCGCGAGCCGCTGGTGATCGAGCGGGGCGATCGGCGCCTGCGGATTCGGCTGATGGCCGACGCGGGCGACCTGGTGTTGCTGTGCGAGGAGCAGAGTCTGACGCTGAAGCCCTCGTCGCTGGCCGCGCTGCGGCTGACCGGACGCGAAGCGCAGGTGCTGGAGCAAGCCGCGGCGGGCGGGAACTTGCAGCGGATCGCGTCGAGCCTGGGGATCAGCGCCAGGACGGTACAGACTCATCTGCAATCGATTTACAGCAAGCTGAAGGTGGAAAGCCGTTCGGCCGCGGTCGCGATGGCCTTTCAGCTCGATCGCGCCGCAGGCCCGCACATCCGGCCCGAGAACCCGCCGGCCGAACCGGCGGCAAAACCCGCGCCGCGCCCCGGCGTCGCGCGGGCTAAGGGTCGCGCAGGCACAGAGGCGCAATCACGCGACGTCGGTCGAGCCTGATAGCGAGAACGGCGGCGCCCACGGTGGGCGCCGCCGTCTCTTCATGCCAAGGTGCAGGATGCCTTGGCACTCAGGATGCATAGGGGGCAGCGCATCGAATGGACAGTTCGCGTAGCCAGTCGCCGGACGGCGTCCGGAAGCTGCCCATCCCAGGTTGATTTCATTATCCGGCGAACAGTAGCAGCGCCGGCAAAATTCCGCATGGGTGAAATTACTTAGGTGACTACCAGTAATTTCACGCAGACTGTGGAATCTCGTTTCGCGTGCCGGCGGGGGAGTGTCGCGCAGGTCGCGTCCGGGTCGGGCGTGGAATCCAGACGGCTTTCAGAGAGCGGAAATAGCCAACGTCTATTCGACGTGCGTCAGGCGGATCAAATCGGCCGGGGAAGCGCGCTCATCGAGGTGAAGCGCCGTATGCGCGAGTTGCTGCCCGGTGTCACTTCCGATCACCGGCGCTGCGAGCGCGATAAACTTGCGGAGCAGGCTCTCGCTCTGAGACGGGAGATCGGCGGCGGGCACGCCTGAGTCGGCTTCGGAGCGCATCCGGCGGCCGTGCGATTCGACCACCACTGCGGCTTGCGTTGCGGCGAGCTTCGGGTCGGCGACTATACGGACCCGGTCGCGCAGCTTGACCAGACCGGGCTCGGTTACGATGGCATCGGTGAACGAGTCGGGCGTGCTCGTGTCGATTCCGCTCAACGCCATCGCGGTCGTCGCGCGCAGGCTGAACTTGCCTTCGAGACCCGTGCGCGGTTCCTGGATGTTACAAACATTGAGCGCGGTCGGCGCGATTGAGACTTCGACCGATCCGATATCCGACGCTGCCAGCCGGTGCTCCGTGCGGATCCGGCGCGCCGCCTCGATTGGCGCATGCGTCAGATAGCATGAGGCGTGATATTTGAAGAGCGTGTCGCGGATCAGCCAGCGGTTCGAATAGCGATCGAGCACTTCGCGCGAGGTTCTTCCCGCATGCGTGGCCGCGAAGCCCTGCTCCGTTTCGATGATCGCGGGATTGGCCGTGAAACCGCCGTGGGCGGCCAGCGCGCTGAGCAATCCCGCCGAGGCGGCGCGTCCGGCATGCAGCGGTTTCGCCATCGTGCCGAACCCCGACTTGAGACCGGCGGCCTGAGTTCCCGCCAGACCCATCGCCGCAAGCCATCGGCTTTCGTCCAGTTGCAGCAGGTGCGCGCATGCGGCCGCGGCGCCGAAGGTTCCGATCGTTCCGGTGGCGTGAAAGCCGATCGCATAATGCTGCCCCCCGATCATCGCGCCGAGGCGGCATTCCAGTTCGATTCCCGCGACAATCGCCTCGAGCACCGCGCGCCCGCTTACTTGCGCGCCTTCGGCCAGCGCCAGCACTGCGGGTATTACCGGTACGGACGGATGACCGTTCATCGCCATGTGCGTGTCGTCGAAATCGAGCGCGTGGGCTGCGGCGCCATTTATGAGCGCGGCTGAGAGGCGCGAGCAGCGCTCCGAGTGCCCGATCAGTCCGGCTTGCGACGATCCCTCGCCGGCGGCGATTTCACGGACCAGAATTTCAGTCAGCGGCTCGCGCGAGCCGGCGATCGCAGTGCCGAGACAATCGAGCAGGCAGTGACGCGCAACCTCGCGCGCCTCTTCCGGCATATCGGCCCATCGGATGCCTCGGACCGCGTGGATCAGGGCGACAGTTATCGCTTCGGGTGGACTTGCTGATGCGTTCATCGCCGGACTCCGTTTGGTGTTTCTCTCGCGGGTGTTTCGCCTGCGGGTCTTTCGCCTGGTGGGGTGGTGTCCTAACTTGGCGGGCGCCCGAAAACCCGCGGCTGAGTCGGCGTCCACGCCCTCGAAGTCCGCGGACGAGGATTAATCGTGGTCCAGGTCACACCGCGGTCGGTGGTTGATAACAACGTAGTTTCAGGTTCAGTCAGCAGTACCCATCCTTCTGCCGGAGTTACAAAGCTTAGTTGGAAGCTTCCATAGTAACCCCAGCTGGCATCGCCGCCGGCATTGATCCTGGCTCCCGGCTCCAGGGCCGTGAGTGTTGGGTGAGTATAATCTGACACATTGGCGGTCAGCCAGGTGGAACCGGCCATGGTGGATGGCACGAAGTTACCGACCGGCATCCTACGCAGGTTTGCCAGTATCCGGTCCGGCTTCCAGGTTACGCCGCCGTCCCCGGTTGCGAATAGCACTGCCGCCGATTTCGTCCCTAAGCCGCCGGTATAGGTCACCGGCAGAAAGCCGTGCTGATCGTCATTGAATGTAGGCAGGTCGTAGGTAGGTTCGACCGCTGGATACACTTCCTCAGGAGCCCTTGGCGCGACTGTCTCCCAGTTATACGCTCCGTCGCGTGTAACGAACAGTGCATCGCCGGACGGCGAAAGCCACCAGCCTTCCGTGGATGTGACGAGCCGAATGTAGCCCACTGGCGCCGGCATCTTCGGCGCGGGAACCCAAGTTCGGCCGCCGTCCGAAGTGACGAGTAGCATTCCGCCCAATAGCCCGCCCCGGTTAACTGTCGAGAGGTTGTAAATAGCCGGATTCCTTCCCTTCGGCAAGCCCATCATCCGCCGCCCCGGTCCGTCCGGACCGTTTCCGTCGGAACCGCTTCCAACATCGATATTCATCCAGCCGTGAGCCGAATCCGCAAACGCGAGTTGGCCGTGGGTTAAATTTTGTAGTGGATACGCAGAGTCCGAAACGGTTACAGGTGTGCTCAGCCAGGTCGCCCCTCCATCGCTGGTGGATGCAAGCGCGTACCCGAACGGTATTGGATGAGGTCCTTTCATCAAATAGCCCGGGTCAATATCCGGCAATCGGGTTAGGTCCATTATCCAACCTTTCTTGAGATCCTGGAAAAAGAACGCAATAGCTGCATTCGCCATCGCGATACCGGGTGGCGTACGAAGCGCCCAATCGGCGCCTCCATTTTCGGTCCGGTATAGTGCACTGGCCCACGATTCTGCCCAGCCGACACCTGGCGCAAGAAGTTGTATCCCGGTAATCGCGAGACCCGGCATCCCTGCCACGGAAGAATTCCCCGGTCGCGAGACGCCTTGATGGCCGGTCGGGTCGCCGCTGAGATGCTCCCAGGTCATCCCTCCATCCGCGGTTGATAGCAGCCGGCCGCCCTTCAGCAACAGCCATCCGCGGGTTGGCGTTAAAAAGCTCAATTGAAGAGCCCCGTAGTAACCCGGAGCGGTGTTGGAACCTGAGCTGACTTTGGCGCCAGCGGCAAGCGTGGTGATTGTGACCGCGGCGTCGTCGGATACGTCGGCGGTAATCCAGGCTCGCCCCACCACTGCCGATGAGACGCCGATACCAACCGGCTCTTCGTTCAGGTTTGCCAGTATCCGGTCCGGCTTCCAGCTTCGGCCGCCATCTTCGGTTGCGAATAGCACCGCCGCGGATTTCATCCCTAAGCCGCCCGCATAGGTGACGGGCAGAAATCCGTGCTGGTCGTCCTCGAAGGTCGGCAGGCTATAGGTAGGCTCTGTCGCCGGTTCTACCGTTTTGGGTGCAGGCAGTGAAACCTTCTCCCAGCTATGGGTTCCGTCGCGCGTGACGAGAAGCGTATCGCCGGAGGAGGAGCGCAGCCAGCCTTCCATCGGTGTGACCAGACGAATGCTGCCTGCGATACCGGGGTCTTTCGTCGCTAAATCCCAGCTTCGGCCCCCATCCGAGGTTACCAGCAGCATCCGATAGGCGTCCGCACTTCTCCCGCCATTCAGGACCACCCAACCATTTCGAGAGTCCACGAACCAGATTTGGCCGTTCGGCATAGTCTTTAACAAACTCGTCGGCACGCCCGGAAGGTTGACGCTGGTTATGGACCAGGTAACTCCTCCGTCGGTGGTGATGCCGAGTCCCAGCATTTGCGGGCCAGACGTGACGTATGGGCTGGGCATGTTCTGACCAATGGCGTACAAAGCCCAGCCCGTATTGGCATCCAGGAAAAAGACGGACACGAGCGCATCGTGACGGACTGGCACAGTGACATTCTTCCATTCAGAAGCGCCTCCATCTTCCGTCCGGTAAAGCTCGTTTCCCACCACCGTCCAACCGATATCGGGAGTAAGGAGTTGCATCGAGTCCACGATCACCGAAGGTTCCTGCGGCTGAGGGACCGCGGTCGCTGCTTCCGCTCCTGGAAGAACTGCGCGCGTGGTCCATGTGGTTCCGCCATCCGCAGTTGATTGCAGGAAACCATCTTCGGTCAGCGCCCAACCCTCCGCTGGCGTCGCAAAGCTGAGGCGCCCAAATTCGTTATAACGGGGAGGAGCGCTGATGCCGGCGCCGCGCCTGGCGCCCTTGCCAAGGGTGATAAGAGCCGGAGGATTGCCCCACTGCGTGCCGACGATCCAGGTTGAGCCGATCACCGTGGACGGTATGTTCTCGGCGTAGATCGCGGAAATGTTTTCGAGGATCCGATCCGGGTGCCAGGTTCGGCCGCCATCTCTGGTTTCAAACAGAACCATCGCAGCTTTCGTGCCCTCTCGATGCGCCGAACAGGTCACCCGCAGAAAGCCGTGCTTACTGTCCTCGAAGATCGGCAAATCATAGTAGTCATCGGCGTCATCCGCCCGCGATACGTCCTTGGGGATCCGTACCGTCACCTTGTGCCAGCTTTGTGCACCGTCGCGGGTAACGAAAAGCTCCTGATCGTTGGGCTCGTCCCACGACGGAAGACTGACTTGCCAGGCGACCGTGGGTGCCAGCAGGTAGAAGGGGTCAGCCCCGCCGGGCGGCCGGTCATTAGTTTCGCGCCAGGTTCGACCGCCGTCTGAAGTCGCCAGCAAAGTACCCCAACTACTATGCGCCTCGCCCCCGGTCAGGTTCATCCAACCATGCCGGGAATCCACGAATTCGATATGACCGGAGTTACCGCCGTCGCCTGCCAAGACACTGACGCCGTCCGGGAGGGTGACACCTGCTATCGACCAGGTTGTTCCCGCATCCGTGGTCATGGCCAAATCGTATTGTGGCGAGTCGTCATCCGGGGGGCGGGTCGAGTCAGACTGCCCGCAGCAGAACAGCACCCAACCTTGACGAGTGTCGAGAAAAAAAACGTCAGCGATAATCTCGGGCAGGCCGTGATACCCGCGCGGCGGAAACCCTGGCGATCTTCGAGGTTTAGCGTCAATGACAAGCTTAGGCGTAATATCCCGCCAATGCGCGCCCCCATCCGATGTCCAGAAGACAGTTGTATCGTATAGCGCCCAACCGACGTTGGGAGCGACCAGCTTCATAGATGTTACTCCGGCCCACAGGCTGGAGGACGTCCCCAGCATCAGAGCGGCAATTGACAGGATGCGAGTGATTCGCAATTTTTCCCCCTACGAAGTCCTTGCAGAAGATAGTGACGGCAGCGGCAGCCGGGATTCCTCGCGCGCGCCATCGCCACCGGCGCGGGACACGCGCGCGGGAATGACAGGCGGAGCTGCGCCGGAGCAGAATTGGCGTGGCGGGCCAGCAGACCGGGATTCTCCGCGCGGCATCGCCCCCGGCGCATGCCCGCGCGAGAACGACGATCGTGCAGCCACTTCGGCGACCGGATTAAAATGGCCCACGACCATCACTGCCCCTTCGCTTGACATCTTTGCGTATCCGCTGCGAGATCGGAATATCCTGCATCCGGGGAGATGCCTAACCGCCAGGAGCCGCATGGCCGAGCCTGATTTCAGCCAGTTCAAGCTTGTCGCAAAGGGCCACCAGTTCGAGGACTTCAGTGTGGGCCAGATTTTCGAGCATCACTGGGGACGCACGCTCAACGCCGGCGACAATGCGCTGTTCACTACCGTTACGCTTGCCCATTGCCCGCTCTACTTCAATGCCGAATATGCGCGCGCGCACGGCCATCCGGACGTGGTGGTCAATCCGATGCTGGTGGCGTGCACGGTGGTGGGAATCTCGGTCGAAGACCTGAGCGAAGGCGGCGGCCCGTTTCTGGGGATCAACGAACTCGAGTTTCATCACGCGGTATATCCGGGCGATACGCTGACGGCGCGCAGCACGGTGGTGGCGAAGCGCGAGTCGGCCAGCCGCGGAAATTTCGGGATCGTCACGTGGCGCACCGAGGCGTCCAATCAACGCGGCGAGCTGGTGCTCAGCTACCAGCGCACCAATCTGGTCGCGAAGCGAAAAGGAAGCAGCGGATGAGCGGCTACATGACGGACGAGCGCCTGATGATCCAGCGGACGGCGCGTGAATTTGCGATGAACGAGGTCTTTCCGGTCGCGAACAAGCTCGATCCCGAGCAGGGCGATATCCCGATGGACCTGCGCGACAAGCTCGCGCAGCAGGGCTACTTCGGAGTGCTGATTCCCGAGCAATACGGCGGGCTGGGAATGGGCGCGTTCGAGTACGTACTGATCACCGAGGAACTGGCGCGCGCGTGGATGAGCGTCGCGAGTATCATCGCGCGCGGCAACGGATTGGGCGGCGGGTTTACCGGCGCGCAGCGCGCAGAATATCTGCCCAGAATGGCGCGCGGCGAATTCCTCGGCGCGGCCGCCTTCTCCGAGCCCGACGCGGGCTCCGACCTGGCCAACGTCTCGTGCAAGGCGACGCGCGATGGCGACGGGTGGGTGCTGAACGGCACCAAAACCTGGTGCACGTTCGCCGACGGCGCCGACTTTATCTCGGTGCTCGCGCGCACCAAGCCGCCGCCGGACCCGCGCCGACGCCACGAGGGGATCAGCCAATTCCTGGTGCTCAAGGAGCGGGGTAAATTCCCGGCCGGCCTGACGGGGGCGCCGATCCGGAAGATCGGCTACTTCGGGTGGAAAACGTGGGAGCTGCATTTCGACAACTTCCGCCTGCCCGCCGACGCGCTGCTCGGGCGCGAGCGCGAGGATCGCGGCGAGGGCAAGGGATTTTACGGCGCCGTGAGCGGGCTGGAGGTGGCGCGCGTGCATACCGCGGCGCGCGCGATCGGGCTGGCGCGCGGCGGACTCGAAGACGCGCTGGTATATGCGCAACGGCGGGTGCAGTTCGGCCGCCCGATCGGAGAATTTCAGGCGATCCGCTTCAAGCTCGCCGAGATGGCCACCGAAATCGAAGCGGCGCGGCAGCTCACCTATTTCGTCGCCAACGAGGCCGACAGCCGCCGCCGCTGCGACAAGGAAGCCTCGATGGCGAAGCTGTTCGCCTCCGAGATGGCCGAGCGCGTAACGTCGCAGGCGCTGCAGATCCACGGCGGTTACGGATACACCAAGGATTTTCCGCTCGAGCGCTATTGGCGCGACGCGCGGCTGACGAAAATTTTCGAAGGCACCTCCGATATCCAGATGCGAATCATCTCGGACCGCTTGTTGCCGAAAGGCGGACGCGAATGAGCGCCCTCGCCGCTCCGCTGACCGGCAAGCGCAACTACTTCGAGGATTTCGAGGTCGGCGCCAAGCTGCGCCACGCGCGCGGCACCACGATCGGCGAAGTGGAAAATCAGCTGCTGACCAAGCTGGTGCTGAACACTGCCGACGGCCACTACAACGAACATCGGATGGCGAGTACGAACTTCGGGCGGCGGCTGGTCTTCGGGCTAATCACGGGCTCGGTCTGTATCGGTCTGACGATGCAGGACACCGGCGAGAACGCGCTCGCCGAGCTGGCGCTGGATAAAATCCGCTTCACTGCGCCGGTCTTTCACGGCGACACGCTCTACGCTTACAGCGAGGTGATCGAGAAGCGCGACGCCGAGCGCGACGATGCGGGAATCGTGCGCTTTCGGCATTGGGGAACCAAGCAGGACTTAAGCGTAGCTTTCGAAGGCGAGCGCACGGTCTTGATCAAGCGCCGCAGCCATTGGGGGAATCGATGACGGCGCGCACGGGTCCGCTCAGCGACGTTCGCATCCTGGACCTTACCCAAGCGCTCGCGGGGCCGTTTTGCACGATGCTGCTGGCGGACCTGGGGGCCGATGTGATCAAGATCGAACCGCCGAAGGGCGATATGAGCCGGGCGCTGGGGCCGCTGCCGACGGATCGCAAGGGCTGCGACTATGGCGGCTACTTTGCCAGCGTTAATCGCAATAAGCGTAGCGTAGTCCTAGATATCATGGCTGGCGAAGGGCGCGACGCGATCTTCGAGCTGGCGAAGACCGCCGATGCGCTGGTAGAGAACTCGCGGGTCGGCGTGATGGATCGCGCCGGGATCGGGTATGAACGGCTACGCGCGGAAAATCCGCGGCTGGTGTATGCGGCGATTCGCGGCTTTGGTGATCCTCGCACCGGCGAGAGTCCTTACGCGCAGTGGCCGGCATTCGACGTGGTCGCGCAGAGCATGGGCGGCCTCGTCAGTACGACTGGACCGGCGGGCGAGGACGGTTATCGCGCGGGTCCGGCGATCGGCGATATCTATCCCGGCACGCTTGCGGCGCTCGGAGTGGTGTCCGCGATTCATTCGGCGCGCGTCACGGGCGTGGGCCAATTCGTCGACGTTGCGATGTACGACGCAATTCTCGCGCTGTGTGAAGCGATCGTTTACGCGTACTCGCGCGGCGGCGCGGTCAGGATCCCGCAAGGCAACGGCAATCCCGTGCTGTGCCCGTTCGATATCTTCCGCACCCGCGACGGCGCGGTCGCGATCGCCGCGCCCAACGAAAATCACTGGGTGGTGCTGTGCGGCGCGATGGCGCGCCCGGATTCGTCGCCGACGATCGCTCGCGCAGCAATCCGCGGCGCGTCGCCAACGCTGAGATGATTCGCGGCGTAATCTCGGCGTGGACGCAGGCACGAACCACGCGCGAGATCCTCGCGGCACTGGGCGGCAAAGTTCCGGTCGGTCCCGTCAACACTGCGAAAGACATCTTTGAAGATCCTCATCCCCGCGCGCGCGGGATGTTGGTGGAAGTGGAGCAGCCGGGCGGCAATCCACCGATCACGATCGCGGGATGCCCGATCAAGCTGACGACCACGCCCTCGGGAATCTACGCGCGGCCGCCGCTGCTCGGCGAGCATACCAGCGAAGTGCTCGCCGAAGCCGGAATCACGCTTGCGCCAGGAGAGAAATCATGACGCTCCGTCTGCGACGCTCTGAGCTTTCGACGCCCGCCTCGAGTCCGAAGATGATCGAGAAGGCGATGGCCACGCCCGCCGATCTGGTGTTTCTCGATCTCGAGGACGCCGTCGCGCCGGCGCAGAAGGAGGCCGCGCGAATCAATGCGATCGCGGCGCTCAACGACGCCGACTGGGGAACCAGGATCCGCGCGGTGCGCGTCAACGGCGCGGACACGCAGTGGGCGTATGACGATGTGGTCCAGGTGGTCGAGCGCGCCGGTGCGAAGCTCGACGTCATCATCGTCCCTAAACCCAAGGCGCCGCGCGACATCTGGTTCTTCGATACGCTGCTCACCCAGATCGAAAGCAAGATGCAGCTGGCGAAGCGAATCGGAATCGAGGCGCTGATCGAGGAGAGCGCGGCGCTCTCGCGGGTGGAGGAAATTGCGGCCTGCTGTCCGCGGCTCGAGGCCTTGATCCTGGGCTTCGGCGATCTGTCGGCCAGCCAGGGGATGCGTTTTGGCGTGGCTTCCGATCCTGCGAATCGGTATCCCGGCGACATCTGGCATCACGCGCGCGTGCGGATGATCACCGCATGCCGCGCCAACGGTCTCGACGCGATCGACGGGCCGTTCGCCAACTTCCGCGATGCTGACGGCTACCGGCGCGAGGCGACCTGGGCTGCGACACTTGGCGCGGTCGGCAAATGGGCGATTCATCCGAGCCAGATCGAGATTGCCAATGACGTCTTCGCGCCGACAGCGGGCGAAATCGAGAGCGCGCGGAAAATGAAAGCGGCGTACGATGCGGCCGTTCGGGACGGCGCCGGCGCCTCGGGTGCGGGCGGGATGCTGATCGACGCGGTAGCGGTGCGAATCTGCGAAAACGTTCTCGAGCGCGCCCGTCTGAGCGGCCGAATCTGACCGACCAACCTTTTCCCGCCACGGCGTGCTTGCATCGGCGCCGTGGAGTCATCGAATCATTGATCCAGTTGTTCTAATGACCGTATGACCGAGGATTCGATGAGGAACTTCCGGTGAAATGCCCCAAGTGCCAGACGGAGAATCAGGCCGATTCAGCCTTCTGTGAGGAGTGCAGCGCGCCGCTGGAAGCCGCGTGTCCAAGCTGCGGCGCGGGCAACCGGCCGACCGCCAAGTTCTGCCGCAAGTGCCGCGCCCCGCTCACCGCTGCCCCCGCCGCCGCACCCACGCCACGCGCTTACACACCCAAACATCTGGCCGACAAGATTCTGACCTCGCGCGCCGTGCTCGAAGGCGAGCGCAAGCAGGTCACGGTGCTGTTCGCCGATGTGAAAGGATCGATGGAGTTGGCGGAGCAACTCGACCCGGAAGAATGGTCGCAGATCATGAACCGCTTTTTCCAGATTCTTTCGGAGGGGGTCGAGCGCTTTGAGGGCTTCGTCGACAAGTTCACCGGCGACGGGATCATGGCGCTGTTCGGCGCGCCTATCGCGCACGAGGATCACGCCCGCCGCGCCTGCTACGCGGCGTTGCATCTTGTCGACGGGCTGCGCGGCTATGCCAACGAGTTGCGCCTGCGTCGCGGGCTGAACTTCTCGGCTCGCATCGGGCTGAACTCCGGTGAGGTTATCGTCGGCAAGATCGGCGATGACCTGCACATGGATTACACCGCGCAGGGACACACCGTCGGGCTGGCATCGCGCATGGAACAGATCGCAGAGCCGGGCAAGGTGTATCTCACGGCGCACACCGCCGCGCAGATACAGGGATACTTCGCGCTCACCGACTTGGGCGAGATGGAGATTAAGGGTGTGCATGGGGCGATGCACGTGTACGAGCTGATCGGGCTCGGACAGATGCGCACGCGCCTGGACGTCTCCGCGCAGCCGCGGGTTCTCGCGCTTCGTGGGGCGCAGCGACGAGATGCAGGTGCTCGAGTCAGCGCTGGCGCGCGCGCAGGAGGGCAATGCGCAGATTGTCGGGATTGTAGGCGAAGCGGGGCTGGGCAAGAGCCGGCTGTGCTTCGAGTTCCTGGAGCGCTGCCGCGCGCACGGCTTGATGACCTACGAAACCACCGGGGTCGCGCACGGCAAGGCGATCCCCTTTCTGCCGATGCTGCGCCTGTTTCGCGCCTTTTTCGGCATCACCGAGCAGGACAGCGACGCCACCGCCCGCGAGCGTATCGCCGGCCGCATGCTGCTGCTCGATGAGAGCCTGCGCGAGAGCCTGCCGCTGGTCTTCGACTTCATGGAAGTCGCCGACCCAGAGAATCCGGCCCCACGCATCGATCCCGAGGCGCGCCAGCGGCAGATGTTCGACATCGTGCGGCGGGTGAATCAGGCGCGCGGGCAGCGTGAGACGCAGGTGGTCTTGCTCGAGGATTTGCATTGGTTCGACAGCGGCAGCGAGGCGTATCTGGAGCCGTTGATTGACGCCCGGGCCGGGACGCGCTCCCTGATGCTGCTCAACTTTCGCCCCGAATACCAGGCGCCCTGGATGGGGAAGTCGTATTACCACCAGCTACCGCTCGCGCCGCTGGGTCCCGACGCGATTCGCGAGCTGATCGACGCGCTGCTCGGCAGGCATCCGAGCACGGCCGGCCTGGCCGAGGCGATTCATGCCCGCACCGGCGGCAATCCGTTCTTCACCGAAGAGGTGGTGCAGAATCTCATCGAGTCGGGGAAGCTGCAAGGCAGCAAGGGCGCCTATCGCCTCGTCACTCCGGTGGACAAGCTGGAGTTGGCGACCTCCGTGCACGCGCTGCTGGCGGCGCGCATCGATCGGCTGGCGGAGCGCGAGAAAGACGTGTTGCAGACCGCCGCGGTGATCGGCCGCGAGTTCGACGAGCCGACGCTGGCCGCGGTGGTCGAGCAGGCCGCACCACAGTTGCGCGAAGCGCTGCAGAAGCTCAAAGACGCCGAGTTCGTGTACGAGCAATCGCTGTATCCGATCGCCGAGTATCTGTTCAAGCATCCGCTGACGCAGGAGGTGGCGCTGGCCTCGCAGCTCCAAGAGCGGCGCAAACGGTTGCACGCGGCGGTCGCGCGCGTCGTCGAGGCGGCGCACGCGCATGACCTCGACCAGCAGGCGGCACTGCTGGCACATCACTGGGAAGAGGCCGCCGATCTCGGGCAAGCCGTGCGCTGGCATCGCCGCGCCGCTGAATGGGTCGGCACTCGCGATCCGGTTGAAGGTTTGCGGCACTGGCGGAAGGTGCGCGACCTCGGCCACACGCTCAATGATGCAGACGCCAAGGAGGCGCGGCTGCGCGCCTGCAGCGTCATCCTGGCGAGCGGCACTTGGCGCCTCGGCATGAGCGAGGACGTTCGCCGGGCGTGCCTGGAGGCGGTGGAAATTGCCGAGGCGGTCGGAAGCCGGTTCTCGCAGGTCATGGCCTCATCCCAACTCGCGACTGCCTTCTTTTTGAACGGCGACTACGGCGCCTGCGAAGAGCGCCTCACCGAGGCCCTGGCGCAGGCGCGTGGCGCGGGAACGGGGCTCGACTGGCAAGCCCACTACCTCGCGGTGTTCGCCGACTCGTGTCTGGCTCGCGGCGACGCCGAGGCTGCGATCGCCAAGGCCCGCGAAGGAATCGAAGCCGCGGATGTCGGCGGGGCTTGGTTTCAAGCGGCCCTCGCCCCGCCGCGCTGGCCGACGGCCTCGTCCGTGCAGATGCGCCGGAACATGAGATCGCCACGGTGATTGCGGAAGCCCGCGCGCTGGTGCGCAAGAGCAGCGGCAACTCGTTGCTGCCGCGTCTGCGCGAGACCGAGGCGCGTCTGGCCGGGCGCAAAGATCGCATCGTGCTGGTATCCGGACTGCGCGAGGCCGAGGCCATGTACCGCGCGATGGGCGCGCCCGATCCCGCCGACCGGCTAGCGAACGAGATAGGCTAGCTTGTTACGCGCGCAATTTTCCCAACCGAGTTTGGAGGAAAGGTCGCTTGAACGCGCAACAGTTCCACCAAACGCGAAAATCCGCAGCGACTCCCTTCAGCCGGATCTGACCGACCAACTGCGCGCAGAACCCACGGGCAACCGATGCCCGCGTTAAGCTCTTCGCGTAGGCAGATGACCGGCGGGATTAGCGGGATCGATGATCTGCAACGCATAACGGTCACAACATCACCGCGGAGGTGTTCCCATGTCTGATGATTCAGCAACCAAAGGAATGGAACTGCGCACGAAGCTGTGGGGCGAGAAGGCCGCCAGGGACGGCGATGCGTTCCTGAGAAACTTCGACGAAGGTTTCGCCACCTTTCTCAACGAACAACTGTTCGGCACGATCTGGAATCGCCCCGGCTTGCCGATCAAGTTGCGCTCGCTACTCACGATGACCGCGCTGATGGCTCTCGGGCGCGGACCCGAGCTTCGACTTCACATGCGCGGAGCGCTGAATCTCGGCATCCCGCCCGAAGAAATCAAGGAGTTGATCGTTCACGTCTCGCAATACAGCGGCGTACCGACCGCGATCGAAGCGATTCGCGCATTTACCGAAGTGACCGCGCCGAGCCCCAAGTCCAAGTGACTCAAGCACTGGACGACGCGCGGACTTGCGAGAATCTCTGCCCGCAGGCTAACGTGCGTTAGGTAAGTCCAGTTGACCGTAAATCGGCAGCCAGGAGGGACACCTTGAGCTTCGGCGAACTCAACTTTGATTCTGCGGACCTGCTCGCGAGCCATACTTACCGGGAACCGCTGATCGTTCGCGGCGTGCGATGTCACGGGGGGTTCGATGAGAGCGGTAACTATGTTTCGCCGCGCACCCGCAACCGTGTTCCGGCGATTCGCGCATGGCAGCAGCGCTACGCGCGCGAATTCGCCGCGCCGTTGCTCGATCAGGCGATCGACGCGACGCCGGCCCACTATCCCAATATCACGCAGGCCAAGCTTCTGATTCGCAACGGCGTGCGCGAGCCGATGATCCAGACCCTCACGCGCATCGGCACGGTCGAGGGTTTTGGCGCGGGCATCAGGTTCGGCGCGATTGACGATATCCAGCGGCACTTTGTCGAGGACTTGAGCGGGACCGCGACCGCGCACCTGGTGCGCGGGCTTTACGAGGCTCACGCGCGCGACGAAGCCGGTTTCGAGGACCAGGCGGGTCACAAGCAAATGTGGTGGGCCGCACGCGACATCGCATTCGAGAATCCGCCGGTTGAAGATGCCACCGAGCGAATCCGTGCCGCGATGGGCATTCCACCCGAAGCCAAGACGCCGGAGGAGCGCATCCGCCGCATGCAGGAGATGGCGCAGCTCGATCGCATCTGGCCGCGCGACGTTCGATGCAATGCTCGAGGCGCAAGTGACGCGGATGGCGCGCCTGCTGCTGATCGAGATCAGCGCGTTTCACGGCTTCAGGTGGGCCGAGGCGGTGCTGTCCGACACCACCCTGGTGCCGGGCGACGGCGACGCGGCGCGAATTATTTCATACGTTCGCACCGACGAGACTCCGCACGTCGAATACCTCAAGTGCTCGCTAAGCGAGATGCGCGAGCGCACGGTTCGAGGCGAGTCCGGACGCACCTATCCCGGCCGCGAGCTGATCACGGCAACCTGGGACCGCGCGATCGCAGGATCAGCGATGCGCAGTACAATGGGGCGGCAATTCGAGCTCACGGAAATCGAAAAAGCGCTGAACGGCAACCCGCGCCGCGAAGAGATCCTCGAAGAGTTTCACGCCCACGGTGACGTGCGACCCGGGCCCAACGGCGCATGGATCGAGCAGACTCCGCAATCCGCCATTCAGTAGAGATTATATCGGGCGCGAGCCGTTGAAGAGGAACGGAAGGACTTTATGAGATTTGGACTCTTCTATGAACATCAGCTTCCCCGCCCGTGGGAGGAAAAGAGCGAGTTGCAGCTGATCCAGGACGCGCTCGACCAGATCGAGCTGGCGGACCAGCTCGGCTTCACCAATCTGTGGGAAGTGGAGCATCACTTTCTGGAAGAGTACTCGCACTCGAGCGCGCCCGAGGTTTTTCTCGCCGCGGCGAGCCAGCGCACCAAGAATATGCGGCTTGGCCACGGCATCGTGCTGACCGCGCCCGGCTACAACCATCCCGCGCGCATCGCCGAGCGAATCGCGATGCTCGACCTGGTCTCGAAAGGTCGCGTCGAGTTCGGCTCGGGCGAGTCGGGATCGCTCGCGGAGCTTGGCGGCTTCAATCTCACGCCCGCGCTGAAACGCGAGATGTGGCGCGAGGGACTCGAGACCGCGCTCCGCTGCATGACCGAGGTCCCGTTCGGCGGCGTCGACGGCAAATACGTCAAGATGCCGCCGCGCAACGTGGTGCCGAAACCGGTGCAGAAACCGCATCCGCCGGTGTGGGTCGCCTGCTCGCGCCGCGAAACGATCCTGCTCGCCGCCGAATGCGGCATCGGCGCCCTGACGTTCTCATTCATCGATCCGGAAGAAGCGGTGCATTGGGTCGGCGACTACCGCAAGACGCTCGCGGAGAAGTGCGTTCCGATTGGCGGCGCCGTCAATCCCGAGATTTCGTGCGTTACCCCGATGATGTGCCACCAGAGCGAGCGCGAGGCTATCCTGCGCGGGCTTGAGGGCGGCAACTTCTTTGGCTATTCGCTCGGCCACTACTATATCTTCGGCGATCACAAGCCGGGGATATCAAACGTATGGGAGGAATTCACGAATAAGCGCGCCGAGCGCGGGTTCTCGCCCGACGTTGCAATTGCGATGCGCCAGCGGCGGCTGAGCGCGCGGCTCGATAACGATCAGGGCGCTCAGCAGGGCTTGCGCGGTGCGGTCGGGACGCCGGATCAGTTGCGCGAGTACTTCCGGCGCTTCGAGGACGCCGGCGTCGATCAGATGATCTTCGTGATGCAGGCCGGCAAGAACCGCCACGAGCACATCATGGAATCGATCGAGCTGTTCGGCAGGCAGGTGCTGCCCGAGTTCGCGGAGCGCGACGGCCCCATTCGCGCCAAAAAGATGAAGGAGCTCGAGCCGATCATCGAGATGGTGATGAAGCGCAAGCGCGACGACGCTCCGAAGATGCCGGCGGACTACCTCATCGAGGCGCTCCCGAAGCGGCTCATCGAGCAGGTCGGCGGCAAGGAGATGCTCGACAAGCTCGAAGGCGACTCAGCGATCGGCATTCCGCGGCCGCAGAATCTGCAGGAGCGGCTGCAGCAAGGAATCGTCCCGCAGCGCGGGTCGAACGGCGGCGGCGCGAAGTAGGAGAAGTTCAGAAGCGCACGGCCCCGTTCACATGGGCTTCAGGGCCGATCCGTACCCCACAAGCAGCCTTGAGCGGCTGCCCGCTCAACCGCGAATATCGATCCGATCGGCTCCCTCGAAAAGCCGAGGCGTTCGGAGATTCCACACTGAAGCGCCGATCAGGCCCAGCACCGATAGTGTCAATTGCGAAGTGTCAATTTTGAAACTTTATCAGGTGATCTCGTTTCCCCGGTAAACCTTACCGGGCTGTTCCCCGAAAGAAGCGTTGGAACAAAAGCGGTTTCGGTCGCGGCCCGCCAATTGCTTTATCGGCATCTGAGCGCGGCGCACCTTGACCTTGGCCTCCTTGGCCCGCATTAGAGTCGCGTTCGATCCGGGTGAAGGTGTTGCATTATGACCACTGATACGACTCGACTGCGTTGCTATTCGCAATCGCGCCAGGTCTTGACGCTAAGGCTCTGCCTGATCGCCGTTCTCGCCGGGACGGTCCTAACGACGGCGTTTGGTACCGGGCGCGGAGCAACGAAAGGCGCGGAGGCACATGTGAGAGTCGCAAGACTGTACCTGGGCCAATCCGAATGGTCGCTGGCCGAACAGCAGTATCGGGTGGCAATTGCGATCGATGGCGCCCGGTCCGGCTATCATCTCGAGCTGGGCTCAGTGCTCGCCAATGAGGGTAAGCTCGCCGAGTCTGAAGCTGAAATTCGAACCGCGATCAGGCTTGCTCCCGAGGAAGCCCAGGCACACCTCGCGCTCGGCGACCTTCTGAACGCCGAGTCAGGACGCGAGGATGAAGCGGAAACCGAGTTCGCCCGGGCGCGCTCGCTTGACCCCGGCGCCGTTCCCGCGAACTCGCCGCCGGTGAAGACGCTCACCGCCGCCTAAGAAGACCGAATTTCTCGGTTTGTTCCTTCTTTTTGCGGCTCCGCCGATTTGCACCCTGCTCCTGTTGCATCCGGCGCCCTTTCCGAATTCGATCCGTATCACAGAGTCCATGAATTCGGAGGACCGATCGCATGAATGCGCAAGAGTTCCATAAGTCGCGAAAATTCGCAGCTACTCCGTTCGGCCGGATCGCGTACGTCGAGCGCGGCGCCGGCCCGGTTGCGATGTTCCTGCATGGCTATCCGCTCAACGGCTTCCAATGGCGCAACGTGATCGACGACCTGAGCCCGATCCGGCGCTGTATCGCGCCCGACCTGATGGGGCTGGGCTACAGCGAAGTTTCCATCGGCCAGGATCTCTCCTTCGCGGCACAGGCGAAGATGCTGGCTGCGTTGCTCGATACGATCGGAGTGGACACGGTTGATCTGATCGGCAACGACAGCGGCGGCGGCACCAGCCAGATCTTCGCGGCGCACTTCCCCGCGCGCGTGCGCACGCTCACGCTCACCAACTGCGAGGTGCAGAACCTGTGGCCGAATGCGGTGCTCAAGAGCGTGTTCGACATGGCGACCTCGCAAGCGTCGGCAGCGACGTTCCGCGCGATGCTCGAAAATCCCACTACGGCGCGGCAATCATTCGCGCTGGCATACGAGGACCCGCAGCGGATTCCCGTCGAGGCATTTCACGTCTACCTCGAACCGATCCTGGCCTCGGACGACAACTCGCGAAACGCGCGGCGTTTTGTCGATGTCGAGCACGACGTCGCGCAACTGGTCGCGGCCGCACCGCAGCTGCGGCAGCTCAAGGTTCCCACCCAGGTGATTTGGGGCGACGCCGACGTTTCTTCGAAGGGCCTGCGTCGCTCGAATGGCTCAAGCAAAATCTGCCCGAGCTAAAAGGCGTGATCATGGTGCCCGGAGCGCGCTTGTTCTTTCCCGAGGAGCATTCGAAGCTGACGAGCGTGCTGCTGCGCGAGTTCTGGCAGCGCGCGTCCTGACGCCGGATGTGCTTTTCCCGACGGCTCCCCGGGCCGGATTCGAACCAGCGATCCGACGGAAGGGACGGGGACTGGCTCCCTGCGTCTGCCCCGGCCCGGAGGCCAAGATACGATCGCCGCCATGGCCGGGCCCAAAAGCATCGCAACCAGGAACCGCGTCGTGCGCGCTCGCGTTCGAGGCACCAGTCTTCGATCTGCTTCGAGCGAATTCCGCTTCGCGATGGAGACGAGATTCCTGGTAACTATTTCGGAACCCGTCGCGGCGGCAGACCTCGAAGCCTTGCACCGGGCGGCCGGCGGGTGGCAGGGCATGGTCGACGCCGACGCCCTCATCGCAAATGTCTATGCCGATTCGCCTTGTCGCCACCCGCCCCTGCCCCGCGTCTGATCGGTGCAGTATCTCGTCGACACCGACTGGGTGATCCACTACCTGAACGGCCATCCGGCAGTCGTTGCGCGCATTCAGGATCTCAGCGCGGGCGGCTTGGCGATTTCGGTGATCTCTTCGCTGAACTCTACGAAGGCGTTTTCTATTCCCGCGACCCGCGAAAAAGCGAATCAGCGCTCCAGGATTTTCTGCCCGGTACGGAATTGCTGGGGATAGACCATGAAATCGTACGCCTTTCCGGCCGCCAACGCGGCAGGCTGAGAGCCGGGGCAAGACTGTTGGTGACTTCGACCTTCTGATTGGCGCAACCGCGTTGCACCGGGGCCTCGTACTTCTGACCAATAATCGGCGGCATTTCGAGTTGATCGAGAAACTTCAGATCGTTTCTCGTCCGAAGCCTCCCCGAACGGTCAATCGCGTTTGACGTTCGCGTGATTTTCAGGTTGGCTCCCCGGGCCGGATTCGAACCAGCGACCCGACGGTTAACAGCCGTCTGCTCTACCGACTGAGCTACCGGGGAGCGATGCCGAACTTTGAACCTTTCTTGGTATCTGCCCGCGCTGCCTAAATCAAGCCGCATCGCCCCGCGACACTGTCCTGATTCGGAACCGGACAGAACCCGCGCCGCGACGCTCGCGCTCGACCATCCGCACCGCGCCGCACCGGCGATACCATCAATTTCCGATCGAACTTTTCGACTTGGACTTCTTTTCCTGCGCCGCAGCCAGCGCCTCCACCGTCTCGGCAATGTAGTCGGCGGGCATCACGCCGGCGAGCCCGGCCAGCGCCGAGTCGAGACTGGCCTGGGCCTGCGGCTCCATCATCCCGAACAGGACGTAGTGGTCGCCCGTATTGACGAACACCGGCGCGCCGCGCAGCCCCGAGGTCGCGGGCGCGTCGACGAAGTACAACACCTGATTGCCGGCGCCGGTGACCGTGGCCTCGGCGGCTTCCGCTACCGACACCCGGCAGAATCGCGCGAGCGGGACGAAGCGCGGATGCTGCGCGCCGAGCGACGCCGCGGTCAGGTAATAACACGGCGCGCCCGCATCGATGCTATCCGGCATCTCGCCGACCTTGGCCTCGCTCGCGGTGGCGAACAGATCCCCGAGCGGAATCGGCGCGATATTGGCCGTCGGAGGTCCGAACGGCAGTGCCGCGATATCGGCCGATTCGTGCTTGAGGTCGAGCAGCCAGTGCCGTTCGTCGGGCAGCGGATCTTCGCGGCTGACGCCGCTGCGGGCGTCTTCGAGCACCACCCAGAGCTTGGGAATCGGCGCGCCGTCCGAATCCAGCAGCACGTGATGCGCAGTGACCAGGTAGACGAACGAACTACCCGGAAACCGCTTGCTGGGCACCTCGATAAAGAAGGCGCTGCCGAGCATCGTGCGCTGTCCGCCCCGCATTCCCACGATCGCTGCGGCGCTGCGCAGCGTCTGCGGCGGCACGGTCTGCGCGCCCGCACGCGTTCCTGAAATCGCTATCGCGACGATCGCGATCAGCGCCACCGCGCAACGCGGGACGCGCTTGTTCTTCGGATGTCCGGATAATCTCACGACAGCCCTTCAAGATATCAAAGCCGCAACCTCAAAATAAGCCCGTCCCGGCGCATTCCTTCACGCGTCCCCGCTCGGCTATGCTCACCCTGCGGCGCGCCTGTGCATCGGCGCACTATACGTGACCATCTGATGGCGTCCCCTCCCCAGGCATCGCAGTTTCCCGATCTCAACACCGCTCCAGGCATCGAAGAAACCGATGCGGCGTGGGCTGCGGCGCAGCCAACAGTCCGGGTTCTGATGGCGGCGCTCTTCTACCAGGGCTATGCCACCGGGATCGTCGCCATCGCCTCGCCCTGGATCGCCCGCAGTTTCGGGCTCGATGAGTCCGCGCTGGCCGGCGTGCTGGCGTGGCTGGCGCTCGCCTCGCTGGGCTCGTTGGCGCTCTCACGGATGGTCGACCGGTTGGGGCGCCGCCGGGTGCTGATCTGGTCGACCGCGGCGATGCCGGCCTGTGCGCTGGGCGCGGCGCTCTCGACCAGGCTGGCGCTGTTCGTGGCTTTCGAGATCGCGCTGAACTCTTTCGCCGGCGCTGGCGCGGCGGCGTCGATCGTGATGCTCGCGGAGGCGTTGCCGATCGCGCGGCGCGCGCGCGGGCAAAGCCTGGGCGGCTTCGCCGCTTCGGCGGGCTCCGGCGTGTGCGTCGCCGCGATGCCGCTGCTGGTCGCCGAAGGATGGTCGTGGCGCTGGATGCTGGCCGTGGCGGCCGCCGCGATCGTTTTTCTGCCGCGGCTGGCGCGGGCGATTCCGGAGAGCGGCCGCTGGGAGCTCGCCGCGCAGGAGGGCGAGGCCACGCGCAGCCGCTTTTACGACGTCTTCGTTCCGCTCTACCGCAAGCGATCGCTCACCATGCTGGCCTGCACGCTGCTCGGGGCGATCGCATCAGAAGGAATCGGTTCGTGGGGCTACTTCCATGCGGTCTCGGTGGTGGGATTGCCGGCCGGAGCGGCCAGCTTGATGATGATCCTGGGCGGCGGACTCGGGTTGACCGGATTCCCGGCCGGCGCCTGGGCGGCCGAGCGCTTCGGACGGGTGCCAACGGTGACGGGATCAGGGATCGCGGTCGCGGTCGGCGCCCTGCTCTTTTTCTGGGGTCCGCCGGCGGGCTTTGCGTTCGTCTTCGGCTGGCTGTGCGGATCGTTCCTGTTGCTCAACTTCGTGAACAACACCACCATCGTAGCCTCGAATGCGGCCGCGACCGAGCTGTTCCCAACCGCGCTGCGCGGCACGATGCTCGGCTGGTTCGCGCTGATCAGCGCGATCGGCTCGCTCACCGCGGAGCTCACAATCTCGGTGGTGACGCACCGGGTCGGCGGCGCATCGGTAGCGGTCGGATGGCTGGCGATGCTCGCGGTGCCGGGCGCGGTGCTGTTCGGGATTCTGATCGAGGAAACCCGCGGCCTATCGCTCGAAGAGGCCGCCAACGAAGACGCCTTCCGGGAGCTGCGCGGCTAGGCGCTGGTCACCGCGCTAATCGGCGCCGGGAGTAGCGGGCGCCGGCCGCCGAGACCATCTTCGGCCGCCTCGATATTCTCTCCCCGGCAGCTTCTAGATCCCGGCAACGGGCTCGATCGTGAGTCCCTGGAGCTCCTGGATACTGGACCGCTCGAGCAGCCGCTTCAGCCATCCATCGACATTGGGCCGGCCGTTTCCCGCTTCGATTTCCAGGTCTTTGAGCAGCACCAGGCGCGGTGCGAAGCCGATATCCGCCAGCGAGAACTCGGTGGCGAGGAACTGCTGCCCGTTCAGCTCGTGGTTGAGGTAGTCGAGCACGCGCTCCACTGCCTGCCGCAAACGCTGGAGCCGGGTCGCGTCGCGCTCGGCCTCGGGCTTGCCGAATTCCGCCATCAATTGACCGACCTGCGGCGTGAAGGCGTTGTCGGCGAAATCCTCGAACAGGCGCGCCCGCGCCCGCAGCGTACTCGCCCCCATCGCCGGCAACAGCAGCGGATCGGGATACTCATCGTCCAGATACTCGTTGATGATCGTCGAGTCGTAGATCGTCGTGTCTTCGTCGATCAACACCGGCACCTTGCCGTAGGGGTTGAGCCGCAGGAAATCCGGACGGCGTTGCTCACCCTTGAGCAGATCGATCTCGGTAAACTCGTAGGTGAGCGATTTTTCCGCCAGCACGATCCGGACCTTCTGGCCAAATGGACACGGGAGGAAGTCGTAAAGCTTGATCATGGACCGCCTTATTCCGCCACAACGCTGAGCTTGAGGCTCGCCTCTACCTGGGCATCGAGCTTGATCGCAACGATAACGTCGCCGAGTTGTTTGATCGGCTCAACCAGCAGAATCTTGCGCCGCTCGACCTCGAGGCCGTGCTCGCGCAACGCCCGTTCGACATCGATATTGGTTACCGAGCCGAACAGCTTGCCCTCTGCGCCCGCGCGCGCCTTGATCACAATCGCCAGCGCCTCGATTCGCGCCTTGACCCCGAGCGCCGAATTCTTTTTCGCCTCGCCGTGCATCACGGCCAGGCGCTTGTGATGCTCGAACTCGCGCAGATTGCGGGGGTTGGCTTCGACCGCCAGCTTGCGCGGCAACAGGTAGTTGCGGGCGAAGCCGGCCCGCACCTTGACCACGTCCCCGGTCTGGCCGAGGTTCGTGACGTCCTCTCGCAATATCACCTGTACGTTCATGGTTAGTTTTCTTCCTCTGCTAAAGCAGATCGCTGAAGGTGTCCGCCTCCTGGCTGGGCGGCCTCAGGCGGCGGAAATCGATCCACAAGTCGAAGACTCCGACCGTGGCGACCAGCGCCGCCAACATCGGCTGGACGCCGGTAATGAAGTACACTACGCCACGCCAGGGGGCGGGCGTGGACAGCATCTTCAGGTAGAAGGCGGCAATCGCCAGCCCCTGGCAGTAGTAGATTGTGGCCACGCAGACGAATCCGTCCAGCGCTGCGGTGCGCGCCGGCTCAAACGGAGCGAACAGCACGAAGCCGGTCGCGATCAGCACCCAGATCAGCCACTCGGGCGTCGACCATCTGGCCAGATCGCCAAACAGCTTGTAGGGCAGCCGATTCTTGCCCGCCCAGCGCCAGAAGATCGCCAGGTTGGCCAGCACGGCGAAGGCCGCGCCGATTACGGTCAGGGCCGGGCTCAGTTGCAGGATAGTGTCGGCCAGTTTGGCGCGGGCGTCCGCGTCCAATCCGTTGCTGATGCCCGTTGCCTTGTAGAAATCCCCGGTTCGCGCCAGCGCCGCGGTGAGCCCGTCGCGGAAATTGGCGAGCAGCGCGGCCGGCGAACCGACGGCGATCAGCACCGCCGCCGTCCCGGCGGCCATCACCGCAACCACTGTTACCGCGACGATCGACTCAAAGCGCGCGGCGCGCTCCAGCATATAGCAGATGATCGCCGTCGCCAGACCGAAAGATACCGTGTAGGCGAGCAGTGCAAACGGACCGGCCGCGGCCAGGACCGCAATCGCGGTCAGCACCACCGCCACGATCGTCCGCCAGATCGCCCCCGGACGCCCGATCGCATGCGACATTATCGGGGCCGGCGTGAACAGCATCAGGAGCGTACCGGCAAACGGGATCGCGCCGCCGGCCAGGAACAGCGCCGCAGACAACGCTGCGGCCCGAATGACGCCGATTGCCACCTTAAGCTTCACACGCGGCCTCTACCGGCGTATCCGAAAGCGATGGGATCAAGATCCAAGCTGCGCTCTCCGCTCAACCCAGCGTCGAGAACGGCAGCAGCGCGATCACCCGCGCACGCTTGATCGCGACCGCAAGCTGGCGCTGATGGCGCGCGCAGTTGCCGGAGGTGCGGCTCGGCACGATCTTGCCGCCCTCCGTGATAAACGTCTGAAGCGTGCGGACGTCCTTGTAATCGACCTTGAGGGTCTTGTCGGCGCAGAAGCGGCAGACCTTGCGCCGGCCACTGGGACGCCGCCGCGGTCCGCCGCGGTCCCCGGGCCGCCCCTCGCCGCCGCGCTCCCCATCGCCGCGCCCGCCGCCGGATCGCAATCGTGGATAATCTTGCGATTGTTCGCTGTCGTTCTCTGCCATCACCAATCCTTGACTACCAGCCTGATCCGCCGGGTCAATTCAATCCCCGGCCGGTCTGATTTCGTTCGCCAGCACCTCGACTGATTGCCTCGCGACGCCCGCATTCGCGGCTCGCGCGACGGGCCTCAGGCGCCCTGCCACGCGCAGCTCCTGTCCGGAGTGAAGCTGCGCGGCCGTCGCACGCGCCGCCTCGCCGACCATCACGACCGGCAGGCGCAACTCCTCGCCCGGCGCGCCGCACTCGACCTGCAAGCGCAGGAGCGGAGTGCCGCCTGGCGTGGTTCGAAGCTTCCGGCGGATTTACCAATCGCCCCCACAGCTCAATTCTGTTGCTCGCCACCGTTGGGCTCGGAGGTCTCCGGCTCGTCGCTTTCAGGCGTCTGGAGTTCCTCGGGCGCGTCCGGAATCGCGGCGGCGGCCGGAATCTGGGCGGCGGCCGCAGCCGCCGCGGCGCGGCTCTCGGCCGCGGCCCGGGCCTCTTCAGCCCGCCGCTTGCGAGTCTCGATTTCAGCGCGGATCCGGGCCGCGTCCGCCTGCTCTTCAAGCATCACGGACAGGTAGCGCAGGACCCCGTCTGAAAGTTTGAGGTTACGCTCGACTTCGCTGACCGCGGCGGCCGGGGCCGTGTAGTCGAGCCGCACGTAAAGGCCGCGCCGCTCGTTGCGAATTTTGTAGGCCATCTCGCGCACGCCCCACTCGTCGGTTTCGATCAGTTCGCCCCCGCCGGTGGCGACGATCCCCTCGAAGCGCTTGATGGTTTCCCGGGACTGGATATCACCCAGGTCGGAACGCAAAATGAAGACAGTTTCGTAGCGCCGCAATGCGGACCTCCTTATGGACAAAGCCCCCGTGGGAGCAAGGAGAACATCTCAGAATAGCATCGGGCGTCGCCCGTCTCAAGCGTTTTAGCGTCGAAAGAAGCTGCTTGATTTCCCTATTGCGATTCTCCCGCGACCTGATATGAGAGTGGCGCGAGCGCCGCGCACTGCGGCTTCGCGAGGTGGGAACATGGCCAAGACGAAAGCTCGCGCCATCAAGCCGAAGCGCAAAGCTCCCAGCGCCCCGGCGCGCCCCAAGTCGCGGCCGCGCCCGGCCGCGCGGAACTCAAGCTGCCCAGCTACGCCGCGCTTCCGGTACGAGCCGGTGCGCCGGCCGGCGCGGCTTGGGGCGTGTTCGGCGACGACGACGAGGTCGGCACGATCAACCTGCTCACGCCGCAGCGGGTGCGCCAGGCCGCCGCGAACATCCGCACCGGCAAGGTCTTCCCGCTCAATCTGCCAATTAATATTCCCGACCCACCGCTTTTCGGGCGCGGTAAACACGTCCACAAGGCCTTTCCGTTTCCCGGTGCAGAAGCGATCGTCGCCGACGACTGTCTCGACAATTTCTATCCACAGGCATCGTCGCAGTGGGACGCACTCTGCCATGTGAAACATCCGCTGGGGGCGTACAACGGCGTGCCCGACAATGAGATGGCGGCGCGTGGCGGATCGCGGCTCGGAATCGACAATTTGGCCCGGCGCGGGATCGCGGGCCGCGGCGTGCTGGCCGATATCGCGCGCCATTACAAGCGGCGGCACAAGACGATCGACTTCACCAGGGCCGGCGTGATTCCGCTGGAAGACCTTGAAGCAACGCTCGCGGAACAAAAGACCCGGCTGCGCGCCGGCGATATCCTGGTCATCAGAATTGGCTGGACCCAGTTCTATCTGCAAGCGAGTCCGGAACTGCGGGCCGATTTAGCGCGCGAGACCAGGGTTCCGGGAATCGAGGGCACGCCGCGCGTCGCGCAATGGATCTGGGACCACCATCTGGCGGCGATCGCGGCAGATTCACCCGCGCTCGAGGCGCTGCCCAAAGAGCCCGGCGACCCGAACTTTCTGCACTTCCATCTGCTCGGGCTGTTCGGGATGCCGATCGGCGAGATGTGGAACCTGGAAGATCTGGCCGCAGATTGCGCCGCCGACCGGCGCTACGAATTCTTCCTGACCTCCGCGCCGCTTAACATTCCGGGCGGCGTCGGCTCGCCGCCGAACGCGCTGGCCATCAAGTGAGGCTGCGCCGGAATCAGCACCCGCGCGGCAGCGAAGATCTCAGTGGCCCGCCCGGACCATCGCGTCGGTTTGGAAGAAGTTGCGATTCACCGCGCCCATGTTGATATACCAGCACTCGCGTTCGGGCGTATCGCGGCCCGGCAGATAGCAGGCGGTAGAGAGCCCGGTCTGAACGTCGATGCTCGAGGCTGAAACCACGAACGAGCGCTTGAAGGGATAAATCGCGACCCGCGCGTCCGGGACCGGACGGTCGCGATACGTGAGCCAGTAGATCTGCGTCTTCCAGAGATCGCCGCGGCGATCGTAGCTGTCGACGTAGGGGTTGAACCACATCTCGGTGTCGACATACGAGATGGTCTTGGATTGCAGCGCGCCGGGGATTCGCGAGTGGCGCGGATCGGTTTCGATCACGATACACCCGGCGCATCTCCCAGTCCTCCGGGCAGGTGGTTGCGCCGCCGTCGCTCAGGCATGGCCGCTCCGGCGAATGGGCCGCATGCGCGCAGCCCAGCATCTGGCGGACGCCCAGGAATTTGTAGTCGTATTCCTGCGGCTTGGCGGAAAACCCGCCCACATGATCAGGATCCCAGGTGCTGAGACCGGTCGCGGAGCTTAGGATGGTCTCGTTGACCCGGCGCAGCCGGCGGGTGTCCGGGGAATAAGACCACGCGTCATCGCCCCGACTAGGATCCCAGTAGCGCAGGCGCAAGCCGCCACCGCCCCGATCCGAGGCCGGTGAGATCACCGGGTAGGCGGCCTCGTACCACCAGATTCCGGTATGTTTGTAGTCCGGATCGATCGGCAGCGGCTCAACCTCCGTGCGGCCCAGATTGTAATAGCTGGCCAAGTGTCCGGTCTCGGAATAGTCGAGCATATTCTGCGGACCACCGAGCTTGGTGTACTCGACCTGACATTCGTAGAAGCGCAGGTCGACGTCGTCGGTCCCCAGCGGCCGGAACTCATTGTTCCACACGATCTTGGTCGCGATGTCGGGATCATTGAGATCGAGCAGGGGGAACGGCTGGCCGGCGGCGTAGCCAATCAAACTGCGATGGTCGCTCCCGAGGCGGACTTGCGAGGCGTACTTCTCGGTCGCTTCCTGGTAGGGGGGTGGCCAATCGATCGCTTGGGGAGCGATCACGTTGATCTCCATCCCTTTGGTCACTGCGACGTAAACGCCGGGACTAACCAGGTCTTTGACCAAGGCGGCGTTATCGGGAGTGATCCTGTCGCCCGGCTTAACCTGAGCGTGCGCGATAGGCGCAAATGCCAGCAGCGCTACGATTACAAACCCCGTGCGACCGAGTCCAAAACTCATGAAACCCTCCCTGGCGCCTACCTATGCGGCTGGGCGTAAGCGTCAGCTACCCACATTCAAGCCACCGCAGCAGATTTCAGCTTATATCGCCTCAGTCGGCGATCCCGCAACCGCGCGTTTCGCAAGCGGCTAAAGCTCGCGCCGGTACGCAACGAAGTTCCCGGTGACGCGAGCGCCGAGGCGCTCGGCGGTCCGCCGCGACGGCCAGTTGTCGTCAAGCACCAGCGTATAGCCCGCGTAACGCATCCGCCGCTCCGCCATCGCGAGGAACGATCGCGCAGCGCCTCGCGAGCCCCACGCCGCGCGAGCGCGCCGGGCCGATCACGCCGATATTGATCAATGCGCCGCGCGTGCCGCCGCCCCGTTCGAGCGCGATCCGCACGCCCGGACGAACCTGGGCCAGCAAAGCGCTGAAATCCGGGCACCGAGAAAACCGCGCCGATCGGCCGTCCGTCCGCGCAGGCGATCATCGAGAGGTCCGCGACTGCGGTCTCGCCCAGCGGGATCAGCATCGGGCGGCTCTCGCCGAGCGTCACCGGGTTCCATCCCCAATGGCGCTCGAAGGCGGCGTTGGTCACCTCGGTCCAGGCGTCGACCGCGGCCGCAAAGCCATAGTCGCGCCAACTGCGGATACTCACGCCGGCGGCCTGCGCGGAGTCACAGATGTGCTGGTAGCGCGCGAGGATCTCGGGCGTCAGCGCGGCCGTGTAGTCAACCATCGCCTTCTCGGTCGCAAAGCCGGCGTTCTTGAAGTAGCGATGGTAGTAGTCAGGATTGCCGCGCAGCAGGAACGACGGCAACTCGCCGTAGTTGTCGATCGCATACGGATAGTCGAGAAACGCCGCGAAGCCGCTCCGCGCGGCCTTCATGCCGCGGCTCAAGAGCCATTGCGACGCCTCTTCGAGCATCGCGGCCACCGCTTCGTCCTGCTCGGCAAGCGCCTCGAAATGGATCAACTGACCGACCCGCTCGTTCCAGTGCTGGTTGTAGCGATGGTTGACGACCGCGCTCACGCGTCCCACCAGCGCCGCGTCCCGCCGCGCCACCAGCGGCATCAGTTCCAGATATGACGGAGAGCGGAGTGCGGCCCGAGAGCAAATCGATTTCGTGTTGCACGTCGGGCGGCCACCAGGCGGCGCGCTCGGCGTAGACGCGATAGGGCAAGCGCGCGAATTCCTCCAGCGACTCGCGCGTGTGGATGCGCTCGATCCGGATACCCGCGTTTCCCACTGTTCAATGGGCAAGGACGCCCCCGGTGAGCTTAGCATCGGCAGAGCGCAATTGGTCAAAGCGATCGGGTAGTGAGCTAATTTGAATTTCAGCGGTCAGACAATTGAATGGGATTGCCGTCCGGGTCCTTGCCGTCGCAAAGGCAAAACATCTCCCCCGGTCTGACCTTGCCGAAACGTGCGCCTCGCGCCACCAGCGTTTCACGCATGGCAGCAACGTCCCTGGCGTGGAATACAATCTTCGGACCCTTGCGCCCCGGCGATGAAGGGCCGGAATGCAGCGCGATCCGTGCGCCGCCTGCCGCAAACTCCCGCCAGCCTTTTTCATTCGTGACTTGCTTGAGCCCAAGCACTTCTCCGTAGAATTTGCTCATCGCATCGATCTGGCCAGTAAACAGGATCACGCGCGCCATTTTCATCGGGGCATCTCCACGTTCGACGTTTGCTCGACCAATTCCTCGAGGGACCATAGCCGATTCGTAACGCCCGCTGCCATCGCTGGAGTCATGCGGAGCGTCTGATGTACGCGCACGAAATATACCCGAAGACCGTGCTGCTCGACTCGCAAAGAATTTGAACGCGAAGCTCGACGTTCCAAAGGCGGGCGATCACGGGTATCGGGCGAATCGCGAGATTGATTCATCCAGCGCGACGAAGCGGTCGGCGCGCGGTTGAAACCAGATCACTAGCGATCGCAGAAGGTCGCGCGCGGCGCGGCAGGCCCGACCGATCAGCGGCCGGAATGGTTGCCGCGATTCTCGGTGGCCTCGAACAGATGCAACTGGTTCACGGCGCGCTCCTGCGGAATCGCCACCGGATATTCGCCGGTGAAGCACGCGTCGCAAAAGCCCTCGCGCTTGCCGCCCACGAACGAGTAGAGACCCCCCCGGCTCAGGTAGCCGAGCGTGTCGGCCGTGATGAACTGCCGGATCTCTTCGAGCGACGAGTGCGAGGCGAGCAGCTCCTCGCGCGTGGGCGTATCGATTCCATAGAAACAGGAATTGGTCTGCGGCGGCGATGCGACCCGCATGTGCACCTCGCGCGCGCCCGCCTGCCTCAACATCGGGATCACCTTGCGCAGGGTGGTGCCGCGCACCAGCGAATCCTCAACCAGCACCACGCGCTTGCCGGCCAGCAGCTCAGCCACCGGATTGAACTTTATCTTCACCCCGAAATGGCGAATCGCCTGACGCGGCTCGATAAACGTGCGTCCGATATAGTGGCTGCGCACGAGCGCCATCTCGAACGGCAAGCCCGATTCCTCCGCGTAGCCGAGCGCCGCCGGATTGCCCGAATCCGGCACCGGCACGACGATGTCCGCCTCGGCGGGACATTCGCGTGCGAGCGCCCGCCCCTGCATCTTGCGCACCTGATAAACATTGCGCCCGTAGAGCAGGCTGTCGGGCCGCGCGAAGTAAACGTACTCGAAGACGCAGCGCTTGGCCGGCGCCGCGGGCAGCGGCCGGATCGACCGCATCCCCTCATCATTGATTATCAACAGCTCACCGGGCTCGATTTCACGCACGTACTCGGCGTGCACCAGGTCGAGCGCGCAGGTCTCCGAAGCGATTACCGGCGCGCCGTTGAGATTTCCCAGCACGAGCGGACGAAAGCCGTAGGGATCGCGCGCGGCGATCATCTCACGCTCGGTCAGAATCGCCACCGAATAGGCGCCCTCCACCTGGGCGAGCGCTTCGGCGACCCGATCGGGCATCGTCGGCGCCTTCGAGCCGGCGATCAGATGGATAATGATTTCGCTGTCGGACGAAGACTGGAAGATCGATCCGGAACTCTCCAACCGCTCGCGCAACTCCTGGAAGTTGACCAGATTGCCGTTGTGCGCCAGCGCCAGACCGCCGCGCGCATATTCGACCACCATCGGGCCGCAGTTCTTGATCGTGGTTGAGCCGGTCGTCGAGTAACGGTTGTGGCCGATCGCGCTGGTGCCCTCCAGGCTGGCGATCACCTCGTTGTTGAAGATGTCCGCGACCAGGCCCATCCCGCGATGCGCGATCAGCGCCTTGCCGTTGGACGAGACGATTCCCGCCGATTCCTGCCCGCGATGCTGCAGCGCGTAGAGGCCGAGATATACCAGGTTGGCGGCTTCCGGATGGCCGTAGACGCCGAAGACGCCGCACTCTTCGTGGAGGACGTCCAAGTTGGACTCTTCGACCGCGAGTTCGTGGTCCTCAATCATGGGCGTCAAGCCTGCGCGCAATCGCCTGCTCGTAGATTCGTCCGACTCCGCGATGTCCTCGTTCAGCACGTCGCCGATCCGCAGCCTGGGTTCCAAAGTCACCCGGCCGATAACGCGGCATTGGAGATTCGGAAAAAGTTCCTGCACTCGTCCAACATTCTCCGGGGCAACCGAGAGCACGACCGTCGACGCGCCTTCGCCAAACAATTCCACCCCGGCATCGCCGGCGGGCAACTCGTCGATCTCGGCGCCAACCCGCGATTCGGAACCAAAGCACGCTTCCGCCAGCGCCACACCAAGTCCGCCTTCAGACACGTCGTGAGCTGAGTTTATCAGCCCCAGCTCCGCGCCAGCAACCAGCCCCCCGATCAGCACCCTTTCGCGCCCCAGATCGATCGCCGTGAGCGTACCGCCCGACGCTCCGAACAGCGTCGCGTACTCGCTGGCGGCGAGCGCCGGCGCGCTAGTGCGGACCATCACGATCGCATCGCCGGGTCGGCGGAAGAAACTCGGCACATGATGCGCGACATCCGCGAACAGCCCGACCACTGCTATCGTCGGTGTCGGCGGAATCGCGCGCCCCTCGGTCTCGTTGTAAAAGCTCACATTGCCGCTCACGACTGGCGTCCCCAACGCAAGCGCGGCGTCGCGCAAACCCTCGACCCCGCGCACGAACTGCCACATGATCTCGGGCCGCTCGGGATTCCCGTAGTTGAGGCAGTTGGTGATTCCCACCGGATGGGCTCCCGTGCAGGCGACGTTGCGCGCCGCCTCGACCACGGTTGCGACCGTGCCGATATACGGATCGAGCGCGCAGGCGCGCGGGTTCGAGTCCACTTTCAGCGCCAGTCCGCGACGCGAGTCCTTGATTCTAAGCACCGCGGCGTCGCCGCCCGGACCGACGATCGTGTTGCTCAGCACTCGCGAATCGTACTGGCGATAGACCCATCGCCGCGAGCAGACGTTGGGACTGTCGAGCAGGCGGCGCAAAGCGTCGCGCGGCGCGGGAACTTCACGCAGGACGACCGGACCCCGCGCGACCCACTTCGGCGCGGCCGTCGGACGATCGTACAGCGGAGCCTCGTCGGCGAGCGCCATCACCGGAATATCGGCGACCAGGTTGCCGCCGAAGCGCACGCGCCAGCGATTCCCCTCGGTCACCCGCCCGATTACGGCCGCGTGCAGGTCCCACTTCTCGAACACCGCCATCAGCTCGGCTTCGCGCCCGCGTGCGCATACGATCAGCATCCGCTCCTGCGATTCCGAGAGCAGAATTTCGTAAGGCGTCAGCCCGGGCTCGCGGAGCGGCACCCGGTCGAGGTCCAGCTCGATTCCGACGCCGCCGCGCGCCGCCATCTCGCTCGACGACGAGGTCAGGCCGGCCGCGCCCATGTCCTGAATCGCGACAATCGTTCCGGTCTGCATCGCCTCCAGGCACGCTTCGATCAGCAGCTTTTCGGTGAAGGGATCGCCCACCTGCACGGTCGGACGCTTGGCCGCGCTGGTGGCGTCGAACTCCGCGGACGCGAGCAGGCTCGCACCGTGGATACCGTCGCGGCCGGTCGCCGAACCGACGTAGATCACCGGATTGCCCACGCCGGCGGCGCGCGCGCTGAACAGTTCGCCCTTGCGCGCGAGCCCGAGAGAGAACGCGTTGACCAGAATATTCGCGTCGTAGGCCGGATCGAACATCACCTCGCCCGCGACGGTCGGCACGCCGACGCAGTTGCCGTAGCCGCCGATCCCGCCGACCACTCCGCCGAGCAGATAGCGCGTGCGTGGATGGTCGAACGAGCCGAACTTCAGCGAGTCCATGCTCGCGATCGGCCGCGCGCCCATCGTGAAGATATCGCGCAGGATTCCGCCGACGCCGGTCGCGGCGCCCTGATAGGGCTCAACGAACGACGGATGGTTATGGCTTTCGATCTTGAAGACGGCGACCCATCCGTCGCCGACATCGATCGCGCCAGCGTTTTCGCCCGGCCCGGCCTGCACCACCAGCTCGGAGCGCCCCGGCAGCATCTTCAGATGACGCCGCGACGATTTGTACGAGCAGTGCTCGGACCACATCACGGAGAACACGCCCAACTCCGTCAAGGTCGGCGTGCGCGCGAGCGTCCGCTCGATCACGCGATATTCGTCGGTGGTGAGGCCGTGCGCGTGCGCCTGACCGAGATCGACTGGACGCTCGCCGGACAATGCTACGGGAGTCTCGGCTGCGGGAGTCTCGCTCATCGTGCGCCCGCCAGGATCGAACGGAACAGCACCAGGCCGTCTTCGCCACCGAGCATCGGTTCGACCGCGTGCTCCGGATGGGGCATCAGGCCGAACACGTTAAAGCGCTCATTGGCGATGCCCGCGATCGCCCTCGTCGATCCATTGAGGTTGGCGTCGTCGGATTCGGCTCCGTGCGCGTCGACATAGCGCAGCAGGATCTGGCCCCGCTCTTCCATTTGGCGCAATTCGGCTTCGGGCGCGACGTAGCGCCCCTCACCATGCTTGATCGGGAGCGTAAGCAGCGCGCCGGGCCGGGCGGCATTGGTGAAGCGCGTCGCCGCGTTCTCGACCCGCACGGTCACGTGCTCGCAGACAAACGACAGTGTGCGGTTGCGCACCAGCGCGCCGGGCAGCAGATGGGCCTCGCACAGGACCTGAAAGCCGTTGCAGATGCCGAGGACCAAGCCGCCATCGGCGGCGAAGCGCGCGACGCTTTTCATGATCGGCGAGAAGCGCGCGATCGCGCCGCATCGCAGCGCGTCGCCGTAGCTGAAGCCGCCCGGCAGCACGACGCAATCGGCGCCGTTGAGGCTCTCGTCCTTATGCCAGAGAAAGCCGGCGTCCTGGCCCATCACGTCGCGCAAGGCGTGCAGCGCGTCGGCGTCATCAAGGGAGCCGGGGAACCTGACGACGCCCCACTTCATTCGAAAGATACCCTCACCCGGCGAGCGCAGCGCTCGCCGGCCTCTCCCTGGTCAGGAAGAGGCGTAGGAAGGGAGGGCGCACGAGCATCGCGAGCGCGGGTGAGGATGTCCCACCCGCGGCTCATCGGTCTTCGACCTCGAAGCGGAAATCCTCGATCACCGGATTGGCGAGCAACTGCTCACACATCTCCCGCGCGGACGCGCGCGCCTGCTCGGCTGACGGCGCGTCGATCTCCAGCACGATATACTTGCCGATCCGCACGCCCGACACGCCTTTGAAGCCGAGGCTCCCAAGCGCGTGCTCGACGGCCTTGCCCTGCGGATCGAGAATGCCGCCGCGCGGCGTAACAAAGACCTTTACCTGCAACTTGGTCCCTTCCGGCGTGGCCGCGCGATCGCGCCGCCGTCAGCTCTCCACCCGCCGCAGCATCTCGCGATACGCTTCCTCTACGCCGCCGAGATCGCGCCGGAACCGATCCTTGTCCAGCTTGTCGTGCGTGGTCTTGTCCCAGAAGCGGCAGGTGTCGGGGCAGATCTCGTCGCCGAGCAAAATCCGGCCGTGAAAGCGCCCGAACTCGAGCTTGAAATCCACCAGCAGAATGCCGCGCTGATCGAGGAAGCGCCTGAGCACGTCATTGGTGCGCAGCGCGAGCAGGTTGACCTGGCCCAGCTCGTCCGGCGTCGCCCATCCGAACACGATCGCATGGTCGGGGAGGATCAGCGGATCACTCAACTCGTCGGACTTGTAGTAGTACTCGACAATCGGCCGCGGCAGCGGCTCGCCTTCCTGGCGGCCGAGCCGTTTCGCCATCGAGCCCGCCACGACATTGCGCACCACGGTCTCGACCGGGATTATCCGCAGCCGCTTGCAGAGCATCTCGCGCTCGTTCAGGCGGCGCACGAAATGAGTCGCGACGCCCTCGCGCTCGAGCAGATTGAAGAACAGCTCGGACATCCGGTTATTGACGACGCCCTTGTCCTCGATCGTGCCGCGTTTCTTGCCGTCAAACGCGGTCGCGTCGTCCTTGAAGTACGCAATTACGAGATCGGGATCGGAAGTCGCATAGAGCTTCTTCGCCTTGCCTTCATAGAACATCTCGAGTTTTTCGGGAGTACTTTCCATGGCTCTGCTCCTCCGCAAATCTCGGCTTCAAACTACCTGCGCGCGTTTGGCCATACCAACGCCAAAGCGCTGAGAATCAACAAAATCGCTTCGGTTATTCACACACGCCGCCGCTGAGGCCCGCTGCGGCGGTCACTTGCGCCGTATGGCGGTCGCCCCGGCGCCGTCGCCTCCGGCGTGAAGCGCTCGACCAGCTTCTCGGCGAGTCCGACGTAGGTGCGCGGCGTGAGTTTCAGGAGCGCGCGCCGCTCGACGTTTTTCAGCGGCAGCGACGCGACGAACTGCTCGATCAGCTTGCGATCGACCGTGCGGCCGCGGGTCAGCTTTTTGAGCGCTTCGTACGGATGCGGCAGCGCGTGACGGCGCATCACGGTCTGGATCGCTTCGGCCAGAACCTCCCACGCGTTGTCAGCGTCGAGATCGGCCGCGATTCGTCCGGCGTTCAGCTCGATGCGATCGAGCCCGCGTCCGATCGAGATCAGCGCGACGATCACATGGCCGAAGGCGGTGCCGGTGCTGCGAATGGCGGTGCTGTCGCTCAGATCGCGCTGCCATCGCGAGATCGGGAGCTTCACACCCAGATGCTGGAACAGGGCCGTCGCGACGCCGAGATTGCCCTCGGCGTTTTCGAAGTCGATCGGATTGACCTTATGCGGCATCGTCGAGGAGCCGGTCTCACCCGCGACCGCTTTCTGCGCAAAATAGCCCAGCGCGATATAGCCCCACAGATCGCGCGCGAAGCCGAGCAGGACGGTGTCGATGCGGACCATCGTGTCGAACAGCTCGGCGATAAAGTCATGGCTCTCGATCTGGGTGGTAAGCGGATTCCAGACCAGGCCCAGACCCTCGACGAACGCGCGTGAGTGCTCGATCCAGTCGACCTCCGGTACGCGGCGTGATGGGCATTGAAGTTGCCGACCGCGCCGTTGAGTTTGCCGAGAAATTCCTGGCGGTCGAGATGGCGGCGCTGGCGGTCCAGGCGCGCGGCGAAAATCGCCAGCTCCTTGCCCATCGTGGTGGGCGTGGCCTCCTGGCCGTGGGTGCGCGCGAGCATCGCGACGGATTTGTAACGCCGTGCGAGCGAGCCGATCGCGTCGATCAGCGCAACGAGCTTCGGGCCGAGTTCGCGCGCGGCGAACTCTTTCAGGATCAGCGCATAAGCGAGGTTGTTCAGATCCTCGGACGTGCAGCCGAAATGGACCATCTCGATCGGCAACGCCGCGTCGATATCGGCGAGGCGTTCCTTGACGAAGTATTCGACCGCCTTAACGTCGTGGTTGGTCTGAGCTTCGAGCGCTTTCACGCGGCGCGCGTCGGCGGGACCGAAATCGGTGTAGAGCGCGCGCAGGCGGCGCGCCATTGCCGCGTTCAGCGCCGGGAGCGCGTCGATTTGCGGATTCGCGGCGAGCGCGAAATACCACTCGACTTCGATCCGCACGCGATAGCGGATCAGCGCGGACTCGCTGAAGTAATCGCGGAGCGCGGCCGTGCGGGAGCGATAGCGGCCATCGATCGGCCCAATCGCGGTCAGCGCCGCGTCGCCCTCGGCGTGATCCGCCTCGTCTGACTGATTCCCGTTTTTGCCTCTCCCTGACCAGGGAGGGGCCGCCGGCCGTTTCGACCGGCGCGTTAGTGCATCACCGCCCGGTATGTCCGAATCCGCCTTCACCGCGTGAACTCTCTGCGAGCTCCTTGACTTCGATCACTTCAACGCGCACGACCGGCGCGATCACCAGTTGGGCGATCCGGTCGCCGGACCGGATCGTGATTTCGCGCTCGCCCAGATTTACAAGTAATACTTTAAGTTCGCCCCGGTAGTCAGAATCGATCGTGCCGGGCGAGTTGACCAGCGTCAGCCCTTCTTTTATAGCGCGTCCGCTGCGGGGACGCACCTGCCCTTCAAAGCCCGGCGGAATCTCGAGTGCGATACCCGTCGACACAGCCGCGCGTTCCATCGGTTTAAGGATCACCGGCGCGTCGAGGTCCGCCGCGAGGTCCATCCCGGCGGCGTGCGCGGATTGGTATGCGGGAGCAGACGCGGTGGCCCGCAGTCGCCGTATTTTGAGGATCGGCATCACGCGGCGACCATCGTAGCCGAATGTGCGATACGGCCCAAGGAATCCGGGAACGGATATCCGCAGGATCGACGCGCGTTGTGATTTTGCCGGCGGGTTACTTCAGCGGGGACCAGACCGCGTCGTCGAGCTTGCGGCCTTTCAGATCACCGAGCAGCACCAGGCCCATCGCACCCGGCTTGAAGCACAGGTTCGCCAGCTCGACGATCTGATCATTGGTGACGCTCTCGATTCCCGAGGCGACTTCTGCGAGCGGAATATCGCGGCGGAAATAGATCTCGTTGCGCGCGAGACGATTCATCCGGCTAGTCGGTCGATTCCAGGCCGAGCAGCATGTTGCCCTTGAGTTGGCTGCGCGCGCGGTCCAGCTCCGCCGGCATGAGCCCGTCGTGCGAGACCTTGGCCAGCTCGCCGAGCGTGACCTCGATTACCTCGTCGACCCATTCGGGACTGGTCCCGGCGTAGACCGCGAAGTAGCCGCAATCGATAAACGACGAGATGAACGAATAGATGCTGTAGACGCGGCCGCGTTTCTCGCGGACTTCCTGGAACAGCCGCGACGACATCCCGCCGCCCAGCGCGGTATTGAGCACGTAGGCGGCGTAGCGCAACGGGTGGATCTGGCTGATCGCCGGGTCCGCCGATACAGAGATGGGCCTGCTCGAGCTTCTTCGCATGATTGATCACGCACGGGCCGGACCGCCGGTGGGCTGATCGGATCCGGATGGCCGTCGCCGTCGAGCGGCTCGAACAGTCCAGCGCAGTCGCTTCACCAGCGCGTCGTGATCGACCATCCCGGCCGCCGCGATAAACACCCGGCCGGCGCGGTAACGCTCGGCCATAAACGAGGTCAGCAGCTCGCGATTGATCGCATTGACCGTGCGCACCGAGCCGAAGATCGGCAGCGCGAGCGGATGGCCCGCCCAGTAGGTCTCAGGTTGAAAAGATCGTGGATATAATCGTCGGGCGTGTCTTCGGCCTGCGAGATCTCCTGCAGCACCACCTGGCGCTCGCGGTCGATTTCGGCCGGCTCGAACAGCGAGTCGAGAAAAATGTCGGCCAGGATATCGGTCGCCAGTTCGAGGTCCTCGCCCAAGACTTTGGCGTAGTAGCAGGTGTATTCCTTGCCGGTGAAGGCGTTGAGCACGCCGCCGACTGCGTCGATCGCTTCGGCGATCTGCGCGGCGGTGCGTTTCTTGGTGCCCTTGAAGAGCAGATGCTCGATGAAAGTGCGAGACGCCGTTTTCGTCCGGCTGCTCGTAGCGCGAGCCGTTTTCGACCCAGATTCCGATCGTCGCCGACAGGACCTGCGGCATCGGCTCGGTCAGGATCCGCACGCCGTTGGCCAGAACGCTTTTGTTCATCATCAGGGCGGGCCGCTACTTGTTCTTGCCCTGATCCTGCTTGCGCTTCCTTGCAGCGAGAGCCGGATCTTGCCGCTGCGATCGACGTCGAGCACCTTGACCTTGATCTCGTCGCCTTCGTGCAGCACGTCCTCGACCCGGCGGATGCGCTCGTTGGAGATCTGCGAGATATGGAGCAGGCCGTCGGTGCCGGGCATGATCTCGACGAAGGCGCCGAACTCGACGATCTTGCGGACCTTGCCGTGGTAGATGCGGCCGATCTCGGGCTCGGCGGTGATCGCCTGGATCGCGTCGATCGCCCTTTGCATCGCGTCGCCGTCGGCCGAGGCGATCAGCACCGTGCCGTCGTCCTCGATATCGATCTTGCAGCCGGTCTCTTCGACCAGCCCGCGAATCACCTTGCCGCCCGGGCCGATCACGTCGCGAATCTTGTCGGGCTTGATCTGCAGCGTGACGATCCGCGGCGCGTAGGCGGAAACTTCGTTGCGCGGCTGTTCGAGCGCCTTGTCCATCACGCTCAGGATGAACAGCCGCGCGTCGCGCGCCTGATGCAGCGCCTGGCGCATCACGTCGCGCGTCACGCCGCCGACCTTGTTGTCCATCTGGATCGCGGTGATGCCGGCGGAAGTGCCGGCGACCTTGAAGTCCATGTCGCCGAGATGGTCCTCGTCGCCGAGGATATCGGTCAGCACCCGCACCTGCTCGCCATCCTTGACCAGGCCCATCGCGATGCCGGCGACCGCGGCCTTGATCGGCACGCCGGCATCCATCAGGGCGAGGCTGCCGCCGCACACGGTCGCCATCGAGGAGCTGCCGTTGGATTCCAGCACCTCGGAGACGACCCGAATCGTGTAGGGGAACTCCTCGTCGGAGGGCAGCACCGGCGCGAGCGCGCGCTCAGCGAGCGCGCCGTGGCCGATATCGCGGCGCGAGGGGCCGCGCAGGAACTTGACTTCGCCGGTCGAGAACGGCGGGAAGTTGTAGTGCAGGATGAACTTCTTGTAGCGCTCGCCGAGCAGCGCGTCGATCTTCTGCTCGTCGGACGAGGTGCCGAGCGTCACGGTGGCGAGCACCTGGGTTTCGCCGCGGGTGAAGATCGCCGAGCCGTGGGTGCGCGGCAGCGACATGCACGATGCGCGCTCAGCGGGCGAATCTCGGTCGAGCTGCGATCGTCGATCCGCTTGTCGTGCTCGAGAATTTCGCGCCGCACGCGGTCGCGCACCACGCGGTCGCAGGCCTCGGCCAGTTGCTTTTCGCGGTCGGGAAACTGCGGCGCAAGCTCGGCGACCGTGCGGTCGGAAAGCGCATAGAGCGCGGTGCTGCGCTCCTTCTTGCTTGCGGCTCGCGAGCGCCTTCTCGAGCTCGCCGGCGATTCGCTCGCGCACGGTGTCGAGCAGGTCGGGATCGAGGACCTTGGGCTTGAACTCGCGCTTGGGCTTGCCCGCCATCTTGCGGAGCTGGCGCTGCATCTCGAAGATCGGCTGCATCTCCTCGTGCGCGGTGAACAGCGCCTCGAGAATCGGCTCCTCGTCGACGATTTGCGCGCCGCCTTCGAGCATCACGATCGCGTCGGGCGTGGCCGCGACCACCATCGAGATGTCGCTCTCCTCGATCTGGCTGACCATCGGATTGACGACCAGCTTGCCGTCGATACGGCCCATCCGGACTGCGGCGACCGGCCCGTTGTGCGGCACGTCGGAGACCTCGAGCGCAGCCGAGACCGCGATTAGCGCGAGCGTGTCGGAATCGTTCTCGCGATCGGCGGAAAGCACCGACACGACGATCTGGGTCTCGCGGTCGTAGCCCTTGGGGAACAGCGGGCGAATCGAGCGATCGATCAGGCGCGAGGTCAGAATCTCCTTCTCGGAGGGGCGTCCTTCGCGCTTGAAAAAGCCGCCCGGAATCTTGCCCGCGGCGAAGGTCCGCTCCTGGTAGTCAACCGTGAGCGGCAGAAAGTCCACGTTCTGTTGCGGCTCGTAGCGCCGACACCACCGTAGCCAGCACCACGGTCTCGCCGTATTGGGCGAGCACGGCAGCCGTGCGCCTGCTTGGCGAGCCGGCCGGTTTCGATCGAAAGCGGACGGCCGTGAAAATCGATCTCTAGTCTTTTGTACATCGGGTTGTGCTTCGAGGGAGAGATTGGCGGCGGCACGAATCGGGGTCATGTCCCCCGCGTCAACGAAGCCCGGCCGACCAGCCGGACCATTCGTGCTCAATGCGCACCGGTCGCGCGCCCATCAGGCGGCGCCAGCGCCAGGACCGTCTATCTCCGGATGCCCAGCTTCTCGATCAGCGTCTTGTAGCGGTCGAAATCCCGCGAATGCAGGTACTCGAGCAGGCCGCGCCGCTTGCCGACCAGGCGCAGAAGTCCGCGCCGCGAATGATGGTCTTTCGCGTGGGTCTTCAGATGACCGGTCAGTTGTTCGATTCGCGCCGAAAATACCGCGACTTGAACTTCCGGTGAGCCACTGTCGTTCGCAGTACGCGCGTGCGCGTGGATTACTTCCTGCTTTTTGGCAGCCGCGAGGGGCATCGGTTCCTTCTACTTTTCCTTTTTCCTTTTACTTTTGGTCAATCGCGGAAGATAACACAGGGCGCGGCGTCGGTAAAGGCGGGTTCCGAGGGGGGTAGACTGAATTTCAGGGCGCGACTGCCTTATTTTGACTTGAGACGCGGATCGTCGCTCGCTATGCAGTCCGAGGAAGATAGAAGATTGGTTACGGTTTGTGTCGCGGCGACCTTTTTTTCTGCCGTCAACTTGTCCCGATTTTGGAGAATTTGATTTGGAATTTCGTGTTTCTCCTTGTCGCACTCCGCAGCCGTATCGTAAGAACCTACGACATTCCATTGGCTGAGCGGAGCCGTGGCATCGTAGGTGACGGGCAACGTATCGGAAGTTCTCGGCGCGAGCATCAGATACCAGCCGGTAAGTGCGAGGGCCGCGGTGTGGCGGAGCTTCATCACGGCACGTTACAGCGACTCAACAAATGCTTCAATCATCGGCGAGACGCCGGCGCTACTGCGTCCAGAAGTAGGACCGGCGTTCCGCCGGTCATTCGCCGAGAAATCGCCGCGGGCGATTCACGCGCCCAAGCAGGCTTCGAGATACTTGCGGAAATGCTCCAGGCCCGGCGTGGCGAGGCCCTGAACCTTGGCCTGCTCGTCGAAGCGCCTGAGCCGGACGCCCTCCGCGGCGAACGGACGTTGGAGAAATTCTGCGACCTCGGCGTCAGTGTACGCGCCGCCCTGGACGTTGAGCGACCAGACTGAGGCCGGCGATAGCGCTTTAGCGTACTCGGGATCGGCCGCGCACAGGTAGCGCTTGGCGTCTACGTGCAAGCGGATCGGCTCGGTCACCGCGGCGGGGAAGAATTCGGAGAGCCCGTCAGCGCCGAGGACTTCGTGACGATCGTTGATCCCGCGCTTGAAGACCTCCTCGCCGAGTTCATGAATCAGATGACCGTAATCGTGGAGCAGGCTCGCGACGATCAGGGACGCGTCCGCGCCTGACTGCTCGGCGCACAGCGCCGTTTGCAGCGCGTGCTCCAACTGGTTGATCCGTTCGCCGCCGTAAGCGTTGCCGCCACGTCCTCGATAGACCGCGAAGATTGCGTCGACTTGCGACATGATATTCTCCTTGCGCCCTACCCTTCGGCCCCTTCGGCCCCTTCGGCGAAGACCCGCAGCAGCCGGGCGGTGACGCGCGAGTCGGCCTCCGCGATCGCGAGCAGCCGCCCGCCGTGCAGAACTTTGAATAAGGTCGCACCGCCGGGGATGAGACCGTCGAGCGCGCGCGAATCGCCGTTGCGGATTCGCTTGGCGAGTGCCGCGTCGGCTTCGACTTCGGGCCGATCGCCCAGCGCGTCGCGCATCGCGATCAGAGCGACGCCGGAACCGCCTTGAAGCGCGATGAGCACCGCGTCGAGCGGCTGGGCCCGATCGATCACAAACCGGCCGCTGCGGATACGGCGCAACTGGCCCAGATGGGCCGCGCTCCCGAGCGCACTGCCGATATCGCGGGCGAGCGAACGGATATAGGTCCCGGTGGAGCATCCGACCGTGAAGCGAATCGTGGCCGCGCCGCGGGCCTCCAGCTCGAGCCGGTGAATTTCGACCTGGCGGGCCGGCGCCGGCTCGACTTCCTCACCGCGATGCGCACGCTCGTAGAGCCGCACGCCGTCGCGCTTGATCGCCGAGAACACCGGCGGCACCTGCGCGATCGTGCCGGTGAAGCGGGCGGCGATCGCGTCCAGGCGCGCGCGATCGAGCGGCGGCAGCTCGGCGGTGCGAACGACGCTGCCGGTCGGATCGAGCGTGTCGGTTTCGGCGCCGAGCCGAATCTCGCCTTCGTATTGCTTTTCGCCGCCTTCCAGGAACGACGCGAGGCGCGTGGCCTCGCCGATCATGATCGGCAGCAAGCCGGTGGCGAAAGGATCGAGCGTGCCCAGATGGCCGACGCGCGCGGGCTTCACGATCGCCTTGATTCGCCGCACGACCTCGCTGGAAGTGATTCCGGCGGGCTTGTCGATCAGGATAAGTCCGTCCATCGCGATGATTCACGAACCATATCCGATGGGCGCAACGCGCTTAAGCGGTATCAGTCGCCGGTCCCGGTGAGCGTCACGGCCTGCGGGCGGTTTGGACGCGCCGTCGATAACGGATGAGACCGTGGCGCCTACTCCTTCGGCCGACTTTCCCGCAGTAGCGCGTCGATTCGGGCTGCGCGCTCCGGGGATGGATCGAACTCGAAGTCCAGCTCGGGCGCGAAGCGCAGCCCCAGTTCCCGGCCCACGCGGCGGCGGATGAAGCCGCTCGCGCTCTGGAATCCCGCCAGCACGCCCTTGGCCCGCGCCTGGCCTTCCAGATGGGAGAAAAACACGGTGGCGCGGCGCAGGCCGTCGGTCATCCGCACGGAGGTGAGGGTTACACCACGCAAACGGGGGTCCTTCAGGTCGCGCAGGAGCATCTGCGAGAGTTCGCGGAGCACGACCTCGGCGACGCGCTCGGGTCTGCGGCCTTCGGTGGGCATGATGTCATCCTAGCGAGGCGTACGCGGAACGGAAATGCGCGGCACGCGCCGAAGATCAAAGGCCGCAAATCAGTAGTTGTCGATCTCCAGATGTTCCTCGCCGAGCGGGGCGAGGCCGAGCGAGTCGATGAAGTTGACGACTTCGCGCAGCGCCCGATCCACGAACGCGCGATCGCTGCCGACCTGACAGATTCCCAGCTCGGCGCGCTGCCAGAGGTCATGATCGTCGGACTCGGCGATCGAGACGTTGAACTTCTGCCGCACCCGATCCTTGATCGCGCGCAGGACCTGGCGCTTGCCCTTGAGCGAATGGTTTTCCGGGATAAATAGTGTGAGCCGCAGGACGCCGACGACCATGATCTACCCTGTCTGCTCGGAGCGCTCTCTCTGGAGCGAAGGTTCGGGCGAAGGACTTGTCGAACCCAGGCCGCGCGGCCGGGCCGCGCAGTTATCAGGTCGGGAGCTGCTTCTCGACCGCGGCCTGGCCGCGCGCAGTCTCCGGCTTGGGCGCGACCAGCTTGCGCAGCACCGCTTCCATCTCGAAGGCTTCGATCACGTCGCCGGGCTTCACGTCATTGAAATTTTCCAGCCCGATACCGCACTCGTAGCCCGACGTGACTTCGCGCGCGTCGTCCTTGAAGCGCCGCAGCGAACCGATCTTACCCTCCCAAACGACGCGAGCGTCGCGCACCAGGCGCGAGCGCCCGCTGCGCGTGATCTTGCCGTCGGTGACCATCGCGCCCGCGATCGTGCCGCCCGGCACCGAGAAAACCTTGCGCACTTCGGCGCGGCCCAGCGCCTTCTCGCGGTAGGTCGGCGCGAGAAGTCCCTCCATCGCCTCGCGGATATCGTTGATAGCGTCGTAGATGATGGTGTACAGGCGAATTTCGACGCCCTGTTTCTCGGCCAGCGCCGCGGCCTTGGCCTCGGGCCGGATATTGAAGCCGATCACCAGCGCCTTGGAGGCTTCGGCCAGGGTCACGTCGGTCTCTGAGATCGCGCCGGCAGAGGCATGCACGATGTCGAGCTTGACCTCGTCGGTCGAAAGCCGGCGCAGCCAGTCCGCCAACGCCTCGACCGAGCCTTGCACGTCGCCGCGGACGATCACCTTGAGCTCGCGCACCTCACCCGCGCGCATCCGCTGGCTCAAGTCTTCGAGCGAGACGCGGCTGGTCTTGGCCAGCTCGCCCTCGCGCTGCTTGGAGCGGCGGAATTCCGCGACCTGGCGGGCCTTGACCTCTTCGGCCATCGCGGTGAACGAGGTCCCCGGCTCCGGCACCTCGGAAAGGCCGAAGATTTCGACCGGAATCGAGGGGCCGGCTTCGGTCAGGCGCTCGCCGCGATGGTCGAGCATCGCACGCACGCGCCCGAACGAAACGCCGCAGACGAACGGATCCCCCTGATGCAGCGTGCCTTCCTGGATCAGAACGGTCGCAACCGGACCGCGGCCGCGGTCGAGCTGCGACTCGACCACCGTGCCGCGTGCGAGCCGGTCGGGCACGGCTTTGAGGTCCATCAGGTCGGCCTGCAGCAGGATCATTTCGAGCAGCCGGTCGATGCCCTCACCGGTGCGCGCCGAAACCGGCACTGTAATCGTTTCACCGCCGTAGTCCTCGGGAATCAGGCCATGCTCGGTGAGTTGCTGCTTGACGCGATCGACATTGGCTTCGGGCCGGTCGATCTTGTTGATCGCGACGATAATCGGCACCTTGGCGGCCCGCGCGTGATTGACCGCCTCGAGCGTCTGGGGCATCACGCCTTCGTCCGCGCCGACTACCAGCACCACGATATCGGTGACCTTGGCGCCGCGCGCGCGCATCGCCGTAAACGCCTCGTGGCCCGGCGTATCGACGAAAGTGATCTGGCGATCACGCGCGGTCACGGTGTAGGCGCCGATATGCTGGGTGATTCCGCCGAACTCTTCGGCGGTCACGTTAGTCTTGCGGATCGCGTCGAGCAGCGAGGTCTTGCCGTGGTCGACGTGACCCATCACGGTGACCACCGGCGGGCGCGCCTTGGGCTCGCCGCCCTGCTCCTCGGTGCTGCCCTCCTCGATCACCGACTCGACGTTGAACGCGACGTTCTCGACGCTGTAGCCAAATTCGTTGGCGACCAGCGTGGCGGTATCAGGATCGAGCATCTGGTTGAGCGTGGACATCACGCCCATCTCCATCAGCTTCTTGATCAACTCGCCGGCCTTGACGCCCATGTTGCGCGCCAGGTCGCCGACGGTAACGCCCTCGGTAATCCGGACCACGCGCTTGGAGGCCCGGGGCGTGGTGATTTCGGTCTTGCGCTGCTCCTTGCCGGGCAGCGCGCGGCGTTTTTTGGGGACGCGCAGGCCGCGCATCTCGCGCTCGGCGGTGAAGTCGCTGACGTCCTTTTTGACCACGCGCCGTTTCTTGATCGCGCGCGCGCCGGGCTTCTGCTGATCGGGCGGCGTCGGCGGCGCATCGAGACCCGGCGCCGCGGCGGCCGGCGCCGCAGCGGACGGCGCGGGACGGAATTGGGTGCCCGGGCGAACCGGCCCGGTGGGGCGCCCGGAGGGCGCGGCCGGACGCGGCGCCGGCCGGCGGAGATCGATCTTGCCGAGGACCTTCGGGCCGCGCTGGCCGTCGTCGAGCGATGGCGCTCCGGCGTGCGCGCTGCTGGTCAAACTGAGCGTCCGGCCCTCGGAGCGCGGAGTGATGATGCGAGGCGGCGCCCCTTCGGGGGCGCGATTGGGCGCGCGATGGGCCGCGGGCGGCGCGCTCGGTTCCGGCGCTGGCGGCGCGATCCGCGCCTCCGCGCCGGCGGATATCTGAGCCCCGGTGTCGGGCGCGGGCAGCTCCGGCCGGGCGGCGGTTTCACCGTCCAGCTCCAGCGCCGGCAGACTCGCGGGCGCGGGCTCGTCGGACGCGCCGGCGAACGGATTTACGAACGGCTCACCTGATTGTTGCTCGACCTCGAAATGGAACGGCTCGGACGAAACGCGCGCGGCGACCGGCTCCGTATGGCGGCGGCGCATCACGGTGGCCGTCAGGCGCTTCTCCACTGCTTTGCCGGCGCTGGTCTCGACCACCGTCTCGCGCCGCAGGACCGTCTGGCGATGGGCCAGCGCGGCGAGATCGGCCTTGACCCGATCGGCCTCTTCCTGGGAAAGCAGGCTCGAGTCGGAGCCCGCGTGCGGCAGCTTGAGCCGCGCGCAACTGGCCAGAAGCTCTTCTACGGAGACGCCCCAATCGACAGCCAGAGTCTTGATTCTTTTTCGCGCCATCAGTTTCGAGTTATCCGTCCATCCTACTTCAGCAATACGTTACGATTCCAGCCGGGCCGCGATTGCCGCAACGATCGCGCAGCGCTCGGCCAGTTCGATCTTGCGTTTGAGCGAACGAAACTCCCGCGCCTTCGCGCGGGTGAACTTGTCCAGGCATTCGCGGCGCGGATGGAGATAGCCGCCGCGCCCGGCCAGGCGCGCGCTGAAGTCCGCGATCACCGCGCCGCGGCCCTCGCGACTCACGGCCAGACGCACCAGTGCGCCCCGGGAGTCGCGCGCGCCGCAGCCGATACAGGTGCGAATCGGATTCAGGACTTGGCCTCCTTCGCCTCGCTATCGGTCGGTTCCGCAGCGGCGTCGACCGCGGCTTCCTCGGCCGTGGCACCGTCGGTCTCCGGTGAATCGGCAGGGGCGTCGCGGACTGGCTCAGGCTCTTCAGCGGGGGCATCGACGGCCAGGACTGCTACGGGCGCAGCTTCGACGACGGCTGCCGCCGCTTCAACCGCGGCTGCGGCCGCGTCGGCGGCGGCCTGCGCCTCCGCTTCGGCCACGGCCCGCGCCTCTTCCTCGCGCTTCTTCTTCTCGACTACGTGACTGCGCGCCGCGGTGATCAACTGGCGCGCGCGCTCGGGACTGATGCCCTCGACCTCGAAGCTCTCCTCGTCGGCTTCAGCCAACTGCTCGGAGGATCGGTAGCCCCATTGATAGAGCAACTCGGCGTTGATATCGCCGATGCCCGGAATCGCGTTGAGCGAGGCGCGTGCCGAGCGCGCCTCTTCTTCGGCCTCGGCCTCGCTGCGCACGTCGAGCTTCCATCCGGTAAGGCGATGGGCGAGCCGGACGTTCTGGCCGCGTTTGCCGATCGCGAGCGAAAGCTGGTCGTCGGGAACGATCACTTCCATCGCCTGCTCGTCTTCGTCGATGATCACCTTGGAGACCTTGGCGGGCGCGAGCGCGCGACAGACCAACTCGGCCTGATCGTCGGTCCACGGCACGATGTCGATCTTTTCGCCGCGCAGCTCCTGCACGACGGACTGCACGCGCGTGCCCTTCATTCCGACGCAGGCGCCGACCGGATCGACGTCCGAGTCTTTGGAGTAGACCGCGACCTTGGCGCGGCCGCCGGGCTCGCGCGCGCACTGGCGAATCTCGACGATACCCTCGTAGATCTCCGGCACCTCCTGCTCGAAGAGCTTCATCAGGAAGTCGTTGGAGGTGCGCGAGAGCACGATCGAGAGCCCCTTTTCGGACAGATCGACATCGACGATCAGCGCGCGGATGCGATCGCCCTGGCGATAGCGCTCGTGGGGAATCTGCTCCTTTTCGGGCAGAATCGCCTCGGTGCGGCCGAGGTTGACGATCATGTTCTTGCGCTCGAAGCGCTGCACGATTCCCGACACGACCTCGGCCTTGCGATCCTTGAACTCGTTGAAGATCTGTTTGCGCTCGGCGTCGCGGATGTGCTGAATCAGGTTCTGCTTGGCGGCCTGCGCCGCGATCCGGCCCATGGTGGCGGTGTCGAGCTTGATCAGGATTTCGTCGCCGACTTCGGCGTCGGGGTCGTGCTTGGCGCGCGCGTCCTGCACGCTCTCCTCGAGCATCGGATTGACCGTCTGATCCACTACGGTCTTGATTTCGAACAGCTCGATTTCGCCGAGCTCCTGGTTGTAGCGCGACTCGATATTGCGCTCCGCTCCGAACGTGCGCCGCGCCGCCGAGTGCATCATCTCCTCGACCGCGGCGATTACGATCGTCTTGTCGATGCCCTTTTCTTTGGACACCTGTTCGATAACGCGGTTCAGATCGACCTGCATGGCTTGGTCCTATTCGAACGTATGCTCGTAGTTGGCCGCTTTAATTTCCCCAAACGCGATCGTCTGGCGGCGCCGGCTGGACTCGTCCTCCAGCTCGATTCCAGCCGCGGTAACATCCGCCAGCATCCCGATGAAAACCTTCTGGCCGTCACGGGCGCTATGAGTGCGAACCCGGATCCGCCGGCCGCGAAAAGCCTCGAAATGGCTGAGCTTGGAAAGCGGCCGGTTGATTCCGGGCGAAGCGACTTCGAGCGTGTAACGCCCCTCGACCGGGTCGTACACATCGAGCAGGTCGCCGACCAGCGGGCTCAGGCGCTCGAGGTCGCTCATGGCGACTCCGCCCTCGGGCCGGTCGACCAGCAGGCGCAGCAGCGAGCTGTGCGTGCCGCGCCGGTATTCCACCGCGACCAACTCGAAACCCTGGCGCTCGATATGCGGCTCCAGCAATTCCATGACCTTCCTGGCGACCGGATGTAGCTCCAGCACCATCACTTGTTCGCGCCCCTTCTCGCCCCTTCAAGCGGCGCCAGAACTCCCAAGTTTTACGGGGACGACAGAGCAACAAAAAATGGGCCAACGGCCCACTCTCGGCACACTATCATCCTCAACGCCCCGGCTTCAAGGTGCCGCAGTCAAACGGAAGCGGACCTCGGCGGGCGTTGGCACTTCTCCGGTTCGGATTCTCAAGGACGGACGAATCGTGGAATTCAGCCTGACCTTCCCGCCGCCTGGCGTGAAGAGCATCCTCCCGCGCGAGAATTGAACTTTTCGACGCTGGCGTCCTGCTTTGGCCGCCCTACTTCAACATGAGATTGGCGGCGTAGGCGAGCAGAGCGAGGCCAATAATTCCGAAGACCGCCATCGTGGACTTGTCCTGGCGGCCGATTGAGAGGTAAATCGCGAAGCAGCCGGCCACCGCGGTGACCATTTCCCGATTGGTGTCGGATTGCCAGAACGTCGCGAAGTCCATCGCTGTACTCCCGTCCCGACAATATTGTGGTTCATCGAGGAGTCTGCGTCCACTGGTGTGGCCAGAGATCCGAACACCCAATCTGGTCGTCTTACCGGGAACCCGATACGAAGGAGGCTTCCCCCTCAGGAAACCTCTGCCCAAGTCGATCGATATGGGTAGAATGAGGCCGAGCGACGGTTGGGTGCGGAGATGGGACGGCCTGTAGCGCGACGTCCTGAGTATGGGGTGCAAAGGAGCCGATGATGGAAACCGCGCAGGAATACTACCGGGGCCACGGGCGGATGACGGCTGTGGGCGTGCATGCGGCGCAGTTGGGCAGGGTGCCCGACGACGTCGCGGCGCTGTGCGAAGTGGTGCAGGGTGTGCTGCTCCATGGCGAGTTGGCCGCCTGGCTGTATGAGGTTAAATTTTCGGACGAACAGCGGCGCGATATGCATGTACGTCCGTTCGTACAAATGCTGGCGCGGGTTCGCGCAATCGATGGACATCCACTGACGGTCAAGCGCGCGCCCAGCCACCGGATGGCCTGCGTCTGCCGTCATTTCACGGTGATGCTCTGCGCCATCCTGCGCGAACAGGGCGTACCGGCACGGGCTCGATGCGGCTTCGGCGCGTACTTCACGCCGGGCAAGTTCGAAGACCATTGGGTATGCGAGTACTGGAGCGCCGCGCAATCGCGCTGGATCCTGGTTGACGCACAACTCGACGCCGTGCAGCGAAAGGTCTTTCATCTGGACTTCGATCCGCTCGATGTGCCGCGCAATCGCTTCATTATCGCCGGTGACGCGTGGCAAATGTACCGCACCGGTCGCGCCGAGCCGAACCGGTTCGGGCTCTCCCTCGTCCCGCACCTTCATGGCTCGTGGTTTATCGCGGGCAACCTCCTGCGCGATCTTGCTGCGCTCAATCGGATGGAAATGTTGCCGTGGGACGTGTGGGGGATGATGCCGAGGGACGATGCCGGATTGTCGGGCGAGAAAATCGAACTGCTCGATCAGGTCGCGGCGCTCACGCTGGCAGACGACGACGCGTTTGCCGCGGTCCGGACCATCTACCAATCCGATGATCGCCTGCACGTACCGAGCGTCGTCTTCAATGCGATGCGCGAGGCGTCGGAGACGATCGTCGGCTGATACATCGGCAGACCCTACCCCCGGTCTCGCCCCGAAACGGGAAGGGGAACCCGGATCGAGACTGGCTCCCCTCTCCGTGCCGGAGAGGGGCCGGGGTGAGGTTCCTATTCCTCGTCTTCGCGGAGTTTCGCGAGCACGGAGAGATCCTCCAGCGTGCTCGTGTCGCCGAGGGTAGTGTCGCCTGAGGCGAGCTGGCGCAGGAGGCGGCGCATGATCTTGCCGCTGCGGGTCTTGGGCAACGCGTCGCTAAAGCGCACGCTGTCAGGACGCGCGAGCGCCCCGATCTCCTTGACGACATGCGCGCGCAATTCCTCGCGCAGCCGGTCGTCACCTTTGCGGCCGCCCTTGAGCGTGACGAAGGCGACCACCGCCTGGCCCTTGAGCTCGTCAGGGCGTCCGACCACGGACGCCTCCGCGACCATCGGATGCGACACGAGCGCGCTTTCGATCTCCATCGTGCCCAAGCGATGGCCCGCGACGTTGATCACGTCGTCGACGCGTCCCATGATCCAGAAGTAACCGTCCTCGTCGCGGCGCGCGCCATCACCGGTGAAATAGGCATCGGGGATCTGACTGAAGTACTGAGTGCGGTAGCGTTCCGGGTCACGGAAGATCGTCCGCAGCATCCCCGGCCAGGGCTTTCTGATCACCAGCAGTCCGCCCTGATTGGCCGGCACAGCCTTGCCTTCGCGTGTGACGACTTCGGCCGCGACGCCGGGCAGCGGCCGCGTCGCGGAGCCGGGCTTGGTCGCGATCGCACCGGGCATCGGGCTGATCATGATGCCGCCGGTTTCGGTCTGCCACCAGGTATCGACGATCGGGCAGCGTCCGCCGCCGATAGTCTGGTGATACCAGATCCAGGCCTCGGGGTTGATCGGCTCGCCGACCGTACCGAGCAGCCGCAGGCTGGTGAGGTCGTGCTTGTTCACCCATGAGTCGCCCCAGCGGATAAAGGTGCGAATCGCGGTGGGCGCGGTATACAAAATGTTAACCCGGTACTTCTCGATTATCGCCCAGAAGCGATCGTTTTCGGGAAAATTGGGTGCGCCCTCGTACATCACGACCGTCGCGCCGGCGGCGAGCGGCCCGTAAACGGTGTAGCTGTGACCGGTGACCCAGCCGATATCGGCCGTGCACCAGTAGATATCCTCGTCCTTCAGATCGAACACCCACTTCATCGTCATCAGGACGTGAACCAGATAGCCGCCGGTGGTGTGCACGACGCCTTTGGGCTTGCCGGTGGTGCCGGAGGTATACAAGGTGTAGAGCGGATGCTCCGAATCAAGGTGCTCGGGCTCGCACACCGGGCTCTGGGCAGCGGTCAGCTCGTCCCACCAGAGGTCGCGCCCGCGGCGCATGTCGAACGTCAGCGCCGGTCCGGCGCACCACGATGCATTTCTCGATCGAGGGGCAGCGCTTGAGCGCGTCGTCGACGTTGCGCTTGAGCTCGACCTGCGCGCCGCGCCGCCATCCGGCGTCGGCGGTAATGCAGACTTTGGCTTCGGCGTCGTTGATCCGATCGGCGAGCGCGTCGGCGGAAAAGCCGCCGAAGACCACCGAATGAACCGCGCCGACTCGCGCACAGGCGAGCATCGCGATCACCGCCTCGGGCACCAGCGGCATGTAGATCGCGACCCGGTCGGCCCGCTTCACCCCGATACTCTTGAGCGCGTTGGCGCAGCGGCCGACTTCGAGCGCCAGCATCTGGTAGGTCAGCACGCGCGAATCGCCGGGCTCGCCCTCCCAGATCAGGGCGGCCTTGTTGCGGCGCGCGGTCGTCAGATGGCGGTCGACGCAGTTGTATGACGCGTTGAGCTCACCGCCGAGGAACCACTTGGCGAACGGAAATTTCCATTCGAGCACTTTCTCGAAGGGCTTGAACCACGCAATGTCCCGCGCGCGTTCGGCCCAGAATTTCTCGGGCTCGTCGGCGGCCTGGCGATAGAGCGCCTCGTAGTCGGCGAGACTCTTGACCGCTGCCTGCCGGCTGAAATCGGCCGGCGGGGCGAACCGGCGCTTCTCCTTCAGGACCGATTCGATGTCTACATTTTGATTGGAAGCCATCGCGGTCGCTAAATTCTGCCGCGAGCCTCGCGCGTTTTGAGGCTCAGGTAAAGGGTCGCAGCGTCGCCGATTTCGCGCCGATTGGAGCGGATGCCGCGCAGGCGCTCCAGCAGCTCACTCTCGATACTGGCAGCGAAGGTCGCGGCCAATTCGACCGCCCGCGCGGCCCATCGCAACACGATACGGCCCTCGGGGCCACCGAAATCGTCGAAGAACCAGGCGCAACTCACCAGCGTCGCCTGGCCCGCGCGCTCCATCTCGAACAACCGCAACAGCGGCTCGCGGCGGCCCTCGTCCGTAACCTTGTAGCGGCGGAAGAAATCGTCTGCGGCGGCCGGGTCAGGATCGATCGCGAGACGGATCGAGTCCCTCAGGGCGGCGGCCGGATCTTCGACCAGCGGCGCTGCGAAACGATCGTAGATCGAATCGGCGTGATTCTTGACGAAGTCCATCGCTTCGCGCAGCGGCGCGCGCCATTCCTGGCTCGTGCCGCCGTCCATCCGGCAACCGCAATTCGAGCGCCAGCGTTCTACGCCGTGGCCGCAGCTCCACGAGGTCGCCGACGGAATCTCGAATCCGCCGGCAGCCGGATGCGACGCGAGATAGTCGGCGCAATTCGAAATCCGCAGAACGGGATGCTGTTCGAGGATCGAGAGTGCGCGCGCCAGCTCGGCTGCGCCGTGTTTTTTGTGATGGCCGAAGGTCTCGCCGTCGGTGGCGATCAGCAGCACGCCGCCCGGCTTGAGCACCATCGCGCGATTCTCGATCCATTCGGCGAAGCGCCGGCCGTCGGTCAAGGCGTCGCCGAACGAGACCGCGCCGGACAGATCGCGGTCGAAGCGGAAGACCGCAAGCTTCAGATCGCCGTGCTGCCACAGAAACGGTCCGGCGCCGCCGTCATCACCGTCGGGAGGGCGAAACCCGCCCTGCCAGGGCGCCAGGATCGTGAACTTCAAGCCCGCTGCCGCCACCGCGACCATCGTGTCTTCATCGGCGGCGCATTCCGGCAGCCAGATTCCCTCCGGCCGGCGGCCAAAATGAAAGGCGAAGTCGTCGACGCCCCACGCGATCTGAAGCTCACGGTCGCGCGCGTTCAGCAGCGGCAATATCGAATGATGGTACGCCTGCGCAATCGCGTTGCCGTGGCCGTGGTAGCGCTCGGCCGAAAGCGCGTCGCCGCGGCGCATCGCGCGATAGGCCGCCTTGCCGTGCCGTTCCAACCAGCTTACCAGCGTGGGACCGATGTCGAAGTTGAGCAGCTCGTAGTTGTTGCGGATATGGACGACGTGGCCGTCCATAATATGGGCGTGAGCGTTGGCGGTGTAGCACTCGCTCAGGATGCGCTCGTTCCAGTTGTTGAACGGCGTCGCGCCGGGCTCGGGACCGATCAGCCCCGTCCAGGGGCTTTCGCGCGGTGGCTGGTAGAAGTGGCCGTAGATGATTACGTAGCGGAGTTCGTTATTCTCCTCCATCATTCATTATGTTGCGCTTGCGCCGGTCTTATCGAAAGAGGACCGGCTGCCTCTGATGCGCACCTCCTCCACCCCTCCGTTGGCGGTCTTTCCACCCGTCTTGCAAACGATCCTGCAAACCGCGATGCGAGCGGGCCTCAGCCTGCCACCGCGCGGAACGATCCCCGGATCGCGGGTTCGCCTTTCTGATTAACCACCTCAACGTCGCCTTCGACGAGCTTCTCGCCGTGGTGCTCGAGCTTGTTGGTGATCTTGCCGCGGCAGGTGAGCGTATCGCCCGGCCATACGCGGGTGGCGAAGCGCACTTTGAACTTCCGCACGTTGCCTGCGCCGACATAGTCGGTCAGGCAATGCGACAGCAGCCCCGCCGTCAGCATCCCCTGGCCGAAGACGGTGGGAAGGCCCGCCATCTCGACGAAACTCTGATCATAATGTAGGGGCACGAAATCGCCCGAGGCGCCCGCATAGCGGACGAAGTCGGGGCGCGAGATGCCCTCGATCACCAGGGCCGGAACCTCGTCGCCAACTTTGACCGCGTCGAACTTTACTTTTGCTGCCATAAAATCCTCACTGTGACCGTCTCCCTGGAAAGGGAGAGGCGGTCAGTTACGCCTTGACGGCCTGCCCGGTTTCGATCACCGTTGAGCGCGCGATCGCAACCTGCTCGCCCTTCTGGTTTTTGTACTCGGTCTCCATCACGAGGAAGGACATCTTGCCGCCGCGCCCGCCTTCTTTCTCGTAAACGTCGGAGACGCGCGTGACGCCGGTGAGCGTATCGCCGACGAAGACCGGACGGAGGAACTCGAACTCCTGCTCGCCATGCAACACGCGGCGCAGGTCGAAATTCAGGGCCGGGCTGGAATCGGCGCTTTGCCAGAACGCGCTGGTCATCAGGAAGGTCGGCGGAATCGGGATTCCACCGCATTCCTTCTTCGCCGCGTCGGGATCGTAGTAGACGGGATTGGGATCCTTGATCGCGCGAGCGAACTCGCGGACTTTGCCCCATTCTATCGGCATACTGAACGGCTTGCCGCTCGTACCGACTAAACTCTTGTCAGCCATCCGATAAACCTCGCAATTGTTCGCGGCCGCCTCGCGCGGCAGCCGAAATCTGCGTCCCCGCGCTTTCGGATATCATGCAGCCGCCGCATCGGACAAGCGCGGCGGCCGTCGCGCCTGTTAATGACTCTTCGGGCCCGTCAGTCCCAGTTGCGGCCGTCGAAGGGAACGATTCCCAGCTTGGCGAGATCGATTCCGTCGAGGCATCGAACATTGACCGTCAGCTTGGTCTGATCGCTGCGCGGCACCCGCAATGGTGCGACGCCACAGACCGGGCAAAAGTGATGCTTCGCCAGCCCGGTGTGCCAGCGATAGGTCGCCATGTCCGCCTCGGGCGTCAACATCCGCACCTGCGCCGGCTCGACTCGCCAGTGGAGAAATCCCGCCCTGCCGCAAATGGAACAATTGCACTCGGTGACGGTCTTCAAATCGCCGCGCACCTCGAACCTGATCCGCCCGCAGTGGCATCCGCCGGTGTAGGTCATGGCGGTTGACTACCCGTCCGCGCGGGCCGGCAGCAAGGGCCCGATTCAGAGGTGCCAGCGCGTGCGGTACGCCTTGCAGATTTGCGAAAGCATGGTCTTGTAGTCCGCATCGAGGTCGATCCCAAGGTCGTTCGGTCGCGGAATCCGAGGTCGATTGACGTTGTCGATATTGCGCCGGAACCACAAGAACGTAATCGTAGCCCGCAACGTGCGTGTGGCCTGGAGGTCTGGTAGGCAGTTGCCTGAATTTCGCGACGGTCTTCTTCGGGTCGTCCGGCTTGTTCCAACTGATGGCGCTCTTGAAGTCGTCCCAGAGCTTGGGTCATCCCTTCGAGAGTCTCGGAAGTACTCGCTTGTCGAAATTCCGCTGAAAGGGTTTGATCCGAATCGGGAACGTTCAGAACTCTTTCTGCAACGCCCACGATAACGGTAGCAACCAATACGGCGTCAGGTTTGACCTTGTGCAAAACCTGAAGCGCCTCGTTGAGGTCGTCAAAGCGCGCGTCACGGTTTCGATGCGCCGTGACAACGGACTTGTTTTCGAGGCAGATACGCAGCTTTTCCAGAATCGGGCTTGCCTTTGGCGGTCGGCTCTCCAATCAGAAGGTAGATCTTCCGCTGCGAGCGCCGGGAGTCCGAACATTCAGCCAATAGGTAACTCTTCCCGACTCAACGTCTTCCTTCAACGGCGGGCAGTTCGCAACCGAATCGTCGAAAATCCCCTTGCTGACGAGGTCGGAGATGTTCTTGAAGGCGATGGTTGTGGAATCCTCTCCTGGCAATTTCGTCGATGACGGCATCGAAGGGCGTGCTCATCGCGTGGCACCAACCCCTCCACGACCGGCAGGCGCTAGATTTCGAGCGAACGACGCTAGGTCGAGGTTCAGAAGTGCTTGTTTCGGGTGCGATGCAGACGATTCCGCCAACTCAGGTGGAATCGGCAATTCCTTGAGTACCCGGCTCTGCAGACGAAGGAATCCGTTCGCCGCTCTCTGACAATGGCTCCTAAGCCACGACTTCGCGGTTTCGGAGTTCAGGTAAGCGCAGATTTCCTCGAGTTGCCGGGGAATTTTCGGAACTATGTAGTAAGTTGAGTGGCGTGGGACCAGCCCTCCGCTGTTGTCGGTCCAGAACTGGGGCCGGGCGGTAATATCTTTGCACAGGATTTTTGGGCGCAGAATCTCCTGGAGCGGAGGCGTCTCGTGAAAGGCGTACCAAGGTTTCCGCCTGACGCAAGTGCGCCGGGAAAGCCGCGCCCGAATCGCGTTCTGCCCGAGATAACGGCCTAACGATCCTAAACCATGTTCAGCAAGCAAGGCTCCCCGTTTTGAGTAGGGAACGAGGATCGAATATCGCGATCTCAGTTCCGGGTTACCCGAACCGAGTTCGCGGCCGGCGATGGTCGGGTACGCGAACCGCGTTAGTCCGGGGTCCAGTTCGCCGGTCTTCCGCACAAACACCGAGTCGGCGCCAGTCGCGACCCCACAACTAATTCGCACCGCTAAATCTGCAAGCGTCGGTCCCCCTCGACCGTCTCGCACCTGGTTGAGTCGCGCCAGCCAGGACCCGCCGTTCCCGGGCAGGTCAACATTCGCCATGGAACCATCGCGGCGAAAAAAAGAACGTCGCGCGCCGCCGGGGACCGTTAGTCACCGTCGTGACGGTGGGATAGGTGATGAGCCCGGCGAACGTGTCCTCGCTGACGAGCCGAATTTCCTCAACCTGTTTTGCGCACAGGAGCCATCGCAGCGGCTGCGCGGAGTCTACATATAGGAACTTCTCGGGCGTTATGAAAACCAGGCGCCCGCGCTCTTTCAAGCTCCGCAAGGCTTGCTCGAGGAATAGGAAATATAAGTCGAACCTCCCCAGCGCCGTCGAAAAGCGGGTCCGATATAGATTCTTCTCGGCTTCGGAAAGCTTGGTGATCGGGACGTACGGAGGGTTGCCAATGATGAAGTCGAACTTTTCCTCGGAAGGCAGAAGAAAATCCTCGTGACGGATCTCTACGTGGCCGAAGCTTCGGAACCTCCGCCGTGCCTCTGCAATGTGCCGTGGATCAGATTCCACGCCAACAATACGGGGCAACGGGGCATCATGTTTTTCGCACCATCGCGCGATTCCCTCAATGAACGCACCTCTGCCGCAACCGGGATCCAGCACCTTGCTGTTCGCGTGAGGTTGGAGCCCACGAAAAAGGCGATCGACCATCAGGTCAACCGTTTCGGGAGGCGTGGGAACGAACCCTTTCACAGATCGCTATCCTCCAACCCCTCACCCGGCGCCGTTACATTGCGGCGCGGGTGCCTTCGCCGCCGTCGATTATCAGGAGCGCGCCGGTTACGTAGCTTGATGCGTCGGAGGCCAGGAAGATGCACGGATGGGCGATTTCCTCGACGCGGCCGAAGCGCTCCAGCGCGCGCGACTTCGCGACGAAATCCTTCATCTTTTGATTTGGCCATACGCGTGCGCCGGCGCCTTCGGTTTCGATCGGGCCGGGCGCGATACAGTTGACCCGGATTCCGAGCGCGCCCCATTCGGACGCGTGCGAGATCGTCAGGTTGATCACGCCTGCCTTGGCCGCGCCGTACGGCAGCATGAACGATGAGCCGTGCACGCCAGCGGTCGATGAGATGTTGATAATCGAGCCGCCGCTCTTCTGCTCGATAAACTGCCGCGCCGCCGCCTTGGAGCAGAAGAAGGTGCCGTCGAGATTGATCGCCACCACGGCCTTCCATCCGTTGGGCGAGAGGTTGAGGGTTGGCGAGGGGATGCTGGCACCGTGATTGTTGATCAGTACGTCGACCCGACCGAAATGTTTGACCGCCTCGGCGACCATTGCGTCGCACGCGGCGGCGTCGCGGACATCGCAGACCGCCATCTCGCACTTGCCGCCGGACTTGCGAATCGAATCGCGGACCGGTTCGAGATGCTCGGTCTTGCGGCTCGCGATCAACACCGGCGCGCCACGCATCGCGAACTCGCGCGCGATCGACTCGCCGATTCCGGTCCCGCCGCCGGTCACGATCGTCACCTTGCCTTCGACGCTGAATACGTCTTTCAAGTTGGAAATCCTCCTGGAACAGTCTGGAGCGAGAATCTAGCCTGTCCGATGGCCCGGAAAAAGCGGTGGTGGCGGCGCCGACGGCCGCTATTAGGCGGTCATGGAGTCGGATGGCCGGACGCCCGCGGATGACCGGCGGGACGCCGGTTCTACTGCCGGACCTAGTAGTGCCGGCGTCTCGCCGGTGATTATCCGGCCTCCGTGCCGGCCCGTGGGCTCAAAAGATGCCCACTACGAGACGGCCGGTCTGGGTCCGGCCCGGCTTAGGGCCGGCTCGAAGGATGGTGCGGCGGCGCGGATCGGCTGTCGATGATCGGTCGGGGCGGCGCGGCGACGGTCAGAATGCGGCGCGGCGGATAGCGCGCGACCGGCGCGGGCTCATGCGCTGCTGCGGCGGCGTGAACTTGAGCCTGAGCGGACGCTCCGGGGCGCTGCACTCATGGATCACCGAATGCTTCCACGCAATCATCCGGCGGCGAACGATGGCCGCTTCGATTCCAAGCGCTTCGCATACCGTCTCAAAGCTGAAAGCGTGCCGGCTCGTGCTCCGGCTGGTGATCCATCGTTCGGCGTCGAGGTAGAGCAGGCGCTGGCGCGCGCTCTGCGCAAGCACGCCCTTGCGAAAGACGTTGATTGCGTCGGCGAGCAGAGCCGCCATCAGGCGTTGCTCGCCGCTCAGAGCGGATCCACCGGACATGTCGAAGTACTGGGAGGGAAGAATCTGATAACCGCCGAAGGTCTCGGCCGCCGGTGACTCGGGTAATCTGCTTACTGCACTACTCATTTCACCACCACAGCTGGCGATTTTCCCCCATCAGACCCACCTCGATATGGGTCCGTGTACATAGGACGTATGGATGTCACGCGAATTCAAACGCGGCCGAAAGGGGAAAAGTTCCCGCGCGGGCAACCGCGGTTTGATAACGAGAATCGAGGCGCGACCGCAACCCTGACGCGCGCCTGTCGCGCCACGACGGCAAAACCCCGCGAATTGCGAAATGAGTTCGGGAGCATCGGCGATTTCGGGGGATTTGGGCGCGGGGCTAGATCGAGAGCACTGAAACCAGCTCGATCAAGCTGGGATCAAGCACGCGTTTCTGACCGCTGACCTCAGACAGCGGCACAAAGGCAACTTGGCCGCCCGACTCGCCGACCAGCGACGGCGGCCGGTCCTCGATAATCGCCCGTACGGCGGCGGTGCCCAGGCGGCTGGCCAGCAACCGGTCGCGTGCGGTGGGGGCACCACCGCGCTGGATATGCCCCAGCACCACGATCCGCGCCTCCATCCCGACGCGTTCTTTGACGGCGTTGGCGATCCCGATCGCGCCGCCCGTGGTCGGCCCCTCGGACACCACGATTATCGAAGAACGCTTGCCGCGCGAGTGGCTCTTTTCGATCGTGCGGCAGAGCGCCTCGAGATCGAACTTGATTTCCGGCAGCACGACGGCCTCCGCACCGCCGCCGACCGCGACCGATAGCGCGATAAAGCCCGAATCACGACCCATCACCTCGATAAAGAACAGGCGCTCGTGAGCGAAGGCGGTATCGCGAACCCGGTCGATCGCCTCGAGCGCGGTGTTGACCGCGGTGTCGAAGCCGATCGAAAAGTCCGTACCGGGGACGTCGTTGTCGATCGAGGCCGGGATAAACATCAGTTTGATATCGCTTTCGCGGGCGAAGGCGGTCGCGCCCGCCAGCGTGCCGTCACCACCGATCACGACCAAAGCGTCAACTCCGCGGTAACGCAGGTTTTCGAGAGCGCGCGCCCGGCCGGCCTCGGTCTTGAAATGCGGCGCGCGCGAGGTCTCCAGAATCGTCCCGCCGCGCTGGATGATATTAGCTACGGCGCGGCTCGGCAGCGGATTGAAATTACTGTAGATCAGGCCCTCGTAGCCGCGTTGGACGCCCAGGACCTCGATTGAGGTGTTCTCTGCCATCCGCACCACGGCGCGGATCGCAGCGTTCATGCCAGGCGCGTCGCCGCCCGCGGTCAGGACCGCGATCCGCTTGGGAGCGGCTTGACTCGACCGGGTACCGGGACGCGGCTCGGAGTCGCTCTGTGAGTCTTCGCCCAATGGTCCGCCTTGACAAAGTTATCATCGGGCGCTCCGGCGGACAAAGTTATTCTTATGTGACGCATAAATCGGGGCGCGGGACTGGCGCTATTTTATGCCGAAGCGCAACAACGCGTCGCGGGCCTGATCGGCGGCGGCGTCGCCACCCTCCCCGCCCCCTTTGGCGGCATTGCGATAGTGCATGATCGCGTCGGCGCGCTGGCCCATCGCTTCGTACGTGCGCGCGAGGTTGAGTTCGGCGCTGGCGCTCTGGGGGCAGGCGGTGAGCGCGTCCTGGTAATAGGCCAGCGCATGGCTGAAATCGGAGGCGGCAAACAGCTCGCCGCCGCGGAGCGTGGCGGCGCGGCTGACATCCGGATCGCAGGAGCCCGCCATTGGCGGCGCGCTCGGAGCCTGCGCGGCCTGCATCGCTGCGACCTCATTGTTCAGGGTCTCGAGCTCCGCCTGCTGAGCTTGTAATCTGGCGATTGCTCGCTTCGATCTGCGCGCTCTGGCATCCGCCGGCGAGCGCAGATAGCGCCGCCAACGTGACGATTCGAGCCAGAATCCCGGGGAGCTTCATGCGCCACTTACTTATACGGTTTCGATATTCGCTCTGCTATCGTGCCCGGCGAATCGCCGATGGATAATCTGATTCAGCGAATCGAGAACCTCGAGTGGGCGCCGATCGAGGCCGCCCTTGACGATCGCGGCTACGCGACCATTCCGGGGCTGCTCGGGCCCGACCACTGTCGGCATCTGATCGGGCTCTACGCGGACGAGGACCGGTTTCGCAAACGGGTGGTGATGGAGCGATTGCGGTTCGGGGTCGGCGAGTACAAGTATTTCGCCGTGCCGCTGCCCGAAATCGTCACCGCGCTTAGCGCCGCCTTCTATCTGCGATTGGCTCCGATCGCGAATCGGTGGGTCCAAACAATGCGCGCCGCGCGGCCCTTTCCGCCCACACTCGACGCGATGCGCGCACTATGCCACGAGCATGGCCAGCTCAAGCCGACGCCACTCCTGCTGCGCTATGAAGCGGGCGGCTACAACTGCCTCCATCAGGATCTCTACGGCGACATCGCGTTTCCGTTGCAAATGACCTGCCTGCTGAGCCGTCCTGGACGCGACTATCAGGGCGGCGAGTTCCTGCTCGTCGAGCAGCGCCCGCGTGCGCAGTCGCGCGGCGAGGCGATCGCGCTCGAAGCGGGCGAAGCGATTATATTCGCGAACCGGCATCGACCCGTGCGCGGCACGCGCGGATATCACCGCGTCAATGTCCGCCACGGCGTGAGCCGCGTCCGGAGCGGCTTGCGCTTCAGCCTGGGCGTGATTTTCCACGAAGCCCGATGATTTGCCCGCCGCCCGATGTCCGCATCAATTCGGCGACGACGGCGCGACCACCACGCCGATCAGCGCGGACGCCGAGCGGCCGTCGGTAGTGACGACGGTGAGCGTCACGGTGTAGCTGCCGGGCGTCTGGTAGGTCTCGTAGGTCAGAATCGGCGGCAGGGTCGAGACGTCGCCGTTGCCGAAGTTCCACACATAGCGCGCGAACCCGACATCCTCAGGATCGACCGCGTTGACGAGGAAGCCGACGGTCAGCGGTGCGGGGCCGTAGGACGGGATCGCCTGCAGGGAAATCGAAGGCAGCAGACCCAGCGCTAACGGCGTGGCCTGCGGCGCGGGCATCTCGGTGTCGTTCGGCGCGTCTTCCTGTGCGCGCGCATCGTGCGGCCGGATACCCGCAAGCGCGAACCAGATCAGACTAATGGAGATCGCAAGAGTGATGACCCGCACGAGCGGCGATTCTATCCTCGTCTGCAGGCGTGGACTACGATGTCGCCAATATGAGACCTGAGCGAGCGGCCACCGCTGCGGCGGAGCCGACCAGCCGTTTCTTCGATGCCGACGGGTTGAAACTCCATTACCTCGACTGGGGTGGCGATCCGCGCCAGACCTTCGTTTTGCTCCACGGCGGCGCCGCGCACGGCCATTGGTGGGATCTGGTCGCGCCGCAACTGACGCCCTACGGGCGGGTCACGGCGCTGGACTTTCGGGGTCACGGCCAAAGCGCGTGGGCGCACCCGCCGCTCTACGGCCCGCAAGCCTATGTCGAAGACCTGCGCGCGCTGATCGATCATCTGGGCGTCAAGCCGATTGTCGCGGGCCATTCGATGGGCGGCGCGGTCCTGCAATGGGCCGCGAGCAGTTTTCCAGAAAAGATGCGCGCGATCGTGCTGGTGGATTCGCCCAACGGACCGCCGCCGCTGACGAAAAGGCTGATGTGGCGATGGCGCCGGCGGGCGCGCGGACTCAACGAGCGCCCCGAGCTCGAATCAGCCGAGGCGGTGATCCGGAAGTTTCACTTCCAGCCACCCGACACTTATCTGCCGCGCGAAGCGATGGAACGCCTGGCGCTGGCCGGCGCCGAGCAACTGCCCAACGGCCGTTGGGCCTTCCGCTTCGATCCGCAGACCCGGGCCTGGCGCCGGATCAGCGGTAATCTCCAGCGCCCGCGGCTCACCGACATCCATCTCCCGACGCTGATCCTGCGCGGCGCAGAGAGCGGGCTGGTGAGCGCGCACGGCGCCGCCGTGATGCATCAAAAGGTGCGCGGCTCAGTCTTCAAGGAAATCCCGCGCGCGTTCCATCACGTGCCGCTGGACAATCCCGACGCCACCGCGGCTGCAATAATCGAATTCGTGCAGGGTCTCTAAAAGCGTGCCCTACGCCCGCAGCATCCAGTCGGTCAGGTCGAGCGTGATGGCGCCGTCGGTCAGGACCATCGCCTTGGGCGAGCGCTTGAGCTGAATCCGGGAGATGTCAACGTCGCGCGGCAGCAGATAGAACTGGCTGTCGCCGTTGAGCGAAGCCAGCCGCACGCGTTCCTCACCGGCCCGCTCGGTACCGGCGATCTCGTACGGATTGACGTGATAGGAATAGCCGCGCGCGCGCAGCACGGCCTCGTCGTACTCTTCCACGATCCCGACAAAGATCCTGGTGTTGTCGTCGCGAAACAACTTCTTGTCGATGATCACTACCCGATCGCCTTCGCGTACCGCAGGCATCCCGCTTCCTCCTCCGCGGCTCTCCGCACCCGTATTGTAGCGGATAACGGCGCCGGAACTAACCGCGTGCTCTCAGTCCCTCCAGGAGCGACTTGGCGTCTCTGAGGTCGGCGGTGGCCAAGCCTTCGGTGAACCAGTTGTAGATTTCGGCGAGCATCGCGCGCCCTCGTTGCGCGGGTGAGGTCAGAGCGGGCGCCGCGCCGTATTAAGCTCCGTGCTTATTCGCCTGACCAGTTGGGCTTGCGCTTTTGCGCGAAAGCGAGCGGGCCTTCGACCGCATCCTTCGATTTCATCAGCCGATCCATGATTTCGTACTTGTGGCCGTGCGCCTCCTGGACCGGCCGTCCCGAGCCCGCTCCATCGCCATCGATTTTGTCGCGCGCATACGCGAGCGGCGAGCATTCCGATGATTTCGTGCGCCCATCGTTCGGCCGTCGCGATCAGATCTTTGGCCGGCACGACTTCGTTGACGATGCCCCATCGATGAGCCTCGGCGGCCGGATCGGCTTGGCCGTCAGCATCATGCCCATCGCGATCTTGAGCGGCATCTGGCGGGGCAAGCGATGGACCCCGCCGGCGCCCGCCGCGCAGCCCGACCCGCGGCTCGGGCAATCCCAGGCGCGCATGGTCGCCCGCGATGATGATGTCGCAGGCCAGCGCCAGCTCGAACCCGCCGCCCATCGCGAAACCGTTGACCGCGGCGATAATCGGCTTGTCGATATCGTAAGCGCGAGGTGAGTCCGCAGAAGCCGCCCTTGGGAAACGCGCCCCAGCCATGTTCGGCGGTATACTTGAGATCGTTGCCGGCAGAGAAGGCGCGCTCGCCGGCGCCGGTCAGGATCGCGACCCAGAGGTCCTTGTCGGCCACGAAGTCGTTCCAGATCTGCTCGCCCTCGACATTGGCGGGCGGATGGAGCGCGTTCATCACCTCGGGCCGGTTGAGGGTAATCCACGCGATATGGTCGCGCTTTCTCATACTTAACAAATTTGAAGTCGGCCATGGGCGGGACCTCCGAGCTATTCTTCCTCGAACAATTCGAAGAACGCGTCGATACTCTGCATCAGCTGGCGGCGAATCTGCAAATGCGAGCCTTCGATCAGATGCATTGTGACGCGTCGAGGTGCCGTCCTTCTGCTTGACGCGGGCGTCGTCGATCGAGGCCATCTGATCGGCGTCGATCAGCAGGCGCATCCCGTATACCAGGGCGGTGCGCCGGCGGGCTTGGCGGTCCGGCGTTTGACCAGCTTGTAATTTTCGCGCCATCGGGAACTCCGTCTCGGATTCAGTGTTCAGCGCCCTCGCCGGTCCTTATAGACCACTAAGAGCCGTCTTATACCGCATCGCTGATCCGGCGAGCCGTCAGCGCGTCGCCTCGTTGACAATTGCGACCAGCCGACCGTGAGAATCTTGCCGGTGCGAATTGTCGGCATCGTCTGTATCGTGGGCAGCGTGGTGTTGCTGGCGGACTCGCGATAGCGATCGCGGGCTGCGGCGTGGTCTATCAGGCCGTACCGAAATCAGGGCCAATCACATGCGCGATACGCTGAAACCGGGCGAGTCGTTGCCTGGAGGTTCACGACGCCGTTCGGCGAGCCGGATATCCGGAACATACGCGATTCGGCGCGCAAGTCTGGAGCTACGCGAGCCGGGCCAACAGCAATGACGTCGACCGCGACGCTCTTTTATACCTCACCAAAGTCGGGCGATAACGGCCATTTCGTGGACTTGAAATTTGTCGATGGCAAGCTCGTCTCATGGAGCGATGCCGACCACACGATGCCGGCGAAACGGAGACGGGGATAAACTACGGCTTTACGGCGGGACCCGCGAATCGACGCCATTGTCACGGCATTTCTAGGCACGCTCGGACGCTTATAGACGTACTTGCCAGCCAATACTGCTCTCGTGTCTAATTAGACAGGCGTTTGCGCCGGATTCAGACGGGGGGATTCTTTCCGGTAACGGGCTTGAGGGGGCCGGCGGACGTTCGGTTAGAATGGCCACAGCGCGAAAGAGTTTTGAGTCGATCCTGCTCGACCGGTCATGGGTCTCGCAGCAGGACCTCGAACGGGCGCGCCAGCGCAAGAAGCCCGGACAGGAAATCTGGCTGACGTGCTGGTCGAGATGGGCGCGCTGGAGCCGCAACGGCTGGCCCGCGCGCTCGCCCAGGAATATCGCCTGCCCTTTCAGGCTCATATCGACGAGCAACGCGCTCGACAACGAGCTGGTGCTCAAGGTTCCGATCAACTACGCCAAGAAGAATCGCCTGCTGCCGCTCGCGATCGACAGCGACACGGTAACCGTCGCAGTTGCCGATCCCGCCAATTACGAGCCGCTCGATGATTTGCACGTGCTGTTCGGCAAGACGATCAAGCGGTGGTGGCGCCGGCCGAGATTATCACCGAGGCGATCAACCGCGCTTACGATCAGGCGACGACCACCACGGCGCACGATCTGATGATCGATCTCGAAGAAGAGCGGCTCGATCAGGTCGCGAGCGAGCTGGCGCAGGAACCGCCCGACCTGCTCGAGGCCGACGACGCCGCGCCGATTATCAAGCTGGTCAACGGCTTGTTGTCGCAAGCGGTGAAAGACCGCGCCAGCGATATCCATGTCGAGCCGTTCGAGACGCGAATTGGTGGTGCGCTTTCGCGTCGACGGCATGCTCTACGACGTGCTCTCGCCGCGCCAAGCGTTTTCAGCCCGCGATCACCTCGCGCATCAAGGTCATGTCGGGCCTCAATATCGCGGAGAAGCGGCTGCCGCAGGACGGACGTATCCGGCTGCGGATCGCCGGGCCGCGATATCGATGTCCGCGTCTCGGTAATCCCGACCGCCTTCGGCGAGCGGATCGTGCTGCGCTTGCTCGATCGCGCGCAGGCGCTGGTCGATCTCAATCTCGATCAGCTCGGCTTCTCGGGCGACAACCTGCGCAAGCTCGATCGGCTGATCCGCCAGAGCCACGGGATCGTCCTGGTCACCGGACCGACCGGCTCGGGCAAAACGACGACCCTTTACGCCGCGCTGAGCCGAATCAACTCGCCCGAGAAGAACATCATCACGATCGAGGATCCGATCGAATACCAGCTGCGCGGCATCGGCCAGATGCAGGTGAATCCCGAAGATCGAGTTGACGTTCGCCAGCGGCCTGCGATCGATCTCTGCGCCAGGATCCCGACGTGATCATGGTCGGCGAGATCCGCGACGGCGAGACCGCCGAGATCGCGATTCAGTCGGCCCTGACCGGCCATCTGGTCTTCTCGACCATCCACACCAACGATTCCTTCGGCGCGCTCACCCGCCTGGTCGATATGGGTATCGAACCGTTTCTGGTTTCCTCCTCGATCCTGGCGGTGCTCGCGCAGCGGCTGGTGCGCGTGGTCTGCCCGAGTGCCGCGAACGTTACATGCCGGCCGCCGGCGAGCTGGCGCGGGTCGGCCTCAAGCCCGAGGACCTGGAGGGCAGACCGTCTACCGGCCGGCGGCCAAGGGATGCAAGACCTGCCGCACGACCGGCTATCGTGGCCGTACGGCGATCCACGAATTGATGATGATGGACGACGACATTCGCGGCCTGGTGATGAAGAAGGCCGACGCCGCGACCATCCGGCGGGCGTGCACCGGCCGGGCATGAAGCTCCTGCGCGAGAACGGCGCCGAGCGCGTCCTGGCCGGCGAAACCACCTTTGAAGAGCTGCTGCGCGTCACCCAGGAAGATATCCTGTAGTTAATCGCATCATCAGGGCGCGCCGCTTGACTGTTTCGATAAATCTGCGTGCCAGCTTCGGGACCGTCGCGCACCGGGGTATAGCCGGAGTATAATCGTCCGGGTGCGCCCTTGGCGGCGGCGCCGGCGCAACAGCACAAGGGACACCATCAGAGATGCCGGTATTTGCTTATCGCGGATTGTCGAACGATGGCCGCTCGGTCAGCGGCGTGGTTGACGCCGACAGCCCGCGCACCGCCCGCAGCAAGCTGCGCGGCATGGGCGTCTTTCCGACCGATCTCAGCGAAGAGGCCGCCGCGCGCTCGAAGTCATTGCGCGAATGGCTGCCGTCCTTCGGCCGGCGCATCCCGCAGGACGAGATTACCATGATGACCCGCCAGCTCAGCGCCTTGCTGGGCGCAGGCGTGCAACTGGTCGACGCGCTTGGACGCTGGCCGAGCAATCCAGCCGCCGGCGCTCAAGAAGATGCTCTCGCAGGTGCGCGAGAGGTCCGCGAAGGCACCTCGCTCGCCGACGCGTTCGCCGTCCACGTGGGTGTCTTTTCGGATCTCTACGTCAGCATGGTGCGGGCGGGCGAGCAGGCCGCGCGCGCTCGAAACCGTGCTCGACCGGCTCGCCGATTATGCCGAACGGCAGGCCGAATTCGTCTCGAAAGTGAAGGGCGCGCTGACTTACCCGGTCATCATGATGGGGGTCGGCACCGCGATCATGGCCTTCCTGGTCGACCTACGTGGTGCCGCAGGTCGCCACGATCTTCCAGGACAACAAGGCCGCCCTCCCGATGGCGACCCAGTTCCTGATTGCCTTTTCGGACTTTCTCTGACCGACTACTGGTGGTTGCTGCTGATCCTGTTTGGCGGCATCGCGGCCGGTCTCGTCTACGGCTTCCGGACGCCCCGCGGCCGCCGCTTTTACGACACCTGGACTACTGCGCATTCCCTACGTCGGCCAGACCATCACACTCACGGTATCTGCGCCCGCTTCGCCCGCACGCTCGGCACCCTGCTCGCCAGCGGCGTGCAACTGTTGCCGGCGCTCGATGCGGTCAAGCTGGTGATGACCAACGGGCTGATGGCGCGATGCGATCGAGAACAGTCCCGCAACGAGATCCGCGAAGGGCATGGCATGGGCCAAACGCTCGCGGCGAGCAAGCTCTTTCCGCCGCTGCTGATCGAGATGATCCGGGTCGGCGAGCGCACGGGCGAACTCGAGCGATTGCTGGAACGGGCCGCCGACTCCTACGAGCGCGAGGTCGCCGCTTCGCTGGCCCAGATGACCACGCTGCTCCAACCGATGATGACGATCGTGATGGCGGGTGTTATCCTGTTCATGATGATGGCCGTGCTGATGCCGATCTTCCAGCTTAATCAGATCGTTCAATGACGCTCCCGTCGAGGAGGTAAGGCGCGATGCGAGACAGGCGCAAAACCGAAGCGGGTTTCACCCTGATCGAAATCATGGTGGTCATCCTGATCCTCGGCCTGCTGGCCACGATCGTCGTCCAGAGCCTGCGCGGTGCGACCGATAAGGCCAAGCGCACCAAGGCCCAGGCCGATCTTCACGAGCTGCAGACCGCGCTCGACCGCTACTACCTCGACAGCGGCTCTTATCCGACCGGCGACCAGGGGCTGTCGGCGCTGGTTGCGGCCCCGTCCAGCGGCCGGATTCCCTCCAACTACGAAGAGGGCGGCTATATCCAGCGCATCCCGCTCGATCCCTGGGGCACTCCCTACTTCTATCAAAGTGACGGCAATACCTACACGCTGAAATCATTCGGCGCCGACGGCGTTGAGGGTGGCGAGGGCAAGAACGCCGATATCGACGCGAGCCAGAATTGACGAAGCCTTAATCGTGCCTGAAAAGATTTTCACTGCTCCCGGCCGGCGGCGTGGGGCGGGCTCCTCCGTACCAACTGGTGCGCGCGCGCCGTCGCGCGGGCGGTGGGCGAAGCCCGCCGGCTTCACGCTGCTGGAAATCGCGGTAGTGCTGTTCATCATCGCGCTCGTCGCCTCGATGGTCCTGCCCCGGATGGGCGCGATGCGCGATATGCATCTCAAGAGCGAGTCGCGGCGGCTGGCCGGGCGCGCCACCTATCTCTATTCGCGCGCGATGTCGGACAAAGCTCTTTACCGCTTGACCTTTGATATGGACGGCGACTCCTATTCGGTGTCGCGGCTGGACCCTTACGCCGCGCAGCCGGTCTTTATGCCCGATCGCGAGCCCGGCTTCGCGCCGGTCCTGATGCCGGCGGGAGTCAGGCTGCGCGACGTGACGGTCGCGGGCTTCGGCACTGTGAACCGCGGTACCGCCAACTGCTTTTTCTATCCCGAAGGCTTCGTCGACGCGACCGTGGTCCATTTGATCGACGATTCGGGGTCGATCTTTACGCTCAGCTTCAATCCGGTTACCGGCCGCGTCGCGATTGCCAGCGGCGACATCGCCCCAAAATCCGCGCTGGCGATGTAAATTAAGCAGGCCCCGTGCTTAAGCGCGACTTGATGAGGAATGAGGCGGTGCTGCGCCGCCTCACGTTCCCGGCTCCGGCCGCACCTTGCAGGCGGTCCGCGGGGCTGCGGCGCGGCTTCACCCTGCTGGAAGTGATGATCGCCCTGGCGATCCTGGCGATAGCACTGATGCCGCTGCTCGCACTCGATCATCAGGACATTCAGGGCGTCATCCGCGCGCAGGATATGTCGCGGGCGGCGATGCTCGCGCAGGGCCTGATGACCCAGGCCGAGATCGGCCCCTTTACCGCGCTCGCCAACGCCACTGGAAACTTCGACCAGTTGTATCCGGGGAATACCCGAATTTTCGCTGGCGGCAGACCGTCACTAAATCGGGCACCTTCCCGGACGTGGACAAGGTCTCGATAACCATATTTTACGGACCCGGGTTCGACCGCACTTTCGACTTGGTCGAGTTCTTGCACAACCCCATCCCTCCGGAGTTGCAGCAGTAGGACCGCAGCAGTAGGACCAATGGCCACGCGCAGGAACAGAGTTCACGCGGCAGGATTCACCCTGATCGAGATGCTGCTCGCGATCGGGATCATGTCGGTGATCCTCGCGATGCTGGCAAGTTCTTTCAACGTCGTCTCACACGGCAAAGTCCAGGCGGAGAGCCGGCTCGACTCCAACCAGGCCGGCCGCGCGATCATGTGGCAGATGAGCCAGGAGATTCGCAGCGCAGTCGCCGTGGAACCGGGCACCTTCTCGGCCCAGCCCAATATGCTTCTGATCGGCCTGGGACATCAGCAGGGCGGCCACGCGCTCGACAGCCTCACGATCTCGACCCGCGGCGCGGGTCATCACCACGCCGTATTCGGTGACGGCCCCGAGGATTTGGTCACCTATAGCAGTAAGCCCAATCCCAACCATCGCGGGTGGTCGCTGCTGCTGCGCTCCCAGCAGAGCGGCCTCGATTCCGCCCAGCGGCGCCGTGGCTGAGTCGGAGGTGCTGGCCGACAATGTGGTCGGACTCCATATCCGTTACTTCAACGGACAGATGTGGAACGAAAGCTGGAACTCCCAGCAAGTCGGCGATCAGCTGCCGCTTCCGATCGCGGTGTCAATCGACCTGCAGATGATGACCGAGAACGGAAATCCGATGAACTTCTCCACCAAGATTGCCGTCCCGATGGCAGCCACGGCCCAGCAGCGATGAGGGTCCGGCGCAAGACCGACCGCGGAGTAGCCCTGCTCTCCGCGTTGATGGGTATCGCCCTGATGACCATCATCGTGATGGAATTCACGTCATCGGTGACACTTGGCTATCGCGCCGCTGCCAACCAGGCCAATTCGCTCCGGGCCGATTATCTGGCGCGCTCCGGGGTGAACATCGGATTCGCGCTGTTGGCCCAGCACGCCCGCGACAAGGCGGAGAGCCAGGCCGGCGCAGCGGTGGGCGGCGCATCGGCAGTGGGCGGCGCACCGGCGGGCATCGCCGGCGCCGTACTCCCGGGGCAGAATTCCATCGAGGGTGAGGCGCTTAACCAGGCCTGGGCGATCCCGTATCCTCCTCTTGCGGTGGGTGGCGGGTATGCCTCGGTGTCAATCGTCGACGAAGAGCGAAAGCTGGACATCAATTTGCTGGTCAATCCCGACGGCAGCCAGAACACGACCTTCGAGCCGATCCTCGAACGATTGTTCGTGCTGCTCAACGTGTCGCTCGACATCATCCCCGCGATCATCGATTGGCTTGACCCCGACAGCGTCCCCGACGGACCCACCGGAGCCGAAGCCGACTTCTACATGAAACTGTTCCCCCCTTACGCGCCGCGCAACGGAATGATGCCGACGATCGGCGACCTCCGCATGGTTCGCGGCATCGATGACATCACCTTCCACAAGCTCAGTCAGTTTCTGACCACCTACAGCGACATCCAACCGGCGCCTAACCAACCGCCCGTCATGCCACCGGTAAATTTCAACACCGCGCCGCCAGAGGTGATTGCCGCGCTCGATCCCGATTTGCGGCAACAGCCCCTCATTGATCAACCAGCTCATGCAGCGGCGCGTCGAGCAGCCCATCACCGCCGACGAATTGGCCCAACTGCCCGGTGTCGCTGCGGGGTCTGCCAACGTCCCCGGCGGACCTTATTCACCTGCAGAGCCAATTGTTTACTATAGAGGGCTGGGGTACTTACGCGGGCGCCCGCAAGCTGGTGTTCGCGACGGTGCTGCAACAGACTGGGGTCGCGCCGCTGGTGTTGCTCGAATGGCATGAGGACTAACGGAGGAGTGGCGGGCGGATGGCGCTGAAAGTCCTGGCTCTTGAGATTGCAGGGGAACAGGTTCGCGCGGCGGTGGCTGAGCGGTCCTGGGATTCGTTCCGGCTGCTGGGCACGTATGAAAACGCGCGCGCCGCGGACGAAGCCGACCTGGAGCCCGCAGTGGCGCGGCTCCTGGCCGAAGCCGGCAAACCCGATGTCGTCATCTCGGCCTGCCCGGCGAGCTCGTGGCCCATCGGGTGCTCACGCTGCCCTTCAAGGATGAGCGCAAGCTGCGCCAGGTGGTGGGCTTTGCTCTCGAAGAGCATCTCCCATTCCCGATCGACGAAGCGGTTGCGACCTTTACCCGGATCGGGCAGGACGCCGAGGGTACGCTGGTGTTCGCTGCGGTCGCGCGCAAGAGCGACCTGCAAGGCCATCTCGATCTGCTCGGGCGGGCCGGCCTTGATCCCAAAATCGTGACTCTGGGCGCGCTCGCCCTCTCCAAGCTGCTTACCCGCGCTTCCGAGCCGGTGCGCAATGGCCACGCGCCATCGGCCCATCTCGTGCTCAATATCGATCAGGCGCGGACCTCGCTGGTGCTGCTCGACCCGAGCGGCGCGCCGCGCGCGATGCGCACGCTGTCGGCGGGACTCGAAACCAACGGCCACGCCTCGCTCTCGCCCCGCGTGGCCGCGACTATCGTCAGCGCCGCCCGGCAGACGCTGCTCGCCCACGGCGCGGATTTCGAAGCGCCCGATCTGTTGATCGCGGGTCCGGCGGCCTCAATCCCCGGCGTCAGGCATGAGATCGCGGGCGGGCTGGCGAGCGCGGTGCGCGAGGGTGGCGATCTGAACGGCCTCGGCGTCGCCGAAGGGTTCCCCGGCGACTGGCTGCGGTTCGGCGCCTGTATCGCGATGCTGCTCGGCGAGGCGCCGGTAAACCCGATTGCGCTCTGAACTTCCGCCGTGACGATTTCACTTTCCACGGCCGCAACTTCGACGTTGCCCCGTTCTATACCTCGGCCATGCTGGCGGTCGGGGTGCTGCTGCTGCTCGGCCTTCACGCCGTGCTCTCAACCGCGATCAGCATCCGTCACTTGAGCGCTCTCGACCAGCAGATCCGGACCATCGCCGCGCCGGCACTGGGCGCCCATACGGCTCCGGACGCAACAGCCGCATTGCGGTCCGGAATCGCCACCATGCGCAAGCAGTTGGACCTGATGGGCGGCGGCAGCGCCCACAGCACCCCACTGGATGTCCTGTCCTCTTTGTCGGCCGCGATGCCCCCGCCATTGCAGGTTGAATTCATCGACGTCGAGATTGATTCGACGGGTCTCAAGATCGACGGTGAGGCGGACTCTTTCGGCACCATCGACTTGGTCAAAAAAGCGCTCGCCAGCACCCCGCGCTTCACCGATATCGAGGTCGATGACGCCAAAGTCACCGGCACTACGGGCAAAGTCGACTTCCACCTGAGCGCTAATGTCAGCGAGGCCGGGCCTCAGAAATAACAGCCATGGCGGGAATAAGAGATCAAATTCAGCGGCTGGCCTTGCGGCTCATCAAACGCACCGGCGCGTTCTTTGAGCCCTACCTCGCGCGGCTGCGCCCTTACGTGCGGCCCTACACCGCGCGCCTGAGCGCCCGTTACGACCGGCTCGAGCAGCGCGAGAAGATCCTCGTTCAGGCCCTCGGCGTGCTGGTGTTCGCGTTTCTCGCCTATAACCTCGTCTACTCGCCCTTCCAGGGGCTGCGCCAGGATTTGAGCGACCGCATCGAGGCGCGCCAGCGCGAGACGCTTGAAGTTCGGCGCCTGGTCCACGAGCATCAGCAGCTCCAGCTCGAAGTCGCCGCCGCCGAGAAACGCACGGTCCGGCAGGGTAAGGACTTTTCGCTCTTTTCGGCCCTGGAGGGGATGCTCAGCAACACTGTGGGCGTAACGAAAGTGGCCTCGATCACTCCGGGCGAAGACAAGGTTATCTCGAAGGACCTGGTCCAGCACAATGTCGATATCATGCTCACCGGCGTCAACCTGACGGAGATAGTTGACACTTTGTACGGTATCAACTCGCTGCCGGTGCCGGTGTTCGTATCCGACCTCCATATCAAACGCTCTCAGATCGTCATCGTAAATGTCATCTTTGATGTCGATTTGACCTGCGTCGCGATCGGCCGCAGCGGCTGACGCGCCGCGGCCTGTGCCGGCGCGGGCGCGTACAACTTTCAGCTGATCAATTGTCCGACGGATCGAGCGCGCCCCGTATGAGTCAGCAAACTCAGCCCGTACCCATATCGACGAGACTGGTCGTCTACCAACTCCCCGGCGCCGGCGATGTGACAATTCGGCGCGATGTTGAGTACCGTGAAACGGACGCCGGTGCTCTGACCATGGACGTTCTACTATCCGCCTGGCTTGCGGGACGGAGCGCAGCTACCGGCCGTGGTTTTTGTATCGGGATTTCCCGATTCGAGCGTGCAGGCAATGTTCGGTTGCAGGCTCAAGGAGATGGGAGGCTACGTCTCGTGGGCAAAACTGGCGGCTGCCACCGGGTTGGCGGCGGTTACCTACGCCACGACAGATCCCGCAGCCGATATTCACGCACTCCTGCGATCGGTGCGCCGCAACGGCGCTTCATTGGGAATTGACCCAAACCGGATCGGGGTGTGGGCCTGCTCCGGCAATGTTCCGAACGCATTGTCGGTCCTGATGCAGGAACCGCGGGATCACCTGAAGTGCGCGGTCCTGTGCTATGGGCTCATGCTCGATCTCTGCGGCTCCGCCGACGTTGCCGAGGCGGCGAAAGCGTTTGGGTTCGTCAATCCCGGCGCGGGGAAATCGGTGGAAGATTTTCCGCTGGATTTGCCCCTGTTCATTGTGCGGGCAGGCCAGGACATGCCTCAGCTGAACCGAACCATTGACCGCTTCATGGAAAAGGCTTTGAGTTGCAATCTGCCCGTGACGTTCAGGAATCTTCCCGGCGCCCCACACTCGTTTGATCTTTTGGATGAGAGCGATACTTCCCGCGAGACCATCAAACAAATGCTGGCGTTTATGCGGTTTCATCTCCTCGCGTAGATGACCTGCGAGAAGAGCCCGCCGAATAGTCCGCGCAGCGAAATCAGTCCGGACCGCCCTGGTACCGATGCGACATCTCTTTCATCTGCTCGTAGCTGCCGGGCTCGAAGCGCTTGACGTTCTGGTTTAACGCCAGTTCGTCGCGTAAGTCGGCGACCGCCTCTTTGACCCCTTCGTTTGCGATCTCGTGCGCCCGTACCCAGCGCCCGGAGTACTGCAGGAAGTTGTACAGGTTCAGAATGTTCTCGCTGAGCGCCTTTTGCGCCTTGGTGAACTTCGCGGTCCACACCACCTGCTGCGATTTCATGTCGATCATGTGCAGAGTGAAGGTCACGGCCGCCGGACTCGCCGCCGCGTAGTCAACTCCCACCCGCTCGCGGTAGCGTTCGACTGTTCCATAGATCACCGCGTCCGCCGACACCTGCCGCCCCAGCGCTAGCGCGTTGTCCTCCAGATTTCCCGCGGTGCTCGGCGGAAGTTTCTGCATCGCCTGCTCGACATCGCTGTCCGGCACGACTTCCCATCCGCCCAGCAGCGACATCTCGCTGAACAGCTCGGCGCTGATCGCCTCGCCCGCGCCCTCGGCCACTACGTTATCGCTCTTGTCGGGTGTCTCCACGATCGGCATCGCCGCGATTCGGTTGACCGTCAGCGTTCTGATCGAGCGCACCGACTCGGTCTGGAGATCGGAGGAGCCGCCGATAATCGGCAACTTGTGGACGCCGGAAAAATAGTCGAGCGGGGCGGTAATCGGCGTCGAGCACGCCCCCAGCGCTGCGCAGAGCGGCAGCATCAGGAGCGCAAGCGGAAGGCGCCGGTTCATGCCGTCACCTTGATCGACAGCTCCTGGAGCTGATGCGGATCGACTTCGGACGGCGCTCCGCTCATCGGATCGACGGCTTTTTGCGTCTTCGGAAAGGCCATCACGTCGCGCAGCGAATCCGTGCCGCACAGCAGCATGCAGATGCGATCGACGCCGAACGCGATCCCGCCGTGCGGCGGCGCGCCATAGCCGAGCGCGTCGGCCAGAAAACCGAACCGCTCCAGGGCCGCCTCGCGCGAAAAGCCCAGCAACTCGAGCACTCTCAGTTGCAGCTCGCGGCTGTGAATACGGATCGAGCCGCCGCCCAGCTCCTGGCCGTTGAGAACCATATCGTAACTCAAAGCGTGCGCCCGCAGGGGCTCCTTGTCCAGCATCGCCAGGTCATCCGGATGCGGCGCGGTAAACGGATGGTTCACCGCAACCAGACGGTGCTCCTCCTCGCTGTACTCGAAGAGGGGAAAGTCTACGACCCAGAGGAATTTCAGCTCACCGCTCTTGAGCAGGCCGAACTTCGCGCAGAGTTGGAGCCTCAAATCACCCAGAATCGGACGCACCTTGGCGCGCGATCCCGCGACCATCAGGAGCGTGTCGCCGTCGCCAAGACCGGCCGCCTCCGCCGCGCGACGCTTCTCGTCCACGCCGATGTGTTTGGCGATCGGCCCCTGCCATCCGTCGGCGGCAATTTTGGCCCAAGCGAGACCGAGCCCCTGCCGCGCCTTCATCCCTTCGGCGATCTCATCGAGCTCGCGCCGCGCAAGCTGCAAGTCGGCGGGCAGCCTGAGCCCGTAGATCGCTTCGCCGCGCCCCAGCGTGTCGGCGAAGACCCGAAACGCGGTGCCGGCGAACGCGGCGCTCAAGTCCTTCAGTTCGAGGCCGAACCGCAAGTCCGGCTTGTCGCTGCCGAAGCGCTCCAGCGCTTCGTCGTATGGCATCCGCACGAACGGTCGCGCGACCTCGATCTTCGCCGCGCGCTCATAGATCGATGCGATCATCCCTTCGCCGACGTCCATCACATCCTGCGGGCGCGGGCAGGTCATCTCGATATCGATCTGGCTGAACTCCGGCTGGCGATTCGCGCGCAGATCCTCGTCGCGGAAGCAGCGTGCGATCTGAAAGTACCGGTCGAAGCCGCCGATCATCAGCAGTTGCTTCAGGAGCTGCGGCGATTGCGGCAGCGCGTAAAAGCGGCCCGGATTCACCCGGCTCGGCACCAGGTAGTCGCGTGCGCCCTCGGGCGTCGCCTTCCACAGAATCGGCGTCTCGATCTCGATAAAGCCGTCGGCGTCGAGATAATCGCGCACCGCGCGCAACGCCGTATGCCGCATGCGCAGGTTGCGCTGCATCTGCGGGCGGCGCAGATCGAGATACCGATACTTGAGCCGCACTTCCTCGGCGGCGGTATCTTCGTCGGTGATCGGAAACGGCGGCGGCGGCGAGACGTTCAAAATCTCGGCCTCGGCAACTGCGACTTCAATCGTGCCGGTCGGCAATTGCGCGTTGACGGTACCCTCCGACCGGCTCATCACCCTCCCCTTCACCGCCAGGTAGAATTCGGCGCGGGCGTCGCGGGCAATCGCGTGCGCGGCGGCGGCGCGCTCGGGATTGAAGACCAACTGGACGATCCCCTCGCGATCGCGCAGATCGATAAAGATCAGCCCGCCGTGATCGCGCCGCCCGGCAACCCATCCCCACAACGCGACCTCGCGGCCCGCGTCGCTCGCGCGCAACACGCCGCAGTAGTGCGTCCGCGTCCACGGCGGCAGCGGCGAATAGCGCTCATTACTCGGCATCGCGATCCTCGATCGAAGAATAGCCTGTGCGGCGGAGCCTACGAAATAGAGTCAATTCGCAGCGCGGTCAGAATCGCGGCGATCAGGTCGCCCAACGGAACAGACGGGATCTCGCTCTGCGTGCTGGCTTTGAGATCGCGAAGCTGCACAACGTTGCGCGACACTTCATCGTCGCCAATGATGACTGCCAAGCGCGCGCCGATCTTGTCGGCGCGTCGCATCAGCGCCTTCAGTCCGCGTCCGCCCAGGACCTCTACGCGCATCTTCTCGATTCGCATGTCCCGAGCCAGCAGCATCGCGATGGGCAAAGCCGCGTCACCCAAGGCGATGATCGCCGCAGCCGTCTCGGGTTTCGGAGCGCCGCCGGAAGCCTCAAGCGCCAACGCTATGCGATCGAGGCCGATCGCAAAGCCGATTCCCGGAACCGACGCGCCGCCCAGCGACTCGACCAGCCCGTCGTACCTGCCGCCGGCAACGACCGTGCTCTGCGCGCCAACCGCGGATGAGATCACCTCGAAAGTCGTGCGCGTGTAGTAGTCGAGGCCTCGCACCAGGCGTGGATTTATCACGTGGGGCACGCCCCCAGCTTTGATCAGGCTCACTACCGTCTCGAAGTGCTGGCGGCACGCCTCGCACAGATAGTCGAGGCTGTTCGGCGCAGATTCCATCAGCTTCGTATCGATCTTGCAGTCCAGCAAGCGGATCGGATTACGTTCGAGCCGCCCGTGACAGTCCTCGCACAGCTCGGCCAGATGTGCGCGCCCGAATTCGAGCAATGCGGCGCGAAACGCGGGCCGGCATTGGGCGCATCCCAGCGAGTTGATTTGCGTTTCGAGCGTCAGGCCAAGCTCGCGCCGCAGATCATCGATCAGGATCAGGAGCTCGGCGTCGCAGGCCGGATCGGCGCGGCCGAAAATCTCCACGCCGAACTGGTAATGCTGGCGGTACCGGCCTTTCTGCGGCCGCTCGCGGCGGAACATCGGGCCGCTGTAGAAGAAGCGCTGCTCGGGATCGGATCGATCCAGCCCGGCCTCGATATAGGCGCGCACCACGCCCGCCGTTCCTTCAGGTCGAAGCGCGATCCTGGTGCGCGCCTCGTCGCTGTCGGCGAAACCGTACATCTGCTTCTCGACGATGTCGGAGGTCTCGCCACTGGAGCGTTTGAAAAGCTCTTCGCGCTCGAGCAGCGGCACGCGGATCTCGTCGATCGCGTAGCGGCGGGCAAGCTCGCGCGCGCGGTCTTCGATTCGGCTCACGGCCGCGGCCTCCGGACCGATCAGATCCTGAAAGCCTCTGAGACGGGTCAGTTCCAAATGAATCCGTCAGGTGGTGCGCATCGCATCGCGCAGCCGCTGGTAGCCGATTAGCTCGACGCCCTCGTCGGCGAGCAGCCTGCCGGTTTTCTCTGCCGTGAAGAACCGGAAGTCGGCTTCGCGCTGCTCGGCATCGTGCGCGCAGCTTCTGAGTTCCTCGCGCGCCAACCCCGGATGGCAATAGATCTCCGAGATCCCGGGCTTCAACTCCCTGAGCAGGCTCGTCCAGTATTCCTCCGTCTTCCCGGGAATCGCCGGACCGCCGACGTAGAAATTGTCCGGATACAGAATTCCGAGCCGGTCGAGCTCGGCCAGGATCTTCTCGAACCCCATCCGGCGCATCGCCGATCGCCGTGCCAACCGGATCGGGAGCCGATAGTCGCGCGCCAGGCGCAGATAGATTTCGTGGTAGTCGGCGCGAATCTGGAGCGGACCCATGTGACTGTCCAGATGGGTCACGTTGATCCCGGCCGCGAGCGCCTTTTCGATCTGCGCGCGCAACTCGGCCTCCGCTTCGTCGAGCCGATCGTTGGTAAAGACTTCGGGAACGTCGGGCCATAGGTAGCCGCGATCGTCCACCAGCGACGGCACCGCCTTGCGCCCCAGCACCGGTCCCCATTTGTAGCGCGCCCATTCGCTGGTGAGTGTCAGATGCACCCCCAAATCCGTCTCGGGGCGATTGCGCGCGAATTCCGCGGCCTCCTCGAACCACGGGCACGTCACCAGGATCGTGGACGAAGTGAACAGCCCGCCGGTCAAGCCGGCGATCGTCGCCTCGTTCTCGTCGTGACACATCCCGAAATCGTCGGCGTTGACGATCAGCAGCCGCGCGTCGGGCGGATAGCCCAGCTTCTGCGCCGTGGTCAGTTCGTTTTCCATAGATGCGTGCCGTAAAGAAAAAGGGCCGCCTCGCGGCGGCCCTTGTGATTCAGCTTGATGCCGCCGGCTCGTCTCAGACCGTGAGTATATGGATCGTGCACGCAGAGCCGAGCCCGATCACGTGCGCCTGTCCGGCCTTCGCGTTGGGCACGAGGCGATCCTTCGCACGATCGTCCTGGGTCAGATGCCACACGACCTCGCAGATATTCGCGACGCCGGTGGCGCCCAGCGGATGCCCCTTCGAGAGCAGGCCGCCCGAGACGTTGACCGGGGCATTGCCGCCGAGCGCCGGATGCACGCCGCCGCCTTCGTCGATAAACTTGCCGGCCTCGCCGTCGCCGCACAGTCCGAGGTTCTCGTAATGCACCAGCTCCGCAGTCGCGAAGCAGTCGTGCAGCTCGGTTAGCGCGATATCTTTCGGCCCGATCCCGGCGGTCTCGTAGGCCTTCTTCGACGGCGCGCCGCGTCAGCGTGCTCACGTCAGGCAGCGTCAGATCGCGATCGGTCCACGGATCGGAGGTCAGCACCGAGGCCGCGACGCGCGGGCGTTTGCGCCCCGCCGCGAGCTGTTTCAGCTTGTCCTCGGACACCAGGATCGCGGCCGCCGCGCCGTCGCCGGTCGGGCAGCACATATACAAGGTGTTCGGAAACGCGACCATCCGGGCGTTCATCACGTCCTCGAGCGTCACTTCGTTGCGATACTGCGAGTACGGATTTTTGGTCGCGTGCTTGTGCGACTTCACCGAAATCTTGGCGAAGTGCTCGCGCGTGGTGCCGTACTTGCGCATGTGCTCGACACCGGCTTGTCCGAACACCGCCGGCATCAAGCCCGAGCCGAGCTTGCCCTCGGTGCCATACGCGGGATCGGTGCCGGCACCGCCGCCGCCGCCCAGCAACCCCTGCTTGCCCATCTGCTCAACGCCGACGGCCATCGCGATATCGTACATGCCCGAAGCAACCGACATGTAGGATTCGCGGAACGCGGTCGAGCCGGTGGCGCAGGCATTGGAAACATTGATGACGGGAATTCCGGTCTGGCCGATCTGCTGCAGAATCCGCTGGCCGACCATCGCGTTGGCCTGATACAGATTGCCGCAGGCGAAGAATTCGATGTCCTTGATCGAGATTCCGGCGTCTTTCAACGCGAGTTCCGCGGCTTCGCCGCCGAGTTCCGGTACGCTCTTTTCAGGGTAACGCCCGAATTTCAACATGCCCGTGCCGAGAACATAAACGTTTCGCATTTTTTCACTCCGGGCCGCGCTGCGCTGCCGGCCCATGGCCTCCAGTGGATTGTCTTACGCGCTGCCTAATTCTTGCTCGGACGGAACGAAAAAGCCACCACGTCGTGACCCTCGCGATCCTTCGCCACGACGCCAGTCACCATCTCGACCGGCATATTGAAATACTTGCCGGGCTCCTTCTGCATATCTTCGGGCACGACATCGCTGATGTTGCTACGCACGCTGACGCCCTCGGGCAGATCGACGATCGCCGTGATATACGGGGTCTTGATCCCCGGGAACGACTGATGCACGACCGAAAAGACGTACACCTTCCCCTTGTTGGACAGCTCGATCTGGCTGAAGGGCCCGGTCGCGCCGCACTTGGAGCAGGCGACCTTGCGGGCGTCGAGGTATACGGCGCCGCAGGTGCATTTGGTGCCCACCAGATGGGGTTTCGGCGCGAGTTTGAGAAACGGAACGATTGGGCGCGGCCCCGTATCAGTTGCTTGGCCCGTCTCAGCCATCAGCCTTTCTCCTTCAAGTTACAGTAAAACTTTAATTTGGATCGATTGCTATGCTAAAGGCGAAGGCCAGCCCATAGCCGCCCCGCCGCTGCGGCGCAGTTTCCCACAGGCTCAAAACCGGATCAACCCCGATTTGCACCGCTTAATCGGGGGGCTTCGCGCAGGTGTGTAGTCTGGTCCTGTTCCGACTCGCGTCGATTTCGACGGCGCCATCTTGGTCGGTACGCAAAACTTGTGCGCCGATCGCGCGATAGCGATCGACTACCTCGGCGGCCGGGAAGTCGAAGCGATTGTGGTAGCCGTCCGAGATCACGACCGCGCGCGGATGAACCGCCGCGACGAACTCCTCGGTCGAAGATGACGCGCTGCCGTGATGCGGCGCCTTCAGGATCGTCGCGGGCAGATCTGCCGCCGCGCGCTCGACCAGCGCACGCTCGCCCTTCGCCTCCAGATCGCCGGTGAAGAGCACCGACGATGCGCCGAAGATCAGCTTCAGCACCATCGAGCTGTTGTTGCGGGTCGCGAGCGCGTCCGGCGCGGGATTGAGGCTCTCGAGCTCGACGCCGCCGATCGTCGGCGGCGTGAACCGGTAATCGGCAATTCTGACCTGCGTTCCCGCCTGCGCCAGCGTGCTCAGCAGTTCGAGGTAACTCGTGTCGGGACTCGCCGCGGCGATCGTCCAGAACTCGCGCGGATGGAAATTGCGCGCGATGAACGTGAAGCCGCCGAAATGATCGAGCTCGGGATGACTCAGCGCCAGGTAATCAACGCGCATGATCTTCCGTGACCATAGATAGGGCGCGACGATTCGCTCGCCCGGATCGAACTCGCCGAGCTCGCCGCCGCCGTCGATCAGCATCACCTGCGAGCCGGGAAATCGAACCACGGCGCAATCGCCCTGCCCCACCGACAAAAACGTCACGCGCAGGTCGCGGTTGAAGTAGCGATCGCGAGTCCACCACGCCGCGTCGAGCGCCAGTGCCACGACCAGTACGCCAAGTGTCGCCAGCCGCCAATTCGGGATCGGCGGCCTCGGCTCGGGTCGCGGCGATCGAGACTGCGCCGTAAAGATGTTCGCCTCGGGCAGTGGCCAGGTTAGCCAGATCGCGAGCAACGCGTAAGCGCCCACCAGTTCCGGCAGCGTCGGCGTGAACATCCGGGTCCAGGCGAACGGCCACGTGACGAACCATCGCGCCAGAGCTATCCCGAGCGCGAGCATCCGGCCGGCCACCCAGAGGGTCGCGCACGCGACCGGCATCGAGACGAAGCTCATCGCTGCTGCAATCAAGCCAAGCACCGTCCCGCCGAAGCCCATCAGCGGCACCACGATCGCGTTGGCGACCACCCCCACTATCGCGAACTGGTTGAAGTGATATGCGGTCAGCGGCGCGGTCCCGAGCAGCGCCCAGAACGATACGGCACTGTAGCCGAGCGCCACCGTGGCGACGCGGCTGCCGATCGACTCCGGAAGATCGGAAAGCGCGCCGAGGCCCCGCCGCCGCTCGCGCCAGGCGCTGAAGCGGCGCATCCCGAACACGATCGCCAGCACCGAAACGAACGAGAGCTGGAAGCCAATGTCGGCGGTCGAACCCGGCAGCGCGAGACAAATCACAATCGCGGCCAGCGCGAGACTCGCCGTAACTTCGCGCGCGCGATCGATCAGCACCGCGAGCAGGTACGCCAGGACCATCACCAATGCGCGCGCCGTCGACACATGATGGCCCGCGATCGCTGCGTAGGCCGTGACTGCGATCGCGGCGGCTAGCGCGGCGAGCTTGTTCGCATAGCCGCGAATCAGCAGCGTCGGGAAAAACGCCACCAGCAGGCGGCCGATCGCGAACGTGGCGGCCGCAACCATGCTCAGATGCAAGCCCGAGATCACCAGCAGATGGGCCATGCCGGTCAGCGCGAAGGTCTCGCGCAGCGGCTCCGAGATTTCGCCCTGATCGCCGATGATCAGGGCGCGCATCACCTCACGTTCCGGATGGTCCAGGTTCGCGTCGATAAAGGCGCCGATCCGGGCGCGGATTCCCTCGATCGCCGAGGCCGGAAAGCGGCGCTGGTAGCCAAGCACCTCGATCGAGGAGTCATCATGCCCAAGCGTCACGACCATCGTCGCCGCTATCCTTTCGCGCGCTTCGTAGGCTTCGTAGTCAAATTCATCCGGGTTCCCGTAGTTATGGGGAAAACGGATGCGCGCCGTGACGCGGACCAGCTGGCCGATCCTGAAGTTGGCGGGATCGAGGAGCGTGACGCGCACTGTCCCGGTCGCCGCCTGTCGGGCCACCGATCGCATCTCCGGCGAAGCCTCGCCCGCGCGCTCGACTGCCACGTACAGATGCGTTCGGCCGTGATACGGCTCCGCCTCGCGGACGAGACGTCCTTCCAGCGCGATTAGATCGCCGTCCGCAAAGCGCCGGATCGTTGCCGCCCCCGGTGGCGGCTTCAGCAGGTCGTGGACCGGGATTGTGGCCGCGCTCGTGATTGCCGCGAGCGCGATTGCGGTTCCGAGGCCGGGGCGCCCGGCCAGAAAGAGCGCCGCGGCAATCAGCGCCGCCCCGATGCCAAAAGCGAGCGGAAGGTAAAAGCCGAAGTTACCGAGACCGTCGCCGGCTACGATCGCGACCGCGACCCAATAGATCGGCGGGACTTCGGCCAGCCATCGCGCCACCGCGCGAGCGAGAGTCGGCGCGCCGGACGATTCGGCTTGCGATCCCGCCGGTCCGGACCCGCCCGAGGCGAGCGCCGCCGGCGTTGAGGGCGCCCGGTTCGCGAGCGCTCGTGAAGTCGACGCGGCTCCGATAACCGCACCCCCTTCAGCATCACTACAGGTGCTTCAGGCAAGCCTATAGCTGCGTTGAACCGGGTTTGAAAGTGGCGCGGATGAAGCCCAAAGCGGGCGGCGGAAAAAAATGCCGGGCGGACGGCTTGGAGGGTTCCGACCGCGTGGCGCGGCGGTGTTTCTACCATCCGCCCGGCTCGCGCTGGCGACACTACAAAAAGTAGTGTATCACTACAAATGAGTCAAGCGCGATCGGAAACGCGATCCGCAAGCGCGGGCGGAGCGCGCGGCGCCAAATTTCCCTTCAGCGCCCGGCGGTTGCTCCGGAAGAATCCGCCGCGACCGGCGGCGCCTCAAGCTCCGGCTCCTCCGTATCGAGCAGCGCGCCGAGCCCGTCCAGATGACGCCGCACTTCCGCCGCAAGGTCGCCGTTCATCCCCTTCACGGTTGCGAGCTCCGCGGCGCTGGCCGCCCGGATTCTGGCGCAGGCTCCCGAAATGGCGCAGCAACGCGCGCCGCCGCACCGGACCGATGCCCTCCACGTCGTCGAGCACCGAGCGCAGCCGCGCGCGGCGGCGCAGCTCGCGGTTATAGGTGATCGCGAAGCGATGGGCCTCATCGCGCACGCGCACCAGCAGGAACAACGCGGTCGAATTGCGCGCGAGCACGACCGGATCCTTGCGATTAGGCAGAAAGACCCGCTCCTCGGACTTGACCACCGCGGCGGCGCGCGAGTCGTTGAGGACGTGCTGCTTGGCCAATCCGATCGCATCGATCTGATCGGCCAGGTTGAACTCCTTGAGCACCATCAGCGCGACGTTGAGTTGCCCCTTGCCGCCGTCGATCACCCAGAGGTCGGGATACTCGTGCTCGCGCACGGCGCGGTCGAGCCGGCGCTTGAGCACCTCGTAGAGGCTGGCAAAGTCGTCCTGCCCGCTGACGGTCCGGATCCGATAGCGCCGGTAGAGTTGCTTGACCGGCTCGCCCTCGTCAAAAGTCGCCTGCGACCCGACCACCATCGAGCCTTGCAGATTCGAGATGTCGTAACATTCGATACGCTTGGGGCTGTTGCGCAGATGGAGCTTCGTGCGCAGGTCTTCGAGCATCCGCTCGCGCGTGGCCTCGTTGTCGCGCCGCGCGGCGAAGCTCTGCCGCGCGTTCTCCATCGCCATTTCCAGGAGCCGGACCTTCTCGCCGCGCTGCGGCACGAAGACCTCGACCTTCTTGCCGCGCCGCTCGGAGAGCAGCTCGGCGCGGACGTTGGCATCTTCCAGCTCGACCGGCAGGATAACGTCGTCGGGCAGAAAGCGCCCGCCCGAGTAGTATTGCGTGAGCAGATCCGCCAGCACGTCGTGATCGGAAAACTCGAGATCCTGAAAGCTCCAACTAAGCGTGCTGGTCAGCTTGCCGCCGCGGACCAGCAGCACGATCGTCTCGATCGATCCGCCCTCGCGATAGAGTCCGAAGACGTCCTGATCGCTGCCCCAATGATGCAGCACGGTCTGGCGCTCGACGGTCTTTTCGATCGCGCGCACCCGGTCGCGCATCCGCGCCGCGTCCTCGAACTCCAGGCGCTCGGCGTGCGACTTCATCTGCTCGCGCAGCTCCTTGAGCAACTCCAGGTTCTTGCCTTCCAGCAGCATCTGGGCCGCGTGGAGATGCCGCTCGTATTCGGCGCGATCGACCGGCAGGCAGCACGGCCCCAGGCAGCGCTTGATCTGGTACTCGATACAGGGGCGCGAGCGGTTGCGGAACACGCCGTCCGAGCAGGTGCGCAGCGGAAAGATCTTGCGGATGACGTTGATCGTCTCGCGCAGGCCGTCCGCCGAGCCAAACGGGCCCAGGTACTTGCCGCCGTCGCGGACGATCTTGCGGGTCACGGTGATGCGTGGCCACGGATGATTGGTGATCTTGGCGCTTAAGTAGGATTTATCGTCCTTTAGGCGGATGTTGTAACGGGGATGGTACTGCTTGATCAGGTTGTTCTCGAGGATCAGGGCTTCCTTCTCGCTGGCGGTGACGAGCGTGTCGAAGTCCCGCACCTTGCGCATCAGGAACCGCACCTGGAAACGGCCGTCGCCCTCGCCTTCCCCGCCGGGCCGGAAGTAGGCGCGCACGCGCGAGCGGAGCGATTTCGCCTTGCCGACGTAGAGCACCTTGCCCGCGCGATCTTTGAGCAGATAGACGCCCGGGCGGGGCGCGATCGCGTCGAGCTTGACGGCGATCGCATCGCTCGATGCGGCCGTGTCGGCGGGCTGCAACGCGGGATCAGGCGCGGGTGGATCGGGCTTAGCCGGCGGCTCGGGATAGTTGACCAGGGTGTCGAAGCGCCGCCGCTCGATGGGCGGCGCCTCGCCGCCGGCGCCCGGCCCGGACGAAATCGATCCCTTGGACATACAGCCGAATTATATCATCATCAGGCGGGTTGGCCCGCCGACCGCAGGAGGACGCGATGCCTCTCGATCCGCAATTCAAGATGATGCTCGAACAGATGGCGACCATGGGAGCGCCCCCGCTAAGCGCGGAAACTCCCGAACAAGCTCGCCAGCAGTTCGATGCGATGTTGATCGCAGGCAAGAATCCGGAGCCGGTCAGCCGGACTGAAGATCGAAGCGTCCCCGGCCCGGCTGGCCAGTTGCCGGTTCGGGTCTACACACCCGAAGGGCCTGGACCGTTTCCGGCGCTGGTCTTCTTTCACGGCGGCGGATGGGTACTCGGCGGAATCGAGAGTCATGACGATCTGTGCCGCGTGCTCACCAACCGCGCCGGATGCATCACTGTGTCGGTCGATTATCGGCTCGCGCCGGAGCACAAGTTCCCGGCCGCCGCCGAGGACGCCTTCGCCGCTACACGCTGGGTCGCTGAGAACGCCGGCGCGGTCGGCGCCGATCCGGCGCGAATTGCGGTCGCGGGCGACAGCGCGGGCGGCAATCTCAGTGCGGTGGTCGCGCAGATGGCGCACGATCGGGGCGGGCCGAAGCTGGCCCATCAGGTGCTCCTCTATCCGGCGATCGACGCCGCGATGGATACTGCGTCGTATCGGACCAACGCTGACGGTTATCTGCTGACGCGCGCCGACATGATCTGGTTCTGGAAACACTACTTGTCGAGCGAGGCGGACCGAGCAAATCCTTACGCTTCGCCGCTGCGGGCGAAGAATCTGGCTGGTCTGGCGCCGGCGCTGATCCTAACCGCCGAATACGATCCGCTGCGCGACGAGGGCGAGGCGTATGGGGTCCGCTTGCGCCAGGCGGGCGTGCCGGTAACCTGCACGCGCTACGACGGCGCGATCCACGGCTTCATCTCGCTGGCGAACGTCGCCGACATCGGCAAGAAGGGCGTCGAGCAGGTCAGCGCCGCACTGCGGACCGCGTTCGGAACCGCCTAACCGATAGTTTCGCCACCAACCCGCCGCGAAACCCGCTCACTTGCCGTGAGCCATGCCGGTTCCGCTCAGATTTACGCTGCGCGGAAAGCCCTCCGAATTGGTGAAAATAGTCAGCGACCCGGTCTGAAGGCCCGTATTCTGCGGGTTGAAGGTAACGGAAACCTTGCAACTCTTGCCGGGCGCCAGCGTCTGAGCACATTGGCTCGTCACCGCGAACGCTGCGAACGACGAAACCTCGTTCATAATAGTCACTGTCAGCCCGGTCTTTTTCTTGATGACCACGTTCGTGATCGTCACCATTTTGGGCTTGCTGGTCTTTTTCAACGCCACCTTGCCGAAGTCCAGGTGCAGCGACTTGGGCGTGATCGTGAGCGGTTGCGCGATCGGGGTTGGCGTCGGAGTGGGCGTCGGCCCCGATGGGGTCGGGGTTGAAGTCGGCACCGCGGTCTGACCGGGCGCCAACGTCGGGGTCGGATTAGGCGTCGGAGTCCCGGGAGTCGGCACCACCGGTTGATCGAATTTCAATACGCGATTGTTGCCCGCGTCTGCGATGTAGAGATTGTTTGACGAATCGACAGCCACACCGGCCGGATCGCAGAGACTGTCGGCGCTGAGCTGGCTGGGGGTCGCCTGCGCGTCGGCTATCGCATCGTGATCGGCCATCGCGGCCGCAGAACCGACCCGCGCATCGAGCGCGTTGCCACTCGGGGTTGGGGTCGGCGTCGGGGTCGCAACCATCCCCAAGGGCACTCCCATCAGTGTGCCGGGTATTGCGAATGCGGGTACGGGAGGAGTCGTCTCGGTGATGCCGCCATTGCCGCACTGGTTACCGAAGAACGAACCGTTCTGGCCAAAGACCAGCGTGGCGCCGAGCGGATTTCCGACCGGGGTCGCGATCGGATCGCTGTATGCAACCACGCGATTGTCGCCCGCGTCGGCGACGTAGAGATTCGCGAACGAATCAAATGTCACGCCCGAAGGCCCGCACAGGCCGCCGGCTCCCAGATTGCATCCGTTTTGGGTGAAGTCGCCTGACTGGCCCAGAACCAAATCGGCGACGTTGTCGCCTGAACCCGCGGTCTGAGTCACCGAGAGCGGCGTGTTGTATTCGACCACGCGGTTGTCGCCGGTGTCGGCGACATACAGGTTGTTGGCTGAATCGAGCGCAAGTCCACTCGGTGCGCACAGACTGTCCGGCCCGACCCCGGAGATGTCCGTCGAGATGAGGCCGTCGGCGCATTCCTTCGTCGACAGGTTCGGCTGGCCGAAGACCATATCGGCGATACTGTAATCCTCACCGCGCGCGGCTTGGGCGATCGGCGTATTGTATTCGACCACGCGATTGTTGGCGGTATCGGCGACATAGAGATTGCCCGCCGGGTCGAGCACCACGCTGCGCGGGCCGCACAGGCCGTCGTCGCCGGCGTCCAACTGAACCGGCCCGCCCACACAATAGCCGGTGTAGAAGACGCCGCGCTGCCCGATTACAAGGCTGGCCCGCTGGCCCTCGGTTATCCCGCTGGCGAACGGCTGGTCAAATTCCAGCACGCGGTTGTTGCCGAAGTCGGCAATCCACAGATTGCCAGCCACGTCGACCGTGATTCCGCCGCCCGTGACCCCCTGGTCGGAAAAGCAGAGCGTCGTTGCTTGGGGGGAGTACGTAGCGTACTGAACATCGCACAAGTAGGAGTAAAAATCGGACTGGCCGATGACGATATCGGCTGGAAGGCCAGCGCCTTGAGCGGCAATACTGCTCCATCCCAGGACGCGATTGTTGTTGATGTCTGCAACGTACGCGTGGCCGGCCGCATCCGTGACCACTCCGCCCGGGGCGTTGACCGCAGTGAGACCACCGAAGTTCGCAATGTTATGGAGCAGGTCGATCTGCCCGAGTGCCAGGTCGGCGACATTATCGCCGGAGCCGGACACGCTCGTGCTCGACGACGGCGTGAAGTACTCCAACACGCGGTTGTTGTTGGTATCGGCCACGAACAGATCACCGGCCGGATCGACTGCCACGCCGGCGGGCGCGCACAGGCTGCCTGCGCTGAGCGCAATCTGATCGCCGTTACAAATGGCTGCGCGAAACGGAGGGTTGTCGTCGGGGTTGCCGTAGGTATTCAAGAGCCCGAAGCTCCGGGCCGCTACGTTTCCCGTGGTCGGAATGGGAACAACGTCGATCCGCGGTGCAACTATGAACGGGGGCGAGTATTCGACTACGTCGCTGCCGGGGGGCTGAGTAACGCTGCCGGCGAGATCGGCAACATACAGATTGCCGCTTGAATCGACCGTGACCCCGGTTGGCCCGCAAAGGCCGGTGCTGCAGGTGCCTACGGTGAAGAAGTTGGTCGGCCCAAAAACCAGATTTGCGACCGGCCCGATCGGAAATGGTCCCGTGGCAAATGGCGCGTTATATTCGAGCACGCGCGCGTTAGTGGTGTCCGCCACATAGAGGTTGCCGGCGCCGTCCACCGCCACGCCCGATGGCGCACAAAGACTGTCCGGACCAAGACCGAGGGGATGATCCCCGTCATCATCGCCCGGATAGAGGCCGTCGTTGCAGAGCTGATAGCCGGGGCTCCCGTCCGCATCGATCAGATCAGACTGGCCGAAGACCAAGTCGGCGTTGGTGTCGCCAGTGCATCCCCGGCCGGCCGCATCGGGGGAGCCTGGAGAGCATACCCCAGGCGATACGAGCGGCTGATCGTATTCAAGTACGCGGTTGTTGCCCATGTCTGCGACAAAGACGTTGCCGGTCGAATCGACGGCGACGCCGGTGGGCACGCAGAGGCCGTTGGGATCGCTGGCGCAGACATTGTCGGTGAAGCTCCCGCCCTGGCCGAACACCAGACTGGCGGCCTCGCCCTGGACGACACCGTTGCTGTTGAAAGGCGCGTTGAATTCGAGCACCCGGTTATTGCAGGCGTCGGCAACGTATAGATTTCCGCTCACGTCAACCGCAACGCCCGCGACGTTCTTGTTGGAGGCGATGCAGGTCGGGCCACTAAGGCAAAGGCCCGCCGCGGTGGTGGTGCAGGCGTAGGAGAAAGGATCGGGCTGGCCGATTACGATCGCGGCCGAAGCGCCGTCGGTGATCGCAGCCGCGCTCGGGAATCCCAGCACGCGGTTGTTCCCAACATCCGCGACATAGAGATGACCGTTGGCGTCGATCGCGACCCCGCCGGGCGAATTGAGGGCGTTCAGACTCCCGAAATTCACCATGTTGTGAACGAAGTCGGTCTGCCCCAGAGCGACGTTGGCGGTCGTATCACCCACGATCCCCGGAGTGCCCGCGACCCCGATCATAGCCGTTACTGCGATCAGCCCGCAGCCCGACAGCAATCCCCCAAGCCGTGCAATCGAACGCCGAGAACGAGTATGCCCGCGCATGCCCACCCCTCCACAAGATAACATACTGTAGGAATTTATATCACCGAGGCGGAGAGCGAGGCAATCGCCGCGGCGACGCCGAATCAGGCGCTGCCCGTTCGCGAGCCTGGGCCGCGGCAACCGGCGCGCCCGTAGGCGCCAGCGCCGCTTGCGAGCAAAGCCCGCTAGCGCTTGTCCATGAACGCGACGGCGACGCCGTCCAGCGGCGCGACGATTCGCGCAATCCGGCCGCCCTGAACCGCGGCCTTCGGCTCGGTCGCCTCCAGGCCGTTGCGGCGCGCGACCGCGACCGCCTGGGACACGTCGTCGCACATGAACGCGAGCCCCCAGCAGCGCGGCTCATCGCCGGCCGGTCCGACCACCTCGAACACGCTCTCTTCGAGCTTGAAGAACGCCTGCCGCATCCCGCGCCCGGCCTCGCGCACCCGCTTGCAGGGCAGCCCCACGCGCTCGAACGCCACGATCGCCTCGTCGAGCTGCGGCACCATCACAACCATATGCTCGAGGTACACGACGCTGTTGGAATTGGGTTTGAGCTTGCGCCCGCCGCTTGGACCGCCCGCGGTGGCCGACTTCTTCACGGCGCCGGTGAAGATTCCCTTGAGCAATTCCTGACTGCGCGAGCGCTCGGCGAACTTCTCGCCATGCGAATCGTTGACGCCCCAGAGCCAGCCGAAGATCCCGCCGCCGCGTCCGATCGCCGCGGAAATTTGGGCCGCGATCGGATCGACCGCGCCGTCCGATCCGTCCGTGGCGCATAATTCGACCATCACGGCGCCCGCGCCGAAACGCGCGGTCCTGATCCCGGACGATGCGCTGGCGTCCACCGCCAGCGCGAATCCCGCCTTGCGCCAGTTGTCGCAGGCGCGCTCGAAGTCCGCGACCGCAACCAGGACCCGTTCGAGTGAGACGATTCGCACGCAGTTACAACGCCGCCCGTACTTCGTCCACCGCGGCGCGGACCGTCTGCACGATAAAGTCCACTTCACGGTTGCCGATCACGAATGGCGGCGTGATCATGATCGCGTCGCCGCCGCGCTCGCCCGCCATCCCGGTTGACGGATAAAAGTACAGGCCGCGCCGCATCGCCGCGCCCAGCACCCGGCCGGTCACGCGCGCGGCGGCCGGGAACGGGTCCGCGACGCGCGATCGCTCACCAGCTCGATTCCCCAGAACAGCCCGGCGCCGCGGATATCACCGACCATCGGATGCCCCGACAGCTCTTCCCTCAACTCGCCGCCGAGCCGCGCGCCGATTTCGGCGGCATGCTCGACCAGCTGCTCGCGCTCCATAATTTCGAGCACCCGCTCCGCGATCGCGCAAGCGAGCGGATGGGCGCTGTAAGTATAAAACATGAAGTCGCCGTTGGACTTCTCGCACTCCTCGACCAGCGGCTCATCGACCGCGATCATGCCCATCGGCATGTAGCCGCCGGCGAGTCCCTTGCCGCCCACCAGGATGTCGGGTTTTACGCCCCAATGTTCAACCGCGAAGCGCTTGCCGGTGCGGCCGAAGCCGGTCATCACTTCATCCGCGATCAGCAGAATATCGTGACGACGGCATATTTCCGCGATGCGCGGCCAGTACTCCTTCACCGGCGGGATCACGCCGCCGCTCGCGCCGACCATCGGCTCCGCGATAAACCCCGCGATCGTGCCGGCGCCGCAGCGCGCAATCTCCGTTTCCAGCGCGGTCGCGCAGTCGAGATCGCAGCCGGGGTAAGTCTTCTCCCACGGGCAGCGGTAGCAATACGAGGGCGGAATTTTCGGCCAATCGAACAGCACGTGCTCGAAATCGGCGCGCCGCGCCCGATTCCCGCTCACCGACAGCGCGCCGAAGGAATTACCGTGGTATGAGAACCAGCGCGAGATGAACCGCTTCTTCTCTGGACGCCCCCGCACGCGATGATAGTAAATCGCGAACTTGAGCGCGGCCTCGACCGACTCGGAACCGCCGCTGGTGAAGAAAAAACGATTGAGCCCCTCCGGCGTCCACCGCGCCAGCCGCTCGACCAGCCGCGCGCGCGCGGGCGAAGTCCAGATCGGCACGATATAATCGAGCTGGCGAATCTGCTCAGCGGCGAGCAGCGCGAGTTCCTCGCGTCCCTGGCCGATATTGACCACGACCGCGCCGCTGCCCCCGTCGAGAATCTTCCTGCCGTCGGAGGTGAACAGATACGGACCCTCGGCGCGCTCGACGTGGAGCGGCCGATGCGGCGGCTTCATGAACAGGGTCTGCTGCTCGCTCATGACGGAACTCCGCCGCGCCGCTATTTGATCGCGCCTTCCTCGCGCCAGCGATCGATATCCGCCTGGCTGTAGCCCAGCTCGCCGAGGACCTCATTGGTATGCTGCCCCAGCTCCGGCGCCAGCGAACGAATCGACCCCGGTGTCTCCGACAACTTGACGGAAATTCCGACCTGCTTGACCTTACGGCCGCCGGGCGCGTCGAGTTCGACGATCATCTTGCGCGCGCGCACCTGCGGATCGTCGGCGACTTCGTCCAGCGTGAGCATCCGGCCCACGCAGATATCGGTCTTGGACAGAATCTCGAACCATTCATCGCGGGTGCGGGTCTTGAACGTCGACTCGAAGAAGGCGTGGATCTCGGCGCGCTTTTCGGGATTGAACTCGTGCGGAATCAGGTCCTCGCGCTTGAGCTCGCGGCACAGATTGGCGAAAAACCACGGCTCGAGCGCGCCGATCGTAATATATTTGTTGTCCTTGGTCAGATACGCGTTGTAGTTTGGGATACCGCCGTCGAGGATCGTCTCGCCGCGCTTGGGCAACTGCCCGCCGGAGAAAAAGGTCGCGAAGCTCTGCGCCATCAGCAGCACGGTTCCATCGAGCATCGAGATATCCACGTACTGGCCGCGCCCGGTCTGCTGGCGCGCAACCAGCGCCGCGAGAATTCCGATCGCGCCGTGCATCCCGCCGCCCGCGTAGTCGGCGAGAATGTTATGCGGGATCGTCGGCGGCTGGTCCTTGCGGCCGAGAATCGAGAGCGCGCCGGCCGTCGCGATATAGTTCAGGTCGTGGCCGACGGCATTGCGCGACGGACCGTCCTGCCCGTAGCCGGTGATCGCGCAGTAAATCAAGCGTGGGTTGCGCGGAGCGAGCTTCTCGTAGTCGATTCCAAGCCGCTGCGCGACGCCCGGACGATACTCCTCGACAATCACATCGGCGCGCATCGCGAGCCGCGCATAGATTTCCTTGCCCGGACCGCTCTTCAGATTGATCCCGATCGATTTCTTGTTGCGGTTGAGCGCGTTGAACGGCGAAGCGCCGAAGGCGCCGGCGATATTCTGCGCCGGCGCGCCACCCGCCTGCACGGCACGGCGCCCGGTCGGCGGTCCCGGCTCCTCGACCTTGATAATTTCCGCGCCCAGATCGCCGAGGATCATCGTGCAGAACGGGCCAGGCGCAAGCTTGGTCAGATCGATTACTTTAATACCGGTAAGCGGAGCCGCAGCGGGCATGTCTCATTCTCTCCTAGCGGGTTTCGCGCCGGCCAACACCGGCCACGCTCGGCAGATTGTTAATCGTTTGCCCCCCGCAAGCAAACGCAGAATTGCGCACACCCAACTGAAGTCATTCCGAGCGCAGCGAAGAATCCGGCAGTATATACTTGACGCAAACCAAGCGTCTTGAAGTAACGGCTGGCGCCGTCGCGCCACAGCATCATTCGTCGAGGTATTTCCAACTATTTGCGCCGTCGAAGTGGCGCACGCGCGCATGCGCCAGGACCTCGGGAGTCATCAGCCGCGCATTTACGCCCATGCGGTCGTGCGTTTTGTCCACCGCTTCCCAATGGGTGACGCAGCCGCATCGCTTGCAGCGATGAAATTCTAACATCCTGTTACCCCACATGTAGATGTCGGTCGCGTCTTTCGTTATTTGCACTTCTTTGGGCGAATAGTAGGCCCAGAGTGCGCCGTAGCGTCGGCAGATTGTGCAATTGCAATCCGCTACCTCTTCCGGAGCGTAATTAGTCTCAAAACGCACTGCGCCGCAATGGCATGAGGACTCGATCATTCCGTTAGCCACTTTAGTCTCCTTCACTCCGCAAGCATCTCTTTCTGTCCAGCTTCATGCCTTTGGCCATCCGCCCGCGGGTGCTCTTTCTGAAAGGATTTTTGGATCGCTTCCTTTTACTGCATGACACTTGAGGACGCTTCTCATTTGCGTTAACTACATGCCCCCGGAAGAATCTCATGTCACAGAGCTTCGCTTCGCCGGGAAAAGAAGTCTATAACGGCAGCACTGTGGAAAGGTATTATGGACTCGTCAGTAGCACGCAGCGCGCCCAGACTGGACGTACTGTATGACGACGAAGCCGACGTGCTCTACGTCTCGCTAGGGGCTCCGCGGCCCGCCGACACGTTGCCCGGAGAGCACGGGCTTCTGATCCGCAAGGACCTGAAGACCGGCGAAGTGGTCGGCGTAACGATCTTGGACTACGAGCAACACTTTCGTCGGTTGAAGGATTCTATCGTGGGTGGTCGAATCGCAGTTGCCCTCCGATCTGTCCGCCTACCTTCAGTTGCGGCCCTCGCAGCGGTGCGCTCGATAGGGCCCGATCACACCAGCGCCGCGCGCACCCGCGCCAGGCGCGCGCTGAGCGTCTTGAGGCCGCGCACCATGTGCGCGCCGTACCAATGCAGGTCGCGGCCGCTCACCAGCAGCACGCGCCGGCCCAGCGCTCGCGGCAGCAGCGCCTTGATCTCCGCCACCTCGGCGGGTCCGAACGCGTAAGGCTCGTCGGGCAGCAGCACCAGGTCGGGCCGGTGTTCGAGCGCCGCTTCCAGCGTGGTGCGCGGATAGCGTTCACCCGCGGCGGCAAACACGTTGTAGAACCCCATCATCCGCAGCACGTCGTGCGCGTAGGTGTCGGCGTTGAAGGTCATCCAGGGCTTCTTCCAGATCGGGCAGAAGACCCGCAACCGCAGCTTGCTCCACGGACCCAGGCCCGCCTCGATTTCGCTGACCACGCGCACGATGCGCCGCACCAGCGCGTCGGCGCGTTTCTCGCGCTGGACGGCGCGCCCGAGCTTCAGAATCGATTCGGCGGCCGAAGCGACGGTCCGCGGATAAGTCGTGAAGACCGGGATTCCCCGATCCTTCAACCGCGCAACATCCTCGCGCCGGTTCTCCTCCGCGTTGGCGACCACGAAATCGGGCTTGAGTTCGAGCACCGCACGGATATCGGGATTCTTGGTGCCGCCGACCTTGGGAATCGCCGCGACCGCTTCCGCGGGCTCGACGCAGAACTTCGTGACGCCCACGATCTGCTCGCCCAGCCCGATCGCGAACAGCGTCTCGGTCCAGCTCGGCACCAGCGAGACGATCCGAGTCGGCGCGCTCTTCAGTTCGACCGGAAAGCCCAGATCGTCGACCACCCGGATTCCCGCCGCCGTCGCCATTATTGGTTCTGCTTGCGGCGCAGGACGTTGTCGAGCGCGCGGCGATCCGAGTTGCTGAGGTTCTCCCGCGGCGGCGGTGGAGGTGCGGGCTGATCGGCCGGCGGCGCAGTGCCCGCATCGGAAACACTCTGAGGCGATTGATCCCCCGCCCGATTGGCAACCGCCGCGGCGCCACTGGGTTCCGGTATGGGCGCGGTGATCGTATCGGAATTGCTCATCGGCGCCGGGCGACGCGTCAGGTAGTCGAGCGCGCGCGGCCCCAGCGTGCGGCGCACGAGGAACCCCGCGATCAGGAGCGCCAGCGCGACCCAGAGGACGACTCTAGGCAAGCGGCGGCGTCTGCGGCGTCGTTTCGCCACTCCCGATCACGCTCCCAATAGCCATTGCGAATACCCACGGGCAAGTTTATCGGAATGAGGAAGGAAACAGAACGGACTTGAGCCACATCCCGAGCAGCCGCGGCGTCGTAACCTCGTCGAGGTGGCGCGTGCCGTTATACCAGTCGACGCCGATTTCCCGCGCGCGGCGGCTGACGCCCGCGAGGCGGAAGAACAGCCGATGCCGCGGACCGTAAAAGTGGCGCGCGGCGAACGCGAGCTTGCCGAGCTTGCGGCCGATCGCGCCGTGACGGAGCGTCTCATCATAACGCGCGAGCGCGTCGCCACGGCCGTCGAGGAATTGCGCGATCGCATTCGCGGCGATCCGGCCATGCTCGAAGGCGCACGAGATCCCCTCGCCCATCAGCGGGTCGCATCCGGCGGCGTCGCCCGCCAGAATTACGCGCCCGGCGGCGAAGCGATCCCGCGCGTCGTACCATCGGATCGGAAAGGCCTGGAACGGGACGCGGCCGCCGGAGCCTTTCAGCGCCAATTCAGGAAAGGCCGCGCGCAGCTGATCGAGCAACGGCGCCTTGCGCCCGCCGGATTCGACCGCGCGCTGGGGGCATTGGTCGTAGATGCCTACATTGAGATACGGCTGCGAATCGATCAGGCACGGGAACGACCATGAATAGCCCCGGATTCCCGCGCCGACGCAGTTGAAATCGAAGCGATACTCGCTGCGCGCGAACTCGCGCGTGCGTTCGCGCTCGACCGGTACGTCAACCATCAGGGCGCGTCCGATCGATTCCTTGCGGCGGCCGAAGACCTTGGTCGCAACCCGGCTCCCGGAGCCGTCCGCGCCAACCACGACTTCCGCAGCGAAGGCGCCGCGTTCGCTCGTAATGCGCACCTGATCGGCAGCCGCTTCGAGACCCAGCACCCGGCAGTCCTCGACGATTTCGAGGCCGCGCTCGCGCGCCGCCTGCGCCAGCCGCGCATCAAAGCGATCGCGCCTGACGATCGTGCACAGCACCTCGCCGCCGCCCAACTCGATCTCGCCGGCCTCGGTGCGGGCGAGTCCGCGCCGCACTTCGACCGCCGGCACGCCGAGCTCGAGGCCGAGCTCGTTCATCGCCAGCAACGTCTTGGGAATCAGTCCGCCCGCGCAGACTTTGGGGCGCGGATGATGCGCCTTTTCCAGCGCCACTACCTCGCCCGCCAGGTCGGGACGCGCGCGCAGCAGGTAGAGCGCCGTCGCGAGCCCGGCCGGCCCGGCCCCGGCGATCAGAACCCGGCATTTGCGATTAGTCATCGATCCCGCCTGCCCGCGAGCAAACCCCCACGCAGGGTAGCAGCACGCAGTGTATCAGGATGGTGCGAAAAAAACGCGAAAGCAGCCGGCGGGAAGGAAGGCGATCCGGCCGGATTGCCGAGGCTCGGCAATCCGGCCGGACGCGTATGAATCAGCCTTGCGGCTTGATCACGGTATAGAGCGAAGCGTTGCCGCGCTGCACCAGCAGCAGGGCCGGCTTGTGGCTCGTCTTGCTGTCCTTGGCCCGGGCGACGAAGTCGTCCAGGGTCGCCACCTTGTTGTGATTGACCTCGAGCACGATATCGCCGGGCTGCAGTTCGGCGTCGGCCGCCGGCGTCCCCGGACGCACGCCTTTGATTACTACGCCCTTGTCGGTCGGTAGGTTCAACTGCCGGGCGATGTCGGCATCGTTATTCGCGACCTGAATTCCCCAGTCGCTGCCCGGCTCGTCGCTCGGGGCGCTCGCGACTTCGGATTCCTTCAGCTCGCCGATCGTCACCGGCATAGTTTCGTGCTGGCCGTTGCGGATGATCTCGACCTCGACGGTCTTTCCGATTACCGTCTCGGCGACCAATGACGGCAACTCATGATCGTCATGGACCTGGCGATCGCCGAACCGGACGATTACGTCACCCTGCTGGATCCCGGCCTTGGCGGCGGGCGCGTCCTTCTCAACGCTCGCGACCAGGGCGCCCGTAGGCTTCGCCAGACCGAACGATTGCGCCAGATCGGGGGTGACTTCCTGAATCTGAACTCCCAGCCATCCGCGCACCACCCGGCCGTGGGCCTTGAGTTGATCCATCACGCTCCTGGCCAGGTCGATCGGAATCGCGAAGCCGATTCCGGCGCTGGTGCCGGTGCGGCTGTAGATCGCCGTGTTGATCCCGATTACCTGCCCGTCGGTGTTGAATAACGGCCCACCCGAGTTGCCCGGGTTAATCGAGGCGTCGGTCTGAATGTAGTCGTCGTAGTTGTTACCGAGGAAGCGGCCCTTGGCGCTGACGATTCCAGAGGTCACCGTCAACGAAAAATTGAACGGATTGCCGATCGCGACCACCCAATCGCCGACTTGGGTTTTTTCGGAATCGCCCAGCACTGCAGCCGGCAGCGCGTCGCTGGTATCGATCTTGATCAGGGCGAGGTCGGTCTTGGGATCCTTGCCGATCACCTTGGCGGTAAACTCACGCTTGTCCATCAGCTTGACGTGAATTTCATCCGCGCCGCCGACCACATGATTGTTGGTCAGAATGTAGCCATCGGACGAGATGATCACGCCCGACCCGAGCCCGTGCTGCTTGTATGCGTGCGGATTCTCGCCGAAGAAGCGGCGGAATTGCTCGAAGGGATCGCCCGGCGTCGCCGGCGCGTCGCCGCCTTCGTCACCGCCGCCTTCGCCTTCGCCGCCGTCGCCCAGACCACCCATCGGCTTGACGTTGGAGACTGACGCTCACGTTCACCACCGACGGCATCACTCGCTTGACCAAGGGCGCGAACGACGCCGGCCCGACGCGTTCGTTAGGCTCCGGCTGATTGGCGGGCGCAGGCTCGGCCTGACTGGCGGCCTGAGCCGGGACACTCGCCTGCGGAGCGTCGCTCTTGGGCTGGTCGGTGTCGCTGGAACTCCAGAACGGGAACGCTCCCGCGCGCGCGAACGCAATTGTTACTCCCAACACTACGCCGCCGAGAATTGCGGCGATCTTCCTGGTCATGAATCCCTCCAGATTTCGTAGAGGATCGTCTTCAAAGAAGCTATCGACAAAACCGTCGGACTCGTCTTAATCGAGACGAGGACCGGAAATCGAAAATTCAAAGCCGGAGTTGGTCCTGCGCTTCCCGTAAATCCTGGGCCGGCGAACACCGCCCGATGCCGCTACCGCATCAGCCGCCCTGCCCCTGGGAACACTTAATCAGAAACCGCGCAACGAGGAAACGTGGGGGGGGCATACTGCCCGCAGGCGGCCAAAAGCCACGCGAATCCGCCCTTCGAGCCCCCTCCGGATCCGGCCGGGGCGCAGTCCGGGCGCTGCGTTGCGAGGCTTCGATCCCGGCCCTACCATGACGCTGCGTTGACGACCACGAGCACGACACGGCGACAGGTCCTCGGCAGGCCCGCCATCGCGATCCGGATCGTACGGCCGGATCGATATCGCGGTCCCATTGACTCGATATCTCAAGGCGAGCTATCGGCTAAGGTGTTATGAAGTGGAACAGTCCGATGCCGGCGGCGAACCCAAGGCCTACCAGCCACGGGCGCCCACGATCGCGCGCGCACTCAAGATTGATGCCGGCGGCAATTGCGATGCACCGGCCCGCGCCGACGCCGCGGATGGACGTTAAGTTTCCGATCCTGGGCTTCCTGATCGAGGCCGCGATGACCGGCTACGATCTGAAGCGGCTGTTCGGCGACACGATCGGCGTCTTCTATCCCGCCAGTGACGGCTCGCTCTACCCCGCGCTCAGGAAGCTGGCCGAGGACGGGATGGTGCGGATGCGACCCGAGCATCGCGGACGCCGCACGCGCAAAGTGTATTCGATCACGCCGCTGGGGCGCGCGTGGTTCATGACCAGGCTCGAAGAGCCTTCACCGCCGGTCTTTGTTCACGACGAATCGATGATCAAGCTCTACTTCGGCCATTACCGGCCGCAGACGGCGCTCCAGCATCTCGATCAGGTGCGCCGCCATGACGAGGAGATGGCCGAATACCTGGGCCGGGTATCCGACCTGATGGCGAAGACCGAAAAGAATCCCTTCCGCCGCGCGGTAGTTGAAGCCGGTCTGCGGGTAAGAAGCTTCAAGGCCAGGATGCTGGCCGAGCTGGCCGCCGGCTTGCGCCGCGAGCTGGGGACCCGATTGCCGCGGCGCCGCAATCCGCTGCGGGTCGCTGCGAGCGCGCGATGAACACGGTAGTCTCGACATAAGGAGCGAAACCGGGCGGGCCGCGCAGCCGGCCGCCGTGGGCGCCAGATGGCCGGCGCGCCGCGGCGAGCAGCCTGGACCGAGGGGAACTGCGATGGAGAAGTACGCAATAGATCTCGAGAACGTCTCCCGCGTCTACAAGCGCGACGAATTCGAAATCCGCGCGCTCGACGAGCTGACCATCCGCATTCCGGAGGGCAAGTTCATCGCGATCATGGGACCGTCCGGCTCGGGCAAGACCACCCTGCTCAACCTGATCGCCGGAATCGATCATCCCAGCCGCGGGCAGGTCGCGGTCGGCGGCGAGAAGATCACCGGCATGAAGGAACGCGAGCTGGCCCGCTGGCGGGCCCGCCATATCGGACTGGTGTTCCAGTTCTACAACCTGATTCCGGTGCTGACCGCCTTCGAGAATGTCGAACTGCCGCTGCTCCTGACGCAGCTCAGCAAGGCCGAGCGCCGCGAGCACGTTGAGACCGCGTTGCGGGTGGTCGGCCTGGCCGATCGCATGGATCACTATCCGCGCCAGCTCTCCGGCGGCCAGGAGCAGCGCGTCGCGATTGCGCGCGCGCTGGTGACCGATCCGACTATCATCGTGGCCGACGAGCCCACCGGCGACCTCGACGCCAAGTCCGCCGAGGAGATCCTCACGCTGCTGGCAGGAACTCAATCGCCAGTTCAAAAAGACGATCGTGATGGTCACGCACGACCCGCGCGCCGAGCGCTTTGTCGAGAGCGTCTACCGGCTCGACAAGGGCGTGCTGGTCGGAGTCGAGGAGCCGCGGGATCGGGCCGCGGCGGCCGCCAAGGGCTAGCACCCTGGGAAGCCCCCATGTGGAAGTATGCCAGTCTGGTTCTGAAGAACCTCACGCGCAACAAGCGCCGGCTCGCGCTGACGATTCTGTCGATCGCGGTGTCGCTGTTCGTGTTCTCCGCGCTGGTCAGCCTGCCTGCGGTCGCCAACGCGATTCTGGCCTCGAGCGCTTCCTCCGAGCGGCTGGTATGCCTCAACAAGGCCGGGCTCGCTTATGGCCTGCCGGAATCTTACGCACAGAAGATCGCGCTCGCGCCGCACGTCACGGCGGTGGTCGCCCAGAGCTGGTTCGGGGGCATCTACCACGACCCCACCGATCAATTCCCCAACTTCGCGATCGATCCCGAGCACGCGGAACTGATCTGGCCCGACTACTTCACGCCCGACGGAATCGCGCAGTTCAAGCGCCTGCGCACCGCGGCGCTGGTCGGACCGTCCACGATGAAGCGTTTTGGATGGCACGTCGGCCAGCAGATCATGCTCAAGGGCACCATCTATGCGGTCAACCCGACCTTCACGATCGTCGGCGAGCTGACCAGTAAGGCGCCGCCGGATTTTTTCATGTTCAGGCGCGACTATCTCGAAGAGCTCCTCGGCCGGCCCGGTTTCGTCGGCCTGTTCTATGTCCGTGCCGACACCTCCTCGTCCGAGCCGCTGATCACCGCCGAGCTCGATGAGACCTTTGCCAATTCCAGCGCTGAGACCCAGACCGAATCCGAAACCGCCTTCTTCGGCAGTTTCCTGGAGAACTACCGGCTGATCTTCCGGATGGCCTCGATTCTGGGGCTGATCGTGGTCGTAAGTATCGGGCTGGTGGCCGCGAATACCGCCGCGATGTCGATTCGCGAGCGGCGCGGCGAGATCGCCGTGATGCGCTCGATGGGCTTCAGCACGCGGATCATCCTCGGCTTGTTGCTGGGCGAATCGATCATTATCGGGATGGTGGGTGGGCTGCTCGGATGCGGCAGCGCGTACCTGCTGCTCAAGGTCATGTCGGTGAGTGGCGCCGGATTGATGCCCGGCGGCATCGCGATCAGGATCCCGCCGGTGGTGTTGGTGCAGAGCCTGATCCTGGCCGCGGTGATCGGATTACTGAGCGGATTCTTTCCCGCGCGCGCCGCGGCCCGCCGCAATATCGTCGACGCGCTCCGGATGGTGGCCTGAATGGCGATCCCGCTCAAATATAATGTCCGCAACCTGTTCGTGCGGCGGGTCTCGACCGGCATGACCGCGGCCGGAATCGCGCTGGTGGTCGCGGTGTTCGTGATCGTGATGGCGATGGTTGCCGGGCTGCGCGCGACGATCGCCGATACCGGCTCGCCCGACAACCTGGTCGTGCTGCGCAAGGGCGCGACCACTGAGACCTATTCCTCGCTGAGCGTCGATCAGTTCAACGCGCTCAAGTTCCTGCCCGCGATTCGCCGCGAGCCCGACGGCAATACCTACGCTTCGCCGGAGTTGCCGGTGCAGGCGCTCTTCGAGCGGATCGGTGGCGGGCGCGAGAATATCGTCGCCCGCGGCGTGCTGCCGATCGCGTTCAAGGTGCATGAGAAGGTTCACATCATCGAGGGCCGGATGTTCAATCCGAGCGTCGGCGAAGTGATCGTCGGCAAGGGCCTGGTCGGACATTATCTGAACTGCAAGCTGGGCTCGAAGCTGCGCTTCGGACGCGGCACCTGGAACGTGGTCGGAATTTTCGAGGCCGACGGCAGCTCGTTCGAGTCCGAGGTTTGGGCCGACCTGCATGATATCCAGGCCGACACCCGGCGCGGCGACTACTTTTCCTGCGTGCGGATCAAGTGCGCGCCGGGCGCCGACCAGGACGCGATCATCGCGCGCCTGCACGACGACCCGCGCATCAATCTGAGCGCGGAGAGCGAGGTCGAGTACTACAAAGATCAGGCCACCGCCGCCAACCAGTTGCGCAAGCTGGGGATGGTCGTGGCGATCATCATGGGGATCGGCGCAATCTTCGGCGCCATGAACACGATGTACGCCGCGGTCGCCGCCCGCGTCTCGGAGATCGGTACGTTGCGGGCGCTCGGCTTCGCCCCGAGCGCGGTGATGGGATGCTTCCTGATCGAGTCGGTTACGCTGGCGCTGTGCGCCGGCGTGATTGGCGTGCTGCTGGCCCTGCCGATCAACGGGATCAACACCACCTTCGCCAACTTTCTGACCTTCTCGACGCTGGCCTTCAGTTTCCGGGTCACGCCTGCGATCATTGGCCAGGCACTGATCTTCGCCGCCGTGATGGGCCTGCTCGGCGGATGGCTGCCGGCGCGCCAGGCCATGAATATGCGCGTGGTGGACGCTCTCAGGAGAATTTGAACCGATGGCCGAGGGCGAGCGCGGAACGAACGTTCGGGAACTGGAATCGCTGCGTATCGCCCGCGGTTCCGAGCCCAAACGGCGCAGTCGCGCCGTGACGGCGATTGTGGTGCTGATAGTCCTCGCGCTCGCGGCGGGCGGCGGTACGAAGCCTGGCTGCATACGCTGGGGCGCCCGCCGGAAGTCGAAACCGCGACGGTCACGGTCAAAGGCGCCGGACAACCCGGCGAGTTGCTGAGCGGATCGGGGTACGTAATCACGCGCGCGCGGTACATCACCGTCGGCACCAAGATTCTCGGCCAGATCGTCGCCGAGCCAATCGAAGAGGGCAAGCACGTCCGCAAGGGCGACCTGTTGGCGCGAATCGACGACCGTGACTACAGAGCGCAGCTCGAGCAGGCAGTCGCCGACCACGATCTCGCGCTTGCCAATGTCAAGCTCGATGAGGCACAACTGGCCCGCGCCAGGGCGCTCGTCAAAGAGGGTTACCAGTCGCAAAACGACCTCGACGTTGCGATCAACGCCGCCGAGGTAGCTCGCGCCACGGTGGTAAAGGCCAAGGCTGCGATCGACTACGCCCGCTTCTACCTGGATCAGTGCCGGATCGTCGCGCCGATTGACGGGGTGGTGCTGCAGAAGTATCGCGAGGTCGGTTCGACTATCAATTACGGCGGTGACATCCAGGCCGGCGGCGGCGCGACCGATATCGCCCAGCTCGCCGATACCGACGACATGCGCGTCGAGGTCGATATCAACGAGAGCGATATCGCCAAGGTCGTAATGGGGATGCCGGCGAAGATCGTGCCCGACGCCTACCAGGATCAGTCGTTCGACGCCAAGGTCGTGAAAATCTACCCCGAGGCCGATCGCCAGAAGGGCACGGTCAAGATCGAGGTCCGCTTTGACCATCCTGATATGCGGATCATCAAGCCCGAGATGAGCGCCAAGGTCTCGTTCCTGGCCGCGGCCGCAGCCGCATCGGAACAGCAACAGCCGCTGGTGCTGGTGCCCAAGAAGGCGATCGTCGGATCGCCGAGCGCGCCCGAGGTCTGGGTCGTGCACGACACCACGATCAGCCGCGTGCCGCTCTTGCTGGGACGCGAGTTCCAGGGCGGGCTGGAGGTCAAACAGGGCCTGAGCGGCGGCGAGACCGTGGTCGTGGCGCCGCCCGACAACCTCAAAGACGGGCAGGAAGTCGTCGCCCACTCGCCGAGCTGACCCGCCATCCGATACCGGCGGGAATGTACGCTCCTTCCAGCGTCCGCTACAGTTTGATGTTGAGGCCGAAAACCGGTCCTATAACGTTGACGCCATGATTGTAGTACTTCGGCTCCGACAAATAGGCATTTGATATATGCATGTAAGCGGGTCCGGCTGAAATACTGTAGCGACTGTTAAAGTTGTAGCGGACTCCCGTCCCCAGCATGAAAGTAAAGGTGAAGTCCTGACCTTGACCGGTCGGCAACTCGTGACGCGCAACCTGTTGGGGTTGCTTGGCGTCGGTCCAGCCAAAGCCCCCGTGTATTTCAAAGTACGGGACGAACCGCCAGTTGGGCTGCACAAAATTGTAGCGCGTGCCTATGACGATCGCGCCATAATAGTCCTCCGGCCCATGGGTGATCACGGTGTAGGTACCGCCGAACGTCAGCTCGGTGTTGCCGCGCCAGAACGAGCGTCCGCGCACGTCGTACAGTTGCCAGCGTAGGGAAGTCATGAGTGGGACCAGGGTGTAATAGGGCAATCCATGCTCGCGGTTGAATTTGACGCCGATAAGCGGACCAAGCAAGGTTGGACTGTTATAGAAAAGGTAGCCGGTGTCGAAGGCGAATTCGAGTTTGTTCCGGTAATAGATGTCGCGGTTGAAGTCGGGAGGTTCTGAAGCGGTCGAGGTTTCATTCGCGGAGGGTACGCTCGGATCTGCCGACGCCGGCGCCGGTATCGTCACGCATGCGAACGCCACCGCGGCAATGACCGCCCCGGCGGTGCCGCGGAATCCACTCACGCGCTCCCGGTTTCGTTCAGCGCGCGCGCGCGCCCCATCGCTTCTTGCGGCTGACTCGGAAAACATAATTCGCCGAACATAGCAGTCGCCACGGCCTCAGCGATAGAATACTGCTGAGCGCGCGGCCGTCGCGCGCGGGCTGCGGGCCGCCCGCAATCGAATCCCTTTCGCTCTTGCCACGCGGTGCCCGCGCTTGGTAGAGTAAGCGTCAAAATGACGCAAAGTGGATTCGCCCCGAACAAGGAACCGAACATGAACCTCTCCGATCCGAATACGGCCGGCGGCGCGGCGCTGCACGAGAAGCTCGGCCCGCTCGACCCCGACGCCTACGACCTCGCGGCCTGCGCGCGCTACGCCGGGATTATCGCGGAGATCCGGCAGCTCAAGGCCGAGCGCCACGCGATCATCCTGGCGCACAATTATCAGCGTCCCGAGATTTTCGAGGTCGCGGATTTTATCGGCGATTCGCTGGAGCTGGCCCGCCAGGCGCGCGATGTCCGTGACGCGGACCTGATCGTGTTCTGCGGCGTGCATTTCATGGCCGAGACCGCCAAGGTCTTCAACCCCGACCGGATGGTGCTCCTACCCGACCTGCGCGCGGGATGTTCGCTCGCCGACAGCGTCACCGCCGAGGCGCTCGCGGAGCGCAAGCAGGAGCTCCTCGCCCTCTATCCGGACCTGAAAGTGGTTTCGTACGTCAACTGCACCGCCGACGTGAAGGCGCTGTCGGATGCGTGCTGCACCTCGGCCAACGCGGTCGATATCGTCGAGGCGATCGATTCGGAGCACGTGCTGTTCGTGCCCGATCAGAACCTCGCCAACTACGTGCAGGGCCAGACCCGCAAGCAGGTAATTTCATGGGACGGCAATTGTTACGTCCATCATCAGATAACTCCGGACGAGGTCGAGCGGGTCAAACGCTCGATACCGGGAATCAAGGTGCTCGCCCATCCGGAATGTCGCGCCGACGTTCTTGCGCCTGGCCGACGCGGTGCTCTCGACCAGCGCGATGGTACGCTACGCGTCCGAGAGCACGGCGGAAAAATTCCTGGTCGTGACCGAGTGCGGCCTCTCGGACCGCCTGCTGATGGAAATTCCGAACAAGCGCTTTTACAAGGCCTGCAAGCTCTGCCGCTACATGAAGATGATAACGCTGGAAGGCACCCGGGATTCGCTGCGCAACCTGCGCTATGAAATCACGCTCGGCGACGACGTGCGCGAAGGCGCGCGGCGCGCGCTGGAGCGGATGCTCGAACTAAGCGCGTAGCGCGGTGCCCGCACCGGCCGAAATCGGAGCGGCGCCGCTACAGGCAGTCGCGCGTACGGAGGGTGCGCTGATCGCGAGCGCGCCGGTGGCAACCGCGCCGGTGGCGAGTAATGGCGTGCCCGATGCGCCCAAGTCCCGGCCGGAACGCGGTCGGGTCGGCGGACAGCTCGCGCGTCCCAAGGTCGCGGTCGACACGGTGCTGTTCGCGGTCGACGCTGAGCGGCTCAAGGTTTACCTGGTGCAGCTCCGGCGCGGCGCCTTGCGTGGCCGCTGGGCCTTCGCGGGCGGGCTGGTCCAGGTCGGCGAGACGCTGGAGGGCGCGGCGCGGCGCGAATTGTTCGCTGCCACTGGCGTCGGCAAGGTCTACCTGGAGCAGCTGTTCACCTTCGGCGACCCCTCGCGCGACCCCGACGCCCACGTGGTCTCGGTCGCTTACATGGCGCTGTTCGCGAACGCGGCCGCGGTCCGCACCGCGTCGAACAAGTACACCGGCGGCCGATGGTTTGAAGTTTCGGCGCTGCCGACCCTGGCCTATGATCATGCCGTGATGGCGCAGCACGCCGCCCGGCGGCTCAAGTCCAAGCTCGAGTACACCAATATCGCGTGTAACCTCCTGCCGCGCACCTTCACCTTCGCCCAGGTCGAGGCGCTCTACTCGCTGATCCTGAACCGTCCGATCGATCGGCGCAATTTCCGCCGCCGGATCCTCGCGATGAGCCTGCTGAGAAGGCTCCCCGCCGAGCGCCGCGGACCCCATCGGCCCGCCGCGCTTTACGCCTTCGTGCGGCGCAGCCCGCAGTTCGTGGAAATGCTATAGTCAGAGCCGAATCATGCTCACGAATTCCCGATCGCTCCTGGCCTTGATCGTCGGGGCGGCAGTGTTTGCGATCCTCTCCTACCTCAACGCGGGCGTTGGCGCCGGCGTTGGCGCCGGCGGGACGCTCACCGCACCGGGTCCGCAGTGCTGCGGCGGCGTCCCCTCAAAGAGCCCGGTCACGCTTGACCCGGCGCTGTTTGAAGGGCCGGTGCGCGAGGCCTACAAGCTCGCGGGCAAGAACCCGGCGCTCTTCTCCCAGCTCCACTGCTACTGCGGATGCGACGTCACGTACGGGCACAAGAACCTGCTCGACTGCTATCGCGGCAATCACGGCGCGAGCTGCGAGGTCTGCGTGGGCGAGGCGCTCGAAGCGAGCCAACTCGCGCAACAGGGCAGTCCGGTCGAACAGATCCGCGACGCCCTGCGCGCACGCTACGCCCCGATGGGGGAGTGAGGTTCGAGTCATCGCCGCAACTCCGCTCAGCCCGCCGGTGGCGCATCGCACTCGCCGCGGCGAATTCCGCAGGAGCATGGAACTCCGTCTTCCGCCGCTGAACCTCAAGGCCAAGCTGATGGCCCTGATGGTCGCGCTGCTGGCGCTGACGCTCGGCGCGGAAGTGATCGTCAGCCTCGGGACCCAGGAAGCGATCGTCGAAGCGACCCAGGAGAAGGTCAAAGACCTCGCCGCGGCGATCCAGATGAGCGTCCAGGAGCTGACCTCGGTGCGCTACACCGATCGCGACCGGCTGCAGGATTTCCAGCGCAGCCTGCCCAGCCGCAGCCTCGACGAAGTAACCATCGCCTCCAGCGAGAACCTGATCATCAACAGCTCCAACCCGACCCTGATTGGGACGCTGCTGGGGTCGCCGTCGAAGACCTATACCGTCGCCGCGCTTCCGATCGGCCCCGACGGCGCCAAACGCGGCGGCGCCGACGTGCGGGTCTTTACCGTGGGCCCGCCCGACGAGCCGACCACCATCTATCAGATCCCGGTCAAGGTCGAAGACCACACTTTCGGCTACGTGCGCGTACGGGCCAACTTCGGCAACTTCGCCAAGCCCCTGCGCGACAGCCGTTTTCATCTGATCACGCTGGGCATGCTGATTTTCGCGATCGCGCTGGTGTTTTCCTACGTTCTGGCGGACCGTTACGTCGAACCGATTCATGCGGTCGCGGCCGCGGCGCAAAATATCGCCGCGCGCGGCCTCGAGCCGGTCCCGGAAGCGCATCGCCGCGACGAGATCGGGCTGCTGACGCGCAGCTTCAACGAGATGGTCACCCAACTGGTGCGCGCCCGCCAGCGCGAAACCGAGCTCAACCGCCTCGAACGCTTCACCGCGCTCGGCCAGCTCGCCGGCGGGTTGGCCCATGAGATCAAGAACCCGCTCAACTTCATCAGTCTCGCGGTCGATCAGCTTCGCGCCCGCTATGCGCCGCAACTCAGCAACGGCCGCGAGGATTTCCTGCGTCAGCTCGGCGTGATGAAGGACGAGATTCACCGGCTCTCGGAGCTGATCCAGAGCTTCCTGCATTACGGCAAGCCGATCGAGGTGCGCACCGCACCGACCGACGTGAGGGTGCTGGTGCGCGACGTGCTGGCGCTCTCCGAATCCAGGATGCGCAGCCAGGGCATCGAGGCCGCCGAGGATGGCTGCGAAGTCTCTGCGATCCTCAACGTCGACGCCGAAAAGCTGCGCGCCTGCTTTATCAACGTGGTGGCCAACGCGGTGCAGGCGATGCCCGAAGGCGGCCTGCTGCGGATCGAATATCGCCGCGACGCCGAGAACTTCGTGATAAACTTCTCCGACAGCGGCGCCGGGATCGATCCGGAAGTTGTGCCCCACGCCTTCGAGCCGTTCTTCACCACCAAGCGCGAAGGGATCGGCCTTGGCCTGTTCCTCTCGCGGGCGATCATGGAGGGGCACGGCGGCTCGATCACGATCGGCCCCAACCAGTCGGGCGCGGGCACCACGGTCGGCTTTACCTTTCCGCTTACTGCGACGGGCAAACCATGAAGCAGGCCTCGGTACTGGTGGTCGAGGACAACGACCTCGAGCGGCAAATCACCGCCGACACTCTGCGCGAAGAAGGCTTCGCGGTCGAGGAGGCCGCGGTCGGCAAGCGCGCGCTGGAACTCCTCGCGCTGGGCCAGTTCGAGGTGGTCCTGACGGACCTCCTGATGCCCGGGATGTCGGGTGACGAGTTGCTGGCCAAGGTGCGCGCCACCTACCCCGCCACCCAGGTAGTGATGCTCACTGCGCACGGCACGATCGACAGCGCGGTCAAGGCGATGAAGACCGGCGCGAACTACTACCTTACCAAGCCCACCGATCGCGAGACCCTAGTGATGGCGGTCAAGAACGCGGCGGAACTCGCCAACGAGAAGCAGGAGAACCGGCTGCTCCGCACGCGCCTGGCGGGAAAACTTGGCGTCGAGGGTATCATCGGCCAGCATCCGGCGATCCAGGAGGTCATCCGGATCATTCACAAGGTGGCGCCGTCGAGCTCGACGGTGCTGATCCAGGGTGAGAGCGGCACCGGCAAGGAGGTCTTCGCGCACGCGCTGCACACGCTGTCGCCGCGCGCCGCGCGGCCCTTTGTCGCGATCAACTGCTCGGCGATTCCCGACAACCTGATCGAGAACGAGCTGTTCGGCCACGAGCGTGGCGCCTTCACCGGCGCCGGCGAGCGCAAGATCGGCCTGATCGAGACCGCCGACAAGTCGACGCTGTTCCTCGACGAGATCGCCGACCTCGGGATCGGCCTGCAGGCGAAAATCCTGCGCGTGCTGCAGGAGAAGGAGCTGCGCCGCGTGGGCAGCAACGAGTCGATCCGGGTCGACGTGCGGCTGGTCGCGGCGACCAATCGCAATCTCGCCGAGGAGGTCGCCGAGGAGCACTTTCGCGAGGACCTCTACTATCGGATCAACGTGGTCACGATCACGCTGCCGTCATTGCGCGAGCGCCGCTCCGATATTCCCGTGCTGGCCAATCACGCGCTCGACAAGTTCGCTCATCTGGCGAGCGGCAGAGTAAAGGAAATCGATCGCCAGGCGATGGAAGTACTGCTCGACTACTCGTGGCCCGGCAACGTGCGCCAGCTCGAGTCGGCGATCGAGCGCGCGATCCTGCTTTGCGAGGGCGACCGCATCGAGCCGCGCGATCTGCCGCAGGAAGTCCTGGCGCGCAAGCCGTTGATCCGCGCCGCCGATCGGGTGCGCGCCGACAAGTTCGAGATTCCGTCCGAGGGTATCGACTTCGAGAAATTCGAGCGTGACCTTATCATGCAGGCGATGGAGAGGGCCGATTGGGTAATCGCCAAAGCCGCCAAGCTGCTGGGCATGAGTTATCGCACGCTACAATATCGGCTGGAAAAGTTCGGCATCCGCAAGCCCGAGGGCAAGCCCCCGGCCGACGCGGAGGCGTAGCGCGTCGCGCGGCTATCCGCCCAGCAGGCGCGCGGTGGGCAGATAAATCCAGCACGCGAGCGGATGTCCTTCGGCGTCGGCCACCTCGATCCGCTCCCGCGTGTACCATCGCGGCACCGCCTCGTAGCGATCCAGAAGCTCGAAGTCGGCGGGACCGAGGTCGAGCATCACCAGGCCCGGGGTGTCGCGCTCAGCGTGCCTGGCGACGTAGAAATACCGGCCGCGGCGGCGCTCGTATCCGGCGAGCCGCGCGGCGACGATGCGCACCGGATGATGCAGCAGCCGTTCCCGCAACGACGCGTCCAGCAGGTTGCCGTACACGAACAGCGACCGGTCGCCGATCCACTCCATTGCTGCTTGCGCCCCGTCTGAGGTAGGCTCGCCTCCAGCGTTAGTCAACGCTCCCGGCCTTGTATCGGTTTCTCGAACAACTCGGCAACGTCGGCCTTCTGACCCGCGACTTCCTGAAATATCTGTTCAGGCGCCCCTTCGAATCGCGCTTGCTGATCCAGCAGATGGACAGTATCGGCGTGCGCTCGCTCAACGTCGTCAGCCTGACCGGGATTTTTGCCGGGATGGTGCTGGCGTTGCAAATGGGGCACTTCCTGGCCAAGTTCGGCGCCAAGATCTATGTTAGCCGGATCATGGGTCTGTCGTTGCTGCGCGAGATGGGCCCGGTGCTGACCGCGCTGATGATCGGCGCGCGCGTCGGGGCCGGAATCGCCTCCGAGTTGGGCACGATGAAAGTCACCGAACAGATCGACGCGATGCGCGCGCTCGGGTCGAGCCCGGTAAAGAAGCTGGTGGTGCCGCGCGTGCTGGCGACGATCTTGATGCTGCCCGTGATGACCGTGTTCTCCGACGCGATCGGACTGCTCGGCGGATTGCTGATCGCAGTGACCCAGCTTCAGTTGACCTCAGCCTATTTCGTCACTTCGCTGGTGAACAATACTCGTCTGGAGGATTTCGTCAGTGGAATCGGCAAGTCGATTTTCTTCGGCTATCTGATCTCGATAATCGCGTGCAGCAAGGGACTCAACGCGAAAGGCGGCGCCGACGGCGTCGGCCGCGCGACCACTTCGGCGGTGGTCGCGGCCGCGATCAGCGTGCTGGTCTCGGATTTTTTTCTGACCAAGCTGTTTCTCTCTTTCCCCTCCTTCTGAATACCGATGGGCACCAACTCCAATCCGCATTTTATCAGCGTGCGCGGGCTCAAGAAGTCCTTCGGCGCCAAGCAGGTGCTGCGCGGCGTGGACCTCGACGTGATCGAAGGCCAGACGCTGGTCGTACTGGGTGGCAGCGGCTCCGGTAAAAGCGTGATGCTGCGTCATCTCAACGGCCTCGAACGGCCCGATGCCGGGCAGATCGTGGTCGACGGGCGCGACCTCAACGCGCTCAGCGAAGACCAGCTCGCGCAGGTGCGGCTCGAAGTCGCGATGGTGTTCCAGATGGGCGGCTTGTTCGATTCGCTCACCGTTTTCGACAACGTCAGCTATCCCCTGCGCGAGCATCGCCGGCTCGACGAGAGTGCGATTCGCCGCCGCGTGAGCGAGCTGCTCGAGATGGTGGAGCTGGAGGGCACCGAAGCGGTCTACCCGGCCGAGCTGTCGGGCGGGATGCGCAAGCGTGTCGCCCTGGCCCGCGCGATCGCGATCGAACCGCGCGCCGTCCTCTATGACGAGCCCACGACCGGATTGGACCCCCTGGTCACGCACAAGATAAACTTGCTGATCCGGGCCCTGCAGAAACGCCTCGGCTATACTTCGGTGGTCGTGACGCATGATTTGAAAAGTGCCTTCGTGGTGGGCGACCGCTTCGCCTTGCTCGACGCCGGCCGGATTCGCTTTAGCGGCTCGGCCGAGGAAGTCCACGCCACCCACGACGAACTGATGAGCGAATTCGTCAAGACCGCGCTGTAGCGCGCCGGAGCGCATGACCGAAACGAGCCTCTTCAGAGATTCGCGTCGGACTGGTGATCGCAGCGGCGATCGCGATCGCCGCCGCGGCGATCTTCTCGATCGGAAAGGAGACGCGCTTCCTGACCGGCGCACAGGTGATCGAGGCGCACTTCCATCTCATCAACGGCCTGCAGGCCGGCGCGCCCGTCACGCTCTCGGGCGTCAACATCGGAGCGGTCGAATCGATCCACTTCCCGCCCGACCCGACCGCCGATTACGTGATCGTAAAGATGTGGATCGAGGGCTCGGCAGAACCGCGCGTGCGGGCCGATTCCAAGGCGCAAATCAGATCCGCCGGGCTGCTGGGCGACAAGTTCATAGAGTTGACTCGCGGTTCGCCGTCCGCGCCGCCGGCCGAGCCGGGCGCGGTCGTGGCCAGCACGGATCCAATCGACTACGAGAGCGTGCTTCAGAGCACGACCAACGAAGATTTTTTCGCCAACGTCGTATCCGCGACCAGCGAGATGCGGACGATCCTCGGCCAGTTGGAAAACGGGCACGGGGTGCTGAGCCAGATGCTCCGCGACGACGGCCGCCAGAGGCTCGATCTGCGGACCGCCGCTGAGACGCTCGATCACGTCAACCGGCTTTCGGTGCAACTGAGCGAGACGCTGGATCGGCTCAACCACGGGCGGAGCATAGCGGCCACGATGCTGAGCGAGCGGACCGACGGGCGCAAGCTCCTGTCCGATCTGTCGTCCTCGATGGTGTCGCTGCGGACCAGCGCGCAACGCCTCGATCAGTTGACCGCGCGCCTGCAGCAGGCTCAGGGGACGCTACCGCAACTGCTGGAGAATCGCCGGTATGCCGCCGAAATTCTGCCCGAACTGAAACAATCGACCCGCGATTTGCAGGAAATTCTCCAGAAGATCAATTCGGGCCAGGGCTCGCTCGGCCAGATGGTCAACGATCCGACCCTCTACAATGAGGCGAAAGGGATGCTCGACGGCGGGGGATGGGGTCTGTCGCTCCTCCACGGACTCTATAGCGTGAGCCATCCGTTCCGCAGCCCGCAAACCTCGGCCGAAGCGGCGCAGCCAGCCCTCCCGAACCCGGACCTGCAGCCCGCGATCTTGACCGGCGGCGCGGCCTCGACGCCGTCGGGCGCAGGACCGGCCGCGGCTCCCACGGGCGGTGTCGGCGCACCGTGAGCATCACCGGATTCCGCGTCGGACGGAGTGAGGTACACGGAATATGCTCGGGGCAAGCTCGTATGTTGACGGTCTGAACCGCGGAGCCCGGATGCATTCATACAGGTTATTTTTGCGCTTGGCCGGCTTCGCAATGCTCACGATGGTGCTTATATCGTGCGCAACCTCGAGCAGCAGCGTCGAGACTGGGATGACTCCGGATGAAGCGGTGCGGGCGATGGGGCAGCCCGACCTGAAAGACTCGGTGGCCGACCCGCGCGGTAGTGGCGCATCGGTGCTGCGCTACGCGTGGGTCTCGCAAGGCAAGGTCGCGACCTTCGGACCGGACAATCGGGTGGCCAAGGTCGGCGATCTTCCTACCGGCGCCGTTGCGAATTCTGCTCCTGCGAATTCAGTCGCGGTCGCCGAAGCCAGCACGCCGCCGCCGATTGCGACTTCGTTCGACCCGATTCAGACTCCGCTCAACTATATCTTCTATCCGTTGAAGTTCGGTCTCACGTGGCTGGGCGCCGGTATCAACTGCGTCGCTGAAGGAAACTGCCGCCAGCCCGAGGTGAAACCACCCGACGCCGGATGAAGCGCCGGGATCTCTACGCAAAAGAGGGGCATTCGGCTCACCGGGGGCGGGCGAAGGCCCCCCTTTCCAAAACTTCGCCCAATAGCTAACCATTTGTTACTTAACACGGTCTCCGAGTTGTCGTCAAACCGTTAGGGCGATTATTGAACCAGCCCTCAGTAGAGCGAACAGTAAGGTGCAACGTGGAAATTGGTAGCGGCTTTACGTGAAAATAGGATGTTTCAGGCGACAATGGAATTTTAGGTGACAATCGACTACGTTAAATTACAGAGAGCGCCACGGCCGGGTATGGAGAAGCGGTTTTCATACTCCATGCGGCTATATCAGCGGATATTCCGCGCTGATCGCGGGCGCAAGGTAAATCAGACCGCGTGAGCGAAACCGACAATTCCAAAATAGACCTCCTCTTCCGGAGCATCCTCGACCTATGAAAAAAAATCTAGGACAAGTACTTAAAACGCGCCGCCTGTCGCTCGGCCTCTCACAGCGCGAGTTGGCGCGCAGACTGGGCGTGAAGGCCAGTCACGTCGGCTACCTCGAAACCTGCCAGCGGCGTCCGTCGTTGTCATTGCTGGGCCGCCTGGCCGACGTGCTGGGACTGGAGCGCGAGCCGCTTTTCCTGCTCGCCCATCCGGAAGCCAAGGCGCTGCTGAACCGGCGCGAAGCCACGCCGCCGGCGAGCCGCGATCAGGCCTGGCGCGAATTCTCCGGCAACCGGAACCTGCGCCGCTCCAATGGGGTAACCACTCGCGAGCTGCAGGTCCTGTCGCAGGTCAATACGCTGGGCAAGATCTCGTCGCCGCGCCACTTCCTGTTCATTCTCAACGCCATTCGGCAGGCCGTTGACGAGGAGTAGCTGCTTTCACGCCGCAGCCGTTGAGAAGATCGCAAGGTTGTTCTAGGCTCGGATTAGTGGACGGCGCCGGGAAATGAAGATCGATCTCGACCTCAAGGCCGGCTTCCTGCAGAGCCTCAAGCGCGAGCTGTTGGACCAGTTGACGGCCGAAGAGCGCGTGCTAATCGAGGTCTCGACCGGCGAGATGGGCAACAAGCCGGACGCCGTCAAGCTTGGATGGCTCAAGATGCGAACCAAGGAGGACTGGACCAAGCAGCGCTACGTCAAGTCCCTGGATCGCACCATCAAGAAGCTGCGCGACGCCGTCGCCGCCGAAACCTCGAAAAAGGCATAGCCCGCCTGCGCTTAGCGCTCGATCCGGGCGACGCGGCGCTTGCCGACCTCGAGCACCTTGTGCTCGCCCGGCACGAACCTGAAATTGACGTCGGTAATCGTGTGGCCGTCGACCTTGACGGCGCCCTGCCCCACCAGCCGGCGCGCCTCGCTCGTCGATGGGGCAAACCTTAGCTGCTTGAGCAGCTCGCAGACCCACATCTCGTCGGCGAGCCTGAACACCGGCACTTCGTCCGGCACCTGGCGTCGCTGGTGCTTGGTCTCGAAATAGTTGCGCGCGCGATGGGCCGCGTCGGCGTCGTGATATTCGGTCACGATCCGTTCTGCGAGCCGCTTCTTGGCTTCCATCGGATGGATCGAGCCGCCCTTGACGGCCTTGAGCTCGGCCGGATCGGAGTCCGTCAGCAACTCGTAGTAGCGATTCATCAAGGTGTCCGAAATCGACATCACCTTGCCGAACATGTCTTCGGGCCGGTCGGTGATCCCGACGTAGTTGCCGTACGACTTGGACATCTTGCGATGGCCGTCGAGGCCCTCGAGCAACGGCATCGTCATCACGACCTGCGGCGGCTGGCCGAAAGCGCGCTGCAGCTCGCGGCCCACGAGCAAATTGAATTTCTGATCGGTCCCGCCCAGCTCGAGATCGGCCTTGAGCGCAACCGAGTCGTAACCCTGAATTAGCGGATACAGCAACTCGTGAAGGAACAGCGGTTCCTGCGCAGCGAGCCGCTTCTCGAAGTCGTCGCGCTCGAGCATCCGCGCGACGCTCAAATTCGCCGCGATTCTGATCAGCTCAGCCACACCAAGCTGTTCCATCCATTCGCTGTTGAAGCGGATTTCGGTGCGTTCGGGATCGAGGATCTTGTAGACCTGCCCGCGATAGGTCTCCGCGTTGAGCGTGATCTCCTCGCGCGTCAGCGGCTTGCGGGTTTCGGAGCGGCCGGTCGGATCACCGATCATCGGCGGTAAAGTCACCGACCAGAAAGATCACGGTGTGGCCATCGCGCTGGAAGTCGCGCAGCTTCTTGAGCACGACCGAGTGGCCCAGATGCAAATCGGGCGCGGTCGGATCCATCCCCAGCTTGACGCGCAGCGGCCGGCCCTCGGCCAGCTTCGCCGCCAACTCGGGGGCCGAAATCACCTCGACCGCGCCTTGCCCCAGTCGGGCCGCGCGTTCCTTGCTCTGGTCCTGATCCACTGCTCTCACGCCACGCAACGTCGCTCGCCGCGCAAACGCCAAGGTTACAGGAAAGCGCCGAAGCTGAGAAATGCAGCCGCGCAGGAGTAGTGAGGCGGTTTTGACAGCGGACCGGCACGGAGGCCGGCCCCTACCGGTGTGGCAGCTTCGTTTAGGGTAGTGGCCGGCGTCCCTGCCGGCCATCCGATTCCTAAACCGCCCACTGCCCGCGCCGACGGTTCAGGCGCGCTGGTTGTAGCGGTTCATCGCCTTCGACACGCCCTCGACGATAATCGCCTCGACCGCTTCCGCGGCGCGCGCTACGCTCTCCTTAAGCAGGCCGGAATCTGCGGCTGCGCCGGGTTCGAGGATGTAATCCTTGGTATCATCACCACCGCCCGGATGGCTGATCCCGACGCGCACCCGGACGAAATCGGACGTGCCGAGCGACTCGATTATCGATCGGACCCCGCGATTACCGGCGTCACCGCCGCCGCGCTTGATCTGGATTCGCCCCGCTTCGAGGTCGAGCTCGTCGTGCACCACAATCAGGCGCTCGGACGGCACGCCGAAGTACGAGAGCAGCGGTCCGACGCTCTCGCCGGTCAGATTGTAGTAGGTCTGCGGCTTGATCAGGATCGCGGCTTGCGCGCCGAATTTGACCTCGCCATACAGCCCCTTGAATTTTTTCTGGCCCAAGCTCGCCTGCTTGGCCGCCGCGATACCGATCGACCACCATAAAGCCGATATTGTGGCGCGAGCCGAACCACTTCTTCTCCGGGTTCCCCTGACCGGCGACCACCCAGCGCGCCTGCGTGCGAGCCTCCGGTGGCTCCGGCGCGTCGCTGGCACGGAATTTTCGAAAGAGTCGCCCGATGCGGCTCATCAAGAATTGGCAAACCCGGCGCCGGCCGTCGCGCGAAGCGAAGCCAACAACGGTTTCAGGGCCGCGAACAGGCGAATCATCTCGGCAGGCGTTCCGATCGAAATCCGGAGCGCGTCGCGGAGCATCGGGGTCGCGAAGTAGCGCACCAGTATGCCGCGCGCGCGCAAACCGGCGGCGATCGGAGCCAGGTCGTGTCCGGCCATCCGCGCCATCACGAAGTTGGCCGACGATTCGGGCACCTCGAAGCCCATCGCGCGCAGCTTGGCCTCGGCGAGCCTACGGGTCTTCCGCACGCGTTCGACGTTGCGGCGCATCCAGGCCGGGTCGCCCAGCGCGGCGGCGCCCGCGGCGATCGCGACCCGGCTCAGATTGTAAGAATCCTTGACTTTGAGCAGATGCTCGATCAGGGCCGGCGCGGCGACGCCGAGACCCAGGCGCATCCCGGCCAGCGAGAAGGACTTGGAGAGCGTGCGCAGGACTATCACGTTCGCGTAGCGGCGGACCAGATCGAGCGCGCTGCCGTCGGCGAAATCGACGTACGCCTCGTCGATCGCGAGCAGGCGTCCGTCGAGGGCGCGGGCCAGCGCGTCAAGAGTTTCAAGCTCGACCAGCGTGCCGGACGGCGAGTTGGGGTTGCACACGATCGTCAGGCGGGCGCGCGCGCGGACCAGCGCCTCGACCGGCAATCCGAAAGTCCCGCGGAAACCGAACCGCGATCACCCGGGCCTCCTGAATTGCCGCCAAGCGTGTCGTAGAGCGAATATGTCGGCGTCGCCCAGGCGACCTTGTCGCCGCGACTCAGCGCGGCCCGAAAGAGCATCGCAAGCAATTCGTCGGAGCCGTTGCCGGCGACGATCATCGACGCTCGGCAGCCGATAGAAGCGCCCGGCGGCGTCGATAAATTCATCGGCGCGCGGCGGCGGATAGAGCCGGAGCGCGTCGCCGGCGATCGCGTGCGCGATCGCGCGCCGCACACGCGGCGACGGCGGATAGGGATTCTCGTTGGTGTTGAGCTTGATTAGCCGCTCGCCGGGCCGCGGCTGTTCGCCGGGCACATAAGGCGCCATCGCTTCGATAACCGATCGGAACCGGGCCGCCGCGGCCTTGGCCGCGGCGCCGCCGCGTGCCGGGCGTGACGCCTGCGCGGTGAGCTTCATCGCACTCGCGGCGCCGGATTTCGCGCGCTCTCCTGGTCCATCTCTCAGTCCCGCTCTCACTCCAGTGGCAGCGCGATTCGCGCGCCGGCGCGTGACGAACGATAGCAGGCCTCAACCGCCTCGACCGCGCGCATCCCATCGAGCCCGTCGGGACAAGGTGCGGCTTGGCCCCGGATCGCCGCGACGAACGCGGCGGCGAGCGCCCGGCTGGGCGCGGAGAAATCGTGCGGATCATAGCGCCGCAGAATCTCCTCGCGGGAATAGCCCGCCGCGGGACTCCCGTCGGCGCGCTGAATCGCGATATCAAGCCGTGGATAGCCCTGCATCACCCTACCCTCTGATCCGTAGATCTCCAGCGCACCGAGGCCGGGCCGGCTGGTCCAACTCGCTTCGATAATTCCGGTGGCGCCGGAGCGGAACTCGACCAGCATCGCGCCGTGGTCTTCGACCTCCAGATTCGCGCGCATCGAGCCGACCCGGCCGCTCACCGCGCCAATCTCGCCCATCATCCAGGTCGCGAGATCGGCGACATGCACGCCCAGGTCAAGCATCGCGCCACCGCCGGCCTGCTCGCGCGAATAGAACCAGTTCTGGCCGGGCGCCCAGAACTCCGGGCCGCCGTGAGAGAGCCGCGCGCGGATAAAGTGCGGAACTCCGATCGCGCCCGAATCCAACGCCTCTTTGACGATCTGGTCGAGCGCCGAGTAGCGGCGCTGCATCGCGACCATCAGGACCAGGCGGGCGGCAGTCGCGGCCGCGACCATCCGCCGCGCCTCGGCGGCCGTGGGCGCCATCGGCTTCTCGACCATCACGTGGCATCCGGCGGCGAGCGCCTTGAGCGTGAACTCGCAATGCAGCCGATTGGGCGTGAAGATCCCGACCGCATCCGGGCGCTCGCGGGCCAGCATCTGGTCGAAGTCGGTGTACACTCGCGGCGTCGGGCCGCCAGCGTCCATGCTCTTAGCCACGCGCTCGGCCTTTTCGACGGTGCGGCTTTGGATCGCGACGATTTCGACTTCCGGCACTTGCCTGAAGGCCGGAATGTGCGCGCGTTCTGCGATTGCGCCGGCACCGGAGATGACAAGCTTCAAGTTGCGAGCGAGCCTCAACCGCGCGGCTTGGCGCGGCCCCGCACCGCGCTGCGAGCGACCGCAGGTTTCGATCCTTCGGTGGTCGATTCCATAAGCCATTCGAGGTAATGCGCCGAGCCGGCGGCCGGCGCAAGCGCGAGCACCTCGGGCACTTCGTAACTGTGAAGCTCCTTCACGCGGCGTTCGAGGCGGGGGTACAGGCGCGCGCGGGTCTTGGCGAGCAGCAGGTACTCGCTTTCATCCTCAACCGCGCCGCGCCATCGATAAATTGAACGGATCGGACCGACCACATTGACGCACGCGGCCAGGCGCTCATCGACCAGCGCGCGCGCGATCCGGTTCGCCTCGTCGGCGCTGCCCGTGGTCATCATCACGACTCGGGCCTGCGACGCCGCGGCCATCAGCGCGGCGCCTCGCGGCGCAGCCGCTCGCGCAGTGCCCGTGGCGCGCATCGATACTTGAATGCTTTGCGATTATTAACGAAGAGCACCGGGACTTCCTGACCGAAGCGCGCTTCCAGCTCCCGATCGCCGTCGATTTCGACGCGTATCAGGCGGGCGCCGAAACGCGGCAGTTCCTGATCAACGATCGCTTCCATCTCGCGGCACAACTCGCAGTCCGCACGAGTATACAGCGTAAGCTCTATCATGGCTCGGCCGCCCCCGCCGCTACTGCACGGTGTTGGGGCGAATGAGGTTGATCGGAAGGCCGAGGACTCTCTTGACCAATTCGGCCGCGGACGTGATCGGCTTCACCGTGACTTTCGGATCGCTTACCGGCCCGTGGACTGAAAAGTACGCCGCCAAAATCGGGCCGCTGTTCTGGGCGATACTCTTTCCGATCAGCGGGATTTTGTCGATCAACCAGCTCACGGTCTGGAACGGCAGCACACCGAGGTCCATCGCGAGGCTCGAATCGCCGACATTGACCGAGCCCTTGCCGATGATATCCATCACCGGGCCGTGGAGCAGAAAGTCGTTGGTATGAAGACGGCCAGCGCGCCCGGCGAAGGAAGCACGGACAAAGTTGAAGGGCAGCCCAGTCGCGCGCGGATCAGGCACGTTCGCGCTCAGCCAGTTCTTCAGATCGATCAGACCCAAAATCCGGGAGAGCAGCGTGAACCGGTTGAGCTTGCCGTCCTTGACCACAATCGAACCCTTGCCGGCGAGCGTGCGGAAGAAATCGGTATCGGTATCGCCCCACAGATCGAAGTCGCCGAAGAGCTTGCCCGCGATCGGAGGAAGGTCGGCTCCGCCCAGGATAAAGAGCGCGCTCGAGTTCATTCCGGCGACGCGACCCTTCATGTGGATCCAGTTGTCGGCTGCACGCCCGATGATTTCCAGGTCGATACGGCTTTCGAGCGAGGTCGCGTGAAGATTGTAGACCCGCCAGTTGCCGCCGTCGTGCTCGAAGTCGGTGGTGAGATCAGACAGCGGAAGTGCGGCGAAGTTCCCGCGCCGCACCTCGACGTGGCCGCTGGCTTTGCCGGCCGGGAAGACCGTTGGGGTCTGCGCCTCCCATGGCAGCCGAATAAATTTCAGCGCTTCGAGTTCGAGCCGTTGTACGACCGCGTCGATGCGCAGCGCCGGGTCGCCGAGGTTGGTGATCCCCACCTTCATGTCGAGCGCCTGGCCCTCAAGCGTCGATACGGGCATGCTCAACACCGCGTCGTGGCCCTTGAGGGTCAGCGTCGCCGACCGCACCAGGATCGCGGAGCGCAGAAAGCCGAACCGAATCTCCCCGGGCGCGATCGTGAGCACGCCGTTGACCGCGTAGCTCGAGGGCTGGGCGAGGTCGACGTTCGTCACAACCTTGCCACTGACGTCGCCCTGCGCGCTGAACTGATCGGCGGGAACCGCGGCGCTCATCCAGCGCTGCGCGGGGACCTTATCGAGCACGACGGCGAGGTCGTGAACCCTAAGGCCGCGCGGGGCGATCTCGAAATCGCCGCCCACTGTCGCCGTGCCGGGCTTCAACGCCAACCGCAGTTGCTCGAGACTCACGCGATTGGGTGCGAAGCGGACATTGCCGCCGTCGACCGTGACTGCCGCGGGCGGGGTCTTGAGCTTGAGGTTGATTTGATACGGCGTGATGATGCCGCCGTAGTCGGCCGGCCGAACCGGACTCAGTCCGTTCAGCCGGCCGGCGGCGCGCAGCTCGAAGCGCGCTACGCCGCGAGCCGCTTCTATCCATTGCGCCAGATTTACACCCGACCCGGCCGCGGTCTTCGCGAGCTGCGGGTAGAGATCGCCCAGGTCCGCGCTGCCCTTGAGCTTCACCTCATAGGGAGCCCGCGCGAAATCCTTCCTAAAGTCCGCGCTCGCATTGATCTCGGAGAGCGCCGAGTTTCCAGCGCGCAAGCTGCCTTGGCGAACCGTCAGCACGCCACGCGCGTAGCGGACCTGCGCCGCGAAGTCGCGCAGCGGCGGCAGTCCGCTCGCCGGCGGCATCGCGACGCCCACGCGCTGCACGATAGCGTCCAGCGAGAGTTTCGTGCGCAGCGACGAGCCCATCGCGGCCAGATCCGACAAGCTGGAATCGAGCGCCAGATGGTCGAGCTGAATCGCACCCCGGGTGATGCGATCGGAGTACGTGGTGAGCCAGGCCGGCGAAGCGATCGCGCCGGATTTGAGGAACCGCTTGGCCTGCGTGAGATCGATCTGCACGCCGCCGCAGGAAAGTCCGATCTGCGGGTTGGCGTAGGGCGAGTCGAGGCGGCACTGCCCGCCAAGGATTAGCGCGGCGTTTCCCGACCGCAAGGCCACGTCCGTCAACCCGATACGATCGCGAGAAACGGCGAACGACGCACCCGCCGAATAGTTGCCGAGCACTACCGGGTTACGGTTCTTGAGCGTGATGTCCGTCGCACGAAGCGTGATCGTGCCCTCGGCCTGCGCGTTATCGTGAAGCGCGAAGTCGACCTCGCTCTGAATCGCGCCGCCCGCAGTGAGGCCCGCGATGCGGAGGTTGTCGAGTACGACGTTCCACACCCAGAGCCGGCCCTTGGCGACGGTCGGCAGCAACTCCTGCGGCACCGCGGCCAGCACCAGGTCGCCCGACCATTGCGATCCCGCGGCGGGACTCGCGTCGCGGGTGAAACCGAACTTCACCCACCACGGCGAAACTTTGAGATGCTTGCTGGTTCGGCCGATCAGATCGATGTGGCTCAGCAAGCGGGAACCCCGATAATCCGACAGGGCGCCGTCGACGATCTCGACTCGACGCGTAAGCGAGGACAGCAGATGCGCCCCATGGGCGATCGCCGCGGTCGTCTCTGTATCCAGGCTGGGCAGCGTCCCGCGGGCGGCAAACGCACCGGTCTCGGCGAGGCTGACCTCCGGATGGTGGAGGATCAGCGCGACCAGCGGCAGAGCGTTGTCAAAAAGCAGCGTGTGGTAGCTGACCCGGATCTCGGCTTGCGCGGCCCTGGCCAGCTCGCGCCCGTTGACGATCACGCGCGGACTTTCGAGGATCACCTCCAGATGGACGCGCGGCTCGAGCCTGGCGCTCGACGACACAATTTGAACGCCCAGGCGGGAACTCGTTCGGGCCAGGACCCATTTCACGATCCGGTCCTGGTTCATCGAGATTGCTACCGCCGCAGCGGCCGCAACGAGAGCTACCAACAGCAGCCCGAGTCCGAGGAAGCGCAGGAGTCTCATCGCCAGGAATCCTATTTGGAGCGCCAGCGTACCTACGACCGAGGCCGAGGCCACCGCATCAGCGGACTCTCGATTCGAGCCGGCCTGCCAGCGGGGCACCGAATTACGATCAGCGTGGAGCCTCGACCGCGGACGACGGCGCCGGCTGAAGCTTTGCGAGGATCTGCCGAATGTTCTTGACTTCGACCAATTGCCACTGCCCGTCGGCGTTGCGCGCCAAGTGGACCTCCCAGACTTGCCCGTTATGGTCGCGGAACTTGCTATAGGCGGAATCGCCGTCGCGATGCATCATCAGGATCGCGCCCGCGACCGCTCCCGCCGGCATCTGCAGGTCGGGTCCCCGGTCTCGACCTGATGCTTCGCCCAGACGCGTGCCGCCTGGGCCACCGGTCCGGACAACACCGCAACTGCGCCCTTGCCCAGGAACTGGTTGAGGAAATCATTACCGGAACTGTGTTCGGAGAGCATCTCGTTGCCGGCGTTGCGGGCAATACTCTCGAAATCGACGAAGCGCGCGGCTGCGTCTCCGTCGCGCGCGTCGATCGCGCGTTTGAGCTGGAAGATCGCGAACGACGGGCTGCCCGGAAGATACAACAGCGCCCAGCCCGCAATTGCCACGACGATCAGAATTCCGGTCCAGTGCCGGAAGAAGAATCTCGCCATCGCCGGCCGGGAAAAGCTCAGCGGCCGGAGAGCCGGCCGGCGGCGTACTTATCCAGCACCCAGGTCAACTCGCCCTCGCGCGGCGCGATCACCTGCGCCGGGAAGCGGTCCGGATCGCGCGGACCCTCGAGGATCTGCTGCACGGCCGCGGCCTTGTCGGCGCCATGCACCACGAACATCACGCGCGCAGCGTTGTTGAGGACCGGTGGCGTCAGCGACACGCGATGCCGCTCGGTCGGATCATCGACTTCGACCGCCACCGCGATCCTCCTGGTCTCGCGAATCGCCGGGTCGCCGGGAAACAGCGAGGCCGTATGGGCATTCGCACCCACTCCCAGCAAGACCAGATCGAAACGCGGCATCCCGTCCGCGCCCAGCGCCAGGGACTTTCGGATTTCGGCTTCGTATGCGCGGGCGGCGTCTTCGGGCTTGAGCTCGCCCTGAATCCGATGGACCTGCGCGGGCTTGATACCGAGCGGCGACAGTATCGTGCGACTCGCCATCGCGTAGTTGCTGGACTTGTTGTCGGGCGGCACGCAGCGCTCGTCGCCGAAGAAAAACTGCACTTCCTTCCAGTCAACGCTGAGCTTGAAGCGGGTCGCGAGCAGCTCGTACATCGCCGCCGGCGTGGACCCACCCGCCAGCGCGAGCAAGAATTGGGCGTGGGTGCAGATCGCCTCGCCCGCGACGTGGGCCAACTCCTCGGCCGCCCGCACCACAACCGCGTGGGCGTCTTCAAGCACGATCAAGTGCGGCTGGCTCATTCGGCATCAGACCTCGGCACGGGCTGCGGAGTCAAACTATCGAAACCCGGCGCCGCACGCCAGCGCCAAATGATGCGACCGAAGGTTGCGCTTCGGCAGCGAAACCGGCTGGACCGCAGTTTCGCGCACGAGAATCCCGGGCGCGCCGTTTTGTGAAGCAACCCCGCTCGAAAGCGTTTGATAGATAACCAAAGACCCTGGTAGGTATGCGGCGTCATCCTTCCCGATCTCTAGGGGATTCCAGGATGGCTTGCGCAGCGTCCGGTCCAGGTTTCCTCTACGAGACATCGCCTCGGTCGTAATCGCGTTGGCCTTCGTCATCGAAATGGAGTACATGCGTGACACGCTCGGCATTAACTGATGGTGGTACGCACCCGGCAAATTAGAACGGCCCGCTGGCCGTGCCTTGCCTCTGAAGCTTCTCGAGCGAATGTTCGGAGGTTCTGTTCGTAGCCAGCGGGATCAAGCGACTGGCAGAAGCGCGATGAGCAGGCAAAAGGGGAAGTTATGACTTCCGTATCGGGCCGTCGGGCCGCCCGTTACCTTCCAGTTCTTGTCGCGGTCATGATGTGCTTCTCGGCAGCCGTACCAGCGAGCGCATCGCCGGTCCTCTCTTACGCGCTGACCGCGACCTCGAACCCGGTGGGTCCCGGGCAGGCGGCGGTATTCACGTGGACGGTGACCAACCTCACCAACGCCGCCCAGTCCAGCAGGTACTGTTACACTGTTCCGGAATTTACGAGCTTCGGCGGGGACTCGGCGGGCACGCAAGTCTGCTCCAACGGCTTTTCGGTGCCCGCGGGCGGATCGACGCCCTTCATCTTTGACTTTACGGTGCTCAGCGGCACTTCGACGCCGCCCGATGGCACGCTCATCAGTCTGACCGTTACCGATACGGATGACGCGGTGTCGGTATCGCGCAACGTGACGGTGCAATCGGCGGCCGAGGCGGGCCTTGCGCTTTCCATCCCTGCTGGAACAGTCGTTCCGGGGGGATCGTTTACCACCACGCTGACCTATAGTAACTACAGCGCCGGCACGCTCTCCGGCCTGCAGTTGAGCGTGCCGGTGCCGGCCGGCGCCAGCTTTGTTGCGGCCGATGGCGGCGGCGTCCTGGGCGCTGACGGCCTAGTGCGCTGGGCGCCGGTTCCGCTGGCGGCCGGCATTACCGACATGGTTCATCTGACCCTGCAAGCCGCGGCGATTGCGCCGGCCACCGCCGGCTTGGTGGTGGTGGATGCAACCCTGAACGATGCCAGCAACGACCTCGTTGCCGAGGCCAACGGCGCCCTGACGGTTTATGCATCGCCGATTTTTTCCTACGCGCTGACCACGACGTTGAACCCGGTGGGTCCCGGGCAGGCGGCGGTGTTCACCTGGACGGTGACCAACCTCACCAACGCAGCTCAGACCAGCGCCTACTGTTACGTGGTACCGCAATTTACGAGCTTCGGCGGGGACTCGGCGGGCACGCGAGTCTGCTCCAACAACTTTTCGGTTCCCGCGGGCGGATCGACGCCCTTCATCTTTGACTTTACGGTGCTCAACGGTGCTTCGACGCCGCCCAACGGCGCCATCATCAACCTGACCGTTATCGATGCTGATGACGCCGCGTCGGTATCGCGCAACGTGACGGTGCAACCGGCGCCCGAGGTCGGCCTGGCGCTTTCCATCCCTGCTGGAACCGTCGTTCCGGGGGGATCGTTTACCACCACGCTGACCTATAGTAACTACAGCGCCGGCACGCTGACCGGCCTGCAGTTGAGCGTGCCGGTGCCGGCGGGCGCCAGCTTTGTTGCGGCCGATGGCGGCGGCATGTTGGGCGCTGACGGCCTAGTGCGCTGGGCGCCGGTTCCGCTGGCGGCCGGCATTACCGACATGGTTCATCTGACCCTGCAAGCTGCGGCGATTGCGCCGGCAACCGCTGGTCTTGGTGGCGGTGGATGCAACCCTGAACGATGCCAGCAACGACCTCGTGACCGAGGCCGACGGCGCCCTGACGGTTTATGCATCGCCGGTTTTCTCCTACGCGTTGACCACGACCTCGAACCCGGTGGGTCCCGGGCAGGCGGCGGTGTTCACCTGGACGGTGACCAATCTGACCAACGCAACTCAGACCAGCGCCTACTGTTACGTGGTACCGCAATTTACGAGCTTCGGCGGGGACTCAGCGGGCATGCGAGTCTGCTCCAACAACTTTTCGGTGCCCGCGGGCGGATCGACGCCCTTCATCTTTGACTTTACGGTGCTCAACGGTGCTTCGACGCCGCCCAACGGCGGGCTCGTCAACCTGACCGTTATCGATGCGGATGACGCCGCGTCGGTATCGCGCAACGTGACGGTGCAACCGGCGCCCGAGGTCGGCCTGGCGCTTTCCATCCCTGCTGGAACCGTCGTTCCGGGGATCGTTTACCACCACGCTGACCTATAGTAACTACAACGCCGGCACGCTGACCGGCCTGCAGTTGAGCGTGCCGGTGCCGGCCGGCGCCAGCTTTGTTGCGGCCGATGGCGGCGGCGTGTTGGGCGCTGACGGCCTAGTGCGCTGGGCGCCGGTTCCGCTGGCGGCCGGCATTACCGACATGGTTCATCTGACCCTGCAAGCCGCGGCGATTGCGCCGGCCACCGCCGGCTTGGTGGTGGTGGATGCAACCCTGAACGATGCCAGCAACGACCTCGTTGCCGAGGCCAACGGCGCCCTGACGGTTTATGCATCGCCGATTTTTTCCTACGCGCTGACCACGACGTTGAACCCGGTGGGTCCCGGGCAGGCGGCGGTGTTCACCTGGACGGTGACCAACCTCACCAACGCAGCTCAGACCAGCGCCTACTGTTACGTGGTACCGCAATTTACGAGCTTCGGCGGGGACTCGGCGGGCACGCGAGTCTGCTCCAACAACTTTTCGGTTCCCGCGGGCGGATCGACGCCCTTCATCTTTGACTTTACGGTGCTCAACGGTGCTTCGACGCCGCCCAACGGCGCCATCATCAACCTGACCGTTATCGATGCTGATGACGCCGCGTCGGTATCGCGCAACGTGACGGTGCAACCGGCGCCCGAGGTCGGCCTGGCGCTTTCCACTCCCAACGGAACCGTCGTTCCGGGGGATTGTTTACCACCACGCTGACCTATAGTAACTACAGCGCCGGCACGCTGTCCGGCCTGCAGTTGAGCGTGCCGGTGCCGGCCGGCGCCAGCTTTGTTGCGGCCGATGGCGGCGGCATGTTGGGCGCTGACGGCGTGGTGCGCTGGGCGCCGGTTCCGCTGGCGGCGGGCGTTACCGACATGGTTCATCTGACCCTGCAAGCTGCGGCGATCACGCCGGCCACCGCCGGCTTGGTGGTGGTGGATGCAACCCTGAACGATGCCAGCAACGACCTCGTGACCGAGGCCAACGGCGCCCTGACGGTTTATCCCGCACCGGCGCTTCTCCTACGCGTTGACCGCGATGTCGAACCCGGTGGGTCCGGGCAGGCGGCAGTGTTCACCTGGACGGTGACCAACCTCACCAACGCAACTCAGACCAGCGCCTACTGTTACGTGGTACCGCAATTTACGAGCTTCGGCGGGGACTCGGCGGGCACGCGAGTCTGCTCCAACAACTTTTCGGTGCCCGCGGGCGGATCGACGCCCTTCATCTTTGACTTTACGGTGCTCAACGGCTTGTCGACGCCGCCCAACGGCGGGCTCGTCAATCTGACCGTTATCGATGCAGATAACGCGGCGTCGGTATCGAACAACGTAGGAGTAGCCTTGCCCCCCACGCCTACTCCAATCGCGACGCCGACGCCCACTATCACCGCCACGCCGACGGCCACCGCCACCACGACCGCGACGCCGACTCCTACGTCCACTCCAGCGCCGCCAACTCCCACGCCGACTCCGGCCCCGGCACCTTCATCGACGCCGGCCCCGGCTCAGTCCCCGATGCCAACACCTGCGCCCGCTCAGACGCCGACAGCGATTCCCGTTCCGACCCAGATACCAACGCCAACACTTATGCCGACCACACCTACACCGACTCCTACCCCGATGGTGTACGGCTGCGCTCCATCGTCGCCGACAATCGAGAGTTTGGCTTTCGCGCACGCCGCCAAACCGAAGAGCAAGCCGCCGACGATCAAGGCGTTCAAGTTCCCCAAGCAAGCGCTCGGATCCTCCAGCGCTCCGCTGCAAGGCACTTTGACCAACAGCACCACCAAGCCGCTGACTATCACCAAGGTCAGCCGCCAGCGGCGATTTCGTCCAGAACAACGGCTGTATGGGACGGCAACTTGCCCCGGCGCGAGTTGCTACGTCTCAATCGTCTTCACCCCCAAGCACGCGGGCACGCGCACGGGCACTCTGACCATCACCACCAACGGCCCCAAGGTAAGCGCCGGCTTGTCGGGTGTCGGAGCTGGCTCCCAAGGTGCTCTCGATCAGCACCAAGTCGCAGGCTAGCGCTGGCGCAGGTGACTTTCGCAGGTCTCGGGCTATGCGCCGGCGCCAGTCGCACCGGTGGTGGTCCAATTTCACCGAGAAGCTACCTTCGGGCAAAAAGGGCCTGGTACTGCCGGAGGCGGCGGGGCAGAACAGCGGCGCGGCGATCGCGGTCGCGGTGCCGCCGGTGATCGACCCCGTCAGCGGCGAGCTGGTGGCGGGCAGCGCCACGGTCAGCGTGCAGGAGTTGCTGAAGTCCGGGACGCTCAGCGCGAAATCCCCGCCGCTCAAGATCAGTCTGCCCGCGACCACCAGTAACCTCGCGACCGGCACAGTGGTCGCGGACTTCCTCCAGCAGGAGCAGAGCTTCGCCACGCAACTGGCGACCGACGTGCAGGGCACGCAGCTGGGTACCCCGGGACTGGAGAGTTCGCTGACGCAGATCGCCAGTCAGTCGGGCGCGGTGCTGGCGCTGCTCGGCGGGGTGCTCAACAACAGCGCCACCGGAGTTCAACTGGGCAGCGTGGGCGGAGTCAGCGTGACCGTCGGCACAGCCCAACTGATGACCGCGGATGACCAACTGCTCAGCACCCTGCAGACGCTGGCCAACGGGAGCGGCTCGCAATCGACGGCCACGCGTCACGGTCCGACGATCGGCGCGCAGAGCAGCGGCCCCGGATGCCTGGCCGCGGAGGCGTCCGCGGCGCTGAGCGACAACAGCGCGGGCAACGCTGCGGCGTTCAATGCCGATATCGCGAACCTGTTCCAGGACTCGGCGACCTCGCCCGCCTGCCAGCAGCCCGATGCGGCGGAAGCAGCCGCCGGGAATTATCGATGGCGCGAGCGCGGCGGCGCTTGGCGATTCTGTCTCAGGCCGGTTCGCGGGCTGGTTGCGGTGGTGCCGGGCCAGGCGCTTGCGTATGCCGATCTGGGCCCGGCCGGGCAGCTAATCGGGATTGGCGTCGCGCTGGCGCAGACCAGCAGTCAGGCGCTCCGAGGCGGTGGTCAACTCGATTAATAGCTTCAACCAGGCGGCCAGCAGTCAGCTCACCACCGTGATCACGAACACTCAAGGCACCGACGCTGGCAGTTCTTACGCGCAGTACGAGCCAATGACCTTCACCGCACTTGCCGCGGCCGTGCAACTGTTCGACGGCGCTTACACCGGCTCGTTCACCGGCAACGAGTACTTCACCCTTGCCAACTGTCCATCCACGGCGGCGAGTCCGCTAAACGGCACGCTCAGTTTGAGCGCCGCAGGCGCAACGATCACCACGACGGCGCCTGCGGCGGGCAGCGGCACCGTCGATGACAGCAGCGGGATGGCGAGCTTCACGATCCCAGGTCTGGCCGACCCCAACGCCATCGTGCACATTCAACGGGACGTTCGCGGCGATACCTCGGGCGCTGCGACCGCCTCGGGCACCTGGTCCTGCTCGGTTACCGGCCCGACCGCCTCCGGCTTCACCTCCGCCAACGGCTACTGGTCGGCCTCCAGATAGTAGAGCCGGCTTTCTACCCCTTCAGCAGCTTTAGCGCGCGGGCGACAACGTTTTCGACTGTGAAGCCGAAATGCTTCATCACGTCCTGGTACGGGGCCGAAGCGCCGAACGTCGTCATCCCGATAATGTCGCCCGTCCAGGCCGACCCAGCGGTACCAGGATAGCGGCGCGCCGGCCTCGATCGCGAGACGCGCCGCATCGACGGCGGCAGTACCGTATCGCGATAGGCTTCATCCTGCGCCTCGAACAGCTCGAAGCTCGGCATGCTGACGACGCGCACCGCGCGGCCCCGCTTCTCCAATTCGGTCTTCGCGTCGACCGCCAGCTGAACCTCGGAGCCGGTCGCGATCAAGATTATGTCCGGCGGCTTGCCCGCGGTTTCCGTGAGCACATAGGCGCCGCGCGCCAGCGCAGCCGCCGGACGCCATCGCGGCGCGATCGAACGTGGGTAGTTTCTGCCGGCACGAGCGCCATCAGCACCGGCCCGCGCTTGTGCGTCATCGCGACGCGCCACGCCTCGACGGCCTCGTTGGCGTCGCCGGGACGAATCACCGTCAGATTGGGAATCGCGCGCAGCGAAGTCAGCTGCTCGACCGGCTGATGGGTCGGGCCGTCCTCGCCGACGCCGATCGAATCATGCGTGAAGACGAAAATTACGTGCATGCCCATCAGCGCCGCGAGCCGAATCGAGGGCCGGCAATAATCGGTAAAGACCAAGAAGCTCGATCCGTACGGGATGAAGCCGCCGTGCAGCGGCGATCCCGTTGAGGATCGCGCACATCGCGTGCTCGCGGATGCCGAAATGGAGATTGCGGGCCGCATAGTTGCCGCGCTCGAAGTCGCCGCCGCCCTTGATATCGGTGAAAGTCGATTCGTTGAGGTCGGCCGAGCCGCCGAACAGGTTCCAGACTCTCTGCGCGATCGCCTTCTCGGCTTCGGATGCCGACTCGCGCGTTGCGAGAGTGTCCTTGGGCGTGAAGACCGGCAGTTCCGCTATCCCAGCCCGCCGGCAGGTCGCCCTTCGACCATCGCATTGAATTCAGCGGCCTCGCCCGGATGCGCCTTCGCGTAGCGTTCGAACTCGCGATTCCATTCGCTTCGAGCTGCGCGCCCCGCTCGCGCATTGGCGAAACTCGTCCAGCGCATCGTCGGGCACGTAAAAGGCCGGCTCGAGCGGCCATCCGTAGAATTCTCTTGGTCAGCTTCACTTCTTCGACGCCGAGCGCCTTGCCGTGCGCCTCCGAAGTGTCCTGACGATTGGGGCTGCCGTAGCCGATATGGCTACGCACGCGAATCAGCGACGGCCGATTCTGTCTCGGCGCATCCGTTCTCGATCGCCTGCGCGAGCGCCCGCAGGTCGTTGGCGTCCTCGACCGCCTGCGTATGCCATCCGTAGGCGTCAAAACGCCGCAGACGTCTTCGGAAAACGCGATCTCGGTATGGCCGTCGATCGTGATGTGGTTGTCGTCGTAGAGGTAGACGATATTGCCGAGACCCAGATGACCGGCGATCGAGGCCGCCTCGCTCGAGATGCCTTCCATCATGTCGCCGTCGCTGGCGATCGCGAAGATCCGATGGTCGAACAGTCCAGATCCGTCACGCTCGAAGCGCGTCGCCAGATGCTTGGCCGCGATCGCCATCCCGACGCCATTGCCGAAGCCCTGGCCGAGCGGGCCGGTCGTGGTCTCGACGCCGGGTGTCAGACCGTACTCGGGATGCCCGGGCGTCCGGCTGCCGAGCTGGCGGAATCGCTTCAGATCGTCGAGCGAGAGGTCGTAGCCGGTAAGATAGAGCACGGCGTAGAGCAGCATCGAGCCGTGCCCGGCGGAGAGCACGAACCGATCGCGCCCGTAGCCAGTGCGGATTGGCCGGGTTGTGGCGCATGAAGCGGGTCCAGAGCAGATAAGCCGACGGCGCCATACCCATCGGCATCCCCGGATGGCCGGAGTTGGCCTTCTGCACCGCATCGATCGCGAGCACGCGGATCGAATTGATGCAGAGCTGCTCGAGTTCGGCCTGCGCAAGATTTACGTCGGTCGCCAGCGCCATCTTACTTACCGCCTGCCCGGATCGCCGCGCGTGTGTTCACCAGTCGGCGGGCTCCTCGTCCTTGGGATCCCCGGCGCGCCGACGCATCAGGCCGACCGCCTCCTTCGCCGTCCCCTTGTCGCCGAGCGCCAGCGCCTCGCTGAAGCGATCCGCGATCGCCCGCATCAGCGCGCCCTCGTTGGCGTCGAGCTCGCTGCCGAGGTCGGCCAGTCGGACCATAGCCTGACGAATCAGTTCGAGCGCGCCGGAAACATCGCCGCTCTGGCGCCGCTGCACGGCATGCTCGAACTGCTCCCGCACCTCGGCAACGGCGGGGCGCGCGGCCGGGCCGATCACGATCTCGATTTCGCGTAGACTATCGGCCAGCCGGAGCAGCCAGTCGTTAGATGCGTCTTTGAACGCCACGCGATAATTGTTTCACTAGTCGCGCCGTTCGTTCAAGGACGAGCGCGAGCATCGTATTCGTCCCGTCGTCGCGGGCCGGTATTCTCGACGAGGGATTGCTTCTGCTAAAAGATCAGATGGGGAAGACTTCTGATGGAACCTGTTCGTAAAAAGCGCGTCGGTGACCGCCGCGTGGTGGTGACCGGCGTCGGTCTGGTTACGCCGCTCGGAACCGGGGTGGAGAAGAACTGGAGGCGCTGATCGCCGGCCACTCCGGGAATCGGTCCGATCACCCGCTTCGACGCGACGGATTTCCCGCCGCGCATCGCCGGCGAAGTCAAGGATTTCAATCCGAGGACTGGATCGAGAAGAAAGACATCAAGAAGATGGACCTCTTTATCCAGTACGCGATGGCGGCGGCGGAGCAGGCGATGCGCCAGTCGGAGTTCAAGATCGACGAGGAACTAACGCCGACGCACGTCGGCGTTCTGATCGGCGTCGGGATCGGCGGCCTGTGCACGATCGAGGAGTACCACAATGATGTTCCTAGACACCGGGCCTCAAGCGGATCACGCCGTTTTTCATCCCCAAGCTGATCAGCAATCTGGCCCCGGGCAATATCTCGATCCGCTATGGCGCGCGCGGCATCAATCTGTGCACCACCAGCGCGTGCGCGTCGGGCAGCCACGCGATCGGCGAGGCCTTCCGGATGATCCGCGACGGCTATCTCGAGCGGCGATCACCGGCGGCGCGGAGGCGGCGATCACCTCGCTCGGCGTCGGCGGCTTCGTCGTGATGCGCGCGCTGTCGACCCGCAACGATCAGCCCGCGGCGGCGAGCCGGCCGTTCGACCGCGAACGCGACGGCTTCGTGATGGCGGAGGGCGCGGCGTCGCTGATTCTCGAGGAGCGCGAGCGGGCGCTCGCGCGCGGCGCGAAGATCCTCGGCGAAGTCGCCGGCTACGCGGCCAACGCCGACGCGTACCACATCACCTCGCCGTCGCCCGAAGGCGGCGAGGGCGCTGCGCGATGCATGCGGCTCTGCCTCGAGGACGGCGGACTCGATCTCAACGAGGTCGATTACATCAACGCGCACGGCACCTCGACGCCGCAGGGCGATATCGCCGAAACCCAGGCGATCAAGCACGTCTTCGGCGAGCGCGCGGCGCGAATCGCGGTCAGCTCGACCAAGTCGATGACCGGCCATACGCTGGGCGCGGCGGGCGCGATCGAATCGGTCTACACGGTGCTGGCGATTCAACGCGGCGATGCTGCCGCCGACGATCAATCTACGAACATCCCGACCCGGAATGCGATCTCGATTACGTGCCGAACCAGGCGCGGCCGGCGAAGATTCGGCTGGCGCTGAACAACTCCTTTGGCTTCGGCGGCACCAACACCACGCTGGCCTTCCGGCCGGCGTCAGGCAATAACGGACGCTCGGCATGGGTTCGAGAATCGTCGGCACCGGGCGCGCGACGCCGCGCGACCGTGATCTACCAATCAGCGACCTCGAACGGCGGATGGATACGTCGGACGAATGGATTCGCACGCGCACCGGCATCGCGCAGCGCCACGTGATGCGCAGCGGCGAGTCGCTGGTCGGAAATCGCGGCGTAGGCAAGCCGCAGCGCGCTGGATCGCGCGGGCCTGAAGCCCGACGAGCTCGACGCGATCGTCGTCGGCACGGTTTCCTCGGATTACGCGTTTCCCTCGTTCGCCTGCCAGTTGCAGACATCGCTGGGGATCGATTCGATTCCCGCCTTCGACGTGGCCGCGGCCTGTTCGGGCTTTGTTTACGCGCTGAGCGTGGCGGACTTCGCGATGCGCGCCGGCGATTGGAGCAGCGTGCTGGTGGTCGGCGCCGATGCGCTCTCCACGATGGTCGACTGGAGCGGACCGCGCGACCGCGGTGCTGTTCGGTGACGGCGCCGGCGCGGCCGTGTTGGTCGCGGAAGCCGGGCCGCGTGGCGTGCTCGGCAGCTTGTTGCGATCGTCGGGCGAGTATTGGGATCTGCTGTACGTGCGCGCAATCGCGGCGTGCAAACCACGATGGACGCCGAAGTGCGTCGCGCCAGCTGACGACGCGATCAAGATGAAGGGGCCCGGAGCTGTTCAAGATCGCGGTCAAGAGCATGGAGGACGTGACGCGCGAGGTCGCCGATCGCGCGGGCGTTCCGCTCGAGGATATCGCGCTGATCGTGCCGCATCAGGCCAACCTGCGAATCATCAACGCGGTCGCGCAGCGGCTCGGGCTCAGGCCCGACGAGGTCTTCACGAATGTCGATCGCTACGGCAATACCTCGGCGGCCTCGGTGCCGATTGCGCTGGACGAAGCGGTCGAAGCCGACCGTATCCAGGACAACGATCTCGTGCTGCTCAACGCGTGCGGCGGCGGCCTGACCTGGGGCGCAAACCTCGTGCGCTGGTGAATTGAACGCAGCGCTCGAGCGCCGCGCGCTGATCCTGCTCGGCAAGGGCGGGGTCGGCAAAACCAGCATCAGTGCCGCGGTGGCCGTCACCGCGGCGCATCGCGATGCGCGCGTGCTCGTGATGGAGACCGATTCGCGCGCGCCGCTGGCCGCGCTTTTCGGTTGCGCGCCCAGCTTCGCGCCGGTCGAGGCCGCCCCGAATCTGAACGTGATGGTCCTCGACGGACGCCGCGCGCTGGAAGAATACCTGCGGCTGGTCGTGCCGGGACGCGTGGTACTGAGCGCGGTGTTCGCCAGCCGTCTCTATCAGTACTTCGTGCAGGCAGCGCCCGGACTGCGCGAGCTTATGATGCTCGGCAAGCTCTGCTACGAAGTTGAACCCGGGCCTGAACGGCGCGCGCCCTGGACCAGGGTAATCCTCGACGGGCCCGCGAGCGGCCAGGCGATCAATCTGCTCACGATGCCGTCGGCAGCGCGCGAGACCTTCGGCGAAAGTATCGTGGGCCGCGAGGCGCGCAACATCATGCGGATGCTCCAGGATTCGCAGCTCTGTTCGATCGTCCAGGTAACCACCCCCGAAGCGCTATCGCTCACGGAGACCCTCGAAACCAATGCCGCCCTGGGCAAGCTCGGACTCAAGGTCGCGGCGGTGATTCTCAATCGCCGCAATCCGGCAACCTTTGACGCTGCCGACGTTGCACGTTTCGCCGCCAATCCGAAGCTGCGCACGCTCAAGACCCTGGACCATCTGCGCGATCTGGCACGCGCCGAAACCGAGCACGCCGCCGCTTCGCGCCGCGCGCTCGCACAATTGAAAGCGCGCATTCAGAGTCCGGTGATCGAGCTGGACGAGTATCGCGGCGGCGCCGGCCCGGAACTCGTGAGGGCGCTGGCGGCCGAACTATCCGGCGCGTCCGCGTCGAGCGACCATGTGGGCGCCGATCGCGACTGACGCGGGAGCCTCACGTTTGCGAGCGCCGCGACGCGGCAGCTATCCTGATCGAGTTCGCCGTCCCGTGGCGCGGACCGAATCATGACGACCGACAGCGTCAATTATCTCAACATTGGATTGATGCTGCTCTCGGCAGGCGCGGCTTTCGTGATGCCGTTCGAGCTGTTCCTGTTCGCGTATGCCGTGCTGGGACCCCTGCACTATCTGACCGAGATCTCGTGGCTGCATGATCGCGGCTACTTCCTGAAGCAGAAATACGACTACCTTTTCCCGGCGCTCCTTGCGGTGGCCCTGATCCTGGCTTCCCGGCTGGTAAGCGAACCCTATACGAAAGGTGAAACCGACACCGCGATCCAATACACCGCGTTTGCGGGCGTCGCGATATTGCTGCTGGTGGGAAGCACCTCCGCGCGAATGATCCTGGTCGCGCTGGTCGTGCTGTCTTTTTTTGTTGCGCAGCAGATGATGGCATTCCGCATGGTGGTCGGCGTTTTTCTGCCGACCCTCATCCATGTGTACGTCTTCACCGCCGCGTTCATCCTGATCGGTGCGCTGCGAGGCAAGAGCCGCTCCGGGCTGGCCTCGCTCGCGATCTTCGCGATCTGCACGGCGAGCTTTTTCGTCTACGCGCCCGATTCGTCGTATCGGGTGGGCCACTACGTTCGGCAGAGCTACGCGAGTTTTGAGGGCGTCAATCAGATGCTGATCCGCGTCCTGAATCTCGCACCCGTGCACTCGGCGGATGATCTCTACCGCTCGCCGTCCGGGCTGATCGCGATGCGCTTCATCGCGTTCGCGTATCTCTACCACTATCTCAATTGGTTCTCGAAAACCTCGATCATCAAGTGGAACCGGATCTCGCGCGAGCGGGCTTCCGCGATCATCGGGCTCTGGCTGGCGTCGATGGCCGTCTACGCGTACAGCTACCGGATCGGATTCCTGGTGCTGCTATTTCTGAGCATGCTCCACGTGTTCCTCGAATTTCCGCTCGATCAGCAGACATTCGTCAATGCCGGCCGCGAGCTTTATGCGCTGGCCCGCGGCAGCGCGGCGGACGCGGCTGTCGATCGCGCCATCCCGCCGCCGCGCGCTTCGTCTCCAGCGGGCCGGCGATCGCAAGTAGCGGCGGAAGTAGTTAGCGAGCGGTTCGGAGCCTTCAGCGCCGCCGGTAGGTGGTGGTCGTGCGCCGCTCGATCCCCGTGACATGGACCGTGCGCGGCTCCGCATAAGCGTCGAAAATGATGCGCCAGTTGCCCACACGCCGGCGGAAACTGCGCGCCTAGCCCTTGAGTTTCAAGAAGTCGCCGGCAAATGGATTCAGCGCCATCTCATCGATGGCGCGCAACAGCCGGGCGCGGTCGCGCTCTGGTATGCGGGCGAGATTTCGTTGCGCGCGGTCTGCGGTTATGACCTACGAGAGAAGCGTGGAGTTCATCGAGCGTATAGTATTCGCCGCGGCGGATTTCTTTGCGGCCTTTGCGAATAGCTTCGAGTTCCGCCTTGGTCGGCGTGTAGGTGGGCAGGCTGCGCGCGGTGCCGAAATAGACCCGGAGCGCCTCGCGGATCAGTTCGCTCTTGGTGCGGTGCTCGCGCCGGCAGGCTTTCTCGACCTGGCGGGTCATCGCGTTGGGCAAGGAAAGAGTAATCGTGTCACGCATTGTGGTTCATTGTAAGACAGGGAATAAATCCGACAAGTCCCCGCCGCGCGGCGCGGCGTAGCCCTCCGGGTTGCGTCGCGGGAGTCTGCCGAGCATAGAAGAGGCGCGCGGACGCACCATAATATCGTCGTGATAGGTGACGCGGAGCGGGGAAAGGGGCAGGCGCCGGTGTCCCGGTCCCGCACTGGAATCCAGCGCGCTGCGCCATTACCCTTGGAATCGATGCGCGACGCGCAAAACAACACCCCATCTCGCGCCGAAGCGAAGCTCCCGCGCGAGCCCTGGATCATCCGGACTTACGCCGGCTTCGGCGATGCGCGGCAGGCCAATCAGCGCTTTCGTGAGAATCTCGGCCACGGCCAGCGCGGGCTTTCGATCGCCTTCGACCTTCCCACCCAGAACGGCTTCGACCCCGACGCGCCGGTGGCCGCCGGCGAAGTCGGCCGGGCCGGCGTTTCGATCTGCCACTGGCGCGACATGGAGGAGCTATTCGAGGGCATCCCGCTCGGCGAGATCAACACCTCGATGACGATCAACGCCACCGCACCCTTCCTGCTCGCGCTCTACCTGGTGGTCGCCGAGCATCAGGGCGTGCCGTGGACGGCGCTGCGCGGCACCACGCAGAACGACCTCCTCAAGGAATTCGTCGCGCGCGGCACCTCCATCTTCCAGCCCGACGTGTCGTTTCGCCTCTCGACCGAGCTGATCAAGTTCGCCGTTACCCGCGTCCCCAACTGGAATCCGATCAACTGCTGTGGCTATCACTACATGGAGAGCGGCGCGGGCCCGGCCGAAGAGATTGGCTACGCTTTCGGCAACGCGCTGATGCTGCTCGACGCGATCCGCCGCGACCTCGAGCCCGCGGCCTTCGAGCAGACCGTAAGGCGCATCTCGTTTTTCATCAACAGCGGTATCGAGCTGGTCCCCGAGATTTGCAAAATCCGCGCGTACTTCAAGCTCTGGCCGAAGCTCTGCCGCGAGCACTACGGGATCGACGGCGTGGCGTTTCGCGCCGGATGCCAGGTGCGATCGCTCACGCTCACCGAACAGCAGCCCGAGCTGAACGTGATTCGGATCGCCTACGAGGCGCTGCCGGTCCTGATTTCCGCCGGCGCCCGCGTCAACGCGCTGCAACTGCCCGGCTTCCGCGAAGCGCTCGCTCTGCCCGACCAGGCCGAGCAGCTCTTGAGCCTCCGTACTCAGCAAATCCTGATGTACGAAACCGAGCTGACCCGCTACGGCGACATCTTCGAGGGCAGCAAAGTGATCGAGGACCTGACCGGGCACACGATGGATCAGGCCGAGACGATCGCGCGCAATCTGCGCGACGCCGGCTACACGCGCGCGATCTCGATCATCAGCGCGGAGCTGACCCGCCGCCTCGCCGAGCGCCAGCGGATGCTCGAGTCCGGCGAGACCATACAAGTAGGCGTAAATTCATTCCTGGGGGAGATCGGACTCGCGCCGCCCGGTGTGGCCGCCGGGGACACCACGGCGCCGGCCGCGCAGGAGCGGGAACGGATCGCCTCGATCAATCGATGGCGCCAGGATCGCGACGGACCGGCGGTCGCGAGCGCCCGCGAGGCGCTGCAGCAGGCCGCGGCCGGCGGCGGCGCAATCATGGAGCCGACGCTCGCCTTGGCCCGCGCCGGCGGCACGGTCGGCGAGTGGACCGAAGCGATCGAGCGCGCTACGCACGGGCGCTATGTTCCCCCAATTCTCGAATCGGCGGGTGGCGCGCCGGCGCTCAAGATTCCGCTGGCGAAACGCCGGATCCGAATCGCGATCGGGAAGGCGGGGCTCGACGGGCATATCAACGCGGTCAAGCTGCTCGCGCTGGCCTGCCGGCAGGCCGGTATGGAGGTCATCCTCGCCGGCTTCAAGCAGACCCCCGCACAGTTGGCCGAGGCGGCCCTGCAGGAGGACGCCGATCTGCTGGCCGTCAGCAGCATGGCCGGCGCGCATATGATGATCGCGCGCGAGACGCTGGCGTTCCTCAACGGGCGCGGCGCATCGAACGTCAAGCTGGTGATGGGCGGAATCATCCCCGAACCCGACCGCGCGCGGCTGCTCGAGCTTGGCGTGCGCGCGGTGTTCACGCCCCGCGACTCCAACTTCGGCGCGATCATCAGCCGCCTGATCGAGTTGTGCGGCGACTGAGCCGCCGTCTCATTCTCTCCGCAAGTGCGATGAAACCACGCGCGATCCTGCTCTCGGGTCTCCGCACGCTGCTCGGGCTGGCCGCGATTGCGTCGGTTGCCGGAGCGGCCGAGCCGCGCCCGTGGCTATGCCGCGACAAGCCCGCGTTCTCGGACGACAAGCCGATGCGCTACGATGCCCGCGCAGCGGGCGGCGAGGATTGGCAAATCTTCCTGATGCAGTTCGAGCCCAACGCGCAGCACGACGGCTTCGAGATCGTGTCGTCGCATGGCCTCGCGACCGCCGTCTCCGGACATCTCGAGCCCGGCCGCTACTTTGCCGTCGCGATGTATCGCAACGACAACGGCCACTGGATCTGCCATCCGTCGGCGCGTCCACTGCCTGCGTCAGGACCCAGGTTGGTCACGAATCTATGCTTCAGCGACGATGACGACGGTTCCTGCCAGGTGACGCTCAGGGTCGAAGACGCGGCGAGCGCCGCGCCATCAGAGGACCAAACTGCGCCCACACGATAGAACGGTCTTGCGGAGAGCGGCCCAGATTAGCAGACCGCTCCCCGGATGTTCACGCGAGACGCGCGAGCTTCCGACCCGCGCGAACTCGTTGCTCAATTCGTGAGGCCGATCACGTACTGGTCGGGTTCGTTGGTGCCCAACTCCTTAACGACAAAGGTACCGGAGTCCACCTCGCTCGAGTTCACGAACGGGGTACTGAACTTCGCGTTGCCGTTCTTGTCGGTCGGGACGCCCAATCCAGTGTCGATATCGCCCGAGTCATTGAGCGGCCGGAAGAAGACCTCGTAGTTGGTGCTCACCTCTGCGCCCGTAATCTGGACGGTGAGCTTACCTGCCGCATCGACCTGATATGAGCCGGACGTAAGCTTGTCACCGCCGCAATCCAGCCCCGTCGGCTCGGTCACATCCTGGCATCGGACTAGGTTCCCCGTCGAGACGATCGGCGAGACCGGATGTGCGTCAACGTCAAACCCCGAGACGAACTCCAGAGTTCCGGCGTTGAAGATCTCGACCGTACCGGAGAGGTTAGTAGTAGCGGGAAAATATGCGCTCTTCGCGATGAAGTAGCCACCCGTAGTGTTGGTGGCCTCAAGTGCCGGGGAGGGGATAGGTTATCCCGTTAGACGCGACCAAGGCCGCGGTGTAAGTGGCCTTGGGCGCCGCGCCAGCGAGCCTGATCGTAACGTCGCCAAAGTTATTGTCGATCAGCACATGGCCGCTCTTCAGCGGATCACTCCCGCACTTCGAAAGCGTTCCCGGCACCGTGACCGCAGAGCATTGAACCATCGCACTCTCCAGGTCCGAGCCGCTCCGCGCCCCGTTTAAGGAAACGCTCAAACCGCTGACGAACTGCACGCCGGTGGTCGAAGACACGGCTACGACCCCGGCGCCCGAGACTCCGAATTTCTCCAAGCCGGCCTTCCGCAGCGAGCCATTGCCCTTGTCGGGAGTCATGAACTGGCCGATGGACAGGGACGAGCTGTCGTCAATCGCCTCGTAGGTAACGGTATAAAGGCTCGTTCGTCATCGCGCCGGTGACCGAAAGCGTGAAAGTGCCGACATCGTCGAGTGAAGTTGACCCGTCGACAGCGTATCGTGAGGGGCGCCGCAACCGGTAAGTCTCGGCCGGCAGCGTCACGGACGCGCATGGCAGCAGCGCCGCACTGAAGGGCTCCGCCAGCGCGGCCCCCGATCCCGCGCACAGTGCGAGCACCGTTACCGTCAAGGCTGCCAGTAATTTTGTTCTGCTTGTTCCCACCATGACTATTCCTCCCCGGTCCGGCGACCGGGTGTCGCGGACTGTCCGTAACTGAGACCCATCCACTCCCTGGCCACAAAAAAGCATAGTCCGGCCAAGACGATCGGTACAGTCAGTTTCTTTTCTGGAGGCTGGAGCTTTATGTGGAGGCGGCGAGCGGATTCGAACCGCTGCATCGAGGTTTTGCAGACCTCTCCCTTACCACTTGGGTACGCCGCCCCGCAGGTCCGTATCAGAAGCGCAACAGTTCAAATTACCACGCGCATATCGATGCGGCAATTACGCATCGCGCGGAAATAGCGATCAGTGCGTGAGAACCGGGCCGCCGCGGCCCGACCGGAGGCTGGAATGATCAGCGCAGCTCGGGTGGCGTCTGGCCTGCTACCACGCGCTTCGCGATCAGCGCGAGCGTCGAGCGCGGCAGAAAACGCGCGAGGTTGGCGCGCGTCCAGTTGAACCATCCGGAAACCACCGACGGCTGCTTGCCGAGCGCCTCGAGCGCGATCGCGACCACATTCTCGGGCGGCTCGCCGTGATTCGGTCCCACCTGCTCGCCGGCGACCGCCTGAAACTCGGTGGCGGTCGCGCCCGGCTCAACGCAGAGCGCGTCCACTCCGGTGCCGCGCAACTCGGCCCATAGCCCCTCGCCCAGAAATTGATCGAAGGCTTTGGTCGCGCTGTAGGTCGCATGCAACGGGAGCGGCTGGCGGCCCGCGACCGAGCCGACGATTATCACCGCGCCGCGCCCGCGCTTGACCATCCCGGGCAGAATCCGGCTGGTGAGCACCACCGGAACGACGCAGTTCACGACCACCATCGAGCGCAGCCGCTCGGTCTCGAGCTTGTCGAAGCGTCCCGCGTAGCCGAAGCCGGCATTGTTGACCAGCACGCCGATCGGGAGATCGGCGACCGCGTCGGCCAACCGATCGGCGCCGTCCGGCGCGGCAAGATCTACCGCGACGGCGCGGGTCTGGATCCCGTGTTGCGTCGAGAGTTCATCGCCCAGCGCCTTGAGGCGATCCTCGCGCCGCGCGGCCAGCACGCACGAGAGGCCGCGGCGCGCCAACTCGCGGGCGAAGGCCAGACCGATCCCGGCCGACGCGCCCGTGATCAGCGCCCATTCACCGTAGCGTTCGCACAGACTCGATCCGTTCGTGCTCATCAAAATCTAACCCCCATCCGCTTCCCGACGCAGGAAGGGGAACCGGAACCGTTGCGATCAGGCGATTTGCGCGCGGCGATACATCGTGACCACCGCGGCCCCGCCCAGACCGAGGTTGTGCTGCAACGCAACCTTCGCCCCCTCGACCTGCCGTTTGTTCGCCTCGCCGCGCAACTGCCAATTGAGCTCAGCGCACTGCGCGAGTCCGGTGGCGCCCAGCGGATGGCCCTTGGAGATCAGGCCGCCTGACGGATTCACCACCACCTTGCCGCCGTACGTATTGGCGCCGGCGTCGACGAACTCGCCGCCCTTGCCCTCGGGACACAGCCCCAGCGCCTCGTAGGTGATCAGCTCGTTGCACGAGAAGCAATCGTGCAGCTCGACGACGTCGACATTCTCCGGGCCAAGGCCGCTCTGCCGGTAGACCTTCTCGGCCGCGGCCTTCGACAGGTCGTAGCCGACCATCTTGATGCAGCTCTTCTCGTCGAAGGTGCTCTTGAAGTCGGTCGCCATCGACATGCCCACGATCTCGACCGCCTTGCTCTGCAGCCCGTGCTGTTTCACAAAGTCCTCGCTCGCCACGATCGCGGCGCCGGAGCCGTCCGAGGTCGGGCAGCATTGCAGCTTGGTGAGCGGCTCGTAGACCATCGGCGCGCCGAGGATATCCTCCAGGGAGTATTCGTCCTGGAACTGCGAGTAGGGATTGTTCACCGAATGCTTGTGGTTCTTCCAGCCGATCTTGGCGAATTGCAGCGCGGTGGTGCCGTAGCGCTCCATATGCTCGCGGCCGGCGTTGCCGAACATCTGGGGCGCGGCCGGCGCCGGTTTGAAGCCGCGCACCTCGACCATCAACTGAAAATGCTTGTCCATCGGATTGATGCGATTGGTATACTTGGCGCCGAGCGAACCCTTCTCCATCTTCTCGAAGCCGAGCGCCAGCGCGCAGTCGCTGATGCCGCCCTCGACCAGTTGCTTGGCCATAAAGAGCGCGGTCGAGCCGGTCGAGCAGTTGTTGTTGACGTTGTAGATTGGAATTCCGGTCAGGCCCAGCCCGTAGATCGCGCGCTCGCCGCAGGTCGACTCGCCATAGCAATAGCCAACCACCGCTTGCTCAATCTGGTCGAACGGGATTCCGGCATCCGCCAGCGCGTTGGTGCCGGCCTCCCTGGCCATGTCCGGATAGTCCCACGCTTTCGAGCCCGGCTTCTCGAACTTGGTCATGCCGACGCCGACGACGAATACCTTACGACCCATTTTGCGCTTCTCCGACAGAAGGATTTATCCCGCAAACCTAGACCGAGTCTCGGGACCGCACAAGAGTCGTCAGAAGCCGCAGCGCGAACAGTCCGCGCCTCTCCCCTGAGCAGGAAGAGGTCGCGAGCATCGCGAGCGCGGGTGAGGGTGTGTTGCGCTTCAGGCCGGCGCTGGCGCGCGCGCCAGCGTGATCGCATGCTCGGGGCAGGCCTTCACGCACAATCCGCAGGCGTGGCAATCCTGCGCGCGGACCGCGAACGCCTGCCGATTGCGATGCATCGCCGCCTTGATCCGCCCGACCAGGGACAGCGCGCTCTTCTCCGCGGCGCCGAGCTTGCCGATCTCGAAAACGTCATAGGGGCACACGCTGACGCAGTCTTCCTTGGCCTCGCAGCGGTTGCGATTGATCACCGGCGCGAACGCGCCGGCCTCCTGCCGACACTCAGCCGGGTTGGACGCGATGGCCATGGGCTACAGGTACGTCTCGCGAGCGGCGGAGGCAAGCGCGCGGCGGACGCGGTCAGTCGGATTTCGCTTCGAGGACCCGGATTCGCTGCATCGCGGAAGAATCGCCGCGACTCGCGGCTTTGCGGTACCAATCCAGGGCCGCGCCGTAGTTGCGCGCGACACCTTCGCCATGCTCGTAGAGATAGCCGAGGTTGTATTGCGCGTCGATGTGTCCCTGCGCCGCGGCTTTGCGATACCAGCGCGCCGCCTCGCTATAGTCTTTCGCTACGCCGAGACCGGTGTCGTACATGATGCCGAGGTTGTATTCGGCCCGGGGTTCGTCCTGGCTCGCCGCCTGCATGAACAACTCGGCCGCGCGATGGTAGTCGCGTGGCACGCCGTGGCCCTGACAGTAGAGTACGCCGAGGCTGGTCTGCGCGTATGCTTCGCCCTGATCGGAAGCCATCCGATACCAGCGCGCGGCGGCGCTGGCGTCGGGGGTGACGCCTTCGCCGTTTTCATACATGAGGCCGAGGTTCAATTCCGCCTTGGCGTCGCCCTGGTCCGCCGCCTTGCGATACCAGCGCCGGGCTTGGTCGTAATCCTGGAGCTCATCGTTGGCTTTCTCGTAGATATAGCCGACCGCGTTCTGCGCAGCGACGTCGCCGCGGTCGGCGGCCTTGCGCAGCCATTGCAGCGCGCGCGAGTAATCCCGGCCCACCATCTCACCGGTCAGGTACTTCATCCCAAGCTGATACTCGGCGCGCGGATCGTCCTGGGCCGCGGAACGGCGCAGCCACTTGAGCGATTCGGTCTGATCGGCGGGACCCCCCTGCCCCTGCTCGTACATCATGGCGAGATCGTATTGCGCGTCGGAGTCGCCCCGCGCCGCGGCTTTGGTAAACCATTGCAGTGCCTGGGCGTAGTCCTGGGTCACGCCCTGGCCGAGCGCGTACATATAGGCGAGGCTCACCTGCGCCTGCACGTCGTCGCGCGAAGCCCCTTCGTGAAACCAATGCAGCGCGGCCGCGTAGTTTCTGGGCGTCCCCTGGCCGCGCAGATAGATATTGCCGAGCGCGGTCGCCGCGCCGGCGCTGCCTTCGCGCGCAAGTTCGAACAGATCCTGATAGGGCGGCTGGTCGGCGGCCAAGTTGGTATCGCGAGGCGGGGCACTCGCTGGCACCCGCACCGGCTGCGCAGCTCCGGACCGCGCCGCGCCAGCGATTCGATCCTGCCCGGCTCGCGACCCGGCCACTTCGTGAGTCTGCGGGATCGCGACCGGCGCCTCCGATTGGGGCCACTGGATCGTCGACGGGGCACTCGAATCGAGCTGGCCGGACCATTTCATAGCCACTCGCATCGTTCCGGCGGAAACCAGCGCGAGCATCGCAACCACGATTATTGCCGAGGAAAGCGGCGCCGTATAGCTCATCAGGCCGAGCGCGGTCCAGGCATTGAGACTGTGCAAGGCTGCGCCGCCGCTGCTCAACTCGATCGATGCGGCCAGAATTTCCGGCGGCCATTCAGTGACGGGCGATCGGACGCCGGACGCGGATGCGATCAGGCGCAACTCTTTGGCGACGGCCGCCGCGCTCGCCGGGCGGCGTTCCGGCTCCTCGCACAGCAGGCTCAGGATCAGATCGCGCAACGCTGCGGGAACCTCGTGATGGTCGAGCGGACGCAGCTCGTTCTCTGCCGCGGGCCGCGGGTGAGATTTTCCGTTCGGCGGGGTTGCCAACGGGGGACGCACGCCGAGCAGCTCGCAGAGCATCACTCCCAGCGAATAGAGATCGCTGCGCGGCTCCGCGCCGCCCCGGATCACCTCGGGCGCCACGTGACCGGCCGTCCCGATCGCGAGGTCCTCGCCGGTCAACCCGGCAAGCTCGATCGCTAACGGAACCCCGAAGCCGAAGCCGCTCACTTTCGCTGCGCCGGCGTGCGCGAGTATCACGCTCGCGCAGCTCAAATCGCCGTGGACCACGCCGGCCGAATGCGCATAGCTCAGCGCGGCACAGACTTCGATGCCGATCCGCACGACCTTGGCCGGCGGCAGGCGATGCCTGGCCAACCGGGCAAGCGCGTCTTCAAGCGACCCGCGCGCGGAATACTCACTTACAATGTAAGTCCGCCCGTTTTCCTGGCCGGCCTCGAGCACGGCCGCGATACGCGGATGGCCGCTCAGCCGCGCGGCCGCCCGCACGCGCCGCATTATTTCCGTGTGAACTGCAGCGTCGAGTCCGGCCGCGACGACCATCGACACCAGCACCTGGCTATCCAGCTCCTGATCGTCGGCGAGATAGACGCGTTTGGCGCCATCCGCGCGCAGCAGGCGGACCACCTGATAGCGGCCGGCGCTGAACGAATCGGGCTGAAGGAATTCGGGGGCGCGATTGGAGGGGTCTAGTTCCGGCAGCACGGCCTTGCACCCCCGGCACACTCGCGCACCGGTTCGATTGGCGGCGCCGCACCACGGGCAGGCCGCACGGATAAGCGCACCGCAGCCGGTGCAGAGTCTTTGGCCTTCGACGCTTGGTTTCCCGCAAGACGCGCAGCGCATTTTCGGCTCCCCCCACCGCGCCGCTCCAGCCCCCTCCGTTTATAGGCTTTTTCCCCGCAAAGACAAGGCCTCAACATACAGTAGTCAGTGTTTCGCGCCAGAATGTATTAGCCGGTAGGCGCTTCGGAGGACGGCCAAGCCGTATGCCAGCGTCTCCACGGCCGCTACTTCTGACGCGCCGGCCCAGCCTTTTATTCAGTTATTATCCAATTTTTCCTGCCTTCGTCCCTAGGGCGCGCCTGAGCTGAGGCGGCGCCACTTGCTATCAACGGCTAGCGACATGACGCGACTTGCTACAGAATGTTGCACCGTGGTATTTGAAAACCTCTGAACTGCAAGGGCTCTCTTACGCGGTCGTGCGAGCCGGCTTTGAAGGGGAAAAATGGCGGCGTGAAAATGCCAATGGGCAGAGCCGGAAATGCATAGTAATATTTCGCTGGAAGGAGCAAGAGCGACCAATGCAAGATTATCTGCTCGTCAACCGCGTCGAAGTTTTGAGCCAGGCCGGCTGCAGCGTCTGCGGCCGCGGATTTTCCACTGAGCCGATCGGGGAGAAGGCGCTCGCCCTCGCGGTCGGCAATCCAGACCGGATCTACTTCTTTTGCAGCGGCTGCGGCGACAACATCATGAGCCGCGTGGAATCGGACGACTCGCGGCGGCGCTATCAATGGGATTGGGCCGTGCCGCTACGCGCCGCGGGCCACTTCGCTCAAGGGCAGTAGGCCGCAGCGCGGCCAATCGCACCGATCGGTCGTTCGGCCCGCGCGCGGGTTCTGACTGCGTCTCGCTCAGTTGCAAGGGTCGGCGCCTGGTTGCGCTCGTCAACCGTCCCCGCGGCGCGCACTGGCGTGCTGCGCCTGCCGGCGACCCAATCGTATGCTATAAGTGATCGCGCCTGGCCCGGCCACGATCCGTCAACGAGCCCCAAGCCAACGGGAGAATAGCGATGATCGACCTCTACACCTGGACCACCCCCAACGGGCGCAAGGTATCCGTGATGCTGGAGGAGTGCGGACTCCCGTACAACGTGCATCCGGTCAATATCGGTAAGGGCGAGCAGTTCAAGCCCGAGTTCGTGAAGATTTGCCCCAACAGCAAAATACCCGCGATTGTCGATAGCGAGGCCGGCGTCTCGATTTTCGAATCGGGCGCGATCCTGATCCATCTCGCCGAGAAGACCGGCAAGTTCCTGCCCGCCTCTGGTCCCGGGCGCCCCAAAGTGATCGAGTGGCTGATGTGGCAGATGGCGAACGTCGGGCCGATGATCGGCCAGGCCAACCATTTCGCCAACGCCGCCAAGGAGAAGATTCCCTACGCGATCGACCGCTATCTCACCGAATCGGCGCGCCTGATCAAGGTGATGGACGACCAGTTGGGACACAGCGACTATCTGGCCGGCGCGTACTCGATTGCCGACATCGCTTGCTATCCCTGGGTCGCGGTCGCGTTCCAGTTCATCAAGGGTGCGAAGCCTGACGTTGGCGGCGAAGGCGCGAACGTCGCGCGCTGGATCAAAGCGATCGGTGAGCGGCCCGCAGTGCAGAAGGGCATGGCCGTCCCGGCGCTGTGACCGCAGGTTCGGGAATTCAGCGTGGCGCTTGACCCGGGCGCGATCGCGGCCGCGCGCGAGCCGGCGCCCGAGGCCATCGGCCGATCGTCGCAACGCGCGCGAGTCTCGGTCTCCCTGATCTTCTTCGTCAATGGGCTCGTCCTCGCGAGCTGGTTCGTCCGTGTCCCGGAGGTCAAGGCGCGACTGGCGATCGGCGACGGGGTGCTGGGGACCTTGCTGCTCGCCCTGCCGCTGGGCTCGGTGGCGATCCTGCCCGCCTCGGTATTCGTGGTGGATCGTCTCGGCAGCCGGGCCGCGACCGTGATCGCGGCGCTAGTGTTGTGCCTGGCGATGCCGCTGCCGATCATCAGTCCGAACCTCGCGCTGGTGGCGCTGTCGCTCGGCTTGCTGGGCGCTTCGACCGGGATGCTGGACATCGCGATGAACGCCCAGGCGCTGATCGTCGAGAAACACTATGGCCGCCCGATCATGTCGTCGTGCCACGGCTTCTTCAGCGTGGGCGGCCTGGCGGGCTCGGCCGCGGCGGGTTGGACGTTCGCGATCGGAATCGAGTCGCGCGCAGGCGCGATTGCGATGGCGCTGGTCGGCGCGCTGATGGTCCTCGCGGCGCTGTCCGGGCTGGTGCGCGGAACTTCAGTGCGAACCTCGCGGGGACGCGTGTTCGCGCTGCCGGGCCGAAGGCTGCTCGGTCTGGGCGTACTGACGCTCTTCAGCCTGCTGGCGGAATTTTCGATCGGCGACTGGAGCGCGGTCTATATTCGCGACCATCTGCGGAGCAGTGCGGCGCTCGCCGCCGGCGGCTACGGAACTTTCTCGCTGGCGATGGCTGCGGGACGTTTGACCGGCGATCGCGTGGTGAGACGCCTCGGCGCGGGCTTGATGCTCAGCGCTTCGGGATTCGTCGCCGCCGCCGGGCTCTGCGGCACATTGATGGCGCGCGAGCCGATTACGGCGATCATCTTTTGCGGCCTGGTCGGCCTCGGTATCTCCAACGCCGTTCCGATTCTGTTTCGGGCGGCCGGCTCGGTACGCGGCATCGACCCGGCAGTCGGCCTCGCGGCCGTAGCCACCACCGGCTACATCGGATTCCTGATCGAGCCGGTGCTGATTGGCCACGTGGCCGAAGCCGTCGGCCTGCGCCTCGCGCTGACGATGGTGGTCGCCGCCTGCGCCGCCATCGCAATTGCCGCCCGCCCGGTGATGCGAAGCGTGAGCGCCGACGGCCTCACGGTCGCCACTTTTCTTCGCATGTAGCCGATTGGCCGGTGACTCGCGGTTCAGGCCGGCGATTCAGAATGGCGCGGGCGATGCCCGGCGAGAGTGCTATTGAGAGGGGCTTTGATCCGTCAGATCGTGATGAAGGTGTTCAGCTTAGCGCGGACGAGCTGCGCGACCTCTGGAGGTACCTCAGCGCCTGCATAGCGGATGGGCCGGGCCGTCGTGTCGATGCTGCGGATGTGGCTGGTCAGAATCTCGCCGCCGATCGGCAGGCCCGGTGGCAGAACGACGCTGGTCGGAAACGGCCGTACGCGGGACGTGATCGGGCAAACCACGGCCAAGCCGGTGTTCTCAGTAAACGCGGCTGAAGAGACCACAAGAGCTGGCCGCCGGCCGGCCTGTTCCCGGCCCTTGGTCGGGTCGAAGTCGGTCCAGATGAGGTCGCCGGTGCCGGGTACGTAGACCGGCGGCGTCATTCTTCGACGACCTCACGGCCAACATCCGGTCCCCAGTCGAAGGCTCCCGCATAGGCCGCCCGCCACTCCAGCGGGCTCTTGCCTGCGAACAGCTCCTCCAAAGTGAAATGCGGGACAGCGCGACGGATGACGATTTCCCCATCGTGCGTTTCAATCTCGACACGCTCGCCATCGCAAAGCCCGGCGGCCCTTGCGATTTCGCCGGGGAACCGGATGGCCAGGTTCTTTCCCCACTTTCCGACAGTGACTTGTGACATGGTCGTCTGCACTTCCTCGGGATATTCCTAGCATATCCCACCTGTAAGTTCGACGCGACCGGAAGCCGGCTGGCCCCGCATCCTCTTCGAACGCTTCGGCGAGTCGGGCTCCGTGCCTGCGAAGCCGGGACGAATCGGGGCGATCGCGTCAGAATTGCGTCATCCGCAATCCCACGCGCCGGGAGCGATCACAATGCGCGACGGGACGAAAATGAAAAGGCGATAGGATTTCGGCAGGGCCCGCCGCCATCGCGATCGCCGCCCGCCCGGTGATGTGAAGTGTCAGCGCGCATAGAATCACGCTCGCCACTTTCCTTCGCATGTAGCCGATTGGCCGGTGACTTAGATCCGTGGTTCAGACCAGCGATTCAGAATGGAGCGGGTGATCGGTTTCGAACCGACGACCTCGTGCTTGGCAAGCACGCGCTCTACCAACTGAGCTACACCCGCTCACCAGTCGCGGACGCGAGAGCCGAACCCGATCGTTTATCTGCCGCAGTGCGATCTGTCAAACGGCGGCGCGGCGGGCCGCGATTGCGGCGGGCTGCGGGCGCATCGCGCGCACGGTGCGGACGAAGTAATCGACGCCCGACCACACGCTCACCGCCGTCGCGATCCACAGCACGAACATCCCGCCCGCGAAGAAGTCGATGTGCAGGTAGGTGTAGTGGATCAGCAGGCCATGAATCGCGATCGATTGCAGGGCCATCTTGTACTTGCCGAGCTCCTCAGCCGGAATGATCATGCCTTCCGCGGCGGCAACCGCGCGCAGGCCCGTCACGAGGATTTCGCGGGTCACGAGCACGACCACGATCCAGGCCGGCACGCGCGGTAAGCGCTGGATTCCGGCCAGCATGATCAGCACGACCGTGACCACCAGCTTGTCAGCGAGCGGGTCGAGGAATTTGCCCAGCGTGGTGCCCGAGTTGTAGCTGCGCGCGATGTAACCGTCGAGACAGTCGCTGATCGCGGCGAGGAAGAACACGCCCGCCGCGATCGCCGAGGGCAGCGGCCCGGCGTACGTGAGCAGGTACATCAGAATCGGCGCCGTGCCGATTCTGAAGAAGGTCAGCATATTTGGAGTGGTAAAAGCCACGCCCAAAATCTCAAGTCGGACTCCCGAGTCTCAAGTTCGCGAGTCTCAAGTTCGCGATGCCGTGCGCAATTTTGAGAATATGGCAATTGCAGCGTTGGAGCAATCAATTGCGGCATTTTCCGTGCGTAGTCGGGTCGTGCGCATCAGCTTGACTCCGCGCGCAACCGTCACGTAGCGTTCAACCACGGGCAACATGCGCTGCGCGAAAACTTCCAACGCGACGCCATGTGCCCCAAAGCCTTGCTCATCGGCCGCGGGCCGGATCTGCGCAGATGAAAGATCGATTGCAATCCGCCAACGCACACTCCTTCAGTACGCATTCCTCCGGCGCGCGTTTCTCCAGCGACTTTCTGGTGATCGGCGGCGGTATCGCGGGACTGATCTTCGCGATCGAGGCCGCCGAGCACGGCACCGTGACCGTCCTCACCAAGGCTGCGAGCAACGAGGCAAACACCTCGTACGCGCAGGGCGGAATCGCCAGCGTGTGGAGCGTGGACGACTCGTTCGAGTCGCATATCGAGGACACGCTGCGCGCCGGCGCCGGATTGTGTAAGCGCGACGCGGTCGAGACGATTATCCGCGGCGGTCCCGAGGCGGTGCGCGAGCTGATTCGGCTCGGCACCCACTTCACCCGCGTCGAGGAGGGGCCTGAGGACGAATACGATTTAGGCCGCGAGGGTGGTCACAGCCATCGAAGGGTGTTGCACGCCCAGGACCTGACCGGGCGCGAAATCATGCGCGCGCTGGGTGAGGCGGTCGCGGCACGGCCCAATATCCGGGTGCTCGAAAACCAGGTCGCGGTGAACCTGCTGGTCGAGCGCGCCAACGGCGGCACGCCCGCGTGCTGGGGCGCCTATGCGCTCGACCGCGGCACGCACGAGGTGCGCAAGTTCATCGCGCGGGCCACGCTGCTGGCCAGCGGCGGCGCGGGCAAGGTCTACCTCTATACCACCAATCCCGATATCGCCTCGGGCGACGGCGTCGCGATGGCGTACCGGGCCGGCGCGCCGATCGCGAATCTGGAATTCATCCAGTTCCATCCGACCTGCCTGTTCCATCCGGCGGCCAAGTCGTTCCTGATCTCGGAGGCGCTGCGCGGCGAGGGCGCGATCCTCCGCCTGCCCGACGGCACCGCGTTCATGAAGAAGTACCATCCCGACGGCGAGCTCGCCCCGCGCGACGTGGTCGCGCGCGCGATCGACTCCGAGATGAAGCGGCACGGACTCGATTACGTGTGCCTCGACCTGACCCATCGCGACGCCGGCTTTATCGCCGCGCGCTTCCCGAATATCCACGCGCGCTGCCTGAGCTTCGGGATCGATATGACTCGCCAGCCGATTCCGGTGGTGCCGGCAGCACATTATATGTGCGGCGGCGTGATGACCGATCTCGACGGACGCACCGCGATCCCGCAGTTGTACGCCGCGGGCGAAGTGGCGATGACCGGGCTGCACGGCGCCAATCGCCTCGCCTCGAACTCATTGCTCGAAGCGGCGGTGATGGGCCGGCGCGCGCTGGCCGCCGCGGTCGATCAGATCCGGGACACGCGCGACCGGCCGCCGCCCGAGTTTCCCGAATGGGATCCTGGGCGCGCGATCCGCAGCGAGGAGCGCGTGCTGATCACGCAGAGCTGGGACGAGATTCGCCGTCTGATGTGGAACTACGTCGGGATCGTGCGCACCAATCGGCGGATGGAGCGCGCGCTGCGGCGGATCGAGCTGCTCAAGGAGGAGATCCACAGCTACTACTGGGATCACCTGCTCGATTCGGATCTGATCGAGTTGCGCAACCTGGTGACGGTGGCGGAGCTGGTGGTGCGATCAGCCGCGTCGCGCAAGGAGTCGCGCGGGCTCCATTATAATCTCGACTATCGCGAGCGCGACGACGCGCACCTGCACGATACGGTGATTCGGAAGTAGATTGGGCGCCCATGCTTCACGCGCGGGTACGCGGCCCACGGCCGATTCTCCTGCGGACTTCGCGCTTGAGCTCCACGATGCGAAGCGGCGTAGCCTCGCCGCGGTCGAGCCCCTTCTGAATCGCCTCACGGAGTTCAAGGAGTCGGCGTCGAGCAATTTGATTTGCCATGGTCTTTCTGAAAGAAACGCCGGAGTGAATCTGTAAGCCGGGTTCTGTGCCCTTGCGGGCGGCGATCATTCCTCTGGGCCGCGCGATTGCTCGCGGGCTCAAGCGACCGAACCCGAGGGATAACGAGCGGGCCACTCTCCCTCCTATTTGGTCTTGCTCCGGATGGGGTTTGGCATGCGCGCGCGATCACTCGCGCGCCGGTGGGCTCTTACCCCGCCATTTCACCCTTGCCCTTACGGGCGGTCTGTTTTCTGTGCCACTTTCCGCGAATCACTTCGCGCCGCCGTTAGCGGCCATCCTGCCCTGTGGAGCCCGGACTTTCCTCCCCGATTCGGGGCGATCGCCCGATTCACTCCGGCAAGCGTGATTGTAGCATCACAGCGCCGTTGAGCGGCTATGCGGGAGGGCCTGGATCAGCGGGCTCGATGTACAGGATTCGCTGGCAATTCGGGCAGAAGTGAATCTGCTCGTGGCGCTGGATCAGATTGTGAAGCTGGGGCGGAATCGACATCCGGCAGCCCTGGCAGGTGCCGCCTTTGACCGCGACCACCGCCATTCCGTTGCGCTTGTTGAAGATCACTTCATAGCGCTGGCGCAGGCCCTCGTCGATCCCGTGCGCCATCGCGTCGCGTCCGGAGCGATGCTTCGCGAGCGCTTCCTTGATCTCTTCGACCTGCGCGGCGATCTTCTTCTCGGCCGCGATCAGCTCGGTGCGGGTCTTCTGCACCGATTCGCCAAGCTCCTTGATGCGGGGCGCACGCTGCTCGGCAGCCTCCATTTGCGCCAGCACTTCACTCTCGAGGCGCTGATTGCTCTCCTTGAGCGTGTCGATCTCGTGGTTGGTGGCCTGCAGCTCCTTGTCATTGCGAATGAGGTTCAGGCGCATCCGATGGTTCCGGATGTGGGCCTCGCCTTCGGCCAGCTCAAGCTCCGTCTGCTTGCGGACCAGCAGCGCCTGCCGGTCCTCTTCCGACAACCGTTCCAGCTCGGTTTCGGTTTTGACTGCTTCCTCGCGAAGCTGAACGACTCCCGAATTGATCGTGGCCAACGACTCTTCAAGCTCCCGCAGGCGGCGGTCGAAAGTTTGAAGACTCATCAGCCGGGTTAACTGTTCGAGCAATTCCTCACCATTCTCCCGTTTGATTGAACCGTGATTCCAATTTGATGGGCCCACCAGGATTTGAACCTGGGACCAGCCGGTTATGAGCCGGCAGCTCTGAACCAGGCTGAGCTATGGGCCCTCGCAGAGGCATCGGACGAACCCAGATGGTACCAACTTTGGCGGGCGGGTTTAAGGGCTGCGACCGGGGGTGCCGCAACGTGTCGGGTTTCACTCTCCGCGATGCTCCTCGCGGCGGACGTTGATCAACGATTGGAGGGCCGCCACCGCGGCCTCCTCGGTTTCCGCGCGCACTGCGACGTTTTTGTGCACATCGATCTGCTCGCGGCGCCGCGCGCGCGTCAACGCGCCGAGATAGCCGTCGAGTAGCTTGCGTGCTTCCGCCGGATCATCCATCTCCGCACCGACCATAAAGGCGCTTAGCCGGCCCTGCTGATCGTCGGTCAGACGCTCCGCGAGCGCGGTCTCAATCTCGCCGCGGCCCTGATTCGAACGGCAGACCGCGCCGAGCGCCGCGGCCAGGTTCGCGTCGATGAACTCGGCGGTCGGCGCGGCCCCCAGGATCGTCTCGCGCAGCTCGGCGCGAGCCAGCGCGATCGCAAGCAGCCCGATTTCCGCCTCGGCGCGCGCGTCGGTGTGCATCGCTCGCGAAGCCGGCGGCGCGGTCTTCGCGCGCAAATCACGCGCGCCCGCGCGGCTCGCCTCGCGCCGCAGGACGTCCTCGCCCACTCCGATCGCGAAAGCCGCCTTGCGCGCCAACAAATCCAGCTCGAACGGATTGGCGACCATCCGCAGCATCTCGGTCACGCGCTGGGCAGCGCGCGCCCGACCCTCCAGCGATTCGCGCGCCGCAACCGCCTGCTCGCGGATAAAATAATCCGCCAGCAGCTCGGCGGAATCGACCAGCTTGCCGAAAGCTGCTGCGCCCTGCTCGCGGATCAGCGTGTCGGGATCAAAACCGGCCGGGATGAAGATTCCGCGCCCGAGCAGACCCGCGTGCAGGAACGTTTCGAGTGCGCGCAGCGAGGCCTTGCGGCCAGCGGCGTCGCCGTCGAAGCAGGCGATTACGTTGCGCGTGTAACGGCCGAGCAGCCGCAACTGATCGACGGTTAGCGCGGTGCCGAGACTCGCGACCACCTCCTTGAAGCCGGCGGCCCAGACGGCGATCGCGTCCAGGTAGCCCTCGACCACCAGCGCGCGATCGCCCTTCGCGATCGCCTGGCGCGCCTCGTACAGGCCGTAGACATTGCGGGCCTTGGAGTAGAGCGGCGACTCGGGGGAATTGATGTACTTGGGCAGCCGATCATCCAAGACCCGGCCGCCGAAACCGATCACGCGCCCCTGCACGTCGCGAATCGGAAACATCAGGCGCGCGCGGAACATGTCGTGCGAGCCGCCGGCGTCGGCCTTGACGAGGCCTAGTTTGCGGCCCGCCTCGAGCACGCCGTGCTTGTCCAGCGCCTTGGCCAGCGCCGCCGACAGATTCGGCGCGAAGCCGAGTTTGAAGCTCTCCGCGATATCGCGCTCGACGCCGCGCGACTTCAGGTACTCGCGCGCGGGCGCGCCGTGCGGCGTGTTCCACAGCACGTGCACGAAGAAGTCGGAGGCCAGCTCGTTGGCGCGGTACATCGCGTCGCGCTGGTCGGGCTTGGCGCCCGCCGGCCCGCGCTCGGGGAGCGCCACGCCGTAGCGGCGGGCAAGCGATTGCACGGCCTCGGGGAAGCTCAGGCCCTCGATGCGCATCACGAAGTTGAAGACCGTGCCGCCGACGCCGCATCCGAAGCAATAGAAGAAGCCGCGATCGGGACTGACCGAGAACGAGGGCGTCTTTTCGTTGTGAAACGGGCAGAGCCCGGTGTAGCGATTGCCGGCGCGGCGCAGCCGGACGTGCGCGCCGATTACCTCGACGATATCGGCGCGGCTGCGCAACTCCTCGAGCTGGTCCTGCCCGAACGCCACGCTCACCCCGGATCGAGCGCGCGCATGCGCTCGGGAAAGTTGGTCATGATTCCGTCGACGCCGTTCTGGATCAGCACGCGCATCGCCTCGGGCGCGTCGACCGTCCAGACATAAACCTTGAGGCCGCTGCGATGGGCATGCTCGCACAGCGCCGCGGTCGCCAGGTCGAAACGCGGATTAATCGCCGCGACGCGCCGGGCGATCGCCTCCGCGATCAGGCGCTCGGCCTTCTTTTCGGCGAGCATCCCGATCCGGATCGTGGGCTCGAGCTCGCGGGCGCGCCAGAGCAGCTCCCAATCGAAGCTCGAGACCATCGAGGTTTCCAGCGCGCGATGCTGGCGCATCAACTCGCAGACCGGGCGCGCCGAGTCCTTGGCCTTCAACTCGATATTGAGCGCGCATCGTCCGCGCACCGTGGCAAAGACTTCGTCGAGCGTGGGGATGCGTTCGCCCGCGAATTTGGGATCGAACCACGCGCCCGCGTCCAGGCGCTTCAACTCCGCGAGCGTGAGATCGGCGACCGCGCCGCGGCCGTCGGTGGTGCGATCGAGCGTATCGTCATGAATTACGACTGCGATGTTGTCGCGGGTCAGTTGCACGTCGAGCTCGCACATCACCGCACCGGCTTCGATCGCGGCGTGGAAGGCAGTGAGCGTGTTTTCAGGAAAGCGCCCGCTCGCTCCGCGATGCGCCATATTAAGGACCGCCCGACTCATCCCAACACCTGGCTTGCCAACACCTGAACTCAAGTGTATCGCCTCGCGGGCGAAGGACCAAAAGCACGAGCGGGATTCAATTCACAGTCGCGCGGCGCGAAGGCAAATTCCGTGCGCGTGCTGAAATGGCAATTTCCGCGCGATCGTCATAATATCGCTGCCAGACACGAGGCGCACGCGCGACTATCGTGACGATTCCGGCCCGGCGGGGCGTCGACAGGAGCAACACCATGCACGTTGGAATGGCGGTTATCTTCCAGGGACAGGGCGAGAATCGCAGCGACCACGAGGTCTATCGCAACGAGCTGCGGCTGGGTGATCTGGCGGAGCCGCTCGGCTTCGAATCGCTCTGGGGCGTGGAGCATCACTTCACCGAGTACACGATGTGCCCCGATGTCCTGCAGTACCTGAGCTACTTCGCGGGACGCACGCAGAAGATTCAGCTCGGCTCGATGGTGGTCGTGCTCCCGTGGCATAGCCCGATTCGGGTCGCCGAGCAGGTCACGATGCTCGACCATTTTTCGGGCGGGCGGTTCATCTTCGGAATCGGCCGCGGCCTGGGCCGGGTCGAGTTCGAGGGGTTCGGTCTCAATCAGGAAGACAGCCGCCAGTTCTTCACCGAATCCGCGCAGATGATTTTGAACAGCCTCGAACAGGGCTACTGCGAATTCGACGGGAAGCTGGTCAAGCAGACCAAGCGTTACCTACGGCCTGCGCCGTTCAAGTCGTTTCGCGGCCGCACCTACGCCGCGGCGGTCTCGCCCGAATCATCCGAGATTATGGCCAAGCTCGGCATCGGCCTGCTGATTATCCCGCAGAAGCCGTGGGACGCGGTGACGCGAGAACTCGACGACTACCGGCGCATCTATCGCGAGGTGAACGGCGTCGATGCGCCGCCGCCGATCAACGCCGGATGGGTGATCTGCGACCGCAACGCCGATCGCGCGCGCGAGATGGCGTACAAGTATATCGGCGCGTACTGGTATTCGGTGGTGCGCCATTACGAGCTGAAGGGCACGCATCTGCTGAACATGCGCGGCTACGAGTCGTACAAACGGATGCAGGAGATCATGAACTCGCCGGGCGGCGTCGACGCGATGGTCGAGTTTTTCCTGGGCTTGCAAATCTGGGGCACCCCCGAGCAGTGCTACAAGCGCATCGTTGAAGTCTCGGAGCGCACCGGCGCCGAGGCCTTCAACGGCGTGTTCAGCTACGGCGGGATGCCTTACGAGTACGCCGAGGAGAACCTGCGCACGTTCGCGACGGAAGTCGCGCCGGAACTGCGCAAGCGGATTCCGCTCGAAGCGCAGATTATCGCGCGCGCGGGAATCGGTCCGGCGGCGAAGGAAGAATCGTTCCGCCTGCACGCCTGAGCGCAGCCACTTGAACCGTCGCGGGCGCCTTCGGCTGAGGGCGCCCGCTTGCTTTCCATCTATATAATGACATCGGTCTGACGCGATGACGGCGGCGCGCACAAGGGGTCGATTCGTGAAGGCCGTGTTCCAGACGCCGCTGGCGATGGCGGACGAGGCGGCCGGATTTCTGGTCGCGCGCGGCGCGCTCGGATGCGCGATCGCCAAGCCGTTCAAGCCGGGCGCGAAGCCGCCGCGCGTCGTGCCGCTGGAAGCCTTCTTCGCGCGCGTCACGCGATCGGAACTGGATGCGATCGGCGATGCGATGCGAGCGGCCGGGATGCTGGCCGCAGACGGCCGGCGCCCGCATCCGCAGGCGATCGTCGATCCGGGATGGGCGACGATGTGGATGAAGCGCTTCAAGCCGCTGCGGATCGGCCGGAGATGGCTGATCGTGCCGCCGTGGAGCGCCGAACGTGACCCGTCACGTCTGAACCTGGTCATCAAGCCGGGGCGGGCGTTCGGCACGGGCCATCACGCGACCACCGCCGGCGCCTTGCGGGCGCTGGAACAATTCGCGGCCGAGCATCGATTCCGCAGCGGCCTCGACGTGGGCACGGGCTCGGGTATTCTGGCGATTGCGATGAAGGTACTGGGAGTCGATGACGTGCTGGGAATCGATCTCGACGCGGACGCGCTCGACAACGCGCGCGAGAATGCGCGGTTGAATCATCTCGAACGGACGCTGCGGCTCACATCGATTCCGCTGGCGCGGGTAAATCGGCACTTCGACCTGATCACGGCAAATATTCTCGCGGCGACGCTGATCGAGATGGCGCCGAAGCTGACGCGGATGCTGGCGCGCGACGGGCGGCTGATTCTCGGCGGAATTCTGGCGGGCGAAGCCGATCGTGTTCTCGGCCACTATCGGTCGGCGCTGCGATGCGTCGCGAACAGCCGGTATCGCGGATGGGCGACGCTGGTGCTGGCGCGATGAGCCGACCCGCGCAGAGCCGGCCGCCGCGTTTCGCGATCGCGCGCGATTCGCTGACGGGCGGCGTCGCGCGGCTGGCCGGTCCGGAGTTGCATCACCTGCGCGACGTGATGCGGCTCAAGCCCGGCGCGCGCGTCGCGCTGATCGACGAGCACGGCGCGGAATACGCGGGCGTGATCAAATCATTGGAGCCGCACCTTGCCGTGATCGAAATCAGCGAGCGAGCCGCGACCGCATCGCCGCGACGCACGATCGCGCTCGCTGCGGCGATCATCAAGGGGCCGCGTATGGATTTTATGGTCGAGAAGGCGGCCGAGCTCGGAGCGACTGGCTTGTGGCCGCTCCTGTGCGCGCGGGGCGTGGTGCGCGCGCCGGGCGCGGAGCGAATCGCTCGCTGGCGCCGGATTGTGATCGCCGCGGCCAAGCAGAGTCGCGCGGCGTATCCGATGGAGATTCGCGAGCCGCTGAATTTCGCCGACGCGATTCGGAGCCGTCGCGACGACACGCTCGGCGTGATCTGCGCGATCGGCGCAGAGCCGCTTGGCGGGGTGGTCAGGCGCATCCTGGGTGGCCACACCCTGCCGCGCGGAATCCTGATAGCCTGTGGTCCGGAGGGCGACTTCGACCCGGAGGAACTCGCGATGGCCGAGGCACTGGGATTCGTGAAGGCTGGACTCGGGACGAACCGCCTGCGCAGCGAGACAGCCGCGCTTGCCGCGCTAGCGATCGCGGGCGCCGCGCTCGACGAATTGGACGGAGGAAGCTGACTCGTGGCTTACAAATTCGCCTTCGTGATGGACCCGCTCGAACGCGTCCTGGCCGACAAGGACACGACTTTCGTGTTCATGCTCGAAGCGCACGCGCGCGGCCATGAGATTTACGAACTGGGGATCCGCGACCTGTTCGCGCGCGGCCCGCAGGCGTGGGGCCGGGCACGGCGATGCGAGGTGATGCGCGCGACGCCGCATCATCGGTATATCGATCAGGGCGCCGATTATCCGCTCGAGACCTTCGACGCGATTTTCATGCGCAAGGATCCGCCCGCCGACGCGGCCTATCTGTACGCCACGATGATCCTCAGTCTGGCCGACACGCGCCGGACGTTCGTGCTCAACAATCCAGCCGGACTGCGCGAGGCCAACGAGAAGCTCTACCAGCTCAACTTTCCCGACGCGATTCCGCCGACGCTGGTGAGCTACGAGATCGCGCGCCTCAAGGCGTTCATGGCCGAACAGGGCGGCGAGATGATCGTCAAGCCGCTCGACGGTCACGGCGGCGAGGGTGTGTTCCACGCCCGGCGCGGCGACGTCAATCTGAATGCGATTCTCGAAACGGTGACGCAATTCGGGACGCGCGTGGTGATGGCGCAGCGCTACATTCCGGAAGTTCGGACCGGCGACAAGCGGCTCATCGCGCTCGATGGCGAGCCGCTCGGATGCATGCTGCGGGTGCCGCTGCCCGAAGAGGCGCGCAGCAATATCCACGTCGGCGGTACGTGCGTCAAAGCCGAGCTTACCGAGCGCGATCGCGCGATCTGCCGGATGGCGCGGCCGAAGCTCCAGCGCGACGGGCTCTACTTCGTGGGGCTCGATATCATCGGCGGCTACCTGACCGAGGTCAACGTGACCAGCCCGACCGGCGTGCAGGAGATCGATCGGCTGGACGGCGTGAACCTGGAAGCGAAGGTGATCGATTTCGTCGAAGCGCGGGTCGCGGCGCTGGCGCGATAATTAATCTGTTGCACGACAAGGCAACTCCCGATAGCAATGAGGATTGCTCTGCACGCAAGCGAGTTTCTGCACGGTGGGCAGGTAGCTCAGTCGGTAGAGCAAAGGACTGAAAATCCTTGTGTCGAGTGTTCAATTCACTCCCTGCCCACCAACTATTCCCTTTAGTTTCCTTGGGTTTTCTGCCCTTCCCTCGTACCAACACAAATCGCTTTCGGGGCTTGGTGTCAGTGGTGGTGTCAGTCAGCTTTTCGACCGCATCGCGCAAATGGCCCGGCGCTAGATGCGCATAGCAGAGCATCATCGTCAGCGTCTTGTGTCCCATCAGTTCTTTGATCGTCAGAATGGGAACACCCCGCATCGCCAGACGCGAGCCGAATGTATGCCGGAGATCGTGCCAGACAAAATTGTCAGATTTTTGCTGTCTCAAGAGCGGGCTTGAAGACCCGGTTGTAAAAATTGTGCGCGTTGACCGGAAAGATTCGGCCTTTCTCCGCCTTCCCGAACATTCCCAACAATTCGAGCACATGCCGTGAATCTTGATTCAACGGAACCTTGCGCGCTTCCCCGTGCTTGGATTTCGTGACGGTAACGACGCCGTTATCAAAGTCCACGTCTTCCCAGAGCAGATCGAATTGCTCGGACTGCCGCAGTCCCGTATTGAAGGCGAAGCGCACCAACAGGTCATGCACGGCCCGGAAGCGCATCAAAAAGCCTGCCTTCCTCTTCCTCGGTCAGGTAGCGAGTCCGGGCGTTGTTTTCCTTGAACAGCTTTACCCGCTTCACCGGGTTCGTCTCTGCCTTGCCGTTCGATACCGCATCCGAGTACAGCGTTTTGAGGAAAGCGAGTTCACGATTGACCGTTGCGGGCGCGACTTTCTTCGCCCGTTCGGCAACGTAGGCTTCGATGTCCGCAGGCTGAATGGACCGGAGAGACCGGGAGCCCAGCGCTTCTTTCCAATATCTGCCGATTCGGCGATAGTGGTAGAAATGGCGCAACTGGTGTTCTTTCCGATCTAGATAATCGTCGATTGCCGCTGCAAGAGCCGTCTCTTTTCGTCTGATTTGTTCGGGAAAGAATTTCCCTTCCCGAATTTCGGTCTTGCGCTTCTCGTAGACCTTCCTCGCCAGCCCCTTCGGCCCGACCTTTTCGCGATGCAACTGACCGTTGGCGTCGGTGTACCGAGCCCACCAAATGCCGGACCGGGTATCTTCTCGAAGACCCCGCGCGTGCTCCGCTTAGCGCTTTTTGGTTCGCTCTTGCTTTCGTCCATGTCCGCTTTCCTCGAACAGCTCACAGACTGGCACGCCTAGCAGGGTGTTGAAAAATACCGACAGGCGGATTTTGCTACGCTCTTATTGATCCCTGATGATCCCATGACCCGGCTACTCTTCGCTAAATCCTATGAATTTGCGAATCTCGATACTTTCTCAACACCCTGCTAGACCCTTGGCGATTGCTGCGATTGTTGATGCCCGCACGTCCTGCCCTTTTCGCTCCGCGCGGGCAATCGCTTCGGCAAGCAAGCCCGTGCGCTCGGCAAGCTGGCTCAGGCTCAAGCCTTGGGCTTTGCGTATCTTCTTTATCCGTTCCAACAGAGATTCACTCTAACGTATTCGTTAGAGACATTCAAACGGACGGTCGCTCAAAATCGGAGAGCGGGCGAAGCGCAGGACGCTCGGAATCTTTTATCAGTTTCTGGATCACACTCAGACGGAACCGCAACGCCCTACCAAACAGCTTTACAACCGGCACGCGGCGCTCGTTGCGGCCCACTGATAGAGGGTCTTTGGCGAGAGTCCCAACATTGCGGCGGCCTTGTTCACGTCGAGCAAACGATCTTCCATTTCGACCGCTTGGCGCGCTCGCCGGTTTGGAGGTGCCACTATTTCAGAAGGTTGTATCACGCTGTTCGCTGTTCTGGCGCGCCAGCACTTGCGGCAGTGAGGCGCGGGTCATCCGGCGCTGGCAGGATTTCCGAGTCGGCTTCTGGAAGAGGTTCGCCCAACGTAAGGCGCGAAGCGCGCCCGGTGCTTTCCTCAAGGCTTCACCAAATACCCAAGGTCGGTCGCCCGGGCCGACGCGACGTGATGCGCTCGACTTGTCTTATCTTCCACCGCACGGCAAGCTCTCCAACGCTGACCGGTCGCTTCGCTCCCGCCGTCATCTCTGCGACGGCAGATACTGTCTCCCGGACGATCGGGGCGACGGAGGCATCAACCCCTTCAGCGAAAGAGATTGGCTACGAGTTCGCGCACTGCCGCGTAGTCTTCGAGCGTCGCGACCACGCGCCCTTCGCTGTCGCGTTCGCGCGCCACTTGGTAGAGATTCGTGCGCCCCAATCAGGGCAGTCAGTGCCGTAAAGTCGCGTCGCAGCCTGACCGCGACTGGCGGAATGGCATCGGCCAGCGCCTCCGCGTAAGGAATCGCGACCCAATGTTCAGCCCCATCGAGCCATTCTTGGAGGGCCATCCAAGCTGGGTCGATACCGTAGTCTTCGCCGCCGCCTCGCGCCAGGCGACTTCATAATCGCTTTCGTCTGGCTGGGGGAGTCGTTTGTCGGGACCGAGAACAGCCGTGTTTCGTTTTCGGGATGCAGCTTGATTGCGGTCGTGGTCAGTAACAAGCCCGTTGGACCTTCCCGCTCGATCAGCTTAGGTATCAGCCCCGCCTTGGTGCTCTCGACCGTTTTGTAACGAATCCGCCCCTCGCTAAGTAGGGACCGGATTAAATCGTCGTCCGTCGTGCCGCCTAAACCCGCAGCTTCGTAGATGACGAGGAAGCGATGCTTGAGAGGCTCATCGTCGTAGGCCAGTGCCCGCTCACTCATCGCCGTCAAGGCGTAGTAGGCTTCGTTGGGAAAGAATCTCAGCACCTCTTGGGTCAAATGCGATTTTCCCGCCGACGAAGGGCCTTTGACGACCGCAGAAACAGGACGCTCAAGAAAGCGCGTAGTCAAGACCAAATAGAGCAACTTGACGGCGCGCTCCTCGCCTACTACTCCGCGACGTGCGAGAGCATCCGCGAATCGGCCTAGAATCCGTGGTGCGTGCGCCAGTTCGGAGCAGGAGTCTGGCGGTTGCACGGTTGCAGGTATTGTAGGGGGGAGATGCGGCGGTGTCGTCACCTTGTCCCTCCTGCATCCGACGGTCGGGTCGAAAACTCTCCCGCGTGTCGGTTTTCGGGAGCGACATCGTGGACCGCCGACGCGACCTGCCTATCGAGAAACGCCAGCGTAGGCCAGGCACGACCAAATAGTTGTAAAGCGGCCTCCCGCCTGTCAGTTGGAAAGAGGACTCGGATTAGGGTAAGGCCGTTCTCGGACGCGTGAATGATGAGACGTTCTTTCCTCATTCGATTACTCTCCCTTCGAGACATGTAACCGATTGAGGGCTGTGAAAAAGGAAAGGCGGGGGCCGGATGGTGCTTACTTATTTCGCATGTACTTGCGAAGGGCCACCTTCGCTCGATTGCTCCTGTTAGTCACAGTTTTAGGCGTGACTCTCAGTTTGCGTGCCACCTCGTTCCGACTCTCCGCTGAGATCAGTATCTCCAAACTTTCCCTCATTTGGGGCGTATCCTTGAGAAACTCCATCAACGGCTGCGAGATGTCGGCCGGGGCCTCCGCGCTCTCAAAGTCCACGCGGAACTCTTCCTCTCGGCTCTCCAGCGGCGTCTTCTCTCTCATAAGCCGTCGATGCTTTCGCTGGTCCATGAGGTCGTCCGCGACCGCGCGTGGCGCGATGTCCAGCTTGCCCTCAAGTGCAAGCGCGTACAGTTCCGAGGCGTTTTCCTTGGCCCCAAAACGCTCATGGAGCGTGATAGCTACCTGAGAATTAGCGTCCATCACTATGGCATCTAGCTGAACCCCTTCACCGACTTCGCTGTCATCCTCGCGTCCATGTGTAGTTTTCTGCTCCCGCACAAAGTCCGGCTCCCAAAACCCTTTCCCAAATCTGCGAAAAGTCGCTAGCGTCGTCTTGAACAGACGGCGGAAACTGTCCTCGACTCCTCTCGGTCGGTATCCCTTCATGGAAGCCAGAACGACTGCTGAATCCATGCCGAGTCGGTGCTTACTGGCGCGCTTGTAGTACTCGATTGCGACCGCAACACCGCCGAGCAAAGCCGACTAGCCGTGCGAACGCGTCCACAAAGAGAATCTGCACGTCTGATCCACTGAACTCAAGCATTGCAGAGTAAGAGCCATCTCCGCGCTGAGCGAGCACGGCAAGAACCGCGTCTTGCAGCGCTGGCCATCCTTCCTTCTTGAGCATTTCATCGTTCGGCTTCGACCAAGCGTTGCCCCAGCGACTCTTCAGCCGAGCGACTTCAACGGCGAACATGACGAGGACATTCGAGTCGGCTCGGGAGATTTCTTGGACCGTCATTTCCACGCGCCGAACTACCCACGTTATCAACGACTCAATTTGCGATAAATCTATCGCGGCACGGTCGGGCAGTGCATCGGACGATTTGCGTCGCATATTCCCTCCCACCTCCCGCAAACTCTATGCAACCGTGCAACCGCTCTTACGCGACCCGCCGAATCGGTATCCCGTAGGCGTTGTGCTCGAAGCGCAGCGCGGGCAGATCGAATTTGCCGCGCCGCGCACGTTCAAGCATTCGGCTCTCGTCATACCAGCTTGGGAGCCGCTGCTCGGTAGTGCGCTTGGCCCGCCCGCGCGGCGGCCCCATGGCGCGAAGCGGATGCCGCCGCCCGTAGCGCTGGCTTGCATAGACGAGACAGTGGCAAGCGCGGCACGCCCATTCCGGCGCGCTTTCGCAATGCCGCTCCGGTGGGGGCAGAAATAAGTAGCCGCACAGGCGCTCGCAGCGAGGGCAAACCAGATAGCTGCGCCACGTCGCACCTGACCGCAACTTCTCGATTGTTACGTCCGGCAGGCAAACCCGGACGCTGCCTACGATCACAGAGTCGCCCATCCGCCGCGTCGCGTAGTCAGCGGCATTGATGGCGATGCAGGCTTCTACGGTGTAGCGATGCCGCTTCTGCCATTTCTGCACAAGGAATGCGCGATTCGCTGCCACCAACCCATTATACCATTTCCGCTAAATCCACGCAGTCCGGCTGTACATAAGTCAGAATTGAAACTTGAACCTCAGACACCCGACGTGGGGTACAGGCTGCCCGACACACCGCAAGGAGGTTTCATCTACCCTTCGCCGCTGAAGAGTGCTCCTCGGCCTCTTTGACTAAACTCGAAAAGGTTCGCCCGACAGCGCTGCTCAAGCGGAAGGCAACCGAAATTGTCGGCGTATATGCTCCCGTTTCGACGCGGCTGACGTATGTGGGGTGAACGCTCGCCGCTTCGGCAACAGCTTCCTGAGTAAATCCTTTCTTGAGGCGGGCTCTGCGCAACGCTTTCGCAAAGGCGGCAAGAAACTGAGCCGGGGTCATTCACAGCATTTCTTGTCTCCCTCGCTGGCAGAATCCATAGCGTATGCGCTATAACATTTGGGACTCCACGGCGGGGACCGAATCGTGCCGTCTTCCAAATGAAAATGCCGAAGGAAATTTGCGGCGATGCTGAGTTTTCCCGCTTGTTTGCTCGCTTCGAGTACGCGCTGAAGCACGCAGGCTACCTTGTGCTTCGTCAGATCGGATGCAAACAGACCAATCCCGACAAGCTGCGACGAGCGGAAGCCGATTGGCCGAAACTCGCGCGCGAGGACACCGTCAAGCGCTGCTTTGACCGTCTCCGCGAAAGCACCGGATTCCGAGCCACACATCGCGTACCTAATTCAGAACCCTCCAGAGAAGGAGGTTGTGAAAAACGAGTCGCCCCACTGGCAGCCCTGCAAGGTCATCGAGACGCCGCAGGAATTTCTCGATGCAGTGCGACGCGTGCGCAACAATCTTTTCCATGGCGGTAAGTCACCCAATGGCCCGATGAACGACAGACTACGCAATGAACAACTCATCAAGGCAAGCACGAGGGTTTTGGAAATGCTGCTTGCGGAATGTTCAAACATCAAAGACGAGTTTGAAGCCGATGGTTGACCACCTTTAGGCCCGCACGGCTCGTCAATGATACAGCAGACCAATAGTGAAAACCCAGCAAAGTGAGATGCTCTTCCGCTACGCGCGCGAGGAATAGAGCGAGCCAGCCAGTATGCGCGGTAAGCAAGTTAGTGTCGGATCGCACGCGGAACTCTTCGCCCGCTCCGGCGGGGAGCTGTGGGAAGTGCAGGAAGGCTACGTCACCGTCCTGAACGGTGTTGAGACTCTGCACCCGACCCTCGTCGAAGCGATCACCTTCGCGCGCGCGCTCGTGACGCCACCCGCAATCGCCGCCGAACAACGCCAAGTGCTCAATACGAGTCACGCCGCCACCATAGACCCGCAATGGCCATCCGACGCGACGGCGGAAGGTGTACCCTTCTGGTTCAGGCTGCTAATGGCGCTGACATTCGCGCCACTAGTAGCGTTCTGCATCAACCCGGTCGGAACCAAGCGCGATTTCGCCCGACGATGCGTATGGCCTGGTTACTTCCTGTGGTTGGCGGGCGAGGCCGCGCGAAGCTTCCTTTCAAAACCGCCGCTCGATGCTACTGCTGACTTGATGTCTGCCGCTGTGGTGAACGCTTTGGTCTTTGGCGGAGTCTACTGGTGGCTTCGAGCATGGGAAAAGAGAGCCCGCCGCGCAGAAAAGCGCTTGCGCGGCTATCTGTCGCAGCCCCGGCCAGCGGCCAAGGACTCGCCTCACGCCGTCGAGCACGAATTGACGGCAGATGACGTGGTTGCCAAGTTGTGGCGCACCGGCGCAGAAAAGGCCCGCCATGAGATGGGTGGACCGCAATCGCAGTACGGGAAGGAAATAGCTGGGAGAGAACTCGGCTCCCGTTCTCTGCATGAGCGCGCGATCCTCGCCATGAAACACAAACGGTGGTGGGATTTGGAGGTCGATGCTCAAGGGCGTTGCGCTTCCATCTGTGTGGAGCCCGACGCCTCTGGGAATGGCACTGACGTGCCGCTGGTGCGGTTGGTTCGGTTGTGCGACTACCTCGATAACCCAAGCAACCGCGAGGAGATGCGCAAAAACCTTCATTCCCCGCGAGGCCGTATTTCATTGCGGCTGGCCGCTCACGCGCCGAAGACGATGGACAGCCGAGGTCGCTGTAGGAGGTGTTTCGCGTGCTCGAATGCACTACGCATACCTGTAGGACTGCCAGAACACTGGATCGACGACGCGGCACTCGCTTCGCCTTATTGGCTAGTGAACGACAAAGAGGCCCAGCAGCAGTCCTCATTAGAAGCGGCGCGCGAGACGATGCGTATCTGTGAGGAAACGGGGGAGAGCACACTCTCGCGGCTGCCCAAGGAAGGGTTGTTGGCTTCTGCCATGAGGGCCGCAGTGTCCGCCGGACGGTACCGCCTCTACATTGGTTTCGGTGACGCTAGCTTCGTGCCAGTATCCGATGAGGCGAACAGACCGAAGCACATGGTTCGAGACCTGACAAAGGTGGTCAGCGGTTGGCGTGAATTCAGAAGCAGCCTGACGAATGCGTTGGAAAAGGGATTACCCCGACCACAGGGCGGTGTGCGTGAGATGGCCGCTGCGATTTCGCGTCTCATGCAGGACGTGGACGAAATTGATGGAAGAGATTGAGTGGGCGCGTGAATCTCAGAAGAAGGGGAACGTGAAAGAGACCAGACCGTTTCTGAGAAAGTACATGCGACCCTCTTCTACGACACAGTCATGAGTTTAGAAACCCCGCTCCCGGGAATATTTCGAGGTAATGCCCTCAATAGGAGACAGCGGCGAGGCGGTCCTGTACCGGGCCGCCAGCCAAGAGCCTGAGGAAATGAGGACGTTGAACGTCACGCTCAGGAATCTTCTCAAGTCCATCGAAAACCTCGAAAGAGCCACCGGCAGACAGACAAGGACGCAAAAAATTGACCCCGATGATCTCCGCTCAAAAAGTCCCTCACCGATTCACGGTGTTTGACACTCCTGACCTGAACGCGGAAGAAGGGCTCTTGCGGCGGCAGTCGCCGATCGCCTCGACCGGAAAGCACACGAGAATGCTATGGCGTCTCCCTACTACGTTTTCGAGGCAGGTGCGCTAACACAGTGCCCATCATTGGAAACAGCCCGCGAGGCAGCGGACCTGTATGGTAACGCCAGCGCGGAGGTTCCAGACTACGTTACGATCTGCGTGAGAATTGGTGAGCGCGAAGTTATGCCGAGCAAGATTCTGCCCATTAGACGAGTTTGTGTCCATACTTACCGAAGACGGCGGGCTGCTAGCGACGCTCAGTCCGCGCGAGGAGCAAATTCTTGAGGATGCACTTCGGAATTGACCGAGCAACCTCCAACACGCTTGAAGAGATCGCAGAGCAGACTGGGCTGACGCAGGAGCGCGTTCGGGAACTGGAAACCAAGGCGCTGCGAAAGCTGGGGCGGATGGGCAGAATCCAAGAGTTGAGAGAGCAGGCTCGCGAAAGAGAATCAGCGCTTCCTCGCTGCAACAGCAGACTTCAAAACCGTACCGGAGGACCGCAGAGCAGGATTGAAAGGTATGGCGATGTTCAACGCGGTCCTCGACGTAGGCCATCCCGTCTCTCGGAGCCGAAACATCGTAAACCCTCTGCCAGCCGAATTTTTTCAAACGATTTTCCTTGAGTGCGCCTACCGTGCTGACCTCCATCATAGGTACCCAACGCCGCAGGCTGGCACGATCTCTGACCCCGCCTCAAGAGCAAAATTCTTATCGGACCTCAGGGTGAAGAAGCCGTACCCGGCGAGCGTTCTCACGATGATGGATATCTGTAGTCGCCACTGCAAAACTAACCGAGGGTGGAACCTCAGCGCTCTGGAGTGAATCCAGCGCAAAGGTGGGTCAGCTTTTGGTCTTGGGTCTTTCGCGAAAAACATCCCCGGCGCTGCCCGCCCCGACCCTTCAGGCGAATTTTCAAAATTTTCGTTTTTCGCACAATCGCGCGCCTTCGGCGGGTTTGCGCATACCCCCTTGGGGGCTCGGTAGGGGGGTGCGGACTTCGCGAGGGGAAGCGGACCGACCGGACCGCCACTTGCAGGCCGTAGCGCGTCCCACGCTTCGGGACGCTGGCCTTTCAATTTGCCGCGCGGGAGATCAGCACGCATCGAAACGCGGGGCACTGCTCGGAGAATGTTTCGCGCTCGACCCTGCCAAAACCAAGGACCGAAAACAGTTCCGGTGTCAGTTCTCGTGTCAGTTGAGCATTGAAAAAGGCGGTATCAGGCCGAAACCGGCAGAGTTGGATTAGCGCAGAAAGTCCACATGATTGCTCAAGATTCCTTGTCCATGTTAGGCTTCTTCGCGTTGGTCAGAAAGGGACTGAAAATCCTTGTGTCGAGTGTTCAATTCACTCCCTGCCCACCAAATTAAGTTGGGCACATCACGGAAAAGGCGGAAGAACCGGGAGGAACATCGCATGATCGCTCGTTGGTCGAAGCAAGCGGCTATCGTTACGAAGTTAGCATTGGCGACGTTAGCATTACTGTTGGTGTGGGCACAGGGATTGCGGGCACAGGATACCAGTGCGATGCCGCAAGCGGCGCAGCAGGCGGCATCGGCGCTCACCGGCGGCCAGCAGTCGGCAGCGAACAGTGCCTTGTGCTCGGCGCTTGGTCAGCTTCCGGGTGGCGCCAGCGCCGGCCCGTCGGCTCTGAGTAATCCGGGCGTGATGTCCACAGCGGCTGCGACCTTCGCGGGCAGCACCAGCCTGCCGCTGTCCAGCGCGACTTCCATGCTGCAAGGATATGTGGCGCAGCATGCCACCGACATCATGGCCTCGTGCGCGGTCAGTAACGCCACTAGCGGCATCACGTCAAAACTCCCGGCCAACATGCCTTCAATGCCGAGCATGCCCTGAGAGCGGCGGCTGGGCGGCCCCGTCGCCGGGACCGCCCGCTTGATGGTGCAACCGGGTGCGCCGCTGCGCTGCATCCGGGGCTGGTTGGCCGAGCCCGGCCTTACATCGGCGAGAGCGGGGTGATCGTGCCGGAAGCGTCGGGATGATTGCCCGCGACCGTGTTGTTTTGCCGGGAATCGAAGACCCCTCCATCTTGCACCAAGCCGCCGTTAATGTTGTCGGTCACCGTCGAGTTCGAGACCCGTACCGTCCCCTCGGAGCTTTCGATGCCCTCGTAGTTATTCGATATCTGACAGCTCTCGATGTTGATCTCTCCCGTAGTTTCGTCCGTGGCAATTCCTCCGCCGCCGTAGTTGCCCGAGATAACGCTGTTGCTGATCGTGATCGGCCCGCCACCGAGCAGCCCGTAGCCGATATTGTTTTCCAGCCACACGTGGCTGAGGGAGTCTGGCCCCGTGCCGTCAGCGAACACACCGGTACTGTAGTTCGTGATGAGAGTATCGCTGACGAAGAGCCGGCCGGCGCTGGGTTGATAGAATCCCATATAAACCTCCGTCGAGGACGCAGTTCTCTACGGACAGGGCAGCGCCGCTGGCGAACTCGATCCCTCCTCCAACTTCGAACTGGACGGATTGAATGGTCAGCCCGCGCAATACCACGTTCGCATCGGCGGTCGCTCTTACGGTCACGCCTGCGCCCGATCCCACGGGCCGTAATTCCGGCATACACTCCCGGCGCCGTTTCGATCGTAACCGACTGAGTGATAATGACCGGGGCGTAGCTGCCGGTGGCAACCACGATCACCTCGCCACCCGAGCTCGTAAGGCCGAGGGCCTGGCTGATGCTATTGCACGGTACTTGAATAGTGCAGCTACCGGTGGGCCCCGAGCCCGGGGTCACAACACTCGAAACATAAGTACGCGGCGACTGTGCCCACGCCGGCGCCGAGAACAATCCCGTGAGCACCGTGCCCGCGAGCACCGCGACAGCAATCAGACTGAACTTCCTCATTTGCTCTCCTTGTGGGGCGAAAGTTGGCTTTCTGTCGCAATCAGGATGCACGGCGAGGGGAGACAATGAAAGCCCTGGTGAAGGCGCCGGTCCGATGCTCGCTCATCGCGTGGACGAACCATCACGGCCAGTGGGTACCCGCGCGTACAAGACCCGGAATCGAAGATGTTGCTTGCGGTTGACAGAGTGGCTGCCCAGGGTGGCGAATCGGTGGCGCGAGCCGGCGCGTCAATGCGATCGCGACGACCGCGCTGAGCATGGCCGCGACAATCGGAGGCAGTTTGAGCCGCATCGCCGGCGATAGGTCGCGATCGCCGCAGCATCAGGATAGGCCAACGGCACGATGGGTCAACCGCACGGCAAGCGGATGGCACGGGAGTCGCTCGGTTGGCCCGCGTCGGGATTGATCGGGGTGCTTTTGGGCGTTATTGAGCGGTCGCGCGTGCACGGCTGGTGTGCGGACCGCTTTCAAGACGTTGCAGGCGTGCACCTACTCACAGAGAGCCTACGCTCGGATACTGAGCGCAGCGGACAGCCGATGAACAATTGGCGCTGATCATCCGTCTCGGTTATGACGGTAACGGGCGGCGCCGCCGCGCGTATTGCGTATATCGTGCGTATATTAAGAGAGCCCCGCAAACTGCCGGCCAGTCGGCCAGGGACAGGAGGATTCTGAGCATGACTGATCGCAAATGGCTCAATTCGCTTACGGCCTTAATTGCGATGATCCTCATCCCGGCGGCGACTTGGGCGGGTGGCGGCCCGCGCGGTCCCGGCGCCTTCGGTGGTCCCGCCACGCTCGGCGGCGCGCTGGTAAAGTGCGGGTCGGTGACCAACCCGGCCGCGCTCTCCACCTGCAGCACCACTCCAGACCCGCTCACCCAGGGGATGGCCACAAATCGACAGTCTCGGCGACGTCGAGGTGGAGGTCGCGGGCGCCGGGGTGAGCGAGACCTACGCGGTCGTTTTCCGCTCTCCTAACGGCGGCGCTTCGACCTCGATCGGCAGTCTGACCACGGACACCAGCGGCGACGGGAGCCTGCGCGACAAGACCTTCTTCGCCTTCGGAAAAGTGGGCGCGGGCAATATCGTCCTGACGCGGAGCGGAGATCGAGTATGTCACCGGATTCGCAGTGCCGGCCGCTTCGACGACCACGCACCCGGCGTTTGCGGGGCCGGGCTTTGAGGCCGGGTTGGTGACCTGCGGATCGGTGAACGCTCCGGCGGTTCTCACCGGATGCGGCAGCGATACGCTGTCACGCGGCAATGTTGATATCGAGGGCGATGGGAACGTGGCGATTTTGATCTCCGGGGCTTCCGCCAGTCAGACTTATACCGCGGTTTTGCGCTCGCCCAATGGCTCTCAGACGGCGCTTGGCAGCCTCACTACCAAGTCGAATGGTTCCGGCACGTTGACAAAAGCCAGCGCCTTCGCGGCCGGCATCACGGGCTCGGGAACCGTCGTGCTTCAGCGCGGCGGCTCGGATCAGTTCCTCTCGGGGTTCGACGTGGATCAGATGCCGATCGCTCCAGATCGTTTCCGAGGCTAACCTGGTTACGTGTGCCGCGGTGGTAACCAGCAATTCCTCGCTAACCAGCGAGGAAATGTGCGGTACTGACCCGCTCACCCAGGGCTCGGCCCAAGTCAATGCCAGCGGGCAAGTCTCGGTACGGTTGACGGGCGCGGAGCCCAGCACGAGCTACGAGGTCTTTTTCAGGCTGGTCGACGGTGGCAGCTCCACGGACGTTAACACGGGCCTCACGTTGACTACTGACACCAGCGGCGATGCCAGCGCCTCGGCGGTTTCTTCAAGTCGGGTACGGCCACGGCGGGCAATTTCGTGGTGAAGAATGCGGGCGTCGATGAGTTCCTGACCGGCTTCGTCGTCAACTGAACCGGGCGTATCGCGACGCGCTGCGAAACCATACCGGCGGGCGGCCGCGAGCCGCCGGTCCCGCGCACAGTTCAGCGCATCGGGCAGGTCAGCGCGGTGCCACTCCTGACGCGGTATTCGCCTGAAACTGTTGCGGGCCGTTCTCGTCTATTCGGGTAAAGGGAATGCGCGCTAGCATGATTATGGTCACGGTGTGGCGCGTCCGGGAGAGTCCGAACCAGTGATTCGCGATTCTCGTATTAACGATGGACAGCATTAGTCGCCGAGGCAAAGTCTCGCGCGGTCGCCGCGCCGTTATCATGTGGAGCGCTATGGCGCTGGCCGCGGTGATGCTGGTCTGCGTTGGACTCGCCGCGGCGCAGGGCGCGCCAATTAAGGGTGTGCCGATCAGGGACAACCATCCGAGCGAGATTGCACAACTGGGCGAAGCTCAGCCGCGCGGCGGCGAATCGCCGGCTCGACCTGAAGATCTTCCTGTCATTGCGAAATCGCCCGGAGTTGGACGCGTTGCTTGCGGCCCAGCAGGATCCGACCTCACCGCAATACCATCAATGGCTCACGCCCGCGCAGTTCGCCACTCGCTTTGATCCCGGCCAGAGCGACCTTATCGCGATCGCGAATTGGCTCAACGGCGCAGGGTTTCGCCTGACGGCGCTTGGCCCCGACCGGCATTACGTCGCCTTCACCGGGTCAGTGGCGCAGGCCGAACGGGTGTTCGGAGTCACGATCGTCGCGACGACCGACAGCCGTATGTTCACCAATCTGGAGGATCCGATCGTGCCGGCCGGGCTTGCCGGGCTGGTCGCGCATCTCGAAGGACTCGACAATCTGCGCCGCTTCGCACCGTTGATTCGCTCGTCGCGGCGCCGGCGCCATCCGGTCGTGGCCGCAGCTCCCCGGTCCTTCGCGCCGACCGCGTTTGTCAACGGCGGCGTGCCGGCGATGCCGCCTTTCGAGCGCTCGAGCCCGTCGTATGTGCAGCCGCAGATAGCGCTGGGCGGAGATTCCGCCTTCGGCCCGATCGACATTCAGACCTTTTACGATGAGACCCCGCTCCTGAGTGACGGGATCAACGGAGGCAAGGGCAGCGATTGCATCGCCGTGATCGAGGATTCCGACTACAAGGCGAGCGCGGTCACGTTGTTCGACACCACGTTCGCGCTCCCGGCCGCGGTGATCAGTAATTTTTTTCCGACCAACGATCCAGGGATTAATAGCGACGAGGGCGAGACCCTGCTCGACCTGGAGTACGCACACGCCGCCGCGCCCAACGCGCCGCTGCGAGCCTATATCGGAAATGACACGACCGCGATTATCGACCCGATCGCGGACGGTATCCAAAAGGCCGTCAAGGACAACGCCTGCTCGGTAATCAGTATCAGCTTCTCGAATTGCGGCGGCGCTTCCAGCTACTTCACCGGCACGCTCGATCCGATGTTCGCCCAGGCTGCGAGCCAGGGCCAGTCGGTAATCGTGGCATCGGACGACTTCGGCGCAGCCGGCCAGATCGTCGGCCGGGACGGCAATTGCGCGACGGCTACGAACCGCCATGTGAACGAAGTTGCCGCCGATCCCAACGTGATAGCCGCGGGCGGAACGGAATTCACCCCCGAGTACAACAGCAGCGGCGACGATGTCGGTTTCGTGGCGGAAGACACCTGGAACGAAGCCACCGACGGCGGCGCCTCGGGCGGCGGCGCCAGCGCGATATTCTCAAAGCCGGCCTGGCAAAAGGGCGTTACGCCCTCAGACGGTCAACGCGATCTTCCGGATCTGGCGATAATCGCCAGCCCGGACATGCCGGGCGTCTTCATGGGCGACGACGCAAGCGACGAGGGTTCGGGATGTCCGCGTGGGCAGTCCTGTATCAACTGCTGCGCCGGGGGCACCAGCCTGTCCGCGCCGCTGGTGGCCGGAATCTCGCGGATCCTCGAGCAGACCGCCAGCCGGCGCGTGGGGAATCTGGGTCCGTTGCTTTACAGCTTGGGCTCGGAATCTTCAACCGCCCTCCGCGACGTTACCATCGGCAATAATGACTTCAACGGCGTGACCGGCTTCAGTGCCGGGGTCGGATACGATCAGGCCACTGGATGGGGCTCGCCCGATATCACCCTGCTCGCTCAAGCGGTGCCAACTGCGACGCCGACTCCAATCTCGTCGGGAACGCTCTCGCTCTCGGCCACGGCGATCGCGTTTCCGACCACCGGAGTCGACACGACCGCGAACAGCTCCTTCAACATCACAAATGGCGGCCCGGGCGTGCTCGCGGGCACGATTAGCACCGGCGGTCTCGGACCATCGTTCAGCTTGGCGGCGAGCACTTCCACCTCGTTCAGCATCGCCAACGGTCATCTCGCGAAGGTGGCGATTCAGTTTGCGCCGACCTCGCCGGGCATCGCAGCCGGCAGTCTTATGATCACCAGCAGCGACCCGAAACATTCGCCCAAGACGGTGACGGTTAGCGGCAAAGCCGTCTCCGGCGCCTTGAGCGGCCCAGCCACGCTCAGCTTCGGCGCAGTGAAAGCTGACAGCACCAAGAGCACGTCGATTACGATCAAGAACACCGGGTTGGGCGTCCTCCAGGGCAGCGTAAGCACGAGCAATCTGCCCGCGGCGTTCGACGTGCTCGCGGGAACCGGATCGTTCGAGTTGAAGGACGGTCAGACCCAACCCATCACGGTGAAATTCCAGCCGCCGTCGAAAGGCAACTTCAGCGGCACGATCGCGATTACCAGCGACGGCGGCAACCTGACCGTCACCGTGACCGGCACGGGATTCTGATCGGACTTAAGTCCCGGCCGGCGCGTAGCCGAATACCTGCTATAGCCGCGATGGCGACAAAATCCGCTCGCCGAATCGAGCCCGTTCGCCGAATCGCACTGGCGCTGCCGGGCGTCGAGGAAGGCACGTCTTACGGCACCATCGCGTTTCGGGTCGGCAAGAAATTCCTCGCGCGGCTGCGCGAGGACGGCGACTCGCTGGCGATCAGGATCGAGTTCGGCGAGCGCGAGATTTTGATGGAACTCGAGCCCGAGACGTTCTACATCACGGAGCACTATCGCCACTACCCGATGGTGCTCGTGCACCTCGATAGAGTGCATCCCGACGAGCTCGCGCGACTGTTCGAGCAGGCCTGGCGCAAGGCGGCGCCGAAAAAACTCCTCAAAGGCCGGCTCGACACCAGCGGCGGCGGGTAGCTCGCGCCCGTCTGCCGCTCGTCGCCATTGGACCGGGCCGCCGCTATAATGGGTCTAATGCCTCTGGACATGACGGAAGCGCGCGCCCGAATGATCACCGAGCAGCTCGAGCGTCGCGGCATCAACGATCCGCGCGTTCTGGCCGCGATGCGCACGGTGGCCCGCCATCGCTTCCTGCCTCCCGAGTACGCCGAGCACGCCTACGACGACGGTCCGCTCCCGATCGGCGCCGGGCAGACCATCTCGCAGCCCTACATGGTCGCGCTCACCTCCGAGGTGGCCGCGCTGAGCGGCGGCGAGCGCGTGCTCGAAATCGGTACCGGCTCCGGCTACCAGACTGCCATACTCGCCGGCCTGGCCGCCGAGGTTTATTCGGTCGAGTGTCTCAGTCAACTGCATAACCGCGCGCGCGCGGTGCTGACCGCGCTCGAACTCAAGAACTGCTTCCTCGTGCTCGGCGACGGCTCCGAGGGATTGCCCGCAGCCGCGCCGTTCGACGTGATCGTCGTGACCGCCGCGATGCCGGGAATTCCGCGGCCCCTGCTCCAGCAGCTCAAGCCCGGCGGCGGACTCGTCGCGCCGATCGGCGAAGACGATCTCCAGACGCTGGTGCGAATCGCGCGGCGCGACGGCCGCTGGCAAGAGGAATATTTCGGCGAATGCCGATTCGTGAAGATGGTCGGCAGGCACGGCTTTCAATCCGGCTAGCGGATTAGTCGGCGCGATCGGCCAGCGCCTGATTCGGGGTGCCGGCCAGCGGCGGAGCGGATAGATGGCAAGCGCGGTGGCGGTGGCAGGGCGGTGGTGGAAAAGAATTCTGTCAGGCGGCGGCAGCCGGCTCTCATAGACCGCGCCCTCCTTGTATGCCTGCTGGGCGTATGCCTGCTGGGCGCGGCGCTTTTCGTTGCGGCATGCGCGCACGCCCCTCGCGCGGCGCACAACGCCGAATCGCAGGCTCCGCCCGAGCGGGTCGATCGGCGTTTCACTTGGCCCGTCCATGGCGGCGTGCTCTCCTCGCCTTTCGGGATGCGCAATGGCGTGATGCATGACGGGGTTGATATCGCGGCGCCGGCCGGTACTCCGGTCCATGCCGCCGGCAAGGGCGTGGTGATCTTCTCCGGGCGGCTGCGCGGCTATGGTAATGTAGTGATCGTCCGCCATGACGACCACTACGTAACGGTGTACGCTCACACTCGGACCAACGCGGTGCGTGAGGGCGACACTGTCGCGCGCGACCAGATCATCGCGCAAGTCGGTACCACCGGCCACACCACCGGGCCGAATCTCCATTTCGAAGTGCGGCGCGACAACTTCGCGCGTAATCCGTTGAACTACCTGCCCGTAATACCGGCGGTCAGCGGCCAAAGCTTTGCCCGCGGCGACGCCTCTTAGTATCTTTTGTCCTCGGCTCGAAGTCTCCGGCGGGGGGGAGTGGATTATCAAGATGACCAGTGCAGATTTGAAAAGATTAATTCGCGACATCCCGGACTTTCCCAAGCCTGGGATCCTGTTTCGCGATATAACGCCGCTGATCGCCGACCCGCGCGGCCTGGCCGCAATCGTCGATCAAATCGCGGCGCCCTACCTGGGCGCGATCGACCTCGTGCTCGGCATCGAATCGCGCGGCTTTATCATCGGCGCGCCGGTCGCCTACCGGATGGGCGTGGGGCTGACGATCGCGCGCAAGCCGGGCAAGCTGCCTTACGCGACGTTGGGCGAATCCTACGAACTGGAGTACGGCAGCGCGTCACTCGAAATCCATCGCGACGGCCTGCCCAGCGGCGCTCGGGTGCTGATCGTCGATGACCTGCTGGCGACCGGCGGCACGGCCGCCGCGGCGGTCAACCTTGTCACCAAGCTCGGCGGCAACGTCGTGGGTTGCGCCTTCGTGATCGAACTCGCGGCGCTCGGCGGGCGTGCGCGCCTCGCTCCGGCAAATTGCTTCTCGCTGGTCACCTATGACTGAACAGGCGGCCGCGTGTCTCGGACTGATACGCAAATCATGCTGGCGGCGGATCGCCGCCGCCTGTTCTCGGTGCTGGCGGTCGCCTCCGCTTTTTTCGCCACCGAGTTCGCCGGCGGTCTGTATACGGGCAGTCTCGCCCTGCTCTCGGACGCGGTCCACGTCCTGACCGACGTCGGTGCGATCTGCTTGAGCCTGTTCACGCTCTGGATCTCGACGCGCCCGGCGCGCGGCGACAAGACCTACGGCTATCTGCGCGCCGAAATTCTGGGCGCGCTGTTCAACGGGCTGTTCCTGTGGCTGCTGGTGATCTTCATCTGGATCGAAGCGCTCGACCGGTTGCGCCATCCTGCGCCGGTAGCCGGCCTCGGCGTGATGGGAATCGCGGTGCTCGGCGTTGCCGTCAACAGCTTCTCGGCCTGGATGACGCACGACCGCGGCGAGACCGGCCGCGCCGGGATCGCGGTCCGTTCGGTCTTCGTCCACGTGATCTCGGACCTGATCGGCACGCTTGGAATCCTGATCGCGGGCGCGCTGATCTATTTCACCGGATGAACCCGGGCCGACCCGGCGGTCAGCCTGTTGATCGGATGCCTGATCATCTACAGCTCGTGGGGCCTGGTCCGCGAGGGCGTGGACATTCTGATGGAGGCGGTGCCGGCCAATATCGATCTCGACGAATTACGCAGCGACCTCCTCGCGATCGCAAACACCGAGGAGGTTCACGATCTCCACGTGTGGTGCCTGACCAGCCGCGAATTCGCGCTCTCCGCGCACGCAGTGGTAACCGCCGGCGCCGACCAGGACCGCGTGCTGTCGGAGATGTCGCAGATGCTCGAGCATAAGTTCAACATCCGCCACATGACCGTCCAGCTCGAGCGCGACAACCGCCGCGAGCGCGAACCCGGCCACTTCTGATCGACCCGCTGCGGCCTACAACAATGTCCCGCGCGAGGGGATGTACGCGGCGAAGCCTGCGAACAAGACCCGCGCGACGAAGTGACCGGGCGCGATCGCGGATCATGGGGCCGGGGCCTTCGGGCTTCCGGCCCCGTCTTTATTTCGGTCGAGGGGAGGGGCAGGATCGAGGGCGCGGCATGGACAAGCAGTACATCTTGCGCGAAATCAAACGGACCGCCGCCGCAAGCGGCGGTCGGCCTCATGGTGCAAAACGCTTCTTCACGGAGACTGGAATTAAGGAATCCGACTGGCGGGGAGTCCACTGGGCGCGATGGGGCGATGCGATTCGCGAGGCCGGACTTCAGCCGAACAAGAAGCAGAGCGCCTACGACGAGTCGGCGCTCATCGAGACGTTGATTCAAGTGATGCGTGAGTTCGGTCGTTTTCCCACTCTGGCGGAACTGCAACTGAAGACCCGCCGATTGAAGGCGGACGCGGACGGTAGCTTTCCCAGCTATAAGACATTTCAAAGGCTGGGCTCAAAGCAACAATTGGCCGTAAAGGTTCAGAGCTACTGCGAAGCACGTCCCGGATACGACGATATCAAGGCTCTATGCGAGGCGATCCCGAACCGACCGCCGACGCAATCTGATGACGACGACTCTGGCTCCAAGGAGAGCTTTGGATTCGTGTACCTGATCAAGGCCGGGCGTCACTACAAGATCGGACGGACGAATGCTCTAGGCCGCCGCGAACGGGAGCTAGGGATCCAACTCCCAGAGAGAGCCAACCGCGTCCACACGATTAGAACCGACGATCCTGCGGGCATCGAGACTCTACTGGCACAAGAGGTTTGAGGCGAAGCGACGAAACGGAGAGTGGTTCGAGTTGAACAGCGCGGACGTAAAAGCTTTCAGGCGAAGGAAGTTCATGTAGCAACTGGGGGGAGGGCAAAATCATGAAAAAACTTTCCGAAGAAGAATATCGACAGACGGATGCGCGGATCGTCGACGTACATAAGACGCTTCTCCGAAGGGTAGGGGCAGCATGAAAACGATATACATCGCCGGGCGTGAAGGCAAGGATCTGGACAGCGAATTGAATGTTTCGCGTCACTGCCTCAAAAAAGCGGGGATTCGACCTCACTTGACCTCTCGCGGGGAAAAACAAGGCATTATCCGGGTTGGCGACGGGGACCTCCTGCGCGGTCTTGATGCGCTCCAACGCGCAGGGTTTAACGCATCAGAATTTCCGACGTCATGCGAAGATTTAACTCCAGAAATCATGGCGGAATTCACAAGCTTCTGCCGTATAGTTGACGGCGAGATCGTTGGCGTTGCCGATAAGGATGGCCTTTTGAGGTTCCTCAGCGAGCACATCGAAAAATATCCGTCACTCAGGCATTTCTTCGACGTGAACGAGGAGGCGCTCGTGCGCTACGTTGAAGAAACCGGCGAGGTCCCGCCCGGAGTCGTGCTGACCAAAAGAACACGTCCGGACGAGAAGGTAACCGAAGTCGAGGTTCTTCGCGGACCTATGAAGATGAAAGACCCAAGCGGATGACCATATCGTTCCGCTGGTCTGCGGCAAGGCGGCCTCGGTCAGATGATTGAGGCCGCCCTTCTTTGTCCGTTGGAATCGGCTTACTGCGCTTTAGCCTTCCGGCTGCGCTCTTTGCTCTCTGTCGACAAGAATTTCAGTATGGTTTTCATGTTCTTCGCGCCCTCCTTCTCGCGAGTCTTGGGTCCCTTGGTGTTGTCGGCGATTGCTTTGACCAGATCTGGTAGAACCTCACTCGCACGGAGCCGAACCACCGCAGGCGTCTCGATCAGTGGTCTCCGATCGAGGACCTCAACGTCGGCGCTAAAGACCCAACCGCACGGGTCACTAAAAATCCGGTGCGGCGAGTCTTCAGGTACATGATGCGCCAACGGTCTTGGTCTGCGAGCCTGTCCCAGACTAGGAACTCGGAAACGTCTTCGGCAGCGGTCTCGCCGGATAGCTCAAACTCCCAAGGCTCGCCGAGCGCCGTGGGACCACCTGCAAGATGCAACTGAACTGTTTCTCGGACGCCAGACGCTTCGAGGTAGCGTTCAAGCTGTTTGATGTCTTCCGAAATACGGTCGAGATTCTGATTCCGCTCTCCTATGGCGCCTTTAGTTTCCTCTACGGCACGCCGGAGGCGTTCGTCAGCGAAATTGATTGTGGCCATTGACTATTCACTCCTTGCGGTTAGTTGTTGATGGGAGTCAACCCGCTACCGCCCACTCAAGGGTTACAAGGGGCCATTCAAGGCCGAGGAAGCATGACCTTTGTAGCAGTCCAGCCTGCGGGCGTCAATAAGGGGCTGAGAACATGGAATGGCGTTCTCCGCCGCCCGGATACCGTGAATCTGAACCGGCTCGCCCGCGCTAACCCTGCCCCCATTTCCTGCAAACCAAAGTTGCCGGCTGGGTCCGGTAGCAACCGAGTTTGTGCCTCGCCGGGATTCCTTATCGAGAGACCCAGTGCCCGACTGGCTTGAACAGAAATTCCTCAACTGGAATCCCGTCGCCGCCCACCAGCAACTGGCGCGCGGGCTTGAATGAATCCGCGAAAGCCACGAGGCCTGGGTGAGTATCGCGGCTGCGACCGCTCTTCACCTCGATCGCGGTAATCGCGCGCCCGGCACGTGCGACGAAATCCACTTCTCGATTGCGCTCGCGCCAGTAGAAGAGCTCGCATTCATCCGCCGCCGCCGCATTTGCGAGGTGAGCGCCGATGGCCGATTCCACCAGGCGTCCCCAAAACTCGCGGTCCTCTTTCGCCTCCTCGAAAGAGAGCCCGGACTGGGCAGTTATAAGAGCGGTGTTCAAGACTTGGAGCTTCGGGCTCGACCCCTTCTGCCGAGCCGGACGGCGGGCGAATTTGGAGAGTCCGGTGAGCAACCCTGCTCCGCCGAGCAACTCGAGATAGTGCGCGAGCGTCGTAGTATTGCCGGCGGGCGAGCTTGATTCCTTGAGGCCGCCGAAAAGGTTCTGTCGATTTGCTCATTAGCCTGAGTATTTTTACTCAGCGTCTTGAGTAAAACGATAAGGTGCGCGCGGGCCGACCTGATGAAATTACGGCAGCGTTCCTGGTTGTCGAACATAGTAGGTTGACGGGGATCGTGGCTGGCCCGATCAGCGCTAGAGGAGCGTACCACCCGACGGGATGTACCGATCGAAGCGCCCGAATGTTCGCGAAGCCATGTACATCCCGATGTGATCGATCCTGAAACCGACTTCAAGCAGGGCTTGCAGCGCGACGATATTGATCCCCGGTAGTCGCAACTCGACGGACTGATCGGCGCCGTCACCCAGCGCTTCACCGATCGCGTGCAGGATCGAAAGCTGGAGCCGCGCGCTGCGCGCCACGATCGGCCCAATCCGGCGCGGTTCATAGTACCCGTAAGCGAGCAGATCGCCCGACCGATCAACGCTCGCCAGACAGGTCATCCCGAATTCGCCGAACCAGAAACGGTGCTCGCGGTCGCGCCGCCGTCCCCAGATCTGCTCGTCCAAAACGCCCAGCTTGCGCAGCCAAGTTCGCGAAGCACTTGGCCGCTCAGTCGCCGGCTTGGTTCGCGGCAGCTCGCGCAGCCGCTGGGAAGGCCCTTCGAGACCAAACAATGGAAAGCGCGGGACCATCCCGGCCCGGATATAGAGCGACTGCGCGCCCGGATCATTGCTCGAGGCGACCGCGCGGATACGCGCGCCGCGCCGCAGGCCTTCGAGGCATCGCTGGAGCAAAGCGTTGCCGATTCCCTTGCCGTGTGCCTCGGGAAGCACGAACAGGTCGGAGAGGAACCACAGCTCGCCCCGCACGAAACCCATGCTGAACCCGATTGGCCGATCGCCCTCGATCGCGAGCCAGGCGAGCTTCGGGTCGGTGCGCAGCAGATGCCGCATCTGGACGCTGGGTTGGTCGTTGATCGGCACGGCCGAAGGGTCGCGGCCTTCGCGCGTGACGGCCAGATGCTGCAGCGCGGTGCTCTGGATCACGCGCATCGCGGACAGATCGTTTTGCTGCGCGAGCCTGTAGCTAATGTTGCCGCTCATGATCGATACAGTCGCACCTGCGCTCCGTCGTGCGCGGATTCTGCCGCCGCGTCGCCGTCGAGGCAAGTCGCGCCCCTTTTTGGCCTGACACACGCCGCTGGCATGGTAGAACTAAAGGTAGAGGAGCTTAGGTAGTGGGCGACTTCGAGAGAGCGGGCCGGCACGGAGGCCGGCCCCTACCCAACGTTGGAACTTCCCTCCGGGTAGTGGCCGGCGTCCCTGCCGGCCATCCGAATCCGAAACTGAGCCACTACCGGAGCTAAGTCACTGCCGGATTCCTGATGGCCACGGACGATCCTGTTGCTCGCCGCACCCCCGCCCGCAACCGGCGGCGATCCCGCCGCGCGCGACGACGTCCTTGCCGGCCGAGCCCGCGTCGGAAGAGCCGACTCCCCAGGACGAGGCCGAGGATGAAAGCGACGCATGGGAGCCGCCGCCTGCACAGCCGCTGCGCTTCATGGTCGCGCTCGGTTTGATTGGCGCGGGCGCGGCGCTCTACGGCTTCGTGCTCACCTCGTTCTGGTCGTCGCCGGACCTGGGAATTCATGATCGCATCCCCTACCCCGCCTACGCATTGATTGTTCTCGCGCTTGCTAACGGCGCTTGCCGGCCTCAGATTGTCGTTCGGAATCTGGTCGCCGCACGCCAAGCTCGGGATCGGCATTCTCGGCTTCTTCACCTGCATCGCGCTCGGAATCGGAGGCGGACGTTTCGCGAGCTATACCCTGCGCGGGACGCTGAACCCCGAGTTCAACTTACATCTCTCGCACGGCGATCAATTCCCGGATTTCGCACTCAAGGACCAGACCGGCGCCATTCACACGCTCCATGACTCCGCGGCGCCGCTGACGCTGATCGTGGTCTACCGCGGCGACTTCTGTCCGTTCGCCCGCTTCCAGTTGGCGGAGCTGACCTCGCGCGCGCCCGAACTCGCCGCCGCGAACGATTAAAGTCCTCGCAATCAGCACCGATCCGGTCGACCGCTCGCGCAAGCTCGCCGCGTTTATTGGCACCGCGATCCCGCTGCTCAGCGACCAGTCTGAATCGATCCTCGCGCCGATGGGGCTGGTTCAGCATCATCGCAACGCCGAGCCCGACAACGCGATTCCCGCCGACTTTCTCGTCGACTCGAACGGCATCGTGAAGTGCGACTTTCCTTTCGCCGTACTATCGAGAAGTGCCGCGCGTCGAGACGATCCTCGCCGCGCGCCCGGTCAGATCACTGCCGCGCGCCTGACCCTGAGCGCCTCGAGCAGCGACCTCACCGCATTCCCAGGCGACTCGGCGCCGAAGACGGCGCCGATCACCGCGACGCCTGCGGGATCGGAGCCGAGCTCGCGTACGCGCTCGGCGGTGATACCGCCGAGCGCGTATACGGGCATCGGCGGCGCGGCGGTGAACGTCGCAGCGCCCGGCGCAGTCCACCGCGCGGACCGCCGCGTGGCATGCGGCGCGCAGCGCCGCGATGCCACGCGGCGGTCCCGCGCTGACTTTCGACAGCGGCGCATATACCGGCCCGAAGACGGCGAAATCCGCGCCGCTCTGGACGGCGGCGCGGACTTCGCCGTCCACGTGCGTCGAGACCCCGATCAATCGCCCTGGCCCGAGCAGCCGGCGCGCATCCGCAATCGCGAACGAGTCTACCGGCAGATGCACCCCGTCGGCGCCGCACGCGATGGCCACGTCGATCCGATCGTTAATCAGCAACTGCGCGTCGAAGCGCGCGCAGAGCTCGCGCATCGCAAGCGCGAGCGCGTACAGCTCGCGGGCCGGGAGATCTTTCTCACGGAGTTGAATTGCGACCGCGCCGCGATGTCCCGCGTCGTTCGCGGCGCTGAGCGCCGCCTCGCAGACCGCCGGCAGGCCGCCGCGTGCGGCGGCCTGCCGGCGGTCGGTGATCAGATAGAGCTTGAATCCGACGCGGGCATCCACACCGCTTTCCCTGACCGAACGCTATCGCTCGACGCTCGGCCGATCGTTCAGCGAATCACTCCGGTGAGCGGGCTCGACGCGGTCGCATACAGCTTCTGCTCGATTCGCCCCGCGCCCCACGCGAGCCGCCCGGCCTCGACCGCGAGCCGCATCGCGCGCGCCATCGCGATCGGATCTCGCGCGCCCGCGATCGCCGTATTCATCAGCACGCCGTCGCATCCGAGCTCCATCGCCTCCGCCGCGTCGGAAGCCGTGCCGACGCCCGCATCCACGATCACCGGCACCTTCGCCTGCTCCAGGATGATCCGCAGATTGTACGGATTGCGGATCCCGAGGCCTGAGCCGATCGGCGCCGCGAGCGGCATCACGGCGACGCATCCCAGCTCGGCGAGCCTGCAGGCACGCGATCGGATCGTCGGTGATATACGGCAGGACCTTGAAGCCCTCCTTGACGAGAATCTTCGCGGCTTCGATCGTCGCCGTGGTATCGGGGAACAGCGTCCTGTCATCGCCGATCACTTCGAGCTTCACCATCTCGCCGACGCCGACTTCGCGCGCCAGGCGGCAGGTGCGAATCGCCTCGTCGGCGGTATAGCATCCGGCCGTGTTGGGCAGAATCTGGTAGCGTTTCGGGTCCAGATATTCGAGCAGATTTTCTTTCTTGCGAATCGGTGATATTCACGCGCCGCACGGCCACGGTGACGATCTCCGCGCCGCTGGCCTCAACCGCCTCGCGGGTCTGCGCGAAGTCGCGATACTTGCCAGTCCCGACGATCAGGCGCGACTTGAAGACCTTGCCGCCGAGTTCAAAACGATCGTCCTTGATATGATTCTCCTCGCTATACGCCGTCAACTTTCGCCGCCGACGAAGTTGATCACCTCGACCTGGTCGCCGGCTTTGAGCATGGTGCGCGCGTAGTCGGCCTTCGACACGACCGTTCGGTTGATCTCCACGGCCACGCGATTCGGGCGCAGATCGAGTTTTTTCAGGAGCGCCTCGAGCCCGGGTCTCCGTCGATCGCGTGAGGTTCGCCGTTGAGATCGATTGTGATCAACTTCGGGTAATCAACTTTCCGTGATCGACTCTGGGCCGCTACGAAAAAGCCGCCTCCCTCCAGCCGGAGAGAAGCGGCTTGGGCGGGACCCGATCGTTCCGCCACCAGGCTTCCCTACGCCGGCATTACCCGGATCAGGTTCAAGGGGTCCTCCTGACGGAGGTCTCAGTGCGCGCAGCGCACGCCCCCAGCCAAGTCTGTTTATATCAGAGCGCTGCCGCCGAGCGCAAAAACGCGCAACTTCATTGACTGCGCGCAACGCCGATGGTTAGCTGGGCTCGCTCTCGAATTGAAATCAGATTGAAGTTAAGACGGCTCAGCCATCGCGGCGCGTATCGGTTGCGCTAATCGGCTGATTGAGTGGCGCGCGCCGGAGCCGGATAATCGGCTCGGGCGTTTTTCATCGGAGCGATTTCTCTGTCAAGCATAAGCAGCCAGGAGAATCCCGACCTCGATCTCCGAATCGACACCGGCGCCGGACGTCCCACCGTCGCCCTGATCGATCGCGCAGCGCTCGCCGCGAACTATCGCGCTCTGCAGCGCTTCGCCAACGGCGCGGAGCTGATGGTGATCGTCAAGGCGGACGCGTACGGCCACGGCGCGATCGAGGTCGCGCGCGCGCTCGCGGCCGAAGGCTGCGAACACTTCGGGGTTGCCACTGTCGAGGAGGCGCGTGAGCTGCGCGAAGCCTCAGTCCGCGCGCGCATTTACGTGATGGGCGGCTTTTTTCCCGATCAGGCCGGCGACCTCGTCGCGCTCGGCCTCACCCCGTTCGTGTTCGATCTCGGGAGTATGGCGGCGCTGGATCGGGCCGCATGCGCGCTCGGTCAGAACTGCAAGGTTCACTTGAAGATCGATTCCGGCGCGTCGCGCCTCGGCATCCGCCCCGAGGAGCTGGACGCCGCGATCGCCGAGCTGAAGCGCGCGCGCCGGCTCGAACTGGAAGGCGTATGCACCTTGCTTGCGAACGCCGGCGACCCCTCGGGCCCGGCCAACGAGCAGCAACTCGCGGTCTTCGTCGCGGCGCTCGCAAGGCTGCGCGCCGTGGGGTTCGACGCACCCGTCGTGCACGTGGCCAACTCCGCCGCCACCGTGCTGCGGCGTGATTCACACTTCAACATGATCCGCACCGGGCTTGCGATTTACGGACTCCCGCCGGTTGCGGCAGTGAGCGACCTGGTCGAGCTGCGGCCCGTGATGACCTTCAAGACCCGCATCCTGCAACTCAAGCACGTGCCCGCCGGCGCCGGCGTCAGCTACGGCCACACTTTCGTAACGACGCGCCCCAGCGTGATCGGCGTGCTGCCCGTGGGCTATGCCGACGGCTATCGGCGCGGCCTCCAGCACGGCGGGGAAGTGCTCGTGCGCGGCGTCCGCGCGCCGGTCGTCGGCGCGGTGTGCATGGACCTCACGATGGTCGATCTGACCGAGGTCGCAGGCGCATCCCCCGGCGACGAAGTGATTCTGTGGGGCGGCTCAGGCGCGGCGACGATCAGCGTTAACGACGTGGCGCGGCTGGTTCAGACGATCTCGTACGAGATGTTATGCACCGTCGGCAAGCGCGTGCCGCGCGTGTACCAAAGTTAGGTTGCGGACTTGCGGAGTTGAATTGCACGGCGATGAGCAACGAGCGGGTCACGATCAAACGCGCGCTCCTGGGCGTGTCCGACAAGCGTGGACTCGCCGAGCTAGCCGCGGCACTGCAGCGCCACGGCGTCGAGATACTATCCACCGGCGGCACCAAGACGGTGCTCGAGCAGGCCGGCCTCGCAGTCAAAGCGGTCGAGGACTTCACCGGTTTTCCGGAGATTCTGGAGGGCCGCGTCAAGACGCTGCATCCGAAGATTCACGGCGGCATTCTCGCGCGCCGCGCCGCCTCGGTTCATCGCGCGCAAGTCAAAGAGCACGGCCTCGAGCTGATCGACCTGGTCGTCGTCAACTTCTATCCCTTTGAGCAAACCATCGCGAAGCCCGGCGTCACGCTCGAAGACGCGATCGAGAATATCGATATCGGCGGACCCGCGATGGTTCGCGCGGCGGCCAAGAATCACGCTGACGTCGTCGTGGTCGTCGATCCCGCCGACTACCCGGAGATCGCCGCGGAATTGGACGCCAATCAGGGGTCGATATCTGCCGCGACGCGATGGCGGCTGGCGCGCAAGGCGTTTGCGCGCGTCGCGAGCTACGACTGTGCGATCGCGAACTATCTCGGCGCGCACGCCGGCGCCGAACCCGAACCACTCGGCGAGACCTTCTCGCTTGCGCTCGAACGCGCGCAGCCGCTGCGTTACGGCGAGAACCCCCACCAGCAGGGCGCGCTCTATGGCGACTTCTTCAAGATCGCCGAGCCGCTTCACGGCCGCGAACTTTCGTTCAACAACGTCATGGACATCAACTCGGCGATCAATCTGATGCTCGATTTCGCCGATTACAGAGAGCCGGTGGTCGCGATCCTCAAGCACAACACACCGTGCGGCGTCGGCGTCGCATCCACGCTCAAAGCCGCGTGGGACAAGGCCTTTGCCACCGATCCCGATTCACCGTTCGGCGGTATCATCATCAGCAACCGCCCGTGGAATCTCGAGTTCGCGCGGGCGGTCGACGAACTCTTCACCGAAGTTCTGATCGGACCCGACTTCGAGCCCAGCGTGCTCGAGTTCCTGCGCAAGAAAAAAAATCGCCGCCTGATCCGGTTTCGTCCGCAAGCGGTCTCGCGCGGCGAGCTCGACGTAAAGCGCGTGCTCGGCGGCCTGCTGGTGCAGACGCCGGACTTACGTCTCGAGGACGCGCGCGAAGCGAAAGTCATGACGAAGCGCGCGCCGAGCGAGGCGGAACTGCGCGCGATGAACTTCGGAATTCGGGTGGCGAAACATATCAAGTCCAATGCGATCGCGTTCGTCCGCGACGATCGCACGCTCGGCGTCGGCGGCGGCGCGACCTCGCGGATCGACCCGGTCTACGCGGCGCGTGAAAAGGCCGCGCGGCTCGGCGTATCGCTCAAGGGATCGGTGCTCGTATCCGAGGCGCTGTTCCCGTTCCCCGACGGGCCGACGCTCGCCGCCGAGGCGGGCGCCACCGCGATCGCGCAGCCCGGCGGTGCGATGCGCGACAGCGAGGTGATCGCCGCGGCCGACGCGCTCGGCCTCGCGATGGTTTTCACCGGCGTCCGCCACTTCCGCCACTGAGATGCGCTTGCGTCATTGAGATGAAGGTCCTGGTAATCGGCAAAGGCGGCCGTGAGCACGCGCTCTGCTGGCGGTTGAACCAAAGCCAGTCGGTCAAGCGGATCTTCTGCACGATCGGAAATCCGGGGATCAACCAGATCGCCGAGCCGGTCGCGATCGCGCCGACCGATGTCGCCGGCCTCGCGCGTTTCGCCCGCGAACAGGCCATCGATCTGACCGTGGTCGGCCCCGACGATCCGCTCGGGGCCGGCATTGTGGATGAGTTCGAGCTTAACGGACTCAAGATCTTCGGTCCGTCCAAGGCCGCCGCGCAACTGGAAACCAGCAAGTCATTCGCGAAGGCCGTGATGGCCGACGCGGGCGTACCCACCGCGGCCTATGAGGTCTTCGAGGACGGCGATCAAGCTCGTAAATACGTGCGGGATCGAGGTCGCGCGGTCGTAGTGAAGGCCGACGGTTTGGCGCTCGGCAAGGGCGTGACCGTTTGTGCAGACGCCGCGGCCGCGCTCGAAGCGATCACCGCCGCGATGGATCATGGACAGTTCGGTGCGGCCGGAAAACGGCTAGTGATCGAAGATCGGCTGAGCGGCGAGGAGCTTTCGTTCTTCGCGCTCTGCGATGGAACACATGCCGTCAAGCTCGGCACCGCGCAGGATCACAAGGCGGTCTTCGACGGCGACCGCGGCCCGAATACCGGCGGGATGGGCGCGTATTCGCCGGTGCCGCAGTTCGACACAGCGATGGAAGATCGAATCATGGTCGAAGTCGTGCAGCCGACATTGGCTGAAATGCGCACGCGCGGGATGCCGTTTCGCGGGGTGCTGTTCGTCAACCTGATGATCGATCAGGACCGTATCTACGTGCTGGAATTCAACGTGCGTTTCGGCGATCCGGAATGCGAGGCGCTCATGATGCGCTTCGAGAGCGACCTGGCGCAGACGCTGCTCGCCGCCATCGAGGGCCGGCTTGAGGGCGCAAGCTTTCGGCTCTCGCCGGGCAGCGCGGTGACGGTCGTGCTCGCCTCGGGCGGATACCCGGGCGACTATCGCAAGGGCATTCCGATTCGCGGGCTGGATCGAATCGAAGGCGCGCAAGCCTCCGCACTCAAGGTACAATGGGCGTTACAGAAAACGCGGGTCAAGGTTTTTCACGCCGGGACCGCCGAGCGCGACGGGCAAATCGTGACCGACGGCGGCCGCGTGCTGGCGGTCACCGCGATGGCTGACAAGCTGCCCCATGCGGTCGCGGCCGCGTACCAGGCCGCCGACATGATCGAATTCGAGGGGCGTCACCTGCGCCGCGACATCGCGCGGCGCGCGCCTGGAGCAGGCATGATCCAGCGGCACGAGATGAACGAGACCCGGTCTGCGTTCCACGATGCGATCGATGCGCGCGATGCGATCGCCGCCCTGCGCCGCGGCGAGTTGGTCGTCTATCCCACGGAAACCTTCTACGCGCTCGGCGCCGACGCCGGTTCGCAGGCCGCACTCGGGCGTCTCTTCGCGGTAAAGGCACGCGAGCCCGCCAAGCCAGTCGCACTGATCGCGGCGGACACCGCGATGGCGTTCGCGATCGCGCGCGAAATCCCGGCCGCGGCGCGCCGCCTCGCCGAACATTTCTGGCCCGGCCCGCTGACCCTCGTCCTGCCAGCCAAGGCGGGATTGTCCGACGCGCTGGTTGGCGCCGACGGCGGTGTCGGCGTGCGCGTGTCGCCCCATCCGGTCGCGCGCGAACTCGCGCGCTGCCTGGGCCGGCCCATCACCGCCACCAGCGCCAATTTATCGGGACAGCCGCCCGCCACGAGCCTGACCGAAGCGCGGATCGCCTTCGGCCCCAAAGTTAAAGTTTATCTTGAAGGCGGCACTCTGGGCCCGGCGCTGCCCAGTACGGTGGTGACCTTTGATCGCGGCGTGATCAAGGTGCTGCGCGCCGGCGCGATCGCCGAACATCGACTGTCTGCGGCGCTGGCCGGAGTCCGCACTTGAGCCTGCTCGCGGAGCGAGTCGAGCCGTTTCGACCGCTCCTCTACGATCGGCGTTTCGCTCCGTCGCTCGCCGCGATGGTAGCCCCGCCCTACGATCTGATCGCTCCCGACCGCCAGGCGCAGCTTTACGACCGATCACCGTACAACATTGTGCGACTCGAATTGAACCGCGACGCCGATCGCTACGACTCGTCCGCCCGCCTGCTCCATCGCTGGCTCGACGAGCGCGTGCTGGTCCGCGCCGAAAAACCCGCCGTGTATTTATACACGCAGCGCTTTCGCCACGAGGGGCGCGTGCTGGCGCGCGAGGGCTTCGTGGTGCGATTTCGCCTCGAGGAGTTCAGCCGCGGCCGCGTGCTCCCGCATGAGCGAACTTTTCCTGCCGCCAAAGAAGATCGGCTGCGGCTCCTGACCGCGACCGAAACCAATTTGAGTTCGATCTTCGGCCTTTACTCAGGCGCGCATCCTGAACTTCACTCGCTTCGCGAGAAGGTCGCGAGCCGTGATCCGATCGCCCAGGTGACCGACGATCTCGGAATCGAAAATCGGTTGTGTGCCATTGAAGCAGAAGTCGAGATCGCGACCATCCAGAGCGCGCTCAGTGAGGCGCGCGTTCTAATCGCCGACGGGCACCATCGCTACGAGACCGCGCTGGAATATCGGCGGCGCCGGCGTGCCGCCGACGGCGACCCGGCCGCGCTGAAGCCCTACGACTACATCATGATGACCCTTGTGGCGTGCGACGATCCGGGTCTCGTGATTTTGCCGACCCATCGCGTGGTCCATCGTCTGCCGGGCGCGGCGATGGAATCGTTCGTGGCGCGCGCGGGCGAGCTATTCACGCTCGAATCGTTCACCGATCGCGCGCAGTTCCGGGCGCGGCTCGCCGAGGCCGGCCGCGGCGCGCTCGGGGTCGCGCTCGCCGGTCGTGATGCGCTCTACGTGCTCCGGCTCAAGAACGAATCCGCGATCACGCCACAACTGGCCGCGCTGCCCGAGGAAGTTCGCCGGCTCGAACGTCTCGATTCTGCACGCGCTGGTGTTCGATTCGATCTTCGCGATCGACGCCGCGGCGATCAGAGCGGGCGGCAATATCGAGTACACGATCGACGCCGCCGGCGCGCTCGACGCGGTCGCAGGCGGCAAAGCCGACGGCGCGTTCCTGATGAATCCACCCTCGATTCGCGATGTCGAGCGCGTCAGCGACGCCGGCGCCACGATGCCCGAGAAGTCGACTTATTTTTATCCCAAGCTGTTGACCGGCCTGTTGTTGAATCCGCTCTTCGACTAGCGGTCGCGACACGACCTTGAGCACTCCCGACGCGACATTGATTCTGGTTCGCCACGGCGAGACCGAAGGGCAATCGAGTATCCGCTACTACGGACGCACCGATCTCGCGCTCTCGGAGCTGGGACGCGCCCAGATGACGGCCGTTCGGGACGCCCTGGAGACTCGCCACGGTGCGCCGCGTTTCGCGCTGGTCTTCGCCAGTCCGATGCGACGCGCCCAGGAAGGCGCGCGGCTCATCGCGGGCCGCGACGCTCCGATCGTCACTATCGAGGAATTCATCGAGGTGGATTTCGGACTGTTCGAGGGACTGACCGCAGAGGAGATCCGCGCGCGCCATCCGGCGGAATTCGAGCGCTGGAACCGCGATCGCCTCGCGCCCGACTACACCTACCCGGGCGGCGAGAGCCGCGCCGCGTTCGCCGACCGCGTTGGCCGCGGAGTCGATCGGATGCTCAAGCGCTGGCAGGACACGCACGGCACATATCGCGGATGTGCCCTGCTCGTGGCGCATCGCGGGGTGATCCGCGCGATCGCGGGGCGCCTGGCCGGCGCCGAGCCGGTGATCGACCTCGGTTCGATCAATATCCTGAGACATGACGGCGGATGGCGCGCGGAGCTGCTCGACGCAACCGGCCATCTCGCCGACCCGCCCGCTCACGGCTAGACCGGATTCAGCGCTTCGAGATCGCGCTCACCTGCGCCTGCAGAAGCCCGAGCGTTTCGGCCGAAGTCGAAATGTCTCCGATCGCGCGCGCTTCCGCGTCGGTCTGCGCGAGCGTGCGCGCGACCGCGGCGGACTGGATCGCCCGCTTGGTGTGCGCATAGGCAAGCTGGCCGTGGGCTCCCAGTCGCCGCGCCATCTCGACGCAGCGCGCCTCGAGCCGTTCTGGAGCGGCCAGCTCATCGAAGAAGCCCAGCTCCAGGGCGCGAGCCGGCTCGCAAAGCTGGGCCTCGAGCATCGCGTAGCGAAGCTGTCGATTGCCGAGCGCGAGCCTGGCAATTTCGAACGCGCCGATCGGAAACGGAAGCCCGATCGCGACCTCGTTGAGTCCGAAGCGCGCGCCCTGCTGTGCCGCGACCCGAAAATCACATGCCAGCGCGAGTACGACGCCGCCGGCGATCGCATGCCCATTGACCATCGCGATGGTCGGCTTCGGCAGGGTCCACAGGGCGAAGGCGCCGTCGTCTTCGGTGCCGGCCAATCTGCCCAGCCGCCCCGGACCGGTGGCCGCCTGTTTCAGGTCGATTCCACCGCTGAAGAATTTTCCCGCGCCGGTGACGATGACTGCCCTTACGCCTTGATCGTCGCGCGCTGCGCGGCAGACTTGCGACAGGTCATCGAGCAACTCGCGGCTGATCGCGTTCGCTGGCGGCCGGCTCAGAGTCAGGATCCGGACGCCTTCAGCAACATCTCTACTCTCTACCGTCATGGCACTGACCTCCGCGGCGGGGAACGCTGTACATCCCCCGGAAGTCGAACTACTACACGCGCCGCAACACTCCAAGCCATTGCCGATCGCATTCCTCGAGCGGCCTCACAAATGACAGGTCCGCATACGCCGCGACCAGCTCGAATTTCCGCGACGCCTTGGCCGCCAATTCGAGCGTGCACGGCAACGTGTAGCGGATCGGAACGATGTCGCGCGTCGCAACCGTACGATCGGGAAACTCGATCCTGCACTCGAGCTCGAAGATCGAATGGATCCCCGAGTACCACGGCATCGGACGGTTGAACGCCCGCACCTCGACGTTCGCGCCGCCAGCGCGAAGCGTGCGCCGCCGCCACATCTGGCGCGAGCGCACGGCGCGGATGCCGTCCTGGCGATCGATGTCGATGCAATAGAGCGCGCCGCGCTTGAGCAGCCGCCCGACGGATTCGAGATGCGCGAGAATGCCGGCGTTGGTGGTTATCACGGGAAAAGTCTCCGACATGAAAATCGCGGCATCGAACGGAGGCTCGGAAAGCGTGAACCTCTCGATTTGCCGCCGATAGAAGCGGAGCTTGCCGAGCTTGCGCGCCTCGGCGCGTCCGGCCGCGATCATGGTCGGCGAGCGGTCGATTCCGACCGTCTCGATTCCGTCACGCGCCAGAATCTGCCCATGCGGCGAGTTGCCGCAAGCGATATCGAGCACGCGCCGCACCGGCCGTTCGTAATGGCGCCGCCAGACCTTCTTGAGGAACCACGCTTCCGCGTCGAGATCTCCGGGGCGCTCCTTGTGCACGCGCCGGAAGATCGCGGGGAACTCGTAGATGCTCCGCTCCATCAGGGCGCAGCTTAGCGAGCCCCGCGCGCCGAATGCGAGCGCGGTTGGAAAAACTCCCTCAAGCGGGAACAATACGGCCATGAGCATTGGACCACTCGACGGAATCAAGGTGATCGAGATCGCCCAGGAGATTCAGGGTCCGTTCGCGAGCCTGTTTCTCAGTGACCTGGGCGCGGACGTGGTGAAGGTCGAGAATCGCGAGACCGGCGACTTGAGCCGCTTCATGCTCACCACGCTGATCGGCGGGACCACGGTGAAGAACCCGCAGGTCTCGCACTACTTCATCGCGATGAATCGCGGCAAGCGGAGCATCACGCTGGATTTGAAGAAACCGGACGGCGTCGAAGTCGCGCGCCGGATGGCCTCGCGCTACGACGTGTTGCTGACGAACTACCGCCCGGGCGTGCTCGATCGGCTGGGCCTGGGCTACGAGGACCTGCATCGCGTCAACCCGCGGCTGGTCTATGCGCAGGGCAGTTCGTGGGGCGCGAAAGGCCCGTGGGTAACGCGGCCGAGTCGCGATACGCTCGCGCAGGCGGCCAGCGGCCTGATGGCGAAAACCGGTATGCCGTCCGATCCACCGCTGCCGGCCGGCATGCTGGTCGGCGACCATTGTGGCGCGCTCAGCTTGGCGGGCGGAGTGATGGCAGCGCTGTTCGCGCGCGAGAAGAGCGGCGTCGGTCAGCGGGTTGACGCTTCGATCTACGGCACGCTGATCGCGATGCAATCGATGGAGATCAATTACACCTCGATCAGCGGCCAGGAACCTGAGCGCGCCGGTCGCGGCCATCAGTTTTTGCACGGCGTGTGGGGCGCGTTCCCGACCCGCGACGGCCATCTCTGCCTCGCCGGCATCGACGACCGGCGCTGGCCGGCCTTCTGCCGCATCCTGGGGATTCAGCATCTCGAAAACGATTTCGACTACGGCAGCAACGTGATCCGCAACTTCCACGGCGACAAAATCCAGGCCGTGCTCGACGAGATTTTCGTTCGCAAGACCACCGCCGAATGGCTCGCCGAGCTCAACGGCGCTGATATTCTCGCCACTGAAGTCGTCGATTATCAGCAAGTCCTGCAGAGCGAGCAGGCGCGCGCCAACGGCTATCTGCGCGAGCTTGACCACCCGGTCGCCGGACGCGTTACAATCGCGGGATCGCCGGTATCGATCGACGGCGAAGTGAGTCACGAGGCGCAGGCGGCACCCGAGCTTGGGCAGCATACGGAAGAGGTATTGCTCGAACTCGGCTATAACTGGGAGGAAATCGCCGCGCTGCGCGACTCACAGGCGATCTGACGGAACTATCGCATTGCCGCGAATCCTGCTTTTCTGTCATCCATGAGCTCCACCTCGATTACGGACATTCGGGCACGCGAGATTCTCGATTCGCGCGGCAACCCTACGATCGAAGTTGACGTTCATCTTGCCGGCGGCGCGATGGGGCGCGCGGCCGTCCCCTCCGGCGCTTCGACCGGCGTTCATGAAGCGGTCGAACTGCGCGACGGTGACCCGAAGCGCTACGGCGGCAAAGGCGTGCGCAAAGCGATCGCGAACGTCGTCGATCTCATCGCGCCCAAGCTTAAAGGGATCGATGCCACCGCGCAGAAGGAGATCGACGCACGGTTGATTGCGCTCGACGCGACTGCGAACAAGTCGAAGCTCGGCGCCAACGCGACGCTCGGGGTCTCGCTCGCGATCGCGCACGCCGCGGCCGCCGCGCAAGCCGCCCCGCTCTATCGCTATCTCGCCGCCGACGCGCATGTCCTGCCGGTCCCGATGATGAACGTGCTCAACGGCGGCAAGCACGCCGACTCCAGCGTCGATATGCAGGAGTTCATGATCGTGCCGCAGGGTGCGCCCTCGTTTGCCGAGGCGCTCCGGATGGGCGCGGAAGTGTTTCACACCCTCGCCACGGTGCTGAAAAAGCGTGGCCATTCGACCAACGTCGGCGATGAGGGCGGCTTCGCGCCCAACCTGAAAAGCAACGAGGAGCCGATCGAACTGCTGCTCGAGGCGATCACCAAGGCCGGCTACCGGCCCGGCCCCGACGTTGCGATCGCAATCGATCCCGCTTCCAGCGAATTTTACGAAGACGGCAAATACGTCTTCGCGCGCTCGGACAAGAAATCGCGCACGGCTGAGCAGATGACACGGTTATACGCCGACTGGCTGGGGCGCTATCCGATCGTCTCGCTGGAAGACCCGTTGGCCGAGGACGATTGGGACGGATGGGCGCTGCTCACGCGCGAGCTTGGGAACCAGGTCCAGATCGTCGGCGACGATATCTTCGTCACCAACCCGAAGTTCCTGGCGCGCGGAATTAAGGAGAAGGTCGCGAACTCGATCCTGATCAAGCTCAATCAGATCGGCACGCTGACCGAGACCCTCGACACGATCGCGATGGCGCGCAAGGCCGGCTACACCGCGGTAATCTCGCATCGCTCTGGCGAAACCGAAGACACCACGATCGCGGACTTCGCGGTTGCGACCAGCGTCGATCAAATCAAGACCGGCTCGCTGAGTCGCAGCGAGCGCAACGCGAAATACAATCGCCTGCTCAGAATTGCCGAAGAGCTTGGAGCGCGCGCGGTCTACCCGGGCGCGAGCGTCTTCAAGCGCAACCATAAGGCGGGCGGCGCGAAGCGATGAGCCGGCCGCCGGTCGCCGCGCTGATCATCTTCGACGGCTGGGGAATCCGGCGCGCGCGCGAGTCGAACGCGATCGCGATGGCCCGCACGCCCGCGATGGATCGCCTGTTTGCGACGCAGCCGCACACCGAGCTCGACGCGTCGGGTGAAGCGGTCGGCCTGCCGCCAGGCGTGATGGGCAACTCGGAGGTCGGCCATCTGACGATCGGCGCCGGCCGCGTCATCTACCAGGACCTGATGCGGATCACGAAAGCGATCGCGACCGGGACGTTCGAGAAAAATCCGGTGCTGCTCGGCGCGATCCGCGCCGCTGCATCGCAACGCCGCACGCTGCACTTGTGGGGGCTGCTCTCGGACGGCAGCGTGCACAGCCATATCGATCACCTCTTCGCGATCCTCGAATTGGCTGCGAATGAAAAGGTGAAAGATATTGCCGTGCACGCGATCCTCGACGGGCGCGACAAGCCGCCGCGCTCCGCGATCCCATTCGTGGAACAGCTCGAAGCGAAACTCGCGCAGCTCAAATGCGGCCGCGTCGCGACTGTGATCGGCCGCTACTACGCGATGGATCGCGATAAGCGCTGGGATCGGGTCGAGCGCGCCTGGCGCGCGATCGCGGCAGCCGACGGGATCGCGGCAAGCAACGCGAAGACCACGGTCGAGAGCGCCTACGCTGCCGGACAGAACGACGAATTCGTCGAGCCGCGAGTGATCGCCGGTCATCGACCGATCGCTGATGGTGACCAAATCATCTGCTTCAACTTCCGCGCCGATCGCGCGCGCCAGATGACTGCTGCGCTCGCGCTCGAAAGTTTCAACGGCTTCAAGCGCCCGCGTTTTCCCAAGGTGGGCTACGTATGTATGACTGAATACGACCGCAGCTTCGGCCTGCCGATCGCGTTCGCTCCCGAAGACGTGAAGAACACTCTCGCCGCGATGCTCGCGCGCGCAGGCATCCGGAATCTGCGCATCGCGGAGACCGAGAAGTACGCGCACGTGACCTACTTCCTCAATGGCGGCGTCGAGCAGCCGTTCCCGATGGAAGAGCGCGTACTGATTCCGTCGGCGCAGGTCGCAACCTATGATCTGGAACCCACGATGCGCGCAGCCGAGATCGCGGCGCGCACCGTCAATGAAATCGAGGCACACCGCTTCGGCGTGATCGTGATCAATCTCGCGAATCCCGACATGGTCGGCCACACCGGCAAGCTGGAAGCGGCGGTGAAAGCAATCGAAGCAACCGACGGGGCAACCGGACGCGTGATCGAAGCGCTTGGGCGTGCCGGCGGCGTCGCGCTAATCACCGCTGATCACGGCAATGCGGAGTTCATGGCCGACCCGGCGACTGGCCAGCCGCATACGGCGCACACCACCAATCCCGTGCCGCTGATCCTGTTCGATCCCGCCTTCAAGGGACAGCTCTGCAGCGGCGGCACGCTCGCCGATGTCGCCCCGACGCTGCTCGCGATGCTCGACATCGCGGCGCCCATCGAAATGACCGGGCGAGACCTGCGACAGCCAGGCTGACGGCTCGATTGATCCCCGAGCGAGGCTCGGCGTAATGTGGTCACATGGGAGACCACTTGAACGATTCGACTCGTAGCGGACCGATCCAGAAGCTGGTCGGCGTTCGAGAGTTGAAGGCGAACGCGGCGCGCATCTTGCGCCACGTGAGAGAATCGCGGACTTCGTTCATCCTGACCCATAGGGGGCGGGCCGTAGCTGTAATCCTGCCTTTCGACCCAATCGAGAGCCATTCGCAGGCGGGGGACGATTCTGATGCTGCCGCGGCCTGGGATACGTTCACGCGGGCCGGACGCCGGCTCGAACGGCGGTTCCGTCCCGGCCTGAGCGGGGTGCGTATGCTCTCGGCGATGCGGCGCTAGAGATGCCTCTCGCTACCGCTGCCCGCCGGCGTTCTCGTCGAAGAGCCCGCTCGCGAAGTTTCCGCTACACCATAGACGCGAGCGTGTTCGTGAATGCGTTCAATCCTCACGAGCGAGGCCATGCCGAGAGCCTCCAGATCCTCACTGCGATTCAGGAACGCGGCGATCCGATAATTGTGCCCACGCTTCTGGTTGCCGAAATCGCCTCCGCAGTGGCTCGTGCCAGCGACGATTCCGTCGGCGCCCTGCGGTACGCGAACGCGACCGCCGCACTTCCGCATCTGACCCTCGTGAGCCTCACACCGGTGATGGCGGGACGGGCGGCCGAGTTGGCCGCGACCCATCGGCTACGTGGCGCCGACGCGGTATATCTCGCGGTCGCTCAAAGATATGCAACCACGCTGATATCTCGCGATGATGAACAGCTCAAGCGCGCGGCTGGGGTCGTGCGATGTCAGACGCCCGAGGCAGCGCTCAGCGCCCGCTAACCGCCGACAGCTCGGCTGCGCCCGGCCTCACCACCGCACCACCTGTTCGTAGATTTTTGGCAACTGGCGCGGGAGGGACGTGATGTCCTCGATCACCAGGTAGCGCGACGCCGAGCACATCTGGCGCAGGTAGTCGTGGCCGGTGCGGTCCACCGTGATGCAGAACGGGAGCACGCCCGCGCTCTCCAGCTCTTTGAGCGCCACCATCGTGTCCTGGATTCCGTAGGCGTTGGAGCGGCGGTCGTGGCCGTAGTCGAAGTCCTGCGGAAAGCCGTCGCTCAGCAGGATCATGTGGCGCGAGCGCGACGAGACATCCTTGAACTTTTCGCGCACGTGGCGAATCGCGGCGCCCATCCGGGTCGAGCGCTTGGGCTCGACCGCGCCCACCCGCGCCTTCACGTCGTCGGAGAGCGAGGCCTCGAATTCCTTGATTACGTAGAATTCGACATTGTCGCGCCCGTGCCCGGAGAAGCCCATGATCGCGTATTGGTCGCCGATTTCCTCGAGCGCCTGCGCCATGATCACCAGCGCTTCCTTGTTGACGTCGATCACGCGGCGCGGGCGTTGCGCCGCCTGCGGCCGGCGCTGCCAGGCCTTCATCCAGTCGTCGAGATCGTCATCGTCGTTGGTGCGGCGGATCTCGCGATGGATGGGCTCGTCGGTGGAGGCCGACATGTCGAGCAGGAACAGCGTGGCGACGTCGCGCGACTCTTTCTTGCGCGCCTTATATACCCGGCTGTCGGGATTTTCGCCCATCAGGCGCGCCACACGCGCCTCGATCGTGCGGTCGAGATCGATCTCCTCGCCGTCCTCGAGCCCGCGCACCATCCGGTAGGAAGCGGGCCGGATGCGCTGGAAGTGGCGCCGCACCTGCGGGAGCATCTCCGCGTAGCGCTCGAGCGTGCGGTTGTAAAAGTCGCCCTCGTCGCCCTGGAGCTGGACCTCGCGCAGCCGGCACCAGTTGCGCCGGTAGTCGCCGAGCACGTAGTCCCATTCGTCGTAGGCGTAATACGCGTCTTCACCGCGCGCCCGTGCGCCGATTATCAGCCGGCGCTGGCCCGAGACCGCCCCAATCTCGGCGAGCTGCTCGCGCAGTTGCGCGAGCTCCTCGGCCTGCTTGCCCTTGAGCTGGGTGAGATACATGCCCTCGCCGCTCGAGTCGCCGCTGGAGGCGTCGGAGGGTTTGATCTCGGCGCCCTGCTCGAGCAGCTTCTGGATTTCCTCGGGCGAGAGCGAGCGCCCTCCCCTACCTTTGGGCGACTTTCCCGACACTTCGAGCTGCACGTTCTGGTTCGGCTCGTCGCCGTCGCCGGGATTGAGTGCGCCTTCGTCCTCGCCCTGGCCGGGCCGATCGGCGCCGGGGCCGTGCATGGCCGTCAGTTCGTCGCGCATCCGCGCCGCTTCCTGCGCGAGCGGATCGTCGGGATCGACCGCCTGCGCCGACGCGATCAGATCGCGGAGCCATTGCACCAGCGCGATGGTCTGGCGGGCGCTGGCGGCGACGGTCGCGTCGGGCGCCCGCAGCGGCGCAAAGAAGCGGGCCGCGCGCGCGATCATCGCCTGCGCGGCGGGACTTGCGGTCGGAGCATCGGCGGTCGCAGGAACGGCCGTCAAATGATCGCCCGTGGCGGCGCGCACGAGGATCGCGCTGAGGCTGGAGGGCGCGAACGCCGCGCCCAGTGTCGCGTTCAGGTTCGCGATGCGCGGTCCGAGTCCGGCGTAGCGCCGGCCCAGTTCGGCGTCGACCCGCGCGCCCTCGCAGAGCCTGAGCAGCGCGCCGGCGAGCGTCGGATCGTCAAACGATGAGACGAAGCTCTCGAGCCCCTCGACTCCGGTCTCGGCGCGCTCCTCGAAGCCGGCGATATCGGCGAGCCGGAACGTGAAGGTGCCGAACTCGTGGCGTCCCGCGAGGTGCGCGGCGGTGACGAAATAGTAGTCGTAGGCCAGGGCGCGCGCGTCCAGATTCTGGATCTTCTCGGGCAGATAGATCATGCCGCCCGAGACAAACGGGTAGCGAAACGGCAGCATCGCGTCGTCAGCGGAGAGCGAATCGATCCGGAATTCAAGCGGGAACAGCATCCGCATGAACTTGGTCAGCACGCCCTTGATCTCGTGCAGGTTCTGGGTGTTGGGGGACCCGGCAATCATCAGGACTGCCTGACTCTTATCAAGGGCATCGACGACGAGGCAAATTTGCCCGCACGCGTTGGTAACTTGACAGTGCCGGACGCGACTGACTTACTTGTTTCAACGTTCATGCATCTCATCCGGTCTCTTCCCCGTCACCGCTTTCTGAGTGCACCGGCTCTCGCCGGCCTGCTCGCGATCTTATCATCGAGCGCCGCGCGCGCCGGCATGACCGACAACGTCAGAAGCGAGGTTCTTCCCAATGGCCTCCAGGTGCTGGTGCTGGAGAATCACAAGGCGCCGGTGGCAACTCTCAATGTTTTCTACAAGGTGGGCTCGCGCAATGAGCAGACCGGCAAAACCGGACTCTCCCATCTGCTCGAACATCTGATGTTCCGCGGCACCAAGAAGCTCAAGCCCGAGGAATTCTCCAACATCATCCAGGAGAACGGCGGGATGGACAACGCGTTCACCCAGGATGACTTCACCGACTATTTCGAGATCATCAACCGCGACCATCTCGACGTTCCGATCGCGCTCGAAGCCGACCGGATGGCCAACTTCGCGCCGCAGGGCTTCGATTCCGAGAAGGCGGTCGTGCTGGAAGAGCGGCGGATGCGCACCGAGGACAATCCCGAGGACGCGCTCGGCGAGATCGCGCAGGCGCAGGCCTTCATGGTTCATCCGTACCATTGGCCGGTCATCGGATGGATGACCGACGTCGAGGGACTCACGCTCGAAGACGCGCTCGACTATCACCGGATCTATTACACGCCGAAGAACGCACTGATCGTGGCGGTTGGTGATTTCGACGGGAGCAAGGTGCTCAAGCAGATCAGCGAATCATTCGGGACGATCAAGGGCGGACCCAAGCCCGTCCAGCCGACCGCGGTGGAACCGCCGCAAGAAGGCGAACGGCACGTGGTCCTGAGGCATGCCGCCGACCTGCCCGCTTTCGCCGAGGCATTTCATGTGCCCAATTACCGCAGCCCCGACGCGTTTGCGCTCGAAGTCGCATCGGATCTGCTGGCCGGCGGCGAGAGCGCGCGCCTGTACAAGCGGATGGTGATCGAAAAGCAGATGGTCGTCAGCGTCGACGCGAGCTACGAGATCACTTCGTTCGATCCCAACCTGTTCTGGGTCTCGGCGCAGATGCGCCCCGGCGTAACGGCCGAGGCCGCGATGGCGGAAGCCGACAAGGAAATCGCGGCGCTGCGCGACCATCCGCCCGGCGCCGAAGAGCTGCAGAAAACCAAGAACCAGGAACAGGCGTCGTTCGTTTTCGGTCAGGATTCGATCCTGGACGAAGCGATGATGCTCGGCAGCTACCAGTTGCTCGGCGACTACCGGACGGTCGACAAGTATCTGGCCGGAATCGACAAGGTGACTCCTGACGACATTCAGCGCGTCGCGCGCGAATACCTCGTCGATACCAATCGGACCGTCGGCGTGCTCGTCCCGATCGGTATACTGCGGCGCCCGGGTGGCGGCGAGATGAGCCACGGGCCGATCAGCCATGCCCCGATGATCGGCGGCTTGGGCGAGGCCGTGCGATGAGGCTGCGCGCCACAACGGCCACGGCAATTCTGATCGGACTGGCGCTGCTCACGCTATCCCCGCCCAGCTTCGCGATCGAGATCAAGCCGATGAAACTGTCGAGCGGCGCCACGCTGCTGGTCTCGGAGCAGCATCAGTTGCCGATGGTTACGATGTCGATCGCGTTCGATGCGGGAACGCGCCGCGACCCGGCGGGCAAAGCGGGACTCGCCGAGCTAGCTGCTAACGCGTTGACGCAAGGGACCAAACAGCTTTCGGTCGACCAGTTTAATCAGAAAGTCGATTTCATGGGCAGCTCGATTTCCGTGGACGCCGGCCAGGATTACGCGGAGGCCGGGTTCACCTCGCTCAAGCGCTACCAGGACGACACGCTGCGGATGCTCGCCGCGGTGCTGCAGGCTCCCGGCCTGCGCGACGCGGACATCGTGCGCAAGCGCGACGAGCAGGTCGCGGGGATCAAGGCCGAGGAGGAACAGCCCGGCTACGTCGCCGGCGTTACGTTCAAGAAGCTGCTGTTCGGCGACGCGCCATACGGCCATCCAGGTTCGGGCAGCGCCGAGTCGGTCGCGAAGCTGACGCCCGCTGATGTACGCAATTTCTACCATCAGTATTACAAGCTCGACAGCGCGATCATCGCGGTGGTCGGCGACGTCAATGCCGACGAGATCAAGGCGGCGCTCGAGCAGCAACTGTCACAACTGCCCGGCACAGTCGCCGCCCAGACTCCTCCTCCCGCGCCGGTCGTTGCGCCGGGGCTGCATCCGACCCTGATCGATCGCAACGTCGCGCAGGCCAACCTGATCCTCGGCTTCGGCGGTATCGCGCGCTCCAATCCGGACTACTATCGATGCCAGGTGATGAACTACATCTTTGGCGGCGGCGGTTTCGCTTCGCGCCTGATGAAAGTCGTGCGGAGCAAGGCCGGGCTGGCTTATTCGATCGGCAGCGCGTTCGGCCCGGGTCTGTTCCCGGGCTCGTTCGAGGTCGTGCTGCAGACCAAAAACCAGAGCGCCAACGAGGCGATCCGGCTAATCATCGAGCAGATGCGCGAGATCCAGGAGCAACCGGTGTCGGACGCCGAGCTCGATTCGGCGCGCAGGTTCCTGATCGGCAGCTTCCCGCTCAAGCTCGACCATCAGAGTTCGATCGCAGGCTTCATGATCCAGGTCGAGCTTTACGGCCTGGGCCTGGACTACGCCGATCGCTATCCCAAATTGATCGAAGCCGTGACCAAAGAGGACGTGCAGCGGATGGCCAAGCAGTATCTGCATCCCGATGCGCTGCTGCTGGTCGCCGTCGCCGATCAGTCCGAGGCCGCGATCAATGTCGCCCGCCTCGCCTCGCATTGATCGCCCCATCGGCCGTACGCTCTTTCACGATCGGCCATTCGACGCATCCGATCGAACGATTCCTCGAACTGCTGAGCGAGCATCGGATCGCGGCGCTCGCCGACATCCGATCATTCCCGAGTTCGCGCAAATGGCCGCAGTTCAATCAGGCCGATCTGGCGCGCTCAGTTGCCGGCGCTGGAATCGAATACCGATGGCTGAAGCGGCTCGGCGGGCGGCGTCACGGAGTCCGGCCGGACTCGCCCCATATCGCGTGGACCCATCCGGCGTTCCGCTCGTACGCGGATTACATGGACGGTGCCGAGTTTGCGGGCGGAATCGAGGAGCTGAGCGCGATCGCAGCGGAGGCCGCGACCGCGATCATGTGCTCGGAGGGATTGTGGTGGCGATGCCACCGTCGTCTCGTGTCGGACCAGATGCTCACGCTCGGATGGAACATGATGCACATTTTGCCAACCGGCAAGCTCGCGCAACATTCGCTGACCGAGTTCGCGCGCATCGCGGACGGGCGGCTGATCTACGATCGGATGACCACGCCAGACTTAAAGTAATACTTGAGCATTGCCCGAGGGCGGCGCGGACTCGCGACTGAGATCTTACGCGGCGGCGCGATGGCTCAGGACTTCGCGCAGGAACCGCCCGGTATACGATGCCTTCACGGCGCTGACTTCCTCGGGCGTGCCCTTCGCGAGGATCTCACCGCCGCGATCGCCGCCCTCGGGCCCCAGATCGATGATGTAGTCGGCGGTCTTGATCACCTCGAGATTGTGCTCGATCACGATCACGGTGTTGCCGCTGTCGGCGAGCCGGCCCAGCACGCCGAGCAGCTTCTTCACGTCGTCGAAGTGCAGGCCCGTGGTGGGCTCGTCGAGAAAATAGAGCGTACGGCCGGTGGCGCGCCGCGCGAGTTCGCGCGAGAGTTTGATCCGCTGCGCCTCGCCGCCGGAGAGCGTGGTCGCGGATTGACCGAGGTGAATGTAATCGAGCCCCACGTCCTTCAGGGTTTCGAGCTTCTGACGGATCGGCGGCACCGAACCCATGAACACGAGCGCCTCGCTCACCGTGAGGTTGAGCAGCTCGGCGATATTCTTGCCCTTGTACTGAATCTCCAGCGTGTCGCGATTGTAGCGGCGGCCGGCGCAGACCTCGCAGGTCACATAAACGTCGGGCAGGAAGTGCATCTCGATGCGGATAATTCCGTCGCCCTGGCAGGCCTCGCATCGCCCACCCTTGACGTTGAAGGAAAATCGTCCCGGCCCGTAGCCGCGGATCCGCGCCTCCGGCAATTGCGCGAACAGATCGCGGATGTGCGTGAACAGACCGGTGTAGGTCGCCGGATTCGAGCGCGGCGTGCGGCCGATCGGACTCTGATCGACGTGAATCACCTTGTCGAGCTGCTCGACGCCGTCGAGCGTGCGGTAGTGACCGGCGCGCTCGCGGCTGCGATTGAGCTTCTGCGCCAGCGCGCGATGGAGCGTGTCGAGCACCAGGGTCGATTTGCCCGAGCCCGAAACGCCCGTGACGCAGGTGATTACGCCGAGCGGAAATCCGACCGTCAGATCGCGCAGGTTGTTCTCGCGCGCACCCTTGAGGGTGACCCAGCGCGCGCCGATCGCGCGGCGGCGGCTCGGCACCGGAATTTCCAGCTCGCCCGAGAGATACTTGCCGGTCAACGAGTCGGGATTGCGCATCACCTCTTCGGGCGTGCCCTGCGCGACCACGTAGCCGCCATGCTCGCCGGCGCCGGGGCCCATATCGACGATATGGTCCGCCTCGAGCATCGTCTCGCGATCGTGCTCGACCACCAGCACGGTATTGCCGAGATCGCGCAGCCGTTTCAGCGTCGCGAGCAGGCGCTCGTTGTCGCGCTGATGTAACCCGATCGACGGCTCGTCAAGGATGTAGAGCACGCCGACGAGGCTCGAACCAATCTGGGTCGCGAGCCGGATCCGCTGGCCCTCACCGCCCGAGAGGCTACCGGAGGTCCGTTCGAGTGTGAGGTAGTCGAGCCCGACGCCGGCCATGAAATTCAGCCGCTCGCGAACCTCCTTCAGGATCAGGCGCGCGATTTCGGTCTCCTGCGCGGTAAGCTTGGGCTCGGCGAAAAATGCCACCGCCTGTTTCACCGACATCGCAGTGACTTCGTTGATCGCCTTGCCGTTGAAGCGGACGAACAAACTCTCCTTTTTGAGCCGCGCGCCCTTGCAGGCCGGGCACGGCCGCATGTTCATGTACGCTTCCAGAACTTCGCGCACGGCCTCGGACTCGCTCTCCTTGTAGCGGCGGTCGAGCCACATCAGCACCCCCTCGAACGGCCGCGCATACTCGGAGCGATGGTGGCCGCGCTGGTAGGAGAACGGAACCGCTTCCTCGCCGGAGCCCTCAGAAGATCTTTCGCACCTTGGGCGAAATCGCCCGCCACGGCTGGTCGAGCCTGAACTTGTAGTGCGCGGCCAGCGAATCGAGGATCGGCTGCACGTAGTTCAGCGTCGCCCACGGCGCGATCGCGCCGTCGGTGATGCTCAAATCCTCGTTCTGCACCACCAGCTCGGGATCGAAGTACATGATCGAGCCGATTCCCGAACATTCGGTGCACGCGCCGTGCGGACTGTTGAAGGAGAACATCCGCGGCGTGATTTCGGGATATGAGATTCCGCACTCGACGCAGGCGAAACGCTGGCTGAAGTAGCTGCCGGGGTCGTTCTTCACGTCGGCGCGCTCGATCTTGAGCAGATCCTGGCCGTACTTGAAGGCAACTTCGAGCGAATCCGAGAGCCGCTTCTCGATCCCCTTGCGGATCGCGAGCCGATCGACCATCACTTCGATCGTGTGGCGCTGGTTTTTGTTGAGCCCGAAGTCCTCGCCCAGCTCGCGCAGCGCGCCGTCGATCTTGACCCGCACGAAGCCCGCCCGCCTAAGCTCGCTCAGCTCCTTGCGATACTCACCCTTGCGGTCGCGCACGATCGGCGCGAGCACGTGAATCCGCGTGCCCTCGGCCCATCCCATGATCCGGTCGACGATCTGCTGAATGCTCTGCTGCGAAATCTCGCGGCCGCAGTTGTAGCAATGGGCGCGGCCGACCCGCGCGAACAGCAGCCGCAGATAATCGTAGATCTCCGTAATCGTGCCGACCGTCGAGCGCGGATTATGCGAGGCGCTCTTCTGCTCGATTGAGATCGCCGGCGAGAGCCCCTCGATTGAATCGAGGTCCGGCTTCTCCATCTGCTCCAGAAACTGCCGCGCGTAGGCCGAGAGCGACTCGACGTAGCGGCGCTGCCCCTCCGCGTAAATCGTATCGAAGGCGAGCGACGACTTGCCGGAACCGGAGAGCCCGGTGATCACGACCAGCCGATCGCGTGGGATCTCGAGATCGATATTCTTGAGATTGTGCTCGCGCGCGCCCTTGATGACGATTTTATCGGCCATGCTATGCGTCCCGCGCCGACGCCGCGCGCCAGGCGTAATCGATCGCCGCAATCATGCTGCGCGGGTCGGCCTTGCCGCGGCCGGCGATATCGTAGGCGGTGCCGTGATCGGGCGAGGTGCGGATAAACGGCAACCCGAGCGTGATGTTCACGGCGCGATCAAACTCCAGAGTCTTGAGCGCGATCAAGCCCTGGTCGTGGTACATCGCGACCGCCGCGTCGAAGGCGAACTCCCCGACGGGCCGGATGAAGGCGGTGTCGGGCGCGAGCGGGCCGCGCGCGTCAATTCCGTCGCGGCGCGCGCGTTTGATCGCAGGCGTGATCACGCGAATCTCCTCGTCACCGAACAGTCCGTTTTCGCCCGCGTGCGGATTAAAGCCCAGCACGGCCAGGCGCGGCCGCTTGATCCCGAGCCGCTCGCGCAGATGCGCGTCGAGCAGGCGGATCGTGTCGTACACATTCTCGATCGTGAGCGCGCGCGAAACCTTGCCGAGCCCCATGTGAACCGTGACCAGCGCCAGACGTAAATCGCCGCCCGCGAACATCATCCGCCAAAGCCTCACACGCGCGAGCGCGGCAAGCAACTCCGAATGGCCGGGAAAATGATGGCCGGCGCGGTTGAGCCATTCCTTGTTGATCGGCGCGGTGACTAGCGCGCTCGCGCCGCCGTCGAGCGCCATCCGCGCGCCCCGGACGATATACCGATACGCCGCGTCGCCGCCCTCGACCGACCCGCGTCCGGGATGCATCGCGCGCCGCGGAAGGCTCGTGCCCTCACTCAGTACGTGAAGGCCTTCATCCGCGACGGCGCCGTTGGGATCGGGCGTCCATGGGCGAGGCTCGGGCACCTCGTCGAGACGCCGCGCCGCCGCGCGCATCGCGTCGAGGTCGCCAATCACGAGCAACCCGGGCCGGCGCCGCCGCCGCCCGATCGCCGCGGCCGCCTTCAGGATAACTTCCGGCCCCACTCCGGCCGGATCGCCCATCGTAATCGCGATCGGCGCCGGCGCTCTTCGACAGCTCATCGAACCCTTTCTAGCATTTCCCGGCCTGCACAATCTGATCAGGCACGGATCGCCTGCCGCAAAAGCGCGATCCCACTCTCCCTACCGTCAAAAACATACCGCTGCACTTCGGCGAGGCTCGCTGCCCGCTCGCGCTATGTGACTCCACGATTACGTTATCAAATATAAAAGGAGTGGAGAAATTGGCGTATCAAACGAACCCGCAAGGGACCCCAGCTCCTTGCCGTTCCTCCGGTCGAGAGGACTCGACCCAGCTGCTCAAAGCACCCGGAATGCGCGCGCCAGCAATCGAACCCCATAATACTCATCGTCCTTCGCAATACTCATCGTCTGTGGAGCCGGAGAGCTCTCTCGCCTAGCCTTCTGACGCAAAATGAAAGCTATCCAAGGCCGGCTCGGCCGGCGAGTGCGGACGTTCCGGATCGAGCGCGGTTGGACTCAAGAGGACCTGGCGTCCAGAGCGAAAAAGCATCCAACCTACATCGGCGGGATCGAGCGCGGCGAACGCAACCCGACTCTTACCGTGCTCGCCGACATCGCCCGCGCCTTCGGTGTCAGTCTCGCCGCCCTTATGGGAGAGGACCGCGGGTGACCTCCTCCCTCCATCCCCTCGAGAGAAAATTCAACGCTCCGGCGGCGGATATTCTGGAGGCGATCGACCACGGGTTCCGTACGCAGGTTGACGTCCGAGGCAAGCTCGCCGAACTCTACCTGAGCCGGTATTTCGAGAAACTGCGAGCGGACGGGAAGATCGTCTCGATAGAATGGCACGACGCCGACGGGGAGCCGGACTTCGAAATTCTGATGCGAGGTGGCCGCAGGCTTCGTATCGAGTGCAAGAATCTCCGGAGCGACAAGGATTTCTCCCCCGAGCGAGGATGCAAGGTCGAGATTCAGAAGACCCGCGGGGGTCGAGACAGGGCGGGACGCAAGACCAGAGGCTACCTGGCCAATTATTTCGACGTGCTCGGCGTGTGCACGTTCAACCAAACCGGCGAGTGGAGGTTCCGGTTCGTTGCCGCGCGCCGGCTCGCGCGTCGCGATGACGATCCGCAGGTGCTCAAGGTCATGCAGCCGGTGCCCCTGACAGGCGAAGAGAAGCATCGGTTCGACGAGTTTCTGATGGCTGCCAGAGACCTGAAACATTGACAGGGCCATCATCATGCCAATACTTATAGTCTGTCCGATATGAGGAAGCCGATTGCCAGCGCCGATGTCCCGGACCTGCCAGCCTTAAAGGAGAAAGCGCTCTATGCGACTGGCCTCGGGTCGGCATATGTGGGCGATTCCCGTCTGCTTCTACGAGAATTGCCCGATGCGAGCGTTAGCCTGGTGATTACCTCGCCCCCTTTCGCGCTTCACTTCAAGAAGGAATACGGCAATAAAGACCAGCCCGATTACATCCCGTGGTTCCTGGAGTTCGCGCGGGAAGTAAAACGGGTGCTGGCGGAGGACGGGAGCTTCGTCATCGATCTTGGCGGAGCCTACGAACCCGGTCGGCCGACGAGATCACTTTATCACTTCAAGCTTTTGATCTCCCTGGTCGAGGACCTCGGATTTTACTTGGCGCAGGAGTTCTACTGGCACAATCCCGGCAAGATGCCGGCACCGGCTGAGTGGGTCACGGTCCGTCGGATACGGGTTAAAGACTCCGTGAACTGCCTTTGGTGGCTTTCGAAAACGCCCAACCCGAACGCTGACAATCGGAGAGTTCTGGTTCCATACAGCAGGGACATGGAGAGACTCATACAGAAGGGCTACCGCACGAAGCAACGGCCATCCGGACACAACATCACCGCGAAGTGGGGACGTGACCAGGGCGGCGCGATCTGCTCAAACCTCATCGTGCAGGGCAACAATGACTCGAACGGCGTCTACCTCAAGCTTTGCGAACAGGCCGGATTCAAGCCGCATCCAGCTCGTTTCCCGCCGCAGATTCCCGGAGTTTTTCGTCAATTTTCTGACCGACGAGGGCGATCTGGTTGTGGACATCTTTGCCGGTTCGAACACGACCGGGGCGGTGTGCGACCGCTTGAGAAGACGCTGGCTCGCTTTTGAGCTGGAGCTCCGCTACCTCGAGGCTGGAAGGCTACGCTTTCCGAAGCTCGCGGCGGAGCTCGGAATTGCCGACTCTCAGGTGCCCCCTTCGGACGGCCAGTTTTCCCTTCCTCTGCGCCGGAACTGAGGCCCTGACCCGCCGCCCAATTTCCGATGCAACGCAGCGGACAAAATCAGTCGTCTGCGGGCCCGCTCTTTACAGTGCTCTAGTAGAACGACTCGACGTGATGGTTCTTGACCAGGTCCTGATCAACGAACTGCAGGAAGTGCTCCTTGGCCTTGGCATCGGTGAGGTTTTCGCGGATTTCCTCCTGAACTTCGGCCAGCGGCTTCGGCCCGGGCAACTCATGCTCCTCGACCTTGAGGATGTGGAATCCGTGGCTGGTCTGGATGACTTGTGAAATCTCGCCGGGCTGGAGACCGGTGACCGCGACGCGAATCTGATCCATGATCTCGTCGGGAGCGAAATAGCCCAACTCGCCGCCCTTGCTCTTGGAATCATCATCCGAGAATTGGAGCGCCAGCGCGGCGAAGTCTTCGCCAGCCGCGGCGCGCTTGCGGACTTTCTCGGCCTTCTTTCTGGCCCGCGCGATCTCGTCAGGAGGCGCGTTCTTGCCGATGGCGATCAGAATCTGCGCGAGCCGGTAGCGCTCGGTGTCGTTGGTGTAATCCGAGCGATGGGAATCGTAGTAGGCCTTGATCTCCGCGTCCGAGACCGTGACCTTTGAGCGCACGTCCCGGTCCAGCATCAGCGCCTTCTCGACCTCCACCCGCGCGCGCTTGCGAAAGTCCTCCCAGGTCACGCCGTTCTTGAGCAGCTCTTCGCGGAACTGCTGCTCGGTCATGTGGTTCTCGTCTCTCATCCGCTCGATGAATTTGTCGATCTGCGACTCCTCGACCTGGCTCGAGAAGCTCTTGGTCTCGGATTCGAGCAGCTTGTTTTCGATCAGCGTCTTGAGCGCCTTGCGGACCAGATCGGGAGTGCGCGGATCGGAGTCGTCGGGCAGCGGCGTGCCGCTGGCCGCGCTGAAGGCCCGCACGTCCTGCATCGTGATCGGATCGCCGTCGACGCTGGCGACCACGCGATCGACGACCTGCTGCGCGCACGCCGGCCGCGCAAGTAGCGACGTGGCTGCGACGAACAGCGCTGCGGCAATCAGGCGGGCACCCGGCCGCAATGGCGTGAGATTCTTCGCTGCGCTCAGAGTGACGTTCACAGGCAAGGAACCGAAATCACCGAACTAATTGGCGAGCGGGCCCGCCGGGCGGCCCGGCTGCGGCTCCAACTTTTCACAGGCCGCCAGGGCCTGCAAGACGCCATCGATTTGCGCGAAGGTCTTGTCATATTCGCCCGGCTCGAGCCGCACCAGCACCTGGAACGCGGGCGTGAGGCGAATCCGCTTGCGGTTGTTGTCGGCCAGCGCGGTCAGCCGCGCGGTGTCGATCGGCGCGTCGGGATGAAACTTCAGTTCGAGCTGATTAGCCTTGGCGAACGCGCTCAGGATCATCATCGCCTGCATGCGGCGGCGGATGTTCATCGCCGCGGCCAGATTTTCGACCAGCGTCGGCAGCGGGCCGAAGCGATCGCGCATCTCGTCGCGCAGCTCCTCCATCTCCGCGTCGGACCCGACCCGAGCGAAGCGCCGATATAGTACGAGCCGCTCGCTTTCGCCGGGCACGAAACTGTCCGGGATGTAGGCCGGAATCCCGAGTTTCAGTTCGGGCTCGAAGTCGGGACGCTGCGGCTCGCCGCGCAGCTCGTGAATCGCCTGCTCCATCATGTCGGTGTACAGCTCGAACCCGACCTCGGAGATCTCGCCCGATTGCTCGCGCCCCAGCAGATTCCCGGCGCCGCGCAGCTCCAGGTCGCGCATCGCGAGCTTGAAGCCGCCGCCGCTCTCGCCCTCGACCAGCTCGCGCAGCGCCTCGATGCGGCGCTTGGCGTCGCGCGTGATGATGTGCTCGCCGGGAATCAATAGATAGACGTACGCCTTCTGCCGCGAGCGCCCGACCCGGCCGCGCAACTGATAGAGCTGGGCGAGGCCGAAGTTGTCGGCGCGATTGATGAACATGGTGTTGGCGTTGGGAATATCGAGGCCGGACTCGATAATCGTCGAGCACAGCAGCACGTTGATTTTCTTGTCGATAAAGTCGCGCATCACCTTTTCGAGCGTATGACCCTGCATCTGGCCGTGCGCGACCGCGATCTTCGCCTCAGGCACCAGCGCCCGCAGATGGCGCGCCATGTACTCGATATTCTCGACCCGGTTATGGACGAAGAAAACCTGGCCGCCGCGATTGAGTTCGCGCAGGATCACGTCGCGCATCAGGCCGTCGTCGAAGTGGGCGACGAAAGTGCGGATCGCCTGGCGATCCGGCGGCGGGGTCTGAATCACGGACAGATCGCGGATTCCGATCATCGCCATGTGCAGCGTGCGCGGAATCGGCGTCGCGGTCAGCGTCAGCACGTCGACCAGCTTGCGCAACCGCTTGACCTTCTCCTTGTCCGACACGCCGAAGCGATGCTCTTCGTCGATGATCAGCAGGCCCGAGCCGCTTGAACTCGACGTCGCTCTGGAGCAGGCGATGGGTTCCCATCACGATATCGACCGCGCCGCGCGCAACTTCCTGAATGACCGCCTTGTTCTCGCGCAGGCCGCGGAAGCGCGACACCATATCGACCTTGATCGGAAGCTCCTTGAAGCGCGCGGTGAAGGTGTTGAAATGCTGCTCGGCCAGGATCGTCGTCGGCACCAGCACGGCGACCTGCCGCCCGTCCATCACGGCGATCAGCGCGGCGCGCAAGGCCACCTCGGTTTTGCCGAAGCCGGCGTCGCCGCAAATCAGCCGGTCCATCGGCTTGACGCGGGTGAGTCGCGGATCACCTCGTCGATCGCGGCGAGCTGATCGGGCGTCTCCTCGAACTCGAAGCGCTCGGCGAAGTCGTGATAGTCGGCGCCCGGATGGGGAAACGCGTGACCCTCCATCACTTCGCGCGCGGCATAAATCTCCAGCAGCTCGGCGGCCATCGCCAGCACCGCCTGCCGCGTGCGCCGCTTGATCTTCTCCCACGAGCCGCTGCCGAGCTTTGTCGAGCTGGCGGCGCGGAGCCGTCGCCGCCGATATAGCGCTGCACCAGGTTGATCCGCTCGACCGGCACGTACATGCGGGCTTCGGCGGCATACTCGAGGTCGAGGAAATCGCCCTCGACCTCCGCGACCTTCAGATGCTTGAGCCCGCAGTATTTCCCGATCCCATGGTCGATATGCACGACGAAATCGGCGGGCTTGAGCTCCTCGAGATTGAGCAGGACGCCCTTGGGCGAAGGCCGCGAGCGCCGGCGCACCCGCGGCTCGCCGAAAATGTCCTCCTCGCTGTAGACATAGAGTCCATCCTGTTGCAGCAGGACGCCGGTGGAGATTTCGCCCTCCAGAATCGCGGGGCGATAGTCGGGCCATTCGAGCAGCGCGGGAAAGCTCGGGCATTCGGTGTTCACTTCAAGCTCGTAGGCTTCGAGATGGCGGCGCAGGCGCGCAGCCTGGCTGGGCCCCTCGACCATCATCACGGCCCTCCCCTGCCCGCGCCGCACCTCCTTGAGCTCGGCGGCCAGCGGCTCGAACGAGATCGGACGGCGTTTTTCGCCCAGGCCGGCTGCGCCGAGCTTCAGGCTCGGCTGACATTTGATCTCGATTGCAACCGCGTATCCTTCTCGCGGCGGCGCGGCGGTGATCAGCGAGCCGACCTCGACCGCGGTCATCGGCGCGAGCGCGCGCTCCAGTTCCTCGGGGCTCAGGTAGAGCGCCTCGGGCGCGGGATGGAAGCTCGGTTTGGATTGGGCCGCGGCGGCCTCGGCGCCGATGCGCTCGGCCAGGCGTTGCGCTTCGCCGACCACGCGGCCCGGCTCGATCAGCCATGCGATCGCGTCGGCGGGAAGATAGTCGAAGACCGAGGCGAGCGGCGTGTCGAAGAGCAACGGCATCAACAACTCGGCGCCGGGAAAGAGCAGGCCGTTTTCGAGCGAGTCGGTCAGTTCGGCCACTTCTTTGCGGACCATCCCGATCTCGGCGCTGCGCAGCGCAACCCGCTCGCGCACTTTGTCGTCCTTGAGCACGATCGGCGGCACCAGGCGGGCGCGGATTATCGTCGCCTCGGCGATCTCGGCTGCCGAGCGCTGGTTCGCGGTCTCGAAGTCCGGATCGACATGATGAGGTCGTCTTCCAGCTCGAAGCGCAGCGGATCGCGGTAGAGCGGCGAGAAGACGTCGATGATCCCGCCGCGCACGCTGAAGTCGCCCAGCTCCTCGACCTGCGGCACGCGCTGATAGCCCATCGCGACCAGCGCCTCGACTAGCGCGTCGAGATCGACGCGATCGGCCGGGGCCATCCGCAGGATCGAGTCGTCGAACACCGCGCGCGGGATCGTGCGCGTGAGCATCGCCTCGACCGAGGTGATCACGAGCGGCGTCTTGAGACGGCGCAGCGCGAACAGCGCCGCAAGCTGGGCCGACTGCGCATCGTGCGGCGGGGACAGATGCGCGAACGGCTTCAACTCCCACGCCGGCATCAGATGGACGCGGCGCGCGGACGCGTCGGCCTCCAGCGACTCGCCCAGGAACAGAGCGGCTTCGTGCGCGAGCGCTTCCGCTTCGGCGGGCAGCGGCGTGATTACCACGATCGGACGCTCGAGACGGATCGCGGCCTCGCGAAGCATCAATGCGCCCGCCGCCCCCTTGAGTCCCATCAGCGGGAAGCGCCGCTCGATCTTCGCGCGCAGGCGAGCGTCGAGTTCGCTCGCCGCCTCTTTCAGACTCCGCTCCACCTCTAGCTGCGTGCTCTAACTACACAAACGCCCTTACAGGCGTAGCGGCACCTGCGGGCGCGACACCGGACCGCAGGCGCGGGAATCGGAAGCGACATTCCGCGCCACCGGGTTATCCGGCGAATGTCCTAATAATAGCAGAGACTGATGGGATTGCGCGTAGTGCCGCGGGATCGCGACCGAGGACTGCGGCTAGTACGCGTACTCTTCGGCGTCGGACGACGATGGCCCCGAGCCGGAGCTGCCCGCATCGGCCACCGTTTGTCCCGGCTCTCCGACCTTGATCGCGATCTTCATCGTCTTGTGATTGCCGCCGGGGAGCGGCCGAATCACGGTGAGGTACATCGTGTCGCCGGGCTTCAGCTTCGCCAGCTCATCTTCGAGGTCGAGCTGGCTGCGTATGCGATGGTCATCGACGGCGACGATCAGATCACCGTCGGTGCCGAGCTGGCCGGCGCGCGACAGCAGCGGCAGCACCGCCAGCTCCAGCGGCCCCAGCAATGCCGTGGCGGTCACGGCCGCGGCGCCCACCGCGCTCATGCTCTTGCGCCCGTTGAGTCCCGAGCGCCACGCCGGGCTGTTCGGATCGACGTTGATGATTTCGAGCCCGTGCTCCTCCTGCCCGAGGTAGCATTTGAGCGTGTACTGCACCGACACCCCCAGGTACGGGAGCTTGTGATGCTTGTCGCCGGAGTTTTGGCCGTCAGGATTGAAATTGCGATCCAGCGAGGCGTTGTCCTGATTCGGCGAGTATTCCTTGTCACCGGGAAGTTCCTGAACACCGCTGTCCGGCGGGATCGCGCGCCCGTTCTGCGGCGCGATCTCCAGCGTGCGATCGTCCTCGTGCTGACCCTGGATATTCGCCGAGGGCGCCGAGCTATCGGGTTGCGGGGCAAATGACGGGTTGGCTGGAGCGCCAGCGGACTGAGCGCGCGCAACGCCGCCCGGGGCGACGATCAGGGCGAGGACGGTCAGGCAGGCCGCCAAGGCGCAGGACTTCGTGTCCGAGCTTTGCGATAATGAAACCCGATTCACGGTCCCGCTCCGATTTGGATGATAGGCTCGCGAGGCCGAACTGACAAGATGCCGAAATCGCTTGAACGGCAAAAGACCGGCGTGTGAGAGTGTGCAGATGTCACTCGGCAAACCGTCATGAAGATCGTCTGCGCCTACGAACTCAGTCCCGCCCAGCGCCGGCTGATCGAGGACGCCTCGGCCGGCGCCGAGATTCGCGATCGCCGGTGCCGCACGACGGACGAACTCGCGGTCCTGATGCGCGAGGGTTGCGACGTGCTACACGGGTTCAGGTTCCCCGAGCATCCACTGGCGATCGCGCCGGATTTGAAGTGGATCCAACTGTTGAGCGCGGGCGCCGACTACGCGCTCGGAGGGCCGCTCAAGGACGTCCCGATCCCGATCACGACCTCGAGCGGTATCCATGCGACGCCGATCGGCGAATACGTCATCGCGTCGATCCTCGGGTACTCGCATGGCTTTCATATCGCGATCCGCGCGCAGTTGCGGCGCGAGTGGACAGCGCGGCGCCGGTTGAACGCGACCGTGGACGAAGTCCGCGGCAAGACGCTGGGCGTGATCGGCTACGGCTCAATCGGGCGCGAGGCCGCGCGCATCGCGCAAGCGCTGGGCATGCGAGTGCTCGCGCTCAAGCGCAATCCGGCATCGCGCGCTGATCCCGGATGGGTTCCCAAAGGGCTTGGCGATCCCGAGGGGACGATCCCCGAGCGCTTCTTCGGACCGGACGAGCGCAACGCGATTCTCGGCGCGAGCAATTACGTCGCGGTGACCCTGCCGCTCACGCCCCATACCCGCGGCTTCATCGGCGCGGGCGAGCTCGCCGCGATGCAAGCCGGCGGATATCTCGTAAACATCGGGCGCGGCGAGGTGATCGATCAAGCCGCGCTGGTCGAGGCGCTCAAGGCGAACCGGATCGGCGGCGCCGGGCTGAACGTTTTCGAGCGCGAGCCGCTGGAGGCCGAAAGCCCGCTCTGGGAGCTGGAAAACGCGATCCTCACGCCGCACATCTCGGGCGCCAATCGCGGTTACATGGACAAGGCGTGCGAGCTGTTCGCCGACAATTTGCGCCGCTTCGGCCGCGGCCAGCCGCTCCTCAATCAACTCGACCGCGAACTGGGATATTGAACTCGCGCTTACGATCCTGCGCCTACGCCACCGAGCGCAGGACGCGGTAGAGCGGCTCGAGCTCGCGGAAAGCGTCCACGAACTCGGCGCGATCGACCTTGAGCGCGTCTGCGACCGGCCATCCGAAGCCCAGATCCAGGCCGCCGGTTTTCTTCGCGAGCCCCTGGGCGAGATCGCACCAGAGACTCGTCGGTGGCCGGAATCGGCGCCGGAAGCCGCTCGAAATTCCACCGGTCATAGCGCGCGACCGACGTGCCTTTGAATGACCGGGTCAGCTCGGCGGCCTGATTCGCCAGCCGCCGCCCCATCTCGACGCGGTTGTCGGCCTCCGATTTGACCACCGCGCGGGCATGGATTCCGAACCCGGAGATACAAAGAGCCAGATAACCGTACCGTTTGTATCCTTTCGGCGACGGGCCGAACGCGGCCCAGGTTTCGGGCGGTGGATTCACCGTCCGCCGCGCGTGGCGCGCGACGTGGGGAAAGAACTCGAGATGCAGCTTGCGCGCCAGCTCGGGCGCGAGGTCGTTGCCGAGCCGGACCAGCCTGGGGCGCACGCGTCCGAGAATCTGCTGCATCCGCTCGTCGAAGCCCTCGAGCTTGAAGATGTCGAAGTCAGCCCGGGTGAATCCCAACGTCGGCACGGTTCTGCCCTCTACTTTTCCTTCGCATGCTGTTGCGGGTAGGTCTGCTCCCAGTTGCGGCCGTCGGTGAAGCGCCGTTCCAGCGCCGACAGGTCCACGCCTTCAAGACAGCGCGCATTGACGTCGACCTTGTCCGGGTCCGAGCGCGGGATATAGAACGACGCGACGCCGCATTGCGGGCAGAAGTGATGCTGCGCGATCCGCCTGTTGAACTGATAGGTTGCGAGATCCTGCTCCGGCGTGAGCAGGTGGAAGCTTTCACGCGGCACGATCCAGTGCAGGTAGGCCTTCTTGGTGCAGATCGAGCAGTTGCATTCTCCGATCACGCGCAACTCGCCGTCGACCTCGTACGCGACCCGGCCGCAATGACATCCGCCGCGATAAGTCATCAGGTTCCAGCATAGTCCAGCCGTTCCAAATCCTTAAGCGATCGACTGACTCAGCCCGCGCACCCGGTTTATTTGGACTCGCCTGCGCCCGTGTTATGAGAGGGAACGACCACCGCGCGAAGAGGAGTCTCGGCCATGACAACATCAGCGGCACCCATCGACGGACAGTGCGAGGCGCGCTTCGAGCGCGTGCGCGAGGCCTTCGCCGAAGGCTTCGAGAGCCGCGGCGAAGTGGGGGCTTCGGTCGCGGTAACGCTCAACGGCCGGCCGGTCGTCGATCTGTGGGGTGGTTACATGGACCAGGATCGCACGCGCCCGTGGACGCCCGATACTCTCGTCAACGTCTACTCGACCAGCAAGGGACTGACGGCGATCTGCGCCCATCGGCTGGTGGAGCGCGGCGCGCTCGACCTTGACGCTCCGGTGGCGCGCTACTGGCCTGAGTTCGCACAGGCCGGCAAAGACAAAATTCCCGTGCGCTGGCTGCTGAGCCACAAGGCCGGTCTGCCTGCGATCAGAAAGCCGCTGCCGGCCGAGGCGATCTATCAATGGGACACGATGTGCGCGGCGCTCGCCGAGCAGGAGCCGTGGTGGGAGCCGGGCACCAAACACGGCTATCACGCCCTGACCTTCGGATGGCTCGTCGGAGAGGTGGTGCGCAGAATCAGCGGGATGAGCCTCGGGACTTTTTTCCGCAAGGAAGTTGCCGAACCGCTCGGGCTCGATTGCCATATCGGGCTCGACGCACTGCATGACGCCCGGACCGCGGAGGTGATCCCGGCGCCGCCGCTACCGGCTGATCAGGCGGACTTGATGCAACAGTTGATGGGCGGCGGGGACGGCGTGATGGCGAAGGCGCTCAACAATCCGCCTGCCCTGGCACGCCGCGGCGCCGTCAACAGTCGCCAGTGGCGCGCCGCCGAGATCCCGGCCGCCAACGCTCACACCACCGCGCGATCGCTGGCCCGGCTTTACGGCGCATTGGCAATCGGCGGCGACCTCGACGGCGTTCACGTCCTCAGTCCGGCGGAAATCGAGCGCTGCCACACCGAACAGTCGTTCGGTCCCGACGCGGTGCTGATCATCCAGACCCGTTTCGGGCTGGGCTTCATGCTCACGCAGCCGGGGTGGCCGCTGGGGCCGAATCCCCGCGTGTTCGGCCATCCGGGGGCCGGCGGTTCGATCGGCTTTGCCAACCCGGACGCGAACCTCGGCTTCGGCTACACGATGAACCAGATGGGGCAAGGAATCGTGACGTTCGCGCGGGCGGGGTCGCTGATCCAGTCGCTCTATCAATGTCTGTGATCCGCAGCTTCTGGCGGCCGTACGATTCCGGGAGTACGGCCCCGAACGCAGCGGCTCGAAGCCGCCTGCGTTCGGGGTGCCGCGTATCCGAAGCGAGAAGCCGCTAGACGCCGGCAGTCTCAAGCAGCGCGCAGCGCAGCTTGAAAAAATGAATCATTGAGGTCAGGTAGCAGACGCGCCAGGGAGCGGTGATGCCCTTCTGGCTCAAATCGAGCTTAAAGCGCGGCCCGATGGCCTCGTAGGTCCTCTGAATCCGGTTGAAAAACTTCTCCGATTTCCCAGGTTCCAGCCGGTCGATACGGCCGATGGTTTTGATCAGCTCCGGCGTATAGGCCGAGAGCGCAACCAGCGAGTCGGCAAACAGTTCGTGCTCCTCGTGCAGATGGGCGGTGAAGGTCCCTTCCATAAAGGCCGTCATCGGCGCGGTCTCGCCCACGAACGAGCCGTAGAGATAGTGGCCAAGCTCGTGGCCTAGAGTCGCCGCGACCGCAGCCGGATGATGCGCCGTGTTGAGGAAGATCACGAACTTGGACTTGCGGCCAACCTCGGCGCGGGCAAAGAAGCCGCGCAGCCCGAGTCCCGAGCCCTCACGATAAGGCTCGGCGCGCACTTCGATCTCGCGCGAACCGAATTTCTTCACCAGGTCGCCGAACTTGCCGGGTCGTCCCACTCCTTCCAAACGTCGGCCCGCGCCTTGATTTCGGTTTCGACCGCGTGCGCCAGCTCGTTGGTCAGCCGGCTCTCGGGCAGCCCCGGCGCTTCGCAGTAGTCGGCCGACAGAACCTGCTTGAGATCGCTGAGCTGAGTGAGGACGCGCTTGCCGAGGGAGGCGAACGGAATTTTGATCTCTTCCAGCAGCCGCGCGACCAGCGCGTCGACCTCGCGTACATTAAGCGCATCGGACTGGCTCGCCGATCCGCCCGAGCGCCGCCCCGCCGCCATCAATGTCGATCTTACATTCACCAGTGAAGCCATTGCCGCCTCCACCACCACAACCACTTTTGCTTGGCTTATCCCAGCGCGGGCGATTATAGTCACGAACTTAGTAGGCAGCACAAGATGGTTGAGCGGAGTGCGGTGTGAGAGCGAGGTGCGCGCCGAAATGCATGCCCCATGCCAAGGCGAACCGACGACCTGATCAGCATCGCGCTCGGTGAATCTCCGGCTCGGACGAAAACTCCGAAAAATCGCGAGACTTCAGCCGTCTCCGCCAACGGAGACACGAACCCGGCCGAGCGCGTTGAGTCAACTCCACCTGACACGGCTCAGGATTCAGGCTCTACACCCGCTCAGACCGATCAAGGCGCTATTGAAGTCGCGGAGGAGCAAGGCGAGTTTATCGAGGTCCGGCCGATCGGGACTACGCAGGGCTTGCGGGAGCTGGCGCAGCTATACAAAAAAGCCGGCGGTGAGCTGGGCGCGCTCGAGCGCAAGGTCCACATGATGCTCTGGCCGCTCGCGCTGCACTTCGGCCTCTACTGGATTCGACCCGGCCGCGAGAGCAAGCGACCGCCACTGGTGGGCGCGTTCTGGGCGCGCTCGCTCGCCGAATCACCGGTCACGCTGGGACATCTCTACCCCCTGGCGCTGTTCAAAGGATTGCTGGCCGGCGACATCTACGAGTTCGGCGGGATGGTGGTCGATTCGGAGCTGCGCAAGGAGCGGCTGATGGCCGTGATGACCGACACGGTACGGTTATTCCTGTTTTCGCGCCGGCCCGAATTGGTGATCTCCAATCCGGTCGTGTCACTGCACGAGCTTTACAAGCAACTCGGTCTCAAGACCATCGGCACGCGCCCGGTCGATCACCCGCAGGTTCGGGGCGTGAAAGTCTACCTGATGTACGGCCGGTTCAAGGATCTGGCGGGCCCGTTTTTCATGTAGGCCGCGCGCCTGCGGCCGCAGGTCCGGCGCATCAGCGCGGGCGGCGGGTGAGAAATCCGGGCACCAGGCCGTTGCGCTGAGCCCCGTTGTGACTGCGCGCAGTCCGGTCGGGGAAGGCCGCCATCAGCTTCTGCTCGCGCGAGAGCCGCTGCCGTTTCCGTTTCCGCTGCACGCTGCGGCAGGCTGCGCTCCCAATCCGCCGCTCGATTTCGGCCCGCCGGCGGCCCAGCGCGGCTACCACCGTCGAGTAAATCTTCAATTGCATCCCGAGCTCGAACCAGTAGCACGGCGGGCAGACCGGGGCGCACAAACCGGTGTCGTCGGGCCCGGGACAGCGGAAGTCGGCGCCACAGCCGACACATCGATGGGCGTGGATGCCGAGCGCGCGGCGCCGCGAGACACCGGGCGGCGGCCACGGCAGGGGCCGCTGCGCCAGCACTGCGCCGTCCGCCCCCGGTACCGTGCGGGCTGACCCGCGGCGAGTGGGGGGCGCATCCGCGCCCGGCCGGGTTTCCATATATCTGATGGTTAAGCTAGTCCTACAAAAAGTCAAGTGGCGGCGGACCTGGAATAATCCGGCCGGAACGGCCCGCGCCGGTACGGCGACGCCCGTTGCGCGGGTGATGGGTCAGGCCTGGAATGCGGAGCGCAGCGTCTTGAGGATGAACACCAGGTCGCACGGCTGATGGATCTCGCCCATCAGCGCCACCTGCGCGAGCATCTCCACCTCGGCGACCGAGACCTTGAGCGCGCGCTGCAGCGCCTGGTCGTTGCGGAAGCTGTTCCAGACCCGCTTGGAGCGCGCGCGCCCGGCGCTGCGGGTATCGCCCACCGACACGCAATCGCGGCACTCGGCGCCGCGCGGCATCTCGCGCGCGACGATTTTGACGAGCCTGGCCGGCGTCAGTTCGCGCTGCGGCGGACGGCCGCAGGCCGGCGCAGCTGCGGCGCTGCGGCGGCTCGGGCGGGCGGCGGATCGGCGTGGCGTCATGGCTTTCTTTTGTGCGGGGCCGCTCCGGCAGCCTGGCTCGCCCCGACCACCCGATTTTTAACATGCAGTGCGAGCTGTGTCAACAAATAGACGCAAAATACGTCAAGTTGACAAACATTATTGTCACGCGCGCGCGCCACGCTCCGCGATTCGCGGCGCGCCGGCGCAACGTGCGGCCGCAATCAGGCCGCTGGTCTTGAACCGATCGGCGCTGTACTATGCGGCGAAACCGGGACCGGGTGCGAGCTGATCAGGGATGCGATCTGAATCTGAAGACGGCCGCGAGTGGCTGGAAGGCGACGGGCTGGGTGGTTTTGCCAGCGGCGCCGTCAACGGCATCCGGACCCGCCGCTATCATGCCCTGTTGCTCACCGCGACCACTCCCCCTACCGGCAGGCTGGTGCTGGTCAACGGGTTTGACGCCTGGCTGCAGACCGGCGCCGGGAGTTTCGCGCTCTCCTCGCAGCGGTACGCGCCCGATCAGATTCATCCCGACGGCGCCCAACATCTGGCCGAGTTCGCCGCCGAGCCGTGGCCGCGATGGAAATACCGGGGCGACGGGATCGAAGTCGAGCAGGAGATTTTCGCGGTGCGCGGCGCGAGTGTGGTCGCAATCGCATGGCGGCTCGCTGGCGGAAATGCCACCGGGCAGGCGGCCCTGCACGTGCGGCCGTTTCTGTCCGGGCGCGATCCCCATTCGTTGCATCATGAGAACCCGGCCTTCTGCTTCGACCCCACGGTGCGCGAGGGCCGCGTGATCTGGCGGCCGTATCACGACCTGCCGCCGATCATCTCGTACTCAAACGGCGAGTACCGTCATCATCCGGACTGGTACCACAACTTTCTCTACAGCGAGGAGCGCGCGCGCGGACTCGATTTCACCGAAGATCTCGCCTCTCCTGGCGAGTTGGTCTTCGACCTGGGACGCGGCGAAGCGGTCTGCCTGTTCGGCGCCCAAGGTCATGACGCGGACGTGCTCGGCCAGCGCGAGTCGCCGCTCGAATGCTTAACGCGGCTGCGCGCCGCCGAAACGCAGCGTCGTCGCGCGTACGCTTCGCGACTCGAGCGCGCGGTCGATTCCTATGTCGTGCGCCGCGCGGAGGGCCATACGATCGTCGCCGGCTATCCGTGGTTCAACGATTGGGGACGCGACACGTTCATCTCGATTCGCGGGCTCTGTCTCGCCACCGGCCGGCTCGAGGAAGCCCGTTCGATACTGCTCGAATGGAGCGGCGCGGTGTCGCGCGGGATGCTACCCAACCGCTTCACCGAGCGGGGCCAGGAGCCTGAGTACAACGCCGTCGATGCGTCGTTGTGGTTCGTGATCGCGGTCGGTGACTACCTGCGCGCGTGCGAGCGCGCCGCGCGCATGATCGCACCGCAAGAGGCCGACCGGTTGCGCGGCGCGGTCGAGGCGATCCTGGCGGGCTACGCGGCCGGCACTCGCTATCGGATCCGTCTCGATGACGACGGGCTGATTGCGGCGGGCGAGCCGGGCGTGCAACTTACCTGGATGGACGCCAAGGTCGGCGACTGGGTGGTGACGCCACGGATCGGAAAGCCGGTCGAAATTGCGGCGCTGTGGCTCAACGCGCTGAAGATCGCGGAGCGCTACTCGCCGCACTGGAGCGAGCTGTTCACCCGGGGCCTGGAGAGTTTCCGCGCGCGCTTCTGGAACGAGCCCGCCGGATATCTCTACGACGTGGTTGATCCCGATCATCAGCGCGGCGCAGTAGACGCGTCGTTTCGCCCCAATCAGATCTTCGCGGTCGGCGGACTGCCGCTCTGCCTGCTCGAGCCGGCGCAGGCCCGCCGCGTGGTCGACGCAGTCGAGGCGCGCCTGCTCACGCCGCTGGGGCTGCGCTCGCTGGCTGCCGGTGAGTCCGGCTACTGCGGACGCTACCAGGGCGGCGTGCGCGAACGTGACGCGGCGTACCATCAGGGCACCGTGTGGCCGTGGTTGATGGGCCCGTTCGCCGAGGCGTGGGTGCGCGTGCGTGGAGGCACTGCCGAGGCGCGCCGCGAGGCCACGCAGCGGTTCCTTAAACCGTTGCTCGACCATCTCGCTCAGGCCGGAATCGGACACATCTCCGAGATTGCCGATGGCGACCCGCCGCATACGCCGCGCGGATGCCCCTTCCAGGCCTGGTCGGTGGCCGAGGCGCTCCGGCTGGCCAAGTCGGTGCTGGTTTGACAGTCCCGTGAGCGGATTTTATTCCCGGCTCCGATCGGTCCGCGGTTTCACCGCTGCGATGGTCCCTATCGCGGCGATCGTGCTCGGCGCGGCGCTGGCGGCGACCGGCGCATCCGCCGGAGATTCGCGATGCGGCCCGTTTGGCGATCCGCCGGCGCAAGAACGGCACGGCTTCTTCGCGGACTTCGTCTCCGATCACAATCCAATCTGCATCGGCGGCGTGACCCTCGGTCCATGGACGGATTCCGGCGGCGCGGATCGGTACGCGTGCCTGTATGAGCCCGCGGCGGCGATCGCGGAGAGACCGTTGCCGCTGGTGGTGTTCCTGCACGGCTCGCTCGCAACCGCGGACTCGATCCTGGTGACGAGCCTCAAGGGCCTGATCGGGCAGAGCGATCTGGGCGGCGCTCGGCCGGGCTTTATCCTCCTGGCGCCCGAAGGACGCGACACCGCGCACTACTATCCCGGCTTCGATTCGACCGGCATCGGATGGGACACCTGGTACCGGCAGTTCAACCCGGGGGGCGATGTGACTATTGCGGGCGTTACGTACGCTGAGAACGTGGACGCCGCTACGATCGATCACTTCGTGGATGAGGAAGTTTCCAGCGGCAAGGTCGATCGCCAGCGGATCTATCTCACCGGATGGTCCAACGGCGCCGCGATGGCGATCCTGTACGCGCTCAACCGGCCAGCGATTGCGGCCGCAGCCGTTTATTCGGCGCCCAGTCCCTTCGGCGCGTTCGATGACGCGTGCCCGCAAGTGCCGCGCGCCACTCCGCCGACGGGCCTCACCGAGATCGCAGTGGCAAACCCGCGCCTGCCGATCATGCACGTTCGCAACAGTTGCGATATCGGCGGAATTTGCCCCAACGGCAACGTGCTGGCGGTGCAAATCCGGGCGCTCGGCGGCGACTTCGTGGACGTGGTTCTGGATTCATCGGGCCAGTCGGCCAACTGCGACGATTCGTGTGGAACCAATCCGATGGCTGGGGGATCGATCGGATGGTGGAACGGGCTCAAGGGCGCGGCCCATCATGCGGTCTGGCCCAAGCGATCAAACGACGCGATGCTGGACTTTCTGAAGCGTCATCCGCTCGGCGTTAATCGATGAGTCGGGATGCGCGCCGTTTGGCGCTTTGTTGTTGTCTCCCTGCCGCCCGTCCGGGTATCAAGACTAGGGATGCCCTCGAAAATCAATCCGCCGAGCGCGCGCTTGAGTTTGGGCGCGCTCGCGGCGGCCCTGCTGGCGGTAATTGCGCTGGTCGCGGGATTGCCCGCCGCTACCGGCGACACGATTGCCGATGCGGTGCTGGGACAGCCCGACTTCGTTCATCAGACACCCAACACCGTTGACCCGCAGACCTTCGCGTCATCGTCGGCGGTCGCGGTTGACGTCAGCTCAGCGACTCCGCATCTGTATGTCGCCGACACCCAGAACAATCGCGTGCTCGGCTACCAGAACGCGGCGTCGTTCGCGAACGGAGCCCCCGCGGACCTGGTGATCGGACAGCCCGACCTCTTCTCGGGCCTCTGCAATGAGGGCGGCCAGGCCGACGCGGCAACGCTCTGCGGTCCTCTGGGCGTTGCGGTCGATGGCGCGGGCAATCTATACGTGGCTGACACCCAGAACAATCGCGTGCTCGAGTACAATCCGCCGTTCAACAGCGGCGTCACCGCCGGGCAGAGCGCCAACCTGGAGTTTGGTCAGGGCGCGGGCGCCTGCGATACGCCGGGCGGGACCGCTCCAGCGGCGAACACCTTGTGTGGACCAGACGGAGTCGCGGTCGATGCCGCCGGCGATCTCTATGTGGCCGACACCGAGTTCAATCGCGTGCTCGAGTTCAACACGCCGCTTGTGCAAACCGCGGTGCCGGGCAGCGGAAACACGACCGCCGACCTGGTTTTCGGCCAGGGCGCGAGCGGCACGAGCTTCGGCTCGGCCACCGCTGGCGCCGGTGCGAACGGCCTCGCCTCGCCCGCAGCGATCGCACTCGACGGATTCGGGCAATGTCTACATCGCGGATTCCGGCAACAGCCGCGTGCTCGAGTACAGCCAGGCTTCAAGTCCGCCGGCCAACGTTACCGCCAACGAGGTCATCGGCCAGAGCGGCTTCGGCGGAACTACCTGCAACGGCGGGAGTAATCCTGGCGCTGCCACGCTGTGCTCACCTGAGGGTTTGGTGCTGAACCACGGGGGCACGCTGTTCGTCGCCGACACTTCGAACAGTCGCGTACTGGAATATCTGACGCCGCTCAACCCCAACGGCGTCGTGACGGCCGATCGGGTCTACGGGCAGGCAGACAGCTTCAGCGCGAGCGAATGTAATCTCGGCGCCGGCCAGACGCCGGCCGCCGGCAGCTTGTGCGATCCGGCGGGCGTCGCGCTCGATGCCGCCGGCAATCTGTTCGTGGCCGACGCCGGCAACAGCCGCGTGCTGTTCTTCGCGGCCGGGGTGAACACGCCCTCGGCGGTGCTGGGACGCCCCGACTTTATCCACGGCACGGCCGAGAACGTCGATGCGCAAAAGCTCGCGACGCCGGCCCTGCTGGCGATCGACTTCAGCGCGACCCCCAACCATCTGTACGTGGTGGACCGCGGCAACAATCGCGTGCTGGGCTACGCCGACGCCGAATCATTCAACAACTACGCGCCCGCCAGCCTGGTGATCGGACAGCCCGACCTGTTCACCCGCGCGTGCAACTCCCAGAGCGGGACTCCGAGCCCTGGCGCGAATTCGGGCACCCCGACGGCCGCAACGCTGTGCGCGCCGCAATCCGCGGCGGTCGACAGCGCGGGCAATCTCTACGTGGCCGACGCGGGCAACAATCGCGTGCTCGAGTACTTCAATCCGTTCGCGATCCTGGCCAACCAGGGCCTGAGCGCCGGGCAAAGCGCGAATATTGTGTTCGGCCAGGTCGACGACTTCAGTTCCCAGCTATGCAATCTGGGCGGCACTCAGCCGAGCGCCGAAACGCTCTGCGCGCCAACGGGTCTCGCGCTCGACCTCGCGGGCAATCTCTACGTGGCCGACACCCAGAACAATCGCGTGCTCGAGTACAACACGCCGCTCAGCCAGACCACGATCCCGGGCAGCGGCGACAACGTCGCGGACCTGGTCTTCGGCCAGGGCGCAACCGGCACGAGCTTCGTCACCAAAACCGCGGGCCGCGGCGCGACCGGGCTGAACTCGCCGGCCGCGGTCACGGTCGATCAAGCAAACAACGTCTACATCACGGACTCGGCCAACAACCGCGCCGTCGAGTTCAATGAAACCGCGACACCGCCGGCGAACGTGACGGCCGGACTGGTGTTCGGCCAGTCGGTCGCGAACCCGTGCCCGACGCCCGGTGCGAATCCCACGATCGGTCCGGGCAGTCTCTGCAATCCCCAGGGCTTGTTCGTGGATCGCGTGGGAAATCTCTACATCGCCGACACCGCTGACAGCCGCGTGCTCGAATACAACATGCCACTGGCTCTCAATGGCGGCGGCACTACCGCCGCGGTGGTATTCGGCCAGGCCAACTTCAGCTCGACCGGATGCAACGCGAACGGAATCGGGGCCGCCTCGCTGTGCTCACCCGAGGGAGTCGCGATTGATCGGCTCGGCGACCTGCTGATCGGAGATACTGGCAACAATCGCGTGTTGTTCTACAGTCAGCCGGTGGCGACACCCACTGCCACCCCAACGCCAACACCGACTCCGACACCAACCGGCTCCACGACGCCCACCCCATCGGCGGGGCCGACCGTCTCAGTAACAGCAACCGCCTCGATCACGCCGACGCCGACCGGGCCGTCTGCACCGACCTCGACGCCAACTTCGATCGGCCCTCCAACTCCAACGCCGACCGCCGGACCGCCCGAGCCGGTAATCGTGAGCCCGGTCACGGGCGTCGGCCAGCCCGGTCAAACCTTGGGCGGCGGCGGATCCACGATCTCGAATCCGACCGACAGCCCTCAGACCGTGAACTCCGTCACCGTCAGCTTTAGCGATGCGGCCCTGTTCTCTTCGGCGAAGGTGACGATTAGCTCCGGTAACGCGGTCGAATCGACCCGGGTCGCGCCGCCGCATGGGACCACGGTGTTTGCCTTCGATCCGCCGTTCAACTTCCCGGCCAAGTCGACCGCGAAGATCACTCTGACGGTGACGATCAGCACCAACGTGATGTCGGCCATCGACCCGGCGGCCGTGATCGGCACGCTCGGCGGGCCGAAAGTCGCGATGGCGGGCATGATCATCCCGCTGGGCGCCGAGCGCGCGAAGCGACTCGGCGGACTGCCGACCGGTCTTCCGTTCGGTCTTGCGCTCGGTCTTACGATTCTGGGGCTGGCGATGCTGCCGCTGCGGGCGCCGCGCCGGCGCGTGATCCTCACGCTGGCGATGGGGTTGACGATGCTCGCCGTTACGCAGGCCGGATGCGATCCCTGTCCGTCGTGCAAGAACCAGTCTTCGGTCCAGACGATCGTCCGGATCGACGCGACCAACGCGAGCGGCACTCCGATCAAGTTCACGAATCTGCCTTCGACCCTGAGCACGATCACCGTCGAGTAGAAATCGGCGACGAGGACGGCGGCGGCGATTTCACGCCTGATCGCGGCGCGAGAGTACGTGATAGACGTGGCGCTCGCTGCATCCCATCCGGCGCGCGATCGCGGATACGCTGCGCCCGTCTTCGCGCAGCTCGAGAATCGCAGCGCGGTCCCGATTGCGATCGGCGCGGGTTTTGTGCAGTGGAACGTCGACCGCCTCGCCGCCGAAGCGCCGGCCCAGCGCGCGCGCCACGTCGCGACCGAGCACCCGGACCAGCGGGCTGGAATCGTCGGGCTGCAAAGGGATATAGACCCGGGTGCCGCCGAAGCCGCTGATCAGTTTCTGCCCCAACTCGTCGCCCAACTCCGACGCAATCTGTCTAAAGGTGAGCCGATCACTAACGCTGCCACCCATCGCAAGCCTCCTCCCCGCTCCACGCGCGACCGGAACGTCAAATTGCTATGACCGGAGCGCCAGGCGCCCGGGCCTCAAGCGCTATCGCCGCAGCGGCACACTCCCAGGTAGGGATCGTCGCCGCGCCTGAGTGCGGCGAGAAAGCTCTCGAACGTCATCGCGGCCGGCAGATGGCCCCACTTCTTCGCGCGCTCATAGATTCGAGCCGCGCCTTCGATCTCACGGTCGGTCTCCTCGATCATGGTTCCCCCTTTTTTTCCTTCGCTCTCGATCCGCGCGCGCCGGCTCCGAGATCGCAGTTCGAGCTTTCGCTTCGCCCGGTTGCGCCCGGCATCGACCCGGCGATCAAAATGCGCAGCGTAAGCCGCGGTTCCAGCGCGAATCAGGGTTGCGCGCAATTGCTCAGTGCCTCTTACCCGCAGCCCGCGAGCCGTCGTGCGGAAAGCGGAATCCTTGCTGCGGGTCGCGATAAATGGGACATTGCAGCAGCCAAAAAAGGGTGCGGGACACCTGGCAGCCTGCGACGGTCCACTCGCTTTTTTCATTGCCACCCTCCAGGCCTTGCGGCCATTGGCGAAGCCAGGAGATTTTTTTGACACGGTGGGTCGGGCGCGAGCCGGGCTGGAAAGCAGGATTCAGTTTTTCAGGGAGACGGCCGACGGAAGACCTGAGGCGCGGCCAAGCCATCGGGCTGGATATCAAGAACTCCCCTTTCATCCCCCCCTCACCGCCAATTCGTAGTTTACACAAACGTAGTGGCAAATCAATACAAATGTGTCCATGGGTTCTTACCCGAAATCAGGGTCTGTGAAAGCCGAACCACGCTACCGGGAGCAGGGCCGATTCTCGGTTCGCATCCAAAAGCTCGCCATAGCCGTGGGTGGCCCGAAGCAGCTCTCCGAGCGCAGCGGATTATCCCGTGCGGTCATCGGCAAGTACCTGAGTGGAAAGTCGGATCCGTCGCGCCAGCGGCTGGTAAAGCTGGCCAACGCCGCCGGGGTTTCGATTCGATGGCTGGTTACCGGTGAAGGCGAAATGTCTCGCGACGATCAGAGCTTCGTTTTTGTGCCGCGCGGCGAGATCAGGGCCGCGTCGCGCGATGAGCTTTCGGTGAGCAGCGATCAGATTGTGGATCACCTGGCCTTTCGAGCCGACTGGATTCACGATAGCCTGCGCGTCGATCCCAACCGTCTGGCCCTGATCGAGGCGCGCGGCGACTCGATGGCGCCGACGGTCCACGACGGCGATCTCCTGCTGATTGAAGTTAGCGGGTACCGGTTCGCGCTCGACGGAATTTATGCGATCATCCGACCGGACGGGCTGGCGGTAAAGCGCCTGGTCAAGCGGATCGATGGCGCAGTGGAGGTTCGGAGTGACAATCCACTCTATGGCCTGGAAGTCGCTCCCGCAGAAGCGTTCAAAATTCTCGGCCGGGTGATCTGGCGCGGCCGGAAGGTATGAATCGACGATGAAGAAAAACTACAGGTTTAGCACGTGTCTGATCGCAGCGATGGTGGTATTGTTCGCGGCAATGGAAGCGCTCGCGGCGCCGGGCACGGTCGCGGTCGACGGGGCCCAGGCTCTCCAACGCCTGCTGGACGGCAATCAGCGCTACGCGGCCGGGCAGGTAGAGCATCCCAATCAGAGCACGCAGCGGCGCACCGAGGTCGCCGGCGGACAGCATCCGTTCGCCGCGGTGCTCGGGTGCGCGGATTCCCGCGTTCCGCCCGAACTGGTGTTCGACGCGGGCCTGGGCGACCTGTTCGTCGTGCGGTTGGCCGGCAACGTCGCCGACCCGGTCGCGATCGAGAGTCTCGACTACGCCGTCAAGCATCTCGGAGTGCGGCTGATCCTCATACTCGGCCACGAGAAATGCGGTGCCGTCACCGCGGCGGTCGCGGCACATGACGAGCCGGGCGATGTCGGCCCGATGCTCGCCGAACTGCGGCCGGCAGTCGCGGCGACCAAGGGGATGGCCGGTGATCCGGTCGCCAACGCGATCCGCGCCAACGTCGAGTTGACCGTCGCGAAGCTCACGAGCTCGAAGCCGTTGCGCGCGATGGTCGAAAGCGGCCAGCTCAAGATCGTCGGTGGGATCTATCGCCTGGCAAGCGGCAAAGTGGAGATGTTACCCACGGCGGCGCTGAAGTAATCGGCGTCTGCGGCTCACGCACGCCGCCAGCCGGAGATCTCGTGGCCGAAGCGGAACGCATCGGGACGAATCAGCTCGGCGAGGATTTCCAGCGACTCGACGATGCGCGGGCCGGGGCGGTTGATGTACTGATTCCCGTCGACCACGAACACCCGGCTTTCTCGCACCGCCTTGAGATTCGCCCATCCCCCGCGGCCGCTCAGAGCCTGTATTTCGCTCATTGTCCGCGCGATGTCGAAGCCGCACGGCGCGAGCACGATCACGTCGGGATCATTCGCGGCCAGGTCCTCGAACGTGACCCGCGGCGAATGCTGCCCGGCCGCGCCGAAGACATTGCGCCCGCCTGCCATCGCGACCAGCTCGGGCATCCAGTTTCCCGCCGCCATCAGCGGGTCGATCCATTCGATACACGCGACGGCCGGGCGCGAATCGATCTTGGCTGCGCGATCGGCAATCGCGGCGGTCCGCGCTTTGAGCCGGCCCGTCAGCTCGACGCCCCGCGCCGGCGCGTCCAGCGCTCGCGCGACGCGCTCGATATCTTCCCAAATCTCAGCCAGGGCGACGGCTGCCAGCGGCACGATTTGCGGACGAGCGCCAAGCGTGGCGGCCACCGCGTCTTCCACGTCGCGGAGGCTCACCGCGCAGACTTCGCATTGGGTTTGGGTGACGATCACGTCGGGATTCAGCCGGCGGATCAGATCTGCGTCGACCGAATAAACTGACAGAGCGTCGCGCACTACCGCGTTTACGCGCCGATCGATTTCGGCACTCGATCCGCCGACCTTGAATTTTGGCGCGGTGCAGACCGGCCGGTTTTCGATCTCCCGCGGATAATCGCACTCGTGCGAGCGGCCGACGATCGAGTCGGCGAAGCCCAGCGCCGCAACGATCTCGGTCGCGCTCGGCAATAAGGTGACGATTCGATGCATCGGTTGCGGGCTCATCCGCGAGGGCTCCCGAATCAGCGCGGCTTTTGGGCGCGGACGTAGAAGAACAGCGGCACGTGATCGCGCCAACGCTGGAGCCACGGATGCTCGCGGCAGGCCTCTTCAATCGGGCGTGGCTCCATGATGCGGCGCAGGACGAAGCCCGCGTCGATCACCGCGTTGATATAGTCGGAAAGTATGAGGTCGAAGCGCGGCACCGCGAACGGCTCGACCTGCGTGCTATCGGCCGCCGACTTGAACTTCCAGCGTTCGACCCACGCCGTGTCGTCGAAATAACGGGCGACGGTCAGGCCGGTTTCGTGGCCGGCCTCGTCGCGAATCCACGAGAGCCCTTTGGTGATAAAGCAGGGATGGATCTGGCTGAAGGTCAGCACACCGCCGGGCTTGAGCACGCGATAGATCGCGCGCATCGCGCCGGGAAAATCCGGGCCGTCCATCAGAGCCATGAAGGAGACCGCCGCGTCGAAGCTCGCCTCGGCGAAGATCGCGAGATCGGAAAACGAGCCGACTTCGTAGCGGATTCCGAGCGGCTCGCGATGCTCTTCGTCCCGCGCCAGCTCGATCATCCGCGCCGAGAGGTCGACGCCGGTCAGATGGGCGCCGCACCGCGCAAGGATGCGCGTGTTGTAGCCCTCGCCGCAGCCCGCGTCGAGCACGCGCTGCGCGCGCAGATCACCGATGAATTCGAGGAACGCGGGATTGTTGTAGTGCTCGCGATAGGCGTCGCCGCCGCTGCGCACCTGCTCGGCCCACGAATCCGCGTTGCCGTCCCACGCGCGCGCGACCTCGCGCTCGGATAGCGTCGTCGCCGCCGCAGCTTCAGCCTGGGAGACGCGGGAAGGTTTCATCTCGGCACCGGAACTCGCAAACATAGCCATTTCGGCTTTGCGGTGAAAGAGGGAACGGCCGCGAGTGTGTGGTCTTGGCGTCGGATGGCCGGCAGGGACGCCGGCCACTACCCTGAGCGAAGCTCCTACATTGGGTAGGGGCCGGCCTCCGTGCCGGCCCGTGCTATCGAAGCCGCCAGCTACGGGGCGATCAGGCCAGCGCGCGCGGGTAATTTGTGGTGAGCTGCGGCATCTGGAGGCCAGCCTGCGCGATCCGCCGCGACAGCATCTCGAGATACAGGCCGGCCAGATCCTGATTGTCGCACGCCTTGAGGCCATAGATCAGGCAATCGCGGGTGAAGCCGCTGCCGGGCGGGCCGAAGAAATTGGCGGCGCGCGGGACCCATTGCCGCAGCGCCTGATTCACGCGTTCGACGCCGAAGCGCTCGACCGCGATGCGCAGCTCGCCGGCGGCGAATTCGTCGTGGTCGGCCTCTTCCGCCACGATTATCTGCGCGGCGCGGCTATGTGGCGCATAACTGGACTCGCAGTAGTTCTCGCTGATCATCAGCAGACCGGTCATGTCGAGGCTCAGGCTCGCCATCAGGAGATCCAGCTCGCCGGTGGCGCGCTCGGCGAAATGGCGCGGCGCCTCGAATGACGGGCTCTTGAGCGCGGAGATCATCGAGCGGTCGGCGGCGGTTTCGGTAACGCCAAGTTCGGCCAGCGCCCGATAGATCAGGGCGGCATGTTTGCGCTCCTCGATCAGGTTCTTCTCGATCAGCGGGCGAAGATCGGGCTGGGAGACGTGGTCGAGTGCGCGCTCGTAACCCTGCGCGGTCAGCTTTTCGGCCAGCGCGTGGGCGGCGAGCAGCCGCACCAGCACGTTCGCGTAGTGCGGCTCGGGCGCGCCGCGGGTCGCGTCGGCGGCTTCGAAAGCGTGAGCGGGAAACTTCCGGCGCTCCGGCATCGGGTTCGTTATGCGGCGCGCGAGGGCAGCGCCACGGTCGCGCTGCCGGGCGTGGTCTTTTCGCCCTTGGCATTTTCGAGCCAGATTTCGCAGTCGACCAGATGCTCGCCGTTGTCGACGCGCTTCTTGGTGACCTTGCCGCGGCAAATGATCTTCGCGCCCGGCTGATCCATCCCGCGATACTGCACCGCGAGCTTGCGGAGCCTTCCGTGCTCGCCCGCGAAGTCCGTCATGAGCTGGCCGAGGAAGGCGTTCTTGAGCGCGCCGTGCAGGATTACGCCGGGCAGCCCGTTGGCGAGCGCGAAATCCTTGTCATAGTGAATCTGGTAGAAGTCGCCGGACGCGCCGGCGTAGCGGACCAGTTGCTGCGTGGTCGGATCCTTCTCCAGGCTCGGAATTTCCTGGCCGATTTCAACGTCCTCGAAGTAAAATTGCCGCGCCATGATTAGTTTCCCTCTCAGTAGCGAATTCCGGTCGAGCGTTGGACTATGCAAAGCTGGCCGAACTGGTTGGTGTAGCGGGTCTCGGTGACGATGAAGACCATCGGGCCGAGCCGTCCCGCGGCCTCGCGAATATCGGCAAGCTTCGATATCACCGTGATCCGGTCGCCCGGCCGAATCGGCTCGAAGTACTCCCATTCGGAACCGCCGTCGAGCGCGCGGAAGACCGGCATATCGATCTGGAGCCCGAAGAAGCCGCCGCCCAGCGAGCGGCCGAAAGTGGGCGGCGCGATCATGCCGCCCCACTGCGTGAGGCGCGCGTCCTGTTCATCGTTGAACTGCGGGCTCGAATCGCCGATCGCCTCGGCGAAGCGGCGGATCGCGCCGCGCTCGACTTCGACCGTATGAGGTTTGCTCTCGCTGCCGATCAGCTTGCGGATTTCATCGGTGACAATCTTGTTCGCCATATGATTCCTTTAATGCTTGACTATCTAGCATGGCCTTCGCGATCAAGCCGGATTGGAGGAAGTGACGATGGCAAAGCTCAGCACCAAGCAGATCACCGAAAAGCTCAAACCGCTGCCGGGATGGGAGTACAAGGACAACGCGATCGGCAAACTCTTCAAATTCAAGGAGTTCATGGACGGGATTGACCTCGTCAACGGTGTCGCCGCGATCGCCCAGGCCGCCGACCATCATCCCGATATCACGATCAACTACACGCGGGTGCAGTTCGCCTGCTCGACCCATAGTGAAGGCGGCGTGACCGACAAGGACTTCAAACTCGCCACCGAGATCGAAGCGCTCGCGGCGCAGGCGCGTTAGGCTTTCCCATCCGCGCGCAATCGGCGATGATGGCCGGCGATGCGTGACACGCTGGACAGCGATTTCTTCGCCCCGCCCCGCCCGCGCGCAATCGCCCATCGTGGCGACAGCGGCGCCCGGCCCGAGAATACGATCGAGTCGTTTCGGGCCGCAGCCGCGGCGGGCGCTCATTGTATGGAGCTCGACATTCATACGACGCGCGACGGCGAGGTAGTGGTCGCGCACGACGCCGACTTGAAACGGATGTGCGGGCGCGACGCCAAGATCGCGCAGCTCACCTATGCGGAGTTGGCGGCATCCGACGCGGGATTCAACTTCACCACCGGCAACGGCGCGTATCCGTTTCGCGGGCGCGGCTTCCGCATCCCGAAGCTGCACGAAGTGTTGAGCGAGTTTTCCGGCGAGCGATTCGTGATCGAGGTGAAGCAGACCGAGCCGAGCCTGACGCGAGCGATGCTCGAGATCATCGATCGCGTCGGGATCCGGCGGCGCGTGATTGTCGTCAGCGAACATCAGCAGCCGCTCGACGAGATTCGCCAGCTCGCGCCGGGGATTCCGACCAACTTTTCGGCGCTCGAAGTCGGCAATATGTTTCAGGCGCTCGCCCGCAATGACGCGACCTATCGCCCGCCCGGCGATGCGTTCCAGGTGCCGCCGCAGTACGAGTCATGGCGGCTGGTCACGCCCGAGAGCGTGAGCGCGGCGCATCGTTGGGGCGTCGAGGTGCACGTCTGGACGGTCAACGAGCCTGCCGAGATGCGCGCGCTGCTCGAGCTCGGCGTCGACGGGATAATCACCGACTACCCCTCACGATTGCTGCAGTTGCTATCTAAGCGCGCGGGACGCAGATAGCTCGGCCCGCAACGTTTCAGTCCGCGCCCGGTTCTGTTACGCTGCCGGTGATCTGCACCAATAAGTCTTTCGACGAAATGAGCCACCGACGATGAAACTCGATACGGGTCTAATGGCGCGCGACTTGCGCGAAGTTCCCGCTCTGGCGAAGGCGGCCGAGGACGTCGGCTTCGACGCGGTCTGGACCGCCGAGGCCGGCAACGACGGCTTGCTGCCGCTGGCGCTGGTCGCCGAACATACGAAGAAGATCAAGCTGGGCACCGCGGTCGCGATCGCGTTCCCGCGCAGCCCGATGACGATGGCCTACACGGCGTGGGATCTGGCCGGAATGTCGCAGGGGCGCTTCATCCTGGGGCTCGGCACGCAGGTGAAGGGCCATATCGAGCGGCGCTTCAGCGTCAAGTGGGAAGCGCCGGTGCCGCGGCTGCGCGAGTACCTCCAATCGCTGCGCGCGATTTTCAAATGCTGGTCGGAGGGCGGCACGCGCCTTAAGTTCGAGGGCAAGTACTACAACTTCTCGCTGATGACGCCGTTCTTCACGCCGCCGCATCACAATTTCTCGAACATCCCGATCTATATCGCGGGCGTCAACAAATATATCTGCCGGCTGGCGGGCGAGCTCTGCGACGGCCTGCACGCCCATCCCTTCCACTCGCCGAAGTACCTGCGCGAGTTCGTGATTCCCAACCTCGAGATCGGGCTCCAGAAAGCGGGCCGCAGCCGCAAGGATTTTACGATCGCGAGCACTGCCTTTGTGATCGCCGGCAAGACCAAAGACGAAATCGAGCACGCCAAAGCCGCGGTGCGCCAGCAGATCGCGTTCTACGCTTCGACCCGCGCCTACAAAGTCGTGCTCGACATGCACGGCTTCGGCGACGTTTCCGCGCGGCTCAACGAGAAGGCCGCCAAGGGCGACTGGATGGGGATGGCGAACGAAATCACCGACGAGATGCTCGATATCTACGCGGTCGCCGGCACGTTCGACGAAATCGGGGACAAAGTCCGGGCGCGCTACGACGGCCTGCTCGATCGGCTCGCGTTTTACATCTTCTACCGGCCGGGCAGCGACGACGCCGAGTGGCGCAAGCTCACTAGAGAGTTCAACGGCTGATCTCATCCATCTACAGACAAAGGAGAAAATGCGATGCGGAAGACGGTGACCGGGAGACTTGTGGTTCTGACTGCGGCGGTGGCAATTTGCTGCGGAGCCTCGATCGCTCGCGCGCAGGCCCCTTCGGCGGCCGGCGCTCCCGCGGCGGCAGGCGGCGTGCGAATCCCGGAGACCGCGAACGGTGTCCAGAAGTTCACCGAGGTTTCGGTGCTGCTCGGCGAGACCAAGTTCTGGTTGCCGAGCACGATCGTCGTCAGTCAGGGCGATAAGGTGGAGATTACGCTCAAGAATCAAGTCCCGGGAGTCGGGAACAATCAGCACGGGTTTGCGATTCCCGCCTACAACATCGAGAAGGTTGTGACCGCGGGCAAGCCCGAGACGGTTGAATTCACCGCCGACAAGCCGGGGGTGTTCCCGTTTGGCTGTCAGTTGCACGCGGCGCACGTCGGCGGCCAGCTAATCGTGCAGCCCAAGTCCTGAGATCGGTCCGGTCCAACGCGCCGTAGCGCGTGGCGCGATCGATTCGGTACGCTGTCTGCGCATGCGCAGGCATCTCATCTATGCGCGATCGCCCGAATGGGCGAAGCGCGCCGAGCGTGCTGCGGATCTGATCGCCGGGGCTGGCTTCGAACCGGTCAAGGATGAAGCACGCACGCGGGCGGGATTCATCACGCTCGAAGACGGCGCGCGCGCCTTCATCAAGCGCTTCGACAGCGGACCCTGGTCGCGCGGATTGTGGGCCCGGACTCGAGGTTCGCGCGCGTCTCGCTCGATTCGGGGCGCCGAGTTGCTGCGCGCGGCGGGGTTTCGATGCCCCGAACCGTACGCTGCAATCGACGTGGGCCGCGCCGGCTCGATTCTCACCGGTTATCTGATCAGCGAGCCGCTGGCCAATGCGAAAACGCTTAGCGCGTTCGTCGATTGGTGGCATCCGCGCCCGGGCCTTCAGCGGCGCTGGCGCCGCAAGACGCTCGTCGCCGTCGCTCGCGAGGTCAGCCGACTCCACGATCGCGGTCTCTTCAACTCCGACCTTCAGGAAACCAACCTGATGCTCGACGACCGGGGCGGCGAGCTGAAAATTTACTTTGTCGATCTAGACGGCTTCCGCCGCTTAAGGCGCGTCGGATGGCGGCGGCGCGAACGCAACCTGGTCCAGCTCGACCGCAGCCTCGGCCGCTTTCTCTCTCGCAGCGCGCGGCTGGAGTTTCTTTACGCCTACCTGGGAGGAAAGCCGGAGCGGCGCAAGGCGCGCACCATTGTCAGCCGGCTGCTCGCGCGCAAGGCCGTGGAAGATCGCAGACGAGGGGTGCACCGCGCCGGCGGGCCGCAGCGCAATTCGCGGGTCGAGTTTTCCGTGCCCCGCTAAGGTCCGGGCGCACGTCCCTATGGCAATCGCGATCCGCAAGCGCGAGTACGACTACCACACCGAGCAGGTTCACGCCGCCGGCGGCGCGTTGATCCGCGACCTGATGCTCGGTCTCAACGACGGGATGGTCGCGTCGTTCGCGGTCACCTCGGGCGTGGCGGGCGCGTTCAACTCGGCGCGCGTGGCACTGATGGCCGGGATGGCGGAGACGCTGGGCGGCTCGGTCTCGATGGGTCTGGCGGCGTTCATCTCGGCACGGTCGCAGATGGAGTTCTACCAGAGCGAGATCGAGCGGGAACGGGACGAGATCCAGCGCTGGCCGGAGCGCGAGCGCGAGGAAATCCGCTCGATCTACCGCGCCAAGGGTTTCGCCGGCGCTCTGCTGGATCAGATCGTCGCGCATATCACGGCCGAGCCCGAGCGCTGGCGCAACGTCATGATGCGCGAAGAGCTAGGCTTCGCCGAGGAATCGTTCGACGTGCCGGTGCGCTCGGGCGCCATCGTGGCCGGCGCCTATCTGGCGGGCGCGCTGGTCCCGGTGCTTCCCTATCTGTTCGTCGCGCCACCGAGCGGAATCCTCGTTTCCGGGGTCGCGACGGTCACGGCCTTGTTCGTGGTGGGCGCGGCCAAGACCGTGATCACCCGCCGCCGATGGTGGTTGAGCGGGCTGGAGAGCATGCTCACCGGCGTCGCGGCAGCGCTGGTAACCTACAGCGCCGGGCGCCTCCTCGCGCCGCGTTGACCCGCGCCAGCTTCGTGCTATCCGGGGCGCAAGTTAGGCCCGAACATCTCGCTCTGTTCCTGCTCTTTACCCTCGACCTCGGCGGGCGCGAACAGTCCCGGACGGTCGACATATGGTTTGAACTTCGCGTAAAGCTCGGCGAGCTTGGCCTGGTAATACTCGACGTTTTCGTCGGGATTGGCGCGATCGTATTCGGCCGCCATCTTCGCCGCGGCGTTGACTTTGACCTTCGCGCCGCGCCCCGTCACGTAGTAGGAAATCTGATCGCCGCTCAAGTAGGGCCGCTCGGCCTTGAGCGCCAGCTCGTAGGCGGCGGCCAGATTGCGGCGCTTGCCGCCGATCTTCTGCCGATACAGTTCGAGTGAATCCTGCAGCGTTTCGGTCTTCATCAGATCCGCGATCTCGAACTCGTGCTGCGCGAGTTTGCTGTTGTAGGAGTCGAGCAGAGCTGGAATCTCGCCGCGACGATCGTTGAGCAGCAGCTCGAACAGCTCTTCCATGAAGCGGCGCTGGAAGCGTTCGAGGCCGCGCGACTTGAGCCCCGAGCCTCGAATCGTCAGCTCGCCGTCCGGGTCGAGCAGGACGTAATTCTTCATCTTGTAGCTGAACATCGTGGCGTAGCGGCCGTCGATCTCAAGCTTGATGCCTTCGGGCATCGTCGCGCCGATCTCTTCGAGCAACGCCTCGGCCGCGGTTTCGCTCTCGCGGCCCGGCGGCGCGACGAAATAGATCCCGTCGGTATCGACCTCGATCACGAGCGCGCCGCGCGCTTCCAGCTCGGCGACCGCACGCTGGATCAGCTCGCGGCCGCGTTTGGTCACCGCGTTGGCCTGCGCAAAATCGTTGAAATGGCCCAGCGCGAAACCGAGGTAGCCGTAGAACGAATTGATCAGAATCTTGAAGGTCTGCTGGAGGGCCTCGGCGTTGCGGCGTTCGTTGCCTTCGAGCGCGCGGACCAGCGCCTTGGCCTGGACGCGAAAGCTCCGCAGATCGGCGAGCATCCGGAGAAACACGCCGACGCGATCGGCGCCCGGCCCGTGCCCGTAGGCGAGCATCAATGACGGGTACAACGACGTAACGTCGCAGTGGAGCACGTTGCGCGCGACGCCGCAGCGGCGAATTTCGGTGTAACCGCCGGCCACCTCGGACGGTTCGTTGGGCGCGGGAATCGAATGGCCCGCGGCGAGGTACGCGCGCGTCATCAGCGCGTCGATCTTGGTCGCGTTCCCGCGCAGGACGGCGTTCTGGTACGAGTACGGGAAAATCTGCGCCTGCACGAAATAGCTCTGGGAGAGCGTCGCGGCGAGCGCGCCGGCTTCGCGCGCGTCATCGAGGGCGTATTTCATCAGTGCGTCGCGATTGTGGTCGAAGTGATGACTGACCCGCGCCGCATCGAGATAAACCCGGTCCGCGCTCGCGAGATGGAAGTGGCGCGCCAGCTCCTTGAGGCCGAAGCCCTCGAGTTCGCGGCTGGCGATATCGTAGTGCTGGGCGAGGATCCAGGTGTCGATCACGCTGCGGCCGTAGATATCGTAGCGGCGGTAGGCAATCACGCGCTCGGCGATTTGCAGGCGCGAGGCGCGGGCGCCTAGCGCGCTGCCGTCGCGGCCAAGGGCGAGCTTCACGCCGTGGCGGCGAGCGCGCGCTTCGAGATACTCGAAGTCGAAGCGGAACAGGTTGTGCCCCTCGATGACATCGGGATCGCGTTCGCCGACGATGCGAACCAGCTCGGTGAGCATGGTCGGCTCGTCCATCTCGGCGCCGGAGAGCACGCGCTCGAAGCCGGCCGAATCGGTAATCGCGATCGCGATCACGCGGTCGCCCTCGCGCGCGGCGGAGGGAAACTCGAAGCCCGCGCTGATGTAGGTCTCGATATCGATTTGCATCCGGCGCAGATCGGCGAATTCCAGTCCCATAAAGAACGCCGCCCCGGTGAGCATCAGATGTTGCTCGACGGGATCGTTGAGCACGAAGTACGGCGCGTCGGAAGCGCCGGGCGCCTTGCCGGTGACGCGGCGGAGCTGCCGTTTGGCGGCTTCGAGGGCGTCGAGTGAACCGAAGCTCACGAGGTAACGAAAGCGGAAGTCGCCCTGCAACTCGGCGATCGAGTGCGGCGCCCTGAAACCTTTGAGCAGATCGCGGTCGCTCAGGATCGCAAAGAGCCGCAGCGGCCGGCGTTCGCGGGTGAGCGCGCCCTCGATGCGCCGGAAGATTTCGACCTGATTGGGCGGCGCGATTTCGAGCGCGACGATTCCGCGCTCGGCGGGATCACCGAACAGCAGACGATTGTGATGGAACTGATCACGGATCGCCGGGTAATCGTTCATCGGAGGAGCGCCCGCGCCGATTGTGCATCGCGGCGTGATGCGTCACAACCGGCGCGTTTGCCGGTCTCGAAGCGCGCAGGTATCAGCTCGGGCAGCGCGAGATGCCAGGGTGAAGACACGACGCCAAGCGCGACCGGAATGCTCCTCGAGGCGTTGCCCGGCCCATTCGACCCGGTTGGTGGACATCTCGGAGCCGGCCACTATGACGACGAAGCCGGCCAGCAGGATCAATGCGTTGGGAAATCACAACCTGGCTCGAATCGAAAATCGTCTCAGGGTGCCAACAGGATGGCGAAAATCGGTCGGCGCGAACATGCCCGGCCGCGACTGTTGATCTGACTGGCGATCTTGCGGTGAAGCTGGCGATCTTGCGGTGAAGCCAAAAGCCGGTTTCGTGTGTATAATAGGAAAGTGGAGGGAGCACAGAGCTGGGGGGGCGAACCCGGAGTCCCGGCAGGCGAAGGCATTTGACTGTTCGCTTGCCTCGGCCTACGATGCTATGCTTTGCGATTCCCCGGTTCTATGTTCGCTGCTTTTGACGAGGCAATCGAGGCTCTGGGCACCCTGAGGCCGATTGCCGACGCTCACGCCCGCGTATGCGGGCCGACCCTGCAGGACGGAAATTGCGCAGAATGAAAGCGAAATATGAAGGCAAAGACCTCCGCAGTCTGGTTGATCTCGGCCGTGAACAAGGCTACCTGACTTTCGACCAGGTCAATGACTTCCTGCCCGAGGACGTAGCCTCACCGACCGACGTACGCGCGGCGCTGGACAGCTTCGCCGATCTCGACATCAAGGTGCTCGACGAGGTTCCGACCGTCGAAGTCGTCGAAGCCGACGCCGAGCCCGAGGCCAAGGAAGAGGCCGAAGAAGTCCCCGAGACGCCCGCGGACTCGCTGGGCGAGTCGTCGGACCCGGTCCGCCTGTATCTCAAGGAGATGGGCAACTTCCAGCTTCTGTCGCGGGAGCAGGAAGTCGAAATCGCCAAGCGGATCGAGGCCGGCGAGAACGAGGTCGAGACCGAGGTTCTCGATTCGCCGGTAACGCTCGATTTCGTGATCGGGCTGGGCGACAAGGTCGAGGCCGGCGAGGCCGACCTGCGCGACATCTTCGAGGATGCCGCCGAAGAACCGGCCGATGGCGACGAGGATCGTGGCGCCGAGGCGGACGAGAAGCAGCGCAAAAAGTTGTTTCTCGCAACCAAGAAGCTCAAGGAGGTGCGCGCCAAACTCGACGAGGCCGACGAGGAACTGGCGGGCCGGCCCGGTCCGCGGCGCAAGCCGCGACTCGAGAAGAAGCGGCTGCGGTTCAAGGATCGGATTCGCAAGGAGCTGGGCAAGATCGGGCTGTCGCGCCGCGTTATGGAAGCCGCGATCGGCGAGATGCGCCATCTGCTGCGCGACTACAACGGCTCCCAGCGGTTGATTCAGCGCTACGAAGAGGCGACCGGCCGCACCAAAAACCAGATTCTCAAAGGCGCGGGTGAGGCCGAGGACCGGCGTCACGTGCTCAAGGTGAACGGCACCCGCGAGAACCTGCTCGATATCGCGGCCCGCATCCGCGAAGCGCAGAAACTGATGAAGTCGGTCGAGAAGCGCGTCAAAACCACCGGCGAGGACTTCGCGCGCTCGATCGAAACGATGGCCGCCGGCCAGGACAAGAGCCGGCGCGCCAAGAAGGAGCTGACCGAGGCCAACCTGCGCCTGGTCGTGAGCCTCGCCAAGCGCTACACCAATCGCGGCCTGGGATTTCTCGATCTGATCCAGGAAGGCAACATCGGCCTGATGCGCGCGGTCGACAAGTTCGAGTACCAACGCGGCTACAAGTTCTCGACCTACGCCACCTGGTGGATCAGGCAATCGATGTCGCGCGCGATCGCCGATCAGGGCCGCACGATCCGAATCCCGGTCCACATGGTCGAGACTATCAACAAGCTGCTGCGCGTCACTCGCCTGCTCGTCCAGCGCCTCGGGCGCGAGCCGAGCCCCGAGGAAATCGCCGAGCAGATGGAGATGCAGCTCGACAAGGTCCAGAAAGTGCTGAAAATCGTCAAGGAGCCGATCTCGCTCGAAACGCCGATCGGCGACGAAGAGGAAAGCTCGCTGGGTGATTTCGTCGAGGACGAGTTGGCGCCTTCGCCGGTCGAAGCCGCGATCCACAGCAATCTCGGCGAGCAGACCCGCAAGGTGCTCGCGACGCTCACGCCGCGCGAGGAGCAGATCCTGCGGATGCGTTTCGGGATCGGGCAGAAGACCGACTACACGCTCGAAGAGGTTGGCAAACAGTTTGCCGTCACGCGAGAACGGATTCGCCAGATCGAGGCCAAGGCGCTGCGCAAGCTGCGCCAGACCAGCCGCTCGAGGAATCTCGAGGGCTTCGTCGAGCAGGAACCCTGAGCGGGGTCCAAAAGATGGCGTCAGGCGCCGTCAAGAAGACGATCTTGCTTCCCGCGGCCCTCGCACGAGAGGCCGAACGGACTGCGAAGATCGAGGGTAAAACGCTGAGCGCGGTTATCCAGGACGCCCTCCGGGTGAGCAGAGCCGAGCGCTTGAACCGTGAGTTTCAGGCCGTACAGGACTACTGGAGCAAAAAAGCCCGGGAAGAAGGAATACTCACGGAGCAAGACCTGGAACGGTATCTCCGCGGGTGAGGGTTGTTTTCGACACCAACATCCTGATTTCGGCTCTCGTTTTTCCCGGCAAGCAGGCGGATGAAGCATTGTCCCGGATTGTCGAAGGCCGGGATCATCTCGAAGCCCATCATTGATGAGGTTCTCGGCGTCCTCGCTCGAAAGTTCAGGAGAGATCGCGAAGCACTGGCGCGCACAGCCGTATTACTGGCAGACCTCGGCGAGATGGTTTGGCCGGAGCGCAGACTCCGCGTACTGAAGGACCAACCTGACAACCGAATTCTCGAGTGCGCGCTTGAAGGCCGGGTCGCAGCGATCGTTACCGGGGACCGCGAAATGCTCAAGCTAGGCAGCTTCGAGGGCGTGAAGGTTCTGTCGCTGCGCGCGTTCCTCCACTCGTGAAATGAAGGCCGCGCGCCAGCCTCTACTCTTCATATCACCAGACCTGCTACCCAATCACGCCCGCGGCGCGTAGCCGTTCGATTTCTGCTTGATCAATTCCGTGCGCGGCGAGGACCTGATCCGTATGCTCGCCGGCCAGCGGCGGACGTGAGATCTCGCCCGGCGTGTCCGACAGCTTTACGGGCAGGCCGGTGGTCATGAACGTGCCGCGCCCTGGATGATCCAGCCGCAGCAGCATCGCACGCGCCGCAATCTGCGGATGGTTGAACATCTCTTCGATAGTCAGGATCGGGCCGGACGGAATGCCCTCGCGATTGAGCAGCTCGATCCAATGCTCGGCGGGATGCGCGGCGAGTGCGTGATTGATCTCGTCGGTCAGCGCGGTTCGATTGCGGACCCGCAACCCGACGCTCTTGAAACGCGCGTCACTGGCCAACTCGGGCCGTCCGATTACGTTCACGAGCTTCGCCCACATCGCCTCGCTCCCGCAGGCGATATTGAAGGCGCGATCCGACGCCTTGAAGACGCCGTGCGGCGACGAGAGCGGATGATGGTTGCCCTGCGGGGTCGGCGTCCGGCCGGTCTCGAAGTAGATTCCCGCCGACCAGGTCAGGATACCCACGATCGATTCGAGCAGCGAAGTCTCGACGCGCTGGCCGCGTCCGCTGCGATAGCGCGCCTCGAGCGCGAGCAGGATGCCGTTGGCGGCGAAAATTCCGGCGAGCAGGTCGCAGATCGCGATTCCGACCCGGGTCGGTCCGGTTTCCGCGCTGCCGGTCACGCTCATCAGGCCCGAGAGTCCTTGCGCGATCTGATCGAAGCCCGGAAAATCGCGCAGCGGTCCGCTCGCACCGAAGCCCGAGATGCTGCACGTGATGATTCGTGGATTACGCACCGCCAAATCCTCGTAGCCCAGCCCCATCGCGTCCATCACCCCGGGCCGGAAGTTGTCGACCACCACGTCGGCCGGGTCGATCATCCGCTTGAGCAGGAGGCGGCCTTCGGGACCCTTGAGATCGATCTGCACACTCTTCTTCGAGCGATTGGTGCTCAGAAAGAAGTAGCTGTCGACGCCGCCGGTATCGCCCAGTTCGCCGCGCGCCCCTTTGACCGGCTCGATCTTCAGCACCTCGGCGCCGTAGTCGCCCAGCAGTTGGGTGCAGAATGGCCCGGCCAGGTAGCGGGTCAGATCGATTACCTTGATTCCGCGCAATGGTGCTGCTTCGGCCATGACTCAGCTCGGTCTCCCGGTCGGGAGTGAAGCACATTCGCCGGGCGCGTGAACAGCTTCGCAAATCCAGCGCCGATCGGCAAAATTGAAACCGCATGGCTCGGGGAGCGTCTTATAGATATCGATATGCAAGTCAGGACATCGGTCGCCGGGCGGCGCCTTCACGCGTATAATTCTGTCTCTCAATGCGGGCTTCAAAGTTAGCGCTTCGAGTAGCGGTCCCGGTCCTGCTTGCCGGCGCAGCGGCCTGGTATCTTCATGGCCGGGGTGCAGGCGAAGTGAAGTATATCACGGCGCCGGTCACGCGCGGCTCGATCGTGCGCGCGGTTACCGCGACCGGCACCGTCAATCCGGTCACCACCGTTCAGGTGGGAACCTACGTCTCCGGCCCGATTGTCGCGATCAACGTGGACTTCAATTCGGCGGTCAAGGCCGGACAGCTCCTGGCCAAGATTGATCCGCGGCCGTTCGCCGCGACGGTCGCGATGCAACGGGCGGCGCTGGCCAACGCCAGGGCGCAACTGCAAAAAGACCAGGCCAATCTCGTCTACCAGAAACTCACCTACGAACGAGACGTCCCGCTGGTGAAGGGGTCGGTGATATCGCAGGATGCTCTCGACAATCAGTTCAGCGTCTACAACCAGGCGGTCGCGCAGGTCGTGCTTGATCAGGCGGCGATTCAGCAACAGGTGGCAAGCCTGCAGACCGCCGAGTTGAACCTGAATTACACCAATATCGTATCGCCGGTGGACGGCACGGTCGTGTCGCGCAACGTCGACGTGGGACAGACGGTCGCCGCGAGCTTCCAGACTCCGACCCTGTTCCTGATCGCGAAGGACCTGACCCGGATGCAGGTCGATTCCAACGTCAGCGAGTCCGATATCGGCGACGTACGGGCCGGTCAGCATGCGCAGTTCACGGTCGACGCTTACGGCGACCGGAGCTTTGATGGCGTGATCAACCAGGTTCGCCAGGCGCCGATCACGGTCCAAAACGTCGTCACTTACGACGTTGTGATCGATGTCGACAATCCCGAGCTGCTGCTGATGCCCGGGATGACAGCCAGCGCCACCATCGTCACCGCGCGGCGCGATGATGTGATTCGCGTCCCGATGGAGGCCTTGCGCTTCTCGCCCAGACGCTCCGGCGCCCCGAGGGCGAGTGCCGAGGGCGGCGCCACGGCAGAGGGCAAGCGGTCGCAGCGCAACCAGCGAGTCTTCGTGCCCGATGGAGCGAGAATCAAGCCCGTGAAAATCACTGCCGGTCTCGACGACGGGACCAATGTCGAACTGCTCAGCGGCGACCTGCAACCGGACGATGTGGTCGTGACCGACGAAGTTCGTCCAGTGGTCAAGTCCGCTTCGTCTGCTTCATCGTCGGCACCGCCGGGAATGGGCGGCCACTTCCCGCACTGATTAGTGAATCCGATGGCCGCGGTCATCGAAATTCGCAATCTCACCAAGACTTACCATCTTGGCGACCTCGACGTGCATGCGCTCAACGGCGTGAACCTCACGATCGAGCGCGGCGAGTTCGTGGCGGTCATGGGCGCGTCGGGATCGGGCAAGACGACGCTGATGAACATGCTCGGATGTCTCGACGGCCCGACCAGCGGCAACTACCTGCTCGGCGGGCAGGATGTGGCGCGCCTGGACGAGACCGAGCTGGCTTCGATCCGCAGCCGTCAGATCGGGTTCATCTTCCAGAGCTTCAACCTGCTCGCACGCACCAGCGCGCTCGAGAATATCGAGCTGCCCTTGTTCTATTCCGCGCGCACCGATGACGGCGCGCAGCGCGCCGCCGAGCTGCTGCGGATGGTGGGTCTCACCGGCCGTGAGCAGAATATGCCCAACCAGCTCTCGGGCGGGCAGCAGCAACGCGTCGCGATCGCGCGGGCGCTGGTAAATCAGCCGCTGATCCTGCTCGCCGATGAACCGACCGGCAATCTCGACTCGAAGAACTCGGCCGAGATCATGGAGTTCATCCGCCATCTGAACCGCGATCTGGGCATCACCGTGATCGTGGTGACTCACGACCCGGATGTGGCTGCGTACGCCGACCGGATCGTGACCTTCAAGGACGGGGTGATCCTGTCCGACACCCGCAAGCCGGGCGCACCACCGGTCGGCGCGGTGGCCGCCGGCGACACCAATCTCGCGCCACGGGAAGCAAGCTCGATCGCGCTGGCGTGGCGCTTCGCAACGATGTCGCTGGCGGCGGCAGCAAACGCGCTCCAGCGCAACAAGATGCGCGCCGCGCTCACGATGCTGGGGATCTTCATTGGCGTCGCCGCGGTGATCGCGATGGTCGCGATTGGCGACGGCGCCCGTTTCGCGGTTCAAGAACAGATCGCGAGCCTCGGCACCAACCTGCTGGTCGTTCTGCCGGGCGCGACCACCTCGAACGGCGTGCGGATCGGCTACGGCAGCCGGTCAACTCTGACCGTCACCGACGCTGAGGCGATCGGGAAACAGTGCTCGGCGGTCGAGCTGGTCAGCTACATGGATCGGCAGAACGCGCAGGTGATCAACGGCAATAAGAACTGGGCCACCAGTATCAACGGCACCACCTCCAGTTATCTCGCGGTGCGCGATTGGTCAGTCGCGAACGGACGGGGATTTTCCGATACCGAGGAAAGGAACGCCGCCAATGTTTGCCTGCTGGGAAACACCGTGGCCCTCAACCTGTTCGGCGAAGATCAGGATCCGATCGGCGCCATCATCCGGGTCAAAGGCTTTTCGCTGCGCGTGATCGGCGTGCTGTCGATCAAGGGACAGTCGAACTTTGGCCAGGATCAGGATGACGTGGTGTTGTTGCCGTTCGTGACCGCCGAGCGCAAAGTGCTGGGCACCTCGCAGGTCAGCCAGGTGGTATCCTCAGCCACGACCGGATCGACTAATCCGGTGTTGAATCCGTACGTCGGCGTGCCGGTTACCAATGCCAACGCCGCGATGTACCAGACCGGCAGCGCAATTATCAGCCCCTTCGGGAGCCCGCTCAAAATCTCCGGCGTGGTTAACATGATGTTCGTCAAGGCCAAGAGCGGCGACCTCGTCGACCTCGCGCTGGACCAAGTCCAGCAGACCCTGCACACGCGCCATCGGATCCAGGCCGGACAGGATGACGACTTTACGGTCCGGAGCTTGAACGAGATCGCGGAGGCGTCGGAGAGCGCCACGCGGGTGATGACACTGCTGCTGGCCGCGGTGGCCTCGATCTCGCTGCTGGTGGGCGGCATCGGAATCATGAATATCATGCTGGTGTCGGTGACCGAGCGTACGCGTGAGATCGGAATCCGGATGGCGATCGGCGCGCGCCGCCTGCATGTGATGCTCCAGTTCCTGGTCGAGGCAGTGTTGCTGAGCCTGCTCGGCGGCGTGGCCGGAATCGTGCTCGGGATCGCGGCGTCGAAGACCATCTCGGCGCTGGCGGGTTGGCCGACGCTGATTTCGCCGGTTGCGATTACGGGGGGCTTTATCTTCTCGGGCGCGGTCGGCGTTTTCTTCGGCTACTATCCCGCGCGCCAGGCTTCGCGGTTGAACCCGATCGATGCGTTGCGCTACGAGTAGCCGGCGGCGTAGTTCGCCAGCCGTTCGCCAACGCAGATTTGCAAAGTGCGCGGGCTGTGCCGCGCTCCGATTTCGATCGCCAAGGCCGGCGTCCGGGGAGCCATAAGGCTCTTTAGGCGACAGAGGATCAATTCAGGAACCTCGGTTGAACATCCAGTGTTGGTCGTGATACGGGTAGCCTGCCGATTTTGGATGTCGGCGGTTTCGTAGTCTTGGGAGGATCCACATGGCTCATCGCCTGATTTCGAAGACAAAACTTGCCGCGGCCGCGCTTGTGTGCGGGGCCCTAATGCTGTGCGTGAGCGCGCAGGCCGGGGTCCAGCCGGGGGACGCGATCTCTGCGCAGAACGCCGACAAGGTGCAGGATCTCGTCTCACCGGGGGTCTACTACATGGTCAAGCACGACATGCGCATGCATATCGTGCCGAGCGAGCGGGTCGATTGGCCGCCGCCGTACAAGGAAGCGACCGAGAAGTATTCGGCGCAGGTCCGACTCACCGCCGACCATCGCAGCCTGATCGGCTACGCGGCAGGCCAGCCTTTTCCGTTGATCGACTCCAACGATCCCAACGTCGCGGAAAAGGTCATCTGGAACAACGTGTTTCGCCCGATACAGAGCGACGACTACGATCTGCGCTTCTTTGATTGCCAGAGCCAATACGTGTCGCCCGGCAGGTCGCACAACATAATCGAGGATCAGGAGGTCGGCCACTACGCGGGTTACGATCTGGTCGGACGGACCGAAGTTGAGCCGATGCCGATCGACCCCGACTTCAAAGTCAGCAACCGCCTGTGGATGTTCGCCGGGTATCCGGTGATTGCTCCCGAAGATGCGCGCGGCCAGGGCCTCATCCGCTATCGCTACGCCGATCCGAAGCGCGGCGACGATAGCTGGACCTGGACGCCGGGCAGCCGCCGTGTCCGCCGCCTCAGCGAGTCCCTGCTGAGCACCGCCACCGGCGCCGAGACGCATGATCCCGATCACTATTCGGGCTTCAATCCCAAGACCGAGCAGTACAACTACAAGTTCCTCGGTGAGAAAGAGATGCTCGCGTGCGTCCACGCCGTCCATTCGCCGGAAGTAACCTGTGCTTATGACGGCGGCGCCACCGCCTGTCCCGAGAATTGGGAGATGCGCCACATGTACGTAGTTGAGGCGACTCCGCGGCGCGATATCGGCGAGGCCTCGGGCGCACTCGACTCGCGCACGGTGGTCTATCTCGACTCGGAAGTCTGGTTCGAGCCCTATGTCGATACCTATGATCGTCGCGGCCAATTGTGGCGCAACGACATATTCTGGCTGGCCTATCGCGACCGGCCCGTGCCCGACGCGCGCGTCGCGATCTATCCGTTCAAGCGCGTGTTCGTCGTCGGCGCCGCTCAAATTGATACCCAGAGCGGATTCTCCTCGATGTGCTATCTGCCCGGCCAGCACACGCCCGAGCGTGAATGCTGGTATATCAACATGGGTGCGATCGACAAGCAGTTCTGCACCGTACAGGCAATGGTGAAAGCCGCGCCCTAACGGATTCCATGCCCGCAAGCATCGCGGCGGATGCGGCGCATGCGCCGTATCCGCCGCGTTCGTTTTGGAGCGCGTCCGCAATCGCGGTGCGTGTCCCAGAGCTTTTCTGAGGCGAACCGACCGACCGTTTACTGCACACTTCACGGTGCGGCGTGAGCCAGCAACTGCAACGGCAGGGGCGTCGTATGTCGGGCCCGGTTGAAGTTCGGTGAAGATTTCCGGCCGACCGGAGTCGCTGAATTCGGGCTGCGGACCATCATAGGAACTTTGATTGAACATCCGGTGTTTATCGTGCTAGGGGTTAATTATCGGCTCCGGATGTTCGGGGGTTTCATAGTCTTGGGAGGACGCATCATGGCTCATCGCGTGATTTCAAAAACCATACTTGCCGCGGTCGCGTTTGTATGCGGGGCCACAGTCCTGTGCGTCAGCGCGCAGGCCGGGGTCCAGCCGGGGGACGTGATCACGGCGCAAACGGCGGAGAAGGTTCAGGACCTCGTCTCGCCTGGGGTTTACTACATGGTCAGGCACGACATGCGCATGCATATCGTGCCGAGCGAGCGCGTAGACTGGCCGCCGCCGTATAAGGAAGCGACCGAGAAGTACTCGGCGCAGGTCCGGCTCACCGCCGACCATCGTAGCCTGATCGGTTACGCGGCGGGTCAGCCTTTTCCGTTGATCGAACGTCAACGATCCCTACGTCGCGAGCAAGATCATCTGGAACAACGTTTTTCGTCCTCTCCAGAGCGATGACTACGATCTCCGGTTCTTTGACTGCCAGAGCGAATACGTGTCGCCCGGCAGCCCGCAACACGAAATCGACGACATCCAGGTCGGGCACTACGCGGGCTACAACATCGTCGGACGGACCGAGGTCGAGCCGATGCCGATCGACCCGGACTTCAAAGTCAGCAACCGCTTGTGGATGTTTGCCCTGTATCCGGTGGTTGCTCCGGAAGATGCGCGCGGCCAAGGCCTCATCCGCTATCGCTACGCCGATCCGAAGCGCGGCGACGATAGCTGGAGCTGGACGCCCGGCAGCCGCCGCGTCCGCCGCCTCAGCGAGGCGCTGCTGAGCACCGCAACCGGCGCCCAGACCTACGATCCCGATCACTACTCGGGCTTCAACCCCAAGACCGAGCAGTACGACTACAAGTTCCTGGGCGAGAAAGAGATGCTCGCGTGCGTGCACGCCGTCCATTCGCCGGAAGTAACCTGCCCTTATGATGGCGGCGCCAGCGCGTGTCCCGAGAATTGGGAGATGCGCCACATGTACGTGGTCGAGGCCACTCCGCGGCGCGATATCGGCGAGGCCTCGGGCGCACTCGACTCGCGCACCGTGGTTTATCTCGACTCGGAAGTCTGGTTCGAGCCCTATATCGACACCTACGATCGTCGCGGCCAGTTGTGGCGCACGCACGTCTACTGGCTGGCCTACCGCGACCGTCCGGTGCCGGACGCGCGCGTCGCGATCTATCCGTTCAAGCGTGAGTTCGTCGTCGGTGCCGATTCAATGGATACCCAGAGCGGCTACTCGTCGATGTGCTATCTGCCCGGCCAGCACACCCCTGAACGTGAATGCTGGTATATCAACATGGGCGCGATCGACAAGCAGTTCTGCACTGTGCAGGCGATGGTGAAAGCCGCGCCGTAACCGGTTCAAGCTCGAAAGCATCGCGGCGGATATGGCGCATAGCGCCGTATCCGCCGCGTTCGTTTTGGGGCGCGCCGCCCGCCATCGCGGCGCGTGTTCCGCGACTCTCCGGCAGGCGAACCACCCGGACCTTTACCGCACTGCTGCCCTACTCTACGGTGACTGACTTGGCCAGATTGCGCGGCTGGTCGACGTCGGTGCCGCGGCACACCGCGATATGATACGCGAGCAACTGCAGTGGCACTGTCATCAGCACCGGCGACAGCAGACGATGGGTTCGCGGGCACGACGATGATCTCCCAGCGCGACCTCTTCGCAGCTCGGAGTTTTCGTGGTCGGTCACCGCGATAATCCGTGCCGTTGCGCGACTCCACTTCCTTGAGGTTCGACAGCGTCTTTTCGAAGACGTTGTCGTTGGGGATCAGCACCACCACCGGCATGTTCTCGTCGATCAGCGCGATAGGTCCGTGCTTCATTTCGCCGGCCGAGTAGCCTTCGGCATGGATATAGGAAATCTCCTTGAGCTTGAGCGCGCCTTCCAGTGCAACGGGATAGTTGATTCCGCGCCCAAGATAGAGAAAGTCCGTGGCCTTGCTGTACTTGCGCGCGATCTTTTCGATCTGCCGTTCCTTGCCGAGCATGGCTCTCGATTTGCGCCGGGATCATCGAACGCGGGCTTGAGCAGTTGCTGGCCTCGGCCTCGGCTGAGCCGGCCCATCCGCGCGCCATGTGGATCGCGAACAGGTAGAAGGCCTCGATCTGGGTCAGAAAGCATTTGGTGGTGGTGACGCTGATTTCCGGACCGCATCGGGTGTAGATCTGCGCGTCGGCCTTGCGCGCGATCGACGAATCGACCGTGTTGGTCACCGCCAGATCAGATGGCTCCCGCGCGCACGCGCCTCCTCCATCGCGGCCAGCGTATCGGCGGTCTCGCCCGACTGCGACACCGCGATCATCATCGTGCGCTCGTCAATCGCCGGGACGCCGATAGCGGAACTCGGCCGAGTAATCGACCTCGGCCGGAACCCCGCACAGCTCCTCGATGATGAACTTTGCCGATCAACGACGAGATCCACGACGCCCCCGCGCTCACCATCACGATCCGGCCGATCGCGCAGCGGCCCGCCCGCCGGCAACAGCTCCTGCTCGAAGTTCACCGTCGCGAACCCGCGGCCGACCCGCCCGCTCAGCGTGTCTGATCCAGGCCTGGGGCTGCTCGCCGATCTCCTTGCGCAGGTAATGGCGGAATCCGCCCTTGGTCGCCGCCACCGCGTCCCATTCGATCTGCCGCGGCTGACGCTCGACCGGCGCGCCCGTCGAAGGTCATAATCGCACGCCGGCGGCGCTGACCTCGGCCATCTCGCCGTCCTCCAGCACCATCGCGCGGCGGGTATGTTCGAGCAGCGCCGGGATATCGGAGGCGACGAAATTCTCGCCCTCGCCCAAGCCGATCACCAGCGGCGTGGCGGTTTTCGCCGCGACCAGCTTGCCCGGCTCGCTCTCCGACAGCACGACAATCGAGAACGAGCCGCGCAACTCGCGCACCGCGGCGCGCACCGCCTTGGTCAGCCCCGAGTCCCGCACTTCGATCCTTCTCTTCGATCAGATGCGCGATCACTTCGGTATCGGTCTGCGAATTGCAGCCGTGCCCGCGGTTGAGCAGTGCGTCGCGCAACTCGACGTAATTCTCGACGATACCGTTGTGAATCACCGCTACCGGCCCGGCCTTGTGAGGATGGGCGTTTTCTTCCGACGGGCGTCCATGAGTGGCCCATCGCGTGTGGCCGATTCCGATCGTGGCCGGCCAGCGGCCGTTCCTCCAGCACGCTGGCCAGATTCGACCAGTTTGCCGACTGCCCTGCGCCGACGTCGATCTTGCCATCGGCGCCGTGATGGTCGCCACTCCGGCGGAATCGTATCCGCGATACTCAAGCCGCTTCAGCCCGCCGATCAGGATCGGGCAGCGCCTCCTGCGTTCCGACGTAACCTACTATTCCGCACATTTACGATTATTCCGTGTTTGATTACTCCGAGCCGGCTTTGCCGTCGCGGTTTGCGCGCCGCTTGATGGCCGCCGGCGCCAACCCGCGGTCCAGCCGGGCTTTTCGCGCTGCGGATGATGCGACATCACCAGCGCGCCGTCGGGCAACGTCGCGCAGCAATCGTGGTTCCCGACGCGACGTAGCAATCGTCGCCGACCTTTACCGGCGCGATTAGCTGGGTATCGCATCCGACCATGCAGCGGTCGCCGATCTCGGTGCGATGCTTGTCGTAGCCGTCGTAATTGACCGTGATCACGCCGCATCCGACGTTGGTCTCGCGGCCGATGACTGGCGTCGCCGAGGTAGCTGAGATGGCTGGCCTTGGTGCCGCGCCCGATCCGCGCCTTCTTGGTCTCGACGAAATTGCCGATGCGGTTGTGGCCCTCCAGTTCGGTGCCCGCGCGCAGATTGGCAAACGGTCCCGATCTCGCAATCCGCGCCGATCGCGCACTGCTCGGCGCGCACGCCGATCTTCAGATGGCAGCGGTCGCCGATTGTGACGTCGCGCAACCACGCCGTGCCCTCGATCCGCACGTCCGCTGCCGATCCGGCTGCGCCCAAGGATCTGCACGTTGGGCCCGATGATCAGTCTCGGTGCCGATTTCAACCTGCTCGCCGATATAGGCCGTGGCGGGATCGATCAGCGTGACGCCCGCCGCCATCAGCCTGCGGTTGATCGCCATGTCGGATTTCCGCATCCACTTGTGCCAACTCCTCGCGTGAATTTATGCCGGCGAATTCGGCCGGTCGCGCGCACGGCCATGCCTGGACCTTGCAGCCCGCGCGCCCGCGCAATCGCGACCATATCGGTCAGATAATACTCGCGCTGCGCGTTGTCCGGCTTGAGTTCGCCAGCGCGGCGCACAAGCAGCGCCGCTCACGCCAGGTACATCCCGGTGTTGATCTCTTTCATCGCCCGCTGCTCCGCGGTCGCGTCGCGCGCCTCCACGATCGCGGCACCCTGCCCGCGCGTCGCGGACCACCCGGCCGTATGCGGCCGGATCCTCCAGCTCAACGACTGATGAACGACAGGGCCGGGCCGCTTTGCCGGTGCGTCCCGACAAATCGCCGAAAGTCGCGGCCCGCAGCCGCGGCATGTCGCCGTAAGAGATCAATACGTCGCCGTCGAAATCTGCGGGCAGCGCAGCCATCGCGCAGCGCGCGGCGTCTCCGGTGCCGCGCTGCTCGCCCTGGAACGCAAAACAGATGTTGACGCGTTCAGACAGGCGCGCCGCGCAGCCGCCTCGACCTCCTCCGCCTGATAGCCCACCACCACGATCAGCGGGCGCGGCCCAAGCCGCGACGGCCGCAGTGTCCGCGCGATCATCGGTTCGCCGGCGAGTTCGTGCAGCACCTTGGCGCGCGCCGAGCGCATCCGGGTGCCCGAGCCGGCGGCCAGAATGATCGCCGCCAGCCGATTTTCCATCCGCTAATCGGCTCAGTCGTACTCACTGAAATTCGAGACCTTCCAGATCGCGCCTTCTTTGCGCGCCGAGATCATCCATTTCTTTCTCGAATGAGTTCCGCCGTCGGGGACGTCGATCGTGGCCAGAAACAGGTACGTGACGTGATCCGGCCCGTCGCGCTGTCGCCTTGAGCTTGTAATGGATCATGGGCTTGCGGGTCGAATCGTCGATCGCCTGGCCCTGGGTCAGCGCGATTCTCCTTGTGGAGCTTGTCCAGCGCCAGTCCCGTGCACCAACGGCTCGGCCGCCCTTGAGATCGATCGCCATGTAGTGTGCCTCGATGAAGCGGTCGACGACGCCGCGCGCGCTGTTGGACGCGTGCATCCGGCCAGCCGCGAGCAGCCAGCAGCCGCCATCGTTGCAGCATCGCGAGCAGCGTCGACTCGACGCTTGCGCTTCGAACAACTCCTCGAGTCGCTGGCGCGCGCCGCCGTCGAGCGACTCGGCGCGGCGCGGTTTCGCCGGACGGCTTGGCCGACGCTGATGCTGCCGTCGCGGTGTGAAATACTCGCAGAAGTTTCCCCGTTCCTTGTCAACCACCCGTTCCGCCATCGTCTCCCGGCACTGGTTGTTATAGCCCGGATCGTAGAATCCGCAATTTCGGCACGCGTGCAGCGGCCGGTCGCACTGGGGACAGGCTCGCGAAAGCCGACCCGTTCGCCGACCTCTATCGCGCTTCCGCAGCGCCAGCAGTTCATCGTAACCGCCATGACGCTTTGTGCGCGGCACGCCCTTGATAGCATAGCTCTGCTTTTGGGCCGCGCGAGTTGAGGTGGCGATGCTGAACGAGATCGAGGCTTTCGTATCGGCGCTTTGCGAAAGCGTCGCGCGCGTCGGACAACACCGTTTTGAACTATCGACGCGATTTGCTCGACTTTCGGCGCTTTCTGATCGAGCGCGGCGCCGCGCTCGACACGGAGCGGCAGCGAAATTGCGCCCGCGACGATCAATCCCGACCACATCCGCGGTTACCTTGGCGACCTGATGAAGCGCAACCGCCGGCGCGCCACCGTTCAGCGCCGCCTGTTCGCAATCAAGGCGTTTTTCCGCTGGCGCGAGAGCACGCGGGCGCCGCGAATCCGGCCCGCGTGATCCGCTCGCCGCGCAGCGAGCGGCATCTGCCGCGATTCTGCAGCAGGACGATGTTCGCCGCCTGATCGAATCCGATCCGCGCGCGCTGACATCCGCGCGGCCTTCGCGATCGCGCGATCCTCGAGACGCTCTACTCTTCCGGCCTTCGCGTCAGCGAACTCTGTGGGCTCGACTGGCGCGATATCGACGCGGAAATCGGGATGCTGATGGTGCGTCAGGGCAAGGGCAACAAGGATCGCCTCGTGCCGATCGGCGAGCCGGCGCTCGACGCGCTGCAGGACTGGCGCCGCGCGATGCCGGTGGCATGGCAGCCCAGACGGTCCGGTCTTCACCAACCTGCGCGGCGGCCGCCTGACCACGCGCGCGGTCGAGACGATCGTCGCCCGCCGCCTGCAAGCCTCGGGCTTGCACAACCGCGATCACGCCGCATGGCCTGCGCCACTGCTTCGCGACCCATATGCTGAACAACGGCGCCGACCTGCGCTCGATCCAGGAGATGCTCGGCCACGCCAGCCTCGCCACCACCCAGCGCTATACTCATCGTCAACGTCAATCATCTCAAAGAGGTTTATCGCCGTGCCCATCCCCGCGCCTGAAGACGATCTCACGCGTCCGCAGCACCACCATCTTGTGCGTCCGCCATGGCGGCCATGTCGTGATGGCGGGCGACGGCCAGGTCAGCGTCGGACAGACCGTGATGAAGCGCAGCGCGCGCAAGGTCCGCCGCTTACACGACGATCGCGTGCTGGCCGGCTTCGCGGGATCGACCGCCGACGCGCTGACCCTGTTCGATAAATTCGAGGCCAAGCTGCAGGAGTTCAACGGCAACCTGCGCCGCGCCGCGGTCGAGCTGGCCAAGGATTGGCGCACCGACCGCGATGCTCCGCCGGCTCGAGGCGATGCTGGTCGTCGCCGACGCGGAGAGCTCGCTGCTGATCTCCGGCTCGGGCGACGTGATCGAGCCCGACGACGGCCTGCTCGCGATCGGCTCGGGCGGCAATTTCGCGCTGGCCGCGGCGCGGGCGCTGATCCGTCACGCCCCCGATCTGAGCGCGCGGCGAGATCGCCGAGGCCGCGATGCACGATCGCGGCGGAGATCTGCGTCTACACCAACGATCAGCTTATAATCGAGGAGTTGTGAGCACACCGGCAGTTTAGCATGGATCGTTCGATCCGCGGCGCCTCATGTGATGACGCCGCGCGAGATCGTCTCCGAGCTCGATCGCTATATCGTCGGCCAGCACGACGCCAAGCGCGCGGTCGCGATCGCGCTGCGCAACCGCTGGCGCCGGCAGAATGTCGCGCCCGAGCTGCGCGACGAAATCGCGCCCAAGAACATCCTGATGATCGGACCCACCGGCGTCGGCAAGACCGAGATCGCGCGGCGGCTCGCGCAAGCTCGCCCAGGCGCCGTTCATCAAGGTCGAGGCCTCGCGTTACACCGAGGTCGGCTACGTCGGTCGCGACGTCGAATCGATCGATCCGCGATCTGGTCGAGATCTCGGTCAAGATGGTGCGCGAGGAAGAACGCGAGCGCGTCGCGGTCAAGCGCGCGCGACGCCGCCGAGGAGCGCCTGCTCGATATCCTGTTTCCGCCACCGACCAAGGCGCGCCGCCCGGTCGGCGTCACGCCCGAGGGCAACCTCGAGGCGCCAGCGGCGATTCGCATCGCGACACCCGCGAGAAGCTGCGCAAGCTGCTGCGCGGCGGCCATCTCGACGAACGCGAGGTCGAAATCGAAGTCTCGCGCGCAGTCGACTGCCGATGGTCGAAGTGTTCACGCCCCAGGGCATGGAAGAGATGGGCGTGAACATGAAGGACCTCTTCAGCCAGATCATGCCCAAGAAGACCCGCCAGCGCAAGGTGAAAATTCCCGAGGCGCTCGAGCTCCTGACCCAGGAGGAAGCCGCGCGGCTGGTCGACATGGAGAACGTCGCGCACGAGGCGATTCAGCCGCGCCGAGCAGTCCGGCATCGTCTTCATCGACGAGATCGACAAGATCGCCGGGCGCGAGGCGGCCGCGGCCCCGACGTCTCGCGCGAGGGCGTCCAGCGCGACCTGCTGCCGATCGTCGAGGGCTCGACCGTCAACACCAAGTACGGCGCGGTGCGCACCGACCATATCCTGTTCGTCGCCTCGGGCGCGTTCCACATCAGCAAGCCCTCCGACCTGATTCCCGAGTTCCAGGGTCGTTTCCCGATCCGGGTCGAGCTGAACGCCCTGACCAAAGAGGACTTCATCCGCATCCTCACCGAACCCGAGAACGCGCTGACCCGGCAGTACGTCGGCGCTGATGGAGACCGAGGGTCTGCGCCTGTACTTTCACCGACGACGCGGTCGCGGCGCTCGCCGAAATCGCGGCCACGGTCAACGCCCGCTCCGAGAATATCGGCGCGCGCCGCCTGCACACCGTGCTCGAGCGGCTGCTCGAGGAGATTTCGTTCAACGCGCCCGAGCTGGGCGAGCGCGACGATCAATCGACGCGCGCTACGTCCACGAGCGGCTCGATCCGATCCTGAAGGACGAGGACCTCTCGCGCTACATTCTGTAATCGGCATTGGCACCCTCGCCGCATTACGGCCTGCGCGTACCAGGTGGCGGGACAGGAACCAGACTCATCGAGCGCGCCGAAATTCTCGCCGAGGCGCTGCCCTTACATCCGGCGCTTTCGTGGCAAGACCTTCGTCATCAAGTACGGCGGGCATGCGATGCAGTCCGAGGATCTGCGCGAAAGCTTCGCGCAGGATGTCGTGCTGCTCGACCTGGTCGGCATCAAGCCGGTCGTGGTGCACGGCGGCGGCCCGCAGATTACCGAGCTGATCGGCAAACTCGGGCTCAAGTCGCGCTTCGTGCGCGGGATGCGCGTCACCGACGCGGCCACTATGGAAGCGGCCGAGATGGTCCTGCAGACGCATCAATAAGGACATCGTCGCGATGCATCTCACGTCACGGCGGCCGCGCGGTCGGGCTCTCGGGCAAGGACGGCGATCTGATCGTTTCGCGAAGATGCACATGGTCGTGCGGGAGAAAGACGGGCGTCAAGACCGAGGTCGATATCGGCCTGGTCGGCGAAGTCGTCGAGGTCAACCCCGGCGTCATCCGCACCCTCGAAGACGCCGACTTCATCCCGGTGATCGCGCCCATCGGCTACGGCCGCGACGGCCAGACCTACAATCATCAACGCCGATCTCGCCGCCGGCAAGATCGCCGCCGCGCTCAAGGCCGAAAAGCTCATCCTGATGACCGATGTCGAGGGGGTGAAGGACGCTGACGGCAAGCTGGTCTCGACGCTTGAAGCCGCCGCAGGCTAAGCAAGTTGATCGCGCGCGGCGTGATCGCCGAGGGCATGATCCCCAAAGTCGAGTGCTGCATCGACGCGCTCAAGGCCGGCGTGGCCAAGACTCACATCCTCGACGGCCGCGTCCGCCACGCCGTGCTCCTCGAAATCTTCACCCGCTCGGGAGTCGGCACCGAGGTAATTGGTTCCGGCGCCAAAATCGCCGACCTGAAACGCACGCCCCGCCGCGCCCGCCGCTGAAGCGGCTAGTGCCTCGTGCTGCGCATTCGTGTATGACATTTCTTTCCTATGAATAACGCCGAAATCGTCGAACTGACCCATCGCAATCTGGTCAACGTCTACGGATGCCAGCCGCTGGCGTTCGTGCGCGGCGAAGGCCCCTATCTTTACGACGCCGACGGCAACCGCTACCTGGATTTTTTCTGCGGTCTCGCGGTCACTTCGCTGGGCCACGGCCATCCGGGCGTCGTCCGCGCGATTCAGGATCAGGCCGCGCGGTTGACCCATGTCTCGAACGTATTTCACACCGAGCCGATGGCCCGTCTCGCCGAGCGGCTGTGCAAGGCGGTTGGCGACGCGCGCGTGTTCCTCGGCAACTCCGGGGCCGAGGCCAACGAGGCCGCGATCAAGCTGGCGCGGCGATGGGGTCACAATCGCGGCGGTGGCCGCTTCGAAATCCTGACGGCACTTGGCTCGTTTCACGGCCGCACGCTCGCCACCGTAACCGCGACCGGTCAGGAGAAATATCATCAGGGATTTCAGCCGCTGGTCCCCGGCTTCCGTCTGGTCCCGTTCGACGATGTCGCCGCAATCGAGCGCGCGATCGGTCCGCAGACCGTCGGGATCATGCTCGAGCCCATCCAGGGTGAGGGCGGCGTGGTCGTGCCGCGCCCCGATTACCTCAAGCGCGTGCGCGAGCTCTGCGACCGCGCCAACCTGCTCCTGATCCTCGACGAAATCCAGACCGGGATCGGCCGCACGGGCCGCCTGTTCGCCTACCAGCACACAGGCATCCGGCCCGATATCGTCACCCTCGCCAAGGCGCTCGCCGGCGGCCTCCCGATCGGCGCGATGCTCGCGCGCGCGGAGCTCGCCGAGAGCTTCACCCCCGGCAGTCACGGCACCACCTTCGGCGGCAATCCGGTGGCCTGCGCCGCCGCGCTGGCCGTGCTCGACGCACTCGAAAACGACGGCGTGCTGGAAAACGCAACCCGGGTCGGCAATTACCTGATCGAAAAGTTGCGCGATATCACTCGCGGCTCCGACCAGGTGGTCGAAGTTCGCGGCCAGGGCATGATGATCGGCGTGGTGTTCAGAAGTGAAGCTCGCCCGATCGCCGACGCGTGTCTCAAGGAACGCCTGATCGTCAACGCCACCGCGACCAACGTGATGCGCCTGGTGCCGCCCTTGAACCTGACCATAGAGCCAACAGGCCGAATCGAGGGCCTGGCCGTGTCGCGCCGTGCGCTCGCATGAAGCGCGATTTCATTGAACTCGGAGCCGAGTTCGGCTTTCGCAGGCCGAGTTCGACGGCCTGCTGGCGCTCGCCGCGCGGCTCAAGACCGAGCTGCACAACGGCGTCGAGCATCATCTGCTGCGCGGCCGCACCCTCGCGATGATCTTCCAGAAACCCTCGCTGCGCACCCGGATTACGTTCGAAACCGGGATGGTGCAGCTCGGGGGCCACGCGATCTATCTCGCGTCGCAGGATATCGGCATCGGCGAGCGCGAATCGGTCAAGGACGTCGCGCGCACTCATGTCGCGCTGCGTCGATCTGATCATGATTCGCACCTTCGCCCATGCGACCTGCGTCGAGCTGGCGCGCGAGGCCTCCGTGCCGGTGATCAACGGCCTCACCGATCTGCTCCATCCCTGCCAGTTGCTCGCCGACCTGCTCGCGTTGCGCGAACGCTTCGGCGATCTCAGCAAGATCAAGATCGCGTTCGTCGGCGACGGCTTCAATCTCGCCCAAAGCTGGATCGAAGCCGCGGCCTTCGCTCACTTCGAGTTCGCAATCGCCTGCCCCAAAGGTTACGAACCCGAGCAAGCCTTCCTCGACCGGATGCGGCGCGAGGAACTGGGTGAGGTGACCGACGATCCCTTGGCCGCAGTCAAGGACGCCGACGTGGTGTACACTGACACCTGGACTTCGATGGGCCGCGAGAAGGAAGCCGCCACGCGCCGCCGCGATTTTCGGAGTTACCAAGTGAATCGCGGACTGCTCAAGCACGCGCGCCGCGACGCGGTGGTGATGCACTGCCTGCCGGCTCATCGCGGCGAGGAGATTACCGACGACGTGATCGACGGCCCTCAATCGATCGTGCTCGAACAGGCCGAAAACCGCCTGCACGCGCAAAAGGCCGTGATGGTCTGGCTGCTCAAGCCGGAGCTGGTCGGCGCCCCGCCGCGGAATTCCGCAACCGCTCTGTAATCGATATCGTGGCCAACGCCGGCGTCAAAAAAATCGTGCTCGCGTATTCCGGCGGACTCGACACGTCGGTGATCCTGCGCTGGCTCAGCGACCAGTATCAGTGCGAGGTCGTCGCGTTCTGCGCCGATGTCGGCCAGGCCGAAGAGCTGGACGGGACTGGAAGAAAAAGGCGCTCAAGACCGGCGCGAGCAAGCTCCACATCGCCGACCTGCGCGAGGAGTTCGCCCGCGATTTCGTCTTTCCGATTCTGCGCGCCAACGCGATCTACGAGGGCTACTACCTGCTCGGCACCTCGATCGCCCGTCCGGTGATCGCGAAGCAGCAGGCCGCAATCGCCCGCGCCGAGGGCGCCGACGCCGTCGCTCACGGCGCGACCGGCAAGGGCAACGATCAGGTGCGCTTCGAGCTGACCTTCGCGCGGCTCGCGCCCGAATTGAAGATCATCGCGCCCTGGCGCCAGAGCGACTGGACTTTCAAGGGCCGCGCCGATCTGGTCGCCTACGCCAACGAAAAGAAAATTCCGATCACGGTCACGGCCGAGAAACCCTACTCGATGGATCGCAACCTGGTCCACGTCAGCTACGAGGGCGGAATTCTCGAAGACCCGTGGCGCGAGCCCTACGGCGACATGTTCCGGCTTACGGTCGCGCCGGAGGATGCTCCCGATCGGCCCGAATATGTCGAAGTGGAGTATCAAGGCGGCAATCCGGTCGCGATCAATGGCGAGCGGCTCGCGCCCGCCGCGCTGATCGATGCGCGCCAACGAGCTCGGCGGACGCCACGGCGTCGGCCGCGTTGACCTGGTCGAGAACCGCTACGTCGGAATCAAGTCGCGCGGCGTTTACGAAAGTCCCGGCGTCACGATTCTGGTGCACGCGCATCGCGCGGTCGAGCAACTCACGCTCGATCGCGAAGTGATGCATCTGCGCGACTCGCTCATTCCGCGTTACGCCGAGATGGTCTACTACGGCTACTGGTTTGCGCCTGAGCGTGAAACTTTGCAGGCGCTGATCGATGACACGCAAAAGAACGTGACCGGCACCGCGCGGCTCAAGCTCTACAAGGGCAGCGTCACTATCGCCGGGCGCAGCTCGCCGTATTCGCTTTACGATCCCAAGATCGCGAGCTTTGAGGAAGCCGGCGGTTATAATCAGGCTGACGCGGAGGGCTTCATCCGGATTGCCGCCCTTCGCCTGCGGGCGCTCGCGCGCGTTGCGGAGAGTTGAAGGGGACGCAATGAGTGGGTAAGGTTCATCCAGTTCAGGCCGCCGCGCCCCCAGCTCAAAGCGGTGCCCCGCACCCAGGGCACGGCGTGCCCGAAGTGCCACCACAAGATGGACGTCCACATCACCCATCCCAACGGCGTCACCAGTTGCTCCGCCCGCGGATGTCCTTGCGAAACCCGCCCGGCCCGGGTGCGCAGCGCGCGCTCGCAGATCCTCGCGACCGTGAAGAAAATCGCGCGGCCGCCGAGTCTCACGCCGCAGCCAACCTCATCCGCGGGCGCTTCGCGCGCCGGCGTCTGACCGAGGTCGAGGCGTTTCACCGCCTCGCTGCCGTTCGATCGCCGCCTTTATCGCCACGATATTCAGGGTCGATCGCGCATGCGCGGATGCTCGCGCAGGTGCGATCTGATCGGCGACGGCGAAGCGGCGCGAATCGTCGCGCGGGCTGAAAGAGATCGAGCGCGAGATCGACGCAGGTCGTTTTCGCTTCGAGCTTGCCGATGAAGATATCCATCTCGCGATCGAGCGCCGCCTGATCGCGAAAATCGGCGCCGCGGGCGCCAAGCTCCATACCGCGCGCTCGCGCAACGATCAGGTCGCGCTCGATTTGCGCCTCTTTCTGCGCGACGAGCTGCGGCCAGTGCTCGATCGCCTCGGCGCGGCTGCGCGCCGCGCTGCTTCGCGTCGCGCAGCCGTCATGTCGACACCGTGATGCCGGGCTATACGCATCTGCAGCGCGCGCAGCCGGTCTCGCTGGCTCATCATGTGCTCGCCTACGTCGAGATGCTCGAGCGCGACCGCGAGCGCTTCGCCCAGGCGCTCGAACGCACCGATGTGATGCCGCTGGGCGCGGGTGCGCTGGCCGCGACCACGCTGCCGATCGATCGCGCGCATCGTGGCGCGCGAGCTGGGCTTTCGCCGGACTCGCGCAGAACAGCATCGACGCGGTCTCCGATCGCGACTTCGTGGTCGATTTCCTCGTCCGCGGCCGCGCTGCTGCGCGATTCATCTGTCGCGCATGGCCGAGGAAATCATCCTGTGGACGCAGCACCGAGTTCGGCTTCGTCGGCGCTGCCCGATGAGTTCTCGACCGGCAGCTCGATGATGCCGCAGAAGAAGAATCCCGACCTGCTCGAGCTGATTCGGGGCAAGAGCGGGCGCATCATTGGCGATCTGGTCGCGATGCTGACCGTGCTCAAGGGCCTGCCGCTCGCTTACAATTCCGACCTGCAGGAGGACAAGGAGCGGGTCTTCGATGCGCTCGATACGCTGAAGCCCGCGCTCGATCTGATCGCGAAGCTGTGGCCGCGGCTTGAATTCGACGCGCGCGCGATGCGCGCCGCGGCCGGCGGATGGGCGCTGGCCACCGATTTGGCCGAATATCTCGTGCGGCGCGGCGTGCCGTTCCGCGAGGCCCACGAAGTCATCGGCGCGCTGGTCCGCGAGACTGCCGCGGCCGGCCGCTCGCTCTCCGATTTGACGATCGCGGAACTGAAGCGGCGCTCGCCCGCATTCGGCCGTGAGGCGCTCAAAGTGCTCTCGGTCGAGCACTCGCTGGCCGCACGGAAGGTCGCGGGCGGTCCGTCACCGGCGCGCGGTCCGGCGCCGGCTCGCGGAGCTTTCGCGGCGATGAACCGCAAGCGTCTGGTTCCCGTGGCCGTGCTCGCGCTGGTGCTGGCGCGATGCGGCGTCAAGGGACCGCCGCTGCCGCCCGAGGAAGTAAAGCCCGCGCGGATCACGAACCTGAAGGCCGTCCCCGACCGGACGGGATCACGTCTCACATGGCCGCGGCCCGACATTTACGCGACCGGCCGCCCGATGCGCGACCTTGCCGGGTTTCTGGTCCTGCGCTCCCAAGGCCAGGCGGAGTTGCAGTCTGTCGCCGACTTGCCGATTCCCGATCGCGAGCGCTTTCAGAAGATCGATCGGCTCGACTGGGTCGACACCTCGACCGCGATGGGCCAGACCTATCGTTACGCGGTCGTTTCAATGACCGACGACGGCTACCGCAGCGACCCCTCCAACCAGGTCGAGTTCAAACGGATCGTGCCCCCGCCGCCCGTCACTCCTGAAAATCTCGTCCTGCCCAAGCCGTCGCCAGTGCCCTAGCCTGCTTATCTCCGCCTCTGCGCTATGATAAACACTCCGTTCACCCGCTCAACCGCATTAGACCGGGTGGGCGGCAGGCGCATTGGCGTCACCATCGCATGCATTACTTCAACTATCGCGACCATCGGCTCTTCGCCGAAGACGTATCGCTCACCGATCTGGCGGCGCAGGTCGGCACCCCCTTTTACGCCTACAGCGCTCGCACGCTGCGCCGCCATTTCCGGGTCTTCAACGAAGCGTTCGCCGGCACCGACCATCTGGTTTGCTTTTCGGTGAAGGCGCTCGCCAACCTGAGCGTGCTCAAATTGTTCGCCACGATGGATTCCGGTTTCGACGTGGTCTCGGGCGGCGAGCTGATGCGCTGCCTCAAGATCGGCGCGCCGCCGCGGCAAAATCGTCTTCTCGGGCGTCGGCAAGACCGACGAGGAGATCGCCGCCGCGCTCAACGCCGGAATCCTGATGATCAACGCCGAGTCGGGCCCCGAGCTCCATCGGATCGCCGAGGTCGCGCGCCGCCTGAAAAAGCGCGCGCCGGTGAGCATCCGCGTCAATCCCGATCTCGACCCGGGAACCCATCCGCATATTTCGACGGGCCATCGCAGCAGCAAGTTCGGCGTGCCGCTCGCGCAGGTGACCGAGTATTACGCGCAAGCGCGCGTGCTTGCCCGACCTCGAGATTGTCGGCCTCAGCACGCATATCGGATCGCAGATCACCGACACCTCGCCCTTCGTCGAGGCCGCCGGCAAGGTGGCCGCGATCGTCAAGCAGCTTCGCGCCGACGGGATCGCCCTGCGTAATCTCGACCTCGGCGGCGGCCTCGGGATCCCATATCAGGAAGAGCCGCCGCAACCGGCCGAATACGCCCGCGACTTGCTCGCGCCGCTCAAGGGAATCGACCTCCGGATCATCACCGAGCCCGGCCGCGTAATCGTCGGCAACGCCGGCATCTTCGTCACCCGCGTGCTCTACGTGAAGGAAACCGACGTCAAGCGCTTTATCGTGGTCGACGGCGCGATGAACGACCTGATTCGCCCGGTGCTCTACGAGGCGTATCACGCGATCTGGCCGGTCGAGCGGCGCCCCGGCGCGCCCGAGCTGGTGGCCGATATCGTCGGCCCGGTCTGCGAGAGCGGCGACTTTTTTGCACGCGAACGGCCGCTCCCCGAGCCTCGCGAGGGCGATCTGCTCGCCGTGATGAGCGCCGGCGCCTATGGCTTCGTGATGGCCTCGAACTACAACGCGCGGCCGCGCGCCCCCGAAATCCTGGTCGACGGCGAGCGGGCGCACATCGTGCGCGAGCGGGAAACTTTCGAGGATTTGATCCGCGGCGAAAAAATCGTCGATCTCCTTAGGAGGCACTACGATGGCGGCACTCGAATTCGTAAAGATGCAGGGCTCCGGCAATGACTATATCTTTATAGTCGCCGACCACGTCCGCCCGGCTGATCCGTCCGCACTCGCACGCCGGCTTTCCGATCGCCGCTTCGGCGTCGGCGGTGACGGGATCGATCATGCTCTGCCCCTCGCGTGCCGCCGACCTCCGCATGGAGATGTACAACGCCGACGGCAGCCGCGGCGAGATGTGCGGCAACGGCATCCGCTGCCTGGCCCGCCTCGCCTGGGAGCGCGGCATGCCGCGCCGCAATCCACTCACCGTCGAGACCGACTGCGGAATCCGGACCGTCACGCTTAACTTGGACGGCAGCGAGCGCGTGGTCGGAGCCACGGTCGATATGGGCGAGCCGATTCTTGAGGGGCGCGAGATCCCGGTCGCGGCCGACGGCCGGATCGTCGATCACCAACTGGAGCTCGAAGGCCGCACCGAATCGATCACCGCCGTCTCGATGGGAAATCCGCACTGCGTGGTCTTCGTCAACGACGACGCCATCTTCAATCTGCCGGATTCGGAGTTCGCCCGGATTGGCCGGACCTTCGAGACCCATCCGTTCTTTCCGCAGCGCACCAACACCGAGTTCATCCTGATGACCTCGGCGCGCCATCTCAGGATGCGCGTATGGGAGCGCGGCTCGGGCGAGACGCTCGCTTGCGGCACGGGCGCGTGCGCCGCGCTGGTCGCGGCGGTCCTGACGCGGATGCGCCGAGCGTAGCGCGACCGTCGAGCTTCGCGGCGGTAATCTGGAAATCGAATGGCGCGAGCGCGGCGCCGGCGCCAATCACGTCTTTATGACCGGCGACGCGGTCGAAGTCTTCCGCGGCCAAATTCAGCTCGATCCCGCGGAACTGGCTGCAGTCCAGAAATAGAGGTGGCGATGTTCAACGGCGCATTATCGGCAATCGTCACTCCGTTCCGCGACGGCGTGGTGGACGAACCCGCGCTGCGAGAACTGATCGAGTGGCAGATCCAGCACGGTGTCGACGGAATCGTCCCGTGCGGGTCCACCGGCGAGTCCGCCACCCTCTCGCACGCCGAGCACGAGCAGGTTATCCGGCTCGCCGTCGAGCAGGCGCGCAAGCGCGTACCCGTCCTGGCCGGCACCGGCTCCAACTCGACCGCCGAGGCGATTCGGCTCACCGCGTTTGCGCGCGAAGTCGGCGCTGACGGCGCGCTGCTGATCTCGCCCTACTACAACAAGCCCACCCAGGAGGGCATCTTCAAGCACTACAAGATGGTCGCCGCCAGCGTGGATTTGCCGCTGCTGGTTTACAACATCCCGGGCCGCACCGGCTCCAATATCCTTCCCGAGACTTTCGCCCGCCTGTGCGAGATCAAAACCCTGGTCGGCGTCAAGGAAGCCTCAGGCTCGATGGACCAGATCTCGGAGATCCGCCGCCTATGCGGCGATCGCCTGACGATCCTCTCGGGCGATGATCCGCTCACGCTCCCGATGATGGCGCTCGGAGCCAAGGGCGCGATCGCGGTGGTGAGTAACGTGATGCCGAAAGAGACCCATGATCTCATCGCGGCTGCGCTCGCCAACGACTACGACCGGGCGCGGCGAAATTCATTACCGGATGCTGCCGCTGGTACGCGCGCTTTTTTCCGAGACCAATCCGATCCCGCTCAAGCAGGCGCTGGCCTGGATGGGTAAATGCCGCGACGAGCTGCGCATGCCGCTGACGCCGATGTCACCGGCGGCCGCGGAGAAGCTCCGCGCGGCGATGAAGGAATTGCGGCTGATCTAGCGCCGCCGGCGCAGGCCGGCGGCTTTCCCGGCTTCGAGGCGGGTTCCCGCCCTTGCCGGCCGGTCTTCAGGACCCGGTAACGCGCTCAGGCCGGTGCGTCGCCCTGCTCACGGTAGTGGCGCGACAACTCAAGAATGAAGAGAATGTCGCTGACGCTCTTGAGCGTTCCGAACATGTCGACTTTTCCGAGGAAGTCGAGTTCCTCCTCGGTGATCGCGTGGGACGACAGCAACTCCTGGTCGGCGCGGATCCGCTCCAGAATGTCTTCACGTTTATCCATCTTGTATTGTCTCCTGGCCACTTCCTTGCCTCCCGGCCAAACTCAGTACAACTAAAAGTAGGCGAATCGTACAATTGAGTCAAGCCGCCCTCCGGGCCGGTTGTTGCGCCACTGCGACCTGCCCGCGATCGCGGTCCGGGCGCGCCGTAGCGCGCTCGAAACTGCACCGGCGCGGGCAGGCGCGCAACGCGGCCTGAACCCAATCAGTCCGGCCCAATCAGAATCCGGTGCCGCTCAGCGTGACGGTTTGCGGGTTGCCCGGGTCGAGGTTGTCGGTAATCGCGAGCGTGGCGGTCCGCTCTCCGGCCGCCGTCGGATTGAACCGAATCGCGACCCGGCACCGGCTCTTGAGGCAGGACGTGCCCCCGACCGTGAAGTCCGTCGGATTCTCCCCCTCGACCACTGCTTGCGTGACGGCAAGCTTCGCGCCGCCATTGCTGATCGCGGTCAGATCCTCCGCCGGGCTGGTGGTTCCGGCCTTGCGGCGGCCGAACGCAAGGCTGCTCGGGGACACGGACACCAGGGGCAGTCCCAGACCCTGCAACGCGACGGTTTGATTGACGATCGGGGCGTCCGCGTTGACCGTCAGCGTGCCCGAGCGTTTGCCGATCGCCGTCGGTGCGAACGTTACGTCAAGCTTGCAGCTTGAATGCGCCGCCAGGCTGGTCCCGCAACTATCGGTCTCGGCAAAATCACCACTGGTCGTGATGCCGGAGATGTCGAGCGCCGCCGGCTGGTTATTGGTCAAGGTGAGCTTCTGCACCGCGCTCGTCGAGCCAATCACCGCCTGCTGAAAGCTCACCGTGGCCGGCGACAGTTTGACCTGGGCTCCAACTCCGCCCAGGCTGACCGACATCGTTGTACCGCCTTCGACCACCGTGAGCGTGCCGGTCTGCGTCCCGGTTGCCTTGGGCGCGAATGCCACCCGGATCGTACAGCTTGCGCCGGGCGCCAGGGAACGCCCCCGGCACTGGCTGGATTGCCTGAAGTCGCCAATCGCGGACACGAACGAAACGCGCTGCCTTTTGGTCGTGGCATTCGTCACTGTGACGGTTTTGCGCGCGCTGGTCGTGCCCAGCAATTGAGGCGCGAACGACAGGCTGGTCGGCGAAATCGGCACGACCGTGTAAACGACCGTCTCCGTCGCGGTGTCGTCGGGGCTGGCCACCGCGGTCACGACGAACTCCTTGGATCCGGTGGAGGACGTATCGATCAGGCTGCCGTCGGGAACGGTTCCCGTGCAAGTGGCCATCGGGGCGCCGGGGCTGGTGCACGTGTAGTCGGCCGTCACGACCTGTCTTAGGCCGTACGGGCCGGCCGTCGGCGAGTTGATTGTGATCGTCGGCGACAGAAAGTTCGTCACGACATAGGTGACCGTTTGCGATGCCGTGTTGCCGTTGCTGTCGACGGCCGTAACCGTGAAACTCGCCGGGCCAAGCGCGCTCGTGTCGATGGGCGCACCGCTCGCGACCGGTCCGGCGCACGTCACCACGGTCGCCGCCTGATCCGCGCACGAGTAATTGGCGAGCACGGTCGAGCCCAGCTCGTAAAGTGTGTCGGTCGGCGAAGTGATCGTGACGGTCGGCGGCACAAAACCCGCCACCTCGTAGGTGACCGTTTGCGATGCCGTCTCGCCGTTGCTGTCGACGGCCGTAACCGTGAAAGCCGCCGGGCCAAGCGCGCTCGTGTCGATGGGCGCGCCGCTCGCGACCGGTCCGGCGCACGTCACCACGGTCGCCTCCTGATCCGCGCACGAGTAGTTGGCCAGCACGGTCGAGTCCAACGGGTAAATTGTCGCGGTCGGCGAAGTGATCGTGATGGTCGGCGGCGCAAAACCCGCCACCTCGTAGGCGACTGTCTGCGAGGCCGGATTGTTGAGCACGTCGGTCGCCTTGACCGTGAAATCTGCCAGCCCCAGCGTGGTGGTGTCGATCGGACTGCCGTTGGGCACCGTGCCGGTGCAGGTCGCGATCGCAGCGTAGGGATCGGTGCACGTGTAGCTGGCGATGACCACCTGATTGAGGGTGTAGATCGTGCTGGTCGGCGCCGTGATTGTAATCGTCGGCGGCGTGATGTCGGGCGTCGGCTGAGGCGACGGGGTCAGGATCGGGGTTGGCGTCGGGGCCGCGGCAGCGTCAGCCGGCTTGGCCCCGGCCGCCGCGACCGGGCGCCGACCGAATCTCAGCACCCGGTTATTGAGGGTGTCCGCGACGTACAGGTTGCCCGCGCGATCGGCCGCAATCCCCTCGGGCCCGCACAGGCTGTTCGCGGTGGCAAGCGGCGCTCCGGTCGCGCCGTGGTTACAGCTTCCCGAATCGAAGCTAGCCGCCTGGCCGTAGACCGCGCTCGCGTTAGCCGGGGACCAAATGGAACTGCTCTGGCCGGCGATCGCGTATTCGAGCACGCGGCTGTTGCCGGAATCTGCGACCTCGAGCGCGCCGGCGGAATCAAAGGCGAGCGCGGTCGGATTGCAAAGCGTCCCCGCGTCCAGAGTCAGGCCCTGGTTGCAGGCGTGCGCGGTAAAATTCCCGGCCTGGCCGAATACCATGTCCGCGATCGCGTCGTCCGAGCCCGCCCCGCCCATGGTCTTGATCGGCGTACGGTACTCGAGCACCCGGCTGGAGCCAGTGTCGGCGATATACAGATTGCCCGACCCGTCGACCGCGACCGCGGTCGGATTGCACAGGCTGTCCGGGCCGACGCCGTCGAGGTCGCCCGCAGCCGTGCCGTGGTCGCATCCGGCGCTCTCGAAGCTTCCGTTTTGACCGAATACCCGGTTGGCCGTCAGGTCGCCGGCGAGGTCCGGGAAATCCGGAGCCGGGTCGTATTCAAGTACGCGGCTGTTCGACGTGTCCGCAACGTAGATCCTGCCGGCGGCGTCAACCGCGACGCCGGCGGGCGCGCAGAGTCCGTCGGCGCTCGGTTCACCGTCCGACCCGTTGCAGGCCGCCTCCGTGAAGCTACGCTGGCCAATAACGAGGCGCGCGGACTCGCCCGCGCGCAGGCCGCTCCCGAACGGTGCGGAGTAGCCAACCACGCGATGGTTGCAGGTGTCCGCCACGTACAGGTTGCCTGACCGGTCGACCGCGATTCCCGCCACGACGGCCGGCGGCGAATCCGTACCATTCTGGGAGCAGGGCGCAAGGCATAGGCCGCTCTGCCCGGTCGCGCACGAATTGGAGACGCCGTCGGGTTGTCCGATCACCAGATCAGCAGGCTGGCCACGGCTCGCCGCCGACGCGTGCTCCCATCCGAGCACGCGATTGTTGCCCGCATCCGCGACGTAAAGATGACCCGCCGCATCGACCGCGATACCGGTCGGAGCCACGAGCGTCCCGAGCGCCGGAGGGTTGGCGCTGGAGTGATTGAAATCGGTCTGGCCGAGCACCCGATCGGCGGTGGGGTCGCTCAAGCCGCCAGGCATGGCCGCGATCGCCAAAGCCGCGAGCACGCTGCTGATTATCCAGCCTGCGAGCGAAAATCCGGCCCTACGCAGCACCAAGTTGAGATTTTGCGGCACTTCGGGAGGAGGACGCCAGCGCGCGCCACACTTCAGGATCGTCCGGCACTCGCGCTTCTGTCAATCGCAAAAATGAAAACGCTTCGCGCGGTCGGCGGCAAGGGTTGGCCGCGCCGCTCCACCCGGGCACTGCTCAAAAGTACAAAAGCGCAACGTCCGCGGCGACCCACAGCACCACCGCCGTGAGCAACGTCCGGTCCTTGAACAGCAGGCGGGCCGGATCACCGCCCTCCCCTTGGGCGTGGATCAGATACAGATAACGCAGAATTCCGAGCACCACGAACGGCACCGTCAGGTACAGATGCGGCGTGCCGAGCTTGCGCTCGACCTCGGGAGAGGCGGTGTAGATCATGTAACCGACCAGGGTTGCCCCGGCTGCAATCGAGATCATCTGATCGATCAGCGGCACGGTGTACTCGTCGAGCGCGCTGCGATGCGACGCGGCGCGCGACCCCAGCACCACCAGTTCATGGCGCCGCCGCGCCAGCGCCAGCAGCAGCGCCAGCACAAAGGTGATGAAAACCAGCCACGGCGAGACCTCGACATGGATCGCCACGCCGCCCGCAAACGCGCGCAGCACGAAGGCGATCGCGATCGTGATCACGTCCACGATCGCGATCGATTTGAGGTAGAGCGAATACGCGCATTGCATCGCCACGTAAATCAGCCCGACCACAACGAAATCCGGACCTACCACGATGGCCAACGCCGCCCCGATCGCGGCCAGTCCCAGTGCGAACCGGGTCGCCTCCCCCACCGATAGATCGCCGTGGGCCAGCGGACGCATCCGCTTCTCCGGATGCTCGCGATCGGCTTCGCGGTCGGCAATGTCGTTGATCACGTAGCCGAAGCTGGCGATCGCGCAGAACGCGAGGAACGCAATTACCGTCAGCGCCAGATCGTGAAAACGGAACAGATGCTGGCTGAAAAGCAGCGCGGCGAAGATCACCAGATTCTTGGTCCACTGATGCGGCCGCGCCAGCCGCCACAGCACGCGCGATTTGCTGTGCTCGACCGCAGCGCCGCCCACCACCGGGCTTTTCTCCGCCAGATCCATGGATGATTCTCTACAGGCCCGCCTTCACCCCGGCAAGCGGCGGGTTCGCGGCTCCATCCGGTAATGCTACGATGCCGCCTCGGAGGAAGACACGATGCCGGCTTTCGAGCGCGCGGGCGTTTCGCTTTACTACGAGGAATCCGGCGCGGGCTATCCGCTGCTGCTGTTCGCGCCGGGCGGGATGCGCTCGAGTATCGAGTTCTGGCGCCACAGCCCCTTCGATCCGATCGCCGAACTGAGCCCGCACTTCCGCGTAATCGCGATGGACCAGCGTAACGCCGGCCGCTCGCGCGGTCCGCTCAGCGCCTCCGACGGATGGCATACGTACACGGCCGACCATCTTGCCCTGCTCGACTATCTGGGCGTTCAGCGCTGCCACGTGATGGGCGGCTGCATCGGCTCGTCGTACTGCCTGGCGCTGATCAAGGCCGCGCCGGAGCGCGTCAGCGCCGCGGTGCTGCAGAATCCGATCGGGCTCAGTGGCGGCAATCACGGGGCCTTCGTCGAGATGTTCGACAACTGGGCCACTGCGCTCAAACGCAACGACGCAGGCCTGAACGATGCCATGCTCAGTTCTTTCCGGCAGATCATGTACGGCGGAGAGTTCGTCTTTTCCGTGTCGCGCGACTTTGTGCGTTCCTGCGCCACACCGATGCTGATCTTGGCCGGCGCCGATCTTTACCATCCGGCGGAAACCTCCCGCGACATCGCGGCGCTCGCGCCCAACGCCGAGCTGGACCTCAACTGGAAGACGCCGGAGGTACTTCCCGCCACGATCGCGAAGGTACGCGCCTTTCTCGAGTCGCATCGACCGTAGACTCTTACCGGGTACGCGCCCGTCGCGGCTTCGCACTCCGATGGAACTCCCGACTCCCGCCGGCGCTCAACCGGCCCAACCGGACACTCCGGCGCAGCCCGCTTTTGCGACATACGTCAACCGGCTGAGCGTCGTGATTCTGATCGTCGCGATGGCGGCGGCTATCGGGCTGCGCGTGATGCGGCTCGATCAGGTGCCGCCCGGGCTCAACCAGGACGAGGCCTGCAACGGCTACGATGCGTACAGTATTTTAACCACCGGGCGCGACCAGCACGGCAACTTCATGCCGCTGGCAATTCAGGCCTTCAACGACTACCGGATGCCGTTGTTCGACTACTCGCTCGTGCCTTTTGTCGCGGCGCTGGGACTCACGCCCGCCAGCATCAGGCTGGACGCCGCGCTGTGGGGTATCGTGGACCTGGCCGCGATCGCGACTCTCGCCGGCCTGCTCTGGGGCTGGCCCGGGGCGGCACTCGCGATGGTGTTGGGCGCGTTCTCGCCGTGGCATCTGCCCTTCAGCCGCTTCGCGCACGAGGCGATCACCGCTTCTGCCACGGTCGATCTTGCGATGGCTGCCTTCTTCCTCTGGGTACGACGGCGCCGGAACTACTGGCTGCTGCTGAGCGGCGCAGGCTTTGGGCTTGCGCTTTACGCGTATGCGATCACCAAGGCTTTCGTGCCGTTGATGATCCTGTACCTCGGCCTCCTGTACTGGCGCGATCTCGTGTCCTCGCGGCGCGCGGCGGCGGGCGCGATCGCTTTGGCGTTTCTGATCGCGCTGCCACAGGGCGTGATGCTCCTGCGGCACACCGCGGCGATGCAGGCCCGTTTCCTGACCGAGTCGGTGTTCAACACCGGGGCGTCCCGGCTGGGTCAACTTGGTTTGGTCGGCGCCAACTTCGCGAGCTATTTCGGTCCCGCTTTCCTCTTCCTGCGCGGCACGGTCGGCGAGGGCTGGCCGGTGCATCCGCCCGGCTTTGGTCAGTTGCTGCGGGAGCAGGCCTTTCTGATCGTGATCGGACTGATCGCACTGCTCGTCACGCAGCCGCGCCACCTTGCGCTGCTCGCCGGATGGCTCGTAATGGCGTCCCTGCCCGCGGCGATGATGATGCCGGCAGCTCATTCGCAGCGCGACGTGCTGGCTTTTGCGCCATGGATCCTGCTCTCCGCCGCCGGTTTCGCAGCCCTGCTGGAAGCCGGCGCCCGCTTCGCCCCGGTTCGGCTGGGCCTGGCGGCAATTGTCTTCACCGCTCTGATAGTGGATGGCGCCCGGTTCGCCCGAGTGTACTTCCGCGACTATCCACTCGTAGCTGAGCGTTACTATTGGTATGGGATGGACCAGGTGGTGCAGCAGATCGGCGAGCTGGGCAATTACGAAGACCCGGTCGTGATCACACCCACCAATCAGGGCTATATTCTGGTGCTGTTCTTCGAGGCTTACCCGCCCGACTTGTTCCAGCGCCTGCCGGTCAAAACTGAATCGGGGCTGTCCCCGCGGGTCGCAAACTTCGGCCGCTATTGGTTTATCCCCCCGGAATGGGTTTACGGCGGCCTGCCTCACGGGATTTTCGTCTTCGACGGCAGCCATCTCCCTCCGGCGCCGCCGGCCGCCACCGTCCGCTATCTCGACGGCACGACCGCCTACAATATCGTCGTGAAATAGTCGCCGCATCGACGATCTGAAGATCGGCCGAACTGCTCGCGGCAGGCGGCGCCAGTCGTCGCGCGTTCCGCCGCCGCTTGACTGGCTGACGAATCGTCAGTAATGAAGAATCGTCAACTTGCGCCGTTATGACGCGGTGGCGTGCGCCGCCGCTTGAGGGAGGATCCCGATGACGTCCACGTACGACCCCAGCTACGACGCCGTAAAACGCGGCGACTTTCCGGTCATGATCGAAACCACGCGCTATATGCGCCGCTCGAATCGCTTCGACGAGATCATCGCGCGCACCGAGGAGCATTATTGGAACCCGGACGATCGCGACTACGTCGATTTCAGCACGCCGTGGCCGGAAGACCAGCCGTTGATGCCGCTGGATTTCTTCCCCGAGCTGCACACCGCGGTCGCCGACAAGCTCACCGAGAGCCAGAAGGTAAAATTCGCCAACGAGAATCTGCGCTGGATGCTCTCGAATATCCTGCACGGCGAGCAGGGTGCGCTGAATCTTTCCTCCAGCCTCTGCGACATCTTCGTCGATCCGGGCGCGCAGGAGTATGCCGCCAACCAGGCGCGCGAGGAGGCCCGCCACGTCCGCGCCTTCAGCAACTATATCGCGGCGCGCTTCGGCGGCCGCGTGAACAAGGTGGGTGATACGCTCGGCAAGCTGCTCGGCAGCGTCGTCGAGAGCGACATCGTCTACGAGAAGATCGTCGGGATGCAGATGCTGGTCGAGGGGCTGGCGATGGGCGCGTTCACGGGCCTGCACGCCAAGGCCAACGACCCGCTGCTGCGCCGGACCTGCCAACTGGTCATGACCGACGAGGCGTTCCATCACAAATTCGGCAAGCTGTGGGCACATGCCACGGTCCCCACGCTGCCCGAGAGCGAACATCACGCGGTCGAAGACTGGGCTGCGGAATGCTTCAGTATCCTGGTGCTCAATCTGGTCAACTCCGAGCAGAAGCGCGACATCTATCCGCAGTTCGGACTGGACTGGCAATGGGTTCGCAGCGCGATGATGGAGGCCTTCACCGACGCCGATCGTCGCAAGGCGATGAGAGAAGGCACCAATATCTTCCGCGTGCTGATCAAGACCCTGCTCAAGTCCGACATCATCAGCGAGCGCACCAAACCGGTTTACGCGGCGTGGGTCGATATGGAAGAGCTCGCCGTCGAGAGCGATCGGCTGATCGGCGAGGACGTCGCGGAAGAAGGCATCCGCTACCTCAAGGAAATCAACGCCGGCAAACGCAAGGTGGTCCACAAGATTTCCTGATGCGGCCCGCGACTCGCATCGCGTTTGACGAGGCCGCGCCCGCGCCGGGCGATCTGACGCGCACCGAGCGCCGTAAGCAGGAGACTTGCGCGCGCCTGCTCGACGCCGCACTGGAGTTGTTCATGGCGCGCGGCTACGACGCGGTCAGCACCGCCGAGATCGCGGCGGCGGCTGACGTTGGCACCGGCACCTTTTATCTGCATTTCGAGGACAAGCGCACGATCTTCAAGGCGATCGGCCGGCGCGCGGTGGAGGAAATCCTGAGCCGCTGGCGGCGGCGGCTGAAGCCCGCGCTGTCCGCCGCCGAGATGGTCACCGCGATGATCCGCGGCGCGGCGGAATTCTGGGCCGAATCGCCCCGGCGGACGCGGCTGCTGCTTGAAGACGGACCGCCGATTGAAGCTCAGGGCTACCTCAATCTGACCCAGTCGGTCGCGGCGGCGCTCGGCGAAGCGCGCGCCGGCGCAGCGCCGATTGCGGAGCCGCAGACGCTCGCCCATCTGGTCGTGGCGCTGGCTTTCCAGCTCGGGCGCGTGACGCTGGCCAGCGATGAAGGCGATGCGACTCGCCTGGCACAATCGATGTACCGGCTGATCGCGCGCGCGCTCGGCTGACGACCACTAAATCAGTGCGTGCGGCGGACTCCGCCGATTCGCAACCCCGATGACAAGCCGGGCCCGCTCGATCATAGTGGTACGCGAGGCCGTCTGCCCGGATGAGTGGAAATCCCGCCGCTGAGAATCCTCCCACCGCTGGCCGCTCTCCATCCCGGTTTGCCGCTGCGCACCAACGGCTTCGCGAAACCGGCACGCCCGATCGTATCATTCGCATCGGCTTGCTAATCGGCGCGATGGCGCTGGTCGGATGGGTGCGGCTGTTGCCCCTCGCTCTGGGCGGCGCCGAGAGCCGGGCCGCGGTCCGGCTGCATGAAAGGATCACCGCCGAAGTCAACGCGCAAGTGCCGGCTGACATTCCGCAGCGGCGCGCCACGATCGATCAAACGGTGAGCGAGTGGATTAAGGAGCATCCCGACGAATACCAGAAGTGGGACCGCGAGATGGTCGACCGGCTCGCGTCGGAATTCCGCTATACCGGCGATGACGGCCGCGAGTATGTCTTCCTGGGCGACTACGACAGCTATCACTGGCTGCGAATGGCCCGCAACTATCTGCACACCGGAACGACCTGCGATCGCGTCGTGGACGGCGTCTGCCGCGACACCTACACCAACGCGCAGGTCGGCCGGACCAACGTTTATCACCGGTCACTGCATATCGCCGCGATTATCGCGCTCAACCGCCTGATCGCTCTGTTCAGACCCGGGTTTCCGATTCCCGCCGGCTCCTTCCTGGTGCCGGTGTTGATCGGGATGCTCGGGGTGCTTCCCGCCTTCGCGATCGGGCGCCGGGTCGCGGGCAATTTGGGCGGTCTCTGCGCCGCGATCGTGGTGGGGCTCAACCCGCTCTTCCTGATGCGGAGCCTGGGGAGCGACGACAACGTCTGGAATGTCGTCCTCCCGCTGTTCATGGTCTGGGCGTTGATCGAGGCGTCGGCTGCGCGGTCGTCGCGGCGATCGATCGCCTACGCGATGCTGGGCGCGGTGTTCGCCGGCCTGCACGCCGCCTCATGGAGTGGATGGCCGTTCACCTATGGCGTCCTGATGATCGCGCTGCTCGCGAACCTGCTCTTCGAGTCGATCAAGCTGGCGCTGCGCAAGGCACGCGCGGAGACTTCATCGCGAGCCGGAGTCCGGCGCGCGGCGGTGGTGGTCGCCGTCTTCTACTTTTCGGCGTGGATTACGACCTCGCTGGCCGGTGCCTCGTACTTCGCGACCGCCCGAAGTATTGCGGGACCGATTTCTGCGGCGCTGCACATTCACCCGGCCAGGCCGAACGTGGTTGTGGGCACGCCTGCGAGTCCGCCCCGCGAAAGGGTGTGGCCGGGCAGTTTGTCGATCGTCGCCGAGCTCAAGAGCAGCGACCCAGCCCGCTGGATGGGCGGCGAGTGGGTGTTGCTCGCGGGCGGTCTGGGTCTGCTGCTGTTGGCGCTCCCGAACCGGCGCTGGAGGTGGTGGGAGTTCGCCCTGCTGATCGGCGCGGCGGGTCTTTATCGGCATGGCCTGACCGCCTCGTTCACGAACAATTGGCAACTTCCGGCGCTGATCGGTGCGCCCATCGCGGTGGCCATCCTGATCGATCTGATGCCGAATGCCGATCCGCGGGAAGAGGATCGGAGCGCGGCGTTGATTGTGACCGCCTGGTTTTGCGCCGCGCTGTACGTGGGCTTTTCGGCCGAGCGTTTCCTGATGCTGCTCGCCGCGCCTTTTGCGATCGCATTCGGCGCGATCCCCGGCCGCACGCATCGATGGATCGACCGGCTCATTCGTGAGCGCCAAACCCGCTACGCCGCGCCGGTGAGCGCCGCGGTCTTCGTGGTGCTGGCCGCGTGGATAATTGTGCCCGCCGAAGCCGGCTATCTGGAGGCGCGCAACTACATGCCCGTCATCAACCAGGCCTGGTGGACGACGCTGCAGGACTTGCGCGAGCAGAGCCCGCCCAACGCGATCATCAACGCGTGGTGGGATTATGGATACTGGATCAAGTACGCGGCGGAGCGGCGCGTCGCGGCGGACGGCGGCTCGCTGTCGACGCACATACCGTACTGGCTGTCGCGCGCGCTGCTGGCGCCGAATGACAACCAGGCGGTGGGCGTGCTGCGGATGCTCGATTGCGGATCGGACGCGACGCCCGAGCCTGAGGGCAAAATGGGAGCCTACGGCAAATTGATCGCGCAGGGTCTCGATCCGGTAGCGGCTCAATCGATGGTGCAGGAGATCGCGGGCCTGGACTTGGCCGCCGCCAGGGAGCGCCTGGCGCTCGCTGGGCTGAGCGAGGCAGCGCAGACCAGCGTGCTGGCTTCGAGCCATTGCGACGCGCCGCCCGCGTACCTGATTCTTTCGACCAAAATGGAGCACTCGAAGTGGGCTGAGCTCGGCGACTGGGATTTCCGCCGCGCTTATGCTTATCAGAACGACCGCTCGATACCGGAAGCCGCCGCGGTTGATGATCTGGCCGCTCGCTTCGGGATGCCGCCGGCGGACGCGCGCGCGCTCTTTCAACAGGTGCGCGGCCTGCACTCGCAGGAAGACGCACAACGCTTCATCGCGCCGGCAGAGACCCTCCGTGGCGGATGGATTCCGTGCGACAGTCTCACCAGCGGCGAGCTGGATTGCACTGCCAACCTGCCACTATCTCAGAGCGCGACGGTGACCGGCCTCGTCTATCGCGACACCGGGACCACGCTGAAAATTCGTTTTCTGTCCGAAGACGGCAAGGTTCAGGAGCGCGAAGGAACACCTGCGACGGTGCTGATCGCAGGCGACAAGGAGATCGCCGAGCATCCGGTGGATTCTCCGACTGACCAGGACTTGGCCGTGATGGTGGACCCGGCGCAATCGAAGGCCCTGGTCGGCCCATCGAATCTGATCCGCTCCGCCTTCACGCGGCTGGCGCTGCTCGACGGGGTCTACAGCACGCTCTTCACCAAGGTCTACGAGGCCACCGTGATCAACGGCGAAACCGTGACCACGTGGAAGATCAACTGGCCGGACCTGGGGAGATCGAGCAGCGGAGGCACGAACCCGAAACCCGCCGCGCCCTCACCCGGCACGTGAACCAGACGCGCGCAAGATAAGGGCGCGCCGGCATAGCCGTCAGGCGCCGTTCAGCAACGCCTCGCAGCGGGCGATCACGGCCATAGCGGCGCCCGGAGTAGCGAAACTCCGAATGCGATTCGATGCGGCCATCCAGACCTCGCCATCGCGCAGCACCGACGCGATGTCCGCGGCGAGATCTTCCGGGTTCCAAGCCTCTTCAGCCGACCAGCGGGCTCCGGTCCGGGCGGAAAAGGCGCGGGCGGCATCAAACTGATGATTGCGGGCGGCCGAACGCAGCGGAACCACCAGCGCGGGCAGGCCCGTGAACGCAAGCTCGGCAAGCGTGGTCGCTCCCGCGCACGAGATCACGAAATCGGCCCATCGGTAGGCTTCGGCCATGTCCTCAAGATATTGCGCGGTGCGCGCCGTCACGCCCCGGCCAGCGTACTCGGCGAGTACCCGGTCCGCCTGGTCGTGGCCGGTCTGATGCCCGGTCTGATGCAGCACCTCCAGCCCCGGGACGCTCTGCCGAACGAGCCCAAGCAGGCGCGGCGCGTGATCGTTGAGAAACGCCGAGCCCAGCGAGCCGCCGGTGACCAGAATTCGCGCAGAACGATCGGGGCCCGGAGCGCCGCGCGGCTCGCGGGCCAGTCTTGTGATCTCTTCGCGAGTGGGAGTGCCGGTCACCGCCGTGCGCGCTGGGGGAAACATCTTGCCGGCTTCCTCAAATGCGACGCAGATCCGGTCGGCCAGCCGGCCGAGGATCCGGTTGGTGAGACCCGGAGCCGGATTGGACTCGTGGATGACCGTGCGCAGGCCGAGCGAGCGCGCTGCCAGCAGGGTTCCCGCACAAGCGTAACCGCCGAAGCCGATCGCAAGGTCGATCTGCTCAGCCTTGAGGATCGCCCGGGCGCGAACGAAGCCGGCGGTGAGATTCGCCAGCGCACGCGCCTTTCCCGAGATTCGCTCACGCAGCATCGGCGAGGCCGCGATCGCCGCGAACCGGTAGCCGCCGCGGCTGGCGGCGTGCGACTCGAGACTGTCCTCACGTCCGAAGATCAGGATCTGCACGCGATTGCTCGCCGCGACGTAGTTCTCGGCAAGCGCAAGTCCCGGGTAGGTGTGGCCGGCGGTGCCACCGACCGCGATTGCGATCCGCCGGGGGTGGGCGACGCCAGACGAAGCCTGGTTGCGGCCGGCGCCGTTGGACGCATGGAACACGCCGTCGCGATGCGGCGAGGTTTCTGCAATCTGCGCCGCCGCGGACTGCCGGGCAGTCAAGGCGCGAGGATCCTGAATGGAAACCTTACTCACGAAGGAAGACCGCGCCACCATAGGGTTCGCGCGCACTCATCGCCGGATCCCCATCTCCAAGATCTCTCCGCCTCGCCGTGCACAATCCGAATCGAATAGGCTAAACAGCGCCATTGTAAGGGAAGTTTCGAAGACTCTGGTACCCCAAAGGATGGATCTACCGCAAGGGCGCGCGCGATTCGAGGGCGGTTGACACGATCGGCCGCGAACCTTATCAACGGGAAGGCAGCGAAACGGCCGTGAGCTTTGCGCGCCTCAAGTCGCCGCCCGATCCACATGCGAGTAGCGATTGTTGTCCTTGGGGCTTTCGGCCGGAGTCCCCGCATGCAGTATCACGCGCTGGCATTGGCCGATTCGGGCCGAGATGTGGAGGTTATAGCGTACGCAGGGGCGGCGCCGTTTCGGGTGGTCAGCGATCATCCGCGGATCACGCTGCATCTCATGCGCGCCCCGATTGCGGCTGCGCGCCGTCTGCCCGGGTTCGTGTTCGTGGCCTGGCAATTCGTGCGGCTGTGCGGGCAGAGCCTGAAGCTGCTGTGGAAACTTCTGCTGATCACCGGCAAGCCCGACGTAGTCCTGGTGCAGAATCCGCCCGCCGTCCCAACCCTGGTGATCGCATTGATCGCCGCGCGCCTGCGATCGGCGCGGCTCGTAATCGACTGGCATAACTTCAGCCATGCGATGTTGGCGCTCAGGCTGGGACGGGAGCACTGGGCGGTGCGGCTGCTGCGATCGCACGAGCGGTTCTTCGGGCGCCGCGCCGATGCGCATCTGTGCGTCTCGCGCGCGATGCACTCCGAGCTTAGCGCGAATTGGCAGATTCCCGGCGCCGCCGTATTGTATGACCGTCCGGCCGCGATGTTCGTGCCGACGCCGCCACCGGAGCGGTCCGCGCTGCTGCGCCGCATCCTGGACGGCGTCGCGCCGTGGCCGGACGATGGCCGGCGGCCCGCGATCATCGTATGCCCAACGAGCTGGACCTCGGACGAGGACATTTCCATTCTGATCCAGGCAGCAGCGCGCTGCGACGAAATCGCCCGGCAGCGATCCGCCGGCGGCTTCGGCGAATTGCTGATTCTCATCACCGGCCGCGGCCCGCTGCGCGATCACTATGAACCGGAAATCCGCAAGTTGACTCTGCATCGAATTCAGGTGCGCACGCTGTGGCTCGTCGCTGAAGATTACGCCCGACTGCTGGGCTCGGCCGACCTCGGCGTTTCGTGTCATCGGTCGGCCTCGGGAGTCGATCTGCCGATGAAGATCGCGGACCTGTTCGGAGCCGGAGTGCCGGTATGCGCGCTGGACTACGGCCCGTGCCTCGCCGAGCAGGTGCGCCACGGCAGCAATGGCCTCCTGTTCGCCGACGCCGAACAGCTCGCAGCCCAGCTCTACGAATTGTTCGAGGGATTTCCCGATCATACGCCGCTGCTCGATCGGCTGCGCGCCCAGGTCCAGAGCCAACCCCGGCTCTCGTGGCGCGAGGGATGGAATGCCGAGGCGGCTCAAGTTTTTGCGGCTTGACCGGCGCGCCGGCCTGTCATGAGACGCTCATTGCGGATCGGGTTCGTCCATCCCCAACTCGGGGTGGGCGGAGCCGAGCGCCTGGTGCTCGACGCCGCAAGCTGTCTTCAGCAGGCCGGCCATCGCGTCACGATTGTCACCTCGCATCTGGACCGCGAGCATTGTTTCGAGCGCGCCCGCGACGGCAGCCTCGACGTCCGCGCCTACGGAGACTTCCTGCCGCTTCAAATCGCGGGCCGGCTGCTGGCGCCGTGCAATATCGGCCGGGCGTGCTACGCGGCCTCGCGTCTGGCGCTGAGCCGCGACCGTTTCGACGTGATCTTCGCCGACGTGGTATCGCAATCGATTCCGATACTGCGGCTGATGACGCGGGCCAGGATCATTTTCTACTGCCACTTCCCCGACCAGTTGCTCGCCCCGCAGCGCGGCGGTCTCTACCGCTGGTATCGCGCCCCGATCGACTGGTCGGAAAAAGTCTCCACCGGGATGGCCGATCGGGTGCTCGCGAACAGCCGCTTCACCGCGTCGGTGATGGCGCGCACTTTCCCGCGCCTGGGCGTTCCGCAACTGCTTTACCCCGGGGTCGAGGTCGCCAGCCTGGCACGCAATGGCGACGGCGCGGACGATGCTACGATTACGATGCTCTCGATCGGCCGCTTCGATTCCAGAAAGAACGTGGGGCTCGCGATCGAGGCGCTGGCCGCGCTCGAGCGTGCCCTTCCCCCGGCGATCTTCACTCGGCTGCGATTGGTGATCGCCGGCGGCCTGGATCCGCGCGCGGCCGAGCCCACCCGCACGCTGCGCGAGCTCGAAGCGCTGGCCCGGAGCCGCGCAGTGGCGGCGCAGGTGGTCTTTCGGCCCTCGCCGGACGATCGCGAGTTGCGGGACCTCCTTTCCCGCTGCCGGTGCGTGGTCTATACCCCTGAGTATGAGCATTTCGGCTACGGTCCGCTGGAAGCAATGGCGGCTTCAAGGGCGGTGGTAGCAGTCAACAACGGCGGACCGGCGGAGACTATCATCGACGGAATTACCGGCTTTCTCTGTCCGCCCCAGCCCAGCGCCTTTGCCGCCGCCCTCGCCATCCTGGCGAGCGACCCGGCGAGAGCCGAGCGGATGGGCCGGGCCGGCCGGGAGCACGTAGCCGGGAAGTTCTCGAAAGCGGCCTTCGGCACGCAACTCGAATCGATCGTCGAGGAAACGGTTAGCAACTCCCGGAGGATCGGACTTGAGTAGCGGCCCATCAGACCGTCGGAGTTCCCGCTTTCCCGCCCTCCGAGGCTCTGGGCAGGTCCTTCGCGATGTTGCCCGGCGCGATCCGGTGGCGGTGGGCGATACTCACACCGATCGCGTTCTTGCGCGGCACGCTTGAGGCGGTCGCCGCCGCGGCGGTGTTCGCGCTGATCAAGATCATGAGCGACCCGCCCGCGATTGCACGCCTGCCGGTCGTTTCAAGGATCGCAGCGATCCTGCCGTGGCATAGCGCCCAGGCCCAGACTGTCGCGTTGACCGGACTGGTCGCGCTTTTCTATCTGGTCAAGAACCTGTTTGCGCTGGGCATGGAATACTTCAGCCACAAGGTCGTGGGCGAGTCAGTGGTCGCGCTCAAAAGTCGGATGATGAGGGGTTATCTCGCGATGCCCTACCCCTTCCATCTGCGCCGCAACTCCGCCGACCTGATCTGGAACGTGGACACCGCGGTGGACCGGGTCTGCGAGCAAGGGATGTCGGCGGCGGTTTCCGTGGCGTCGGAAATTCTGGCCGCCGCAAGCATCGCCGCGGTGCTGCTGTATACCGCGCCGAAGATCACCCTGATCGCCGGATGCCTTCTGGGCGGCGGACTCGCCTTGCTGCTGCGCCTCACGCGCACGATGGCCGATCGCTATGGACACGGACAGGACCAGTTGTCGCGGGGATTCTTGCGCGATCTCCAGCAAGCCTTCGGCGGCGTAAAGGAGATCAAGGTGTTCGGCGGCGAGGAGTTTTTTGCCGGCGCACTCGAGCAGAAGCTGCGCGGCATCCTGAAACTCGGATACCTCGCCAAAACCATGGAGGCCAGCGCGCCGCTGTTCACCGAGACCCTGTTCGTGGGCGGAGCGCTGGTAGTGATCGCGCTGCTGAGCGCTAAGGGCGCGGTCCGCAGCGAAGGGCTGCCGCTGCTGGCGCTGTTCTCCTATGCCGCGTTCCGGATCGTTCCATCCGTCAACCGGATCGCGTGGCGGGTCAACCAGATCCGCGGCGCCGCGCGTTCGGCCACCAAGCTCCACGACGACTATCTGCTCATCGCCGACCTCGAGCGCGGCCCCGCGAACGGTGATGACGGCCATGCGGTGATGCTCCACACCGCGATCGAATTCGAGCGCGTGTCGTTTGCCTACGCCGAGGCTGAGCATCCGGTGTTGCATGAGATCGCGCTGACGATTCGGCGCGGCGAATCAATCGGGGTCGTCGGACCCACCGGCGCGGGCAAGAGCACGCTCGCCGACCTGCTGGTCGGACTGCTGCGACCCACATCCGGGCGCATCCTGATCGACGGGCAGGACCTGTCCGATCGGCGGTTCGCCTGGAAGCATCGCGTCGGTTACGTGTCGCAATCGATCTTTCTGCTCGACGACAGCCTGACCCGCAACATTGCGTTCGGCCTCGCCGACGCCGAGATCAGCCTTGAGCGCGTGCGCGCGGTGGTCCGGATGGTGCAACTCGAGCAGTTGATCGCCACGCTGCCGGCCGGCCTCGACACCGTGGTCGGTGAACGCGGCGTGCGCTTCTCCGGCGGCGAACGGCAACGCGTCGGAATCGCCCGCGCCCTCTATCACGATCCCGACCTGCTGGTATTCGACGAGGCTACCTCCGCGCTCGACCAGGCCACCGAGGCCGACGTCACGGGCGCAATCGAGTCGCTGCAGGGCCGCAAGACCCTGCTCGTAATCGCGCATCGCCTGGCCACGGTCCGGCATTGCGATCGGCTGGTCTTCATCGCCGACGGCCGAATCCGCGCGTGCGGCCGCTACGACGAATTGATGCGCGACGTTGACGAATTCCGCCGGATGGCGACCGCAGGCGAAACGCGCTCCGCCGGCTGAGTAGGCCGATTCCCGAAGCGCTGGAGCAGCTTGGATTTTCGCTACCTGTGGCGCAACTGGAGTTCCATATTCCGCCGGCGTCTCTATCCGCGGGCGGTTTTCCCCGGCCCAACCCGATCTTCAGTCAGCGCGACGAGCGTTAGCCACGCTCTCCGGCGCCCGGCGGCGCGCCCGAAGTGGCGCGCAGACGCGCCCGCCGCACGGCCGCCAATCGCTGTCGGTCACAAGAGTTACCATGCGGAATCAGAAATCGGAATCGCGCCTGTGGAGCGCCGAAGTAGGGGACCAGTCGCCTGTCCGGAAACTGAGAGCGATGTTGGAGATTTCAGATGAAGAACGCGTTGGAAGGATTGTGAGGTTCCGATCGGCCTCGCACCTCCAGGTCCACTGCTGCGCCATATTTTTCCTAAACGCCGCCCCGGCACGCGATGCGCTCGCGGTCAGATGCCAGGTACGTGTTTCGTTGCCGAACAGAAAGGTTTCGGCGGTCACAAGGTCGTTGGTTCCGTTGCCGATCGTGCAACGGATTCTGCCCAGTTCCGAACCCCGATTCGCCACGACGGCGTGCCACTCCATGAAGGCGTGCCAAGGCCGGTCTTTAGCCGGGGGTGTCGCCGAGAAACTGCATATCGGGGTCTCAGCGCCGGCCCTCAGTGCCGCATCGGCGGCTGGGGAGCAGCTACCGGCAGGTTTGTACTGCGCGAGGACCTCAGTTGGAATCCGATAGACAAGCACATCGCCGGCGCGGACCGGATCGACCTTCAATGGCGACAGGTACGGCCTCCAAAGCGTCGCGGAGGTTGGAACCAACTCAAACGAGAGGGGGCCGAAAAATCTACCGGAGTTCCAGTACTGGTTGCACAACACGATCGCGGTAATGTCGTGGCTGGCAAGGAAGGGCAGCAGAGCACGGCCCTCTTTCGGCTCCCAGCGCGTAAAGCCGACCGGATCGGGCCCGACGTAGCCGTCGGCCATACGGAAGTACATTCCCGACGCCGCCTGCCACAGCATGCTGTCGTTGCCCTCGGTCGGCAGGAGCAGCACCAGCTCGCCTTCCCGCAGGTACTGACGGTAGAGCCCGCTGGAAAAGAAGACCGGGAGATCGACCGGATTCACCCACGCCCGCGCATCCAGGTTGGGCAGCATCAGGAGGATCGTCGCGAGTATCACCGCCGGCCGGAAGATCGAGTGCGGGGGCGCGTCGCTGAGCCACAGCGCGGCGATCACGGCCAGATCCAGAAAAGCGAACAGAGTGAATCGCGCCGGCAGAGCCTTGTCGATAAGCGGCAAATGGGAAACCAGTGCCCACGGCAGCGGTAGCATCTTCTGCCCGTCGACGTGGAGCACGACTCCCATCGAGGCCACGCAGATGATCAGCAGCCATCCGGCGAGCAGCGCTCCGCTGAAATCCCGCCGGTGCGAATACGCGAACGCCGCGGCGATAAAGACCAGGCCCGGGCTCAGGTAGGCGGTGGCTTCACCGAGGTTGCCGGTGAATTCGCCCGTGATTCTGGCGAACCAGTCGAGCTGGCCCGCCAGATTTGCGGGCGTGGGTATCAGAAAGTTCAGCAGATCGGCGGAAAAGATATCGGTCGGGTAGGGAGATCCGCTCGGGACTCCGAATGCGAACAGATAGTAGAAATAGGGACTCAGGACGATCGCGACCAGCCCGTAGGCCACCGCTACATCTTGAAGTGTCGAGTACACTCGCCGCCTGAGTTCGCCCTTTGCGATCGCCAGGGCCAGCAGCATCGCGACCCCGCCAAAGAAGGTCATGGTCGCGAAGGTTTCCAGCGCGATCAGGAACTGCGCCACCAGCACCAGCGCCAGCAGGATCGCGAACGGGCGCCGTCCGAGCTCGCTGTTGGCCCGCCGCACGACCAGATACGCCGCGAGCGGAATCGGGAAGATCAGCACCAGGACCAGATGAGTGTTCATCTGGCCGGCCATGTACGGCGAGAAACCGAAGAGATAGCCGCCAACCAGCGACGGCCAGTAACGCTTTGTGAGGTAGCGGCAAAGGATGAATGTGCTCCAGCCCGCGAGCGCCGGGGCGATCAGGCATAGAATGTTGTAGGTTACGATCGGTCCTAACGTCGCGGTCATCGGGTACGCGGCCAGAGCCACCAGCGGTATGAAGGTCGTCCAAGCGAGACTGACGCCGCCCGGCGCCCAAATCAAATCGGTGAAGAATGGATTTATCCGATGGCTGATCGCGTAGGGGAGCCAGAGCAGGCACCACATGTAAAAGCCCGGAATCCTTGCTCTGACCCAGATTGAAGGTTGCCAAGTGCCCGATCAGGCCGCGCCCAAAGAACAGGATGGAAAGTAGAAGATAGATCGCCAGTTCGGCGAACCCGCCGCGGTCCGAGAGAAGCCTGTTCCAGACTCCTCGGGGGCCGTCGGCATTATGCCCAAGCTTGGGCATCAGGACGCGCAAAACAATGCGGACCACGGCGGACCGGCGAACATCTCGGGGCAACGAAGAATTCCGGAGATGGCGAACACGGCTCCCGCGATTGCGAGAACCGAGGATACCACCCGCAGGGCGCGCCCGGCGCTGTTCCATCCGATCGCGAACCACGGAGGCAGCGGTACCCAGTAACGCGGACCGTAACAGAAGCCTGGCCCGAAGACGGCGCCCGCTTCGCCTTCCCGCGCCGCTTCACCCGCCCGCATCGGGGGCCACACTAGCCAAACTCGGCTCGATCGGGCAACCAATCGTGCGCGATAAGCGCGCCGCGGAGCAGACCAGAAACCACATGTACACCGGAATTTACTACGTCGCAGCCCAAGACTGCCAAAAGTCGGCTCCCGCCTCGACAAACCTCGCAGCCTCGAAGCCGTAAGTTGCGAAACGGCCGGCGATGATCATCTCATAGAACAAGCCCGTCGCCAGCACCACGCCGGCTGAGCAGCCGACTCCCGAAGCGTGGAGCAGCTCGGATTTTCGCGATCAGCGGCGCAACGGAACTGGCGCTTTCGGCACGGATCGGTTTAGGTTGATACCGCGTCGGCTCCGCGCCACGCGCGGAGCGCAATCGCCATGGCATCAACGAGCGCCAAATTCGTGATCGGCATACCAACCCTGCGGCGCAAGCGCGACTATCTGCTGGAAACCTTCGATACGATACTTTCGCAGATTCCGCCCGATGAACCGAGCGCGGGCCGCGATCGTGGTCTTCAACGTCGATCCCGAGCTCGCGCTTCATGCGCCGTGTCGAGAGCTTGCCGACCGGCATGTCGCACTGATCGAGTCGGGCTTCGGTCGGATCCGTGCGTGCGGCCGCTACGACGAATTGATGCGCGATGTCGACGAATTCCGCCGGATGGCGACCGCAGGCGAAACGCGCTCCGCCGGCTGAGCGGGCCGAGCGCTGAAGCGGGGTAGAGCCCGTGGATTTCTCCTGCATATGAAATCGCTGTTCATCCTATCCTTGCCCCGCTCCCTGTCGACCGATACGTTTCGCGTGGCCCGCGACGCGCTCGGTTTGAAGGCCCCTCCTTGGGTTACCAACGGCGAAATACTCAATCACGATCTGTATGCGTTGAGCACGTGGCCGAAGCTGTCCGAGTCGAGCCGCAAGTTTCTGATCAGAGAGCGCGACCCCGCGAAATCAGCCACGTCATGGATTTTTTGGATCAAGCCGCCAATCCGGAAGGTTCCATTTACAAGGATGTGGTCAACCCTTTTGTCGTCGCGGAATGGGCGGGGCTGCGAAACTTCTGCATCTTGAAGATCCGGCGGGACCTCGCCGGCGTCGGCTTCGCCATGCAACGGCAGGGATGGCATTACCCGCGATTCGCAGCGCCGCCGGAGGCTCCTTCGTCTTCGGCCCGGCAACAGATTGCCGATAGCTACATCTGGGCCTCCGCCGCGCGACGCTTGCTGCGGAGGAGATGGCATGGCCAGGCGACCGCGATACTCTGCCGGGACGCCATGATCCGGGGCCTGATTCGGGCCGACGACGTCCTCTCCAGGCTCCCCGGAGAAACGGTGCAGTACGACGATCTCATCACGAGCGAGGAGCCGCTGCGTCAGGCACTTCTCAGACTGTATCCGGAAACAGCCGTAACCGCGATCCGCTATATCGACGACGCATTCGGGGAGAAACGCAGGAAGACGACGGGAGGGGGAAAAAAACCGGCAGTATCGATCCATCCGAAACCGCATCGAGCAACTGCGGAAGATACCTTGGTTCTAGCTCGCGCCGCGGTCCGGAACTAACGTGATGCAGTCCCCGAGGCTCAGCTCGGCGACCCCGATCGCGGCCGGAATCTCCAGGGTGGGACGGCAGATCGCATGGGGGGAGCTGCTCTGGTTGACCAAATGACTTACTGACGGTAGATAGACGACAACCCGATTAGGCACTAAAGTCCACGGTCGATTGACTGATCAACCACTGGCTCAAGCACAAAATTCCTGACCGTCTCATGGACCAGTTCCTGCACGATTACGACGGGCCTCCCAGTGCCACGGAGGCGCTTCCGGCCCGCCTCGGCGCGATCCGGCAAGTCCTTCCGCGCGGCTCTCGCATCCTGGACCTGGGCTGCAACGATCCGCGCATCTCCCAGGGGCTGCTGGACAGCGGCCATACCGTACAGGCCGTCGGCTGTGACCGCCAGCCGCCATCTGCCGCCGGCCACTCGGGGCTGGAGCTGAGCTGCGCGAACCTCTTGACCCTGGATCCGGCGGCGCTGCCCGCGGCCGACGCGGTGCTGCTGCTGAACGTCGCGCACCACCTGCTCGTGCGTGGAGCCGGGTTCGTGCAGCGGCTCGTCGCGCAGCTTGTGGCCCGGGCGCCGGTGGTGTTCGTCGACATGGGCTCGCTCACGGAGCCCGACCTCTGGCCGTGGCGCCACCTGATGGGCCAGTTCTGGCCCAACGACCACGCTATGTGGAACGAGCTCTTCGCCGCGGCGCGCTGGCGGCGCGCCCTCGTCACTTATCCGTACCAGGGCGGCTGGCGCACGCTCTTCAAGCTGGTGGGTTCGCTGGAGCCGGCCTACCACTATCGGCGGCTGGCGACGTACCGCCGCATAAGGGGCAACCGTCCCGAGGACAAGCGGCTGGTCGAGGTGCAGGGCGAGGACGACCAGCCCGTCCCATTCGGGCCCGGGTTTGGCGACCTCCGTCGCGATGTGATGTACCACCTGCTGCAGCGCGAGGAGACCGAAGAGCGGTTCTGGGCCAAAGCATACTGCGGACAACGGGCGCACCCGGACGCGGTCCGAGTGGAAGAGGAGGTGCAGCAGTTCGTGCGCACGCAGCCGTTCGCGGCCTCCACCTGGCTGGAGGTCTCGCCGGAGCATGGTTTCGTGTACCCCTACGATCCCGAGCTCTTCGCCGGCCCGGTCGTGCATTTCTACTGGCGGCGGAGATACTTCACGGCCCGCGAGTGCCTGGAGATCCGGCGCATCGGCGACCTCTGCCTGCGCAACGGACCACTCGCGGGACTGCCGCTGGGCTTCGTGGTCGACGTGCAGGTGGTGCGGACCGGGCTGGGCCTCGTTTTCCTGGACTGGGAGCGGAAGCACACCCCGTGGGGCGACTTGGTGGTTCAACTGGTGACCGCACCCGACGATGTCGCGCTACGGGCGCGCCTGCTCTCCGAGGTGCAGCGGCTGGTGGACACGCGGCAGCGGTTCGGGCGCGGCGTGGACGAGCTGCGAGCCGGGCGGCTGCGCCACGCGGCGCACTGGTTCGGTCAAGCCCTCGGCAACCTCCGGCGCCGAGAACCTACGCCTGAACAATATTGCCAACCTGGTCCCTGAGCGATCGGCGCTGGCAGAGCGAAAAGAGGCCCGTTGGCTGCGGCTCAATTCCAGGAACTGGGGAGACAAACAGATCGTTCCGGAGCGCCGCACCGGCGCGCAATACGAATCAATCGCAGTTCCAGCGGGGCGACGAGGTCCTGGCCGCGTGGCCGGCTGGCGTGAATTAAGCTGGTCAAGGTCGACGCTCAAGGCATACGACCACTTCGTAGTGAAATTGACCGACCAACCATTGGCTCAAACACGAAATTCCTGACCGGTCCCATGGACCAGTTCCCGCAGGATTACTACGGGCTTCCCAGCGCCACGCAGGCGCTCGCGGCCCGACTCGGCGCGATCCGGCAAGTCCTTCCCCGCGGCTCTCGCGTCCTCGACTTGGGCTGTAACGATGCGCGCATCTCGCTGGCGCTGCTGGAGAGCGGCCACGCCGCGCACGCCATCGGCTACGACCGGCATCCGCCATCTGCCGCCGGTCACCCGGGGCTGGAACTGCGCTGCGCGGACCTCTTGACCCTGGATCCGGCGGCGCTGCCCGCGACCGACGCGGTGCTGCTGCTGAACGTCGCGCACCACTTGCTCGTGCGCGGAGCCGGGTTCGTGCAGCGACTGGTCGCGCAGCTTCTGGCCCGGGCGCCGGTGGTGATGGTGGACATGGGCTCGCTCACGGAGCCCGACCTCTGGCCGTGGCGCCACCTGATGGGCCAGCTCTGGCCCAGCGATCACGCGATGTGGAACGAGCTTTTCTCCGCGGCGCGCTGGCGGCGCGTCCTCGCCACGTATCCGTACCAAGGCGGCCGGCGGACCCTTTTCAAGCTGGTGGGTCCGCTCGAGCCGGCCTACCGCTATCGGCCGCTGGCGACATACCGCCGCACGGTCGCCACCAACCCCGAGGACAAGCGGCTGATCGAGGTGCAGGGCGAGGACGACCAGCCAATCCCCTTTGGCGCCGGCATCGGCGACCTCTGTCCCGAAGTGGTGTTCCACCTGCTGCAGCGCGAGGAGACGGAAGAGCGGTTCTGGGCCAAGGCGTACCGCGGACCGCGGGCGCACCCGGACGTGCTCCGCGTGGAGGAGGAGGTACAGCGGTTCGTGCGCACGCAGCCGTTCGCGGCCTCCACGTGGCTGGAAGTCTCGCCCGAGCATGGCTTCGTCTATCCTTACGATCCCGAGCTCTTCGCCGGCCCGGTGGTGCATTTTTACTGGCGGCGGAAGCACTTCACGGGCCGCGAGTGCCTGGAGATCCGGCGCATCGGCGACCTTTGCCTGCGCGACGGACCGCTCGCGGGCCTGCCGCTTCGTGTCGTGTGCGACCTGCAGGTCGTGCGGACCCGGCGGGGCCTCGTCTTCCTGGACTTCGAGCGGGGCTTCGACCCGTGGGGGCGCCTGATGGTTCAACTGGTGACCGCACCCGACGACGTCGCGCTACGAGCGCGCCTGCTCTCCGAGGTGCAACGCCCGCTGGACGCGCGGCAGCAGTTCGGGCGCGGCATGGACGAGCTGCGAGCGGGGCGGCTGGGCCACGCGGCGCAGCGGTTCGGCCAGGCCCTCGGCTGCCTCTGGCGCCGCGTGGCGGAAGCCGGCGCGAGGTCTCCTTCTGGCCCTCCCGAACCCTAGCGGATAAACTCGCCGGTCCATGATCATTTACGGGGCATCATACCTTAGCAGGGTGTTGAGAAAGTAAGACCAAATGAGCTGGAAGAATGCACGCTCTCAAGACCCTGCATGAAACCTTGTCCTGAGCTGTCGAAGGATCGGGCTTCCTTGCTTAATCTTCTCTCCCTCTGGGAAAGATAACAGTGAAGGAACAGGCCGTGAAAATCCTTTTTCAAGAGCCTGCTAGGACTCAAATCCAGCTGGGTGCCCTTGTCGCGAGGTCAGGCCATACCGAGGCGGCTCGTAGTGATTTTCGGCAGTAAAGGGTTCGGCAAACTTATCGCCGCAAAGATCTGTCCTGACAAAACAAGCATTCACTCCCAGGAAATCACACCCAACCAAAGAATATCCCAGTTGGCGGCCAAGCAGTTCCAGGGCTTTCAGACTTGCGCCAAAATCCGAGGTCCCGTTCCAGCCTCGATCGGCCCGATAGCCGATCTTCCAGTCAACGTCTGGAAGGAACGATGCGTTATATTCGATGACCGCAAGCCGCGGCTTATAGCTGGCCATTGCGGCCCATACCCAGTAAGTATTCCGATCGATGTCCAGGGACAGAACGTCAAATTCCTTGGGAACACCCAGGCCGCCGAGCAGCGATTCTATATTTTCTGCCGTAACCGTGGCCGTAAGGGTGGTTAGCTGCCCACTGGCGATTTGACGGCGGAAGGTCGAAGCGATCGCAGCCATCCCGCGGTGATCGATGTCGACCCACCAACCCTGCCAGCCCTTCATCAGCAATGCTAAGGTGTTGTTCTCGAGCCCATTGCCCACCCCAATTTCGAGGAACTTCATGGATGGCGTGCCGATACGCCTGCAAACCTCGGCAATCATGCCGTCTTCCCCGTTTTGTGAGTAGGTCTGATGGGCAAAGCGTAACAATCGCTTGGGGTCGGCATAACGTGGCTCATGCAGAATCGAAAACTGAAGCAATTCGACCAATTCCTTGCTGGCTACTTTGCGCATATCGCGGCGCATCTCGAGCACGGCATCTCGAATCTGCCTGATTTCGCGCACGACTGGCAGGCGCGTATAGAGGCGCCGGAGATACCTTCGAGCGTTCATGTGTCAGGTCCGTTTCAAGCTGGAAATACGATCTTCAGCCCGGCACGGCAAGCGCTAGTCTCACTCTCCAGCGCCCGGCGCAGCGTCTAAGTGCCGCCTGGACGCGCCCCCCGTCCGCTGGCCGAGAAAATCTTCGACTATGCTCCGCAGGCGCGCCGCAAACTTTTCTGAACGAAACAGACTCTTGCGGGTTCCGACGTGGCTGCGCAGGCTCATCTGATACTCCGGATCGCGAATCGCTCTGACGATTTTGTCCACCGCTTCCGGAAGCGACGAATATACCAGCCGCTCGTCGGCCACGATCTCCACCTGCCCCCCGCTGTTGGGGACGAAGGTGATGCAACCGGCACTTACGAGGTCGGCTACGGCCATGCCGAAGGGTTCTTCGTGCATCCCATGGATGCCGAAGCGGTGAGTGGCAATCAGGTCAAGGAGTCTCCGGTCGTGGAAGGTTCTCGTGGATAGAGACCCATGACGCGTTGGCCTTGGCCAGAGCGCGAATCTTCTCGAAGTACTCGAGGTCCCAGTCCCGGCTGCCCACTACGTGCAGATGAACTTTCGGCCCGGCCTGACGCACCGCCGATACAATATCGATCATCAGCTCGATCCGTTTTTCCCCGGAAAATCGGCCGATACAAACGAACCCGTCCTTACGCTCTTCCCATGGCACGTCCCGAAATAGGCCGACCGCCGGCGGATACAGAGTGACTGCCTCGATGCCGTGCACCGCACGGAAACGCCGTCCGGTGAAGTCCGAATTTACCAAAGTGAGGTTTCGCCGCATCCGGGCGGCGGAGAATCCGGTCAGACGCTCACTCAGTCGGTGGTACATCGGGACTGCCAAAGCGGTGACGCGGTGCCACCAGCGCAAGTCGATGTCGGGACGGTCGATGAGAAACTTCGGGAAGTGTACGTACTGAACGCCGCAAGGGCCGAGGTCGGCTTCATTATTGGCGCCGATCGCGGCCTCGAACGCGTCGACGATTCGACGGCACCGCTGGGAAAGATAGTGGTCCTTGAGCAGATTCATCGGGGTCGGCGACATCTCCGCCAGACGCACTATCCAGGGTTCTATGAGGTGAAGCTCAAAATCGGCGGGGTGGAGGTCGGTACCGAAAAACCGATTGACGGCAGCCAGATCGGTAGGGCTCCACGCGAGCATCGACATGCGATATTCGTGCTTCAGCGCCTCCATCATCCAGGCTGCGAGCCCATTGCCGCCACCCGGCGGGCTCAGCGTCGGTTGAACGAATAGAATGCGTTTCATCGTTCCGGTGCGGCGGCCGAGTGCTGCGCCGAGACGCTCGCGTCCGGCGCCGAACGGCGCCGAAAATAATCGCCGACCACCTCCCGAATCCGGTTTGCGAACCGCTCGGCCCCGAACAAGCTGCGCCGCGACGCGACATGATTGCGCAGGCTCGCCTGATAGTCCGGTTCGCGCAGCGCCCGCAGAATCTTGTTCACTGCGTCCTCCCGCGAAGAATAAATCAGACGCTCGTCGTTGCCCACGATCTCGACCTGCCCGCCCCGGTTCGGAACGAACGTGATGCAGCCGCCACTGATCAGCTCGGCGACCGCCATGCCGAAGGGTTCGTCAAGCATCGCGTGGATCCCGTAGCGGTGACGCGAAATCAACTCGGCGAGCTCGGGGCGCGATAGGTTCTCGTGCAGATGGACCCAAGGCGCGCTGGCCTGAACCAGGCGCCGGATCGAGTCCAGGTAGCCGGCGTCGAATAGCTTGCCGACCACGTGGAGATGCACCTGCGGCCCGGCCCGCCGCACCGCGGCGAGAATCTCGATCATGAGTTGGATCCGTTTCTCACCGGAGATCCGCCCGATGCATACGAAGCCGTCCTTGCGCTGATCCCAGGGAACGTCCGCAAACTTGCCGACCGCCGGCGGATAGACCACGAGTGGCTCGATCCCGAACGCCTCGCGAACCGCGCGCGCGGTGAACTCCGAGTTGGCCAGCGTGAGACTGCGCCTCATCCGGTCGATCGAGAACCCGGTCAGGCGTTCACCGATCGCCTCATATGCGCGCACGGCGGCCGAGGAGTGGTACCAGCGGAGCGCTTCAGTTTCTTTCGACAACATTTCCGGGAAGTGGACGTACTGAATTCCGCGCGGCCCGAGATCAGCTTCGTTAGCGGCCGTAATCACCGCGTCGAAGCGCTCGGCCTGGCGCCGTGCCAGCATAAACAAATAGAGATATCGGAGCCTGACCATCGGCGTTGGGAGCATCTTCGCCAGCCGCACTATCCAGGGCTTGACGGTCGTGGCTTCGACTTCCGAGGGTCGAAGCTCGGTCCCGAAAAACCGGTTCAGGGCCGCGAAATCCACCGGCTCCCAAGTGAGCAGGGTGAGACGATAGTCGGGCTTGAGGGCCTCGAGAATCCAGGCGGCGAGACCTTCGGCACCGCCCACCGAGTCAATCCTGAGCTGGACGAACAGAATTCGCTTCATCTCGACTCAACCCGGGCCGCGCCCCCCGCCGGCCGCTCGCGGAGATAGTCGCCGACCACTTCGCGAATCCGGCTCACGAACCGCTCGGCCCCGAACAAGCTGCGGCGCGACGCGATATGATTGCGCAGGCTCGCCTGATAGTCCGGTTCGCGAATCGCTTGCAGAATCTTGTTCACCGCGTCCTCGCGCGAGGAGTAAATCAGACGCTCGTCGTTGGCGACAATCTCGACCTGCCCGCCGCGGTTCGGAACGAAGGTGATGCATCCGGCGCTGACGAGGTCGGCGACCGCCATGCCGAAGGGCTCGTCAAGCATCGCGTGGATGCCGTAGCGATGACTCGCAATCAACTCGACAAGCTCCGGGCGCGATATTTCTTCGTGCAGATGGACCCAGGACGCGTTGGCCTGAACCAGGCGGCGGATCGAGGCGACGTAGCCGGGCCATTCTGCCTTTCCGACCACGTGGAGATGCACTTGTGGCCCGCCCGCCCGGACCGCGGACAGAATCTCGATCATCAGCTCGACCCGCTTGTAGGGTACGATGCGCCCGATGCAAACGAATCCATCCTTGCGCCGCTCCCAAGGCACCTCCGCAAATTCGCCGATCGCCGGCGGATATACCGTTAGGGTCTCGATGCCGTGCAATTCCCGGACCCTTCGTCCCGTGAAGTCCGAGTTCACCAGCGTGAGGTTCCTGCGCATCCGTTCCCACGAGACCCCGGTCAGGCGGTCGCTCATCGCGGTATACGCCCGGATCGCGGGCGCCGACCACCAGTGACCCTCAGGTGCGGCCCCGTTCCGTAGGATTCTTGGAAAGTGGATGTATTGGATACCGTGTGAGCCGACGTCACCCTCGTTGTCGCCGGTTAGAACGGCATCGAACCGGTCTGCGATCCGGCGGCTGCGCTTGCCTAGATAATGATCCTTGAGCCGAGCCATCGTGGTCGGCGATTTCTGCGCGATGGCCTGGATCAGCGGGTTCATAATCATGAATTCGGCGTCCGAAGCGCAAAGCTCGGTCCCAAAAAACCGGTTCAATCCCTCGAGATCGGCTGGAGTCCACGTCAACACGCTCAGCCGATAGTCGTGCTTTAGCGCCTCGATGATCCACGCCAGCAGGCCTTCCCCTCCGCCCGGCGGTTCGAGCCTGGATCCGACGATCAAAATGCGCTTCATCTCGATGCAACCCGGGCTAGTGGAAACTCCGAGCGCGCGCGTCACGTGCCGGTGATCTTGCCGCGGCGCGGCGTGATCGCCGGCCGGAAAATTCTGGCCGGCAACTTCCTGGCACGCGGGCGGAACAATGCTCGCGCATAGCGCCAACCCAAAAGATGCAGCGGACTCAATCGCAACAACCTGATGCAGCTCTGCGCGGCGCCGGCGGGGTCGACAAGAATGAGCCCGGCGTCGCCGCTCCATTGTAAACTGGAATGATAACCGAGACGCGCACCATCACGGGACCGAATCACGCGTCGTTCGATGCTCCGGCGCCGGCGTATCAGGCGTGTCGTCGAGCATATCAAACGGGTCCGCCGAGAGATTGCCGCGATCGCGCCATCCCCGCAGTTTGGCTTCGAAGCCGCTCCGATAGCGCCGCATTCGCTCGCGATCGCCGCGCGCCAAGGAGACCAACGCACCCGCAACGGAGAGACCCAGAAGATATGCGATGAACCAGCGAGGATAGTGGTTCTTGCGGAGCACCCGTCCGAACGCGCGCGACGCGGAGTACTCGCGCGCCAGCGTCGCCGGATCGGTCGCCGCGAGCGGTTCCTTGTGATGGATTGCGATGTCGGTGCAATACTCGGCGCCGGCGCCCAGCTTGAGCGCGCGGATCAGGTAGTCCTGTTCCTCGCTGCCCGTCCAGGGTGTGCCTGCGCCGAGGCCGAACGTCTCGTCGAAGGGACCGACTGATTCGCACATCGCCCGGCGGATGAAGATCGCCGCCGAGGTCGTGCGGCGGAAAAGATTGTACCGGTTCAGGCTCGCACTCCGGGACGGCATCCTCCGCCATGGCAGTCCGGCCGGATTCACCATCCGGCCGCACACCACTGCCAGTTCCGCCCGCGCCGCGAAGACTGCGTTCAGGTCTTCCAGCAATTCCGCGCGATACCAGCAATCGTCATCCGGGAATCCCACCACCTGTCCGCTGGCCGCCGCAAGCCCAACGTTGCGCGCGCGCGAAATGCCGGGCGCCGAGCGGAGTCGTCTCACCTCCAACTTGCCGGCGTATGGTTCGAGGATGGGACCGAGTCGATCATCCGGATTCTGATCGACCACGATCAGCTCGAAATCGCGATAGATCTGCCGATCCAGCGCGGCGAGGAAGCAGGCCGGTTGAGCCGTCCGGCCGACGGTCGCGAGGATGAGCGAGAATTTCATAGCGCGTGCGGCGAACTCCATGGCGGCGAGCAAAAGTGATTGCCGACACTCACGATCATGAGCACAACTGATCGCGGGTACAACGATCCCGGCAATTTGTCCAGCATTGGAGGGTCGGCCGCCGCAGGCTGCTCAGACCGGTTCGCCCAATCAGCGTGGCCGGCGCGCAAATGCTACTCTTCGTATCGGTCGGAATGTCGGTCCGGCCGGTCCGAATTGAGCGGCCTCCGGCCGCACGCGGCTCGACTGCGAGAAGAGGTGCTTACAATGCCAAACCGGCTGATCGATCTGGCCATCACGCTGCGGCGCTGGGTCTCCTCGCTCGACTGGCTCGCGCTGCTGCTGACCCGCCTGTTCGTCGGATATTTTTTCTTCGAGACCGGATGGGCCAAAATCCACAACCTCGACGCCTTCACCGCCCGCTTCACGCAGTGGGGCATACCGGATCCGGCCTTCAACGCCGCGCTCTCCGCCTACACCGAATGTATCGGCGGCGCGCTGACCATCGCCGGCCTGGGAACCCGCCTGGTCTCGATCCCGATGATCATCAACATGGCGGTCGCCGTCATTACCGTGAAGCTCAAGAGCGTGGCCGGCCTCGACGACTTCGTCGAGCTGGACGAGCCCCTCTATGCGCTGGCCTTCGTCTGGCTGCTGGTGGCGGGCCCCGGATGGGCCAGCGTCGATCATCTGTTGAGCCGGGCCCTGGGCATCGCGACGGGCCGCGGCCCGGATCGCGCGTGAGCCCCGCCCCCGCCCAGGTTTGAAGCACGCCGGCGGCCAAAGCCCGCTATCGCCACAACCCGAACGCCCCGCAGCCGCCGCATCGGCGGAGCGCTCTCTTGACTAATTCGTAGGGAAAACCTACATTATGTTTCAGGATGGAGGCCGGGGAGAGCGTCCGGGGTCTCGCCGGGCGGCGATTTTCGGGAGGCGGCACAAATGGACATTGAAGTGGAGTTCAGGGTCGTAAAACTGCGGCGATCCGCGGTGCCTTCCGACCGGCCGCGCACTCACCCCCGAGTCGCATGACTATGTCTTTCGCGAGCAGAATCAAGTTTCGACGCCCTGGCCGATCGGGCCAGTCGATAGTCCTGGTCGCCCTGTTGATGACGAGCATCATGGGATTCTCCGGGCTCGTGATCGACATCGGATATTTCGAAAACCTCAAGCGCGAGATGCAGACCGCGGCCGACGCGGCGGCTCTGGCGGCCGCTCGAGAGCTGTCGTCGGGCAACTCCTCCGACGAAGTAGCGGCGGCCCAAGCCGACGCGACGACCAACGGCTTCACGGCCGGGACGGTCGGCAACGTAACGACGACTGTGGCGATTGGGGCGCCCACGAGCGGTCCCTTTGCAAGCACCTCCAACGCAGTCCAGGTGACTATCACGCAGCAACAGCCGAGTTTCCTGCTGAAGGCCGTCGGAATCCCAACCGTGACCGTCAGTGCCAGTGCGATCGCCTCGCCCTCGGGCCAGCCGGCCTGCATCTACGCTCTGAACCCCACGGCCTCAGGCGCGATCCAGATCGTCGGCAATCAGACCATCAGCACGGGTTGCGGGATACTCGACAACTCCAGCAGCTCTTCCGCATTTTCGGCCACCGGGAATATCACGGTATCGGGCACCCAGATCGGCGTCGTCGGGAACTATAGCTTCACCGGCAACATCAACGTCAGCCCGACTCCGATCACCGGAATGTCCTCGGTGACCGACCCCCTCGCGTCGCTGACGGAGCCCACCGTCGGCAGTTGCACGTACACGAACTACTCGCAGACCGGCAACCTGAACCTGACGATCAGCCAGGGCACCTATTGCGGGGGCATCACGCTAACGGGCAACGTCAATCTGACCCTCAATCCCGGAACCTACATCATCAGCGGCGGGGGGCTCAACGTCACCGGCAATTCCACGATTACAGGCTCCGGCGTCACGATCTACCTGACCGGGACCTCCTCGACTTACAAGGGCGTTACCATAACGGGCAACAATCAGACCACGCTTTCTGCGCCGACCTCGGGCACCTACGCCGGCATCCTGTTCTTCCAGGACCGGACCATCTCGAGCGCCACCGCTTCAGCCAATCCAAACAACCTGACCGGCAATGCGTCGTCGCTATATGAGGGCACGCTGTACTTTCCAACCACTGAGATCGAGTACACCGGGAACTCGTCCAGCACTTACACGATACTGGTCGCGTACACTATTGATTTCACGGGCAACACCACGGTCGGCAATAACTATTCCTCGCTTGCCAACGGCAGCCCCATAACCGCCGCCAATCCGCTGTCGCCGGTAAGCCTCGGGGAGTGACTATGCAGGGCCGGGCCCAGGACGCGCAGCGGTCTGACGTAACGCCGGACAGCGGAGTGCGCAGCATCCGGCGCTGGGCCTCGCGTCGCGGCCAATTCGCGGTCGAGCTGGCGCTGATAGCTCCGGTCCTGGCGATCGTGCTGCTCGGCAGCGCGGATCTCGGCCGGGTCTTCTACATGTCGATCGCGCTCAACAATGCGGCGCGGGCGGGCGTGCAGTACGGCGCCCAGAACGCGACCACCGCAGCCAACCTGACCGCCATGCAGACCGCCGCCACCAACGACGCGGCAGGAATCAGCGGAGTGTCGGCCACCGCATCGGAGTACTGCCAATGCCCAACGGGCGCATCTTTTTCGTGCAGCACCACAAATTCGTGCTCGGATAAACGGGTCTACGTCAAGGTCGTTACCTCGGGGACCTTCACCACCCTGATTAACTATCCTGGACTTCCCCACACGGTCTCGCTCACCGGCACCGCCGTGATGCGGGAGCAGTAACGGCGTGCGCTCCAGGATCCAGAACCGAACGCCGGCGGCAGGGCGGCGCGGGCGGGCCGGCCAGTCAGGTCAGGCCATGCTCGATTCCGCGATCCAAATGGTCGCGATGCTCCTGCTGCTGTTCGGGATCATCAATATGTCGACCGCGGTGTACGCGTATAATTGGGTCTGTTACGCGGCGCGCGTCGGGACCCGCTACGCGGCGGTCCATGGCAGCACCAGCTCCAGTCCGGTCAGCTCCAGTAATTACTCCGCGCTGACCAGCACCATTACCGGTATCGCGACGGGCTTGACAGGCACTGTGACGGTCACTCCCACCTGGAGTCCCAACAACACCCCCGGCAGCACGGTCAAGGTCCAGGTCCAATACCTGTTCACCTTCGTGATGCCTATCATCAGTCCCAGTCCGATCACGATGAGCAGCACCTCGCAGATGGTCATCGATCGCTGACGTTGGAGCGACCGCCTTAAGCGCGCGGGATACGCTTACGGATTGCGGCCCGCGCCGCGCCTGAGCCCGGCCTGTCCCAGCCCGCCGCTGAAGAGCACAATCAAGTCCATTTGGCTCCTGCGCACCTCTGCCGCGCAGGCGTGTCACCCTCTGTTGACCACGTTGTAGGTTAAGTCTACCTGTGGTTTATCACGATGGGACGCGGGAGAGCGCACGCACTTTAGCGCGTGGTCCTCTTCCCGGGATGGGACAATGCACATTGGCGCTGGCAAACGCGTGGCCACCCGGGCGCCGCGCAGCCGTGCGGCGAGGTCTTTTGCCGACAGCCGGATCGGTCGACGCTCCGGTCGATCGGGGCAATCGCTCATCCTGGTCGCCCTGATGATGACCAGCATCATGGGATTCGCCGCGCTGGTGATCGACGTCGGGTTTTTCGAAAGTCTCAAGCGCCAGATGCAGACCGCAGCCGATGCGGCGGCCATAGCGGCCGCCAAAGAGTTGTCGTCGGGTAACTCCTCCGATGAGGTCGCGGCGGCCCAGGCCGACGCGACCACCAACGGTTTTACGGCCGGCACGGTCGGCAACGTAACCACGACCGTGACGATTGGCGCGCCCGCGAGCGGTCCCTTTCAAAACACCGCCGGCGCAGTCGAGGTGGACATCAAGCAGACGCAGCCGAGTTTCCTGCTGGCGGCCGTCGGAATCAAAACCGTGACCGTCACGGCCAGTGCGACCGCCTCGCCCTCGGGCCAGCCGGCCTGCATCTATGCTCTGAACCCCTCGGCCTCAGGCGCGATCCAGATCGTGGGCAATCAGACCATCAGCACCGCCTGCGGGATGCTCGACAACTCCAGCAGTTCTTCCGCGTTTTCGGCCACCGGGAATATCACGGCAACGGGCACTCAGATCGGCGTCGTTGGGAACTATAGCTTTACCGGCAACATCAACGTTAGCCCCACCCCGATCACCGGAATGTCCTCGGTGAGCGACCCGCTCGCCTCGTTGCCGGAGCCCAGCGTCGGCAGTTGCACGTACACAAACTACTCGCAGACCGGCAACCTGAACCTGACGATCAGCCAGGGCGTCTATTGCGGGGGCATCACGCTCGTCGGCAACGTCAATCTGACCCTCAATCCCGGAACCTACATTATCAACGGCGGGGGGATCAGTGTGACCGGCAATTCCACGATTACAGGCGCCGGCGTCTTTATCTACCTGACCGGGACCTCTTCGACCTACAAGGGCGTTACCATAACGGGCAACGATCAGACCACGCTTTCTGCGCCGACCTCGGGCACGTACGCCGGCATCCTGTTTTTCCAGGACCGGACCATCTCGAGCGCCACAGCTTCGGCCAACCCAAACAACCTGACCGGCAATGCGTCGTCGCTGTATGAGGGCACGCTCTACTTTCCGACCACTGAGATCGAGTACACCGGGAATTCGTCCAGCACCTACACGATACTGGTCGCATACACTATTGATTTCACGGGCAACGCCACGATCGGCAATAACTATTCCTCGCTTGCCAACGGCAGCCCAATAACCGCCGCCAATCCGCTGTCGCCGGTTAGCCTCGGGATGTGATTATGCAGGACCGGGCCAAAGGCGAGCAGCCGGCCCATCGCTATCCGCTGATACGCTCGGGGCGCGTGTAGACGTTGAATCCCGCCTCACGCATGAAGCCGATCAGCGTCACGCCAAGTTCCTCGGCCAGTTCCACCGCCAGCGAGGACGGCGCCGAGACCGCGGCCAGCACGGGAATTCCCGCGGCGGCCGCCTTCTGCACGATCTCGAAACTCGCCCGCCCGCTCACCGTCATCACGGAATCGGCCAGTGGCAGTGTCGCATCCATGACGCAGCGGCCGATCACTTTATCGACCGCGTTGTGACGGCCGACGTCCTCCCGAATTACGCGCAGACTCCCGGATCGATCGAAGATGGCGGCGGCGTGAAGTCCGCCGGTCGCGGTGAAGGTGAGCTGCGCCTCGCGCATCCGCGGGCCGAGCCTGAGCAGCGTCGCCGCCGGAATTCGTAGCGAATCTCCAAGCGGAGCGATCCGCCGCTGCAACGATTCGATACTGGTCTTGCCGCAAACGCCGCAACTCGACGAGGTGAGAAAGTTGCGCTTCAGCCGCTCGCGCAGCTCGGTCGAGCGCACTTCCAGTATTACGTCAATGATGTTGTCGGGCTGATCTGCGCTGCGCCGCCCGCGCACGCGGCGGATCTCACCGAGCTCGGCGCGCGAAGCGATGAAGCCCTCCGCGAGCAGGAAGCCGGCGGCGAGTTCCTCGTCGTGGCCGGGCGTGCGCATCGTAACCGTAAAGCGTCGGCCACCGAGCCGGATCTCCAGCGGCTCCTCGACCGCCAGCGCCGCGGACTCGGCACGCATCGATCCGGCGCGCCACTTGTGCGCGACGACGCGGCTTACCTCTGATGTCGGCTCGACCGCCAAAGCAGGCTGATCTTGCCCCGATCGCTCGCGGAGTGCCATCGTCTCGCTAACGCGCGGGAGGCGCTTCGACTCGTGCAACATCTCAAGTCGTTCAGTCCCGACACCGTCAACAAGCACTCGCGGCTGCGCGGCGCGACCGCGAGCGTCAGCGTCTGCCCGTACTGTGCGGTGGGATGCAGCCAGCTCGTGTACACCAAAGGCGGCCAGGTCATCGATATCGAGGGCAATCCGCAAAGCCCGATCAACCAGGGCACACTCTGCCCCAAGGGCGCCAACACCTTCCAACTCGTCTCGAATCCCCATCGCGTGACGCGCGTCAAGTATCGCGCGCCCTATAGCGATCATTGGGAGGAGCGGCCGCTGGACTGGGCGATGGACCGGATCGCGCAGTTGACGAAAGCGGCGCGCGACGCCGATTTTGTCGAGCGCGATCCGAACGGGCTCCGCGTCAACCATCTGAAGAGCCTCGCGCATCTCGGGGGCGCGACGCTCGACGACGAGGAAAACTATCTCATCAAGAAGCTCTTCAGCGGCGGCCTGGGAATTCTCTCGATCGAGAATCAGGCCCGCATATGACACAGCGCCTCGGTGCCCGGTCTGGGCGCCTCCTTCGGACGCGGCGCGGCGACCACTTTTCAGCGTGACCTCGCCAACAGCGATTGCATCCTGATCATGGGCTCGAACATGGCGGAGGCGCATCCGGTGGGCTTCCGATGGGTGCTCAAGGCGCGCGAACGTGGCGCGCCGTTGATCCACGTCGATCCGCACTTCAGCCGCACCTCCGCGATGGCCGACGTATACGTACCTATTCGCGCGGGCTCGGATATCGCGTTTCTGGGCGGCATTATCAACTATATAATCGAGCACGACCGATGGTTCAAAGACTACGTACTCACTTACACTAATGCTTCGACTATAATCAGTGAGGAATACGCCGGCGCCGAACAACTCGACGGGCTATTCGCCGGCTTCGACAGGTCCTCGGGCCGCTACGAAACCAAGCCTGGCGCCTGGGGCTACGAGCGCGCAGCCACGGACGACGCTTTGGGCGCGATCGCGACCGATCCCACGCTCGCGCATCCGCGCTGCGTCTTCCAACTCCTGAAACGGCACTTCGCCCGCTATACGCCCGACCTGGTGGCCTGGGTGTGCGGCTGCAAAGCCGAGGAATTCATCCGCGTCGCCGAGCTGCTGTGCCGCAACTCCGGACGCGAGCGGACCGCCGCGATCGTTTACGCGTTGGGATGGACCCAGCATTCGACCGGCGTGCAGATGATTCGGGCCGCCGGGATTATCCAGTTGCTGCTGGGCAATATGGGGCGCCCGGGCGGGGGAATCATGGCGATGCGCGGTCATTGCAGTATCCAGGGATCGACCGATATCTCCACCCTCTACGATTTGCTGCCGGGTTATCTTACGCAACCGCTCGCGGCCGAGGCGCACGCTGACCTCCACGCTTACCTGGCCAGCGGGCGGGGCTACGCCGCCGCGAATCGCAGCAGCGCGGCCGGCTTCTGGCGGGAATTGGCGACGATGGGCTATTGGGCCAACCTGCCGAAGTTCATCGTGAGCTTGCTGAAGGCCTGGTACGGCGACGCAGCCGACGCCGGAAATGACTATTGCTATGACTACCTCCCAAAGGTTGACGGCGATTACTCAGAACTTGCCACAGCCTTTGCGATGTACGAGGGCGCGATCAAGGGACTATTCCTGATCGGGCAGAATCCGGCCGCGGGCGCGCCCAACGCGGAGCTGAACCGCGCCGCGTTGCGTAATCTCGACTGGCTGGTGGTGCGCGACTGGTTCGAGCATGAGAGCGCGAACTTCTGGTACGCCGATCCGCGCGTGAGCGATCCACGTACGATCAAGACGGAGGTCTTTTTCCTGCCCGCGGCGTCGATGGCTGAAAAGGACGGCACGCTCACCAACACCGAACGGCTCCTGCAATGGCATGACAAGGCGGTCGATCCGCCCGGTGATTGCCGCTCCGATGCGTGGTTCATCTACCATCTCGGGCTGCGGCTCAAACAGCTCTACAAGGACTCCGCGCTCGAGCGCGACCGCCCGATTCGCGCGCTCACCTGGGACTACGCTGCCGACGGGCCGACGGTTTTGCCTGACGGCCGCAGCAGCCGGATCGCCGACGAACCGGATATCGAGAAGGTGCTCAAAGAGATCAACGGGCGGCGCATCGTCGATGGCGCGCTGCTCAAGGGCTTTGCCGAACTCAAGGATGACGGAACAACCGCGTGCGGATGCTGGATCTACAGCGGCGTATTTCCCGAGGAGCACCTCAATCGGGCGCGTGCGCGCAATCCGGAGCTGCGTGGATCGACGTATCCTGATTGGGGCTTCGCCTGGCCGCAGAACCGGCGTGTCATGTATAACCGCGCCTCCGCCGATCCGGACGGCCGTCCGTGGTCCGAACGCAAGAAGCTGCTGTGGTGGGACGAGGCGGAAAAGCAGTGGACCGGTTTCGACGTGCCGGATTTCGATCCGCTCAAGCCGCCCGGTTATCGCCCCGCGCCGGATGCGCGCGGGATGGACGCGCTGGCCGGCGACGCGCCGTTTATCATGCATCCCGACGGCCGCGGCTGGCTGTTCGCGCCCAACGGGCTCAAGGACGGGCCGCTGCCCGCGCATTACGAGCCGCGCGAATCGCCGTTCAGCAACGCGCTCTACAAAACGCAGACTAATCCTACTCTGCGAGAGTTTCCGTCGCCGCTCAATCAGCTCGCGATCCCGCGCGATCCGGCCTTCCCGATTGTCGCGACTACCTATCGGCTGACGGAGCATTACCTGAGCGGTCCGATGAGCCGCTTCAACAGTTGGCTCAACGAGCTGCAGCCTGAGATGTTCGTCGAGCTGAGCCCCGAACTGGCCGCCGAACGCGGAATCGAGCATCGCGGCTGGATGGTCGTGAGCACGCCGCGCGGCGCGATCGAGGCGCGCGCGATGGTGACGCGCAGGATCAAGCCGCTGATCGTCGCCGGCCGCACGGCCCATCAGATCGGTATCCCGATTCACTGGGGCTACGCCGGCGAGACCGTCGGCGCGATCGCCAATGACCTGATCGCGCTGCAGACCGACGCCAACGTGAGCATGCACGAAGCCAAGGCGTTCACGTGCGAGGTCCGCGCGGGACGCCTCGAAAATATCCGGCGCGCGCAGCCGTTGCCGCCGGCGCCGCGACCGTACGGCAGCGCGCCGATTCCCGACACGCCGCATTGCGCCCAGCCCGAGGGCCGCCAGATGCGACGGCGCTCGATGCTCGATCGCTTGTGGCGGCGCGGCGGGAAGATCAGCGGAAATCAGATGAGCATCATTTCGAAGCTGCTCTATCCGTTCAGGCGTCCCGAACCGCCGGCGGCGAAACCCGCGATGGGCTTCTTCACCGACACGACGCTGTGTATCGGATGCAAGGCGTGCGAAGTCGCGTGCAAGCAGTGGAACCAGTTGCCGTCGGACGGGTTCGAGTTCACCGGCAACAGTTACGACAATACGAAGACGCTGTCCGCGACCACCTGGCGGCACGTGGTCTTTATCGAGCAGTTCCCGGCGCGGGACGGGAGCGCCGCGACTGCCGCCGGTCGTGCCGGTTCCGGAAACGCCAATCGATCTCGACGCACTGCTGGCGCAATCGAAGGAAGGCCGCTGGCTGATGATGAGCGACGTTTGCAAGCATTGCAGCGCCGCGCCGTGTGAAGCGGTCTGTCCGACCGGCGCGCTGATCTTCAACGAGTTCGCGAACGTCTATATCCAGAACGACATCTGCAACGGATGTGGCTACTGCGTCGCGGCGTGCCCGTTCGGCGTGATCACGCGCAGCCCGCACGACGGCCACGCGCACAAATGCACGCTCTGCTACGACCGCCAGCGCGACGACCTACTGCCCGCGTGCGCCAAGGCCTGCCCGACTGAATCGATCCAGTTCGGGCCGCTCGAGGAACTGCGCGAGCGCGCGGGGCAAGTCGCGTCGAGGAGTTGCATCGGCGCGGCGTAGGCGACGCGTACCTGTATGGCGACCGGCCGACGCGCGAATACTCGGCGCTGGGCGCGTTCTTCCTGCTGCTCGACCGTCCCTCGCGCTACGGATTGCCCGACGCGCCAAGGGAGGCCGCAGCGTCACGTCGCCGGCGACTACGCGCGCGCCGCGCTGGGTGCGATCGTGTGGATCGCGGCGGTCGCAATCGCGCTGGCGAGTCATGTCGGATAACGGGACGCTGCGTCCGCTCGCGTAATCACGAAGGCGCCGCCGTGGCACGGATGGGTCACTGCGGACTTATCGCTGAACGCGATCGCGACCGGAATTTTCGCGGTCGCGGCGCTATGCGATCTGATCGCGCCGGATTCCTATCGGCCCGTGATCCGGGCCGGCTATCTCGTCGCGTTCCCGCTGGTGCTGTGCGACCTGATCTGCCTGATTCTCGATCTCGGCGATCCGCTGCGTTTCCTGCATATGCTCCGCGTCTTCAAGCCTGGCTCGCCGATGTCGTTAGGTGCCTGGAGCACCAACGCTTTCGCAGCACTCGCCCTCGTGCAGTGGTCTCGCGAGATTTTCGACGTGCGCGCGTCGGCGGCTATACGCCTGCCGGTCGCCGCGTTGGGACTGGCCGCTGCGCTGGTCACGGCCGCGTACAAGGGCGTGCTGTTGAGCACGACCGCGCAGCCCGGATGGAAGGACGCGCGCTGGCTGGGCGCGGAGTTGTCGATTTCCGCAGGCACGCTCGGGACCGCGTTCGCGCTCGCCGCCGCCGGATTGCTCGAAGTGCAACCCGCCGCGCGCAGCCTGCGCGCCGCACTGGCGATGCTGCTCGGGTTCGATCTGTGCGCGACGCTGGCGGTGACCTACGAGATACGCAACGCGCTCGCGGCGCGCTTCACACGCGCCGAGCTGGCGACGCGGTACGCAGGACTGATCGGCGGCGTAATCGCGCCGCTGGGATTGATTCTGATTTCGCACGAGCCTTGGGCATTCATCGCCGCGGCGCTGCTCACGCTGTTCGGTGCGATCGCGATGCGGCACCATCTGGTGGCGATTCCGCAGTCCGCGGTGCTGCTGACCGGATTACGCCGCTGAGCCATAAAACCACCTTTACCGGCCTATCCGTTGCTTGCTCTCGGCTGACCAGATTTTGTCGATCGCGTAGAAGGAATCGAACGCCGGCACATTCTCTGGAAGATTCAGCCACGGCTGCTTGCTCTTCGCAAAGATGTGAACATCAGGCCTGACCGCGTCCGGATTATCGAGGGTCCCGGCGCGAACGAACAAGGCATCGCCGGGCGCACCGTGATAGCGGCTCCACAGGTAGGTCCCGCAGGTGTCGCAGAAGAATACGTCGTGATGTTGCCCGCTGCCGCCGGGCAGCCTGAATGACTTCGGGACGGCGCTGGCTTCAACAAACTTCTGCTCGATCCAGATGTTGATCACGAACGCGCTGCCGGTCAGACGTTGACAGTCCCGGCAGTGACAGGCGTGAACGATCAGCGGACCGGCGGTCAATTTGTAGCGCATAGCTCTGCACGCGCATCCACCTTCCAGATTCATGATTCCTCCGTTTCGGGGGAGCAAATTCACGCCCCTCGATCATCTAACCTGCATGACGGTTAGATATAGGCCGACGCACGATCGCTGTCAACCGTCGAGCCGGCTGAAAGGCAGAGAGCATGCCACCGCGGCCAACTCGCGGCGCAATGCAGCTTTCACGGTCGAGTCGCTGCACCCTCACCTGGCTCGGCAGTAGCCGAGCCGCCGCCCTCTCCCGCAGCCGAGCGGGAGAGGTGCTCAAATCCGAAGCCGGGCGGTCAGAACAGGAGCAGATGATCCGGCATTGGGCGGCCGCGGCCGATTGTGATTTGGCGGCGGATTGCGCGCGTGACGAAAGCCTTGGCGCGGCGGACGGAGTTTTCGAGCGACTCGCCGCGGGCTAGCGAGGCGGCGATCGCTGCGGAGAAGGCGCATCCGGTGCCGTGAACTTGGTGCCCGCCGGGGATGCGCTCGGCTTTCAGCTCGATGAAATTCTGGCCGTCGTAGAAGAGATCGAGTGCGGGTGCGTTCGGGGTTAGATGCCCGCCTTTGATCACTACCGCGTGTGCGCCGATTGAGACTATCGCGCGGGCCGCGGCGCGCATCGAATCGAGGCCGTCGATCCTGATGCCACTTAGCGCTTCGGCTTCGGGGAGGTTGGGCGTCACGATGCGCGCGAGCGGGATCAGCTTTGCGCGGAGCGCCACCGCGCCCGACTTGGTGATTAGCCGCTTGCCGCTCGACGAGACCATCACCGGATCGACCACCGGCGCGGGCAGCCGTAGTCGGCGAATCGCGCGGGCCACCGCTTCGACGATCGGGGCGGTCGCGAGCGCTCCGATCTTGATCGCGTCGGGGCGGTATTGCGCGACGACCGCGGCGATCTGCGCGGTGACCATCGGCGGACTCACCGGCGCGATCTTGCCGACCTGCGCGCTGTTCTGCGCGATCACGCAGGTGATCGCCGAGAAGCCGTAGACCCGATGCGCGGCGAAGGTTTTCAGATCGGCCTGGATTCCGGCGCCGCCGGACGGATCGCTGCCCGCGATCGTGAGTGCGACCGGAATCGCGTGATGGATGCGACGCTTTGCCAAAGCCAAGTCAACCGGGGAAAGCAGCCTGCCGCTTACGCCCTCGGCGAAGTCTCGTCAAGCTGCGAAGCGAAAAATGGGGCTGGGTTGAAAATCAGAATTGTCGAATCGTTGCTTGATCAGGAATGGAGCCGGAGAGTACTTTCCGCCAAAATGGCTAGTGACGTATGGGTACCGGCAGACAGGAAAAGTTTCTCAATCTCCCCTTCCAGGAGAAGCTCGAGTTTCTCTACGGCCTGCCCGCGCGCCAGAAGCGCGACCTGATCCTGTCTGCGCCCGAGGCCGAGCGCCTCGTGCAATCGTTCACACCCGAAACCCTTTTCTACACGCTGAAGGAAATTGGTCACGCCGACGCCGGCGATCTGTTGAGCCTCGCGATACCGGAGCAGGTGAAGGGGCTGTTCGACCTCGACTGCTGGGACCGCGACCGGCCCAACCTCGATCGGATGCGCGACTGGCTGGAGGCGATGGCCGAAGAGGGCCGCAAGCCCATCACCGACGCGCTGATGGAATGCGACCTCGAGCTGGTCGCGCTGCTGCTGCGCCAATATCTGCGGGTCCATCGCGTCGACGAGCCCGAAGCGAGCGACCTGCCCTTCGACACCTTCGTCCAGTTCGACGAGCATTACCTGATCGAGTTTATCCGCCACGACGCGACGCTGGCGCTGATTCAGGATTTCCTCGAAGAGGCATTCGAGCGCGACTATAAATATTACGCCAGCCTGATGGAGGAAATTTACTGGGGGATCGAGGCCGAGCTGGAAGAGCAGGCCTACACGTATCGCATCGCGCGGCTCGCCGATCGCGGCTTTCCGGACTTTTTCGAAGCGCAGGATGTATTCGCGTACGTGGATCCGCAGCAGTTCCGCGAAATCCGCGCGACCTACGTCGCGCCGACGCGCGACGAACTCCCGGCCGGCAACGAGCTGCCGCCCGAGACTGCACCCGCGCTGCTCGAGGCCGACAACTCGCTGTTCAACGCGGCGCTAACCGCCGGGTTTGCCGCCCAGGGCAGGCGCGAGTTGCGCAGCGAGATGGCGATGGTCGCGAACCAGGTGCTGGTTGCACGGCAGGTGGATTTCGGCGATATCGACGCGGTGCGGGTCGCGGTCGAGATGACGCATAATCTGCTCAACCTCGGACTGGAGCATCTGGCGGGCGGCGAGCTCAGCGTCGCGATCGAGAACCTGCGCGACACGCCGCTGAAGCTGCTGTTCCGGCTCGGCGTGAGTCTCACGATCGATCTGCGCGGGCGCGCCGAGGCGACCGTGACCGCATTCGGACTTGGGGCGCGGCCGCGCGAGATTCCGTATCTCGATTCGCCCTATCGCGAGGCGCTGGCCGGCTTCCTGGGGCGGATGCCGCAGTTCTACGGCGGACTCGACGGCGACGGCTCGGTCGCGATGCGCGACTTCCGCGCGATCCGCGACCTGCATCTGGGTTATGCGATGCTCGAGCAGCTCGACGCGCTCCCCGAATTCTTCCGCGCGCTGCTCGGACTCGATATCCGGTCGCTGGCCTTCCGTTCGCAGATTGCCGGCCACGACGTGATGCTGAGCCAGATTCTGCTCACCGTGCTCGCGCGTCAGGCGCTCGACGCCACGCTGGTGCTGGAGCCGATTGAGCCCGACCGGCTCAACGCGATGCATGCCGCCACGATGACGCAGAACGGCCGTCCCGCGCAGCTCTCCGATTCGTTTCGCAAGCTGGTGGCCGATGCGATTGATGCGCGGGTCGACGGGGCGCTGCGCGCGCGCAGTTCCGGCTTCGTCGATTCGTGCCTCAACATTCTCGAAGACGAGCTGGCCGATCTCGAACCGGAGCGCGTGATCGATCCGCGCTTTATCCGCAGCGTGCTGATTCGGCGCATCCCGGCGGTCTGAAGCGATGAGCTTGATCGACGGGGAATGTGAGCGCCGCTTCGCGCGGGTGAAGGCGGCGTTCGCCGCGAACTTCGAGGCGCACGGCGAGGTGGGCGCGGCGGTTGCGGTGACGCTCGACGGGCGGCCGGTGGTGGACCTGTGGGGCGGATATACCGACTTAAGCCGCAGCCGGGCGTGGGCGCGCGACACGATCGTCAACGTCTACTCGACGAGCAAGGGGCTCACTGCAATGTGCGCCCATCGGCTGGCCGATCAGGGCAAACTCGAGTTCGACGCGCCGGTGGCGAAATACTGGCCCGAGTTCGCGGAGGCCGGCAAGCAGAACCTGCCGGTGCAATTTCTGTTGAGCCATCGCGCTGGGTTGCCGGCGATCCGTGCCACGCTGGAGCCGGATGCGATCTACGACTGGCCGACGATGACTGCCGCGCTCGCGGCGGAGCGGCCGTGGTGGGAGCCGGGCACGCGCCACGGCTATCACGCGTTCACCTTCGGATGGCTGGTGGGCGAGGTCGTGCGACGCGTTAGCGGCAAGAGTCTCGGGACTTTCTTTCGCGAGGAACTGGCCGCGCCGCTCGGTCTCGATTGTCATATCGGACTCGACGCGAAGCATGACGCGTGGGTCGCGTCGATCATCGGCGAGCCGCCGCCCTCGCCGGGGCAGCCCGATCTCTTTGCGGAGATCGTGAAGAATCCCGAGTCGATAACCGCGCGGGCAATTGCAAACCCGGCCACAATCATGCGGCCCGAGACGGCCAACTCCCGGCGATGGCGCGGCGCAGAGATTCCGGCCGCGAACGGCCATAGCACGGCGCGCGCGCTGGCGCGTCTGTATGGCGCCCTGTCGCGCGGCGGAGAAGTCGACGGAATCCGCGTGCTGAGCCCGCCCGCGATCGAGCGCTGCTACATGGAGCAGGCCAACGGGCCGGACGCGGTGCTGATGATCCCTACGCGCTGGTCATTGGGCTTCGGGCTTTCGCAGCCGCCGGCCGCGCTGGGACCAAATCCGCGATCGTTCGGTCATTCGGGCGCCGGCGGCTCGCTCGGCTATGCCGATCCCGACGCGCGGATCGGTTTCGGCTACGTAATGAACCAGCGGCAGAACTCGTTCTGGGTCGACCCGCGCGCGCAGCGGCTGATCGACGCGGTCTACGCGTCGCTCCAGGAGTAAGGCGATGCGTTACGTTCCGCTCCTGCTCACCCTCGCGCTGCTCGCCCTCTTCGGATGCGCACATACTGCGAGCACGACGATGCCGGACGGCAGCACTTGCGAGCGTACGGTTTTTACTGCTCTGTTCTGGCAAAACGTCACCGCGCAGTGCCACGATGCCAATGGGCAAGTGATCGGTCAGACTCCAGCGAACTGAACCGGTCCTGACGCGCATTCGTCCGGAGATCACTTCGCGCCGACAAGCAGCGCCACCTTCGATGCCGTCAACTGCTCACGAACCCTGAGACGAGCTTCCGAACAGGCGGGAGAAGACTCGATGCGACAGCGAATCGTTCGCCTTCGATGCGCTGGCCTCCGGACTGATCGGTACCAGCCTTAGCTCGACGCGGCGATTCTGCTCACGCCCGTCTGCGGTAGCATTGCTCGCGACGAAATCCGTGGCGCCGAATCCACGCGGGATGAGGCGATCGGAGGCGATTCCTTTATGTTCGAGATAGGTCACCACGGCGACCGCGCGATCGTCCGACAGGCGATTGTTCAACTGTTTGCCACCCGTTGGGTTACAGTACGAATCGACGTAGACCATGGTGTGCGGCTCGCGTTTCAGGATGTCAGCCACCGAGTCAAGCACCGGATCTGAAGCTTTTCGGATTTCCGAACCATCCGGATTGAACTGCAAGCCGTGTAACAGGATTTTGTCCCCGGTTCTGTCCTGAGGCAGTGAACCCGCGCTCGCTACCTGCGCGGATGGTGTCGTGCGTGCCCGGCTACTGCACGCCGCGAGGACGAGCGGCAATAGAAGGATTGCCGCTCCGCCCAGTATGAGGGTTCTCGGAGAGAGGAAACGACCTTTAGAATCATTGTTTTCGTTCTTCATATTAAGGTCCTCTAAGGCCCTCAGCGGGAATAACAGCAATGCGCGTGCCGGAAATTAGCCAATAAACATGAGATGCGGCCGAGAACCCGGAAGGAACATTTTACAAATGTAGTGATTCGCGGCAGGTACACCTTACGTGTTGGCGGTCATGGAAGCGGACATTCATGGCGCCAGATTTGGGCGTTAACATCGAATATAGACTGCACTATCGTTCGCGATAGAATGCCCCCGAACCACGTCGCGCATCTCGAGTCGAGGTCTGGCTCAAGGTCAAGTTCTCCAACCAGGAAGGAGACCCACAATGTCAGAATCTGCCGCATCGGCAACCGTTATCGCTCAAATCGTCGAGACCATGCGGGCGCTTGCCGGCTCGCATCCGGGGTTCCGTCCCGTCCACGCCAAGGGCCTCGTCTGCTCGGGCACGTTTCGCGGTGCACCAGATGCTCGCCGCGTGAGCCGGGCGCTGCACCTGCAAGGCCAGGCGATCCCAACCGTCGTGCGCTTCTCCAATTCGAGCGGGGATCCGGACGTTCACGATGGCGTCCCCAACGCGCGAGCGGTGGCGGTGAAATTTCAGTTACCCGGTGGCAAGAGCGCCGACATCCTGGCGCTCTCGATCGAAGGGTTTCTCGTGCGGACGCCTGAGGATTTTCTGGCGTTCCTGCGGGCACAGCTCCCGGACCCGGTCAGCGGCCAGCCGGCGCCCGATGCGGTCCCCCGCTTTCTGGGCAGTCATCCTGCCACCGGCGCGTTCATCGAGCGCCTGATGAAGAAGCCGGTGCCGGCCAGCTACGGTCAGGCCAGCTATCATGGGGAACACGCCTTCCGGTTTACGGCTGCGGATGGCACCAGCCGGTTCGGCCGCTATCGCTGGATGCCCGAAGCGGGAGAAGCCTATCTCTCCCCGGACGATGCGGGGAAGCGCAACGCGAACTTCCTGCGCGAGGAGCTGGAGAGCCGCCTACGGAATGGCGCGGTTGGGTTCCGCCTCTTGTTGCAATTGGCTGCGGAGGGCGATCCCACGGACGACGCCACCGCCCTTTGGCCGGCGGACCGGCCCCTGGTCGAGCTGGGGCGGCTCGAGGTGACCGGCATCTCTCCAACGGGCGCGGCCGACGAGCGCCGCCTCGTGTTCGACCCCACCAACCTGACGGACGGCATCGAACTCTCGGGCGATCCGATTCTACTGGCCCGATCGGCGGCTTATTCCATCTCTTACGACCAGCGCAGCAAGGGATAGGGAGAGGACCTAACCCCCGGCCCCTTCCCTAAGTACGGGAAGGGGTGCGGAATCGGAGAGCCTGGCGCCTTCCCCGGCCCTAGACCAGCTCGATCGATCACCCGGCGGCCGACCATCGCCGCCGCCCGCTGCAGGCTTGAGAGCGTGATGTCGTCTTTTCGGATCAAGCAGGCGGTCAACCTGGGTGCGGCTGGTCTTGAGCAGCGCGGCCATCTTGTTTTTGGAGATTTTCTGCTTCTTCATGGCCTCGGCGAGCTGCCACGCGACCACCTCCTTGACCGCCTGTGCTTGCGCCTCTTCAAAGATTCCCTCCTCCTTGAGGAAATCATCGATGCTGGAACCCATATGCTTCTTGCTCATCGCTCTAGCTCCTTCTGGCGTTTTCTCGCCAATGCCAAGTCATCATCCGGCGTCGTGCGGTTTTCTTGATAAACGCGTGCAGCGCGACCAAGTGCTCGCGGTAGAGGCAGAGCAGCACGCGCGCCGTCCGTTTCGTTGGCAGGTCTGTACGGACCTCCCACAGCCCGTTTTTCAACGGGCGGCACAGCGGCATGCCCACCGGCCATCGCCATTGCGCCCGCAACAGATCTTTCCCGATAGCCTGACGCTCCGCTTCCGGCAGTTCCTTCAGCCACTCCCGCACAGGCTGGTGTCCCGACCGCGGGCGGTAAAAAATCAACGGGACTTTGCGCGGCTGCCGGTCTTTCTGTCATCGTGTGCCTTATATGGTACTACTGTACCTTAAAATGTGCAAGCGGCGGACCGTTGGGCTACGGCGATCCCGACGCGCGGATCGAGGCGAGCTGCCGCGTGGCGAAGTAGGCACCGTGTTGGGGACAACCGACCGCCATGCGCGGCGCATCGTCGCCGCACTCATCGCGAAAAGCGTTCTCGGATCAGAAGGCGCGCGCGCGCCGCCGCGGCTGGCGTTCCCGGCCAGGTTGGCCTCGCGCTGGCTGCCGGGGCTGTTCCCCGGAGAGTGGAAAGCTAGCGTCCTGAGTTGGAGGTGAGAACCTCACCCCCTAGCCCCTCTCCCTTCTGGAGAGGGGAGTGGCGTTCCATTGGGCTTCGGGCTGTCGCACCCGCCGGCCCGCGCTCGGACCTAATCCGCGCACGTTCGGCCATTCGCGCGGCTCGCTCGGCTACGCCGATCCCGGCGCGCGGACCGGCTTCGGCTGCATAATGAATCAGAGGCAGAACTCTCTCTGGGTCGACCCGCGCCCGCAGCGGCTGATCGACACGACTGCGCGCCGCTTCAAGACTAGGCGAGTCTCCCCTCAAAATGCGCTGGGCAATCATCCGCGGTCTAAGCACGACAATTTTCAGTATGCGTGTGTTTCAGTAGTCCGCCAGCTCATGTGCGGCTGCTATAGCCATCTCGTTGCTGGCGAGCATCGTTTGAAGGTTGTGCAGCGGCAACCCGAGGGCCAGGGATTCGTAGATGCAAAAGAGTATAATGAGCGGCGTAAGAGCCCGGCAGCGTTGCGCCCTGAGTGTGCGAAATCACGCTCGTGAGCTGCTTGCCCGCGGACTGATTGAAGGTCTTTACCGAACCGACCACTGACTGCATGTCCTGATTGCTGGTCTGCGCAAGCGCGACCCCGATGCCAATTAGCTGCCCAGCCGGACCAATGTTGGCCTACGGCGGCGCGCTATCGACGAGACGTGCCGGGGCGGCAAGTCATTGACGCGATGGAGGGGCTGACGTTTGAATCAGCGCTGTTGAGGGTCGGTCGCATTCCCCGATAGCGGCCGGCCGGGCTTTTTGCTAAGAATTCTCCATGTGAGGTGGCGAGGTGACGCGTGATCGAGCACAGGCAGTCGAGCTAACCCTTCCGCTCAACGTCGCGCGTCTTCAGACGGACAAGGCATCTGTTCTGGTCTGTCAGGACAATCTGGCGTTCATGCGCTCGCTTCCCGACGCGAGCATGAAGCTGATCGTCACGTCGCCGCCGTACAATATCGGCAAAGCCTACGAGCGGCGCTCGCCACTGGAAAATTATATCCAGCAACAGGCCCGCGTGATTGCGGAGTGCGTTCGCCTGCTCCACCCCGAGGGGTCGGTCTGCTGGCAAGTGGGGAACCACGTTCACAACGGCGAGATCGTCCCACTTGATATTCCGCTTTATCGGGTCTTCAAAGACCACGGCCTCAAGCTGCGTAACCGCATCGTGTGGCATTTCGAGCATGGGTTGCATTGCTCGAAGCGCCTGTCCGGCCGTTACGAAACAATCATGTGGTTTACAAAAACCGACGACTACTCATTCAACCTCGACCCGATTCGGGTCCCCTCGAAGTATCCAGGTAAACGCTACTTCAAAGGGCCAAAGCGGGGTGAGCTGTCGTGCAATCCCAAGGGGAAGAACCCCGGCGATGTGTGGGTCATCCCCAACGTCAAGAACAATCATATCGAGAAAACGCCGCATCCCTGTCAGTTTCCGATTGAATTGGTCGAGCGGCTGGTGCTCGCGCTGACCAATCCCGGCGACAGCGTTTTCGATCCTTATGTCGGCGTTGGCTCCAGCGTGATCGCTGCGATCAAGCATGGCCGTGTCGGCCATGGTTGCGACAACGTGCAAGATTACATCGATCTCGCTTGGGAAAGAGTCCACCAGCTTCGCGCGGGATTGTTACGCACTCGGCCAATGGGCAAGCCGGTCTATGACCCGGCCAAGCCCTATGGCGGGCATCGATGAAGATTGCTGCGCTGTATTCCCACCTGAACGGTCACGAATTCTTGCTGGTACATCATCGGGCTCTCTGGGGCGAGATCGAGACGGTCGTTGGATTGGTCGATGCGGAGCGTTGCCGCACGAAGGCTTCGAAGGAGAAACGGAAGGCGGGTAAGATGCTCTATTCGCCGATTGCGATGAACGAGGAGATGAAGGACGGGTTCAAGAAGCGCGGATGGAACGAGCAGGTTACGGCCTACTGGGTTACTGAGAATGCGAAGTTGATCCGAAAAACAATGCATCTCCCGCCCGACGAGCAGAAGGCAGAGATCGCAGCAACCGGAAGCAAACCGATTTATTCATTCAACCAGACCGATTTCGTGAAGAAGCGGATCGCTGTTGAAGTCCAGTTCGGCAAGTACTCATTCGTTGCGTATGATCTGTTCGTCAAGCATATGGCCTTCTTCGTGGGGGACGTGATCGATGTAGGCGTGGAGATTCTGCCGATGAAGGATTCTTCAGGGGAAAATGTCGTCCGGCATTGGCTACTACGAACGTGAGCTTTACAACGTACTTCGCCAGGGTCGCGGGGTGCCAGCCGTGCCGCTCGTCCTCGTTGGTGTCGTTCCCTGATAATGGGCGCTATCGCGGAATCCAGTGGGGGCGCGAAGTGAACAGGCCGTCGACGATTCCGATTCGGTAGACTACGAACAGGCCGAACGTGAGGCTTAGTGCGCCGGAGGCGAGCGGCAGGTAGTGACTGATTTGGGTGACGCGGCGGCTGGCGGCTGTTAGTGGGAGCGCGATTGCGAGCGTGATTAGCATCATGCCGACGATCGTGCCGATTCCGAAGACCAGCAGATAGCCTAGCGCGAGGAGTGGGTCGCGGATCGTCGCGAGCACCATCAGGGCGATCGCGGCCGAGCCGGCGAGACCGTGAACCAGACCGACGGCCAGCGGCCGCAGAGCCTGGTACGCGCCCAGCCCGCCGAATATCCGGTCCAGACGCGCGGCCGGCGTGTCGTCTTCGCGATGGCCGTGAAGCTCGGGACCGTGGCCGTGCGGATGCGTGTGGACGTAGTCGCCGTGGGCGTGCGGATGCATATGGACTGGCGGCGGCTGCGCGCCGGGCGACGCGGGCGGCTGCGCACCGGACGCCGCTGGCGTCAGGGCAGACGTCACTCGTTGCGTGAGGCCGCTTAGGTTCGACAGGCCGAGCGCGACCAGCATCACGCCGACCGCCAGTTCCATCGAGAGGCCCACGCGCGGCGAAATCACGACGTTGAACAAGATGATCGCGGCGCCGACTGCGGCGATCTGTGAGCGTGTGGCCGACGCCCCATAGCGCTCCGATCAGGATCTGCCAGACCGGCGCTGCTCCGACGCGTTACGATCGTGCTGACCGCGATCACGTGGTCGGCGTCGCTGGCGTGGCGCACGCCGAGAAAGAATCCGAGCAGGATGATCGAGACTGCGGTGGTCATTGTGGTCGCGCGCAATGTCGCGGCGCTGCGGGCAGCCTACGTGTGAACGGGCTCGGAGACCAGTGGTCTGCGGCGCGAGTGGTAGGGATTTGGAGTGAGATGGCCGGCACGGAGGCCGGCCACTACCCCAATGTAGGAGTCTCTGCTCAGGGTAGTGGCTGGCGTCCCTGCCAGCCATCCGATTCTCAAAACCGCCCACCACCGGAGCGAGCGGATTATCCGGCCTCCGTGCCGGCCCGTGCTGTCAACACCGTCCGCTGCCGCGGCGATTGGGTCATCGTGAGCGTACCACTCCGAGCTTTGGGCAGGCCGGTTCGATTGGGCATCGCGAGCACCAAGGTGAGGTTGGATGGCAGATGGTCTGGCCGAAGGCTACCAGCAGGCCGTTGTATTCGAGCCAGTGGCGGCGCGGCAGGGATTCGCGCAGGGCGAGTTCGGTGCGGTCGGGCGTTTTCGATTTGACCAGACCCCAGCGGTTGGAAATGCGATGGACGTGGGTGTCGACGCAGATGCCGGGCCGGCCGAAGGCCTCGGTGACGACCAGGTTTGCGGTCTTGCGGCCGACTCCGCCGAGCGTCAGGAAGCTCGTCGATCGTGGCGGGGACGGCGCCGCCGAAGCGCCCGATGAGGTCGCGGCAAATCGCAAGTATCACTTTAGCTTTGGTGCGGTAGAAGCCGACCGGATAGATCAGCCGTTCGAGCGTGCGCCGGTTCAGGCGCAGGATCGTCGCGGGCGTGGCGGCGCGCGCGAACAGCCGCGCGCAGGCCGCCTCGGTCGTCTGGTCCTTGGTGCGCAGGCTCAGGATGCATCCGATGAGGGTCAGGAACGGATCGCGGCGTTCTTGCGCGATCAGCCCGACGATCGGCGCGTTCCATCCGGGGCCTTGCGGCGCAGCACGCGCAGGATCGCACCGACTGTGCGCGGCGTGATCCCGGACGATCGGCGCTTCCGTCTCGGCGCGAGATGGGGTCTCGAGTCGCCACGGCTCCGACTTCTAGCACATGACGCGAGCGCCGCGACTCCCGCGACGGCCGGCTATCGGGCGAAATCGCCGAAGGTCCGGGGCTCTAATGCACGAAGTTCCCGCCGATTAAGTAGACTTGTCCGCCGCTGGTGTTGAAGGCCACGCCATTGTTTCCCCAACGAATCAAGCGAGTAGGAGAGCCGCTCGCATTCGAGAGGTTGAGCGAGTTGATGGGGGTGAAGTGCGTCATGTCGAAGGATTCGACTGTGAACGTGCCAGGCGTGCCTCCTGCGAATACGAAGAAGGCACTATTCAAAGTCGAGTCGGGCACCATCACACCGGAGGCCGCGAAGACGCCGACCGGTGCTCCGTTGGAGGGATCGAGGATGTGGCCATCGTCGGAGTAGATAAGCCCGGTGCCGCGATCGAAGTGAATGTGGTTGGGAAAAGCGGAAAACCGGTTTTCGTAGTCGGTGTCCAGCGTGACGCCAGTCGAATTTACCGACAGCGTGTAGAAATCGAAGTTTGTGTCTTCATCATTGGCTGCGAAGAGTGCCGTGGCATCTGATCCCCATTGAAGCGAATCGAAAAGAGAGAGACCGCGGTTAAATCCTGGGGCCGTCGTGGGCCGCGCAATAGCGTCGTCAAAAATAACTATTCCTCCCTCTGCCATAGGGCTGACACCGGTATTGCCAAGCGTGACGGCAGTCGTATGGGGCGCGCCCGGCGCAACCTGAAGATCCAGCGCGAAGTATGGACCGTAGAAGGAGTCTGCGCCGAGCGAATAGCTTATGTCCGGGCTCAGGGTGGGTAGGATAAAACGCTGAACGGAGGCGGAGCCGTCGAGGCCCGCATACAGGAACTGGCTGTCGTCGGAGATGGCGATGTGGTCCGGTTCGCTGCCCGCGAACTGCGACGACGTAACCGTGCCGGTGGCCGGATCGAGCACCGAGATAGTATTCCCGTTGGCTCCTGCGTCGCTGGGCACTGAAAGATAGATCACCTGATGGACCGGATCGGAGACCAGGTCATTGGACTGCTGGTTCACCACTATTTCGGCGAATCCATCTCCGCCGGTACTCCCGGTAAAGAAGGTCGACGTAGCGATGGCACCGCCGGATGAAGCGCTCGAGATTGAGACCAGGTTCGAGCCGACCGTCGCGATGTCGGTGGCGTTGATAGATGCCTGCAGTTGCGTGCTGGAAACGAAGGTGGTCGACCGCGCGCTCCTGTTCCATTGGACGATGGCGTCGGCCGGGAAACTTGTCCCGCTGACACTCATTGCAAAGCCTGGACCGCCGACGACGGCCGAGCTGGGATTCAGGGAAATTTCCGGAGTCGGGGTCATGGTGGGGGTCGGCGTCGGAGTCGGCGTGGGGGTCGGAGTTGGAGTTGAAGTTGCAGTCGCGGTAGCCGTCGGGCTCGGCGTGGGCGTTGCCGTGAAAGATGGAGCTGGGGATGGAGTGGGCGTTGAAGTAGCAGTCGGAGTCGGCGTGGGTGTTGCGGTCGGAGTCTGAGACGGAGTGGCGGTTGGAATTGGAGACGGCGTCGCCGTGGGAGCCGGACTGGACGTGGCGGTGGGAGCGGGAACGGGCGTCGGAGTCGAAGATGGAGTCGGAGACGAAGTAGCCGTCGGCGTCGGAGTCGGAACAACCGCGGGGCCAAACGCTACTGCGGACAGCTTGACCGCTTGTGGACTATTTTGGGCGTCGTCGGCAACTACGAGGCTCCCGCTCACGTGGGTTCCACTGGCAGTTTTCGCAGCATCGATCGGACTGAAGGTGACCAGAACTTCGCAGGTTCCGCCGCCGCCAGCCAAAACGCCCTTGCAGTCCGGGCTGGCTGTGAACCCCGTTCCTTCCGTGGAGATGCCGGCGACGTCGAGTGCCACCGGGTTGTCGTTGATCAGGCTCACGATCTCAGCGCTCGACGAACCGAGTTGAACTCTTCCGAACAGGAGCTGTGGCGTCGAGAACAGCAAGGCGCCCCTGACGCCCATGCCGTTCAGCGTAACCGGCCTGGTACTGTTGCCGGCAGCGTCGGTCGCGCTGAACGTGCCAACGCGCTTGCCCAGCGACGTGGGTGCAAAGCTCGCCTGTACGGCGCAACTCCCGCCTGGCGCCAGAGTCATGCCCTTACAATATGTTCGGATCAGCGACGCTAAAGTCGCCGCTATTGGGCCCGCCGATCGAGAAATTCGCGATTGTGAGTGGCAGGGCGGCTTTCGTTTTGGGGTTGGAGATCGTGACGGGCTCGGGGTTGCCGGCGGCTCCCGAGACGGCGAACACTTCGCGGCCAAAGTTCAGACTTGCGGGCTTAATGCGCAACGCGCTTTGAGCCGCAAGTGCAGTCCCCGGTTGCAGAAGTCCGGTGATCAGGGCAGCCGCCGCGATCGCTCTGAAGTGAAAGCGTTTGCTGATCGCGGCAGTAGATGAGAGTCCAGGTCGCCAGCCAGTCACAGAGTTAACGATAGCTATCTCGGAGTTAAAATCGCAACCGGGTTCCGCGAGCATTCCGAAGCGGCTCGTCGCGGTCGCTTGACGATCGCGCCGTTCCTGCGCGATCAGCCCCACGATCGGCGCGCGTCGCGCGCGGAGGCGGAAATTTCAGGGCTTGCGCGAACCGGCGTCGCCGCGGTCACGCATAGCACGTTTCGGCGGGCCCCGGCGGATAAGATCGGTTCGGGACGCATCGCGGACATTTGTGATGGCCGCGACGATACGATAGAGGGTCGGGCATGAGGCGCATCATCGGGGTCGTCGGGCGTATCGCGATTGTGGCGGTGACGGCCGCGATGTTCGCGGTCGCTGCTCCAGCGCGCGGCGGTCAAGCGAAGCCGACGCCGGCGCCGTCGCAGGCGCATCCGGGGCACGGCGCCTCGAAGGCGATCGATTACGATCAGGTGACCGCGGAAGCCACCGATCTCCTGAGCCGGTACATCAGGATCGACACCTCCAATCCGCCCGGCAACGAACAGCCAGCGGCCCATATGCTGCGCGAGAAATTTCTCGCCGACGGGATTCCCGCGACCATCTGGAAGCCGCAGCCCGGGCGCGCCGTAATCGCCGCGCGCCTGCATGGGATCGGCAAGCATAGCAAGTCGATCGTGCTGCTGAGTCATATGGACGTGGTGCCCGCCGATCCCAAAGACTGGCTCGTTCCGCCCTTCTCCGGACTGGTCAAGGACGGCGAGATCTGGGGGCGCGGCGCGCTGGACGACAAGGGCCCTGGCGTGATCGAGTTGATGGCGATGCTGGCGATCAAGCGCGCCGGGATCCTGCTCGATCGCGACGTGCTGTTCCTGGCCACTGCGGACGAGGAAACCGGCGGCGCGAAGGGCGCCGGATGGCTCGTCGCGAACCAGCCCGACGTGATCTCGGACGCCGGCTATCTGCTCAACGAGGGCGGCAGCATCCGCGCGGTGCCGACCAAGCCCCTGCTCTACGAGGTCTCGGTGTCGGAAAAAACTCCGCTCTGGCTGCGGCTGACCGCGGAGGGCGTCTCCGGTCACGCTTCGTCGCCGCCCGAACAGACCGCGGTCACGCGGCTGGTGACGGCGCTGGATCGAATCATCGCGTATCGCCCGCCAATCAAGGTGTTGCCGCTGGTGCAGAATTATTTCCGGGTGACCACGGAGATCGATCACGGACCGCGCGAGCTGATGGACCTGCGGACGGCGCTGCATGACCCGGCGTTCAGCCGCGAGTTCCTGGCGCAGCCCGAGCAGAACGCGTGGGTGCGCGACACGATCACGCCCACCGTGCTCGCGGCAAGCAACAAGACCAACGTGATCCCGTCGTCCGCCTCCGCGGAGCTGGACTGCCGGCTGTTGCCGGGGGACACGCCGGCGGCGATGATCAAGACGCTCAGCAAGCTGATCGACGACGACCACGTGCGGATTCAGGAGATTCTGAATTTCCCACCGATTTCGTCGCCGGAAAAATCGCCGCTGATGACCGCCATCCGCACCTTGGCGGCGCAGCGCGATCACGCCGAAGTGGTGCCCACGATGCTGGAGGGATTCACCGACAGTCACTACTTTCGTGATAGCGACCTGGTGGCCTACGGGTTTATCCCGATCGAGTCCACGCCCGAGGAATCGCGCACGATCCACGCCGGCAACGAGCGCATCTCGATCGCCCATCTGCACGGCGGCATCGAGCGGATGGTCGAGCTGCTGAAGATCTTCGGCAGTCGTTAGGAGGGAATTTGATCCGCGCCGGAGCCGGACACTCGACCGCGACCAACCCGCGCACCGCCGCTAGCGAGGCCACCGCCGCGGCTCTGGCCGAGGCCGGCTTGTCGCGCGCCGAGGGCGTGCTGTGCTTTGCCACCAGCGCGCACGGGGCCGCGTTTCCCCTGATTACGCGCACCGTCGCCAGCGAAGCCCGCACCCGCGAGATCGCCGGATGCGGCGCGATGGGCGTAATCGCTTTGGGGCGCGAGATCGAAGCGGGTCCGGGCGTCGCGGTGATGGTCTTCGGCGGCAGCGCGATCAGCGCCAAACGGTTGTTCTCGGCACCGATTCGGGGGCGCGCGGCGCAGGCCGCGGCCGAACTCGCCACCGTGATCAAGGCGCAGCCGGGCGCCAGCAAGCTGCTCTGCTTGTTCCCCGACACCTACAACTTCGAGCCGGATCCTTTTCTGGCCACGCTCGCCCGCGAACTGCCCGCCGTTACGATCGTCGGCGGCGGCGCGAGCGAGGACGGCTCGATCGGCGAGACCTTCCAGTTCTGCGGCGACGTGGTCAGCTCCAACGCGGTCGCGGCGATGCTGCTCGCGGGCGACTTCGAATTGAATATCGGCGCGACGCTTGCCTGCACGCCGATCGGCGCGACGCATCGCGTGACCGCGGCGCGGGACAACGTCCTGATCGAGCTCGACGGCCGCCCGGCCTTCGAGGTGTTCGCCGAGGCCGCCGGTCCGCTGGCCGAAGACCTGCGCCGCGCGCTGGCGTTCGTCTTCGTCGGGGTGCCGCTCGACCCCGCCGCTGAACGGATCGAGCGCGGCCACTTTCTGGTGCGGAATATCACCGGCGCCAGCCGCGAGCATGGCGTGCTGGCCGTGGCTCATCGGCCTCAGGTCGGCGACGCGATCGCGCTGGTGCTCCGCGACGGTGAGCGCGCGCGCGGCGACCTCAAGACGACGCTGGAAGAGCTGGGCGCGCGCAACCCCAAGCCGCCGGCCTTCGGGCTGTACTTCGATTGCGTCTCGCGCGGCGCCGGACTGTACGGCATTCCCGATCACGACTCGGCGTATATCAGCCAGTACCTGGGGCGCTTTCCGCTCGCGGGCTGCTTCACCGGCTTCGAGATTGGGCCAATCGGTGGCGCCACCGGACTGCTTCAGTATTCGGGCGTTCTGGCGCTGGTCTCCGAGAAGATCTGAATCAAATCACTCCGCAACGAATGGCTACCCGCGCGCGAGCTTGCGCCCGATCAAAGTCGCCGTCCGATGGGTGAAATACAGCGCGCCGTCCTTACGATGCGGATTAGTGCCGCTCAAGTCGTGAAGCAGGTCTTGCTCGAGCATCGCGCGCGTCTCGGCCGCGCGATCGGGTGGCGTCTGCGCGTTCTCCAGCCAGAGCTCGGCCGAGTTGACGATCCGATCTGAATGGAACTGCACGATCTCGAGTCCCGCGCTCGCCATCATGGTGGCCAGCTCGCTTAGCGGCATTGCGCGCGTGTGCGAGGTATCGCGCAGTTGCTCGAAGCGATTGTGATAGGCGGCGCGCTCCGGATGCTCGCTCGCGATCAGATCCTCGATCGCAACCGAGCCGCCGGCGCGGCACACGCGGGTCATCTCGGCGATCACGATCGCCGGATTCTCGAAATGATGGAACGCGAAGCGGCACAGGGCGATATCGAACTCGCCGGCGGCGAACGGCAGATGCTCGGCGTCGCCGACCTCGAAGCGGACATTTTCCAGACCCCGCGCGCGTCCGGCCCGATTCGCGATCGCGATTGGCGCCGCGGTCAGGTCGAGCCCGACCACTTCGCGGCATACCGCCGCGAACGCCATCGCGACATGCCCCGGACCGGTCGCGACCTCGAGCACGCGCGCGTCCGGAGCGGGATTCACCGCTTCGACCAGCCGCTTGAGCCGCTCGGGATCCTTGATCGGGCCTGCCGCTGCGTAGGCCTCGGCCTGTCGCGTGAATTCCTCGCGCACCACAGCTTTGTGGTCGGAATGACGCGCCTCGCGGCCGATAGAATCCGTTGCCATTTCAGGGTCTCCGGCGCTCCAGTATAGGGCGCCATGTTCGCGCTTGCACGGTCGAAAGCGTTAATGATAGCTGAACATCTGGATTCTACCGTGGATTCCAGCGCCGACGCATGGGGGTTATCGGCGTCCGGGCGCGGAAGACCATCCGGCGGTAAAATACGGGAGGAAGTTAAAGTTGGACTTCGGATTCTCTGAAGAGCAGGAGATGCTGCGGGATGCGGCCAAGCGCTTTCTGGCCGACAATTGCCCGACCACGTTCGTGCGCAAGATGATGGCGCACGATACCGCTCACGACGACGGCTTCTGGAAGAAAATCGTCGGGCTGGGATGGCCCGCGCTGCTGATTCCCGAACAGTACGGCGGCCAGGGCGGCACCTTCCTCGACATGACGGTCGTGGCCGAGGAAGCGGGTAAGGCGCTGGTTCCGGGCCCCTTCTTCACCTCTGCGCTGCTCGGCGTACCGCTCACGATCGAGGGCGGCAGCGAGGACCTCAAGAAGAACCTCCTGCCCCGGATGGCGAAGGGCGAGTTTATCGGCACGCTCGCGCTGGCCGAAGCCGCAGGCCGTTTCGATGCCGGCGGAATCGAGCTCAAGGCCACCAAGCGCGGCACCGACTACGTGATCAGCGGCGAAAAATTCTTCGTGCCCGACGCGCACGTCGCCAACGGGATGGCCGTCGCGGTGCGCACCGGCGCGGGCTCCAAGCCCGAAGACGGAATCACTCTCGTGCTGGTGGGCACCAAGGACAAGGGCGTGACGATCACGCAGCTCAAGACGGTCGATCAGACGCGGCGGCTCTGCCATGTGAAATTCGACAACGTCACGGTCGCGGCGAATAACATCCTCGGCAAGGAAAATCAGGGCTGGCCGATCCTGCGCCGCACCCTCGATATCGCGACCGCTGCGCTGTCGGCCGAGATGGTCGGGACGGCGCAAAAGGCGCTGGACCTGTCGGTCGAGTACGCCAAGACCCGCGTGCAGTTCGGCAAGCCGATCGGCTCCTTCCAGGCCGTCAAACACAAGTGCGTCGACATGATGGTCGCGGTGGAGAACGCGCGCTCGCTCACCTACTTCGCCTGCTGGACCGTCGAAGAGCGTGCGGCCGAAGCCGCCACCGCGGTGCCGATGGCCAAAGCTTATGCCTCCGACATGGCGAAAAATGTAACCAGCGAGGCGATCCAGGTGCACGGCGGAATCGGCTTCACCTGGGAGCACGATATGCATCTGTTCCATCGCCGCGCGCTGGCCGGCGAGGCCAACTTCGGCAACGCCCCGATCCATCGCGAGAGCGTCGCCAAGTCGCTGCTGGGGTAGTCGCGAACTGAAAGGGGCGCAATCCACGCGGGCTCAGGGATGAGCCTGATTGCTCCGTTTATATGTTCGCTATATATTCGCCTCGTGGTGCGCGGCGACTTTGGCCGATAGAACTCAAATCGAGTGGACGGACGCGACCTGGAATCCCGTCCGGGGATGCACGAAGGTAAGCCCCGGCTGTAAGCATTGCTACGCCGAAACCTTCGCCGAACGGTTCCGCGGCGTTCCCGGTCATCCGTTCGAGCAAGGCTTCGATCTTCGCCTCGTTCCTGAAAAGTTGACGTTGCCGCTTCAGTGGCGTGCGCCGCGGCGGATCTTCGTCAACTCGATGAGCGACCTTTTCCATCCTGAAATCCCGATCGAGTACGTCGCCGAAGTCGGTCGCGTGATGCGGGAAGCGAACTGGCACACGTTTCAGGTGCTCACCAAGCGCCACGAGCGCATGCAGAAATTGCTGAACAGGAAGCTCTGCTGGCTTGGCCGGCTCCCCAACGTCTGGTTCGGCGTGAGCGTCGAGGATCGCGAGCATGGCCTGCTGCGCATCGCAACGCTCCGCCATACGAACGCCGCGCTGAGATTTCTCTCCATCGAACCCCTGCTCGAGGACCTCGGGCCGCTGAATCTTTCCGGAATCGACTGGGTGATCGTCGGCGGAGAGAGCGGCTCAGGTCACCGCCCGATGGCTCCGGAATGGGCGACGCGAATTCGCGATCAGTGCCTGCACGCGGGGGTGTCGTTCTTTTTCAAACAGTGGGGTGGCCGAACTCCGAAAGCGAACGGCCGGGAGCTTGAGGGCATGACCTGGAGCCAACTCCCGAATTCGCCGCGAGTGAATCCCAGCGGATTGGCCGTAAGTTCTCCGTGAGTGCGCTCGCGCGGGATGGTCTGCCTGCGCGCGCAAGCGGCGCTTGGACTCGCGAGAAACTCACGTACCTGAGCAAGTACGCTGGCGGGTTCATGACTGCGATGGCGCCCAAACGGCGAGAAGGGAAATGGGAGCGACTTGTCTACATCGATCTGCTCGCGGGCCCGGGCGTGTGCGTTGACGAGAGGGGCGAAGAATTCGAAGGTTCGCCGTTAATCGCTCTGGGCGCTAACCCGCGCTTCGATCATCTGTTTCTGGGCGATCTCACGCCCGACAACATCGCCTCGCTCAACCAGCGGATCTCACCGGAAGATCGGTCGCGTACCAGCGTCAGCCGCGGTGACTGCAATCTGACGGTCCGGGAGGTCGTGGATCAGGTGTCGGCCAAGACACTTGGCCTGGCTTTTGTCGATCCCGAAGGCCTGGAGGTCAGGTTTGAGACGCTCAGACTCCTGGCGAGCCGACGGGTCGACCTTCTCTATCTCTTTCCGAGCGGAATCGGGATTCGCCGCAACCTGGCCCGGTTCGCTCAGCAGTCCCAGAGTCCCATGGACGACTTTTGGGGCGACAGGAGTTGGCGCGAGCTGCCGCTCGCCAAGCGCGCTCTGGGAAAGCTCACCAGCCGCGAGGAGCTGCAACTAGACCGGGACTGGGTTTCGTCTTTCAGGAAGAGGGTCTCCTCGCTCGGGCTGTGCTTTCATGACACGTCGGATCCCGAGATTCGCAACGACCAGAATACCACAATGTATCACCTGCTATTCTTCTCTCACGACTCCGCTGGATTAAAGATCTGGAAGGGCATCAAGAGGATCGCCCCGAGCGGCCAACGAGAGTTGTTCAGGAAATAGTCCCATTTCTTGAGTTCGCAGGGCTCAATCCTCCACTTTGAGCCGCTCCGCGAGGAACACCTTCAACAGCGACTGGTAGGGCACGTCGCGCTTGTTGGCCAGCAGCTTGAGCCGCTCGAGCATCGGTCGCGGCAGGCGCAGCGAGATTGTCTGCGAGGAAGGGCGCAGGTTCGGCAGCGTAACGCGCTTGCCCTTGCGCCAGTCGATGAACTCGGCGGAGTCGTGCGCCGCCCAGAATTCCCGCTCGGCGTCCTCGTTCCTGAATTTGGGCACCGGCTTCTTCATGTCGAGCGGTAGATTCTCCTTTCCTTGCGGCTCATGTCCCGGGCTGAGATGACCCGAATCAGGCGTCCGCGAATCGCGCAGGCGGCGAACAGAAGCCGCGCCCGGTCGGTTTGCCCCAGCGCATAGAAAGGCTCCTCGCTCGCGGAATGGCCTTCATCGCTGCCGACCACCAGCGGATGGTTGAAGAACAATTCCTCACATTCTCCGGCAGCAACTCGGTTCTTCTCCCAAATCTTCGTGACATTGCCGGCGTCCCAATCAAAGCCGTCACACTCCGCCAACCTGTCCGCCCATTCCATCCGCGCAACCATTGTATATGTACGGCATATACCTGAACAGGCCGCCGGTCTGAAACGTCTGGTTGTTTCTAGTTGGTAGAAAGCACGTCGCCGTAGCTTGTATCGGGTGGTAGCATCCGGGCATGGCTGCGGGGCTGCGTGTCGGGGTACATTCGCTGCGGCGCGCCGCCATCTTTTCCGTCGCGAGTTTCGCGCTGCTTGCGGCGCCGCTCCCGAGGCTTTGCGCGATCGCGCGCGCGCAAATCGGCGAAGAACCGCCTTCGATCGCGTCGTCAACGCCGGTCATAGATCGGATTACGATCGTTCGCGAGAACGTCTTCAACTCCGAGGAGAAGCACGCGGGAATTCTCGGCGACTCCACGTCGCTCAATGAGTATTCGTTCGGCTCGCGGCTGCGGCGGTGGACCGGCCCGCACGAACTCGATATCGCGGGCTGGGCCAACCGGATCCACTTCAAGACCCAGCTCCCGGTGATCGAGCGTGAATTGCTGTTCAAGGAGGGCCAGCCGCTCAGGCTGTCGCTGCTCAAGGAAACCGAGCGCAATCTGCGCTCGCTAGTGTTCCTGCGCGACGCATCCGTCACCGAGCGCCTGACCGACCCGGAGCACGCCGAGGTTACCGTGCTCACTCAGGATGCGTGGACGCTGGACCCGCTGCTGGGCTTCTCGACTATCGGCGGCGGGCATCTCGTCGGCGAGGCCGGCATCAGCGAGAGCAACCTGTTCGGATTCGGCAAGCAAGCTGAGGCCTATTTCAGCAGCGAGCGCTATCGCAACGTGGACTTCATCGGCTACGAGGATCCACGCGTCCTCGGAACGCACTGGCATCTGGTGGCTCAGGGCAGCGAGGACAGTGACGGCCGCACGCGGAGCGTCCTGCTGGAGGACCCCTTCTGGTCGCTGGAAGTTCCCGATTCGATCGGGGGATCCGTTTCGGATGTCTCCGATCAGGAGCGGCTCTTCTCGCAGGACGGCAACCTGCTGCGCCACTGGCAGACGGCCGCGACTTTCGATGCCGAGCATGCGTTGGTGGCCGAGCAGGACCTCGTGCGGCGAATCGGAGTGCGCTACCAGCTCTGGGACGACAGTTTCGCGCCTCCCCCATCCGGCACGGGAACCCCGGCCTACGGCCTGGAGCCGCGCCGGACTTCAGCCCCCGAACTGACCTTCACCGAATGGCATCCGGATTTCGTCAAGGCCTATTACCTCGACGAGTTGGGCCATCCTGAGGATCGCAACGTCGGCTGGGCCGTCCAGACGCGCCTTGGCTACTCGCCAGTGGCGCTGGGCGCCAGCCGCAGCGAATTCGTGATGGGCACCTCCGCCAGCTTCGGCGTTCATCACGATGACACCAGCTACGGATGGCTCCGGATGCAGGTTTCAGGGCGCGAGGGCGCCGGCCAGATCCGCGACGGTTTCCTCACGCTCGAGGGGATCGGCTATCAGCGGCTCGCGGACCTGTTTGATCGCAAGCAGACCCTGGTGCTCGACGCGCGCACCGATCTGTCAAGCGGGCTGTTCCGTGATCACGAATTCGTGATCGGCAGCGACGACGGCAATCTGCGCGGCTATCCGATCAACTATCTCGCCGGCACTCAGAGGATGCAGTTCCATGTCGAGGATCGGGTCACGTTGGTCGAAGACCTGATGCACCTGATGTCGTTGGGGGTCGCCGGGTTCGCCGACGCGGGCCAGGTATGGGGGCGCGGCCGGGCGCTATCCGACACCAACATGCTGGCCTCGGTGGGAGTGGGGCTCAGGCTCGCCGGGACGCGGGGTATACAGATTCCGGTCCGGCTGGACTTCGCGATCGCGCTGTTCCATCACCGCGGCGTCAGCGACGCGGATTTCTCGGACGGCGTGGGACAGGAGTTCGGAACCTTCGGCCAGCCCTACGCGTCCGAGTCGAACTCGATCGCCGATCCGGAAAACCTCGCGCCCGATTCGCAGGCCTCGCCCTACCCCAACGCCTCGCCCTTCACCTACCCCGGCAACAGCTTTATCGACTTTTAATCCGCGCTGACCGGTAGAACGCCGGAGAAGGAAGTTGCGCTCATTATTCGGACGGCCCGGCGGCGAGCACCGCACTGTTTCGCCCAATTGAGGCACGTTCGCTCCGGATCGAGCGTCCGACTGTGATACGCAATCCGATCGCACCAGCCGCCAGCGTCAACAATGCGGCGTAGATGGGCAGCGGCTCGGGCGGCCTTGGCGTGGTGAATCTCGAAAGGTAGGTCGCGACAAACACAAAGAGCAAATAGTACAGGCCGAAGGTATGGAGCCGCTTCCACTTCGCGCCGAGCAGACGCACCGAGGTATCGTTGGAGGTTGCGGCCATCAGGGCGAGCACGACGTAACCGAACCCTCCGACCACCACCGTGACCCGATTGGCCGGGCGGCCACTCACAATTATGAAAGCCGACAGCGCCGCCAGATGAATGGTGTGCGCGAGGGCGAACGTAAGACCGAGATGTCGCCGCCGGCGGAGCATCCATCGGGTGACGGGCCGCGGCCACCGGGTCGCCAGCGGCCGCGTGACGAAGACCATCAGGAACCAGAGAAATGAAAGGCGCGCCGTGTAGCGGGCGGCCAGCTGCAACGCGCCCGGCGTCCACCCCAGCACTCCAAGTGGAAGCCCGAGGATTAGCCCGTCGGCGACGAGCACCACGACGTACAGCCACCCGGGAATACGCCGGCGCGAGGAGAGTCTGACCGAGGCGGCCGCAGCAGCCATTGATCGAAAAAGGGGCGGCCGCGCGGCCGCCCCGCTCAAGCATTCCGTGCTGACGGCTCAGATCGCCGGGATATTGTCGCGCCAGTGCTTGAACTTCTCGTCGTTGTGAACGTCGAACGGCTTCTCACTGGGCTGATAGCAGGGACGCAGGCTGGTGTCTTTCACATGACAGTTGCGGCAATTGGCTTCGCGCACGTCTATCTTGCGCAGGTCGATCAGGCCGAGTGCGACTGCGGCCGCCATCTTGGCGGGGTCGTCGCCGATCTCGCCGTGCTTGTCCTTGGCCACCCAATCGGCTGCCGCGCCGTGGCACGCCTCGCATGATACCGCTTCACTCGGATCAGGCGGACTGTTGCCGCCCGTGCCGGTAGCGTGGCACTTCAGGCACATCGAATCCGACGCTTGCGGGTCGCTGACCTTGGCCTTCGCCGCCGCGGTCTTGCCCCAGTCACTGGTCAGCGCGTCGAAGGCGCCGTGATGGGGATCGTTCTGCCAGACCGTGATCGCGTCGGTCTTGTTGCCCTTGCCGTCCGTGATCGCGAGGGTTTCGTGCTTCGAGTCGTGACAGTCCTCGCACTTGCTCTCGCCGACGTATGCGTGCGAGTCGGCCGCGGCGACCCCGGGCAAGGAAACGGTGAAAGTGAACGCCAGAACCGCCAGTGCGGCAGGAAGCACATACAAAACCGCTCGTCGTTTCATGCTGACCGTCCCCTCCCGTTTCGGTTGGAAAGTTGCGACGACATCCGAATCTTCATAGCGACCCTGCCGAAAAGCTTTACCTCACGCGACACTAGGTGGTAAAGGGTCAGCGGCAGCATCCGTAAGCAGACGACCCCTGGCAGGCATCTCCTGGCAGGCAGCCAAGGGAGGACCGGTTTCTGAGCACAGCAGAATCTCCTGGCCGATCGTGCTCGCGACCCGAGAGTTCCCGCACACGTCGGCGCCGCGCCCCGGGCGTACATGCTTTTTCGGTCGACCCGGCGGGCTGAGTTAATCGGCAATTCATCATTAGCGATTGATCCTCAATGAAAAAACGTGGCATGTCGCCGAGAGGGTAAACTGTCGTGGCAAACACCCAGCCAATCGAGACACTCGCGATCAACACCATCCGCACGCTGTCGATGGACGCGGTGCAGCAGGCGAACTCCGGGTCATCCGGGCACGCCGATGGCGATGGCGCCGGTGGTCTATGATCTGTGGCAGCGGAATCTCCGCTTCGATCCGCACGATCCGATCTGGCCCAATCGCGACCGCTTCGTGCTCTCGGCGGGGCACGCCTCGATGCTGCTCTACTCGATGCTGCACCTGACCGGCGTGAAGGCGGTAGATGCGAAATACGAGCAGGTCGGCAAGCCGAGCGTCACGCTCGACGACATCAAGCACTTCCGCCAGCTCGACAGCAAATGTCCCGGCCATCCCGAGTACCGCTGGACTTCCGGCGTCGAGACCACCACCGGCCCGCTCGGACAGGGCGTCGCCACCAGCGTCGGCATGGCGATCGCGCGGCTGTGGCTGGCGGCGCACTTCAACCGCCCGGACTTCGAGATGTTCAACTACAACGTCTACGCGCTGTGCGGCGACGGCTGCATGATGGAGGGCGTCTCGAACGAGGCCGCCTCGCTCGCGGGCCATCTCAAGCTCTCCAATCTCTGCTGGATCTACGACAACAACCACATCACGATCGAAGGCAACACCGCACTGGCCTTCAGCGACGACGTCGCGACGCGCTTCATCGGCTACGGCTGGAACGTCACGCGCGTCGGCGACGCCAACGATCTCGAGATGCTCGAGCGCGCTTTCAACGTCTTCCGCAACGCCATGACCGGCCGACGCTGATCATCGTCGACAGCCACATCGGCTACGGCGCGCCCAACAAGCAGGACACCAGCGCCGCGCACGGCGAGCCGCTCGGCGAAGAAGAAATCAAGCTGACCAAGCGGAACTACGGCTGGCCCGAGGACGCGAAGTTCCTGGTTCCCGACGGCGTGTGCGAGCATTTCGACGAGCGGCATCGGCAAGCGCGGCAGCGGCGCTGCGCGATGCGTGGATGGCGAAGTTCGACGCATACCAGACGCAGCTATCCCGAGCTCGCCGACGAGTCGCTCAAGATGCAGCAGCGCGAGCTGCCCGCCGGCTGGGACAAGGACATCCCGACCTTCCCGGCCGACGCGAAGGGCTGGCCGGGCGCGATGCCTCGGCCAAGGTGCTCAACGCGATCGCGAAGAACGTCCCGTGGCTGATCGGCGGCGCGGCCGACCTTGCGCCGTCGACCAAGACGCGGCTCACCTTCGAGGGCGCCGGCGACTTCAACGCGACCGATCGCGGCGGCCGCAATCTCCACTTCGGCATCCGCGAGCACGCCATGGGCGCGATCCTCAACGGCATGTCGCTGACCAAGCTGCGGCCGTTCGGCAGCGGCTTTCTGATCTTCAGCGATTACTGCCGCCGCCGATCCGGCTCGCCGCGATCATGGAGATCCCGGTCATCTACGTCTTCACGCACGATTCGATCGGCGTCGGCGAGGACGGCCCGACCCATCAGCCGATCGAGCAGCTCGCGTCGCTGCGCGCGATCCCCGGCCTGATCGTGCTCCGCCCCGGCGACGCCAACGAGGTCGCCGAAGCATGGCGCGTGATCATGCAGTTGCAGCACGAGCCCGCGTGCCTCGATCTTGAGCCGCCAGGCCTTGCCGACGCTCGACCGCACCAAGTACGCGCCCGCCGGCGGGCGTGGCGAAGGGCGCCTACGTGCTGGCCGACGCGCCCGGCGGCAAGCCCGAGGTGATCCTGATCGGCACCGGCAGCGAAGTGTCGCTGTGCGTCGACGCGTACGAGAAACTGCAAGGCCGAAGGCGTCAAGGCGCGCGTGGTCAGCATGCCGTCGTGGGAGCTGTTCGAGAAACAGACCGCAGGCGTATCGCGACAGCGTGCTGCCGCCCGACGTCACGGCGCGCGTCTCGGTCGAGCAGGCCGGCGACGTTCGGCTGGGCGCGCTACGTCGGGCATCGGCGGTCCGAGCATCGGGATGCAAACTTTCGGCGCCTCGGCGCCGCTGAAGGAGCTGCAGAAGAAATTCGGCTTCACGCCGGAGCACGTCGTCGAGGCCGCCAAGGAAGCGATCGCCAATGCCCGATGAGCCCGACCACCGGCGCGCTGGGCGCCGCGCGCGTGCGGCTATATCCAGTATGGAGGCGGAAAGATGAACCCGCTCGTTGCGTTGCATGATTACGGCCAGTCGGTGTGGCTCGACTTTATCCGCCGCAACCTGATCACCAGCGGCGACCTCAACGGCTGATCGACCAGGACGGACTCAGCGGCGTGACCTCCAATCCGGCGATTTTCGAGAAAGCGATCGCCGGCAGCACGGACTACACCGACGCGCTCGAGGAGCTCGAGCAGCGCAAGGATCCCGAGCCGATGGCGCTGTACGAGCAGCTGGCCATCCAGGACATCCAGGACGCCGCCGACGTGCTGCGTGCCGGTCTACGAACAGACCAAGCGGCGCGACGGCTACGTGAGCCTCGAGGTTTCGCCGTATCTCGCCGACGATACCGCAGGCACGATCGAGGAGGCGCGGCGGCTCTGGAAGGCGGTCGGCCGCGACAATGTGATGATCAAGGTCCCGGCCACGCCGGCCGGCGTTCCGGCGATCCGGCAGCTGATCAGCGAAGGGATCAACGTCAACGTCACGCTGTTGTTCGCGCAGAGCGTGTACGAAGCAGGTCGCCGCAGGCTATATCGCGGGCCTCGAACACGCTGGCGCAACGGCGGCGACCTGAGCAAAGTCGCCAGCGTCGCCAGCTTCTTCGTCAGCCGCATCGACTCGCTGATCGACAGCCAGTCGCGGACGCGAAGCTCAAGACATCGACCAACGCCGGCCGAGCAAGCGCTGCTCGAAGAGCGTCGCGGGCAAGGTCGCGATCGCCAACGCCAAGCTCGCCTATCAGCGCTACAAGGAATTCTTCCGCAGCGACGCGTTGGCAGGCGCTCGCGCGCAAGGGCGCGCAGACGCAGCGCCTGCTGTGGGCCAGCACCAGCACCAAGAATCCGAACTACCGCGACGTCATCTATGTCGAAGAGCTGATCGGCGCCGACACCGTGAACACGATTCCGCCCGCGACCTTCGACGCTTTCCGCGATCACGGCAGGCCGCGCGCCAGCCTCGAGGAAGATCTCGACGACGCGCACGACACGATGGACCGCTCGGCCAAGGTCGGCATCTCGATGAAAGACGTGACCGACAAGCTGCTGAAGGAGGCGGTGAAGCTGTTCGCCGACGCGTTCGACAAGCTGCTCGCCGCGGTCGACAAGGGCCGCAAGCAGGCGCGACTCCGGCGCGAATCAATCGGCAGACGTCTACAGCTTGCCCGCCGGATCTCACGGCGCAAGGTCGAAGCCGCGCTCGAAGATTGGCAGAGGCAACGGCAAGGTGCGGCGGCTGTGGGCCGGCGATGCCTCGCTGTGGACCGGCACGCGACGAAGGCCAACTGGCTCGGCTGGCTCGGCATCACCGACGATCAGCTCGCGCATATCGCAGCATCTGCAGGAGCATCGCGGCGGAAGTCAAGACGGCCGGCTTCTCGCACGCGCTGCTGCTCGGGATGGGCGGATCGAGCCTCTGTCCGGAAGTGATGCGCGATGACCTTCGGCAAGATCGCCGGATTCCCGGAGCTGCTCGTGCTCGATTCGACCGACCCGGCGCAGATCAAGGCCTTCGAGAGCAAAATCGACCTCAGCAAGACGCTCTTCATCGTGTCGAGCAAATCCGGCTCGCACGCTCGAGCCGAATATCTTCAAGCAGTATTTCTTCGACCGCGCGAAGCAAGCGGTCGGCGACGACGAGCCGGCAGCCGGTTCATCGCGATCACCGATCCCGGTTCCAAAATGCAACAGGTGGCCGAGAGCGACGGCTTCCGGCACGTCTTCTTCGGCCTGCCCGAGCATCGGCGGCCGCTATTCGGCGCTGTCGGATTTCGGGATGGTGCCGGCCGCGGTCATGGGCGTGGATGCTCGAGCGTTTCTCGACCGCACCGAAGTGATGGTGCATTGCCTGCGCGCCAGCGTGCCGCCCGAAGAAAATCCCGGCGTGGTGCTCGGGCGTGATCCTGGGCGTGCTCGGCCAAGCGCGGCCGCGACAAGGTGACGATCGTCGCCTCGCCCGGCAATTCGCGATCTCGGCGCGTGGCTCGAGCAGTTGATCGCCGAATCCACCGGCAAGGATCGGCAAGGGGCTGATCCCGGTCGATCGCGAGCCGCTCGGCGCGCCCGACGGTCTACGGCAACGACCGGCTCTTCGTCTACCTGCGGCTCGACGACGGCGCCGATCCGCGCAGGACGCCGCGCATCGACGCTCTCGAGACGGCCGGCCAGCCGGTGGTCCGCATCGACGTCGCGGACGCTACGACCTCGGCCAGGAATTCTTCCGCTGGGAAATCGCCACGGCGGTCGCCGGATCGATCATCGGCATCAACGCCTTCAATCAGCCCGACGTCGAGGCGAGCAAGATCGCGACGCGCAAGCTGACCGACCGAGTACGAGGCCAAGGGCTCGCTGCCTGCCGGAAAGCCGATCCTCGAAGAGGGCGGCTTCAAGCTCTTCGCCGACGAAAGAACGCCGCGGCGCTTGAGAAGGCCGCCGGTGCAGACCGGACCGCTGGCCGGTTATCTGCGCGCCCATCTGGGCCGGATCAAGCCGGCGATTACTTCGCGACGCTCGCCTACGTCCAGATGAACGAGGCGCACGAGAGGAGCTGCAGGCGATGCGCCACGCCGGTGCGCGATCGCAAGCACGTCGCCACCTGTCTCGGCTTCGGCCCGCGCTTCCTGCATTCGACCGGGCAGGCGTATAAAGGCGGGCCGAACAGCGGCGTCTTCCTGCAGATCACCTGCGACGACGCGGACGACATTCCGGTGCCCGGCCAGAAATACACCTTCGGCGTGGTCAAGGCGGCGCAGGCGCGCGGCGATTTCGCGTGCTGGCCGAGCGCGATCGGCGCGCGCTGCGGGTCCATCTCGGCAAGGACGTAGCGGCGGGACTCAAAGCGCTGCGCGGCGCAATCGAAAAGGCATTGGCGTAACGGCCGGCAGAGCCGGTCCGGCAAAGGAGCTTAGGCAATGCAACTCGGGATGATAGGACTCGGCCGGATGGGCGCGAACATGGTGCGGCGCCTGATGAAGGCCGGCCATGAGTGCGTGGTTTTCGACCTGCAGCCCGGATGCCGTGAAGGGCCTGGCGAAAGAGGGCGCGATCGGCGCGACGTCGTTCGACGACTTTGCGGCGAAACTCAGCAAGCCGCGCGCAGCGTGGATGATGGTGCCGGCCGCGGTCGTCGAGCAGACCGTCGCGGAGCTTTGCCAAGCTGGTTCGAAGCGGGCGACATCATCATCGACGGCGGCAACTCGTATTACGTCGACGATATCCGCCGCGCGAAGGAGCTCAAGCCGAAGGGCATCCATTATGTCGATGTCGGGCACCAGTGGCGGCGTCTGGGGCTTGGAGCGCGGCTTCTGCCAGATGATCGGCGGCGAGACGGATATCGTAAAGCATCTCGATCCGATTTTCGCACGCTCGCGCCGGTCTTGCGATTCCGCTTCGCGCACGCCGGGACGCGAGAAGGCCGCCGGCGGCACCGCCGAGAACGGCTACCTCCATTGCGGACCCAACGGCGCCGGCCATTTCGTCAAGATGGTCCACAACGGAATCGAGTACGGGATCATGGCGGCCTATGCGGAAGGGTTGAACATCCTGCGCCACGCCAATGTCGGCAAAGAGAAGGGCGCCGCCGATGCCGAAACCACGCCGCTGCGCAACCCGGAGCTATATCAATACGAATTCAACCTCACCGACATCGCCGAGGTCTGGCGCCGCGGCAGCGTGATCGCCTCGTGGCTGCTGGACCTCACGGCCAACGCGCTGCTGGAGGATCCCGAGCTCAAGAAGTTCGCCGGCCGCGTGTCGGATTCGGGCGAAGGCCGCTGGACTATCGACGCCGCCATCGATGAAGGCGTGCCGGCCTACGTGCTCACCACCGCGCTCTACGAGCGCTTCAGCTCGCGTGGCGCGGCGGATTTTGCCGACAAGCTGCTCTCCGCGATGCGTTACGAATTCGGCGGGCATCTGGAACGCTCAGGGAGGCTGAGCGGCTGCACGATCAGTCCGGGAAAATAAACCACGCCGGGTGCGAGCTTGCACCGGCACATCTCCTCCAAGGATGAACCAATGGCGAGCGCAGAGGCGAAGGCTCAGGCGAACGAAACTCCGGCCCGGCGGGCGACCCGTGCGTAATGGTCATTTTCGGAGCCGCAGGCGACCTGACCAAGCGCAAGCTAATCCCGTCGCTCTACAATCTGCTGCGCAGGAAGTTGCTGGCCAAGCAATTCGCGGTGGTCGGCGTTACGTCCGCACCGACTGACCAGCCAGGAATTTCGCGACAAGCTCGTCCAAGGATATCGACGGAGTTCGCGACCACCACGGTCGATAAGGAACTCTGGGACTGGTTCTCCAGCCGGCTCTACTACCAGGCCGGCGATTTTCGCGACGCCAAGCTCTACACGGAACTCAAGGACGCTCTGGCCAAGGTCGACAAGGAGCAGGGCACACCGGGCAACTACCTGTTCTACCTCGCCACCTCGCCGGTGTTCTTCGGCGAGATCGTCAAGCAGCTTGGCGCCGCCGGGCTGACCAACGAAGAGCACGGCCACTGGCGCCGCGTGATTATCGAGAAGCCTTTTGGCCGCGATCTCGATTCGGCGCGCGCGCTGAACAAGGAGATCAAGAGCGTTCTCGACGAGCACCAGATCTACCGCATCGATCATTACCTCGGCAAAGAGACCGTGCAGAACATGATGGTGTTTCGCTTCGGCAACGGCATCTTCGAGCCGATCTGGAACCGCCGCTATATCGATCACGTGCAGATCACGGTCGCCGAGACCGTCGGCGTCGAGCAGCGCGGCGGCTATTACGAGCAATCCGGCGCGCTGCGGGACATGGTGCCCAATCACACTCTGCAACTGGTTGCGATGACCGCGATGGAGCCGCCGATCTCATTTCGACTCCGACGCGGTGCGCGACGAGAAGGCCAAGGTCCTGCACGCGGTCCAGCCGATGACGCCCGGAGGAGGTGCTGACCCAGCGCCGTGCGCGGCCAGTACGGCGCCGGCACGATAGAGCGGCGAGCCGGTCGCCGGCTTACCGCTCCGAGGCCAGGTCAATCCCGATTCGACGACCGAGACCTACGTCGCGCATGAAGCTGCACGATCGACAACTGGCGCTGGGCGGACGTGCCGTTCTATATCCGCACCGGCAAGCGGCTGGCCAAGCGCGTCACGGAAATCGCGATCCAGTTCAAGCGCGCCCCGCTGCTCCTGTTTCGCAAGACCGCGGCCGCGACAACGTCTCCGCCAATCGTTGGTGGTTCACGTCCAGCCCGACGAAGGTATCTCGCTGCGCTTCAGCGCCAAGATCCCCGGCCCGACCGTGCAGCTCGGCTACGGTCGACATGAACTTTAACTACTCCGATTACTTCGGCGCCGCGCCGCAGACCGGCTACGAGACGCTGCTGCTACGACTGCATGATCGGCGATCCGACGCTGTTCCAGCGCGACGACATGGTCGAAGCGGGATGGAGGGTAGTGACGCCGCTCCTCGACGTATGGAAGGCGCTGCCGCCGCGCAACTTCCCGAACTATGCCGTCGGGCTCCTGGGGACCCAAAGAGTCCGACGACATGCTGCGCGAAGACCGGCCGCCGGTGGCGGGACATCCCCTGAATGTTTCGAGCCCTGGATGTTCGAGCCGATGATCCTGGCAGGCGATATCGGCGGCACTAACGCGCGGCTCGCCTTCTTTCACCGTTGAAGCTGGCCGGCTGAAGCGCTGATCGAGCAGGTCTACCCGACCCACCAGTACGACAGCCTTGAATCGGTCGGTCGAGAAATTCGTAGCCGACAATCGGCTCAAGCCCGCGCACGCATGCTTCGGGATCGCCGGCCCGGTGCGCACGGCCGCGCCGAGATGCCCAACCTCAAGTGGATCGTCGATTCGCGCGTCGCTGGCGAAGCTACTCGGGATCGCCGGCGCACGCTGATCAACGATCTCGAAGCCAACGCTTACGGCATCGCGGCGCTGCAGCCGAACGACTTCGCAGCAGCTCAATGCCGGCGCGCCCGACGCCCAGGGTAACGCGGCGGTAATCTCAGCGGGTACCGGCCTCGGCGAGGCCGGACTCTACTTCGACGGCCGGCCGCATCGCCCGTTCGCGTGCGAAGGCGGCCACGTCGATTTCGGTCCCGTCGACGATCTCCAGTGCGAGCTGCTGCACTATCTGCGCAGGGAGTTCGGCCACGTCAGTTGGGAGCGCGTGCTCTCGGGCCCCGGCATTTTCAACATCTACCGCTTTCTGCGCGATACGGGCCGCGGCGAGGAGCCGGCGTGGCTGACACGCGAGCTGACCGCAGGGCGATCCGGCGGCGCACATCTCGCGGGCCGCCATGGACGGGCGGAGCGCGCTTTGCGTGCAGGCAATCGACCTGTTCGTTTCGATCTACGGCAGTGAAGCCGGGAACCTGGCGCTCAAGATCATGGCGGCCGGCGGCGTTTACCTCGGCGGCGGGATCGCGCCCCGATAATCGCGAAGCTCAAGGCGCCCGCCTTCATGAACGGCTTTACGGCCAAAGGACGGATGACGGCCTGCTCGAGGCGATTCCGGTCAAGGTAATCCTCAACGATAAGACCGCGCTGCTGGGCGCGGCGCGTTGCGCCGCGCTGCAGGCTTCGCTGCTATAAGCGTTCACACCGGCCCGCGCGCGCCATCTTGTAGGAATACGGGCTCACGGCGGAGGAAGCATTGGCGTCATCCAGGAAAACCGTGCGGACCGCGGGGCAACCAGTCACGGACGCCGAGCAGCGGCGGCTCGAGGAGGACGCGCAGCGCAAAGCCAACTGGAAGCGCTGGGGGCCGTATCTCTCCGAGCGGCAGTGGGGCACGGTGCGCGAGGACTACTCGGCCGACGGCGACTGCTGGAATTACTTTCCGCACGACCACGCCCGCAGCCGCGCCTACCGCTGGGGCGAAGACGGCCTGCTGGGCATTCACCGACCGCGAGTGCCGGCTGTGCTTCGCGCTCGCGCTCTGGAACGGCCGCGACCCGATCCTCAAGGAGCGCCTGTTCGGCCTGACCGATCCCGAGGGCAACCACGGCGAGGACGTCAAGGAGTGCTACTTCTACCTCGACTCCACGCCGACGCACTCCTACATGAAGGCGCTCTACAAGTATCCGCAGGCGGAGTTTCCCTACGCACGGCTGGTCGAGGAAAACCGCCGGCGCGGCACGGCACGAGCCGCGAATTCGAGCTCGCCGACACCGGGCGTCTTCGACGAGAACCGCTACTTCGACGTCTTCGTCGAGTACGCCAAGGCGGCGCCCGACGACATTCTGATCCGCATCACCGTCGCCAACCGCGGGCCGGAGGCCGCGCCGCTGCACCTGCTGCCGACGCTCTGGTTTCGCAACACCTGGTCCTGGGGCTGCAGCGGCGAAGGCTACTGGCCGAAGCCGCGCATCGCGCAGGCCGACGACGGACGCTGCATGCCGATCACGCGACGCTGGGCGGCTTCCGTTTCGCGGCTCGAGCCGCGGCCGACGGCACGCCGCCCAGCTGGCTCTTCACCGAGAACGAGACCAACACGCAGCGGCTCTTCGGCATGCGCCAACGCCAGCGCCGTACGTCAAGGACGCCTTCCACGACTACGTCGTCGCACGGCCGAGACGGACGCGGTCAATCCCAGCGCAGACCGGCACCAAGGCCGCGGCGCACTATCGCGCTCGACATCCCGGCCGGGCGAGGTCGGTCACGTTGCGGCTGCGCCTGTACGCCGACGGCGCGAAGCAGCCCGACGAGCCGCTTTGGCGCCGAGTTCGACGCAGGTCTTCGCGCAGCGCATCGCGCGAGGCCGACGACTTCTACGCGGCCGCGCATGCCGGCCGAACTCGACCGACGACGAGAGCCGCGGTCGCCGCGCCAGGCCTACGCCGGGCTGCTCTGGACCAAGCAGTTCTACCACTACGTCGTCGAGCGACTGGCTCGAGGGCGATCCGGACGCAGCCGCCGCCGCCCGCAGCGCGCAAGCACGGGCCGCAACCCGACTGGCCGCATCTCTACAACCGCGACGTGCATCTCCATGCCCGACAAGTGGGAGTATCCCTGGTTCGCGGCCTGGGACCTCGCCTTCCACATGATCCCCTTCGCGCGGATCGATCCCGACTTCGCCAAGGAGCAGCTCGTGCTGCTGCTGCGCGAATGGTACATGCACCCCAACGGCCAGATGCCGGCCTACGAATTCGACTTCTCGCGACGTGAATCCGCCGGTGCACGCCTGGGCCTGCTGGCGCGTCTACAAGATCACGGGCCGCGCGGCAGCCGCGATCGGCGTCTTCCTGGCGCGCGTCTTCCAGAAGCTGCTGATCAACTTCACCTGGTGGGTGAACCGCAAGGACCTCGAGGGCAAGCACATCTCTTCGCCGGCGGCTTCCTCGGGCTGGACAACATCGGCGTCTTCGACCGCTCCAAGCCGCTGCCCGACGGCGGCCATCTGGAGCAGGCCGACGGCACGGCCTGGATGGCCTTCTACTGCGCGCACGATGCTCTCGATGGCGCTGGAGCTGGCCGCGGACGATCCCGGCCTACGAGGACATCGCCTCGAAGTTCTTCGAGCACTTCGTCGCCATCGCCGACGCGATGAACACGCTCGGCGGCACCGGCCTGTGGGACGAGGAGGACGGCTTCTACTACGACCAGCTGCACGTCGACGGCCAGACGTGTCCCGCTGCGGATGCGCTCGATGGTCGGGCTGATTCCGCTGTTCGCGGTCGAGGTGCTGCGAAGACGAAGCATCGAACGACCTGCCGGGCTTCCGCAAGCGGCTGCAGTGGTTCCTCGACAACCGCCAGGACCTGGCCCAGCACATCTCCTACATGGACGTCAGCGGCGACGGCAGCGGCCACGCACGGCTGCTGGCGATTCCGTCGCGCGAGCGGCTGGAGCGCGTGCTGCGCTACATGCTCGACGAGAACGAGTTCCTCTCGCCCTACGGCATCCGCTCGCTCTCGCGCTACCACGCGGAGCATCCGTACGTCTTTCGACTGCGGCGGCGAGGAGTATCGCGTCGACTACGAGCCGGGCGAATCGGACTCCGGCCTGTTCGGCGGCAACTCGAACTGGCGCGGGCCGGTCTGGTTTCCGGTCAACTACCTGCTCATCGAGGCGCTGGAGCGCTATCACCACTTCTACGGCGACACGCTGCAAGGTGGAATGCCCGACCGGCTCCGGCCGGCATGATGAACCTGAAGGCAGGTGGCGCGCGAACTGGCGCGGCGCCTGACGCGGCTGTTCCTGCCGCGACGCAGCAGGGCCGCCGCGCCCTGCCACGGCAGCGACGCCCGCTACGCCGACGACCCGCACTGGCGCGACCTGGTGCTGTTCTACGAGTACTTCCACGGCGACACGGGCGCGGCCTGGGCGCGAGCCACCAGACCGGCTGGACCGCGCTGGTAACGCGATTCTTCGAGGATGCGGCCAAGCGACGCGTCGAGGAAAGCGCCGCGGCCAGACGCCGTACCTCATCTTTGTCCCCGGGCCAGACTGTCCCGGTCGGCAAATAGGCACGTCGCGGTTTACGTACTAGCTGTACGTACTAGCTAATGTAGGCGACGCTGTATACGCGCTCGATCTCGATTTCGAGAACCACGCGATCGGTCGCGGCGAGCATCGCGTCGGTTAACTGCGGCGGCTTTTGCCCGCGAATCTTTTCGATGATTCGCGCGGTCGGCTCGGCGATATTGCTGGTGAGAATCCTGGCGGTTCCCTCCACCGTACAGGCCGGAAACGGTTTCTCGTGACCGAATACGCAGAACGAGGCCCAGCCCTCGCGTTGGACATCTTTGGACTTGCCGCGCTTGCCTTCGGTGGAGATCAGAATCCGGTCGTCGTCGAGCACGTAGTAGACCACCGTTTGCCGAATCCGGCCGCTCGCGCGCAGCGTGGAGATTGTGCCAACCGGCTGGTTTTCAGAAATTTCCGGACGGGTTCCGCAATTGCGGCCATGGATTTCCTCCTGCGCCAACGCTGCGCTGATGCGCGGCAAAGCGCACGCGAATGTCGCGCGCCGGGCCAGCGTGCCGCTATCCGATGATGGCTGTCAACCCGCGCCTCCGCCTGACGATTTTTATAGCCGCGCGTGGCGTTGCCCTTCGCATCGCCCGCGTTTTCTCGTAGGTTAGATGCCGGCCCGTTGGCCATTCCGGGTCGATCGCAGCGGTGCTGGTACTGCGATCGGCGGCGGCGTTGAAGGAGAAGCGCGATGAAGAGCATGCCGTGGCTTGCAACGCTGTGGTGCTGCTGCCTGATGCTGGCGCCATCGGCGGTCGCGCAAACCCAATCCGGGCAGAGCCTGGGCAGCCAGCTCGTCTCCGACTTCAAATACAGCGCAAATAACGGCGAAGCGGACGCTGAAGACATCATCACGAGTCCCCTGCATCTGCCTGACCTTTGGGCGCCCGATGGATTGCTGAGCAAGCCCGCCTTCTACTACACGCTGCTCGGCGCCGGCGCGCTGTTCGGCGGAGCTTACGCTGCCGACCAGACCGTGCGCGCGCGCCTGCGCGATATGCCGCACGGGACCGCGTATGCGTTGGAGAATGCCTCATGGGCTGCGGCGGGCGTTGGAACGGTGGGACTCTATTGCTACGGCCTGGGCACGGACGACGCCGACGCCCGCTATGGCGCGATTACCTCGGTCGAGGGCGCGGGACTCGCGGAGGCAATCACGCTGGTCGTCAAGAGCGGCTTCGGCCGGCTGCGCCCTTATCAGGACCATCACAGCCATACGCAGTTCTTCGATGGGGGCGATTCGTTCGACTCCAGCCACGCGGCGCCGGTCTTCGCGCTCGCGGCCGGTTTCAGCGAATACTTCAACAACTCCCTGTACGCCGCGATCCCGGCGTATGCGGCGGCGTCGGCGATGGGCATCGCACGCATGGGCCTCGATGAGCACTGGCTCTCGGACATCGCCGGCGCCGCGATCGTCGGGGTCGGCTCGACCGAGCTGCTCCTTTATCTCCATCGGCAGCACGCCGAGAATCCGAGCCGCTTTCGGATCTTTCCGATCGCCCCGATCCAATCCCCGCACAACACCGGAATCGGAATTTCGTTCAACTTCTGAGGTCCGGCGCGACACGCCTGACTACCTGGTTGATATTTAATCCGAGCCGTTGTGACTATTAGTATCGCGGCGGCATGACGATAGTGACTAAGTGGACCGTCGCAGCGCTGAGCTGGTTGTTAGTCGCACTGGCATCGGCGCCGGCGCGGGCTGAGGCGCAGCCGCCGCCGCTGATACCGGCAGGCAAGGCGCTCGAATATCGGCTGATCGACACCGATACCGGCGCAGAACTGCGGCGCGATACGACCTGGCTAGCCGGCGACTCGGCGAGTCGGTCGCGATGGACCCGCACGGTGTTTCCCAACGGCGATTGGGCGCTCGCGCAATGCGTGGAAGGGCACGGGGCCGGCAAGCCGGCCACGATGCGGCTCGAAGTGACGGTGAATCCGTCGGGCCGGATCGTGCAAAGCGACTTCGACACGTTCGACCCAAACTACTATCCGTTTCTGCATCGCCCGCTGCCGGCGCAGCCGATGGAGTCCGCGCCGTGCTTCACCGCCAACGGGATCGATTACGCGGCGCTCCAGCGCGGCGAGGATACGTCGCTCTACATGTGGCTGAGCGAGGCGGCTTATGTGCGGCTCATCTTCCGGATGGCCGGCCGGGAATCGGTCTCGGTACCGGCGGGCAGTTTCGACGCGATCAAGGTGCGCGTCCGGCTGGACATGGCGACCTTCTTTCCGAATTTGCCGGGCTGGGCGGCCGACACCCTGGGCGTGCTCGCGCCGGATATCTACGCGTGGGTGATCACTAACGATAAGGGTGAGTTCGTGATGGTCCGGCAGACCGGTTTCGAGGTCGGGAAGCATAAGCGCACGATGCAGGAACTGGTGGGTGTCAGTAATCCGCCGGCCGTATCGCAATACGAGCTCGATCGGCTGCACGAAGCGAGTGCCGTTCCCATCGAGCCTCAGACGGTGGTCGATGACACCGGCACCTTCACGGTCGGCGACCTCAGCGGACGGGTCACGCTTGGCGCCGCGAAAGATGGCGCGGCCGATCTGCTTGCGGTCCGCACGCAGTTCGAAGACGGCCTCGTGATCGAGGGACGCTCGCTGGTAAATCCCGACGCCTCGCCCAGGACCAGCTACGTCGAGCAGCGCACCTATGCGCCGAACAGAAGCCTCGTGCTGCGCAGGTATCTGGCCTTCCGCGCTGACGCGTTTCCGATGGAGCCCGACAAGGATTTGCCGAGCGACTTGTACGCCAGCTCTTTCACACTCGCGGAGGTATTTCCGAAGCTGCGGCCACAATCCGACGGTGAGAGCCGCTTTCACGTGCTGGGCTTCAACGGCGAGGTGAATCAGCTCGCGATGTGGCAGGCGGGCGGCGGCCCGAGTCCGAGTGGCGGCGAAAGCGCGCTGCACATGAAGCTGAAGCCGATCGTCGACCTGCCCTTCTATCTTCAGCCGCTCAAGTATTTCCTGCTCCCGACCCTGGATGCGTATATGCAAGACGCGCCCCCTTATCGGCTACTCGAATTCAACGGCCCGCTCGGCCTACCCGGCTCCGCGCCGGCACATTTCGTCGCTGACCCGCGGTTGCAGGCGCCGCCACAAGCGCAGTTGCAGGCGGCGCCGGTAGATAGTCAGCCTCCGGGCAAATAGCTTTAACAGTTAAGGTTGGGCCGATTAGTGGGGCAATCTTTCGGATACGCTATCGGCTTCCGATCAAATGTGATTGACTCCTGGACCCTATCCGAGCTACCGTTAAGTTCTTCATTGTGCCTGGCGGTCACCTCCCGCACGCGGTCGATAAGCTCCGCAAACGCGCGTGTGCGCCCAAGGAGACGTTCTTTATGAAGACGATAGGCCTATCAATAGCGATCGCGGTGGTGCTCACAGGCCTGCTAGCCTTCAGTAGTGCCCAGGCACAAACCCTCCTCTTCTCCGGACCTGTGCTACAGGGAGATACTACGCAGGACTTTGTGTGCTCGGTAGTCAACGTTGGCTCGGCGCCGGTCAGCATCGTACATTTGACGATCTTTTCACCAGACAACAGTCCCTCATCATTTACCAGTAATACCTGCCCCGTCGCGCCCGCCAAATTGGCCTCTGGAAAGGAGTGCCATAACGACGTCAGCAGCCTCGCTTCACCCTCCACGAAACCGAGCTACTGCGAGCTTTCGTTCAACGGTGGAATGGCGAGCGGAGTGCGTGCGCTGATGGAAGTCACGGATAACGCTACCGGCGATGTGTTACTCGCCGTACCGTTGTACTAATCGGGCGCTGATTGAGTCGCCAGCCGCCGCTGAGATGGCGTGCCTGCCCTACGACCGGCAGTACTGGGTGGGCGGTTTTGAAAAGCGGGGGGACGCAGACAGCGTATCCGTTGGGCCGGTTAGAGTGGGGCCAGTCTCTCGGATACGCTACGGGGCTTCCCGCCAGACTTGCGGACTTGGCTAATAGCCCCTACCCGCACCGTCCCGCTTCTGCTCACCTCACGTCAAACGAACGGGCCAGGAATTCGTTCTTCGGGGGACATATTGAACCGATTTCCCCGGTGGATGTTACTGCTCACTACTTCCGGGAAGTAGGGACCGGCGTCCCGCCGGTCCGCGCCGGTTCGACGGCGCGACTATGCCGCGTTCGTGACCGGCGGGACGCCGGTCCTACTTCGAACAACCGCGAAGCCAATCTCTGAGCGCGCACGCACGCGCGGCGACCGCCTGAAGAGCGATCTACATCAGGAGCGCGCGCCGAACGCGCCACGCGAGCCCGTTCGGGTTCGTCGATGTCGTCATCGTTACGGGCTGTCACGCGAACGCTTGCGAGCGGGTCAAGAGAATACCATCGCCGGCGTTGCGGGTGTGCGATCGGCGGCGGATTTTCTTGACGGCCTCTTCACTGTCGATTAATTCGCGCGTCACCGCGGGTTGCTACCTATGCCCGTGGAACAGATGAATGTGCGGTCATGCGGCGCCGCGAGGTTCCAAAAGCAGAGGGCGCGAAACGGTTTCGGTCGGGTCGCGCAGGATTCCACAACTTCCGCGCGAGAGCTGCGCGGAGAATCTCGAGGAGGACGTTTCGATGCGAAGGTTTTTATTGTCGGTGATGATGAGCGCGCTTGGATGGTCGCTGCTGGCGGCGCCTGCGGGAGCGCAGGTAATAACCACTCCACAACTCGCCGGCACCTACATCTCTGAGTTTAATCTGACCCTCAACGACCCGAAGAGCACGGGCATCTTTATCCCGAAAGAGGTAAACGCGGGCCTGGTGAATGCGATTCAGCAGCTGGGCAAGGATCTGGCGGCAAAAAAATGTCCAAATGCCGTGTTCCCGGCCCGGGCTTTCGGAGACGGAAGTTGGTGGAGTGCTCAAGAGTCTCACGACCAATATCGGGGATCAGATGACCGGCGTCACCGAAATTACGTACGACGGCACCGGCAGTTTGTATGGAGAAGGCGTCTTCAACTTCGCTCAAACAACCAAGTATACCGAGACCGGCAGCATCGCGTCGTTTAACGCCACCAACACCGGCATCACGACCCGGATCTGCGGTGGGCCGAATGCGCAGACTTTAGACGTGCGTTGCAAGCCGGTATGCACAGAGACCAGCACCAGCCAGTCGCCATACAATTGCGCGGCCCAATACCTGGGCACCAATTCTACGAGTCTGAATCCGGGCGGCGGCGGCTATGTGGTCGCAGGCCAGGGGGTCAAGACCGCGACCGCGCCCTTCGCCAATGACGTAGGCTCGGTCAGCGTCCTTCATTTGTACCTCTCCGCATTCGGTATCTGCGGCAGCGCCAACTCCTTCGCGGAGTGCTGCGCTGATCCTGAAGTCGACGTAGTGATGCACATCCCGCAAACCAATCTGCCGGGCACCGCCACCCCGATAACGGAATCCTTTGGGATGGTCGGCGACACCTGGGCAAGTGGTCCTTTCCATAGCAAGCTGTCTCTTACTACGGCCCAACAACAATAGGCAGGAGGGCAAACCGGAACGGCCGCCCCGTCCTCCCTGGGGCGGCCGTCCGGTTCCAATTGTCAGCCGAACTGCGCGGCCGGTTGGCACGGGATGAAACCCAGAGGTGAAATGAGTATGCAGAGGTTGAGTATCGCGATTGCGATTTCGGTAATGGCGTTCGCAACGTCGGGATGCAGCCACAGGCTGAGCGCTGACCCGGGTCGGAGCTCAGTCCGGGTCTACCAGGACGAAGAGATCTACAACGCCACGCTCGATATCCAACGCGCGATGAAGGGTCAGATGACCCAGGAGCAGCGGGGGTTCGTAGAGCTGGTCGCCCGGGTAGCCCAGACTGAGGGGAAAGACGCCGACGACGGCACGCGGGTCGTAGTAGTCTCCCAGGACATAGCCGGCGCGGAAGTAGAACTGCTGGAAGGACCGGACAAGGGCTATAAGGGCTTCGTACCACGGGAGAATCTTCGGTAGAGGCGCGAGCGACGCCGGCAGACGCGAGCCCGACTCACTGAGGGCCTCAGCGCCAGGGCTCGATCATCCTGACGGTGTGTTCTTACGGCTCGGACCGAACTACGGTCTCAACGGCTAATTCGGCGTTGCCCTGGGCCGGGCGGTAGTGAAGCAACTCGAAGCCGACGACCCGGCCTTCAGCGTCTTTCATCAGGACCACTTCCTCCGTGGTCTCCTCGCAGATGCTTTCCCCCGCGGGCTCATCGAACCAGATGGTCAAGGTGTGCCCGACAGCGTCGTGAATCACTTTGGTTTTGGCCATACCTGCTCTCCCGACTGGCGGCGTCAAGCGCGCTTGTGTCACCGGCCGGGCGGGCCGGAGCGGCCAACGCGCCGCTCGTTGCCTCGTGCCAAATGCCGATATCGCCGGGAATTTCTTGGTTGCGGGGGAAGGATTTGAACCTTCGACCTCCGGGTTATGAGCCCGGCGAGCTACCAGACTGCTCCACCCCGCGCGGGCAGTCTATCCGCCGCGTCGAGAGCGGGTCAATACAAGGTCGTTGATGGGCAATCGGCGGTGGAGTCGGATGGCCGGCAGAGACGCCGGCCACTACCCTGAACGAGCGCGGGCGCACGCGGAGGCGGGATAATCACCGGCGGGGACGCCGGCGCTACTGCGGGCAGAAGGAGGGCCGGCACGGAGGCCGGCCACTACCCGAAAGAAGGTCGGTGGATCGCCAGGCGGAGTCAGTCGGAGAGGATGCGGATGTTGCAATCGCGGTGGAGTTTGCCGAACTCGATCACTTCTTTTTCCAGCGCGGTGGGATTCGGCTTCGCCTCGCCCAGCATCTGCTGCTTCGCGATCTTGGGGTCTATCCCGTCGGCCTCGACGCTCTGGCCGTGATCATCGCAGATTATGAATGCCATCAGGTAATACCTCGAAGCGCGGAATTGGCCCGCCAAAGTTTATCCGGGCAAAATATCCGATGGCGCGGCGTCTGTCACCAGCGTTCGCGCTGCGGGGAGTGGGTCAGTCTGATGGGCGGAGACGCCCGGTGGCCGCTGGCGGAGCGGATCCGGGATTCTTCGCGCGCCAGACACGCGCGAGAATGACAGCAGCGAGGCTTCGGACATACAACAGGCGGGAGGCCGGCCCCTGCCCTGCCTGCGCTGGCGGTTCTGCGGGCGCGGATGGTTGTGCTAAGCAGTACGAATCGAAACTGATGGCGGGGTGAGAATACCCTCGCCCGCGCCTGCGGCGCGGCCTCTTCCTTCGAGAGACTCAGGACAGGCTCCTGGTCAGGGAGAGGCGAGAAATGCGGGAGCATTTATCATGAGTCTGAAGGGCGCGGCTGCTGCGATTGGAATCGGCGAGCTGAAACCGATGAAAGAGCCCGGCGACGCGACCGCGCTGGGCCTGATGTCCACGGTCGCGGCCGAGGCGATCGCCGACGCGGGGCTGGAGAAGAAGGATATCGACGGCTTTCTGATGGGCGTACCGTTTTCGGACCCGGCATGATCTACCCGGGCTTCGCCGCCGAGATGATGGGAATCAATCCGCGGATGCTCAACCAGGTCGATATCGGCGGCGCGACTGCGGCCGGGATGATCTGGCGCGCGGGCGCAGCGATTCATGCCGGGATGTGCAGCACCGTGCTGTGCCTGATGGCCGACGTTAACAAAGTCGGCGATCAGCGCGTGCCGACGGTCTCGGTGCAGCGCGAGTTCGAGCTGCCGTACGGAAATATCGGGGCGAATTGCGGCTACGCGATGATCGCGAATCGCCATATGTACGAGTACGGCACCACGGCGGCGCAGATGGCGAAGGTCGCGGTCGATCAGCGCGCCAGCGCGCTCAAGAATCCGCTCGCGACCTTCAACGAAAAGCCGCTGACGATCGAGGAAGTGCTGGGCTCGCGGATGATCGTCGACCCGCTCCATCTGTATGAGATCGTCAGTCCGGTCAGCGGCGGCGCTGCGGTCGTGGTCGCGTCGCCCGAAGTTGCCAAACGGGCGAAGAATCCGCCCATCTGGCTGCTCGGCGCGGGCGAATACTCGAATCATTCGACGATCACCTATGCGCCCTCGCTGACGACCTCGCCGATCAAGCCCGCGGCCGAGGCCGCGTTCGCGATGGCGGGGCTCAAGCCGACGGACATGGATCTCGGTCTGCCCCTACGACTGCTATACGATCACGGTGATTATCACGCTCGAGGACGCCGGCTTCTGCACCAAGGGCCAGGGCGGCGCGTTCGTGGCGGAGCACGACCTGAGCTACGCGGGCGACTTTCCCTGCAACACCCACGGCGGCCAGCTTTCCTTCGGGCAGGCGGGCCTGGCGGGCGGGATGAGCCACGTCACGGAGGCGATCCGCCAACTGATGGGGCGCGGCGAAGGACGGCAGGTCAAGGATGCGGCGCTCGTCTACGTCAACGGCAACGGCGGAATCATGAGCGAGCAGGCCAGCTTGATTCTGGAGCGACGCTCATGAGCGAGTACACCAAGCCGCTGCCCAAGCCGTCGGTGATCAGCCGTCCCGTTCTGGCAGGGCGCGAAACGCCACGAGCTGATGCTCCAGCATTGCGAGGCGTGCGGCGCGTTTATCCATTATCCGCGCCCGCGATGTCCGCACTGCTTTTCCGACCGGATCGCAGTGGCGCCGCGCGAGCGGGCGCGGTGTCGTCTACAGCTATACGATTGTGCGGCGCGCCTCGAGCCGCGCGTTCGCCGATGCCGCCTATGTGCTCGCGATCGTCGAGCTGGCCGAAGGGCCGCACCTCACGACCAATATCGTGGGTGCGGCGGACCAGGTTCGCGTCGGCACGCCGGTCGAGGTGTTCTTCGACGACGTGACGCCCGAGCATACGCTGGTCAAGTTCAAATTGGCGTAAAGAAGTTCGCGCCTAAACTCGCCGGGTTTAAGGGACCGAAAGTAATTTCAGGACATTCCGCGTACGGCCCTCACCCACACCCTCTCCCTGGAAAGGGAGAGGGCTCAGACATCTTCAGCGCGCTTCCAAGTCAGGACCTTAGGCCAGCGTCAGGACCTTAGGCCAGCAGCACGGCGACGATGCCGGTGAGGAAAATTCCATCGAAGGTGCCCGCGCCGCCGATCGAAGCGACCGGCGCGCCGAGATCGCGAATCTTGCGCAGGTTCATCAAGTCGGCGCCGATCAGCGTACCGAGCACGCCGCTCACGTACGCGATCCCGTCGGCATGATGGTGCATCCCCCCGGCCAGGAGCGTCCCCACTATCGCGGCGACGATCGGCGGGATGAACATCGGCGTGGCGATGCCGAGGCCCGGCACCGGGCGGGCAAATCGATTGACCACGAATGCGACCATCGCAGTCCCGATCAGCGCCGAGATCAGAATCGAGGGCTGGTGCACGATCACGTAGGCGGAAATCAGGATCGGGACAATCGCGCCGCCGAGATTGATCGCGATCGTGGTTGGTTGCCCGGCGACGCGCATTGGGATCCGATAACGCACGCCGAAACGGCTGACGAATGCGCCCGGACGGATCGGGCCGCCTTCGATCTGCGAAAGCGGGATGTTTACGTAACTGCCGATCAGGCTCACGAGCAGCGCCAGGAAGGCGAGTTCGGGCGGCAGACCCAGCGCCCCAAAGACGTAGCCGATGACGTTGATCTCGATCAGCGTGAAGACCAATAGCAGGGCGCCGAGAAACAGGATGACGTAGATGAATACGAACGGCGCGAAAAGCATCCGCGGATGATAGCATCGCCGCGGGACGCATCGGAATGGAACCGGCGGCGCGGAGCGCTCTTGTGCCGCCCCGCACCATCGGCTTAGATCGCGCGCAGGCCGCCATGAATTCAGAGCATCGCGCCGAACTCCTCGCCATCCTCGCCCGCGAGTCGTATATCGAACGGGAACTGACGCTCACTTCGGGCCGTTCGTCGAACTTTTACGTCGATTGCAAGCGCACGCTCTATCTGCCGCGCGGCGCGTTTCTCGCCGGCGAGTTGATGCTGGAGCTGGTGACGGCGCAAGCGATCGCGCAGATTGGCGGGATGGCGGTCGGCGCGCTGCCGCTGACTGATGCGATTATCGCGGCGGCGTATCGCCACAGCGTCGATCTGAGGGGCTTCTTCGTGCGCAAGGAAACCAAGGCGCACGGCCTGCAACAGCGGATCGAAGGGGCGTTCCGGAAAGAACTTCGCACCGCCGTGCTCGACGACGCGATCACCACCGGCGGCTCGACGATCGATGCGCTCGCGGCGGTGCGTGCGGCCGGCGCGGATGTCAGCGCGGCGTTGACCCTTATCGATCGCAACGAAGGCGGCCGCGAGGCATTCGCCCGTGAAGGGCTGCGCTACGCGTGGGTCTTCACTGCGGATGAAGTCCGCGACGCAGCCCGCCGCTAGGGTCTCCGCGCTTGGCGCTCAGCGGCACGACGCGCATCACCGGAATCTTCGGCGATCCGGTCGAGCATTCGCTGTCGCCCGCGATGCACAACGCGGCGTATCAGGCGCTCGGGATGGATCGCGCGTATCTGCCCTTTCACGTCAAGCCGGAGAAACTGCGCGAGGCGATTCGCGCGCTCGCGCCGCTGGGCCTGCTCGGCGTAAATCTCACGCTGCCGCATAAGGAGCGCGTGCTCCGGATGCTCGACGGGCTGAGCGGCGAGGCGCGCTCTCTCGGCGCGGTGAATTGCGTCGTGAGTCGGCGCGACGGGCTCTATGGCGACAACACCGACGCGCGCGGCCTGGAGACCGACTTGCGCGCGATCGGGGTCGCAGTCGCGGCGCGGCCGGTTCTGATCGTTGGTTCGGGAGGCGGCGCCGCCGCGGCGGTGCTCGCGGTCGTGCGGATGGGCGCGAGCGAGGTGCTGATCGCGAATCGGACGCGGTCGCGCGCGATGCGCCTGGCGCGGCGCTTCACGGGTCGCGCCGGACGGATCATCACGGTGCGGGGACTCGAGGCGTTGACCGATCACACGGCGCTCTCCAATGCGGCGCTCGTGATCAATGCCACCTCGATCGGGCTCAGCGCGGCGCGCTTTCCGCAACTGGCCTACGACGCCGCACCTGCGGACGGTTTTTTCTACGATCTGCTATATGCGCGGAAGCCGACGCAGTTTCTGGACGGCGCCGCGCGCGCCGGGCGGCGATGCGCCGACGGGGCCGGGATGCTGCTGAATCAGGCCGCGCTCGCGTTCAAGCTCTTCAACGGCGTCGCGCCGCCGGTGGATGTGATGCGCGCCGCGCTGATGGAGCATCTGGGGCGCGCGATTTGAGGAATTCCGCAGCTCGAAATCACAGATTATGACTTCAAATGGCGATGGCCCCGACAGCCGTGCCGAGCGGCCGGCGGGACGCCGGCCCTACTTCAAGCCGGGCCGCATAGCGGCACTTATGCGCCCTTCCGAAGTAGGACCGGCGTCCCGCCGGTCCTCGATACGAGGCGCGACGGCGGTCCCTAGCCGAACATTTCCTTGAGCTTGTCGACGAAGCCCTTGGCCATCGGATGGTTCAGGTCTTCGCCGGAGAGCTTGGCGAATTCTTCGAGCAATTCGCGCTGGCGCGCAGTCAGGCGACGCGGGGTCTCGACCGCGATCTTCACCAACTGGTCGCCGCGGCCGTAGCCGTGGAGATCGACGATGCCCTTGGCCTTGAGACGGAAGACCTTGCCGGATTGCGTGCCGGCCGGAATCTTGAGCTTGACCTTGCCGTCGAGCGTCGGCACTTCGATCTCGCCGCCGAGCGCGGCCTGCGGGAAGCTCACCGGCACCTCGATCACGATGTCGTTGTCCTGGCGCGCGAACATCGCGTGCTCGCGGACGTGGATCACGACGTAGAGATCGCCCGGCGGCCCGCCGCCGAAGCCGGCCTCGCCCTCGGCGCGCAGCTTCAGGCGCGAGCCGTTGTCGACGCCGGCGGGAATCCGGACCGAGATCGATTGCGAGCGGCGGACGCGGCCCTGGCCCTGGCACTTCGGGCACGGGTCGGCGATCGTGGTGCCCTCGCCGCGGCATTGCCCGCAAGTCGTTGAAATCGAAAAGAAGCCCTGCTGCGTCCGGACCTGGCCGGTGCCGCGGCAGTTGGGGCAGGTGCGCACGCCGCTCTGGCCGCCGCGCGCGCGGCTCCCTTCGCACGCGTCGCAGGTCGCCAGGCGCTGGAAGTTGACGACCTTCTCGATCCCGCGCGCGGCTTCCTCGAACTCGATCTCCAAATCGTAGCGAAGATCGTCTCCGCGGCGGGTGCGCGAACGCGAGCGGCCGCGGCCGGCGCCGAAAAAGTCGCCGAAGATGTCGGAGAAGACTTCCTCGAAGCCCTGGGTGAAATCGAAGCCGCTGAAACCGCCGCCCTGCGGCCCCTGAAAAGCGGCGTGGCCGTAACGATCGTACTGCGCGCGCCGCTCGGGATCGGACAGAATCTGATAGGCGGCGTTGATTTCCTTGAAGCGTTCCTCGGCCGACTTGTCGCCGGGATTGCGATCGGGATGGAACTGGATCGCGAGGCGGCGGTACGCCTTCTTCAGATCGTCCTCGTTGGCGCCGCGCGCGACGCCGAGGACATCGTAAAAGTCACGCTGCTTGTTGCCCGTAGGCATCGTCTCGCAATCTTATTCGAGCGCCGGAAGAGAAGTAAGATACCCTCACCCGCGCTCGCGATGCTCGCGCGGCCTCTCCCTGGTCAGGGAGAGGCGTGGAACCTGGCGCCGCGGCGAACGAGGCGACCGCAAGAAGAGGTATCGAGATGGGCGCCGCGAGCTTCTGTGGCATGGGATTCCTCGCTCCGCTCGGAATGAAAAACTGACGCCTGCGGCGTCAGTTTTTCACTTCCTTAAAGTCGGCGTCGACCACGTCTTCTTTCTTGCCCTCGCCGCCCTGGCCGTCAGTGCTCGGGCCTTGACCGTCACCTGCTGAGGCTTGTGGGCCGGCACCGCCGTCCTGACCCTGGCGGGTCTTGCTGTACATCGCCTCGGCCAGCTTGTGCGACGCGTTCGCGAGCGTCTCGGCAGCGCGGTCGATCTCCGCCGGATCCTTGGATTCGAGCTTGGTCTTGGCCTCGGCCAAGGCGCTCTCGACCGTCGCGCGCGAGGCCTCGTCGAGTTGCGCACCGTGATCCTTGAGCGTCTTCTCGGTGGTGTAGATCAGGTTGTCGAGCTTGTTGCGCGCTTCCGCCGACGCCCGCCGCTGCTTGTCGTCCTGGGCATGCTGTTCGGCCTCGCGGACCATCCGCTTGATCTCCTCCTCGTTAAGTCCCGACGAGGCGGTGATCCGGATCGATTGCTCCTTGTTGGTGCCGAGGTCCTTGGCGTGAACGTTGACGATGCCGTTGGCGTCGATATCGAAGCTGACCTCGACTTGCGGCAACCCGCGCGGCGCAGGCGGAATTCCAACCAGGTCGAACTGGCCGAGCAGCTTGTTATCGCCCGCCATCTCGCGCTCCCCCTGGAAGACGCGAATCGTCACCGCGGTCTGATTGTCCTGGGCGGTCGAGAAAACCTGGCTCTTGCGGGTCGGGATCGTGGTGTTCTTATCAATCAGCTTGGTGAACACGCCGCCCAGGGTCTCGATTCCGAGCGACAGTGGCGTCACGTCGAGCAGCAGAACGTCCTTGACCTCGCCCTTGAGCACCCCGGCCTGAATCGCCGCGCCCACCGCCACGACTTCGTCAGGATTGACGCCCTTATGCCCCTCGCGGCCGAAGAGCTTGCGCACGCGCTCCTGCACGGAAGGCATCCGGGTCATTCCGCCGACCAGCACGACCTCGTTGATATCGCTGGCGCGAAGTCCGGCGTCCTTCAGTGCCGTGATACACGGCGCGTCGAGCCGTTCGAGCAGATCGGAGCACAGCGCCTCGAGCTTGGCGCGCGAGATCTTCATGTTGAGATGCTTGGGGCCCGACTGATCGGCCGTGACGAAGGGCAGATTGAGGTCGGTTTCGGTGACTGTCGACAGCTCTATCTTGGCCTTCTCCGCCGCTTCCTTCAGCCGCTGCAGAGCCATCCGATCCTTGCGCAGATCGATGCCCTGATCCTTTTTGAACTCGTCGGCCAGGTAGTCGATGATCCGCTGGTCGAAGTCCTCGCCGCCCAGGAAGGTGTCGCCGTTGGTGGCCTTGACCTCGAAGACCCCGTCGCCCAGCTCGAGGATCGAAATATCGAACGTGCCGCCGCCCAGGTCGAAGACCGCGATCTTCTCGTCCTTCTTCTTGTCGAGCCCATAGGCGAGCGACGCGGCGGTCGGCTCATTGATGATGCGGAGCACGCTCAGGCCGGCGATCCGGCCCGCGTCCTTGGTCGCCTGGCGCTGGCTGTCGTTGAAATAGGCGGGCACCGTGATCACCGCTTCAGTGACTTTCTCGCCCAGATAGTCCTCGGCGGTCTGCTTCATCTTCTGCAGGACGAACGCGGAGATTTCGGCCGGGCTGTACCGCTTGCCGCGGATTTCGACCCACGCGGCGCCGTCGTCGGCCTTGACGACCTTATAGGGCAGAATTTTCGCCGCCTTCTGAACTTCGCTGTCTTCGAACCGGCGCCCCATCAGGCGCTTGATCGCGAAGACCGTATTGGTCGGATTGGTGATCGCCTGGCGCTTGGCGATCTGTCCGGTCAGCCGCTCACCGGCGTCCGTGAACGCCACGACCGACGGAGTGGTGCGGCTGCCCTCGGAGTTGGCGATCACGACCGGGTCACCACCCTCCATAATCGCCACGCAACTATTGGTCGTGCCGAGGTCGATGCCGATAACCTTTGCCATCTAAATTCCTCACTTGGCCGCCAGCGATTGCCACGCCGGCGGCTCTCATTTTCGAGTCTTGATTAAAAAGTAAGCACGATTCAGCCGTTTTCAACGTCCTCGGGATCGCCCGTGTCCCGCCTTTCAGACGACCCCTTGGAGACCGTGACGCGGGCCGGCCTGAGCACCCGCTCGCCGATCTGATAGCCGCGGCTGAATTCCTTGATAACGGTATTTGGCTTGTGATCAGGATGCTCGACGTGTTCGACGGCTTCATGGAACTGCGGATCGAAGGTGCGCCCGACCGCCTCCTGAAACGTCACGCCATGGCTGCGCAGCAGATCGTGCAGCGCGCGGAGGACCATCTCGACCCCCTCGACGATCGACTTGCCGTTGCCGCTGCCGCGCGCGGCGGCAACCGCCAGCTCAAGGTTATCGACCACCGGCAGGAGCTCGCGCAGCAGCGCCTCGCGCTGCACGCGGATACTCTCCTCGCTCTGCTGGCGGATCCGCTTGCGGGCGTTCTCCTGTTCGGCGAGCGCGCGGAGGTATTTGTCTTTCAGCTCCGCGATTTCATCGTCCTTCTCGCGAAGCTGCGCGCTCAGCGCCTCGATTTGCGCGTCGGGGGTAGGCTCGCCCGCTTCGGCAGCCGCATGGGCTCCGCTGGATTGCGCCTGGCTGGCGGGATCGTTTTCCGGTTCGGTCGTTCGTTTGCTCATGCTGAAAGAATTCGGCCTTTACCCTTGTAAGATAAGCACGATCCGGCGTTGCGCCAGTACTGAAGAACCTAACCCCGGTCCCCTTCCCGGGACGGGAAGGGGGACCCGATTCGATCGGGTCTGGCTCCCCCCTCCGTTTCGGAGAGGGGACGGGGGTGAGGTTCCCGGGAGCCCGGTCAATGTTCGAGGATTCGGGAGAGCGCCTTGGCGGTGTAGTCGACCAGCGGTATCACGCGCCCGTAGTCCATCCGCACTGGCCCGACGACTGCGAGGCTCCCCAGCGGCATCGCACCGCTGGCGTAGGACGCGGCGATCACGCTGAAGGCATTGAGGCGCGAGTCGGGGATCTCCGACCCGATCGACACTGTAAGGCTGCCCGACTTGAGCGTCTGTTCGAGCAGATCGAGCAGCGCGCTCTTGTCGTCGAGGACGCGGAGCAACTCGCGCAGCTTGCCCGGGTCGCTGAACTCGGGCTGCTCAACCGCCTTGGCGCCGCCCTCGACGTAGACCTCGGTCGAGGCGCGATTGATCGTGACCGCACCGCCCAGGGTCAAGGCGGCGCGCACGAAGCGATCGTAGAGGGCGCGCTCCTCCTTGAGCTGCTGCTCGATCCATCGCCGCGCCTCTTCGAGCGTGCTGCCGTGGAGCGATTCGTTGAGGTAGCGGCCCATCCGGTCGAGCTCGTCCTGGCTGTAGTCCTGATCGGTCTCGACCAGCCGGTTGTGGACAGCGCCGCCGAGCGCCGAGTAAATCCCCAGCACCTGGCGCTCGCGCACGCGCACGAAGCGCACCTGCTCGAGCTTCGCTTCCTCCAGCCGCGGCGCCATCACGAGCGCGGCCTGGCCCGTCAGCAGCGCCAGCAAGCGCGAGGTGTCGCGCACGACCTCGTTGAGATCGCGCGTGCCGGCCGAGTAGTGCAATTCGATCTGGGCGCGATCCCCGAAGTCGATCTGCCGGCCGGGCATCAGATGGTCCACGTAGTGGCGAAAGGCCTTGTCGGTGGGCACGCGTCCGGCCGAGGTATGCGGCTGATGAAGATAGCCCGCCTCTTCCAGCTCGGCCATCATGTTGCGGATCGTCGCGCCCTTAACACCGAGCGAGTAGTGCGACAGAATCTGTTGGGACCCGACCGGCGCGGCAGTGTTGATAAATTCCTGGACCGCCGCAAGCAGCAGGGCCGCTCGCCGGCGGGCCAGTTCGTTGGTTGTAGCTTCGGTCACTATCGAGCCTGCCCGGTGGACGCCGGATGGGCTGCAGTCGCAAAGCGCCCCAATCCCACTATACCACTTCCAATCTTCTCTAGTCAGATTGTGGCTCGCATCCGCGCCTTTGTACAAGCGGGGAAAAATTTGGTAGTGCCGGTTTTGCAGCGCGGGCCGGCACGGAGGCCGGCCCCTACCCCTATGTGCGAGGTCCATTCAGAGTAGTGGCCCGCGTCCCTGCCGGCCATCCGATTCCGAAATCGCCCGCCACCCGAAATCTCATGACCATCGCGGCGCGCGGCGAGGTTTTCCGTGGTTGGGGCGGGCTGATAGTTTAGCGGCTGAGGAAACGCGATGGCCCGGCCAGTTCGTAGAGCGAAGACCGTCAAGCCGCGGCGCGTATACGTGCCGGTCGTTCCGACCAGCGTGTCGTGGATCGAGAGTGACAGCTACGATCGCCGCGCGTGGGCCGAGATCGTGCGCGGCGCCTCGACGATTCGCCGAACTGGTCGAGGCCGGTGAGCGGCTGATACCGAATTTCGCGCCACTGCTGCAGGACCTCTTTCTCGCGCTGTTCAAGTACAACCTGGTCTGGGAGAAGCCTGACGCGGTGCGGCGGAGCGCCGCGCTCAATCGCGTGATCCTGGACCGACTTATCCCCTCCCCCGCTTTCGAGGCGCTGAAAAGCCGCACCCTGCTCGAGGAGGACAAGGCAGCGATCGCAGCGCTGGTGATGGCCGAGCAGGTGATCGAGATGGTCCGCTCGGAGCGGCTCGTCAACCGGCGCGAGATGCTCGACCTGTGGGATCTGAAGCATCAGGAAGAAGATCTCGAGGCCAAGGCCGCGGCGCTCAAGAACGCGCTCGAAATGAGCGCCGATGAAGCCGGCGAAAGTGAAGCCGCGAATCAACCCGGGGAGAACGCGGACCTCAAGCAAAAGATCGCGCAGCTCGCGGCCGCCGCGGAACGCGCGGCGCAGGTCTCGGAGGCGCGGCTGAATCAAAAGGCGCGCCAGGTCGAAGATCAGCTCCGCCACAGCGACTTGACCGAACTCAAGCGGATGGAGCTGCGGACGGGGCAACTGGTCGAGGAGATCGATCGCGTCGCGCAAGACACTCACGACTTCAGCCTGGAGTTCGGGCAAGGGGGCCGGATGCCGGCGGGCGAACGCCTGGAGCTGGGCCGGCGGCTCGCGCGTAATCGCAAGCTCGGCGAGCTGGCCCGGATGGTCGGGCGTTTCAAGCTCGACGCCAAGGCGATTCGGCGCAAGACGCTCGATCGGGGCGCAACTGAAGCCTACGATATCGAGCGCGGCGCCGAGATCGGCCGGCTGATTCCCGCCGAGCTGCTCGCGCTGCATCATCCGATTTTGGCGCGCGACTTCCGCCGCCGCCTGCTTGAAGGCGAGGTCCTGCAATATCGGCTGCGCGACGACGAGCAGAAGGGCAAAGGCCCGATGGTGGTATGCGTCAACGTCAGCTCCTCGATGGAAGGCGACAAGGAGTTATGGGCCAAGGCGGTCAGCCTGACGCTGGCGGATATCGCGCAGCGCCAGCGCCGCCTGGTGCGGACGGTGCTATTCTCGTCGGGTGAGCAGAGCCTCAAGATCCTCGATCTCAATCGCGTGCGGCGCTACCAGCCCGAGCTGGCGAAGTTGATGGAACTGGCGGAATATTTCCCGGGCGGCGGCACCGATTTCGAGCGGCCGCTGGACGCGGCGATCGAGTTGATCGAGCAGCAGAAGCTCAAGCGGGCCGATATCGTGATCATCACCGACGGCGAATCCCAGGTCAGCCCGCAATGGCTGGCGCACCTGCGCGAGGTCAAGGCCCGGCTGGAATTCAGGGTCTTCGCGGTGCTGGTCGACGTCGGCACGAGCGGGCTTTCCACCCTTGCCCAGTTCGCCGACAAGATCACTTCGGTGAAGAAACTGACGGCCGAGAGCACGCGCGAGATCTTCCTCAGCGTCTAGCGCGAAAGGAATCCGTGAAACTCACGCTCAGGAAAATCGATCGCACGAACTGGCGCGCAGCGATCGAGATCAAGCTTCATGAAAGCCAGGAGACTTTCGTCTCGCCGCCGACGAAGTCGCTCGCCGCGGCCTACGTCCGGCAGCATGGCGATAACTACGACTACACGCCGATGGGTATCTACGACGGCGATTTGATGGTCGGATATGTGTCGACGCTATGCGATCCGCGGACCAAGGACGAATACTGGATCGACGATATCATGATCGACCTGCGTCATCAGCGGAAAGGCCTGGGGCGGCCGGCGGTCGCCGAGACGATCGCGTATATCCTGCGCACCTATCCGCGCTGCGAGACGATCAAGCTGAGCTGCCATCGCAATAACGTGGTGGCGGCCGCTCTCTACAAGAAGATGGGCTTCGAGCTTATCGGCGATGTGAACGCGATGACCGGCGAGCCCAATTACGCGCTTAGCGGCGACCCGCTGCGAAAGTATCGGTGAGCGCCTTCGCGGCGTGGCGGCTCAACCTCACCCCGACCCTCTCCTTGAAGGGAGAGGGCTCAGAAGAGATAGCGCCGAAATTTCAACCGCGTCTCGCGATGGTGATGATCTCCGGGCTGTGCTGGTCAGCGGCCGTCCGGTCCCAGTCCCCGAACTGCTCCTCGATTGCCAGGCCAGCATCGGACAGGAACGAGGACAGCGAATCGGCATCAAGGAACCTCAGCTTGCTTCGGCTCACCTGCGGCCGGTCCCAGTGGGGACTGGTGAACGTCGTGGTGAACGAGACGATGTCCCCCTCAACCAGTTCTCCGGACCTTGCGCGCCATCCGCACCACGGCGCCGGCGGCATCGGTAACCTCGGCGGCGTTGGCCGGAGTCCAGCGCTCGCCACGCCCGGACCAGCGGGTTGCGGGTTTCAAACGCGAAGCGGCCGTTGGCGGTGAGCGCCGACCGTATCGCGGCGAGCGAGGACTCGCAGCTCGTCGTCCTCGACGAGCACCTGGAATGCGTGGCCGCTCATCACAATCAGGTCGAACTCTCTGGCCCCGGCCGACCGAAGCCAGGTCACCGAGGATCCACTCGATGTCCGAGCGCTTACGCGCCTGATCGAGCATCCCGACCGCGGGGTCCAGCCCGCACAGCCGCCCGGTATGACCGGACTCCCGGGCCCGGTGCAACAGCGCACCCGTTCCGCAGCCGACATCCAGTACCGCCTCCGCTGCCATCACCAATGGCAGGTAGAAGCTGAAGTCGCCCCTGCGCTCGCGCGGGCAGAACCTGTCATACAACTCGGCGAGACTGGGCTCGGAGAACAGGACGATCGACCACCTCGCCAACTTGGCAAACCCGCTGGGCGACCGCAATCGAGTAACCCGCGTTCCCGCTCGGCGGCTCCGGATCTCGCCCTGCACACTCGCCTAAGGGAGAGGGCTCAGAAGAGAATCGCTTCGCGTAGATTCTTCGCCTTCGGCCGGAGGCCTCAGCTCAGAATGACAGAATAGGACGCGGGTTCTTGTGTGCCAATGGACGCGGGTCTCTGTGTGCCAATGGACAGCGGGTTTTTGTGTGCCAATGGCAGGCAGGACGCGGGTTTGTTGTGCCGATTACAGGTGGGACGCGGGTGCTTGTGCCATAGTGAGGCGCGCGGCCGTCGGCCCGCTTTGGAGGAACCTATAGGGAGCGGCCCGGGCCATGATGAGACAGTACTTCGTCTACATCATGACGAAACCGCAGCCGCACTCTTTACATCGGCGTGACCAACGATCTTGAGCGGCGCACAAGCACCGGTTGGCCGCGGGGTTTACGAGTCGCTACGCAATTGATCGTTTGGTTTACTTTGAGGAGCATGGCGATGTGCAGGTCGCGATTGCGCGCGAGAAGGAGCTTAAGGGATGGCGTCGCGCGAAGAAGATCGCGCTGATCGAGTCGATGAATCCGGGATGGCGGGACCTGAGCAGGGAGTGGTTTTGACAGGCGGAGGGAAATCGCTTCGCGTAGATCCTTCGGCTTCGCTGCGCTCACCTCAGGATGACAAAAAAAGAGACCGTGGCTTGGCCGCCATTACTCGCGCCGCGCCGCCCATGATTTCCGACGCCTCGGTGCACGAGGCGAACCTGACGCACTACGTCCAGCTCTTCGGCCTCGCTCCGGGCGCATGCCCCGGCTCTCAATAACCAGAGTCGGAAACGCTTTTCATGTCATCCTGAGGTGAGCGTAGCGAAGCCGAAGGATCTACGCGCAGCGATGGCGGTTTGCCTGAGTCACGCAGAGGGAGCCTGGAAGGGGATGGGGCTCAAATGGAGAGCGCTCAGAAGAGAGTCGCTAAGCCTAGACCGCGTCCGAGGTCCTCTCCCGTGGCACGGGAGAGGATGTAGGTGAGGGTCCTTATCAGGCGAGCGCGATTCTGAGCGCGCCGCGCGCGTCCGCGCTCGACGTTCTTCGCGTCCGGGCATTCGCGGCGTGGCAGCCAAATCACGCCGCGAGAATGTCCCTCACCCACACCCTCTCCCTGGAAAGGGAGAGGGCTCAGAATGGAGAACGCTCAGAAAAGCAAATGAAAAACAGAAAGGGCCGGCGCGGGGCCGGCCCTTCTGTTTAGCAGGAGGACACCAATCGCAGGGGAGACTATCCGTCGGTTTTACGCAGCCATCTGCATCACGCCGAGCTTTTGATAGCGGGGCTCGGTGCGCTCGTTGAGGAGGTCGAGCTGCTTCAGGCATGGGATGATCGTGTCGACGAACAGGAACGAGTTGAAGCGCTGCTCGAGTTCGTTTTCGGCCTTCTGCCAGTTGGGATCGCGCTTCATCTGCTCCTCGATGTCTTTCATCGAGATGCCGCATTCATCGAAGACCATCACGCCCGAGAGGAAGCCGTCGCGCGGCACGCCGTCTTCGACCTTGGTGACCATCATGTCGCAGGCAGCGAAGGTGAAGTCCTCGAGTTCCTGCTTCTCCTTGCCGTTGAGTTTGCGGACCGCGTCGCGCAGCGCGAGCATCCCGAAACCGACGTGGCGCGACTCGTCCTTCATGATGTACTCGAGCAGCTCTTTGAGCAGCGGGTCCTTGGTCTCGTTATGCATGAAGCGGAAGGCCGCGATCGCCAGTCCCTCGGCGACGATCTGCATCCCGACGTACTTGGGCTCCCAACGCTCGTGCTCGATAATCGCGGACAGCAGGCGGTCCAGGTTCGGATCGATCGGATAGATCTTGTCGAGCTTGCTGATGTACTTGCGGAAGCCTTCGACGTGGCGCGCCTCGTCCATCACCTGCGCGGCGGCGCACATCTTGGCGTCGAGGTCGGGCACGGCGTCGACCAGTTGTCCACAGACCATCAGCGCGCCCTGCTCGCCGTGCAGGAACTGGGAGAGCCGCCAGGCCGCGAACTTGCGCAGCAATTCACTTTTCTTCGCGTCGCTCAGCGAGCGGAAAAGCTCGGTCTGGAACATCGGCATCGAGCTCATATCGAGCACTTCGGAATCGATCGGCCGGTCCCAGTTGATCGTGGTGGTGACGTTCCATTGATCGCGCTTGGCGTTCTCGTACAGGCGATCCATTTGCGGGTACAGGATGTCGTAATTCCAGTGGAAGACGCTGTCCTGCTCCGAGCGTAGCGCGTGGCGTTCGTTCTCCATTAGCTCCTCCTATGCGGCGGCCACCGGCGCAATCACGCGCGCGAGACCACCCAGCGCAAAATTTACGGTGATTTCCTTGAGTTCCTTGAGCGACAGGCTGCTGCGTTCGAGCAGCCAGGATATCGCCTGCGAGAGCATCCCGATGGTCAGGTTGGCGATCGCATCGGCCTGCGGTCCGACCGTCGGCGCGAGATCGTTGCGCAGATCTTCGATAAACATTTCGTGCACGCGGACCATCAGATCGAGAAACGCCGGGCCATGGCCGAATACGATTCGAAACGCCTCGCGATTTTCGGCCGCGGCGTCGAGCACGGTGTTGACGGTAATTTCGAGCTTGCCGGCCGCGGTCTGAACGCCGGTTTTCGCATCGCGGATCAGATCCAGCAACTGGCCCGCGCCCTGCTCGATCAACTCGATAAAAATTTCGTTCTTGGTTTTGAAATGGAGGTAGAAGGTTCCCAACCCTACATCCGCCTCGGCCGCGATATCCGCGATGCGGGTCGCGTGGAAACCCTTGCTCGAGATGACGCGCAGGGCGGCCGCGAGTAGATCAGCGCGGGTTTTCTCGCGGCGCCGATCAAACCGGTTCTGCGGCGCGTGAAGTTGTGTGGCTAACTCCGCCATTTCACTTGGTTTTCTAACAAGGAATGAATCCTGAGTCAATCTCGACGTTGTATTCATTACTGAATCCATATTCAGAATTGTAGTAACGCGTCAGGATCGGCGCCGGAGATGCGTCTGGGCGGCGCGGAAGCGAATTACTGAAGTGAAGGCACGTCCGAGGACTGTGGAGCGGAGGAGAAGTCGGGGCTGACGTTGCAGCACAGGGCAAAGCTCTCGCCGACGCGAGGCTCGGCATCGTAACTTTCGATCGTGCCGTCGGCCTGGATACGAATCGCCTCGAAGCTGGTCGAGCCCATCGCGCGATCGACCTCGAAGACGTAGTAGGCGCCGGCTTCGAGCGGCTCCGGCGGGACGGACTCGGGCGAGTCCTGGATAAAATGCCTCGGCAGCTCGCCGTACTTGAGCTTGGTGATCGCAAACTTGCGGCCGGCGTCGATCAGCGGGAGCTGCGTGAGCAACTCGCGAGTCACGCCCTCGTCCGCATGGAACTGCCATACCGCGACGCCGCCGCCCTCGAAGCGGACAATCGAAACGCCGCCCTTCTCTTCTCCGGGCGGAGCCGGAATCACCGTTGCGCCGGTGAACTTGGTGACGCCGACCGATCGCACGAAGTCCTCGCGCCGGGAGTAATCGATCTGCACGGTCGCAATCACGGGCGCGGCGCCGGCAGCCGGCGGGTTGGCCTGATCGCTGCCGCCGCTATCGCGCGCCGCGCACGCCGCGAGCAGCAATCCGATCACCACGATCGGAACCTTCTTCAGAAGCGGCCGCCGCACCGTCAAGCGCCGCCCGCGAATCGATTGGCTGTTTTGAAAACGTGCGCCATCGGTTACTGTCGTCGAATCGTGTCCCAAAACGCCGAGAAAGTCGGAACCCGAACCCTGCTCGCGTACTCGCAGGCCCAACTCGGTTTGAACTTCTGCGGCACGCTGCTGGCTCTGCATCTGCTCTACTTTTATACCGACCGCTGCGGGCTCTCTCCAGCGCTGGCGGGGATCGCATTTTTTGTCGCGCTGGCGCTGGACGCGTTGACCGATCCGTGGGCCGGCAACTTTTCGGATCGGGCGCGTTTCCGCTCCGGGCGCCGGCGGCCTTTTTTCCTGAGCGCGGCGCCGATGGGCGTCTGCTATTTCCTGCTGCTGGCGCCGCCCGCGGCGCCCGGGCTTTTGCTGGCGTGGTTCGGGGGCTTTTACTTCCTGATGCTCACCGCGCGCAAACTCTACGAGACCGCCTTCGGCGCGTTGATGCCGGAGTTGACGCTCGACTACGACGAGCGCACCCGGCTTTCGACCTTCCGGCAACTATTCGGCACGATCGGCGACGTGAGCGGGGCGATGGCGCCGTTCGCGGCGTCGTGGCTGTTCGAGCGCGGGACCGATTTCCGCGTCACGGGCCTGCTCGCCGCGCTGATTGTCGGCGGCGGCGCGGCCTACGCTTACGCGGGCACGCGCGAGCGCCCGGAGTTCGCGCACCTCGAGCGCTTCAGCCTGCGCGAATCGATCAGCTCGACGTTCCAGAACCGGCCCTTCGTGATCCTGCTGCTCGCGACCACGCTGGCCGTGATGGCGGTCAACGTGCCGGCCGTGCTGATGCGCTTTCTGGCCAAGTACTGGTATCACGACGAGGACGCGGCGGCGCGCTGGCTGCTCGCCTATTTCGCGGGCTCGATGGTCTCGTATCCGTTCTGGTTCCGGATCACGCTGCGAATCGAGAAGCGGGCGGCGTTTGTGGTCGCGATGATCGCCAACGCGGCGGGCCTGCTGGCCTTTATGGCGGTCGAGCCGGGCGACGCGCTGGCGATCTACATCCTGATGGCGTTCTCCGGCTTCTCCGCGATCGGAATCTGGGTGACTCAGATCTCGGCCTCGGCCGACGTGATCGAATGGGACGAGGAGCGCACCGGACGCCGCCAGGAGGGCGCGTACGGCGGGCTGACCTCGATGTCGATCAAGCTGTCGCTGGCGGGGACGATGCTGATGGTCGGACCGCTGATGGCCTGGATCGGGTACGTGCCGGGCGGTCAGGGAATTTCGCCGGCCGCGGGTGAAAACCTGCGCCGGATGTTCGCGCTGGTGCCCTCGTCAATTTTTCTGCTGAGCGCAGTGGTCTTCTCGCGCTATCCGATCACGCGCGAGAGCCATCGCCTGATCCGCGAGCGGCTCACCGCGCGCGGCATACCGACGGACGCAAAATCCGCCGCTTCGTAGGATGGATATAAACGGCAACGGGCGCGTGAGGGCGATCGGGGATCACTAGCGGCGGCTGGCGCGGGCCTGGACCGCGGTCTCTTCGACGCCGTTCATCAGATCGCTGAAGCGGCTGCGCCGATTGCCGCGCTCGCGCGAGAAACCGAGCCGGTCGAGATGCTGCTCCAACAGCTCGCGGAGCTGATGATTGAGCCGCTCAATTTCGATCTCGTCGGGGGACTTGGGCATATCGCGCTCGTCTTCAAGTGAACGGCGGCGGCCATAGAGCTGTTGCAGGCGCAACTCCGCCTTGGCCAGCGCGACCTTGTATTTCTGATCGAGGCGGCGCAGGGCTTCGTTCACCTCGACCATCGCGCGGAAGCGCCGCCGGAGCATCAGCCACTCCAGCACCGTGAGCGCGGTCACGCCCAGCATCAGGAGCGCCGCGGCGGCCGTGCTGAGCGCCAGGCCGCGCCACCACGGCAGTACGTGCACGCCATGCTGCAAGTCCGAATTCGCCGCGCCAAGCTGCTCGACCTGATCACTCAGCGACCGGATTTTCGCAGCGTCAATCTGCTCCTTCTGGTGCGCGGTTTCGGCGTCGGCGCGAAGATCCTCGACGTCCTTCTGGAGATGGCGCGTCAGCGCGGCGAACGGATTGGGAACCTGCAGAACCTGCCCGGAGCGCAGGACCGCATCTTCGTCCAGATGGTTGGCGCTGGCCAGATCAGTGGTATCGAGACCGAAGATTTGCGCGATCGCGCTCATCGAATCGCCCGGGCGCACGGTGTAGGACAAGCCGCCACTCGTACTGTGGCTCGCGCCGGAGCCCGATCGGGCTTCACGCGAATCCGATGAGCCCGCGCCCTCGCCCTCGATCCTGAGCCCAGGCAGAGCGGGGATATTGGTTTCGTGGAAACCTTCGCCGGCGGCGGGCGCCGCGCCCGATGTAACTGAGGACGACGGCGATGCGGGATTGTCTTCTGCAATGCCGGAACCCGCGGCGACTACAAGGCCCGCGATGATGACGGCGGACACTATCCCAAATCCCCAGAGTCTGGCGGTGCGCAGTTTCATAGCGATCGGGCGATAGCAACGCCCATCTACAGGTTAATCCAATGGCGAGGCTGTGGGAACGTGCCTTGCCCGCGCGGCCTGTAGACTGGTCAACTGCGGGCGGTCATCTCAGGCGTGCGCAGTCATTTCAGCTTTGAGCAGTCATGGCGGCGTATGCGGCGCCGACGACGCCCGCATGCTCGCCCAGCCCGGCGCGGACGATGCGGGTCTTTTTCAGGGCGGCATCAAATGCACGCGCCCGAACCTCGCGCATCATGGGCGCCTTCATCAGCGGCAGCGCGCCGGCGACGCCGCCGCCGATCACGACCAGTTCCGGGTTGAAAACATTCACGAACGACGCGATCGCGATACCCAGATATTTGCCGGCGGTTTCGAGCACCGAGCGCGCCAGCGCGTTTCCATTCCGGGCGGCGTCGGCGACCCGGCGCACGGCGAAGTTGCCGTCCGAGTCGAGAAACCGCGCCGGCATCGGGGCGCCCTTGCGCAAGCGTAGCGCGATGAGCTGCCGGATGCCGGAGGCCGAGGCGTAAGCTTCAAGGCATCCGCGCGCACCGCAATCGCAGCGCACGCCGTCGGGCTCGACCGTGACGTGGCCCAGCTCACCGGCCATGCCGGCAATTCCGTGGACGATGCGGCCGTCCACGATCAGTCCGCCGCCGACGCCGGTCCCCAGCGTCAACAGCACGACCTCGCGCCGCCCCTGCGCTGCGCCGCGCCAGAACTCCCCGAGCGCCCAGGCGTTGGCGTCGTTCTCGAGCGCGACCGGACGATGCAGCACGTGCGCCAGCCGGGCGCGGAGCGGGAAGGATCGCCAGGCGCTGACGTGCGGTGTGGCCGTCACCGTGCCGGTGTCGAGGTCGAGCGGACCGGGCACCGCGACGCCAACTCCGTGCACCGCGCCCAAGCCGCGGCGGCTGGCCTCGCGCACGACCGCCTCGACGTTGGCGGCCAGATTCGCGACCACGGCGTCAGCGGCGCTCATCGCATAGGCCGGCGCGCGCCGGATCAGCAGCACCTCGCCCGCAGGCGAAACCGCGCCGCAGCGCAGGTTCGTGCCGCCCATGTCGAGGCCGACGTAGTAGCCGCGTTTCATTCACCGTTCCTCATCAGAATGCCCATAGCGCATCAGGGCGAGAAATTCCCGGTTTCCCGCCGGTCCCTTGAGCGGCGATTCGATCGCGCCCGCGACTTCGAGTCCCGCGGCGCCGGCAAAGCGCAAGATTCCTTCGAGCGCGGCGCGCCGCGCCGCATCGTCGCGAACCACCCCACCCTTGCCCACGGCGCCTTTGCCCACTTCGAATTGCGGCTTCACCAGCGCGACGATCGCCGCCGGCTGCGCGGCGATTCTTAGCACAGCCGGCAGCACCAGGCGTAACGAAATGAAGCTCACATCGATGACGATCAGATCTGGTCGATAGGGAAGATCGGGCGGCTCGATGAATCTGACGTTGGTCCGATCCGCGACCGTGACGCGCGGATCGTTGCGCAGGCGCATCGCGAGTTGCCCGTAACCGACGTCGAGCGCGACGACGTGCGCGGCGCCGCGCGCGAGCAGAACGTCGGTGAAGCCGCCGGTCGACGCGCCAACGTCGAGCGCGCGCCGGCCCTCAACCGAGATCGCGAAATGGTCGAGCGCGGCGAGCAGCTTGTGCGCGCCGCGGCTCGCATACTGCGGCGCACCCGGCATCACCTCGATTTGAGCGCGGGCATCGACTTTGAGATCGGGCTTGGCGGCCGGGCGCGAATTCACGCGCACCAGACCCGCCATGATCAGCCGTTGGGCGCGTTCGCGGCTCTCGGCCAAGCCGCGGCGCGCCATCTCGAGGTCAAGCCGCACGCGCGATCTCAGAACGGCGGGTCGTCGTCCTCGTCGTCGGCCGCGCCGGCCTGCTCGCCGGGCGGGGGCTCGTAGGGCACGGTCTTCAACTCGCCCTGCGCGTCGCGAGTCAGAACCTCGACTTTTTTCTCGACGTTGTCGAGCTTTTGGTTGAGCGACCGCACGAGCGCGACGCCGCGTTCAAACGCGCCGATCGAGTCTTCGAGCGAGAGCTCGCCGGAATCGATTCGGGTTACGATCGCCTCGAGGTCCGCGAGTTCTTCTTCAAACTTTTTAGAATTCTTCGCCATCTATGGTTCAAGTCTCCCGCGTGATCGCGGTCGCGCGCAGGCGGCCGCGCTTGAGGCGGATGTGAAGCTCGTCGCCACGCTCGACCGCGGCCGCGTCGATGATCGTGCGCCCGTCGCGCGCGCCGGTAACGACGGCGTAACCGCGGTCCAGAACCTTGAGCGGGGAGATCGAATCGAGCCGGGTGGCGAGCGCGGCGAAGCGGGCGCGTTTGAGTTCGATCCGCGTCGTCGCGCTTTGCTCCAGATGCGTCACGAGGCGGCTGAGCGCGAGGCGCAGCTCGCGAATCCGGGCCGAAGGGCCGCGCAATCGCGAGCCCAGCTCGCGCACACGCCGGCGCGAGGCCGTGACCCCGGTACCCATCGCTGAGGCGAGTGCGGCGCCGCATTCGTCAAGCCGCTGGCGCGCGTCCCGGATCAGCGCGAGCGGATCGCGCAGGCGGGCGCGGATATGCGCGAGTTCCCGGCGATGGCCCCCGATCACACCGGCGATCGCGCCCTTGAGCGTCGCCTCCGTCTCTTCGATGCGCTGTTTCAGCTCGCGGATCACGGGGACGACGAGCTGGCCGGCCGCGGTTGGGGTCGGCGCGCGCGCGTCGGCGACGAAATCGGCGATCGTGTAATCGATCTCGTGACCGACTGCCGACACGATTGGAATGGACGAGCGATGAATCGCGCGCGCCACCACTTCTTCGTTGAAAGCCCACAGATCTTCGAGCGAGCCTCCGCCGCGGCCGACGATGATCAGATCGGCGCGGCCGTCGCGATTCAGATCGGCGATCGCGGCCGCGATATCCGCCGCGGCGCCCGGCCCCTGGACCTGGGCAGGACGAATAATCAAATGGAGCTTCGGAGCGCGGCTCCGGATCACGGTCAAGATGTCGCGAATCGCGGCGGCGCGCAGCGCAGTCACGATTCCGATCGTCCGGGGCAGGAACGGCAACGGCCGCTTGCGCGCCGGATCGAACAGCCCCTCGGCGTCGAGCCGCTGCTTGAGTTGCTCGAAGGCCAGTTGCAGCGCGCCCAGCCCGCGCGGCTCCATCTCCTCGGCGTAAAACTGGAGCGCGCCGCGCGCCTCGTACAGATTCACCCGGCCGCGGACCATCACTTCCATCCCGTCCGTGACCTTGAAGCGCAGCCGCTGGTATGACGAGCGGAACATCACGCCGTTGATCGCGCTGCGCTCGTCCTTGAGGGTGAAGTAGAGATGGCCCGAGGGCGCGCTGCGGGCATTGGAGATTTCGCCCACCACCCATAATTCATCGAGGGTGAGTTCGAGCGTCTCGCGGACCATCCGGACGAGCTGCGTGACGCTGAGCGCGCTGGGGCGCGCGCGACGCTTCGGCAGGGGTAGCTGAGCCTGTTCGCCCATCGAGGTGCAGCTTACACCAACGGCGCGAGGGAAACCTATCCGCTCGGACCCGAGGCCCAGCGCCCTCCATCAACCTCGCATCGAGGGCAACTGCCAACCACTTGTTGACAGTCGGTAAGTCTGTGATAGTGTCTGGGTCCGACGGGGGTGGCCATGATGGCCTCAGTTCGCCTGCCCGGCAGATATTTCGCGCTCGTGGCTCTTCTCGCTGCCTTTGCACCAGCCCTTGGATACGCCCAAACCGACATCATCGCCGATCTTGCCCTTGGCCAGAACGATCTCGAAAGTGACGTAATAAATTTTGGCGGTCCCACGGCCCTCAATTTCCCGGTGGGGGTGGCAGTCGACGCGAGCGGCCACATTTATGTCGCTGACCTTCAAAACAACCGCGTGCTTGGATGGGCGGTTGCGGCGAATCTGACCGGTGGTGCTCCCGCCGGTCTGGTCATCGGACAGCCCGACTTCTTTTCTTACGCATGCACCACGACCCAGAGCGGGCTATGCTTCGCAAATGGCGAGAGCGCCCCGTCGATAGCGGTCGATTCTGCAGGAAACGTTTATGTTGACGATGCCGGCAACGACCGGATTCTGGAATTCGATAGTCCGTTCACCAGCGGAACGACTGCCGGGCAGCCGGCCCATCTTGTATTCGGCCAAGGCGGCAGCTTTACTTCCGGCGCCAATGACTGCAACTCCAACTCCCCGTCACCGGACAGTCTCTGCTCTATTGCAGGGTTAGCGGTTGACACGACCGGCAATCTCTATGTCTCGGAAGATGGTGTAGTACAGGAATATAATACTCCGCTCGTCGAAACCGCGGTGCCTGGCTCCGGGGATACTACTGCCGACGTAATTCTTGGGTCGTCGTGTGACAGCACGCCGGCGGCCAACTGTTTTCTCGAAGCCGGGGCGATAGCGGTAGACGGCGGCGGAAACCTTTATGTGGCCGACGGCTGTCGCGTGCTCGAATTCGACACGCCGTTGACTCAAGCCACAGCAGCGGCTGGCTCCGGTGAAATAGTTGCCCACTTGGTCTTCGGGCAAAGTGGGAAGTTTACCACCGAAGTGTGCAGCGATGGCGGCGCTCCGGGCAATCGAGGCAATCCCCATCCGAGCGCTCGCGGTTTGGGTCCGGTGGGGGGTGTGGCCGTCGATGGTGCCGGTAATCTTTACTTGGCGGACGGCAGTGACGAGGGCAACAATCGTGTACTCGAGTACAACACTCCTCTTAAGAAGGCGCACGTGCGAGGCTCCGGCTATGCTATTGCCGACTTGGTATTCGGTCAGGCGACCTTCACGGCCGATGTTTTCAGCGACGGCTTTCCGAGCCAAACCGGTCCCGGCTTTGACCCTCCGCCGAGCGCCCGCGGCTTGAGCACGCCCACCGGTGTTGCGCTCGATACGGTTGGCAACCTCTACGTCGCAGACTCACAGAATAACCGCGTGCTCGTTTACTACACTCCCTTACAAAAGACCAAGGTTCGCGGCTCGGGTGATACCGCGGCCGACCTGGTGCTCGGTCAGAACGACTTGAATGTCAACCCGATCGATTCGGGCGGGCCGCGCGCACTCTACAACCCCCAAGGCGTGGCGATTGACTCTGAGGGCCATCTCTACGTTGCGGACTCCTACAACAATCGCGTTCTGGGGTGGGAAAACGGCGCAGAGTTGGCGGGTGGCGCACCGGCAGACATCGTTATCGGGCAGCCGGACTTCTTCCGGAATTTGTGCAGCACGACGCGCAAGGGCCTCTGCATCTGCTCGCTGAACGACTGCGGCAGGGAGCGTCGCAGTTGACGGCGACGGCAATCTTTACGTCGCCGATTCCAGCAATAATCGCGTTCTCGAATACGCTCAGCCGTTCCAAAGCCATTTCAGCACCGGTCAGCCGGCACATCTTGTGTTCGGCCAACTTGGCAGCTTCACTCGCAGCGTTTGCGGGAGGGCCCCGCCCTCAAGCCCCCTGCACGCCAACGAGCTTTGCGGGCCGACCGGCCTGGCAATCGATTCAGCCGGCAACCTCTACGTCGCAGAAGGCCTTCAGGTGCTCGAGTACAACACGCCGCTCAAGAAGACTACTGTGCCTGGCTCGGGCGACACCACCGCCGATCTGGAGTTTGGCGGTATTGAACCGGCTTGCTGCAGCCCGCTCACCCTGAACGAGCCCTATGGCATCGCGGTCGACTCAGCCGGCAACTTATGGGTCGCGGACACTGGCGCAGACCGGGTACTCGAATACAACACGCCGCTCAAGGTAACCAACGTTCCTGGTTCGGGCGACACGGCGGCGGACTTTGTTCTCGGGCAAAATGGCAGCTTGACTACCGCAAGTTGCATTGGGCTCGAAGAGAACAACTCCGGCCCTCCGGCTACAGCCGCCGGCTTGTGCCATCCGGGTGCTGTGGCGGTCGACTCGGCGGGAAATGTCTACGTATCCGACACCGTTAACAATCGGGTGCTCGAGTACTACAACGCGCTGACAAGCCCTACGGCACCCGACGCCGCCGACGCGGTGTTCGGCCAGAGCGGAAGCTTTACTGGCGACTTATGCGATGCCGGCGACCTTGGCCCACTCGACCTACCCTTCGCGCCTACCAGCGCCGCTGAGCTTTGCGGTCCGAAAGGCATCGCCGTCGATTCGCCCGGTAACGTATGGATCACCGACTCTCTCAACAACCGGGTGTTGATGTTCAACGCGCCGGGGTCGGCTTCAAGTGCCGCCGCGCATTGACGGCTGACATTTGTGGCGTTCGTAATACGTCAAGCGTTCTTTGTCTGTGTGATGGCCACGGTCATCGCCGCAGCCGCTTCGGCGCAGTCGGCAACAGTCGAGCCCTTCGGCTCCATCCCATGCGTCCAGGTCAAGGTCGATGACGTGCTCTTCTGCGTGGGAGGTCCGGGCAATTTAATCCCGAGCTTCGACGGAACGCCGATCGACCTCAACGTCGCCCTTCCCGCAAACGTACCACCCCGCGACCTGCCGCTCGTAATCCTGAGCCAGGGCTACGGTGGAGTTAAACTCAGCGTTGGCGGCGCAGAATTAGGCGGGCTCGACGCCGTGCTTACGATGACGCCGTTTGCGAGGCTGGGGTATGCCGTTTTGTCGATCACTCCTCGAGGATTCGGCGCATCCTGCGGCCCTGCCTACTCGGCGGAACCGGCCTGCCAGAACGGCTTCATTCACGGCGACGACGCACGCTATGAACTTCGCGACATCCAGTATTTGGCGGGCATCCTTGTAGATGAGGGAATTGTGAACCCCAAGCGCATCGGCTTTACGGGCATATCTTACGGCGGCGGAGTTTCGATCGATGCCGCTGCGCTCAAGGACCGAATCATGGACACCGACGGTACTCTCAAGCCATGGACCAGCCCCAAAGGCGTACCCATGCGGGCCGCAGTGGCGGCTCCGCTAATGAGTGACAGCGATGTGGTGTACGCACAGGGTCCTAACGGCCGTGAGTTGGATTACGTAATCACGGCTCTCCTTGACAATGTGACCCCACCGGGAGTGATGAAGCTGTGGTGGCTGACCGATTTGTACAACGTCGGCATCCACCAGGGTTTCTATCCGCCTGCAGGGAGCGATCCGCAGAACGACCCTATCACCTGGTTTGCCGCCATTGACGCGGGTGAACCCTTCGACAACCCGGTACTAACCGCGGCAGCAACCGAAGCGATCTACTATCAGTCGGCCTATTATCTTGACGATTCGGAAGCTCCGGCGCCGATGTTGCTGGCGAACGGATGGGCCGACGACCTCTTTCCGGTAACGCAGTGGATTCAGTTCTACAACCGGACACGGAAGCTGTATCCAAAAACGCCAATCGCGCTGATATTTCTCGACTTCGGTCACGCCCCCCGCGCTCAGAACAAAGTTGCCGACCTTACTATGCTGAACAGCAAGGTTGTCACCTGGTTTAACTATTTTCTGAAGAACGGCAACGCGCAGGGCAACCCGCTGCCTGCCGTAGAAGCACTGACCGAAACGTGCCCGCGCACAGCAAAGTCGGGCGGACCATTCGCTGCCGCCAACTGGGTGGCGCTTCATCCGGGCGAGGTACGCCTCCAGTCCAACGATACACAGACGTTCACTTCGGCTGGCGGCGACCCCACGATCGCAGCAGGTCTGATCTCGACGGCATGTACCGCGTTCAATGTTTTCCCCTCCAATCCCGATGAGCCCAACACGGGAAACTGGGACTTGCCCGCAGCGACCGGTGATGGTTACACGCTAACGGGTGCGCCGACCGCGATTTTCGACCTCACATTCACAGGCGATTTCCCCGAGGTTGCAGGGCGGCTTTGGGACGTGACCCCCACCCAGGGAATCCTGCCCGTCGGCACCGAGACGCTCGTCGCCCGTGGCGTCTATCGTCCCACCTCGAACGGCAGCCAGGTCTTTCAGCTCTATCCGGGCGCGTGGCATTTCGCGAAGGGCCACGTGGCCCGCTTCCAGCTGCTGGGACAGGATTCTCCCTACGCGCGCCCGTCGAACGGTACGTTCTCTATATCGATCTCGAACCTCGACCTGCGCCTGCCTGTACACGAGAAATCTGACTGCAGGCAGGTCCTGCCTCCCGCCGCGCCGTTCGTGCCTGATGGAGCCGTGCTGGCGCCCGACGTCAACGCCGAAGGCGCGAAAGCCTGCGGTGGTCGCTAGCGACCACCGCTGCTTGTGCGGAGCTTCGCTAGGGATTGGCGGTGGTCTGCGGCGACGAGTCGCTCTTGGCGACCTGGGTCCGGAATTGATCGAAGTGCTTCAGGATCTCGATCGCCTTATCGAGCTGGATATCTTTGGGCTCCTTCTCGCTCTTCGCGCCCGGGCCGGGGGCGCCCTTTTCTCCGGGGGCGGGCGCGGCGCTCTCGCCACTCGCGCCGGCCGGCGGCTTGGCGCCGTTGTTCTGCCCGTTCTGGAAATGATGCGGCAGGTCGCTCTCGCGAATCTCCGGCTGCTGCTCAACCGCGCCGCTTGGAATCTCCAGTGAGGCAAGCGTCGGCTTGGGAAGGTCGACTTCTACGTCGGGCGTGATCCCGACCGCCTGGATCGAGCGGCCGTTGGGGGTGAAGTAACGCGCGGTGGTCAGGCGCAGCGCCGACTTGTCGTCGAGCGGCAGGATCGTCTGCACGGATGCCCTTGCCGAAGGTCTGGGTACCGACCACCACGGCGCGGCGATGGTCCTGCAGCGCACCCGCGACGATTTCGCTCGCGCTGGCGCTGCCGCCGTTGACCAGCACGACCATCGGATAGTCGACGAAGTCGCCCTTCTTGTGGGCGAAGTACTTCTGTTCGCTGGTTCTCCGCTCGGCCTTCGGTGTACACGATCATGCCCGCCGTTCGAGAAATCGTCCGCGACTCGCACCGCCTGGTTGAGCAGACCGCCCGGATCGTCACGCAGATCGAGCACGACGCCTTTGATCCGCCCGCTGATTTTCCTTGGTGAAACCGTCGAGCGCCTTCTCAACGTCGTCGTCGGTGCCGTCCTGGAAGGTGGTGATCCGGATGTAGCCGTAACCGTCCTTGAGATCTTTGGATTTGACGGACTTGATCTTGATCACGTCGCGTGTGACGCTGACCGGAAGAGGTCGGGCATACCCTCGCGATGGAGCGTTAGGCGAGACCTTGCTGCCCTTGGGGCCGCGCATCATCTTGACCGCGTCGGTCAGCGTCATGTCCTTGGTGAACTCGTCGTCGATCTTGATTATCTCGTCGCCTGGCTTGATCCCGGCCTTGTAGGCGGGCGTGTCCTCAATCGGCGAGACCACGGTCAGCACCCCATTCTTGATCGTGATCTCGATTCCGAGCCCGCCGAAGCTGCCGCGCGTCTCGACCTGGAGGTCGCGGTACAGATCCGGCGTCAGGTAGGCGCTATGCGGATCGAGCGAGGCCAGCATCCCGGTGATCGCGCCATTGATCAGCTGCTTGGTCGAGACCGGCTCGACATAGTTTTTCTGCACGATCGCCAGCACGTTGGCGAAGGTCTGAGTTCTTTGTAGGTGCTCGGTCGGGCAGCGCTTGGCGCGCTGCGACGGCGCATCTTCGAGCACCACGCGAATCAAGCTAACAATGACGATCGCGACGTGAATGACCATCGTCTTTCTCTTGTATCACCGCGCATTTGCGATTTCAACAGCTCCCAGCAGCGTAGTTTAGCAAAACGAACCAGCGCCAATGCCATCACCGCGCCTGTTTAACGTCCCTGGCTGTCGAGCAGTTCTCTGCAACGCCGCCGCGGACATCAGCACTGCGACCAGTCGAAACGCGCCCATGATGATGGGCGACGATGCGCCCGTGGCGGTCGATGATGAAAGTCTCCGGCACGCCCGCCCACGTTGTAGGCTTCGCTGACCGTGTTGTCAGGATCGAGCAGGACCTCGAAGTGATAACCGTTCTTGTCGACGTAGGGTTCCACAGTGTCGCGCACCCTGCCGATCCTGGCTGACCGCGAGCATCACGAAGTCCTTGTTGTCCTTGAATTCGTTGTAGAGCGTCTCCATCGAGGGCATCTCGTCGCGGCACGGCCCGCACCAGGTCGCCCAGACGTTCAGGAATACCACCTTGCCCGCAGCGAGGCGAGCGAGACCGTCGTCGCCGGCGAGATCCTTGAGCGCGAACGGCGCGGCGCGATCGCCGGCCGCCACCGGCGCGCTCTCTTCGCCCGGCGGAGATTGCAACGCGCCGTTGTCCCCGTGATGAGCGAGCCTGCGGAATCGCGAAGTAGGCCAACCCCACCAGCAGCAACGTAACCGCCAGACCCGCCAGAACCCGGTCGTTCGATCGTCATCCTGCCGCCCTCACCGTATGTCTCGTATTAATGCACGGGCTCCTTCGCGCCGGACAGGAGAAAGCCGCCGAAGCCGACGACGACCATGACGATCGCGATCAGCTGGGCTTCGCTCAAGCCGTACAAAATCCGCGGATTGATGCGGATGAACTCGACCATGAAACGGCTCGCACCGGCCAGAATCAGGTAGAGGTAGAAAATCCGGCCCTCGATCTTGATTCGCTTGCGCATCGACCAGAGCAGCGCAAACACTCCCAGATAAAGGAGCGTTTCATAGACCGGCGCCGGATGCACCCGCACGCCGGGAAAGAAGCCCGAGACGCGCTGGCCGTGGCTGTCGATCTGCGAGCACGGTCTCGGCGCCCCAGCCGACGATCGCGTTGGGATACGCCATCGCCCACGGCAGCGTCGACGGCACGCCCCAGTCGCCGTCGCCGGCAAGTTGGCATCCCACGCGCCCCAACGCCTGCGCCACCGCGAGGGCCGGCGCCGCCGCGTCGGCCACCGTCAGCCACGGAATCTTGTAGTGCCGCGCGACGATATAGCTCGCGAGTGCCCCGCAGATGAAGCCGCCGTAAAAGACAAAGCCCGAGCCCGAAAAGATGATGGTCTTGGGATCGGCGAGGTACTGCGGCAGGTTATTGAGGACGAACAGGAGGCGCGATCCGCCAATCCCGCCGATTGCGCCCCATAAGACCAGCGTCGAGGCGATCTCGGGATTGTAACCGCGCCGTCCCAAATCACGCGCGAGCAGGAAATCGCCCACGATAAAGCCCAGCGCCATCATCACGCCGTAGCTGTAAACGGTCAGCGGCCCGATCCTGAGCAAAACCGGATACATCAGGGGTCTTCCAATATAATACGTTAGAACGCCGCCGAGGCCAGCAGGTTCCAGCCGGTTTTGGGGCGGCTTGCGGCAAGTCGCCTACCCGGATAGGACGCTTCTGTGCGTGCGGTTGTTCAACGGGTGAGCCGGGCCGAGGTCCGGGTGGAGGAGAAAACGCTTGGCAGCATCGGGCGCGGTCTGGTCGTGCTGCTCGGGATCGCGCGCGACGACACGGCCGCCGACGCCGATTTTATCGCCGATCGGATAATCGGGCTGCGAGTCTTCGCCGACTCCAACGGCAAGATGAACCTCGCGCTGGGCGCCGTCGGCGGCGAATTGCTGGTTATCTCGCAGTTCACCCTGCTGGCCGACACGGACAGCCGGCGGCCGTCGTTCGTCGCGGCGGCGCCGCCCGAACCGGCGCGCGCGCTCTACGAACACTTTCTCTCGCTCGTGGCAAATCGCGGTGTTAAAGTTGAACATGGGCGAATTCGGCGCGACGATGGAGGTCGCGCTCATCAACGACGGTCCGGTGACGATCATCCTCGACAGTCGCGAGCGGCAGCTCAGGCGACAAGTTCAGGAGTAAGTTTAATGGCGCGCGCAGGCTTTTACGCCGTCGAATCCGGGCGGATCTCGTTCCGCCGCGACGGCAACTGGTACAGCGACGAGGAGCGAATCGACAATCCACGCATCGCGCTGCTCTTCAGCCGCAGCATCAGACGCAATCCCGACGGCAGCTATTTCCTGCAAGTCGCGGAAGAGCGCGCCACGATCACCGTGGAGGACACGCCCTACGTCGTGAAATCGCTCGACGGCGACGGCCGCGCCGGATTCAGGCTGGTGCTGAATGACGAAGAGCGCGAACCGCTCGATCCCGCGGCGCTCGAAGTCGGAGCGCACAACGTGCTCTACTGCCCGCGTCAAGGGCGGCGCCGCGCGTGCGCGCTTTCTGCGCAACGCCTACTACCATCTGAGCGATTGCCTCGAGGGTGACGAGCGCGGCGGCTTCGCGCTCCGAATCGGCGGGCGGCGCTATCCGCTCCGAGCTGCACCGGGATCCAGCCAGCCTGGCCACAGCGACGCGACCTGAACGGCTCCGGATGGGACCGCATCTGAATGTGGTGCTGGTGCGGCCCGAGATTCCGCAGAACACGGGCTCGATTGCGCGGCTGGTCGCGGCGACAAAAATCCGGCTGCATCTGGTCGGGCCGCTCGGGTTCTCACTGGAGGATCGCTACCTCAAGCGCGCCGGCCTCGACTACTGGCCGCTGGTCGACTTGCGCACCTGGCCGGGCTGGGATGAGTTCGCTTCAAGCAATACTTTAACTTCGCCCAAGTTCTTCTCGACGCATGCGCCACGGTCGTATCTGGAGGCGCACTACGAGCCGGGTGATTTCCTTGTGTTCGGCAGCGAAACCAACGGGCTGCGGCGCGGAATTCCTGCGCGATCGGATGGACGCCGCGTACCGGATTCCGATCTTCGAGCCGGGCGTGCGCAGCCTCAATTTATCCAACGCAGTATCGATCGTGGTGTACGAGGCGCTCCGCCAAATGGGCGCGCTCAAGGAATGAGGCGCGCTGCGTTTGATTCGGAATCGACCTGATTTTATCGCCGTGATGTCGGCTCCAGAAAAAACGGGCGGCCGCGATGGCGGCCGCCCGTTGGTCTACATGATGTAGCGACTCGTGTTACGCCGCTTTCTTTTTGCGGCCGTTGGCGGTGGCTGCCTGGCCTTCCTTGCGGACCGTGAACCGCACGTCGAGCTGGTTCATCTTCTCGACCACGCCGCCGTACTCCAGTTCGCTGTAGGGGAGCATCGCGGGACCGGAGAAGCCCTGATTGCGAATCTCCGCCGCCTTCTGGGAGACGTTGTTGCGCACCCAGTCCCAGAACGGATGGTCGAACGCGTCAACCGGCTCGGTGAACTTTCCTTCATGCACGCAGAACGCAGCCGCGGTCACGACCGGGGGTCCATCGAAGAACGAGATCGCGGAATTCAGCTTGACCGGCATCAGGGGCCCGTGATGGCTCCCGCGCATCGTGCCGGCGACGTAATGGCCGATTCGGTACGGCGAGAGGATCTCGCCGGTGGCCGGGAATATGCCCTGGCATCGCACCAGCGCGACCGGATCATCTTTGCCGGTGTAGGTGCCGGCGATATTGTGCAGGCGCGAGGTCGAAACGACCGCCCCCACTTCATGGTTCGCGCGGCTGCGGATCGACTCGACCACGAAGCGCTCGTTGTCGCGCAGCAGGCAGGCGATATCGTACAGCTCATCGGGCGCGTTCAGCTCGATCACGCGATCGCCCTCGGTATGGTTCACGTCCATGATCGTGAAGGTGAACCCCTTCGCCATCTTGGGCGAGAGCAGCAACCCCGAGCAGTGCATCGGATCGGCGAACGCGAGATACATCGGCAGGTTGTAGGCGCCGGGATCGGTCTTGTCGGCGGCGAAGAAGACGAACGGTTCGTTGGGGCGCTCCTCGAACTCAATCTCGCACGAGGCCGGACCCAGCCCGCGGATATTGCCCGAGAAGGCATCCTTGAGCAGGTCCTGACCCGCGCCGTAGAGCCCCTGCTCCTTGGCGACTTTGGTGCCCGCCATGAAGGCGTCCCACGCGAGTTCGTGGATTTTGGGATCGTTGACGCCATGCTCGTGCGACATCAGGATCGCCACGTCGTCGCCGGTCGTGCTGATATAGACGTCGCGCAGGAGCTTGCGGCCCCGGTCGCGCACGAAGCTCTCAATCGTTTCCTTGACCTTCATGCTGGGCCTAATATGCCCGCCGATTGATCCGACGTCGGCCTTGATGACCGACAGTGTGGTCTTCATCGCTTTACCTTCCCCGTGTTCATATTGATTTTGTCCGTCAGCGCGTCCGCGCTAATTCTTCCGTGTCGAGCATGAACCGCATCCCGAGCTGCATCCCGCGCCGGCGCTTTTCGGCGGTTCGGAGCCGAAATAGTAGCCTTCCTGCTCGAGCTCGCCGGCGCTTATCCAGCGCAACTCCGCGGCGGCGGGCGCGTCGCAATGCACGCAGAAGCGCTGTTCCGCTCCGTCCGCGCCGAGCCCGATGTAAGTAAGCACGTCACGGTCGCACGTCTCGCAGTGCGAGGTTGGAAAGGCAGCGGTGCTCAGAGAGGGTTCGCGCATGTCCAGACTGTCGGGGTTATAGTAAACCTGCCTGCGCTGGTAAAGAAGACGTATCCGTGAAGGCTGTGAAGAACTCCGGCAGCGCCGAAGCCCTGGCGAAGCCAATCGACGGCCGCAAAGTGGGGAAATTCTCACTTGCAGTCGCCGACCTGCGCCCGATTCGGCCGCGGGCAGGATGGCTATACATCCGGGTCCTGGTCCGCAATATGCGGGGCAAGCTCTCCGCGAGCCCCCTGATGACCGGGATCGTCAGCGGCGGCGGGCGGGGCGTGCAGGCGTGGTTCGAATGCCGGATCTTCCCGACGGTCGACTTTCCCAACGGTGGAGAGATCGACGCGCGCGCCGTCGGATTGGAGGCCGGGATCATCGCGCTGCTCGCCGAACTCATTCCAGCCGGCGGCCACCTGATGGTCGACTACGAGAATCGCGGCCAGGAAGAGACCTTCGCGGAACTGAACCTGCGCGTGCCGCCGGCCGCGAGCTACCTGGGCTCCCTGATGTTCGGCGCCGGATGCCGCGGCGCATTCAAGGATTGGTATTTCTCGGAGGGGGGTCATGAGGGGCCGCGCAAGCTGCAGGCCAACAAGTCGCCGGATCCCGCGGCGGCGCGGCGCGCGCTCGCAAACCATCGCCGCGAGCTCACGGAGTTCGTCGCGCGCAAGCCACCGGCCGATCCGGCGCAAGCGGAGATCGTCGCGCGAGCACAATCCCGCGCCCGCGCGCTGCTCAAGGTGTGCCGCTGAGCGGCACGCTATTCGCTGTAAAATAATGGGCGAAGTTCTTCGGCCGAAATGTAGATGAGCGCCTGCCGATAGATCGCAGCCAGCGTACCCTTATCGAGTTCCGCGTGAACCGGTATCGTGAGCGTTTGCCTCGCCCCATTCTCCAGCAATCGCCGCAGTTTGACGGGCTCCCTTTGCGGCCGACTGTGGCGAAGCCGAATCGCTCAAAAGTGCTAACTACCTGCGCGCCAGACAGGCGCCTAAGTTTTGGCACTGACGGTGGCGTCCAGTTCCAGGGTCGCGATTATCGCAGGATTCGGTTCCAGCTCCGAACGCTCGAAGAGATGCTTTCCCGGCGATCCGAACCGCAACGCGATGGCTTCCCTCAAGTTGTCGGCAAGTTCGTCGAGCGTCTTCGCGGTTGCGTGACGACCGGAAGATCCAGGCATTCCGCGACATAGAACTCGTCGCCGCCGTGATATTCTTTCGTGGATTACCTTCTTCATGGTGACTGGCCAATGATCATAGTACCGCTCGCGATTCTACGCAACGAACACGGGGTGAAGTGCGGGCATATGACCGATTGCACGTCTAGGGAACAGATTCGATAATTGATTCTATGAAAAGGCGTCGGAAAGGAGCCAGCCTGTGATGATGGCGGCCACCGCAAGTTTTCACTGTCGCGGATTTCGTTCGGCTTGTACGCTCGATTCCGAAACCCGACGATGAGATCTCGACCTGCTCGAAGAGCTTCTGCAGAACTGAACCCCGAGTCGCACTCTCGCCGTGGGAACGGTGAACGGCTCGCTGCTCACGATCTCACGTACGGTTCGCCGAGTGCGCTGGGGGCTTGGGCCTGGCCGCCGACGCCGGCCAGCACGACCAGCGTGAGCGCATAGGGAAGCGCAAGGAAGAGCTGGTATGGCACCGCGGTCCCGAACGCCTGCAGGCCGAATTGCAGCGCCATCGCGGCGCCGAACAGGAGCGAGGCCGCCGCCAGTCCCCATGGATTCCAGCGCCCCAGGATCACCACCGCCAGCGCCACGAAGCCGCGCCCGGCGGAAATTCCCTCGACAAAAGTGTTCGTGTACGCGAGCGTCAGATAGGCACCGCTCAATCCGGTCAGCACCCCCGAGGCGAGCAGCGCATGCCAGCGCAGACGCACCACGCCCAGCCCCAACGCGTCGGCGGCGTGCGGGACTTTCGCCGGCGGCGCGAAGCTCAAGGCCGTAGCGGGTCTTTGCCATGAGCGCGGCCAGAATCGGGACCAGCGCGAAGGCCGCATACACCAGCGCGTTCTGGGCGAACAGTGCGGGCCCGACGATCGGGATTCGCGCGAGCGGCCCGAGCGGAATCGCGGTGAGCGCGCTGACGGTGACGGCCTTGCCGGTGATTCCGAACAGCCGGCGATAGAAGACGCCGGTAATCCCGAGCGCGAAAATATTGAGAGCCGCGCCGGCGACGACCTGATTGACGGCGAGATTAACCGCCAGCACGGCCAGGATCGCGTTGATCGCGACCGCGGCTCCGATACCCGAGAGCAGACCGACCGCGATGCTGCCGGTGAACCAGGCCGCAGCCAGCGCCGCGAACGCGCCACAGAGCATCGCGCCCTCGATCCCGATATTGAGCACGCCGCTTTCCTCGACCAACAGTTCGCCCAGCGCCGCGAGCAGGATCGGCGTGGCCATGCTGATCGTCGAGGTGAGGAACGCCTCAAGCATCGGAGGCAACCGGCGCGGCGGGCCGCGCACCCAGCGCGCGCGCCGAGCGCGTCGCGCAGACCGGCGAAGGTGGACGTATCGAACGCGAGCAGAATTACGATCACCATCCCCTGGATCACCTGCACCAGCACCGGCGATACGCCCTGCGCGCGCTGCATCGCCTGCGAGCCATTGTCGAGCGCGCCGAACAACACTGCGGTCAGCAGGAGCGCGAGCGGATTGAGCCGCGCCAGCAACGCGACCGCGATCGCCTCGTAGCCCCATCCGGGCGAGATCTTTTCGTACAGCCGATGCGTGATCGCGGAGATTTGGACGGCGCCGCCCAGTCCGGCCAGCGCGCCGCTGAGCGCCATCGCAAGCGTGGTCAAGCGCGCGATCGGGATTCCGAAGAAGGCGCTCGCGCGGCGATTGCTCCCGAGCGCGCGCAACTCGAAACCGATCGCGGTGCGGAACAGTAACGCGCTGCACGCGATCGCCAACGCCACCGCAAGCAGCATCCCCAAGTTGAGCCGGCTCGGCGGCAAGAACATATACAGCTCGGCAGCTCGGCGCGATCGGCATACTCGGTGGGATAGGCGCGCGAGGGTTCCATCAACGGGCCGTGCACCGCCCAGCTCAGGACCTGCGCGGCGACGAAGTTGAGCATGATCGTGCTGATCACCTCGTTGACGTTGCGGCGCGCGCGCAGCCATCCGCAGACGCCGCCCCAGATCGCGCCGCCGAGCGCGCCCGCACCGAGAGTCAGCCCAATCGCGAGCGGGCGCGGCCACGCGCCCAGAGCGGGGCCGACCGCGCCCGCCATCAGAGCCCCGATCACGAGTTGCCCGTCGGCGCCGATATTCCAGAGCGCGCCCTGAAAGGCGAGCGAGACCGCCAGCCCGGTGAAGACCAGCGGCGTCGCCTTGACCAGGGTGTCGGTGAACGCGAGCCAGTTGCCAAAGGCGCCGGCGGCCAGCGCGGCGAACACGCCGATCGGGGAAGCGCCCAGCGCGAGCAGGACGACCGCGATGATCGCGGCGGCGAGCGCCAGCGCGGCGAGCGGCTTTAAGAGCGCCGCGAGCATCACCACGCGCCCGCGATCAGCATGCCCAACTGTTCGGGATTGCGCTCGTCGGGCGTGATTTCGCGCAGCCGGCCGCGGCTGATCACGGCGAGGCGGTCGCTGAGCTTCAGCAACTCATCGAGGTCGCTGGAGAGCAGCATCACGGCGCCGCCATCGGAGGCGAACCTGATCAGCGTGCGATGGACGTCGGCGGTCGCGGCGAGATCGAGTCCGCGGCAGACATTGTGGGCGACCAGCACGCGGGGCTCGCCGGCGAGCGCGCGCGCCACCTGCAGGCGCTGGCGATTGCCGCCCGAAAGAGCGGCGGCGATTACCTCGGGACCGGCGGCGCGAATCCGAAAGCGCACGAGCAGTTCGCGGCAGAGTTCGAACGCGCGCGCGCGGTTGAGCCATCCGCGCGCGGTAAGGCGTTTCCGCAGCGGGCGCGACAGGATGAGATTCTCCCAGAGCGTCATCGTGAGGATCAGCCCGTCGAGATCGCGATTTTGCGGAATCACGGCCAACGCGGCTGATTCCGCCGCCGGCGCTCCCGAGATGATCACGCGGCCGGAGGTGGGACGGCGCACGCCGGCGAGGATCTCGACCAGCTCGGATTGGCCGTTACCATCGACTCCCGCAATCCCGACGATCTCGCCGCGCCGGAGGGTCAAGCTCGCGCGGTCCAGGATTCGGCGGCCGTCACGATCGAGCGTGAGATCGTCCAGCGTCAGCACCGGTTCGCCGCCGACGCACGGCGCGCGGGCGACGTCCGCGCTTGCGGCCAGCTCGCCGACCATCGCACGCGCGAGCGCAGCCTCGCTGGTCGCGGCGGGCGTCGTACTCATCACGACCCGGCCCTGGCGCAGGACCGTAATTCGATCCGCGACCGCGAGTGCTTCAGCGAGTTTGTGCGTCACCAGCAAAACGACCCGCCGCTCGGCGCGCAGCCGGCGGAGCGAATCCAGGAACGAGCCCAGCTCGGCCGGCCCCAAAGCGCTCGTGGGCTCATCGAGAATCAGCACTTGGGGATTGAAACTGAGCGCGCGCAGCACTTCGAGCCGGACGCGCTCGGCGACCGAGCCCTGTTCGATCGTGGCGCGAGGCGGGGGCAACGCGAAGCCGATGCGCCCGGCCAGCTCGGCGGCGCGCGCGGCGACCTGCTCGAGGTCGAGGCGGCTTGAATCGGGACAGAAGCCACCCAGTGCAAGGTTCTCCTCCCAGGTCATCCGCTCGAACAGCATCGCGCTCTGATGGACTGCGGCGATTCCGGCCCGCAACGCGGCAGCGGGCGATCCGGGCCGCAAGGCACGGCCCTCCAGCGCGAGCGCGCCGGCGTCGGGACGCAGGCCGCCCGCGAACACGTTCATCAGGGTCGTCTTGCCGGCGCCATTTTCGCCAAGCAGCACATGAATCTCGCCTGCGGCGGCCTGGAAGTCGACTTCGGCGAGCGCGACCGTGCGCCCGAAGCGTTTGGATATTCCGCTGGCGGTCAGCACCGGGATGGGGTCAGTCGTCGGAGCCGGGATCGGACGGCGAATAGTTGGTGCGCACGTACGTCAGCGCTTCCGCGCGCGTGGTCAGCACGCCGTCGAGCTGGAAATCATCGATCGCGCTTAAGGATTTCCTTGAACCGCGGGCCCGGTTTGAAGCCGAGCGAGATCAGGTCGTCGCCGTCGATCAGGCGTGGCGGCCGAATCTCATGCTTGGAGAACTGCGCCATCGCGCGGCGGCAGAAGTGGTAGTAGCCGAGATACGAGCTGGAGGCCAAGGCGTCCATCCGCGCCAGCTCCAGCAATTCGTCGAAGCCCTCTTCGGCGAGCATCCGCTTGAGCGTCGCGGTCCGCATCCGCGGCGCCATGCAGAGGCGCAGATGGTCGCGCACCAGATAGGCGACGCGCTCCTGCACGGCGCGCGAGCGCTTGAACCGTTGCAGGATTTCCGCGGCCATCTGGCCGCCGCGCTCGGTATGGCCATAGAACGTGACTTTGCCGTTGGTCGTCGCGCGGCACGGCGGCTTGGCGATATCGTGAAACAGGACGCCGAACGCGAGCGTCTCGGCACATCCGGCTTCAAGCATCGAGACGGCCAGGCGGGTGTGGATGTAAACGTCGCCCTCGGGATGGAAGTTCTCGGGCTGCGCGCAACCGACCATCGCAACCACTTCGGGCAGCAGCGCCTGCATCAGGCCGCTCTCGAGCATCAGGTCGAGACCGCGCGCCGCGCCGCCTTCGGTCATGATCATGACCAGCTCCTCGCCGATCCGCTCGGCCGCGATGTCCGTGATCGAGGCGGCGGTGCGCCGGATCGCGGCCCAGGTTGCGGGCTCGATCGCGAAATCGAGGCGGGCGGCGAAACGCACCGCGCGGAGGATTCGGAGCCGGTCCTCCTGGAAGCGTTCGAGCGGGTCGCCGATCGCACGGATCACGCCGGCGCGCAGATCGCGCTGTCCGCCGACCAGATCGATCAGGCGGTCGTTGAGCGGATCGAAGTACATGCCGCCGATCGTGAAGTCGCGCCGGCGCGCGTCTTCCTCGATCGTGCCGAAGCGCACGGAAGAGGGCCGGCGGCCGTCGATATAAGGCGCGTCGGCACGGAAGGTGGCGACTTCGAACTGGCCGCCGTCGAGGACCACGACGATCACGCCGAAGCGGGCGCCAACCGCGATGGTCTGCTCGAACATCCGCTGCACGACCTCGGGGCGCGCGTCGGTCGCGATATCGTAGTCCTTGGCTTCGACCCCCAGCAGACGATCGCGGACGCATCCGCCGTTGAAGTAGGCCGCGAAGCCGGCCTCGCGCAGCCTGCGGACGATGCTCAGGGCTTTATCTTCGTGGTCCGGGAGCATGGCCTCGGGGAACAGTGTAGCAGCCGGTGCGCTCACGCGCGTCCGAAGCCGATCATGCAGCTTCGCGTTGGGCGCCTCCATAGGTCCTGCGAAATGCCTTCAGCAGCGCCATGAACACCGAGATCACCGCCGGCCCGGCGAAGATGCCGAGCGGTCCATAGGCGGTCAGGCCGCCCGCGATACCCAGGAACAACGCCAGGGTGGGCAATTCCGTACCGTGCCGCATCGCCCACGGCTTGATGAAATTGTCGATCGCGGCGACCGCGACCGAGCACCAGATCACCAGGCCGATCGCGCTGCCCCATCCGCTAGCGTAAGCGAGGTACGCCGCCGCCGGCACCCATGTCCACGCCGTGCCGCCCAGCGGAAAGATTCCGAAGACCGCGGTCAGGATCGAAAGGAAGGCCCAATAGGGAACGCCGAAGATCACTAGGCCGAGGCCGATGATCACCGCCTGCAGGGCCGCCGTGACCATCATGCCGCGCATCACTGAGGAAAGCGTCGCGCTCAGGGTTTCGAAGACCGCGCGCTTGTCCTCTTCGTGCATCGGCGCGAGGCTGCGGAGCCCCTCGTAATAGCTCTCCCCGTCGCGCAGGAAATAGAACAGCGTGAAGAGCAGGATCAGGAAGTCCCAGATGAAGGCCATCAGGTTGCGCGCGATATCGGTGACGTGATTGGCCATGTATTGGCTGAGCAGTTGCGCACCGCGCATCGCGACGGGAGGCAGATCTTTGTCAACACTGAAGTTCAAGCGCGCGAGCAACCCGCCCAGGCGATCGTGAAGCGGGATCCGCGCCATCAAGTCGTTGAACTGCTTGTTCAGGTCGCCCGCACTCACTTTGGCGGAGATTACGGCCGACAGTGTCTCGGCCTCCTGCGCCAGCCGCACCGTGAACCAGATCGCCGGGACGATTACGATCGCCGCGGTCGCCAGCGTAATCAGGACCGCGGCCAGCGAGCGGCTGCGGACGAAGCGCTCGGTTTCGACGGCCAGCGGATGGAACAGGAACGAGAGCAACATCGCCCACAGGATCGGGACCAGGAACGGATCGAGGAGTTGATAGAGGAGGTAGGCCATCAAGGCCAGAAAGCCGAAGAAGAAAAGCTGAACGATCCGCTCGCGATCCATAGAGGCCCCCGCAGGTGCGACTCGCAAGCTTAGCAGAATCGCGGGGATCTGAAACTCGGTGGAAAATGCGTTTGACGCGGCTCCGGATCGCGCGCAACCGGCTGGAAAGTCTATCCGGATTGCGCCGGCACGACCTCGAGATCGAGCCGCTCAGTCCCTCTGATGATCGTCAGCGTTACGTTCGCGCCGATCTGATCTTCGGTCAGAAACTTGTGCATCTCATCGATCGAGTCGACCGGGTTGCCGCTATAGGCGACGACGATGTCGTGGGGCTTAAGGCCCGCCTTCTCGGCCGGGCTGCCCGGCTCGACCGAGATGACCGTCACGCCCTTCGCCTTCGGCAGTCGATGGAACCGCACGACCCGCCGATGCAGCGGCGCGTCCATCCCGGCCAGACCGAGATACGCGCGCACGATCTTGCCGTCGCGAATCAGGCGCGCCGCGGCGTACTTGGCGCTGTTGATCGCGATCGCGAAACAGATTCCCTGAGCCGGCAGAATCACCGCGGTGTTGACGCCGATCACGTCACCGCGCGAGTTCACCAACGGCCCCCCGGAGTTGCCGGGGTTCAGAGCCGTGTCGGTTTGAATGACGTTGTCGATCAGACGGCCGGACCGGGCTCGCAGCGACCGTCCCAAGGCACTGACGACGCCCGCGGTGACGCTGGCTTGAAAACCGTAGGGACTCCCGATTGCGATCGCCACTTGCCCCACGCGCAGCCGGGTTGAATCGCCGAGCGTCACCGGGAACCAGCCCGGCAGCATCGATTCGCACCACGGCCAGATCGGTGTGGGGGTCGGACCCGATTACGGCGCCGTCGATTCGCCGCCCGTCCAGCAGGGTCACGGCGATCCGCGCGGCCTGCTCGACCACGTGATGGTTGGTGAAAATGAACCCGTCGGGCGTGAAAACGAATCCGGAGCCCGCGCCGATCGGGCGATCGTTGCCCTCGCGCGTAAGACTCTCGATATGGACAACCGAAGGACTGACTTTCTCGGCCGCCCCCGCAACGGCCTCGGAATAGGCGTCGAGCAATTCACCGTCCGACGCAGGTGCATTTCGGAACTGCTGGCTGCTGGCGTTTTCGGGCTCGTCCAGCACGCGGCGTAACATTGGTTTCCTCTCGGGTTTCATGATGGCCTCAGGAACCAATATAACCATCGCGTCAAGGGAACGGTTGGGGTGTTGGGAGAGGGAATGTTGGAGGTGGCTCTGAAATTGAAAGCGAGTCGCGGCTGGTCAGTTAGAGGCCCGTAAACTCCTCGAACGAAGCGGGGAGCTGATATGAGCGCGAACGCCGAGCAATGAGGGTTAAAAAAACAGGGGAGGTAGCGGCGAGCCACGACCGCGGAGTTGAGTCGGGGGAATCTCACGTGTGTGGTCCGGGCACGGACCTGGACTCGTCTCCAACCGCGGACTGCCGCGCCCCGTCAGCCTTAGAAACGGCGCCACGTTCTTCCCAGGCGGCGGCTTAGGTGAGGGTCGCTGTATCCGTAATGTCCGGCTGCGTATTAATGTTGTCTCACTTTATCCCAAAGAGGTTTAACCTCGCGGAGATACCATTGGCGGTGCGGCCGATCCAGCTCCCCCGGTCTGTAGTGGCCCAGAACGCAGCGGGTGGCTTTCATTGTAAGTGACACCCCCGCATTAACCGCGGCAACTATTCTGATAGGATCGCGGAGTCCGCGTACAGCCGGCTCGCCCCTGTCTGTTGACACCAGTTGGCGTTTTACCGTTTCGACCCCGTGGCCCACTGCTGACCAGCCACCGTACAGGACCTCATAGATTCCACGGTGCTTCAGCTTGATTGCGAGTTTCCGAACGCTGCCCGGTCCTCCGAAAAGCTCGAACCAATTCACATACCGCTTTTTTGGACCGGACAATCGCTCGTATTCGCTCAAAGCCTCGCGGTAGTCTTCCTTTGCGAAGAGTTCATCCAAATTCCGCAATTGATCTGCCAAGCCCAATAACAACGGTACACGCATTCCGCCAAGGTCGGGGTCTTCTTCGAGGGCCTTCTTAAACCCTTGCCCCTGCTTCGTCTGTGGATCGCACCTTAGGCACCATTCCTTCCGGCGTATGATGTCGGCTACTAGGTATGCGTGTGCTCGTCGTATCGTGTCGGACTGCGTTATGTACTCGGTCGTCAACAGGGCCTCAAGCATCGCTCTCAGTTGCAGCCGCGAAGGTACTTCCACGGCCTGACCGATTAGAACTGTGAATCCGTCCAACATTTCGAGGAAATGCAGATATGGTAAGAGTATCGCCAGATCTTCGTCTCCACCTTTTGCGTCTTGCTGACACCGGAGAAACACGTTGAGGCCGTAGTTGCGAATTTCGATAAGAAGAGGGATGGCGTGATCAAGCACCGGCTTCGCCTGTTCCAATTTCAATTCCGGGAAGAAAAAATTCCGTGTTATGTCCGTCGGCACAAGGAACCTCGATGAAGCGCTTCGATTATGTCGGTGCTTCCCACCAAAGACAACGGCAGATTGTTCCAGTCTTTGAATTGAGGGTGTCTGGCATAGCTGACACCCTAACAGCTTTGTTTCGGGAACTGGATGCTTGCTCCGCGGCGATGGGACGTTCCGGGTTCCTTCGGCTTCGCTAAGCTCACCTCGGGATGACAACAGGGGAAAATGCGGAGCCCAGAGAATAGGCCAGTGCTTTCGTGCGATGGCCTTCATCCACTGCCACCCTTTGGGTTCCGGGTTCCGGTCCCTTCGGCTTGCCAAGCTCGCTCGCCGCTGTCATTTGACCGCCTCTTGCCTCGCGTTTGCGCAGCGCTTCAGGCGCACCCCTCGATAAATTCCGACGCCTAAGCGCTGAATGGTAGTTCGAGCGAGATCGATTGATAGGGTACTTCCGGGCGGAGACGGCCGCGCTCGCCTCGATGCAGGCGTACGAAGCCGTAGTGCTCCATGGTCTTGAGCGTGCGGGACAGATTGGAGGCTTTGCGGCCGGTGCGATCCGCCAGCTCCTGAAGTGAAGCGGGATGGGTTGCGGCGATCGTTGCGAGCAGGACGCGGTTCTTGTTCGAGAGCACCTTGGCAAAACTCTCGGTCGAGGTGAACCATACCTTCGGCTCGCCGGCCTTGGGCTTGAGCGTGCCACGCGTAATCGCCAGGGTGCGGGCTTTCATGTCCTCGTAAGAGGCGATTCCGATTTTCAGGGTCTTCATGGGATCACTCCTTGCTCGCGGAGCACCGCGTCAACGGTCTTCCAGAAATCGGCGAGCAGGGTTGGTCCTCCGCGTCCCGGTTATAGACATCTTTTGCCGGCGGAGCGAGGCTTTGTGGCGTGAGATTCTTCGCTGCGCTCAGAATGACGTAAACGGTGGCCGGTTTGCGAGCATGGTCAGCGTGGTGGGTTTCCTGCCACAACCGGCGCGTCCCAGGCGGAGGGCACTGCGGCGTCGATTGCGGGGCGATTGTCGGTTAGACTTCCCGGATGTCCGGACCCGCGCGCAGATGGAGGGTTCAAAATGCGCGCATATGACTTCAAGGTTTTTCTGGAACCGGACGAGACTGGCGGGTACGTCGTGAGCTGCCCCGCGCTCGCGGGTTGCTACAGCCAGGGAGAGACGGTTGCCGAGGCGATGGCGAATATCAAAGAGGCGATCGAGCTTTGTCTTGAGGATATGCGCGCGTAGCGCGCGCATCACAGCGCCGCCCGGTCCTCCTCCGGGCCTTTAGCCACGCACGCCGAGCCCGCTTTCAGGGCTTGATCGCGGGCGTAGCAGGAATCCGCTCTACCCACGGTTCACTACCGCGAAACCCGGGAGCCATCGGGTTGTTCGCCGCGGCGGCGCTGGTGTACACTGTACACGGAGAACAGGGGCCGGAGTTGGAGTGCGAGTGGGACCCGAAAAAGGCGGCGCGGAACTTCCGCAAACACGGGGTTGAGTTCGTCGACGCAGTGATTGTGTTCGACGACGGTCGGGCGGTTACGCTGCTGGATGAGCACCCCAGCGAGGTGCGGTACCTGACCTTCGGGATGGACGCTGAAGGGCGGGTTCTGGCGGTTTCGTACGCGGTACGCGGGAGCGCCATTCGCATTATCTCGGCGCGGAAGGCGACCTCGCGTGAGAGGACGCAATACGAGGACAAACGAATATGAAACGGGAATACGATCTCAGCAAGGGCAAGCGAGGGGCCGTGGTCCCTTTGTCGCCGGAGAAGGTTCGGATCACTATTCGATTGGACCGCGACATTGTGGATCACTTTCGCGGACTGGTTCGCAAAGCTCATCGCGGGAACTATCAGACGTTGATCAACGATGCGCTTCGAGACGCGATGCGCCGTCCGAGCCTTGCACAGGACCG